>NZ_RSEC01000010.1 GCF_003937945.1 Amycolatopsis eburnea
CGCTACATCGCCCGGGAGCTCTACCGGATCATCACCGCAAACGGCCTCGAACTCACCCCTCGACATCCATAGGAGCATCCCTTTCATGACATCCTGCGGCGGCTTCGCCGACGTCCTGAATGACTCATTCAGGTCTTCGGAGGTCCTGGATGACTCATTCAAGACACCGCGGGGCCGCCCGGCGCCACTCGCCGCGGCCTGGCATCGGTCGGTTCAGACCGAGCGGGTCGGCCCCCGGCGACTTTGCCGGAGCCCTGTCGCCGGACGCCGTGAACGACCCTTTCACGACATCCCCGCGGCGCCGGGCGGACCACACGCGCCAGGCCGAGCCCCCGCGCGCCGGAACATCCCGGGGTCCACACGCGTTGTGAACACCGGGGGCAGAACCACCACGTGCGGCCGCCACACCGGTGCGACCGGACTTCGGAACATCCCCCGGCCGGGCGGTGCCGAGGGGTAGGCTGGACGTTCGCCGACCTTCAGACCCCCCGCCGCGCTCCGTCCGGACCCGGGCGGGTATCTTTGGAGACCGTGCCCGGCATGCGTCGGGCCGCTCCGCGTGCCGTGCGGCATGGGCGGGGTGCTCAGGCATCCGGTCACCGGCTTCGGCAGGTCGGGGTTCCGACGGAAATCCCTCCGGGAAGTTACCGGTCGTCAGACCGTGACGCGGGCCGACACGCCCGACCGCGGGGGCCGGTGAAGACACGAAGAAGCAGATCACGACAGGAAGCTGGTCCATTGCCCACGATCCAGCAGCTGGTCCGCAAGGGCCGCCAGGACAAGGCTGCCAAGCAGAAGACCGCGGCCCTCAAGGGGAGCCCGCAGCGGCGCGGCGTGTGCACCCGCGTGTACACGACCACCCCCAAGAAGCCGAACTCGGCGCTGCGCAAGGTCGCGCGTGTGAAGCTGACCAGCGGCATCGAGGTCACCGCCTACATCCCCGGTGAGGGCCACAACCTGCAGGAGCACTCGATGGTGCTCGTGCGCGGTGGTCGTGTGAAGGACCTTCCGGGTGTCCGTTACAAGATCATCCGCGGTTCGCTCGACACGCAGGGTGTCAAGAACCGCAAGCAGGCGCGCAGCCGGTACGGCGCGAAGAAGGAGAAGAGCTAATGCCCCGCAAGGGTCCGGCCCCGAAGCGGCCGCTGATCTCCGACCCCGTCTACGCCTCCCCGCTGGTCACCCAGCTGGTGAACAAGGTGCTGAAGGACGGGAAGCGGTCCCTGGCCGAGCGCATCGTGTACGGCGCGCTCGAAGGCGCTCGCGAGAAGACGGGCACCGACCCGGTCGTCACGCTGAAGCGCGCTCTCGACAACGTGAAGCCCACCATCGAGGTGAAGAGCCGCCGCGTCGGTGGCGCCACCTACCAGGTGCCGATCGAGGTCAAGCCGGGCCGCTCGACGACCCTGGCGCTGCGCTGGCTGGTCTCCTTCTCGCAGGCTCGCCGCGAGAAGACGATGATCGAGCGCCTGCAGAACGAGCTCCTGGACGCTTCCAACGGCCTCGGTGCCTCCGTGAAGCGTCGCGAGGACACGCACAAGATGGCCGAGTCCAACCGGGCCTTCGCGCACTACCGCTGGTGATTTCCGCCCGGCATCAGATGCAAGCCATGCCGGGCCCCACGCTTGAGACAGGGGAACATTCTCGTGGCACGTGAAGTGCTGACCGACCTCAACAAGGTCCGCAACATCGGCATCATGGCGCACATCGACGCCGGCAAGACCACCACCACCGAGCGGATCCTGTTCTACACCGGGGTCAACTACAAGATCGGTGAAGTCCACGACGGCGCCGCCACCATGGACTGGATGGAGGAGGAGCAGAAGCGGGGTATCACCATCACCTCGGCTGCCACCACCACCTTCTGGGACGACCACCAGATCAACCTGATCGACACCCCCGGGCACGTCGACTTCACCGTCGAGGTGGAGCGCAACCTGCGGGTGCTCGACGGCGCGGTCGCCGTCTTCGACGGCAAGGAGGGCGTCGAGCCGCAGTCCGAGCAGGTCTGGCGGCAGGCGGACAAGTACGACGTCCCGCGCATCTGCTTCGTCAACAAGATGGACAAGCTGGGTGCGGACTTCTACTACACCCTGAAGACCATCGAGGAGCGCCTCGGCGTCAAGCCGCTGGCCATCCAGCTGCCCATCGGCGCCGAGAACGACTTCGAAGGCGTCGTCGACCTGGTCCGCATGAAGGCCCTGGTCTGGCGCGGCGAGGTCCAGAAGGGCGAGGACTACACCGTCGAGGACATCCCGGCCGACCTGGCCGACCGGGCCGCGGAGTACCGCGAGAAGCTGGTCGAGACCGTCGCCGAGACCGACGACGCCCTGATGGAGAAGTTCCTCGAGGGCGAAGAGCTGACCGAGGCGGAGATCAAGGCGGGCATCCGCAAGATCGTCATCACGCGCTCGGCGTTCCCGGTCCTGGCCGGCTCCGCGTTCAAGAACAAGGGCGTGCAGCCCATGCTCGACGCGGTGATCGACTACCTGCCGTCGCCGCTGGACGTCCCGGCCGTCGAGGGCCTGCTGCCCGACGGCGAGACCCCGGCGACCCGCAAGGCGTCGGTCGACGAGCCGTTCGCGGCCCTGGCGTTCAAGATCGCGGCGCACCCGTTCTTCGGCAAGCTGACCTACATCCGGGTCTACTCGGGCAAGGTCGCTTCCGGCGCGCAGGTCATCAACGCGACCAAGGAGCGCAAGGAGCGCATCGGGAAGATCTTCCAGATGCACTCCAACAAGGAGAACCCGGTCGACGACGCCCAGGTCGGTCACATCTACGCGGTCATCGGGCTGAAGGACACCACCACGGGTGACACCCTGGCGGACCCGCAGAACCCGATCGTGCTGGAGTCGATGACGTTCCCCGAGCCGGTCATCCGGGTCGCGATCGAACCGAAGACGAAGGCCGACCAGGAGAAGCTGTCCCTGGCGATCCAGAAGCTGGCCGAAGAGGACCCGACGTTCCAGGTGAAGCTGGACGAGGACACCGGCCAGACGATCATCGCGGGCATGGGCGAGCTGCACCTCGAGGTGCTGGTGAACCGGATGAAGTCCGACTACAAGGTCGAGGCGAACATCGGCAAGCCGCAGGTCGCCTACCGTGAGACGATCAAGAAGACGGTCGACAAGCTCGACTACGTCCACAAGAAGCAGACCGGTGGTTCCGGCCAGTTCGCGAAGGTCATCGTGAAGCTGGAGCCGCTCGAGCGCACCGACGGCGCGCTCTACGAGTTCG
Source organism: Amycolatopsis eburnea (assembly GCF_003937945.1). GTDB lineage: Bacteria > Actinomycetota > Actinomycetes > Mycobacteriales > Pseudonocardiaceae > Amycolatopsis > Amycolatopsis eburnea. Next base: position 3,238 of record NZ_RSEC01000010.1, read on the forward strand.
ACAACAAGGTGACCGGTGGTCGCGTGCCGCGGGAGTACATCCCCTCGGTGGACGCGGGCGCGCAGGACGCGATGCAGTACGGCGTCCTGGCCGGCTACCCGCTCGTCGGGTTGAAGTTCACCCTGTTGGACGGTGCGTACCACGAGGTCGACTCTTCGGAGATGGCGTTCAAGATCGCCGGTTCCATGGCGATGAAGGAAGCCGCGAAGAAGGCCGGCCCGGTGATCCTGGAGCCGATGATGGCGGTCGAGGTGACCACGCCCGAGGACTACATGGGTGACGTCATCGGTGACCTCAACTCCCGCCGTGGTCAGATCCAGGCCATGGAGGAGCGGTCGGGCACCCGCGTCGTGAAGGCGCTGGTCCCGCTGTCGGAGATGTTCGGCTACGTCGGCGACCTGCGGTCCCGCACCCAGGGCCGGGCGAACTACTCCATGGTGTTCGACTCCTACGCCGAGGTTCCCGCGAACGTCGCGAAGGAAATCATCGCGAAGGCGACGGGGGAGTAACTCCCCCAGCGCTCGCGGGCATTAAGGGACTCTCCTGAACGTCCGCAGCACCGACGAAGGAACATTCAGCGGGCGGCAGCCACGCCGCCCGCTGAGCACGAAGCAAATCAGTCCAGGAGGACATTCCAGTGGCGAAGGCGAAATTCGAGCGGACCAAGCCGCACGTCAACATCGGCACCATCGGCCACGTTGACCACGGCAAGACGACTCTGACCGCGGCGATCACCAAGGTGCTGCACGACAAGTACCCGGAGCTGAACGAGTCGCGGGCGTTCGACCAGATCGACAACGCGCCGGAAGAGAAGCAGCGCGGCATCACGATCAACATCTCGCACGTCGAGTACCAGACCGAGAAGCGTCACTACGCGCACGTCGACGCCCCCGGTCACGCGGACTACATCAAGAACATGATCACCGGTGCGGCGCAGATGGACGGCGCGATCCTCGTGGTCGCGGCGACCGACGGCCCGATGCCGCAGACCCGCGAGCACGTGCTGCTCGCCCGCCAGGTCGGCGTGCCCTACATCGTGGTCGCGCTGAACAAGGCCGACATGGTCGACGACGAGGAGATCCTGGAGCTCGTCGAGCTCGAGGTCCGCGAGCTGCTGTCCTCGCAGGAGTTCCCCGGCGACGACGCCCCGGTCGTGCGCGTGTCCGGTCTCAAGGCCCTCGAGGGCGACGAGAAGTGGGCCGACGCCGTGCTCGAGCTGATGACCGCCGTCGACGACAACGTGCCGGACCCGGTGCGCGAGCTCGACAAGCCGTTCCTGATGCCGATCGAGGACGTCTTCACCATCACCGGTCGTGGCACCGTGGTGACCGGTCGCGTCGAGCGCGGCCAGATCAACGTCAACGAAGAGGTCGAGATCGTGGGTATCCGCGAGAAGTCGACCAAGACCACCGTCACCGGTGTCGAGATGTTCCGCAAGCTGCTCGACTCGGGCCAGGCGGGCGACAACGTCGGCCTGCTGGTCCGCGGTATCAAGCGCGAGGACGTCGAGCGCGGCCAGGTCGTCGTGAAGCCGGGCACCACCACCCCGCACACCGACTTCGAGGGCCGGGTCTACATCCTGTCGAAGGACGAGGGTGGCCGTCACACCCCGTTCTTCAACAACTACCGCCCGCAGTTCTACTTCCGCACCACCGACGTGACCGGCGTCGTGACCCTCCCCGAGGGCACCGAGATGGTCATGCCGGGCGACAACACCGACATCTCGGTCCAGCTGATCCAGCCGGTCGCGATGGACGAGGGTCTGCGCTTCGCCATCCGCGAGGGTGGCCGGACCGTCGGCGCGGGTCAGGTCACCAAGATCAACAAGTGATTTCACGCCCCGGCCGGGGGTAATACACCCCCGGCTCAAGGGCGTCAAATCACGTGTGCGACACTATTCAGGTTGCTCGTCCTGGGGCGGCCGATCCTCGTCGGGGTTTTCTCCGCGGGGGTCCGGCCGCCCTGGCGCGAGTGGCCACGGTCCGCCGAGCCTCTTCCTTCGGGTAGGCGAGCGGGCAAAGGCGGTGAGACGGCCAGCCGGCTCATAGCCTCCTCACGTTGAGGAAGACCAGGCAAGACGACGATCCCGCGGGATCCGTCTGTGCGTCGGGCGCGACACGCCCGACCGCGTGGACCGGGGACAGGGCCGTTGAACTGCGGAAACCCAACCAGGGTGGCGACATCCGGGCGGGGTTTGTGAGATAGCGGCACGAGACGACAAGGAACGAGCAGCCACCATGGCGGGACAGAAGATCCGCATCCGGCTCAAGGCCTACGACCACGAGGCGATCGACACCTCGGCGCGCAAGATCGTGGAGACGGTCACGCGCACCGGCGCCCGGGTTGTCGGGCCGGTGCCGCTGCCCACCGAGAAGAACGTTTACTGCGTCATCCGCTCGCCGCACAAGTACAAGGACTCGCGCGAGCACTTCGAGATGCGCACGCACAAGCGTCTGATCGACATCCTCGACCCGACGCCGAAGACGGTCGACGCGCTCATGCGCATCGACCTGCCGGCGAGCGTCGACGTCAACATCCAGTAAGCGTTGGGCGAGCGGCGGAGATAAGAGACTCATGTCTGACAGGCAGATGAAGGGCATCCTGGGCACCAAGCTCGGCATGACCCAGGTCTTCGACGAGCAGAACCGGGTTGTCCCGGTCACCGTCGTGAAGGCCGGTCCGAACGTGGTCACCCAGGTTCGGACCCAGGAGAAGGACGGCTACAAGGCCGTGCAGCTGGCGTTCGGCGCGGTCGACCCGCGCAAGGTGAACAAGCCGCGCACCGGCCACTACGACAAGGCGGGCGTGACGCCGCGCCGGTACCTCGCCGAGCTGCGCACCACCGACGCCGAGACCTACGAGGTCGGCCAGGAGATCACCGCCGAGGTGTTCGCCGCCGGCGTCGAGGTCGACGTGACCGGTACCAGCAAGGGCAAGGGCTACGCGGGTGTCATGAAGCGCCACGGCTTCAAGGGCCAGGGCGCGAGCCACGGTGCCCAGGCCGTGCACCGCAAGCCGGGTTCGATCGGTGGCTGCGCCACCCCCGGCCGCGTCTTCAAGGGCCTGCGCATGGCGGGCCGGATGGGCAACGACCGGGTCACCACGCAGAACCTGACCGTGCACGCCGTGCGTGCCGAGGACGGCCTGCTGCTGATCAAGGGCGCCGTGCCCGGTCCCAAGGGCGGCCTGCTGTTCGTGCGCAGCGCCGCGAAGGGTGGTAACTCCGAATGACAAGCGTCGAGCTGAAGACCCCGGCCGGTAAAGCCGACGGCACCGTGGACCTCCCCGAGGAGATCTTCGACGTGCAGGCCAACGTCGCGCTGATGCACCAGGTCGTGGTGGCCCAGCAGGCCGCCGCGCGCCAGGGCACGCACGACACGAAGACCCGTGGTGAGGTCTCCGGTGGCGGCAAGAAGCCGTACCGGCAGAAGGGCACCGGCCGTGCCCGCCAGGGTTCGACCCGCGCGCCGCAGTTCGTCGGCGGTGGCGTCGTCCACGGCCCCACGCCGCGTGACTACTCGCAGCGCACCCCGAAGAAGATGAAGGCCGCCGCCCTGCGTGGCGCCCTCTCCGACCGGGCGCGCGCCGGCCAGCTGCACATCGTCACCGAGCTGGTGACCGGTGAGAAGCCGTCGACCAAGGCCGCCAAGACCGCCCTCGCCGCCGTCACGGCCGCGAAGCGCGTGCTCGTGGTGCTGGACCGGGCCGACGAGCTGAGCTGGGTTTCCCTGCGGAACCTGCCCGAGGTGCACCTCCTCTGGGCGGACCAGCTCAACACCTACGACGTGCTGGTCAACGACGACGTCGTGTTCACCAAGGCCGCGTACGACGCGTTCGTCGCCGGCCCCGTCCGCGGCAAGGCCGTCAAGGCTTCCGCGCGGTCGGGCGAGGTCACGGAAGGGAGTGACGAGAAGTGAGTTCGGTCGCCATTCCGGACCCCCGCGACATCCTGCTCGCGCCGGTCATCTCCGAGAAGTCCTACGGGCTGCTCGAGGACCACAAGTACACGTTCATCGTCCGCCCGGACGCCAACAAGACCCAGATCAAGATCGCGGTCGAGAAGGTGTTCGGCGTCAAGGTGGTCAGCGTCAACACGGCCAACCGCCAGGGCAAGCGGAAGCGGACTCGCGCGGGCTTCGGCAAGCGCAAGGACACCAAGCGCGCCATCGTGACTCTTTCGCCCGAGAGCAAGGCGATCGAGATCTTCGGCGGACCCACCGCGTAAAGGACTGAGCTGACAATGGGCATCCGCAAGTACAAGCCGACGACCCCGGGTCGTCGCGGTTCGAGCGTCTCGGACTTCGCCGAGATCACCCGCTCCACCCCGGAGAAGTCGCTGCTTCGTCCGCTGAGCGGTTCGGGCGGTCGCAACTCGTCCGGCAAGATCACCACCCGGCACAAGGGTGGCGGCCACAAGCGCGCGTACCGCGTCATCGACTTCCGTCGCAACGACAAGGACGGCATCCCCGCCAAGGTCGCGCACATCGAGTACGACCCCAACCGGTCCGCTCGCATCGCGCTGCTGCACTACGCCGACGGCGAGAAGCGCTACATCATCGCGCCGGAGAAGCTGAAGCAGGGCGACACCGTCGAGAACGGCCCCCGTGCCGACATCAAGCCGGGCAACAACCTGCCGCTGCGCAACATCCCCGTCGGCACCGTGATCCACGCGATCGAGCTCCGCCCCGGCGGCGGCGCGAAGATGGCGCGGTCGGCCGGCGCGAAGGTGCAGCTCGTCGCCAAGGACGGGCCGTACGCCCAGCTGCGTCTCCCCTCGGGCGAGATCCGCAACGTGGACGTGCGCAACCGCGCCACGGTCGGCGAGGTCGGCAACTCCGAGCACGCCAACATCAACTGGGGCAAGGCCGGCCGCAACCGCTGGCGCGGCAAGCGCCCCACGGTCCGCGGTGTCGTCATGAACCCGGTCGACCACCCGCACGGTGGTGGTGAGGGCAAGACCTCCGGTGGTCGCCACCCGGTCAACCCGAACGGTAAGCCCGAGGGCCGCACGCGCCGGCGCAAGCCGTCCGACGCCCTCATCGTCCGCCGCCGCCGCACCGGCAAGAACAAGCGCTGAGCAGGGAGGTAGAACAACATGCCACGTAGCCTCAAGAAGGGCCCGTTCGTGGACGACCACCTGCTCAAGAAGGTGGACGCGCTGAACGAATCGGGTAAGAAGACGGTCATCAAGACCTGGTCGCGCCGCTCGACGATCATCCCGGACTTCCTGGGTCACACGATCGCCGTGCACGACGGCCGCAAGCACGTCCCGGTGTTCGTCACCGAGGCCATGGTGGGTCACAAGCTGGGCGAGTTCGCCCCGACGCGGACCTTCAAGGGCCACATCAAGGACGACCGCAAGTCGCGCCGCCGCTGAGCGGGCACGAAACCAGACAAGGGAAGTAGCGATGAACGCCCAGAACGACGCGACGGTCGAGGCCCTGCCTACGGCTTACGCGCGGGCTCGCTTCGTCCGGGACTCGCCGACCAAGGTGCGCCGGGTGATCGAGCTCATCAAGGGACGTAGCGCCGCCGACGCCTTGGCCGTGCTCCGGTTCGCCCCGCAGGCGGCCAGCGAGCCGGTCGCGAAGGTGCTCGCCAGCGCCGTGGCCAACGCCGAGAACAACCTTCAGCTGGACCCGGAGACGCTCTGGGTCAAGAACGCGTACGCCGACGAGGGCCCCACCCTCAAGCGCATCCGCCCGCGGGCCCAGGGCCGCGCGTACCGGATCCGCAAGCGGACCAGCCACATCACCGTCGAGGTGGAGTCGCGTCCGGCCGTCGCGCAGAAGGCTCAGAGCAAGAAGAAGGCAGGTGGCCGGTAGTGGGCCAGAAGATCAACCCGCACGGTTTCCGCCTGGGTATCACCACGGACTGGAAGTCGCGCTGGTACGCCGACAAGCAGTACGCCGAGTACGTGGCCGAGGACGTCAAGATCCGCAAGCTCCTCGCCACGGGCATGGAGCGCGCCGGCATCTCCAAGGTCGAGATCGAGCGCACCCGTGACCGCGTCCGCGTGGACATCCACACCGCCCGGCCGGGCATCGTCATCGGCCGCCGCGGCGCGGAGGCCGACCGGATCCGCGGCGCGCTGGAGAAGCTGACCAAGAAGCAGGTCCAGCTGAACATCCTCGAGGTCAAGAACCCCGAGGCCGACGCCCAGCTGGTCGCCCAGGCGGTCGCGGAGCAGCTCTCCAACCGCGTGGCGTTCCGCCGCGCGATGCGGAAGGCGATCCAGACCTCCATGCGCTCGCCGCAGGTCAAGGGCATCCGCGTGCAGTGCGGTGGTCGTCTCGGCGGTGCCGAGATGTCCCGCTCCGAGCACTACCGCGACGGCCGCGTCCCGCTGCACACGCTGCGCGCCGACATCGACTACGGCTTCTTCGAGGCCAAGACGACGTTCGGTCGCATCGGCGTCAAGGTGTGGATCTACAAGGGTGAGCTCGTCGGTGGCCTGAAGGCCCGCGAGGCCCGTGACGCCGCCGAGCGCGCGCCGCGTCGCGAGCGCAGCGACCGGCCGTCCCGCCCGCGTCGCTCCGGCGCCTCGGGCACGACCGCCACCTCGACCGAAGCCGGTCGTGCGGCCGCCGCCGCCACGACCGAGGCCCCGGCGGCCCCGGCCACCGAGACCGCAGAAAAGACGGAGGGCTGAGACGTGCTCATCCCGCGCAGGGTCAAGCACCGGAAGCAGCACTCCCCGAAGCGCCACGGCGCCGCCAAGGGTGGCACGAAGGTCAGCTTCGGCGAGTACGGCATCCAGGCGCTTGAGCACAGCTACGTGACGAACCGGCAGATCGAGTCCGCTCGTATCGCCATGACCCGTCACATCAAGCGTGGCGGCAAGGTGTGGACGACCATCTACCCGGACCGCCCGCTGACCAAGAAGCCGGCCGAGACCCGGATGGGTTCCGGTAAGGGTTCGCCCGAGTGGTGGATCGCCAACGTGAAGCCGGGCCGCGTGATGTTCGAGATCTCGTTCCCGAACGAGGAGACGGCCCGCGAGGCGCTGCGCCGCGCGATCCACAAGCTGCCCATGAAGTGCCGCATCGTGACCCGTGAAGGTGGTGAGTTCTGATGGCGAAGGCAGGTGCCCTGGCATCGGAGCTGCGTGAGCTCACCGCGGAAGAGCTCGTCCTGCGTCTGAAGGAGTACAAGGAGGAGCTGTTCAACCTCCGCTTCCAGATGGCGACCGGGCAGCTCGACAACAACCGCCGTCTGCGCACCGTCCGCACGGACATCGCGCGGATCTACACGGTCATGCGCGAGCGCGAACTCGGCCTGTCCGTTGCCCCCGACGCCGAGAGTGAAGGTGCCGCATGAGCGAGCCCACCACCGAGACGCCGGCCCGGAACGACCGCAAGGTCCGCGAGGGCTACGTCGTCTCGGACAAGATGAACAAGACGATCGTGGTCGAGCTCGAGGACCGCAAGAAGCACCCCCGTTACTCGAAGGTCGTCCGCACCACCTCCAAGGTGAAGGTGCACGACGAGAACAACGAGGCGGGTCAGGGTGACCGGGTCCTTCTGATGGAGACCCGCCCGCTGTCGGCGACGAAGCGGTGGCGCCTGGTGCAGATCGTGGAGAAGGCCAAGTAAGCAGGGCTCTTTCGGGAGTTCTTAGTTCCGCAAGGCTCGCTCGTCGGGCGAGAACCGGCGCGACATACAGGAGTTGACGTGATCCAGCAGGAGTCGCGGCTTCGGGTAGCCGACAACACGGGTGCGAAGGAAATCCTCTGCATCCGCGTTCTCGGTGGTTCCGGGCGGCGCTACGCCGGCATCGGCGACATCATCGTCGCCACCGTGAAGGACGCCATCCCGGCCGCCGGGGTGAAGAAGGGCGACGTCGTCAAGGCCGTCATCGTCCGCACGGTCAAGGAGCGTCGTCGTCCGGACGGTTCCTACATCCGGTTCGACGAGAACGCCGCCGTGCTCATCAAGAACGACAACGAGCCCCGCGGCACCCGCATCTTCGGTCCGGTGGGCCGCGAGCTGCGCGACCGAAAGTTCATGAAGATCATTTCGCTCGCGCCGGAGGTGCTGTGATGAAGGTGAAGAAGGGCGACACGGTCGTCGTCATCGCCGGCAAGGACAAGGGCGCCAAGGGCAAGGTCATTCAGGCTTACCCCGAGCGCGACCGCGTGCTGGTCGAGGGCGTGAACCGGATCAAGAAGCACACGCGGATCAGCCAGACCCAGCGCGGCGCGCAGTCCGGCGGCATCGTCACGCAGGAGGCGCCCATCCACGTCTCGAACGTGATGGTCGTCGACTCGGACGGCAAGCCGTCCCGGGTGGGTTACCGCATCGGCGAGGACGGCAAGAAGGTCCGGATCTCGCGCCGGAACGGTAAGGACATCTGATGACCACCGCAGAGAAGGTCGCGCCGCGCCTCAAGGTGCGCTACCGCGACGAGATCAAGGGCCAGCTGCAGGCGGAGTTCTCCTTCGCCAACGTCCACCAGATCCCGGGCGTGGTGAAGGTCGTCGTGAACATGGGTGTCGGCGACGCCGCCCGTGACAGCAAGCTGATCGAGGGCGCGGTCAAGGACCTCGCCCTGATCACCGGTCAGAAGCCCGAGGTCCGGAAGGCCCGCAAGTCCATCGCGCAGTTCAAGCTGCGCGAGGGCCAGCCGATCGGCGCGCGCGTCACGCTGCGCGGCGACCGGATGTGGGAGTTCCTCGACCGGCTGCTGACCATCGCGCTGCCGCGTATCCGCGACTTCCGCGGGCTTTCGCCGAAGCAGTTCGACGGCCACGGCAACTACACGTTCGGTCTCAACGAGCAGTCGATGTTCCACGAGATCGACCCCGACTCCATCGACCGCCCCCGCGGCATGGACGTCACCGTCGTCACGACCGCCACGAACGACGACGAGGGCCGGGCGCTGCTGCGCAAGCTCGGCTTCCCGTTCAAGGAGAACTGAGCCGATGGCCAAGAAAGCACTGGTCCACAAGGCCGCGAAGAAGCCGAAGTTCGCCGTGCGCGCCTACACCCGCTGCCAGCGGTGCGGCCGCCCGCACGCCGTGTTCCGCAAGTTCGGGCTCTGCCGGATCTGCCTTCGCGAGATGGCGCACGCGGGCGAGCTGCCCGGCGTCCGCAAGTCCAGCTGGTAAGAGCTTCTTTTCGAAAACTCCACTTCGCCACAGGCCCCGCCCCTCAGTTCTGGGGCGGGGAACCAGGGCGAGAAAGGTTGACAGGTCACCATGACGATGACCGACCCCATCGCAGACTTCTTGACGCGTCTGCGCAACGCGAACTCGGCGTACCACGACGAGGTCAAGCTCCCGCACTCGAAGCTCAAGGCGAACATCGCCGAGATCCTCAAGCGCGAGGGTTACATCGCGGGCTACCACGACGAGCCGGGCGAAAAGCACAAGAACCTCGTCGTCGAACTCAAGTACGGCCCCAACCGTGAGCGGAGCATCGCCGGCCTGCGGCGCGTCTCCAAGCCCGGTCTGCGGGTCTACGCCAAATCGACCGAACTGCCGTCCGTTCTCGGCGGCCTGGGCATCGCGATCATCTCGACGTCCGGTGGCCTGCAGACGGACCGGCAGGCCAAGCGCAACAGCGTGGGCGGCGAAGTCCTCGCCTACGTCTGGTAAGGAAGGGGGCACAGACATGTCACGCATCGGAAAGCTGCCGGTCGCCGTCCCCTCCGGGGTCGAGGTGACCATCGACGGTCAGCACATCAAGGTCAAGGGGCCCAAGGGCACCCTGGAGCACACCGTCGCCGAGCCGATCACCGTCGAGCGCGACGAAGACGGCACGCTGCTGGTGAAGCGCCCGGACGACGAGCGCAACTCCAAGGCGCTGCACGGGCTCACCCGCACGCTGGTGAACAACCTCGTCGTCGGCGTCACCGCCGGCTACGAGAAGAAGATGGAAATCCACGGCGTGGGTTACCGCGTGCAGGCCAAGGGCTCGGACCTCGAGTTCGCCCTCGGCTACTCGCACCCGGTGAAGATCGAGGCCCCGGAGGGCATCACCTTCAAGGTGGAGACCCCGACCCGGTTCTCGGTCTCGGGCATCGACAAGCAGAAGGTCGGCCAGATCTCGGCCGTCATCCGCAGGCTGCGGCGCCCGGACCCGTACAAGGGCAAGGGCCTGCGCTACGAGGGTGAGAAGATCCGCCGCAAGGTCGGAAAGACGGGTAAGTGATCATGAGCGACACGACTACGAAGCGCAAGCCGGTGGGCAAGGACATCTCGACCCGCCGCCGCGTCGCGAAGGCCCGTCGGCACTTCCGCCTCCGCAAGAAGGTCTCGGGCACGGACCAGCGTCCGCGCCTGGTCGTCAAGCGGTCCTCGCGGCACATCGCCGTGCAGGTGATCGACGACCTCGCCGGCCGCACGCTGGTGTCGGCGTCCACCCTCGAGGCGGACGTCCGGGCGCTGGACGGCGACAAGAAGGCCAAGGCCGCCAAGGTCGGGGCCCTGGTCGCCGAGCGCGCCAAGAGCGCCGGGATCTCGGCCGTGGTGTTCGACCGTGGCGGCAACGCCTACCACGGCCGCATCGCCGCGCTCGCCGACGCCGCCCGCGAGGCGGGGTTGGAGTTCTGACGATGCACAAGCTCGTGAATGGAAGGAAAGCCTGATGCCGGGACGTACACGGCAATTCGGCGGCGGCCAGGGTGGACCCGGCGGGCAGGGCGGCAACGACCGCGGTGACCGTCGCGACCGCCGTGACCGGCGCGACAGCGGCCGTGGCGGGGCGGCCCAGGACAAGACCCCGCACCTCGAGAAGGTCGTGACGATCAACCGCGTCGCCAAGGTCGTCAAGGGCGGTCGTCGCTTCAGCTTCACCGCACTGGTGGTCGTCGGCGACGGCGACGGTCAGGTCGGCGTCGGCTACGGCAAGGCCAAGGAAGTTCCCGCGGCCATCGCCAAGGGCGTCGAGGAAGCGAAGAAGAACTTCTTCCGCGTCCCGCGCGTCGGCGGCACCATCCCGCACCCGATCCAGGGTGAGGAAGCCGCCGGTGTCGTGCTGCTCCGCCCGGCGTCCGCCGGTACCGGCGTCATCGCCGGTGGCCCGGTGCGCGCGGTGCTGGAGTGCGCGGGTGTCCACGACGTGCTGTCGAAGTCGCTCGGCTCCGACAACGCGATCAACATCGTGCACGCGACCGTGGCGGCCCTCAAGGGCCTGCAGCGTCCCGAAGAGGTGGCGGCCCGCCGTGGCCTGCCGCTCGAGGACGTCGCCCCGGCCCGGATGCTGCGCCAGCGTGCCGGCCAGGGGGTCTGACATGGCTCAGCTCAAGGTCACGCAGGTCAAGAGCAAGATCGGCACGAAGCACGCTCACCGCGAGTCGCTGCGCACCCTCGGGCTGCGCAAGATCCGCCAGAGCGTCGTGCGTGAAGACACCCCCCAGGTGCGCGGCCTGATCCACACCGTCCGCCACCTGGTGGAGGTCGAGGAGGTCAAGGCATGACGGCCATCAAGATCCACCACCTGCGTCCGGCTCCGGGCGCCAAGCGCGACAAGATCCGCGTGGGCCGTGGTGAGGGTTCGAAGGGCAAGACGGCCGGTCGCGGTACGAAGGGCACCAAGGCCCGGAAGAACGTGCCCGCCGGGTTCGAGGGTGGGCAGATGCCCATCCACATGCGGCTGCCGAAGCTGCGTGGGTTCAAGAACCGCTTCCGCACCGAGTACCAGCCGGTGAACGTGGGCGACATCGCCCGCGTCTTCTCGGACGGCGGCAAGATCGGCGCCGAGGAACTCGTGCAGGGCGGCCTGGTCCGCAAGGGCAAGCTGGTGAAGGTCCTCGGCAACGGCGACCTCAACGGCGTCAAGCTGGACATCACGGCGGACGCCTTCTCCGGCTCCGCCAAGGAGAAGCTCGAGGCGGCCGGCGGTTCGGCCACCACCAACTGAGCTGTTCCGCGTTTCGAAGGCCCGTCTGGCTCGCGCCAGGCGGGCCTTCGGCGTGTCCGGGTTCCTTGCCGGGAGGCGGATCCGGACGGAGGATCGGGGAGTGGACAGAACCCCGCAGGAGCCCGGCCCGCCGGAGGTACCCGGATCGCCGTTGAGCTTCCCGGTCGAGGCACCCCGCCCGGACGGCCCCGAGCCGGGGGCCGGTGCGCCGGCGGGGGAGTCGCCTGCCGAGCCCTTGCAGTTCCCGGCCCCGGCCGCGCCCGGCGGTTTCGCTGGTGAGCCGCCACAGCCTTCGTCACCAGCGCCGCTGGAGTTCCCGTCGGGTGCGCCTCCCGCACAGCCTTCGCTACCTGCGCCGCTTGAGTTCCCGGTGGAAGTTCCTCGCCCGACGGTTGCCCCTCCCGCGCAACCCGCGCCGGGCGGTTTCGCCGGTGAGCCGCCACAGCCTTCGCTTCCAGCGCCGTTCCCCGTCGCGCAGCTGCCCGGCCTGCCGCCCCGACCCCAGCCGGCACCCGCCGAGCCCGCCGAAGCTCCCAAACCGGCCTCCGCCGGTCCGCTCCGCTTCCTCCCGCCCGCCCTCGCCCTCCTCGCGGCCCTCCTGACCGCCGCCGGGACCCTCCTGCCGCTCTTCCGGGTCCAGGAGCAGCTCAGCATCCGCCAGCGGGCCTTCGAAACCCGCCTGGCCATCACCCAGACCGCCTGGGGCACCAGCATCGAAATCCCCGGCCAGGACGCCACGGACCGCGCGGGCGCGCCCCTGGGCGTGCCGCTCGTCCTCGCCGCCGTCCTGCTGCTCGCCGCCGCCTTCGTGGCCTTCTCGCGGCCCGTGCGGGGGCGGTGGTTCATCGGGGGAGCCGCCGTCTTCACCGCCGGGGTGGTCAGCACCGTCGCGATGAACCGGTTCGAGCTGAGCGCGCTCGTCGGCGACGTCGACCTCGAAGTCGTCACCGGGGCCGGCATGTGGCTGCTGGCGCTGGGTACCGTCGTCGCCATCGCCGCCGCGGTCGTGGCGCACCTGGCCCTGCGCAAGCGCGACTGGGCCGATCCGGCCGTCGCCTACGCCGATACGCCGACGCCGCCGAGCGGGGTCGCGATCACCGTGCTGCCGCCCGAAGAACCCGGTTGACCGGCGGCGTTACCAGGGCTCCGGCAAAGTCGCCGGGCGGCCCTGCGGTGTCTTGAATGAGTCATTCAGGACCTCCGAAGACCTGAATGAGTCATTCAAGACGTCGGCGAAGCCGCCGCCGGGCAAACCGCCGCGACTTTGCCGGGCCCCTGGGCGGCGTTACCGTGAAGGCGTGTCGTGGCTGCTGGTCTTCTTCGGGGCGTCCCTGCTCATCGCGCTTACGCCGGGGGCGAACAACCTCCTGGGCCTCCACCACGGCATGACGCACGGTGTTCGCCGCGCGCTCGCCGGGCTGGGCGGCAGGCTGGCCGCGTTCACCCTGTTGATCACGGCCGTCGCGGCCGGGCTGGGGCAGCTGCTGGCCGCGTCCGGGACCGCGCTCACGATCATCAAGTGGGCCGGCGTCGCCTACCTGGTCTACCTCGGCACCTGCCTGCTCTGGTCCACTTTCCGGGGCACCGCGGAAACGCGCGAACCGGACATCCCGCCCGCCGGAGCGTGGCGGGTGGCCCGCAAGGAGTTCGGCGTCGCGATCACCAACCCGAAGGCGATCCTGATCTTCACCGCGTTCGTCCCGCAGTTCATCGACGCAGGTCACGGGCCGGTTCCGGGGCAGATCGCGCTCCTGGGCGCGGGGTACCTGCTGGCCGAGTTCCTGGCCGGCTCGGTCTACGTCGGGGTCGGCGCGGCCGTGCGGCAGGCCGAGCTGTCGCGGCGGGCGCGACGGGGGGTGGACCGCGGTACCGGTGTGGTCCTGCTCGGGCTGGCCGGCGTGCTCGCGTCGGCGAACGCCTGATCCACAACCTGTCAAGAAATTCCGCCAAGACGGCGATGTGGATCAACCCGCCGGAGCAACCTTGGTACGGAAAACGCACACGGACTGCGGACACGCCCTGTGAAGCTGTTAGAGTCGGCGACACGCTTCGGGACGAGTGTGCCCCGAAGCGTTCCTGGCTTGCGTGCCAGTAGTGCTGTGTGTTCCCGCCGGCCACCGTGCCGGCCAAGCCGATCGTCGGTTGAGGACGGCCGACGACGCCGAGGAGGTCCCCCGCGTGTTCAGCGCCTTCCGCTCGGCTCTCGCGACGCCGGATCTACGCAAGAAGATCCTGTTCACGCTAGCCATCGTCGCGGTCTACCGAATCGGTGCGACCATTCCGGCACCCGGGATCTCGTACGGAGCCGTTCAGGCCTGTAGTTCCCAGGGCGGCCAGGAAGGCGTCTACCAGCTGCTGAACCTGTTCAGCGGCGGTGCGCTGCTGCAGCTGTCGCTCTTCTCGACCGGCATCATGCCGTACATCACGGCGAGCATCATCATCCAGCTGCTCACCGTGGTCATCCCGCGGTTCGAGGAGCTGAAGAAGGAAGGCCAGTCCGGCCAGGGCAAGCTGACCCAGTACACCCGGTACCTGACGATCGCGCTGGCGATCCTGCAGGCCACCGGCGTGGTCGCGCTCGCGGACCGCAAGCAGCTCTTCCCCGACTGCGACCAGCCGATCATCCCGGACAACAGCATCTACTCGCTGTCGCTCATCGTCATCACGATGACCGCGGGCACCGCCGTCATGATGTGGCTGGGCGAGCTGATCACCGAGCGCGGCATCGGCAACGGCATGTCCGTCCTGATCTTCCTGAACATCGCGGCGCGCATCCCGGCCGAGGGCGGCAACATCCTCAGCAACGCCGGCGGCGTCGGCCTGACGGTCGTCTGCATCTTCGGCCTGATCATCATCGCCAGCGTCATCTTCGTCGAGCAGGGCCAGCGCCGGATCCCGGTGCAGTACGCCAAGCGCATGATCGGCCGCCGGATGTACGGCGGCACGTCGACCTACCTGCCGATCAAGGTGAACCAGGCCGGTGTCATCCCGGTCATCTTCGCGTCGTCGCTGCTGTACCTGCCGGACCTGATCAGCCGCCTCGTCGGCGACCAGAACGCCAACTCCGGCTGGCAGGTGTTCATCAAGAACTACATCGTGAACCAGTCCAGCTGGGTGCACATCGCGCTGTACTTCGGGCTCATCATCTTCTTCACGTACTTCTACATCACGATCACGTTCAACGTGGACGAGCGTGCGGAGGAGATGAAGAAGTTCGGCGGGTTCATCCCGGGCATCCGCCCGGGCCGCCCGACCGCGGAGTACCTGAGCTTCGTGCTCGGCCGGATCACCCTGCCGGGCTCGCTGTACCTGGGCATCATCGCGATCCTCCCGAACTTCTTCCTGTCGTTGACCGGTAGCGGGAACAACCAGAACTTCCCGTTCGGCGGCACGGCTGTGCTGATCATGGTCGGTGTCGGGCTCGACACCGTGAAGCAGATCGAAAGCCAGCTGATGCAGCGCAACTACGAAGGGTTCTTGAAGTGACGCGGCTGGTTCTCGTGGGTCCGCCCGGCGCGGGTAAAGGCACGCAGGCGGTGGCCCTGTCCGAGCAGCTGCGGATCCCGCACATCTCGACCGGCGACCTGTTCCGCGCGCACGTCGGGCAGGAGACCCCGCTCGGCCAGGAAGCCAAGCGCTACCTGGACTCGGGCGAGCTCGTGCCCGACTCGGTGACCAACGAAATGGTCCGCGAGCGGCTCGCCGAGCCGGACGCCAAGGTCGGCTTCCTGCTCGACGGCTTCCCCCGCAACACCAAGCAGGCCGAGGTCCTCGGGGAGATCCTGGGCGAGACGGACGTCTCGCTCGACGCGGTGATCCAGCTGCAGGTGCCGGAGGACGTCGTCGTCGCCAGGCTCATGTCCCGCGGCCGCGCGGACGACACCGAAGAGGTCATCCGCCGCCGTCAGCAGATCTACGTGTCGGACACCGCGCCGCTGCTGGAGTACTACGCCGACATCCTCGTGACCGTCGACGGCGTCGGCAGCGTCGAGGAGATCTCCGGCCGGGTCCTGGAAGCGCTGCGCGACCGCACGTGAATCTCGGAGGGTTGCGTGTTCTGCAAGTGCTCCGCCGCGGGCGCATGATCGAGGTCAAGACCCCGGACGAGCTGCAGGCGATGCGGGCGGCGGGTCTCGTCGTCGCCCGCACCCTGGCGGCCGTCCGCGCCGCGGCGAAGCCGGGCGTCAGCACCGCCGAGCTCGACGAGCTGGCCGAGCAGACGATCCGGGACGCCGGCGCGGTCCCGTCGTTCAAGGGCTACCACGGCTTCCCGGCGTCGATCTGCGCGTCGGTGAACGAGCAGATCGTCCACGGCATCCCGGCGAAGACGCAGGTGCTGGCCGACGGCGACATCATCTCCGTCGACTGCGGGGCGATCCTCGACGGCTGGCACGGCGACTCCGCCGTGACGCTGGCCATCGGCGACGTCTCCGACGCCGACCTGGCGCTCTCCGCGGCGACCGAGGCGGCGATGTGGGCCGGCATCGAGGCGGTCAGCGCCGGCGGCCGGTTGACCGACATCTCGTACGCCGTCCAGTCGGCCGCCGAACGCGCGGGCCGCGACGACGGCATCGAGTACGGGATGATCCTCGAGTACGGCGGCCACGGCATCGGCCGGCAGATGCACATGGACCCGTTCCTGCCGAACGTCGGCAAGCCCGGCAAGGGCCCCCGCCTCAAGCCCGGCATGGCGCTGGCGATCGAGCCGATGCTGACCGGCGGCGGCGGGGAGACCCGCGAGCTGGACGACGGCTGGACGGTCGTGACGGCCGACGGCTCCCGCGCGGCGCACTGGGAGCACACCGTCGCGATCACCGAAGACGGCCCCTGGGTGCTCACCGCTCCGGAAGACACCTGACCTGCGCGTTCACCCACACGTGGTGATCGCGATCACGTCCACCTGCACGGTCCTTTAGCATGGTCACCCCCGGTTTGGGGGTCGCGACACGGCATGCGTACACTGTCAAGTCGGCGCACTTATCGCGCCCGGATCCTGCGCGCTCGTGAATTCACGATCTTGGGAGTCGGGCACCAGTGTGCCACGCACCACCCCAAACCCGGCACTAGTGCTCAGGGTGGTCACGGGTGTGGCGACAGACGCTGTTGACAACGGAAATGCGGAGGACATGGCGAAGAAAGACGGGGCCATCGAGGTCGAAGGCCGCGTAGTCGAGCCGCTCCCCAACGCGATGTTCCGCGTCGAGTTGGAGAACGGTCACAAGGTCCTGGCACACATCAGCGGCAAGATGCGGCAGCACTACATCCGCATCCTGCCGGAGGACAGGGTTGTCGTGGAGCTCTCGCCCTACGACCTCTCTCGTGGTCGCATCGTCTACCGCTACAAGTGATCACGAAGAGCAGCTCAGAAGCAGGAGAGCAGAAGACGTGAAGGTCCAGCCGAGCGTCAAGAAGATCTGCGACAAGTGCAAGGTGATCCGCCGCCACGGCCGGATCATGGTGATCTGCGAGAACCTGCGGCACAAGCAGCGGCAGGGCTGATTACCCAGCACTCGACCAGAGTGGATTGACGGCTACACAACCTCCCCGCACCTGCCAGGTCGTGCGAACGACCTGGTTCACCCCCGGACTTCAGGCCGGGGCTGGGACACCCGAGGCGCAAGCCGAGGGCACGACAGGCGAGTCGGTCCCGGAACCGGACGGGGAGCAGACCTGAAGACGAATTCAATGAAGGAGCATCAGCGCCAATGGCACGACTCGCTGGCGTAGACCTCCCCCGCGAGAAGCGGTTGGAGATCGCGCTTACGTACATCTACGGCATCGGCCGTACCCGCTCGAAGCAGCTCATCAAGGCTGCCGAGCTGAACGCGGACACCCGCGTCAAAGACCTCAGCGATGACGACCTCGCCAAGCTGCGTACGTACATCGAAGAGAACTTCAAGGTCGAGGGTGACCTTCGCCGCGAGGTGAACGCCGACATCCGTCGGAAGATCGAGATCGGGTGCTACGAGGGCCTTCGCTGGCGCCGCGGACTTCCCGTCCGCGGGCAGCGCACGAAGACCAACGCCCGTACCCGCAAGGGTCCGAAGAAGACGGTCGCCGGCAAGAAGAAGGCTGGCAAGAAGTGAGCGTCCAGGGCAAGAAGGTCGTGCAGATGGGTGGCGTTCACCGCCGCGGCTCGGCTTGTGTCTCGCCCAAGGCGCTCTACGCCCGCCCGATGGCGCTCCGCAACCTGTACACCGACGCCGGTTCGATCATCCGGCGCGGCCAGGCCGAAGCGGTCGCCGCTCACCAAGAGAACGCGCGCTAACAGGAGAACCCTCAGAACATGCCACCGAAGTCTCGTACTGCGGCCGGGGCCAAGAAGGTCCGCCGCAAGGAAAAGAAGAATGTCGCGCACGGTCACGCGCACATCAAGAGCACCTTCAACAACACCATCGTCTCGATCACGGACCCGACCGGTGCCGTGATCGCGTGGGCGTCGAGTGGTCACGTGGGCTTCAAGGGCTCGCGCAAGTCCACCCCGTTCGCCGCGCAGATGGCCGCCGAGAACGCTGCCCGCAAGGCCGCTGAGCACGGCATGAAGAAGGTCGACGTCTTCGTGAAGGGCCCGGGTTCGGGCCGCGAGACGGCGATCCGCTCGCTGCAGGCGGCCGGCCTCGAGGTCGGCACCATCCAGGACGTGACCCCGCAGCCTCACAACGGCTGCCGCCCGCCCAAGCGGCGCCGGGTCTGAGGAACGGGGAGGAGTAAGAAGAAATGGCTCGTTACACCGGCCCCGCGACGCGTATTTCGCGTCGCCTCAAGGTTGACCTCATCGGCGGCGACCAGGCTTTCGAGCGTCGCCCCTACCCGCCGGGCCAGCACGGCCGCGGGCGCATCAAGGAGTCCGAGTACCTCCTGCAGTCGCAGGAGAAGCAGAAGGCTCGCTACACCTACGGCGTGCTCGAGCGCCAGTTCGTCCGGTACTACAAGGAAGCCGTCCGGCGTCCGGGCAAGACCGGTGAGAACCTGCTGCAGATCCTCGAGTCCCGCCTGGACAACGTGATCTACCGCGCCGGCATCGCCCGCACGCGCCGCCAGGCGCGCCAGCTGGTGAGCCACGGCCACTTCCTGGTCAACGGCCAGAAGGTGAACGTCCCGTCGTTCCAGGTCACCAAGTGGGACATCATCGACGTGCGGCCGAAGTCCATGGGCATGCTGCCGTTCGTGGCGGCGAAGGAGTCCTTCGGCGAGCGCCCCATCCCGGCGTGGCTGCAGGTCGTCCAGTCCAACCTCCGCGTGCTGGTCCACCAGCTCCCGGAGCGTGCGCAGATCGACGTTCCGGTTCAGGAACAGCTGATCGTCGAGCTCTACTCGAAGTAGTCCGGCCCCGGCTGGAGTACGGGCGGCGGCGCCCAAGGTGCGCCGCCGCCGCGCCATCCCTTCGACGTCATATGGCGGGCGTCGTCTGGAAAGGAACTAGGAAGAAATGCTGATTTCCCAGCGGCCGGCTCTCGGCGAAGAGACGGTCAACGAGACCCGCTCCCGGTTCACCATCGAACCGCTGGAGCCCGGCTTCGGCTACACGCTCGGCAACTCGCTGCGTCGCACGCTGCTGTCGTCCATCCCGGGCGCGGCCGTGACGAGCATCCGCATCGACGGCGTGCTGCACGAGTTCACCACCGTTCCCGGGGTGAAGGAAGACGTCACCGACATCATCCTGAACCTCAAGGAGCTCGTGGTGTCCTCGGAAGAGGACGAGCCGGTCACCATGTACCTGCGCAAGCAGGGCCCGGGTGAGGTCACGGCGGCCGACATCGTGCCGCCGGCGGGTGTCACCGTGCACAACCCGGATCTGCACATCGCGTCGCTGAACGGCAAGGGCAAGCTCGAGATCGAGCTCGTCGTCGAGCGCGGCCGCGGTTACGTTCCGGCCCTGCAGAACAAGCAGGCGGGCGCGGAGATCGGCCGGATCCCGGTCGACTCGATCTACTCGCCGGTGCTCAAGGTGACCTACAAGGTCGAGGCCACCCGTGTCGAGCAGCGCACCGACTTCGACAAGCTGATCCTGGACGTCGAGACCAAGCCGTCGATCACGCCGCGCGACGCGGTCGCGTCGGCCGGCAAGACGCTGGTGGAGCTGTTCGGTCTCGCCCGCGAGCTGAACGTCGACGCCGAGGGCATCGAGATCGGCCCGTCGCCGCAGGAGGCGGACACCATCGCCGCCTACGCGATGCCGATCGAGGACCTGGACCTCACCGTCCGGTCGTACAACTGCCTGAAGCGCGAGGGCATCCACACGGTGGGCGAGCTCGTCTCGCGCAGCGAGGCGGACCTGCTCGACATCCGCAACTTCGGCGCCAAGTCGATCGACGAGGTCAAGCTCAAGCTCGTCGGCCTCGGCCTCGCGCTGAAGGACAGCCCGCCCGGGTTCGACCCGACCGCGGCTGCCGCCAGCTACGACGGTGAAGGCTGGTCGGAGGGTGTCGGTGGCATCGCCGACGGGATTTCGGACGGCCACGACGATGGCCAGGACTACGCAGAGACCGAGCAGCTCTGAGGCCGCGTGCCTGGACGCTGTGAGCTGAACTAGGAGAACCAATGCCCACCCCTACCAAGGGAGCCCGGCTCGGCGGGTCGTCCGCGCACGAGCGGCTGATCCTGGCCAACCTGGCCACGCAGCTGTTCGAGCACGGCAAGATCACGACGACCGAGGCGAAGGCGAAGCGGGTCCGCCCGCTGGCCGAGAAGCTGATCACGAAGGCGAAGCGGGGCGACCTGCACAACCGCCGTCAGGTGCAGAAGGTCGTCCGTGACAAGGACGTCGTGCACAAGCTGTTCGCCGAGATCGGTCCGCACTTCGCGGAGCGGGCGGGCGGCTACACCCGGATCACCAAGACGATGCCGCGCAAGGGCGACAACGCCAAGATGGCGGTCATCGAGCTGGTCCCGGAGAAGACGGTGACTTCGGAAGCCGAGCGCGCTCGCAAGACGAAGTTCGCCAAGGACGAGAAGGCCGCCGCCCCGGTCGCCGAGGAGACCACCACCGAGGCGCCCGCCGCCGAGGAGGCTCCGGCCGAGGACACCGCCGCTGCCGCCGAGACCGAGGCCCCGGCTTCGGACGACGCCGACGCGGACGCCAAGAAGGACTGACGTCCTGACGGCTGGAAAGACACCGGACGAGCCCGCCACTCCCGCTGGGGAGGGCGGGCTCGTTCGTCTGCGCCTGGACGTCTCCTACGACGGCACGGACTTCTCGGGCTGGGCCCGCCAGCCCGGCCGCCGGACCGTCCAGGGGCTCTTGGAGGAGGCGCTGCAGCGCCAGCCACCCGGGGCGTCGGTGCCGAAGTCCGTCGTGGTGGCGGGCCGCACGGACGCCGGCGTGCACGCGACCGGTCAGGTGGTGCACGTCGACGTCGTCCCGCTCACTTCGCCGTCCGGCCGGATTCCCGTGTCCCCGGAGGGCATCCCGGACCTGGCGCGCATGACGGGCCGCTGGAACCGCCTCCTGCCCGGCGACGTCCGGGTCCTGGGCGCCCGGATCGCGCCCGAGGGTTTCGACGCGCGCTTCTCGGCGATCCGCCGGCACTACCGCTACCGGGTCTCGGACGCGCCGTGGGGCGTCGACCCGTTGCGCCGCCACGACACCCTGGCGTGGAACCGTCCACTTTCGACGGACGCGATGAACGCGGCCGCTGCCCAGCTGCTGGGGCTCAACGACTTCGCGGCGTACTGCAAGCAGCGTGACACGGGAACGACGATCCGCGAGCTGCAGCGTCTCGTGTGGACCCGGGTGGACGAGCACCTGCTGGAGGTCGAGGTCTCGGCGGACGCGTTCTGCCACTCGATGGTCCGCAGCCTGGTGGGCGTGCTCCTGCTGGTCGGCGACGGCCGCCGCACGGACGCGTGGCCGGCGAAGGTGCTGGAGAGCGGCATCCGCGACAGCGCCGTCGCCCCGGCCCACGGCCTCACCCTCCTGGGCGTGGACTACCCGCCGGACGCCGAACTCGCGGCCCGCGCGGACCAAACCCGCAACCTCCGCACCGCGCCCTAGCCAAAAGCCGTGAAGGCCTCCTTACCGGCCATAAGAGCCGGTAAGGAGGCCTTCACGGCTTTACCTGGGAGCGTGTCAGTCGCCGCGGCGGACCGGGCCGAGGAGCTGCTGCTCCTTGCCCGTCGTGACCAGGCGCAGGGGGCGCCAGAGGTTGCGGCCCAGCGCGACCACCTGGTCGTCCTTCAACGTCGTCAGCTGCCGCATCATCTGCGGCGGCAGGCGCCAGATGCGGGCCGCCAGCTCGGCCTGGCCCGCCGGGAGGCGCTGCATCAGGACCAGGTCCGCCGCGTTGGCCGTCGCGCCCGCCTGCGGGTGCAGGTACGGGAGGACGTAGATCGTCGTCTGCCACGGCGACCGGGGCGGGAAGAGGTCCTGCGGGGTCGGGCCGCCGTCGGTGACGACCAGCAGCGGCGCGTCCTCCGACGGCCTCGGCAGCTCGACCGGGGACAGCCGGCGGATCTGCACCAGCGGGGACGGCCGCCCGTCGCGGCTGCCGGCCGCGCGGGAGAGCACCTGCCACTCGGTCGGACGTCCCGTCGCCACCACGACCCACGCGCCGACCGCCATCGCGCGCATCGCCACCTGGCGGGCCAGGTACAGCCCGCCCACCAGCACGATCCGCGTCGGGGTCGAGCGCAGCGCCGAGATGGTCAGCGGCTCGCCCTTGAGGCCCGAGCCGAGCACGATGCCGCCGCGGTCGCCCGAGGGGCTGATCGCGTCGAGCATCGCGGGGTCCACGGTGAACTCCGGCGACACCCCGGTGTTCTGCCCGGCGTCGCGGACGCGGGAAGTCATGCCGTACCTCCGATCGGCAGCGTCGCGGCGAACGCGGAGACCTGCAGCCCGCGCAACGGGGTCAGGTCCACGCCCAGCCGCTCGGACAGCGCGTTCAGCCGCTGGTCGGCGGCGTCGAGCTCACGCGGGTTGCGCGCGCTGACCCGGACCACGCCGCGCAGTCCGATCTTGCCTTCCTCGGACGCCGGGGAAATCGACATCGCGAGCGTCGCCGACAGCGCGCGCACGCTCGTGAGCGAGTCGAGGCTGCCGGAGATCTTGCCCTTCGGCCAGCCGGTGATCGCGTAGCTCGCGTGGCCGATGCCGGCCGCGGTCACCCCGGACCAGCGTTCCTGCAGCGTGACCTTGTTCGGCGAACCGGCGACGGCGGTGAGCTCGGCGGCCGAGATCCCGGCCCGCAGCAGCTCGTCCGGGTCGAGCGGCCGCGTCGGCACGCCCTGTGACTCGAGCGCGTTGCGCACCCGCGAAAGCGCGCCGATCAGCGCGCGGTGGGCGCCGACGACGCCGCCGCCGCGCTCCCGGATCGCCGCCGGGCAGCGCTTCGGGTCCAGCCGGATCGCGACCCACGTCGTCCGCCGCGCCGCCGCGGGCAGCGGACCGAGCACCTCCATGTACGAGCTGAGGGCCGGCGAGTCCGACGGCAGCGCCGCGCTGCCCGGGTAGCAGTGCCAGATCATCTGGATGGAGTCGAGGACCACGCCGCGGTCTTCGAGGCACGGGGCGAGCGCCGACAGCGGCAGGCTCGGCGCGCCACCCGCCTGGGTGATCAACGCCGGCGTCGGCTCGACGAGCAGCACCGCCGTCCACGTGCCGTCGTTCCAGGCGAGGCCGACCTGCTGGCGTTCGTGGTCGACGCCGTGCGCCACGACGAGGTCCGGCACCGCGATGCGGAGCAGGTTCACGCGGGCGTCGTCCGGCCCGGTCACGGCGGTCTCTTCGGCCGCCAGCTCCTCGACGGTGCTCGGCGGCAGCGGGTTCGCGATCCGGTCGTGGGACCGGAACGAGTAGCGCAGCGTCAGCCCGACCCACTGGGTGAACCAGCGCCCGCGCCAGCGCAGCAGCGCGACGATGAGGGCGAGGCCGACGATGCCGATCCCGACGTACTTGAGCGACATGTCGATCGCGAGCAGCACCAGCCCGATGGCGAGGCCGACCTCGAGCACGACGAGGTTCGCCACGGGGAGCGGGCCGAGGTTGACGCCGGACGAGCGGCGCCGCGCCGGTGCGGCGAGGCGTGTCGCGCCGGAGGGGGGAGTGGGGCTGGGGCCGTCTTCGGCGCCTTGGGGGCCGCCCGAGCCGCCGGGACCGCCGGGGCCGCCAGGTCCGCCGCCGCCGGGTCCACCGGGACCGCCGCCGCCAGGCCCACCCGGGCCGCCGCCGCCAGGCCCACCCGGGCCGCCGCCGCCGGGACCGCCGCTACCAGGACCGCCCGGACCGCCGGGGCCTCCGCCGCCAGGTCCGCCGGGGCCGCCAGGTCCGCCGCCACCGGGACCACCTGGGCCGCCAGGCCCACCAGGTCCACCTGGGCCACCGGGACCGCCAGGTCCACCTGGGCCACCGGGACCGCCAGGTCCGCCGGGGCCTCCGCCGCCGGGACCACCTGGGCCACCGGGACCGCCGGGCCCACTCGGGCCACCGGGGCCGCCGGGACCACTCGGACCGCCAGGCCCGCCGGGTCCGCTCGGCCCGCCGGGACCACCGGGGCCGCCAGGCCCACTCGGGCCGCCAGGACTACCGGGGCGCCCGCCAGGACCGGGACCGGGACCACCGGGACCGGGTCCACCGGGGCCGCGCGGGGGCATGCCGGGACCACCGGGTCCGCCAGGTCCACCGGGGATGCCGCCAGGTCCTCCCGGGCCGCCGGGACCACCGGGTCTCCCCGGGCGCGGCGGCGGGCCCGGCTGGCGGCCGGGCGGCGGGGGCCCGGGCGGGCCAGGCGGACGTGGAGGGTTGGTGACGGACATCCGCGCTTTCTCTTCCCCTCGTGCTTGCTGCGTACCCGGAAGCCGGGTCCCGGGGTGTCCGACACTAGCTTGAGTTGGTAGAAACCCCACACCAGACGGTCCCCGTACGGCTATCCTGCGGAACCGTACCGCGACGGGGAGAGCTGTAGGTCGAGAATGCCATCAACACCCACGACTAAGTCTCAGGTTCAGGCGTATCAGTTCGTCCTACGGAGGATGCAGTCGGCGCTGGTCCGGCGCGACGCCGTGATGCTGCACGACCCGATGCGCACCCACACGAGGGCCACCATCGTGGGGGTCGTGCTGGGGGCGCTCGGCATGATCGTGTTCGTCGTCTGGGGCCTGCTCAGCCCGGCGCCTTCGGTGCCGGAGGCCGGGAACATCGTGATCGGCGAGCAGTCCGGCACGGTCTACGTCGTGGCGGGCAACCCGAAGAAGCTGATCCCCACCTTCAACCTCGCGTCCGCGCGGCTCCTGCTGCTGGCGCAGCAGAAGCAGTCGAGCGCGGGCAGCGGCGGCGCGACCTCGGCTCCGGCCGCGCCCGCGGCGGCGAGCCCGGCGAGTGTGAAGAATCCCACGGTCGTTTCGGACGCCCAGCTGGAGTCCATTCCGCGCGACAAACTCACCGGAATTCCGGACGGCCCGCAGCTGATCCCGTCGGATTCGCAGCGCATTTCCCCGAATTGGGCGGTGTGCGACCAGGTCCAGCTCGACCCGTCGCTGCCGAACCCCGACACCGGCAAGACCAACACCTACGTCTTCGGCGGCATCGCGCCGACCGGTCTGGGCACCGAACTGGGTGAAAACGAAGCGTTGCTGGCGAAGGCCGACAACGGCAAGACCTACCTCGTCTACCGGCTGCCGAGCTCGCGGAACCGGCCGAACGCCAACACCGTGCGCGCGGAGATCGACGTCGACAACGCCAACGACGCCGTCCGGACGGCGCTGCAGCTGCCGCCGACGCCGCGGAAGATCACGCCGGGCCTGCTGAACGCGATCCCGGAGGTCGCCCGCCTGGCCCCGCCGCAGATCCCGAGCGGCCCGGCCCCGGCGGACTTCGACGGCCTGACCGCCGGTGACGTCTTCTCCACCCAGCCGACCGGCGCGCAGCCCGACTACTGGGCGATCACCACCGGCGGCATCCAGAAGGTCTCCAACGCGGTCGCCGACATCATCCGCGTCGCGAAGAACGGCAGCGCGGGCAAGATCCAGGTGCTCGGCCTGGACAAGCTGGCCGGCGTGCGCGTGCTGCAGCCGACCGACAAGGACTACATCGCGGTCGACGACTTCCCGCGCTCGGTCCCGACGATCCTCGACGCGACGAAGAACTCCTCGGTCGCCTGCCTGGGCTGGTCCCTGGTCGGCTCCGGCGCGGACCGGGACGCGCACACCTCGGTGTACGTCGACACGCAGCTGCCGGGTCAGAAGGGCACCGGCGACAAGTTCACCCCGATGACGGTGACCACGCCGGGCCCGAACCGCGTGCCGATCAACGGCTTCTACCTCAAGCCGGGCTTCGCCGCGGTGGTCCAGTCCGCGACCGGCAAGGAAAGCTTCGGCAAGGGCACCATCCAGCTGATCTCCGACCGCGGGATCCGCTACAGCGTCCCGGACGCGGCGACCGCGGACGCGATCGGCCTGAACAACCGGCAGCCGGCGCCGGAGTCGGTCATCGGGCTGCTGCCGACCGGGGCGTCGCTCAACACCCAGGACGTGCTCAAGCAGTTCGACTCGGTGCCGATCGACCCGAACGCCGGCTCGTTCGCGACGCCGACCGCCCAGGCGGGGAACTGACCGGAACCGCCGGTCCGCCCCGGGCGTCACACGCCCAGACGCAACAGCTGAGCGGAGGTGCGCCGTGGTCGGCTTGAGGATGGACGGCGTCGTCGTCGCCGAGTACGCCAAGACGGCCGAGGCGGCCGCGGGCGACTTGGACGCGGCGGCGGCCGAGGTCGGGGGCGAAGGCGTGTCCGCGGAGTCCTACGGGGCGCTGGGGGCCGGGATCGGCCTCGGCGCGTCGTACGGGCGCGCGGCCGGTGCGCTGCGGCGCCAGCTGGCCGACGGCGCGGAGGCCCTGCGCTCGGCCGCGGAGGCGCTGCGGCAGGTCACGGTGCGCCACGACGGCCAGGACGCCGACGCCGCCGAGCTGATCAAGCGGGCCGGGAGGCTCGAAGGATGATCGCCGAAAGCTCCACCGAGTCCATCCCGCACCCCTTGGCGAAGCAGCAGCCGGTGGCGGTGGCGGTCCCGCAGGGCGAGGACATCACCGCGGCGGCCGAGCCGTACCTGGGCTACCTCACGGACCTCTCGCGGCAGCTGGGCGTCATCGACCCCGTCGAGACGTACTTCCGCCCGCTGCTCGGCCGCTGGGCCGACCTCGGCGCCGAAGCGGATCGCCTGCGCCAGGCGGCTTCCGTCGCGGCCGAGGTGTCCGCGCGGCTCGACGACCAGCTCGGCCGCCTCGACGCGGGCTGGGAGGGGCGCGACGCGGACTCGTTCGTGGCCTACATCCGCGAGATCGGGGCGGCGGGCGGCGACCTCCAGGAAGCGCTGAACGTCCTGGCGGGCGCGCTCGACGAGCTGGTCGAGTCGGTCCGCCACGTCGTCGTCGACCTCGTCGAAGTCCTGGTGGACGCGGCCGACCTGACGTCGGAGACGATGCTCCTCCCGAGCGGCGGTGCCCGGCGGGCGCGCGTTCAGCTGGCGGAGACGCAGGAGTCGGCGAAGGCGTTGTACGAGACCGCGCGGGACGTCATGGAGGCGTTCGACCGGCTCTGCCAAGGCGTCGACGACCCCGACGCGGCTTCGCGGAGCATCGAGATCCGGCACCGCTACCCGCAGGAACGGTTCAAGCTGCACGACGGCGCGTTGAACGACGCCGCGGCCGAGGAAACGACGACGCCGTCTTCGGCCGGGTCGTCGGACGAGGTCACGTCACCGTCCTCGGCGGAGCCCAAGCACACCGGCGCGGGCACCCCCGACAACGCCCAGCCCGCCGACACCCCGCAGCCCGCGCCCGCCCCGGACCACGCGGCGAACCAGTCGACGTCCTCCGGCGTCCCGATGATGCCGATGATGGGCTTCGGCGCTTTCGGCGGCGGTGGTGGGGGACGGCGCCAGCCGAAGACGCGGCCGGTCACGAAGACGTCGGAACTGCTGGGGGAGCCCGGTCTGGTCGCCCCGCCGGTGATCGGCGAGGACGAGAAACCGGCGCAGGAGCAGAAGAAGCCGCCGGCGCAGTGAGGTGGTGGCCCGCGCGGGCCACCACCCTCAGCGGCGGGCCGGGCCGGTCTCGGCCGGGCGGTTGCGGCGGATCGTGTGCATCACGAACAGCGTGATCAGCAGCGCCACCACGCCACCGCCGGTGCCGGCCAGCGCCACGATCACCGGTGTCGGGCTGCGGTCGTTGGCCGGCGGCAGCTGCGCCATCTGCTGCGACGGGATCGGGGCCATGCCGCCGACCTCGGACGGCAGGGTCGCGGTCAGCGCCGCCACCGGGTCGATCACGCCGAAGCCGACGAAGTTGTCGCGCCCACCGGGAGCGGCCGGGTGCTGGGCCGTTTCCTTGATGCGGTTGACGATGCCGCGCCCGTTCAGGTTCGGGTACTTCGCCTTCACCAGCGCCGCCAGCCCGGCGACGTACGGCGCGGCGAAGCTCGTGCCCTGGATCTCGCTGGCCTTGTCGCCGCTTTCGAACGTCAGGTTCGCCAGGCCGCCGGAGCCTTCCGCGGGGTCGAGCGAAATGATCTTCGTGCCGGGTGCGGCGACGCCGACCCACGGGCCGTGCACGCTGAACGGCGCGACGCCACCGGTGTCGTCGATCGCGCCCACCGACAGGACGTCGTCGGCGAACCACGGCGGCGTCACGATCGTCTTCGGCTTCTGGGCGTTGGGCTGGTCGTTCTGCGGGCAGGTGTCCGTCGCGTTGCCCGCGGCGGCGATGATCACGATGCCCTTTTCCGCTGCGAAGTGCACGGCGGCCTGGACCTGCTGCTCGCCTTCGGTGATCGACCCGGTCGCTTGGCGGCAGTTGTCGACCGACATGTTGATGATGTCGGCTTCGCCGCGCTCGGCGATGCCGCGGATGATCTCGGCCAGCGTCTTCAACGTGCCCGCGGTGCCGGCCTTCTCCAGCTGGCGCCCGCCGTTGGACTGCCCGGGCGAGGTCTGGTCGCCCTCGCCGCTCCCGCCACCACCGCCGTTGCTCGGCGGCAGCGACGACTGCGTGCCGGACGGCGGGTTGGTGCTCGACGACGGGGTGCCGCCGGTGCTGGACGCCGGGGGCGGCGCCGAAGTCTCGGTGTTGGGCTCGTAGTTCTCGCTGAGCTGGCGGTAGGACACGATCGTCGCGTCCGGGGCGACGCCGACGAACCCGACCTCGGGGTTGTCCGGCTTGGCCGCGATGATGCCGGCGACCTCGGTGCCGTGGCCGTCGCAGTCCTCGAGCCCCGGCGGCTGGTTCTTCGTCGTCGGGGCGACGTAGTCACCGCCCGACTGGAGGTTGGGCAGCCAGGGGTGGCGCGTCACGCCGGTGTCGACCACCGCGACCCGGACGCCCTTGCCCGCGCCGCCGCCGGTGGCCGCCTTGACGATGTCCTGCGCCTTCGACAGCTGCAGGTACTCCTGGCCCCACGGCCGGTTCTTGAGCACGATGTTCTCGCCGAGGCTGCGCTGCACGCAGCCCTTCGACTGCTTGTAGCTCTTGTCCGGCTTGCGCTCGTCCGGGATCAGCTTGCTCATGTCGACCGGCGGCGGGGTCGCGAAGTAGCCGTCGGTGGACTGCTGCGCCCACCCCGGCACCGCGATCGCCAGGGGTGAGAGGACGCCGATCGTGCCGGCCAGCAAGGCCGTCGTGGTCCGCCGTGCCACTGACATCCGAGATTCACCCGATCCGGTCACTTGAAGTTCAGGTGCCGCAGGGTGGTGTAGAGGTCCATCACACCCAGGGCGAGCGGGAGCACCGAAGCGATGCAGAGCGCCTCGATGATCTCGACGGTCCGGCGCAGCGGCGGCGAGAAGCGCTGGTTCGGGAAGATCACGCCGACCACGAGCGCGCCGGCGGCGAGCAGGACCAGCGCGCCGAAGACGTAGAGCAGGCGGTTCTGGGCGCTCGCCGAGACCAGCCAGCCGATGCCGATCCCGGTCGCCGACACCAGGCCGGTGGTGAGCAGCGCGATGGCCTGGCTGCCGTTGGCGTACGCGCGGGCGCGCAGGAGCAGGACGAGCGTCGCGACGACGCCGAGGATGATCCCGAACGCGCCGGGCCCGCTCGCGGCGATGACCGCGGAGATGGCGACCGTGGCGCCGCAGCCGACCATCAGGCCGGTCATGTAGTTGTGCGCGATGGCCGTGCGGCGCTCGATCGCGCGGTAGTCGGGGAAGCCGGAGTCTTCCTTGAGCTCCTCCGCGCTGCCCGGGACGTGCGGCAGCGGCAGCTTCGCGAGCCAGATCGTGGCGCGCGGCAGGATCGAGATGCAGGCGAGGGCGACCGCGACGGTGCCGGCCGCGATGCCGGCGGCCGGGTGCGCGATGAGCGTGCCGAAGAGGAAGGCCAGCGCGCCGAACGTGCCGGCGGTGGCGGCCGCGATGAACGTCGTGATGCCGGCGCCGATGACCATGATGCAGACGGACGCGACGATCATCACCAGTACCGCGCCGAGCAGCAGGTTCGCCCGCAGGGACAGGCCGGGCACGATGTAGAAGCCGCTGACGAACGCCAGTGGCAGGCCGCCGGCCGCGGCGATCAGGACGCCGGTCGCTTCCGCCTGGTACCC
Source organism: Amycolatopsis eburnea (assembly GCF_003937945.1). GTDB lineage: Bacteria > Actinomycetota > Actinomycetes > Mycobacteriales > Pseudonocardiaceae > Amycolatopsis > Amycolatopsis eburnea. The sequence continues at coordinate 33,629 of NZ_RSEC01000010.1, forward strand.
CTTGGCGAGCGTGGCGCCGACCGCGACGCACGCGATCGCGCCGATGCCGCCCGCGATGGCCGCGCCGAGCGCGCTGCCGCCGTAGAACGACCCGCTCATGAACAGCGCGACGGCGGCGGCGAACAGCGCCAGCCCGCCCGCGACGTGCCCGAAGCGGTTCGCCGTCTCCTTGGTCCACGGGCGGAAGCTGTCGGGGGAGGACTCGGCGATGGCGTCGACGACGTCGTCGTACAGCGGCGGCGGCGGGTTCTCGTTGCGCTTGCGCAGCTGCAGCAGCTCACCGTCGACGACGCCGAGCGAGGCCAGCGTCCGGCTCGGGTCGAGCGGCGCGTCCCCGAGCTTCGCGAGCGCCCAGCCACCGTGGCGGGCCCCGCCGTCGGGCGAGGTCTCCTTCGCCATGTCCAGCAGCATCGGCAGGAGGTCGGCCACCGCGACGTCGGCGGGCAGCGCCACGTCGATCCGCGTGGAGGGCGCGACGACCGTCACCCTGCTGAAAACTGTCGTGCCCGTAGCCACTGCACTGCCCCCGCTCGGTCGATACTGCTCCCGGGGGAACTTATACCGAACCCCGGCACCGGCATCATGGAACGTCCGAAATTCACCGGCAAGGCCAGGTCAGCGGCCACCCGGCCGGGACGTCGTGAGGGCGGTCCACGACACCGCAGGCCCACCCGGCGCGTCCGGAATTCACGGCAGGGCCAGGTCAGCGGCCGGAACGGGGCATTACTGTCGGTGCCGGGCCGTACACTCGCGGGACGAGGGCGAGACCACACCTGTGGGCGGTTGCGGCATCCGCCGGAATTCCGCCAGGACGTTCGATAGGTTGTTCGCGCACCTTGCGCACCAAGCGGTGGCAGCCATCGTCGAGTTTGAATGAGGGGTCCTTCGATGAGCACGCTGCAGTTCAAGAAGTCGCCGCGGCTGGCGGCACCGCGTCCGCCGGGCGGTGAGGTGCACCTCGAGCCGCCGCCCGAGGTGCCCCGGGTCATTCCCGGGAACATCGTGATGAAGGCGCTTCCGGTCGTCATGATCGTCGCGTCGCTCGGGATGATGGTCTTCATGTTCCAGGCCAGCAACCGGAACCCGATGATGATGGCCATGGGCGGCATGATGGTCGTCGGCACGCTCGGGATGATGGCCGGCGGTGGGGGCAAGGGCGGCGGCGCCAAGCGCGCCGAGATGGACGAAGACCGCAAGGACTACCTCCGCTACCTGGGGCAGATGCGCGACCGCGCCCGCGAGGCGATGGTCGACCAGCGCGCCGCCCTGGAATGGGTGCACCCCGATCCGCAGTCGCTGTGGTCGCTCGCGGCCAGCCGCCGGATGTGGGAGCGCCGCCAGAACGACCAGGACTTCCTGCACCTGCGCGTCGGGCGCAGCTCGCACCGCCTCGCGACGCGGCTGGTCCCGCCGCAGACCGGGCCGGTCGACGAGCTGGAGCCGATCGCCACCCTCGCGCTGCGCCGGTTCGTGCGCGCGCACTCGATCGTGCCGGACCTGCCCACCCAGATCACCCTCCGCGGGTTCGCCGCGGTGAGCATGCAGGGCGACCGGGCGCTGACCCGCGGCCTGACCCGCGCGATGCTCGCGCAGATGGTCACCTTCCACAGCCCCGACGACGTGCTGGTCGCGGTCGCCACCGCGGGCCGCGCGAAGGAGGAGTGGGAGTGGGCGAAGTGGCTGCCGCACGCTCAGCACCCGACGCTGTCGGACGGCATCGGCCAGCTCCGCATGATGGCCGGCTCGCTGGCCCAGATCGAAAACTGGCTCGACGAAGAGCTCCGTGACCGCCAGCGGTTCTCCCGCAACGCCACGCCGGCGCCGGACCAGCCGCACATCGTCATCATCATCGACGACGCCGAGGTGACCCGCGAAGAGCAGATCATCCTGGAGGAGGGCCTGGTCGGCGTCACGCTGATCGACCTGTCCGACTCGCTCGGCAACCTCGCCGCCCGCCGCGGTCTCCGGCTCGTCGTGGAGGCCGACCGGCTCGGTGCCCGCAGCGCCGGCGGCGTCGAGTGGTTCGGCCGCCCCGACACGCTGAGCCTGGTCGAGACCGAGTCGCTGGCCCGGCTGATCTCGCCGTACCGGGTCGGCGGCGCCGCGGGCCAGGACGTCGGCGACGAAGAGCCGCTGCTGTCCAACCCGTCGCTGCTGGAGCTGCTCGGCATCCCGGGCGACCCGATGACCTTCGACGTCCAGCAGGCGTGGCGGCCGCGGCCGATCCGCGACCGCTACCGCGTCCCGTTCGGTGTCGGCGAGT
>NZ_RSEC01000011.1 GCF_003937945.1 Amycolatopsis eburnea
ACTCGCCGACACCGAACGGGACGCGGTAGCGGTCGCGGATCGGCCGCGGCCGCCACGCCTGCTGGACGTCGAAGGTCATCGGGTCGCCCGGGATACCGAGCAGCTCCAGCAGCGACGGGTTGGACAGCAGCGGCTCCTCCTCCGCCGTTTCCTGGCCACCTGAACTCCCCAGGCGATACGGGGAAATCCGGCGGGCCAGCGTTTCCGCTTCCACGACGCTCAACGTGTCCGGCCGGCCGAACCACTCCACGCCGCCGGCGCTGCGGGCCCCCATCCGATCCGCTTCCACCACCAGCCGGAGACCGCGGCGGGCGGCGAGGTTGCCGATCGACTCCGAAAGGTCGATCAACGTCACTCCCACCAGCCCCTCTTCGAGGATGATCTGCTCTTCGCGAGTGACCTCGGCGTCGTCGATGACGATCACCAAGTGCGGTTGATCCGGCGCCGGGGTCGCGTTGCGAGAAAAGCGCTGCCGGTCACGCAGTTCTTCGTCGAGCCAATCCTCGATCTGCGCGAGGGAACCGGCCATCATCCGCAGCTGCCCGATGCCGTCGGAGAGCGTCGGGTGCTGCACGTGCGGCAGCCACTTCGCCCACTCCCACTCCCCCTTCGCGCGCCCGGCGGTCGCGACGGCGATCAGCACGTCGTCGGGGCTGTGGAAGGAAACGATCTGCGCGAGCATCGCGCGGACCAGGCCCCGCGTCAGTTCGAGGTCCCCTTGCAGGCACACCGCGGCGAAGCCCCGCAACGCGATCTGGGTCGGCAGGTCCGGCACGATCGAGTGCGCCCGGACGAATCGGCGCAACGCCAAGGTCGAGATCGGCTCCAGCTCGTCGACCGGGCCCGTCTGCGGCGGTACGAGGCGTGTGGCCAGCCGGTGCGAACTCCGTCCCACGCGCAGGTGCAGGAAATCCGAGTCGTTCGGCCGCCGCTCCCACATCCGGCGGCTCGCCGCGAGCGACCACAGCGACTGCGGATCCGGGTGCACCCATTCCAGGGCGGCGCGCTGGTCGACCATCGCCTCGCGGGCACGGTCGCGCATCTGCCCCAGGTAGCGCAGGTAGTCCTTGCGGTCCTCGTCCATCTCGGCGCGCTTGGCACCGCCGCCCTTGCCACCGCCACCGGCCATCATCCCGAGCGTCCCGACGACCGTCGTCGCACCCAGGGCGATCGTCAGCGGGTTGCGCTGGCTGGCGGTGAACAAGAAGACCAGCAACCCCAGCGACGCCACGATCATCACGACCGGAAGCGCCTTCAGCACGATGTTGCCGGGGATGACCCGGGGCACCTCGGGCGGCGGTTCGAGGTGGACTTCACCGCCCGGCGGCCGCGGCGCAGACAACCGGGGCGACCGCTTGAACTGGAGAGTACTCATCGAAGTCAGACGGTTCCGGCGCCGAGCCGAAAGGCCGAAACGAGGAAGAAGATGCCGCCGAGCACGGCGTAGCCCCCGATGGTGACGAGCGAAGCCCCGTCCCGCCCGGCCTGCAGGATGAACGACGTACCGGCGACGACCGAGAGGGCGCCGCTGAGGATCATCGGCCACTGGCCACCGAGCCGGCGGCGGCTCAGGCCGACCGCGAGCTGCACCAGGCCCGAAACGACGGCCCAGCTGCCCCACACGCGGAGGACGCCGGGGATACCGGAGGTCGCCGCGACGGCCACCCCGGCCGCGGCCAGCGAGCTGACCGCGACGTTGACGTACAGCGCCAGCACCGAGTTGGTCGCCTTCGCCGCCCGCGCGTCGACGATCGCCGCGACGACGTCGAACAGCGGGTAGAGCACCAGCAGCGTCCCGGCCGCCGGCCCGAGGTCCGACGCGGTGGCGATCAGCAGCGCGGCCCAGACGAGGGCGAAGGCGAAGCGAGTGAAGTACAACCGCCTCAGCGACGGTGCGAGGGCACTGGAGGCGGTGCTCAAGGCGGTCTCCTTCGGTGAGCAGGCCCGCCGACGCGGAGCCCGGATCCCCTTGTATGGAGCGATCAGTACACGACTCACCGTAGCGACCGCCCTGGCTCTCGTCAAGACCGAACGTTCTACCCCGGAAGCGGGGTCACTTGCCCGCGGCGGCGAGGCGGTGCTGCAGGATCCCGTCGACACCCTGGCGGAACGTGTCGCAGACTTCGGCGGGATCCGACAGGCAGCCCGCCGCCATCGCGCCGTCGCGCAGCATCACGAAGTGCCGCCCCGCGGGCTCCGGCGGAGCCTCGCCCACCTGCGCGAGCAGATCGGTGATCGTGCGGAAGAACCACTCGCGATGCGCAAGGACGGCCCGGTGCACGGGGTGGGCGGGGTCCGGGTACTCCGCCACCGCGTTGAGGAAGGCGCAGCCCCGGAAGTGGGCCGACCCGATGCCGTCGGCGATCGACTTGGCGATCGCCCGCAAGCCGTCGGCCGCCGGCAGACCACCGGCGATGACCTTGTCGATCCCTTCGCGCTCCATCTCGTGGACGCCCTCCAGGTACGCGACGACGAGGTCGCCCTTGCTCGGGAAGTGCCGGTACAGCGTGGCGCGGGTGACCTTCGCCTCCGCGACGATCCGGTCGATCCCCACGGAGTGCAGGCCCTCGGCGTAGAAGATCCGCGTGGCCGTCGCGAGCAGCCTCGCCCGCGCTTCGGAGACCTGACCTCGAGCGTTATGCACCATCTCTCGAGCGTAGCAGATAGAACGGTCGGTATCACTACTCCAAGTCACATTCTTGCGATGTAGCGCGCACATTGGAGTGAGCGCTACATTCAAAGAGGAGAACGTTCGGTACTCCCTGCCACACCGAAGGACACCCATGCCCCACACTCCAGGCGACGCTCGATCCCTCGCCGACGCCCACCGCGCGCTGCGCACCGCCGTGCCGGACCGCCAAGTGCACTCATCCGGCCCGGGATACGCCGACGGCGTCGCCTTGTGGAACGGCGCCGTGAACCACCGGCCCGCCCTCGTGCTGACCTGCACCACCACCGACGACGTCGTGCTCGGCGTGCGGACCGCCCGCGAGTTCGGCCTGCCGCTCTCCGTCCGCTCCCGCGGCCACGACTGGGCCGGGCGCGCCCTGGCCGACGGGGGCCTGACCCTGGACGTGCGGCCGTTGAGCGGCGTCCGGGTCGACCCCGCCACCCGGACCGCCGAGGTCGGGGGCGGCGCGTCCGCCAACCACCTGCTGGCCGCGGCCGGCGAGCACGGTTTCGTGGGCGCGACCGGCACCATCGGCACGGTCGGGGTCGCCGGGCTCACCCTCGGCGGCGGCTACGGACCACTGGCCGGGCGGATCGGTCTCGCCGCGGACAACCTGCTGGCCGCCGAAGTCGTCACGGCCGACGGATCGGTCGTGCGCACGGACGCCCGACACGACCCGGACCTGCTGTGGGCCCTGCGCGGCGGCGGGGGCAACTTCGGCGTCGTCACGTCGATGACCGTCCGGCTGCACGCCGTGCCGGCGGTGGTGACCGGTCTGGTGCTCTACCCATGGCACCAGGCCGGCCAGGTGCTGGCGCGGGTGCGCGAGGCGCAGCACGAGGCGCCCGACGACCTGACGATCCAAACCGGCGTGATCGCCGCACCGGACGGTTCGCCCGCGTTGCTGGTGCTGCCGACCTGGTCCGGCGACGTCGTCACCGGCGAGGACCCGTCGGGGCCGGTGATGGCGCTGACCCGCCTCGGCGATCCCCTGCTCGCCCAGCTGGACACCGTTCCCCACGCGACCGCGCTCGCCGGGCGGGACGCGATGTTCCCCGACGGCAGGCACGTCACCATCCGGACCCGCTCGGTGCCCGCGCTCGACGAGGCCGTCGCCGACGTCGTCGAGCGGTTCGGCGGCCGGCTGCCGACGCCGCAGTCCGGGATCAGCCTGCACCACTTCCACGGCGCCGCGGCGCGGGTCGCCGCCGCCGACACCGCGTTCAGCCTCCGCCGGCCGCACCTCATGGCCGAGATCCTCGGCATCGGGGAGGACACCGGCGGCTGGGCCGATGCGGCGTCGGCCGCGCTGGCCGAGCACGCCTTCCCCGGCGGGTACGCCAACCTGCTCGGCCCGGACGCGACCGACCAGATCCCCCACGTCCACGGAGACAACCTGCCGCGGCTGCGGCGCGTCAAGGCCGCCGTCGACCCCGACGGCGTGTTCGCCGCGACGCCGTTGCCGATGAGCTGACCGCACCGGGCCGGTCCCTGGTCAGGAGGCGCTCCAGCCTCCGTCCAGGACCAGCTCGGTCCCGCTGACCGACGCGGCTTCGGGCGAGCACAGGTACGCCACCGCGCCGGCGACCTCGCCCGGCTCGATCAGCCGCTTGACCGCCGACCTCGCCAGCAGCACTTCCGACAGCACCTCGCCGGTGCTCAGCCCGTGGACGGCCGCCTGGTCCGCCAGCTGGTTTTCGACCAGCGGGGTGCGCACGTACCCGGGGCACACGCAGTTGCTGGTGACGCCGTGGGCAGCGCCTTCCAGCGCGAGCACTTTGGACAGTCCCAGCAGGCCGTGCTTGGCACTGACGTAGGCGGACTTGTACGCGCTGGCCCGCAGGCCGTGGATGCTCGAGATGTGCACGATCCGGCCCCAGCCGCGCGCGTACATGCCCGGCAGCACGGCGCGGCTGAGCACGAACGGCGCCACCAGCATCAGCCGGGTCATGGCCGCGAACCGCTCGGGCTCGAAGCGCTCGACGGGCGCGACGTGCTGGACCCCGGCGTTGTTCACCAGGATGTCGGCGTCGAACGCCCGCTCGGCGAGGACACCGGTCTCGCTCAGGTCGATCGACAGTGCTTCGCCGCCGATTCCCGCGGCCGCCCGCGCCGCCCCCTCGGCGTCGATGTCGCACACCACAACGTGGGCGCCGAGTCCGGCGAGCCGGGTGGCCACGGCCAGGCCGATCCCGCTCGCCGCGCCGGTGACGAGGGCGCGGCGGCCCGAGAGGCTCACGACTTCGGCGCGGCGAACGGGTTGGCGTCCGCGTGGTGGTGCCCCCACTCGTCCGAGCGCCCGAAGTCGTGCGGCACCCAGTCGTCGCCGACTTCGATGCCGCCGCAACCGATCTCCAGGTGGAACCCGCTCGGATTCCGGACGTAGAAGGAGATCGCCTTGTCGTTCATGTGCCGGCCGAGGCTGATCGAGATCGGCACGTCGTGGGCCTGGGCCCGGTCGTAGGCCCGCCCGACGTCGTCGATCGAGCCGTGTTCGAGCTCCAGGTGGTGGATCGACGCGGTTTCCGCGTTCGCGAGCGCGATGCTGTGGTGGGTCCGGTTGCAGCGGAAGAAGAACAGACCCGGCGCGCGGTAGTCGGTCAGCTTGAACTCGAGCACCGATTCGTAGAGCTCGCGCAGTTCCCCGAGCTTGGGGCTGGCCAGCACGAGGTGTCCCAAGCCGGTGACGCCCGGGCCACCGGCCGGGCGTTCGACGCCGAGGCGTACCTTCGCTTCGCCGACCGCCAGCTCCACGCGGTAGCCGACCGGGTCGGTGAACCAGCGCAGCCGCGTGGCGCCGCGCAGTTCCTTCTCCTCGGTTGAGCCGTCCGCGACGGCGAACCCGGCGTCGGTGAGCCGCTGGGTCAGCCGGTCCAGCTCGCTCGGCGAGTCGACGATCCAGCCCAGCTCGCGCGGACGGTCCTCAGTGGACGGATGAAGGGCGAGGCGGTACTTGAACTCGTCGAGCTCGGCGAGGACGACCTCGTCAGCGCCGGACTTGGCGTGCGTGACGCCGACACCCAGCGTGCGCACGAGCAGGTCCGTCCACGCGTCGACGTCGGTGACCTCGATGCCGACGTAGCCCAGCTTCCTGATTCCCACGGTGGTCATCCCTCCGCCGCGGCGGCCTCGCCACCCTGCAGGAACTCGCGGACGATGTGGTTGAACTCGGGCGCGCGCTCGTACTGGACCCAGTGCCGGCAGTGCGGCAGCACCCGCAGCTCCGCGTTCGGGATGCCCTCGAGGATCTTGGGCGCCCAGGTCAGCGGCACGGTCTGGTCCTCCCGGCCCCACACGAGCAAAGTGGGGGCGGCGATGCGTCCCAGGTCGGGCGTCAGGTCCCCGAAGTTCGGCGGGATCGGCAGCTCGGGGTGCGCGCGCAGGCTCGATTCGTAGCGCTCGTCGATGAGCGCTTCGGTCGCCAGCGACTCGTCGTACACCATCAGGCGCACGAACTCGGCCATCGCGTCGCGCGACGGCTTTTCCGCGGCCATGTAACCGAAAAGGCGTTCGAGGCCGACGGGCCAGGGCGGCGCGTCCGTCGGCAGGACCCCGCCCGGCGCCATGAGCACGAGCCGATCCACGCGCTCCGGGTAGCGCATCGCGATCCGCATGGCCACGGCGCCGCCGTAGGAGTTGCCGACCAGATGGGCCCGCTCGATCCCGAGCGCCGTCATCGCGCGGCACACGCGATCGGCGGCGTGGAAGATCAGCGGCTCGTCGGTCTCGGGCCGCGGGGACTCGCCCCAGCCCGGCAGGTCGACCACGACGTTCCGGTGGTCGGCGAAGGCGGCCAAGTTGCCGCCGAAGTTGCTCATCCCGGTGGCGCCCGGCCCCGAGCCGTGCAGCCACACGACCGGGCTGCCCGAACCGGCCTCGGTGTAGGCCAGGCGCGCGTCACCGACATCCAGAGTGCTCGTCACTGTGCCGCCTCATTCGTTGTATGTAGCGCTCACTATACAGCGGACAGCGGTGTTATCAAGGCCGTTCGGGCGTGGTCAGCGTTTGCGCTTCGGCGCCCGCTGGTCCGCAAGGCCGCGGATCAGGGCGACGAACGGGGCGACCTGCGAGCGGTAGCTCATGCCGTCGAAGCTGTTGGTCACCGAAAGCCCGTCCGTCAAGGCACGCCCGAGGACGGCCAACTGCTGGACGAGGGCTTCGTTGTTCTTGCCGCCGTTGGGGGCGAAGATCGGGGTGAGCGCGGCCACCCAGGAGGCATGGGCGTAGTCGCGGATGCGGCGCACGGTCGCCTGCACCGCCTCGGCGTCCTTCTGCGGGCCGACGCTGATGGCGACCAGCAGCTGCAAGTAGTCCGGCCGCCGGTCGAGGGAATCGCAGGCCGCGGAGAACCACGCTTCGAGGCGGTCGAGCGGCGCCAGCTCGTCGAACGACGACGGGTTCGGGAACAACGCGTGCAGCTCGTCGAAGGTCCGCTCCAGCAGCGCCGCCAGGACGCCGAGCTTGTTGCCAAAGTGGTAGTAGATCGAGCTCGGCGGCAGCCCGGACTGGGCACTCAGGTCGGAAATGGCCATGCCGTCGTAGCCCTTTTCCCCGACGAGGGCGCGAGCCGCGTTGAGGATGACCTGCCGGCTGCTCAACCCGGCGGCCGTCGTCGATGCGGAGCTGGAATCCCTCGCCATGCGGCCATGATAGGTCCGCGACACCCTTTCTCCCCCACCGGGCGCGCCGGGCCGGCGGACTTCGCCGGCCCGGCCGCGCGGCTCAGGCAACGGTCGCGTCGACGGTCACCGGGATGTTGCCGCGCGTCGCGTTGGAGTACGGGCAGATCGCGTGGGCGCCTTCGACGAGCTGGTCGGCGGTCGCCTGGTCCACACCGGACAGTTCGGCGTGCAGCGCCGCGCTGAGCGTGAACCCGCCTTCGGGTGTCGTGTGCACCTGCACCTCCGCGACGACGGCGGAGTCGGTGACCTTGACCTTCCGCTGCGCCGCGACGGCCTTCAGGGCCGAGTGGAAGCACGAGGCCCAGCCTGCCGCGAACAGCTGCTCCGGGTTGGTCGCACCACCGGGGCCGCCCATCTCCTTGGGGATCGCCAGGGAGATGTCGAGCAGGCCGTCGTCGGTCCGCGCCTGCCCTCCCGCGCGGCCGTCGCCGGTCGAAGTGGCGATGCCGAGATACAGGGGCTTGGTCATGGCGGGAGTCCTTTCTCGATCGCGGACGACTCCGCGATACCGAACGTTCTATCCCGTTCACTATGGACCGCAGAGCTCCACCAAGTCAAGACCGAACGTTCTATCTGAACCATGCTATAGTGATCGTTACATACAACGGCGAAAGGTAGCCCCGTGACACGGCAACGCTGGTCCTTCGCGGACATCCCCGCCCAGCACGGCCGGACCGCCCTCGTCACCGGCGCCAGCACCGGGCTGGGCTTCGCGATCGCGGACGCGCTCGCGCGCCGCGGCGCCGACGTCGTACTGGCCTGCCGCGACGCCGGCCGGGCGGCCGCGGCGGCCGACCGGATCTGGGCCGGCTCGCCCGGCGCCGTCGTACGCACCCTGCTGGTGGACTTCGCCTCGCTCGCGTCGGTCCGTGCCGCCGCGCGCCGGCTGTACGACGAGTACGACCACCTCGACCTGCTCGTGAACAACGTCGGCGGCTTCCGCTTGCGGTACACGGTCACCGAAGACGGCTTCGAGTCGACCATCGCCGTGAACCACCTCGGCCCCTTCGCGTTCACCGGCCTGGTGCTGGACCTGCTGACCGGCACCCCCGGGTCGCGGGTGGTGACGGTGGGCAGCAACGGGCACCGGCAGGGCCGGATCGACCCGGCCCGCCTCGACCCCGAGCCCGGCCCCGCCTACCGGTTCATGGCGGCCTACAACCGGGCCAAGCTGGCGAACCTGCTGTTCGCCCACGAACTCGACCGCCGCCTGCGGGCCACCGGGACCCCGACGATCGCGGTGGCCGGGCATCCCGGCCTCGCCCGGACCGAGGGCGGGCGCGAGATGAACGCGCTCATCCGGGCCGCGCTCAACCCCAAGGTGAACCCGCTTGCGCTCGCCGTCTCCCAGAGCGCGGCGAAGGGCGCGCTGGGGCCGCTCCGGGCCGCCACCGACCCGCACGCCCGGGGCGGCGACTACTTCGGCCCGCGAGGACGCACCGGCTACCCCGAACTGGTCACCGCCAGCGTGCTGTCCCACGACGCCGACCTGCGGCAACGACTGTGGGAGGCGTCCGAAGAACTCACCGGCGTCACTTATCTTCCCATCCAGGAAAGCGAGGAAAGCAGTTGAAGACGACCAGCACAGTGGCCCGCGGCATCGCCGCCACCGCACTGACGGTGGCCGGGACGATGACGCTGACCGTTCCCCCGGCCATGGCCGCCGAATTCCCCGCGCCTGCCGCGCTTGCGGCGAGCGGCTCGCTCGGCCGGCTCGGCGCGCTAACCGACCTGGTCGTCGAACGCCTGCGTGTGGGCGACGACGTGGCGGCGGCCAAGTTCGGCACCGGCTCGCCGATCGACGACCCAGCCCGGGAGGAGCAGGTGCTGAACCAGGTCCGCGAGCAGGCCAGCGCCCTCGGCCTGGCCCCGGACGCGGCGGCAGCGTTCTTCCGCGACCAGATCACCGCGAGCAAGGTCGTGCAGCGCGGCCTGTTCGCCCGCTGGACGGCGCACCCCGGGCAGGCCCCGACCACCCGTCCGGACCTGGGAGAAATCCGCACGCAGCTCGACCGGCTGACCACGGAGCTGCTCGCGCAGCTGAAGGCCACTGTGGACGTACGCGCCGGCCGGATCCCGTGCACCGTCCAGCTGAAGCTGGCCAACGGCTCGGCGGTCGTCCTGGACCGGCTCGACGCGCTGCACCGCCAGGCGCTTGGCATCGCCGTGCACTCGGTGTGCGCGGTCAGCCCGGCGTAGCCGGCTGCCGCAACGTCCGCGACAACCCCAGTGCGGCGGTGCGCACGGCCGGGCGAGGTGGGCGGGGCGGAACTGCTCGCGCGGGACCGCCACCGACAGCGCCGCGCCGGCGGTCGCGCCCGCAAACACCGGGGCCACGATGCAGCTGACGCCGGGCGCCGCTGCCTGCTCCTCGTGGGCGAGCCTGGACACCTGGACTGCTCCAGCGCCGTCCGCAACCGGACCGGGTCGGTGATCGAGAAGGGTGTCAGGCTCGGCATGGGATCGGCAAGGACCACGTCGGCCAGCTCGGGGCCGGAGAACGCGAGCGGCGCCTTGCCGATCGCCGTGCACGTCAACGGCAGCCTGTCGCCGATCCGGGACGGCAGCGGAACGGCGTCGTAGCCCCAATGCGTTCGAGGTACACGACGTCGCGGTCGTCGCGAATTCCGAAGTAGACGGTCTGGCGGGCTCGCCCCGGCTACCGGGCAATCAGCTCGGCGAAGCGTTCCGGGCTGACGTTCCCGCCGCTGAGGATCACCCCGACCCGGCCGCGCGCGGCCACCTGACCGCTCAGCACCGCGGCCAGGCCGGTCGCGCCGCTGGGCTCTAGGACGAGCTTGAGGCGCTCGAACGCGAACCGCATCGCCTCGCGCACCGCGTCGTCGGACACCAGGGCGATGTCGTCGACCAGCTCACGGTTGATCGAGAAGGTCAGCTCGCCTGGGATCGACGCGGCTTGGCCGTCGGCGATGGTGCGCGGGACGGGGATCGAGACCCGCTCGCCCGCTTCGAGGGAACGCTTGGTGTCGTCACCGTCCTCGGGCTCGGCACCGAGGACGCGGATACCCGGCCGCAGCGCCTTCGCCGCGGTCGAGCTGCCCGCGATCAGGCCCCCGCCGCCGACCGGGACCACCAAGGTGTCCACCGGACCGGCGTCTTCGAGCAGCTCCAGCGCGGCGGTGCCCTGGCCGGCGATGACGTGCGGGTGTTCGTACGGCGGGATCAGCGCCAGTCCCCGGTCGGCCGCCAGCGCTTCGCCGAGCGCGACCCGGTCGCCGGTGTAGCGGTCGTAGGTGACGATCTCGGCGCCGTAGCCGCGGGTGGCGTCCACTTTGGACTGCGGGGTGTCCTCGGGGACGAGGATGACCGCGCTGCTGCCGAGCTCGCGGGCGGCGAGCGCGACGGCTTGCGCGTGGTTGCCCGACGAGTACGCGGCGATCCCCTTGGCCAGCTGCTCCGGCGAGAGCCGGGAGGCGGCGTTGTAGGCGCCGCGGAACTTGAAGGCGCCGATGCGCTGGAGGTTCTCGCACTTCAGCAGCACTTCGGCACCGACGAGGTCGTCCATGGTCCGCGAGCGCACGACCGGGGTCCGGTGGGCGACGCCGGCCAGCCGGGCGGCGGCGTCGCGGATGTCATCGAGGGTCACGGGCGGGGTCATGAGGCTCCTTCGGCGCGGATTTCGGCGAGGTAGGTGTAGGCGGAGGCGCGGGAGATGCCGATCCGGGCGGCGACCTGGGGCACCGCCCGCCGGACGGCGAAGACGCCGCGCTGGTGCAAGCTGCGGAAGAGGTCGAGGCGCTCGTCCCGGCTCAGCGCGGCCCACGGCTTGTTCAGGCGCAGCTGGTGTTCGTCGACGATCGCGTCCACAACGGCGTCGACGTCGTCACCGAAGGTCGTGGTGGGCGCGTCCGCGGTCGTCCCTACCTCGGCGAGCTCGCCGACGAGGGTCCGCAGCTGCCCCAACGCCGTCACGTCGAGGTTCACGCACAGCGCGCCGAAGACCGCGCCCGCGCTGTCGCGCACCAGCATCGTCGAGGACTTCACGAGCTTCCCGGACGCGGTGCGCGTGACGTAGTTCAGCTGGTCCTCGGCGTCGTCCCCCCGCGCCAGCAAGCCCATGCCGATTTCGCTCATCGCCCCGCCGACACCGCGTCCGGTGACCGTGCCGGCGATCGCCACGACCGAGGCGTCGGGGCGGCGGAAGTCGTGCACGACGACTTCGCAGAACGAGCCCAGGGTCGCCGCGATGCCGTCGGCCACCGGAGCCAGCGCGGCGAGGATGGCATCCCGCTCAGACATCGCGCACCCGGGCGAGCGCTTCGACTTCGACGACCCCGCCGTAGGGCAGCGATGCGGCGCCGATGCAACTGCGGGCCGGCCGGGGCTCGGCGAAGAACTCTTCGTAGACGCGGTTGAGGCTCGAGCGGTCGGCGACGTCGGTCAGGTAGGCGACGACCTTGACCACGTCCGCGCGGCCCGCCCCGACCGACTGCAGGGCGGCGTCGAGGTTGGCGAACGCCTGGGCACATTCGGCCTCGAAACCGCCGGGCACGAGCGCGCCGGTCGCGGTCACGCCGAGCCGCCCGGACACCGCGACGAGGTCACCGCTGCGGAAGGCGGCGGGATACGGGTGTTCGTTGCTCACCAGACAGACTGTACAGGGCTTGGACAGACAGTCCAGATGACGCCCGTCACCTCACCGCGGCGCCCACCGGCAGGCCGAAGAAGGTGCCGACCAGATCGGCGGCGTCGGATTCGCGGCTGGTCTTGCCGAGGACTGCCGGGTTCTTGGCCGGCCCGGGAACGGTGTGCCCGCCGCCGCGGATCGTGTAGAGCACCACGGGCGGCTTGCCCTCCTCGCGGTACTCCGAGCGTTCGACCTCGGTGGCGGCGCCGGCCGGGGCCGGTTCACGCGTGACGACTGGCGCGGCGGTGATGCCGTTGCGTTCGGCGAAGTACCGCGCGGTCCGGGGCGCCGACCAGCTCGTCCCGCCGACCTTGAACAGCCGCTGCTTCCACCAGCTCATCGGGCCGCCGCCGTAGGCGACAATCGGATCCTTCGTGCCGTGGAAGAACACCACCGGCAACGGCGCGGGCGGGGTGTCCGTGGCGAGGAAGCTCTCCGGCGCGGGCATGGTCGCGGCGACCACCGCCGCGCCGGCGAGCAGGCCGGGCGCCTCGTGGACAAGCCGCATGACCAGCTGGCCGCCGTTGGAGTAACCGATCGCGAACACCCGGTCCGGGTCGATCCGGTACTCCCCGGCCAGCTTGGTGATCACCGCCCGCGTGAAGGCGAGGTCGTCGACGCCGTCGCGCCGGGCGGGGAACCAGCTTTCCTTGCGGGCGTCGTTCCAGTTCCCGCGGTAGCCGTCGAGGTAGGCGACCACCGCGGAACCGGTGGCGGCGAACCGGTCGAAGGCCTGGCCGGTGAACGCGCGGTGCTTGTCGCCGGTCTGGCGGGAACCGTGGAAGACCAGGACGAGGGCACGGCCGGCTTGGTCGTTCGCGGGGCGGACGGTGGTGAACGTGCGGGTCGCCCCGGCGACGTCGACGTGGTCGCGGGTGGTGGTGAGCATGGCGGGCCCTTCGAATACGGATGAGCTATCCGTTTCACCGTAGCACAGGTGGATAAGTCATCCGGTTATCCTGGGCAGGTGACCACCACCCCGCTGCGCAAGGACGCCGCCCGCAACTGGGAGCGCATCGTCGCGACCGCCCGCCGCTACGTCGACGAGGGCAAGCCGCTGCAGCTCAACGACGTCGCCCGGGCGGCGGCCACCGGGGTGGCCACGGTCTACCGGCACTTCCCCACCCCGGAAGCGCTGCTGGAGACCGTGGCCGCGCCGGCACTGGAGGAGCTGGCCGAGCACGCCGAACGGGCACTGGCCTCGGCGGATCCGTGGTCCGCGTTGCACGAGTTCCTGGCCGCGGGGATCCAGGTGCAGCTGACCGACGCGGCGGTGCGGCCAGTGCTCGCCGCCGCCACCGATGCGCTCGAACGCACCACCGAGCTCAAGGACCGGGTCACTGGCCGGTTCGGCCGGCTCCTGGCGCACGCCCATGCCGCCGGCGCGATCGATCCCGGACTGTCCGAAGCGGACCTCACGTCGCTGATGTGCGGGATCGCCTACGCCGTGAACGTCCACCCGGCACTGGCCGCCACGGACCGCGCCGCCACCGGCCGGCGCTACCTGGACGTCCTGCTGACGGGCTTGCGCCGGCCCTGACTTCAGGCCGGCGGCCAGTTCCGCAGCGCGAGCTCCGCCACCCGCTGCAGCTCCTCCCGGGTCGCGCCGCCCGCCGCCTGCACGGCCAGGCCGTTCGCGATCGTCATGACGTAGCGGGCGATCAGCTCCGGCTCGGCGCCGGCGGGCAGATCACCCTCGTCGACGGCCCGCTGAAAGCGCTCGCGCAGGTGCTCCTGCCCCAGTGCGCGCCACGCGGCCAGGGTGTCGTGCGCGACCTGCCCAGTCGCGCCGACGGCCAGCGCGCCCTGCACCCCCAGGCAGCCGGCCGGCAAGCCGGGCCGGGTGTTGGCCCGGACCGAGCCGTTCAGGAACCGCGTCGCCACCTCGTGAGCGGTGGGCGCCTGCAGTGCTTCGACGATGTAGGCGCCGGGGCCTTCGGCGTAGCGCTGCAACGCCAGGCGGAAGAGGTCTTCCTTGTTGCCGAACGCCGCGTACATGCTCTTGCGGGAGATGCCCATGGCCTCGGTCAGATCGGTCAGGCTGGCGCCGTCGTAGCCCTGCTCCCAGAAGACCACCATGGCCTTCTGCACGGCCGCTTCGGCGTCGAACGCCCGCGGCCGGCCCACCCGCGCCTTGTTCACCACCGCATCCTACCGCTTCTGCACCGATCGGTGCAGAAGCTGCTACGGTCGACTTCGGCACCGATCGGTGCACAATTACCGGAGGTCGAAAATGCTGAGACTGGAAGGCACAACCGCGGTCGTGACCGGGGGCGGTACGCGCGGGATCGGCCGGGCCACCGCCGCCCGGCTGGTCGCCGAGGGCGCACACGTGTTCATCACCGGGCGGCGCAAGACCGAACTGGACGAGGCGGTGGAGGTGATCGGCGGGACCGTGACCGCGGTGCCGGGCGACATCACGGACCCGGCCGACCTGGATCGCCTCTACGAGCAGGTCGCGGCTCGCGGCCAGGGCCTGGACGTACTGTTCGCCAACGCGGCCACGGCCTCGTTCGCCACCATCGAGACGATCACCGCCCAGGACCTCGACCAGGTCTTCGACGTCAACGTCAAAGGCACCGTCTTCACCGTCCAGAAAGCGCTTCCGCTGCTCAACGAAGGCGCTTCGGTGATCATCAACGCCTCCACCGCGGCCGACCGCGGCACCGCGGGCTTCGGCGCCTACGCGGCGTCCAAGGCGGCCCTGCGGACGTTCACCCGCGCCTGGGCGAACGAACTGAAGGACCGCGGGATCCGGGTCAACGCCATCTCCCCCGGCCCGATCGACACCTCCGGGATGACCGAACTCGTGGGCGAGGAGAACGCGCCGGCGTTCAAGGCGGCCGAAGCGGCCCGGATCGCCATCGGACGGCTCGGGCGCGTCGAGGAGGTCGCGGCCGCGGTAGCCTTCCTGGCTTCGCCCGACAGCAGCTTCATGCTGGGCGCCAACGTGTACGTCGACGGCGGTGAAAACCAGATCTGAGCCCAGACCGGGGCGGCGGGCCGGCCGCTGGCGGCCCGCCGCCGCGGCCGTCAGCGCGTCAGCCGCGCGCGGATGGTCGCGATCTGGAACGGCCGCAGCTCCAGCGTGATCGGCTCGTCCCCGGACCATGCCGGTTCACCCAGGTCCCGCTCGATCATCTTCGTCGGCGAACTCGTCCTCGGCGCGGGACTGGGCGCGTTCTTCGCCGTCGAACTCGCCCTGATCGCCGACGTGCTGCCCAGCGCGGAAACCGCAGGCAAGGACCTGGGAGTGGCGAACCTCGCGCAGTCCCCGTCGCAGTCACTCATCCCCGTCGCGGCGCCCGCGCTGATCGCGTCCTTCGGCTACCTGGGCCTGTTCCTCGGCGGCGCGGTCTTCGGGGTGCTCGGCGCGATCAGCGTGACCCGCGTGCAGAAGGTCCGTTGAGGACGGTGCAGGCAGCGGCCCGTTCGTCGTGTCCGCGCGGAACGCTTCGAGCAGGGACGCCCCGAGCCGCCGGGACGCCGCCGCGTCGGACGGCAACGCGGTCACCAAGCCACCGTGCGCAGCGAAGACGACCACCAGGCCGGAAGGGTGGAAGTCGGCACGCAAAACGCCTGCTCCCTGCGCGCGGCGGACCAGGGTCGCGAGCTCCCGGTCCGCACGGCCGCGCAAACGCGCGTGAGCCACTGCGTCGTCCGGGAACGCCGCCATGAACGCGGCCGGGAAGCCGCGCTCTTCCCGCTGCAGCTCGCAAACCGTCTCGATCAGCCGACGGAAGCCGCGCCACGGGTCGGGGTCGGCGTGGGCGTCGGCGAAGGCACGCGTACACGGCTTCGTCCCGCGAACTGGGCGCCGCGACAGCGCTCGACCACCGGACTGCCCAGCTAGCTGAGCTGGACCGCTTCGACGTCGTCCTGGACACCGTGGGCACCGACCTGCCGCACTTCCGCCGGCTGCTGGCCCCGAGCGGCCGCATGGTCACCATCGCCTTCGACCTGCGCCGGGCGGTCAGCTCGCTGGGCTACCCGGCGATGAGCGCGGTCCACGGCCGTGGCCGGGTGCGCGCATTCAGCGGCAACCCGAAGTGGGCGGACTTCGACGACCTCGCCGGCACGTGGCCGAAGGCAAGCTCCGTCCGGCGGTCAACGAGGTGTTTCCACTGGAGGAGACGGCGAGAGCGCACCAGGCATCGGAGGCCGGTGGCGTGCGGGGCAAGTACGTCGGGCGGGTCGGGTGAGACGCAACCGACGGTCTATGCGTAGCGTTCCCTACAACACCGGCTCCCGTTCCACCGAGGAGAACGCCATGCAGATCCTCTCCTTCAAGCCTGGGCACGACGGGGCCGCAGCGTTCGCCGCACAGGGCATCGACGCGTCGGTCTCGGACATCGCCCGGCGCGCCGGGATCGCCAAGGGCACCGTGTTCAGTCATTTCGCCACGAAGGAGGAGCTGATCGTCGCGGTCGTGGCGAACTACCTGGCGGAGCTCAAAGAGGTCGCGGAGCGACCGGTGAAAGCCCCGGACCTGTGCGCGGCGCTGCTGGAATTCCTGACGGTGGCAGGAGACCGCCGCCGGCAACGCGACCTGACGTTCCTCATGTCGGCCAGTGTCGACAACGCCACGGTCACGGAAATCCGGAACAGCCTGCACGCGGACGTGAGCGCGCTGGTCGACCGGGCACGTGCCGGCGGAACCATCCGTCACGACGCCACCGGCACCGACGTGTTCTTGTGATCTGCGCCCCGGTTCACGTCGTCGAGAACCTGCCCCGGGGCCCCGCGGACCTGTGGCTGCGCTACCTCACGATCATCTTCGACGGCCGGCGGGCGCCAGCCCGCTCCCGCGTCCGGCACCGGACTGGACCTAGGTGTAGTGACCATGGACGTTGTTGACGGTTGAGCGGCGCGTCGGGTTGATCACGACGAAGACCTCCGTGTGTGGTGCTGGTGTCTGAGGCCATCA
>NZ_RSEC01000012.1 GCF_003937945.1 Amycolatopsis eburnea
GGGCTCTTTGTACCGATGTGTGGGTGGTTGAGCGTGGCGTGGGGGCGCACGCCGTTGTCCGGCTTAGTTTCTGGCTTGTCGAGAGTCAGGAACGAAGTGATCGGAGAACGGCGTGCGCAAAGCCAGTCTATGGCAGCGGGTGTTCGACCTGGAACGAGCCGTGGTCGAAGATGTCGAGTTCGATCCCGGACAGGTCGTGGTGGTGCATGCCCGGCCGGTCGCGCGGGCCCGACGCCGGTGCGGATGCTGTGGTGCACGCTGCCCGCGGTTCGACCGGGGCAGCGGACGGCGGCGGTGGCGGGCGCTGGATCTGGGCACCGTGCAGGCGTTCATCGAAGCCGACGCACCGCGAGTGCGATGCCCGCGGCACGGGGTGATCGTCGCGGCGGTGCCCTGGGCCCGCCACGGCGCGGGGCATACCCGCGCCTTCGACGACACGGTGGCGTGGCTGGCCTGCCACACCTCCAAGTCGGCAGTGCGAGCGTTGATGAGGATCGCCTGGCCCACAGTCGGGGCGATCATCACCCGGGTGTCCGCCGACATCGACGCCCGGACCGACCGGCTCGACGGGCTGCGCAGAATCGGGATCGACGAGATCTCCTACCGGCGCGGCCAGCTGTTTTTGACCGCGGTAGTCGACCACGACACCCGCCGGCTGGTCTGGCTCGGTGAAGGCCGCACCAAAGCGACCTTGCATGCTTTCTTCGACCAGCTCGGCGGCGAGCGCTCCGCACGGATCACCGAGGTCACCGCCGACGCCGCGCGCTACATCGCCGCCGTGGTCGCCGACCGGGCGCCGCAGGCGGTGCGGTGCGCGGACCCGTTCCATGTCGTGCAGTGGGCCACCCACGAGCTGGATCTGGTGCGGCGACGGATCTGGAACCAGGCCCGCAACGCCCCCGGCGGGCGTGGGCGCCCACGCGAGGGACGGTCGCAGGAATCGGCCGGGGACGCCCGCACACTGCAACGATCCCGTTACACGCTCTGGAAAAACCCTGAAGATCTCACCGGCCGGCAACAAGCCAAGCTGGACTGGATCGCCACCGCGGCACCCGAACTGCACCGGGCCTACCTGCTCAAAGAAGGCCTCCGGTCAGTCTTCGCAGTCGGCGGCACCGAAGGCATCGAAGGCCTGAACCGTTGGCTGTCCTGGGCGCAACGCTGCCGGATCGAGGAATTCGTCCGGCTGGGCCGCAAGGTCCGCCGCCAGCTCGACCCGATCCACGCCAGCCTCCGTCTTGGCCTGTCCAACGCGCTGCTGGAAGCCACCAACACCAAAATCCGGCTCCTCACCCGCATCGCCTACGGATTCCGCACACCCCGTTCCCTGATGGCGCTGGCCATGCTCGCCCTCGGCGGTCACCGACCCGACCTCCCAGGCCGGTGACCACCCACAGATCAATACGAAGAGCCC
>NZ_RSEC01000013.1 GCF_003937945.1 Amycolatopsis eburnea
TGGTCGCCAGTGTGCGGGCCGCGGCCCGGCCCAGGCTCAGCGGTGCTTGCTCGGATTCCACCGGGTCGGTGACGGTCACAGCGAAAACCACCCAATCGGTTCGAGGATTGTCATTACTGGTATCGGGGATTCGTGGCGTGCCAGGTGAAGCCGCCACCCATCCAGGAACGGACCCCCACGAGGAAGCGCTGCAGCTCCGGGGACGGCACGGCCATCAGCTCGCGGTGGCCGTCCTCGAACTCGTGGACGATCTGGTTGTGCAGGGCGACGGTGGCTTCGACCGCCTCCTCGACCGGGCAGCCCCGGTCCGCGGCGATCTGCAGGACCATGTTGCAGACCGGTTTCTCGTCGGCGGCGTCCTTGGCCACCGAATGGAGGTCGTTCACCAGCACCGAAGCCGTGCCGGCGCGCATCATCGCTTCGCGCACGCGCGGGTCGTAGTAGAACGGCGCGGCCAGCTCGTAGCCGCCGACGGCGTCGACGAGCGTCATCGACGTGTAGAAGCTGTCGTGCTGGCGTGCCGCCAGGTACTCCCACGCGGGTGGGTAGCGCCCGGTGTGGCGCCACGCCGCGTAGGCGTCCCAGCTGACGAACATCGCGAACGTCGAATAGCAGACGCGCTGCACGAGCACCGGCGAACCGTGCCGGCCCAGGTGCTCGGTCGCCGAGTGCAGCCCGACCAGGATCGGGTCCGCGCGCAGCGCTTCCTCCAGCGGCGGCGTGAACTCCCCGGCCGGCGCGACCGGGTCCATGGCCGCCATCACCAGCGCCAGGCGCGGCGGCAGCTCGGTGGGTGACGCACCCAGCTCGCTGTCGTCGGCGTAGTAGTCGTCCGCCGCCCACCAGACCGCGTTCAGCTGCGCCGCGACGAGCAGCCGGTCCGGGTCGTCGCAGTCGCTGTGCGCCAGCATCACCAGCCTGCCGAACCCCGCACCGGCGATCTGCTCCAGGCCCTTGCCGGTGAACCCGCAGTCCTCGGCCCACGCGACCAGTCGCCGGTCGACCTCCGCCGCGAGCGCGTCGTCGATCCTGCCCACCACCGGGCAGTACAGCGGCGACGCGCTGCCGTCACCCCACGGCAGGTACGCGTACGCCGGGTCCTGCCCGGGCGACGGCGCGAACTGCGTCGCGATCCGCGCCGCCGACGTCCCGAGGCCGAACGGTCCGGCCAGCAGCCCACCGGCGTCGCCGGTCGTCCACTGTGGACACACGGTCATGGTGGTCTCCCTCGGCACCGGCCCGGCTCAGACGCGGTCGGCGGCGATGAGCAGGTAGTGGAAGCTGCCTTCGCGGTAGGCCGTCAGGAACGGGTCCTCGATGCCGGTGGCGACCGACGACTGCGCCCGCAGCTCCCAGTAGGGGATCGTCGCGGCGGTCAGGTCGACGACGTTGATCGGCACGAACCCGTTGGCGGACAACGCCTTGAAGTAGTCGCCGCGGGCGTGGATGTTGCAGATGTAGTGCTGGTCGATCTGGCTCACCGCCCGCGACCGGCCGCCGGTGACGTCGTTGTAGCACCCGGTGATGGTCACGTACCGCCCGCCGGGCTTGAGCTGCCGCGCGTGTTCGGCGAAGAGGTCGTGCAGGTCCACGTACATCGTGCTCTCGTTGTTCCAGATGCCCTGGAACGCGCCGCTTTCGAAGCCGGTGTCGAGCATGTTGCGCAAGTGGTAGCGCACCGAGCCGTCGATCCCGCGCTTGCGCACGTGCTCGTTGGCGAACCCGACCTGCTGCTCGGAGATGGAGATCCCGTCGACCTGGCAACCGAAGCGCAGGTGGGCCATGACGCTCGTGCCGCCGCGGCCGCAGCCGGCGTCCAGCAGCCGGTCCGACGGCGCGATCGGGCCCAGGTGGTCGAGCAGGACTTCGGCCTGCGCGGTCTCGAGCCGGTGCATCTCCGCGATGATCGCTTCGTCGCGCGTCGCCTCGGGCGTTTCGAGGACGGCCGGGTCGTAGTCGCCGAGCCCGTAGTGGTGGTGGTACAGACCGTCGACGTCGCCCAGCCGGAGGTTCACCGGGTCCTTTTCCGCGTTCCAGTAGTCGGCGACCGACTGCTGGTAAGCGGTGCGGGCCACGGGCTGGTCGAGAGCCGTCATCGAGTAACTCCTCGGTCGGTTTCCTTGGGGGACAAGGAATCATCCCCTCGTGATCGACGCTAGTGCCGGGAGTTTCGCGGGGACAAGGAGCTTCACTCGCACCACGCGAGCGTTGCCCGTCTGGACCAGCGGCGTCCCTGCGCGGGGTGGCGCGGGACCCGGATCCGACCTTCGATCGGGACCCCGCGCGCCCCGTCAGAGGGACGGCTTGTGACCGTGGGTGTCAGACGACTTCGAGGTTGGCCATCATGCCCATGTCTTCGTGTTCGGCGTTGTGGCAGTGGAAGAGGTACCGCCCGCGGTAACCGTCGAACCGGGTGACGATCTCGGCCGCCTCGCCCGGCCGGAGCGAAATGGTGTCCTTGAGGCCGCCGTCGTGCGGCAGCGGCGCCCGGCCACCGCGGGAGAGTACCCGGAACGCGGCGAGGTGCAGGTGGACCGGGTGGTGGACGTCCGCGACCAGCCGCCACACCTCGACGTCGCCGAGCCGGACGGTGACGTCGGTGCGGGCCGGGTCGAACGCGCGCCCGCCGATCACCCAGCCGTGCCCGCCGGCCTGCTGCCCGGCGCTGAAAGCGAATTCGCGCACGCGCGACGGCGGGCCCCACGACGGCAGGTCCGCCGACAGCACCGGCGGCACCCGGCTGTCGTCGGCCGCGCGGCGCGCGATCCGGAACGCCATCACCTCGGCGGTCCGCCCGGTGCCCAGCTTGTTGAGCAGCCGGACGCGGCCGCCCACCGGCACCCCCGCGAAGTCGACGACGACGTCGTAGCGTTCGGCGGGCGCGATCGGCACGGAGACGTGGGTGACCGGCGCCGCGAGCAGCCCCTGGTCCGCGCCGACCTGCACGAGCGGCAGCCGCCGCCCGTCGTCGGTGACGGCTTCGAGTTCGTAGTGCCGCGCGTTCGACGCGTTGAGCAGGCGCAGCCGGTACCGGGCCGCGTCGGCTTCGTGCACCGGCCACGGCGCGCCGTTGACCAGGATGACGTCGCCGAGCACGCCGCCCAGGAAGCTTTCCCGGACGCCGGGCCGGTGCCGCAGCGTCGCGTCGATCGACGGGTAGTCGAGCGTGCCGTCCGCGGCGAACGCGCGGTCGGTCAGCACCAGCGGCAGCTCGCGGGACCCCGAGGGCAGGCCGAGCGCTTCCTCGGCGTCGTCGCGGACGATGTGGAGCCCGGCGAGGCCGCGCCAGAGCGCCGGCGCGGTGAAGTCCATCCGGTGGTCGTGGTACCAGAGCAGCGCCGGGCGCTGGTCCAGCGGGAACGTGTACTCGCGCGTCCCCACGCTGCGCACCGCGCGCGGATCGGGCATGGCGTGGTGGTCCGCCCAGCCCGGCGGGAGCACGAGGTCGGTCGGGTAGCCGTCGGACGCCGCCGGGGTGCGCCCGCCGTGCAGGTGCACCACGGTCGGCACCGGCAGCTCGTTGCGGTGGGTCACGGTGACCGGACGGCCGCGGCGCGATTCGATCGTGGGTCCCGGGAACGTGCCGTCGTAGGTCCACATCGGCGTCCGGATCCCGGGCAGGACCTCGATTTCCGCCACCCGCTGGGTGATCTCGTAGCGGCCCGGTGCCACCGGCCTGAGGATGTTCGGCACGGGCAGCGGCACGGTGTACGCCGGGGGCAGCGGGACGGCGCTGCGGAGCTCGGCGCCGGTGACCGGCGGGCGCCGGGCCAGCCCGGCCGCGGTGGCCAGTCCGGTCGCGGCGAGCAGGCCGAACGCCCCGAGGACCTGGCGGCGGGTCGGCTCACGCATCGATGGCCGCCCGCGTCAGGGGCCGCCGCCACACCGCGGCGACCAGCACGACGAGCCCCGCGACGGTCAGCACGCCGAGCGGGAGGTGCAGCCACAGCGCCCCGTCGAGGCCGGCGAAGTACTGGACCGTTTCGGCGGCCGCCACCGCCGTCGTCGCGAAGAACGGCCACGCCCGCCGCAGCCGGACCCACACCACGACGGCGACGACGAGCTGCAGGTAGGCGAGCGAGGTCACGACGTCGGCGCCGGTCGCGTGCAGGCGCAGGGCGTCGTAGTCGCCGCTGAGGTAGACGCCGGCGAACACCGGCTGGCCGGCGATCGCGACGACGTGCCCGGCCGCGACGGCTCGCAGCACCCAGCCGGCGGGCCGCGTTTTCGTTGTGCTGTCCACGAAAGCCAAGCTATGACCGCGGGGCTATGGTGTCTAAGATCAATATTGCTATGCCGTTATGACGCGGGAGGTATGACGTGGATCTGGGCACGCTCCGGCAGTTCCTCGTGGTGGCCCGGCTGGAGCACCTCAGCCGCGCGGCCGACGAGCTGCGGATCGCCCAGCCGTCGCTGAGCCGGACGATCGCGCGCCTGGAGGCCGAACTCGGCACCCCGCTGTTCGACCGGGCCGGCCGGCTCCGGCTGAACGACGCCGGGAAGCTCTTCCGCGGCTACGTCGAGCGCTCGCTGGGGGAGCTGGACGCGGGCTGCCGCGCGGTC
This sequence comes from Amycolatopsis eburnea, assembly GCF_003937945.1. GTDB lineage: Bacteria > Actinomycetota > Actinomycetes > Mycobacteriales > Pseudonocardiaceae > Amycolatopsis > Amycolatopsis eburnea. The sequence continues at coordinate 4,564 of NZ_RSEC01000013.1, forward strand.
GCCGAGACGACCGGCGAGGGCTACGGAACCGTGCGGCTGGCGTCGGAATCGTTCCTCACCCTGACCGGCTCGCTCGCGGCGTTCAAGCGGGCCCACCCGGCGGTGGAGGTCGTGCTGCACCAGCTGCCCGCCGACGACATGGCCCGGGCGCTGCGGGCCAAGGAGATCGACCTCTGCGTGGCGTCGCAGCCGATCCCGGCCGACGGGCTGGCCGGCGTCGAGCTGCTCGACGAGCCGGTGTACCTGGCCACCCCGGTCGGGCACCGCCTGGCCGGGCGCACGTCGGTCCGCGTCGAAGACCTCGCGGACGAGCAGTTCATCACCGCGCGCCGCGGGCACTGGCACCGCCGGCTGCTCGACCGGCTCTTCGCCGCGCGCGACCTGACGCCGAAGATCGTCTTCGAGGGCGACGAACCCGGCGCCATCCAGGAACTCATCAGCGCCGGGCTGGGCATCGGCCTCAACCCGGCGATGGCCCGGCGCGTCGCCGCGCAGGTGCCGGTCGTGTGGATCCCGGTGGACAGCCCCGACTGCCGCCGCACGATCACCCTCTGCTGGGCCGCGGACAGCCGCCTCCCGGCCGCGGCCCGGCTGATGCGGACCGCGCTGACCGAATGGGAGTGGGCCCCGCCGGGGTGACGCACTCGTATGCTGGCGCGGTGGAGCGGGATTCCTGGGGGCTGGGCCGGGCGGAGCTGGCTCGCGAACGGGAGCGCCTGGGCAGCGTGGCACTGCGGACGACGGCGTGCTGCCTGGCCTGGGTCCCGGCTCTCGCGTTCTTGCTTTTCTCGTACGGAGACGCTCCCGAGAACACCGCGACGGCTGTCCTGGCCTTCGGTGTGATCGTGGTGTCGTTGTGCTTCACGCCGTGGGCGGTGTTGTGGTGGCTGCGCTACGAGTCGGTCCGGCGCACCGGCTGGCGAGCCGCGGAGGTCACGGCGGTGAGGGTGGATCCGAGAGGCTGCCTCGCGGCTCTGGCGTTCGCGGGGCGGTCGAGCAACGCCAGCAGTCTCGACTACGTCGTCCGGTACCGCGACGGCGGTGGTGCCCGGCTGCGAGGGGGTGCGAGCTTGCGGCGCCAGCCTCCGCTCGTGGCGTTCGAGCGCGCGCAGCCCGCGTGGGTCGGTGGCTCGGGCCGGGCGGCCGTCGTCCTGTTCGCCACCAGCCGCTGGGGCCCTCGCCGTCCGCGTGCCGTACCCGCGAAGTTCACCGGCGCGCCGTAGCACTACGGCAGCGGCGCGCGCTCCTCGGCCAGTCCGGTGAGGAGGTCGCCGTGCTCGGCGACGCGGTCGAGGACGTCGTCGGCGGTGAACGTCAGGTGGCTGACGTGCCGGCACGCGCGGACCTCGGCCCACGTCACCGGGGTGGAGACCGTCGGGTGGTCGCGGCCGCGCAGCGAGTACGGCGCCACCGTCGTCTTCGCCGGGTTGTTCTGGCTCCAGTCGATGAACACGCGGCCCGGCCGCTGCGCCTTCGCCATCACCGCGGTCACCGTCTCCGGCGTCTCCTTCGCGAGCCGCTGGGCGAGCCGCTTCGCGTAGGCCGACGGGGCTGCCGGGTCGCCGGCCGCGATGCCGCAGTAGAGCTGCATCCCCTTGGAGCCCGACGTCTTCGCGTACGGGGTGAGCCCGTCGGCGGCCAGGACGTCGTGCAGGCGCTCGGCCACCCGGCAACAGTCCACGATGGACGTTCCGGGCCCGGGGTCGAGGTCGAACACCAGGCGGTCCGGCGGGTTCCGCGTGCCGTCGGCCACCGTCCACTGGGGAACGTGGAGTTCGAGCGCGGCGATGTTCGCCGCCCACACCAGGCCCGGGAGGTCGTCCAGCAGCGGGTAGTCGATGGTGTCGCCGCTGCCGCGCGAACCGGTGCTCGGCAGCCGCGCGGTGCGCAGCCAGGACGGGGCGCCGTTCGGGACGTTCTTCCCGAACCACTTCTGGCCGTCGACGCCGTCCGGGTAGCGGATGAACGTCACCGGGCGGCCGGCCAGGTGCGGCAGCAGCACCGGCGCGACGCGGGAGTAGTAGTTGATCACCTCGCCCTTGGTGAACCCGGCCGCGGGGTAGAGGATCTTGTCCAAATTGGACAGGGTGAGCCGCCGGTCCCCGGCCTGGACGGTGATCCGCTTGCCCGGCGGTTCAGGCGGTGGCGCCGCGCTTTCCCGGGGGACCGCGCGCGGGGCGATCACGTCGGCGGGGTCCTTGTCGGCGCGCAGCCCGCGCCACGCGGTGTGGCGGACGCGGCCGGCGCGGGTGAACTGCCGGTAGACGACCTCGCCGACCAGGCGCGGCTCGACCCAGCGGGCGCGGACGGTGTCCTCGCGCGGCGGCGCCGTCACGAACGGGTGGGTGCGGCGCTCCATGTCCTCCAGCCGCGCCTTCAGGTCGGCGCGGGCGGCCTGGCTGAAGCCGGTGCCGACGTCGCCGATGTAGACGAGGGCGCCGGTCTCCGGGTCGTGCGCGCCGAGCAGCAGGCCGCCGAGGGTGCCGGTGAAGCTGCGCTGGCCGGGGCGCCAGCCGCAGACGATCACCTCCTGGGTCCGGATCAGCGGGTGCTTGAGCCAGGAATCCGGCCGCTGCCCTGGCACGTAGGCGGAGCTGCGCAGCTTCGCGACGACACCCTCGTACCCGGCGGACGCGGCGTGGGACAGGAAGTCGGCCGGCGTGCGGCGGTCGGCGGCGAGTTCGGCGAAGGTGACCGCGCGCACCACCGAAACGCGGTACGGGTCGGGCATCGGGAGGCTCGCCAGCAGGGCGCGGCGCTCGTCGTACGGCGTCGCGAGCAGGTCGCGGTCGCCGAGCCGGAGCAGGTCGAAGGCCAGGAACCGGACCGGCACGTCGGCGAACTCGCGGCCCTTCGGCCCGCTCTGGTGCCGGACCCAGCGGCCGCGGCGCTCCTGCATCAGCTCGAAGTCGATCCGGCCGTCCTCGCCGTAGACGACGATTTCGCCGTCCAGGTAGGCGGCCCGGCCGTCGAGCGCCGGGGCGAGGACGCCGTCGAGCTCGGCGAACTCGGCGGTGAAGTCGATGTTGTTGCGGCTGGTGAGGACGGTGGTGCCGTCCGGGGCGATCCGCATGGCGGCCCGGTAGCCGTCCAGCTTGTACTCGTAGGCCCACTCGGGGCCGCTGCGCAGCCGTCCGCCGTCGGCCTTGGCGAGCATCGGCTCGACCCAGGCCGGAGCGCGGGCCGCGTCGTCTGCCGCCATGCCGGACCTCCGTCACCTTCCGAAGCCAAGGTAACCCGTTCGGCCTAGTTTCGCCGGGTTTGCGCAGGTGACTGGAACGCGGGCGTCCACCGCGCGGGGTCGACGCGGCCGGCCCAGCACGCCGCGAGGAGGTCGTACCCGAGGTGGACGAGCGCGGCGTGGGCCGGCCAGTGGTCCCGCGTCCAGCGGACGTCGTTGTGCGCGGAGTCGACGGCGGCGCGGGTGGCGCCCTCGAGTTCGAACTGCAGGTCGCGCCGCGCCGCGCGGTCCCGGGTCTCGAGCACCGCGCGGGCGGCGGCGCGGATGCGGGTTTCGGTCCAGCGGAACGTGGCGCGGTGGGCGTGCGGGGCGAGGAGGTACTGCGCGAGGACGGCGAGCGCGACGCCGAGCACGGTCTCGACGAGGCGGTCGCGCAGCACCGGCCCGGCCGGCCCGCTCGCCGCGGCGCCCCCGGCGAGCAGCGCGACCGGCGTGATGAACACGACGGCGACCGCGTAGTTGCGCGGCACGAACAGCTCGATGCAGAACTGCAGCACCGCGATCGTCGCGACCAGCGCGAGCCCGGCGGGCGCGAGCGCGGACACCGCGGCGAACACGCCGAGCCCGACGGCGGTGCCGGCGAACCGCTGCAGGCCCCGGACGTTGGCGCGGACCCGGTCGGTGCCCTGCTGCAGGACGACGAGCGCGCTGAGGATCGCCCAGTGCGGCCGGGCGAGCCCGAGCCCCGCGCTCAGGCTCCCGGCGGCGGCGCAGGTGACGCCGACGCGCGCCGCCGTCACCATGGCGTGCGAGCGGAAGGTCGCCGACCGGCGCAGCCGGTAGCCCACCGCGGGCCGGGGGAGCGGGAGCGTGGCTTCGTCGGGGTTGCCCGCGGCGTCGGCGAACCGGCGGTGGGCGGCGATCAGCGTGGTGGCGAGTTCGGAGCCGGCTTCGTGCCCGGCGTCGTGGACGGCGTTCCAGGCGGCGGAAACGCTCGAGCCGGCGGCGTGCCGCGCTTCCGCCGTGGGGTTGTCGCCGGCGGCCTCGACGGCGGCGACGGCCCGTTGGACGGCGGCGCGTTCGGGCTTGGTCTTGTCGGCGAGGATCCCGGCCATGGAAACGGCCGCCGAGGCGAGGCCGCCCAGCGCCGTGCAAACGATGATGGCCACGGGATCCGCGCCGGCTTCCGTGGCGACGGTCGCGCCGCCGCAGACGAGCGCGAAGAACAGCGCGCCGGGCGGGCCGAGCCGCAGCGCGTCGACGGCGTAGACGGCCAGGACTCCGACGACGGTGACCACGATGATGACCGCCGCTTCGCCGCCGACTTCGCCGGCGAGCGTGCCCAGAGCGGCGGCGAGCACGAGGGTCACGGCGGCGGTAAGGACGACGCGGGCGCGTACGCGGTAGGGGCGGCCTTCGCCGTAGAGGACGGCGAAGGCGCCGAAGGTGACGAAGAGTGCGATGTCCGCGTGTCCGGTGAGGACGGTGGCGGCACCGGGAACCCCGACCGCGGCGGCGGCCCGGAGGCCGGCACTCCAGCGCCGTCCCGCGGCGGGGAGGGCGAACAGCAGCGCCCGGGGGCGGGCGATGCGGGGGAGCGGGTCCGGTCGTTCTGGTGGCACGGGCCCCATTCCAGCACGGCGTGCCGGGGGTGGCGGGGTGGGAAGGAACACGCGCGGCTCGGGCGGCCGCCGCGATGTCATGAACGAGTCGTTCGTCGCGCCGGACGACACGGTCCCGGCTCCGCCGACGTCTTGAATGACTCATTCAGGTCTTCGGAGGTCCTGAATGACTCATTCAAGACACCGGAGGGCCGCCCGGCGCCCTCGCCACGGCCGGCACCGGTCGGTTCAGACCGAGAGCGGCCGGCCCCCGGCGACTTTGCCGGGGCCCTGGCGCCGGACGAGGTGAAAGGGATGCTCCTATGGATGTCGAGGGGTGAGTTCGAGGCCGTTTGCGGTGATGATCCGGTAGAGCTCCCGGGCGATGTAGCGTTTGAGG
>NZ_RSEC01000014.1 GCF_003937945.1 Amycolatopsis eburnea
GGTCAGTCGTTCATAGGGTCAGACCCTGGCGGGAGGTGCTCACCCCCATCCTCTCTGTCGTTCATGTCGTCTGGCGAGGTGAACGACCCTTTCATGACATTTGCGGAGGGGCGGATCGGCCGTGCTGCCCGACTTTGCCGCGATCAAGACCTCCGGTGACCTGAATGACTCGTTCAAGACACCTGGGACCCGGCGTCGGTAAAGGATCCACAAAGGACAGTCAAGCCACTGTGATCATGCTCTCCCATGCGTTTCGCCCACTTGGTTGCCATACGCAAGCAACTTGCTTAGCCTAGCTAAGGGACTGGCGAGCAGAAGGGTTGCACAGTGGCGGAACGCCGGACGTATTCGATCGCGGAACTGGGGCCGCGGTACAAGTGGATCGCGCTGTCCAACACGACGCTGGGCATGCTGATCGCCACGATCAACTCCTCGATCGTGCTGATCGCGCTCCCCGACATCTTCAAGGGCATCGGGATCAACCCCCTGGAACCGGCCAACACCAGCTACCTGCTGTGGATGATCATGGGCTTCCTCGTGGTCACCGCGGTCCTGGTGGTGAGCTTCGGCAGGCTCGGCGACATGTACGGCCGCGCGAGGATGTACAACCTCGGGTTCGCCGTCTTCACCGTTTCTTCGATCATGCTGGCCATCACGTGGTTCGGCGGCGACGCGGCCGCGTTGTGGCTGATCGGCTGGCGGATCGTGCAGGGCGTCGGCGGCGCCTTCCTGATGGCGAACTCCTCGGCGATCCTCACCGACGCCTTCCCGGCCAACCAGCGCGGGCTCGCGCTCGGCATGAACGGCGTCGCGGCCATCGCCGGCTCGTTCCTCGGCCTGGTCGTCGGCGGGGTGCTCGCGCCGGTCGACTGGAACCTGATCTTCCTCGTCTCGGTGCCGTTCGGCGTGATCGGCACGATCTGGGCGTACCTCAAGCTGCACGACACCGGCGTCCGCAAGCACGCGCGGATGGACTGGTGGGGCAACATCACCTTCGCCGTCGGCCTGATCGCGGTGCTGGTCGGCATCACCTACGGCATCCAGCCCCACGGCACGTCCCAGACCGGCTGGACCAGCCCGATGGTGCTCAGCTGCCTGATCGGCGGCGTCGCGGTGCTCGTCGCGTTCGTGGTCATCGAGACCAAGGTGGACAACCCGCTGTTCCGGCTGTCGCTGTTCAAGATCCGGTCGTTCACCTGGGGCAACATCGCGAACCTGACGGCGTCGCTCGGCCGCGGCGGCCTGCAGTTCATCCTCATCATCTGGCTGCAGGGCATCTGGCTGCCGCAGCACGGCTACACGTTCGAGCAGACGCCGTTGTGGGCGGGCATCTACATGCTCCCCATGACGATCGGGTTCCTGGTGGCCGCGCCGACGTCGGGCATCCTCGCCGACCGCATCGGCAGCCGCCTGCTGGCCTCCGGCGGCCTGCTCATCACGGCGATCACGTTCCTGCTGCTGATCATCCTGCCGGTGAACTTCAACTACTGGGCGTTCGCGGCGATCCTGCTGATCAACGGCATCGGCATGGGCATGTTCTCCTCGCCCAACCGCGCCGAGGTGATGAACAGCCTCCCGGCCGACGCGCGCGGCTCCGGGGCGGGCATGATGACGACGTTCCAGAACGCCGCGATGGTCCTGTCGATCGGCTTCTTCTTCAGCCTGATCATCTCGGGCCTCTCGAGCAGCCTCCCGGCCACGATGCACGACGGCCTGGTCTCCCACGGCGTCCCGGACGCGGCGGCCTCCCAGGTGGCGAACCTGCCGGCGGTGGCGGTGCTGTTCGCGGCGTTCCTGGGCTACAACCCGATCCAGCAGCTCCTGGGCGGCCAGCTCGCGTCCCTGCCGCCGGACCAGGCGTCGTTCCTGACCGGCCGCAGCTTCTTCCCGAACCTGATCTCGGGCCCGTTCCAGTCCGGCCTGGCGGTGGCGTTCGGCTTCGCGATCGCGGTCTGCTTGATCGGCGCGGTGGCTTCGCTGCTGACGAAGGACGCCCGCCCGAAGGACCGCGAATCGGTCGGCGAAGAGCTGGCGGCGGTGGCCGGCGAATCCGGCGGCGGGCCGAGCGAACTGGTGTCGCCGTCGAGCGAACGCTAGCAAGCGCACGGAAAACGGGCCGGGTGCCACCCTCGCGGTGGCACCCGGCCCGTTTCCGTTTCCCTACCTCGGTCGTGGGCCGAACGGGGCAATCACCCGGGAACGGGTAACGCCTCCGCACGAAGATCGGATGGGGAGATCGAATGGCTCGCGGGAGGGCGAGCTCGTCGCCGCGCGGCATGGGAGGTGCCGCGCACCGGGGGGAATCTGCCCGAATCCCGGGCCCCGCACCGACCGCCGACCCGCTGCCCGGCACGCCGCCGGGCTTCTTTCGCGCTGCTCGAAAACGCTTTCACGACAAGGGGTAGTCCATGCGCCAGAGACCCTTCGCCCGGAGATCCGCCGTCCTCGGCTGCGCTTTGACCGTCGCCCTCACCGGTGCGGTGAGCGTGACCGGCGCGAACGTGGCCGCCGCGGCCGACACGATCACCTGCCGCGCCAGCGCCGGTGTCTTCTACACCCTCCCCGACACCCACCTCGACCTCGACCGCCACAACGAGCCCGAGACCGGCGCCGTCTCCTGGACGGGACGCGCGACGATCGGCTACACGTGGGCGGGCAAGACGCTCGCCGGCCCCGACGGCCGGATGTACCTCATCTCCGACAACGGCAGCGTCCTGCGCCAGCGGCGGCTGGCCACCGGCTGGGAGAACGGCGGCACCGGGCAGATCATCGCGACCGGCTGGAACGGCGTGACCCTGGCTTCGCAGCGCAACCGGATCACCGTCGACGCGACCGGTGACTTCTACTGGTCGCACGACAACATCCTCGCGTGGCTCCGCTACGACGAGACGACGAAGGTCTGGACCAGCCGGCTGATCGACACGGGCTGGACCCTGACCAAGTACGACATGATCGTCGGCGCGGGCGCCGGCGTGTTCTACGCCCGCACCCCCGGCGGCAACCTCTACCGGTTCCAGTACGACCCGGTCAGCCAGCGGTGGCTCGAGTACGCCCGGCTGGTCGGCAGCGGCGGCTGGCAGAACTACGCCCAGATCGCCTCGGCCGGCGGTGACGTGCTCTACGCGCTGGACAAGAACACCGGGCAGATCAAGTGGTACCGCTACCTGGGCGGCGGCAGCTGGCTGGGCTGGAAGGTGATCGGCACGATCGGCACGGACTACCAGCTGAGCGTCACGACCGACGACTGCAAGCTGGTCGATCCCGGCCTGCCGACGCGGCCCGCGGTCCCGGTCGTCGCCGACGCCCCGAGCGCCGTCGTCGAAGGCACCGGCGGCAAGCTCCAGCACTTCTACGTCGACGGCTTCGGCAGGCTCATCCACGGGCGCCAGCGCTCGACGGACATCACCGTCGTGGACTTCTCCGTGGTCCCGGGCTACCAGGAGTACACCGGCACCCCGAGCGCGCTCCGGGCCGCCGACGACAGCCTGCTGGTGACGGCGCTGGGCCAGGACAGCGAGACCCGCAGCAGCACCCAGGCCGCAGCCACCACGACCTGGCCCGCCGCGAGCGGGTTCGGCGGCTGGACGCCCGGCGCGGCCGTTCTCGTCCAGCGTTCGGGCACCGGCACGGCGTTCGCCGTGGACAGCGCGGGCCGCCTCCTGGCCCGCCCGCAGGACGCGAACACCAAGCAGTTCCTGCCGTGGCGGGTCCTGCCCTCGTCGGGGCTGACCGCGGACCTCACCGCCGTCGCCCAGGCCGACGGGATCGACCTGGTCGCCCGCACCACCAGCGGCACCTACACCAAGGCGACCTACCTCGACGGCACGCTCAGCGCCTGGAGCGCCGTGCCCGGCACCGGCTGGACCGGCAAGCTCGCCGCGACGGCGAACCCGGACAACACCCTCGAAGCCTTCGCCGTCCAGCCGGACGGCGTGGTCGTCACCCAGCGCGAGCAGGCGGCGGGCTTCACCGGCACCTGGCAGCCGCTGGCCGGCGTCACCGCGCAGGGTTCGCCGGCCGCCGCCGTCGACAGCGGCGGTGTGGTCCACGTGGCCGTCCGCGGCACCGACGGCTACGTGTACGTGACCCAGCAGAACGCGCCCGGCAGCACCGGCTACCAGGCCTGGCAGAAGCTGGTCGACTCCCGGACCGGCGCGGCTTACCAGTCCGCCACGGACCCCTCGTTCACCGGGCTCGCGGCCGGTGGCGTGGTGGTGACCTACCGGGACAGCGACGGCGTCACCTACGCCTTCGGGTCGGGGCTCCCGGTCACGACCGCGGTCGCGCGCAGCGCGAACCCGGCGACGGTGTTCACCGGCGGTCCGCTGCCGAAGCCGGCTCTCTGACGCAGTTCGCCCGACGGGCGGGCGGGCCCCGACGTGGTCCGGGGCCCGCCCGGCTGTCCCCTTGCCGTGCAGTCGTTCGACCGATGAGGCGGGATTCCCCATGTTTTCTCCACGTCGCAAGACCGGGCACGCCGGCCGGGCCGGGTTGCTGGTCCTCGTCGTCGCGCTGACGGCGGGAGTCGTCGGACCCGCCATCCCGGCCGGGCCGGACGCCGGCGCGAACCTCCTCCAGCAGGCGATGGCGCTCGCGCCGAAGCAGCTGGCGGGGACGGCGGGGGAACCGGGGGACGACCCGGCGGGCCCGGCCAACACCGCCGGCCCGAAGTCGCTGCAGTCGAAGTACCCGGCGGTCGCCGCCGGTGAGGCGAAGGTCGCCGCGAACGCCGTGCAGGTCCGGAGCGCGCCCGCGCACGTGACCGGGTTCGACGAGAAGACCAGCCGGGAGCTGCCGGACCGGCGCACCGCCACGGACAAGACCTACGCCAACACCGATGGCACGCTCACCACGGAGTTCGGCCAGGAACCGATCAACTTCCGCGCGCCGGACGGCAGCTACCAGCCGATCGACACGACCATCGTCCCCGCCGGCACCGGCTGGTCCAACGCGGCCGACGCCGAGCGGCTCACCTTCGCCGCGAAGGCCGGTGGAACCGACCTCGTCCACGTCACCTTGGACGGCGAGCACGAATTCGGCTACGGCGTGGGCGGTGCCGTGCCGACGACCGGTGCCGTCTCCGGCAGCCGCATCGTCTACCCGGGCGTGCGGCCCGGTGCCGACCTCCGGCTCGACGTGGTGCCCGGCGGCGTCAAGGAAACGCTCGTCCTGAACTCGCCGGAAACCGCGACGACGTGGGACTTCCCGTTGCGGCTGAAGGGGCTTCGGCCGTCCCTTGTGGACGGGCGGATCTCCCTCACCGACGCGTCCGGGGCCGAGCGCGCCCGGATCCCGGCCGGGTTCATGACCGACTCCCGGCGTGATCCCGCGACCGGCGACCCCGCCCGGTCCGAGGGCGTGACCTACGAACTGCTCGAAAACGCCGGCGCGTTCGTGCTCCGCGTCAAGCTGGACCCGGACTGGCTCAAGGACTCCGCGCGCGTCTACCCGGTGGAGGTCGACCCCAGCGTCGAGACCACCGCGTCCGACGGCGGCGCGGTGTTCCAGGGCGGTTCCCGGCTCGACGGCTCGACCGAGCTGCGGATCGGCACGACCGGGTCGGTCAAGGCCGCGAGCTACCTGTCCTTCAGCGGCGTGGAAAGCCGGCTGCGCGACCACAAGATCCTCGGTGCCCAGCTCACGCTGAAGAGCACCTGGTCGTGGTCCTGCCAGCCGCGTCCGGTCACCGTGCACGGGGTCACCGCGCCGTGGAACACCGCGTCCGGCTTCCCCGGCCCCGCCTTCGGTCCCGCGCTCGCGCAGGAATCCTTCGCACACGGGTACATCGGCCTCCAGCAGCACGCGTCGAGCTGCCCGTCGGCGACCGAGCTGATCCCGCTCGGCACCGCCGGCCGCGACCTCGTGCAGCGCTGGGTGACCGGCGCGCAGGCCAACTACGGCCTCGCGGTCCGCGCGTCGGAAACCGACCCCTACGGCTGGAAGAAGTTCACCGGCAACCGGACGGCGAACCCGCCGCGCCTGTTCGTCACGCACACCGCCTACGACGCCGAATACCGCGTCGACCGCGGGGTTCCCCAGCCTCCGGTGACGCGCACGCAGGCCGGCAAGGTCAAGATCACCGTCACCAACCGCGGCGCCGGCACCTGGACCGCGGCGGACTTCGCGCTCGGCTACCGCGTCTTCACCGCGGCCGGCGCGCCGGTCGGGGCGGTCGAAGCCGCGTCTCTGCCGAACGACGTGCCGCGCGGTGCCTCGGTGACGCTCGACGCCACCATCAAGGCCATCGAGCCCGGCCAGTACCTGTTCGACTTCAGCATGCTGCGCCGCGGCGGTGCCTGGTTCACCGACGAGCAGATCCCGCCGACGCGCCTGTCGATGACCGTGTTCGACGTCCCGCCGATCGTCAAGGCGCAGTACCCGCCGAACGGCTTCTCCGCGCCCACGCTCACCCCGCAGCTGTGGGCCGACGCGGTCGACGTCGACGCCCCGGTGTCCTCGACCCTCAAGTACCGCTTCGAAGTCTGCGAAAAGTACGTCGCCAAGCCGGACGGCACGCTGACCGGGGTGTCCTGTGTGGACTCCGGGTACGTGACCAAGCGGACGTGGACGGTTCCGACGGGCGCGCTGCGCTGGAGCAAGGACTACCAGTGGCGCGTCTTCGCCTACGACGGGAACTCGGAGAGCGAGAAGCTCACGCCGAGCCACCTCCTGACGGCGGTCCCGCAGCCGGAGATCACGTCGCACCTGGCGAACGCGCCCTACAGCGGCGCGCAGCGCGACTTCGACCCGCAGACCGGGAACTACTTCTCCAGCGCGGTCGACGCCGCGCTGCAGGTGACCGGGCCGGAACTGACCGTCGCCCGCACCTACAACAGCCTCGACCCGCGCACCGACCTCGCCTTCGGCGCCGGCTGGTCGACCCGCTACGACATGCGCGTCCTGCCCGACAACGACGGTTCGGGCAACGTCGTCATCACCTACCCGGACGGCCAGCAGGTCCGGTTCGGCCGCAACAGCGACGGCACGTTCGCGCCGCCGCCCGGCAGGCAGGCGAACTTCCGGATCGAACCGGAAGCCGCGGGTGGCGGCTGGGTGCTGAACGACAAAGCGGCCGCGCTGTACCGCTTCCGCCCCGACGGCCGGCTGATCGAGATCTACGACCAGGCCGGGCACCACGTCCAGCTGGACTACGGCACACCCGAGCACCTCAGCCGGGCGATCAGCCTGACCAGCGACCGGATCCTGTACTTCAAGTGGACCGGCAACCACGTCACGTCGGTGAGCACCGACCCGATCGACGGCAAGCAGCTCACCTGGACCTACACCTACGACGGCGACCGCCTGACGAAGGTGTGCGATCCCGACAACGGCTGCACCGGCTACGACTACACCACGGGTTCGCACTACCGCAGCTCCGTCGTCGACGCCCGCCCGTCGTCGTTCTGGCGCTTCGGCGAGACGTCCGGCACCTCGGCCGCCAGCGAAAACGGGCTCAAGCTCGGCAAGGACGCCGGGACCTACAAGGACGTCGCGCTCGGCCAGCCGGGCCCGCTGGCCGGCACCGGCACCGCGGCGACGTTCAACGGCACGTCGTCGGTGGTGACGCTGCCGGACGGCACCGTGCGCAAGAACCGCGACCTCGCGATCGAGATGTGGTTCAAGACCACGGCGGGCGGTCCGCTCTTCGGCTACCAGAAGGCGCCGATCAGCGGCACGCCCACCGGCGCGGTGCCGGTGCTGTACGTCGGCACGGACGGCAAGCTGCGCGGCCAGTTCTGGAACGGCGGCGCGGCCCCGATCACGTCGGCGGCGACGGTCAACGACAACGCGTGGCACCACGTGGTGCTTTCCGGCGCCCTCGCGACCCAGACCCTTTACCTCGACGGCAAGGCGGTCGGCACCGCGCAGGGCGAGATCGCGCACGACGACGTCGTGTACAACCAGATCGGCGCGGCGTACACGGTTCCGCCGTCGGCGTGGCCGGGCTGGGGCACGGACGCGCGCCGGTTCTTCTCCGGGCAGATCGCCGAAGCGGCGTTCTACGAGTACGCCGTCGGCCCCACGACCGCGGCCGCGCACTACCAGGCGCGCGCAGCGGCCAGCTCACTCACGAAGATCACGCTGCCGAGCGGCCGCGTCGCCGCGCAGCTGAGCTACGACACCGCGGCCGACCGCCTCACCGAGGTCGTCGACCGCAACGGCGGGCACTGGCGCCTCGGGAAGCCGGTCGTGACCGGAACCGAGACCAACCTCGTGCGCACGACGCAGGTCACGGATCCGGGCGACCGCCCGCACTTCTACGACTACGACCCGGTGCGCGGCCGCATCCTGCGCTACATCGCCCCGCTGGGCCAAGGCATCCGTCCGGAGGACCGCCGCGACGGCGACGGCAACCCGCTGCCGCCGGAGAACCCGACCTGTGACCCGTCGGCACCCCAGGACCCGGCCGACCCGTCGTACTGCGGCGGCCCGGTCGGCGGCGACGGCACGTGGGTCGGCGGCCCGGTCAACGGCCAGGGCGTCCGCACCTACGACTACGACGACAAGGGCTTCCAGACCACGATCGGCGACGAGCTCGGCAACACCGTCGTCCTGACCAACGACGAGCGCGGCAACGTGCTCGCGCGCAAGACGTGCCGCGTGGCCCCGGGCGACTGCCAGACGTCGTACTCGACGTACTACCTCAACGCGGCCGACGTGACGGACCCGCGCAACGACAAGCTCCTGTCCACCCGCGACGCCCGTTCGGCGAACGCGGACGACCCGGCGTACGCGACGACGTACACGTACACGGACCTGGGCGTCCGGGGTCTGCTGGCCACGGAGACCACCCCGGACGGCGGCGTCACCCGCCACCAGTACGCGACCGGCACGGAAGCGGCGGCGGGCGGCGGCAACGTCCCGGCGGGCCTGCTGCTGCAGACCACGGACCCGCGCAACGGCGTCACGACGTACGCCTACTACAAGAACGGGGACCTGGCGAAGGTCACCGACCCGGCGGGCCTGACGACGGCGTACACGTACGACGTCTTCGGCCGCAAGAAGACGGAGACCCGAAGCAGCGCCTCGGACCCGGCCGGGGTGACGACGACCTACGCCTACGACTCGCGGTCGCACCAGACCGCCGTGACCGGTCCCGGCGTGGTCAACGCGATCACCGGGGTCACGCACACCGCGCAGACGCTCACCGGCTACGACGCCGACGGCAACGTCGTGCGCACTGAGGAGAAGGACCTGACCGGCGGGGACACCGCCCGGGTCACGACGACCGACTACGACGACTTCGGCCGCGCGAGCCGGGTTGTGGACCCGGAGGGCGGGGTCACCTCCTCCGGCTACGACCCCTTCGGCAACCGCGTCTGGATGGTCGACGCCGGCGGCAACAAGTACGAGTACGGCTACACCGCGCGCAACGCGCTGGCCGAAGTCCGGCTGCGGGCCTGGAACGGCCAGGCGGTCGACCCGGCGAGCGGGGCAGGCGACACCGACGGTGCCGGCGACACGACTTCGGCACCGACCCTGGTCCTCGCGTCCTACGCCTACGACCTCGCGGGACGGCGGGTGCGGGAAACCGCCTCGATGGGACGCACCACCCGCTACCGGTACTTCGGCGACGGGAAGGTCTGGAAGGTCGTCGCCCACGACGTGCGCGACCCCTTCAACCCGGCGGCGCCCAAGCGCGACGTCACGTTGCAGGAGTACGCCTACGACGCCGCGGGCCAGAAGACCAAGCTGACCGAGCCCGGCGGCCGCGTCACGACGTTCGAGTACGACGCCGCGGGCCGCGGGACGGCGGAAACCACCGACCCGGCGGGGCTGGCGAACCGGACCGAGTGGACGTACGGCCCCGGCGGGGACGTCGTCAAGACCGTCCATACCGGACAGAGCTCGAACAGCACCCGGCTCGACCTCGGTAACCGCGAGACCGTCGAGTACGGCTACGACACGGCGGGCAGGCAGACCAGCCGGTCGGTGACCAAGAGCGCGACCGAAAAGCTGACCACGACCTACCAGTACGACGAGCGCGGCCTGACGACCGCGGTCACCGCGCCACGCGGCAACGCCCGCGGCGCCGATCCGGTCGCGTTCACGACGAACCTGGCCTACGACAAGCTCGGCCGGCTCATCCGGACCACGCAGCCGCTCGTCGCGGCCGAGTCCGGGGGAGCGGCGGCCGCGCAGGTGCGGCCGGAGGTCGTCGGCGGCTACGACACCTTCGGGAACCAGACCGAAACGAAGGACCCGAACGGCAACGTCGGGACGATCACCTACGACCGGGACGGCCGGATCGTGAAGGTGGCGTCGCCGGACTACCGCAAACCGGGGGAGACCACCGCGGCGAAGGCCGCCACGACCCGGCAGTACGACGCGCTCGGCAACCTGCTGAACGTCACGGACCCGGCCGGCGCCGTCACCCGCTACCGGTACGACCAGCTCGGCCGCCCGGTCGAGCGCACCGACCCGGACCCGGCGGCAGGCGACCAGCCCGGCGGGGTGTGGAGCTACGGCTACACGACCGAGGGCGAGCTGCTCTCGACCACGGACCCGACCGGTTCGCGGGTGGAAGCGACCTACGACGACCTCGGGCGGCAGGTCACGGCGACCCGGCTCGAGCGCCGTCCGGCACCCGCCGCGTACACCACGAAGCTCCGCTACGACGACGCCGGCAACCTCGTGTCGTCGACGGCGCCGACCGGTGAGCTGACGAAGAACGAGTACGACGTGCTCGGGCAGCGGACCACCACCACGGACCCGGCGGGCGTCGTCTCGCGGTTCGGCTACGACTTCGCCGGGCGCCAGGTGCGCCAGTCCGACGGTCACGGCCGCACCGGCTACGTCAGCTACGACCCGGCGGGCCGCGCGACCGGGTTCTACAGCCTCGACCCGGCCGAACGCGTGCTGCGCAAGAGCTCGGTCGGCTACGACGCGGACAGCAACAAGGTCACCGCGTCGGACGCACTGGGTCGCACCACCCGGTTCGACTACGACTCCCGCGGCCTGCTGGTCCGGCAGCAGGAACCGACCACCGACACGACGTCGATCACCACATCGTTCGGCTACGACGCGGCGGGGAACCGGACGCGCTCGACCGACGGCCGCGGCAACAGCACGATCGAGACGTACAACGCGCTGGGCCTGCCCGAGTCGGTGCTCGAACCGGCCACGGCGGCCCACCCGGCCGCCGCGGACCGCACGTGGACGACCTCGTACGACCTCGCCGGCCGCCCGGAGCGCGTCCAGGCACCGGGCGGCGTGGTCCGGCAGCGGACGTTCGACGCGCTGGGGCGGCTGACGCTGGAAACCGGCACCGGCGCGGCCCAGCCGACCCCGGACCGCGTCCAGCGGTTCGACCCGGCGGGGCGCCTGCTGGCGGTGAACGCGCCCAGCGGCGAGAAGACGTTCACCTACGACGACCGCGGTGACCTGCTCACCAGCACGGGACCGCTGTCGGGCACGTCGGCGTACTCCTACGACGGGTCGGGCCGGCTGACCCAGCGCGTCGACGGCGCGGGCACGGCGGTGTTCACCTACCAGCAGGGACGCCTGTCGACCCAGCAGGACGGCCTGACCGGAGTCAAGCAGACGCTCGGTTACGACGACGCGGGCAACCTCGCGTCGATCGACTACGGCAGCGGCCGTTTTCGCACCTACGGCTACGACGACTTCGGCCGCCAGACGAGCGACGAGCTGAAGGCCGCCGGCGGCGTTTCCCTCGCGGCGCTCGCCTACAGCTACGACCTCGACGACCGCCTCACCGGCAAAAAGACGACCGGTGTGGCCGGAGCCGGCGACAACACGTACGGCTACGACCAGGCGGGCCGCCTGACGTCGTGGACCGTCGGCGGCAAGACGACGTCGTACACGTGGGACGCCTCGGGCAACCGCGTACAGGCGGGTGACCGCACGGCCACGTTCGACGAGCGCAACCGGCAGCTCACGGACGGCACGGACACGCTGACGTGGAGCGCGCGGGGCACGTTGAACGCCCGGACAGGCCCGGCCGGGACGACGACGTCGGAGTTCGACGCGTTCGACCGGGCGGTGAAGCAGGGCTCGGTCACCTACGCGTACGACGGTCTCGATCGGGCGTCGTCGCGGAACGACCAGACCTTGTCGTACGACGGCACGTCGCTGGACCTGACCTCGGACGGCACGTCGACCTTCGCGCGGGGAACGCAGGGCGACCTGCAGGCCCAGGGCATGGGTGGGACCGGCCAGCTCGCGGTCACGGACCAGCACGCCGACGTCATCGGCGGGTTGTCCCCGACGGGCGCGCTGACCGGATCGGCGACCTTCGACCCTTTCGGAGCGAAGGTGGCGCAGTCGGGGACGACGTCGCCGCTGGGCTTCCAGTCGGACTACACGGACCCGGCCACCGGCGCGGTCGACATGGGCGCCCGCTGGTACACGCCGGGCACGGGCACGTTCAGCGCCCGTGACGACATCGACTTGCCCGTGACGCCGTCCGGCATGGCGAACCGGTACGTCTACGGCGGGGGCGCCCCGGTCGATCACGTCGATCCGGACGGTCACTTCCGGATTCCCAAGCCGACGCCGAACCTGCCGGGCGTCCGCGGCACCAGGGTGAGTTCCGACCCGCTCAACGACTTCCTCGGGTTCCTGCCCTACGGCTTCCTGTTCCAGATCCAGAAGACGTCCGTCGGCACGGCGACCAGGGGGTCCGTCCGGTACTTCAATTCGGGCGGTGGCAGCTACTGGGTGGACCCGTCCAGCGACCGCGACTGGAACCCGTCCTGGAACCCGGACGCGGGTACGCAACCGGGCAACCCACCGCAGCCGGGCGGCTGCAGGGCTTGCTCGCCGCCGCCGCGGGGCTGCTGGTGCCCGCCGCCGCCCCCGCCCCCGCCGCCGGGCATCCAGGCGCGGATCGACCAGAACGAGAAGGCCCGCACCGTCGCCGACCCGATCCCGGACGGCGCGAAAAACCCGTACTACGGCGGCGGTGGGGTCTCGTCGGACCCGGACCTTCCGGCGGGTGTGGTCGCGGGGTTGCTCGGAGACCTGCAGGACCTGGTGAGCATTTACCAGGGCTTCGTCGAACAGATCCTGGACCCGAAGAACCCGGTCGTCCACGACGTGGACCCGCCGGTCCCATCCCCGTTGCTGCCGACCCAGGTTTCGGCCTGGGACAACTGCGGTGGCGGCGTCCTGCGCGACGACTTCAACGGCGGGACCAGGAGAACGAACTACCTGTGTGACCCCTTGATCGGGGAGGTTCGCGGGCTCGCGGACAAGAACGCACCCATCCGGCCCGACGAAGACCGGCCGGGGGTAGCCGAGGGCATCCGCCTGCTGACGGGCGAAGTGCTGACGCACACGAGTGTCCGCGGGAGCAATCTGCCCGCGGTCAACTCCACCGTCCAGTTCGTGCTGGACTCGATTCCGCTCGATCTGCGGGGTAGGGGGCATGGCAAGTGCGGTCTCGTCTATTGCCTCAGCGACGCTTTGGACCAAGGGCTGGATCCCGTCGGCGCCGACGCTGCTGCTTTCAACATCAGGAACAACGCCGGGCACCCGAAGCACAACCAGCCCCTGGGCCCGTGCGACAGTTGTAGAGTGCTTGCCGATTACTTCGGTTTGAACTTCGTCACCGAAGGTTTGGAGTGGTGGACGCCCTGATGGCGAGGTTTTCGCAGCAGACTGAGCACGATCTCCGCGCCGCCGGCTGGGAGCCGGGCCGTCGTGTCGACACGACGGCCTGGCGCAACCAGCTGGAAGCGACGGGAGAAGTGCACATGCACGCCGCCGCCGAAGGATTCCTCGGTGAGTTCGGCGGTCTCAAGGTGAAGATCTCTGGACCGGGGGTTTCGTCCGCGCGGGAGCCGTTCGAGTTCAACCCGTGGGACCTGCACGGCGAGGAAGGCCGGTTCGCCGGATGGGGCGCGAGGCTCGGCAAATCCTTGTTCCCCATCGGGGAACTCGACGGGGGCCGGTTCTTCCTCGGTATTTCCGAGCTCGGTGAGATCCTCTTGGTGGAGACCTGGGTCGCCACTTTCGGAATCGGCGATGCGGCGTTGGAGAACCTCATCTTGGGCGTCAAACCCGACGAGCTTGCCTGAAGGCCGTTCTCAGCGCCCGACCGTGGCCCGCTGGATCTTCACCGGCTTGGCCGGTGCCCCGTCCAGCGGCCCGTCGGGATCGGTCGGGATGATCCCGTCCGCCACCATGCGATCAATGGCCGACATTCCCCGCACCACAGTCCCCAGCACTGAGTAATTCGCCGGGATGTTCGCGAACGAATGCACGATGAAGAACTCCGACCCGTTCGTCCCCGGCCCCTGGTTCCCCATCGCGACGGTCCCACGGGGGTAAGTCTCGGTTCCGGTCACCTCGTCCGGGAACTTGTACCCCGGCCCGCCCTTCTCGACCTCGTAGATGTCCCCGCACTGCAGCACACCCAACCGGGAAGAGTTCGAAAGCCGCCAGCACTGCGACCGGTCGTAGAACCGCTGGGCGATCAGCGAAACCATGTTGTGCACCGCGCACGGCGCGGCTCCGGCCCGGTTCAACCGGACGGTCACCGGCCCGTAGTTGAACCGGAACGTCACGTCCACGGTCCCGCGCGTCAGCGCGAACGGCAGCGGGCGCACCACCGGGCGGGCCGCCGGGTTCTCCGGGGTGGGCGTGAACGTGCACGGGACCACCGGTGCGGAAGCCGCCGCCGGGGTGGCGGGGACCACCAACGCACCCAGGACTGCGACGACGGCCAAACCCCAGCGCAGCTTCATGGCCGGAGACGTTAGCGAAAAACGGACTACTTGCGCCAGGCCGTGCGGCGCTTGCGGATGTCCAGCACGAGCAGCAGGATCAGGCCGAGCGACAGGCCGACGAGCCACACGTTCTCGGTGTTGTTCTCGTGGTTGCCCTTGATCATCACCAGCAGGATGATCGCGCTGACCCAGCCGGCGATGCGGGTGGCCTTCGGGAACGTGCCGTGCCAGCCCCAGGCCGCGGACGGCTCGTCGCGGGGGTCGACCTCGGGCCGCCTCTTCTCGACCGCCTTGCCTGCCACGATGAACTCCTCAAGACCCGTGAACCTCGTACGCGCCGATGATCCCACACCTCCGGGTGCGCCGCGGACACGGCCCGCGTGGCGCTGGACACCCGTCGCGACGGCGACGAGCGGCGCCGCGGACCTCCGAGAGCGCCCGGGAACCCCACCGGCCTCGCCCCGGGGAACCTCCGGGTGCGCCGCGGACACGGCCCGCGCGACAATGACCCGCGATGACTACCTCGCGAAGCGTTCTCGTGCTCGGCTCGACCGGGTCCATCGGTGTGCAGGCCCTCGACGTCGCGGCCCGCAACCCGCACCTGTTCCGGGTGGCCGGGATCGCCGCGGGCGGGGCGGATCCGGCCGCGCTCGCCGCGCAGGCGCTCGCCCACGGGGTCGAGGCCGTCGCCGTGACCAGGGCGACGGCCGCCGAAGACGTGCAGCTCGCGCTGTACGCCGAGGCGCAGAAGCGCGGTTACGCCCGTGGCGAGTTCAAGCTGCCGCGGCTGTTCGCGGGCTCCGACGCCGTGACCGAGCTGATCGACGCCGTCGAGGTCGACACCGTCCTCAACGCCCTCCCGGGCTCGCGCGGCCTCGAGCCGACGCTCAAGGCGCTCGCCACCGGCGCCACCCTCGCGCTGGCCAACAAGGAGTCGCTGATCGCCGGCGGGCCGCTGGTGCTCGCCGCGGCCAAGCCCGGCCAGCTGGTGCCCGTCGACTCCGAGCACTCCGCCATCGCCCAGGCCCTGCGCGCCGGGCGCAAGGACGAGGTGGCCCGGCTCGTGCTCACCGCCTCCGGCGGCCCGTTCCGCGGCCGCAAGCGCGCCGAGCTGGCCGGGGTCACCGTCGAACAGGCGATGGCGCACCCGACGTGGTCGATGGGCCCGCTCATCACGATCAACTCCGCCACCCTGGTCAACAAGGGCCTGGAGCTGATCGAGGCGGCGCTCCTGTTCGACATCGCGCCCGAAAGGATCGACGTCACCGTGCACCCGCAGTCGATCGTGCACTCGATGGTGACCTTCACCGACGGCTCGACGATCGCCCAGGCCAGCCCGCCCGACATGCGGCTGCCGATCGCGCTCGCGCTGCACTGGCCGGACCGGGTGCCCGACGCCGCGCCGGCGTGCACCTGGGACAAGGCCGCGACCTGGACGTTCGAGCCGCTGGACGACGACGCCTTCCCGGCCGTCGAGCTGGCCCGCCACTGCGGCACCGCCGGCGGCTGCCTGCCCGCCGTCTACAACGCGGCGAACGAGGAGCTCGTGTCCGCTTTCCTGGCGCAGAACACCAGCTTCACGTCGATAGTGGACACTGTTTCCGAGGTGGTGGGAGCCGCCGACGAGTGGCGTCGCGAACCGCGCGACGTCGACGACGTTCTCGCCGCCGAGCGCTGGGCTCGCGCGCGGGCCGGTTCGATCATCGAGGGGAAGTAGCGGGTGTCCTACATCATCGGTGTGGTGCTGTTCGCGCTGGGGATCTGCGTCTCGGTCGCGCTGCACGAGGCCGGGCACATGGTCACCGCGAAGGCCTTCGGCATGAAGGTCCGCCGGTACTTCGTGGGCTTCGGGCCCACGGTGTTCTCCTGGCGCCGCGGCGAAACCGAGTACGGCCTGAAGTGGATCCCGCTCGGCGGGTTCTGCGACATCGCCGGCATGACCGCGCTGGACGAGGTCACCCCGGACGAGGCGCCGCGCGCGATGTGGCGGTTCAAGACCTGGAAGCGCACCGTCGTGATGTCGGCGGGGTCGGTCACCCACTTCATCCTCGGCTTCGTGGTGCTCTACCTGATGGCCGTGACGATGGGCCTGCCGAACCTCACCCCGGCCCCCGCGGTGCTGTCGGCGACGTCGTGCGCCCAGTCGATCACGACCGAAGCGCAGGCCAAGGAGCAGGCGAAGAACCCCACGTGCGCGCCGGGCGCGCTGACCCCGGCGAAGACGGCCGGGCTGCAGCCGGGCGACAAGGTCCTGTCCGTCGGCGGGAAGCCGATCGCGAGCTGGGACGAGATGCTCACCACGGTCCAGGCCACCAGCGGCCCGACCGCGTTCGAGGTGCAGCGCGGCGAGCAGCGGCTGACGCTCACCGTCGACGTGCCGAAGGTGCAGCGCTGGACCGGCGAAGGAGTCAAAGAGGTCGGGATGATCGGCGCCTCGCCGCAGGACGCCGCGAAGACCATCCAGTACGGCCCGGTCGCCGCGGTCGGTGCCACGTTCGGCTTCACCGGCACGATGTTCGCCGAGACGGCCCAGCGGCTCGTCGAGTTCCCCCAGCGCATCCCCGCCGTGGTCACCGCGATCTTCGGCGGCGAGCGCGACCCGAACACCCCGGTGAGCGTCGTCGGCGCGAGCCGGCTCGGCGGCGAAGCGGTCGAGCACGGCATCTGGATCCTGTTCTTCTTCCTGCTGGCCAGCCTGAACTTCTTCATCGGCGTGTTCAACCTGCTGCCGCTGCTGCCGCTCGACGGCGGGCACATCGCGGTGGTCTGGTACGAGCGCGTCCGCGACTGGATCCGCGCCAAGCGGGGCAAGGCGGCGGGCGGGCCCGTCGACTACACGCGGTTGTCCGGGATCACGATGGTCCTGGTGCTCATCGGGGGCGCGGTGACGCTACTCACGGTGACAGCGGACATCGTCAACCCGATTCGGATCGGGCAGTAGCCGCCACGGAGGGGTTGCGGCCCCTCCCCGGCGGTTCACACCCGCCGTAATGCTGCTCACCGTGACGGTTGACATGGTGAAGGTGGCCCGGTCGGGGTAGGTACGCTGGAAACCGTGACCGTCGCACTCGGTATGCCCGCCCTGCCCCCGCCCGTCCTCTCCGAGCGCCGCAAGACCCGCCAGCTCCAGGTGGGCCCGGTCGGCGTCGGCAGCGACTTCCCGATCTCCGTCCAGTCGATGACGACGACGCTCACCTCCGACGTCAACGCGACCCTGCAGCAGATCGCCGAGCTCACCGCGGCGGGCTGCGACATCGTCCGCGTCGCGTGCCCGTCGGCCGACGACGCCGAGGCGCTGCCCGCGATCGCGAAGAAGTCGCAGATCCCGGTGATCGCCGACATCCACTTCCAGCCGAAGTACGTCTTCGCGGCGATCGAGGCCGGCTGCGCGGCGGTGCGCGTGAACCCGGGCAACATCCGGAAGTTCGACGACCAGGTCAAGGAGATCGCGCAGGCCGCGAAGGACCACGGCACGCCGATCCGGATCGGCGTCAACGCGGGTTCGCTGGACAAGCGGATCATGGACAAGTACGGCAAGGCGACGCCGGAAGCGCTCGCGGAGTCGGCGCTCTGGGAGGCGTCGCTGTTCGCCGAGCACGACTTCCACGACATCAAGATCTCGGTGAAGCACAACGACCCCGTGGTCATGGTGCGCGCGTACGAGATCCTGGCCGAGCAGTGCGACTACCCGCTGCACCTCGGCGTCACCGAAGCCGGGCCGGCGTTCCAGGGCACCATCAAGTCGGCCGTCGCGTTCGGCGCGCTGCTGCGCCAGGGCATCGGCGACACCATCCGCGTCTCGCTGTCCGCGCCGCCGGTCGAAGAGGTCAAGGTCGGCACCCAGATCCTGCAGTCGCTGAACCTGCGGCCGCGCAAGCTGGAGATCGTGTCCTGCCCGTCGTGCGGGCGCGCGCAGGTGGACGTCTACACGCTGGCCGAGCAGGTCACCGCCGGGCTCGAGGGCATGGAGATCCCGCTGCGCGTGGCCGTCATGGGCTGCGTCGTCAACGGCCCGGGCGAGGCCCGCGAGGCCGACCTGGGCGTCGCGTCCGGCAACGGCAAGGGCCAGATCTTCGTCAAGGGCGAGGTCATCAAGACCGTGCCCGAGCACGCGATCGTCGAGACGCTCATCGAAGAGGCCATGCGCATCGCCGAAGAGTCGGGCGAAAGCCTCGGCGAGGGCGCCCCGGTCGTCACCGCGGGCTGAGCTTCCGAAGTGCCGTGAAGGCCTCCTTACCGGCTTTTATGACCGGTAAGGAGGCCTTCACG
The DNA here is from genome assembly GCF_003937945.1 of Amycolatopsis eburnea. Taxonomy (GTDB): domain Bacteria; phylum Actinomycetota; class Actinomycetes; order Mycobacteriales; family Pseudonocardiaceae; genus Amycolatopsis; species Amycolatopsis eburnea. The sequence continues at coordinate 18,963 of NZ_RSEC01000014.1, forward strand.
GCGTTTTCAGCCCTGCAGGTGGTGCTGCGCGGCGTCGCGGATCTGCAGGCGGACGTTCTCCAGCGCGGCGGCGACCTCGTCGATCTGCTGCGAAGCCAGCTGGATGGCGCCCTGGATCGCGGTCGCGGTGGTCGTCTCCCCGAGCAGCCCGAGCACCTGGGCCTGCAGGTCTTCGAGGTCGCTCTTGGTCGCGAGCGCGATGCCGGTGGGCACCTGGTCGGCGAGCAGCTCCAGCTGCTGGGCCTGTTCCTGGATCGTCATCGGGTGGTTCCTTCCGCGGCGGGGACGCCCCTCCGTGTTATCAGACCCGGAACTGTCGGTGGTGACGTTTACGCTGGCATTCGTGAACGTGACCTGGGCCATTCACCAGCCGCACCCGGTGGTGCGGCCCCTGGTCACGCGCTACGTCGGGTACGCGCAGAGCGAGGTGACGCTGCCGGTCCACCGCGGGCTGCCGTCCCGGCACGTGACCCTGGTCATCAGCCTCGCCGGGCCGGTGCGGATGGCCGGCCACAGCCTGCGCGCGCTGGTCGGCGGGCTGCACACGAGCGCGGTGCTGATCCGGCAGGACCGCGTGCAGGAGGGGCTGCAGCTGGAGCTCGACCCGCTGGGCGTGCGCACGCTCTTCGGCGTCACGGCGGCGGAGCTGAGCGGCGAGGTGGCCGACCTCGCCGCGTTCGGCCTCGGCTCGCTGCCCGACCGGCTGCGGGAGCTGCCCACGTGGGCGGAGCGGTTCGCGCTGCTCGACGACGTCCTGGCCGCGCGGGCCGTCGAGCCGGTGGCGCCGCCGCCCGAGCTGGGCGAGGCGTGGCGCCGGATGCGGGGCGCCGACGGGCAGGTGCGCGTCGCCGACCTCGCCGGCGAGGTCGGCTGGAGCCGGCGGCACCTGGGCGAGCGGTTCCGCGCGGAGCTGGGCCTGGCGCCGAAGCAGGCGGCGCGGGTCCTGCGGTTCGAGCGGGCCGCGCGGCTGCTGCGCCGGGGCCGCGCGGACCTGGCCGCGCTGGCGGTCGAGTGCGGCTACTACGACCAGGCGCACCTGACCAACGAGTGGCGCGCGCTGGCCGGGTGCACGCCGGGCACGTGGATCGCCGAGGAGCTCCCGTTCCTCCAAGACCAGGAGGAGGCCGCCGGGCAAGACTCGTGACATGACTCCTGAACCGAACGTCTGGCCCGCCCTCCGGTACGACGACGCCCCGGCCGCGGTCCGGTTCCTCGTCGACGTCCTGGGCTTCACCGAGGCACTGGTGGTGCCCGAAGGCGACCTGATCGCGCACGCCGAGCTGCGCTGGCCCGAGGGCGGCGCGGTGATGCTGGGCAGCGTCCGCCCGCCGGACGGCGTCCACGACGCGATGAAGCCGGGCACGGGCGCGGTGTACGTGGTGTCGGACCGGGTGGACGAGATCCACGCGCGCGTGCGGGCCGCCGGCGCGGAGATCACGGCCGGGCTGACCGACACCGAGTACGGCTCGCACACGTTCAGCCTGCGTGACCCGGAGGGCAACTCCTGGACGATCGGCACCTACCGCGGCGCGCCCTGACGCCGTCCACCACTGCATCCGCTCCGGGCGTTCATCTCAGCGTGTCGACGGCCTCGCGTTCCGTTTACCCGCGGAATCTGGCACCCTGGAGCCCGTGTTGCGGCTTGCAGGTGCACGGCTGCTCGATGATCGGGACTATCCGGCGGTGCGTGCGGCTCTCGCCGCCGACCCGGTGGGCAGCTGCATGGTCAGCGCCCGGGTCGAGGCTGCCGGTCTCGATCCGTGGCGGCTCGGTGGTGAGCTTTGGGCCGCCGACAGCCGCCCGGTTCGTGCCGGGCGGCTCCAAGGGCTGTGCTTTTCCGGGCCGAACCTGATCCCCTTGCGCGGCAACGCGCCCGCGTTGCGGTCCTTCGCCGACCGCGCGCTGCGCCGGCAACGCACGTGCTCGTCGCTCGTCGGCCCGGCCGAGCAGGTCCTCGGGCTCTGGGACGAGCTCGAGGACGAGTGGGGCCCGGCCCGCGAGGTCCGCGACGACCAGCCGCTGATGGCACTCGACAGCACGCCGCTGGTGGCCGCCGACCCCCTCGTGCGCCCGGTCCGGCCGGACGAACTCGAGCGGTACCTGCCCGCGGCCGTCGCGATGTTCATCGAGGAGGTCGGCGTCGACCCGCGCAGCGGTGACGGCGGCGCCAGCTACCGCGCCCGCGTCACGGAGCTGATCGGCGCCGGGCGCGCGTTCGCCCGGTTCGAAAACGGCGAAGTCGTCTTCAAGGCCGAGATCGGCGCCATGTCGGCGACCGTCGGGCAGATCCAGGGCGTCTGGGTGCACCCTGAACGCCGGGGGAGCGGGCTCGGCACCGCCGGCACGGCCGCCGTGGTCAACCGGCTCGTCCGCGGCCTGGGCCGCACCGCGAGCCTCTACGTCAACGCGTTCAACACCCCCGCCCTCGCGGCCTACCGCAAGATCGGGTTCCAGCAGGTCGGCCAGTACGCGACGGTGCTCTTCTAGTCACTCTTCCGTGGCCGCGTTTCAGCCCGGGAGACACGCGCTGACCAGGGCATTATCCCGCCATGAGTGCACGTCGACGCCGTGGTGCGCTCGCGGTGCTGCTGCTCGCCGCCGCGACCACGGCCGGGTGCTCGGGCGACGGTCCCGAGGACGCCCTCTCCGCATTCCTGGACGCGGTCGCGTCCGGGGACGTTGCCGCAGCGGCGGCGAACACCGACTCGCCCGACGCCGCGAAGACCGTGCTGAGCCAGGTCCTCGGCGTGCTCGACCCGGAGTCGCTCGACGTCGACGACGAAGAGGTGAAGCAGCCCGACGGCGACGTCGTCACCGCCGGCTACCAGCTCACCTGGCACCTGCCGCACGGCCGGAGCTGGTCCTACCGCGCCGACGCGCAGCTGCGCGCGGCCGAAACCGGCTGGCAGGTGCACTGGCAGCCGACCGTCGTGCACCCGCAGCTGGCCGTCGGCCAGACCCTCGGCCTGCTGCCCCAGCTGCCCGAGACGGCACCGGTGCTCGACCGCGACGGCGTGCCGCTGATGCGCCCGCAGACCGTGATCGGCGTGGTCGTCGACCCGCAGAAGGCCGGCGACCCGAGCGCGGTCGCCGGGACGCTCGCCAAGGCGCTGCACCGGTACGAGCCGTCGGTCACCGGCCGCTCGGTGCTCGACGGGATGAACAAGACCAAGCCCGGCGACGCCTACCCGGTGATCAGCCTGCGCGCCGGCGACTACCAGCGGGTCAAGCCGGTGATCTACGACCTGCCCGGCGTCCGCTTCGCCAGCCAGGAGCGGCTGCTGCCGGTGACCCGCGGGTCGGGTCAGCAGGTCCTGCCGGGCATCCGCGCGCTGGTCGAGCAGGAGCTGGCCGGGGCGGCGGGCTGGCGGATCGTCACCCGGGACGTCACCGGGGGCGAGTCGGCGGAGCTCAAGGCCGAGCCGCCGCGGCCCGCGCCCGCCGTGACCAGCACGCTCAGCGCGCGGATCCAGGCCGCCGCCGAGAAGGCCCTCGAAACCGAGGAGTACCCGGCCGCGCTGGTGGCGATCCAGCCGTCGAGCGGCGACATCCTCGCCGTCGCGCAGAACGGCGCCGCCGACGACGAAGGGTCGCTGGCGCTGTCCGGGCGCTACCCGCCGGGATCGACGTTCAAGATCGTGACGGCCGCGGCCGCGCTGTCGGCGGGCGACGTCGACGCGGGCAGCCCGGTCGACTGCCCCGGCACCACGACGGTCGAAAACCGGGTGGTGCCGAACGAAGGCCGCTTCGACCTGGGCCGGGTCCCGCTGAAGACGGCGTTCGCGCGGTCCTGCAACACGACCTTCGCCCGGCTCGCCGCGGGCCTCCCGGCCCCGGCGCTGACCGACGCCGCCCGCTCGTTCGGGCTGGGCGCCGACTTCGTGGTCCCCGGCCTGACCACGGTCACCGGCGCCGTCCCGGCCAGCGACTCGGCCGTCCAGCGCGCCGAAAACGGCTTCGGCCAGGGCACGGTGGTCACCAGCCCGTTCGGCATGGCCCTGGTCGCGGCGACCGTGCAGGCCGGTCACGTGCCGACGCCGTCGCTGGTGAAGGGCATGCCGGCGAGCACGAACAACGTCGGCGACGCGCCTTCGCAGGACGTCCTCGACGCGCTGCGCGGGATGATGCGCGAGGTCGTCACCAGCGGCACCGCGACCGGCCTGCGGGACATCCCCGACGTGGCGGGCAAGACCGGCACCGCCCAGTTCGGCGACGGCTCCCGCGCGCACGGCTGGTTCGTCGGTTACCGCGGCGACCTGGCGTTCGCCGTGCTGCTGACCGAGGCCGGTTCGTCGAAACCGGCGGTGCAGGCCGCCCACCGGTTCCTGGCCGGGGTCGGCTGAGCGGGCCGTCGTAAAGTGGGGGCATGTCCGTTCGTGCCCCGCTGGTTCCCGGCGTCCAGACGCCGCGCCGCGACGTCCCCAGTTCCATCGCCCGTCCCGAGTACGTGGACAAGCCGGCGCCGAAGCGGGACACCGGCAACGGCGTGCGCACGCCCGAGGTGATCGAGGCGATGCGGATCGCGAGCCGGATCGCGGCGCAGGCGCTGGAGGAGGGCGGCAAGGCGGTCAAGCCGGGCGCCACGACGGACGACATCGACAAGGTGGTGCACGAGTTCCTGCTCGACCACCACGCCTACCCCTCGACGCTGGGCTACCGCCACTTCCCGAAGTCGTGCTGCACCTCGCTCAACGAGGTCATCTGCCACGGCATCCCGGACTCGACGGTGATCGAGGACGGCGACATCTGCAACATCGACGTCACCGCCTACATCGGCGGCGTCCACGGCGACACGAACGCGACGTTCCTGGCCGGCGACGTCTCCGAAGAGGCCCGCCTGCTGGTCGAGCGCACCCGCGAGGCGACGATGCGGGCGATCAAGGCGGTCCGGCCGGGCCGCCAGCTCAACGTCATCGGCCGGGTCATCGAGTCCTACGCCAAGCGCTTCGGCTACGGCGTGGTCCGCGACTTCACCGGCCACGGCGTCGGCCCCGCGTTCCACACGCCGCCGACGGTCCTGCACTACGAAGAGCCCTCCGTCGACACGATCATCGAGGAGGGCATGACCTTCACGATCGAGCCGATGATCACGCTGGGCACCATCGACTACGACATCTGGTCCGACGACTGGACCGTCACCACGAAGGACAAGAAGTGGACGGCCCAGTTCGAGCACACCCTCGTGGTGACGGCCGACGGCAGCGAGATCCTCACGCTGCCGTGAGTCAGTGGCTGGTGGCCTTCTTGTAGCAGCGCACCGAAAGCGGCACGAAGACCACCAGCAGCACCGCGATCCACAGCACCGACGCGAGCACGGCGTGCTGCATCGGCCAGACGTCGTGCACCGGCATCGCCGCGCTGGTGTTGCCGAACAGCTCCCGCGCCGCCTGGGTGATCGCCGAGACCGGGTTCCAGTCCGCGATCACCCGCAGCGGGGTGGGCAGCCTGCCGCTGTCGACGAACGTGTTGGCCAGGAACGTGAGCGGGAAGATCGCCACGCTCGAGACGTTGTTGAACACCTCGGGCTTGCGCACGGCGAGGCCGAGCGTCCCCATCACCCACGACAGCGCGTAGGCGAAGGCGAGCAGCAGGAGCACGCCGCCCAGCGCCTCGAAGACGCCGGTGTGGATGCGCCAGCCGACCAGCAGGCCGACGAGGCCCATGATGAGCAGGCTCGTCACGTTGAGGATGAGGTCCGCCGTGGTCCGCCCGATCAGCACCGCGGCCGGCGACATCGGCAGCGATCTGAACCGGTCGATGATGCCCTTCTGCAGGTCGTCGGTCAGGCCGTAGCCGGTGACGATGCTGCCCATCGCCACCGCGAGGGTGAAGATCCCCGGGAGCATGAACTCGCGGTAGGACATGCCCGGGATGTCGATCACGCTGCCGAAGACGTAGCCGAAGAGCAGCACGAACATCACCGGCATGAACACGATGGACCCGAGCAGGTCCAGTGACCGGACGATCTTGATCGAGTTGCGCTTGGCGACGGTCACGCCGTCGGTGACGGCCATCTGCACCGCGTTCATCACACGGCCTCCTTCGCGGGTTCGGCCGTTTCGTGGCCGGTCAGGGTGAGGAAAACGTCGTCGAGGGTGGGGCGGCGGACGCCGACGTCGCGGACGTCGACGCCGTCGGCGGCGAGCAGGGCCAGCGCTTCGGTAAGCGCTTTCGCGCCGTGGGTCACGGGCACGGTGAGCCGGAACGCCTCGGCCTGCGGCTCGCCGCTGGCCAGCCGCGCCAGCGCTCGCCGCGCCACCTCGACGTCGGCGTGCGTGCCGACGGTCAGCTCGATCCGCTCGCCGCCGACGAGGTCCTTGAGCTCGTCGGCGGTGCCGCGGGCGATCACGCGCCCGTGGTCGACGACGGCGATGCTGTCGGCCAGCCGGTCGGCTTCCTCGAGGTACTGCGTGGTCAGCAGCAGCGTCGTGCCGCCCGCGACCAGTTCGGTGATGACGTCCCACAGCTCGGTGCGGGCCCGCGGGTCGAGCCCGGTCGTGGGCTCGTCGAGGAACAGCACCGGCGGGTTGGCCACGAGCGCGCCGGCCAGGTCGAGCCGGCGCCGCATGCCGCCGGAGTAGCCCTTCACCGGCCGGTCGGCGGCGTCTTCGAGGCTGAACCGGGCCAGCAGCTCCCGGCCGCGGGCCTTGGCCCGCTTGGTGCCGAGGTGGTAGAGCCGCCCGACCATCTCGAGGTTCTCGGCCCCGGTCAGCTCCTGGTCGACGGCGGCGTACTGGCCGGACGCGCCGATGTGCGAGCGCAGCACGTGCGCGTCCTTCACGACGTCGAACCCGGCGACGGTCGCGCGGCCCGCGTCCGGCTTCTGCAGCGTCGTGAGGATCTGCACGGTGGTCGTCTTCCCGGCGCCGTTCGGCCCGAGCACACCGAGCACGGTGCCTTCCGGGACCCGCAGGTCCATCCCGTCGAGGGCGGTGACGGAGCCGTATTTCTTGACGAGCCCTTCGGCCACAATGGCGTCTGGCATGGTCTTCCCCTTCTTCGCGTGGAGACTTCAGGCCCGGCGGATGACGATGTCGCCGGTGTAGGTGTGGGCTTTGACCTCGACCGTTTCCGTGGTCCCGCCAGGGCCCTCGGAGGGGGTGAGCGTGTTGCGCACGGAACCGGTCAGGGAGTTGAGCTCGAGCCAGGCGGCGCTGCCCTCGCGGACGCCGACCTCGATCTCGCCGACGGCGGTCTCGAGGATGATGGCGTCGCGCATGACCTCGTTGAGCCGGATGTCGCCGGACGCGGTCTTGGCGTGCACGCCGGCGTGCGCGAGGGAGACGAAGATGTCGCCGTTCGCGGTGCTGACCCGCAGGTCGCCGGTGACTTCGCCGACGCGGGTCTCGCCGTTGGAGTTCTTCAGCACGGCCGTGCCGTCGATCTCGCGGATCCGCAGCTCGCCGGAGCCGGTGTGGGCCTCGACGTGGCCGGTGGCCCGTTCGACGGTGACGTCGCCGGTGGCGGTGCTCGCCTCGAGCCGGGCGGCCCGGTCGAGGTGGATGTCGCCGACCGAGGTCTTGATGCGGCTGTCGCCGACCTGGCCGCTGACCCGGATGTCGCCCATGGCGGCCGTGGACCTGAGGCGCGAGCCGGCGGGCAGCTCGACCGTGACGTGCAGCGAGCCGCCCTTGCCCCACAGCTTGGTGGCGTACTTCGGGCCCTTGACCAGCAGCTCGCCGCTCGCGAACTCGACGCGGGTCTTGGCGACCGCCTTCAGGTCTTCGGGTTCGGACGGGTCGGCGGGCTCGATCTCGACGGTGGTTTCCGCGCGCTCGCCGGCGACGATCCGGATGTCGGCGACGCTGACGTCGATCGTGGCCGAGATCGGCTCGGGGGTGGCGAAAACGGGCATGGCTGCGCCCTCCTGGGGTGCTCGGGTGGCGTCTCCGCAGGTCGGAGACGTGTAGGTGAAAGAGACGGGTGGGTTACTGAACCCAGCCGGTGTACTTCTCGCCGAAGACCGACCGGCGCTGCGTCTGGCCCTTGCCGGGACCGAGGGCGGCGTTCGCGGCCCGCACGAGCCAGGCGTTGATCGAGAGCATTTCCCGGTTCGCGGCTTCTTCGACGCGCTGCTTGAGCGCTTCGGGCAGCCGGAGGTTGACCCGGGCGACGGCGCCGTCGTCGGTTTCCGGGGGCGCCGGCGGTGTTTCCCGGGGCGGCGGCTCGGGTGCGGCGGGCAGCGCGACGGCGAATTCGGCTTCGCGGCGGCGCAGGCGCACCTCGACGGAGCCGGGCGCGAGGTCGCGGGTGATTTCGTCGGCCGCCGCGGAAAGGGCGTCGAGCAGGGTGAGCCGGATCGCCGATTCGAGCGGCGCGGTGAGCCGCTCGGCCAGGGCGACGGCTTCCTCGCCCGCCGCTTCGGCGGCGACCGCGAGCTCCCGGCGGAGTTCGTCCACGAAGGGCGTCAGGTCCATGGCACAACTATGGCGCCATAGTGGTGCCACGACAACCCTGAAATGGCACCCTTAGGGGTTCAAAGTGGCGTCGGTGCAGGTCAGGAGGGTTCGATGCGCTGCAGGAGCTCGTCCAGGAAGCCGCACGCCTCGGCGGCCGCCCGCTCCGCGTCCCGCTCGGCGATGGCGCGGGCCAGCCCTTCGTGGCCGATCTCGGGCACGTGCTCGGCGCCCGGCGTGATGCTGGACGTCGCCGCGACGCTGGCCGTGATGACCTCGGTCAGCCCGCGGTAGAGCTCGGTGAGCAGCCGGTTGTGGCCGGCGCGGACGACGGCGCAGTGGAACTCCGCATCCGTGCGCGCGAAGTCCTCCCAGCGCCCCTCGCGCAGCTCGGTCTCCCGGCGGGACAGCAGGTCCCACAGCTCGGCGACCTCGTCGTCGGTCCGCTCGGCGGCGGCCAGGCGTGCGCCCTCGACCTCCAGAGTGCGCCGGACCTGCAGGACTTCGCGCAGCTCCGACCCGCAGAGCCGCCGGATCGCGCCGGACACCTCGCTGGTGGCGCGCACGTATGTGCCGTCGCCCTGCCGGACCTCCAGCAGGCCGGTGTGGGCGAGCGCGCGCACGGCTTCGCGCACGGTGTTGCGCCCGACGCCGAGCTGGTCGACGAGCTCGGCTTCGGTGGGGATGCGTTCGCCGATGGGCCATTCGCCCTGCGTGACCGCGGTCCGCAGCTGGTCGATGACCTGGTCGACGAGGCCTGCTCGCCGGGTGGTGGCCAGAGGCACAGTATTATCCCTTCATCCAATCATCCTACGTATGCGATAGTAGCCGTCATGCACGTCGAACACCGTGAATCCGCCCTCGAACCCGAACTCGACGGCGCCGTGGAGTTCCGCACCCCGGGCGTGGTCGCCGCCGGGGCGCTGCTGGCGGTCGCGGTGGTGCTCACCGCCCTCAACCTGCGCCCGGCCATCACCGGCGTCGGCCCGATGCTCGCGGAAATGCGGCAGGACCTCGGGACTTCCGGGGTCTGGGCCGGCGTGCTCACGACGTTGCCGACGCTGTGCTTCGCGGGCGCCGGGCTGGCCGCGCCGCTGCTCGCCCGCCGGGCCGGAATCGGCGCCGCCATCGCGATCGCGCTGAGCACGCTCGCGGCCGGGCTCGTGCTGCGCGTGCTCGACGGCCCGGCCGTGGTGCTCGGCGGGACGCTGGTGGCCACCGCCGGCATCGCCCTGATCAACGTGCTGATCCCGGTGGTCATCAAGGACTCCTTCCCGGCCCGCATCGGCGTCATGACCGGCGTCTACACCGCGGCCCTGCAGGGCGGCGGCGCGCTCGGGTCGGCGGTGACCCCGCAGCTCGGCGACGCGTTCGGCGGCTGGCGCCCGGCGCTGGGCAGCTGGGCCGTGGTGGCCGTCGTCGCGCTGCTGGCGTGGATTCTCGCAGCCCGCGGCACCGGCCGGGCGCCGAGGCACGCCGACGCCGCCGCGGGCGGCCGTTCGCTGCTGCGCAACCGGCTCGCCTGGATCGTCACGGTCTTCTTCGGCCTGCAGGCCTTCTACGCCTACGCGGCGATGGGCTGGTTCCCGCAGGTGCTGATGGACGCGGGCGTGTCGCGCGACGACGCCGGCCTGCTGTTCGGCCTGGTCTCGCTGATCGCCGTGCCGATCAGCCTCTTCGTCGCGCCGATGGCCGCCCGGCAGCGCGGGCAGGGGCCGTGGATCGCCGCGCTCGGCGTGGTCGGGTTCGCCGGGACCGCCGGGCTGCTGTTCGCCCCGGCGTGGTCGCCGCTGCTGTGGAGCCTGCTGATCGGGCTCGGCATGAGCGTGTTCTCGCTGGCGCTGACCGTGATCGCGCTGCGGGCGCGGACCGGCGCGGACACCGCCCGGCTGTCCGGCATGGCGCAGGGCTTCGGCTACCTGTTCGCCGCGCTCGGGCCGTTCCTCTTCGGCCTGCTGCACGACCTCGCGGGCGGCTGGACCGTGCCGCTGGCGATGCTGCTCGGCCTCCTCGTCGTGCAGGTGGTGTTCGGCGTGCTCGCCGGGCGCCGCCGGTTCGTCTGATTCTTAACTGTTAACACCTTTCGCCGGGTCGGCGCGGCTTAAGATCTTTCGGTGGCCGTGCCGTCCCCCGACCTCGGGGCGTTGCTGCGCGAGGGCCCGTTCGACGCCGCCCTGCGCGCGGCGATCCGCGCCCGCGGGCTGAGCCTGGACCGGCTCCGCGAACACCTGCGCGCCCGCGGCGTCTCGGTCACGACGGCGACGCTGAGCTACTGGCAGTCCGGCCGCAGCCGCCCCGAACGGCGTGATTCGGTACGGGGGCTGAGGCAGCTCGAAGCCGTCCTGGAAGTACCGGCCGGCTCGCTCGCCGCGCTGCTCGGCCCGCCCCGGGCCCGCCGGTCCGCGGCCGCCGAGATCGGCCGGTTCTGGCCGGACGGGCGGCGCATCGCCGCCGCGGTGTCCGATGTGGACACCCGGTGGGACGAGCGGCTGACCCGGCTCAGCCAGCACGACGTCGTCCTCGTCGGCGCCGGCCGCGAGGAACGGGAGATCCGGTCGCGGCAGGTGCTGCGGGCCGAAGCCGACGGCCCGGACCGGTGGGTGGTGATCCTGCACCTGGACGAGCACGACCGGCCGCTGCCGGAACTGCGCTCGCTGCGTGGCTGCCGGCCCGGCCGCACCGTGGTGAAGCCCGAAGACGGCCTCCTCGTCGTCGAACTGCTCTTCGCCCGGCCGCTCGAACGCGGCGAAACGGTGATCACCGAGCACACGCTCGTGAACCGCGCGCCGTACCCGATCGCGACGAACTACGAACGCAAATTTCGGCTCCCGGTCCGCGAATACGTGCTCGAAATCCGGTTCTCGCCCGAGGCCGTCCCGCCGGTCTGCCGCCGTTTCGCCGAGCCCGGCGAAGAAACCGAGATCGTCCCGGAATCCGGTGCGGTGCACGGGGTCGCGCTCAACTTCGGTCCCGGCCGGTACGGCTTCGAATGGGATTGGCCCGCCAGTTAACTGTTAAGGACTTCCGGATCTGCGCCGCGGGGTTTCCGGCGGCTTACCGTCTGCGCACTCCACTCGCCGATCCGAGGAGAAATCGATGCGCAGATTCGTATCCGCCGCCGGCGTGGCCGCATTGGCCGCGCTCGGGCTGGGCGTCTCGCCCGCCGAAGCGGCACCGGGGCACCCGGACGCCGAGGTGGCGGGCGTGGCCGCGGCCTTCAACCTCACCGCGGGCCAAGCCCGCGCCCAGCTCGCCGCCCAGGACGACGCCCACCGCTTGGCCGCCGCCCTGCCCGTTTCGGTGCGCGCGCGGTCGGCCGGGCAGTGGTTCGACGCCGCCGCCGGGAAGCTGACCGTCGCCGTCACGACGCCCGAAGCGGCCGAGCAGGCGCGTGCCGTGGGGGCGACGGCTCGGGTGGTCGCGCGCAGTCGGGCCGACCTCGACCGCACCGACGCGTCCGTCCGCGCCCTGGTCGGCACCGGCGTACCCGGCGTCTACGGCTGGGGTGTCGACGTCCGCGGCAACGAGGTCGGCGTGGACGTCGACCGGACGAAGAAGACCGCGGCGACCGAGAGTTTCCTTTCCCGGGTGCGGGAACTCGGGGTCCGGATCACCGAGACGGCGTCGTCACCGAGGCAGCAGTCCGGCACGATCCAGACCGGGAACCCGTGGTGGCCGGGCAGCGAAAGCAATTGCTCGGTCGGTTTCCCGGTGACGGATTCGGGGGGTGCCAAGCACTTCCTGACCGCGGGCCACTGCACGAACGACCGCGACCAAGCCGCGTACGGCGCTTCGGGCCAGCAGAACCGCATCGGCACCTCGAACGTCGGCGGCACGCACAGCGTCAACGCCCGCGAAGGCGACATGGGCGTCGTGGCGGTGACGGAGCCCGGCTGGAACCTGTCGGCGTCGGTCAACACCTGGGGCCAGTCCGCGATCACGCTGTCCGGCGCGGCCGAGGCGATGGTCGGCGACCGCGTCTGCCACTCCGGCAACACCTCGCACTGGCAGTGCGGCGAGGTGAAGTACACGCACAAGTCCGTCGACTACGGCGGTGGCCTGGTCATCGACGACCTCACCTGGACCACGGCGTGCTCCCTCGGCGGCGACTCCGGCGGCGGCTGGCTGCTCGGCGACAAGGCGACCGGCCTGCACGACGGCGGCCCGTCCCAGTGCGTCGAGAACCCGTCCGACGGCGACCTGTCCCTGTTCCAGCCGGTGCTCGAGGCCTTGGGCAAGTGGCAGCTCACGCTCGTCACCGGCGGCGGCACGACGCTGCCGGGCGCCCCGGCCAATCCGAGGGTCACCGGCACGACGGCCACCAGCGTTTCGCTGGCCTGGGACGCGTCCACCGGCGACGTCACCGCGTACGACGTCTACAACGGTTCCGCGCTCGCCACGAGCGTCACCGGGACTTCGGCGACCGTCACCGGTCTCGCGCCGGACACCGCGTACACGTTCACGGTCAAGGCGCGCGACGCCGCGGGGAACGTGTCACCGGCCAGCACCGCGGTTCCGGCACGGACCCAGGTGGACGGCGGCCGGACCTTGACGAACGACACCGACTTCGCGATCCGCGACTACCAGCAGGTGTTCAGCCCGGTCACGTCCACCCTGACCGGTCAGGCCGCGACGCCGCTGACGGTCGCGGTGACCATCCGCCACACGTGCGCCGAAGACCTCGGCGTCACGCTGCTGGACCCGAACGGCAAGGCGTACGCGCTCAAGTACAGCGGCGGCAGCACCTGCACCGCGTGGACTGGCGCCCGCACCTTCACCGTCCCCGCGGCGTCTCCGGCCGGTGGCCGCTGGCAGCTGCGCGTCACCGACTACGGCCCCGGCGACACCGGCACCCTCGACACCTGGTCCCTCACCCTCTGAAAAGCCGTGAAGGCCACCTTGAGGAACTCTACGTTCCTCAAGGTGGCCTTCAGGAACATCAGTCCAGGGGCAGGCCGAGCAGGGCGTTCTCGATCAGCTCCGGCATCGCCGGGTGGATCCAGTACTGCCCGCGCGCCATGCTCCGCGCGTCGAGGCCGAAGCTCATCGCCTGGATCAGCGGCTGGATCACCGACGACGCCTGCGGCCCGATGATGTGCGCACCGAGCAGCTGCCCGGTCGCCGGGTCGGCCAGGAGCTTCGCGAAGCCGGTGGTGTCCTCCATCGCCCAGCCGTACGCGATCCCGGCGTAGTCCTGCTTCGAGGTCACGTACGAGACGCCCTGTTCGCGCGCCTTCCGCTCGGTGAGCCCGACCGACGCCACCTGCGGGTGCGTGAACACCGCGTGCGGCACGAACCGGTGGTCGGCGGTGATCGGGTCCTCCGGGTGCAGCAGGTTGTGCTGCACCACCCGGGCTTCGTGGTTGGCGACGTGCTTGAGCTCGTGCGGCGAGGAAAGGTCGCCGAGCGCGTAGATGCCCTCGACGACGGTCTCCTGGTGGTCGTCGACCACGACGTGCCCACTGTCCAATGTGGTCACCCCGGTGGTGGCGACGTCCAGCAGATCGGAGTTCGGCCGTCGCCCGGTCGCGACCAGCAGCACGTCGGCCTCGACGGTTTCGGCGCCCTGCGGTCCTTCGAGGTCCAGCGCGACGCCGTGCTCGGTCTTGCGCGCCCGGACGGTCTTGCGGTCGAGCCGGACGTCGAACCGCTGCGCGGCCAGCTCGGTGAACCGCTCGCTGACGTCGTCGTCCTCCGACCGCAGCAGCCTGCCTGAGCGGTTGACCAGCGTGACGTGCACGCCGAACGAGGCGAAGACGTGCGCGAACTCGGCCGCGATGTACCCGCCGCCCAGGATGACGAGGCGCTCGGGCAGCTCGTCGAGCCGCATCACGGTGTCGGAGGTGTGGTACTCGACGGTGTCGAGGCCGGGGATCTCCGGGATCACCGGGCGCCCGCCCGCGGCGAGCACGAACTTGTCGGCGGTCAGCACCTCGTCGGGACGCCCGTCGGCGAAGCTGACGCGCAGCTCCTTGTGCCCGGTGAAGCGGGCGGTGCCGTCGTAGACGTCGACGTTCGCGTTGTCCTCGTGGCTGCGGCGGTACTCCGCGCCGCCCGCGGCGATCGGGTCGATCCGGCCGAAGACCCGGTCGCGGATGTCGCGCCAGCGCACGCCCTTCAGCTCTTCGTCGACGCCGTACTTCGCGCTGTGCGAAGGCGTGTACGCGACGTCGGCGGCGTACACGAACATCTTCGTCGGGATGCAGCCGACGTTGAGGCAGGTGCCCCCGAACGTGCCCTTCTCGACGATCGCCGTCTTCTTGCCGGCGAACTCCGGGCCGAGGATCGAGTTCCCCGATCCCGTCCCGACGATCACCAGGTCGTAGTGGGGCACTGCATCCTCCGCGGGGGGGTCGGCTCCGGTCGATTCACCCTAGCCAACCGGCTCCGGCGAGCTGGTGTTCCCCGATGTGCTTAACGTCGTATTACGTGGTCAGTGGCCGTTGCCGGTGAAGTGCATCCGGTCCTTCGGGCTGGACCACGAGCCACCCCAGCTCCAGCCGATCGCGGCGAACGCCCGCACGGTCGCGTCGCCGGCCAGCACCATGCCCGGCCGGCGGTTCGAGCGGTCGACGTAGGCCGAGGCCAGCTCGGGCAGCACGAGGTCGCCCTGGGTGTAGGGGTTGCAGAACGGGTTGACGTCGACGGCGAGGCCGTAGGCGTGCGCCGACCAGCTCGTCTGCCCGCGCGCCGGGCGGCAGACGAACGCGCTGGTCGAGTTCCCGTCGCCGGTCGGGGGCGCGGTGAGTTCGGCGGGGCTGGTCACGCGCATCTCTTCGAGGGGGAAGCGCGTCGCGAAGAGCTGCCCGAAGACCTGGGTGATCCCGGCGGCGCTCTTGGCGTTGACCAGCATCTCGCCGGTGTGCGCGCGGCCGTCGAAGCCCCAGAACGACATCGTCAGGTAGCGCAGGTCGGTCGCCTTGACCGGGCACGCGGCCTGCCAGGTGCTGCGCGCGAGGACGTCGGCGGGCACCGCGCCGATCGTCGACGCGTACCGGTCCCCGGCGGGCGGTGGCAGGAGGTCTTTTGTCGGAAGTGCCCGGTTCACCAGTTCGGGTGGCGTCGGTTCGATCTCGCCGAAGCCGTCGGACCGCCGGGGGAGTGGCCGGGCACCCACCTGCCAGGTGACGGCGGGCGCGCCGGACGCCGTCACCGGAGCCGTCGTGGTCGGGCTCGGCGGCGCCGGCCGCGGCGCCGACGGCAGTTCTTCGGCAGCACACGACGTCAGCGCGAGGGTCAGCACCGCCCCGAGCACCACCACCGTCCGCCGCATCCGGCCAGCTTGGCACGGCCGGTCGCGGAGCGCGGAGTCCACCCGTTCCAGTGACACCGCTTTGGGCTCACTCCGATTAGGGTATTCAGCGCAACGACGTTCACGCACCGGAGTCGCCCGGGTGCCGAGCGCTTGTTCTTCGCCGTGTCTGATGAGGGGAACGTCCCATGTCCGTGAAGTCCCGTCGATCCCTGCTGCTCGCGAGCGGCGCGCTCCTCGCCGTGGCCGCGGTGACCGTCCCGGTCGTGGTCGGCACGGCGTCGGCGGACCCCGGATCCGGCAACCAGGCGCGGATCGTCGGCGGCGAAAAGGCCTCGCTCGGCGACCACCCGTACGCGGTGTTCCTGACCGACGGCGGCGGCAACCAGTTCTGCGGCGCGGTGATCGTCAGCTCCACGGCGGTCGCGACGGCGGCCCACTGCGCGAAGGCGGTCGCGAAGCAGGACATCCGGGTGGTCGCGGGCCGCGAGGACAAGCGCACGGACGACGGCCAGGTCCTCGGCGTCTCCAAGGTCTGGATCAGCAAGGGCTACAGCGACCCGACGCAGGGCGACGACGTCGCGGTCCTGACCGTCCGCGGCCAGCTCGACTACCGCCCGGCGAAGCTGCCCGGCAGCGACGACACGAGCGTGTACGCGACAGGCACGAAGGCGACGGTCCTCGGCTGGGGCCGCGTCGCCGACGGCGGCGCCCGCTCCGACTACCTGCGCAGCGTCGACGTCCCGCTGGTCTCCGACAGCGAGTGCAGCGCCGACTACAACGTCTACAACCAGAAGACGATGGTCTGCGCGGGCTACCCCGAGGGCGGCAAGGACGCCTGCCAGGGCGACTCCGGCGGCCCCCTCGTCGTGGGCGACACCCTGATCGGCATCGTGTCCTTCGGCGACGGCTGCGGCAAGGCGGGCAAGCCGGGGGTCTACACCCGCGTCTCGGCCTACACCGACGACATCGAAGCCCAGGCCAGGCCGCGCACGCTCTTCCCCTGAGCGTGGTAAGCAGGGGTATGCCGACCCTGCACGACGCGACCGGTCCCGAACTGACGGCCGCCCAGCTCCACGACATCCTCCGCCTGCGCGTGGACGTCTTCGTGGTGGAGCAGAAAGCCGCGTACCCCGAACTCGACGGCCGTGACCTGAAGCCCGACACCCGCCACCTGTGGTTCGAGGGTGACGAAGGCGTGCTGGCCTACCTGCGAGTCCTGCTCGACCCGGGCGACATCCGCCGCATCGGCCGCGTGGCCACGGCGGCGAACGCCCGCGGCCAGGGCTTGGCGGCCCGGCTCATGGAAGAGGCGCTGACGGTCCCGGGCGAGTACGTCCTCGACGCCCAGACCTACGTCCAGGGCTTCTACGCGCGCTACGGCTTCGTCGCCGAAGGCGCGGAGTACACCGACGAAGACGGCATCCCGCACATCCGCATGCGCCGCCTCGCCCGCTGACCCCTTTTCACGCGAGCCGCGTCAGGCGGTCGCGCCCCGCGGCGCCGTCGCGGTGATCACCTTCACCGCGCGGTCCACATCGGCCTCCGTGAGGTCGGCCCGCGCGGTCAGGCGCAGCCGTGAGATGCCGTCCGGCACCGACGGCGGCCGGAAGCACCCGACGCGGATGCCCTGCTCCGCGCACGCCGCCGCCCACGCGACCGCCGTCTCGGCCGAAGGCGCCTGAACGGAGATGACGGCGGCGTCCGGCAGGCTCGCCTTCAGCCCGGCCGCCTTCAAGGACATCGCGAGGTTGCCCGCGTTCTCGGCGACCTTCCCCGCGAGTCCGGGCTCTTCCTTCAGCGCGTGCAGCGCCGCCAGCGCGGCGGCCGCACTCGCCGGCGCCAGCGCGGTGTCGAAGATGAAGCTGCGCGCCGTGTCCACGAGGTGCTTGATCACGCGACGCGGCCCGAGCACCGCCCCGCCTTGGGCACCGAGCGACTTCGACAGCGTCAACGTCGTGACGACGTCGGGCGCACCCGCGAGCCCGGCCGCGTGAACCGCGCCGCGGCCGCCTTCGCCGAGGACGCCGAAGCCGTGCGCGTCGTCGACCAGCAGCGCGGCCCCGTGCTCGCGGCAGATGCCGGCCAGCTCGCCGAGCGGCGCGAGGTCGCCGTCCACCGAGAACACCGAGTCGGTCACCACGAGCGCCCGCGGCTTGCGCCGCGTCGAGAGGGCGTGCTTGATCGCCGACGGCGTCGAGTGCGCGACCGCGGCGACATCGGCGCGCGACAGCCGGCAGCCCTCGATCAGCGAAGCGTGAATGTACTTGTCGGTGACGATCGCGGACTCGGCGCCCGACAGCGCGGTCACCGCCCCCAGGTTCGCCGCGAAGCCGGAGGAGAACACGAGCGCCGCCTGGACGCCGCAGAACCGGGCGAGCTCCAGCTCGAGTTCGGTGTGCAGCTCGGTCGACCCGGTGACGAGGCGGGACCCGGTCGCCCCCGCGCCCCAGCGCAGCGCGGCGGCCGCGGCGGCCCCGGCGACGCGCTTGTCGCGGGCCAGCCCGAGGTAGTCGTTCCCGGCCAGGTCCAGCTCGTCGGCCTGTGCGGGCCGCGGTCGCAGCTGCCGCACGAGCCCCGCGTTCGCCCGCTTTTCCGCTTCGACGTCGAGCCAGTCGAAAACCTCATCGGGCGGGAGCGTCGGCGGCGTAGTCACGTCCCGCAGTCTCCCATCCATGACTCGCGAGGTCGTGTGGCGGGCCTCGAAAACGCCGGGAGCCCCGGACCTGGTGGTCCGGGGCTCCCGAGGTGGATCGATCAGCTGTCGTAGCCGCGACGCGGGCCACGGCTCGGGCGGCCGTAGCCCCCGCCGTTGCCCGACCGGGGCTGACGGCCGCGGCCGCCGAAGCCGCCGGGACGGCCTTCGCGGTGGCCGTGACCCTCACGAGAGCCCTGGCCGTAACCGCCGCGGTCGCCACCGCGGTCACCACGGTCGCCGCTGTAGCTGCCCCGGTCGCCGCCGCGGTCGCGGTCGCCGCGGTAGCCACCGCGACCCGAACCGCCGAAGCCGCGGTCACCGCGGAAGCCGCCACCGCGACGCGGGTTCTCGCGCCGCCGCTCGACGACCGGCTCGCCGCTGGGCTCCTGGGCGCCGGTGATGCGGGTCAGCGCGTCGTCGCCCGGACGGACCATCGTGGACTCGGCGCGGACGCCGGCCCGGTCGGTCATCCGCTTGACCATGCGGCGCTGGTCGTTGGTGACCAGCGTGACGACGACACCGGACGCCCCGGCGCGCGCCGTGCGGCCCGCGCGGTGCAGGTAGTCCTTGTGGTCGGCCGCCGGGTCGACGTGCAGCACCAGCGAGATGTCGTCGACGTGGATGCCGCGCGCGGCGACGTCCGTGGCGACCAGCACCGGGGTGTGGCCGTCCTTGAAGTCGGCGAGGACGCGGTTGCGCTGCCCCTGCGTCTTGCCGCCGTGCAGCGCCGCCGCGTGCACGCCCTGCTCGCGCAGCCGCTCGGTGAGGCGGTCGACGTGGTGCTTGGTGCGCACGAACATGATCGTGCGGCCCTCGCGGGCGCCGATCTGCGTGATGATGTCCTGCTTGTCCTGGTACGACACCTGGAGCACGTGGTGGTCCATGGTGTCGACGCTCGCGGTCGACGGCGCGACCGAGTGCGTGACCGGGTCGGTCAGGTACTGGCGGACCAGGCGGTTGACGTCACCGTCGAGCGTCGCCGAGAACAGCAGCCGCTGCCCGCCCGGCGGGGTGAGGTCGAGGATCTCGCGGACCTGCGGCATGAAGCCCATGTCCGCCATCTGGTCGGCCTCGTCGAGGGCGATGAAGTTGCAGTCGCCCAGGTGCGCGGTGCCCTGCCGGACGTGGTCCGACAGCCGGCCCGGGGTGGCGATCAGCAGGTCGACACCGCGCGAGAGCGCGTCGGCCTGGCGGGCGAAGGCCATGCCGCCGACGGCCGTGCGGCACCACAGGCCGAGCGCCTTGGCCAGCGGGGTCAGCGAGTCGGCGACCTGCATGGCCAGCTCGCGGGTCGGGACCAGGATCAGCGCGCGGGGGCGCTTCGGGCGGGCCTTGCCGCCGTCGAGCCGGGCCAGCATGGCCAGGCCGAAGGCGAGGGTCTTGCCGGAGCCGGTCTGGGCGCGGCCCAGCACGTCACGGCCGGCCAGCGCGTCCGGGATGGTCGCGGACTGGATCGGGAAGGGGTTGTTGATGCCCGCGTCGGCCAGCGCGCGGAGCAGCGGCTCCGGCAGGCCCAGCTGGGCGAACGTCTTGGTGGCCACGGTCTCGACCGCGTCGTCGCGCAGCATGTCCCCACCCGCGGGCCGCTGGCGCGGCTTGCGGTCGGGACGGTCCGCGCGCGCGGACGTCGAGGTGTGGCCGGAGTTGAACGTGACTGTCACAAATGCCTCTCGGACGCGGTTCGTCGCAAGGAGGCCCGGGCTGCCCGCGCGCAGGCAGGGCAAGATGGTGTGCGGTGGGCGTTCACAGGGACGGACCCGGCACACCGTGTCTTGCACTTGCCGACACTGCGCGCCGCATGGGATTTACGGATCACCGCGAGCCATTCGGTGGCTCTGGAGGCGACGGACACCAACTCATCCACGCCGCCGGTTGCGGTCTGTACATACTGTACCCGAGCCGGAGCTGGGACTTCGCATCGAGGTCACCGGTTGTGGGCGGCGTCGCAGACGTGTTCCGCGCCACAGCCGCGACGCCGCCCCGCGTCACCCGAGCCCGGCGGCGGTCACGAGCTCCGCCAGCAGCTCACCGGTGTTCGTCACGTGCTCGCCGAGCCCGCGGCCGTGGAACCAGCCGGCCAGGTTGCGCACGTCCCTGGCCAGGAACTCGGCGCCGCCGGGGTTGGCCACGACGTCGACGACCTGCGGCAGGTCGATCACCATCAGCCGGCCCCGGTGCACGAGCAGGTTGTACGCCGAGAGGTCGCCGTGCGCGAGCCCCTCGGCGGCGAGCAGCTCGAGCGCCGCGGTGGCCTGGAACCAGAGGTCCGTCAGCTCCTCGGGGTCCGGGCGCACCTGGGCCAGCCGCGGCGCGGCCGTCCCGTCCTCCTCGCCGAGGAACTCGAGGAGCAGCTCGGTCCCGTTGCGCTGCACCGGGTAGGGGACCGGCGCCCCGAGCGTCCACAAGCGACCCAGTGCGGCGAACTCCGCGACGGCCCACTGCTCGGCGATCAGGTTGCGGCCGAACGCGGTGCGGTGCTCGATCGCGCGCATCTCGCGGGAGCGGCGCATCCGCCGTCCCTCGAGGTAGCCCGCGTCGCGGTGGAACAGCTTGTGCTCGTCGCTGCGGTAGCGCTTCGCGGCGAGCAGCGTGCCGCCGGTGCCGGGCAGCCCGCGCCGCAGCAGGTGGACGTCGGCCTCCTTGCCGGTCTTGAGCACCCCGAGGTCGGTGTCGACCGCGGCGAGCTCGGTGACCACCCAGTCCGGCCGGGGCAGCGGGCCGTGTTCGGCGTCGTCCCAGGTGGACCAGCGGTCGGCCCCGTCGGGCAGCTGGTTTTCGGTGTAGGCGTCGTCGCGGAGCTTGGCGAGCCGGACGCGCTCGCCTTCGGTGAGCCGCCCGCTGCGGGTGGGCTCGGGATCGTCGAACCGCCCACGCCGGCGCGAACGCGCTGCGCGGCGGCGGGAGGGCTGTTCGTCGAAACTGTCGAAGTCTTCGAAGTCGTGCTGGCGCACTGGTGGGTTTCTCCTCGATCAGGGATGCCCCACCGGGCGCGTGGTCAGCTCCGTGGGGCAGGTGGGCAAGGGCGCGAAAAGGCCCGGACATCCATCACGACAGGCACCTCCCCGCTCTCACGTACACCGGCTCCCTGCCGGACCCGTTCAGCTTGCCGGACCGGTCACGGGCCGCGCAACCGAATAGCGCGAACGGTCCGTTCGTGACGTTTCCTTGAATTTCGCTCGCCGTCGTGGCCACGATGAACCGGCAGGCAGACCCGAGGAGGAGTGGATGGACGCGTACGACGTGGTGATCGTCGGCGGCGGGCACAACGGCCTGGTCGCGGCCGCGTACCTGGCGCGGGCGGGCCGGTCGGTGCTCGTGCTCGAACGACGGGAAGAGACCGGTGGCGCCGCCGTCTCGTTCCGCGCGTTCGAGGGCGTGGACGTCCGGCTTTCGCGCTACTCGTACCTCGTCAGCCTGCTGCCGAAGAAGATCGTGGCCGATCTCGGCCTCGACGTGGAGCTGCGACGGCGCCGGATGTCGTCGTACACCCCGTCGGGCGGTTCCGGTCTTCTTGTCGACACGGGCGACGACGGCCGGACCGCGTCGTCGTTCCGGGCCGTCACCGGGTCCACTTCGGACTTCGCGGCCTGGCAGCGGTTCTACGAGCTGACCGAGCGCGTCGCCGGGCGCGCGTTCGGGACGCTCACCGAACCACTGCTGTCCGAAGTGGACTTCCGCGACCGGATCGGTGACGACCGGGCGTGGTCCTTGCTGTTCGAACGGCCGATCGGCGAAGCGCTCACGTCGTGGTTCGGCGACGACACGGTGCGCGGCGTGGTGCTCACCGACGCGCTGATCGGCACGTTCGCCCCGGCGGACGGCGAGGACCTGCGGCAGAACCGGTGCCTGCTCTACCACGTGATCGGCAACGGCACCGGCGACTGGGACGTCCCGGTCGGCGGCATGGGCGCGGTCACCGGCGCGCTCGCGACGGCCGCGGCCGCCGCGGGCGCGCGCCTGGTGACCGGCGCGGAGGTGCTCTCGGTGGATCCCGGGGGCGAGGTGCGTTACCGGCGTGACGACGCCGAGCACGTCGTCGCCGGAGGGCACGTCCTCGCCAATGTCGCGCCGTCCACGCTGGCGAGGCTGCTGGGCGAGGAGCCGCCGAGCCGGCCGGAAGGCGCGCAGCTGAAGGTGAACATGGTGCTCTCGCGGCTGCCGAGGCTGCGTGACCCGGACGTCGACCCGGCCGAGGCGTTCGGTGGCACCTTCCACGTCAACGAGACCTTCACCCAGTTGGAGGCGGCGTATCGCGAGGCGGAAGCGGGCCGGATCCCCACGCTGCCGCCGTGCGAGATCTATTGCCATTCGTTGACGGATCCGTCGATCCTCGGCCCGGCCGAACGCGCGGCCGGGGCGCACACCCTCACCCTGTTCGGCCTGCACATGCCCGCGCGGCTCTTCGAGGGGCGCAACGAAGAGGCGCGGGAAGCGGCGTTGCGCGCGACGCTGGCTTCCCTGAACAGCGTGCTGGCCGAGCCGATCGAGGACTGCCTGCTGTCCACGCCCGCGGGAAAACCCTGTGTGGAAGCCAAAACCCCGTTGGACCTGGAAGCCGAGCTGGGCTTGCCGGCGGGGCACATCTTCCACCGGGACCTTTCCTGGCCGTTCGCCGAGGATCCGGCCCAGGCCGGCCGCTGGGGCGTGGAAACACCGCACGAACGCGTCCTGTTGTGCGGCGCGGGAGCCGCGAGAGGAGGTGGTGTGAGCGGCATCCCCGGCCACAACGCGGCCATGGCGGTGCTCGGCGCCCGGTGACCCGGGTCAGGCGTCGTGTTCGGTGCACAGACACGCGACGCCTGGCTCGATCCACTCGCGGCCGGCCCAGTCCGGGTGCCGTTCGACGAGCAGCGAGCGGACCTCGGCGACGACCTCGTCCACGCCCATCGCCGAGTCCCGCCGCTGCCAGGTCTCGTCCCGCAGTTCCCGCAGGTAGGCACGGACGTCGGTGAGTACGGCACCGCCGCCGACCTCTCCGTGCCCGGGAACCACCACGCGGTGCCCGGCGGCGGCCAGCCGGTCGAGGACGGCGAGCCAACCGACGCCCGAGACATCGGTGTCGTGCGGCGGGAACCACGGGAAGATCGCGAACTGCCCGGTCTCGGCCAGGTCGCCGGTGAACAGGACACCGGCGTCCGGCACCTCGACGACTTGGTCACCCCGGGTGTGGCCACGGCCGGTGGGGCGCAGCCGCACGGTCCGGCCGCCCAGGTCGAGGTCGTAGCCGTCGTCGTAGACGTGGTCGGGAAGGGGCAACCGGACACCCTCGAGGCGGCGGGCGATCACCTCGCCCAGGCCCCGGAACATCTCCAGGTAGCCCGGACCCTTGGTGGTGAGGTCGTCGGCCTGGGCGCGGTTGACCAGGTAGGTGGCCTCGCCGGCGAACACCTGCGCGCCGAAGGCGTGCTCGGGGTGGAAGTGGGTCGTGGTCAGGTACAGGCGACGGCCCTTCGCCACTTCGGTCGCGAAGGCGAGCACCTGCTCGGCGTTGGCGGTGCCGATGCCCGTGTCGATCACGAGGACGGCCTCCGAGCCGCCGACGACGCCGATGTTGGGCACCAGCTCGACCCGGTGGTTGGGAATCACCAGCAGGTCCGGGGCGATCTCCTCGGCGCCGTCGACGCGCACGGCGGGATCGGTCAGTTCGGTCATGCCCCGATTCCACCGCCGGCCGGCGGCGGACGTCCAAGACCGGTTCGGTGGCGCCGATACCGGATGGCTATCGTCGCCGGTCATGGAGCTGCGCACGCTGCGGTACTTCGTGGCCGTCGCCGAAGAACTCCACTTCGGGCGGGCGGCCGCGCGGCTGCACATGAGCCAGCCGCCGCTGAGCCGGGCGATCAAGCAGCTGGAGAGCGACGTCGGTGCCGTGCTGTTGCTGCGCTCCGCCACGGGCGTCACGCTCACCCCGGCCGGAGCGGCCCTGCTTGCGGAAGCCCGGTCCCTGCTCGACCAGGCCGACCGCGCCCGCGTGCGCGTGGCCGCGGCGGCGGGTGAAGCGGTGCTCACCGTCGGCATCCTGGGCGACAGCACCGACCCGCACGCGGTCCGGCTCGCCGACACCTACCGGCGGCGCCACCCGGACGTCGAGGTCCGCGTCCGCGACGCCGACCTGACCGACCCCACCTGCGGCCTGCGCACGGGCTTGGTCGACGTGGCGCTGACGCGCGGGCCGTTCGACGAAACCGGCCTGTCGGTGCACGAACTGCGCACCGACCCGGTGGGCGCGGTCCTGCGCGCCGACGACCCCCTGGCCGCCCGCGACCACCTCGACCTCGCCGACCTGGCCGGCCGCCGCTGGTTCCGCTTCCCGGACGGCACCGACCCGCGCTGGCAGTCCTATTGGCACGGCGGCGAACCCCGGGAGGGCCCGGTGGTGCGCGCGGTCCAGGAGTGCCTGCAGGCGGTCCTCTGGAACGGCACGGTCGGCTTGATGCCGCTCGGCCACCAGCCACCTGGAGACCTGGTCGTGGTGCCGCTGCCCGCGATGCCGCCGAGCCCGGTGGTCATGGCGTGGCAGCAGGGGAACGCGAACCCCTTGGTCCGCTCGTTCGCCCACATCGCGATGGCCGCGTACCGCACCCGCGATGAGGTCTAGACCACTGGAGCGCGGCGTACGTCGTAGAGGTCCCAGTCCAGCTGCCAGAACGCGTCGATGCCGTGCTCGCGGATGAACTTCCGCTCGGTGTCGTGCACCGGGAAGCAGCCGGCGATGCTGATCGGCGCGCCGCCGACGTCGATCAGCGTGTACTGGTGCGCGTCCAGCCCCGCGGGTGCCGAAACCGCGAAGGCCGTCATCGCGGACTCCTCGGCGATCGGCTGCCCGAAGTCGATCGTGTCGCCGTAGACGAACGGGCAGGTGCCCCGCAGCTGCTCGGCGAGGTAGCCGATCGCCAGCGCCCACGTGGGGTCGTCGGACCGGACGCTGATCCACAGCTCCGGTCTCATGCCGTGCCAGTCCGGGTGCTCGGCCAGCGAAAGCCCGTAGGTCGCGCCCGTCATGTAGCGCGGTTCCGGTTCGTCGGCGTAGACGAACGAGATGACGTCGTCGAGCCCGTCGTGGGTCGACGGGATCGGCTGCAGGCGGGGTTCGCTGGTCCCGGTCAGGGTGTCGAGATGGGCGACATACCGCTCGGCACGGCTCGGCATGGCGCGCAGCATACGACCGACCGGGCAGTGGCGCGGAACAATCCCGCTGGCCCGGGCGCGGCACGTTCGGGCAGGGTGGAAACCATGCGAGTGCTCGTGATCGGAAGCGGAATCGGCGGCGCGGCGACGGCTTGGCACCTCGCACGCCGCGGCGTGGAAGTGGTCGTGGCGGACGCGGCGCGGCCGGGGACGGCGACCGAGGCCGGCGCCGGGATCGTCAGCCCGTGGACGTCGAAGTGGGAAGACGCGCTGTACCCGCTCGCTTCGGCCGCCGGCCGCTACTACCGCGAATTCACGGCGGAGCTCGAGGGCTCGTCGTTCGAGGTGGTCGGCGGGATGATCGTGTCGGCCGACGAGGCCGAGCTGGCCGAGGCACAGGATCGGCTGGACCAGCGCGCGGCGGGCGCTCCGGAGATCGGCGAGGTCCGCCGGCTCGACCCGGCGCAGGCACGTGAGCTCTTCCCGGCGCTGGCGCCGGGGCTGGGTGCGGTGCACTTGGCCGGCGCCGGGCGCGTCGACGGGCACGAGCTGCGCCGGGCGCTCTTGCGTGACGCCGAGCGCCTGGGCGCGAAGTTCGTCGAAGGGGAGGTCGCGTTCCGGGCCGACGGCACCGTCGCGGGCGAAGGGGGACAGCTGGAGGCGGACAGCGTCGTGGTCGCGGCCGGCGCGTGGAGCCGTGACCTGCTCGCGCCGCTGGGCATCGACCTGCCGGTGACGCCGCACCGCGGCCAGATCAGCCACTTCGACCTGCCGGGCACGGACACCGCAGCGTGGCCCGTGGTCCTGCCGCGGACCAGCCACTACCTCCTCGCGTTCGGCGGCGGCCGGGTCGTCGCGGGCGCGACCCGCGAGGCGGACGCCGGCTTCGACTACCGCGTCACGGCCGCCGGGCAGCGCGAGGTCCTGGACAACGCGCTGGCGGTCGCGCCCGGCCTCGCGGACGCGACGCTGGCGGAGACCCGGGTCGGCTTCCGCCCGGGCACACCGGACGGCCTGCCGATCCTCGGCCTGCTCCGGCCCGGGCTGGCGGTGTCGACGGGCTTCGGCGCGGGCGGCCTGACGAACGCGCCGTTCGCGGGCAAGCTCGTCGCGGCACTGGCGGTGGGGGAGGACCCGGGCTTCGACCTGGCCCCGTTCGCCCCGGACCGCTTCTGAACGGCCACCGCCTCCGCCCGGCCACGGAGGCGGACCTCACCGCGCTGGTGGCGATCCTCGACGGCGCGGTCTCGTGGCTCGGCTCCCAGGGGCTCGACCAGTGGGCGGGATCGCCGTGGCGCGCCGACGAGCTGCGGCCGGGTCTCGCGACCGGCGCGCTCCGGGTGGCGGAGACGGCGGACCCGCCGCGCGTGCCGGTCGCGACCATGACCCTCGGCGAGGAAGCTGCGCCCTGCTGGCGGCCGGCGGACGACCGTTCCGCCGCGCTTTACCTCAGCCACCTCGCGGTCGACCGCGCGTTCGCCGGGCTCGGCGTCGGCGCGTGGTTGCTCGACGAGGCCGCGGCGGAGGCCGCGCGGCGGGGCAAGCGGTGGCTGCGGCTCGACGCGTGGAAGAGCAACGCCCGCCTGCACGCCTACTACCGGCGGCAGGGCTTCCGGCTGGTGCGGATCGCCGATGGAGCCGGGGGTTCCGGCGCCTTGTTCGAGCGGGCCGTCAGCCTTCGGTGACCAGTTCCAGCGCGTGGTCGCCGGTGCGCTCGACCACCAGGCCCGCCTTCGTGATCACCTTCACCAGCTGCTCCACAGTGGACGGTTCGGCGCGGGTGGCGGCCAGCACGTGGGCCAGCCGGCCCTTGTACGCCTTGTTGAAGTGGCTGACCGTCACGCGTTCGCCGCGGGCGTTTTCGGTGACCACGCGGACCGTCACCGCGTCCGGGCGGAGCTTGGCGAAGGCCGAGTACGTGCCCGAGCGCAGGTCCACGACCAGACCTTCGACCGCCTGCAGCACCGGTTCGAGGACCGGTTTCCACAGGCCGCGGACGGTTCCCAGCGCCGGCAGGGAGTTGCCGCCCGAAAGGCGGTAGGCCGGGATCGGGTCGGTCGCCGAGACCACGCCGAACAGCGAGGACGTCACCGCCAGGCGGCGGTGGGCTTTCTCCAGGCCCGCCTTCGTGAAGCTCTTCACGTCGAGGGCGTCGTAGAGGACGCCCGTGTAGCGGCGCAGGGCCGGCATCGTCGGGGACATCCAGAGCTCGGCGTTGCGCGCGACCTCCCCGGACTGGCGCTCGGTCAGGCCCAGGGCCGCCAGGCTGGCCGGGACGTCGGCGGCCAGTTCGACCAGCGCGTCGGCGAGCTTCGCGCGGGCCGGGTTCAGCTCGGGGAACGACAGCGCGCTCAGGTCGAGCGGGCCGCCGCGGCCGCCGTCGGCCTTGGTCTCGGAAGGGGGGAGGAGCACCAGCACGTGCCGAGCGTAAATCGGGGTGCGCGGGCGCCGCCGTCCGGCCTAGCCTCCCGGCATGGACCTGACCTGGCGCCCGTTGACGCTCGCCGACGTACCGGCCCTGACCCGCCTATACACGGCCGCCGAGGAAGTCGACCGGACGGGTGAGCACTTCAGCGAGGAAGACCTCCGCGAGGAGCTGGAAGGTCCCAGCATCGACCTGCCCCGCGCCACGACCGGCGCCTGGGACGGCGACCGGCTCGTCGGGTACGGCCTGATCCGCCGCCGCGACGCCGCCGACCCCGTGCACATGATCCGGCTCCAGTCGATCGTGCACCCGGACCACCGCGACGACGTCGTGGGCGGTCACCTGGCGGAGTGGTTCTCGCGGACGAGCCGCGAAGTCCACGAGCGCACCTTCCCGGGCGCGCCGCTGGAACTGCACTACGGCCTCCACGAGAACGAGCGGTGGATCGCCGGGGTCCTCGCCGGAGCGGGTTACCGGCACGGCCGGACCATGGTGACCATGCGCGTCGGCTTGGCGGACCTGCCGCCGCAGCCGCCGCTGCCGGATGGCTTCGAGGCGGTGCCGTTCGGGTTCGAGTACGACGGCGCCGTCCTCGATGCCCGCAACGACACCTTCGCGGACCACTGGGGCAGCACGATCTACGAGCCGGCGGCGTGGCGGCACCTGGTCACCGGCTCGAAGGACTTCCGGCCGGACCTGTCGTTCCTCATCCTCGACGGGGACAAGGTCCTGGCGTTCGTGCTGTGCCACTTCTACGCGGCCGAAGCCGCGGCGACGGGCGTCCGCGAGCTCCACGCCACCTGGGTCGGAACGCGCGAGGTCCTGCGCGGGCGCGGGGTCGCGTCCGGGCTGCTGGGCCACACGCTCCGGGCCGCGAAGGCCGCGGGGTTCGACCGGTCGGCGCTCAACGTCGACGTCGACAACGCGCACCGGGCGCTCGGCGTCTACGAGCGGTGCGGGTACCGCGTCGCCGACGAGTGGCACGTCTACGTGCTCAGTGATCCACGAGGTTGAGCAGCTCCTCGCCCCGCACGTACCGCCTCAGCTGCTCGGCCGCCAGCTTCTTCGCGCGCGGGTAGAACGACGCCGAGCCGCCCGCGATGTGCGGGGTGATCACCACGCCCGGGGACGTCCACAGTGGATGGTCGGCGGGCAGGGGTTCCGGGTCGGTCACGTCGAGGCCCGCGCGCAGCCGCCCGGTGCGGGTCTCCGCCAGCAGCGCGGCGGTGTCGATCGCCGTGCCGCGACCGACGTTCACCACGAGGGCGTCGTCCGGGAGCGCGGCCAGCTCCGCGCGGCCGAGCAGGCCGCGGGTGGCTGGCGTGTCCGGCAGGATCAGCACCACGATGTCGGCGGCGGGCAGCAGCTCGGGCAGCTCGGCGACGCCGTGGACGCCTTCCGCCGGACGCGGGCGGCTCGCCACCTTCGTCACCGCCGCCTCCGCCGCGACGAGCTGGCGCTCGATCGCCTGCCCGATCGAGCCGTGGCCGACCAGGAGCACGCGGCTGTCGGCGAGCGACCGCGTGTGCTCGCGCACCCACTCGCCCCGCGCCTGCTGCGCGAACCAGCGCGGCAGGTCCCGCTGGGCCGCGTGGATCAGGGCGAGGGCGTGCTCGGCCACGCTCAGGTCGTGCAGCCCGCGCCCGTTCGCCAGCCGGACGCCCGCCGGCAGCAGCGGCACCACCGCCTCGACGCCCGCCGACAGCGACTGCACCACCCGCAGCGCGGGCAGCTCCTTGATCAGCTTCGGCGGCTCCGGCCCGCGGTCGTAGGGCAGCACGTAGAACTCGACCTCGCCAAGGCCGTCCGGCACGGCCTCGCCACCGTCGTAGTACGCGGCTTCGACTCCCTCCGGCACCTCGATGTCGGTCCAGGGCAGCAGTACGCGAGCGCTCATGCCGCCTTTCTACCCGGCGCCCCCGCTCAGTGCTCACCTCCCGAAACGCAGAACTCGTTGCCCTCCGGATCGGCCAGCACCGTCCAGGCCAGGCCCGGCACCCGGTGCTCCGCGACCTCCTTCGCACCCAGCCCGACCAGGCGTTTCACCTCGACCTCGCGCTCGTCACCGCCGAAGTCGACGTGCACCCGGTTCTTGCCCGCTCTCGGCTCCGGTACCCGTTGCAGCGCCAGCGGGAGGCCGCCGTCGGTGGGCGCGAGGATGAGGAACTCGCCCTCGTAGTCCTGCGCCACCGTCGTCTCCAGCGCCGCCGTCCAGAACTCCGCAAGACCGCGCGGGTCCGCGCAGTCGATCGTGATCATGCCCATGTGGATCGCCATGCGCCGAAGCTAGCGGCGACCCCCGACAAAAACGGGCCGCCGAGTAACCCGTTGGAGTCACGGCCGGGGGATTGACTACCCTGAGCGGGACTTTCACACCCGCCCGGCGCAGGGAGCCCCGCAGTGATCACCAGGACTTCGTCGTTGTTCCTTCGCACGTTGCGCGAGGATCCGGCGGACGCCGAGGTACCGAGCCACCGGCTCCTGGTACGCGCCGGCTACGTCCGCCGGGTCGCCCCGGGCGGGTACTCCTGGCTGCCGCTGGGCCTGCGCGTGCTGCGCCGCATCGAGAACGTCGTGCGCGACGAGATGAACAAGATCGGCGCGCAGGAGATCCAGTTCCCCGCGCTGCTGCCGAAGGAGCCCTACGAGGCCACCGGCCGCTGGACCGAGTACGGCGACAGCCTCTTCCGCCTCAAGGACCGCAAGGGCGCCGACTACCTGCTCGGCCCGACGCACGAAGAGCTCTTCACGCTGACCGTGAAGGGCGAGTACAGCTCGTACCGCGACTACCCGGTCACGCTGTACCAGATCCAGACCAAGTACCGCGACGAAGCGCGTCCCCGCGCCGGCATCCTGCGCGGCCGCGAGTTCGTCATGAAGGACTCGTACTCCTTCGACCTCGACGACGAGGGCCTGGAGCGCTCCTACCAGGCCCACCGCGAGGCCTACACGAAGCTGTTCGACCGGCTCGGCCTCGAGTACGTCGTCGTGAAGGCGACGTCGGGCGCGATGGGCGGCTCGGCGTCCGAGGAGTTCCTCGCGGTCGCCGAGACGGGCGAGGACACCTACGTCCGCAGCACCGAGTCGGGGTACGCGGCGAACGTCGAAGCCGTCGTCACGCCCGCGCCGCCCGCGCAGCCGATCGAGGGCCGTCCCGAGGCGCAGGTGCACCACACGCCGAACACGCCGACCATCGAGACGCTGGTCAACTTCCTGAACAACGCGGACCTGGGCCGCACGTTCACCGCGGCGGACACGCTGAAGAACGTCATGCTCAAGACGCGGCAGCCGGGCGCGAAGGAGTGGGAGCTGGTCTGCGTGGCGGTCCCTGGTGACCGCGAAGTGGACATGAAGCGCCTCGAAGCGTCGCTGGAGCCCGCCGAGGTGGCGCTGCTCGAAGAGGCCGACTTCGCGAAGAACCCGTTCCTGGTCAAAGGCTACATCGGCCCGAAGGCGCTGCAGGACAACGGCGTGCGCTACCTCGCCGACCCCCGGATCGTCCCCGGCACCGCCTGGGTCACCGGCGCCGACAAGGTCGACCACCACGTCGTCGACCTGCTGGCCGGCCGCGACTTCACCCCGGACGGCACGATCGAGGCCGCCGAGGTCCGCGAGGGCGACGCGTCGCCGGACGGCCAGGGCACCCTGGTCGCCGCGCGCGGCATCGAGATCGGGCACATCTTCCAGCTCGGCCGCAAGTACGCGGACGCGTTCGAGCTCGACGCGCTCGGCCCCGACTCGAAGCCGATCCGGATCACGATGGGTTCGTACGGCGTCGGCGTCTCGCGGCTGGTCGGCGTGCTCGCCGAGCAGAACCACGACGACCTGGGCCTGATCTGGCCGCGCGAGGTCTCGCCGTTCGACGTGCACATCGTCATCGCGGGCAAGGACGAGGCGATCGCGGCCGGCGCCGAGAAGATCGCCGCCGAGCTGGACGCGGCGGGCCTCGAGGTCATCCTCGACGATCGCAAGGCGACCCCGGGCGTCAAGTTCGCCGACGCCGAGCTGGTCGGCGTGCCGACCATCCTGGTGGTCGGGCGCGGCCTGGCCAACGGCGTCGTCGAGGTCAAGGACCGGCGCTCCGGCGAGCGCGAAGAGATCGCGGTCGACGCCGTCGCCGAGCACCTGGTCAAGCTCGTCCGGTCCTGATGGCCCGGCGCCCGGACGACCCGACGCCGGGGTACGAGGACAACGCGGCGCTCCGCGGGTTCGGCGGTTACGAACCCGCGGACGCGCCGGACCTCCCGCGTGCGCGGCCGAAGCGGATCCGCGCCGCCGCGAAGCCGCTCAAGTGGCGGCGCGCGCCGTGGTTCGGCCTGGTCTTCATCGCGCTGGTCGCCGGGGTGCTGAACGCGCTAGGGGTCGGCAAGCCGCGGGACGCGTCCTCGGCGCCGACGCCGCGGTCGCCGGTGGTGGTGACGCCGTCGCCGCGGGCCGCGGTCCCGGCGGTGGTCGCGGGGTGGCAGTCCGTCGCGGGCCGCGATGGCTCGTACGCCTACGACGTCCCGCCGAACTGGGTGCCCCAGCCCGGCACGCTGCACGGCTGGGACAAGACCGGCGCGGTCCCGGGCATCCGCCTGATCACGAGCGCGTTCCTGGGTGAGGACTTCTGCGGCGACAGCAACCTCGGCGGTGCGGGCGTCACGACCGAACCGCTGGCCGATCTCGACGCGGCGGCGCGCAAGGCGGTGACCGACCTCGGCGTGAGCGCGTTCAGCCCGGACAACGGCCCGCTCGCCGCGGTGACCGCCGATGCCGGTACCGACGCGCAGCTCACGAAGGCCGACGGGACGAAAGCGCCGTCGCGGATCGTGGTCGCGGAAGTCGTCCCCGCGGAAACGGGGGAGTGCGCGGCCAAGCGCGCGCTGGTGGCGGCGATGGCGTTCGGCGGCGACGCCGGGACGGCCGGGGTCGTGGTGGCGTACGCGGACCGCGACCGGGGCGGTCCCTCGGTGCGCGACGACCTGGTGGGGATCGTTCGCAGCTACCGGTTCGTCCCGGCGGCCGACCGCGGCACGACCACGCCGCCGCCGACCACCTACCGCTAGCCGCACACCGGGATCTCGTCGAATCACCTACCGCCGGGCGCCGGAATTCGGCAGGCTGCCCGCATGAGCGGGGATGCGGACAGACGGCTCGCGCGGATCAGGATCGGCGCGTTCGCGGTGCTGGGGGTCGCCGGGGTGCTGCTTCTCTTCGGGCCACTGCTGGCGAAGGTGGCGAGCTGGCTCGTGCGGCCGCGGGACGCGGACTGGTGGGGCGCTTCCGGGCAGTGGGTCGGGGGCATCGGCACGATCGCCGCCGTCGTCGTGGCGTTGTGGATCGCCATCCGTGACGGGCGGATCGCGCGCGAGGACCGGCGGGAACGGGATCTGCGCGAGCGGCAGGAGCAAGCCGCGAAGGTCACCGCGTGGATCGAGCGCGCCGAGGCCGGCTCGGACGCCGCCGGGTACATGGTCGTCTCGAACGCGAACGCCGAGGCGGTCAACCACGTCGTCGTCTCGTTCGACCTGGTGCGGCAGCTGCCGATGACCGGATCCACGCTGCACCGCGGGCCGGTGATCGAAGACGACGAGTACCTCTACGCCATCCTGCCGCCCGGGAAGTGGCGGATGCCGATCCGCGAAGAGTGGCAGCGCCCGGACCTGACGCCGGGGGTGATGCTCGCCTTCACCGATTCGCGGAACGGCCACTGGCTCCGGCTGACCGACGGCAGGCTGATCGAAAAGGACCAGAACGTCGTCAGCCGCCGAAAGATCCGCTTCCCCCAGCGGATCAGCGTGCCCGAGAGCTACTGACCAGCTTCGCCAGTTCCCGCAACCGGACGTCCGGCAGGTACGCCCGGCTCAGCGCCAGCCCGATTCGAGGCAGATCGGCCTCGTCGCGGAACGCCAGGTACAGCGGGACGTGCCGCGGCTGGAACTTCGCCTTGAACGCGTGCAGCGAACGGAAACCGTAGTACGGCTCCATCACGCGGCCCAGCGACTCCAGCACCCGGTCGACCGGACGCGCCGGGCCGGAGCCGGTGCGGGCCAGTGGTGCCCCCGACAGCGAGACGAATCGCGCGCCTTCGTCGCGGAACGCCAGGCAGGCGGACGCGATGAGGAACTCCATCACCGGGCGGAAGCCGTGCGCGCTGCGGCGCATGACGTCGAGCGTCCAGCCGCCGATCTTGCCCGCTCCGGTGTGGACCGGCAGCCACGACGTCACGCCGTGGACCGTGCCCTCCGCGTCGACCGCGAGGCCGACCCGGGTGGCCGGGTCCATCGCCTCGTCGAGCCCGCCGAGGGTGAACCCCATCTCCGGCATGCCCTTGTCCGCGATCCACTCCTCCGAGAGGGCCCGGACCTGGGCGAGGATGGGTTCCGGCTGGTCGGCCAAGCGGACCAGCCGGAAGTCGATCTGCTGCTTGGCGGCCTTGTTCAGCGCGGACCGGACGTCCTGCCACGCCTTGCCGCGGAACTCGAGGCCGTCGAGGTCCAGCACGTTGTCCTCGGCGACCTGGACGTGCTGCCAGCCCAGCTCGCGCGTCGCCGCGACGGTGGCCTCCGTCGCCGAGAACACACACGGCACCAGGCCGGAGTTCTCGCACATCGTGGTGAATTCGGTGACCGTCGCCGCCGCGGTGCCGTCCGGCGCGATCGGGTCGCCGAGCGCGACCGCGACCCCCGCGTGCCGCCGGTAGGCGAGGTAGGACCGGCCGTCTTCGCGGACGAAGTAGGTGTTGCGCGGCCAGGTCGTCATCCACGACAGGGTGCTGCCGCCGTGGCGCCCCAGGAGCGAGCGGGCCAGCGCCGGCCCCGGGCCCTGCGCGTGGCGCCGCAGCCGACGTCGAGAAGGCACCCGGAACGCGTGGCGCGCGGCGATCAGGACGCCGAGCTCGGCCGTCCACAAGAGATTGTCGACGAAGAACAGCGGCAGGCCCTCGGTGTCGTAGTCCCCGCCGAAGACGTCGGCCAGCCCGACGAGCGTGGCGACGGCGAGCCCTTGCAGCGTAACGAAAGCCGACAACGCGACCGCCCAGCGCCACGCGACGCGCCCGCCGCGGCGCAGCCCGTTGAGCATCGGCAGCACGAGCACCACGAGGATCGCCAGCTCCGGCGCCGACAGCGAAACGCCTTCGGCCGAGCCGAACGGGCCGTCGCCGGGCACCAGGAACATCACGATCTCGGCGACGGTGAGCAGCAGCAGGCCGGCGACGGTCAGCAGCCGCCACTCGCGCAGGTTCGGGCCGGAAGACCCGTCCGCGCGCCGGCCGCCGACGAGCCGCTTGCCGAGCGGGATCGCCAGCAGCAGCGCGAAGAAGTGCACGAGGTCGGCCAGCGTGCCGACGTAGACGATCGCGACGCCGGCGTACACGCACAGCCCGGCCCGAAGCCGCAGCGCCCACGGCGGCCGCAGCGTCGCGCTGGCGACCGCGACCGCGGCGAGCGCGCCGCCGGAGAACCCGACGTCGAGGCTGCCCGCGACCCGCTCGGCCCACAGCCAGCCGGAGTTGCGGCACAGCGCGAGGAACTGGGTGGCGACGAGGACGGACGCGATCTGCCCGCCGATGGTCACGGCCATCGCGCGCCGCGTTCCCAGCTGCCATTCGGCGAAGCCGGCGAAGAGCGCGAAGCTGCCGACCATCGGCAAGTAGTACCAGGGGATGACGGCGAAGAACGGCCCGGTGAGCATGGTCCACCACCGGCCGGCCTCCAGCGACGGCAGTCCGTAGGCGATGAACGGGTAGGCCGCGCGGTCTTCGGCCGCGTTCCAGAGCGCGCCGGTCGCGACGGCGAGCACGAGCATCGCCGCCGTGACGGTGCTGGTGAACGGCAATCGCGCTCTGAGCACCGCGACCGTGCCCCGGACGCGTCCCCCTCCGGCGAGCTTGCCCGCCGCCCCTGTTTGAGTCATGGGAAGAGTCTGGCGAGCCGCGTCGCCCGGCGGCATCGGGCAAGGGAACGAGATTTCCCCTAGGGGAAATCGTTCTTTCGGCTGAGGGTTCCCCCTTCCTCAGGAGGAGATCAGCCGAACACGGCCTCGCGGACGGCGTCGGTGTCGGCCAGGTCCGGCAGGACGGTGTGCGCGCCCGCCGCGGCCAGTTCCTCGGCGGAGAAGTGGCCGGTCGCGACGGCGACGGAGACCGCGCCGTTGTCCAGCGCGGCCTTGACGTCGTTCGGGGTGTCGCCGATGACGACGACCTCGCCGGGCTCGAACCCGGTGCCGTGCTTGGCCGTGGCCAGACCCACGGCGTGCGGCACCAGGTCCGGGCGGTGCACCGAAAGGGTGCCGTAGCCGCCGATCTCCAGGTCGAGGTGCTCCTCGAGGCCGAACGCGGCGAGCTTGTGCCGGGAGATCTCCGGCAGGTTGCCGGTGACCAGCGTCTGGACGACGCCGTCGTGCCCGGCGAACGCGGTCAGCGCCTCGGCCGCGCCCGGCAGCACGCGGGCCTCCGCCGGGAAGCGGTGCGCCGCGCGTTCGGACTCCGCCACCAGGGCCTTGAACAGCGCTTCGATCGTCTCCTGCGCGGCCTCGAAGCCGTTCGCGGTGAGCAGGTCGGTCGTCGTGGCGAGCTCCGTGCGGCCCCCGAACACCGGGTTGACGCGCAGGGTGGCCCCGGTCGCGGCGGTGAACGCCGTCGCGTACCAGGCCGAGCCCAGTTCGGTGAAGTCCACGAGGGTGTGGTCGATGTCCCAGAGCACCAGCCGCTTCTTCGTCACGAGATCGAGGTTACCGGCGGCACTATTCAACGCGTGTTGACTTCCAGGGTGGCGAGGCCTTAGCGTTGAATTCAACAAGCGAAGAATATTTGGAGGTAGTCATGACCGGTCCTGTCCGGCGCCCCGCCGGGGCGCTCGCCCTGGTCGCCGCCGTGGCCGGCGCGCTGGTGGCCGTGGTGCTCGGGTTCCTCACCTTCGGTGCGCAGGCCACCGTCGCGCCGGACGGCGTCCCGGTCGCCGTCGCCGGGCCGCCCGAGATCGCCCAGCGCATCGCCGCGCACGGCGGGGGCCAGCTCGCCTGGACCGTCGCGACGCCGGCTGAAGCGCGGCAGCTCCTGGCGGACAAGAAGGTCTACGGCGTGCTCGAACTCGGTCCGGTCGCGACGGTCGTGACGTCCGGCGCGGTCAACCCGGCCGGCACGCAGGTCGCGCAGCAGGCGCTCACCGGCGCCGCGACCGCGCTGGCCGGCCCGCCGAAGCAGGAGGTGCTGCACCCGGTGAGCCTCGCCGGCCGGACCGCGCCGCTGGCCGCGTCCGCGCTGGCCTGGATCGGCGCGCTGGTGGCCGGCCTCGGCCTGACCCAGCTGGCGAAGCGGACGGGTCGCCGGACCGGCGCGGGAGCGCGGTTCACGCAGGTCGTGGGCGTCGGTGTGCTGCTCACGGCGGTCGTCGCGGGGTTCTTCGCGCTGTGGGATTCGGCGCTGCCGCTCGACGCCGGCGTACTCGGCTTCGTCTTCCTCGCGGCGACGGCGTTCGCGGCGGTGCAAGCCGGGCTGCTCCGCCTGCTCGGCCTGCGCGCGATGGCCGTGCTGGGGCCGCTGTACCTGGTCGCGCCCGCGGTCGCCGGCCAGGTGCCGGAGCTGCTGAACCCGGCCTACCGCGCGCTGCTGTGGTCGTGGACGCCGTTCCGCTTCTCGACCGAAGGCCTGCGCAGCCTGCTGCAGGGCGTGCCGGACGCGCCCGACGTCACGACCGGGCTGTGGGTGCTGGGCGCGCTGCTGGCCGCGGGCCTGGTGGTGACGCTGTGGCCGTCAGCCCGCGAGCAGGCTGAACCGCACCTTGCGGACCGGGTTGTCGAGGTTGGTGTCCACTAGGCAGATCGACTGCCAGGTGCCCAGCGCGAGCACGCCGCCGAGCACCGGGATCGTCGCGTACGGCGGCACCAGTGCCGGGAGCACGTGGTCACGGCCGTGACCCGGGCTCCCGTGCCGGTGCCGCCAGCGGCCGTCGCGGGGGAGGAGCTCGTCGAGCGCGGTCAGCAGGTCTTCGTCGCTGCCGGCGCCGGTCTCCAGGATCGCCAGCCCGGCGGTGGCGTGCGGCACCCAGACGTGCAGCAGCCCGTCGGCCGCGTCGGCGTCGCGCAGGAAGGCTTCGGCTTCGCGGGTGAGGTCGTGGACGACGGCTTCGGAGCCGGTGCGGACCTCGATCTCGGTGGAGTACATGGCTCCAGCGTAAGGCTCAGGAGTCGAGGTAGCGCAGCACCGCGAGCACCCGGCGATTGTCCCCTTCGGACGGTGGCAGGCCGAGCTTGCCGAAGATCGACGTCACGTACTTCTCCACCGAACCGGCCGAGAGGAACAGCTTCGCCGCGATCGCGGAGTTCGACCGGCCTTCGGCCATCAGGCCCAGCACTTCGCGTTCACGCGGGGTGAGGCCGCCGAGCGCGTCGGTCTGGCGTGTGGCGGAAAACAGCTGGCTGACGACCTCGGGGTCGAGCACCGTTTCGCCGTCCGCGACCCGGCGCAGCGCGTCCAGGAAGTCCGACACCTCCGCGACCCGGTCCTTGAGCAGGTAGCCGACGCCGCCGGCGCGGTCGGCCAGCAGCTGCGCCGCGTACTTCGTCTCGACGTACTGGGAGAACAGCAGGATCGCGCAGCCCGGCAGCTCGCCGCGCAGGGCGATCGCGGCCCGCAGGCCTTCGTCGGTGTGCGTCGGCGGCATCCGGATGTCCACAATGGACACATCGGGCGTGTGGCTCTCGACGGCGGTCCGCAGCGCGTCGGCGTCCTTCACCGCGGCGACGACCTCGTGACCCCGGAAGGTCAGCAGCTCGACGAGGCCTTGGCGCAGGATGGTGGAGTCCTCCGCGATGACGATCCGCATGCCGCGACCCTAGCGGGGCAGCGGCACCCGTGCGATCACTTCGGTCGGGCCACCCGCCGGGCTCGTGACGGAAAGCTCACCGTCGACCGTCCGCAGCCGTTCGGCGACGCCGGCCAGGCCGCCACCGGGCACGATCCGGGCGCCGCCACCCCCGTCGTCGCGCACGCGCAGCCAGAGGACGTCGCGGTCCTCCGTGACTTCGACGGACGTCGTCCCGCCGTGCTTCGCGGCGTTGGTGAGCAGCTCGGCGGCGCTGAAGTAGACGATCGTCTCCAGCGACGGCGGCGGCCGGCGCGGCAGGTGCGCGGTGACGCGCGCGTCGATCCCGGACGTCGCGACCAGGGTGGCGAGCGCGACGTCGAGACCCGCGTCCAGCGCGGCGGGGTGGATGCCGCGGGCGAGGTCGCGCAGCTCGGTCAACGCCTGCTTCGCGTTGGTGTGCGCGGCCGTGACCAGCTCTTTGACCTGCGGGAGGTCGACGCCTTCGAGTTCCTCCTTGGCCAGGCCGAGCTTCATCGACAACGCGACGAGCTGGGCTTGGGCACCGTCGTGGAGGTCGCGTTCGATGCGCCGCAGCCGCAGGGCGGCGTCCTCGACGGCGGTCGCGCGGCTCGCTTCGAGGTCGCGGACCCGTTCGGACAGCACGCGTTCGCCGAGGAGGCCGACGACCATCAGCCGGTCGAGCGCGGTGAAGGCGTGCGTCACCCACGGCAGCACCACGAGCACCAGCAGCCCCGACGCCGACCAGGCGAGCGCGCCCGGCCAGTGGTCGGCGCGGATGTCGAAGACCGGCAGCACCCGTTCGCCGAGCGGGAACCAGAGGAAGGCGAACGTCGTCGCGGCCACGCCGTAGACCGACGCGGCGACGACGGCGAACAGGCCCGCGATGGTCAGCGGCAGGCGCAGCAGCAGGTAGCCGGCCGTGCGCCAGCCCGCCGGGTCGCCGACGCGGGCCTTCACCCAGCTCCAGAGCCCGGGCTTCAGCTCGGGACGGCGCGGGGCGGGGACGCTCACCCCGAGGAGCGCTTTCGCGAGGCCGCGGTGGGCGGCGCCGAGGCCGCGGGCGTAGAGCAGCGCGCCGGCGAGGACGAGGAAGCCGAGCAGGACCGGCGTCAGCCAGAGGCCGGCGAAGACGACGACGAGGAAGGTGAAGAGGGAGAACAGGCTGAGCGGGCCGGCGAGCCACAGCCAGGCGTACTCGGCCCAGAAGTCCCGCGCCGGGACGGGGCCGAACACCCGGCGGAGGGGGTGGGGGCGAGGTGGGTCGAGGCTGGTCACGGGTTCAGTTTCGCCTGGGCGGGCGGTGGTGCCCATCCGGTTTTCCCCCGGGGCGGGCTCGGGGTGGCCCGGGCTCGGGGCGCCGGTTCGGACGTCGCCCGCACGTCATGAACGGGTCGTTCACCTCGGCAGACGACAGGGCCCCGGCAAGGTCGCGCCGGGTGGGCTTGCGGCGTCTCCAAGGCGGCCCGCGGGGGCGCCCCCCGTCTTCCACGCTACCGGTGACCACCGACAATCCCGGGCCGCGAAAGCCGTGAAGGCCACCTTGAGGAACTCTACGTTCCTCAAGGTGGCCTTCACGAACCTCGGGTCAGGGCGTGTCCGGGTCGTCCTCCCGGGCTCGCTGTGCCGCTTCGCGCATCTCGATGACGTCCGTGAGCCAGTCGCCCGTCTCGCGGGCGATGTCGCGGATCGCGCCGGTGATGATCGAAGCTATGTTGCCGACGTGCGTCGCGGCTGATTCGGTGATCACCTGCAGGGTGTCCTTCTCTCGCTCGAACTGGCCCACCATGTCACCCTCACGCTGCTCGGAGCTGCCGGTCGGGTTCCACGGTAACCGGTGACGGCGACGAAGGAAGGGCGAGCTTCACGATCTTCTTCGCGACCGACCAGAGCTGCTTGCGCAGCGGCCCCGTGTGGTACGGCAGCCCGTACTTCTCGCAGATCGCGCGCACCTCGCCCGCGATCTGCGGGTAGCGGCGCGCCGGGATGTCCGGGAACAGGTGGTGCTCGATCTGGTGGGACAGGTTGCCGCTCATGATGTGGAACAGCGGGCCGCCCGAGATGTTCGCCGAGCCGAGGATCTGGCGGAGGTACCACTGGCCCCTCGACTCCGAAGCCGTCTCCTCCTCGGTGAAGCTTTCGACGTCCGCCGGGAAGTGGCCGCAGAAGATGATCGCGAACGCCCACAGGTTGCGGGTCAGGTTCGCCGTCGCGTTGCCGAGGAACGTCAGCGGCGCCAGCGGGCCGGTCAGCAGCGGGAACAGGACGTAGTCCTTGCCGATCTGCCGCGACGCCTTCCGCGCGATGCGCCGCAGCACCGGCACGTTGTCGGCCCACGACCGCGTGCCCTTGACGACGTTCTCGACCTCCAGGTCGTGCAGCATCACGCCCCACTGGAAGAACAGCGCCAGCAGCGTCGCGTACACCGGGTTGCCCAGGTAGTACGGGTGCCACTTCTGGGCGGTGTCCATCCGCAGGATGCCGTAGCCGACGTCGCGGTCCTTGTCGACGATGTTCGTGTACGTGTGGTGGATGTAGTTGTGCGAGTGCCGCCAGTTCTCCGCGGGCGCCACCGTGTCCCACTCGAAGCGCTGGGAGCTCAGCGCCGGGTCGCGCGTCCAGTCGTACTGGCCGTGCATGACGTTGTGGCCGATCTCCATGTTGTCGAGGATCTTGGCCACCGACAGCGCGCCGACGCCGGCGAGCCACGCGGGCGGGAAGAACCCGGCGAACAGCAGCGCGCGCCCGGCCACCTCCAGGCCGCGCTGGGTCTTGATGATGGTGTGGATGTAGTCGACGTCCTCCTGGCCGAGGTCGTCGACGATCCGCTGGCGCAGCTCGTCGAGCTCGCGGCCGAACTCCTCGACCTGTTCCGGGGTCAGGCGGTCCTGCAGACCGGTCATGGCTGTCTCCTCTAGGCGTCGATCTCGACGTCCCCGACCGGGACGGAGATGCAGAGCTGGATTTCTTCGTCTTCGTCGCCGGAGATCTCGCCCGTGCGCGCGTTGCGGACGCGCCCGGCGGTCTTCAGCTGGGTGCAGGAGAAGCAGATGCCCATCCGGCAGCCGTGCTCCGGCGAGAGCCCGGCCTCCTCGGCCTGCTCCAGCAACGGCTTCCCCGAGTTGGCGCACTCCCGCCCGCTGCGCTTGAAGCGCACCTGCCCTTCCGCGGCGGACGTGTCGAAGGTCAACGCCGGCGGCGTGAACTCTTCGGTGTGCACGCGTTCACCCAGCTGGTCGCGGACGGCGTCCATCAGCGGCTTCGGGCCGCAGACGAACGTCTCCGCGTCGCGGAACCACGGCGCGACCTGCTCGAGGTGCTCCGGCGTGAAGAAGCCGCGCAGTTCGCCGCCCTTCGTGTGGGTGTAGGCGTGCACCACCCGCAGGCCCGGGTGCCGCGTGGCGAGTTCGGCCAGTTCGGTGCGGTAGAGCGCGTCGGCCGGCCCGTTCGAGTACTGCACGAACACGATCTCGCCGGCGTGGCCCTCGTCGACCAGGGTGCGGGCCATCGCGAGCACCGGCGTGATGCCGCTGCCGCCCGCGATCAGCAGCACGCGGTCCGGCCGGGCGGCCGGCAGCGTGAACGCACCGTCCGGAGTGGACAGGTTGACCACCGAGCCGACGCCGATCGCGCGGTTCAGGTGGCCGGACACCAGGCCCTGCTCCTTGACCGTGAACTCCAGTTCGCCGTCGTACTGCGAACCGCACGGCGAATAGCACCGCGTGCGCCGGACGCCGTCGATCTCCACCTGCAGGCGGACGTACTGGCCCGCGGTGAAGCCCGGCCACGCGCGGCTCGGCCGCACCGTGAGGGTGACGCTGTCCGGCGTCTGCTTGCGCACCGCCGTGACCAGCCCGCGGATCTCGCGGCGGACCAGCATCGGGTCGACGAGCTCGAGGTACCGGTCCATCCCGTGCGGCGTCAGCAGCGCCTCGGCCAGCGAGGCGAGGCCGCGCACCCGCCGGGGGATGAGCGCCGTCATCGGTCCTCCTCGGTTACAGTGAACGACTGTACACTGAACAGTGCACTGCAGGAGTGGAGCCGCTGTCAACGCGGAGAGGCGAGGATGTGACGTGAGCAACGCGGTGGACATCCGTACGCTGGAGGTCGTGTCCGAAGAACCGGTGAGCCGCCAGGAGCGCAAGCAGCGCACGCGCCAGGCGTTGCTGGACACGGCCTTGGAGCTGCTGGCGGACCGCCCGTTCGCCACGCTTTCCCTGCGCGAGGTCGCGAAGGGCGCCGGACTGGTGCCGACGGCGTTCTACCGGCACTTCGCCACGATGGAGGAACTCGGCGTCGCGCTCGTCGAAGAAGCGACGCGCACGCTGCGCGGCATGATGCGCTCGGCCCGCACCGACCCGGACACCTACCAGGGGATGATCAGCGCCTCGGTGGCCACGGTGCACCAATTCGTGCGGGCCAACGAGGACCATTTCCGGTTCCTGACCCGCGAGCGCTACGGCGGCGGGCCGCTCGCCCGCGCCATCGCCGTCGAACTGCGCATGTTCTCCGGCGATCTCGCGATCGACCTCGCGCGGTTCACCCCGCTGCGGTCGTGGAGCACCGAAGACCTGCACATGCTGGCCGACTTGATCGTTTCCGTGATGATCACGACGACCGTCGAACTGCTGGAAGCCCGCCCAGGTGAGGACGCGAAAATCACCGGAACGGCGGAAAAACGGCTGCGGTTGATCCTGCTCGGCATCCCGCACTGGAAAACTCGCTGAACGTTTCCCGCACGGCGTTCGTATTTCCCGGCAGAACCCCGAGACTTGCGACTCACGTCACTGGGGACTGTCGGTCCGGCGTGGTACAACCCTCGGATCGTGCCTCGCCGATGAGGAGGTCGTGTGACGGACAGCGAACAGAGTCAGCAGCTCACCGTGGGTGTGGTGACCGAGTCACGCCCCGGGGAGCGCCGGGTGGCCGTGGTGCCCAAGCTGGTCGGGCGGCTGGCGCAGCGAGGGCTGCGCGTGGTCGTCGAACCGGGTGCCGGGGCCGGGGCCCACCTGAGTGACGACGCGTACACCCAAGCGGGCGCCGAACTCGGCGACGCGTGGGGCGCGCGGATCGTCGTGAAGGTCAACCCGCCCACACCGGACGAGGTCGCGAAGCTGAGCCGGGGTGCCGTGCTCGTCGGCTTCCTCGACCCGCGCGGCAATCCCGACGGACTGGCGAAGCTCGAAGAAGCGGGCCTGCGCGCGTTCGCGATGGAAGCGATCCCGCGGATCTCCCGGGCGCAGGCGATGGACGCGCTGTCGTCGCAGGCCAGCATCGGCGGCTACCGCGCCGTGCTGCTCGCGGCGCAGAAGCTGCCGCGCTTCTTCCCGATGCTCACCACCGCGGCCGGGACCGTGCCGCCAGCGAAGGTACTCGTACTCGGCGCCGGGGTCGCCGGCCTGCAGGCGCTCGCCACGGCCAAGCGGCTCGGCGCGCAGACCACCGGCTACGACGTCCGGCCCGAGGTCGCCGAGCAGGTCAAGTCGCTCGGCGCGCAGTTCCTCGACCTCGGCATCGAGGCGGTCGGCGAAGGCGGGTACGCCCGCGAGCTGACGGCCGACGAGCGCGAGGAGCAGCAGCGGCGGCTCACCGAGGCGATCACGAAGTTCGACGTCGTGATCACCACCGCGCTGGTGCCGGGCCGCAAGGCACCGACGCTGGTCACCGCGGACGCCGTCAAGGGCATGCCCGCCGGGTCGGTCGTGGTCGACCTCGCGGGCGAAACCGGCGGCAACTGCGAGCTGACGAAGCCGGGCGAGGACGTCGTGGAGCACGACGTCACCATCTCCTCCCCGCTGAACCTGCCCGCCGAAATGCCTTCGCACGCCAGCGAGCTGTACGCGCGCAACGTCGTCGAGCTGCTGGAGCTGCTCGTGACGAAGGAAGGCGCGCTGGAGCTGAACTTCGAAGACGAGATCGTCGCCGGTGCCTGCGTGGCCGGGCGCGAAGGGAGCCCGTCGTGAGTCCCC
This sequence comes from Amycolatopsis eburnea, assembly GCF_003937945.1. Taxonomy (GTDB): domain Bacteria; phylum Actinomycetota; class Actinomycetes; order Mycobacteriales; family Pseudonocardiaceae; genus Amycolatopsis; species Amycolatopsis eburnea. The sequence goes on from NZ_RSEC01000014.1 coordinate 63,639, forward strand.
TGGTGCAGAACCTCGCGGTGCTCGTGCTCGCCGGGTTCGTCGGCTTCGCCGTCATCTCGAAGGTGCCCAACACGCTGCACACGCCGCTGATGTCCGGCACCAACGCCATCCACGGCATCGTGCTGCTGGGCGGCCTGGTCGTGCTCGGCCTCGGCGTCGACGGCGTCTTCAACAAGATCCTGCTGGTGATCGCGATCGCCTTCGGCACGATCAACGTCGTCGGCGGGTTCCTGGTCACCGACCGGATGCTGTCGATGTTCAAGGGCAAGAAGCCCGCTCCGGCCGATGAGGAGGAGACGAAGTGACCGACTTCATCGCGATCCTCTACATCATCGCGTTCGCCCTCTTCATCTACGGCCTGATGGGCCTGACCGGCCCGCGCACCGCCGTGCGCGGCAACTGGATCGCCGCGGTCGGCATGGGCATCGCCGTCATCGCCACCCTGCTCACGCCCGGGATGGGCAACTGGGTGCTGATCGCCCTCGGCGTGGGGATCGGCGTGGTCGTCGGCGTCCCGTCGGCGCGCAAGGTGAAGATGACCGCGATGCCGCAGATGGTGGCGCTGTTCAACGGCGTCGGCGGCGGCGCGGTCGCGCTCATCGCGTGGGTGGAGTTCAACTCGACCGACGGCTACGCGCACGAACCGGCGTACATCGCGATCGCGTCGCTGTTCGCCGCGATCATCGGCTCGATCTCCTTCTGGGGCTCGAACGTCGCGTTCGGCAAGCTCCAGGAGCTGATCAGCGGCCGCCCGATCACCCTGGGCAAGCTGCAGCAGCCGGTCAACGCGCTGCTCCTGCTGGTCGCGCTCGGCTGCGCGGTGGCCATCATCGCCGGTGGCGACTCGTGGCTGCTCATCGTCGGGCTGCTCGTCGCGGCCGGCATCCTCGGCCTCACCGTCGTGCTGCCGATCGGCGGGGCGGACATGCCGGTCGTCATCTCGCTGCTCAACGCCTTCACCGGCCTTTCGGCGGCGGCGATGGGCCTGGCGCTGGACAACACGGCGCTGATCGTGGCCGGCATGATCGTCGGCGCGTCCGGTTCGATCCTGACCAACCTGATGGCCAAGGCGATGAACCGGTCCATCCCGGCGATCGTCGCGGGCGGCTTCGGCGGCGGCCCGGCGGTCTCGGCAGGCGGCGGCGCCAAGGAGGAGCGCCCGGTGCGCTCGACCAGCGCGGCCGACACCGCGATCCAGATGGCCTACGCCAGCAAGGTCGTCGTGGTGCCCGGCTACGGCATGGCGGTGGCGCAGGCGCAGCACACCGTCCGCGAGATGGCGAAGCTCCTGGAGTCGAAGGGCATCACGGTCGCCTACGCCATCCACCCGGTCGCCGGCCGGATGCCCGGGCACATGAACGTGCTGCTCGCCGAGGCCGACGTGCCGTACGAGCAGCTCAAGGAGATGGACGAGATCAACTCCGAGTTCGCCCAGACCGACGTCGCGCTCGTGATCGGCGCGAACGACGTCACGAACCCGGCCGCGCAGACCGACCCGAGCTCGCCGATCTACGGGATGCCGATCCTCAAGGTCAACGAAAGCCGGTCCGTGATCGTCTTGAAACGCGGCATGAGCTCCGGCTTCGCGGGCATCGACAACGACCTGTTCTACGATCCGAAGACCAGCATGCTCTTCGGGGACGCCAAGTCGTCGGTGGGCGAGATCGTGGAGGAACTCAAGGCGTTATGACAGCCGGGTCGGATGTGCGTGCGGCGTTCACCGACCCCGCCGAGAACCTCGCGTTCGACGAAGCGCTCCTCCGGGTTGCGCCCGAGTCACCGGTGCTGTGGCTCTGGCGCAACCCGGTTTGCGTCGTGGTGGGGCGCGGCCAGCGGATCGCGCGCGAGGTGCGCGTCGAGGAGTGCGAGCGCGACGGCGTCCCGGTGCTGCGGCGGGCCAGCGGCGGCGGCACCGTGTTCCACGACCCGGGCAACCTGAACGTCACCCTGGTGCTGCCCGGCCCGGCCGACCGGCCCCTGGAAGCGCTCGGCCAGGTGATGAGCGCCGCCGTCGACCACCTCGGCCTGGTGCCGCGGATCGGCGACCGCGGGCTGTTCGTGGGCGAGGCGAAGCTGTGCGGGTTCGCGGTGTTCCGCACGAAGACGGGGCTGCTGGCCCACTCGACGTTGCTGGTCGAGACCTCCGCCGCGCTCGTCGGCCGCTACCTGACGAGCGCGCCGCCCGACCCGCGGCCGCTCGATTCCCACCGCAGCCCGGTGGCGTCGCTGGCCGAGCACGGCATCCGGCCCGGCTTCCCGGCGGTCGAGGCCGCGGTGCGGGCGGCGGCTTCGCAGATCCTCGGGACGTTCGTGCCGCGCCCGCCGACATCGGCCGAACGGGACCGGCAGCGGGCGTTGCTGCACACCCGCTACCACTACCCGTCGTGGCACGCGGACGGCGCCCAGCGCGCCGCCTGACCTCTGTCTACTGTGGACTCATTCGGCGGCCGAGAACGTGACGCCGGGCACCTTCCGCGACGTCGCCCGCGTGGTCTTCTTCGGCTCCGCGGCCTTCCGGGCGCGAGTCGTCTTCGCCGGTTCGGCCTTCGCCTTGGTGGTCGTCGCCTTGGTGGCCTTGGTGGCCGTCTTCGCCGCGGCCTTCGCGCGCGGCCGCTTCGCGCCGGGCACGATCCGCGGGCGGCGCTTGCGGCCCCCGGTGCGGCGGCCGGCGTCGGCGTAGCGCTGCAGGAGCTCGCGCAGCGCGTCGGCGTTGGCGAAGGAGAGGTCGATGTCGTACTCGATGCCGTCCAGCCCGAACCCGACCGTCTCCGCGGCGGCCTCGCCGGTCAGATCGTCCAGCACCCGCACAGCCGTGTTCTTGGCCACGACAACCTCCCGTGCTCCGGTCTTCGCGCGCACCGGGCCGACGGCACCCGGTGCCGCCGAGAAAAACTTGCAGCTTCCTGACGAGGATAGCCGCTGGCTTGCGCGATCCCGCGCGGTGGTGTGCGCTGAACCCATGGCTGCACAGACTTTTGACGTAGTGGTGATCGGCGCGGGTCCGGTGGGGGAGGTGGCCGCCGAACGGGCGGCCCGCGGCGGGCTGAAGGTCGCCCTCGTCGAACACGAACGCTTCGGCGGCGAGTGCTCGTACTGGGCCTGCATCCCGAGCAAGGCGTTGCTGCGGCCGGGAAATCTCCTCGCCGCCGCCAAGCGGGTGCCCGGCGTGCCGGTCGGCGACCGGGTCGATCCGGCGGCCGTCTTCGCCCGCCGTGACTGGTTCACCGGCAAGGGCGACGACTCGGGACAGGTCGACTGGGCGCGCGGCGCGGGCATCGAACCGGTCCGCGGGCACGGCGCGATCACCGGTGAGCGGGAGGTGACCGTCGACGGCGACCGCGTGCTGACCGCGCGGCACGCGGTGATCGTCTGCACCGGCAGCGTGCCGAACACGCCGAAGATCCCGGGCCTCGACACGATCCGGCCGTGGGGTTCGCGCGAAGCGACGTCGGCGGAGTCGGTGCCGGCGCGGCTCGGCGTCCTCGGCGGCGGGGTCGTCGGCGTCGAGATGGCGCAGGCGTTCGCCTCGCTCGGCTCGGAAGTCCACCTGGTGATCACCGGCGAGCGCCCGCTGCCGCGCAACGCGCCCTTCGCCGGTGACCTCGTGCTGCACGGGCTGCGCGAAGCCGGGGTGTTCGTGCACACGGAGTCGGGGGTCGAGCGGGTCGCCGCGGGCGAGTCCGGCACCGAGCTGACGCTGAAGGACGGCGAAACGCTCGTCGTCGACGAGTTCCTGGTCGCGACCGGGCGCCGTCCGGCCACCGCCAAGCTCGGGCTGGAAACGCTCGGCGTCGAGCCGGGCTCCGCGCTCGAGGTCGACGACACCGGCCGGGTGTCCGCAGTGGACGGTGGCTGGCTGTACGCGGCGGGCGACGTCACCGGCCGCGCCCCGCTGACCCACCAGGGCAAGTACGGCGCCCGCGCGGCGGGCGACACGGTGGCGGCGCTGGCCACCGGCAAGCCGGTCTCGACGGAGGCGTGGAGCCCGTTCACCGCGACGGCCGACCACCACGCCGTGCCGCAGGTCGTGTTCACCGACCCGGAGGTCGCGGCGGTCGGCCTGGCGGACGCGCGGCCGGGGTCGGCCGACCGGGTCGTCGACATCGACATCGCGGTGGCCGGCTCGTCGCTGCACGCGGACGGCTACACCGGCAAGGCCCGGATCGTCGTCGACACCGAGCGGAACGTGCTGCTCGGCGTGACGTTCGTCGGCCAGGACGTCTCGGAGCTGGTGCACTCGGCGACCATCGCGATCGTCGGGGAGGTGCCGCTCGACCGGCTGTGGCACGCGGTGCCGTCGTTCCCGACGATCAGCGAGGTGTGGCTGCGGCTGCTCGAGGCCTACGGGCTCTGAGTCACCGCGCGGGCAGGTCCAGCGCGGCCTTGGCGGCGCGGGCGAGGCCGGGATCGTCCGGAGTGGACGGTCCCGGCGCCCAGACGGCCTGCACCAGCCGCACGGACGTGCCTTCGACCTTGGAGGCGTAGGCGGCGTTCTCGAACCGCGGCGGGGCGGTGTCGCCCCACTTGCCGGTCTCGGTGGCGAGGTCGAGGATCCCGCCCCCGCCCGGCGTGTCCGCGACGGCCTTGAAGGCGGCCGCCTGCGAGGCGTCGGGGAACTCGACGATCCCGACGCTGACGGCCCCGGGCCGCCCGTCGACGGTGGCGGCGTAGCTGGCCCGCCGCACCCCGGAGCAGCTGGTCTGCTGCAGGCTGGCCTGGGCGTCCCCGAAGGCGTGCGACGCACACCGCTGATCGGCATCGGCGGCGCGCAGGGCGAACTGCAGGCTCTGCGCGGGAGCGGCGGTCGTCGGACTGGCGGGCGGCGGCTGCGTGGCGGGCGTGGGCGGCCCGGTCGGCGCGGCGGCGGTGTCGTCCCCGGTGGTGGCGACGGCGATCGCGGCGACGACCAGCAGGACGAGCAGGCCGATGGCGGCGAGGGGGAGCCAGCGGACGGTGCGGGAGGCGGTTTCGGGCCGGGGCCGGGGGGACGGCCGGACCGGTCCCGCGGGTCGTGGCTGCCCGGGTTCTCGGGGGTGCGGCGAGGGTGGGGTGCGGAGGCGTTCGGTGCGCTCGGTGTCCGGGGTGGACGGTCCGGGCTCACCCGGCTGGGTGAGGTGGGGTGTTTTGGCGCCGGGGAAGGCCGGTGCGGGGAGGACTTCGGTGCGTTCGGCGTCCTCGGGTGCGGTTTCCGGGGCCGGGGTGGCTTGGGGGAGCGCGATTTCGAGGGCAAGGGGAAGCTTCGGGCCCGGCGTGGCTTTGGTGGGTGCTTCGGGCTCGGGTGCGGCGGGTGGTTCCGGGTCGGGCTCGGCGAGAGGTTCTGGCTCGGCCGCGGCCTGGGCGGGTGCCGCGGCAGCAGCGGGCGGTTCCGGCTCGGGCGCCGCGGAGGGTTTCGGGTCGGGCGCAGCGGTGGGAGCGGCGGGAGGTTCTGGCTCGGCTGCGGCCGGGGTGGGTGCTGCGGCAGCGGGCGGTTCCGGGGCTGCGATGGGCTCGGCGGGTGCGGCTTCGGCAGGCGCGGCGGCTGCGGCGGGAGGTTCTGCCGCAGTGGGCTTGGCGAGCGCGGTTTCGGAGCCCGCGGGAGATTCCGGCTCGGTTTCGGCCGGCGCGGTGGGCTCGGATTCGGCGATGACTGGAGCGTCCGGCTCCGGCGCGACCTCGGCGAGCGGGACTTCGGACGTGACGGCAGGCTCCGCCTCCCGAGCCACCACAGGCTCCACCGGCACCGGAGTCGCCGTCCGCCAGTCGGATCCGCCCGAGGACGCAACCGACCCCGAAGAACTCGCCTGGAGCGGGACCGCCGGGGCGCTGTCCCAAAGGGACTCCGGCGGCGAGTCGTCCGTGAACCGGCTGAAGCCTTCCCCCACCAGGATGTCGTCGGAGAACTCCGGGGCGTCCGGGGCCAGTCCGCGGATCAGCGCGCGCACCTGGTCGACCGAGCGGGGCCGGTGGGCGGTGGCCAGGGAGACCGTTGCCGCCAGCATCGTGGTCGGGGTCGGGTGGAGGACGCGGACCGGGCCCGCCAGGTCGCGGGCCGGCTGGTCGACCGTCTCCACGTACGGGCCCACCGCGATGATCGTGCCCACCGGGGCCGTGCCCGGGACCAGGGTGGCGATCTTGTGCTCGCACGCCTGGGAGATGTCCAGGGCCTCCGTGGCCGGGTTGACCGCGTCGTCGTCGGCCACCAGGGGCCAGCCGTCCGCGACCCACGGGGCTCCGAGCGGGGCTTCCAGGCGCAGGGCCGGGTCCGGGAGGTCCACGCCGATGACGATGATCACGCCGTGGGGGAGGAGGACGACCGCCTCGATCGGGCGGTCCGCCACCGAGCCGACGCCGATCAGGGCGATGCCGCCGATCACGGTGCTGCCGCGGCCCAGGGACGCCAGTGCCGCCCGGATGTCGTCGGCCACCCGGGACTGCTGCCGCTCCAGGCGCACCAGTCGCACCGAAACCCCTCCCTGCTCGTCGTTCCGGGTCATCACGCTAGCGCGCGTGGCCGTATCCATCGTGCGACACGGGGAGGACGCGGCCGCGTGCCCTCCGAAAGTGGTGCCCCGGGTGACTTGTGGTGTTCATGTGGCCAAACAGCACGGTTGGGGTGCAGAATGTGCTACAACGCATCGGAGGCGGCATTCGGGAGCCGCACTGAAGCCGTTCCGCAGCTCGAATCAGGGCGTAGGGGAAGACGTCCCTCGTCGAGCAACAAGCGGAGGTAGCAGTGAGCACCCGTGGCAGCACCCGAGGTGTGGTGTACGTCCACTCGTCGCCGTCTGCGGTGTGTCCGCACGTCGAGTGGGCTATTTCGGGCACCCTGGGTGCCCGCGTTGACCTGAAGTGGACGGCGCAGCCGGCCAGTCCGGGTCAGCTTCGCGCCGAATGCGGTTGGCGCGCGCCCGCGGGCACCGGCGCCAAGCTGGCGTCCGCCCTCAAGGCGTGGCCGATGATCCGGTTCGAAGTCACCGAAGAGCCCAGCGCGGGCGTCGACGGCGAGCGGTACTGCTTCGCGCCCGGCCTCGGCCTGTGGCACGGCCGGACCAGCGCCAACGGCGACATCGTGGTGGGTGAAGACCAGCTGCGCGCGCTCGTCGCCATGACCCGCGGGGGTGAATCCCTCGCGCACAAGCTCGACGAACTCCTCGCCGCGAGCTGGGACGAGGCGCTCGAGCCCTTCCGCCACGCCGGCGACGGCGCCCCGGTCACCTGGCTGCACCAGGTCGGCTAGCCGCGGGACGGGGGCCGGTACGCTCACGGCGTGACCACCCCCGCCCCCAGCTCTCGCCAGCGCTGGCTGGTGCCCGTCGTGGTCGTCGTGCTGTCCGTGACCGTCGGGGCCGGCCTGCTCGCGCGTGAGCTCTACCGCCGGCCCGACCAGCCCGCCGACGACACCTCCGCCGCGGTCGCGACGCCGGCGACGTCGGGCAGCGGCGAGCCGGCCGCCGCGGACGCCGTGCGGATGACCGACGACGCGCGCGCCCATCCGCAGGCCGAGGCCGTCCGCAAGGTCATCGAGACGTACTTCTCCGCCATCAACAACAAGCAGTACCAGCAGTGGACGAGCGTGGTCAGCGCGCAGCGGGTGGCCGAGCAGTCGCTCACCACGTGGAAGAACGGCGTCCGCACCACAAAGGACAGGGACGCCGTCGTCTACCGGATCGAACGCGGCTCCGGCTCGTCGCTGCGGGTCCTGGTCGGGTTCACCAGCGTGCAGAACCCCGAGGACGCCCCGCCGTTCTTCCAGGAGCCGTGCATCAAGTGGCGGCTGGTGCTGCCGATGGTCGTCGAGCAGTCGGCGCTGAAGATCGATTCGATCGACAAGGGCCCGCCGCCCGAACACGAAAAATGCTGACGAAAAAAGGGGCCCGGCCGAAGCCGGGCCCCTTTTTTTCGCGTCCGTCAGGCCGCGGGGGTGAACAGCAGGGCGGTGTTGTGGCCGCCGAAGCCGAACGAGTTGCTGATCGCCGCGGTCAGCTCGACCTTGCGCGGCTCACCCGAAACGACGTCCAGCTGCACCCGCGGGTCCAGGTCGGTCAGGTTCATCGTGGCCGGCACGATGCCGTGGTAGAGCGACAGGATCGTGATGATCCCCTCGACCGCGCCGGCACCGCCGACGAGGTGGCCGAGCGCGCCCTTCGGCGCCGTCACGACCGGGTGTTCCCCGACCGCGTTGCGGATCGCCGCCGCCTCGCCGATGTCACCGACCACAGTGGACGTCGCGTGGGCGTTCACGTGCCCGACGTCCGCCGCGGTGACGCCGGCCATCTTCATCGCCGCGCGCATCGCGGCAATCTGGCCGATGCCCTCCGGGTGGTTGCCGGTGATGTGGTAGGCGTCGGAGGTGATGCCGTGCCCGGCGATCGTCGCGTAGACGCGCGCCCCGCGGGCCTTCGCCACGTCCGCGCGCTCCAGGATGACCACGCCGGCGCCCTCGCCGAGGACGAAGCCGTCCCGGTTGGCGTCGAACGGCCGCGAAGCCGCGCCCGGGTCGTCGTTGCGTGTGGACACCGTGCGGGCCTGGGCGAAGCCGGCCAGCGTGATCGGGTGGATGCACGCCTCGGCACCGCCGGCGACCACGACGTCGGCGCGGCCGGAGCGGATCATCTCGACCCCGCTCGCGATGCCTTCGGCTCCCGAAGCGCAGGCCGAAGCGGGCGAATGCACGCCGGCCCGCGCCTTCAGGTCGATGCCGACGTGCGCGGCCGGGCCGTTCGGCATCAGCATCGGCACGGTCAGCGGCGACACCTTGCGGAGACCCTGCTGGTGCAACAGGTCGTTCTGGGTGAGCAGGGTGACCGGGCCGCCGACACCGGTGCCGATCGACACGCCGAGGCGGTCGGGGTCGACGTCGGTGTGCTCGTCGGTCGGCTCGGTGTACCCGGCGTCGGCCCACGCCTGGCGGGCGGCGATCAGCGCGACCTGCTCGCAGCGGTCGAGCCGGCGGGCCTGCACCCGCGGGAGGACCTCCGACGGGTCGACGGCCAGCTGGCCGCCGATCTTCACCGGCAGCTGCAGCTCCTCGACCCAGTCGGCCTCGATCGCCCGGATCCCGCTCCGCCCGGCCAGCAGACCGTCCCAGGTGGACGTGACGTCCCCGCCGAGCGGTGTGGTGGCGCCGAGACCGGTGATCACGACGTCGATGTTGCTCATTTGAGTCTCCTCAAGGAGGGAAGAGGACTTACTTGGAGTTGGCCGAAACGTAGTTCACGGCGTCGCCCACGGTCTTGAGGTTGGCGAGCTCGTCGTCCGGGATCTTGACGCCGAACTTGTCCTCGGCCTGCACGGCGATCTCGACCATCGACAGCGAGTCGATGTCCAGGTCGTCCACGAACGACTTCTCGGCGGTGACGTCGTCCTGAGCCACACCGGCCACCTCTTCGACGATCTCGGCGAGGCCGGCGAGGATCTCAGCGTTGTCAGCCATGGGGTTGTTCCCTTCTCGGTCTTTCTGGGGTCGGTATTCCCTCGGGCGAGCGCCCGCGGGGAGCGTAACGGTGATCAGGGGCAGACGAACGCCTGCCCGGCGTAGGACAGGCCCGCGCCGAACCCGACCGCCAGCACCACGTCGCCGGGCTTCGCCGTCCCGGCCTTGCGCATGTGGTCCAGCGCGAGGGGGATGGACGCCGACGAGGTGTTGCCGGAGTACTTGATGTCGTCCGCGACGACCATGTCCTCACGGGCACCGTTGGCCCGGAGCTTCTTCGCGATCGCCTCGACGATGCGCAGGTTCGCCTGGTGCGGGATCAGCACGTCCACATCGGACGGCTTCAGCCCGGCGACGTCCAGCGCCTGCATCGCGATCGGCGCGATCTTCGTGGTCGCCCACCGGAAGACCGACTGGCCCTCCTGGTAGATGAACTTGTCCTCGGTCATCCCGATCAGGTCGACGAGGTCGCCGGCGCTGCCCCAGGAGACCGGGCCGATCTGCGGTTCGTCGGACGGGCCGACGACCGCGGCGCCCGCGCCGTCGGCGAAGATGATCGCGTTCGCGCGGTCGACCGGGTTCACCGAATCGGTGAGCTTCTCGGCGCCGATCACGAGGACCTTCTTGGCCGAGCCCCCGCGGATGAGGTCCGAGGCGACGCCCAGGCCGTAGCAGAACCCGGCGCACGCGGCGTTGAGGTCGAACGCGCCGGGGCTCGGGATGCCGATCCGGGCGGCGACCTGGGCGGCCGCGTTCGGGATCGGGGTCGGCATGGTGCAGTTCGGCAGGATGACCGTGTCCACTTCGGACGGATCGACCCCGGCGTCGGCCAGCGCGGCGGTGCCGGCGGCGACGGCCATGTCGGTCAGCAGCTCACCCTTGTCGGCGAACCGGCGCTCGACGATGCCGACGCGCGTGCGGATCCACTCGTCGTTGGTGTCCATGATCTTCGCGAGGTCGTCGTTGGTGACGACCCGCTCGGGCTGGTAGCTGCCGACACCCAGCACGCGGCTGCCGCGGGAGCCCGGGTTGAGGCTCAGGGCCGGTCGGTCGGTCACGAGGCGTCCTCCTGGCGCAGCGCGGCCAGTTCGGCCGGCGACTTCAGCGCGGTGGTAGTGGTGACGACGCCCTTGAGCTGCCGCTTGACCAGGCCGGTCAGGGTGCCCGCGGGCGCGAGTTCGACGGTGCGGGTGACGCCGAGCGAGACCAGGCCGTCCATCGTCAGGTCCCAGCGGACCGACCGGGTGACCTGCGAGACCAGTCGCTCCAGGTACTCGGCCCCGCTGGTGACGACGGCGCCGTCCGCGTTGGACAGCAGCGGCCGGGTGGGGTCGGCCGGGGTCAGCTCGGCGGCGTGGGCGCGCAACGCCTCTTCGGCGGGCGCCATGTACTGCGTGTGGAACGCGCCGGCCACCTTGAGGGCGCGGATCTTCGTGCCTTCCAGGGGTTCGGCGACGATCTTCGCGACGGCGTCGGCGGCGCCGGAGGCGACGATCTGCCCCGCTCCGTTGCGGTTCGCGGCGGTCAGGCCGCGTTCTTCCAGCCACGCGACGACCTGCTCGGGGTCCCCGAGCATGACCGCGGCCATCGACGTCGGTTCGAGCGCGCAGGCCTTGGCCATCTCGGCCCCGCGGACGGCGGCGAGCGCGACGGCGTCCTCGGGCTTCAGCACGCCGGCGATCGCGGCCGCGGCGAGCTCGCCGACGGAGTGACCGGCGACCGGCGCGTCCGCGGCGACCGGGGCGGTGGCCTGCAGGTGCTCGAAGGTGAGCAGCGAGAGGGCGACGATCAGCGGCTGCGCGACCGCGGTGTCCTGGATCTCTTCCGCGTCCGCCTCCGTGCCGAGGCGGAGCAGGTCGAGCCCGGCGCGGTCGGACCACTGCGCGACGCGCTCGCGCGCGCCGTCGAGGTCGAGCCAGGGCGTGAACATGCCGGGGGCCTGGGACCCCTGACCGGGAGCGAGGACTGCTGCTGTCACCCTCCAAGACAACACCGCGACGGTGCTTTCCGGGGATGCCGACGCTCACAGTGTCTACGCGGCGTCTTTGTCGGAACCCTCCAAAGACGCGCCGGAGAAGCTCGCGCGTAACCCGGATGCCTTGTCGGGTTCAATCACCTTTCGCTGTTAAGTCCGTCACGTGACGGGGCCCTCACCAAACGCCCCAATGTGGCGTTGGTTGCGTCCAGCGCACCCAATGTGGCGTTCGGTGCGTCAGACGCACCGAACGCCACATTGGGGCGCTTGAGTCCGGCCCTCACCAGAGGCCGCGGGCGCGGGCCAGCCTGCCCACCGTCAGCGCGATCCTCAGCACCAGCGCGTCCCGCGGGTCGGCCGGCTGGCAGCCGGTCAGCTCCGCCGCCTTCCGCAGCCGGTAGCGGACGGTGTTCGGGTGCACGAACAGCGTCTTCGCGCACGTCTCGAGCACGCCGCCGCTCTCCAGGTACGTCTCCACCGTGCGCTGCAGCGTCGGGCCCGCCTCCTCCAGCGGCCGCGCGATCGCGTCCACCAGCAGCCGCTCGGCCTCCGCGTCCCCGGACAGGGCGCGCTCGGGCAGCAGGTCGCCCGAGCGGACCGGCCGGGGCGCGCCCGGCCAGCCGACCACCGCGCGCAGGCCCGAGAGCGCCTCGGTCGCGCTGTGGTGGGCCTCGGCCAGCGACGGGACCGTCGGGCCGGCGACCACCGGGCCCTCGGCGAACGCTACCGACATCCGCGTGAGAATTTCCCGCTCCTTGACGCCGCCGTCGGTCGGCCCGCCGACCACGACGACCAGCCGGGAGCCCTGGACCGACAGCAGCACCGGGCGGCCCACGCGGGCGGCGCGGCTGCGGACCTCGAACACGACGGCGGGCGGGTCGTCCGACGGCGGGTTGCCGACCAGGACGGTCGCCGCCGCGGTCGGGTCCCAGCCCAGCGCCGTGGCGCGCGAGAGCACCGACTCCTCGGCGTCGCCGCGGACGATGCCGTCGACGACCAGCGCCTCCAGCCGGGCGTCCCACGCACCGCGCGCTTCCGCGGCGGCCGCGTAGGAGTTGGCCGCCGCGAACGCGATTTCCCGGCCGTAGCGCAGGATTCCTTCGATCAGCGCCGCCCGTTCCGCTTCGTTCGCGGCGAATTCGGGCAATTGCTCTTCGAAAACCTCGATGGCCAGCCGCACCATGCCGACCGCCTGGCGCAGGCTGACCCAGCGCGACAGCTCGGCCGGGGCGTCGCGGAACGCCTCGGTCGTCAGCTGCAGCGCTTCCTTCGAGTCCCGCAGCCAGTCGACGAAGCCCGCGGCACCCGCCTGGGTGATCAGCAGCACGCTCGCGCGCTGGTCGGCGGGCAGCCGGGCGAACCAGGTCAGCCGCCGCTCCATCACCGCGATGCTGGCGCTGGCCAGGCTGCCGGACGCGTGCTCCAGCCGCCGGAGCGTCTTCGCGGACAGTCCGTGGTGCTTCGGCACCCGGCGCGGGGTGGTGGTTCCATCCATGGTTGGAGCGATCCTACGTGCTCCGCAACTTTCGTAGCCCCCGGCGGCAACGCCGGACGGTAGGCGGAGCGTGTGAGTAATGCCTAGGATCGCGGGCACCGGGGAAGCAGGAGAGAATGGGGGAACCGGAATGACCGGTTTAGAGATCGACGCGATCTCCAAACGCTACGGCGACGTGGTCGCGTTGCGGGAAATGACGTTCGACGTCCGGCCGGGCGAATTGTTCGGGTTCGTCGGCAGCAACGGGGCGGGCAAGACCACGACCATGCGCATCGCGCTCGGCGTGCTGTCGGCCGACGCCGGCGAAGTGCGCTACGACGGGCAGCCGGTGACGCACGAAACGCGGCGCCACATCGGGTACATGCCCGAAGAGCGCGGGCTCTACCCGAAGATGAAGGTGGCCGAGCAGCTGACGTACCTCGCGCGGCTGCACGGCATGTCCGCGGCCGACGCGCGGGCGTCGACGGAGAAGTGGACCGAACGGCTGGGCGTCGCCGCCCGCCGCGAGGACGAGGTGCAGAAGCTCAGCCTCGGCAACCAGCAGCGCGTCCAGCTGGCCGCGGCGCTGGTGCACGAGCCGCGGATCCTGGTGCTCGACGAGCCGTTCTCCGGCCTCGACCCGGTCGCGGTCGACGTGATGAGCGCGGTGCTCAAGGAAAAGGCCGCCGAGGGCGTGCCGGTCGTGTTCTCCAGCCACCAGCTCGACCTCGTCGAGCGGCTGTGCGACCGGGTCGGCATCGTCCGGAGTGGACAGATGGTCGAGGTCGGCACGGTCGGCGAGCTGCGCTCCGGCGGGGCCGCGCGGCTGCGCGTCGACGTCCCCGAGGCGGGCGACGGCTGGGCCGACGGCGTCCCGGGCGTGCGGGTGCTCGGCCGCAAGGGCACGGTCACCGAGCTGGAGCTGGGTGCCGGCGCGGACGACCAGGACGTCCTCAAGGCCGCGCTGGCCACCGGGCCGGTGCGCGAGTTCGCGCGCGAACAGCCTTCGCTGGCCGACCTGTTCCGTTCCGTCGTGACGACCGAGGAGGTTCCCGCATGACCAGCCCGCTCCCGGACGTCCGGATGAGCCCGGCCGCTGCGGTGGGGCTGGTCGCTTCCCGCGAGATCAGCACCCGCGTGAAGTCGAAGGCCTTCCGCGTCAGCACGGGGATCATGCTGGTGCTGATCGTGGCCGGCATCCTGCTGCTCAAGCTGCTCTCCGGCGGCAGCGGCGCGGACCAGACCGTCGGCTACACGTCCGCGACCGCTCCGCTGTCCGCCCCGCTGAAGGCCGGCGGGCAGGCGGTCGACGAGAAGATCGACACGGTGCAGGTCGCCGACGAGGCCGCCGGGCGCGCGAAGCTGGCCGACGGCTCGATCGACGCGCTCCTGACCGGCGACGGCAAGAGCGTGCGCGTCCAGGTCAAGAAGGACCTCGACGGCAAGCTCGCGAACGTGCTGCAGCTGCTGGCGCGCCAGGTCGCGATCGACCAGCAGATCACCGCGCTGGGCGGCGACCCCGCGCGGTTCCAGGCGGCGGTCGCGGAAGCGAAGTTCATCGAGGACCAGCCGCTGGAGCAGCCGTACGACTACAACGGCGCGCAGCTCGGCCTCGGCATCGCCGCGGGCATCCTCATCTACCTCTCGCTGATGATCAACGGCCAGAGCGTGGCGCAGGGCGTCGTCGAGGAGAAGACGTCGCGCGTGGTGGAGCTGCTGCTCTCGACGATCAAGCCGTGGCAGCTGATGGCCGGGAAGGTGCTCGGCATCGGCGTGGTGGGGCTGATCCAGATGGTCGTGATCGGGGTCGGCGGGCTGGTGGCCGTCACGGCGACCGGGGCGCTGCCGGACCTGTCGCTGTCGGCGGCCGTCGGCACCGTGATCTGGCTGATCGTCTGGTACCTGCTCGGGTTCTTCATGTACTCGATCGTGTTCGCCGCGCTGGGCGCCCTGGTTTCGCGCCAGGAAGACGTCGGCGGCGCGACGATGCCGGCGTTGATGTTCGTGATCGCCGGGTACGTGATCGGTATTTCGGTGCTGCCGTCGAACCCGGGCAGCACGTTCGTCGAGGTGCTTTCCGTGATTCCGGTGTTCTCGCCGACGCTGATGCCGATCCGGCTGGCGATGGGCGGGGTCCCGGTGTGGGAAGCCGCGTTGTCGGTGGTGCTGGTGGTGCTGATGATTCCGGGGTTGATCTGGCTGGCCGCGCGGATCTACCGGAATGCGGTGATGCGCACCGGCGCGAAGGTGAAACTGCGCGACGCCCTGCGCGCCGCCTGAGGTTCGCCGATTGTTCATCCGGCCCTCGGACGCTTCGGTGTCCGGGGGCCGGAACAGTGTCTGCCCCCCAATGCTCGAGGCCGCCCGGCGCTCGCGGTTTACGCTGCGCCGGACGGCCTCGTCTCCCCGGTCCCCACCGGTGGAACCAGTATGGCCATCGCTGATCTTTCCGCGCCAGTCGTCTCACTCGATCGTGGGGCGCACGAGTTGCCGTAGCTGGGTACCTGATCCACGATCGCGTGCAACACAGCGGCACCACCGGCGAATCGGCGGGTGGAGATTCGGGCGCAAAACCCGTGGAGGGAGTTGGTATGGGCCAGCAACTGAAGGACGGGCTCGGGCAGGCGTGGAACCTGGTGGCCACGTTCGTCCCGAAACTCGTGGGATTCTTGATCATCCTGCTGATCGGCTGGCTGATCGCGAAGGCGGTTTCGAAAGCGCTGGGGCTGGTCCTCGGCAAAGTCGGGTTCGGGAAACTCGTGGAGAAGACCGGCCTTTCCGGGAACATCGGCAGCCAGAAGATCGACGCGGCGGGGATCCTCGTCAAATTGGTGTACTACTTCATCCTGCTGATCGCGCTGCAGCTGGCGTTCGGGGTGTTCGGGCCGACGAACCCGGTGAGCCAGTTGCTCAACGACATCATTGCGTTCCTGCCGCGGATCGTGGTGGCGCTGGTGCTGGTCGTGGTGGCGGCGGCGATCGCGAAGGTCGTGCGGGATGTGGTGGCCTCGGCGTTGTCGGGGCGGGGTGCGGCGCGTCCGCTGTCGCTGGCGGCGTACTGGCTGATCATGGCGTTCGGCATCATCGCGGCGCTGGGCCAGGTGAACATCGCGACGGCGATCACGGGCCCGGTCCTGATCGCGGTGCTGGCGACGATCGGCGGCGTGATCGTGGTCGGTTTCGGCGGCGGCCTGATCAAGCCGGCCCAGGACCGCTGGCGCGGCTGGATGGCGAACATGGAACACCAGCTGGAGACGCCGCAGCAGCGCTCCGGCGAGATGGGCACGGCCGAGCGGCCCCGCACGCCGGTGGGCGCGGACAACACGCCCACGCCGCCGGCGGGCACCCCGCGTCCGCCGGTGTGACGCGGTAGCGGAAGGCGGGAACGGGCTCGGCGGACGAGGAAGCCGCCGGGCCCGTTTTCGTGTTCCCGGTGGTCCTGAATGAGTCATTCAGGACCCCGGGAGATGCTGTTGGCTTATTCGGGACACCGACCCCCAGGGCCGTGAAGGAGCTCTCTCGCGACGAGGGTCAATGTCCGTGAAGGCCTCCTTACCGGGCATAAGAGCCGGTAAGGAGGCCTTCACGGCTTTCAAAGCCTCGTCACCGGCGCATCCACCCCGAATAAGCCAACAGCATCCTCTGGAGACCTGAATGACTCATTCAGGGCGTTCCGGTCGGCCAGGGCGAGTGAGGCCCCGCAGCTCGGCGCCCGTTTTCGTGTTCCCGGGGCTACCCTGGACCGATGGGGGTCGTCGCGGCGCTCTGGCGCTATCCGGTGAAGTCGATGGCGGGCGAACGGCTGACCGAGGTCGCCGTCGGCGAGCGCGGCCTCGACGGCGATCGCCTGTACGCGGTCCGCGACGCGAGCGGCAAGTTCGGCAGCGGAAAGAACTCCACCCGCTTCCGCCGCATGCCCGGCCTGCACGCCTTCGCCGCCCGCTACGACGGTGACGTCCCGGTGGTCACCTTCCCCGACGGGCGCGTCCTCCCCGGCACCGGAATCACCACGGAACTGGCCGACGCGCTGAGCATCCCGGACGTCGAGCTGGCGAAGGAAGCGGAAATCCCGCACCACGACGAAGCCCCCGTCCACCTGGTCACCACGTCCTCGCTGGCCTGGCTGGCCGAACGCGCGCCGGGGGTCGTGCTCGACGAGCGGCGGTTCCGGGCCAACGTCCTGCTCGACACTGGATCGAGCCCCGACCGCGCCGAGGAATCCTGGGTGGGGGCGCGGGTGCGGCTCGGCGAAGTGGAGCTGGAGGTCCTCCGCAAGGCCGTCCGCTGCGTGATGGTCGGCCTGCCGTGCGAAGACCTCCCGGCCGCGCCCGGGCTGCTCAAGACCATCTCCGAGGTGAACGACGTGTCCTTCGGCGTGCAGGCGCGCGTGGTCCGCGGGGGCGTGCTCCGCGTCGGGGATGTCCACGAGGTGGGATGTACCGCCCCTCACACTCCCTAGGGAATTCGCCCCGCGCGGAGCATGTTGGGAGCGGTAGGACGAAAGGGGCGTGCCGTGGACTTCCTGCTGCACCACGGGATCACCGTGCTGGGCCAGTGGATTTCGATCGCGGAGCTCGCCGGGCAGGTGTTCGCGCTGGCGGTCGTGTTCCTCGCGCAGCGTCGCACCCTGTGGACGTGGCCCGTGCAGGTCGGGGCGACCGTGCTGCTGTTCGCCGTCTACGTCTCCGCGCACCTCGGCGGCCTCGCCGCCCGGCAGGTCGCGATCCTCGCCATCTCGCTCTACGGCTGGTGGGCCTGGACGCGCCGCAAGGACCCGGTGTTCGGCGTCGTCGTCCGCTCGGGTCGGCTCGCCGAACGGCTGGCCATGCTCGGCGCCTTCGTCGTCGGCACGTCCGTGATGGCGCTGGTCCTCGACGCGCTGAACGCTTCCTGGGCGCCGTGGCCGGACGCCGCCATCTTCGTCGGCACCCTCGTCGCCTTCGGTGCGCAGGGCGCGGGGCTCGTCGAGTTCTGGCTGGTCTGGCTGGTCGTCGACGCGATCGGCGTGCCGCTGCAGATCTCCTCGGGCCTGTACTTCTCGGCCGCGATCTACATCGTGTTCGCCGGGCTCGTCGTGCACGGCTGGTGGAGCTGGAACCGCTCGGCCAAGCGCGTCGAGGCGCGGGTCATGGCAGCATCCAGCTGAGCACCGGCGTGCTCTGACCCCACACGATCAGGCACATCACCAGCAGCAGTCCCAGGCTCCACGGCAGCACCTTCCGCAGCAGCTTGCCCTCCTCGCCGGGCAGGTTCGCGGCCACGCAGGCGATCGTGAGGTTCTGCGGCGACACCATCTTGCCGAGGACGCCGCCGGAGCTGTTGGCCGCGGCCAGCAGCTCCGCCGGCAGGCCGGTCTTGGCCGCCGCCGTC
Organism: Amycolatopsis eburnea; assembly: GCF_003937945.1. Classification (GTDB taxonomy): domain Bacteria; phylum Actinomycetota; class Actinomycetes; order Mycobacteriales; family Pseudonocardiaceae; genus Amycolatopsis; species Amycolatopsis eburnea. The sequence continues at coordinate 81,870 of NZ_RSEC01000014.1, forward strand.
ACCTGCAGCGCGCCGAACAGCGCGTTCGCCGAGGTGTCCGAGCCCGAGACGGCGACGCCGAACCAGCCCAGCACCGGGGACAGGAACGCCAGGCCGGCGCCCGCCGCCGCGATGAACGTGCCGATGGTGCTCGTCTGGCCGGACAGGTTCATCACGTAGGCCAGCGCGAGCACGCCGGTGACCGTGAGGATCGCGAACCGCAGCTCCTTGACGGTGGCCAGCCACTCCTGCGCGGTCCCGCTCGCCGAGACGGCCAGCACCGCCGCCGTCAGGACGCCGGCCAGCAGGACGAGCGTGCCGCCGGTGTTGAGGAACGGCAGCGAGAAGGTGTTGCCGGAGACGGGTTTCCCGTTCGGCCCCGCCACGTTCAGCCCGGGCCAGTGGAACTTCCAGGTCGCCTTGTCCAGCAGCTTCTTCACCGGCGGCAGGACCGCGACGGAGAAGATCACGATGATCAGCGCGTAGGGCAGGTACGCCTTCACGACGTCGGCGCGCGAGTCTTCCGGCGGTGCCTCCGCGGTCGCCGTCCCGCCGGTGCCGATCCGGACGGCTTCGGGCACCGGCCGGCGGGTCTGGGGGAGCGCCACGAGCGCGGCCGCCCCGGCGAGTGCGGCGCCGATGTCGGCCAGCTGCGGCGACACGAAGTTGGACGCGAGGAACTGCACGAGCCCGAACGCGACCCCGCAGATCAGCGCGGGCAGCCAGGTGTCCTTCAGCCCGCGCCCGCCGTCGACGATCAGCACCAGCAGCAGCGGCACGACCAGCGCGAGCAGCGGCGTCTGGCGCCCGACGATCGAGGACACCTCCTGCAGCGGCAGGCCGGTGACCTGGGCGAGGGTGACCACGGGCGTGCCCATCGCGCCGAACGCGACCGGCGCGGTGTTCGCGACGAGCGCGACGACCGCGGCCTTCACCGGGTGGAAGCCGACGGCCACCAGCATCACGGCGCTGATCGCGACGGGCGCGCCGAAGCCCGCCAGCGCTTCCATCAGCGCCCCGAAGCAGAAGGCGATGATCAGGGCCTGGATCCGCGGGTCGTCGGAGATCCGGCCGAACGAGCGGCGCAGGACGTCGAAGTGCCCGGTCCGCACGGTGAGCCGGTAGATCCACAGCGCGTTGACGACGATCCACATGATCGGCCACAGCCCGAACGCGGCGCCTTGGAGCGCCCCGGAGACGGCCTGAACGACGGGCATCCCGAACGCGGCGACCCCGACGACGAGCGCCACGAGCAGCCCGATGAGGGCGGCGTGGTGCGCCCGCATCCGGACGGCGCCGAGGAGCACGAGGACGGTGGCCAGCGGCAGCACGGCGACGAGCGCCGACAGGCCCAGCGAACCAAGGGGGGTGAGATCCTGGACGAACACGGGCGACCTCCGTTTTCCACGATGCGAAAACGGCCTTTCGGCGAGTGCCCGAGATCTTCGTCACAAACCAGGCGGTCCGTCAAGAACTTGAGTCCGGTTGGCCCAGCGAGTCAGTCCTTCACGGGCTTCGGCAGGACGGCGAGCGCGGTTTCGGCGATCGCCCGGATCCCGGCCGGCGCGACGCCGCCCTTGCCCAGTGCTTCGAGGCCGCGCAGCACCGCCAGCACGAGCCCGGCGAGGCGGGCCGGGTCCTGGTCGCCGGCGAGGTCGCCGGCGCGCTGGGCGCCCGCGATGCACGTGGTCAGGTGATCCTGGATGTCCTCGAACAGCCGACGGCTGCGGGCCGCGACGGCTTCGTCGTGCTCGGCGCATTCGGCGGTGCTCTTCGCGATCAGGCAGCCCCGGCGGGCCTGGTCGGCGGCGACCGATTCCGCGATCGCGTGCACGTGGCCGCTCAGCCGCGCGTAGGCGGTGTCGTCGGGGCCGTCGAGCTGACGGCGCGTGCTCTCGGCCATTTCCGCGCAGTGGTGGTCGAAGACGCGCAGGTACAGCGCGTGCTTGTCGCCGAAGGCGCCGTAGAGGCTGCCCTTGCCGAGGCCGGTCGCGGCGGCGAGGTCGTCCACCTTGGTGCCCGCGTAGCCGGTCTCCCAGAACTGGTCCCGGGCGGTGCGCAGGACTGCCGCTTCGTCGAAGCTCCGGGGTCTCGCCATGGGCTCAGGATAGGCGTTCTTGACTATCCAGTCCAGAACGGCGTACGTTCTGGACGAGATAGTCAAGAACTCGGGAGGCATCGTGCAGCTGGAAGACAAGACGGCCGTCGTCACCGGCGGCGGCACCGGCATCGGGCTCGCCATCGCGAAGCGGTTCGCCGCCGAAGGCGCGCACGTCTTCATCACCGGGCGCCGCAAGGAGGTGCTCGACGCGGCGGTCGAGGAGATCGGCGACGGCGTGGAGGCGATCCGCGCCGACTCCTCGAAGCTCGCCGACCTCGACGCGGTCTACCGCGTGGTGGCCGAGCGGGGCCGGGGGCTGGACGTGCTGGTGGCCAACTCCGGCGGCGGGGAGTTCGCGCCGCTCGGCGAGATCACCGAGGAGCAGTTCGACACGACGTTCGGCACGAACGTCAAGGGCGTCCTCTTCGCCGTCCAGAAGGCGTTGCCGCTGCTGAACGCGAACGCGTCGATCATCCTCACCGGCTCGACGACGTCGACGCGCGTCAGCCCGGCCTTCAGCGTCTACGCGGCGACCAAGGCGGCGGTCCGCAACTTCGCCCGCAGCTGGGCGCTCGACCTGAAGGGGACCGGGACGCGGGTCAACGTCCTGAGCCCGGGGCCGACGCTCACCCCGGGCCTGCTCGGCCTGGTCCCCGACGACGGGCAGCAGGCCCTGGTCGACGGCCTCCAGGCCGAGGTCCCGCTGGGCCGCATGGGCGACCCGGCCGAAATCGCGGCCGCCGCGTTGTTCCTGGCCTCATCGGAGGCCAGCTTCGTCAACGGCGTCGAGTTCTTCGTCGACGGCGGCCAGGCGCAGGTCTAACGCAGGGTGGCGTGGCTCGGGGTCAGGTCCTTCAGGGTCCGGACGCCGAGCAGCTGCATCGTGCGGACCATTTCCGTCCGCAGGATGTCCACGCACCGCTGCACGCCGCGCTCGCCGCCGGCCATGAGGCCGTAGAGGAACGCGCGGCCGACCAGGACCGCGTCGGCACCGCGGGCGATCGCCGCGACGATGTCGCCGCCGGAGAGGATGCCGGTGTCGATCCAGACCTCGGCGCCGCCCTGGAGCTCGTCCAGCACCGCCGGGAGGAGCTCCAGGGGGGTCGGCGCGCGGTCGAGCTGGCGGCCGCCGTGGTTGGACAGCAGCACCGCGTCCGCGCCGTGCTTGACGACGTCGCGGGCGTCCTCGACGTTCTGCACGCCCTTGACCACGAGCTTGCCCGGCCAGGTGCGGCGCACCCAGTCCAGGTCGTCGTAGTCGAGCGTCGGGTCGAACAGCTTGTTGAGCAGCTCGGCGACGGTGCCGCCGAACTGGTTGAGCGAAGCGAACGTCAGCGGCTCGGTGGTGAGCAGGTTGAACCACCAGGCCGGGTGCGTCGCGCCGTCGAGGAACGTCTTGAGCGTCAGCGCCGGCGGGATGGTCAGGCCGTTGCGGACGTCCCGCAGCCGGGCGCCGGCGACCGGCGTGTCCACGGTCAGCATGAGCGTGTCGAAGCCGTTCTCCCACGCCCGATTCATCAGATCTTCACCGGCGCCGTGGTCGCGCCAGACGTAGAGCTGGAACCACTTGCGGGCGCCGGGCGCGGCCGCCGCCAGGTCCTCGATCGACGTCGTCGCCATCGTCGAGAGGCCCACCGGGATGCCGTTGCGCTCGGCGACGCGCGCCACCGCGCTCTCTCCCTCGTGCTGCATCATCCGCGTGAACCCGGTGGGGGCGAAGGCGAACGGCAGCGCCGAGGTCTTGCCGAGGATCTCGCGTGAGGTGTCCACATCGGACACCCCGCGCAGCACGTTCGGGTGGAATTCGACCCGGCGGAACGCCTGCCGCGCGCGGAGCAGGCTGTCTTCGAGCTCGGCGGCGCCGTCGGTGTAGTCGAACGCCGCCCGCGGGGTGCGCTTGCGCGCGATCATCCGCAGGTCGGCGATGGTGTGCGCGTTCGCCAGCCGCCGGTCGGTCGGGTTCAGCACGATCGGCTTGGGTCGCAGGATCTGCTTCAGCTCGTCCGGCTTCGGCAGGCGGCGCTTCGTCACCCTCATCAACTCCCTGAACTTCGCGGCGAGAGGAGCCCGCAGACGTCGGATGTCTGCGGGCTCCTTTCTAGCACCAGGTCACGCGCTCCCGGAATCCGACGTCTGCGGCCCCGCGGCCGCGATGTCGTCGAGCCGGTACTTCGTGGCCGCTTCGAGGACCTTCGCCTGCTCGACCTCGCCGCGCTTGGCGAGGATCGACAGGGCGCCGACCGTGATCGACTCGGCGTCGACCAGGAACTTCCGCCGCGCGGCGGGCCGGGTGTCGGAGAAGCCGAACCCGTCGGTGCCCAGCGTCAGCATGTCGGTCGGGACGTACGGGCGGATCAGGTCCGGCACCGCGCGCATCCAGTCCGAAACCGCCACGACCGGCCCGTTCGCGCCCTTGAGCTTCTCGGTGACGTACGGCACGCGCGGCTCGCTGCCCGGGTAGAGCAGGTTGTCGTGGTCGATCTCGACGGCCTCGCGCCGCAGCTCGGTCCACGACGTCGCCGACCACACCGCGGCCCGCACGCCCCACTCCTCGGCCAGCAGCTTCTGCGCCTTGAGCGCGTCCGGCATCGTGACGCCGGAGACCAGGATCTGCACCTCGGGACCGTCGCCCTCCGGCGCGTCGGCGTACTTGTACAGGCCCTTGAGCAGGCCGTCGACGTCGAGGTTCTCCGGCTCGGCGGGCTGCTGGTACGGCTCGTTGTAGATCGTCATGTAGTAGAAGACGTTCTCGCCGTTGCCGTCCGGGCCGGTCTCGCCGTACATCCGGCGCAGGCCGTCCTTGACGATGTGCGCGATCTCGAACGACCACGCCGGGTCGTAGGTCACCGCGGCCGGGTTGGTCGCCGCCAGCAGCAGCGAGTGTCCGTCGGCGTGCTGCAGGCCCTCACCGGTCAGCGTGGTGCGGCCGGCGGTGGCGCCGAGGACGAACCCGCGGGCCATCTGGTCGGCGGCCGCGTAGAGGCCGTCACCGGTGCGCTGGAACCCGAACATCGAGTAGAAGATGTAGATCGGGATCATCGGCTCGCCGTGCGTCGCGTACGACGTGCCGACGGCGGTGAACGACGCGGTCGAGCCCGCCTCGTTGATGCCCTCGTGCAGCAGCTGGCCCTTCTCGGACTCCTTGTAGGCCAGCATCAGGCTCGCGTCGACCGACGTGTACGTCTGGCCGTGCGGGTTGTAGATCTTGGCCGTCGGGAACATCGAGTCGAGGCCGAAGGTGCGGGCCTCGTCCGGGATGATCGGGACGACGCGCTTGCCGATCTCGGAGTCCTTCGCCAGCTCGCGGACCAGCCGGACGAACGCCATCGTCGTGGCGACCTCCTGCTTGCCGGAGCCCTTCCGGATGCCCTCGTAGACCTTGTCGCCCGGGAGCACGAGGGCCTTGGCGGCCTTCGGGCGGCGTTCCGGCAGGAAGCCGCCGAGCGCCTTGCGGCGGCCGATCATGTACTCGATCTCGGGCGAGTTCGCGCCCGGGTGGTAGTACGGCGGCAGCTTCGGGTCGCGCTCGAGCTCCTCGTCGCTGATCGGGATCCGCTGCGAGTCGCGGAACAGCTTCAGGTCGTCGAGGGTGAGCTTCTTCATCTGGTGCGTGGCGTTGCGGCCCTCGAACGCCGGGCCCAGGCCGTAGCCCTTGATCGTGTGGGCCAGGATCACCGTCGGCTGGCCGTGGTGCTCCAGCGCGGACTTGTACGCCGCGTACACCTTGCGGTAGTCGTGGCCGCCGCGCTTGAGGTTCCAGATGTCGGCGTCGGAGAGGTCCTTGACCAGGTCCTTCGTCCGCGGGTCGCGGCCGAAGAAGTGCTCGCGGACGAAGGCGCCGTCGTTGGCCTTGTACGTCTGGTAGTCACCGTCCGGGGTGACGTTCATCAGGTTGACCAGGGCGCCGTCGCGGTCGGCGTGCAGCAGCGAGTCCCACTCGCGGCCCCAGATGACCTTGATGACGTTCCAGCCGGCACCGCGGAAGTACGACTCCAGCTCTTGGATGATCTTGCCGTTGCCGCGCACCGGGCCGTCGAGCCGCTGCAGGTTGCAGTTGATCACGAAGGTCAGGTTGTCGAGGCCCTCGCCGGCCGCGACGTGCACCAGGCCGCGCGATTCGGCCTCGTCCATCTCGCCGTCGCCGAGGAACGCCCAGACGTGCTGGTCGTCGGTGTTCTTGATGCCGCGGTCGCGCAGGTAGCGGTTGAACCGGGCCTGGTAGATGGCGTTCATCGGGCCGAGGCCCATCGACACCGTCGGGTTCTCCCAGAAGTCCGGCATCAGCCGCGGGTGGGGGTACGACGGCAGGCCGCCGCCCTCGCCGGCGTGGCTGAACTCCTGGCGGAAGCCGTCGAGCTGCGACTCCGAGAGCCGGCCCTCGAGGAACGCGCGGGCGTAGATGCCGGGGGAGGCGTGGCCCTGGATGTAGATCTGGTCGCCGCCGCCGGAGTGGTCCTTGCCGCGGAAGAAGTGGTTGAAGCCCACCTCGTAGAGCGCGGCCGACGACGCGTAGGTCGAGATGTGCCCGCCGACGCCGACGCCGGGACGCTGCGCGCGGTGCACCATGATCGCCGCGTTCCAGCGGATGTAGGCGCGGTAGCGGCGCTCGATCTCCTCGTCACCGGGGAACCACGGCTCGTTCTCGGTGGGGATCGTGTTGACGTAGTCCGTCGAGGTCAGGGCCGGGACGCCGACGTTCCGCTCCCGGGCCCGCTCGAGGATGCGCAGCATCAGGTACCGGGCGCGCTGCTGCCCGCCCCTCGCCAGGGCCTCGTCGAAGGAGTCCAGCCACTCGGCGGTCTCCTCCGGGTCGATGTCGGGCAGGTGCGCCGCCAGTCCGTCACGGATGACGCGTACGCGTGCCGGGGTCTCCTTGCCGGAGGCGCCGTCGTTCTGCGGGGCCAAGGGGTCTCCTTGCGAAAAGTTGTAGCCGGTGGTGCTCGTGCTCGGGGGTGTACGACTCTCCATCGTCGTCTTCCGTCCCGGCTTCCGCACCGCTACTTGGCGGTAACATGGGCCGACCCGGTCGGGCCACTCCCCGCGCGCGGTGTATCGCGCGCGCGTTTTCTTCTCCCCCACCCTAGGGGACGGCACCCGAAGGGGTGGCAGACCGGTCGGCCGAGGCACCCGAAACGCCGTCGCGGAGGGTCCCTCGCGGGCCGTATCCTGCGACACGAGTTGTCAAAGATCCGGTGTGGACGGTTGCGCGCGGAGCCCTACCAGTGTTCGCTGTTCGCAACCGGGTCGCCGAGTGTGGCGCCGCTGTACCTTCGAAGAGGGTGCTCGACGCCACACTCCGTCGTAGTTGGAGGAGTGAAAGCAGTGGTCGCCGCGGGAGACGCTGATCAGAGCAGCGTCGCCGAGAGGCTCGGCATCAAGCCCGAGATGGTGGTCCAGGAGATCGGCTGGGACGAGGACGTCGACGACGACGTCCGCGCGGCGATCGAGGAGCAGATCGGCGGGGACATCCTCGACGAGGACGCCGACGAGGTCATCGACGTGGTGCTGCTGTGGTGGCGCGAGGACGACGGCGATCTCGGGGACGCGCTGATCGACGCCAGGGGCCCCCTGGAAGAGACCGGCGTGATCTGGGTGCTGACCCCGAAGACGGGACAGCCCGGGCACGTCGAACCGAGCGAAATCGCCGAAGCGGTGCCCGCCGTCGGACTGGCCCAGACCGCCAACATGAGTGTCGGCGCGAACTGGATCGGCACCCGGCTGGTGTCCCCCAAGTCGAAGTCGAAGCAGCGCTGACCCGGCCCCGCCCGGCGGACACGATAGGGTTGTCGTCGCAGGCACGTGTCCGTACGGGAGAGGAAACGCGGTATGGCCGTCGAGGTCGGTTCTGAGGCCCCTGACTTCACGCTCAACGACTACAACAAGCAGCCCGTGCAGCTGTCGTCCTTCCGGGGCGACAAGCCGGTCCTGCTGGTCTTCTACCCGTTCGCGTTCAGCGGCATCTGCACCGGCGAGCTGTGCCAGCTCCGCGACGAGTTCGCCGACTACGACGGCAAGGGCGTCCAGGTACTGGGCGTCTCGGTCGACACGCCGTTCTCGCTGAAGGCGTGGGCCGAGAAGGAGGGCTACCAGTTCCCGCTGCTGTCCGACTTCTGGCCGCACGGCGAGGTGGCCCAGGCGTACGGGGTGTTCAACTCCGACGCGGGGCTGGCGGTGCGCGGGACGTTCCTGATCGACACCGCCGGTGTGGTCCGGTTCGCCGAGGTCAACGCGCCGGGCGAGGCGCGCGACCAGCAGGGCTGGAAGAAGGCCGTCGCCGAACTGACGGCTTGAGGTTTTCCCGGCGGCGGTCCCTCCGTGGGACCGCCGCCGGCGGGGCGCATAGCTCAGCGGAAGAGCACTCGGTTTACACCCGAGCGGTCGCAGGTTCGAACCCTGCTGCGCCCACCTCGGTGGCCTCGGTCACCCGGCCATGGCCGGCTGCGGCGCGACGGCGCCCTTGGTCCGGCTCATCGTCCGCACCAGCACTGCCAGTCCCAGGAACAGCACCGTCGCGATCACGCCCGTCACGTTGAGCGCCGTCGTGAACGCTTCCTTCGCCTGGGCCGCCAGCTCCGGGTGCGTGACGTCCACCGCGAGGGTCGAGCCGGCCGGGAAGACGCCGTGGTAGACCGCCGTCGCCGTCAGGCCGATCAGGGCCAGGCCGAGGGAGCCGCCCAGGTAGTTGCCCGTGTCCGCCATCGAGGCCGCCGAGCCCGCCCGCTCCGGCGGGACCGAGCCCATCACCAGGCCGATGCCCAGTGCGAACAGCGGGCCCGTGCCCAGGGTCAGGATCGCGATGCCCGCCATCACGAGGGCCGGGCCGTGGGTGAAGACCAGCAGGAGGCTGCCCGCCGCCGAGATGACCAGGCCGCCGGCGATCGCGGTGGCCGGGGAGAGCCAGCGGGTCAGGGTGGGGGCCGTCATCGTGCCCAGTGCCACGCCGAGGCCCATCGGGGCGAACAGGACCGCCGACAGCAGCGGGGAGTAGCCCAGGACGCTCTGCAGGTACTGCGTCACCAGCAGGCCGACACCCGCCATCGCGACGCCCGCGAAGACCAGCGACACCAGGACCGCCGTGAAGGGGCCGTTGCGGAACAGGCGGAGGTCCAGCAGCGGGGACGCCGTCGTCAGCTGGCGGTGGGCGAAGACCGCGGCGAGCAGGGCGCCGAGGGCGATGGCGCCGAGCGGGACCAGCAGCTCGCCGGTGGTCAGCTGCTTGAGGCCGAACACGATCAGCAGCACCGCGGCCAGCGAGAGCGCGACGCCGGGGAGGTCCAGCCGGCCGGACGCGGGGGCGCGGAACTCCGGGAGGAGGAACGGCCCGGCGGCCAGCAGCACCGCCACGGCCGGGACGGCGACCAGGAACACCGAGCCCCACGGGAAGTGCTGGAGCAGGAACCCGGCGAACACCGGGCCGGCCGCGCCGCCGGCGAACTGGCACGTGGCCCAGATCGAGATGGCCGTTCCGCGCCGGCGGCCGTCGCGGAACATGTTCGTGATCAGGGCGAGGGTCGAGGGCATCAGCGTCGCCCCCGCCACGCCGAGCGCGCCGCGGACCACGATGAGCATCTCCGGGCTCGTCGAGAACGCGGCGACGATCGAGAGGATCCCGAAGGCCGCACCACCGGCGAGCAGCAGCCGGCGGCGGCCGATGCGGTCGCCGAGCGTGCCCATCGTGATGACGAACCCGGCGACCACGAAGCCATAGCTGTCGGTGATCCACAACTGCTCCGTGGCGCTCGCCCCGAGGTCGGCGCTGAGCTGCGGCAACGCGAGGAACAACGAGGTCATGTCCATCGCGACGAGCAGGGTGGGCAGCACCAGCACCGCCAGGCCCAGCCACTCCCGCCGTCCGGCCGGCTTGTCCATTTCGACTCCTTCTCCGTGGTCGGTCACACCAGGAGGTCGGAGCCGGTCGCGGCGACCGGACACGGTGCCGCGAAGTTTTTTCCCGGCTAGCGTCGGCGAGGCTTATCGCGAGCTTGTCGAGGGGGATGCCAACGGCAGCTACCGCGCGGCACCGGCAGTTTCGGGATCCCAGGCGTGACCTGCGAAAGCCTCGTCCAGCGGCGCCTGGATCAAGCGGTTCGCGTACGTCGAAACCGTGTACGTCCCGATCCCCAGCACCACCTCCAACGCGTTCCGCGGGGTGAACCCGGCCTCGACGAACTCGGCCAGCGACGACGGCGGGACGTCCCCCGTCGTGTCCATCACGGTCAAGGTGAACCGCCGCAGCGCCTCGAGCCGCGCGGACGGCAGGGGAGCCTGCGCCCGCAGCGCCGCGATGAGGTCCGGCGAAGCCGACAGCCCGGAAAGGGATGCCGTGTGCATCGCGACGCAGACGTGGCAGCCGTTGCGCGTGGCCACCGTCATGACCAGGACTTCGCGCTCCAGCGCCGTCAGCGTCGTGGTCTCGAAGATGGCGTTCAGCTTGAGGAAGCCGTTCAGCGTCTCCGGCGACGTCGCCATCCGGGCGACGGCCGGCGGGACGTGGCCGAACTTCTTCGCGGTGGCCGCCATCGTCGGGCGGGCGGCCGGGGGTGCAGACTCCGGGGTGTGATCGGGGAACAAGACGTCTCCAGACGTAGGATCGACAACGTGGTTGTCGAAACAGTAAACCTGGTTGTCGAAAAGGGCAAGGGGTAATGGCCGAAGCACCCGGCTACGAGCTGCCGTTCCTGCTCTTCGGCGGCTTCCGCACGCTCATCGACCGCCTGCACGCCGAGCTCGCGCGCCGTGGCCACCCGGACGTGCGCCCGTCGTACGGCTTCGCCATGCAGGCCATCGGCGTCCAGGGCGCGACGGCGTCGGAGATCGGCCGCCGCCTCGGCGTGTCCAAGCAGGCGGCGGGCAAGACCGTCGAACGCCTGGAAGCGCTCGGGTACGCCGAACGCGCCGACGACCCCGCCGACGCGCGGCGCAAGATCGTGCGGCTCAGCGCGCACGGCGTCGACGCGCTCACGAAGTCGGCCGAGATCTTCGACGACCTGCGCGCGGAATGGGCGCGCGCGGTCGGCGCCGAGCGGATCGGCGCGCTCGAAGCCGACCTGCGCAAGGTCGTCGGGCCCGCGGCCTACCGCCTGGACGCCGCGGGGTGGTTCACGAGCTAGAAGCCGCAGCCCGGATCCGGCGCGTCCTCCGACAGCGGGCTGCCCGCCGGCAGCACGTACAGGACTTCGAGCACCAGCGGCGTCGAGCCGAGGTTGCGCCCGATGTGCACCTGGTCGGGCTTTTCGCTGAACGCGCGCCCGGTCCCGAAGACGCCGTCGATGCTGCAGTCGGCCAGGTTGTGCGTCAGCGTCCCGGCTTTCACGTACGCGTAGAGCGTGCCGTCGTGGAAGTGCCAGCCCGTGTAGCCGCCGGGCTGGATGGTGATCTCCCGCAGCGTGTAGTCGGTGTGGCCGACGGTCTTCTGAGCCAGGATCGTGCCGGTGACGCCGCTGCCGGGCGTCGCGGACGCGGTCCCGGAGGCCAGCGTGACGGCCAGCGCTGTGGTGGCGATGATCGTGCAGGTCTTGCGCATCGGGCAGTACTCCTCACGACGGGCGCAGGGTGCGCCGCATCATCTTGCCCGATTCCGTGCGCGGCAGGCGATCGGTGAAGTCGAACCGCTTCGGCGTCTTGAACCCCGCCAGCGCGGCGCGGCAGTGCTCGGCCAGCCGCGCGGCCAGCTCGTCGCCCGGGACAACACCGGGCACCGGCTCGACGACGGCGACCACGCGCTGCCCCCATTCGTCGTCCGGCTCGCCGATCACCGCCGCGTCGGCGACGTCGGGGTGTGTGAGCAGCCGCGCCTCGACCTCGGCCGGGTAGATGTTGACGCCGCCGGAGAGGATCAGGTCGGTCCGGCGGTCGAGCAGGAAGACGCGGCCTTCGCCGTCGCGGTGGCCGAAGTCGCCGACGGTGATGAACTCGCCCGACCGGTTCGCCGCGGTCTTCTCCGGGTCGCCGAGGTAGTCGATCGCGGTGTGCGCGGAGCTGAACCAGATCGTGCCCGGCTCGCCGTCGGGCACCTCGGCGCCGTCGTCGTCGAGGATCTTCAAGCGCACGCCGGTCAACGGCCGCCCCACGGTCCCCGGCGCCGCCAGCCATTCGGACGCCGTGACGCCGCAGATCAAGCCTTCCGAAGCGCCGTAGTACTCGTGCACCACGGGGCCGAGCCAGGCGATCATCCGCTCCTTGACCTCGCGCGGGCAGGGCGCCGCGCCGTGGATCACGCTCACCAGGCTGGACGTGTCGTACCGCGCGCGGACGTCTTCGGGCAGCCGCAGCATCCGGTGGAACATGGTCGGCACCAGGTGCGTGCTCGTGACGCGGTGCCGTTCGACGAGCCGCAACGTCTCTTCGGCGTCGAAGCGGTCCATCAGCACCGCGCTGTGCCCGAGGTGCAGCGCGTTGACGGCGAACGAGCCGGGCGCCGCGTGGTAGAGCGGGCAGGCCACCAGGTGCACCCCCGGTCCCGGGAGCACGCCGAACGAAGCCAGCAGATCGCGGTGGATCGCGTGCAGCGACGGCGGTTTCCCGCTCAACGCGCGCCGGACGCCCTTGGGCCGCCCGGTGGTCCCCGACGTGTAGAGCATGGTCTGGCCCGCGGTCCGCGGCTCGGGCGGCGACGACGGCTCGTCCTCGCCCCAGGACGCGTAGTCGCCCCAGCCCTCGGCCGGGCCGATCGAGAACCGCGGCACGGCGACGTCGCATTCGCGCGCGATGTCCGCCTCCGCGACGACCACCCGCGCGCCGCTGTTCTCGACCACGTAAGCGATTTCGGCAGGCGACGACCGGTAGTTGACCGGGGTGAAGTACAGCCCGGCCTGCAGCGTCGCGAACAGCAGCTCGAAGTACGGGAGTCCGTTGTGGACGATCGCGACGACGCCGTCGCCCGGCCCGAGCCCCAGCCGGCGCAGCGCGTGCGTCAGCCGGTTCGCCCGCGCGGCCAGCTCGCCGAAAGTCGCCGCGGTCCCGTCGGGCGCGAGCACCGCGAGCCGGTCCGGGTGCTGCTCTGCGACGTCGAAGAAGGTGCTCACGCGTCGCACGCTACCGGTACCGTGCGACACATGGACGCGGACGTTTTCGGGCAGGTCCTCGGCGCGGTGCGGGAGTTCGTGCGCAAGGAGGTCGTGCCGCGCGAGGCGGAGATCGACGAGCACGACGAGATCCCCGCCGGAATCCGGGACAAAGCCGCCGAACTGGGCCTGTTCGGCTGGGCGCTGCCGGAGGAGTACGGCGGCCTGGGGCTCGGCATGGCCGAAGACGTCCGGCTGGCGATCGAGCTGGGCTGGACGACGCCCGCGTTCCGGTCCTTGTTCGGCACCAACAACGGCATCGCCGGCCAGGCGATCGTGCACTACGGGACGCCGGACCAGCGCACCCACTGGCTGCCGCGGCTGGCCGCCGGGCGGTCGATCGCCTCCTTCGCGCTCACCGAAGCCGAAGCCGGCTCGGACCCGGGCGGCCTGACCAGCCGCGCGGTCCGCGACGGCGACCGCTACCGGCTCTCGGGCACCAAGCGCTTCATCACGAACGCGCCGCTCGCCGACGTCTTCGTCGCCTTCGCGCGCACCGATCCCGACAGCACCGGCAGCCGCGGCATCTCGGCGTTCCTGGTCCCCGCCGGGGCGGCCGGGGTCACGGTCGGCCCGCACGACAGCAAGATGGGCCAGGCCGGCGCGTGGACGTCGGAAGTGGTCTTCGACGACGTCGAGCTGCCGGCCGACGCGCTGGTCGGCGAGGAGGGCAAGGGCTTCGGCATCGCGATGGCCTCGCTCGCCCGGGGCCGGCTGCACATCGCGGCGCTGTGCGTCGGCATGGCGGAACGCGCGCTGGCCGAAGCCGTCGAGTACGCCCGGACCGCGCGCCAGGGCGGTCGCGTGATCGGTGAGTACCAGCTGGTCCAGGCGCTGCTCGCCGAGTCGCACGCGGAGCTGGCGGCCGGGCGCGCGATGGTGCACGAGGCCGCCGCGAAGTACGACTCGGGCGAGGACCGCAAGCTCGGCCCGTCGTCGGCGAAGCTGTTCTGCACCGAGATGCTCGGCCGGGTCGCCGACCGGGCGGTGCAGGTGCACGGCGGGATGGGGTACGTCCGCGGGGTGACGGTCGAGCGGATCTACCGGGACGCGCGGCTGTTCCGCATCTACGAGGGCACCAGCGAGATCCAGAAGCTCGTGATCGCGCGCCAGCTGCTCAAGGACTGAACTTGCGCTGGAGTTCACTCCAGCGCTTACCGTCGCGGGCATGACCACCGCTCAGCACAAGATCGGCTCCGGGTTCGGCGCCGGCACCACCGCTGCCGAGGTCGTCGGCAGCGCCGGGATCACCACCTCGGCCATTTCGCCCTGGTGAACCGGCTCTGGCCCGCGTTCAACGCCGGTGCCCGCGTCGTTTCGGTGTCCTCACGCGGCCACCACTACGGCCCGGTGCGCTTCGACGACCCGAACTTCGAGCAGGGCTCGTGCGCCACCTCGACCCGGTGCCGGCCGAGCGACTGTGGACGGTGTCGGCCGCGCTCACCGGAGTCGACGCCTTCGCTTAGGCCCGCAGGCTTTCCAGCTGCCGCCGCAGGACGTCGCGGGCGAGCCGCGGCGGCAGGCGGCCCGGCTGCGTGACGCCGCCGAGGGTGAGCCCGTCGAGCAGCGCGGCCAGCCGTTCCGCCTCGAGGGCGAGGTTCAGGCCGGGGCGCAGCGAGCCGAGCGCGTCCGCTTCGGCGAGGCACCGGCGGGTGAGCGCCCGCGTGCCCTCGTGCACGCGTTCGGCCTCGGCGGCCAGCTCCGGGCGGGTGCGCGCGGCCACGGTGAACGCGAGCCACACCTCCGCCTCGGCCGCGCGGGTCTCGTCGTGGGGGAGGAGCTCGGCCAGCAGCCGGACGGTCGCTTCGAGCCGGTCCGGCGTCCCGGCGAAGATCCGCTCCGCGCGCTCGGCGATCCGGGCGGTCACGCGGTCGGCCAGCGTGCGCACGGCGAAGACGATCATCTCGTCGTGCGTCGCGAAGTAGTGCCGCACCGACCCGATCACCAGCCCGGCTTCGGCGGCGACGGCACGCAGGGACGCCTGGTCGACGCCGTCGCGGCGGATCACCCGGAACACGGCGTCCGCGATTTCGAGACGGCGGGCTCCGGCGTCGACGATCTTCGGCACGTTGCCTTTATAGCACAGTCATGCTATCAATCTTTGTAGCAAGGTCATGCTATAAAAGGGGGAGAACGTGCGGGAATGGCTGATCGCCGCGGGGGTGCTGGCCGCGGTCGTGGTACTGGTGATCCGGCGGCTGAGGGGCGAACCGCTGGTGGCCAGGGAGGTGTTCGGCGCGCCGGCGGTCCTGATCGCGATCGGTGCCTACAGCCTGACCAAGCTCGGGCTGACCGCGGCCGACGCGGTCTGGCTCGCGCTGGGTTCGGCGATCGGGCTCGGCTTCGGGGCGGTTCGCGCCGCGACCACCCGGCTGTTCGAGCGGGACGGCGTGCTCTGGCTGCGCTACACGCCGTGGACGTTCGCGGTCTGGGTGGTGGCGGCCGCCGTCAACTTCGGCTTCGGCGCCCTCGCGGTCTCGGCAGGCATGCACGAGGAGGCCCGGCCGATGACGCTGTCCATCGGCGTGAGCCTCCTCGGCGAAACACTGGTCGTGGCGCGGCGGGCGAAGGTGACCGGCCTCCCGTACGCGCGGCCGCGGGCCTAGAGCTTTTCGACCTGCCGCACCAGCAGGTCGATCTCGTCCTCGGTGTTGTAGTAGTGCACCGAAGCGCGGAGCAGGTCCGGCAGGTCGCGCGCGGTGAAGTCGTACTGGGCCGACGTCCGCGACGACACCGACGTGTTGATGCCGGCCGCGGCCAGCCGCGCCTTGATCTCCTTGGCCGGGGTGCCTTCGACGGTGAAGGTGACGATGCCGCACTGGCGGGCCCCGACGTCGTGCACGCGGGCGCCGGCTTCGGTGAGCCGTTCGCGCAGTGTCGCGGCCAGGGACGTGACGCGCGCTTCGATGGCGGGCAGGCCCCAGCCGAGCGCGTAGTCGATGGCGGCGCCGAGGCCGAACACGGCGGCGAAGTCCCGTTCCCACACCTCGAAGCGCTTGGCGGTCGGGTCGACGACGTACTCCGTCGGCGACTCCCAGCTCGCCGAGTGCAGGTCGAGCATCGCGGGCTCCAGGCGCTCCCGCAGCGCCGGGTGCACATAGAGGAACCCGGTGCCGCGCGGCCCGCGCAGGTACTTGCGGCCGGTCGCCGACAGCGCGTCGCAGTTCAGGCGGGCGACGTCGAGGTCGAGCTGGCCCACTGACTGGCAGGCGTCGAGCAGGAACGGGATCCCGGCCGACCGCGCGATCGCCCCGATCTCCTCGGCCGGGTTGACCAGGCCGCCCTGGGTGGGGACGTGGCTGACGGCGATCAGCTTGACGTCGCCGTCGACGCGCCGCCGCAGCTCTTCGACGTCCAGCTGGCCCGATTCGTCGTCGCCGATCACCTCGACGACCGCGCCGGTGCGCTTGGCGACCTGCAGGAACGCGATGGCGTTGCTGGCGTATTCCGCGCGGGAGGTGAGGATCCGGTCGCCGGGGCCGAACGGCAGCGCGTAGAAGACCGCCTGCCACGACCGCGTCGCGTTGTCGGTGAGCGCGATGTCGTCGGCTTCGGCGCCGACCAGCCGCGCCGCGGAGGTGTAGACGGCGGCGAGCTTTTCGGACGCTTCGGCGGCGGCTTCGTAGCCGCCGATCAGCGCTTCGTGGCGCAGGTAATCGACGACGGTGTCGGTCACGACGGACGGCGGGAGCGCGGAGCCCGCGTTGTTGAAGTGGACCACCTCGGCGGAGCCGGGGGTCTCACGGCGCGCGCGTTCGACGTCGAAGGTCATGCTCAACTGAATACAGTAGTTAGGTACTGTATGCAATACTGCCGCCATGGCCCGGACCCCGCTGCGCAGCGACCTCATCGAGCAGATCACCACCCGCGTGCTCGACGGGCGGCTCGCCGCCGGCGGCCGCGTCAACGAAGTGCACCTGGCGCGCGAGCTGGGCGTCAGCCGGACGCCGCTGCGGGAGGCGCTGATCGGGCTCGCCGACCGCGGCCTGCTCGTCTCCGCGCCCGGCCGCGGGTTCCTCGTGCCGCCGTTCGACCCGGACGAGGCCCGCCGCCTCTACCCGCTGGTCGCCGAGCTGGAAGCCCTCGCGCTGCGCTGGACGTCGCCGCTGGAGCTGGCCGGCCTGCCGGACGCGCTCGACGCCGTCGCCGACGAGATGGACGCGGCGCTGGCCGGCGGCGACGATCTGTCCGATGTGGACGACCGGTGGCACGCGCTGCTGCTGTCCCGCTGCCCGAACCCGCACCTGCTGCGGCTGATCGAGCAGACCAAGCCGCTGCTCAAGCGGTACGAATCGTGCTACTTCGGCGGTGCGGGCCGCGCCGGGGAGAGCATCGGCGAGCACCGCCGGATCGCCGCGGCGCTGCGCGACGGCGACCTGCCGACCGCGTCCGCGGTGCTCGTCCGCAACTGGGTGAAAGCCCTGGCCTACCTGGGGAAGGACGGAAGATGATCATCGCGCACCTGAGCGACCTGCACCTCGACGACGAGCCGCGGGCCGAAGACCGCGTCGCCGCGGTGATGGCCTACCTGGGCGGCCTGGCGCGGCCGGTCGACGCCCTCGTCGTCACCGGCGACATCGCCGACCACGGCGCGGCCACGGAGTACGCGCGTGCCGCCGCACTGCTCGAGTACCCGGCGCCGGTGCTGGTCTGCCCCGGTAACCACGACGTCCGCGCGGAATTCCGGACCGGGTTGCTCGGCTTGCCGCCGTCGGACGAGCCGATCGACGTCGCCCACGAGGTCGGCGGGGTGCTGTTCGCGATGTGCGACTCGACGATCCCCGGGCGCGGCGCCGGTTTCCTCGCCGACTCGACCTTGGCGTGGCTCGACGACACGCTCGCCGGCGGCGACGGACCGGCGATCGTCGCCTTCCACCACCCGCCGGTCGAGGTCGGCGTCCCGCTGGTCGACGGGATCCGCCAGAGCGGCGAAGACCGGCTGGCCGCCGTGCTGGCCCGGCACCCGCGGGTGAAGGCGCTGCTGGCCGGGCACGTGCACACCGGCGCGTCGACGACGTTCGCCGGCGTGCCGCTGCGCATCGCGCCGGGCGTCGTCTCGCAGTCGCTGCTGCCGGTCGAGCCGGGCGCGGACCGCGGCTGGGCCGAGGGCGGCCCGCTCGACTACGAGCGCCAGCCGGGGTTGCTGCTGCACGTCCTGCACGACGACGGGCGCGTGACCAGCCACCACCGCGTGGTCAGCGGCTGAACACCGGCAGCGTGATCCGGGACGGCCGGGCCGCGTCGTGGAAGACCTCGAAGCGGTTCGGCTTGCCGTCCACCGCCGACGTGACCGGCTCGCCCGTGCCGTGGTTGCGCGCGAAGCGGGGGAAGCCGCCGCCCGCCACCTGGACGCGCAGGCGGTGGCCGCGGCGGAAGCGGTAGGCCGTCGGGTCGAGGTCGACCTCGGCCGTCACCACGCCGTCTTCGTCGGCCGCGGGGAAGCCCGGGCGCAGCCGCAGGATCCCGTCGGTCACGTTGCGGGACACGCCGTCCGGGGCGACGTCGCAGAGCCGGACGTAGACGTCGGCGTGGCCGAGTTCGGTGCGCACGTGCACGGTCGCGGCCACTTCGCCGATGACGTCGAGGTCCGCGGGCAGCGGTTCGCCGGTGAAGACGAGCACGTCCGGGCGGGCCTCGACCTCCTGGTTGTCGCGTTGCTTCGTCTCGCCGGTGAGCAGGGGCCCGCCGACCGCCGGGGTCGGGTCGGCCGGGTCGTAGGTGAACGTCGTCGGGAGCGCCCGCTCGGCCACCTCGCCGAGCCCGCCGACCGGCCGCAGGTGGGACGCGGCCGGCGTCGACGGCGGCGGCCAGGACTCGAAGTCCAGCCAGGAGTTCGCGCCCTGCAGGAACAACCGGACCGGCGAGCGCTGCAGCTGGGCGCGGTCGCCGAGCAGGTGCGCGCGCAGGAAGCCGAGCTGGTCGCGGATCATCGGGCCCATGCTCGCCGGCTCGCCGTGGGCCCACGGCCCGATGGTGATCCGCGGCCGCTTGCCCGCTTCGGCGAGGATCCGGAAGTCGCGCAGCTGCCCGCGGATGAACAGGTCGTACCAGCCGGTCACCATCGACACCGGGACGTCGAGCTTCGCGACTTCGGCGCTGTGGTCGGACATCACCCAGTAGTCGTCGTCCGGCACGAAGTGCGCGGTGACGTCCTGGAGGAACTGCACGGGTTTCCCGATCGCGGCGACGTCGGCGCCGCTGAGCGGCAGGTGCGCCATCGCCCGCCGCGTCTTGCGCTTCTGGAGCGGGTTCGGCAGCGCGGCGAACCGCTCTTCCTGGCGGCCGATCATCGCCGACCACGACACCATGTTGTCCGCCGCGAGCACGCCGCCCGGGTAGAACGTCGAGACGAACTCCGACGCCGTCACGCCGAGGCACATCGCGGCCAGCGGCGGGTCGAGGTACGGGCCGACCGCCCACTGGGTGTGCCCGAGGTAGCTGGCGCCGGCCATGGCGACGTTCCCGTCGCACCACGGCTGCTCCCGCAGCCATTCCGCGGTCGCCACGCCGTCTTCGCGCTCGAGGTGGAACGGCCGGAACTCGCCGCCCGAGCCGAACGAACCCCGGGTGCTCTGGACGACCGTCTGCAGCCCGTGCCGGGCGAACGTGTCGCCGAAGAGCTTGGACAGCAGGCCCGCGCGCCCGTACGGCGTGCGGATCAGCACGACCGGCGCCGACGTGGTGCCTTCCGGGGCGTACCGGTCGGCCAGCAGCGTGACGCCGTCGGGCATCGGCGTGGCCAGGTCGCGCGTCACGACCGGCTTCGGCCCTTCGGCGCGGGGGAGCCCGAGCAGCTTGTCGACAAGTCGGTCCAGCACGGGCGTCCCCGATCAGCCGAAGCGGAGTTGATCCTTCCGGATCCGACCGTACCTCAGTTCGCGCGCGCGAGGGTTTCCGGACGCAGCAGCCTGGCCAGCTCCTCGGCCGGGATCAGGCCCTTCTCGACGACGAGCTCCGCCACGCCGCGGCCGGTCGCCAGCGCCTCCTTGGCGATCTCCGTCGCGGCCGCGTAGCCGATCGCCGGGTTCAGCGCCGTCACCAGCCCGATCGAGTTCTCGACGTAGGAGCGCAGGACGTCGACGTTCGCCGTGATCCCGGAAACGCACTTCGCGGCCAGCGTCCGGCAGGCCGCGCCCAGGTGCGTGATGCTCTCCGACAGCGCGTGCAGGATGACCGGTTCGAACGCGTTGAGCTGCAGCTGCCCGGCTTCGGCCGCCATCGTCACGGTGACGTCGTTGCCGATCACCTCGAACGCGACCTGGTTGACCACCTCCGGGATCACCGGGTTGATCTTGCCGGGCATGATCGACGACCCGGCCTGCACCGGCGGCAGGTTGATCTCGTTCAGCCCGGCGCGCGGGCCCGAGGACAGCAGGCGCAGGTCGTTGCAGCTCTTGGAGAGCTTGACCGCGATCCGCTTGAGCACGCCGGACAGGTGCACGAACGCACCGCAGTCCTGGGTGGCCTCGACGAGGTCCGCCGCGGTGACGAGGGGCAGCCCGGTGATCTCGCGCAGGTGCCGGCACGCGGCTTCGGCGTACCCCGGCGCGGCGTTGAGGCCGGTGCCGATGGCGGTCGCGCCGAGGTTGATCTCGTGCAGCAGCGCGACGGCCTCGTTCAGCCGCAGCCGGTCCTCGCCGAGCATCACCGCGTAGGTGCCGAACTCCTGGCCGAGCGTCATCGGGACCGCGTCCTGCAGCTGCGTCCGGCCCATCTTGAGCACGTCGTGGAACTCGACGGCCTTGGCGGCGAACGCCTGCTCCAGCACGACCATCGACCCGGCCAGCTCGCGCACGGCGAGGATCGTCGCGACGTTGACCGCGGTCGGGTAGGCGTCGTTGGTCGACTGCCCGAGGTTGACGTGCTCGTTGGGGTGCACGACGTGGTAGTCGCCCTTGGCGTGCCCGAGCAGCTCGAGCGCGCGGTTGGCGATCACCTCGTTGGCGTTCATGTTGGTCGACGTGCCGGCGCCGCCCTGGATGACGTCGACGGCGAACTCGCCGTGCAGCGCGCCACCGCGGATCTCCCCGCAGGCACGCACGATGGCGTCGGCGATCCCGGGCTCCAGCAGGCCCAGCTCGGCGTTGGCGCGGGCCGCCGCCTCCTTCACCGACGCGAGCGCCTCGATCAGGTGCGGGTACGCGGCGATGGTCGTGCCGGTGATGGGGAAGTTCTCGCGGGCGCGGGCGGTGTGCACGCCCCAGTACGCGTCGGCGGGGACGTCCTTGTCGCCGAGCAGGTCGTGTTCGCGGCGGGTGGTCATCGCGGGCTCCCCACAGTCAGCTTTCCGGTGAAACGCAGGTTTTCCGGGCCGGGCGGGACGTC
Source organism: Amycolatopsis eburnea (assembly GCF_003937945.1). GTDB lineage: Bacteria > Actinomycetota > Actinomycetes > Mycobacteriales > Pseudonocardiaceae > Amycolatopsis > Amycolatopsis eburnea. Next base: position 103,338 of record NZ_RSEC01000014.1, read on the forward strand.
GATCCCGCACAGCTCCAGCGCGCCGGCCAGCACCGGGTACCGCGCCCGGTCGCCGCCGTCGGCGATCTTGGCCGCGATCGCCGTGCCGTCCGGCAGCGCGGCGATCTGGACGGCCTCGAAGCCGTCCTTCGCGATCAGCCCCGGCACCGCGCGCATGACGGCGGTGACGTCGCGGCGGCTGCCGCCGACCAGCTCCGGGTGCGTCCGGATGCCCTCGGCGACCAGGTGCTCGGGCGTGCCGGGCGCGGCGGTCGCGATCTTCGAAACGGCGGTCGCGAGGCCGCGCAACGTCGTCGCGAACAGCGGCGCGCCGCAGCCGTCGACGGCGACGCGTTCGATGCCGCGCCCGGTCAGGTCCTCGACGGTCGCCGCGATCGCGCGCTGCAGCGGGTGGGCCGGGTCGAGGTAGCCCTCGGCCGCCCAGCCGTTCAGCTCGCAGGTCGCGAGCATCGCCGCGTGCTTGCCGGAGCAGTTGTGCGCCAGGCGGCTCGGCGCGCGGCCGGTCGCGATCCAGTGGTCGCGTTCGACGGGGTCGTACGGGAAGTCGGCCGGGTTGCCGAGCGCGCCGGGGGAGCGGCCGCCGAGGACGTCGAGCGCGGCGTCGAGGTGCATCGGCTCGCCGGAGTGGCTGGCCGCCGCGATCGCGAAGCCGGCGGGGGACAGGCGCAGCCCGAGCCGCGCCATCGCCGTGGCCTGCAGCGGTTTCGCCGTCGACCGCGGGTACATGACGGCGTCCGGGTCACCCGCGGCGAACAGCGTCGAGCCGTCCGGGGCAAGCACGACCAGGGAGCCGTGGTGCACGCCTTCGACGAGACCGTCGCGGATCAGCTCGACCAGGGGTTCGTGGCTCACACGCCCTCCTCGTCGAACGCGCGCATGTCGATCCGCTTGCGCACGGCGAACCAGCCCGCGACCAGCGCGACCAGGATCGCGGGCAGCGCCAGGAGGGTGATCCGGCCGGTCTCGTCGAAGCCCATCAGGACGACGACGGCGGCGAGGAACACCAGCGTCGCGATCTCGGTGTACGGCGAGAACGGCAGCCGGAACGACGGCCGCTCGACGCCCTCGCGCCCGGCCTTGCGGACGAACAGCAGGTGGCAGAGCACGATGATGGCCCAGGTGGCGAGGATGCCGATCGCGGCGAAGTTCAGGACGATGTCGAAGGCGTCCTTCGGCACCACGTAGTTGAGCCCGACGCCCAGCACGCAGACGGCCGCGGTGAGCAGGATCCCGCCGTAGGGCACGTGGTTGCGGTTCATCACGCCGGTGAACTTCGGCGCCGAGCCCGCCATCGCCATCGACCGCAGGATCCGGCCGGTCGAGTAGAGGCCGGAGTTCAGGCTGGACAGCGCGGCGGTGAGCACGACCAGGTTCATCACGCTGTCCGCGGCGGGCACGCCGAGGTGGGACAGCACGGTGACGAACGGGCTCTGGTCCTTCGTGTAGGAGCTCCACGGCAGCAGCATCGCCAGCAGCACGACCGAGCCGACGTAGAAGACCGCGATCCGCCACATGATGGAGTTGATCGCCTTCGGCATGATCTTCTCCGGGTTCTCGGTCTCGCCCGCCGCGACGCCGACCAGCTCGACCGAGGCGTAGGCGAACACCACGCCCTGCACGATCAGCACCATCGGCAGCAGCCCGGTGGGGAAGATCCCGCCGTGCTCGGTGATCAGCCGCGGGCCGGGGGCGGCGCCGTCGATCGGCGTCTGCGTCACCAGCAGGAAGATCCCGATCACCATGAACAGCACGAGCGCGGCGACCTTGACGATGGCGAACCAGAACTCCATCTCGCCGAACAGCTTCACCGAGACGAGGTTCAGCGTCAGGACTACGGCGAGGGCGATCAGCGCGAGCACCCACTGCGGGATCGGCGAGAAGAACGACCAGAAGTGCGCGTAGAGCGCGATCGCCGTGATGTCGGCGATGCCGGTGGTCGACCAGTTGAGGAAGTGCATCCAGCCGGCGACGTACGCGCCCTTCTCGCCCATGAACTCGCGGGCGTAGGAGACGAAGGCGCCGCTGGAGGGCCGGTACAGGATCAGCTCGCCGAGCGCGCGGACGACGAAGAACGCGAAGAGCCCGCAGACGGCGTAGACGATGGCCAGCGCCGGCCCGGCCTGGGCGAGCCGGCCGCCGGCGCCGAGGAACAGGCCGGTGCCGATGGCCCCGCCGATGGCGATCATGTTCACGTGCCGGGGCTTGAGGGACTTGCGGTAGCTGGCGTCGCCCGCGTCTGTGGTGGCGTCGGACGGCGTGAGGGTCTGTTCGGTCACTGGTCCCCGTTCACGATGCTGGTCAAGGTGGCCTCGACGTGCTCGAGGTGCGCGGTCATGGCTGCGACGGCGTCCGGCTCGGAGCCGCTCGCGATGGCGGTCACGATGTCCCGGTGCTCGGCGTTCGACTGCGCGCGCCGGCCGCCGAGCTGGTTGAGGAAGGCGGACTGGCGGGCGAGCGCGTCCCGGATCTCCTCGATCACCTTGCCGAAGACGGGGTTGCCCGAGGCCTGCGCGATGGTGATGTGGAAGAGCGAGTCGAGCGCGACCCACGCGGTGTTGTCGGTCTCGGCGTCCATCCGCTCGACGAGGTGGCCGAGCAGGTCGAGGTCGTCCTGGCTCCGCCGGGCGGCCGCGTAGCCCGCGACGGGGATCTCGACGTGCCGCCGCACCTCGATGAGGTCGCGGGCGGAGTAGGGCCCGAACGTCGGGTTCTCGGCGGGCCCGGTCGCGGTGACGAAGGTGCCCTTGCCGGTCTTCGACTCGGTCATGCCGAGGGCCTGCAGACCCCGGAGGGCTTCCCGGATGACCGACCGGCTGACCTCGAACTCCCTGCTCAGGGACGCTTCGGAGGGAAGCTTCGCGCCGAGGGGGTAGTCCCCGCGTTCGATCAGCTGCCGCAGGTGGGCCAGCACGGCTTCCATGGCGCTCACCCGGCGAGGACCACCTTGTCCGGCTGTCTGGCTGTCAGACAGGTTCATGCGGGGAATGCTCGGTCCCGGGGGTGCGGCTGTCAACGCGGGACCGGGCGGGTGTGGCCCACCTCACCGGCCGACGCTGCGGTCCGCGATGTCATGAAAGGGTCGTTCACCTCGCCGGACGACATGAACGACAGAGAGGATGGGGGTGAGCACCTCCCGCCAGGGTCTGACCCTATGAACGACTGACCCTTGGGTCTTTGACGGGATGTGT
>NZ_RSEC01000015.1 GCF_003937945.1 Amycolatopsis eburnea
GGTAACTGTTCAGGTCGTTTCCGGGCTGTGAGTGGCCATGTGGGATGATCTTGCTTGTGGGGGAAGGTGTTCGCCCGTCGTATGACGAGCTGGCCGCGCTGGTCGCAGCGCAGGCGGTGGAGCTCGCGCGTGCGCGGGAAGAGATGACCGCGCTGCGGGACGAGGTCGCCCAGCTCAAACGCCGCCTCGGGATGAACTCGGGTAACTCGTCGATGCCTCCATCCTCGGACCGGTTCAGCAAACCGGCACCGAAGTCGTTGCGTGGCAAGACCAACCGCAAACAGGGCAAGCAGCCGGGAGCGCCGGGGGCGAGCCTGTCGCTGGTCGATGACCCCGATCAGATCGTGGATCATGTGCCGTCGTCGTGTTCGGGCTGCGGCACCGGGCTGCGCCGGCGCGACGAGGCCGGGGTGACCCGCCGGCAGGTAGTCGACCTGCCCGAGGTGCGCCCATCGGTGACCGAGCATCGCCTGCACCGGCTGCGCTGCCGCGGCTGCCGCTGCGTCACCACCGCGTCCGCGCCGGCCGAGGTGACCGCACCCGCCTGCTACGGGCCGAACGTGACCGCGCTGGCGGTGTATCTGCTGACCTACCAGCACATCCCGGTCGCACGAACCGCGCAGCTGCTCCAGGATCTGATGGGCCTGCCGGTGTCGACCGGCTGGGTCGCCGGTGTCCTCACCCCCGTCGCCGCCAACCTCAAGGGGTTCGCCGAGCAGGTCGAACAGGCACTGCGGGAAGCGCCGGTGGCACATTTCGACGAGACCGGCATCCGGGTCGAAGGAAAGAACTGGTGGCTGCACGTCGCCTGCACCCCAGACCTGACCGCGTATCTGCCGCACCGCCAACGTGGTGGTGAGGTGATGGACGAGTTCGGGATCCTCAACTACTTCCGCGGTGTCGCCGTCCACGACGGGCTGAAGTCGTATCAGGACTTCGGGCGCAAACACGCCCGGTGCAATGCCCACCACCTACGGGAGCTGGTCGCGGTCGGCGAAGCCCACCCCGAGCACACCTGGCCCACGATCGCGTCCAAGACGCTCGAAGCACTCAACACCGCCGCCCATGCCGCACGAGACGACGGTCTCGACGCCATCCCCGCTCACATCCGTGATCCGCTGATCTCGAGGTTCGTCCGCACCATCCACCTCGGGCTGCTGCTGCACCCACCGGATCGAAGCCGCAAGCAAAGCAAAACCCGGAACCTGCTGGTGCGCTTACGCGACTACCAGCACCAAGTGCTGCTCTTCGCCCGCGACCTCACCGTCCCGTTCACCAACAACCAAGCCGAACGCGACCTCCGCATGATCAAAGCCCAGCTGAAGATCTCCGGCGGCTGGCGCACCCAGCACGGCGCCCAGGCCTGGTTGCGCGTCCGCGGCTACATCTCCACCGCCCGCAAGAACAGCCTCCACGTCATCACCGCACTCCGCGACGCCATCACCGGAAACCCCTGGCTACCAAC
>NZ_RSEC01000016.1 GCF_003937945.1 Amycolatopsis eburnea
CTCCACTTCACATCCGGAGGCCTTCACCTGTCTGCACGACAGGCCGTCACCGGTCACCTCAACTCGGGACAACGTCCCCGGACATCACAGCTAGGCGGGCGGCGGGAAGCGGACCTCGTTGCGGTCGATCTTCGCGTGCGCCGCGGCCGGCAGGTCGACACCGAGGCGGTCCGCCAGCTGCAGCAGGTACAGCGTGACGTCCGCGATCTCGTCGAGCACCTTGGCTTCCAGCTCCGGGTCGTCGCGCCACGCGTCGGACTCCTCCGGGGTCAGCCACTGGAACAGCGAGGTCAGTTCGCCCACCTCGCCGGACAGCGCCATCACGAGGTTTTTCGGGGTGTGGAACGGCTCCCACGCTCGGGCGGCCGCGAAGCCGCGCAGGCGCTGGGTCACGTCGTCGAAGGTCACGCGGCGATTGTGCCCGGCCGTCACGGTGCGCTAACGGCCGTATGGCGGATGGGCGTTGACCGGTGAATCTCTCACTCAATAGGTTGAACTTCGTCGGGATGTTTGCGGGGATCAGGGCCGGGAAGGGAACGTCTTGAAGTACCTGCGCTCCGTCCGCGGCCGCATGCTGGGCATCGCGCTCATCCCCGGCTCCGCCCTCGTCGTGGTGGCGGTCGTCATCACGGCTTTCCTGGTCCACCAAGCGGTTCGCACGCGCGACCTCGCGGTCGAGACGGCGACGGCGGCGGACCGGACGGCCCGGTCCGTGGTCGCGTTGCAGGCGCAGCGGAGCGCGGCGATGGCCGCGCCGGAGCTGCGGACCGCCGCGTACGCCAGCTACACCCAGCGGATCGACACCGCCATCGCCGGGCTGCGCGACTACGTCCGCCGCGCGCCGGACGCCGAGTCGGCCTACCAGCAGACGACCGCCGTCGAGCTGCTTTCCGTCGCCGAAGGCATGGACCGCTCCGATTCCCTCGCGCTGGCGGGGCTCGACGGCGTCACGCGGCGGCCGTACGCCCTCGCCGTCGCCGCCTACCGGGCCGGGCTGACGCGGGTCGCGCCGCAGCTCACCGACAGCGGCCGCACGGCGTACGAGTCGCTCACCCGCAGCGCCGACTGGAGCAGGCTGGCCGCCGCCGAAGACGCGTTCGCCGCCGCCGAACCCCTGCCCGTGCCCGAGTCCATGTGGCGCAGCGCCGCCTACACCGTCTCCGCGCAGCTCGGCCGGCTCTACACCCAGCAGAGCCAGTACGCCGTGCAGCTCACGCTCGACGACGGCCGCCGCACGCTCGCCGGCGCGCTCTCCGCGGGGACCGCGCTGCTGCTGTGCGCGGTGCTGCTGCTGATCGTCGTGCGGCGGCTCGTGGCGCGGGTGCCGGTGCCGGTCGTGCCGATCATGGTGCCCACCGTGCGCTCGGCCATCCCGCGTCCCCGCCACGCACGGTCACGACGGCCGAAGGTGCCCGAGCCGTGGCCGCTGAAAGCCGTGCTCGACGACTTGCGCCGTCCATGACGCCCTCACCGAGAGTCATGCGCTACTCCGAAAAGAGCACGCGGTTGGCCCACACGCGCACTCGACGGGCTCAGGCAGACTGGTGCGCGTGAGTCCCCCCTCGGATCTTCGCCCCTACCTGCGCACTTTGGACGCGGAGACGCTGGCGGACCTGCTGCTGGCCCAAGCCGAGCGTGACCCTGAGTTGCGGCATTCCCTCGAACTGCGCGCCGCGACCCAATCCGGTGACGTCAGCGAGGCGCACCGCCTGCTCGACACCGCCGTGACCGACGGGAACGTCGAATACACCGCGAAGATCGGTGCCGTGCTGGACACGCTGCAGCGGATGCTCGACGCCGGCAGCCGCGCCGACCTGGCCCCGCTGGCCCGGCGCACGGTCGACGACATCAGCGAAGTGCTGGAGCAGTCGGGCGACCACACCGGCGACCTCGGCGAACGGCTGGAGCGGGCCGTCGAGCTGTACGCCCGCGCGTGCGCCGCCCGGCCGCCGGACCCGGAGAAGCTGGCCGGGTGGATCGTCGAGGTCGAGTTCGACGGCCCGGGCTGGCCGGTGATCGACCTCGCCGATTTCGCGGCCGCGCTGGGGGAACGCGGGCTCAAGCTGATCAAGTCCCACGTGGACGACGTGCTCGCGGCGAACGGTGCCGGCCACCGCCGGGACGTGGCCGAACGGCTGCGCGAACAGCTGGCCGAGGTCCTCGGCGACGTCGACGAGCTGGTCGCGATCCTCTCGGCCAAGCCGCCGCGCGTCGACGTCAGCCTGAAGATCGTCCGGGTGCTGCGGGCCGCGGGGCGGCACAGCGAAGCCATCGCGCACGCCGCCCGCGCGCTCACCCACGACAAGCAGCCGCCGCCGCAGCCGGAGGACGAGACTTCCCTGCGCCGCAAGGACTTCGACGCCCGGCCGGACCGCGAGACGTTCGCCGCGCTGCGCGAAGCCGCGCAGGCCGCGGGCAAGTGGACGGCGCAGCGCCGGGAAGCGCTGGCGACCCTGCGCGAACGCGCGGCAGGCGGCGGGGCCGACGAGCTGGTCCGCGTCCTGCTCGACGACGGCCGTCCCGACGAAGCCTGGCGCGCCTGCGTGCGGTTCGGGGCGTCGCCGGAGCTGAAGCTCGAACTCGCCGAGCTGCGCGCGGAGGAGCACCCGGCCGAGACGATCCCGGTCCTGCGCGAGCACGTCGACGAGCTCATCGAGCGCAAGGACCCGCAGGCCTACCGGGAAGCCGCGCGCCGGCTGAAGTCGTTGCGCGGCTTGCACAAGCGCGCCGGAACCGCGGACGAATTCACCGCCCACCTCGCCGCACTGGTGGAAACCCACCGCCGGAAAACCCGCCTGATCACGGAAATCCGGGCCGCGCGAATCGCCATCCCCAAAGCCGTAACCTCCCCGCGCACCCCTCGTTGACCGGGATGAACCGGTGTGCACGTGCACCGGGACACCGCGAGCCCGCCACGGTGGCGACGCCCTGGCCAGAGAAGTCGCGGTGGCCCTGTCCCGTCGCCCCGCTCGGCGCCTCCCCGTCGAGCACGCGGCGGGACCCGCGCCAGGGCCACCGCGACCGGCTCGCGGACTGTGACAACCGGGCCTTCGGCCCGGGCCGGGGGCTCCGCCACCCGGACCCCCGAAAAGCGTGCATGAAAACATGAGGCCATGAGCCCGGTGAGTCGTGCCCGCAAGAGGCAGCCGCAGCCCGTCACCCACAGCGTGACCGGCCTGTTCAAGGACGTCCTGAACGACTTTTCGGCGCTGGGTGCCGAGCCCGCGCCGGTCGACGTCGAGCTGCTCGCCTCCGAGGTGCTCGGCCAGTTCCACGACGTCCCCGTCGAGGACGGTGAAGAGTCGCTCGGCCTGGAGCTGATCGGCTTCGCGCAGCGCAAGATCACCCCGGGCGCCGCCGCGCTGCTGGCCGCGCTGAAGGTCGTCGCCGAGACCGACGTCGAGCGCAAGGCCGCCGAAGACGGCCTGCAGGTCGTGCTCGGGCGCGGCATCCCGGCGCCGCCGTGGGCCGGCGAGCTGGGCCGGGTGAGCGCCGGCGAGTGCTGGCGGACCGGCGACGTCTACGGCGACGAGACCTCCCTGCTCTGCGTGTTCTCCCACGGCGGCCAGGCGTACGGCCTGCTCGCGCTCCTCGACTTCACCGAGGGCGGCCGGGTGCGGGACCTCGTCGTGATCGAGCAGCCCGCCGACGTCCTCGGCGAAATGCGCGAGCAGGCCGAAGCCGACCCGGAGCTGGTCGTCTTCGAAGCGGTCGAACCGGCCGAGGCGCACCGCCTGATCGCGGACGGCCTCGCCGCGACCGACCACCTCGAGGACGCCGACGTCAGCGAGGACTACGCGCGCTTCCACGCGGTCGCGCTCACCTGGTGCCGCGCGCTGCCGGAGCCGGCGCTCGTGCCCGAGGTGGCCGTCTGGTCCGAGACCGAGCGGGCCGCCGTCGTCGAGCAGTTCGTCGCGGCGAGCGGGGAAGACGCCGACGCCGCCCGCGCGCTCGGGCGCCTGCTGCTGGAACACGGGCTGCGCACCGACCCGGCGAACCCGCTGCGCGTCGGCCCGGAGAAGATCGCGCGCTTCCTCGAGGGCCTGCTGGGCGAGGAGTACGAACTCGACGCCGACCACGAGGAAGCCGTCGAGCCGGTCGTGCTGGCCTGGGTGCAGTGGACGGCGGAGCGGGCCGGGCTGACCGAGACCGCGGTCGCCGCGCTCGACGAGGCCGTCGCCGACTACCTCAGCGAGTACTCCGACGAGGACGACTCCCCGCTGGAGCGCTACTTCGGCGGCGTCGGCGACCTGTCGCCGAGCGAGCTGGCCGACGCGCTGGAGCGCCGGATGTTCGCCGTGCCGTCGCTGACCACGGAGATCGACGACGAAGAGGTCGACCTCGACCCCACCGACGCCGAGCAGCGCCGGGCGCTCGTCATCGCCGAAGCCGACGAAGACGAGGAAGAGCAGCGGCTGATCCTGCGCGCGACCATCGTCGACCAGCTGTGGGACAACGAGCCCGCGGACGTCTGGCAGACGGCGGAGCGCCTGCAGGAGGGCGAGCTGGACCGCGACGAGATCTTCGAGCAGCTGATCGACGCGCTGGAAGGCAGCTTGGTGGACGGCGAAACGCTGGAGTACGACCCGGACGCCTACCTCGAGGCGCTCGGCGAACTCTGACGGCTACGGCAGGGGGCCCGCCGGTTCGGCGGGCTTCTTGCTGCGGCGCTCCTGCAGCCGGTCGTCGAAGTCGACGACGAACGTCCCGGCGGCCATCGCGATCAGCAAGACCAGACCGAGCAACGCGCCGACCCACGTGAGGACCATCGAGAACATCGTGGGCCTCCTCCCAGCTCAGAGCCGTTTTCCTGACTCCTTCAGGGTCGCTTTCGCAACCGGCGCCCGGTATCGGCCAACCGGTTACGCCTGAAGGCCGCGCCTCGGCCGATCGGCCGGGATCCGGCGCGGAGAGTCGCGAGAGCGCGACAAGTCGTGGCCGTGCACTCGCTCAGGGTGGGAATGCGCGGCATGTGGGTGACGGGCCGCGTGACGGGTCCGCGGTCGGCGTGTCGGCGGCGCATCGACCTCCGATCCGCGGCGTAGGTCGGCGAGTGCCGGTCCGTCAGGAGGCTCAGAGCTTCCGAAGACGGACGCGGTTGATCGCGTGATCGCAGTCCTTGCGCAGCACGAGCGTCGCCCGCGGCCGGGTCGGCTTGATGTTCTCCATCAGGTTCGGCTCGTTGATCGAGCGCCACAGGTGCTTGGCCTCGGCGCGGGCCTCGTCGTCCGGCAGGCCGGCGAAGTGGTGGAAGTGCGACGCCGGGTCCGCGAACGCCGTGTGCCGCAGCTCCAGGAACCGCTCGATGTACCAGCGCTGGATGTCGTCGGTGTGCGCGTCGACGTAGATCGAGAAGTCGAAGAGGTCGGACACCATCAGCCGCGGCCCCGGCTGCAGCACGTTCAGCCCCTCGAGGATGAGGATGTCCGGCTGCTGCACCACCTGCTCCTGACCGGGCAGGATGTCGTAGGCCAGGTGCGAGTACACCGGCGCGGCGACGCGCTCGGCCCCCGACTTCACGTCGGTCACGAACCGCAGCAGCGCGCGGCGGTCGTAGCTCTCGGGGAAGCCCTTGCGGTGCATGATCCCGCGCCGCATCAGCTCGGCGCGCGGGTACAGGAAGCCGTCGGTGGTGACCAGGTCGACGCGGGGGTGGTCCGGCCAGCGGGCGAGCAGCGTGCGCAGGATGCGGGCGGTGGTCGACTTGCCGACCGCCACGCTGCCCGCGATGCCGATCACGAACGGGACCTTCGTGCCGCGGGAGTCGTCACCGAGGAACGTCGTGGTCGCTTCGTAGAGCCGCTGGCGTGCGGCGACCTGCAGGTTGATCAGGCGGGAGAGCGGCAGGTAGACGTCGGCGACCTCGGCCAGGTCGACCTGCTCGCCGAGCCCGCGCAGCCGCAGCAGCTCGGCCGCGGTCAGCGGCAACGGCGTCGAACTGCGCAGTTCTTTCCACTGTTCCCGGTGCAGCTCGACATACGGGCTGAGTTCGCGGACCCGGGTCATCGCACACTCCTCCGGCCGTCGCCTGCACTGGCGCACGTTTCACCTGCGTGATTAACGGTAGGGCTTACGACGGGTGAACGCGCTGTGATGTAGTCCACCCCCTGACTTTCAGGGGTTACCGGGGGTAACGGTTCCCGAAGACCTCGTCCCACGCGGCCGCGACCTGCCGGGCGCACGTGGCCGGGGCGACGCCGCCCACGCCGGTGCCCAGGCCCGGCATCGCGATGGTGCCGACGTGCTCGCGCACCGGCCCGTCGTCGAGCTGCCCGTCGCGCCACTGGAGGAACACCGCGCGGGCGGCGAGGTAGGGGTGGACGGTGTCGGCGGGCAGCAGCTCGCCGGGCTCGCGCATGGTCGGCGCGCTGATCAGCCAGGCCGGCTCGGCCTCGCCGGTCGGCACGACCACGGCCTCGCCGATCGGCAGCTCGCCGCCGTGGAAGGCCAGGACAGCGCTGCGGACGCGCTGCTCCACCTGGGGAACGCCCGCGCGTAGACCGCGTCGATGCCGCCGCGCATCCAGCCGTAGGAGTTGGCCGGGCTGACCACGGCCTGCGCCACGACGTCGAGCACCGACCCGCGGTGCACCCGGACCCGGCCCGCCAGGTTTTCCACGGCGGCGGTCCAGGCGGTGGCGAGTGGTTCATCGACGGCGCACAGCACCAGCTCGGGGGTCCGAGGGGAGACCGGCGGGTGTGCGTCCCCGCGGCCGGTGTGCGTGCCGGAGTCGGCGGTCACGCACCCCAGCATCGCAAAAAACGCCACCCGGCGTAACCGGTGGGCGTACCGGCTGTCCGAGTGAAAGTCGCCACGCCGGAGCCCGTTAACCTGGGCTCTGTGTCACGGATCGCATACTTCGGCCCCCGGGGGACCTTCACCGAACAGGCCGCGCGGGCCCTCGCCCCCGGCGAAGAACTGATTCCGGTCGAGACCGTGCGGCAGGCGCTCACGACCGTCCGCGAGGGCGGGGCGGACGCCGCCTGCGTGCCCATCGAGAACTCGGTCGAGGGCGTGGTGCCCGCGACGCTCGACGCGCTCAGCGAGTCGACGGCGCTGGTCGCCGTCGCCGAAGCGATCCTGCCGATCCACTTCAGCGTGCTGACCCGGCACGGCGGCGGCGAGATCCGGACCGTCGCGAGCCACCCGCACGCGCTGGCGCAGGTCCGCGAATGGCTCGAAGCGAACCTCCCGGGCGCGCACCCGGTGGCGTCGTCGTCGACGTCCGCCGCCGCGGTCGGCGTGCTGGACGGCGAGTTCGACGCGGCGGTCTGCGCGCCGGTCGCGGCCGAGCACTACGACCTGGAGGTGCTGGCCACCGAGGTCGCGGACGTCGGCGACGCGGCCACCCGGTTCCTGCTGGTCCGCCCGCCGGGCGAGCTGCCGGAGCCGACGGGCGCGGACCGGACGTCCGTGGTCGCCGCGGCCGTCAACCGCACCGGCACGCTCGCCGAGCTGCTCACCGCGCTGGCCGACCGCGGGATCAACCTGACCCGGCTCGACGCCCGCCCGACGCGCAGCAACTTCGGCGAGTACCGCTTCTTCATCGACTTCGAGGGTCACGTGGCCGAGCCGCGGATCCTCGACGCGCTGACCGCGCTGCGCCGGCACTGCCGCAACCTGCGGTTCCTCGGCTCGCACCCGCGGGCGGACGGCATCCGCTCCACGGTCGAAGCCGGCGCCGGCAACGACGACTTCGTCGAAGCGGCGGTGTGGGCGGACGCGGTCCGCAAGGGGGAGCTCGCGTGAGGCTGCTGCTCATCCGCCACGGGCAGACCGACGGGAACGTCCGCGGCGCGCTCGACACCGCCCTGCCCGGGCCGCCGCTGACCGACCTCGGCCGACAGCAGGCCGACCAGCTGGCGGTGCGGCTCGAGGGTGAGCCGCTGGTCGCGGTCTACGCGTCGCAGGCGACCCGCGCCCAGCAGACCGCGGCGCCGCTGGCCGCCCGGTTCGCGCTGGACGTGCAGGTCGTCGACGGCGTGCACGAGGTCGTCGCGGGCGATCTGGAGGGCGCGACCGACCCCGCGTCGATCCGGGTCTACCTGGAGACGGTCCGGCGCTGGACCCTCGGCGAGCTGGAGCCGTCGCTGCCCGGCGGCGAGAACGGCACCAGCGTGCGCACCCGGATGCTCGACGCGGTCGGCGCGCTGCGGGCCAAGCACGAGCAGGCCGACCCGGACGGCGTCGTCGCGCTGGTCAGCCACGGCGGTGCGATCCGGCTGGCCGGCGAGTGGCTGGCGCCGAACGTCCACGCCGACGTCGCCAACGCGGCGCTGATCCCCAACACCGGCCTGGTCGAGCTGGAAGCCCGGCCGGACGGGGCCTGGCACTGCCTGACCTGGGTCGACACCCCGTTGTAGCCCGGCACGAACGTGTGATCCCGTCACGTTTAGAACACGTTTGGTGGGGAATTAACCGTGCGAACCAACCTGCCGGAGATCCGTACGTCTACCCAGTAGCACCACACCAGGGAGGCGATTGACATGGTTCGGACGAAGCTTTCACGGTTGCTGCCGGTGGTCGCGGCTTCGGCGGGCGTTTTCGCGCTTTCCGCCTGCGGGGGCGGCGGGGCCACACCCGCGGCGAGCAGCTCGACGCCGTCGACCTCGGCGTCGCCGACCTCCACCACCGTCACCACGGCCACCTCGAGCCCGAGCAGCAGCTCGACGCCGGCGGCGCCGCCGCAGGTCGCCCAGCCCGCGGACAACGGGCTCTGCAAGGCCGGGGACGTCAAGCTCGCGCTCGGCCAGGGCGACGCCGGCGCCGGGTCGGTGTACCGGCCGCTGCGGATCACCAACTCCAGCTCGAAGCCGTGCAGCATCCAGGGGTTCCCCGGCGTTTCCTACGTCGCGGGCGCGGACGGGCACCAGGTCGGCAAGGACGCCTTCCGAGAAGGCACCAAGGGCAACGCGGTCAAGCTGAACCCCGGCCAGACCGCGGTCGCCGACATCCAGTTCGTCAACGTGCGGAACTTCGACCCGGGCACTTGCCAGCCGACCGCGGTCAAGGGCCTGCGGATCTACCTGCCGCAGGAGACGGCGTCGAACTTCGTGCCGTCCGAGGGCACGGGCTGCGCCAGCACGAAGATCCCCGGCAACCAGCTCGCGGTGAAGACGGTCCACCCGGCCTAGATGTGATGTCCGGGGACGTTGTCCCGAGTTGAGGTGACCGGTGACGGCCTGTCGTGCAGACAGGTGAAGGCCTCCGGATGTGAAGTGGAGCTGTC
>NZ_RSEC01000017.1 GCF_003937945.1 Amycolatopsis eburnea
TGAAAGGGATGCTCCTATGGATGTCGAGGGGTGAGTTCGAGGCCGTTTGCGGTGATGATCCGGTAGAGCTCCCGGGCGATGTAGCGTTTGAGGCAGCGGATGATCTCTTTTTTGGTTAGGCCTTGAGCGGTGCGTCGTTGGAGGTAGGCGCGGGTGCGGGGATCCCAGCGCAGGCGGGTGAGCACGACCCGGTAAAGGGCGGCGTTGGCTTGCCGGTCGCCGCCGCGGTTAAGTCGGTGCCGGGTGGTTTTGCCGGACGAAGCCGGGATGGGAGCGGCCCCGCAGAGCATGGCGAACGCGGCTTCGGAGGTGAGCCGGTCGTGGTTTTCCCCGGCGGTGACCAGGAGCTGGCCGGCGACGTCGGTGCCGACGCCGGGGACGGCGAGCAGGCGTGGGCTGATCGCGGCGACCAGTGGGTGCAGGAGCTGGTCGAGGTCGGCGATCTCGGTGGTCAGCTGCTGGTGACGGCGGGCCAGGGACCGCAGGGCGAGCCGGGTCGCGGTGGCCGGTGCGGCAGTGTCGGCGGTGTCGGGACGCCACGCTGCGCAGGTGGTGATCAGCTTCGGGACCCTCAGGCCGCGTAGCCGCTCGCGCAGCGGGTCGGGCGCGGTGACGATCAGGGCTCTGATCTGGCGCTGGGTGTCGGCGCGCTGCTCGACCGCGCTGCGGCGGGCGACCCGCAGGGCGCGCAGGGCCTCGACCCGGCCGTCGCGGTGCTTGGGGATGCCGGTGCGTTCCGCGGCCAGGGCGGTCCTGGCGGCGGCGATCGCGTCGATCGGGTCGGACTTGCCCTGGAACCGGCGAGTTTTGCGGTGGGGACGGTCGACCTCGATGACCTCGACCTGTTTGCGGTGCAGTTGCCGGGCCAGTCCGGCGCCGTAGGCTCCGGTGCCTTCGACCCCGACCCGCCGCAGCGGCCCGAACGTGTGCATCCAGTCCAGCAGGGCGGTATATCCGGCCGGGTCGGCGGGGAACTGCCGGGTCCCCAGGATCCGTCCGATCGGGTCGAGCACGGCGGCGGTGTGGGTGTCGAGGTGGGTGTCGACGCCGCCGGTGATCTCGGGCAGTGGTGCGGGGTGGGGTGCGATAGTGGGCATTGTCGTCCTGATTGCTGCTGACGGTGGGCAGGGCGGCACGCACCAGCCGGGCAACGCGGGACAAGACAGAGATGGGGCCTCTGGCCAGGCTCCTATGAAGTCACCAACGCCCGTCCGGTGAGTGCGCGAGCACCTCCCGACCAGGGCCGACACATCCCGTCAAAGACCCAAGGGTCAGTCGTTCATAGGGTCAGACCCTGGCGGGAGGTGCTCACCCCCATCCTCTCTGTCGTTCATG
>NZ_RSEC01000018.1 GCF_003937945.1 Amycolatopsis eburnea
ATGATGTCGTTGAGCAACTGGCTCACCGGGTTCGTCGGCCCGAACACCCCGAACGCCAGCTGCAGCGCGATCAGCAGGATGAAGTAGTACACCAATTTGACGAGGATCCCCGCCGCGTCGATCTTCTGGCTGCCGATGTTCCCGGAAAGGCCGGTCTTCTCCACGAGTTTCCCGAACCCGACTTTGCCGAGGACCAGCCCCAGCGCTTTCGAAACCGCCTTCGCGATCAGCCAGCCGATCAGCAGGATGATCAAGAATCCCACGAGTTTCGGGACGAACGTGGCCACCAGGTTCCACGCCTGCC
This sequence comes from Amycolatopsis eburnea, assembly GCF_003937945.1. GTDB lineage: Bacteria > Actinomycetota > Actinomycetes > Mycobacteriales > Pseudonocardiaceae > Amycolatopsis > Amycolatopsis eburnea. The sequence continues at coordinate 305 of NZ_RSEC01000018.1, forward strand.
CGAGCCCGTCCTTCAGTTGCTGGCCCATA
>NZ_RSEC01000019.1 GCF_003937945.1 Amycolatopsis eburnea
CGCTTCACAGTCTCCCACCTATCCTACACAAGCCGAACCGAAAACCAATACCAAACTATAGTAAAGGTCCCGGGGTCTTTCCGTCCTGCCGCGCGTAACGAGCATCTTTACTCGTAGTGCAATTTCGCCGGGCCTGTGGTTGAGACAGCCGGAAAGTCGTTACGCCATTCGTGCAGGTCGGAACTTACCCGACAAGGAATTTCGCTACCTTAGGATGGTTATAGTTACCACCGCCGTTTACTGGCGCTTAAATTCTCAGCTTCGCCCCGAAAGGCTAACCGGTCCTCTTAACGTTCCAGCACCGGGCAGGCGTCAGTCCATATACATCGTCTTGCGACTTCGCATGGACCTGTGTTTTTAGTAAACAGTCGCTTTCCGCTGGTCTCTGCGGCCACCCACCCCTAGCCCGCGAAGGGCTTCAGGATGTTTGGCCCCCCTTCTCCCGAAGTTACGGGGGCATTTTGCCGAGTTCCTTAACCACAGTTCACCCGATCGCCTTGGTATTCTCTACCTGACCACCTGTGTTGGTTTGGGGTACGGGCCGTGCATGCACTCACTAGAGGCTTTTCTCGGCAGCATAGGATCACTCTACTTCGCCTCAAACGGCTACGCATCACGTCTCAG
>NZ_RSEC01000001.1 GCF_003937945.1 Amycolatopsis eburnea
GCCTCGACGCTGCCGTTCATCTGGAACGTCTTCAAGAGCTACCGGTACGGCGAGATCGTCACGGTGGACGACCCGTGGGGCTACGGCAACTCGCTGGAGTGGGCGACGTCCTGCCCGCCGCCGCGGCACAACTTCACCGAGCTGCCCCGGATCCGCTCCGAGCGGCCCGCGTTCGAGCTGCACTACCCGCACATGATCGAGCGCATCCACACCGAGGGCGAGATCGGCTTCTTCGG
>NZ_RSEC01000020.1 GCF_003937945.1 Amycolatopsis eburnea
ATCCTCGGTACCAAGTGCGTCAATGCTTCCTTCGGGTGACGCGAAGCCGTCGATCTGCCCGCGCGATGGGTGCGTATTCTCTGGACCATGGCTGGTACCAAGGGGACGCTGGCGGTCACGCTCGGCGCCGAGATGCGCGACGCGCGGAAGATGTACATGCCGGATAGCACGGTCCGATCGGTGGCCGCGCTGCTCGGCGTGCAGCATCCGACTGTCTCGCGGTGGGAGACCGGCGAGCGGAAGCCGAAGCCCGAGGACGTCGCCGCGTACATGGTCGTGATCGGCGCGCCGGCCGAGAAGCGCGAAGAACTGGTCCAGATGGCTCGCGGGTCGACCAGCGGCCCGATGCTGGAGGATCAGGGCCGCTACGCCGCGATGCTGGAGATTGGCCGCACTGCGGAGGAACTCGTGCACGTCGCTCCGGCGCTTCTGCCGGGCATGCTGCAGACCGAGCCTTACGCCCGCGCGGTGTTCACCGAAACAGGCCTCGCGGCAAATCTGATCGACACCAGGGTCGCCGTCCGGATCGGACAGCAGGCCGCGCTCACGCGTCGAAACCCGCTCATCTACCGGGCGTTCATCTGGGAGCCGGTTCTTCACGCTCAGCTGATCGACGACGAGTCCATGGCCGATCAGCTGCGGCACTTGGTCATCATGGGCAAGCGGCCCAACGTGCACGTCCACATCATCCCGATGCGCGCGAAATGGAATCCCGGCTGGGAAGGGCCATTCTCGGTGGCCACGTTCCCGGTCGAGGACGAACGGGGTTCGCAGCGGGGCCCGGTGGTGCAGTTGGAGAACAAGGTTTCCGCTCTCTACCTCGAAGATCCTGCGAACGTCGAGCTGTACCAGAGCGACGCGAGGAGGGCGGAAGAAGTGGCGATCAGCGCCGAAGAGTCGGCGGCGCTGATCGCCAGGGTCATCAACAGCAAGGAGTTGACAACATGACCGTACCCGAGGATGGCGGGGGACGGTGGCGAACATCCAGTGCCAGCAAGGAAGGGCAGGACTGCGTCGAGATCGACATGGACCGGCCAACGCCGGACGTGGGAATTCGTGACAGCAAAGACCCGGAGGGTGGCGAGCTCTGGTTGCCGCGGGCTAGCTTCCGGGGACTCGTCGTGAAGCTTCAGCAACGCGACTGATCCTGCTCGGCGGCGCCCCGGCCCACGCTTACTGCGCCGGGGCGCCGTCGCTCGCTAGCCCCAATGGGCCTGCAGCGCGAAGAGGTACACGACGGCGAGGGCGGTGACGGCCACGAGCAGCCAGTATCCGACCCGACGGAGACGCGGACGGTTCACGCCGTCACCGCACTTGGCGCCTGACCGAGGAGCCGTGTGCGGTCCTTGACGGCCCAGGCGACGTAGGCGCGGTGGTAGGCGATGGACTCCGCCGGGGCGGAGGTGTGCAGCCAGGTGACCCATTCGTCGGCCCACTCCTCGTACGCTTCGGACGCGTACCGCACCAGCGCGACGATCACCAGCTGGGCGCTGACGAAGACCGGCCCGGCCCACGGGAGCTCGGACGTCTGGAGGAGGCACAGCGCGACGACTCCCAGCGCGAGAAAGGTCCCGCGGCTGGCGAGGTAGGCGAGCATCCGCAGAATTCGGCCGACGATGGGCTGCTGAGCGGGCATTGAAACTCTCCTTGAGCTGGGGAAACGGATCGAACGGGTAGACATATGCGATAGGCGGAACCGCGCGAC
>NZ_RSEC01000021.1 GCF_003937945.1 Amycolatopsis eburnea
CGACGATGGGCTGCTGAGCGGGCATTGAAACTCTCCTTGAGCTGGGGAAACGGATCGAACGGGTAGACATATGCGATAGGCGGAACCGCGCGACCCTGCAGTTCTTCTTCAGCGCGCCCGCCGGGACGAACGGCGTCTACAACATCGCCGCCGCGCCCCGGGTCGACGAACGCGCGCTCGGCATCGAGTTCAGCGACGGCCCGAACGTCAAGCACCGGTTCTACATCCCGCGCGGCGTCGTCACCGAGACCGACGAAACCGCGATCACGCGGACGTCGGCGATCAAGCTCGGCGTCACCTTCACCGCCATGACACCGATCAACAGCACGTCCGAGCCGCTCGCGCAGTGGTCGATCAACCCGGCCGCCGGCGCCACCGCCGCCGCCGAAGCCGAAGAACAGCCCGCGTGAGCGGGCGAGGGGGAACGCACGAAATGGCGAAGTACAACGTCAACGCCGTCCGCGCGCAGCGCCTGGAAGCGCTGGGGGAGCGCTGGGAGTTCGAGCTGGACGGCGACACCTTCAGCCTGCCGACCGAGCTGCCCCGGGAAGCGGTGGCGCAGTTGTCCGGCCTCGATCCGTCCGATTTGGACGGTCTGCTCGAGGTGCTGCTCGGCGCCGAGCAGTTCGAGCGGCTCGGCCGGCACGCGCTGAGCGTGCAGGACGTCCAGGCCCTGCTGGAGGCCTACGGCCGGGACACCGGTATGGCGCTGGGGGAATCCTCGGCCTCGACGCGCTCCTGAGCGAGCACGGCGAGGCCGTCGAAGCCGACCTGCTCCGGTTCTACCGGGTGGACCTGCTCGACTACTACCGCGGCAAGCTGACGCCGAGGCGGCTGCGGGTGCTGATCCGGCACCTGCCCCGCGAGTCGGCGCTGGTGCGCGCCCTGCACGGCGAGGCGGCCGAGTGGGGCCTGACCGAGCACCTGCTCGCGGGCGCGGTCGACGAGCTCGCGGTGGGCAACTGGCTGTTCGTCGCGGCCAATTCCGCCGAGGGCGCCGACCAGCCGGACCGGCCGCGCCCGGTCCCACGGCCGGGCCTGGAGCCCGAACCCGACCCCGCGGCGACCACCGACGAGATCGCCGCCTTCTTCGGCACCCCAGGGAGGTGAGTTCGTGACGCAGCCGACGTCGGCCATCACCAGCGCGGCGCAGGCCCAGGTGACGGCGTTGATCGACGGCATCCGCGAGTCGATCACGAGCGCCGTCTCCGACGCGGCGACGAAGCTGACCGAAGGGTTCACCGAGCACGTCAACAAGGAACTCGGCGAGATGACCGCCAAGTTCAAGGAGACGCACCCGGCGGTGACCGCGGCGGTCACCGACGTGGTGGGCTTCGCCGACGCGATCAACACCGCCTCGACCGCCGTGCGGGACACCGTCGGGCAGGTCAAGGACGCCGCGGCCGCGATGAAGGAACTGCCGGGCGCCATCAAGGACCTGCGCACCGGGCTGCGGGAAAGCGCGACCGAGGTGCGGAAGCTCGGCTCGGACCTGAAGTCCATGGTGAAGAACGCCCCGGGCGCGATCCGCGACCTCGGGACGTCGCTGCGCGGCGCGCTCACCCAAGGGCTGAACACCGCTCGCCAGGCCGCGACGAGCGCGGGGCAGGCGATCGGCCGGTTCGCCGCACAGGCCCGGAGCACGGCACTGGCCGCCGCGGGCGCCGTGCGGAACCTGGCGCAGCTCGCCGTCGCCTACGCGAAAACCGCGGTCCAGGCGGTGATCGCGACCGCCCGGACGGTGGCGATGGCCGTGGCGCAACGCGTCGTCGCCGTCGCGACCCGCCTCTGGTCCATCGCGCAGGGACTGCTCAACGTCGTCATGCGGCTGAACCCCATCGGCCTGATCATCACCGCGATCACGCTGCTCGTGGCGGCGGTCGTGCTGGCCTACAACCGCAGCACGACGTTCCGGAACATCGTCAACGCCGTGTTCACCGCGGTGAAGAACGTCGTGCTCGGGGCGGTGAACGCGATCCGCGGCGTCGTCGCGGTGGTGTGGCCCTACATCGCGAAGGTCATCCAGGTCGCGGTCACGGTGATCCGCACCTACGTCACCACCTACTTCAGCATCGTCCGGACCGTGGTGACGGCGGTGTTCAACGCGGTCAAGGCGGTGGTCACCGCCGCGATCCACACGGTCGTCGCGACGATCCGCGGCGTCGGCCAGGTGGTCGGCATCGTGCGGAACGCCTTCGACCAGGCCAAGTCCGCGGTGAGCAACGCGATCTCCGGGGTCGTCTCGTTCGTGCGCGGGCTGCCCGGCCGGGTCGTCTCCGCGCTCGGCAACATCGGGAAGACGCTCTACGGCGCCGGGAAGTCGCTGATCGAAGGGTTCATCGGCGGGATCCGCGACATGGCGGGCAACATCCTCTCGGCGATCAAGAACTTCATCGTCGACAAGATCCCCGGCCCGATCAAGAGCGTGCTCAAGATCTTCTCGCCGTCGCAGGTGATGGCGGACATCGGCCGCAACATCGGGGCCGGGCTGACGGTCGGCATCGAGGCGAGCGGCGACCAGGTGTCCGGCGCGATGACCCGGCTGGTGCCGCTGCCGGGCTCCTCGACGATCCGGCCGGCGGTGGCGAACCTGACGAAGACGGTCGCGGCCTCCGCCGTGGGTCCGGTGGCCCGCTCCGCGCCGGGTGGCTCGGTGACGGTCAACGTGCACCCGCGGGCGGGCCAGTCCGAATACGAGATCGGCCGCGTCGCGGCCCGGGAGGTGGCATGGGCGGCGAAACGCTGAGTGCCGTGTCGCTGGCGCTGCCGGTGTACGAAGTGGACGGCTGGGCGGGCAACGTCGTGGACGCCGACGGCGTCGAGTGGTGGGTGACCAAGGAGGACGGCTGGTCGACCGGGCCCGGCGTGCGGCTCGAACTGTCCGACCGGCCGCAGCGCGACGGCGCCTTCGACGCGCCGTCGTTCCGCTCGGCGCGGGTGATCACGTTGGAGGGCACCGCCGTCGCGCCCGACGAAGACGCCCACGAGCGGGCGAAGGACCGGATCGCCGCCGTGCTCGCCGACGGTTCGGTGCCGGCGGAGCTTGTCGTGCGGGAGCGGACCGTGACCCGCCGGGCGCTGGTCCGGCTGTCCGCGGGCACGAAGGTCTCCGACACGACGCCGGTGAGCTTCGACTGGTCCCTGCAGGTCACCGCGCCCGATCCGCTGCGCTACGGCGAAGACGTCCACGAGCTGTCGTGCGGGCTGCCGGAACCGGGGCAGGGCATCACTTTCCCGCTCCGCTTCCCGCTGGTGTTCGGGCAGGCGCAGGGCGGCACGCTGGCACTGGTGAACGCCGGCACGGCGACGACGCGTCCGGTGTGGACGATCACCGGGCCGTGCACGCAACCGGTGATCCGCAACGATTCGACCGGCGAGCGGCTCGCGTTTTCGCTGAGCCTCGCCGAAGGGGACGTGCTGACCGTCGACACGGCCGCGCGGACGGTGTTCCTCGGCACGGCCTCCCGGCGTTCGGTGCTGCAACCGCGGTCGAGCTGGTTCGGGCTCCCGCCGGGCAGCACGGCGATCGGGTTCGAAGCTTTCGACGACGGCGAAGCGGGCACGCTGACCGTCCGCTGGCGCGACGCGTGGATCTGAAGAGCGAGAAGGGGAGCTGGCGATGGCGGAACGGCACGCGGGGTGGGTCGACGGCGTCGACTCGGCCGAAGCGCGGTTGATCACCGGGGCACTGGTGCAGGCGGACGCGACCGGCGACGCGCTCGACCCGCTGCGGGCGCGCCCGGGGATCCGGGACGCGCCGGGCACGCCGGGGACGGTCGCGATCGCGTCGAACAAGCTGCGGGTCAACCCGTTCCAGGCCGTGCTCGCCGACCGGGCCCGGCCGGGCGACGGTCCTTACATCGTCACGCTGGACGCGGTGAAGGAACTGCCCTTCGGCGCTGCGCACGCGTCACTGTCCAGGGTGGACCTCGTCGTCGCCGAGATCGTCAGCGGCGCCTTCGCGGTCAACGTCTACGTGGGGGAGAACGCCGCTTCCAATCCGGTCCGGCCGACGCCGGCCGGATCGCCGGTGCTCGTGCTGGCCGAGGTCCAGGTGCCGCCGGCGGGCACCGCACCCACGGTCGTCGACCGCCGCCAGTTCACCGCCGCCCTCAGCGGGATCCTGCCGGTGCGGGGCGAAACCGACCTCCCGCCCGTCGCGACCACGCACAGCAGCCAGTTCGTCTACCGCCTCGACACCGGCGTGCTGCTGTGCAAGCGCGGCGGCGCCTGGGCGCCCTACCGGCCGCCGCGCGGGGACACCTGGCGCACCCCGGCGCTGCAGAACAGCTGGGTCAACTACGGCAGCGGGTTCACCACGGCCGCCTACACGCTGATGGACGATGGCTGGGTGCGGCTGCGCGGCCTGGTCAGGAACGGCGTCTTCGACAAGCCGATCTTCACGCTGCCGGTCGGCTACCGGCCGGTCGCGCACTGGCTGCTCGGCGTCTCGACCAACCCGGACGCGCACGGCCGCGTGGACATCCTGCCGACCGGTGAGGTGATGGCGACCACGGGCAACGCCGGCTGGTTCTCCCTCGACGGCCTGACGTTCTCCACCTACTAGGCGCCGCACGTGGCCACGTCGTACACCTACCTGATCGCGGACCTGCGCACCGGCGCGATCCTCGACGAACTGCCGCTGGCCGGCGTCCAGTTCGACAAGAAGCTCAACGACACCGGCACGCTGCGCGGGCGGCTGCGGGTCGACGACCCGGAGATCCGGATCCGCGAACCGCGGCTGCTCGCCGAGCCGGGCCGCACCGCGCTCTACGTCGACCGCGACGGCGACCTGGTGTGGGGCGGCATCGTCTGGACCAGCCGGTACAGCGCGGCCGGCGGCGTGCTGGAGCTGACCGCCGCGGACTTCGCGTCCTACTTCGACCACCGGCTGGTCCTCGACCCCACCGACCTGACCCGGCCGGTGTCGTTCACCGCCACCGACCAGCTCGCGATCGTGCGGGGCCTGCTGGACCTCGCGCAGGCGGCCGACGGCGGCGACCTCGGGGTGGCGGTGACCGGCACGGCGACCTCCGGCGTCCTGCGCACGGTCAGCTACGCGTCGGCGGACCTGAAGTCGGTCGCGGAGGTCCTGCGGGACCTGGCCAACACCGACACCGGCTTCGACTTCGCCTTCGACGTCCGCTACGACGAGAGCGGGCAGCCGGAACGCCTGCTGCGGCTGGGGTACCCGCGCCTGGGCCTGCCGGGCGGGGAGCGCGCGTACGTCTGGGAGTACGGCGCGAACCTCGTCGACTTCGTCTGGCCGAGCGACGCCGCGAGCATGGCGACCCGGGTGCTCGGGATGGGCAACGCCGGCGCCGGCGGGGTCCCGGTGGTGCGGTCGGACCCGGGCGCGACGGCGGGTGGCTGGCCGCTGCTGGAAGCCGCGGCCGCGGCGGTGGACACCACCGACGCCGCGATGCTCGCCGCGCACGTCGCCGGGGAGCTGGCCGCGCGGCGGCGGCCCGTCGTGCTGCCCGAGCTGACCGTGCGCGCCGACCTCGACCCGGTCGTCGGGACGTACTCGGTCGGCGACGACGCGCGGATCGTCGTCGACGACCCGTTCTTCGCCGGGGACCAGCTCGACGTCACCGTCCGGCTGCTCGGGCTGTCGGTCACCCCCGGCGACGACGGCGGGCAGGAAGAGGTCGTGCTGACCGTCGAGCCGTTCTTGGAGCCGTCGTGAGCCGCGTCAACCACCCGGACACCCTCGTCACGCTGCTGCGGGAGATCCAGCGGCGCCTGCGCGTGCTCGAAGGCACCCGCCACACCGCCGCGGCGTTCGCGGCGGCGGCCGCCGAGCCGGCCCCGGCCCTGGCCTTCCAGCCCGCGCGCCCGCAGGACTGGCCCGGCACGACCGCGACCGACTGGACCCCGCTCGTCCGGCTGCTCACCCGGCCCGGCGCGTTCGTGGTCGTCCTCGAAGCCGTGGCCGACAGCGGGGGCGAGGTGCGGGTGGTCGTCGACGGCGAAGTGGCCGAGACCGTCGCGGTCACCGGCGACGTCGGCCGCCACGAAGTCGCCGTCACCGCGAGCGCCGAGCTGGTGGTGGCGGCCCGGCGGACCGGCGCGACGGGATCAGTGCGGGTGACGGCCTTCGCGCTCCCCGGCTGAGCGCTGTCCGGAACGAGACAGGTATTCACCGCCCCCTTGACCGGTTCGTCGGGCGTTGCCGAAGGTGTCGGGAGGATGACATCGTTGGCAGGAGGCTCAGTGAAGAGCAAGGTCCTGGCGGGCGCGCTGGCGCTCGCCGTGGTGGCGACGGGGGTGAGTCCCGTCGTCGCTGCGGCTGCCGGGGGTGACGCCCTGGACGCCGTCAACACGTTCATCGGCACGCAGGACGAGGGCAACACCTTCCCGGGTGCCTCGGCGCCGTTCGGGATGACGCAGGTCAGCCCGATCACCTCGCACTACGCCGGCTACCGCTACACCGACACGGCCATCCGCGGGTTCGGGCACTTCTTCCTGTCCGGCGCGGGCTGCTGGGAGCAGGGCGGCCTCGTCTCGACGTTGCCGACGACCGGGGAAGTGGGCCCCGGCAAGGCGTTCGACACGACCCAGCCGTCCACTTTCGACCAGAAGCGGTACGCGGCGCCGTTCACCCACGACGGCGAGGTCGGCAAGCCCGGCTACTACAAGGTCCACCTCACCGGCTACGGCGGCGTCGACGTCGAGACGACGGCCGCGACCCGGGCCGGGGCCGAGCGGTACACCTTCGCGAAAGCGGGGGACGCCAACGTCTTCGTCAACGTCGGGCAGGCGAACGACAAGGAACCGGTGACGGGCAGCAGCGTCCGCGTCGTCGACGACCGGACCGTCGAGGGAACCGTGGAGTCGCAGGCGTTCTGCGGCGGCAAGGCCTACACGACGTACTTCACGACGAAGTTCGACAAGCCGTTCAAGGCGTTCGGCACGTGGTCGCCGACGGGTGGCGCGCCCGGCTCCCGCTCCTCCGAAGGCGGCGCGGGCCTGCGCGGCGCGTGGCTGACCTTCGCCGGCGGCGGCCAGGTCACCGCGACCACGGCGATCTCCCAGGTGGACGCGCAGGGCGCGCGGGTGAACTTGGCGGCCGAGCGGATCCGGTCGTTCGACGCGGCCAAGGACGCCGTCCAGCTCGCCTGGCGCCACGAGCTGTCCACAGTGGACATCAAGGGCGGCACGACCGACGACCGCACGGTGTTCTACACCTCGCTCTACCACGCGCTCCTGCAGCCGCTGACCGCGAACGACGCCGACGGCCGCTACTACGGCTTCGACAAGAAGATCCACCGCGCGGTCGGCTGGACGTACTACGACTTCTTCTCGCTGTGGGACACCTACCGCTCGCAGAACCAACTCCTGGCGCTCCTGCGGCCCAGCCGCGCGAAGGACATCGCGAAGAGCATCCTCGCCATCCACGACCAGGGCGGCTGGCTGCCGCGGTGGGCGTACGCGAGCCAGGAGACGAACACGATGACCGGCGACCCGGTCACGCCGTTCCTGGTCGACCTCTGGCGCTTCGGCGCGCTGTCGGGCGAGGAGGCGCACGCCTACCAGGCGCTCCTGCAGAACTCGCGGGAGATCCCGCCCGCGTCGTCGCCGTTCCAAGGACGCTCGGGCAACGCCAGCTACCAGGCCGACGGGTTCGTCCAGTACGACCCGGACTTCCCCAAGAAGGGGCAGGACACCGACCCGAACCACGGCGCCTCGGCCACCCTGGAGTACGCGCTCGGTGACTGTTCGCTGTCGGTCATGGCCGCCGCGCTCGGCAAGAAGGACGACGCCGCCGCGCTGAAGGAGAAGGGCCGGACGTACCGGACGCTGTGGGATTCCACGCAGACCGACCGCGGCTTCACCGGCTTCTTCCGGCCGAAGGTCCTCGGCGGCGCGTGGTTCTCGCCGGCGGACAAGCCGTACAGCCCGCAGAGCCAGGACGGCTTCCACGAGGGCACGGCCTGGCAGTACCAGTGGCTGGTCCAGCAGGACGTCCCCGGGCTCGTGCAGCGGATGGGCGGCGCGGCGAACACCGGCAAGCGCCTCGACGACTTCTTCGCCTACGACGAGCTGCTGAAGAACCCGGCGACGGCGGTCCGCGAGAACTGGGTCGTCGGCCCGTACGACTACTACGACCAGTTCCGCTACAACCCGAACAACGAACCCGACCTGCACTCGCCGTGGATGTACGCGCTCACCGGGCAGCCGGCGAAGACGTCGGCGGTCGTGCGGGCCGCGCACACGCTGTTCACCAACGCGCCCAACGGCGTCACCGGGAACGACGACCTCGGCACCATGTCGGCCTGGTACGTCTTCAGCGCGCTCGGGTTCTATCCCGCTGTCCCAGGGACCGGGAACTTCGTGCTCAACGCGCCGCGGTTCGGGAAGTCCGTGCTGCACCTGGAGAACGGGCGCGACATCACGATCACCGCGCCCGGCGCCGACGGCTCGAAGCTGCAGTACGTCTCGGGCCTGAAGGTCGGTTCGCGGCCGAGCGACCAGGTGTACGTCGGCTTCGACCAGCTCAAGCGGGGCACGACGCTGGACTTCTCCTTGACTGCCGATGGTGCGAAGGCGACATGGGGCACTTCGCCGTCCTCGGCACCGGGTTCCCCGTGTTCTGACTAGACAGCGGCGCTCACGGACGTGGTCCCGGCCACAGTGGACCACGTCCGTGAGCATCGTCACGGGACCCGGTGTTCCGGTGAGGGCCGTCACGCCTCACACTGGTATCAGCACGTCCGACAGCGCCGTTGACGTCCACAGGCAGTCCGCCGTGGACGGTGCGTCGGGCGTTTTCTGTGTCTAGACCAACGTGGTGAGACCCCACAGGAGGAAGAAGTGTCCAGCAAGGCCGCTCTCGTGTTCCGCGTGGCCGCAGTAGCCGAAGCCCTTTCCTGGGCCGCGCTGCTGGTCGGGATGTTCCTCAAGTACGTCGTCCACTCCGCCGGCGAAGGCGGCGTGCCCGTCATCGGCATGGTGCACGGCGTGATCTTCGTCCTCTACGTGGTCGTCTCCCTGTCCGTGGCGAAGCCGCTCGGCTGGCGCCCGAAGACGCTGGTCCTCGCCCTGCTCGCGAGCATCCCGCCGCTGTTCACGTGGCTGTTCGAGAAGTGGGCGCTGCGCAACGGCAAGCTCGACGGCCCGCAGCGGCTGTCCCACGGCGGTGTCGGCCTGTTCCAGGTGAAGGAACCCGTCGCCGCCTGATCCCAGGACGTGAGAAAGGCCCGCACCGCCCGGTGCGGGCCTTTTCGCTATTCGGTGAAGTCGCCCGCCGCCCGGCGCACCTTCGTCAGCAGGTCGGTCAGCTGCTCGGTCTGCCGCTCGGTGAGCCCGGACAGTCCGAAGTCGATGGTCGTCACGGCCTCGGTCGCGGTCTCGCGGCGCTTGCGGCCCTCGTCGGTGATCTCGACGAGCGTCGTGCGCCGGTCGGTCGGGTGCGGGACGCGCTTGACGAGCCCGTCCTTCTCCAGCCGGTCGACTATGTTGGTGACACTGGTGGGGTGCAGCTGGAGCCGCTCGCCCATCACCCGCATCGGCAGGCTGGCGCTGCGGGCGAAGGTGAGCAGCACCAGTGCTTCGTACCGGGCGAAGGTCAGGCCGTGCGGCTTGAGCGCGCCGTCCACCGCGGACTGGATGATCTGCTGGACCCGCATCACCCCGGTCACCGCGGCCATGGTCCCGGAGGGCCCGATCCGGTCCTCCCAGAGCGCGGCCGCGCGGGCGATCGGGTCGAACGGCAGCGGACGGTTCATGACACGCGAAGTTACCAGCGGGTACCGGCGCGTGTCCTGCGACCGGCGGAAAGAGCACCGAAGAAGGGACTTCCGACCATGATCGTCGCGTTCAGCGTGAGCCCGTCCGGCGGGGAGCCCGACGGCGGAGTCAGCGAAGCCGTGGCCCGCGCCGTCAAGGTGGTCCGCGACTCCGGGCTGCCCAACTCGACCAACGCGATGTTCACGAACATCGAGGGCGAGTGGGACGAGGTGATGGACGTCGTGAAGCGCGCGGTCGAGGCCGCGGGCGAGGGCTCGGCCCGCGTCGGCCTCGTCCTGAAGGCCGACATCCGGCCGGGCTTCGAAGGCCAGCTGGAGGCCAAGGTGGAACGCGTGGAAGCGCGGCTGCGCGAGTCGTGACTACGGCAGCGGCGGGGTGAAGGCGACCGTCCAGCGGCCGTCTTCGCTCGTCACCGTCAGCGGGTAGCTGAACGGCCGTCCGTCTCCGAGCGTGCCCGTCACCGTGGCGCGCGAGGGCGCGGCGGCGTCCGGTCCGAGCGCCACCCGGACGTCGTGGACGCCGTGGTCGGTCAGCACCGCGACGTAGTCCTTCGCGAAGTCGCCGCCGCCGGAGCCGGGGTAGTCGAGGAGGCCGGCGAAGGCGTCGGCGTCGTGCCCGGAAAGCGCGGTGGCCAGGCGTTCGCCCAGCTCTGCGGGCGACGCCGCGCCCGGGTCCGGCTCGTGCACGATGAGCAGCGTCACCGCGCCGATCCACGCGGCGGCGGCGGCGATCGACAGCCCCACCTTCACGTCACGCCGGATGTGCACCCGGCCGAGCCTGCCCCAGCGGCGCCGTCCTGCCAAGCGGACCGGCCGGGGCACCCGGTGAAACTCCTCCGGCGCGCGTGCCAGGATGGAGGGCGTGACACAGCCACGCGGATCTGCAGCGAAGTCAGCGGCCTTGTCCGCCGCCCTGTCCGGCGCGGTCGACCTGTCCGCGCTCAAGGCGCGCGCCGATGCGGCGCAGCGGCAGCCGGCCCCGCAGGCCGGCCCGTCCGGCGGCGAGGGGCCGCCCCCGCCCGTCTCGACCGACGCCGTGATCGATGTCACCGAGGCCACCTTCCAGACCGACGTCGTCGAGCGGTCGCTGCGCCAGCTGGTGGTCGTCGACCTGTGGGCCGAGTGGTGCGGCCCGTGCAAGCAGCTGTCCCCGGTGCTGGAGCGCCTGGCCGCCGAGTCCGGCGGCGCGTGGGTCGTGGCGAAGGTCGACGTCGACGCCAACCCGCGGATCGCGCAGCTGTTCGGCGCGCAGTCCATCCCGACGATCGTCGCGATCGCCGGCGGCCAGCCGGTCGACGCGTTCTCCGGCGCGCTGCCCGAGCCGGAGATCCGCAAGTGGATCAACGCGCTGCTGGACGCCCTGCGCGACAAGCTGCCCTCGATCCGCGAGGCGGAGGCCAACGGCGGCGGCCCCGCCGAGGAGCCCGAGGACCCGCGCTTCACCGAGGCGGAAGAGGCCTTCGAGCGCGGCGACTTCGCCGCGGCCCAGGCGGCGTACGAGCGCATCCTCGACGTCGAACCGGCCAACGAGCTGGCGAAGAACGCGCTGGCCCAGGTCAAGTTCACCGCCCGCGCGGAGAACGCGGACCCGTCGGCGCGCGAGCGGGCGGACGCGGACCCGTCGGACCTCGCGGCCCAGCTCGACGCGGCCGACCTGGAGATCGCGGCGAACGACGTCGAGGCGGGCTTCAAGCGCCTGATCGACGCGGTCCGCCGCACGGCGGGGGAGGACCGCAACAAGGTCCGCGAGCACCTGGTCGCGCTGTTCGACCTCTTCGACCCGGCCGACGACCGCGTGATGAAGGCCCGCCGCGACCTGGCGTCCGCCCTCTTCTGAGCCCGAATGCCGTGAAGGCCTCCTTACCGGCACTTATGACCGGTAAGGAGGCCTTCACGGCGTTTCAGGTCAGGCGTACTGTTTCGAGCAGACCGACGAGCCCTCGAGGTAGCCCTTCCGCAGCGACTCGACCCGGTCGAAACCGCTGTCCGGCCGCTTCCCGTTGACGTCCGCGGACACCAGGCTCTCCGGCTGCAGCAGGTCCGCGATGGCCTCGTCGAGGTCGCCCGCGGACAGCCGCAGGTCACCCGGGCGGTTCGTGAACGCCGCCCACGCGCCCACCAGGCACGCCGTGCGCAGGCCCGCGTTCGCGTTGTCGATCGACGCGCCGACGCCCTTCTGGATGCCCAGCGCGTACCGCGAAGCGACCTCCGAGAACGCCGCGAAGTCGCCCATGCCGCCCGGGTCCTCGCCCTTCATCTCGGCCTCGCGGTCGATCGGCTGGGCCAGCTCCGCGAGCTTCGCCAGGTCGATGCTCACCGTGTTGTCGCCGGGGCAGTACGAGGCCGGCGGCGTGGTCTGGCAGCTGCCGCCGTCGGTGATCTCCGGCGCGGCGACGCCGGCGCCCTCGAAGGCCTTGTCGAGGCTCTTCTTCAGCAGCTCGACGGCCTGTTCGTTGAACTTCGCGTCGCCCTTGCCCTTGTCGCCCTTGTCGAACGGGCGCTCGGTCAGCCGGGCCTTGACGTTCTCGTTGTTCATCGCCGCGCACTCCTTCGGGCCCTTCTCGAACCCGGCCTGGAACGCGTACGTGCGGTCGAACGCCGTGCCGTGGGCGCCGCGGTCGGCGGCGCTGGTGCCCGCCTGGTCGCGGATCAGGAACATCGACGCCATCACCTGGTTCAGGCCCTCGGACGTCGACACCCGGTAGAACTTGCTCTTGTCCTCGGCGACCCAGCGGAAGTAGCCGCCGGCGAAGCAGTCGGCCTGCTGCTCCTTGACCACGGTCGGGGTGCTCTTGGTGATCCCCGCCTTGTCGCCGAGCCGGTACTGGACGGCGTGGCCGAACTCGTGCGCGAGCACGACGACCACCGACATCGGCCCGAACCGCTGGCGCAGCATCGGCAGCAGCACGCCGCGGTCCCACGCCACCGAGTCGTCGACCGGGCAGTAGAACGCGTTCACGAGCTTCTTGACGCTGCCGCAGCCGGTCTCTTCGGTGTCGGACTGCGCGTCGTAGGACAGCAGCGACTTCACCGGCTCGAACTGCTGCCCGAAGTCGGCCTGCAGGTGCTCGGCCCAGTACGTCTGGACGTCGGCGATCGCGGCGGTGGCGAGCTTGTCGTCCTCGCCGCCGTCGGCGTTGCGGACGTTCAGGTCCGGCGACGGCGCGTCCGGCTTGAGGCCGCTTTCGAAGTGCGTCACCGGCAGCCCGGACACCGAACCGGCGCCGGTGTCCTTGCCCGGGTCGCCGCTCGCCGTGCCGCCCTTGTCGTTGCACCCGGTCACGGCCACGGCCGCGACGGCGAGCAACGCGACCAGCGTGCGCCGTCCTCCCCCTGGGATCATCTTCTTCACTCGCTCTCGTACCCACCCGTACCCGACGGGCAGGACCATACCCAGGGCTTACGCGGAGCGTGCACGTTATCCCCGAACTCCTCCCTGCGCACGACCGCCCGCGGCCCGATATCGTCGCTTTCCATGCGTGCAGTCCGCCGGTTCACCGTCCGCGCCAGCCTCCCGGAGTCCCTGTCCGGCCTCGGCGCGCTGGCCACCAACCTGCGCTGGACCTGGCACCCGCCGACGCGCGACCTGTTCGCGTCGATGGACGCCGAGCTGTTCAACGCCGTGCGCGACCCGCTGCGGATGCTCACCGCGCTGCCGCCGGCCCGCCTCGACGAGCTGGCCGTCGACGACGACTTCCTCGCCCGGGCGCGCGAAGCGGCCGAAGACCTGGACAAGTACCTCTCGGAGCCCCGCTGGTACCAGCAGCGCGAGGACGCCGACCTGCCGCCGGCGGTCGCCTACTTCTCCATGGAGTTCGGCGTCACCGAGGCCCTCCCGAACTACTCCGGCGGCCTCGGCGTGCTGGCCGGCGACCACCTCAAGGCCGCGTCCGACCTGGGCGTGCCGATGGTCGGCGTCGGGCTGCTCTACCGCAACGGCTACTTCCGGCAGTCGCTGTCGCTGGACGGCTGGCAGGTCGAGCACTACCCGGTGATCGACCCGAACGCGTTCCCCCTGGAGCTGCTGACCGCGGGCGGGCGGCCGGTGCTGATCGGCGTCGCGATGCCGGGCGGGCGCGAGCTGTGCGCGCAGATCTGGCAGGCCCGCGTCGGCCGGGTGCCGCTGCTGCTGCTCGACACCGACACCGAGGCCAACGACGAGGACCTGCGCGGCGTCACCGACCGGCTCTACGGCGGCGACGCCGACCACCGGCTGCGGCAGGAGATCCTGGCCGGCATCGGCGGGTTCCGCGCGGTGCGGAAGTACTGCGAGCTGACCGGTCACCCGCAGCCGATGGTGTTCCACACGAACGAAGGGCACGCGGGCTTCCTGGGGCTGGAGCGGGCCCGCGAGATCGTCCAGGCCGACGGGCTCGCGTTCGACGAGGCCATGCCCGCGGTCCGCGCCGGGACGCTGTTCACCACGCACACGCCGGTCAGCGCGGGCATCGACCGGTTCCCGGTGGACCTGGTCCAGCGCTACTTCGCCGACGGCAGGCTCGTCCCGGACATCGACCCGCGCCGCGTGCTCGCCCTCGGCGCCGAGGACAACCCCGGCCTGTTCAACATGGCGCACATGGGCCTGCGGCTGGCGCAGCGCGCGAACGGCGTCTCGCAGCTGCACGGGCGCGTCACGCGCAAGATGTTCTCGCGGCTGTGGCCGGGCTTCGACCACGACGAGGTGCCGATCTCGTCGGTGACCAACGGCGTCCACGGCCCGACGTGGGTGGCGCGCGAGCTGAGCACGCTGCTCGGCCGCGAGTGGGGCCTCGACGTCGGCGAGGGGCCGCTGCGCGACGGCGTCTCGGACGCGCAGCTGTGGGAGCTGCGGCGGGAGCTGCGCGAGAAGCTGGTGCACGAGGTGCGGCGCCGGGTGCGCGCGGCGTGGCTGCAGCGCGGCGCGTCCCCGCTGGAGCTGGGCTGGGTGGACTCGGTCTTCGACCCGGACGTGCTCACGGTCGGGTTCGCCCGCCGCGTCCCGACGTACAAGCGCCTGACGCTGATGCTGCGCGACCCCGAGCGCCTGCGCACGCTGCTGCTCAACGAGGACCGCCCGCTCCAGGTCGTGGTGGCGGGCAAGTCGCACCCGGCCGACGAGAACGGCAAGCAGCTGATCCAGCAGATCGTCCGCTTCGTCGACGGCGCGGACGTGCGGCACCGGATCGTCTTCCTCCCGGACTACGACATGTCGATGGCCCGCTACCTCTACCGCGGCTGCGACGTCTGGCTGAACAACCCGGTGCGCCCGCTGGAGGCGTGCGGGACGTCGGGCATGAAGTCGGCGCTCAACGGCGGGCTCAACCTGTCGATCCGCGACGGCTGGTGGGACGAGTGCTACGACGGCAGCAACGGCTGGGCGATCCCGACCGCGGACGGCGTCACCGACCCGCTGCGCCGCGACGACCTCGAAGCGGCGGCGCTGTACGAGCTGCTCGGCCAGCAGATCGCCCCGCTGTTCTACGACCGGTCGGCCGACGGCGTCCCGACCGGCTGGCTGTCGATGGTCTGGCACACGCTGGAGACGCTCGGCCCGCGCGTCCAGGCGTCCCGCATGGTCCGCGAGTACGTCGACAACGGCTACCTCCCGGCCGCCCGCATGGTCGCGGCGGCGACGGGCGACGGTTACCGCGGCGCGCTGTCGCTGGCGGACTACCGCACGAAGCTCGAGGTCTCCTGGCCCCGGCTGCGCATCTTCGACTCGGAGCTCCTGGTGGAGCAGACCGAGCCCCTGGTGGTCGGCACCGAGGTGACGATCCGCGCCCGCATCGACCTGGCCGGCCTCGACCCGTCCGAAGTGGACATCCAGGCGGTGGTCGGCCAGGTAGCCGACGACGACGAGCTGCGCGACGCGGTGACGGTCCCGATGACGGCGGACGGCATCGGCGCGTTCGCGGCCCGGCTGAAGCTGCCGCGGCCGGGGTCGATCGGGTACACGGTGCGGGTGCTGCCGAAGCACGGGTTGCTGGCGACACCGGCGGAGCTGGCGCGCGTCGTCCTGGCCTGAGTCACCAGTAGGGCGGCGGCTACGAGTCGGGCTCCCCGGCGCCGGCCAAGCTGGAGCGGCAGCGCGCCGAAGCGGCGACGCACGCGGCCGCGATGGTCGGTGATGCGGCCGGAGAACTGCAGAAGGTCCGCGTCACGCTGCCCGACCTCGCCAGCGACCTGCGGCGCGCGACGATGGCGGGTACCGAGCGGCCGCTGATGGGCCTTTCGGCGGCCTGACCTGGAGCAACTCCAGCCGGAAATCGCTGCGCACGCGGGCTCCCGCGGCGTTAGGTTGGCCCCATGCGCTTCGGAATCTTCGTCCCGCAGGGCTGGCGGCTCGACCTCGCCGGCATCGATCCCGCGGACCACTGGAAGACCATGCTCGGCCTCGCGAAGCACGCGGAGGCCGGGCCCTTCGAATCGATCTGGGTCTACGACCACTTCCACACCGTGCCGGTCCCGACCGAGGAGGCCACGCACGAGGCCTGGTCGCTGATCTCGGCCTTCGCCGCCGCGACGGAGACCGTGCGGCTCGGGCAGATGTGCACCTGCATGGGGTACCGCAACCCCGCCTACCTGGCGAAGGTCGCCGCCACCGCCGACACCATCGCCGGCGGGCGGGTCGAGATGGGGATCGGGGCCGGCTGGTACGAGCACGAGTGGCGGGCCTACGGCTACGGCTTCCCCGGCGCCGGTGAGCGGCTGGGGCAGCTCGACGAGGGCGTGCAGATCATGCGCGACCTCTGGACCACCGGAACGTCCACACTGGACGGCAAGCACTACCAGACCGACGGTGCGATCCTGCGTCCCCTGCCGCCGCAGGAGGGCGGGATCCCGCTCTGGATCGCCGGTGGCGGGGAGAAGAAGACGCTCAGGATCGCCGCGAAGTACGCGAAGTACACGAACTTCGCCGCCGATCCGGAGACCTTCACCCGCAAGTCGGAAATCCTCGCGCAGCACTGCAAGGATGTCGGGACCGACTACGACGCCATCGTGCGCTCGGCCAACCACAACGTCGTCCTCGGCGAAACCGAGAAGGACGTCCAGGACAAGCTGGCCTGGCTTAAGTCCCACCTCGACAAGTACGCCCCGGCCGACGCCGCCGAGCGCTGGCACGGCAACTTCGTGAACAGCCCGACCACCGGCACGCCCGAGCAGGTCACCGAGAAGCTCGCCGCGCTGGGCGAGCTGGGCATGTCGTACGCGATCTTCAACTTCCCCGAAGCCGCCTACGACCGCTCCGGCATCGACCTGTTCACCGAGAAGGTCGCGCCCGCGCTCGCCTAAGGAACCGCGGGGCTGCCGCCGGTCTGCACGGGCAGGCCGGCGGCGGCCCAGGCGCGGAAGCCGCCGTCGAGGTCCGTCGCGTTGGCCAGCCCGAGCCGCTGCAGGTCGGCCGCCGCGAGGCTCGACGCATAGCCCTCGTTGCACAGCACGATCACCGTCGAGTCCGCCGTCACCGACGGCAGCCGCCACTCGCTGTCCGGCGCCAGGCGCCACTCCAGGTGGATCCGCTCGACGATCACCGCGCCCGGGATCTCACCCTCCGCCTGCCGGTTGTCGAACGGCCGGATGTCGACCAGCAGCGCGCCGGCCTCCTGCAGCTCGCGGGCGCGCGGGGGCGCCACCCGGTCCAGTCCGGACCGGGCCTCGGCCAGGAAAGCATCCACAGCGCTCATGGCCGGACGATAGCGGGCAGGGGCGGGATTTCCGCCGGGACGTCGGCGAGCGTGGCGTACTCCCGCGTCGCCACCAGGGGCGGCGAGTACGCGTGGACGCTGGCCGCGGGCTGGTCGCCGATGCCGGTGACCTGGTGGGCGCGGCCGGCGCCGAAGCCGAGGCCCTGGCCGGCCACGTGCGTGCGGCGCCGGATCGGCCCGCCGGGATAGCGGTACTCCTCGCCGATCTCGCCCTGCAGCACGGTGAACGAGCCGGACGCGCCGCCGTGGTCGTGCGGCTTCGTGTGCTGGCCGGGCAGCCACGACAGCAGCCACAGCTCGACGCCGTCGGTCAGGGCCAGCCGGGCCCACCACCGCCGGTCTTCGTCGAAGCGCAGGATGCCCCGCAGGTTCGCGGTCAGCTCGGTGGTGACGGTGGCGGTCAGGTCGGCCAGCTCACGCGGGGTCCAGAGCAGCCGCGACGGGTGCAGCAGCTCGGGCAGCAGCGGGTCGGTCAGCTGCGGGTGGATCTCGACGGGCGGGCGGACGATCGAAGTGGTCAACGCGGGTGCTCCTCGGACGCGAAGTGATTCGGGACACGGGGGCAGCGCGGCACGCGCACGCGTCGGGGAGGACGCGGGGGATCAGCGGAGCCGCGCCCGCGTACACCCGGCCGAGGCGACGAGGAGCAGGTCGATCGTGCGACGGCGCCAGAACGAACCCCGGGTCACCGGGGTGGCGGGCGCGTCGGCTGACATGCCCGTGATCGTGCCACAACTCCGGCCCGAGCTGCTCTCCCGCGGTGCGGCGTTCCACGAAGTGGGCACGTTCCGACCTGCCGGATCGCCCACTCACCCGGGCGGGTGCGCACGCGCGCGCGACGGCAGACAGAATGGGGCTCGTGAGCGAGCCGATCCAGCCCAGCGAACTTGACGACCTCGTGGTCCGGATGGCCGGTGTCGGCGTCCGCCGGGGGACCAACGACCTCCTCAAGGGCCTCGACTGGTCCGTGGAACTCGACGAGCGCTGGGTGGTGCTCGGCCCCAACGGCGCGGGCAAGACCACCCTGCTGCGCCTCGCCGCCGCCGAGCTGCACCCGACGACCGGCGAGATCGACCTGCTCGGCGAGCGGATCGGCCGGGTCAACATCTTCGACCTGCGCCCGCGCATCGGCTTCACGTCGGCGGCCATCGCCCAGCGCGTGCCGGGCGACGAGCTGGTCAAGGACGTCGTGGTCAGCGCCGGCTACGCGGTGCTCGGCCGCTGGCGTGAGGAATACGACACCCTCGACACCGCGCGCGCCACCGAGCTGCTCGAAGCGATGGGCATCGGCCACCTGGCCGAGCGCACCTTCGGGACGCTGTCCGAGGGCGAGCGCAAGCGCGCCCTGATCGCGCGCTCGCTGATGACGGACCCGGAGATGCTGCTGCTCGACGAGCCCGCCGCGGGCCTGGACCTGGGCGGCCGCGAGGACCTGGTCGCGCGGCTGTCGGCGCTGGCCCTCGACCCGGACGCCCCGGCGCTCGTGCTGGTCACCCACCACGTCGAGGAGATCCCGCCGGGGTTCACCCACGCGCTTCTTCTCCGCGACGGCGGCGCGGTCGTCTCCGGCCTGGTCGACGACGTCATCACCAGCGAAAACCTGTCGAAGACGTTCGACCAGGACCTCGTGCTGGAGCGCTCCGGCGATCGCTTCTTCGCCCGGCGCCGCTAGGGTGGCCTTACCGGCCGGTAGCCTGCTGGCACTTGTTCAACGAGGAGGAGTGACGTGGGAGAGTTCGTAACCCTCGAGGTCAAGGACGGGGTCGGCACGATCCGGCTCGACCGGCCGCCGGTCAACGCCCTGAACGCCCAGGTCACCGCCGAACTGGCCGAGCTGGCCAAGGAGGCCACCGAGCGCGACGACGTCCGCGCGGTGATCCTCTACGGCGGCGAGAAGACCTTCGCGGGCGGCGCGGACATCAAGGAGATGGCCACCCGCACCTACCCGGAGATCGCGAAGTTCGGCGCGAACCTCACCGGCACGCTGGCCGCCATCGCGAACATCCCGAAGCCGGTCGTCGCGGCCATCACCGGCTACGCCCTCGGCGGCGGCCTCGAGCTGGCGCTGACCGCGGACTGGCGCGTCGCCGGCGACAACGTCAAGGTCGGCCAGCCGGAGATCCAGCTCGGCGTCATCCCCGGCGCGGGCGGCACCCAGCGCCTGGCGCGCCTGATCGGCCCGAGCAAGACCAAGGACATCGTCTACACCGGACGGTTCGTCAAGGCCGAAGAGGCGCTGCAGCTGGGGATCGTCGACCAGGTCGTGGCCCCGGACGACGTCTACGCGGCGGCCCACAAGTGGGCGGCGCAGTTCGCGAACGGCCCCGCCGTGGCGCTGCGCGCGGCGAAGGCGGCCATCGACGGCGGTCTCGACGTGGACCTGCCGAACGCGCTCCGGCTCGAGTCGCACCTGTTCGCCGCGCTGTGGGCGACCGAAGACCAGAAGAACGGCATGAAGTCGTTCATCGAAAACGGGCCCGGCAAGGCCACTTTCGAAGGGAAATGACGCCTTGACCGACGTGAACGACCCGGCCCCGAACCCGCACGCCACCGCCGAAGAGGTCCAGGCCGCGTACGCCGACCCCAAGCTGGCGAACGTGCTCTACCACGACTGGGAAGCCGGCACCTACGACGAGAAGTGGTCGATCTCGTACGACGAGCGCTGCATCTCCTACGCCACCGACGTGTTCAACGCCGTCGCGGGCGAGGACGGCCAGCCCTACCAGCACGCGATGGAGCTGGGCAGCGGTACCGGCTTCTTCCTGCTGAACCTCATGCAGGGCGGGGTCGCCAAGAAGGGGTCGGTCACCGACCTCTCGCCCGGCATGGTCCAGGTCGCGCTGCGCAACGCCGAGAAGCTCGGCCTCGACGTCGACGGCCGGGTCGCCGACGCCGAGCGCATCCCGTACGACGACAACACGTTCGACCTCGTCGTCGGGCACGCGGTGCTGCACCACATCCCGGAGGTCCAGGCGGCGTTCCGCGAGGTGCTGCGCGTGCTCAAGCCGGGCGGCCGGTTCGTCTTCGCGGGCGAGCCGACCAAGGTCGGTGACTTCTACGCCCGCAAGCTCGGCCAGTTCACCTGGTTCCTGACCACGCGCGTGACGAAGCTGCCCGTGCTGAGCGGCTGGCGCCGTCCGCAGTCCGAACTGGACGAGTCCTCCCGCGCGGCCGCTTTGGAGGCCGTGGTCGACATCCACACGTTCGACCCGTCGGAGCTGGAGTCGTGGGCCCGCGGCGCCGGTGCGCAGGACGTCCACGCGGTCACCGAGGAGTTCGCCGCGGCGCTGGCCGGCTGGCCGATCCGGACGTTCGAAGCCGCCGTGCCGCAGGAGAAGCTCACCGTGCGCTGGCGGCTGTTCGCCTACCACCTGTGGCTGCGGCTGTCCGCCGTGGACAAGAAGGTGCTGTCGAAGATCCTGCCGCGCGAGCTGTTCTACAACGTGATGATCACCGGGACCAAGCGGCCGTCCTGAGTTGGGTTATTCGTTCAGCCTCGGCGACGTCGCCTACCTGCGCTCCGGCGCGGGTATCGCGGCGCTCGCCGAGGTTTCGTCGTTGCCGCTGACCGACCGGATCGCCTCCGTCGCGGCCGTCCGCCGCCTCGTCGGCGAGGAGCACGCGGCCGCGGTGCTGGAAACCGTGCTGCTGCGCCGGAAAGCCGGGTCCAAAGTGGATTCCGACGGCTGGCTGTTCACTTCGGACGCGTTGCAGCAGGCGAGTGCCACGCCGGTCGCCCGGCATCGCGCCACGCGGCTGGCGGGTCTCGACGTCCACGACGTCACGTGCTCGGTCGGCGCCGACCTCGTCGAAATCGCCCGGGTGGCGCGCCGCGCGCTCGGGTCCGATCTGGACCCGGTGCGCCTCGAAATGGCGCGGCACAACGGAACCGCCGCGGGTGTCGCGTTCGGACTCGCGCGCGCGGACGCGCTGTGCCCGGTGAGCCGTTCGGGCGTCGTCGTCGCGGATCCGGCGCGGCGTGACTCGGCCGGTCGCCGGGCGTGGAAACCCGCCGACTTCGCCCCGCCGCTGGACGAGCTGGTCGACGCCTACCCGGGCCGGGCACTGTCCGTGAAGTGCGCGCCGGGACTGGACTTCGCGCTGACGCCGTGGGCGGACGAGGTCGAGCTGGTGTCCCTGGACGGCCAGGTGCGCGAATCCTGTCTCTGGCGCGGCTTCGGTGAAGGCGTCACCCGCCGGGCGACCGTGCTGCGCTCGGACGGGACACAGTGGACGGTCACCGACGCCGAGCCGGACGAACTGCCGACGCGGGCGCCGGGGGAGTGGATCGTCGACCCCGACGGCGCCGTCGTCCGGGCCGGGCTGGTCCGTCACTACGCGGCGCGGCACGGGTTGTGGCAGCTGGACGAACGCATCGCGTACCTGACCGGCGACACCCCGCCACCGGGCGTGCGGGCGTTCCGGGTGCTGGAGCAGGGGCCCTACAGCGAGAAGGCGCTCAAAGCCGTCCTCAAGCGACACGACGTCGGGCGGCTGGAAATCCTGGTGCGCGGCCTGGACGTCGACCCGGACGCGCTGCGGCGGCGGCTGAAACCCCGTGGTGGCGCGGAAGCTTCCGTGGTGCTGACCCGGATCGGGCGGTCGCCGGTGGCGTTCCTCTGCCGCGCCGAGCGGTGAACGGAAACTTTCGAGGGGTGGAACTCCGGGTGAACGTGACGTAGGTTCCCCCAGGTCGTCAAGTTCCACTGGAGGGTTCGCCGTGTCCGGAAAATGGTCAAGTCTCGTCAAGCTCGCCGCCGCCGCGGCCATCGGCGCCACCGTCGCCTCGGGCGCCACCGCGCTCGCCGGATCGGACGACGCGACCGCCGCCCGCGCCAAGGAGCCGGCCAACATCGGCCAGGTCAAGAACGACGTCAAGGCCTACTACGGCGACTACCTCGACGCCGCGGGCAAGCACCACTACTCCGAGACCAGCCAGTTCGCGAAGGACAGCAACCGCGTCGTCTCCGACGCCAAGCGCTACCTGCAGCAGCAGCTGGGCAAGGTCGAGAACCCGGCCATCGTGCTGGACGTCGACGACACCTCCGAGATCACGTTCGGCTGGGAGGCCGACAACGACTTCGGCTTCGACCCGGTCAAGCAGCAGCAGGCGATCGACAACGGCACGTTCGTCGCGAACAAGCCGGTGCTGGAGCTGGCCAACTGGGCCGTGCAGCACGGCGTCAAGCTGTACTTCCTGACCGGCCGCAACGAGTTCCAGGGCCCGCAGTCGCTGAAGAACCTGGCCAACGAGGGCTACCCGGCGCCCGCGGGCGCGTTCTTCAAGCCGAAGACCACCGCTCCCGACTACCTGCCGTGTGGCCTGACCTGCAACACCGTCCAGTACAAGTCGGGCACGCGGGCGCACATCGAGGCGACCGGCGCGAAGATCGTGCTCAACGTCGGCGACCAGTTCAGCGACCTCGAGGGCGGTTACGCGCTGCGCCCGATCAAGCTGCCGAACCCGATGTACTACCTGCCCTGAGCGCGGAATAACGGCCGGGCCCGGGGTGCTGCTCCTGGTACACGATTCTCGAGGAGCTGACATGCCGGAGAAGAAGGTGCTGGTCCCGGGCCCGGACCACCCGATCACCGTCGAGCCGACCCAGGCCCGCGTGGTGGTCAAGGCGGGCGGGCGCGTCATCGCGGACAGCCGCAACGCGTTCACCCTGCAGGAGTCCACGTACCCGCCGGTCCAGTACATCCCGCTGGCGGACGTCGACGCGAGCGTGCTGGAGCGGACCGACCACGAGACGTACTGCCCGTACAAGGGCGAGGCCAGCTACTACTCGCTCAACGCGGGCGAGGTGAAGGGCGAGAACGCGGTCTGGACGTACGAGAAGCCGTACGACCCGGTCGCGCCGATCAAGGACCACGTCGCGTTCTACCCGAACGTCGTGGACTCCATCGAGCTGGTCGAGGACTGAGCTGGACCTCGATCTGCTGCGCACGTTCCTGGCCGTCCACCGGGCGGGTTCGCTGACCGGTGCGGCACCGTCGCTGGGCCTGTCCCAGCCGACGGTGACCGCGCAGGTCAGAGCCCTGGAGGAGGAGCTGGGCCAGCAGCTGTTCGTCCGCCGAGCTCGGGGCGTGACCCCGACGTCGGCGGCCGACGAACTGGCCGCCCGGATCGCCCCGCACGTGGACGCGCTGGCCGCGGTGACCGTCGGCGACGACCCGTTCGCGGCCCCGGTGCACCTGGCCGGCCCCGCCGAGCTGACCACGATCCGGGTCCTCCCCGCCCTGGCCGGCCTGGTCGCTTCCGGGCTCCGCCTGCGCGTGACGTTCGGCCTGGCCGACGACCTCCTCGCCGGCCTCGCCGAGCGCCGCTACGACCTGGTGGTTTCGACGATCCGCCCCCGCCCCCGCCGCCGCGGCCTGGCGGCGACGCCGCTGACCGACGAGGAGTTCGTCCTGGTCGGCCCCCGCGGCTTCGACGGCGACCCGCGCACCGCACCGCTGGTGGCCTACGCCGAGGACCTGCCGATCATCCGCCGCTACTGGCGTTCGGTGCTGGGCGTCCGCCCACCGGCGGGTCCCGCGGTGGTCGTGCCGGACCTGCGCGGTGTGTTGACGTGCGTGCTCGCCGGGTTCGGCGTGAGCGTGCTGCCGCGGTACCTGTGCGCGGCCGAGCTGGCTTCGGGCGCGCTGATCGCGTTGCTGGAGCCGGAGGAGCCACCGATCAACACGCTCTTCGCGGTCACCCGCGCGGAACCCTGCCGGGCGGGGCCCGCGGCGGTGCGGGACGCACTGCTCGCGGACGCCGCCCGCTGGTGACTCAGATGAGCCGCCGGGTGTATCCCGCGCAGACCAGCCTCTCGAAGGCTTCGCGCACGCGGTCCGGCATTTCCTGGGGAATGGCGAACCCCTTGTCCGCGTAGACGTCGATCCGCTGGGTGTCACCGACCAGCATGTCGACCACGCGATCGACGTCTCCGATGCCGGCGACGTACTCGTCGAGCGGCAGGCTCAGCGACGCGCAGGTGACGGTGACTTCCGGCCAGAGCTTCCGGCAGGTCGCGTACGCACGTCGCTGCTGGTACGGCCTCGAGATCAAGACGGCGGAACCGACGTCGATGCCGCGCCCCGCCAGGACTTGGCGGGTGAAAGTGATGTTTTCCCCGGTGTTCCTGGCATGGGGTTCGACGAGAACGGCGTGTGGTGGCACCCCGAGATCCAAGGCGTGTTCCCGGTAGTGGACCGCCTCACCGCGAGGGAACCGCTCGATCGTGGTCGGGGCGTTCGCTCCGGTGAACACGATCAGCGGGAACGAGCCGGCCTTGAAGAGCCCGGCCGCGCACGTGGCCACCCCGATGTCGTGGCTTCCGAGACCGATGCCGACATCCGCGTTGCGTGGCTCGTGGTGCATGTCGTGGTAGTCCCAAAGTGTTTCGACGTCCGCGCGAAGCGAGTCAGGCAGGGACGCGACGGGCTCGGGCATGAACTCTCCGTCAGTCGGGGATCTTGAAGGTGTACGTCCACGAAAACCGGCTGGCGGCGTGCACTCCGCGGGCGAACTCGACGACGCGTCCGTCGACCGTGCACGTCCGCCGCCGCAAGACCATGACCGGTTCTCCGGCCGGCAGCCGCAGCTGATCCGCCTCGTCGGGGGTCGGCATTCGCGCGTGCACCGTCTCGGTCACGCTGTCGGGTTCAAGTCCGCGGAGGGTGAGGATCAGAAACCCGCCACCCCGGCCGGCGGGACCAGGCGCCGGATCGAGGAGGTGAGTGCCTTCGACGTCGGCGGGCCGGTAGTAGCTGGTCAGCGTGTGAGTGGGCTGGCCGTCGTCTTTCACCAGCCGTGCACGTTCGTACACGGGGGAGCCCACGGGTATCCCGAGCGCCTCGGCGACTTCCGAGTCGGCTTCGACCTGCTGGACCGACTGGGTCTGATCCGTGGGTTCCCAGCCCCGGCCGGAGGCTTCCCGGTCGGCGGCGAACGCCACGACATCGCAGTGCTTCCACTTGCTCTTGGCGTAGCGGTCCGCGCCCAGCCGCTTCATCGGCGGGTGTGCGCGGACGACAGTGCCTCGTCGGCGGACCGGGGTGACCAGCCCTTCGGCCTCGAGGACACCGATCGCCTTCCAGACCGTGTTGACGTTCACCCCGAACTCGGCTGCCAGCTCCGCCTGCTTGGGCAAGGTCGTCTCCGGCGCGTAGTCGCCTCGCTGGATGGCCTCCCGCAGGATCCCCGCCAGCTCCCGGTAGCCGGTAGTCACGCCTTCTCCTTCGCCAGTCGACCCGAATAACGCTATCTCTAGCGGTAGTTCTTGGGTGGCTCGAGGCGCGACGGGAGGAGAAGGGTAATGGGTGCGTCTGAGGAGCGATGGCCCAGGACGCTGCGTGAAGCCCACGACGACTCGCACTCGCGGATGCTGGACCGGGAAGCGCCGATCCGAGCGTGGGTGGAGTTCCGGAGGGTGAACGCGCAGAGCTTCGAGAGGTGGAACGGCTGACTGCGAAGCCGCAGTGGAAGTCCGATTGCGGAACGGGCGGCGCCCTTGCCGAGTAGCGGACGCCGCCCGCTGGTGACTCAGCCCGTGTAGCCCGCGAAGATCTTGCCGAACTCGTACTTCGACTGCGGCACGTTCGTGCACTTGTACAGCGCCCCCGTGCACGCGTTCGCGTCGCGGCCCGCCTCCCAGAACGACAGCATGCCCAGGTGGACGGTCTTCGCGAACGCCACCAGCGCCTTCGCGTCCTTCTGGTAGAAGATCTCGTTCTGCGAGTCGTTGACGCCGATCATCGGGGTCACGCCGACCTTCTTCCACGCCGCCGCGTCGCTCAGGCCGTACAGCGACTTGAGCTGCGCCTGCGTCGCCTTGGCCGCGGAAATCGCTTTCGCGCCCTGGTCGCCCGCGCCCTGGTAGTAGTCCATCGCCATGATGTTCACCAGGTCGAGGTTCACCCCCGCGTCCTTCGCGGACTTGACGACGTTGAGGCCGTCGGCGGTGAGACCGCTCGGAAGCACCGGCAGGGTAAGCGAAATCTTCAAGCCCGGGTTGTTGTTCTGCAGCGTCTTCAACGCCTGGGAGCGCCGGGCGATCGTCGTCGGATCCGCGATCGCCGCGCCCTCGATGTCGAAGTCGGCGTACTTCAGGCCGTACGCCTTGACGACGGCGTCGTACTCGGCCGCGACCTGGGCGGACGTGCTGCACGCCTGTGCCAGTTCGATGCCGGACGCGCCGCCGAAGGAGATCTTGACGTCGCCGCCCGCGTTCCGGATCTTGGCGATTTCCTCCTGCTGCCAGGCCGTGCGCGGGTCGTAGGCGCCGAACCAGCTGGCCTTGCAGCCGTAGGAGTTGACGAACGCGAGCGTGAAACCCTTGACACCGCTGGCGGCCGACATCGCCGACAGGCTGGGTGTCGGCCACGCGCCCATGTCGACGTAGGGCCCGACCGGGATCGGGGAGCCGGCCGCGGCGTTCGCGGGCGCGGAAAAGCCGGTGGCGAGCAGGGCCAGACCGCCCACGGCGGCCAGCAGGGAACGGAGACGCACGGTGGACCTCCACGACGACGAGCGCGGCGGCGGGAATCTGTCCCCATTGGTATAGACCAGTGACCGTGGTGTAGACCATAGACCGAACGGGGTACCCCGATCACCCGGGGTGACGAACGGAACCGGAGATCGTCCCCGCGAGTCCCAGTCCGGCAAGGCAGAGCCGACTGAGGGAGCTCGATGAACACCTGGAAGAGGAAGGCCGCCACGCTCACGGCGAGCGTCGCGGTCGCACTGGGGACGACCGCCGTCGCCGCCGGACCCGCGTCCGCCGCGATCAGCTGCTCGGAGACGTCGAGCGGGAAGCTCGCTTCGTTCTATTCCGGCCTTTCGGCGTCCTACGCCTACGACAGCCGCTTCGCCAAGGGGCCCGCGGTCCCGGAGCTGGACACGTACACGCCGCAGGGCATCGCGACCTGGTACAGCTGGGACGGCGGCAACGACCTGCTCGTCATCGGCGCCTACCGCGCCGGCCACGACGCGCACCTGATCGGCATCGACGCGAAGACCGGCAAGCACGTCGGCACGGTCGCGATCGCCGCCACCCACGCCGGCGGCGTCGCGATCACCCAGGGCTGGGCGTTCGTGGCGGGCGAGGGCAACACGATCCGCAAGTACAAGCTGTCCGAGCTCAAGGCCGCGATGAAGAAGTCCGGCACGCCGTACCTCAAGCAGGTCGGCGAGGCGCGCAAGGTCTACGCCGCGTCGTTCCTGACCAGCTACGGCGACAACCTGTACTCGGGCAAGTTCAACGAGAACGGCCGCGACAAGATGTACCGGTACAAGGTGGGCACCGACGGCTCGCTGACCACGCAGTCCGGCGCGTACGAGGTGCCGACGAAGACGCAGGGCCTGATGGTCACCAAGTCCCGCTTCGTGTTCAGCACCTCGTACGGCAACGACAACCGCGGCAACCTCTACGTCGTCGACGCGGGCTCGCGGGACATCGACAAGGCCTCGACCCGGTGCTTCCGCTCGCCCAGCATGAACGAGGGCATCACCGAGTCGGGCGGGTACGCCTACCTCGTCTTCGAATCGGGCGCCGCGCAGTACGTCGCGAAGAACCCGCGCAACATCATCCGGAACCTCCACAAGGGCAAGGTTTCCGGGCTGTAGGGCTCACGCCGGGGACGGCGCGCGGCGGCGTCCCCGGCTCCGGGTCAGCCACCACTCGGCGGCCAGCAGCGGGAGCACCCAGCCGGTCCACGTCGTCAGGCCGGCGATCGCCTGCCCCATCGCGAGTTCGCTGCCGCCGAACGTCGTCTCCAGCTGGCCGGGCAGCACGGTGGCCCAGACGATCGCCCACACGCGGTTGCTGATGATCGACATGCACAGCGCGAAGCTGCGGACCATCCAGCGGCGGTGCTCGCCGAACCGGCGCGCCCGCGCCGTCCGGTAGCCCTGCACGGTGCAGGTGAACCAGAGCGTCGCCAGCAGGACGTTCGAGACGGCGCCGAC
This sequence comes from Amycolatopsis eburnea, assembly GCF_003937945.1. Taxonomy (GTDB): domain Bacteria; phylum Actinomycetota; class Actinomycetes; order Mycobacteriales; family Pseudonocardiaceae; genus Amycolatopsis; species Amycolatopsis eburnea. The sequence goes on from NZ_RSEC01000021.1 coordinate 28,395, forward strand.
CGGGCCGAACGGCGCCGCGAGCGCGATCGCGAACCCCGCGATCGACGCCGGGACCGCGCCGGCGAAGACGTACACGCGGCCGGTGCGGCGGTGCACCACCGGGTGCTTCTGCCGCAGCCACGGCCAGATCTGCAGCGCGCAGGTCACCATCGCGATCGTCGCGAACCCGATGTGCGTCACCAGCACCGGGTAGTACCAGGCGGTGGGCGCCGGGATGCGGGACTCCGCGGGGTTCAGCCCGAGGTACGGCGGCAGGGAGTACACCAGGAACACCGTGACGAGCAGCCCCAGCGGGAACACCCAGGGGCGGCGCCACCACGGCGTCGCCCGCCGGACTTCGCCGATGCTCGCCGCGGTTTCGGTCGTTGTCATGGGATCCCCCTGTTCTCTTACGCTGTATCCGCACCGTATGAAGCAGCTGGTGACCGCGGCAATCCTTCGTGCGGACATTGGGGGAGTACCCTGAAACCGTTCTAGGTCGAGGGACCAAGTGTTCTAGTACGGATCGAGGGTGTTCGTGGCCGAAGCGCCGTACCTGCGGATCGCGGCGGACCTGCGCCGCCGGATCTCCGCCGGCGAGCTGCGGCCCGGCGACCGCGTCCCGTCGACGCGCGCGCTGGTCCGCGAATGGGGTGTCGCGATGGCGACCGCCGCGAAAGCGCTGTCCGCGCTGGGGGAGCAGGGCTGGGTGCGCGCCGTCCCGGGCAGCGGCACCGTCGTCGCCGAGCGGACGCCGGTCAAGCCGCCGCTGGGCCGGGACGTCCTGGTGCGCGCGGCGATCGCGCTCGCCGACGCCGAGGGCCTCTCCGCGCTGTCGATGCGGCGGCTCGCCGCGGAGCTGGGCGTCGGGCCGATGGCGCTGTACCGGCACGTGCCCGACAAGGACGAACTGCTCCGGCTGATGGCCGACACGGCGCTGGGGGAGGCGGAGCTGCCGGAGCCGGGCCCGGTGCCGTGGCGGCCGCGCCTCGAGCTGGCCGCCCGCGCGCAGTGGCGCGCGTACCGGCGGCACCCGTGGCTCGCGCCGATCCTGCTGAACTCGCTCGTCCGGCCCCCGGTACTGGCGGCGGGACTGCGGCTGCTCGACTGGTCGTTGCCCGCGCTGGACGGCACCGGCCTGCGCCGCCGGGTGAAGCTGCAGGTCCTCATGACGCTCAACGGCTGGGTCGGCGGCTTGGCGGTGAGCAACGCGTTCGAGGTCCAGACCGAGCTGGACACGGGCATCACCGGCGACCAGCGGCTCGCGGCGGACCTGGCGCTGCTCACGGGGTACCTGGAGTCGGGCCGGTTCCCGGTGCTCGCCGAGGTGATGACCGGCCTCGAGGACGTCGGCATCGACGAGGCGTTCGAGTTCGGGCTGCGCCGCCAGCTCGACGGCATCGCGGTGCTGCTGGGCGAACACCAGTCGCTTTGACGGATGGCCGTTCGGGACGGCGCCGCCACGCTGGAAGCATGAGCGAGAACACGGAAGAACCCCGCCGCTACAGCCGTCGCCGCCTGCTGGCCACCGGCGGCATCGCGGCCGGCGTCGGCGCGGTGGCCGGGGTCGGGCTGGTGCAGGGCGGCGCGAAGACGCCGCAGATTGGGCCGTCGGCGGCCCGGCGGTTCGCGGGCAAGGTCGTGCTGATCACCGGCGCGACGTCGGGCATCGGCCGCGCGGCGGCCCTGCGGTTCGCGGCCGAGGGCGGCAAGGTCGGCTTCTGCGGGCGCCGCGAGAACCTCGGCGCCGCGCTCGAGCGGGAGATCCGCGCGTCGGGCGGCGAGGCGACGTACGTGCGTGCCGACGTCCGCTCGGAAGACGACGTGAAGCGCTTTGTCGACACGATCGCGGGCAAGTACGGCGGGCTGAACGTGTGCTTCAACAATGCGGGCGTGACGGTCCAGAAGCCGTTGCACGAGTACAGCGCGGCGGAGTGGGACGACGTCGTGGGCACGAACCTGCGCGGCAACTTCCTGGCGCTGAAGTACGAGGTCCCGCACCTGAAGGCGGCGGGCGGCGGCACGGTGGTCGTGACGGCGTCGTCCAACGCGCTGGCCACGGACGCGGGCCGCGCGGCGTACACGGCGTCGAAACGCGGCCTGGTCGGCCTGGTCCAGACGGCGGCGCTGGACTACGCGGCGGCCGGGATCCGCGTCAACGCTCTGGTGCCGGGCACGACGAACACGGAACTGGTGCGCCGGGCCGGCGGCGCGATGGCCCTCCCGGACCCGGTCTGGGAAGCGATGGCGGCGAACTGGGCGCTGTCGAACGTGCCGGGCCTGAAGCGGATGGCCACGGCCGACGAGATCGCGGTCTTCGCGCTGGCACTGGCGTCGGGCGACTTCCCCTACATGACCGGCGCGCAGCTGGTGATCGATGGCGGGAAGACGGCGCACGCCTAAACTGGTGCCGGTGTTGATCACCACGGAACGCCTCACGCTGCACGCGTGATCCGAAGCCTGCTTCGACGGCTTGTTCGCACTGGCCCAGCTCCCGGAGACGGTCCGCTACGTCGGCACCGGCGAGCCGTGGAGCCACGAATACACCCTGGGCAAGCACCGCGCGACGCTGTCGCACTGGGCATCGCACGGCTTCGGCTGGTTCGCGGTTTCGGCTTCCCCGGGCTCGTTCGACGGCGTGGTGTCCTTGGTCCGCCGCAGCGCCACCGAGTCGGGCTTGGGGACGCCCGCGGTGGAGATGGGCTGGTGGATCGCGCCTTCGGGCTGGGGCCGGGGGTATGCCACCGAGGCGACGTCGGCGGTGCGGGACAAGGCTTTCGAGGCAGGCTGGGCGGACCGGCTGCTGGCGGTGTACGAACCGGCGAACACGGCGTCGGCGCGGGTGGTGGCGAAGCTGGGGTTCACCCCGCACAGCAAGTTCACGCTGGACGGGCGGGTCGAGCAGCGGGCGGTGCTGGACCGCCCGCCTGGCTAAGCGGACGCCGGGACCGGCGCGTCGCCCACCCACCGCCGCACAGCCTCCGCGAGCCCGGTGTCGTCCGTACCCTCGGTCACCCAGGCAACATGCCCGTCCGGCCGCAGAAGCACCCCGCCGATGTCCAAACCGGACGAAGCCGCCACCACCTCGACCTCCCCCGACCAGCCGCCGAACGCCCCGGCCAGATCCACCAGCACCGGCCGCCCGGCGTGCAGCAGCGCGGCCAAGTGCGTCGGCCGCCCCGAAACGGTCAACGGCACATCCGGCGCCAACCGCCCCAGCCAAGGGTGTTCACCGGTCTCGTACCGGGCGTCCAGCCCGGTGATGATCTCGGCCAGCGCCCGGTTCCCCGCCGGGTGCGCCGCCACCCGCCGCAGCAGGTCGGCCCACGGCTCGTCGCCCGCCTCCTCCACGGCGACCTGCGCGCGGGTGTTGGCCAGAATCCGCGCACCCGCGGCATGCCGCTCGGCGTGATACGTGTCGAGCAGCCCCGCGGGAGCCGTCCCGCGCACCGTCGCCGCCAGCTTCCAGCCGAGGTTGAACGCGTCGTCCAGCGCCACGTTCACGCCGATCGCGCCCGCCGGTGGGTGGATGTGCGCCGCGTCCCCGGCCAGCAGCACGCGACCGGACCGGTAACTCGACGCCAAGCGGGCCGCGTCGCCGAAGCGGCTCAGCCAGCGGGGTGCGCGCAGCGGAACGTGCCGTCCCAGCACCGCGTCCACCTGGGCCTGCACCAGCTCCAGCGTGACCGGCGTGTCCTTGTCCGCGGGCGGCTCGTCCTCCCGGACGACGATGCGGACGTACCCGGGGCGCGGGATCACGAACACCGTCCGGCCGTCCGGACCGGCCGAAGGTCCGTACGGCAGCTCGCATTCGACGTCGGCGAGCAGCGCGAACCAGCGCGCGGCCACGCCGGGGAAGCCGATCCCGGCCTGCTTGCGCACCGTGCTGCGCCCGCCGTCGCAGCCGGCCAGGTACCGCGCGCGGACCGTGAGTCCATTGTGGAGCGACGTGGTGACCCCGGAATCGTCCTGGGTGAAGGAAAGCAGTTCGTGGCCGCGCAGGATTTCGGCGCCGAGCTCCTGTGCCCGGGCCTCCAGGACCTCCTCGACGCGCGTTTGCGGGATGCCCAGCGAGAACGGGTGATCGGTCGCCGCGCCGTCGAGCAGCAGCGGGCCGGGCAGGCCGGTGACCGGGGCGTGCGGCACCCGGTGTCCCTCGGCGACCAGGCCGTCGGCCAGCCCGCGCCGGGCCAGCAGGTCCAGCGCGCGCGAGTTCAGGTTGAAGCCGCGGCAGTACGGCGGGCGTTCCGGGTGGCGTTCGACGATCGTGGTGCGGACGCCCGCCAGCGCGAGCTCCGCGGCGAGCAGGAGGCCGGCTGGGCCGGCGCCGGCGACGAGGACGTCGGTTTCGAGCATGGTCTTCCCCTCAGGGGTGTTCGGGCCAGGGCAGGGAGCCGGCGCGGATTTCGGCGGCCGTGCGGCGGGCCCAGTCGAGCTCGGCCTGCCAGGCGTGCCGGACGAACTCGACCTCGATCATGAACAGCCGCGGCGCGCCCTTGCCGACCGTCTCGGCCAGCGCGGTGTCGGCGCCCTCGATGCGTCCGGCGAGATGACGCGCCCGTTCCTCGAGCGCGTCGGCGGCGCGCTCCGGGCCCAGCGCGCCGAGGTAGCTCACCGCCGCGACGAACTTCGGGTACTCCGCGACCGGTTCGCGGACCAGTTCGTCGAGCCACGCGATGAACTCCTGGCGGCCGAGTTCGGTGTGCGCGTAGACGGTCCGCTCCGGCCGATTGCCCTCGCGGACGGTCTCGACCGGCTCGATCCAGCGGTGCTTCGCCAGCGACTCCACGGTGTCGTAGAGCGAGCCGGGGTTGATCTTGAAACTCGTGTCCTTGTACCGCTCGCGCAGCGTGGACGCCATTTCGTACGGGTGCATCGGGCGTTCCAGCAGCAGGCCGAGCAGGGCGAGGGCGAGGGTGTTGCGGATCTTGCGGGCCACTAGTCGCTCCCTATCAGTCGGAACCGACTATATGCCCGTCGTCAAGCCCGGCTAGAAGCGCGTGTGCGCCAGCCAGTGCCGGAACAGCTCCGCGTCGCCGGACACGCGGATCCGCGTGTCGTCCGCGGCGAGGCGTCCGCTCAGCGCGAGGAGCAGGTCGGCGGCCCGGCCTTCGACGACCACGTCGGCGGCGGCGGGCTCGTCGCTCACCTCGACCGCCGACGGCGTCCGCCGGGCCAGCCAGGCGACGTCCGGTTCGGTGGCGTGGAACAGCAGCGTCTCGCCGGTGCCCCGCAGCGGCGTCCGGTCCAGCGCCGGGTGCTGCAGCCGGGAGAAGACGGAGACCAGGCCGAGGCCTTCGGCGATGCCGTCCGCGGCGAGCTCGGCGTCGACGGCGTAGGGCGCGCCGGTGGTGAGCGCCGCGTCCGCGCGGTGGACGACCGTCTCGTGGGTCAGCCGCCGCGTCCAGAACCCGGCGCGGCGATCGGGGGTCCAGGTCGACGTCGGGGTCTCGGGGCCGACTTCGGTCACCGCGGCGACGAGCCGCGCGGCGCCGTCGCGGAGCCAATCGCCGAGGCCGGCGAACGCGGGCGGCTCGTCGATCGTGACGGCCTCGAACGGCACGTAGGCCGCCGGGCGGCTCAGGATGATCGCGGCGGACTTGTGGTACGCCACGCCGACGTGCAGGGTCAGGTCCCGCAGTGTCCACTCGGGACACGTCGGGACGCGCGAATCCGGTGCGGCGCCCGCGATCGCCGCCCCGAACCGGTCCGCTTCGCCGAGGAGTGCGACGGCCAGCCGGTCGTGGCTCAAGGTCTTCACCCCGCCACGGTAGCCCGGTCCGCGGCGGCCATGGGGTCATGATCCGCTGCCCCGAAGGGCGGCCGGTCCGTAAGGTAGCGGGGTGACGGGAGAGCTGAAACGCGCCCGCCTGGGGGTTTCGGTCGTGTTCGCGGTGTGCGGTGCCGCGTTCGCGACCTGGCTGGCCCGGGTGCCGGCGGTGCAGGAACAACTGGGTCTGAGCACGGGCGCGCTGGCGACCGGCCTCTTCGGCCTGGCCGCCGGGTCGGTGCTGGCGTTGCTGGGCGCGGGCGCGCTGCTGACCCGGATCGGCAGCCGCGCGGCGGTCGTCCTGGGCGCGGTCGTGCTGTGCGCGGGACTGCCGCTGGTCGCGTTCGCCTGGTCGGCGCCGGTGTTCGTCGCCGCGCTCGTCGTGCTCGGCGTCGGCAACAGCGTGCTCGACGTCGCGATGAACGCGCACGCCGCCCGCGTCGAGGAGGGCTACGGGCGCCCGATCTTCGCCGGGTTCCACGCCTTCTGGAACATCGGCGGCCTCGCCGGTTCGGGCGTCGACGCGCTGATGGAGGCCGCGCACGTCCCGGTGGCGGTGCACTTCCCGCTCGCCGGCGCGGCGCTGCTCGCGCTCGCGCTGTGGGCGGCCCGCACCCGGTTCCTGACCGGCGCCGACCGCGGCCAGGGCGACGCGGCGTTCGCGTGGCCGAGCCGGGCGCTGGTGCCGCTGGGCGTGATCGCGTTCTGCGGGTTCGTCGCCGAAGGCGCGGTCAACAGCTGGAGCGCGGTGTACCTCGCCGACGTCACCGGCGCGACGCCCGCGCTGGCCTCGCTGGGCTATTTCGCCTTCTCGGCGACGATGATCGCGGTCCGCCTGGTCGCCGACCGCGTCGTGGCGCGGACGGGGCCGGTCGCGTTCGTCCGCGTGGCGGCCGCGGTCGCGGTGCTCGGGTTCGCCGTGGTCCTCGCCGTGCCGTGGCCGGTCGTGGGCGTGCTCGGCTTCGCGGTGGTGGGGCTCGGCGTGGCCGGGATCGTGCCGATCGCGTGGAGCGCGGCGAGCCGGAAGCAGGCGGACGCGCCGGGCCGGGCGGTCGCGGCGGTCGCGGCCTGCGGCTACCTGGGCTTCCTGGTGGAGCCGGTGCTGGTGGGCGCGCTGGCGACCCGCGTCGGCCTGCACTGGGCGCTGTCGTCGGCGGTCGTGGTCACGTTCGGGATCGTCTTCCTGGCGCCTTCGCTGCGGGTCCGGTCACGCCAGCCGCTCGCGCAGTAGCCGCCGGAGGGCTTTCCGGTCGCCGCTCGCTTCCACCCGGCCGTCCGCGATCGCGGCGTCGAGGCCGGACGGCTTCTCGAGCAGCGCGTTCAGCGTCGGCGGGTCGGTGCGGATCGCGGCGTCCGGGTTTTCGGGTGCACCGGGCTCGACCGTCAGGCGGCCCGGCTCGGTGCGGACCGTCCACACGCGAGCGTCGAGTTCGACGCGGTAGCAGGCGGCACGGCGGGGCCGCGCGGCACCGCGGAGGAACAGCAGCACGGACGTCGTGCCCAGGTGCGCGTCCGGTGGTCGCGGAATGCCGCCGCCCCACGCCCCGAGGGCGAGCACGACGGGTTCCAGCTCGCGCCCCCAGCCGGTCAGTTCGTAGACCGTGGACCCGGCCGGCGGCGGCAGCTTCCGCCGCGCGACGACGCCGTGCCCTTCGAGTTCCCGCAGCCGGTCGGTGACGAGGTTGGAACTGGCACCCGGCAGCGCGCGCCGGACGTCGGAGAACCGCTGCGGCCCGAGGAGCAGCTCGCGCACGACGAGCAGGGCCCACCGTTCCCCGACGACGTCCAGCGCGCGGGCGATCGTGCAGGCGTCCCCGTAGCTGCGGCTCGTCGGCATGCTTTCAAAGTACAACTTAGTGGTTGTTTTTAACAACTAGAGCGGCGTACGGTGCCGGTATGAGCCGACCTGTCGTGCACTTCGAGATCATCGGACCCGACCCGGCGAGCCTGCGCGGGTACTACGGCGAGCTGTTCGGCTGGGACTTCGACACCTCGGCCCCGGTGTCACCCCAGGTGTCGGAACCCGGCTACGGCTTCGTGGAGTCGGGAACCATCCCCGGCGGCGTCGGCGGCGGCGCGGGGTACGAGAGCCACGTGGTGTTCTACGTGGGCGTCCCGGACGTCGAGGCGGCGCTGGCGGAGGCCGAGCGCCTCGGCGGCACCCGCCGGCTGGGCCCGGACCGCGCCCCGGGGCGCGACCTGGTGGTCGCCCAGTTCACCGACCCGCAGGGCAACCTGGTGGGTCTCGCGGGCCCGGCCGTCGCTCAGCCGGCTCCCTGAACATCGGCGCGGCACGCCGCCAGGAACCGGTCGCCGGCGTCGCTGATCCCCGACAGCACCCGGTCGAGGCTCTCCCGCGGCACGGCCGACGCTCCGGCGTCCAGCTCGGCGAAGATGTCGTTGACGCCGTTGCGGGCGGCCTTCCACAGCTCCTTGCCGCGCCGCCGCGGTTCTTCGGTCCCCAGCAACGCCACCTGGTTGTGCGCCTTGCGCAGCTCGGAGCGCCGCTCGCGCCACCGGGCCTCGATCTCGGCCCGGTTCTCGGGCAGCTTGAGGAACTCCGACCGGACGAGCTGGAAGGCTTCTTCGCTCGCCGCCGACAAGCTCGCGTAAGCCTTCACGCGCTCGTCGCGCAGCCAGCCGGCGTGGTCCGCCGCGCGCTTGCGCTCTTCGGCGCGCTGGGCCGCCTTCAGCTTGCGGCTTTCGACGAACGTGGTGGTGAGCAAGGTGAGCACGACCCCGCCCAGCGTGGCCCCCACGGTGATCAGCTGCGTGGTCGTCCCCGAGTCCATGACGGGATTCTCCCAGCCCGGCCCCGGTCAGGCCGTCGGGCGGCCGGCTCCCGCGTAGTCGTCGCCGTCCTTGCGGTACGAGTGGACCTGGACCGCCTGGCCGGTCTGCGGCGCGTCGATCATCTGCTGGTTGCCGATGTACAGCCCGACGTGGTGGATCTTCGTCGACGGCTCGCCGTAGAAGATCAGGTCGCCCAGTTGCGGGTCGGTCACGTGCGGGACGCTCCGGAACTGCGTGTCGGCCGTGCGCATCAGCTTGACCCCGGCGCTCGCGTACGCCGCCGTCGTCAGGCCCGAGCAGTCGAAGCCCGGGTCGTTGCCGCCCGTGCCGTTGCCGCCCCAGATGTAGGGGAGGCCGATCTTGTCGATGGCGAAGTTGACCGCGCTCAGCACGGCCGCGTTCGGCGCCGCCGCGCCCTGGCCGACCGTGCCGTAGACGTTGACCGTCGCCAGCGTGCGGTGCAGGAACAGCGGCGCCGCCTGCAGCGTGCTGACCGAGTCCCACCACACCTGGCCCTGGGACAGGTCGTGACCATCGGCGCAGAGCGCGCGGCCGGTGGTCAGCGCGGCGTCGTCGATGTTCTGGACATCGGGCTTCCCGCCCGCGTAGCTCGCCTGGTACCTGCCCCAGATCGCCGGGGACAGCTGCAGCGGCCCGGCGGCGTTCGCCGTCGAGACGACCTTGTTGTAGAAGTCGCGCACCTCGATGGTGCCGAGCGCCTTGTCCAGCACGCCGGTGGCGCCGAACTGCCCGCCCTGGGCCCGCCCGTGGTCCGTGGTCACTTTTCCGACCGCGGCCAGCGTCACCCAGGAAAGGTGGCACCCGGGGACGTCCTTGCCGAGCTTCGTCGTCGCCTTCGCGTAGCCGACCATCGCGCGCAGCGGGATGTCGAGCCACTGGCTGGTCTTGGACGCCCAGGCGTCGAACTCGCTCGCCTCCGGCACCTTCGGCGGCGTCGACGTCTGGGGTGGCGTGGTCGTTTTCGCGACAGACGGCGTTGGCGTGCCCGTCGCGGCCGCGTTCGCCGGCTCCTGCTGCTGCTTCGGCGCGAACTGCACCCCGACCACCAGCGCGGCGGCGACCACGACCACCGCGGCGACCACGACGGCGGCCTTCCGGCGGCGGGGCTCGGGGGTCTCCTCGGGCGCTTCGCTCACCGCGCGGCCCCGGTCAGCCGGTCCAGGACGAAGCCGCGCAGGCCGTCGAGGTCGGTGTCCACCGCGACCTCGATCGGGCGGCCGGGGGAGAACTGCGGATCGTCCTCGCCGAGCCGCCGCCGGTCGACCAGGGTCTGCCCGCGCGCCGGGCCGAGCCCGCAGTCGACGTCGACGCGGTAGGTCTCGGTCTTGAGGATGCCCGGCGAGATCGCCTCGGCGACCGCGACGGCGTCGTGCATGACCATCCGGTCTTCGCCGAACACGCGCGTGTAGTGCTGCCGGTAGGTCGAGGTGAGGCCTTCGAGCGTGGCGCCGATCGGGCCCGACGCCGCGAGCTTCGCCAGCCATTCGCCGTCGACGGCGCAGCGGTGGGTCAGGTCGAGCGGCACGAGCACCACGGGCACGTCCTCCTCGACGAGCACCCGCCGCGCCGATTCGGGGTCGCTCCAGATGTTGAACTCGGCGGCGGTCGTGCTGTTGCCGAACGTCACGCCCCCGCCCATGATCACCAGCCGCGCGATCTTCGCCGCCGCGCCCGGGTGGGCCGCGAGCAGCGCGGCGATGTTCGTCAGCGGGCCGATCGGGGCGATGGTCACCGGCTCGTCCGACGCGTCCAGCAGGTCCGTCATCAGCCGGACGGCGTCGCGTTCGTCGAGCGGGCGGCTCGCCTCGGGCAGCGTGTAGGAGTGCCCCGACAGGCCGTCGCCGCCGTGGACCTCCTTCGCGTCGCGCGGCTTGGAGTACACCAGCGGGCGCGCCGACCCCGCGGCCACCGGCACGTCGTCCCGGCCGAAAAGCGCCAGCAGCCGTCGCGCGTTCGACGTCGTGCGGTCCAGGGGGACGTTGCCGAACACCGACGTCACGCCCAGCAGGTCGACGTCGGGCGACAGCGCGGCCAGCGCGATCGCCAGCGCGTCGTCGACGCCCGGGTCGGTGTCGATGATCAGCTTCGTGCCCATCCACGCTCCCCTTGCCTGTGAACCCGTCCCGTACACAGGTTACGGTCACGGGCATGACGTCGATGTGGGGTGCGCCCGCGCTGTCGCGGGTGCGGGCCTGGCGCCGCGCCCGGCAGGACCCGCGGCAGGCGAAGTTCCTGACCGCCGACTCGCTGCGCTGGGTGCTGCGCAACCGCGCGTACACGCCCTGGTACCTGGTCCGGTACTACCGGCTGCTGAAGTTCCGGCTCGCCAACCCGCACATCATCCTGCGCGGGATGCTCTTCCTCGGGAAGAACGTCGAGATCCACTGCCGCCCCGGCTACGGCCGCCTGGAGATCGGCCGCTGGGTCCACATCGGCGACGGCAACGCCATCCGCTGCCACGAGGGTTCGCTGCGGATCGGCGACAAGTCGGTGTTCGGCCGCCAGAACGTCATCAACTGCTACCTCGACATCGAGCTCGGCGCGGCCACCCTGGTCGCCGACTGGGTGTACATCTGTGACTTCGACCACGTCATCGCGGACATCCACGTCCCGATCAAGGACCAGGGCATCGTGAAGTCGCCGGTCCGCATCGGCCCGGACACCTGGCTCGGCACCAAGGTCAGCGTCCTCAAGGGCACCCGCATCGGCCGCGGCTCGGTACTGGGCGCCCACGCGGTCGTCCGCGGCGACATCCCGGACTACTCGATCGCGGTCGGCGCGCCGGCCCGTGTCGTGCGCAACCGCGAAGAGGACTACGCGGCCGACGCGGCCCGTCGGGAAGCCGTCGCCGACATGGCGCGGAAGGCGAACAAGGCGCTGCAGAAGACCCTCGAGCAGTAGATCTACTCAGGACGTTCGTCGCTTTTCCGGCCAGACTGGGTCCGTGGGGGAGATCCGGACCGCGTGGGTGTCGGTCGTGCTGGCGTTGTGCGCGGTGGGCCTGCTGCTCGTCGTCCCGTTCCTGGTGCTGCTGGGCTTCCTGGCGAGCATCCCGGTGTTCGGCGAGACGAGCGGCGCCGCCACCGGCTACCTGACCTGGGCGGCAGTGCTCGGCGCCGGGCTGCCGCTGGTGGGCGTGGTCGTTTCGGCGACAACGCGGCGTCGCGGCTGGACCTGGTTCTTCGCCATCTGCCTGACCCTGGCGGCGGCGGTCGCGGTGTTGTCCTGGGCCGACGACCTCCGGCATGCCCCGCCGCCACCGCCGGGGCCGCGCCACTGCGTCGAGCGCAGCGGCGGCGACACCGACTGTCCGGGCGGCTGACGCACTGCCCGCAGCCTGGCCCGCCCAGCCGTCGTCGACTTCTGCCCACGGTCCGGAAGTCGCCCAAGTCCCAGCTCGCGAGCCCTGGTCGAAATCCGGCCACGTCCCATCCCGGCCGTTCGGCGGCCACCATCGGCTGATCGGCCGATCTCCCCACCAGCCGCACCCGGCAGCCTGAGCCCCATGTCGATCACCCGGTTCACGGTCCCGCTGCTCGCCGCCGCGGCGCTGCTTCCCGTCGTCCCCGCGGTGGCCACCGCCGGTGAGGTCGCGTGGCAGCTCTGCGCCACCGTCGCGAAGGGCTGGGATCCCGGTGACCGCCGCACCGAGTGCGCGCTCGTGCCGGTTCCGCTGGACTACGCCGACCCCGGTGGTCCGAAAATCGACATCGCCGTCAGCCGGATCCGGGCGACCGGGGCGCGCACCGGGGCCGTGCTGCTGAACCCCGGGGGTCCCGGGCAGTCCGGGCTCGACATGCCTCGCAGCGTCGCCGACAGCCGCGCCGGGGGCATCGGCGTCCACCACGATCTCGTCGGCTTCGATCCCCGCGGGGTCGGCTACAGCGCCGACATCCCCTGCGCCGTCGACGTCCCGGAGCCGGACCCGGGCGTTCCCGACAAGGCGAAGGCTCGCGAAGCCGCGGAGCGGGCTGCCCGGGCCAATTGGCGTTGCGTCGCCGCGCACCCGGATTTCGTCCGGAACCTGACCACGCCCACCATCGCCCGCGACCTCGACCGCATCCGCGTCGCGCTCGGCGAGGACAAGATCGGCTACTACGGCGTCTCGTGGGGCAGCGCGCTCGGCGCGCAGTACCGGACGCTCTTCGACGACCACGTCGACAAGATGCTGCTCGACTCCGTCATGCCGCCCGACCTGAACGTCACCGCGATGGACGACGGCCAGGCGACCGCCGGCGAGAACACCTTCCACGACTTCGCCTCGTGGATCGCGAGGTACGACGCCGTTTACCGATTCGGGACCACCGAGCCCGCCGTCGCGAAAGCCCTGCTCGACCTGCGGGCCGAACGTGGCGACGTCAACGGCATGCTCGCCAACCCCCGCCGCGAATGGGCGGGCCTGGCGCGGCAGCTCGCCCAGATCCGCGACGGCGGCCCGATTTCACCCGAAAGTGCGAAGCAGCCCGGTCGGCTGGGCTGGGACGGCGAACCGCACGCGTTCAACCACTTCCAGCAGACGGCGCTCCTGTGCAACGAGTCCCCGAGCCCGCGCGACTTCGAGACCGTCTGGCAGCACCGGCTCGACCGCATGAAACGGCTCCCGGTCGCCGGCGGCTACGGGCTCTACGAACAGCTCTGCGTCGGCTGGCCCCTGCCCGCGCGGCCGTGGGCGCTGACCGCCGGCAAGAGCCCGCTGCAGCTCGTCGGCCACACCTTCGAACCCGTCACGCCGATCGGCTGGGCGTTCGCGATGCGGCAGCGGATCGGCGGCGACCTCATGACGATCGAGGACGACGTCCACGGCTCGCTCTCGGCCCTGACCTGCGCGAACGTCGCTGTCACATTTTTCGACACGGGCAAGACGACGACGGCGTCGTGCCCCGGGGCGCCGATCCCGGCGCCCTGAGTCAGATGCGGGCGCGCAGCTGCTCGCGGACCTCCATCAGGGCGAAGCCGAGCAGGTTCAGCCCGCGCCAGTAGTCCGGCTTGGTCGCGTTCTTCTCCTCGCGGGCGAGGCCCGAGCCCCAGACGAGGTCCTTCTTCGACGCCTCGACGATGACCGCGTCACCGGTGCCGAGCAGGAACCGGCGCAGGTCGCGGTGCTGCCGGAACTTGGCCAGGTTGCCGTCGACGGCGATGTCGAACCGGTGGCGCTCCCAGACGGCCGCGTCGAAGCCGTCGACCTCGCGGCCGAGCACCTTCGCCGTCTTCGGGTCGGGCGCCGAGCGGATCAGCGCCGCCTTCTCGTGGTCGCCGAACAGCTCGGCCTTGCCCGCCATCACGTAGTGCTCGGCGGTCGGGTAGACGACGCCGCCGTCCTCGAACGGGTCGAGCCACCACTGGCTCAGGCAGCTCGCGGTCACCCGCCCGGACGTCGAGGGCGCGTGCCCGTAGAACAGCAGGTATTCGGGCTCCGCACCCTCGTGGACCTTTTCGCGCAACGCCTCGACACTGCGGATCCCGTCGACCTTCACCATCCGCCTAGTGGACCACAACCCTCAGAGCAGGAAGTGGAACAGGGGGCTGCCCGGCTCGATCCGCTCCACCTGCAGCGGGCTCGCGGCCATCCGGGCCAGCAGTCCGGGCAGGTCGGACGGCCGGGCGATCTCGACGCCGACCAGCGCCGGGCCCATTTCGCGGTTGGTGCGCTTCACGTACTCGAAGCGGGTGATGTCATCCTCGGGCCCGAGGACCTGCTCGAGGAACCGCCGCAGTGCGCCCGGCTCCTGCGGGAAGCCGACCAGGAAGTAGTGCTTCAGCCCTTCGTGCATCAGCGAGCGTTCGAGGATCTCGCCGTAGCGGCTGACGTCGTTGTTGCCGCCGGAGACCACGACGACGACGGTCTGCCCCGGCTCCACCCGCACGACCGTCCCGAGCGCCGCCGCGGCCAGCGCGCCCGCGGGCTCGGCGATGATGCCGTCGGACTGGTACATCGCCAGCATCTCGGTGCAGATCGCGCCCTCGGCGACCGCGGTCAGCTCGGCGCCGCTGTCGCGGATCAGCGGGTAGGTGACCGCGCCGGCCTCGCGCACCGCGGCGCCGTCGACGAACGAGTCCAGCTCCGGCAGCCGTACCGGGTGACCGGCGGCCAGCGCCGCCGCCATGCACGCCGCGCCCGCGGGTTCGACGCCCACGACCCGGACGTCGGGGTGCCGTTCGCGCAGCCAGCTGCCGACGCCGGCGAGCAGCCCGCCGCCGCCGACGGGGACGACCACGACGTCGGGGACGAAGCCGAGCTGCTCGATCACCTCGGACGCGACCGTGCCCTGGCCGGCGACCGTGCGGACGTCGTCGAACGCCGGCACCAGAGTGGCGCCCGTGCGCTGGGCGTCTTCGTTGGCCGCGGCGAAGGCGTCTTCGTACGTTTCGCCGACGACGATGACCTCGATGTGCGCGCCGCCGAGGGCCGCGATGCGTTCGCGCTTCTGCCGCGGCGTGGTGCCCGGGACGTACACGCGGCCGTTCGCGCCGAGCCGCCGGCACGCGTACGCGACGCCCTGGGCGTGGTTGCCGGCGCTCGCGCAGACGACCCCGAGCGCGCGGGTGGCCTCGTCGAGCTGGACGATGAAGTTGTAGGCGCCGCGGATCTTGTACGACCGGACGGTCTGCAGGTCTTCGCGCTTCACCCAGACCTGGGCGTCCACCCGGGACGACAGTCGCGCGCTGGGCTCCAGCGGCGTCCGGGTCACCACCCCGGCCAGCCGCTCGGCGGCCGTTTCGATGGTCGCCGCGGTCACCGTGTCGATGTCGTGCACCCCGATGAATCTACGACTCGCGTGTCCCGGGCAACCTGGCGGGCTCCCGGGCGCATCAAAGGGGTGACGAACAGGATGGGGGACGCCGGTGGACGACTTCACCGAGTACGTGACCGCCCGCGCGGGCTGGCTGCGCAAGGTCGCGTACCTGCTCTGCGGCGACTGGCACCGGGCCGACGACCTGGTCCAGTCGGCGATCACCAGGCTCTACGCGAACTGGCCCCGGGCCTCCCGCGCGGGCAACCTGGACGGCTACGCGCGCCGGACGCTGGTCAACACGTTCCTCGCCGAACAGCGGACGTCGTGGTGGCGCCGCGTGGACCTGCGCGGCACCGAGCACGAGCGGCCGGTGCCCGGCTCGGACGTCGAAGGGGCGCTCGACCTGCGGGCCGCGCTGGACCGGCTGCCCGGCCGGCAGCGCGCGACCGTCGTCCTGCGCTACTTCTGCGACCTGCCGGTGGCGGAGACCGCGCGGGCCCTGGGCTGTTCCGAAGGCACCGTCAAGAGCCAGACCTCGAAGGCCGTGGACGCGCTCCGCGAGCTGCTGGGCGAACCGATCCGGGAGGGACGAGCATGACCGACCACGAACTGGCCACCAGGCTCAAGGAACTGGCCGACGTGCCCGCTCCGCCGTCCCGCCTCGACATCGACCGCGCCCGCCGGGCCGGGGGACGCCGCCGTCGCGCGCGGACCACGGCGCTGGTCGTGGGCTGCGCCGCGGTCGTGACGGCCGGCGGGCTGACGGCGGTGTCGCTGTTCCGCACCGACCCCGCGCCCGCGCCGCCCGCCGTCCAGCCCCAGCCGCAGCTCCAGCCCGTCGCGCCGGGGCCCACCGACAACCCGCTGGTGGCGAAGTCGAGCTTCGGCTGGCTGCCGGAGGAGATCACCGGCGTCGAATACGCCGCGGGCGGGCACGGCGACACGACGCTGGCCATCGGCCGGGGCGAGCTGGCCCCGATGATGTGGCTTTCGGTCGCGGACCGGGAGCCGCCCGCGCCGCGCGACCTCAGCGGCGAGCCGAAGTCGATCCCGCAGCGCGTGGGCGACCGCGACGGCCACTGGGTGACGGCGGACGCGAACGACCCGCTCAACCACGGCGACAGCTACCTGCGCTGGCCGACCGCCGACGGCCGCTGGGCCCAGCTGCACACGTACTACCTCGCCCGGCCCGACCTCCAGCAGGTGCTGGTGCGGGTGGCCGAAGGGGCGACGTTCGCGAACCGCGGGGTGCCGCTTCCGCTGCGCATCGCGAGCCTGCCGCCGTCGTTCCACCTGTCCGACGCCTACACCTCGCGGCGGCCGGACCAGGACGGCGTCCCCTGGAAGCTGGTGCTCCAGTACTCGGCGAACGGCGCGCTGGCGACCATCGACGTCGCCCCGCCCGGATCCACCCGCAAGGACGGTCTCGGCGTGCCGCGGTGCGTGAAGAAGAACGGGCTCGAGGCCTGCGTCGCGATCGACAAGGAGAAGGCCGCGGGCATCACGGCGCAGGAGCTGCTGAGCCGGATCACGCTCCTCGGCACGGACGAGTCGAAGTGGACGACGCACGTGCTCAGCCCTTAGGCACCGCCGGGTAGGGGACGAAGGTGCTGGTGTTCTCGTCCACGGTGAGCTGCTTGCCGATGGTCGGGAACGCGCGCTGCGAGCACGCCAGCCGTTCGCAGACTTTGCAGCCCATCCCGATCGGCGTCGCCGCGGCGGGCTCGTCCAGGTCCAGGCCGGTCGAGTAAACGAGCCGCCCGGCGTGCCGGAGTTCGCAGCCCAGGCCGACGGTGAACGTCTTGCCGGGGCTGCCGTAGCCGCCGATGTTGCGCGACACCGTGCGCGCGATCCAGAAGTAGCTCTTGCCGTCGGGCAGGGTCGCGATCTGGGTCAGGATCTTGCCCGGCTGGGTGAACGCCTCGTAGATGTTCCACAGCGGGCACGCGCCGCCGACGCGGGAGAAGTGGAACCCGGCCGCGGACTGCCGCTTCGACATGTTCCCGGCCCGGTCCACCCGCACGAACGAGAACGGCACCCCGCGCTGCTTGGGACGCTGCAGGGTGGACAGCCGGTGGCACACCGTCTCGAAGCCGACGCCGTAGTGGTCGCACAGCCGCTCGATGTCGTAGCGGAACCGTTCCGCCGTCGCCAGGAACGGGCCGTAGGGGAGGATCAGCGCGCCGGCGAAGTAGTTCGCCAGGCCGACGCGGGCGAGCGAGCGCGCGGCCGGGCCGGAGAACGCCCACGAATCGGCCAGCTCGGTGATCAGGTCGTCGTACTCGAGCAGTGCGATCTGCGAAGCCATGCGAAACGCCTGCTGCCCGACGCGCAGGCTCGGCGCCAGCCGCAGCACCCGCGTCACCGGCTCGTAGCGGTGTTGCTGACCGGCCGATTCGTCGATGCCGTCGCTGGTCACCTCGACGCCGTAGCGCTGCCAGAGCCGTTCCTTCAGCGCGCTCAGCACCTGGCCGCGCTGCAGCGGGATCTCCGCGGCCATCTTCTCGGCGCGGTCGTCCAGCTCGGCGACGTAGTTCTCGCGCTCGTAGAAGAAGTCGCGGACCTCTTCGTGCGGCAGCGGCGCGGCGGCGCTGCCGTGCAGGCCCAGGCCGTTTTCCGTGGTCAGCGCGGCGGTGCTTTCGACGGCGTTGCGGTAGCTGCGGTGCAGCTTGACCAGCGCCTGCGCGATCGCCGGCAGGTTCGTGGCCAGGTCGTTGAGCTCGCCGGTGGTGACGTCGACGCCGAGCACCTCGTCGAGCAGCGCTTCCTTGACGTCGGCGACCAGCCGGGACGTGTCGTTGTTGGCGAAGAACTCGGTGTCGACGCCGAACGCCTGCGTGATCCGCAGCAGCACCGGGACGGTCAGCGGCCGCGAGTTGTGCTCGATCTGGTTGAGGTAGCTCGGTGAGATCTCCAGCACACGGGCCAGATCGGCCTGGCTCATCGAGCGGCTTTCGCGGAGGTGGCGCAGCCGCGCGCCGGCGAAAGTCTTCTCCATTCGAGCCCTCCTTCCCGGAAGGTTTCCGGCCCTGAACGGTTACGTGAACGGTCAAGAACGCGGATTTTCGATCACTTGCGAACCGGGTGATTCGCAACCTTTGCAAAGAGCGTACGTACCCTTCGCACAAATTGGCAAATTGGACAGCTGGACCGGATTTCCCCTGGCGTGTGAGGGTCGAATCAGGCAAGGCGAGCAATCGCAAACTTCGCAACACCGGGAGATCCGATGACGGAACAGGCCAAGCAGGCGGCCGCGGAGCTGGCGGCGCAGTGGGCGAACGACCCGCGCTGGGCGGGCGTGCAGCGCTCCTACTCGGCTGAGGACGTCGTCAAGCTGCGCGGCAGCGTGGTCGAGGAGCACACCCTGGCCCGCCGCGGCGCGGAGAAGCTGTGGAACCTCCTCCACACCGAGGACTACATCCACGCGCTCGGCGCCCTCACCGGCAACCAGGCCGTCCAGCAGGTCCGCGCGGGCCTGCAGGCCATCTACCTGTCCGGCTGGCAGGTCGCGGCCGACGCCAACCTCTCCGGCCAGACCTACCCCGACCAGAGCCTCTACCCGGCCAACTCGGTGCCGGCCGTGGTCCGCCGCATCAACAACGCGCTGGGCCGCGCCGACCAGATCAACTGGGCCGAGGGCAACACCGACATCGACTGGTTCGCCCCGATCGTCGCCGACGCCGAGGCCGGCTTCGGCGGCCCGCTCAACGCGTTCGAGCTGATGAAGGGCATGATCGCGGCCGGCGCCGCGGGCGTGCACTGGGAAGACCAGCTCGCGTCCGAGAAGAAGTGCGGCCACCTCGGCGGCAAGGTGCTGATCCCGACCAAGCAGCACGAGCGCACGCTGAACGCCGCGCGGCTGGCGTCCGACGTGCTGAACGTGCCGACCCTGGTCGTCGCCCGCACCGACGCGCAGGCCGCGACGCTGCTGACCAGCGACGTCGACGAGCGCGACCAGCAGTTCCTCACCGGCGGCCGGACCGCCGAGGGCTTCTACGAGGTCCGCAACGGCATCGAGCCCTGCATCGAGCGCGGCCTGGCCTACGCCCAGTACGCCGACCTGCTCTGGATGGAGACCTCGGAGCCCGACCTCGAGGTGGCGCGCAAGTACGCCGAGGCGATCAAGGCGAAGTTCCCGGACCAGATGCTGGCCTACAACTGCTCGCCGTCGTTCAACTGGAAGAAGCACCTGGACGACGCGACGATCGCGAAGTTCCAGCGCGAGCTCGGCCACATGGGCTACAAGTTCCAGTTCATCACGCTGGCCGGCTTCCACGCGCTGAACTACTCGATGTTCGACCTGGCGCACGGCTACGCCCGCGAGGGCATGACCGCCTACGTCGACCTGCAGGAGCGCGAGTTCGCTTCGGAGAGCCGCGGCTACACCGCCACCAAGCACCAGCGCGAGGTCGGCACCGGCTACTTCGACAACGTCGCGACGGCGCTGAACCCGGAGAGCTCGACCACCGCGCTCAAGGGCTCCACCGAAGAAGCCCAGTTCCACTGATCCCGGCCGCGGCCTGACGGCGGCACCCCCCTCCCGTCGTCAGGCCGCGTCCCTCCCTTTCTTTCCTTCCCTGCACAGCTCGTGGAGGCACCCCATGGTTGATCGGCTGAACTACCGCATCGAGGTCACCGGGCCGGTCGAGGGCCGGTTCGCGGAGATCCTCACCCCGGCGGCGCTCGACTTCCTGGCCAAGCTGGACAACACGTTCGCCGGTCGCCGGCGCGAGCTGCTCGACGCCCGCCGCACGCGGCGCGAGGAACTGCAGTCCGGCGAGAAGCCGCTCGGCTTCCTGCCCGAGACGCGCCGGATCCGCGAGGACCGGTCGTGGCAGGTCGCCCCGACGGCGCCGGGCCTGGAGGACCGCCGCGTCGAGATCACCGGCCCGACCGACCGCAAGATGACGGTCAACGCGCTGAACTCGGGCGCGAAGGTCTGGCTGGCGGACTTCGAGGACGCGACGTCGCCGACGTGGCACAACGTCATCGACGGCCAGCTCAACCTCTTCGACGCGATCCGCCGCAACATCGACTTCACCACCGAGGCCGGCAAGCGCTACACCATCGGCGACGACCCGGCGACGATCGTCGCGCGCCCCCGCGGCTGGCACCTGGTGGAGAAGCACATCCGCATCGACGGCCGCCCGGTGTCGGCAAGCCTGGTCGACTTCGGCCTGTACTTCTTCCACAACGCGCGCCAGCTGCTTGCCCGCGGCGTCGGCCCGTACTTCTACCTGCCGAAGCTGGAGAACCACCTCGAAGCGCGGCTGTGGAACGACGTCTTCCTGATGGCGCAGCGCGAACTCGGCGTCCCGCGCGGCACGATCCGCGCCACCGTGCTGATCGAGACGATCACCGCCGCGTTCGAGATGGACGAGATCCTCTACGAGCTGCGCGAGCACGCCGCCGGTCTGAACGCCGGCCGCTGGGACTACATCTTCAGCCTGATCAAGAACTTCGCCGCGCACGGCGCCGACTTCGTGCTGCCGGACCGCGCGCAGGTCACCATGACCGTGCCGTTCATGCGGGCCTACACCGAGCTGCTGGTGAGCACCTGCCACCAGCGCGGCGCGCACGCCATCGGCGGGATGGCCGCGTTCATCCCGAGCAAGGACCCGGCGGTGAACGAGATCGCCGTCGAGAAGGTCCGTGCCGACAAGGAACGCGAGGCCGGCGACGGGTTCGACGGCTCCTGGGTCGCCCACCCGGGCCTGGTCCCGATCTGCCGCGAGGTCTTCGACGACGTGCTCGGCGGCTGGCCCAACCAGCTCGGCAAGCTGCGCGAGGACGTCCACGTCACCGCCGAGGACCTGCTCGACGTCGCCAGCGCCGGCGGCGAGGTCACCGAAGCGGGCGTGCGCGCGAACATCAACGTGGCGCTGCGGTACGTCGACGCGTGGCTGCGCGGCACCGGCGCCGCGGCGATCCACAACCTGATGGAGGACGCGGCCACCGCGGAGATCGCGCGCTGCCAGGTGTGGCAGTGGATCCGCAACGGCACGAAGCTCGAGGACGGCACCGCGCTGACCCGCGAGCTGGCGGTCGAGTTCCTGGACGACGAACTGGCTTCGGTGCGCGCCGAGCTGGGTGCGGGCAACCGCCTCGACGACGCGTACGAGATCTTCACCGAAACCGCGCTGGGCGAGAAGCTGCCGAGCTTCCTCACCACGGGTGCCTACGCGCGGTACCTCACGGACGCCCGGTAGCAGGGGCCCCGCCCGCCCCTACCTGACGAGGGGCGGGCGGATTCCACACTGTTTGGGATGGTGTGGGTCCGGACCGGTCCCGGTGGCGGCGGCTCCCCGCCACCGGGACCGGTTCATTTTTCGCGTCAGCCCACCGCGTACGCCCGGATCACCGTCTGCCGCACGGTGTTCCCGCGGTTGTCGGCCGCGCTCGCCCGCAGCGAGACGAACCCGCCCGCCGGGTTCCGCACGGCGACCGTCCAGTGGTCCCCGGTCCGGAGCGACGGCGCGGGCCGCCAGGTGCGTCCGTCGTCAGTGGACACTTCGACGGCCAGTTTCGTCCCGCTGCCACCGCCTTGCCGCTCGACGAAGGCCGGGAACGTGAAGACCCGGCCGGCCGGTGCGCTGTTGCGCAGGTCGACCGCGGGCGCGAACCGGGCGCTCAGCAAGGGAAGCGCCTGGCCGTCCGCGGCGGCCGACGAGCGGAAGCCCCACTCCGCGGTGACATCCGTCCACAGTGGCCACCAGCCGGGGTGCCGGTGCGCTTCGGCGGTGAGCCGGTACGCGCCGTCGGCGTCCGGCACCGGGATCTGGGCCAGCGTCGGTTCCCCGGAAGGCTCCACGGGAATCGCGACACCGTCCTTGGCGAGGGTCACCGAACCCGTGTCCCCGGCGGCGGATTCGGGCTTGCGCGGCCGGCCGGCGGCGTCGCCGAACAGCGGCAGCCACAGGTCGAAGACGCCGTCCTTGCGCCACGCCCACGGCCGCGGCTGCTCGCCCGAGTGCGTCACGGTCAGCCCGCGCAACGACGGCCCGGCCACGGCTTCGTTCCAGCTCAGCTGGTACTTCTTGCCCGCGGCCAGGTC
Organism: Amycolatopsis eburnea; assembly: GCF_003937945.1. GTDB lineage: Bacteria > Actinomycetota > Actinomycetes > Mycobacteriales > Pseudonocardiaceae > Amycolatopsis > Amycolatopsis eburnea. Next base: position 50,746 of record NZ_RSEC01000021.1, read on the forward strand.
CAGCCGCTCGGTCAGCTCGCCGCGGAACCCGGACGTCCACACGCTGTCCCACTGGCCGGGGGAGTAGTACTCGAGGCGTTCCTGTTGCGCGGCAACGGGTTCGGTGTAGCCGTACCCGACCATCCGGCCGAAGAACTCGCGCCCGGCGACGTACCGGACCTCGCCGGGGGCGTTGTCGTGGTAGGCGGTGCGCACTTCGGCGAGGTCGCGGGTGCGGGGCCGCTGCACGCGCGGAGCCGTCAGCTGGCCCTCGACGCCGTCGCCCAGTTCGTAGCGGAAGCGCGGCGCGGGACGGCTGACGACCGTCGCGGTCGCGTCGCCGGTCTTCGCCAGTTCCGTGAACCGCTGCGCGGTGACGCCCGGCCCACCCCAGATCACCGGCAGGTGCAGGACCGGCAGCCCGCCGCCGAGGACCGTGGTCCCGGCCGCGCCGCCGGAAAGCGCGACGAAGCCGAGTTTCGCGCCGGCGTTCTCGACGTTGGCCAGCCGCTGGTACGCCTCGTCGACCCGGATGCCCACCGGCAGCCGGAGGACGACGAGCTTGCCGCGCGCGTCGATCTCGGCCAGGTCCGCGGGCGTGCCTTCGCCGCCGGACACGACCGGGAGCGTGCTGGAGCCCTCCGGAGCGGCCGACTCCAGCCAGACGCCCCGGACGGCGAACGGCTGCCCGTCGTCCGCGGTCAGCTCCAGGTCCGGCTCGGTGGCGCGGCGCTCCTGGCTGAGGGCGAAGGTCGCCGACGACGTGCCCGGGACCGTCGCGGCGAACGCTTCGTGGAAGCGCGGGTCGAGGTCGAAGCCGTCGGCGAAGACGCACCCGCAGGCCGTGACCCGGCTCAGCCGTTCGACGCTTTGCGTGCCGCCGCGCGCGGCCGGGTTGTCCGGCTCCAGCGACACCGGCTTGCCCTCGCGCGCGTCCAAGGTCTGCGTGACGGCGTGGTCCAGGACCAGTTCGGGGTGGGTGAGGAAGCTGTACGACGGTTCCCGGCCCGGCCGCGGCGTCTCGATGACGCTGTTCACGACGTAGCGGCCGCGCGGCAGCCGGAAGGTGCCCGGCTCGCCCTGGGTGAGCGCGCCGGTGTCCAGGTCGAGGATCGTCACCGGCGGGTAGCCCGTCGGCGCCCATGGGTGGCCGTCGCGGTCCACGAGGCCGACGGTCAGGTCGTAGGTCTCGGCTTCCTGCCGCAGCGACAACGCGGTCCGCGTGGTGACGCCGTCGCCGGTCGCGGTCAGGACGCCGGAGCGGGTGCCCGGGTGGCCGTCCTGCGCGGTGAAGGTCAGCTCGACGGGGGTGCTCCCGCCCGCCGGAACGGTGACGTTCGGCGGGAAGCTCACGCCCTCGACGGACGCCCCCAGCGACAGCGTGACCGGGGTGGCGCCGGAGTTGTACCAGGTGACGGTGGCCTTCTTCGTCGTCCCGCGGTTGGGCCAGGGGAGGTACGCGGACGCGCTGCCGGTGGCGGTGACCACCGTGGTCGTCGCGCGGGCGACGTCGACGCGGCCGGTGCCGACCGCGGCCGGCCCGGCGTCGACCGGGGCCGCGGTGCTGGTGAGGGCCGCCTTGAGCCGGTCCGCGGTCCAGTCCGGGTGCTGCTGGGCGAGGATCGCGGCCGAGCCCGCGACGTGCGGCGTCGCCATCGACGTCCCGCTCAGCGCCTGGTAGCCGCCGCCGGGCCAGGCCGCGGTGATCGCCTCGCCGGGCGCCGCGACGTCCGGCTTCGCGGTGCCGTCGCCGATCCTCGGGCCACGGCTGGAGAACGGGCTGAGAATGTCCTTTTTGGACACACTGGCCACGGCGAGCGCCGCGTCCGCCGCGGCCGGGCTCGCGACCGATTCGTCCGCGCCGAAGTTGCCCGCGGCGACGACGAAGAGCGTGCCGTACTGCCGCGACAGGGTGTTCACGGCTTCGGACACCGGGTCGGTCCCGTCCGACGGCCCGCCGCCGAGGCTCATGTTCACGACGCGGGCGTGCGCTTCGGTCACCGCCCACTGCATCCCGGCCAGCACGGTGTCGAGCGTGCCGTCGCCGGCGTCGTCGAGGACCTTCCCGACGGCCAGCGACGCGCCGGGCGCGACGCCCTTGTACTTGCTGCCGGAGCCGGCGATCGTCGAAGCGACGTGCGTGCCGTGCCCCGCGCCGTCCTCGACGCTGCCCTTGCCGGTGAAGTCCCTGCTCAGCGCCACGCGGCCGGCCAGGTCCGGGTGCGTGCCGTCGATCCCGGTGTCGAGCACCGCGACGGGTACACCGCGGCCGGTCAGGCCCGCCTGCCACGCCGTGGGCGCGCCGATCTGCGGCACGCTCTGGTCGAGCGTCGCGCGCACCTTCGCGTTCAGCCACACCTTCGCGCCGCCCGCCGCGAGCGTGGCGGGTTCGGTGGCGAGCCGGTTCCAGAACGCCGCGGCGCCGGACTTCGGTTCGTCGAGCGCGGTGTAGCCGAGCGCGGAAGCGCGAGCGGTCACGCCGGTGCGTGCCGCGAGCGCCGGACCGGGTGAGCGGACCAGCAGCGGCACGTGCGGGGTGTGCGCGTCGTCGTAGCCCTGGCGCAGCAGGCCGGTGACGTTGAACAGCTGCTCGTCGAGCCTTCCGGCGCCGACCAGCCCGGCGGCGTCGCCGGGCAGGACGTACTGATCGCCGTGGCGGACGTACTGCCGGAACGGCACCGGCCGGTCGCGGCGGGCGGGCAGCACGCGGACGTTCGCGCCGTCGAGGAGCACCTGGTCGCCGGTGACCAGCGTGATCCGGGCCGGCGTGACGAGCGCTCGCTCCGCCGGGGCGGCCGCCGCGCCGGGTGCGGACAGCACGCCCGCGGCCAGTGCCACCGCGACGACCGCGGTGATCGGTTTCCTCATGGGATGGTTCCTCACTGTCGGGGTCCCTCAGCTCGTGGAACGGCACCGGCGCGCCCGCGGGTTGCCCGGATTCCGATGCCGGAGCAACCCCGAAGGCGGCGCACCCCGTTCCACCGGGTGTGGGGGCGACGAGGAGGAATCGGTGAAACGGTCCGAAGAAGCGGGGTACCGCGACTACGTCACGGCGCGGATGGAGGTCCTGCGCCGCACGGCCTACCTGCTGTGCCGCGACTGGCACCTCGCCGACGACCTGGTGTCGATCACCATCGGCAAGCTGTACCGGCACTGGCCGCGGGCCCGCCGCGTCGAGCACCTCGACGCTTACGTGCGCCGCATCCTGGTGCGGACCTGGCTGGACGAGAAGGCCAGGGCGTGGCGGCGCGAGGAACCGGCGGACACGCTGCCGGAGCCGGCGGTGCTGCCCGCCGACGACGTCGTCGAGCGGATCGGCCTGCTGGAACTGCTCGACGCGCTGCCGCCGCGGCGCCGGGCCGCGGTCGTGCTGCGCTACTACTGCGACCTTTCCGTCGAGGAGACCGCCGAGATCCTCGAGTGTTCGACCGGAACCGTGAAGAGCCAGACCGCGCGCGGGCTCGACTCGCTGCGCGCGCTCGTCGCCGCGAGCCAGAGCTGAAGGAGGCACCATGAGCAAGGACCAGTTCGACGCGGCGATCGGCGTCGTGCCACCGTCCACAGTGGACGTCGAGGCGGTGCTGGACCGCGAACGCCGCCGGGCGCGGGTGCGCCGGGTGGCGAACCCGTGGACCGCCGCGGGCGCGGGCGTGGCGGCGGTCGCCGCCGGGGTGGCGGTGGCGTTCGTGCCCGGGGCTCCCGCACCAGCGCTCGTGCCGCCCGCGGCGAGCAAGACGCCGTCGGAGAATCCCTGCGCTGTCCTGCCGTACCCGCCGCAGACCGGCGCGCCGATCCCGGAGACGTCGGCGGCCGCGTCGAGCCGGCTCACGGCGGTGCTCACGGCCGCGGTCCAGCAGCGGCTGGCCGCGGGCACCACGCTCGGCCCCCACGAACACGGTGTCTACCCGAAGGGGGTCGCGCACGGTCCGCTCGAGTTCTTCCACGTGTTCTCGGCGCCCGTTCCCCACGAAAGCACGTGCAGCGGCGGCGAGGACTACTTCACGTCGTCGGCCACGACGGCGAAGGGCGAGCGCAAGGGCAACCTCATGGCGATCGTCACCCGGCTCGGCGGCAACGCGACGCCGTCGACCGAATGCACGCCCCCGCCCGAGCGGACGGAGGGATCGTGCCACCGCCGGACCGGGCCCCACGGCGAAACGATCCTGGAATCCACGGTGCGCCAGCCCGGCGGCCCGACGATGTACCGATCGGAAGTCACCAGGCCCGACGGCACCGGCGTCATCCTCGACGCGGAGAACGTCGCCGGGGACGCCAAGCGGGGCGGTGCGCCCGACATGCCGTCGCCGCCGTTGAGCCTCACGCAGTTGACGGAGATCGCGCTCGACCCGGGTCTGACGCTCTACCCCTGAGCGGCCAGCAGCACCTTCGCGGCTTCGCGGGCCGTGTTCGCCTCGCCCGGGTCACCGGTGATCGCGGCGAGCACGGTCGCGCCCTCGACCAGCGAAAACAGCTGGTCGGCCACCCTCTGGTCGGAAATCAGACCACGCAGGTACGCGCGCACCTCGTCCTTGTGCAGCCGGATCGCGGCGGCGATGCCGGGCGCCGGTTCGCCGAACTCGCCGAAGGAGTTGATGAACGCACAGCCCCGGAAGCCGGGTTCGGCGAACCACTCCGCGAGCCAGTCGAAGACGGCGAGCGGGTCGTCGCCGCGGGCGTGGACGAAATCGCGCAACGACTTCCGCCAGCGCTGGTCCCGGCGGCGCAAGTAGGCCTCGACCAGGTCGTTCTTCGCCGGGAAGCACTGGTAGAGCCGCTTGAGCGAGACGCCGGAGCGCTCGCGGACGGCGTCCATCCCGACCGCCTGCACCCCGTGCGCGTAGAAGAGCTCTTCGGCGGCTTCGAGCAGCCGGCCGGTTGCTTCCGTGGAATTCACGTCACCTGCCTCTGGCGCGGAGAATGAGCGTTCTCTACGGTAGCGGACGTAGTGGAGAACGCACGTTCTCCGCGTCCGGAAGGAGCTGCCATGACCTCGCGACCCCCGTTCCCGCCCTTCGACGAGGACACTGCCCGCCAGAAGGTCCAGGCCGCCGAAGACGCGTGGAACACCCGCGACCCGGAGCGGGTCTCGCTGGCCTACACCGAGGACTCGGTCTGGCGGAACCGCGACCGGCACGTCGTGGGCCGCGCCGAGATCGTCCGGTTCCTGACCGCGAAGTGGGAGCGCGAGCTGGACTACGCGCTGCGCAAGGAGCTGTGGGGCTTCCGCGGCAACCGCATCGGCGTCCGGTTCCAGTACGAGTCCCGCACCGCCGAAGGCCGGTGGTTCCGCAGCTACGGCAACGAGCTCTGGGAGTTCAGCGACGAAGGCCTGATGCGCCGGCGCGAGGCGAGCATCAACGACGTCCCGATCGAGGAGTCCGACCGCCGCATCTTCGGCCCGCGCCCGGCGTCCGAACACGGCCTCCTGCTGCCGGTGTTCTAGGTCCGCCCGCCCGGCGTCCGGGGCATGGTCGAAAGATGACCACACCGGCGCGGCGGACGAGCTGGCCGCGGCGTTCGCGCTGACCCGCGACGACGTCGTCCTCAACCTCGGCTGCGGCACCGGCCAGCTCACCCGGGTCCTGGCCGCCCGGGCGGGCGCGGTCCTCGGCATGGACCCGGAGCCGGCCATGCTGGAGCAGGCCCGCCGGGCGACCCCGCTGCCGAACGTCAGCTGGCTGCTCGGCGCCGACACCGACGTCGGCGCGCTGTTGCCGCTTTTCGGCAACGGCCGCCTGGCCGCGGTGACGGTCGCCCAGGCGTTGCACTGGATGGACCACGAACGGCTGTTTTCGGCCGTTCGCCCGCTGCTGCGCCCCGGCGGCGGCATCGCGGTGGTGACGAACGGCGAGCCGCTGTGGCTCCAGGACACCGCGTGGTCCGCCGCGCTGCGGGACGTCGTTTCGGCGTACCTGGGGACACCGCTGCACAGCACGTGCGGCACTGACGAGGCGAGCCAGGAGCGCTACGCGGCGGCGCTGGCGGCCGCCGGTTACGCCGTCGACCTGCGCGTTGTCGACTACGCGACCACGCTGACCGTCGAGCAAATAGTCGGTGGCGTTTTTTCGGCCATGAGCCCCGCGCACGGACCGCTCCGCGAGGCGGTCCGGGTGCGGATCCTCACCGGAACCCGCTGACCGGTCACGCTACGCGATTGCGTAGCCACCCCTACTGTTCCACCTGTTGTTTCCCCGGGGAGCGGCGCGGATGCTCGCTCCGAGGGCGCCCATCGCGCCATCGCCCCCGAGGAGTCCCCATGACCAGCAGGTTGAGAACGGCCGTCGCCGCCCTCTTCGTCGTGTTGTCGTTTTCCTACGGTGCCGTGGTGACCCCGGCCGGAACCGTCGCGGGGCAGCCGGACTGCGTCCGCCCCTGCCGCTTCTGAGCGGTCCGCTACCTACAGTTTCGGGATCCCGGCCGCGACCGGCTCGAACGCGTTGCCGGTGGCGATCTTCGGCCGCGGCAGCTCCACCGGTTCGGCCGGCTTCGCGCGGCGGTAGACGTCGGCGGTCGCCTCGGCGATCCGGCTCCAGTCGAAGTCCGCGGCCAGCCGCGACTGCGCCGCCTTCGCCCGCTTCGCCGCGGCCGGAGCGTCGCTGAGCACCGCCGTCACGGCGTTGGTCAATTCCGCGACATCGCCGGGGCTGAACGCGAGCCCGGTCTCCCCGTGCACCACGACCTCGCCGAGCCCGCCGGCGGTCGACGCCACGAGCGGCGCCTTCGCGGCCGCGGCCTCCAGCGCGACGATCCCGAACGGCTCGTACCGGCTGGGCAGCACGACGGCGTCGGCGGCGGCCAGTGCCGCCCGCAGGTCGCGGTCGGAGAGGTGCCCGACGAAGTCGACCGCGCGCCGCACCCGCAGCTTCCGCGACTGTTCGACCAGCTCGTCGAAGTGCCGTCCTTTTCCGGCGACGACCACGCGCGTGCCCGGGTGGCGGCGCCGGATGCGGGGGAGCGCGGCGAGCAGGTCCTGCACGCCCTTCTCCCACTCGAGCCGTCCGAAGTAGAGCAACAGCGGCGCGCCGGCCGGGCTGTAGACCTCGCGGGCGCGGGCGATCTCCTTCGCCGGCACCTGCCAGCCGCGTTCCTCGATGCCGTTGTGGATCACCGTGACGTCGGCGGCCTCGACCTCGAAGAGGTGCGCGACCTCGCGGCGCATGGCCTGCGAGCAGGTGATCAGCGCGTCGGCGCGGTTCGCCAGCCACCACTCGACCGAGTGCACCTGCTGGTTCAGCGGGTGCGAAAGCCAGCCCGAGTGCCGGCCGGCCTCGGTCGCGTGGATGGTGCCGACCAGCGGCACCCGCGCGGCCTCGGCGATCGCGATCGCCGGGTGCGCGACCAGCCAGTCGTGCGCGTGGACGACATCGGGCTGCCAGGTGCGCAGCAGGTCGTGGGCGGCGCGGATCATGGCGTGCCCCATGGCCAGCGTCCAGGCGACGAGGTCCCGCTCGAACGTCACGTGCATCGGGTCCTCGGCGACCCGGATGATCCGCACGCCCTCGACCACGCGGTCGCTGCGCGGGTGCGTCCCGGCGTCGGTGCCGGCGGCGTGGCGGCAGAGCACGACGACCTCGTGACCCTGGCGCGCCAGGTGGGTGGCGAGCGCGTGCACGTGCCGGGCCAGGCCTCCGATGGCCACTGGCGGGTACTCCCACGACAGCATCAGCACACGCATGGGCAGAGGTTACTCGCGAGTCAGAACGACCCGACGCGCCCGTGCTGGCGAAGTGTTCACATGTGATCTCGATCACTGGCGAGCGCGGGGAACTCTGCCACCATCGGCCGGGATGACTTCCCCCGAGGACACCGGCTGGCGCCGGCTCGACCCGCCCCTGCCGACCCCGTGGAGCGGCGACGTCGCTCCGGGCAACGCGCTGCCCGAGTACCCGCGGCCCCAGCTGACCCGGCCCCGCTGGCTGAGCTTGAACGGCGTCTGGGAGTACGCGGGCCGGCCGTCGTCGAAAAACGAACCACGGCCGTCCGGCTACGCCGAGCGGATCCTGGTGCCGTTCCCGCCGGAGTCGGCGTTGTCCGGAATCGGACGACGCGACGAGGTCCTCTGGTACCGGCGGCTCTTCGACGTCCCGCCGGACTGGGCCGGCTCACGGGTCCTCCTGCACTTCGGCGCGGTCGACCAGACGGCGAAGGTGTGGGTCAACAACCAGCTCGTCGCGACCCACGAAGGCGGCTACACGGCGTTCAGCGCGGACATCACCGACGTCCTGCGCGCGTCGGGGCCGCAGGAGCTGACCGTGCGGGCCGAGGACCGCACCGACATCGAGACGTTTCCGGTCGGCAAGCAGCGCAACGCCCCCGGCGGCATCTGCTACACGGCGTCGTCCGGAATCTGGCAAACGGTCTGGCTGGAGCCGGTGCCCGACCACCGCGTCGACCGGCTGGACCTGACCCCGGACCTGACCGGCGTGACGGTGTTCCCGCAGGTCACTGGCGGTGCCGAAGTAGTTGTCGTTCTTTCGGCAAACGGCGAGGAGGTGGCCCGCGCGTCGGGCGCGGCCGGGGCGTCGGTCCGCGTGGACGTCCCCTCGCCGCGCCTCTGGACGCCCGACGACCCGCACCTCTACGCCCTGCGCGTCGAGCTCCGGGACCGCCACGGCGCGCTCCTCGACGAGGTCGGCGGCTACACGGGCCTGCGGACGATCGGCCTGGTCCCCGACGAGCGGGGGCGGCCGCGGATCGCCCTCAACGGCCGTGTCACTTTTTTGCACGGGCCGCTCGACCAGGGCTACTGGCCGGACGGCATCTCGACCGCGCCCACCGACGAAGCCCTGCGGTTCGACCTTGAGAAGACCAAGGAACTGGGCTTCAACTTCGTCCGCAAGCACGTCAAGGTGGAGCCGGCCCGCTGGTACTTCTGGGCCGACACGCTGGGCTTGGTCGTCTGGCAGGACATGCCCTCGCTGACGGTGTCGTTCGACGGCCCGCCCGGCATCGCGCCGGACCCGGTGCCGCGGGCCCGGGAGCGGTTCGAGCGTGAGTTGATCGCGATGATCGAACAGCTGCGGCCGGTCCCGTCGATCGTCGGCTGGGTGCCGTTCAACGAAGGCTGGGGCGAGTTCGACACGGCCCGTGTCGCGGAATTGGTCAAAGCCCTGGACCCGACGCGCCTGGTGATCGCGAACAGCGGCGTCAACTGCTGCTTCTCCCGCCCGGACACCGGCGCCGGCGACGTCTACGACGACCACACGTACGTCGGCCCGGGCGACCCCGCGGTCCACGACGCCCGCGCGATCGTCGACGGCGAGTACGGCGGCCTCGGCCTGGTCCTCGACGACCACCGCTGGCCGGGCCCGCCGAACGCGTACGAGATGACGCCCACCCGGGAACGCCTCACCGAGCGCTATGCGGAAGTGAGCGCGGCGCTCGAGCGCGTGGTGGCGGAGCGCGGGTTGTCCGGTGCCGTCTACACCCAGACGACCGATGTCGAAAACGAGGTCAACGGCCTGCTGACGTACGACCGCCGGGTGGTCAAAGCCGACCCGGCAGTGGTCGCGAAATGTGCGAAGGCAGTGATCGAGGCGGGCTCGGCCTGACCGCGTTGACGCTGGTCAGCGCCGTGGTCGACTTTCGGCAACGGTCCGGGAGCGGCTCGTCGCGCCTGCTGGTCAGCTTTCGGCAACCGCCCTGAGCAGGCCGTCGCGCCCGTGGTCGAGCGCCGACAGCAGCGCCCCGCGCAGCGCCGCCGAGTCCGTCACTTCACCGGCTTCCACCCGGACCGGGCCGGGCGTCAGTTCGCGGACCGTTCGCCGGATTTCGGCCACGAGTTCCCCTCGGCTCCCGGCCGGGCCGCCCAGCAGCACCAGATCCGGGTCGACGATGGTGCAGATCGCGGCCACGGCCCGCCCCAGCGTCGCGCCGAGCAGCCGCAGCCGTTCCGCGGCGACGGCGTCTTCGGCGGCCCGGTCGAGCGTGGTCAGAATTGCGCCAACGTCCAGTGACGGCGCATCCGGCCGGCCGAACCCCTGGTCGGCGAGCGCGGCGGCCAGCGTCGAGCCCGAGCTGTCCAGGTACCCGATCTCGCCGGCCAGCCCGTGCGCGCCGCGGACGAGCTGGTCGCCGACGTAGAGGCTCACGCCGAGCCCCGCGCCGACGTAGACGTAGGCGAAGCTCTTCGCCTCCCGGGCGGCGCCCTCACGCCGTTCGGCGAGCGCCGAAAAGTTGACGTCGTTGTCGAGCAGCACGCCGGAGCCGACTTCCTCGGCCCGGAGCCGCCCCTCGGGAAACGGTGACCCCGGCAGCGCGACGACCTCGTGCGTGACCGGGTCCACGGGGTTGGCCACCGAGACCGCGGTCGCTCGCACCGGCCCTGTCCCCGCGGCGCCCGCGGCGGCGACGGCGACCCGGACGGCCTCGGTGATCGGCCGGCCGTCCGGCGCGTGCCGCTCGGTGGCCAGGACGGCCCCGGTCAGATCGGTCGTCACCGTGCGGACGCCCTGCTGGTTCACCTCCGCGGCGACGACGTGCCCGGCGTCGGCGGCCAGCTCGTAGAACGTGGCGATCCGGCCGCGGCGGCCGGTCTGGTCGGTGCCGGTGGCCCGCAGCGCGCCCGCCGTTTCGAGCCGTCGGACGGACTCCGAGATCGTCGGTTTCGAGATCCCGGTGGCCGCGGCGAGCTCGGCACGCGTGGTCCGGCCGTGGGCGAAGACCTGGTCGAGCACCGCGCGGTCGGTCATGGCCCGCAGCATCGCCAGGCGCGGGAGCGGCCGGTCGGGGTCGGACATCGCACCTCTTGTGGCGGGGAAGGAACTGGGGTTACCGTAGCGGGGACATTCTAGTAAGGAGTCCTAACCAAAACGGAGGACGCCGATGACCACCACCGAACTGCCCGCGAACCTGGCCGAGGCCGTCACACGCACCAAGCGGGAGCTGCGCGCCCGGATCGGCGACGTCGCCGGCGCGTTCGACGGGATCCGGGACTGGACGCGCCGGGAGGTCGACGCCGTCGCCGCCGATCCGGACGCCTTCCCCGTGGTCCGGTTTCGCGACATCGCCGGCGGAACCGTGCCGGACCGCACGCTCGGCGCGATCCGGCGCCGCGGCTGCGCCGTCGTCAAAGGCACCTTCGCGCGCGAAACGGCCGAAACCTGGGACGCCGAACTCGCCGCCTACCTCGCGGACAACGACTTCGACGGCACCTACGAAGGCCCGGCCGACGACGTCTTCGCCGGGCTCGCCTCCGGCCAGCCGCAGATCTACCCCGTCTACTGGTCGAAGCCGCAGATCCAGGCGCGCCAGCACGAGCACATGGTCGCGGTCCGGCGGTTCCTCAACTCCTTCTGGCGGCACGAGTCCCAGGGCCGCGTCTGGTTCGACCCGGATCGCGACACCGCCTACCCCGACCGCATCCGCCGCCGCCCGCCCGGCTCGGCGTCGCTCGGCCTGTCCGCCCACACCGACTCCGGCTCGGTCGAACGCTGGCTGCTGCCCGCCTACCAGCAGGTCTTCCGGCACGTCTTCGACGGCGACTGGCCTGCCTACGACCCGTGGGACGGCGCCCACCGCACCGAAGTCGACGAATACCCGTCGACGGTGATGTGCTCGGCCTTCCGCACGTTCCAGGGCTGGACCGCGTTGTCGGAAATGCGCCAAGGCGACGGTGTGCTGCACGTCGTGCCGATCCCGTCGGCGATCGCGTACGTCCTGCTCCGCGCGCTCCAGGACGACATCCCCGACGACGACCTCTGCGGCGCGGCGAACGGCCAGGCGCTACCGGTCAACGACAAGTACCACGAGGACCTGCTGCCGGCGCTGACTTCGATCCCCGACGTCGAGCCCGGCGACACGGTGTGGTGGCACGGCGACGTCGTCCACGCGGTCGCCGACGGCACCAACCCGGACCGGTGGGGAAACGTCATGTACATCCCGGCGAGCCCGCATTGCGCGAAGAACGCCGCGTACGCGGAGAAGTGCGGCCGCGCTTTCCTGACCGGCGCCAGCCCGGGCGATTTCGCCCCCGAGGACTACGAAGTGAACTGGGCCGGCCGGGCCACGCTCGACGACCTCAACGCCGTCGGGCGCGCCCAGCTCGGCCTGTGAACCGGCGGTGGTGGGGGATCGGCGTCCCCCACCACCGCCGTCAGGCCGGGAGTGCCGCTTCGATGGCCTTGACGACCGTCTCGTCCTCGGGCTCGGTGCGCGGCCGGAACCGCGCCAGAACCTCGCCGTCCGCGCCGATCAGGAACTTCTCGAAGTTCCACTGGACGTCGCCCGCGGCACCTTCGGCGTCGGCGGTCTTGGTCAGCTCCGCGTAGAGCGGGTGCTGGCGCTCGCCGTTGACGTCGATCTTCTCGAACAGCGGGAACGTGACGCCGTAGGTCGTCGAGCAGAACGTCTGGATCTCCTCGGCGCTGCCCGGTTCCTGCCCGGCGAACTGGTTGCACGGAAAACCGACCACGGAGAAGCCCTGGCCGCCGAAGCGTTCCTGAAGCCGCTCGAGGCCGGCGTACTGCGGGGTCAGGCCGCATTTCGACGCGACGTTGACCACGAGCAGCGCCTTGCCGGCGAGGGAGCCCAGCGAGCTGTCCTGCCCGTCGAGGGTCTTGACCGGAATTTCGTGGATTCCCATGGGTCCCTTTCAGTCGTGCTTCAGCGCCCGGGCGTCGAGGTGCCCGAACGGTCCGTCGTCTGCGCGGTAAGCGGCGGCGAGTTCTTCGGCCCGCGCGCGGTCGCCGCGGCGCAGCAGCCCGGCCAGCGCATCGAACCGTTCGGTGTGGACGGCCGCGCGTCGGCGCGCGTAGTCCGCGGCGGAGTCCTTGGTGACCATGAACGCCCAGTCGCTTTCCAGCGCCAGCATCGCCTCGGCGACGGCCTGGTCGGCGACGGTGTCCCGGGCCGTTGTCGCCAAATCGGCAACGAGGTCGAGCAGCCGCCGCTGCAGTGCCGAGTTGGCTTCGACCATGTCCTTGACCTGCTCGCCGTCCCAGACGCGCCAGTCCTTGCCCGATCCCCACGACGACGCCGGCAGGTCGATCGGCTCGCCGACGTGGCCGGCTTCGATCGCGCCCTTCAGCGTCGTCACGCGGACGCCGGCCTCGGGCAGCGCGCGCAGCACGCCTTCCAGCCACGCCGGTCCTTCGTGCCACCAGTGCCCGAACAGCTCCGTGTCGTACGCGGCGACCACGAGCGCCTCACGCCCGTGTTGCGCCTTCAGCGAACGCAGCCGCGTCACGACCGTCTCGACGAAGTCCTTGACGTGCTGCTGCAGCACGTCCGCGGCGAGCGCGGGGTCGTAGGGCGCCTTGTCCTGCGGCTCGACCGTCTTGCCGGTGACCCGCGCCGCCTTCAGCCCGACCTCGTGCTGCCAGGTGTGGAAGTCGCGGTACGCGGCGTGCCCGGGGTAGCCGGCCTTCGGCGACCAGACGCGGTAGGTGACTTCGAGGTCTCGTCCGAAAGCGACCACGTCGCTCGCGCCGACCGGCCGCGCGGACCAGGTCTCGCCACGCAGCGACGGGCCGTCGACCATGAACCGCCGCACGCCGGCGGCGGCGTAGTCGTTTTCCATGCCAGGCGCGTAGCCGCACTCCGGCGCCCAGATCCCCTCGGGCCGCGACCCGAGCCGCAGCGCCGCGTCGGCGAGCCCGGCGTTCAGCGCGAATTCGCGCACCCGCGGGTCCAGCAGCGGCTGGAACGGGTGCGCCAGCGGACCGCCGAGCAGCTCGATCGTCGAATTTTCGACCAGGGACCGGAGCACCGGGGAAAAGCCGTGCCGCCAGCGGGTGCCCAGCTCCTCGGCGGCGCGGACGGCGGTCCGGTGCTCGGCCGCCGCGAGCTCGCGCAGCAGCGGGTCGCCGCGCCACAACGTCGACGCGTGCTGGGCGCGCAGCTGCCAGTGGCCGAGCCAGTCGTGGAACGCGCGGATGCTGTACGGGTCGTCGAGCTGCGCGGCCAGCACCGGCGTCACGCCCAGCGTCAGCACGTCCTGGCGCCCCTCGGCGGCGAAGCGTTCGAGCAGGTCGACCATCGGCAGGTACGAGTGCGCCCACGCCTGGTACAGCCATTCCTCGCCGACCGGCCAGGTCCCGTGGTGCGGCAGCCACGGCAGGTGGCTGTGCACGACGAGGCAGAACGTCCCTTCGCTCATCGGCGCACCGCCACGGCGATCAGGTCGAGGCTCGCGTCCAGGTCGTCGCCGTGGATGTCGAACCCGGAGGCGTCGATCGCGGCGACGTCGGCGAGCAGCGCCGCCGGCCAGACGGCCTGGCCGGGCAGCTCGCCCATGACCACGTCGAGCTGGGCGTCGATGAGCGAACCGCCGTACCGCTCGTCGAGCGCGCGCACGGCCTCGCCGTGGTGCAGCCCGTGCAGCGTCTCGACCTCGAAGCCGGCGTCGTCGAGCAGCCCGGCCAGCTCCGACGGCGCCAGCTCACGGGTGTGGAACGGGTTCAGCGGCGTGTCGCTGTCCGGCGTGAACGTCAGCCGGTTCGGCGTCGTGACCAGCAGTTTGCCGTTTTCCGGCAACACCCGCCGGCACTCGGCGAGGAAGCCCGCCTGGTCCCACAGGTGCTCGATGACCTGGAAGTTGGCCACGACGTCGACCGCGCCGTCCCGCACCGGCAGGAACGCCAGGTTCGCCCGCGCGACGGCGAGCTCGGGGTAGCGGCGGGCGACGTGCTCGGTGGTCGGCACGTCGTAGTCGAGCGCCAGCACCCGGCGGGCGGTGGTCGCGAGGAGGCTCGCGCCGTACCCCTCGCCGCAGCCGGCTTCGAGCACCGTCGCGTCCGCGCAGTGGGGGAGCAGGGCGGCGTACGCGGCTTCGTGGCGGCGGAACCAGTAGTTCTCCTCGGCGATGCCGGGGACGGTCCGTTCACCGGTCAGGTGCAGCGCCTCGGCCCGGGTGGCTGGGGTGGTCACCTGCGCGACCATAGCGGGTGTCACGTCCGGGCAGCCGGGCTCGTTCCGTGGTCATGCAACGGACCATCACCCGCGTACTGCTCGTCGTCTTCGGCCTGGTCGAGGCCGTGGTCGGAATCTGGCCACTGCTCTCGCCCACCGGCTTCTACCAGGACTTTCCCGGTTTCCGCACCGGCTGGGTGGCCATGGACGGCGCCTTCAACGAGCACCTCCTGCGTGACTTCGGCGGCCTCAACCTGGCCCTCGCCGCGCTGCTGATCGGCGCCGCCGTGATCGCCACCACAGCAGTGGCGCGGCTGGCCGGTGTGGCGGCGCTGCTGTTCGGCCTGCCGCACTTCCTCTACCACCTCGGCCACGTGGCGCACTTCGTGCGGCTCGACCAGGTGCTGATCATCGCGACGACCGGGCTCGGCGTCGTGGTCCCGCTCGTGGTCCTGCTGGTCCCGGGGCGGCGCGTCAGCCCACCGGCGACACCGTGATGCCGAGCGCGCCCGGGCCGAGGTGCGCGCCGATGACGGTGCTCGCCTCGACGACCATGCTCTCGGCCATCGCGGGCACCCGGCGTTCGATCTGCCTGCCGATTTCGAGCTCGTGGTCGCTGGCGCCGAACCGGGTGACGGCGATGTCGGCGCGGAACCCGCCGGACTTCTTCACCGCGAGGTCGACCATCTTGGCCAGCGCCCGCCGCGTGCCGGGGACCCTGGCCAGCGGCGCGACCTCGCCGTCCTTGACCGTGAGCAGCGGCTTGATCGAGAACGCGGTGCCGAGCATCGCCTGCGCGGCGCCGATCCGCCCGCCCCGGCGGAGGTACTCCAGCGTGTCGACGTAGATGAACTCGGTGCTGGTCAGGCACCGCCGTTCGGCGGCTTCGATGACGCGGGCGGCGTCCGCGCCCGCCGCGGCCGCCCGGGCCGCCGACACCACGGCGAAGCCCAGGCTCATCCCGGTGGTGCGGCTGTCGAGGACGTGCACCGGGATGCGGACCTGCTGGGCGGCGTCCCGGGCCGCGCGGACGGTGTCGGACATGCGGCCGGAGATGTGGATGCTGACGATGGCGGTCGCGCCGGCGGCGGCCGCCTCCTGGTAGGTCCAGAAGAACGCCCCCGGATCCGGGGGCGAAGTGGTCAGGACTTCCCCGGCTCTCAGCGCGTCGATGACCTTGCCGCGGTCGAAGCGGTTCTCGTCGTCGAAGTGACCACCCAGGTTCAGCTGGATCTGGACGACCCCGATCGCCCAGCGGGCGGCGACGATGTCGGGCAGGCAGGAGCTCGAGTCGGTGATGACGGCGATGCGCGCGGGCATGGTGCGGGAGGTTAATGCCTGACATCCACTGCGAGTAGGCCGTGGTTGGTCCGATCGGACGAACGGCTGTTCAAGCGGGGTAACCGGTCGACTACTGGGACGATGGTCCCACTAGATTGCGCATCCAGGTGAAAGGCGTCACCTCGGCGGGTGCTGGGCGCCGATCGGCCCTAATCTACCGGCCAGTAGAGCACTGTCCCGTGGTCGACCGCGGGCCACGAACCGGGAGGTCGAAGCAGACCCATGACCAACATCGTCGTCCTGGTCAAGCAGGTACCGGACACCTACTCGGAGCGGAAGCTCAACGGGTCCGACCACACCCTTGACCGCGAATCCGCCGACGCCGTGCTCGACGAGATCAACGAGAAGGCCGTCGAAGAGGCGTTGAAGATCAAGGAAGCCGGCGAGGGCGAGGTCACCGTGATCTCGGTGGGCCCGGACCGCGCGACCGACGCCATCCGCAAGGCGCTGTCCATGGGCGCCGACAAGGCCATCCACGTCTCGGACGAGGCGCTGCACGGCTCCGACGCGATCGCGACCGCCAAGGTGCTCGCCGCCGCGATCGGCAAGGTCGAGGGCTTCGACCTGGTCATCGCCGGCAACGAGTCCTCCGACGGCCGCGGCGGCGCCGTCCCGGCGATCCTCGCCGAGCTGCTCGGCCTGCCGCAGGTCACCTACGTGCGCGAGCTGACCGTCGACGGTTCGACGATCAAGGCGACCCGCGAGACCGAGGACGGCCTCACGCACCTCGAGGCGAGCCTGCCCGCGATCGTGAGCGTCGGCGAGAAGATCAACGAGCCGCGCTACCCCTCCTTCAAGGGCATCATGGCCGCGAAGAAGAAGCCGGTCGAGACGTTCACCATCGCCGACCTGGGCGTCGACGCGGGCGAGGTCGGCCTCGGCAACGCGTGGTCCACCGTGACCGAATCCGCGCCGAAGCCGCCGCGCACCGCCGGCGAGAAAGTCGAAGACGAGGGCGACGGCGGCACCAAGGTCGCCGAGTACCTGGTCGGCCAGAAGCTCATCTGACAACGGCTCTTCGAGGAGGAACAAGAACATGGCTGAAGTACTCGTCCTCGTCGACCACGTCGACGGTGAGGTCAAGAAGGTCACACTCGAGCTGCTGACCGCCGCCCGCGCGCTCGGTGAGCCGTCGGCCGTCGTCGTCGGCCCGACCGGGACCGCCGCCAAGGCGAAGGAGGCGCTGGCTTCGCACGGCGCCGCCAAGGTGTACGTCGCGGAAGGCGACGACGCCGCGAACTACCTGGTCACGCCGAAGGTGGACGTGCTCGCCGCGCTCGCGCAGCAGGCGTCCCCGGCTGCCGTGCTCGTCACCGCCAGCGGTGAGGGCAAGGAGGTCGCCGCCCGCCTGGCCGTGCGCCTGGGCTCCGGCCTGATCTACGACGCCGTGGGCGTCAACGGCGACGGCGTCATCGATCAGTCCATCTTCGGTGGCGCGTTCTCGGTGAAGTCCAAGTCCGCGAAGGGCGCGCCCGTCGTGTCCATCCGCCCGGGCGCGGTCGAGGCCGAGCCGGCCGAGGGCGCGGCGGCCGAAGAGACCGTCGAGATCCCCGCGGTCGACGCGGCGAAAGCCACCAAGATCACCGGCGTCGAGCCGGTGACCGGCGGTGACCGTCCGGAGCTGACCGAAGCCTCGATCGTGGTCTCCGGTGGCCGTGGTGTCGGCTCGGCGGAGAAGTTCGACGTCGTCGAGAAGCTGGCTGACTCGCTCGGCGCGGCCGTCGGCGCGTCGCGTGCCGCGGTCGACTCCGGCTACTACCCGGCGCAGTTCCAGGTGGGCCAGACCGGCAAGACCGTGTCGCCGCAGCTGTACATCGCGCTCGGCATCTCCGGCGCGATCCAGCACCGCGCCGGCATGCAGACGTCGAAGACGATCATCGCCGTCAACAAGGACCCGGAGGCGCCGATCTTCGAGATCGCCGACTTCGGCATCGTCGGCGACCTGTTCAACGTCGCGCCGCAGCTGACCGAAGCGGTCGAGAAGCGCAAGGGCTGATCCAGTACTCGAAAGGGCCTCCCGGGACGTCCCGGGAGGCCCTTTTCGCGTTTTCGGGACCTGAGAGAAGCCTGAGAACCCGCCATTAACTGAACGTGCACCAATCGGTCATCGGATGGCACTCTCCGAGGCTTCCTACGCGCGGGTACACCTTGACCATGACGACGTCACAGCTCCTCGTCAGCACTGATCAGGCGGGTGTCGAGCTTCCCGCGGACGCTCCCCGGTACTCCCTCCTCGTCGCCCACGCGAACGACGAAGTGGTCGCCGCGCAACGCCTCCGGCACCGCGTTTTCGCCGAGGAAATGGGGGCGCGGCTGCACTCGCTCCGGCCCGGTCTCGACGTCGACGAGTTCGACGAGTTCTGCGACCACCTAGTCGTCCGCGACGACAACACCGGCGAGATCGTCGGCTGCTACCGGATGCTGCCGCCCGACCGCGCCGCGCGGGCCGGGAAGCTCTACGCCGACAGCGAGTTCGACCTGGGCGCGCTCGACGCGATCCGGCCGCACCTGGTCGAAACCGGCCGCTCGTGCGTGCACCCCGACCACCGCAGCGGCGCCGTCGTCAGCCTGGTCTGGGCCGGGATCGCCCGCTACATGCTGCTGTCCGGCCACCGGTACCTCGCCGGCTGCGCGTCCGTCCCGCTGGTCGACGGCGGTTCCTTCGCCGCCGGCGTGTGGGACCTCCTGCGCACCAAGCACTACTCGGACGAGGCCACCCGCGTCTCGCCGCTGATCCCGTGGGACTCCTCGGGGATCGAACGCCCGGCGCGCGCCACGCTGCCGCCGCTGATCAAGGGCTACGTCCGCCTCGGCGCCAAGGTCCACGGGCCGCCCGCGCTCGACGCCGACTTCGGCGTCGCGGACTTCTTCGTCGTGCTGGACCTGCACAACGTCGACGAGCGCTACCTGAAGTTCTTCCTCGGGACCCAGGGATGAGCCACGCCTGGATGCCGACGTCGCCCTGCGGCGACGGCTGCCTGACCGACGGCGACGCGGTCGTCGGCCTCCCGCGCCGGGTCCTGCGCTTCGCCGCGGCGATCACCGCCGTGCTCGCGGCGCTGCTGTCGGCGCCGCTGCTGCTGGTGCCGTGGGGCCGCGAACGCCGGATCCGGCTGATCTTCCGCGGCGTCCTCCGGGCGTTCGGCGTCCGCCTGGACGTCCGCGGCGGCGAGGACTTCCTGACCGCGCCCGCCGGCCGCGGCGCACTGGTCGTCAACAACCACATCTCGTGGCTGGACATCGTCGCGATCAACGCCCTGCGCCCGATGCGCGCGCTGGCCAAGAAGGAGATCGCGGGCTGGCCGGTGCTGGGCGGCCTGGTCCGCCGCGGCGGCAGCATCTTCCTCGACCGCGAGCGGCTGACGACGCTGCCCGCCACGATGGCGTCGCTCGCCGACGCGCTCCGCACGGGCTCGCTGGTGAGCGTCACCCCGGAGGGCACGACCTGGTGCGGCCTGGCGTCGGGCCGGTTCACGACGGCGACGTTCCAGGCGGCCATCGACGGCGGCGTCCCGGTGCGCCCGATCGCGCTGCGGTACCGCCTCGCCGACGGCCGCGAGACCAGCCGTCCGGCGTTCATCGGCCCGGAATCGCTGATCGCGTCCCTGCGGCGCGTGGCCGCCCTGCGCGGCCTGGTCCTGGAGGTCCACATCTGCCCGGAGATCGCCCCCGGCCGCGCGGAAAACCGCCGCGAGCTGGCGGCCCTCGCCGAGGCGGCGGTCTATTCCGCGCTGGGCACGGTCCAGATCCCCGCGCAGCAGCGCCGCCGGACCGCACGTCGTCAGCCGGCGCCCCTGGCTTCGCCTCCCGCGAAGTGATCCGGGCCCTGTCGCCGCGATCCGGCGACAGGCCCGGATTGGCCGGGGTTCAGCCGACGGCGATCGTGAGCTTCCCGCCGGGGTGCCCGCCCTCGCTCTCGACCTGCGCGGCGGCCGCGTCGGCGAGCGGGTAGCTCTTGCCGTGCGCGAGACCGACGCCGTGGCCGGTCACCCAGCCGGCGATCCCGGTCAGCACCTCGCGGCTCTGCTCGCCCCCGCTGGAGAACGTGATCCCCAGCTCGAAGGCGGCCGCGTCGGCGATGGTGACGACCCGGTCCTTCGTGCCCCGCAGCTCGACGGACCCGGGCAGCACCCCGTGCCCGGCGGCGTCGAACACGGCGTCGACCGGCCCGGGCGCGGCCTCGCGGACGCGCACCTCCCAGCCGTCGCCGTAGAGCACGGGAACGACGCCCAGCGACTTCAGGTCGTCGAGGCTGCGGCTCCCGCCGGTCCCGATGACGGTCACCCCCTGCGCGACGGCGACCTGAGCGGCGAACCGCCCGACGGTGCCGCTCGCGCCGTGGAGCAGCAGCGTCTCGCCCTCACGGACGCCCAGCAGCCCGAGCACGCGAAGCGCGGTCTCCCCGGCGACCGGCAACGCGGCGGCGTCCGCCCACGAAAGGCTCGCCGGCTTCGGCGCGAGCGTCTTCGCCAACGCGTACTCGGCGTAAGCGCCGGTCTCGGACCAGCCGAACACCTCGTCGCCGACGGCGAATTCCGCCCCTTCACCGACGGCGTCGACGACCCCGGCGACCTCGAGACCGGGCGTGTGCGGGAAGGCGACCCGGAAGTTCTGCTGCATGAAGCCGTTGCGGATCTTCCAGTCGATCGGGTTGACACCGGCGGCCCGCACGGCCAGCCGCACCTGCCCCGGGCCGGGCTCCGGCACCGGCACCTCGGACAGCCGCAGGACGTCCGGCCCGCCGTAAGCGGAGAAGGTGATCGCTCGCATGGTTCTTCGGCACTCCTCGGTTTGGTGAGATTTCTTCTTCCAGTCAACTCGCCCCAGCAGCCCCGCCGAACCACCCGGACGAGCAGTGTTCACTAGCCGGACGAGCAGGCCGCCCGACGGCGGACGCGCCTACCTTGGACGCCATGGACGCATCCTGGTCGGACCCGCAGCACGTGCTCGACGTCGTCGACCGGGTGCTGTCGGTCCCTCGGCCCCAGTTCCTCAGCCGGTTCTCCACGGAACTGGGGCGGCTGATCCCGCACCGAGCTGCCGCGATGCAGACGGGCGACTGCCCCCGCAGCCCGCTCAAGGTCGTCGGCGACGAGACGATCACGGCGACCGTGACGAGCGTCGAGCTGCAACGCCTGGTCGACCGCAGCGAGCCCGGCAAGGCTCTGGTCATCGACGGCCACCTCGGTGGAACCGAACGTCGCATCGTCCTGCTCGCCTCGACCCCGGCGATCGGCAAGGGCGCCGTGCTCGCCGTGGTGCCGGAGGCCGGCGAGCTGCACGCTGTCGATCTGGAACTGGCCGCGCAGCTGTGGCACATCGTCAGCACGGACGCCGCCCAGCGCGCGACCGACCCGGGCCCGGACGTCCTGGCCAGCAGCCTCGCCGCGGCCTCCGCCCGCGCCCAGGCGATCACCGACCTCGGCCAGACCCACGCGGCGACGTTGGCCACGCTCCTGGCAGTGCTCCGTTCCGGACGCCTCTCCGACACGGCCGCCCGCCGCACCGCGGTCGACCTCGCGGCCGACGCGCTGCTCGAGCTCAAGGGCGTGGTCGACCGCGACCAGGTCCTGTCCGTCGAACCGGCCGACGCGGCCTTCGCGGTGTTGAAGACGCAGCTGGCCGACCTGGTGCGCCACACAGAGGTCGACGTCGACCTGGCCGACCCGATCGGCGACGCGTCCCTCCCGCAGGACATCGCCCACACAGCCCGCACCCTGACCCGCGGCCTGGTGCTCGCCGCCTTGGACCGCCCGGCGACCACCCGCCTCCGAGCGTCCTGGCGCCTGGACGGAACAACGCTTCGTATAACTGTCCGTGACGACTGCCCGGAGGTCGCCGACGCGATCCCGGCCCGCGGCCTGACCGACCGCCTCACCGCCCTGGGCGGCCACTGGGAGGTCGACGCGGTACCCGGCTGGGGCACGACGATCACGGCGGTCCTCCCGCTCGGCGTGGCCGAACCGCCGGAGCTGCGCCCGCTGGACCGCCTCAACCCGCGCGAGCTCGAGGTCCTGTCCGGCATCTCCCAGGGCTTGCGCAACCGGCAGATCGCCGAACAGCTGCAGCTCAGCGAGCACACGGTCAAGTTCCACGTCCGCAACATCCTCGAGAAGCTGAGCGTGACCTCCCGCGGCGAGGCCGCCGCCCTGGCCCGCGACCTGCCCCTGGACCCGGTGACCCACCGCACGGCCTGAGGCGGCTTGACCTCCAGCGGGCTGGAGGTTGCACGCTGCTGATCATGGCCTCGACGATCGACTCCGCACCCCGCCGCCGAAGTGTGCTGTGGAGCGCGGAACACCGCCTGACCACGATCGCGCTGCTGCTCGTGGTCACGTTGGTCGCTTTCGAGAACATGGGCGTGGCGACGGCGATGCCGACCCTGGTCGCCGACCTCGACGGCCTGGCGCTGTACTCGTGGCCGTTCATGACCTTTCTCATTGCCAGCGTGGTCGCCACGGTCCTGTCGGGCCGCATCGGCGACCGCCGTGGCCCGGCACCGGCGTTGCTGGCCGGCCCCGCGCTGTTCGCGACCGGCCTGATCGTCGCGGGAGCGGCGAACGGCATGCCGGTCTTCCTCCTCGGCCGAGCCCTGCAGGGTTTCGGCTCCGGCCTGCTCCTGGTCTCGATCTCCCTCCTGATCGCGCTCACGTTCACCGACCACGAACGCCCGGTCATCTACGCGGCCAACGCGGCAGCGTGGGTCCTGCCGGCGGTCATCGGCCCCTCGGTCGCCGGCCTGGTGACGGTCAGCATCGGCTGGCGCTGGATCTTCCTCGGCCTGGTCCCGCTCGTGGCCATCGGAGCGGTCATGCTCCTGGTGGTCGTCCGACGACTGCCCACGCACACACCCGCCCTCGACGGCCGCCGCGCGAGCGTGCCCCAGGCGGTCATCGCCGCCCTCGGCGTCGCGGCCCTGACGTGGGCGGCCCAGCACCACTCCCTCCTCTCCCTCGGCTACGGCACGCTGGGCCTCGTGGCCCTGGCCTACGCCCTGCGCACCCTCCTGCCGGTCGGAACACTGACCTCCCGCCCAGGTCTGCCGACAGTCGTCGCTTCGCGCGCCCTGATCGCTGGCGCGTACGCCGGAATGGAGGCGTACCTGCCACTGACGATGAGCGCTGTCCACGGCTACAGCCCCGCGCTCGCCGGCCTGCCCCTGACGATCACGGCGTTGGGCTGGTCCGCGGCATCGGCAGCCCAAGGCCGGTTCCTCAACTGGTCGAGGGAAGCCTCCCTGCGCACAGGATTTTGGCTGGTCGCGGCGGGGCTCGTCTGCTTCGGCCTGGTCTCACAACCGTGGTGCCCCGCCTGGCTAGCGTTTGTGGCCTGCGCGGTCGGTGGCGCCGGCATGGGGATCGCGATGCCCGCGATTTCGGTTCTTCTGCTGCGCTACTCACCCGCAGGTGAACGCGGCTTCAACACGTCAGCGATGCAACTCGCGGACTGGGTGGGCTCCGCCCTGCTGATCGGCTTGGGCGGCGTCCTGCTCGGCGTGGTCGGCTCGGTTCTCAACCCGTCGCCGGCGATGGCCCTGCTCACCCTCGCATTGGCGGCGTTGGCGCTGCTGGGCGTCCGGCTGACTGGACGGTGGCCGTCAAAGGTGTGACAGCCCACTTCGACGGCCAGGGTGGGCTTGGTCACGCGCTGGAGCGGACTACCCTGGTAGAGCGATGACCTATCTCGACCACGCGGCAACCACTCCGATGTTGCCCGAAGCCATAGCGGCGATGACCGAGGCGCTGTCCACCGTGGGCAACGCCTCCGCGCTGCATTCTTCGGGCCGCCGGGCTCGGCGAATGGTCGAGGAAGCCCGCGAAACCATCGCTGACGCGCTGGGCGCTCGTCCCTCCGAAGTCATCTTCACCGGCGGTGGCACCGAGAGCGACAATCTCGCGATCAAGGGCATCTACTGGGCCCGCCACGAAGAACGCGAGCAGCGCCGTCGCGTCTTGTGCGGTGCCGCGGAGCACCACGCAGTGCTCGACACCGTCGAGTGGCTCGAAGCCCACTGTGGCGCCGACGTCGTCTTGCTCGACGTCGACAGTCAGGGACGCGTCTCACCTGACGTCCTCCGTGCGGCCATCGCCGAGGAGCCCGACAACGTGGCGCTGGCGACCGTGATGTGGGCCAACAACGAGGTCGGCACGATCAACCCGATCGCCGACCTGGCCGCAGTATGTGCCGAGTTCGAAATCCCATTCCACACGGATGCGGTGCAAGCCGTCGGTGCAGTTCCGGTGGACTTCGCCGCCAGCGGCGCAGCGGCCCTGACGCTGACCGGGCACAAGCTCGGTGGTCCGATCGGAGTGGGAGCGCTGTTGCTCGGACGTGACGTGACTTGTGTGCCTCTGCTGCACGGTGGGGGCCAGGAACGCAACGTCCGTTCCGGCACCTTGGACGTCCCCGCCATCGTGGGTTTCGCCGCAGCAGTTCGAAGCAGCGTCACCACACGGGCTGACTACGCCAAGCGTGTCGAGGGACTCCGCGATGAGCTCGTCGAGGCTATCCAGCGCGAAGTTCCCGACGTCGTCCTCAACGGTGGGGACGGCGAGAGGCTGCCCAGCCACGCTCACTTCACGTTTCCTGGGTGTGCCGGCGACAGCCTGCTGATGCTGCTCGACGCCAAGGGCATTGAATGTTCGACGGGATCGGCGTGCACCGCCGGCGTCGCCCAGCCGAGCCACGTGCTGCTCGCCATGGGGGCGGATCCGGCCGCGGCCCGCGGTTCCCTTCGTTTCTCCCTAGGACACACATCCACGGCTGCGGATGTCGAGGCAGTGGCCGCCGAGATTGGCGGAGTCGTCCTGCGCGCACGGCAGGCCGGCCTAGCCGGAATGCGCAAGCAGACCCAGAAGCAAGAGGTGTAAGGCAATGCGGGTTTTGGCCGCGATGAGCGGAGGAGTGGACTCGGCAGTCGCCGCAGCGCGTGCGGTCGATGCCGGGCACGACGTCGTCGGCGTGCACCTGGCGCTGTCGGCCAAACCGGGAACGTTGCGAACTGGTTCGCGTGGGTGTTGCACGATCGAAGACTCGCACGATGCCCGGCGAGCCGCAGATATTCTTGGCATTCCCTTCTACATCTGGGACTTCGCTGAGCGATTCACCGAGGAGGTCGTCGAGACATTCGTCGGTGAATACGCCGCCGGCCGCACCCCTAACCCGTGCGTGACCTGCAACGAGAAGATCAAGTTCGAAGCTCTTCTCGAGAAGGCGATGGCGCTCGGCTTCGACGCGGTCGTTACCGGCCACTATGCGCGCCTTTCGGTCGTCGACGGTGTGCCCGAGCTGCGCCGCAGCGCGGACAGCGGCAAGGACCAGTCCTACGTGCTCGCCTCCCTGACCGCGGAACAGCTCAGCCACGCCATGTTCCCCCTCGGCGACTCCTGGAAGTCCGATGTTCGAGCCGAGGCAGAGCGGCGAGGCCTGTCCGTTGCCAACAAGCCCGACAGCCACGACATCTGCTTCATCCCAGACGGCGATACCAAGAAGTTCCTGGAAGACCGTTTGGGGCAGCGTCCCGGCGAGCTCGTCGACGCGGAGACGGGTGCGGTGCTCGGCCGACACACCGGCGTGCACGGATTCACGGTCGGCCAGCGCAAGGGCCTGGGGATCGACGCTCCGGCGCCGGACGGTCGTCCGCGGTACGTCTTGTCACTCGAACCGGTGTCCGGCTCCGTCAAGGTCGGACCTGCCGCCGAGCTCGGTGTCAAGGTGATCGAGGCTGATCGGGCGATCTGGCCCAGCGGCAACCCATTGACCGAACCGACCGAGTGCGTGGTCCAGGTCAGGGCTCACGGAGGCATTGTCGACGCGGTCGCCGACGTGGACTCCGAGACCATGACAGTGCACCTGCGTGAGCCGCTCCGCGGAGTCGCCCCGGGCCAGGTCGTCGTTCTCTACCGGCCGGATTCCGAAGGCGGGGACGTCGTCTTGGGCAGCGCGAAGATTTCCGGTACTCGCTGATCAACCGTCACTTCCGAGTCTTCTTTCGGCTTCGGTTACCCCGCCGTTGCTCTGGCTGGATCGACGGCGGCGTCGTCGAATGCACCTGCCCCGCCGGCGTCGCGACGTTCACGGTGCCATCCGAGGTGACTTCGTAGTCCCAGCCGGGTTGTCTCTTCAGCCGGCGATGTCGTGAGCAATAGGTGACCGGCTGCTCCGCCGTACCTTCGACTCCGCCCACGGGACGTGTCGCCTCGATCCCGCAGTTCTGTGCAGGACGTGTGCACCCCGGCTGCCGGCATTCCTGGTCCCGGACCCGGATGAACTCGTCCTGGTGGAGGGGATAGCGCGTCGGCGAAAGTTCGAGTGCCTGGCCGGTGCGCGGGTCGGTGAGAACCCGTCGCAGTGCTGTGTTGGGTCCGCCGATGATGTTGCGAGCCACCGCAGCGGCGATTGGCCCGCGACCGGCCAGAGCCGCCGGTGTTTCGCTGAGGCCGAGGTAGGTGTCGAGGTCGATGTGCAGGAAGACCTCGGTGCGCTCGCTCGGGCCACCCGCGCCGCTGAGCAGCAGATCCATGGCCACGTCGGCGCGGAGCTGGTCCAGGGAGCGAGCTTCTTGCGGAGTCTTCAGCGCTCGCGCGGCCCGATCGATGCGGGCGTAGGCGGCGGTCGCCTTCTCGGTGGGCGCGTTGTTGACCGAAATGTGGGTCACCCCGGTGTCCTGGTGGTGCAGCGCGAGCCGCCGCTCGATGAGTTTCTGCTCGGTGCGGAGCGCCGCGCCTTCCGGGTCGGCTTGCGCGGCCGCGTAGGTCGCCGCTCGACGGACCTGAGTGGCGTTCCTGCCCGGGACTCGGTCCTCGAGCGTCGCATCGACAGTGCCTATGTGCTCTTGGGACAGCCAGGCCGTCGCATCGGTGACCTTCATGGCACGGTAGAGATCGAGTCTGCCGTCGTCCATGAGGTTCAACATGCGGGGAAGTCGGACGATCAGTGCGCTGGCAGCCGAAACGATGGCTCTGGCGCGATGTTCGGTTATGGACAGGGCAAGTGCTACTTCCGAAGCCGCGCTGGGCTCACGTCTCCGACGCACACTCAGATTCGCGATCGCTCTCAGCTGAACAGCTTGCAGCTTGGAGATCTCCGCGTCGGTATCGCGGATGAGGTCGACGACTTGGTCGTCTTTCATGCGCTGCAACGATTCCGGGTCACATCGGACCGAGCGCAGCATCGTGGGGAGTCTGTCGTCGTTGCTCGTGGAGTCGGTTGCAGTGACGAGCTTGCGTACTGGTTGCGAAGGTGCCATGTGTCCGACCGTACGACGGCTCGCCAGAAAAGTCATCGAAAGGGCACGAACGGTCCGTTCGTGCCATTCATCGCTTGACGTAGTGCATTTAGTTCGGAATGGTTCTCGTGTGCGGGCGTTCGCCTTCGGTGTGCAGGAGGCGACTTGGGCTACTTTGTGTCCGGAGTGGACAGAATGAAGATTGGTCGGCGGTGTGGGTGGTATTGCTCAGAGCTTGAGCTTGAATCCCGTGTGGCTTGGGGTGAAGCCGAGGCGTTCGTAGAAGCGGTGCGCGTCCGTCCTGGAGGTGTCGGACGTGAGCTGTACGAGTGCGCACCCGCGCCGCCGCGACTCGGCAATCGCCCACTGCACGAGTTCGGCACCCAGCCCGGAGCCGCGGTGATCCGAATGAACCCGTACGGCCTCGATCTGACCGCGAAGCGCGCCTCGCCGGGCGAGACCGGGGATGATCGTCAGTTGCAGTGTTCCGACCGGCTCGTCGTCGGACGCGACGACGACCAGCAGCTGATTGGAATCCTTGGCGATTTCGTCGAATGCGCGCAGATAGGGGTCGAGGTCGTCAGGGTCGTCTCGGGTAGCGCCCAGCTGGTCGTCCGCCAGCATGCGCACGATCGCACCGACGTCCTCGCGTCGTGCTCTGCGGATCACGTATTCGGTCACGACGCCCAGTATCACAGCGCGCGGGTGAAGCCTTGATAGCTGTGCTCGAAACCGAAGCGTGCGTAGAACTCTCGCAGATCACCGCGGGTGAGGCCGGATTCCAGGTGGACACGAGCGCAGCCTCGTCGGCGGGCTTCGTCGATGCCCCAGGTCAGAAGCGCACTCGTCACGCCTCGTCGGCTGGCGCGGATGCCTTCGAGCAGACCGCGGGTCGCGCCGTTCCACGAGAGTCCTCGAAGCACCGTCAGTTGTGCGGTTCCGACGACACCGTTGTGATCCTCGGCCACGACCAGCGAGACGTGAGGGGTGTTCATGAGCTCACGGAGTGTCGCTGCCAACGGCTCATCGGGCGCGCCGAACAGGCGCTCGAGCGCCTCGATGTCCGTAGTGCGGGCGCGTCTGATGACATCCATTTCACCCAGTATGCAGGACGCTCGGGCATAGCTGTCGCTGTTACAGGGTGGCTACTCCCGGTGCTGCCTACGCGATCATCAAGCTACCGTGTAGTGCCGAACGCCGTCGACGACCTGCGTGGTCAGTTTTCCTTGCGACGCCAGCAGGTCGAGGTGAGCGGCGGTTTCCAGGACCGCGAGCATCTGGTTGAACGAGTCCATTTCGGACAGCTTCCGGTTCCGTCGGGTCCAGCCGACCCGGTGCGCGGCTTCGTTGGCGGTGGTCGCACCGGCCGCGATCTGTGAGCCCATCGTTTCAAGTCGCTGCCGATGATGTTCCAGTAGCTCGTCCACTCGTGTGTGCACGCTGTCGGACACGGGGCCGTGTGCAGGAAGCATGCGACGGTCCGGCATCGCGCGCACCAGACGGAGGGAGTCGATGAAGTCGTTGAGCGGCAACTCTGCGGGAACGGGCTGGAACCCGATCGAGGGTGTGATGTGCGGCAGCACGTGGTCACCGGAGAACAACAGTTCGGCAGTGTCGTCGACGAAGACAACGTGCCCAGCCGTGTGTCCGGGGGTGGCGACGACGTCGAACTCGCGGCCGGGCAGGATCGGCCGCCGGCCTGGCGTCAGCCATTCGTCGGGCGCCTCCCAGAGATCGGCTTCCGTGTGGCGCCGGTTCGTGCCGAACTCCCGAGCGAGCGCTTCGACGACTTCGGCGGCGCCGGCCTGAAAAAGGAGATCGACCTGGGCCTCCATCGGCAACCGGTCGGGATTGCCCGATGCCTTGAGCGATGGTTCCTCGTCCTGGCCGAGGGCGATCTTCGAGCCGAACTCGCGGCGGAGGACGACAGCCTGCGAATAGTGGTCCCGGTGCACGTGCGTGACCAGGAATTCGCTTACGTCAGCGAGCTCCGCGCCGATGCCACCGAGGGCATCCGCAAGCTGTTGCCGAGCCACGCTCAGCGCCCAACCCGAATCGACCAGGACGAGCTTCTCGCCATCGGTGACCGCGTAGACGTTGACCGCGCGCAGACCGTCGTTCGGCAGCGGCAACGGGATCCGGTAGACACCGGCCGAGACCTCGTAGATCCCGGGCTCGGTCCAGCTCCTGTCGCTGCTTTCCGGCAACGGTTCCACGGTGACCTCCGTCCCGGCGAGACTGCGGCGTCCCGGCCCTTCTTCACATTGAGCCGTGCCGGGCCCGCTGTCCACCTGGAGAAGATGAGACACCGGTCACTCGATCAGTCGGTGTCCTGCTTCAGCGCGGTGTCGATCGTGAGCGCCGCGGCGACGACCATGCTGGCGAGCGGATCGGGCAGAGGGTGGGGGATCTCCACGACGTAGTTGTCAGCCGTCGTGAAAGCGGCCTTGATGAAGCCGCCCCACGTCTTCGTCACCCGGGCCACCTCGGTGCCGGCGTGGTCGCGGATCGAGAAGTTCCAGGCTCGCCAGTTCTCGGCGAAGATCCCGCCGACCGAACGGCCGTCCACGATGAAGCCGAAGCGGATCTTCCCGAAGACGTTCTCCTGCACGATCTCGCCGATCGGGGTCTCGTCGGCCCGAGTGACCAGGAATCGTGACTTGAACACCTTCGCGGGCCGGGTCACCTTCAGCACCGTGCTGTGGTTGGCGTCGCGGACCTCGAACTTGTGGGTCAGGAACTGGTCGTACTTGGTCAGGAGCCGGATCGCCTTCTTCAGCGTGCTCTGGCCGACTTCCACGACGCCGCCGAGGCGGTTGCCGTTCTGGTCGAAGACGCCGAACTCGTTGGCCATCTCGATCAGCTTGGCGCGTTGGTTGACCACCAGCACCGGCTCTGTGAACAGGGTTCCACCGCCATTGCGTGCCGCGCCGCGGCCGCGCGTCGCTCGGGAGACCTGGTCCTGGATCCGAGCGGGATCGTGGCCGCGTTCGATGTCGAGCTCGATCGGCGTCGAGTCGCTCGGCGGTGGTGCCTGGTAGGCGGGCCGGGTGTTGGCGGTCCAGGCCTGGCCGTCCCACCAGCGGTGCAGACGGGGGTCCCGCGCGTCGGGATACCAGCCCGGCTGCGGTGGCGAACTCGTCATGGCCGGTCAGCCTATCCGCGCGGGCACGCTCGTGGCGGCGGTAAACGGAAATGCGGCGAATGTCCGCATCGAGGCCGGCTGTCGAGGCAGCCCGGTCGGTGCCGTCGGCGGGTGGTCGACCAGAATCGGTGGTCGTGAGTGAGCGACTTTGGCCCAGCGGTGCCGCGACGGCGATCGGTTCGATGCCGGGCACCGATCCCGCGGAAGCGGCCGCCGTCGTGTTCGGCGAGCTGCCCGACTTCCCGCACCTGCCCGAGCTGCCGGCTCGCGGTGTCGGGGCCGACATGCTCGGCCGGACCGCCGCGCTGCTGGTCGACTTGGCCGTCGACGTCGTCCCGAGCGGGTATCGCGTCGCGACCCGGCCTGGTCATGACCACCGCCGGGCCGTCGACCTGCTTCGCTGGGATCTCGACGCCGTGCAGGAGGCACGGGAAAAAGCCGGGGCCACCCCGCCTGTCTTCAAGGTCCAGCTCGCCGGGCCGTGGACCCTCGGTGCCGGAATCGAGCTGCCGAGGGGCCACCGGGTGCTCACCGACCACGGGGCTTTGCGGGATTTCACGTCATCCCTGCTGGACGGGCTCGCGGGCCATGTCGCGGAGGTGCAGGCCAGGACCGGCGCGCCGGTGGTCGTCCAGTTCGACGAGCCGTCGTTGCCCGCCGTTCTGGCCGGCGGCCTGTCGACACCGTCCGGCTACGGGAACGTCCCGGCGGTGCCGGAGCCCGAGGTCCGTGACCTGCTCACCACCGTGATCGAGGGCGCCCGCGGGATCACCGGCCGGCCGGTGATCCTGCACTGTTGCGCCGGCAAACCACCGCTCGGCCTGCTGCGCAAGGCTGGCGCGGACGCGCTGGCCTTCGACCTCGCCGCGCTCGACGGTGCGTCCGCTGCCTTCCTCGACGAGATCGGCGAGGTGTGGGACGGCGGGGCGACCCTGTTCCTGGGCGCAGTCCCCGCCACGGGACCCGCGTCCCCGCCGAGTCTCAAGGACGTCGGCGAGCCCGCCTTCCGGTTGGCCGACCGGCTCGGCTTCAACCGCAGCGTCCTCGCGGAACGTGCCGTGCCGACCCCTGCATGCGGGCTCGCCGGCGCGACGCCGGAATGGATGCGCCGGGCGCTCTCCCTCACGCGTGATCTGGGCAAAGCCTTCGTGGAGCCGCCTGAAGGCTGGTGACGGAATCCGGCAACTCGCCGACGTCCGCGCCGCCCGGCCAGTAGCGTGTCGGGTAGCCGACCGAACGAGGACCGTCCGCAACCATGCGCCTGTTTCGCCGCAAGAACACCGTCGCCGACCCGCCCGACCCCCGCACGGCCTGGCCCGAGCAGCACGTGCCGGAGGACCCGGCGGCCGCCGCGGAGGTGTTCTGGCAGGGGTGGTTCGAGCTGCTCCCGCTGGTCAGCGCGGCTCTGGGCGAGGGCGAACCGCACCGGGTGGAGCACGAGCTCTGCCAGCTGGTCGAGGCGCTGCACCCGCGGCTGCACTTCTCCCTCGAACGTGGTCGTCAGGCGATCTACGCCCTGGTCGTGACCGGCCAGGAGGATCCCGAGGTGCGGCCGTTCACCGACGCGTGGCGGGCCGCTGCGCCGCCGGACGACGCGATCTGGGAGTACCACGACTCGGTCCCGCCGGTGCCCGATCCGACCGAGGTCACGGTGAACCTCGGCGAGCGCCGGATCGCGCTGGCCGACGTCCGGGTCGTCGCGCAGGTAGACGACGATGAGCGCGTGGTCGACGTCGCCGTCTACCACCCCGGGTTCGGCGACCTCGACGACGTCACCCGGCAGACACTGACGTTCCTGCCGCTCGACGCCACACTGGGTGAACGGCTCGCCGCCGAACGACTACGGCGCGTCGAGACCGCGGAGGTCGAGCCCGCCGGTGCGATCACCCTTCTGGAGTTCCGTGAACTGGTCCACGGGCTGGCCAGCGGGCCGGGCGAAAATGTCGGTACCCCCGGCTAGGGTTACCACCCGTGAGCAGCACCGAACTCCCCCAGGACCAGATCGCGGCGGTCGACGCTCCGGTGACCGCCGAGGACGTCACCGACGTCCCGGCCGACGTGCGTGAGCGGCACGGCGCTCTCGCCGAGGAACTGCGGAACCACCAGTTCCGCTACTACGTCCTGGATTCGCCGATCATCTCCGACGGGCAGTTCGACGAGCTCCTGGGCGAGCTGCAGCAGCTCGAGGAAGCGCACCCCGCGCTGGTCACCCCCGATTCGCCGAGCCAGCGAGTCGGTGGCACGTTCTCGACCGAATTCACCGCGTACGACCACCTCGAGCGGATGCTCAGCCTGGACAACGTGTTCGACCGGGACGAGTTCCTCGCCTGGGTCGAACGGGTCGAGAAGGAGGTCGGGCGCACCGAGTTCCTCGCCGAGCTGAAGATCGACGGCCTGGCGATCAACCTGTTGTACGAAAACGGCCACCTCACCCGCGCGCTCACCCGGGGTGACGGCCGGACCGGCGAGGACGTCACGCTCAACGTCCGCACGCTCGACCAGGTCCCGGAGACGCTGACCGGCACCGATCAGTTCCCGGTGCCCGCACTGGTGGAGGTGCGTGGCGAGGTCTACTTCCGCGTCGAGGACTTCCTCGAGCTCAACGCGAAGATGGTCGAAGCCGGGAAGCCGCCGTACGCGAATCCTCGCAACACCGCGGCTGGCTCGCTGCGGCAGAAGGACCCCAAAATCACCCGTGAGCGGCGGCTGCGGCTGATTTGCCACGGGCTCGGCAAGCGCGAAGGCTTCGAGCCGCAGCGCCAGTCGGAGGCGTACGACGCGCTGGCGGCGTGGGGTCTGCCGGTGTCGCCGCACAGCAAGGTCCTGTCGACGGCCGAGGAGCTCACCGAGCACATCGTCTACTGGGGCGAGCACCGGCACGACGCCGAACACGAGATCGACGGCGTCGTCATCAAGGTCGACCAGGTGGCGCTGCAGCGACGACTGGGCACGACGTCGCGCGCGCCGCGGTGGGCGATCGCCTACAAGTACCCGCCGGAAGAGGCCATCACCACGCTGCTGGACATCCAGGTCGGCGTCGGGCGGACCGGCCGGGTGACGCCGTTCGCGGTCACCGAGCCGGTCAAGGTCGCCGGGTCGACCGTGGCGAGGGCCACGCTCCACAACGCTGAAGAGGTCAAACGCAAGGGCGTGCTGATCGGCGACCGGATCGTCCTCCGGAAGGCCGGCGACGTCATCCCCGAGGTGCTCGGACCGGTGGTGGACGCGCGCACGGGCGACGAGCGCGAGTTCGTCATGCCCACCCACTGCCCGGAATGCGGCACCGAGCTCGCCTACCAGAAGGAAGGCGACAAGGACATCCGCTGCCCGAACACGCGGTTCTGTCCCGCGCAGCTGCGGGAGCGGCTCTTCCACCTGGCCGGGCGTGGCGCCTTCGACATCGAGGTCCTCGGCTACGAGGCGGCGGTCGCGCTGCTCGACGCCCGCGTGGTCGCCGACGAGGGCGACGTCTTCGATTTGAACGAGGAGAGCCTCGCCGAGGTCGAGCTGTTCCGCACGAAGGCCGGCGAGTTGTCGGCGAACGCGCGAAAGCTGATCGCGAACCTCGACGCGGCGAAGGACCGGCCGCTGTGGAAGGTGCTGGTCGCGCTGTCGATCCGGCACGTCGGGCCGACCGCCGCGCAGGCGCTGGCTCGCGAGTTCGGGTCGATCGAGCGCATCGAGCAGGCCACCGAGGAGGAGCTGGCCGACGTCGACGGCGTGGGGCCGACCATCGCCCACGCGACGCAGGAGTGGTTCGAGGTCGGCTGGCACCGGGAGATCGTCGAAAAATGGCGACGCGCCGGCGTCCGGATGGAAGAGGAGCGCGACGAGTCGATCCCGCGCAACCTCGAAGGGCTGTCGATCGTGGTGACGGGCTCGCTCGACGGCTTCTCCCGCGACGAGGCCAAGGAGGTCATCATGGCCCGGGGTGGCAAGGCCGCCGGGTCGGTCTCGAAGAAGACGGCGTTCGTCGTCGTCGGGGATTCGCCTGGTTCGAAATACGACAAGGCGGTGCAGCTGAAGGTTCCGGTGCTCGACGAAGGCGGCTTCCGCGTCCTGCTGGAACAGGGGCCCGAGGCGGCTCAGGAGGTGGCGCTGCCGACCGGGGACGAGACCTCCGATGGCGAGTCCGGGGAGACGGATGGGTGATGTCGAGATCCGGCCGGCGCGATCCGAGGAGTATGCCGCGGCGGGGGAGGTGACAGTGCGGGCCTACGACGTCGATGGTCACCTGGCCGGCGACGTCGGGTACGACACCGTGCTGCGGGACGTCGCGCGGCGGGCGGAGCAGGCCGAGGTGCTCGTCGCCGTCGATGGTGCGGGGGAAGTGGTCGGGACCGTGACCGTCGTGCTGCCTGGGTCTGACTTCGCCGAGATTTCGCGTCCCGGCGAGCTGGAGTTCCGGATGCTGGCGGTGGCGCCGACGGCGCGGGGGCGGGGCATCGGTGAGGCGCTGACGAAGGCAGTGCTCGACCGCGCCCGGACGCTGGGCATCCCCAAGGTCGTGCTGAGCAGCCTCGAAGGCATGCGCGGCGCGCACCGGCTCTACGAGCGGCTCGGGTTCGCGCGCCTGCCCGAACGGGACTGGCGGCCGTTCCCGCACATCAGCCTGATCGCCTACCAAATCGACGTCTGACCTGGGGTTGGTCGAAAAAGGGCGAGCCCGCGCGGGCTCGCCCCTGAGTCGATCCGCTCCGGGGTCAGCCGTCGAGGACGACCGCGACGATGCCTGCGAGGTGGGCCAGCCGGGCGACTTCGGCGGCTCGGAAGGCGGGGCCGCCCGGGCGGGCGACCAGCAGCGCCTTGCCCGGCTTGCCGAGCGGCGTGGCGGCCAGCTCGGTGCCGAGCTCCTTCCACGTCTCCGGGATCCAGGCCTCCTCACCGTCGAGCACCGTGGCGCGCTCCAGCGGCAGCCAGGGGAAGTCGGTGATGGGCGTCTCCGGCGCGGCGCTTGACGACGCCAGCCGGACCGCGCCGGTTTCGGCGTGCTCGACGACCATCGCCCAGCCGGCGCGGACGATGCGGGGCACGCCCTCGGCCAGGATGTCGAGGCCCGACTTCGGCTGCGCGGCGATCTCTTCGACCAGCTCGAGCTCGCGATGGGTGTCCAGGACACCCGCGTAGGGCCGGACGGCGTCCACTTCGACGCCTTCGACGCTTTCCGCCGCCGTGATCAGCGCGTCGGGCAGGCGGCCCGACGGGAGTTCGACGACCAGGTCGTCCACGGCCACTCCGGTGCCGCGTTCGACGACGTCCACGCTGAGGATGTCGGCGCCTACCGTGCCGAGCGCCGTGGCGACCGCGCCGAGGGTCCCCGGGCTGTCCGGAAGGAGGACCCGGATCAGGAACGACACCACGCGCCCCTCTCACCTCTGGCGTCCCAGCCTTGCCGTGGGACGCTGAATGCCGGTCGCCGATTGTGACAGACCCGCCCGGCTCGCGGGACCTGCTGTCCGGCGGGCGGGACGCGAGCGTCGCCGGACGGCACTCGGCTTGCGCCGGGCGTAACCCAGTCGAGTCCGCCCGCGCCGTCACCATAGACTTGCAGCTTCCGAGACAACCCGCACAGCACAACCCGGGAGTCACCCGCGTGCCCAACATTTCCCGAGACGAGGTCGCGCACCTCGCGAAGCTGGCCAGGCTGGCCGTGACCGACGACGAGCTCGACGTCTTCGCCGGCCAGCTCGACCAGATCCTGGACTCGGTGGCCAAGGTGAGCGAGGTCGCCGCCGACGACGTGCCGCCGACCTCGCACGCCGTGCCGCTGACGAACGTCTTCCGGCAGGACGTCGTCGTTCCCGGGCTCACGCAGCAGCAGGCGCTGGCCGGTGCGCCGGCCGCCGAGGACGGGCGTTTCCGGGTGCCGCGGATTCTGGGGGAAGAGCAGTGACCGAGCTCATCAAGCTGACCGCCGCGGAGCTGGCGGAGAAGATCCACGCGCGTGAGGTGTCCGCGGTCGAGGTGACGCAGGCCCACCTGGACCGGATCGCCGAGGTCGACGACCACATCCACGCGTTCCTGCACGTCGACACCGAGGGCGCGCTGGCCGCGGCCAAGGCCGTCGACGAGGGCATCGCCGAGGGCAAAGCGCCCGCGTCGGCGCTGGCCGGCGTGCCGCTCGCGCTGAAGGACGTCCTGACCACGCAGGGTGTGCCGACGACCTGTGGTTCGAAAACGCTCGAAGGCTGGATCCCGCCGTACGACGCGACCGTGACGCGCAAGCTGCGCGAGGCCGGTGTCGTCATCCTTGGCAAGACCAACATGGACGAGTTCGCCATGGGGTCGTCGACGGAGAACTCGGCCTACGGCCCGACGCACAACCCGTGGGACCACGCTCGCATCCCGGGCGGGTCGGGCGGTGGCTCGTCGGCGTCGATCGCGGCCTTCGAGGCGGCCATCGCGATCGGCACCGACACCGGTGGCTCGATCCGGCAGCCGGGGTCCGTGACCGGCACCGTCGGGGTCAAGCCGACCTACGGCGGGGTGTCGCGGTACGGCCTGGTCGCTTTTTCGTCATCGCTCGACCAGGCCGGTCCATGCG
Organism: Amycolatopsis eburnea; assembly: GCF_003937945.1. Classification (GTDB taxonomy): domain Bacteria; phylum Actinomycetota; class Actinomycetes; order Mycobacteriales; family Pseudonocardiaceae; genus Amycolatopsis; species Amycolatopsis eburnea. The sequence goes on from NZ_RSEC01000021.1 coordinate 87,832, forward strand.
CGCGGACGGTGCTCGACGCGGCCCTGCTGCACGAGGTCATCGCCGGCCACGACCCGCTGGACTCCACCTCCATCGACGCGCCGGTGCCGCCGGTGGTCGCCGCCGCCCGGCAGGGCATGACGGGTGACCTCAAGGGCGTCAAGGTCGGCGTCGTGAAGGAGTTCGGCGGCGACGGCTACCAGCCTGGTGTCGAGCGGTCGTTCCAGGCCGCCGTCGAGCAGCTGCGCGCGCTGGGTGCCGAGGTCGTCGAGGTCTCTTGTCCGCATTTCGTCTACGCGCTGCCCGCCTACTACCTGATCGCGCCGAGCGAGTGCTCGTCGAACCTCGCCCGGTTCGACGCCATGCGCTACGGCCTGCGCGTCGCCGACGACGGCACGCACAGCGCCGAAGAGGTCATGTCGCTCACGCGGGAGAAGGGCTTCGGCGCCGAGGTCAAGCGGCGCATCATGCTCGGGACCTACGCGCTGTCGTCCGGCTACTACGACGCGTACTACGGCTCGGCGCAGAAGGTGCGCACGCTGATCACGCGTGACTTCGACGCCGCGTTCGAAAAGGTCGATGTCCTCGTTTCGCCCACGACGCCGACCACGGCGTTCAAGATCGGCGAGCGCGTGGACGACCCGATGGCGATGTACCTCGCGGACCTGTGCACGATCCCGTCGAACCTCGCCGGCAACGCCGCCATGAGCGTGCCGAGCGGGCTGTCGGACGAGGACGGACTGCCGGTCGGCCTGCAGATCATGGCCCCGGCGCTCGCCGACGACCGGCTCTACCGGGTCGGCGCCGCCTACGAGGCCGCTCGCGACGCCGCCGCCGGCGGGGCGCTCATCCACAAGGTCCCGGAGCTGGGAGGAACGAAGTGACTGCCGTGGCCGAGTTGATGGACTACGCCGACGTCATCGAACGCTTCAACCCCGTCCTCGGGCTCGAAGTGCACGTCGAGCTGAACACGAACACGAAGATGTTCTGCGGCTGCCCGAACGAGTTCGGCGGCGAGCCGAACACGAAGGTGTGCCCGACCTGCCTCGGCCTGCCCGGGGCGCTGCCTGCGGTCAACGGCAAGGCCGTCGAGGGTGCGATCCGGATCGGTCTCGCGCTGAACTGCGAGATCGCCGAGTGGTGCCGGTTCGCCCGGAAGAACTACTTCTACCCGGACATGCCGAAGAACTTCCAGACGTCGCAGTACGACGAGCCGATCGCCTTCAACGGCTACCTCGACGTCACGCTCGACGACGGTGAGGTCGTGCGCGTGGAGATCGAGCGCGCGCACATGGAGGAGGACACCGGCAAGTCGCTGCACGTCGGCGGCGCCACCGGCCGGATCCACGGTGCTGAGCACTCGCTGCTCGACTACAACCGGGCCGGCGTTCCGCTGATCGAAATCGTCACCAAGCCGATCGAGGGCACCGGCGAGCGGGCACCCGAGGTGGCACGGGCGTACGTTTCGGCGTTGCGTGACCTGCTTCGCGCGCTCGACGTGTCGGACGTCCGCATGGACCAGGGCTCGCTGCGGTGCGACGCGAACGTTTCGCTGATGGCGAAGGACGCGACCGAGTTCGGTACCCGCACCGAGACGAAGAACGTCAACTCGCTGCGGAGCGTCGAACGGGCCGTTCGCTACGAGATGACGCGCCAAGCGGCCATCCTCGCCGAGGGCGGTTCGATCAAGCAGGAGACGCGGCACTTCCAGGAGGCCGACGGCACGACGTCGTCCGGCCGGACGAAGGAGACCGCGGAGGACTACCGGTACTTCCCGGAGCCCGACCTGGTCCCGATCGCGCCGTCGCGTGAATGGGTCGAGGAGCTGCGCGGCACGCTGCCCGAGATGCCTTCGGAGCGGCGGAAGCGGATCCAGCAGGAATGGTCACTTTCTGACGAAGCCCTGCGTGACCTGCTGAACGTCGGTGCTGTCGACCTCGTCGCGGCCACGGTCGAGGCCGGTGCGTCGCCGGACGAGGCGCGTGGGTGGTGGGTCAACACCCTCGCGCAGGAGGCGAACTCCCGCGAGGTCGAGCTGGCCGACCTGCCGATCACGCCGAAGCAGCTGGCCGAGGTCATCGCGCTGGTTTCGTCCGGTGAGCTGACGAACAAGCTGGCCAAGGAGGTCGTCCAGGGCGTGCTCGCCGGTGAGGGCGAGCCGCGCGACGTCGTCGAGAAGCGCGGGCTGAAGGTCGTCTCGGACGACTCGGCCCTGCTCGCGGCGATCGACGAGGCCCTGGCGGCGCAGCCGGACGTCGCCGAGAAGATCCGTGGTGGCAAGGTCGCCGCGGCCGGCGCGATCGTCGGCGCGGTCATGAAGGCGACCAAGGGACAGGCCGACGCCAAGCGGGTCCGGGAACTGATCATCGAGCGCGTCGGCTCCTGACCGTTTTCATGACATCGCCGTTTTCCGTCAAAAGCGTCACCTGGCGCGAGTGGCTCGGCCTGGCGGCCGGGTTGCTCGCGCTGGGGTCGACGTTCCTGCCGTGGACCACGCTGAGCACCAACAAGCCGGACATCGAAGTCATCCTCTCGTCCCTGCCGCACAGCGACGTCATCCGGAACGCGTGGCAGTCGAGCTTCTTCGCCTGGTGCCCGCCGCTGCCGCTGCTGCTGGCCGGACTGGTCGTGGTCGTTTTCGGGCGAATCCGGAAAGTGCGGGTCAGCGGCCTGCCGCACCTGTGGCTGGTGGTCGCCGCGGCGTCGCTGCTGCTGATGGTGCTCGGCTGGTTCACGCTCGACTGGGAGTTCGACGCAGACCAGCGCGGCATCTTCGACGCCGCGGGGATCGCCATCGGCGCGGGCTTCGGGCGGTTCCTCGGGCTGTTCGCCGCGGTCGTTTCGGCCGTTGTCGCTTTCTTGGACATCCGGGCGGCCCGCGCCGAGAGCCGGCAGCCGCGGAAGCGGGAGCCCAGGAGCAAGACCCGCTGAGCGACCCGGTGCCGGGGTGTGGCGGCAGACGGCGGAAGCGCTGCGGTTCGAGGCGGCGGCGCCGGTGGCAGCGGCCGACTGCGCCGGGGCTCCGAGTCGAAGGGCGTGGCTGACGGCGTCGGGGCTTCGAGCCGGAGAACGGTGCCGACGGCGCCGGGACCGTCGCGGAGTCGGCTGGGGCGTCAGCGCTGAGGGCCTGAAGCCTTGGTGGCGTTGAAGTCGCGGATGCCGAAGGCCCGCTGATGCTGTCGTCCGTTCCGGTTGACCACCCTGGGTGACAACGTTGACATCGGACCAGTGCGTTGCGTGAGAAAGCGCTTTCTGAGACGGTCGGCGGTAGTGGACCGAGGAGGGAGACCTGGGTTGACTGAGAGAAAGCGCTTACGGGTCGCCGTTGTCGGCGCCGGGGGTATCGCCGCCAGTCATCGGGCTGCCTTTCAGGCGTACCGGGATGATGTCGACATCGTGGCCGCCGCCGATGTTGAGGAAGCGCGGGCTGTCGCGTTTTGTGCCGCGGCCGGCAATGCCAAGCCGTACGGCGATCTCGATACCTTGCTCGCCGAGCAGGAACCCGATCTCGTCTCGATCTGCACGCCGCCGGGGCTGCACGTCGAGCAGACCACCAAGGCGCTCGAGAGCGGGGCCTGGGTCTGGTGTGAGAAGCCGCCGTGCCGGTCGCTCGCCGAGTACGACGAGATGGCCGCCGCCGAGCGGGAGGGCGGGCCGTACGTTTCGTTCGTTTTCCAGCAACGGTCCGGGGCCGGTGCCGCGCACTTCCGGAGCCTTATCGCGGACGGGGTTCTGGGGCGACCGCTCGTCGCGCACTGCCAGACCACCTGGTATCGCGATGCCGCCTACTACTCGGTGCCGTGGCGGGGACGCTGGGACTCCGAGGGCGGCGGCCCCGCCATGGGGCACGGCATCCACCAGATGGACCTCCTGCTCCACCTGCTCGGCGACTGGGCCGAGGTGCGCGCGATGACCGCGCGGCTGGTGCACGACGTCGAGACCGAGGACGTCTCCACCGCGCTCGTGCGGTTCGAGTCGGGGGCGCTCGCGACCGTCGTCAACAGCGTCCTGTCGCCGGACGAGGTGAGCCGGATCCGGGTCGACTGCGAAAACGCCACCGTCGAGCTGACCCACCTCTACGGCTACGGCGCCAAGGACTGGCGCTACACCGCGGCGCCGCACGTTGCCGAAAAAGCGACGAAACGCTGGTCGGTGGCCTCGGACGACGTCAGCTCGCACGCCGCCGCGTTCGGTCCCGTCCTCGCTGCCCATCGGGCCGGGCGGCGGCCGCCGTGCAGCGGGGAGGACGGGCGGCGGGTGCTGGAGTTCGTCGCGGCCCTGTACAAGTCCGCGGCCACCGGGGCCGGGGTTCGCCGCGGGGAGATCGTGCCCGACGACGCCTTCCACCGGTCCATGGCCGGGGCGCCGGCGTGAGCGCGGCGATCACCGTCACGCACCGGCACGGGGAGCGGGTGATCGTCGAGGCCGGCGGGATTCAGCTAATGTCCTATGTGTACAAGCCCGACCCGGTCGCCTTCGAGTCCCGCAAGCCCTACACCCACCCGCTGCGGACCCTCGGCGGCCGCGGCGTCAGCGGGTACCGGCCCGCCGACCACCGGTGGCACAAGGGCCTGCAGATGACGTCCAGCCACCTCTCCGGGCAGAACTTCTGGGGCGGCCACACCTACGTCCCCGGCGATTGGTACCAGGACCTGCCCGACCGCATCGGCTCGATGCGGCACGACGACTTCGCGGCCTTCACCGTCGACCCCGACCGGCTGGGCTTCACCGAGCGGCTCACCTGGGTCGCGAACAACGGCGCGGAGTGGGCGCGGGAGCGGCGTGACCTCGTCGTCCACTCGGTCGAGCCGGACGAAGGGGCCTGGGCGCTCGACTGGGGGATCGAGCTGACCAACGTCCGGGACGCCCCGCTCGAGTTCGGCAGCCCGACGACCGCCGGTCGTGAGCTGGCCGGGTACACCGGGCTGCACTGGCGGGGGCCGCGCGACTTCAGCGGTGGGCGCGTCCTCGGGCCCGGCGAGCTCGGCGGTGAGGACATGATGGGCGCGCAGGCACCGTGGCTGGCGTTCGTCGGCGAGCACGACGACGTCGACGCGCATTCCACGCTGGTCTTCGCGCATTCGCCGGAAAACGACCACGCGATCCACGAGTCGCACTGGTTCGTCCGCTCGCGGGAGACGCCCATGGTGGCGTTCTCGTGGGCGTTTTTCGACGAATTCGAGCTGGAGCCGGGGGAGAGCTTCACCTACCGCTACCGGGTCGTCGTTGCCGATGGGGCGTGGGACCGCGATCGGGTGAGTGGCTACCTGGATCGGCACGGGTGGTCATGAACGCGTTCCCACTTCCAGGTGGAATCGGGGTCTCGCACCTGCGCGCCTACGACTGGGCGGCGGAGGATGGGGTGTGTGGCGGCAGCCCGCACCTGCACCTCGCCTGCACCGAGGCGTACGTCGTCACCGGCGGGCGCGGGGCGGTCCAGACGCTGAGCGCCGGCGGCTACGACGAGACGCCGCTGGAAGCCGGCGTGATCGCGTGGTTCGCGCCGGGGACCGTGCACCGGATGGTCCAGGAAGACGGGCTGCGCGTCACGGTGCTGATGCAGAACAGCGGGCTGCCCGAGGCGGGGGACGCGGTGTTCACCTTCCCGCCCGACGTGCTCGCCGATCCGGCCGCCTACGCCGAGGCCGCGGCGTTGCCGAAAACCGACCACGCCGCTCGTCAACGCCGTGACCTGGCGATTCGTGGTTACCTGCCGCTGCGGCAGGCGCTGCGGGACGGCGACCCGGAGCCGCTGCGGGAGTTCCACCGGGCGGCCGTCGCGCTCGTTTCGCCGAAAATCGGCGACTGGGTTCCGCGGTGGCGGGCCGGGGCGTTGCGGGCCGCCGAGCTGACCGGGGCGTACCTCGCGGCGCTCGCCGTCGGCGACGGGAGTCACCTCGAGCGGTCCGGCGTCCGGGTCGCGGCACCTTCGAACCCGGACGGCTACGGCATGTGCGGCCGTCGCGCGGAATACGACATCGACCAGGAAGGCCGGCAGTGATGAACCAGCCCAGTATCGGAGTGCTGCTCAACGGGGTCACCGGCCGGATGGGCTACCGGCAGCACCTGCTCCGGTCGGTCTTGTCGATTCGCGACCAGGGCGGCGTCGCCCTGCCGGACGGCAGCCGCGTGCAGCTCGAGCCGATCCTCGCCGGGCGCAACGCCGCGAAGCTCAAGGACCTGGCCGACCGACACGACGTGACCGCGTGGACCACCGACCCGGAGTCCGCGCTGGCTGACGCCGGCATCTATTTCGACGCGCAGCTGACGTCGGCGCGGGAGCCGTCGGTGCGGGCGGCCATCGCCGCGGGCAAGCACGTCTACGCCGAGAAGCCCCTTGCCGAAAAACTGACATCGGCGCTGGAGCTGGCCGGGCTCGCGCGGGACGCCGGGATCTGCCACGGCGTCGTGCACGACAAGCTGTTCCTGCCCGGGCTGCGGAAGCTGCGCCGGCTGATCGACGGCGGGTTCTTCGGCCGGGTCCTGTCGGTGCGGGGCGAGTTCGGCTACTGGGTGTTCGAGGGCGACTGGCAGGAGGCGCAGCGCCCGAGCTGGAACTACCGGGCCGAGGACGGCGGCGGGATCGTGCTCGACATGTTCTGCCACTGGAACTACGTGCTCGAGAACCTCTTCGGCCGCGTCGAGGCCGTGACCGCGAAAGCGACGACGCACATCCCGCGTCGCTGGGACGAGCAGGGAGACGCGTACGCGGCTACGGCCGACGACGCCGCGTACGGGATCTTCGAGCTGGAATCCGGGGTCGTCGCGCAGATCAACTCGTCGTGGTCGACGCGGGTGTTCCGCGACGAGCTCGTCGAGTTCCAGGTCGACGGCACCGAGGGCAGCGCCGTCGCCGGGCTGCGGCGCTGCCGGGTCCAGCACCGCTCCGCGACGCCGAAGCCGGTGTGGAACCCCGACCTGCCCGCGACCGAGCCGTTCCGCGACCAGTGGCAGGAGGTCCCCGACAACGCCGAGTTCGACAACGGCTTCAAGGCGCAGTGGGAGGAGTTCGTCCGGGACGTGGTCGCCGGGCGGCAACACCGCTACGACTTCTACTCGGCGGCCCGGGGGCTGCAGCTCGCCGAAGCCGGGCTGACGTCGTCGGCGGAGGGGCGGCGAGTGGAGCTGAAGCCGCTCACTTGATGGTCCTGACCAGCGAAAACAGACGCTGGTCGAAAAACGGCAAACGCGAGCGTCAGTCCTTGCCGTTGCCGCCACCGGAGGTCGCCGGGGTGATGAGCACGACGCGGTCGTCGCTCGACACCGGCGTGCCGCCGTCCTTGTTGACCGTGCCGGCCACCGCGAGCTGCGGGTTGATCATGCTCATCCCGGCGAGGCGCCCGTACGTCACGGGCGGCTTGCCGGTCTTGCCGTCGAGGCTGACCGTCGGCTTCCCACTGATCGCGCCCTCCGGCGTGACCGGCAGGTTCTGCAGGTTGCCGGCCAGCGACGTGCCGACCGAGACCGAGCCGTTGGCGTCGACGAAGTCGGCGCAGCCCGCGACACCCGGCTTGTCGGGCCACGTCCACGCCGGAGTCGTCAGCGGCTGCCCGGCCTGCAGCCGGTAGAGGACGTCCTTGTCGGCGAGCCGGTCGGTGACCCAGACGCGGCCGCCGTCGGCCGAGGCGCACAGGCCGCCGGGGGCGTGCAGGCCGGCCGCCACGGTCAGGGACCCGTTCGGGTTGCCGGCCGCGGCCTTGCCGGACGTGTCGATGCGCAGCACCTTGCCGGCCAGGGAGTTCGGGTCGGCGGCGGCGTTCGGGTTGCCCGCGTCGCCCGTCGCGACCAGCAGCGCGCCGCGGTTGTCGGTCGCGATCGTGCCGCGGTTGCCGGACGCGCCCTTCGGGATGCCGGTGAGCACCGGCTTCGCGGCCTGGCCCTTCGCGAAGCGGACGACGCGGTTGTCGGTCGCTGTCGTCACGTACGCGAACACCAGCTGGTCTTCGACGTACGACGGCGAGAGTGCGAGTCCGGTCAGGCCGCCGTCCCCGGCCGCTTGGACGTCGAGCTTCGCGAAGTCCGTCGCGTCCTTGCCCGCCGTCGCCAGCATTACGCGGCCGCTCTTTCGCTCGCCCGCGAGCGCGCTCGGCGTCGACCCGTCGCCCGGCAGGCCGGCCACCGCGGCGACGGTGTCCAGGCACGTCGAGATCACCGACGGGTCGAAGTCCTTGCAGCCCTGGGGCGGCGGCACCGGCGTCGCGGACGGGCCGGGGCGCACCTGCTTGCCGTCGCCGCCCGAATCCGCGCCGGGGCCCTGGACCTGGGGCGGCGATTCGGGGCTCGGGACGGGGGCGGGGCTGAACGACTGGCCGGCCGCGGTGTCGTCGAACCGCGCGCAGCCGGCGGGCAGCAGGACGCCGCAGGCCAGGATCGCCAGCAGGGCCGACCGGTACCGAGTGCGCATGATCCCCCAGCCTAGGGCCCGCCGCGTGAACCATGGGTGAGCACTCCTGGTTTACGTTGGGGATCATGACGCTGACCGTGCTGGTTCCCGACGACGAGGGCATGACCGTGCTCGCCGAGGTCCCGCGGGTCCTGCCCGTGCGCTACCAGTGGGGCGAACCCGTGCCCCCGGAAGCGGCGAAGGCGGAGGTCCTCATCCCCGGCAAGCACCCGCCCGGCGAGGAGCTCTGGCGCACGCTGCCGAACCTCAAGCTGATCCAGCTGCTGTCCGCCGGTGCCGAAGACTGGGTGGGCAAGGTGCCCGACGGCGTCCTGCTCTCCACCTGCCGCGGCGCGCACGGCGGGAGCACCGCCGAATGGGTCGTCGCGGTGCTGCTGTCGATGTACCGGAAGCTGGACGTCTTCGCGGCGGCGCAGCGCGAAGGCCGCTGGGAACGGCAGACGGCCGACACGCTGCAGGGCAAGCGCGTGCTCGTCATCGGCGCCGGCGACCTGGGGCGGCACCTGCGACGCCGGCTCGAGCCGTTCGACGCGCGGTGCACGATGGTCGGGATGACCGCGCGCGAGGGCGTGCACGGCGTGAGCGAGCTGCCGGCGCTGCTCGGGCTGCACGACGCCGTGGTGCTGATGGTGCCGCTGACCTCGCGCACCCGGGGCATGGTCGGCGCTGAGTTCCTGGCCGAGATGCGCGATGGCGCGGTGCTGGTCAACGTCTCGCGCGGCGCGGTGGTCGACACCGACGCCCTGGTCGCCGAATTGACCACGGGACGGCTGCGCGCCGCGCTGGACGTCACCGATCCCGAGCCGCCGCCGTCCGGGCACCCGCTGTGGACGGTGCCCGGGCTGCTGCTGACCCCGCACATCGGCGGGTCGGTGCGCGGGGTGCGGGGGCGGTCGTACGCCGTCGCGGCGGCGGAAATCGCCCGGTACGCGGGCGGCGAGCTGCCGGACAACCTCGTCCACGGCGAATACTGAGCTCGCCAGGCCCGCGCCGATCCCCTACCCTTCGCGCGTGAGCAGTGGAGACGATTTTTCGCAGCAGCCCACCAGCCTTCTCTCCGACGTCGAGGACGACGGGGGTGACGACACCCCGCGCCAGGGCGGGCTCGGCCTCGGCCTGCTGATCCTGCGGCTGGCGCTCGGCGTGACCATGGGCGCGCACGGTCTGCAGCACCTGTTCGGCCTGTTCGGCGGGCCGGGCATCGGCGGGTTCGCGCGCGTGCTGGAGACGTTCGGCTACCACAAGCAGACGACGCTGCTGTCGTGGATCACGGGGATCGCCGAGGTCGGCGGCGGGGTGCTGGTGATCGTCGGGCTGTTCACGCCGCTCGCCGCGGCCGCGCTGCTCGGGGTGGCGGCGAACGCCGTGTACGCGAAGTTCCACGGCGGGTTCTTCGAACAGCAGGGGCAGGGGTTCGAGCTGGAGCTGCTGCTGGGGGCTTCCGCGCTGAGCTTGCTGTTCACCGGGGCCGGGCCGGTTTCGCTGGAGCGGAACACGCCGTGGCGGAAGCGGCCGCTGCCGCTGGGGCTGGTGTCACTGCTGCTGGCCGCGGCGGCGACCGTGGTGGTCATCGTCCTGACGCGGTAGGCGCCGCGGCGGGCTGGGTCCCGCTCGGTGGGGGACTGGGGCCGGTACGGCGAGGCGGGCGTGGGGGTGGCTCGGCGGGGCGGGCTGGGGTCAGGTTCGGCCGGGCGGGCGTCGGTCTGGTTCGGCGGCGTGGCACCGTTGGGGTGCAGCTTGGTCGTGCATGGCTGCGTGGGACCGGCTCGGTGGTGCGGCGGCTTGGGGGACTCGGCGGGGGCAGGCGTGGGTCTGGCTCGGCGGCGCGATGCCGCTGGGGACGGCTTGGTTGTCCAGGGCTGCCTGGGACCGGCTCGGTGGTGCGGCGCGGGCTGGTCCTGCGGCGGCCTGGGGACAACTCGGCCGTGCGGGCCGGACTGTGGACAGCTCGGGTCCGCGGCAGCCGACGAGCCCGGAATTGTCAGTGCTCGCCGGTAACGTTGAAACCGGGGGTCCCCCTCACGGCCGAGGGGTGGTCCGGACGCCGGAAAGGCCGCCCCGGGAGCGGGACGGCCTTCGCGGCTGGAGCCGGCCGGAGCCGGACGGTGGGGAGCCGGACCTACTTGTTCACGTCGCGGACCGCGCCCGTGTCCGCCGACGTCGCCATGCGGGCGTACGCGCGCAGTGCCGCCGTCACCGGGCGCTGGCGCTCCTTCGGCTGCCACGGGCGCTCGGACGCCTCCATCTTCGACCGGCGCTCCGCCAGGACCTCCGGGTCCACCAGCAGCTCCAGCCGGCGCTCGTGGACGTCGAGGAGGATGCGGTCGCCGTTCTCGACCAGGCCGATCAGGCCGCCGGCCGCCGCCTCCGGGGAGATGTGGCCGACCGAGATTCCCGACGAACCGCCCGAGAAGCGGCCGTCCGTGATCAGGGCGCACTTCTTGCCGAGGCCCGACCCCTTGAGGAACGCCGTCGGGTGCAGCATTTCCTGCATGCCCGGGCCACCCGCCGGGCCCTCGTAGCGGATCACCAGGACCTCGCCCGGCTGGATCTCCTTCTTGAGGATCGCCGAGACCGCTTCCTCCTGGCTCTCCAGGACCCGCGCCGGGCCTTCGAAGTGCCACAGGTCCTCGTCGATGCCCGCCGCCTTGATGACCGCGCCGTTCTCGGCCAGGTTGCCGCGCAGGATGGCCAGGCCGCCGTCCTTCGTGTACGCGTGCTCGACGTCGCGGATGCAGCCGCCCGCCGCGTCCGTGTCCAGGGACGACCAGCGGTTCGACGTCGAGAACGCCTCGGTCGTGCGGACGCCGCCCGGGGCCGCGTGGAACAGTTCGAGCGCCGCCGGCGAGGGCGAAGCGGCGCGGATGTCCCAGGCGGCGAGCCAGGATTCCAGGTCCTTGGAGTGGACCGACCAGACGTCGGTGTTCAGCAGGCCGCCGCGGTGCAGCTCGCCGAGGATCGCCGGGATGCCGCCGGCACGGTGGACGTCCTCCATGTGGTAGTCCGAGTTCGGCGCCACCTTCGACAGGCACGGCACGCGGCGGCCGATCGCGTCGATGTCGGCGATCGTGAAGTCGACCTCGCCCTCCTGCGCGGCGGCGAGGATGTGCAGCACCGTGTTCGTCGAGCCGCCCATCGCCATGTCGAGGGCCATCGCGTTCTCGAACGCCGCCTTCGACGCGATCGAGCGCGGCAGCACCGAGTCGTCGTCCTGCTCGTACCAGCGCTTGCACAGCTCGACGACCGTGCGCCCGGCCTCCTCGAACAGCGCGCGGCGCGCGGCGTGCGTCGCCAGCGTGGAGCCGTTGCCCGGCAGGGACAGCCCCAGCGCCTCGGTGAGGCAGTTCATGGAGTTCGCGGTGAACATGCCCGAGCACGAGCCGCACGTCGGGCACGCGGAACGCTCGACGATGCCCAGCCCGTCCTCGTCGACCTCCGGGCTCGCCGACGCCGCGATCGCGGTGATCAGGTCGGTCGGGGCCTGGGCGACGCCGCCGACGACGACCGCCTTGCCCGCCTCCATCGGCCCGCCGGAGACGAACACGACCGGGATGTTCAGCCGCATCGCCGCGTTGAGCATGCCCGGGGTGATCTTGTCGCAGTTGGAGATGCACACCAGCGCGTCGGCCTGGTGCGCGTTGACCATGTACTCCACCGAGTCGGCGATGATCTCGCGCGAGGGCAGCGAGTAGAGCATGCCGGAGTGGCCCATGGCGATGCCGTCGTCGACGGCGATGGTGTGGAACTCGCGCGCGACGCCGCCGGCTTCCTTGACCGCGCCGGCGACGATCTCGCCGAGGTCCTTGAGGTGCACGTGGCCGGGCACGAACTGCGTGTAGGAGTTGGCGATCGCCACGATCGGCTTGCCGAAGTCGCTGTCGGTCATGCCGGTGGCGCGCCAGAGCGAGCGCGCGCCCGCCGCGTTGCGGCCGTGGGTGGTGGTCCGGGAACGGAGAGGCGGCACGGCGAAACTCCCAGGTCGGATGGTCGGCGGGAACACTCCGCCAAAACTGGTCCTACCAATTTAGCCAGTCGTGCGGAGCCCGTCCATCGAGGGTGCTACGAGCCGGGCTTCAGGTCTTCCTCTTCGAGCAGGCCGCTCGGATCGGCGACGAGGCCCTCGCTCACCAGCGACAGCACCGGCAGGTGCCGGGTCCGGACCGTCGGCAGCGGCACCTTCGTGTCGTCCTTCAGCACCGCCTGGACGCGGGACTTCTTGGTGATCGCGAGGCCCTTCAGCGCCGACCACGGCACGTCGCGCTTGCCGAACATCGTCCGGATCGCCAGCCCTTCGCGCGTGGCGACGGTGCGGTGGCGGACCACGAAGACCGCGAGCGCGATCGGGAAGATGTAGAGCCACTGCAGGTACGGGATTTCCCCGAGCGCGATCGGCGTCACGCACACGGTCAGGAGCGCGATCGCCATGAACGACGTGCGGGGGACGCGGAAGACGGCCTTCCGGCCCTCGTCCTGCTGAGCTTTTTCGGCCACCCCGAAATGGTGCACCGCCGCGCCGACCGGCCCGAACCCGGGTCGGGCGGGCGTGACACGCGTCGCGGCTGTGTCCACGATCCGGACACACCGTCCCGCAGAGTTGACACCCGCGCGGCGTTCCGGCTAGCGTCATCGCCGTGACACCGCTGACCGGCCTCGTACTTCCCAAGCGCGTCGACGCTTAGGGAAGTCCTTCCGCTGCGTCGACGCGCGACCCTCGTGCGACCTTACGGTCGGCGAGGGTTTTTTGTTGCCCGAGGAGAAGAGCTTCTTCACCGCACCGCATCAAACTGACCCGAACGAGTGACACCGAGACCCACGAGGCAGAACCGATGACCAGTGCCACGTCGCGCAGCGACGCGAAACCCGGGCCGACGCCCGGTACGTCCGGAGCCCGTCCGAAGCCGGCGCCCCCGGCGGGAACGCCGGTGCGCGTCACCGGCGCCCAGTCGCTCGTGCGCTCGCTCGAGGCCGTCGGCGCCGAGGTGGTCTTCGGCATTCCGGGCGGCACCATCCTGCCCGCCTACGACCCGCTGCTCGACTCGACGAAGGTCCGCCACGTCCTGGTCCGCCACGAACAGGGCGCGGGGCACGCGGCGACCGGCTACGCGCAGGCCACCGGCAAGGTCGGCGTGTGCATGGCCACCTCCGGCCCCGGCGCCACCAACCTGGTCACGCCGCTCGCCGACGCCAACATGGACTCCGTCCCGGTGGTGGCCATCACCGGCCAGCAGACCCGGGCGCTGATCGGCACCGACGCGTTCCAGGAAGCCGACATCTGCGGCATCACCATGCCGATCACCAAGCACAACTTCCTCGTCACGGACCCGGCGGAAATCCCGCGGACCATCGCCGAGGCGTTCCACCTGGCCGCGACCGGACGCCCCGGCCCGGTCCTGGTGGACATCCCCAAGGACGTGCTGCAGGAGATGACCTCGTTCTCCTGGCCGACCGAGCTGCGCCTCCCGGGTTACCGCCCGACGCTGCGCCCGCACGGCAAGCAGGTTCGCGAAGCCGCGAAGCTGATCGCGAAGTCGCGCCGACCGGTGCTCTACGTCGGCGGCGGCGTGATCAAGGCCGAGGCGCACGAGCAGCTGAAGCAGCTGGCCGAGCTGACGAACATCCCCGTCGTCACCACGCTGATGGCGCGCGGCGCGTTCCCCGACTCGCACCCGCAGCACCTGGGCATGCCGGGCATGCACGGCTCGGTCGCCGCGGTCGCCGCGATGCAGCGCGCCGACCTGCTCATCGCGCTCGGCGCCCGCTTCGACGACCGGGTCACCGGCCAGCTGTCGTCGTTCGCGCCGGACGCCGCGGTCGTGCACGCCGACATCGACCCCGCCGAGATCTCCAAGAACCGCAAGGCCGACGTGCCGATCGTGGGGGACTGCAAGGAGATCATCGGCGAGCTGATCACCGCCGTCACCACGGAGTTCGAGCACGGCGGCAAGCCCGACCTCGCCGACTGGTGGACCCAGGCCGACGACTGGCGCAAGACCTACCCGGCCGGGTACGAGTGGCCCGACGACGGTTCGCTGTCGCCGCAGTACGTCATCGAGCGGATCGGCCAGATCGTCGGCCCGGACGCGGTGTACGCCGCCGGCGTCGGCCAGCACCAGATGTGGGCCGCGCAGTTCGTCAAGTACGAGAACCCGCGCACCTGGATCAACTCCGGCGGCCTCGGCACCATGGGGTACGCGGTGCCCGCCGCGATGGGCGCGCAGTTCGGCGTCCCCGGCACGCAGGTCTGGGCGATCGACGGCGACGGCTGCTTCCAGATGACCAACCAGGAGCTGGCCACCTGCGCCATCGAGGGCGCGCCGATCAAGGTCGCCGTGATCAACAACGGCAACCTGGGCATGGTCCGGCAGTGGCAGAACCTCTTCTACTCGGAGCGGTACTCCAACACCGACCTCGGCACGCACAAGCACCGCATCCCGGACTTCGTGCTGCTGGCCGAGGCGCTGGGCTGCGCCGGGCTGCGCTGCGAGACCAAGGAAGACGTCGACGCCACCATCCGCCGCGCGATGGAGATCAACGACCGCCCCGTCGTGATCGACTTCGTGGTCGGGAAGGATGCCCAGGTGTGGCCGATGGTCGCCGCGGGCACCGGCAACGACGAGATCATGGCGGTCCGGGGCATCCGGCCGCTGTTCGACGACGACGAGGTTTCGGTGGAGACGACGGAAGCCGCCGCGGAAGGTGGCGAGCACTGAGATGACCGTCCACACGCTGAGTGTCCTGGTCGAGAACAAGCCCGGTGTGCTCGCACGCGTCTCCGGCCTGTTCTCCCGCCGTGGTTTCAACATCGAGTCCCTTGCCGTCGGGCCCACGGAAAACCCCGAGGTGTCCCGGATGACGATCGTGGTCGCCGTGGAAGAGCTACCGCTCGAACAGGTGACGAAGCAGCTCAACAAGCTGGTCAACGTGATCAAGATCGTCGAGCTGGAGCAGTCGACCGCCGTGCAGCGCGAACTGCTGCTCGTGAAGGTGCGCGCCGACAACACCGTGCGCAGCCAGGTCCTCGAAACCGTCCAGCTCTTCCGCGCCAAGGTGGTGGACGTCTCGCCCGAGGCGCTCACCGTCGAGGCCACCGGGACGTCCGACAAGATCGGTGCGCTGCTGCGGATGCTGGAGCCGTATGGCATCCGCGAGCTCGTGCAGTCCGGCATGGTCGCGGTGGGGCGCGGCGCCCGTTCGATCACCGCCACATCACCGCGCTAGAGAAGTAAGTCAGGAAAGGAAGCAACACCCCCATGGCAGTGGAAATCTTCTACGACGACGACGCCGACCTTTCGATCATCCAGGGGCGCAAGGTCGCTGTCATCGGCTACGGCAGCCAGGGCCACGCCCACTCGCTGAGCCTGCGCGACTCCGGCGTCGACGTCCGCATCGGCCTGCCCGAGGGGTCCAAGTCGCGGGCGAAGGCCGAAGAGCAGGGCCTGCGCGTGCTCACCCCGGCCGAGGCGTCGGCCGAGGCCGACCTGATCATGATCCTGGCGCCGGACACCAAGCAGCGCTTCATCTACGAGCAGGACATCGCGCCGAACCTCAAGGACGGCGACGCGCTGTTCTTCGGCCACGGCTTCAACATCCGCTACGACCTGATCAAGCCGCCGTCCAACGTGGACGTCGCCATGGTCGCCCCCAAGGGCCCGGGTCACCTCGTGCGCCGCCAGTTCGTCGACGGCAAGGGCGTCCCGGCGCTCATCGCCGTGGAGCAGGACGCGTCCGGCAACGCCCAGGCGCTCGCCCTCTCCTACGCGGCCGCCATCGGTGGCGCCCGCGCCGGCGTCATCAAGACGACGTTCACCGAGGAGACCGAGACCGACCTCTTCGGCGAGCAGGCCGTGCTCTGCGGTGGCGCGTCCGCGCTGGTGCAGACCGGTTTCGAGGTGCTCACCGAGGCCGGCTACGCCCCGGAGATCGCCTACTTCGAGGTGCTGCACGAGCTGAAGCTGATCGTCGACCTCATGTACGAGGGCGGCATCGCGCGCCAGCGCTACTCGATCTCCGACACCGCCGAGTACGGCGACCTGACCCGCGGCCCGCGCGTCATCTCGCCGGCGGTGAAGGAGGAGATGAAGAAGATCCTCGGCGAGATCCAGGACGGCACGTTCGCCCGCGAATGGGTCGCCGAGGACGAGGCCGGCCGGCCGAACTTCACCAAGCTCGAGGAGCAGGGCAACCAGCACCCGATCGAGGCGACCGGCAAGAAGCTGCGCGACCTGATGTCGTGGGTGGACCGGCCGATCACCGAGACCGCCTGATCTCCCGCGAGTTCCGTGAAGGCCTCCTTACCGGTCGAAAACGCCGGTAAGGAGGCCTTCACGGCTTTTCGGGGTGGCTCGTTACGCTGACCGCATGACCGATGACAAGGCGCACATCCGGCACCACCTCGACCTTTCCGGGGCGGAGTGGATCCGGGGCGAGCCCGCGGGCGTCACCCTGGACGAGGTCGTCGAGTACGCGTTCGTCGAGCACACCGACGGTGCCACCTACGTCGCGCTGCGGCGCTCGCCGGACGTCGACGGCACGATCATGGTCTTCACGATGTCGGAGTGGGACGCGTTCGTGAAGGGCGTCGACGACGGCGAGTTCGACGACCTGGGCGCCTAAGCGAGTTTCGCGGCCAGCTCGGGGATCTTGCCGAGGTCACCGGCGATGCCGAGGTGGTCGCCGTAGTCGCGGGATTCGACGACGAGCCCGTCCCGCACCCGCATGGCGAAGATGTTGGCGATCCGCACCGGGCGCCCGCCGTACTCGCCCTGGTAGGCGAACTCGCCGATCAGCACCTCCGGATCGGCGCCCTGGTAGGTCGTCAGGTCCGCGATCGCGAAGCGCGGGTTCATCGCCTTGCCCGCGGCGAAGTGCTCCCGCAGCTCGTCGCGCGTGCGCACGACCCCGGAACCCGGCAGGAACGGGTGCGTCACGTGCGTTTCTCCGGCGTACAGCTCCGGCAGCGCGTCCCAGCGCCCGCCCGCGACGCCGTGCACGAGCCGCTCGAACACCGTGCCCGCGCTCTCCGGCACGACCGGGGACAGCTCGCGCGGCGGGGCCTGCTCGTACGCCTTCACCAGCTGGTCGACGCCGTTCCGGATCACGGCGAGCTTCAGGTAGTCGTGGTAGTCGCGGGAATGGACGATCAGGCCGTCGCGGACGCGCAGCACCTGGATGTTGGCCGCCGAGATCGTGCGGCCGGTTTCGACGGATTCGGCGTCGTAGTCGTATTCCGCGACGATCACCTCGGGGTCCGTCGTCTCGTGCACGACGACGTTCTTCCGCTTGAGCCGGTACGCGCCCGCGAGGGCGCCGGTGAACCGCTCGTGGACGGCGTCGCGGCCGGTCAGGCGCGTCGGCCGGGGGACGGCCTGCGGGTGTTCGACGACGGTGTCCTCCGCGTACAGCGCGGAAAGCTCGCCGTAGCGGCCTTCGCTGATCCCGTCGGACAACGCGGTGAAGACGTCGCGCGGTGTGGTCATGGGTCCTCCCAGAAGACAAAACGGAGTCTGTAGTCCGTCTCCGAAGATACGGACTACGGACTCCGCTTGTCTAGCGGAGCAGCTCCTGGGCCGCCGGCTGCCCGCACACCTCCGCCCACGTCTCCGGGGTGCTGCCGAAGTTCGCGTCCCGCGCGTCCCGGTCGGCACCCGCGTCGAGCAGGGCGCCGATGACGTCGAGGTGCCCGGACTGCGCGGCCAGGTGCAGGGCCGTGACGCCTTCGCCGTGCTTAGGGCCGCCGAAGGTGCCCCGGTGGTTCACGGCGGCGCCGAGGTCCAGGAGCGTCCGGACGGCCGTGAGCCTGCCCTGCGCCGCCGCCCACGCCAGCGCCGTGCCGCGGTAGACGTCGGCGTTCACGTCGGCCCCGCGCGAAACCAGCGTGCGCAGCGCCTCGGTGCGGTCGTTGCGGGCGGCCCAGGCGAGCGCTTCGTCGCGGGCCTCGGCCGGGTTGTTCGTCGGCCGCCACGCCGGGAAACCGCTGTGGGGCCGGTAAAAGCCGCGGTGGTCGCCGCCGCGGCCGGACGTCAGCAGCTCGTCGAGGAGGTCGCTGTCGCCGAGCCCGGCCGCGACCCGCAGGTTGCCCGGGGCGCGGCTGTGCGCGGCCAGGGTCTCCGCGGCTTCGCGGTGCCCCCAGAACAGGGCGACGACCAGGGGAGTGCCGCCGTCGCCACGAGCGGAGACGTCGACCGGGGCGCCGGCGTCCAGCAGCAAGTCGAGCAGCAGCGGGAGATTGCTGTACGCGGCTTGGTGCAGCGGGGTCCAGCCGTGGACGTTGCCGCGGGCGGGATCGGCGCCGTGGGCGAGCAGGACGCGGCTCAGGCGCTCGTCGCAGGTCGCGCCCGCCATGCCGAGCAGGTCGTTGCCGTTGGTGCCACGGGCGGTGACGAGCCAGGGAAACTCGCCGAGGAGGGTTTCGAGCTGCTCGACGTCCCGCGCCTCGACTGCCCGGTACGCGCGGGCGAACGGCTCACCACTGTCCACAAGAGACTCGACGTGGACGCGAAGTGCTTCCCAGGAGCCGAATCCGTGTTCACGGGCCACGACCACGCGCGCGCCGTCACGGGTGAGTGGCTGACCCCAGCGCTCGAACGGCTCGCGCGCGCCGGGCGTCCCGTCCTCGGCCGAAGCGAGCAGGCCGAGCGCGCGCTCGGCGTAGTACCCGATGTCCTGGCGGTACGGGTGCTGCAGGTTTTCGCCGGGCGGCACGCCCATGGTGCCTCCTCGGACGGGACGCGGCCCGCAACCGCGTCCCGCCAGCCTACTCCCGTCAGGGCAGCAGATCCGCCAAGCGGCGGTAGGAGTCCTTCGGCCGCGCGAGGACCTGGACGCAGACGTGGTCGGCGCCCGCGTCGAGGTGGGCGCGGATCCGGTCGGCGACCTGCTGCTCGCCGACCGCGACGACGGCGTCGATCAGCCGGTCGCTGCCGCCGTCGGCGAGGTCGCCGTCGGTGAAGCCGAGGCGGCGCAGGTTCGTCCGGTGGTGGGGTGCCTGCCGCACGTAGAGACCGGCGTGCTCCCGGGCCACCTCGGGGGCCGCGTCGAGCACCACCGCCTGCTCGACGGCGAGGTACTTGCCCGGGCCGAGCCGCTCGCGCGCCATCGCCGTGTGCTCCGGCGGGACGAAGTACGGGTGGGCGCCGTCGGCGCGTTCGGCCGCCAGGTCCAGGAGTTTCGGGCCCAGTGCGGCGAGCAGCCGGCGCGGCCGGGGCGACGGCTGGGGGAGCCCGGGCAGCTCGGCCGCGTCCATCCCGTCGAGGTACTCGCGCAACGCCGTCAGCGGGCGCGCGCCGGGCCGGTGCCCGCCCAGCCCGGCGATGAACCGGCCCGGGTACGCCTCGCCCAGCGCCCGGATGGCGCCTTCCGCGGCGAGCGGCGAGCGCTGGTCGAACCGCGCGACCCCGGTGGCGACGGTCAGCTTCGACGACGCCGCGAGCAGCAGCGCGGCCTGCGTGAACGCCTCCCGCCCGGCGTACTCGCCGAACCAGATCGCGTCGAAGCCGAGTTCTTCGGCTTCCGCGGCGGTTTCGCGGAGTTCTCCGATCGGGGCGCCGTCGAAGAACCGCCAGATCCCGACGCTCATCGGAGCACCGCCGGAGCCAGCTCGACCAGCGTGTCCACAGTGGACTCAAAGGTGGTCGCCGACGGCGTCAGCAGGACGTGGTCCGCGCCCGCGTCGAGCACTTCCCCCACGCGTTTCGCGATGGTCGCGGCGTCGCCCCAGAGGACGAGGTCGTCGACGAACCGGTCGCTGGGTCCGTCGATGTCGGCTTCGGTGTAGCCGAGCCGTTTCCAGCCCGCCAGGTAGGCCTTCACGCCGAACTGCCGCGACTGCGCCACGCTGCGCCGGACGCTCGCGCGGGCGTCCTCGCGGCTGCCGAGCAGCACGGTCTGGTGCGGGATCAGCAGCTTGTCCGGCCCGAGGATCTCGCGGGCGTACGGCGTGTGCGAAACCGGCTGGGCGAACGGGTGCGCGCCGTCGGTGTGGTCGCGGGCCAGCTCCAGCATCTTCGGCCCGACCGCGGCCAGCACCCGCGGAAAGGCCACCGGCGCCGGGTTTTCCCGCGCCACCGTGTCCATTTCGGACAGATAAGCCCGCATCCGGTCCAGCGGCCGGTACTCCTCGCCGTACTTCGCCGCCTGGACCGCGTGCCCGATGCCGACGCCGAGCACGAACCGGCCCGGGTGGGCGTGGGCGAGGGTCGCCCCGCCCTTTTCGGCGGTCCGCCCGGGCCGCGCCCAGGCGTTGGCGATGCCGGCGCCGAGCACGACGTCCGGTACCGAGGCGAGCAGGTCGCCGAAGGCGGCGAACAGTTCGCGGCCGCCGGGACCTTCGCCGCTCCAGACCGAGCTGTAGCCGGCCTCGGCGAGCCGCCGCGTCGCCGCGCGTTCGACGTCCGGGGGCGGGGCCAGTGGTGCGCTCGGCAACCAGGCGCCGACCGCGCCGAGCCGGGTCCGCGTGTCTTCGATCAGGGTCATCCTCGAAATCCCTCCAGTAAGATGAGGCTGCCTCCGGTTAATATACGGAGGCAGCCTCCGATTGGCTACCCGGTAAGGTCGGGAGGGCGATGACCGACGTGAAACCGATGCGCGCGGACGCCCGCCGCAACTACGAGCGCCTCCTCGAGGAAGCCCAGCGCGCCTTCGCCGAACACGGCGTCGAGGCGTCCCTGGAAGACATCGCGCGCCGCGCCGGGGTCGGCATCGGCACGCTCTACCGGCACTTCCCGACCCGGGAAGCCCTGCTCGAAACGCTGTTGCGCGCCCGCTTCGACGGCCAGGCCGGCCGCGCGCGCGAGCTGCTGGCCCATCCCGAACCGCTGAACGCGCTGCAGACCTGGCTGGCCGGGCTCGGCGACGCGACCGGGACCTTCCGCGGCCTGGTCGAGCTGACCGCCGACGCATTGAGCGACGAGTCGTCCCGGTTGTACGCGTCGTGCCACGCGATGCGCGAGGCCGGTTCCCAGCTGGTGGAACGCGCGAAGGAAGCGGGTGAGCTGCGCGCGGACGTCACCACGCACGAGCTCCTTCTGTTGCTGCACGCGGCATCCTGGGCGGGCGGGCACCTGCCCGGCGAAGGGGGCATGCAGCGCCTGCTGGCTCTTGTTTTCGAGGGATTACGAGCGAGTTAACACCGTGGGAAGCCAGGGGGCCGCCCAGCGGGTTAAACTCCGCCACGACCGGGGCACAACGACGTGCTGAGATCCGTCTGCCGACCCAGAGCGTCCTGGAAGTGACCAGATAGTGGGAGCCGCATCGTGAGCAAGCCCAGCAAGCCCGTCGTCCTCATCGCGGAAAAGCTCGCCCCCTCCGTGCTGAGTGTGTTCGGTGACGAGGTGGAGGTCCGGCACGTCGACGGCACGGACCGGTCCGCGCTGCTCGAGGCGGTGAAGAGCGCCGACGCGCTCCTGGTCCGCTCCGCCACCAAGGTCGACGCCGAGGTCCTCGCCGCCACCACCCAGCTGAAGGTCGTCGCCCGCGCCGGCGTCGGCCTGGACAACGTCGAGGTCCCCGCCGCCACCGAGCGCGGCGTCCTGGTCGTCAACGCCCCGACGTCCAACATCGTTTCCGCCGCCGAGCACGCCGTCGCCCTCCTGCTGTCGGTCGCGCGCCGCGTCCCGGCCGCCGACCAGAGCCTCCGCGGCGGCGAGTGGAAGCGCAGCTCGTTCTCCGGCGTCGAGCTGCAGGGCAAGACCGTCGGCGTGGTCGGCCTCGGCAAGATCGGGCAGCTGTTCGCCCAGCGCCTGGCCGCCTTCGACACCAAGCTCATCGCGTACGACCCCTACGTCTCGGCCGCGCGCGCCGCGCAGCTGGGCATCGAGCTCGTCACCCTCGACGAGCTGCTGAGCCGCGCCGACGCGATCTCCATCCACCTGCCGAAGACGCCGGAGACCAAGGGCCTCATCGATGCCGAGGCGCTGAAGAAGACCAAGCCGGGCGTCATCATCGTCAACGCCGCCCGCGGTGGCCTCATCGTCGAAGAGGACCTGGCCGACGCGCTGCGCTCGGGCCACGTCGGCGGGGCCGGCGTCGACGTCTTCGTCACCGAGCCGACCACGTCGAGCCCGCTGTTCAACCTGGAGAACGTCGTCGTGACGCCGCACCTGGGCGCGTCGACGGCCGAGGCGCAGGACCGCGCGGGCACCGACGTCGCGAAGTCGGTGCTGCTGGCGCTGCGCGGCGACTTCGTGCCGGACGCGGTGAACGTCTCCGGCGGCGGCGCGGTCGGCGAGCACGTCCGCCCGTACCTGTCGCTGACCCAGAAGCTCGGCACGCTGCTGACCGCGCTGAACACGAAGGCGCCGACGTCGGTGACCGTGACGGTCAAGGGCGAGCTGACCAGCGAGGACACCGCGGTGCTGCAGCTGGCGGCGCTGCGCGGGGTGTTCACCGGCGTGGTCGAGGACCAGGTCACGTTCGTCAACGCGCCGCAGCTGGCGGAGAAGCTGGGCGTGCAGGTCGAGCTCACGACCGAGCCGGAGAGCCCGAAGTTCCGCAGCCTGGTCACCGTCCGCGCGGTGCACGCGGACGGGCAGGCGCTGACCGTGTCCGGTTCGGTCACCGGCAAGGACGAGGTCGAGAAGCTGGTCGAGGTCAACGGCCGCGGGTTCGACCTGCGCGCCGAGGGCACGGTCCTGCTGGTCGAGTACCCGGACCGGCCGGGCGTGATGGGCCGCGTCGGCACGCTGCTCGGCGAGGCGGGCATCAACATCGAGGCCGCGCAGATCAGCCAGACCACCGACGGCTCCGACGCCGTCATGCTGCTGCGCGTCGACCGCCACATCGACGCGCACCTGCTGGAGCCGATCGGCGCCGCGGTCGGGGCGCACACGATCCGCGCGGTCGACTTCACCTGACATAACCCTTTCGAAGGCCCCCCGTCACCCGGCAGGGGGCCTTCGTACGCAATCACAACTACATAACGGAGTCCTTTGCCTACGTAAGTAGGTGTTTTGGGGCATTAGGTTCTCCCCGCGAGGTTGAACCACGCGCCGTCGAGGGCACGGCGCTGTGCCGCGCTTCACCGTCGGGGGTGCCAGGAGCGGCAGGCAGGTTCGGGTCCAGACCTCGAGTAAGGGGCCGACTCATGAGCAGATCCCGCTTACCCGCTCGCGTCACGACGGCGTTCTTCGCCGTCGTGCTGGCGGCCGCGCTGGGGGCGCCGGTGGCGAGCGCGGCGGACGCTCCGCTCGCCGACGGCGTCGCACCGGCGAAGATCGACGACGCCCAGCTCCAGGGCAAGCTTTCCCCGCGCCTGGGCGCCGCGCAGGGCCGGGTCACCGCGTTCGTCGAGCTGGCCAAGAAGCCCGCCGTGGACGCCTTCACCGCCGCGCAGCCGCAGGGCAAGGACCAGGCCAAGCGCGCCGCCAAGGCCGCCAAGGCCGACACCGCCGCCGCGGTCGAGTCCGTCGTCGGCCAGCTGCGCGCGGGCAACGCCCAGCCGCAGGTCGTCACCCAGACCGCCAACGCGGTCCCCGGCGTGGTCGTCACCGCCGACGCCGCCAAGCTGCGCGAAGTCGCGAAGCGGGCGGACGTCGTCGCGGTCCGCACCGTCGTGCCGAAGACCCGCACCAACGCCAGCGCCGCGCAGCTGACCAACACGCTCGCGGCGTGGCAGCAGACCGGCAAGTTCGGCGACGGCGTCCGCGTCGGCGTGATCGACGACGGCATCGACTACACCCACGCCGACTTCGGCGGCCCCGGCACGCAGGCCGCGTACAAGAGCGTCGACAGCACCAAGCCGACCCCGCTGTTCCCCAGCGCCAAGGTCGTCGGCGGCACGGACCTCGTCGGCGACGACTACGACGCCGCGACCGCGGGCAAGACCACCCCGAAGCCGGACCCGAACCCGCTCGCCTGCGGGGAGCACGGCACGCACGTCGCCGGCACCATCGGCGGCTTCGGCGTCACCGCCGACGGCAAGACCTTCAAGGGCGACTACAAGAAGCTGGACGCCAAGAAGGTCGACGCGATGCAGATCGGCCCGGGTACGGCGCCGAAGTCGCTCCTCTACGCCATCAAGGTGTTCGGCTGCGCGGGCTCGACCAACGTCACCTCGCAGGCGCTGGACTGGGCACTCGACCCGGACGGCGACGGCGACTTCACCGACCACCTCGACGTCGTCAACCTCTCGCTGGGCTCCGACTTCGGCGCCCCGGACGACCCGGACTCGCTGTTCGTGCGCAAGCTAGCCGCGAACAACGTCCTCCCGGTGATCTCGGCGGGCAACGGCGGCGACATCAACGACATCGCCGGTTCGCCGGGCAACACCCCGGAGGCGCTCACCGTCGCCAGCACGCGCGACGCGGGCATCCTGCGCGACGCCGCGGAAGTCAAGGCGCCCTCGACCGCCGCGGGCCAGAAGACCGGGCAGTACAGCCAGAACTACACCGGTTACGACACCCTCGACCTGACCGCCCCGGTCGTCGCGCTCTCGGCGGCGAACGCGGCGGGCTGCGCGCCGTACTCCGCCGAGGACAAGGCGAAGGCGGCGGGCAAGTTCGTCTTCCTGGAGTGGGACGACAACGACTCGACCCGTGCCTGCGGTTCGGCGGCCCGGGCGAACAACGCCCAGGCGGCCGGGGCGAAGGGCGCGCTGCTGTCGTCCACTTTGGAGCACTTCAGCGCCGGCATCGCGGGCAACGCGGCGATCCCGATGTTCCAGTTCACCGGGTCCGCGACCAAGACGCTGCGCGCGGCGCTGACCGCGGGCACGCTGCAGGTCCGGCTCTACGGCACGGGTCGCGCGTCGATCCAGACCTCCGACAAGACCATCGTGGACACCCCGAGCTCGTTCACCTCGCGCGGCACCCGCGGCCCGGCCGTCAAGCCGGACGTCGCCGCACCGGGTGACACGATCACCTCGGCGTTCCGCGGCAGCGGAAACGGCCGGACCGTGCTTTCGGGTACCTCGATGGCGGCCCCGCACACCGCGGGCATCACCGCGCTGGTCCGCCAGTCCCACCCGGACTGGTCGGTCGAGGAGGTCAAGGCGTCGGTCATCGACACCGCCGGCCACGACGTCTCCGACGGCGCCGGCCACACCTACGCGCCGCAGCGCGTCGGCAGCGGCCGCATCGACGCCAAGGCGGCGCTGGACAACCAGGTCCTCGCCTACGTCCAGGACGACCCGGGTGCGGTCAGCGTCAGCTTCGGCACGGTCGAGGCGTCCGGTCCGGTGACGCTGTCGAAGACGATCAAGCTGGTCAACAAGGGCGTCACGCCCGCCGAGTACTCGGTGGCCTACCAGGCGGTCAACGCGCTGCCCGGCGTCGAGTACACAGTGGACAAGCAGACGGTGAAGCTGACCCCGCGCGGCACCGCCAAGGTCAAGGTGACGCTGAAGATCACCGACCCGAAGGCGCTGCGCAAGGTCATGGACCCGACCATGCAGGCCACCCAGGCCGGCCTGGCCCGGCAGTTCGTCGCCGACGCCTCCGGCCGCGTCGCCTTCACGCCGAAGAGCGGTGCCAAGGTGCCGCTGCGGGTTTCGGTCTACGCCGCGCCGAAGCCGGTGTCGACGATTTCGACGCCGCAGTCGGTGAAGTTCGGCGCGGACGCGACCCAGGCCGTGCTGAACCTGACCGGCAAGGGCGTCGACCAGGGGGCAGGCGCGCAGCGCTACCGCTCGCTGATCAGCGTCCTGGAACTGCAGGCGGAGTCCCCGCAGCTGCCCGAGTGCGACGCGGACGTCGTCACCGACTGCACGCTGAACAAGACGGCCAAGGGCGGCGACCTCCGCTACATCGGCGCGGCTTCCACCGCTCCGCTGGCGAAGGCGCAGGGCGAGCCGGAGAACGCGGTGCTCGCGTTCGGCCTCTCCACGTGGGGCGACTGGGCGAACATCGGCAGCAACACCTCGCCGTTCGTCGACATCGACACCACCGGGGACGGGCAGCCGGACTTCGAGACCTACGTGACCAAGGCGACGTCCACGGACGTGCTGCTGGCCGTCACGGTCGCGCTGACCGCGGGCTTCCCGACCGTCGACGTCCAGGCGGTCAACGGCCAGCTCGGCGACGTCGACACCAACGTGTTCGACACGAACGTGATCACGCTGCCGGTTTCGCTGGCCGCGCTGGGCATCGACGTGAACGCCGACAGCCACCGCATTTCCTACACGGTGGGCACCAGCGGCTTCTACGTCGCGCCGGGCACGACGAACGGGCTGATCGACTACGCCGGCACGCCGCTTTCGTTCGACGCCCTCGCGCCGGGCTACTCGGTGCAGGGTGGCGGCGACGCCGCGCTGGGCTACGTCGCGAAGCCGGGCACGGCGCTGGTCGTCACCCGGAACGCGGCCTCGGCCGCGGCGGACAACGCGCTCGGGCTGCTCGCCATCGAGCACCACAACGCCGCGGGGAACCGGGCGAACGTGGTCAAGGTGGACGCGGCCCAGGGGGCGGGTGGCCGTCAGCCGATCGGGGCTGGTCGCCGCTAGTCCGTGGCAAGATCGATCTGTGCAGGAACAGGGGCGTCTCCGGCGGGTTCCCGCCGGGGGCGTCCCTGTCCGTATTCACCCGATTGGGTGTCTCACCCTGCGGGAGGATGCGGCATAAGGGTGGTGCGGCTACGGCCGTTTGTCTACGGCCGGTAACCTTCCGGCTGCTGGCGTTTTGTTGCGGTGGGCCATCGGTGCGGCCGGTGGTCCGGTCGACGGAGGTGTGTGGATGCGGCTCGCGGTGATCCCAGGAGACGGGATCGGGCCCGAGGTGGTCTCCGAGGCGCTGAAGGTGCTCGGCGAGGTAGTACCGACGGCGGAGATCACGAACTACGACCTCGGCGCGGCGCGATGGCACTCGACCGGTGAGCTGCTCCCGGAGTCGGTCCTCGGCGAGCTCCGCCAGCACGACGCGATCCTGCTGGGCGCGGTCGGCGACCCGACGGTGCCGAGCGGCATCCTCGAGCGCGGCCTGCTGCTGCGCCTGCGGTTCGAGATGGACCACCACGTCAACCTGCGCCCGGCGCGGCTGTACCCGGGCGTCCGTGGCCCGCTGGCCGACGCGGGCGACGTCGACATGGTGGTCGTGCGCGAAGGCACCGAAGGCCCGTACGCGGGAACCGGTGGCCTGCTGCGCAAGGACACCGAGCACGAGATCGCGACGGAGGTCAGCGTCAACACGGCGTTCGGCATCCGCCGCGTGGTCGCGGACGCGTTCAACCGCGCCGAGGCCCGGCCGCGCAAGCACCTGACGCTGGTGCACAAGACCAACGTGCTCGAGTACGCGGGCTCGCTGTGGTCGCGCATCGTCGAAGAGGTCTCGCTGGAGCACCCGGAGGTGACGGTCGCGTACTCCCACGTGGACGCGGCGACCATCCACCTGGTGACCGACCCGTCCCGGTTCGACGTGATCGTGACGGACAACCTGTTCGGCGACATCATCACGGACCTGGCGGCCGCGGTGACCGGCGGCATCGGTCTGGCGGCGAGCGGCAACCTGGACATCACGCGCCGGAACCCGAGCATGTTCGAGCCGGTGCACGGGTCGGCGCCGGACATCGCGGGGCAGGGTCTGGCGGACCCGACCGCCGCGGTGCTGTCGGTTTCGCTGCTGCTGGACCACCTGGGGCAGAAGGAGGCGGCTCGGCGGATCGAGGCTTCGGTGGCGTTCGATCTGGCTACTCGGGACCAGTCTTCGCCGGGGGCGACGCAGGCGATCGGGGATCGGCTGGCGGCGCTGGTGTCGTCGAATGTGCGGACGGCGGGCTGAGTTCTTTCGTTCGGGAGAGCCCCGCGCCTTTCGTGGCGCGGGGCTTTTTCGTGCCGGGGGTGGCTTTGGCTCGGCCGGCGTTGTCTCATTCACCTCATCCGGCGCTGGGGTCCCGGCGAAGTCGCGCCGGCGAGCGGGTGACCGGCCGCAGGCTGGCCGCGTGGCCTGCCCGGGGTCGCGCGGATGTCATGAAAGGGTCGTTCACCTCGCCAGACGACATGAACGACCCTTTCATGACATCGCGGCTGGGCGGATCGGCCGTGCTGCCCGACTTTGCCGGTGCCCTGCCGCTCGACGACATGAATGAGTCATTCAAGACGTCTGCGGAAGCTCTGGCGGGCCCTGCCCGGCGAGTTGCCCACAGGTCCGCCGTGATGTGGACAAACCGGCGCCCAGACCGCTTCCCGGCCGGTTCTGTCGGCAGCCGCCGATAGACTGGACCGGGGTCAGCCCCCAGGGACGGGCGGGGCTTGCTCTGTGGGGGTGTTCCCGGATCGTGGGAGCTTGACCCAGCTTGTGGACTTCCGCCGAATCCTTGTGGCATGATGCGACCGTGACCAGCTTCGCGATCATTATCGCCGAGCGCGCCGGACGGTAGCTCCACAAGAGCACCCGGCGCGCAACCTCTCGCACCCCTGCGGGAGGTTTTTTTGTTGCCTCGAAACGCTAGGAGAAGACCGTGACCCGCCAGGAGCCCGCCGATACGCCGCTGGGCGACGCCTTCCATCTCTATGACACCACGCTTCGCGACGGTGCCCAGCGGGAAGGCATCACCTACTCGGTCCAGGACAAGCTCGCCGTCGCGCGGTTGCTGGACGAGCTGGGCGTCGGGTTCATCGAGGGTGGCTGGCCCGGTGCGCTCCCCAAGGACACGGAGTTCTTCGCCCGGGCGGCGAAGGGCGAGCTCAAGCTGAACCACGCCGCCCTCGTCGCGTTCGGGGCCACGCGCAAGGCCGGCACCACCGCCGACGCCGATCCGCAGGTGCGGGCGCTGCTCGACAGTGAAGCGCCGGTCGTCACCCTCGTGGCGAAGTCCGATCTGCGGCACATCGAGCGCGCGCTCCGCGTCGACGTCGACGAAGCCTGCGCCATGGTCAAGGACACCGTCGAATTCCTGACCAAAGAAGGACGGCGAGTGTTCCTCGACGCCGAGCACTTCTTCGACGGCTACGCGTTTTCGCCCGAGACCTCGCTCAGGGTCCTCGACGCCGCCGCCCACGCGGGTGCCGACGTCCTCGTCCTGTGCGACACCAACGGCGGCCAGCTCCCGCTGGGCCTCGCCGAGACCGTGCGGACCATCAAGGAAAAGACCGGATTCCGCCTCGGGATCCACTGTCAGGACGACACTTCCTGCGCCGTGGCGAACTCCGTCGCCGCGGTGCAGGCCGGCGTGACGCACGTCCAGTGCACCGCCAACGGTTACGGGGAGCGGGCCGGCAACGCCGACCTCTTCGCCGTGACGGGGAACCTCGTGACCAAGCTCGGCATGGACGTCCTCCCGACCGGAGGAGCGGCCGAGCTGACCCGGGTCTCCCATGCCCTTGCCGAAATCGCGAACATCGCCCCCTACACCCACCAGGCTTACGTAGGGGCGTCGGCCTTTGCCCACAAGGCAGGGCTGCACGCGAGCGCGATCAAGGTGGATCCGTTGCTGTACAACCACATCGATCCGTCTTCCGTCGGCAACGACATGCGGGTGCTGGTCACCGAGATGGCCGGCAGGGCCAGCCTCGAGCTCAAGGGACGTGAGCTCGGGGTCGACCTTGCCGGCCGGCCCGAAGCGCTGACGAGCGCCATCACCAAGGTCAAGCGCCTCGAATCCGAAGGCTGGTCCTTCGAGGCCGCCGACGCCTCCCTGGAACTGCTGCTGCGCCAGGAAGCCGACGTGCCCGCCGAGGCGCCGTTCGAACTCGAGTCCTACCGGGTGGTCCTCGACCACCGCGCCGACGCCGAGGTCGTGTCGGAAGCGACGGTCAAGGTGCACGTCGGCGGGCAGCGCGTGATCGCCACCGCCGAGGGCATCGGCCCGGTGCACGCGCTCGACGCCGCCCTGCGGAAGGCGCTGTCGCCGCACCTGTCCTGGTTGGACAGTGTGGAGCTGGCCGACTACAAGGTCCGCATCCTCCAGGGCCACCCGGGCACCGACGCCGTCACGCGCGTGCTGGTCGAGAGCACCGACGGCGAACGCGAGTGGACCACGGTCGGCGTGCACGGCAACATCGTCGAGGCCAGCTGGCTCGCCCTGTGCGACGCGCTGGTCCACAAGAGCAGCACCGTGGCCCCGGTCACTGTGACATCCGGGCCTTCGGCCCGGGCCGGGGGCTCCGCCACCCGGAACCCCCGAAAGCCATCGGCCGAGCGGACGTAGACTGACGCCGTGCGCCTAGCCCGTATTGCTCATCCCGGTGGTGTCGCGTTCGCTTCGGTCGAAGGGGACGGTGACGACGCCCAGGTCCTGGAAATCGCCGAGCACCCGTTCGGCAACCCCAACTTCACCGGCAAGCGGTGGCCGCTGGCCGACGTCCGGCTGCTCGCGCCGATCCTGCCGTCGAAGGTGATCGCCGTCGGCCGGAACTACGCCAAGCACGCGGCCGAGTTCGGCAACGAGGTGCCCAGCGCCCCGATGCTGTTCCTCAAGCCGTCCACCACGGTCGTCGGCCCCAACGCGCCGATCCGCCGTCCCTCGGACGTGGGCCGCGTCGACTTCGAGGGCGAGCTGGCCATCGTCATCGGGCAGCCGGTGAAGAACGTGCCGGCCGCGCGCGCCGCGAGCGCGATCCTCGGCTACACGATCGCCAACGACGTCAGCGCGCGCGACCTGCAGAAGTCCGACGGCCAGTGGGGCCGCGCGAAGGGCTTCGACACGTTCTGCCCGCTCGGCCCGTGGATCGAGACGTCGCTCGACGCGTCCGACCTGTCCCTGAAGGCGGAGGTCGACGGCGAGCTGAAGCAGGACGGCCGCACGTCCGACCTGGTCCACAAGATCCCCGAGCTGGTCGAGTTCGTCTCCGGCGTGATGACGCTCCTGCCCGGCGACGTCATCCTGACCGGCACGCCCGAGGGCGTCGGCCCGATCGAGGGCGGTCAGAGCGTCTCGATCACCATCGAAGGCATCGGCACCCTGACCAACCCGGTCGAGAACGTCTAGACCTCGTGCCGTTAAGGCCACCTTACCGGCGTCAGACGCCCGTAAGGTGGCCTTAACGGCATCCGGACCTAGCGCTGCACCGGTTCCATCGGCCGCCGGGCGAACGCCGGGGCGTGCTCCGGCCGCAGCCCGAGGCCGAGGAGCCGGGCCGGGAAGTACGACAGCCGCGGGAACCGCGCGAACGCCTTGATCATCGGTTCCGGCGGGCCGTTGCGCCTGCCCGCCATCACGGCGCGCACGACACCGCGGTGCAGCAGCCGCTGCAGCCCCTGCACCAGCAGCGTCGGCGCGAGCCGCCGCGCGCGCACCTTCGCCAGGTCCGCCTCCGTCGGGCGGCCCCGGCGCAGCGGCTCGGCCAGCAGCGTCGCCGCCGCGACCGCGTCCTGCACCGCGAGGTTGATGCCCACGCCGCCGATCGGCGACATCGCGTGCGCCGCGTCACCGATGCAGAGCAGACCGTCGGTGTGCCACTTGCGCAGCAGGTTCAGCCGCACGTCCAGGAACTTGACGTCGTCCATCGTCTTCAGCTCGGCCACCCGGTCACTGAACTCGGGGCAGATCTGCGCCACGTTGTCCCGGAAGGCTTCGATGCCCTGCTTCCGCAGGTCGTCGCCCTTCGGCGCGAGGTAGGCGACCTGGTAGAAGTCCGGCCGGGGGAGCGGCACGGCGAAGCGGCGGTCCCGCATCTTCGGCAGCAGCATGCCGCCCTGTTCGTCGTCGTGCCGCGAGAGGCGGAACCACCAGACGTCGAACGGGCAGTCGTACTCGTGCGGCACCAGGCCGGCTTCGCGCCGCGCCAGCGACCAGCGGCCGTCGGCGGCGATGACCAGGTCCGCGCGGATTTCCCCGGTCTCACCGGCCGCCGTGCGGTAGGTGATGCCCGCGACGCGGCCGTGCTCGCGGACCAGCCCGGTGCATTCGGTCTCCATCCGCTGGACGAACGTCGGCTCCTTGCGGGCGCTCTCGGCGAGCAGGTCGAGGAAGTCCCACTGCGGCACCATCGCGATGTACGGGTGGGGGACCTTCAGCCGGGTGAAGTCGGCGAGCTTCATCATCTCGCCGTTCTCCTGCGGGAACCCGGCCGCGGTCAGCTCGCTGTGCGGCAGCGCGTGGAACTTCTCGCCGAGGCCCAGCTCGTCGAGCAGGGTCAGCGTCGACGGGTGCACCGTGTCGCCGCGGAAGTCGCGCAGGAAGTCCGCGTGCTTCTCCAGCACCGTCACCTCGACGCCGGCCCGGGCCAGCAACAGCCCCGTGACCATCCCGGCCGGCCCGCCACCGATGACGACGCAGCTCGTGCGCTCGGTCATCTCGACCATCTCCCCATCTATTCATCGCGTGTTGAATAACTTGAGGATGCACCCGCCGGGCCCCGGCGTCAAGGGGTGTGACCGGGGATACGCTGATCGGGCGAGCCCGGTTCGTTGCCGGAAACCGTCCAAACGCGACAGTTGGTCGGATCCGTGCGGGTGTGGCCGCGGGGTATCGCTCCGCGCTTGTGGACGGACCGGATCTTCCGGCACCGCAACGGTTTTCACGAGATGGGAACTTCCCGCACCGCAGGAGTCGACGTCGCCTGCCCGGGACGCCGGATAACCGAACGGCGACGGTTCGCCAACTGGGAGTAGAGCCCGTGCGCCGGAACAGGGGAGCGCCAATCACCTCTTTGGCAGCGTCGCGAACGCGGCGGTTGCCCTAGCCTCACTGGGTGGATTTCGCCTTGGCACCCCGGACCCCTTCGCGAACCGCCCCGCCCGCCGCGGGAGCGTCCGAGCCCTGGGCGCCGCCCGAGTTGCGGCTGGTGTGCCTGGACATCGACGACACCCTGATCGACTGCACCGCCGCGATCCGCCGCAGCCTCCACATCCTCACCGGCCGGGGCGACCTGTGGCCGTTGTGGGACTTGATCACCGAAGAGCACGTCGCACTGGTCGTCGCCGGCGAAATCGACTACGCGACCATGCACCAGCGGCGCACCGACTGCTTCCTCGCCGAAATCGGCATCCTCGCCGACGCCGAGCAGGTGCTCTCGTTCGAACGCCGCCGAAGAGAGCTGCTCGACCACTCGTGGCAGCTGTTCGACGACGTCCTCCCCTGCCTGGAGTGGCTCCGCGCCGCGGGCCTGGCGCTGGCCGCGGTGACGAACGCGTCGGGGGTGCACCAGCGGCGCAAGATCGCGGATCTGGGCCTGGCCCCGTTCTTCGACCACGTGGCCATCGCGGGCGAGCTCGGGGTGGCCAAACCCGATCCGGTGATGTTCCACACGGTCTGCCTCGGCATGGACTGCGCCCCCGCCCAGGCCGTCCACGTCGGCGACAAACTGGACACCGACGCCATCGGCGCCCGCGACGCGGGCCTGGGCGCGATCTGGCTCGACCGCGACGGCATCGGCGAGCGCGCCCCGGCGGGCGTCCACACGGTGGCCGGCCTCGCCGAGCTGCCTGAGCTGCTGGTTTCCGAGTACGCGACGATCGGCGTCCCCGCTCAGCGCCGCGGCGAGACCCCCGCGTTCACCGTCGGGAACGGCGTGCTCTAGTATTTCTCCTCGTGCGGTGCTGAACCGGCCAAGCCGGGAAAGTACCTCACTGGGGTATGGTGTAATTGGCAGCACGACTGGTTCTGGTCCAGTTAGTCTAGGTTCGAGTCCTGGTACCCCAGCTGCGGAGAGTGACCCCCCTGCGGAGCGAGAAATCGCCTCTGGTAAGTTCTCTCCAGCAAGAAAACCGAAAAGCCTTGGGAAACCAGGGAAGTTCCTAGCCCCCGTCGTCTAGCGGCCTAGGACGCCGGCCTCTCACGCCGGTAGCGTGGGTTCGAATCCCATCGGGGGTACAGACAGAAGCCGTGCTGACTGAGGTCAGCACGGCTTTTTGTTGTGGGTAGGTGCTCAACCGGTAGTTGAGCTGTGTTCGTCACCTCATCGCCCGGGCCGAGGCGAGGTAGCGGAGTGCCTCCGGCCGGTCGATGATCGCCAGAACGTCGTTCTTCCTCGAGGCTGGCGGGGCGCACGACCTCTCCTCGATCCGGATGTTGTGGCACACGGCGAGCTCTACGGCGGCGAAGAGCTCCCGCCGGGCGAAATCGGGGAGATCTGCCTGAAGGCGACCTGATCCAGCGCGTCCACGCCGTGGTGCAGGCCGAGCCCGGCGCGACGGCGCGGGAGATCCTCGACTTCCTCGCGGACCGGCTGGTCCGCTACAAGGTGCCGCGCTCGATCGAGTTCACCGACCACGCGGTGCGCGCCGACTCCGGCGATGAACACCCGTGCCTGAAACCACTTTCGAGCGGATCCGCTACGACGTCGCCGTCGAGCGGGTCGCGCGGATCACGCCGGCGCGCCCGGAACGGTCGACCCGGCCGGAGTCAGCTCGCCGGGGTGTCCAGGTCGGACATGTCCAGGACGAACCGGTAGCGGACGTCACCGGCGGCGAGCCGGTCGAGGGCCGTCCCGACCGCGCTGGAGGGCAGCACCTCGACGTCGGCCGCGATGCCGTGCTCCGCGCAGAACTCGAGCATCTCGACGGTGTGCCGCAAGCCTCCGGTGCCGGACGAGGTGAGCTTCTTCCGGCCGGCGCCGAGCGCCCACAGCTGCGGGCCCGCCTGGAGGGGATTGCCGAGGACGCACAGGGTGCCGTCCAGGCCGGTCATGCCGATCAGCGGGGTGAGGTCGTGCTCGCCGGGGATCGTGTCGATGACGAAGCCGAACCGGCCCCGGGCCGCGGCCACCTGGGTCTCGTCGGTGGTGACCAGCAGGGTGGCGCCGAGGTCCCGGACGTCCGCCTCCTTCGCGGCGCTGCGGCTGAGCACGGTGACCTCGGCGCCCAGCGCGCCGGCCAGCTTCACGGCGAGATGCCCGAGCCCGCCGAGCCCGGCGACGGCGACGCGCGTGCCGGGCCCGACGCCGGCGGCGCGCATCGGCTCCCAGACGCTGATCCCGGCGCACATCAGCGGCGCCGCGGCGGCCGGGTCGAGGCCGTCGGGCAGGCGGAACGCGAACTTCTCCCGCAGGACGTACTCGCGGCTGTAGGCGCCCATGGTCTGCGTGCCGTCGACGCGGTCCGTGCCGCCGTAGGTGGTGGTCGGCCGGTCGTAGCAGTAGTTCTCCTGCCCTGCCAGGCACATCGCGCACTCGCCGCACGAGTCGACGATCGTGCCGATCGCCACGCGGTCGCCGATCGCGAAGCCGGTGACCGCCGCCCCGACCGCGGTCACCGTGCCGGTGGCCTCGTGGCCCGGCACGAGGTCCCGCTCGCCGAGCAGCCCGTGGAGCCGGTGCAGATCGCTGTGGCAGACACCGCAGTAGTCGATGCGCACCGCGATGTCGTCTTGGCGCAGCTCGCGCCGCTCGATCGTGACGCGGGCGAGCGCGGTGCTGCCGGGGGTGACGCTCCGCCAGGCGGTGGTGGTGCTCATGGGTACTCCTCGAAGACGAAACGGAATCTGGATTCAAGATAACACGATTCGGAATCCGGATTCCGAATCGTTACACTGGTGCGGATGAACAGAGCACGGGCGCCGCGCCGGGACGCGCTGCGCAATGACGAGATCGTCCTGCGGGCGGCGCGCGAGGTCTTCGCCGCGCAGGGTCCGCAGGCGAGCATGGAGACCATCGCCGCGCGGGCCGGTGTCGGCGTCGGCACGATCTACCGGCGGTTCGCGGGCAAGGAAGCCCTCCTCGACGCGATCGCGCGAGTCTTCGTCGAAGAGGTCGACGAGGCCGCCGCCGCCGCGCTGGCCGACCCGGACCCCGGCGCCGGGCTGGAACGCTTCCTCGAGTTCATCGGGGTGTTCAACGCCGAGAAGAGGCGTTACGCCGCCGCCCTCACGGAGCGGCTTTCCGGCGACGAGGTCAGCGAGCGAACGGTGAACAGCCTCCGCGAGCTGACGCGCAAAGCGGTCGGCGCCGGGGTCCTCGCCGCGGACGTCACCGGCGACGACCTCAAGGCGCTCATCGTCGGGATCCGGGCCGTGGTCGCGAGTTCGCCGGACGGAGACGACACCCGCTGGCGCCGCTTCGTCCGCATCCACCTCGCCGGTCTGCGTGCCGGCCACTGACGGTGCCGGACTTCCGGCGGCTCAGGGGAGCGGCTGCGCTCCGATGACGGCCAGCACCTGCAGCTTTTCGTGGCTTTCGCTGCCGGGGGTGGCGGTGTAGACGAGCAGCTGGTGGGCCTGGTCCGGGTCGACCAGCCGCTGGCAGGTCAGCTCCAGCGCGCCGACCTCGGGGTGGTCGAAGTGCTTGACCTCGCGGGGCCGGATCCCGATCTCGTGGTCGTCCCACACGCGCCGGAACTCCTCGCTGCGCTCCAGGAGCAGTTCGGCCAGGTGCGCGGCGCGGGAACCGGGGCCGCGGAGGGTGACGATCTCGCGCAGCCCCGAGGCGTACATGCGCGTCAGGAACGCGTGTTCGGCCGGCGCGTGGATCCGCCGGGCGGCGGGGTCGGTGAACCACCGGTAGCCGCTGCTGCGGGCGGGTCCGGTGTAGTGCGTCGTGACGCCGGTGAGTGCGACGCCCATCGGGCTCTGCCGCAGGGTCTCGCCGAGCTCGGTGACGATCTCGGCGGGCGTGTCGCCGAGGCGGTCCAGGACGCGCAGGAGGCCGGGGCCGATGTGGTCGGTGGCGGCTCCCCTCGCCGGTGGGTTGTGCCCGGCGAGGCGGAAGAGGTGGTCGCGCTCGTCGAGGGACAGGTGCAGGCCCTGGGCGATCGAGGCGAGCATCATGGGGGAGGGCTGCGGGCCGCGCTCGCGTTCGAGCCGGGAGTAGTAGTCGGCCGACATGTGGCACAGGGCGGCGACTTCTTCGCGCCGCAGCCCGCTGGTCCTTCGGCGCGGTCCGCGGGGCAGGCCGACGTCCTCGGGCTGCAGGGCCGCCCGGCGGTTGCGGAGGAACTCCGCCAGCCCGGTGCGATCGATCACGACGTCGCCTCCTTCGCGTGCTGCCCCCTGTCTACCGGGCGCGGGACCCGGTTGCCACGGCCTGCCGATCCCCCTCTCGCGCACGAACAGGTGATCCGGTGAGCCGGGGATCGGCAAGTCCTGGATGAGCCCGCGGTGCCGTCCGATGATCGTTGCCGAGACCCGGCAACCCACGAAGGAGCGGAACCGATGCCACGCAAGCCGATCGACATCACCGTCCCCGACCTGTCCGGACGGCGTGCCGTCGTCACCGGCGCCAGCGACGGGATGGGCCTGGGCATCGCCACCCGGCTGGCCGCCGCGGGGGCGGAGGTGGTCATGCCGGTCCGCAGCACGCGCAAGGGCGAGGCCGCGCTCGCCGCGATCGAAAAGGCCGCGCCGGGCGCGAAAGCCTCGCTGCGCGACCTCGACCTGTCCTCATTGGACTCGGTCGCGGCGCTGGGGGAAACCCTGCGCGCGGAAGGCGACCCGATCCACATCCTGGTCGGCAACGCCGGCGTGATGACGCCACCGGACCGGCAGACCACGGCCGACGGGTTCGAGCTGCAGTTCGGCACCAACCACCTCGGCCACTTCGCGCTGGTCGCCCGGCTGCTCCCGCTGCTGCGCGCCGGCCGCGCCCGCGTGACGTCGCAGATCAGCGTCGCCGCCCGCAGCGGCCGCATCAACTGGGACGACCTGAACTGGGAGCGCTCGTACGACGGCATGCGCGCCTACCGCCAGTCCAAGATCGCGTTCGGCCTCTTCGGGCTGGAACTCGAACGCCGCAGCCGGGCACAGGGCTGGGGCATCACGAGCACCCTTTCGCACCCCGGAGTCGCGCCGACGAGTCTCCTGGCCGCCCGGCCCGAGCTGGGCCGTGGTCAGGACACCGTGCAGGTCCGCCTGATCCGGGCGTTGTCGGCACGCGGCATCCTGGTGGGCACCGTCGAGACGGCGAAGCTGCCCGCACTGATGGCCGCGACCGACCCGGCAGCCGGGCCCGACGTCCTCTACGGCCCCAGCGGGCCCGGCGGCCTCGGTGGGCCGCCCGCCGCGCAACGGCTGTACCGGCCGTTGCGCGACGAGGAGGAAGCGCGGCGCGTCTGGGCGGTCTCGGAGCGGCTCACCAGGACCGCTTTCGCCACGACGTGACGACTGTCCGACCCGGTTCGCATGGTCAGGCCGGGCAGAAAGTGTCGTGCGCCAAGAGGTTTCCGGTGGCGAGGTAGTCGCTCACGGCGTCGTTTCCGCACTGGTTCGTGCCGTTGAGGTAAGCCACGTGGCCGCCCTGGTCGGCCGTGACCAAGCGCGCGCGGTCGCCGAAAGCCACGCGCAGGCGGAGGGCTTCCGGCACGGGGGTGGCCGGGTCGCGGAGGTTCTGCAGCATCAGCACGTTCGCCGGGCCGTGGCCGGAGATCCGGACCCGAGGCTCGACCGGGGCCGGCCAGAACGCGCACGGCCGGATGTTGGCCGCATACGGGCCGTACATCGGGTAGCGGACGCGGTCGATCGCGACGTCGCGCTGATAGGTCCCCACCGCTTGCGGCCACCGCGAATCACCGCAGACCACGGCGAGGTAGCTCGCCGCGAAGTTGTCGGAGCCCGCGCGGGAGCCGGTCGCCGGGGACACCGGCTCGTTCACGTCGAGCTTGTGCCACAACTTCGCAAGAGCGGGCAGGGCGGCGTCCGAGCGGAGCAGGGCCGCGGTGATGGTGCGGAACGTCGTGCCGTCGTAGCCCTGCGCCGGTGCCCGGTCCAGGCGCTCGGCCAGTTCGAAGTACTTCGCGCGCACCGCCGCCGGAGTGGCGCCCAAGCCGTACTGCGCCGGGTCTGCCGCCGCGAACTCGGCGAAATCGGGGAAGCGGGTTTCGAAGCCCAGCCCTTGGCTTCGCAGCGCTTCGGCGTCGTAGCCTTCCGGTCCGAGGCTGCTGTCCAGGACGATGCGGTCGCTGCGCTGCGGGTACAGCGTCGTGTACACCGCACCGAGGTAGGTTCCGTAGGAATCGCCGTAGTACGACAGTTTCGGCTCGCCCAGTGCGGCCCGGATCCGGTCCATGTCGCGTGCGGTGTTGGCGGTGGTGATGAACGGCAGCACCGCGGCCGTCTCCGAGGTCGTGCACTGCCGGGCGACGGTCTTCGCGGCCTCGGCCGCTTTCGCCACGTCCGCCGGGCCGTGCGGGAAGGGCGGGTTCACACTCTCCACGGTCTGCGCGGGCGTCATGTCGCAGGTCATCGGGGTGCTGTGGCCGACCCCGCGCGGGTCGAACCCGATCACGTCGTAGGTGTCCCGCACCTTTTGCGGCAGCCCGGCGGCCACCAGCGACACCGGGAAGCCGAGGCCGGTCAGGCCCGGGCCGCCCTGGTTGACCAGCAGGACACCGCGGCGTTGCGCCGGCTTCGCGCTCGCCAGCCGCGACATCGCGACCGTGATCGTTCGCCCGTCCGGGTGGCGGTAGTCCAGCGGTAGTTCGAGGGTCGAGCACTGCAAGCCGGGCTTGGCGACGTCGGCCGGGCACGGCCCCCAGACCACCGGTGTTCCCTCGGCCGCGGACACCCCCGACACCACCGCGGCCGCGGTGAGCGCCACGGGCAAGATCTTCTTCATCGTCTCCATGGCTCCCACCGGACCACTGTCCGGTGCGAGCGCCCTGTGCCATCTGTCATGGGGCGGCCCGCGAACCCGGTGCTTAGGGTGGGCGGGTGAGCGAGCGCGATCTCAGCCGGTTCTCCGTCCGGCAGTGGCCGGACTGGAGCTTCTGGGCGGACCGGCGGCGCCGGGTGGCGCCCGTGGTCGTCAACGGCCTCGCGCTGCTGGTCCTGCTGCCTCGGGTCACCATGGTCGTTCAAGGGGGGCACGGTGCGCCGCGGACGATCTTCGCGCTCGTGGCCATCGCTCTTTACGGCGCCGGCTACCTCTTCGCGTTGTGGTTCGCGCCGTCGGCGGCCCGGCGGCAGCGGGCGGTCGTCGTCGCGGCGCTGTTCGCCTTCGGTGGCACGCCGGCCCTGCTCTTCGGCTCGCCGGACCACCTGACCGACCTGACCTTCGCCATCGCGATCGGCTTGATGCTGCTGCCGCTGCGCTACTCCCTCCCGCTCGGGTTCGCCACGGCGGCCGCCCAGCTCGTGTGGATGCTGGCGTCGTCCGGGCGGGTGGGCTGGTCCCAGGTGGCCACGCTCGGCGGTGTCACCGCGGCGGTGGGGACCGTTTTCGCGCTGACGTTCACGACCGGGCACCTGAAGGCCGCCCGCGAGCAGATCCGGCGGATGGCCGTGGCGTCCGAACGCGAACGGGTGGCCCGCGAGCTGCACGACATCCTCGGCCACAACCTGTCCACGATGGCCGTCAAGCTCGGGCTCGCCCGGCGCATCCTCGAGTCGGCCGCGGACACCGGCCTCGCGCTCGCCGAGGTCCGCGACCTCGAAACCCTTTGCCACCAATCCCTTGCCGACGTCCGCGCCACCGTCTCGGGGTACCGGGAGGTGTCGCTGGCCACCGAGCTTTCGGGGGCCCGGCTGGCGTTGCGCGCCGCGGGGGTGCAGGCCGAGCTGCCGGCTTCGGTGGACGAGGTCGAGCCGGAGCTTCGCGGAGTCTTCGGTTATGTCGTAAGGGAAGCGGTGACGAACGTGCTCCGGCACTCCGACGCGGGGCAGTGCCGGATCCGGGTCGGTCCCGGCTGGGTCGAGGTCACCGACGACGGCACGGTCACCACCGAACCGGTGGCCGGGCACGGTCTCACCGGGCTGACCGAGCGGCTGGCGGCGGTGTCGGGCCGTCTCGAGCACGGTCGTGGTTCCCGCGGCGGCTACCGCGTGTTCGCGCGCGCCGAGGTGGTCCCGGCGTGATCCGCGTCCTGCTGGCCGACGACCAGGCTCTCGTGCGCGGGGCGCTGGCGTCGATGCTGCGCCTCGAACCGGACATCGACGTCGTGGCCGAGGTCGGTTCGGGCCTCGACGTCGTCCCGGCGGCCCGCCGGACGAACCCGGACGTCGCGCTCCTCGACGTGCAGATGCCCGGGCGCGACGGGCTCGCGGTCGCCGCCGAGCTGCGGCACGCGATGCCGTCCTGCCGCGTGCTGATCTGCACGACGTTCAGCCGCCCCGGTTACCTCGCCCGCGCGATGTCCGCCGGCGCGGCCGGGTTCGTGGTCAAGGACTCCCGGCCCGAGCAGCTGCTCAACGCGATCCGCCGGGTCCACTCGGGACTCCGGTTCATCGACCCGGCCCTGGCGGCCGAATCCCTCGCCACCGGCACCAGCCCGCTGACCGGCCGCGAAGCCGACGTGCTCCGCGCGACCGCCGAAGGTGGCACGGTGGCCGACATCGCGAGGGCCCTCGGCCTCACCCCGGGAACGGTGCGCAACCACCTGTCCTCGGCCATCGGCAAGACCGAGGCCCGCACCCGAGCCGAAGCCGCCCGCCTCGCCGAAACCCGAGGCTGGCTCTGAGGGGCTCCGGACAAGGGGAAGGCCGGCTGGGCGAGCAGACCCGCTGCACCGTGTGGTCATGCCTGCTCGGCGAAACCGCCCGGCGGCACACCCGGCTGCGGCGGACCGCGTCCGAGCCGAACTCGGTGACGCCGGAGGATCTGGAAGCGGTGCTGGGGCAGCCGGTCCCGGTCGGCTCGACGAACCGGATCCGGGTGCCCCGTCGGCATCCGTCGCACTACGCGCCCCGCGCGCGTGGTTCTGGTCGCGCCGGAGGAGATCCCCGCGACCTTCAGCCGCAACGGCTCTGCGCTCGGCGCTGGGCTGTTCGAGTGCCGGTACTCGTTGGGCCGACAGGGTTTTCGGGCACCCAGGTCGAACAGGTGAGCGATCGGACCGGCTGTGTCCTCAATGGACCACGGCCGGACGTCGAGGTCGTCTGCGCAGGTCAGGCGCACATTCTTGCTGCGCGTGTGTGTCCAGGTGGGACTCGGCGGCCGAGCTGCTGCCGCTTTTTCCCCGGCGACACAAGAGAACTCGCCGTCACCCGCATTTGGTTTTGAGCCCACTTGGTAATACTCTGTGTGACGTCGGCCGTGATGGGCCGTGGCGAGTTCCACTATGGAGGACTGGAATGACGAACAAGGCCCAGCTGATCGAGGCGCTGTCGGAGCGTCTGGGCGATGACAAGAAGGTGGCTGCGCAGGCCGTGGACGGTCTGGTGGACATCATCATCCGGACGGTCAACAAGGGCGAGAAGGTCAACATCACCGGCTTCGGTGTGTTCGAGAAGCGCGCCCGCGCCGCTCGGACCGCGCGCAACCCGCGCACCGGTGAGGCCGTGAAGGTGAAGAAGACCAACGTGCCCGCCTTCCGCGCCGGCACGACGTTCAAGGAGGTCATCGGCGGCACCAAGAAGCTGCCGAAGGCCACCCCGGTCAAGCGCGCCACCGCGACCCGTGCGACGGCCACGAAGGCCGCGGCCGCGCCGGCCAAGGCGGCCACGACCCGCACGACGACCCGTGCCGCGGCCGCGAAGCCGGCCACGACGCGCGCGACGACCACGCGGACCCGCGCCACCGCGGCGAAGCCGGCCGCCAAGGCGACCGCCACCAAGGCGGCCCCGAAGACCGCGGCGAAGACCACCGCGGCCAAGGCGACCACCACGCGGGCGACCACCACGCGGGCGAAGGCCGCCGCCGCCAAGCCGGCCGCGACCAAGACCGCCGCGGCGAAGAAGCCCGCCGCCGCCAAGGCTCCGGCCAAGCGCACGTCGGCCGCCAAGAAGAAGTAACACAGCTTCACCGCTGGAGGGCCCCGCACCGAATCGGTGCGGGGCCCTTCCTTTTGGGCAGCTGGAAGTGCGGGGAGGAAGCCGGCGGCATCGGGCAAACGAGGACGGTCCCTTCCGCTTCGGCGTGACGGCCGAAGTCCTCGCTGCTAGCGTGGCCTTTCGGGACCGGAGCGGGGGTTGGGTGCGTGGTCGACGTGCTGGAGGTCGTGTCGAGCGAGGCGGCCAAGGTCGCCGCGGCCGCGCTGGTCGGGCGGGTCGACAAAGCCGTCAGCCGCGTCGTCGACCTGGTGCGCGGCAAGCTCGGCGGTGCGCCGCCGGACACCGGCCGGATCCTCGCCGCGGCGCGGGCCGACCCCGAGTTCGCCGACGACCTCGCGCGCCTGCTCACCACGGTCCACGCCGGCGCCGAGCAGGTGCACGGCCCGGCCGGGATCACCGGCTACCGCAACCACGTGCGGTACCTGGCGGATCCGCCGACGTCGGGGCTGCGGGTCATCGCCGGCCCGCCGGGTTCGGGCCGCACCGAGCTCGCCCGGCAGCTGGCCGACCGCGCGCGGGACCGGATTCCGGTTCGCCCCATCGAGATCGATCTGGCCGGGCTGCGGGTCGGCGGCGTCGTCGACATGGCCGTGGTGAAGCAGCGGGTACTTCGTGAGCTGGGCGTTCCCGACGCGGAACTCGTGGTCGACAACGCCGGTCTGGACCAGCAGTTCGGGTCCGCGCTGTCGACGCGGCTGTGCACGATCATCCTGGACAACGTCGTTCTCGCGGCCGAACTTCAGCCGTTTCTGCCGTTCCGGCTGAACCTGCTGCTGGTGACCACTTCCGTCATGACCCGCGAGCTCGCCGCACTGGACCGGGCACCGATCCTGTTGCGGGGCTTGGACGAGGACGGCGCGCTCGAGCTGCTGGCCGACTTCGCGTCGCCGGTCCGGCCGTCCGACGAACCCGTCGAGGCGCGCCGGCTGGTCGAGTTGTGCGGGCACATGCCCGCCGCGGTGCAGCAAGCCGGGCTGACCCTGGCGCGGCGGGCCGGTGAGCCCCAGCCGGTGGCGGGCCTGCTGGCCCACTACCGGACCACCGGCGTCGTCGATGCCGAAGGAGCCGTCCGCGACGCCTTCCAGCGGACGTTCGCCGAACTGTCGGCGGAAGCCGTCCTCGGGGCGGCTCAGCTGGCGACGTTCCCGGGCGGCTGGTTCACGCGCGCCACCGCCGCCGCGTACCTGGGCGGCCGCAACGGGGAGCGGGTGTTCGAGGAGGTCGTCGACGCTCAGCTGACCG
The DNA here is from genome assembly GCF_003937945.1 of Amycolatopsis eburnea. Taxonomy (GTDB): domain Bacteria; phylum Actinomycetota; class Actinomycetes; order Mycobacteriales; family Pseudonocardiaceae; genus Amycolatopsis; species Amycolatopsis eburnea. The sequence continues at coordinate 131,957 of NZ_RSEC01000021.1, forward strand.
AGCCGGCCCGGGGTGGCTGGCACCGCCTGACCACGCTGGCCGGGCAGTACGCGGCGACCTTGCCCGCCGATCGCGAGGCTGCGTTCGACCGGTTGCTCCGCTACGTGCGTGATCACGTTGTCGCGGCCGATCTCGCGGGCGACCAGCCGGGCAAGCCGGGACGGCTGCGGGAGTACGTGGTCCCGGCCGGTCTCACCTGGACGTTGCCCGAGGACCGGTTCGACTGGCTGGACCGGCATCTCGGGTTGATCGGTGAACTGGTGCGGGCGGGGTACTGGCGGCGGCGGCACAAAGAGGTTTGCCAGCTGGCCGGAGCGGTCGAAGTGCTCGTCAACCAGCGTGGGCGCTGGCGGGAGTTCGCCGACATCAGCGACACCGCCGTGCGTGCCGCCGAAGCGCTGGACGCCGAGCGCGCCGCCGGGGGCAAGGGAGCGCCGGCGCTCGTCGCGCGAGCGCTGTCGATGCGCGCCCGGGCGAGGTTCCTGGCTCGGTGGTTCCCGCCCGCGGCCGAGGACCTCGAGCGGGCGTGGCGGCTGGCCGGATCGGCGGAGATCCCGGACTGGCGCCGCCGCCGGTTGCTGTCGTCCGTGGCGGAATTCCGGGGCCGGTGCTGCGAAGAGCAGGCCGACGACGTCGTCGCGGTCACGGCGCCCTCCGAAGCGCAGCGGCAAGAGCGCGCGAGGCTGCTCGCGGAAGCCGAACAGTGGTTGAGCACCGCGGTGGCGGTCGACGGCGAGATCGGCCACGGCTACGCACTGGGTATCCACCTGCGCATGCACGCGTCGATCCTGGTGAAAGCGGGGCGCGCCGAAGAGGCGCTCGCGGTGGCGAATCAGGCCGCGGAACACGTGACCGGACGCAACGCCGCCCGGCTCGACATGGTGGCGGCCAAGGCGTACCTCGCGATCGGCGAGCCGTCGCGCGCCAGGGAGTGCTGGGAACGGGCGGCGCGGCTCCTGCAGCAGACCCGCGCCGAGCAGTACGAGTGGGAGCTGCGGGAGATCGGCGCCCGGATCCTCGCGGCCGAAGGGCGGCTCGAGGAAGCGTGGTTCGCCTGGCAGGAGCTGCTCGGCAAGGCGTTCACCTACGGCCATCCGCGCACCGACGAATACCTCAGTGAACTCGGATCGCTACCTTCGCCGTCCGGGCGCCCACGGTGATCAGCTCGGCCGGCGCGGTCCGCCCGAGGTAGGGCAGCGACGCCGCCAGCAGCGGGTCGAGCCCCGGATCGTCCGGCGTGAGCTCGCGGATCAGGCCGTCCCGCGAACGGACCAGGCAGCGGCCCGGCAGGCGCGCGGCCGCGAGGTGCGCGTCGGGCCACCGCCGGAGCGTGTCGGCGGCCCACTCGGCGAAGCGGCCGTGCTCGGCTTCCGGCAGGTCGGTGAAGACGATCGCGGCCGCGGAAAGCTGTCGCAGGCTCGCCCGCGTGCAGTGCGCCGACAGGTGCTGGTGGTCGACCTGGTGCGGCACGTCCGTCGCCGGGAATCGCAGGAGGGTGGTCGAATCCGCCTCGGCCACCGCGCCCGTGACGTAGGCGGCGATCGCCGTGCGCACCGGCCGCACCGGCTCGTGGCTGGTGAATTCGGCGTCGCCGGCGGGCTCCGGCAGCCCCATCAGTTCGTAGAACGCCGCGCGGAGCAGGGCGGCCGACCGGCCCGGAACGGCGACCGCTCGGCGCACGACTTCCTCGTGGCAGCCGGCCACGTGACCCTCGAGCACTTTCGCGAGCTGCGAAGGCAGTGGTTCCGCCCCGGTCAATCGCGGCGCCCGCGCGGCCAGTGCCGCAGCGGGCGAGCCGGGAACGAGCGTGGCGGGTTCCCCTTCCGCCAGCAGGACGGGAAGGTCTTGGGAGGCGGCGTAGAGCGCGACCGACCCGCTGTCGGTGATCACGCAGTTCGCGGCCGTGATCGCGGTTTGCCACCCCGAGTCGGGCGGGATCACCCGCAGCCCGGCCTGCCGCGCCTGGGCCAGCCAGGCTTCGACCTGCCACGGACCGTGCGCCGCGGTGATCCCCGGGTGCAGCACCAAGCAGACCGCGAACTCGTCGACCGGCAGCTCCGACACGAGCCGCAACGGCAGCCGTGGATGCGTTCCCAGCAGTGAGGCCGGTCCCCAGGTGGACGCGATCGTCACCAGTTTCCGGCCGGCGGCGCCCAATGCCTCCCGGTACTCCCCGGCGCGGTGCGTCCCGGCGTTGATCCGGTCGAGGCAGGGGTCGCCGACGACGCGTGCGCGGTCCGCCGCCGGGGGACTCACCCGGCGCAGCTGGTGGATCTGGTCTTCGTGGGTCACCGCGATGAGCGCCGGGACCACCTGCTCGTCACGGACCAGCCGGCGCGGATCCATCCCGGCGATCACCGTGCCGCCCGGGTAGTACTTCTGGAACCCGATGCCGTGCGGCAGCAGCACCACCGGCGAGCCGAGCAGGTGCAGGTCGTCGTTCTCGCTGGCCGCGATGACGAGGTCGAACCGCTCGCCGACGGCTCGCTCCCACGCGACGACGGCGACACCGAGCCGCTGGAGCAGCGCGGGCACCCCCGCGCCCAGGATGGCGGGCCGATGCTCGTTGTAGGTGAACACGACCTGGACGCGATGGTCGTTTTCGAACAGCGTCAACGCGTCGAGCAAGCGGTTCACCGTCGTGACGGTCCGCGCCACGACCAGCACGCGCCGCTCGAACCCGACCGTCAGCCAGGGTTCGAAGCCGGTCGCCACCTGGATGTTCCGCCGGAAAACGCCGGGGGGGGGGTACTTATTTCGCACGGTGCGCCGCCGGACCGATCACGTCGCGGCCGCGGTCGACCCGCGGCGGCGCGCCCACGGTGGGCAGAGTGATCAGCATGCCTTGAGACTACGTGGCGGTGCTGCCGCGCAAGATGTCGTGGCGGCCCGATGGGGAACTCCGGGGGAGTCGAAAGGGCAAGCCGCGGCGGTCTCGCGGCTCGTGTCCTGCCGGGTCACTAGGATCGGCCGAATGCTGATCTTGGGCGAGGGAGTCGGTTGCTGTGGGTAACCCGTTGGTCGCGCAGGCGCAGGATTCCACGAAGTCGTATTCCGGTGTGCCGCTGCTCGAAGACGCCATCGGCCTGAAGGACGCCATCGAGAGCGGGGACTGGGCCTCGGTCGCGATGGGCGCGGTGGGCACCGCGCTGGACGCGCTGACCGCGGTGATGGACCCCTTCGGCGCGATCTTCGCCGCCGGCGTCGGGTGGCTGATCGAGCACGTCGGGCCGCTCAAGGAAGCGCTCAACGCGCTCACCGGGAACGCCGACGAGATCGCGGCGCAGTCGCAGACCTGGAACAACATCGCCAAAGAGCTCGAGGACGTCTCGACCGAGCTGACGAACGCGGTCAAGGCCGACCTCAACGGCTGGCAGGGTCCCGCCGCCGACAACTACCGCAAGCGTGCCGAAGACACGTCCGGGCTGCTGGCCGCCGCGCAGAAGGGGTGCGAAGGCGCCGGAAGCGGCGTGAAGACCGCCGGTGAGGTCGTCGGCGCGGTCCGGACGCTGGTGCGCGACATCATCGCCGAACTCGTCGGGCACCTGATTTCGTGGGCGCTGCAGGTGGTGTTCACCCTCGGCATCGGGCTGACCTGGGTGGTGCCGCAGGTCGTCGCCGCCGTCGCGAAGACCGCGTCGAAGATCGCGAGCCTCACGACCAAGCTCGTCAAGGCACTCAAGGCATTGGTGCCGCTGCTGAAGAAGGCGGGCACCCTGTTCGAGGACGCCGCCAAGGGACTGAAGAACATCAAGGGCGGCAAGGTCGGCCCGCCGCCCAAGCCGGGGAAGATCGACGGCAACCCGAAGTCGCCCGACGTCAAGGACGGCAAGGGCGGCAAGGACGGCGACTCCACCACCACCTCCGGTGACCACTCGGGCGGGGGCAAGGGCGGCGGCTCGTCGTCCGGGGACCACGCCGGCGGCGGGGGCAAGGACGGCGGCGGGGGCAAGGACGACTCCACCTCGACCTCGGGCGACCACTCCGGCAACGGCAACAAGACCCCGGGCGACCCGCCGCCGGCAAAGGGCAAGACCGGCGACACCGGCGGCGGGGGCAAGGAAACCTGGGAGTGCAAGACCGACCCGGTGGACATCGCGCGCGGCAACGTCGTGATCGACCAGCTCGACCTGGAGCTGCCGTCGCCGCTGGTGCTGGAGCGGCTGCACGTCTCGTCCTACCGCGCCGGCCGGTGGTTCGGCCCCACCTGGGTGTCCACTGTGGACCAGCGGCTGGCGGTGGGCCGCGAGCACGTCCGGTGCTACGCCGCGGACGGCACCACTCTCGTCTACCCGCTCGCCGCGCCGGGCACGCCGGTGCTGCCCCTGGACGGGCCGCGGCGCCCGCTGACCCGGCACGCCGACGGCAGCTACACCCAGGCCGATCCGCTGCGGGGCCGGGAACTGCGGTTCGCCGCGTTGCCGGGACGCGGCGCCGCCGAACTCGTCGTGCAGTCGGTCACCGACGAAGACGGCGCCCGGGTCGACTTCGGCTACGACGCCCTCGGCGCGCCGCGGACCCTGCGGCACTCCGCCGGGTACCGGGTGGAGCTGGAGACCGAAAGCGGGCGGGTCACCGCCGTCCACGTGACCGACCCGGCCGGCCAGGCCCGGGTCCTGGTGCGGCGCTTCGGCTACGACGCGCTAGGACGCCTGACGAGTGAGTTCAACGCCTCCGGCCGTCCGCAGGTCTACGACTACGACGGCGCGGGCCGCGTCACCGGCTGGCAGGACCGCAACGGCACCTGGTTCCGCTACGTCTACGACACCGACGGCCGCTGCGTCCGCACCATCGGCGACCGCGGCTTCTACGACGCCGAGTTCGTGTATGACACCGAGCGCCGGATCACGACGTTCACCGATTCCCTCGGCCACTCCGGCGAGTACCACTTCAACGAAGCCAACCAGCTCGTCCGCGAGGTCGGCCCGCTGGGCCAGGTCACCACGTCCGAGTGGGACCGCGACGACCGCCTGCTGTCCCGCACCGACCCGCTCGGGCACACGACGTCGTTCGCCTACGACGAGCGGGGCGGGCTCCGGTCGGTGACCCGGCCGGACGGCTCGGTCCTGCGGGTCACCCAGGACGCCGCCGGGCTGACGATCGAGACGACCGCCGACGACGGCACCGTGCTTTCCCGCTTCTACCCGCGCGACGAGGCGCCGGACCCGTACACCGAGCCCCTCGGCATCGCGAAACCGCTGACCTCCGAGCAGGCCGCCTGGACGCGCGGGGACGAAGAGCCGCCGCCGGTCGAGCGGGACGTGTTCGGGCGGCCGAAGTCGGTGCTCAACCGGTCCGGGCAGCACGTCGTGCTCGGCTGGACCGCCGACGGGCACGAGCGGCTGCGCGTGCGGCCCTCCGGCGTGCGCGAGACGCGCGGCTACGACGCGGAGGGCAACGAGGTCGAGCACGTCAACGGCGCCGGGCTGGCCGAACGGACCGAGTACGGCCCGTTCGACCTGGTGACCGCGACGATCGACGCGTCGGGCGCGCGGACGACCTACACCTACGACACCGAGCTGCGGCCCAGCACGGTCACCAACCCGCTCGGGCAGACCTGGACCTACCGCTACGACCCGGCGGGCCGGGTGGTCGAGGAAACGGACTTCGACGGCCGCACGCTCAGCTTCGGCTACGACCGGGCGGGCCGGCTCGTCCGGGCGGTGAACGGCGCGGGCGAGCACACCGAATACGTCCGCGACGTGCTCGGCAACGTCGTCGAACGCCGTTCCCCGGCCGGCACGACGCGCTTCACCTACGACGCGGTCGGGCGGATGACGGCCGCGGTCATGGCCGACGTCGAGCTCCGCGTCACCTACGACGGCGAGGGCAACGTGCTCAGCGAGTCGGTCGACGGCCGGACGCTGACGCACGCCTACGAGGCCGACGGCACCGTGCGGCGGCGCACCCCGTCCGGAGTGGACAGTGTGTGGACCTTCGACGACGCCGGGCGGCCCGCGTCGCTCGTCGTCGCCGGGCACACCGTGCGCTTCGAGCACGACGCCGGTGGCCGCGAGGTCTCGCGCGCCGTCGAAGGCGGGGTCGCGGTCACGCAGGTCTTCGACGTCGACGACAACCTGGTCGGCCAGTCGGTGCTGGCCGCGGGGGCGCCGCCGCGGCACCGGCGGTTCAGCTACCGGCCGGACGGGCTGCTGACCGGCATCGACGACGACGCGGCCGGGCCGACCCGGCTCGTGCTCGACGCCACCGGGCGGGTGGCCGAGGTGCACGGCGCGGCCGGCAGCGAGGCCTACCGCTACGACCCCGCCGGGAACGTGGTGGAGACGAGGGAACCCGGCCCGGTGCCGACCGCGGGGCCGCGCCGGTACGCGAACAACCGGCTGGTCGCGGCCGGCGCCGTCACCTTCGACCACGACGTCCAGGGCCGGGTGATCGCGCGGAACGAGGGCGGCCGGGTCTGGCGGTACCTCTGGGACGGCCAGGACCGCCTGCTTTCGGTCACGACCCCCGAGGGCGACCAGTGGTGGTACCGGTACGACCCGATCGGCCGCCGGATCGCCAAGCAGCGCGTCGTCACGTCGGCCACCGGTGCCCGCGTCGTCGCCGAGTCCTACGAGTTCACCTGGAGCGGCGCGCTGCTGGTGGAGCAGGTGCACGTGGACGCGGCGCAGACCCGGCACGTCACCGTCTGGGAGTACCACCCCGGCGACGACCGCCCGGTCGTCCAGGTCGAGCGCGCGGCGACGCTGCGGGACCGGTTCTTCGCGATCGTCACCGACCTGGTCGGCAAGCCGACCGAGCTGCTCGACGCGGCGGGGGCGCCGGTCTGGCGCGGCAACGCGGGCCTCTGGGGCCGCGAGACCGGCCCGGCGGCCACCCCGCTCCGGTTCCCGGGCCAGTACGCCGACGCCGAGTCGGGGCTGCACTACAACGTCTTCCGCTACTACGACCCGTCGACCGGCCGGTACCTGAGCCAGGACCCGCTCGGGCTGGGCCCCGCGCCCAACCCGGCCGCCTACGTCGACAACCCGCTGGCCGACCGCGACCTGCTCGGCCTCGCCTGCGGCAAGGGCGGCAAGAACAAGACGAACGACCAGCCGGGCGGCGGCGACAACGCGGGCAACATCCCCCGCGGCGGCGGTGGCAAGAAGGGCAAGGGCAAGAACACCGACGACACGCAGGCCAGCAGCTCCGGCGGTGGCGGCAAGACCGACACCCACTCGCTGGGCAAGCACGACGGCACCGAGGTCCAGGTCGACTCCCACCAGGGCAAGCACCAGCAAGGCAACCAGAGCTTCGGCATGAAGTACACGGGCGGCTCGGGGACGAAGTTCCCGGACAGCGTCAACGACAAGTGGCACCAGGACTACTTCTCGAAGGAAGTCGCCAAGTACAGCAACGACCCCGCCTACGCCAAGCACGGCACGGAGGGCAAGAACCCCGGCTCGATCGACCAGAACGTGAACGCGAAGAAGGACACCCTCGACGCGCACCAGGAGAAGGTCGACGAGCTCGAGGCCGAGCTCAACGCGAAGAAGGCCGCGTACAAGAACGCCTCGCCGGACGACAAGCCGGCGATCATGGAAGAGGGCAAGAAGCTCAACCAGGAGTTCAAGGACGCGAAGGCCGACCGGGACAAGGCGGAAGCGGACTACAACGACGCCAAGGCGGAGCGCGAGAGCTACGACGGCAACCGCAAGTCCGTCCAGTACGACAAGGACGCGAAGGACGACGGCGTCCAGTACGACATGACGTCGTACTGGAAACCGGACGGCAACGGCGGCGGCAACTGGGTCACGACGTACCACTGCAACCCGGCGGTGCCGAAGGGCGGCAGTGTGGAGAAGGACTGGTGGCAGCCGCACGGGAAGGACATCGCCAAGCAGTACGGTCTGTGAGGTCCGGGCCCGAACCGGTCGAGCACACCGAGCCGGCCGGCGTCCGGTCTGTCACGGTCCTTTCCACGAGGACATGAGGCCGGTTGCCCGCGCGGTGCTGATCCAGGACTCGAGAGCCTGGCGGACGACGGAGCTGATCGCCACCGGCAGGGGCACATCGGCGCTGCCCTTGGTCAAGTAGAACATCACTGCGGCGTTGAACGCGTTGTTCCGGCCAGGGACGTCCCGGGACGGCGGCAGGCCGGGAGTGACCGAGACGGTCGGCAGCAGCTCGTTGTCCAGGATTATGTGCGCCGACGTTTCGTCCATGGCCGCATGGCCGCGTATCACGGTCACCCGCGGTAATTTTCCGCTGGCAGCGAACTTCTGCAGCGTTTCCTCGACCGTCGAATCGCCGTCGCTTTCGACGTCCGCGAGCACCATCAGGCGGCATAGTTCGGGAAAGGTACAGATGTACAGATCTATCAGTCTCTGGCTGAACGCTTCGAGAAGTGCGTCTGCGGAGCTCCTGTGGTCCTCCGGGAGGAAACGTCCGTGGTCGACGCAAACGAGGAGGTTCGGCGAGAGGTTGGCGAGGGAGTGGCAGAGTTCCTTGTGCAGTCCGGTCCGGAAGTAACCGGACACGTGGAGCACACCGCCGCGGCTGGTTTTCTTGACCAGCTTCTTCAGCAGCGGCCCCCAGTCCAAGCAGTCCAGCGCTCCCTTGTGAGTGAACGTCGTCCGGTAGCTGCTGTCCGCTTGGAGCAGGTGCAGGGAGACACCGGACTGCATGTGGGCGTCGCGTTGGTAGTGGGCCCGGCGTATCCACTCCTCGTCGTCCAGCTTGGTGCGGAGCTCACTGCTCAACGCGGTCTGTTCGCCCAGACGTGAGTAGAGGTAGCTCTTGTGGCGGAAGTTCTGGTACAGGTAGTGCCCGACGTAGCAGGCCGACCCACCACAGTCGTAGCGAACTCGGTCGAGGTTGCTGTATTCGTAGTTCTCGAGGCGCTTGAGGGTGACGGGCTGCACCATGAGATCGAGGTAGACGCCACCGAGGATGAAGAACCCGGGCCGCCACGAAGTCCGTACGGCTTTCAGTCTCCACTCCAGGGTGGTGTCGCGGCGGGACAAGCCGGCTCTGCTTCGCCAGCTGGGGTAGAGCTGATCCGCCCCGCGGCGCAGTAGTGCCTCGACGGTGTCGGGAAGCCGCTTGACCAGGTTCCTGGCGAGGTTCAACAGGGGGCCGCGGAACAACCGCACCAGCGCTGCCGCGATGACGAAGGCGGCGAGCTTCAAGGCGACATCGTTCAGCAGAACTGTCTTCGATAACTCCAGTACCCTGGTCATCGGCGACTCCGAGTTGTCGTTCCAACAGCAACTGGGTGTCGTTGGGAGTCGTGGGGAAAGAAATATCTGTTACGCGGGGGTGTATCAACCCGGCCACCGTGGGGTTACTTTGCCGCAGGTTTGCGGGACTCGGTCTTCGGGGTGAAATTCCTCCACTGTCGAGCTCTTGGTGTGGCCGTGGCAGGCCGGATTTGCCGGGTCGGCCTAGAAGGGGAGTCCGCTGGGCCGGCGCCGGGTCCCGGCAGCGGTCAACACCGCGCCCGAGGCGTTGTCGATGAATCGCGTCGGCTCCTGACGTCGCGCACGTCGCCCGACGTGGGTGCGGTTCCCGATGCGCCGATCGCCGCGGATGGTCGTCTGGGTGCAGGTCGGCCGGGAGGTGATCAATTCGCCGCCGTGGTCACCCAGCCGAGGTGGGCGGAAATGCCCGCCGCCGCCTTCGCCGTTTCGCGGCCCGCGGCTTCGAGACCGTCTCCCAGCCTCGAAGCCGGGGCTGAGACGTTCAACGCCGCGACCACGCGGCCGCGGAAGTCGCGGATCGGGGCGGACACCCCCACCAGCCCCGGCTCGAACTCCTCGCGAACCCGGGCGTAGCCGTCGCGACGGGCCTCCTGGATGCTCAGCCACAGCTCCGGCAGAGAAGGGACCCCGGCGAAGCGGATGTAGAGCTCGTCCGGGGTCGCGTCGAGCAGCAGGACGCGGCCCGCCGACGTGCTGCGGGCCGGGACGGTCCGGCCTTCCCAGTCGTGGGCGCGGAACGAATGGCCCGACACCGACAGCAGGGTCAGGACGTCCTGGTCGCGCAGGACGCAGAGGTGCGTGGTCTCCTCCAGCTCGGCCGCCAGGTCGCGCATCACCGGCTCGGCCGCGCGCGCCAGGCGGTCCTCGATCGTGCGGGCGACCAGGGAGAACAGGCGCCAGCCGAGGCGGTAGCCGAGGGTGTCCGGGTCGCGCTCGACGACTCCCTCCTCGGCCAGGGCCTTCAGCGCGCGGGACACCTGGCTCTTCTCGCGGCCCGTGAGCTGGGCGAGGCGGACGACGCCCAGCCCGCCCGCGCGCCGCGCCTCCGGGGACGCCAGGGCCTCCAGCAGGTCCAGGTCGCGGCGCAGGCCGCCTCGTCCGGGCGTGGGCATGGCACGGAACGTACCGGGAGTTGGCGTCAGCGCAACGGGCGTTGCGATGTCAGGCCGGGTCTTGCCCGCCGGTTTCGCCCGCTCCTACCGTCGGCGTACTGCCGGCCGGACCGGGGAGCGCCCATGAAGATCACCGCCATCGTGCTCGACCGGCTGCGGCTCGCGCTCGATCCGCCGCTGCGGGCGGCGTGGGATCCGGAGCCGCGGCGGCACTTCGACGCCACCATCGTGCGCGTGCACACCGACGAGGGCGTCACCGGCATCGGCTCCGGGGACACCATGGCCGGGTTCGCCGCCGTCGAGCACCTCTTCCTCGGCGCGGACCCGCTGGACATCGTCCGGCACGTCAAGGCGATCGAGACGGCCAACTTCCACGGCGGCCGCTTCTGGCCGCTGGAAGCCGCGCTCTGGGACGTCGTCGGGCAGGTCGCCGGGCTGCCCGTCGCGGCGCTGTTCGGGAACGCTGCCCGCGCGCTGCCCGCGTACGCCTCCTCCGCCGAGCTGAAGCCGCCGCCGGAGCGCGTCGAGACCGCGTTGCGGGCCCGGGAGGCCGGGTTCCGGGCGATGAAGATCCGCATCGACCGCGACCACGTCACCGAAGGGGTCGCCGCCGTCGCGGCCGTGCGGGACGCGCTCGGGCCGGACTTCGGGATCATGGTCGACCTCAACCAGTCCTGGCGGATGGCCGGGGACACGAGCGCCGCGGCCGACCTCGCGAAGACGCGGGACCTGGTGCGCCGGCTCGGTGAGCTGGACGTGCTCTGGGTCGAGGAACCGTTGCCCTACCACGACCTGGCCGGGTTCAAGACCCTCCGCGCGGAGAACCCGGGCGTCCGGATCGCGGCGGGCGAGATGCACCACTCGGTGCCGGAACTGCTGCGCTACCTGGAAGAGGACGTCCTGGACGTCTACCAGATGGACGTCGTGCTCGCGGTCGGCATGCACCGGGCCCGCACGCTCGCCGAGCTGGCGCTGCTCAAGCACCGCGCGTTCACGCCGCACAGCTGGACCAACGGCATCGGCGTGCTGGCCAACCTGCACGTCTCGGCAGGCGTCGGCGGCGGGCCGTACTTCGAGTTCCCCTGGGACCCGCCCGGGTGGACGCCGGAACGCCGCGACTTCATGCTGGCCGAGCCGGTGATGATCACCGCCGCGGGCGAGGTCGAGGTGCCGCGCCGGCCCGGGCTCGGCGTCGAACTGGACGAAGAGGCGGTGCGGCGGTGGCGGATCTGACCCGCGGGCGGCTGTCCGTCGAGCTGAGCGGCCGCACCGAATACGGCCCCGGCGTCGTCGCCGAACTGCCCGCCTTCGTCGAGCAGCTGGGTCACGCGCGGGTGTTCGTCGTCACCGACCGCGGGCTGCGGGCCACCGGGATCGTCGGCCGCGTGGAGAAGATCCTGGCGGGCATCGAGTACGCCGTCCACGAAGACGTCGGGCCGAACCCGTCGACGGCCGAGCTGGACCGCGGTGCCGCCCGCCTGCGCGCGTTCGGCGACGCCGTGGTGCTCGCGCTCGGCGGCGGATCGGCGCTGGACGCGGCGAAAGGCATCTCCCTGCTCGCGGGCAACCCGCAGGCGCTGGCCGCGGACGCCGACCGGCTGTGGGACGCCGCCGATGGCCTGCCCCTGATCGCCGTCCCGACGACGGCGGGCACGGGCGCGGAGACCAACGGCTTCGGTGTCACCGAGGACGTCCGCGCCTGCCGCAAGGTCTACATCGGACACCCGTCGGTGAAGCCGCGGATCGCCGTCCTGGACCCCGAACTCACGCTGGGCCTGCCCGCCGCGGTCACCGCCGCATCGGGCCTGGACGCCCTGGTCCACGGCATCGAGTCGCTGTCCTCACGCGGTTCGAGCCCGATCTCGGCCGCGTACGCCACGCAGGCCGTCAGCCTGGTCGGGCGCTGGCTGCCGGTGGCCTTCCGGGACGGGAGCGACCTCGAGGCGCGCTCACAGCTGATGCTGGGCGCCCACCTGGCGGGGCACGCCCTGACGTTGTCGGGACTCGGGCTGGTCCACGGCATCGGGCACGCGCTGACCGCGCACACCGGGACGCCGCACGGCGTCGCGCTGGCGGCGGTGCTGGAGGAGGTGATGGAGTTCAGCGCCGAGGCGGCCGCCGCGGCTCACGAGAGCACGGCGTGGGCGCTGCGGGTGCCGCCCGGCTCGGCGATCGGCGCGGTGCGGGAGATTTCCGGGGCGCTCGGGATCAAACGGCCGTTGCGGGAGCTGGGGGTGGAACGGGACCGGATCCCGGTCATCGCGGCGGACGCGGTCGCCGACGCTGTGACGAAGAACGCGCCGCGCCTGGCACGGGAAGCCGACGTCGTCTCGCTGCTCCGGTCGGTTTACTGACGGGCCGGCTAGCCAAAAGAATGCCGGCGGGGAATTCGGGCGGTGCCGGAAGTGACGAGCCGGTCGCTGCCCGTACCCGGGGGAAATGGCCTCCGTCGGCGGCGAGGGTGTTCAGTCCTTGCCGCCAACGGGCCGGGTCCCCAGTGATACCGGCCACCGCCTCACTTCTTCGCGGCGGCGACCTTCTTGCGCGGGGCACGCTTGCGCGGGGCGGCCGCGGGCGTTTCCGCTTCCTCGGCCTGGGCCTGCTCGTAAGCCGCGATCACCTCGGAGGAAAGGCGGCCGCGCTCGGACACCTCGTAGCCGTTCGCGTTGGCCCAGGCGCGGATCTGCTGGTTGCGCTCGCGGTCGGTCGTGCTGGTCGTGGTCGACTGGCCGGTGGCCACGCGGACCTTGCGGCCCCCGATGCGGCGGCCCGCGGAAACGTAGCGGGCCAGTTCGTCGCGCAGGGCGGTGGCGTTGTCGTCCGACAGGTCGATTTCGTAGGTGACGCCGTCGAGGCCGAACTGAACGGTCTGGGCGGCTTTGCTGCCGTCGATGTCGTCCAGGATCTCGACGAGGACTTTCTGGGCCACGGGAATGCTCCTCAGCTGGATGTGCGCTCGGCGAACGTGACGTGTGACAAGTTGCACAATGGTCGTCGTTCTTCGGTGGAGTGTATCCAGTCGGGGATCGCTACGGCAATTTCCCGGCCACTTACCCGACGTCCGGCGGGTTAATCGGCTCGCATTCCCGGATCGAAGCCCGCTTCGCCCGGCGCCTCGCCGTCGTCCGCGTCGGCCAGGTCGGCCTCTTCGGCGGCCTCCTTGGCCTCCTTGATGGACTGACGGCTGCGGGCGAGGTCCGCTTCGGGGTCCTGGGGCCGGTTCTCGTTCTCCGTCATCGCGACTCCTTTGCCGGGGCTGGTTCCCGGCGGCTACCCCGCAACCGGGAACCGCAACCACCGGCGTTTCACCCCAACGGGTGGGCCGGTGGGCGAGCCTCGGTAGCGGCAAGGTGGGCTGAAGGGGACTTTCCTGCGATGTGATGAGAGGAAAGTCCCCTTGAGCGCGTGGGATGAGAGCAACGTCCCCTTCAGCCCACCTCGGCCGACGCGACTTTGCCGAGCCCCCAACGGGGTGGGCCGGGACCGGTTTCGGGGCGCCGGGAACGCGGAAGGGCCCCGCACCTGACCTCGGTGCGGGGCCCTTCCGGCGGTAAAGCCGGTGTTACTTCTTCTTGGCGGCCGACGTGCGCTTGGCCGGGGCCTTGGCGGCGGCGGGCTTCTTCGCCGCGGCGGTCTTCGTGGCGGCCGGCTTGGCGGCGGCCTTGGCGCGGGTGGTGGTCGCCTTCGCCGTGGTGGCCTTGGCCGCGGTGGTCTTCGCCGCGGTCTTCGGGGCCGCCTTGGTGGCGGTGGCCTTGGCGGCCGGCTTCGCCGCGGTGGCGCGGGTCCGCGTGGTGGTCGAGCGCGTGGTGGCCGGCTTGGCGGCGGCCGCCCGCGTGGTGCGGGTCGTGGTGGCCTTGGCCGGGGCCGCGGCGGCCTTGGTGGCGGTCGCGCGGGTCGCCGTGGCGGTGGCGCGCTTGACCGGGGTGGCCTTCGGCAGCTTCTTGGTGCCGGAGATGACGTCCTTGAAGGTGGTGCCGGCGCGGAAGGCGGGCACGTTGGTCTTCTTGACGCGCACGGCCTCACCGGTGCGCGGGTTGCGCGCGGTCCGAGCGGCGCGGGCGCGCTTCTCGAACACCCCGAAGCCGGTGATGTTGACCTTCTCGCCCTTGTTGACCGTCCGGATGATGATGTCCACCAGACCGTCGACGGCCTGCGAAGCCACCTTCTTGTCGCCCAGGCGCTCCGACAGCGCCTCGATCAGCTGGGCCTTGTTCGTCATTCCAGTCCTCCATAGTGGAACTACTAGTCACGGCCCATCTCGGCCGACACTGCACACGGTATTACCAATACCGCACAAAATCCAACCGGGGGGTGAAATATTTCCTTGTACGGGGGCGGGTTCCGCCTCTCGGGCGGCTTCCGCCGGAACCAGGCCGAACGACGCATCGGACATCGACCACCGCTCTGAGCAGGGAAAACAGGGGTCCGCCGCCGTCCACTGTGGTCGTCCATATAGGACCCGAGGGCCTTTTGGAGAACTTTCGCCGCGACACGCCGGGAGTGGCGGGCCCCCGCCGTGTGGCGGGGGCCACGCGGGTCCCGGATCCCGCGCAGCGGCCCGGGTTCGGCGTCTCCGGAGCCCCGCGGTGACCGCGTCGCCGGCCGCGGGAAAGGGTTCTGCGGCGGCAAAAGGATCTTCCCCGAAGGGTGAACTCACTCGTTCGGCGCAGTCCGGCCCGGGCGTGACATCGCGGGTCAGCGCCGTGTTGGCCGCGGGACTGTCGGTGCCGCGGGCTAGTCTGCCGCGGGAGGAACACCCCGCGCGGACAGGGAGAACCGTGGACCAGGAGACGCTCACCACCGTGGTCGGACGGGTGGCAGGCACCGAAGACTCGACGCCGCTGCAGTTCTGCGTGGCCATCGACCCGGAAGCCTATCTGCAGCTCGACGACGTCGTCGTGACCCGGCGGGACCTGCCGGGGCTCGGGAAAGTCACCTCCTACGGCGTGGTCACGCAGGTGAGCGCGCGGCACGAGGGCGCCAGCTTCGGCAGCGACGTCTTCCTGATCTCCGACGGCGTCCTGCCCGCGCAGGTGCAGGAGATCGCCGAGATCGCCACCACCCGCGTCGAACCCGAGTGCTACGTGCCGCCCAAGCCGGGGTCGGTCGTCGAGCGCGCCAAGGGGGAAGATCGCGCGCAGGCGCTGTACTTCGACAACATGACCCGCCAGGTGGCGGTCGGCCTGGGCCGGGACGGCGAACCCGTCTACCTCAACATGGACTTCCTCGACGGCACGCGGGGCGCGCACGTCAGCATCAGCGGGGTCTCCGGCGTGGCCACCAAGACCTCGTTCGCGTTGTTCCTGCTGCACTCGATCTTCCGCGGCGGCGCCCTGCCCAACGCCCACAACGCCAAGGCCCTCGTCTTCTCCGTCAAGGGCGAGGACCTGCTGTTCCTCGACACCCCCAACGTCCACCTCGACGAGAACCTCAAGGCCGAGTACGCCAAGCTCGGCCTGCCCGCGGAGCCCTTCGCCTCCGTCGGGTTCTACGCGCCGCCGACGCCGTCGGACACCACCGGGAAGCCTTACGTCACCGGGCGCACGTCCGGCGTCGGCGCGTTCTGGTGGACCATCGCGGAGTTCTGCGCGAAGGACCTGCTGCCCTACGTCTTCGCCGACGCCGAGGACGAGCGCAACCAGTACACGATGGTCATCCACCAGGTCGCGAACCGGTTGCGGCTGGACAGCACCCCGGCGGGCAAGGACGGCGCCGCGAACGTCGACGGCGTGCTGTGCCGCACCTACGCCGAACTCGTCGACGTCATCTGCGACCGGGTCACCGACGAGGAAACCCGCGCGAGCTGGGCGGGCGCGGTCACCGGCGCGGGCACGGTCAACGCGTTCATCCGCCGCCTGCGCTCCAGCCAGCGCGCGTTGTCCGGCCTCATCCGCGGCGACCTCGCCGACCACCCCGCGCGCTCGCTGTCCACGGAGAACCAGCAGGTGACCGTGGTGGACATCCACAACCTCGTCGAGCGCGCGCAGCGGTTCGTCGTCGGCGTGACGCTGGCGGCGGAGACCGCGCGCAAGGAAGCCGCCGGGCCGGGCGGGCTGCTGTTCACCATGCTGGACGAGCTCAACAAGTACGCGCCCCGGGAAGGCAGCAGCCCCATCAAGGAGGTGCTGCTGGACATCGCCGAGCGCGGCCGGTCCCTCGGCGTCATCCTGATCGGCGCGCAGCAGACCGCCAGCGAGGTCGAGCGCCGGATCGTCAGCAACAGCTCGGTGCGCATCGTCGGGCGCCTCGACGCCGCCGAGGCGTCGCGGCCGGAGTACGGCTTCCTGCCGCAGAGCCAGCGGGTCCGCGCGACGCTCGCCACGCCCGGCACGATGTTCGTGAGCCAGCCGGAGATCCCGGTGCCGATCGCCGTCGGCTTCCCGTTCCCGGCCTGGGCCACGCGGCTTTCCGAGGCCGGCCAGGTGCCGGCGAAGACGGCGACGGCGAAGAAGGCCGACCCCTTCGCCGGCCTGCCGTCGGGGAGCGCCGACCCGTTCGGTGACGACCCGCCTCCCTTCTGAGCCCACCGCCCGCTACCCGAACGGAAGGACGAAGTGTGAAGTTCCTGCACACCTCCGACTGGCACGTCGGCAAGACGCTCAAGGGCCGCAACCGGCTCGACGAGCAGCGCGCGGTGCTCGGCGAAATCGTCCGGATCGCGCGGAAGGAGGAGTTCGACGCCGTCCTCGTCGCGGGCGACCTGTACGAGACGTCGGCGCCCTCGGCCGCCGCGCAGGAGCTGGTGGTGCAGGCGCTGATGGCGCTGCGCGACACCGGCGCCGAGGTGCTGGCCATCGCCGGGAACCACGACCACGCCGCGACGTTCGAGGCCTACCGGCCGCTGCTGCGCAAAGCGGGCATCCACCTCACCGGGAACCCGCGCCCGGCCGCCGACGGCGGGGTCGTGTCGTTCGACGCGCGTTCGACGGGCGAACGCGTCAACGTCGCCGTGCTGCCGTTCCTTTCCCAGCGCTACGCGGTCCGCGCCGCCGAGCTCATCACCGGGACGCCGGCGGACAACGTCGGCGAGTACGACCAGCGCGTGCGCGACATCCTGGAGCACCTCAAGGAAGGCTTCACGCCCGGCGCGGTGAACCTCGTCATGGCGCACCTGACGGTGACCGGCGGCGCCATGGGCGGCGGCGAGCGCGCGGCCCAGTCCATCTTCGAGTACCACGTGCCGGCCACGGCGTTCGGCGCCGATCCGCACTACGTCGCCCTCGGCCACCTGCACCGCCGCCAGTCGCTGCCCGCCGCGTGCCCGGTGCACTACAGCGGTTCGCCGTTCGCGGTCGACTTCGGCGAGCAGGACAACAAGAGCGTCGTGCTGTCGGTCGAGGTTTCGCCGGCGACACCGGCGAAGATCACCGACATCCCGCTGACCTCGGGGCGGCGGCTGCGGACCGTCCACGGCACGGTGGCCGAGCTGATCGGCCGCGCCGAGGAGTTCGGCGAGGACTACCTGCGCGTCTACGTCCGCGAAGCGACCAGGGCCGGGCTGCGCGAGGAGATCCAGGAAGCCCTGCCCCACGCCCTGGAAATCCGCATCGACCCGGAGTTCGCCGCGCCGGTGACGACCTCGGGCGGCGACCGCGCGATCGCGGACCGCTCACCGGGGGAGCTGTTCGCGTCCTACTGCGAAGAGCGCACCGTCGAGGACAAGCGCGTCCAGGCGCTGTTCGCGCGGCTGCACGACGAAGAGACGAGCGGGGTGTGAAATGCGGCCAGTGCTGCTGGAGATGACCGGGTTCGCGTCCTTCCGCGAGAAGACCGAAATCAGCTTCGCGGACACGGACTACTTCGCGCTCGTCGGGCCGACCGGCTCGGGCAAGAGCACGGTGATCGACGCGCTCACCTTCGCCCTCTACGGTTCCGTCGCCCGCTGGGACCACGAAGGCCTGGTCGCGCCCGCGCTCGCGCCGACGGCGAACCGCGCGACCGTGCGGCTGGTGTTCGACGCCGGGGGCACGCGCTACCACGTCGTGCGGGAAGTCCGGCGCAGCGGCGGGAAGAAACCCACGGTCAGCGTCAAGAACGTGCGCCTGGAACGGCTGATCGACCCCACCGCGCTCGGCGGGCCGGAAGACGACGCCGACCCGGTCGCCGCGGACTCCGAGGTCACCCCGGCGATCGAGCGCCTGCTCGGGTTGACGTTCAAGCACTTCTGCACCTGCGTGGCGCTGCCCCAGGGCGACTTCGCGGAGTTCCTGCACGCCAAGGCCGCCGATCGGCAGAAGATCCTCATCAAGCTGCTGGGACTGGAGGTCTACGAGCGGATCGGCCGCCGCGCCGGGGTCACCGCCGAACAGCAGAAGCAGCGGGCCGCCGTCCTGACCGAACAGCTGGGCAGCTACGCCGACGCCACGGAAGAAGCCGTCGAAGCGCTCGCCGCGCGGATGACCGCCCTCGCCGAGCTGGACGCGCGCGTGAGCGCCGCCCTGCCGGGGCTGAACGACGCGACCCGCACGCACGACGAAGCCCGGCAACGCGTCGCCACGCTGACCAAGGAACTCGGCGTCCTGGACGCGCTGGAGCGCCCGGACGGCGTCGAAGACCTCGAATCCCGGCGCCAGGCCGCGGCGGACGCCGTGACGGCCGCGCAGGCCGGGCTGGAAGCCGGGGAGACGGCGGACGAAGCGGCGCGGGCCGCGCTGGCCGCCGGGCCGGACCGGAGCGGGCTGGAGCGGATCCGCGCCGCCCGCGCGGAACTCGCCGAAGCGGAGCAGGCGCTCCCGGGACTGGAAGAAGCGGCGAAAGCGGCAACAGCGGCGAAGACGGCCGCGTCGGCGTCGGTCGCCGAAGCCGTGACGGCGGTCGAGGCGGCCCGCAAGACCCGGGACACCACCGCGCGGGCCGCCGAAGACGCCGCCGCGCGGGCGGACGTCGCCCGCCGGGAACGCGACCGGCTGGCCGGGGTGCGGCCGCCGGCGGATCTCGGGGACCTGTCGGAAGAGGCGGCGCGGGTCGCGAAGCGCACGGCCGAGGCCGACACCCGCCTGCGTGCCGCCGAAACCGCCGACGCCGAAGCCCGCGCGGCGCTGGCCGCGCAGCCCGACGTCGCTCCGCTCGCCGCCGCGCGTTCCGACGCCCGCACGCTCTACGCGGTCGCCGAAGCCCAGCGGAAGGCCGCGCCCGAGCAGGCCGCACGCCGCACCGAACTCGAAGCGGCGCGGACCGCGTTCGCCCGCGCTGACGCCGAAGTCACCGCGGCGAAGGCGGCGGTGACCGAAGCCGAACGGGCCGGGCAGGCGCTGGGCCTGCGGGCCGGGCTCGTGGTCGGGCACCCGTGCCCGGTGTGCGAGCAGGAAGTCGCGACCCTGCCCGACGCCGGCGGGCACGCCCACCTGGCCGAGGCGCGCGAACGGCTCGAGCGGGCCGAAGCCGGCCGCGCGACCGCGGAGTCCGCGCTGCGCAAGCTGGAGCGAGCCGTGGACCGTGACGCCGACTCGGCCGCGACGGCGGCCGCGCAGGCGGAAGAACTGCGTGTGGTGCTCGCGGAAGTGGCCGGACCACCGGAGTCGGCGGTCCTGCGCCGCCCGGTCGAAGCGGCGTTTTCCGAGCGGGACTACGCGGATCTGGTCACGGCCGTGCGCGAGCGCGGGGAGTGGCTGTCGAAGACGATCGACGCCCGCACCCGCGTCGCCGAGGCCGCGACCGCCGCCGACCAGGAACTGGCGGCGGCCCGCACCGGCCGCGCGGCCGCGCAGCGCGAGGCCGACGCCGTCGAGAAGTCGTTCGCCGCGGCCAAGGAAGCCCTGCGGGCGGCCCGCGATCCCCTGGTGGAGCTGGGCGCGCCCGCCGTCGACTCCGGCGACGTCCCGGCGGGCTGGCGGCTGTTGACGTCGTGGGCGGCGACGGCGCTCGAAGAACGGCGCACCTCGCTGGCCGCGCTGGAAGCGGCCGCCGAAGCCGCGGGCAAGGAAGCCGTCGTCGCGGCCGACGACCTCGCCTCCGCCGAGCGGACCGCCGAGCAGCGCCGGAAGCAGGCGGAAGAAGCGGCGCTGGCCGAGCAGTCGGCGAGCACCGCCGTGACGACCACCCGGCGCCGGCACGGCGAACTCGTCGAGACCCTGGCCGGGGCGCCGTCCGCCGACGCCGTCACCGAGCAGCTCGCGCGGGTCGCCGAACTCGAGCAGGCCGCGAAGAAAGCGGACGCCGACCTGCGGACCGCCCGCGCGGCCGCGAAACAGGCGGCGGAAGCGCAGGCCCGCGTCGCCGAGCAGGTCGCCGCCGAACGGCAGCGGCTGTCCCGCGCGCGTGACCCCCTGGTCGGGCTGGGCGCGCCGCCGATCGACGGCGAAAGCCTGCTCGGCGCCTGGACCGCGCTCACGGACTGGGCGGCCGGGCAGGCGGAGGAGCACCGCGCCCGGCTGGCCGCCGCCGGAAAGGCGGAAGGCGAAGCCGCCGAAGCGTTGCGGGCGGCCGAACGCGCGGTCGCCGACGACATCACCGCGCTCGACGTCGCGCTGCCCGAGGGCTCGGTGCGGGACCGGGCCCCGGTGGCCGTCGCGACCGCGCGGGCCCGCGCCGAAGCCGACCACACGGAAATGAAGCGGCGCGTGGCGCACGTGGCCGGCCTGCAGGGCGACATCGCGGCGGCCGAGTCCGACGCGCAGGTCGCGCGGCTGCTCGCGGACCTGCTGCGCTCGGACAAGTTCCCGCGCTGGCTCATCGCCGGCGCGCTCGACACGCTCGTCGCCGAGGCGTCGGCGTCGCTGCTCGAACTCTCCGGTGGCCAGTTCGAGCTCACCCACGACAAGGGCGACTTCCTGGTGGTGGACCACAACGAGGCCGACGCCCGCCGCCCGGTCAAGACGCTGTCCGGCGGCGAGACGTTCCAGGCGTCGCTCTCGCTGGCACTGGCGTTGTCGTCCCAGCTCGGCGCGATGGCCGCCGAGGGCGCGACCCGGCTCGAGTCCATCTTCCTCGACGAGGGCTTCGGGACCCTGGACGAAGCGACCCTCGACGTCGTGGCGTCCACGCTGGAGAACCTCGCCGCCACCGGCTCCCGGATGGTCGGGGTGATCACGCACGTGCCCGCGCTGGCCGAGCGCGTCCCGGTGCGGTTCCTGGTCACCCGCGACGGGTCCGGCTCGCACGTCGGCAGGGAGGGCGCGTGACCGCCGTGGCAGGCATGAACTTCAGCATCGACACCTGGGACCCGGGCTACGGCAGCTCGATGGAGGCCGAGGAACTGGCGCGGTCCGGTGCCGAGGTCGAACTCGAGGTCGAGGTTCCGACGGAGGAGTGGGCGCCGATCGACCCGTCGCCGGTGCCGGCGCCCGACGCGGTGTTGTTCGTCGACGGCGTCCGCCGGATCGACGCGCGGGTCTGGATCGACGACCCGGCCGGGACGAACTCGGCGTCCATCGGGCTCTGCGCGTCGTACGCGGCCGGAGTGGTGTGCTGCTGTTCGGGCCGGGCGCACGTCGTCGCGACCGACGTCCGGCGAGGCGTGTTCACCGTGGCGTCGGAAGCCGCCGACATCCCGACCCCCGCGGGGGTCTACCGGGCGTTCCGCGCCGCCGCCAAGGAGGACAAGCCGCTGGCGGTGGTGCTGTCCTCGGCGTTGCAGGAGCAGCTGGCCGAGGCCGAGCTGGACACCGCGACCGCGGCGCGGGCGGCGATCGCGGGGCACGTCGGCAGCGACCTGCTGGTGGTGGACGGCCCGCTGAGCGGACGCACGCACCTGCCCCGGGCGGTGGGGTTCATCAAGAGCCACCAGACGACGTACCTGCCGGGCGAGCTCAACGCGATGGTCGGCGCGCTCGGGCCGCACCAGCGCACCCCGGTGTTCCTGATGGGGACGACCTGGGTCCGGCACTCCTGGTACCTGCGCCTGCCGTCGGTGGGCGGGCCGCCGTGGTCCGGGGTGGTGCGGGTGGAGGCGGCACCGCACCTCGGGCGCGCCGAGGTGGCCGAGCTGGCGAACCTCACGCAGTCGGTGCTGGGGCGGTTCGCTTCGGTGGCTTACAAGGACTCGCGGGCGCCGCAGAACCTGTACCCGATCGCGGGGCTGGAGCGCGACCTGCGGCACCGGCTGGGGGACCAGCAGTTCGTCTACCGCGCGTTGCGGCTGGCCGCGACCCGCTGAGACCTGGACGGCGCGGCGACCGCTCCCAGGCCGGATGGCGACTTCCGCGTGGCCGGGACCTTGGTGCGGGCGGCGACTTCCGCGTGGCGGGCGGCGGGTGCGTGGCCGGGACCTTGGAGCGGCTGGCGTGGGTGCGTGACCGCGACCTCGGTGCGGTTGGCGACTTCCGCGTTGCGGGCGGTGGGTGCGTGATCGCGACCTTGGTGCGGTTGGCGACCTTCGTGCGGCCGGCGACCTTCCCCACGGCCGGTGGCGGTTGCCCAGCCGTGCTGGGCCCCGGGGCGGCGGGCCTGGGGAGCACGTGCCGCCCCGGGGTGTCCGGTGTGGAGGGTCAGCTCAGCGAGCCGTCTCCGGTCTGCGGCGCGCCGGCCGGCTTGACCGCGACCTGCGGCTTCGCCGGTTTCGGAGCCTTCGACGTCGCCGGCGGCTTCGGCGTCGTCGTGGGCGGCTTCGGGTGCCCCGAGCTGCTCGGCGGCGGCGTGCCGAGGATCGTGAAGCTGCCGGTGGCCACGCGCCCGTCCGAGCAGGTGAACCGCGCCGTGTACTTGCCCGGGGTCGTGATCGCCGTGGTGTGGCCGCCGGCCCGGCCCCAGTTGCCGCCCTCGGTGAACACCAGTGGTGCGGCGAAGCCCTTCGACGTGACCGCGGTCTTCGGGGAGCAGCCGCCCAGCGCCGCGTGGGTTTCCGCGTCGACCCGGCCGCCCGGCTCCACCTGCTGGGTCAGTCCCCAGCTGACTTCGGCCGCGCTCGCCGGGGCCGCCAGTGCGAGCGTCGCGGTGCTCGCCGCCATTAGGCCGATCAGGGTTTTCTTCACCATGGTTCGTCCCCTCTCCTCGTGCCCCTTCCACGCCTGAGCCGGGGAAATGGTTGAGTCCCCCGGAAATTTCACGTACGTGAACATCGTCGAGGCTGTGTTTCCTGCTCACGTATGGGGTTAGCTGGGCCCATGCGCACCGGTCGGCTCGTTCTCGCGGTGGTCCTGGGTTTGTCGCTGGCGACACCGGCGGCGGCGGACGCGCAGCCGTGGCGCGACGCCAGGCAGCCGCCGGATCGCCGCGCCGCCGAGCTGATCGCGGCGATGACCCTCGACGAGAAGATCTCCCAGCTGCACCTGCAGCCCGACGCGGAGCACCAGCGGTTCGTGCCGCCGATCCCGCGCCTGGGCGTGCCCGGGTTCCGCATCGCCAACGGCCCGGCGGGCATGGGCCCGGCCGACGACAAGCCGCAGAAACCGGCGACCGCGCTGCCGGCCACGATGGCGCTGGCGTCGACGTTCGACACCGGCCTGGCGCGCCGCTACGGCCGGCTGATCGGCGCCGAAACCCGCGCGCTCGCGCACAACGTGTCCGAGGCGCCCGACATCAACATCGCCCGCGTGCCGCGCAACGGCCGGACGTTCGAGGGGATGGGCGAGGACCCCGTGCTCGCCGGCGCGCTGGCCGCCGCCGACATCCGCGGCATCCAGGAGAACGGCACCATCGCCGAGGTCAAGCACTACGCGGCGAACAACCAGGAGACCCAGCGCTTCAGCATCGACGAGCACATCGACGAGCGCACGCTCAACGAGATCTACCTGCCGCACTTCGAGCAGTCGGTCGTCGAAGGCCGCGCCGGCTCGGTGATGTGCGCGTTCCCGAAGATCAACGGCGTCTTCACGTGCGAGAACCCGGCACTGCTGCAGGGCAAGCTGCGCGACGAGTGGGGGTTCGAGGGTTTCGTCCAGTCGGACTGGGGCGCCGCGCACAGCACCATCGGGTCGGCGGCCGCGGGCATGAACCTCGAGATGATCGACGGCACCTGGTACGGCGACCGGATGAAGCAGGCCGTGCTCGCCGGGCAGGTCACCGAGCAGCGCGTGGACGAGCTGCTGCGGCCGCGGTTCCGCACGATGTTCGCCTTCGGGCAGTTCGACCACCCGCCGGTGCTCTCCCCGCTGCCGACGGCCCGGCACGACGCCACCGCGAAGGAGTTCGCCGAACGCGGCATGGTGCTGCTGCGCAACGAACACGCCCAGCTCCCGCTCGATCCCGCGGTGCGGTCGATCGCGCTGATCGGGCCGTTCGCGACCCGGGCCAAGACCGGCGGCGGGGGCAGCTCGGCCGTCATCCCGACGTCCACAGTGGACCCGCTGGCCGGGCTGCGGCAGCGTGTTCCGGGCGCGGCCGTGACGCTCGACGACGGCAGCGACGTCGCGCGGGCGGCCGAGCTGGCCCGCGGCGCCGACGTCAGCGTGGTGATGGTCGGGGACAACGAGACCGAGGGCAAGGACCGCCCGAGCCTGGCGCTGGAGGGCACCCAGGACGCGCTGGTGGCCGCCGTCGCCGCGGCGAACCCGCGCACGGTGGTCGTGGTGAAGAGCGGCGGCCCGGTCCTGATGCCGTGGGCGGCTTCGGTGCCCGCGATCCTGCAGGCGTGGTACCCCGGCCAGCAGGACGGCGCGGCGGTGGCGAGCGTGCTCTTCGGCGACGTCAACCCGTCGGCGAAGCTCCCGATCACGTTCCCGGCCGCGGACGCGGACACCCCGGCGAACACTCCCGCGCGGTTCCCGGGCGTGGGCGGCGTCGCGACCTATTCGGAGGGCCTGCAGGTCGGCTACCGGTGGTTCGACGCGCAGGACCGGACACCGCTGTTCCCGTTCGGGTACGGCTTGTCGTACACGACGTTCGCGTTCTCGGGGTTGTCGGTGCGGAACACGGGTGACGGCGCGACGGCGACGTTCACGGTCCGGAACACCGGGCGGCGGGCGGGTGCCGAGGTCGCCCAGCTGTACCTGGGCTTCCCGGCGGCGGCCGGGGAACCACCGCGGCAGCTGAAGGGGTTCTCGCGGGTTTCGCTGGCACCGGGGGAGTCCCGGCGGGTGACGATCCGGCTGGCCGCGCGCGACTTCTCGGTGTGGGACCCGGCCGGTCACGGGTGGCAGCCGGTGCGCGGCGGGTTCACGGTGTCGGTCGGTGATTCCTCGCGGTCCTTGCCGCTGCGTGCGTCGTTGGTGCGGTGAGGCAGGCGCCCCGGCCAAAGCGCCCCAATGTGGCGTTCGGTGCGTCAGACGCACCCAATGTGGCGTTCGGTGCGTTGGACGCAACCAACGCCACATTGGGGCGCTTTCAGGACCGCTTCCTGCGCACCTCGGCGGCGTCAGCCCTTGCAACCCGGCGCGGTGGCTGCGGCCAGCATCAGCTCGGGGGACTCCGCCATCGGCGCGACCGGGTCGTAGGTGCCGTCGATGTCCTGCTGCGCGCGCTGGACGGCGTCCGCGGCCGGGCCCTGGGAGGCGCCGTCGCCCGGCTTGGCGTTGTCGAGGGCCTTCTTCGCCTCCGCCGCGCGGTCGCGGGCCGTCGTGTACTTGGTCACGAACGCCTGCCGGACCTTCTCGGCGACCGGGACGGGCGCCGGGGGCAGGGCGGTCAGCTTGTCGACCACCTCGCCGGTGCGGGCCGCGATACCGCCCAGGGTCGCGCTCAGCGCCTGCTGCGCTTCGGCCACCGAGCCCGGGTCGGGCTTCGGCGTCCCGGCTTCCGCGTTGGTGCGCTCGCGGTAGCCGTGGATCGCGGCGCAGAAGCCGTCCACCCAGCCGAGCACGGCCGGATCGGCGGCGGCGGTGGGCGCCGACGGCGTCGCGGGTGCCGTCACGGTCACCGTCGGCGGCGCCGCCGGGGGCGTGCCCGAGCAGGCGGTCAGCAGCAGGCAAGCGCCGAGCAGTCCCGGAACGGTCTTCATGGGTCCCCCTCGCGGTGTCCTCGGCGGGTACACGCGCGAGCCTGCCGGACGGTTGCTTCAGGCCGCGGCGAGGGTCCCGCCCAGCGCCCGCTGCCCGTCGTCGGTGAGCTCCGCCCGCGCCCACTGCCCGACGGCGACCGCCCGCGCCGGCCGGATCAGGCCCGCGCGTGCCAGCTCGTGCGCGGTCGCCTGGTCGCAGCACGGCAGGCCGTCGACCCGCAGATCCGGTTCGCAGCTGCAGGTCAGCTCGGCGCGGCCGGCGCCGACCGCCCGCAACATCGCCAGTGCCCGTCTGTTCAACATCGTGGTCCCCCTTCGTGGAGCTGCCGGAAAGGAGACGTGACCGCCGTCACCGAATACGCGGGATTCGCGAGGTTCCCCCGAACGGTGCACCATGAGCCCACGACGGATCCGATCGGTGACCGGACGCGACGATGTCCGACGACGGCACCGAGCGCGGAGTGGACCGAGGCCCTCGACCTGCTTCTGCCCGAGCCGGGCCCGGGCGGGAGTTCGTGGCGAACTACGCCAACTCGACGTGGGGCGCGATGCGCACCCGATGGGCCTTCACGGTTCGCGACGGCAAGGTGGCGCGCTTCGAAACCGGTCAGGCCTGAGTGCTGACGCGGTCCTAAAGCCGTTCCTGCAACGCGTCCGCGGCCGCGAGGAGGTCCGCCGCCCAGCGGGCGCCCGGTTTGCGGCCGATGCGCTCGATCGGGCCGGAGACCGAAACCGCCGCCACGACCGTGCCCGCCGAATCGCGCACCGGCGCCGAAATGCTGGCCACGCCGGGTTCGCGCTCGGCCACGCTCTGGGCCCACCCGCGCCGCCGCACCTCCAGGAGCGTGCGCTCGCCGAAGACCGCGTCGGCCAGGATCGTGCGCTGCGTGTGCGGGTCGGCCCACGCCGCGAGCACCTTCGCGCCCGAGCCGGCCGTCATCGGCAGGCGTGACCCGATCGGGACGGTGTCGCGCAGGCCGCTCGGCGGCTCGGCCGTGGCGACGCACACGCGCTGGACGCCGTCGCGCCGGTAGAGCTGCACGCTTTCGCCGGTGACGTCCCGCAGCTTCGGGAGCACCACGCCTGCCGCGTCGAGCAGGGGATCGGTCGAGCCGCCCGCCAGTTCGGCCAGCGCGGTACCGGGGCGCCAGCGCCCGTCCGGGCCGCGGCGCAGCAACCGGTGCACCTCGAGCCCGACCGCGAGCCGGTGCGCGGTGGCGCGCGGCAGACCGGTCCGCGTGCAGAGTTCCGCGAGGCCGCAGGGGTCGTCCGCGACCGCCTGCAGCACGGCCACTGCTTTGTCCAGTACTCCGATACCGCTATGCTGTCCCACGACCCGATACTAGCGTCCCGCACTTTGGGAAGTCCAGTATCTGGGAAAACCCTGAACTCGAGCTGCGCCCCTCCTTCGCGGCTCGCATTCGCCCCCGCGGTGCGCGCCCGAGTTCCGACGTCGAACCGTGGAAGGAGCCGGAGATGACCAGCCCGACCGGCAAGGCCCGCACACTGGCGGAGAAGGTGTGGGAAAGCCACCTCGTGCGCCGAGGGGAAGGCGCCGAACCGGACCTGCTCTACATCGACCTCCACTTGCTGCACGAAGTGACCAGCCCGCAGGCCTTCGACGGCCTCCGCCTGGCCGGGCGGCCGGTGCGCCGCCCCGACCTGACCATCGCGACCGAGGACCACAACGTCCCGACCGTCGACATCGAGCTCCCCATCGCCGATCCGGTCTCGCGCACCCAGGTCGACACCCTTCGCCGCAACTGCAAGGAGTTCGGTGTCCGGCTGCACCCGATGGGTGACGCCGAGCAGGGCATCGTGCACGTCATCGGCCCGCAGCTCGGCCTGACCCAGCCCGGCATGACCGTGGTCTGCGGCGACAGCCACACCTCCACGCACGGCGCGTTCGGCGCCATCGCCTTCGGCATCGGGACGTCCGAGGTCGAGCACGTCCTGGCCACCCAGACGCTGCCGCTGCGTCCATTCAAGACGATGGCGATCACCGTCGACGGGCAGCTGCGCCCCGGCGTCACGGCGAAGGACATCATCCTCGCGGTGATCGCCAAGATCGGCACCGGCGGCGGCCAGGGCTACGTCCTGGAGTACCGCGGCTCGGCCATCGAGGCGCTCTCGATGGAAGCCCGGATGACCGTCTGCAACATGTCGATCGAGGCCGGCGCCCGCGCCGGGATGATCGCCCCGGACGAGACGACGTTCGAGTACCTGAAGGGCCGCCCGCACGCGCCGAGCGGCGCCGACTGGGACGCGGCGGTCGAGAACTGGCGGCAGCTGCGCACCGACGAAGGCGCCGAGTTCGACGCCGAGGTGCACCTCGACGCCGGCGAGCTGACGCCGTTCGTGACCTGGGGCACCAACCCCGGCCAGGGTCTCCCGCTGGGCGCCGAGGTGCCCGACCCGGAGCAGATCCCGGACGAGAACGACCGCATCGCGGCCGAGAAGGCCTTGTCCTACATGGATCTCAAGCCCGGCACGCCGCTGCGGGAGATCGCGGTCGACACCGTCTTCCTCGGCTCCTGCACCAACGGCCGGATCGAGGACCTGCGGGCCGCGGCCGAGGTGCTGCGCGGCCGGAAGGTCGCCGACTCGGTCCGGATGCTGGTGGTCCCCGGCTCGATGCGGGTCCGCAAGGCCGCCGAAGCCGAGGGCCTCGACGCCGTGTTCACCGAGGCCGGCGCCGAATGGCGGCAGGCGGGCTGCTCGATGTGCCTGGGCATGAACCCGGACCAGCTGAAGCCGGGGGAGCGCAGCGCGTCGACGTCGAACCGCAACTTCGAGGGCAGGCAGGGCAAGGGCGGCCGGACGCACCTGGTGTCGCCGCTGGTGGCCGCCGCCACGGCCGTCCGGGGGACGCTTTCGTCGCCGGAAGACCTGCTGACCGCCGCCCGCTGACCCACCCGAGGAGCTACTCCCATGGAACCGTTCACCCAGCACACCGGCGTCGGCGTCCCGCTGCGCCGGTCCAACGTGGACACCGACCAGATCATCCCGGCGGTCTACCTCAAGCGGGTCACCCGGACCGGCTTCGAGGACGGCCTGTTCGCCGCCTGGCGCGGCAACGAGGACTTCATCCTCAACCAGGAGCCGTTCAAGAACGGCAGCGTGCTGGTCGCGGGACCGGACTTCGGAACCGGTTCCTCCCGCGAGCACGCCGTCTGGGCGCTGATGGACTACGGCTTCCGGGTCGTCATCTCCGCCCGGTTCGCCGACATCTTCCGGGGCAACTCCGGCAAGGGCGGCCTGGTCGCGGCGCAGTGCGAGCAGCACGACGTCGAACTGCTCTGGAAGCTGCTGGAGAACGAGCCCGGCACGGAGGTCACGGTCGACCTCGAGACCAAGACCGTGCGGGCCAAGGACTTCACCGCGCCCTTCCAGATCGACGACTACGTCCGCTGGCGGCTGCTGGAGGGCCTCGACGACATCGCTCTCACGTTGCGCCATGCCGGTGAGATCGATGCCTTCGAGAGCGCCCGCCCGTCCTGGAAGCCGACCACGACGCCGATCACCGCCGGCTAGTCCGGTTTCGAGCGGGATCCCTTGCCCGGCAAGGGATCCCGCTTCTTTTTTCGGCACGCCGAAACCGGGCCGGACGGCCCTCGCGAGGCCTTCTCCGTGAGGCGAAACCCGCCCCGGGGCAAGGGAAAGGGTCCGCGTACCGTTTGGAATTTGCGCTGCCTTGGTAATACCGTGTGCTGGTCGGCCGACCGGGCCGTGGACGGGTACTCCCTTCTTGGAGGACTGGTATGGCCAACAAGGCCCAGCTGATCGAGGCGCTGTCGGAGCGCCTGGGCGACAAGAAGGCCGCTTCCGAGGCGGTCGACGGTCTGGTCGACATCATCATCCGGACGGTCAACAAGGGCGAGAAGGTCACCATCACCGGCTTCGGGGTGTTCGAGAAGCGCGCCCGCGCGGCCCGGACGGCCCGGAACCCCCGCACCGGCGAGGCCGTGCGCGTCAAGAAGACGAACGTGCCCGCGTTCCGGGCAGGAACCACGTTCAAGGACGTCGTTTCCGGCGCGAAGAAGCTGGCCAAGGCGGCGCCGGTGAAGCGTGCGGCGGCGTCCCGCACGACCACGTCCCGTGCGGCGGCGGCGAAGCCGGCGACAACCACGCGGACCCGTGCGACGGCGGCGAAGCCGGCGACGACGACGCGGACCCGCGCGGCGGCGGCGAAGCCGGCTGCGGCGAAGACGACGACCACGCGCACGAGGGCGGCGGCCACGAAGACGGCCGCGGCGAAACCGGCGGCGGCCAAGACCACGGCGGCGAAGCCCGCGGCGAGGACGACCGCGGCCAAGACGACTGCCGCGAAGACGACGGCGGCGAAGACGACCACGGCCCGGAAGACCACCGCGGCCAAGGCACCGGCCAGGCGGACGTCGACAGCGGCGAAGAAGAGCTGACCGGCCAAAACTGTCGGACCCCTGCGGTAACGTGAAATCAGGGGGTCCCCAGGGGGCGACCTCTGGTCAGACGAGCGACTTTTCCGGCAGGGCCCCGCGCGAACCGCGCGGGGCCCTTTCGCGTGTCCGGGCCGGTGTGGCAGAAGCGAAGCCGGCCGCCCATCCGCCCCGATGCGGCCAAACCGATCCCCGCCCCCAAACTCCCGGCTCCCGAACCGAAAGTCACTCACCGCCAACTCCCGTGTCCCGCGCCCACCCGCCCGGCCCAACCCCGGCCCCGGTACCGGTTCCGCCCAATTTCGCAAAGTTGCTTGAGCGCCCGGCCGAGTGATGCCACGCTGCGTTCCTCGGGGCCCGTGCGCGGGCCCGGCGGCGTGCGACGGCTGATCTGGGGGCGACCACCATCGACATCCGGCTGCTCGGCCCGTTCCAGGTGCGCGTCGGCGGTTCCCCGGTCGTGCTGACCAGTTCCCGCCAGCGCGCGCTGCTCGCGACCCTCGCGCTCGCCGCGGGACGGCTGGTGTCGATCGACGCGCTCGCGCGCGGGGTGTGGGGCGAGACGCCGCCCGCGCACATCCGGGGCAGCCTGCAGACCTACGTCATGCGCCTGCGCCGGCTCTGCGGCGAAGACGTCGTCGTCACCGAACCGGACGGGTACCGGCTGGTCGTCGACCCGTCCCGGGTGGACGCGCTGCGGTTCCTGCGCGCCCTCGACCAGGCCGCCGCCACGAGCGATCCCGCGCAGCGGCGGGCGCTGCTCACCGCAGCGCTCGCCACCTGGGGCGGGACGCCGCTGGAAGGCGTCGGGTCGCCCGCGCTCGCCGCCGAATGGGAGCCGCTGCTCACCGAACGGCACCTCTTCGCCGTCGAACAGCGCATCGACCTCGACACCGGGCTCGTCCCCGACGCGCGGCTCGTCGCCGAGCTGACCGACCTCGTCGCCCAGCACCCGCTGCGGGAGTCGTTGTGGGAACGGCTGGTCCGCGCGCTCGCCCGGTCCGGGCGCCGTGCCGAAGCGCTCGCGCGGTACGCCGGGCTGCGGGCGCTGCTGGCCGACGAACTCGGGGTCGAACCCGGGGAAGACCTGCGGCGCCTGCACGCCGAACTGCTCGCCGCCGACGCCGGGCCCGCGGTGCACACCGTGCCGCGGCAGCTGCCCTTCGACGTCGCCGGCTTCACCGGACGCGGGCCCGAACTCGCCGAGCTGGACCGGCTGCCGCCCGGGGGCGCTTCCGGCATCGTCGTCATCGAAGGCACCGCCGGTGTCGGGAAGACGTCGCTGGCCGTGCACTGGTCGCACCGCGTCCGCGACCGCTTCCCCGGCGGGCAGCTGTTCCTCGACCTGCGCGGCCACTCCGCGGGCACCCCCGTCACGCCGGACGCCGCGCTCGCCGGGTTCCTCCGCGCGCTCGGCGTGCCGCCCGAGTCCGTGCCTGCCACCGTGGAGGAACGTTCGGCCCTGCTGCGCAGCCGGCTCGACGGCAGCCGCACGCTCATGCTGCTCGACAACGCCCGCGACGCCGACCAGGTCCGCCCGCTGCTGCCCGGCTCCGGCAACCTCGTGGTCGTGACCAGCCGAAACCAGTTGCGGGGCCTGGTCGCGCGCGACGGCGCCCGCCGCATCGCGCTGCGGTCCTTCGACGACGGGGACGCCGCCGCGCTGCTCGCCGGCAGCGTCGGCCCGCGGCGCCTGGCGGCCGAACCCGGCGCCGTCGCCGAGCTCGTCCAGCTCTGCGGGCGGCTGCCGCTCGCGCTCGCGCTGGCCGGGGAACGCGCTTCCCGCTTCCCCGGCGTTTCGCTCGCCGGGATCGTCGAAGAACTCCGTGACCAGCGGCTGCGCCTGGACACCCTGCGCGACCCCCAGGACGCCGGCACCGACCTGCGCGCCGCGTTCTCCTGGTCCTACAAGGCCCTCCGCCCGGCCGCCGCGCGGTTCTTCCGGCTGCTCGGCCTGCACCCCGGCCACGGCTTCAGCCTGTCCTCGGCCGCCGCGCTCGCCGGTGCCGACCTGCGCGAAGCCCGCGAACTCGCCGACCAGCTCGCCGCCGCGCACCTGCTGAACCAGCCCGGCACCGACCGCTACCAGTTCCACGACCTCCTGCGCGTCTACGCCGCCGAACTCGTCGAAACCGAAACTACGGCGGACGACCGCGCTTCCGCGCTGCGCCGGCTCCTCGACTGGTACCTCGCCACGGTCGCGGAGGCGAACAAGCTCGTCCGCCCCGACCTGCTCACCGAGGACATCACCCTCGGCCCGCCGCCGGTGCCCGCCGTCCACTTCACCCAGCACGAGCAGACGATCGCCTGGTACGCCACGGAACGCCCGGCCCTCACCGCGCTGGTCGGCATCGCCGCCGACCGGGGCTGGACCGCGCACGCCTGGAAGCTCGCGTGGCTCCTGCGCGGCTTCTTCGCCGAACGCCACGACCGCGACGACTGGATCACCACCGCGCGCGCGGCCGTCGCCGTGACCCGCGACGCCGGCGACAACACCGGCCTCCAGTACAGCGCCAACAACCTCGGCTCGGCCTACCTGCGCACGCTCCAGCCCGACCAGGCGCTGGAAGCGCTGGAGGAGGCCCGCGCCGCCTCGGAGTCCGGCGGCGGCACGGCGCTGGCCGTGGCGATCCTGTCGAACCTCGCCGGCGCTTACTACGTCCGCGCCGAGTACGCGGAAGCCGAGCGCTACGCCCTGCAAGCCGTCCACCTCGCGCGCGACCACGGGCAGCGCACTTTCGTCCCGCACGCGTTGCTGAACGTCAGCGCCAGCCGCATCGGCCTGCACGACTACGACCACGCGGCCGAAGCCGC
Source organism: Amycolatopsis eburnea (assembly GCF_003937945.1). Classification (GTDB taxonomy): domain Bacteria; phylum Actinomycetota; class Actinomycetes; order Mycobacteriales; family Pseudonocardiaceae; genus Amycolatopsis; species Amycolatopsis eburnea. The sequence goes on from NZ_RSEC01000021.1 coordinate 165,318, forward strand.
CGAGGCCGCGCACGAAGCGTTCGCCGAGCTGGGCGACCGCTACCACGCGGCGCTCGCCCTCGGGAACGTCGCGGAAGCGCTCGCCGGCGCGGGCAGACACGACGAAGCGGAGAAGGCGGGCCTCGACGCGCTCGCCGAGCTGAAGGAGCTGAACGCCGACTACGGCACCATCGACGTCCAGATCACCCTGGGCCGCCTCAAGCAGCGCACCGGCCGCGGCCGCGAGGCGGCCGGCCACTGGACCGAGGCGCTGACCGTCAGCCAGCGCCTCGGCGATCCCCGGGTCACGGAGATCCAAGCCCTGCTGGCCACGGTGCCGACAGACGAGCCCTCGCCCGGGGATGCGCCGTACCCCTAGCCCGGCGCAGCCCAGCGGGACCCGGGACCAGTACACCAAGATCTACTGTCAGGACGCTGTCTCGCGGTTGTCCGGTCCGTCCGCGGATCAGGAGCGGGTGGGCGCCGGGGCGGGGAGCGCGCTCGGGTAGTAGTCCGCCGCCAGGAGCAGCGGGCCCTCCTCGGCCGTCGGCGGGCGGAACGACAGGACCCAGAACGAGCCCTTCTTGCTGGGCACGACCCCGCCGCGCGCGGCGGGAAGCTCCACGCCGTCGCGGTCGGCCAGCGCGCTCACCAGGTCCGGGATCACGCCGCCCTGGCTGGACACCACCGGTGTCCCGCCGTCGCCGGCCACGGCCAGCAGCCGCGCCACGCCGAGCACCGGGTCCGGCCAGTAGCCCTCTTCGGAGAACAGCGGTTCGTGCCGGACTTCGGCGCCGATGTCGTCCGCGATCCCGTGCACCGTCTGCACGCACCGCAGCCGCGGCGCGGACAGCACCCGGTCGGGCCCGAACAGCGCCAGCACGCGCCGGAGCGCGGCCGCCTGCCGCACGCCCGCTTCCGACAGCGGGCGCAGGTCGTCGTCGCCGGTCCACTCGTCGCGCTTGCCCGCCTTCGCGTGCCGCACCAGCAGCACCGTCGACAGGCCCACCGGCAGCTCGCAGAACGCCCGCAGCACGCGCACGTCCGCCGGCCGCGTCAGCAGCTTCTCCGCCGCCCGCGGCTCGAGCCAGCGCAGCTCGTCGACCTCGTCGTTGGCCGCGAACTCGCCGGACACCGCTTCCGCGGCGAAGTAGTCGACCGTCTTCGGCACCGTCCCGGACCCGGTGCGCGACGGCACCGCGTAGGTCGTGCGCGCCACGTAGCGGCCCAGGACCGCGGCGAACCCGGTCTCCTCGCGCACTTCGCGGACGGCGGCCTCGGCGCTCGTCTCGTCCGGGTCGAGCTTTCCCTTCGGCAGCGACCAGTCGTCGTACCGCGGGCGGTGGACCAGGGCGACCTCGGTCTCCCCGCCGGCGACGCGCCACAGCACCGCGCCGGCCGCCCGTACCTCGTGGGTCATCCGGCGGCCCCGTGCCGCTTCGCCAGCTCCAGCTGGTGGTCCCGCACCCGCGAGCCGTCCGCCGGGAACGGCGCCCATTCGCCGCTGTCGGTCAGCACCCAGCAGCGCGTCGCCGGGTCGAGCGCCGAGTCGAAGATGTCGTCGAGCTGCCGGGTCAGCTTCGGGTCCTTCACCCGCACCAGCGCCTCGATCCGCCGGTCCAGGTTGCGGTGCATCATGTCCGCGCTGCCGATCCAGTGCGTGCCGCCCGCGCGGAAGTGGAAGATCCGCGAGTGCTCCAGGAACCGGCCCAGGATCGACCGGACGTGGATGTTCTCCGACAGCCCTTCGACGCCGGGCTTCAGCGTGCAGATGCCGCGCACCACGATCTCGACCGGCACCCCGGCCTGCGACGCGTGGTAGAGCGCGTCGATGACCTGCTCGTCGACCAGCGAGTTGCACTTGATCCGGATCCCGGCCTGCTGCCCCGCCCGCGCCAGCTCGATCTCTTCGCCGATCGCGCGGACGATGCCCCGGCGGATGCCGTGCGGTGACGTCAGGATCGTCCGGTAGGTGTCCTGGCGGGAGTACCCGGTGAGCACGTTGAACAGGTCGGTGACGTCCGCGCCGATGCTCGGGTCGGCGGTGAACAGGCCGATGTCCTCGTAGAGCCGCGCGGTCTTCGGGTTGTAGTTGCCGGTGCCGATGTGGCAGTAGCGCCGGATCGTCGAACCCTCCTGGCGCACGATCATCGACACCTTGCAGTGCGTCTTCAGCCCGACCAGGCCGTACACGACGTGGACGCCCGCGCGTTCCAGCGTCCGCGCCCAGGTGATGTTGGCCTGCTCGTCGAACCGCGCCTTGATCTCGACCAGCGCGACGACCTGCTTGCCCGCCTCGGCGGCGTCGATCAGCGCGTCGACGATCGGGGAGTCGCCCGAGGTCCGGTACAGCGTCTGCTTGATCGCGAGCACCTTCGAGTCGGCCGCCGCCTGCTCGATGAACCGCTGGACGCTGGTGGAGAACGAGTCGTACGGGTGGTGCACCAGCACGTCGCCCTCGCGCAGCGTGGCGAAGACGCTCTTCGGCGTCTCGCGCTCGCCGAACGCCGGGTGCGTCGCCGGCACGAACGGCCGGTCCTTGAGCTCCTTGCGGTCCACTCCGGACAGCTGGTGCAGGCAGGTCAGGTCGAGCAGGCCGGGCACCTCGACGACGTCCGCGGGGTCGACGTCCAGCTCGCGCAGCAGCAGCTCGAGCATGTGCTCGCTCATGTCCTGCGCGACCTCGAGGCGGACCGGCGGGCCGAACCGGCGCTGCGCCAGCTCGCGCTCGAGGGCCTGGAGCAGGTCTTCGTCGCGGTCTTCGTCGACCTCGAAGTCGGCGTTGCGGGTGACGCGGAAGACGTGGTGCTCGGTGACGTCCATGCCGGTGAACAGCTCGCCGAGGTGCGCGGCGATGAGCTCTTCGAGCGGCAGGAAGGTGGCGGTGCGGCTGGCGCGGTCGGTTTCGACGCGCATCAGCCGCGGCACGTTGCTCGGCACCTTCACCCTGGCGAAGCGCTCGGTGCCGCCCTCCGGGTCGCGGACCGTGACCGCGAGGTTGAGGGACAGGCCCGAGATGTACGGGAACGGGTGCGCCGGGTCGACGGCCAGCGGCGTCAGCACCGGGAAGATCTGCTCGGAGAAGTAGCTGGACAGCCGCAGCTGGTCGGCGCCGGGCAGGTCGGCCCAGCCGACGATGTGGATGTCGTGCGCGGCCAGCTCCGGGCGCAGGTGCTTCTCGAAGGCGCCGGTCTGGCGCTCGACCAGGTCCTGGTTGCGCTTGGCGATGTAGCCCAGCTGCTCGCGCGGGGTGAGCCCGTCCGCGCTGCGCACCAGGAGACCGGTCTCGTCGCGGCGCTTCAGCCCGGCGACGCGGACCATGTAGAACTCGTCCAGATTGGACGCGAAGATGGCGAGGAACTTCGTCCGCTCCAGCAGCGGCTGCGACTCGTCCTCGGCCAGCGCGAGCACCCGCGCGTTGAAGTCCTGCCACGACAGCTCGCGGTTGAAGTACCGGTCGTCCGGCAGCGTCTCGACGGCGGCCGGCGCGGCGGTGACCGCCGGCGGCGCGGACGGGACCGAACGGAACTCCTCGGCGTTGCGCCCGTTGCCCTGCGAGGCGCTGCGGCGGCGGGTGGTCGCCGGGGTGGCCTTGCGGACCCGCGGCTTCCCGGCGGTGGCGCGGGCCGCGGTGTCGCGTGCGGTGGCCTTCGACGGGACCTTCTTGGCCGTGCCCGCCCGGCTGGTGGTTTTCTTCGCCGTCTCCGAAGATCCGCTTGCCGGGTTCCGTCGCCTCCGCGGTGCGGGCGTGCCGCCGTCGTCTGTGCTCACGGACCCCATTCTTCACCAAGCCACGCGGAATTGCGCAGGGCGCGGTGAAGGTCAGATGAACAGCTCAGCGCGGTCACGCGAGCGCTTCCGCCGTGTGTTTTCCGACACCCAGCGCGCGGACGTGGGCAAGATCGTCCGCGGTGTCGACGTCACTGCGGAGGGTGGCGAGCGGCGCTTGCAGCGGGACGGCCCCGGAGCGGCGGTGCGCGGCCGCCGAGCCCAGCCCGAACCGCGGGTCGAGGGCGGCGCCCGGCGCGGACAGCAAGAGCGTGGTGCCGGTGCCTTGCCGATCGGCGACGAAGGCCCGGCGGCCGTCCGCTTCCGCGATCGCCGCGGTCAGGTCGCCGGCGCGGAGGGCGGGGAGGTCGGCTTGGAGGGCGCCCACGACGGCCGCGGGGTCGTCCTTCCGGAGCTGGGCTTCGCCGTGGCGGAATGCTTCGTTGAGACCTCCGTGCGGGGGTTCGCGGATGATTTCGACGCCGAGCTCCGCGAGTTCTCCCACGGCGTCCGGGTCGGCGGCGACGAGCAGGACCCGCCGCACCCGCCCGGCCGAGACGACGGCGGCGAGCGTGTCGGCGGCGAGGGCCAGTACCAGGGCGGGGTGGTGGTCCGCGCCGACCGCGCCACGCAGCCGCGACTTGCCGTCGCGGGGGTGTTTCATCGGCACGACCAGGTCTACGTCCACGTGTCCATCTTTACCGGAAAGGCGGGGCGGGTGGTGGGCGGCGGGGTGGGTTGTCCACAGGTGACGGCGGTTGTGGACAACTTGGGGTGGCGGGCTCGGCGCGATGTCATGAAAGGGTCGTTCACCTCGCCAGACGACATGAACGACCCTTTCATGACATCCCCCGCGGCGCGCGAACGCACCCTCCCTGGACTGCCCCGGGCCCGGCGCGGCAGGATCAGCACCGGACGTGAGACGTGGAGGAGGAGATCGTGGCCCGGCGTGAAAAGGGTGGCTTCTGGGTGGGGCTCGCCGCCGTACTGTTCTACCCGATCACCGGGATCGCGCGGCGGGTCTACATCGGGGACGAGAAAGTTCCGCGGCAGGGGCCCGCGTTGCTCGTGCTGAACCACATCTCGCACCTCGACCCGGTCGTCGACGCCGTGTTCGTGCACCGGGCGAAGCGGGTGCCGCGGTTCCTCGGCAAGGAGAGCCTGACCCGGACGCCGATCTTCGGGAAGATCTTCGTCGGCTCCGGGCAGATCCCGGTCTCGCGCGGGTCGGCCGCCGCCGGGGACAGTCTCAAGGCCGCGCACGAGGCGCTGCAGGCGGGCAAGATCGTCGTGATCTACCCCGAGGGCACCATCACCAAGGACCCGGCCGGCTGGCCGAAGGAGTCCTTCACCGGCGCCGCGCGGCTCGCGATCCAGAACGACGTGCCCGTGATCCCCATCGCGCGCTGGGGCACCAGCCAGCTCTTCAACGGCTACACCAAGAAGTTCACGCCGTTCCCGCGCAAGACCATCACCCACCGCGTCGGCGACCCGCTCGACCTGTCGGCCTACCGCGAAGGCAGCGTCCGCAGCGCGTCGAAGCTGCGTGAGGTCACCAAGGTCATGATGGACGAGGTGACCCGGCTGCTCGCCGAGATCCGCGACGAAGAACCGCCGTCGGAGAAGCCGGGGGAATCCGCCTGATGCGCGCCGACGTGCAGCGGGTCACCGTGCTCGGGGCCGGGTCGTGGGGCACTGCCTTCGCGAAGGTGCTCGGGGACGCCGGCCGCGACGTCACGATGTGGGCGCGCCGGGACGAGGTCGCGGAGGACATCCGCGAGCGGCACGCCAACAGCGCGTACCTGCCCGGCGTCGAGCTGCCGGAGAACATCACCGCCACCAGCGACCCGGCGAAGGCGCTTGAAGGCGCCGAAGCCGTCGTGCTCGCCGTGCCCAGCCAGAGCTTGCGCGCCAACCTGACGTCGTGGCGCGGTCTGCTGCCGCCGGACGCGATCCTCGTGAGCCTCGCGAAGGGCGTCGAACTCGGCACGCTCAAGCGGATGAGCGAGGTGATCGGGGAGATCGTCGGGATCGACGCCGGCCAGGTGGTGGTGGTCACCGGGCCGAACCTGGCCAAGGAGATCGCCGCCGGGCAGCCGTCCGCTTCCGTGCTCGCCTGCGCCGACCACGAGCGGGCCGTCGCGGTCCAGCGCGCCTGCGCCAACTCCTACTTCCGCCCGTACACCAACACCGACGTCGTCGGCTGCGAGCTCGGCGGCGCCTGCAAGAACGTGATCGCGCTCAGCACCGGCATGGCCGCCGGGCTGGGCCTGGGCACCAACACGATGGCGACGCTCATCACGCGCGGCCTCGCCGAGATGGCCCGCCTCGGCGCGAAGCTGGGCGCGGACCCGCTGACGTTCGCCGGGCTCGCCGGCGTCGGCGACCTGGTCGCGACCTGCTCGTCGCCGCTTTCACGCAACCGGACGTTCGGCGAGCGCCTCGGCCGCGGCGAAACCCTCGAACAAGCGCAGGCGGCGGCCGGCGGGCAGGTCGCCGAGGGCGTCATGTCCTGCTCGTCGATCCGGGCGCTCGCGCGGAGCGTCGGGGTCGACATGCCGATCACCGACGCGATGCACCGCGTCTGCCACGAGGGCGTCGACCCGCGGCAGGCGGGCGCCGAGCTGCTCGGGCGGTCGCAGAAGCACGAGTGGTCCTGATCTCCCGGCAGGTGGGAGGCCTTGACCGGGCGGGGAGGGGCTGCGACTCTGGTCGCATGTTCGCGCACGAGATGACTGAGCCGCGGGGCCTCCTGGGCCGCCGCGCCGTCGTGTGCGCGTGTCGCTGTTGTCGGTGAACCCCAGCCCCGGCCCAGCTCGACACCCCTTTTCTTTCGTGAGGACCCCCATGTTCGCCGTTCCGGACAACACCCTGCTGCGTCCCGAAAACCCCGCGCTGCGCCACCCCGTGCGCGTCGCGCTGGAGGTCGCCGCCGACCGCGACCGCTGGAAGCACCTGCTGCGCTACGACCCCGACGAGCGCTTCGCCGCGCTCGTCGAGAAGGACGAGCGGCAGGAGATCTGGCTCATGAGCTGGCTGCCCGGCCAGCACACCGACCTGCACGACCACGCGTTCGCCAGCGGCGCGTTCACCGTGGTCAGCGGGCACCTGACGGAGGCGGTGGCGCGCCGGGCCCCGGGCGGCCGCGCGGTCACCGAGCTGCACGCGCTCGCGGCGGGGCAGTCGCGGGTGTTCGGCCCGGGGTACGTGCACGAGGTGCGCAACGACGGCCCGGACCCGGCGATCTCGGTCCACGTCTACCGCGACGCGGGCCGCGCGATGCGCCCGTACCACCTCGACCCGCTGGGCGGCCCGGTCCTGGACTGACCAGAGCGCCCCAATGTGGCGTTGGTTGCGTCAGACGCACCGAACGCCACATTGGGTGCGCTGGACGCACCGAACGCCACATTGGGGCGCTTGGGTCCGGGGTCAGTCCAGGTCGCCGCGCGAGCGGAACTCGCGCTCGATCTCGTCGCGGCCGGCGCCGGAAGCCAGCAGAGTGCGCAGCAGGATCCGGGACTTGCGCGCGTCCAGCCAGCCCGCCATCGTCGCGCCCATCGCGATCAGGCTGGACTCCGAACCGTGGAAGCCGTACGTCGAGCGCAGCGTCGGTCCCGCGCCCGTCCGCGAAGCGACCACCACCGGCAGCGATCCCACCAGCCGCGCCACCACGTCGGCGGTGCCCGAAGACACGTGGCCGACGCCGGTCGCCGCCAGCACGATCCCGCGCACGCCCGGCTGCGTGGCCGCGTGCGCGAGGACCGCGCCCGAGTCGTCGAGACCCGCTTCGACCACCGGGACCAGCCCGCCGAAGTCCTCGCCGGTGAGCGCCGGGGGCCGCGGCGGCGACGGGTGGAAGTAGTGCACCGCGTGCTCCACGACCATGCCCAGCGGCCCCGCCGGCGCCGACGTGAACGCCTCCAGGTGGCTCGAATGCGCTTTCCGCACCCAGCGCGCCGCGTGGACGTCGTCGTTCAGCGTGACCAGCGCGCCCCGGCCGCGGCTGCGGGGATCGGCCGCCACGGTCAGCGCGTTGCGGAGGTTGGCCGGGCCGTCCGGGCTGAGCAGGCCCGCGTTGCGCATCGCGCCGGTGACGACCACCGGGATCTCCGACGGCCAGCACAGGTCGAGGAAGTACGCGGTCTCCTCGAGGGTGTCGGTGCCCTGCACGACGACGAACCCGTCGGCGTCCTGCCGCAGGCCCCAGTCGCGGCACCGCAGCAGCGTCGCGAAGTCCATCGACGCGCTGCCGATCCCGGCCAGGGTTTCGGCGCGGACGTCCATCGGCAGCTCGCCGAGCGCGCCGACCAGTTCGGCCGCGCCGATCCGCGGGACGGCGCCGGTGCCGGGAACCGGGGCCATCGAGATGGTTCCGCCGAGGGTGGCGACCGCGATCAAGGGCATGCGGCCCACCCTATTCAGCCGTGCTTGACCGCCTGGAGCGTGTAGCTCGCCGCGAGCCGCGACGGCGTGTCCTTCAGCCGCCACTCGTCGGTGGCTTCGTCGTGCGCCATCTGGCCGGGGATCGCGTTCCACGGCACGCTGTCGTGCTCGGTGAACGCGGTCAGCGTCAGGCCGTTGTCCAGCAGCGCGGTGATGATCTCGCCCAGCGAGTGGTTCCACGAGTGGCTGACGCTGTTGGCCAGCGGCCGGTCGGTGGCGACGTAGGTCTCGGGCTCGTCGAACACCAGCGGCTCGGCGTGCTCGAAGTACGGGTACCGCGGCGCCGCCGGGTCGTTCTCGTCGAGCGACCACAGCATCGGGTGCCCTTCCCGGACGAACAGCCGCCCGCCCGGGCGCAGCAGGCCCGCGACGACCGACGCCCACCGCGCCACCGAAGGCAGCCAGCACAGCGCCCCGATCCCGGTGTAGACCAGGTCGAACCCGCCGGCGCCCAGCACTTCGACGGCGTCGTACACGTTGGCCTCGTGGAAGTCGATCGACGTGCGCGCCGCCGTGGCCAGCTTCCGCGCCTCCGCGAGCGCCGCGCCCGAGAAGTCCAGGCCGGTCACCGAAGCGCCGAGCCGCGCGAGCGACACCGTGTCCGTGCCGATGTGGCACTGCAGGTGCACCGCGCGCAGCCCGCCGATGTCACCCAGGCGCGGCCGGTCGAACCGGACGACGGCGCTCAGGTACGCGGGATCCGCGGCGAAGTCGGCGAAGTTGTAGTCCGGCGACGCCGCGTGCAGGACCGCGCGCTCGTCCCAGTTCGCCTTGTTGACGGCGAACGAGTCCGTCACGACGTCGCCGCGCGTTCGGCCGCGCTGCGCAGGACGCAGAACTCGTTGCCCTCGGGGTCGGCGAGCACCGCCCAGCCGGTGCCGTCGGGCTTGCGGAGGTCGTTCACCAGCGTCGCGCCCAGGCCGAGGATCCGCTCGACCTCGTCGTCGCGCGCGACGTCCGGCTGCAGGCACACGTGAAGGCGGTTCTTCACCGTCTTCGGCTCCGGGACGCGCAGGAACAGCAGGTCGATCCCGCCCTCGAGCGCGATGCCGCACTCGTCGTCGCCCGGCTGGTCCTCGTCCGGGATCGGCTTCCCGGTGACCTCGCTCCAGAACTGGCACAGCTTGTACGGGTCGGCGCAGTCGACGGACACGTGCAGGACGGACGAAGGCATGGCACTCCTCTGGTGACGGGTACGCCCGATTTTGGCCGAGCGCCCGTCCCGGAGCGAGCCGATTTCAGGAAGCCAGCGCCAGCCCCGCCGTCCGGTGCACGCGGCGGCTGTCGTCGACGATGAGGATCTCGCAGTCCGGCCGGTCGGCCGCCCACGTGATGCCCTCCTCGCCCATCGCGAACGCCGCCGTGGCGAGCGCATCCGCCGTGACCAGGTCGCCGGCCACGACGGTGACGCTCATCAGGCCGGTCGCGGGGGTGCCGGAGCGGCCGTCGAGGATGTGGGAGCCGCGCTCGTACGCCGCCGACGTCGCGATCGCGCCGTTGCGCGACTCCAGCACCGCGCACACCGCGAGGGGCTGCTCGGGGTGGCGGACCCCGACCCGCCACGGGCGGCCGGGTTCCGGCTCGCCCGCGGTGACGACGTCGCCGCCGGCGTTGAGGCAGAACGTCGTCGCGCCCTCGGCCTTCAGCATGTCGGCGGCGCGCTGCACCGCCCAGCCCTTCACCACCGCGCACGGGTCGAGGCCGCGCCCGGGCAGCCGCGCCCGGAACGCGCCGCCGGAAAGCTGCTCGTAGTACGCGCAGAGTTCGAGGACCTCCAGGAGGTCGTCGCTCAGCTCGGCGGCCGCGAGCTCGCCGCGGTCGTACCGGCTGACCTCGCTGTCCGCCTTGAACGGGCTGAACCGCGCGTCGACGTCGTGGAACCAGGCGAAGACGTCGTCGACCACCTCGCCGAAGTCCTCTTCGTCCCGCAGGTCGAGGGAGATCGGCAGGCCCATGATCTGCTCGACGCGGACGCTCATCGGTTCCCCCGCTGGTCGATCGCGGCCTGCAGCGAGGTCTTGTAGGACTCGCTGGTCTCGGTCGCGCCGGTGATCGTGTCGATGTCGGCGCTCTGGGCCTGCATCGCTTCGTCCTGCAGCTTCGGCAACGCAGTCAGCGCCCGGCCTTCGTTCGGTGCCTGCAGCAAGGTGATGGCGGTGAGCCGCGAACCGGTGAACGTCACCTGGACCTGCACGACGCCGTACTTGCTGGATTCGGCCGAGCCCTGCGTCGTCACCGTCGCGTTCGCACTGTCCGAAGTGGAGGGTGCGGTCGACGGCGCGGCCGGCGCGCTGGTGGCGGGCGGCGCCTGCGCGACCGCGGCGGTGTTGTGCACCGGCCCCGGCTCGAACCGCCAGACCGCGATGAAGCCGGCGATCGAGAGCGCGACGACGAAAATGGTCTTCTTCACGGTGAAAACTCCCCCTAGGCCGCGAGGCTGAAGCGTTCGGCGTGGACCTGGGTCTTCGGCACCTTCAGCTCGCGCAGGCTGCGCAGCACGGCCGACGTCATCCCCGGCGGGCCGCAGACGAACACGTCCCGGTCGTGCACGTCCGGCACCATCATGTGCAGGTTCGCCGGCCCGAGCACCGCCCCGCGCGGCCCGACCGCCTGGTCCGGTCCGGTGAGGACGCTGATCTCGGCGCCGCGGGCCTTGGCCAGCCCGTTCAGCTCCGGCAGCAGCACCGCGTCGGCCTGCGTGCGGACCCGGTACAGCACGACGACGTGCCCGTCGATGTCCTCCAGCAGCGCGCGGATCGGCGTGATCCCGACGCCGCCCGCCACGAGCAGCGCGTTGGGCCGCCGCTGGTGGATGGTGGTGAAGGCGCCGTACGGGCCTTCGGCGAACACCCGCGTCCCGACGCGCAGGTTGCGCAGCGACGCGCTGGCGTCGCCGAGCGCCTTCGCGGTCAGCCGCAGCGTGCGGCCGTCGGGCGCGGCGGACAGCGAGAACGGGTTGGCCTGCCACCAGCGGTCCTTCGTGAGGAACCGCCACAGGAAGAACTGGCCCGCGCGCGCCGGCATCTTGTCCAGGTGCTTGCCGGTCATGTAGACGGAAACCACGTCGGGGGCTTCGGAAACCACGGCGGTGACGCGCAGCTGGTGGCGCACGTTGCGCCACAGCGGGAGCAGGACGCGCCCGGCGAGCACGGCGGCGCCGGCGCCCAGCCACATCGTCCACCAGTACGCCTTCGCCGCCGGCGCGCTCGCGAACGACGTCCCGAGCGCGATCTGGTGCGTGAACGCCAGCACGATGGCGGCGTAGGTGTAGAGGTGGATGAAGTGCCACGTCTCGTACGCCAGCCGCTTGCGCGCGAACTTCGCCGAAGCCGCGCCCACGATCAGGATCACGGCGAACGCGACCAGCGCGCGCAGGATGCCCTCGAGGGTGTTGGCCATCTCGACCAGCTCGTCGACGACGCCCTTGTCGGTCACCTCCGCGTAGCCGAACGCGATGAACACCAGGTGCGCGAGCAGCGTCCACAGGATCGTGAAGCCGGTCCAGCGGTGCCACGTGGTGAGCCGGTCCATCCCGATCCGCCGGTCCAGCCACGGCAGCCGCGCCACGAGCAGCAGCTGGAACGCCATCGCCAGCGCGCCGTACATCCCGGCGAGCCGCCCGATGCCGATCAGCACGTTCTGCGACAGGCCGGCTTGGGCGAACAGCGCGGTGACGGCCACCACGTTGGCGCCCAGGAAGGTGAAGAGGCCGGATTTCGCGGCGATCCGGGGGCGGATCGCCGGGCGCGCGGCCTCGGCGGTCTGCGTCATGGTGGTCACACGGATCCCCCTCGCTTTCGGTTCACGAAGGCCAGCCTCGCCACGCAGCCTGTGGCGAGTCTGGGTGCGGGCTGTCGGATTCCTGTCGGCCCGCGCCACGGCTCGCCCGCGCCGCGCGCGCCGGGAGAAGATGGGGGAGTGCAGAGCCCCGAGACCGTGCGCCTGCTCGTCGTCGACGACGAGCCGCACATCGCCGACCTCGTCGCCACCGTCGCCCGGTACGAGGGCTGGCAGGCGGTCACCGCGGGGTCCGGCCGGGCCGCGCTGACCGAGGCGGCGGCGTTCGGCCCGGACATCGTCGTGCTCGACCTGATGCTGCCCGACCTCGACGGCTTCACGGTGCTCGACCGCCTGCGCGAGAACGGCAACGCGGTGCCCGTGGTGTTCCTCACGGCCAAGGACGCGACGTCCGACCGCATCGCCGGGCTCACCCGCGGGGGTGACGACTACCTCGTGAAACCGTTTTCCGTCGAGGAGCTGATGGCACGGCTGCGGGCGGTGCTGCGGCGCAGCCACGGCGGCGTCCAGGCCGCGGCGCGCGGGGCCGTGCTGCGGGTCGGGGACCTCACGCTGGACGAGGACACCCGCGAAGTCCGCCGCGGCGACCGCCCGGCCGAGCTGACGCCGACCGAGTACGAGCTGCTGCGCTACCTCATGCGCCGCTCGCCCGCGGTGCTGACGAAGGCCCAGATCCTCGACCACGTCTGGGAATACGACTTCGGCGGCCGGTCCAATGTGGTCGAACTGGTCATCTCGCACCTGCGGCGCAAGCTCGACGCGGGCGAGGGCGAACCGCTGATCCACACCGTGCGCGGCGTCGGCTACGTCGTGCGCCAGGTCAACCGGTGAGGCGCTGGTTCGCGAAGTGGTACGGGGCCTGGCAGCGCACGCGGCTGGGCACCCGGATCACGCTGGGGCTCGGCGCGCTCGCGCTGGTCGTGTTCGCCGCCGTCGGCGTCACGATGGTGGGGATCATGCACGGCTACCTCGACCGCCGGCTCGACGAGCAGCTGTCCAAGAGCCAGAACACCCAGCTCCCGCAGCTGCGCGAGACGCACGGCTCGCCGCAGTCGGTGTACTCCTGGTATTCGGCGCTGTACAAGGTGCGCGACGGCGTCGCGACGCCCGAACCCGGCGGCCGGCTGCCCGGCGATGCCCGGCAGCTGGCGAAGATCGCCGCGGACGCGGTCGGCGGTGACGTCACGCGCACCGTCTACCTGCGCGACGACGGGCCGTACCGGGTGCGCGCGTGCCCGGTCGACAACGGGTCGGTGCTGCTCTCGGCCGCGCCCCAGAAGGATCTCGACGGGACGGTCCAGCAGCTGATCTGGGTCGAGGTGGCCGCGTTCTCGCTCGCCCTCGGCGTCCTGGTGGTCGTGGGACGGCTGGTGCTGCGCCGCGGCCTGCGCCCGCTGGCCGACATGGCCGGGACCGCGCACGACATCGCCTCCCACGACCTCACCGCCAACCCCGCCCTGCCGGTGCGCGCGGCCGGCACCGGCGGCGGCGCCGAAGTCGAGGAGCTGCGGACGGCGTTCAACGTGATGCTGGCGCACATCGACACGTCGCTGGCGGCGAAGACCGAGGCGAACGAGCGGCTGCGGCGGTTCGTCGCGGACGCCTCGCACGAGCTGCGCACGCCGCTGACGTCGATCCGCGGTTACGCCGACCTCTTCCGCTACGCCGCGGCGAACGAGCCGGCCGAGCGGGAGGCGCACCTGGCCAAGATCCGCGAGGAGACCGCGCGGATGACGGTGCTGATCGACGACCTCCTGCTGCTGGCCCGCCTCGACGCGCGCGCGGCCGAGACGCCGTTGCGGCCCGAGCGCGTCGACCTGGCCGAGCTGGCGGGCGACGCCGCGGACGCGTTCGCCGCCGGACGGCCCGGCCACCCGCTGACGTCGTCGTTCGAACCGGCCTTCGTGGACGCCGATCCCGTGCGGCTGCGGCAGGTGCTCGACAACCTGCTGGCCAACGCCGCCGTGCACACGCCACCCGGGACGGCCGTGCACCTGTCGGTGGCGGTCGCGGACGGCGCGGCCGTCGTCGCGGTCACCGACGCCGGGCCGGGCATCGCGCCCGCCGACCGGGAGCGGATCTTCGACCGGTTCTTCCGCGTCGACGACTCGCGCACCCGTGGCAACGGCGGTACCGGGCTGGGGCTTTCGGTGGTCCAGTCCCTGGTGACGGCGCACGGCGGGACGGTCTCGGTGGCCTCGGAACCGGGCCGGACGACCTTCACGGTCAGGCTGCCGCTCGCCGGTCGTAGTGGGCGATGAGCACGCCCTTCGTGGTCGTGACGCTGCGGGTGAGCGTGAACTCGGTGAACGGCGCGGTTTCGTCGAAGAGGCGTGCGCCGGTGCCGAGCGTGAGCGGGTGGATCACCAGCGTGTAGCGGTCGACCAGGCCGGCCGCGTGCAGGGCGCGCACCAGCGAGGCGCTGCCGACGACCGACAGGTCGCCGCCGGGCCGCGCCTTCAGCTCGGCGACGGTCCGGGTGGCCTCTCCGCGCAGCAGCACCGAGTTCTGCCACGCGCTCGCGTCCTCGAGGGTGGTCGAGGCGACGTACTTGGTGACGGCGTTCAGGTGCGTGGTGAAGGGGTTGCCGTCCTCGCGCCGGCTCCACGCCTTCGTGAAGTCCTCCCAGGTGCGGCGGCCGAAGAGCATGTCGCCGGCCCGGCTCATGCCCCGGCCCATCTCCCCGGCCAGGACGGCGTCCTGGTACCGGGTGCCCCAGCCGCCGTGGCGGAAGCCGCCGCGGGTGTCCTCGTCCGGGCGGCCGAGGCCCTGGACGACGCCGTCGAGGGTGACGTTCATGGTGACGGTGAGCGAGCGCATCGCGCGTCCTTCCGCTTCGGTGGATCTGCCACTCGCTACACGAACGGAACCCGCGCGGATCGACACCGCCTCAGCGGCCGGCCACGTGCTCCGGGATCGTCCAGCCGGGGGAGAGGTCCTCGGACGGCTCGGGCGCGCCGAAGACCGTCCGCACCGGCAGCACCCCGGCCCAGGCGGCGTCCGCCTCGACGTCCTCGGGCTCGTCGCCGGGGCCCTCGGCGCGCATCTTCACCGACGCCTCGCCGAGGTCGAGCGCGAGCACGCTCACCGCGGCGAACTCCTTGGCGTTGACCTCGCGGGCGTGCTCCCACGAACCCGGCGCGAGGTGGTCGGTGAGCACCTTCAGGCCGTGCATCTTCGCTTCGGCGTCCAGGACCGGCTTCGCCTGGCCGAGGATGACCGCGCTGCGGTAGTTCATCGAGTGGTTGTTGACCGAGCGCGAGTAGACGATGCCGTCGAGGAGCGTCACCGTGACGCACACCTCGAGGTCCTTCGCCGCCGCGCGGAGGCTGGCCGCGCCGGTGGAACCGTGCAGGTAGAGCGTGTCGCCGTCGCGTCCGTAGCCGGTGGGCAGGACCAGCGGGACGCCGTCGCGGACGACGCCGAGGTGGCAGATGAGCCCTTCGTCGAGGACCGCGTACAGCGCCGAACGGTCGGTCACGGCGCGGTGCTTCTTGCGGCCTAGCGTGGTGCGGGGCGTCGTGGAGAGCATGCGACCAGCGTCTCCCAGCACAGTGGCATCGGAAAACGTCCACTTCTCGTACACTTGGGAAGTCCACTCGAGGAGGTCCCGTGTCCCACGCCGACACCGCGCTCCCGGTCAGCCTCGACCGCGCCGCCGTCACGCCGCTGGCCGTCCAGCTCGCCGACGCGCTGCGCGAAGCAGCCGCTTCCGGCCACCTCCGGGGCGGCGACCGGCTCCCGTCGACGCGCGCGCTGGCGGGGCGCCTCGGCGTCAGCCGCACGGTGACGTCGGCGGCCTACGAGCAGCTGCACGCCGAGGGCTGGATCGCCGGACGGCACGGCTCCGGGACGTACGTGACGACGCCGCCGTCGTTCTCGGCTTCGCAGGTCCCCGCGCCCGCGGTGCCGGCGCCGGAGACGGTGGCGCCTTCGCTGCTCGACCTGGGCCCCGGCACGCCGTGGGCGGACGGCCTGGACCGCGCGGCCTGGCGCCGCGCCTGGCGGGCGGCGGCCGACCCGGACCCGCTGGTCCGCGCCCACCGCGCGGGCCTCCCGGAGTACCGCGCGGCGGTGTCGGAGCACCTGCTGCGCCACCGCGGTCTCGCCGCGGGCTCGGTACTGGCGACCGGCGGCACGACGGCGGCGGTCGTCGAGCTGGCCGCGGCGGTGCTGGAACGCGGGGACGTCGTCGCCGTCGAGGAACCGGGCTACCAGCGCGCGGTGCAGGCGTTCCGGCGCGCGGGCATGCGGGTCGTCGGGGTGCCGGTCGACCTGGAGGGGCTGCGGCCGGAGGCGATCCCTGCGGACGCCAGGGCGGTGTACTGCTCGCCGGCGCACCAGTACCCGATGGGCAGCCGCCTGAGCGCGGCCCGGCGGGTGTCGCTGGTGGAGCGGGCGCGGGCGGCCTCGATGCTGGTCATCGAGGACGACTACGACGGCGAGCTGCGCTTCGACGTGGCGCCGCTGCCGATGCTGGCTTCGCTGGCGCCGGATGTGGTGGCGCACCTGGGGACGACGTCGAAGATCCTCACGCCGACGCTGGGCGCGGGGTGGATGGTGGCGCCGGAAGCGATCACTTCGGCGGTGCTGGCTTATCGCGATTCGACGGGGACGCGGCCGTCGCCGGCGGGGCAGCGGGTGTTGTACGAGTTCGCGCGGAACGGGGATCTGGGGCGGCATCTGCGGAAGTTGCGGCGCGAGATGGCGGAGCGGCGGACGTTGCTGGCGGGGGCGTTGGCGGCGGCGGGGATTCCGGTGCGGGGGGACGACGCCGGGGCGCATCTGGTGGTGCCGTTTTCTTCGGCTTCGGTGGAGGCTTCGGTGATCGCTTCGGCTGAGCGGCGGGGGATTCGGCTGGATGGGCTGGCGCGGCATTTCGCGGGGACGCCGAGCGCGCATGGGGTGGCGATCGGGTATGCGGGGTGTTCTCGGGAGGCTTTGGTGGCGGCTTTGCCGACGCTGGTGTCTTTGCTGCGGTGAGGGCCGGTGCGGCGGTCCGCGATGTCATGAAAGGGTCGTTCACCTCGCCAGACGCCATGAACGACCCTTTCATGACATCCCTGCGGCGCCGGGAGACCACGCGGCCAGGTGACTCTGCCGCCGGTTATCCGCTCGCCACCTTCGGGGACCTGAATGGGTCATTCAGGACGTTGGCTGCGGGGGTGGTGTTGGCCGGCTGCTGAGGCGGCGCCGGTTTCGGGTCTTGAATGAGTCATTCAGGACCTCCGGTGACGGGCCCCGGCGAAGTCGGGCCGGTGCGGCGATCCGGCCATCCGCGATGTCATGAAAGGGTCGTTCACCTCGCCAGACGACATGAACGACCCTTTCATGACATCCCTGCGGCGCCGGACAGACCACACGGCCACGTGACTCTGCCGCCGGGGTCACCCGCTCGCCACCTCCGGTGCCCTGAATGACTCATTCAAGACGTCGGGTGCGGGCGGGCGGCCTCGGCCGTGGCGCCGTTCCGGACTCCACCCGCAGCCGCGTCGGTAGCGCTGCCGGCGCGGGGCAGGCGTTGTCCACAGCCCATCCATGCTGTGGACAACTCCGGCTCGGCGACCACTTTCCCCGGTTTCTCGTCGGTGCCGCCCGATACGCTCACAAGTGGCGGTGAGCCCCCAGGGAGGGCGGGGCCCGGTCCCGGGCCCACGAGTCCCTCGACATACCGGACGTCCCACGCCCCTCACCGGTTGCGTTCGCCGCTCTCCCGGCGCCACCCGGCGTACGGGGCTGGGCTGTTCCGCGAGGTCACCGGGTACGGTGGCTCACCATGAGCGAGAAGATCCGGGTGGCGGTCGTGTTCGGTGGGCGCAGCAGTGAGCACACCATCTCCTGCCTGTCCGCCGGCAGCGTCCTGGGTCACCTCGACCCCGCGCGGTTCGAGGCCGTTCCGGTCGGGATCACCCGCGAAGGCCGGTGGGTGCTCGGCAGCGGGGACTCCGCGCAGCTCGCCATCCGCGGCCGTGAGCTGCCGTCGGTCGACGACGGCAAGGGGCTCGTGCTCGCCGGGGACCCCTCCAGCCAGGGGCTCGTCGCCGTCGAGGCCGGGCGGGAAAGCGAGCTGCTTTCGCAGGTGGACGTCGTCTTCCCGGTGCTGCACGGCGCCTTCGGCGAGGACGGCACCATCCAGGGCCTCCTCGAGCTCGCCGGTATCCCGTACGTCGGGCCCGGCGTGCTCGCCAGCGCCGCCGCCATGGACAAGGAAACCGCGAAGAAGCTCCTTGCCGCCGAAGGGCTTCCGGTCGGGACCTTCGTCGCGCTCAAGCGTGGTCAGTCCACTTTGGACGAAACCGAGCGGGCCAAGCTCGGCCTGCCCGTCTTCGTCAAGCCTTCCCGCGCCGGGTCGTCCGTCGGCATCAGCCGGGTGACCGCGTGGGACGACCTCGACGCCGCCATCGAGTTGGCCCGGGCCACCGATCCCAAGGTGCTCGTCGAAGCCGCGGTCGTCGGCCGTGAGGTCGAGTGCGGGGTGCTCGAGTTCCCGGACGGCCGCGTCGAAGCTTCGCTGCCCGCCGAGATCCGGGTGCTCTCCGAAGACGAAAACGCTTGGTACGACTTCGAAACCAAGTACCTCGGGGACGACGCCGAGCTGGACATCCCCGCCAAGCTCGACGACGCCCTCACCGAGAAGCTCCGCGCCATGGCCGTGGAAGCCTTCAAGGCGCTCGACTGCCAGGGCCTCGCCCGCGTCGACTTCTTCGTCGGGGAAGACGGCGAGCTGACCATCAACGAGGTCAACACCATGCCCGGCTTCACCACGAAGTCCGCCTACCCGAAGATGTGGGAGGTCACCGGCGTGGACTACGCGACGCTGCTGAGCACCCTCATCGACACCGCCGTCGCCCGCGGCACCGGCCTCCGCTAGGAGAACCGCAGCGGCCGCGGCGCGAGCTTCGCGGCGATCGTGTCCGAAATCTGCTGCAGCGGGCCCGTGCCGGCGCTGTCCGGCACCGTCAGCGCCGCGTAGACCTCGCGGTCCACCACGTACCACGTCGACGCGCCCTCGCCCGGCACCTGCAGCCACTGCACCTTGTTCACCAGGCGCAGCGCCGCGGTCGGGGTCAGCTCCGGGGGGCGGTTCAGGCCGCAGCGCAGCACCAGCGGGTCGTCCGTGCCCCACGCGACCGTCGCGGGCGGGGCCGGGTCGGCCAAGGTGCGCACCTTCAGAGACGTCCCGTTCGACGTCAGTTCCGTCGGCACCGCGGCCAGCAGCGTCGTGCAGCCCGGCGACGCCGCCGCGGGCGCCGGCACCGGGACCAAGGGCAGTGGCCCCGCGGTGTCGGAGGACGAGCGCTGGGTCAGCGCGAAGACGGCGACGGCGACCGCCAGCGCCACGGCGAGCGCGGCGGCGGTGACGAGGACCACCCTGGGCGGGGCTCCGGTGTCGGGATCAGGCACCGGACCACTACACCACTGCTCAGAGGTGCACGACCGGGCAGGTCAGCGTCCGCGTGATGCCTTCCACGTTCTGCACCTTCGCGACCACGAGCTGGCCCAGCTGGTCGACGCTGTCGGCGGCCGCGCGGACGATGACGTCGTACGGGCCGGTGACATCCTCCGAACTGGTGACGCCCGGGATGCTGGAGATCTCGGCCGCCACCGCGGCCGCCTTGCCGACCTCGGTCTGGATGAGGATGTATGCGTGGACCACGGCGCGCCCTTTCGTCGGGATCGGTCAGCTCAGGTAGGAACGTATCGCCAGCTCATCGAAAAACATAGGGCATCCGACTATCGGTGATCGACCTTTGTCCCGGTAGAGAAAGCAGAGGTGACCGGTGTCACCGAACGACGGAACGGTCGCCGAGACCGGGGAGTTCGCGCTCATCCGAGCCGTCACCGAAGGACGGCGCCAGCCGCCGGGCACGCTGCTCGGCCCCGGTGACGACGCCGCCGTCGTCGCCGCCCCCGACGGCCGCGTGGTCGCCAGCACCGACGTGCTCGTGCAGGGCGTGCACTTCCGGCTCGACTGGTCGCCGCCCGAGCACGTCGGGCGCAAGGCCGTCGCGGTCAACCTGGCCGACATCGCCGCCATGGGCGCGACGCCGACCACCGTCCTGGTCGGGATCGCCTGCCCGCCCGACACCCCGCGCGAGGTCGTCACCGGCCTCGCCGACGGCATGTGGGCCGAAGCCGAACGCGCCGGCATCGGCGTTTCCGGCGGCGACATGGTCCGCGCCGACCAGCTCGTGATCAGCGTCACGGCGCTGGGCGACCTCGGCGACCGCGAACCCGTGACGCGCTCGGGCGCCCGGCCTGGCGACGTCCTCGCGGTGTGCGGGCGGCTCGGCTGGGCCGCCGCCGGCCTGGCCGTGCTCGGCCGCGGGTTCCGGTCCCCGGTCGGCGTCGTCAACGCCCAGCGCTGCCCGGAACCGCCCTACGAAGCCGGGCCCCAGGCCGCCCTCGCGGGGGCCACGGCGATGATCGACGTCTCCGACGGCCTGCTCGCCGACCTCGGCCACATCGGCGAGGCCTCCGGGGTCGGCATCGACGTCCGCACCGCCGACCTCGACGTCCCGGGCCGGCTCACCGAAGTCGGCGCCGCGCTCGGCGCCGACCCCCTGGACTGGGTGCTCACGGGTGGGGAGGATCACGCGCTGGCGGCCACCTTCCCGCCCTTCACCGAGCTGCCCGCGGGCTGGCGCACCATCGGCGTCGTCACCATGGCGGACTCGGGGATCACCGTGGACGGGAAACCGTTTTCGCGAGAAGGCGGCTGGACGCACTGGCGCTGATCTAGGCTCGGCAAGCGTGAGAATCGTTCCGGTCCCCTACGACCACCCCGACGCGGCCAAGCTCATGGCCGCGGTGCAGCAGGTGTACGTCGAGCGCTACGGCGACGAGGACGTGACCCCGATGAGCCCGGCGGACTTCGACCCGCCGCAGGGCGTCTTCCTCGTCGGCTACCAAGGTGAGGAAGCGGTCGCGTGCGGTGCGTGGCGCGCCCACGACGGCCCCGCGCCGGACTTCCAGGACGGCGACGCCGAGTTCAAGCGGATGTACGTCGCCGACTCCGCGCGCGGCCGCGGGTTCGCGCGGATGATCCTGTCCGAGCTGGAGCGCACGGCGGCGCTCTGTGGCCGCAAGCGCGCGGTCTTGGAGACCGGGACCAAGCAGCCCGAGGCCATCGCGCTCTACACGTCGTCGGGCTACACCGAGATCCCGAACTTCGGCGTGTACAAGAACGAGCCCGAAAGCCGCTGCTACGGCAAGGACCTCACCTCGGTGTGAGCTTGAGGAAGGCCGCCGCGTGCGGCCGCAGCGTCGCGGAAACCCCGGTGCCGACGTCCTGGTGCGCCCACAGGTCCCGGACGGTCCACGTGCCGGGGACGTCGGCGGAGACGGTCGCGGTGGTGCTGCCGGTGTTGAGCAGCACCACCGCGAAACCGCCGCCGGACAACGGTTTCCCCCACACCTGGTAGCCGGGGCCCGCGTCGAGCCGCCGCCCCTGGCCGCCCGCGAAGTCCTGGTCGACCGCGATCGCCTCGGGGTTGGCGAGCGTCGCGAGGTCCGCGTCACCCAGCTTCGCCGGGTCGGTGCCGGCGAACAGCGGCGCGTTCAGCACCGCCCAAACGCTGAAGTGCGCGCGGGCCTCGTCGGCGGTGAGGCTGCCGTTGCCGACCTGCAGCATGTCCGGGTCGTTCCAGCCGCCGGGGGAGCCGCTGTGCACGGCGACGGCGGCCTGCTGGTCGATCGTCGCGAGCACCGAGTCCCAGGTCGCGACCAGGTCGTTGGTCGTCCGCCACAGGTTCGCCACCGGCCGCGCCCAGGTCCACGGGCTCGAGACGCCGTATTCGGAGATCGCGTAGACGATCGGGCGGGGCAGCGCGGCCAGCTCGTCGCGCATCTTCTCGAACGCCGCTTTCCGGTCGAGGCCGTCGACGGTGTCGGCGTTGCACCAGTCGTACTTGAGGTAGTCGACGCCCCAGCGGCCGAACGTCTCCGCGTCCTGGCGTTCGTGGCCCAGTGAGCCGATGCCGGACGCCGGGTAGGCGTCGTTGGCCATCGCGCACGTCCGGCTGCCGGGCACGGCGTAGATGCCGAAGAGCAGGCCGCGCGAGTGCACGTAGTCGGCGAGATCGGCGATGCCGTGCGGGAACCGCGTCGGATCGGCCCGCAGCGAGCCGTCGGCGGCGCGCGCGGGCGCTTGCCAGCAGTCGTCGACGACGACGTACTTGTAGCCCGCGTCACGCAGGCCCGTGTCCGCGAGCGCGTCGGCCGCCTTGCGCACGACGTCCTCGGTGAGGTCGTAGCAGCGGACCTGGTTCCAGCTGTTCCAGCCCATCGGCGGCGTCGCGGCCAGGCCGTTCGCGAGCGCCGGGGTCGCGACGGGCAGGCTGAGCAGCCACGTCAGCGCGACGAGGAGGAGCACGAGCGGGCTGCTTTTCGGCTTCACGGCGATGCCGTGATCCAATCGCAGGACACGTGAAACCGCAGTCACCCCGGAGGCGGCATGGCCATCTACGCACTCGGTTCGCTCGAGCCGACGATCCACCCCGACGCCTACGTCCACCCGGACGCCACGGTGATCGGCGACGTCCGGATCGGCGCGCACGCGTCCGTGTGGCCGCAGACGGTCCTGCGCGGCGACCACGGCTACATCGAGATCGGCGAGCGTTCGAACGTCCAGGACGGCTGCGTCCTGCACTGCACCGAGCGGCACCCGACGATCCTCGGGCCGTCGTCGGCGATCGGGCACGCGGTGCACGTCGAAGGCGCGACGATCGGCACCGGCTGCCTGATCGCGTCCGGTTCGGTGGTGCTGAACGGCTCGGTGATCGAGGACGGCGGCATGGTCGGCGCGGGCGCGGTGCTCTCCTACGGCTCGCACGTCAAGACCGGCGAGATCGCGCTGGGCGTGCCGGGCAAGACGCGGGAGAACAAGTCGTTCAGCGCGGAGAACATCGCGATGGTGGTGGAGTCCTACGTCCAGCGCGGCCGCAGGTTCAAGGCGGAGCTGCGGCGGCTCGACCCGCTCGGGTGACGTCGGCCACGCCCGGTAGGCTTGCGCGCCGTGACCGCACGACCGCTGCAGGAGATCGTCGAGGCAGGCTGGGCCGAGGCCCTGGAACCGGTGGCGCCGCAGGTCGCCGCGATGGGGGAGTTCCTCCGCGCGGAGATCGCCGCGGGCCGGACGTACCTGCCGGCGGGTGAGCACGTGCTGCGGGCGTTCAAGCAGCCGTTCCACGACGTGCGCGTGCTGATCGTCGGGCAGGACCCGTACCCGACGCCCGGGCACGCGGTCGGCTTGAGCTTCTCGGTGGCGCCGGACGTCCGGCCGATCCCGAAGAGCCTGGTCAACATCTACAAGGAGTACGCCGACGACCTCGGCCACCCGCTGCCGTCCAACGGCGACCTGACGCCGTGGGCCGAGCAGGGCGTCCTGCTGCTCAATCGGTCGCTGACCGTGCAGCCCGGGAAGTCGAACTCGCACCAGGGCAAGGGCTGGGAAGCGGTCACCGAGCAGGCGATCAAGGCCCTGGCGGCCCGGTCTGAGCCGATGGTGGCGATCCTGTGGGGCCGCAACGCGCGCAACCTGCGCCCGATGCTGGGCGACGTCCCGTGCATCGAGTCGGCGCACCCCAGCCCGCTCTCGGCGCACAACGGCTTCTTCGGGTCGCGGCCGTTCAGCCGGGCGAACCAGATGCTGGAGCAGCAGGGCGCGGCGCCCGTCGACTGGAAACTTCCCTGAGCACCGGTGTCCGGATCCGGGTGACGGCTCCGACCAGGGGTAAACGAACCTTGGAGGACACCCCATGAACGTCACATCGGCCGACGGCACGTCGATCTTCTTCGAGCAGCGCGGTTCGGGCGCGCCGGTGATCCTGGTGGGCGGCGCGTTCAACGACCGCACGACCGTCGCGGGCCTGGCGGACGTCTTGTCCGATGACTTCACCACGATCGTCTACGACCGCCGCGGGCGCGGCGATTCCGGAGACACCGCGCCGTACGCGATGGAGCGGGAGATCGAGGACCTCGCGGCGCTGATCGCCCACGTGGGCGGCACGGCGTCGGTGTTCGGCCACTCGTCGGGCGCGGTCCTGGCCCTGGAGGCGGCCGCGGCAGGGATCGGGATCGAGCGCGTGGTGGCGTACGAGCCGCCGTACGCCACGCCGGAGCACCCGCGCGGCGACGTCGTGGACGAGGTCCGCGCGCAGCTGGCGGCGGGCGACCGGGACGCCGCGGTGGCGACGTTCCTGCAGGTCGCGGGCACGCCGGCGGAGCTGGTCGAGGGGATGAAGCAGGCGCCGGTGTGGGGCTGGTTCACGGCGCTGGCACACACGCTCCCCTACGACCTGACGATCTGCGGCCCGGGCGCCCACCCGCGCGGCTCGCTGGCCCGGATTTCGATCCCGACCTTGGTGATCGGCGGCGGCGCGAGCGACGAAGCGCTCCAGTCAGGCGCCCGCGCGGCGGCCGAGGCGGTCCCGGGAGCCCGTCACGAAACCCTGGCGGGCCAGGACCACGGCGTGCTCCAGTACCCGGAGACGCTGAAGGACCTGCTGACCGGCTTCCTGAAGTAGACCCAAGCGCCCCAATGTGGCCTTCGGTGCGTCTGACGCACCCAAGGCGGCCTTCGGTGCGTCAGACGCAACCAAGGCCGCCTTGGGGCGCTTGAGGCCGGACATGAAAATGGCGGGTGCTCCGGAGAGCACCCGCCATCCCAAACTTCTCTTCGGCGTCAGCCTCGAACGACCTTGCCCGCCTTGATGCAGGAGGTGCACACGTTCAGGCGCTTGCGCTGGGACACACCCACCTTGGCGTGGACGGTCTGGATGTTCGGGTTCCACCGGCGGTTGGTACGGCGGTGGGAGTGCGAGACCGACTTGCCGAAGCCGGGTCCCTTGCCACAGACGTCGCACACGGCAGCCACGTCGAACTCCTTTGGATCTGGGTCATAGAAATGAGCCCAGATGCACTGGGCAACTCGACCATAGTAACTACTGCGGTCGAGGCCCCGAGCACCGGGTCGATACGCTGCCCGGGACCAGGTAGGAGGTTACGGGGTGCGGGTGCTGGACGCGGCGGCGGTGGCGGCCTGGGCGGCGGGCTGCGTGCACAGCCTCGCGACCCTGCGGCCGGCCATCGACGGCATCAACGTCTACCCCGTCGCCGACTCCGACACCGGCTCCAACATGCTCTTCACGATGACCGGCGCGGCCGCCGAACTGGCGGAAGCGAACCCGGGGGACGCCGCCGAAGCGCTGAAGGTCCTCGCGCGGGGCGCGGTCGCCTCCGCCAAGGGCAACTCCGGCGTCATCCTCTCCCAGGTCGTGCGCGGGCTCGCGGACCGTGCCGAGGGCGAACTGGACGGCGCGTGGCTGGCGAACGCGCTGGGCCACGCCGACGAGGTCGCCACGGGCGCCGTCAGCCGCCCGGTCGCCGGGACCATCCTCACCGTGCTGCACGCCGTCGCCCTCGCCGTGCGCGGGGACACGAGCACGCTCGGCGAAGTCGCGCGGAAGGCCGCGAAGGAAGCCGCGTACGCCCTCGAGAAGACGCCGGAGCAGCTGCCCGCGCTGGCCAGGGCCGGCGTGGTCGACGCCGGCGCGCGCGGGCTGGTCGCGGTGCTCGACGCGCTGGTCGGCGTGCTCACCGGCGCCCCCATCGAGCAGGAGCACGCCCTCGAGGTACACGCCGTCCCGCACGCCGAGGCGTACGCCTGGGAGGTCATGTACCTCCTCGACGGCGTCGACGAGGCGAGCCTGCCGACGCTGCGCAAGGAGCTGAGCGGCCTCGGCGACAGCGTCACCGTCGCCGGCGACGGCTCGGGCAGCCACGCCGTCCACGTCCACTGCGCGGACATCGGCGCCGCGATCGAGGCCGGGCTCGCGCTCGGCCGCCCGCGCAAGATCCGGGTCGAGCCGCTGCTCACGCCGACGCCGATCGAGCCCGGCGGCGGGATCGACCGGACGGTCGTCGCCGTCGTGCACGGCGGCGCGCTGGCCGAGCTGCTGCGCGCCGAAAGCATCCCGGTGCTCGCCGTGCCCGAGGGCGAGACGCCGAGCGTCGAAGACATGATCAGCCTGCTCAACGAGGCCGCCGGCCAGCACGTCACGGTGCTGCCGGGCAGCGTCGAGCTGACCGCGGCGGTCGACACCGCGGCCGGGCACGCCGTGGCCGCCGACCGGGACGTCGTCGTCATCCCCTGCGTGTCGCCGGTGCAGGTGCTGGCCGCCCTCGCCGTGCACGACGCCGGCCGCCGCACGAACGACGACGTCGTCGCGATGGCCGAAGCGGCCGCCGCGACCAGGCGTGGCGAACTGCGGATCGCGCAGGAGGAGTCGCTAACCTGGGTGGGCCGGGCCCAGTCCGGTGACGTCGTGGGCCTGGTCGACGACGAGGTGGTCCTGATCGAGCCGGCGCCCGCGTCGGAGACGAACCTGGTCGCCGCCGCGATGAACGTGCTGAACCGCATGCTGGCGCTCGGCGGGGAACTGGTGACGGTGCTGAGCGGGTCGGCGGCCCCGCCCGGGGTCGCCGAAGAGCTCGCGGAGCAGCTGCGGGTGGAGCACCCCGAGGTGGAGCTGACCAGCTACGCCAGCGGCCAGGCCGGCGCCGTGCTGCTGATGGGAGTCGAATAGCGAGATGGCCGGACTGCGCGACAAGCTGCCGTTGCTGCTGGGCGCCAAGACGGCGAAGGCGCTCGCCACGTCGCTGGAGATCGAGACGGTCAGCGACCTGCTGCGCCACTACCCGCGCCGCTACGCCGAGCGCGGCGAGCTCACCGACATCGCCGGCCTCGAGCTGGGCGAGCACGCCACCGTGCTGGCGCGCGTCGAAAAGGTGAGCAAGCGCCGGATGAAGGCCCGCAACGGCACCATCCTCGACATGGTGATCACCGACGGGAAACGGCGGCTGACCTGCGCGTTCTTCAACCAGGCGTGGCGGGAGAAGGACCTCGTCCCCGGCAAGACCGGCCTGTTCGCCGGCAAGGTGTCCGCCTTCCGCGACACCCTGCAGCTGACCAACCCCGAGTACGAGCTGTTCGACGCCGAGAACGAAGCCGAGGCGATGGACAACTTCCTCGCCGCGATCATCCCGGTCTACCCGGCGGCGCAGGGCATGCCGACGTGGTCGATCGCCAAGTGCGTGCGGCAGGTCCTCGACGTCCTCGAGGTCGGCGACGACCCGATGCCCGCCGAGCTGCGGCGGCTGCACCGCCTGTCCGACCTCGACACCGCGCTGCACGGCATCCACCGCCCGGAGAACTGGGCGCACCTGGAGGCCTCGCGCAAGCGGCTCAAGTGGGACGAGGCCATGGCCGTCCAGCTGATCTTCGCGCAGCGGCGGTATTCGGCCGTTTCGCGGCCGGCGAAGCCGAACCCGCACGTCAGCGGCGGCCTGATGGACGCCTTCGACAAGCGGCTGCCCTTCGACCTGACCGCGGGCCAGCGGGCCATCGGCGACGAGATCGCCGCCGACCTGGCCTCCGAGCACCCGATGAACCGGCTGCTGCAGGGCGAGGTCGGCTCCGGCAAGACCGTCGTCGCGCTGCGGGCGATGCTGCAGGTCGTCGACAACGGGCGGCAGGCCGCGATGCTGGCGCCGACCGAGGTCCTCGCCGCGCAGCACGCGCGCTCGCTGCGGGAGATGCTCGGCGACCTCGGCCAGGCGGGCGAGCTGGGCGCGGCGGAGAACGCCACGAAAGTCACGCTGCTGACCGGGTCGATGGGTGCCAAGGAGCGCAAGAAGTCGCTGCTGGAGATCGTCAGCGGCGAGGCCGGGATCGTCGTCGGCACGCACGCGCTGATCCAGGACCACGTCGAGTTCGCCGACCTCGGCCTCGCCGTGGTCGACGAGCAGCACCGCTTCGGCGTCGAGCAGCGGGACGCGCTGCGCACCCGCGGTGCCGGCGACACCAGCCCGCACGTGCTCGTCATGACGGCGACGCCGATCCCGCGCACGGTCGCGATGACCGTGTACGGCGACCTGGAAGTGTCGGCGCTGCGCGAGATGCCGGTCGGGCGTTCGCCGATCTCGACCACGGTCGTGCCGGTCGCGGAGAAGCCGGCCTGGTTCGACCGGATCTGGCAGCGCGTCCGCGAGGAGGTCGGCAAGGGCCACCAGGCGTACGTCGTGTGCCCGCGGATCGGCGACGAGCCGCCGTCGGACAAGAGCGACAAGCGGCCGCCGCTCGCGGTCCTCGACGTCGCGCCCGAGCTGGAGCACGGTCCGCTGCAGGGCCTGAAGATCGGCGTGCTGCACGGCCGGATGCCCCCGGACGACAAGGACGCGGTGATGCGCGCGTTCTCCGCCGCCAAGCTGGACGTCCTGGTGGCGACCACGGTCATCGAGGTCGGCGTGAACGTGCCGAACGCGACGGCGATGGTGATCATGGACGCCGACCGCTTCGGCGTCAGCCAGCTGCACCAGCTGCGCGGCCGCGTCGGCCGGGGCAGCGTCCCGGGCCTGTGCCTGCTGGTCACCGAGACCCTCGACGGCACGGCGACGCGCGAGCGCCTGGCGGCGGTCGAGTCGACCACCGACGGCTTCGAGCTGTCCCGCCTGGACCTGGAGCTGCGCCGCGAAGGCGACATCCTCGGCGCGGCGCAGTCGGGCAAGCGGTCGACGCTGAAGCTGCTGTCGCTGCTGCGCGACGAAGACGTCATCGCGGCGTCGCGGCAGAGCGCGCAGGAGATCGTCGAGCAGGACCCGGAGCTGAAGAAGTACCGCGGCCTGGCCCAGATGGTCGACGACGTCGTCGACGTCGACCGGGCGGAGTACCTGGAGAAGAGCTGATCCGCCGGGCCACGGTCGCCGACGCCCCGGCGATCGGGGAGGTCCACGTGGCGTCGTGGCGGGCCGCGTACGCGGGCCTGCTGCCGGACGGCTTCCTCGCGGGTCTCTCGGCCGGTGATCAGGCGGCCACCTGGGCGGAGCGCATCGCCGCCGGCGGGCGGCTGCTGGTCGTCGAAGAGGCGGGGACGGTCGTGGGGTTCGCCGCGTTCGCGCCGGACCAGCTCTACGCGCTCTACCTGCTGCCGCGGTGCTGGGGCCGCGGCCTGGGCCGGGCGCTGCACGACCGCGTGCTCGGGGAGCTGTCCGGCGACGCCGTCCTGTGGGTGCTGGCGACCAACGAGCGGGCGAAGGCGTTCTACGTCCGGCAGGGCTGGCGGCCCGACGGCGAGACCGCCACCGAGACGCTCGGAGACATCACGCTGGACGTGGTGCGGTTCCGCCGTCCGTGAAGACCCCGGCTTTCGCGGCCGCGGCGGCTGCGGCGGCGGCGACTCCGGCGTCCTTCGGCGTCACGCCTTCCCGCGAGACGAAGAGGCGGTAGAAGACCGGCCCGCAGGCCACGCGCACGACCTCGACCGGGTCGGTGCCCGCCGGGACTTCCCCGCGCTCGACGGCCCGCTCGACGATCGGGGCGGACCGGGCGTGGCGGTCGACGTAGAACTCGCGCAGGGCGTCCGCGGCGCGGGCGGAGAGGAACGCGGCCGAGATGGACGCGGTCGGCAGTTCGCGCTCGCCCGGCGAGGTGAAGTAGTGGACCAGCTCCAGGTTGACCTCGCGCAGGTCGCCCTCGAGCGACCCGGTGTCCGGCGCGGTCCACTCCTGCTCGGTGCCCATGAGCAGGGCGGCCGCGACCAGGCCTTCGGCGGACTCCCACCGCCGGTACAGCGTCGTCTTGTGCACGCCGGAGCGCTCGGCGACGGCCTCCACGGTCAGCTCGGCGTACCCGCGTTCCCCGAGCAGCTCCAGGGTGGCGTTCAGCGCGGCGAGGCGGGTCCGCTCGGTGCGGCCGCCCGGTCGTCGCGTTCCGGAAATCTCGGTTGCCAACTGCTACTCCTGTTGCGTTAGTGTGCTCAGTATGCCAGAAACCGAGTCCATCGCCGTTGCCTCCGTCGCCGATCTCATCGGTGACGCCGAGGTCGTCGCGATCGGTGAGAACAACCATCACATCCGCGAGTTCGGCGCGCTGCGCGACCGCCTGCTGCGCCACCTCGTCGAGGAGCGCGGGTTCACCGTCCTCGGGTTCGAAGGCGGCTTCCCGGAGGGGCACCTCGTCGACGAGTGGCTGCGCGGCGGTCCGGGTGACGTCGCCGACGTCGCGCGGGCGGGCTTCACGTTCGGCCTGGGCGACTCGGCCGAGGTGCACGAAATGCTGACCTGGCTGCGGGGCCGTGGCGTCAAGTTCTTCGGTGCCGACGTGCCGAGTTCCGCGGGGTCGCCGATGCCTTCGCTGACGGCGTTGCGCGAGCACGTCCTGCGCGTGGACCCGGCGAATGTGTCCCTTGTGGACGCGGCTATCTCGGCGTGCGAGCCCTACGCGTCGGTGAGCAGCGCCGTCGCACCGGGGCGGTACAAGGAAATGAGCGTCGAAGCGCGCGATGCGGCCACCTCGGCATTGACGGTCCTCTATGGACACGCGGTGGCGCAGGCTTACGGTGACGTCGCCGTGCACCACGCCGAGGGGGCGCTGCGAGTCGACCTCTACCTGCGGGAGCTGGACGCGCTGATGGCCGGCCGCGCGCCCGAGCCGCAGAGTTCGTCGCGGGACACGTACATGGCGGCCACCGTGCGGCTGGTGCGGCGGCTCCACCCGGGCGAGAAGATCGTCCTGATGCTCCACAACGGACACCTCCAGCGCGTACCGTTCTCGCCGATGCCCGGCATGACGGCGCCGTCGGCGGGCACGCACCTGGCCGCGGAACTGGGCGACCGGTACTTCGCGCTGGCGCTCACGGCCGTGTCGGGCACGACGACCGGCCTGGCACCCGATGACGCCGGGCGGCTCGGGTTCCGGATGTTCCCGCAGGACCTCGCGGAGCCCGCGGAAGGCAGCGTCGAGGCGCTGCTCGCGGACCAGGCGCCGTGCGTGGTCGCGCGGCCCGGCGGTTCGGGCATCCGGCACGCGCACACCACCGTTTCGGTGGACGTGGCGGCCGCGTTCGACGCCGTCGTCTGCCTGAAGGGGCAGGAAACGATTTTCGGGTCCGGCGCCGAATAGGTGTGCCCGTTCGGCTGCTTGCCGTAGCGGCGGAAGCGGGCGTCTCCTGGTGGTATGGCCGGGCGGAGGCGCGCGCTGATCGTCGCGAACGGCGAGTACGACAACGCGGGTCTGCAGCGCCTGGGCTCACCCGCGGCGGACGCCGACGCCCTCGCCGGGGTGCTGGCCGACCGGGCCATCAGCGACTTCGACGTCCGCGTGGTCCGCAACGAGACCGCGCACGTGGTCCAGGCGGAGATCGAGGACCTGTGCGCCGAGGGCCGCCCGGACGACGTCCTGCTGCTGCACTTTTCCTGCCACGGCTTGAAGGACGACTCGGGCGGCCTGTACTTCGCGGCCCGCAACACGCGGCCGGACCGCCTGCGTTCGACGGCGGTGCCCGCGCAGTTCGTCCAGCAGTGCATCCGCCAGAGCCGCTCGCGCAGCATCGTGCTGCTGCTGGACTGCTGCTACGGCGGCGCGTTCGGCCAAGGCGTGGCAGTCCGGTCGTCGGGCGACGCGAACGTCCTGGACAGCTTCCGCGGCGGCCGCGGGCGCGCGGTGATCACGGCGTCGAACTCGATCGAGTACGCGTTCGAGGGCGCCCGGCTGGCCTCGGACGAGCCGGCCCAGCCGTCGGTGTTCACGTCGGCGCTGGTCGAGGGCCTGCGCACGGGCGAGGCCGACCGCGACGAGGACGGCTGGATCGCGCTGGGCGAGCTGTACGAGTACCTGTTCGACCGCGTCCGCGAGCGCAACCCGAAGCAGACACCGAGCCGCGACATCGAGATGCAGGGCGAGCTGTACCTGGCGAAGAGCAGGCGCCGCCGCATCAAGCCGTCCCCCGTGCCGCCGGACCTGGCGGCGGCGATCGCGGCGGAGAACCCGTTCACCCGCCTGGGCGCGGTGGCGGAACTGCGCCGCCGCCTGTCGAGCGACAACCTCCCGGTGGCGATGGGCGCGTTCGAGGCCCTCCGGTCGATGGCGGCCACGGACATCGAGCACATCGCGGCGTCGGCCTCGGACGCATTGGGTGACGTGGCGGTGCGGGTCGATGTGGCGTCGGTGCGGTTGTCGGCTCCGGCGGGCTCGTCGGCGACGGCGTCGTTGCGGGCGTTGGGGCCGCCGGTGGCGCGGGAGGTGCGCTTCGAGGCTTCCCACCCGTGGATCGCGGTCGTGGAGTCGGAGGGCGCGGCGCAGCTGACGGCGACGGCGGGGGAGACGGGGACCCGGCGCGGGAAGGTCGTGGTGAGCGGGCCGACGGGGGATGTCGTGGTGGGGGTGGAGATCGAGGCGCTCCCCGAGCCGGAGCCGGAGCTGGACCCGGTACCCGCACCTGGGCCCGCACCGGAGGCTGTGCCCGCCCAACGGGCCGCGCCGGGCCCCGTGCAGGCACGCGCGGCCGAGCCCGCCGCCGCATCCGCGCCGGAGCCGGACGCCGCCGAACCCGATCTCCCACGCGAGGCGGAACCCGCGAACGGGACCGAGCCTGCACCGGAAGCGGTACCCGACCGACGGCCCGCACCGGGCCCCGCACCCGTGGCCGAGCCCGCCGCCGAATCGGCGCCTGCTGCGGGAGCTGAGTCGGCATCCGAGCCCGAGCCGACCGCCGAACCCGAGCCGGTCGCCGCCGAACCCGGCCCGGCCGAGCGCCCCAATGTGGCCTTCGGTGCGTCAGACGCACCGAAGGCCACCTTGGGTGCGTCAGACGCAACCAAGGCCACCTTGGGGCGCACTCCCGGACCCCAGCCGGACCCCGTCGATCCCGTCGGCGGCTCCGCCGGAATCGCCGCCATCACCGGCGCCGTCCTGGCCCTCATCGGGCTCGGGCTCGCCTACCGCTACGGCGAACCCCTCACCTACTTCCGCCCCGGCATGGAAACCTACGTCGCGATCGTGGCCGCCTGCGCCGTCCTCGCGGGGATCCTCACCCTGGCCCCGCGGACCCGGGCGCGCACCGGCCCCGCCCTCCTGCTCGGCACCGGCCTGGCCGCGCTCTTCGGCCTCCTCCGCTTGCTCGGCGACGTGATCACCTTCAACCAGGACGGCGACGCCGA
Source organism: Amycolatopsis eburnea (assembly GCF_003937945.1). Classification (GTDB taxonomy): domain Bacteria; phylum Actinomycetota; class Actinomycetes; order Mycobacteriales; family Pseudonocardiaceae; genus Amycolatopsis; species Amycolatopsis eburnea. Next base: position 198,303 of record NZ_RSEC01000021.1, read on the forward strand.
ACTCGGGACCGGCTTCACCTTCCTCCTCCTCGCGCACCTCGCCTGGGCGACCGCCCTCGTCTGCGGGCCGATCCTCCTGCGCCGCAACGCCGGGGGCCGCCGGGCGCGGGGCTGGCCGGCGTGGACCGCCGCCGGGCTCGGCGTGGTGGTCGCCGCCGCCTGGCTGACGCAGCTGGCCGAACTCGCGCAGCACAGCGATTCCGAGGCCGGGCGCGCCGCCGCCTACTTCGTGGCCGGTGCGCTGCTGGCCCTGCTCGTCCCCGGCGTCGCGCTGACGGTGCGCGGAGGCGGGTGGGCCGTGCTGGCCACCGGGACCGCCGGACTGGCCGGGGTGCTCGCGCCGACGTTCGTGGCCGTCGTGGAGCACTCGACCGTCGCCGGGCAGGTGATCGCGTCGAGTGCCGTGCTGCTGCTCGCCGTCGACGTCGTGGTCCTGGCCCGGCGGAATCAGCCGATCGAGGGACAGCCCTGAGTTGTCGCTCCGGCACCGCCGGGGTACCACGGCGATCATGAACACGCTGACAGCAGTGGCGGCGGCGGCCGTGCTCGCCGGGCAGACCGCGGCCGGCGGGGTGCAGCCCGATCCGCCCAGCTGGGGCCTCGACCGGATCGACCAGCGCGCCGGCCTCGACCACGCCTACCACTACGCGACCGACGCCTCGGGCGTCACCATCTACGTGATCGACAGCGGCGTCGACGCGCGCCACCCCGACTTCCAGGGCCGCGTCGCGCCCGGGCGGGACTTCCTGAACGGCGGCTCCGACACCTCGGACACCAACGGCCACGGCACCCGCCTCGCCGGGATCGCCGCGGGCAAGGACTACGGCGTCGCGAAGGGCGCGCAGATCGTTCCCGTGCGCGTGCTCGACAAGGACGGCGGCGGCTCGACCGAGCACATCATCGCCGGCATCGACTGGGTCGCGCAGAACGCCCAGCAGCCCGCGGTCGCCGTCCTCGGGATCGGCGGGGTGCCGAACGACCAGCTCGACGCCGCGGTGAAGCGGCTCGCCGAGGTCGTCCCGGTCGCCGTCCCGGCGGGCAGCGAGACCGCCGACGCGAGCGGGTTCTCCCCGGGCCGGGTCACCGAGGCGCTCACCGTCGGGGCCACCGACACCCAGGACCACCCCGACAAGGCGTCCAACTTCGGCCAGGACGTCGACCTCTACGCCCCGGGCGTCGACGTCCCCGGCCCGATCGCGGGCGGCACCGGCGCCGGACCGGAATCGGGCACGTCGATGGCAGCCGCGTTCGCCGCCGGCGTGGCCGCGCTCTACCGCGCCCAGCACCCGGAAACGGCCCCCGCGCAGGTGGACCAAGCGCTTGTTCAGGCCGCGACGACGGACGCGCTCAAGGGCGTCCCGGACGGTACGGCCAACCGGCTCCTTTACGCGCCGCCGGGAACCTGAGAGGCTGCCCAGCCGGCGCCCCGGCCAATCTTCAACGCCCATGATGTCCATCACCTGGTATGGAACTCCCGCAGAGCGGGAAGAACCGGGTAACGTGCGTTGACTTACCGATCCATACGGGAAGGACCGGGCAATGTTCCGCAAGGTGCTGGTGGCCAACCGCGGGGAGATCGCGATCCGAGCGTTCCGCGCCGGCTACGAACTGGGCGCGGGGACGGTCGCCGTGTTTCCGCACGAAGACCGCAACTCGCTGCACCGGCTGAAGGCCGACGAGGCGTACGAGATCGGCGAACCCGGTCACCCCGTGCGCGCCTACCTGTCGGTCGACGAGATCGTCGCCGCGGCCAAGAAGGCCGGGGCCGACGCCGTCTACCCCGGTTACGGCTTCCTCTCGGAGAACCCCGACCTCGCGCGCGCGTGCGAGGAAGCGGGCATCACCTTCGTCGGGCCGAGCGCCGAGATCCTCGAGCTGACCGGCAACAAGGCCCGCGCGGTCAAGGCCGCGCGCGAGGCCGGCGTGCCCGTGCTCGGGTCGTCCGCGCCATCCAGCGACGTCGACGCGCTGGTCGCGGCCGCCGACGAGCTGGGTTTCCCGGTGTTCGTCAAGGCCGTCGCCGGTGGTGGCGGGCGCGGCATGCGCCGCGTCGAGGACCCCGCCCTGCTGCGCGAGTCCATCGAGGCCGCCGCGCGCGAGGCCGAATCCGCCTTCGGCGACCCGACCGTCTTCCTGGAGAAGGCCGTCGTCGAGCCGCGGCACATCGAGGTGCAGATCCTCGCCGACGGCGCGGGCAACGTCATCCACCTCTTCGAGCGCGACTGCTCGGTGCAGCGGCGCCACCAGAAGGTCGTCGAGCTGGCCCCGGCGCCGAACCTCGACCCCGAGCTGCGCGACCGGATCTGCGCGGACGCGGTCAAGTTCGCGAAGCAGATCGGCTACCGCAACGCCGGCACCGTCGAGTTCCTGCTCGACAAGCAGGGCAACCACGTCTTCATCGAGATGAACCCGCGCATCCAGGTCGAGCACACGGTCACCGAAGAGGTCACCGACGTCGACCTCGTGCAGTCGCAGCTGCGGATCGCCTCCGGCGAGACCCTCGACGACCTCGGCCTGGCGCAGGACAAGATCTACCTGCGCGGCGCCGCCCTGCAGTGCCGCATCACCACCGAGGACCCGGCCAACGGCTTCCGCCCGGACACCGGGATGATCTCCGCCTACCGCTCGCCGGGCGGCTCGGGCATCCGGCTCGACGGCGGCACCGCCTTCTCCGGCACCGAGATCAGCGCGCACTTCGACTCGCTGCTGGTGAAGCTCACCTGTCGCGGCCGCGACTTCAAGACCGCCGTCGGCCGGGCGCGCCGCGCCGTCGCCGAGTTCCGCATCCGCGGCGTCGCGACGAACATCCCGTTCCTGCAGGCGGTCCTGGACGACGAGGACTTCCGCGCCGGGCGCGTCACGACGTCGTTCATCGAGGAGCGCCCGCAGCTGCTCACCGCGCGGCAGTCCGCCGACCGCGGCACGCGGCTGCTGACCTACCTCGCCGACCAGACGGTCAACAAGCCGCACGGCGAGCGCCCGAGGACGCCGGACGCCACGGTCAAGCTGCCGAAGCTGCCCAAGGACGCCCAGCCGGCGCCGGGGTCGAAGCAGAAGCTCGTCGAGCTGGGCCCGGCCGGGTTCGCGGAGTGGCTGCGCAAGTCGCCGCACATCGGCATCACCGACACGACGTTCCGCGACGCGCACCAGTCGCTGCTCGCCACCCGCGTCCGGTCGAAGGACCTCCTCGCGGTGGCGCCGGTCGTCGCGAACACGCTCCCCGAACTGCTGTCGCTCGAGTGCTGGGGCGGCGCGACCTACGACGTCGCGCTGCGGTTCCTCGCCGAGGACCCGTGGGAGCGCCTCGCCGCGCTGCGCGAGGCGGTGCCGAACATCTGCCTGCAGATGCTGCTGCGCGGGCGCAACACCGTCGGGTACACGCCGTACCCGACCGAGGTGACCACCGCCTTCGTCCAGGAGGCCACGAAGACCGGCATCGACATCTTCCGGATCTTCGACGCGCTCAACGACGTCGAGCAGATGCGCCCGGCCATCGAGGCCGTGCGCGAGACCGGGACGGCGGTCGCCGAGGTGGCGCTCTGCTACACCTCGGACCTGTCCGACCCGGGCGAGAAGCTCTACACGCTCGACTACTACCTCAAGCTGGCCGAGCAGATCGTCGGCGCCGGGGCGCACGTCCTGGCGATCAAGGACATGGCCGGGCTGCTGCGCGCGCCCGCGGCGACCAAGCTGGTCACCGCGCTGCGCAAGGAGTTCGACCTGCCGGTGCACATCCACACCCACGACACCGCGGGCGGCCAGCTGGCCACCTACCTCGCGGCGATCAACGCGGGCGCGGACGCGGTCGACGGCGCGGTGTCGTCGATGGCGGGCACGACGTCGCAGCCGTCGCTGTCGTCGATCGTGGCGGCCACCGACCACTCGGCCCGGACCACCGGGCTGGACCTGCGGGCGATCGGTGAGCTGGAGCCGTACTGGGAGAGCGTGCGCAAGATCTACGCGCCGTTCGAGGCCGGGCTGGCGTCGCCGACCGGGCGCGTCTACGACCACGAGATCCCCGGCGGTCAGCTGTCGAACCTGCGCACGCAGGCCATCGCACTCGGCCTGGGCGACCGGTTCGAGGACATCGAGGCGATGTACGCCGCGGCCGACAAGATCCTCGGCCACCTGGTGAAGGTGACGCCGTCGTCCAAGGTCGTCGGCGACCTCGCGCTGCACCTGGTCGGCGCGGGCGTCTCGCCGGCCGACTTCGAGGCGGAGCCGAACAAGTTCGACATCCCCGACTCGGTGATCGGCTTCCTGCGCGGCGAGCTGGGCGACCCGCCCGGCGGCTGGCCGGAACCGTTCCGCACCAAGGCCCTCGAGGGCCGCGCGGCGGCGAAGCCGGTCGTCGAACTGTCCGAAGAGGACCGTTCCGCGCTCGCCGCGGAACCGCGCCGGACGCTCAACCGGCTGCTGTTCCCCGGCCCCACGAAGGAGTTCGAGGCGCACCGCGAGGCCTACGGCGACACGTCCGTGCTGCCCAGCAAGGACTTCTTCTACGGCCTGCGCCCGGGCGAGGAGTACCCGGTCGACCTCGAGCCGGGCGTCCGGCTGCTCATCGAGCTGGAGGCGATCGGCGAGGCCGACGAGCGCGGCGTGCGCACGGTGATGTCGACGCTCAACGGCCAGCTGCGGCCGATCCAGATCCGCGACCGCTCGATCGCCTCGGACATCCCGGCGACCGAGAAGGCGGAGAAGGGCAACCCGAAGCAGGTCGCGGCGCCGTTCGCCGGCGTGGTGACGCTGCAGGTGGCCGAAGGCGACACGGTCGAGGCCGGTGCCACGGTCGCGACGATCGAGGCCATGAAGATGGAGGCGTCGATCACCGCGTCCACCGGCGGCAAGGTCGGCAGGCTGGCGATCACCTCCGTCCAGCAGGTCGAGGGCGGCGACCTCCTGCTCGTCCTGGAATGACGCTGATCACCGCGGTCCCGCAGCGCCAGGGCGCGGTGGGACCGCGTTCGGCGGAGCTGCCGGACGGCTGCCTCGCGCTGGCGGAGCTGGCCGGGCACGTGCTCGGCCGGCCCGTCCACCACGTCCGGCAGACCCGTGAAGTGTCCGAAGTGGACGGCGGGGTCTTTTCCCGTGCCGTGCTCACGGGACCGAACCGCGCGGCCCAGCTGGCCGCACTGGAAGCCCCGGGCGGCCCGGTCCTGACGATCGGCGGCGACTGCGGCGTCGAGCTGGTCCCGATCGGCGTCGCGCGGTTCCGGCACGGGCCGGGCCTGGGCGTGGCGTGGTTCGACGCCCACCCGGACCTGAACACGGCCGCGACGTCGCCGTCGGGCGCGTTCCACGGGATGGTGCTGCGGTCGCTGTTCGGCGAGGGCGATCCCGACTTCGCGGCGGATCCGGCGCTGACGCCGGGCAACGTCGCGCTGCTGGGGACGCGGGTGTTCGACCCCGAGGAACGCGCGGCGGTCGCCCGCGGCCTCGCGGTCACGTCGGTGGACGCGTTGGCGGTGGAGAAGCTCTACGTCCACGTGGACCTGGACGTGCTGGACCCGTCGGAATTCCCCGGCCTGAACTACCCGGAGCTGGACGGCTGGACGATCGACCGCCTGGTTTCCGAACTCGACGCCCTCTCCGGCTACGAGGTCATCGGCGCGGGCATCACCGAGTGCGTGGGCACCGCGCGCGAAGTCGAAGTCCTCGAGCCCGTCCTCGCCGCTCTCGGCCGCCTCCTGGACCACTGAAGTTCGTGAAGGCCACCTTGAGGAAGTACAAGTTCCTGAAGGTGGCCTTCACGAACCGTCGTGGGCCGCGCGGACGGCGTTCAGGGCCGTTTCCAGGTCGGCGCCGAGGTCGCGGGCCTGGGTGAGGTACGCCGTGGCCGCGGCGAGGAGCAGCTCCGCGGGGGCCGGACGGCCGAGCGGGAGCGTGACGACCGTGCCGCGGGCGCGGGCCGTCGTCACCCAGCCCGCCGCCTCCAGCTCGCGGTACGCGCGCGCCACCGTCCCCGACGCCAGGCCGAGGTCCCGCGCCAGCTGCCGGATCGGCGGCAGCCGCGCGCCCTCCGGCAGTGCGCCCGTCGTCACCGCGCGGACCACCTGGTCGTGCACCTGCCGCCAGGGAGCGAGCCCGTTTTCGGTGTCGACGACGATCTTCACGCCGCCGCCGGGAGCCGTTTCAGCGGGGCCGTCACCGCCAGGAACGCGGCCACGCCCGCCACGATCACCAGGAACGACACCACGGTGGGGCTCCACCAACCGAGCGACGTCACCACGCCGATGCCCAGGCCGATCGCCACCCGCGCGCTGCGGCAGCGCAGCGCGAAGTCGGCCCGCGCCGCGCCGGCCGCCGGGCGGCGGACCGCCAGCGCCGTGATCGCCGCGCAGACCACCGTCGTGCCGGCCGCGAGCGCGAGGAACTTCCACTGCGCCGTCACGACGAGGTGCGCGACCGATCCGGCGGCCGCCACGGCGCCGAGCACGAGCACCCAGACCGGCGCGATCGCCGTCAGCGGGCGCGGGGTCAGGTCGGCTTCCCGCCGCGGGCCGCGGGCGGGCCGCTGGGCCAGCAGCTCGGCGAGCAGGCCGCCGAGCAGCAGCGTGGCCACGACCGAGCCCGTCGTCGTGTCGCCGAACAGCGGCGGGAGCGCCAGGAAGAGCCACGGGTACCAGAGCCGGCGCCGCTTGAGGTAGCGGACGGCCAGCGCGACCTCGGCCGCGTCCGGCTCGGGGACGCCCCAGCGTTCGAGCAAGCGCTTTCCGTGCCGCTCGCCGGGCCACAGCACGATCAGGATCGCCAGCCCGATCAGCCCGGTGAAGAGCGCGACGGCCAGTACGTTGTTCCACGGCATGCCGGACCTCCCTCGCTTGTATCAACCACATGATACAAGAACGCCGGGTAACCGCAGCGCGGGCCGTTCCGCCGTTCGTATGCAGCGGACCATGCAGTCGGCGGGGTACCTGTCATCGTTTCGCAGGCACGTCCGGTGAACTTGTCACAAAGCTGACAAGAAATCGGTTTCCTCTCATTCGAGTGACACATTCGGCGTTAGTTTTTCGATGTGTTCGTTGTCACCCCGCTTCAGGTGTGGGGTGTCCGGTCGCGCGTGCGCGCGCCGGAGTCCGGGGGCGGAGCGAAGGAGCTGCGATGACGGTGGAGCGCGGATTCGAACACGCTGCGCCACCGGCCGCCCTGCCCCGTAAGCTCGCGGACATCCTCCGCCCCGAGCTCGCCAGCCTCGCCGCGGAGATCGTCGACGAGATCCGCGCGACCATCCCCGCCTACGCCCGTCCGCTCGACGGGCCCTACGGCAAGTCGATCCGCGCCGGCGTCGAGTACGCGATCACGTTGTTCGTCGCCCAGATCGCCGACCCGACGGTGTCGAAGGAGCAGTCCCACGAGGTGCACCACCGGCTGGGGCAGAACGAGATGCGCGAGGGCCGCAGCCTCGACACGCTGCAGTCGGCCTACCGGGTCGGCGCCCGGGTGTCGTGGCGCCGGATCATGCGCGTGGGACGGCGGAGCGGGCTCTCGTCGGCGGTGATGTCCCAGCTGGCCGACGCGATGCTGGCGTTCATGGACGAACTCGCCTCCGTCGCGCTCGACGGCTACCTGGAGGCGAAGGCCCGCACGGCGGGGGCGCTGGAAACGTGGCGCCGCAAGCTCCTCCACCTGATCCTCGAGACGCCGCCCGCGTCGCCCAAGGCGATCGCCGAGCTGGCCCAGCTGATCGGCTGGCCGGTCCCGGCCGACGCGACCCCGGTGGCGGTCTGCCCCGCCGGCGGCGTCGCCCCGGCCCGCCGTCACGCCGGGCTGGACGCGGACGTCCTCGCCGAACTCGACACCGCCGACCCGAAACTCGTTGTCCCCGGCGAACTGAGCGCCCCGCGCCTGGCGGCCCTGCAGGTGGCCCTGCCGGACTGCCGCCTGTCGATCGGCCCCTGCGTCCCGCTGACGTCGGTGGCCGATTCCCTGCGCTGGGCCCGGAACGCGCTCCAGCTGGCCGAACGCGGGGTACTGACCCCGCGCCCGGTGCTGCGTGCCGAGGAGCACCTGGCGACGCTGCTGGTCAACTCCGACGCCGGCCTGGTCGGCACACTGCGGCACCGCCTGTTCGCGCCGCTGGCGGACATGACGGGCAAGCAGCAGGAGCGCCTCCTGGAGACGCTGCGGGCGTGGCTCGACAGCCAGGGCAACGTCGTGGAGATCGCGGAACGCCTCGGCGTCCACCCCCAGACGGTCCGCTACCGCATGCGCCAGCTCCAGGCGACGTTCGGCGACAGCCTCCGCGACCCGGCGGCCCGCTTCGAGATGGAGCTGGCCCTGCGCGCGGGCGCGGCCCCGCTGCCGCTGCGGTACCCGGTGAGCGACCTGCTGCCCGCGCCGCGCACCGGGCACTCGCGTCCACAGTGGACGCCGAACTGAGCGTCAGTCCACCGGCAGGCTCGGGCTGAAGTACGGGTTCTGCGGCGGGCTGGTGACCCGCAGCGCGCAGTTCATCGTCCACGGCTTCCACGTGTTGTTGCCCTTGAAGTGGAATTCGATCGCCAGCGTGAACGGCGAGCCCCACCGGAAGGCGGCGGATCCCGGCGAGCCCGCGGTGAACGACGCCACCGGCCCGGGGCCCTGGAAGTAGAAAGACCGGTTCAGCGGGTCCCAGAACACCTCCGGGATCGTCACGCCGACGTTCGCGGTGCCCGGGAGGGCGTTCTCGGCCGTGGTCGGCAGCGTCCCGCTGCCCCGGACGCCGTCGTAGCCGAGGTACACGGCCATCAGCTTGTACAGGTCGGGCGAGACCGCCATGCCGCCGGAGAAGTTCTCGACGGCGATGGGGCCCCCGGCCGCGACCGCGTCCGGGCCGCTGAACCCGGCCACCGAGGTCACCGGCTGCACGCCGACCCCGGGGAAGGTGCAGTTGTAGGTGACCAGGCCGGTGCTGTAGTCGGTGGCCGCGGCCGCGGGGGCGGCGGTCCCGGCCAGGATGGCGGCCGTCACGACGGCGAGGGTCAACGTGCGGCGTGCTTTCACGGCTCCTCCGCGGTGAAGGTGACGTCGGCGGCACTCACGTGATCACGATGCTCGGGGAGAAGGCGGTGTTCTGCGCCGGGCTGGTCGGCTTGAGCGTGCAGCTCGACGCCCACGCGGTCCACGTCCCGGTCGACTTCTTGTGCAGCTCGAGGGACTGGGAGACGGCCGTGCCCATCGCGAAGCCGACGGAACCCGCCCCGCCGGGGGTGAACACCTGGGGCGTGCCGTCGATCGAAGCACTCGTGATCGGATTGGCCGGGAACGCGCCCGCGAGCACCCCGGTCGGCGGGGTCGCGTTGGCCACGCTGAACGTCGTGCTGAGCGAGCCCCGCACCTGGTCGTAGCCGAGCGCGTTCAGCAACGATTTCACCGATGCCGTGTACGTCACCGTGGCGTGCGGCGTGACCGTGAACGCCTGGCCGGGGTGGGGATCGGTGACGTCCAGCCGCGCCACCAGCGTCGTGGGCTGGGGCGTGATCCCCGGGAACGCGCAGTTGTAGGTCAGCGTGCCCGTGCTCGTGGTGGTCGTCGCGCTCGCCGTGCCCGTCGACAGGCCGGTGACGAGCAGCGCCGCCGCTATGGCCGGTGCGATCCTCATGCGATCCCCTCAGTTCGGTTTCCTGGCCGCCGCCTTCTTCGCCGCGGCGGAACCCTGCGGCGGCCCGGTGGAGCCGTCCGGGCACTGGGTGTGGTCCGGGTCGGTGCAGACGATCAGGTTGTAGGTGTCGACGAAGGCCTGGTTGCCCGTGCCGGAGCCCATCCCGGACAGCAGCGGGTTCAGGTCCTGGCCGGCGCCGCAGCCGGTGAACTCCGGGAGCTCGAAGCCCTTCTCCGGGTCGGTCCGGATGTGGCCGACGCCGAACGCCTCGTACGGCCCGTTCAGCGTCAGGGTCACCGTTTTCTTCGTCACGCAGCCGGGTCCGAGGTCGAGCGGGACGCCGTTGACCTTCGCGTTGCTCAGCCGCGCCATCACCTGCAGCGTCGTGTTCAGGAAGGTGGCCCCGGTGTCCGGGTCGGTGGTGATCTTGCCGGCGAACTCGATGATCTTGCTGTTCCGCCAGTCCACCGGCAGGAACTCGACGGTCGCGGTCACCGGCACGAACCCGAAGCCGAGGAATGTGGCGGTAGCCGGGTTGAACGTCGTCGAGCCGGTCACCCGCGAGCTGCCGTCGACCAGGTTGAGGATGAACAACCCGTTGAACAGGAACGCGGGGTCGGCGGTGACGGTCGCGCCGAGCTTGCGGACCGTCGACTTCGTCTGGATCGTGACCAGGCTCAGCGGGACGGCGAACTCGTCTTCGGTCGGCGGATCGCCCGGGGCGGGCTCGGCGGCGGCCGCGGCCTGCTGCTGCGCCTTCGCGCCCGGCGTCACCTTCGGCAGGACGAGCACCTTGCCCAGCGTCGTCTGCTGCTCGGGGTCCAGCGCGCACGCGACCGGCTTCGCGGCCTGCTCCGCGGGCGCCGGGACGGCGGCGAGCGCGAGCGACGGCGCGGTGACGTCGAAGGTGACGGCGCCGACGGTGTTCAGCGCGATCTCGGGCACGGTGCCGGTGGCCGCCAGGGTGACGTCGCCGGTCTCCGGCAGCGGGGTGGCCGGCACGGTGAGGGTGACCGGTACTTTGTCCGCGCGGTCGTCCTGGTGCACGTTGAGATCGAGCTTCACTTCGCCGGCCAGCGAGCCGGCGGTGGCGCCGGCCGGGAGGTACGACAGCGCGACGTCGCGGGGGAGCGTGAGCTTCGCGGAGAACGCGCCGAGGGCCAGCGAAGTCCCGGTCCGCGCCTGGGCGGGCAGCGTGGCCGCCGTCTCGACGGTGAGCGCGCGGGCGCCCGCCGGGTCGGGGAACGGGCACGTCACCGAAACCGACGTCGCCGCCTTCGTGTCCGGTGGGACGGCGGGCGCGGGCGCGGCCGAGCCGACTCCCGTCAGCGCGCCGCTCACCGCGGACAGCAGGCCGGCGCCTGCCAGCGCGGAGAGGGTGAGGGTGCGGGGCCGGACTCGACGTGGCATCGGTTTCCCTGGGTGCGTGCGGAAGGTGCGGGGTGGTCCCGGTGCGGGCGGGTGCCCGCACCGGGAAACCCGGTCAGGAAACGGTGATGCTCGGGCTGAACGCGATGTTCTGCGCCGGGCTGGTCACCTTGAGGGTGCAGTTCATCGTCCACGGGGACCAGGTGTTGGTCGACTTCTTGTGGAACTCCAGGTTCGCCGACAGCCCGCTCGTCAGCGACAGGGTCGCGGTGCCCGCGGCCGGCGGCGCGGTCCAGTTCGGGATGCTGGACCCCGAGTCCTGCGAAATGACCACCGTGATCGCCCCGCCGGTCGGGTAGATCACCTCCGGGATGTTCAGCCCGGTGGCCGACGACTGCGACAGCGTGCCCGCCGACGCCGTCACCGGCACCGTCGCCTTGCCCCGGATGCCGTCGTAGCCGACCGCGGTCAGCAGCGAGTGGACGGTGGAGCTGATCGTCGCGGTGCCGCCTACGTTGCTCGGCGTGACGGTGGTGCCGTGCACGACGGTGTCGGGCGCGTCGAGGTGCGCGGTGATCGCGACCGGCTGCGGCGAGATGCCGGGGAAGGTGCAGTTGTAGGTGATGCCCGCCGTGCCCCCGGCGGCGTAGGTGATGGTGGCGGCGGCCGCGGTACCCGCGGTGAGCACCGCGATGGCGCCGATGGCGGTCGCGGTCGTGGCGATACCGGCGGACAGCCTGCTGAGTCGGGACATGCCTGTCATCTCCTTTGATTCAGTTCAGTCTCGGCTTTGGCTGATCGATTGCCCGCTGCCGTTGATCCCCCATCGCTTCACCCGCCCCGATTGCCCCGGGCGGCGGGACGCGATTCACCGGCGTGCGAGGTGGAGGTCCATCTGCCGAAATCGAGGCTACTCGCCAGTTCACTACGGAACAAGGCTTCCGGCCCCGCACGGGTGAGCTGCCGGAGTGGTCCGCCGAATTCTTGTCCGAAGCCGCGCAGCGGTGCCGCCGGATTTGGCGGATCGTGACAAAGAACGCGCGGCACGGCGATCCGGCGGCGGCCACGGTCTACCATTTGTGATCTTGCGGGGGCAATCACAGATAACGAAACCGGAGAAATGAGGCTATCGTGCCGGGTTCTTCACGTTGTGGCCGGGTGTCATTCACGCGGGCCGCATTCGCGCTGACGGCGGCGCTGGCCGTCTCGTCGCTCGCCCAGCCCGCGTCCGCGGCCACGGTGGGCGGCGTGATCGCCTGGGGCAAACCGGATTACGACGTCACGATCCCGCCGCCGGACGCGCTGACCGGCGTCACCGCCGTGTCGGCGGGCAGCACGACGGCGCTGGCGCTCAAGGGCGGCGCGGTCCTCGCGTGGGGCGCGAACAACTGGGGCGCCAACGAAATCCCCGCGGCGGCGACCTCCGGCGTCAGCCAGATCGCGTCGGGCTGGGGCCACGAACTGGCGCTCAAGAGCGGAAAGGTCATCGCCTGGGGCAACAACTGGTACGGGCAAACCACCCTGCCCGCGTCGGTGTCGAGCGGGGTGATCGCGATCTCGGCTTCCAACATGCACAGCCTGGCGCTGAAGCAAGGCGGGCTGGTGGTGAGCTGGGGAACGCGGACCGACGTGCCGGCGTCGGCGCAGTCCGGCGTCACCGCGATTTCCGCGGGCGGCGACCACAACCTGGCGCTCAAGAACGGCGGCGTGCTGGCCTGGGGCAGCAACACCTACGGCCAGACGACCGTGCCCGCCGGGCTTTCTTCCGGTGTCACCGCGGTTTCCGCCGGGTTCAACCACAGCCTGGCGCTGAAGGCGGGCCGCGTGTACGCGTGGGGCCGCGACAACTTCCACCAGACCGAGGTGCCGCCGGAGGCGCTGTCCGACGTCGCGGGCATCGACGCCGGGTTCAACCACAACGTGGCCTACAAGACCAACGGGGACATCGTCGTCTGGGGCTCGAACTTCGTCGGGGAGACGGCGCCGCTCTCGTGCGGGCCGGTGTTCGCCGTTTCGGCGGGGGACAACGACAGCTTCGCGCTGAAGGAAGACCCGGCCGCGCCCTGCTGAGCCGGCGGGTGGCGGGCTTCGCGGCCCGCCACCCACGTCCTGCTCAAGCGCTGTCGGCTCAGGCGGCGTCGCTGGCGAGGTCGAGCGAAATCGTGTTGCCCGGCCCCGAAACCAGGGCGCCGAGCGCGATGTCGGCGATGAAGCAGTTGGAGAACTCGGGGATGGTGTAGGTCCCGGTCACGGTGATGGCCGGCGCGGTGATGTCGATGTCCTGCGCGGACAGCGTCAGGTCGAGCGGGGTCTTCGTCTTGCAGCTGCCCGGCACGGTCGGCAGCGGGATGACCGGCACGATCGGGCCGGCCCAGATGTCGTAGATCTCCATGTTGGCCTTGGCCTTCGTGACCAGGTTGCCGTCGGCGATGGTGCCGGTGGCCGGCCCGAGCGGGATGACCTTGACCTTCGCCTTGATCCGGAAGATGCCCGCCAGCAGCGAGATGTCGGCCTGCGACGGCGGCAGCGCCAGGTCCGCGCTGAGCCCGACCGAGCCGGTCTGGTCGTCGATGAGCAGGTTCCCCTTGAGCGTGCCGGGGCCGAGCTTCATGGCGCTGCCGGTCTTCTTCACCGTGGTGCTGCCGGTCACCTTGTAGGACACGGGGATCGGGATGACGTCGGCCGACGCCGGGGTCACGGCGACCCCGGTGAGCACGAGAGCCGCCGTCGAGGTGAGGACGGCCAGTCTCCTCAACTGCGTTGCCACGGACATAGTTGTTCTCCCTTTGCGTTTTCCCGTCCGTCCCGGGTGCTCCCGGAAACGGTGAAGTGCTCGGTGTTTCAGCGCGGTTCGAGCGCGGTGATCACCCAGGTGCCATCGGTGCGTTCCGCGGTCACGGAAAGCTGCGCCGCGGCGTTGTCGGTCGCATTGTTGTCGGCCCGTACGGCTGATTGATCGAGAAAGACGAGTAACCGCGCGTGATTGCCCCGGAGTTCCTGCACGGCGATCGCCGAAACGCGCGAAGTGAGGACGAGTTTTTGTTCGGGAGCTTTCTGGCGGACCTGGGCGAAGAGCTTGTCGTACGAATCCTTGGCGGCACCACGCAGGACCGCCGCGGCGGCCTTTTCGGTGACGTCGGTCCGATCGTAGGAATAGGAGAAGATCCGGTTCACGGCGAGGGTGATCGCGGAGGTGACGTCGGCGGTGGCGCCGACGTCGGTGAGGGCGAGGTTGGCCGCGGCGGAGGTCTCGGCGGCGGAGCGGGCTTCGAGGGTGAACCAGGTACCGGCGCCGGTGAGGACGACGGCGGCGGTGAGGAGGAGGGCGGGGAGGCGGAGCCAGACCGGACGCGGTTTGGCGGGAGCGGGCTCGGCTTCGGTTTCGGACTCGCTGGGTTCCGGCTCGCCCTCGGCTGCCGGGTCGCCCAGCTCATCAACGGCAGCGGGCGCGTGCTCGCCTTCGGTCGCGGGTTCGGCCACCAGGCCGCTCGGCTCGCCGCCGGTCGTGGTGGTGCGGGCGCTGGCCTCGTCCGCGGCTGCCGGGCCGCCTGGCTCGCCGCCACCGGCGGCCGCTGGTTCGCTCGGCTCGCTCGGCTCGGCGCCGGTCGTGGTGGCACGGGTGCGAGCCTCGCCCGCGGCTGCCGGGCCGCCCAGCTTGCCGCCACCGGCGGCCGCGGGGGCGCCCGCTTCATTGCCGCTGGCGGGCGGTTCGTCGGCGGCCGCTGGTTCGCTCGGCTCGGCGCCGGTCGTGGTGGTGCGGGCGATGGCCTCGCCCGCGGCTGCCGGGCCGCCCAGCTCGCCGCGACCGGCGGGAGCGGGCGGTTCGCCAGCAGGCGCGTGCTCGGCCTCAACCACCTCGTCCACCGTCTTCGCGCGGTTCATCGGCTCCCCACCGCCAGCTGGTCGAGCGCGCTCAGCTTCCACCCATCGGCAGTCCTCGCCAGCGCCGCCGCGAAGCGGTTGCGCTTCACCGCCGGCGCCACGCCCTGCTTCGCCATCGTGATCTCCACCGAAGCCAGCATCTTCGCCGTCCCCGCGTGCTCGTCCAGCTCGCTCAGCGCCGCGTCCAGCACCCGCCCCGTCGACACCGTCGAGTTCGCCGCCAGCGCCTGCTTCGTCTGCGCGTCCGTCCGGGCCAGCTGGTCGTGCAGCGGCCCCGTCGACGCCGACAGCCAGCGCGCCAGGCCGCCGTCGACGTCGTGGTAGTCGAGGCTGTTCAGCTCCGCCACCAACGTCCGGCCGCTCGCGAGTGCTTCGTCGCGAGCGGCGCCGTAGGTCACCGCCGGTTCGTGGGCCGCCGCGTACCAGGACCAGCCCGACCAGCCCGCGAACACCGCCGCGGCCAGGGAGACCGCCGCCGCTCCGTGCTTCAGCGCAGCCACAGCATCTCCTCCAGGCTCGTCTTCGTCGCCTGCGTGCCGATCGTCAGCGGGCCCACCGGCACCGCGTCCGGGACCGGCGGGTGCGGCGCGTTCTGCGTGCCGCGCACCGAGCTCTCGTTGCCGTACGGCAGCGTGCACGCCGCGTCGGTGTTCAGCGGCAGTGGCGAAAGGTCGCGGCTCGACCGGTGCGGGGTGTCCTCGTAGCCCTGCAGACACGAAGGCGGGTTGTCGAAGTTCAGCACCAGGCCCATCCGCAGCTCGTGGCGGTCGTCGTCGATGGCCGAGCCGACCGCCGCCACCGCGCGGGGGACGTTCGCCAGCAGCGTCTCCTCCGCCGCCGTGCGGGTGCCGAACACCCGGGCCGTCGTCAGCAGGTTGGCCAGCACGATCGGCAGGCCCGGATCGTTCTCCTTGAGCAACGACGAAAGCTCGGTCGCCGCCGGGGGCGCGGTCGCGATCAGGCGCCGCAGGTCGCCGTCGGACTTGGCCAGCTGCTGGGCGAACACGCGGGCGTTGCCGCTGAACGAGCGCCACTCCGCCGACGAATCGACCTGGGTGCGCAGCACCGTCGCGCCGTCGCCGATCAGCTTCGACGTCTGCGGCAAGTGGGCGCTCGCCTGCTGGGTGAACGACGTCGCCGAGTCCATCAGGGTCTGCAGGTCCGGGCCCGCGCCGCGCAGGGCGTCGTCGAGCTCGTCCACCACCGTGCGCAGGTCCTGCGTCGGCACCGACGCGGTGAACGAGTCCAGGTCGGTCAGCAGGCTGTTCACCGGCAGCGGCAGCGTGGTCGACTCGCGCCGGATCACCGAACCCCCGGCCAGGAACGGCCCGCCCGCCGTGCGTGGCTGCAGGTCGACGTACTGCTCGCCGACCGCCGACCGGTTCGCCACCACCGCCGCCGAATCCGCCGGGATGGGCGGGGCGCCGTCGTCGATCAGCAGGTCGGCTTCGGTCCCGGTGAGGGTGAGCCGCAGCTCGCCGACGCGGCCGACGGCGACGCCGCGGTAGGTCACCTCGCCGTTGGTGAACAGCCCGCCGCCTTCGGCCAGTTCGAGCTTGACCGTGTAGGCGCCGGAGCCGAACAGCCGGCCGAGACCGGCGTAGTTCGCGCCGACGAACGCCGTCGTGGCCAGCGCGATCACGACGAACAGGACCACCTGGATCCGGACTCTGCGGGTCAGCATCACTGGCCTCCCGAGGGGAGCGGGAGCGGCGGCAGCCCCGGCGGCACGCCTTCGCCGGGCGGGGGCAGCGGCACGCCGGGCGCCGGGATCATCGAGGCGAACGTGTTGATGTAGTCGCCCTTCACCGCGGGGAGCACCGAGTCCGGGAACGGGAACGTCGGCAGCAGCTGCAGCGACTGCGGCAGGTCCTCGCCCGCCTTGGCCAGCTGGCCCAGGATCGGCGCGAGCGCCCGCAGGTCCGCGACCAGGTCGTCGCGGCTGCGGTCGACGACGTCGGTGGCCACGGTCGAGAGCCGGTCGAGCGCCTGCAGCATCGAGACGAGCTGCGTGCGCTGGTCGCTGAGCGACCGCAGGCCCGGCGTCAGATCGGTCAGCGCGCCGGACACCTGGTCGTGGCGGTTCGCCAGCGTCGCCGACAGCCGGTTCATGCCGTCGAGGGCCTCGGTGATGTCCGAGCGGTGCGCGTCCAGGTCGGTCATCAGGGTGTTCACCCCGGACAGGAACGAGCGGATCTGCTCCTCGTTGCCGTCCATCACCTTCGACAGCTCGCGGTTGATCGTCTGCAGCTGCCCGATGCCGCCGCCGTTGAGCAGCAGGGAAAGCGCGCCGAAGATCTCCTCGAATTCGGGGTTGCGGTTGGTGCGGTCCACGGTGATCGTGGCCTTGTCCGCCAGCCGCGCGACGCCGGCGCCGGACGGCGGACCGTCCGGGGCGGCCAGCTCGACGAACTTCTCGCCGAGCAGGCTGGACTGGCGCAGCCGCGCGATCGCGTTGGCGGGCAGCACGACGTCGCCGTTGACCTCCAGCACGGTTTCGGCCGTCCAGCCGTCGCCGCCGAGCCGGATCTCGCGCACCCGCCCGACCGGGACGTCGCCGACCTTCACCGCGGCCTGCGGCACCAGGTCGAGCACGTCGGCGAACTGCACGGTCACCGAGTACGGGTGGTCGCCGACGTCGGCGCCGCCGGGCAACGGCAGGTCGTAGACGCCCTTGAACTCCCCCGAAGAACAGCCCGCGAGCAGCAGGCACCCGACGGCCGCGGTGGCGAGGACCCGTTTCACCGCCCACCCCCGTTGGTGTAGACGTCGCCGGTGACCGGCAGCGGCAGCGGCTCGAGGTAGTAGTCGGGGTTCTCGCGCCCGAGCAGCCGCCCGGTGGCCGGGTCGACCGCGTTGAGCACGTTCGTCACCGCCAGCGGGACGGCGTCGATCGTGCCGGCCAGCGAAGCACGCTGTTCCACGAGCGTCCGGGTGGTCGTCACCAGATTGTCCACATTGGACTTGAGGGCTCCGCGGTTGTCCCGGATGAACGCCTGGACGTCGGCGAGCGCGTGGCCGAGGCCGTCGAGGGCCTTCGCCAGCTCGCCGCTGTTGGCGGCCAGGGTGCCCGAAATCTGCGACAGCTGCTGGTTGACGTTGCCGACCTGCTGGTCGTTGGTGGCCAGCATGGTGGTGAACTGCTGGAGCTCGTCGACCGTGCCGAACAGGTCGCCCGAGTTCCCGGCCAGCGTGCGCGCCAGCTGCGCGAAGTTGCGCACGCTGTCGTTGAACGCGCGGCCGTTGCCCTGCAGGTTCTGCGCGCCCGTCTTGAGCAGGTCCGACAGCGCGCCCTGCGAGTTCGCGCCGTTCGGGCCGAGCGCCTTGGACAGCGAATCGAGGCTGGCGTAGAGCTGGTCCAGCTCCACCGGGGTCGCGGTGCGCTGCACCGGGATCGACGCCCCGTTCGGCAGCCGCGGCCCGCCGCGCGCCGGCTTGGCGAACTGGACGTACCGGTCGGCGACGACGCTGGGCGCGATCACCAGGACCGTGGTGTCCTCGGCGACGCCGACCGAGCCGTCGACCGTCATGTCCACCTGCACCTGCTCGCCGCGCGGGGTGACCGCGTCGACCTGGCCGATCCGGACGCCGAGCACCCGGACGTCGGAGCCGGGGTAGACGCCGACCGCGCGGGTGAAGAATGCGGTCACGTGGTGCTGTCCGCTGCCGGAGAACACCCACCACAGCGCCGCCGTCACGACGAGGGCGAGCAGCAGGGCGGCGGCGATGAACCGGGTCGTCAGGACACCGGCGCGGGTGGTGGTCAGCGCGCTCACTTCGTCCCTCCCGGGTTCTTCGGCACGGTGCACGGGTCGTGGTTCTCCGGGATCAGCCCGCACAGGTAGGCGTCGATCCAGCGGCCGTTGCCGGTGGTGTTGGTGACCACCCGGAAGTACGGGCCGGCCAGCTGCAGGCCCTTGGTCAGGTTGTCGTTCTGCCGCTTGAGCAGGTCGGTCACCTGGCTCAGCGAC
Organism: Amycolatopsis eburnea; assembly: GCF_003937945.1. Lineage (GTDB taxonomy): Bacteria > Actinomycetota > Actinomycetes > Mycobacteriales > Pseudonocardiaceae > Amycolatopsis > Amycolatopsis eburnea. Next base: position 217,104 of record NZ_RSEC01000021.1, read on the forward strand.
TGCAGCGCGGGCCGGAGCTGATCGTTGTTGTCCTTCACCAGCCCCCGGAGCTGCTCGGCCAGGCGCGCCGAGCCGGTCAGCAGGTCGTGGATCGCGTCGCGGCGCCGGTTGAGCTCGGTGAGCAAGAGGTTCCCGTCGTCGATGAGCTTCTCGAAGTCGTCGTTCGAGTTCGCCAGCGTCGTGGTCAGCTGCCGCGCGTTCGCGAGCAGTTCGGCGATCTGGCTGTCCCGGCTGGACACCGTCTGCGACAGCTGCGACAGCCCGTCGAGCGCGCTGCGGACGTGCTCGGGGGAGTTGCGGAAGGTGTCCGACAGCGTGGTGAAGCTGTCCGCGAGCTGCCGGGTGTCGATCGCGCCGACGGTGTCGGCCAGCCCGTTGAAGGCGTCGGTGACGTCGTAGGGCGTGACGGTCCGGGTGCGCGGGATCGGCCGGTCCGGGTCCTGGACGTCGTCGCCGGTCGGGTTCAGCGCGAGGAACTTGCGGCCCAGCAACGTCTTGATCTTGATCTCGGCGGAGGTCCGGTCGCCGATCCAGGCGTTCTTGACCCGGAAGGTGACGAGGACGTGGTCGTCGGCGAGCGCAACGTCGCGGACCTCGCCGACCTTGATGCCGGCGACCCGGACCTCGTCGTCCGCCTGCAGGCCGGCGGCTTCGGAGAACTCGGCCTCGTAGGTCGTGCCGCCGCCGACGACCGGGAGGTTGTCGTAGTTGAACGTGACGGTCAGCAGCGCGGCCAGCGCGAAGCTGCCGATCACGCCGAGGACGATCGGATTGCGCTCCTTGAAGGACTTCACGGCTCGCACCTCGGCGTCGGGACGATCACGCCGCGCGGGGGCGTGGTGGCCAGGGTGGCGCGGCAGAGGAAGAAGTTCATCCACGAGCCGTAGGAGGCCACCCGGCCGATCTCGTTGAACTTCACCGGCAGGTTGGTCAGGAAGCTGTCCACATCGGACTGGTTCTGGACCAGGCCGCCGGCGAGGCCCTTCAGCCCGGCGATGCTGTCCTTCAGCGGCGGCCGGGCCTGCTCGAACAGCCCGGCGGTGGACTGCGTGAGGTCGCCGATGCCGCTGATCGCGTCGCCGATCGCGGCGCGGTCGCCGGCCAGCCCGGACACCAGCTGCCGCAGCGTGGACACGAGGTTCGCCAGCGCGTCGCCCTTGCCGTTGACCGTCTTCAGCACCGAGTTGAGGTTCCCGATCACCTCGCCGATCACCTTGTCGCGCCCGGCGAGGGTGGTGGTCAGCGAACCGGTGTGGGCGAGCAGGCTTTCGACGGTGCCGCCTTCGCCCTGCAGCACCTGGACGATCTCGCCGGACAGCTCGTTGACGTCGTTCGGCGACAGCGCCTGGAACAGCGGCTTGAAGCCGTTGAACAGGTCGGTGAGGTCCAGTGCCGGGGTCGTGCGCTCCAGCGGGATCTCCCCGCCCTCGGGCAGCTGCTCCCGGGTCGCGGTGCTCCCGCGCTCCAGCGCGATGTAGCGCTGGCCGACCATGTTGCGGTACTTGATGACCGCCTTGACGTCGGCGGGCAGCCGCCGTCCCCGGTCGAGGGAGAACGTCACCAGCGCGCGGTTGTGGTCGCTGATGTCGAGGGACTCGACCTGGCCGACGCGGACGCCGGAGATGCGGACGTCGTCGCCGACGTTGAGCGAGGTCGCGTCGAGGAACTTCGCGGTGTAGCGCTCGGTGGCGCCGACGCCGGTGTTCGTGATGGACACGGCCAGCAGCGTCGTCGCGATCGCCGTGACGGCGATGAAGATGATGCTCTTGATCAGCGGGGCGACGATGTTCCTCACTTGAGCTTCACCTCCGTGCCGCGGTAGAGCGGCCCGACCAGCACGCTGCTCCACGCCGGGACGTCGGCGGCGGGCACCCCGATCGACGGCGCGACCAGGGTGGCCAGCAGCTGCTGCTCCTGCGGCGAGTTGGCGACGCCGAGGTCGCCCTGCCCGCCGGTCAGCAGCGGGTGCCCGGTGCTGCCGGGCGCCGCGGCGGCGGTGCCGATCGTCGGGGCCACGCCGGAGGGGTAGCAGCGCGGCTCGCCGCCGGCGGTGTAGCGCGGGTCGTCCTTGCCGGGCAAGTACTTCCCGCTGTCCGCGGTGACGGCGACGTCGGCGTGCAGGCCCGGCTCACCGGTGCCGGCGCCGAGCACCTGGTCCATGGATTTCCTCAGTGCGTTGAGCGAAGCGAGGGTGCAGGCGAAGCTGGGGGAGTACTTCGCGGCGACCTCCAGCGGCGCGCGGCTGTCGGCGGCCAGGGAGATGAGGTTGTCGCGGTTGTTGGCCAGGAAAGCGGTGACCTCCTGCGAAGACGAGGTCACCTGCTGGTAGACCCCGGTCAGCTCGCTCTGCTTCTCCTTGACGGTGTTGAGCGTGACGGCGGACGCGGTGAGCGCGTCCAGGAGGTCGGGGGCGATGTCGCCGTAGAGGTTCGAGACGGTGGCGAGGTCGTGGATGTCCGACGTCAGCTGCGGGAGGTCGGGGTTGAAGTTCTTCAGGTAGGCGTCCGCGGTGCCGATCGTCTGCCCGAGCTGCTCGCCGCGGCCCTGCAGCGCCGTCGAAACCGCGGTCAGCGTGGTCGCGAGCTTCTGCGGCTGGACGGCCTGGAGCACCGGCAGCAGGTTGTCGAAGACGCGTTCCAGCTCGATCGCGTTGGCCGAGCGGTCCTGTTCGATCGTGTCGCCCGCGGTCAGGTGCGGGGCGCGGGCGCCGTCCGGGATGGACAGCTGGACGTACCGCTCGCCGAACAACGTCTTCGGCACGAGCAACGCGGAAACGTTGCGCGGCAGCATGTCCACCTTGCCGGGCTCGAGAGCAAGCGCTATCTCGGCGCCCTGCGGCGTCGCCCGGACGTCGCGGATCTCGCCGACGAGCACGCCGCGGGCCTTGACCTGCCCGCCCGCGGACAGCTGGTTGCCGATGCGGCTCGTCTTGAGCGTCACCGGGACGGTGCTGACGAAGTCCTTGTCGTACACCTTGATCGAGAGCGTCACGAGCACGCCCATCACCACCAGGAACAGCACGCCCGCGGTGCGGATCCCGGCCTTGCGGCGGGTGTCCCGGCTCATCCGGCCACCTGCACGGTCGTCGTCGCGCCCCAGATGGCCAGCGACAGGAAGAAGTCGAGCACGCTGATCGCGACGATCGCGGTGCGGACCGCGCGGCCCACCGCGACGCCGACGCCGGCCGGGCCGCCGCTCGCGCGGAAGCCGTAGTAGCAGTGCGCCAGCACCACCACGACGCTGAACACCAGCACCTTCCCGAACGACCACAGGACGTCGCCTGGTGGCAGGAACAGCAGGAAGTAGTGGTCGTAGGTGCCCGCGGACTGGCCGAAGAACCACACGGTGATCTGCCGCGAGGCGAGGTAGCTCGACAGCAGCCCGATGGCGTAGAGCGGGATGACGGCCAGGAAACCGGCGATCACCCGGGTCGTCACCAGGTACGGGACGCTGGGGATGCCCATGACCTCGAGGGCGTCGATCTCCTCGGAGATCCGCATCGCGCCGAGCTGCGCGGTGAACCCGCAGCCGACGGTGGCGGACAGGGCGAGGCCGGAGACGAGCGGCGCGATCTCGCGGGTGTTGAAGTAGGCGGAGACGAACCCGGCGAACGCCGACGTCCCGACTTGGTTGAGCGCGGAGTAGCCCTGCAGGCCGACGACCGTGCCGGTGGCGACGGTCATCCCGATCATCACGCCGATCGTGCCGCCGATGACGGCCAGCGCCCCGCTGCCGAAGCTGACTTCGGCCAGCAGGCGCACGATTTCGCGCAGGTAGCGGTGCACGGCCCGCGGGATCCAGGCGATCGCGCGGAGGAAGAAGAGGATCTGGTCGCCGAGGGTGTCGAGGAAGCCGAACCGGCGGTCGACGGCTTCGCGCACGCGCGCGGCTCTCGGGAGGTCCGTGGTCGTCACGCTCAGCTCCCCTTGGGCGGCACGAGTTGCAGGTACACGGTGGTGAGCACGAGGTTCAGCACGAACAGCAGCAGGAACGTGATGACCACGGACTGGTTCACGGCGTCGCCGACGCCCTTCGGCCCGCCCTTGGGGTTCAGCCCCCGGTAGGCGGCGACCACGCCGGCGACGAAGCCGAAGATCAGGGCCTTGATCTCGCTGATCCACAGGTCGGGCAGCTGGGCGAGCGCGGAGAAGCTCGCCAGGTACGCGCCCGGCGTCCCGTGCTGCATGATCACGTTGAAGAAGTAGCCGCCGAGCACGCCGACGACGCTGACCATGCCGTTGAGGAAGATGGCGACGCCCATCGCGGCCAGCACCCGCGGCACGATCAAGCGTTGCACGGGCGAGACGCCGAGGACCTCCATGGCGTCGATCTCTTCGCGGATGGTCCGGGACCCCAGGTCGGCGCACATGGCGCTGCCGCCGGCGCCGGCGATGAGCAGCGCGGTGACGATCGGGCTGGCCTGCTGGATGATCGCGAGCACGCTCGCCGCGCCGGTGAACGACTGCGCGCCGATCTGCGTGGTCAGCGACCCGATGTGCAGCGCGATCACCGCGCCGAACGGGATGGAGACCAGCGCCGTCGGCAGGATCGAGACGCTCGCGATGAACCAGAACTGCTGGATCAGCTCACGCGCCTGGAACGGGCGGCGGAACGTCAGCCGGACGACGTCCAGGCCCAGCCCGTAGAGCCGTCCGGTCTGCCGCAGCGCGGCGGCCCCGGGGAACGACGCCGTCGTCGTCCGTTCGGCCATTCGTGTGCCTCCCCAGCGGTTTCGGCGGCACGCCGAATACACCCGAGGTGAGCAAGGGGAAATGGTCCGAACGGGGTAACAATTGTCGGCCATTCACGGTCTCGGGGGACACCGTGCCGTTTCCTACTGGTCGGTACGCTAACGACGGCCCTGCTGGGAGACAAGAACTTGAGCAGGATCACGCGGTCACGGGCTGGTAACCGCGCATTTCTTGTCGAGTACTGACAAACGGGCCGGATCTTGTTGTCAGTGGAGGAAAAGAAAATCGCCCGCGGCGCGTGGTGAGCGGCGGCGACCTGCGCGGTCGTGACCATTCCCGCTCACCGGAACGGCGGGCTTGGCCCCGCGCGGGGGAGGGTAGGTCCCCGAGCGCCGCACGTCCAGAGTTGCGCCGGTGAGCGCCGCGCGGATGTCATGAAAGGGTCGTTCACCTCGCCAGACGACATGAACGACCCTTTCATGACATCGCGGACCGCCGGACCGGCCCGGTGTCAGGACTTGAGGCCGGCCACCAGCTCGTACGACCGGACCCGGTCCGCGTGCCCGTGCACCATCGTCGTGATCATCAGCTCGTCCGCGCCGGTGTCCGCGAGCAGCTGCTCGAACCCCTTCTGCACCGTCTCCGGCGAGCCGATGATGCTCGACCCGAACCGGTCGGCCAGGAACGCCCGGTCGATCTCGGTGTACGGGTACTCCGCGGCCTCCTCCGGCGTCGGCAGCGCGATCGGCCGTCCGCGGCGCAGGCTCAGGAACGTCAGGCCCGACGGCCCCGCCAGGAACCGCGCGCGCTCGTCCGTCTCGGCCGCGACCACCGAAACGCCCAGCATCACGTACGGCTCGGACAACACCGAGGACGGCTGGAAGTTCTCCCGGTACAGCTGCACCGCCGGGATCGTGTTCTCGGCCGCGAAGTGGTGGGCGAAGGAGAACGGCAGCCCCAGGCGTCCCGCGAGCTGGGCGCTGAAGCCGCTGGAACCGAGCAGCCACACCGGGGGCTGGTTGCCCTCCGCGACCACCGCGTTGACGCCGCGGGCCTCCGAATGGGTGAAGTAGCCGATCAGTTCCTGCAGGTGCTCGGGGAAGTTGTCCGCCGACAGCCCGCCGGGGCCGCGCAGGGCAAGGGCCGTGCGCTGGTCGGTGCCCGGGGCGCGGCCGATGCCGAGGTCGATGCGGCCCGGGTGGAACGCTTCCAGGGTGCCGAACTGCTCGGCGACCACCAGCGGCGCGTGGTTGGGCAGCATCACGCCGCCCGAGCCGACGCGGATGCGTTCGGTGGCGTCGGCGACGTGGCCGATCAGCACCGACGTCGCCGAGCTGGCGATGCCGGGCATGTTGTGGTGCTCGGCCAGCCAGTAGCGGTTGAAGCCCAGCCGTTCCGCGGCGCGGGCGAGGTCCAGGGTGTTGCGCAGCGTCTCGCCGACGGTGTTCCCCTCCGACACGGGGGACAGGTCGAGCACGGACAGCGGCACGTCAGGCAGTGAGCTCACAACCGGGGTCAACGCCCCGGTGCCCGCATTGCTTCCCGGACGGCGGTGACGATCTTCACGCCGTTCGCGTGGATCGGCCCCGGAACGGGCCGCAATGGCGATACGGTGTCCGAACCGGAAAAGGAGAAAACAGGAGGACGGGTGCCGCGTCCGGAGCGACCCCTGGATCCCGGGGACGATCTGCTGACCGAATTCGCCGCCGATCTCCGGCGTTTGCGCGAGAGCGCCGGGAACCCCACTTATCGCGAGCTCGGCCGCCGGGCGCACTACTCGGCGGGCACGCTGTCCGAAGCCGCGGGCGGGCGGAAACTCCCCAGCCTGGCGGTGACTCTGGCCTACGTCCGGGCCTGCGGCGGGGAACCCGGTGAATGGGAAGAGCGGTGGCACGCCGTCGCCGAAGAGTCCCGCCGGGACGGTGCCGATTCACCGCCCGAGCCCGATTCCGGCGAAATTCCGCCTTACGTCGGGCTCTCCGCATTCACCTCAGCTGATGCGCGGCGATTCTTCGGCCGGGACAAGCTGATCGAAAAGCTCGACGCGCGACTGGCGAGACAACGTTTTCTCGCCGTCCTCGGCGCGTCCGGATCGGGCAAGTCCTCCCTGCTGCGCGCCGGTCTGCTACCCGCCGTCAAGGGGCCGGTCGTGCTGCTCACCCCCGGCGCCCGGCCGCTGCAGGAGTGCGCGGTCAGGTTCGCCGCGGCGCTCGGCGTCCCGGCCGGCGCCCTGCTCGACGACTTCACCGCGCACCCGCGCAACCTGGGCCTGGCCGCCCGCCAGCTGACCGACGACGGGGCCGACGACGTCGTGCTGGTCGTCGACCAGTTCGAAGAGGTCTTCACGCTCTGCCAGGACGACGGCGAACGCGCCCGCTTCCTCGACGCGCTGGTCGCCGCCACCACCGGCCCGGAGAGCCGGACGAGGGTGGTGCTCGGCATCCGCACCGACTTCTACACCCACTGCGCGAGCCACGCGGTGCTCGCCGAGGCGATGCAGGACGCCCAGGTCCTGGTCGGCCCGATGACCACCGAGGAGCTCCGGCAGGCCATCTCACGGCCCGCCGTGGACGCCGGCTACCGCGTCGAGAACGCGCTGGTCTCGCGGCTCGTCGCGGACGCCACCGGCCAGCCCGGCGTGCTGCCGCTGCTCTCCCACGCGCTGCTGGAGACGTGGCGGCGCCGCCGCGGCACCACGCTCACCCTCGCCGGCTACGAGTCGACCGGCGGGATCGAGCGGGCCATCGCCCAGACGTCGGAAGGCACCTTCGGGAAGTTCTCGGGCCGCCAGCAGCGGCTGGCCCGGCAGATCTTCCTCCGGATGACCGCGCTCGGCGAAGGCACCGAAGACACCAAGCGCCGGATCGGCCGCGCCGAGCTCGACACCGACGACGAAGACACCGCCGTCGTGCTCGGCGAACTGGCCGCGGCCCGGCTGGTCGCCCTCGACGACACCGGCATCGAGATCACCCACGAAGCCCTCATCCGGGGCTGGCCGCGGCTGCGCGAGTGGCTCACCCAGGACCGCGAAGGCCTGCGCGTGCACCGGCAGCTCACCGAGGCGACCGGGGCCTGGGAATCCGTCGGCGAAGACCCCGGCTGGCTCTACCGCGGCACCCGGCTGGCCATCGCGCGGGAGTGGGCCGCGCGCCAGGACTCCGCGCTGTCCCGGCGGGAACGGCGGTTCCTCGACGCGAGCCTCGCCGTCGAGCACGCCGAGCAGGAGCGCGACCGCCGCCGCACCCGCCGGCTGCGGCAGCTGGTCGCGCTGCTCGCGGTGCTGCTCGTCTTCGCGGTGGGCGCGACCGTCTACGCCGTGCGCGCCGAGTCGACGGCCACCGAGCAGCGCAACAGCGCGCTCGCCCAGAAGGTCGCGGGCCAGGCGCTGGCCATGCGCGCCACCAACCCCGCGCTGGCCGCGCAGCTCGCGCTGGCCGCGTACCGGCTCGATCCCGGCGCCGACGAGCGCAGCAGCGTGCTCGGCGTGTTCGCGACGCCGTACTCGACCCGGATCACCGGGCACACCGGCCGGGTCAACACCGTCGCCCTCCGCCCCGACGGCCGGGTGATGGCCACCGCGAGCTGGGACAACACGGCCCGGCTCTGGGACATCGCCGACCCGCGCCACCCGGTGCCGCTGGGCACCCTCGGCGGGCACACCGCCAACGTCAACAACGTCGCGTTCGCCGCCGACGGCCGGACCGCCGCCACCGCGAGCTTCGACGGCACCGTCCGCGTCTGGGACGTATCCGATCCGGCGCGCCCGGGCCCCGGCACCGTGGTCGAAAAGCACGAGGGCAAGTCCTACGCCGTCGCGTTCAGCCCGGCCGGGCCGCTGCTGGCCACGGCCGACGTCACCGGCAGGCTGCGGCTCTACGACACCGCCGACCCGGCCCGCCCGCGCCCGCTGGGCGAGCTGACCGGGCACACCTCCTACGTCAACAACCTCGCCTTCAGCGCCGACGGCAAGCTGCTCGCCTCCGCGTCGGCCGACAAGACCGCACGGGTCTGGGACGTCGCTTCGCGGACGCAGCTCGGCGTCGCGACCGGCCACACCGACGTCGTGCACTCGGTGGCGTTCAGCCCGGACGGGCACACCCTCGCCACGGCGAGCCAGGACCAGACGGCGCGGCTGTGGGACGTCACCGACCCGGCCCGCCCGGCGCAGCTGGCGTCGCTCACCGCGCACAAGGCGACCGTGCGCTCGGTCGCGTTCACCGCCGACGGGCGCACGCTCGCCACCACCGGCTTCGACCGCACGGCCCGGCTGTGGGACGTCACCGACCCGAAGCAGCCCCGCGAGCGGCTGTCCCTGCCCGGGCACATCGGCGCGGTCGGCTCCGCGGTGTTCACCCGCGACGGCCGCACGCTCGCCACGGCCAGCGACGACCAGACCGCCCGGCTCTGGGACCTGCCGGGCCCCGGCATCCCGGCGCACACGGCCCAGGCGTGCCACGTCGCGTTCGGGCCGGACGGCAGGCTGCTCGCCACCGGCGGCTACGACGAGGCCGTCCGGCTGCACGACCGCACCGACCCGGCCGCGCCCCGCGTCCTCGCCACGATCGGCGGCTTCGGCAACGCGGTCTGCGGCGTCGCGATCAGCCCGGACGGCCGCACCCTGGCCACCGGCAGCTGGGACCACACGATGACGGTCCGGGACATCACCGATCCGGCGCGCCCGGGCCCGCCGACGGTGTTCAACCGCTACCACGACGACATCGACGCGGTCGCCTTCAGCCCCGACGGCAAGCTGCTGGCCACGGCGGGCGACGGCCACACCGCGCGGCTGTGGGACCTCGCCGACCGCCTCCACCCGGTGGAGATCGCCACGCTGGCGGGGCACGAGGACGACGTCCACACGCTCGCGTTCAGCCCCGACGGCCGGACCCTCGCGACCGCGGGCTGGGACCACACCGCGCGGCTCTGGGACGTCTCGGCGCCTCGGGCCCCGCGAGCGCTCGCGAAGCTCGAAGGGCACACGGACACGATCTTCTCGGTCGCGTTCAGCCCCGACGGCGAGCGCGTCGCGACCGCGAGCGCCGACCGCACGATCCGGCTCTGGGACGTCGCGAACCCCGGCTCCACGGTGCTGGCCGGCCACACGGACATCGTCATGTCGGTGTCCTTCAGCGGCGACGGCCGCACGCTCGCCTCCGGCAGCTACGACCGCACGATCCGGCTGTGGGACGTCGCGACCGCGTCGCCCCGCGCCGTCCTGCCCGAGGAACGGGACCGCGTCTACGCCGCGCAGTACGCGCCGGACGGGCACACACTGGCCGGTGCGGGCGCGGACGGCACGGTACGGTTGTGGGAGACCGATCCTGACCGGGCGGCCGAACGGATTTGCGCGGTGGCGGCGCCCCGGATCAGCGAAGCCGAGTGGACGGCGAGCCTGCCGGGCCTCGATTACGCCCCGCCCTGCCCCTGACGTTGTTCGGCGTTGTCGTTCGGCGACGGCGCGCGGACACCGAACAACGCGGATCGGCTAGACATGCCCTCGGACGGAAACCGTCCTCGCGACGTTCATTTCACCGGGGGTCTGAAGGGCCCCTTCAAGGGCACGGGAACCCGCCTCCCGCCCCTCGAAGGGGCCCTTCAGCGTGTTCACCGCCCGGGCCGAGACGTCGTGAAAGGGTCGTTCATCTCGCCAGACGACATGAACGACCCTTTCACGACATCCCCGCGACGCCGGGCAGACCACGCGGCCAGCCCACGGCCGGCCACCCGCTCGCCGACGCGACTTTGCCGGGACAGGCCGGCCGGGCACTTTCGCCGTGCCTCCGGGGCCGGACGTCTTGAATGACTCATTCAGGTCTTCGGAGGTCCTGAATGACTCATTCAAGACACCACACGGCCGCCCGGCGTCACCAAGACACCACAGGGGACGCCCGGCGCACCCGTCGCGGTCGGCGCCGGTGGGTCAGGCCGACGGCAGCCAGTCCGGGTTCGAGGCCAGCACCGTGAGCTGCTGCGTCGCCCGGGTCAGCGCCACGTACAGCACCCGCCGCCCGGTCGTCGACTCCGTCACCAGGTCGATCGGCTCCACCAGCACCACGGCGTCGTACTCGAGCCCCTTCGAGTCCAGGCTGCCGACGACCTTCAGCCGCTCGTCCGCCTGCCCCGCCAGCCAGCCCGCGACCTCCGGCACCCGGTCCATGGCCGTGATGACGCCGACCGTGCCCTCGACCGCGCCCATCAGCTCCTTGACCGCCGCCTGCGTCGCCGCCGCCAGACCCGTGGCCTCGACCGGGCGGACCTCCGGCACCACGCCGGTCCGCCGCACCGCGACCGGCAGCTCGCCGGCCTCCGCGTGCCCGGCCACCACCTTGGCCGCCAGGTCGAAGATCTCCGCCGAGTTCCGGTAGTTCGTGCGCAGCGTGAACCGCCGCCGGGTGGTCTTGACGCCGAACGCCTGGTCGCGCGCGGCCGCCGCCTCGGCCGGGTCCGGCCAGGAGCTCTGCACCGGGTCGCCGACCACGGTCCAGCTCGCGTACTTGCCGCGGCGCCCGACCATCCGCCACTGCATCGGCGAGAGGTCCTGCGACTCGTCGACGACCACGTGCGAGTACTCGTCGTAGTGCTCGGGCCGCGTCGGGGCGCCGCCGGAGCGCTGCGGCTCCACCTCGATCACCTGGCGGCGCTTGCGCTTGGGCGGCGGCCCGATCAGCACGCGCAGCTCGTCCAGCAGCGCCACGTCCGCGATCGACCAGCCGCGCGAGCGGTCCGCGAAGTCCGCGGCCAGCATCGAGATCTCGGCGCGGTTCAGGACGCCCTTCGACGCCGACGCCAGCCGCTTCTCCTCGCCCAGCCACTTCAGGATCTGCGCCGGGTACAGCACCGGCCACCACACCACCAGGAACCGGTGGAAGTCGATCCGCTCGCCGAGGTCGGTGATCAGCTCCGCGCGCTCGAACGGCTTGCCGTCGGCCTTCGCGTACTCCTCGGCCTTCGCCGCCAGCGCGTCCAGCAGCAGCTCGGCCGCCCGGACCCGCGACCGGTTCGGCGGCGCGCCCTGCGTGTGGGCCTTGCGGCGGACCTTCTCCAGCTCGCGCGCGGTCAGCTTGAGGACCTCGCCGCGGTAGACGATCCGCATCTCCTCGGGCGCCTCCGGCGGGGTGTCCCGCAGCGCCCGCAGCAGCACCTTCCGCATCCGCAGCGACCCCTTGACCGCCGCCAGCGGCGCCGCGTCCTGCCGCGTCGCCTCCAGGCCGTCGAGGACCTCGCCGAGCGCGCGCAGCTCGACGTTCGTCTCGCCCATCGAGGGGAGGACCCGCGAGATGTAGCTGGTGAACACGCCGGACGGCCCGATGACGAGCACGCCCGCGCCGCCGAGCTGGCGGCGGTGGCGGTAGAGCAGGTAGGCCGCGCGGTGCAGGGCGACGGCGGTCTTGCCCGTGCCCGGCCCGCCGGTGATCTCGGTGACCCCGCGCCACGGCGCCCGGATGACCTCGTCCTGCTCCTTCTGGATGGTCGCGACGATGTCGCGCATCTTCTCGCCGCGCGAGCGCCCCAGCGCCGCCATCAGCGCGCCTTCGCCGACGATCTGCATGCCCTCGGGCACGGCGTCGGCGATCAGGACGTCGTCGTCGACGTCGAGGACGTTCTGGCCGGAGCAGCGGATCACGCGCCGCCGCACGACGTCCATCGGGTCCTCGGCGGTGGCCTGGTAGAACGCGGCCGCGGCCGGCGCGCGCCAGTCCGTGACGAGGTTGTCGAACTCGGCGTCGCGGATGCCGAGCCGTCCGACGTAGGTGCGCTCGCCCTCGCGGTCGTCCAGCCTGCCGAAGACCAGCCCCTCGTACTCGGCGTCGAGCGTCTGGAGCGTCTGGTTGGCGTGGTAGACCATCATGTCCCGCTCGAACAGCATGGACGCCTGCTCGAAGATCGCCTCGCGCTGCGCGCCCTGGCCGATCTCGTAGCCCTTCGTGCGCATCGCCTCGGCTTGGGTGCGCAGTTCGTCCAGACGGGTGTACACGCGATCGACGTGGGCTTGTTCGATGGCGATCTCGGCCCGTCTGACCCGAGGTTCCGACACGCATGGCTCCTTGACAGCTCTGGATCGCCTCCGAGGGCGAAGAACGACTCTACGCGTTGGGTTCGGCGGGCACACCGACGTCCCGGCCATGAGTGCGCCGTGTCATGCCCGCACAATCAGGGGGTGACCAGGATCGTGGCCGGGACGGCGGGCGGGCGGCGGCTCAAGGTGCCGCCCAAGGGCACCCGGCCGACGTCGGAACGCGTGCGGGAAGCCCTGTTCAACGCCCTGGAGACGGCGGGTGAGCTGCACGGCGCCCGCGTCCTCGACCTCTACGCCGGCTCCGGCGCGCTCGGCCTCGAAGCGCTCTCCCGCGGCGCCTCGGACGCGCTGTTCGTGGAGTCCGACCGGCGCGCGGTGGAGGTGCTGCGCGGCAACGTCGCGGCACTGGGACTGGGCGGCACCGTCCGGGCCGGGCAGGTCGAGGCGGTCGTGGCCGCGCCCGCGCCGTCGGCGTTCGACCTGGTGCTGGCCGATCCGCCCTACGCCGTGGACGCGGCGGCGCTCGGCAAGGTGCTGGCGTCGCTGGCGGCCGGCGGCTGGCTGGGGGAGGGCGCGCTGGCCGTGGTCGAGCGCGCGGCCCGAGACGGCGAGCCGGACTGGCCGGCGGGCTTCGAGCCGTCGCGCACCAAGAAGTACGGCGACACGGCGGTCTTCTGGGCCGAATACACGCCTGTGGCGTGAGCCACGCGGCGGAAACCGGGCCCGGCACGGTAGCGTCCGCGCCATGCGGCGTGCGGTCTGTCCCGGTTCCTACGATCCGGCCACCAACGGGCACCTCGACATCATCGAGCGGGCGGCCCAGCTGTTCGACGAGGTCGTCGTCGCGGTGGGGGTGAACAAGAGCAAGAAGGGCCTCTTCGAGACCGAGGAGCGCCTGGAGATGCTGCGGGAGATCACCGCGAAGCTCGGCAACGTGCGGGTCGATTCCTGGGAAGGCCTGCTGGTCGACTACTGCCGCGACAACGGCATCGTGGCGATCGCCAAGGGCCTGCGCTCGGTCAGCGACTTCGACTACGAGCTGCAGATGGCGCAGATGAACCGCGAGCTCACCGGCGTCGAGACGCTGCTGATGGCGAACAACCCGGCGTACGGGTTCGTGTCCAGCTCGCTGGTCAAGGAGGTCGCCGCGCTCGGCGGCGACATCGAGCACCTGGTGCCGCCGATCGTCTACGAGCGCCTCGCGGGGAAGTTCCCGAAGCTCGGGCGCTGACCCTCCACACCGGACTTCCGCAACCCGGGGCGTCCGGTTCCCGTCGATCGGCCCCCTACGTTCGTCGGGACTTGCCGCCCGAGGTGGCGGAGTTCACGTTCCCGACTTCTGACGATCACGCGATCGAGTTACGGTCCGAAAATGACCAACTACCGATCTCGCCTGGTCGCGGTCCTGTTCGCGCTCCTGGCCACGCTGTCCATGGGGGTCACCGCCGCCGAAGCGGTGACTGGTTCACCGGCCGTCGCGGAGCAGAACTCCTGCGGTGACCTCTCCGGCTTCACGCACACGGCGCTGTCGTCGCTGCCCGCCGAGGCCACGACGACGTACGACCTGATCCAGAAGGGTGGCCCGTTCCCGTACCCGCAGAACGACGGCGTCGTCTTCGACAACCGGGAAGGCATCCTCCCGTCCTGCGCGTCGGGCTACTACCACGAGTACACGGTGCCGACCCCGGGTTCGAGCAACCGCGGCACGCGCCGCATCGTGACCGGCTCGGGCGGCGAGTACTTCTACACCGGCGACCACTACGCGACCTTCCAGGTGATCGACGTCGGCGGCGGCACCCCCACCCACGAGTGCGGCGACCTGTCCGGCCTGGCGAAGATCGGCTACTCGCAGCTTTCCTCGGCGGCCCGCGCGGTCGTGGACAACGTGCGGAACGGCACCTCGGCGGGGACGACGTACGAGAACCGCGAAGGCATCCTCCCGGCCTGCGAGTCCGGCTACTACAAGCTGTACGCGGTGGGCACGGACGACCGGGTGATCTCGGGCGGGGCGGGCGAGCTGGCCTACACCCCCGACCACTACGCGACGTTCAAGCGCGTCGACCTGAATTCCTGATCTTCACCGCGGCGCCGGGCGGGTCCGCGGGGGAGGACACGCCCGGCGCCGTGCGCCTTCACCGGTTCGGCGCGGGCAGCGGGCAGACTGGACGCAGCGACAGGGGATTGGAGTTGCCGTGTACCGGGTTTTCGAGGCGCTCGACGAGCTCGTCACCATCGTCGAGGAGGCGCGCGGCGTCCCGATGACGTCCAGCTGCGTGGTGCCCCGCGGCGACGTGCTCGAACTCCTCGACGACGTCCGCGACGCGCTGCCCGCGGAGGTCGACGACGCCCAGGACGTCCTCGACAAGCGCGACGACCTGATCCACGCCGCCCGCAAGGAGGCCGGGGAAGCGGTCGCGAGCGCGAACGCCGAGGCCGAGCGCACCATCGCGGAAGCGACCGACGAGGCCGAGCGCATCCTGGCCGACGCGCGCGCCCGCGCCGAGCAGATGCTCGCCGACGCCCACGACCAGGCCGACCGCACGGTCGCGGCGGGCCAGGCCGAGTACCAGAACCTCACCGACCGCTCCCGCGCCGAGTCCGAGCGCATGATCCAGGCCGGCCGCGACGCCTACGACCGCGCCATCGAGGACGGCCGCGCCGAGCAGTCCCGCCTGGTCGCCCAGACCGAGGTCGTCCAGGCGGCGCACGCCGAGTCGGCCCGCATCGTCGACGAGGCCCACGCGGAGGCCGACCGACAGCGCCAGGACTGCGACGCGTACGTGGACGGCAAGCTGGCGGAGTTCTCGGAGCTGCTGGCGACGACGCTGCGAACGGTGGATTCCGGCCGCAACCACCTCCGCTCCCCGGCGAACCTCCCGGGCGGCGGCGGCCGTCCCACGCTGTACGACTACCAGGTGTGACGCGCCTCTCCCCGCCTGCCGCACCTCGGCCCCGCTGTCAGGGGCCCGGCAAAGTCACGCCGGAAATGCTGCCGCCGAGCAAGCCGCCGCCCCCGCGAGGTCCCAGCTCAAAAGGGGTGGCGGACCGTGCGTACCCTGGACTGGATGTCCGAGAACAAGACCCCCCAGCTCGACGACCGCAGCCCGTGGGTGATCGACACCCGTGAGCTCGGCCGTCACGCCGGCCTCAGCCGCGCCCTCAAGCGCAGCGTGCCGGTGGAGACGCCGCTCGGCGTCCCCGACGTCATCACCATCGAGGCGGGCTCCGAGCTCCAGCTCGACCTGCTGCTCGAGTCCGTCGTCGAAGGCGTCCTGGTCAGCGGCACCGCCACCGCGACCGCCAAGGGCACCTGCGCCCGCTGCCTCGACCCGCTGACCGAGGAGGTCGAGGTCGAGGTCCAGGAGCTGTTCGCCTACCCGGGGTCGGCCACCGAGGAGACCACCGACGAGGACGAGATCCCCCGGCTGGTCGACGACAAGATCGACCTCGAGCCCACCGTCCGCGACGCGATCGTGCTGGCCCTGCCGCTGGCGCCGCTGTGCACCGAAGACTGCGCCGGGCTGTGCACGGACTGCGGTGTCAAGTGGGCCGATCTCGAGCCCGGACACGGGCATGAGAAGATAGACCCTCGGTGGGCCGCACTGGTCGAGCGCTTCGACGAGAACGCGGGCGAAAAGCCTGGGCCCAGCTGAGCAAGCCTGACGAGCGCCCCAGCTCGTTCCGGAGGAAAGTTCGCTCGCACCGCGAGCAGACCGTCATAAGGAGATCTACTCGTGGCCGTCCCGAAGCGGAAGATGTCGCGATCCAACACGCGCTCCCGCCGCAGCCAGTGGAAGGCGGCTCCGGTGCAGCTGGTGCCCTGCTCCAACCGCGCCTGCAAGCAGCCGAAGCTCCAGCACATCGCGTGCCCGTCGTGCGGCCAGCACAACGGCCGCCAGGTCGTCGAGCCCGCCTGATCGGGTAGCCGACATGGGGGGCAAGACGCCCGGGGGACCACCGGCCGATCCGGCGCCGTTGCTCGAAGCGCTCGGGGTCACACTCGACCCCGAGCTGCTCGGGCTGTCGCTGACCCACCGCTCGTACGCGTACGAGAACGGGGGCCTGCCGCCCAACGAGCGGCTGGAGTTCCTCGGTGACGCCGTGCTCGGCCTGGTCGTCACCGATCACCTGTACAACACGCATCCCGACCTGCCCGAAGGTCAGCTCGCGAAGCTCCGCGCCAGCGTCGTCAACATGCATGCGCTGGCGCGCGTCGCGCGCGGCCTCGGCGAGGGCGGGCTCGGCGCGCACCTGCTGCTCGGCAAGGGCGAAGAGCTCACCGGCGGCCGGGACAAGGCGAGCATCCTCGCCGACGGCCTGGAGGCGGTGATCGGTGCGACGTACCTCGAGCACGGCATCGAGATCGCCCGCAAGCTCGTGCACCACCTCTTCGACGGCCTGCTCGCCGAAGCTCCGCTGCGCGGGGCCGGGCTCGACTGGAAGACGAGCCTGCAGGAGCTGACCGCGTCGGCCGGTCTCGGCGTGCCCGAGTACAAGGTCGAGGACACCGGGCCGGACCACCGCAAGGAGTTCACGGCCACGGTGCTGGTCGCTTCGCGTCCGCTGGGCGACGGCTCGGGGTCGACGAAGAAGGAAGCGGAGCAGAAGGCCGCCGAGACGGCCTGGCGCTCGCTGTCCGCCGAACTCGAAGCGCAGAAGAAGGACGAACCGGAGTCCTGATCACCGGGAACCTCCGTTGACGATTCCGCCCGCCGCTCAGTAGCGTGATGATCATCCGCCGCGCTTGGAACCACTGAGAGGTAGGGCGGATGCGTCTTTTCTTCGTTCCCTTGATCGCCGCGGCGCTCGTCGTCGTCCCCGGACCGCAGGCCTCGGCCGCGTCCGTCCGGGTCACTTCGCTCTCGGCGCTGCAGTCCGCGCTGGACAAGGCGAACCCCGGCGACACGATCACCCTCGCCGACGGCTCGTACGCCGCGAGTTCGACGCTCTCGATCAAGCGGTCCGGCACGGCTTCCGCGCCGGTGACCGTAGCCGCCGAGCACACCGGCCAGGCCACCATCACCGGCTCGAAGACGTTCGCCTTCGCGAGCGGCGTGTCCAACGTGGTGCTGCGCGGCTTCAAGTTCCGCAACGGGGCCGCGCTGAGCGTGCCGGCCGGCGCGTCGAACAACCGCCTGACCCGCAACGACTTCCAGCTCACGACCGGCGGCAACTGGGTGACGGTCAGCGGCGACGACACCGTGGTCGACCGCAACGTCTTCCAGAACCGCACCACCCAAGGCGTCTTCCTGCAGATCCTCGGGCCGTCCGGTGCCATGGCGAAGCACGTCCACGTGCACCACAACTACTTCTACAACCACCAGTTCACCGGCTCGAACGGCGGCGAGTCGATCCGGCTCGGGCTCAGCGACCGCCAGTCGTACTCGGCGAACGCGCTGATCGAGAACAACCTCTTCGAGAAGGCGGACGGCGACAGCGAGGCCATCTCGGTCAAGTCGTCCGACAACGTGGTGCGGTACAACACGATCCGCGACAGCAAGGGCTACATCGTGCTGCGCCACGGCAACCGCAGCACCGTCGAGGGCAACCTGCTGTTCGGCTCGGGCATCCGGTTCCACGGCAACGACCACAAGGTCGTCGGCAACTACGTCGCGAACTCCGGCGACCGCGCGATCGTGTTCGGCTCCGGCGACGAGGCCGACTCCGGGCCCACGAGCAAGCTGCACGACCGCCCGGACCGCGTCACGGTCGCGTACAACACGGTGCTGGGCTCGAACAGCGTGATCGACGGCGACGGCGGCGACTTCAAGCCGAAGGACTGCGTGGTCGCGGACAACATCGTGAAGGGGACGTCCGGCACGCTGGTGACGCTGCCGAGCGGGTCGACGGTGAAGTACGAGGGCAACATCATTTTCGGCGGCACCGCGGGCATCCCGTCCCGGTCGGTCGACCCGAAGCTGGTCAAGGACGCGGCCGGGCTGTACCGGCTGGCCGCCGGGAGCCCGGCGATCGACGCGGGCGTCGGCTCGTACCCGTACGCCGCGAAGGACTTCGACCTGCAGGTCCGGAGCGGGGCGTTCGACGTCGGCGCGGACGAGTACTTCGCGACCGGGACGACCCGGGTTCCGCTGACGAAGGCCGACGTCGGACCCACCGCTCCTTAAATTGTCGTACCCGGCGGGCACAATGGCGGCATGCCCGAACTCCCCGAGGTCGAAGTCGTCCGCCTGGGCCTGCAGGCGCACGTGGCGGGCCGGACCATCCGCGAGGCGGAGGTCCTGCACCCGCGCGCCATCCGACGGCACGCGCTGGGCGCGGAGGACTTCACGCGGCGGCTGAGCGGCACCCGCGTCGAGGCGGCGCGGCGCCGCGGCAAGTACCTGTGGCTCGAGCTGTCGGACAAGGAGGCGCTGCTGGCGCACCTCGGGATGAGCGGGCAGATGCTCGTCCAGCCCGAGGGCACGCCGGACGAGAAGCACCTGCGCGTCCGCCTGCGCTTCGACGACGAGGGCCCGGAGCTGCGCTTCGTCGACCAGCGCACGTTCGGCGGCCTGGCCCTCGACGACCTCAACGACGTGCTGCTCCCGGACACCATCGCGCACATCGCCCGCGACCCGATGGACCCGGCGTTCGACCTCGACGCGGCGGTGCGCGCGCTGAAGTCGCGGCGCACGGAGGTCAAGCGGGCCCTGCTCGACCAGACGCTGGTGTCGGGCATCGGCAACATCTACGCGGACGAAGCCCTGTGGCGCGCCCGGCTGCACTGGTCCCGTCCGACGGAGAAGCTGACGGCGGCGAAGGGCCGCGAGCTGCTGTCCGCGGCCTCGGACGTGATGAACGCGGCGCTGGGCGCGGGCGGCACGTCGTTCGACGCGCTGTACGTGAACGTGAACGGGCAGTCCGGCTACTTCGACCGGTCCCTGGACGCCTACGGCCAGGAAGGCCTGCCGTGCCACCGCTGCGGCACGGCGATCCGGCGGGAGCCGTTCATGAACCGGTCGTCGTTCTCCTGCCCACGGTGCCAGCCACGGCCCCGGGTCAAACTTGCGTAGATCAATGGGGTTTGCCCGTCAGCTAGGATGAATGAGCCTGGCAGCTGAGGGAGTGCATCGTGGTCAAGGAGCCCGGAAAGTCGACGCTGGCCGACAAGATCGACCGGCTGTTCCACGTGGTCCGCAGGCCCGATCGGGAGCCGTACAGCAACGAAGAAGTCGCGAAGGCCTGCCGCGAGGCCACGGGCGAGAGCTTCTCGACGACGTACCTGTGGCAACTGCGCACCGGCCGCCGCGACAACCCGACCAAGCGCCACCTCGAAGCACTCGCCGGCTTCTTCGGCGTCCCCCCGGCGTACTTCTTCGACGACGAGCAGAGCAAGAAGATCGCCGAAGAGCTGGCCCTGTTGGGCGCGCTGCGCGACGCGGGCGTCCGCGACCTGGCCCTGCGCGCGGTCACCCTCTCGGCCGACGGCCTCGACACGATCAGCGACATGATCGACGCGATCGCCCGAAGGGAGGCCGGCCGCGGCGCCGCGAAGAGGGAGGGCTGAGGTGCCGCTTCGCGGCGACGGCGGCCGGTGCGCTGACTCGAGTCCGGCCCGGCGTTCGCTCACGGGTTTGGGCCGGCGTGACCACCTTCCGCTCGCGGGATCCGGCCGGTGGGATACCGTCGCGCCGGGGGTGCTGGGCCGTCCGGGGGTGCGATGCGTTCCGGCGGAACCCGGCCCGGAATGTCCGCGTCCGAAGGTGCTCCGGTCGCGTATCCCGGCGGGGGCCGTCGCGTTGAACCGGCCGGGGCCGTTCGTGCGGGGCGTGGTGGAGGAGGCCTGAAAGTGCGGCAACCATCCTTGCGGCGGCGGCCGGGCCGGGCGTTGTGGCGGCGGGCGCGGCACGTCGCCGATGGCGTCAGCCTGCCGGAACCGTTCGACGCCGAGGCGTTCGTCGCCGGGTTGGCCGCCGAGCGCGGGCGGCCCATCGAGCTCATGCCGGTCAGCGCTCCCGAAGGCGCGCCCTGCGGGCTGCTGATGAGCACCGAGCGCGCGGACTACATCCTCTACCCGACCAACACGACCGCGCTGCACCGGCGGCACATCCTGCTGCACGAGGTCGGGCACCTGCTGTGCGGCCACGTCGGGTCCGACGCCGGCGCCGACGGCGTGGCCATCGACGCCGCCGCCGGGCGTCAGCTGATGCCGCACCTTTCGCCCGAGCTGGTGCGGCGGGTGCTCGGCCGGACCACCTACACCGAGGTCGAGGAACAGGAAGCCGAGCTGGTCGCGAGCCTGCTCGCGCAGCGCGTCGTGCGGCCCGGCGGACGTCGCGAGCCGGCCGCGGACGTGCCCGAAGGCGTGCGGCGCTTCGATTCGCTGTTCGGCCGGGCCGGCCGCCGCGCGCCGTGATCGAGACCTTGGCCTACCTGCTGTGCGTGGTGGGCTTCGCCGGCTTCGGGTACAAGCTCGTCGAGGCGCGCCGCAGCCAGCCGGTGCGGACGATGTGGTTCCTCGCCGGGTTCGGCATCTGCATCGCCACCGGCATCATGGTGCTGACGCCGGCGATGACGGCCCTCGTCGGCACGGGCCCGGTCGGCGAATGGGTCCTCAGCCTGGCCGGCGACGAGCTGAAGCTGGGCGCGATCGGGTTCGCCGTCGCCTTCACGCAGTCGGTGTGGCGCGGCGAAGGTGCCCGCCTGGCGCCGCACGCGCTCTTCACCGGCGTGACGATGGTGCTGCTCGCGGTCTGCTTCACGCTGTCGGAGCCGCGGCGCGTCGGCGACGACACCGTGTTCGCGCCCGCGTCGCTGCCGTTCGCGCTCGCCGACAAGGCGTTGTTCCTGCTGTACAGCCTGATCAGCCTCGGGCTGCTGTTCGCGGTGTTCGTCCGCAGCGCGCGGCACGCGGAGCCGGGACCGCTGCGCGCCGGGCTTTGGCTGCTGGTCGTCGGCGTGGGCGCGGCGTTCGCGTGGACGTTCTGGGACGTCGACGACGTCCGCCGCCTCGCCCAGACGGCCCGCATCGGCGCCCGCGAGGACCTGCCGTCCTCGGTCCTCGCCGCGGCGACGATCGGTTTCGTGACGGCGGGCGCGACGCTCAGCGCGTGGTCGCCCGCGGTCTCGTCGGTGATCGGCCGGGTCCGGGCCTACCGGGCGTACCGGCGCATCGAGCCGCTGTGGACGGCCCTGCGGGCGGCGGTCCCCGGCATCGTCCTGGACCCGGGCCGCGAACTGGCGGGCGGCCCGGAGTTCGCGCTGTACCGCCGGGTCATCGAAATCCGCGACGGCCACCTCGCACTGCGCGCCCACTTCGACCCCGACCTCCCGGCCCGAGCCGAGAAGGCGGCCCGCGACGTGGGAGTGAGCGAAGCGGACCTCCCGGCCACGGTCGAGGCGGTCACCCTCGCGGCGGCGATCGAAGCGGGCCGGGCCGGCCGCCGCTTCGACGCGGCGAAGGCCACCCCGGACACGCTGTCCGACGCGGAAGCGGACGTCGCGGCCGAGGCGGCCTGGCTGGTCCAGGTGAGCCGAGCCTGGCAGCGCGACGCGGTGGTGGCCCGAGTCCGCGCGGCCACCCTCGCCTGACCCCGCCCAGCAAGCGCCCCAATGTGGCCTTCGGTGCGTGAGACGCACCCAAGGCGGCCTTCGGTGCGTCAGACGCAACCAAGGCCACATTGGGGCGCTCGGGTCAGCGGGGGTAGCGGGCCCCGCTCACCGTCACCCTCAGCGTGTACACCGAGCTCGACGCCGTGATGAACAGCTCGTTGCCGCGCGCTCCGCCGAACGTCAGGTTCGAGCAGATCTCCGGGATCCGCAGCTTGCCGATCCTCGTGCCGTCCGGGTCGAAGCAGTGCAGCCCGTCGTGCGCGGCCGCCCACACGCGGCCGCCGTTGTCGACGCGGACGCCGTCGAAGCCGCCGGCGTCGCTCGTTGCGAAGATCTCGCCGCCCGTCAAGGTTCCGCCCGGGCCGACCGCGAACACCCTGAGGTGGCTGGGATCCTGCCGCGTGTCCGCGATGTACAGCAGCGACTCGTCCGCCGAAAACGCCAGCCCGTTCGGGCGCGAGAAGTCGTCGGCGACGATCCGGACCTCGCCCGACGGGTCGACGCGGTACACGTGGCAGCCGCCGATCTCGCTCTCCGCCTGGTACCCCTCGTAGTCGCTGTCGATGCCGTAACTCGGGTCGGTGAACCAGATCGAGCCGTCCGAGTGCTCGACGACGTCGTTCGGGCTGTTCAGCCGCTTGCCCTCGAACTCCGAGGCCAGCACCGTGATCGAGCCGTCGTGCTCCGTACGCGTCACGCGGCGGAGGCCCTGTTCGCAGCTGACCAGCCGGCCGCGGCGGTCGACGGTGTGGCCGTTCGCGTAGTTCGACGGCTGCCGGAAGACGCCGACCCGGCCGGTCGTCTCGTCCCAGCGCAGGGTGCGGTCGTTCGGGATGTCGCTGAACAGCAGGTAGCGGCCGGCCGGGAAGTACGCCGGGCCCTCGGTCCAGCGGCAGCCGGTGTGCAGGCGCTGCGTCCACTCGTCGCCGTTGACGCGCTTGAACCGCTCGTCCAGCACCTCGAACTCGGTCTTGATCAGATCCATCTGTCACCCCTAATGAGATTCTGCGCCAAGCATGTAGGGCCGAACTTGATATGGTCAAGACATGGACGACGTGGATCGCGTACTGCTCGCCGAACTGCAGCGCGACGCGACGCAGGCGTATGCGGCGCTCGGCAAGGCCGTCGGGCTGTCCGCTGGGGCCGCCCACGAGCGCGTGCGCAAGCTCCGCGAGCAGGACGTCATCCGGCGGACCACCGTGGACGTCGACCCGGCCGCCGTCGGACGTGGCGTCGCGGCGTTCGTCCTCGTCGACGCGAACGCCTGGATGGGCGACCGGCCGGTGCGCGAAGCCCTCGAGGCGCTGCCCGAGGTGGTCGAGGCGCACGTCATCGCCGGGCCGGCGTCGCTGCTGGTCAAGGTGCGCACGGCGACGACCGAGGAGCTCCAGGCGTCGCTGCGCCGGCTCTTCGCGATCGACGGCGTCACCGGCACGCAGACCATCGTCGTCCTCGAATCCTTCTTCGAGCGCCCCGTCGACACGGGCGCCTGAGGCGCCCGACACGCCCGTTCGGCCCTCCGCCGTGCGCACTACTGCGCAATGCGTGGTACCTTCCCAAGCGTAAGACTGGAGGGTGCGGTGGAGATCAGTCAGCTGCTCAAAGGGGTGCTGGATCTGGCCGTCCTCGCGGTGCTGCGCGAGGAAGACGGCTACGGGTACGACGTCCTGCGAAGACTCAGGGCCGCGGGCCTGGACGAGGTGGGGGACGCGTCGGTGTACGGGACGCTGCGCAGGCTGTACAAGGCCGGCCTGCTCACTTCGTACGTGGTGCCCAGTGAAGAGGGACCGCACCGCAAGTACTACAGCCTGAACGAGCCGGGCCGGGCGCGGCTCGCGGAGTCGGGAAAGACCTGGCAGAGCTTCGCACTGACGATGAACGTGCTTTTGGGAGAGGCAGCATGAGCGAGAAGCCGACCGCCGTGCGGGTGTATCTGGCGCGGGTCCGCACCGCGCTCGCCGACCTGCCCGCGAGCGAGATCGAAGAGATCCTCGAGGACGTCCGCCCGCACCTGGCGGAACTGGAGGCCGAACTCGGGGAGAGCGCCCGCGTCGAGGCGCTCATCGAACGGCTCGGGACACCCGAGAGCTACGCCGCCGAACTGCGCGCGTCCGGCGGCTACCCGCCGGCGGGGGAGGGCGCGACGCAGGTGATCACGACGGTGACCGCGCCGAGCCTGGCGAAGCCGCGGATCGCGTTGTGGGGCCTGGTGCTCTGCGCGATCGGGCTCGCGCTGCTGGCGTTCGGTGCCGCGATCAGCGTCGACCCCGACGTGCTGCTGGGGATGCTGCTGTTCCTGCCGGTGTTCCTGATCAGCCTCGCGCTGCTGCTGCGCGGCGGGGTCGAGCCGGTGCTGGCGCTGCCGGAGGTCGGCTGGCTGCGGAACACGCTGGCGAAGGGGCGCGAGCAGGACGACACCGGGAGGGTGCTGCGCTGGCTGGGCTCGATGAAGCCCGCGTGGTGGGTGCTGTGCGCCGTGGTGCTGCTCGCCTTCGGCGTCCTGCTGATGATGCGGCAGCGCAGTGCCGTGCTGCTGCTGCCGTTCCTGCTGGTGGCCGGCGCCGGGATCGTCTGGGCCGGCCCGCGGGTGCGCGGCGACCGGCGGCTGCTGTGGCTGGCCGTGCCGGTTTCGGCGTTCGTCATCGGCGGCGCGCTCGGCGGGTTCGGCGCCGCGGTCGACCTCATCTCGAACCGGTACTCCCCGTCGCAGTCGGCGTCGTACTACCCCTCGTCGTCCGACCGGTACGGCAACGAGCAGCTCACCTACGGCGGCCAGGAGGTCGAGAACGTCTACGCGTTCGACGCCGAGGGCAAGCCGCTGACGGAGGTCTACCTCTACGACGAGCAGGGCCGCCCGCTGGCGCTGACCCGCTACGGCTGCGAGCGCTCGAGCGGCACCAAGGAGAAGATCGGCGAGGACAACCGGTTCCCGCGGCCGAAGATCGAGCAGGGCGTCACCGACAGCGAGGGCAACTACAACGGCTACAACGGGTACCGCTCCGCCTGCCGCGAGGAAGCGGGGGTCCCGTTCAGCGCGGCCATCCCGAAGGTGACGGTCCCGCCGTCCACCACTTCTTCGTCCGCGCCGGCCACGCCGACGCCGACGAAGTAACCGGGGGAACGGACGCCGGGAGCGCGGGTCGGGGCCCGCTCCCGGCGTTCACCCGATCCGAACGTGCCGGAAACGCCCGGGGTACGCGGGCGTGCTGAGCTGGGCAGGTGCTCTCGGACGCCTTCGCCCCGCGGACCCGGGTGGTCCACGGCTACGAGCGCGCCTACCGGATGGCCGGGCGCGGGCCCGCGGTGCTGTTCCTGCACGGGATCGGCGACGACTCGTCGACGTGGCTGGAGCTGCTGACGGCGCTGGCGGACGACTACACGGTCATCGCGCCCGACCTGCTCGGCCACGGGTTCTCGGCGAAACCGCGCGCGGACTACTCGGTCGCCGCCTACGCGTGCGGCATGCGTGACCTGCTGACGACCCTCGACGTCGACCGCGTGACGGTGGTCGGGCACTCGCTCGGCGGCGGCGTCGCGATGCAGTTCGCCTACCAGTTCCCGGAACGCTGCGAACGCCTGGTGCTGGTCGGTTCGGGCGGCGTCGGCGCGAGCGTCCACCCGCTGCTGCGGCTGGCGGCGGCGCCGGGCGCGGGGCTGGTGCTGCCCCTGCTGGGCGCCCGGCCGGCGCTGCCGGTGCTGCGCGGGCTCGCCGAGCTGCTGCGGATCTCCGACGACCTCGACTACGTGGTCGCGCGCTACCTCCGCCTGGCCGAGCCCGGAACGCGCTCGGCGTTCCTGCGGACGCTGCGTTCGGTCGTCGACTGGCGCGGGCAGGTGGTCAACATGCTGGACCGCTGCTACCTGACCGAGGGGATCCCGACGCTGCTGGTGTGGGGAACCGAGGACCGGGTGGTGCCGAGCGGCCACGCGCTGCGGGCGCACGGGCGATGCCGGGCAGCCGGCTGGTGCTGTTCGAGGGGGCCGGGCACTTCCCGCACCGATCGGACCCCGTGCGGTTCGCGGCGACGCTGCGGGAGTTCCTCACCGGGACGCCGCCGGCCGAGTACGACCGGGCGCGGTGGGGAGACCTGCTGCGGGCGGGACGGCCGGCCGGGACCCCGGATCCCGCGGTGGAGCCGGACGCGGCGGTGTCTTCGGGGACCTGAGCAGCCCCCGTTTTCCACGCTACCGGCGGGCACCGACAGTTCCGGACGGCACGAAGGCCGCCTCCGGGACACCGGGGGCGGCCTTCGGTCTTTCGCAGGGGGTCAGTGGCCGAAAGCGCTCCGCGCCGCGAGGTCCGCCAGCAGCGCCCGGCCCTTCTCGGCGTTGCGGGGCTGGGACAGCACGTCGTAGCGGCGCGCCACCAGCTGGCTCTGCGAGACGAACCCGCGCTTGTTGCGGTTCACGGCGTAGCCCAGCGCGCCGAAGAGCAGGTTGAACGCGAGGCCCGCCACCAGCCCGAGGACGATCGGGACCAGGCCCGCGCCCGGGTTGAGCAGGCTGAGGACCAGGCCGAGGAACAGACCGAACATCGCACCGGACGTCGCCGCGCTGCCGAGGACCCGGCCCCACGACATCTTGCCCGCGATGCGCTCGACGAGCATCGGCTCGACGCCCACGATCGTGACGTCGGTGACCGGGAAGTCCGCGCCCGCGAGGTGGTCGACCGCGCGCTGCGCCTGCTCGTAGGACTCGTACGAACCGATCGGCCAGCCGGTGGGCAGGGTCGGCAGCTGGGGCCGCGCCTGCTGCTGTCCGATCGTGCTCTGCTGCGTGAATGCTGTGGTCATCGATCTCACCTCTCCTGCCCCGTACAACGTGCGAGTATCCCGGTTTCCTCCCGCGGGCACGAATTCACAGACTCTTCTCAGCCGGGCATCCCGGACATTCAAGACGTCAGCGAAGCGTCCGGCGAGCGAGCCTCGGCCGACGCGGGTGAGTGGGCCGGTGCCCGCGGATGGCGGTGCGGCGATGTCGTGAACGACTCGTTCAGTGCGTCGGACGCCATGAAAGGGTCGTTCATGACATCGCGGGCCCGGGGGCCGGACGTATCGGTGCCCGCGGGCGGGGTCGCGGGTGGTGGTGCGGCCGGACGCCAGGGTTCCGGCAAAGTCGCGGCGGTTTGCCCGGCGGCGGCTTCGCCGACGTCCTGAATGACTCATTCAGGTCTTCGGAGGTCCTGAATGACTCATTCAAGACACCGCAGGGCCGCTCGGCGCCACTCGTTACGGCCAGCCCCCGGCCACTTTGCCGGAGCCCTGGCGTCGGACGCCATGAAAGGGTCGTTCATGGCACCTCCCGCCACCCACCCAGTCAATGGCTCAAGAAAATACCTTTGCTCCGGTTGACCCGCTCGACCTCACCGGGTAGGAAGAACCGGCAAAGGATTCATACCAAACCTTTGGGGCGACCGATGGCACGCAGGCGAGGCATGCTCACGCTCGACGAACTCCGCGCGCGCGTGGACGCGGGCACGATCGACACCGTGCTCGTCGCCCTCACGGACATGCAGGGGCGGCTGCAGGGCAAGCGCTGCTCGGCGGAGTACTTCCTCGACGAGGTCGTCGGGCACGCCACCGAGGCCTGCAACTACCTCCTCGCCGTCGACGTCGACATGAACACCGTCGACGGCTACGCGCTCTCCTCCTGGGAGAGCGGCTACGGCGACTTCGTGCTGCGCCCCGACCTCGACACCCTGCGCGAGGTCCCGTGGCACGAGGGCACCGCGCTGGTGCTCGCCGACGTCGAGCGCGTGCAGGGCGGGCCGGTCGCCGTGTCGCCGCGGCAGATCCTGCGGCGGCAGCTCGAGCGGCTCGCCGAGCGGGGGCTCGCCGCCTTCGTCGGGACCGAGCTCGAGTTCATCGTCTTCGACGACACCTACGAAGCCGCCTGGGACAAGCGGTACCACGGGCTCAAGCCCGCCAACCAGTACAACGTCGACTACTCGATGCTCGGCACCGCGCGCCTCGAGCCGCTGCTGCGCCGCATCCGCAACGAGATGGCGGGCGCCGGGCTCTACCCCGAGTCCGCCAAGGGCGAGTGCAACCCCGGCCAGCAGGAGATCGCCTTCCGCTACACCGACGCGCTCGCCACCTGCGACAACCACAGCGTCTACAAGAACGGCGCCAAGGAGATCGCCGCGCAGGAGGGCAAGAGCCTCACCTTCATGGCGAAGTACAACGAGCGCGAGGGCAACTCCTGCCACATCCACATCAGCCTGCGCTCGACCGAAGGGCGGGCGGTGCTCGCCGGCGACGGCGAACACGGCTTCTCGAGGCTGATGGAGCAGTTCCTCGCCGGCCAGCTCGCCGCGCTGCACGAGCTGACGTACTTCTTCGCGCCGAACATCAACTCCTACAAGCGGTTCGTGCCCGGCAGCTTCGCGCCGACCGCGATCGCCTGGGGCACCGACAACCGCACCTGCGCGCTGCGCGTCGTCGGGCACGGCGAATCGCTGCGGGTCGAGAACCGGGTGCCGGGCGGGGACGTCAACCCCTACCTGGCCGTCGCCGCGCTCATCGCCGCCGGCCTGCACGGCATCGAGAACGAGCTGGAGCTGGAAGAACCCTTCACCGGCAACGCCTACAACTCCGACCGCGGCACGGTGCCGACCACGCTGCCCGAGGCCGCCGCGGCACTCGCGCAAAGCGAACTCGCCCGCAACGCGTTCGGCGACGACGTCGTCGAGCACTACCTGAACGCGGCGAAGATCGAGGTCGACGCCTACAACGCCGCCGTCACCGACTGGGAGCTCGTCCGTGGCTTCGAACGACTCTAGGCCCGTCATCGGCCTCACCAGCTATCTCGAACCGGCGAAATTCCTGGTCTGGGAGACCGAAGCCGTGCTGCTGCACCGCTTCTACGTCGACTGCGTCGTCGCGGCCGGTGGCATCCCGGTCCTGCTGCCGCCGGTGTCCGACGCGTACGACCAACTCGTGTCCACAGTGGACGGGCTAGTGCTGACCGGCGGCGCCGACGTCGAGCCCGCGCGTTACGGCCAGGAGCAGCACCCGGCGACCTACACCCGGCCGGACCGGGACGCCTTCGAGTTCGGCCTCTTCGAAGCCGCGCGCAAGGCAGGCAAACCGGTGCTCGGCGTGTGCCGCGGCCTGCAGGTGATGAGCGTCGCCCTCGGCGGCACGCTCACCCAGCACCTGCCGGAAGCAAAGGAAACCACCGAACACCAGCCCGCACCCGCGACGTTCGGCCGCGGCACGGTCGCCCTGGCCGAAGGCAGCCGCGCGGCCGCGATCCTGGGCGCGGAGACCAAGACGCTCTGCTACCACCACCAGGCGATCGACCGGCTCGGCGCCGGCCTGGAACCGGTCGGCTGGGCCGCCGACGGCACGATCGAGGCCGCCGAGATCCCGGGTGAGTTCACCCTGGGCGTCCAGTGGCACCCGGAGCAGGACACCGACGACGTCCGGCTGTTCCGGGCCCTCGTCGAAGCGAGCAAGGAGAGGCGATGACGACGTTCGACGTCCGCAACCCCGCCACCGAGCAGGTGGTCCGGACCGTCCCGCTGACCAGCGCCGAAGAGACCGACGCGGCGATCGCCCGCGCGCAGGCGGCGTTCCCGGCGTGGCGCGACGTCACCCCCGGCGACCGCGCGCGGCTCCTGCGCCGCTTCGCCGACGCCGTCGAGGCCGACATCGAGAACCTCGCGCGCCTCGAAGTCGAGAACTCCGGGCACACCATCGGCAACGCCCGCTGGGAGGCGGGCAACGTCCGCGACGTCCTCAACTACTACTCCGCGGCGCCGGAACGCCTGATCGGCAAGCAGATCCCGGTGCCGGGCGGCGTCAACGTCACGTTCCAGGAACCCCTCGGCGTGGTCGGCGTGATCGTGCCGTGGAACTTCCCGATGCCCATCGCGGGCTGGGGCTTCGCGCCCGCGCTGGCAGCAGGCAACACCGTCGTCCTCAAGCCCGCCGAGCTGACGCCGCTGACCGCGCTCCGGCTGGCCGAGCTGGCGCGCGAGGCAGGCATCCCCGAGGACGTCTTCCAGGTGCTGCCGGGCAAGGGATCCGTTGTCGGGCAACGGTTCGTGGACCACCCGGCCGTGCGCAAGGTCGTGTTCACCGGGTCGACCGAGGTCGGCAAGCAGATCATGGCCGGCTGCGCGGCGCAGGTGAAGCGCGTGACGCTGGAGCTGGGCGGCAAGAACGCGAACATCGTCTTCGCCGACTCCGACCTGGAGAAGGCCGCGGCGACCGCGCCCTACGGCGTCTTCGACAACGCGGGCCAGGACTGCTGCGCCCGGTCGCTGATCCTGGTGCAGGCGAGCGCGTACGACCGCTTCATGGAGCTGCTCGAACCCGCGGTGCACGGCGTCGTCGTCGGCGACCCCGGCGACGAGAAGACCGAGATGGGGCCGCTGATCTCCGCTGCCCACCGCGAGAAGGTCGCGAGTTACGTGCCGGACGACGCGCCCGTGGCGTTCCGCGGCAGCGCGCCCACCGGTCCCGGCTACTGGTTCGCGCCGACCGTCCTCACCCCGCCCGACCTGCGGCACCCCGCCGTGGCGGAGGAGGTGTTCGGCCCGGTCGTCGCCGTCGTGCCGTTCGCCGAAGAGGCCGACGCGATCCGGATGGCGAACGCGACCGAGTACGGCCTGTCCGGGTCGATCTGGACCCGCGACGCCGGCCGCGCGTTCCGGGTGGCGCGCGGCGTCGAAGCCGGCAACCTCTCGGTCAACTCGCACTCTTCGGTGCGCTACTGGACGCCGTTCGGCGGGTTCAAGCAGTCCGGCCTCGGCCGCGAACTGGGCCCCGACGCCGCGGCGGCGTTCACCGAAACCAAGAACGTCTTTCTCAGCACGGAGGAGTAATGGTCCAGCGTTTCGAAGGCCGCGTCGCGGTCATCACCGGCGGCGCGAGCGGCATCGGGCTCGCCTCGGCCCGCCGCCTGGCGAGCGAAGGGGCGAAGGTCGTCATCGCGGACCTGACCCCGGCCGAGGGCAAGGCGGTCGCCGACGAGATCGGCGGCGCGTTCATCCAGACCGACGTCACCGACGCCGAGCAGGTGGAGAACCTGTTCCACAGCACGGTCGAGCAGTTCGGCTCGGTCGACGTCGCGTTCAACAACGCGGGGATTTCGCCGCCCGAGGACGACTCCATCCTGACCACCGGCATCGACGCGTGGGAGAAGGTCCAGCGCGTCAACCTGACGTCGGTGTACCACTGCTGCAAGGCCGTCCTGCCGCACATGCAGCGCCAGGGGCGCGGGTCGATCATCAACACGGCGTCGTTCGTGGCGGTGATGGGCGCGGCGACGTCGCAGATCTCCTACACCGCGTCCAAGGGCGGCGTGCTCGCGATGAGCCGCGAGCTGGGCGTGCAGTTCGCGCGGGAGAACATCCGCGTCAACGCGCTCTGCCCGGGGCCGGTGAACACGCCGCTGCTCAAGGAGCTGTTCGCGAAGGACCCGGAACGCGCGGCGCGGCGGCTGGTCCACGTGCCGGTCGGCCGGTTCGCCGAGCCCGAGGAGATCGCGGCGGCGGTGGCGTTCCTGGCCAGTGACGACGCCAGCTTCATCACGGCCTCGCAGTTCCTGGTCGACGGCGGCATCTCCGGCGCGTACGTCACCCCGCTCTAACGGCGCGTCGGTTTCTTGACGCCGTAGACCTCCCGCAGGTAGTTCCAGGCGGCGTTGAGCTTCTTGCGCTCCTCGGAGACGAGCTTTTCGCGGCGGCGCAGCACGCGGACGGCGATCTCGGAGGCGAGGAAGGCGCCGGCGGCGAAGGTCACGACGCCGACGATGAGCGTCAGGGCGATGATGGTGGTGGTCATGGTGACCAGCGTCGGAGCACTGTGGGCGATTCGTCCCTGCGCAAAGCTAGCGGGTTTCGTTAGCTTTGTGACGTGACGCACTGGCGCGCCGACGAGTGGGCGGAAGCGGTCCGGACCGGCATCCGCTCTCGCGGCCTTTCCCTGGACGAGGCCGCCCGCCGCATCGGCGTCCCGACGTCGACGTTGCGGAGCTGGATCGAGCACCGGCACGCGCCGAAGGTGACGGTGTTCGACCACTGGGCGCAGCTCGCCGAGGTCACCGGGCTCAGCGAGGCCGAGCTGCTGCGGGTCGCCGGGGTGCTGCCCGGCTCGCTCGCGTCGCCGGTCCACGTCGCGCAGGCGGCGAAGGCGCTGCGGGAGGGCATCGACCAGGCGGGGCAGTTCCTCCGGCAGGCGACGGCGCTCGTCTACTCCTCGCCCGGCACGCAGGTGGCCAACGCCATCGCGGCGTCGCCGGTCGACTGGGAGATGCGGATCCGCTCGGCCACCCGCGGCGACGAGGTCCGCGTCACCTACCACCACTACGTCGGGGTCGTGCCGCCGCGGGACTTCCCGTTTTCCGAGGCCGAGGCACGGAGGATCCTCGAGCACGACGTCCTCGCCGAGCTGTGGCGGCCGCTCGGGCTCTACTGGCGGGTCGCCGAGGTGCACGACTGGCACGAGCCGCCGCGGCTGGTCATCCAGGTGCCCGAGCAGGAGGCGACGCGCCCGCCCGTGCCGTCGCCGGTGGTCGCCGCGCCGCCGGTCGTCGTGCTGTCGCCGATCTGGGGGTACGGCGAGCTGCTGGCGTCGCTGATCGCCGACGGCCTCGGGTTCGGCAACGTCGACTTCCGCTACTCCGGCCTCCCGGACGCGATGGCCGACCGCGTCCGGATCACCGCCCGCGAGCTGGCCGAACCCGCGCCGCGGCTGGTGCACTCGGTGCCGCCGATCATGCTGCTGCACGGCCTCGCGGTGCCGGACCTGACCGGGCGCCTCCCGGTCGTGGTCCGCTACGGGCCGCGGATGCGGGCGCGGGCGGCCCGGATCTACCGGTCGGCGCTGCTCGAAGCGGGGTTCACCGACCCGCTCGACGGCGCCCGCGCGATCGAGGCGGCGATCTCGGTGCCGCCGGGCTGCGCGCACTACGAGGTGACGCTCGCCGACGAGGACGTCTTCGACGGCGACCGGCCGTCGCTGGACCGGCTCAACGACGCCGTGGCGTGGCACGCCGAGCAGATCGTGGAGCAGGTCCTGCTGGGCGCGGGTCTGCCGCCGGTGCCGCTCGGCGGCCCGCTCAAGCGCCTGGTCCTGCCGTCCGGCCGGGTCCGGCGCCCGCCGCCGCTGGCCGGCCGGGTCGCGTATCGGGTCCCCGAGCGTCTTGAATGACTCATTCAGGACCTCCGAAGACCTGAATGAGTCATTCAAGACGTCGGCGAAGCCGCCGCCGGGCAAACCCCGCTCCTTTGCCGGGACCCTGACCGCCGGGGTGGCGGTCGAGCGGGGGTCGAGGATCACTGTGGCGTTGGCCGGGTGAAGTAGACGGACCGCGAACGCGGCAGGTACCGTAACCGCCACAACTGCAGATCGGGCCGTCGAGCCGAGGCGGGAGAGCCCTCACGAACGTGGTGGGGCACCGAAGGAGCAAACTCCCCGGAATCTCTCAGGTAACCGCTACCGCTTCGCGCGAGGCCACTCTGGAAAGCAGGCGCACCCGCGCCTCACCCAAGGTGAAAGCCGTGTCTCCCACGGTGAAACTCTCAGGTGCCATGACAGAGGGGGAGTTCCCAGCGCACCGTTGTGTGCCCGGCCCGAGGAGCTCCCGATCACTTCCACGCAGTTCGACGCCCGCCACATCGGCCCGTCCGAGGCCGAGCGCGCGAAGATGCTGGCCGAATGCGGCTACAGCAGCCTGGACGCCCTCGTCGGCGCCGCCGTCCCGACCGCGATCCGGGCGACGAAGGAACTCACCCTCCCGCCCGCCGCGTCCGAAGAGGACGCCACCGCGGAGCTGCGCGCCCTCGCCGCGCGCAACCGGCCGATGACGCAGATGATCGGCCTCGGCTACTCCGACACCGTCACCCCCGGCGTGATCCGCCGCAACGTCCTCGAGAACCCGGCCTGGTACACGGCGTACACGCCCTACCAGCCGGAAATCTCCCAGGGCCGGCTCGAAGCGCTCCTCAACTTCCAGACCATGGTCGCCGACCTGACCGGCCTGGCCACCGCGAACGCCTCCCTGCTGGACGAGTCGACCGCCGTCGCCGAGGCCGTCACGCTGATGCGCCGCGCCTCGAAGTCCAAGTCGAACAAGGTCGTCCTGGACGCCGAGTGCCTGCCGCAGACCATCGCCGTCGTGCGCACGCGCGTCGAGGCCCTGGGCATCGAGGTCGAGGTCCGCGACCTGCTGACCGGCCTGCCCGACGACTTCTTCGGCGTCGTCGTCCAGTACCCCGGCGCGTCCGGCGTGCTGCGCGGCCGCGGCTTCTACCACGCGATTTCCGAGTCGGCGAAGGCCGCGGGCGCGCTGTTTACCGTCGCCGCCGACCTCCTCGCCCTCACGCTGATCACGTCGCCCGGCGAGTTCGGCGCCGACGTCGCCGCGGGCTCGACCCAGCGCTTCGGTGTCCCGCTCGGCTACGGCGGCCCGCACGCCGGGTACATGTCCGTCCGCGCCGGGCTCGAGCGCTCGCTGCCCGGGCGCCTGGTCGGCGTCTCGGTCGACGCCGACGGCAACCCGGCCTACCGGCTCGCGCTGCAGACGCGTGAGCAGCACATCCGCCGCGAGAAGGCGACGTCCAACATCTGCACCGCGCAGGTCCTCCCGGCCGTGCTCGCCGCGATGTACGCGGTCTACCACGGCCCGGACGGCCTGAAGAAGATCGCCCACCGCGTCCACGGTCTCGCCGCGGGCTTCGCCGACGCCCTCCGCAAGACCGGCGTCGAGGTCGTGCACGAGTCCTTCTTCGACACCGTCGTCGCGCACGTCCCGGGCCAGGCCGCGGAGGTCCACGCGGCCGCCCGCGAAGCCGGGATCAACCTCGGCCACGTCGACGCCGACCACGTCCGCGTCGCCTTCGACGAGGTCAGCACCCCCGCGATCACCGCGAAGGTCCTGCGCGCTTTCGGCGTCGAGGAAGACGTCCAGGACGGCGTCGCGCTGCCGAACGGCCTGGCCCGCGAGAGCGGCTTCATGGGCCACGAGGTTTTCGGCACGCACCGTTCCGAGACGGCGATGCTGCGTTACCTGCGCAAGCTGTCCGACCTGGACTACGCGCTCGACCGCGGCATGATCCCGCTCGGCTCCTGCACGATGAAGCTCAACGCCACCACCGAGATGGAGCCGATCAGCTGGCGCGAGTTCGCGGGCATCCACCCGTTCGCCCCGGCCGAAGACGCGGCCGGGTACCACGAGCTGGTCGGGCAGCTGGCCGGGTGGCTGGCCGAGGTCACCGGCTACGACAAGGTATCGCTGCAGCCGAACGCGGGCAGCCAGGGCGAACTCGCCGGCCTGCTCGCGATCCGCGCGTACCACCGCGCGAACGGTGACGAGGCCCGGGACGTCTGCCTGATCCCGTCGAGTGCCCACGGCACCAACGCCGCGTCCGCGGTGCTCGCCGGGATGCGCGTGGTCGTCGTGAAGTGCACCGACGAGGGCAACGTCGATCTCGAGGACCTGCGGTCCAAGGTGGACACCCACCGCGACACCCTCGCCGCGATCATGGTCACCTACCCGTCCACGCACGGCGTGTACGAGCACGACATCGACGAGCTGGCCAAGATCGTCCACGACGGCGGCGGCCAGGTGTACGTCGACGGCGCGAACCTCAACGCCCTGCTCGGCCTGGCCAAGCCGGGCGAGTTCGGCGGCGACGTCTCGCACCTCAACCTGCACAAGACGTTCTGCATCCCGCACGG
The DNA here is from genome assembly GCF_003937945.1 of Amycolatopsis eburnea. Classification (GTDB taxonomy): domain Bacteria; phylum Actinomycetota; class Actinomycetes; order Mycobacteriales; family Pseudonocardiaceae; genus Amycolatopsis; species Amycolatopsis eburnea. The sequence goes on from NZ_RSEC01000021.1 coordinate 253,055, forward strand.
CGGTGGCGGCCCCGGCGTCGGCCCGGTCGCGGTGCGCGCGCACCTCGCGCCGTACCTGCCGAACCACCCGCTGCTCGACGCCGCCGGCCCCGAGACCGGCGTCGGCCCGATCAGCGGCGCGCCCTACGGCTCGGCGTCGATCCTGCCGATCTCCTGGGCGTACGTCCGCATGATGGGCGCGCCCGGCCTGACCGCGGCCACCAAGGTCGCCGTGCTGGCCGCGAACTACGTCGCTTCGCGGCTGGCCCCGCACTACCCGGTGCTCTATACGGGCCAGGACGGCCTGGTCGCGCACGAGTGCATCCTCGACCTGCGCCAGATCACCAAGGAGACCGGCGTGACGGTCGACGACGTCGCCAAGCGGCTCATCGACTACGGCTTCCACGCGCCGACGATGTCTTTCCCGGTCGCGGGGACGCTGATGGTCGAGCCGACCGAGTCCGAGGACCTCGGCGAGATCGACCGGTTCTGCGACGCGATGATCGCCATCCGCGCCGAGATCGACGAGGTCGCCAACGGCAAGTGGACTGCCGAGGAGTCGCCGCTGCGGGGTGCCCCGCACACCGCCGAGACGCTGGTCGGCGAGTGGGACAAGCGCTACGACCGCGAGCTGGCCGTGTACCCGGCGGGTGTTTCGCGCAAGAACAAGTACTGGCCCCCGGTGCGTCGCATCGACGGCGCCCGCGGCGACCGCAACCTCGTGTGCTCCTGCCCGCCCCTCAACGCTTACGAAGGCTGATCTTCAGTGTCGAAGGAAACTTCCCTGCACGGAGTCCACAAGGGACTCGGTGCGCTGTTCACCGACTTCGCCGGCTGGTCCATGCCGGTCCGCTACGCCAGCGAACTGGCCGAGCACAAGGCCGTCCGCGAGGCGGCCGGGCTGTTCGACCTCTCGCACATGGCCGAAATCCACGTCACCGGCAAGCAGGCGGCCGACGTCCTGGACTACGCGCTGGTCGGCAACCTGACCGGGGTCAAGCCGGGCCGGGCGCGGTACACGATGATCTGCGACGCCGAGGGCGGCGTGCTGGACGACCTGGTCGTCTACCGGCTGGCCGACGAGCACTACCTGGTCGTCGCGAACGCGGGCAACGCGCAGGTCGTCGCCGACGCCCTGGCCGAGCGGGTCGCGGGCTTCGACGCGGTCGTGGACGACAAGTCCGAGACCACCGCACTGATCGCCGTTCAGGGCCCGAAGGCCGTCGAAATCCTGGCCGCGGTCACCGACGCCGACCTGGACGCGCTCAAGTACTACGCCAGCGTCCCGGCGTCGGTGAAGGGCCACGACGTCCTGCTCGCCCGCACCGGCTACACCGGGGAGGACGGCTTCGAGCTGTTCGTCGACGCCGACGAGGCACCGGCGCTGTGGCGCCTGCTGATGGACGCCGGCGAGCCGCACGGCCTGGTCCCGGCGGGGCTGGCCTGCCGCGACACCCTGCGGCTGGAAGCCGGGATGCCGTTGTACGGCAACGAACTCACCGTCGAGCAGAGCCCGTTCGAAGCCGGGCTCGGCCGCGTCGTCAAGTTCGAGAAGCCGGGCGACTTCGTCGGCCGCGCGGCACTGGAGGAGCGGTCCAAGCAGGACGTCCCGCGCGTGCGCGTCGGCCTTCGCGGGTCGGGTCGCCGTGCCCCGCGCCACGGCTACAAGCTGCTGGCCGACGGCGTCGAGATCGGCGAGGTCACCAGCGGCGCCCTGTCGCCGACGCTGGGTTACCCGATCGCCATGGCGTACGTCGATCGGGCGTACACCGAGCCCGGCACCGAGCTGTCCGTCGACATCCGGGGCAGGATCGAGCCCGTCGAGGTCGTCGCCCTTCCCTTCTACTCCCGCGCGTAAAGGACTCCCAGCTGTGAGCATCCCCGAGAACCTGCAGTACACGAAGGAACACGAGTGGCTGTCCGTCGAAGACGGCATCGCCACCGTGGGCATCACCGCCTTCGCCGCCGAGTCGCTCGGTGACATCGTGTTCGTCCAGCTGCCCGACGCGGGCTCCACCATCACCGCCGGCGAGGTGTTCGGCGAGGTCGAGTCGACCAAGTCGGTCAGCGAGCTGTACGCGCCGGTCTCCGGCGAGGTCGTCGAGGTGAACGGCACCACATCGGACACCCCCGAGGTCATCAACTCCGACCCCTACACCGAAGGATGGCTCCTGAAGGTGCGTCTGACCGGGGACGTGCCGGAGCTGCTCGACGCCGCCGCGTACGCCGCGCACACCCAGGAGAACTGATGCCGACTTTCGACGCCCACCTCGCCGACGTCGACCCCGAGGTCGCCGCCGCCGTCGCGGACGAGCTGACCCGCCAGCAGTCCACCCTGGAAATGATCGCGTCGGAGAACTTCGCCCCGGTGGGCGTGCTCGAGGCGCAGGGCTCGGTGCTGACCAACAAGTACGCCGAGGGCTACCCGGGCCGCCGCTACTACGGCGGCTGCGAGCACGTCGACGTCGTCGAGCAGCTCGCCATCGACCGCGCGAAGGCCCTCTTCGGCGCCGAGCACGCCAACGTCCAGCCGCACTCGGGCGCGCAGGCCAACGCGGCCGCGATGTTCGCCGTGCTCAAGCCGGGCGACACGATCCTCGGCCTCGACCTGGCGCACGGCGGTCACCTGACGCACGGGATGAAGATCAACTTCTCGGGCAAGCTCTACAACGTCGTCGCCTACCACGTCGACAAAGAGACCGGGATCGTCGACCTCGCCGAGATCGAGCGCCTGGCCGTCGAGCACCAGCCGAAGCTGATCATCGCCGGCTGGTCCGCCTACCCGCGTCAGCTCGACTTCGCCGAGTTCCGCCGCATCGCCGACCTCGTGGGCGCGCGCCTGATGGTCGACATGGCGCACTTCGCCGGGCTGGTCGCGGCCGGGCTGCACCCGTCGCCGGTGCCGCACGCCGACATCGTCACCACGACCACGCACAAGACCCTCGGCGGCCCGCGCGGCGGGCTCATCCTGTGCCGCGAGGAGCTGGCGAAGAAGATCAACTCGGCGGTGTTCCCCGGCCAGCAGGGCGGGCCGCTCGAACACGTCATCGCGGCCAAGGCCGTCGCGCTGAAGATCGCCGCGAGCGACGAGTTCCGCGAGCGTCAGGAGCGCACCCTCGAAGGGTCGCGGATCCTGGCTGCGCGACTGTCGCAGGCGGACTGCGCTTCGGCTGGGGTGCGCGTCCTGACCGGTGGGACCGACGTCCACCTGGTGCTCGTCGACCTGGTCCAGTCCACTCTGGACGGTCAGCAGGCCGAGGACCGGCTGCACGAGGTCGGCATCACGGTCAACCGCAACGCCGTCCCGTTCGACCCGCGCCCGCCGATGATCACGTCGGGCCTGCGCATCGGCACGCCGGCGCTGGCCACCCGCGGCTTCCAGGCCGAGGACTTCGCCGAGGTCGCCGACGTCATCGCCGAGGCGCTGAAGCCGGACTTCGACGACGCCCTGCGCTCGAAGCTGCGCGACCGCGTCGAGGCGCTGGCCGCGAAGCACCCGTTGTACGCGGACCTTTCGCGATGAGCGCGCTGCCCGAGGGCCGGAAGCTGCTGCGGCTGGAAGTCCGCAACAGTGAGACGCCGATCGAGAAGAAGCCGCCGTGGATCAAGACGCGGGTGCGGATGGGGCCGGAGTTCACCGAACTCAAGGGTCTCGTGCGCCGCGAAGGCCTCCACACGGTGTGTGAAGAGGCGGGTTGTCCCAACATTTACGAGTGCTGGGAAGACCGTGAGGCCACGTTCCTGATCGGTGGGGACCAGTGCACGCGGCGGTGTGACTTCTGCCAGATCGACACGGGTAAGCCCGCTGCCCTCGACCGCACCGAGCCGCGGAAGGTCGCGGAGTCGGTGCAGGCGATGGGTTTGCGGTATTCGACGGTCACTGGTGTCGCCCGGGATGACCTTCCCGATGGTGGTGCGTGGCTGTACGCGGAGACGGTCCGGCAGATCCACGCTCTCAACCCGGGTACGGGTGTGGAGCTGCTGATCCCGGACTTCAACGCCGATCCCGAGCAGTTGGCTGAGGTGTTCGGGTCGCGGCCGGAGGTTTTGGCGCACAACGTGGAGACGGTGCCGCGGATCTTCAAGCGGATCCGTCCCGGTTTCCGGTACGCGCGTTCGCTGGAAGTCATCACCAAGGCTCGTGAAGCCGGTCTGGTGACGAAGTCGAACCTGATCCTGGGCATGGGTGAGACCCCGGACGAGGTCGCGCCCGCGATGCGGGATCTGGTGGATGCGGGGTGCGAGATCTTGACGATCACGCAGTACCTGCGCCCCTCGCCCCGGCACCACCCGGTGGACCGGTGGGTGAAGCCGGAGGAGTTCGTCGAGCATTCGCGGGCGGCGGAGGCGATGGGCTTCGCGGGTGTCATGGCGGGGCCGCTCGTGCGGTCGTCGTACCGCGCGGGACGGCTCTACGCGCAGACCAAGGGTTACCGTGGAGAGGAGCTGCCGGAGAACCTGCGGCACCTCGCCGACCAGGGCCCGGCCGCGCAAGAAGCCAGCTCACTGCTGGCGCGATAGGAAGGGGCGGATCAATGGCGATCAGCGTCTTCGACCTGTTTTCCATCGGCATCGGCCCGTCGAGCAGCCACACCGTCGGGCCGATGCGGGCGGCACTGACCTTTGTGGACGGACTCGGCGACGACCTCGCGCGGACGTCCCGCGTGCAGGCCGAGCTGTTCGGCTCGCTCGGCGCGACGGGCTTCGGCCACGGCAGCGACAAAGCCGTCCTGCTGGGGCTTTCCGGGGAGCGTCCCGAAGAGATCGACACGGACACGGTGCCCGCTCGCATCGCGGAGATCCGCGAGTCCGGGCGGCTGCGGCTGGCCGGCACGCACGAGATCGCGTTCGACGAGGACAACGACCTCACCATGCACCGGCGCAAGTCGCTGCCCGCGCACCCGAACGGCATGGTGTTCCGGGCGTTCGACGCGTCGGGCTCGCTGCTGCGCGAGCGCACGTACTACTCGGTCGGCGGCGGGTTCGTCCGCGACGAGTCGTACGAGACGGACACGGTGTTCGTCGAGGACTCGACGCCGGTCCCGTACCCGTTCCGGACGGGCGCGGACCTGCTGGGGCACTGCGCGTCGACGGGGAAGCCGATCAGCGAGATCATGCTGGCGAACGAGCTGGCCTGGCGTTCTCGTGACGAGGTGCGGTCCGGGCTGCTGGACATCTGGGCGGTCATGGCGGAATGCGTCCGCAACGGCTGCACGCACGAAGGCGTCCTGCCGGGCGGGCTGAAGGTGCCGCGGCGCGCGAAGTCGCTGCACGAAAAGCTGCTGGCCGAGGACGGCGCGGACGACCCGTTGTACGCCATGGACTGGGTGAGCCTGTACGCCTTGGCGGTCAACGAGGAGAACGCGGCGGGCGGCCGGGTCGTCACGGCCCCGACCAACGGCGCGGCGGGCATCATCCCGGCGGTGCTGCACTACTACCAGCGCTTCATCCGGCACTCGACCGACGACGGCATCGTGACGTTCCTGCTCACCGCGGGCGCGATCGGCTCGATCCTCAAGCAGACGGGCTCGATCTCGGGCGCGGAGGTCGGCTGCCAGGGCGAAGTCGGCTCGGCGTCGGCGATGGCGGCGGCGGGCCTGACCGAGGTCCTCGGCGGCTCGCCTGCCCAGGTGGAGAACGCGGCGGAGATCGGCGTGGAGCACCACCTGGGGCTGACGTGCGACCCGGTCGGCGGCCTGGTCCAGATCCCGTGCATCGAGCGCAACGCGGTGGGCGCGTCGAAGGCGATCCACGCTGCGCGGATGGCGATGCGCGGCGACGGCAGCCACGTGGTGACGCTGGACAAGGCGATCAAGACGATGCGCGAGACAGGCGCCGACATGAGCGTGAAGTACAAGGAGACGGCCCGCGGCGGGCTGGCGGTGAACGTCATCGAGTGCTGATCAGCGTCTTCGTTTCCGCACTACGAAGCGCTCGACTCCGTGTCGTGTGATCTTCCAGACGTCCGGAGTTCGATCAGCTGACAGAGTGATGATGTTCGTCAGGTTTGTTTCGACGAGGTGCAAGAGGAGGTCGCGGGTCGCTTCGCCGGGGAGGTAGAACATGTGCACCTTCGCGGAGCGGTACGCGACCAACTCGTCGGGGCGTTCCATGATCTTGGCGTCCCGGTTCAGGACGACCCAGCCGGTTCCTGCGATCCGCCCGAGCCATTCGGTGTCTGCCGCGCCGAGCGATTCGGCGCGAGTGCCGAACACCTCCGGCGGAGTGTGGCAGGTGTAGCCGAGGTTGGTCAGAAAACGCCGCACGCTACGGGTAACGGCATTCTCGTCGAGGTAGAACTCAGGCGGCGCGGCCCAGGAGCACGCGTGCGGCGGCTCGGACGGCTTCGATGCCGATTCCGTGTTCTTCGGCGACGACGGCAGGTTCTTCACCTGCTCTCAGCATGGCCGCGACGTTGGAGACACGGGCGCCGGAGCCCACGAAGACCGGCTGTCCCGACGACCGGTAGGGGTCGATGGCGACTTTCGACGGTTCGAAAGTCCTGAGCTTCAGGTGGTTCGGGTAGTCGTCGGTGCCGAAGCCCACGTATGTCAGGTAATCCTGGACGATTTCGCGAATCACCGTCTGGCCGGAACGCCCTTCGATCAGCCCTGCCCCGGCTTCGGTCTTGGAGAAGTCCCAGAGCACCGAGATCCCATCGGTCACCAGTGCGGGCGACACGAGGACGTACTCGCGTCCGAACTCGTTCTGCAGCTTCTTGAGAGCAGGCCGGATTTTCTGCGGGCGGACGCCGGCTTGCCGGAGGCCCTCCAGAACCCATGCTTCGGCGAGGGCGATGAATGGAACGCTGGCCTGCCGAATGCTTTCCGGCTCGGAGACGTGGAGGAGCGGACCGCCGTGGGGATAGCCGCGCGCCCAGCGATGGAACGTTTGCTGCGGGATTCCCAGGTGCCGAGCGGCATCGGCCATGCTCATCAGCGGCCGGGCGAACCTCACGTCGTCATCCACGCGTCCTCCTCTCGGACACGACCATACTGCTCGATCGCTGAGGGTGATCACCAGACACGCGCGGCGACAGTGATGGAGCGAGGAATCAGTTCCGGTGGTCGTCGTCGGTGGCCAGCCGCAGGCCGACTTCCACGAGGGTCCAGCCGAACTGCTGGCGCCTCGTGCCGGTGCGGCGTCTCGGCGTCGCCCGGCCGGGCGGGCGGTTGCGCACGCCGTGGCGCAGCTCGTTCTCCCGTTCGTGGACCAAGTCCTCGGCCATCAGGAAGTGCACCGGATCGCCCCCTGCGTCGATGTTCGGTGTCGGTCGCTCCATCGTCGCTCACCGTGGCCGTCCGGATCCAGCGGTTTTCCGGGCGGCGAACACCCCGGTGTGAACACTCGGTGACGAACACCGGGGGCCTAGACTCGCGGGATGGAGTCGACCTCGGTGGCGAACGCCGGTGAAGCGCTGTTCCGGCCGGTTCGCGCGGGCAACGCCTTCGAGGAGACCGTCGAGCGGCTGCTGCAGGCGATCCGGCTCGGGGTGGTCGGCGCGGGGGAGCGGCTGCCGTCGGAACGGGAGCTGGCCGAGCGGCTCGGGGTCAGCCGCGTGACGCTGCGGGAAGCCATCCGAGCCCTCGCCGACGCCGGTTACGTGGAGTCACGCCGGGGTCGGTACGGCGGCACGTTCGTGAACGACAGCCTTCCCGCACCCTCCGAGAAGTCACCCAGCGGCAAGGTCGACGCCGTCGCGCTCGAGGACGCGCTGAGCCTCCGCTACGTCCTCGAAACCGGCGCCGCCGAGATGGCCGCCGCGCGTTCGCTGAGCCCCGCCGACCGCCAGCACCTCACCGGCACGCTCGCCGAGGCCGCGGGCGCCGACCTCGACGACTACCGCCGCAAGGATTCCCGCCTGCACCTGGCGATCGCCGAGGTCACCGCCTCCGGCTCCCTGACCACGGCGATGGCCGACGCCCGCACCCGCGTCAACCAGCTGCTCGACCGCATCCCGCTGCTCCCGCCCAACCTCGAGCACTCGAACGCCCAGCACGAGGCCATCGTCGACGCGATCCTCGCGGGCGACGCGGCCGCGGCACGGCAGGCGATGGCGGAGCACATCGAGGGGACGGCGTCCCTGCTGCGCGCGTTCTTGTCCTGACCGAGTGCGGGGTTGGCCGCTCCGCGCGCTGTCCTGACCTGGCCGGCGCGGCCGGTGCGCGCGGGGCCGGCGATCCGGGCAGCGGCACCCGTCCGGCGTCGCTGCCCCGGCACCTGCCTCGCCCCTCCGGCCGGCAAGGCAACCTCGCCGCGCGCCACCCACCGTGGGCCGTCAGTCGCCGACCGGGACCACGACCACCTTCCCGTGCACCCCGCCCTCGGCCGCCCGCGCGTGCAACGCCGGCAGCTCCGGCAGCGCCACCCGCTCGGCGACCTCCACCCGCAGCTCACCCCGCTCGACCAGCGCCACCAGCTTCGCCAGCTGCTCCGCGTCGCTGCGGACGAACAGGTCGATGCCGCGCACACCCCGTGCCTCGTCGGACGGCGCGGGCATCCACACCGTCGTGTTCACCAGCACCCCGCCCGGCCGGATCAGGGTCACCAGCGCCGCCAGCTCCGACGGGTCCACCGGGGCCAGGTTGAGCACCACGTCGACCGGTTCGGTCACCGCTTCGGGCACCGAAGTGGTCGTGTGGTCGACGATCTCGTCGGCGCCCGCCGCCTTGACCGCGTCGCCGCTGCGGGGGCCCGCCGTGGCGATGACGTGGGCGCCCGCCTCCTTCGCCAGCTGCACCGCGTAGCCGCCGACCGCGCCGCCGGCTCCGTTGACCAGCACGCGCTGACCGGCGGTCAGCCCGGCGTGGTCGAACAGCGCCTGGTACGCGGTCAGCCCCACCAGCGGCAACGCCGCTGCGTCGGCCAGCGGGACGTTCGCCGGGGCCGGCGTGAGGACCGACGCCGGGGCCACGACGTACTCCGCGGCCGCGCCGGCGCCGTCCATCGGGAGGAAGCCGACGACCCGGTCGCCCACCGCGAGGCCGTCGACGCCTTCGCCCAGCTCGTCGACCGTGCCGGCGACGTCGATGCCGGGGGTGTGCGGCAGCTCGACCGGGATGGGGCCGCGCATGAAACCGCCGCGGATGTTGCCGTCGACCGGGTTGAACGACGTCGCGGCGACGCGCAGCCGGACCTGCCCGTCGGCGGGGACCGGGAGGTCCGCGTCCTCGTAGCGCAGGACGCCGGGGGTGCCGTAGTCGTGGAAACGCACTGCCTTCATGGGACTTCTCGCTTTCGGGAAAAGCTTCGAATTCGAAGCAACTGCAGACCACGGTACAACTGCTTCGAATTCGAAGCAAGTGACGCCGGTCACCGCCATCAGGTCGTTCGGCAGCGCGCCCGCCTACTCCTTCGAATTCGAAGCAGTAGACTCCGGGTATGCCGCAACCGTCGCTCGACCCCGTGCAGCTCGGCGCCTACTTCGACCTCATCGAGGTGACCAGCCTGCTGCGGCACGCGGTCGAGCAGCAGCTGCGCGAAGCGGGCGAACTCAGCTACGTGCAGTTCCAGCTGCTGGCCCGGCTCGGGGACTCGCCGTCGGGCAGTCACCGCATGACCGACCTCGCCGACGGCGTCGTCTACAGCCGCAGCGGCCTGACCTACCAGGCGAGCCTGCTCGAAAAGGCAGGCCTGGTCACCCGCGCCCCCTCGCCGGACGACGAGCGCAGCACCACGGTCACCATCACCGACGCCGGGCGCGAGCGGCTCGCCCGGGTGCTGCCCGGGCACGTCGAGGTGGTCGCGGGCCTGCTCTTCGAGCCGCTGTCCCCGGCCGACGTCGAGACCCTCGCCGGCCTGCTGGCGCCGGTGCGCGACCACATGCGCTCGACACCGCCCCGCTCGGCGGCTCCCCGCCGGGCCAAGGGCTGAGGGATCTTGACAGGATTCGAACAACCCCCGCCGGCTCTCCACAGAACCTTTTCACCCGTCCGGCCGTCATCCATTCGTGACCTTGGCGACCGAGGAACCGACTGAGGAACCCAGCGAGACGACCCCGCGACGGCGGCGGTGGCGGCGCGTCCGGCGGATCGCGTACTGGACGGCCGGCGTGTTCGTCGGCGGCCCGCTGATCGCGTTCTGGGTCGCCTACCTCGTGCTCGACGTCCGCAGCCCGCAGGAGGTCCTGGCCGAGCTGGACAAGACCGTCGTGCTGCAGTACGCCGACGGATCCGAGCTGCTGAAGGTGATCCCGGCCGACGGCGACCGGATGTTCGTGCCCTACGCGCAGGTGCCCGCGAAGCTGCGGGACGCCATCATCGCCACCGAGGACCCGACCTTCTGGGACAACCAGGGTTTCGACCCGACCGGCATCGGCCGCGCGTTCCTCACCGGCGTCGGCGGCGGGTCCGGGATCACCCAGCAGTACATCAAGAAGTCCACCGGCGACGACGACGCCACGCTCGGCCGCAAGTTCGCCGAGCTGGTGCTGGCCACGAAGATCACCCAGGAGCAGAGCAAGGAACAGATCTTCGAGAGCTACGTCAACATCATCTCCTTCGGCCGCGGCACGTTCGGGCCCGCGGCGGCGATGAACGCCTACTTCGGCAAGAAGCTCGACGACTCGATCACCTGGAGCGAAGCGGCTTTCCTCGCCGGGATGATCCAGTCGCCGTCGGTGCACGACCCGGCCGCCTCGGGCGACGCGCACGCCACGCGGCGCTGGGAGTACGTGCGCGACAAGCTCCGCGGCCGCGGCTACGTCAAGAACAGTGAGCCGATGGCGTACCCCGGCGCGGAGATCCAGCCGCCGTCGGAAACCCGCGCGGGCCGCGTCACCTACGACGAGTTCCACATCAAGCAGCAGGTGCTCGCCGAGCTCGACCGCGACGGCTTCCCCCTGAACCGGCTCCAGCAGGGCAACATGACGGTGGAGACGACGCTGGACCGCGGGCTTCAGGACGCCGCCAAGAAGGTGTTGCAGGACAGGCTGAAGACCGAACCGAAGGAGTTCCGCGGCGCCGTCGTCGCGATCGACCCGCGGACGGGCGCCGTCCGCGTGTACAACGGCGGCGACCAGGGCGTCCGCGACTACGCCGGCACGCCGCACGCGCCGGGCTCGGCGTTCTACCCCTTCACGCTCGCCGCGTTGCTGCGCCACGGCTACGGCACCGACCAGCCGATCCCGTCGCCGTCGAAGCTCGAGTTCCTCGGCGAGAACTTCCAGTACCCGGACGTCTGCGGTCCGAAGTGCACCCCGCGCACGGCGATGGCGAGCCACGCCGACGGCCCGTTCGTCGCGCTGGCGAAGCAGCTCGGCCCGGACGCGCTGAGCGAGACCGCGCGCCAGGCCGGCATCCCGGAGACCGTCGACGGCGCCCCGACGATGCGCGAGAAGGACGGCTTCCTCATCGGGGCGGGCATCGCCATCGGCCGCTACCCGTTGCGGCCGCTCGACCTGGCGGGCGCGTACGCGACCTTCGCCGCCGACGGCCGGCGCGCCACCCCGCACCTGGTCGCGAAGGTCCGGGACGAGAGCGGCGCGGTGATCTGGGAGCAGCCGGACACGGCGGCCCCGGCGTTCGGCGACGACGACACCAGCCACCGCGTCGCCCGCGAGGTCACGAGCACCCTGACCGACGGCGGTGGTGCCGCGCTGCGGACCGGCGAGGCCGAGCACGGCAACAGCCCGGACAACCAGGACGCCTGGGCCGTCGGCTACACCCCGCAGCTCGCGGCCGCGGTCTGGATCGGCTCCGACGACGACCGGCGGCTCAAGGACGCCAACGGCGCGAAGCTGACCGGCGACGTCGTCCCGGCCGACGTCTGGCGCGCGTTCATGACGGCGGCGCACCAGGTGGTGCCGCCGCCGTCCCCGGTGGCGAGGCCACCGCGCTGATCAGCGGACGATCGCCAGCACGAACCCGTCGTGCCCCTTGGTCCCGACGGTCTGGACGGCGGTCGCGTCCAGCCGCGGCTCGGCGGCCAGGACGTCGAACATCGCCCGCGCGCCGCGCACGTTCGGGTCGTCGCTGCCCGCGTCGGCGACCCGGCCCTGGCGCACGACGTTGTCGACGACGATCGTGGTGCCCGGCCGGGACAGCTCCAGCGCGGCCCGCACGTAGTTCGCCAGGTTGGCCTTGTCGGCGTCGATGAACACGAAGTCGAACGGCCCGGTGAGCGTGGGCAGCGTGTCCAGCGCGGCGCCGACCCGGATCTCGGCGACGTCCTCGCCGAAGCCCGCCCGCGCCAGGTTCGCCTTCGCGACTTCCGCGTGCTTCGGCTCGTATTCGCAGGTCACCAGCTTGCCGCCGGCCGGCAGCGCGCGGGCCAGCCAGATCGTGCTGTACCCGCCGAGCGTGCCGATCTCGAGGATCCGGCGCGCCCCGGACAGCCGCGCGAGCAGGTTCAGCAGCTTGCCCTGGTTGGGCGCGACGGCGATGGACGGCAACCCGGCGGCGGCCGAGTCGGCGAGCGCGTCGTCGAGCACCGGATCGGGGGCGAGCAGCGCGCCGGTGAGGTAGTCGTCGACTTCGGCCCAGGTCTTGTCGGTCATGGCACCTCCACCTCAAATCTAGCGGGCCGGGCCGCCCAGCACCGGGATCGCGACGGCGGTCCCAAGCGCCCCAATGTGGCCTTGGTTGCGTCTGACGCACCCAAGGGGCCCTTCGTTGCGTCTGACGCACCGAAGGCCACATTGGGGCGCTCGAGAGGCGGGGGACGGCGGGCTGGGATCATGCTCAGGATCGACCGAAGGCGGGAAGGTGGAGATGGACGACTACCGCGTCGTCGCGGACGCCCTCGCCGCCGACATCGAGGCGGGCCGGCTGCGGCCCGGGGACCGGCTGCCGCCGCAGCGGCGGTTCGCGCGGCAGCGCGGGATCGCGAACTCCACCGCCGCCCGCGTCTACGGCGAACTGGTCCGGCGCGGCCTGGCGGTCGGCGAAGTCGGGCGCGGCACGTTCGTCCGGGCCGCGAAGCCGCCGCCCGAGCCCGCGCTCGCCGAGCCCGGGGACGCCCGCGTCGACCTCGAACTCAACTTCGCGGTCCTGCCCGACCAGTCGGCGCTGCTGGCGAAAGCGCTGGAACCGTTGCTGCGCGCGGACGTCCTCACCGCCGCCCTGCACCCGATCGGCGCCGCGGGCACGCCGGCGGCGCGGACGGCGGCGGCGTCGCTGCTCACCCGCGGCGGCTGGCGGCCGGACCCGGCGACGATCCTGTTCACCGGCAACGGCAGGCAGGCGATCGCGGCGGCGATCGCCGCGTTCGTCCCGGTGGGGGAGCGGCTCGCGGTGGAGTCGCTGACGTACCCGGTGGTCAAGGCCCTCGCCGCGCGGCTCGGGATCGAGCTGGTGCCCATCGAAACCGACGAGGACGGGCTCGTGCCGGCGGCGCTCGCCGCGGTGGAGCCGGTGCGCGCGCTGTACGTCCAGCCGACGCTGCACAACCCGCTGGGCACGACGATGCCCGAGCGTCGCCGCGCGGAGCTGGCCGAGGTCGTCGCGCGGCTCGACCTGCCGGTGATCGAGGACGGCATCTACACGTTCCTGCGCGACGACGTCCGGCCGTTCGCCGCGCACGCGCCGGAGCGGACGGTCTTCGTGGACAGCCTGTCCAAGCGCGTGGCACCCGGCCTGACCGCGGGTTTCCTGGTGCCGCCGCCGCAGTGGGCCGCGCGGCTGGCGTCGTCGGTGCGCTCGGGCGGCTGGGCGGCGTCGCGGTTCGCCGTCGAGGCGGCGACCCAGTGGATCGTCACCGGCACGCTCGCCGAAGTCGAGGCCGCCAAACGCCGGGACGCCGCCGCGCGGGCGCTGGTGGTCGAGGAGAAGCTGCCGGGCCTGCGCGGCGACGCGGCTTCCTACCACCGCTGGTGGGAGCTGCCGGAGCACTGGCGCGCGGACACGTTCGTGGCGGCCGCGGCCCGGCACGGGATCGCGCTGTCCCCGGCGGCGGCCTTCGCCGTGCTGCCCGGCCACGCGCCGAACGCCGTGCGCGTCGCGGTGTCGGCGCCGCCGGTGGAGACACTGGCCGCCGCGCTGGACGTCCTCGCCGGGCTGGCGACCGGGAGCCCGGACGACCTGGTGGTGGACTGACCGGCCCTGCCAGGTCCGTACCAGCGCGGTGTGCGGTCCGCACCAGTGCGCCGCGCCAGCCTTCGGAGGTCACCACGAGATCCGGAGGAGCACGGATGCACACCCCAGTCACGATCATCGGCGCCGGCCTCGGCGGCCTCACCCTCGCCCGCGTTCTCCACGTCCACGGGATCGAAGCCGTCGTCTACGAAGCGGAAGCGTCGCCGATGGCGCGGATGCAGGGCGGGATGCTCGACATCCACGACTACAACGGCCAGCTCGCCGTCGAGGCCGCCGGGCTGATGCCCGAGTTCCGCGGCTTGATCCTCGAAGGCCGCCAAGCGATGCGCGTCCTCGACGCGAACGGGAACCTGCTCTTCGAGAAGGCCGACGACGGTTCCGGCGGCCGTCCCGAGGTGCAGCGGGGCGAACTGCGGCGGATGCTGCTGGACTCGCTGCCGCCCGGCACCGTCCACTGGGGACGGAAGGTCACCGGCGCCCGCACCCTCGCCGACGGGCGGCACGAAGTCGCCTTCGCCGACGGCACCGCGGTCGTCGCGGACCTGCTGGTCGGCGCGGACGGCGCCTGGTCGCGGATCCGATCGCTGCGCACGGCGGCGAAACCCGAGTACGTCGGCGAAGCGTTCGTCGAGATCTACCTCTTCGACGCCGACACCCGCCACCCGGCGTCCGCGAAGGCCGTCGGCGGCGGTTCGCTGATGGTGCCCGCGCCCGGCAAGGGAATCCACGCCCACCGGGAGAGCGGGGACACGCTGCACACCTACGTGTCGCTCACGCGACCGCTGGAGTGGTTCGACGACGTCGACTTCACCGATCCTGCCGCGGCGGCCGCGCGGATCGCGGCGGAGTTCGAGGGCTGGGCCCCGGAGCTGACGGCGTTGATCACCGACGGCGACACCGCGCCCGTCCTGCGCCCGCACTACACCTTGCCGCCCGGGCACGAGTGGGACCGGGTGCCAGGGGTGACGCTGGTCGGCGACGCGGCCCACCTCATGCCGGTCAACGGCGAAGGCGCCAACCTGGCCATGCTCGACGGCGCCGAACTCGGCCAGGCCCTGGCCGCGCACCCGGTCGACGAAGCGCTGGCGGAGTACGAGCGGGCGATGGCCGTCCGCAGCGCCCGGGTCGCCGCCGAGAGCGTCCAGTTCGGCGAGCTGATGTCGGGCGACGACGGGGAAACCATCGCCCAGGCGCTGATCGAAGTGTTCAGCGCGCTCAGCGAGGCCGGGCGCGCTTCGTGAAGGTCAGGGCGCGTACTTGCCCACGAAGCTGCCGCAGGTCACCACGCGGCCGGTGAGCCGGGCCTGGATCGCCCGCTCCAGGCCGAGGTAGGTGAACACCGGGGTGTCGGCGGGGACCTCCGCCGGCACCGGGCCGCCGGTGGCCAGCAGCCGGCTCGGCACCGTCTGGAACAGCACGAGGTAGCCGCCTTCGCGGTTGAGCTCGTCGCTCTTCGCGAGCATCCGCTGGGGCGCGTCGCCGACGATCTCCAGCGGCAGCGGCCACTCCAGCGGGAACGGGTTGGTCAGGCCGAACGCGGGGTAGGCGAACGCGTTGTCCGGCAGGATCGCCGTCCGCGGGGCCGGGAAACGGCCGACGCAGTCGCGGATCTGCCGGACGTAGGCGTAGGTCGAGGGGTTGGTGCGGATTCCGGACATCGCGGGGCTGACGTCGCCGAGGTCCGCGGTCAGCCGGTCGTGCCCGAGGTCGAGGTAGGCCGCCTGGTCGTGACGGGCGACGACGACCCAGCCGCACACCGCGACCGCGGTCAGCCCGGCCGTCGCGGTCACCCAGCGGGGCGCCAGCCGCGGCCGCGGCGGGACGACGTGGCTCAGCAGCAGCAACGCCGTCAGCGCGAGGGTGCCGGTGAGCAGCGTCGGGGTGTCGTTGCCCCACGACAGGCTGGTCATGAACCCGGTGGCGAGCACGAGCAGCCCGGCCCACGGCACCTTCCGCGCCACGGCCGCGTTCACCGGCACGCTGACCGCGACGATCCACCACAGGACGTCCGCCCAGCGCGAGGAGCCGGTGAACCGGCCGTCGACCACGGTCCAGACCACCGCGGCGGCCCCGGCGAGCACCAGCAGCCACGACGCGACCCGCCCGGCCGCGCCGAGCCGGTCGCCGGGCAGCCGGACGGCCAGCAGCACCACGGCGATGACGGCGAAGAAACCCAGTTCGCGCACCGGCGCCCTGGTCAGCACCTCGGGGTCGGCCAGCCACAGCCCGAGCAGCCGTTCGCCGTACGCGGGCACGCCGCCGGTGAGCTGCCCGACCATCTCGGCGAACCCGCCGCCGAGGGCGACCCACGCCACGTACGCCAGGCCTGGCGCACCGAGCGCGAGCAGGTCGAGCAGCACCCGCACCACGCGCCGCGTGCCCGCGCGGGTGGCCGGGTGCAGCAGCAGCCACAGCACGCCGATCACGGCGGCCAGCGCGAAGCTCTGCTTCACGAACACGGCGCAGCCGAGCAGCACCAGGCCGCCGCGGCGGGCGAGGGCGCGGCCGGTGCGCAGGCCGGAGTCCAGCGCCCAGGCACCGCACGCGGTGAGCGCGATGCCGTCGACGGTGTGCCAGGCCATCAGCGGGAAGGCGTTGAGGTTGATCAGCGACGCGGCCGCGACCATCGCCGTCATGCCCGGGCCCCAGTCCAGCACCCGGCGCCGGGTGACGAGCGCGGCGAACGCGATCGTCGCCACGATGATCTCGATCATCGACAGGAAGCTCGACCCGAAGAACAACGGCATCGGGAGGGCGAAGTCGGCGACGTGCAGCACGGCGGACCCGAGCGGGCGCGCGGAGATGATGTCGGCGTGCGGGACTTCGCCGTGCAGCACGCGCCACGCCTGCGCGAGGATGAAGCCCTGGTCGGAGGGGTGGAACCCGAAGCGGCCGACGCGCAGTTCGGTGGCGAGGGCGAGCAGCACGACCCAGCCGGCGTGGACGGCCCAGCGCAGCGCCGGCCGCGCGGCCTTCGGGGGCGCGGGCTCCGCGGCGGCGCGCGCAGGACTCGCCACGTCCACGCCTCGCCCGCCTTCCGCTCCCGATCACACCCGGGAGCGATGGTACTGGCCGGTCTCCGCCCCGGCATGGACAGCACCACCGGGCTCCCGCGGTCCGTAAAGCCGTGAAGGCCTCCTTACCGGCGGCTTGCGCCGGTAAGGAGGCCTTCACGGTCGTAAAAGCCGGGATGGAGGCCTTCACGGCTTTCCGTGGCCGGGCCCCACCCGGCGTGGTTCACCCGAAGGTGGGTCGCGCGGTCCCGATCTCGGCTGTCTCCCCAGTGGTGATTTCCGGCATTTCGAACTCCCCAGTTCACGCCCGCACCGGTGTGCGGGACTCGCGCGAGGGTAGAAGTACCGTCGCCGCCGTGCCAGCGTTTCGGCGGAATTCGCGGGGATCAAGCACGACGGCGCCAGATCGAGCGGGTCACCGCCGCCGCGACCGACGCCGGCGCGGGGCGGCGGGGCAGGTCGCGGGCTTCCGGCGCCGACTCCCGCATCGCGGAGTACGCGAGGTGCGCGGTGAAGCGGGCGAGCCGCGGCGCGACCAGCGTCGCCAGTTCGGCCGCGCGGCCTTCGGGCAGGCTGAGGATCTCCGGCCGCTCCTCGCACGCCTTCACCACCAGGGCCGCCGCGCGTTCGGGGCTGCTCGACGGGAGCCCGCGGTAGCCGGTCGGCGCGATCATCGGCGTCCGCACCAGCGGCATCCGCACCGACGTGAAGGTGACGCCGTCCGAGAGCGTCTCGCGCCCGGCCGCCAGCCCGAACTCCTCCAGCGCCGCCTTCGACGCCAGGTACGCGGAGAAGCGCGGGGTGTCGGTCTGCAGGCCCTGGGTCGTCACGTTGACGACGTGGCCGAACCGCCGCTCGGCCATCGACGGCAGGAACCCGAGGATCAGCCGCACCGGGCCGAAGTAGTTGATCGCCATCGTGCGCTCGAAGTCGTGGAACCGTTCGGTGGACAGCGCGACCGAGCGCCGGATCGACCGGCCGGCGTTGTTCACCAGCACGTCCACCGCGCCGTGCTCGCCGAGGACGTCCTTGACGAGCGCGTCGACCGCGTCGCCGTCGGTGAGGTCGCACGGGTACGCCGCCGCGGTGCCGCCCGCGGCGAGGATCTCTTCGCGCACCTCTTCGAGTTCCGACGCGCGCCGGGCCACGAGGATCACCTTCGCGCCCTTGCGTGCCACGGCCAGCGCCGACGCCCGGCCGATCCCGGACGACGCGCCGGTGATCAGCACCGTCCGCCCGGCCAGGCCGTGGGTGCGGCGGGCGCGGTCGGGGTCGAGGTGCGCCCGCCAGTAGCGGTACAGCGGTGCCGCGTAGTCGCGGAGTTCGGGCAGCTCGACGCCGCTGCCGAACAACGCCGTCGTCGTCCGCGCGGTGTCGAACTCGACCGGCATGCTCAGGTGCGGCAGCACTTCCAGCGGGACGCCCAGCTCTTCGAGGACGGCGGCCCGCGTGGCCCGGCCGCCGGGCAGGCGGTCGATCCCGGCCGCGGCGGCCTTCGCGACCCGCCCGCCTGCGCGCCGGACCACGCCCGAGGGCCGGGCGGGCAGCGCGGCCCGGACCACCGGCCCGCCGGCGGCGCGCGCGAAGGCGTTGTAGACGGAGTTGAGCGACTGCGGCCGCGCGGCGGCGAGGTGGTAGGTCGACCCGGACGGCGCGTCCCGGTGCATCAGGAACTCCATCGCGTCGACGACGTAGTCGACCGGCACCAGGTTCGTCGCGCCGAGGTCGGGAGCGGCCAGCGGGAGCCGCCGGGGTAGCGCGGCCAGCCGCGAGATCGCGGGCAGGAAGAAGTAGGGCCCGTCGACCTTGTCCATCTCGCCGGTGCGCGAGTCGCCGACGACCGCGGACGGCCGGTAGACGCGGAAGGGCAGCGCCTGCTCGCGGACGAGCTTCTCGGCCTGGAACTTCGTCGCGTGGTACGGCGAGGAGAAGCGCTGCCCGAGGTCGAAGTCGGCCTCGGTGAACCGCCCGGCGTGGTCGCCCGCGACGGCGATCGAGGACACGTGGTGCACCAGCCCCGCCCCCGCCGCGGCGGCGAACGCGAGCAGGTGCCGGGTGCCCTCGACGTTGGCTCGCCGGTTGGCCGCCTCGCCGGCGGTGAGGTCGTAGACCGCGCCCAGGTGGACGACGTGGTCGAGGTGCTCGAACCCCGCGGGGTCGACGCCGAGCCGGGGTTCGGCGAGGTCGCCGACCACGGGCCGCAGCTTCTCCGCGCCCGCCCAGCCCTGGCTCAGCGCGGCCAGCCGCTCGCGGGAGGTCTCCCGCACCAGCGCGTACACGGCGGACGTCGCCGGCCGCCGGAGCAACCGCGCGACCAGGCGTTTCCCGATGAAGCCCGTCGCACCCGTCACGAAGTAGGTCGTCATGGCCGGTCCCTTCCGTCGGGACCGACTCTAACCTACTGGAAAGTAGGAACGGTAGTTGTCAGGTTGTCCGCGATGTCATGAAAGGGTCGTTCACCTCGCCAGACGACATGAACGACCCTTTCATGACATCCCTGCGGCGCCGGGCAGACCACACGGCCAGGGGTGCGCCGCGCCCCGGGGAAAGCCGGGTCAGGTTTGGGCCGTCTCGTCCGCCGTCGCGACGACGGCGTCGCGCAGCGCGGCCCGCAGCCGTCCGACGTCGAGCGGTCCGAGGACCGCCGCCTCGCCGGGCGGAGCGACCAGCACCACCTTGTCGTTGCTGACGAACACCGTCACGTCCCTGCGCCTGCCGGCCAGATCGCGACAGCCGATCGACCACTCGCCCCGACTCATGGTCGCCGCCCTCCGATTCCTTCGTCGGTCGTGCTTCGTGCGAGGGTGGGAGGGGGCCGTGGCGGTGCTATGACGCCGGTTCACCCGATCTGCCTACTCGCGGGTTTTGTCTTGCGCTTCGCGGATTTCCGGCGTATCCCCCGGTCGTGGCGCGGCCGGTTCCGGAGTACCGTCCGCACCGTCTCGTCGTCGTGGGAGGTCGCTGATGTCGGAGCCGCGGAAGATCGTCGTCGTCGGTGCGGGACTGGGCGGGGCGTCCGCCGCGGCCGCGTTGCGCGAGCGGGGTTACACCGGCGAAGTCCTGTTGATGGGCTCGGATCCGCACCGCCCGTACGAGCTGCCGCCGCTGTCGAAGGGCATCCTGCTCGGCAACACCGACGAACCCGACTGGGTGCACGAAGAGAAGTTCTACGCGGAGAAGGACATCCGCTTCACGGCCGGCGTCACGGCGACCCGCGTCGAGCTGGGCGCCCGCCTGGTCCTCGACGACGCGGGCGGCGAGCACCGCTACGACCGCCTGGTCCTGGCGACCGGCTCGCGGCCGCGGTCCCTGCCGGTCCCCGGCGGCGACCTGCCCGGGCTGTACACGCTGCGCACCCTGGACGACTCGCTGAAGCTGCGCTCGGCGTTCGCGGAGGCGGAGCGGGTGGTGATCGTCGGCGCCGGCTGGATCGGCTCGGAGGCCGCCGCGGCGGCCCGCACGCACAACGCGGACGTGACGGTGGTCGACCCGGTCCCGGTGCCCCTGGCCAACGTCGTCGGCGAGACGATCGGCGGCGTTTTCCGCGACCTGCACGTCTCGAACGGCGTCAACTACCGCCTGGGCGAGCAGGTAGCGGAGATCACGGGCGGCCCCGACGGCGTCCGCGGCGTCCGCCTCGGCAACGGCGAAGAGCTGCCGGCGGACGTGGTCCTGATCGCGGTCGGCGCGGCTCCGAGGGTGGAGCTGGCCCACGCGGCGGGCCTGGAGCTGTCCGACGACGGCGGCGTGTGCGTCGACGCGGGCCTGCGCACGGCGGCTCCGGACGTGTACGCGGTGGGCGACATCGCGGCCCACTTCCACCCGCGCTACGGCCGCCGGATCCGGGTGGAGCACTGGGCGAACGCCAAGGACCAGGGCGCGCACGTGGCGCAGAACCTGCTGGGGGAGAACGAACCCTTCCTCGCGTCGCCGTACTTCTTCACGGACCAGTACGACTTGGGTTGCGAGTACCGAGGCCTGGCGGACCCGGTGTCGGACGAGCTGGTGGTGCGCGGCGACCTGGCGTCCCGGGAGTTCACGGCGTTCTGGCTCCGCGACGGCGAAGTCGCGGCGGCGATGAACGTGAACATGTGGGACGACGGCGACGCGCTGGGCGCGTTGGTGGACGGCCGGGCCAAGGTGACGGCGGAGCAGCTCGAGACCGCGGATCTGGCCTCGCTGACCTGACCGCCGATGAGAGGGGACGAGCACGGCAAGCCGCAGCCCACGTGGGGCCGGAAGCTGTGCCCGGCGGCAGTTCGGCCGATTCGGGGTGAGCGCCCGGCAGATATCCATCGGGCCGCCGGACGGGCCCGCGTGGCTCCGGGGCGCGATCAGCGGGGCACGCCTGACCGGACGTGCTTCCCGCGCGACGGGGCGAGGGATTCGCGCGGCTTGGCTGTGGTGGCGCAACAACGACGCCAAGCCGTGAAGCCATCACGGAAAATCTGGCCTCGCTGACCTGACCGCTCTGCCAAGATCGGGGCATGACCGAAGAAGGGCACCTCCCGACCGGCGCGGAAATCCGGGCCTGGGCGTACAGCGGCGACGACGAGCCGGAGCAGGACTGGGACATCCTCATCGCCTGGCCCGAGAACCTGCCCGTGCTGCTCGAGGTCATCCCCGATCCGGCCTGCCCGCTCCGCGCCCGCGAAACCCTGCTGTCCAGCCTCTACTGCATGGTCGGCCACGCCCAGGCCAAGGAAGACTTCCGCGAGACCGCCCGGATCGCCGCGCAGTCCGGCGACGCCTGGCTCGAAACCTGGGCCCGCCGGGTCCGCGAGATCCTCGACCACCCCGAAGCGTTCAACCGCAAGGACTGGTGCGGCTTCCCCGGCTACGCGACCAAGCCGGCCGGCTGACGAACCCGCGTCAAAGACAAGAACGCCACCAGGGCCAGGACCGCGAACCCCGCCATCGTCGCGGCCATCGGCACCGCGGTCCCCGGCCCGCCCAGCCCCACCAGCGGCGTCGCCGCGGCGCCGACCACGAACTGCAGCACCCCCAGCAACGCCGACGCCGACCCGGCCGAGCGGGCGTGGGAAGCCAGCGCCAGCGAACTCGCGTTCGGCATCACCAGCCCGATGCTCGACACCAGCAGGAACAACGACACCAGCAGCAACGCCAGCGGAGCCCGGAACACCGCCGACGCCAGCACGAAAGCTCCGCCGAGCACGCCCAGCGCGAGGCCCCACGCCAGCAGCACCCGCTCGGAAACCCGTCCGACGAGGCGGCCGTTGAGCTGGCCGGCCAGCACGATCCCCACGCCGTTCACGCCGAACACCACGCTGTACGCCTGCGGGCTCAGCCCGTACACGCCCTGCAGCGCGAACGACGAGCCCGAGATGTACGCGAACATCGACGCGAACAGCAGTCCCGACGCCAGCGCGTACCCCGCGAACGTCCGGTCCGCCACCAGCCGCCCGTACGTCCGCATCACCTGGCCGAGCCGGGCCGGGACGCGGACCGGGGAGGGCTCCGGCAGGAAGAACGCCACCACCGCCAGCAGCAGCGCGCCGAACGCCGCCAGCACGACGAACACCCCGCGCCACGACGTCCAGTTCAGCAGCTGGCCGCCGAGCAGCGGGGCCAGGATCGGGGCCAGGCCGCTGACCAGCATCAGCGTCGAGAAGAACTTCGTCATCGCGGTGCCGGAGTAGAGGTCGCGGACCGTGGCGCGCGCGATCACGATGCCCGCCGCCGCGCCCAGCGACTGGACGAACCGCGCGCCGACCAGCAGCCACGCGTCCGGGCTCACCGCGCACAGGACCGAGCCCACGACGTACAGCACCAGGCCCGCGAGCAGCGGACGGCGGCGGCCGAGCGCGTCCGACAGCGGGCCGAGCACCAGCTGGCCCAGCGCCAGCCCGGCGATGAACGCGCTCAGCGTCAGCTGGACCGTGCTGTCCGCCGCGCGCAGGTCCTCGGCCATCCGGGGGAGCGCGGGCAGGTACATGTCGATCGACAGCGGCCCGAACGCCGAGAGGCCACCCAGGATGAGGACGAACTTCAGCCGCTGCGCGCGTCCGCCGGCCGCGGTACGTTCCGCCGTGGTGGTCATCGGCCTCCTCCCGGTCCTGACTCCGACCAGCGACCCCGGCGGCGGGGCTATTCCGGCTGTGATCGGTGACACCCCGTGCTCAAAAGAGCGTGAACCGATACCGATCCGACCAATTTCGGGCCGATCCGCCGCCGGCTCTGGATCCAGGCTCGTGACTGCGATATACATCGGATGTCTGGTCGGTGTGGGTGAAGGGAATGTCCGTGCAGCTAGTGCGCCTCGGAGAGCCGGGAAGTGAGCGTCCGTTCGTGCGGGCCGGCGACGGCACCACCTACGACCTGGGCGGGCTGACCGCCGACGTCGACGGCGGCTTCCTCGCCGCGGACGGCATCGCGCGCGCGGCCGCCGCGCTCGCCGCCGGGGAGCTGCCGGAGGCCGGCGTCGAGGGCCTTCGCGTGGGCTCGCCGATCGCCCAGCCCGGCAAGGTCGTCTGCATCGGCATGAACTACCGCCGCCACGCCGAGGAAACCGGCGCGACGCCGCCCACCGAGCCCGTTGTCTTCATGAAGGCACCGGACGTCGTGGTCGGCCCCGCCGACGACGTCCTCATCCCGCGCGGTTCCACGAGCACCGACTGGGAGGTGGAGCTGGGCGTCGTCATCGGCAAGACCGCCCGCTACCTCGACAGCGTCGAGGAGGCCCTGGAGTACGTCGCCGGCTACGTCGTCTCGAACGACGTCTCCGAGCGCGCGCTGCAGTTCCGCACCGCCCAGTGGGACAAGGGCAAGTCGTGCGAGAACTTCAACCCGCTCGGCCCGGCACTGGTCCCGGCGAGCGAGGTGCCCGACCCGCAGGACCTCGGCCTGCGGCTGTGGATCAACGGCGAGAAGAAGCAGGACTCGTCCACCAAGGACATGATCTTCAGCGTCGCCGAGATCGTGCACCACCTCAGCCAGGTGATGGTGCTGCGGCCCGGCGACCTGATCAACACCGGCACCCCCGAAGGCGTCGCGCTCGGGCAGCCCGACCCGAAGCCGTACCTGCGCGACGGCGACGTGATCGAGCTGGAGATCGACGGCCTCGGCCGCCAGCGCCAGACCGCGAGGCAGGCCTGACCATGGCGAAGATCATCGGCATGGAGGTCCTCGACGTCCGGTTCCCGACGTCGAAGGAGCTCGACGGCTCGGACGCGATGAACCCCGACCCGGACTACTCGGCCGCCTACGTCGTGCTGCACGCCGACGGCGGCCCGGACGGCTACGGCCTCGCGTTCACCATCGGCCGCGGCAACGACGTCCAGGCCGCCGCGATCCGCGCGCTCGCCCCGCACGTCGTCGGGCGCGAGGTCCCGGAGGACGCGGCCGCGCTCGGCGACCTGTCCCGCACGCTCGTCGGCGACTCGCAGTTCCGCTGGCTGGGCCCGGAAAAGGGCGTCGCGCACATGGCCGTCGGCGCGATCGTCAACGCCGCGTGGGACCTCGCCGCCCGCCGGGCGAACCTCCCGGTCTGGCGGTTCGCCGCGCGGATGACCCCGGAGGAACTCGTCTCCCTGGTCGACTTCCGGTACCTGTCCGACGCGCTCACCGAGGCCGAAGCCCTGGAGATCCTGCGGCGCGCGGAACCCGGCCGCGCCGAACGCGCGAAGCAGCTGGAAGCGCACGGCTACCGCGCCTACAGCACGTCTCCCGGCTGGCTCGGGTACGCCGACGCGAAGCTCGTGCGGCTCGCCGAACAGGCCGTCGCGGACGGCTTCGAGATGATCAAGCTCAAGGTCGGCGGCAACCTCGAGGACGACGTCCGGCGGATGAAGCTCGCCCGCGAAACCGTCGGGCCGGACGTCCGGATCGCCGTCGACGCCAACCAGCGCTGGGACGTCTCCGCCGCGGTCACCTGGATGACCGCGCTGGCGCCGTACGACCCGTACTGGATCGAGGAGCCGACGTCCCCCGACGACGTCCTCGGGCACGCGGCCATCGCGAAAGCGCTTGCGCCGATCAAGATCGCCACCGGCGAGCACGTCCAGAACCGCGTCGTCTTCAAGCAGCTGCTGCAGGCGGACGCGATTTCGGTGCTGCAGCTGGACGCCGCCCGCGTCGGCGGGTTCAACGAGAACCTGGCGATCCTGTTGCTGGCGGCCAAGTTCGGCGTCCCGGTGTGCCCGCACGCCGGTGGTGTCGGGCTGTGCGAGCTGGTCCGGCACCTGTCGATGTTCGACTTCGTGGCGGTGTCCGGCACCGACGCGGACCGTTCGATCGAGTGGGTGGACCACCTGCACGAGCACTTCACCGACCCGGCCGTCGTCGAACGCGGCCGGTACCTCGCCCCGACCGCACCCGGGTTCTCCGCGCGCATGCACGACGCCACGCTGCGCCGGTTCCGCTTCCCGGACGGTCCCGAGTGGACGGAGACCGCAAGTGAGTGAATTCGAGGGCCTGGTGGCCGCCGTCACCGGAGGCGCCTCGGGCATCGGCAAGGCGGTGGCGACCCTGCTGGCCGAGCGCGGCGCCCAGGTGGCGGTCCTCGACCTGAAGCCGGACGACGACGGCTTCCGCTGCGACGTCTCTTCGGATGACGAAGTCCGCGAAGCCATCGACGCCGTCGTGGAACGCTTCGGGCGCCTCGACATCCTCGTCAACAACGCGGGCATCGGCGCGCAAGGCGACGTCACGGCCAACGACGACGACGAATGGCACCGCGTGTTCGACGTCAACCTCGTCGGCATGGTCCGGCTCGCCCGCGCCGCGCTGCCGCACCTCAAGAACTCGCCGTCCGCGGCGATCGTCAACACCTGCTCCATCGCGGCCTGGGCGGGCCTGCCCAACCGCGCGCTCTACTCGGCCAGCAAGGGCGCGGTGCTCTCGCTGACCCTGGCGATGGCGACCGACCACCTGCCCGACCGCGTCCGCGTCAACTGCGTGTGCCCGGGCACGGCGGACACCCCCTGGGTGGGCCGTCTCCTCGACGCCGCGGACGACCCGGCGGCCGAACGCGCGGCCCTCGCGGCGCGCCAGCCGATGGGCCGCCTGGTCACCGCCGAGGAGGTCGCGAACGCCGTCGTCTACCTCGCGAGTCCCCTTTCCGCTTCGACCACCGGCACGGCGCTGGCGGTCGACGGCGGCATGTACGGCCTGCGCCCGCGCGGCCCCGTTCAACCCCGGTAAGACTTTCCGCCGTCATCAAGGAGGATGTTGTGCGCACGAGGGTGATCAAGGTGGCCGCGGTCGCCGCCTGCGGCCTGGTACTGGCCGCCTGTGGGTCCACGAAGGACAACGCGGCGGCGCCCGCGGCGGGCGGCGGTTCGGGCGGCAAGGTCGGCGCGACCCTGCCCCTGCTGACCTCGCCGTTCTGGCAGGCCTACAACAACTACGTGCCCAAGATGGCCAAGGAGGAGGGCGTCGACGTCCTCCCGACGGTCAACGCCGACAGCGACCCGGCCAAGCTGATCACCGACATCGGCACCTTCCTCAACCAGGGCGTCAAGGGCCTGGTCGTGACGCCGCTGGACTCGGCCGCGATCGTCGCCGGGCTCAAGCAGGCGGAGAACAAGGGCGTGCCGGTGGTCGCCGTCGACGTCGCCCCCGAGAGCGGCAAGGTCGCCATGGTCGTGCGGGCCGACAACAAGGCCTACGGCACCAAGGCGTGCGAAGCGATCGGGGAGAAGGTCAAGTCCGGCAAGGTCGTGCAGATCATGGGCGACCTCGCGTCGGTCAACGGCCGCGACCGCTCGGAAGCCTTCCGCGACTGCATGAAGGCGAAGTACCCGGGCATCCAGGTGCTGGAGATCCCGGCCGAGTGGAAGGCCGACAAGGCGTCGTCCGGCCTGGACAGCATGCTGACCGCCAACCCGGACATCAAGGGCGTCTACATGCAGGCCGGCGGCGTCTACCTGGCGCCGACCGAGCAGGCGCTCAAGCGCAAGAATCTGTTCTTCCCGGTCGGCGACCCGAAGCACATCGTGCTCGTCTCCAACGACGGCATCCCGCAGGAACTGGCCGCGATCCGCGCCGGCGAACTGGACGCCACCGTGTCCCAGCCGGCCGACGCGTACGCGAAGTACGGCTTGTACTGGCTGAAGAAGGCCATGGCGGGCGAGACGTTCAAGCCGGGCCCGACCGACCACGACAGCACCATCGTCGAGATCAGCCCCGGCATCCTCGAAGACCAGCTGCCCGCGCCGGTCATCACCAAGGACAACGTGGACGACAAGGCCCTCTGGGGGAACAACCTGTGACCCCGGTCGTCAGCGCCCGCGGCGTCGGGAAGCGCTACGGCCCGACCGTGGCGCTGCACGACGTCAGCCTCACCGTGCACCCCGGCGAGTCGCACGCGCTCGTCGGGCGCAACGGGGCAGGCAAGTCGACGCTCGTCTCCATCCTCACCGGCCTGTCCGCCACGGACACCGGGCACGTCGAGTTCGGCGGCGAGCCGGCCCCTCCACTGTCCAAACAGGACGACTGGAAGGCGCGCGTCGCCTGCGTGTACCAGCACGCGATGGTCGTCCCGCAGCTCACCGTCGCCGAGAACCTGTTCCTCAACCGGCAGGCGGGCGGCGGGTTCTCGATCGGCTGGAAGTCGTTGCGGCGCAAGGCGCGCGAGCTGCTGGACTCGTGGGACGTGCACGTCGACGTCGACACCCCGGCCGGCGAGCTGTCGGTCGAGGACCGGCAGTTCGTCGAGATCGCCCGGGCGCTGTCCTACGGCGCCCGGTTCATCGTGCTCGACGAGCCGACCGCGCAGCTGGACAGCCAGGCCATCGAGCGGCTCTTCGACCGGATGCGCCAGATGCAGGCGGGCGGGGTGACCTTCCTGTTCATCTCGCACCACCTGCACGAGGTCTACGAGGTCTGCCAGGCGGTGACCGTGCTGCGCGACGCGAAGCACGTGCTCACCGCCCCGGTGGCCGAGGTGGGACGCGCCGAACTGGTCGACGCGATGACCGGCGAACCCGGCGGCCTGTCCGTGCGGGACGCCGCTTCGCGCGAGTCCCTCGAAGCGGACGCCCCGGAGATCCTCGCGGTCGACGGCCTCTCCGGGGACGGCTTCCGGGACGTCTCCTTCCGGCTGCGTCGCGGCGAAGTGGTCGGGTTCGCGGGCAGCAACGCCAGCGGCAAGCACCAGGTCGCCGAAACGGTCTACGGCCTGCGGACACCGTCGGCGGGCACGATCCGCGTCGACGGCTCGCCGCTGCGGCCCGGCGACATCCCGGCGGCGCTGCGCGCGGGGATCGGCTGCGTCCCGCGCGACCGGCACCACGAAGGCCTGGTGCTGGAGCACTCGATCGCCGACAACGCGACGCTGTCCATCCTGGACAAGCTGGGCCGCGGCGGGATCGCGTCCCCGGCCACGCGGCACGCGAAGGCGTCCCAGGCGCTGAAGGACTACGACATCGTGGCCGCGGGCGCCGAACAGCCGGTGTCGGACCTCTCCGGCGGCAACCAGCAGAAGGTCGTCCTGGCGCGGGCGTTGCTGAGCGATCCGCGGGTGGTCGTGCTGATCAACCCGACGGCCGGGGTGGACGTGAAGTCGAAGGAGGCGCTGCTCGCGGTCGTCGACCGGGTGCGCGCCGAAGGCAAGGCGGTGCTGATCGTCAGCGACGAGCTGGACGACCTGCGCCTGAGCGACCGGGTCCTGGTGCTGCGCGCCGGGGCCGTGGTCGCCGAGCACCAGGCCGGGTGGTCCGACGGCGACCTCGTGGCCGACATCGAAGGAGTCGAGCTGTCGTGACCGACGTGATGACCTCTCCGCAAACGGAGCTGCCCGCGCCGCCACGGCGCCGGAAGGCCCTCTGGCTGCGCGAACTGGCGCTGCTGCCCGCGCTCGTCGTGGTGTTCGTCATCGGCGGCCTGGTCGACGACACCTTCGTCGGCTGGAGCAACATCGTCAGCATCCTGACCGCGTCGGCGGCGCTGTCGCTGGTCGTGCTGGGCGAGTCGCTGGTGCTGATCACCGGGAAGTTCGACCTGTCGCTGGAGTCGACGATGGGCCTGGCCCCGGCACTCGGCGCGATGGTCGTGATCCCGGCGGCGTCGGCGGGCTTCGGCGTCGAGCTGCCCGCGGCGATCGGCCTGCTGATCATCCCGCTGTGCGGGGCGCTGGTCGGGTTCGTCAACGGCTTCCTGATCGTGAAGCTGAAGCTGAACGCCTTCATCGTCACCCTGGCCATGCTGACCGTGCTGCGCGGCGTGCAGGTCGGGTCGACGCAGGGCAAGACGCTGTTCAACCTGCCCGACTCGTTCACCAACCTCGCCACGACGACGTTCGCCGGGCTGCCGATGTCGGTCTGGCTGGCCGCGGCGCTGTTCGCGATCGCCGGCTGGGTGCTGCGCTACCACCGCGTCGGCCGCGCGCTGTACGCGATCGGCGGCAACCGCGAAGCCGCGCGGGCGGCCGGTGTCCGCGTCGACCGGATCGCGTGGGCGGTGTTCGTCATCGCCGGGATCCTCGCGGCGGTCGGCGGCCTCGCCTACACCGGTTACGTCGGCGCGCTGGGCGCGAACCAGGGCTCCGGGCTGATCCTGCAGGTGTTCGCGGCGGCGGTGATCGGCGGCGTCTCCCTCGACGGCGGCAAGGGCACGCTCGTCGGGGCGCTCACCGGCGTCCTGCTGCTGTCGTCGGTGTCGAGCCTGCTCAACTACGCGCACGTCCGCGCGGAGTGGCAGGGCGCGATCTACGGCGCCATCATCCTGGTCGCGCTGATCATCGCCCGCTACGCCGGCGGCAAACCCCAAACCTGACCCCGACCCCGTGATCATCGGACGTTCCCGTGCCGTTAAGGCCACCTTACGGGCGTCAGACGCCCGTAAGGTGGCCTTAACGGCACTTCGCGAAGGTGGTGTCGTGCGGTCAGGAAGCTTCGGCGGCGGGCTCGTCGGTCGTGGTCGGGTCGTCCGCGGTGCCCAGCGCGTTGCGCAGCCACTGCTCCACGCCCGCGACGTGCACGGTCGCCCACGAGCGCGCCACTTCCGGCTCGCGCGCCGCGATGGCCTCGTAGATCGCCGTGTGCTGTTCGCGGGTCTTCGCGACCGCGCCCTCCTGGGTGAGGCCGCGCCAGATGCGGGCGCGCGCGGTCGGCCCCGACAGGCTGTCCAGCAGCGAGCAGAGCACGGGGTTGCCGGAGCCGTCGGCGATCTTGCGGTGGAACTGGAGGTCGTTGGCGACCAGCGCCTCGACGGTCGGCGAGTCCTCCAGCTCCCCGAGCAGCTGGCCCAGCTCGGTGATGTCGTCGTCGCTCATGTGCAGCGCGGCGAGCGCGGTCGCGGCCGGCTCGAGGATCCGCCGCACGGCGAGGAAGTCGAGCACGGTGTCGTCGCGGTGGAAGTCGACCACGAACGTCATCGCGTCGAGCAGCAGGTTCGGCTCGAGGCTGGTGACGTACGTGCCGTCGCCCTGCCGGACGTCGAGCACCCTGATCAGGCACAACGCCTTGACGGCCTCCCGCAGGGAGCTGCGCGAGAGCCCGAGCCGCTGTGCCAGCTCGGCCTCCTTCGGCAGCCGGTCGCCCGGCGCCAGCTCGCCGGAGATGATCATGTCCTTGATCTTGTCGATCGCGACATCGGTGACGGGCATCGTGTCCGTCCTCCCTGCACCAGACCTCGGATGTTTCGGTGTTCGACACCAGCGTGCCATGTCCCGGCGAAGGAGGGGTGATGACCCACCAGCCCGCACCGCAAAGAGTGGCCCTGCATACTCGGCTCAAGCCCGGCAAGGAGGCCGAGTACGAGTCCGTCCACGCCGTCATCCCGCCCGAGCTGGACACCGCGCTGCGCGAAGCCGGCGTCCGGACCTGGCGGATCTGGCGTAACGGTCTCGACCTCTTCCACGTCGTCGAAGTCGACGACTACGCGGCGATGCGGGCGGCGTTGCGGGACCACCCCGCCAACGTCCCCTGGCAGGCGAGGATGGCCGGGCTGCTGGCCGTCGAAGACGACTACTCCGGCGGTGACACCGGCATCGGGCTGGTCTGGGAACTGCCGGCGAAGGAGTGACGCGGTGAACCTGTCCCCGCTGGGTCTCGGCTGCGCGCAGCTGGGCAACCTCTACCACGCGATCACCGACGAGACGGCGGCCGCGACCGTGCACCGCGCCTGGGACGAGGGCATCCGGTACTTCGACACCGCGCCGCACTACGGCCTCGGCCTCTCGGAGACCCGCCTCGGCGCGGCCCTGCGCGCGTACCCGCGCGACGAGTACGTGCTGTCCACGAAGGTCGGCCGCGTGCTCGAACCCGATCCGGACGGCGCCGGGCGGCAGGACGACCAGGGCTTCGCCGTCCCGGCCGCGTACCGGCGCCGGTGGGACTTCAGCCGCGACGGCGTCCTGCGGTCCTTCGAGGACAGCTTGACGCGGCTCGGGCTCGACCGCGTCGACATCGTCTACGTCCACGACCCCGACGACCACTTCGAGGAGGCCCTGCGTGGCGCCTTCCCGGCGTTGCGCGAACTGCGGGAGCAGGGCGTGATCCGCGCGTTCGGCGCCGGGATGAACCAGGCGCCGATGCTCGCCGAGTTCGTCCGCCGCACCGACCTCGACGTCCTGCTCGTGGCCGGCCGCTACACGCTGCTGGACCAGCCTGCCCTCGACGAGCTGCTGCCGCTCTGCCTCGACCGCGGCGTCCGCGTGGTCGCCGGCGGCGCGTTCAACGGCGGCATCCTGGCGACGG
This sequence comes from Amycolatopsis eburnea, assembly GCF_003937945.1. Taxonomy (GTDB): domain Bacteria; phylum Actinomycetota; class Actinomycetes; order Mycobacteriales; family Pseudonocardiaceae; genus Amycolatopsis; species Amycolatopsis eburnea. The sequence goes on from NZ_RSEC01000021.1 coordinate 284,741, forward strand.
CCGAGCCGGGCCGCGTCTACGACTACGCCGAGGCGCCGCCGGAGCTGGTCGAGCGAGCCGGCCGGATCGCGGCGATCTGCGCGCGGCACGGCGTCGAGCTGCCGGAAGCGGCGCTGGCGCTGCCCATGGCGCACCCCGCGGTGGCGTCGGTCGTCGTCGGCGCGCACGATCCCGCCCAGGTCAGCGTCAACGCGCGGCGGGCCGCGGCGGTCGTGCCGCCTCAGCTGTGGACCGAACTGGTCGGCGCGGGCCTGCTGCGCGCCGACGTCGTCATCGCCGAAGGGGTCTCATGATCGACGCGCACCACCACCTCTGGGACCCGGCGCGCCGCGATTACCCCTGGATGGCGGGGGCGGCGCTCGACCCGATCCGCCGTCCGTACACCGTGGACGACCTGCGCGCGGTGACGAAGGCGGCGGGCGTGCACGCGACCGTCCTGGTCCAGACGGTGTCCTCGGCCGAAGAGACGGCGGAGTTCCTGGCGATCGCCGCCGGAGAGCCGGTGATCGCGGGGGTCGTCGGCTGGGTGGACCTCGAAGCCCCGGATGTGGCGGACCGGCTGGCGGTGCCGGGTCCCTTGGTGGGAATCCGGCACCAGGTGGAGACCGAACCGGACGAGCAGTGGCTGCTGCGGCCCGCCGTGCTGGCCGGGCTGGAGGCGGTGGCGTCGGCGGGCCTGGCGTACGACCTGCTCGTGCGCGTCGGCCAGCTGCCCGCGGCCACCGCGCTGGCGGACCGGCTGCCGCAGCTGCGGCTGGTGCTGGACCACGCGGCCAAGCCGCCGATCGCGGCGGGGGAGTGGGAGCCGTGGGCGTCCGGGGTGGCGGAGCTGGCCGCGCGCGAGAACGTCGTGTGCAAGCTTTCGGGCCTGGTCACGGAGGCGGACTGGACCGGCTGGGAGGTCGGGCACCTGCGCCGGTACGTGGACCACGTGCTGGACGTGTTCGGGCCGTCCCGCCTGCTGTTCGGCTCGGACTGGCCGGTGTGCGAGCTGGCAGCGTCCTACGAGCTGGTCGTGGACGCGGCGGTCGCGCTGACGGGCGGGCTGTCGGACGCGGAGCGCCTGGCCGTCTTCGAGCACAACGCCCGGGCGGTCTACGGCTTGGACGCGGGCGGGGAGCCCCCTCCCAGGGGGTAAAAGGGGGTTCCCCGCCCGCCGCTAGGGAAGTTCAGAACTCGTCGTCGCTGATCATGCCGCGCAACCGGGTCAGCGCGCGGTGCTGCGTCACGCGCACGTTGCCGGGGGAGATGCCGAGCGCTTCGGCGGTCTCCTGCGCGGAGAAGCCGACGGCGATGCGCAGCGTCAGGATCTCCTGCTGCACCCGCGGCAGCGAGGCGAGCAGCCGGCCGAGGCGCGCGCCGAGGTCGAGGTGCAGGGCGTGGGACTCCGGCTCGTTGCCGGCGACCAGCGGGCGCTCCGGGAGCTCGGGGACGGGCTCGGAGCGGTCGCGGGCGACGGCGCGGTAGGCGTCGGCGACCTTGTTGGCCGCGATCGCGTGCACGAGGTAGAGGAACGAGCCGCCGCGGTCCTGGTAGTCGGGGAGGGCCTTCAGCACGGCGAGGCAGACTTCCTGGGCGACGTCGTCGGCCGACAGGTAGGAGAGGTCGCGCCCGCCCATGCGCGCGCGGCAGTAGCGGACCACCACCGGCTCGATCATCTGGAGCAGGGAGTGGATGGCCGCGGGGTTCCCCTCACCCGCGTCCTTCACCAGGGGGTCGAGGTCCTCCTTGGTGAGCCGTCCGCTGGGCCGGGGCAATGACTCCGGAGTGCGATAATCGCGAACGGCGCTGGCGGGTTCCCCGGTGGTACTCGGCGGTGCTGTCATGGTCGTCTCCCCGGCCGACCCTCGACCGCCGCTGCCGGGGGGCTCCACTCTCCGTGACTTTCCGGTTGCAGATACTCCGGGAGACCCGGGCTGATCTGCGCTCCGTGCGACGCTGGGTAATCGTAAGCACCTCCGAGGCGGTCAGTCCAGATTTCAACGACCAATACCCCGTTCGCAGCATCGACCGTGATGTTCCCGCGACCAGCCCCCGCACATTGCGATTAATCTGTTTCAGGATGTGCCGAGTTCACTCGTCAGTGGAAGACGAGCACGGAAGCGGCAGTGGTGGTCACGGCGAGCGACGCGATCGCGGGCAGTACGCGCCGCGCGGGCCCCGGTTCGGGCGTGCGCAAGGCCCGTTCGCGCAGCGTTCCGAACGCCGCTAGCAGGGCAGACGTGCTCGCGGCCAGTACGACGGGCACCAGGGTGACACCCCAATGGCGCTGGGCGGCCGAGTGCAGGAGCAGTACCGTGCAGGCGGCGGCCGCCAGCGCCGTCCGCCGCCAGGCGAGCCCGGTGCGCTCGGCCTGCGCCCCGCCCGCCGGATTCACGACCGGCTCCGGGGGCCCATGACGGTATTTCTGACCTGGTGATAATCGCGAGGAAGCGGTATTCGCGGCGTCACGAGACGGCCAGCAGCACCGCGGCGGCGACGATGAGGAGCAGCAGCCCGCCGGTCAGCACGAGGATCATCAGGCTCCGCGGCAGTGGCTCCCCGGCACGCATCGCGACCTGGACCCGCCGCCAGCGGGGGTACGCGGTCGCGGCGAGAACGGCGGCCAGCACGACGCACAACCCCGCGAGGACGGCACTGGCGGCGGCGGGCGAGGGCACCAGCTGGTGCACCGCGACCCCGCCGGCGAGCAGGCCGAGGGCGGTGCGGAGCCAGGCGAGGAAGGTGCGTTCGTTCGCCAGCGTGAACCGGTAGTCCGGCTCGGTGCCGCCGGCGTGGGGCTTGATGTCGTCCGAGGCCACGCCTGCAGACGCTAGCCGCTGTGCGCGGGAGCGGCCGCCCGGTGTGCGGGCGCCCACTCGTGTCGGTGGTGCTTGGGGTCGGCTGTCGTCGCGGGGATGGCTGCCGGTGTGCGGGTGCCGGGCCCGGTGGCGTCAGCTGCTGTGCGCGGGAGCGGCCGCCCGGTGCGCGAACACCCACCACCGCAGCACCGCGAACCGCACGAACCCCCCGACGAAGCTGGCCAGCAGCAGCGTGCCCGTCTCCTCCCACGACGTCGGCCGCTCCACCAGCGCGTCCAGCAGGGCGAGCACCGCCGAGCCGTACCCGGCGTAGAAGGCGAACGTCAGCAGGTCCTGCAGGTGCCGCTTCCCGGCGTTGCTGGGCCGCCCGGCGAAGGTGACGCGGCGGTGGAACTCGGTGTTGCCCACCGTCGTGAGGGCGATCGCGACCAGGTTCGCGACCTGGGAACCGAGTTCGTCGCGGAACAGGAGGAACAGGAGGGCCTGGACACCGGTCGTCACGACGCCGGCGACGACGTACCACGCGGCGTGCGTGCCGAGCTCGTGGTGGCGGTCCGGGTCGGTGGCGAGCAGCCGGCGCTCCGGTGCGCACCTGGTGGTGGCCATGATCCCAACCTACCCCGCGTTCACAAACTTGTGAATGTGTTAAACCGGTTGAAGAAATGTGATCCCCGTGACACCGCCGGGGTTTCGGGCCCCCGACATCCGGGGTAGGTCACCGGGGACGACGAGTTCCCGAGCGCGAGGAGACGACTGGTGAGTGACCGTGACTCGGCCGAACCGGACAGCTTGAGCCCCAGTGAAGCACTGGACGAGGACGAGCTGCGCGTGGATCCGCTCGAGGAGGGCGTCGAGCCGCCGGAACACTGGAGCGCCGCGAACCGCTACGGCACCACGCCGAGCGAGATCCGCGACGGCGAGCCGATGAAGCAGCGCCTGGCCGAGGAAGAGCCGGACACCGAGCCGGAGCGGGTCCCGGAACGTCCCGTCGCGGCGACGCCGGCCGCGGAGCTCGACGAGACGATCGAGGACGCTCCGCCGGACTTCGAGCCGGTGAGCCCGGGAGACGAGGTGCCGCACCGGCACGCGGACCCGGATCCCGGTGAGCGGGCGGACTACGCGGGCGGCTCGGTGGCGGACGCCATCCGCGAGGCCCGGCAGGGCTGATCCGCTCAGACTGCGCGTCCGTTCGGCCGCCTCTAGCGTGGGGCACCAGTGCATCGGACCGCGACGAAGGGAAGGCCGAAAATGCTGACCGTGACCGAAGCCGCCGCCGAGGCGATCACCGCACTGACCAGCCAGGGGGAGGGCGACGCCGGGCTCCGCCTGGCGGTGCAGAACGCCGACGGCGAAAGCGCCCAGCTGGCGCTCTCGGTGGCGCCGGAACCCGCGGAGGGCGACAGCGTGCTGGGCGCCGACGAGGGCCCGAAGGTGTTCCTGGAACCCCAGGCGGCGGCGCTGCTCGACGACAAGGTGCTGGACGTCCAGGAGGACGAAGCGGGCGGAGTCGCTTTCGCGGTGCTGCCCCAGCACACGAGCTGACCCCGGCGGACGGGCCTTTCGCAGTGCCGCGAGAGGTCCGTTCGCCCGGTTGCTAGCGCGACCGCCACTCCCGCACCAGCTCGGCCGCACGGGCCCGCAGTAGCTCCCGGGCGTTCGCCTGCGCGTGTTCGAGGGACGGCGCGTGGTCGATCAACGCGCTGCTCCCCACCACCCCGAGCCGCGCCAGCCCGGCCGGATCGAGCTGGATCCGCCCCGCGAGCGCCAGCAACGGAATCCCGCGAGCCCGCTCCGCGATCCCGGCCGGGGCCTTGCCGTTCAAGCTCTGCTCGTCGAGCGACCCCTCCCCGGTGATCACGAGATCGGCGCCCGCCAACGCGGCGTCCACCCCGGTCAGCCCGGCGATCAGGTCGAACCCCGACTCCACGCTCGCCCCCAGCCCGGCGATCGCCCCGGCCGCGACCCCGCCGCCCGCGCCGGCCCCCGGCACCCGCGAGACGTCCGGGGCCCCGCCGACCTGCAGTGCGTAGGCCCACCGGCCCAGTGCTTCGTCGAGCAGCGCCACCTGCTCCGGCCCCGCGCCCTTCTGCGGCCCGAACACCGCGGCGGCCCCCGACGGGCCCAGCAGCGGGTTGGTGACGTCGGTCGCGACCGCGACGCTCACCCCTTCGACGCGTTCCCGCACCGGGGTCAGCTCGGTGGCCGCGACCCGCGTCAGCGTCCCGCCGCCCAGGCCGACCGGCGCGCCGAACGCGTCCAGCACGCCGGCGCCGAGCGCGCCCAGCATCCCGGCGCCGCCGTCGGTGCTGGCCGTGCCCCCGACGGTCAGGACGAGCCGGCGCGCGCCGTGCACCAGCGCGTCCATCAGCAGCTCGCCGACGCCCCAGGTGTGCGCGGCGAGCGCGGTTTCCGGGGTGGGGTCGACGAATTCGATCCCGCACGCCCGCGCCGATTCGATGTACGCCGTGCCGTCCAGCACCGCGTACCGCGCCTTGACCTGCTCGTCGAGCGGGCCGCGGACGGACAGCCGGACGATCCGGGCCCCTGCCGCTTCGAGCACGTCCAGGGTGCCTTCGCCGCCGTCGGCGACCGGGCACGAGACGACTTCGGCGTCCGGCAGGGCATCCCGGACGCCGAGGGCGATGGCTTCCGCGGCCTCGACCGCGGTGAGACTGCCCTTGAACTTGTCGGGTGCGATCACGACCCGGGTCACGGCTTCACCTCCGTCAGCGGGGTCCGCCCGGCGAGCACGGCCACGACGTTGCGGGCGGCCAGCACGGCCATCGCGGTGCGGGTTTCGACCGTCGCGGACCCGAGGTGCGGGCTCAGCACGACGTCGTCGCGGCCGAGCAGCCGCGGCTCGACTTCGGGTTCCTTCTCGAACACGTCCAGCGCGGCGCCGGCGATCTCCCCGGCTTCGAGCGCGTCCGCGAGCGCGGCTTCGTCGACGACCGGGCCGCGCGTGGTGTTCACCAGGTAGGCGCCCGGTTTCATGGCGCGCAACGCGGCCGCGTCGATGAGGTGCCGGGTTTCCGGCGTCAGCGGGCAGTGCAGCGAGACGACGTCCGAGCGCGCCAGGAGTTCCTCGAAGGGAACGGAACCCCGGTTCGACCGTCCCGAGTGGACGATCTCCATGCCGAACGCCTCGGCGCGTTTCGCCACCGCGCGGCCGATCTGGCCGTACCCGACGATGCCGAGCGTCTTGCCCTGCAGGCCCGAGCCGAGCAGGAAGCCGAGGTGGAACGACCACGGCGTGCGCGACCGCAGCAGCCGTTCGCCCTCGCCGAGCCGCCGCGTGACGGCGAGCAGCAGGCCGAAGGCGAGGTCGGCGGTCGCGTCGGTGAGCACGCCCGGCGTGTTCGTGACGACGATCCCGCGTGCGGCCAGCGCCGGGACGTCGACGTTGTCGTAGCCGACGGCGACGTTCGCGACCACCTTCAGCCCGGGTCCGGCGGCGTCGGCCAGTGCGCCGTCGAGCCGGTCGTGCAGCATCCCGACCACGGCGTCCGCGCCGGCCACGAACTCGTGCAATTCGTCCGGGGTCAGCGGCCGGTCGGCGGGCGACACCACCACGTCGCCCGCTTCGGCGAGGAGCTTCACCGCGTCGTCGGGAATCCATCGGGTTACCACGATCTTGGCCACGCCGACAGCCTAGTACCCCCGGACGGCCCCGTGTCCGAAGTGGACTGCGGGAAGGAGCGATCAGACCCTGGTCAGCCGCACCACCGCGCTCGCGTACCCGCTGCCCGGGAAGTCGACGTCGAGGCCGTGGCTCAGCAGCACCGCGCCGTCGTGCACGACGCCGCCGGAGTCGCGGTAGCGCCCCGCCGGGTCGAGCCCCGCGAGCCGCGGCGGCGTGAACGGCCGCGCGAACTCCGTGGGCCGCCGCCAGAAGAAGACGACCACTTCACGGCCCAGGACGTACTGCACCGCGGTCAGCGCCGACGTCGCCGGGTCCGCCAGCCGGTACAGCTCGCCGTGCTGCACGACCGGCCGGATCTCCTTGTACAGCGCGACGAGTTCCGCCGCCTCCGCCAGTTCGGCGGCGGACCAGCGAGGCAGGTCGCCGCCCAGCCCGAGCACGCCCGCCATGGCGACGTGGAACCGGAAGCTCAGCGGCGCTTCGCGGCCGGTCGTCGGGTTCGGGCTGTCGGTGACCCAGGCCGACATCGTGCCCGCCGGGTAGACCTGCCCGTAGCCGTGCTGGATGGCGATCCGGTCGGCCGCGTCGGTGTTGTCCGACGCCCAGATCTCGTCGGTCCGGGCCAGGATCCCGAGGTCGGTGCGCCCGCCGCCGCCCGCGCAGCCCTGGATCCGCAGCGCGGGGTGGTCGGCCCGCAGCCGGTCCAGGATGGCGTGCACCGCGCGGACGTGGTCGACCCACACGCGCCCGGCCGCCCCGCCGGGCCAGCCGGCTTCGGTGAACGCGCGGTTCATGTCCCACTTGAGGTAGTCGATCCCGTGCTCGCCGACCAGCCGGTCGAGCCACTCGTGCGCCCAGTCCGCGACGTCGGGGCGGGCGAAGTTCAGCACGAGCTGGTTGCGCAACGTCGTCCGCGAGCGGTTCGCCATGTGCAGCACCCAGTCCGGGTGCGCGCGGTAGAGGTCGCTGTCCGGGTTGACCATCTCCGGCTCGACCCACAGCCCGAACTTCATGCCGTGCGCGTGGACGGCGTCGACCAGCGGCCGCAGCCCGGCCGGGAAGCGCTGTTCGCTGGGGGTCCAGTCGCCCAGCCCGGCGGTGTCGCCGGTGCGGGCGCCGAACCAGCCGTCGTCCATGACGAACAGTTCGGCGCCGAGCTTCGCCGCGGCCGCCGCGAGGGACGTCTCGGTGGCCTCGTCGACGTCCCAGCCGGTGGCTTCCCACGAGTTGTAGACGATCGGCCGCAGTTCCCCCGGGTGCGGCTGGACGAACTCGCGGACGTAGGCGTGCCAGCGCCGGCTGGTGCCGCCGAAGCCGTCGGCCGCGTAGAGCCCGGCGAACACCGGCGTCTCCCAGGTTTCGCCCGGCTCCAGCGTCCACGCGACGTTCTCGTGGCCGAACCCGCCGGTCCACGTCACGCGCCCGGTGTGCGTGCGTTCGACGGTGATCCGCCAGCTGCCGCTCCAGGCGAGCGCGGTGCTCCAGACCTCGCCGGACGTCTCGGTGGCGTCGCCGGCGTCGAGCATCACCCACGGGTTGACCTGGTGGCTGGACACGCCGCGCCGGCTGGTCAACGTCGTCTCGCCGACCGGCAGGGCTTCGCGCCGGACGCCGTACTCCGCGCTCCACGCGCCCGACGTCCGGGTCAGCCGGGCGCCGTCGCGGCGGGGGAGTGTCCACGCGGCGGAATCCGTGCGCAGCAGGGAAACCGGCTCGTCCGCGCGCAGCGACGTCCAGCGTTCGACGACGTCGCCCCGGACGCGGTAGTGCAGTGAGAGCCGCAGCGGGTAGTGCCGGTCGGCGAGCCGCACGACCAGCGTTTCGTCTTCGATCGCGAAGCCGTCGTAGCGCCACTCGAGCGCCGATGTCCCGTCTGCGTACCGCACGGCCAGTGCCGCGACGCCGAAGAAGGCGCCGCCTTCGGCCGGGAGTTCCTGCCGCTCGTCGCCCGGCTCGTCGAAGCTGCTGCCGGCCGGGTTGCGGCGCGCGGCGACCTGCGTGGCCTGGGCCAACGTCAGCGGCGGGCCCCAGTGGACGTGCCGCGGCCGGTCGTCGGCGTCGAGCCGGAAGGCGTAGGAGCTCTCGGGGGTGCGCAGCAGCCAGAGCCGGTGCGCGGGGTCGTGTTCGACGAGCGACATGATCCCGAGCGTAGGCATGACCAGGCGAAAAATAAATTCTTGACGAAGTTAATTAATGCTGCCTACCCTTCCGGCCATGCCTCGCAGTGCACCGGCAAGGGCGCCGATCACCAGTCCCGCGGCAGCGACCGTGTTCACCACGGTCCTGACCGAAGGGCCGGTCTCCCGCGTCGACGTCGCCCGGCGCACGGGTCTGTCGTCGGCCGCGGTCACCAAGGCGGCCCGGCCGTTCATCGAAGCCGGTTACCTCGAAGAGCTCGCCTCGGAAGGCCGCACCACGCCCGGGGCGGGCCGTCCCGCGAACCCGCTCGCCATCCGGCCGGACCGCGAGTACTTCGTCGGGGTCAAGATCACCGGTGACGACCTGATCGGCGTCGTCACCGACCTGCGCGCCGACGTCCGCGCCAGTGCCCACCACGCTTTGACGAGCCACGACGTCGAGCACGTCGTCGGCGCGCTGGCCGACCTGGTCGGCGAGCTGCTGACCGGCGACCTCCGCGACCGCGCCTACTGCCTGGGCGTCGCGGTTTCCGGGGACGTCGACCGGGCTTCCGGCGTCGTCCGGTACTCGCCGTTCCTCGGCTGGCGGGACGTCCCCCTGGCTTCCCTGCTGGAAGACGCCACCGGGCTCACGGCGACGCTGGAGAACGACGTCAAGGCGCTCGCCGTCGCCGAGCAGTGGTTCGGCGAAGGGGTCGGGGCGTCGTCGTTCGCGCTGGTCACGGTGGGGACCGGGATCGGCAGCGCGCTCGTCGTGAACGGCGACCTGGTCCGCGGCGCGCACGGCGTCGCGGGCGAGATCGGGCACGTCCCGGTCGCCGACGGCGGCCCGGCCTGCCACTGCGGCGGCCAGGGCTGCGTCGAGGCGATCGCGTCCACCGAAGCGATCCTGACCCTCGCTCGCGAAGTCTCCGGAGAACCCGCGCTGAGCATGGAAGACGCCGTGACGCGCGCTCGGGGCGGCGACGAGCCGCTGCGCGAGGTGTTCGCGGGGGCCGGGCACGCGATCGGCCTCGGCCTGGCCGCGCTGGTCAACCTGTTCGGCCCCGAGCGGGTCGTCGTCTCGGGGGAAGGCGTCGCCACCTACGACCTGTTCGAAGACCAGATCCGCCGGACCTTCGCGGTCCAGGCGTTCGGCAGCGCCGCCCGCTGCGGCCTGGTGATCCGGCCCCTGCCGTTCGAGGAGTGGGCGCGGGGCGCGGCCGCCGTCGCCATCCAAAGTCTTTTCGTCGCCGAGAGCGTCTAAGGAGTCCCTGGTGAGCCCCATGAATCGCAGAAGCTTCCTGGTCGGTTCCGTCCTCTTCGCCGGTGGTGCCGCCCTCGCGGGCTGCACTTCGGACCCGTTGAACAAGAACGCGGGCGCCGCTTCGGGCGCGAAGGTCACCATGCAGCAGTGGTACCACGCGTACGGCGAATCCGGGACGCAGCAGGCGGTCCAGCGCTACGCCCAGGAGTTCACCAAGGCCAACCCGGACATCGCGATCAACGTCAGCTGGATCGCCGGCGACTACGAGACCAAGCTCAACTCGGCGATGCTCACCGCGCAGGCGCCGGACCTGTTCGAGCTGGGCGACTTCCGCTACCAGAACGTCAAGAACGGCCTGCTCGCGCCGCTTGACGACGTTGTCGGCCCGGTCAAGGCCGACTTCAGCCCGGCTGCGCTGGACACGGTGACCGTCGACGGCAGGATCTACGGCGTCAAGATGATCGACGACGTCATGATGCTGTACTACCGCAAGAGCGCGCTGCAGGCCGCGGGCGTCCAGCCGCCGCAGACGTTCGCCGAGCTGCTCGAAGCGACGCGGAAGCTGAACACCGGCAAGCAGAAGGGCCTGTACGTCGGCACCGACGGCGTCGGCGAAGCGGCGACGCTCCTGCTCTGGTCGTCCGGCGGGGACTTCTTCGATTCGAGCGGCAAGAAGGTCGCGTTCGCGTCGCCCGAGGCGATCGCCGCGATCGGCGGGCTCAAGCAGCTGCACGACACCGGCGGCCTGCTCCAGGGCTACCCGACGGACTGGTCCGACCCGGGCGCGTTCACAGCAGGCGCCACCGCGATGCAGTGGGGCGGCCTGTGGTCGCTGCCGGACATCAAGAAGGCACTGGGTGACGACTTCGGCGTCGTCGCGTGGCCGAAGTTCGGCGACGCCGGCAAGCAGGTCGCCCGCGTCGGCGGCTGGTACCAGCTGGCCAACGCGAAGTCGCCCAACCTGGATGCCGTCAAGAAGTTCATCGACTGGCTGTGGATCAAGAACGCCGACCTGCAGAAGGACTGGTGCGTCAAGTACGGCTTCCACATCCCGGCCCGGAAGGAGGTCGCGGCGCGGACGACCGAGTTCTCCAGCGGTCCCGCGAAGGACGCCGTGACGATCTCGCAGCAGAACGGCAAGTCGTATGCGGGCCTGTGGAACAAGGCGTCGGCGACGCTGTTCCTGCAGGCCGCGACGAAGATCGCGAACGGGCAGGCCGACCCGGCCGCCGAACTCGGCGACGCGGCGAAGAAGGCTCAGGCCGAAGTCGACAAGCAGCTGGCATGAAGCATCGCGACTGGCGCGCGATCGGCGCGTTCGCGGTGCTGACCGGGCCGGTCGTGCTCGGGCTGGGGCTGTTCAAGTACGTCGCGATCGGCTGGAGCTTCCTGCTCAGCTTCAACGACGCCCGCGGCACCATCACCATCGGCAACTGGGTCGGCTTCGACAACTACGCGTTCCTGCTGGGCGACGACGCCTTCCTGACGTCGTTGTCGACGATCGCGATCTTCACGCTCTTCATCGTGCCGATCACGTTCGTGGCGTCGCTCGGGCTGGCGGTGCTGGTCAACAGCATCAAGCGCGGCAAGGCGTTCTTCCGGACGGTGTTCCTCATCCCGGCGGCCGTGTCGTACGTCGTCGCGGCGCTGGTGTGGAAGATGGCGCTGTTCAACGGCCTGCCGTCCGGCGTTGCGAACGTCGTCGGGGGGCTGTTCGGCGCCGACCCGGTGCCGTGGCTGTCGGAAACGAGCCCGCCGGTGTACTGGGTCGCGGTCGTGACGCTGCGCCTGTGGCTGCAGGTCGGGTTGTACATGATTCTCTTCCTGGCCGGGCTGCAGGCGATCTCGCCGTCGCTGTACGAGGCAGGCGAACTCGACGGCACGACGAAGTGGCAGGCCTTCCGCTACATCACGGTGCCGCAGCTGCGGAACACGTCGGTGGCGGTGCTGCTGCTCATCCTGATCGCGGCGTTCCAGGCGTTCGACGAGTTCTACAACCTGTTCGGCACCGGCCTTTCCGGCACCGCGACCGCGCCCGTGAAGCCGCCGCTCGTCTACCTGTACGACTCCGCGCTCGGCGACCAGAACTACGGCGTCGGCTCGGCGGGCGCGTTCCTGCTCACCGTGATCATCGTCGTGATCACCCTGCTGCAGGGCCGGTTCGTCGGCTTCGGGAAGAAGGACTGATGGCCGTCCTCGCCGCGCCTCGCAGAGCGCCGAAGTACGTTCTCGCGTCGGTGCTCGCGCTGATCTTCCTGCTGCCGTTCTACATCATGGTGCGCAACGCGCTGATGACGCGGCAGCAGGTCAGCTCGCCGGACTGGTCGTGGCTGCCGGACCCGCTGTCGTGGGTCAACTTCGGCGACCTGTTCGCCGACGCGTCGGTGCCGATGGCGCACGCGCTGGGGAACTCGTTCCTGGTCGCGATCGTCACCGCTCCGGTCGGCACGCTGTTCGGGTCGATGGCCGGGTACGCGCTGGCCCGGATCGACGTCCCGGGCCGCCGTGCCGTGTTCACGTACGTGCTGGTCACGCTGATGATCCCGCAGTCGGTGACGTTCGTGCCGACGTTCGTCGTCGTCGGCTCGATGGGCGGGGTGAACACCGAGTGGGGCATCATCGCGCCGAACCTGTTCAGCGCGTTCACCGTGATCCTGTTCCGCAACTTCTACCTGCGGTTCCCCGCCGAGATCGAGGAGGCCGGGCGGCTCGACGGCCTGGGCTACCTCGGCGTCTACCGGCGGCTCGTCCTGCCGAACTCGGGCAGCATGATCGCCTCGCTCGGCGCGTTGATGTTCATCGAAAGCTGGAACGCGTTCCTGTGGCCGCTCGTCATCGGGCAGGACCCGTCGTCGTGGACCGCGCAGATCGCGCTTTCGACGTTCCTGACCGCGCAGTCGGTCAACCTGCCGGCGCTGTTCGCCGGCGCCCTCGTCACCATCGCGCCGCTGGTCGCGATGTTCCTGGTCGCCCAGCGGTTCATCGTCAGCGGGATCGCGGCGAGCGGGCTCAAGGAGTAGGTCCCTACCGAGGAGTGTTCCGTGAAGCGCCTCCTTTCCGTTTTTCTCGCCGTGCTCGGGCTTTCCGCTCTGGTCGTTTCGCCGGCCGGCGCCCGGACGCCGTTCGTCCGGCCGTTCATGGGCTGGAGCAGCTGGAGCCTGGAGTCCTCGACCCGCGCGGGTTACGGCACTTCGTGGCTGAACGAGTCGCACGTCCGCGACGCGGCTTCGGCGATGGCTTCGAAGCTCAAGTCCGCGGGCTACACCTACGTCAACATCGACTCGGGCTGGAACGCCTCGCTTTCCTGGGTGTTCCACACCGACGTCAACGGCATTCCCGACCCCGATCCGACGCGGTTCCCGTCCGGGATTCCCGAGTTGGCTTCATACGTGCACGGGCTCGGGCTCAAGCTCGGCCTGTACGCCGTGACCGGCCTCGAGAAGGAGGTCTACGACAAGAACGCGCCCATCCTCGGGACGTCGTGCCACGCGCAGGACATCGCGTACCGGCCGCTGACGCCGTCCAACGGCTGGGGCGGCAACTGGAAGGTCGACTTCACCCACCCGTGCGCGCAGAAGTACTACGACTCGATCGTGGCCCGCTTCGCGTCCTGGGGCGTCGACTTCGTCAAGGTCGACGGGACGACCGCGGACAACGTCGCCGACATCAAGGCGTGGTCGGCGGCGATCGACCACGCGCGGCGGCCGATGTGGCTGACGGCGAGCGCGTGGCCGGTGCCGCGGTCCATCGGCTCGTCGCTGGCGCCCTACGCGAACGGCGTGCGGATCGACACCGACGTCGAGTGCTACTGCGAGACGGTGTCCACCTGGGACAGCTCGGTGAAGGCGCGGTGGGCGGACCTGCCGGGCTGGCTGGGCGTGTTCGGGCCCCAGTACCGGCCGGACCTGGACTCGATGCCGATCAGCAACAACACCGGGTCCGGCATCCAGGACGGGATCTCCGACGTCGAACGGCAGAGCGTGATGACGTTCTGGTCGATGGCGTCGTCGCCGCTGTACGTCGGGGGAGACATCTACTTCCTGGACGGCTCCGCCGTGTCGATCCTGACCAACCCCGAGGTCATCGCGGTCGACCACGCCGGCTCGTACCCGACCCGGGTGACCGGCGGGGACCTGCAGGTGTGGCAGAAGAAGGCCCCGGACGGCCGGACGTACGCCGCCGTCTACAACCTGGGTGCCACGCCCGCGGACATCACGGTGGACTTCGCGGGGGCGCGGCCGGTGCGCGACCTCGTCGCCCGACGGGACCTCGGCCGGTTCCGCGGCTCGTGGACGGCGTCTTCGGTGCCCCCGCACGGCTCCCGGCTGGTCCGGATCGGCTGAGCGTTCTCCGTCGAAGGGGACTTTTCCCGCCGCGAACGGCGGGAAAAGTCCCCTTCTTCCTGCGTTGCGTCATCCATTGGGCGGAAGACGTCTGGTCCGGGGTCCGGCGGGCGTGCTATGTTCGGTTTCAGAACGAGTGTGCGTGATGCGAACAGTTTGGAGCACGTGATGGCGGAGCTGCTGTCGCTCGAGGAGGCCGTGGCCCGGCTGGTGCACGACGGGGACACCGTCGCGCTCGAGGGCTTCACGCACCTCATCCCGGTCGCGGCCGGGCAGGAGATCATCCGGCAGCGCAAGCGTGATCTCACGCTGGTGCGGATGACCCCGGACATCGTCTACGACCAGCTGATCGGCGCGGGCTGCGCCCGCAAGCTGATCTTTTCGTGGGGCGGCAACCCGGGAGTGGGTTCGCTGCACCGCTTCCGCGACGCCGTCCAGCACGACTGGCCGGTGCCGCTGGAGATCGAGGAGCACAGCCACGCGGGCATGGCGAACCGCTACGTCGCCGGCGCGTCCGGCCTCCCGTTCGCGGTCCTGCGCGGTTACACGGGAACGGATCTGCCGGCCCAGACCGACACGATCAAGCCGATCACGTGCCCGTTCACCGGCGAGCAGCTGACCGCGGTCCCGGCGCTGAACCCGGACGTCACGATCGTCCACGCCCAGCGCGCGGACCGGGCGGGCAACGTCCAGATGTGGGGCATCACGGGCGTCCAGAAGGAGGCGGTCTTGGCGGCGAAGCGCTCGATCGTGACGGTCGAGGAGGTTGTCGACGAGCTGGAGCCCCGCCCCGGCGCGGTGGTCCTCCCGTCCTGGGCGGTCACGGCGGTCGCCGAGGTCCCGGGCGGCGCGAAGCCGTCCTACGCGGCGGGCTACTACGAGCGGGACAACGCCGCGTACCAGGCCTGGGACGCCGTGGGCCGCGACCGCGAGGAGTTCACGAAGTGGCTGAACGAGCTGACCGGGGTGAAGGCATGACCACCGGGCACACCGTTCCGGCGTCCCGGCGGCCGAGCCACCCCGGCCTCGCGACCCGCCACGCTCGCGCCGGCCGTCCGGCACGTGCCGGAGCCTCGTCACCCGACAGTCGCCGCTTGCCCGCCTGCCATCCCGGCCTCGCGACCCGCCACGCCGGCGCCGGCCGTCCGGCACGTGCCGGAGCCTCGTCACCCGACAGTCGCCGCTTGCCCGCCCGCCATCCCGGCGCCTTCGTGGTCCTTCCCGCGCGGCCTCGGCCCGCCGTCTCCTCGACGCCCCGTCCCCTGCCGACCCACCCGCGCCCCGTCGCGGCCGACCTCGCGGAGGTCCGAGCGTGAGCACCGAGTACACCGCCGACGAGATGATGAGCGTCGCGGCCGCCCGCGCCCTCGCCGGCGGCAAGTCCTGCTTCGTCGGCATCGGCCTCCCCAGCAAGGCGGCCAACCTCGCCCGCCGCACGCACGCCCCGGACCTCAACCTGATCTACGAATCGGGCTGCCTCGGCGCGAAGCCCGCCCGCCTCCCGCTCTCGATCGGCGACGGCGAGCTGGCCGACACCGCCGACGCCGTGGTGAGCGTCCCCGAGGTGTTCAACTACTGGCTCCAGCCGGGCCGCATCGACGTCGGCTTCCTCGGCGCCGCCCAGCTCGACAAGTTCGGCAACATCAACACCACGGTCATCGGCTCGGACTACCACGACCCGAAGGTCCGCCTCCCGGGCGCGGGCGGCGCCCCGGAGATCGCGGCCTCCTGCGGCGAGGTGTTCATCGTCCTGCGCCAGAACCCCCGCGCGTTCGTGGAGAAGGTCGACTTCGTGACCTCGTTCGGCCACGGAACCGGCAAGGGCGACCGCGAGCGCCTCGGCCTCCCCGGCCGCGGCCCGACCCTGGTGGTCACCGACCTGGGCCTCCTGCGCCCCGACCCGGACACCGCCGAACTCACCCTCACCGAACTCCACCCGGGCGTGGAACTGGACCGCGTGGTGGCGGCGACGGGGTGGAAACTGAAGGTCGCGGAGGACCTGAAGACCACCCCCGCCCCGACCGACGAGGAACTGCAGGTGCTCCGCGACCTGGAGAAGGCGAGCGCATGACCATCCCGCCGCCACGTCGAAGCGCCGCACGCGCGGCCCACGCGACCAGCCCGGCTATGAACGGGGGAGCGAGCGCATGACCACCCCGCCCCCGCGTCGCGGCTCCGCACCCGTGGCACCCTCGACCCACGCGACCCCGAACCGGAAGGCGAGCGCATGACCGACGTCTACATCCTCGACGCGATCCGCACCCCGTTCGGCCGCTACGGCGGGGCACTGGCCGGCGTCCGCCCGGACGACCTCGCCGCCGGCGTCCTCAAAGCCCTCCAGGACCGCAACGACCTCGACCCGTCCACAGTGGACGAAGTCACCCTCGGCGACGCGAACGGCGCGGGCGAGGACAACCGCAACGTCGCCCGCATGGCCGCGCTCCTCGCCGGCTGGCCCACCACCGTCCCGGGCAGCACCGTCAACCGCCTCTGCGGCTCCGGCCTCGACGCGGCGATCCAGGCCAGCCGCGCGATCGCGGTCGGGGACGCCTCCCTCGTCGTCGCCGGCGGCGTCGAGTCGATGACCCGCTCGCCGCTGGTCATGCCGAAGCCCGAAAAGGCGTTCCCGGCCGGCAACCAGACCCTCTACAACACCGCCCTCGGCTGGCGCATGGTCAACCCGGCGATGCCGTCGCAGTGGACGATCTCCCTCGGCGAGTCCACCGAACAGCTCGCCGAGCGCTACGGCATCGGCCGCGACGAGCAGGACGCCTTCGCCGCGCGCAGCCACCTCACCGCCGCCAAGGCCTGGGACGAAGGCTTCTACGACGACCTCGTCGTCCCGGTCGAAGGCGTCGACCTGGCCCGCGACGAAGGCATCCGCCCGGACTCCAGCCCCGAGAAGCTCGCCAAGCTGAAGCCCGTCTTCCGCAAGGAAAACGGCACCGTCACAGCGGGCAACGCCTCCCCGCTCAACGACGGTGCCTCGGCCCTCCTGCTCGGCGACGAGGCGTCCGCGAACCGCCTGGACAAAGCGCCGCTGGCGCGCATCGCCGGCCGGGGCGCGGCCGGCGTCGACCCGGACGTCTTCGGCATCGGCCCGGTCCGCGCGGCCGAGATCGCGCTCGAGCGCGCCGGCATCGGCTGGGACGACCTGGCCGCGGTCGAGCTCAACGAGGCCTTCGCCGCCCAGTCGCTGGCCTGCCTGCGCGACTGGAAGGACCTCGACCCGGAGATCGTGAACACCCACGGCGGCGCGATCGCCATCGGGCACCCGCTCGGCGCGTCGGGCGGCCGGATCCTCGGCACCCTGGCCCACGACCTGCACCGCCGCGGCGGGGGCTGGGGACTGGCCGCCATCTGCATCGGCGTCGGCCAGGGCCTGGCCGTCGTCCTCGAAGGCCGGTAGAAGGAGAAGAGACGTGGCCACCCCGACCGAATTCAGGCTGCCGCGCTACGGGCAGGACCCCGAAGGCACGCACCCGCCGCTGGACTCCAGCGGCTACCGCTCCACGGCCCTGCGGCACCCCAAGCAGGACCTGGTGCTGCTCCCGCAGATGCTGACCGAGGTCACCGGCCCGCTGCTCGGCCCGGGCCGCCTCAACGAGCTCGACAACGACCTCACCCGCCAGCACGAGGGCGAACCGCAGGGGCAGCGGATCATCGTCACCGGCCGGCTCCTCGACGGCGACGGCCGTCCGGTGCGCGACTCGCTCATCGAGATCTGGCAGGCGAACGCGGGCGGCCGCTACCGGCACACCG
Organism: Amycolatopsis eburnea; assembly: GCF_003937945.1. Lineage (GTDB taxonomy): Bacteria > Actinomycetota > Actinomycetes > Mycobacteriales > Pseudonocardiaceae > Amycolatopsis > Amycolatopsis eburnea. The sequence continues at coordinate 302,674 of NZ_RSEC01000021.1, forward strand.
GCGACCGCTGGCCGTCCCCGCTCGACCCGAACTTCGACGGCGTCGGCCGCACCCTGACCGACAGCGACGGCCGCTACACCTTCACCACCATCAAGCCCGGCGCCTACCCGTGGAAGAACCACGACAACGCCTGGCGCCCCGCGCACATCCACTTCTCGGTGTTCGGCTCGGCGTTCACCCAGCGGCTGGTCACCCAGATGTACTTCCCGGACGACCCGCTGTTCTTCCAGGACCCGATCTACAACTCGATCCCGGACGAAAAGGCCCGGCAGCGGATGGTCTCGCGCTACGACCACGAGATCACCCAGTCCGAGTGGGCGCTCGGGTTCCAGTTCGACATCGTGCTGCGCGGGCGCGACGCGTCGGTGTTCGAAGAGGAAGAGGACGAGGACGAATGACCAGGCTGCTCCCCACCCCGTCCCAGACCGTCGGCCCGTACCTGTCGATCGGGCTGCCCTGGCCCGACGGCCCGCACGTCGTGCCGGAGGGCACGCCGGGCGCCTTCTGGATCCGCGGCACCGTCCGCGACGGCAACGGCGACCCGGTCCCGGACGCGATGATCGAGACGTGGCAGGCCGACCCGGACGGCGGCTTCTGCCACCCGGACGACCCGCGCGGCGCGACGAGCGGCGAGTTCCGCGGCTTCGGCCGCTGCCCGACCGAAGCGGACGGCACGTACGGGATCCTCACGCTGCTGCCCGGCGTGGTCCCCGGCGAAGGCGGCACCACGCAGGCCCGGCACATCGACGTGTCGGTGTTCGCGCGCGGCCTGCTCAACCGGGTCGTCACGCGGATCTACTTCGAGGACCAGGACAACTCCGCGGACCCGGTGCTGGCGACCGTCCCGGCGGCGCGGCGCGGCACCCTGATCGCGGCCAGGACGGACGACGGCTACCGCTTCGACGTGCGCTTGCAGGGCGACGGCGAGACGGTGTTCTTCGCGGTATGAACGGAGGAGGCAGCGTGGGTGCCGTACGGGTGCACCGGGTCGTGGAAGGCCCGGAGGACGGGCCGGTCGTGGTGTTCGGCGGGTCGCTCGGCAGCGACCTCCGGATGTGGGAACCCCAGGTGGTGCCGCTGCTCGAACGCGGCTTCCGGGTGGTCCGCTACGACACGAGGGGCCACGGCGCCTCGCCGGTGCCGCCGGGCCCGTACGACATCGACGACCTGGGCGCCGACGTCCTGGCGCTGCTCGACGAGCTCGAGGTCGAGCGGGCGCACCTGGTGGGGCTCTCCCTCGGGGCGATGACCGGCATGTGGCTCGGCGTCCACGCGCCCGGCCGGGTGGCGAGCCTGGTGCTGTGCTGCACGTCCGCGAAGCTCGGCCCGCCGGAGATGTGGGTGGAGCGGGCCGCCAAGGTCCGCGCCGAAGGCACGGCCGCGGTCGCGGCGGCCGGCGTCTCCCGCTGGCTGACCCCGGGCTACGCCGAGCGGCACCCGGACCGCGCCGCCTACCTGCGCTCGATGATCGCCGGCGTCCCCGCCGAGGGGTACGCGGCCTGCTGCGGCGCGATCGAGCGGATGGACCAGCTCGACGCGCTGCCGAAGATCACCGCGCCGACGCTGGTGATCGCGGGCGCGGACGACCCGGCGACCCCACCGGAGGGCCACGCCGACCTGATCGCGGCGGCCATCCCGGGCGCGCGGCTGGAGGTCGTCGCGGACGCGGCGCACCTGGGCAGCTACGAACGGCCGGAGGAGTTCACCCGGCTGATCCTCGACCACTTGGAGCGAGCGTGACGGACCGCCACGAGCAGGGCATGAAGGTGCGGCGCGAGGTGCTCGGCGACGAGCACGTCGACCGCGCGGTCGCGGGCACGACGGACTTCAGCCGCCCGTTCCAGGACTACATCACCGAGGGCGCGTGGGGTTCGGTGTGGTCCCGCGACGGCCTCGACCGCCGGACGCGCAGCTGCGTCACGCTCGCGGCGCTGACGGCGCTGCAGGCGCACAACGAGCTGGCGATGCACGTCCGCGCGGCGGTCCGCAACGGCCTGACGGCGGCGGAGATCAGCGAGGTCCTCCTGCACACGGCCGTCTACGCGGGCGCACCGGCGGCGAACGCGGCGTTCGCCATCGCGCAGCGCACCCTCGCCGAGCTCGGCGAGCCGGGCGCTCGCCCGGCCGGCACCGGATAGGGTGCCGGTCATGGACGCGGGGAGGCCCATCGAAGCCGAGCTGGACAGCGAGCCGGCGCACCGTGGTGCCCACCACGTGCAGTCGCTGGAGCGCGGCCTGGCCGTGATCAAGGCCTTCCACGCGGGCGCGGCGGAGCTGACCCTGAGCGACGTCGCCCGCGCGACCGGCCTCACCCGGGCCGCGGCGCGCCGGTTCCTGCTGACCTTGACCGACCTCGGCTACGTCCGCACCGACGGCAAGTACTTCTCCCTGACGGCCCGCGTGCTGGAGCTGGGATACGCGTACCTGTCGAGCATGACGCTGCCCGAAGTGGCGCAGCCGCACCTCGAGAGCCTGTCCGCGACGGTCCACGAGTCGAGCTCGGTCTCGGTCCTCGAGGGAACGGACATCGTCTACGTGGCGCGCGTGGCGGTGTCGCGGATCATGACGGTCAGCATCAACGTGGGCACCCGCTTCCCGGCGTACGCGACCTCGATGGGCCACGTCCTGCTGGCCGGCCTCAGCAAGGCAGAGCTGGAGGCGTACTTCCTGGTGGCGAGCCTCGACCGCCTGACCGACCACACGGTCACCTCGCCCAACCCCCTGCGCACCGAGCTGGCGAAGGTCGCCGACCAGGGCTGGGCGATGGTCGACCAGGAACTGGAGGAAGGCCTCCGCTCGGTGGCGGCCCCGATCCACGACCGCAAGGGCCGCACGGTGGCGGCGGTGAACCTGTCCACCCACGCCAGCCGCACGACGGCGGAATCGGTCCGCGAGAACCTGGTCCCCCCACTCCTGGAGACCGCCCGCGCGATCGAAGCGGACCTGGCGATCGGAGCCCCGGGCCGAGCCCATGGCTGACCACCCACCCGCCACGCCCGTTGCCGGCGCCCGCTCCGTCACGGCCGGAACTGCGGCTGCCGCCGGGCCCGCCGGCGCCGCAGCCTCCGCCACCGCCACTGGCGCCGCCCCGCGGGTTGCCGGGCTCCTCCTGGCCGCCGGTGCCGGCCGTCGCTTCGGCGGCCCCAAAGCCCTCGCCGAACTCGACGGTGAGCCGCTCGTCCGCCGAGCCCTGCGCACCCTGTCCGAAGCCGGCTGCACCCCCATCCGCGTAGTCCTCGGCGCAGCCGCGGACCAGGTCCGCCCCCTCCTCCCAGACCCCACGGCAGCGGTCTACGCCGAAGACTGGCAAACCGGCATGGGCGCCTCCCTCCGCGCCGGCCTGACCGCCCTCACCGAAACCGGAACCGAAACCGACTCAGAAACCGACGGCCCGGTGGCCGCGCTGGTCCACCTGGTCGACCTCCCCTGGATCGGCCCCGAAATCCTCACCCGCGTCACCGCCGACGCAACCCCGCGATCCATCGCCCGCGCGGCCTACGACGGAACCCCAGGCCACCCCGTCCTCCTCGGCCGCGACTGGTGGCCGGAGATCGCCGCCACCGCGCAAGGTGACCGGGGCGCGCGCGACTGGCTGGCCACCCGCGCGGACCTGACCCTGATCGAGTGCGCCGACCTCGGCAGCGGCCACGACGTCGACCGGCCCACCGACCTCCCCGGACAGTCGCCGTCCTGACGGCCGTCCCGCCGCCGCCTACGATCGACTGCGTGACCGACTTGCTCGCCTCGCCCGAAGAACTCGCCGTCGCGCTCGACGGGACCGGTTACCTCGCCGATGACGGGCTGGCGACCGCCGGGTTCCTCGCGCTCAAGATGGGGCGGCCGCTCTTCTGCGAAGGCGAGCCCGGCACCGGCAAGACTTCGCTCGCCATCGCCCTCGCCACCGCGCTCGAACGGCCGCTCGTCCGGCTCCAATGCCACGAAGGCATCGACGCCGCCCAGGCGCTCTACGAGTGGGACTTCCCGCGCCAGCTCCTGCACCTGCGGGCCCTCGAAGCCGCCGGGGACGGGCACCTCGACGTCGAGGCCGCCGAGCGGTCGCTCTACACCGAACGGTTCCTGCTCGCCCGGCCGCTCCTGCAGGCCCTCAAGGCGCCGTGCGTCCTGCTCGTCGACGAGATCGACCGCGCCGACGACGAGTTCGAAGCGTTCCTCCTGCAGCTGCTCGACGAGAACGCCGTCACCATCCCCGAGTACGGCGAAGTCCGCGCCGCGCGGCCGCCGCTCGTGGTGCTCACCTCCAACCGGACGCGGGAGGTGCACGACGCGCTGAAGCGCCGGTGCCTCTACCACTGGCTGGAACACCCGGACCTGGTGCGGGAGGTCCTGATCCTGCGCCGTAGGATCCCTCGAATAGGTGAAGTTCTGGCTCGGCAGATCGCTGAAGCGGTGCATCGGCTCCGCGAGATGGACCTGCTCAAGCCACCCGGAGTAGCAGAGTCGCTCGATTGGGCGAGAGCTCTGCTGACTCTTGAGCGCGACGAGCTGGACGCGGCCACCGCGGCGCGGACGCTCGGGGCCGTCCTGAAGTACAGCGAAGACCTCGACCGGGTACGGGCGAAACTCGACGCCCTGTTCGCCTGACCCGAGGGCCGAGACGGGGGAGAACCTGCGGATGAGCGTGGCGGAGACGACCGAGACGAGACCGACGGCGGACACCGCGCCGGAACCGCCCCGGCCGGTCGGCACCACGACCGGGACGAGCACCTGGCGGGCCAAGCTCGCCGCCGTCGCCGCGGTGCTCGGCGGGACCGCGCTGATCGCCGTGCACGCCTCCTTCTACGGGCACTGGCTGATCGACGACGCCGCCATCACCTTCGCCTACTCGCGCAACGTCGCCGACGGCTTCGGACCGGTTCTGCAGCCTGGCGCCTCGCCGGTCGAGGGGTACTCCAACCCGACCTGGATGGTGCTGCTCGCGCTCGGCAAGCTCGTCGGCCTGTTCGACCACGGGACGCTGTTCGGGGTCAACGACCAGATCCTCTTCCCGAAGGCGCTCGCGCTGGCGTGCTGCCTGGGCGTCCTCGTCCTGTTCTACTTCGGCGCCAAGACGCTCACCCGCCGCCCGGCGCTGGTCACCTTCCTGACCGGGGCCGTGCTCGCCGCGATCCCGTCGTTCGTGATCTGGTGCTTCTCCGGGCTGGAGAACTCCTTCTACGCGCTGACCGTCGCCGCGCTCGCGGTGCTGATCCTGCGCGCGGTCCAGGGCGGCCGGCTGCTCGGCACCCAGGTCGCGGTCGGTACCGGGCTGATCGCGATGCTCGCCGCGCTGACCCGGCCCGACGGCATCATCTACGCCGGCGCGTACCCGATCGTCGTCCTGCTCTTCCTCAAGCGGGAACTGCTCGGGCGCAGCGTCCGCGCGGTCGTCCTCTCCGTCGCCGGGTTCGCCGTGCCGTACGGCGCCTACGTCGTCTTCCGCTGGTTCGAGTTCGGCCGGCTGGTGCCCAACACCGCCGTCGCGAAGGGGCAGGAGCCGCCGACCCTCGACGACCTCGCGCGGCCCGGGGAGATCGTCTCCTACGTCGGCTGGCTGGTCGTCGCGATCGCCGTCGCGTGCCTGGTCATGCTGATGATCCGGCCGTCGAAGCTGCGCACCGGCCTGATCGCGCTGCTGGCGCCGTTCGGGCTGACCGTCGTCGCCTACATCGTCCTCGAGTACGACTGGATGGGGCAGCTGCGCTTCGCCACCCCGGTCTGGACGCTCGGCGCGTTCGGCGCCGCGGTCGTGGTCGTCGAGGCGCTGGCCGCGGCCCGGCTGCGCGGCCGGATCGTGCTCGCCTGCCTGCTGGTCGTGGCCGCGATCAGCTCGGTGAGCGGCTTCTACACCCAGGGCACGACCTACCGCGCCAACGTCAAGACCGCGTTCTGCATCGTCGCCGAGCGCGACGCCCAGGCCGTCAACGGCTTCGCCGACATCCTCAAGCTGCCGGACACCGCGCAGGTCGGGCTGATCGACCTCGGCGGGACGTCGCTGGGCAGCCGCATCCGGGTGCTCGACCTGGCCGGCCTCGGCGACAAGCCGATCGCCGACTACCTGCACCGCGCCGACATGCAGGGCCTGCGCGACTACGTCTTCACGAAGGCCAAGCCGGAGCTGATCACGTTCATCGGCTCGTGGATCACGACGCTGCAGTTCGACAAGGACCCGCGGTTCGACCAGGACTACGTGACGATCTTCGTCAACCAGCCGATCGGGAACATGACCGTCGACTCGCGCAACTGGGTCAGCTACCACGTGCGGCGCGACCTGGTCGACCCGGCGAAACTCGCGGAACTGCAGGCGTACGCGCAGAAGACGCTGCCGCCGATCCTGGAGCTGAACAAGGCGGCCGGGTTGCGCGGCTGCGCGAACATCCAGCCCGGCATGAAGGTTTCCTGACCCCGGAACGCACCACGCCCGCTCGGTCCACAAAGGACCGGGCGGGCGTTTTTAATTGCGTTGCCCCACCGGCACCGCTCGGGCATCCTTTTTCCAGCACAGCAGAGAGGAGGAGATCGTGAACCGGCAACCGAACCACCGCGGCGCGATCTCCTGCGCCGTTCGCTGAAAACTTTCCGAAGGCTCTTCGCGCCCACCCGCCGCTACCTTGGGTCGGCCGCGGCGAAGAGCGCGGTCTGCGTACCCACCCGGGGAGGGGTGCGCGCGCAGACCGCCCCGTCCCGGTAGCTCAGCAGGACAGAGCGCGGCGCTACGAACGCCGAGGTCCGAGGTTCGACTCCTCGCCGGGACACCGAAGAAGCGCACAATGGGGGCATGACCACCGCCGCCGACCCCGTCGCCGGGTACGCCGGGTTCGCCGCCGCGCTGCGCGAAGCCGGGGTTGCCTGCGACGCCCACCGCGTGCAGGCCTACCTGGCGGCCGTCGCGGAGATCGACGTCGCCGAGCCCACGCAGCTGTACTGGGCCGGGCGGCTGACGCTGTGCTCCAGCCCGGACGATCTCCCGAGCTACGAAGAAGCCTTCAGCCAGTGGTTTTCCATCGAGACGCCGGCCCCGCAACGCGCCAAGACCGCCGTGCCGAAGCAGGCCCGGATCGCGCCGCTCGTCGACGCCGAAGGCGGGGACGCCGAGGGCGGTGACGGCCACGACCAGCTGAAAGTCGCCGCGAGCGCCCAAGAAGTCCTGCGCCACCGCGACCTCGCCGCCCTGACCGCGGCCGAGCGCGAACACCTCCGCGAACTGCTGGCCACGCTCCACCCCGCGCTCCCGCGGCGCCCGGCCGCCCGGCGGACGCCGTCGCGGCGCGGCCGGCTCGACCCGTCGCGCACGCTGCGCGCCATGCTGGCCAGCGGCGGCGAGCCCCTCACGCTCGTGCACGCCCGCCGGGGCACGCGCCCGCGCCGGGTGGTGCTGCTCATCGACGTCTCCGGCTCGATGAGTCCCTACGCCGACGCGCTGCTGCGGTTCGCCCACGTCCTGACGCGGTCCGCACCCCAGGCCGTCGAGGTCTTCACCCTCGGCACGCGCCTCACGCGGGTGTCGCGCCAGCTGCGCCAGCGCGACCCGGAACGCGCCATGCTCTCGGCGGGTTCGGCAGTGCCGGACTTCGCCGGCGGCACCCGGCTCGGCGAGACGCTGCAGGCGTTCCTCGACCGCTGGGGCCGCCGCGGGGTGGCCCGTCGCGCGGTGGTCACCGTCTTCTCCGACGGCTGGGAGCGCGGCGACACCGGCCTGCTCGGCGAGCAGCTCGCCCACCTGCGCCGGCTCGCGCACGCCGTATTCTGGGTGAATCCCCACGCCGGGAGGGCGGGGTACGCTCCGGTCCAGTCGGGCATCGTGGCCGCGCTGCCCCACATCGACCGGCTGCTGGCCGGGCACACCCTGGCCACTTTGGAACGACTGCTCCGGGAGATTGCCGATGCGTGACGTACTGGACGACGTGTTCCGCCGCTGGACCGAGGGCGAAACCGTCGGGCTCGGCACCGTGGTCGCCACCTTCTCGTCGGCGCCGCGCGCGCCCGGCGCCGCGATGGTCGTCGCACCCGACGGCACGGTCGCCGGCAGCGTGTCCGGCGGCTGCGTCGAAGGCGCGGTCTACGAGCTCGCGCAGGAGGTCGTCGCCGAGCGCAAGCCGGTGCTGCAGCGCTACGGCGTCACCGACGACGACGCGTTCGCGGTCGGCCTGACCTGCGGCGGGATCATCGACATCTACGTCGAGCACGTCGACCGCCAGTCCATGCCGGAACTCGGCGACGTCGTCGCGTCCGTGCGCTCGGGCGAGCCCGTCGCGGTCGTCACGATCATCGAACACGAGCGGGAAGGCCTGGTCGGCGAGCACATGATCGTCTGGCCGGACCGCACCGCGGGTTCGCTGGGGTCGTCGCGGATGGACGACGCGGTGGCCGACGACGCGCGCGGCCTGCTGGCCAGCGGCCGCACCGGCACCTTGCACTACGGCCCGGACGGGCAGCGCCGCGGCGAGGGCATGGCCGTGTTCGTCAACTCCTTCGAGCCGCCGCCCCGGCTGCTGGTCTTCGGCGCGATCGACTTCGCCGCCGCGATGGCCCGCATGGGCGCCTACCTCGGTTACCAGGTCACGGTCTGCGACGCGCGGCCGGTGTTCGCCACCACCAGCCGCTTCCCGGACGCGCACGACGTCGTCGTCGACTGGCCGCACCGCTACCTGAAGGCCGAAGCCGACGCGGGCCGGATCGACCAGCGCACGGCGATCGCGGTGCTGACCCACGACCCCAAGTTCGACGTCCCGCTGCTGGAGGTCGCGCTGCGCCTGGACGTCGGCTACGTCGGCGCGATGGGCTCCCGCAAGACCCACGACGACCGCTTCGCCCGCCTTCGCGAAGCCGGGATCACCGAGGCGGAGCTGGACCGGCTGTCCTCGCCGATCGGCCTCGACCTCGGCGCGCGCACGCCGGAGGAAACGGCCGTGTCGATCGCCGCGGAGATCATCGCGTTGCGGTGGGGTGGCGGCGGAAAACGGCTTGCTGAGCTGTCGGGACGCATTCACGGCTGACTACTCCGGGTGGCCCACAAAAGTTCACCCATCCGGATATCCGCACTTACGGAGTTGCGTGACGTTTCCAGGCGCAGCTGCGGAACAAGTAGTTGAACGTGTGACATCAGGGCTTGTCCGCGCCAAGGTCGCGTAGCACGCTCGGGAGTCTGTGAGCCCGATCACGGTCGGGCGGGCCGTTCCCGAACCGGCTTTTGGAGGCCTGATGCGCATCACCGTCACCGTCGACGGGACGAAGTACACCGACGAAGTCGAGCCCCGCACCCTGCTCGTGCACCACCTACGCGAAAAACTCGGGAAGGTCGGCACCGTCGTCGGCTGCGACACCAGCAACTGCGGCGCGTGCACCGTCCACCTCGACGGGCACAGCGTGAAGTCCTGCTCCGTGCTGGCCGTGCAGGCCGACGGCTGCGAGGTCACCACCATCGAAGGCCTGGCCCGCGACGGGCAGCTGCACCCGGTGCAGAAAGCCTTCCACGACAACCACGCGCTCCAGTGCGGGTTCTGCACGCCCGGCATGATCATGCAGTCGATCGACCTCCTGGCCGACAACCCGGACCCGGACGAACAGGCCGTCCGCGAAGGCCTCGAAGGCAACCTCTGCCGCTGCACCGGCTACCAGAACATCGTCCGCGCGGTCCGCGACGCCGCGCAGAACATGAGTCCCGGCGCGGGCCCCGAAGCGGAACGCATCACCGAGAACAAGCACGTCGGCGTGGGTGGTGACTGATGACCGCGACGCTCGAGCCGGAGGTCGGGAAGTCCCGCCGTCGCAAGGAGGACGAGCGGCTGATCACCGGCCGCACCCGCTGGACCGACAACATCGCGCTGCCCGGGATGCTGCACATGGCCGTGCTGCGCAGCCCGTTCGCGCACGCCAAGATCGTCTCGATCGACACCTCGGCGGCGAAGAGCGCCCCCGGCGTCGTCGCCGTGTTCACCGCGAAGGACCTCGATCCGGACAGCTCGATCGGCATGCCTTGCGCGTGGCCGATCACGCCGGACATGAAGGCGCCGCGCCGTCCGGTGCTCGCCGCCGACCAGGTCAACTTCGCCGGTGAAGGCGTCGCGGTCGTCGTCGCGCGGTCGTCGGCCGAAGCGCACGACGCGCTCGAAGAGATCGACGTCGAGTACGACGAGCTGCCGGTCATCCTCGACATGGAAGCCGCGATCGCCGAGGGCGCCCCGCTGGTGCACGAGGACCAGGGGAGCAACACCAGCGCCGTCTGGAAGTTCGACTCCGCCGAGGCGGGCACGGGCGGCAACGTCGAGGAGGCCATCAGCTCGGCGGAGGTCGTCGTCAAGCGCCGCTTCCGCCAGCAGCGCCTGGTCCCCGCGTTCATGGAGCCGCGTGCCTGCGTCGTCGACCCGACCGGCACCCAGATCACCATGTGGTCGGCCACGCAGATCCCGCACATCCTGCGCGTGATGTCGGCGCTGACGCTCGGCATCCCCGAGCACAAGCTGCGCGTGATCGCCCCGGACGTCGGCGGCGGCTTCGGCGGCAAGATCGGCGTCCTGCCCGAAGAGATGATGTCGCTGCTGGTCGCGCAGAAGCTCGGCAAGCCGGTCAAGTGGAACGAATCGCGGTCGGAGACCATGCTCGCCGCGCACCACGGCCGCGACCAGATCCAGGACATCACCATCTCCGCCACCCGCGACGGGCAGGTGACCGGCCTCAAGGTCGAGCTGCTCGCCAACCTCGGCGCGTACAACGGCCTGGTCGGCACCGGCGTGCCGATCCTCGGCGCGTTCATGTTCAACGCGATCTACAAGATCCCGGCGTACCACTTCGCGTGCACCAACGTGTACACGACGACGACGCTGACCGACGCCTACCGCGGCGCCGGCCGGCCGGAGGCGACGTTCGCGATCGAGCGGATCATGGACGAGCTCGCCGTCGAGCTCGGCATGGACCCCCTGGAGCTGCGCGAGAAGAACTGGATCAAGCACGAGGAGTTCCCGTTCACCACGGTGTGCGGGCTGACCTACGACTCCGGCAACTACGAGGCCGCGACGGCGAAGGCCAAGCAGCTCTTCGACTACGACGGCCTGCGCGCCGAGCAGGAGAAGCGCCGCGCGTCCGGTGACAAGGTCCAGCTCGGCATCGGCATCTCGACGTTCACCGAGATGTGCGGGCTCGCGCCGTCGCGGGTGCTCGGCTCGCTCGACTACGGCGCCGGCGGCTGGGAGCACGCCTCGATCCGGATGCTCCCGACCGGCAAGGTCGAGGTCATCACCGGCGCCTCCGCGCACGGCCAGGGCCACGAGACGGCGTGGAGCCAGATCGTCGCCGACCAGCTGGGCGTCGCGTTCGAGGACGTCGAGATCATCCACGGCGACACCCAGTCCTCGCACAAGGGCATGGACACCTACGGCTCGCGGTCGCTGGTCGTCGGCGGGATCGCGATCGTCAAGGCGGCGGAGAAGGTCGTCGCGAAGGCCAAGCCGATCGCGGCGCACCTGCTCGAATGCGCCGAGGACGACCTCGAATTCGCGAACGGCAAGTTCACCGTCAAGGGCACCGACTCCTCGACGGGCATCGCCGACATCGCGCTCGCGGTGTTCGCGGCGCACAACCTGCCCGACGGGATCGAGCCGTCGCTGGACTCGGACGCCACGTTCGACCCGGAGAACTTCTCCTACCCGCACGGCACGCACCTGTGCGCCGCCGAGGTGGACACGGAGACGGGCCGGATCAAGCTGCGGTCCTACGTCTGCGTCGACGACGTCGGCGTCGCGGTGAACCCGCTGATCGTCGAGGGCCAGGTGCACGGCGGGCTCGCGCAGGGCATCGCGCAGGCGCTGTTCGAAGGCACCGAGCACGACGAGAGCGGCACGCTCACCACCGGCACGTTCGCCGACTACCTGCTGCCGTCGGCGGCCGACCTGCCGTCGTTCACCACCGACCGCACGGAAACGCCGTCGACGACCAACCCGCTCGGCGCCAAGGGCGTCGGCGAGGCGGGCACCATCGCCTCGACCCCGGCGGTGGTCAACGCGGTGATCGACGCCGTGCGCCACTTCGGGGTGAACGACATCGAGATGCCGCTGACCCCGATGCGGGTCTGGCACGCGATGCGGCACGGCACCACCGGCGCGGGCGGCCCCGGCCGCGACGGAGCCGGTGGCGGACTCGGTTCGATCGACGCCTCCGGAGGTGCGCAGTGATCCCGGCCCCCTTCGAGTACGTCCGCCCGTCCACAGTGGACGAAGCGGTGCAGGCACTGGCGTCGGCGGGCGAGGACGCCAAGGTGCTGGCCGGCGGGCAGAGCCTGCTGCCGGTGCTGCGGATGCGCCTCGCCGCGCCGACGACGCTGGTCGACCTCGGGCGCGTCGCGGAGCTGCGCGGCGTGCGCGAGGACGGCGACGCCCTGGTGATCGGCTCGATGACGACGCACTACGACGTGCAGCGCGACCCGCTGGTCGCCGAGCACGCGGCGTTGCTCAAGGCCGCGACCGACACGGTCGCCGACCCGCAGATCCGCCACCGCGGCACGTTCGGCGGCGCGATCGCCCACGCCGACCCGGCGGGCGATCTGCTGGCGCCGGTGCTCGCGCTGGAAGCGTCGCTGGTGGTGGCCGGGCCGTCGGGCCGCCGGACGGTACCGGCCGCGGAGTTCTTCCAGGACCTGTTCACCACGGCGCTCGGGCCGGACGAGCTGCTCGTGGAGGTCCGCGTACCCAAGCACACCGGGTGGCGGGCGCACTACGAGAAGTTCAACCGGGTCGCCCAGGCGTGGTCGATGGTCGCGGTCGCGGTCACCGTCCGCACCGAAGCGGGGGTCATCGAGGAGGCCAGGGTCGCGCTGACGAACATGGGCTCCACGCCGGTCCGCGCTTCGGGCGTCGAAGCGGCGCTGGTCGGCGTCCAGGCCGCGGCGGACTCGATCCGCGCGGCGGCGGAGCACGCGGCCGAGGGCACGAACCCGCCGGTCGACGGCAACGCCGACGTCGAATACCGCCGCCACCTGGCGAAGGTGCTCACGGGTCGGGCCATCGCGGCGGCGGCCGGCGCCTGAGGATCCCGGTCGCCCACCCGGCCGCCGCCCGCGCGGCGGCTAGGGTGGGCACCGGACACCCCAGGTCTGGCAGAGAGGAGGTCGGCCCGTGCGGCTCGACCACGAATTCACCGTCCCGGCCCCGATCGGCGAGGTCTGGCAGGCGGTCGTCGACCCCGAGCGCGTCGCCCCGTGCATGCCGGGAGCCACGCTGACCAAGGTCGAGGGGGACGCCTTCAGCGGCACGGTGAAGGTCAAGCTCGGGCCGATTTCGCTGCTGTACAAGGGCAACGGCGAGTTCCTCGAGAAGGACGAGGCCGCGCACAAGGTCACGATCAAGGCCTCGGGCAAGGACGCGCGGGGGGCCGGCACGGCGTCCGCGACGGTGACCTTGACGTTGACCGAGAGCGACGGCGGAACCCACGGCGCGGTGGCGACCGATCTGGCGATCACCGGCAAGCCCGCGCAGTTCGGGCGCGGCCTGATCAGCGAGGTGGGCGGCAAGATCCTGGACACGTTCGCGGGCTGCCTGTCGGGCAAGCTCGCCCCGGAGCCGGCCGCCGCGCCGTCCCCGGAGCCCGCCCCCGAACCGGCGGTCAAGCCCGCGCCGACGACCGCGGAGATCAACACCGAACCCCGCCCCTCGGCCCCGCAGTCGGACCGTCCGCCGCTGCACAGCGTCCCGGCGGCCCCGGAAACCGAAGCGATCGACCTGCTCGACTACGCGGGGCAGTCGGTGCTGAAGCGGCTGGCGCCGGTGCTGCTCGGTGTCGCCGTGGTGGCCGGTGTGGTGGCGATCGTTCGCGCATTGCGGAAGTAGCAGTGAGCTGAAGGGGACCTTCTCGAGCGGAAGGTCCCCTTCAGCGTGTCCGGGCGATCTACTGTGCGCGGGTGTTCGGGCAAACCGGCGCCGGCAATTCGTCCGGACCGGCGACGTGGCTCGTCCGAACGGCTACGCTGGGCTACCTGGTCGGCCGAACTTCGCGCAAGGGGTACGTCACGATGCCGGTTCGTCACACCCGTGGCCTCGGCTCTTGAGAGCCCAGGCCGCCGTGCGCCGGGAAGCGCTTTCCGACTGGCCCGGGTGGCCCGCGCGGTGGGAGATGTGGACCGGGGCGAAAGCCCGATGGATCGCGTACGCCCTCGGCTGCGAGCTGCTCGCCGTCGGCGCGACGGCGGTGGCGCTGGGCACCGGGTTCGGCGAGCCGGTGCGCCCGGTCTGGTTCGCGGTGCTGGTCGGGCTCGGGGTGGCGCAGGCCGAGATGTCGCGCCGCATCGAACGGCTGCGGCGGTGGATGAGCGGGCAGACGCACATCAACGTCACCTCGGTCTGGTACCTCGCCGGCGTCGTCCTGCTGCCGCCCGCCTGGGTGGCGCTGCTCGCCCTCGTGCTTTACGCCCACCTGTGGGTGCGCGTGTGGCGCCAGGTGCGCACGCGCCCAGCGCACCGCTTCGTCGCGAGCACGGCGTGGGCGATGCTCTCCTGCTTCGCGGCTTCGTCCGTGCTCGCCGTGCTGGGGTTGCACGGGACGCCGTTGCAGACACCGCGCGGGCTGTTCGCGCTCTGCCTCGCGGCCGTGGTGTTCGAGCTGGTGAACATCGGTCTCGTGGCCGCCGGCATCTACCTCTACACGAGCCAGCGCTCGGCCGCCGACCTGATCGGGACCTGGGAGGACAACGCCTTCGAGCTGGCGACCCTCTGCCTCGGCGGGCTGGCGGCGCTGGCGCTGGTCGAGCAGCCGGTGCTGGTGGTGTTCGTGGTCGCGCCGTTGCTGCTGCTGCACCGGTACCTGCTGTTGAAGCAGCAGCTGCAGGTCGCCGCCGTCACCGACGAGAAGACGGGACTGCTCAACACCGCCGGGTGGCACGACTCCGCGGTCCGGGAACACGCCCGCGCACAGCGCCGCGGCGACGGCTTCGCGGTGCTGATGATCGACCTCGACCACTTCAAGAAGATCAACGACACCTACGGCCACCTGACCGGCGATGACGTCCTGGCCGCCGTCGCGGTGGCGATCTCCGGCTCGGTGCGCCAGGGCGACACGGTCGGGCGGTTCGGCGGCGAGGAGTTCGTGGTGCTGCTGCCCGGCATCGGCCACGCCGACGTGCTCGCCATCGCCGAGCGGGTGCGGCTGGCGGTGGGCGAGCTGAACGTGGTCATCTCGACCGGGAGCGGGACGGTCCGGGTGAGCGGCCTGTCGGTGTCGATCGGGGTCGCGCGCCACCCCGGCACCGGGATGCCGCTCGACGACGTGCTGCGCTCGGCCGACGCGGCGTTGTACCGGGCGAAGGAAGCCGGCCGCAACCGCGTCGCCGTGTGACGAACGGCGCGAAATAGCCGCTCCGGCATGCCGTTGAACCCGGTATGAGCGGCGCGGACCACGAGACGGACGTGGTGGTGATCGGGGCGGGCCAGGCGGGCCTGTCCGCGGCGTACCACCTGCGGCGTGCCGGGTTCGCCAACCGGACCGGTTTCGTCGTGCTGGACCACGGGAAGCGCGCCGGGGGAGCGTGGCAGTACCGCTGGCCGTCGCTGGTGCTCGGCAAGGTGCACGGCATCCACGACCTGCCCGGGATGGCCTTCGGCACCCCGGACGTGACGCGGCCGGCCTCCGAGGTCGTTTCCGAGTACTTCGCGCGTTTCGAGAGCGTGTACGACCTCCCGGTGCTGCGGCCCGTCGACGTCCGGTCGGTGACGCGCGCGGGGGAGCGGCTCGTGGTTTCGAGCCCGGCGGAATCCTGGTCCGCGCGGGCGGTGATCAGCGCGACCGGCACCTGGGACCGGCCGTTCTGGCCGCACTACCCCGGCCAGGAGACCTTCGCCGGCCGCCAGGTGCACACCGCGGACTACCGCGGCCCCGAAGACTTCCGCGGCGCGCGGGTGGTCGTGGTCGGCGGCGGGGCGTCGGCCGTGCAGCTGCTGATGGAGTTCGCCCCGCTCGCCCGCGCGACGGCCTGGGTGACGCGCCGCCCGCCGGTCTGGCGGGACGAGCCGTTCAGCGAGAACTGGGGACGCACGGCCGTCGCGAAGGTCGACGAGCGGGTGCGGGCCGGGCTGCCGCCCGAGAGCGTGGTGAGCGTGACCGATCTGGCCGTGACGCCGGAGGTGCGCGCCGCCCGCGCGGCCGGGATCCTGGACCGGCGGCCGATGTTCGCCCGGATCGTGCCGTCCGGCGTCGAGTGGGCGGACGGCACCCGCTTCGACGCCGACGTGATCCTCTGGGCCACCGGCTTCCGCGCGGCGATCGACCACCTCGCCCCGCTGCACATCCGCGAGCCGGGCGGCGGCATCCGCGTGGACGGCACGCGGGTGGCCCTCGAGCCGCGCCTGCACCTGGTGGGGTACGGGCCGTCGGCGAGCACGGTCGGAGCCAACCGGGCGGGCCGGGCCGCGGTGGCGGAGATCCGGAAACTGCTGCAGCGCTGAGCCGGGCGGCCCCACACGTCATGAAAGGGTCGTTCATCTCACCAGACGCCATGAACGACCCTTTCATGGCATCTCTGCGGCGCCGGGCAAGCCGCCGTCCTTGGCCGCATCCCGGCGCACGGGGCAGTATCCCGGTCACCGAAACATCCGCTGATCAGCGGAAACCGCCAAAAACTCACCCTCTTGACCGATTCAACGCCAAGACAAGTCTTGTCAGCCGAACCCGCTCCTCGTTAAAGTCCGCTTAGTTAGGAAACTTTCCTAACTGTTTGCCCCGACGCCGCAACCCCGTCAAGCCACCGCCAAGGCCCTTAAGGAGTGCGACGTGCCGTCCACCCGATTACGCCCCCTCGCCCGGCTCGCCCCGGTGCTCGCCGCCGTGGTCCTGCTGCCCTCCGCGATCACCGCGGCCGCCAGTGCCGAGGCCGCCGATGTGCTGCTCTCGCAAGGCAAGCCCGTGGCCACCTCCACCATCGAAAGCTCCTCCTACACCGGGGCGAAGGCCGTCGACGGCAGCACCACCACGCGGTGGGCCAGCGCCGAAGGGTCCGACCCGCAGTGGCTGCGGATCGACCTCGGCCAGCCCGCCACCATCCACCGCGTGCTGCTCAACTGGGAAGCCGCGTACGCCAAGAAGTACCGGATCGAGGTCTCCGACGACGGCTCGACGTTCACCACCGCCGCCAGCGTCGACACCGGGGACGGCAAGATCGACGACCTGACCGGGCTGTCGGCCCACGGCCGGTTCGTGCGGTTCGTCGGCCTCACCCGCGGCACCAGCTACGGCTACTCCTTCTGGGAGATGCAGGTCTTCGGCAGCACCGACTCCTCCGGCGACACCCAGCCGCCGACCGTCCCGGCCGGGCTCACCGCCGGGACCGCGACCGCCACCAGCGTCCCGCTCACCTGGAGCGCCGCCACCGACAACACCGGCGTCGCCGGGTACGACATCCTGCGCAACGGCACCGCCGTCGCCACCAGCGCGACGACGTCCTACACCGACACCGGGCTCACGCCGGACACCAGCTACACCTACGCCGTCCGCGCGCGCGACAACGCGGGCAACGTCTCGGCCGCCGGCACGCCGATCACCGTGAAGACCGCCGCCGGGAGCGCGGGGTTCGTGCTCGCCGCGGCCGGTGACATCGCCGAACGGTGCACCGCCAGCAGTTCCAGCTGTGCCCACGTCAAGACCGCGAAGCTCGTGGAAACCATGAACCCCGCGGCCGTGATCACCATGGGCGACAACCAGTACGACGACGCCCACCTGTCGGACTTCAAGTCCTACTACGACACGACCTGGGGCAAGTTCAAGAGCAAGACCAAGCCCATCCCCGGCAACCACGAGACCTACGACGACACGCCGTACAAGGGCTACGACAGCTACTTCGGCGCCATCGCGAAGCCCAACGGCCAGCGCTACTACAGCTGGGAAATGGGCAACTGGCACTTCATCGCCCTGGACTCCAACGACTTCGCCACCCACGAGTTCGGCCCGGACGAGCAGATGGCGTGGCTGAAGCAGGATCTCGCCGCCAACAAGAAGGGCTGCGTCGCCGCCTACTGGCACCACCCGCGGTGGAGCTCCGGTGACCACGGCGACAACCCCGACAGCATCGAGCTGTGGAACCTGATGGTGGCCAGCAAGGTCGACCTGGTCCTCAACGGGCACGACCACGACTACGAGCGGTTCGTTCCGCAGAACGCCGACGGCAAGGCCGACGCCGGCGGCCCGGTCGAGATCGTCGGCGGCTCCGGCGGCGCGAGCCTCTACAACCTGAGCTCGCCGCACGCCACGACCGCCAAGCTGCTCAAGACCTACGGCGTGCTGAAGCTGTCCATGACCGACACCAGCTTCCAGTCGCAGCTCATCGGCGTCGACGGCAAGGTCCTGGACAGCAGCCCGACCTACACCTGCCACTAGGGGGGGCGAGCATGTACATCGCGGCAAGCCGGACCTCGGACCTGGCGGCGGGCACCGACCGGAAACCCGCGCTGAAGCGGGTGTCGGCCAACGTCGTCGCCCTCGGCGCGGTCAGCCTGGTCACCGACGTCTCCTCGGAGATGGTGACCGCCGTCCTCCCGCTCTACCTGGTGCTCGGCCTCGGCCTGAACCCGCTGCAGTTCGGGCTGCTCGACGGGCTCTACGCGGGCGCCACCGCGGTGGTGCGGGTGCTCGGCGGGCACCTCGCCGACCGGTGGCGGCGGCTCAAGGCGGTCGCCGGGTTCGGGTACGGCTTGTCCGCGGTGTGCAAGCTCGGGCTGGTCGCGGCCGGCTCGTCGGTCGCGGCGATCGGCGTCGTCCTCGCCGCCGACCGCACCGGCAAGGGGCTGCGCACCGGCCCGCGCGACGCGCTGATCTCGCTGTCCAGCGAGCCGGACACGCTCGGCCGGTCGTTCGGGGTGCACCGGGCGATGGACACCGTCGGCGCGTTCCTCGGCCCGCTCGTGGCCATGGCCGTGCTGGCGGTGAGCCTCGGCAGCTACACGAGCGTCTTCTTCACCAGCTTCTGCATCGCGGCCATTGCGGTGCTGCTGCTTGCCCTGTTCGTCCACGACCGGCCCGGCGCGGTCGACCGGGCGGCCGTCTCGCTGCGGGCCGCGTTCGGCCTGCTGCGGCAGCAGGACTTCCGGCGCGTCGCGCTCTGGGCGGCGCTGCTGGGACTGGTGACGGTCGGGGATTCGTTCGTCTACCTCGTCCTGCAACGGCGGTGGGAGATCGCGGCGACGTGGTTCCCGCTGCTGCCGCTCGGCACCGCCGGCGTCTACCTCGTGCTGGCCGTGCCGCTCGGCAAGCTCGCCGACCGCGTCGGGCGCTGGCCCGTCTTCCTCGGCGGGCACGCCGCGCTGTGCCTGGCCCTGGTGCTGCTCTGCGGCCCACAGGCCGGGCTCTGGCTCGGGATCGTCGCGCTCGGCCTGCACGGCGTGTTCTACGCGGCCACCGACGGCGTCCTGATGGCCGCCGCCGGGCCGCTCATCCCGCGTGACCTGCGGGCCACCGGGATGGCCGTGGTGCAGACCGGGCAGGCCGTCGCCCGGATGCTCTCGTCCGTCCTCTTCGGACTGGCGTGGACGCTGTGGGACCTGCGGCCCGCGGTGCTCGTCGCCGCGGCCTGCCTGGCCGCCGTCGCCCTCGCCGCCGCCCTCGTGAAACCGGTGCGCCCGTGAAGAAACTCGTCCTCGCCCTCGCCGGGACCGCGCTCCTGGTCGCCGCGGCCGTCGCGTACACGGTCACCTCGCGGCACGACACCGCCGAAGCCGGCCCGGCCGCGCAGCTCACCCTCGCCCCCGGGCAGCTGTTCTTCCGCGACACCGCCAGCGGCCGCGTCGGCGCTGTCCCGCTCGCCGACCCGGGCGCGAAACCGCAGCTCAGTGCCCTGAAGTGTGACCGGTTCGCGGTCGCCGGGCAGACGGCGGTGTGCCTGGCCGTCCAGCCGGGGACGCTCCCGGCGGTCACCGACGTCCTCGTCCTCGACGGCAGGCTCGGTGTCCGCCACACCGAAACCCTGCCCGGCACCCCGAGCCGCGCGCGCGTCTCGCCGGACGGCAAGCGCGTCTACTGGACGTTGTTCGTCACCGGCGACTCCTACGCGCAGACCGGGTTCTCCACCCGCGCGGGACTGTACGAAGTGGACACCGGGCGGCTGGTCAAGACGATCGAGGAGCTGCCCGTCTTCGTCGGCGGCAAGCGCTACTTCGCGGCCGACGTCAACTACTGGGGCATCACGTTCGCCCCCGACGGCAACCGCTTCTACGCCACGCTCGGCAGCAAGGGCACGACGTACCTCGTCGAAGCCGACTACGGGCGCTACCGCGGGAAGGCGCTGCGGGAGAACGTCGAGTGCCCGTCGCTGTCGCCGGACGGCAAGCGGGTGGCGTTCAAGAAGAAGGTCGGCGAAGGCGTCTGGCGGCTTTCCGTGCTCGACCTCGCGAGCCTGGCGGAAACCGAGCCGGCGGAAACCCGCAGCGTCGACGACCAGGCGCTCTGGCAGGACGACCACACCGTGCTCTACGGCCTCGAAAACGCGGTCTGGGCGGTGCCGGCCGACGGCTCCGGTGCGCCGCGCCGGCTGGTCGGCGGCGCCGCGTCGC
Source organism: Amycolatopsis eburnea (assembly GCF_003937945.1). Lineage (GTDB taxonomy): Bacteria > Actinomycetota > Actinomycetes > Mycobacteriales > Pseudonocardiaceae > Amycolatopsis > Amycolatopsis eburnea. The sequence continues at coordinate 323,187 of NZ_RSEC01000021.1, forward strand.
CCGCCGTCACGGGGTGACGTCCACCGCCGAAAACAGCGTCCGCACGCAGAGGTCGCGCAGCTCGGCCTGGGTGATCTTCGGCTGGTCGAGCCAGTCGAGGATGACGGTGGCGACGAACGCCAGCCAGCCGCGGACGGCCACCCGGGTCGTCTCGGTGACGGTGGTCAGCGCGCCGAGCGCGGTCAGGATGCGCTCGGCGTTCGCGGCCATCCCGGCCTCGCGGATCCGCAGGACCTCGCGGTCGGCGCCCGCGGCGGCGCGGTGCACGACGCGGTAGCCGTCGGGGTGCGTGCGCGCGAACTCGAGGTACACGTCGAGCCCGGCCCGCAGCTGCTCCGCGACGGGCAGCGCCGGGTCGGGCTCGCTCATCTCCAGCAGCTGGTCGCGCTGGCTCCGGACGATCTCGAGGAAGAACTCCTTCTTCGTCGGGAAGTAGTGGTACAGCAAGCCGCGCGAGACCTGCGCGATCTCCGCGACCTCTTCGATCCACACCTCGTCGTACGGCCGCGACGCGAACAGCCCGGCGCCGATGGTCAGCAGCTGCTCCCGCCGCTCCTGCGTGCTCAGCCTGGTCCGCATCCCCCGAGCTTACTTGACACGGGTTCAGTAGCGGGGGATCGTGAGCTTATTGGATCCGGGTTCAACAAGGAGCTGCCGTGGACACCAGCGGGATTCCGCACCGGCCGGGCCGCCTGCCGGTGATCGGCGACCTGATCGGGGCGAACCCGCGCACGCCGTTGCAGGACACCGTGCGCATCGGCAAGCGGCTCGGCCCGATCTTCACGCGCAAGGTGTTCGGCTTCGAGATCGTCCTCGTCGGCGGCGTCGACCTGGTCACCGAGCTGAACGACGAGACGAAGTTCGGCAAGCACGTCGGCCTGGGCGTGGAGAACCTGCGCGCCCTCGGCGGCGACGGCCTCTTCACCGCGCACACCCACGAACCGAACTGGCGGCTGGCGCACGACATCCTGCAGCCGGCGTTCTCCGCCGAGGCGATGCGCCGCTACCACCCGATCATGCTGGACGTCGCCCGCGAGCTCGTGGCGGCGTGGGACGCGGCGAGCGGGCCGGTCGACGTCTCCGCCGACATGACCCGGCTGACCCTGGAGACCATCGGCCGGGCCGGCTTCGGCTACCGGTTCGGCTCGTTCGAGCGCCCCGAACCGCACCCGTTCGTCACGGCGATGATCCGCGCGCTGCGGTACGCGCAGCTGCAGAACGTCAAGCTGCCGTTCGTCCGGCGCGCGTTCGCCGGGACGCCGGAGCAGAACCGCGCCGACATCGCGGTGATGACGGACCTCGTCGACGAGGTCATCGCCGAGCGGCGGGGCAGCGGCGAGGAGAGCCGCGACCTGCTCGGCCTGATGCTCACCGAGGGCCACCCGATGACGGGGGAGCGCCTGGACCCGGTGAACATCCGCAACCAGGCGATCACGTTCGTCGTCGCCGGCCACGAAACGACGTCCGGCGCGCTGTCGTTCGCGCTGTACTATCTGACCCGCCACCCCGAGCTGCTGGCGAAGGCCCGCGCGGAGGTCGACGCGGTGTGGGGCGGCCGCGAGCCCGCGTTCGCCGACGTCGCGAAGCTGCGGTACGTGCGCCGCGTGCTGGACGAGGCGATGCGGCTCTGGCCGACCGCGCCCGGCTACTCCCGCGAAGCACGCGAAGACGTCGTGCTCGGCGGAAAGTACCGGATGCGCAAGGGCGACTGGGTGGTCGTCCCGCTCCCGCTGGTGCACCGCGACCCCGCGGCCTGGGGCGACGACCCGGAGGCGTTCGACCCGGACCGGTTCGAGCCCGCGGCGGTGCGGAAGCGGCCGGCGCAGGCGTACAAGCCGTTCGGGACGGGCGAGCGTGCCTGCATCGGCCGCCAGTTCGCGCTGCACGAAGCCGTGCTGGCGCTGGGCGTGGTGCTGCAGCGCTACGACTTCGACATCGACCCCGCGTACGAGCTGAAGATCGTCGAGTCGCTGACGCTGAAGCCGAGCGGCTTCACCCTGCGTCCCCGGGTCCGGCTCAGGACTTCAGATAGCGCACCTGCCCCGGCTTGACCCGCTCGTACCCTTCCCGGCCCGCGAGGTGCTCGGGCACGCCGACCTCCCACCAGGCCCCGGCTTCCGTCCACGTCGACGGCTGCGTCTTCACCACGACCACGGCGGGCCGCTGTTCGGCCACCGACGCCTCCCGGGCAGCCGCGTAGGCCGCCCGCAAGGAGTCCACTGTGGACGCTTCGAACACCAGGCAGCCCAGCGATTCCGCGTGCCGCGCGAAGTCCACTCGCGGCGGGGACGCGTGCGAAGTCGTGCAGTCGGCGTAGAAGTTGTTGAACGGCTTCCCACCCTGCCCTTCCTGGAGCCGCGCGATCACCGCGTAGCCGTCGTTGTCGCACACGACCGCGACGAACGGGTGCCCGGCGAACGCCGCGGAGAACAGCTCCGAGTTCAGCATCAGGTACGAGCCGTCGCCGAGGAGCGTCGTCACCAGGCCGGGCCACGCGATCGCCGCGCCCCACGCGCCGGACAGCTCGTAGCCCATGCACGAGAACCCGTACTCGACGTCCATCGACACCGAGCCGGACCCGCGCCAGCCGCCGATCAGCTCGCCCGGCAGCCCGCCCGACGCCGTCATGACGTAGTCGTCGGCGGCCGAGAGATCGTTCACGACGCCGACGACCTGCGCGTACGACGGAATTTCCGAGCCGGACCGCAGCTTGTCGACGTGCGCGTCCCAGACCGCGCGTTCGCTCGCGGCCCGCGCGGTCCACGACGGGTCCACGCGCCAGCTTTCGAGCTGGGCGGCCAGGTCCGCCAGGCCCGCGTCGGCGTCCCCGGTCACGGCCAGGGCGCCGTGCTTCACCGCGTCGAAGCGGGCCGCGTTGAGCGACACCAGGCGGACGTCGGGGGAGAACACCGTCCACGACGCCGTCGTGAAGTCCTGCAGCCGCGTGCCCACGGCCAGCACCACGTCCGCCGCGGCCGCGAGGACGTTCGCCGACGACGAGCCCGTGATGCCGAGCGGTCCGGCGTGCAGCGGGTGGTCGTGCGGGACGAGCGTGCGGCCCGCCGTGGTCTCCACGACCGGGATCCCGTGCCGCTCGGCGAAGTCCAGCGCCCGCCGCGCGGCACCCGAGTACCGGACGCCGCCGCCGAGCACCAGCAGCGGGCGGCGCGACGCCCGCAGGACGCCCGCCGCCTCGGTGACCGAACGCCGGTCCGGGCGCGGGCGGGGCGGGCGGTGCGTGACCGGCGCGAACAGCGCGTCCGGGAAGTCGTACGTCTCCGCCTGGACGTCCTGCGGCAGCGCCAGGACCACCGGCCCGCTGTCCGCCGGGTCCGTGAGCACCCGCGTGACCTGCGGCAACGTCGAGATCAGCTGCTCGGGCCGGGTGATCCGGTCGAAGTAGCGCGAGACCGCGCGGAAAGCGTCGTTCACCGTCGCGGTCGCGTCGCCGAAGGGCTCGATCTGCTGCAGCACCGGGTCCGGCGCGCGGCCGGTGAACGTGTCGCCGGGCAGCAGCAGCACCGGCAGCCGGTTCGCGTGCGCGACCCCGGCGGCGGTGACCATGTTCAGCGCGCCCGGCCCGATCGACGACGTCGCGACGCCGACCTGCCGCCGGTGCGTGGCCTTCGCCAGCCCGACCGCGGCCAGCGCCATGCCCTGCTCGGTGTGCCCGCGCCAGACCGGGATCTCGCCGCGGTGCTCCTCCAGCGCCGTCCCGAGACCGAGCACGTTGCCGTGCCCGAAGATCGCGAAGACGCCGGGGAAGAGCGGGACTTCCGCGCCGTCCAGGGTTTCCGAGCGCTGGGCGAGGAGCCAGCGGACCAGCGCCTGAGCCGTCGTCAGCTTCACCGGACCCGCCCTTCGTGGCTCGTGACGGGGCAGCGCGGGTCGAGGTCCTGCGCGGCCCAGGTGTCGCGGACCCAGCCGTGCGCCGGGTCGTCGCAGAACGCCATCGACCGCTCTTCGGCGGGCCCGGCCAGGACGTTCAGGTAGTACATCGGGTAGCCGGGCGCGGCCACGCACGGGCCGTGGTAGCCGCGCGGGATCAGGAAGACGTCGTGGTCGCGCACGGCGACGTCCTCGTCCAGCTCGCCGTCGGCGGTGTAGGTCCGGTGCAGGCCGAAACCCTCGCGAGACGGTGTCACGCCGTCGCGGCCGGCGATCCGGAAGTAGTAGATCTCCTCGTTGACGACTTCGCACCCGGTGGCTTCGTCGTGCTTGTGCGGCGGGTACGACGACCAGTTGCCGCCCGGCGTGATCAGCTCGCACGCGTTGAGCTTGTCGGCGTGGTCCCAGACCCCGGGCACGCCGAAGTTGGTGACCTGCCGGGTCGCCTGCCCCGCACCGCGGACCTCGACCGGGACCTCCTCGGCCGGTCCGTACCTCGCGGCGAGGCGGCGGGTGCAGCGCGCCATCGGCAGCGCCACTTCGAGACCGTCCGTTGTCGACAACTCGACTTCGGCTTCCCGGGGCACGTACGCGAAGTCCGTCACGCGCGCGAAGACCGACGAACGGCCGCGCAGCTCGAAGACCTGCCCGTCGACGCGGACGGTCGCGGACCCGGACAGCGGCAGCACGAACGCCTCGAACTCGCCGGTGTGCAGGACCCGCGTCTCGCCGGCGGCCAGGGACAGCACCCGCAGCCCGGTGTAGGTCCAGCCCGCGCTGTCCGGGGTGAGCCGGACCGGGTCGGTGTCGTCCGACAGTGTCCCGAGTGGACGGTGGAGCTTGCTCACTTCGCGGCCTCCAGTGCTTTCGCGGCGGCTTCGACGGCAGTGCGGGTGGTTCCGCTGGGCGGGTTGAGCAGCGGGCGGCCGATGACCAGGCCGCGGACGACCCCGTGCGACAGCGTCCAGTCCGACGGCACGCCGCTCAGCACCACCGGCAGCGTCGTGGCGTCCAAGGCGGCGGCCGGGCACGTCGGCGGCAGCTTCAGCCAGGTGTGCGCCGACGTCGTCCCGAGGCCGGACGCGACCGTGACCGCCGGCGATGCGGGGTTCTCCCGCAGGTCGATCAGGGCGACCAGGCCGTACGCGGCGAGTTCGGTGACGGCGTCGGCGCAGGCCTGCCGGGACGGGTCGGCCTCGCTCAGCAGCAGCTCGCCGCCGTCCAGCCCGCAGTCGACCAGCGTCCGGGCGTCGTAGCCGGTGAACCGGTCGTCGGGGTTCATCGACCCGAAAACGACCTTGTCGTGCAGCGCGCCGAGCAGGAGCAGCTCCTCGACGACGTCCGGGGTGGCGACGACGCCGGCGACCGCCGGGTTCTCCAGCGCGACCAGCAACCGCTCCAGCAGCGTCCGCCGGTCGAACGGGTCGTCGCCGGGTCCCGGCGCCTCGGCGGCGACCAGGAACAGGGTTCCGTTGTCGGACAGCAGTTCCGAACGCCGTTTGCGGGTCGCGTACGCCTGCCGGACCGCGCCCGGGTTCGTGGCCCGGGTGTGCAGGAGGTCGCGCCAGCGGTCGTCGGTGAGCATCACAGCAGCTCCTCGATCTCCCCGGCGGACGGCATGGCGTCGGCGCAGGCCAGCCGGGACGCCACCAGCGCGCCCGCCGCGTTCGCGTACTCGGCGATCCGGACCGGGTCCCAGCCGGACAGCAGCCCGTGGATCAGGGCGCCGCCGAAGCCGTCTCCGGCACCTAGGCCGCAGACGACCTCGACCCGTTGCGGCGGCACGGTCCAGCGCCCGTCCGGGGTCGCCACGAGCACGCCCTCGGCGCCCTTCTTGATCACCGCGAGCCGCAGCCCGCGGTCGAGCATCCGGTCCGCGGCGGCGTCCGGATCCGCCGTGCCGACGGCGACCTCCACCTCGGCGCGGTTGCCGACCGCGACGGTGACGTGGTCGAGCATCGCGCCGATCTCCTCCCGGGCCTGCTCCACCGACGACCAGAACATCGGCCGGTAATCGAGGTCCAGGACGGTGTGCTCACGGCGTTCCCGCGCCTCGAGGATCTTCCGCTGGGTGGCTCGCGCCGGCTCGGCGGAGACGCCGGTGCCGGTGACCCACAGCAGCGGCACCGACGTGACGACGTCCCAGGGCACGTCTTCGTCGGTCAGCGTGAGGTCGGGGGCGATGGGGGAGCGGTAGAACAGCAGCGGCGGGTCCGCCGGCGGGTTCAGCTCGCAGAACACCACCGGCGTCTGCAGGTCTTCGGCGGTGCCCACGAAAGCCGGTGAGACGCCGAAGCCGTCGAGGGCCTGCCGGACGTAGTCGCCGAAGCCGTCCGGGCCGACCTTGGTGAGCACCGCCGCCGACCGGCCGAGCCGCGCGGCGGCGACCGCGACGTTGGTCGCGGTGCCGCCGAGCGACTTGGCGAAAGTGCTGACGCCGGCCAGGGGGACACCGCTCTGCTCCGGGTAGAGGTCGACACCCACCCGGCCGATCGTCAGCGCTTCGAGACTCACGCCTTCTCCACCTGCCGCAGCTCGTGTTCGAGGGCTTCCAGTTCCGCGCCGCCCGCCATCTGCCGGGTCAGCTCGTTGATGTCGATGTCCTTCTTCTCGTACGACCCGAGCGGCGCGCCCCGCTTGAGCAGCAGGAACCGGTCGGCGACCGGGTAGGCGTGGTGCGGGTTGTGCGTGATCAGCACGACGCCGAGCCCGCGGTCGCGGGCCTGGGCGACGTACTTGAGCACCACCCCGGCCTGCTTGACGCCGAGCGCGGCGGTCGGCTCGTCGAGGATCAGCACCTTCGCGCCGAAGTACACCGCCCGCGCGATCGCCACGCACTGGCGCTCACCACCGGAGAGCGTGCCGACCGGCTGCTCGACGTCCCGCAGGTCGATGCCCATGTCGGACAACGCCTTCTTGGTCGTCTCGCGGCCCTTCTTCCGGTCCAGGAACCGGAACGGGCCGAAGCCGACGCGCGGCTCCGAGCCGAGGAAGAAGTTCCGCCAGACGCTCATCAGCGGCACCACCGCGAGGTCCTGGTACACGGTCGCGATGCCGCGATCGAGGGCCTCGCGCGGCGAAGCGAACCGCACGGGCTCGCCTTCCACGAGGAACTCGCCCTGGTCGTGCTGGTGCACCCCGGCCAGGACCTTGATCAGCGTGGACTTGCCGGCGCCGTTGTCGCCGAGCACGCAGGTGACCTCGCCCGCGTTGACCACAGTGGACACCTCGCGCAGCGCGATCACGCTGCCGTAGGTCTTCCCGATGTCACGGACTTCGAGCAGCGGGCTCATCGGCGTACCCTTTCCGCGCGGCGCCGGAAGGCGTTGTTCACCAGGACCGCGGCCAGCAGCATGATGCCGAGGAACAGCATGAACCAGTCGCTGTTCCACTGCGCGAACACGATGCCCTGGCGCGCCATGCCGAAGATCAGCGCGCCGATCGCCGCGCCCACCGCCGAGCCGAACCCGCCGGTGAGCAGGCAGCCGCCGATCACGGCCGCGATGATGTACTGGAACTCCAGCCCGATGCCCTGGTTCGCCTGCACGCTCGCGAAGCGCAGGATGTTGATCGAGCCGACCAGCCACGCGCCGAACGCGGTGCCCATGAACAGCAGGATCTTCGTGCGCACCACCGGCACGCCGACCGAGCGGGCCGACACCTGCGACCCGCCGACCGCGAAGATCCAGTTGCCGAACCGGGTGCGCACGAGCAGCACCGCCGCGACCACCGTGACGAGGATCCACCAGATGATCGACGACTGGAACTCGGTGCCGCCGATCGCGAACGTGGAGGCGAACAGCCCGCCCGCCGATTCGTAGCCGCTGGTCGAGCGCATCCCCGACACCTGGACGGTGTTGGTGACCAGCCGCGTGACGCCGAGATTGAGGCCCTGCAGCGCCAGGAACGAGCCCAGGGTGACGATGAAGCTCGGCAGCCCGGTCTTCATCACCAGCCAGCCGTTGAAGGCGCCGACCCCGAGCGCGAAGACGAGCGAGACCGCCAGCGCGACCCAGACGTTCCAGCCCGCCTGCGTCGCCAGGATCGCCGTGACCAGCGACGTCGACGCCGTCATGACACCGGCCGAGAGGTCGAATTCGCCGCCGACCATCAGCAGCGCGACCACGACGGCCATGATGCCCAGCGTCGAGGAGTCGTCGAGCCAGGTCGCCACGCCCAGCGGGCTGAGGAACTGGCCGGTGACGACGGAGAAGAAGACGAACACCAGCACGGCCCCGAGCAGCGCGCCGATCTCCGGGCGCACCACCAGCCGATCGGTCAGGCTCTTCTTCCCGACGCGTTCGTCGGGTTGCGCTTGGATCGCCGCGGTCATCGCGTGCCGCGCTCCGCGTACGGGGCCACGGTGTCGATGTTGGTCTTGTCGACGAAGCCCGGGCCGGTCTGGACCGGCTTGCCGCCGCCGATGGTGTTGCCGTTTTCCTTGTACAGCTTGAGGAACACGATCGGCAGGTAGCCCTGCTCGTACTGCTGCTGGTCGACGGCGAAGAGGATGGTGCCCGCCTTGATGGCCGCGACGACGTCGGCGTTCAGGTCGAACGTCGCCACCTGCGCCTTCGAGCTCGCCTCCTTCGCCGCGTCGACCGCGCGCGCCGCGACCTGCGAGTTCAGCGCCAGCACGGCGTCGATCGACGGGTCGGACTGCAGGGCGCCGCGGATGCGGGCCTGCGCGTCGGTCGGGTTGGAGATGTCGACCTGCAGCGTGGAGACGTTGCCGAAGGTCTGCTTCGCGCCGTCGCAGCGCTGGTTCTGGCCGATGTTGCCCGCTTCGTGGATGACGCAGAGCAGCTTCGTCTTGCCTGCTGCCTTGAGCCGCTGCCCGGCGCCCTGGCCCGCGAGGCCTTCGCTCTGGCCGACGTGCGCGATCGCGCCGAAGGCGGCGCTGGAGTCCTCGCCGGAGTTGATGGTGACGACCGGGATGCCTGCCTTGACCGCGTTCTGGATCGACGTCTGCAGTGCCTGCGGGTTCGCCATCGAGACGACCAGGCCGCTCACCTTCTGCGCGACCGCGTTGTCGATCAGCTTGGCCTGGTTGCCCGGGTCGCCGTCGGCGAAGTAGTCGACACCGACGTTCAGGTCCTTGCCCGCCTGCTCGGCGCCGTTCTTGACGACGTTCCAGAAGGCGTCGCCGGCGGTGCCGTGCGTGACCACGGCGACCTTCAGCGGGCCGCCCGAGCTGGGCGCCGCCGCGGACGGCGCGCTGGAGCTGCTCGAGTTGTCGGCGGACGGGCCGCTGCAGGCGGACAGGACCAGCCCGGCGGCGGCGATCGCCGCCACGCCGGCCAGCTTCTTGAGAGAAAGCACAGTCACTCCTTTGGGACCAGGGGTTACAGGGAGTCGATGATCTTCGCGAGGTGGGCCAGGCTGCGCTCGGTGTCCCGCCGGGGTACGTCGTCGGGGCTCTCCGCGCCGAGAGCGGTGTCCTGTTCGAGGACGTACCAGCCGTCGTAGCCGGCCGCCTGGACGGAGCGCACCATCGACGCCACGTCCACGTCCCCCTCGCCGAGCGGGGTGTAGATGCCCCGCCCGACCGCGTCGGTGTAGCCGAGCCGCCCCGCGCGGACTTCGGCCGCCAGGTCCGCCCGGACGTCCTTCAAGTGCACGTGCTTCACCCGCTCGGGATACCGCTTCGCCAGCTCGACCGGATCGGTCCCGCCGATCATCAGGTGCCCGGTGTCGAGGCACAACCCGAGCGGGGAATCGGCGAGGAAGCGCTCGACCTCGGCCTGCTGCTCCACGTGCGTCCCCACGTGCGGGTGCAGCACGGTGCGCAGGCCGTGGGCGGCGGCGATGTCGTGGATCTTGCCCGCGGTCTCGACGAGCGTCGCCCATTCGGCGTCGGTGAGCTTCGGGCGTTCGTCGTAGCCGTCGAGCCCGGTCGCGGCGGCGAGCACCAGGACGTCGCCCCCGCACGCGGCGAACAGCGCGGCGGACTCTTCGGCTTCCTTCAGCGCGTTTTCCTGGTTTTCGTGCAGGACCACGGCGAGGAAGCCGCCGACGAGCGTCAGGTCGTACCGCCCGAGCAGCTCCCGCAGCTCGGCCGGGTCGCGCGGGAGGTAGCCGGGCGGGCCCAGCTCGGTCGCCTGGACGCCGAGCGCCGCCATTTCGCCGAGCACGGTTCCCGCGTCCAGCACCCGGCCCCAGCCCGGGACTTCGCAGACACCCCAGGAAATCGGCGCGGCGGCTACTCGGATCGTCGCTGTCACAAGGGGCCTCCGGTGGTCCGTTGGAGCGCTCTATTGATTAGAGCGCTCTAATCTTGTAGCGTCGGTCACAGCAAGTCAAGGCCGAGTTTTCCGAGATCAGGGGGTGTCGCGTGCGTCCGACCATGGAGGACGTCGCCGCCAGGGCGGGCGTTTCGCGCGCGCTGGTGTCCCTCGTGATGCGGAATTCGCCGAAGGTCTCCGACGCCCGGCGTGCCGCGGTCCTGCGTGCCGCCGAAGAACTCGGCTACCAGCCGCACGTGATGGCGCGGTCGCTGGCCAGCCGCACGTCCACCGTGCTCGGCGTGATGGTGAACGACCTGCGCAACGCCTTCTTCGCCGACATCGTCGAGGAGCTGGACAGCGCCGCGCAGGCCGCGGGCTTCGACCTGATCCTCAACACGGGCGGCCGCAGTCCCACGCGCGAGTGGAACGCCCTGCACAACCTCCTTTCCTTCCGTCCGGCGGGGATCATCCTGCTCTCGCCGGTCGTCCCGGCGGCGTCGATCCAGATCGCGGCGAAGCAGTGCCCGGTGGTGCTGGTGTCGCGGACCATCCGGTCGTCCACAGTGGACACCGTGAACGACGACGGCGAGGCGGGCTCCGCGCTGGCGGTCGACCACCTGGCCGGCCTCGGGCACCGCCGCATCGCCCACCTCGACGGCGGTGGCGCGGCCGGCGCGGCCCAGCGGCGGCGCGGCTTCGAAGCCGCCATGCGGAAGCACGGCCTGGAGCCGATCGTCGTGCGCAGCGAGCACACCGACATCGGGGGCGAGACGGCCGTGCGGGAGCTGCTCGCCACGTACTCGCGCGCCGACCTGCCGACCGGTTTGGTCTCCGGCAACGACTTCAACGCCGTGGGCGCGATTTCGGCCCTGGAAGAAGCCGGGCTGCGCGTGCCGGAGGACGTGTCGGTCGTCGGCTACGACAACACGTCGCTCGCCGCGCTGCGGCACCTTTCGCTGACCACAGTGGACCAGTCGCGCACCGACATGGCCAGGCTGGCTTTCGCGGCGCTGCTCGAGCGCGTCCGCGGGGAGCGCACGGAGCCGGTCCGGCACCTGCTGCACCCGTCTCTCGTGGTCCGCGCGACCACCACCGAAGTTTCCGCTGCTACAGGAGGAGCACCACGATGAGGTTGGGACTGGCGGGCACCGGCCGGATCGGCACCGCGCACGCGGAGACGCTGAAGGGCTTCGAGGAGGTCGAGTCGGTCGTGGTGGCCGACGTCGACCCGGCGCGGGCCGCCGCGGCCGCCGCGAAACTGGGCGTGGAGACGGCTTCTCTCGACGACCTGTTCACCGCGGGGATCGACGGACTGGTCGTCACGGCGGCGACGGACGCGCACCCGGGCCTGATCATCGCGGCGGTCGACGCGGGCATCCCGGTGTTCTGCGAAAAGCCGGTGGCCGCGGACATCCCCGGCACGCTGGCCGTCATCGACCGCATCGGCGCTTCGGACGTCCCGGTGCAGATCGGCTTCCAGCGCCGGTTCGACGCGGGCTACGCGGCGGCGCGGGCCGCGGTCGCGTCGGGCGAGCTGGGCTGGCTGCACACGCTGCGCGCGACGACGTTCGACCCGGCGCCCCCGCCGGCGGAGTACGTCGCCCACTCGGGTGGCCTGTTCCGCGACTGCGGCGTCCACGACTTCGACGTCGTCCGCTGGGTCAGCGGCCGCGAGGTCGAGGAGGTGTACGCGATCGGCGCCAACCGCGGCGAGCGCTTCTTCGCGGACGCGGGCGACGTCGACACGGCGGCGGCGACGCTCACCCTGGACGACGGCACCCTGGCGACGGTGTCCCTGACCCGCTACAACGGCGCGGGCTACGACGTGCGCCTGGACGTGCTGGGTTCGGTGTCGGGCGTGGTGGTCGGCCTGGACGACCGCGCGCCGCTGCGCTCGGTGGAGCCGGGGGTGCCCCCGCTGCCGGGCCCGGCGTACCCGGGCTTCATGGAGCGCTTCCGCCCGGCGTACACGACCGAGCTGCGCGCGTTCCTGGACGTCGTCGCGGGCCGCGCGCCCTCGCCGTGCGTGGCGGCGGACGCGCTGGAGGCGTTCTACATCGCGGAGGCGTGCGAGGTGTCGCGCCGCGAACGGCGTCCGGTGAAGCTGGCGGAGGTCCGGCGCTGAAACCCGGTCGCGCGCCGGGCGGCCCCGCGGGCAGACTCCGGGCGTGCTCGCCCTGACCCCGCTCGACGAGGCCGCCCTCGCGCGGCTGCTCGACGCCGCCGTCGCCGGAGCCGACCCGCTGGACGTCATGCCCCCGGTCGAGGGCCCGCCCGGCTGGACACCCGCGCGCCGGACGGCGTTCCTCGACTTCCACCGCGGCCGCTGCCTCGACCCGGCCACGGCGGTCGAGCGCACGTGGGTGGTCGACGCGGACGGCACCGCGGTGGGCGCGGCCCGCCTGGAACGCCACGGCGACGCGGTGGAGGCGGGGATCTGGCTCAGCCGCGACGCCCGGGGCCGCGGGATCGGCCGCGAGGTGATGAAGCTGCTGCTGGCCGAGGCCCGCTCGACCGGAGCAGCCCGCATGATCGCGTCGACGACGGCGGGCAACGGCGGCGCCCGAGCGGTGCTGACCGGGCTCGGCGCGGCGCTCACGATCGAGGGTGACGAGGTGCGGGCAGTGCTCAGGCTGTGACGCGCCAGTGCTCCACGATCCGCCCGTCGCGCAGGCGCTCGATCTGCATCTGCCGCACCGGTTCCGGGCCGAAGCCGTGTACCAGCAGGTGCGCGGCCACCAGATCGCCGTCTTCCAGGAGGTGGACCTCCTCGAAACGCAGGTCCGGCGCCTGCCGCCGGAGGTCCTCGACGATCGGCTTGAGGCCCTCGGGCCCGCGCGGCGGGTCCGGCAGGCTCGGGCTGTGGTTGACGTACGCGGGGTCGATGAGCTCGTCGAACGCGTCGAGGTCACCGCGGTTGAAGGCGGCCAGGTAGCGGCGGACGACATCGGTGTTGGTCATGCCCGCCAGGCAACCAGCGTCCGGGCCGGACCGGAAATACGTCATTTATGCTGAAGCCGTATGAATGGGTTCGAGGCTTTCGTCGCGGTCGCCGAGGAGCTCCACTTCGGCCGCGCCGCCGATCGGCTGGGCGTCAGCCAGCCGACGCTCTCGCGAGCGGTCGGCGGGCTCGAACGCGCGCTCGGCGTCACGCTCTTCGACCGCACCACCCGCCGCGTCGCGCTGACGCCCGAAGGCGAGGCGATGCTGCCGGATGCCCGCACCGCCGTCGACGCCACCCAGGCCGCGCGGCGCCGGGCCCGGCGGGCCGGGGCGCTGGTCGTGGTGTCCAAACCGGACGGTGACGGTGGGCTCCTGCCCGGCATCCTCGCGGAATTGGCCGAGCCCGCGGAGCTGCTGTTCGCGACCACGGGCGACGAAGCCGCGAACATGCTCCGCGACGGCCGCGGCGACGTCGCGCTGGTGGCCGCCCCCTTCGACCGCACCGGCCTGGACGTCGAGCAGGTCCGGGCCGAGCCCCGCGTCGCCGCCCAGCCGCGGGGACGGGAAGCGACGACGCTGACCGAAGTCCTCGCTCGCCCGGCCGTCACGTGGCCCGGCGTCGACGAGCGTCTCGACGCCTACTACCGCGCCAGAGACCGCGAAACCGCCGGTTCGCCGCCCGCGCGGTACGGGCCGCCGGCGAAGGACCTGGCCGAGGCGCTGCGGCTGGTGGAACTCGGCCAGGCGGTGACGTTCCTGCCGGAGTCGGTCGCCCGCCGCTACCCGCGCGACGGGATCGCCTACCGGCGCATCGAGGGCCTCAGCGACGCCCGGCTGCAGGTGGCGTGGCCGGAGACGTCCCGCTCACCGCGGGTGGCGGCGTTCGTGCGGGCCGCGCTCCGCCAGTAGCGGCAGGATCTCCGTCTGCACGTACTCCAGCGCGTCCCGCGAAGGCTCGATGTGCGGCCCCTGCACCCAAACCACCCCGTGCCGGACCGCCGCGCCCGTGACCCGCTCTCGCAGCGGACCCACCACCCCCGCGCCCAGCACCAGCGCGTCCACGACACCCAGCCGGGACAGCACCGCTTCTTCCGAAGCGACGCCGTCCGCGGCGAGACCCGCCGCGGACAGCGCCGCCGTCACCCTCGAGACCGTGGCCGGGTTGCGGCCGAACAGCAGCACCTTCATGCCCCGAGCCTCACACCTCAAGCGCACCTGAGGTCAAGTGCCGTGAAGGCCTCCTTGCCGGGCAAAAAAGCCGGTAAGGAGGCCTTCACGGACTTCAAGACAGCTCGAGCGTGGGGGAGTACATCTCGATCCAGTGGTACAGGTCGAGCACCCGGTCCAGGCCGATGCGCATGGCCGGGTCCATGGTCGCCGGGTCCACTTCGGACGCCCGGTGCGCCCACGCCCGGTCGACCAGGCCGAACACCTCGTGCTTCGGCTCCGCCAGTACTTCCTTGACCTGCTGCTGCAGCGCCGCCGCGTAGCCCGGGTCCTGCGTCGACGGGTACGGGCTCTTCACCCGCTGCGCCACCGATTCCGGGAGCACGTGCTTGGTCGCGTGCCGCAGCAGGCTCTTCTCCCGGCCGTCGAACGTCTTCAGCGACCACGGCGTGTTGTAGACGTACTCGACCAGCCGGTGGTCGCAGAACGGCACGCGGACCTCCAGGCCCACCGCCATCGACGCGCGGTCCTTGCGGTCGAGCAGCATCCGCACGAACCGGGTCAGGTGGAGGTTGCAGATGGTCCGCATCCGCGCCTCCTGCGCGGACTCGCCGTCGAGGTGCTCCACCGCGGAAACCGCCGATGCGTACTGGTCGGCGATGTAGGTCTCGACGTCGAGGTTCTTCACCAGCTCCGGCGTGTACAGCGACGCCCGCTCGTCCATCATCGACGTCCGGAACGCCAGCCACGGGAACGTGTCGGCGTTGACGGCCTTTTCGTCGTGGAACCAGCGGTAGCCGCCGAACACCTCGTCGGCCGACTCGCCCGACAGGGCCACCGTCGACTGGCCGCGGATCGCCTTGAACAGCAGGTACAGCGACGTGTCCATGTCGCCGAGGCCGGCCGGGATGTCGCGGGCCCGCAGCACCGCGCGCCGGACCTCGGGGTCGGTCAGGTCGCCCGGGTTGAGCATGACGTCTTCGTGCGCGGAGTTGACCAGCTGGGCGACGTCCCGCACGAACGGCGAGTCCGCGGTGTCGCGCATCTCGTCCGGCTTGAAGTTCTCCTCCTGGCCGAAGAAGTCGACGGAGAACGTCCGCAGCTGCTCGCCCTGCTCGGCCAGCCGCGCGGCGGCGAGCCCGGTGACGGCGCTGGAGTCGAGCCCGCCGGAGAGCAGCACGCACCGCGGGACGTCCGCGACGAGCTGGCGGTTGACGATGTCGGTCATCAGCTCGCGCACGCGCGCGACCGTCGTCTCCTGGTCGTCGGTGTGCTTCTTCGCGTCCAGCTTCCAGTACGTGCGGGTCTTGATGCCCTCGCGGGACACGGTGACGATCGTGCCCGGCTGGACCTCTTCCATGTCCTTCCACAGCGACCAGCCCGGCCGCTTGGTGAAGCCGGCCAGCTCGCGGAAGCCGTCGAGGTCGACGACCTTCTTGGCCAGCGGGTTGGCCAGGATCGCCTTGGGCTCGGAGCCGAACAGGACGCCGTCGCGGGTCGGGTAGTAGTAGAACGGCTTGATGCCCATCCGGTCGCGGATCATGACGAGCCGGTCGTCGCGCTCGTCCCAGATCGCGAAGGCGTACATGCCGTTGAGGTGGTCGACGACCTCGTCGCCCCACTGCAGGTAGCCGTGCAGCACGACCTCGGTGTCGCTGTCGGTCTCCCACTGGTGGCCGAGCTTGGTCAGCTCTTCCTTCAGCTCGGTGAAGTTGTAGGCCTCACCGCTGTAGACCATCGCGACGTCGCCGTTCGGCGTGCGCACCGACATCGGCTGACGGCCGCCGGGCAGGTCGATGATGGCCAGCCGCCGGTGGCCGAGCGCGACGTTGCGGCGCACCCAGGTGCCTTCGTCGTCCGGGCCGCGGCAGGACATGGTCGCGGTCATCGCGTCGACCACTTCCTGGCGGCGGGTGAGGTCGGCGTCGTAGGAAACCCAGCCGGCGATACCGCACATAGGTGATCCCCTCTCCCAAAGATTTGCTTAGCCGATACAACTATCGGTAACACAGGTGTAACACGCGCTGTAGATCTTGTCTGCCCGAATTGCACGTTCCGCACTTGTTCGGTCACGCGTTGTGTCGTGAGTCACTGGCCAACTGCATGCAGTCACATCAGGGCAAACGTTTGCGTGACCGCCGCCACCAGCCATAAAGACCGCGTAAATGCGTGTCAGGAACGCATCAAGGCGCCATCAGCCGCGGGTCCGGGCGGGCCGGGGGAGCCGCACAGTGAACGGCGTCCGGTCACCGAACCCGGTGGCCCGTCTTGAGAGGTGCCTGTGGCCGACTTGCTCTACGCCGTCCTGCTGATCGGCGTGTTCGTGGTGCTCGCGCTGGCACTGCGCGGGATGGAAAAGCTGTGAGCGCGGCCAACGTCGCCGGCGGAGTGCTGGCGCTCGGCCTCCTCGTGTACCTCTTCGTCGCGCTGATCAAGCCGGAGAAATTCTGATGTCCGACACTACGGCCGGGCTCATCCAGCTCGGCCTGCTGCTCGCCGCCCTCGCCGCGGTCTACCGGCCGCTCGGCGACTACCTGGCGCACGTCTTCTCCACCGAGAAGCACCTGAAGCTCGAAAAGGGCCTCTACCAGCTCTTCCGGGTCAACCCGGACTCCGAACAACGCTGGCCGACCTACGCCGCCGGCGTGCTCGGCTTCTCGTTCGTCTCGGTCGTCCTGCTCTACCTGCTGCAGCGCCTGCAGCCGCTCCTGCCGTGGAACCTCGGCCGCGGCGCGGTGAGCCCCGGCGTCGCCTTCAACACGGCGATCTCGTTCGTCACCAACACGAACTGGCAGTCCTACGTCCCCGAGACGACGATGGGCCACTTCGTGCAGATGGCCGGGCTGACGGTGCAGAACTTCCTGTCCGCGGGCGTCGGCCTGGCCGTGGCGATCGCCGTGACGCGCGGGTTCGTCCGCGCGAAGACCGACCGCCTCGGCAACTTCTGGGTGGACCTGACGCGCGGCACGATCCGCGTCCTGCTGCCGATGGCGTTCGTGTTCGCGCTGGTGCTGGTCGCGCTCGGCGTCGTGCAGAGCCTGAAGGCCGGGGTGGCCGTCACCAACCCGGACGGCAGCCACAGCACGATCGCGCTGGCCCCGGCCGCGAGCCAGGAGGCGATCAAGGAACTCGGCACCAACGGCGGCGGCATCCTCAACGCCAACTCCGCGCACCCCTTCGAGAACCCCAACGCGTGGTCGAACCTCGTCGAGCTGTTCCTCATCCTGGTGATCCCGGTCAGCCTGACCCGCGCGTTCGGCACGCTCGTCGGCGACCGCCGCCAGGGCTACGTCCTCCTGAGCGTGATGGGCCTGCTCTGGGCCGCGTCGCTGGCGATCATCTGGTTCTCCGAAGCCCACGCGAGCAACCCGGCGGCGCTGGCCGCGGGCGCGAGCACGGAGGGCAAGGAACAGCGGTTCGGCATCGGCCTGACGTCGCTCTTCGCCGACACCACCACCGGCACCTCGACCGGCGCGGTCAACGGCGCGCACGACAGCCTTTCGGGGCTCGGCGGCGGGGGACCGCTGCTGAACATGCTCTACGGCGAGATCTCGCCCGGCGGCGTCGGCACCGGCCTGTACGGCATCCTCGTCATGGCGATCATCGCGATGTTCCTGGCCGGCCTGATGGTCGGGCGCACCCCGGAGTACCTGGGCAAGAAGCTCGGCAAGCGCGAGGTCACCTGCGCGGCCATCGCCATGCTCGCGATGCCGACCGTGGTGCTTCTCGGCTCGGGCATCGCTCTGCTGCTGCCGGACACGGCGGGGGCGCTCGGCAACGGCGGCGCGCACGGCCTGTCCGAGATCCTGTACGGCTACGCGTCCACCGGCAACAACAACGGCAGCGCGTTCGGCGGCCTGACCGCGACGAACGACTGGTTCCAGTCCTCGTTCGGCGTCGCCATGGCGATCGGCCGGTTCGTGCCGATCCTCGCCGTGCTCTGCCTGGCCGGTTCCCTGGCCGCGCAACGCAAGGTGCCGGAAACCGCCGGGACCCTGCCCACCACCGGGCCGCTGTTCGCCACCATGCTCACCGGCACGGTGGTGCTCGTCGCGGCCCTCACGTTCATCCCGGCGCTCGCGCTCGGGCCCATCGCGGAGGCACTCGCATGACCGTCGGCGCCGGGGTGTTCAGCCCCCGCCAGCTCTGGACGTCGCTCCCCGACGCGTTCCGGAAGCTCAACCCGAAGCACCAGCTCGGCAACCCCGTGATGTTCGTGGTGTGGGTGGGATCCGCGCTCACCACGGTCTTCGCGGTCATCGACCCGAGCGTGTTCACCGTCCTGATCGCCGTGTGGCTGTGGTTCACGGTCCTGTTCGCGAACCTGGCCGAAGCCGTCGCCGAGGGTCGCGGCAAGGCCCAGGCGGAATCCCTGCGGCGGTCGAAGAAGGAGACCGTCGCGCGCCGCCTCACCGCGACCGGCACGGAGGAGCAGGTCCCGGGCGTCGAGCTGAAGATCGGTGACCTGGTCGTCGTCGAGGCGCGCCAGGTGATCCCCGGTGACGGCGATGTCGTCGAGGGCATCGCGACCGTCGACGAGTCGGCCATCACCGGCGAGTCCGCCCCGGTCATCCGCGAGTCCGGCGGCGACCGCAGCGCCGTCACCGGCGGCACGACCGTGCTGTCCGACCGGATCGTCGTGCGCATCACCACGAAACCGGGCGAGTCCTTTGTGGACCGCATGATCGCGTTGGTGGAAGGCGCTTCGCGGCAGAAGACGCCGAACGAGATCGCGCTGACCATCCTGCTCTCGACGTTGACGATCATCTTCCTGCTCGCCGTCGTCGCGCTGCAGCCGATGGCCCGCTACTCCGGGTCCGAGCAGTCGGTGATCGTGCTGACCGCGCTGCTCGTGTGCCTGATCCCGACGACGATCGGCGCGCTGCTGAGCGCCATCGGCATCGCGGGCATGGACCGCCTGGTCCAGCGCAACGTCCTCGCGACGAGCGGCCGCGCGGTCGAGGCCGCGGGCGACGTCTCGACGTTGCTGCTCGACAAGACCGGCACCATCACCTTCGGCAACCGCCGCGCGACCGAGCTGATCCCGGTCGGCTCGTCCACACCGGACGAACTCGCCCGCGCCGCCCGGCTCGCCAGCCTCGCCGACGAGACGCCCGAAGGTCGCAGTGTCGTCGAACTGACCGAGGCTTACGCGGCCCAAGACGAATACGGCGAATTCGTGCCCTTCACCGCACAGACGCGGATGTCCGGCCTCGACATCGGCGACCGCCGGATCCGCAAGGGCGCGGCTTCAGCTGTCCGGGCCTGGGTGCGCGACAACGGCGGCGACTTCCCCGACGAGACCGAGCGCGTCGTCGACGACATCAGCGCCCAGGGCGGGACCCCGCTGGTCGTCGCCGAGGACGCCGTGGTGCGCGGCGTGATCCGGCTGTCCGACGTCGTCAAGCCGGGCATGAAGGAGCGCTTCGAAGAGCTGCGCGCGATGGGCATCAAGACGGTGATGATCACCGGCGACAACCCGCTCACCGCCAAGGCCATCGCGGCGGACGCCGGTGTCGACGACTTCCTCGCCGAAGCCAAGCCCGAAGACAAGATGGCCCTGATCAAGAAGGAGCAGGAAGGCGGCAGGCTCGTCGCGATGACCGGCGACGGCACCAACGACGCCCCCGCGCTCGCGCAGGCCGACGTCGGCGTCGCGATGAACACCGGCACCTCGGCCGCCAAGGAGGCCGGGAACATGGTCGACCTCGACAGCGACCCGACGAAGCTGATCGAGATCGTCGAGATCGGCAAGCAGCTGCTGATCACGCGCGGCGCGCTGACCACGTTCAGCGTCGCCAACGACCTCGCCAAGTACTTCGCGATCCTGCCCGCGATGTTCACCGGCATCTACGCCCAGCTGGGCGGGCTGAACATCATGCACCTGGCCACGCCGAAGTCGGCGATCCTCTCCGCGGTCATCTTCAACGCGCTGATCATCGTCGTGCTCATCCCGCTGGCCCTGCGCGGCGTGCGGTACAAGCCGTCGTCGGCCTCGGCCCTGCTGCGCCGCAACCTGCTCGTCTACGGCCTCGGCGGGATCGTCAGCCCCTTCCTCGGGATCTGGCTGATCGACCTGCTCGTGCGCCTCATCCCCGGAATTGGGTGAAGTGAAGTGAACACGCTCGTCAAGCAGACCTGGGCGGGGCTGCGCGTCCTCATCGTGATGACGGTCCTGCTCGGGATCCTCTACCCCCTCGCGGTGTGGGCCATCGCGCGCATCCCGGGACTGGAGTCCAACGCCGAAGGCTCGGTCGTCACGCGGAACGGGCAGGCCGTCGGTTCGTCGCTCATCGGCGTCGACCCGGTGCCCGCCGACCCCGCGCACGACCCGTGGTTCCACACCCGGCCCTCGGCGGCCACCCCCGAGATGCCGTCCGGCGCGTCCAACAAGGGCCCGTACAACGAGGACCTCGTGAAGGCCATCCAGGAGCGGCGGGCCGCCATCGCCCAGCGCGAAGGCGTGTCACCCGGCCAGGTGCCGCCGGACGCCGTGACGGCGTCGGGTTCCGGCCTCGACCCGGCGATCAGCGTCGCCTACGCCGACCTCCAGGCCGCGCGGGTCGCGAAGAACACCGGGCTGCCGCTCGACGAGGTGAAGCAGCTGATCGAAGCGAACACGAGCGGAGCCGGGATCGGCGTGCCGGGCGTGACTGTGCTCCCGCTCAACTTGGCCGTGCAAGCCGCGGCCGGAGGGGCACACTGACAGCGTGACCACCGAGAACAAGCCGCGCCGAGGGGAGCTGAGGATCTACCTCGGCGCGGCTCCGGGCGTCGGCAAGACGTTCGCCATGCTCGGCGAAGCACGCCGGCGGCTCGACCGCGGCACCGACGTCGTCGTCGGGCTGGTCGAGACGCACGGCCGCGCCAAGACGGCCGCGCTGCTCGACGGCCTCGAGACCGTCCCGCGGCGGCACGCCGAGCACCGCGGCCGCGCGTTCGACGAGATGGACGTCGACGCGATCCTGGCCCGCGCGCCCGAGGTCGCCGTCGTCGACGAGCTGGCGCACACCAACGTGCCGGGCTCGCGCAACGCCAAGCGCTGGCAGGACGTCGAGGAACTCCTGGAAGCGGGCATCGACGTGCTGTCCACGGTCAACGTGCAGCACCTGCAGAGCCTCAACGACGTCGTCGAGCGGATCACCGGCGTCACCCAGCAGGAGACCGTGCCCGACGAGGTCGTCCGCCGCGCCGAACAGCTCGAGCTGGTCGACATCACGCCGGAGGCGCTGCGACGGCGGCTGGCCCACGGCAACGTCTACCCGGCCGAACGGATCGACGCCGCCCTCGGCAACTACTTCCGCCCCGGCAACCTGACGGCGCTGCGCGAGCTGGCCCTGCTCTGGGTGGCCGACCAGGTCGACGTCGCCCTCCAGCGCTACCGCGCCGAGCAGCGGATCACCGACACGTGGGAGGCGCGCGAACGCGTCGTCGTCTCCATCACCGGCGGCCCGGAAAGCGAGACGCTCATCCGCCGCGCCAGCCGGATCGCCACCCGCGCCGGCGCCGAGCTGCAGGTGCTGCACATCCTGCGCGGCGACGGCCTGTCCGGGATCGGCCCGACCGCGATGGCCCGGTGCCGCACCCTGGCCGAGGAGGTAGGGG
Organism: Amycolatopsis eburnea; assembly: GCF_003937945.1. Taxonomy (GTDB): domain Bacteria; phylum Actinomycetota; class Actinomycetes; order Mycobacteriales; family Pseudonocardiaceae; genus Amycolatopsis; species Amycolatopsis eburnea. The sequence goes on from NZ_RSEC01000021.1 coordinate 345,017, forward strand.
CGACCTTCCACACCGTCGTCGGCGACGACGTCCCGGCCGCGCTGCTGGACTTCGCCCGCGGCGTCAACGCGACCCAGCTCGTCCTCGGCACCTCACGGCGTTCGCGGGTGGCGCGGCTGTTCGACGAGGGCATCGGCGCGTCGGTGGTGCGGCGGTCGGGGCCGATCGACGTGCACATGGTCACCCACTCCGAAGCCGGCGGACGGCTGCGCGCCCGGCTCGGCGCGAGCCCGCTGGGGTTCTCGCGGCTGGTCGCGGGCTGGGTGCTGAGCTTCGTGCTGCCGGTGCTGGTCACCGTCGTCGGGTTCTTCATCCCGGCTGGTCTCGACTTCGCCACCGACGTCATCTCCTACGTGCTGGCCACCGTGGTCGTGGCGCTGGTCGGCGGCCTCGGCCCGGCGCTGGTCGCGGCCGTGCTCGGCGCCGGGCTGCTCAACTTCTTCTTCACCCCGCCGCTGTACACGCTCAACGTGCACACGCCGCAGAACCTCGTGACGCTGATCGCGATGGTCGTGGTCGCGGTGCTCGTCGCCCTGGTCGTCGACCAGGCGGCGCGGCGGGCCACGCAGGCGGCGCGGGCGCGGACCGAAGCGGCGCTGCTCGCCTCCTACGCGAAGACCGTGCTGACCCATGCGAACCCGATCGAGCGGCTGCTGGAGAAGGTGCGGGAGAACTTCACGCTGACCTCGGTGACGTTGCTGGAGAAGCAGGAAGGCGTGTGGCGGTCGGTGGCGTGCGCGGGGGAGCACCCGTGCGCCGACCCCGACGAAGCCGACATCGACATCGCCGTGACCGCGGACGTCCACCTGACCCTGCGCGGCCGGACGCTGCCCGCGGCCGACCGGCGGGTGCTGGAAGCCGTGGCGGGGCAGGCGCTGCTCGCCCTGCGCCAGCAGCGGACGGCGGCCGCCGCGGCCCGCGCCGAGCGCAAGGCCGAGGCGACCGAGCTGCGCACGACGTTGCTCTCGGCCGTCGGCCACGACCTCCGGACGCCGCTGACGTCGATCAAGGCGTCCATCGGCAGCCTGCGCGCCCCCGACCTCGAACTGTCCGAAGAGGACACCGCGGAGCTGATGGAGGCCATCGAGCTGTCGGCCGACCGGCTCGCGGGGCTCATCGACAACCTCCTCGATTCGTCGCGGCTGGCCACCGGCGCGGTGCGGCCGCACCTGCGGCCGGTGGGGTACGACGAGGTGGTCGCGCACGCCTTGTCCACTGTGGACTCCTCGGACTCGGTGCGGGTGGCGGTGGACGACCGGCTGCCGGCGGTGCTCGCCGACCCCGGCCTGCTGGAGCGGGTGGTGGCGAACCTGCTGGACAACGCCCTGCGGCACGGCGGCGCACCGGTGTCCGCGCGGGCGTCGGCCCACTCGGGGTTCGTCGAGCTGCGGATCGTCGACCACGGCCGCGGGCTGCGGAAGGGCGCGGCGGACTCGGCGTTCGCGCCGTTCCAGCGCCTGGGCGGCGACCGCGACACGACCCCGGGCGTCGGGCTCGGGCTGTCGGTGGCGAAGGGCTTCACCGAGGCGATGGGCGGCACGATCCGCGCCGAGGACACCCCGGGCGGCGGGCTCACGATCGTGGTCTCGCTGCCCGCGCACAGCGTCGAGTTCCAGGAGGAGGGGGTGCGATGAGCGACCCGGGCGCCACCGTGCTGGTGGTGGACGACGAGCCGCAGATCGTGCGGGCACTGCGGATCAACCTCACCGCCCGCGGCTACAAGGTGATCACCGCGCACGACGGCACGGCCGCGTTGAAAGCGGTGGCCGAAACCAAGCCGGACGTCGTGGTGCTCGACCTCGGGCTGCCGGACCTCGACGGCACGGAGGTCATCGCGGGCCTGCGCGGCTGGACGACGGTCCCGATCATCGTCCTGTCCGCCCGCGGCGACTCGGCGGACAAGGTCCAGGCCCTCGACGCGGGCGCGGACGACTACGTGACGAAGCCGTTCGGCATGGACGAGCTGCTGGCCCGCCTGCGCGCGGCGGTCCGCCGCTCGGCCGTGACCGGCGTGGACGGCGTCGAGGCGGTGGTGGACACGGCGTCGTTCAGCGTGGACCTCGCGGCCAAGCGCGTCCGCCTGGCCGACGGCTCGGAAGTCCACCTGACGAAGACGGAGTGGGGCGTGCTGGAGCTGCTGGTCCGCAACCGCGGCCGGCTGGTGGCGCAGAAGCAGCTGCTGCACGAGGTGTGGGGCCCGTCGTACGAGACGGAGTCGCACTACCTGCGCGTGTACCTGGCCCAGCTGCGGCGCAAGCTGGAGCCGGAGCCGTCGCGGCCCCGGCACCTGCTCACCGAACCCGGCATGGGCTACCGCTTCGAGGCCTGAGCGGCTGGGTACCCGGCCCGGCATGGACGGGTCGAAGACGTGGCTGCTCGGCGGTGAGCGCATCCCGCCGGTGATCGTGCTGACGCTGGCGGTGGGCGCGACGTTCGGATCGTTCGGCTTCCTCTTGACGGCCTTCGCCGGTGATGCGGTCGGCTGGACGAGGTGGCTGCGCATCGCGGCGGCGGCCGCCGGCGTCCTCCTCACGGTCTACCTGTGGCGCCTGTTCGCCCACCGCCTGCGCCGCGGCGGCTGATCAAGGTGGCGGCCAGTGCCGCGTCCGAGGTTCGTGGGGAGTCCCCGGGACGAGCGCCCCAAGGTGGCCTTCGGTGCGTTGAGTCGGCACTGCGGCGCGGCCCGCCTCCGTTGAGGGCGGTGGCGGGGGCATGGATGGAGCACCCAAGGCGGCCTTCGGTGCGTCAGACGCAACCAAGGCCACCTTGGGGCGCTTGCCCCGGGCGCCACCCAACCTGCGGTGCGGCCGCTAGAACCAGAACGTCGGCTGGTCGATCCCGAACCGCAGCTTCGCGTACCGCTTCGAGGCCGCCGTCGAGAAGTAGATGTGCTGGGACGCCGCGTGGAGGTCGCGGAAGCAGCGCTGGATCGGCTGGTCCGCGTGCAGCGCGCCCGCACCCGCGAAGCCGAACGCGGTGTTCACCGCGCTCAACGCCGCCCGCATCGCCTGCTGGGTCGCCAGCAGGAACTGCCCGCGCCGGGCCGTGTCCGGGACGTCGCCCGCGCACGCCGTCTCCCACAGCTCGCCGAGGGCGTCGAAGACGAACGCGCGGGCCGAGCGCAGCTGTCCCTCCGCGCGGGTCAGGGCGATCTGGACGTCGCCGTCCTCGGCGATCGGTCCAGGGCCCGGCGGGCGGAACTTCGCCGGGGCGAACGCCGTGAACTCGTCCAGCGCGCGGCGCGCGATGCCGAGCGGGACGCCCGCCATCATCGTGCCCACCAGCGTGAAGAACGGGAACCGCCACTGCGGGCCGTCGTGGCGCGCCGGGTTCGTGAAGGGGGACGTCGTGTGCTCCGCGCGCACCACCGCCTCGATCTCGACGTCGTGGCTGCCGGTGCCGCGCAGGCCGGTGACGTCCCAGTTGTCGAGCACCCGCACCCCGGCGGCGGGGACGAACGCCAGCCGCCAGTCGCGGGGGTCGCCGTCGGCGAAGGCGCCGCCGAAGAACAGGTCCGCGTGCGGGCTGCCGCTGCAGAACGCCCAGCGCCCGGTGAGGCTGAACTTGCCCTCGCCGTCCCCGGTCAGCCGGCCCATCGGCGCGAACACGCCGCTGGCGATCGGGTCCGGGGCGGCCGCGAGCAGGTCCGCCGCGGCGGCCGGGTCGAGCCAGGCCAGGAACGCCGAGCCGTTGCCGATCATGATCGTCCAGCCCGCCGAGCCGTCCGCGCGGCAGAGTTCTTCGACCACTTCGACGACTTCGGCGGGCGGCAGCTCCAGCCCGCCGAGCGCCCGCGGCGTCGCGAGCCGGAACAGCCCGGCGGCGCGGGCCCGCTCGACCAGGTCGCGGGGCAGGGTCTTGAGCTCCTCGGCCTCGACGGCGCGGGCGCTCAGCTCGGGCGCGATCTCCCGCGCGGCGGTCACGGCGCCGGTGGTGGCTTGTCCCATCATGGTCAACGCCCCCTCAGGGTGTCATGATAGCTGGACATCTATTGGATAGAGGAGTCTCTACCTAAATGGCGGACCCTGTCAAGCGCCGTTACGACACGTCCCGCCGCCGGGAGCAGGCGCGGGAGAACCGCCGCCGGATCCTGGCGGCGGCGTCGGGGCTCTTCCGGGAGAAGGGGTACGCGGCCACGTCGATGCCGGAGGTCGCGAAGGCGGCGGGGGTGGCGGTGCAGACCGTCTACAAGGCGTTCGCCAACAAGGCGACCCTGCTCAAGGCGGTCTTCGACGTGACCGTCGCCGGCGACGACGAAGACGTGCCGATCGCCGGTCGCGAGTTCATCGCGGAGATCCAGGCCGAGCCCGACGCGGCGCGCAAGATCACGTTGTACTTCGCCCACCTCGCGTCGGTCGCCCCGGCGGTCTCCCCGGTCCAGCTCCTGGCCCGCGACGCGGCGGCGGCCGACCCGGCGGCGGCCGAGGTCTGGGCCCAGATGCGGGCCGAGACGCTGACGGCGATGACGTACTTCGCGTCGGACCTGATGCTGACCGGCCAGGTCCGCCCGGGTCTGACCGACACCGACGTCCGGGACGTCCTGTGGACCTACCACGGCCCCGAGCAGTACGAGCTGCTCTGCCTGGAACGCGGCTGGCCCCCGGCCCGCTACGGCGAGTTCCTCCGCGACGCGGTCATCACGGCGATCCTGGACTGAAACGCCGTGAAGGCCTCCTTACCGGCGTTTTCCGCCGGTAAGGAGGCCTTCACGGATTTGCTACTGAGCGCGGGTGGTGCTGCCGGTCGCGCCGGACGACGTGTCGGTCGAGGTCGGCGTGCCGCCGGTGCTCGTGCCGCCACCGCCGGTCGTCGTGGTCGGCGGGGTCTCCGACGTGGTCGGCGGCGGCGTGGTGGTCGTCGTCGGCGGCTTCGGAGTGGTGGTGACCGGGGGCTTCGGCGTCGTCGTCTGCGGCGGCGGGTTGCCGCCCGTGTCGCTGCGCGGGGGCGGCGGGGGCTGGGTCACCAGCGTCGTCGTGGTCTTGCCGTCGGGGCTGACCGACACGACCGTGGTCGGGGCGCTCGAGGACGTCGTGGCCGATTCGGTCGTCGGGGCGCCGACGGTCGACGGGCCGGCCGAGGACGGGGTGGCCGGCACCGTCTGCAGGCCGGCCTGCGAGGTGCCCTGGCCGCCCGTGCCGCCGGTGCCGCCCGCGGTCGTGGCCGGGCCGGGGCCCGCCAGCTCCGCGACGGCGGCGAACGCGGTCGCGACCACCAGGCCGGCGACCCCGAGCACGACGTACCCGGTGCGGTTCGGTTTGCTGCTCTTGGGCGGCGCGGTGTCGATCCTGGTGATCCCGTCGGGGCGGGGCATACAGGCTCCTTGGGGGAATTTCGGGGAGGCGCGGGCGAGGTCGGTAACGGGGCACTGCGCCCGCGGCGGGGGAGCGACCTCGGCCCGGAGGTTATCACCGGCGTGCGGGTATTCGCCCAGGTAGTGGCCTTGATCCGTTACTGTGCGCGGTCAGTTGACCCGGAAGGGAGGAAGAGCATGAGTGAGGAAGAAACGAACACCCGGTTGACGGCGTGGGTGCGCGGCCGGGTCCAGGGGGTCGGTTTCCGCTGGTGGACGCGCAGCCGTGCGCTCGAACTGGGCCTGGTCGGGAGCGCGAGCAACCTCGCCGACGGGCGTGTCGAGGTCATAGCGGAGGGTAGCCGTGACCACTGTGAGCGGCTGCTCGCGGCGCTGCGGTCGGGAGAATCACCCGGAAGTGTGGAGCACGTTGCCGAGCGCTGGTCCGACCCGAAAGGGGGGCTCAGCGGGTTCGTCGAGCGGTGACGCAGGGTTGCCGCGACCACTGCGGATGTGCTAGGGCGCGCCGACGAGGGGGCGCGTCCGGCGGACCCGGGAGGCCCCCAGGTAGCCTGGGACGATTGAAACGCCAGTACCGGCAGCCAGAGGGGTCAGCACCCAGTGCACCTGAAAAGCTTGACGCTGAAGGGCTTCAAGTCCTTCGCCTCGGCCACCACGCTGCGCTTCGAGCCGGGCATCACCTGCGTGGTCGGCCCGAACGGCTCCGGCAAGTCCAACGTGCTCGACGCGTTGCGCTGGGTCATGGGCACCCAGGGCGCCAAGGACCTGCGCGGCGGCAAGATGGAGGACGTCATCTTCGCCGGCACCGCGGGCCGCGCCCCGCTCGGCCGCGCCGAGGTCACGCTCACCATCGACAACGCCGACGGCGCGCTCCCCATCGAGTACTCCGAGGTGTCGATCACCCGCCGGATGTTCCGCGACGGCGCGAGCGAGTACGAGATCAACGGCGACCGCTGCCGCCTGATGGACGTCCAGGAACTGCTCTCGGACTCCGGCATCGGCCGCGAGATGCACGTCATCGTCGGGCAGGGCCAGCTCTCGGCGATCCTGGAATCCAAGCCCGAAGAGCGCCGCGCCTTCATCGAAGAGGCCGCCGGCGTCCTCAAGCACCGCAAGCGCAAGGAACAGACCCTGCGCAAGCTGGCCAACATGCAGGGCAACCTCGACCGCCTCGGCGACCTCACCACCGAGCTGCGCCGCCAGCTCAAGCCGCTGGGCAAGCAGGCCGAGATCGCCCGCAAGGCCCAGTCGGTCCAGTCCGAGCTGCGCGACTCCCGCCTGCGCCTGCTCGCCGACGACCTGGTCACCCAGCGGGACGCGATCGCGCGCGAGGAAGCCGACGAGCGCACCGCCCGCCAGCGCCGCGCCGAGGTCGAGCAGCACCTCGAGCTCGTCTCCGCCGAAGAAGCCGAGCTGGAGGCCTCGCTCGCCGAGGACGCGCCGCTCCTGCAGACCGCGCAGGAGACCTGGTACAAGCTTTCCGCGCTGGCCGAACGCCTCCGCGGCACCGTCCGCCTCGCCATCGAGCGGCAGCGGCACCTGTCGGCCGACGTCTCGACGTCGACCGGCGGCCGCGACCCCGAGGAGCTCCTGGAGGAGGCCGAGCGGGTCGCCGAGCAGGAAGAGGAGCTCAACGAGGCCGTCATGGAGGCGCGGGAGCTGCTCGCCGAGACCGTGCTGCGCCGCGAAGACCTCGAACAGCGCGTCCAGGCCGCCGAGCGCGCGCACTGGGCCGCCGTCCGCGCCATCGCCGACCGCCGCGAGGGCATGGCCAAGCTGACCGGCCAGGTCGAGGCGCTGCGCAGCAAGAACGGCGCCACCTCCGACGAGATCGACCGCCTCAGCGTCGCCCTCGAAGAGGCCGCCGAGCGCGCCGAAATCGCCGTCGAAGAACTCGAAACGGCCAAGGCCGAGGGTGGCGTCGAGGAATCCGACGACGCCGGCCTGATGGACCGCCACGACCGCGCGGTCGAGGCCAACAACGCGGCCAAGGCGCGCGTCGAAGAGCTGGTCAAGGCCGAACGCGCGGCCGAGCGCGAGATCGCGTCCGAGAAGGCACGCGTCGAGGCGCTGTCCATGGGGCTCAAGCGCAAGGACGGCGCGGGCGCGCTGCTCGGCGCGTCGCACGAGCTGCCGGGCCTGCTCGGCTCGGTCGCCGCGCTGCTCACCGTCGAGCCCGGCTACGAAGTCGCGCTGGCCGCGGCGCTCGGCCCGGTGGCCGACGCGGTCGCCGTCACCGGCGGCGAAGACGCCCTGCGCGCGCTGAAGTACTTGAAGGAGACCGACTCCGGCCGCGCGGGCATCCTGCTCGGCGGGCCGGAGTCCACTGTGGACACCTCCGCGTGGCCGTCGCTGCCGGAAGGCGCGCGCTGGGCCCGAGACGTCGTCACGGCGCCCGCGCAGCTGCGGCCGGCCGTCGAGCAGGCCCTCGACAAGCTGGCGCTGGTCCGCGACCTCGACGCCGCCCGGCAGCTGGTGGCGGTGCACCCGGAGGTCCGCGCGGTCACCGCCGAGGGCGACGTCTTCGGTGCCCGCTGGGCGATCGGCGGCTCCGGCAAGCGCGAGAGCGTGATCGAGGTCCAGGCCGCCGTCGACGAGGCGGGGGAGCGGCTCCGGCTGGCCGAGCGGTCGCTGGAGCGGTACGCGGCCGAGCTGGAAGGCGCCCGCGCCGAGCAGCAGGCGCGCCGCGAAGAGGTCTCCCAGGCCAAGGACGCGCTCGGCGAGGCGAAGGTCCGGCGCGCCCGGTCCTCCGAGCGGCTCAACCGGATGCAGCAGGCCGCCCGCCAGGCCCAGGCCGAGGTCGAGCGGGTCTCCGGGCAGCGCGCGAAGGTCGAGCAGAGCCGCGTCCAGGCCCTGGCCCAGCTCGCCGAGCTGGAGGAACGGCTCGCCGCCGTCGCCGAGCAGCCCGTCGAAGACGACCCGGACACCGCCGAGCGCGACGCCGCCGTCGAGGAACTGGCCGTCGTCCGGCAGCAGGAGATGGAGGCGCGGCTCGCGCAGCGCACGTCGGAAGAGCGGGCGCGCAGCATCGCGGGCAAGGCCGAAGGGCTCCGCCGCGCCGCGCACGCCGAGCAGCAGGCCCGCGAACGCGCCGAGCGCGCCGCCGCGGCCCGCAAGCGTGGCGCCGAGATCGCCAACGCCGTCGTCAACGGTGGTGAGCTGGCGCTGGAGCGCATCGAGCACTCCGTCCAGCGCGCGGCCACCGAACGCGACGAGGTCCAGGCCCGCCGCCAGACCCGCGAGCAGGCGCTGACCGGCGTCCGCGCCAAGGTCCGCGAGCTGACCGGCGAGCTGGAGAAGCTGACCGACGCCGTCCACCGCGACGAGGTCCTGCGCGCCGAGCAGCGGCTGCGGCTGGAGACCCTCGAGGCGAAGATCGCCGAGGACTTCGGCATCGGCCTCACGGACCTGGTGCAGGAGTACGGCCCGGACGTCCCGGTCCCGCCGAGCGCCGGCGAGATGGCCGAGTACGAGGCGGCCAAGGAGCGCGGCGAGGACGTCACCCCGCCGCCGCCCATGCCCTACGACCGCGACACCCAGGCCCGCCGCGCCAAGCGCGCCGAGAAGGACTTGTCGTTGCTGGGCAAGGTGAACCCGCTCGCCCTCGAGGAGTTCGCGGCGCTGGAGGAGCGGTACAAGTTCCTCTCCACGCAGCTGGAAGACCTCAAGGACACCCGCAAGGACCTCGAAGCCGTCATCAAGCAGGTCGACGAGAAGATCCTCGAGGTCTTCGCCGGCGCGTACGCGGACGTGGCCCGCGAGTTCGAGACGGTGTTCGGCGTCCTCTTCCCGGGCGGCGAGGGCCGGATGGTCCTCACCGAGCCGGACGACCTGCTCAGCACCGGCGTCGACGTCGAAGCCCGCCCGCCGGGCAAGAAGGTCAAGCGGCTGTCGCTGCTGTCCGGTGGCGAGAAGTCGCTGGTCGCGGTGGGCATGCTGGTCGCGATCTTCCGCGCCCGGCCGTCACCCTTCTACGTCATGGACGAGGTCGAGGCGGCGCTCGACGACACCAACATGCGCCGCCTGATCGGGCTGCTGGAGCAGCTGCGCGACTCCTCGCAGCTGATCATCATCACCCACCAGAAGCCGACCATGGAGATCGCCGACGCGCTCTACGGCGTGAGCATGCAGGGTGACGGCATCACGAAGGTGATCTCGCAGCGCCTGCGCACCAGCGAGGAAGAGCCGGTCCCGGTCAGCTGACGTCCGCCGCCGCGATGTGATGAAAGGGTCGTTCATCTCGCCAGACGACATGAATGACCCTTTCATGACATCCCCGCGACGCCGGGCAGGCCCCGCGGCCGGCCGGCGACCGGTCACCCGCTCGCCGGCGCGACTTTGCCGGGACCTTGTCGTCGGGTGACATGAATGGGACATTCACGACATCAGTGGTTGCTACTTCGCGACCCAGAAGGAGTAGTCGGCCGAGTACGGCACCGCGGTCTGCGCGCCGTCCGCGCAGGTCCCCGCCGGAGCCACGCCGCCACGCGTGTTCAGCCGCTGGATGTACGTCACCTTGCCGAAGACGCCGTCGCCGGAGTTGAGGTTGGCCTTGAGCAGCAGCTCCGGGATCGCGCCCTCGCGCGGGGAGCTGGCCTGCGCCGAAGCGCCGACCGTGCTGCCGTCCACGATGGACGTCCAGACCGGGCCCTTGCTGTGCAGCGCCACCGGCTTGCCGTGTTTCGACAGCACGGCCGCGGGCTGGATCAGCGTCCACGCGCCGTTCGCGCAGCCGTAGATCTGGACGCCTTCGCCGTGGTAACTGGCCAGGTGCCGGTTGCCGTCCGGGACCTTGACCGCGGCCGGCACGCGAGAGCCGGCCGGGGTGGCCGAAGCCGTCGCCGCGCCGCCGAGCAGCAGGGCGCCGATCGCGAGCGCCACCGTCATCCGCTTCATGAAGTCCACCTTCGCTGTCCTCCCGCCGCTTCCCGGCGGGCTCCCGCAACCCGACACGGGCGCCCGCCGGAAACGGTTCAGAAGGATCAGGCGGCGGTGACCTCCTCGGCCGGAGGCGCCTCCTCGGCTTCGGCCGCCTTCGGGTCCGGCGTGCGGTGCCGCAACGCCAGCAACCCGCCCACGACCAGCGTGATCACCACGCCCAGCAGCGTGTACCACGGATAGGCCAGCGCGACCTTGTCCCCGGCCGCCTTGCTGAAGTCGATCCCGATCAGCCCGCCGGTCTTCGCGCTGAACTTCACCCCGAGGATCACGAACGCCATCACCACGACCGTGGCCACGAACGCGATGATCGCGTCCGCCTGACGCGCCTTCTTGATCAGCAGGCCGAGCAGGAACGACCCGAGCAGCGCGCCGTAGGTGTAGCCGGTGATGGCGAGGCCCAGCTCGATGACCGAGTTCTTCGTGGTGGAGAACAGCGAAGCGAACACCGCGAACACCACGGCCCAGATCAGTGTCCACATGCGACCGTGCTTGAGCAGCTTGGAGTCTTCGGGCGAGCGCTTGGTGAACCGCTGGTAGAGATCGGCCACAGTGGACGTCGAGAGCGCGTTGAGCGCCGACGCCAGCGCACCCATGGTCGAGGCGAGCACGCCGGCGATGAGCAGCCCCGAGACGCCGACCGGCAGGTCGTCGATGATGAACCGCGAGAACACGTCGTCCGGGCTCTGCAGGCCGAGCTGCGCGACCGCCTTGCGGCCGTTGAACACCCACAGCATCGCGCCGACCAGCAGGAACAGCGCGAACTGGATGGTGACGATGATGCCGCTGCCGATCAGCGCCTTCTGGCCGTCGCGCAGGCTGCGCGTGGCCATCAGCCGCTGCGCGATCAGCTGGTCGGCACCGTGGGAGGCCATCGACAGCGCCGCGCCGCCGAGCACCGCCGTGATGAACGCGTACGGGCTGGTCAGCAGGTTCTTCGTGAAGTCGACGAGCATGAACTTGCCGTCCGCCGACGCCTGCGTCGCCCAGTCGGCGGGCAGCTTGTTCAGCAGCACGATCGCGGCCACCGCGGCGCCGCCGAGGTAGAGCGACAGCTGGATGACGTCGACCCAGACGACCGCCTTGATCCCGCCGATGTAGGCGTAGATCAGCGTGAGCGCGGTCAGGATGACGACGATCACCCAGTAGTCCAGGTGGATGTTGTAGTGCCCGAGGATCACCTTGATCGGGATGGCGCCGGCGAACAGGCGGACGCCCTCGGCGAGCAGCCGGGTGATCACGAACGTCACCGACGCCGTGCCCTGCAGCCCCGAGCCGAACCGCTTGCCCAGGAACGCGTACGCGCTCACGAGGTTGCCGCGGAAGTACCGCGGCAGCAGCACGAACGCGGCGACCGTCCGGCCGATGATGTAGCCGAACGCCAGCTGCAGGAACAGGAACGCGTTGCCGAAGACCAGCCCCGGCGTGCTGATCACGGTCAGCGTCGAGGTCTCCGTGGCGACCACCGACAGCATCACCGCGCCCCACGGGAGGCTGCGCTCGCCGACGAAGTAGTCGGCCGCCGACCGTTGCTTCCGGCCGACGAGCACGCCTATCAGCGGCATCGCCGCCAGGTAGATCACGATGATGGCGAGGTCAACACCGCGCATGGACTTCTCCTACCTTCATCTTGCCTTCTCCGCGACTCGCAACCGCGTCACAGTGCCCCCCAGCGGGGCGGGAAGGATCAGTGGCCCGGCACCCGGGACGAGCGCGCCGAGCAGGCGCGGCCCGCGGGCACCGGTCGCCGACGGGACGCTACCGGGTACGCCGCACCAGGTGAGCCAGCCCAGGAGGGCGGTCAGGTACGCCTCCTTGCCGGCGCCGGGCAGCCCGAGGTCGTCGCTGGTCTTCAGCACCGCGGACGGGAGGTGCCGGGCCAGCGCCGTCATCACCGCCGGGTTCCGGATGCCGCCGCCGGAGGCGATGACGATCGCGACGCCGTGGCGCACGCACTGGTCGGCCACGGTCACGGCGGTCAGCTCGGTCAGCGTCGCGAGCAGGTCGGCGGGCTCGACCGGGGCGAGGCCGGCCAGCGCGGCGTCGAGGTAGGTCTCGTTGAAGTGCTCCTTGCCGGTCGACTTCGGCGGCGCGGCGGCGAAGTAGGGGTCGGCGAGCAGCCTGCCGAGCAGGTCGGAGCGCACCGAACCGCCGAGCGCGAGCCGCCCGTCGACGTCGCTGCGGCGCCCGGTCACCCGGTGGGCGGCCAGGTCGAGCAGGGCGTTGGCGGGGCCGGTGTCGTAGGCGACGGCCGGTTCGCCGTCGGCGACGACGGTGATGTTCGCGATGCCGCCGAGGTTGAGCGCGGCGACCGGGCGCCCGGTGTCCTGGGCGAGGCCGCGCAGCCACAGCTGGTCGAGCGTGCTCGCCAGGGGAGCGCCGTGGCCGCCCGCGGCGACGTCGCGGGCCCGCAGGTCGGCGAGCACCGGCAGCCCGGTCCGCTCGGCGATCCAGGCGGGCTGGCCGAGCTGCAGCGTGCCGCGGACGTGGCCGGCTTCGACCCAGTGGAACACCGTCTGGCCGAGCGACGCGACCAGGTCGGCGGTGCCGCCGGCCAGTTCTTCGGCGCCGCGGGCGGCCGCGTCGGCGAACGCCTGCCCGACGCCGGTGTCGAGCCGCGTCAGCTCGCCGGCCGTGCAGGGGTTCGGCGGCAGCGCGGCGAGGAGGGCTTCGCGCAGCGGTTCCGGGTACGGGACGTCGAGTTCGCCGAGCGGGGTCAGCACCACGGCGTCTTCCTCGGCGTGCAGGTCGGCGGCGGCCACGTCGATGCCGTCGATCGACGTGCCCGAAATCAGGCCGATCACCCGGAAGCCGTGGCTGGCGCGAATCCCCATCCGGAGGGGTTTAGTCCAGGCCCGGCTTGTGACGCAACCCACTTGGTGAAGTCTTGGCTCAATCGGGATCCACGTCGTTACGAATTGCCTGTGCGGACGGGGTGTCCGGCGGGCGCGGGCGCGGATGAAAGGATGGGTCCCGTGTCGAGCACCTGGTTCCTGTTCGTAGTCCTCGCCGTCGTCGTGCTGGTCGCCCTCCTGGTGACCGGCCTGCTGGTCGCGCGCAAGCGCCGGATCAGCCTGGACGCCAAGCGCGAGGTCGAGGAGAAACCGAAGGGCGGCTCCTACGCGGCCAGCGGGGGCATCGCGCTCGCGCCCGGCGGCGAGGCGCCCGCGGTCGAGCACCCGGTCGAGGACCGGCCGGAGACCGACGGCCAGCCCGCGGTGGGCGACGACGCCGCCGTGCCGCGCGATTCGGCGCAGCGCACGGTCCGCGACGTCAAGCTGCCCGACGAGCCCGAGGCCGAGCCCGCTCCGGTCGTCGAAGAGATCGAGCCGGCGACCGGCCGCATGGAGCGGCTGCGCGGCCGCCTGTCGAAGTCGCGGTCGGTGTTCGGCACGAGCCTGCTCGGCCTGCTCGGCGCCGGTGACCTCGACGAGGACTCCTGGCAGGACGTCGAAGACACGCTGCTGATGGCCGACCTCGGCGCGGCCACCACGACCCAGATCGTCGACCGCCTCCGCGACGAGCTCTCGCGGCGCGCGGTCCGCACGTCGGCCGAGGCCCGCGAGGTGCTGCACGAGGTCCTGACGGCGCAGCTGTCCACCGACGGCGAGCGCGCGGTGCGGGCGCTGCCGCACATCGTCGACGGCAAGAAGCAGCCCGCGGTGGTCCTGGTGGCCGGCGTCAACGGCACGGGCAAGACGACGACCACGGGCAAGCTCGCCCGCGTCCTGGTCGCCCAGGACAAGACGGTGGTCCTGGGCGCGGCGGACACCTTCCGCGCGGCGGCGGCCGACCAGCTCCAGACGTGGGCCGAGCGCGTGGGCGCGGAGGTCGTCCGCGGCAAGGAGGGCGCGGACCCGGCGGCGGTCGCGTTCGACGCGGTCAAGCGCGGCGTGGACACCGGCGTGGACGCGGTCCTGGTCGACACGGCGGGGCGCCTGCACACGAAGACGGGCCTGATGGACGAGCTGGGCAAGGTCAAGCGCGTCGTGGAGAAGCAGGCGAAGGTCGACGAGGTCCTGCTGGTCCTCGACGCGACGACGGGCCAGAACGGGCTGATGCAGGCCCGGGTGTTCGCCGAGGTCATCGACGTGACGGGCATCGTGCTGACGAAGCTGGACGGCACCGCGAAGGGCGGCATCGTGTTCCAGGTCCAGCGCGAGCTGGGCGTCCCGGTCAAGCTGGTGGGTCTGGGTGAAGGGCCGGACGACCTGGCGCCGTTCGAGCCCGGCGCGTTCGTGGACGCCCTGCTGGGCTGAGGCCGTCGACCAGAATTCCTCGACGGCGACGGCAGCGGGCAGGAGAGTTCCCGGCGGGTCAGCTGATCTGTCGTCGGTTCTTCCAGTCGTAGACGGCTTCGCCGCGCTTGTAGGCGTGGTAATGGGTCATGCACAGCCCAGTTCCGCCGATGCCGAAGGGGCGGTGGGGGCAGCGCTGGCCGAGACGCCCGCCCGCCGCCGCACGGCACTGGGTCGCGGCGGGCAGGCCAGGCCTGCTCGCGGCGGCCCGGGCCGCCGCCTGGGCGGCCAGCGTGGCCCGCACCGCGGCGGGTTGCTCGCCGAACGCGGCGGGAAATTCCTGCGGCACGGAGGCGGGCTTCGGCGGTGCCAGCTCGAACGGGCTTGTGCCGTCCGCGGCCTGGAGGCCGAGCTTCCTGAGGATCTTCTGCGTCGGCGCGTCGGTCGCGATGGTGAGCCGGTCGACGCCGGTGCTCGCGATCCAGCGCCGGACCCAGCCGACGCCGTGCAGCACCGGCTTGCCCCCGAGCTCGGCGGGCGAATCGAGGACGAGGGCGCTGATCAGGTAGTCGTCGCGCGGTAGCGTCAGGTGCGCGGTCTCGCCGAGCACCATCGGTACGGTCACCCCCTGCGGCCGTTCGCCCTCGCGCGGCGCGGTCTGGAAGGCCAGCAGCACCGGTCGCCGTCCGGCCGGGGTGTGCCGCACGACGACGTCCACGTCGCTCGTCACGTCCCCGAGCCGGTGCCGCGCCGGCGCGGGGACGACGACCGCCCGCCGCGGCCCGTCGAGGACCCGGTCGACAGCCCGCTCGGCCAGCCGGCCGACGATGGCGCCGGCCGCCGCCTGTCCCAGCCAGACGAGCGACATGGTGAACGGCTCGGCCATCGTGCCCCCTCCGAAACGCGGTTCTCACCGGATCAGACGCTCCAGCGCCCCGAGGTGATACGAAATTCCCGATCAAAGCCGGAACAACGGCGTCCCGTCGGGTTTTCGCAGCCCCAGCTGCAGGATCACCGGTGCCGACGGGCGTTGTGCCGGGATGAGGCACGGTGAGGTGCGGCGGGCCGCGACCGTGAGGCGGGACCAGCCGATGCCCTGCAGGGTGCGGCGGGCCGGGTCGACGACCATCGCCGCGCCGAAGTAGGCGCCGCCTGGGACGGCGATGCGGGCCGTGTGGCCGAGGACGACCGAGAAGACCGTGCCGGTGCGGCTGCCGTCCTCCTGCAGCGTGAGGATCACCGGCGTGCGGACCTTCGCGGCCGAGTGGTGGCGCACGGAGATCTCGACGGTGCCCGCCGGCGTCCGGGCGGGCCGCGGCCACGCCGGTGCCGGGGGCGAGCCGTCGAGCACGCGGTCCACCAGCCGGTCCACCAGGTTCGAAGCGGCGCCCTGGGCGAGCCAGGTCAGGGCGCCGGTGTGCGCGTCCATGCGGCCTCCCGCGATATTCGGGTGACGGGCCCCGCGCGGCGGCGCACACTCCCGGTATGCCCGGTTGACGCACTTCCGCTCGTGCCCCTCCTCGTACAGACGCTCCGAAGCCGTCATTCGCTACGAGAGAGGACCCATCATGACCGCCATCCACGGCGAACGGGTGCGGCTGCGCCCGATCGGCCCAGCGGACCGCGCCCGCGCGCGCGAAATCCTGGCCACCCCGGAGGTCGCCCGCTGGTGGGGCGACCCGGACACCGAGACCGAAGGCCTGTACTCGGTCGAGGAGGGCTACTCGGTCTACGTGATCGAGTTCGACGGCGTCGTCGTCGGCTTGATCCAGAGCTGCGAGGAACTCGACCCGCAGTACCGCCACGCGGGTATCGACATCTCGGTCCACCCGGACTTCCACGGCCGCGGCCTCGGCACGGACGCCCTCCGGACCCTGGCCCGCCACCTGCTCGACGGCGGGCACCACCGCCTGACGATCGACCCGGCGGCGTCGAACGAGACGGCGATCCGGGTGTACACGAAGGTGGGCTTCCGCCCGGTGGGGGTGTTGCGCCGCTACGAGCGGGCGGCGGACGGCAGCTGGCACGACGGCCTGCTGATGGACCTGCTGGCGGGGGAGCTGAAGTGAGGGGTCAGTCCTTGTCGATGACCTGCTGGAGCAATCGGCTGATCTGCTCCATGTTGACGTTGATCTTGGTGAACCCGCTGCGCATCTCGGCCCTGAGGTCGATGACTTCCGTCTTGAGACTTGTGATGTCCTGGCCGTGCTCGACCTGCGTTTCGCGCACTGCGTTCAGCACCTGGGTGTGACCGTTCAAGGTCTGCTTGAAGTCGGAGACATCCCGGTCCGCCGTCCCGGCGAGGATGCGTGCGGCCGCGGCGTCCTGCCGAGTTGACCGCACCTGTTCCTCCAGAGCGGTCACGCGGGCTTCGAGGTCGTCGAGTCTTGCCATGTCGCGTACTTTACCGGCGGGGTCGGAGCCCTCCGCGACAGGGTCACTTTGAGTCATTGGATATCACCCTGTGTCACACTGATAGTGGGGCCTGGGAGAGGCTGGCGCCCAAGGCGTCCGCCACCCGTTGTACCGCCGGGGCGATGTGCGCCACCGCCTCGGCGGTCAGTCGGCCCGACGGGCCCGAAACCGACACCGCCGCCGGCACCGGCGCCCCCGGGACCGCCACCGCCACGCACCGCACCCCCAGCTCCTGCTCGGCCTCGTCCAGCGCGTACCCCTGCGAAGCGATCCGCGACAGCTCGACCGCCAGCGCGTCCGCGTCCGTGAACGTGTGCTCCGTGTACGCCGGCATCCCCGTCCGCGAAAGCAGCTCGCGGACGTCGGAAGCCGGCAGGTGCGCGAGCATCGCCTTGCCGACACCGGTCCCGTGCGGCAGCAACCGGCGCCCGACCTCGGTGAACATCCGCATCGAGTGCTTCGAGGGCACCTGCGCCACGTACACGACCTCGTCGCGCTCCAGGACCGCCAGGTTCGCCGTCTCGCCGACCTCCTCCACCAGCTCCGCCAGCAGCGGCCGCGCCCACGCGCCGAACTGCATGCTCGCGTTCTCACCCAACCGGATGAGACGCGCTCCGAGCGCGTAGCGGCGGTTGGTGTTCTGGCGGACGTACCCCAGGTCCACGAGCGTGCGGATCAGCCGGTGGATCGTCGGCATCGGCAGCCCGGACAGCGTCGCCAGCTCCGACAGGCTGGCCTCCCCGCCCGTGTCCGCGAGGTGTTCCAGCAGCTCGAAGGCACGCTGCAGGGACTGGACGCCGCCGTCGCGACCGTTCTTCTCCGCCGGCACGGTGGCCCTCCTTACGTCGGCGTTGAGCTTCCGCTATGCAGAAACTATAGTCCGGCTGGTAGAAAACCGTAGGGCCGTTATCCAAAGATCCGAACCCTCGAGGTGTTTCCCCATGTCTTCTGAAGTCCAGGTGCTGGGCGACCCGGTCGAGCGCGGCGACGAGATCCTCACGCCGGAGGCGCTCGACTTCCTCGCCGGCCTCCACGACGCCTTCGCCGGCCGCCGCGACGAGCTGCTCCAGGCGCGGAGCAAGCGCCGCGAGGAGGCCCGGACCACCGGCAGGCTCGACTTCCTGCCGGAGACGAAGGAGATCCGCGAGGGCGACTGGCAGGTCGCCGGGGCACCCGAGGCGCTGCGCGACCGCCGCGTCGAAATCACCGGGCCGACCGACCGCAAGATGACCATCAACGCGCTCAACTCCGGCGCGAAGGTCTGGCTGGCCGACCTCGAGGACGCCAACACCCCGCACTGGGTGAACGTCGTGTCCGGACAGGTGAACCTCTACGACGCCATCCGCGAGACGATCACGCTGGAGAGCGGCGGCAAGAGCTACGCGCTCAAGGACGACGTCGAGCACGCCACGATCGTGGTCCGCCCGCGCGGCTGGCACCTCCCCGAAGCCCACCTGACGTTCGGCGGCCGCGAGGGCGTCGGCGCGCTCGTCGACTTCGGCCTGCACTTCTTCCACAACGCCGCCGAGCTGATCAAGCGCGGCAAGGGCCCGTACTACTACCTCCCGAAGATGGAGAGCCACCTCGAAGCGCGGCTCTGGAACGACGTCTTCACCCACGCCGAGAAGACCCTCGGCATCGAGCACGGCACCGTCCGCGCCACCGTGCTGATCGAGACCATCCCCGCCGCGTTCGAGATGGAAGAGATCCTCTACGAGCTGCGCGAGCACGCCTCGGGCCTCAACGCCGGCCGCTGGGACTACCTGTTCAGCGTGATCAAGTACTTCCGCGACGCGGGCGAGAAGTTCGTGCTGCCGGACCGCAACTCGGTCACCATGACCGCGCCGTTCATGCGCGCCTACACCGAGCTGCTCGTGCGCACCTGCCACAAGCGCGGCGCGTTCGCGATCGGCGGCATGGCCGCGTTCATCCCGAGCAAGGACCCCGAGGTCAACAAGGGCGCCTTCGACAAGGTGCACGCGGACAAGTCCCGCGAGGCAGGCGACGGCTTCGACGGCTCCTGGGTCGCGCACCCGGGCATGGTCGAGCTGTGCAAGGAGGAGTTCGACAAGGTCCTCGGCGACCGGCCGAACCAGCTCGGGCGCACGCGCGACGAGGTCAGCGTCACCGCCGAGCAGCTGCTGGACGTCGCTTCGACGCCGGGTGGCGCGACGGCGGCCGGCCTGCGCGCCGCGGTCGACGTCGGCGTCCGCTACATCGCGTCCTGGCTCGGCGGCAACGGCGCGGCGGCCATCCACAACCTGATGGAGGACGCCGCCACCGCCGAGATCTCGCGCTCGCAGATCTGGCAGTGGGTCAAGAACGGGACCACTTTGGACACCGGCGACGCCGTCACCTCGGAGCTGGTCCGGGGCGTGCTCGCGGACGTCCGCGGCGAGCTGGCCGGCGAGCTCAAGCCGGAGCTGCTGGAGCCCGCCGTCGAGCTGTTCGAGCAGGTCGCGCTGGCCGACGAGTTCCCGGACTTCCTGACGCTGCCGGCGTACGAGCGGATCAAGTAGGTGCGTCTTCCCGACGACGTCTACGCCGCCGCCGACGCGCGCCTGGCCGAGGCCGACGCGCGCGTCGCGGCGGCGTACCCGGGGGAGCGGCCGGGACGCCAGCCGGTGCACACGGTGTACGTGCCGGCGTCGCAGTACCGGACGCGCCTGGTCGCCGACTGGGGCAAGCAGGCCATGCGCGTGTTCGTCGAGCACGAAGACCTGCTCGACCTGCCGCCCGACGAGTACGAACGCGTGCGCGCCAAGCTGCTCACCGAGCCGATCGAGGACCTGCGGATCGACTTCGAGGACGGCTTCGGCCGCGTCCCCGACGACGTCGAGGACGCCGCCGCCCTGGCGGCCGGGCAGACGCTGGCCACCACCGGCGGGACGCCGTTCTGCGGCATCCGGTTCAAGAGCTTCGAAGCGGCGACGCGCCGGCGCGGGATCCGCACCCTGGACCTGTTCCTGGGGGCGTTGCTGGACAACGGGCCGCTGCCGCCCGGGTTCGTCGTCACGCTGCCGAAGGTGACGGCGATCGAGCAGGTCTCGGTGGCGGCGGAAGTGCTGGCCCGCCTGGAAGCCGCGTACGACCTGCCCGAGCACACGCTGTGCTTCGAAGTCCAGATCGAGACGTCCCAGTCCATTGTGGACGTCGACGGGACGCTCGCGGTGCCGCGGATCGTGCGGGCCGCCGAGGGCCGGTGCACGGGGCTGCACTACGGGACGTACGACTACAGCGCCGGCCTCGGCATCGCGGCGGCGTACCAGAGCATGGAGCACCCGGTCGCCGACCTCGCCAAGGGCCTGATGCAGGTCTCGGCGGCGGGCACCGGCGTCCGGCTCTCGGACGGCTCGACGAACAAGCTCCCGGTCGGCGACGCGCTGCCCACGGCGTGGGCCGAGCACCTGCGCCTGGTCCGGCGGTCGCTGGAGCGCGGCTTCTACCAGGGCTGGGACCTGCACCCGCACCAGCTCCCGACGCGCTTCGCGGCGACGTACGCGTTCTACCGGTCGGGCTTCGCCGAGGCAGCCGCGCGGTTGACGGCCTACGCGTCGAAAGTGGCCGGCGGGGTGCTCGACGAGCCGGCGACGGCGCAGGCCTTGGCGGTGTACTTGCTGCGCGGCCTCGACTGCGGCGCGCTCGGCGAGGGCGAGCTGCCGTTCGGGCGGCCGGAACTGGAGAAGTACGCCCGGCGCGAAGCCTGAGCGTCAGTCGCCGAGGCGGGCGTGGCCGGCGGGTGCTCGACGAGCTGGCGACGGCGCAGGCCTTGGCGGTGTACTTGCTGCGTGGGCTCGACTGCGGCGCGCTGGGTGAGGGCGAGTTGCCGTTCGGGCGGTCGGAGCTGGAGAAGTACGCCCGGCGCGAAGTCTGAGCGTCAGTCACCGAGGCGGGCGCGGTCGGCGGCTTCGCGGCCCGCGCCCCAGCCTTCGTGGCTGCGCACGGTCACCGACTTGTGCACCACTTCGGGGAAGCGCGTGCTGAACGCCGACTCGACCTTCAGCTCGTGCGAAGCCAGCACCGGCAGCAGCCGGGCCGCGTCCGGCGACTCCGCGACCGCCGCCGCGGCGGCCTGGTCGAGCCGCTCGCCGATCCGGGTGGCGTAGGCGACGAGGAACGACTTCCGGAACGCGCGGTCCCGGCCGGCCGGGTCGGCGATCATCGCCCGCGTCGCCTGGACGAGCAGCGACGTCGTCATCAGCTCGACGGCGTCCAGGTCGTCCTCGTCGCCGACGACGGTGACGAACCCCCAGCGCGGGTCGAAGATCGCGCGGCACCGGTCGGCCTTCGCGACGACGTGCACCAGCAGCGACTTGGCGTCGACGTACGGCGTGTCGAGCCAGATCCGCCGGGCGGCGGGGACGTCGGGCGCGGCCTCGCCGGCCTCGACCAGCACGCGGTCGAGGGCGTAGCGGGTCATCAGCTCCTGCGCCTTCGCCGAGAGGGCCTCGGCCTCCTCCGGGAACGAGCTGGACTCGGCCTTCGCCAGCAGCGCGCGCACCCGGCCGAGCTTCTTCTCGTCGACGGCGTGGTGCACGGGCCGCTCGGGGCTCGCGGTCCCCGGCACGGGCAGGACGGGGGTGACCTCCGGCAGGGTGAGCAGGAACCCGAGGGCTTCGATCACGGTCGTCACCGCCTCGGCCGGGGTGAGGATGTGCTTGGCCGCCCACTGCGTCAGGTGCGGCTCGGACCACCAGCGCGTGGCGCCCACCTCGGCGAGCCGGTCCCGCCAGCCCGGGTGCACGGTCTCCGGGGCGAACCGCTCGACGTGGGCGGCGAGGGTGTCGAGGACGTAGGACCGGGCGAACTCGTCGAGGTGGCGGCGGGCGGCCTGGTCGAGGTCGTCGGGCAGCCAGCCGCCGCGGCAGACGCGGGCGATGAGCCGCTGCCCGGCTTCGCGCGCCCCTTCGGCCAGTTCGGCCGTCAGGTCCAGGCCGGGCGCCAGCCGCTTCGCGTGCTTCCTGGCCGCACCCGGGACGCCCCGCGCGACCTCGTAACCGGCGGCGAGGAGTGTGTCCCGGGCTTCGGCGGCGGTCGGCGCGGGGCCGGCCCAGGGGACGGGTTCCGGCTCGGCCGGCCGCTTCCGGCGGTTCTTCTTGCCCACGCTGGGAGAGTGTGCCTCACCGCAGCCGGGGGAGGGCGTCGCGGGCCGCGTGGCTCAACGTCCGCAGGTCGTCCGCGAAACGCTCCCGGTGCTCGGCCGGGATCGGGCGGAAGAAGAACTGCTCGATGTTCTCCACGTGCACCCGGCTCGCCCGCACCGTCGTCTCCTCGCCCAGCGGCGTCAGCCGGACCAGCTGGACGCGGCCGTCGCGCGGGGAGGGGGTGCGGGTCACCAGGCCGAGCGCCGCCATCCGGTCGACCAGGCGGGTCGCGCCACCCGTCGTGAGGACCTGCTCCTGCGCGATCGAGCGCATCGTCAGCCCGTCCGGGCCCGTGCGGCCGACGATCAGCAGCACCTCGTACATCAGGTGCGTGATCCCGCATTCCCGCTCCAGCGCCCGCCCGAGCAGGTACTCGAGGCGGTTCGCCGCGCCCTGCAGCCGCCCGAAGGCCAGGATCCGCGGGTCGTACCCGGCCTGCTGGGCCGACGTGATCTCCACTTCACTCCTCCATGCGCAACGCGAGGTAGACGTCGAGCTGGTCGGTGAACTCGGTCAGGTCCGCGCCGAGCAGCTCGCCCGCCCGGCCGATGCGGTACCGCAGCGTGTTGACGTGGACGTGCAGGGCCTTCGCCGCCCGCGTCGGCGAGCCCGAGCACTCCAGGAACACGCGCACCGTGTGCACCAGGTCCGTGTGCTGCTCGGCGTCGTACTCCAGCAGCGGCCCGAGCACCCGGCGCCGCAACGCCGCGCGCAGCCCGGCCGGGGTGCCGGCCAGCAGCAGCCGGTGCGCGTCGACCTCGCCGGCCTCGACGGCCACGACGGTTCCCGCCCGCCCGGCCGCCACGTCCAGCGCGAACCGCGCCGTGGCGAACGCCTCGGCCCGCGGCGCGGAATCGCCCACGCCGCACAGGATCCGGGACGCCCGCAGCAACGGCTCCACAGTGGACAACCCCGCCGAGCCGGGCCACTGCGAGACGGCCGCGTACGAAGTGTCCCCTGTGGACTCCAGCAGCAGGCCGTCCGGCAGCAGCTCGCGCAGGACGTCCCGGCTCTCGTCGCTGCCTTCGGTCCGCAACGCGACGACGTGCGCGACGTCGGGCACGTCGGCCTGGGGCGGGACCGCCCGCGCCCGCGTGACGCCCACGAGCCCGGCCAGCTCCTCGGCCAGCTCGGCCTGCGCGGTGCTCAGCGGGCCGCCGGCGGCGATCAGCCACGGCACGGCGTGCCGCCCCTCGACCGGGACCACCGTCAGCGGCCCGGGCTCGCGCGCCGCGTGCCGCCGGACGACGTCGGCGGCGGGCAGCGGCAGCGGCGCGGTCCCGGCGATCACCCGGCCGAGGCCCGAAAGCACCCAGCACGGCAGCCCGAGTTCCGCCGAAGCGCGTTCCAGCAGGGTCTCGACCGGGGCGTCCGCAGCGGCCTGCAAACGTTTGCGCGCGCTGTCGGACGCGGCGGCCAGCGCCAGCACCACCTGCTCGGTGATCACCGAGAACGACAGGTCCGCGGGCACTTCGAGCAGCGGGATCCGGTGCCGCTCGCAGGCGTCGACCACGTCGGCCGGTATCCCGCCGGAATCGGCGCCGGACGCGGCCAGCGCCGCCGCGCCCGAGCGGGCCAGCGCGGCCACGAACGGCTCGGCGTCACCCGGGCGCCGCCACCAGAGCAGGCCGGACAGCACCAGCTCGCCCGCCGACAGGTACCGTCCGGGGTCGGGCAGCTCCGTGACGTAGATGCGCGTCACGGGCCGGTCGAGCAGCTCGGCGCCGGCGCGCGGGCGCAGCCGCAGGCCGGGCAGGCCCAGCAGAGTTTTCACGGTCGTCATCAGGCTTGTAGGAAAGCACAAACGCCCCCGGTTTCGCTGCTGTGCGTTTCATGCGCCGTGCCGTTGCCGCCCCGGCCCCGTGAGGCGTCTACTGGTCTACCGCCCTCACGAAGGAGCACAGCAGTGGAGTTCCTGCGTCCCACGACGCTCGCCGAGGCCCTCGCCCTCAAGGCGGAGCGGCCGGACGCCGTGCCGATCGCCGGCGGCACCGACGTCATGGTCGAGCTGAACTTCGACCACCGGCGCCCCGGCGCCCTGCTGGACCTGACGACGGTCGGCGAGCTGGCGGAGTGGTCCACATCGGACGGCACCGTCCGGCTGGGTGCCGGTGTTCCCTACACCCGCGTCATCGCTGAACTGGGTGAATCCGTCCCGGCGCTGGCCATGGCGTCCCGCACGGTCGGCTCGCCCCAGATCCGCAACCGCGGCACGGTCGGCGGCAACCTCGGCGCCGCGTCCCCGGCCGGCGACACCCACCCGGTGCTGCTCGCCCTGGACGCGCGGATCGAGGTGGCCTCCGTCCGGGGGACCCGGATCCTCCGCGCGGAGGAGTTCTACGTCGGGGTGAAACGCCACGCCCTCGACCCGGACGAGCTGATCACCGCCGTCCACCTGCCCGCGCACGCCGGTCCGCAGCAGTTCGCCAAGGTCGGGACGCGCAACGCCATGGTCATCGCGGTCTGCTCCTTCGCGCTGGCCCTGCGCGACGGCCAGGTGGGCGCCGCGATCGGGTCCGCCGCGCCGACCCCGCGCCACGCCCGCGAAGCCGAGGAGTTCCTCGCCGCCGAGCTGCCGTGGGGCTCGGCCGAGGCGCTGCCGGACTCCCTGAAGCGCCGCTTCGGCGAGCTGGTCGGCGCGGCCGCGCGGCCGATCGACGACGTCCGGGGCAGCGCCGCGTATCGGAAGCACGCGTTGGGGGTACTGGCGCGGCGTACGTTGACTTGGGCCTGGGACGACCACCGGACGGGGGAGCGCGCATGCGCCTGAATGTCACGATCAACGGCGAGGAACGCGAGGCCGACGACGTGTGGGAGGGCGAAAGCCTGCTCTACGTCCTGCGCGAGCGGCTCGGCCTCCCGGGGTCGAAGAACGCCTGCGAGCAGGGCGAATGCGGCTCCTGCACGGTCTACCTCGACGACGTCCCGGTCTGCGCCTGCCTGGTCGCGGCCGGGCAGGCCGAGGGCCGCGTGGTCCGCACGGTCGAGGGACTGGCGAACGGCGACGCCCTCGACCCGGTCCAGCAGTCCTTTGTGGACAACGGCGCGGTGCAGTGCGGCTTCTGCACGCCGGGCCTGGTGGTCGCCGCGCACGACCTGCTGAACCGCGTTCCCGATCCGTCGGACGAGGAGATCCGCGAGGCGCTCGCCGGCAACCTCTGCCGCTGCACCGGCTACGAGAAGATCCTCGACGCGGTGCGCGCCGTCGCCAAGGGAGGTGTCGCGTGAGGACGCTCATCGCGAACGCGGCGATCGCCACGGTCACCGGCGAGGAGTACGCGTCCGGGCACGTCGTCGTCGAGAACGACCGGATCGCCGAAGTCGGCGAAGGCGTCTACACCGGCGAGTTCGACGAGCGCGTCGAGGCCGAAGGCTGCCTGATCACGCCCGGCCTGATCAACACCCACCACCACCTCTACCAGTGGGCCACCCGCGGGATGGCCGCCGACCACACGCTCTTCGAGTGGCTGGTCGCGCTCTACCCGGTCTGGGGCCGCCTCGACGACGAGATCACGCACGCCGCGGGCACCGCCGGGATGGCCCGGCTGGCGCTGACCGGCTGCACGACCGTCGCCGACCACCACTACGTCTTCCCGCGCGACGGCGGCGACCAGGTCGCGGCCCTGGCCGCGGCCCGGCAGCGGATCGGCGTCCGGCTGCACGTCGTGCGCGGGTCGATGGACCGCGGCGAGTCCGACGGCGGCCTGCCGCCGGACAACCTCGTCGAGTCGACCGAGGACGCGCTGACCGGCACCGAAGCGGCGATCGACCGCTTCCACGACGCCTCGGCCGGCGCCCACCTGCAGATCGCCGCGGGCCCGTGCTCGCCGTTCTCGGTCACCGAACGGCTGATGTCCGGCGCCGCCGAACTGGCCCGCCGCAAGGGCGTCCGGCTGCACACCCACCTCGCGGAGACCGACGACGAAGAGCGCCAGTGCCTCGCCGAGGCCGGCTGCACGCCCGCCGAGTACGCCGACAAGCTCGGCTGGCTCGCCGACGACGTCTGGCTCGCGCACACCATCCACCTCGCGCCCGATGCCATCCGGCGGTTCGGCGCGACCGGCACCGGTTCGGCGCACTGCCCGACGTCCAACGGCCGGATCGGCGCCGGTATCGCCCCGGTCCGCGACCTGCTCGACGCCGGGGTCGCGGTCGGCCTCGGCGTCGACGGGGCCGCGTCCAACGAGTCCGGCGGTCTCGGCGAAGAACTGCACCAGTCGCTCCTGCAGGCCCGCCAGCGCGGCGGGCCCCGCGGCCTGACCACGCGGGAAGCGCTGTGGATGGGCACGATGGGCGGCGCCCGCTGCCTGGGCCGGGCCGGCGACCTGGGCTCGATCGAGCCCGGGAAGCTCGCCGACCTCGCCGTGTGGGACCTGACCGGGCTGAACTACGCGGGCATCACCGACCCGGTCGCGGCACTGGTGCTCGGCACCACGCCGCCGTTGCGCCGGCTGTTCGTCGGCGGCAAGGCCGTCGTCGAGGACGGCACGCTGCGCGAAGCCGACGAATCCGCCATCGCCCGCGAGCTGGCCGCCGCGAGCGCCCGGTTGAGGGAGGCCAGATGACCAGCACCGTCAGCGCACCGGCCGTCGACGGCGTCGGTACGTCCCCGCGGCGCCCCGACGGCACGGTCAAGGTCCGCGGCGAGTTCGCGTACTCCTCGGACCTGTGGCACGAGGACATGGTGTGGGGCGTGACGCTGCGCAGCCCGCACCCGTACGCGCGGATCACCTCGATCGACATCACCGGCGCCCTCGCCGTGCCCGGGGTGTCCGCGGTGCTCACGCACGAGGACGTCCCGGGCGTGAACCGGTACGGCCTGGAGCACGCCGACCAGCCCGTGCTCGCCTCCGAGGTCGTGCGGTACCAGGGCGAACCGGTCGCGCTCGTCGCGGCCGACCACCCGGAGACCGCGCGCCGGGCGATGAAGCGGATCGTCGTCACCTACGAAGAGCTGGAGCCGGTCACGGACTCCGAAGCGGCTGTCGCGGGCGAAGGGCCTTCGCTGCACGACGGCGGCAACGTGGTGCGGCACGTGAAGATCCGCCGGGGACCCCAGGACGCCGTGGCCGACGTCGTCGTTTCGGGCGTCTACGAGGTCGGTATGCAGGACCAGGCGTTCCTCGGCCCGGAGTCCGGGCTCGCCGTGCCGGACACCGAGGGCGGCGTTGACCTGTACGTCGCGACGCAGTGGCTGCACGTCGACCAGCAGCAGATCGTCGCCGCGCTGGGCCTGCCGGTGGAGAAGGTGCGGCTGACGCTCGGCGGCGTCGGCGGCGCGTTCGGCGGCCGCGAGGACCTGTCGATGCAGGTCCACGCGTGCCTCCTCGCGCTGCACACCGGCAAGCCGGTGAAGATGGTCTACAACCGCGAAGAGTCCTTCTACGGCCACGTCCACCGCCACCCGGCGAAGATGTACTACGAGCACGGCGCCACGTCGGACGGCAGGCTGGTGTACGTGCGTACGCGCCTGTACCTCGACGGCGGCGCGTACGCGTCGTCCACGGGCGCGGTGGTGGCGAACGCCGCGACCCTCGGCGTCGGGCCGTACAAAGTGGACAGTGTGGCCGTCGACTGCTGGGGCACGTACACGAACAACCCGCCGTGCGGCGCGATGCGCGGGTTCGGCGCGGTGCAGGCGGCGTTCGGCTACGAGTCCCAGATGGACAAGCTCGCGGCCGCCTGCGGCCTCGACCCGGTCGAGATCCGCGTCCGCAACGCCATGAGCGAAGGCGACCTGATGCCGACCGGCCAGGCCGTCGACGCGGAAGCGCCGGTCGCCGAGCTGCTGGGACTGGTGCGGGACAAGCCGATGCCGCCCGAGCGGCCCTTCGACCTGCGGCACATGCCCGGTGGCGTCTCGAACACGACGCACGGCGAAGGCGTCGTCCGCGGGGTCGGGTACGCCGTCGGGATCAAGAACGTCTGCTTCTCCGAGGGCTTCGACGACTACTCGACCGCGCGCGTGCGCCTGCAGCTGGTCGGCGGCGAGCCGGCCGCGACCGTGCACACCGCGGCCTGCGAGGTCGGCCAGGGTCTCGTGACGATCATGCAGCAGATCGTCCGGACCGAACTGGGCGTCGACCAGGTCACGGTCCTGCCGATGGACACCTCGATCGGCAACGGCGGCTCGACGTCGGCGTCGCGCCAGACCTACGTCACCGGCGGCGCCGTACAGGCCGCCTGCGGTGCGGTGCGGGCGAAGCTGCTGGCCCGGTTCGACCGGAAGACGCGCATCGTCGGCGGCAAGCTCGTCGCGGCCGACGGCCAGGTGCTCGCCGGCCTGGTGGACGTGCTCGGCGACGACGTCTACGACGAGACCGTGGAGTGGCGGCACCGGCCGACGACCGCGCTGGACCCGGAAACCGGGCAGGGCACCGCGCACGTGCAGTACGCGTTCGCCGCGCACCGGGCGGTCGTCGACGTCGACACCGAGCTGGGCCTGGTGAAGGTGGTCGCGCTCGACTGCGCCCAGGACGTCGGCAAGGCGCTCAACCCGCAGGCCGTGCTGGGCCAGATCCAGGGCGGTTCGGCGCAGGGGCTCGGGCTCGCGGTGATGGAGGAGATCCAGACCTCCGGCGGGAAGATCCGGAACCCCTCCTTCACCGACTACCTGATCCCGACGGTCCTGGACATGCCGCCGATGAGCATCGACGTCCTGGAGCGCCCGGACCCGCACGCGCCGTACGGCCTGCGCGGGGTCGGCGAGCCGCCGACGATCTCGTCGACCCCGGCGATCGTGGCCGCGATCCGGGCCGCGACCGGGCTCGCGCTCACCCGCGTCCCGGTCCGGCCGGAGCACCTCACCGCTACCTGAGCTGCCAGTTCTGGTTGGCGTCGTCGTTGCAGCCCCAGAGTTCGAGCTGGACGCCGTTGACGTTGCCGGCGGGCTTGTCGCCGCCGGTGACGTCGACGCACAGCCCGGCCTGCGTGATCGAGCCGTCCGGGTTGAGCTTGAACTTCTGGTTCGCGCCGCCGTGGCAGGTCCAGACGATCAGCTTCGTGCCGGCGGCGGAGCTGCCGCCGTCGGCGTCGAGGCAGAGGCCGTTGGCCTTCAGCTCACCGGCACCGGTGAACGTCCAGGACTGGTTGGTGCCGCCGTCGCAGTCCCAGATGTCGACCTTCGTGCCGGGCGTGGTGACGTTGCCGTTGATGTCGATGCAGCGGGCCGACGACGCGCCCTGCAGCGGCCGGGCGGTGCTGGTGCCGCTCGCGTTAGCCTTGACGCGGTAGATCACCGTGCCGTGCGAGGGCACGGCGGCGCTGATCGCGCCGGAGCTCGTGGTCTGCTCCTTCGACCACAGGTTGGTCAGCCGGTAGCTCGACGCGGCGGGCAGCCCGGCCGCGGCGGCCGTCGTCGAGACGGTCTTCATCGTGCTGTTCTCGTTGAACAGCACCACGGCCACGTCGCCGTCGGCCAGCGGCTTCGCCAGGACGTCCAAGCCGCCGGACGACGAGATCCGCTTGCCCTGCTTGCCCAGGGAATCCTGGTCGACGGCGATGACGTCGGAGTTGAGGTACGTCGAGAAGGTGGCGACGCTGGCGCTGCGGAGGTCGGCGCCGGCGATCAGCGGCGCGGCCATCGCGGCCCAGAGCGTGAAGTGGGCGCGGTCCTCCTGGAAGTCCATGCCGTCGCCGACTTCGAGCATGTCCGGGTCGTTCCAGGCGCCGGGCTTCGCGGCTGACGCGAGCCCGACGTTCTGGCGGTAGATCGAGTCGATGCTGCCCCAGTTGTTGGTGATGTCGCCGGTGGTGCGCCACAGGTTGCCGACGTCCGGCGCCCACGTCGACGGGCTGAAGTTGCCCCATTCGCAGATGCTGTAGGCGATCGGGCGGCCGGTCGCCTTGAGCGCGTCGCGCATCGCGGAGTAGCGGCGGACGTAGTCCTGCTGGGTTTCCCCGGCGGGGCTGCCGCAGTTGTCGTACTTGAGGTAGTCGACGCCCCAGCTCGCGAAGCTGTTCGCGTCGGTCTGCTCGTGCCCGTGGCTGCCGGGGTAGTGCTGGCAGGTTTCGGTGCCCGCGCTCTCGTAGATCCCGAACTTCATCCCGCGCGCGTGGATGTAGTCGCCGAGCGCCTTGAGGCCACTGGGGAACTTGGCGGGGTCGGCCACAAGGTTGCCCGCGCCGTCGCGGCTGCGCGTCATCCAGCAGTCGTCGAGGTTGACGTAGGTGTAGCCGCGGTCGCGCATCCCGGAGCTGACCATCAGGTCGGTGGTCTGCTTGACCAGCGTCTCGTTGATGTTGCACTCGAAGGTGTTCCAGGTGTTCCAGCCCATCGGCGGCGTGCGCAGGAGGCCGTTTTCGAGGGCGTCGGCGGGTGGGCTCGCGAGGCCGATGGCGGCTACGGCGGTGGCGAGGACGGCGAGGACACGGCGCATGGCAGCTCCAACCGACAGCGGTGGGGGAGGAGGAGAAGTGCAGCTTCCGTGTCCCCTGCTGTGTGGTCAAGCGCCATCTTGAGTATTCGTGTTGGATTCCCGACTAAAGTTGTGCGTTCTCGTTGAGGAGCCGACGGGCGACGTCGACGGTCGCGGCCCCGGCGACGGCCATCGCCTCGGTGTCGCGCAGCGAGCGGCAGAGCACGAACGCGCCTTCGAGGTTGTTGACGGCGGTGATCGTCAGCGTCCGGGCCGCTTCGGGGCTGAGCCCGAACTTGCCGAGCTTCTCGGTCCCGGCGTCGATCCACGCCGTGAAGACGTCGGCGGTGGCCTGGCGCAGCGGCTCGTTGGTGCTCGCGACTTCCAGCGCGACGGTCGCGATCGGGCAGCCTTCGACGTAGTCGGTCGCTTCGAGGGTCGCGATCCCGGCGGCGAAGAACGACTCGATCCCGCTGATCAGGTCGGGCGCGGGCGCGATGAAGAGGTCGAAGAGCTGGATGTAGGCGAGCCCGGACGTGCGGATGACCTCGGCGCCGAGCTGCTCCTTGCCACCGGGGAAGAAGTGGTAGAGCGACCCGAACGGCGCGTTCGCCTCCGAGACGATCTGCTTGAGCCCGGTGCCGGTGTAGCCGTTGCGCCGGAACAACTCCGCGCCGGCGGCCATGATGCGTTCCTTGGTCCCTGCCACCCTCCCATGATAGAGCGATCTATCCACCGCACTTTCACGTGAAAGTGCGGTCAGTGGAGGTCCCAGGCCGGGCCCGGGTCCTCGGCGTCGTCGCGCAGGATCGTGCCCTCGATGAGCCCGTACGGCCGGTCCGCCGCGTAGAACACCTCGTTGTCGTTCTTCAGCCCGAACGGGCTCAGGTCGACCAGGAAGTGGTGCTTGTTCGGCAGCGACAGCCGGACCTCGGCGACCTCGTCGCGGGCCTCCAGCACCGCCTGCCCCATCGCGTACAGCGTCTGCTGCAGCGAAAGGCTGTGCTTCGTCGCGAACGTCTCCAGCATCAGCCGCCGGATCTCGCGGTGGCTTTCCGCCCAGTCGACGTCGACGCCTTCGTAGCGCCACTTCGCCGTGACGGCGGTGGCGAGGATGCGGTCGTCGGTCTCGGCCAGCGTCGTGTACTGGTCGCGGGGGAAGCCGTGGAACTCCGAACCGGTGGACTTGAGCAGGGTCAGGCCGTCGATGCCGGACACCACCCACGCGCGTTCGCCCTGGACCGTCACCGCGGTCGTGCGCCGTTCGTCGCCGGAGCGGCTGAACGCGTGGTCGTGCGGGGCGCCGCCGACCGCGATCCGGTCCCAGCCGTGCTCGTCGATCTTGACGCGCGCGCCGGTGATGTTCTCCTGCGTGCCGACGAAGTGGCGGGCCAGGCGCAGGCCGAAGTCCTCGATCTCGCCGACCGGCGCCTCCTTCGCGAAGGCGTACACGGTGTTCTTCTGCGTGTCGGTCGCGAGCACGCCGGCGTTGTCGCCGGTCAGGTGCGTCGCGGCCAGCTCACCGCGCAGCGACGTCGACACGGTGAGGTCCTTCAGGTGGTGCACGGGGCCGTCGCGGCGCACCGTCACCAGGCGGACCTCCGCCTTGCCGTACTGGTTGGGGCCCAGGGTGATGGCCACGGTCAGCTCCCTCGGTAGGTCGAATGGGCGAACGGGCTGAGCAGGAGCGGCACGTGGTGGTGCGCGGTGCCGTCGAGGATCCGGAAGGTCAGGGTGACCTCCGGGAAGAACGCGTCCGGGCCCAGGTAGGCGCCGGTGTCGAAGACCAGGCGGTAGACGCCGGGCTCGAGGGTTTCGGGGCCGAGGTCGCGGATGCGGCCGTCGTCGTCGGTGCGGCCGTCGGCGATCGGCTTCCCTTCGGCGGTCTCGAACCGGACGGCGATGCCCTGCGCGGGCTGTCCTTTCGCCGTGTCCAGGACGTGGGTCGTCACGAGGCTCACGCGGTCACCGCTTTCGCGAGTCGGAGTTCGGCGATCTTGAGGAGTTCGCGCCCGGCCACGGCCAGCTCGGTCGCGGGGTCGTTGTCCAGGCGTTCCCGGAGGATCCGCAGCAGCTCTTCGCCGCTGCGGCCGCTGGCGCAGACGAGGTAGACGTGCCCGAACTTGGCTTCGTACTCGGCGTTCGCCGCGGCGAACGCGTCCGGATTGTCCACACCGGACTGTTCCGAGCGCGCGAAGCCGCCCGCCGGCTTCTCCCCGATCCGGGGGTGCGCGGCCATCGCCTGCCGGATCTCGTCGCTGCTCAGCGGCAGGTCGGCGGCGGCTTTAAGCGCGTCGACGTCGGCGTACGGGCGCCCGGCCAGCACGGCGTCGACCCACCGGGGCACGGCGAGGCACTCCGTCAGCAGCGGCCGGACGTCGGTGGTGTTGAACTCGGTGAGCAGCACGGCCTGACCGTACGTCGGCCCCGGAGTTCCGTCAACATTTTGTTGAAAGCGCTGGTCAGTCCGCTTCCCGGTTGAGGTAGTTGTAGACCGTGAACCGGGTGACCCCCAGCGCGTCGGCCACCGAGGAGACCGATTTCCGCAGGCCGAAGGCGCCGCGCTCCCGCAGGAGCCGGACCGCGCGCTGCTTGCCGGCGCGGTCGAGTTCGCCCAGCTTGGCGCCCAGTTCGCGTTCGACGTCGGCGATCAGCCGGGCCAGCGCGTCGTTCAGCTCGACCGCGGGCGCGCCCCGGTCGTCGTCGGCCCGGCGCAGCTGCAGCGTGACACGGGTGGCGCCGCCCTCCAGCGCGGCTTTCGCGATCGCCGGGAGCGCCTCGTACAGCTCCTTCGCCTCGCCTCTCGCGAGGGTCCCGAGCGGTCCGAAGTCGGTCTCCAGCCCCGCTTCCGCGGCGGCGTCCCGCGCGGCGAGCGCGTGCTCGGGCGGCGAACCTTCGCCGTGGAACGGTTCGCTGGTGAATTCCGCTTCAAGCCGCACGAAGATGACCGTAACGCGCTACGTCCGTCGTTGACGAGCGGCGCGCGCCGTGGTTACTGTCGTTGTGCGAAACCGTCTTTCCGTTCTGTGGAATCGATGGTGCTCATCCTCCCGGCGAAGGGCTTTCGGATGGATCTTGTGGTGCGCGCAGCCCGGGCCGTGACGGCCGCGGGCGAGGTTCCGGTGACGCTCGGCGTCGACGGCGGCCGGATCGTCGCGGTCGAACCCGGCGGCGCCGCGCTGTCCGGCGACCGCGTCCTCGACCTCGGCGACGACGTCGTGCTGCTGCCCGGACTCGTCGACACGCACGTCCACGTCAACGACCCCGGCCGCGCCGAGTGGGAAGGCTTCGAGACGGCCACCCGCGCGGCCGCCGCGGGCGGGGTGACCACGATCGTGGACATGCCGCTGAACAGCCTGCCGCCGACCGTCGACGTCGCCGCGCTGGACGTCAAGCGCAAGTCGGCGGCCGGCCGGGTGCACGTGGACGTCGGCTTCTGGGGCGGCGCGATCCCGGGCAACGTCACCGAACTGCGCGGGCTGCACGACGCCGGCGTCTTCGGGTTCAAGTGCTTCCTGCTGCACTCCGGTGTCGACGAGTTCCCGCCGCTCGACCCGGCCGGGCTCGGCGAAGCGTTGCGGGAGCTGAGTTCCTTCGACGCGCTGATGATCGTCCACGCCGAAGACGCGCACGAGATCGACTCGGCGCCGGAACCGCACGGCGGTCGCTATGTCGACTTCCTGAACTCGCGGCCGCGGCAGGCGGAGAACCTCGCGATCACGCACGTGATCGACGCGGCCCGCGCCGCGTCCGCGCGGGCGCACATCCTGCACCTGTCCTCTTCGGACGCTCTGCCGCTGATCGCCGCGGCGCGCCGCGACGGCGTGGCGCTGACCGCGGAAACCTGCCCGCACTACCTGAGTTTCGTCGCCGAGGAGATCCGCGACGGCGCGACGCAGTTCAAGTGCTGCCCGCCGATCCGCGAGGCGGCCAACCGCGAGCGGCTCTGGCAGGGGCTCGCCGACGGCGTGCTCGACACGATCGTCAGCGACCACTCGCCGTGCACGCCGGAGCTGAAACGCTTCGACAGCGGGGACTTCGGCGAGGCGTGGGGCGGCATTTCCAGCCTGCAGCTGGGACTGCCGGCGATCTGGACGCAGGCGCGCCAGCGCGGCTTCGCGCTCACCGACGTCGTCCGCTGGATGGCCGAGCGCCCGGCGGCGCAGGCCGGGATGCGGCGCAAGGGGCACCTGGCCGTGGGCTACGACGCCGACTTCTGCGTGTTCGCGCCGGACGAGGCGTTCGTGGTCGACGTCGCGAAACTGAAGCACCGCAACCCGGTGAGCGCCTACGACCGCCGCCCGCTGGCCGGCGTCGTGCGCTCGACGTGGCTGCGGGGCACCGAAATCACCGGCGACGCGCCGCACGGCGAGCTGCTGACCCGGGGGAACTGCTGAAATGGAGGCTCTCGTGTCCGACCGTCCTGAGTGGACAGAACTGCCCGACCTCGCGTCCCGGCGCTTCGGCGGGACCGTGATGTGGGCGACCGACGAGCTGTTCGCCGAGAAGGAGAACCTGGTCAACCCGTGGGTCCCGGCGCACCGCGCGGAGACGTTCGGTCCCAAGGGCCAGGTCTACGACGGCTGGGAAACCCGCCGCCACCGCGAACCGGGCGACGACCAGGCCGTGCTGCGGCTCGGCCTGGCGGGCACGGTCACCGGCGTCATCGTCGACACGGCGTTCTTCAAGGGCAACTACCCGCCGTTCGTCTCGGTCGAGGCGACGTCGGTCCCGGGCTACCCGTCGGCGGCCGAGCTGGCCACGGCCGACTGGGACGTCCTGGTCGACCGCGCCCCGGCCGCGGGGCACACGGAAAACTTCTACACGGTCAACGGTTCCCGCCGCTACACGCACGTCCGCCTGACGCAGCACCCGGACGGCGGCGTCGCCCGCCTGCGCGTCCACGGCGTGCCGATCCCGGACCCGGACCTGCTGGACCTGGACGCGCTCGACCTGGCGGCACTGGAGAACGGCGCCGTCGTCACCGGCTGCAGCAACAAGTTCTACTCATCGCCGAACAACCTGCTCTCCCCGGGCCTGGCCGCGCACCAGGCGGAGGGCTGGGAGACGGCCCGCCGCCGCGACGACGGCAACGACTGGGTGACCCTGCGCCTGGCGGGCGCGGGCCACGTCCGGTTCGCGGAGCTGGACACGAGCAACCTCAAGGGCAACGCCCCGGGCTGGGCCTCGGTCAGCGGCCGCGACACCTACGGCGAGTGGGTCGACCTGCTCCCGAAGACCCGCCTGCAGCCGGACACCCGCCACCGCTTCGCCCTGAAGGACGGCCCGGAGGTGACGGAAGCCCGCCTGGACATCTACCCGGACGGTGGCCTGGCGCGGTTGCGGCTCTTCGGACGGCTCACGGAAGCGGGCCGGACGAACCTCAAGGCGAGGTTCGCGAAGACGCGTTAGTCGTTCGCGCCCGGGCGGTTGAGGTAGGCCGAGGCCAGCGACAGGACGCACGCGCAGCCCGCGATCGCGCTGACCCACCACGGCAGGCCGGTCACGATGCTCCAGACGAAGCCCGCCGCCGCCAGGAGGGCGACGAGGAGGTTGCGGAACTGGAGCGGGGTCGGTTTGGCCATGGCGCCAGCCTCTCACGGCCTGCTCAGACGTCCGCGTGCTGCCCGGGTTCGAGGAGCACCAGGCGGTCGGCCAGCCCGGCCGCCTCGAACGCCTTCCGCAGCACGTCCGGGCCTTCGCTGAAGTGCCGCCAGCCGCGGAAGTGCAGCGGGACGATCTTCGCCGCGTCGAGCACCTTCGCGGCTTCGGCGGCGTTCTCGCTGGTCA
Organism: Amycolatopsis eburnea; assembly: GCF_003937945.1. GTDB lineage: Bacteria > Actinomycetota > Actinomycetes > Mycobacteriales > Pseudonocardiaceae > Amycolatopsis > Amycolatopsis eburnea. The sequence goes on from NZ_RSEC01000021.1 coordinate 381,210, forward strand.
GCGTCAGGGGAGCGCCGTCGAACAAGACCGTCCGGGCGGCGCCGGCGAAGAGCACCGCGATGTCGACGTCAAACCGCGCGGCGATCTCGCGCACGAGGTCGACCGACGCGTTGTCGCCGCTGACGTAGACGGTCGGGAGGCCGTCGCCGGTCAGGACGAACCCCGTCACGTCGCCGGTCAGCCGCGAAGCACCTTCGGGGCCGTGCAGCGCGGGGACGGCGGTGACGGTCAGCGGCCCGACGCGGGTCTCTTCCCACGGCGCCAGGCCCTTCGCCGTCCCGCCGAGCCGGGCCGCGCCGGCGGGCGTGATCAGCGTCAGCGGCACCGTGGCGAGGTACGCGCGGCCGCGGTCGTCGAGGTTGTCGGGGTGCTGGTCGTGGGAGAGCAGGACGGCGTCGACCACGCCGACCGCCTCCTCGGACAGCGCCGAGTCCTCGGTCTTGACCAGCACGCGCTCGCCGACGGGGTGGTCGCCGGGCGCGTCGAAGGTCGGGTCGGTGAGCAGCCGGACGCCGCCCAGCTCCAGCAGGGCGGTCGGGCCGCCGGAAAACGTGATCCCCAGTGTCATGTCTGGGCCAACACCGGGAACGTCCGTTCTCTTCCCTAGGGTGCCGACTGCCGCCGCGAGCTGATCACGCCGGTGTTGAACCCGGCCAGGTGCAGCCCGCCGGCGAAGCGCGCGTGCTCGATCTTCACGCACCGGTTCATCACGACGTCCAGCCCGGCTTCGCGGGCCCGGTCGGCCACCGGCTCGTGCCACAACCCGAGTTGCAGCCACAGCGTCCGCGCGCCGGCGTCGACGACCTCCTCGGCCACCTGCGGCAGGTCGTCGTGCTTGCGGAACACGCTGATCAGGTCGAGTTCGCCGGGGACGTCCTCGAGCGAGGCGTAGACCGGCTTCCCGAACAGCGTGTCCAGCCGCGGGTTGACGAAGTTGACCTCGTAGCGCGTCGAGGACAGCAGGTAGGTCGCGACGAAGTAGCTGGGCCGCGCCGGGTTGGCGGACGCGCCGACCAGCGTCACCGACTTCGTCCGGTTCAGGATCGCGCGCCGCTCGACGGCGCCGACGTCGTACGTCATCCCGCCACCGCCTTGCCGAGCGCCTGGTCGAGGTCCCAGAGGATGTCGTCGGTGTCCTCCAGGCCGATCGACAGCCGGATCAGGTCCGGCCCGACGCCCGCGGCCGCGAGCTGTTCCTCCGACAGCTGCGCGTGCGTCGTCGACGCCGGGTGGATGACGAGCGACCGCGCGTCCCCGACGTTCGCCAGGTGCGACAGCAGCTCCACCGACTCGACGAACTTCTCGCCCGCCGCGCGGCCGCCGTCGATGCCGAAGGAGAACACCGCGCCCGGCCCGGCGGGCAGGTACTTCTTCGCCAGCTCGTGGTGCGGGTGCGAGGGCAGCCCGGCGTAGGACACCCAGGCCACGCGCGGGTCGGCTTCGAGGTGCTCGGCGATCGCTTTCGCGTTGGCGACGTGCGCGTCCATCCGCTGCGGGAGCGTCTCGATCCCTTGCAACAGCAAGAAAGCCGAGTGCGGCGAGAGCACCGCGCCGATGTCCCGCAGCTGCTCGGCGCGCAGCCGGGTGCAGAAGGCGTACTCGCCGAAGTTCTCCCAGTAGCGGAGGCCGCCGTAGCTGTCGACGGTCTCGGTCATCCGCGGGAACTTCCCGTTGCCCCAGTCGAACTTCCCGGATTCGACGACGACCCCGCCGAGCGTCGTCCCGTGGCCACCGAGGAACTTCGTCGCCGAGTGCAGCACGATGTCGGCGCCGTGCTCGATCGGGCGGCAGAGGTACGGGGTCGCCAGCGTGGCGTCGACGACGAGCGGGATGTCGTGGGCGTGGGCCAGGTCCGCGAGCGCGGCGAGGTCGGCGATGCCGCCGCCCGGGTTGCCGATGACCTCGGTGTAGAGCAGCCGCGTCCGGTCGGTGATCGCCGCTGCGTAGTCGTCGATCCCGCCGCTGACGAACGTCGTCTCGACGCCGAAGCGCCGGAGCGTCCCGGTGAGCTGGGTGACGGTCCCGCCGTAGAGCCCGCTCGCGGACACGATGTGGTCGCCGGCCTCGGTGAGCGCGCTGAAGGTGAGGAACTCCGCGGCCTGCCCGCTCGCGGTCGCGACCCCGCCGATGGCCCCTTCGAGGCTGGCGACGCGCTCCTCGAACGCGGCGACGGTCGGGTTCCCGATCCGGCTGTAGACGTTCCCGTACTTCTGCAGCGCGAAGAGGTTGGCGGCGTCGGCCGCGTCCTCGAACACGAAACTGGTGGTCTGGTAGATCGGCACGGCCCGCGCGCCGGTCGCCGGGTCGGGCGTGCCGCCGGCGTGCAGGGCGCGGGTGCGGAAGCCCCAGGTGCGTTCGCTCATCGGGGCTCACCGTAACCGCAGGTTCGGCCGTCCGGTCAAGTTTCCCAGCGCGTGAGCGAGGCTACCCTTCGTGCGTGACGGTGCGCTGGAGCCTGACGATCGACTGCGCGGAACCCCGCGAGCTGGCCAAGTTCTGGGCGGTGGCCCTCGGCTACATCGAGCGCCCGCCCCCACCGGGCTTCGCGAGCTGGGAAGCGTGGTTCGGGCGGCAGGGCGTCCCGGAGCCGGAGTGGGACGACGGCGCGTACCTGACCGACCCGGAGGGCGTCCTGCCGGGCCTGAGCTTCCTCAAGGTCCCCGAGGGCAAGACCGCGAAGAACCGCCTCCACCTGGACGTCCAGGCCGGCGGCGGCCGCGAGGTCCCCTGGGAGATCCGCTGGGAACGGGTCGTGGAAGCCATCGCCCGGCTCACGGCGGCGGGTGCGACGGTGCTGCGGGAGCACGCGCTGGACGGGCGGCCGGACCACTTCGTGCTGGCGGACCCGGAGGGCAACGAGTTCTGCGTGCTGTGAGCGGGGTCATGCCCGTTCCGGTCACATCGCCCGCCGCCACGGGGTCTACTCCTCGAGACACCCCGGGCGAGAGGAACACCGTGGACGCGCTGACCGAGCGGTTCGAGCGGGAGCGGCCGCGGCTGCGCGCGGCCGCCTACCGGATGCTGGGCTCGGCCGCGGAAGCCGACGACGCCGTCCAAGAGGCCTGGCTGCGGTTCCACCGCACCGATGCCGCCGAGATCGGCAACGTCCCCGCCTGGCTGACGACCGTCGTCGCGCGCGTGTGCCTCTCGGCGCTGCGGGCGCGGCGCAACCACCCCGAGGAGGCCCTCGACGGGCAGCCCGAACCCGGTGACGAGCGCCGCGATCCCGCGCAGGAGGCCGAGCTGGCCGACGAGGTCGGGCTGGCGCTGCTGGTCGTGCTCGACACGCTGGCCCCGGCCGAACGGGTCGCGTTCGTGCTGCACGACATGTTCGCCGTGCCGTTCGACGAGATCGCCCCGATGCTCGGCAAGACGCCGGCCGCGACCCGGCAGCTCGCGAGCCGCGCCCGTCGCCGGGTCAAGGGCGGGACGGCCGCGGAGGACCTGCCGAGGCGGCGCAAGGTCGTCGAGGCGTTCCTGGCGGCGTCGCGCGGCGGGGACTTCGAGGCGCTGATCGCCCTCCTCGACCCCGACGTCGTCCTGCACGCCGACCGGTTCGCCGGGCCGAGCCCGGCGCCGATCGTGCTGCGCGGGGTCGAGAGCGTCCGCCGCGGCGCGATCCTGGCGTCCGAACGGGCCCGCGCCAGCGAGCTGGCCCTCGTCGACGGCGCGCCCGGCCTGCTCATGGTCCGCGACGGGAGGCTCGCGGTCGTCCTGGCGTTCCAGATCGACGGCGACCGGATCGCGGGCATCGAGGTCATCGCCGACCCGGACCGGCTGGCGAAGCTCGAGCTGGCCGTTATCGGCTAAGCGCGGCGCGAAGCCGGGCGTCGCGCTCCGCGGGCGTCTGACGCGGGCAGCTCACGCACTTGGGGTTGCCGACCTCGTAGATCAGGCAGCACGACGCCCGGCGCACGGCGGGGGTGCGCCCGACGTGCACGAACCGCGGCTTCGGCAGCCCGAGCCCGATCGCGGCCACCAGCGGCTCGGCCAGCGTGAGCGCCCGCGCGGGATCGGGCGTCCAGAGCAGCCGGTTGCCGATCGAGTCGGTCGCGATGGCGCCCAGCGCGCGCTCCCGGGCGCCGCTGACCTCGGCGATGGTGCCGATGGCGGTGCCGAGCGCCGCGTTGAGGGCCGCGCCCAGCTCGGGCAGCCCGCCGGCCAGGGGACGCGTCGAGCGGGCCCCCAGGAACCGGCCGTCGGCGACGAGGTCGAGCTCTACGGCGTCGAGGGAGGGGTCCGCGAGCCGGCCGGCGACCAGGCCCTCCACCGCCGGCGCCACCAGCACCGACGAGAGCGAGTACCACCAGATCGTGCCCAGCACCTCCGGCCGCGCGCACCCGTACAGCTTCGCCGCGCCGCCGATGCGGGCCCGCACCCACTCGGCGTCCGCGAGCCGGGTCGCGGACGCGGTCCAGTCGGGCTTCACCCCGTCACCCTCCCAGACGCCGGTAGGTGGACACCGTGAACGAGACCGTCACCACCCGGGGCTCGCTCAGCGCGTCCAGCCGCGCCCGGCGGTCGCCCCGGTCCAGGTGGAACGCCGCCGGTCCCATCTCGACCACCTGGCGCACCTGCCGCGGCGACAGCTCGATCTCCTGGCGGACCTCCGTGCGGCCGGTCCGGCCGAAGTACTCGCCGAGCGTGCCGTCCAGGCGTTCGTCCTTGCGCTCGTCCACCGCCAGCACCAGATCGCCCAGCTCGCGCAGGTGGTCCGGGGCCGGGGCCGCCACGACCAGCAGGCCGCCGGGCCGCAGGACGCGGTGGAACTCCGGCCCGTTGCGCGGCGCGAAGACGTTGAGCACGACCGACGCCACCTCGTCGCCGACCGGCCACGGCTCCCACAGGTTCCACACCGCCGCGCCCAGCCGGGCGTGCGCGCGGGCCGCCCGGCGCAACGCCACCGCCGAGACGTCCAGCGCGAGGCCGGCCGCCCCGGACGCGTCCAGCACCCGCGCCAAGTAGTAACCCGTGCCCGCGCCCGCGTCGATGACGAGGTCGCCGGCCTCGGCGCACGCCCGCGCCAGCTCGTCGGCGAGGCCCCGGTAAGCACCCGACGCGAGGAAGTCGGCGCGCGCCGCGACCATGTCCGCGGTGTCCGCCGTGCCGGACGGGATTCGCGCGTGCAACAAGTTCACGTAACCCTGTCGCGCTAGATCGAACGAGTGGCGGTTCCCGCAACGCAGCGTGCGATCGGCTAGCCCGACCGGGTCACCGCACACCGAACACCGCAATGCCGCCACCACCTGAGGTGGCAGTGGGTCATTCCCGTGGCCGCTCGCGCTCATGGGGCTATTCGACCACGGCGTAAAGCAACCGGACACTTCAGCACAGGTCTCCGGAAACCTCCCCGTAACAACCCGGCGCGGACAGTTCACGCGGGTGAAACCTCACGCGCCGCCCCGTGAAACACCGCGCGCCAAAACTGCCAACGCACGAACCCAGGGCACGGGAGGACGATGTGCTGAACGCAGGAGACACCGCATGGGTACTGGCCAGCGCCGCGCTGGTCATGCTCATGACCCCAGGACTGGCGTTCTTCTACGGCGGGATGGTCCGCGCGAAGAGCGTCTTGAACATGCTGATGATGAACTTCATCGCGCTGGCCGTCGTGGGGGTGCTGTGGGCCCTGTACGGCTTCTCGATGTCCTTCGGCGACGACGCCTTCGGCGGTTTGCTCGGTAACTTCCACTTCGCCGGCCTCGAGAACACCTTCGGCAAGCTCGCCGGGTTCGCGACGGCCGCCACCGACACCAGCCCCGCCGTCGCGTGGCCCGGCTCGGACGGCCTGCCGGTGCTCGCCTTCGTCATGTTCCAGCTGATGTTCGCGATCATCACGCCCGCGCTGATCTCCGGCGCCATCGCCGACCGCGCGAAGTTCTGGGGCTGGACGCTGTTCGTCGTCATCTGGGTGACGATCGTGTACTTCCCGGTCGCGCACTGGGTGTTCTCCTTCAACGGCTTCATCGGCGAGAACTCCGTCGGCGGCTGGATCGCCAACAACCTGAAGGCACTCGACTTCGCCGGTGGTACCGCGGTCCACATCAACGCCGGTGCCGCGGGTCTCGCCCTCGCCATCGTGCTCGGCAAGCGCAAGGGCTGGCCGAAGGACACCGGCCGCCCGCACAACGTGCCGTTCGTGCTCCTCGGCGCTTCGCTGCTGTGGTTCGGCTGGTACGGCTTCAACGCCGGCTCGGCGCTGGCCGCCAACGACCTCGCCGCCGTCGCGTTCACCAACACCACCGTCGCCACCGCCGCCGCCGTCCTCGGCTGGCTGGTCGTGGAGCAGCTGAAGTTCGGCAAGCCGACCACCCTCGGCGCGGCGTCCGGCGCGGTCGCCGGCCTGGTCGCCATCACCCCGGCGTGTGGTTTCGTCAGCCCGATCGGGGCCATCGCGATCGGCCTCATCGCCGGTGTGCTCTGCGCGCTCGCCATCTCGCTCAAGTTCAAGTTCGGCTTCGACGACTCGCTCGACGTCGTGGGCGTCCACCTGGTCGGCGGCATCGTCGGCACGCTGCTGATCGGCTTCTTCGGCACCACCAGCGTCAACTCCCTCGGCGCCGACGGGCTCTTCTACGGCGGCGGGTTCACCCAGCTGGGCCGCCAGGCGCTGGCCGCCGGCGCGGTGCTCGCGTACTCCTTCGTGCTGTCCTTCATCATCGGCTTCGTGATCAAGAAGGCCGGCGGCTTCCGCGTCAGCACCGAGGACGAGGTCAGCGGCATCGACGAGGCCCAGCACGCGGAGAGCGCCTACGACTTCACCGGGACCGGCGGTGGCCTCGGCCACCCGAGCACCATCCCGGTCAAGTCCACCCCGGCCGCGAAACTCGAGGAGAGCAAGGCATGAAGCTCATCACGGCGATTGTGAAGCCGTTCACGCTCGACGACGTCCGCTCCGCGCTGGAGCAGCTGGGCGTGCTGGGCATGACGGTCAGCGAGGTCCAGGGCTACGGCCGCCAGAAGGGCCACACCGAGGTCTACCGCGGCGCGGAGTACTCGGTGGACTTCGTGGCCAAGCTGAAGATCGAGGTCGTCACCGACGACACCAACGTGGAGAAGGTCCTCGAGGCCATCACCACGGCGGCGCACACCGGCAAGATCGGCGACGGCAAGCTGTGGGTGACGCCCGTGGAGACCGTCATCCGGGTACGGACCGGCGAGCGCGGCACGGACGCGCTATAGGCGTCCGGGATGGCCGACGGGGGCGAACTGGTCAAGGCCACCGAGCGTTTGCTCGAGGGCAGGCACGGGAGGCTGGGGGCGTCCGCACTGCGGGCGGCCCTGGTCGACCTCTACGAGTTCTGGCTGGGCAGGGGAGCCTCGGCGGCCGGCGTCGACACCGCGGAACCGGGTGTCGCGCTGGTCGCCGTGGGCGGGCTCGGCCGCCGGGAGCTGGTGCCGTTCTCCGATCTCGACCTGCTGCTGGTGCACAACGGCAACAGCGGCGTCGGCGAGATCGCGGACGCGCTCTGGTATCCCTTGTGGGACGCGAAAGTCGGGCTCGACCACTCGGTCCGGACGCCCGGTGAAGCGCTGAAGGTCGCTTCGGAGGACCTCCGGGTGGCCATGGGCCTGCTGGACGCCCGGCACCTCGCCGGGGACGCTGAGCTGAGCGGGCGGCTGGTCGCGGCGGCGCGCGACCAGTGGCGCCGCACCGCGCGCAAGCAGATCCCGGACCTGACGGCGTCGGTCCGGCAGCGCTGGGCCCGCAGCGGCGAGATCGCGCAGTCCGCCGAACCCGACCTCAAGCACGGCCGGGGCGGGTTGCGCGACTTCGCGGTCCTGGAAGCGCTGGCCGCGGCGCAGCTGACCGCGCGTCCGGGCGAAGAGCTGTTGGAGGCCAAGGAACTCCTGCTCGACGTCCGCACCGAGCTGCGGCGCGAGATCCGGCGCGAACGGGACGTCCTGGCCGCGCCGGAGGCCGAGCTGGTCGCCGCCGAACTCGGCTTCGGCGACCGGTTCACGCTGGCGCGCAAGCTGTCCGGCGCGGGCCGCGCGATCGCGTACGCGCTGGACGTCGCCCTGCGGTCCACTGTGGACCCGCCGAAGACGCGGTTCGGGCGCCGTCCTTCGCGGACGCCGCTCGCGGAAAACGTGGTGCTGCACGGGAACGAGGTCGCGCTGGCCCGCGACGCCGTCCCGGCGAAGGACCCGGCGCTGCTGCTGCGGGTCGCCGCGGCGTCGGCGCGCACCGGTAAGCCGATCGCGCTGGGCACGCTCAAGGCACTGGCGGAGACGGCGCCGGAGCTGCGCGCGCCGTGGCCGGCGGAGGCGTTGAACGCGCTGGTCGAACTGCTGGGTGCGGGGGAGGGCCTGGTCGACGCGGTCGAGTCGCTCGACCGGACCGGCCTGTGGTCCCGGCTGTTCCCCGAGTGGGGCGCGGTCCGCGACCTGCCGCCGCGCTCGCCGGTGCACCAGTGGACGGTCGACCGGCACCTCGTGCGCACCTGCGTCGAGGCGGCCAAGCTGACCACCACGGTGGCGCGGCCGGACCTGCTGCTGATCGGCGCGCTGCTGCACGACATCGGCAAGGGCCGCGACGCCGACCACTCGGAACTGGGCGCGAAGATCTCGGCCCAGGTCGCGACCCGGCTCGGCCTGACCCCGCCCGACGTCGCGACGGTGTCGGCGATGGTCCGCCACCACCTCCTCCTGCCGCACACGGCGACCCGGCGCGACATCAGCGAGCCGGCCACCGTGGCGCGGGTGGTGAAGACGCTGGACAGCGACCTGGTCCTGGTCGAGCTCCTGCACGCGCTGACCCAGGCCGACTCGCTGGCCACCGGGCCGGGCGTCTGGACGGACTGGAAGGCGCGCCTGCTGGCGGAGCTGGTCTCGGGCTGCGAAGAAGTGTTGCGCGGCAAGGGGTTCACGGCCCCGTCGCCGATGGACGAGGAACAACGCGAACTCGTCGCGTCGGCGGTGGCGTCGGGCACGGGCGAGATCCGGATCAGCTCCCACGGCAAGGTCGTGACGGTGCTGCTGGCGGTCCCGGCCCGAGCGGAACTCCTGGCCCCGGCGGCGGGCGTGCTGGCGCTCAATTCGCTGGAGGTCCACTCGGCGGTCCTGCGCGGCCACGACGGCGGCCGCGCGGGCGTGTTCACGGCGTCCCCGAAGTTCGGCTCCCTGCCGGACGCGACCCTGCTGCGCGAGCAGTTCGCCCGCGCGGTGGCGGGCACGCTGCCGCTGACCCAGCGCCTGGCGGCGAAGGAACGCGACTACGGCGCCCCGGCCCCGGTCGCCCCGAAGGTCCTGTGGTTCGACGACGAGACGACCGGCCCGGACACGGTGGTCCTCGAACTGCGCGCGGCCGACCGCATCGGCCTGCTGTTCCGGGTGGCGGGCGCGTTGCGCAGGTGCGACGCGGAGGTCCGCTGGGCCAAGGCCTCGACCCTGGGCGGCGCGGTGGTGGACTCGTTCGCGGTGACCCCGCGCAGCGGCCGCATCGAACCGGGCTGGCGCCGCGAGGTGGAACAAGCCGTCCTGGCGGCGGCTTCCTGAGTGCGTCGTTCGGAGCCGCGGGCTCTCGCGGCTCCGAACGATGCGGTAACGGCTGTAACAACCGGTGCCCGCTCACCGAGATCCCCCGCATGGCCGGGACCAAAATCCAAGCAGCGGAACGCAAGGTCGGGGACATCTTCACCGACGACTACCACTTCACCATTCCTCGCTACCAGCGGCCGTACGCCTGGACGACGGAACAGGCGGGGGAGATGTTCGACGACCTCCTCGCGGCTTCCCGCGCGAAGGACTCGCTGACCGAGGCCGACCCCTACTTCCTGGGCAGCATCGTCGTGGTCAAGGCGGAAAACCGAGCGCTGGCCGAGGTCGTCGACGGGCAGCAGCGCCTCACGACCCTGACGATTCTCTACAGCGTGCTGCGCGAATTCGTCTCGGCGGAGTTCGCCGAATCCCTCGAGAAGCGGATCTTCCAGAAGGGCGACCCGCTCAAGGGCACCGCCGACCAGCCGCGCCTCCGGTTGCGGGATCAGGACCAGGGCTTCTTCGAGAAGTACATCCAGGAGCGGCTGGGCAACGACCTGCTGGCGGCCCTGCAGAACGTCACCCCGGACAGCCGGCTCCGGCTGGTGGAGAACGCACTCCTGTTCAAGGCTCGGTTGAGTGCCCTGGACCGCTCCGAGGCCCAGCGGCTGGCCTCGTTCGTCGACGGGTACACCTACCTCGTCGTCGTGGCGACCGTCGACTTCGAGTCCGCCTACCGGATCTTCTCGGTCCTCAACGAGCGCGGTCTGGACCTCACCCACACCGACATCCTGAAGTCGGAGATCATCGGTGGGATCCCGGAAGCCGAGCAGGAGGCCTACACGAACAAGTGGGCGCAGGAGGAGGACGATCTCGGCCGCAACGACTTCGGCGACCTCTTCTCCCACATCCGGATGGTGTACGCGAAGACGAAAGCCCGGGAGTCGATCCTCAAGGAATTCCGGGCGTCCGTGCTGAGCCGGGTACCCGACGGCAAGAAGTTCATCGACGACGTGCTGGTTCCCTTTTCGGACGCCTTCGAGGTGGTCAGGAGCGCCAGCTACGCCGGGGGACCGGGCGCCGAGGAGATCAACCGCCTCCTCGGCTGGCTGAAGCAGCTGGACAACACGGACTGGATCCCGCCGGCGATCAGCTACTTCAGCCGGCCGACCGCCGATTCCGCGTCGTTGCTGCGTTTCCTCGTCGACCTCGAACGCCTCGCCGCGAGCATGCTCGTGCGCCGGGTGGACATCACCCGCCGGGTCGAGCGGTACGGCCGTGTCCTGGACTGGCTGGAGAAGGACCGCGACCTCTACGCCCTGGAGTCCCCGCTGCAGCTTTCCGGGGACGAACAGGCGGAAACCCTGGCGAAGCTGGGCGCGGAGATCTACACGGTGACGAGGATCCGCCTGTACGTGCTGCTCCGCCTCGACTCGGCCTTGTCGGACGGCGGAGCGAACTACAACGGCTACCCGCTGATCAGCGTCGAGCACGTCCTCCCGCAGTCCCCGGCTGCGGGCAGCGTGTGGACCAGTGCGTTCACCTCGCAGGAACGGGCCTACTGGGTGCATCGCCTGGCGAACCTCGTCCTGCTCTCGAAGCGGAAGAACTCCCAGGCGAGCAACCTCGAGTTCGAGGTGAAGAAGACCAAGTACTTCGAGAAGACGAGCTGGCCGCCGTTCGTGCTGACTTCGCAGGTCCTCGCGACGGACGGCTGGACCCCGGCCGTCCTCGAGGAGCGCCAGAAGACCTTGCTGAAGGTGCTCGGCGACCTCTGGCGGCTGGCGGCGGCTTCCTAAGCCGGTGCCGTGCCGTCGACCACCTGGTTGCGGCCCGCGTCCTTGGCCCGGTACAGGGCCTGGTCCGCGGCCTGCAGCAGGCGGTCGACGGCCGTGCCGCCGTCCGGGTACGTCGCCACGCCGATCGAGGCCGACAGGTCGGCGATCACCCGGGACGCGGTGCCGTCGGAGTACTCGACCTTCAGGGTTTCGATCGCCGAGCGGATGCGCTCGGCCACCGCGAGGACCGCGGCCGGGCCGATGTCCGGGAGCAGGACCACGAACTCCTCGCCGCCGAAGCGGCCGACCGAGTCGTAGTCGCGGACCGCGGACTTGATCGTCGCCGCGACCGCGCGCAGCACCGCGTCGCCCGCGAGGTGGCCGTGCTCGTCGTTGATCAGCTTGAAGTGGTCCAGGTCGATCATCAGCACGCCGAACGTGCTCCGCGTGCTGCGCTGGGCGCGCGCCAGCTCGCGTGAGGCCAGCAGGTGCCAGCCGGTCGTGTTGAACAGGCCGGTCTTCTCGTCGGTCGTCGCCGCGATCTCCAGCTGCTTGATCAGCACCGCCCGGTGCAGCACCAGCAGCGGCGGCACGATCGCGACGGCGAGCGCGGGCAGCGTCGCCAGCGTCAGCGCCGTGAGCAGGCCCAGGCAGAGCGTCGCGACCTCGAGCAGGTTGTCGCCGAGGCCGCCGAAGAACGCCTTCACCGAGCGCGTCGTGATGGTCAGCGCCGGCAGGATCGTGATCGCCGCGACCAGGAAGTAGACCGCCGCGGCGAGCGCGATGGCCGTGACGCCGCGCCAGCCCGCCGTCAGCGCCGTGTACATGTCCGGGACGCCGAGGCGGTGCAGCACGAACGCGGCCGCGTAGCAGGTGACGACGACCAGCGTCGCGTTCAGCGTGGTCCGGAACGGCGGGACGCGCTTGATCCGCGCGAGGCTGCGCGTCGCCAGGTGCGCGTACAGGACGGCGATCAGCGCCGTGACCAGCGCGGGCGGCAGGAGCAGCACGCCGGCGAACGTCCAGACCGACGTCAGGTTGATGTGCGGGGTGTCCGACACCAGCCGCCGGACGCGCTCGACCTGCCGGCCCAGCTCCGCCTGCAGCACCCCGAGCCCGGCGAGGATCCCGAAGACGGCCAGGTCCCACGTCCGGACGGGCACCGCGGCGGCCGTCCGGACGGTCGCCACGAGCGCCACGGACTCGACCAGGAAGCAGTAGAAGACGAGCGATCGGCGCTGCCGCCACAGTGTCCAGCGAGCAGGGTTCAGCGCCCCTCGGATCCGGGCCGAGCGGCGTTCGGCCGGACGGGCGCCGTCCATACTCAAGGCGGTCCAACTCCCCTGGGTGAGCCGACGATCCGCGTCCACCCCACCACACCGGGCGGCCGCGATCGACGAGAGCCACACGATCGGAGCAGCGAAGGGAGGCCGCCGCCGTGCGCAACCGCGAATCCTGAGCCCCCGTGTCCGATTTACGCCGTGGATCCCCGGAGGGAGGCCGTCGTGCGCAACCGCGAGTCGTGAGCCCGTGCCCGCCTGTCAGTCCCGCCGGAGAGGAGAGCGTCGTGCGCAACCGCGAGTCCTGAGTCCGAGCCCGCCCGTCCGCACCGCCCGAGAGGAGCCGTGCTGTGCGCAACCGCGAGTCCTGAGCCCGAGCCCGCCCGTCAGCCGCGCGGAAGGAGAGCCCTGTGCGCAACCGCGAGTCCTGAACCCGCCCCGACCCCAGCCCGCGCCGCTCGGAAGGAGAGTCCCGTGCGCAACCGCGAGTCCTGACCCCACCGCACCCCGTACCGGCACGAGAAGGGAAACGTCACCATGCGCAACCGTGAGTCCTGAAGGAGCGCCGCGGGCCCGGGTGGGGCCGCTCAGGCGGTCGCGCCGCCGTCGACCACCAGGTCGTGGCCCACGGTGAAGGCGGCTTCGCCCGAAGCCAGCCACAGCACCGCGGCCGCCACTTCGGCGGTGGCACCCACCCGGCCCAGCGGGATCGCGCCCTTGAGCCGCTCGGCGCGGTCGGCGTCCGTCTCGCCGGGGCGCCGCGACATCTCGGTGTCGGTCGCGCCCGGGCTCACCGCGTTGATGCGGACGCCCTCGGCGATGTGGTCGCGCGCCGCCGTGCGGGTCAGCGCGCTCACGGCGGCCTTCGACGCCGCGTAGGCCGCCATGTTCGGCAGCCTGCCGTGCGCGCCGATGTTCGACGCGATGTTGACGATCGCGCCGCCGCCGTGCGCCCGCATGTGCGCGACCTCGTGCTTCAGGCACAGCCACGTCCCGGTGACGTTCGTGGCCAGCACCGCGCCGAAGCCGTCCTCGTCGAGGTCCGCCGCCGGCGCCGGTGACCCGAGGATGCCCGCGTTGTTGACCGCGACGTCCAGCCCGCCGTGCCGCGCGACGACCGTCTCGACCATGCGCGCCACGTCCGCCGGATTCGTGACGTCCACCGTGACGGCGTCCCCGCCGATCTCCTTCACCGTGGCGGCCAGCCGTTGCTCGTCGCGCCCGGCGACGACCACGGTCGCGCCTTCGGCCGCGAACGCCCGCGCCGTCTCCCGCCCGATGCCGGAACTGCCGCCCGTCACCAGGACGACCTTGCCCGCGAACCGTGCCCCCATCGTGTGCCTTCTTTCTGGTCCGATCAGTCTTGAATAAGCCGCATTGCCTGCGACACGGCCGCGTCCAGCCGCCGTGCCGCGTCCGTGCCCTTGCCCAGGACCCGCAGGCCCTGCAGCACGGTGAGCAGGAAGCGCGCCAGCGTCGCCGGTTCGCTGCCGTCGGCCAGTTCGCCCTGCGCCCGCGCGCGTTCCAGCGCCATGGTCAGCGCGACCTCGAGGGTGTCCCAGCTGCGTTCCACCAGCCGCGCGACCTCGGCGTCGCGGGGGAGCAGCTCGATCGCCGAGTTGACGACGAAGCAGCCCATCTTCACCTCGTCACCGAGGATTTCCCCGACGTAGCCGTCGAAGAGCCGCCGCACCGCGGCCACCCCCGAGCCCGGTCCGGACAGCTCGGCCAGCACCCGCGCGTCGGTCCGGTCCGCGTAGCGCCTCAACGCCGTCACGTAGAAGTCGTGCTTCGAGCCGAAGGTGGCGTACAGGCTGGCCTTGGCGACACCGATGTGCGCGACGAGGTCGCTGACCGACGTCGCCTCGTACCCCTGCTGCCGGAAAAGCGTGAGCGCGGCGTCGCAGGCTTCGTCGACGTCGAACTCCTTGACCCGGGACATGATCGAGAGCCTAGCCGTATCTAGAACGAGCGGTCAAATAAGCGGGCGGCGGTGTGTCGCCTCCGGTGACGGCGCGTGCGGTGGCACCATGACTCCCCGGACCCGAGGGGGTGAGCGATGCAGGACCGGCTGACGCTGCCGCCGACCGTCGTCGCCACCCACCTGCGCTCGTGCGCCGAGGAGCTCGCCGCGGGCCTGCGCTGCGGCGGCCCGGGCGCGACGACCGCCGAGCTGACCGACGTCGTCGCCCAGCTCGTCGCCGGCCAGGAAGCGATTTCGCACGCGCTCGCTGGGCTCGCCGCCCGCGTCGAGGCCGGGTCGGCCGCGCTCGCCGCCGCCCCGCCGCTGGACGTCGAGGTGGTCACCGAAGTGCTCCGCGCGGCCGCCATCGCGTCCCGCTGTTCGGCCGAAGCGCTCGACGAAGTCACGCCGTCGTTCGAATGTGTGAGCGAATCCGTCGCGCCTGACACCCGTTTGTAGCTGTCGGGCCCCGCGACCGCCTGGCTAGCCTGGGACCTGCGGAGGTGGCGCGCATGCGGGCGGTCTGGACGGGCACGATCGGGTTCGGCAGTTACGCCGTTCCGGTGAAGGCGTACAGCGCGACGGAAGAGCGCGAGATCCCGCTCCACCAGGTCCACGAAACCGACGGCGGCCGCGTCCGGGTCAAGCGCGTGTGCGAGATCGACGGCGAAGAGGTGCCGCCGGCGGAGATGGTCCGCGGCTACCCCGTCCCGGGCGGCGACGTCGTCCTGCTGTCCGACCACGAGCTGGCGTCGCTCCCGATGCCCGCCCGCACGATCGCCATCCGCGGCTTCGCCCCGCTCGCCGACGTCGACCCGATCTGGTTCGCGCGCAGCTACTACCTCGAACCCGAGCCGGCGGGCACGAAGCCGTACGTGCTGTTCAGCGAGGCGCTGCAGCAGTCGGGGCGGATCGCGCTGGTGACGGTCGCGCTCCGCCGCCGTGAAACGCTCGGCGCCCTGCGCGTGCGCGACCAGGTGATCGTGCTCGAAACCATGCTGTGGCCCGGCGAAGTGCGTGAACCCGACTTCCCGTTCCGGCACGCCGACGTCGACGTCCGGCCGGGCGAGCTGCGCCGCGCGGTGAACCTCATCGAGGAGCTGACCGGTGACTTCGACCCCGGCCGCGTGCCCGACCGTTACCGCGAAGCGCTCCAGGCGTTGATCCAGGCGAAGCTCGACGGTGCCGAGGTCGTCCAGCCCACGGCCGCCGAGCAGGCGGACGGCGTCACCCGCCTGCTCGCGGCGCTGCAGGAGAGTGCCGCGGAGGCGCGTCCCGAGGCCGTCGTGAAGGCCAAAGCCGCAGCGTCCAGGGCGGCGAAGGCGCGTACGACGGCGAAGCGAGCTGCCGGCCGCGGCCGCGCGAAGACGTCTTGAGTATTACTACCCACGGGTAATTGAGGGTTCTCACACTCAACCCGCCACCCCGGGCGCGGCAGACTTCGTTCCTGTCAGCGGATACCGGATCGCTGGCAGGGGGGATCCGGACGGCCCCTGGGGAGGTGAGCCGTCCGGGGACCAGGGTTCCGGAGCGGGCCGGTGGAGGAGCGGCCCGTTTCCGGAACCCGTGTCCGCACCACGGGGAGGTGGCGCGGACGTCAGGGGAGCTTGAAGCCGCCGTGGAGGGATCGAGGGGTCTCCGCGGCGGCTTTCAGGCGTCGGCCACGCGCACCAGCAGATCGGCCGCCAGCTTCAACAGCTGCCGTTCGGTCGGCGACAACGTCGACTCCAGCGCCGCCGCCAGCCACCGTTCCCGCTGCACGCTGTACTCCCGCAGTACCGCCAGCCCGGCCGGCGTGATGCTGATCAGCGACCGCCGCCCGTCCTCCGGGTCGGTCGTCCGCGTCACCAGCTCGCGCTCGGACACCCACGCGAGGATCCGCGTCAGCGACTGCGGCTGCAGCCGTTCCGCCTCGGCCAGCTCGGTCGGCGTGTGCGTGCCCGCCCGGTACAGCCGGCTCAGCACCGCGAGCACCGCCGGGCCCGGACCGTTCGGGTCGCGCTCGGCGCGCATCCGCCAGTTGAGCCGCCCGACGCCCTCGCGCACCCGCCAGGCGAGGTCGGCGAGTTCGGCGTCGTCGCTCACGCGCGAAGCGGTGTCGGGATCCGGGTGCATGGCCCCAGGTTAAGTGGTTCCCCGCACCAGCCGGGCATACCGCCCGTCGAGCGCCAGCAGCTCCGCGTGCGTCCCGCGTTCGGCGATCCGGCCTTCGTGCAGCACCACGATCTGGTCCGCGTGCTCCACAGTGGACAGCCGGTGCGCGATGGTCAGCGTCGTGCGCCCCGCGGCGAGCCGGTCCAGCTCGGCCTGCACCGAGCGTTCCGTGCGGGTGTCGAGCGCGCTGGTCGCCTCGTCGAGGATGAGCACCGGCGGGTTGCGCAGCAGGATCCGCGCGATCGCCATCCGCTGCTTCTCGCCGCCGGAGAACCGGTAGCCGCGCTGGCCGACGACCGTGTCGTACCCCTCCGGCAGCCCGGCGAGCGTGTCGTGGATGTGCGCCGCCTTCGCCGCCAGCTCGATCTCCTCGTCGGTCGCGTCCGGCTTCGCGAAGCGGAGGTTCTCCCGCACGGTGTCGTGGAACAGGTAGGTCTCCTGCGACACCAGCCCGACGCCCGCCGCGAGCGAGGCCAGCGTGACGTCGCGGACGTCGGTGCCGTCGATCCGCACCGAACCGGACTCCACCTCGTACAGCCGCGCCACCAGGTAGGCGAGCGTCGTCTTGCCCGAGCCGGTCGAGCCGACCAGCGCGGTCGTCGTCCCGGCCGGGACGTCGAGGTCGATGTCGCGCAGCGTCGGTGGCCCGTCGGCCGAATAGCGGAACGAGACCCCGCGCATCGAGACGTCCCCGCGGCGCACCTCGAGCACGCGGGCCCCCGGCTTGTCGCCGATCTCCACCGGCAGGTCGAGCACCTCGAAGATGCGCCCGAACAGCGCCTTCGACGTCGCCACGTTCTGCCCGATCGTCTGCATCGCGGTCGCCGGCGCGACCAGCCGGTTGAGCATGCTGGTGAACGCCACCACGGTGCCGAGCGAGAACGGCGACGCGCCGCCGGCCAGGGCCAGCCCGGCGATCCAGTAGACCAGCGCCGGGATGACGGTCAGGCTCATCCCGCGCGACGCCGTCTGCCAGCGCCCGGCCAGCGCGGCGGCCCGCTCCAGCGCCGCGATCTCCCGCGACTCGGCGCCGAACCGCTCGCGCACCGCCCGCTCGTTGCCCATGGTCTTGGCGAGCAGCACGCCGGTGACGGACAGGGACTCCTCGACCATCGTCGTCAGCCGGGCCATCCGCCGGGTCCGGCCGCGCGCCAGCGTCCGCCGCCGCTTGCCCAGCCGCAGCGTGAACAGCAGGAACAGCGGCACGACGACCAGCGACAACCCCGCCAGCTGCCAGTCGAGGGCGATCAGCGCCGCGGTGATCGCGATCGTCGTCGTCGCGTTCTGCACCACCGAGCCGGCGGTCGTGGTGATGACGTTGTCGACGCCGCCGATGTCGTTGAAGACCCGCGAGAGCACTTCGCCGCTCTTCGTCCGCGTGAAGAAGCCGAGCGACATCCGCTGCAGGTGGCCGTAGACCGAGACGCGCAGCTCGTTCATCACGCGCTGCCCGATCGTGTTGGACAGCCCGGTGGTGGCCACGCCGAGGGAGCCGCTGCCGACCGCGCAGGCGATCATCCCCGCGGCCAGCAGGCTGATCAGCAGCGTGTCGCGGTGCGGCAGGGCGTCGTCGAGGATCTCGCGCAGCAGGAACGGCGAGACCACGCCGAGGCCGGCCTGCACGACGATCAGCGCGAACAGCGCGGCCAGCGGCCCGCGATGGGGGCGGAACAGCCCGGCGATCCGCCGCAGCGGGACCGGCTCGTCGGCGTCGGTGGCCGGTTCGCGGAGGACGGGCACGGAAGTCATACGCGTATGTTTACCGACTTGACGGCCGGTCTCCAGTCTTTTTCCGGAAAGCGCGATCGTGTTAGTACGCGCACGCGTAGTATGTGCGCGTACCCGCGAAGAGAAGGAGCCGGAGCGACTACCCTCGGAGGGGCCGGCCTCGTCCGGCGCGCCACTCTCGACCCAGCTGGAGCGTGCACACCCGTGTTCGACACCCTCTCCGATCGGCTCACCGCCGCCCTGCAGACGCTCACGCGCAAGGGCAGGCTGTCCGACGCCGACATCGACGCCACCGCGCGCGAGATCCGCATCGCGCTGCTGGAGGCCGACGTCGCCCTCGGCGTGGTCAAGACCTTCATCGCGAAGATCAAGGAGCGGGCGAAGGGCGCCGAGGTCTCCCAGGCGCTCAACCCCGCGCAGCAGGTCGTCAAGATCGTCAACGAGGAGCTCGTCGCGATCCTCGGCGGCGAGACGCGCCGGCTCAACCTGGCCAAGACGCCGCCGACCGTGATCATGCTCGCCGGTCTGCAAGGTGCCGGTAAGACGACGCTCGCCGGCAAGCTCGCGCTGTGGCTGAAGAAGCAGGGCCACGCGCCGATGCTGGTCGCCTGCGACCTCCAGCGCCCGAACGCCGTCACGCAGCTGCAGGTCGTCGGCGAGCGCGCCGGCGTCGTCACCTTCGCGCCCGAGCCGGGCAACGGCGTCGGCGACCCGGTCGACGTCGCCCGCCGCGCCATCGCCGAGGCCAAGCGCGCGCAGCACGACGTCGTCGTGGTGGACACCGCGGGCCGCTTGGGTGTCGACGAAGAGCTGATGAAGCAGGCCGCGGACATCCGCGACGCGGTCGAGCCGGACGAGGTCCTGTTCGTCGTCGACGCGATGATCGGCCAGGACGCCGTGACCACGGCGGAGGCGTTCCGCGACGGCGTCGGCTTCAGCGGCGTCGTGCTCACCAAGCTCGACGGCGACGCCCGCGGTGGTGCGGCGCTCTCCGTCCGCGAGGTCACCGGCCAGCCGATCCTCTTCGCGTCCAACGGCGAGAAGCTCGAGGACTTCGACACCTTCCACCCGGACCGGATGGCGTCGCGGATCCTCGGCATGGGTGACGTCCTCACCCTGATCGAGCAGGCCGAGCAGGCCTTCGACCAGGACCAGGCCGAGAAGGCCGCGGCGAAGCTGTCCAGCGGCCAGCTGACCCTCGAGGACTTCCTCGAGCAGATGCTCGCGGTCCGCAAGATGGGCCCGATCGGCAACCTGCTCGGCATGCTCCCGGGCGCCGGCCAGATGAAGGACCAGCTGGCCCAGGTCGACGACAAGCACCTGGACAAGCTGCAGGCCATCATCCGCGGCATGACCCCGGCCGAGCGCGACGACCCGAAGCTGATCAACGGCTCGCGCCGGCTCCGCATCGCCAACGGCTCCGGCGTCACCGTCCGCGAGGTCAACGACCTGGTCAACCGGTTCTTCGAGGCCCGCAAGATGATGGCCCAGATGGCCGGCCGGTTCGGCTTCGGCGGCGGGGGCGGCGGCTCCAAGCGCAAGGGCAAGAAGGGCAAGAAGGGCGGGCGCGGCCCCACGCCGCCCAAGGTCCGCGGCGGCTTCCCCGGCGGCATGCCGATGCTGCCTCCCGGCGGCGGCATGCCGGGCGGGATGCCCGACCTTTCGCAGCTGGGCGGCATGAACGACGTCCCGGGCTTCGACCCGTCGAAGTTCAAGCTGCCGAAGAACCCGAAGGACAATTGAGCACCGCGCTGCACGTCGCCGGGGTGGTCCTGCCCGGCGGCGAGTCCCGCGACCTGTGGATCACCGAGGGCCGGATCTCGTTCGAACCGGTCCGCGGCGCCGAGACGCTCGGCCGGGACGTCTTCGTGGTGCCCGGCCTGGTCGACGCGCACTGCCACCCCGGCATCGGCGTCGGCGGGCCGGTCTCGCTCGAAGAGGCGACCGAGCAGGCGATCACCGACCGGGCCGCGGGGACGTTGCTCATCCGCGACTGCGGCCTGCCGATCGACGTCCGGCCGCTCCAGCGGCGGCCGGACCTGCCCACGATCATCCGCGCCGGGCAGCACCTCGCGCTGACCAAGCGGTACATCCCCGGCCTCGGCATCGAGCTGGACGACCCTTCGCAGCTGCCGGAAGCGGTCGCGGAGCAGGCGCGCGACGGCGACGGCTGGGTCAAGCTCGTGGGGGACTGGATCGACCGCGGCGTCGGCGACCTGGCGCCGTTGTGGCCCGACGAGGTCCTGGCCGAAGCCGTCAAGGTGGCGCACGAGCACGGCGCCCGCGTCACCGCGCACGTGTTCGGCGAAGCGGCGCTGCCCGGCTTGATCGCGTCGGGCATCGACTGCCTGGAGCACGGCACCGGCCTGAGCGCGGACCAGCTCGCGGAGCTGGCGCGCAACGACGTCGCGCTGGTGCCGACGCTGATCAACATCGAGAACTTCCCGGGCATCGCCGACAAGGCGGGCAAGTACCCGGCGTACGCGAACCACATGCGGGCGCTGCACGCCGGCGTCGGCGAGATGGTCACCTCCGCGATCGAAGCGGGCGTACGCGTCTTCGCGGGCAGCGACGCCGGTGGCATGGTCGAGCACGGCAGGCTCGTCGACGAGATCGAGGCGCTGCACCGCGCGGGCATGACCCGCGAACAGGCCCTCGCGAGCGCGTCCTGGGCGGCCCGCGACTGGCTCGGCCACCCCGGCATCGCCGACGGCGCCCCGGCCGACCTGCTCGTCTACCCGGGCGACCCGCGCGCCGACCTGGGCGTCCTGCGGCACCCTTCGCACATCGTGCTCGGCGGCGTCGTGTACGCGTAGACCCCGCTGTTTTCCTTGCGGGACCGGCACTTTAGCGTGGGGCGCGTGACGGACGACGACGGCGCACGGCGCGTACTGGGGGCGCACTGGTGTTTCGTGGCGTTCTTCACCGGGATCGCCGGCTACTACCTGATCAACCTGATCATCGCCGCCGCGGTGAACCGCAACGTCGGCGAGTTCGACCCCCTCGAACTGCGGGACATCGGCCCGCTGCTGCTGCTCGCCTTCGTGCCCAACCTCCTGCTCGGCCTCGGCCCGGCGGCGGGCTCGTGGCTGTGGGGCCACGGGCTGCGCGCCGACTTCGGGCTCAAGCCGACCTGGCGCGACGTCCGGATCGGCCTCGCCTGCGGGGTGCTCGCGCTGGTCGTCGGCTACCTGCTCAACCTGGTGCTGATCGCGGTCTACGGCGCCGACGACGTCTCCGACAGCCCGCTCACCGACCTCGCCGACACCTTCGACGGCGACACCGTGTGGCTGGTGCTGGCCGCGGTGATCGTCATCGCCGGCGCCCCGATCACCGAGGAGCTCCTGGTCCGGGGCACGCTCTGGAACGCGCTGTCCTTCCACCGCGTCCCGCCGTGGGTGGTGCTGCTGCTGACGTCGGTCGTGTTCGCCCAGCTCCACGGCGAGCCGACGCGCACGATCGCGCTGATCGGCCAGGGCATCGCGATCGGGCTGGCGCGGCACCTGTCGGGCCGCGTCAGCGCCGGCGTGATCGCGCACGCCGCCAACAACCTCCCGCCCGCCGTCCTGCTGTTCGTCGCGCACTGAGCGTTGCGAAGATCGATGGACAGTAGTCGGACGGATACTGTGTGATCACCGCCCGGCGGCTAGGCTCGGAGCAGGAGCCGAGCGACGCGGAGGGCAAGGCGTGACCACTTCCCAGCCCCGGGACCCGGCTGCCGATGCCACGCCCTTGCCCGAGCCGGAAGAACCCGTCTTCCTCCCGCCCGCGCCGCGGCACCGGTGGGGCTTCGGCGCCTTCCTGCTGGTCGAAGCCGTCCTGCTGGCCACCGCCGCGTTCGTGTCCGTGCTGGTCGGGGACACCGGGCCCGGGCCGCTGCCGATGCGCGTCGTGCTGCTCGGCACCATGCTGCCGACGATGATCGCCGCGGGCGTCGCGGTGCTGATCACGTACGTGCGCGGGAACGGTCCCGTCCTCGACCTCAAGATCGAATGGCGCTGGGCCGACGTGAAGACCGGCTTCCGCTACGGCTGCGTCGGGCTCGTCTTCACCACCCTCGCCGCCTACCTGTGGACCCGGCTGGTCGGCGACGCCAACGCGACGTCGGCGATCAGCGCGCTGGTCGAGGACCGCCGGATGTCGGTCTCGGCGGCCGTGGTGATGTTCGTCTACCTCTGGCTGCTCGGCCCGATCTGCGAGGAGATCATCTACCGCGGCCTGCTCTGGGGCGCCGCCGAGCAGCTTCAGTGGCGTAGCGAGCGCTGGGGCCGCGTGGCCGCGTTCCTGCTGTCGACGGCGGTGTTCGCGGCCAGCCACCTCGAGCCGCTGCGCACGACGTTGCTGCTGGTCATCGCGGTGCCGATCGGCCTGGCGCGGCTGGTCACCGGGCGGCTGCCGGCGAGCATCGTCGCGCACCAGGTCAACAACTTCCTGCCGGCGCTGACCATCCTGCTCGGGGCGCTCGGGGTGGCCTCTTTCTAGGTGCGCGGGCGCCGTCTGGCAGAATGGGTCACTGCCTGCTTCCGCCGGACCCTCTCACCGTGCGAAAGCTCCTGACCTTCGGGTGCCCGCGTCCGTGTCCCCACTCGGCTCGCGTGCGCCCAGCCCAGCACCAGAGAGACTCGAGGAGAACCCACACCCGTGGCCGTCAAGATCAAGCTGCAGCGCCTCGGCAAGATCCGTGCGCCGTACTACCGCATCATCGTCGCCGACGCGCGCACCCGCCGGGACGGCAAGGCCATCGAGACGATCGGCAAGTACCACCCGAAGGAAGAGCCGAGCCTGATCGAGGTCGTCTCCGAGCGCGCCCAGTACTGGCTGGGTGTCGGCGCGCAGCCGACCGAGCCGGTCCAGCGCCTGCTGGAGATCACCGGTGACTGGCAGAAGTTCAAGGGCCTGCCGGGCGCCGAGGGCACCCTGAAGGTGGCCGAGCCGAAGCCGTCGAAGCAGGACCTGTTCAACGCGGCGCTGGCCGCGGCCGGTGAGGAGCCCTCCGCCGAGGCCACCACGCCGAAGAAGAAGTCGGCCCCCAAGAAGGCCGAGGCCGAGAAGGCCGAAGCCGCCGAGGGTGAGAAGGCCGAGTGAGCTTTCTGGCTGACTCCCTCGAGCACCTGGTGCGCGGGATCGTCGACAACCCGGACGAGGTCCGGGTCGAGCTGCTGACCACGCGCCGTGGCCGCACGCTCGAGGTGCACGTGCACCCCGACGACCTCGGCAAGGTGATCGGCCGGGGTGGTCGCACGGCGACCGCCCTGCGCACCGTCATGGGCGGCATCGGTGGCCGCGGCGTCCGCGTCGACGTCGTCGACACCGACCGCTGAGCCCTTCCGGAAAACGGTCAGGATGGACGTCGTAGTCGGTCGCATCGCCAAGGCGCACGGAATCCGCGGGGAACTCGCGGTGGACGTGCGCACGGACTCGCCGGACGAGCGGTTCCGCGTCGGTGCGGCCGTGACGACGAAGCTGCGTGACGGCAGCAAAAGGGAACTCACCATCGCAGCCGCCCGCGAACACAGCGGGCGGCTGCTGGTGCGTTTCGAGGAGGTCCTCACCCGCGACGTCGCCGAGACGCTGCGGGGCGCGCTCCTGCTCGCCGACACCGACACGCTGCCGCCCACCGGCGACCCGGACGAGTTCTACGACCACGAACTGGCCGGCCTGCGGGCCGAGCTGACCGACGGCGCGGTCGTCGGCAAGGTCGTCGAAGTCGTCCACTCGCCCGCGGGTGAGCTGCTGGAACTGGACGTCGACGGCCGCTCGGTACTGGTGCCGTTCGTCCGCGCGATCGTCCCCACCGTGGACGTCGCGGGCGGCCGGGTCGTGCTCGACCCGCCGGAAGGGCTCCTGGACGCCTGAGATGCGGATCGACGTCGTCACGATCTTCCCCGAATACCTCGACCCGCTGCGCGCCGCGCTGCTGGGCCGGGCGATCGACCGCGGCCTCATCGAGGTCGGCGTGCACGACCTGCGCGACTGGACCCACGACGTGCACCGCGCGGTCGACGACGCCCCGTACGGCGGCGGCCCCGGCATGGTCATGAAGCCGCAGATCTGGGGTCCGGCGCTGGACGACGTGTGCCGTCCGGAGACGCGGCTCGTCGTGCCGACGCCGGCCGGAAAGCCGTTCACCCAGGAGCTGGCGCACGAGTACGCGGCGGAGAAGCACCTGGTGTTCGCCTGCGGCCGGTACGAGGGTATCGACCAGCGGGTCGTCGACGACGCCGCGCGCCGGATGCCGGTCGACGAGGTGTCGATCGGCGACTACGTACTGGTCGGTGGCGAGGCGGCGGTGCTCGTCATCGTCGAAGCCGTCGTCCGGCTGCTGCCCGGTGTGCTGGGCAACGCGCGTTCGGCCGCCGAGGACTCCTTCTCCGACGGCCTCCTCGAAGGGCCCAGCTACACGCGTCCGGAGGTGTGGCGGGAGCTGGCCGTGCCCGACGTGCTGCGGTCCGGGAACCACGCGCTGATCGACCGCTGGCGGCGCGACCAGGCCCTCGAACGCACCGCCCGGCGCCGCCCCGATCTCCTGGCTGCGCTGCCGGAAGGTAGCCTCGACAAGCACGATCGCGGGGTCCTGGAGGGCTTGGACCCCGGGCCGGTTACTTGATCCGTAGCCGGGTCTGCCATACTTGACAGGTTGGCGTGAGTGGACCTCGTCGTCCGCGAGCCCGCCATCAGCCCCCTGGGTCGCCCGCAGCGGCACCGTTGCGCGCCCGGGGACGTGTACGCAAGCCATACGAAGACGAGGACGGACCACCGATGAACACCCTGGACGCGCTGGACAAGCAGTCGCTGCGTTCCGACATCCCGGACTTCCGCCCGGGCGACACGCTCAAGGTGCACGTCCGCGTCATCGAGGGCAACCGCGAGCGCAACCAGGTCTTCCAGGGCGTCGTGATCCGCCGTCAGGGCGGCGGCATCCGGGAGACCTTCACCGTCCGCAAGGTCTCCTTCGGCGTCGGCGTGGAGCGCACCTTCCCGGTGCACTCGCCGAACATCGCCGAGGTCGAGGTCCACAAGCGCGGTGACGTGCGGCGTGCGAAGCTCTACTACCTGCGCGACCTCCGCGGCAAGAAGGCCAAGATCAAGGAGCGCCGCGAGAACCGCGAGACGGCTTCGGCTAACTGAGTCACAACCCGGTTACCGGTAGCCTGACGACGTGGCCGAACCCGTGTCCCAGAACGCTCCCGAGGATGACCCCGATCGCTCCGAAGAGGACAAGCCAAGGCTGTCCCGTTCCGAGGAGCGCGGGGGATCCCGCCGGCGGCGAGCCAAGCCCGCCAAGAAACGGTCGTTCTGGAAGGAACTGCCGATCCTGCTCGTGATCGCCCTGGTGCTCACGATCCTGATCCAGACATTCCTCGCGAAAGTGTTCATGATCCCTTCGGGGTCCATGGAGGCGACGCTGCACGGGTGTCCCGGCTGCCACGGCGACCGGATCCTCGTCGACCGGGTCACCTACGACTTCACCGAGCCCTCCCCGGGCGACGTGATCGTGTTCAAGGGCCCGCCGGCGTGGATCAACAACGAGATCGCGCCGCAGGAGTCGGGCAACATCGTCGTCCGCGCGATCCAGGGGCTCGGCTCGCTGGTCGGGTTCGCCCCGCCGGACGAGC
Organism: Amycolatopsis eburnea; assembly: GCF_003937945.1. Classification (GTDB taxonomy): domain Bacteria; phylum Actinomycetota; class Actinomycetes; order Mycobacteriales; family Pseudonocardiaceae; genus Amycolatopsis; species Amycolatopsis eburnea. The sequence goes on from NZ_RSEC01000021.1 coordinate 407,212, forward strand.
GCGACTTCGTCAAGCGGGTGATCGCCGTCGGCGGCCAGACCGTCCAGTGCTGCGACCCGCAGGGCCGCATGATCGTGGACGGCAAGTCGCTCGACGAGCCGTACATCCACTGGGAAGACCCGTCGGTCCAGGAGCAGAAGACCTTCGAGCCGGTCAAGGTGCCGGCCGGGATGGTCTGGGTCCAGGGCGACAACCGCAACAACTCCGACGACTCCCGGTTCCAGGGCGGCGGCGGCGTGAACGGCGCGGTCCCCGTGGACAACATCATCGGCAAGGCGCGGATCATCGTCCTCCCGCCGAGCCGCTGGGGCGGGATCAGCGACCACAACCCGCAGGAGTCGGCGCAGCCGGTGGCCCTCGGCGCGCCGGCGTGGCAGAGCGGGATCCCGCTCGGCGCCGGGATCGCGGCGGCCTGGCCGGCGCTGTTCCTCGGGCGCAAGCTGAAGTCCGGACTGCGCCGGAAACGCTAACCACCCCCGACGGGTGATCCAGCCTTGACTCTTCCCGTTCCCCTCACCGCGGCCGAGCCGATCCGGCCACCGCGGGCCGTGGTGCGCGGCGACCTCTTCTGGGGTCTGCAGGGCGCGCTCGACCGCCGTGGCCTCGGCCCGGTCGCCGGTGTGGACGAAGCCGGCGCCGGGGCGTGCGCGGGGCCGCTCGTGGTCGCGGCCTGCGTCCTCAAGCAGGGCGACGCGAAGCTCACCGAGCTGACCGACTCGAAGCTGATGACGGCCAAGGCGCGCGACCGCGTCTACGACCTGGTCCTCAAACGCGCCGTCGACTACTCGGTGATCGTCATCTCCACGGCCGAGGTCGACCTCTACGGCATCCGGGTGATGAACCTCGAGGGCATGCGAAGGGCCGCGGCGGCGCTGCGCGTGCACCCGGGCTACATCCTCACCGACGGCTTCCGCGTCCCGGGCCTGACGGCCCCGAACACGGCGGTGATCAAGGGCGACCGCTCGGTGGCCTGCATCGCGGCGGCGTCGGTGCTGGCGAAGGTGACGCGGGACCGCATCATGGCGGGCCACCACGACGACTTCCCGCACTACGGCTTCGACGTGCACAAGGGGTACAGCACCTCGGACCACCTGGCGGCCCTGCGCGAACACGGACCGAGTGAAGTCCACCGCTGGTCGTACACGAACGTGGCCACGGTGGCCGTGAAGCACGGGGTGCGCCCCACCAGGCCGGTCCTGCTGACGTACGCGGCCCTGGAGAAGGCCATGGAGGCGGGCACGACGGCGACGTTGTCCGCGGCCCTCGACGAAGCACTCGAGCCACAACTCAGCCTGCCGCTGCATGCCCCGGCCGCGGGTGTGGGTCACAATGAACGCTCCGCCGGCGGAGCAGCAGCACGATCCCGAGGAGGGGCGCGGATTTCATGAGCGCAGAGGATCTCGAGAAGTACGAGACCGAGATGGAGCTCTCGCTGTACCGCGAGTACCGCGACATAGTGGGTCAGTTCTCGTACGTGGTGGAGACCGAGCGGCGGTTCTACCTGGCCAACGCAGTGGACGTCCAGGTCCGCGACGGCGGCGGCGAGGTGTACTTCGAGGTCCGCATGTCGGACGCCTGGGTCTGGGACATGTACCGCCCGGCCCGCTTCGTCAAGCACGTCCGGGTCATCACGTTCAAGGACGTCAACGTGGAGGAGCTCGACAAACCCGACTTGCGCCTCCCCGAAGACGGCCCGTTCTCGGGCTGAGCCGAGCTTCGAAGAACCGCGCCCCTTCACCTGACCGGGTGAGGGGCGCGGTTTTTTCGTGCGCCCTCAGCGGTGCGCGGCCGCTGGGTTCGCGCACGTCACCCTGCTTGCCGACCCACGACGCGCGTTCTTCCCGCGGCGACCTGATGCCATCGCCGAGACCTGGTCGTTCGCGCCCGCAGCCCGCAGCCCGCAGCCCGCAGCCCGCAGCCCGCAGCCCGCCGTCCGCGTCCCCGAGCCCGCGTTCCAGCAGCCCCAGCCCGCAGTTCCGCGTTCTAGCAGCCCCGGCTCGTAGCCCGCAGTCCCAGGCCAGCAGCCGCAGTCCGCGTTCCAGCAGCCTCGGCCCGCAGTCTCCAGGCCGGCAGCCGCGGCCTGCATTCCAGCAGCCCGGCCCGCAGTCCGCAGCCCGGCAGCCCCGGCTCGTAGGCCGCAGTCCCCAGGTCACGAGCCTCGGCCCGCACCCGCAGCCCAGGCCCACGGGTTGCGGCCCGCGGCTCCCAGCCCGCCACTCCGCCGCTGTCGGTCGCCATCGCGTCCCGGCATCGGCGGCGTGCACCTCGCCGCAAGTGTGCGGCCCCCCTGAGGACTCCGCGGCTTCCACCCACCGCGTCGGTCGCCCTAGCACACCGCCCCGACAATCCGGGCGCGTTTCACCCCACCCCGGGACAAGTTGTCCACAACACCCCAGTTGTCCACAGCCCCGCGAATCAGCTCTGGCCCGCCTCCTCCCCGCCCTGACATCGTCGAATGCACACGCACCGTGATCGCCGGGACCGCCCCGGTGACCGGCGCGGCACCGACGAGGGGGCGACCACGATGACGGGCACCGACGAGCTCGCGAGACACCGCCGCGACCTGGGCGCCTGGGGCGAGGACCTCGCCCTCCGCTACCTGGAGGACCGCGGCCTCGTCCTGCTGGCCCGCAACTGGCGCTGCCGCGAAGGCGAGCTGGACCTCGTCTTCACCGACCGCACCCGCGTCATCGTCTGCGAGGTGAAAACCCGCACGAGCACCGAATTCGGCCTCCCGACGGAGACGGTGACGGAGGAGAAGGCCGGCCGAGTCCGCCGAGCCGCCGAGCGCTGGCTGCGCGACTTCCGCATCCCCTGGTGCCCGGTCCGCTACGACGTCATCACCATCCTCGCCGAGCCGGGCACCAGCCCCCGCCTCCAGCACCTCGAGGCGGCGTTCTGATGCCCATCGCCAAGACGTGGAGCGTCGCACTGCTGGGGATCGACGGCCGGGTCATCGAGATCGAAGCCGACCTCGGCGGCGGGCTCAGCCGCATCACCCTGGTCGGCCTGCCCGACGCCGGGCTGCGCGAAGCCAAGGACCGCGTCCGCTCCGCCGTCCGCAATTCCGGGCAGCCCTGGCCGGAGGGCAAAGTGACACTCGGCCTTTCCCCGGCGAACCTCCCGAAGGTCGGCTCGGCCTACGACCTCGGCATCGCCGCCGCGGTGCTCGCCGCGAACGGCGCGGTCCCGGCGACGCGGCTGCTCGGCACGGTCCTGCTCGGCGAGCTCGCCCTCGACGGCCGCGTCCGCCCGGTCCGCGGCATCCTCCCCGGCCTGCTGGCGGCCCGTGCGGCCGGCTACGAACGCGCCGTCGTCCCGGCGGACTCCCTCGTCGAGGCGGCGCTCGTCGACGGCATCGAGATCGCCGGCGCGCCGCACCTGCGGGACTTCGTCGCGTGGCTGAAGCGGGAAGGCGAGCTGGCGCACCCGGAAACACCCGGCCCGGCGGTCCCGCCGGCCGTGCCGGATCTCGCCGACGTGGTCGGGCAGCCCGAAGGCCGCTGGGCCTTGGAGGTGGCCGCCGCGGGCGGGCACCACGTCCTGTTCACCGGCCCGCCCGGTGTCGGCAAGACGATGCTGGCGAAACGCCTGCCCGGCCTGCTGCCCCGGCTGTCGTCCGAGGAATCCCTGGAGGTGACCGCGGTGCACTCCGTCGACGGCTCGCTGTCGAGGTCGTCACCGCTGGTCACCGTGCCGCCGTTCGTGGCCCCGCACCACTCGATCACGGTCGCGGCGCTCATCGGCGGCGGCAGCGGTCTCGCCTCCCCGGGCGCGATCAGCCGCGCCCACCGCGGCGTGCTGTTCCTCGACGAAGTCTGCGAGTTCGGCAGCGAGCGCCTCGAATCCCTGCGGACGGTGCTCGAGGAAGGCGAAGTGCGCATCGCGCGCGTCAAAGGCGCGATCACGTACCCGGCGCGCTTCCAGCTCGTGCTGGCGACCAACCCCTGCGCGTGCGCGCCGCCGAAGGACACCGACTGCGTCTGCACGCCGATGGCCCGCCGCCGCTACCTCAGCCGCCTGTCCGGGCCCCTGCTCGACCGCGTCGACCTGTCCGTCCGCTTGCGCCCGCTGAGCGCGCTCAGCGCCCACGACAGCGACGCGGCGGAGCCGACGGAAACAGTCCGCGAGCGCGTGCTCGAGGCGCGCCGCCGCGCCACCGAACGCTGGAAGGAGCAGGGCTGGCGCTCGAACTCCGAGGTACCCGGCCCGGCGTTGCGCCGCGAGTTCGCGTTGCCCCCGGACGCGACGGTCCTCCTGGACCGCGCCATGGACCGCGGTTTCCTGAGTGGCCGTGGGGCCGATCGCTGCCTGCGCATCGCTTGGACCCTGGCCGACCTCGACGGGCAGGCCCGCCCAGGCGTCGAACAGGTCGGTGCGGCGCTGGACTTCCGCGAGCGGGTGGCGGCATGACCCCCGACGACGTGCGCCGCGCCCGCGCCTACCTGCTGCGAGTGGCCGAACCACCCGCGCCCGCGTTGGTCGCCTTCGTGGCCGAACACGGGCCGGTCGCGGCCGCCGAGCGGGTCCGTGGTGGGGACTGCCCGGCCGAGGTGCTGAAGGCGACCGAAGCCCGGCGGGAATACGACCTGGTCGCCCAGGACTTCGCCCGGGCGGCCGAGGCCGGAGCCCGGCTGGTGGTTCCCGAGGACGACGAGTGGCCCGGCTGGCCGCTGCTCGCCGTGGACCAGGCCGCGCGGCGCGGGGTGGCCGAGGCTGTTCCGCCGCTGGCGTTGTGGGTGGCCGGCGAGGTCGCGCTGGGTACCGCCACCGATCGGGCCGTGGCCGTCGTCGGGGCCCGCGCGGCCACTGACTACGGCGAGCACCACGCGGCCGAGCTCGCGTACGGGCTGGCCGGCCGGGGCGTGCCGGTGTTCTCAGGAGCGGCGTACGGCATCGACGGTGCCGCACACCGCGGCGCGCTCGCCGCCGGCGGGGTCACCGCCGCGGTGCTCGGCTGCGCCGTCGACGCCGGTTATCCGGCCGGTCACGTCGGCCTGCTGAACCGGATCGTGCGGTCCGGCGGCGCGATCGTCAGCGAGTACCCGCCCGGCACCCCGCCGGCGCGGCACCGCTTCCTCGTCCGCAACCGGCTGATCGCCGCGCTGACCGAGGGCACCGTCGTGGTCGAGGCCGGGCAGCGCAGCGGCGCCCGCAACACCGCGAGCACCGCCGGCGCCTTCGGCAAGATCGTGATGGCGTTGCCGGGGCCGGTTTCGTCCGCCATGTCCGTCGGCTGCCACGAGCTGATCCGCGACTCCCGGGCGACGCTGGTCTCGACGATCGACCAGGTTCTCGAGACCGTGGGCCACTTCGGCATCGCCGAGGACACGGCGCCAGGTCGCGGGAAGCGGTCCACCGACCGGCTCGGGCCCGAAGCACTGCGTACCTACGAGGCGCTGGCCGTGCGCGCGGAGCGGTCCGACGCGGAGATCGCGGTCGAAGCGGGCATCCCGCTGCGGCGGGTGCGCGCCCTGCTGCCGGCGCTGGAGATCGACGGATTCGCCGTCCGCGGGGAAGCCGGGTGGCGACGACGGAGGGAAAGCGCGTGAACGCCACGAAATCCGGGAGAAATCGTCGACGGGGTTCGGCCGGTCCGGTGGGCCCGCGTGGCGATCCTTGACCGCGGGCGGTAGTTCGCGCAGCGTGACAGCCATGCCGTCACCACGCTCCGGCCGGGCCCGCCGTCCCGACCTGCGCGCGCTCCGGGCCGCGCTGCCCGAGCCCGTCCGGGCCGTCGTCACCGGGTACGAACGGCACCTCGGGCTCGAGCGCGGGCTGTCCGCGCACACCGTCCGCGCGTACGTCGGCGACGCGGTGTCGCTGCTGGGCTTCGTCGTGGACGGCGGGGGCGCCCTCGCCGACCTCGACCTCGCGCGGCTGCGGGCGTGGCTCGCCGCGCAGCAGACCGGCGGGGCGAGCCGTACGACGCTCGCGCGGCGGGCCGCCTCGGCCCGGACGTTCACCGCGTGGGCGCGCCGGACCGGTGTCCTGGCCACCGACCCGGGTGGCAGGCTCGCCGCCCCGCGGGCGCACCGCACCCTGCCCGGGGTGTTGCGCGCCGGGCAGGCGGGGGAGGTCATGCAGGCCTCGGCGGCGGGTGCGGAGCAACGCGATCCCGTCGCACTGCGTGATCGCGCGATCGTCGAGCTGCTCTACGCCACCGGCATCCGCGTGTCCGAGTTGTGCGGGCTGGACGTCGGCGGGGCCGACTTCTCCCGTCGTGTCGTCACGGTGCTCGGCAAGGGCGCGAAGGAACGCGTCGTCCCGTTCGGTGTCCCGGCGGCCGCGGCGCTCGCGGACTGGATCGACGAGGGGCGGCCGAAGATCGTCGCGGAAAGCGGTGGTGACGGCACCGAGCCCGCGCTTTTCCTCGGTGTCCGGGGCAAACGCGTCGACCCGCGGGCGGTGCGGCGAGTCGTGCACGAGGCCGTCACGGCGGTGCCCGGAGCGCTCGACATGGGGCCGCACGGCCTGCGGCATTCCGCCGCGACGCATCTGCTCGAAGGGGGCGCCGATCTCAGGAGCGTTCAGGAACTGCTCGGTCACGCTACGCTTGCCACGACGCAGCTCTACACTCATGTGACCGTCGACCGGTTGAAAGCGATCCATGACCGAGCGCACCCCAGGGCCTGAGGCGGCCCCGGGGGTCTCGCCGGGGTCGCCAGCAGCGGGCCCGGCGGCGCACGCGCATCCGCACGAGCACGGAGACGACACTGAGCCGCATGCCGAGAACGACTGTGCAATGACCGCAGGACCGCACGTGACCGAAGCCGCCGGAGTGACCACTCGCGGTGAGGCAGCCGCGCCCGCGGACACCCGGGCCGGCTACGACGTCGACGCCGGGATCGCGGCGCTGTGGCAGCAGTTCGCCGACAGCCCGGACCAGGCGTCGCGCGATCGGCTCGTGCTGCACTACGCCCCGCTGGTCAAGTACGTCGCGGGCCGGGTCGGCACCGGCCTGCCCACCCACGTCGACGTCGGCGACCTCGTGCAGTCGGGCATCTTCGGCCTCGTCGACGCGATCGAGAAGTTCGACCCCGAGCGCGGCCTCCGCTTCGAGACGTACGCGATGCAGCGCATCCGCGGCGCGATCCTCGACGACCTCCGTTCGCAGGACTGGGTGCCGCGCGCGGTCCGCAGCAAGGCCAAGGAGGCCGAGCGGGCGATGGAGCGCCTCGGCGCCCGCCTGCACCGCACCCCGACCGACGCCGAACTCGCCGCCGAACTCGGCATCGGCCTCGACGACCTGCGCGACTTCTACGGTCAGCTCCAGCTGACCAGTGTGGTCGCGCTGGAGGACCTGGTGGCCGCCGGCAAGGACAGCGGCTCCCTGGTCGACACGCTGCCCGACGACGACGCCGTCGACCCGGTCGCGGTGCTCGTCGACCAGGACAACCGCCGCCAGCTCGCGCAGGCCATCGCGCAGCTCACCGAGCGGGACAAGATCGTCGTCAGCCTCTACTACTTCGAGAGCCTGACCCTCGCCGAAATCGGCAAGGTCCTCGGCGTCACGGAGTCGCGGGTCAGCCAGCTGCACACCCGGGCCGTCATGCGCCTGCGCGCGAAGCTCGTCGAGCAGACCGGCAGCTGATCATCCACCACCTCCCCACGCCTTGAGCCGGTATTCGCCCACCTCGCCGGTCAGGGCCAGGGGATCGACGTACTCGTCGCCCCGCCGCACGCCCCAGTGCAGGCAGGCCGCCACCGGGCAGCCGGGGTGCCCGGCGAGGACGGTCCCCAGCACCTGACCCCGGTAGACCTGCTCGCCCACGGCCACCTTCGGCGCGATGGGCTCGTAGGTGGTGCGCAGCCCGCCGTCGTGGTCGACGGACATGACGGTCCGCCCGGCGACCGGCCCGACGAACACGACGACGCCCGCGTCGGCCGCGAGCACCTCCTGCCCGGGCACGGCGGCCAGGTCGACCCCGCGGTGCCCGGCGCCGTAGGGCGTTTCGGGGGCGTCGAAGTACTTCGTCACCACCGGAACGGGTGATAGTGGCCAGGACATCCGCGGCTGCCGTACGTCCCGCGGCTCCGCCGTGGGACTCGCCAGGAGCGCGCTCGCCCAGGACGAGGGTGGCTGCGCTTGGGTCGGCAGTGGTCGCGAATCCGCGCGCACCAGGGCCGCCCGCGAGGTGGGCGGCGGTGGCGGGAGAGACCCCGCGGGCTGCGAGGCGAGTGACGGTGGCGGCCACGGCCTCGCCGGTGACGCGGGCAGGGGTGGCGGCCACGTCCCCGCCGGGGGCGCGGGTAAGAACAACGGCGAAGTCGGCGGCGGCCCCGGATCGGTGACTTGCTCACCACCTGTCCCCAGCTCCACCGTCCCGGCGGCCGCCGACGCGACCACCCCTCCGGGTCTCTCGTAAACCGGATCCCGGGCCGGCGCCATCGCCGTCCCTATCCCACCTCCCAACCCCACACAAATTGCCACGACCAGCACAAACACCACTCCGAACCAGCCCGGCGGCATCCGCCGGGAACGCTTGATCGACTCCATGTCCCCAGGGTGCGGCACCGGACGGGCTCGTGGGGGAGCGGCGGCGAATCTGTGGATAACCGGACCCGATGTGGACAACTCCCTCGCCCAATCGCCGCCGGTGGGGGGTGGGGTGGTGGGAGGGGGTAGAATCTTTTGCGCGGTCCGCGTGAGCGGGCTGACTTCGCGTGCACGTGCGCGTCCCCTTCGATTTTCCACGCGGGGGAGACGCACGGGGTCCGGCGGTCCCAGGGGTTCCTCAGCACCTCCGGGTCCGGACGCCGCCACGGGCACCAGGGCGAACGGCCACCCGGCCGGGAGCGACAAAACCGAGCAGCGCGCCGACCGCAAACGGCGCGCACTACACAGAAGAGGTGTGATTCCGGCAATGGCCGTCGTCACCATGAAGCAGCTGCTCGACAGCGGCGTGCACTTCGGGCACCAGACCCGTCGGTGGAACCCGAAGATGAAGCGCTACATCTTCACCGAGCGCAACGGCATCTACATCATCGACCTGCAGCAGACGCTGACCTACATCGACCGCGCCTTCGAGTTCATCAAGGAAACCGTCGCGCACGGTGGCACGATCATGTTCGTCGGCACCAAGAAGCAGGCGCAGGAAGCCATCGCCAACGAGGCCGCGCGCGTGGGCATGCCCTACGTCAACCAGCGCTGGCTCGGCGGCATGCTGACCAACTTCCAGACCGTGCACAAGCGCCTCCTCCGCCTGAAGGAGCTCGAGTCGCGCGAGCAGACCGGCGGCTTCGAGGGCCTCACCAAGCGCGAGATCCTGACGCTGACCCGCGAGAAGGACAAGCTCGAGAAGACCCTCGGCGGTATCCGCGACATGGCCAAGGTGCCGAGCGCGGTGTGGATCGTCGACACGAAGAAGGAGCACATCGCCGTCGGCGAGGCTCGCAAGCTGAACATCCCGGTCGTCGCGATCCTGGACACCAACTGCGACCCGGACGAGGTCGACTACCCGATCCCGGGCAACGACGACGCGATCCGGTCGGCCGCGCTGCTGACCAAGGTCGTCGCCGAAGCCGCGGCCGCCGGTCTGATGGCGCGGTCCAGCCGCAACGGCGCGTCGGCCGACACGAAGCCGGAGCCGGGTGTCGCCGCGGACGAGCCGCTGGCCGAGTGGGAGAAGGAGCTGCTGACCGGCTCCGAGACCGCCGCCGCCGACGCGACCGAGGCCGCTGCCGCGACCGAGGCCGCCACCGAGCAGGCGACCGCCTCCTCCTGATGTCAACCCGCCCGTGCGGCCGGCTCCGGCCGGCCGCACGGGCGTAGCACCCTCCAAGGCTTACGTACCTGAAAAGGACGGATTTACCAGAATGGCGAACTACACCGCCGCCGACGTGAAGCGCCTGCGCGAGCTGACCGGCGCCGGCATGATGGACTGCAAGAAGGCCCTGGAAGAGAACGACGGCGACTTCGACAAGGCCGTCGAGTTCCTCCGCATCAAGGGTGCCAAGGACGTCGGCAAGCGCGCCGAGCGCGCCACCGCCGAGGGCCTGGTCACCGGTGACGGCGGCGTCCTGATCGAGCTCGACTCCGAGACCGACTTCGTCGCCAAGAACGCCGACTTCCAGGCGCTGGCCGCGAAGATCGTCGAGGTCGCGAAGACCCTCAAGACCTCCGACGTCGAGGCGCTCAAGGCCGCCGAGCTCGACGGCAAGACCGTCGCTGAGGTCGTGCAGGAGCTGTCCGCCCGCATCGGCGAGAAGCTCGAGCTGCGCCGCGTCGTGGCCTTCGAGGGCCAGACCGCGACCTACCTGCACCGCCGCGGCTCCGACCTGCCGCCGGCCGTCGGCGTGCTCGTCGAGTTCACCGGTGACGACGCCGAAGCCGCCCGCGGTGCCGCCATGCAGGTCGCCGCACTGCGCGCGAAGTACCTGACCCGCGACGAGGTGCCGGCCGAGATCGTCGAGAACGAGCGCTCGATCGCGGAGAAGACCGCCCGCGAAGAGGGCAAGCCGGAGCAGGCCATGCCGAAGATCATCGAGGGCAAGGTCAACGCCTACTACAAGGACAACGTCCTGCTCGAGCAGCCGTCGGTCAAGGACAACAAGAAGACCGTCAAGGCCCTGCTCGACGAGGCCGGCGTGACGCTGACCAAGTTCGCGCGGTTCGAGGTCGGCCAGGCCTGACCCCAGGCCAGGGCGTAGGTTTCACACCCACAGTGCCCCGTCTCCGTCCATCGGGGACGGGGCACTGTCGGGTCCAGAGAAGAAAAGCACGGTCGAGGGGCCTAGGAGGCGACATAGATGGGTGACCGGGTCGAAGGTGGCTACCGGCGGGTGCTGCTGAAACTGGGCGGCGAAATGTTCGGCGGTGGTTCGATCGGCGTCGATCCGGATGTCGTCCACTCGGTCGCGCAGCAGATCGCCGACGTCGCCCGCACCGGCGTCCAGGTCGCGGTCGTGATCGGTGGCGGCAACTACTTCCGCGGCGCCGAACTCTCGCAGCGCGGCATGGACCGCGACCGCGCCGACTACATGGCGATGCTGGGCACCGTGATGAACTGCCTGGCGCTGCAGGACTTCCTGGAGAAGGAGGGCCTGCCCACCCGCGTGCAGACCGCCATCACGATGGGCCAGGTCGCCGAGCCCTACATCCCGCGCCGCGCCGAGCGGCACCTGGAGAAGGGGCGCGTCGTGATCTTCGGCGCCGGGGTCGGCATGCCGTACTTCTCCACCGACACCGCGGCGGCGCAGCGGGCGCTCGAGCTGGGCTGCGAAGCCGTGCTGATGGCGAAGGCCGTCGACGGCGTCTACACCGCGGACCCGAAGGCCGACCCGACCGCCGAGATGTTCCGCGAGATCACCCACCGCGAGGTGCTGGAGCGGGACCTCAAGGTCGCCGACGCGACGGCGTTCAGCCTGTGCATGGACAACAACATGCCGATCATCGTGTTCAACCTGCTCACCGAGGGGAACATCGCCCGCGCGGTGAGTGGTGAAAGAATCGGCACGTTGGTCAGCACCCCCGCCGACGGGGTGCCGGCCTAGACCTGCTGGGATCAGCAAGCGCCACCCATCACAACAACGGGAGTAGCCGTGATCGACGAGACCCTCCTCGATGCCGAGGAGAAGATGGAAAAAGCGGTGTCCGTCGCCAAGGACGAGCTGACGTCGGTACGCACCGGCCGGGCTTCCTCGACGATGTTCGCGCGGATCGTCGTCGAGTACTACGGCTCGCCGACCCCGCTGAACCAGCTGGCCAGCGTGAACGTGCCGGAAGCCCGGATGGCGCTCATCAAGCCCTACGACCAGTCGCAGCTCGGCGCGATCGAGAAGGCGATCCGGGAGTCGGACCTCGGCGTCAACCCGAGCAACGACGGGCAGGTCATCCGCATCGTCATCCCGCAGCTCACCGAGGAGCGGCGCAAGGAGATGGTGAAGGTCGCCAAGGGCAAGGGCGAGGACGCCCGGGTGTCGATCCGCAGCATCCGCCGCAAGGCCAAGGACGAGCTGGACCGCATCGCCAAGGACGGCGAGGCCGGCGAGGACGACGTCGCGCGCGCGGAGAAGGAACTGCAGAACCTGACCGACACCTACGTGCACAAGGTCGACGAGCTGGTCAAGCACAAGGAAGCCGAGCTGCTCGAGGTCTGATGGCACAGGTGAGCGAGGAACGCGAGGACCGGGTGGACGCCACCGGAGAACACCCGGCGGCCGCGCCCGGGACGCCGGAGCCGGCGCACGCCGGCACCCCGGCCACGCCTGACTTCCCGGGGACGACCGGCGCGACGGCGGAGACACCGGTCGTGCCGGAGACCTCGGGAACGGGCGAGGCGAGCCGGTTGTCGGCTGCCGGGGCCGCCGAGGCTCCCGGTACCGATGCCGCGCCGGAGGCCAAGAAGGCGTCCAAGGCCGGCCGGAACCTGCCCGCCGCCATCGGGGTCGGGTTGCTGCTCGGGGCCGCGATCATCGTCTCCCTGCTCACCGTGCGGTTCCTCTTCATCGGGATCATCGCGATCGCGATCGCGGTCGGCACCTTCGAGTTCGCCGGGGTGCTGCGCCGGGTCGCCGACACCCGGGTCGCGATGATCCCGGTGCTCGTGGGCGGGCAGGCGATGATCTGGCTCGCCTGGCCGTTCGGCCGCGAAGGCGCGCTCACCGCGTTCGTCCTCACCGTGCTCGCCTGCCTGCTGTGGCGCCTTCCCGGCGGCGCGAAGGGCTACCTGCGCGACATCAGCGCGTCCGTGTTCGCCGCCGCGTACCTGCCGCTCTTCGGCGCGTTCGCGGCCATGCTCGTGCCGCCGCCGGACGGCGTCGGGCGCGTGCTCACCTTCCTGATCGGGGTCGTCGCCTCGGACACCGGCGGCTACATCGCCGGCGTGCTCGGCGGCAAGCACCCGATGGCCCCCACCATCAGCCCGAAGAAGACCTGGGAAGGCTTCGGGGGTTCGCTGGTCGGCGGGGTCGTCGCCGGCGCGCTGACCCTCAGCCTGCTGCTGGACGGCCACGTCTGGCAGGGCGTCATCTTCGGTGTCGCCATCGTGCTCACCGCGACACTGGGCGACCTCGTCGAGTCGCTGATCAAGCGCGACCTCGGCGTCAAGGACATGGGCACCCTGCTGCCCGGCCACGGTGGCATCATGGACCGCCTCGACTCGCTGCTGCCCTCGGCCGTCGTTTCCTGGCTGCTGCTTTCCGCTTTCGTCCCGCTGGGCTGACCTGCGGTGGGAGCCGGAAGCTCCCACGCCGGAGGCAACGGTTCGTGGACGGCCGAAGCTTCGGCGGGTTTGACTCGGGAGCATGAGCACCGAAACCCGCGCCCCGGCGAAGCTCGCGCTGACCGCCGTCTGCCTGGGCTTCCTGATGATCACGCTCGACGCGACCATCGTGAACCTGGCGCTGCCCGCGATCGGCGCCGACTTCGGGGAGCCGTCGACGGCCGCGGTGCAGTGGGTCGTCGACGCCTATACCGTCACGCTCGCCGCGTTCCTGCTCACCTGGGGCGCCGCCGGTGACCGGTGGGGTTCGCGACGCGTCTTCGAAGCGGGCGTCGCCGTCTTCGTCGTGGCCAGCGTCGGCTGCGCGCTCGCCGGGGACGCCGGCTGGCTGATCGCCGCGCGGGCCGTGCAGGGTGCCGGGGCCGCCGCGTTGCTGCCGTCGTCGCTCGCCTTGATCGTCCACCAGTTCCCGGACGCGCGGGAGCGCGCCCACGCGCTCGGCGTCTGGGGCGGGATGAGCGGGGCCGGCCTCGCCGCCGGGCCGGTGCTCGGCGGGCTTGCCGTCGGCCTCGCCGACTGGCGGCTGGTCTTCGCCGTCAACGTCCCGGTCGGGATCCTCGCCATCGTCCTGACGCGGCGGGCGGTCACCGAGCCGCCGCGGCGGGAGACGCACCTCGATTTCGCCGGGCAGGTCACCGGCACGGTCTCACTCGCCGCGTTCGTCGCCGGGTTCATCGAAGCCGGGCACGCGGGCTGGGCCGCGCCCGCGACGCTCGCGCTGCTCGCCGGGGGAGTGGTGGCCGGCGCGGTGTTCGTGGCCGTGGAGAAGCGCGTCGCGGAACCCGTGCTGCCGCTGGGCATCCTGAAGATCCGGAACTTCGCGGTGGCCACGGGGATCGGCGGCCTGTTCAACTTCTGCCTCTACGGCACGCTCTTCAGCCTCGCGCTGTACCTCCAGCGCGCGTGGTCGCTCGGGGCGCTGGCCGCCGGGCTCGCGCTGGTGCCGCTCACGGCGGTGGTCGGGCTCAACGCCTTCTTCAGCGGACGCCTGACCGGGCGGTCCGGTCCGCGCGGGCCGATGGTCGCCGGCGCGCTGGCCGGCCTGCTCGGCTCGATCGGCTTCGCGGTGCTGCCGGCCGGCCGCGCGCTCCTGGCGTTCGCCGTCGTCTCGGTCGTCTTCGGCTGCTGTTCGCTCGCCATGCCCGCGATGACGTCGCTGGCGATGAACGCCCTGCCGGGCCAGGCCGGGCTGGCCGCGGGCGTGCTCAACGCGTCGCGCCAGACCGGGGGCGCGATCGGGGTCGCGCTCGTCGGCGCGCTGGCCCCGGCCGCCGGGATGTGGCTGGTGGCGGCCGGGTACGCGCTGGTCGCGGGGCTGGCGTTCGCCGCGCGTCAGTCGTCGTAGGGGTCGTCGACCTCGGCGCGGCCCCAGTCCTCGGAGACGCGCGAGTGGTCGATCACGGCGAAGACGGCGCCCTCGGGGTCGGCGAGGATCGACATCCGCCCGAACGGCGTGTCGTACGGCTGGATCACGACGGTGCCACCGTGCATCAGCGCCTCGCCCGCCACCGCGTCGGCGCCGCGGGCCGGGTCGATGTCGAAGTAGACGAGCCAGTGCGGCGGGGTGTCGAGGCTGTACTCCGACCCCATCACGTACCGGTACAGCACCGGCTCGTGCTCGATGAGCCATTCGACGTAGTCCAGGGACTCGCCGTCGCCGATCTGGTGGCTGCCGTAGGTGAAGAGCTTGGTGTAGAAGTGATCCGCCGCGACGCCGTCGTGGGTGTTGAGGTCCGCGCCGCTGAAGGTGTTGGGGATCCCGGTGACGAACTCCCAGTCCGGCGGCACCTCCCAGAACACCACAGGCGCGCCGCACGCGTCGAACGCGTGCAGGATGGTGCCGCGCTGGGGGATCGGCATCGGACCGAGCGTCAGCCGCCCGCCGAGGTGCTCGACCCACTCCGCCGCGCTCGCGGTGTGCGGCACCGAAAGGTGGGGCATCCAGCCCAGCGGCGCGCCCTGCGCGGCGCGGTAGAGACCGCCGACGGGGAGGTTGTTCAGCGTCGCGATGGCGTAGCGGCCGTCGGACGTCGCCGGATCCCGTTGAGTGGTGTACTCCCAGCCGAAGAGGGCACCGTAGAATCTCTCCGCCACGGCCTGCTCGCGGCAGGCCAGCTCGATCCAGCACGGAATTCCGGCCGGAACCGGGGACGGGGTACTGGACGGGCCGAATGCCATGTGTGCTCCTCCCGATACCCACCGGATTCTAAGCGTGATCCGTGAGGTTTCCGCCAAGAATTCGCCACCGGGAGAGCACGGGCGGGCGACGAGGACCCGGAAGGAGCAGCGGGGTGCGGTGGTCGTCCCGGCGCGCGGAGGTCGTGCCGAGCCCCAACATCTGGTACTACCAGGCCGATTACGAGCGGGAGAACCGCGCGCAGGACAGCGGCGGCGAGATCTGGCGCGTGCTGCGCGAGGAGTGCGACTGGACCGGCCGGGACGTGCTGGACGTCGGCTGCGGGGACGGTTTCCACTTGCCCGTCTTCGCCCGTGACGCGCGGTCGGTGCTCGGCGTCGAACCGCACGAGCCGTTGGTGCGAAGCGCGCTGAAGCGCGTCGCGGGACTGTCGAACGTGGACGTCCGGATGGGCCGGGCCCAGCGGCTGCCGGTGCGCAGCGCGAGCGTCGACGTCGTGCACGCGCGCACGGCGTACTTCTTCGGACCGGGCTGCGAACCCGGGCTGGCGGAGGCCGAACGGGTCCTGCGGCCGGGCGGGACGATCCTGATCGTCGACCTCGACGTGACCAGCGAGCCCTACGGCGGCTGGATGCGCGCCGACCTACCGCACTACGACCCGGCCGCGGTGGAACGGTTCTTCGCCCGCGCCGGGTTCGGCTGCCGCCGCGTCGCCACCGAGTGGCGTTTCCCGGCCGCCGCGGACCTCGAAGCGGTGCTGAAGATCGAGTTCAGCAAGCCCGTCGCCGAACAGGCGATCGCGGAGTCCTTGCAGCGTAACGGGAATCGCGCCGAAGACCTGACGCTGCCGGTGGGCTACCGCGTCCACGCGCGGCGCAAGCCCACCGGCCTCGTCCTGCCTGGTCACTCCGCCGTCTCCGGCGAAGGGGATTCTTCCTCGTCCTCGCCGAGGATGCCGTAGAGCGAGCGCCGGGCGTCGTTGAGCACCTCGGCCGCGCGGGCCTGCTGGCTCTCGGTGCCCGCGCGCATGATCTGCACGACGGCGGCGGCGAGGTTCTTGCCCGCCTTGGCGAGCCCGACCTCGGTCGGGTCGACGTCCTGCGCGATCTGCTCCCACGGCGGGGTGCTGTCCTGCTGCTCCGCGGCGGCGCGGCCGGCGTCGGTCAGCTCGAACAGCTTCTTGCCGTTCTCGTCCTTGCTGATGACCAGGCCTTCGTCGGCCAGCAGCTGCAGCGTCGGGTAGACCGAGCCGGGGCTCGGTCGCCAGAAGCCGCCGGAGCGCTCGCCGATTTCGCGGATGATCTCGTAGCCGTGCCGGGGCTGTTCGGCGAGCAGCGCCAGGATCGCGGCGCGGACGTCACCGCGGCGGCTGCGCCGTCCGCCGTGACCCCGCCGGCCCGGTCCGTGACCCCGGCCGCGTCCGCCACCCGGACCGAAGCCCGGGGGGAACTCGCCGAAACCACCGAAGGGCCCGAAGGGGGTGCGCCCACGCTCGTGGGCGAAGGGGTGTCGTTGCCTACGCATGTCTGTGTTCCTTTCTCGAACTGTTGCGACTGCTTCACGATATATCGGAAACAGTCGGATGGCAACCCGCTGCCGGTGATGCCGCTCACGGTGCTTGAGAGCTCAAGTTCGGACGCATAGGGTAGGCAAGCCTAAAGACCTGTTAGCAAAGGTAACGACCCGTGCGGACCCGCTCGCTCCCGCTCACGGCCGGGCTGGTGGTCCTCACCGCGGCCGTGGCCGCCGCCGTGCTGATCAGCATCGCCGTCGGCACCCGCGGCCTGAGCCCGGGCACCGTGCTCGACGCGCTCTTCCACTTCGACGCGGGCAACCCCGACCACCTCGTCGTCCGCGAACTCCGGCTCCCGCGCACGCTCGCCGGGGTACTCGCCGGCGTCGCGCTGGGCCTGTCCGGCGCCGTCATCCAGGGCGCCACGCGCAACCCGCTGGCCGATCCGGGACTGCTCGGCGTCAACGCGGGTGCGGCGCTCTTCGTCGTCCTCGGCATCGGCACCTTCGGCCTCACGAGCGTCGGCGGGTACGTCTGGTTCGGCTTCGCGGGCGCGGCGGCCGCGGGCGCCGTCGTCTACGGCATCAGCTCCCTCGGCCGGGCGGGGGCGACGCCGGTGAAGCTCGCGCTGGCCGGCGCCGCGGTGACGGCGGCGCTCGGGTCGGTGACCAGCGCGCTCCTGCTCACCGACGCCACGACGTTCGACCAGTACCGCTTCTGGCAGGTCGGCTCCCTGACCGGCCGCGACGCCGCGACGGTCACCCAGGCCGTGCCGTTCGTGGTCGCGGGCGTGGTGCTCGCGCTGGTCGCCGCCCGGCTGCTCAACGCACTCGCGCTCGGCGAAGACGTCGCCCGCGCGCTCGGCCAGAACGTCCCGCTCGCGCGGGGAGTCTGCGCGCTCGCGGTCGTCGTGCTGTGCGGGACGGCGACGGCGATCGCCGGGCCGATCGCGTTCGTCGGGCTCACCGTGCCGCACGCCGCCCGCCTGCTCACCGGCCCCGACCACCGGTGGCTGCTGCCGTACTCGGCGTTGCTCGCGCCACTGCTCCTGCTGGTCTCCGACGTCGTCGGCCGCGTGGTCGCGCGCCCGGCCGAGGTGCAGGTCGGGATCATCACCGCGCTCGTCGGCGCGCCCGTGTTCGTGGTCCTGGTGCGGCGCCGGAAGGTCGTGGCGGTGTGAGCGCCGTCGAGCTGGTCGCCGCCGCGCGCCGGCGCGGAGCCGCCCGGGCCCGCGGGGTGTCGGCCGGACTCGTGGTCGCCCTCGTGGCCGTCTTCGCGCTTTCCCTGGCCGTGGGCGACTTCCCGGTGCCGCTCGGCGACCTGCCCGGCCTCCTCTTCGGCGACGGCGTCGGCCGCGCGGCTTACGTCGTCACGGAACTGCGGCTGCCGCGGGCGGTCACCGGCCTGCTCGCCGGCCTCGCGTTCGGCACGTCCGGGGCGCTCTTCCAGCGCCTCCTGCGCAACCCCCTCGCGAGCCCGGACGTCATCGGCGTGACGCAGGGCGCGAGCGCCGCGGCGGTCGTGGCGCTGGTGCTCTTCGAGGCCTCGGGCGTAGTGGTCTCGGCCGCGGCATTGGCCGGCGCGGTGCTCACCGGCGCCGCGATCCACCTGCTGTCCCGCCGCGGCGGGGTGCACGGCTACCGGCTCGTCCTCGTCGGGGTCGGCGTGGGCGCGGTGCTGACCAGCGTCGTCTCCTACCTGATGACCTGGGCCGACGTCACCCTCGCCCAGCAGGCGCTGGTCTGGCTCACCGGCAACCTCAACGGCCGCGGCTGGGACCAGGCGGCCCCGCTCGCCCTCGCGCTCGTCGTCCTGCTGCCCTTGGCACTGAGCCAGAACCGCGCGCTGACCGGGCTGCAGCTCGGCGACGACACCGCGGCCGGGCTCGGGCTGCGCGTCGAACGCAGCCGCCTGGTCCTGCTCCTGCTTGCCGTCGCGCTCGCGGCCTTCGCGACGGCAGCCGCCGGGCCCGTCTCGTTCGTCGCGTTCGTGGCCAACCCGATCGCGACCCGGCTCGTCGGCGGCACCCGCGCCGGGCTGGTCCCCGCCGCGCTGACCGGCGCGCTCGTGGTGCTGCTGGGCGACTTCGCGGCCCAGCACCTGCTCGGCGAACAGCTGCCGGTCGGCGTCGTCACCGGCGCGGTCGGCGCGCCGTACCTGCTGTGGCTGCTGGCCACCGCCAACCGCGCCGGGCGAGTGTGAGAGGAACGCCGTGACACTGCACACCGAGAACCTCGAGCTCGGCTACGGGCCGCTTCGCGTGGTCAAGGACCTCTCCGTCCGGATCCCCGAGGGCAAGGTCACGATGATCGTCGGGACCAACGCCTGCGGGAAGTCGACGCTCCTGCGCGGCCTCGCGCGCCTGCTCGCCCCGACCGCCGGTGCGGTCTACCTCGACGGCAAGGCCATCACCACGTGGCGCAGCAAGGACGTCGCCACCGTGCTCGGCCTGCTGCCGCAGTCGCCGACCGCGCCCGAGGGCATCACCGTCGCCGACCTCGTCGGCCGCGGCCGCTACCCGCACCAGGGGATGTTCCGCCGCTGGAGCGCCGAGGACGACGACGCCGTGGCGAAGGCGATGCTCGCGACTGACACCGTCGAGCTGGCCGATCGCCCGGTCGACGAGCTGTCCGGCGGGCAGCGCCAGCGCGTCTGGATCGCCATGGCGCTGGCGCAGCGGACGCCGTTGCTGCTGCTCGACGAGCCCACGACGTTCCTCGACATCGCCCACCAGGTGGAGGTGCTCGACCTGCTGGCCGAGCTGAACGCCGAGGACGGCCGGACGATCGTCATCGTCCTGCACGACCTGAACCTGGCCGCCCGCTACGGCGACCACCTGATCGCGATGAAGGACGGCCGGATCGCCGCCGAGGGCGCGCCCGCCGACATCCTCACCGCCGAACTCGTCGCCGACGTCTTCGGCATGCCCTGCCGGGTCATCCCCGACCCCGTTTCCGCCACGCCCCTGATCGTCCCGATCGGCAGGCGGCGCGCCACTCCCCGAGAAGAAGGAACCCCCGATGCGTCCTAAGTGGACTCGCCTGGCCGCGCTGCTCGCCGCCGGCACGCTCCTCGCCGCCTGCGGCCAGCCCGAGAAGCCGAGCACCTCCGGCGTCGGCGACCAAGACGTCGCGACCGGCGGCCGGTTGTTCTCCACCGCGGACACCGAAACCGCGAAGCTCGGCGCGGACGTCGGCCCCGGTGTCTTCCCGCGGACGGTCACCCACGCGCTGGGCAAGACGAAGCTGGAGAAGAAGCCGTCGCGGGTCGTCGTGCTCGACAGCGGCGAACTGGACGACGTCCTCGCGCTCGGCATCACCCCGGTCGGCATGGCCACCAACGCCGGGCAGAACGACGTGCCCGCCTACCTCGCCGACCGCGCGAAGGGCATCCCGGCCGTCGGCGGGGTCAGCAACCTCAACCTCGAAGCGATCGCGGCGCTGAACCCGGACCTGATCCTCGGCAGCAAGCTGCGCGCGAACGACCTCTACCCGCAGCTGTCGAAGATCGCGCCGACGGTGTTCAGCATCCGGCCCGGGTTCCCGTGGAAGGAGAACCTGCTCCTGATCGGCGCTTCGCTGGGCGCTGAGACGCAGGCGACCGGGCTGCTGAACGACTACCAGAAGCGCGCGAACGAGGTGAAGGCCGCGGTCAAGGGCGCGCCGAAGATCTCGTTGCTGCGGTTCCACTCCACCGGCATCCGGCTCTACGGCAACCTGTCCTTCATCGGCGTCATCCTCAAGGACACCGGCCTCGCGCGCCCGGCCAACCAGGACATCAACGAACTGGCGGCGCAGATCTCCAAGGAGCGCATCGACGAGGCGGACGGCGACTGGATCTTCTACTCCAGCCTCGGCGCCGGCCCGAGCGCGGACGAGAAGGCCGTCACGAGCAGCGGGTTGTGGGCCAACCTGGGCGCGGTGAAGGCCAAGCACGCGATTCCGGTCGACGACTCCGTGTGGTTCCTCGGCCTGGGCCCGATCGGGGCGATGAAGGTCCTCGACGACCTGAAGAAGTACTTGGGCTGAGAAGATCGGGGTCGTGTCCGACACCATCGACGAGATCGACGCGCGGCTGCTCCAGGCGCTGGGGGAGGACCCCCGGTCCACGGCGGTCGCGCTCGCCGAGCGGCTGGGCCTGTCCCGCAACACGGTGCAGGCCCGGCTCGCGCGGCTGGAGCAGCGCGGCGCGCTCCGGTCGTTCGAGCGCCGCATCGACCCCGCACGGCTGGGCTACCCGCTGCGGGCGTTCGTCAACGCCCAGGTCGACCAGCGGCGCCTCGCCGAGATCGCCGAGGCGCTCGCCGAAATCCCCGAGGTCACCGAGGTGTGCGGACTGACCGGCGCGAGCGACCTGATGGTGCAGGTCGTCGCCGTCGACGCGGACGACCTCTACCGGATCGCCGGGCGCGTCCTCGCCTCGCCGGGGGTGGAGCGGACGAACATCTCGCTCGTCATGCGCGAGCTCGTCCCCTACCGCCTGACGCCCCTGCTGGAGCGCGTGCATTCTGCGCACCCGGAGCCCTGAGCCGTCCGGTTCCGGTGTGCATTCTGCGCAGCTGGATCGACATCGGTTGTGCGAAGCGTCCGCCAGTGCTGTTCTGGGGGTGCTTCCTGCACGAAAGGTGTCGACGATGACTCAGGCCACCCCGGCGGCTCCGGCGACGGGCACGCTCGCCTCCATCGAGCAGCGGGTGCTGTGGCTCGCCACGGCGATCGTGCACCAGGCCAACCGCGTGCGGCCGAACCCGTCCGGCCTGAAGGTCGGCGGCCACCAGGCGTCGTGCGCGTCGCTCGTGTCGATCATGACGTCGCTGTGGTTCCGGCACCTGCGCCCCGAGGACCGCGTCTCGGTGAAGCCGCACGCGTCGCCGGTGCTCCACGCGATCAACTACCTGCTCGGCGAGCTCGACGAGGCCTACCTGCCGACGCTGCGCGAGTTCGGCGGCCTGCAGAGCTACCCGAGCCGCGCCAAGGACCCCGACCCGGTGGACTACTCGACCGGCTCGGTCGGCATCGGCGCGACCGCCCCGATCTGGGGTGCGCTGGCGCGCCGCTACCTGACCGCCCGCGGCTCGGCGGCGGGTACCGGCCGGCAGTACTCGCTGGTCGGCGACGCCGAGCTGGACGAGGGCGCGATCTGGGAGGCCATCCTCGACCCGGGCGTCGCGGAGCTGGGCGAGATCGTCTGGATCGTCGACCTCAACCGCCAGTCGCTCGACCGCGTCGTCCCGAACATCGCGGCGGGGCGGCTGCAGGGCATGTTCGACGCCGCCGGCTGGCAGGTGCTGACCCTGAAGTACGGGCGGCTGCTGGAAGAGCTGTTCACCCGGCCCGGCGGCGCGGAGCTGCGCGCGCGGATCGACGAGATGCCGAACCCGGAGTACCAGCGGCTGCTGCGCTGCGACGCCGCCCAGGTGCGCGACCGGCTGCCCGCGGGCAACGCCGCGCTGGCGTCGCTGGTCGCCTCGCTCGACGACGAGACGCTGCTGGCCGCGATCCGCAACCTCGGCGGCCACGACCTCGGCTCGCTCGACGACGCCTTCGCGTCCATTTCGGACAGCCGGCCGACGGTGATCTTCTGCTACACCGTCAAGGGCCGCGGGCTCCCGACGCAGGGGCACCCGCAGAACCACTCGTCGCTGCTGACGGTCGCGCAGATGGAAGAGCTGGCGTCGTCGCTGGGGACTGACCTCGCTTCGCCGTGGGAGAGCTTCGCGGCCGACTCGCCTGAAGCCGCGTTGTGCGCCGAAGTCGCTTCGCGGCTTAGCCGTCCCGACATTCCTTCGCTGCCTTCGCTGGAGCTGCCCACCGACATCGGGCGCACGCCGTCCGGGACGGCCACGACGCAGGCGGCGCTGGGCCGCGTCCTGCTCGACCTGACGCGCGAAGCGCCTGAAGCGGCGAAGCGCGTGGTGACGGTCAGCCCCGACGTCAGCTCGACGACCAACCTCGGCGGCTGGGTCAACAAGGTCGGCGTCTGGTCGGCCACCGAGCGCCGCGACTGGTTCGAAGACGACCCCGAAACGATCATGCACTGGCGGGAGAAGCCGACCGGCCAGCACGTCGAGCTGGGCATCGCGGAGACGAACCTGGTCGGCCTGCTGGGCGAGCTGGGCGCGACGTGGAGCCGCTGGGGCGAGCCGCTGCTGCCCATCGGCGTCATGTACGACCCGTTCGTCGAGCGCGCGCTGGAGCCGTGGTCGTTCGGCATCTACGCCGGCGGGCAGTCGATCCTGATCGGCACGCCGTCGGGCGTCACGCTCGCCCCGGAAGGCGGCGCGCACCAGTCGATCACCACGCCGTCGATCGGCATCGAGCAGCCGGGCTGCGTCAGCTACGAACCGGCGTTCGCGATCGACACCGAGTGGACGCTGCTGGCCGCGCTCGGCAGGCTCGGCAAGCCGGGCGGCACGTCGTCGTACTTCCGGCTTTCGACGCGCCCGGTCGACCAGACGCTCGCCGCCGTGCCCACCGACCCGGCGGCGCGCGAACGCCGTCGCCGCCAGGTGGTGGCCGGTGCGTACCTGCTGCGGCGGGCTTCGTCGCCTTCGGTCACGCTCGCGGCGATGGGCGCGCTCGTCCCGGACACCCTGGCGGCGGCCGAGCGGCTGGCCCAGGTCGGCATCGAGGCCGACGTCGTCTGCGTGACCAGCCCGGGCCTGCTGTTCGAGGCGCTGCAGGCCCGCTCCGGCCGGGGCAGCGGCGAGTCGTGGATCCTCGACCAGGTCTTCCCGGCCTCGCGGGCGAAGCCGCTGGTCACGGTCCTCGACGGCCACCCGCACACGCTGGCGTTCCTCGCCGGGGTCAACCGGGTCCCGGCGGTTTCGCTGGGTGTCACGGGCTTCGGGCAGTCGGGCTCGCTGGAGGACGTCTACCGGTACCACGGCATCGACACCGACGCGATCATCCGGGCCGCGCTGGACGTGACCGCCTGAGAGGTCGTGAGTGTTCAGGGCGGTTAGAACCGCCCTGAACACTCACGACGCTCAGAGATCCCACTCGGCGAGCGGCTTGTCCAGCGCGTCGGTCCAGATCATCTTCGAGCCCGGCTGCAGCGGGGCGTCGAGCAAGGACCTTGCCGGCGGCTTCCTCGCCCGGCTTGAGGTCCTTCAGCGGCAGGTCCGGGTCGGCGGTCGTGGCCGGGGCCATGCCGTCGGTGCCCTTGACGGTCTTGCCGTCCGGCGTCTTCATCCAGACGTAGAGGCCGTTCGTGCTGAACTCGCCCTTCTTGCCGACGATCTTCAGGTCGAACACGACGAAGCTGCCGCTCTTCGCCTTGATGCCCGGCGTCGTGCCCTCTTCGAGGGTGCCGACCGTGTTCAGCGTGATGTCGGCGCTGTTCTCGTCGTCTTCGACGGTGATCGTCTTGCCGATCGGCTTGTCGGCGGCCTTCTCCGACGGCTTGACGTCGGAGGTCCCGGCCGAAGCGGCCGGCGGGGCCGAGGTGGCGGAGCAGCCGGTGGAAACCAGGAGCAGTCCGGCCGCGAGGCCGGAGATCAGGATGTGACGCATCGATGAACCCTTCGCACAGCAAGAAAATCTCCCCCAGTCGGAGAGGGGAGTGATCTTGGTGCGTCCGGCCACACGGAACGCACACAATCGCTCAGGCGAAGGTCGCCCCGGCGAGCAGGGCGTCCATCTTCGCGTCCCAGCCCGGGAAGGACCCGTACTGGACGACGAGGATCTTGCTCGTCGGCAGCCACCACATCCGGACCTGGTTGTTCTGCGTCGCGTCCTCGCAGGTGACCTGCCAGCGGCCGTACTCGGCCTTCTTGGTGCCGATCGGGGCGAACCCGGAGTCGAGCAGGGTGCTGCCGGTGGCGACCGCGGCCTGGCCGGGCGGTGACGCGGCCGTGATGCACGTCGGCACGTCCGTGCCGGTGTACCAGCCGAAGGGCCGCTTCGCGCTCGGGAGGTTGATCGGCGCGTTCGGGTCCGACGTCGCTTCGCGCAGGTCCAGCAGCCGCGCTTCGCAGACCGTGGTGCCTTCGGCGACGCAGCCGTCGAGGAGGCCGTCCGGGCTGTGCTCGGTGAAGGTCGCGCCCACCGGCAACGTCACGCGCATGGTCCCGACGACCGCTTGCGGCCCCGCGGCCGCCGTCACCGTCGGGACGGGCTGGGCCTGTCCCGCGGTCGATGTCGTGCAGGCCGCGGTGCTCAAGAGCGCCACGAGGACCAGGACGCTGTGCCGGAAGGACACGGGCTCACCTCTTTCGTCGCCACCTCGGACGCCCGGGCGGCCCGTCCGGTTTCACCGTAAAGGCCGCCCGGGCGCGGGATCAGGCGGCCACCGTCGTCAGCGAGACGTAGCCGGCCTGCAGCTGCGCGAGTGCTTCGAGCACGAACTTGGCGAGCTGGTCGACCGTGGTCGGGCCCGCCAGCAGCTGCCGCGTCAGCTCCAGCGGGACGCCGGACAGGCCCGGCTTCTCCGAGTACACGATGCTGACGGTGTTGCCGCCCAGCGCCGTGACGTCGACCGCGATGCCCGCGTACACCCCGGTCAGCTTGGCGGCGATCTTGGACACGAGGCTGTGGACGGTCACCGCCGTGGCGAAGGCCGCGATGATGGTCACGATCGCTTTCGCGTCCACGGACAGCGAAGGCGGCGTCGACCACGCTCCGCCGCTGTAAAGCCGGGCCGCGGAGTCCTGGCCGGTCAGGTCGATCTCGACCGCGTTGGAGCGCGCGGAGCTGAACATCGTGCTGGTGGCGATGTCCTGCTCGAACCACACCTGCACGCACTCCACCGGGGTCAGCACGTCCGACCCCTGGAGGATGGCGTCCTGGGCGACGTAGATCGGGTTGGTCGACGGGTTGCCGTCGATGTCGGTGGCGGACGCGCACAGGCCGGGGTGGATCGAGCCGAACCGGTTGAGCAGCGTGATCCCGGTCGGCGAGTCGCCCGACGAAGCCGGGCCGAGCACGCCGGCGCTGTCGAGCACCGCTTCGTCGCCGAGGCCGATCGGGACCTTGTTCGTCGAGACGCGCACGCCCACGTCGCCCTTGAACTCGTTGCTGCCGAACAGCTCGTACAACGGCTGCCAGGAGAAGGTGTTGTCGGCCAGGTACTCGCTCGCCGACTGCCACACGACGTTGTAGGTGTCGTTGACCTTCTTCGCGAAGCACAGGTTGTAGCCGTCGTGCTTCAGCTCCTCCAGGTCCGCCGTGTCGATCTGGATGCCGACGCTCTTGCTCAGCGCGTTCGTCATGGTTCCCGCTCCTCGGTTCGTTCCGGTGGGCCGGTGCGGCCCTCGGGACCGACCTTCCGGGGCCGCCGTCGCGCCGGTGTTCCCGCCGCGTACCGCGCGCCGTCGGGCGTCACACGATGGGCTAAACCGGGGCGGAGGACCGCCGTTGGGCCATTGGCGATCCGCGGCGTCCGTTCCCCGGGAGTCCGGCGACGCGCCGTCGCGGCGGGGTCCCGTCCGGGTGACCGGTCAAGCCCGCGCACGGCTGAGCGGCGGCCGCACGGGCCCGGCGGTCCGGACGCGGCGTGAGAGAGCGGGAAGACGCCTCGGAGACACCGCCGGTGCCATGCTCGGAGATCGGCTGACGGCGTCGACGGAGACGAGGGACCGCGATGGGCGAGGGCGGCAGATCCGGCGTGGAATTGGTGCTGCTGGGCGGGTTCGAGCTGGTGGACGGCGGCGAGCGGGTCGCGCTGCCGCGGGCGGCGCAGCGCCTGCTGGCGTTCCTGGCCGTGCGCGACGGCGCGGCGGTGAACCGCAACGCGGCGGCCGAGCGGCTGTGGCCGGAGAGCCGCCGTCAGCGCGCGGCGGCCAACCTGCGCCAGGCGCTGTGGCACGTCCGGCGGTCCACGGCCGCCCCGGCCGTCGAGACCCCGGTCGACCACCTGCGGCTGGCCCCGGCCCTCCCGGTCGACTTCCGCGGTGCGCTCGAGGCAGCCCACCACGTCGTCGGCGCTTCGGGCCACCCGGCACCGGAGGGGCTCGTCGACGCGCTCTCCCGCGACCTGCTCCCCGACTGGACCGAGGACTGGCTGGCCCCGGAACGGCAGCGCTGGGAGCAGGTCCGGCTGCACGCGCTGGAAGCGATCGCCCAGCGCCTGATCACGGCGGGCGCGCACCTGGCCGCGCTGGAAGCGGCGTTCACGGCGATCGGCATCGACCCGGTCCGGGAAAGCGCTCACCGCACGGTGATCGCGGCCCACCTGGCCCAGGGCAACGCCGGCTCGGCGCTGCGGCACTACCAGCACTACCGCGCGTTGCTGCACCGCGAGCTGGGCGTGCGCCCGTCACCGCACATGACGCGGCTGGTCGCGGCGCAAGGGACGCCGTGAGGGGCTTCAGGGCAGCACGGCCGAGAACTCCGTCACCGGGCCGTGCTGGTCACCGGCGAACGCGGTCCGCAGCTCGGCCATCTCCGGCAGCGTCGTCCGCCCGGAGACGAACAGCGCGGCGAGGTGAGGCAGCGGCCGGCCGAGGTCGAGCAGCCGGCGGACCTGCCCGGCGTCGAGCCCCAGCACGCGCAGGCCGGGGAGGTCGGCGACCTGGCCGAGGTCCGCTACCGCCGAGCCGGCGAGGTGCAGCCGCGTCAGCCGGGGCAGCGTGCGCAGCACTCCCAGGTCGAGCGGTTCCTGGACGCCTTCGAGCCGCAGGTCCCACAGCGCCGGGTGCGCGGCGAGCCCGGCGAGGTCGACGCTCCCGGCCTCGATCTCCGCCGACTCCAGCGCGCCGAGCCCGCCGATCGACGCCGTGACGGCGGTGGCGCGGTTGACGCTCAGCCGCCGCAGCGCGGTCAGCGGGGCGAACACGGCCAGGTCGACGTCGGCGGCGTCGTTCAGGTAGACCTCCTGCACCAGCTCCCGGCCGGGCAGCTCCGCCACCACCGACGGCAGGTCCAGCTCGGCCGCCTTCGAGATCACCTCGTTGTACGACCGCTCGGCGGCTTCGCGGAGATCGGTCTCCGCGATCAGGTACTGCTCGCCCGGGTCCTCGAAGCGCCCGGCCCGCAGGGCGGTCACGACTTCGGTCAGCATCGCGGTGACCGACGTCGCCACGTAGCGCAGCGGGCCGTAGATGTCGCGGCCGTACTCGAGGACCTGGCCCGCGTGCCCCCGCGCGGCGGGGTCGACGTCCACCGCGAGGTAGTTCATCGCCCGGTCCCCGCCGAAGGTGATCCACCAGTCGTTGCGCGACAGGCGTTTCACGTGGCCGAAGGGCAGGGTCTCGAACACGACGCCGTCGTCGTCCAGCCCGTCTTCCCAGCCGTAGGAACCGGGTGCGCCTTCGAGGTAGTTGGCGACGACGTGGTCCAGCGGGTCGTGGGAGTAGGGCCCGAGCAGGCCGGTCTCCCGCGGATCGCCGTCGGCGACCAGGTACAGCGCCCGCAGGTCCTCGGGCAGCCGGACGCCCATGCGCGCCTCGGCGGCGGCCAGCTCCGCTTCGGTCTTCCCCGCGGGCCACGCGGGAGCCGCGCCCTTGACGCGGGTGTAGGCCTCCGCGTACTCGGCGGTGAG
This sequence comes from Amycolatopsis eburnea, assembly GCF_003937945.1. Lineage (GTDB taxonomy): Bacteria > Actinomycetota > Actinomycetes > Mycobacteriales > Pseudonocardiaceae > Amycolatopsis > Amycolatopsis eburnea. The sequence goes on from NZ_RSEC01000021.1 coordinate 435,569, forward strand.
CCGGAAGACCTCGGCGCGCACCCGGGGATCCGTCGGCGCGCCGGTCGGTTCGGCGGCGGCGGGGCGCGGCAGCCCCGGCAACGGGTGCCCGGGGTAGCGGAAGTCCGGGTCGAAGACGAGCTGCCCGGGCGAGACGGCCGCGACGTCCGGCCGGGCGGTGAAGCGGTAGGCGCCCGCGACGTCGAGCCGCACTTCCAGCACGGCGGGCGGCAGCTCGAACAGCCGCCGGGCGATCGACGTGTAGTCGACGCGAAGGCAGTCCCGCACGTCGCTCCACGCCGTGCACGAGACGGCCCCGCCGGTGTGCCGCAGCTGGAGCGTGGCGGTCGTCCACCCGGCTCCCGCGCCCGCGCGCAGGCTTTCGGCCATCGCCGCGGCGATGCCGGCGTATTCGCTTTCCCCCGGATTCATGCCGCGAGGCTACCGAGCCCGGGTGTGACCCGGCGGACACCCGGCCGGGACGGGCGGGGCGGCGGTTTCGGGGGCGTGGGACACTGGACCGGTTATGACTGCCCTCCCCCTTGTCTTCGACGCCCCCAAGCGCGGCCTCCCGCCGCGCCACCTCGCCGACCTCACGCTGGCCGAGCGCGCCGAAGCGGTGGCCGAGCTGGGGGAGAAGCCGTTCCGGGCGAAGCAGCTGTCGAACCACTACTTCTCCCGCCTGACGGTCGACCCGGCGGAGATGACCGACATCCCGGCGGCGTCCCGTTCGCGGCTCGTCGAGTCGTTGATGCCGACGCTGCTGACCGAGGTCCGCGCGCTGGCGGCCGACGGCGGCGCGACGCGCAAGACGCTGTGGCGGGCGCACGACGGCACGCTCCTGGAGAGCGTCCTGATGCGCTACCCGGACCGCGCGACGCTGTGCATCTCGAGCCAGGCCGGCTGCGGCATGGCCTGCCCGTTCTGCGCGACCGGCCAGGGCGGTCTGGACCGCAACCTGTCGACGGCGGAGATCGTCGACCAGGTTCGCTCGGCGGCCGCGGTCATGCGCGACGGCACGATGCCGGGCGGCCCCGGGCGGCTGTCGAACATCGTCTTCATGGGCATGGGCGAGCCGCTGGCCAACTACAAGCGGGTCGTCGCCGCGGTCCGGCGGATCACCGACCCCGCTCCGGGTGGTTTGGGGATCGGGCAGCGGTCGGTCACGGTGTCGACCGTGGGCCTCGCGCCGGCGATCCGGAAGCTCGCCGACGAGAAGATGCAGGTGCGGCTGGCGGTTTCGCTGCACACGCCGGACGACGAGCTGCGGGACACGTTGGTGCCGGTGAACGAGCGCTGGTCGGTGGACGAGGTTCTCTCGGCGGCGCGGTACTACGCCGACACGTCCGGGCGGCGCGTGTCGATCGAGTACGCGCTGATCCGGGACATCAACGACCAGCCGTGGCGGGCGGAGCTGCTGGCTCGCCGGTTGCGGCAGCACCTGGGTCAGCTGGTGCACGTGAACGTGATCCCGTTGAACCCGACGCCGGGGTCGAAGTGGGACGCGTCGCCGAAGCCGGTGGAGCGGGAGTTCGTGCGGCTGGTCAACGCCGGCGGAGTAGCGTGCACGGTGCGGGACACGCGGGGTCAGGAGATCGCCGCCGCTTGTGGTCAGCTCGCCGCCGAAGGCTGAGTTTCGTTTCTATGATGGAGAAATCGTCGTGATGTATGCCCCCAGCCTGCTGGACCCGGCTGCGGAGGAGCTTCGGCTCGCGGACTTCACCGGCGCCACGGACGTCGCGCGCGGCGCGCGGACGCTGCTGGGCGACCGGTTCAGCTCGGTGACGTTCATGTACGTCCTGATGCGCGCGTTCGAGGTGGAGTACACGGCCGCGTGCGACGCGGCGCGGTGGCACGAGTTCCACGGCGGCCCGCGGGCGCTGTCGGACGCCGATCTGGAGAAGCTGCTCGCGCCCTGGCTCGCTCGCTGACCGTCGCTACTTCGCCTGCGCCCGCATCTGCTCGGCCATCCGCTCGAGTTCGGCGGTCGCCGCGGGCGAGGCGCTCGCGAGACCGCTGAAGACGGCCGTCGGGCTCCGCAAGAAGCGTCGTAGCAAGGCCACAAGAAGTCCTTCCGGCAGCGTCCGCACCGCGGCGAACCCGCGGGGGACCGGCGGGGCTGGCAAGGCGGCCAGGTGCTGCCGCATGAGGCGGACCATCGCGCGGACGGCGGCCGGGTCGGCGGCCAGCGCCACCGGGCCGCCCGCCGCGTGCACCGCCTGCTCGAGCGGCACCGCGAACGCGGCGTGCGTCTTGAGCCAGGCGTCCATCCGCGGCTCGGCCTTGGCGCTGATCCCGGCGGTGCGGAACGTGCGCACGACTCGTTCGAGCCGCGGGGTGACGCGGCCGTCGGGTTCGCCGATCGGGATCGGGGTCATGCGGGTCAGGAAGCTGGCCGGGCGGTAGCGGACCACGTCGCCGTCCCGCGTGCCGCCGTCGGTGGGGAAGCCGAGCAGCACCCGCTCGGGGCCGATCACCGCGCCCAGCGGTTCCGCGCCGGCCGCCCAGTTGAGCAGGAACAGCACGTCCCCGCCGACGCCGGCGAGCGACCGCAGCACCGCGTCCACCTGGTGGGTGCGGACGAGGACGGCGATCAGGTCGTACCCGCCGTCCGGGTGCTCGACCACCGGCACCGGTACCCGCCGGACCACCGGGCTGTTCCCTTCGGCGAGCTGCACGCCGTGCCGGCGCAGGGCCGCCAGGCGCTCGCCCCGGGCCAGCAGCGAGACGTCGTGCCCGGCGTCGTGGAGGCGTGCGGACAACAGGCTGCCGGTGACCCCGGCGCCGTACACGAGCAGCTTCATGGCAGCCCTTTCATACGTTCGTTTTAATCGAACGTCTGTATAGTACGCGCATGGCCGACACCCGCACCCAGATCCTGGACGCGGCCGAACACCTCTTCGGCGAGCGCGGTTTCCACGGCACCTCGGTCCGCGCGATCACCGACCTCGCCGGCGCGAACCTCGCCGCCGTCGGCTACCACTTCGGCTCGAAGGCGGACCTCCTGGCCGCGGTCGCCCGCCGCGCGATCGAGCCGATCAACGCCGCGCAGAACGCCGGGCTCGACCGGCTGCTCGCCGAGACCGCGGACCCGCCGGTCGCCGACCTGGTGGCGGCGTTCGTGGGCCCGCTGTTCGACGGGATGCCGGCCGGCGACGAGGGCGGCGCCCGCACGTCCCGGCTGATCATGACGATCCTCGGCGACCCGGCCGAGGAGGTCCGCACCTGGATGGGCGCCGCCGAGGACGCGGTCCGCGACCGCTATGTGGCCGCGTTCGGGCGCGCGCTGCCCGGCCTCGCCCCGGAGGAGCTGTGGTTCCGGATGCGGGGCATCCTCGCCGTGGTGGCCGTGGACCGCGCGGAGGTCCACCACCAGCCGGCCCCGGACTGCCCGGCTCCGGACACCGGCGAGGCACCCCGGCGCTGGGCGATCACCTTCCTGGCGGCGGCGATGAGCGCGCCGCCGACGGACTGACCTGCCGCGTCACGCTGGCCGTGTCGCGGCGCGGTACTACGCCGGCACTCCATGCGGTGACTGTCCATGGACCGAAGGCTTGAAATTGCCGACGTCCGGTGCTCGCCGACACGTCTGAGGTGCCGGGCCTGACGTTAAAGAACATCGCTTTCGGCCGTAAGACGCGACCGCAGCGCCAAGGCCTTCTCGTCGGTAAACTCGATTAGTATTGTCAGAGCTTCCTGTCGGCATTCGGCCGCTTCCGCTCGGTCGCCGACGCTACTCAGCGCGTGAGCGAGCTGGGCGAGGTTCTTGGCGAGCTTCCACTTGTCACCCTGCTGACGGTGGGTGGCGACCGCCTGGCGGTAGAAATCGATGGCGTCTTCGTACCGTTGAAGGTCACTGTAAGCTTGGCCGGTTCCCTCGATGGCCATCGCTTCTCTGCTGCGATCGCCCTTCTGACGGCAGATCACCGCAGCTGCATGGAACGACGAAATCGCCGCGTCCACGTCGCCGGCCGCGCGCTGTGCTTTACCGAAGTACAGCAACGCGGTTGCCTCCCACAGCTGGTTGGCCATCTCGCGACTGATACCGACTGCCTCTGCCGCGATGGCCAGCGCGGATTCGGCATTACCGCGCACACGTGCCAGATAGCTGAAGGCGGTCAAAACCATTGACTCGTAGAGACGATCGCCCAGAGCGCGAAACTGTTCCAGTGACTCTGTGAGGTGATCGTCGGCCTCATCGAGCCGCCTCATTTGTGCGCACGTATAACCGATGCTGTAGAGAATCGTGGCGAGCCAGGCTGTATCGCGCTGGCCTCGGGCCAGGGGAAGCGCCTCGGACAGCTCGCGGTGCGCGTCGGCAAGCTGATGTCGGAACAGGTGTACCCAGGCGAGACCGTTGAGGCCTTTCACGACACTCGAAGTGCTGCCCAGCTCACGATAGGTGGCGATGGCGTTCTCATGGTGAGTGACTGCTTCGTCGAGCCGCATCGTCATGCGGCAGAGCCGGCCGAGACTTTCGCTCATCGCGGCCTCCTCGGCCTGCAGCTCCAGTTCGTGAGCGCAGCTGAGACCGATCAATGACGTCGAGCGCCAATCGTTGAAATGGTTATGTGTGGCGTAGATCCGCTCCAGGACCGCAGCCAGACGCCAAGCCGTTTGGAGGAGCCGGGTACCGGCTGCTGCCCGCACGGTCGCCTCGAGATTGAAACGCTCCTCCATGTACCACTGGGCGGCCTGAGCGTGATCGGCGAACTCGGGAACCTTTAGCTCGGGCGCTGGATCGAGCGTGAAAAGGAGAGTCGTATCGTGCGCGCTCGCGAGTGCGCAGTTGTAAGCAGTGCGCAGGTACCAGTCGCAGACACGTTCGACGGCTGCGAGTTGCTCCTCTTGAGGAATCTCGTACTGCGCACGATCGACGGCGTAGGCGCGGAGGAGGTCATGGAACCGGTACCGGCTGAATCCGCTGGGCTCGATCAGGCACGCACCGGCGAGGATGTCGAGCGCGCTGCGCACCTCGCGGCCATTGCCCCCGGCCAAGGCCTCGGCAGCGCTTTCGCTGAATTCACCTCCCGGGTGGAGTCCGAGCAGGCAGAAGATTCGCGCCGCTTCCTCCGGTAGCGCCCGGTAAGACCAGGCGAACACCGTATGTACCGCTTCGGCCTCGTCCGGATCTCCGGTCGAGAGCGTGCTCCACAGCACCGATTCGTCGCGCAAATCTGCGATAAGCCTGCTCAGTGGCATGCCGGGGCGACTTGCGGCGCGCTCCGCGGCGAGACGCAGGGCAAGCGGCAGGTGCGCACACAGACGCGCCAGCTCGGCGACGTCCGCTGGGTCGTCGCCTGACCGGTAGTCCTTTGTGGTCTCGGTCAACAGGCGAATGGCCTCGGCTTCAGTGAGGGTTTCGACGGTTCTGCGCCTGGCTCCGTGCCGAATTGCCAGCCCTGTCAAATGACTGCGGCTGGTCACGATGGCGAGGCTGCGTCCGGATCCCGGGAGCAGAGGGCGGACTTGGGCGGTGGTTCCGGCGTTGTCGAGGATGACAAGCATGTGTCGGTCGGCCAAGATCGAGCGGTAGAGCGCCGACTTCGACTCGACATCGTTCGGCACCGCGGCGGCGGGTACTCCGATGGCTTGAAGGAACCGCTCCAGTGCCTGGTCAGCTGTTACGGGTGGCCCTGGGTCGTATCCCCGCAGATCGATGTACAGTTGCCCGTCCGGGAATTCAGCGCGGGCCCGGTGTGCCCAATGCAATGCGAGTGAGGTTTTACCGACGCCGGCAGTTCCGGCGATCACATACACCACAAAGTCTTCGTCATCGAGCAACAGTTCGTCGAGGGCTGTTAAGTCAGAGGAGCGATTGATGAAGACTCTGACACCTCTAGGCAATTGCAGTGGCAGGCCCGCGCGGCCTCCGCTTCCGTAATGAAAATGAATTCCGCCAGAAACGTCGCGTGCTTGGACGACCTCATTTGCGTCGCCGGAAACCTGCGAGCGAGTGTTGTCGTACCCGTGGTTATCCGGTTCCGGCATGTCCGTGTCCATCTTCGGTTACAGGCATGACTACGGAATCGTGGCGGAGCAATGAATAGATAAGCTGGTCGTGCCAGCGACCTTCTCTCCATTGCGCCGCTCGGAGCTTGCCTTCCCCGGTGAAACCGATACGTCCGAGCATCTGCTGTGCGGCAACGTTCTCGACATCAGTGATGGCTTGAATTCGCTGCGTCAACGTGTGATCGAACAGGTAACGAGTCAGGAGCCTGATGCACTCGGTGCCGAATCCGCGGCCGCGTTCGACCGCGTGAATGTGCAATGCGATCTCCCAGCACCACGATGTTTCCGGTGGTCCCCAGATTCGGCGAAACCAGAAGGCGCTGCCGATGACGCGATCATCGTCGGTGGCCACGGCTGTGAGGCGTCCGCCTTCGCTGCCCAGTGCGCCCATTTCCACCAGGCCGCGTCCAGGTGGGCTGTGGCCGAACCACTGGTACTCGCCGGTGTCGCTACGTGATGCGTAGGCTTGCTCGAAGACGGCGAGGTCGGCCTCTACCAAAGGGCGAAACCTGCACCGGACTTTGTGATTCGACACCATCGTCACCAGTTGAACTCGCCTAGTAATTCCTTCAGTTCCCAGCTCGCGTTCCGTGCGAGTTCTGCTGTCAGTGGTTTGTCGGCTGCGACGCCGTGCTGCCCGATGTCACCCCGGATCCAGGATGGAACGTACCCAAGTAGCAGCAACCGTCGGTGGCCTGCCGCTGTGGTCGACGGCTTCGTCTTGTGCCAAAGGTTTCCGTGGATGAGCACCGCGTCGCCCGCTTCGAAGAACAACTCTACTTGGTCGTTGTAATCACTCTGGTCACCCAGTGGGATCCGCAGGCCGGTCCGGGTGTGTGATCCGGGCAGTAGGCACAGTGCCCCTTCTGGCTCGGATACGCGATCCAGATAGATCAGGCAATGTATCTGGTGTGGATAGCTGAAGAAGGCCGGCAGAGGTTCTGGAATAACCGGAAGATGATTGTGCCAAGGTACTGCAACATCCGGACTTCCTGGGTAATGCATTCGTGCCTCCAGGTCAATCCAGACTTGGGGGCCGAGCAATATTCTAGATATCGAGAGGGCTGGTTCAAGGCGCAGTAGCTGGTGAAAAGCCGCATCTTTATCGAAAAGCCGACGAAGATATATGCTTTCATTCTCCACCCATTCTGCGCCACGTTTTCCTTCCTCCGACTTTGCCAGGAGGTGCACGCTGTCTGCCAGTTCGGTCACGACATGCGCGGGCAGTACACCTCTGCGTACCAGGTATCCGCGCTGCACCAGCTGACTGAGTTCTTCACCGGTCGCCTCGGTCGTCACCGAACGCGCGGGATAGCCGTTTACCTGGTCGTTGATCACAAAGGTCGTATGGGTTCGTGCGCTCTCTTCGGTGGCCATGCCTCGCCTCCGGTGAGGTCCCTGTGGCGATGGTCAACCGTGTGGAACCGTGAGGTTGTTGCTCCGGATGTTGGATAGAAGTTGGGCCAGCGGGAATGATTTCGCGTAGAAGGCCTTCCATGCAGCCCGGGCCTGTTCCAAGCGTACGGGGTCGTCGTTCTGGTTGACGTAAAGCAGTCGACCTTCGTTGTCGTAGCTCAGGTCTATCACGGTCTCGTCGTCGAACAGCCAGGTGTCCGTGTGAACGAGGTTGGGCACGTCGTCCCGAAAGATGAACCGGATATCTTCTCCGGCTGCGCCGTTGACGGCGTAGTACCAGTCAATTTCAAACTGCAAGTACGGCGTCAATGTGCGATCGATGATGTGCACGCGCCCCATGTACTTACCGTCTTCAGTGCATTTCTTGATGTTTTCTGCCCACTCGCTGTTGCGATCGGGTGGCAAGGGGTTGCCTGACAAGTAGTGCGCGAAGTTCTCGCTCTCTTCCTCAACGGTGTACACGGGAAGTGTCTCAATTCGGGTTGCAGACTTCGTAAATTCCGTGAAGAACTTTCCGAATTGATCCATGTTCAGAATAATGGGTATCTCTCCTTTTGGTAGGCCGCCTGAGGTCAGGCGGCCATTGCGCCGTCAGCGTCCGAGTGCGTGTTCTAGAATGTATCGCGGTATTTCGACGGCGTCTTCACCTGGGGGTAAGTCCAGTTCGGCGCGACCTGGGTCGACGTGGAACCCCTGAATCACGAGTGTGTCGTTCTCGGTTTCGTAAACGGCGGGACAAGGGCCGTTGCCGCACCCGGATCCGCCGATCAGTCGAAGTTTCATCGTGCTCCCTGGTGGTCGAATCGGTTGGCCTCTCAGGTTATCGGGGGGTCGTGGCGCGCGACAACAGTGGCCACTCGCTTGCCGTAGCGCTTCCTTGATCCGTTGTTCGGGACGGTTTGTGCTGATCATCGGTCGTTGGTCGGATCTGTGATATCTTATTGGGGTGACAGGGTCGTACGCCTGTTCGGGTGAGTCTTTTAGCCTTTTGGGATGAACGCGTGAAGTCTGGGTCTCATCGTTGGCTGGGTTGCGTTGGGGGTGGAATCTCCGGGCGTGAACCGCCTGTCATGGGCGTGAGTGGTTTTTATCTTGCGCGAATGCTCGTGCAGGAAGTCTGGAAGTCGGCAATTGCTTGCTTGTGCAAGCAATTTTCTGCTGGACTTGAGGAAGATTTTCCGTTGATTTCGTCGAGCTGTGTTTTCGGCGCGGCTGAATTCGAATCGGAAGTCGTCGAAGACCGGTTTTGTCGTGACCCTCGCCCGGTGGCGGCGTGCTCTGACTGTCGCAGGCGCACTCTGCGTCGCGAGTGCCACGGCGACGGCATCGAGGATCGATTCCGGCATGGGTGCGAACTTAGCGGTACGTCGGTTCGGGTGGTCAGGATGGTCGTGTGCCACCGCGAATGGCAGATGAGTGCGTAGCCCGCCTCCGATCTGGAGTAGCTGCTCGCTCCCCGGCGCGAACGAATGACCTACCGCGTCACACGGCGACGGTCCGCAGCGACTCCGAAAGCGCGACCAGCTCCCGGACGTCGTCGTCCAGGCCGCCGCCTTCCGGGACCGCGACCGGCATCCCCGAATCCGGGACCTCCTCGCGGCGGGCGTGGGCGCGCAGCGCTTCGGTGAGCCGCGCGGCCAGTGGGCCGTCGTGCGGGAGGTGGGCGAGGTACGGGCTGATCCGCACCAGCCCGTCCCGGCATTCGATGACCCGCCGGTAGTAGCGGCGGTGCACGCCGAGCACGCTCAGGGTGTCGCGCCACGGGCTCAGCGGGGTGCGGCTCAGCGCGTCCTCCGGGAAGGCCTCGTGCAGGCGGGTCCACAGTGGACCGAGGCGGTGGTAGGTGCGCAGGTGCCGGCACCACACGCGCGTCGCCGCCAGCCGGGTGGCGACGCCCGGGTAGGACAGGCCGATCACCAGCAGGATCGCGCTCGGGAACACCAGGAAGACCGTGGCCTGCACCAGCAGCGCGGGGATCGCCGCGCCCGCCCAGTGCACCAGCACGACCGCGACCAGCGTCGCGCCGCCCACCGCGCCGAAGGCGAAGCCCACCGACGCGATCAGCAGGCCGCGGGACAGCCGGGGCGCCGCACCCCGGGCGTAGCGGCGCGCCAGGAAGCACGCGCTCGCGATGCCGTACGTCAGGTACAGGTCGGCCGCGAGGTAGAACACCGAGACGCCGGCGCGCGGGTACGTCGAGGGCGGGCCGCCGGGCATGAGCACCGCCACGGCCGCCATCACCAGGATCGTGGTGCCCAGCGGCACGGCTTCCTGCCACGCCCGCCGCCGGGCTCGGTCCGACGGCAGGGCCGAGAACAGGAAGAAGCACATCAGGGAGTAGACGAGCCCGCAGAGGAAGACGTGCTGGAACAGCAGCGGCACGATGACCCCGGGGTCCGGCTGGTTCACGTCCCCCGCCAGCAGCCCGAACGGGAACGACGCCGCGAAGCAGGCCAGGCACGCGGTGACCATCCAGCGCGCCACGTCCTCGGGTGCCCGGCTGAGCTGGTAGAGCTTCCACAGCAGGGCGGGGTAGAGGATGACGCCCTGGACGACGAGCAGTGCGATCTTGCTGTTCACAGCCACCCCAGCCGTTCGCCCAGCGCGTTCTCGATCCGCTTCGCGGTGTCCTCGTCCGACGACGCCGGCGCGACCAGGTCCAGCACGGACGCCCACTCCAGGATGATCGTCGCGACCGTCTCGGCTTCCCGCTCGTGGTCGGTGTCGTAGGAGGTCCGCAGCAGGGCCCGCCGGACCGGCTCTGGCGTCAGGTCCGGGGGCGGCCCCGGCGGCGTCAGGCCGGTGACCAGGCTGTCGTCCTCCGCGGTGGCGTGGTGCCCGGCCAGCATGTGGCCTAGTTCGTGCAGGATGATGTGGCTCTGGTGGGCTTTGCTGGTGTCGCGCTGGTAGATGATGTAGTCGGCCCGCTCGGTGGCGATCCACGCGCCGAACGGACCCGGCACCGGGATCCGGTGCGCGATCAGCCGGATCGGCCGCCCGCGCTGCTCACCCACGCTGCGGCACAGCTCGGCGACGTCCAGGGGCGGCCGGATGCCCAGTTCGTTCAGCAACCGCCGGCAGCGGCGCCGCAGCTCGCGTTCCTTCACCCGTCATCCTGCCGTCGCCGTGCTCGTCGTCCGGCCCTTTACCGTAGACGACGCCGATCTCACACGTAGAGGCTGCGCGCCGCCGCGTCGGTCAGGCAGAGCGCGGGGATCGCGTGGTGCACGAACGCGAAATTGTTCACACGCAGGCGGCCGTCCGGCAGGTTTTCGTCGTACGTCTGCTGCCACACGTCGTCGCCGTCGCGGTCGAAGGGCAAGTACGCCACCGAGACGCGCTTGTCGGGGGACTCCGCCAGCCCGTTCTTCCCGCGCTTGAACGGGTTCGCCTTGCCGCCGGTCAGCGCGGTCGTGGTCGCCGGGAAGGAATGCGTGTAGAAGCGCACGCTCTTGCCCTTGAACGTGCCGCGCCCGCTCGTCAGCTTCGACCACCCGCCCGCGGCGGCGATCATGGGGTCGGCGAAACCCTCCGGCGGATCGAAGACGAAGAGCTCGTTGAACTCGTCCTTCATGAAGGTCCCGACCCTCGGATCCCGTTTCGCGGCGGCCACGTTGTCGGTGAGGAACTTCGCGACGACGTTGCACCCGCTGCTGTTGGCGGAGATCGCGACGTGGGACAGGGTGTCGTCGTGGACCTGCGTGACGTCGCCCTGGATCGCGAGCAGGATCGTGCGCAGGGTCGCCGCCGAGTACAGCTGGTAGTCGCGCAGCTGCTGGGTGGCCTGGTCGAACACCCGGCTGATCTGGGGCAGCACGATCACGTACGGCTTGTTCGCGTGCCGCAGCTGGTAGGGGAACCCGAAGGTGCCCTGCTGCGGCGACAGGAACGGCATGTCGACCTTGACCGTGCCGTCGGCCTGCGACCGCGCGTTGTAGACCCACCAGCTCCAGATGTCGTAGTACAGCCAGTCGAACCCGAGCGGCCGGAAGTGCGTGAACAGGTGCGCCGTCTCGTCCTGGCCGGGGATGTGCTTGTAGTGCACCAGGAACGGCGGCGGTTTCGCGGTGTCCAGGCCCTCCGGGACGGCGACCGCGACGAACCGCGGCGGCAGCTCGTTGCCGTCGTAGGTGACGCTGTAGACCTTCACCGTGTAGCGGGCGGCCGGCTGCCGGACGAAGTCGAGGTCGAGGACGTCCCACTTCGCGAACGCCGCCTTCCGGAACAGCGACGGCTTCAGGAACGGCCAGGAGATCGGCTTGGTGATGTCCGGCAGCGGGAGCGGATCCCAGTTCCGGTTCCGGGCCAGGAAGGGAAGCTCGTCCTTCCGGTTGGCGGTCTGGAGCTTGCACGTGGGCACGTCGCGCAGGCACTCGGCGCTGGGCTCGACCGGCACCGCCAGGCCGGTGGGCGGGTTGGTCAGCGTCGTCCACGTCGTGGCCGTCACGTCCCTCAGGGTGAGCACTAGACCTGCTGCCCGGTCTTCGGGTCGTACTCGACCTCGACGACCGCGACCTGGTCGGTGGGCAGGACCTCGACCCACTGGTCGAAGACCTCGTAGCCCTGCTCGCTCTCGGCCTTGAACCCCTTCTCCAGCGGGTCGAAGCCCTTCTCGTAGACCATGTCCGGGCGCAGGTAGTTCAGCGTGACGCCGGGTTCGAGCTGCTCGGTGACCACCTCGGTGCCCGCTTCGTGCTTGGCCAGCACGGTGACGGCCACGTAGCGGAGGACGTCGCGGATGGTCAGCCCGGCGGGGGTCAGGTCGCGGTAGCGGGTCACCAGCGCCGGATCGGACCACGGGTGGGCCCGCAGCGCGGCGAGGATCCGGGTGCTCTCGCCGTCGGTGGCGGGCTGGTAGAGGTCGTCCAGGCCGGTCGCGCCCTCGATGCTCGGGTCGGACAGCCAGTTCAGCGCCGCGAGCTCCTTGCCCGGCCGGATCGGCACGACCGCCTTGACCCAGGGCGCGTTGAGGAACGCGTTGCGCTGGTGGTCGCCATCGAGCTGCAGCAGCCAGCCCAGGGAGCTGCCCAGCCGGGCCGGCGCCGAGTCCGCGGTGATGAAGTAGTTGTCGCGCCGGCTCATGTCGCCTTCGTTGGCCCAGCCGACGGTGTGGTCGTCGAGGCCGGTGGGGCTGTCGCGGACGATGTGGTCGACGGCCGTCGCGAGCGACGGGTCCAGCGCCGGGCCGCCGCCGGGCGTCTCGAGCCTCGGGTCGCCCAGCCGGTCGAGCTCCGGGGCGAAGGTCGGGTGCGCTTCGTGCAGGCGGGGCCGCCACCACTCGGGCGCCACGAAGTACAGCATGGCCTCGACGTCGAACATCGAGTTGATCAGCTCGGCGAGCTTGTGCAGCAGCTCCGGCTGGGTCGGCCGCCTGCCGTCGATCCGCATCAGCTGTTCGAGCAGCCGCCGGTAGACCACCACGCGTTCTTCCTCGCGGAGCACGTCGTAGTCGCGGACCTGGATCTTGCTGGCGGCGGCCACCCGGTCCTGCGCCGCCTTGAGGTACGCCTCGCGCTGCTTCTGGTCCAGTTCGAGGTCCCGCTTCGCGGCGAGCAGCTTGTTCTGGTCGGTGACCTGCTTGCGCTTTTCGTCCGTGGCCCGGTAGGTCACGGGCACGGTGAACGCGAAGAGCTCGTTCCGCTCGCCGTGCGCGTTGTAGAGGAACACCGACAGCGCCGGCTGCTTCGGGACCGGCGTGCCTTCGGGCGCGTCCTCGGGCTTGCGGCCCAGCTTGAGCTTCACCGCGGCGGTGCTCGCCGTCCAGCGCACCTCGCCGACCTTCGCCGGTTCGTAGCCGTCTCTCGGGGTGAGCTCGACGTCGGCGATCCAGAAGCCCGTCCCGCCCCCGCCGACCGGCCGGATGTAGCCGTTGAACGGGTAGCCGAACTGGACGGTGACGTCCTCGGTGTAGTCCTCCGGCATCGGCAGCTCGTTGGCCGGCGCGACGGCGGCCGCGTCCGGGGGCGCGGCGAGGTGGACCAGCTTCGCCAGCCCCAGCGCCGCACCCGGGTCGTCCACGAAGGACTGCCAGCACAGCTGGGTGCCGAGGTCCTGCACCTGCACGCCGACGCGGCGCATCTTGCGGCGCAGCTCGTAGTTGATCAGCTTGCCGGTGCTGTTCGCGAGGACGTAGCGGCGGCTCGAGGTGTCGGTGGTCTCGGTGACCGTGCGGAACGTGGTCTTGAAGCTGCGCTTGATCTCCGTGCTGAGCCGTTCGCTCTGCTGGCGCATCTGCTTGTGCGTTTGTTCCCGCGCCTGCTTCTGGGTGTCGCTCATGTCCATCGTCGCGGTTTCGTTGGCGTCGCCCCACACCCACCGCTGGTTGGCCGACACCGAGAAGCCGAGCTTGGTGTTGCGCTCGTTCTCGTCCTTGACCGCGGTCGAGACCTCGTCGTCCACCTTGCTCTCGCCGGTCCGGCTCTGCGTGAGCTCCTGGCCTTCCTCCACGACGCGCTCGACCAGCGTGCGCCGGGTCTGGGACTCGATCAGCTCCAGCGAGCTGCCCGGGCTGAGCCAGACGTGCTGCACCGGCGGGCCGAGGAACGTGTCGAACTCGAAGAAGTACTGGCGGAACAGGTGCACGATGCCGACCGGGGAGAGGCTGACCCGGTTGAGCGCCTCGGCGCGGCTCGCGCTCTCCAGCGGGTCGAGCATCCGCTGCAGCCCGCGGTACTGCGAGGTGTCGAACTCGCCCTGCCTGGGTGGCGTGAACAGATCGGCCAGCGTCGGCACGAGGTTCTGCGCGGCGAGGTAGCCGAGCAGCCCGGCGACCACGGACTCCTTGGCCGCCATGGTCTCGACCAGTGCCCGGCGCTTGGCCTCGTCGGTGGGCTCGACGGTGGCGGCGCGGCTGAACAGCACCGGGGAGACCTCGGTGGCCAGGATCGTGTCCAGGCTCGCGCGGGACAGCAGCGGCAGCCAGGTCGCCGGGTCGCGCGGGTCCTTGTCCTTGATCCGCGCCTGGATCAGGTCGGCCAGCACCGAGGCGATCATCGGGTGGTAGGCGGCGGTCGCCGGCGCGTCGCCGGTCTTCAGCTCCAGGGTCTCGCCCGCCGACGCGGCCTCGAGGTGGATGACGGGCGGCACGTACCTCGCCCGCGGCGTGACGACCTGGGACAGGCCGGCGAGCACGGCGTCGTCGGCGCGCCGCAGCGCCTCGGCGAAGCGCGCCACCGTGCGCTGCGACCGCCACCCCAGCAACGGCTGGATCAGGCCGAACGACTCGCTCGCGTACGGCAGCGCGCCGGTGAACTCGGCCAGCGGCCGTCCGGTGCCGACCCGGACGGCGGCGGACGGCGCCGGCAGGGCCTGCGAGTTCGCGACCGGGCCGCCCGCGGCGAACGGCAGCACGGTCCACGGCCGGCCGGCCCCGCTCGCCCCGACGAGGAACAGCTCCCGGTCCGCCTGCGCCGCCGGCGCGACGAAGGAGATCGTCTGGGTGGTCCCGGGCAGCCCGACCACCTTCCCGGCGTACTGGCGGCTGCCCGCGGCGTCCTTCTCCAGGAACGCGCCGCCGAGCGCGCCGACGTCGGGGTACCGGCGCGGGTCCTGGACATCGACGGCGGCGGGCAGGGCGAGCGCGATCCGCTGGTTGCCCGCGAGCTCGCCGAGCGACGACGCCTGAACGGTGTAGGTCCAGACCTGGTAGTACGACGTGGCCCCGGTGCTCACCGGCGTCTTGCCTGAGAAGGTCACGGTCAGCGCCATGGTGGTTCCCCCGATCGTTCGGCCGCCATCGTCCTGCGGTTCCGGGAGGAGGGGAGGAGGCACGGGGTCCGCCCAAAGGGAGCAACCGGGTGCCCTTCGGGGCAGTATTGCCAGACCCCTGCCAGGGCGGTGTGCGTCGCCTGCCAGCGGTCCCCGGCACTCTCTGGAACGTAATTCCAGAGAGCGAAGGAGCCGCCATGCGCACCCCAGTCACGATCATCGGCGCCGGGCTCGGGGGACTCACCCTCGCCCGCGTGCTGCACGTCCACGGCATCGAAGCCGTCGTCTACGAAGCCGAGGCTTCACCCATGGCGCGGATGCAGGGCGGGATGCTCGACATCCACGACTACAACGGCCGGCTCGCCGTCGAGGCCGCCGGGCTGATGACGGAGTTCCGGGGCTTGATCCTGGAGGGCCGTCAGGCGATGCGCGTCCTGGACGCGAGCGGGAAGCTGGTGTTCGAGAAGGCCGACGACGGTTCCGGCGGCCGTCCCGAGGTGCAGCGCGGGGATCTGCGGCGGATGCTGCTGGACTCGCTGCCGCCCGGCACCGTCCACTGGGGACACAAGGTCGCCGGGGTCCGGCCGGGGAACGAGGTGGTCTTCGCCGACGGGACCAGCGTCGAGGCCGCGGTGCTCGTCGGCGCGGACGGCGCCTGGTCGCGGGTGCGCCCGCTGCTGACGGCCGAAACCCCCGAGTACGCCGGGACTTCCTTCGTGGAGACCTACCTCTTCGACGCCGACACGCGGCACGCCGCCGTGGCGAAGGCGGTCGGGGGCGGGTCGATGTTCGTCGCCGGGCCCACGCCGGGGCAGGGCATCAACGCACACCGGGAAAGTGGCGACACCCTGCACGCCTACGTCGAACTCGAGCGGCCGCTGGAGTGGTTCGACGCCATCGACTTCGGCGACCCCGCCGCGGCCGCCGCCCGGATCGCGGCGGAGTTCGAGGGCTGGGCCCCGGAACTGACCGCGTTGCTCACCGACGCCGATTCCGGGCCGGTGCTGCGCCCGCACCACACCCTTCCGGCCGGGGTGCGGTGGGAGCGCGTGCCGGGAGTCACCCTCGTCGGCGACGCCGCCCACCTCACCGCGCCGAACGGCGAAGGCGCCAACCTGGCCATGCTCGACGGCGCCGAACTCGGTCAGGCGTTGGCCGCGTACCCGGTCGAGGAGGCGTTGGCCGGCTACGAGGAAGCGATGTTCACGCGCAGCGCGAACCCCGTCGACGAGTCGGTCCTCATCGAGAGCGTGTTCGGCGGCGAGATCCCCGAGCAGCTGCAGCAGCTGTTCGACGAGCTCAAGCCCGGCAGCTAGCGCGAGGGCGGCGGTCCGCCCGGGCCGCCGCCGGCCGCCGGGGCCGTCGTGGTGTCGACGCCGACCTTGAGCGTCACCGTGTAGCCGGCGGTCACGTCGCCGGTCACGGTGCCCAGCTGCAGCGCGCCGCTGTCGTCGCCGAAGACGTTGTCGCTGCTCAAGCTCACCTTCCGGAGGTTGGACACCGACGCTTCGTACCCGGGCTGCGCGTAGACCGCTTCGCAGACGTTCTGCGGCAGCGCGACCTGGGACGTCGCGATCGCCTTCGCGCTGTCGGTGATCGACGCCTGGTCCGGGTACACCTCGAAGTGGATGTGCGGCCACCGGCCGTCGTAGCAGGCGGGGAAGACGCTGGTGTAGCGCACGCGGCCGTCGGCGCCGGCGAGCTGGACGCCACGCAGGTAGTTCTCGTTCTGGACCCCTTGCGAATAAAGGGAATACCGGCCTTCGCGGTCGCAGTGCCAGACGTACACGGCGACCCCGGCGAACGGCGAACCGCCCTTGGCCAGGTCCGCGACCACCAGCTCCAGCGTCATCGGGACGCCTTCGGCGGTGCCACTGCCGGTGCCGAAGCTGGACCGGATGTCCGAGCGGACCACGCCGCTCTGCTCCAGCACGTCGGGCCCGTTGGAGCCGTCGCCGGGGTACGGACCCGCGGTCTCGTCCGGGATCTCGCCCGACGCCGTCGCGGTCGAAGAAGCCGACGTGGTGGTGGCCGAGGTCCCGCAGGCGGTCAGCACGGCACCGGCCGCGCCGAGCCCGAGGAACCACAGCGCCCGGCGGCGGCTGAGCAGGGTGCCGATGTCGAAGCCGAGGCCCTGGTCGACGACCTCGTCACGCGGCCGGGGCAGCGGGCGGCCTTCGTAGGTGGGGTTCATGGGGTTCACCCTGCCGCCGCGAGGTTGTCCTGCCTTGTGCGGAAGCTGTGCGGTTGCTGTCAATCGTCCCCGATGGGCGGTTCTACGCCTGCCCCGGCGCCCAGAGCCCGTCCGCGTCGCCCGCTTCCAGGCGGCCCCGGTACACGCCGATCTTGCGGTCGATCAGCTGCAGGTTCTCCTGCAGCTCGGCCAGCTTCGCCAGCACCTCCGCGCGGTGCTCCTCCAGCAGCGCCAGGCGTTCCGGCTCGTTGCCGCGGCCGGCGGCGACCAGGTCGGCGTAGCGGCGGATCGTCTTGATCGGCATGCCCGTGGCCCGGAGCTTGGTGCAGATCTTGATCCACTCCAGGTCGAGCTTGTGGTAGCGGCGGCGGCCGCCGCTCGTGCGGTCGACCTTCGTGACCACCAGGCCCGCTCGTTCGTAGTAGCGCAGCGTGTGCGCGCTGACGCCGGTGTAGCGGGCCGCGTCCGCGATCGTCAGCCCCTCGGCGGGGATCGGCGGTTTGACTTCGAGCACGCTCTAAATCCTAGCGTCGATCGCATGAACGTTCCGACCGCTCATCGCCCCGCGCTCGTGCTGGCCGTCTGCTGCGCCAGCATCGTCGTGGTCGTGATGGACATCTCCATCGTCACCGTCGCCCTGCCCGCGATCCGCCGCGACCTCGGCGCGTCCGTCTCCGGTCTGCAGTGGACAGTCGACGCCTACACGCTCGTGCTGGCCGGGTTCCTCGTGCTCGCCGGGTCGGCCGCCGACCGGTTCGGGCGCAAGCGGGTTTTCCAGTGCGGCCTCGCCGCGTTCGGGCTCGGTTCGCTGCTGTGCAGCCTCGCGCCCGGCATCGGCTGGCTGATCGCGGCCCGCGCGCTGCAGGCGGCCGGCGGCACCATGCTCAACCCGGTCGCGATGGCCATCGTCGCCACCACCTTCCCCGTCCCGGCCGAACGCGCCCGCGCGATCGGCGTGTTCGGCTCGATGTCGGGGCTGGCGCTGGCGCTCGGGCCGATCCTCGGCGGTGCGCTCGTCGACGGCTTCGGCTGGCGCGCGGTGTTCTGGGTCAACGTCCCGATCGTCGCCGCCGCACTGGTGGCCACCGCGTTGTTCGTGCCCGAGTCCCGCGCGCCGCGCGCCCGCCGGTTCGACCCCCTCGGGCAGCTCCTCGTGCTCGTGGTGCTCGGCAGCGTCGTCTACGCGCTGATCGAGTCGCGGCCGCTGGGCTGGACGTCGCCGCTGGTCCTCGGCCTGTTCGCGCTCGCCGCGCTCGGCGTGGCCGGCCTGCTCGTCCACGAACCGCGCCGCACGGACCCGCTGCTGGAGCTGCACCTGTTCCGCGGCGTCGCCTTCAGCTCGGCGATCGTGATGGCGGTGCTGGCCCTGTGCGGGTTCGGGATCTTCCTGTTCACCGCCACCCAGTACCTCCAGGACGTCCGCGGCCTGACGCCGCTGGCCGCCGGGTTGTGCCTGCTGCCCGTGGGGCTGCTGGTGCTCGTGCTGTCGCCGCGCACCGGACGGCTGGTCGGCACGCACGGTCCGCGCGGGCCGCTGGTCGTCGCCGGGAGCGCGCTCGCCCTCGGCGGCGCCGCGGCCGCGTGGCTCGGCCCGGCGACGCCGCTGCCCCTGGTGCTCGCCGTCTTCCTGCTGTTCGGCGTCTTCCTCGGCACGGTCAACCCGCCGATCACGAACACCGCCGTCTCCGGGATGCCCGGTTCGATGGCCGGGGTGGCCGCCTCGCTGGCGTCGACCGGACGGCAGACCGGCACCACGCTGGGCGTCGCGCTGGCCGGCACCGCCCACGGCGTGTGGTGGCTGGTGGCCGGGCTCGGTGCCGGGCTGCTCGCGCTGGCGCTGGTGGGCACCGCGCGCCGGGCTGAGGCGCTCAGCCTCCCGCGACCGACGGGATGATCTGCACCTCGGCGGCGTCGCGGAGCCGGGCGCCGGTGCCGCCGAGGGCGCGGCACTCCTCGCCGTCGACGTAGAAGTTGACGTACCGGCGCAGCCCCGCCTGCTCGTCGCGCAGCCGCCGTTCGAGCGCCGGGTACCGCTGCGCGAGCGCGTCGAGCAGGGCGCCCAGCGTGGCCGGCTCACCGACTTCGACGGCCAGCTTCGCCTCGCCGCCCGCCTTCTCCCGCAGCGTCCCGGGCAGCAGCACGGTGACCCGCACGGTCACACCGTCGCCGCGCGGACGCTGAGCACGTCGGGCAGGTGCGCCGCGACGAGCTGCCAGCTGTCGCCCTCGTCCCGGCTGGCGTAGACGTCGCCGCAGCGCGAGCCGAAGTACACCCCGGCCGGCTCGGCGTCGTCGGTGCACATCGCGTCCCGCAGCACGCCCGCCCAGTAGCCGTCCGGCAGGCCGGCGCCGACCGCTTCCCACGACTTCCCGGCGTCCTCGCTCCGGTACACCCGGCAGTGGCCGTCCGGCGGGAACCGCAGGGCGTCGGCGACCAGCGGGAACGTGTAGATCACCTCGGGGCGGCCCGGGTGGACCACGACGGGGAAGCCGAAGTCGCTGGGCAGCCCGTCGGCGATGGACTGCCAGGTCTCGCCGCCGTCGTCGCTGCGGTAGACGCCGTGGTGCACCTGGGCGTAGAAGCGGTCCGGCTCGGCCGGGTGCGCCGCGACCTTGTGCACGCACTGGCCGTATTCGGGGTACGGGTCGGGCACGTGGACGGCCTTGATGCCGGTGTTGCTCGCCCGCCACGACTCGCCGCCGTCCTCGGTGCGGTAGACGCCGCCGGTGGACATCGCGACGGTGACGCGGCCGGGCTCGGCCGGGTGCGGGAGCACGGTGTGCACGGCCTTGCCGCCGCCCCCGGGCGTCCAGTGTTCGCGGTGCGGGTGCTCCCACAGGCCGCGGACCAGCTCGTACGTGCGGCCGCCGTCGGTGGAGCGGAACAGCGCGGACGGCTCGGTGCCGGCGTAGACGACGTCCGGCTCGCTCGCCGGGCCGGGCACCAGCTGCCACGCCCTGGCCAGGGATTCGCCGGTGTCCGGCGGGAACGCGATCGGCGCGTGGTCCGGCTCGTCCCAGGTCGCGCCGAGGTCGTCGCTGGTGGCCACGCTCGGCCCGAAGTGCTCGCTGGTCACCCCGGCGAGCAGGCGCGGCGTGGCGCGGCGGGTGTCGATGCCCACGGCGTAGACGTCGGTCATCGGGTGGTGCGGGCCGCTCACCTCCCAGGTCTTCCGGTCGTCGTGGCTGGTCGCCAGCCACAGGCCTTTGCGCGTTCCGATCGCGAGCACGACGGGCATCCGGGCACCTCCGGTCGACGGTGACGCGGGTCACAGTACTCTGCCCGGGAAAATGTCCGGGAGAAATGTCGAGGGCCGGGCGCGGCCGATCGACGCGGGGGTGAAGGCCGGTCATCGCGTCCGGAAGGCACCGGACCCCGGCCCGTACGACCAGGGAGCAGGACCATGCGTTTCCTCATGATGCACCGGATCGACGAGAACGACCCGCAGGCGTGGAACCCCAGCCCGGAGTTCATGGCGAAGATGGGCGCGTTCGTCCAGGAGTCGGCGGAGAAGGGGATCCTGATCACCGCGGAGGGCGTGCACAAGTCGGAGAAGGGCGCGCTCGTCCGCAAGCCGCGCGGCGCCGCGATCCGGGTGACCGACGGCCCGTTCGCCGAGGCCAAGGAGGTCATCGGCGGGTTCGCGCTGATCAACGCCGCGGACCTCGCGGAAGCCGTCGAGTTCGCGCGGCGCTACGCCGAGCTGTTCGACCTGGAGATCGAGGTGGAGGTCCGCCAGGTCGTCGAGTTCGAGGACCTGCCGCAGGGCTGACGTGGCGGCCGGTGGCGCTACGGTGGGTCCAGGACGATCCTTGGGGGGTTCGCACATGTTCCTGGTCACCGGTGCCACCGGCAACGTCGGCTCGGAAGTGGTCACGGCGCTGAAGGAAGCGGGTGAACCGGTCCGGGCGCTGGTGCGCCGGCCGGACGCGGTGCTCCCGGACGGCGTCGAGGCCGCGGTGGGGGACCTGAACGATCCCGCCGGCCTCGGCGACGCGCTCAAGGGCGTCGAAGGCGTCTTCCTCCTGCCGGGCTACCAGGACATGCCCGGCATGCTGGCGCGGGCGCGCGACGCGGGCGTGCGGCGGATCGTGCTGCTGTCCGGCGGTTCGGCCGCGCTCGAGAACCTGGACAACGCGGTTTCGCGGTACATGACGCTGGCCGAACGCGCGGTGCGCGCGTCCGGCCTCGACTGGACGTTCCTGCGGCCGCGCGCGTTCATGACGAACGCGTTGCGCTGGCTGCCGCAGCTGCGCGCGGGCGACACCGTGCGCGCGCAGTTCCCGGACGTCGCCGCCGCGTGCGTCGACCCGGCCGACATCGCCGCGGTGGCGGTGAAAGCGCTGAAGGGCGGGTACGAAAGCCGGATCGGCGAACTGACCGGGCCGGTCGCGATGCGTCCCGCCGAGCAGGTCGCCGTGCTGGCCGAAGTGCTCGGACGGGAGCTTCGCTTCGTGGGGCTGACCGGCGACGAGACGCGCGCGGAGCTCGAGGCGAGCATGCCGGCCGCGTACGTCGAGGCGTTCTGGGACTTCTACGCCGGCGGGACGCTCGACGAGGCGACGGTCCACCCGGACGTCCGCGAGATCACGGGCCGCCCGGCCCGCACGTTCGCCGACTGGGCTGCGGCCCACGCGGACGCCTTCCGCTGACCGGCCGCGGGGTTCAGGGGAGCAGGACGACCTTGCCCGCCGCGCGCCCCGCGTGGAGGTGGCCGATCGCGGCGGCGGCGTCGGCGAGGGGATAGGTGCGGTCGAGCACCGGCGTGACCTTCCCGGCTTCGATCAGTTCCCGCAGGGTCTCGAGGTCCGCGCCGCGCTCGCGGGCGATGAGCCCCCGCAGCCGGTGCCGCACCAGCGGGCTCAGCAGCGCCGCGAAGAGCACCCGCTGGATGCCGCCGAACCAGCGGCCGCCTTCGCCGCCGACGATCACCAGCGTCCCGCGCGGGGTCAGCGCCCGGCGCAGGCGGGTCAGCGATCGCAGGCCCGCGGTGTCCACGATCAGGTCGTACCGCTGCGCCGCGAAGTCTTCGCGCGTGTAGTCGACGACGTGGTCGGCGCCGAGCGTGCGGACCAGGTCCGTCTTGGCGGTGCTGCACAGTCCCGTGACGTGCGCGCCGAAGGCCTTGGCCAGCTGGACGGCGAAGGAGCCCACGCCGCCCGCCGCCCCGATGACCAGGACGCGCTGCCCGGGCCGGACGTCGCCGGCGTCGCGCAGAGCCTGCAGGGCGGTGCCGCCGGAGACCAGGACGGCCGCCGCCTGCTCGAACGACAGGCGCGCGGGTTTCGCCGCGACGAGGTCCTGCTCGGCGACGGCGAACTCGGCGAAGGACCCCTTGCCGACGCCGAACACCTCGTCGCCCGGCCGGAACCGCGTCACGCCGTCGCCGGTCTCTTCGACGGTGCCGGCGAAGTCGAGGCCCCGCACCGGCTGCTTCGGCCGCCTGAACCCGAAACCCAGGAGCCGCAGCAGGTACGGCTGCCCGGTGGTCAGGTGCCACACGCCCGGGTCGACGCCGGCCCCGCGCACCCGCACGAGGACCTCGCCGGCACCGGGCGAAGGTCTGTCGACGTCGCGGAACTCGAGCAGGCCGGGACTTCCGTAGCGGGACTGGACGATCGCTTTCACGAGGACTCCTCCGGGTACTGGAACACTTCTTCGAGCGGGACGCCGAACACGTGCGCGAGCTGGAACGCCATCTCGAGCGAGGGGGAATAGCGGCCCTGCTCGATCGCGATGACGGTCTGGCGGGTGACGCCGATCCGGGCGGCGAGGTCGGCCTGGGTCATCTGGCCGTGGGCGAACCGGAGGGCGCGGATCGAGTTCGTGACGCGGGTCGGTTTCACCACGGCTGGAAACCCCGGCGGTAAGCGGCGATCCGGGCGGCCGACCCGAGCACCGCGGAGAGCGTGAACGCCAGGTAGACGGTGTTGGCGATCCAGAAGTGCGGCGCTTCGACCAGCGCCAGCAGCAGCGCGGCCACCGCGCCGATGACGACGAACGACTGCCCGACGTGGTCGCCGAACCGGCCGATCTCGCGGTCGCGCTGGTCCTTTTCGCCGTCTTTCGAGACCACCGCGGCGACGATGCTCAGCACGATCGCCGCGGCGATGGACGCGCCGACCGTCCAGAGCAGCGTCGCGACGTACGGGACTTCGGCCAGCGGCCGCCCGCCGGCCCGGCCGAGCACCAGGACGAGGTAGACCGCGTAGCTCACCACCGCGGCGAGCCCCTGGATCCAGGCGTTCTTCTCTTCGTGGGTCACCTTCGCCAAGGTAAAACAAACCAGACATCGTGTCAAAGTTTCTTGACATGAGAAAATCTTCGGCGAGGGTGTCCAAGGCGGCGCCGGCCGTTCGTAGTGCTCGCGTACGGCAACCGACACACCGGAGGACACCGTGAAGTACCTGATGCTGATCAACGCCGGCCTCGACGCCGAGGGTGAGCCCACCGGCTGCAGCACGCCCGAGGACTGGATGCGGTTCGACCAGTCCATGAAGGACGCCGGCGTCCACGTCGGCGGCAACTCGCTCGCCGACTTCACCACGGCCGCCGCGGTCCGCGTCAGCGAGACCGGCGAGCGGATCGTCACCGACGGGCCGTTCGCCGAGTCCCGCGAGGTGCTCGGGGGCTACTTCGTCATCGACGTGCCGGACTTCGACGTCGCCCTCGACTGGGCGGCGCGCTGCCCCGGCGCCCGCGACGGCGGGCACATCGTGGTGCGCCCGCTCGCGTCCTACGGGGACTGACGGCCGTGCCGGAGCGGGCGGCCGCGTCGATCGAGGCGGTGTTCCGGGAGGAGCGCGGCCTGCTGCTGGCCGCGCTCGCCCGCCGGTTCGGCGACCTCGACCTGGCCGAGGAGGTGACGTCGGAGGCGATCGAAGCGGCGCTGGTGCACTGGCCGGCCGAAGGCGTGCCGCCGAAGCCGGGCGCCTGGCTGATGACGACGGCGCGGCGCAAGGCCGTCGACCGGCTGCGCCGCGACCAGGCCTACGCGGCCCGGCTCGCGGTGCTGCAGGTCGAGGCCGACCGCGCGGCCCCGGCCCCGGCCCCGGCGCCGGACGGCGGCCTGCCGGACGAGCGGCTCCAGCTGTTCTTCACCTGCGCCCACCCGGCGCTGCCCGCGGAGGACCGCGCGGCACTGACGTTGCGGTGCCTCGCCGGCCTGACGACGGCCGAGGTGGCGCGCGCGTTCCTGGTGCCGGGCGCGACGATGGGCAAGCGCATCGTCCGGGCGAAGAACCGGATCCGCACGCTCCGGATCCCGTTCCGCGTCCCGGACCCCGACGAGCTGCCGGGGCGGCTGCCGGGCGTGCTCCAGGTCGTCTACTCGATCTTCACCGAGGGGTACGCGGCGAGTTCGGGGCCGGACCTGCAGCGCCTCGACCTGGCGGAGGAAGCGATCCGGCTCGCCCGGATCCTGCGCCGCCTGCTGCCGGGCGAACGCGAGGTCGCGGGCCTGCTGGCGCTGATGCTGCTGATCCACGCCCGCCGCGACGCCCGCACCGGCCCGGACGGCGACCTGGTCCTGCTCGACGACCAGGACCGCGCCCGCTGGGACCGCGCGATGATCGAGGAGGGCACGCCCTTGGCCGAGATCGCGCTGACCGGCGGCCCGCCCGGCCGCTACGGCGTCCAGGCGGCGATCGCGGCCCTGCACGACGAGGCCCCGGATGTGGCGAGCACGGACTGGCCGCAGATCGTCGCGCTGTACGACGTGCTGCGCGGCCTGGCCCCGTCCCCGGTGGTCGACCTGAACCGCGCGGTGGCGGTGGCGATGCGCGACGGCCCGGCAGCGGGCCTCGCGTTGCTCGACGCACTGGCGGACGAGCCCCGCCTCCGCGAGTACAGCCCATTCCCCACGGCCCGCGGCGACCTCCTGACCCGCCTCGGCCGCCACCCCGAAGCCGCGGCGGCGTACCGCGACGCCCTCGCCCTGGCCGGCACCGAACCCGAACGCGCCCACCTGCGCCGCCGCCTCGCCGAGGTCGCAAAGCCGTGAAGGCCTCCTTCACGGGCATAAACGCCGGTAAGGAGGCCTTCACGGACTTTGGGTGCGTGCGGGGCCGAGCGGTCGTCCGGAACTGTCGGTGCCCGCCGGTAAGCTGGAAACCGGGGGCCGGAGGCCTACGCGGGCGCGCGCAGCGCCGTCACCGCCGGGGCGAACATCGTCGCCTTGATCGCGCCCAGCGTGCCGCGGTCCTTGCCCGCCAAGACACGCACCCGCTCGGAAGCCACCTTCACCAGCTCGGTCTCGGCCGCGATTTCGTCCACCAGGCCGGTTTCCAGCGCTTCGGCGCCGCCGAACCGGCGTCCCGTGGTCATCGACGCAATCGCCGCCGCCGGGGTCAGCTTGGCCTGGATCAGCGCCGCCATCCCCGGCGTGAACGGGATGTTGATGTCCGCCTCCGGGAAGCAGAAGTAGCCGCGGTCCGCGCGCATCACGCGGAAGTCGTGCGCCATCGCCAGCATCGCGCCCGCGCCGAACGCGTGGCCGTTGACCGCCGCCACCGTCGGCACCGGCAGTGTCAGCACCCGCGCGAACAGCTCCTGCACGTCGGTGACGTACTGCTGGGCCTGGTCGCCGTGCGCGGTCAGCCAGTCGAGGTCGAGGCCGTTGGAGTAGAACTTGCCGCCGCCGGTGGTCACCAGCGCGCCGTCCACACCGTCCAAAAAGGAATGGACGCGCTGCAGCCACTCGGGGGAGAAGCGGTTCTCGTCGTCGCCCAGGTCGAGCACGGAAACGGTCACGGTCGGTCCTTTTCTCGGGGTGGCACGGTCAGCACGGCCCGCACGGCGGCGGCGAGCCGTTCCCGCACCAGGGGATCGGTGAGGTCGCGGCGGAAGAACGCGGTCGGCAGGTCGACGACGCAGGTGGTGACGACCTCCACGGCCAGGCCGTCCCCGCGGTCCCAGAGCAGCCGCGCGAGCCGCACCAGCAGCGCGACCAGCCGTTTGTCCAGCGCGTGCAGGGTGTCGGCGAGCTCGCCGGGCAGTTCGGGCCCGAAGAGCCGGTCGCCCCGGACCTTCAGCAGCATCCGTGCCGCGTCGGGTCGCTGAGCGGCGAACAACGCGGGGGTGCCGGCCGCCGCGACGACGGCCTCGACCGGCGCCGGAGCGGCGTCCACCTGGGACTCCTGCAGGTCGAGGAACGCTGTCGCCGCGCGCACCCAGACCCGGGCGAGCAGCTCGCTGAGCGAGCCGAACGCGTGGTAGATCGTCCCGTTCGGCACGCCGGCCGCCGTCGCCAGCCCGCGCACGGTCACGTTCTCGTACCCCGACGTCGCGACCAGCCGTTCGGCGACGTCGAGCAGCGCGTCGAGGTCGTGCACACGGGGCCGGGGCATGCCACGACCGTAACAGAACAGCTGCTCCAAAACCAGCGCGGTAGGCTGCCGCCCGTGGAGATCTGGGTCAACCCGGCGTGCTCGAAGTGCCGGTCCGCGGTGTCGTTGCTGGACGAAGCGGGCGCGCAGTACACCGTGCGCCGCTACCTCGAAGACCCGCCGACGCCGGCGGAGCTGACCGAAGTGCTCGAGCGCCTCGGCCTCGAACCGTGGGACATCGCGCGCACGGCCGAGCCGATCGCGAAGGAGCTCGGCCTCAAGACGTGGGGCCGCACACCGGCGGACCGGTCCCGCTGGATCGACGCGCTCGCCGAGCACCCGAAGCTGATCCAGCGGCCGATCATCACGGCCGACGACGGCACCACCGTCGTCGCGCGCGACCCCGAAACGGTCCGCTCGGTCCTTTAAGGAATCGCGTCGGTCTTCGCCAGCAGCGGGACGTCGAGCGGCACCGTCTCCGGGTACTTGATCCCGGCGCCGGTGTTGAGCACGACGACGTCTTCGTCGCCGTCGAGCCAGCCGGACTCGCGCAGGTGCCGGAGCGCGGCGAAGCACGCCCCGCCTTCGGGGCAGACGAACGTGCCTTCGCGCTCGGTGAGTTCCCGTTGCGCGGCAAGGAGTTCCTCGTCGGTGACGGCGACCGCGGTCCCGCCGGTCGCGTAAACCGCGTCCAGCACGAGGAAATCGCCGATGGCCTTCGGCACGGTGATGCCGAAGGCGACCGTGCGCGCGTCCGGGAACGGCTCGCTTTCCCGGGCGCCGCGCTCGAACGCGGACACGATCGGCGCGCACCCGGTGGCCTGCACCGCGACCAGCTTCGGCAGGTCGCCGGTCACCCAGCCCAGTTCGCGCATCTCCAGTAAGGCCTTGTGGATGCCGATGATGCCGACCCCGCCGCCGGTGGGGTAGAGGATGACGTCCGGCAGCCGCCAGCCGAACTGCTCGGCGATCTCGTACCCCATCGTCTTCTTGCCTTCGATGCGGTACGGCTCCTTCAACGTCGAGACGTCCTGGACGCCCTCACGACGCGGGACCGCCGCGGCGACGAGCTTGCCCGCGTCGCCGATGAGGCCGTCCACGCGGTACAGCTCGGCGCCGGCGGCGACGCACTCGCGCAGGGTGATCGCGGGCGCGTCGTCCGGCATCGCGATCAGGCTGGTCAGCCCCGCGCGAGCCGCGTACAGCGCCCACGCCGCCCCGGCGTTGCCGTTCGTCGGCATCGCGATCCCGCGCACGCCCAGCTCGGCCGCCCGCGAGACGCCGACCGCCGCGCCGCGCGCCTTGAACGTGCCGGTCGGGACCAGGCCCTCGTCCTTCATCCACAGCCGGGAAAGCCCCAGCTCACGGCCGTAGCGCGGCAGCCGCAGCAACGGCGTCATGCCCTCGCCGAAGCTCACGACGTGCTCGGGCGAACGCACCGGCAGCACCTCGTGGTAGCGCCACAGCGTCGGCTCGCGCCCGCCGATCTCCTTCGGTGTCACGGCTTCGCGGACCCCGTCGAGGTCGTACCGCGCGAGCAGCGGCGCGCCCGACGGCGAAAGGCCCTGGACGGCGTCGGCGTCGAAGGGCTCGCCGGTCCGGGAGCAGTCGAGGTGGCTGAGGAACGAGTACGGCACGGCGCCTCCGGTCAGAAACGGCGGGTGAACGGCAGTGGCTTGCGCATCCGGACCAGCAGCAGGAGCGGTACCAGGACGTAGGGCAGGTTGAAGGCGAGGAACTTCACCGGGTTGCCGGTGCGCGTGGCCGGGTCGCCGAAGAACTCGACGCCGAACACGACGATCCCGGTCAGCGTGACGATCATGGTCGCGTAGATCACCGACGGCAGCTGGATCCAGTTCTTCCCGGTCACCAGCGCGACCACGAGCACGACGTAGAACGGCATGTAGACGAACGCCGAGAGCCCGGTGACGATGCGCATCCAGTCCGGCGGGTGCATGAACAGCGGGTCGGCGTCGTGGGCGTACCAGTAGTTGGAGTTGACGAAGAAGTTGCCCGAAGGGCGGGAGAAGTCGACCCCGACGGTCGGCAGCAGGTCGCTGATCAGCGACGTCACCGTGAAGACCGAGAACAGCACCGCGAAGAAGACGTCGATCTTACGTTGGGAGAGCGCCAAAACCCCGTCTGACCTGCCGATTTGCGGTGCTCCACGTGTGCTGTCCAATCCTCTGTTCCGTCCATATTCCGTCCAGCTCACGCCTGACGCATGCTGAGAGCCGAGCGCGGGCGGAAGAACCGCGTGTCCACAGCCCTCCGTGCTCGATCATGCGAGTCTGGCTGAAGGTGGCCATACACGCGGAGCGTAAACGCGGGGTCGTGGTGACCCAAGTAGACAGCAAGCTCGTTGATCGTTGTGCCGCCAGCCAGCTGAAGCCCCGCGTAGAAGTGGCGCATCGCGTGTCGGCCGTCTCTTCGAGTCCGACCCTCGACGCCGGCGGCGGCCAAGGCGTTGTCCCAATACTTGTCGTATGTCGATGGCTTGAGATGTCTCCCCGTGTCTGGATGTACGAACATCAGACGGTACGTCCGCAGCTCGCCGTCTGGTCGTTCCCAAGGAAGGGTGACTGGCTGAGGCTTGTATGCGGCGACGTGCTTGCGTGCGACCAACAGGGACGACGACGCCAGGGGAACCTCTCTTTCGGTGTTGTTCTTCGGTAGCGCGAACACCCACACGTTGCCCAAGCGCTTGAGCTGTCGTCGGATGTGAATGATCTCCCGGTCCTCGTCGAGGTCGTCATCGGCGATGGCGAAGAGTTCTCCTTCGCGATGTCCGCAAGTCGCGCCGATGATTGGCATAGCGCGAAGAGGCTCTGGGTGAGCGTCGATCACCCCCCACATACGGGAGTCCTGCCAGACGGTCACCTTCTCCGAAGTGGCCTTGCCGGTCGACACGATCCTCGATCGCACAGGGTTCTTACGCAAGTCACCATCGACGACCGCAAGCTCGAGCAGCCCGCCGAGCACCAGCCGGCACAGCATGACGGTCGAGTCGCCGTACCTCTCGCTCTTACTGGTCAGCCAGGCTTGGACCTCCGACGGACGCCGCATCGACTTGATTGCTCTCTGGCCGAATGCTGGCCCGACGTGGAGTCGTAGAATCTGCTCGTACTTGATCTTCGTCGCGGGGTCGACCTTCACAGAACCCAACCAGCGCGTACCAAGCGCCGCCACAAGGCCCTTGCCCGCCTTGGGGTCGACGTACTCCCCGCGGTCGCGATCCGCCTCCATCTTCTGCCAGTACTTCGTCGCTGGAGTCTTGGTCGTGAATGCTTTCGTGCGCTCCCGCTCGTCCGGGTCAAGCCAGCACGCTAGCCAGCGCTTTCCCTTACCCCATCGGGCGTTCGGAACCCGCTTGATCTCCCCGTCAGGCTGCTTCTCTGGCCTCGTCCAAAGGTCCTTAGTGAACCCCACTCCTCGCCCCTCTCTCCTTTGCCGAGGGCTCCCGCTCCACGTGGTCAGACTCTTGGGGGGATGCCTCCGCTGACGGAAGGTGCGCGGCTAACGTCTCCAGGTTCTTGGTTGCAGCCACCAGTGCCTCCTGTGCGCGGTAGTGGTCCTTCCCTAGAAGTGTGATCAGCTCAGCCACGATGGGCGGGTAGTCCACTTCGACCTCTTCCCTCAGGGCGGCTGGTGTGAGGTACCAACCCGAGGGCATCTCTATCTCCCTGAGCGACGGCGGCGGCCGTAAGAGGTCCGCGCAGGTAATGCCCAGGGAGTCGGCGATGGTCAGTAGCTCGGCTGCCGTGAACGCCCGCTTGCCCTTCTCTGCGGATGAGACGGCCTGCCGGGACCAGGCATTGCCTAGGAAGTAGCCAAGCTCTTCGCCTAGCTGCTCCTGGGTCATATCGCGTGCTTCGCGGTGCTCCCGCATCCGGATGCCCACGATCTCTTCAACTCGCACAGGGGCCCCTTCCTCTTGTCTGTTCTCAGCATGACATGCATCGCTGGCGTTGACTAGTTCGGGTCGTCGTGTCATACTCATCAATGACAGTCAACGACACGAACGACAGGAGGGCCCGGTGGCCGACACTCAGCCGCACTACCTGACTCTCGCCGAAGTCGCCGACCGCTACCGCACTACGGAGCGCACGGTCCGCTACTGGCGGCAGACCGACTACGGCCCGAAGGCCGTGAAGGTCGGACGTCACGTGCTTTACCCGGTCGCGGAACTGGAAGCGTTCGACCAGCGGCTCTTGAGCGACACCGCCGCTTAGCAGAAAGAAGGCCGCCCAGGGGGTGAAGGCCCTGGGCGGCACAGCCACCACGAGTCTGTAAGGGAGACCCGAGAATGACGACCACCATCATCGCACGCACTGACCTGCTGAACGTCGACCAGCCGACGGAACTGCTGCCCCCGGTGGAGCACGGCGGTGCCGAGTGGTGCGAGCACAGCATCTGCGAAGCGATGCGCGACGTGGACGCCTCGATCACCAGCATGAAGACGCTGTTCGTGTTCGAGGATCTGGAGGGCGACCGCGTCGAGGTCGTGCGGAAGGACGAGTGGACCGCGGCGGACGGCTGGAAGATCGGCGCAGTCCAGATCGCCGGGCTGAACGCCGAATTCCTCCTGGAGCACGGCACCAGCATCGTCTCCGCCGCCCTGCGTGTCGGCATCGAGATGGGTCAGGTGCAGCGATGACCACCACCGCCTTCACCCCTGCTCACGAGGATCCGTCGTGGGTTCTCGAGCAGCTGATCGTCTACTTGATCGCGAAACACCAGGAGGCGATCACCGAGTTCGCCAAGGGCAACCGCCTGCTCAGCGACCGCGACCGCATCAGCGGCTACGAGGAAGTCTTGGTGTACCTCAACGGCCTGACGGTGGGGCGGATGGGGCTGGGGTCCGAGGAGCTGGCTGCCGTCTGGGTCGACGTGGAGGTGCAGCGATGACTGCTGAAGTCCTGCCTCTCCGCTCCGCGATGCCCTCCGCCGCACCTGTCCCCGCTCACCTCCGCACCTGGACGAAACCGGACTGTGACTGGTGGTGCCCGGGTGGGCACGGCATCCCCGGCGAGGACCACTCGCACTCGATGTACGTGCGGTGGGACCTCCACGTAGGGCCGCAAGAGGACTGGTTGCAGATCGGCGTGCACCGTGACGAGGGAGAGTCGCAGCCGCGAATCTTCCTGCACCGCAACGACTCGTGCCGCGCCGACAACGGCTTCGCTCTCGACCTCACGCCCTCCGAAGCGGCGGAGCTGATCCGCGAACTGCAAATGGCACTCGCGGTCGTCGATCGAAAGGACCGGGTTGACCGGTGAGTGACGCAGAACGCGAAGCTGTCCTGGCTGGCCTCGCCGCTCGAATGGAGGGCGTCGAGGCCAGTTGGGCGGCTGGGACCGTGGGCCACAGGAACGACCGTGACCGCGTAGACGAAGCCTTGGCGAAGTGCTGCCGAGGCGGCAAGCCGTTCACGGCGCTCGACGTGGACACGGCGATCCTGGAGGCGGACCCACGGCCGTACGCCGGCCTGGTGCTAGCGAGCGCGATGGCCCTCTGGTCGCGACGCGGCGACATTGTCCCCGACTATTCGCGGCCGCCGATCCCGTCGACTCGCCGTTCTCGGCACGCTTCGCGGCTGACCTGGTGGGTCTCCGGTGCTGCCGTGGAGCAGGAAGCTGCCTGATGATCACAATCCCCCCGTTGACGCTCCTGGGTGCGCGTACCCCCTTCCTGCGCTGCGCCAGTGAATGTGTCCGGGGTTACGGCGGGGGAGCTGGTTGGACGTGCCAGCTCCCCCGCCTTCTGTCGTCTAGGAGATGAGGCTGCGTTGTCGCCAGAAGTGCACAAGTCCGCCCCCGTGGAGCCCGGCAGTACTGAGTGGGTCGCGGCTGTCCTGGAGTTCGAAGCGGATCACGGCTATCCGCCGTGGGCTGTCGTGGGCGACGACGGGTGGTGTGTCTCCCGGTTCGAGGACGGTCCCGGTGTCGCCTGGACCGCCGCCGGAGTTCGCGCTCTCCAGCAACGCACCATCGACACCCCGGGCGCGTACGCGTTCTGGGGTGGGCTGCTGAATCAGCTGCGCGAGAAGGGGCCTGCCGAGTGACTGCGCCGTACATCGGGGACCCGATCCCCCGAGACTCAGCCACTGTCCGCCGCGACGTGGACGCCTACCGACAGGCCCTTACGGAGACTGCCCGCAGCGGCGATCGCGACGAGTACAGCGACGCGTTGGCGTCCCTGCGTGCCGCTGAGGCGGAGCTCAAGGAGGCGGAAGCTCGAGAGTTCACCGCCCTCACTAAAGGACTCGGCCGCGGCGACGCCGCGGCCGCTTAGCCACCCATTACCACCTCGAAAGGAACCATCACCGTGACCGAACCCGATTCCGAAAGCACGGCAGCTGGCGAGATCATCCAGCGTAGGGTGCTGGCCCGCCGTGCGGAACGTGAGGCCCTGATGGCGGAATTCGCCCCCCAGGCCAACTATGACGCTCCGGAACGCCCCGCCGGCCGAAACCCGGAGATCGGCCACTTCCGCCAGCTCCAAGCCCGGATCGACGAGGCGCAGACCGCCCTCACTGCCGTGCGCACCAACCGGGAGGCCAGCAAGTTCGAGCTTGCGGACGCTCAGCAGGCACTCGACGCGGCTCGCGCCAAGGTGCAGCGCACGATCGACAACGCGGAGAACCCGCAGCAGGCGGCGGCGCTGGCGTACTCGGCTGCGCAGGACCATGACCGCCCAACTCGACCGGCGAGCATCGGCGACCTCGCTGTTCGCCGTCGAGACGACTAGGTCAACTGACTGGCGTGCCCGCGCCGGCGACGTACTCTCGACCAAGAAAAGCAGGAACCCGGGGCCACCAACCCCGGGTTACCTGAAAGATTTCCCACCCGCCTGGGAAGGAGACCCATATCTTCATGTTGTGCCTCAATGGTAGCACTCTGGCCTTTACTGCGCGACACTACGCGCCAACGTCTTGCGGCGAAGCGCTTGCTTCGCAGATCGTTCGCGCCACCACTTCGAAAGGCGGTGCGGCGTGAAGAACGACGAACGCACCGAGATCCGCGCCGGCCGTACTGAGCCCGCCAAGTTCGCCAAGGTCCCGATCTGGCTGGTCCTCAACCCTGATGTCACCCCGCAGGCAAAGGCTCTGTACGGGGCTCTTCACGCCCACGTGAACGTCAAGCGAGGCGACGGCGCCGTCTGGCCTGCGCTGACGACCATCGCGCAGATGCTTGGATACAGGCACAGGCAGAGCCTGACCAGGTACGTCAAGGAACTGGACGCGGTGGGCGCCATCGACGTGGAAGAGGTCCCCGGTCGGTCGAGCATCTACGTGGTGCATGAGACGCCCGTGGACGGCTACGCCGGACCGCAGACCCTGACGGACTTCTATGCCGCCCGGAACGCCGCGACCGAGGACGCGTTACCGGACCCCGTGACCGTTACCGACCCCCGTTACCGGGGTCGCAACCCACAGGTTTCGACTACCCGCAACTCACAGGTTTCGACCGGTCGAAACTCACAGGTTGCACGAATCAGACGAACCGAATCAGACGAAGGTAATCACACTCGCACTTCCAGTGAGGGCGATTCCATCGAGGGCACTCCTGTGAGGGCGCACGCTTCGCGTTCGCCGCAGGGAAGAAGCCAGTTGAAGGGACCTCGGGAGGACCCCGCGCTTCCTGGGCATCTTGTGGGTCTGACTCGGAAGGCGCTGACGCGCCAGCTAACGAAGATCTGGACAGCGGTGATCCGGGAGAACGGTGCCGACTGGGAGTCCTCCACGCCAGGCGGGTTCGATGTAGATGGCGCTGTGCGTCACCGAGACCGTCATCCCGCCGGCGGCAGGATCAAAGCCACGATTGACCAGTTCGACGACTTCCAGCTCAGGGAGACTCAGGTCCTCGCTCAACTGCTGACCGCTGTCCGAGAAGACGCGGTGAAGTGGGCCCGGCAGTGCCACGAGGGCTGGCAGAACGCCGCCTGAGCAGGAGCAGGCAGGGAAGGCGATGGTTTCGCGACAGCCTCGCGAGACCATCGCTACACCTCGCGAAGCTTCGGGAATGCCATAGCTTCCCCAGGCTGTGCCATACCGAATGCCATACCCAATGGCACGCCGCCGCGGCGACTCCGTGAGTCCTCCGTGAGTCCTCCCGGAAACCCCTGACGAAGGGTTGCCGATGGCATCCGGAGGGTCGCGTCGCGCCGGCTGTGACTAGTAAAAACTTATAGGGTCAACGTATCAGGGAACCTGACATTGGTCGTGCAAGAAAGTGCAGGCTGCACGACGACGACACGTTGACGCATGGGAAGTTGACAGCTGCACGGCACCTCGCTGGCACGGTAGCAGGGTTTCTCCGAATATCCGCTGGTCAGAGCCCCTTGTCCGCGGTGAGTCCCTGGGGGAGTCCTTGAGGCCGTGCGTGACAGGGATTTACAGCGAGGCCGGTAAAAGCCGATGGGAGGGAACCTACATGGCGTCCTTGGTGGCTTGGATGGCCCGCAGGTTCGCGGTAGCCAGCTCGGCACGCGCCCGCGCCAACTCGACCGTCAACTCCGCTTCACGTGCCCGAGCGGACTCCACACGAGGATCGTCCCGGTCGTACTTGCGGAGCGCCGCGATGACAACGTCGCCAGCGTCGAACACCTGCTGGCTCAGTTCACGGCACCGCACCGACAGGGCTTCCGCTTCCGCATTGGCTTCATCGCGGGTATCCAGGAGCCGGTTCAGGGTGGTGCTGGCGGCGGCTGACTCACGCATCAGCCGCTCCGTGTACCGGTCCATCAGATTCCGGTGGGTGTCGGCCTCTGCCTGAGTCATCGCCAGCACGTCTGCTGACTCCAGGTAGGCGTCCCACTCTTCGGGGGCGCAGGTGTCGGGATTGGGCCGCAGCCCGCCATCTTCCACGGCTCGACGGTACCCCTCGGAGGGGCAGGCAAGCGGTCCTGAGTCGCCCACTGGGTCGATGACGGGCCCCGATGATGCGGATGACGCAACCTGATGACGCTGCCTGATGACGCATCCTCAGGCAGCGACAAGCTGAGCGGCTGCGACGTGGTAACAGCGCCGGCCGTGCTCTCCGGCCTTGCAGGTGCACGACGCGTGGGCCGTGCTGACCTCGTAGCGGTGCACGCCGTCCGAAGCCACGACGGTGAAGGTGGTGCGGTCGACGTGAACCCGGATCGTGGCGTGCGCCCCCGACTGGAACGCCTTGAGGCCGGTGCTCTGGTCACGCTGGTAGGCGCGTACGGCCTTGCGGATGGTCTGCTCGTGACACCGAGCGAACGAGGCGGACTCGGCGACCGTCATGTACGGCGACAACCGCGGAGTGTGCCCCGGCTCATCCCGTCTTCGTTGCTCCTCCGACCCATCTTCCATGAGTCGATCTAGGTCTGTGCCCAAAGCCAGCGCTAGGCAGGTCACTCCACGGGAGAGTGAATGATGGATGCAGAGCTGGGTGGATTCCCTGCATGAAAGAACCCCCGGTGCGACTCCTGCACGGGGGTTCTGTGCCATTCCACGGATCAGGCGGTCTAGGCACCGATAGCTTACACGTCTGTCCGTCCTCATGAGACCCCGAAGCCCCCGAGTATGGGCAGACTCGGGGGCTTCGTCGGGCTGAAACGGTTGCATCGACCACCCTGCATTATACCAGTTCAGGCGGGCAAAAATGGTATAATTGGTGGTGCATTGACCAATAACTGAATGCCACGCTAGTCGTTCCGGCTGCCGGTGTCGGGAGCCCCTGGATAGGGGTAGTTCCGGCAGATACACCGCAGTGAGTGCAGCGAGCACGCCGGGAAGCGACGAATGGTGAGACGCCCTTAGTGGGTGGCCCCGAGAGGGAAGCCAGGCCGATACCGACAGACCACCAAGTCTGTTCGTGTGTCGCTTGGCGTTCCCGACCGAGGGAGCCACCTCGATGGGCATCACCGACGCGCCATTGCGGCGCATCACGGGCAACTCGCCCCCTTCTCCTTCCGAGCTAGCTGCGATGCTGCGGCTCGCCTTCATGCGAAGCCGGCTCGCCGATACCTCTCGTTCTGTGCGTGTGTACAGCACGGAGAGCGAGGGCTACCGTGCCTGAGGGGTTTCGCATCGCCTCGGCTTTCGTAGAGGTAAACCTCCACGACAACACCGAGGCAGATGAACGACGCATCCGCGCTCGCCTGGAAAAGGGTGGGCCGATCAGTATCCGGACCATCCTCGACGACCCCGATGGACTCGAGAAGGTCAAGGAACGAGTACGTCGGTCCTCGCCGGCGAAGCTCCCGCTGACTGCGGACAACCCCATTGACGACGCTTGGCGCGCAAAGGTCGAGTCGTCCCTAAAGGCCACCGCCAAGCAAGCGCTCAAGATTCCTGCCACCCCGGACGGCGAGAAGTTCCGTCGCGACCTGGCTGCGGTCATCGGCGA
The DNA here is from genome assembly GCF_003937945.1 of Amycolatopsis eburnea. GTDB lineage: Bacteria > Actinomycetota > Actinomycetes > Mycobacteriales > Pseudonocardiaceae > Amycolatopsis > Amycolatopsis eburnea. Next base: position 472,582 of record NZ_RSEC01000021.1, read on the forward strand.
AGTCGAGAAAGGTCTCCAGGCGGAGATCCCCGCTGACCTGACGGACGCCGCCAAGTTCCGCAGCGAGGTCGAGACGCTGGCGAAGATCGCCAGCGAAGAGACCCGAGTTCGGATCAAGGCAGAGATCGACCAGGGCACGATCGAATCCGAGGCGGAGAAGGCCGCCGCCCGGGTCAATTCCAAGTTCCGGGCGCTCACCTTCGCGGCCCTGAGTGCTGGCCTGCCGGCCGCTGCCGCAATCGGCACCGCTGGCGCTGTCGCAGCCCTATCGGCGATCCCTGCGGTGTTCGTGGGTATCGGCGCGGCGGCACTGAAGGGCAACGTCCAGGTCGCGGACTCCTTCGCTGGCCTCAAGTCCTCCGTGGTCTCGGACACGCAAGCAATGGCGGCCGTGCTCAGCGGCCCCCTGTCTGGTGCCGCCGACGACCTTCAAGCCTCGTTCAAGCGTCTCCGCCCGGCGATCCAGACCGCGTTCGCCGAGTCAGGGCCAGTTGTCGACGAGCTGACCGGCTCGGTCACCGACCTGGCGGAGAACGCCATGCCGGGAATGGTCACGGCCATCGGGAACAGCGAAGGCGCACTCCAGGGTTTCCGCAGCCTCACCGGCCAGACCGGCGCTGGTCTCTCGGACTTCCTTCGCAACCTCTCTCAAGGCAGCGATGCCGCTGGCCAGTCGATGACTATCTTCGGTGGCACAGTCCGCTCTGTCGAGGCCGCGCTAGGCATGGTCCTGGCGAACCTCGCTTCCGGAGCAGCTGGTCCGCTGCGTTCGTTCGACGCGATGGTGAACCAGGTAGCCGCCGGGCTGGGCTCGCTCACAGGCCAGGGTTCTGGCGCGCTGGGGTTCCTCCAGGGCTTCACCAACGTCGGCACAGGGACTCTGACCGTCCTGCGTGGTCTGGCTGCTGCTGTCTCGGCCCTGCCGCCTGGCGTGACGCAGATGGCCGGTTCTATAGCCGCAGCCAACATGATCACCAGCAAGTTTGGGTTGGACGCCGGCAAGGCATTCGAGGGCTTGGGCACACGAGTTCGGGACGCCGGCAAGGATCTCGACGGTGCGGCGAAGTGGGGCACCAAGTTCGGCACAGCGCTGGGTGGTCTCGTGGGTGGCGCGCTGAACCCTGCCACGATCGCGGTGGCGCTCCTCGGCACGGGGCTGGACATCCTGGGACAAAAGCAGGCGAAAGCCGCTCAGGCTGCCGCTGAGCACCGAGAAAACGTCCGCCTGCTCACCGACGCCATCCGCGCCGACAACGGCGCCATCGACGAACAGACTGCGAAGGCGAACGTTGCTGCGCTCAACAGCAAGAACGCCGCGGCGAACGTGTCGATCTTCGGGGCCAACCTGGCCACCGCAACCGCCGCTGCCAATGGGCACAGTGAAGCGCTCGACACCATCCGCACCAAGTCGGACGCGTGGATCCAGTCGCTGCTTCACCAGGGCGTCGAGTCCCAGCGCGACATCGACGGGCTGAAGAACCTGAACCACCAGGTGCTCGAGAATGGCGGCTCTTACGACAGTGTCGCCGGCGACGTTGCGCACTTCAACGAAAGCTTGGCGGCTACCCACCCGCAGCTTCAAAAGCAGCTTCAGGCGTTGTACAACGGCACGGGGGCTGTCGGTGAGCAGGCCCGGGCGACCCGGGACGCGTACGCGGCGTACCTGCTCGAGGAGCAGGGTCTCTACAACGTCAGCGAAGCGCAGATCAAGGCCCGCGACTCGACGACACAACACACGGCCGCGATCCACGAGCAGGTTAACGCGTCGCTGGGGTACCGCGGTGCGGTGCTGAACACGAAGGCCGCGCTCGACAAGTACAACGAGACGCAGAAAAACGGCAAGGCCAGCGCCGACGACAAGGCACGGGCCGAGTTGGCGCTTGAGCAGGCGATGGCGCAGCAGGAGCAAGCCGCGTACAACGCCGCCTACGCCACTTCAACGGCGGCGAGTGCGGACGGCAAGAAGGCTGACGCTTCCCGGGCACTAAACCAGGAGACTGTGAACCTAGCGAACAGTTTCAATGGTCCGCTGCCTGCCAGCTTGCAGCAGACGATCGGGAAGATGTCTGCGACTGAGGCTCAGGCTGCCGGGTTGAAACTCGGGGTGAACAACCTTGGTATTGCGGTGTACACCCTGCCCAACGGCAAGACGATCGTCATCGAGTCGAATGCGGATCAGCAGGCCGCTGCCATGCAGAACCTCCGCGACAAGATCAACCAGATCCCGACGAACAAGAAGTCGACCGTCGAGATCGTCACGATCTACAAGACCGTCGGTACTGCCGCCGTACGAACGGGTAACAACTCGCCCGACGTGTACCTGTACGGCCCGCACAGCGCCGAAGGCGGCCTCCCCAGCCAGGGGCAGATGAAGCGTTTCGCCAAGGGCGGACCGACCATCGTGGACGCCAGCGCCGGTGGGTTGCTCCAGGGACCTGGCACGGGCACCTCGGACGACATCTTGACGCTGTTCAGCAACGGCATGCTGGGCAAGACGTCCGACGAAGAGTTCGTGGTCAACGCGGAACAGACAGCGAAGTGGTACCCCCTCCTCATGGCGATCAACTCAGGCCTGAAGGGGTTCGCCAACGGCGGCCTGGTCCAGGCTGAAGACGGGTCTTGGGTAGATCCGTCGTTCTACGGTCCTGCTCCGAAGGGGCCGCACGCGATCTACACTGAGCAGGGTTTCGCGAAGCTCCGCGCCCGGGCAGACGCCTACGGGTTCGGATCACTGTCAGCCAAAGACCAGAATCAGCTACGCACCTACGGTGGCTACGCAGTTACGGCGACACAGGGTGTTGTGGCGGCAACTGCTCCGGCTGCCATTCAGGCGCTTGCCCACCGCTACGCGGGGGCGACCAGCGGTCAGCCCGCCGGCGGAACCGCGACGGCGACCTCAAGCGTGGACACTCGTGGGAGCGATCGCACGGTCGTCAACATCACGCAGAACATCTACACGATGGACCCGTCGGAGGCGGCGCGGAAGTCTGCGAACGAGATCACGTGGGCACTCCGCAATCGGTAAGCCTCACCTGATTGAGGAGTGATCCAGTAGGCCCTGACCGGCAAGGAATGGTAATGGGTGGCGTATGAATGATCATGCGCCACCCACTACTAGTGATAGGCCGACCGCTGCTCAACTAAGGGCTCGAGCGCAGGCTATCGGCGACGCGATCACCGAACTGCTCATCGCGTTTGCAGCCAGCGCCCACGCGGACCAGCCGGGTGCTTCGAACGCGAAAGGTACACCTGTCAGCTTGTCCAATCCGGAACGTCGCCGCGCATGGACTACCTACGAGGTCGCAGAGAAGATTGGTCAACCGTACAGAACCGTAATGCGACTCATCGCGACCGGCCAACTGCGCGCCGTAAAACCAGGCAAGTCGTACTCGGTCCCGGACGAGGCTCTGAAGGAGTATCTCGCGGGCCGCGATATCGAAACCACGGGGTGATCAAGTCGCCGCACCGCTGTCCCGGCGGGCCTAGATGGGAAGCGTCAACGGCTATGGCCGCTACACCGGCGTTAAGACGGTTCCTGCGGCGGCTTCGACGCTTATCCCGCAGACTTTCGTCGCAACCGGTAGATCTCATTCGCCAGAGGAGTGATTCAACAGGCTTCAGCTGGCGGAATACGCTAGGGGGTGATTCATGGATGATCACGAGCCACCAGGTACGCCCTGGATGACCCCCATTGAGGCGGCCACCTACGCCCGAGAGCACAAGGACACGATCCTGCGCGCCTGCCGCGAGTTCGACGAGTCCCGAGGTAAGCGGGGACTACGGAGTACTCAGCGTGTGCGGAACGGTCGCCGGAAGATCCATATCGACGACTTGCGGAGCTACATCAAGGGCGAGACGCCAGCGCACGACCGGATACATGACCACTAGTTAGAAGGTCGACTTCAGGATGCACTGAAACTGCCAGGCGGCTCCACGTCCGGATGACGTGGAGCCGCCTGCCCTCCGGTTCTTGTCGCCGAAGGAACACCACCAAGCCACGAGCCCCGGGGTAGGACATGTTGGCGTGGCTGCGGTGGAGCTGGAACCCGGCTGGTGGCCCGCCCAAGGGGGGTGAGGCAGGCGCACCAGCCGGGGGCCTATTGACCCCGAGCTGCCCGCGCCGGCAGCTCGGGGGGCAAGTTGCGTTCGGTCCATCGGTCAAGTTCAACTCGGCTCACCGACGCCTGGACCTGCTCCGCGGTCGGTACTATCTCCGCGTTGATCACGACTGTCAGGTCTTTCGGGAAGATCGTGATGACCTCTTCGACAACATCGAGGCCAGCACAAGCAGCGCGAACAGCCTCCAGCCACGAGACGAGGTCGCAGCCGTCGTTCTGGAATTCATGCCGAAAGACGACCCAGGCTCCGAGTGCCAGCTTCTGGGCAACTTCGGTAGGGTCATGGACGCGGTAGGGCTCAGCCACGCTATCGGCGGGCACGGCGCACCTCCAGCCCTGCGCTCGTTCCTCCACAGTTGAGTTCGGCCATCACCAGCGCTCCCGCGGCGGCCGCGGCGTCTGGAACTTTGGCCAGTAATGAGCGAGCACCACGCGGGCCGCACGATAATCAGCCTTGGTCAGCGACTCGCCGATCCGACGTGGCCGTGCCAGCTGGCATTCCGCCTGCCACAGACGGGCTTCGCTGTGCTTGAAGCTGGCGGCCTCCAGGGCAGCGACTTCGGCTAGCTCACGTTCGCTGTCGCTGGCGGGGGCGCTCATCGCCTGGGTAAGACAGATGACACCGTCCGCCTCCGCGTCTGGTGACAGCGCGGAGAGGGTGCGTTCATCGTCGGGCTGGTCCTGAAGCGGAACCAGGTCGCTCTCGTCGCCCACCTCAGCGGAGGGCGTCTCACCTTCACGCGCCGTCACACATCGATCATCGGGCGGACCGTCGTCGCAGGTGAAGGGGCTCGGCGATGCGTGTACTGATGCGCATCACTCGAATCAGCTTGCGTCGGCCAATTCCCGCCGCCGAACAGCCCACTCTGACGACGCCCACTCTGCGGGCATCTCAGCCAGGCAGTCGCGTGCGGCCTGACGGGCGCCGGACTCGTCACCGAGAGCGCGAAGCACGAACGCTCGCTGCCCAAGGAAAAACGCCGGCGTGTACCAGTAGCCAGACGGTGGCAGCTCCTCGACCGGTGGCAGCCGCTCGACCATGCCATCTGCTTCGGTGAGCAATCGCACCGCATCGGCGCGCTCCTCGTTACGGGCGAGGACCTCAGCACGCTGGTATGTCTCGTATGTGCGTAGCCCGACGTGGACGCGAGTGTCACGCCGAGCAGCCTCAGACAGCGCGTCTGCGGCACTCAAGTCGTGGCGGCGAATCGCGCTGTACGCAGAGAACGAGAGGGCCGTCGACAGCCGTAGGGGATCGTCAGCTTCCATCGCGAGTACGGCGGCCCGGTCGAGGTGTTGGCGAGCCTGGTCCCACCGCTGCCCTGGGATAGCGAGCCAGCCGCGGTACTGCTCCAGCTCGGAAAGCAGCCCCACTGCTGCTGGACGCGTCGCAGAACGTGCGTTCGCGGCGAACTGTCGGGCTAGCTCACGCTGTGCGTCGACCATCGGGATGACGTGCGCCGAGCTGGTTTCGTCTTCCAGACGACGCACTGCGGTGAGCACTCCAGCGAGTGACTCCAAGGCTGCTGCGTCGACCCGCTGCGGCCGGTCGACTGCATCCGCGAGGCGCTCTTCCTCCGCGGGGCTAAGTGTCTCGGTGCCGAGCGACGGCCACAGATCGAGCAGCTCACCGCGGGCGTTGAGGAGTTCGTCAAGTCGGGCGGCGGTGCGCTTATCGGGGCGTTGAAGCTTCGCCTCGTAGCGGGAAAGTGTGGACTGCGAGATGGGCACGCTTCGCGCAAGCTTGCGCTGTGACAGCCCGGCTGCCTCCCGTAGGCGGAGCAGAGCAGCGCCGAAAGTTTCGGCCATCGTGCTACCTCGGTTCGCGGAGTCAACCTCTCCGCGTGCCCCCGGGAGCTACCCGGGGGCCGTTCCTCCGCGAAGAGGTACCGCGCCAGCCTACCTGTGTTGCGAGGCCGGTCACATGGCGGTCAGCGACCTCGCTACTGCTGGTTGGCCTGCCAGTCGTAACCCCGCTCGTTGGCCCGGGGAGCGTTCTCGATGCGCTCCCAGTCGGCTGCGTTCCGCCGGCGCTGCTCCATCTGCACAAGCTCCGCCTCGTTCGCCGCCTGCCGGATCTGCGTCGCCAGCGTCGTCAGCGATACGTGAAGAGCGTGCTCAGCGGGCATGCCCTCTTCAAGGACACGTCCAAGGGTCGTCATGCCGCCCTCAACGACCCTCAGGGAAGCGGCAAGGTCCACGAGAACAGCGTCCATGCCGCGGAGGATCGTGGTGTCTGCGGCGGGACGTGAGAGGGCTGCCGAGTACTGCTCCGCAGCCTGCGTGAGGGAGCCGCTACGGAAGCGGCCAGATCCGCCAGCGCCCACGCTCGGGTTGGTGACGCGGCGACGGGTGTCGTTGGCACTCATGGTTACTCCTAGTGTTCGATTTGGGCGGCCTGGACATGATGTCCAGAGTTGACCGCGGGGAACGGTTGTGTCTGCGTTGTCGCTGGTCGCTGAGGTGTCGAGTGCTCCCCGCCGCCATGGGCGGTCATCATGTCCACGCCGCCTCCCTGGCACTGTTTCGCCAGCTCAGGTCGCACGGACATGATGATCAGACATGATGACCGGATCCTGTCCGCCCGGACATCATGTCCAAGATCAGCCGGACATGATGTCCGGTCACTTAGAGCTACCTTTTGCCAGTAGCGCGAACCCCGACACGACCATGAGCCCATCGATCACCAGCGGGCCGACACCGGCACCGAGTCCGCTGTAACCCCAGGTCGTCAGCACGTCCCGGATGTGGCCGTAGGAGATGATCGCGGAGCCCGCCGCGACCACCCCGACACCACCGAACCTGGCGAATCGCCAGAGCCCGCCAGCTGGCCACGGCACCCGCGAAAGCACCTCGACCGCGATGAGCAACGCGACCGGCCAGACTGCCGCTCCGAGCTGAGCGACCAGGCTTGGTGACCAGCTGGCGCCAGCGCCGCCAGGCGGGATCCGGGCGGCCAAGACGTTGGCGGCGATGGAGACGACGGAGCCGAACACGAACCCTGCCCATGCCACGAACATGCCGCCTGCTGGCGGTGCGCTGGTGACGCTCTGACCTGCGCTGGTGCCCTTTTCTGGCGGCGCTGGCGGCGCTGGCGGCTCGCTGGCGACCTCTGTCGCCAGCTCCTCCTCCATCGCCTCCAGGGCCTTCCTGATCTGGTGGTCGGTGGCTCCGGTGAGGGTTGCGAGCGTCGGCCGGCCAGGTCGCTTCTCGCCCCGCTCCTCCGCCTCTCGGTAGTGCTGGCGGATCGCTGTCACCAGTTCTTCACCAGCTGGCGCTAGTGTCTGCGTCACGGTCGGACTCGCTTCCGATCGAGGTCCCCGGCGGTGGTGCTACACCGGTCGGGGACCGCCTTACTTCTGGTCCGGGTTGTAGATGGCGAGGGGTTCGCCGAAGTCGCCGTAGGTGGCGGCGAACAGCTCATGAAGAGCTTGGGCATAGGCCGCCGCGTAGGCCCGGTCAGCTTCCCTGCCGGTCGTCTCGTAGAGAGCTTGGTGGCCGTCACGGTCGCGCTTCAGCTTCTCCGCGAACCCCTCAAGGTCGTAGTCGTCAGCGACCGGGCCGTCGTCAGTTGGCGACATACGTGCACTGATCCTTTCCGCGGATGTAGACCACCTGGTCTGTCGCGTCGGTGATCGTGCACTCGGTCACCGGCCGGTCGGCAAACCCGGAGAGGGTGACGGACACGGTGCTGCCCTTGTCAACGGTGATCTTGCGGGAGACCGGGGTGGAAAGACCGGGGATCTGCTCGGTGCGAACCCCGCCGGATGCGGTCGGGTCGGTGTACGCGATCTGGTCTGCTCCGAGACCTCCCACCGTGAGAGTGACCTTCTCTGCGGCTGGCTCGCTCCCCGTCGGCGAAGCGGGGATGTCAGTGGACGTGGAGGAACAAGCCGCAAGTGTGAGAGCGGCTGCGGCGGTGATGATGGTCAGCTTCATGACCGGCGGTCGCAGTTGATCAGTTCCCTGTTACGAGGGATCTCGTTCCGTCCAGGTTCCGTGGCACAGCCGTCAACAGCAGTCAATTGCAGGTGACTGCCAGCGGTCCTACCAGGGTCAAAGGAGCCTGTGCTCTGCGGACCCGAAGGTCGGTGGTCCGTGCAGGAAGAAGACGTCGATCTTCCGTTCCCGCAGCGGCAGGTTCATGCCGCCGATCTTAAGTCCTATTGTGAGGGGATGGACGCGCTGCGGGTGTGCCTGTACGTCTTCGCCGGGGTGACGCTCGGCACCTGGGTGCTGTCGGTGCTGACCAGGGAGTACTCCTGGGTGGACCGGATCTGGTCGATCGTCCCGGTCGCGTACCTGGCGATCTTCGCCGGCGCCGCCGGGTTCGCCGACGCCCGGCTGAACGTGATGTTCGCGCTGGTCACCCTGTGGGGGATCCGGCTGACGTTCAACTTCGCCCGGAAGGGTGGCTACGCACCCGGTGGCGAGGACTACCGGTGGGCGGTGCTGCGCGGACGGATGGCGCCGTGGCAGTTCCAGGTGTTCAACTTCTTCTTCATCTCGCTGTACCAGAACGCGATCCTGCTGCTGATCACGCTGCCCGCGTACACCGCGTTGGAGAACCCCGGCTCGTTCGGCGTGGCGGACGTCGTCGTCGCGGTGGTCTTCCTGGCGTTCCTGGCCGGGGAGACGGTCGCGGACCAGCAGCAGTGGGCGTTCCACCGCGAGAAGCACGCCGGCCGCGCGCCGACGCGGTTCCTCCAGGACGGGCTGTTCCGCTACTCGCGGCACCCGAACTTCTTCTTCGAACAGGCCCAGTGGTGGGTGATCGCGGTGTTCGGGATCGTCGCCGGCGGTCCGCAGTGGACGGTCGCCGGAGCGGTGCTGCTCACGCTGTTGTTCGTCGGGTCGACGAAGTTCACCGAGAGCATCACGAAGTCGCGCTACCCGGAGTACGCGGACTACCAGCGGCGGACGTCCGCGGTGGTGCCCTGGCCGGCCCGCGGATGACGGTCGTCGGGGCGCTGCAGCTCGGGACGGGTGTTCCCGTCGAGCGGATCCTGGCGTTCGAGGACGACATCCGCGGCGCCGACCTGGTGGTCCTGCCGGAGGCCGTCCTCGGCGGCTACCCGGGCCGGACGCCGTTCGTGGAGTACTTCGCCGCGTCGGTGCCGGTTCCCGGACCGGAGGTTTCGGCGCTGGCCGGGCTCGCGGCCCGGACCGGCGCGTCCCTGGTGGCGGGCGTGATCGAGCGCGACGGTTCGACGCTCTACAGCACGGCGGTGTTCCTCGACCCGGCGCTGGGTCTGGTCGCCAAGCACCGCAAGCTGGTCCCGACGGCCCGCGAGCGCCTCGCCTGGGGCCGCGGCGACGGCTCGACCCTCCCGGCGGTCCCGACCGCGGCCGGCCTGGCGGGCGCGGCGATCTGCTGGGAGAACCACATGCCGCTGTTCCGGGCGGCGATGTACGCGAAGGGCGTGGAGATCTGGTGCGCCCCGACGGCGGACGACCGCGACGTCTGGCAGGCGTCGATGCGCCACATCGCGGACGAGGGCCGGTGCTTCGTGGTTTCGGCATGCCTGTACGAGACCGCGGGTGAGGATCCGTTCCGGGGCGGGAGCGTGATCGTGGGCCCGCTGGGTGACGTGCTGGCGGGGCCGCTGCGGGACGCCGAAGGCCTGATCACGGCGGAGATCGACTTGGCGGACATCGTGGCGGCGCGGCAGAGCCTGGACGTTTCGGGGCACTACGCGCGGCCGGACGTGTTCTCGCTGACGGTGGACGAGCGCCCGCGGGACGGCGTCACCTTCCTGCGGTGACACCGTCCCGGGCGAGGCTCACACCGCCAGGCGGCCGCCGTCCACCGGGACGATCGCGCCCTGGACGAAGCTCGAGTCGTCCGTCACCAGGAAGGCGATCGCCGCCGCGATTTCCGACGGGGACGCCACCCGGCCCGCCGGGCCAGCGGCCGCCAGTTCGTCCAGGCCGTCGCCGAACGCCGCCGTGCCTTCGGTGCGGGTCGGGCCCGGGCTGACCGCGTTGACCCGGACGCCGGACGGGCCGAACTCCGCTGCCCACGCCTTGGTCAGCAGCTCCACCGCCGCCTTCGACGAGCCGTACAGCGCCATGCCCGTCATGCCGCGCGTCGCGACCATCGTGGACACGTTGACGATCGCGCCGCGCCCGCGGGCGGCCATCTCCGGGGCCAGTTCCGCGACGAGGTAGAACGGCGCCTTCACGTTGATCGCGTATACGCGGTCGTACTCCGCCTCCGCCGTCGAAGCCGTGGGTCCGGTCGGGAAGATGCCCGCGTTGTTCACGAGCACGTCGATGTGGCCGCCTGCTTCCCGCGCTCGGTCGGCGAGGGCGCGGACCGACGCGGCGTCGGTCAGGTCGGCCGCCACGAAGTCGGCCTTGCCGCCCGCCTCGCGGATGGCCGACACGACCTCGGCTCCGCGCGCCGCGTCCCGGCCGGACAGGACCACGTGGGCGCCGAGCCCGGCCAGCGTGGTCGCCGTCGCGCGGCCGATGCCGCTCGTCCCGCCGGTCACCAGCGCCGTCGACCCGGACAGATCTGCACTCATCGTTCAACTCCTCCGAAGACCCGGGTGTCTCCCCGGTCGGAGGGTTCAAGCGCGAGGCCCGCCAAGGACTTCCGGCGAAGCGTTCGGCATCGCTTATGCCCGCGATCAGTCCGCTCGATAGTCCTCCAAAGCGGCGACGAACTCCGCGACGTCACGCCGGTGCGACGCCGCGGGCCAGACCGCCCACGTCCGCCGGACGATCGGGGTGCCCGCCAGCGGCACCCACCGCACCGTGTCCGGCAGCGGGTACGGCCACTCGGGCGGCGCGAACGCGTACGCCCCGCCCGCGTTGACCGCCGGGATCTTCAGCTCGACGATCAGCCGCTGCTCTTCCGGGACCTCCGGGCCGACGTCGAGGCCGTGGCTGCGCAGGATCGCCGCCAGCTCGTCGTACCAGGCCGGGCTGCCCGCGCGGGCGAACGCGAACCACTCCAGCCCGGCCAGGTCCTCCAGCCGGACCGGCGAACCCAGCTTCTCCGCGAGGTCCGCGGCCAGCAGGACGCCGACGTCCTCCGCCACCACGAGCACCGCGTCCAGGTCGGGCCCCGGCGGGCGCTCGCGCACCAGCCCGACGTCCAGCTCGCCCGCGCGCAGCGCCGCCACCTGCGCCACCGACGACAGGTGCCGGGCCTGCACCCGCGTCTCCGGGTACGCCGCCGCCAGCCGCGCCAGCGCCGAGGGCAGCAGTTCCGGCGGCAGTTCCAGGGGAACGCCGACGCGCAGCACGCCTGTCGTGGTGTGGCGTGCCAGCGCGGCGAGGGCCTGGTCGTGCCGCGCCAGCACCGCCCGGGCCTCGCCCAGCAACGTCGCACCGGCGTCCGTGGTCCGCACGCCGGTGCTCGTGCGCACCAGCAGCTGGAGGCCCAGCCGCCGTTCCAGCGCCGTTATCGTCTGGGACAGCGCGGGCTGGCTGAGGTGCAGCTGCCGCGCCGCCTTCGACATCGTCCCGGCCTCGACCACCGCGACGAACGCCCGCATCTCCCGGATCTCCATCAGCCGGACCACCGGATCGGCAGCGATTTCAGCCCGTTCTGGAAGTTCGACCGCAGCCGCACCGGGTCCCCCGCCAGGGAGACGGGACCGAGGAGGTCCAAGACCGCACTGAACATCGCCCGCATCTGCACCCGCGCCAGGTGCGCACCCAGGCAGAAGTGCGGGCCGTGGCCGAAGGTGAGGTGGTCGTTCGGCGTGCGCCCGACGTCGAAGGTGTCCGGGGAAGGGAACACCGCGGGATCCCGGTTGGCCGAAGAGAACCACACCACCACCTTGTCCCCGGCGCGGATGTCCACATCGGACAGCCGGACGTCGGAAACCGCCGTGCGCCGGAAGTGCATCACCGGAGTCCACCACCGGAGCATCTCCTCGACCGCCGACGGCAGCAGTGACCGGTCCGCCAGCAGCCGCCGGTATTCCGCGGGGTGCGAGAGCAGCGCGAGCATCCCGCCCGGCAGGCCGTTGCGCAGGGTTTCGTTGCCCGCCACCGAAAACAGCCAGAACAGGTTCTCGAATTCGGCGAGCGAGACGCGCCCGCCGTCGTCACCGACGTGCCGCATCAGGTTGCTCATCACGTCGTCACCCGGGTGCGAGCGCTTGTACTCGCCCAGCGCGTTCGCGTACGCGTAGAGATCCGGCATCCCCGCGCGCGTCCGCGGATCCGGCATCGAGCCGTCCGGCCCCGGCGACGGGCGCACGGCGAGCGCGGCCCGCGCCAGGTCGCTCACCTCCGAGACCGAAACCGTCGAGCTGACCGCGTACTCGGCGTCCTGGTAGCCGATCACGCGGTTGCTCCAGTCGTACATCAGCCGCCGGTCCTGCTCCGGCACGCCGAACACCCCGGCCAGGGTGATCAGCGGCAGATCGGCGGCCACCGCGGCGAAGTCGCACTCGCCGTCGCCGGCCACCGCCGAAACGAGGTCCCGCGCCCACCTTTCGATCTGCGAAGTCAGCTTCGCGACAGCACGCGGGGTGAACGCCTTCGTCAGCAGCCCGCGCAGCCTGCCGTGCTCCGGCGGATCCATGTTCAGCATCATCCGGCGCACGTACGCGAGGTCGGCCGCGTCGCGGATCTGCGTCCCGCCCAGCTGCGACGAGAACACCGCCGGGTCGCGCAGCACCCGCCGCACTTCGGCGTGCCCGAGGACGGCCCAGAAGTCGTCGACGCGCACCACCGGGCCGGCGCGCCGCAGCCGCGCCAGCTCGTCGTACGGGACCCCTCGCACGTAGGTGTCCGGATCGGTGATCGTCACGCCGCCGACCCTAGCCGCGCCCACCGACAATTTGGGAGGCTGCGCGGATGGACACCCTGAACATGCGCACCGGCGGCGAGGGCGAACCGGCCGTCCTCCTCCTGCACGGCCTGGGCGCGACCGGCGCCGTCTGGGCCCACTTCACCCCGCCGTTGCCCCGCCGGGTCCTGGTGCCCGACCTGCCCGGCCACGGCCCGTCCTCGCCGCTGCCGCACTACAGCTTCGAGACGCTGACCGCCGCCGTCGCCCGCGCGCTGCCGGGGAAGGGCCCGTACGTCGTCGCCGGCCATTCGCTCGGCGGGGTGCTGGCGCTGGAACTGGCGTCCGGGAAGTACGACGTCGAGGTCGCGGGCGTGCTGGCGCTCGGGGTGAAGGTCGAGTGGAGCCAGGACGACCTCGGGCGCGCGGCGAGCTTCGCGGCCAAGCCGCCGCGGGTGTTCGAGACGCGGGAAGACGCCGAACAGGCGTACCTGAAGGTGTCCGGGCTGCTCGGGATCGCGCCCGCGGACCCGGCCGGGCTTCGCGAGACCGAGGGAGGGTGGCGGCTCGCGATGGACCCGGCCGCGTTCGGCGTCGGCGCGCCGGACATGCCGGCGCTGCTCGCCGCGGCGCGGTGCCCGGTCGTGCTCGCGGCGGGCGAGGACGACCCCATGAGCCGCCCGGAGCAGCTGCGCGCACTGGACCCGGACGCGGTCACCCTCGCCGGCCTCGGGCACAACGCCCACGTCGAGGACCCAGCCGCCGTGCGCGCCCTCCTGGAGCGCTTCGGCGTCTGATGGCCCGGGTGCAGCCGTCGTACCCCACGCGACGGCTGCTCCGCGAACCCCTCGTCACCACCGGACGGGAGAAAGCCTAGGAACTCGTGGTGGACGAGCGCCTGTACTGCCGCGTCACGCGGCGGTCACGGTCGGTACCTGCGGAAACGGTTATCTTCGCCGTTCGGTGGTACAGGTGGGGAGGCACGATCGTGATGCTTGAGGGGTACGTTCCGCTCGGGCACGCGGGAGAGGACGCCTGTGGAGGATGGCCCGTCGTTCGCCGGATGGCTGCGTGAGCGCCGCGTGCTGGCCGGGCTCACGCAGGCGCAGCTGGCCGAGCGTGCCGGGCTGAGCCTCCGCGCGGTGCGCAACGCCGAGCTCGGCAGCGTCCGCAAGCCGCGCCCGGAAACCGAACGGCGGCTGCGGGAAGCGCTGGCCGAGGCCCCGCCCGAGCCGGTGCGGATCGGCGTGCTGGGCCCGCTGACGGTGTCGCGAGGCGCCGAGCCGGTCGAGATCGGCGCCGAAAAGCAGCGCCTGATCCTGGCGTTGCTGGCCCTGCAGCCCAACCGGACCGTCCGGCGCGAAGACCTCGTCGACGTCGTCTGGGACGAGCCGCCGCCGTCGTGTCTGGACCTGCTCCACACCTACGTCGCGCGGCTGCGGCGGGCGCTGCGGCCGGCGGACCTCATCGCCACCGACAAGGGCGGGTACCGCCTCTCCGCCGAAGAAAGCCAGCTCGACCTGCTGGAGTTCGAAGCCCTCCTCGCGCGGGACGCCCCCGGCGAGGCGCTCGCGCTCTGGCGCGGCCCGGCGCTCGCCGACGTCGAACGCCTGCGCCAGCACCCCGCCCGGCTCGCGCTCGCGATGCGGCGCGCCAAGGCCGTGATGGCCTACGCCGGCGTCGCGGCGCCCGAGGACGCGGCGGTGCAGCTGCGGGTGCTGACCGCCGAGGAGCCGCTGAACGAGTCCGCGCACGCCCGGCTGATGCTGGTGCTCGCCGCGTCCGGGCGCCAGGCCGCGGCGCTGGACGTCTTCGAGGACGTGCGCCGCCGGCTCGCCGACGAGCTGGGCATCGGGCCCGGCCCCGAACTGCGCGCCGCCCACCACCAGGTGCTGCGGCAGGACTTCGCCGGCCCGGAACCCCCGGCCCGCGTCCCGGCGCAGCTGCCCGCCGACGTGCCCGGGTTCCGCGGCCGCGCCGCCCAGCTGGCCGAGCTCGACGAGCTGCTGCACCGCGACGGCACCGGCGCGCGCATCGCCGTCCTCTCCGGGACCGGCGGGGTCGGCAAGACGGCGCTCGCCGTGCACTGGGCGCAGCGCGCGCCCGCCGAGTTCCCCGACGGGCAGCTCTACCTGGACCTGCACGGCTACGGCACGGTCCGGCCGGTCGAGCCGGGCGACGCGCTGTCCGGCTTCCTGCGCGCGCTCGGCGTCCCCGGCGCGGACATCCCCGCCGAGCCGGACGAGCGCGCGGCGAAGTTCCGCACGGCGCTCGCCGGCCGCCGGATGCTGCTGGTGCTCGACAACGCCGGTTCGGTCGGCCAGGTCCGCCCGCTGCTGCCCGGTTCGCCGTCGTGCCTGGTGCTGGTGACCAGCCGGGACGCGCTGCCCGGGCTGGTCGCCCGGCACGGCGCCCGCCGCGTGCTCGTCGACCTGCTCACCGACGCCGAAGCCCGCGACCTGCTGCGGGCGCTGCTCGGCCCGCGCGTCGACGACGAATCCGAGGCCACCGAGGCGCTGATCGGGTACGCCGCCCGGCTGCCGCTGGCCCTGAGGCTGGTCGCCGAGCTGGCGCTGAGCCGCGAAGGCGAGCGGCTGGCCGCGCTCGCGGCGGAGCTGGCCGACGAACGGCGGCGGCTCGACCTGCTCGACGGCGGCGGCGACCCGCTCACCGCCGTCCGCGCGGTGTTCTCCTGGTCCTACCGGCACCTGCCCGCTGACGCCGCGCGCGTGTTCCGGCTCTGCGGCCTGCACCCGGGCCGCGACCTGACACCGGTCGCGATCGCCGCGCTCGCCGACGTCCCGCTGCCCGAAGCCGAGCGGCTGACCGGCGTGCTGGTGCGCGCCCACCTCGCGCAGCAGACCGGCGCCGACCGCGTCCAGCTGCACGACCTGCTGCGGGTGTACGCCGCCGAGCTCGCGGCGGCCGAGCCGGACGAGAGCCACGCGGCCCAGGAGCGGCTGTTCGACTGCTACGTCCGCTCCGCCGCGCAGGCCATGGACGTCGTCCTGCCGCAGGAACGGCACCTGCGACCGGTCGTGCCGGACCCGGACGTCAAGGTGATCGAGGCGCAGGCGTGGCTGGAGGCCGAGCGGCGCAACCTCCTCGCCGTCGCCGCGCACGCGACCCGGCACGGCTGGGCCGACCACCTGCGGCTGCTGTCCGGGATCCTGTGGCACTACCTCGACGTCGGCGGCTACCACGAAGAAGCGCTGGTGCTGCACACGCACGCGTCGGCGCTGGCCCACGACGCCGGCGACCGCGCCGCGGAGGCCGAACCGCTGACCCTGATCGCGCTCGGTCACTGGCGCGTCGGCCGGTCGCGGGAAGCCCGGCGGTACCTGGAAGAGGCGCTCGTCCTCGTCCGCGAAACCGGGGACCGGCGCACCGAGATCCACGTGCTCAACACCCTCGGCCTGGTCTGCCGCGCGCTCGGCCGGTTCGCCGAAGCGATCGGCTACTCGACGGAAGCACTGGCCGTGGCGCGGAAGACGGGCGACCGCACCAGCGAGGGCCTGGTCCTGGTCGTGCTCGGCTGCTCCTGCCGCGGCATCGGCCGGTACGCGGAAGCGGCCGGCTACCACCGGGAAGCCTTGGCGCTGGCCCGCGAAACCGCCGACCGCACCAGCGAGGGCTACGCGCTGGTGAACCTCGGCGACGCGTTGTCGGCGCAGGGGAACCACGACGAAGCCGCGGTGGCGCTGGCGGAAGGGCTGGAGCACTTCCGGGCCATGGGCGTGCGCGTCAGCGAGGGGTACGCGCTCGGCATCCTCGGCGACGTCGAGCACGCGCGCGGCCGGTACGCCGAAGCCGCGGACCACCTCGAACGAGCGATGGAAATCGCGCGCGAGACGGGCAGCCCGACCAACCGCGGCGTCGCCTTGAAGCACCTCGGCGACGTCCGGCTGGCGCAGGGACGGCCCGCCGAAGCGGCCCGGCACCTCGAAGAAGCACTCGGCCTGGCACGGGAATGCGGCGACCGGGGCGTCGAATCCCGCGTGCTCAACAGCCTGGGCGCGGTCGCGGCCGCGCGCGGGGCCTCGGCGGAGGCGCTCGCCTACTACCGCGAAGCCCTGGCCGTGGCGAAGGAAACCGGCTGCGGTCCCGAACAGGGCCGCGCGCACTGCGGCCTCGGCGAAGTCCACTGTGGACTCGGCGACGCGGTGGCCGCGCGCGAGCACTGGGAACGCGCGCTGGCCTGCTACGCGGGGGAGTGCGTGCCCGGCGCGATCCGCGTCCGCAACCACCTGGCGGCCTTGGACCGCGTGGCAGGCTGACGCGGTTCGAGCGCGGCGAGGTCGCTTTCCAGCCGCTGGCGGTCGCGGTCGACGAAGTTGGTGCTGCCCGCGAGCCGCCGGGTGATCACGACGTCCTCCCGGTGGCCTTGAAGAACGTGTAGTGGAAGGTCTCGGTCCGGTGCAGGTCCGCGACGCCGCGGGCCCAGCTTCCGGCGGTGGCCAGACCGCGCGCGACGGCCGTTTCGCCGACGCCTTCGACCATCGCGGTGAAGGTGTCGCGGGTGAACCCGGTGACGAGGGCGGGCCGGGACGCGTCGGCGTAGACGGTCCTGGGCTCGACCACGACGTCGGCGAAGCCGGCGCCGGCGAGCAGCGGGTACAGGCGCCGCCCGATGAGCGCGTCCCCGCCGGCGTCGGCCTGCAGGCGCACGAGGCAGTCGATCGCGGCCTGCGCGGGTTCGCTGCGCGGGTGGAAGAAGGCCGAGCCGTGGTCGCCCTCGATGACGGTGATCGTGCCGCCGGGCCGCAGCAGGGTCTTCAGGTGGGCCAGTGCCTTTTCCGGTTCGGGCAGGTGTTCCAGCACGAAGCAGACGAAGAGGTGGTCGTACTCGCCGTCGAGGTCGAACAGGTCGGCGTGGCGGAAGTCGACGCCGGTGACCCGGGCCGCGGCCTCCTTCAGCGACGCTTCGGAGACGTCGACCGCGGTCAGGCGCGCGCCGGGACTGCGGGCCGCGAGGTGGACGGTCTGGGCGCCGACGCCGCAGCCGACCTCCAGCACGCGGCTGCCGGCGGGGAACGCCGTCCCCGCGTGCAGGAGTCCGGCGAGGGTGTCGGCCTGGTCGCCGAGGCGACGGGCTTCGGGAGCGGCGTAACCGTGCACGTAAGTGGTGTCCATGAACCCAGCGTGCTGCGACAATGGTCCGGTGGACAGAGCCAAAGCGGGCCCTTCGGAGGGGTCCATAGGGTCGGACTTCCTCCAGCTGGACGTCCGTGAGGCGCCACCCGGCGGGCTCGCGGACTGGCTCGCCGGCCGGCTGCGCGCCGCGGTCGCCGACGGCAGGCTCCCGGTCGGCGGCCGGCTGCCCGCGTCCCGGGTGCTGGCCGCCGAGCTGCGCGTCTCGCGGGGCGTGGTCACCGAGGCCTACCAGCGGCTCATCGACGACGGGCACGCCGCGGGCCGCGGCCGCGCGGGCACGGTCGTGGTCGCCGCGCCGGTGCTGCCCCCGGACCCCGCGCCCGCGCGGGTGCCGTCGAAGGTGATCACGCCGCTGCCCGGCGTCGAGGTGTTCGACGCGATCCGCGCGATCCCGGCCCGCCTCGACCTGACGCCGGGCGTCCCGGACCTGACGGCGTTCCCGCGCGCGGCGTGGCTGCGCGCCGAGCGGGCGGTGCTGGACGAGCTGGAGCCGTCCCACTTC
The DNA here is from genome assembly GCF_003937945.1 of Amycolatopsis eburnea. GTDB lineage: Bacteria > Actinomycetota > Actinomycetes > Mycobacteriales > Pseudonocardiaceae > Amycolatopsis > Amycolatopsis eburnea. Next base: position 491,111 of record NZ_RSEC01000021.1, read on the forward strand.
GGCTACGGCGACCCGCGCGGCGCGCCGTCGATGCGGCTGGCGGTGTCGCGCTGGCTGGCGCGCAACCGCGGGATCCGCGTCGACCCGGGCGAGATCATCGTGGTGGCGGGGGTCGCGCAGGCGCTGACGCTGCTGGGGGAGGTGCTGCGGCAGCACGGGATCGCCGAGATCGCGGTGGAGGACCCGGGCTCGCTGGGCGCGCGTCAGCACCTGCACCACTGCGGCCTGGCGACCCCGCCCATCCCGGTGGACGACGACGGCGTCCGCGTCGCCGCCCTGCAGTCCCCGGCGGTGCTGCTGACGCCGGCCCACCAGTTCCCGATGGGCGTGGTCCTGGGCGGCGAGCGCCGCCGCGAGCTGATGCGCTGGGTGTCCGACGGCGGCATCGTGGTGGAGGACGACTACGACGCCGAGCACCGCTACGACCGCGCGCCGGTGCCGGCGGTGCGGGCGATGGTGCCGGAGGTCTGCTACACGGGGAGCGTGTCGAAGCTGCTGGCGCCCGCGCTGCGGGTGGGCTGGCTGCTGGCGCCGCCGCGGTTCCGGGACGACCTGGTGGCGGCGAAGCGGTTCGCGGACCTGGGCAACGCTGTGCTGGCCCAGCTGGTGCTGGCGCGGCTGATGGAGACGGGCGAGCTGGAGCGGCAGCTGCGGGTGGTGCGGGGTCGGCACAGGCGTCGCCGGGACGCGATGATCCGGGCGCTGTCGGCGTCCCTGCCTGGGGCGCGGGTGCACGGGGCGGCGGCCGGTCTGCACCTGACGGTCACCTTCGACGGCGAGGTCGACGACGTCGCGGTGGCGGCGGCCGCGCTGGGCGAGGGGGTGAAGGTGCAACCGCTGTCGTGGCACCGGCAGCGGCCGGGGCGGCCGGGGCTCGTGCTGGGGTATGCGGCGCGGACGGCGTCGGAGATCGAGGAGGGGATCGCGGTGCTGGGGCGACTGGTGCGTTAGCCCGCTCGGGGCGGGTTGGTATGGCGCGGTCCGGCCGAGGTCCGAGCGCGGATCGCGCGGTCTTGAATGAGTCATTCAAGACCTCCGGTGACAGGGTCCCGGCAAAGTCGTGCCGGCGAGCGCGTCGCGGGGATGTCGTGAAAGGGATGCTCCTATGGATGTCGAGGGGTGAGTTCGAGGCCGTTTGCGGTGATGATCCGGTAGAGCTCCCGGGCGATGTAGCGTTTGAG
>NZ_RSEC01000022.1 GCF_003937945.1 Amycolatopsis eburnea
ACGCTACATCGCCCGGGAGCTCTACCGGATCATCACCGCAAACGGCCTCGAACTCACCCCTCGACATCCATAGGAGCATCCCTTTCATGACATCTCCGCGGCGCCGGGAGACCACGCGGCCAGGTGACTCTGCCGCCGGTCACCCGCTCGCCGGGGCGCCGACCGCCCTCGGTCTGAACCGACCGGCGCCGGCCGCGGCGAGTGGCGCCGGGCGGCCCTGCGGTGTCTTGAATGAGTCATTCAGGACCTCCGAAGACCTGAATGACTCATTCAAGACGTCGGCGAAGCCGCCTCGTTCGGGCCGCGGGACCGGCCGCCTCGCGTTACCGCCCGGACGCGCCCCGTGCCGTGATCACCACCGCCCGAAATGGGTGCGCGTCGCGCCGCCCGGCACGGCCTCCCGAGGGGCACAATCGAGCCCGGCGAGTGCGGGATAGGCTGGGGGACCCGGGCGCGCCGGTCCGATCCAGACAGGGGAGGTTTTCGCTGGTGTCGAACGATTCTTTCGTCCACCTGCACGTCCACACCGAGTACTCGATGCTCGACGGTGCGGCGAAGATCGCCCCCCTCTTCGCGGAGGCGGCGCGCCTCGGCATGCCCGCGGTCGGGATGACCGACCACGGCAACATGTACGGCGGCGACGAGTTCTACCAGCAGGCCAAGAAGGCCGGCATCAAGCCGATCATCGGCATCGAGGCCTACATCGCGCCGGAGAGCCGGTTCCACAAGAAGCCCGTCTTCTGGGGGCAGGCCAACCAGCGCGGCTCGGACGAGTTCGGTGAGGGCGGCGACGTCTCCGGTGGCGGTGCCTACACGCACATGACCATGCTCGCCGAGAACGCCACCGGGCTGCGGAACCTCTTCAAGCTGTCCTCGCTGGCCAGCATGCAGGGCTACTACCGCAAGCCCCGGATGGACCGCGAGCTGATCTCCGAGAACCACTCCGGCATCATCGCCACCACCGGCTGCCCGTCCGGCGAGGTGCAGACCCGGCTGCGGCTGGGCCAGAAGGAGGCGGCGATCCAGGCCGCGTCCGACTACAAGGACATCTTCGGCGCGGACAACTTCTTCCTCGAGCTGATGGACCACGGCCTGCCCATCGAGCGGTCGGTCCGCGAGGGCCTGCTCGAGATCGGCCGCCTGCTCGACCTCAAGCCGCTCGCCACGAACGACTCGCACTACGTCACCAAGGACCAGGCGGACACGCACTCGGCGCTGCTGTGCGTCCAGGCGGGCAAGACCCTCAACGACCCGACGCGGTTCAAGTTCGACGGCGACGGCTACTACCTCAAGTCCGCCGCGGACATGCGCGAGTACTGGGACAAGGAGGTCCCCGGCGCGGCCGACACCACGCTGATGATCGCCGAGCGCGTCCAGTCCTACGAAGAGGTCTACGCGCACAAGGACCGGCTGCCGTTCTTCGAGGTGCCCGAGGGCTACGACCAGGGCGGCTGGCTGCGCGAGGAGGTCAAGCGCGGCCTCAAGTGGCGCTTCCCGGACGGCGTGCCGGACGAGTACTACAACGAGCGCATCGAGATCGAGCTCGACGTCATCATCGGCAAGGGCTTCCCGGCGTACTTCCTCATCGTCGCCGACCTCATCAGCTACGCCCGCCGCGTCGGCATCCGCGTCGGCCCGGGCCGTGGCTCGGCCGCCGGCTCGCTCGTCGCGTACGTCCTCGGTATCACGAACCTGGACCCGATCCCGCAGAAGCTGCTGTTCGAGCGGTTCCTGAACCCCGAGCGCGTCTCGATGCCCGATATCGACATCGACTTCGACGACCGCCGGCGCGGCGAGATGATCCGGTACGCCACCGAGAAGTACGGCGCGGACAAGGTCGCCCAGGTCATCACCTTCGGCACCATCAAGACCAAGGCCGCGATCAAGGACTCCGCGCGCGTCCACTTCGGCCAGCCCGGCTACGCGATCGCGGACAAGATCTCCAAGGCGCTGCCGCCGCCGATCATGGCGAAGGACATCCCGCTCTCGGGCATCGTCGACCCGAAGCACGAGCGCTACGGCGAGGCCGCCGAGGTCCGCGCGCTGGTCGAGACCGACGAAGAGTGCAAGACGATCTTCGAGACCGCCCGCGGCCTCGAGGGCCTGATCCGCAACGCGGGCGTGCACGCCTGCGCGGTCATCATGTCGTGCGACCCGCTGACCGACGCGATCCCGCTCTGGCAGCGTGACGACGGCTCGATCATCACCGGCTGGGACTACCCGTCGTGCGAGGCCATCGGCCTGCTGAAGATGGACTTCCTGGGCCTGCGGAACCTGACGGTCATCGGCGACGCGATCGACAACATCAAGGCCAACCGCGGGATCGACATCGACCTCGACACCCTCGGCGTCGACGACCCCGAGACGTACAAGCTGCTCGCCCGCGGCGACACGCTCGGCGTGTTCCAGCTGGACGGCGGGCCGATGCGCGACCTGCTCCGCCGGATGGAGCCCACGGTCTTCGACGACATCGTCGCGGTCGGCGCGCTGTACCGCCCCGGCCCGATGGGCATGAACGCGCACAACGACTACGCGGACCGGAAGAACAACCGGCAGAAGGTCAAGCCGATCCACCCGGAGCTCGACGAGCCGCTGCGCGAGATCCTGGCCGACACCTACGGCCTGATCGTGTACCAAGAGCAGATCATGCACATCGGCCAGAAGGTGGCCGGGTACACGATGGGGCGCGCGGACGTGCTCCGCCGCGCGATGGGCAAGAAGAAGAAGGAAGTCCTCGACAAGGAGTACGAGGGCTTCGAAGCCGGCATGCGGGCCAGCGAGCTGGTCCCCGGCGGGTTCTCCAAAGAGGCGATCAAGGCGCTCTGGGACACGATCCTCCCGTTCGCCGGCTACGCGTTCAACAAGAGCCACGCGGCCGCGTACGGCCTGGTCTCCTACTGGACCGCGTACCTCAAGGCGAACTTCACCCCGGAGTACATGGCCGCGCTGCTGACCTCGGTCGGCGACAACAAGGACAAGTCGGCGGTCTACCTGTCCGAGTGCCGCCGCCTCGGCATCAAGGTGCTGCCGCCGGACGTCAACGAGTCGGCCCTGCGGTTCGCGGCCGTCGGGGACGACATCCGCTTCGGCATGGGTGCCGTCCGCAACGTCGGCGCGAACGTCGTCGAGTCGATCATCAAGACCCGCGAGGAGAAGGGCAAGTACGCCTCCTTCACCGACTTCCTCGACAAGTCCGAGCTCGTGGCCTGCAACAAGCGGGTGATCGAGTCGCTGATCAAGGCGGGCGGGTTCGACTCGCTCGGCCACACGCGCCTGTCGATGATCCAGGTCCACGAAGACGCGGTCGAAGCCGTCGTCCCGCTCAAGCGCCAGGAGGCGATGGGCCAGTTCGACCTGTTCGGCTTCGGCGGGGACGAGGGCGAGGCGGCCCCGTCGTCGTCGCCGCTCGCGCACCTGAAGTTCGGCGAGGAGGAGTACCCGCGTAAGCAGCTGCTCGCCTACGAGCGGGAGATGCTCGGCCTGTACGTCTCGGCGCACCCGCTGGACGGCGCCGAGCGGATCCTGCGCAAGCACGCCCCGAAGCCGATCGCCGCGATCCTCGCCGATCCGCCGCGGGAAGGCGAGATCGTCATCTCCGGGTTGATCACGTCGCTGGAACGGCGGGTCAACAAGAAGGGCGAGCCCTGGGCGATCTGCACGGTCGAGGACATGGACGCCTCGCTCGAGGTGCTGTTCTTCCCGAAGTCGTACGCGCTGTTCTCGGGTGAGCTGATCGAGGACAACGCGGTGCTGGTCAAGGGCCGGGTCAACTGGCGCGAGGACAAGATGTCCGTCTTCGGCGGCGGCCTCGCGACGCTCGACCTGTCCGAGGTCGGCACCGGCAGCGGCGACGACGAGCCGCCGCTGGTCCTGCTGGCCGCGGCGGAGAAGATCGACCAGTCGGTCGTCAGCGAGCTGCGGTCCACGCTGCTGGCGCACAAGGGCGAAACGCAGGTCCACCTCAAGCTGGTGGGGCGGAACCAGACGGTGTTCGCGCTCCACGACTACCCGGTGAAGGTCAGCTCGATGCTGATCGGCGAGCTCAAGGGCATCCGGGGCATCACCGCTTCGACGTGAGCCGCGGCAAGGCGGGATCCACGCGCACAACGCGCGCGGATCCCGCCTTTCGTGTTTGCTGGACAGGATGACCCACGAGCCCGATCCCCGCCGCTGGAAAGCGCTTGCCGTCTCGCTGACGGCCGGGTTCATGGGCCTGCTCGACGTCAGCATCGTCAACGTCGCCCTCCCCTCGATGCAGGCCGGGCTGCACGCGAGCAGCGGCGGGATCCGCTGGGTCGTCTCCGGGTACGCGCTGGCGTTCGGCCTGGTCCTGGTCACCGGCGGCCGCCTCGGGGACGCGTTCGGCCGCCGGAACATGTTCCTCGGCGCCCTGGCCGCGTTCGTCGTCACCAGCGCGCTGGCCGGCGCGGCCCCCAACGAGACGACGCTGGTCATCGCCCGGCTCGCCCAGGGCGTCGCGGCGGGCATGCTGACCCCGCAGAACACCGGCCTGATCCAGGACCTCTTCCGCGGCGCCGAGCGCGGCCGCGCGTTCGGGATGTTCGGCGCGGTCGTCGGGATCTCGACGGCGGTCGGCCCGATCCTCGGCGGCGCCATCATCGCGGCCTTCGGCGCCCAGGACGGCTGGCGCTGGGTGTTCTACGTCAACGTCCCGATCGGCGTGCTCGCGTTCGCGCTGGCCCTGCGGCTGCTGCCGCGCAGCGAGAAGAAACGGCTCAGGCTCCGGTCGGAGATCGACTTCGCCGGCATCGTGCTGCTGGCGATCGCGGTGCTCGGCGTGCTCCTGCCGGTCGTCGAATCCGACAACCACGGGCTCGCGCGGCTGTGGTGGCTGTTCCCGGTCGCCCTGGTCTTCGGCGCCGCCTTCGCGCGGTGGGAGCACCGGGTGTCCCGGCGCGGCCGGACGCCGCTGCTGGACACGCGGCTGTTCACCGGCACCCCGGGCTACGCCGCCGGCGCGGCGGTCGGCGCGCTCTACTTCTGCGGGTTCGCCGGGATCTGGCTGGTCTTCGCCATGTACTTCCAGCAGGGGCTGGGCTATTCACCCCTGCAGTCGGGGCTCTCGGTGACCCCGTTCGCGCTCGGCTCGGCGGTCTCCGCGGCCGTCGCCGGGCGGCTGGTGCCCCGCTTCGGCAGGCTGCTCACCGTGACCGGGCTGGCCGTGGTCGCCCTCGGCCTGCTGGTCGTCGCGCTGCTCGCCGAGCTGGTCCCGCCAGCGGCGTCCGGCTGGGCCTTCGCGCTGCCGCTGCTGTTCGCGGGCGTCGGCGGCGGGATGGTGATCTCGCCGAACACGACGTTGACGCTCGAATGCGTGCCGGTCCGGATGGCCGGCGTCGCGGGCGGCGCGCTGCAGACCGGCCAGCGGATCGGCACCGCGATCGGGACCGCGGTGCTCGCTTCGGTGTTCGGCGCGGTGGTGGGCGCCGGGCTCGCGTACCCGGTCGCGCTGACCGTGGCGCTCTGCTGCGCGGCCGCCATGACATGCGGGGCGCTGGCACTGGCGATCGCCGAGCTCCGGGCACGCCGGCAACGCGCCTCGGTAGAGGAACGCGAGAAGCGGGAAGCCGAAGCTTCGGCCGCGGACGTCCAGCGGGGCTGAGACACTACTTTCCGCAGATTCGCGATGCTCCATCCGGGTGACGAGCGCGCGAATTCCCTGGTGCTACGCAGAGCAACCGGGTAGATCTTATGGAGCCTTCACTGCGCGGCTTCGGCTACCGACAGTGGCAATCAGTCGGCCACCCGGGGATGGGGTGACCGGCTCGAGCGATCGAGGCGTCCGGAGTTCGAGGGAATGGACACACTCGGTCACCTTCCGTCCAGTGAGTCGTCGGCGTCCGCGGGGGACCGTCCGGCACTCGCGGAAGGACTGCCCGCCGGTGCCGCCGGCGCGTGACGGCGCGGGCGGGCCCGGGTGAGGGGGAACCGGGCCCGCCCGTTCTTCGTGTCGCGGTTGGGCTCGGGCTCGTGATCATGCTGGGATGTCGGCGTCCGAAAGACCCGAACCCGGGAGCACCGATGACCGAGCAGCCGTCACGGCGGGCGACCAGGGTGTGGCGCCGTCCCATGCGATCCCGTGACCGCGCCGAGCACCACCGCGTCGCGACACCGCTGGAACTCCTGTTCGACCTCTGTTTCGTGGTCGCCGTCGGCCAGGCGGCCGCGCAGCTGCACCACGCCCTCGCCGAAGGTCACTTCGGCCACGGCGTCCTGTCCTTCGCGATGGTGTTCTTCGCGATCTGGTGGGGCTGGCTGAACTTCAGCTGGTTCGCCTCGGCGTTCGACACCGACGACGTGCCGTACCGGCTGGCGACGCTCGTGCAGATCGCCGGCGGGCTGACCGTGGCGGCGGCGGTGTCCAGCGCCTTCGAAGGCGACTTCCGGCTGATGGTCGCGGGCTACGTCCTGATGCGGCTGGCCCTGGTGGTCCAGTGGCTGCGCGCCGCGCGGGCCGACCCGGAGTGCCGGCCGTCCGCGCTGCGGTACGCGGCCGGCATCACGCTGGTCCAGCTGCTGTGGGTCGCCTTCCTGTGGGTGCCGCACGGTGCCCAGCTGCCCGCGTTCGTCGTGTTCGCCGTCCTGGAGATGGCCGTGCCGGTGTGGGCGGAACGCCGGCACGGGACGACGTGGCACCCGCACCACATCGCCGAGCGGTACGGCCTGTTCACCCTGATCGTGCTCGGCGAAGTGATCCTCAGCGCGACGAACGCGCTCAAGGAGGGGACCGCCGAGCCGGGTCACCTCGGCGCGCTGATCTCGCTGGCCGCGGCCGCGCTCGTCCTGGTGTTCTCGATGTGGTGGCTGTACTTCGACCGCCCCGGCCACGCGCGGCTCGTCCGCAGCCCGACCATGTTCACGTCGATGAGCTGGGGCTACGGCCACTACTTCATCTTCGGTTCGGCCGCGGCGGTGGGCGCGGGCCTCGAGGTGGCGGTCGCCTACGACACCGGGACGCTGCACCTGGGCGGGGTGGCCGCGGCGCTGCCGACCACGGTGCCGGTCGCGGTGTTCCTGCTGAGCGTGTGGCTGCTGCACATCGGCCCGACCAACGAGTGCCGCCCGATCGCCATCGGCTTCCCGGTGGCGGCGGTCCTCGTCCTGGCGGCATCCTTCACGCCGGCGCCCATCCACGTGACCGCGGTGCTGGCGGCCGCGCTCGTCGCGCTGACGGTCGTCGCGACGCACGGGGAGCCGCAGCCGGGGTGAGCGGGGATCGGTGCAGGTCAGCGGCCTGACGCGAAAAAAGGGACCCCCCTGTGCGAGGGGGTTCCGGGGGCATGTAAAGTTCTCCAAGTCGCCAGGGAAACCGGGCGGCCGCCGGGAACACGAACCAAGCTCCCACAGTCGTGGTAGAGTGGGTGGTCCCGAACCAGGGTGGTATCCCTGGAACAAAGCTTGAAACAAAAGCCGAAGACCAAGGCGCCTTCGCGGCGCGGCGGTCCGAAGTGTGTTGCTTGAGAACTCAACAGTGTGCTAGTGAACTAAGCCAGTAGAGCTTATATTTGAAACCCCTCGTCGGGGTTTCCTTTGAGAGCAAGTATTTTGCCTCGATTGAACTGTTCATTGTTGGAGAGTTTGATCCTGGCTCAGGACGAACGCTGG
>NZ_RSEC01000023.1 GCF_003937945.1 Amycolatopsis eburnea
AATGACACAGCTTCGGCGGTGTGCTTAAGCCCCGCTACATTGTCGGCGCAGGACCACTTGACCAGTGAGCTATTACGCACTCTTTCAAGGGTGGCTGCTTCTAAGCCAACCTCCTGGTTGTCTGGGCAATCCCACATCCTTTCCCACTGAGCACACACTTAGGGGCCTTAGCTGGTGTTCTGGGCTGTTTCCCTCTCGACGACGAAGCTTATCCCCCGCCGTCTCACTGCCACGCTCTCACTAACCGGTATTCGGAGTTTGGTTGATTTCGGTAACCCGGTAAGGCCCCTAGACCATCCAGTAGCTCTACCCCCGGCAAGAAACACGTGACGCTGCACCTAAATGCATTTCGGGGAGAACCAGCTATCACGGAGTTTGATTGGCCTTTCACCCCTACCCACAGCTCATCCCCTCAGTTTTCAACCTAAGTGGGTTCGGGCCTCCACGACGTCTTACCGTCGCTTCACCCTGGCCATGGGTAGATCACTCCGCTTCGGGTCTAGACCACGCGACTCATTCGCCCTATTCAGACTCGCTTTCGCTACGGCTACCCCACACGGGTTAACCTCGCCACGCAGCACTAACTCGCAGGCTCATTCTTCAAAAGGCACGCCATCACCCAAAGGCTCTGACGGCTTGTAGGCACACGGTTTCAGGTACTCTTTCACTCCCCTCCCGGGGTACTTTTCATCTTTCCCTCACGGTACTCGTCCGCTATCGGTCTCCAGGAAGTATTTAGGCTTACCGGGTGGTCCCGGCAGATTCACAGCAAATTCCACGAGCTCGCTGCTACTCGGGAACACCA
>NZ_RSEC01000024.1 GCF_003937945.1 Amycolatopsis eburnea
GCGTCCGCGGCTACATCTCCACCGCCCGCAAGAACAGCCTCCACGTCATCACCGCACTCCGCGACGCCATCACCGGAAACCCCTGGCTACCAACGACTGCCGAAATGGCCTGAACAGTCACCGATCAGGTGGTCAACAACCTAGAGAGCAGTCAACGAGGAAATCTTCCAATGACCATCAACCCGCCGAGCCGTCACCGCCAGCTGACCCACCGAAGACGAAAGCGCCCCGCCCGACCCCACCGTCTGCTGATCCAAGAACAACAACAACGAAGCCTCATCCCCCACCAAAGACCGCACCCCCACCGCCCGCACCGTCGTAGTCCGAACCAGCTTCTCCGCCGCGGCCCGAGTACGTGCCGAAGCGAACTGGGCCTGGTACTGCCCCACCGCCTCCCCCGTCAACACCTGGGAAGCCGCCCGCTCGGTCCGGGCCAGATTCGTGTAGTCGTAAGAAAACACGGACTTCACCGCATCACTGACCTCAGCAGAAACCGATGCTGTAGCAGCGGAATCCACCAGGGCCTGGTTCGAGCCAGGAGACAACGAAGCCGCCTCGACGCCGAACCACACCGCGCAGCCCAGGGCCAGCGCGATCACCAAAGCCAGCACCCGCGTCATGACCCGGCCGCCTGGACACCGGCGATCTTCCACCCCGACGCCGACCGCGCGACGTCCACCGTCAGCCGGTTCAGCTTGGGTGCCGCGGGCGAACCGCCCGTCGATACCCGGACGTCCAGTACCGCCAGCAGGCGGGCCGAACCCGCGGCGACGTCGATCTCCGTCACCGCCGCCTGGACCAGGGATGCCGTGGACACCGTGCGCGCGGACGTCGCCCGGTCGATCTGGACCTGGCGGTCGCCGGACAGGTCCTTTCCGTACTGGCCGGTCGCCGATGCGATCCAGCGGTCGACGTCCGCGGCCGCCGAGCGGTAGTCGATCGTGTTCAGCGTGACCAGCTGAGGACCCGCTGCCGCCAGCACGGCGTCGCGCTCGCGACCGCGGGCCGAGGAGTCGTCGGACGCGGCTCGCCACCACGTCCAGCCCGTGAAGGCGGCTGCCAGCAAGGAAAACACCGTGAGCACCACCAAAAGACGGAGCTTCACGGCGCGCCCAGCAGCCGGCCGAGGCCGCCCGAAGACGGGCCCGTCAGCAGGCTCAGCATGCCCGGGAGCGGCTGCGGAGCCGAAGCGGCGGTCTGTGATGGCGCGGCGGGGATCGCGGGCGGTTTGCCGGCGTAAGGGGCGTTCTGCGAGCCGCGGACCCCGGTCGGGCTGCCCGGCGGCTCGGCGCAGTACGCGTTCATGTTCACCGGTGCCTCAGTGAGATCGTTCGCCGGGCGCTGCTTAGTCCCCTCATAGCCCTTCGTGCACGAAGCGGGGTCGAAGAAGTTGAACACCACGCCCAGGTGACCGGTGCCGTCCGGGGACGTCGACGGCGAGAACGCCCCGATGATCGGGTACGCCACCAGCAGTTCCTCGATCGAGTCGCGCCGGGACGACGTGATCTGCGCGGTCGTCAGCAGGTTCGCGAACAGCACGCCCAGATCGGTGCCGGACGCCGCGAGCACGTCGCTGATCTGCCTGCTCAGCTGCGGCGCCTGCGCGATCACCCGCCGCAGGTCCGGGTCGGACTTCTTGAGCTGGCCCGAAATCGTCCTCAACCCGGAAGCGAAGTCGGTGATGTTCGCCGCCTGCCGCTGCTGCGTGTCCAGCACGACCCGCGAGTTCGCGAACAGCCCCTGCGTCTGCGGGACGTACTGCGTGGCGACGGCGGTCAGCGAGCCGGTGCTGTCCAGCAGCTGCTGCAGCTCCGGTCCGGCGCCCGCGAACGCGTCGTACGTCTCGTCGACGACCGTCCGCAACGACTCCGGGTGCACGCTCGCCACGAGATCGTCCAAATGCGACAGCACGGTGTCCGGCGACGGCGGCAGCGACGTCTTGTCCGCCGTGATCACCGAGCCGTCCTTCAGGTACGGCCCACCGTCGTGCAAGGGAAGCAAGTCGACGAACTGCTCGCCCACCGCCGACCGGTTGGCCACCTGCGCGTGCGCGTCGGCCGGGATGTCCGGTGCTCCCGAGTCGATGTCGAGCGCCACGTCGACGCCGTGCTCGGTCAGCGTCATCCCGGTCACGCGCCCGACCGTCACGCCGCGGTAGGCGACCTCGGAGTTGACGAAGATGCCGCCGGAGTCGGTCAGCTGCGCCGTGACGACGTAGCCGCGGTTGCCGAACAGCCGGTCCAGCCCGGCGTACCGGCCGCCGGCGTAGACGACCGAAACCACCGCGATCACGACGAACGCGAACAGCTGGATCCGGACCTTGCGGGTGGTCACCGGCCACCCCCGATCAGCCCGAGCAGGCCGCCCAGCAGGTTCGGGCCGGCGGCCTGCGGCACCGAACCGAGGTCGGGCAGCGGCAGCGGCGGCGCGACCGGCGCCTGGCCGCCGATGGTCTGGGGCAGCGCGACCGGCGGCTGCGACGAGTTCGTGAAGTTCGAGATCAGCGTGTCCAGGTCGAGGTTCACGTTCGCCTCGACGTTCGCGTAGTCGCCCTTGATCACGTTGCCCGCGTAGTCCGGGAACGGGTACGTCAGCAGGATCTGCAAGGCGTTCGGCAGGTTGGAGCCCGCCTCGCCGAGCTTCGTCAACGTCGGCTGCAGCGCCTTGAGGTTCGCGACGAGCTCGTCACGGCTCTTCGTCACGGTGTCGACCGCGACGCCGGACAGCGTGTTGAGCGCGTTCAGCATGCCCACGAGCTGGTCGCGCTGGTCGGTGACGATCTTCAGGCCCGGTGCTAGGTTGTCCAGCGCGTTCGACAGGTTCTGCGTCTGCCCGGTCAACGTCTTGGACAGCTTCGCGAGCCCGTCGATCGCGCGCAGGATTTCGGTGCGGTGCCCGTCGAGCTGGGTCGCCAGTTCGTCCACCCGGGACAGCAGCGCGCGGATCTCCGGCTCATTGCCGGACAGCGCGTCGTTCAGCTCGTGGCTGATCTTCTGGATCTGCTCGACGCCGCCGCCGTTGAGCAGCAGGGAAAGCGCGCCGAGCACCTCCTCGACCTCGGGGTTGCGGTTGGTGCGCCCGAGCGGGATCTGCGCGCCATCACCCAGATGACCGGACGCCGGTTCGGCCGTCGGCACGCTCAGCTCGACGAACTTCTCCCCCAGCAGCGAGGACTGCTTCAGCTCGGCACGCGCGTTCGCGGGCAGCGCGATGTCGCCGTTCACCGTCATCGCCACGAGCGCGGACCGCGTGTCCGGGGTCAGGGAAATCTTGTCGACCCGCCCGACGGCGACGTCGTTGACCTTGACGCTCGACTGCGGCACCAGGTCCAGGACGTCGGTGAACAGCGCCGTCACGTGGTACGGGTGGTCGCCGACGTCGGCGCCGCCCGGCAGCGGCGTGCCGTAGAGGCCGTTGAACCCGCCGTCGCTGCAGGCCGCCAGCACGAGCACCCCGGCGAGCACGCCCGCGAGCCGCTTCACTTCGCACCGCCCGAAAGCTGCTCCATGACGTCGACGAGCGGGAGCGGCAACGGTGGCAGGGTCCCGTTCTGCAGGGAGTTGAGCACCTGCGGGACGGTCGGCAGCTTCAGCGCGCCGTCCAGCACCGGCGCGAGCTGCTTGCAGATGTTCCCCAGCGCGTCCGGGAGCTGCTTCGGCGTGAACGAGCTGATCAGCCGGCAGACGGTGAGGATCGGCGGGTTGGTCAGCTCGTTGAGGTTGTCGCGCACGGCGATCGTGCCCGACGCGGCGTCGTAGGAGTTGATGAAGTTGGTCGCGCCGGTCGGGGCGATGTCGAGCACCTCGGCGAGCGCGGCCCGCTGGTCGACCAGGACCTTCGACAGCGACGCCAGCTTGTCCACATTGGACTCCAGCGCGCCCTTGTTGTCGTTGACGAACGTCTGGACGTCCCCGAGCGCGCCGCCGAGCGACTGCAGCGCGGCCCCCACCTCGGACGAGTCCGCCGCGAGGAACTGGCTGACTTCGGCGACGCGGCCGTAGAACTCGTTGAGCTGCTGGTCGCTCTGGGCCAGCGCGCCGGTGAAGGAGTTGAGGTTCTGCACGGTCGAGAACAGGTCGTCCTTCGAGCCGTCGAGGGTCTTGGCCAGTTCGGCGAGCTGCCCGACCGTCGAGTTCAGCGAAGCGCCGTTGCCCTTCAACGTGTTCGCCGCGGTGTCCAGGACGCCGGACAGCGCGCCGTCCTTGTTGGCGCCGTTGGGTCCCAGTGCCGTCGACAGCTTGTCCAGGCTCGAGTACAGGTCGTCCAGCTCGACCGGCGTCGCCGTGCGGTCCTTCGCCAGCACCGTTCCCGAAGCCAGGACCGGGCCGCTGTCGTAGGCCGGCGTCAGCTGGACGTACCGGTCGCTGACCAGGCTCGGCGCGACGACGACCGCGCCGACGTCGGCGGGCAGCTGGACGTCGTCGACGCGCATGTCGACGCGCACGGCGTCGCCCTGCGGCGTGACGTCGGTGACCTGCCCGACCGGCACGCCGAGCACCCGCACCGACGAACCGGCGTAGAGCCCGACGGTCTTGCCGAAGTAGGCGGACAGCTTCGTCCCGGTGGATTCCCGGAACACCAGCCACAGCCCGGCGGTGACGACCAGCGCCACGATGCAGGCGAATGCCAGCCACGTCACCAGGCTGCGGCCGCGGTAGGTCCGGATGGTCATCGGCCGCCCACCCCCTGGTTCGGCGCCGCGATCGGCGGGGTGCAGCCTTCGGGGTTGATGGTCACGACGCCGGCGTTGATCGTCGGCGGCAGCAGCCCGCACAGGTAGCCCTCGAACCAGCGGCCGTTGCCGGTCGCGTTCGCGCCGACGCGGGCGAACGGCGCCATCAGCTGCAGGCTCTTGTCGAGGTTGCCCTGGTTGCGCTGCAGGATGTCGGTCACCTTCCCCAGCTTGTCCAGCGTCGGTTTCAGCTGCGCGCGGTTGTCCTGGACCAGCCCGGTCAGCTGCTGCGAGAGCTGCTGGGTGCCGGTGAGCAGCGCGTTGATCGCCTTCTTGCGGTTCTGCAGCTCGCCGAGCAGCAGGTTGCCGTCGCTGATCACGCGTTGCAGCTGGGCGTTGCGGTCGGAGAGCGTCTTCGACACCTGGCTCGTGTTGGCCAGCAGCGTGTGCAGGTCGGCGTCACGAGAAGACACTGTGCGCGCCAGCGATGACAGCCCGGTGAGCGTGTCCTTCAGGTACTGCGGGCTGTCCTTGAGGCTGTCGGACAATGCGTTGAAGCTGTCCGCGAGCTGCTTCGTGTCGATGTCGCCGACCGTCGTCGACAGCTGCTCGAAGGCGTCCTGCAGCTGGAACGGCGTGCGCGTGCGGGCCTGCGGGATCGTCGCGTCCGGCTCCTGCGTGCCGCCGCCCTTCGGGTCGAGCGCGAGGTACTTCTCCCCCAGCAGCGTCTTGATCTCGATGGACGCCGTCGTGGCGTCGCCGACCCGGACGTCCTTGACGCGGAACTTCACGAGCACCTGCTTGCCCGCGAGCTTCACCGAGGACACCGTGCCGACCTTCACCCCGGCGACCTCGACCTCGTTGTCCGGCGCCAGCCCGGCGGACTCGCCGAAGTACGCCGAGTACGTCGTGCCGTTGCCGAAGAACGGGAGCTGGTCGGAGAAGTACGTCGTGGCCGTGACGAGCACGATCAGCACGAGCGCGACCGCGCCGACTCCCGCCTGGTTGCGTTCCTTCAGCGGCTTCACGGACCACACCTCTCCGCGCGCTGCGTACCGGGGATGGGGACGATCGGCAGGGTGATGTCCAGCGAGGAAATGCCGATGGTGCCGGTGATCCCGCACAGGTAGTAGTTGAACCAGCTGCCGTAGGACAGGGTCCGGGTGAACTTCTGCAGGTTGCCGGGCAGCACTTCCAGGAGATGGTTGAGCAGCTCGCCGGAGTCGCCGAGGTTCTGCGACAGCACGCCGAGCTGGGCGACGTCGTCCTTGAGCGCCGGCCGCGCGTCGGCCAGCAGGCCCGTCGTGGACACCGCGAGGTCGCCGAGCGCGCTGACCGCGTCGCCGATCGGCTTGCGCTGCTCGGCCAGGCCGCTGACCAGCTTCTGCGTCTGCTCGATGAGGTCGCCGAGCTGGGGGCCGTGCGCGTTGACCGTGCCGAGCACGGTGTTGAGGTTCGCGATGACCTGGCCGATCACCTGGTCCTTGCTCGCGATCGCGCTCGTCAGGGACGCGGTGTGCTGCAGCAGGCTGGTGATCGTGCCGCCCTCGCCCTGGAAGACGCTGATGATCTCGGCCGAGAGCTGGTTGACGTCCTTCGGGCTCAGCGCCTTGAACAACGGCTTGAACCCGTTGAACAGCACGGTGAGGTTGAGCGCGGGCTTGGTGCGCTCGGGCGAGATCGTGCCGCCGTCCTCGAGGGCCTTCTGCCCGGGGACGTCGGTGCCGAGCGCGAGGTAGCGCTGGCCGACCAGGTTGCGGTACTTGATCGTCGCGGTCACCGTCTCCGGCAGCCGGTAGGTGTGCTCGACGTCGAACCGCACCTGCGCCAGGTTGCGCTCGCCCTCGACCACCTCGATCGCGTCGACCTGCCCGACCTTGACCCCGGCGATGCGGACGTCGTCGCCTTCCTTGAGCCCGGACGCGTCGGTGAACTTCGCCAGGTACCCGGACGTCTCGCCGAAGTTCGTGTTCGCGATGGTGGCCGCGAGGATGCCGGTGAACAGCACGGTGACGACGGCGAAGACCGCCAGCTTGATCAGGGCGGGGACGAAGCTCCTCACTTGAGCTCCACCTCCGCCCCGCGGTAGAGCGGCCCGACGAGCAGGCCGGCCCAGCCGGGCACGTCACCCGGCGCGGTGCCGAGCGCGGGCGAGGCGAGCAGGTCGATCAGGTCGCGCTCGTAGCTCGAGCCGACGATCGTGCCGGACCCGCCGATCGCGCCACCGCCGGCGGGCAGCTCCTCCGGCGGGTACTTCGGCGGCGGGGGCTTGCTGGAGCCGTCCTTGATCGCGCCGTCCGGCGGGTACTGCGGCCACACCCCGGGGTGCGGGACGCTCGGGTAGCACCGCGGCCCGCGCTTGTCCTCGTACTTCGGCTCGTCGACGCCGGGGAGGTACTTGCCGCGGCTGGCGGCGAACTCGATGGTGACCCGGCTGACCTCGGGGTGCGCGGTGCCCTTGCCGAACGCCAGCTCCGCGCGCGGCACGGACTCGGCGAGCTGCCGCATCAGGCACGGGTACTCGGGCGCGTACTTGGCCAGGACGTCGAGGGTCGGCTGGATCGCCGTGGTGAGCCGGATCAGGTTGTCCTTGTTGACCTGCAGGAAGTTCGTCAGGTCCACGGACGCCGCGGTGACGGTGGCGTAGAGGTCGCTCAGCTGGGCGCGCTGGTCGACGATCGTGCGGCTCGTCGTCGTCAGGTCGGACAGCGCCTGCAGCACGTCGGGCGCGGCCTTGTCGTAGGTGTCCGCCACGTTCGCCAGCCCGGTGATGTCGGCCTTCACGTCCGGCAGCGACGGGTTCAGCTTGCCGAGGTAGTCGCTCAGCTGGACGAGGGTCTGGCCGAGCTGCTTGCCGCGGCCGTCGAGCGCGGTCGACACCGCCGTCAGCGTGCTCGACAGCTTCTCGGGCTGGACCGCCTGCAGCAGCGGCATCACGTCGTCGAGCACCTTCTGCAGCTCGATCGCCGCGCTGCTGCGGTCCTGCGGGATGACGTCGCCCGCCTTGATCGGACCTTCGGACGTCTCGGGCAGCTGCAGGGCGACGTACCGCTCGCCGAAGAGCGTCTTCGGCAGCAGCCGCGCGGACACGTTTCGAGGGATGACGTGGGTCTTGCCCGGGTCCAGCGCCAGCTCCAGCTCGGCGTGGTCGCCCTTGGCCACCACCGAGCGGACTTCGCCGACGAGCATGCCGCGGACCTTCACGTCGCCGCCCGTGCGCAGCTGGCTGCCGACGCGGTCGGTCTCCAGCTTCACGAGCGTCACCGGCGTGAACGCCTTGTTGTACACGGCGAGCGTGAACGCGATGAACAGCGCGGCCACGAGCAGGAAGGCGAGCCCCAGCACCTGGTACCGGAGCCGCTGCCACAGCTCGCGCCTCATCCGGAGATCCTCACCGTCGTGTTGGCGCCCCAGATCGCCAGCGACAGGAAGAAGTCCAGCACGGAGATCAGCACGATCGACGTCCGCACCGCGCGGCCCACCGCGACGCCGACGCCCGCCGGGCCGCCGCTGGCGTTGAAGCCGTAGTAGCAATGGGACAGGATCACGAGCACGCTGAACACGATCACCTTCCCGAACGACCAGAGGACGTCGCCGGGTGGCAGGAACAGCGTGAAGTAGTGGTCGTAGGTGCCCGCGGACTGGCCGTAGAGCCAGATGGTGATCTGGCGGGACGCGAGGTAGCTCGAGAGCAGGCCGACCGCGTACAGCGGGATCACCGCGGCGACGCCGGCGAGCACCCGCGTCGTCACCAGGTACGGCATGCTCGGCACGCCCATGACTTCCAGCGCGTCGATCTCCTCGGAAATCCGCATCGCGCCGAGCTGGGCGGTGAAGCCGCAGCCGACGGTCGCGCTCAGCGCGAGCCCGGCCGACAGCGGCGCGACCTCGCGCGTGTTGAAGTAGGCGGAGATGAACCCGGTGAGCGCGGCCGTGCCGAGCTGGTTGAGCGCGGAATAGCCCTGCAGGCCGACGATGAGACCGGTGAAGAGCGTCATGCCGATCATCACGCCGAGCGTGCCGCCGATGACCGCGAGACCACCGGTGCCGAAGCAGACTTCGGTGAGCAGCCGCAGCGTTTCCCGGCTGTAGCGGCGGATCGTGCGTGGCGACCAGGCGAGCGCTTTCGCGGCGAACGCGAGCTGCTTGCCGAGCCCTTCCAGGCTCTGGCCGGGACGCGCGATGTACTCGAGCGTCCGATCGGTGTCGACGGCCGTCATCACATGGCCTTCGGCGGGACGATCCGCAGGTAGATCGCGGTGAGCACGACGTTGATGAGGAACAGCAGCAGGAACGTGATGACGACGGCCTGGTTGACCGCGTCGCCGACGCCCTTCGGCCCGCCCGCCGGGTTCAGCCCGCGGAACGCCGCGACGACCCCGGCGACGAAGCCGTACAGCAGCGCCTTGATCTCGCTGACCCAGAGGTCCGGCACCTGGGCGAGGGCGTTGAAGCTGGCCAGGTACGCGCCGGGCGTGCCGCCCTGCAGGACGACGTTGAAGAAGTAGCCGCCGAGCACGCCGACGACGCTGACCAAGCCGTTGAGCAGCACCGAAACGACCATCGCGGCGAGCACGCGCGGCACGATCAGGCGCTGGATCGGGTTGACGCCCAGCACTTCCATGGCGTCGATCTCTTCGCGGATCTTGCGCGCGCCGATGTCCGCGCACACCGCGCTGCCGCCGGCGCCCGCGACGAGCAGCGCCGTGATCAGCGGGCTCGCCTGCTGCACGATGGCGAGCGCGCTGGCCGCGCCGGTGAACGACTGGGCGCCGATCTGCGCGGTCAGCGAGCCGAGCTGCAGCGCGATCACCGCGCCGAACGGGATGGCCACCAGCGCCGTGGGCAGGATCGTGACGCTGGCGAAGAACCAGCACTGCTGGATCCACTCGCGGAACTGGAACGGGCGCTTGAAGATCGCGCGCAGGACCTCCCAGGACAACGTCGCCAGGCGCCCGACCTGGGTCAGGGCCGCGGTTCCCGGGAGCGTGCCAGTGCCTTCGCTCACCACACCTCCCAGTAGGTCGTCGCTGACCCCCGAGTGTTCTCCATACCCGGCGCCCGATTTTCGTTAGCGGTGTTAACTGATCAGAAGTTCAGGGCGTGCGAGGCCGTGGCTCCCCCGTCCGCGACGAACTCCGCCCCGGTGCAGTACGCGCTTTCGTCGCTGGCCAGGAACAGCACCAGCTTCGCGATGTCCTCCGGCTGCCCGACCCGGCCGAGCGCGACCTTCTTGCCGACGTAGGACATGTCGACCTTCTGGCCGCCGGCCGCGGTCGAGACCATCTGGGTGTCGATCGCGCCGGGGTGCACCGAATTGACGCGGATGTGCTTCTTGCCGAGTTCCATCGCGGCGACCTTGGTCATCCCGCGGATCGCGAACTTGCTCGCGGTGTAGGCGATCAGGTACGGCATCCCGGCCAGACCCTCCACAGAGGACACGTTGACGATGGAGCCACCGCCGGCGGCGGTCATCGGTTCAACGACCGAGCGCATCCCGAGAAACGCCCCGATCTGGTTCACCCGGATCACGCGCTCGTAGTCGGCCAGCGTCGTCTTGCCCAGCTCGGAGAAGTGCAGGATGCCCGCGTTGTTGACCAGCACGTTCGGCGCGCCGAACTCGGTGGTCACGCGCTCGACGGCGGCCGCCCAGTCGTCTTCGCTGCCGACGTCGAGGTGCTGGTGGACGGCGCTCTCGCCCAGCTCGGCGGCGAGCTGCTTGCCCTCGTCGTCCAGGATGTCGGCGACCAGCACCTTCGCGCCCTCGGCGACGAACGCGCGGGCCGCGGCCGCGCCCTGGCCGCGCGCGGCGCCGGTGACGATGGCGATCTTCCCGTCCAGCCTCAAGACTCCTCCAGGATTTCGGTGGCGGCGAACATCCGGCCGGGATCGCGCTCGGCGAAGAACGCGCTGACCGACGTTTCGAGCTCGTCGAGGCGCCAGCGCCGTTCGATCCGCGGCGCTTCGACCAGGGAGACCGTGCCGCCGTGCACCACGAAGACCTGGCCGTTGACGTGCTCGGCGGCCGGCGAGGCGAGGTAGGCGACGAAGGGGGCGACGTGCTCGACCGAGAGCGGATCGGCACCCTCGGCGGGAGCGGCGCCGAACACGCCCTCGGTCATCGCCGTCCGCGCGCGCGGGCAGATCGCGTTGGCGCGGACGCCGTACTTGGCGAGGCCACGGGCGGCCGACATGGTGAGCGCGGTGATGCCCGCCTTCGCCGCGGCGTAGTTGGGCTGGCCGGGCGAGCCGATGAGGAACGCCTCCGACGCCGTGTTGACCAGCCGGCCGTACACCGGCTTGCCGTCCGCTTTGGACCGATCCCGCCAGTGCTTCGCGGCGTTGCGGGACAACAGGAAGTGCCCGCGCAGGTGGACGCGCAGCACGGTGTCCCAGTCGTCGTCGGACATCGAGAAGAGCATCTTGTCGCGCAGCACGCCGGCGTTGTTGACGACGATGTCGAGCCCGCCGAGGTCCAGCGCGGCCTGGGTGAGCGCGTCGGCCGTGGCCCGCTCGCCCACGTCACCGGCGACCGCGACGGCCTTGCCGCCCGCCGCTTCGATCTCTTCGACGACGTCCTTCGGTTCGCCGATGTCGTTGACGACGACCGTGGCGCCGGCGGCGGCCAGCGCGAGCGCTTCGGCCCGGCCCAGCCCCGCGGCGGCACCCGTTACGATCGCTGTCCTGCCGGTCAGGCTCACCGCGAGGCCTCCTCGTCGAGTCCCAGATGTCGGGCCCAGACTAGAATCTGTTCTCGGTTTGGGCAAGCCTTTCAGTGAACGGCGCTAACCCGTGATGAACAGGGCGTTCTTCGGGCAGCCCTTGACCGCATCGGAAACACGTTCTACCTGGTCGGCCGGGACCGGGCCCGGCTGGATCACCAGGTTCTCGTCGTCGTCGAGGTCGAACACGTCCGGGGCGAAACCCACGCACACCGCGTTCGCCTCGCACGCCAGCCGATCAACGCCGATCTCCATGCTTCCTCCACCGCGCCGTCCCTGGTACAACTAGAACAGGTTCTACTATAACGCCGGATCGGGGTGACGGGTGCGGATCGACTACACGCCGGAGCAGCGCGCGCTGGCCGTCGAACTTCGGGAGTACTTCGCCGAGCTGATGACGCCCGAGCGCCGGGACGGCCTCCGCTCGGGCGGCGGCGAATACGGCGACGGCGCCGCCTACAAGGAGATCGTGCGGCAGCTGGGCAAGGACGGCTGGCTCGCGCTGGGCTGGCCCAAGGAGTACGGCGGGCAGGGCCGGCCGATGCTCGACCAGCTCATCTTCACCGACGAGGCGGCCGTCGCCGGGGTGCCGGTCCCGTTCCTGACGGTGAACACCGTCGGGCCGACCATCATGCGCTACGGCACCGACGAGCAGAAGGCGTTCTACCTGCCGAAGATCGCCGCGGGCGAGCTGCACTTCTCGATCGGCTACTCCGAGCCGGAAGCCGGCACGGACCTGGCCTCGCTGAAGACGCGCGCGGTCCGCGACGGCGACGAGTACGTCGTCACCGGGCAGAAGATGTGGACCAGCCTCATCGAGTACGCCGACTACGTCTGGCTGGCGGTGCGGACCGACCCGTCGGCGAAGAAGCACCGCGGGCTGTCGATGCTGATCGTGCCGACGTCGTCGCCCGGGTTCTCGTGGACCAAGGTGCACACGGTCGCGGGCGCGGGCACCAGCGCGACGTACTACGACGGCGTGCGCGTACCGGTTTCCGCGCGCGTCGCCGAGGAGAACGCGGGCTGGCCGCTGATCACCAACCAGCTCAACCACGAGCGCGTCGCGCTGACGTCCGCGGCGCCGGTGCGCAAGGCGCTGGCCGACGTCCTGGCGTGGGCGCAGGAGTCCGGCGCCATCGAGCAGGAGTGGGTGCGGCTGCACCTCGCGCGGGTGCACGCCGGCGCGGAATACCTGAAGCTGCGCAACTGGCGGATCGCCTGGGCGGCCGCGGCGAGCGAGCTCGGCCCGGCGGAGGCGTCGGCGACGAAGGTGTACGGCACGGAGTTCGCGATCGAGGCCTACCGGCTGCTGATGGAGGTGCTCGGCGCCGCGGCCGTCGTCCGCGAAGGCTCGCCGGGCGCGCTGCTGGCCGGCCGGATCGAACGGCTGCACCGGTCCGCGCTCATCCTCACCTTCGGCGGCGGCACCAACGAAATCCAGCGGGACATGATCGCCGCGACCGCACTCGGCCTGCCCGTCACGCGCTAGGAGCGTTCCATGGACTTCACCCCTTCCGAGGCGTCGGCCGACCTCGCCGCCTTGACCCGGCGGATCCTGGCCGGCAAGGCCACCCACGACCCGCACGGCACCGGCGGCTTCGACGCTCCACTGTGGACGGCACTGGGCCAGGCGGGCGTGCTGGACGCGGCCCTGCCGTCGTCACTCGGCGGCGGCGGGTTCGGCCTGCTGGAGCAGTGCGCGGTGCTCACCGAGATCGGCCGCGCGGTGGCCGCGGTCCCCTACCTGCCGTCGATCACGATGGCCGCGGCGGCGCTGGCGGAGTTCGGCACGCCGGAACTCGTGGACCGCTGGGTGCTGCCGGTGCTGCGCGGCGAACGCGTGCTGGCGGTGGCGCTGTCCGGGTTCACCGCCGCCGGGGGTCGCTTGTCCGGTTCGCGGCCGGCCGTGGCGTCCGGCGCGTTCGCGCACGGGTTCCTGGTCGCCGCTTCCGACGAGGTCTTCCTGGTCGACGCGGCCGCGCCCGGCGTCTCGGTGCGGCCGCAGCGGACGACCGACCACGCGGACGCGTGCCTGCTGGAACTGTCCGACGCACCGGGGACTTCGCTGGGCGGCATCGGCGAATGGCTGCGCCTGCGCGGGACGGTCGGGGCCTGCGCGCAGCAGCTCGGCGTCGTCGAGCGGGCACTGGAGCTGACCGCCGCGTACGCGGGCGAGCGCAAGCAGTTCGACCACGTCATCGGCGGGTTCCAGGCGGTCCGCCAGCGCCTCGCGGACGCGTACGTCGACGTCGAAGCGGTCCGCCTGACCACCCTGCAGGCGGCGTGGCGGCTGGCCTCGGACCTCCCCGCGACGGAGGCGGTGGCGACGGCGAAGTTCTGGGCCGCGGAGGCGGGCCACCGGGTGGCGCACACGACGGTCCACGTCCACGGCGGCGTCGGCATCGACGTCGACCACGTGGTGCACCGCTATTTCACGGCAGCGAAGCGCCTGGAGTTCGAGCTGGGCTCGGCGACCTCGCAGCTGTTGGCGCTGGGCGACGCACTCGCTAAGCGGCGTACGTCCACACCTCGCGCATGAGCGGGGTGGGCTCGGGGCTGGTCAGCTCGACCTGGGTCAGCAGCACCGAAACGGTGCCGGTCGACGGGACGACATGCCACGCCGTGCCGGCGCCGCCGACCCAGCCGTAGCGGCCCGCCACCTCACCGGGCTGCCGCGGGTCGACGTCGACCGACCCGCCGTACCCCCAGCCCTGACCGTGCAGGAACGCCCGCGCGGCTTCCCGCTGCGCCGGCGTCAGGTGGTCGGCCGTCATCGCGCGCACCGATTGGGGCGACAGCAGCCGCCGGTCGCCCGCCGTGCCCTCGGCGAGCAGGAAGCGGCCGAACGCGAGCAGGTCGTCGGCCGTCGAGACGAGCCCGCCGGACCCGGACGGGAACGACGGCGGGGTGCTCCACCGGCCCTCCGGCGAGTCGATCAGCCGGAGCCCTGTTTCGCCGCGGCGGTAGGCGCTGGTCAGCCGGCCCAGCGCCGCCGTCGGCACGGTGAACCCGGTGTCGGCCATGCCCAGCGGCTCGAACAGGTGCTCCGCCAGGAACTCCGCCAAGGGGCGGCCGGTGACCCGGGAGATCAGCACGCCCTGCAGGTCCGAGCCGGTGTCGTAGAGCCACGCCTCGCCGGGCTGGTGCAGCAGCGGAACCTGAGCCAGCGCGGCCAGCCACTCATCGGGACCGAGCCCCCGCGGCGGCGCGGCGGGGTGGCCGAGGACCTGGAGCAGCAGGTCTACGGCGGGCAGCGACATGTCGGCCGCGAGCCCGTACCCGCAGCGGAAGGTCAGCAGATCGGCCACGGTGATCGGCCGGGCGGCGGGGACCACGTCGTCGACGGGACCGGCCGGGGTCCGGACCACGACCGGGGAGGCGAGTTCCGGGAGCCATCGGGCGATGGGGTCGTCGAGGCTCAGTACGCCTTCTTCGGCGAGCAGGAGCACTCCCGCGGCGACGATCGGCTTGGTGAGGGAAGCGATGCGGAACAGGGAGTCGCGCGCCATGGGGACGGTGTGCTCGGTGTCGGCCGAGCCGACGGCTGCCGCTTCGACCTGCTCGCCGTGGGCGACGAGGGCCACCGCGCCTGGGAGGTCGGTGGTGTGCTTGGTCAGGAGTTCGGTGAGATGTGACATTTCAGTTCCTGAGTCGATCGCGTGGTCCGCCGGGCGTGGCCGACCCGCGTCGGGGCGGGTCCGGCCGCACCGGCCCGCGCCGGCGGGGGTCGCTCGTGCGCCGGACTACGGGGTCGGTAACAGGTGACATTTCAGTTTCCGATGCCAGGTCGGCGTAGCCATGTCAGTCCAGGGGGTTGATCGCGCGCAGGCGGCGGGGGCCGGTGTCGGGGCGGGTCGGGGGCAGGCCCAGCACCAGGCGCGCGTTCGCGACGAAGGCGCCGTCCGGGGAGGCCAGGATCGGGTCGAGCACCAGCGAGCGCACCTCCGGGTTGTCCTCCGCGAGCGCGGCCACGCGCAGCACCATGTCCTGCAGCGCGGCGAGGTCGGCGGGCTCGTCGCCGCGGTAGCCGGTGAGCAGCGGGGCCGTTCGCGGCTCGCGCAGGAGGGTGGCCGCGTCGACGTCGGTGAGCGGGACCGCGCGGTAGGCGCGATCCCCCAGCAGTGTGCTGACCAGACCGGACAGCCCGAACGAGACGAGCGTGCCGAACGACGGGTCGTCCTGCAGCCCGATCACGCACGACAGGCCCTTCGGCGCCATTCGCTGGACGTAGACGTCGTCGTCGCCGGAGATCTCGCGCAGGGTTTCGTACGCGGTGCGCACCGAGTCCGCCGAAGCCAGGTCGAGGCGGACGCCGGCGAGGTCGGGGCGGCCGCGCAGGCGTTCGTCGACCGCCTTGAGCGTCACCGGGTAGCCCAGCTCGGCCGCGGCCGCGACCGCTTCGTCCACAGTGGACACAATGCGGAACGGCACGACGTCGATGCCGTAGCAGCCGAGCAGCCGCACGACGTCGGCGTCCGACAGGAGCGTCGTCTTGCCGCTTTCCGTGTCGAGGAGTTCGCGGACGAGGCCCTGCGCCTGCTCGGTGTGGATCCCCCGCGGCCGCACGAGCGTGCCCTGCGGGCGCTGGCGCCACGCGGCGTAGCGGACGACCCTGGCGAGCGCGTTCACCGCGCGTTCCGGGCTCGGGTACGACGGGATCGAGCCGCGCGTCGGCACGCCGTCGCCGGTGAACACCGCGAGCTCGTCCGGTACGCCTTCGGCCGCGAGGAACGTCGAGACGATCGGCTTGCGCTCCCCCAGCTCGACCACGGTCTCGCGCAGGGCGCGCGCGTACGCGGTGCCGGGAACGGCGATCGGCGGCGCGAAGACGACGACCAGCGCGTCGGTCTCCGGCGAGGTCAGCGCCTCGCCGACCGCCTTCGCGAAGTCCTCCGGGCTCGCCTGCGGGCCGACGTCCACCGGGTCCGACGCCAGGCGCAGCCCCTGCATCCGCGCGGTGTCGGCGGCCAGCAGGCCGATCGCGCTGGAATTGCCGACGATGCCGACCCGCGGGCCGGCGGGCAGCGGCTGGTGGGCGAACACGAGCGCGGTGTCGAACAGCTGCGCCAGCGACTCCACCCGCACCACGCCGGCCTGCTCGAACAGCGCCTGGACGCTGGCTTCGTCGATCTCCGTCGACGTCGCGGCCAGCTGCGGGCGGACCGCGTGCCGGCCCGACTTCACCGCGACGATCGGCTTCGTCCGCGCGAGGCGACGGGCCAGCCGCGCGAACTTGCGCGGGTTGCCGAAGGACTCGAGGTACAGCAGCACGAGGTCGGTGTCCGGGTCGGTTTCCCAGTACTGGAGCAGGTCGTTGCCGGAGACGTCGGCGCGGTTGCCCGCCGAGACGAACGTCGACAGCCCGAGGCCGCGCGACTCGGCGTCGGCGAGGATCGCGGTGCCCAGCGCGCCGGACTGGCAGAAGAACCCGGTGCGGCCGCGGCCGGGCAGGCGCGGCGCGAGCGTGGCGTTCAACCGGATACCGGGCGCGGTGTTGAGCACGCCGAGCGCGTTCGGCCCGACCACGCGCATGCCGTGCGCCCGCGCCTCGCCGACCAGCCGAAGCTCGGCGTGCAGGCCGTGCGGCCCGGCTTCGGCGAACCCGCTCGACAGGATCAGCAGCGTCTTCACGCCCTTGGCCAGGCAGGCGTCCAAAACGGACTCGACGGCCTCGGCGGGCACCGCGACGACGGCGAGGTCGACCGGGTCCGGGATGTCCAGCACCGACGGGTACGCGCGGACGCCCCGGATCGCGCGGTGCTCCGGGTTGACCGGGTAGACGGTGCCGGTGAACGCGGCGGCCAGCAGGTTCACGAAGGCGACGTGCCCGACCTTGCCCGGCTCGGCGGACGCGCCGATCACCGCGACCGACGCCGGGTGCAGCAGGTTGTGCACACTGCGCGCCTCGGCCGCCTGCTCCCGGGAGCGCGCGACGGCGAGGGACTCCTCGGTCGGGTCGATGTCGAACTCCAGGTGCAGCACGCCTTCCTCGATCTCGCGGCTGACCTGGTAGCCGGCGTCGCGGAAGACACGCACCATGGCGGCGTTCTCGGCGAGCACCTCCGCGACGAACCGGCGCAACCCGCACTCGGACGCGGCCGCGGCGAGGTGTTCGAGCAGGATCGAGCCGAGCCCGCGCCCCTGGTGCGCGTCGCTCACGACGAAGGCGACTTCGGCCGACGGCCCGTGGTCCAGCCGCTCGTACCGGCCGACGGCCACGATGTCGTCGCCGAGGAACGCGGCGAACGCGACCCGGTCGTGGTGGTCGACGGTGGAGAACCGCTTCAGGTCCTTTTCCGGGATCCGCGGGTAGGCGCCGAAGTAGCGGAAGTACCGCGTGCGCTCGGACAGCTTCCCGTGGAAGGCGACCAGCCCGTCGGCGTCGGTGGGCACGATCGGGCGCAGGTGGACGGTGCCGCCGTCGGACAGCACGACGTCGGCTTCCCAGTCACGGGGGTAGTCGAAGGGGTCCCGGCCGGCCATCATCAGTCCCTGGGGTCGTCCGGATCGAGGCCGTGCAGGGGGAACACGGCCCGGCGCGTGTCGCGGACGGCTATGTCGACGGGGTCGTCTTCACCGTCGCCCCACGGCTTGAACCCGGTGTCGCGGTCATCGGTCATCGCCCGCGGGAGCTCGGCGTGCGGCGCGGCCTTCCCGACGGTGGCGGTCCAGCCCGGCGGCAGCGGCGTCGCCGGGTCGACGTCCCGGTCGAGAACGGTGGCGATCAGGTGCGTCCACGACCGCGGGACCACGCGGATCAGCTGGTAGCCCCCGCCCCCGACGGCGATCCACTTGCCGCCGGCGTAGGTCTCGGCGAGGTCGCGGAGGGTGGCGTAGATGGTGCGGTGCCCGTCGACGGACAGCGAGAGGTCGGCGAGCGGGTCCTCTTCGTGCGAGTCGACACCGCACTGCGTGAACAGCAGCTGCGGTTCGAAGTCGGCGAGCAGCGACGGGACGACGGCGGTGAACGCCCGCAGCCACCCGGGATCCCGCGTCCGCGGCGGCAGCGGGATGTTGACGGCGGTCCCGTCGGCCTTCCCCCGCCCGGTCTCGGCGGAGTAGCCGGTGCCCGGCCAGAGGGTGAAGGGGTGCTGGTGCAGCGAGATCGTGAGGACGCGCGGGTCGTCGTAGAACGCGGCCTGGACCCCGTCGCCGTGGTGGACGTCGGTGTCGATGTAGGCGATCCGCTCGAAACCGTGGTCGAGCAGCCAGGAGATGGCGACGGCGCAGTCGTTGTAGACGCAGAACCCCGCCGCCCGGTCCCGCATGGCGTGGTGCAGTCCCCCGGCGATGTTGACCGCGCGGGTGGCTTCGCCCTCGGCGACCTTGCGCGCGGCGAGGAGGGTGGAGCCGACGACGAGCGCGGAAGCGTCGTGCATGTCGGAGAAGACGGGATTGTCGGAGGTCCCGAGCCCGTGCCCGACATCCCACCCGACGAGCGGCGCCTCCCGCACGGCGGCGAGGTATTCGGGAGCGTGGATCCGGAGCAGCTCTTCGTCGCCCGCGCCGGTGGGGACGAGCAGCGGGACGTCGTCGAGCACGCCGAGCTCGGTGGCCAGCCGGACGGTGAGCTCCAGCCGGACGGGGTTGAACGGGTGATCCCCGCCCAGGTCATAACCGAGAAGGGCGGAGTCCCACACGACGGCCGGCGACATAGTGTCCGACTGTAGTGCCGTTCGGGGGACTCTGCGGAGCCGAAAGGTGGCCCGGGGGTGGCCCGCCCGGCGAGCGGGCCACCGAGGCCGGTGTTCAGCCGGGGAGGGGGCCGGTCGCCGCGGGGCGGTCGGGGTTGCGGGACCAGTGGGACCACGAGCCCGCGTACAGGCCCGCGCCCGGGTGGCCGGCCAGTTCCAGGGCCAGGACCACCGAACTCGCCGTCACCCCCGAGCCGCAGTAGGCGCCGACCGGCTCGCCCGGGCGGAGGCCGAGGTCCGTGAAGCGGGCCGCCAGCTGCTCCGGGGCGTGCCAGCGGCCGTTTTCGGCGATGTGCCCGGAGAAGGGGGCGTTGACCGCGCCCGGGATGTGGCCCGCGCGGGGGTCGATCGGTTCCGTCTCGCCCGCGTAGCGCGGGGTGGCCCGGGCGTCGAGCAGGAGGCCGTCGCGGGCGAGGGCCGCTGCCTCGTCCGCGTCGAGGACCGGCATCGCGCCCGGATGGACCTCGATGTCGCCGGGCTCCGGGGCCGGCTGCTCGGTGCTGACCGGGTGTCCTTCGGCCGACCACGCCGCGTAACCGCCGTCGAGGACCGCCACCTCTTCGTGGCCTGCCCAGCGCAGCAGCCACCACGCGCGGGCCGCCACCGAGCCGTCGGCGTCGTCGTAGGCGACCACCGGGTGGCCGGCGCGGACGCCGGCCGCACGCAGGTCGCGCTGCAGGTCGGCCGGGGCGGGGAGCGGGTGGCGGCCGCCTTCGCCCGGCTCGGCCGCGAGGGCCCGGTCGAGGTCCACGAACACGGCGCCGGGCACGTGGCCCTCCCGGTAGGACTCGGCGCCGGGCGGGCCGGCGAGCCGCCAGCGGACGTCGAGGACGACGGGCCGCCCGGCGGCCGGGCCCGCCAGCGCGGCGGCGAGGTCGGTGGTGCTGATCAGCGGACGCATGCTCCCATCTTGCAGCGGCCCGGCGCCCGGCCGCGCCGGGGTGCGGACATATCCCCCACCGGCGAGTTGCTGCCGATCCGGCCGAAGGCAGGCGGAGACGGTCCGCGGCCGATCCGCGCGAGGCGACGGTTTCCGCCGTGGCCGCCGCCGGATCGGCAACCGACGGCACCGTATCCACCTGGCCCGCCGCCGCTGTCGGTGCCAACGACTACGATGAGCAACGCGGACGAAGGGGACAGCGTGAACGATCTCATCGACACCACCGAGATGTACTTGCGTACGATCTACGAACTTGAAGAAGAGGGTGTCGTCCCGCTGCGCGCCCGCATCGCCGAGCGCCTGCAGCAGAGCGGCCCGACCGTGAGCCAGACCGTCGCCCGCATGGAGCGTGACGGGCTGGTCGTGGTCGCCGACGACCGGCACCTCCAGCTGACCGACCACGGCCGTGAACTGGCCATCGCCGTCATGCGCAAGCACCGGCTGGCCGAGCGCCTCCTCGTCGACGTGATCGGGCTCGAGTGGGAGCACGTGCACAACGAGGCGTGCCGCTGGGAGCACGTGATGAGCGAGGCCGTCGAGCGCAAGCTGGTCAAGCTGCTCGACCACCCGACCACGTCCCCGTACGGCAACCCGATCCCGGGCCTGGACAAGCTGGGCGACGGCGATCCCGCACCGCCCGCCGAGGCCGACCTGGTCCGGCTCGACGAGTTCGCCCGCACCGGCGGCGGCCGCGTCGAGATCCGGCGGATCGCCGAGCACGTCCAGCTGGACGAGTCGCTGATGACCGAGCTCAAGTCCGTCGGCATCGTGCCGGGCGGCACGGTCACCATCGGCAAGGCCAACGGCGGCACCATCGAGGTCACCGGCGGGGACACCACCGCCCAGGTCGCCACGTCCGCGTTGCACGCCGTCCTGGCGCAGGCCAGGTGAGCCCCGCTTCGGAGGCCGTGGCGGCGTTCCGCACGGTCCACGGCACCGCGCCCGCCGGCGTCTGGTCGGCGCCCGGGCGGGTCAACCTGATCGGCGAGCACACCGACTACAACGACGGCTTCGTGCTGCCGTTCGCCCTGCCGCACCGCCTGGCCGCGGCCGCGTCGCCCCGCGAGGACGGCGTCCTGTCCGTGGCCACCCTCGGCGACGACGGCCAGCTCCAGCGCTCCGGCGAGCTCAAGATCGCCGACCTGGCGCCGGGCACGGTCGACGGGTGGGCCGCGTACCCGGCGGGCGTCGCCTGGGTGCTGCGCGACCAGGGCTTCACCGCCGGTGCCGACCTGGTCATCGCCGGGGACGTGCCGTCCGGGGCGGGGCTGTCCTCCTCCCACGCGCTCGAGTGCGCGGTGTCGCTGGCGTTGCTGGGCCTGGCCGGCCTGGAGCTCGGCGCACCCGGCGACCGCGTCCCGACGCGGCCCCAGGTGGCGCGCTGGGTGCAGCGCTCGGAAAACGACTTCGTCGGCGCGCCCACCGGCCTGCTCGACCAGACGGCGTCCCTCTGCTGCACCGAGTCGCACGTGCTGTTCCTCGACGTGCGGTCGGGCGAGCAGGAGCAGGTGCCGTTCGGGCTGGCCGAGGCCGGGCTGCAGGTGCTGATCATCGACACGCGCACCAAGCACTCGCACGCCGAAGGCGGCTACGGCGAGCGCCGCCGCGGCACCGAGCGGGCGGCCGAGCTGCTCGGGGTCAAGGCGCTGCGCGACGTCACCGTCGAAGGCCTCGCCGCGGCCCTCGACCGGCTGCCGGACGAGCTGGTGCCGCTGGTGCGGCACGTCGTCACCGAAAACCAGCGGGTGCTCGAGACGGTCGAGCTGCTGCGCGCCGGGAAGCTCGCCGAAATCGGGCCGCACCTGGACGCCTCGCACGTCAGCATGCGCGACGACTACCGGATCTCCACGGCCGAGCTGGACCTCGCGGTCGACTCGGCGCGGGAAGCCGGCGCGCTCGGCTCGCGGATGACCGGCGGCGGCTTCGGCGGCTCGGCCATCGCGCTGGTCCTCGACGCCGACCTGGGCCGGGTCAAGGCGGCCGTCGAAGCGGCGTACGAAAAGGCCGGCTACCGGCGCCCGCGGATGTTCACCGCGGTGCCCTCCCGCGGCGCCGGCCGCGACGAGGTCTGAGGCCGCGCGGGTCCGGCCGGGGCAACCCCCGGGCGGACCCGCGCGTCGCCGAGGGGGAAGACTGATGCGCACCACCACCCTCGGCAGAAAGGCCTGGACGTGTCGGAGCAGAGCAACGCCCTGAAGCTGGTCGTGACGGGCGGAGCCGGGTACGTCGGCAGTGTCTGCGCCGCCCGGCTGATCGAAGCCGGGCACCAGGTCACCGTGGTCGACGACCTGTCCACCGGGCACGCCGACGCGGTGCACCCGGACGCGCGGTTCATCGAAGGCGACGCCGCCGAGGTGGCGGGCAGCCTGCTGCGCGAGGGCTTCGACGGCGTGCTGCACTTCGCGGCCAAGTCGCTGGTCGGCGAGTCGATGACGGAGCCGGCGAAGTACTGGGAAGGCAACGTCGTCACGTCGCTGCGGCTGCTCGAGGCCATGCAGGAGCACGGCACGCCGCGGCTGGTGTTCTCCTCGACCGCAGCGACCTACGGCGAGCCGGAGCAGTCGCCGATCCCGGAGTCGGCGCCGACCCGGCCGACCAACACCTACGGCGCCACGAAGCTCGCCATCGACGCCGCGATCACCAGCTTCGCCACCGCGCACGGCCTGGCCGCGGTCAGCCTGCGCTACTTCAACGTCGCCGGCGCGTACGGCACCTTCGGCGAGCGCCACGCCACGGAAACCCATCTCATCCCCCTCGTCCTGCAGGTCGCCTCGGGCGACCGCGAGCACATCTCGATCTTCGGCGACGACTACCCGACGCCGGACCACACCGCGGTGCGCGACTACATCCACGTCGTGGACCTCGCGGACGCGCACCTGCTGGCCCTGAAGCACGCGACCGCGGGCGAGCACCGCATCTACAACCTGGGCAACGGCACTGGCTTCTCCGTCCTCGAGGTGATCGAGGCCTGCCGCGAGGTCACCGGCCACGCGGTGCCGGCCGTGGTGGCCCCGCGCCGCGCGGGCGACCCGTCGGTGCTCGTGGCGGCCAGCGACCGGGCCCGCGAAGAGCTCGGCTGGAAGCCCGAGCGGACCGAGCTGGCCGGGATCGTCCGCGACGCCTGGGAGTTCACGCAGTCCCGCCGCACCGCACGGGGCTGAGCGGGACCGTCCACTCACGACAGTCCGCCCGGGATGCGGCTCACCCGGCATGACTCGGCTCGACGTCCGGCCCGATCAGCTCGAAGCCGGCCGGGCCGGCGCACGTCGCCAGGCCGAGCAGGTCTTCCGGCGGCATGCCGCGGTCCAGCACCTGCAGCAGCAGGTCCGCCAGGACGTGGCCGGGGGCCGCGTCCAGCGCGTTCTCCAGTGCCATCCCCGCGAACGTGCCGTCGCCGCGCAGGTAGGCCGAGTAGCCTAGGAGGGCCGCGGGCTGCGCGCGTTCGGGGGCCGGGAGTTCGCGGACCAGCGTCAGCCACAGGCGCTCCGCTTCCCGTGCCGTCGTGCTGTGGACCGGGACGGCCGTGCTGAGGCACGCGTCGCGGATCGCCGGGATCGACAGGGCGGCGGCCAGGAGGACGGCTTGCTCGTCGCTCGGCGGACCTTCACCACGGCGCTCGCGGTCGAACGCGGCCCGGATCTCGGACGCCGGATCGAAGCCGGCGGGCTCGGACAGCCGATTCAGCAGGTCCGACCGGCGGGTGACGGCCTCCGGGCACCGCGGGTCGAGGAGCGCCGCCAGCTCGGCGCGGCTGTCGAACACCACCCGGCCGGCCTCGGTGGCGGCCGCCGCCACCACTGTCGCGCGGGGGTCCGGCAGGCGGCCGCCGCAGTCCCGGTAGCAGGCCCACGGCGCGTTCGCGGTGACGCCCGGCGTCCACAGCGCGTGCAGCACCGGGAGGCCGTACTCGCCCAGCGCGGTCGTCAGGTGCTCGACGAAGCCCGCGTGCGGCGGCGGGCTGCCGGATCTTCGCCTGCCGCCGACGATCGCGACGGTGACACCCGTGTGGCGGCCCGCCGCGAGCCGTGGAGCGAGGGCCCGCGCTTGGCGGGTGCGGTCTTCGCGCCGCGGGATGTCGGCGCGCAGGACCAGGCCCACGCGATCACCGTCGGGAGCGCGGTGGCCGAGCAGGACGACGGACTTCGCGGGGCGGAAGCCGATCAGGTACGGGAGCGCGGCCAGGAGCAGCGCGGGGTCTCGGAGGTCGACCGGCAACCCGCCGGCCGTGGTGGCAGTGGTCATGCCTCCACCGTGGGGCACGACGCCGCCGGATGGGGCGGTGCCGGCAAATCTGTGGATGGCCGGACCCGATGTGGACGGATCAGCGGCGGAGACCGCCGGCCCGGCCGTTCCTGTCGGTGGGGCGGGCTATGCTGCCCGGCCCCACCGACCGGCACGGGTCACCCGCAGTGCTCGAAGCCGCTCTCGTAGGTGTTGCTCCCGACCGAACCGCCCCACTTCACACAGGTGGACCCGGCCGCCTTCTTCACCGGCCCCGCGTAGTAGGTGAAGCTGCCGGAGTCGGTCACCCGGGCCGAGCCCTGGACCTCGAGGAACGCCGAAACCGGGCTGGCCGTGCCGAGCGACGTCGCCTTCAGCGTCGTCACGCAGTTCGCCTGGGTCGAGGCGTTGTACAGCAGGTACGCCGTGCCCGAGGAGTTCGCCAGGCCCTGCTGGTCGATGACCGAGAAGCCCGAGCCGCAGACCTCTTCGGCGGAGTACGGGTTGCCGCCGCAGTTGTTCTTGCTCGTGAAGTTCGTGTGGCCGTAGTACGGCACGGCGACGCCGTTCAGCTTCGCCTTCTGCACCACGCCGTCGAGCCGCTCCTCGAAGTGCAGGTGCGGGCCGGTGACGCCGCCGGTCGCGCCGGCCTTGCCGATCTGCTTGCCGCCGGCCACCGACTGCCCGACCGAGACCTCCTGGGCCGACAGGTGCGCGTACCGGGTCCGCCAGCCGCCGCCGTGGTCCAGCTCGATCCACTTCCCGTAGCTGGTGCTGCCCTCGTCCGCCACGCGCGTCACCGTGCCGCCGGCCGAAGCGAGCACCGGCATGCCCGTGATGCCGTCCTTCTGGAAGTCGACGGAGTACGCCGGGCTGTGACCGCTGAACGTCGCGGCGGTGACCGTGACACCGCACTTGAACGGCACCTGGAAGTTCGGCGCGGCCGAGGCGGTCGCCTGGCCGGCGAGGGTGAGGCCGAGCGCGGGCAGCGCCGCGGCGGCGGCGAGCACGGCGAGCCGTCGCAACCTGGACATGGGGGAACCTCCTGACAAACGGGACGTCTTGACCCCACGAAGGGAAGCCCGCGTCGGTACATTTTCCGTACAAGCACCCGCGGAGGACACCCGGAATGACGACCCGACGAGCCCGGTTCCCCTCGGCGCAGGGCTGGCTGCGCTGGGCCCTCATCGCGGTGCCGATGGTCACCGCGATGCCCCGCGCGGACGGGCTCGCCTGGGTGCTCATCGGGGTCACCCTCGCCCTGTCGGTCCCGATGCCGTGGATCCAGGACCTCGGCGCCCGGACGCCGTCGGCGGTGCTGGCGCTGGCCGTGATCGCGTCCGCGGGCGCGCTGTGGGTGGTCCTGCCCGGCAGCTGGGCGTCGGTCGCGCTGTTCAGCACGACGTTCTTCGTGGTGCTGCGGCAGGCCCCGGCGCCGATCGCGCTGGCGGTCGCGCTGAACGCCGCGCTGATCGCCACGGTCTGGGTGCTGCGCCAGGACCGCTGGGAAACCGCCCTGTCGACGTACGCGGTCCTCGCCGTGGTCGTGCTGATGGGGCTGAACCGGCGCGCCCGCCTCGCCCGCCTCGAGCAGACCGAGCTGGCGCTGGCCCGCGCGCAGACGGCCAACGAGGAGCACGCCCGCGCGGCCGCGCTGGCCGAACGCGCCCGCATCGCCCGCGAGCTGCACGACGTCCTCGCGCACTCTCTGGCCGGCCTCTCGCTCAACCTGCAGGGCGCGCGGCTGATGCTGGTGCGCGACGGGGCGAGCCCGGACGCCGTCGCGCAGCTCGAACGGGCCCAGCAGCTGGCGTCGGAGGGGCTCGCCGAAGCGCGGCAGGCCGTGGCCGCGCTGCGCGAGGACGCCGTGCCGGTGGAACGCGCGATCGCGGACCTCCTGGCCGCGTACCGGCTGGACAGCGGGGCGCGCGCGGACCTCGAAGTCGCCGGCGAGCCGCGGGAGCTGGACCCCGCGGTCGGCACCGCGCTCGTCCGCGCGGTGCAGGAGGCGCTGGCCAACACCCGCAAGCACGCGGCGCACGCCGAGGTCGACGTCAAGCTGGACTACGCCGACGGATCGGTGCGGCTGACGGTGGCCGACCGGCAGGGCAGGCGCCCGCCGGACGCGGCCGCGGCAGGCTACGGTTTGCGCGGGATGGGCGAACGGGTCGCGCTGCTCGACGGGCACGTGGAGAGCGGGCCGGGGGAGGACGGATGGCGGATTCACCTGACGGTGCCGGCGTGACCCTGCGCGTCGTGCTGGCCGACGACCAGGCGGTGGTCCGGGAAGGCCTGGTCACGCTGCTCGGGCTGCTGCCCGGGGTCGAAGTGGTCGGCGCCGCCGCCGACGGGCTCGCCGCGCTCGACCTGGTCGCCGAGCACCACCCCGACGTCGTGCTGGTGGACCTGCGGATGCCGCGCTGCGACGGCGTGGAGACCACCGAGCGCGTCCGCGCCGAGCACCCGGGCACCGAAGTCGTCGTGCTGACCACGTACGCCGACGACGAATCGCTGCTGGCCGCGTTGCGCGCCGGGGCCCGCGGGTTCCTCACCAAGGACGCCGACGCCGAGGCCATCGCCAGGGCACTGCGCTCGGCCGCCGCCGGGCAGTCCACAGTGGACGGCGAGCTGCAGCGGCGCCTGGTCGAGGCCGCCACCCGCGGCGCGCCCCGGCGCGTCAAGGAGGTCGAGGGCCTGACCGCGCGCGAGGTCGAGGTGCTGCGGCTGATCGCGGCGGGCCTGTCGAACACCGAGATCGCGCGCACGCTGGTGGTGAGCGAGGCGACCGTGAAGACCCACGTGAACCACTTGTTCGCCAAGGCGGGCCTGCGCGATCGCGCGCAGGCCGTCGCCTTCGCCTACCGGGCCGGCATCGCCGGCTGAGTCATTTCGCGGGCGGGATGTTCGCGTTGTGGTGGAACACGTTGCGCGGGTCGTACTGCGCCTTGATCCGCGCGAGCCGCTCGTACTTCTCGGCGCCGTACGACGTCCGGACGCGGTCCTCTTCGTACTCCGCCATGAAGTTGACGTAACCGCCCGCGTTGGCCGTGAACGGCACCAGCGCCGTCCAGAAGTCGCGCACCCAGGCGCGGTCCGCGGCGTAGGGCTCCGGCTCGGGCGCGAGCGCGGCGATGTTCACGGCCAGGCTCTTCCGCCGCGCGCCGCCGAAGGCCGTCGCGTCGTCGCCGGGCTCGGTGAACGCCCCGTGCATCGAGAAGACCGGCATGATCGACATCGGCGAGGTCTTCCGCGGCAGGAACTCCGTGATCACGTCGATGACCTCGTCGGTGAAGCCGTCGGCGAAGGCGGCCTTCTCGTAGCCGAGGATGCCCCACGGCGCGGCGTCGTCGATCAGCTTCTGCAGCTCGACGTACGGGATCGGCGAGACGAACTCGAACAG
This sequence comes from Amycolatopsis eburnea, assembly GCF_003937945.1. Taxonomy (GTDB): domain Bacteria; phylum Actinomycetota; class Actinomycetes; order Mycobacteriales; family Pseudonocardiaceae; genus Amycolatopsis; species Amycolatopsis eburnea. The sequence continues at coordinate 27,650 of NZ_RSEC01000024.1, forward strand.
CGGCGCCGGCCCCGACCGCGCCCCGCGGATCGCCTCGGCGTGGTGCTCCGCCCCTTCGAACCCGGCGATCAGCAGCGCGTAGCCGGGCTGGAAGTGGTGGGCCTCGGGCACGAACGGCGCGGGCGGCGCGTTGAGCCCGGCCAGGAGCACCCCCATCTCGCCGGGCAGCGTCTCGAGCACGTCGCGGACCTGGCGCAGGGCGGCGGGGCCGTCTTCGAGGCTCCAGAAGAACATCGCCAGGTGGACGAGCGGGCCCACCGGGTGCAGCCGGAACTCGAACTCGGTGACCACGCCGAAGTTGCCGCCGCCCCCGCGCAGCGCCCAGAACAGGTCGGGGTGCTCGCCGGCGGACGCGCGCAGGATCTGCCCGTCGGCGGTGACGACCTCGGCCGAGAGCAGGTTGTCGCAGGAGAGGCCGTGCTTGCCGGTGAGCCAGCCGAAGCCGCCGCCGAGGGTGAGGCCGCCGACGCCGGTGTGGCTGACCGTGCCGCCGGGCACCGCGAGCGCGTGCTCCTGGGTGGCGGCGTCGACCTGTGCCCACGTCGCTCCCCCGCCGACGCGTGCGGTGCGGCCCACCGGGTCGACGCTGATCGCCTGGAGGGAGCTCAGGTCGATGCACAGCCCGCCGTCCACCACGGCGGCGCCGCCGAAGTTGTGCCCGCCGCCGCGCACCGAGACGTCGAGGGCCGCTTCGCGCGCGTACGCGAGCGCTTCCGCCACGTCCGCGGCACCGGCGGGCCGCACCACCACCGCGGGCCGGCGGTCGATCTCGCCGTTCCAGACCGAACGGGCGACGTCGTAGCCGGGCGCGCCGGCGGTGAGCACCGTCCCGGACAGCCGGGCGCGCAAGCTCTCCAGGGTGGGTTCGGCGGTTGAGGTCATGACGGCTCCTCTCGTGGGTGCCCTTGAGTCGCCTGACCTGCGGTGATCGTTACATTGGGTGGCCGCCGGCACGCGGGAGCAAACGCTGCGTGAACCCCGCTGCGGCCAGCCGGCCGGACGCCCGCTCGACACCGGCCGGGACGTGCTGCGGGATCGCGAAGCCGCGCGCGGCGTACTCGGTGATCCGCTGGGTTTCGCCGACGAGCATGCCGATCACGCGGTCGGCGTCCTCTTCCCCGGTGATGTGGTCTTCGAACGAAGCCGCCTTCGACGCGCACACGACGTCGACGCCGGGCCAGAGCCGCTTCGCCGTCGCGTAGGCCCGGCGCTGCTGGTACGGCCGCGTCACCAGCGTCACCGACCGGATCTCCCGCCCGGCCAGCAGCCGGCGGGTGAACGCGATGTTGTCACCGGTGTTGCGGGCCTCCGGCTCGACCAGGATCACGTCGTCCGGGACGCCGAGGTCCAGCGCGATGTCGCGGTAGTGCACCGCTTCGCCGCGCGGGAAGCGGTCCACCGTCGTCGGCGCGTTCGCCCCGGTGAACACGATCAGCGGGAACCGCCCGGCGTGGAACAGCTCCGCCGTGTGGACGGCGACACCGGGGTCCCGGCTGCCGAGGCCGACGCCGACGTCGGAACGCCGCGGCTCGTGCCGCAGGTCGTGGTACTCCCACAGCGTCCGGACGTCGGCGTGGAGGTGCTTCGGCAGCATCAGCCGAACGCGGCTCGCAGCGCGGGCTTGCCGCCCGTCACCGGGAGCGTCACCGAGGTCCTCGTCAGGTCGAGCGCCAGCCCCGCGCCCGGCTTGGGCCGCAGCGTGTAGTCGTGGTCGCTGGAGGCGAGCAGGAACTCGAGACGGTGGCCGGCGGCCAGGACGTAGTCCTTCGGCATCAGCTCGACGCCGATCCGGTAGGTCTGCCCGGGCGTGACCGGCTCGGTGCGGGCCGGGGACGTGCGGTTCTGCGGGTCGGTCCAGCCGCGGCTGATCACGTGCGACGTGCCGTCGGGAGCGCGGTCGAGCAGGATCGCCGAGACGTTCGCCGCGGGCCGGTCGAAGGCCAGCGCCAGGTCGGCGCGCGCGGTACCGGAAAGCCGTACGGACTGCTTCGCCGCCGGAGTCGCGTAGAGCAGGCGGTTCCCGGACGAAGCCAGGCCGGCCAGCTGCTCGATGGTCTTCGACGAGTCGTCGGCGAGGGTTTCGACGGCCGCCTTGCCCGGCACCGGGTTGCGCGTGTCGATGGTGCCCTTCGACCGGCCGCCCGGCCACGGGTAGACGCGGACGTCGGTGGTGCCCGGCGCCGGCCAGTCGGCCTCGTCGGTCCAGGAGAGGTCTTCGCGCTGGATCGTCGCCTTCGGCTCGTTCTGGATGCCGTTGTCGACGCCGTAGAGGTAGTGCGACATCCACTTGTTCAGCGTCGCGAGCCAGACGTCGCGGCGCAGCGAGTACGGGTCGGCGTGCCCGGACTGGTGCAGCCAGATCTTGTGCTCGACCCCGTGCGCCTTGAGCGCGTCGTACCACTCGGCGACCTGGTCGGTCTTGACGTTCCAGTCGTTGAGGCCGTGCACCGCCAGCACCGACGCGTGCACCTTCGCGACGTCGTTGCGGTAGTTGCGGACGTCCCAGAACGGCGTGTAGTCGCCGGTCACGCGGTCCTGGTCGCGGGTCAGGCCGTCGATCACCGGACGGCAGACCTGCCGGTCTTCGCGGGTGTAGACGTACTCGGCGAGCACGTCGGCGTCCTCGCCCTGGTAACCGCCGGCCGCGACGACGGCGCCGTCGTTGCGGTAGTACTGGTACCAGCTGGAGATCGCGGCGATCGGGACGATCGTCTCGAGGCCTTCGACGCCGGTGCTCGCGACGGCGTTGGGCAGCGTGCCGTTGTAGGAGACGCCCATCATGCCGGTCTTGCCCGTCGTCCAGTCCGCCTTCGCCGCGGCGCCGTTCGCGTCCTTCGCTCCCGCGCGGCCGTTGAGCCAGTCGACGACCGAGCGCGCGCCGATCGTCTCGTTGACGTCGCCGGTGGTCGGGCAGCCGGTCGAGAGGCCGCTGCCGAGCGATTCGCCGTAGACGACGGCGAAGCCGCGCGCGGTGAAGTAGTCCTGGTAGCGCCAGGTGATCGGGGCGGCCGGGCCGACGCCGTGCGCGGCGACGCGCGGGCCTTCCGGACCGCGGGCGTACCCGGGCGCGTAGAGCTCGACGTCGACGTTGTGGTTGGCGACGTCGTTGCCGCCGGCGTAGTACGGGCTGGCCTGGTAGACGACGGGGACCTTGAGGCCCTGCTGGGTCGCGCGCGGGCGGACGACCTGGGCGTGCACGAGGTCGTCGGCGCCGTCGTGGTCGCTGTCGACGGGCGCGGTGACCCAGACGTCTTCGCGGACGACGTCGGCCGGGTCGAACACCGGTTGCGCCTGGCCGCCGGAGAACACCGGCGCGGGCGGGCCGGCGGCTTCCGCGGTGACCGCGGTCAGCGGCAGTGCGAGGACGGCGGCGAGCACGACTGCGGCTTTCACTCAAACCCCCAAGCCGGGCGAAGCGGACGGGTTCCGAGACTTCCGTCCCGGCCTCGGAGGTGTCAAGAGACTAACGTCGGAGGCATGCCGACCGTGGAAGCGCCGATCGCCGCCGTGACCGTCTACCCGCAGCAGGCCCGGATCACCCGCCGGGGCAAAGCGCCGCTGGACGGCGGGCCCCGCCTGACGTTCGCGGGCCTGCCCCCGGCCCTCGACCCGGCGTCGGTGCGCGTCACCGGCACGGGCCCGGCGCTGATCACCGGGGTGGACGTGCGAACCGACCGGCACGCCTCGCCGGCCGACGCGGCGTTGCGCGCCCTCGTCGAGCAGCGGCGCGCGGACCAGGCCACGCTCGACGGCGTCGTGGACGACGAAGCGGCCGAAGCGATGAAGGTGGATCTGCTGACTTCGCTGGCGAAGCGGAGCGGGGGCAGCTTCGCGAAGGCGCTGGCTGCCGGAACGGCCGAGCCCGCGCGGGTGGGCGAGGTGACGGACGAGCTGAGCGCGCGGCTGGCGGCGGCGCTGAAGTCGCGGCGGGTGCTTTCGGACCGGATCACCCGGCTGCGCGAGGACCTCGCGGCGCTGGACCGGCGGATCGAGGCGCACAGCGCGCGGTCCGAAGAGGACAGTACGTCGGTCATCGTTGAGCTGGAGATCTCGGATCCGGCCGGCTCGGCGGAGCTGGAACTGTCCTATGTGGTCCCGGGGGCGAGCTGGACACCGGGGTACGACATCCGGGTGCACGGGACCGACGTCACGGTGGTGTCGTACGGGCTGGTCAGCCAGCACACGGGTGAGGACTGGCCGGAGTGCGAGCTGGCGCTGTCGACGGCGCGGCCGGCGGTTTCGGTGGTGGTGCCAGAGCTTTCGCCGTGGTTCCTGGACCGGGTCCACCCGGTGCCGGCGGCCCCGGCGGCAGCTTACGGGGGTGCGGGAGGCGGGATTCCGGAAGGCGCGCGGGGTTTCGCCGCGTTGGCCGCGGCTCCGATGGCGCCGAAGCTGGCGTCGGTCGAGCAGGGGACGACGGCGGTGACGTACCGGCCGTCGCGTCCGGTGGCGGTGCCGTCCGGGGCGCAGGGGCATCGGACGACGTTGGCTTCGCTTTCGCTCACCGCCGTTTTGGGGTACGTGACGGCTCCGGTGCTGGCCGAGGAGGCTTATCTGCGGGCGGTGGTGGTCAATTCTTCTTCGGTTGCCTTGCTGCCCGGGCGTGCTTCGGTGTTCCACGAGGCTGAGTTCGTGGGGACGACTTCGCTGGAGGCTTGGGCTCCTGGGGAGGAACTGGAGCTGGCTTTGGGGGTCGACGACCGGATCCGGGTGGAGCGGGAGCTGGTGCGGCGTTCCGCGTCCAAGGCGGCTTTGTCGGGGCTGAGGCGGCGGGAGGCGGAGTATCGGATTTCAGTGGGGAACTATGGGCCTCGTCCGGCTTCGGTGACTGTTTTGGATCAGGCGCCGGTTTCGCGGGATGACGGGGTGACGGTGAAGGACGTGAAGACTTCGCCGGAGCCGGTGGAGACTTCGGCTTTGGGGGAGTTCACTTGGAAGCTGGAGCTGGGGGCCGGGGAGACGGGTGAGGTGAGGCTTTCGTACCGGGTGGATGTGGCGAAGGAGGTGGAGTTGTCGGGATGGCGGGAGTGAACCGCGGCACGCCGTTTCAACAGAAGTTACCGTCTCGACGAACCGGTTCGATAAAAACTTCCGAATTCAAATCCCGGAGAAGTAACAGCCGAACTGCGTCCAGCGATCAGTAGGACTGGTAGTGCAGGCCGAGGCAAACCGGGGACGACATGGCAAAGTACCAGCAGACCACACTGCGCCAACCTCGAGCCCACCACAAGAAGTCGATCCTTATCCTATTAGCCACCTCTGTCGCATTCGCTGCAATTTTCGCCATCACGAGAGTAACAAAATTACCTTTTCCAGCCAGCGTAACCGCAGCGGGGGTAAGCGCAGGTGCTGCTGTCGCGAGCGCCGCAATCAGCCTGGCCACCCTACTCGGAACACAGTTCCGAGAATCACGAAAATCTAAATTAATCGGAAAAGAAGGCGTCAGGAAAAGCTTTGACGCGATCGTCCAGAACCTCTTAGTTTCACATCCGAAGCACGGCTGCCCCACCGTCGGTGAAATCGAAGACCCGACTCAAATCGGCGTATCTCGATCACTTCTGGACAGTACCGGCAGGCGCGCCGATGCCAGCTACATAGAACGAGATGTTCACCGCGAAGTAATCAGGTCACTGCGGGAATTCAACTTCACATTGATCATCGGCGAGTCGAAATCAGGAAAGTCGCGGATCGCTTTTGAATGTGTCCGCGAAATTTTTCCGGATAGACTCTTTGTGAGCCCCGTCAGCGGAGCCGCTGCTCGAAACATGACGACACAGAACTTGCTACTAGAAGACACCGTGATCTGGCTGGACGACTTCGAGAGGTTCCTTACCGCCGACGGACTCGACCAAGCAGCAATCAACAAGTACATGAGTACGAAGAATTGCTCGATAGTCGCAACGATCCGGTCCGCCGCTCACGCGGACCTTGCACCGGAATCGACCCGACAGGAAACTGCCGAATGGCGAATAGTTCAGCAGGCCCGGTCAGTGCGACTTTCTCGAACCCTGACCAATGAGGAGCATGCCCGACTCCCTCGCGAACTCGCCGGAATCCTCGACCGAAACACCTCGCTCGGCCTCGCCGAGTACCTATCGGGCGCCACGGACCTGCTCGACAGGTACCGCGATGCAGAAGAAGCTCACCCGGTCGGCTGGGCGCTGACCCGCGCCACGATCGATTTGGTCCGGTGCGGCCTTCAGCAACCACTCCCGACCATGATCCAGACCGCCGCCACGAAACTACTGCCGAAAATCCCAGACGATCCTGATTACCAGCAGGCATGGAAGTGGGCGCTGGATCCTATTTACGGATCCAGCGCACTCCTCGCGAAACGAGAAAACGGGATCAGGCCGTTCGACTATTTGCTGGAAAAATCGGAGCATCCGATTCCGACTGAGGTCTGGGAAGTAGCCCGACAGGTGGACACGCCAGTCGAACTAGCGTCGGTTGGCTTCGCCGCCTTCATCAACCGGCAGTTCGACCTGACCAGGAGCTTGCAGCGAAAGCTGATCCTGATCGCCGATGGCCAGCAGAAAGCTCGCGCCCACTATCACCTGGCGATCTGCGAAATCATCGCAGGTAACCGGGCCGAAGCGATCAAAAACGCCAAAATCAGCGACGACCTCGGCTACGATCTGGCTCCCTATCTGGTCGGCGACATACTCGCAAAACGGAAGCGCAGACGCGAGGCCGAAGCGTACTTCAACCGAGCCTTGGACCGCGGAGTCGCGCCGGCAGCATATCAACTGGCGAAACTGGCCCGCTGGCACGACGACACCGAAAAAGAAGTCGAATACCTAAAGAATGGCTCCGCCGCCGGTGACCCCAACTGCACTATTCGACTTTCCGAGGTATACAGAGATACCGGCAAAGCCGAAGAAGCAGAACTCCTACTCAAGGAGCTGGCGAAAAAAGGACACCCAGGAGCCACAATGATGCTCGGCGACCTGAAGCTCGCCTCCAAGAACTACCATGAAGCACTCGCATGGTACGAGTCGGCAGCAGCCAAAGGTGGTCGAAATGCAGCCCTGAACGCTGGCCTTGTCAACGAGGTGATGAACAATCCCAAAGCCGCCGAGGAGTGGTACAGGAAAGCAATCGAACACGACCCACGCCGAGCCCACCTATACCTAGGCTGCTTGTACGTAAAACTCAAGCGACACCAGGAAGCGATCGACCTGCTCGAGCCACTCGCCGATCGCTACAGCATCGCAGTCGACCGTTTGAGTATCGCCTACGTGAGCCAACGGCGCCTCGGCGACGCTCAAATCTTGCTCGAACGGGCCGCATTGTCGAACACACCGGGGACACGGCACCGACTTGGCGAGCTCCACGAATCACAAGGCGACCTCGAGGCAGCCTCGTTGTGGTACCGACGAGGAGCGAACACCGGGGACCGGCACTGCATGGCCCACCTCGGCATGCTCTTGATCAGAATGAGAAAAGTAGACATGGCTCAGAAATGGATCATTCGCGCTAATGACGGCGGCTCGGATCCGATGGCTCAACAACTGCTGCGCCTCCTCAAGATACTGAAGCTCCTCGAATCGAGGTCACTATTGGACTTGTTCATGAAGGTAGGCACCAGCCGCCTCGTCGCAAAAATTGCGAGGAAGGTCCTATTTCGAAAGCTACAGCGCGTTTCCCGATCAAGCCCCTCCCGACTGGGGATCTGGTTCCTTGAGCTGCAAGAGTGGAGTCTCGGCTCGCTGGACGAGATCGAGTTACCGAATAAGATCAGAAAACGAGCCGCATGACAGCACCTGCGGAGACCGTACCCTGCAACAGAGCACCCGGCCTGCCGCACGAAGATTGACAGCGGCCGGGGGCTCTGCTCGCGGTCAGTCGTGGTGTCAGCCCTGGGCGATGTACGCCTGCAGCTGTTCCTGACTCTGCTCCAGCTGTTCCATCCGGTTCTTCACCACGTCCCCGATGGACACGATCCCCGCCAGCCGCCCGTCGACCACCACCGGGACGTGGCGGATGCGGCGCTCGGTCATCAGGACCGACAGCTGGTCCACCGAGTCCTCCGGGCCGCAGCTCGCCACCAGCTTGGTCATGATCTCCGAGACCGGGCCCTCCAGCAGGGCCGGCCCTCGCTCGTTCAGCCGGCGGACGACGTCACGTTCCGAGACGATGCCCGCGATCGAGCCGTCGGGGGCGACGACGACCATCGCGCCCACGTTGTGTTCGGCCAGGCCGGTCAGCAGTGTGGTCACCGTGGTGTCCGGGGTGACCGTCGCGACCGCCGTCCCCTTCGTGCGCAGCAGATCCGCAATCCGCATGGCGATCCTTCCCGTCGGTGAGCTGGATCACCACAGGGTAGGTCCCTCCGGCACCGCGCGAAAGTCCGGCAAACGGGGCGTGTTCGTGGTATTCGAACCGATTCAGCCGAGGCGTTCGGCCAGGCCGTCCAGTGCCGAGCGGATGCCGGCCGCGTAGTCGTCGTCGCCGAGGGCGGTGAGGCGGGCGCGGGCCAGGGCCAGCTGTTCGCGGGCGGCCGCCAGGTCACCCAGCTTGCGGTAGTCCTCGCCCAGGTTGAGGTGCAGCGACGGGTAGAACCCGCGCACCGCCAGGGACGCGTGGTACTCCTGGGCCCGCGAATCCGTCAGGGAATCCGCCGCCGCCAGTGCGCGCAGGTCCCACGCGAGCTCTTCGGCCGGGTCGTCGCAGACGTCGGCCATGTGGTGGGCGAGCGCGACGCGGTGCAGCGGGTCGCCGTCCGGGCCGATCGAGTCCCACAACGCCGTGAAAGTCGCGTACGCGCCGGCGCGGTCGCCGCCGATGTGCTGGCGCAGGCCGGCGTCGATCGCCACCATCACGTCGTCGGTCATGCCGCTCCCCCGTCCGCCAGCGCCCGCAGCCGGGCCAGTCCCGGCTCGATCCGCTCGGCCGCGACCGCACCGTAACCGAACACCAGCCCGTGCCGCCGCTCGCCCACCCCGAAGTCCCCCAACGAGTACAGCCGGACGCCGTGCCGCCGGGCCGCGCGGACCAGCGGGCCGCAGTCCGACGAAGCCACCGCGCTCAGGTGCAGGCCCGCCGACGACGGCAACGGCGTCAGGAAGTCCGCGAACGAGGCCAGCGACCGGGACAGCAGCTCGTGCCGCTCGCGGTAGATCTTCCGCATCCGCCGGACGTGCCTGGCGAAGCCGCCTTCGGCCATGAACGCCGCGAGCGCCGCCTGCTCGACGTTCGGCGCGTGCCAGTCGGTCAGGTAGCGGGCCTTGACCAACGCGGGCACGAGCGACGGCGGCGCGATGAGGAAACCCAGCCGCAGCGCCGGCGAGAGCACCTTCGAGAACGAGCCCACGTAGACGACCCGGCCCCGGGAATCGAGGCTGTGCAACGGTTCCAGCGGCCGCCCGGTGTAGCGGAACTCGGTGTCGTAGTCGTCCTCGACGAGCACGGCGTCGTTCCGCTCGGCCCAGTCGAGCAGCTCCAGCCGCCGGTCCAGCGACATCGACAGCCCCAGCGGGTACTGGTGCGACGGCGTCACGTACACCAGCCGCGTCCCGGCCGGGATCGCGCTCACGACGATCCCGGACGCGTCCACCGGCACCGGCGCGACCCGGACGCCGCGGGCGGCGAGCACCAGCCGCGGCGGCGGGTAGCCGGGGTCCTCGACGGCGGCAAGGTCGCCGTCGCGGAGCAGCACCCGCGCGACCAGGTCGGTCGTCTGCTGCGCGCCGGCGGTGACGACGACCTGCGCCGCGCTCGCCCGGACGTCCCGCGACACCCCGGCGTGCCGCGCGATCTCCTCGCGCAACGCCGCCAGGCCCTGCGGATCGCCGTAGGTCATCAGGTCGGCTTGGCCGGCGCGCAGCCGCTGCGTGACCAGCCGGCGCCAGGTGTCGAACGGGAAGCGGGTCAGGTCCGGGACGCCGGGGCGGAAGTCGAACTCCGGCGCCGGGGCGAACGGCGCCGGGGGCGGCGGGACGGCGTCCCACTCCGGCAGCGGCCGCACGCCGGACACGGGTGACGGCTCCGGGCGCGCCGCCGCGGACGCCGTGACGAACGTGCCGGCGCCGACGCGGCCGGACAGGAAGCCCTCGGCGGTGAGCCGGTCGTAGGCCGCGCTGACCGTCGTCCGGGAGACCGCCAGCCGCTGCGCGAGCTCACGCGTGGGCGGCAACGCCTCGCCGGGCCGGATCCGGCCGGCCAGGATCGCCGCGCGGAGCTGCCGGTAGATCGCGTCGCGGTGCCCGCGCGTGCCGGTCAGGTCGATGTGGATCTCCACCGGCGCCAGTCTAGATTGGCCCACCGGAAGTGCCTCGGATTTGGCACTGTCCGTGGTCCGCTGGCCCGCCTAGCGTGCGAAGCATGGATCTCCGCGAACTCGACCGCCGCGCCCTGCTCGTCCTCGACAAGATCGTCGCCGCCGTCACCCCCGCCGACCTCGCCCGCCCCACTCCGTGCGCGGGCTGGACGCTGGCCGACCTGCTGCGCCACCAGGTCAGCGAAAACCACGCCTTCGCGACCGCCGCCCGCGAGGGCTCGGCGCCGGACTGGGACGCGGGCGACCTCGGCGACGACGCCCCGGCCGCGTACCAGGCCTCCGTCGACGACTTCCTCGACGCCTTCGCCGACGACGCCGTGCTGGAGCGGCAGCTCACGATCAACCACTTCGGCACGTTCCCCGGCCCGATCGCCGCCCACATGCACCTGGTCGACACCGTCGCGCACGGCTGGGACCTGGCGCGCACGCTGGGCCTGCCCTACGAGCCCGACGCCGAAGCCGTGCACGTCGCCCTCAAGCTCGCCGAGCGGATCCCGGACGAAGGGCGCGAGAAGAACAACTCGTTCGCCCACAGCGTCGAGGTCCCCGCGGACGCGAGCGAACTGGACCGGTTCCTGGCCCTGCTCGGCCGCGATCCCGCTTGGACTGTCAGCTGACCTCGGCGACCGGGGCGCTCCAGGTGTCGCACGCCTTCGTCGTCTTGCCGTCGTAGCCCGCCTTCGCCCAGGAGAGCTGGTGCGCGCGGGAGCCGTGGGTGTCGCTGTCGTTGGCCCGGCCGTAGTCGGCGACGGCGGCGTTCGCCAGCGACCGGCTGATCGAGCCCGTGCCGGCGACGGCCGCCAGGAAGAGCGCGCCGAAGCAGTTGGCCTGCAGCTCGATCCGGCGCACGACCTCCTTGTCGGCCGCGCTGTCCTCGTTCGGCGACGTCATCTTGTCCGCCGCCGCCGACAGGATGCCGCTCTCGCGCTGCACGTGGTGGCCGTATTCGTGGGCGATCGTCGCGATGTGCCGGGCCTTGTTCAGACCGGCGTCGGCCAGCATCCAGTCGGTCGGGGCGTAGATCGTGGTGTCGCCGCCGCAGTAGTAGGCGACGGCTTCGTTCTCCGTCGGCGCCTTCCCGCACGCGCTCTCCTTGGGCAGCGTCACCTGGACGGAGGCGAGCAGCCTCGGCTCGTTCGCCTTGTCCAGTGCGGGCCGCCAGGACTCCTGCAAGCAGCCGACGAGACTGCCGTAGTACGCCTTGAGCTGGTCGGGGGCCCGGCCGAGGTCGGGCAGGGTGCACGTCGCGGGCCCCGGCGAGATGTCGTCGGCGAGCAGCGGGTTGCGGGCCAGCTCCGGCACGGGCTTCACTTCCGTGCCGGTGCCGCCGTACGCGCGACCGGTGTCGGCGCCCGGCGCGGCGTACGCGTGCCCGTCGACGCGGCGCGGGATGGTGGCCGCGACCAGGGAGATCGTCAGCACGACGATCAGCACTCCGGCAACGGCGCCCCAGAGCCGGTTGCGCGGCGGCGCGATCGGGACGGGCGGCGCGGCGGCCCAGTTCGGCGCCCACGGGTTCGGCTCCGGCGCCCACGCGGGCTCCGGCGGCCGGGCCGTCCCCGGCGGTGACGGCTCGGCGTCGTTCACGGTCTCCCCCTGCTCGGTGGCACCAGCATACGGATCACCCGGGAGGCCGGGATCACGAAACGAAAACGCCACCCGGTGGCCGTCCGGGCCCGGCTCGGGCAAGACTGGGGGAATGAGTGTGGAGGACCCGTACCTGTGGCTGGAAGACGTGACCGGCGACGACGCGCTGGACTGGGTGCGCGCCCGCAACGGTGAGACGCTCGCCGAGCTGACCACCGGAGCGCGCTTCGCCGAGCTGCGTGACGAGCTGCGCGAAGTGCTCGACGCCGACGACCGGATCCCGTACGTGCGCCGCCGCGGCGAGTTCCTCTACAACTTCTGGCAGGACGCGAGCCACCCGCGTGGCCTGTGGCGGCGGACGACGCTGGAGTCCTACCGGCAGGCGGAGCCCGAGTGGGAGCTGTTGCTCGACGTCGACGCGCTGGCCGAGGCCGAAGGCGAGAACTGGGTCTGGCAGGGCGCCACCGTGCTGCGCCCGGGCTACCGGCGCGGCCTGGTCGAGCTGTCCCGCGGCGGCGCGGACGCCACCGTCGTGCGCGAGTTCGACCTCGACGCGCACGAGTTCGTCGCGGACGGCTTCACCGTGCCCGAGGCCAAGACGCGGATCGGCTGGATCGACGAGGACCGCGTCTACGTCGGGACGGACTTCGGCCCCGGCACGCTGACCAGCTCCGGTTACCCGCGATTGGCGAAGGAGTGGCGGCGCGGCACCCCGCTGGAAGACGCGGTCACCGTCTACGAGGGCAAGCCCGACGACGTCTCGATCGGCGCGTCCCACGACCCGACCGAGGGCTTCGAGCGCGACTTCGTCAGCCGCGCGATCGACTTCTACCGCTCCGAGCTGTACCTGCGCACGCCCGAGGCACTGGTCAAGATCGACGTCCCGGACGACGCGAGCGCGTCGGTGCACCGCGAGTGGCTGCTGGTCCGGCCGCGGACGGCGTGGACCGTCGACAGCACCGAGCACCCCGCCGGCTCACTGCTCGCCATCCGCTTCGACGACTTCCTGGCCGGCGACCGCACGTTCGCGACACTTTTCACGCCGGACGAGCACACCTCGCTCGACTACTGGGCCTGGACGCGCAACCACCTGCTGCTGGGCACGCTGCGCGACGTCCGCACCGAGCTGCGCACCCTGACACCGGGCCCGGACGGCTGGACCGACGAGCCGCTGTCGGGCGGCCCGGAGTTCGGCAGCGCGGACATCTTCGACACCGATCCCGACGTCAGCGACGAGTACCTGCTCAACTCCAGCGGCTTCCTCCAGCCGTCGACGCTGAGCTACGGCCAGGTCGGCGAAGAGGTCGAAGTGCTGAAGCAGGCTCCGGCGTTCTTCGACGCGTCGGGCATGAGCGTCGCGCAGTACTTCGCGACGTCGGAGGACGGCACGAAGATCCCGTACTTCGTCGTCCGGCCGTCCGGTGCGGAAGGCGGCCCGACGCTGCTGACCGGATACGGCGGCTTCGAGGTGTCGCTGACGCCGTCCTACAGCGGGATGATCGGCCGCGGCTGGCTCTCGCGCGGCGGCACGTACGTCGTCGCGAACATCCGCGGCGGCGGCGAGTACGGGCCGGGCTGGCACACGCAGGCGATCAAGGCCGAGCGCCACCGCGTGTACGAGGACTTCGCGGCAGTGGCGTCGGACCTGGTCTCGCGGGGCATCACGACGCCCGCGAAGCTGGGCATCCAGGGCGGCAGCAACGGCGGCCTGCTGATGGGCGTCATGCTCACGCGCTACCCGGAGCGGTTCGGCGCGATCGTCAGCCAGGTGCCGCTGCTGGACATGCGGCGCTACCACCTGCTGCTGGCCGGCGCGTCCTGGATGGCCGAGTACGGCGACCCGGACGAGGCCGCGGAATGGGAGTACATCGCGAAGTACTCGCCGTACCAGAACGTCCACAGTGGACGCACATATCCGCCCTCGCTGTTCGTGACGTCGACGCGCGACGACCGCGTGCACCCCGCCCACGCCCGCAAGATGGTGGCGCGGATGCGTGAGCAGGGGCACGACGTCCGGTATCACGAAAACATCGAAGGCGGCCACGGCGCCGCGGCGGACAACGAGCAGCTCGCCTTCAAGTGGGCGCTGGTGTTCGAGTTCCTGTGGGAGCAGCTCACGAAGTGACCCGCGCGAGCACGACGCCGCCGACGACCAGGGCCAGCGCGGCCACCCGGCCGACGCTCAGCGGGTCCTTGTTGACGACGACGCCGAGCACGATCGCCCCGACGGCGCCGATCCCGGTGAACACGGCGTAGGCCGTGCCCACCGGGACGGTGTCCATCGCGCGCGAAAGCAGGTAGACGGCGGCCGCGCCGAGCACGAAGCACAGGAGCGTCGGCCACGGCCGGGTGAAGTTCTCCGTCGGCTTGATGCTCTGCGACCAGGCGATTTCGACGAGCCCGGCGAAGACGAGCGTCACCCAGCCCATCAGATCGCCCCGAGCGCGGCTTCGCGCGACGCCTTCCGTTCGCCGTCGCGCGCGGCGAGGTGCGGGTCGACCAGGGCGTTGGTCAGCTCGGCGTGCACGAACCGGACGTCGTCGACGTCGTAGTGCCCGGCGATGAAGTCCCGCAGGTACCGCTCGTGGTGGTCGAAGCGGGCTCGCGGAGTGCCCTCCGCGTAGGTGCCGCCGCGGGCGCCGGCGATCACGAACGCCTTGCCCTTGAGGGACATGCGCGGGAACGTCACCTGGTCGATCCAGGCCTTGAGCGCGGCCGGGATGGAGAAGTTGTACATCGGCGCGCCGATCAGGACGACGTCGGCTTCGAGCAGTTCGGCGAGCAGCGGCTCGATGACGGCCCAGGCCCGCTGCTGCGCGGGCGTTTCGACGACCTCGGCGTAGCGCGCCGGGTCGGTGATCCCCTTCGCGAGCAGGGCGTCGCAGATTTCGGTCCAGGCCTCGCCGATCACCGGCACGGGATCGGCGGCGAGGTCGCGGTAGGTCCGGGTGCCGGTCCAGCGGGCGGCGTAGCGCGCGGACAGCTCCCGCGAGAACGACGTGCGGCGGGCGCTGGAGTCGAGGTGCAGCAGGTGGGTCACGGTTCCTCCTCAAGTGGACGCGGTGTCCACTTACCTCCAACTGGACGTCGCGTCCGCTTATTCCCTAGGCTCGAGCCATGCCCGAACGCGCCGACGCGGCCCGCAACCGCGCCAAGATCCTCGCGGCGGCCGAGCGGCTGTTCACCACCCACGGCGCGGCCGAGGTGACGATGGAGGACATCGCCCGGGCCGCCGGCGTCGGCCGCGGCACGCTCTACCGCCGCTACCCGGACCGCGCGTCGATCGCGGTGGCGCTGCTGGACGAGCACGAGCGCCGCCTGCAGGAGTCCCTCCTCCGCGGCGACCCCCCACTGGGCCCGGGCGCTCCCCCGGCGTCCCGGCTGGCGGCGTTCTACGAGGCGATGGTGGAGCTGCTGGCGCGGCACGCGCACCTGGTGCTGGGCGCGGAGGTCGGCCATTCGCGGTTCACGACGGGCGCGTACGGGTTCTGGCGCACGCACGTCCGGGTGCTGGCGGAGGCGGCGGGGGCGGCGGATCCGGACGTGCTAGCGGACGTGCTGCTGGCTCCGTTGGCGCCGGAGCTGTTCCTGCACCAGATGTCGCGGGGCGTGTCGGTGGAACGGATCACGGCGACGTTGCGAGGGCTGGCCGTTCTGCTGGAGACGAAGTGAGGTGTCCGCCGGCCGGTGCCGAGTGGGTGGTGCAGCACTCGACGTGCAGCAACGCCATGGGGTTGCGGCGCGGATAGGGGCTCCAGGTGCCCAGGCCGATTTCCGCGCAACAGTGGGCACCGGGGTCCTCGGCGAGCCGGGCAGGACTGTCTTCGACCAGGGCGCGCACCTCGTCGCCCGCGACGCCGGGAAGCCCAGGCTGTGGTGCAGCAGCACCAGGTCGAGCCGCCTTCCGCCGGGCTCTTCGTCGCAGTGGATCGTGCTCGTCCGAAGCGGGAAGTGGACGATGCTGTGCGGCGAGCGGGCCGCCAGCCACCACGCGAACGCGAAGTCCGCGGACGCGACCCGGTCGACGGTGTCCGTCGGCGCCGAAACGATAGGCGCCGGTGGAGGCGAGGGGCCACCGGTTTACCTAAACGAGCCCGCGCGGCCGGGCCCGTTTCGGGCGGTACCGCGGCTTCGGTTTCGGTTCCTCACCCCGGATTCGCGCGAGCGCGGATTCGAACGCCGTGAGCACGTCAGCCACGAACACCAGCCTGCCGACGCCGAGGCGGTGCAGGGCCGGGCCGTGGTCGGCGGCCACCGTCACCGCCACGCCGATCAGGAGCACCCGCCAAGCGCCGAACACCGCAGCGCGCACCGGCTCGGGGAAGCGGGCGAAGCCGATGCGGAGGCGGTGGCAGTGGAACGGGACGTGGCGCTCCTCGTCGGCGAGGATGCGGGCCGCGACCTGGGTCACCAGGGGGTCGGCCGTGCCGCCGCGCAAGGCGCGGTAGTACCGCAGCGCGACGACCTCGGCGATGAGCAGCACCATCAGCTCGAGCCGCAGGCCGAGCGCCCGCCGCAACCGCACGAACACCGTGTCGGACCAGTGCGTTCCGATGGTGGGGACACCGGCGGCCCCGAGGAGTTCGGCGAGCATCCGGGCGTGGTTCTGCTCCTCGGCGACGAAGAGCTTGACCGCAGCGAGGTAGACGTCGTCGCCGGCGGCTTTCGCGATGAGATTGGCGCCGTCGCCGGCTTCGCCGACCTGGAACCGCTGCACGCTCCGCGCGATGGCGGGGTCGAGGCTCGCCCCGCGTGACCACGGCGGGTCGTCGCGCTGCCGCCTGCGTTCCGCTTCGGTTTCGAAGTCCTGGAGCCACTGTGCGTAAGTCATCGCGCCCATGATGCCCGGCACCTGCGGACGTCGTGGGTTGCTTCCGTGGAGATCCGGTGAAGGCCGAGCCGGGGCCACCGGGCGGGTGGCGGGACACGCGTGCGTCCCGCCACCCAGGGCCGTCAGCTACAACCCGAGGTCGCGCCGCAGCCTTCGCAGGCGTAGCACGAGCCGGCCGGGCGCATCTTGGTGCCGCACGTCATGCAGAGCGGGGCGTCCGCCGCCTTGCCGAGGCGGAGCTCCATCAGCTCCGTCGTCGTCTGGGCTTCGCGGTGCGGGTGCTCGGTTTCCTCCGCGTGCGGCTCCGGCGAGGAGTCCACTGTGGAACGCAGGACGTCGAGGTCGACGTTCGGGGCGCCGTAGCTCGCCTCGACCTCCGCCGAGCGCTCGTCCGCCGACAGGATGCCCAGCTGCGAACGCTTTTCGTACGGCAGGTAGTCCAGCGCCAGGCGGCGGAAGAGGTAGTCCATCACGCTCGTCGCGATGCGGATGTCCGGGTCGTCGGTCATGCCCGCCGGCTCGAAGCGCAGGTTCGAGAACTTCGAGACGTAGAACTCGAGCGGGATGCCGTGCTGCAGGCCGACCGAAATGGACATCGAGAACGCGTCCATCACGCCCGCCAGGGTCGAGCCCTGCTTGCCGAGCTTGACGAAGATCTCGCCGAGGCCGTCGTCCGGGTACGAGCCCGCCGTCAGGTAGCCCTCCGCGCCCCCGACCGTGAACGAGACCGTCTGGCTCGGGCGCTTCTTCGGCAGGCGCTTGCGGACCGGGCGGTACTCGACGACCTTCTCCGGCTCGGCCTCGGCCTTTTCCTTCTTCGCCGTCGACAGCGGCTGGCCGACCTTGCAGTTGTCGCGGTAGATCGCGAGGGCCTTGAGGCCGAGCTTCCAGCCCTGGAAGTAGATCTCCTCGACCTCTTCGACCGTCGCCGACTCCGGCATGTTGACCGTCTTCGAGATCGCGCCCGACAGGAACGGCTGCACCGCGGCCATCATCCGGACGTGGCCCATCGGGGCGATCGAGCGCTCGCCGACCGCGCAGTCGAACACCTCGTAGTGCTCCGGCCGCAGGCCCGGCGCGTCGACGACGTGGCCGTGCTGCGCCACGTACTCGACGATCGCCTCGACCTGCTCGTCCGGGTAGCCGAGCGCGGTGAGCGCGCGCGGCACCGTCTGGTTGACGATCTGCATCGAGCCGCCGCCGACGAGCTTCTTGAACTTGACCAGCGAAAAGTCCGGCTCGATGCCGGTCGTGTCGCAGTCCATCATGAAGCCGATGGTGCCGGTGGGCGCGAGCACGGACGCCTGCGCGTTGCGCCAGCCGTGCTTCGTGCCGATGTCGATGCCCTTCTTCCACTCCTCCGTCGCCAGCGCGCGGACCGCGGCGTCGTTCGAGTGGTAGGTGCGGACCAGCTCGTTCGCCGCCGCGTGCTTGCGCATCACGCGCTGGTGCGACTCGGCGTTGCGCGCGTAACCCTCGTACGCGCCGACGGCCTGGGCCAGCTCCGCCGAACGCCGGTAGGAAACGCCGGTCATCAGCGACGTGATCGCCGCCGCGAGCGCGCGGCCGCCGTCGGAGTCGTACGCGTGGCCCAGCGCCATCAGCAGCGCGCCGAGGTTCGCGTAACCGATGCCGAGCTGGCGGAACTTCCGCGTGGTGTCGGCGATCGGCTCGGTCGGGAAGTCCGCGAAGCAGATCGAGATGTCCATCGCCGTGATGACGAACTCGACGGCGCGCGCGAACAGCTGCGCGTCGAACGTGCCCTCGGGCGTGACGAACTTGAGCAGGTTCAGCGAGGCGAGGTTGCAGCTCGAGTTGTCGAGGTGCATGTACTCGCTGCACGGGTTCGACGCGGTGATCCGGCCGGACTCGGGGCAGGTGTGCCAGTCGTTGATCGTGCCGTCGTACTGGATGCCGGGGTCGGCGCACTCCCACGCGGCCTGCGCGACGCTGCGAAAGAGCTTCTTGGCGTCGGTCCGGTCGATCACCTCGCCGGTGAGCCGGGCGCGCAGGCCGAAGTCGGTGCCGTTCTCGACCGCCTGCATGAACTCGTCGGACACGCGGACCGAGTTGTTCGCGTTCTGGTACTGCACGGAGGAGATGTCCGCGCCGGAGAGGTCCATGTCGAACCCGGCGTCGCGGAGAACCTTGATCTTCTCCTCTTCGCGGGCCTTCGTCTGGACGAACTCCTCGATGTCCGGGTGGTCGATGTCGAGCACGACCATCTTCGCCGCGCGCCGGGTGGCGCCGCCGGACTTGATGGTGCCCGCGGACGCGTCGGCGCCGCGCATGAACGAGACCGGGCCGGACGCGGTGCCGCCGGAGGTCAGCAGCTCCTTCGAGGAGCGGATGCGGGAGAGGTTCAGCCCGGCGCCGGAGCCGCCCTTGAAGATCAGGCCCTCTTCGCGGTACCAGTTGAGGATCGACTCCATCGTGTCGTCGACGGCGAGGATGAAACACGCCGAGACCTGCTGCTTCGACGACGTGCCGACGTTGAACCAGACCGGGGAGTTGAAGCTGAACACCTGGTGCAGCAGCATCCAGGTGAGCTCGTGCTCGAAGATTTCGAGGTCCTGCGGCGAGGCGAAGTAGCCGTGGTCGCGCGCGGCCTTGACGTAGGTCTTCACGACTCGGTCGATGAGCTGCTTGAGGCTGCGCTCGCGCTGCGGGCTGCCGACGGCGCCGCGGAAGTACTTGCTGGTGACGATGTTGGTGGCGTTGACCGACCAGAACTCGGGGAACTCCACGCCGCGCTGCTCGAAGTTGACCGAGCCGTCGCGCCAGTTCGTCATCACGACGTCGCGCTGTTCCCAGGTCACCTGGTCGTAGGGGTGCTGCCCCTCGGTGGTGAAGACGCGCTTCACGCTCAGCCCGCCGGCCGCCTTGCTCTTCTTGCCGGCGGCCGCGCCGGCCCCGGTTCCCACGGTTTCGGTCATCGGTCGAACCCTCACTCCCGCAGCGGGACGGCTCAATCGCCGTCTTCGCGCTGATCGCTCTCCTCCGGAGCAGCAGCACCCGCCATGGCCTCACGAAGATCGGCGATCTCCTTCTCGAAGTCCTCGACCGACGAGAAAGAGCGGTAGACGCTGGCGAACCGGAGGTAGGCGACCCCGTCGAGCTCACGCAGCGGGCCCAGGATGGCCAGGCCGACCTCGTGACTCGGGATCTCCGCCAGACCGGCGGAGCGGATCGACTCCTCCACGCGCTGCGCGAGCTGCTGCAGCGCGTCGTCGTCGACCGGCCTGCCCTGGCAGGCGCGGCGGACGCCGCTCACCACCTTGTCCCGGCTGAACTGTTCGGTGACCCCGGACCGCTTGACGACGGCGAGCACCATCGTCTCCGAAGTCGTGAACCGCCGTCCGCACGACGCGCACGAGCGCCGCCTGCGGATCGCCTGGCCTTCATCCACCTCTCGGGAGTCGACGACCCGAGAGTCCGCATGCCGGCAGAACGGGCACCTCATCCGCCGATCACCTTCCCCTCCGCGCTCGCCGCCCCGGTCGACGTCCCCCGGCCACCACGCGTGGCCGTGCCGCGACCGCCCGGTACCCCTGCACCTGGTGATCGACTTGTGGACATCCGGTGGGTAAAAGACGGCCAGCTGTGGACAACTGCTGCCCAGTCTACCCCAACCTGTGGACCAACTACAGCGGTGTAACTACTACATATAGCGGGCGAGAGTAGAACCCGGGACGGGCTCGCGCAAGCCGCGCGGGCGTGTCGGCCCCGCCCGGGTGAGTGCCCCGGGAAGCGCGGGTGCGCACCTCGCCGCGGCGCCTCCCGTCGCGAGTGGACCCGAGCAGCCCGGGCCCGTTTCGCCGACGCGGCAAGCCGTCGCGGCGGCTCCCGAGCGGCCCGGCCGGAGATTCACCGGGCCGGGTGAAATCACGCCGGGCGCCGGTAACGCCGTTTCGCGGCCGCCTCGACTCGGCACCTCCGGAGAAGGAAGACGGCATCACGGGACATCGGCGACCGGGACGGTGAGGGGCAGCCCGGGCACCAGGACGGCCCGGTCCAGGCGGTTCAGCTCCTTGATCCGGGCCACGACCGCGCCCGGCTCGCTCTCCGGGGCGAAGCGCGCGGCCAGCGAAGACAGCGTGTCGCCCGGCCCGACCGACACCGTCGTGGTCCGCTCCGGCACGGGGGCGCCCGAAGCACCGCCGCCCAGCAGGCCCAGCCCGGCGACCACCAGGCAGCTCGCGACGGCGAGCGCGGCGAGCCACGGCCACCGCACCGGCACGCGCCGCGGCGCCGCGCAGGGCGAGCCTGCCGGGCGGCGGCCCGCCACGACCCGGGCGCGTGTCGGCGGGCGGTCCACCTCGCCGCGGCGCCCGCGCAGCACGCGGACGGGCCGGAGCGGCGCCGGGACCGGGGTCGCCGGGCGGGCGTGCCCGCGTTCGGCCAGAATGGACATCCGAACCTCCTCGAAACCCTGGTGTCCGCCCGTTTCCCGGGCCGGGAGCGGCCCGTGGATCAAGGTCGAACAAGCGTTCTATCGAACGCCCGTGCGAAGGTCTACCACCTACCACCGACAAAATCGAGCGGACACGGCGTGTCGATCGAACAGATGTTTGAAATCGTCGTGCCCGGGGGCTAACGTCGGTGACCAGGGCATCTGCCGGGCAGGTGCCGCCCGGCGAGGCTGCCCGCACCCGGCGGGCGGCGGCCGGCGCGCAGATACGTGCAGCGAACGTCTGGGAGGCGACGCAGTGGCGAAGGAGAACAAGGCGGGCAGGACCAGTGGGTCCCCCGGTGACTCGGGCAAGGTGCACGCCATGCCCGAGGTGTACGACGTGGACGAGACCCTCACCGTCCGCCAGCAGCAGGTCCTCGACGTGATCCGCTCGTGGGTGAGCCGGTTCGGCTACCCGCCGAGCGTCCGCGAGATCGGCGAAGCGGTCGGGCTGACGTCGACGTCGTCGGTCTCCCACCAGCTGCGCGCGCTGCAGCGCAAGGGTTACCTGCGCCGGGACGCGAACCGCCCGCGCGCGGTCGGCGTCCTCTCGGCGACCGACGACAACCCCATGGGCATCGAGATGGACCAGCAGCCGGTGATGCCGAAGGCGGCGTACGTGCCGCTGGTCGGCCGGATCGCCGCCGGTGGCCCGGTGCTGGCCGAGCAGGCCATCGAGGACGTCTTCCCGCTGCCGCGGGAGATCGTCGGCGAGGGCGAGCTGTTCCTGCTCAAGGTCACCGGCGACTCGATGGTCGACGCGGCCATCACCGACGGCGACTGGGTCGTGGTCCGCCAGCAGCCGGACGCCGACAACGGCGAGATCGTCGCGGCGATGATCGACGGCGAGGCCACGGTCAAGACGTTCAAGCGCAAGAACGGCCACATCTGGCTGATGCCGCACAACGAGGCGTACGAGCCGATCCCCGGCGACGACGCGACGGTGCTCGGCAAGGTCGTCGCGGTCCTGCGCCGCCTTTAGGAAGGTGCTCCCGGGCTTTCGCACGGCCCGGGAGGTTCACCGGATCGGCTGATCTTCGGCCGTGGGGAGCCGAAGGTCAGCGGCGGGCGCGGCGACGCATCCTGCTGAAGCCGAACCAGCCGACGCCGACCACCGCGAGCGTGATCCCGGCGGCGGGCAGGACGGGGAGCCCGGCCCCGTCCCCCGCCGAGCCGGACGACGCGCCGGTGCCGGTCGAGGTCGTCCCCTCCGCCGGTGCGCCGGACTGCGCGGCCAGCGCCGCCGCGCCCCGCACCGTGCGGAGGGGCTGGCCCACGCCTTCGCTGCCCGAGACCAGGGTGCCGTCGGGGTCGAAGGCGATCGCCTCGCCCTGCTTCTCCCCCGGCAACGGGATCCGGACGGGGTTGCGCTGCAGCGCAGCCAGGAGATCGCCGTCCGGCACCGCGTACACGTAGGCGTCGGTGTAGGTCCGCAGCGCGACGACACTGCCGTCGGCCATCGACGCGCCGCCGGTGACCAGCACCGAGCCGATCGAGCCGACCGGCCCGCCCTGGGTGTCCGTCGTCTGGATCTTCAGCGAGCCGACCTTCTCCAGGTTGGTCGGGCCCGGGCTCGCCATCGGCCCGGAAGGCCGGTACACGCGAGCTTCGCCCAGGATGTCCTTGGTGATCAGGTACGGCGTCCCCGACTTGTCCATCAGCAGCGCTTCGGTGTCGTGCTGGCCGTCGGGGTAGGTCAGCCGGTGCACGGTGACCTTGCCTTCGGGGCTCATCTCCAGCAGGGCGACCGTCAGCCGCCCCTTCTGGTTGTCCCCGGTGTCGGACAGCCACAGCCGCCCGTCGGGCGTGCGGGCCAGGTCCTCGACGTCGAACGGGTCGGTCTTGTCCGACAGGACCTTCTGGACCTTGCAGTCGCGGCCGAGCACGAACACCTGGGTCTTCGTGCCGCCGTCGTTGATCGCGTAGAACTTCGAGCCGTCGGAGACCAGGCCGGACAGCTCGCCGAGGCGGGAGTCCTTCACCGTGCACAACGGCTGGGGTGTCTCGGCCGCCGACGCGGGCACCGCCCCCGCGAACACGGCCATGAAGACGAGAACGACAGCCCAGCGCACCCAGCCACCTCCGTAGTGTGCGATCCCGGTGGACCGCACACTACGGAGACGTGTCAGGCCCTGGTCGAGTTGGTCTCGTACTCGCGCAAAGCCGCCGCGAGGTCCGGACGGACCCGCACCAGCAGGCGCGTGCCGTCCTCGGCGTGCTCCTCTTCGAGGACCTCGCCGTCGGCGTGCGCCCGCGCGACCAGCTCGCCGCGCGCGTAGGGCACGAGGACCTCGACGGTGACCTCCGGCCGCGGCAGGCGGTCGGCGAGCACCTCGACGAGCTCCGGGATGCCCGCCCCGGTCCGCGCCGAGACCTGGACCGAGCCGGCCAGCGCGTGCCGCAGCCGGGCGAGGCTGACCTCGTCGGAGGCGTCGATCTTGTTGATCACCAGCAGCTCCGGCGGGAGCGGCTCCTTGCGCTTGCGGGTGATCTCGCCGAGCACCTCGCGCACGGCGCTGACCTGCTCCTCCGGCGCCGGGTCGGACCCGTCCACCACGTGCAGCAGCAGGTCCGCGTCCGCGGCCTCCTCCAGCGTCGAGCGGAACGCGTCCACCAGCTGGTGCGGCAGGTGCCGCACGAAGCCGACGGTGTCGGTCAGCGTGTAGCCGCGCCCGTCCGCGGTCTGCGCGCGCCGCGTGGTCGGGTCGAGGGTGGCGAACAGCGCGTCCTCCACCAGCACCCCGGCCCCGGTCAGCGCGTTGAGCAGGCTCGACTTGCCGGCGTTGGTGTAGCCGACGATCGCCACGCTGGGCACCTCGTTGGCCAGCCGCCGCCCACGCTTGGTCTCGCGGATGGTGTCCATGGCCGCGATCTCCCGGCGCAGCTTCGCCACGCGCTTGTTGATCCGCCGCCGGTCGGTCTCGAGCTTGGTCTCACCGGGACCACGGAGGCCGACGCCGCCGTTCGCGCCGCCGGCACGGCCACCGGCCTGCCGGGACAGCGACGCACCCCACCCGCGCAGCCGCGGGATCAGGTACTGCAGCTGGGCCAGCTCGACCTGCGCCTTGCCCTCCTTGGACCGGGCGTGCTGGGCGAAGATGTCGAGGATCAGGGCGGTCCGGTCGATGACCTTGACCTTGACCTTCTCCTCGAGCTGCCGCAGCTGGCCCGGCGAAAGCTCGCCGTCGCAGATCACGGTGTCGGCGCCGGTGGAACCGACGATGTCCCGCAGCTCCTTGACCTTGCCCGAGCCGATGTAGGTGGCCGGGTCCGGCTTCGGCCGCCGCTGGATGAGGCCTTCGAGGACCTCCGAGCCCGCCGTCTCGGCCAGGCGCGCCAGCTCGGCCAGCGACGCCTCGGACTGCAGGGCCGTGCCCTCGGTCCACACGCCGACCAGCACGACGCGTTCCAGCCGCAGTTGCCGGTACTCGACCTCGGTGACGTCCTCGAGCTCCGTGGACAGTCCCGCGACGCGCCGCAGCGAAGCGCGGTCCTCGAGCTCCATCTCGCCGGTCGAGGGGTCGTACAGCTCGTCGTCGTGGTCTTCGGTGTGTGTCAGTTCTGTCATCGTGCCTCCATGTTCCCACGTTTCGCCGCGGGAACCGAACTTTTACGTGCTGGGATAGGTGGCGAGGTAGACCGCGGTGCGCTCGGCGCCGGGACGGCGGGGGCGCGCGCGGAACTCCTCGAGCAGGGCGTTGAGCCGCGATTCCAGCTCCGCCCGCTCCTCGGGGGCCACCTGGACGACCAGGCGCGTCTGGTGCACGCCCTCGAATCCGGTGTCGGCGATCTCGGCCAGATAGGCCTCGAGAACCGCCTGCTCCACGTCCTTGTCACCGCATGAGTCGAGTGTCCACGAAAGCCCTGTCGAAAGATACGGGATTTCCCGGGCGCCCCGGGCACCGCGGCGCGGCGGCTGCGCGGCGAGGAAGCCGGTCTCGACGAGCTTGCGCACGTGGTGCAGCGTCGTCGCCGGGTCCCGGCCCAGCCTTTCGGCGAGCTCCTTGTTCGTCAGCGCCTCCGAGAAGGTCAACCGGATGATGCGCAGCCGTATTCCGGACGCCAGCGCGGCGGCCTCGGCTTCGGTGGCGGTACGTCGTTTCCCGGGTGGCACGGGTTCAGCCTAGAGCGATAGTGATTGACACTTTCCAATCACTCCCGTCAGACTCGGCCCATGCGCAGGGGGTCACTGTTCTTCCACGCCGACTTCCGGCGGCTCTGGGCCGGGGACACGGCCAGCCAGCTCGGCACCACGGTCGGGTACACCGCGATTCCGCTGCTCGCGGCGGTGACGCTGGCCGCGACGCCGTTCGAGATGGGCCTGCTGACCGCGGCCCAGACGCTCGCGTTCCTGCTGATCGGCCTGCCCGCCGGCGTCTGGGTCGACCGGCTGCGCCGCCGCCGGGTCATGCTCGCCGCCGACTTCACCCGCTTCGCGCTGCTGCTGAGCGTGCCGCTCGCCTGGTGGGCCGGGGTGCTGACGCTCGCGCAGCTGCTGGTCGTCGTGCTGTTCGTGGGTGTCGCGACCGTGTTCTTCGACGTCGCCTACCAGTCGTACCTGCCCTCGCTCGTCGGCCGGGAGCGCCTGCTGGAAGGCAACGCCAAGCTGCAGGCCGTCCAGTCGGTCGCGGGCATCGCCGGGCCGAGCGGCGCCGGCGTGCTGATCCAGCTGGTGAGCGCGGCGAACACGGTGCTGGTCACCGCCGTGGGCTACCTGGCGTCGGCGCTGTGCCTGCTGCGCATCCGCGCGGTCGAGCCGGAACCGGAGCGCACCGGCCACGCCCGGCTGCTGCCGCAGATCGCCGAAGGGCTGCGGTTCGTCTTCTCCGACAAGCCGTTGCGCGCCAGCGTCGCCTGCACGGCGACGGCGAACCTCTTCAACGGCGCCTTCACCGCCGTCGAAGTGCTGTTCCTGACGCGCACCGTCGGGCTGCCCCCGGCCGCGGTCGGCGTGCTGCTGGCCGCCGGCGGCGCGGGCGGGATCCTGGGCGCGATCGTCGCCGGCGCGCTGTTCCGGCGGATCGGCCACGCCCGCGCGATCTGGCTGGTCCCCCTGCTCACCTGGCCGGCGCACCTGCTGGTCCCGCTCGCCGCGCCGGGCTGGCGGCTCGGGCCGGCCGCGATCGGGCTGGTCGTCTGCGGGTTCGGGATCATCGTCTACAACGTCGCCTCGGTCTCCTACCGGCAGGCGATCTGCCCGGACCGGCTGCTGGGGCGGATGAACGCGAGCGCGCGGTTCGTCGTCTGGGGCACGATCCCGCTCGGCGGGCTGCTGGGCGGCGCGCTCGGCGAAGGGCTCGGGCTGCGCGGTGCGATGTGGGTGGCCGTGGCGGGCGAGGCGGCCGCGGCGCTGTGGGTCGTCTGCTCGCCGCTGCGGAAGATGCGCGACCTGCCCACCGTGGGAAAAGCAGGTGTGGCCGCCGCCTAGAGTTGGTCCATGAGCAACCCTTACGAGCGCCCACGAGTCCCGGACAAGGTCGGTGTCGACGGTCTGGAGGCCAAGTGGGTACCCGTATGGGAAGCCACCGGCGCCTACCGCTTCGACCGGACGAAGACCCGCGAAGAGGTCTACTCGATCGACACTCCCCCGCCGACGGTCAGCGGGTCGCTGCACATCGGGCACGTCTTCTCCTACACCCACACCGACGTGCTGGCGCGGTTCAAGCGGATGCGCGGGCTCGAGGTGTTCTACCCGATGGGGTGGGACGACAACGGCCTGCCGACCGAACGCCGGGTGCAGAACCACTTCGGCGTCCGCTGCGAGCCTTCGCTGCCCTACGACCCGGACTTCCGCGCCCCGGAGAAGCCGGGCAAGGACGTGGTCTCGATCTCGCGGCGCAACTTCGTCGAGCTGTGCGAAACGCTGACCGAGACCGACGAGCAGGTCTTCGAGCAGCTGTGGCGGCAGCTCGGGCTGTCGGTCGACTGGACGATGACCTACCAGACGATCGGGCGCGAGTCGCGGCTGATCTCGCAGCGCGCGTTCCTGCGCAACCTGGAGCGCGGCGAGGCCTACCAGGCCGAAGCGCCGACGCTGTGGGACGTGACGTTCCGGACCGCCGTCGCCCAGGCCGAGCTGGAGGACCGCGAACGCCCGGGTGCCTTCCACGACCTGGCGTTCACCGGGCCCGACGGCTCCGACGTCGTGATCGCGACGACCCGGCCGGAGCTGCTGCCCGCGTGCGTGGCCCTGGTGGCGCACCCCGACGACGAGCGGTTCCAGCCGCTGTTCGGGAAGACCGTGCGGACGCCGGTGTTCGGCGTCGAGGTGCCCGTGGTGGCGCACCACCTCGCGGATCCCGGGAAGGGCCGGGGCATCGCGATGGTGTGCACGTTCGGCGACACCACCGACGTCACGTGGTGGCGTGAGCTGCGCCTGGCGACGCGGGTGGTGCTGGGCCGGGACGGGCGGTTCCTGCCGGACGCGCCGTCCGGGGTGCCCGCCGAGGCGTACGCGCCGCTGGTCGGCAAGACCGTCCACACGGGACGCGAGATCATGGTCGGTCTGCTGCGCGAGGCCGGGGCCCTGCACGGGGAACCGCGGCCGATCACGCACTCGGTGAAGTTCTACGAAAAGGGCGACAAGCCACTGGAAATCGTCGCGAGCAGGCAGTGGTACCTGCGCAACGGCGGCAACGACGTCGCGTTCCGGGAGAAGATGCTGGCCCGCGGCGAGGAACTGAACTGGGTGCCGAAGCACATGCGCGTCCGGTACTCGTCGTGGGTGGAGAACCTGGCCGGGGACTGGCTGGTCAGCCGCCAGCGGTTCTTCGGCGTGCCGATCCCGCTGTGGTACCGGCTCGACGCGAACGGCGAGCCCGACTACGACGCGCGGCTGCTGCCGGACACCCTGCCGGTCGACCCGAGCAGCGACGTCCCGCCCGGCTTCACCGAGGACCAGCGCGGCGTGCCGGGCGGGTTCGCCGCCGACCCCGACGTGATGGACACGTGGGCGACGTCGTCGCTGACGCCGCAGATCGTCGGCCGGTGGAGCGTCGACGACGACCTGTTCGCGCGCGTGTTCCCGATGGACCTGCGGCCGCAGGCGCACGAGATCATCCGCACCTGGCTGTTCTCGACGGCGGTGCGGGCGGAGCTGGAGCACGGCGTGCTGCCGTGGCGGGAGACGGCGATCGCGGGCTGGGTGCTCGACCCCGACCGCAAGAAGATGTCGAAGTCCAAGGGCAACGTGACGACGCCGGTGGACCTGCTGGAGCGGTTCGGCTCGGACGCGGTCCGCTACTGGGCGGCGAGCGCGCGCCCGGGCGTCGACACGGCGGTGGACGAAGGCCAGATGAAGGTCGGCCGCCGGCTGGCGACGAAGCTGCTCAACGCGAGCCGGTTCGTGCTGGGCCTCGGCGTGCCGTCGCCGGATGCGGTCGCTTCCGAGCCGCTGGACCGGGCGCTGCTGGCGGCGCTGGCCGTCGTCGTCGAGCAGGCGACCGCGGCTCTGGAGGCGCTGGACTACGCGCGGGCGCTGCAGGTGACGGAGACGTTCTTCTGGACGTTCTGCGACGACTACGTCGAGCTGGTGAAGGGCCGCGGGTACGGCGACCTCGGCCCGGCCGAGGCGGCTTCGGCGCAGGCGGCGCTGGTGACGGCGTTGTCGGCGGTGCTGCGGCTGTTCGCGCCGTTCCTGCCGTTCGCGGCGGAGGAGGTGTGGTCGTGGTGGCAGGAGGGCTCGGTGCACCGGGCTCCGTGGCCGGCCGTCACGCCCGTCGAGGGTGACCCGGAGCTGCTCGCACTGGCCGGCGAGGTGATCGCGGCGGTGCGGCGGGCGAAGACGGACGCGAAGGTGTCGATGCGCACCGCCGTCGAGACGCTGACGGTGACGGGACCCGCGGACCTGTTGGCGCGGTTCGCGGACATCGAGGCCGACATCCGCGTCGCGGGTGCGATCACCGCGGTGGAGACGCGCGAAGGCGAGTTCGCGGTGGAAGCGAAGATCTAGGCCGAAGGGCCGCCGTCACGCACCGGCGGCGGCCCACCAGGCTTCGTCGAGCTCCCCGCGGGCCACGATCTCCGCCGGCCCCGACAGCGTCGACGCGCCTCGCGACACCGTCACCGACACCCGGCCGCCCGGGATGTCCACTGTGGACGAGCCGGTGTCGGTGCCGGAGAGGTGGAACGCGGCCGCCACCGCGGCGACCGTGCCGGTGCCGCACGCGCGCGTCTCCCCCACGCCGCGTTCGTGCACGCGCATCCGCAGCGCGCCGTCGCCGAGGCGGTTGACGAACTCGAGGTTCACGCCGTGGGGGAAGAAGTCGTGGTCGAAGTCGGGCTGGTCGCGCAGGTCGAGGTCCGCGACGTCGTCGTCGAGCACCGACACCAGGTGCGGGTTGCCGACGTTGACCGCGACACCGGAGAACGGGCGGCCGGCCACCACCGTGACCGAGGTGCCGGTGATCGTCGCCGGCCCCATCTGGACGGTCACCGAGCGGTCCGGGTGCACGACCAGCGGGCGGTCGCCGGCGCGGGTGCCGATGACGAACTCGCCCTCGGTCTCGAGACCGGCGTCGACGAGGTAGCGGGCGAAGACGCGCACGCCGTTGCCGCACATCTCGGCGATCGACCCGTCGGCGTTGCGGTAGTCCATGAACCACTCGCCCTCGGACGGGACGTCCAGCGCCGCGGCGCGGACGACGCGCAGCACGCCGTCGGCCCCGAGGCCGCGCTGGCGGTCGCACAGCGCGGCGACCCTCGCCTCGGTCAGCTCGAGGCGGCCCGCCGGATCGGGGAGCAGCACGAAGTCGTTCTGCGTGCCGTGCCCCTTGAGGAACTCGATTCCGCCCATAGGGGCAAGATTACCGGCCCAGGGTATCCAGGACGCGCGCGGCCAGCCCCGGATCGGCGCCGTCGAACCAGTGGATCCGCTGGTCGCGCCGGAACCAGGAACGTTGCTTCCGGACGAAGCGCCGCGTCGCCTGCGCGGTCGCCGCTGCGGCCGCTCCGAAGTCGCCGTCGCCGTCCAGCTCGGCGAGCACCTGCTGGTAGCCGAGCGCCCGCGCCGCCGTCTTGCCCTCACGCAGGCCGCGCTTCTCCAGCTCACGCACTTCGTCGACGAGCCCCGCCTCGAACATCCGCCGGACGCGCTCGTTCACCCGCTCGTCCAGCTCCTCGGGTTCGCGGTCGACGCCGATCAGGACCGTGCCGTAGCGGGCGGGGCCGGGCTTGGGCAGGTTCGCCGAGAACGGCTCGCCGGTGATCTCGATGACTTCGAGGGCGCGCACGATCCGCCGGGTGTTCGTCGGCAGGATCGCGGCCGCGGCGGCCGGATCACGTTCACCCAACCGGGTGTACAACGCGGGGGTGCCGAGCTGCTCCGCCTCCGCGTCCAGCCGGGCCCGGACCGCCGGGTCGGTGCCCGGGAACCGCAGGTCGTCGAGCACCGCCTGGACGTACAGGCCGGACCCGCCGGTCAGCACCGGCACCCGGCCGGCGGCCAGCAGCCGCTCGATCTCGGCGCGCGCGTGGCGCTGGTAGGCGGCGACCGACGCCGTCTCGGTCACGTCCAGGACGTCGAGCAGGTGGTGCGGAACGCCGCGGCGCTCCTCCTCGGTGGCTTTCGCGGTGCCGATGTCCATGCCGCGGTAGAGCTGCAGGGCGTCGGCGTTGACGACTTCGCCGCCCAGCTCCAGCGCCAGCTCCACGGCCAGTGCGGTCTTGCCGGTGGCCGTCGGCCCGACCACGGCGACGGGGCTGTTCACGGCGGCTGACGATACCGGCGGGCCGCCACGGAGCGTCCACCGGAAGTAGGATCACGAGCTTCGAGTGGCTCATCCAGTACCACGGTGCGCGCTGAGCTGCTTGAATGCCGCGTGGGGGTCGTAGCATCCGAGCACGGCCCGTGACGACCGCATTACCCGGCCCCGCTTCCGCGGCGGGGCGCCCGCACCAGCGGGCGTACAGGCGATAAGGAGCCTGCGATGGCCCAGGAGAACACTTCCACCGGTACCCCGGCCCCGCACCCGGTGCCGCACGCGCTGCACGCCGGGCACGCCGCCCCGCCCGTGCCGCCCGCCGAGCCGACGCCCGCCACCTGGGGCCGGATCGACGACGAGGGGACCGTCTACGTCATCACCGCCGAGGGTGAACGCGCGGTCGGCGTCTGGCAGGCCGGCAGCCCCGACGAGGGCCTGGTGCACTACGCCCGCCGCTTCGACGACGTGCGCACCGAGGTCGAGCTGCTGGAGACCCGGCTGGTCTCCGGGGCAGGCGACCCGAAGCACGCGCTGTCGAGCGCCACCCAGATCCGGGACGGGCTGGCCGAATCCGCCGTGGTCGGCGACCTGGCCGCGCTCGCCGCGCGCCTGGACTACGTCATTGCGCACGCCGAGAAGGCGTTGGCCGCCGCCAAGGCGGAGCGCGAGGAGGCACGGACCGCCGCGGTCGCGCGCAAGCAGGAGCTGGCCGAGGAGGCCGAGAAGATCGCCGCCGACTCCACTCAGTGGAAGGCGGCGGGCGACCGGCTGCGCGCCATCCTGGACGAGTGGAAGACGGTCAAGGGCGTCGACCGCAAGACCGACGACGAGCTGTGGAAGCGGTTCTCGAAGGCCCGGGAGGCGTTCAACCGCCGCCGCGGCTCGCACTTCGCCGAGCTCGACAAGCAGCGCGCGTCGGCCAAGCAGCGCAAGGAAGAGCTCATCGCCGAGGCCGAGGCCATCAGCGAGTCCGAGGACTGGGGCGAGACCGCCGGCCGCTACAAGGACCTGATGACCGAGTGGAAGGCCGCCGGGCGCGCGCCCAAGGACAGCGACGAGGCCCTGTGGCAGCGCTTCCGCGCGGCACAGGACAAGTTCTTCGCCCGCCGGTCCGCGGTGTTCTCCGAGCGCGACGCCGAGTTCTCCCAGAACGCGGCCCGCAAGGAAGAGCTCCTGATCGAGGCCGAGAAGATCGACGCGGCGGCCAACCTGGAAGCGGCGAAGAGCGCGCTGCGCAAGATCCAGGAGCAGTGGGACGAGATCGGCAAGGTCCCGCGCGAGCGCATCCGCGAGCTCGACGGCAGGCTGAAGGCGGTCCAGGACGCGGTGAAGTCGGCGGAGGACACCCGCTGGCGCCGCACGGACCCGGAAGCGCAGGCGCGCGCGGCGCAGTTCCGCGAGCGCGTCGAGCAGTTCGAGTCGCAGGCGGCCAAGGCGCGCGCGGCGGGTGACGAGCGCCGGGCGAAGAAGGCCGACGAGCAGGCCGCGCAGTGGCGCGAGTGGCTGCAGGCCGCGGAGGCGGCGGTCGCGGACCGCTGAGGCACCCGAAGTGCCGTTAAGGCCACCTTACGGGCGTCTGACGCCCGTAAGGTGGCCTTAACGGCATCCGGCGAGGGTCGGCAAGCGGACGGTTAACGCGTCACCCGAAGCGGTGTGAGGCGCTGCACGGCCAGGTGGCTTACGGCGCTTTCCGCGCCTGGCGGTGCTCCACTTCGATCATGAGCAAGCCATCGAACTTCGTGTCCGCACTGGTCCTCGCCTGCACCGTCGCACTCGCCGCCCCGGCCGTCGCGTTCGCCGCGACCGGGCCCGCGCCGGCCGCGGTCCAGGGGAAGAAGCACAAGGCCAAGGTCGAGGCCAAGGCCGACAAGAGCCGCGTCAAGGTCGGCGAAACGACGAAGATCAAGGGCTCGTTCGCCGACCTCGGCGGGCAGGAGAGCCTCGCCGGGGGCGAGCCGGTGATCGTCCAGCAGCTGCAGGCCGGCGTGTGGGTCAACCTGAGCACCACGACCTGCCGGCCGAACGGCGGTTTCGTGTTCAGCCTGAGCTTCAGCCTCCGGACCACCCTGACGCTGCGCGTCTACCACCCGGAGACCGACCTCTACCTCAGCGCGGTCTCCAGCGTGTTCGGCGTGGTCGTGGTCTAGGCGCGGGAGAACGCCGTGCGCATCCACTGCACGGCGAGGCAGATCATCGCCAGCCAGGCGATGATCAGGCCGATCCCGGGCCCGCCGCCGGCGGCCCCGCTGGCGTGCGACGACTGCTGCGACCAGATGGCCAGCAGCCCGTCCACCGAAGCGAACCAGCCGCCGGCGGCGCACACCCAGGCCAGCCACCACCGGCGCGTCACCAGCGCCAGCGCCGAGGCGAGGATGCCGGCGGCGGTCGACGTCGCCGCGAACAGCTGCGGGATGCCGCCGCCCTCGCCGGCCAGCACCTGCCAGCCCGCGTGGTCGCCGACCCACGGGAGGATCAGGCAGACCAGCAGCACGAACGAGAACACGGCGATGGTGAACCCGCGCCGGCCCAGCTCCACCGTGCGCGACGCGTGCTCGCCCGCTTCGTCGATCTCGGCGGCCAGTTCGGCCAGGTCACCGTTGCCCTGGGGCTCGGTCACAGCGCACACCCACTCACCGGCTCGGGCCGGGCGGCCGGGGCTCCGAAGCCCGGCAGGCCCAGCGTGACACCGCTCGTCTTCGGCCGCAGCCCGGCCTCCGCGTTGTCGCCGGCGCGGGTCCGCCGGTGCGACAGCAGGTCGCCGTCCGCGACCAGGTGGTGCGGCGCGCCGTAGGTGACGACCGTCTCGACGACGTCACCCGGCCGCACCGCGCGGTCCACGTGCGCGCCGGTCGGCGTGAAGTGCACCAGCCTGCCGTCGCGGGCGCGGCCGCTCATCCGCTGCGTCTCGGCGTCCTTGCGCCCCTCGCCCTCGGCGACGAGCAGCTCGACCCGGCGGCCGACGATCTTCTTGTTCTCTTCCCACGAGATCGCGTTCTGCAGCTCCACCAGCCGCTCGTAGCGCTCCTGGACGACGGCCTTGGGCAGCTGGCCGTCCATCGTGGCGGCCGGCGTGCCGGGGCGCTTCGAGTACTGGAAGGTGAACGCGCTGGAGAACCGCGCCTGCTCGACGACGTCCAGCGTCGCCTGGAAGTCCTCCTCGGTCTCCCCGGGGAAGCCGACGATGATGTCGGTGGTGATCGCGGCGTCCGGCATGGCCGCGCGGACCTCGTCGAGGATCTTCAGGAAGCGGGCCGAGCGGTAGGACCGCTTCATCTCGCGCAGCACGCGGTCCGACCCGGACTGCAGCGGCATGTGCAGCTGGTGGCAGACGTTCGGGGTCTCGGCCATGGCGTCGATGACGTCCGAGGTGAACGCGGCCGGGTGCGGCGAGGTGAAGCGCACGCGCTCCAGCCCGTCGATGCCGCCGGCCGCGCGCAGCAGCTTCCCGAACGCGAGCCGGTCGCCGAACTCGACGCCGTAGGAGTTGACGTTCTGCCCGAGCAGGGTGACCTCGAGCACGCCCTCGGCGACGAGCGCCTCGACCTCGGCCAGGATCTCGCCGGGCCGCCGGTCGCGCTCCTTGCCACGCAGGGCGGGCACGATGCAGAAGGTGCAGGTGTTGTTGCACCCGACCGAAACGGACACCCAGCTCGCGTAGGACGATTCGCGGCGCGCGGGCAGCGTGGACGGGAAGGTCTCGAGCGATTCGAGGATCTCGACCTCGGCCTCGGCGTTGTGCCGGGCACGTTCGAGCAGCGCCGGCAGCGACCCGATGTTGTGCGTCCCGAAGACGACGTCGACCCAGGGCGCGCGCTTGACGATCTCCCCGCGGTCCTTCTGCGCCAGGCACCCCCCGACGGCGATCTGCAGGTCGGGGTTCGCGACCTTGTCCGGCCGCAGGTGCCCGAGGGTGCCGTACAGCTTGTTGTCCGCGTTCTCCCGGACGGCGCAGGTGTTGAACACGATCAGGTCGGGCTTGGCACCGTCGGCGACGGGCGCGTACCCGGCGTCTTCGAGCTGGCCGGCGAGCCGCTCGGAGTCGTGCACGTTCATCTGGCAGCCGAAGGTGCGGATCTGGTACGCCCTGGGTGCCTGGTTCTCGGTCATCGCCCTTCAGGATAACCCCCGGCCAGCTGGGCAAATCCGCCACCTGCCCGCCTATTCACGCGAGGGCCGCGCGAACAGGTCTACCTTGTCCCTGGGTGGACGCCGTCCGGATCGGGAGTCCGGTACGAGGACCACCTGGAAGGGCGATGTTCCCTTCGCCGGGCAAGCGAGCCGGAGCCACTACCCTTGCCTCCTTCGCTCGGTTCAGGCACACAGAGTGACTGGCTGACCGGTTTCACCACCTTCTCCGCTCGGGTCAACCGCTGACTTGGTCAGCCGCAGGAAGGCCGAATGGCAACGACGTCACCCGGCACCGCAACCGCGGTCGCCACGCACGGGAATGGGACAGCCTTTGTCTTCGTGCCCAACCTGTGCAACGCGGCTTGCGCGTTCTGCTACGTCCAGCCCGGCCTTTCGCGGGCAGCCCACGCGAGCAAGCTCGTACTGCGCCGGGCCCGCGTGGCAGCCGAAGCCCTGGCCGCCCTCGGCTTCCGGGAAGTCAGGTTCACCGGAGGAGAACCGACGATCTTCGCCAACCTGCCGGAGATCATCGAGCCTTTCCTGGATTCCGGTCTCCGGTACCGCGTGCTCACCAACGCCATCGACATCGAGGCGCAGCTCCCCTTCTTCGGCCACCACCCCCCTGAGCGGTTCACCATCAGCGTGCACGACACCACCGACCCTTCGTCCACCTTCGGCGTCCCCATCAGCCCCGGACGCTGGGCCGAAAACCGGCGCAGGCTCGCGTCCATTTCGGAGGTGGAGGCGACATTCGTGCTTTCGGACGCGGCACACGAGGAATCGGTGGTGCACCACGCCATCGGCGAACTGGCGGACGACGGCGTCCGGCACATCAAACTGATCCTCGAGAACTCGCACCAACAGGATGCGGAAATCTTTTCGAAGGTGGCAGGCAACCTCCGGAAGGAATGGGGAGCGTCGTTCAAGACGTTCCGCTTCACCGAAACAAGGGCACTCATCTGCAAGCTCCCGGACCGGGCCTTCCCCTCGATCGACCTGGGACACGGAGCGGTGTACGCGTGTTGCGTGCAGGTCGGTGATCGCCATCTGCCGAGTGGCCATTTTTCGACGTTCACCGCCGACGTCGACGCCGCCCGCAACGCCATCGGCAGCGTCGTGACTTCGGCCATGGCGTTCCGGGCCGCTTTTCTGCCGTGTTCCGGGGGAAGCCGGTTCTGCCCGATCGCACTGGACCAGTGAAGGGATCAGCCGATGAGACTGTCGGACTGGCTGCGGCGGCGGCAGGAGCTCAGCACATCGGTACTCGCCGCCGTGCACGAGACGAACAGCGGCTTCCGGCTCAAGGGCTCCTTCGCCCGGCGCAATTTTCACCTCCTCGACGACGGTTCGGAGACCTTCAGCGATATCGACCTCGTGCTGCCCGGCCACACCGGTGATCACCGGTCCTGGGAAGCGGACGTGGCGGAACGGATGATCCGGCGGGGGTGGCGGATCCGAGTGTCCGTGAAGCACTTCGACCCGCTGGAAGCGGTCGCGCCCGCGGACTCCCAGCTGCTGGCACTGACGGAGCTGGCACGCTTCAACGCACGCCGCACGGAACCCCGCTTCGATTCCTACATCCTCGCGAAGACCAGCTTGACGCTCGTCCACGGTTCGGACGCGCAGCACGAGAAAGGCTGGCCGGACAACCTCCTGCAACACGCCGAACTGGCGAAGCTCGGTTTCGTCACCGGGTTCACCGGGGACTGCGCCGTCCGCATGGTCGAAGGCTTGCCGAAATCCCCCGTCGTGGACCACTTCCGGGAACTCGTGTGGAAGTGCGACGTCGACCGGGTTCACGCGTGGACGATCAGCCGGCTGAAGCACTCCACCATGCACCCGTGGCTTCGTGATCGGATGACCAGGATCCTCGAGGAAAGCGCCGGGTAGCGCTCCCGGTCGCACCCGCCCGCCCTCGCCGTGTCCAAGATTTGTCATCAATGGCCGTGCCGGCGGGCGGGCCGGCCCGCCCGCTTGCCGACGACGTCGAAATCGGCCGAGGGCGAGTCACCCACTGGGGCGCAAGACCAGGCACAATCTGACCATGCGCACACGTCGAGCCCCCTTCGCCCGTCCGGCGGAGCCCGTGGCGAACGCCGCGCTTCACGGAAAGGATCCGAGAAACCTGTGATCGATTTCATGGAATCACTCGGAGGCTGGGCCGGTGCGCTCACCATTCTCCTCGGCGCGATCCTCGGCGTTCTGGTGCAGAAAAGCTGGGACAACCACCTCGGGAAGGCGCTTCCCGTGTGGCGCAGCAAGATGCGGTCACGACTGGACAGCGCACGCGGGCGGACACTGGCCGTCGGACTGCGGAGACCTTCACCCGGTGCGGTTTTGCCCGCCTATTTCCGCCAGCAGGAGACACAGGTCGACCTCGCCATCTTCGAACTGAGCCTACGGCCGAACGTGCCCGTCATGGATCTTCTCTACCTCGAATACCTACGGGCGCGACTGGCGGACAATTCGATCAAGAAAGCCGTGATAGTCCCCTGGAGCGGCTGGCGGGACACGGCCAACGCCGAAGGCGAACGAAAGATCCAGCGAAATATCGCGTCGATCTTCGGCCGGCTGACCGAGCGGGTGACCGTCGTCACCGCCGACATGCTCCAGCAGCACGCGGGAAGCGTCTTCGAAAACCATTTCTTCGAAGTGGTCGGCAATCTAGGGAACAGTGAATTCCTGCGCAACGCTTCGGCCGTGATGGGTTATCGCTTCCGCTCCTACCACGACATCAACCAGGGACACCCGGAGACGCACCAGGCTCGATCCATTGTCGAACACACGGTCCGGGGGTGGCTCATCGCCAAGTACGTCGAATGCGAGTTCCTCAGCAAGCCGGGCGGGCCGCAGAAGGTGGCCTCGATCATGTGGGAACGCGAACTGACGAAACTCCTGCTCCTGCGCAACCTGCTCGAGTCGCATCCGGAACTGGAGTACTCCTTGATACTCGGCACGAGTGTCACGTACCGGAGAAGAATGCGTTCGCATCCCGTACCGACCTTCGCCGACTCCGCACTCACCGCGTTCGGCGACATGGACCACCAGCACGACCTGATCCGCCGGAAGAGCCGCGCGGAAGTCCGCCGCACGAACCAGGTCCTCACGGACATCCTGGCCACGCGGTCGACGTTGAGCGACCTGGCCGTGTGGGGCGCGAACCCCGACGGCGTGCCGGATCTGCGGTTGCGCGGTGACGCCAAGGCGACCATGAGATCGATGCGTCGAATCCGAGCCCTGTACGGGACAGCCGACTAGTCGCTCCGGTTCGGCCCCGAAAGCCCCTTGGTGCCCTGCTCAGCGCCCGCCGGTGACGCTGCCGCGACGCCGTGAAAGCGCTGATGCGACGGCCTCGGTGTCATCCTGCTGGCCCTATGCCCGCGCCCGTCAAGGCCCCAGTGCCGCAGCCGGCCGCCCCGGTGGTGACCGTGGTGGCGGATTCGCGCGGGCCGGGGCCAGGGAGTGCGCCGGGCGGGGCCGGGAACGCGGCCGTCTCCGCGGTGCTGAGCGGGACGCCGCCGGGGGCCGGGCCGCCCGGGACGGCGATGCTGGCCGGGCAGGGGCTCGTCGGGAACCAGGCCGTCGCGGCGTCGGCGCGGCGGCAGCCGGCGCCCAACGTCGTCGCGGCGTCGGCCCGGCGGCAGCCGGCGCCCAACGCCGTCGCGGCGTCGGCCCGGCGGCAACCGGCGTCCAAGGCCGTCCCGAAGGCGCGGCCCAAGCTCGACCAGCGGGGCGCCGACGACCGGCCTGACCGGAAGCAGCCCGCCACCGGTGCCCGGGCACCGCAACCGGGGCTGATCGCCCCGGCGCGGCTGGTGCTGCCCTCGTTCGCCCACCGGTTCGACGCGCCCTCGGCACTGCCGCCGGTGCGGGGCGCCGCCGTCAAGCCGGGGGCGTTGTTCGCGGCCGCGCGGGTGTTCGCCGGGCTCGTCGAGCGGGCGCGGCGGGCGCACGACGCGCAACGGGCGCTGCTGGAGCGGCTCGGGCGGGGTGCCGTGGACCGGCACAACCGGCTCGACGGCCGGACGCGGGCGCGGGCCGGGCAAGGCGAACGGGAGCTGGACGAGCTGCGCGGGCAGGCGCTGGGCAGCGTCGACACCGCTTACGACGAAGGCACCGCGGGGCTCGATGGCGCCGTGCGGCGCGGACGGCGGCTGGTGGGGTCGGCCACCACCGGGGCGCTGCGCCGGGTGCGGGCCAACGCGGACACCGCGGGCGAACAGGTCACCGCGATCGTGAACGACCTGGCCGCGGGCTACACCGGCGTGCTCGAAGAGAGCGCTGTCGCGGTCACCACCGCGGCCGGGCAGGCGGTCGCCGCCGTCCAGGCCTACGGCGCGTCCGCCGCGAAGCTGTTCCCCGGCGGGGACACGCCGCTGGTGGTGGCCGAGAACGAGGCGCGCCGCGCGGCCGTCCCCGGGGCGGCCGCGGCGGCCGTGACGTCGCTGAACCGGGCGTCGGACGCGCAGGCGAAGGCCTACCGCGACCAGATTCCCTTGGTGCGGCGGCAGTTCGACGAGAGCGAGCTGGCCAAGGCGCTGAACACGCGCAAGGACGAGATCGACACCAAGGGCCGCGCGGCGGTGCAGAAGGCGAGCCGCACCGCGTACGGCGCGCTCGGCAGGCAGGCGGCGAGCGGGCACGAGGCGCTGCGGCGGATGGCAGGCGATGCCCGCGAGTCGATCGAGCTGCGGCACCGGGCGGCCCGGTCGCGGCTGACCGGCGACGCCACCGCGCTGCTGCGGAGCTCCCAGGCGCAGGCCGGCGCGGAACTGGCCGGCCTGGAGACGGCCGCGACCACCGGGCTGCCCGCCTTCGACCGCACCGTCACCGCCGTCCACGACGCGCTCAAGCCGGCGGCGGTCTCCGCGGAGCAGCTGGGCCAGTCGACGGAAAAGGCCGTCGAAGACACCGCGCCGAAGATCGACCAGCTCGGGCTCGCGCAGCAACGCATGGTGACCCGGGCCGACGGGTCGACCGGCGAGGCGGTCGACGGCGCCGAACGGGCCGCGCTCCAAGCCGCCGGGCAGGAACGCGTGGCGGCGGCGGGTGCGCTGCGCGAGACCGGAGCGGGCAGCGCGCGCGGGATGGCCGGTTTCGTGCACGGGCACGACGCGGCCTTCGCGGCCACGGCGAAGGGCGTCAGCCGGGTCTCGGACGCGTGGGCCATGCCGCTGAACCGGGTCTTCGGCGACGCGGTCCGCAGGACGAAGGCGTCGATGACCGGGCCGTTCACCGAGTGGCGGACGACCACCACCGGGCAGCGGACCGACTTCATCGGCGGGGCCTTCACGCCGTACCTGACGCCGGCCACGGCCCTGGCCGTGCCGGTCGAGCACGCAGCCACCGAGGTGGCGAGCGACCTGGAAACGCGCGAGCACCTGCTCGAAGACGCCTTCGACGGCTGGGGCACCAAAGAGGAGCAGGTGTCGCGGGCGCTGCGCGGGCTGACCGCCGCCCAGGGGCGCGCGCTGGGCTGGCTGTACGCGAACAAGCACGGCTCGCTCGAGGCGGCGCTCACCGACGAGCTCAGCGGCGCCGACCTCACGTCCGCGCTCGCCTACCTGCGCGGCGACCAGGTCGCGGGGGCGGCGGCCGAGCTGGACGCCTCGACCCACTGGTACAACGACGAGGAATCGCGCATCGAGGACCTCATGCGCAACCTCAAGCCCGAGGAGCTCGCGAAGCTCAGGGGCGGCGAGGAAGGCGCGAAGGCACTCGCCGACGTCCGCGACAACCTCGGCGGCACCGACCTGAAGGTGTTCGACGCGCTCACGGCGGGCAACCAGAACCTCGCCGACGCCTTCCGCATGAAGGACAAGCTCGACGACGCGCGCAAGGCCGGCGACGTCGACGCCATCCACGACGTCCTCACCACCTACAGCAGGGCCGCGACCGAGCGGGGCCGGGCCCCGGCCACCGCGGACGAGCGCCGGGTCGGGGTGCAGACCGAGCTCGCGGGCATCATCGGCGGCACCGGGCGGCCGGTCGGGCCGATCTCGCCGCAGCAGGCCGCCGCCGCGGTCGAGAAGTACGCGCTCGCCCCGATCGAGGTGGTCACTGCCGGCCCCGAGGGCACCTCGACGACCGAGACCGTCCAGATCACCGGCGCGAACCGGGACCTCGCGGTCGCGCTCATCCAGGGTGGCGAAAACACCGTCGCCGCGCGGGCGGCCCGGCTCGGCGTGGAGACCCGGCGGCCGGGCGGGCCGAACCTGCTCAAGCTCGACGCCGCGCTGGTCGACCCGCGGCTCAAGCCCGGCGCGGACGTCACGCCGGCGGAGCGCCAGGCGGCGCTGGACGACCGCGACCGGGTCTTCCGGAAGTACGCCACCGACTACGGCGGCGCCGGGCAGGCCGGCACCCCCGAGGCCGCGAAGTCCTATTTGGAGGGACAGCTGCGGACCGCGGCGGGCAGTGACGCGGACGCCGCCGAACTGGCCGTCCGCCTCGCCCACGAGGACTACCCGACGCCGAAGACGGCCGCGCTGGCCGTCAAGTACGCCTCGAAGGGCGCCGGCACCGACGAAGAGCTGATGTTCCGCTTCGTCGAGCGGCTGGACCGCGACGAGGTCGCCGCGATGCGCCGCGAGTACAAGGGCCTCACCCACCGCGAGCTCGACGACGACCTCGGCACGTTCGGCGGGAAGGGCTTGTGGACCGAGCTCTCCGGCGACGACCGGCTGCGCATGGAAGTGGCGCTGCTCGGCGTGCCCCGCAACGACCGCGAACGCGCCGAAGTCGCCGCGTTCCGCATCCAGCAGCAGCGCGACGAGACCGGCTGGCTCGGCAAGTCGCTGGCCGGCGACAGCCTCGCGGACAAGTCGCTGACCTCGGCGCAGACCCGGCTCACCGCGTCCCTCGGCGGCGCGACCGTGAAGGTCGACGCCCACGGCAACCCGGTCTGGACCGACAGTTCCGGGCGGCCCGTCGCGGCCGGCAGCGGCATGTTCGACGAGGACGGCAAGTACACCGGCGCGGACCCGCGCGAGTTCGCCTCCGCCGTGCGCGTCAGCAAGCTGGCGGCCGAGAACTACGCGGCCCGGATCGACAGCATCGCGAACTACCTGACCACCGCGGTCATGGTGATCGGCGCGATCGCCGCCGCCGTGGCCACGGTCGCGACCGGCGGCGCCGCCAGCCCGCTGCTGATGTTCGCCATCGCCGGGCTCACCGGAGTCGGCTCGATGGGGGTGCACTGGGCCGTCAGCGGCGGCCGGTACGGCTGGGAACAGGCCGCCGTCGACCTCGGCATGGCGGCGGTGCAGGCCATCACCGCGGGCGTCGGCCAGCACCTGTCCCTTCTGGCGCGCGGCAGCACCCAGAGCCTCGCCGCGGGCATGACGACGCTGCGCTCGGTGAAGGGCCTCGGCCAGGCGATGGGCGGCATCACCGGCAGCACGCTCGGCGACCTGCTGGTCATCGGCGCCACCACCGGCGGCATGGGCGGCTTCGGCGGCGCGCTGCTCGACGAAGCGACCTGGCGCAAGGGTTTCGGGCCCGGCTTCGCGTCGCTGCTCGAGGCGACGCTGACCGGCGCGCTCGCCGGCGCCGCCAGCACCGTGACGTCGCACGCGTTCGAATCGATCCCCGCCGGCCGCGCGGTGGGCGGCACGCGGCCGACCCTCGGCGACGCGCTGAGCGGCTCGAAGGTCGCACGCGCGGCCCTGCGCGGGACGTCGTCGTTCCTCGGCGGTGCGACCGGCAAGGGCGCGGAACTGGGCTTGGGCAAGGCTTTCGGCACCTACCACGGCGACGCGGGCGACATCCTGGCCGAGATGGGCAGGGCCGGGCTGGAGTCGGCCGTCCAGGAAAGCGCGGCCGGGCCGCTGGAATCGCTGCACCTGCGGCCGGACCGGGTCGAGGCGCGGGCCAAGCTCAAGCGGCTGCGGCAGGAGTGGCCCGAGCTGGACCGCGCGCTGATCGCCAACCCGGTCGCCCGCGACAGCCTGCTGGCCAACCCCGACTCCGTCGTGCTGCTGGACGCCGCGCTCGGTGACGTCCGGAAGCGGCTCGCGAGCGCCGGGATCGACGAGGCCGTCCGCCGCGGGGAAAGCACGCCCGAGATCCGGGCGAAGGTCGACGCGATCGTCACCGACCTGCACGCCGAACACCCCAACGAGATCCTCGACCGCGTTTCGCAGCTGGAGATCAGCAAGGCGATCGAAGCGGGCACGACCCGGGACGGATACCTGCAGCAGGGCTTCGACCCGAGCCGCCGCAAGGACCCCGCCTACCAGCGGGAGAGCGTCGACCGGCTGCGCGCGGAAGCGCCCGCGGCCCAGGAAAAGCTGAACCGGATCGTCACCGACATCGCGGCCGAAAACGGGGGCGAGGCCTCCTGGCGGCCCGGGGTCAAGGACCTCGGCCGCAGCCTGCGGAAGGTCGCCGGCTACGTCGAGACGTACCCCACCGGCGACGCCTCGATGCTGGTCGACGTCGTCGGCGCGAAGATCCGCTTCGAGAGCGTCGACAAGCTGTACCGGGCGCTCGACGTCCTGAAGAGCGATCCGCGGCTGACGATCGTCCGGATCAAGGACCGGGTCGCCCGGTCCACGCCGAGCGGCAACCGCAGCGTCCTGATGAACGTGCGGCTGCCCGACGGGCACGTGGCGGAGCTCAAGTTCAGCCTGAAGTCCTACGAGGCACCCTCGGCCGTCGAGCACCCGCTGTACGAGATCCGCCGCG
Organism: Amycolatopsis eburnea; assembly: GCF_003937945.1. Taxonomy (GTDB): domain Bacteria; phylum Actinomycetota; class Actinomycetes; order Mycobacteriales; family Pseudonocardiaceae; genus Amycolatopsis; species Amycolatopsis eburnea. Next base: position 71,320 of record NZ_RSEC01000024.1, read on the forward strand.
ACTTCGAATCGGCGGCGGTGGCGGGGCGCCGGTCGGCGACGCCGGTCGAAGACCTGATCACCGCCGCGACCGAGGCGTACGGCCGCCGGGCTTACGGCGCCGTGTGGAACCGGGAGATGGCGGCCAGCCGGCTGCACGAACTGCTCACCGAGCACCCCGACGTCGCCTCGATCGCGGCGCGCCTGGTGGCCGATTCGGTGCTGCACCCGACGAACCTCGCGAAGTCGCTCGCCGATCCGCAGACCCGCGACGCGACCATCGACGTCCTCCGCGAGCTCGCCGACCGGCGCGTCATCGGCACCGGGACGCTCGAGGAGTACCGGGCGGCGAGCCCGGGCCGGGGACCACTGTTCGAGCCGGTGGATCCGGCCGTCAACCGGAACGAGACCGGCCGCGACCGCAAGACGGTCCTCGTCGAGCGGGCCAAGCAGGTCGATCCGGCCCGCGACGTCGGCGCCACCCCGAACCGCGAGCAGCTGGCCCAGCTGGCCGACTACGCGCGGCGGCTGCGCGAGGACGTGCACCCCGCGGTGGACGCCGAAGTGCGCGCGTTCGTCGACCAGGTGGCTCCGGGGGCCGCCGTCAGCATCCGGACGAAGGACGCCGACGGCATCCTGGACAAGGTCCGGCGGATGTCGACCGGCTCCCCGTCGCGGCCCGGCCGGCCCGGCTACCGGGCGGGCGACGTCATCGACGCGGTGGGCGCGCGGATCACGACCGACAGCATGGCCGACCTGGAGCGGGTCCTCGAAGGGGCGAAGCGGCACTTCGGCACCGGCGGCGACGGCCGCATCCTCGAGATCGAGAACATGTACGCCGAGCCGAAGGACAAGAACCCCGCCTACCGCGTCATCCCGCTCGTGGTGAAGATCGAGGTGGGCGGGGTTCCCTATACTTTCGAGCTGCAGCTGACCACCCGGCGGGCGTCCATCGCCGCCGACCTGGAGCACAACACGCTCTTCAAGCCGTACGTCGAACTGACGCCGTCCGAAACGGAAAAGGTCAAGGGGATGCTGGCCGAAGCGGCCGCCCTCGACCAGGAGGAGACCCGGTGAAGGCGCTGGACCTGGGGTCGCTCGACTACCGCGAGCTGCTGACGTTCGTGTGGGTCACCGCCGGAGCGCCCGCGGGGCCGAGGGCCGCCTTCGTCGTCGACGGGCGCGACTACCCGGACGCGGCCCAGGCGCGCGCCGCCGTCCGGGAAGCGCTGGAGGAAACCGAACTGCGCGTGGAAGTCGCGGACTTCCGCCCGGCCGGGATCGCGGCGAACGAAGGCGAACTCGCCCACTGGCCGTCCTGGCCCGAATTCCGCCGCTTCCTCGACGTCTACGGCCCGGTGTACCCCTGGCGCCGCCCGCGGGCCGCCCCGGCCGCTCCCCCGCCCGCCGCCGAACCCGCTGCCGCGGCACGCGTTTCGGTCGCCCCGGACCGCTTCTTCGAGTGCTGGGGCCAGCTCGTCGAGGTCTTCCCGCGTGGCCAGGGCCCGGAGGATCCCGTCCTGGGCCGCCGCGCGGCGGGGTACGGCCTCAACGGCTACACCGGCGAGTTCGAAGCCGACACGCGGCGGGCCGTGCAGTGCGCGCGCGGCGTGGACGACGACGAAACCTGGCCGCTGCGCGACGAAAGCGAGTTCGTCGACGCGGTCGAGGAGCGCCGCGAGGAACTGCTCCGCACGTCGTTCTACCAGCGGCACGACAAGCCGGAGATCTTCGCGGCGTACGAGCGTGGTGAGCCCCGGCGTGTCACCTACGCAATGTGGCGGGCGGCCCAGCGGCGGCGCGCGTTCTACTTCTACGGCACCGAGCCGGTGCGCGTGGACCTGACCACCCCCGGAACGGCGTGGCGGCTCGACCCGGTGACCGGACGGCTCGTCCCGGGCGAGGTCACCGGGGACCGCCGCCGGATCACCGAGCACGAGTGGCTGCTCGCGGTGGCGGAACGGCGGCGCGCGCTCGACGTCGGCGGCGCCATCGCCGAGGCCTACGCGAAAGCCGCCGCGGAGCCGGAAGAGGCGTTCCGCAACCGGATCCTGACCGGCACCCTCGACCTGTGGGCCGAGAAGTTCGGGGCGGACCGGTGATGCGGACCTTCGCGGCGAAGGAAGGCTGGCCCGCCATCCGGGCCGGCTGGGCGGACCGGCTCCCGGAGGCGGATCTGGCCGCACTCGACGAAGCCGTCGCTTTCGCGGCCCGCCACCACGGGGCGCAGACCCGCCCGGCCGGCGAGCCGTACCTGGAACACCTCCTGGAGGCGACGCGCGTGCTCGTCGAGGGCGTCGGGGTGACCGACGCCGACGTCCTGCGGGCGGCCGTGCTGCACGACGTCGTCGAGGACACCGCCTGCCCGCTCGGCGAGGTCCGCGCCCGCTTCGGGGACCGGGTGGCGGAGCTGGTCGGCTGGGTGACCAAGCCCGAAGGCGGGGAGCGGACCGCCTACCTGGCGCGCCTGCGCGACGCGCCGGACGACGCGCTCCTGGTCAAGCTCGCCGACCGGCTGAGCAACGTCCAGCGGCTGGACACGCACCCGCGTCCCGCAAAACGCCGTGCCTACTACGAAGAGACCGTCCGCACGATCCTCCCGCTGGCCGCGCGGTACCCGTGGTTCCGGACGTGGTTCGACGGCTGGCGCACCGAGTTCCGCGGGCTCGCCGATGACCGGTGAGCTGCCCGCGTTCTTCCGCGACGGGAACGTCCCCGCGAAGGTGGTGCGCACCGCCGGCGGCGGGGTGACCGCGTTCCGGCTCGGCCCCGACGGCGGCTGGACCGAACGCCCCGAGCTGGCCCGCGAACTGGTGGCCGGCCCGGCCGCCGGCCGGCTGGACCGCGAAGAGTTCCTGACCTTCGTGGAACGGGAGCGCGGCCGCCTGTCCGGCACCGGCCCGCTGTTCGACCTCTACGCGCGGATCGCGGCGGCCGAGGAGGGGAGCCCGACCGCGCGGGCGCTGCGCCGGACGTCGTTCATCCTGTTCGAGACGCAGCTGCAGCAGCGCGGCGACCCGGGCGCGGACCCGTCGCTCGCCACCGAGGGCGACGACCCGCGGGTGCGGGCCGCGGTCTCGACGGCCGTGCTCTCCGCGCGGCTGGAGCCGATCCTGCGGGCGCTCGCCGCGGATGACGCGGCGCTGCGGGAGCTGCGGCCGCGGGAAGCCGACTACGCCTGGGTTTTCGTGCGCGGGACGGTGGCACTGGCCCGGCGGCGGTACGAACGCGCGTGGGACGCGGGGATCGGGTTCCGGCGGCCGGTCGGCCGGCCGCGCGTCCGCATCCACCTCGCCCCGGCCGGGGCGCTCGTGGACGACAACGCGCTGTCCCGGCCGTTCCCCGGCGGCTACCGGTCGGTGGCGCGGCGGCTGGTGCCGACGCGCGTGTGGGCCGCGTGGCGCTACCACTCCCCCGGCGCCACCGCGGGACTCTCGTACGACGGGCTCGTCTGGTGCGACGACCACTGGGCGTTCTTCCCGAAGCCCTACCGCGTGCTGACCTCCGGCTGAGCCGGCGGGGCGACCATGCTGTGCGGGGGCATGAGGTGGGCGGCGTCGCCGACCAGGGTCACCCCGGGCCCGTGTGGTCTGCCGGGCGCGGCGGGGATGTCGTGAAAGGGTCGTTCATGTCGTCTGGCGAGATGAACGACCCTTTCATGACATCGCGGAGGGCCGGATCTGCCGTGCTGCGCGACTTTCGATTGGATCGACGATCCAACCATGCGATGATGGCCGCGTGACGAAGCGGCGCGCGGACGGCCTGTCCAAGGCAGTGATCGTCAAGGCGGCGACCGGGCTCCTCGACGAAGGCGGCGAGGCGGCGCTGACCTTCCGGGCGCTCACCACCCGCCTGAGCACGGGTTACGGGGCGATCTACCACCACATCGCGAACAAGAGCGACCTGCTCGCGGCGGCCACCGACGACATCGTGGAAGACGTCATGACCGGCGTGGTCGGCGCCGCGGAGCCGCGGGAGGCGCTGCGCACGGTCGCGCTGCGCCTGTTCGACGCGATCGACGCCCACCCGTGGGTCGGCGCCCAGCTGTCCCGCGAGCCGTGGCGACCCGCGCTCCTCGAGGTCTACGAGCGCATCGGCGGCCTGCTCGACGCGCTCGACGTCCCGGGGGAAGCGCTGTTCGACGCCGCCGGCGCCCTCGTGAACTACGTCCTGGGCGTGGCCGGGCAGAACGCCGCGAACGCCCGCCTCCTCGCCGGCGACGCCGACCGGTCGGCGTTCCTGTCCGGCGTCGCCGCCCGGTGGGCCGGCCTCGACCCGGCCCGCTACCCGTTCGTGCGCAAGGCGGCGGCGCGGCTGGCCGAGCACGACGACCGCGAGCAGTTCCTCGCGGGCGTCGACATCTTCCTGGCCGGCGTCGCGACCCTCCGCTAGACGGCTTCGAGCTCCGGCTCGGCGTCCGGCACCACGACCCGGCGGCGGGCCAGCAGCCCGGCGAGCGCGACGAACAGCCCGGCCACGGTGAACCCGGTGACGACGGCGATCGCCGGCGTCCACCCCCGCAACAGCGCGGCGGGCGTGACCTCGCCGCCACCGGCCGCGGTCAGCACCGCCGTCACGACGGCGAGGCCGATCGCGCCGCCGACCTGCAGCGAGGTGTTGACCAGGCCGCCCGCCAGGCCCTGCTCGCCGTCCGGGATCCCGGCCGTGGCCTGGATGTTGAACGACGGGAAGGCCAGCGTGAAGCCGAGGCCGAGCAGGACCATGCTGGGCAGCACCGAGCCGACGTACCCGGAGTGCTCGTCGACGCGCAGGAACAGCGCGTAGGCGAAGACGTGCGCGACCACGCCGGCGAAGATCCCGCGGGTGGTCCCGACGCGCTCGATCAGCGGATCGACGCGCGGGCAACCGAACGCGACGATCATCGCCGCCGGCAGGAACCCCAGCGCCGTCTGCAGCGGCGTCCAGCCGAGCACGCGCTGGAAGTAGAGCATCACGACGAACTGGACGCTGATGAAGGACGCGAAGAACAGCGCGGCCCCCAGGTTGGCCCGCGCGAGCGGCCCGGACCGGAAGATGCCGAGGCGCAGCAAGGGGTTCCGGCTGCGCTTCTCGACGAGCACGAACGCCACCAGCAGCACGAAGGCGACCGCGAAGGTGATCAGCGTGCGCGGCGCGGCCCAACCGGTCTCGGGCGCTTCGACCACGCCGTAGACCAGCAGCAGCGTGCCCCCGACCCCGGTGAGCGCCCCGGGCAGGTCGTAACCCCCGGCCGGCTCGGTCCGGTACGCGGGGATCAGCTTCCAGGCCACGACGACCACGGCCGCGGCGAACGGCGCGGGCAGCAGGAAGGTCCACCGCCACCCGAGCTCGGTCAGCAGCCCGGAGAACACCAGCCCGGCGGAGTACCCGCTGGCCCCGAACACGGCGAAGATGCTGATCGCCTTGTTCCGCGCGGGCCCTTCCCGGAACGTGGTGGTCACGATGGACAGCGCGGCGGGCACGGTGAACGCGGCGGCCGCCCCCTTGACGAAGCGGCTCGCGATGAGCAGCGTCCCGTCGTCGACCAGCCCGCCGAACAGCGAAGCCAGCGCGAAGAGGGACACGGCGGCGAGGAAGACGCGCCGCCGCCCGAGCAGGTCGGCGGTGCGCCCGCCGAGCAGCAGCAGGCCGCCGAACCCCAGCACGTACCCGCTGATGACCCACTGCAGGGCATTGGTGGACAACCCGAATTCGGCCTGGATGGCAGGCAGCGCGACCCCGACCATCGACCCGTCGAGCGCGTCCAGCGCGGTGACGATCGAGACGGTGAGGAGCACCCCCCACAGACGCGCGTCCCACCGGGTCGAGGCGGTGGACAGGGTGGCGGAAGAACTCATGGGTCCGACGTTAGGTTCGCACGTCCCCGAAGCTCGTCTCATGGACTGCGGTGCGCGGCCCGCGGCAACGGACCCTTCCGGTGCTGCGAGCCTCGCCTGGACGAAGTGACGGAGGTCCTCAGCCGTACGCCCCCTTGTCGTCACGACCGGCATCGGACGTTCCCCGATTGAGACGAACAGCAGAAAAAGCGCCGGCGCCAGGACCGGGGCCCCGGTGCGGGGCCCGCGGCAACGGGCCCCGCACGGCTTCGAGCCTCGCCTGGACGGTGCGACGGAGGTCCTCGGCCATTCGCCCCCTTGTCGTCACGGCCACCGCCGGGCGTTCCCGGGTTGAGACGAACGGTGGAAAAAGCGCACTTGATCGAATCTCGTTCCGATCACGGCTATTTCCGGAGAATATGACAGAACGTTGCCGCCGGTCACGCGGTGGGCAAGGATCTCCGTAATTCGGTCGCACCGAGGATCTTGGGCCCGGACGGCAATCCGGCACTCTCGGCGGCGACCGCCTCGCCTGGACGACGTGACCGAGGAGGATTCCGGTGCCACCTTTCGTGAGTACCCCCATGCCCGCGTGCCGCCCGCGGCCGGGGCGACGGAAATCGGCGTTGCCCGCCGACGCTGGGCCCGCCGTCAAAACGCTGAAGAAATGGCTGCGCGGTTTCGTCGGTGAGACGTCGCTGGAAGCGGTCGCGGCGGCGGCCAGCTACTCCGTCAGCGCCGTGTCCGGCGCGCTCGGCGGCACCGAACTGCCCCGGCTGCGACTGGTGCGCAGCATCGCCGCCGGCGTGGGCGCTCCCGCGCACGAAGCCCACCGGGTCTGGTGGGCCGCCGCGCTCGAGGAGTTCACCAAGCACAACCCCGGCCTGCCCGGCGACCCGCTCGCCGAGCTCGCGCTCGACCTGCGCCGGGCCATGCTCCGCCACGACCTCGGCAAGACCGACGTGCTGCGCCGAATGGCCAGGCTGTGCGAGGCCGACGGCGACGTCACCAAGGCGATGTCCCGCGCCACGCTCTGCCGGCTGCTGACCGGGAACACCCTGCCCCGGACCGACCAGATGACCGTCTTCCTGCGCGCCCTGAGCCTGCGCGACAGCGAAGTAGAACAGCTGACCGGCCGCTACGAAGAGCTCAGCGCGGCCCGGCGGAAGGCGCTCCGGTGAGCGGCAACGTCGTCGGGCTGATCGAAAAGATCATCACGAGCACCCCCAACACCCTCCGGACCGTGCTGATGATCCTGCTGGTGATCGGCGCCGTGGTGGGTGGGCTGTGGTTGCTACGGGCCGACTTCACCGCCGGGCCGATCAGCATCACCGGCCGCGACACGCCGGCTCCCTGCGCCGCGAACCCGGGAGCGCCGGTTGCCTGCGGACGCTGACCGGGCCACCGGGTTCGACAGGACGCTGCTCCTCGCGATCGACGGCGAGCCCACGTCGGTGGAGCGCGTGCTGGCGACCATCCGGCCGCTGGTCATGCGCTACTGCCGGGCCCGGATGCCCGCGGGACAGCACTCACTCGTCTCGCCCGACGACGTCGCGCAGGAGGTATGTCTCGCCGTGCTCTCGGCGTTGCCCGCCTACCGGGACCAAGGCCGCCCGTTCCTGGCGTTCGTCTACGGGATCGCGGCGCACAAGGTGGCCGACGCGCACCGGGCGGCGGCCCGCGACCGTTCCGAGCCGGTCCCCGACCTGCCCGAACGCCCGGCACTCGACGCCGAGCCCGAGACCACCGCCTTAAGCGCGGAACTCAACGGGCGCCTCGGCCGGCTGCTGGCGTTGTTGCCGCGCCAGCAGCGGGAAATCGTCGTCCTGCGGGTGGTGGTCGGGCTTTCGGCGGAGGAGACCGGCGCCGCGGTCGGCGTGTCCCCTGGGTCCGTCCGGGTGGCGCAGCACCGCGCACTGAGCAAGCTGCGCGCCTGGTGGCGGGTATGACCGGCTGACGCCGGACGCCGGGGTCTGGCACGATCGGCTCGTGACCGGGACCCGGCGGACGCGCGGACTCGTGCTGGCGGCTGCCCTCCTCCTGCTCCTCACCGCCTGCACCAGCGGCTTCACCGACGTCCACCTCCGGATCGCCGCGGGCAACCCCGGCGGCGTCTACGACAAGCTGGCCCAGACCCTCGCCACCGCCTGGCAGGCCGGGCTCGACATCGAGCGGCCGCAGGTGCTGCAGACGCAGGGGTCGCCCGACAACGTCAGCCGGGTGCTGAGCGGGCAGGCCGACGTCGCCTTCGTCGCCGCCGACGTCGCCGCCGACCAGTACCGGGCCAACCCCGGGCTCGCCGCGCTCGCGCGGATCCACGACGACTACCTGCACGTCGTCGTGCGGTCGGACTCCGACATCCGGTCGGTGGCGCAGCTGCGGGGGCACCGGATCGCGATCGGCTCGCCGTCGTCGGGGGTCGAGTACATCGCCGGGAAGCTGCTCGGCGCGGCCGAACTGACCGGCGAGGTCAGCACCATCACCCGCGGCCTCGACGACTCCGTCGCGGCGCTGCTGAACGGCGACGTCGACGCGTTCTTCTGGTCCGGCGGGCTACCGACGCCGAAGCTGGCGGAGAACAAGACCCGGCTGCGGCTGGTCGACATCGCCGACCTGATGCCGAAGATGCAGGCGATCAGCGAGGTCTACGGCACCGCCACCATCCCGGCGAGCACCTACGACCAGCTGGCGCCGGTGACCACGCTGGTGGTGCCGAACTTCCTGGTGGTGCGCACGTCGATGCGCGACGACGTCGCCGAGGCGCTGGTCAGCGGCCTGTTCGCGGCCCGGCAGCAGCTCGTCGTCGCCAACCCGGCGGCGCTGTCGATCGACGTCCACCCGGGGATCGAGACGCAGCCGATCCCGCTGCACCCGGGCGCGCTCCGCTACTACCGGGCGCAGAAGACCTAGGCCGCCGGGAACGTCATCGAGATGCGGAGGCCGCCGCCTTCGGGGAGGTCCAGCACCAGTTCACCGTCGGAATGCGCCACGATCTCGCTGACGATCGCCAGCCCCAGCCCCGAGCCCGGCACGTTCTGGTGGGCCGGGCTGCGCCAGAACCGGTCCAGCGCGCGGTCCAGCTCGTCCGGCCGCACGCCCGGTCCGTGGTCGCGGACCGACAGGCGCACGCGGTCGCCGTCGCGCTCGACCGCCACGCGGATCTCGGTGCCCGCCGCGGTGAACTTCAGCGCGTTGTCGAGCAGCGCGTCCAGGATCGTCTCGGCGCCGCGCGGCGGCATCCGCACGCACACGCCGTCGCCCGGGGTGTCGACGACCAGCCGCACGTCGCGGGCCTCGCCGACCACCGACCAGTCGGCGACGCGCTCGGCGACGGCCTCGTCCAGCACGACCGGGTCCAGCTCGCCGCCGGAGGCCTCGGCGCGGGCCATCGAGAGCAGGCCGTCGAGGATCTGGTGCAGCCGGCCCGCGTCGACCCGCGCGGCCTCCAGGTCGGCGGCGGCCGGCTCGTCGTCGACGTGGCCTTCGAGGTTGCCGAGCCGGATCTTCAGCGCGGTCAGCGGGTTGCGCAGCTGGTGGGAGGCGTCGGCGACGAACGCGCGCTGCGCGGCCAGCGCCCCGGACACGCTCGCGGCCATCCGGTCGAAGGACCGGCCGAGCTGCCGCAGCTCCGGCGGCCCGCCGCTCTCCCCCACCGGCTCGGCCTCGCGCCCGCTGACCACCGACGCCACCAGCGCGCCGGTCGCGTCGTCGAGCCGGTGCACCGGGCGCAGGATCCACCGGACCACCGGGATCGCCACGGCCAGCGCCAGCGTGAACGCGAGGATCCCGCCCGCGGCCAGCAGCAGCCACCACCACAGCACGTCGGCCCGCTCGGCGCCGGTGTCGGACACCGTCAGCACCGCGCCGCGCACCTCGCCGTCGGCGAGCACCGGCTCGGCCAGCACCAGCGGCGTGTCGTCCCACGGCATCAGCACGCCGCCGGGCTGGGAGCGGCGGCCGGCCAGCGCCTCGTGGACCGGGTCGCTGATCCGCTCGGCGTGCACGTCGAGCCGCGCGCCGTTCGGGCCCAGCGCGCTGGCCACGGCCTTGCCGTCCTGGTCGAACACCACCACCTGGACGCCGTAGACCTCGGTGTAGCGGCGCAGGTCGGGGTCGAGCAGGGTCGGCTTGTTGTCCAGCAGCGGGCGCTGCGCCAGCGACGCGAACCGCGCGGTGTCGGTCAGCCGGTCGAGGAAGAGATCCTGCTGCGCGCCGGCGGCGATGGTGATGGCCAGCGGGATGCCGAGGCCGAACACCAGCAGCGCGACGAGCGTCAGCACGATGCCCTGCAGCCGGACGCGCACCCCGTCAGCTCCGGGCGACCTGGCCGCCGAGCCGGTAGCCGACCCCGCGGACCGTCTCGATCAGCGCCGGGCGGCCCAGCTTGGTCCGCAGCGTGGCGACGTGGACGTCCAGCGAGCGGCTCTCCGCGGGGCCGCGGTGGCCCCACACCTCGGTGAGCACCTGCTCGCGCGAGCAGACCGCGCCGCGCGCGCCCGCGACCAGCGCGAGCACCTGGAACTCCTTGCGGGACAACGCGACCGCGCGCCCGTCGACCAGCACCTCGTGCCGGGACAGGTCGACGCTGACGTCCCCGACCCGGATCACCACCGGCTCGGCCGTCGTGTGCTCGCCGCGGCGGCGCCGCACCGCCTCGACCCGGGCCAGCAGCTCTTCGACGTCGTAGGGCTTGACCAGGTAGTCGTCGGCGCCCGCGCGCAGGCCCTTGATCCGGTCGTCGACCTCGCCGCGCGCCGAGACGACGATGATCGCGACGTCGCTGACCGCGCGGATCTGGTGGCACAGCGTGACGCCGTCGATGTCCGGCAGGCCGAGGTCGAGCAGGATGACGTCGACCTCGTGCACCCGCTCGAGCACGCCGGCGCCGGTGGCCAGCCGGGCGATCGCCAGGCCGCGGCGGACCAGCGCCGGGATCAGCGCGCCCGCGACCCGGTCGTCGTCCTCCACCAGCAGCACCCGCACGCCGTCGCCTCCCATGGTGACCTGCTTCACCGGCCGGTAGGGACGAACTCTAGGACCTCGCCGGACCGGGCGCCGAATCGGACATCGATACCCACTTGAAACCCTAAGAATGGGTCAAGCCGCCTTGCGAGCCGCGAGCACGGCGGTAGGTTCTCGCCATCGCGTGGTGACCCACGCCGCATTCGACCGATCCTGGAGGCCAGATGACCGCGGAGGTGGCGGCGCCGATGATCAAGGCGTCCGCCGTGAACAAGTACTTCGGCGACCTGCACGTGCTCAGGGAGATCACGCTCGAGGTGCCCCGCGGCCAGGTCGTCGTGGTGCTGGGCCCCTCGGGGTCGGGCAAGTCGACCCTCTGCCGGGCGATCAACCGGCTCGAGCCGATCAACTCGGGCGAGATCGCCGTGGACGGCGTCCCGCTGCCCGCCGAAGGCAAGGCCCTCGCGGCCCTGCGCGCCGACGTCGGCATGGTGTTCCAGTCGTTCAACCTGTTCGCGCACAAGACCATCATCGAGAACGTCATGCTCGCGCCGGTGAAGGTCCGCAAGACCTCGCAGGCCGAAGCCCGCAAGACGGCGATGGAGCTGCTGGAGCGCGTCGGCATCGCCAACCAGGCCGACAAGTACCCGGCCCAGCTCTCCGGCGGCCAGCAGCAGCGCGTCGCCATCGCGCGGGCGCTGGCGATGCGGCCCAAGGTCATGCTGTTCGACGAGCCGACCTCGGCGCTGGACCCGGAGATGGTCCAGGAGGTCCTCGACGTCATGACGGGCCTGGCCAAGGACGGCATGACGATGCTCGTCGTCACCCACGAGATGGGCTTCGCCCGCCGGGCAGCCGATCGGGTGATCTTCATGGCCGACGGGGAGATCGTCGAGGACACGACGCCCGAAGAGTTCTTCACCGCGCCCAAGAGCGAGCGCGCGAAGGACTTCCTCGGCAAGATCCTGACCCACTGAACATTTTTTCCCGGCCGCGCGGCCGGGCGAGATTCGGAAGGAACACCAGAGACGATGCGGTTGAACCGAGTTCTGCAGGTCGGCGCGGTCGTGATGGCCGCCGGGCTGGCCCTGACGGCCTGCGGCGGCGGGTCCGGCAGCGGCGCGAGCGGTGACAAGAACCTGGTCCAGCGGGCCAAGGACAACAAGAAGCTGGTCATCGGCATCAAGTTCGACCAGCCGGGTCTCGGCCTGAAGAAGCCGGACGGCACCTACGCCGGCTTCGACGTCGACGTCGCGAAGTACATCGCGAAGCAGCTCGGCGTGGAAGAGTCGGGGATCACCTGGAAGGAAGCGCAGTCGGCGCAGCGCGAGGACCTGATCAAGAAGGGTGAGGTCGACTTCATCGTCGCCACCTACTCGATCACCGACAAGCGCAAGAACGACGTCTCCTTCGGCGGCCCGTACTTCGTCGCGCACCAGGACCTGCTGGTCCGCCAGGACAACACCGACATCACCGGCCCCGAGTCGCTGACCGGCAACAAGAAGCTCTGCTCGGTCAAGGGCTCGACCCCGGCGCAGAACGTCAAGTCGAAGTACGCCAAGGAGGTGCAGCTGCAGGAGGTGGGCAAGTACACCGACTGCGTGACCGCGCTCCTCAACGGCACGGTGGACGCGATGACCACCGACGACGTCATCCTCGCCGGCTACGCCGCGCAGCAGCCGGGCAAGCTCAAGCTGGTCGGCAAGGGCTTCACCGACGAGAACTACGGCGTCGGCCTGAAGAAGGACGACGCGGACGGCAAGGCCGCGATCAACAAGGCCATCCAGCAGATGGAGCAGGACGGCTCCTGGGCGAAGGCGCTGGAGACCAACGTCGGCCCGTCGGGCTACAAGATCCCGGCCGCGCCGGCGATCGCTCCCTGATATCCGGTTTGTGAAGACGAACGGTGCGCCGTGCTCGCGGCGCACCGTTCCCATTCCGAGGCCAGGTTGGACAACCCGTGTTCGAATTTCTCGATAACCCCGACTACGACCTCGTCGGCGCGTTCTGGACGACGATCCAGCTGACGTTCTTCTCGGCGATCGGGTCACTCATCTGGGGCACCGTCCTCGTCGCGATGCGGGTCAGCCCCGTGCCGATCATGCGCGGCTTCGCGACGGCGTACGTCAACGTCTTCCGGAACACCCCGCTGACCGTGATCATCATCTTCACGTCGCTGGGCCTGTCGTCGACGCTCGGCATCAACTTGGCCGCCGCGGACTCGCCGACGTCGCTGGCCGACAACGCGTTCCGGCTGGCCGTGCTGGGCTTCGTCGTCTACACCTCGACGTTCGTGTGCGAGTCGCTGCGCTCGGGCATCAACACCGTCCCGGTCGGCCAGGCGGAGGCGGCGCGGGCACTGGGGCTCAACTTCCTGCAGGTGCTGCGGCTGATCGTGCTGCCGCAGGCGTTCCGCTCGGTGATCGCGCCGCTGGCCAACGTCCTGATCGCGCTGCTGAAGAACACCACGGTGGCGTCGGTGATCGGCGTCGCCGAGGCGTCGCTGCTGATGTCGACGATGGTGGAGAACGAGTCCGACTCGCTGTTCCTGGTCTTCATCCTGTTCGCGCTGGTGTTCGTCGCGCTGGTCCTGCCACTCGGCCTGCTGCTCGGCTGGGTCGCCAAGAAAGCCGAGGTCAAGCGATGAGCACGCAGTCCGTCCTCTACGACGTCCCGGGCCCGAAGGCCAAGGCCCGCAACTGGATCTACACCGTCCTGTTCCTGCTCGTGCTGGCGCTGGTGGCGTGGTTCGTCTACACCGGCTTCGACGAGAAGGGCCAGTGGGCCGGCGCGCTGTGGAAGCCGTTCATCGAGGGTTCGACCTGGACGCAGTTCCTGCTCCCCGGCCTGCTGAAGACGCTCGAAGCGGCCGCGCTGTCGATCGTGATCGCGCTGCCGATCGGGGCCCTGCTCGGCATCGGACGGCTGTCCCAGCACAAGTGGGTGCGGATCCCGGTCGGCGCCGTGGTCGAGTTCTTCCGGGCCATCCCGGTGCTGCTGCTGATGGTGTTCGGGGCGGCGCTGTACGCCTACTACACGCCGATCGAGGCGGACACCCGCCCGCTGTTCGCCGCGGTCACGGGCCTGGTGCTCTACAACGGCTCGGTGATGGCGGAGGTGTTCCGCGCGGGCATCCTGTCGCTCCCGAAGGGGCAGACCGAGGCCGCTTCGGCGCTGGGCCTGCGCAAGACCCAGACGATGATCAACGTCCTGCTCCCCCAGGCCATCACGCTGATGCTGCCGGCACTGGTGAGCCAGCTGGTGGTCATCCTGAAGGACACCGCGCTCGCCGGTCAGCTGACCATCGGCTACGACGAGCTGATCCGCGGCTCCGGCCCGATCACCGGCAACTTCAACAACACGATCCCGACGCTGATCGTCATCGCGATCATCTTCATCACGCTCAACCTGCTCCTGTCGTGGTTCGCCTCGTGGCTGGAGCGCAAGCTGTCGCGGCGGAAGAAGGCCCCCCGCGGCGCGAAGCCGCTGGAAGGCCCGCCGGCGGCGGTGACGGCGACCGACTACGCCACCGGGAACAACTCGGCCTGACCCGGATCACGGAGAGCGGGTGGGTGCGCTACGGCGCACCCACCCGCTTTTTTTCACCGGTCAGTCGGGAAAGTCGACGCTGACACGGGTCGGGCTTTCCCCGATGTCGCACTGCCGCTCGGAGATCTCGTTCTTGTTCCGCCAAGGTCCCATGAGCGGGAAGGCCGCCCAGTCGCAGTAGACGGCGACGCGGTGCGCCCGTGCCGAGCACTGCGAATAGCCGACTCCCCACCGGGGGTCCGACCAGACCTTGCAGTCAGGGGGTATCGAAGCCGCCGAAGCGGGGCTGGGAACGAGCACCGTCAACCCGCCCACCAGCACGGCGACACCGAACATCGATCTTTTCACCGGTCCTCCACGACAGCCGAGTCGATCTTGTGGTCATCGACTTGAGTAGCACGTACTCACCGTCGACCGGCTCGGGTTCAGCCGATCGGGCGGGGTTGTCGTGATCCGCCGGGTCCCCTAGCGTCGGTGCCCATGGGTGTCGCACTGGTGACCGGAAGTTCCCGAGGCCTGGGCCGCACGATCGCCCGGCGGCTGGCCCGCGACGGCTTCGCCGTGGCGCTGAACGGCCTGCACGACGATCCCGACCTCAAGGCCGCCGCGGAGGCCGTCCTGGCCGAGGGCGGCCGGGCCGCGGCCTTCGCCGCCGACGTGACCGACCGGCGGGCGGTCGGCGAGCTGGTCGACGCGGTGACGGCGCTGCTGGGCCCGATCAGCGTCCTGGTCGTCAACGCGACCGGCCCGCAGCCGGACGTCTTGCTGTCCGATGTGGACTGGCCGGAGCACCTGAAGCACCTGGACTTCTTCGTGCGCTCGCCGGTGCTGCTGGGCCACGCGGTGCTCCCCGGCATGCGCGCCCGCGGCTACGGCCGGATCGTCCACGTCGATTCGGAGGTGGCGGACCGCCCGCCACCGGGCCGCTCGGCGTACGCGACGGCGAAGGCGGCCCAGGTCGGCCTGGCCCGCGCGTGGGCCCGCGAGCTGGCCCCGGACGGCATCACGGTCAACTCGGTGGCCCCGGGCTTCATCCCGGTGGAACGCCACGCGGACGTCCCGGAAGCCGAGCGCGCGGCTTACCTGGCCGGGGTCCCGGCGGGCCGCCTGGGAACGCCCGACGACGTGGCGGCGGCGGTGAGCTTCTTCGCGTCGAAGGAGGCGGGGTTCATCACGGGGCAGCGCCTGCTGGTCGACGGCGGCCGCGCCCTCGGCTGACCGACAGCGTGCCTTCCCCAGCCATGCGGAAAGTCCACCACCGCGCGAAACCGGCGGCCCGGATCGATTCCCGGAATGGCCGCCAGAATGCCTCTGCTACGCCGCGAAGGTGCGAAGCACGCTTCATTGTGCGAAGCTGCTTCGCAGCGCTTCGCGAGCGAAACCCGTTGTCACACAGGCAGAACAGCAACATCCCTTCCGGTGAACCGCCGCGTGGCAGGAGCCGTTTTGTCGGTGCTTGCCTTTAACGTGCGGGGCATGACCGAAAAGAGCACGGTGCGCACCCGGGAGATGGGTGTCGAGCTGAAAAACCAGCGCGAAGCGAGACAAATGTCGCTGCGCGAGGTCGCCCGGCGCGCCCACTGGTCGGCGTCGAAGGTGTCCGGCTGGGAGAACGGCCGCCGGATCTCGCCGATCGACGCGGCGATCTACCTCGCGCACTGCGGAACCGACGCCGCCGAGCGCGACCGGCTGCTGCACCTGACCCGCCCGCCGAGCGAGCTGTACTGGGTGCGGCCGTACTTCGACAAGCTCGTCGACCCGATGAAGTCGCTGATCATCCAGGAAAACCTGGCGACCGCGGTGATCTCGAACAGCCCGCTGGCCCTGCCGGGCATGCTCCAGACCGAGGACTACGTGCGCTCCGTCTACGAGCTGTCCGGCCGGTACACGACGGATCGGCTCAAGGCGCTCGTCCAGGCGAGGATCGACCGGCAGCAGCTACTGCAACGGCGCAACCCGCCGCAGTGCCTCTACTTCGTCTACGAGCACACCTTGCGGTCGATCCTGCGCGACCCGGCGCTGATGCACGAACAGCTGCAGTACCTGGTACTGGCCACCAACCTCCCGCACTGCACCATCCGCGTCGTCCCCGCCTCCGCGCCGCCGTACCACCTGGCAGGCAGCCGGTTCACGATCCTCGAGTTCGCCGAACACCCGCCGGTGGCCTACGAAGAGACCTTCGCGGCCGGGCTGTTCATCGACGAACGCGTGGCGGTCGAGGCCTTCTACATCTTCCGCACACGGCTGGAACAGGTGGCCTTGTCCGAACACGAGTCCCGGGCGTTCCTGGTCCGGCTGGCCGAGGAGTTCGACGCCATGGCGAACTGAACGAGCAACTCCGCCCGGCGAGCCAGGGGGACACGGCTCCGCCGGCGGCGACGACTGTTGCCGGTCGCTCGACGTCGACCAGCCGCGGCGCACCGGAACTCCCGGATGAGCCGGCCGGGCTTCGAGGGCTCGCCGTCCACCCCGGGCAGGGGGCCGGCCCGGGCCAGGCGGCGGACCGGTTGCGGCGTCAGCCATCCGGCGCCACCCCGAACCCGGACCTCCTCCGCACGCCCAGACCCTCCGGTCACGCGCCGCGACGATCGCCTCCTCCCCGGACATCACCCCGCGCCGACCCGTTTCCCGTCGTGCCAAACGGCTCGGATCCGGCCCGGCAGGTCGGTCACGTCCAGGTCCGTCCCGTCGAGCAGCACGACGTCGGCGCGCAACCCCGCCGCGAGCCGGCCCCGGTCGTGCTCCAGCCGCAGCAGGCGGGCCGCTTCGGAGGTGGCTGCCTTCAGCGCGGCCGCGTCGCCGAGCACGGCGGCCAGCAGGCGCAGCTCGGTCGTCAAGTCGACATGGGGACGCGGGGCCAGGTCCGAGCCGGCGGCGATCGGGACGCCCGCTTCCGCGGCGAGGCGGACCGAACGCCGGTGCGTCTCGGCGAACTCGCTGTCGCTGATCGGCGAGAGCGTCGGGACGTACCAGGCGTTCGCCAGCGCGGTCACGGCGTCGTCGTCGAGGAAGGTGCCGTGCTCGATGCTGCGGGCTCCAGCGCGGGCCGCCGAGACGACGGCCGCGGCGGTGTGGGCGTGGGCCAGGACGTCCCGGCCGGCGCGGCGGGCTTCGTCGACCAGGGCGGCGAGTTCGTCGTCGGTCGGCCGGACGTCCGTGCCCTCGCGCATGGCCCGCAGGGCGCCGCTCGCACCGACCTTGATCCAGTCGGCGCCGGCGCGCACCATCCGGCGGACGGCCGCGCGCGCCGCGTCGGGCCCGTCGAACAACGGGTCCGGCAGCGACGGGTCGCCGTAGTGGTCGACGGTGCCCGCGGGCGGGTCCCAGCTGTCGCCGAGTCCCCCGGTCGGCGACAGCTGGCGGAGGCTGACGAGCAGGTCGGGCCCGTCGATCCAGCCTTCGCGCAGCGCGTGCTTGACCCCGGCGTCGGCACCCCAGGCGTCCCGCACGGTGGTGATCCCGCGGGCCAGCAAGCCGTGCAGCACCGGCACGGCTTCGAGGATCCGCGCGCTGCGGGGCAACGGTTCGTGCCGGGGGAAGGCGACGTGCACGTGGCAGTCGATGAGGCCGGGGAGCAGCAGCCCGCCCGAGCAGTCGACCCGCCCGTCGCCGTCGAGGCCCGGGCCGACCTCGGCGATCCGGGCGCCGTCCAGCCGGACGTCGGCGCGTTCGGTGTCGCCGGTTTCGGGGTCGAAGACGAGCGCTCCGGCGAGCAGCGTCACGCGAGGAGGTCCTTGCGGTAGATCAGGAAGTCGCACGGCGTCGCGAGCGAAGGCGCCAGGTGCGGGTAGTCCACGGCGAGGTCGGCGCGGTGCGTCACGCGGTAGCCGAGCCGGGCGTACCAGTCGGCGAGGAACTGCTTCGACGGGTGCGTCCACTCCCGCGGCACGAGCAGTTCGAGCTGCATCTCGCGGCAGCCGGCGTCGCGGCACGTCCGCTCGGCGAAGCGCACCAGCTCACGCCCGATCCCGGCCCCGCGCCGGGCGGGATCGGCGGCGAGCATGCCGAACTCGCCGGTCGCCTCGTCGAGCCGCCGCACGCGGACCGAGCCGGCGAGAGCGCCGTCCACCGAAGCGACGGCGATCTCCCCGGCCCGCACGAAGGCGCCGACCTCGTCGGCGGAGGTCCGATCGGTGCTCTCCCGCCAGAGCCCCTTCTCCGACTCGGCGTAGACGAGGTTGACCAGGTCGGCGATCCGCCCGGCCGAAGCCAGGCCGGACGGGGGCAGGAACGCGATCTCCATACCCCCACCATGCCAGGCGGGTCACCTCATTTGTCGCGGCGGAACAGCTTGTTGCCGAGCCAGACGATCGGGTCGTACTTGCGGTCCGCGACGCGCTCCTTCATCGGGATGAGCGCGTTGTCGGTGATGTGGATGCCTTCCGGGCAGACCTCGCTGCAGCACTTGGTGATGTTGCAGTAGCCGAGGCCGTGCTCGTCCTGCGCCGCGTCCCGCCGGTCCGCGACGTCGAGCGGGTGCATCTCCAGCTCGGCGATGCGCATCAGGTACCGCGGCCCGGCGAAGGACTCCTTGTTCTCTTCGTGGTCGCGCACCACGTGGCAGGTGTTCTGGCACAGGAAGCACTCGATGCACTTCCGGAATTCCTGCGACCGCTCGACGTCCACCTGCTGCATCCGGTACTCACCGGGCTTCAGGTCCGCGGGCGGCGTGAACGACGGGATCTCGCGCGCTTTCGTGTAGTTGAACGACACGTCGGTGACGAGGTCGCGGATCACCGGGAACGTCCGCATCGGCGTCACCGTGATCACCTCGTCCTCGGTGAACGTCGACATCCGCGTCATGCACAGCAGGCGCGGGCGGCCGTTGATCTCCGCCGAGCACGAGCCGCACTTGCCCGCCTTGCAGTTCCAGCGCACCGCGAGGTCCGACGCCTGGGTGGCCTGCAGCCGGTGGATGATGTCGAGGACGACCTCGCCCTCGTTCACCTCCACCGTGAAGTCCTGCAGCTCGCCGCCCGTGTCGTCGCCGCGCCAGACCCGGAAACTCGCCTTGTAACTCATGCCTTGCTCCCGGGGTGTGCCTCGAGCTCCGCGTCGGTGTAGTACTTCCCGAGTTCGCCGAACTCGAACAGCTCCAGCAGGTCCTGCCGCAGCGGCACCTGCTCCTTCACCTCGACGCCGATGTCCGGGACGACCGGGTTGTCCCCCGCCGACGCCGAGCACACCAGCAGCTTGTTCCGCCACTCGGCGTCCATGCCCGGGAAGTCGTCGCGCGTGTGCCCGCCGCGGCTTTCGGTCCGCGTCAGCGCGGCCTTCGCGACGCATTCGCTGACCATCAGCATGTTGCGCAGGTCGATCGCGAGGTGCCAGCCGGGGTTGAACTGCCGGTGGCCCTCCACGGTGACGCGGAGGATCCGCTCCCGCAGCTCGGCCAGCTTCACCAGCGCCTGCTCGATCTCGCCGGCCTTGCGGATGATGCCGACGAGGTCGTTCATCGACTGCTGCAGTTCAGTGTGGAGGGTGTACGGGTTCTCGGCCGTGGCGCCCTCAGGCGGGTCGAACGGCGCGAGCGCCATCTTCGCCGCAGCGTCCACATCGGACTGTTCGACGGCGGGCCGGTCACCGAGGCCGGCCACGTACTCGGCGGCACCGAGCCCGGCGCGGCGGCCGAACACCAGCAGGTCGGACAGCGAGTTGCCGCCGAGCCGGTTGGAGCCGTGCATGCCGCCCGAGCACTCGCCCGCCGCGAACAGGCCGGGCACGCTCGCCCCGGCCGTGTCCGGGTCGACCTCGATGCCGCCCATGACGTAGTGGCAGGTCGGCCCGACCTCCATCGGCTCGGCCGTGATGTCGACGTCCGCGAGTTCCTTGAACTGGTGGTACATCGACGGCAGCCGCTTCTTGATCTCTTCGGCGGGCAGGCGGCTCGCGATGTCGAGGAAGACGCCGCCGTGCGGGGACCCGCGGTTCTCCTTGACCTCGGAGTTGATCGCGCGGGCGACCTCGTCGCGGGGCAGCAGGTCCGGGGTGCGGCGGTTGTTCTCCTGGTCGGTGTACCAGCGGTCGGCTTCGTCTTCGCTCTCCGCGTACTGGCCCTTGAAGACGTCGGGCACGTACTCGAACATGAACCGCTTGCCGTCGGAGTTCTTGAGCACGCCGCCGTCACCGCGCACGCCCTCGGTGACGAGGATGCCCTTGACGCTCGGCGGCCAGACCATCCCGGTCGGGTGGAACTGGACGAACTCCATGTTGATCAGCTTCGCGCCCGCGCGCAGGGCGAGCGCGTGGCCGTCGCCGGTGTACTCCCACGAATTCGACGTCACCTTGAACGACTTGCCGATGCCGCCGGTGGCGAGCACGACCGCGGGCGCCTCGAAGAGGATGAACCGCCCGCTCTCGCGCCAGTAGCCGAACGCGCCGGCGATCTTCCCGTCGGTGGTGAGCAGCTCGGTGACCGTGCACTCGGCGAAGACCTTGATCTTCGCCTCGTAGTCGCCGGTCTCGGCGAAGTCCTCCTGCTGCAGCGAAACGATCTTCTGCTGCATCGTGCGGATCAGCTCGAGACCGGTGCGGTCACCGACGTGCGCGAGCCGCGGGTAGGTGTGCCCGCCGAAGTTGCGCTGGCTGATCCGGCCGTCGGCGGTGCGGTCGAACAGCGCGCCGTAGGTCTCCAGCTCCCAGACGCGGTCCGGCGCCTCCTTGGCGTGCAGCTCGGCCATCCGCCAGTTGTTGAGGAACTTCCCGCCGCGCATGGTGTCGCGGAAGTGGACCTGCCAGTTGTCGTTCGAGTTCGCGTTGCCCATCGACGCCGCGCACCCGCCCTCGGCCATCACCGTGTGCGCCTTGCCGAACAGGGACTTGCACACGACGGCGACGCGGAAACCGCGTTCGCGAGCTTCGATCACGGCGCGCAGACCGGCGCCACCGGCACCGATCACCACCACGTCGTAGCTGTGCCGTTCGACCTCGGTCATGAAGAGATTCCACCTCGGAACTGGGGACGTCGTTGCAGGGAGAAGGGCGTTAGTTGACGAATCTCAGGTCCGAGATCGCCCCGCTGGCGACGAGCATGACGTAGAAGTCGGTCAGCACCAGCGTGCCGAGCGTCGTCCAGGCCAGCGCCATGTGGCGGGTGTTGAGCTTCGAGACCTTGGTCCAGATCCAGTAGCGCACCGGGTGCTTGGAGAAGTGCTTCAGCCTGCCGCCGGTCACGTGCCGGCACGAGTGGCAGGAAAGCGTGTACGCCCAGAGCAGGATCACGTTGCCGAGCAGGATGATGTTGCCCAGCCCGAAGCCGAAGCCGCCGGTCTTGCCGTGGAACGCCGTGATCGCGTCGTAGGTGTTGACCAGCGAGACGATCAGCGCGACGTAGAAGAAGTACCGGTGGACGTTCTGGATGATGAGCGGCAGCCGCGTCTCGCCGGTGTACTTCGCGTGCGGTTCCGCGACGGCGCAGGCGGGCGGGGAGAACCACACGGCCCGGTAGTAGGCCTTGCGGTAGTAGTAGCAGGTCAGGCGGAACCCGAGCAGGAACGGCAGCACGACGAAGCCGAGCGGGATCCAGCCGGGCAGGTCGCCGAACCAGTGGCCGAAGTGGCTCGAGCCCTCGACGCAGGAAGTGGACAGGCAGGGCGAGTAGAACGGCGTCAGGTAGTGGTAGTCGGGCACCCAGTACGCGGTGCGCACGAACGACCGGACCGTCGCGTAGATGACGAACGCCGACAGTCCGAGCACGGTCAGCAGCGGCTGGAGCCACCACCGGTCCGTGCGGAGGGTGCGCTCGGCGATCCGGGCCCGCTTGGGGGCCCGGACGCCGGTGCCGACGCCGTTGTCAGCCGGAGCGCTCACCGCTGGTCGCGCTTGTAGCCGCCGACGCCTTCGTCATCGGCGCCGTGCCAGAGCGCCGGGTCGTAGGGGGTGTCGGGTACCGGGACGCGCTCGGCGGGCTTCGCCTGCGCGGGCACGGCCGGCGGCGTGCTGTCGAGGTCCGCGGTGTCGATGTCGAGGCGCTCCACGTCGTTGGCGAGCCGGCGCACCGCCGAAGCGTCGCCGTAACGAGAGCGCAGTGCGCCGACGCACTGCCGGAGCTGGCCGATGGTTCGCCGCAGCTCGGCGATCTCGGAGGTGGACATCATGCCTCCCGTGTGGTGGGGCTGGCAGGGAACCGGCTACGGCTGTGCCACGCGTCGTGCAGTGTGACAACTAGCACACTAACGGTTCGGAAGGTGATCGGGGTCACGCGGGTCGATCTTCTGAATCGATTTTGATTCGGCGTTTTCCCGAGGTAGTGTGGCCAGTGTCACGACCCTGAGGCGTCAGCGTTGCCGTCCCGCGGACCACCACACACCAGTGATCCGGAGCCGGACATGAGCCCCACCCCCACCCCGAAGCCGCACCGAGTCGTCGCCGACGTCACCGCCCGCATCGCCGAGCGCAGCGCCGCGACCCGCACCGCCTACCTCGCCCGCACGGCCGCCGCGCACGAAGAGGGCCCGGTCCGCCGCGGTCTCGCGTGCAGCAACCTCGCCCACGGCTTCGCCGCGATGGACGGCGTCGACAAGCAAGCGCTGCGGGCCGCGCGCGCTCCCGGCGTCGCGATCGTCTCGTCCTACAACGACATGCTGTCGGCGCACCAGCCGATGCAGGAGTACCCGGCGTGGCTGAAGAAGTCCGTGCGGTCGGCGGGTGGTGTCGCCCAGTTCGCCGGCGGCGTGCCCGCGATGTGCGACGGCATCACGCAGGGCCGTGCGGGCATGGAGCTGTCGCTGTTCAGCCGCGAGGTCATCGCGATGTCGACGGCGATCGCGCTCTCCCACGACATGTTCGACGCCTCGCTGCTGCTGGGCGTGTGCGACAAGATCGTGCCGGGCCTGCTGATCGGCGCCCTGTCGTTCGGGCACCTGCCCGCGGTGCTGGTGCCCGCCGGGCCGATGAACTCGGGCCTGCCGAACAAGGAGAAGGCCCGCGTCCGGCAGCTGTACGCGGAGGGTCTCGCGACGCGCGAAGACCTCCTCGACGCCGAAGCGGCGTCGTACCACTCGGCCGGTACCTGCACGTTCTACGGCACGGCCAACTCCAACCAGATGGTCGTCGAGGTGATGGGCCTGCACCTGCCGGGCGCCAGCTTCGTCCAGCCCGGTTCGGCGCTGCGTCAGGCGCTGACCGAAGAAGCGGGCCGCCGGGTCGTCGCGCTGTCCCGCGGCGAGGAGTACACGCCGGTCGCGCGGATCCTCGACGAGAAGGCGTTCGTCAACGGCGTCGTCGCGCTGCTCGCCACCGGCGGCTCGACCAACCACACGATGCACCTGGTCGCGATCGCCGCGGCCGCGGGCATCCAGCTGACCTGGGACGACTTCTCGGACCTGTCCGCGGTCGTGCCGCTGCTGGCGCGGGTCTACCCGAACGGCAGCGCCGACATCAACCACTTCCACGCCGCCGGCGGCATCCAGTTCCTGGTCGGCACGCTGCTCGACGCGGGCCTGCTGCACGAAGACGTGCACACGGTCGCCGGCTTCGGGCTGCACCGCTACCGCGCCGAGCCGATCCTGTCCGACGGCGAGCTGGTCTGGCGCGACGTGCCGACCCGCAGTCTCGACGAAGAGGTGCTGCGCCCGGTGTGGCGCCCGTTCGCCGCGGACGGCGGGCTGCGGATGGTCGAGGGCAACCTCGGCCGCGCGGTGATCAAGGTGTCCGCGGTGGCGCCGGAGCACCGGGTCGTCCAGGCGCCGGCGCGGGTGTTCACCACGCAGGAGGCGTTCAAGGCCGCGTTCGAAGCGGGCGAGCTGGACCGCGACGTCGTCGTGGTCGTCCGGCAGCAGGGGCCGCGGGCCAACGGCATGCCCGAGCTGCACGGCCTCACCCCGGCGCTGGGCGTGCTGATGGACCGCGGGCACGCCGTGGCGTTGCTCACCGACGGCCGGATGTCGGGGGCGTCGGGCAAGATCCCGGCCGCCATCCAGGTGACGCCGGAAGCCGCGGCGGGCGGCCCGATCGCGCGCATCGCCGACGGCGACGTCATCCGCCTCGACGCCACCTCGGGCAGCCTCGACGTGCTGGTCGGTGACGAAGAACTCGCCCGCCGTGAGCTTGTAAACTCGCCGCCGTCCGAAGCATCCTGGACCGGCACCGGCCGAGAGCTGTTCGCCGCGTTGCGCCGCGCGGTCGGCCCCGCTGACCAGGGCGCTTCGGTGTTCGGCGGCTTGACCCCGGAACACTTCGGAACGCCCGCTTTCGCAACCCAGGAGGTCGGTCAGTGACCACCGGTCAGGACCTGCTCGCTCTGTCCCCCGTGATGCCCGTGGTGGTGATCGACGACGCCGCCGACGCGGTGCCCACCGCCCGGGCCCTGCTCGCCGGCGGGATCGGGGTCATCGAGCTGACCCTGCGCACCCCGGCGGCGCTGTCCGCGATCGAGCGCGTCGCCGCCGAGGTGCCGGACATCGTGATCGGCGCCGGCACCGTGGTTTCGCCGGACCAGGCGAAGCAGGCGGCGGACGCGGGGGCGAAGTTCCTCGTGACGCCCGGCTGCACCGACGCGGTCGTCGACGCGTGCTTCGAGACCGGGCTGCCGTTCCTGCCCGGCGCGAGCACCGTGTCCGAGGCGATGCGGCTGGCCGAGCGCGGGCTGACCGCGTTGAAGTTCTTCCCGGCGGAGGCGTCGGGCGGAGTCGCGTACCTGAAATCGATCGCGGGCCCGCTGCCGTCGCTGAAGTTCTGCCCGACGGGCGGGATCACGGTCGCTTCGGCGCCTTCGTACCTGGCGCTGCCGAACGTGGGCTGCATCGGCGGGACGTGGCTGACGGCCTCGCTCGACCCCGCCACGATCGAAAAGCTGGCCGCGGAGGCTGCGCAGCTGTAGCGGAAATCACCCCGCGTCATCGCCGCGCCCGAACGGCGGAATGCGCGTCCGCATTCCGGGAGCACCGTTCCAGCGATCTGGAACGGTGCTCCGAGCGGGTGTGGCGGCGGTCATGAATCCCGCTGAACGGAGCAATCGCGGCGCAGGTGGGTGATTTACCGGCCTGTTATCGTTTCCCCTCGCTGTTTCGAGCGAGGAGATCCGGTGTCCCTGACCGATGTGGTCGCCCCCAGTCCTGCCCCCGAGAACGTCGCCGCACTCGTCGGCGAACGCCTTTCCTTGTCCGCCCTCCACCAGCTGGGCGGCACCCTCGGCGGCTATTCCTTCGTCAAGGTCGTGGTCGACCGCGAAAACGCGGTGATCCACTTCCTGAACGACGCGCGCCATTCCTTTCACGCGATCTATATCGGGGAAGAGATCCTGGGCGTCCCGGAAGAACGGGTGCGCGCGGAAATCGACTCCTTCAACCAGGACTTCTACCACGCCCCGGACCGCCGGTTCCTGCTCGGCATCATCGCCCGCCACCCCCAGCTGCTTTCCCTGGAGACGGTCGAGGTCGACACCATGCCGGCCGCGCTGATCCGCGAGTTCCACGCCTTCGTCGCGCAGTACGTCGACCCGGCGCTGCCGCTGGTGTTCAAGCCGGCCAACCAGCTGCAGGAGCGGATCGTCCGGGAGATCCCGGCGGACGAGCTGCCCCGCGTCTTCGCGCACGAACTGTTCTCCACGGCGCCGTTCGTGGCGCTGAACCCCGGCACGGCGACCGGGCGGCTGCGCGCGTTCCGCACCGAGGCCGAGTACCGCGCGGCCACGCTGGACTGGACGGACATCATCGTGATGGACCGCGTCCCCGACGACGTCCCGCGGCTGTCCGGCATCGTCAACGCCCGGCACACGACGCCGTTGTCCCACACCAACGTGCTGGCCACCGGCTGGCAGATCCCGAACGCCGTCCAGCTCGGCGCGCTCGCCGAAGTCGAGCGGCGCGGCCTCGACGGCAAGTGGGTCGAGTACACAGTGGACGCCCACGCGCTCTCCCTGCGCGAGGTCCCCGAGCCGGCCGCGGCGCCGCCGCCGAGCTGGTACGCCCAGCGCGTCACGCTGGAGCGGCCGGAAGCCGACCACAGCCCGATCGTGAACCTGGCCCGGCTGCGCGCGGCCGACCGCCACCGCTACGGCACCAAGGCGGCCAACCTCGGCGAACTGCACCACGTCCTGGCCCAGGGGTCGCAGCGGCTGCTCGGCTTCTACCAGGTGCCCCGCCCGCCGCGGGACAACCTGCTGCCGTACCTGGCCCGGCTGCTGGACGTCCCGCTCGACGCCGACCTGGGCGCCGCCGCCCGGCGCCTGCTCGACGAGCGCGTCCGCGTGCCCCGTGGCATCGCGCTGCCGTTCTCGCTGCAGCGGCGGTTCCTGGAGTCGTCGCCGCGGATCCAGCAGGCCATCGGCAAGCTGAAGATGGCCCTGGAGCTGGACGCCCGCGAGATCGAGCCGCTGTGCGTCGAGCTGCAGACGCTGATCCGCTCCGCGCGGATGCCGGGCGCGCTGGCCGGCGAGATCGATTCCGCGCTGGTGTCCCAGCTGGCCGGCGTGCGCTCGTTCGTCGTGCGCAGTTCGTCGAACGCCGAGGACCTCGCCGGGTTCTCGGCCGCGGGGATCTACGAGTCGCTCAACCACGTCACCACCGCCGAGCGGATCTTCGCCAGCGTCAAGGAGGTCTGGGCGTCGCTGGTGTCGGTGCGCAGCGTCCGCCTGCGCCGCCAGGCCGGGATCTCCCTCGACGACTGCTACATGGGTGTCGTGATCCAGGAGCAGGTCACGGCCGGCTTCGGCGGCGTGCTGGTGACGACGAACCCGATGAACCGCGCGGACTTCCGCACGGTGTACGTCAACGTGTCACCCCGGGTCACCGACGTCGTCGAGGGTGCGGCCCTGCCCCTGCAGTACCTGTATTCGACGGTCGAGGGCGGCGGCCGCACGGTGTCGCTGGGCGACGCCGCCGAGGACCTCGACGAGGCCGCCCACGAGCAGCTGCAACGGCTCGCCGTCGTGGGCCGCCTGCTGCAGGGCCACTTCTCGCCTGATTACACGTTCGATTCGCCGGTGGACATCGAGTGGCTCGCCGACCGCGAGCACCTCCACCTGGTGCAGCTGCGTCCCTATTCCGTTTGATCGTCGGGGAGACCTCACCATGCTGGGCTTTCGCCTGCCCGCGAAACCGGCCGTCCAGCGCGCCGTCCGGCTGACCTACGGGTTCCAGTTCTTCTTCGGCCTGCTGCTGTGGGTGCCGATCTTCTACCAGTACCAGAAGCTCGCCGGCCTCTCCGACGGCGAGATCTTCGGCATCCAGAGCATCTACTACGTCGTGTTCTGCCTGCTGGAGATCCCGACGGGCCTGATCGCCGACCGCTTCGACCACCGCACCTCCCTGACGGCGGGCGCCGGCGTGCTCGTGGCGGCGAACCTGGTGCCGGTGTTCCTGGGCTCGTACACCGGGTTCCTGGTGCACTTCGTCCTGATCGCGCTGGCCCGTTCGCTGGTGTCCGGCGCGCAGAGCGCGTACCTGTACGAGTACCTCCACGCCCACGGCGAGGGTGAGCACTACCTCCGCGTCGAAGGGGTCGGCCGCGCGTACAGCCTGGTCGGCAAGATCGTGTACTGGCCGGTGATCGGCCTGCTGATGACGTGGAACCTCCCTTCCCCGTACTGGCTGACGGCGATCAACGCGGCCGTCGCGCTGGCGTTCGCGTGCAAGCTCCCCCCGATCCCCGGCGGCCGCCGCGGTTCGGGCAAGACGGCCTCGCTTCTGTCCGGCGTCGGCGGCGCGTTGTCCACGCTGCGTTCGTCCCGGTGGCTGGCGCTGCTGATGGTGCAGGGCGTCGCGATGTTCACGCTCGTCCGGATCTGCCAGGTGAACCTGTTCCAGCCGATCCTGGAGTCGAAGTCGCTCTCGGTGAACTGGTACGGCGCGGTCCTGGCCGCGATGACGCTCTTCGAAGCGCTGGGCGCGGCCCGCCCCCACCGCCTCCGCCGCGCGATCGGCCCGGTGGGCTCGGTCTTCACGCTGACGATCGTGATGGCGTCGTGCCTCGGCTTGCTGGTCTGGGCAGGCCCGTTCCCGGCGGTGGTGCTGCTGTGCGTCTTCGCGGTGGCGACGGGCATCGCCTTCCCGGTGCAGAAGCAGCTGCTGAACGACTCCATCCCGGATTCCCGCCACCGCGCGACCCTGCTGTCCCTGGAGTCCCTGGTGGACAGGGCGGTGTGCGCGCTGGTGGCGGTGGCACTCGGCGCGTACCTGGCGGCCGGGCAGCTGAACGAGTTCCTGCTGCTGTCGGCCGGGGTCACGTGCGCCGCGATGGCGGTGCTGGCGGTGCTGCTGCTCGCGGTCCGCAAGCACCGCTCCGACCGCCGGCCCGCGGCCGCCCGCGTGCCCGAAGCCGTCAGTCGATGAACGCGTCGTCGAGGAGGGTGGACTCCGCGCCGTACTCGCGGAGTTCCTCCTTGATGACGGTGTACGCCAGCCCCTGCGGGTAGCCCTTGCGCGCCAGGAAGCCGAGCAGCCGCCGCAGCGCCGTCTGTTCGTCGACGTTGCCCAGCGAGCCGAGGCGCTTGCGGACCAGTTCCCTGGCCATCTGCTCCTCGGACTCGCGGTCGACCTCGCCCGCCGCCTGCGCGGCTACCTCGTCGTCGACGCCCTTGCGCCGCAGCTCGGCCAGCAACGCGGTGCGGGACAGGCCCTGGGTCTCGTGCCGGGACTTCACCCACAGCTCGGCGAACTCCGCGTCGTTCACCAGCCCCGCCCGGTCGAGCTTGCCGAGCAGGGTTTCGCTGGTCTCCTCGTCGAACCCCTTGCGGCGCAAGGCCTGCCGGAGCTCCTCCTGAGTGCGGGCACGCACGGCCAAGAGGTCGTAACAGATCTCCTTGGCCTTCTTGTACCGCTCCTCGGGAGGCAGCTCCGCCGGCGGGATCTTCGGCGCCCTCGCCACCTCGATCACTCCTCGTTCTTCACAACGCCCTCAAAGCCGCGCGTCACCACACAACGCAACCACGCCGGGGGTCCAGGGGGCTTGCCCCTTGGCGGGGGTCCGGGGGTTCGACCCCCGGAGAACACGGCGGAGGGATGAGGGCGAGCGCACTCCGCGAGCACACCTCACCCAATCCCTACGCCCGATCAGAAGTCGACCGGCGCCGGCACGGCTTCGACGGCCTCGGCGTCGACCTGGGCGCCGATGCCCAGCTTCTCCTTGATGCGCTTCTCGATCTCGTTGGCGATGTCCGGGTTGTCGCGCAGGAACTTCCGCGCGTTCTCCTTGCCCTGGCCGAGCTGGTCGCCCTCGTAGGTGTACCAGGCGCCGGACTTGCGCAGGATTCCCTGGTCGACGCCCATGTCGATCAGCGAGCCCTCGCGGGAAACGCCGACGCCGTACAGGATGTCGAACTCGGCCTGCTTGAAGGGCGGGGCCATCTTGTTCTTCACGACCTTGACGCGGGTGCGGTTGCCGACCGGCTCGCCGCCGTCCTTGAGCGTCTCGATGCGGCGCACGTCGAGCCGGACCGACGCGTAGAACTTCAGCGCCTTGCCACCGGTCGTGGTCTCCGGGGAGCCGAACATGACGCCGATCTTCTCGCGCAGCTGGTTGATGAAGATCGCGGTGGTGCCGGAGTTGTTCATCGCACCGGTCATCTTGCGCAGCGCCTGGCTCATCAGGCGGGCCTGGAGACCGACGTGCGAGTCACCCATCTCGCCCTCGATCTCGGCCCGCGGCACGAGCGCGGCCACGGAGTCGATGACCAGGATGTCGAGCGCGCCGGAGCGGATCAGCATGTCCGCGATCTCCAGCGCCTGCTCACCGGTGTCCGGCTGGGAGACCAGCAGCGCGTCGGTGTCGACGCCGAGCTTCTTGGCGTACTCCGGGTCCAGCGCGTGCTCCGCGTCGATGAACGCCGCGATGCCGCCGGCCCGCTGCGCGTTGGCCACCGCGTGCAGGGCGACCGTCGTCTTACCGGAGGACTCCGGGCCGTAGACCTCGATCACGCGGCCGCGGGGCAGCCCGCCGATGCCGAGCGCGACGTCCAGGGCGATGGCGCCGGTCGGGATCACGGAGATGGGCGCGCGGCCGTCCTGGCCGAGCCGCATGACCGAGCCCTTGCCGTACTGCTTGTCGATCTGCGCGAGCGCGAGCTCGAGCGCCTTGTCCTTGTCGGGTGCTGCAGGCATGGAAGTCCACCTCGCTGGTCGAAGCCCCGGCTCTCCGGGGGCTCTGTGTCGGTTCTTCAGCTGTCCGGTCCGACGCTAGCGGCGGGGACCGACAATTCCAGGCGCGGCGCCCAATCTGTGGATCGCTGGACCCGATGTGGACAACACCATAGACGAACACGTGTTCGAGGTCGGCAGCGACACACCCTTGCGCTAGGATTTTCGCCCGCCCGGGTCAGGACCCGTGCGTATCCGCCCAGGTCAGCGACGTTCGAAGGGCACATCGAAGGCGTCGCAGACCTCCCGCCAGATCTCTTTCGCCGGGATTCCCGCGGTCAGCGCCTGGTCGACGGTGCGCCCGCCGAGCCCGCTGAGGACGTGGTCCCTGGCCAGCACCTGGGCCCGGCCGGGGCCGAACTCCTCGGCCATCAGCCGCCGGAAAACCGTGATCCGCATCGGACCCACTCTAACCGGCGGGCACGAACGGTCCGTTCGCGCCCGGCACCGGCCTCCCCACGCCCGGGCCCGGACGTCAGGGCTCCGGCAAAGTCGCGGCGGTTTGCCCGGCGGCGGCTTCGCCGACGTCCTGAATGACTCATTCAGGTCTTCGGAGGTCCTGAATGACTCATTCAAGACACCGCAGGCCCAGCCCCGGACGTCATGAACGACCCTTTCACCTCGTCCGGCGAGGTGAACGACTCGTTCATGACGTTGCGAGCCACCGAACCGGCCGCTACTCCCCCGGCTGGACGCTCGCCTCGAAGTAGTTGGCGAGGGTGTCCGGCGTGGTCGCCTCGGCCTGCTGACTCGAGTTCAGCTGGTAGATGAACCCCACGAGCGGCCGGTCAGACACCGTGAACACGAGCACCGCCGCCGTCTTGCCCGCCGCGGACGAGTAGTGGCCCTTGAGCCCGTTGCCGCCCCAGTCGGCCTCGGTGCGGTCGCCGCCCGCGGAGGTGAGCAGGCCGTCGGTGTACTCCTTGAGCGTGTCGGCGCTGTCGCCCTGGACGTAGGTCACCTGCGTGCCCGCGCGTCCCGGCGCGGAGCAGGTCGAGGCCACGCCGAGGCTCTTCGCCGGCGCCGCCGGGCCGTTGCCCATGCCCGGCTTGCAGTCGCCGGTGTCGGCGATCTTCCCGGCGAGCTGGCGCAGGCAGCCGGTGAGCCCCTTGTCGTCCGCCTGGCCCGGCGTCTTGCACTGGTCCGCGGTGTAGGTCGTCACCGAAGACGACGACGTCAGGAAGAAGGTCAGCCCCGCGGCGAGCACCACGACGACCGCGGCCGCGATCCCGATGAGCAGCTTCTTCCTGCCTCCGGCCTTCGGCTCGGCCTTCTCCGCGGGGGCCGCGGGCGAGTACGCGGGGAAGTTCGACGGCACCGGCTGCGGCCCGCTGGGCGGGAAGTAGCCCTGGTACTGCTGCGGCGACGGAGGGGGCGGCGCGTACTGCGGGCGGTGCGGCCCGGTACCGGCGGCCACCGCGCCTTCGACGTTCTGCGTCCGCGCGCCCAGTCCGTCGCGGGCGACGTGCTGCGCGCCCAGCGCCACGGCGGTTTCCGGCTGGTCGAGGCTGCCCGGCACGACACCGAGCTTCTCCGCGATCATGGTGCCGACCAGCGGCAGCCGGCTCGACCCGCCGACCAGGTAGATGCCGGCCAGCCGGTCCGGGCTCAGCCCCGACGAGCGCAGCGTCCGCGACAGCAGCTCGACGCTGCGCAGCATCGCCGGCCGGACCAGGCCTTCCAGCTCGCCGCGGGTCACCAGGACGTCCTTGAACGGCTCCGGCATCGGCACCTCGGTCTGCGGGTGCCGCGACAGCGCCTCCTTGGCCGCCTTGACGTCTTCCTGCAGCGCGCGCCGGGTGCGCCGGTCGCCGGTGGACTCCGGGCGCAGCAGCCGCTGCCAGCGCTGCGGGTCCGAGTGCGAGACCTCCCGCCCGACGTGCACCATCAGCGCCTGGTCGACGTCGAGGCCGCCGAGGTCGGGCAGGCCGTCCTCGGCGAGCACGGTGAAGCCGTTCTGCGTGGCGCCGACGACGGCGACGTCGAAGGTGCCGGCGCCGAGGTCGTAGACCGCGAGCGCCTGGCCGGGGGCGAGGGACTTGCCGGGGAACGACGCGAAGTGCGCGGCCGCGGCGACCGGCTCCGGCACCAGCAGGATGTTCTGGCCCATCCCGGCGAGCCGGGCGGCGGACATCAGGACGTTGCGGCGGGTCTGGCCCCACTGCGCGGGGTGGGTCAGCCGGACCTCGTCGGGCTGCTCGCCGCCGAGCTGGCGGGACGTCTCTTCGAGCACGCGGCGCAGGATGGCGGCCAGCGCGTCGGTCACCGGGACGACGTCGGTGCCGAGGAGCAGGGTCTGCTCGTCGATGCGGCGCTTGGGGTTCGGCTCGAAGCGGGTCGGGTCGAGCCGGGCGCGGCGCTCGGCGTCGCGGCCGACCATGATCGTGCCCTCTTCGGTGGCGAACACCGCCGACGGCATGTTGGCCGAGCCGTCCACCTCGACGACCCGGGGCGGCATGCCGTGCGCCGAAAGGACGGCGACGGTGTTGGACGTCCCGAGGTCCACCGACAGGATCCGCACTGCACTCCCCTTCACAAAACCCGCCTCGACGGCGTTCGCCGTGATGCTGCCATGCGCGCGGTCACCGTGCGTGCGGACCCGCGAAAGTCCCCCGCCGCTTGACGGAGAGGTGGATCACGAGGCACGATAGTTGCGCAGTTCGGTCACACGAGTTGCACGAACCGCGCAAAGGAGCGTCGTGATGCCGAAGCTGCTCGTCCTCGGGGACGACCTCACGGGCAGCAACGCGACCGGAGCGCTGTACGCCCGCTTCGGGCTGCGCGCGGTTTCCGTCAACGCGCCGTTGGAGCCGGAGGCGCCCTGCTTCCGCGCGGACAGCGGGATCGACGCGCTGGTGGTCAACCTGGGTACCCGGCACGCTTCGCCGCCACACGCCGCGCGGGCGGTGCGGGAGACGATCGAGCTGGCCGGGCCGGTCGAGCTCACGGTGAAACGCGTGGACACGACGCTGCGCGGCAACGTCGGCGCGGAGACCGAAGCCGTTCTGGTGTCGGCGCCGGCCGCCCGCGCGCTGGTCGTCCCCGCCTTCCCGGACGCCGGCCGGGTCACCCTCGGCGGCCTGCACCTGGTCGACGGCGTGCCGCTGGCCGAAAGCCCCGCCGCGCGCGATCCCCTGGCGCCGGTCGGGTCCTCGCGGGTCCGCACCCTCCTCGGGCCGACCCGCCGCGAGATCGCCGAACTGCCGCTGGACGTCGTCGAAGCCGGCGTGGACGCGGTCGAAGCCGCCCTGCGGTGCCCGGCCGGGATCGTCGTCTGCGACGCCACGACGAACCGGCACCTCACCACCGTCGCCAAGGCCGCCGCCCGGCTGGCGGCCGAGGGCACGAAGTGGATCTCCGTCGACTCCGGGCCGTTCGGCGTCCGGCTGGCGGCGGCGCTGGGACTCGCCCCCGGCCACGGCACCGTCCCGCCGGTGCTCGCGGTCGTCGGCAGCATCACCGGCCGGACGCACGACCAGCTCCTGGAAACCGAGCTGGTGCTGGACGCGCGGTACGTCGACGTCGACGCGGACCGGCCCGATCCACCGGCCGTCGCCGCCGCGGCCGGCAGGCTCCTCGACGCCGGGCACCGGGTCGTCGGCATCCGCACCCGGGCGCCCGCACCCGGCACGCCGGTCGACCCGGTGGTCGCGGCGCGGCTCCCGCCGGCGCTCGGCGAAGCGGCCCGGCTGGTGCTCGGCGCGCACCGGATCGGCGGGCTCTACGCCACCGGCGGCGACATCGCCGTCGAGGTCACGAAGTCGCTCGGAGCCGAAGGCTTCGAAATCGACTCCGAAGTCCTGCCCCTCGCGGTCGCCGGGCGGCTGTCCGGCGGACCGTACGGCGGGCTGCCCTTCGCCACCAAGGGCGGGCTGATCGGCGGGCGCGACGCCGCGGTCGCCTGCCTGGAACACCTCAACCACGTGCTGGCCACCGGAAGGAAGAACCCGTGAGCGACCTCCCCGTCCTCGCCGTCACCCTCGGCGACCCCGTGGGCATCGGCCCGGAGATCACCCTGAAGACCCTGGCCGAGCCGGAGGCGCTGCAGCTGGCGCGCGGGGTCGCGGTCGGCGACGCGCCGGTGCTCGACCGCGTCGCCCGGCACCTGGGCCTGTCCGTGGAGATCAACCCGATCGCCACGGTCGCCGACGCGCGCTTCACCCCGGGCGTGATCGACGTGCTCGACCTGGGTGTCGTCACCGAAGACCTGCCGTGGGGCGAGGTCAACGCGACCGCGGGCGCGGCGGCGGTCGGCGCGATCGAGGTCGCCACCCGGCTCGCGCTGGCCGGCGAGGTCGACGCGGTCGTGACCGCGCCGATCAACAAGGAGGCGATCTGGGCCGCGGGTTCGCAGCACCTCGGGCACACCGAGATGCTCGGCGAGCTGACCGGCTCGACCCGGTTCAACACGATGTTCTGGGTGTCCGGGCTGAAGATCTTCTTCGCCACCCGGCACCTCTCGCTGCGTGAGGCGATCGACCGGATCACGCGGGAGAACATCGAACACGCGATCCGCGAGGCGTACACCGCGCTGGAGGTGTTCGGCACGGAGAAACCGAGACTCGCCGTGGCGGCGCTGAACCCGCACGGCGGCGAGAACGGCAAGTTCGGCGACGAGGAGATCGTCGCCATCGCGCCCGCGGTGGCCGCCGCGCAGGCCGCGGGGCTCGACGTCGTCGGCCCGATCCCGGCGGATTCCGTGTTCCACCAAGGGATCCAAGGCCGCTTCGACGGCGTGCTCTCGCTCTACCACGACCAGGGGCACATCGCGTCGAAGACGTACGACTTCGACGGCACGGTCTCGGTGACCGTCGGCCTGCCGATCCTGCGCACGTCGGTCGACCACGGCACGGCGTTCGACATCGCCGGCACGGGCCGGGCTTCGCACGGCACGATGCGCGCGGCGTTCAAGGCCGCGGCGACACTGGCGCCGTACGCGCGGAAGCTGCCCGCGATCTACCCGCCGAGCGTCCGGTGATCCCCCGCAAGCGCTGGGCGTACGTGATCCCGGTCGCGGTGGTCATGTACCTGCTGGCCTACCTCGACCGCACGAACGTCGCGGTGATCCTGCCCTACATCGGCGGCGACTTCCCGCTGTCCGCCAGCGCGAAGGGGCTGGCGAGCGGCATCTTCTTCGTCGGCTACCTCGTCCTGCAGATCCCGGCGGCGGTGCTGGCGGCGAAGTGGAGCGCCCGCAAGACGGTGCTGATCCTGATGATCGCGTGGGCGTTCGCGGCGGTGCTGTGCGGACTCGTGCGGAACGAAACGCAGCTGCACCTCGCGCGATTGCTGCTCGGGCTGTTCGAAGGCGGCGTGTGGCCCGCGGTGCTGATCCTGCTGGCGTCCTGGTTCCCGCAGGCCGAACGGGCGCGCGCGAACGCGTTGTGGATGACGTGCCTGCCGATCTCGGCGATCGTCATGTCCCCGCTGTCCGGGCTGATGCTCGACCACATGTCGTGGCGCTGGGTGTTCGTGCTCCAGGGCCTGCCGCCGCTGCTGTGGGCGGTCGTCTGGTCGTTCGCGGTGGCCGACCGCCCGGCGAAGGCGCGCTGGATCTCCGCCGAGGAACGCGAATACCTCGAAACCACGTTGAAGGCCGAAGAAGACGCGAAGCCGGCCTTCGCGAAGCAGGGCTACCGGCAGGCGCTCGCGAACCGCCAGGTGCTGCTGCTGATCGGCGTCTACTTCTTCTGGATCACCGGCTTCTACGGCTTCAGCCTGTGGCTGCCCTCGGTCGTGAAGGCGATGACGGGCGGTTCGGCCACCGCGGTCGGGTTCCTCTCCGCCGTGCCGTACGTCCTCGCGCTGGCCGGGATGGTCGCGTGCGCGCACTGGTCGGACCGCACCGGCAACCGGCGGCTCGCGGTCACCGTGCCGCTGCTCGTCGCCATCGCCGGGCTCCTGCTCGGCAACCTCGTGCACTGGCCGCCTGCCGTGCAGCTGGTCCTGCTGTGCGTCGTCGCGACCGGCGTGTACATGCCGTACGGGCCGTTCTGGGCGATCCCCAGCCGGCTCCTCGGCATCGAGGTGGTCGCCGTGGCGATGGGCCTGATCAACGCGCTCGGCAACCTCGGCGGGTTCGCCGGGCCCTACCTGGTCGGCTGGCTCACCGACGTCACCGGCAGCGCGACCACCGGGTTCGTGGTGCTGGCCGCGTTCCTCGCCGTGGCCGCCGGCCTCGCGTTCTTCGGGCTGAAACCCGCGGCTGTGGCAGAGTCGGCGCATGTCCCAGCCCCGACCAGGCACCCGTGACCGGCGCGCGATGCTGCTGGAGGCCGTCCGCGACGGCGCCGGCGGCATCGCGGAGCTGGCCGCCGAGTTCGGCGTCTCCGAGTCGACGATCCGCCGCGACCTCGCCTCCCTCGCCGGGGCCGGGCACGTCGTCCGCACCTACGGCGGCGCGCTCGACACCGAGCGCAGTCCCCGGGAGAAGGACCAGGAGCACGCCGCGGCCAAGGAGGCCATCGCACGCGAGGCCGCCGCGCTGGTCGAGGACGGCGAGGTGGTGCTGCTCGACGCCGGCACGACCACCGGCAGGCTCGCCCGCCACCTCGCGCACCGCGAGGGGCTGACGGTGGTCACCAACGGCGTCAACGCCATCCGCGAGCTGGCCGGGTTCGCCGGGATCGACCTGATCGTCCTCGGCGGCCGGCTGCGGCACCCCAACGAAGCGATCCTGGGCGAGAGCGTGCTGGCCCAGCTGCGGCACATCTCACCCGATCGGGTGTTCCTGGGCGCGGACGGCGTGGTCGACGGCCGGGGGCTGTGCTGCCCCTCACTGGAGCAGTCGGTGGTCAAGCACGCGATGCTCCACGCGGGCGGCGAAGCGTACGTGCTGGCCGACCACTCCAAGCTGGGAAAGGCCCCTTTTTCCTACTGGGCTCCGCTGGATCGCGACTACCGGCTGATCACCGACGAGCCGCGGGTCGACGTCGTCTTCCCGCAGTTCGCCGACAGCGTGATCCCGGCGGGAGGATCCGAAATTGTCGGTGGTGCCGCGCATCATGGACGACGTGGCAGTTGACGTGCTCGACCTCTTCTCCCCCGCGACCCGGGACTGGTTCGCGGGGGCCTTCGCCGCGCCCACCGCGGCGCAGGAAGGGGCCTGGCGGGCGGCGCACGCGGGCGAGCACGCCCTCGTCGTCGCGCCGACCGGGTCCGGCAAGACCCTGTCCGCGTTCCTCTGGGCGCTCGACCGGCTCTCGGTGGAACCACCGCCGGCGGAGGCCACCAAGCGCTGCCGCATCCTCTACGTCTCCCCGCTGAAGGCCCTCGCGGTCGACGTCCAGCGGAACCTGCGCGCGCCGCTGGCGGGCATCTCGCAGGCCACCCGGCGGCTCGGGCTGCCGGTGCCGGAGATCGAAGTGGGCATGCGCACCGGCGACACCACCGCGGCCGAGCGCCGCACGTTCGGCAAGACCCCGCCGGACGTGCTGGTGACCACGCCGGAGTCGCTCTTCCTCATCCTCACGTCGTCGGCGCGGGAGTCGCTGCGCGGCGTCGAGACCGTGATCGTCGACGAGGTGCACGCGGTCGCCGGCGGCAAGCGCGGCGCGCACCTCGCGCTCTCCCTGGAGCGGCTGGACTCGCTGCTGCCGAAGCCGGCGCAGCGGATCGGGCTCTCGGCGACGGTCCGCCCGGTCGACGAGGTGAGCGCGTTCCTCGCCGGGGGCCGCCCGGTGCGGGTGGTCCAGCCGAAGCTGGCGAAGACCATCGAGGTGCGCGTCGAGGTCCCGGTCGAGGACATGAGCAACCTCGACGCACCGCAGGGTCCGGCACCGAGTCCGCTCGACGCGCTGGAGTCCCTGGAGTCGCTGACCGAGGCGTTCCCGCCCGGCGACATCGCGCCCGGCGGCCTGGGCACGCTGGAGGAGATGGCGGGCAACCCGGTGCAGCGGCCGTCGATCTGGCCGGCCGTCGAGGAGCGGGTGCTGAGCCTGATCCGGGCCCACCGCTCGACCATCGTGTTCGCCAACTCGCGCCGGCTCACCGAGCGGATGACGGCGCGGCTCAACGAGCTGGCCGCCGAGCAGACCGAACTCACGCCCGCGGATGCCTTCCCCGCCGAGGCTGTAGGCCAGTCCGGGGTCAGCACCGGCGCGCCGCCGGTGATCGCCCGGGCGCACCACGGGTCGATGTCGCGGGAGCAGCGCACGCACGTCGAGGAGGACCTCAAGTCCGGGCGGCTGCCGTGCGTGGTCGCGACGTCGTCGCTGGAGCTGGGCATCGACATGGGCGCGGTCGACCTGGTGGTGCAGATCGAGGCGCCGCCGACGGTGGCGTCCGGGCTGCAGCGCGTCGGCCGGGCCGGGCACCAGGTCGGCGCCGTCTCCTCCGGGGTGATGTTCCCGAAGTTCCGCGGCGACCTCGTCTCGTGCGCGGTGGTCGCGGAACGGATGGCGAGCGGCGCGATCGAGGCGGTCCGGTACCCGCGCAACCCGCTCGACGTCCTGGCGCAGCACGTCGTGGCCATGGTGGCGCTGGAACCGTGGACGGTGCCGGACCTGGCGTCGCTGGTGCGGCGGGCGGCGCCGTTCGCGTCGCTGCCGGACGACGCGCTGCACGCGGTGCTCGACATGCTCGCGGGCCGGTACCCCAGCGAGGAGTTCGGCGAGCTGCGGGCGCGGATCACGTGGGACCGCATCAGCGGCGAACTGCGCGGGCGGCCGGGCTCGCAGCGGCTGGCCGTGACCTCGGGCGGCACCATCCCGGACCGCGGCCTGTTCACCGTCATGACGCCGGGCGCGGACGACAAGCCCGGCTCGCGGGTCGGCGAGTTCGACGAAGAGATGGTGTACGAGTCGCGGGTCGGCGACACCATCCTGCTCGGCACGTCGTCGTGGCGGATCACCGACATCACGCACGACCGGGTCATCGTGGTGCCCGCGCCCGGCGAGCCGGCGCGGATGCCGTTCTGGAAGGGCGACGCGCCGGGCCGTCCGCTGGAACTCGGCCGGGCGCTGGGGAAGTTCGTCCGTGAACTGTCCACATCGGACGCGGACAAGGCACGCGAGCGGGCCGCCGCGGCGGGGCTGGACGAGCGGGCGTGCGACAACCTGCTGCAGTACCTGGCCGAGCAGAAGGAAGCCACGCGGCACGTCCCGAACGACCGGACGATCCTGCTGGAGCGCTACCGCGACGAGCTGGGCGACTGGCGGATCGTCGTGCACTCGCCGTTCGGCGCGCAGGTGAACGCGCCGTGGGCCCTCGCGATCGCCGCGCGGCTGCGGGAGAACCGCGGGGTGGACGCGCAGGTGGCGCACTCCGACGACGGCATCGTCCTGCGGCTGCCCGACGCTCTCGACGCCGACGGCGCGGACGTCACCATCGGCGCGGACGACATCCTGCTCGACCCCGAAGAGGTGGAGCAGCTGATCGTCGCCGAGGTCGGCGGCTCGGCCGTGTTCGCGGCCCGGTTCCGGGAGTGCGCGGCGCGGTCGCTGCTGCTGCCGCGCCGGGACCCCCGGCGCCGGACTCCCCTGTGGCAGCAACGGCAACGCGCGTCGCAGCTGCTGTCGGTCGCGGCTAAGTACGAACGGTTCCCGGTCGTGCTGGAAGCGATGCGGGAGGTCCTGCAGGACGTCTACGACGTGGGCGGGCTGCGGGAGCTGATGGCCGACGTCCGGGCACGCAAGGTCCGGCTGGTGGAGGTCGAGACGCCGGCCGCGTCGCCGTTCGCGCGCAGCCTGCTCTTCGGCTACGTCGGGATGTTCCTGTACGAGACCGACGCGCCGCTGGCCGAGCGGCGGGCGGCGGCGCTGTCGCTGGATTCGGCGCTGCTGGCCGAACTCCTCGGCACCGAAGCGATCCGCGAACTGCTCGACCCGGAAGCTGTGCGCGAGGTGGAACGGTCGCTGCAACGGCTCGAACCCGACCGGCACGCGCGCTCGGCCGAGGACGCCGCCGACCTGCTGCGGTTCCTCGGCGACCTGACCGTCGAAGAGGCCGCGGAGCGCGGGATCCAGCCGGAGTGGCTCACCGAGCTGGAAGCGGCTCGGCGGGCGATCCGGGTGCGGATCGGCGGCACGGAACGGTTCCTGGCGATCGAGGACGCGGGCCGGGTGCGGGACGCGCTGGGCACCGCGCTGCCGGTGGGCGTGCCCGAGGCGTTCACCGAACCGGTGGCGGACCCGCTCGGCGACCTGCTGTCGCGGTACGCCCGCGGCCGCGGGCCGTTCGCGGCGGCGGCGGTGGCCGAGCGGTTCGGGCTCGGCCTGGCCGTCGTCACCGGCGTCCTCGACCGGATGACCGGCGAAGGCCGCCTGGTCCGCGGCGAACTGAGCCCGGTCGGGCATCCCGACACCCACGGGGTCGGGATCGAGTACTGCGACTCCGCGGTCCTGCGCCGGCTGCGGCGGGCTTCGCTGGCGAAGCTGCGAGCGGAGGTCGAGCCGGTCGAGCCGGCGGCGCTGGGCCGGTTCCTGCCAGCGTGGCACGGGTTCGGCGGCCGCGTCCGGGCGGCGCCGACGGCGGACGACGTGCTGTCCGTCGTCGAGCAGCTCGCCGGGGCGCCGTTGCCGGCGAGCGCGGTGGAGTCGCTGATCCTGCCCGGGCGGCTGCCGGGCTACTCCCCCGCGCTGCTGGACGAGCTGACGACGGCGGGCGAGGTCACCTGGGCGGGCTGCGGCGCGCTGTCCGGCGGCGACGGCTGGATCGCCCTCGCCCCCACCGACGTCGCCGACCTGCTGCTGCCCGAAGTCGTCGAGGACATCCCGACCGGTCCGCTGCACGACGCGCTCGTGTCCACTTTGGAGGGTGGCGCGCTGTTCTTCCGGCAGCTGGTGGACCGCGCGACCGTGCTGGTGGAGAAGGCCCCGAGCGACGCCGAAGTCGTGGCGGCGCTGTGGGACCTGGTGTGGGCGGGGCTGGTCACCGGCGACACGCTGGGGCCGCTGCGGGCGCAGGTCGCCGGGCACGGCGCGCACAAACCCCGGCGCCAGGCGCCGCGCGGCCGGTACGCGCGGTTGCGGGCCGGGCGGCCGCAGATGCCGTCGCGCTCCGGACCGCCGACCGTGGCGGGCCGGTGGGCGCTGACCCCGCCCCGCGAAACCGACGCGACCCGGCGAGCCCACGCCCGCACCGAGGCGTTCCTGGAGCGCCACGGCGTCCTTACGCGCGGCGCGCTCGACACCGAACGCGTCACCGGCGGGTTTTCGGGGATCTACAAGGTCCTCCGCGGCATGGAGGACACCGGCCAGGTGATCCGCGGCTACGTCGTGGAGGGGCTCGGCGCGGCCCAGTTCGCGGCGAAGGGCGCGGTGGACCGCCTGCGCGCGCTGTCGGGCCCAGGCCGCCCGGCACCCGGCCGGGCGGTGGTCCTGGCCGCGGCGGACCCGGCTCAGCCGTACGGCGCGGCGCTCCCGTGGCCGGCGGCGACGGGCGACACGAAACACCGTCCGGCCCGCAAGGCCGGCGCGCTGGCGGTCCTGGTGGACGGCGTGCCGGCGCTCTACGTCGAACGAGGAGGCAAATCACTGCTGAGCTTCACCGAGGAGCGGCAACCGCTGGTGGACGCGGCGCAGGCGTTGTCGGCGGCGGTGCGGGAAGGCTGGCTGGGTCAGCTGTCGGTCCAGCGTGCGGACGGCGAGCAGGCGCTGACGTCGGAGCTGGCGGAAGTGCTGCGGGAAGCGGGTTTCCGGGCCACGCCCTCGGGTCTGCGCCTCCGGGCCTAAGCTGCCAGTCCGACACCGCACGAAGGATGTTCTGCTCATGGCGATGCGCGAACTGCGCTATTTCGGCGACCCGATCCTCAAGTCCGTCTGCGACCCGGTCACCGTGTTCGACGAGAAGCTCGAGGCGCTCGTGCGGGACCTCGTCGACTCGGTCAAGCCCGCCGGGCGCGCCGGGCTCGCCGCGCCGCAGATCGGCGTCGGGCTGCGGGTGTTCAGCTATGACGTCGCCGGGCTGACCGGGTACGTCATCAACCCCGAGATCGTCGAGCTGTCCGAAGAGACGCACGAGATCAGCGAGGGCTGCCTGTCCGTGCCGGAGCTGTGGTTCCCCACCCGGCGCGCCAAGCACGCGAAGGTCCGGGGCGTCGACGTCCACAACGAGCCCATCGAGGTCGAAGGCGAAGACGTGCTGGCCCAGTGCCTGCAGCACGAGACCGATCACCTCGACGGCGTCCTCTACCTCGACCGGCTCACCGCCGAGCGCAAGAAGTCCGCCCTGCGCGAAGCGCGGGAAAAAGACTGGTTCTGGAAGCGTTAGGAGGGCAAGAACAGCCGAAGCTTGGCGCCGTCGTCGACGGCGCGTTCCGTCCGCAGGCCGGCCCGGGCCGCCGTGCGGGGCAGGACGTCG
The DNA here is from genome assembly GCF_003937945.1 of Amycolatopsis eburnea. Lineage (GTDB taxonomy): Bacteria > Actinomycetota > Actinomycetes > Mycobacteriales > Pseudonocardiaceae > Amycolatopsis > Amycolatopsis eburnea. Next base: position 113,998 of record NZ_RSEC01000024.1, read on the forward strand.
TCGCCGGTGAGGGAGTCCGCCGTCAGCTCCGTGATTCCCTGGGCTTCCGCGAGAACGGCGAGCCGGGCCAGCAGGGCCGTGCCGATGCCCTGCCGCTGCCAGTCGTCCTCCACCAGCAGGGAGATCTCGGCGGTGCCCGAAGCGTTCGGGATGAGCTGCGCCAGGCCGATCACCTCGCGGCCGAAGACCGCCAGCACGCTGGTTCCGCGCGGGGGCACGAGCAACCGGTGCAGCCAGCGGCGCGGGACCGTCCGCACGCCCGAGTGGTAGCGCCGGAAGAGCGTCGCCATCGAACAGCGCCGGTGCAGGTCGGCGACCGCGTCGGCGTCGCCGGGGACGCCTTTGCGCAGGACGATCGCGGCGCCGTCGGGACGGTCGAGCACGACCGGGCCGGCCGCGTTCCGGGCCGCCGCGGCGAGCAGCGCCAGCAGCGCTCCGGCGCGGGTCAGCTCCAGCTGGACGAACGGTGCCCAGCGGCGGCGCGCCACCAGCGCGCTGCCGCCGGCCAGCGCGAACACCGCCCGGTGCCCGCTCTCGGTGCGGGCCGGGTTCGCCTCGGTGGCGGGCACGAGGGTGACGACGTCGGCGGCGAGCACGTCCTTCAGCACTTCGGCGAGGCGGGCCGGGTCGTCGACCGCGCGGCGGGCCGCCAGCAGCGTCGACGCGGACGGGTCGACCAGCTCGTGGACGTCGGCGTCGATGATCGCGGTGCATTCGCAGCCCTCGGCGCGCAGCGCTTCGACCAGCCGCCGGCGGGGCAGGCCGGTGGCGGGGCGCAGCACGATCTCGTCCAGCACCCCGCCGGGCACCGGCAGCACGCTCAGGCCGAGGATGTTGCACTCCAGGTCGGCGAGCCGGATGGCGAGGCGGGCCAGGGTGCCGGGGTGGTCGTGCATCCGGACCCGCACCCGCCACGCCGACGCGCCGGCGGGTTCCTCGACGACGGCCGTCCGGCCCGGCTGGGGCAACGCTCTGGAGGTCTCCATGCCCCCCACGGTCCCCGGTGGTTGTTGCCGCGCCAGGACGCCGGTGTTTCGCGCAGATCAGCGTTCGACGCGGCCCGGCAACCCCGCCGAAACACTCGTCAGCCAGGACCGCAGCTCCGTCGCCAGCGCGACCGGGGCGTCCAGCTGGACCAGGTGCCCGGCGTCGCGGATCGGGGTGAACTTCGCGCCGGGGATGCCCGCGGCGAGCCGCTCGCCGATGGCGATCGGGATCCAGGTGTCCTCGGTGCCCCAGAGGACGTGCACGGGCAGGTCGGCCCGGTCCAGCAGCCCCTCGATCTCGGCCAGGTAGCTCTCGTCGTACGCCGCGATCTGGCGGTACAACGCCGGCTGGCCCTCGTCGCCGAGCCACGGGGCGGCGAGCTCGTCGACGTCGGCCGCGCGCAGCTCGCGGTGGCTCGCGTTGGCGACGTAGGCCCGGACCAGCGCCTCGTGGATGTACGGCGGTACCCGGGCGAGCACCTCCGGGTGCTCCTTGACGAGCCGGAAGAACGGCGAGCCCGACGGCGGGATGGCCACGGCGTCGACCAGCAGCAGCGACGCGTACGGCACGCCGTGCACCAGGTGGACGCGCAGCGAGACGACGCCGCCGTAGTCGTGGGCGACGACGTGCGGCCGGTCGAGCTCCCAGTGCGCGAGCAGCGCCCGGAAGGCATCGGCCTGGACGTCGAAGCCGACCTCGTGGCCGGCGTCCTTCGAAGACCGGCCGTAGCCGGGCATGTCCCAGAGGTAGACGGTGAAGTCGCCGCTCAGCGCGTCGGCGAAGGGCCGCCACAGCCACGACGACCACGGCGTGCCGTGGCAGAACACCACCGGGGGCCCGGAGCCGGCGCGTTCCCAGGCGATCCGGCGCCCCTCCCAGTCGAAGGTCTCCATGACCTCCAAGCTAAGTCACCGCGGGGTGAGCACGCAGAACTCGTTGCCCTCCGGATCGGTCAGCACGCGCCACGGCAGCGCCGGTCCGCCCAGGTCCGCGGGCGCCGCGCCGGCCGCGACGACCTCCTTCACCGCCGCGGCGTGGTCGGCGCCCGCCGGGGGCGCGACATCCAGGTGGACGCGGTTCTTGCCGCGCTTGACGTCCTCGTTGCGGAGGAACTCCAGCCACGGCCCGCGCCCGGACGGCGCGCGCAGGCCCACCAGGACGTCGCCTTCGCGGGCTTCGACCGGCCAGCCGGTGAGCCCCGCCCAGAACGCCGCCAGCTGCTCCGGTTCGCGGGCGTCGACCACGATCGACGCGACAGCGCCCGTCCCGGCGTAGCGCTCGCGGGGTTCGAGGACGCAGAACTCGTTGCCCTCGGGATCCGCCAGCACGACCCACGGGACCGCGCCCTGGCCGACGTCGACCCGGTCACCGCCCAGCTCGAGGGCGCGCGCCACCAGCTCGGCCTGGTGCTCGGGGGTCTGGCTCGCCAGATCCAGGTGGATCCGGTTCTTCACCTCCTTGGTGTCCGGGACCGGGACGAAAACGAGGTCCAGGCCCCAGCCGTCGGTCTCCGGGGCCCGCACGTCGATCTCGCCGAGCTCTTCGACGACCGCGGTCCAGCCGAGCAGCGCGGCCCAGAAGTCCGCCAGGACCTCCGGCCGCGCCGCGTCGACGACCAGGTTCACCAGGCGCGTGTTCATGCGGCGCAGGCTAACCGCCACCCCCGACAGTTCCGGTTCGGCTTCCCCACCGGCCGGTTCATCGGGTCGCGAGCCGCAGCAGCGCCCAGAGCTGGGCCGCCTGGTCGTGCACACCCCGCACGGTCACCGAGGTCAGGGACGCACGGCCCCAGAGCCACAGGTAGATCCGCCCGGGTTCGGCCGTGACGACGTCGTCCGCGGCCTCGGCCTCCTCGGCCGAACAGCGCCAGGCTTCCGTGGTTTCCGGCCCGGCGCGCGCGATCCAGCTGTGCGCGCCGGCGCGCACGCCGACCGATCCCGCTTTCGTGCCGGTCAGCCCGAGCATCGGCAGCTTCTGGCCGAACCACAGGGTGAGCGCCTCGTCGACGCCGTCGAGCGCGAGGTCGTCGGGCACGCCGCGCTGCTCGGTGCCCGCCGCCTGTTCGACGTCGACGCGGTGGATCAGCGTCTCGTGCAGCATCCGGCGCCGCCAGAACCCGTAGGTCGGGTCCGCCGGCCACCAGGTGTCGGCGCGCTCGCCGGGGTCGTGGGCGGCGAGCTCGTCGAGCAGCTCGGTGAGACCCGCCTCGAGGAACTCGTGGAGCGGCTGGCCCGGCTCGGGATCGCGCTGCCAGTCTTCGGGGGCGCGGCCGTCGGCGAGCCGGCGGCGGACCATCCGGTACAGGCTCCCGACGTGCCGCGCGACCTCGCCGAGCGACCAGCCCGGGCAGGCGGGCACCGGCGCTTCGAGCGGGGCGGCGTGCACGGCCTCGGCCAGCACCCGGCCTTCGATCCCCAGCGCCGTGAGCAGCCGCCCGTGGTCGACCGGGCCGTGCTCACGCGACATGGGCTTCCCCGCTGATCGGCAGGCCGTGCACCAGCCGGCGCACGAGTTCGAGGAACAACCCGGCGGCGCGGACCAGCTGAGCGGCCGACTCCCCGGTGACCTTCCCGGTGATCCCGGCCTGCGCGGCGGCGCGGGTGGCGGAGTTGCCCGCGAAGAAGGCGGACCACTCGCGCAGCTCGGGCGCGACGGAGTCGAGCAGCACCCAGCTGCTGGCCGGCCGAGCCCGCCCCCGATGCGGCCGCCCCCGCGCTTCGAGCACGGCGGCGGCCCCGCGCAGGGCGGCGAGGTAGGCCCCGATGAACCGCTCGGACACGACGGTTTCCCGCTCGGCCTCGGCCAGCCCTCGCCGAGCCTGAGCCAGCAACGCGGCGGCGGCCGGCGGGGCGGGCGGCCGAAGCGCCATGGGCAGCTGGGACTGATCGGACTCCCCGGCGGCGGGCAGCGGCAGGGGTTGCGGGGACGCCGCGGTCGCCGACGAGTCCGCGGGAGCCGCAGCCGGTGGGCGGAGGGGCATCGGCAGCTTCGGCTGCGCGGGCTCCGCTGCTGAATCCGCGGAGGCGGGCGGGCGCACCGGCAGCTTCGGTCGCGCGGGCTCCGCCGGTGCATCCGCGGAGGCCGAGACAGTCGGGCGCACCGGCATCGGCAGCCCAGGCTGTGCGGGCTCCGCGGCCGACGAGCGCGGCTGCCCGACCACCTCCGGAACGTCGGCGGGGTGTTCCTCCGCGACCGCCGGCGACATCGGCAGCTCGGGCTGCCTCAGCGCCGGAGCCTGCGGACGGGGGCGGCGGGGGCGGCCGTGGTGGGTGCCGGGCGCCGCCGGGGTTACCGGGGGGCGCAGCGACATGGGCAGCTGGGGCTGCCCCTGGTCCGTGGGGGACCCGACCTTGACGGACATGGCGACCCTCCTCCTGCGCGGCGTGAGCTCGATCGGGGGCCCGGCGCCGAGACGCTTCCCCCGTCCCGGAGCCGGGCACCAGACCGGTGCGCGCTCACCAGATGTCGAACGTCTGTTCGAACAATTTCCAGAGTAACCCCGGACCGGGCATCCGCTCAACCCCGGGGGTGGAATCCCGCGGGACACCAGGTCGGTGGCGTGATCTCATAGGCTCATGAGTTCGCTGGACCACCCCGCCGTCGCCAAGGTGGCGGCCGCGCTGGCCGAAGCCGGGCAGCACGCCGCCGCCGAAGGCATCCGAGTGCTCGCCGCCGAGGTGCGGACCGCCGCGCAGGCGGCCGAAGCGCTCGGCGTTCCCGTCGGTGCCATCGCCAACAGCCTCATCTTCCGCCTGGGGTCCGACAAAACCGCGCTCCTCGCCCTGACCTCCGGCGCCCACCGCGCGGACCCGGCCACGCTCGCGCGGCTGGCCGGCGGCGAGATCGGCAAGGCCGACGCCGATTTCGTGCGGGCGCACACCGGGCAGCCGATCGGCGGCGTGGCCCCGGTCGGGCACCCGGCGCCGCTGCCGACGCTGGTGGACACCGCGTTGCGCGCCCACGACGTCGTGTGGGCCGCGGCCGGGCACCCGAAGACCGTCTACCCGACGACGTTCGCGGACCTGGTGGCGTTGACCGGGGGCACCCCCGGCGCGCTCGGCGGCGCGGAGGAAGATGGCTCGCTGTGACCGCGATGCCCGCCGGCTGCTCCCGCTACGCCCAGCTCTCGACGGACGAGTTCCGCGCACGCCTGCCCGAAGCGCTCGACATCTACGTGCGGGCGATGCGGTACCCGGCCGGCACCGCCGAGCAGCGGGCGCCGATGTGGCTCACCCACGCGCTGCGCGAGGGCTGGCGCTGCATGGCCGCGTTCGACGCCGACGACGTCCTGCTCGGGCTGGCCTACGGCTACCGCGGCCGGGCCGGGCAGTGGTGGCACGAGCAGGTGCGCCACGGCCTGAGCCGCCGGTCCGGGCCCGCCGAGGCCGACCGCTGGCTGGCCGACTACTTCGAGCTGACCGAGATCCACGTCAAGCCGGAGAACCAGGGCCACCAGATCGGCGAGGACCTGCTGCGCGGCCTCCTCGACGGCGTGCCGAGCGCGAACGTGCTGCTCTCCACGCCCGAGGGCACCAGCCGGGCGTGGAAGCTCTACCGGCGGACCGGGTTCGTCGACGTCCTGCGCGACTACCACTTCGCCGGCGACCCGCGGCCGTTCGCGATCCTCGGGCGGGCGCTGCCCCTCGAGCCTCGCTGAGGGGCAGCGCCGGGGTTCACCGCGGTTCAGGCCGCCAGTAGCCGACGACCAGCGCCGCGACCAGCACGGCCGCGCCGCACCACGCCGTGCCGCTGAGCCGTTCCCCGAGCAGCACCGCGGCCAGCACGGCCGCCGTCAGCGGCTCGAGCACCGCCGACAGCGCCCCCAGCACCGGGTGCGCGTCCGCCAGTCCGCGCAGGTAGGCGGCGTAGGCGAGCGCGGTCGGGACGGCGCCGAGGTAGCACGCCACCAGCAGGACGTCCGCGTGCAGCGGCAGCGCCATGCCGGTCCAGCTCGCGACCGGCGTCAGCAGCAGCCCGCCGGTCAGGCAGCCGAACGCCGTCGTGGGCAGCGGCTCCAGGCCGTCGACCGGCTTGGCGGTGAGCAGCGTCAACGCCGCGAAGCCCGCCGCGGCCAGCAGCGCGAAGCCGAGCCCGCCGAGGGTGGCCACGGCATCCGGTGACCAGCGCAGCAGCACCAGGCCGGCGAGCGTGCCCGCCACGGAGACCAGCGTCCAGCCGCGGGGTTTCCGCGTGCCGGCGAGGGTGACCACGACGGGCGCGGCGCCGATCGTGGTCATGGTCGCGATGCTGACCGAGCTGAGCGCGACGGCGGCGAAGTAGCTCGCCTGGAACAGCGCGAACAGGCCGCCGACGACGAGCACGCGCTTGGCCGCTTCGGCCGTGCGCGGGACGGTGCCGCCCTTCAGAAGGACGAACAGGGTGGCGACCCCGCCGCCGACGAGCAGCCGGTAGGCCGCGACGGCGAGCGGGTGGAGGCCGGCGAGCTCGCCGAGCAGCGAGCCGGCCAGGCCACCGGTGCCCCAGAGGACACCGGCGAGGACGAGCGCGGCCGAAGAACGGGCGCGCGTGGGCAGAGACACCAAGGAACGCTCCTGCGTCGAAGGAAAAGGGAGATCGACGACGCGGGGCGGCGCGCAAGACGAAGCCGCCGCGGGCGCTCAGGCCACGCGGCGAGGGACCACCCCGCTCAGGCGCGGGGCGGTGGGGTGACGAGGAAGATCCGGTGCACGAGGGGAACTTAACCGTGCGGCTCGGGGCCGCGCGAGGGGTTTTCCACAGGGTGGCGCGGTTGTGGACAGCGGGCCGGCGAAATCGCTTTGCGGGCGGGTTTGTCGGGCGGGGCCGGTAAACTGGACGTGGGACGCCCCCCAGGGAGGGCGGGGGCTCCGGCAAAGTCGGGCCGGGTGGGCCTGCGGCCAATTCGACTTCTGTGCTCTGTGCCGCAGAGGTCGGTGAGTGGTCAGTCGCCGGGAACCCCATGCCGTTAAGGCCACCTTGCGGGCGTCTGACGCCCGCAAGGTGGCCTTAACGGCAGTCGGTGAGAACCCGCAACGTCAGGCGGGGGGCCGGCGGGCGCACGACTTTGCCGGAGCCCTGCCAGGGAGGGCGGGGGCCCGCCGGCGAAAACCGGCGAGGCCCCGCACAACCTCAGTCGAGCTTCGCCAGCTGCTCCCGCAGCGTGTCCAGCCCCATCCCGCCCAGCTTCAGGGCTTCGGTGTGGAACCGCTTGATGTCGAACCCGGCCCCCGCCCGGGCCTGCGCCTCCGCGCGGGCCGCCAGCCAGAGGCGCTCGCCGATCTTGTACGCCGGGGCCTGGCCGGGCCAGCCGAGGTAGCGGTCGATCTCGTCGCGGAGGTGGGCTTCGTCGGTGATCGTGCGGGTCAGCATGAACTCCAGGCCCAGCTCCGGCGTCCAGCGCTCGCCGTCGTGGAAGCCGGCGCCCGCGGGGATGGTCAGCTCCAGGTGCATGCCGAGGTCGACGATCACCCGGGCGGCGCGGAACAGCTGTTCCGAGAGCATGCCCAGCAGGTCGCCGTCGTCCGACAGGTAGCCCAGTTCCTCCATCAGGCGCTCCGAGTACAGCGCCCAGCCCTCCGCGTGGCCCGACGTGAACGCCATCAGGCGCTGGTACTTGTTCAGCGACGCCGACTGGTCGACCGCCGTCGCGATCTGGAGGTGGTGGCCCGGGGCGCCCTCGTGGTAGACCGTGCTCGTTTCGCGCCACGTGCTGAACTCGTCGCGGCCGGCCGGCAGGGACCACCACATGCGGCCCGGACGGCTGAAGTCCTCGCTGGGGCCCGTGTAGTACGCGCCGACGCCGCCGCCGGGCGGGGCGATCTTGCACTCCAGGGCCATCACGCGGTCGGAGATCTCGAAGTGCTTGCCGCGCAACGACTCCAGGGCGCCGTCGGACAGGCGCTGCATCCACGCCTCGAACTCCGCGCGGCCCTGGACGCGGTAGCGCGGGTCGGCGTCCAGGATCGCCGCGGCTTCCTTCGGGGACGCGCCGGCCTTGACGCGGTTCGCGACTGCGCGCATTTCCGCTTCGATGCGGGAGAACTCGGCCCAGCCCCACTCGTAGGACTCGCGCAGGTCGAGCGCGGCGCCGACGAAGTACCGCGACCACAGGCGGTAGGCGTCCTCGCCGACGGCGTCCTTGACCGGGGCCTTCGGCGCCAGCTCCGCGCGCAGGAAGCCGGCGAACTCGGCGAACGCCTCGTCGGCGGCGCGCGCGCCGTGCGCGAGGTCGCTCTTGAGCGCTTCGCCCTGCGAAGACGCGCCTTCGACGAGCGCGGCGAAGAAGCCCTTCGCGTCCTTCAGCCCGGCCCACGTCTCGCACTGCTCCGCCACCTTCGAGACCTGCCGCAGCGCCGCGACGTGGCCCGCGTCGGCGCCCGCGAGGAGGCCGCCGCGGACGCCGGCCAGCGCCTTCGGGACCTCGCCGATGCGGGCCGCGACGACCGACCAGTCCTGCTCCGACTCCAGCGGCATCAGGTCGAACACCATCCGCAGCTCCTGGACGGGGCTGGAGATGGTGTTCAGGCTCGCCACGTCGAGACCGGCTTCGTGGATCTCCAGCTCCAGGCCGAGGCGCTCGGTGAAGACGGCCTGCGCGGCCCGTTCCGCGGCGTCGCGCGGCTCGGCGGCCGCGACGGCGGCGTGCGCCCGCGCGGCCAGCCCGGCGCGTTCGGCGAAGCCGTCGGCGGAGTAGTCGGTCAGCCGGTGGTCGTGGCCGGTGATGCCGTGGGAGGTCGCGGCGACCGGGTCCGCGGCCGCGTAGTCGTCGACGTAGCGGTCGCAGATGCCGTTGACGTCTGAAGCAGTGGAAGCCATGTCCGGCACGCTACCGGGCCACCCGGACCCGGTGGTACGTACTTAAGCACGGGCCGGGACGAGCCCCAGCCGGGCGATCACCTCGCGCGTCGCCTTCGACCGGTTGAACGTGTAGAAGTGCAGGTTCGGCACGCCTTCCGCGATCAGCTTCTCGCACAGCTCGGTGGTGACGTCGATGCCCGCCGCGCGGAACGCCTTGGGGTCGTCCGCGAGCGGTTCCAGCCGGTCGAGCAGCTTCCGCGGCGCGGGCGCGCCGGACAGCTTGATCGTCGTCTGCAGGGTCCGCATCGTCGTCAGCGGCATGACGCCCGGCAGCACCGGGACGTCGCAGCCGGTCGCGGCGACCCGGTCGCGCAGCCGCAGGAAGTCCTCGGGGTCGTGGAACAGCTGCGCGATCGCGAAGTGCGCGCCCGCGCGCAGCTTGCGGACCAGGTACTTGGTGTCGGTGTCGAGGTCGGGCGAGCGGGGGTGGCCGTAGGTGTACGCCGAAACGCCGACGCAGAAGTCGCCCAGCTCGCGGACCAGCTGCACCAGCTCTTCGGCGTAGGTGAGGCCCTCGGGGTGCGGGATCCACTCGCCGTAGACGTCGCCGGGCGGGTCGCCGCGCAGCGCGAGGATGTTGCGGACGCCGACCGAGGCGTACCAGCCGATCACGTTCCGCAGCTCGGCGACGGAGTGGTTGACCGCGGTCAGGTGCGCCATCGGCACCAGCGTCGTCTCGGTCGCGACGCGGGCGATGCTGCGGACCGTGCCGTCGCGGCTGGAGCCGCCCGCGCCGTAGGTGATCGACATGTAGGCCGGGTCGTACGGCTCGAGCTCCCGGACCGCCTTCCACAGGACGGCCTCGTCCGCCGCGTCCCGGGGCGGGAAGAACTCGATGGAGAACTTCGGCCCGTCTCCGCGCAACCGCTCGATCACCGACGTCATGCCTGCATGTTAAGGGCCGATGCCCGGCATGCGGGAGCCCCCGTCCGCGTCGCGAGACTGCGGTTCGACTCACATTCGAGGCGCTATGGCGGACTAAACTGGCCTGGTGCGCGAAGACGACGCGAGCTGGGACGAGGACGTGCGCCTGGCGGTCTACCACGCGTTCGCCGACCACGGCCGGGCCCCGACCGCGCCGGAGCTGGCCGACGCGGCGGGTGGCTCGCTGGCCGTCGCGAAGCAGGCGCTGCACCGCCTCGCCGACGCCCACCACCTGGTGCTCGACGACTGCGAGCACGTCGTGCTGGCGCACCCGTTCGCCGCGCGGCCGCTCGGCTTCTCCGTGATGGGCGCGCACACGCTGTGGTGGGGCGGCTGCGCGTGGGACTCCTTCGCCATCCCGCACCTGGTCGAGGACGAGCCGGAGGTGCTGGTCGCGACGCGCTGCCCCGGCTGCGGCCAGCCGCACGCGCTGGTGGTGAACCGGGCCGCGCCGCCGGAAGGCGCGCAGGTGGCGCACTTCCTCGTGCCCGTCGCGCGGATGTGGGACGACGTGCTGCACACGTGCGCGAACCAGCGGCTGTTCTGCTGCGAGTCCTGTGTGGACGCCTGGCTCGCGGAAACCGGGCAGGACAAGGGGTGCGTGCTGGACCTCGTGACGCTGTGGCGGCTCGCGCGCGGCTGGTACGAAGGCCGGCTCGAACGCGGCTACCGGCGCCGGGAGCCCGGCACCGCGGCCGCCTACTTCGCCGAGGCCGGCCTGGCGGGGCCGTTCTGGGCCGCCACGGCCGGAGTCTGATTCGCCACATCCGGGTGCCCCGGCGGCCCGCGCGCCCGCGGGTTCGGCGAGGATGGCGGCATGAACGCGCCCGCCGACACCGACCTGCCCGCCCACGTCGAGCGGGCACTGGCCGGGTTCCTCGACCGGGCGGGCACCGAGATCCTGGCGACCGAGCCGACGGTGGCCGCCGGCATCGACGCGCTGCGCGGGTTCGTGCTGAACGGCGGCAAGCGCTTGCGCCCGACGTTCGCCTGGTGGGGCTGGCGCGGCGCGGGCGGCGACCCGGCGGGCCCGGACGCCGAGGGCGTGCTGCAGGCGGTGGCCAGCCTCGAGCTGATCCAGGCGTGCGCGCTGATCCACGACGACCTCATCGACTCCTCCGACTCCCGCCGCGGCTTCCCGACCGTGCACATCGCGGGCGCGAAGCTGCACGCCGACCAGGGCTGGCTCGGCTCCCCCGCGACGTTCGGCCTGGCCACCGCGGTGCTGGTCGGCGACCTGGCGCTGGCCTGGGCGGACGACATGTTCGCCGACGCCCCGCTGCCCGCGCAGACGCTCGCCGCGGCGCGGCCGGCGTGGCGCGCGATGCGCACCGAGGTGCTCGCCGGCCAGTACCTCGACGTCCGCACGCAGGCCACCGGCGACGCCTCCGTCGAGGCCGCGCTCAAGATCGACCGGCTCAAGACCGCCGCCTACACCGTCCAGCGGCCGCTGCACCTGGGTGCCGCGCTCGGCGGGGCCTCCCCCGAGCTGATCGCCACGCTGCTGGAGTTCGGCGGCGAGGTCGGCGTCGCGTTCCAGCTGCGGGACGACCTGCTCGGCGTGTTCGGCGACCCGTCGGTCACCGGCAAGCCGGCCGGCGACGACCTGCGCGAGGGCAAGCGCACGCTGCTCGTCGCGCTCGGGCTGCAGCTCGCCGCCGAGAAGGGCGAGACGGCCGCGGCCACGGTCATCGCGGACGCGATCGGCGACGCCGACCTCTCCGACGAGGGCGTCGAGACCGTCCGGATGGCGTTGCGGCAGGTCGGCGCGGTCGACGCGGTCGAGCGCCGGATCGACGAGCTGACGACGGCGGCGATGGCCGCGCTCGAGCGCGCCCACCTGGCCGAGCCGGCGCCCGAGGCGCTGACCGGGCTGGTCGTCAAGGCCACCCAGCGGACGTACTGACGTGCGGACCATCGACGGGCCCGCCGACCACGTCGTCGTCATCGGGGCCGGGCTGGCCGGGCTTTCGGCGACGCTGCACCTGCTCGGCTCGGGACGGCGCGTCACGCTGCTGGAGCAGGCGGACACCCCGGGCGGCCGGGCGGGCCAGCAGAGCTTCGACGGCAACGCCGTGGACACCGGCGCGAGCGTGCTGACCATGCCGGAGCTGCTGGACGAGGCGTTCGCGGCGGTCGGCGAGACGCTGGAGAAGAACCTGCGCCTGACCCGGCTCGACCCCGCGTACCAGGCGCGCTTCGCCGACGGCAGCTCCCTCGCGCTGCACACCGACGGCGACGCGATGGAGGCCGAGATCCGCGCCTTCGCCGGCGCCCGCGAGGCGGCGGGCTACCGGGCGCTGCGGCGCTGGCTCAGCGAGCTGTACGCGGTGCAGAAGGACCGGTTCATCGGGGCGAACTTCGACTCGCCGCTCGACCTGGCGCACCCGGCGCTGGCGAAGCTCGCCGCGCTGGGCGGGTTCGGCAAGCTCGGCCCGCGCGTCGGCCGCTACCTGCTCGACGAGCGCGTGCGGCGGCTGTTCACCTTCCAGGCGCTCTACGCCGGTCTCGACCCGGCGAGCGCGATCGGCGCGTACGGCGTCATCTCGTACATGGACACCGTCGGCGGCGTCTACTACCCCGAGGGCGGGATGGGCGAGATCGGCCGGGCGCTGACCGGCGCCGCCGCCCGGGCGGGCGCGGACGTGCGGTTCGGCACCGAAGCCGCGTGGCTGGAACGGGTGAATTCGCGGGTGCGGGCGGTGCGGACGCGCTCGGGCGAGCGGATCGCGTGCGACGCCGTCGTGCTGGCGACCGAGCTGTCCTCGGCGTACCGGCTCATCGGCGCGCGGCCGCGGCGGCCGGTGCCGCTGCGCTACTCGCCGTCCGCCGTGGTGGTGCACGGGCGGACCACCCGGAGGTGGGACCTCGGGCACCACACGATCTTCTTCGGCGGCGCCTGGGAGCGGACGTTCGCGGAGATCATCCGCGAGGGGAAGCTGATGAGCGACCCGTCGCTGCTGGTCACGCGGCCGACCGCGACCGACCCCGGGCTGGCCGGGCGCGGCGGCGAGATCGTGTCGGTGCTCGCGCCGGCACCGAACACCCAGCGCGGCTCGATCGACTGGGACCGCGTGCGCGGGCCGTACCGCGAAGAGCTGTTCCGCACGCTGGAGGCGCGCGGCCTGACCGGCTTCGGCGAGGAGTTCGGCGTCGACGAAACGATCACCCCGGCGGACTGGGCGGCGCGCGGGCTCGCGGCCGGGACGCCGTTCTCGCTGGCGCACACGTTCTCCCAGACCGGCCCGTTCCGGCCGGCGAACCTGGTGCGCGCGGCGGGCAACGTCGTGCTCGCCGGCTGCGGCACCACCCCCGGCGTCGGCATCCCGCCGGTGCTCATCTCGGGACGGCTGGCGGCGGAAAGGATCACCGGCCGGTGAACGAACTCGACGCCGCGGGCATCCGCGCGCCGGAGCTGCGGGCCGCGTACACCGGGTGCAAGCGCATCAACGCCCACCACGGGCGCACGTTCTTCCTGGCCACCCGGCTGCTGCCGGCCCGCGCCCGCCCGGCGGCGCACGCGTTGTACGGCTTCGCGCGGATGGCCGACGAGCTGGTCGACAACCCGGAGCCGGGCAGCGACCCGGCGGCGTCCCTTGACCGCGTCGGCACCCTGGTCGACGTCGTCTTCGACGGCGGGACCCCGGACGACCCGGTGCTCGTGGCGCTGGCCGACACCGTGCGGCGCTACGGCCTTTCGCGCGAGTTGTTCGACGCGTTCCTGAAGTCGATGCGGATGGACGTGAAGCCGGTCGAGTACCGGACGTTCGCCGAGCTGGGCGAGTACATGTACGGCTCGGCCGCGGTGATCGGGCTGCAGATGCTGCCGGTGTTCGGCACGATCGGGCCGGTCGCGGACGCGGAACCGGGCGCCATCGCGCTCGGCGAGGCGTTCCAGCTGACCAACTTCCTGCGCGACGTCGGCGAGGACCTCGACCGGGGGCGCCTGTACCTGCCGCTCGACGAGCTGGCCGCGTTCGGCGTCACGCGTTCCTTGCTCGAGGAGCGCCGGCCGGACCCGCGGATCCGCGCGGCGCTGGCGTACTTCGTCGCGCGGACGCGGGCGGTGTACCGGCGGGCCGAAGCGGGGGTTCCGTTGCTGCGCCCCGAATCCCGGCCGTGCGTGCGGACGGCGCTGACGCTGTACCAGGGCATCCTCGACGAGATCGCCGCCCTGGACTACGACGTCCTGACGCGGCGGGCCGTGGTGCCGAAGTCGCGCAGGCTGGTAGTCGCGCTACCCCCGTTGGCCGCGGTCTGGGCGCGCGAGACGTTCCGGGGCGGTCGTAGGCTGCGATCATGAGCGAACGACGCATCCGGATCGGCCTGCAGCTCCAGCCGCAGCACGCCGACTACGACACCATCCGGCGCACCGCTTCGGCCGCCGAAGAGCTCGGCGCCGACATCATCTTCAACTGGGATCACTTTTTCCCGCTTTACGGCGATCCCGACGGCCTGCACTTCGAGTGCTGGACAATGCTCGGCGCGTGGGCGGAGTCGACGTCCCGCGTGGAGATCGGCGCGCTGGTGACCTGCAACAGCTACCGCAACCCCGAGCTGCTGGCCGACATGGCCCGCACGGTCGACCACATCTCCGGCGGCCGGCTCATCCTCGGCATCGGCTCCGGCTGGTTCGAGAAGGACTACGACGAGTACGGCTACGAGTTCGGCACCGCGGGCGGCCGCCTGGACGACCTCGCGGAGTCCCTGCCGCGCATCGAGTCGCGCCTCGGCAAGCTGAACCCGGCCCCGACCCGCAAGATCCCGGTCCTCATCGGCGGCGGCGGCGAGAAGAAGACCCTTCGTCTCGTGGCCAAGCACGGCGACATCTGGCACGGCTTCGGCGACCCGGAGGTCGTCGAGCGCAAGGTCAAGATCCTCGACCAGCACTGCGCCGACGTCGGCCGCGACCCGGGCGAGATCGAGCGCTCGTGCGGCGTGCAGGGCGAGCCGGACGAGCTGGGCCCGAAGCTGCTGGACCTGGGGGTCACGACGTTCACGGTCGGGGTCGGTGGCCCGGACTACGACCTCGGCGCGCTCGAGAAGTGGGTCGCCTGGCGGGACAAGACCACCAGCTGAGCTTCACCTTCGCGCCCGGTGCGCGGCGACCCGCTCCCGTGTCGCGCACCGGGCCGAGCAATACCTCCGGGGACTTCCCCCACCGGTGTGGGCGAACGGCTTCCCGCACGACGGCGACGCGCACAGCCCGCCCGGCACGTCCTGGCGCTCGGCCAGCAGCGAGGCCAGGCCGAGCGCCGACGACGTCACCAGCCACGCGCCCCACGGGCCGTCGTCCGACGCGTCCACGTGCAGGTGCCAGCCGTAACCGTCGTCGTGGTCGGTCAGCCGCGGCGGACGCGCGTACTTGGCGAACAACGCGTTGAGCACCGAAGCCGCCGTAGCCACGTCCGGGGCCGCGAACACCGCACGCAGCTCCAGTGCCGCCGCGTGCAGGCCGGTCACGTCGACATCTGAAATGTCAGTTTCCCCGTGCTCGCGCAGGACACGCACCACCGCGGCCGGGTCGGGTTCCGGGAGCAGGACGTCCAGCAGGTCGACCGCGCGCTGCACGGAATCCCGGTGCGGAAAAGCCATGCCCCATTGTAACGTCCTGACCATGCTAAGGCGTTACCTGGCCGGGGCCACACTCGCGCGGACCGGGGACGAGCTGTCCGGGCCCGCGCTCCTGCTGCTCGGCCTCACCGCCGGCCCGCACGCCGGGTCGGCGCTGCTCGCCGGGCTGACCGCGGCCGCCGCCGTGGGCGGGCCCGTGTTCGGGGCCTTCCTCGACCGCAGCGCGGTGCCGGGGCGGCTGCTCGCCGTCGCGCTCGCCGGGTACGCGGGCGGGATCGCGCTGGTCGGGGCCACCTTCGGGCACCTGCCGCTCGCCGCGGTGGTCGCCGTGGCGGCCGTGACCGGGCTGCTCAACCCCGCCGTCGCCGGCGGCTGGACCGCTCAGCTGCCCGCGGTCGCCGGCACCGGCCTGCCCAAGGCCAGCCGGTTCGACGCCCTCACCTTCACCGCCGCCGCGCTGGCCGGGCCCGGGCTCGCGGGCCTGCTCGGCGGGCCGGCCGGGCTCGTCGCGGCCGTCGCGCTGGTCGCCGCCGCGGTGCCGGTCGCGTGGTCCCTGCCGGGGAAGCGGCGCAAGGCGAAGACGCACCTCAGGGACGGTTTCGCGGTGCTGGCGAAGAACGTCCCGCTGCGGCGCGCGACGATCGCGTCGACGCTCTCCTGCGCCGGGATCGGCGCGGTCACCGTCTGTTACCCGCTGCTGGGCGCGGCCCACCTGCGCGGCCCGGCGGACGGCGCGCTGCTGCTGACCGTCCTGGCCGTGACGTCGCTGCTGGCCAACGCGGTCTTCGCGAAGAAGCCGCTGCCCTGGGCGCCGGACCGGACGGTGTGGCTGAGCACGCTGGTCCTGGCCGCGAGCGCACTCGTGGCCGCGGGAGCCGACGGCGTCACCCTGCTGGTCGTGGCCGCCGCGACGGCCGGGCTCGCCGAAGGTCCGCAGCTCACGGCGTTGTTCGCGATCCGCCACCGCGAGGCGCCCGAGCACGTCCGGGCGCAGGTGTTCACGACGGCGGCGAGCGTGAAGATCACCGGGCTGGCGGCCGGCGCGGCGCTCGCCGGCCCGCTCGCCGCGAGGTCGCTGCCCGCGTGCCTGTGCTTCGCCGCGGCGCTCCAGATCGCCGCCGCGCTCAGCTGTCTGCGCAGGTCAGAACGCCATCGCCTGCGCGCGCCGCTTGACCTCGGTGCCGTGGCTGGTGCGCAGCGCGTTGACCGGGGTGGTGCCGGGCAGGGTGTCGTCCGCGGTGAACAGCCACCGCAGCATCTCCGTCCGGCTGAACCCGGAGTCGGCGAGCACGGTGATGGTGCCCGCGAGGCCCTTGACCACGCCGTCCTTGACGAAGAAGTCACTGGGCACGCAGAGTTCGCCGCCGCGCTTCAGCGCGATCAGCTGCCCGTCGCGCAGCATCTGCCGGACCTTGTTGGCCGAAGTCCCCAGAGCCTTCGCGACCTCGGGCAACGGGAGGACCTCGATGGCGGTGTCGAGGACGTCGTCGGCGACCGGAATCCCACTCACAGGTGACACTGTGCCACATTCGGCCCCCTCACCCGCTAGTGCGCACGGGTGACCCGCGAGGTCTCCTCCACGAGGCGTGTGCGGTTCCGTACGATCCATACCCGTGACACGCACCCATCCCAGCCTGGTCGGCACGCTCCTCGAGCGCCGCTACCGGGTGGACCGGCTGCTCGCCCACGGCGGAATGTCTTCCGTCTACCAGGGGACGGACACCCGGCTGGACCGTCCGGTCGCGATCAAGATCATGGACCCGCGCTTCGCCGACGACCGCTCGTTCGTCGACCGCTTCGTGCGCGAGGCCCAGTCCGCGGCGCAGCTGCACCACCCGCACGTGGTGGCGGTGCACGACCAGGGCTTCGACCTGCCGCCGGGCGCGGAATCGGGCCTGGCCTTCCTGGTGATGGAACTGGTGGACGGCGGGACGCTGCGCGACCTGCTCGACGAGCGGGGCCCGCTGGACGTCGCGCTGGCGCTGAGCGTGGCCGAGCCGGTGCTTTCGGCGCTGGCCGCCGCGCACCAGGCGGGACTGGTGCACCGGGACGTGAAGCCGGAGAACGTGCTGATCGGCCGGTCCGGCCCGCACACCGGCGGTGCCGTGAAGGTCGCGGACTTCGGCCTGGTGCGGGCGGTGGCGAGCGCGGGCACGACGAGCTCGAGCGTCATCCTCGGCACGGTCGCCTACCTCTCCCCGGAGCAGGTCGAAACCGGCGCGGCGTCCTCGCGCGGCGACGTCTACTCGGCCGGGATCCTGCTCTACGAAATGCTGACCGGCCAGGTGCCCTACACCGGCGACACGGCGATCTCGGTGGCCTACCGGCACGTGAACGACGACGTGCCGCGCCCCAGCGCGCTGCGTCCGGACCTGCCGCCGGAGCTGGACGACCTGATCACGCGCGCGACGCGGCGGGACCCCGGGCAGCGCCCGGCCGACGCCGGCGAGTTCCTCACCGAGCTGACCGCGGTGCGCGCCCAGCTGGGGCTGCTGCCGGTGACCGTGCCGATCCCGGTGTCCCGCGGCCAGGGCGACGTCGCCGACACCGAGCGCACGCTGCCGCGCCTCCCGCAGGTGCCGGACGGCGAGAAGACGATGCCGGTGCACCGCCCGAACGCGACCCGGGCGCTGAGCCACCCGGGCACCCCGCCGCCGGGGATGACCCAGCAGATCCCGCCGGTGCGGCCCCCGGTGGCGCGGCGCCGGAGCGAGCCGGAACCGGAGAAGCCGGCCGACAACCGCAAGCGCATCGCCATCATCGCCGGCGCGGTGCTGCTGTTCGGCGGGCTGATCACGGCGTTCGTCTTCATGCTCACCGACACCGGCGGCGACAAGACCGCGACCGTGCCGAAGCTCGTCGGGCTGAACCAGGCCGCGGCGGGTGACGCGCTGCGCGCGGTGAAGCTGACGCCGCAGTTCAGCCAGGAGTACGACAACTCGGTCCCGTCGAACACCGTGCTGCGCGCCGAGCCCGCCGAGGGCACGCCGCTGACGCCGAACTCGACGGTGTCGGTGGTGCTGTCCAAGGGCCGCCCGGCGGTCCCGGACATCCGGCCGGGCACGGCGCTGCCCGACGCCGAGAACGCGATCAAGACCGCGCAGCTGACCCCGGTCCGCGGCACCGACGACTACGACGCCGAGGTCCCGCAGGGCGCGGTCATCCGCACCGAGCCCGCGGCGGGCAGCCAGCTGAACATCGGCGGCCAGGTCACGATCATCGTGTCGAAGGGCCCGATCCCGCTGCCGCCGGTCCCGGACGTCACCGGGCGGAGCAAGGACGAGGCCTTCCAGCTGCTGCAGCAGGCCGGGTTCGAGCCGTTCCAGGCGGGCGAGGAGTTCAAGCAGGACGTCCCGGGCGGCGCGGTCACCCGGACCGACCCGCCGGCCAACTCGCAGGCGAAGGAAAAGCGGATCGGCGTCTTCGTCAACAACGCCGTCCAGGTGCCGGACGTCCGATTCCGTTCGTTCGACGACGCCCGGAAGATCCTGGAGCAGGCCGGGCTGAAGGCCGACCGCGACGGCGGCAAGGGCCGCGGTCCCGGTGGCGGCGGGTTCGACTTCGTCTTCAACCAGGACCCGCAGCCGGGGACGTTCGTGCAGAAGGGCTCCAAGGTCAAGCTCAAGGGCTTCGGCCAGTGATCGGCAGCCGCGGGCGTGTCACCGGCACGATCGGCCCCGGCCTCGTCGGCGAGGTGCTGCTCAACGTCCGGGGCGGCACGGAGGCGTTCTACGCCTACCCGGCCGACCCGGACGAGACGTTCGGCTCCGGCACGCAGGTGCTCGTGGTCGACTTCGAACCCCCGCGGACGGTTTATGTCGAACGGTGGCAACCGCTGAGCCGCTGACGGCGTCGTAGAGGCACCAACACACCCACAACAGAAGAGCGAGGGGGTCGGTGCCATGGGTCTCGTGGAAATCCTGCTGCTTTCCGCCGGGGGACTCGTCGTCGCGCTGGTCTTGATCTTCGGCATCCTGCGGCTGCTCTACAAGGTCGCGGAACCGAACGAAGCGCTGATCATCTCCGGCCTCGGCGTCCGCGTCGACCGCGCGGACACCGCGGACAGCCTGGGCTTCAAGATCATCACCGGCCGCGGGGTGAACGTCCTGCCCGGCTTCCAGACCGCACGGCGGCTGTCGCTGGACACCCGCGGCGTCAACCTGCAGGTCTCCTGCGTGACCAAGCAGGGCCTGCCGGTCACCGTGCGGGCCGTCGTCATCTACAAGGTCGGGGACGACTTCGCCTCGATCGCCAACGCCGCCCGCCGGTTCCTGGACCAGCAGAAGGGCATGAACGACACGATCCACGAGCTGTTCTCCGGGCACCTCCGCTCGATCGTGGGCGGGCTGACCATCGAGGAGATGATCCACAACCGCGACGCGCTCACCGGCGAGGTGCGCCAGTCGTCGGCGACGGAGATGATCAAGCTCGGGCTGATCGTGGACTCGCTCCAGATCCAGGAGATCGACGACGAGTCCGGCTACATCAACAACCTCGGCAAGCCGCACGCCGCCGCGATCGCCGCGTCGGCCCGCATCGCCGAGGCGCAGCGCGACCAGGAGGCCGCCGAGGTCGAGCAGGTCGCCGCCGCGAAGAAGGCGGCCGCGGTCCGCGAGAGCCAGATCCAGCAGGCCGGCTACCAGGCCGAGGTCGACCAGGCGCGGGCGAAGGCGTCGCAGTCGGGCCCGCTGGCCGAGGCGACCGCGCGCCAGGAGGTCGTCGTCCAGGAGACCCGCGCGGCCGAGCTGGAAGCGGCGCTGGCCGAGCAGCGGCTGCAGTCGCAGGTCCGCAAGCCGGCCGACGCGAAGGCGTACGACACGCGTACGACGGCCGACGCCGCCCGGGACGCTTCGATCGCGAAGGCGCAGGCCGAGGCGAAGGAGACCGAGCTGCGGGCGGCGGCGGACGCGACCCGCGTGAAGACGGCCGCCGAGGCCGAGGCGCAGGCCACGAAGGCCCGTGCGGAGGCGGCGGCCGGCGCGACCCGGGCGACCGGTGAAGCGGAGGCGGCCGCGGCCAAGGCGCGCGGTCTGGCCGACGCGGAGGCCGCGAAGGCGAAGGGTCTCGCCGAAGCGGAGTCGGCCCGGGCGAAGGGCCTCGCGGAGGCCGACGCCATCAAGGCGCGCGCGGCGGCGCTGGCGGAGAACCAGGAAGCCGTCGTCGCGCAGCAGCTGGCCGAGCGCTGGCCGGAGATCGTCGAGGCGGGCGCGAGCGCGTTCGGCAACGTCGACCACATGGTCGTGCTCAACGGCGCCGACGGCATGTCCGACATGTTCGCCAAGGCGCTGTCCCTCGGCGGGACCGGTCTCGGCCTGGCCCGGCAGCTCATGGACGCCATGGGCAAGCCGGCGGAGAAGGAGCTGGACGAGGCCGCGCGGAAGAACGGCGAGCTCAAGCTCAGCGACTGAACGATCACGGAGCGTGCGGCCCTGGTGTCCCGGATCACGGGAAGCAAGGGCCGTACGCCCGATCGGGGGCGGCAATTCCCGTGATGTTGTCCTACCGTGGGCGCATGGTGCCGGACTGCGTGTCGCGGGCCGTCCGATGAGCTTCTTCACCGGCGGTCCTCGTGAGCGTCCCCTGTTCCCCGTCCCGGAGCAGGAGC
The DNA here is from genome assembly GCF_003937945.1 of Amycolatopsis eburnea. Lineage (GTDB taxonomy): Bacteria > Actinomycetota > Actinomycetes > Mycobacteriales > Pseudonocardiaceae > Amycolatopsis > Amycolatopsis eburnea. The sequence continues at coordinate 134,924 of NZ_RSEC01000024.1, forward strand.
TGTACGCGTTCAACGGCAGGCACTGGACCGACCCCCCGCGCGAGCACATCGTCCCGGCCGTGCTGCCGTGGGCGCAGCCGCTGGGCCGGTCCGACCGCACGGTGATCGCGCTGCGGTCCATCGAGGTGTGGCCGGAGGCGCTGACGCTGCGCGTGACGGTGTACTCGCGGGACAGCCTGGTCGAAGACCCCGCCGAGGGGCTGATCGACCACCGGCGGAAGCCGGACTACAACGGGCTGCTGGTCGGCGTGCTCTTCGCCGACGGCAGCCGGGCCAGCTCGGAGACGGTGTCGGTGCCCTCGGCGGCCGAGCCCGACGGCCCGGTGCTGCGGGCGCAGGCGGCCGGCGGCACGCGCTTCGCCGTCGAGCACGAAGTGTTCCTGTGGCCGCTGCCCCCGGCCGGCCCGCTCAAGCTGGTCGTGCAGTGGACGGACCGGGAGATCCCGGAGACCCGGACGACGCTCGACGGCGGCGCGATCCGCGCCGCGGCGAAGGACGCCGCGGAGATCTGGCCCGGCCTCGGCAAGCGGCAGGCGAACGGCCTGCCGGTGCGCCGCGTCGGCAAGCAAGTGGCGCTGACCCCCGATTGGGGGCCCGCGGTGGTGCGGGAGGACCCGGCGCCCGCACCGGGCGAGTGAACCTTCTTGATCTGTGACCGCGGGCACCGGAGCCTGGGGTATCTCGAATGGATTAACGGGGTGAGTAGTTAGCGTCGTGGAAACACTTCGACCACCCGGCCGTCATGTCGGGCTGGTGCAGTGGATTCCCTCCTCCTGACGCACGTGGCCGTGCACACCCGCGAACCAGGGAAGGTCGCTCATGGCAACCTCGCCGCTCAGCGCACTCGACGTCGCTTTCCTTTGCCTGGAAAGCGAAACCTCCCCGATGCACATGGGCGCGGTGCTCACGTTCACCGCGCGCGGCCCGGTGGACGCCGGCACGCTCACGGCGATCCTCGCCGAGCGGGCGGCACGCCTGCCGAAGCTGCGCCAGCGGGCGCGCGCGGAACTGTTCCCGCCGGGCGCCGCCAGCTGGGCCGAGGACCCGGGATTTGTTGCGGCCGACCACATTCACCACGTCGTGCTCAGCTCACTGTACGAACCGGACCCGCTCGCGGCGTACGCGTCGCGGTGGATCGCGGAGCCGCTCGACACCAGCCGGCCGCTGTGGGACCTCACCGTCGTGACCGGACTCCCGGACGGGAAGTTCGCGCTGCTGCTCAAACTGCACCACGCGCTGACCGACGGCGCCGGGGCGTACGCGGTCGCGGCCGGGCTGCTCGACGGCGTCGAGCTGCCGCAGCGGATCCCGGCGCCGCGCCGGCCGGCCCCGCGCTCCACTTTGGACACGGTGAAGGACGCACTGGGCACGGCGTGGGACCAGGCGAACGAGACCGCCGGGATCGCCTCGTCGCTCGTGCGGGCCGCGCGGCCGCCGCTGTCGCCGATCTCGGCGCCGACGTCCGCCGAACGCCGCCTCGGGTTCGTGCGGCTGCCGCTGACCGAGCTGCGCCGGGTGCGCCAGGCCCACGGCGGCACCACGAACGACGTCGTGCTGGCGGTGCTGTCCGGCGCGCTGCGCGAGTGGCTGGTCAACCGCGGCCACCGCGCCGACGGCCGCACGCTGCGCGCGCTGATCCCGGTGAGCGTGCGCGGCCGGGCGGGCGGCGGGCTCGGCGGCAACAAGCTGTCCGGCTACCTGTGCGACCTGCCGGTCGGCGAGGACGACCCGGTCGAGCGGCTGCGCGTGGTGCGCCGCGCGATGACCCGCAACAAGGCGGCTGGCCCCAGCCGCGGCGCCGGCGCCCTGCCGCTGCTGGCCGACCGCGTCCCGCCGCTGCTGCACCGCCTGGGCACGCGCACCGCGGGCCGGGCCGCGCCGATGCTGTTCGACCTGGTCGTCACCACGGTCCCGCTGCCCCCGGCCCGCCTCTCGCTCGACGGCGCCCGGCTGGCGGCGGTCTACCCGTTCGTGCCGCTGGCCCCGCGCCACGCGGTCGGCATCGCGGTGGCCACCTACCGCGACTCCGTGCACATCGGCCTGCAGGCCAACGGCGCGGCGGTCCCGGACATCGGCTCCCTGCGCGACGCGGTGCTGAAGTCCGCGGCCCGCCTGGTCGACGCCTCCTGACTCGAGTGCCGGGTGGCCCGGTCGGCCGCGGCTGCGCTCGCGTCTTGAATGACTCATTCAGGTCTTCGGAGGTCCTGAATGACTCATTCAAGACATCACCACCCACCGCGATCCCGCCGATGGGAGCGACCGGGTCGCGAGGCAACGCGGGCCCGACCGGACCTCAACGTGGCAATCACCGCGGCTACTGGGGGCCGGGACGTGCGTCAGCCGCGGAGCATCTCCGCGACCAGGAACGCGAGCTCCAGCGACTGCTGCGTGTTCAGCCGCGGGTCGCAGGCGGTCTCGTAGCGGCCCGAAAGGTCGACGTCCGAGATCTCCTGCGCGCCGCCCAGGCACTCGGTGACGTCCTCGCCCGTCAGCTCGACGTGGATGCCGCCCGGGTAGGTGCCCAGCTTGTTGTGCACCTCGAAGAAGCCCTGGACCTCGTCGACGATCCGGTCGAAGTGCCGCGTCTTGTACCCGGTGGACGACTCGTGCGTGTTGCCGTGCATCGGGTCGCACTGCCAGATGACCTTGTGCCCGGACGCCTCGACCTTCTCGACGATCGACGGCAGCACCTCGCGGACCTTGCCGTTGCCCATCCGCGCGATGAGCGTCAGGCGGCCCGGCTCGGAGCGCGGGTCGAGCCGCTGGACGTACTCCAGCGCCTGCTCCGGCGTGGTCGTCGGGCCGATCTTCAACCCGATCGGGTTGGCCAGCAGCTCGGCGAACGCGATATGCGCGCCGTCCAGCTGGCGGGTGCGCTCGCCGATCCAGAGGAAGTGCGAGGACAGGTTGTACAGCTTCGGGTCGGCCGCGTCCGCGTTGTCGAGGCGGAGCATCGACCGCTCGTAGTCGAGCAGCAGCGCCTCGTGGCTGGCGAAGATCTCCGTGGACTGCAGCGACGTGTCGGTGACCCCGCACGCCGACATGAACCGCAGGCCGCGGTCGATCTCGTTGGCCAGCGACTCGAAGCGCTGGGCCGCCGGCGACGCGGACACGAAGTCCTTGTTCCAGTCGTGCACCTGGTGCAGGTCGGCCATGCCGGCCGCGGTGAGGGCGCGGACCAGGTTCATCGCGGCGCCCGCGTTCGCGTACGCGCGGATCATCCGGCCGGGGTCCGGCACGCGCAGCTCGGGCTTGGCGACCAGGGAGTTGATGATGTCGCCGCGGTAGACCGGCAGGCCCAGCGCGTCCGTCGCGGCCGAGCGCGGCTTCGCGTACTGGCCCGCGATGCGCCCGACCTTGACCACCGGCAGGCTCGCGCCGTAGGTCAGCACGACGGCCATCTGCAGCAGCGTGCGCAGGTTGGCCCGGATGTGCGGCTCGGTGTTGGACTCGAACGTCTCCGCGCAGTCACCGCCCTGCAGGAGGAACGCCTCACCGCGGGCGACCATGGCCAGCCGGTCCTTCAGCCGGTCGATCTCGGCGGGCACGGTGATCGGCGGCACGCTCTCGAGCACGCCGCGGACCCGGCGGGTCGCGTCCGGGTCGGGCCACTCCGGCTGCTGCGCGGCCGGGCGGGCCAGCGCGTCGTCCAGCCGCTCCCGGAGAACGGGCGGCAGCGGCGGCAGTTCGGGCAGTGTGTCGACGGGGACGTCCACAGTCCAGTTCACGAACCCAGGATAAGGTTTCGGCCCTTCCGCGTTTCGCCCGGTTCACCGTCCCCCAGGTCGCGCGCGGGAAACCGGGCCGGAACCCCGTTTCCCGCCCGCGACCGGCGGGTCAGCCGCGCGGGACGAGCCGGACGACCGAGCCCGTGCCCTGCGACGTGCCGTTGCTGCTCACGAACACCTCGTCACCCCGCACGGCCAGCCCCGTCGCCGCGGCCAGGCCCGCCGACGCCAGCACCGTCCGGCTGCCGTTCCGCTCGACCCGGGTCAGCACGCCGGGCGAGGGCGGCGCCGCGATCCCGTCCCGGGCGAACGTCAAGGCCAGCAGCCTGCCCGTGCGGTCGAACGCCAGGTCGGTCAGCGCCGTGAAGCCGTCGGCGTGGATCTTCGGCGGCTGCCCCGGCACCACGCGCCACACGCGGGCCGCGCCCACCGCGATGCTGCTCAGCTCGGACACGTAGAGCGCGCCGTCGGGACCGACGACGACCGACGTCGGCACGCTCTGCACCGGGATCCGCGTCCCCGGCGGCAGGCCGAGGAACGGCGGCGCGGTGACGAGCTTCGGCGGGAACACCGCGAGCACGCTGATCCGGCCCCGGCCGTCGACGTAGAGCAGGTCGTTGCCCGCCGCGTCGGCGACCGCGAAGCCGTCGCGGTAGCGCGTCATCCCGAACGGGTTCGAGTCGATCACCGGCGTGTCCGGGCTCGCCCCGGCGCCGTGGTCGGGGTTGTTCTTCGCCTCGAACGCGGCGAAATCCGGGCCCGGCACGACGTGCGGGCCGAACGCGAACGACAGCTTCCCGAGCAGCCTGCCGTCCGCGCCGAACGGGTTGGCGCCGGTCGCCGGGTCGATGAGCACGTCACCGGCGAGCAGGGCCGGGACGCCGTGGACGAACGCGACGTCCGTCGGCCCGGCGACGGCGGCTCCGCCGGGCGCGGCCGCGGACGGCAGGCCGGTCAGGATCCGGCGCACCCCGCCGTGGCCGTCGAGCTGCGCCACCGAGCCGCTGAGGCCGAAGCAGGCGGGCCCCTCCGGGCCTTCGACGCACTTGCCGGTGCCGCCCGCGCCGGCTTCGGCGACGTAGAGCCTGCCGTCGTGGACGGTCAGGTGCCGGGGGTTGTTCAGCCCGGTGGCGACCGTCTTCAGGCCGCCCTGGCCGGCATCGGCGCCGGGCGCGGCGACGACCACGGCCGCGGCCGACACGGCCACCACCGCGGCCCGCACGAGTCTGGACATGACTTGCCACCTCTCCGCCCGATTCCGTGATTGATCCACAGTGGACCCCGGAGACCGGGCGGAGTGATTGTGCGCCCCAGCACGGGAAAAATCAGCTTCGCCAACCGGGTGGGTGACCCGGGTCGGCCCCATCGGGCAGCGGGGATTTTCTCACCGGCAGGAGCGGTCCACCGCGGGGAAAACCCCATCACGCAGATAGTCCAGCACCGCGGCGTTTCCGCACGCGTTGTCCCGCGTGAAAACGCCGTGCCCACCGGCGTCGACGGTCACCATCCGCGCCCGGTTCCCGAACGCCGCTCGCGTTTCGCGGGCGCCGGACAGCGGGGTCGCCGGGTCGCGCTCGTTCTGCACCAGCAGCACGTTCGCCGGGCCGGGACCGCCGGCGCGCACCGGGGGTTCGGCGCGCTCGACCGGCCAGAACGCGCACGGGTTCACGTTCGCCGCCGCGGGCCCGAACATCGGGTGCCGCGCCCGTTCGCGGTCGACCGCGCGCTGGTAGTAGCCGAGCTGTTCGGGCCAGTCCGAGTCGTTGCAGAGCACCTGGAGCTGGAGGGCCGCGTGGTTGTCGCCGTCGAGCGGCCCGGCCGCGGCGCGCGCGGTGCCCGCCCAGTCGCGGGCGAGCGCCGGGAACAGCGCGTCGTCGTAGAGGCCGTTCCACGTGTTCGCGCGGAACTCCGGCCCGCGGGCGGCGGCGAGTTCGGCGAACTTCGCCGTCACCGCCACCGGGGTCCGCCCCAGGTGGTAGACCTCGTCGCGGGCGGCGGCCCACGCGGCGAAATCCGGGAACCGGTCGTCGAACCCCTCGGCGAACCGGAGCTGGGCGCGGTAGTCGAGGCCGGTGGGCCCGAGCACGCTGTCCAGCACGATCCGGTCGCCGCGTCCGGGGAACATGGACGCGTAGGCGGCGCCGAGGTAGCTGCCGTACGAGACGCCGTAGTAGGAGATCTTGCTCTCCCCCAGCGCTTCCCGGATCCGGTCGAGGTCGCGCGCGGTGTTCGCGGTCGTCATGTGCGGCAGCAGGTCCTTTGTGGACGATTCACCGCACTGCTTCGCCACGACTCGCGCTTTCGCCGCGGTGGCAACGACATCCCGGGCGCCGTCCGCGTACGGGCCCAGCACGGCGCCGCGCTGCTCCGGCGTCAGGTCGCAGGTGACCGGGGTGCTGTAGCCGGTGCCGCGCGGGTCGAAACCGATGACGTCGTAGGCGTCCGGCAGGCCGGTTCCCCCCATCCGCTGCACAAGCTGGGCGGGCATGGCGAGCCCGGGACTGCCTGGCCCGCCCGGGTTCATCACCAGCACCCCGCGGCGTTTGCCCGGGGCACCGGGACGGCGGGAGAGCGTCAGCTCGATCGTGCGCTCCGGGTGCGCGTAGTCGAGCGGCACGCGCAGGGTCGCGCATTCGAGCCCGGCCGTGGGCGACGGCGACATCCCGTAGTCCGGACACGGGCTCGTCCACTTGAGACTCGGGGACGCCGCCGCCGGAGGTGCCGCGAGCAAGGGCAGGAAAGCCAGGAGTACCAACGATTTCCGCATGCGGCCAGCGTGGCCCGGCGGGGCCGCGCGGACGTCAGCCCAGGGGCCGGAACCGCGGCTCCACCCCTGGGCTGACGGCGGTCACGCGGCTTGCGCGCGGTTGTACAGGTTCTGCGCGTCGGCGCCGAAGTACGGCCCGAACATGTAGCCCGGCAGGAAGGTGTAGCCGAAGCTGTTCACCGACGCCTGGACGCCGGTCCCGGTGCTTTCGTTGAACGACAGGAACCACGGCCCGCCGCTGGAACCGCCGGTCATGTTGCAGTTCATGCCGTGGTCCTTGGTCAGCAGGAAGTCGGTGAAGGTGCTGCCGCTGCAGTAGATCAGCTTCGTCCCGTCGTACGGCGAGGCGGCCGGGTAGCCGAAGGTGTACATGCTCTGGTTCTTCGGCTGGTTGAACGCGATGCCCTGCGCGCCGACGACGTCGGTGAGCCGCTGCCCGTTGAGCGGGTTCACGACGGCCATGCCGACGTCGTAGTTCATGTCCTCACTGGCTTCCCACTGCGGCGTGGTGAGCGTGGACTTCGCGGCCCACTGGCCGTAGGGGGCGTTGCCGTTGTTGTAGCCCGGCACGAAGACCCATTGGGTGTGCCAGGTCCCCTGGTACTTGACGCAGTGCCCGGCGGTGACGACGACGCTGCCGTTGGCGCTGGTCACGGCGTCGCCGGAGCAGGACGCCTTCTGGCCGTTGAAGAGGAAGAACACGCGCCCGGCGGTCTGGGTGACCTTGCCGCCGCCGGTCCAGGCACCCCCGCCGTTCGGGATGCTCTGGATGATCGCGCCCGGTCCTTTCGCGACGTCCTTGCGGCTGACGCGCGGTGCTTTGACGAGCTTGTCCATCGGAACGGCCGCCCGCATCGCGTCGGGCGTCCAGAAGGGTTTCGGCGCGGCCTGGGCGGGCACACCGACCAGGGCGAACGCGAGGGAGAGGACGGCGGTGACGACCGCGGCCCGGATTGTCGTGTGCTTCAAGACGCCCACCTTCCCGCGAGTGAATCGTCGCAAAGGCGACACAGCTACTCGAAAGTAGTTGTCACATCACGGAGGGCACACCGCCATTCGGCCGTACCGCATACGGCCGAATGGCGGTGCGACGGGCTCAGACGACGGCGAGCGGCAGCGCCGTCGGGTGGACCGGGGCCGGGAGGTCCGAGGCGCCCGTCAGGTACGTGTCGACCGCGTTGGCCACCGAACGGCCCTCCGCGATCGCCCACACCACCAGCGACGCGCCGCGGTGGGCGTCGCCGCAGACGAACACGCCCGGGGTTTCCGTCTGCCAGTCCGCGCCGCACGACAGGGTTCCGCGACGCGTCAGCGACAAGCCGAGGCCGTCCAGCAGCGGCATCTCCTCGACGCCCTCGAAGCCGATCGCCAGCAGGACCAGGTCGGCGGGCAGGGTCTCGACCTCGTCGGTCACCGGGATGACCTCGCGGCGGCCGGTGGCCGGGTCCTTCTGGACGCGGACCTGCTGCAGCTCGACCGCCGTCACCTGCCCGGCCTCGTTGCCGACGAAGCGCTTGACCGCCACCGCGAACTTCCGCTCGCCCGCTTCCTCGTGCGCCGGGTAGGTGCGCAGGATGTACGGCCACGTCGGCCACGGCGAGCGCTCGTCGTCCCTGGTGGACGGTGGCGTCGGGTACTGGTCGAGCTGCGTCACCGAAACCGCGCCCTGGCGGGTGGCCGTGCCGTAGGAGTCCGCGCCGGTGTCGCCGCCGCCGATGATCACCACGTGCTTGCCGCGGGCGTCGATCGACGGCGGGCCGTCGCCCTCGACGTACTTGTTGGCCGGCACCAGGTGTTCCATCGCCAGGTGGATGCCCGCCAGCTCGCGCCCGGGAGTCGTCGTGTCGTCGCGGCCGCGCAGGGCGCCCACCGCCAGCACGACGGCGTCGTACTGCGCCCGCAGGTCTTCCACCGAGAGGTCGACGCCGACCTCGCAGCCGGTGACGAACCGGGTGCCTTCCTTGCGCAGCTGCGCCAGGCGGCGGTCGAGGACCTTCTTCTCCATCTTGAACTCGGGGATGCCGTAGCGCAGCAGGCCGCCGAGGCGGTCGTCGCGCTCGAACACCGTGACCTCGTGGCCGGCGCGGGTCAGCTGCTGGGCGGCGGCCAGGCCCGCGGGACCGGAGCCGACGACCGCGACGCGGCGGCCACTGGACACTTCGGACACCTGCGGCTGGACGTAGCCCGCTTCCCAGGACTGGTCGGCGATCGTCTGCTCGACGCGCTTGATCGCGACCGGCCCGCCGGACAGCGGCGAGATCGACAGCACGCAGCCCGCCTCGCACGGCGCCGGGCACAGCTTCCCGGTGAACTCGGGGAAGTTGTTGGTCGCGTGCAGCCGGTCGCTCGCCGCGGCCCAGTCACCGCGGCGGACGAGGTCGTTCCACTCCGGGATCAGGTTGCCCAGCGGGCAGCCGGAGCCGCCGGAGTGGCAGAACGGGATGCCGCAGTCCATGCACCGCGACGCCTGCTTGCGCACCTTTTCGTTGCGCTCGCCCGGGTCGACGTCCGCGTAGACCTCGCCCCACGAGTGCAGCCGGTCCTCTTTGGACTTCTTCTTCGGCTCTTCGCGGTCGTACTTCAGGAAACCGGTCGGGTCAGCCACGAGCGGCCTCCATGATCGCCTCGTCGACGTCGCGGCCGGCGGCCTTGGCCGCCTTCGCCGCGTCCAGGACCCGCTGGTAGTCGCGCGGCATCACCTTCGTGAACGCCGCCGAGCGGCGCGGCCAGTCGCCGAGCAGCGAGGCCGCCACCGCGGAGCGGGTGAGATCGTAGTGCTGTTGCACGGTTTTCTTGAGCCACGCCAGGTCGTCGGCGGTCGGCTTGAGCAGGTCCACCATGTCCTGGTTGACCTTCTTGCGGTCGACGTCGAGCACGAACGCCATGCCGCCGGACATGCCGGCCGCCAGGTTGCGCCCGGTCGGGCCGAGCACCACCGCGCGGCCGCCGGTCATGTACTCGAAGGCGTGGTCGCCGACGCCCTCGGCGACGACCGTGGCGCCGGAGTTGCGGACGCAGAAGCGTTCGCCGACCTGGCCGCGCAGGAAGATCTCGCCGGCGGTGGCGCCGTAGGCGATCGTGTTGCCCGCGATCGTCTGCGCCTCGGCGGCGAAGGTCGCCTCCGGGTCGGGACGGACGACGATCCGCCCGCCGGACAGGCCCTTGCCGACGTAGTCGTTGGCGTCGCCGACCATGTCGAGGGTGATGCCGCGCGGCAGGAACGCGCCGAGCGACTGGCCCGCCGAACCGGTGAGCTTGACGTTGATGGTGCCCTCGGGCAGGCCGTCCCCGCCGTAGCGGCGGGTGATCTCCGAGCCGAGCAGCGTGCCGACGGTCCGGTTGACGTTGCGCACCGGCAGTTCGATGTTGACGTGGTGCGCGTCTTCCAGCGCCGCCTCGGCGAGCTGGATGAGCGTGCGGTCCAGGGCGTGCTCCAAGCCGTGGTCCTGGCCGCGGGTGCGCCGCTTCGCGCCGCCGTACGGGGTCTCCGACGGCATCTCGAAGATCGGCGCCAGGTCCAAACCGGACGCCTTCCAGTGGTCGACGGCCTCGTCGGTGTTGAGCAGCTCGGCGTGGCCGATGGCCTCGTCGAGCGTCCGGAAGCCCAGTGCCGCCAGGGTTTCCCGGACTTCTTCGGCGACGAACTTGAAGAAGTTGACGACGTGCTCGACCTGGCCGGTGTAGCGCTTGCGCAGCTCGGGGCTCTGCGTGGCGACGCCGACCGGGCAGGTGTCGAGGTGGCAGACGCGCATCATGATGCAGCCCGCGACGACGAGGGGGGCCGTCGCGAAGCCGTACTCCTCGGCGCCGAGCAGTGCCGCGATGACGACGTCCCGCCCGGTCTTCATGGCGCCGTCCACCTGCACGGTGATCCGGTCGCGCAACCCGTTGAGCAGCAACGTCTGCTGGGTCTCGGCGAGGCCGATCTCCCACGGCGTGCCGGCGTGCTTGAGCGAGTTCATCGGGGACGCGCCGGTGCCGCCGTCGTGGCCCGAGATGAGCACGACGTCCGCGTGCGCCTTGGACACGCCCGCCGCGACCGTGCCGACGCCCAACGAGGACACCAGCTTCACGTGGATGCGGGCGTGCTCGTTGGCGTTCTTGAGGTCGTGGATCAGCTGCGCCAGGTCCTCGATGGAGTAGATGTCGTGGTGCGGCGGCGGGGAAATGAGGCCGACGCCCGGCGTGGAGTGCCGGGTCCGCGCGATCCACGGGTACACCTTGTTCGGCGGCAGCTGGCCACCCTCGCCGGGCTTCGCGCCCTGCGCCATCTTGATCTGGATGTCGTCGGCGTTGACCAGGTATTCGCTCGTGACGCCGAAGCGGCCCGACGCGACCTGCTTGATCGCGCTGCGGCGTTCGGGGTCGTAGAGCCGCTCGGGGTCCTCGCCACCCTCACCGGTGTTGGACCGGCCGCCGATGCGGTTCATCGCGATGGCCAGGGTTTCGTGCGCCTCGGCCGAAATCGAGCCGTAGGACATCGCGCCGGTGTTGAAGCGCTTGAAGATCGCCTCGGCGGGCTCGACCTCGTCGAGCGGGACCGGCTCGCGGACGCCGTCGCGGAAGGAGAACAGCCCGCGCAGCGTGCCACCCTCGCGGTAGAGGCGGTGCACCTCGTCGGTGTACTTGCGGTAGACCTCGTCGCGGCCGGTCTTGGACGCGTGCTGCAGCAGGAACACCGTCTCCGGCGTGAACAGGTGCAGCTCGCCCTCGCGGCGGTAGGCGTACTCGCCGCCGGTGTCGAGTCCACGGTGGACGCGTTCGGTCGGGTTGTCCGGGTACGCGCGGCGATGGCGTACGGCGACCTCTTCGGCCAGCACTTCGAGCCCGACGCCGCCGAGCTTCGACGACGTCCCGGTGAAGTACTCGTCGAGCAGGTCCTGGCTCAGGCCGAGGGATTCGAAGACCTGGGCGGCGGTGTACGCGCCGACCGTCGAGATGCCCATCTTGGACATGATCTTCAGGACGCCCTTGACCAGCGCCTGCACGTAGTTGCGGACCGCCTTGGCCGGCTCGATGCCGGTGACCGCGCCCTGCCCGATCATGTCCTCGATGGTCTCGAAGGCCAGGTACGGGTTGACCGCGGCGGCGCCGTAGCCGAGCAGCAGCGCGATGTGGTGCACCTCGCGCGCGTCGCCGGACTCGACGACCAGCGCGACGCGCAGGCGCTCCTTGGTGCGGACCAGGTGGTGGTGCACCGCGGAAACCAGCAGCAGCGACGGGATCGGCGCCATCCGGTGGTCGGAGTCGCGGTCGGACAGCACGAGCGTGCGCGCACCGGCCGCGATCGCCTCGGACGCTTCACGGCGGACGCGCTCGATCGCGCTCGCCAGCGCCTCGGCACCACCATCCACTTCGTACAGTCCGGAAAGGACGCTGCACGCGAAGCCCGGGAGGTCGCCGTCGTCGTTGATGTGGATGAGCTTGGCCAGCTCGTCGTTGTCGATGACGGGGTACGGCAGCTTGAGGTGGCGGCAGGACGCCGGCCCCGGGGCCAGGAGGTTGCGCTCCGGGCCCATGATCCGCGCCATGCAGGTGACCAGCTCTTCGCGGATCGCGTCCAGCGGCGGGTTGGTGACCTGGGCGAAGTTCTGCTTGAAGTAGTCGTAGAGCAGCCGGGACCGCTTCGACAGCACCGCGGGCGGCGTGTCCGAGCCCATCGAGCCGATCGGCTCACTGCCCTTCTCGGCCATCGGCGCGAGCAGGATCTTCAGCTCTTCTTCGGTGTAGCCGAAGGAAAGCTGGCGCCGCAGCACCGAGTCGTGGCTCTGCACGACGTGGTCGCGGTCGGGCAGCTCGGCGATCTTCAGCAGGCCCGCGTGCAGCCAGGAGTCGTAGGGCAGCTCGCCGGCGAGCGCGGACTTGACCTCTTCGTCGTCGACGATCCGGCCGGCTTCGGTGTCCACGAGGAACATCCGGCCGGGCTTGAGCCGCCCCTTGGCCACAACGTCCTTCGGGGCGACGTCCAGCACGCCGGCCTCGCTGGCGAGCACGACGCGGTCGTCGGCCGTGCGCCACCAGCGCGCCGGGCGCAGGCCGTTGCGGTCCAGGACCGCGCCGACCAGGGTGCCGTCGGTGAAGGTGACGCAGGCCGGGCCGTCCCACGGCTCCATCAGGCTCGCGTGGAACTGGTAGAATGCGCGCCGCTCGGGCTTCATCGTGGCGTGGTTTTCCCACGCCTCCGGGATCATCATGAGCACGGCGTGCGGCAGCGACCGGCCGCCGAGGTGCAGCAGCTCGAGGACCTCGTCGAACGACGCCGAGTCCGACGCGTCCGGCGAGCAGATCGGGAACAGCCGCGAGAGGTCGCCGTCGATGAGCTCGGACTCCAGCAGCGCCTCGCGCGCCCGCATGCGGTTGCGGTTGCCGCGGATGGTGTTGATCTCGCCGTTGTGGGCCACGAACCGGAACGGGTGCGCCAGCGGCCACGACGGGAAGGTGTTGGTGGAGAAGCGGGAGTGCACCAGCGCGATGGCGCTTTCCAGGCGCTCGTCGCGAAGGTCGCCGAAGAACGCCGGCAGCTGCTCCGGCGTCACCATGCCCTTGTAGACGATCGTCCGCGAGGACAGCGACGGGAAATACGTGCCGCAGCCGGAGTTCGCGCTTTCGTGCTCGACGCGCTTGCGCAGGCAGAAGGCGAGCCGGTCCAGCTCCAGGCCGGCTTTTCCGTCCGCCGCCACGAAGAGCATGGCGAAGTGCGGCATGACCGAGCGCGCGGTCGGGCCGATGTCGGCGCGGTCGGCGTCGACCGGCACCTCGCGCCAGCCGAGGACCTCGAGGCCTTCTTCGACGGCGATGCGTTCGGCCAGCTCGACGGCCTTGCGGCGCTGCTCGGCGTCTTCGGGGAGGAACGCGATGCCGGCGGCGTAGGCGTGGTGACCGTGTTCGTCGGGTTCGGGAAGCGTGAAGCCGGCTTCCGCGCGCAGCAGCTTGTCGGGCAGCTGCAGCAGGATGCCGGCGCCGTCGCCGCTGGTGGGTTCGGCACCGGCGGCGCCGCGGTGGTCGAGGTTGGTCAGCGCGGCGAGGCCGTCGGTGACGATGCCGTGGGAACGGCGCCCGCGGATGTCGGCCACCATGGCCACACCGCAGGAGTCCTGTTCGGTCTCCGGATCGTAGAGACCCTGCTTGCCGGGAATGGCGGAGAAGATCATGAAGGGACCTCCTTCGTCGTCTTGTCGTGCGGGGCCGGGCTACCGGCCGGGTGCGCACGGGACGACGATGGCCCGCTTGTTAGCGCGACTTTAACACCTGGGAAACACGTCAGCATCAATTCAGAGCGCCCCGGACCGCGGCGGACGGTAACGATCTGGCTGCGTGGAACGACGTAGTTCCTGATGGGTTCCCGGTAGTTCGCGGCGCTAAGTATACGTCCTGGAAACTCCGGTCAAGCCTAACGTGACCAGCCCGACCCGGCACGCCGGCGCTGTGTCCGCCGTCACTAGAACGTGTTACATTTCGCGCCATGATCCTCGACCGGTTCAAGCTCACCGACCAGGTCGCGGTGGTCACCGGCGCGGGCCGCGGCATCGGGGCGGCCACCGCGGTGGCCCTCGCCGAAGCGGGCGCCGACGTGGTCATCGCCTCACGCACCGCCGCCCAGCTCGACGAAGTCGCCGCACGCGTCTCGGCGGCCGGCCGCCGCGCGGTGACCGTCCCCGGCGACCTCTCCGCCCCGGACGCCGCTGCCGAGCTGGCCGCGACGGCGGTCGCCGAGTTCGGGCGCCTCGACCTGGTGGTCAACAACGTCGGCGGCACCTACCCGCGTCCCCTGCTGGAGACCACGGCGGAGTTCCTGGAGGAAGCGTTCCGCTTCAACGTGGCGACCGCGCACGCGCTGACCGCGGCGGCGGCCCCCGCCCTGCTGGAGACCGGCGGCTCGGTCGTCAACATCTCGTCGGTGATGGGCCGGGTCTCGGGCCGCGGCTTCGCGGCGTACGGGACGGCGAAGGCGGCCCTGGCCCACTACACCCGCCTGGCGGCCGCCGACCTGGCCCCGAAGGTCCGGGTGAACGCGATCTCGGTGGGCTCGGTGGCGACGTCCGCCTTGGAGGTCGTGGTGGGGAACCCGGAGCTGAAGGCCAAGATGGAGTCGGCGACCCCGCTGCACCGGATCGGCGAGGCGGAGGACATCGCGGCGACCGTGGTGTTCCTGGCCTCGCGCGCCGGCGGCTACGTCACCGGCAAGATCCTCGAGGTCGACGGCGGGTTGCAGGCCCCCAACCTGGAGCTGGGCCTGCCCGACCTCGGCTGACTACCCGGCCTGCTCGTTTCTTGACTTCCGATCAAGAGACTTCTAGCCTTCGCGTCCACCGGCTCTTGATTGCAAGTCAAGAGGGGCTCACTCGAGGCAGGGCGATGGAAACTTCGGTGCGGCGGGACGTGTGGTTCGAGTCCGGGGGCGTGCGGTGCGCGGCGTGGCTGTACACGCCGGCGGCGGAAGGCGGGCCCCGGCCGTTGGTGATCATGGCGCACGGGCTGGGAGCGGTCCGGGAGTGGCGGCTGGACGCGTTCGCGCAGCGGTTCGCCGCCCAGGGGTGGGTGGTGCTGGTGTTCGACTACCGCTACCTGGGGGCCAGCGAAGGATCTCCGCGGCAGTTGCTCGACATCGGCGATCAGCTCGACGACTGGCGGGCGGCGCTGGCCTACGGCCGGTCCCTGCCGGAGGTCGACCCCGAGCGGATCGCGGTGTGGGGCACCTCGTTCGGCGGCGGGCACGTTCTGCGCATCGCGAGCGAGGACCACGAGCTGGCCGCGGTGGTGGCCCAGTGCCCGTTCACCGACGGCCCGGCGTCGCTGCTCTCCCGGTTCCGGGCCGGCCCGGTGAGCGTGCTCGGGCTCGTGCTCGCCGCCGTGCTCGATGTCGCCGGGTCGGTGTTCGGGGCGAAGCCGGTGCTGGCTCCGGTGGTCGGGGTGTGGTGGATGCCCGCCTTCCTGGTGTCACCGACCGCGATCGCCGCGGCGTCCAAGCTGATCCCGGCGGGGTCCCGGCTCTCGGCGCGCACCGCCGGGGTCCTCACCCGGATCCCGGCCGTGGGCAAGGGATTGTCGGCGACCGTCGAGACGGGCGGGCCGCCGTTCCGCCCCGGCGACACCGCTGTCGGCCGCGACACGATCTGGGGTGTCATGGCGGGCCCGGACGGGGGCGGCGACAGCGCCAACGCGATCGCGGCCCGGCTCGCGGTGCGGTTGCCGCTGTACCGGCCGGGCAAGGACATGCGCAAGATCGCCGCGGCGACCCTGGTGTGCGTGTGCGACGACGACCGCGCCGCGCCCGCGCGCACCACGGCCCGCCTTGCGGCCGGGTACGACCACGTCCAGGTCAACCACTACGACGGTGACCACTTCGACATCTACGTCGGCGACCTGTTCGAGCGTGCCGTCGCGGACCAGATCCGGTTCCTCGCGGCGCGGTTCACGGCCGCGGCGGACCGGTAGCCGGCACGGCGGCGATGCCGCGGGCACTGCGCACCAACGTCTCGACGACGGCGCGATCGCCCGCGGCGTCGCCCGCGTGGGTCAGCATCCCTTCGACGACGAACACCCCGATCCGGGTCATCGCGTCCCGCTCGGTCTCCGGCACGCCCAACGCGGCCAGGTGCCACCGCAGGATCGCCTCCACCTGCGCGTGGAAGCCGTCGTGCCACACCCGCAGGGACTCCGATGCCGCGACCCTGGCGTGCACCGTCGTGATCAGCCGGTCGACCCGCCGCAGCTCGGTGACCGCCCACAGCAGCTGCTCGACCGGCGAGCCGGCCGAGCGTTCCGCCACGCCGGCCAGGAACCGCGCGAACAGCGCGTCCAGAACGGCGACCAGTACCTCGTCCTTGTCCTTGAAGTACCAGTAGACGGTGTTGGAGGTGACCCCCGCCTCGCGCCCGATCCGCGCCACCGTCGTGGGGTCGTAGCCTTCCTCCACGAACAACCGGGTGGCCGCGGCGACGATCTCACCGCGCTTCTCTTCCCGGTCCTGCGGGCGTCGGTTGCGCGGCATCCCTCAGCTGTCGCCGGTCTTCTTCGGTTCCTCGGCCGGTGCGTCCTCCGAGGCGGGCTTCTCCGGGGCGTCGGCCGCCACCTTCGCGTGTTCCGGCTCCTCCTCGGCGGTCACCGGGGTCTCGTCCGGGCCCGGCGCGTCCTTGCTCACCAGCGTCTCCGGCAGCTCCCGCGGCCCCCGCTTCCCGGCCAGCACGAAGTACACCACCGCCGCGACGAACAGCAGGATCGACGTCCACACGTTCACCCGCAGGCCGAGGATGTGGTTCGCGGTGTCGGTCCGCATCATCTCGATCCAGCCGCGGCCGACGGTGTAGCCCGCGACGTACAGCGCGAACGCCCGCCCGTGGCCCAGCTTGAACTTGCGGTCCGCCCAGACGACCAGCAGCGCGACCAGCAGGTTCCAGATCAGCTCGTACAGGAACGTCGGGTGCACCGGGCTCTCCGGCAGCGGGATGTGCCCCGTCGCGACGCCGTTGAGCAGGTTGTCCGGGTCCTCCGGGTTGAAGCGCTGGTAGACCTCCAGGCCCCACGGCAGGTCGGTGTGCGCGCCGTAGAGCTCCTGGTTGAAGTAGTTGCCGATGCGGCCGATGGCCTGCGCGACGACGATGCCCGGGGCGATCGCGTCCGCCATCGCCGGCAGCGGGATGCCCTTGCGGCGGCAGGCGATGAGCGCGCCGACCGCGCCGAGGGCGATGGCGCCCCAGATGCCGAGGCCGCCGTCCCAGATCGCGAACGCGTTCCAGGGGTTCTTGCCCTCGGTGAAGTACAGCTCGGGGTCGGTGATCACGTGGTACAACCGGCCGCCGACCAGGCCGAACGGCACCGCGAACACCGCGACGTCGATCACCGTGCCCTTGGTGCCGCCACGGGCCGCCCAGCGCCGCTCGCCCCACCAGATCGCCACGATGATGCCGGCGATGATGCACAGGGCGTACGCGCGGAGCGGGATCGGTCCCAGGTGCCAGACCCCCCGGTCGGGACTGGGGATCGTCGCGAGGTAGGCGCTCATCACGCGGCCACCGTAGCGCTAAGGCGCCGGCGCATCCAAGGCGGCCAGGTACCCCGCCACCAGCGCGTGCGCGACCTGGGTGACGGCTTCGTCACGCGGGAGGAAGCGTTCGTCGTGCAGGCTGGGCACGCCCGCGGTGTCGCCGAGGCCGACGAACAGCATCAGCCCGCGGGTCGCGCCGCCGCAGTAGTGGGCGAAATCGTCCGCGCCGAACGACCGGAACTGGTCGTCGACGCCGAAGCCGGCGTGCCGGAGCCAGCCCTGCGCGCCGACCGCCAGCCCCGCGTCGTTGTCCAGCACCGGCTCACAGGGGCTGATCTCCAGTTCGGCGGTGCAGCCGTGCGCCCGCGCGGTGCCGTGCACGATGTCGGCGAGGGCTTCCAGCGCGCGGTCGCGGTCCTTCGCGCGCATCACGCGCAGCGAGCCGAACGCGGTCGCGCTGTTCGGGACGACGTTGGCCGCCGCGCCCGCCTGGATCCGCCCGACCGAGCAGACCGCGCCGAACACCGGGTCGATCCGCCGCGACGCGAGCTGCTGCAGGCTCACGACCAGCTGCGACAGCGCCAGGATCGGGTCGCGCAGCAGGTGCGGGTAGCCGGCGTGGCCGCCCTGGCCGTGCAGCGTCACTTCGAACTCGTCGGTGGAGGCGTTCACCGGGCCGGGCACCGCGGCGACGACGCCGTGCGCGATCCGCGGCTGGACGTGCGCGCCGATCACCGCCTCGACGCCGTGGGCGGCCAGCACGCCGGACTCGACGACGTCCAGCGCGCCCGGCGGCGACGTCTCCTCCCGCGGCTGCAGCAGCGCCAGGATCGGCCGCGGGACACCGACGCGGACCGCCGCGCGGCCGACGGCGACCAGCGCGGCGAGGTGGACGTCGTGGCCGCACGCGTGCATCAGGTCGTTGCCCGACGCCCACGGCACGCGGGTGCCCTCCAGCACCGGGAGGGCGTCCAGCTCGGCGCGCAGCGCGACGGCCGGACCCTCGGACGCGCCGGGCAGCGGGATCGCGCGGCCGGTCTTGGCGACGCGGATCCCGTCGCCCGCGCCGAGCGCGTCGGTGACCAGGCGGGCGGTGTCCTCCTCGTCGCCGGAGCCGCGCGGGTCGGCGTGCACCGCGTGCCGGAGCGCGACGGCGGCGGGCAGTTCCTCGGCGATCGCCCGCGTCCACCGGGCCCACAAGTCGTTCACGCGTGCTCCAAGCGGTAGATCCTCTGCGCGTTTTCGCGTCCCACCAAAGCACACAGCCGGACCGCGTCCACTTCGGACAGCGCGTCCGCGTCGAGCGCGGCGCGCACGAAGTCCGACAGGCCCTGCCGGAACAGGGCCGTACCCAGGTGGTACAGCTCGGCCAGGCCGAACGCGTCGGTGGAGAAGAGGACCTTCCCGAACGGCGCGATCTCCAGGAGCTCGGCCAGGACCGCCGGCGCCCGGAAGCCCGCGTTGTGCGTGATGAGCCCGGCGTCCACGAACACGTGCTCGAAAACCTGCGCGAGGTACGCGGCGCTCCGGTGGAAGGGGTAGTTGTGCAGCAGCAGGATCGGCACGCCGCGGTCGCGGGTGGCCCGCAGCAGCCCGGTGAGCAGCAGCGGGTCGCAGCGGTGCAGGTCGACGTCGGAGTCGCCGTAGCCGACGTGGAACTGCACCGGCAGGCCCAGGTCGAGGCCGGTGAAGACGAGGTGCCGGTGCAGCACCTCGTCGGCCAGCCGCGGGTTCCCGCCGCGCAGCCAGCGCCCGGCCGCGGCCACCACCTCCGGCGGCGACGGCCGCTCCCCCGCCAGTTCGAGGCCGACGCGGTAGGCGGCGATCGACTTGAGCCCGACGGCGGTCTTCGCCCGTTTTCCCAGCTCGTCGGCGAAGGCGGCGGCGAACCCCGCCGCGGTGGTCCCGCCGATGACGGCCTCGGCGACCTGCTCCAGCCGGACGACGTCGTGCGCGCGGGTGCCCGCGAGCCCGGCGAACTCCGGCGTGGTGGTCAGCTCGTCCGGCAGGAACCCGCCGTCGAGGAGGAAGTCGGTGGTGCCGGTGCCGCGCAGGAACCGCCGGGTCACCTCGGCCGTGCCCAGCTCGGCGCGGCGTTCGAGGTAGGCGTCGGCCGGGGCGTGCTTCGGCAGGTCCAGCACCGGCGCGCAGCGGGCGCGCACGGCCAGCCCGATCAGCGAGTCGAACAGGCTCGTGCCGAGCGGCGAGGGCGCGTCGGCCTCGGTGAGCATCCCCTCGAAGTCCGCGCGGGCCACGTCCCGGGTGACGACACCGTGGCAGTGGTGGTCCACCAGCGGCAGGTCCGCGACGAACGGGAGCAGGTCGGTCATGCGCCTCCGTCCACGGTGGTCAGCCTCTCCCCCACCCTACGAGCGGATCGGACGGCGAGCGCGCCGCACCCCTGGACGGGTTTCGCCGGTGTCTGACACGATCTTCCCCTCTTTCTCGGGCATTCGGTGAACGACGACGGGAGCGGGGATGAGCCGGCTCGATCGGGCAGAACTCGCGCAGCAGGGCGCCATCCGGGCCGACGGCCTGCGCGCGGCCGGCGTGGAGCTGGTCGCGCTGACCTTCGTGGACAACAGCGGCATCGCGCGGGTGAAGGCCGTCCCGGTGGACCGGCTGTGGTCGGCGGCGGCGTGGGGCGTCGGCGCGTCGAACTCGTTCGACTTCTTCCTGGCCACCGACGACATCACCGACGGCACCTACTCGAAGGGCCCGGTCGGCGACCTGCGGCTGCACCCGGACCTCGACGCGCTCGTGCCGCTGGCGGCGCAGCCGGGCTGGGCGTGGGCGCCGGTCCGGAAGTACGACACCGAAGGCGAGCCGCACCCGCAGGACGCGCGGGCGCTGGCCGGGGCGGCGACGGCCGAGCTGGCCGCGCGGGGCTACCGGGCACGGCTGGCGTTCGAGCTCGAATGGGTGATCACGGCGGCGGACGCGCCGGACGACCCGCGCTCGGCCACCGCGGGCCCGGCCTACGGCTACGCGCGCCTTTCCTCGCAGGCGGCTTACCTGCGCACGCTGGTGTCGACGTTGTCCGCGCAAGGCGTTGCGGTGGAACAGATCCACCCCGAATACGCGGCCGGCCAGTTCGAGCTGTCGGTGGCGGCCGACGACCCGGTGCGCGCCGCCGACATCGCGGTGCTGACGCGGGAGACGATCCGGACGGTGAGCGAGCGGCACGGGCTGCGGGCGTCGTTCACGCCGAAGTTCGAGCCGGGCGGCGTCGGCAACGGCGGCCACGTCCACCTCAGCATCTGGGACGGCGACCGCAACCTGTGCGCCGGCGGCGACGGCCCCTTCGGGCTGACGCCGGCCGCGGAGGCGTTCGGCGCGGGCATCCTCTCCCGGCTGCCGGCCCTGCTGGCGATCGGCGCGCCCTCGGTGGTGAGCTACCTGCGGCTGGAACCGCACCACTGGGCGGGCGTGTTCAGCGCGTGGGGCCTGGAAAACCGCGAGGCGCCGCTGCGGCTGGTGCAGGGCCCGGCCGGGCAGCGCGACCGGACGGCGAACTTCGAGGTCAAGTGCTTCGACCTGACCGCGAACCCGTACCTGGTGGTGGCGGCGCTGCTGTTCGCGGGCCTGGCGGGCGTGTCCGCGGCGGCCTCGCTGCCGGACCCGGTGGACGTCGACCCGGGAACACTCCCGTCGGCGACCCGCCTGCCGACGTCGCTGGCGGACGCGGTGGCGGCGTTCGAAGCCGATCCGGAGCTGACCGCGGCGTTCGGCCCGGAGCTGGCGACGACCCTGATGGACGTGCGCCGCGGCGAGATCGCGCGGCTGGGTTCGCTGCCGCCGGACGAGCTGTGCGCCGTGGTCCGGTACCTACATTGACGCTCGCACCTCGTCGCGCAGCTGCGGGAGCTTGGCGTAGAGGCGGTCACCGGGGCATTCGGTGTTGTAGAAGTCGCGGTGGCCCTTGATCTCGTCGGGGGAAATACCGTACTGGCGGCAGATGTAGGCGCAGAAGACGACGAGCGACGCCCACTGCGCCTCGGGCGGCTCGACGCTCGTGTAGGTGCCTTCGTTTTCGATGCCGATGGCGTTGGTGTTCTGCCCCGGGCAGTGCGCGCCCTGGATCATGGTGGTCCGCCCGCGCAGCGCGTCGAGGCTCCCGTGCCGCCCCTCGAGCCGGTACCCGCCGCGGCTGACGGTGAAGTGCTGGCCGGTGTCGGACCAGCCGTTGTTGTCCATGTGGTCGTGCTGGTCGTCCCGGGCGACCTGGAAGGCGTGGGCGAGCGAGTAGTCGGTGCTGTTCGCGCTGGCGATGTGGTGGATGAGGATGCGGTTCGCCGGGTGGTCGAGGGTGGTGAGGGCGTCGGCCGGGGGCCGGGCGCCCCACTCGGCGCAGCTGTAGATCCGGGGAGCGGTCTGCGCTTCAGCCGCTTTGGCGAGCAGCAGCCCGGCCCCTCCCGCGACGGCGACGCCCGCCGCGCCGCGGAGGAAGGTGCGGCGCGGGAGGTGTGGTGAGTCGAAGTCCATGCCGCGGACTCTTCCGCGGGGGTGTACAGCTTTCGTACAAAGCGGGTCAGAGGTGGCGATGGGTTCGTAGTCGCCGCCGTGGAGTTCGAAGAGGGTGGCGGAGTCCGGCTCGACCAGGAGGTAGAACGGGATCAGGGCCTCGGCGTAGACGGCCCGCTTGAGAATCCGGTCCTGCACCTTGGTCGATGGCGAGACGCTCTCCGCTGCCAACAGGACATCGCTCGCCGGTACCGTCCGGCAGCGCGGGCACCAAGGCGCGTTGGAGCTTCCCGAGAAGCCGCTGGTGCTCCAGCCCCGGCCACGGGCTCACGAGAAGTACCCCGTCAACGAGTTCGGTCCGCTGAAGCAGGGTTTGTTCCTGGGGCAGGGCGAGGAGTATGCGGCCCGCCACCGGCAGTTCTGGATCAGGTGAGGGCGTCACACCGGTGCGACAGCGAGCTCCTCCGCCCCGCTGTACAGCCGGATCTTGAACCGGATGTGGTCCTGGTGTTCCTGCAGCCGCGAGATCTGCGCCGCCACCCGACGCTCGTGGTCGCGCAGCACCTCCACGCGCTCTTCACGCGTCGCCTCATCGGACCTGAGCAGCGAGACGAACCGCTGCATCTCCGCCACCGGCATGCCCGTGTACCGCAGGCACCTGAGCAGCTGCAGGAACTCCACGTCCTGGTCGGTGAACACCCGCCGGCCGCCTGCCGTGCGGCCGACGTGGTGGAGCAGGCCGATGCGCTCGTAGTACCGCAGGGTGTCGATGGAAAAGCCGGTCTTTTCGGTCACCTGGGCCGGGGTGTAGGACGTCACGGTTCCAGCCTGGCACCTGGAGCGCACTCCAGGTCAAGCGGTGGCGGCCGCCCGGCGCACGCCGTCGGCCAGCTCCGCGGACAGCGCGTGCACGCCGGACGGGCCCTCGGCCGCCGCCGTGACCAGGGCCGAGCCCACGATCACCGCGTCCGCGAACGCGGCCACCTCGGCCGCCTGGTCACCGGAACGGACGCCGAGCCCCACGCCGATCGGCAGCGAAGTGTGCGCCCGCGTGCGGCGGACCAGCGTCTCCGCTCCCGCGCCGACCTGGTCGCGCGCGCCCGTCACGCCCATCACCGCGGTCGCGTAGATGAAGCCCGACGACGCGTCCGCCGTCAACGCGAGCCGCTCTTCCGACGACGAGGGCGCCACCAGGAAGATCCGGTCCAGACCGTGCTCGGAAGAAGCAGTCATCCACGAAGCGGCTTCGTCCGGGATCAGGTCCGGCGTGATCAGGCCGAGCCCGCCCGCCGAAGCGAGGTCGCGCGCGAAGCGGTCGACGCCGTAGCGGTTGACCGGGTTCCAGTACGTCATCACGACCGCGCGGCCGCCGCGCGAAGCCACCGACTCGACGACCTCGAACACGTGCTTGAGGCGGAAGCCGTTGTCCAGCGCGGTCACCGAAGCGGCCTGGATGGTCGGGCCGTCCATCACCGGGTCCGAATACGGGACGCCGACCTCGATCAGGTCCGCGCCGCCGTCGACGCACGCCGCGATCAGGTCCTTGGACCCCGCGACCGTGGGGAACCCGGCCGGGAGGTAGCCGACCAGCGCGCCGCGGCCCTCCGCGCGCGTCGTCGCGAAGAGGTCGTCCAGCCCGCTCACTCGTTCACCAACCCGAACCACTTCGCCGCCGTGTCCATGTCCTTGTCGCCGCGGCCCGAAAGGTTCACGACGATCAGCCCGTCCGGACCCAGCTCGCGGCCCAGCACCAGCGCGCCGGCCAGCGCGTGCGCCGACTCGATCGCCGGGATGATGCCCTCGGTGCGCGAGAGCAGCTTGAACGCGTCCATCGCCTCGGCGTCGGTGACCGGCCGGTACTCGGCGCGGCCGGTGTCCTTCAGCCACGCGTGCTCGGGGCCGACGCCCGGGTAGTCGAGCCCGGCCGAGATCGAGTGCGACTCGACCGTCTGGCCGTCCTCGTCCTGCAGCAGGTACGTCATCGCGCCGTGCAGGTTGCCCGGGGTGCCCTTGGTGAGCGTCGCCCCGTGGCGGTTGCCCTCGATGCCCTCGCCGCCCGGCTCCAGGCCGACCAGCCGCACGGACGGGTCGTCGTAGAAGCCGGAGAAGATGCCGATCGCGTTCGACCCGCCGCCGACGCACGCCGCGACGACGTCGGGCAGGCGCCCGGCCTGCTCCAGGATCTGCTCGCGGGCCTCGGTGCCGATGACGTGGTGGAAGTTGCGCACCATCGCCGGGAACGGCGCCGGCCCGGCGGCCGTGCCGAACAGGTAGTGCGTGGTGTCGGCGTTGGTCACCCAGTCGCGCAACGCCTCGTTGATCGCGTCCTTCAGCGTCCGCGAACCGGTCTTGACCGGGACGACCTCGGCGCCGAGCAGCCGCATGCGGGCCACGTTCAGCGCCTGGCGCTCGGTGTCGACCTCGCCCATGTAGACGACGCAGTCGAGGTCGAGCAGCGCGCACGCGGTGGCCGTCGCGACGCCGTGCTGGCCCGCGCCGGTCTCGGCGATGACGCGCTTCTTGCCCATCCGCTTGGTGAGCAGCGCCTGGCCCAGCACGTTGTTGATCTTGTGGGAGCCGGTGTGGTTCAGGTCTTCGCGCTTGAGGAAGACCCGCGCGCCGCCGGCGTGCTCGCCGAAGCGCTTGGCCTCGGTGAGCAGCGACGGGCGGCCCGCGTAGTCCTTCAGCAGGCGGTTGAACTCGTTCAGGAAGTCCGGGTCGTGGCGGGCCTTGTCGTACTCGGTGGCGACCTCGTCGACGACGCCGATCAGCGCCTCCGGCATGAAGCGCCCGCCGTACGGGCCGTAGTAGCCGCGCTCGTCCGGGTCGTGCTTGTCGTGCTTTTCCGTCACCGGGACGGCCTCGGGCAGGCGGGGTGCGATCCGGCGGTGACCAGCTTGACCAGGGAACCCTTCGGGTCACCCGACGCGACGAGCCCTTCGCCGACCAGCACTGCGTCGGCGCCGTGCCCGGCGTAGGACATCAGGTCGCCCGGCCCGCGGACGCCCGACTCGGCGACCTTGTAGACGTCCATCGGCAGGCCGGGGGCCAGCCGCGAGAAGACGTCCCGGTCCACCTCGAGGGTGTGCAGGTTGCGCGCGTTGACGCCGATGACCTTGGCGCCCGCCTCGAGGGCCTTGTCGGCCTCCTCGGCGTTGTGGATCTCCACCAGCGCGGTCATGCCCAGCGACTCGACGCGGTCGAGCAGCGCGACGAGCGCGTTCTGCTCCAGCGCGGCGACGATCAGCAGCACCATGTCGGCGCCGTGTAGGCGGGCCTCGTGCACCTGGTACGGGCTGACGATGAAGTCCTTGCGCAGGATGGGGATGTCGACCGCCGCGCGGACCGCGTCGAGGTCGGCCAGCGACCCGCCGAAGCGGCGCTGCTCGGTCAGCACGCTGATCACCCGCGCGCCGCCGTCTTCGTAGTCCTTCGCCAGCGCGGCCGGGTCGGGGATGTCGGCCAGCTCGCCCTTGGAGGGGCTGCGCCGCTTCACCTCGGCGATCACGCCGATGCCGGACTCGCGCAGCGCGGACATCACGTCGCGGGGCGCCGGGGCGGCGGCCGCGCGGATCTTCAGCTCGTCGAACGGCAGCGCGGATTCCCGCACGGCGAGGTCTTCCCGCACGCCGGCGACGATGTCTTCGAGCACGCTCACCGGGCGCCCCCGCCCTGGCACGTGCTCACGGATTCACTCGCAAGGTCGCTCACAAAAACCTTCCCCTTCCCGCCGAAACGATGCTAACCCCCGCATCTGGAGCGCTCGGTTCCGGGTGCGTGCGTTACTCCGAATGCCTGCCGCGGACGTCGGTCGGGTCCTCGCCTTCCGACAGGGCTTCCCACAGCTCGGCGTCCGGATCGCGGGTCTTCTTCCGCGTGGCCGGAGCCGCGTACTTGGTGCCCAGCCGGGCCGCCTTGCCCGCGCCCTTGACGGCTGCCAACCCGCCCGCGGCGACGAGAATTCCCCCCAGCACGGCGAGCCCGCGCCCGATCAGCATCTGGGACACCGGGAGCCCGGCCGCGTACCCGCCGAAGCGGACGCCGTCGATACCGGTCCAGACCGCGGCGGCGCCGGCCAGCGCGAGCACGACGCCGAGGACGCGCCGCGCCCAGCCGCCGGTCGCGATGACGCCGGCCACCCCGGCCAGCGCGAGCAGGGCCAGCGGCACCAGCGCGGTCGCCCGCTGCTCGCCGGTCTCGCGGTACAAGACCGTGCCGCGCACGCCGCCGTCGCGGAATTCGGCGAACCACGTCAGCCGTGACGCGCCCCACAGCGCGAGCGCGCCGAGCAGCAGCGCGGTCACGATCATCCACAGTGGACGGCGGGACGGCTTGGCGACCGGCTCAGACATGGGCGGAGTCCGCGGCCGGGTCGAGGGTGCCCGCCGCCACCATCGTCTGCGCGGCGGCGACCGCCGACAGCACGGTCCTGGCCTTGTTCAGCGATTCGGTGTCCTCGTAGTCCGGTACCGAGTCGGCGACCACCCCGCCCCCGGCCTGGACGTGCGCGACGCCGTCCTTGACCAGCGCGGTGCGGATCGCGATCGCGGTGTCGGCGTCGCCGGCGAAGTCGAGGTAGCCGACGACCCCGCCGTAGAGCGCGCGGCGGACCGGTTCCAGCTCCTCGATCAGCTGCATGGCGCGGACCTTCGGCGCGCCCGACAGCGTCCCGGCCGGGAAGCACGCCGTGACCGCGTCGAAGGCCGTCTTGCCCTCGGCCAGCTCGCCGGTGACGGTGGACACGATGTGCATCACGTGGCTGTAGCGCTCGATCTGGAAGAAGTCGACGACGCGCACGGTGCCCGGCTTGCAGACCTTGCCGAGGTCGTTGCGGCCGAGGTCGACGAGCATCAGGTGCTCGGCGCGCTCCTTCTCGTCGGCCAGGAGGTCCTTGGCCAGCTGCGCGTCCTCCTCCGGGTCGGCGCCACGCCAGCGGGTGCCCGCGATCGGGTGCGTGGTCGCGCGCCCGTCCCGCACCGCGACGAGGGATTCCGGGCTGGAGCCGACGATGTCGAAGCCTTCCAGCCGGAGCAGGTACATGTACGGGCTCGGGTTGGACGTCCGGAGCACGCGGTAGATGTCGAGGGCGTCGGCGGCGGTCGGGATCTCGAACCGTTGCGACGGCACGATCTGGAACGCTTCGCCGGCCTTGATCGCCTCGACGGCCTTCTCGACGGCGGCGTGGAAGTCCGCTTTGGACCGCTTCCGGGTGAACTCCGGCGCCGGCCGGTCGAACGCGGCGACGGTGGCGGGCGCGGGCACCTGCAGCTGCTCGGTCATCGCGGAGAGGCGCGCGACGGCGTCGTCGTAGGCCGCGTCCACGCGCTCGGGCGAGTCGTCCCAGTTGACGGCGTTCGCGATCAGCGTGACCGTGCCCTCGTGGTGGTCGAACGCCGCGAGGTCGGTGGCCAGGAGCATGGTCAGCTCGGGGATGTCGAGGTCGCGCTCGGCCAGCTCGGGCAGCCGTTCCAGCCACCGCACGGAGTCGTAGCCGATGTAGCCGACCATGCCGCCGGTCAGCGGCGGCAACCCGGGCAGCGGCTCGGTGTGCAACGCTTCGATCGTTTCGCGCAGCACGGTGAGCGGGTTGCCTTCGCTCGGCAGGCCGACCGGTGGGGTGCCGGTCCAGACCGCTTCGCCGTCGCGGACGGTCAGCGCGGCCGGGCTGCGGACGCCGATGAACGACCAGCGCGTCCAGGAGGCGCCGTTCTCGGCCGATTCGAAGAGGAACGTGCCCGGCCGGTCGGCGGCGAGCTTGCGGTACACCCCGATCGGCGTCTCGCCGTCGGCGAGGACCCGGCGCACGACCGGGATCACGCGGCGGCTCTCGGCGAGGGCGCGGAAGTCCTCGCGGGACGGGCTGACCGAGCCGGGACCGGTCGAACCGGCGGAAGCGCTGACCATGGGCTCATTGTGCCGCCCCGGGCGGATCCGCCGTCGGCGGGGCCAAAATTCATTGAACGTTGAATTGTGCGGGGGCGTACGTCATGATGGAGCCGTGAGCACGACCGACAACACCGACACTACTTCCCGCCGCCGCGGCCGGCGGCCCGCCGGCCAGGACACCCGCACGGCGCTGGTCGAGGCCGCGCGGGCGGTGTTCGCCGAGAACGGCTACGACGGCGCGACGGTGCGCGCGATCGCCACCCGCGCCGGCGTCGACGCGGCGATGGTCAACCACTGGTTCGGCAGCAAGGAAGGCCTGTTCGCGAAGGCCGTGCTCCAGCTCCCGTTCGACCCCCTGGAGCTGCAGGGGGAGATCCGCCGCGGCCCGGACGGCGAGATCGGCGAACGCATCGTCCGCACCTTCCTCACCCGCTGGGACGGCGCGGGCGGCGACGTCTTCCAGGCGCTGGTCCGCAGCATCACCGGCCACGAGCAGGCCGGCCAGGTCCTGCGGAGCTTCTTCCAGAACTTCTTCACCGGGCTGATCACGTCGATCGGCTCGGACCGCATCCCGCTGCGCACGGCGCTCTGCGCGTCCCAGCTGGTCGGCATGGGCATGATCCGGTACGTGGCGAAGTTCGAGCCCCTGGTGGCGGCGGAGGTCGACACCCTCGTGGCGGCGGTGGCGCCGACCGTGCAGCGCTACATCACCGGCGAGATCGACTAGCGGGCGAGCAGCAGCGCGAGCAGCGCCAGCGCGCCCGGCAGCACCTGCACGAACAGGATCCGCTTGCTCGCCGTCGCCGCGCCGTAGAGGCCCGCGACGATGACGCACACCAGGCCGTACAGCTTGAGCTGGAAGCCCGACGGGTCACTCGCGATCAGGCCCCACACCAGCGCGAGCGCCAGGAAGCCGTTGTACAGCCCCTGGTTCGCGGCGAGCGTCTTGCTCTCCTCCGCGAACTCCTTCGTGGTGCCGAAGGCGGCGCGGGCGCGCGGCGTGGTCCAGAGAAACATCTCCAGGACGACGATGTAGACGTGGATCAGGGCGACGAGCCCGACCAGGACGTCGGCGACGATGGTCACGCGTGCTCTTTCTCATCCGCCAGGAGCAGCCGCTCCTCGGTGTCGAAACAGGTGTGCGTGCCGGTGTGACAGGCCGGGCCGGTCTGGTCGACGCGCAGCAGCACCGTATCGCCGTCGCAGTCGATGCGCACCTCGCGAACGTGCTGGTAGTGGCCGGACGTCTCGCCCTTGACCCACAGCTTCCGCCGGCTGCGCGACCAGTAGGTGCCGCGGCGGGTGGCCAGGGTCGCGGCGAGGGCGTCGTCGTTCATCCAGGCCATCATCAGCACGTCGGAGGTGGCGTGCTCGACGACGACCGCGGCGATCAGGCCGTCGGCGTTGCGCTTGAGGCGCGCCGAGACGGCCGCGTCCAGGCTCATGCTTGCGCTCCCAGGATGTGCCGCTTGAGCGGCATCGAGTTCAACAGGACGAACGCGTAGCCGTAGCCCGCGAAGGACAGGCCGGAGAACAGCTTGTTCCACCACAGTTCCGCGGCCAGCAGCAGGAAGGCGTGCAGCAGCGCGAACACCACGGTGACGACCAGGCCGCCGATGCGCGCGCTGCCCATCTTGTGCACGAGCCCGGTCGTCACGACGCCGCCGAGGATGAGCGCGAGCGCGGGCACCCGGTAGATCGCCAGCCCCGCGCCCGCGCCGAGCACCGGGATCAGGTCGAGCAGCGCCCACGCCACCGGCAGCCCGATCAGCAGGGCGGCGGTGACCTTCACCTCGACGGGTGCCTGCCAGGACTTCACCGGACCTCGACCCCGCCTTCGCGCAGCGCGCCCTTGACGTCGCCGATCTCCAGCTGTCCGAAGTGGAACACGCTGGCCGCGAGCACCGCGTCCGCGCCCGTTTTCACGGCGGGCAGGAAGTGCTCGAGCGCGCCCGCTCCCCCGCTGGCGATCACCGGGACCCGCACGGCCTTGCGGACCAGCTCGATGAGCTCGAGGTCGAAGCCGTTCTTGGTGCCGTCGGCGTCCATGGAGTTCAGCAGGATCTCGCCGACGCCGAGCTCTTCGCCGCGCGCGGCCCACTCGACGGCGTCGATCCCGGTGCCGCGGCGGCCGCCGTGCGTGGTGACCTCGAAGCCGGACGCGGTCGGCTCGCCGCCTTCGGGCACGCGGCGCGCGTCGACGGAGAGCACGATGCACTGCGCGCCGAACCGGCGTGAGGCCTCGTGGAGGAACTCCGGCCGGGCGATGGCGGCGGTGTTGATGCTCACCTTGTCCGCGCCGGTGCGCAGGAGCCGGTTGACGTCGTCGTTGCTCCGGACGCCGCCGCCGACGGTGAGCGGGATGAACACCTGCTCGGCGGTGCGGCGGACCACGTCGTAGGTGGTTTCGCGGTCGCCGGAGGACGCCGTGACGTCGAGGAACGTCAGCTCGTCGGCCCCTTCGGCGTCGTAACGCCGGGCCAGCTCGACCGGGTCGCCGGCGTCGCGGAGGCCGGCGAAGTTGACGCCCTTCACGACCCGGCCCGCGTCGACGTCGAGACAGGGGATCACCCGCACCGCGACAGACATGCGCACCAGCGTAGTCAAAGGGGCTCGGAGAGCCTTATTCAGCCGTCGCCCGCCGCATGACTTCCGCGCGGACCCGCGGCCGGCGTTCGGGGCGCGGCGGGCTGACCAGAATAAGGCTCTAAGCTCTGGCAATGGCACGGGCGGGACGGCGGCCGGGACAGACGGAGACGCGCGAGAAGATCCTCGACGCGGCCCGCCACCGGTTCGCCGAGCTGGGCTACGACGGCGCGACGGTCCGCGGGATCGCCGCCGACGCGGGCGTCAACGCGGCACTGTTGCACCACTTCTTCGGCAGCAAGCAGGCCCTCTTCGCGGCGGCGATGAACCTCCCGGTCAACCCGGCGACACTGGTCCCGGCCATCCTCGCGGGCCCGCGCTCGGGGGTGGGCGAACGCCTGGTGCGGGCGTTCCTGGCGGTGTGGGCGGCCCCGGAGGGACGCACACCGTTCCTCGCGATGCTGCGCGCGGCGGCGACGAACGAGCAGGTCGCGCTGATGATGCGCCAGTTCATCGAGCGCACGGTGCTGGCCGAGGTGGCGCGGGCGCTGGCGGTGCCCAGGATCCGGGTGACCGGCGTCGCGGCGCAGATGATGGGCGTCGCGCTGCTGCGGTACGTGATCAAGCTGCCCCCGCTGGCCGAAGCCGGCGACGAGGAGATCGTCGCGCTGCTGGCCCCGGTGGCCCAGTACTACCTGGATTCCCGCGACGGTGTCGAAACGGGCGGGGCGCGTTCGTAGCGGGGGTGAAAGTCCCCCTTACCCGAGGAGCGCCCGATGACCGCCCAGTACACGTTCGACGTCTTCATGAGCCTCGACGGCTTCGGTTCCCACACCGGCGATTGGGGTGGCTACTGGGGCAAGCAGGGCCCCGGGCTGCTCGCGCACCGCCTCGCGCAGTACCGCGAGGACCAGCGGATGGTCTTCGGCGCGCACACCCACCGGGTGAACGCGCGGATGCTGTCGGCCGCGGCGGAGCTCGACCCGTGGGTGGCCCGCCTCCGCACCCTCCCGGCGACGGTGGTGTCCACCACGCTCGACGATCCCCTCGGCTGGCCGGACGCGACGATCGTGGCCGGCGACGCCGCCGAGGTCGTCGCGCGGCTCAAGGCGGAGTCGCCGGTGCCGCTGCGGTCGCACGGGAGCCTGTCGCTGAACCGCGCCCTGCTGGCGGCGGGCCTGGTGGACCGCGTCCAGGTGACGGTGTTCCCGGTGCTCACGGGCCGGACGGGCGTCCGGCCCGTCTTCGAGGGCGTCCCGGACCTCGACCTGGAGCTGCTGGCGACCCGGACCTTCGACGGCGGGACGCAGGAGCTGGTCTACCGGCCGACGCTGCACGGGTGAAGCGGGCATCCGGCGTTCACGTCCCGGACACCCGATTCGTCTAGTTTCCGCGCGTGCGCAGACTTCTTCCGGCGGCCGTGGCCGCCGTCACCCTGCTGTCCGCCGTTCCCGCCTCCGCCGCGTCACCGGACCCCTCGCCGGTGGCCCAGACGCAGGCCTTCGTCGACGATTCCGCCGCGTCCCCGGCCAACGCCGATGCCGACGACCCGGCCATCTGGGTCCACCCGCACGATCCGTCCCGCAGCGTGGTGCTGGGGACGCTCAAGGAGGGCGGGCTCGCCGCGTTCGACCTGGACGCGCGGACGCTCCAGCTGGTCGCCGCGCCGCCCGCGCCGGGGCCCGGCGCCGCTCCCGGGCGGTTCAACAACGTCGACGTCGTCGGCGACCTCGCCGTCGTGAGCGACCGGGGGCGCGACCGGATCCGGGTCTACCGGATCGACCCGGCAGGCGCCGCGGCGGGCGGGCACGTGCTGCGGGACGTCACCGATCCCGCCGCCGCGCCGGTTTTCGCCGCATCGGAGTCCGAAGTGGACAGTCAGCGGACCGCGTAC
The DNA here is from genome assembly GCF_003937945.1 of Amycolatopsis eburnea. Lineage (GTDB taxonomy): Bacteria > Actinomycetota > Actinomycetes > Mycobacteriales > Pseudonocardiaceae > Amycolatopsis > Amycolatopsis eburnea. The sequence goes on from NZ_RSEC01000024.1 coordinate 167,233, forward strand.
GGCCTCGCCGCGGGACGCGACCCGCGCACCGGCGTCCGGTGGGTGGCGGTGACGCGGCGGCACGAGACGCGCGTGGCGCTGCTGAAGCTGGCCGACCGGCCGGACGGCACCGTCGGCACGGTGCCGCTGGCCACCGTCGACCTGCCGTCGTCGTTCCGGCTGCCGGACGGCACGACGTGGTCGCCCTGCGAGGAACCCGGCGAAGGCCCGCAGCTGGAGGGGTCGGTGTTCGACGGCCGCGTGCTCTACACCGCCCAGGAGGACGTCGGGATCTGGCGGATCCCGCTGACGTCCGCCGGGTTCGGGCGCCCCGAGCTGGTCGACCGGGTGCGCTCCTACGGCGTCCCGCAGCGCTGGGACGCCGCGACCGAGGAGTGCGTCGCCGACGGCGCCGACCCGGGTTTCGGCGGCCGGTGGCTCGAGGCCGACGCCGAAGGGCTGGCGGTCGCGGACGGCACGCTGTTCGCGTCGAGCCAGGGCGACTCCCGGTTCGTCGTGTACGGCCACCGCACGCGCGACCTCCGGATCGTCGCAGGCCGCGGCACCGACTCGGTCGAGCACTCCGACGGCTCGGCGATCACCACCACACCGCTCGGCCGCCGCTACCCGCACGGCCTCCTGGTGGTCCACGACGGCGAGCGCCGCCCGTCGGCGGGCGATCTCCCGACCACGGGCTTCGCCTTCGTGCGCCTCGAAGACGTCCTCCGCGGGTAACACCGGATTTTTCCCGGCACCATTGTCCAGGATTTGTCCCGTTATCGGCCGCGGTGATTCTTTTACCGCGGCCGATAACCCGCAACTGTCCACTGATGGCGGTATCTCCGGCATCGATTCTGCGTAGGTTCACGGCATGCCGCGCCTCCATTCCGCGCTCGTCGTCCTGCTCGTGGCCGCCTCCGTTGTTCCCGTTTTCCCGGCCGCCGCGGCCGACGGGACCGCGACGGGTGCGGTCTGCGACAACCAGCCCGCGCTCCACGCCCAGGCGCCGCCGGGCGCCGTGGCCGTCGACCTGGCCGTCGAAGGTGACCTGAGCGTCAAGACGCAGGCGTCGCCGCCGGGGACCACCTTCTGGCTGCCACCCGGCACGCACCGGCTGGCGCCCGACCAGTACGGGCAGGTCATCCCCAAGGACGGCGACGTCTACCTCGGCGCCCCCGGCGCGGTGCTCGACGGCCGCGGCGTCAACCGGGCCGCGTTCACCCAGCAGGCCAAGGACGTCGTCATCCGCGGCCTCACCATCCAGAACTTCGTCGCGCCCCAGGACCAGGGCGTCGTCAACCACGACTCCGGCGAGCACTGGGTCATCGAGAACACCACCATCCAGCACAACACCGGCGCCGCGCTGATGGCCGGCGCCCGGCAGGTGGTGCGGGCCAGCTGCCTGCGCGACAACGGGCAGTACGGGATGAACGCCTACCGCCCCGACAACGCGATCACCGGGCTGCTCGTCGAGGGCAACGAAATCACCGGCAACAACGTCGACGACTGGGAAACGCGCAACCCCGGCTGCGGCTGCAGCGGCGGAATCAAGTTCTGGGCCGTGAACGGCGCCGACGTCCGCGGCAACTGGATCCACCACAACCACGGCGTCGGCCTGTGGGCGGACACCAATGACAACGATTTCCTGATCGAAGACAACGTCATCGAAGACAATGACGCGGAAGCGATCTTCTACGAGATCAGCTACAACGTCGTGATCCGGCACAACGCCATCCGCCGCAACAATGTGGTGGCGGGCAGCCGGCGCGCCTCCCGCGGCGACAACTTCCCGTCCGCGTCGGTGTACCTCTCCGAATCCGGCGGCGAACCCCGCGTGCCGGCCCGCACCGACGTCATCGACATCTACGGCAACACCTTCGAGGACAACTGGTCCGGCATCACGCTGTGGGAGAACGCCGACCGCTTCTGCAACAGCCCGGCGAACACGTCGACCGCGACCTGCACCAAGCTCGTCGCCGACCGCACCCGGTGCGCGGCACCGGGCATCGAGTCGGCGCCGCTGTACGACGACTGCCGCTGGAAGACCCAGCGGGTGGAGATCCATTCGAACACCTTCCGCTTCGATCCGGCCCGCCCTGGCTGCGCCGGGCTGTGCGGCCGGATGGCCGTGCTGTCGAACTACGGCACCTACCCGGCGTGGTCCCCGTACCGGGGCACGCTGGTGCAGGAGGCGATCACCCACGACCAGGACAACTACTGGTACAGCAACGACTACTTCGGCCCGTGGGCGTTCGTCGCCGGCGACACCTCCCGCACCCTCACCGCGGCGCAGTGGCAGAACGATCCCTGGAACCAGGACGACTGCGCCTCCTTCGACGGCGTGACCCCGAACTGCTGACCGGTCACCAGAAGAAGATCCGGGGGCTCACCCGTGGCGGTGGCGCGATCCGCGGCACCCGGGCGGTCTCCGGGGGCACCGTGAACCGGTCCGGCAGGGTGGAGCTGTACCTCCCCGGGTCGTAGGAGTACGGCAGCCGGAAGTAGTCCGGTGGCGTCAGGCGCAGCGGCGGGATTTCCGGGAACGTCAACCGCAGCCGGCCCGACGGGTCGAGCACCGGGGGCGGCGTCCTGGCCTGGATCACCTCCGTCACCTTCTGGTCGAGCTGCCCCGGCGCCGCCCGCAACGCCGACACCGACGCCTGGAACGCGCGGGCCGCCTCCTCGGCGCGGGGTGCCGCGGCCGCCACCGGACGGCTGACGTCCGTCCGGTCGACCAGGCCCGCCGCCTCGCGGTCGACCGCCGCGGCGAAGTCGCGCGGGCTTCGCACGGCGATCTCGGCCAAGCGGTCGTAGAGCGGGCTCAGCCTGTCCTGCAGGGTCTTGTCGGCCGCCTCGGCGAACGCCTGCACGAGCGGTTCGAGGATCGGGACCGCCTCGGTGACCGGCTTCGTCACCGCCAGGATCCGTTCGGTGGCGACCTTCTCCACCTGCAGGCTCACCTTCTTGCGGCCGTCCGCGACCAGGTCGATCCCCGGCTCGGCCGGGCGGGCACCGACGGCCGCCTCGGCCGCGGCCACCTGCTCGGGCGTGATGCCGGGCGGCGCCTCGCGCGCACCCGCGCCGTCGACCCGCACCTCGGGCGCGAGCGCGTCGGCCCGCTGCCGGCCCAGCGCCTCGGCGCGGAGTGCCTCGTCGACCACGGGCACCGCCACGTCGTAGCCCGACTTGGCCCGCTCGGCGCTGCTGCGCGCGGCTTCGGCCACGCCGGCCAGGTCCGTGCGGCGGACGGCGAGCGCGTCCCGGTACGCCTGCGGCAGCGACGCTTCGACCTTGCCGTACAGCTTCCCCGCCACCCGCTGCGTCAGGTCCGCCTCGATCTTCCGGGTCACGTCGGCGTAGCCCTGCTGGGCGATCTTGAACTTCACCTGCAGGTCGGTGGCCGGTACGCCGAGCTGCATGCCGAACAGCGACAGCGACGCCAGCGTCGCGAGCCCGGCGGCCGCGGGCCCGCTGTACTTCGTGTAGAAGTCGGCGCCCCGGCCGAGCCCCGCCGCCGCGCGCCCCCGCCAGCCGTCGGACCGGCGCGCGAGCAGCAGGCACGTCAGCAGGTAGACGCCGATCAGCGCGGCGAACACCGAGAACTCGCTCAGCTTCAGGTGCTCCGAGAAGAACTTCGACACCGCCTCGAAGAACCGTTGCAGCGAAATGAGCCAGCCCGTGCCGGACGTGTCCGCGAACCACCGCAGGTACGCCGACAGCCCCAGGTACGCCGTCGCGGCCACGCCGACCGGCACGAGGTACAGCACCCCGAACGCGGCCAGGTGGTACTTCAGTCCCGAACCCCCGCCGGCGAACCGCCGCGTGTACCGGCGGCAGCCCGCGACGAGTCCCCAGACCGCCCCCGTGAACAACGCGAACGGACCGATCGCGAACGCGGCCACGAGCACCGCCACGCCGGCCGAAACGGCTGCCGCCTTCCCCCTCGTCATCGCCCCTCCTCCAGGTCGTCTTCCTCCCGGATCCCAGGAAAGCACGGGCCACCGACAGGAATTTCCGGGCGGCCGGACCCCACCGCGGAAACCGGGAACGCACCGGAGTCACCGGCCACCCGGACCGGTGAACACCGAGTCCGTCACCCCCGGCGAACACCCTCCGGCAAGGCGCGCACTGTGACCGCGACCACGCCGGACTGGGCCGAACCGGTGAACTCGCCCCGAAAAAACTTTCCGCCCGCGTGCATCAACCCGGCCCCCTCGCGCGTCCATGGGAAGAACGGAAGGGACGCGTGTGAGCTTCGAAGAGTTCGTCGCGGAGCGGCTGGACGGCCTGCTCCGCTACGCCACCGTCCTGACGAACGACCCGCACCTGGCGCAGGACATCGTCCAGGACGTGCTGCTGCGCGCCCAGCAGCGGTGGGACGGCATCGACGCCCCGCCGTCGTACGTGCGGCGGATGATCACCAACGAATACCTCTCGTGGCGCCGGCGGGCCGTGCGGCGGATGGTGCCGAGCAGCCACGACGTCCTCGACGCGCTCGGCCCGCCCGAAGCCGACCCGGCCACCGCCTACGACGAGCGGGACGCGATGCTCGGCCTGCTCGCCACGCTGCCCCGCAAGCAGCGCGCGGCGATCGTGCTGCGGTACTACGAGAACTACTCCGACGCCGAGATCGCCGCGGTCCTGCGCTGCGGCGCGTCCACCGTGCGCAGCCAGATTTCCCGCGCGCTGGCCACCCTGCGCCAGGCGCCGCACCCCGCGGTACTCACCACCGGAGCTGGAGAATGACCCGCAGCGAGCACGACACCGAGACGCTGATCCGGGAGAGCCTGGACCGGCTCGCCGCCCGCGCCCCGGACGGCCGGGCGGTGCGGGACGCGCTGGCCCGCACCGGGCGCGAGCGGCGGCCGTCGGCGAAGCTGGCACTGGTCGCCGCGGCGGTGGTCGTGCTGGTCGCCGGCATCTTCGTGGGCACGCGGGCGCTCACCACGGCCGACCTCGAGCCGGCTGCGAGCCGTCCGGTGCTCGGCTTCGGCCCCGGCTGGCTGCCGGACGGCTTCACCGAGCAGTACCGCGAAGGCGGCCCCGGCACCGCGCCGCAGGTCCGGCGGTGGTTCGCCGGCCCCGCGGAGGTCACGCTGTCGGTCTACTCGACCGCCGACCCCGAGTGGTCGCAGACCGAGCTGCGGATCGCGGCGATCCGCGACCAGGTCCTGGTGGGCGGCCGCGTCGCCATGGTCACCGGCGACACCGGGACGGCCGCGCTGATCACCTGGCTCGCCGACGCCGACCACGTCCTGACCACGCGCGTGCGCGGGGTCCCGGACGCTCGCGTGGTGGCACTGCGGATCGCCCAGAGCGTCACCGCCGCGCCGGTCGGCGTCCGCGGTGAGCTGCGCTTCGGCCCGCTCCCGGCGGGGCTGACCGAGCGTTCGGCCGCGGTCACGGGCACCGGCCCGGACGACGCGAGCACCGAGCTGACCGCCGTCGACCCGGACCGGCCGTCGGAGCCCGCCGTCCGCGTCACGGCGAGGGCGGTTCCCCCCGACGTCGCCGCCGCCGAGCCCGTCACCGTCCGCGGCGGCCAGGGGTTCGACCTCTCGGGCGCGATCGCCGTCCGGCTGCCGTCCGGGCGCTGGCTGACGGTGTCGGGCCCGCGGCCGGAGAGCGAGCTGATCGCCGTCGCGAACGGCGTCCAGCTCGACCCCGCGCCCGACTACCGCTGGCTCGGCCGGGCTACCAGCTGACCATCGGGAACCAGATGATCCCGAGCCTGCCGAGCACGCGGACGTCCCAGTACAGCAGCGTGAACGTGCCGCCGACGAGCAAGGCGGCGCCGGTCACCGTGGCGATCCGCGCCGGCTTCGCGGCCAGCCAGCGCTGCAGGCGCCCGCCCGTGGCGTAGGTCAGGACCAGGAACAGCACCGCCATGACCACGATGTTGCCGATCGACTGCAGCGCGAACGCGGCGGCGCCGTAGAAGACGTTGTGCTGCTCGGCGGCGCTGCGGAACATGATCCGGAACAGCGGGTACGGCCGCCCGATGAGGAACCCGCCGATGAGCGCGCCCATCAGGACGTGCGGCGCCGCCGGGTGCCGCCGGGTGAACGCGGCGAAGGGGTTGCGGACGATGCCGAGCGCGATCAGGCCCATCAGCACGAAGACCAGGCCGACGACCCCGAACGCGACCATCGACTGGATGCTGCGCGGCGAAAGGCCCTTGACCGTCGCGGTGGAGAACTGCGGCATGCTCGTGCCGACGAGCGCGACGACGACGCCGTAGGCGATCGACACGGTCAGCATGCCCGCGGCGATCCAGCCGAGCGGCTTGAACGGGCTGCGCTTCTCCCCCGCCTGCCCGCCCACCAGCGGCGCGACCGCCCCGAACGCGGCGATGTTGCAGGCGGTGAACGAGCCCGCGAGACCGGAGACGAACGCGAACAGCGTCCCGGCGAGGGCGCCGCTAATCGGCGTCGCCTTCGCGTCGTAGCCGAGGAGGCCGTTGGCGACGCTGTCCCCGATCACGGAGTCGACGAAGGGCGCCGACCAGATGGCCGTCAGCCCGAAGCCGGCGAGGATCGCGACGACGGCGATCACGGCGCGGCGGGCGGGGTACGGCCCCTCTCCGAAGAAGCCTGCTTGGGGATGGACCGGGACCTGCTGTGTGACGGCCATCGACGTTTCCCTCCAGTACGCGGGTGCGACCCGACCGGGAAATCGTCGCAAACCAAGCAGTTGAAGCGCTTCTGCCGTCATGCCCCATCGCATTGCGCCGCCTGTCCCCTTGACGCCCGCTTCTCCTCGCGCGCAGAATTAAACGCATGACTAATTCTGCGCTGGCGGTCACCGGGCTCCACGTCCGGCGCGGTGGCGGGCTCGTGGTGCGGGACGTGGGCTTCGAGGTCCCGCGCGGCGTCGTGACCGGGCTGCTCGGCCCGAGCGGCTGCGGCAAGACCACGCTGATGCGCGCGATCGTCGGCGTCCAGATCGTCGAGAGCGGCACGGTCACCGTCCTCGGCCTGCCCGCCGGCAGCCCGGCGCTGCGGCGGCGGATCGGCTACGCGACGCAGAACCCGGCGATCTACGCCGACCTCACCGTCCGGGAGGCGCTCGAGTACTTCGCCGCCGTGCTGCGCGCGCCGGCGTCCGATGTGGACAGAGTCATCGGCGAAGTCGGGCTGGCCGAGCACGCCGGGAAGCTGGTCGGCGCGCTGTCCGGCGGCCAGCACAGCCGCGCGAACCTCGCCGTCGCGCTCCTCGGCCGTCCGGAGCTGCTGGTGCTCGACGAGCCGACCGTCGGGCTCGACCCGGTGCTGCGCGACGAACTGTGGGCGCTGTTCCGCCGGCTCGCCGACGACGGCGCGACGCTGCTGGTTTCCAGCCACGTCATGGACGAAGCCGCGCGCTGCGACCGGCTCCTGCTGATGCGCGAAGGCGTCCTCCTCGCCGACGAGGCGCCCCTCGCCCTGCGCGAGCGCACCGGCGCGGCCGACCTCGAAGGCGCGTTCCTGAACCTCGTGCGGGCCGCGTCGTGAGCCCCGCGCTGACGCTGGCCACCACCCGGCGCATCCTGACCCAGCTGCGGCACGACCCCCGGACCGTGGTGATGCTGATCCTGGTGCCGACGCTGCTCATGGTGCTGCTGCGGTACGTGTTCAACTCGGCGGCCGTCTTCAGCCGCGTCGCGCCCGCGCTGCTCGGGGTGTTCCCGTTCCTGATCATGTTCCTCATCGCGTCGATCACGACGTTGCGGGAACGGACCACGGCCACCCTCGAGCGCCTGATGACCCTCCCCATCGGACGGCTGGACCTGCTGTTCGGCTACGCGCTGGCGTTCGGCGCGATCGCCGTCGTGCAGGTTTCCCTTGCCGCCGGCGTTTCACTCTGGTGGCTCGGCCTCGACCTGGCCGGTTCCGTCGGGATGCTGCTGGTGATCGCGGTCCTCGACGCGCTGCTCGGCATGGCGCTGGGGCTGTTCGTGAGCGCGTTCGCCCGCACGGAGTTCCAGGCCATCCAGTTCATGCCGGTGTTCGTGCTGCCGCAGATCCTGCTGTGCGGGCTGTTCGTCCCGCGCGACGACATGGGCTGGCTGCTGCGGTGGCTCTCCGACGTGATGCCGCTGTCGTACGCGGTCGAGGCGCTGAGCCGCGTCACCACGGCCGGCACGATCGACGCGGTGATCCTGCGGAACCTCGTGGTCGTCGCGTGCTGCGCGCTGCTCGCCCTGGTCCTCGGCGCGGCGACGCTGCGGCGCCGGACGCCGTGACTACCGTGGTTCCATGGCATCCGAAACGGACCGGCTCGCCGCCGAGCGCTACGTCGTCCTGACCACGTTCCGGCGCGACGGGCGCGCGGTGCAGACCCCGATCTGGGTGGCGGGCGACGCCGGTGAGCTCGTGCTGTGGTCGGAGCGGAAGGCGGGCAAGGTCAAGCGCATCCGCAACAGCGGCCGGGTCGAGGTCCAGGCCTGCGACCTGCGCGGGCAGAAGACGCACGGCGCCGTCGCCACCGGTCAGGCCCGGCTGCTGGACCTCGCCGACACCGAGCGGGTCCGGAAGGCGATCGCGCGCAAGTACGGCCTCGTCGGGCGCGTCACGATGTTCTTCTCCAAGCTGCGCGGCCCGGCCGACCGGACGGTCGGGATCGCGGTCAAGCTGGACGGCTGAAGCCGCGGAACCCGCGCCGCAGGTAGTTCGGCAGCGCGTGCGGGTGGTCGAGCGACGAGGTGTGCAGCCAGACGCGGCGCACGCCCGGCGGCGTCCAGGCGTCGGCGACGACGAGCGTGAGCGCGTACCCGCCGAGCCCCTTGCCGACGAACTCCGGGAGCAGCCCGAACGTGGTGATCTCGACGTCACCGGTGCCCTGCCGCTCGAAGTCGGCGGCGCCGGCGACCTCGCCGCGGTACTCGACGAGCCGGTACCGCCGCGCGGGTTCGGCGAGCCACCGCGCCCAGCCCTCGTCCGACCGGGACGCGCTGGGCCACTGGTACGGCGTGCCGATGCGGACGTGCAGCTCGCGGATCAGCGGCCCGGGCTCGGCGGCCCGCAGCGTGACGCCGTCGACGGGCGGGGCCGGGTTGAGCTGGTCGGCGGCGGTCATTTCGAGCTGGGTGACGATCTCCTCCACCCGCGGCAACCTACGGGGCGGCGACAGCGCTGTCAGCCACTTTTCGGCCCACCGCGGCGACCCGCAGGATCGTCTCGGTGATCCTTTCGTTGTCCTGAAAGGAGGTTATGCCGGCTGCCCGGCGAGCAGGCGGTCCACGAGGGCCTCGACGAGGTCGTGGCGCTGCGCGTCGGTGAACAGCCCCGGCAGCGTCAGCCGTTCCATGATCAGCCAGTTCAGCGCGAGCCACAGCAGGACGACCGTCGTGCCGTCACCGGGCAGGCCGGACTTCGCGTGGTAGCCGACGTTGAAGTCGACGTCCTCGCGGATCCGGCGGGTGAGCACGTCCCGCAGCTCCGGCCGCCGGGTGGCCTCCAGCCGCAGTTCCAGCAGGGCGAGGAACCCGGTGGGGAACGCGGCGACCCGGTCGACGAGCGCGTGCATCAGCTCGGCGACGCGGGCCCGGTCGCGCGTCCCGGTCAGGCCGTCCGCGATGACGGCCTCGTCGACGAGCCGTTCGTAGACGCGTTCGCCGGCGTGCCTGAGGATCTCGTCGCGGTTCGCGAAGTAGTTGGACGCGGTCCCGACGGGGACGCCGGCCTGCTGGTCGACCGCGCGGAAGGTGAGCCCGCGCGCGCCTTCGCGCGCGAGGACGTCGATGGCGGCGTCGAGCAGGGCCGCGCGCCGTTCGGGGTTGCGTCGCACTCCAGGGAAAGTACTACAGCTGGAGTTGTCCCGCGCGGGTCTCCGCTGCGGTTGTTACCGTCCGGCCATGCCGAGGTTGAAAATCGAGGTCACCGTGCCCGAAAGCCACGCCGAGGCCGTGATCGACGCCCTCCACGAGGCGGGCGCGGGCCGGGTCGGCCGCTACGCGCGATGCACCAGCGTGTGGCAGGTGACCGGGACCTGGCTGCCGCTGCCCGGTTCGCAACCGTACGACGGCCGGGCCCGCGCCGTCCAGCAGGCGGTCCGCGCTGCCCACCCGTACGAGGAAGCCGTCATCCGCTTCCTCCCGCTGCACGAACCGTGAGCGTCCGCCCGGTTAGACCTCCGCGACCGCGGCCAGCGCCTCCGGCAGCGTGAACGCGCCCGCGTACAGCGCCTTCCCGACGATCGACCCCTCGACCCCGTCCGAAGCCAGCCCCGCGAGCGCCACCAGGTCGGCCACGCTCGACACGCCGCCCGAAGCGATCACCGGGGCATCCGTGCGCGCCACGACGTCGCGCAGCAGGTCGAGGTTCGGGCCGCGCAGGGTGCCGTCCTTGCTCACGTCCGTCACGACGTAGCGGGACGCGCCGTCGCGGTCGAGGCGCTCCAGGACCTCCCACAGGTCGCCGCCGTCGGAGGTCCAGCCGCGGGCCGAGAGGCGGTGGCCGGCCTCGGTGATCCGCACGTCGAGGCCGATCGCGACGCGGTCGCCGTACTCGCCGATCACGCGCGCGGTCCACGCCGGGTCCTCCAGCGCGGCCGTGCCGAGGTTGACGCGGCGGGCGCCGGTGGCCAGCGCGGCCTTCAGCGACGCGTCGTCGCGGATGCCGCCGGAGAGCTCCACCTGGACGTCGAGCTTGCCGACGACCTCGGCGAGCAGCTCGCGGTTGCTGCCCTTGCCGAACGCGGCGTCGAGGTCGACGAGGTGGATCCACTCGGCGCCGTCGCGCTGCCAGGCGAGCGCCGCCTCCAGCGGGCTGCCGTAGGAGGTCTCGGTGCCGGCCTCGCCCTGGACGAGTCGCACGGCCTGGCCATCGGCCACATCAACGGCGGGAAGCAGCGTGAAAGTCACGCCGGTAACTCTAGGGCGGAGACCCGGGTCACCCGGTCAGAGGGTCGCCAGCCAGTTGCGCAGCAGCCGCGCGCCCGCGTCGCCGGACTTCTCCGGGTGGAACTGGGTGGCCCACAACGGCCCGTTTTCGACCGCCGCGACGAAGTCCTCGCCGTGGTTCGCCCAGGTCACCTTCGGCTCTTGGCCGGCCAGGCCGTCGAGCTCCCACTTGCGGGCGGCGTAGGAGTGCACGAAGTAGAACCGCTCGTCCGGGTCGAGGCCCGCGAACAGCTGCGAGTCCGCGGGCGCGCGCACGGTGTTCCAGCCCATGTGCGGCAGGACGTCGGCGTTGAGCCGGTCGACGACGCCGGGCCACTCCCCCGTGCCCTCGGTCTCCTCGCCGTGCTCGACACCGCGGGAGAAGAGGATCTGCATGCCGACGCAGATCCCGAGCACGGGACGGCCGCCGGCGAGGCGCTTGCCGATGATCCGGTGACCCTTGACCTCCACCAGCCCCGCCATGCAGGCCGAGTACGCGCCGACGCCGGGCACGACCAGGCCGTCGGCCTCGATCGCGGCATGCGGGTCGGCGGTGACCTCGACGTCGGCCCCGGCGCGCGCCACGGCGCGTTCGGCGGAGCGGAGGTTGCCGGAACCGTAGTCGAGGATCACCACACGAGACACGCCACCCAGCGTAGCCGGAGGCCTCGGCGCCGCTCGAACGAATAGCCGCCCTGGGGCGCCGACCGGCCGGAAGAAATCCCGGGCCGCGACGTTTCACCGTCCCGCTGACGGGGTATCAAGTCCCCCGATCGTGTGGGTTCAGCCCGCCCGACCGGACGCCAGGGAGGCGAAGATGGCCGAGGACGACGTGCTGTCGCAGATGCTGAAAGCCTGGCGCGACGACATCGACAGCGTGCCCTTCCCGCAGTTCAGCGAGCTGCTCATCCCCCGCCAGCAGACGCGTTCGCGCGCTTCTTCCCCGGCCTCTGTCGTCCGCGTGACGAACGCCACTCGGAGAACAGACGTCTGACTGTGGTTTCCTGCGAGGGCCGCATCGACGCGTCCCCCGGGAGCCCCCATGAGCAGCGCACCTGATCCGCACGACTTCCTCGACCTCGACGCCGGGCTCGCCGAAGAGGAGCGCGCCATCCGCGACGCCGTGCGCGCGTACGCGAAGGACAACCTGCTCGACCGCGTCGCCGACTGGTACGAAACGGGCGCGCTCCCGGCCGCCGAGCTGGCCAAGGGCTTCGGGTCGCTGGGCCTGCTCGGCATGCACCTGGAGGGCTACGGCTGCGCCGGGACCAGCGCGGTCGCGTACGGCATCGCGTGCCGCGAGCTCGAGGCCGTCGACTCCGGGCTGCGCAGCTTCGTGTCGGTGCAGGGCTCGCTGGCGATGTACGCGATCCACAAGTGGGGCAGCGAGGAGCACCGGCAGGAGTGGCTGCCGCGGATGGCCACCGGCGACGCGCTGGGCTGCTTCGGGCTGACCGAGCCGGACGCGGGCAGCGACCCGGGCTCGATGCGGACGCGCGCGGTGCGCGACGGCTCCGACTGGGTGCTGTCGGGCACGAAGATGTGGATCACCAACGGAACCGTCGCCGACGTCGCGGTCGTCTGGGCGCAGACCGACGAGGGCGTCCGCGGCTTCGTCGTCCCGACGTCGACGCCGGGCTTCACCGCGAACGAGGTCAAGCACAAGCTGTCGCTGCGGGCTTCGCTGACGGCGGAACTGGTGCTCGACGGCGTCCGGCTGCCGGACTCGGCCGCGTTCCCCGAGGTCCGCGGGCTGCGCGGGCCGCTGTCCTGCCTGAACGAAGCCCGCTACGGCATCCTCTTCGGCGTCGTCGGCGCGGCGCGCGCGTGCTACGAAGCCGCGTTGGAGTACACGCTTTCCCGCGAACAGTTCGGCAAGCCGCTGGCCGGGTTCCAGCTGACCCAGCGGAAGCTGGCCGACCTGCTCGTCGAGGTCAACCGCGCCGGGCTGGTGGCGCTGCAGATCGGTCGGCTCAAGGACGCCGGGACGCTGCACCACAACCACGTCAGCTTCGGGAAGCTGGCGAACGTCCGGTCGGCCCTCGACGCGGCGCGCACGGCGCGGTCGATGCTCGGCGCCAACGGGATTTCGCTGGAGTACCCGGTGATGCGGCACATGGCGAACCTCGAGACGGTGCTGACCTACGAAGGCACCGAGGAGATGCACGCGCTGTCACTCGGTCAGGCGATCACGGGGATCCCGGCCTTCCGCTGATCCGGTTTTTGTCGGTGGTGGCCGCTAGCTTCGGCGCCATGACCTTCACCGACCACGAAACCGTCATCGAGCTCCGGCGCTACACCCTGCACCCGGGGCGGCGTGACGAGCTGATCGAGCTGTTCGAGCGCGAGTTCGTCGAGCCGCAGGAGGCTGCGGGCGCGCACTTGTTCGGCCTGTTCCGCGAGCGCGCGTCGCCGGACAAGTTCGTGTGGCTGCGCGGGTTCCGCTCGATGGCCGAGCGCAAAGCCGCCCTGGAGGAGTTCTACTTCGGCCCGGTGTGGAAGGAGCACCGGGAGGCGGCGAACGCGACGATGATCGACTCGGACGACGTCCTGCTGCTGCGCCCGGTCAAGCGCGGGCTTTCCGCGCCACCACCGGGTTCTGGCCTGCACGTGGCGATCTCCCCGCCTGCCCCGGCGCCGGATTCCGCGTTCGCGGCGTTCGAGACCGAGCCGTCCGAGAACACGTTCCCGCGGTTGCCGGTCCGCGCGGACGGCCCGTTTTCGGTGTGGTTCAGCCGGACGCCGCTCGGGGCTGGCGTGGAGCTGGAACTGGAGGCGACCACGCGCTCACTGATCCGCTGAGAGGAGTTCGAGGAGCCCGGCCGGGTAGAGGATCTTGCGGCCATCGCGGAAGTCCGCGACGTCGACCCAGCGCGCGGTGGCGGGGTCGTCGAGGATCTTCATCTCTTCGCGCTCGTAGAAGGCGGGGTCGGTGAACGCGGCGTCGTAGAGGAAGGCGATGTCGTGGCGAGGCCCTCCCCACCAGGTGAAGATGTTCTCGAGCACGCCGACCCGCTCGCGGACGAGGAGTTCGGCGCCGAGCTCCTCGCGGAACTCCCGCGCGAGGGCTTCCTCACCGGTTTCGCCGAACTCGATCCCGCCCCCGAGCGGCCGGCAGAACGACTCGCCCTTGACGTCGTCGCGCCCTTCGAACACGAGCAGCGCGTCGCCGCGCCGGACGAGCCCGAGCGCGATCGGCCTGATCGAAAACCCCATGCACACACGCTATCGACTCGCTACCCCGGGAGGAAATCTTTGATCGACAACGCCAGTGAACCCGCGTCGAGACCGTGGGCCAGGTCGTGGTCCGCGACACCGCCGTAGGTCCGGACTTCGGTGTCCCGGCGGACACCGAGCGACCGCAACCGGTGCGGCACGTCGGACAGCGCCTCCGCGACCCAGTGCGCGGACGTTCCGGCCAGGTACGGCTCGACCAGGACGACCTCCGGTGACGCGGCCAGTGCGGCGGCGCGCAGGCCCGCGGCGTCGAACGGGCGGATCGTCGAGGCGTAGAGCACCGTGACGTCGAGGCCCGCCGTGGCGCGCAGGACGCGGTCCAGCACCGGGCCGACGGCCACGACCACGCCTCGCGAACCTTCGCGCAGGCGCGTGAAACCGACGCCGAGGTGCGGCGACGCGTTCTCCTGGGCCGACAAGCGCAGGTAGATCCGGCCGTCACCGGGGATCGACTCGAGCAGCAGCCGGCGTGCCTCGTCCGGGTGGCCCGGCACGTGCACGGTCCAGCCGGGCAGCGAGTCGATCAGCGCGACGTCGCCCGGGGACTGGTGGGTTCGCCCGGCCGTCGGCATGTCGTAGGAGGCGCCGTAGGAGACCAGGACTCCGCCGGCCTCTTGGTGCGAGAAGTCGAGCTTGATCTGCTCGAAGGCGCGCTCCACGAGGAACGACGGGAACGTGTGCACGATCGGCCGCAGGCCGGCGAGCGCCAGTCCGGCGCCCGCGCTGACCAGCAGCTGCTCGCGGATGCCGACGTTGATCACCCGGTCCGGGTGGCGCTCGGCGGCGCCCGCCAGCTGGGCGGCCGAGATGTCGGCCAGCACGACGGCGACGTCCGGGTCCGCGTCGAGGATCTCTTCGGTGGTGCTCAGGAACGCTTCGCGCATCGACGGCATGTCAGCCCTTCGGTTCGACGACGGCGACCACCGCGAGCGGGCGGCCGGGGTGGGCGGCGGTGAAGGCGTCGTGGAGCGCGTCGTGGTCGCGGCCGGACACCGTGCGGGTCTCCCAGCCTTCGACGGCGAACCGGCGGGCGATCCCGCCCGGCCAGCCGCGCGTCGACGACTGGTTGTCGATTACCACCGCGGTGAGGTTCTCCAGGCCGGCGCGGGCCGCGACGACGATCGCCTCGTGGTTCGAGCCTTCGTCGAGCTCGGCGTCGCCGACGAGCGTCACGACCTTCGGCCCGGTCAAGCCGCGAGCGCGCAGGCCGAGCGCGGTGCCGAGCGCGATCGGGAGGCCGTGGCCGAGCGAGCCGCTGGAGATCTCGACGCCGGGGATCCGGCGCCGGTCCGGGTGGTGGCCGAGCCGCGACACCGGGTCGGACCACGTCGGGAGTTCCGCTTCGGCGAGGAAGCCCTTGGCGGTGAGCACGGCGTAGTACGCCATCGGGCCGTGCCCTTTGGACAACAGGAAGCGGTCGCGGTCGGGCTCGCGGAAGTTTTCGGGCGTGACGTCGAGGACGCGGTCGTAGAGCACCCACAGGACGTCCACAGTGGACTCCGACGCGGCGCTGTGCTTGTCGTCACCGGTCATCAGCGAGATCAGCCGCGGCAGGTCGGCGTAGCCCGGTTCGGTCGCAGTGGTCATCTGCCGACCATGCAACCTCGACTAAACTCGAAGTCAAGGATAGCCTGAGCAGGTGACGAGGCTCGCTGAACATCTCAGCATTGGACAGGTGGCGGAACGCAGCGGGGTGCCGCACACGGCACTGCGGTTCTACGAGGAGAAGGGACTGATCAGCTCGGAGCGCTCGGCGGGCAACCAGCGGCGCTATTCGCGCTCGGTGCTGCGCCGGATCGCGTTCATCCGCGCCGCGCAACGGGTCGGGCTTTCCCTGGAGGACATCAGCTCGGCGCTGGCAACCCTGCCCGAGGACCACGCCCCGACGAAGGCGGACTGGGCGCGGCTGTCGCGCGACTGGCAGCACGAGCTCGACGCGCGAATCGATGCGCTGCAACGCCTTCGCGACCGCTTGACCGGCTGCGTCGGCTGCGGCTGCCTGTCCCTGCGCAGCTGCGCGCTCTACAACAACGACGACGAGCTGGCCCGCTACGGCCCGGGCGCGAGCAAACTGCGCCCGGCGGTCGAGGGCGGCATTTAACCGCTTGCCCCCGGCGGGATCCTGGGGAGGAAATGAACGAAAAGCAGTTGATCCGCATCTCAAAGCGGCTGGCGCGGCACCTCCGCCACGACCCCGCCGCCCTCGGCCTCACCCTCGCCCCGGACGGCTGGGTGGACGTCGAAACCCTCCTCCGCGCCCTGCGCGCGCACGGGTTCGCGATCACCCGTGGACAGCTCGACGAAGTCGTCGAGACGAACAACAAGCGCCGCTTCGCGTTCGACGAAACGGGTACCCGCATCCGCGCGAGCCAGGGCCACAGCGTCACGGTCGACCTCGGCCTGCCGGACGCGATCCCCCCGGCGGTCCTGTACCACGGCACGGTGCCGAAGTTCCTCGACGCGATCTTCCACGAGGGCCTGCGCCCGATGAACCGCCACGCGGTCCACCTCTCGGCTACCACGGACACGGCCCGCACCGTCGCAGCCCGCCACGGAAAGCCGGTCATCCTCCGGGTCGACGCGACGGCGATGGCAGCCGCGGGCCACAAGTTCCAGGTGAGCGCGAACGGCGTCTGGCTCACCGCGACGGTCCCGCCGAGCTACCTCACCCGCCTCGCCTGACCACCACCGCAATCCAGCAGCGCGGCCACCCCCACCGAGCACGAACCGCGCCCGGCTCACCACGACCGTCCCCGAGCGGCCCCACCCGCCTCGCCCGACCGGCACCGCAGCCCGGCAGCGCGGGCCCACCGGCGTCCGACTCACCGCGACTGTCCTACCGAGCTACCTCGCCTGACCACCACCGCAATCCAGCAGCGCGGGCCCACCGGCGTCCGACTCACCACGACTGTCCTACCGAGCTACCTCGCCTGACCACCACCGCAATCCAGCAGCGCGGGCCCACCGGCGTCCGACTCACCACGGCCGTCCCGCCGAGCTACCTCGCCTGACCACCACCGCAATCCCGGCAGCGCGAGCACCCCCACCGAGCACGAACCGCGCCCGGCTCACCGCGACCGCGCCCGAGCTACCTCACCCGTCCCGCCTGACCGGCACCGCAGTCCGGCAGCGCGGGCCCACCGGCGTCCGACTCACCACGGCCGTCCCGCCGAGCTACCTCGCCTGACCACCACCGCAGTCCAGCAGCGCGAGCGCCCCCAGCGAGCACGAACGGCGTCCGGCCCGCCGAACCACCTCACCCGTTCCGGCCGACCGCCACCGGCGCCGAAGTCCGGCGGCGCGGGCGTCCCAGCAACCTTCGGCCCACGTCCAGCAGCTCCGTGCGCAGCTCGTCGTCGCTCAGGCCGGCCAGGTCTGGGGAGCCGCCCGCCATCGCGATGCCCGTCAGGGTCACCATCGCGTTCACTCGCGCCGTCGCGTCCGGGTCCGGGCCGGCCAGGATGGCCAGCAGCGCCTGGCCGAAGCCCTCCATCCCGCCGTGCGCCGACTTCTCGATCGCGCGGATGAGGCCGGGGTCGCTCGAAAACAGCGCCACCAGCGCGCGGTGGCGGATCACCAGGTCGATGAAGCCCTCCAGCAGCAGGTCCACCTGCGCACCGCGCCGCTTCTGGGCGGCCGCGCGCAGGACCAGCTCGTCCAGGTCGCGCACGCCGGGCTCGGCGACCGCCTCGGTGATCTCCGCCTTCGTCTTGAAGTGGTAGTAGACCGCGGCCTTCGTGATCCCCAGCGCGTCCGCGATCATCTGCAGCGACGTGCCCTCGACCCCGTGTTCGGTGAACAGGCGCAGCGCGGTCTGCAGCAGTCGGGTCCGGGTGTCCTCGGCCGGGCCGGCGGTCATTCTTCCTCCTCAGCGAGCCGTCGGAGCGTACGTCACTCCCTGTCGATCGGCAAACTGGCTTACTTGCTGTTCGGCAAGTCACATACTTGCCGATCGGCTTGGACCCACACTTGCCGATCGGCTAGCTTGGAAAGGAACCTGATGGAGTGAACCGAGCCCGTCCGGGCGAAACGGAGCTGACTCGTGGCGACCTTCCTGTACCGGCTCGGCCGGTTGTCCTTCCGACGGCGAGCGCTGGTCGCCGCCGTCTGGGCGGCCGTCCTCGTGGCGCTCGGGCTGGGCGCCCTGACGCTTTCGGGCCAGCTGTCGAACTCGGTGACGATCCCCGGGACCGAGTCGCAGCGGGCGATCGACCAGCTCACCGAGAAGTTCCCGCAGGCCAACGCCGGTGGCGCGACCGCGCGCGTGGTGATCGAGGCGCCGGCCGGGACCACGGTGACCGACGCGAAGGGCAAGGCCGCCGTCGAGTCGCTGGTCACGCAGCTGAAGACGGCGCCGAAGGTCGCCGCCGTCGTCGACCCGTTCCAGGCGCAGTCGATCTCACCCGATCAGCGCGTCGCGCTCGCCCAAGTCAGTTACGGAGCGAAGGCGTACGAGCTGACCGAAGAGGACCGCCAGGCGCTGCAGGCCCCCGCGGACGCGGCCCGCGCCGCCGGGTTCACCGTCGAGTTCGGCGGTGACGCCGTGCAGGGCATCCCCGAGACCGGCGCCACCGAAGGCCTGGGTGTCGCGGTCGCCGCGGTCGTGCTGATCATCACGTTCGGCTCGCTGGTCGCGGCCGGCATCCCGCTGCTCACCGCGCTGATCGGCGTCGGCACCGGGATGGGCGGCATCTTCCTCGCCTCGGGCTTCCTCGAGCTGAACTCGAACACGCCGATCCTCGCGCTGATGATCGGCCTGGCCGTCGGCATCGACTACGCGCTGTTCATCGTTTCGCGCTACCGGCACGAGCTGCACCTCGGCCGCGACCCCGAAGAAGCCGCCGGGCGCGCGGTCGGCACCGCCGGCTCGGCCGTCGTGTTCGCCGGGCTCACCGTCATCATCGCGCTGGCCGGGTTGACCGTCGTCGGCATCCCGTTCCTCGGCCAGATGGGCGTCGCCGCCGCGGTGACCGTCGCGGTCGCCGTGCTCATCGCGCTGACGCTGCTGCCCGCGGTGCTCGGGTTCGCCGGCGCCCGCGTCGCCGGCAGCCGCATCCGGCTGCGCCGCAAGCCGGTCGAACCGACGCACGGCGAGCGCTGGGCGCGGTTCGTGGCCCGGCACCGGATCCCGGTGCTGCTCGTCGCGCTGGCCGGCATGGCCGTCGTCGCGCTGCCCGCGCTGGGCATGCAGCTCGGCCTGCCCAACGACAGCACCGCCGCGCCGGAGTCGACGCAGAAGAAGGCCTACGACATCGCGAGCCGCAGCTTCGGCGAAGGCTCCAACGGCCCGCTGCTGGTCGTCGTCGACACCGGCGCGAGCACCAACCGCCAGGCCGCGCTCGGCCAGGCCGCCGCCGACATCCAGAAGCTGCCCGACGTCGCCGCCGTGACGCCGCCGCGCGTCAACCAGACCGGGGACACCGCGCTGCTGACGGTGATCCCGAAGAGCGGCCCGAGCAGCACGCAGACCGAGGACCTGGTGGCCGCGATCCGCGCCGAGTCGGGCGTGCTGGAGAACGCGACCGGGGCGAAGCTCGCCGTCACCGGCCAGACCGCGGCGAACATCGACGTCTCGGAGAAGCTGTCGGACGCGATGCTGCCCTACCTCGCGCTGATCGTCGGGCTGGCGTTCGTGCTGCTGATGCTGGTGTTCCGCTCGGTCGTGGTCCCGCTGAAGGCGACGATCGGCTTCCTCGGCTCGGTCGCGGCGACGTTCGGCGCGGTGGTCGCGGTGTTCCAGTGGGGCTGGCTGACCGACCTGCTCGGCGTCGAGTCGACCGGGCCGATCATGAGCATGCTGCCGATCCTGCTGATCGGCGTGCTGTTCGGGCTCGCGATGGACTACCAGGTGTTCCTGGTGACGCGGATGCGCGAGGAGCACGTCCACGGCGCGGAGCCGCAGGAGGCCATGGTCACCGGCTTCCGCCACGGCGCGCGCGTGGTCGTCGCGGCCGCGCTGATCATGATCAGCGTGTTCGCCGGCTTCGTCCTGGCCGAGTCGGCGCTGATCCAGTCGATCGGCTTCGCGCTGGCGTTCGGCGTGCTGGTGGACGCGTTCGTGGTCCGGATGACCCTGGTCCCGGCCGTGATGTCGCTGCTCGGCCGCGGCGCGTGGTGGCTGCCGAAGTGGCTCGACCGCATCCTGCCGGACGTCGACGTCGAGGGCGAGAAGCTCACGAAGCACCTGGACGAGCCGGAAGAACGCGAACTGGTCGGCGCGAGCCGCTGAGCCATCGGTTGTCCACAACCCCGCGGGGTTGTGGACAACCAGGCTCCGGCCGCGGGAGTTGTCGGCCGCCGCCGATAGACTGGACGTGGGACGCCCCCCGGGGAGGGCGGGGGTCAGCTCACCAGCCAGAAGACGGCGCCGCCGATGGCCAGCAGGGCCGCGACGCCCAGGACGACGGCCATGAACTTGGCCGTCTTCCACGTCGAATAGACCCCGCCCACCAGGAAGCCGCCGAGGGCGAGCAGCAGGACGCCGATGACGCTGTTGCTCACAGAACGCCCTTCGTGGAGGGGATGCCGCCCGCGCGCGGGTCCGGCTCGGTCGCCGCGCGAAGGGCGCGCGCGACCGCCTTGTACTCCGCCTCCGCGATGTGGTGCGGGTCGCGGCCGTGGATCACCCGCACGTGCAGGGCGATCTGCGCGTGGAACGCCAGCGAGTCGAAGACGTGCCGCGTCAGCACGAACGGGTAGTTGCCGCCGATCGTGAAGGTGTTGAACTGCTCGGGCTCGCCCACGTGCACGCAGTACGGCCGGCCCGACACGTCGATCGCCGCGTGCGCCAGGGTTTCGTCCATCGGGATCCACGCGTCGCCGAAGCGGCGGATGCCGCTCTTGTCGCCCAGCGCCTGGCGGATCGCCTGGCCGAGGACGATCGCCGTGTCCTCCACCGTGTGGTGGGCGTCGATGTGGACGTCGCCGGTCGCCTCGACCTTGAGGTCCAGGGAGCCGTGGACGCCGAACGCCGTCAGCATGTGGTCGTAGAACGGCACGCCGGTCGAGATGTCGACCTCGCCCGTGCCGTCGAGGTCCAGCTGCACGAAGATCGAGGACTCCTTGGTGGTCCGCTCGACCTTGCCGATGCGCGTCATCGGGAAACTTCCTTACTCGCCTCGAGGAAGGCGTCGTTCTCTTCCGGGGTGCCGATGCTCACGCGCAGGTGCCCCTCGATGCCGGGATCGCGGATCAGCACGCCGGCGTCCAGGTAGGCCCGCCAGGCGGCGGCCGGGTCGGGGAACCGTCCGAAGAGGACGAAGTTCGCGTCGCTCGGGACCGGGTCGAAACCCAAGCCGGCCAACGCTTCCACGACGCGGTCGCGTTCCGCGGACAGCTTGTGCACACTGTCCAAAGTGGCGTCGGCGTGCCGCAGCGCCGCGCGCGCGGCCGCCTGCGTCAGCCGCGAAAGGTGGTACGGCAGGCGCACCAGCTGCAGCGCGTCGACGACGGCGGGGGCGGCGGCCAGGTAGCCGAGGCGCCCGCCGGCGAAGGCGAACGCCTTGCTCATCGTGCGCGACACGATGAGCTGGGCCGGGTAGTCGGCCAGCAGCTCCACCGCGCTCGCCTGCGACGAGAACTCCGCGTACGCCTCGTCGACCACCACGATCCCGGTCGCCGCCTCGATCACCACGCGCAGCTCGCCCAGCGGGATCGAGCCGCCGGTCGGGTTGTTCGGGCTGGTGACGAACACGATGTCCGGCTGCCGCTCGCGGATGAGCCGCGCGGCCGCCGCCGTGTCCAGCGTGAAGTCGGCGCGACGCGGCGCCGGCAGCCACTCGGTGCGGGTGCCCGACGCGATGATCGGGTGCATCGAGTACGACGGCTCGAAGCCCAGCGCGCTGCGCCCGGGACCGCCGAAGGCCTGCAGGATCTGCTGCAGCAACTCGTTGGACCCGTTGGCGGCCCAGACGTTCGCCTCCGACAGCACGACCCGCGTCGACACGCTCAGGTAGTCGGCCAGGTCCTGGCGCAGCGCCACGGCGTCGCGGTCCGGGTAGCGGTGCAGCTCGGCGGCCTCCGCGCGGACCGCCTCCGCCACGTCCGCGACCAGCTCGGGCGGCGGCGGGTACGGGTTTTCGTTGGTGTTGAGCCGGACCGGGACGTCCAGCTGGGGCGCGCCGTACGGGGACTTGCCGCGCAGGTCCTCGCGCAGCGGCAGCGCGTCCAGGGTGATCTCTTCGCCGATCGTCATCGGACCGAACCCCCGAACCGCGCGGCGACGGCCTCGCCGTGCGCGGGGAGGTCCTCGGCGTCGGCCAGCGCGACGACGCGGCCGGCGACCTCGCGCAGCGCCTCCTCGGAGTAGTCCACGACGTGGATGCCCTTGAGGAAGCTCTGCACCGACAGGCCCGAGGAGTGGCGGGCGAACCCGCCGGTGGGCAGCACGTGGTTGGACCCGGCGCAGTAGTCACCGAGCGAAACCGGGGCGTAGGCGCCCACGAAGATCGCGCCCGCGTTCCGGACCCGGGCCGCGACCTCACGCGCGTTCGCCGTCTGGATCTCCAGGTGCTCGGCGGCGTAGGCGTCGACGACGCGCAGTCCGTCCTCCACAGTGGACACCAGGATGACGCCGGACTGCTTGCCGCCCAGGGCTTCGGCGACCCGTTCGCTGTGCTTGGTCGCGGCGACGCGGCTGGCGAGGTCCTTGTCGACCGCGTCCGCCAGCTCCACCGACGTCGTCACCAGGACGCTCGCCGCGAGGGGGTCGTGCTCGGCCTGGCTGATCAGGTCGGCGGCGACGTGCACCGGGTCGGCCGTCTCGTCGGCGAGGATGGCGATCTCGGTCGGGCCGGCTTCGGCGTCGATCCCGATCAGGCCGCGCAGCAGCCGCTTGGCCGCGGTCAGGTAGATGTTGCCCGGCCCGGTCACGATGTCGACGGGCGCCAGTTCGGCGCCGTCGGTGTCCGTGCCGCCGTACGCCAGCAGCGCGACGGCCTGCGCGCCGCCCGCCGCCCACACCTCGTCGACGCCGAGCAGCTCGGCCGCGGCGAGGATGGTCGGGTGCGGCAGCCCGCCGAACGCGGCCTGCGGCGGCGAGCACACGACCAGGGAGCCGACGCCGGCGATCTGCGCCGGGACGACGTTCATCACCACGGTCGAGGGGTACACCGCGAGGCCGCCCGGGGCGTACAGCCCGACGCGCTCGACCGGCACCCACTTCTCGGTGACCGTGCCACCGTCGACGACGGTGGTCGTGACGTCGGTCCGGCGCTGCTCGGCGTGCACCTTCCGGGCGCGCGCGATGGACTCCTCCAGCGCGGCGCGCACGGCCGGGTCCAGCTGCGCGAGGGCCTCGGTGAGCTTGGCGCGCGGCACCCGCACGGCCGTGGGCCGCACCTTGTCGAACTTCTCGGTGTACTCGAGGACGGCTTCGACACCGCGGTCACGGACCGCCTCGACCACCGGGCGCACGTGATGCAGCGCGGCGTCCACGTCGTATTCGGCGCGTGGGAGCGTCGCGCGCAGTTCGGCGGCGGTCGGGACCTGCCCGCGCAGGTCGGTGCGGTTCAACATGCCCTCCAGGGTACGAGGTCACACTGGAGCACTCGTCGGCGATACTCCCCGGTGACGGCGGATCCCAGCATGCAGGAGGCAGCGGTGGCGCGAATCGCGTTGTGCCAGGTCAACTCGGGTGACGATCCGGAGGCGAACCTGAAGCTCGTTCGCTCCGGCGTGGAGGCCGCGGTGGCGGGCGGCGCGCGGATCGTCGTGTTCCCCGAAGCGACCATGGCGCGCTTCGGCCGCCCGCTGGAGCCGGTCGCCGAGCCGCTCGACGGGCCGTGGGCCTCGGCGGTGGCCGCCATCGCCGCCGAGTACGAGGTCGTGGTCGTCGCCGGCATGTTCACCCCGGCGGACGGCGGCCGGGTCCGCAACACGCTGCTGATCACCGGCGGCGGGCACCACCGCGGCTACGACAAGATCCACCTCTACGACGCGTTCGGGTTCGCCGAGTCCGACACCGTGGCGCCCGGTTCCGCGGTGACCACCTTCGAGCTGGACGGCGTCGTCTACGGCGTCGCGACCTGCTACGACGTGCGCTTCCCGGAGCTGTTCCGCGCGCTGGCCGACGACGGCGCCGACGTCGTGCTGCTGCCGGCGTCGTGGGGTGCCGGCGAGGGCAAGCGCGAGCAGTGGGAGGTGCTGGTGCGGGCGCGGGCCCTGGACTCGGGCTGCTGGGTCCTGAGCTGCGGCCAGGCCGACCCGGCGGCGACCGGCGTCACGGTCAACCCGAAGGCGCCGACGGGGATCGGGTTCTCGACGGTGTCGGACGGCTTCGGCCGGGTGATCGCCCAGGCCGGTGCCGCGCCCGAGACGCTCCTGGTGGACGTGGACCCCGCGGTGTCGGCCAAGGCCCGCACGGCTACCGGTGCCCTCGCCAACCGCCGGCTTTGAACCGCAAAGCCGCACTTTCACGTGAAAGTGCGGCTTTGGGACGACTAGCGGAGCAGGCCCTCGCGGATGGCGACCCGGACGAAACCCGCGCGGCGCCGTTCGCCGGTCTTGTCGCGGATGCGGTCCAGGTAGGACCGGACCGTCCGGACGCTGATGTTCAGGATCTCGGCGACGTCGACGTCCCGCTCCCCGGCCGCCACCAGCCGGAGCACCTGCTTTTCCCGTTCCGACAGCACGATCTTCGGCCCCGCGTGCCGCTCTTCGCTGTCCTGGATGATCATCCCCGCCAGCGTCGGCGACACGTACGCGTTGTCGTCGGCGATGGTGCGGATCGCGCGCAGCAGCTCGTCGCCGTCGACGTCCTTGGACAGGAAGCCCTTCGCGCCCGCCTGCATCGCGCCGAGCACCTCGGGCTGTTCCGCGTGCGCGGACACCACCAGCACCTTGTGCCCCATCTGCCCCACTTCCAGGACCGCGGCCGCGTCCTGGACCCCGCGCAGCTTGAGGTCGAGGACGACGACGCTGCCCGCCGGCTGGTCCTGGACGGCGAACCGGGCCACCGAATCGGCGACCGCGCCGAGCTCGATGTCCGGTGCCTCGGTGAGCACGCGGGTCAGCGCGTACCGGTAGAGCGGGTGGTCCTCGATCACGCCCACGGGGATCCGCCGCGCGGCCGGGGCCGGGGTCTCCTCCTGCTCGCTCATTTGCGGCCGCCGCGCCGGGGGCCCGCGTCGCCGATCAGGCCGCGCCGGATCGCCTCCTTGACCAGCCCCGGCCGCCGCCGCTCGCCCGTCTTGTCGCGGATGCGGTCGAGGTAGCCCCGCACGGTCCGGACGCCGATGCCGAGGATCAGCGCGATGTCGACGTCCCGCTCCCCCGCCGCCACCAGCCGCAGCACCTGCTCTTCGCGCGGCGACAGCTCGGCGTCCGCCGAAACGGCCGGGCGGTCCGCGTTGTCCTTCATGATCATCCCGGCGACGACGGCCGAGACGTACGCGCCGCCGCCGGCGACCGTCTTGATCGCGATCAGCAGCTCGTCGGCGTCGACGTCCTTCGACAGGAAGCCGCGCGCCCCCGCGGCGATCGCCCCCAGCACCACTTCCGGCTCCGCCTGCGCGGAAACCACGAGCACGTGGTGCCCCAGTTCGCAGACCTCCAGCACCGCCGCGGCGCCCGCCACGCCGGGGAGGCCGAGGTCGAGCAGGACCACGCTGCCCGGCGGCTGCCGGTGCACGTGGAACCGCGCCACCGAATCGACCACCGCGCCGAGCTCGACGAAGCCGGCCTCGGCCAGCACGCGCTCCACGGAGACGCGGTACAGCGGATGGTCTTCGATGACCGCGACGCGGACCCGCCCCTGGTCCACTTCGCCTGCCGAACGCTCTTCTGTCATCTGCACGACTTTCACCCCGTTCCACCCGACGGAGCCGGCCGCCCGGCCGTGGCCGGGTCCAGCGCGGGGCCCGTCGGCACCAATGCCAGCAAACTACCTGCGACCGGCGGCTTGGCCACTCCTCCGTAGCCGAGCGAGGACAGCGCCTGCGCGCTCACCACCGGGTACTTCCGGCCCGTGTCGGTCACCAGGTAGGTGGTGGCCGAGCCGGCTTCGACGACGACGGCTCCCCCCGACGGAGGTACGAACACCTCGTCCGCCACCCTTGCTTCGGTCCGGGTGGCGACCTGGATTGCCTTGGCACCAGGGGAAAGCGGGAATTCGGCCGAAACGAGCAGCCGGTTGCCCTGAACGCACAGTGCGACCGAACCGCCGGTGATCGGCGCCTTGCCGGGGATGCGGTCGGGGTAGGCCGCCGGGTCGGCGCCGCCGGCTCGGGGCGCGGCGACCTTGGCGACCGCGGCGACGTCGGCCGCGCGGACCTCCACCGGCGCGGGCGGCCCGGGATAGGCGGCCGCGTTGGCTTCCGTCGTCACCAGGAGGCTCGCTTCGGTCTGCCCCACCGGTTCGAGACCGTCGCGGCGGACGAGGTAGTACGACGTCGCGGCGCCGGGCGCGGCCATCGCGTCCACGACGGCGAGCACCTCGCCGACGCGGGTGTCGCGCCCGCCCACCGAAGGCCCCCGGTCGCCGGCGCCGTCGACCGGCAGCGCGGCGAGGTCGCGCCCGGCCGGGACGGTGTCGATCCAGCGGGAGGACACCGCGATCGTCGGGTAGCTGTCGAACTGCAGCGCCGTCGCGGCCTCGTCGCTCAGCTTGTAGCGCCGCCCGCCGGCGAGCAGGAAGCGGTCGCCCTGCGGCACCCGGACGATCACGCCCTGGTCGCGCGGCAGCTCGACACCGGACGCGGGCGGCGCGAGCAGGACGGCGGTGCGCGGTTCTTCCGACGCGGGGGCGTCCTGGGTGGTGCGGCTGCAGCTCGTCCACGCGGCGGTCACGAGGGCGCCGGTCGCGGGCAGCGAGTCGGGCGCGCCCGGGATGCCGATCTGCGTGCCGCGGCCCGCCTTGCCGAGGTTCTCCGGCGACACGCTCACGGTCGCTTCGCCGGTGCCGCCCGCCAGCAGCCGCGCGGACGCGTAGTTGAGGACCGGGTGCAGCACGCCGTCGGCACCGAGGATGAACCGCGCGCCGGTGCCCTCTTCGACGATCACCTTGCCGCCGGCGAGCCAGTCCTTGCCGCCCGAGGGGTTCAGCAGGCCGATGATGCCGAAGACGGCGGTGACGAGCAGCGCGGCCACGAGGCCCAGCACGGTGGCCAGCACGAGCCGGCGGCTGGGCGACACGGGGTGGTTGGCGTCGCCGGCGACGAGCGCGGAAACGAGCCTGCGGCGGAGGAACTGGTACGCCTGGATCTGGTCCCGCTGCGTCCACACGCTGCTGTGCCCCCGGTGTGCGTCGTCCCTCCGAGCGACCGATGCTAAGCACCCTCCCGCGGGGCGGCGAGGGTAATTTTTACGCCCACGCGGCATCTGGGGAGGCAGTAGCGTCGGGTTCCCGGGGAAAGGGGAGCCCGTGTCCGTCGAAACCGCCGGCGCCGTCCGCCCGGCACCGTCCCGGCCCGCCGCCGCGCCACTGCCGTGGCTGCTGCCGATCCGGCCGCTGCAGGCCGCGGTGTGGGAGCTCGCCGCGATCGCCGTCCTGCTCGCCTGGCTGGTCGACGGCGTCGCGCAGCCGGTGCGGATCACCGTGAGCGCCGTGGCCGGCGCCGTCGTGCTGCTGACGTCCGTGCGGTTCGCCGGGCGGCACCCGGCGGGGTGGGCGCTGACCTGGACGGCGTTCCGGCTCCGGCGCCACGACACCCGCCGCGAGAGCCCGGACCCGCTGCTGTCGGTGGCCGGGCCGGTGAAGGTGCGCCAGCACGTCGACCGCGCGGGCAACCGCTTCGGCGTCGCGGAGGTCGACGGCGGCTGGAGCGCGCTGGTCCGGCTGACACCGGGGACGGGTGCGCCGGGCGCGCTGGCCGACATCCTGCGCGAGGCGTACCGGCGCACGGACGTCCCGCTGGCTTCGGCGCAGCTGCTGACGTGGGCCATCCCCCGCGGCGATCAGGTGCTGCGCGTGCGGTGGCTGGCCGTGCGCTACCGGCCGGACCTGGCCCCGATCGCGGCACTGGCCCGCGGCGGCGGCGACCTCGGGGCACTGCGGAGCACGGCGTCGGCGGCGTTGAGCCTGATGGGGGCGCTGGCCGAGGCGGGGTACCAGAGCACCGTGCTGGAGGCCGGGGAGCTGGCGAAGGAACTGCGGGTGGCGCTGGGGGTCCAGGGGCCCGCTTCCGGCGCGCCCGAGAGCTGGCGGGCTTGGACGTGGGGTGGCGGTGCCCCGCAGATGTGCTTCGCGCCGCGGACCTCCCGGGCACTGGACGCGGCGGTACCGGGCGCGGCGTTCACGGCGACGTCGTACACGCTGACGCGGACCGCGGGCGGCAAGGAGAAGGTGGACGTGACGATCCGGGTGGGAGCGCGGCCGGGTGCCCCGGTCCCCGTTCCCCCCTCCGCCGTCCCACTGCACGGCCGCCACGGTGCCGGGGTCCGCCGGACCCTCCCCCTGGCGCTGGACGACTAAAAGCCGTGAAGGCCTCCTTACCGGCCGTAAGAGCCGGTAAGGAGGCCTTCACGGCTTTTCAGCCGCGGACGGCCTCGTAGACGCCGGCGATCATGCCCACGAACGGGACCAGCGACAGCAGCACCAGGAACTCGGACACGTCCAGCAGCCGCGACCAGTACGGCGACCGCAGCCCGCGCGCCACCCGCGTCGCGTACACCAGGCACAGCACCGCCGCCAGCACGACCGCGCAGCCCGCCGCGAACAGCACCGTCCGGTTGCCCGACGCCACCAGCCACCCGCCGGCGCACACCAGGCTCAGGATGCCGAACCCGACCAGCACCAGCCGGTGCGCCCGGCCCGCGTACGAGCGCGAACGCAGGATCCACGCCACGCCCAGCACCGCGGCCAGGCCCGCTTCCCACGGCCCGGCCGAAGACAGCACGATCGAAGAAGCCAGCACCACCAGACCGAGCGCGACGAGCAGGCCGGTCAGCACGGCTTGGGCGTGGGACGTCCGGCCGATCATCTCCGTGCCGAGTGACGGCTGTTCGTCCGCGCGGAACGCCGCCATGTCGTCCGGGACGCGGGGCAGCGGCAGCCGAGCCAGGCGCAGGGACAGCATCGGGGCCACCGCCGCCAGCGCCGTGCACAGCACCGCCGCCACCGAGGCGGCCGAAGCGGGCTCGACGCCGGCCAGCAGCACCACGCCCGTGGTCAGCGCGCCGATGCCCGCCGCGCCGGTGACCGCCACGAACCACGGGAGGCGGTCGGCCACCGAGACCGCCGCCAGGACGCCGAACACCGTCACCGCCGCGAACCCGGCCGCCAGCGGGCCCGCCGACAGC
This sequence comes from Amycolatopsis eburnea, assembly GCF_003937945.1. Taxonomy (GTDB): domain Bacteria; phylum Actinomycetota; class Actinomycetes; order Mycobacteriales; family Pseudonocardiaceae; genus Amycolatopsis; species Amycolatopsis eburnea. The sequence goes on from NZ_RSEC01000024.1 coordinate 196,547, forward strand.
GAGAACAGCGGGTGCGGTGGCAGCACGGACATCCCCGCCAGCAGCGCGACCCCGACGCCCGCGACAGCGCCCGCGGCACCGGCCTCGGCGTCGCCGTAAGCGCGGCTGAGCGCGCCGCCGCCGAGCAGCAGCACCAGCGCCAGCAGGCCGGTCCCGATCGGCGCCAGGACGCTGCCGGACGCCGCCGACTGCACCAGCAGCCCGCCCGCCAGCAGCAGCACCACCGCGGCCACCAGGCCGGACCGGCGTGCCACCGACGGGCCCCAGCCGCCGGAGGTGTCGGCGACGCTCGCGATCGAGTCGACGACGTCGTCGAACAGCAGCGGACCCCGCGGGCGTTCCCGCGGGGTCAGGTGGAGCACTTCGCCGTCCCGGATCTGGGCGGCCGCGACGCTCAGGCCGAGGGCCAGTGGCGCCCCGCCGAGCCGGGAGAGCACCCAGCCGGGGTGCTCCGCCGACGCCTGCCCGGCGGCTCCGGCCAGCCGGACCAGCTGCGGCACCAGCTCGGCGAACGTCGACTGCTGTGGCAGGGCGACGTCCACGCGGGCCCTCGGCGTGACCACCGTGACCCGCCGCGTCGTCCCGGTGAGAGACGCCGTCATCAGATCTCTTTCGCGGCCGCGATCACGGGCGCGAACTTCGCGTTCGACGCCTCGGCGAGCTTCTGCAGCCCCGCGTTCACCGCCTCGAGGACGATCTCCGAGAGGTTGCGGGCGTCGTATTCGCGGATCGCGCGGGGGTCGATGTCGATCGAGGTGAACCGGCCGTCGCCGCGGAGGGTGACGGTGACCTCGTTCTGCCGCGAGTGCGCCTTGACCTCCATCGCCTCGACCGTGCGCTGGATCCGCTGGACCTCTTCGGTCTGCTTGCGCACCTGCGCGAGCAGCTCGTCCATGTCCGGCACCGCGTACGGATCGGTCACTGTGCTTTCCCTTCGTGCTGGCGGACGCGGACACTGCCCACGAACCGCTGGAAACCGGGTGAGAGCCGCCGCGCGGTCGCGGGCGCGGCCGTGCAGGCGAGCTCGAGCACCAGCCGGTCCGCCGGCACCGCGCCGGGAACCGTCAGGTGCACCTGGGTCTGGATCAGCTCTTCGCCTTCGCCGGTACGCAGGCGAAGCAGCTGCATGACGCCGGGCGCGGCCGGCTCGCCGACGTCGCGGCGGCTGAGCACTTCCAGCCCGGCCAGCGTCCGCGAAAGGCGTTCGACGGCTTCGGCGGCGATGGCGTCGATCGACGCGTCGTCCGGCCGCTGCGCCACGCTCACGGTGATGTTCGGGACGAACTCGCCCGGCGAAGCGTCGTGCACGGCGACGAACACCGCGCCGGAGTCACCCGGGTCGACGGCGGTCCAGCCGTCCGGGATGACGAAGTCGAGGGGAAGCGTCATCAGAGCCCCACGTACGCGACGGCGTCGTCCCAAGCGGATCCGACCGCGTCGGCCGCGTCGGAGGCCGCGTGGCCGACCGCGTCGACGGCGGCGCCGCCGTACTCGCCGATCGTGTGGCCGAGCTTCGGCAGGTCGATGTCGATCTTCGCGCCGACGCCGAGCCCGAGCCCCAGCGCCGCGCCCGCCTTGAAGTTCACCTTGATGTGCCCGGCGTCGTAGACGGCCTGGGCGTCGAGCTGCGCGCCGAGGCCGTACTGCAGCGTGCCGTTCGCGCCGACGCCGATACCGGCGACGTCCGCCGCGACCTCGCCCTCGACTTTGCCGCCCACGAACGCGTTCGTGTGCGCGCCGAGGCCGTGCGCGCCGATCGTGCCGGACGCGCTGACCTCGCCGCCGGCGAACACCGTGCCCTTGGCGTGGGCTTCGGCGACGCCCCACTCCTTCTTGAGCTCGGCTTCCCCGTGCAGCGCCGCGAGTTCCGCGTGCCCGGACGCGCCGACGTCCCAGCCCTTCGAGGTGATCTTCCCGTCGTACTCCGGGGAAAACCCGTCCTGCTCGTGCTGGAACTTGTAGTAGGTGATCTCGGTGTTGCGGCCGATCTTGTTCTTCAGCCCTTCGGCTTCCGGCTGCCCGAACGGCGTGTCGGCCTTCTTCGGCGCGCGGGTGCCTTCGAGGCCGTCCCAGGTGAGCTTCTTCCAGCCGGAGTTGCCGAACCACGACGGCACGGTCCGCGGCCGCTTCCGGCCGTCGAGCGGTTCGCCGTTGAGCCAGTGCAGCGGGCCGCGCGCCCACTTGCCCAGCTCGTGCTCCAGCCGTCCGACGCCTTCGGGCGGGAACAGCTCGGCGAGCGCGTCGGAGAACTCGTCCACGACCTGGCGGGCGGCCTGCACGCTCTGTTCGCCGAGCTGCCGGGCGGCCTGGATGAACGCGCCGACCGAGCCGGAGTTCACCGCGCGGGCCTGCGCGGTCAGCTGCTGGGCGTACTGGTCGAACTGCGCGATGATCGAGTCGACGGCGGCCTCCGCGGACTGGACCAGCTGCGACGCCGTCGAAAGCCGCTTCGCCTGGTCGTCGAGCTTCGCGGCCGCGTCGGTCAGCTCCTTGCCCAGCTCACCCGCCGCCGTCGCGAATGCGGTGTAGGCGTCGCCGTCCCAGTCCGCGTGCAGGTTCTTCGCGGAGTCGTCGATCTCGCGCGCCTTGCCCGAGACCGCCGAAGCCTGGGTGGCGACGCGCTGCGACGCGGCACTGAGCGCCCCGGGGTCACCGGTGACGCGTCTCCGGCACTCGACGAGCACGCGCCGGTACCCGGACAGCACGGAGCTGACCACCCCCGACGCGTCGACCACCCCCGAGGACCACATGGGCTAGTTCCCGGCCGCGTCGTAGCCGACGTGCTGGCTGAAGTGCTTGCCGTTGTAGTCCAGGTCGATGTCGAGGTCGAAGTCCTGCCCGCCCGGAGCCTCCACAGTGGACTCACCGGTGGTGAGGTTGGTGTGGATGACGACCTCGTCGGCGCCGCGCACCGGCGCGGACGGCTGGGTGACCGGGGCGGGCTGCGTCGGCACGGTCGCGCCGTGCTGCGCCGGGTCCACGGCGATCCAGCTGTTCGCCGGGTTCAGCGGGGTGCCGTTGCCGGACACCGCCGTGCCGCCACTGGAACCGCCGCCGGTGGCGAGCGCGGGCGGGGTGTAGTCGGTGAACGAAGGCTGCTGCGGGATCCCCCCGCCGCTCCCGCCCGCCACCGCCTGCTGCCCGGCCGGGCTTGCCACCGGCGCCGGGGCCTGGGGCGCCGTGACCGGGGTGTTCCCGATCGACGGCGTCGTCGCGCCGGAGCTGCCGGAGTCGTGGTGGAACAGCTTCTCGATCTCGCCGATGACCTGCGCGAGCGTCGTGACCTGCTGGGCGAGGTCGACCGCGCCGAGCGCCTTGAGCAGCGCGCCGATCGCGGTGATGAACGCCCGCAGCGACGCGCTCGTCGCGGTCGACAAAGCGACGGCCGCGCCGTAGGTCCACGGGTTCGACATCAGCGAGGCGACCGTCGGGTTCACCGCGGCCACCACCGAGCGGTAGGCCTGCTGCGCCGTCTTGATCAGCGTCCCGGACACCCCGAGCAGCTCGGCGCCCTTCTGCACGACGGTGATGATCGTTTCGAGCTGCTTGAGGGAGTCACCGATCTTCTTCAGCGCCGACTCGCTCGCCGCGCCGGACCAGATCTTGCCGAGCTGGTCGGCGGCCTTGGTCAGCTCGGTGTACATGCTGAGGAACTGCTCGGCCTTCTTGACCAGGTCGAGCACGTGCTTGGCGATCTGCTCCGGCTGGCCGGTGACGATCTGCGGCAGGATGGTGATCGGCCCGCCCGACGACGCGGTCGCGTCCATCGCGCTGGAGTTCGGGAAAGTCAGCATCGGACCTCACAGAGTCTCGGGGTGCGGAGGGTCAGACGACGGAGGCGGGCCGGTACACGCTGACCCTCGCCAGCCCGCTGATCCGGGCGTCGAGGAGCCCGTGGTTGTACAGGCGGCCGCCGTCGCCGGCGACGCCGATGACCGGCTGGCGGTCGGAGAACAGCAACGGCTCGACCACCACGACGTCCCCGCTCTGCACGCCGCCGGGAACGTCGGAGAAGGTGCGCGCGGTCCCCGCGTACACCTCGATCAGCCCGACCCGCGCCTGGTTGTCGGCGTCGCCGGCGAGCCAGTCGTTGAAGTCGGCGACGCCGTGGAAGCGGGCGTCGGTGATCGGGTGGTCCCCGAGCCCGCCGAGCCGCGCGTCCCCCAGGTAGCGCAGCACGTTCCCGACCGACGACGGTTCGCCGTGGGCACCGGCGCTGTCGTTGATGGCCAGGGTGGCGAGTTCGGAAGCGTGCGAGCTGCCCCAGATCGACGACGACGGCGTGGTGGCCGGTGCGTGGCCGCCGCCGTAGCCCGCGGCGGCGTCCTGGTCGGCCGCCTGGTAGGCGTCGGCACTGGCCTTGACCAGCCCGTTGATCTGCTGCAGCAGCTGCAGGAGGGTGCGCACGGCGGTGATCTGGCTGGAGTGCAGCGCGGCGTTCGCGGCGGCGACGGCGCTGCCGAACGTCGCGAAGGACATCGGCTGCACGACCAGGCGTTCCAGGTCGGCCACGGCGTTGATGCCGTGGGCGAGGATGCCCCCGACGTTGCCCACGGCGGACCGCATCGCCTCGGGCTCAGCCCGGTACTCGCCGGCCATGGGACTCCTTCCGGATGGCTTGTCCGGCTGAGCGTAAGTTCGTCCCCGGAAGCGGGCGGACGGCAAAAGTACCCACCGCGGCGTGGCGGTAAGTGGCCAAAATACCGGTCAGAGCCACCTCGATCCGCTGGAGCATTGCCGCATGAGCCTCACGCCCGAGCGTCCTTCCGAGATCGTGCTGCAGTCGCCGCCGATGCTCCCGAAGAGCTCGTCCGGCGGGATGGTGCAGCTGATGATGTTCCTGCCGATGATGCTCGGCATGGGCGCGATGTCGTTCGTCTACATCGGACGCGACGGCGGCGTGATGACCTACATCTTCGGCGCGCTGTTCATCTGCGCCATGGGCGGCATGGTCGTGATGTCGCTCGGCCGCGGCGGGATGGCGAAGAAGGCGCAGATCAACGACGAACGCCGCGACTACCAGCGGTACCTCTCCGGGCTGCGCGCCCAGGTCCGCGAGATCGCCGACGGGCAGCGCGCGGCGATGGTCGCCGTCCAGCCCGACCCGGCCGACCTGTGGGCCTACGTGGAATCCGGGAAGCTGTGGGACCGGCGGCGCGCCGACCCCCAGTTCGCGCAGGTGCGCGCGGGCACCGGGCCGCAGCGGCTGGCGACGCCGTTGAAGGCGCCGCAGACCGTGCCGCTGGAGGACCTGGACCCGGTGTCCTCCACCAGCCTCAAGCACTTCATCCGCACCTACTCGACGGTCGACGGCCTGCCGGTGGCGTTGTCGCTGCGCTCGTTCGCCGCGGTGACCGTCGCCGGGCGGCGCCCGGACGTGCTCGGCCTGACCCGGGCGCTGCTGTGCCAGCTCGTCACCTTCCACTCCCCCGGCGACCTGCGCGTCGCGATCTGCGTGTCGGCCGACCGGCAGCACGACTGGGAATGGGCGAAGTGGCTGCCGCACGCGACGGCGGCCGGCGCGACCGACGCCGTCGGCTCGCGGCGGCTGGGCGCGGACTCGGCGGCGGGACTGGCCGAGCTGCTCGGCGCGGACCTCGGCGAGCGCCCCGCGTTCAGCCGCCGCGCGGCGAGCCAGCTCGACCTGCCGCACCTCGTCGTGGTCGTCGACGGCGGCAACGCCCACGGCGAACCCCGGCTGATCGGCGAGGACGGCCGGCTCGGCGTCACCGTCATCGAAGTCGGCCAGGAGCACCCGCGGACGTACTCGACCGAGCGGCTGCTGAGCCTGCACACCGCGCCCGACTCGCTCGGCATGGTCGTCGGCGACGCCACCGAGCAGCGGCTCGGGTTCCTGGGGCAGCCCGACGTCCTCGACCGCGGCGCGGCCGAAGCGCTGGCGAGGATGCTGACGCCGTTGCACACCCCGGCCGCCGTCGTCGGCGAGAAGCCGATGTCGGCGACGTTCGGGCTGGCCGGCCTGCTCGGCATCGGCGACCCGCGCGACACCGACACCACGGTGACCTGGGCGCCGCGCGCGGCCCGCGACCGGCTGCGGATCCCCCTCGGCGTCAACCCCGAGGGCCGGCCGGTGGAGCTGGACCTCAAGGAGTCGGCCGAAGGCGGCATGGGCCCGCACGGCCTGGTCATCGGCGCGACCGGGTCGGGCAAGAGCGAGCTGCTGCGGACGCTCGTCACGGCGCTGGCGGTGATGCACTCGTCGGAGACGCTGAACCTGGCGCTCATCGACTTCAAGGGCGGCGCGACCTTCGCCGGGATGACCGGCCTGCCGCACACCTGCGCGGTCATCACGAACCTGTCCGACGACCTCGCGCTCGTCGACCGCATGGCCGACGCGCTGAACGGCGAGCTGCTGCGGCGCCAGGAACTGCTGCACGCGGCCGGGAACTACGCGTCCGTGCGGGACTACGAGAAGGCGCGCGCGGACGGCGTCCCGCTGGACCCGCTGCCGTCGCTGCTGGTGATCATCGACGAGTTCTCCGAGCTGCTGTCCGCGCGGCCGGAGTTCATCGACCTGTTCGTCGCGATCGGCCGGCTCGGGCGGTCCCTGGGCATCCACCTGCTGCTGGCGTCGCAGCGGCTCGAGGAGGGCCGGCTGCGCGGCCTCGACTCCCACCTGTCGTACCGGGTCGGGCTGCGGACGTTCTCCGCCGCGGAAAGCCGGGCCGTGCTGGGTGTCGCGGACGCCTACCACCTGCCGCCGGTGCCGGGGTCGGCGTACCTGAAGGCCGACACCGACACGCTGATCCGGCTCAAGGCCGCCTACGTCTCCGGGGAGCTGCCGCCGCGCAGCACGGTCGTGCGCGAGGACGGCCAGGAGCTCGGCGTGCTGCCGTTTTCCCTGGCCCCGGTGGAGATCCCGGTGACGACCGAGGTCTCGCCGGCGCCGGAAACCGAGGGCACCGGCGAGACGATCATCGGCGCGATGCTGTCGAGGCTGGAGGGCCGCGGCCCGGCCGCGCACCAGATCTGGCTGCCGCCGCTGAACGAGCCGCCGACGCTGGAGCAGCTCCTGCCGCCGCTGGGCGAGGACGCCGCGCGCGGCCTGTGCCCGCTCGGCTGGGGCGGCAACGGCAAGCTGACCATCCCGGTCGCGCTGGTGGACAAGCCGTTCGAGCAGCGCCGGGACATGCTGTGGGCCGACTTCTCCGGCGCCGGCGGGCACGCGCTGATCGTCGGCGCCCCGCAGAGCGGCAAGTCGACGCTGATGAAGGACATCGCGGGCATGCTCGCGCTGACCCACACCCCGGCCGAGGTCCAGCTGTTCATCCTCGACATGGGCGGTGGCGCGCTGGCCCCGATCGCCGGGCTGCCGCACGTGTCGGGCTACGCGACCCGCCGCGACGCCCAGCGCTGCCGCCGCGTGGTCGCCGAGCTGACGACGTTGCTGGAGCAGCGCGAGGAGTTCTTCGCCGCCAACGGGATCGAGTCGATCACAACGTTCCGCCAGCGGCGCGCGGAGTTCACCGAAAGCACCGACGGCCGCGAGTTCGGCGACGTGTTCCTGTTCGTGGACAACTGGACGACGATCCGCCAGGAGTACGAGCAGCTGGAGGAGCAGATCACCGGCCTGGCCGCGCGCGGCCTGGGTTTCGGCATCCACGTGATCGTCTCGCTCAACCAGTGGATCGGCGTCCGCGCCCAGCTGCGCGACGCGATCGGCACGCGGTTCGAGTTGCGTCTCGGTGACCCGATGGACTCCTCGATCGACCGCAAGGTCGCGGTCAACGTCCCGGCCGACCGCCCGGGCCGCGGCATCACGGCGGAGAAGCTCCACTTCCTGGCGGCGCTGCCCCGCATCGACGGCGACCAGCGCCCGGACACGATCGGCGCGGGCGGCGTCGACCTCGTCCACCGGATCTCGGAGGCCTGGAAGGGCCCACGCGCCCCGCAGGTCCGCTTGCTGCCGCCCGAGGTGCCCCTGGACGGGTTGCCCGCGGCCCCTTCGCGACAGGTCACGCTGGGCATCGCGGAGTCGACGTTGCGCCCGGTGTACCTGGACTTCGCGGCGGACCCGCACTTCGTGGCCTTCGGCGACGTCGAATCGGGGAAGTCGTCGCTGCTGCGTGCGCTGGCACAGGGCATCACCTCGGCGTACACCCCGGAGGAGGCGGCGATCATCGTCGCGGACTACCGCCGTGGCCTGCTGGGCGCGGTGTCCGAGCCGCACCTGCTGGGCTACGCGGGCGCGGAGGGCAAGCTGACCGACCTGATCGCCGAATGCGCAACGGCGATGCGGAACCGGTTGCCGGGCCCTTCGGTGACGCCGGAGCAGCTGCGGAACCGATCGTGGTGGCGCGGCCCGGAGCTGTTCGTGCTGGTGGACGACTACGAACTGGTGGCGACGGTGGGGCGCAACCCGTTGCAGCCCCTGCTGGAGTTCCTGCCGCAGGCGCGGGACATCGGCCTGCACCTGGTCATCGTGCGGGGTTCCGGTGGTGCCGGGCGGGCGTTGTTCGAGCCGGTGCTGCAGCGGTTGCGGGAGCTGGGGTCGCCGGGGCTGATCATGTCGGGCACGAAGGACGAGGGCGCGTTGCTGGCGGATGTGAAGCCTTCGCCGCAGCCGCCGGGCCGCGGGACCTTGGTGTCGCGGCGGCACGGGACGGGGCTGGTGCAGGTGGCGTGGACCAAGCCGGCGGAGAGCTGATCAGCGCACCGGCGCGGTCATCTCCGTCGTGAAGCGGTAGTAGCAGACCGCCCGGTGCCTGCTGTCGTCCCAGCTGTTCGGGGTCATCACCTGAACGCGTGCGCCCTGGATCGGCTGGGCCGCGGCGGTGCAGCGGTCCAGCGTCTGCTGGTAGGGCTGATCGGACAGCGACCCCTCGACGATCGGCAGCACGGCGAACGCCTGCGCGGTGTGCGGGTCGGTACAGGACCTCAGCAGCAGGTCGACCTCACCCGTGCCCGTCGGGGACCAGAAGCACTGGCCCGCGGTGACGTCGAGCCCGTGCGCCGTGCCCTCGGGCAGCCGGTCGCCGGGCTCCTTGGTCACGGCCCGGTAGGCGAGCCCGCCGGCGAGCAGGAAGACACCGAAGGCGACGAGCCCGGCGGCCACGCGACGGCCGGCCGACGGGCGGGCGCGGCGGCGTTCCTCGCGCATCAGCTCGGCGAAAAGCTCAGGATCGTGCTCGGTCATGTGTCCCCCTCGCGCGGAACTCTAGGAGCCGCCGGCACGGACCAGAGCACCCGTCACCGTCGGCAAGTTACCGACTTCGGTAGGTACCCAAAAATGTCCCACCGAACTTACTTTGTGCTCGTCGCCCGAATTCCGGGGCCGACATCCGGATCACCTGGCCGAAGGGCATTTTCATGCGAATGTCGAGGGCTGTTGCCGTGGTGGGTGCCGCCGCGGCGCTGGGCTGGGGCTCAGCGGGGGTTGCGGACGCCCAGCAGGACATCATCGGCGGGAGCACCGTCTCCTCCGCGCCGTGGGGCGCCCAGATCTACTGGAACGACGTCACCACCTACGGCGGGTTCGAGTGCTCGGGGACGATCATCGCCCCGCAGTGGGTGCTCACCGCGCGGCACTGCCTGAACTCGCCGGGCATGCACGTCAAGGTCGGCAACGTGACGCTCCAGCAGGGCACGAACACAGGAGTCGACCAGCAGAAGGCGTCGCCGAACGGGGACATCGCGCTGCTGCACCTGACGACCGCCGTGAACACCACCTACATGAAGCTCGGCACCGGCAACCCGCCGGCCGGGGCCACCAACCAGATCTACGGCTGGGGCCGCACGCAGGGCAGCAGCCCGCCCTCGAGCACCCTCAAGACCGCGAACGTGCGCGTGACCGGCACGAGCACGGACGCCTACGGCGGCAAGGCCATCGCCAGCCAGGGCATCGACGGCTCGGCGTGGCACGGCGATTCGGGCGGCCCGCAGCTCTCCAACGGCGTGCAGGTCGGCGTGTGCTCCACGGGCAGCAACTCCGGTTCGAACCCGCAGGGCACGCAGAACTACGCGAGCGTCGCGTCGAGCCGCAGCTGGATCCAGCAGACCGCCGGCGTGTGAGCCCTCGGGCCGGCCTCTCCGCCCGGGAGGCCGGCCCGGGGCATACTCGCGGCCATGGAGTTCGAGACGCAGGTGCTGCTCGGCGGCAAGACCGCGACCGGCCTGCCGGTGCCCGACGACGTCGTCGAGGCGCTGGGGGCAGGCAAGAAGCCCGCGGTCACCGTCACGCTGGGCGGCCACACCTACCGCACGACGGTCGCGAGCCGGGGCGGGCGGTTCCTCGTCCCCCTCAGCGCGGAGAACCGGGAGAAAGCCGGGGTCGCCGCCGGGGACACCGTCAGGGTCGAGATCGCCCTCGACACCGCCCCGCGCGAGCTGGAGATCCCGCCGGACCTCGCCGAGGCGCTCGCGGCGGACGACACGGCGCGAGACCGGTTCGAAAGCCTTTCCTACAGCGCGAAACAGCGGTTCGTGCTGCCGATCGGCCAGGCGAAGACCGCGGAAACCCGGCAGCGGCGGGTCGCGAAGGTGATCACGGACCTGCGCGCCGGCAATTGATGGACGCGCGCACGGTGCTGCGCGTGCTCGACGCCGTGGCACCGAACGCCGTGTGGCTCGCGGGCGGCTGGGGCATCGACGCGCTCCTCGGGCGGCAGACGCGCGACCACGGCGACCTCGACCTGCTCCACCGCTCGGACCAGGAAGCGGCCGTCCTGCGCGCGCTCGAAGCGCTGGGGTACCGCGAAACCCTCGACCTGCGCCCGGTCCGGTTCGTGCTCTCCGACGGCGCCGCCGAGCTCGACCTCCACCCGCTCGACTTCGCCGCCGACGGCTCGGCCACCCAGAAAGCCGACAACGACGGCGCGGTCTTCCCCTACCCCGCGGACTGCTTCGTCGCCGGGCACGTCGGCGGCGTCGAGGTGCCGTGCATCTCCGCCGCCCAGCAGATCTTCTTCCACCAGGGGTACGCGCCGCGCCCACAGGACATCGCGGACATGCGTCACCTGCGCGAGGCCTTCGGCGTCGATACCCACTTCTAGTCCACAACGGACCGCCGCAGCGCCGCCTTGTCCGGCTTTCCCGACGGCGCAACGGGAACCGCGCCCACGAAGCTGAACCGCGCCGGGACCGCCGCCTCCCCCAGCTCGGCCGCCACCCCCTTGCGCACCTCCGCCAGGTCCGGCTCGCGGCCCGGCACCGGGACCAGGAACGCGTGCGCCGCTTCGCCCGTCAGCGGGTCCGGGACCGCCACCACGTACGCCTGGTCGACGTCCGGGTGCGCCGCGATCGCGCGCTCGATCGGGCCGGTGTAGTGGATGATCGCGTTCACGATGACCACGTCGCGGGCCCGGCCCGAAAGATGCAGGTAGCCCGCCGAATCCAGGTGCCCGAGGTCCTGCGTGCGCACCCAGCCGTCGCGCAGCACCGACGCCGTCGTGTCGGGATCACGCCAGTAGCCCGAAAACGCCGACGGGGTGCGCACCCAGATCTCGTCGCGGATGTCGATTTGCACCGTGTCGCACGGCTTTCCCACCGAGCCGAGCCCTTCGTCGGCCCGGCAGATCGTCAGCATCCCGGTCTCGGTCTGCCCGTACGCGTGGTGCATCGCGGGCCCGATCCGCTCGGCCGCTTCCGCCAGTTTGTGTTGCGGCACCGGGGATCCCGCGACGATCAGCGCCCGCAACGCGCTCAGGTCGACGGGTGCGTCGCGCAGGTCGTCGAGGATCCGGTGCAGCCTCGGGACAGTCGTCAACGCCGCGGTGATGCCCAGGCGCGGGAGCACGCCGGGGAAGTCCGGCAGCCCCTCCGGGATCACCGCGGTGCCGCCGGACATCAGGGAAACCCCGAGCTGCTCGACCATCACCGCGCTGGCCAGGGAGCCGAACAGCAGGTAGCGCCCGAACTTCGCGCCCAGCCGCTCGTGGGCCGTGCCGGGCAGCGGCGGCCGCCAGACGCGGCCCTCGGTCAGGGCGCGGTAGCTGTAGGCCACGCCTTTCGGGACACCGGTGCTGCCGCTGGTGAACACCACCGTCGCGATGTCCTCGAGCCGCGCGCCCGGCAACGGCTCCTCGTACGTCCCCAGCAACGCGGAACCGATCCGCAGCACCGGCACGCCGACGTCCACCAGCTCCACCGAGCCGTCCACGACCAGCGCCGAGACGTCGGCGAGGACGTGCCGCAGCTGCGCCTCCGGCAGCCCGGCCCGGACGGCGACCGCGCGGCCGCCGAGCACGTGCACCGCGATCAGCGCGGCGAACCCCTCGGGGGTGACGGCGGTGGCGAGGCCGACGCCGTCGCCGGCACCGAGCCCGGCCGCCCGCAGGCCCGCGGTGAACCGGCCGATCAGCTCCCGCAGCTCGCCGCGCGACGTGACGCGGGAGCCGTGTTCGAACGCGGGAACGTCCGGAGCGCGCTCCAGCTCGTCCAGCAGAGCCTGCGGGTGGACCATCTCGACCGCCTTTCGCCCGGGGGTCCCGGTCTACCGGGCGGATCTCAGAATTTCGGCAGAAGGCCGCACAGCCACCGCCACCGCCCCCGCGACCGCCAGCACCAGCGCGAACGCCGCGGCGAGGGTCCAGAAGTCCGGGTGGACGATCGACTGCCCGCGCTGGGCCTGCCAGGTGAGCAGGGCCAGCTGTCCCGCGTAGCCCACGCCCGCGATCCGCACGACCCGGCGCCGGACGACGTCGGCGGACAGCACCGGGTACCGGCGGGCCAGGAGCAGCAGCCCGAACGCGAGCAGCGGCAGCACCTGCAGGCCGTGGATGCCGACGAAGTGCGGGATGCGCAGGTCTCCGCCCGCGGTGCTCCAGCCGAGCACCGGCAGCCCGGGCCCGCCGTCCTCGACGCCGACGGAGTGGGCGCCGAACGTCGGGGGCTTGCCGCCCGCGTCGAGCACGGCCCGCTGCGCCGGCGACGGCGAGAACATCAGCATCGCGACGCCCATCCCGGCCAGCGCGAGACCGGTCCCCCACCGCAACGCCGAGGTCAGCGCCCGGTCCGGCAGGCGCTGGAACAGCAGCAGCACGACCACGGCGGCGGTCATCAGCCACGCCGCGTAGGCACCGCCCGCCACGACGTTGTTGATCGCGACGTCCGCCGGCGTCGCCTTGTTGAAGTGCAAGGTGGTGCCGCGAAAGATCATCTGCACCACGATCAGCCCGACGTCCAGGCCGATGCCGGCGGCGAACACCGTGCCGAACCACCAGCCCGCGCGCCGGCCGCGGCGCACGTGGGTCAGCAGCCAGGCCAGCGTCAGCGCGTACAGCCCGACCGAAACCGAGAACTTCAGCGGCTTGAGCCAGACCGGCGCATTGACCAGCGTGCGATCATCGAAGAGCAGGCCGAGCAGCGACGCCGCGCACAGCACCCCCATCACCCCGGCGAGCACCACCAGCGGGCGGTGCCACGACCGGAGCGTGACCAGCGGATTTCCCTTGTCTGCCATGGCATACAGCCTGGCGCCGGGCCTGCCGCCGGGCACTGGAGCACGCCCCCGGCTCGCGGTGGGGCAGCCCCTACCGATCCCCTGTGGGTAATAGTGCCGTCACTACGACCGGCAGTTGTGCCGTTTGACCACACTGGCCTCTTTTCTAGCGTGACTTTCACACCGCGCGGACCACCGCGCCAGGGGAATTCGCTTCAGGAAGGAGGTGGCCCGTCGATGTCCAGTCCGGGATTCCAGGCAGATTCCGCTGCCATGACGCGCGCCGTCCAGGGTTTCGAGGAAACCGCGACGAACGCCAAGTCCACGATGGCCAGCTTGGAGTCCGAGCTGACCGAGGCGCTGCGCAACTACAAGGGTGACCAGGCCGTGGCGTTCTGGGACCTGCAGCGCCGTCTCCAGGAGAAGATGAGCGTGGCCGTGAAGGAGCTCGACACCATGTCGCAGCTCGTCCACACCAGCCACCAGAACTACGGCCGCGGCGACGCCGACGTCCACCAGAGCTTCCAGGGGGTCGGCAACTCCCTCGAGGGCTCGGGCGTGATCCCCCGCCTCAACCCCTGACCCGAGAGGACGCCCACCATGGCCGACGTCGTCGAAATCAACTTCGCCGCGCTGCAGCACAGCTCGGCATCCCTGGCCGCCAAGGCCAAGGCGCTCACCTCGCAGCTGGAGCAGCTGCACCAGAACCTGCAGCCGATCACCGCGACCTGGTACGCCTCCGGCAGCTCCGCCGGTGACGCCGCCCGCCAGTCGGAGACCCGGCTGCGCCAGGCCACCGCGGACATCGTCGCCATCATCGCGCAGTTCGGCGGCAAGGTCGGCGAGGCCCACGACCTCCAGCAGTCGCTGGAGAACCGCAACCAGGGGCTGTTCGCGGGCTGACCCGCGCCCAGACGTCGGTCGGCCGGTGCGGGAAACCCCCCGCTCGCACCGGCCGACCGGCTTTCCCCATGTCCGCCCAGTCGCGCCCAGAGAGCCGGGACCGATGCCAGACCAGTCGTACTACGTCCACCTGGAATCGCTGAAGGACTTCGTGCGGGAGCTGGAAACCCAGATCCACGCGATGTCGAAACCGAACGACTTCCTGCTCACCCTCGGCGCTGAGCCGCTGTTGTTCGGCGAGTTCGGCGAAGCCGGGTCGCTGGCCGACGCGCACCGCGCCGCCGTCTCGGAGATGCAGGGCCTGCTCGACCAGGTCCGCAGCGCGATCGGTTTCGCGCAGGACGTGACCACCACGGTCGCCGACGGCTACGAGCACGCCGACCAGGCCGTGGCCGGGGACCTGCACCACTCGGGTGCCGTCACCAACCTGCTCGACCCGGTGCTCGGGCTGCTGGGCCTCGGTGACTCGGACGGGAGCCGCAAGGGATGACGAAGAACACCGCGCACACGAACTTCGCCGCGTACAGCCACCAGCAGCTGTACGCGATGCTCCAGGCCGGCGACCCGAACAGCGCGCGCCACGCCGCCGACAAGTGGAAGTCCGCCGCGCTGCACCTGCACGAGCAGGCCCACAACCTCAACGCGGAGCTGACCGAGTTCAAGGACCAGTGGACCGGTGGCGCGGCCGACCAGTACCAGCACATGATCGTCGACCTCGCGAACGGCATCTCCAAGGTGGCGCAGACCGCCGAGGCGATGAACGTGATGCTGGGCGACGCCGCCGACGCGCTGGTGAAGGCCAAGAAGGAGATGCCGCCGCCGGTTGCGGTGCCGGACGTCTCCCCCGCCGACGTCGCGCTCGCGGTGAACCCGCCGCTGCTGCCGCCGGACGCGTCGCCCGCCGTCGTGCAGGCCGCCGCGCAGCAGCGGCAGCAGGCGATCGCGAACGTCGAGGCGCAGCAGTCCGCGGCCAACGCGGCCGGGTCGGCGCGCGAGCTGGCGATCGTCGTCATGACCGAGCTGGCCGGGGAGTACACCGTGGCCGAAGAGTCGATCCCGGCTTCGCCGAACGCCGTCCCCGTGCCCGCGACCCCGCCCACCGGCGGCGGTGGCGCCGGGAGCGCGGGCTCGCCCGGGCTCGTCGGCAACGGCGTGACCGACCCCGGCGTCGTCGTCACCCCCGGCGACGGGCACCCGCTGCCCTCGACCGGCACGCCGCAGCCGGGGACGACCGTCCCGACGTCGAACCCGCTCTTCGGCGACATGTTCACCGCCGGGCTCGCCGCGGCTTCGGCCGCCGCGTTCGGCCGGTTCGGCTCGATCATGCCGAAGGTGCCGTCCTGGGCCACCGGCAAGGACCCGAAGGAAAACAAAGACCAGCCGCCCGGCACCAAGCTCGGCGGCGGCGGGGCCGGCGTCGAAGGCGGCGCCGGGGGCGGCATCCCGATCGGCGGGGGCGACGCGCCGTCGATCGGCGGCGGCATCCCCGGCGGGGCGGGCATCGGCGGCGGCGCCGACGCCCCGGCCGCGCACTCCGGCCTGGCCGGCGACGGCGGCGCGGGCAACGCGTTCAGCGGTCTCGCCGGCGGCGCGGCCGGTGCGGTGGGCGCGGCGGCGGCCAAGAGCGCGATGCCGATGATGCCCATGATGCCGATGGGCATGGGCGGTGGTGGCGACATGGGCTCCGGACGGCGGATCCCGGCGTGGCTGGTCGAGACGGAGAACGTCTGGGGCCAGTCGGCCCCGGTCGCCCCGCCGGTGATCGGCGAAGAGCCCGAAGCGTACTGATCGACTCAAGGAACGGAGGCGGGCCGTGACGGCTGCCGGCTATCGCGTCGCCCCGGCCCGCCTCGACACCGCGGCCGGCGAGTTCGGCTCCCGCGCGGACGCGCTGGGCTCGGCGCAGAAGGCGGTGGCGGGGGAAAAGCTCCCCGCCGCCGCGTTCGGCCGGGTCAGCGAGTCCGCGGCCGCGGCCAAGACGTTCGAGAAGACGATGACGGAGCTGGGCGAGAAGCTCGGCGAGCACGTCTCCCGGGCCAAGAAGCTCCAAAGTGGACTGACCGAGTCGGCCGCGGGCTACCGCCGCACCGACGCGCAGGTCGCCGCGATGTACCGGGCGCTCCTGCCCGAAGACCCGCTGCCGAAGGCCGGGAACCCCGCCGGTGTCGGCGGTTCCGCGGACACCGGCGCGTGGGCGCACGCGATCGAGGAGAACCGCGCGAAGGTCGCCGACGCCCTGACGGCCGAACACGCCAAGCTGGCCGGGCTGACCGACGCCGGCGAGATCGCGCGGTCCCAGGCGCGGATCAAGCTCTACGAAGACATCCTCGCGAACAACCGGCAGATCCTGAAGTTCGACCCGTCGGGCAACGGCCGCATCGCCGAGCTGGTCGGGCACATCGAGCCGGGCACGCGGAACGTCGGGTTGTTCGTCCCCGGCGTCAACACGCAGATGTCCAACTTCGACGCCTACGCCGGCCTCGGGCGCAGCCTGGTGGCCGCGGACCCGACCGGGCGCACCGCGATGGTCGTCTGGGCCGACGGGGTGTTCCCGCAGAACCCGGTCGTGCAGGGCCCGGACGCGAGCTACGCGCAGACGATGGCGCCGGACCTCAAGCACTTCACCGACGACCTGCGCGGTGAGATCTCCAGCCACGCCGGCGACGGCGTCACGCTGACGGCCATCGGCCACAGCTACGGCGGCGCGACGGTCGGGCTGGCCGAGACGCACGGCCTCGACGTCGACCGCGTCCTGCACGTCGAGTCGGCGGGCATGGGCCACGGCGTGTGGTCGCCGTCGGACCTGCCGGCGAGCCAGGCGGGCGTCCAGCGCTACTCGATGACCGCGCCGCTCGACCCGATCGAGATCGCCCAGGGCAACGCGTGGGGCCTGGAGTGGACCGGCATCGGCCACGGCGCCGACCCGGACACCTTCCCCGGCGTGACGGAGCTGGAGACCGGCCGGGACGCGGACGGTTCGCAGCTGTGGGGCCTGTCGTCGCACAGTGACGTGCTGAAGCCGGGTTCGGAGTCGTGGACCAACATCTACCGGGTGATCACCACCGGACCGGTGACCCCGGACGGCACCTTCGACCCGCGTGGCATCCTCGAACACGGCGTCGAATTCCTCAACGACGGGGGTGTGCTGCGATGAGCCCGGAACTGGACCGGCTGGCCGTCGAGCTGACCGCCGTGATCGACGGCGTCGCCGAGGTGTTCGGCGACGGCGCGGACCGGACGGTCGACGGCGAACTGGATTGCGACCCGACCCGGCCCGGGCAGCTGCTGTGCTGGCAGTACGGCGTCCGGCTCGAACACCCCGGCGAGCCGGAACGCCGCCTGGCCGAGGTCGTCGTCCCCACGCTGGCCGAGAACGGCTGGCAGGCACACGACCGCAGCACCCCGCGCGAGCTGATCGCCCGCTTCAGCCGTGACGGCGCGGACTTCACGGTCCACGTCGCGCGGGCGAGCCACGCGGTGGCGATCATCGGCTCGACCCGCCCGGTCCCCGCCTGACGCTCGTCCGCCGGTGTCTTGAATGACTCATTCAGGTCTTCGGAGGTCCTGAATGACTCATTCAAGACTGGGCTGACCCACCCGGCACGACTTTGCCGGGGCCCTGTCGCCGGACGCCATGAAAGAGTCGTTCATGACATCCGGCCGCGCCCCGCTACGGCGTGAAGCGCGACGGCCGCCAGCCACGCCGGCGACCCCGGCCGACCGCGACGTCCGACCGGCCCGCTACGGCGTGAAGCGCGACGGCCGCCAGCCACGCCGGCGGCCCCGGCGGACCGCCGCCACCGCGATGCCCGCCGCCGCGGCCAAGCCGACGCCGGCCAGTGCGATCGTGCCCGCCGGGACATCAGCGGGGTGCTGGGCCGGGGCCGCCACCGGGAGCACGTCCGGCTCCGTGGCCGGCGGGGCGGCCGAGCCGGGCGGGGCGATGCCGGCGGGCAGCGTCGAGGAGACCGCCGCGTAGGCGTCCAGCACTCCCCAGCCGAGCCGCGGGTCGTGGCCGCCCGAAGCCGGGCGGTGGGCCGTCAGCGTGAGGCGGGTGGCGACCTGGTCGCCGGTCAGGTCCGGGTGGTACGCGCGGACCAGGGCCGCGACGCCCGCGACGTACGCCGCCGCCAGGCCGGGGTCGGTGACCGGCCAGCGGTGCGCGATCGCGCCGCCCGCGCCGGCCGAGGTGCTGACCAGCTCCGCGCCCGGTGCCGCGACGCCGACGTAATCCCCCGCCTCGGTCTGCACCGGCTCGCCCGCCTGGTTCACCGAACCGACGGCCAGCACCCCGGACGTCGCCGTCGGGTAGGTGCGCGCGCCCTGCTGGGTCGCCGACGCCGCCGAGACGACCACCGTGCCTTCGGACCGCGCGCGCGAAACCGCGTTGGACAGCGCCGGGCTGTCGAACGCCGCCGGAACGGCGATCAGGAGGACGCCCGCGTGCCGGTCGAGCGCCGTGTCGATCGCGCCGGCCAGCGCGCCCGGGTCGCCGCCGTCCTTCGCCGAGCTGTCGGTGTAGCGGATCGGCAGCAGGCGCGCGCCCGGCGCGACGCCGGCGAACGACGTCGACGGATCCGGTTGCGCGGCGACGATCCCGGCCGCGATCGTGCCGCGGCCGTCGCAGTCGGTGGACTCGGTGCCCGCGCCGCCTTCGAGCTGGCCGGGCCGGAACTGGCCGTTCTGCCCGTCCACGCCGGTGCCGATCACGGCGACGAGCTGACCGTCACCCCGCGTCAGCGGCCACAGGCGTGCGGGGTCGATCTGGCGCTGGCCCCACGGGACGGCGCCGGAATACGTGCCGGACGGGTTCGCGCACTGCGCTTCCGGGGCCGCGTCCGCCACCGCGGGCAAGCCGACCGCAACCAGGCCCGCGACCGCGAGCGCCGCCGGTATCCGCACCCGAACCCCCGAACCGAAAGACGGTGGCGGAAAAGGACTTCCGCCACCGCCAGTCTAGCCGGGAACCCCGCTTCAGCGAAGGTCCATGCCGAGATCCAACGCGGGTGAAGAATGCGTCAGCCCGCCCACCGACAGGTAGTCCACACCGGACCGCGCGTAGGCCTTACCACGCTCGATGGTGAGCCCACCAGAGGATTCCAGCCGCGTCTTCGGGGAAACCTCGTCGCGGCGCGCGACCGCCTGCCGGCACCGCTCGGGCGTGAAGTTGTCCAGCAGCACCTCGTCCGCGCCCGCGGCCAGCGCCTCCTCCAGCTGCTCGAGCGTGTCGACCTCGACCTCGCACGGCAGTTCCGGCGCGTGCGCGCGGGCCGCGGCCAGCGCCGCGGTCACCGAACCCGCGGCGACGACGTGGTTGTCCTTGATCAGCACGGCGTCGCCGAGGCCCAGCCGGTGGTTCACCCCGCCGCCGCAGCGGACGGCGTACTTCTGCAGCAGCCGCAGCCCCGGCAACGTCTTGCGGGAGTCGCGGATCGCGCAGCCGGTACCGTCCACTTCGGACACCCAGGCGGCGGTCGCGGTGGCGACGCCGGAGAGGTGGCAGAGCAGGTTCAGCGCCGTGCGCTCGGCGGTGAGCAGCCCGCGCACCGGGCCGGCGAGCACCAGCGCGGGCTCCCCCGCGACCAGCCGGTCACCGTCCTCGCGCCGGGCGAGCACCTCGTAGCCGTCGCCCAGCACCATGTCGAACACGGCCAGCGCCACCGGCAGCCCGGCCACGACGCCGTCGACGCGCGGGGTCAGCTCCGCCACGGCCGTCGCCGAAGCGGGCACCGTCGAGGCCGTCGTCGCGTCGGGCCCGTACCGCAGGTCTTCGCCGAGCGCGGTGGTGACCACCCGCTTGACGTCTTCCACGTCGAGGCCCGAAGCGGCGATCAGGCGCAGGACCGGCTCGGAGATCGGGAACGTCATGCCACGCCCTCCAGGGGGATCGGGTCGGCCAGCACCGGCTGGCCGGACGGGCTGAGCCGGATGAGCTGGCTGCGCCGCCAGTTCTCGTCCCGCTCGGGGAAGTCGGAGCGCACGTGGCAGCCGCGCGACTCGGTGCGCCGGACGGCCGCGGCGAGCAACGCCTGCGCCACCACGGTCAGCGCCGCGTCCTCGACGCCCGCGTGTGTCCACAACGGAGTGTCCGAAAGCGACAGATCGAGCACCGAGCCTGCCGCCGCCAGCCCGTCGGCGTCCCGGCCGATGGCCGCGTACCGGCTCATCACCCGCTGCAGGGAGTCGCGCTCCGCCGCCGGCGCGGTGACGCGCGACGGCAGCCGCCCGCGCGAAGGGTCGGCCAGCAACCCGGCCGCGAGGTCCGCCGCGACGGCCTCCGCCACGCGCTGCCCGACGACCAGGCCTTCGAGCAGGCTGTTGGAGGCCAGCCGGTTCGCGCCGTGCAGCCCGGTCCGCGCGACCTCGCCGGCCGCGTAGAGCCCGGCCACCGACGAGCGTCCGTCCACAGTGGTCACCACGCCACCGCACGAGAAGTGCGCCGCCGGGGTCACCGGGATCGGGTCCACGGCGGGGTCGAGGCCCAGCGCCGCGCATGCCGCGAACACCGTCGGGAACCGCTGTGCGAAGCCGCCGATCGAAGTCGCGTCGAGGAAGACGTGGTCGTCGACGCCACCGGGCGCGGCCGTCATCCGCCGCGTGATCGCCGCCGAGACGACGTCACGCGGCGCCAGGTCGCCGAGCGGGTGCACGCCCCGCATCACCGGCAGGCCGGCGCCGTCGACCAGCGTGGCACCCTCGCCGCGCACCGCCTCGGTGACCAGCGGGCAGCGGCCGCGCGCACCCGGGGTGTAGAGCACGGTCGGGTGGAACTGCACGAACTCGATGTCCGCCACCGTCGCGCCGGCCCGCAGCGCGAGGGCGAGCCCGTCGCCGGTGGCGATCTCCGGGTTCGACGTCGCCTGGTAGAGCTGCCCGAGGCCGCCGCTGGCCACCAGCACGGCCGACGCGCGGACGGCGCCGGGCACGCCGTGGCGGTCGAGCACCGTCACACCGGCGACCCGCCCGCCCGGGGTGAGCAGCGCGTCGACGGCGATGTGGTGCTCCAGCACCGGAACCCCCGCCTGCCCGGCCTGCGCGACCAGGGCGCGTTCGACTTCGGCGCCGGTCGCGTCGCCGCCCGCGTGGATCACGCGGAACGCGCTGTGCCCGCCCTCGCGGCCCAGCGCGAGCACCCCGGACGCCGCGACGTCGAACTTCGCGCCGTCCGCCCGCAGCCGGGCGACCGCGGCCGGGCCGCCGTCGACGATCGAGCGCACGGCCGGCTCATCGCACAGGCCGGCGCCCGCGGTGAGGGTGTCCTCCGCGTGCTTGGCGACCGAGTCGTCGAGGTCGTGCTGGTCTTCCAGGACCACGGCGACGCCGCCCTGGGCCCAGCGCGTGTTGCCGTCCGCGACGGCGGCCTTGGTGACCACCAGGACGTGCAGCCCGAGTGACTGCGCGCGCAGCGCCGCGGTCAGCCCCGCGACGCCGCTGCCGATCACGACCAGGTCGGCGCGAGCTTCCCAGACGGGGGTTTTCGCCTGGGGGTCATGAACCGGCGTGGTCATTCGCCGCCGCCGGGCTGCCCGATCTCGATCATCCGCTGCACCGGGGCCTTCGCGCGGGCCGCCGTCTCGAGGTCGACGTGGACCTCGTCGAGGCCGTCGCGCAGGCACCGCAGCAGCGCGGCGGGGGTGATCATCTTCATGTACCGGCAGGACGCGCGGTCGTTCACCGCGCGGAAGTCGATACCCGGCGCGGCCTTGCGCAGCTGGTGGATCATGCCGATCTCGGTGGCCACCAGCACGGTCTTGGCCTTGGTGTCGCGGGCCTCGTGGACCATGTCGCCGGTGGAGAGGATCTTGACCCGCTCCGGCGCCACCGCGCCCTCGCCCGCCAGGTAGAGCGCCGACGTCGCGCAGCCGCACTCGGGGTGGATGAACAGGTCGGCGGCCGGGTCCTCGGCCGCGCGCTCGGCCAGCTCCGCGCCGTTGATCCCGGCGTGGACGTGGCACTCCCCGGCCCAGATGTGCATGTTCTCCCGGCCGGTCACGCGCTTGACGTGCGCGCCGAGGAACTGGTCGGGGAGGAAGAGAACTTCCTGGTCAGCGGGGATGCTGGCGACGACGTCGACCGCGTTCGAGGACGTGCAGCAGATGTCGGTCTCGGCCTTCACCTCGGCCGTGGTGTTGACGTAGGAGACGACCACCGCGCCCGGGTGCTCGGCCTTCCAGGCGCGCAGCTCGGCGCCGGTGATGGAGTCGGCGAGCGAGCAGCCGGCCCGCGCGTCCGGGATCAGGACGGTCTTCTCCGGCGCGAGGATCTTCGCGGTCTCGGCCATGAAGTGCACGCCGCAGAAGACGATGGTGGACGCGTCGCTGCTCGCCGCGATGCGGCTGAGGGCGAGGGAGTCGCCGGTGTGGTCGGCGATGTCCTGGATCTCCGGGACCTGGTAGTTGTGCGCGAGCAGGACCGCGTCGCGCTGCTTCGCCAGGCGCCGCACCTCCTCCGCCCAGGCCGCGTTCGCCTCGACCCCGCCGAACGGGGTGAGACCTTCCGGAACCAACGTGGTGGTCATCTGGCCCTCCTGGACCGGTCTCCGGTTTTCGCCTTACAATCGAAAACCGTGCGAAGTCATCTTAACACCCAGGCCCCCCTGGCCCACGAGGTTTTGGGCGCGGTCCTTCAAGTGCGCTCGGACACACTGCGGGTGCTGCTCTGGCGCCGCGCCCTCGACCCGCACCTCGGCCGCTGGTCGCTGCCGGGCGGGCGGCTGCGGCCCGACGAGGACGTCGAGACGTCGGTCCGGCGCCAGCTCAAGGAGAAGGTCGACGTCCGCCAGCTGAAGCACGTCGAGCAGCTCGCGGTGTTCAGCGACCCCCACCGCGTCCCCGGCCCGCGCGTGGTGGCGACGGCGTTCCTCGCGCTGGTCCCCTCCGACGTCGACCCCGAGGTGCCCGAGGACACCGAGTGGCACGACGTCGCGAAGCTGCCGCGCACGGCGTTCGACCACGAGGCGATCGTGCTGCGCGCCCGCGACCGGCTGCGCTCGAAGCTCTCCTACACAAACCTGGGGTTCGCGCTGGCCCCCGACGAGTTCACGATTTCCGCGCTGCGCGGCCTGTATTCGGCGGCGCTCGGCTACCGCGTCTCGGCGACCAACCTGCAGCGGGTGCTGTCCCGGCGCGGGCTGCTGGTTCCCACTGGTCACACGGCCGCACCGGGCCGCGCGGGCGGGCGTCCCGCGGCGCTGTTCTCCTTCGCGGGCAAGGGCATGCAGATCACTGATCCGTTCGCCGTCTTCAAGCCGCCGAACCGGTGACCGTGCTGCGGGCCGGGTCTTCTCCCCTTACCGTGGACGCGTGACGGAGCCGGAATCGGAAAGTGACGCGACGACGACGATCCTGCCGTTGTTCCCGCTGCAGACCGTGCTGCTGCCCGGCACCAAGCTCCCGCTGCACATCTTCGAACCGCGCTACCGGCAGCTGACGGCGGACCTGGTGAGCGGCACGGTGCCGGGCCGCGAGTTCGGCGTGGTCGCGCTCCGCTCGTCGCTGACCCGCGAGGTCCGTGGTCTGGACCAGCTGTACGAGATCGGCTGCAGCACGGTCCTGCGCGAGGCGAAGCGCCTCCCCGACGGCCGCTTCGACGTCGTCACGCAGGCCCGCCGCCGCTTCCGCCTGACCGACCTCGACTGCACGTCGGCGCCCTACCTGATCGCGTCGGTGGCGTGGCTCGACGACGACCCGGTGTCCCCGTCCGGCGACATGGCCGAACGCCTGGCGGCGGTCGCCAGGGCGGCCCACCAGCGCTACTGCGAGACGGCGTGGCGCAGCGACGACTGGCACACCCCGGACCCGGGCACGGCGATCGACGAGCTGGCCTACCAGCTGGCCGCGGACTGCCTGCTCCCGCTGGAGGACCGCCAGCGCCTCCTGGAGGAACGCCACCCGCTGCGCCGCCTCCGCATCGCGTGCCGGCTGCTGACGCGCGAGACGGGGTTCCTGAACACGCTGGGCGCGGTCCCGCTGCCGCCGGGCGAGCTCACCGACCTGAGCCGCCCGGCCAGCCTGAACTGAGCCGGGCCAAAGCGCCCCAAGGTGGCCTTCGGTGCGTCTGACGCACCGAAGGCCGCCTTGGGTGCGTCTGACGCAACCAAGGCCACATTGGGGCGCGCGGGACCGACTCAGGAACCGGAGCCGTTCCCGTTCCCGAACTTGTTCCACACCTTGCCCGCCGCGCCCGAAACCGCCTCGCCGACGTCGCTGAACACCTTCGTCAGCGGGTCCGCCGACGAGTTCCACGACTCCTTGTACGACTGCGCGGCCGACTTGAGGTCGTCCTTCCAGTCCGACCCCGGCTTGTCGCCGTCCCGCCGCGGGTAGTCGCCCGCCAGGATCGCGCGGTACTCCGCCGACGCCGCCCAGCGCTGCAGCTGCGCCGCGCGGACCACGGCGAACGGGTGCGACTCCGTCTCGACGAACTTGAGCTTGAGGAAGCTGTCGCGGATGTCCTCGACCGACTCGTACTCCGACGCCTGCTGCAGGAACGACGGGATGTCGATGCGGGCCGGGTCGATGCCGCCGGCGACCTGGATCTGCGCGCGCAGCGCCGCCGTCGGGTCCTGGCCGCAGAGCAGGCCCGCGCGGTCGCACGACAGCTCCGCCTTGCGGAACCACTCGCGCAGCGCCGCGATGATCGCCCGGATGCCGAGCGCGCTGACCGGCGTCCACGACATCGACAGCTGCAGGCTGATCAGGCGCACCATCATCGTGCGGTACACCGCGTGCCCGGACAGCACGTGCCCCATCTCGTGGCCGAGCACGAACCGCAGCGAGTCCGGGCTCATCAGCTCGACCAGCCCGGTGCTGAGCCGGATGAACGGCTCGTCCATGCCGACCGCCTCCGCCCGCAGGCGCGGGTCCTGGAAGACGAACACGTTCGGCACCGACGGCAGGTCCAGCGTCCCGGCGCACTCGTGGCGCAGCCGGTCGATCTCCGGGTACTGCTTCGGCCCGACGCGGATCGACGAAGCCAGCGCCATCAGCCGCTCGCCGCGTTCGTTGTAGAACCCCGAGATGGCCTTCACGACCTGCGCGAACCCGGGCACCGCGCGCAGCGTGGCGAGCGCGCCGCGGTCCACCGGGTGCTCGTAGGCGCGCGGGCTGATGCCCGGGAAGCGGACGGCGTCGCGCCGCGAAACCTCGATGTCTTCGGTCACTGCCGGAATCCCCCCTGTGAGTGAGGGGACCAGCGTAGGGCAAAGCCGTCAGCCGAGGCGGCGGCCCAGGTCGTCGCGGCCGTTCCAGGTGGCCAGCAGGCTGTAGGCGATCGACACGCCGAGTGGCCCGGTGAGCAGCACCCACCACGACTCCAGCCGCGGCGCCAGCTCGATCACCGAGCCGAGCGCGGGCGCGCTGGTGATGGCGTAGTGGCTGTTCGCCCAGCCGACGCCGAGCAGCATCGCGAGCGCGCTCGCGAGCGCGACGCCGAGCACGGCGGCCAGGAAGACGACCGGGCCGCGGCGTTCGCGCAGCAGCCAGACGACGACGCCCACGACGATCCCGAGCCCGAGCGTCATCAGCCCGAACACGGCGAGGTCGTCGAACCGGTGCCAGCTCTCCAGCTCCAGGGCACCCTGGGTGCCGTCGGCGGCGACGATGCGGACGCGCTCGGGCGGCGCGAGCCGGGACCAGGCGAAGGCGAGCGGGAAGCTCAGCACGCTCAGGGTGCCGAGCACGCTGACGGCGGGCAGCAGGTCGGCCTTGACGACCACCCGGGGCCGCCGTTCCCGGAACAGCACGGGCACCGACCACGGACCGGCCACGGCCGACGGCCGGTGCGCGGGCCCCGACGTCTCACTCACCCGGACTCCCTCCTGCGAGATGCTGCGACCGAGGGTAACCGGTCGGGGTGCGCGCCCGGCGAGCCGCTCGCCCGTGTCGCGACGTCGTGCACGAGTCGATCACCGCACCCGGCGCCGTCAGCCGCCGGCCGTGTCGCCGTGCCGGCTGCACTTCGCCGTCCAGCCGAGCGGGCTCACCTGGACCACCAGCCGCCGGGCGCAGTACGTGCAGTAGCGCGGGGGTTCCAGCGCCGTCCGGGGGTTGTGGCACGCCGGGTGGTCCGCCCCACCCGGCGATTGCTGTCCACAGTGGACGCAGAAGGCGGCGTCAGAGGCTGTCACTGAGCGCCTTGATCGGCATCTTGAGCTCGTCGAGCATCTCGAGGTCCGCCGAAGCCGGCCGCCCCAGGTTGGTCAGGTAGTTGCCGACGATGATCGCGTTGATCCCGCCCAGCATGCCCTGCTCCGCGCCGAGGTCGCCGAGGGTCAGCTCGCGGCCGCCGGCGAAGCGCAGCATCGTGCGCGGCATCGCGAGCCGGAACGCCGCGACCGTGCGCAGCGCGTCCTTGCCCTCGACGATCTCGTAGTTCTCGTACGGCGTGCCGGGCTGCGGGATGAGGAAGTTCATCGGCACCTCGTGCGGGTTCAGCTCGGCCAGCTGGACCGCGAACTCCGCGCGCTGCTCGACCGTCTCCCCCATGCCGATGATGCCGCCGCAGCAGACCTCCATGCCCGCCTCGGCCACCATCCGCAGCGTGTCCCAGCGCTCCTCCCACGTGTGCGTGGTGACCACCGCGGGGAAGTGCGAGCGCGCCGTCTCGAGGTTGTGGTTGTAGCGGTGCACGCCCATCTCGACGAGCTCGTCGACCTGCTCCTGGGTGAGCATGCCGAGCGAGCAGGCGATCTGGATGTCGTTCCCGTCCGCGCGGATCGCCTTCACGCCCTCGCGGACCTGCGAAAGCAGCCGCTTGTCCGGGCCGCGGACGGCCGCGACGATGCAGAACTCCGTCGCGCCGGTCTCGGCGGTCTGCCGGGCGGCCTTGACCAGGTTCGGGATGTCGAGCCACGCCGAGCGCACCGGCGTCGGGAAGCGGCCGGACTGCGAGCAGAAGTGGCAGTCCTCCGGGCACCCGCCGGTCTTCAGGCTGATGATGCCCTCGACCTCGACCTCGGGCCCGCACCAGCGCATCCGCACCTCGTGCGCGAGCGCGAGCAGGTCGGGCAGCCGGTCGTCGGGCAGCCGCAGCACCTCGAGGACCTCGGCTTCGCCCAGGCCGGCGCCGGTTTCGAGGACGAGTTCGCGGGCGTGGGCGAGGACGTCGGTGTCCGGAACTGCGGTCAAGGCGTCTCCTCGGTCGTGGTGGTGCGGAAAGCGTCCCTCATCGTGCACGAAGGCGCCTCGAGACGACAGCGACGCAGGTCACTTCCCGGCCGACGCGCACCCGGCGAACAGCTCGGGGTCGAACTCGCCGCCGAACCACGGCGAGAGCCCGCCCCTGGCCGCGGCCAGGAACTCGTCCCGCGACGCCGCGCCGAGCCCGGCGGGCAGCACGCCGAGCAGCGGCGCCCCGGCCGCCACGGGCAGGTCTTCGAGGTTGGACAGCGCCGCGAGGTCCGGCTCGGCCGGCCAGGCGCCGATGATGACGCCGGCGACCGTCAGGCCGCGCTTGGTGGCGACCTCGGCGGTGAGCGCGGTCGCGTTGAGCGTGCCGAGCCCGGCCTCGGCCACGATGATCACGAGCGAGCCGAGCGACCAGGCGACGTCGGCGAGGCTGGCGCCGGCGGCGTCGAAGCGCACCAGCAGCCCGCCCGCGCCCTCGATGAGGGTGAGGTCGTGCCCGGTGTCGAGGTCCGACGCGGCCCGGGCGATCTCACCGGGATCGAGCGTCGGGAGCCCGCTGCGGCGCGCGGCGGCCTCCGGCGACAGCGGGTCCGGGTAGCGGCGCAGTTCGAGGGTCGTGACGTCGCCGGCGAGCCGCCGCACGTCGGCGAGGTCGCCGGGCTCATCGGGCCGCACCCCGGTCTGCGCCGGTTTCAGCACCGCGACCCGCTGCCCGCCGTCCGCCGCCAGGGCGGCGATCGCCGCCGTGGTGATCGTCTTGCCGACCCCGGTCCCGGTCCCCGTCATCACCAGCATGGTCACGGACCATCAACTTAGTGACCCCGGCCGGGGTCGCGCACGGCGGTCCGGCTCCGGCAGCGCCGAAGCAGGCCGTCACCGGCGAGGCTCCGGGCGGGCCACCCGACTCAGGCCGTGCGCGGCGGGGCAGGTGCCTGGCTGGCGAGGTCGGCACTGCCCGCCCCGGGCGCGCACGCGGGCCGTGCTCCAACACCACGGCCCGCGTGCGCCAGGTCAGGCTCCCGGCACCGCCACCGGCGCCCCGGCCGGGCGGAACGTGCGCTCGGCCGGGTCGAACAGGTGGACCTGCGCCGTCCCGACCGCGAAGTACATCCCGGTCAGCTGCAGCTTCCCGGCCGCCTCGGCCGCGGCCACCGATGGGTACTCGCGCAGGTGGTCCAGCTGCTGGAGCACGTTGTGCAGGGCCAGCCGGTCACCTTCGCGGGCCGGGACGGCGCCGTCCAGCGTGGCCGCGCCGAGGCGGTGCGCGCTCGGCTCCGCGTGGCGGAGCCAGACCGACAGCGGCCCCGGCGGCGGGCCGTCCACGAGCGCCGCCATCGCGCCGCAGCCCGAGTGGCCGCACACCACGATCTCCTCGACGCCGAGCACGCCGACGGCGAACTCGATCGACGCGTTCATCGACGGGTCGGCCTGCCCGGGCGGGACGAGGTTGCCGATGTTGCGGATGGTGAACAGGTCGCCCGGGCCGCTGGTGGTGATCAGGTTCGGCACGATCCGGGAGTCGCCGCAGGTGATGAACAGCGTGCGGGGGCGCTGGCCGTCGGCGAGCCCGGACAGCGTGTTCTTCAGCAGCGGCGCGGTCCGGCGGTGGAACTCGGTCGCGCCGTTGCGGGTCTGCTGCGTCGGGATGCCTTCGGTGGCCTGCCACTCCGACCACGGCGCGAGCCAGCGCGGCACCGCCCGGCTCGCGTGCAGCCGCGACCGCGTCGGGCGGCCCGCCTTGCCCTCGCCGAACCACGGGTGGCCGACCTCGTCGACCTCGACCGTGCCGCCGGCGCGTTCGTGCGCCTGCTGCCAGGTCGTGAGGCTTTCGAACGCGGCGTGGTCGAGGTAGTCGACGACCAGTTCCAGCCGCACCGGCACGCCGGACGGGATGGTCCCGAGCACCTTCGAAAGCCGCGGCACCGACAGGAACGTCAGGACGCCTTCGACGACGACGCGCCAGCCGTCGCCTTCGCGCTCGACGTGGATGCCCGACCAGAGCGTCCGGCGCAGCATCAGCACGAGCGCCAGCCCGATGCCCGCGAGCACGCCGGTGAGCAGGTCGAACACCACGACGCCGGCGAGGGTGAGCAGGTAGACGGGCAGGTCGCCGTGGGCGAGGACGGTCTTGATGTGGCCGGGGTTGACCAGCTTCGCGCCGACGTGCACCAGCAGCCCGGCCAGCGCCGCGAGCGGGATGCTCTGGATCAGCCCGGCGAGCAGCACGACGAACAGCAGCACCCAGACGCCGTGCAGCACCGCCGACGCGCGGGTCCTGGCCCCGGCGGTGACGTTGGTGGAGCTGCGGACGATGACGCCGGTGACCGGCAGGCCGCCCAGCGCTCCGGAGACCATGTTGGCCGCGCCCTGGCCGACCAGTTCGCGGTCGAGGTTGGCGCGCCGCCCGGTGTGCATCTTGTCCACCGCCACGGCCGAAAGCAGGCTTTCGACGCTGGCGATCAGCGCGATCGTCACGACGGCGAGCGCGAACGCGCCCCACCCGCCGTCCGGCAGCCGCGGGACGAGCCCGATGTCCAGCACGTCGCCGGGGAGTTCGACGCGCGGCAGCGTCATGCCGAAGGCGACCGAAACGACCGTGGCGGCGGCGATCGCGGCGAGCGGCCCCGGCACCTTGCGGACGGCGGCCGGGAGCTTCGGCCAGAGCAGCAGGATGGCGATGGTGAGCAGGCCGATTATCGCGGCCGAGTCGTGGTGGGCGACGATCTGGCCGGGCAGCTCGGCGATGTTCTGCACCGCCGAGCTCTGCGCCTTGCCGCCGAGGACGACGTGGAGCTGGCCGAGCACGATCGTGACGCCGATGCCGGCCAGCATGCCGTGCACGATCGCCGGCGAGATGGCCAGCGCGGCGCGCGCGATGCGGCTCAGCCCCAGCAGGATCTGGCACGCGCCGGCGGCGACGGTGATCGCGCAGGTGACGGCCCAGCCGAAGGTGTCGATGGTTTCGGCCATGACCACGGTCAGGCCGGCGGCGGGCCCGCTCACCTGCAGGGCGGAGCCGCCGAGCGCGCCGGCGACGACGCCACCGACGACGGCGGCGACGAGCCCGGCGGCGACCGGGGCGCCCGAAGCGAGGGCGATGCCCAGGGACAGGGGTACTGCGACGAGGAAGACGACCAGTGAGGCCGGCAGGTCGTGGCGGAGCACGGCGAGGGGTCTCATGATCACCATGCAACCGGAAAACGAGTGAAATGTCCGCTATGCACCACTCGATCGGGTGAACAAATCGCGGTAATTAGCTCGAATGTCACATACCGGACAAGTCGTTAACAAGCCGTTCACAAGCATGGCCTGTCAAGTGACAGTTGAATTCCGTACCACACAAGGGTTTCACTCGCCGGGACAAGCGCCCCAATGTGGCGTTGGTTGCGTCCAACGCACCCAATGTGGCGTTCGGTGCATCCAACGCACCGAACGCCACATTGGGGCGCTTCGGGTCAGTGCTCCAGCGCGCCGGCCGGGACGAAGCCGCGGGCCGCGTCGTCCAAAAGGGACACCTGCGCGGCGCCGACGTCGAAGTACATGCCGGTGAGCCGGAGCGCGCCCCGCTCGAGCGCGGCCGCCACCACCGGGTACGCGCGCAGGATCTCCAGCTGCTGCACCACGTTCTGCAGCGCGAGCTGGTCGGCCTCGGCGGCCGGGCGCGCGCCGCCGAGCAGCAGCGGCGCTTCGCGGGCGCGGCGCCGGAGCGTCGCTTCGCCGTGGCGCAGCCAGCTGCCGAGCTGGTCGAGCCCGTCCGGGGCCTGGCCGAGCAACGCCTTCATCGCGCCGCAGCCGGAGTGCCCGCACACCACGATCTCCGCCACGCCCAGGACGCCGACCGCGTACTCGATCGCCGCGCCGACCGACGAGTCTTCGCCGTCCGGCGGGGGCACGAGGTTGCCGATGTTCCGGACCGTGAACAGGTCGCCCGGCCCGCTGGTGGTGATCAGGTTGGGCACGATCCGCGCGTCGCCGCAGGTGATGAACAGCGTGTGCGGCTGCTGGCCGTGCGCCAGCCCGCTCCACGTGTCGCGCAGCAGCGGCGCGGTGCGGCGCTGGAACTCCGAGGCACCGCGGCAAAGCAGCGAGCTGGCCGTGCGCTGGGCGGGCAGCACGACGTGCTCGGCCTGCCACTGCGACCACGGCGCGAGCCACCGCGGCACGACGCGCGCGGCGACGCTGCGGCGCACGGTCGGCGCGCCCGAGCTCCCGCGTTCGAACCACGGGTGCCCGATCTCGTCGACCGTCACCGGCCCGGCGTGCGCCTGCTGCCAGCCGCGCAGGCAGTCGAACGCGGCGTGGTCGAGGTAGTCGACGAGCAGTTCGAGGGTGACCTCGGCGTGCGGCGGCACCGAGGCGAGGACCCGGGTCAGCCGCGGCACGGACAGGAACGTCAGCGCGCCTTCGATGACGACGCGGTGGCGCTCGCCGTCGGTCTCGACGTGGATCCCGGAAAAGATCATCCGCCGGAGCATCAGCGCGAGCGCGAGCAGGATCCCCGCCGCGACGCCGGTGAGCAGGTTGACGGCCACCGCGCCGGCGAGCGTGACGGCGTACACCGGCAGGTCGCCGTGGCGGCGGACTTCCTTGAGCCCGTTGAGGTTCACGAGCTTCGTGCCGACGTAGACGAGCAGGGCGGCCAGCGCGGCGAGCGGGATCAGCCGCAGCACGCCGGTCAGCAGCAGGCACGCGGCGAGGATCCAGGCGCAGTGCAGGATCGCCGACAGCCGCGTGCGCGCGCCCGCCTCGTAGTTGGTCATGCTGCGCACGATGACGCCGGTGACCGGGAACCCGCCGAGCGCGCCGGCGGCGACGTTCGCCGCGCCTTGGCCGATGAGCTCGCGGTCGAGGTCGGTGCGCGGGCGGCCGCGGAGCTTGTCGACCGAGACGGCCGACAGCAGGCTTTCCAGGCCGGCGATGAGCGCGATGGTGACCGCGGCGAGCGCGAACCCGCCCCAGCCGCCGTCCGGCAGCCGCGGCACGACGTGCAGCGCGGGCAGCCCGGCGGGCAGGTCGACGCGCGGCAGCGACATGCCGGTCGCGACGGACAGCCCGGTGGCCAGCGCGACGGCGGCCAGCGGCGCGGGCACCCGGCGGACGGCCTTCGGCAGCCGCGGCCAGGCGACCAGCACGGCCAGGGTGACGACCCCGATCAGCACGGCCTGGTCGTGGTGCGCGGCGATCTGCCGCGGCAGTGCGAGGACGTTGGCGAGCGCGGAGCCCTGCGCGCTACCGCCGAGCACGACGTGCAGCTGGCCGAGCACGAGCGTGACGCCGATGCCGGCGAGCAGCCCGTGCACGATGGCGGGCGACACGGCGAGTGCGGCGCGGGCGGCCTTGGTGAGGCCGAAGAGGATCTGCAGCAGGCCGGCGGCGACGGTGATCGCGCAGGTGACCGGCCAGCCGTGGGTGGCGATCGTGTCGGCCAGCACCACGGTGAGGGCGGCGGACGGCCCGCTGACTTGCAGCGGCGACCCGCCGAGGAGGCTCGCGACCAGCCCGCCGACGACGGCGGAGATCAGGCCCGAGAGCAACGGCGCCCCGGCGGCGAAGGCCACGCCGAGGGACAGGGGGACGGCGACGAGGAAGACGACTATCGACGCGAGGAGGTCGTGTTTGAGGTGCTGCTTCGGCGGGCCGGTGTCGTGTTCGCCACGAACGATCTCGATCATGGGGGCAGGATCGCGGAAACCGGGCGAAAAGTCCGCTACGCAAGCATTTCTCGCGTTTGGTCCGGTACGGGATCGGTTCGCTCACCCGGACCTTTCACACGGACCGCTCCCACCGTTCGCGTGGTGTCGATCTTGCTCCGGCACACAGCGCGACGATGAGGGACCTTCGGGTCTCGCTGTGGGCGTGGTCACACCCGATGTGCTGAAATCAAGCCTTTTCGGCGACCGCGAGCATCGCGCGGGTGATCAGGGCCGAGCGGAACGCCTCGCCCGGACCAGCCACCCACCACGAGGCCCGCGACACCCGGCGAGCGAGGCACCACCCGCCTCACGCCTTTCGGCAACCGCGAGCATCGCGCGGGTCATCAGAGCAGGCACGGGATCGCCTCGCCCGGACCGGCAACCCCCGCAAAGCCGCGACACCCGGCGAGCGAGGCACCACCCGCCTCGCCCGCCTTTACGCCTTTTCGGCGACCGCGAGCATCGCGCGGGTGATCACCGCGAGGTCGTCGTCCGTCGAAACGTACGGGGGCATCGCGTAGACGAGGTCGCGGAACGGGCGCAGCCAGGCGCCGTGCTCGGTGACCACCTCGGTCGCCACCGCCATGTCGACCGGGTGGTCCAGCTGGAGCACGCCGATGCCGCCGAGTACCCGGACGTCCACCACCGGGCCGAGGTCGCGAGCCGGCGCCAAGCCGTCCAGGAGGGCCTTCTCCAGGCGGGCGACGTCGTGGCGCCAGGTGCCGTCGGCGAGCAGGCCGAGCGAGGCGTTCGCGACCGCCGACGCCAGCGGGTTGCCCATGAACGTCGGGCCGTGCGCGAGGACCGGGAGCGCGCCGCGGGAGATGCCCGCCGCCACCTCCGGGGTGCACAGGGTCGCCGCCATGCTCAGGTAGCCGCCGGTCAGCGCCTTGCCGACGCACAGGACGTCCGGCGTCACGCCCGCGTGCTCCGCCGCGAACAGCGTGCCGGTGCGGCCGAAGCCGGTCGCGATCTCGTCGAAGATCAGCAGCACGTCGTGCGCTTCGGTCAGTTCCCGCAGCGCGCGCAGGTACGCCGGGTGGTGGAAGCGCATGCCGCCCGCGCCCTGCACCACCGGTTCGACGATCACCGCCGCGAGTTCCCCCGCGTGCCGGGAAATCGCCTCGGCCAGGATGTCCACATAGGACTGATCCGGCGGCGTGCCGAACCCGGACGGCGGCGCGGGCACGAAGACCTGCTCGGGCAGCACCCCGCGCCACAGCGAGTGCATGCCGCCGTCGGGGTCGCACACGCTCATCGGCGTGAAGGTGTCGCCGTGGTAGCCGCCGCGCCAGGTGAGCAGCCGGCGCTTCTCCGGCAACCCGCGCGAACGCTGGTACTGCAGGCACATCTTGGCGGCGACCTCGACCGACACCGAGCCGGAGTCGCAGAGGAAGACGTGCTCCAGCCCCTCGGGCGTCACGTCGACCAGGGTCTTCGCCAGCGTGATCGCGGGTTCGTGCGTCAGGCCGCCGAACATGACGTGGCTCATCCGCCCGGCCTGCGCGGTGAGCGCGGCGTCGAGCGCCGGGTGCCGGTAGCCGTGGATGGCCGACCACCACGACGACATCCCGTCGACGAGCTCCCGGCCGTCAGCGAGCTTCAGCCGGACGCCGCTCGCCTCGGTCACCAGCAGCGACGGCACCTTCGCCGGCATCGGCGCGTAGGGGTGCCACACGTGCTGAGCGTCCAAGGCGAGCAGGTCGGTCATCAGCCGACCCTACGACGTCACTTCAGCCGGACCGGCAACGCCTCCAATCCGTGCACCAGCGAACTCGGCCGGTAGGCCAGCTCGTCCGGCTTCGCGTCCAGCGCCAGCTCCGGGAACCGGGCGATCAGCCCGCCCAGCGCGATCTCCGCCTCCAGCCGGGCCAGCGGCGCACCGACGCAGTAGTGGATGCCGTGCCCGAAGGCCAGGTGCCCGCCCGCCGCGCGGGTGATGTCGAGCCGGTCCGGCTCCGGGTAGCGCTCGGCGTCCCGGTTCGCGCCCAGCAGCGAAACCAGCACGAACTCGCCTTCCGGGATCGTGATGCCGCCCACCTCGACCGGCTCGGCCGTGAACCGGATGGTGGCCAGGTGGATCGGGCCGTCGAAGCGGAGGAACTCCTCGACGGCGTTCGGCATCAGCTCCGGCTCCGCGCGCAAGCGGGCCAGCTGCGCCGGCTCGCGCAGCAGCGCCAGGACGCCGTTGGCGATCAGGTTGACCGTGGTCTCGTGCCCGGCGACCAGCAGCAGGAACGCCATCGAGACGAGCTCGGGCTCGGACAGCGAGTCCCCGTCGTCGGTCGCGTGCACCAGGTCCGACAGCAGGTCCTCGGCCGGCTCGGCGCGCTTGCGCGCGATCAGGTCCGTCAGGTACGCGAACATGCTCTTCGCCGCGGCCTGCATCTCCGCCGGTTCCGCGGAGCTGAGCAACGTCCTCGACCACGCGGAAAAGTCGGTGCGGTCCGCCGCGCGCACGCCGAGCAGCTCGCAGATCACCGTGATCGGCAGCGGCGCGGCGAACGACGGCAGCAGGTCGGCCCGCTCCTGCCCGGCCAGCGCGTCGAGCAGCTCCGCGGTGATCTCCTCCACCCGCGGCCGCAGCCGGGCGATGGTCCGCCCGGTGAACGCCTTGTTCACCAGCTTCCGCAGCCGCGTGTGGTCCGGCGGGTCGGAGTTGAGCATGTGGAAGCCCAGGTCCTGCCCCAGCCCGCCCTGCATGGCTTCGCCGGAGGGCAGCTTCGCCTCGAACAGCGCGCGGGCCCGCGCGCTGTTCTTGTGCAGCCGCGGATCCGCCAGCAGCGCCCGCGCCTGCGCGAAGTCCGTCACGATGTAGCAGTCCAGGCCGCGCGGCATCCGGGCCCGGCGCACCGGGCCGCCCGCGCGCAGCAGCTCCGAGAACAGGTGCGCGTCCTGCGCGAAGTCCTGGGCCACTTCGAAAGTCGTCATCCGCTCCCCCGTGCAGTCCGCTTCAGCGCTCGGCGAGTGCCGCCACCACGCGCTCGGTCACGTCCTGCCAGTATGCCCGTTGTTCCTCCCGTTCTTCCGCGTCCGCGAGCCATTCCTGGTGGAACCGCAACGTGGTCTTGGCGCCCGCGCCGCTCAGCCGCACCTGGACGGTCGAGTCGTGGTCCCAGTCGCTCGGCCGCCAGGTGAGCCGCACGCGGTCGTTCTCGACGTAGCTGCGGATCTCGCCGACCGTGCCGCTCGCCGTTTCGTACTCCGCGCCCGGCTCCCGCGGCAGCTCGACCCCGGGCCCGAGCCAGATCGCGACGCCGTCCCGGCCGACGAGGAACTCCCAAACCGTCTCGGGTGCGTACGGCAGGG
The DNA here is from genome assembly GCF_003937945.1 of Amycolatopsis eburnea. GTDB lineage: Bacteria > Actinomycetota > Actinomycetes > Mycobacteriales > Pseudonocardiaceae > Amycolatopsis > Amycolatopsis eburnea. The sequence continues at coordinate 232,978 of NZ_RSEC01000024.1, forward strand.
TCCGCGAAACGCCGATGTTCCACCCGGCATCGGCCGTTTTCCCCACTGGTGAAGTCATGCCCGCATCTTCGCACCGGGGTACGACAAAACCGGGCGGCGGCCCGGCTGGGAGGATCGGTCCTCGTGCGCTACCGCCCCATTTCCCCGGCCGTGCTGGCCGAAGAACTGACCGACCGCATCGACGCGCTCACCGGGCGTCCCCGGTTCGCGGTCGCCGTCGACGGCGCGGCGGGTGCGACGGAAACCACAGAACTCGCGGACGCCCTGGTCGACCCGCTGCGCCTGCGCGGCCGCGCGACCCTGCGGGTGTCCGCGCACGACTTCCTGCGCCCCGCGTCGCTGCGCTACGAGCACGGCCGCACGAACCCCGACGCCCGCTACACCGACTGGCTCGACCTCGGCGCCCTGCGCCGCGAAGTGCTCGATCCGCTGGCCGACGGCGGTTCCGGCGAAGTCCTGCCGTCGCTGTGGGACGCCGGGCGCGACCGCGCGACCCGCGCCGAGCGGGTGCCCCTGCCCGAAGGCGGCGTCGTGCTGCTCGACGGCGAACTGCTGCTCGGCGCCGGGCTGGCCTTCGACCTGGCCGTGCACCTGTGGCTCTCCCCCGCCGCGCTGCGCCGCCGCGTGCCGGAGGAATGGGCGGTCCCGGCTTACGAGCGCTACGAAGAAGAAGTGGACCCCGGCTCGCTCGCCGACGTCGTCGTGCGCGTCGACGACCCGCGGCACCCGGCGCTCTACACGCCGTGAACCTCAGCGGACGACGGCCACCGGATCGCCGTCGAGCAGGCCGGACAGCCGCCCGGCCAGGGTGTCCCACCGCCAGTTCTCGGTGACCCAGGCACGGCCCGCCTGCCCCATCCGGCGCGCCCGCACCGGGTCGCCGAGGAGGCTGGCGAGGGTGTCTGCCAGCTGGCCGGTGTCGCGGCCGTCCACGACGTGGCCGGTGACCTCGTCGAGCACCGTTTCCGGGGCCCCGCCGGAGTTGCCCGCCACGACCGGGAGCCCGGTCGCCGACGCCTCCAGGTAGACGATGCCGAGCCCTTCGACGTCGAGCCCCTTGCCGCGGGTGCGGGCGGGCATCGCGAAGACGTCGCCCGCCGCGTAGTGGGCGGGCAGCTCGGCCCACGGCACCGAGCCGGTGAGCACGACGTCGCGCTCCAGGCCGAGCCCGGTGACCAGCTCGGCGAGCTTCTTGCGGTACGGCCCGCCGCCGACGATCAGCAGCGCGGCGTCCGGGACGCGCTCGCGGATCAGCGGCAGCGCGCGGATCAGCTGGTCCTGGCCCTTGCGCGGCACCAGCCGGGACACGCAGACGACGGTCGGCCGGTCGGAAAGCCCGTGCCGGGCCCGGATTTCCGCGCGGCCGGCGGGATCCGGTTTGTACAGTTCGGCGTCCACCCCGGACGGCAGCAGCTCCAGCCCGGCCATCGGGCCGAACGCGGCGGCGAACCGGCCGCGCGTGTAGCGGCTGACGTAGGTGACGGCGTCCACGGTGTCGCCGATGCGCCGCAGCGCCTGCCGCGAGGCCGGGAGCATGGACCAGCCGACTTCGTGGCCGTGCGTCGACGCCACGATTCGTCGCGCGCCGGCCTGGCGCAGGGAGTGCCCCAGCAGGGCCAGCGGTGCCGCGGCGCCGAACCAGACGGCTTCGCAGTCCCGCGCGCGCATGATCTGCTTCGCGCGGCGGAGCACGTCCGGCGTCGGCAGCATCAGCGACGTCGCGTGCCGGACGACCTCGAACGGCGCCGCGGCGTCGAACTCCTCGTGCGACCCCGTCCGCGACTCCCACGAAGGCGCGTAGACGACCAGGTCGTCCGCCGGCAGCCGGGTGGCGAGGGAGTTCAGGTAGTTCTGGATCCCCCCGGGCCGGGGCGGGAAGTCGTTGGTCACGAGCAGGGTCTTGAGCACGCCCCAGAGGCTAGCGGCCGGGCGGAACGACGGAGGGGCGGCACCGCGTGCGCGGTGCCGCCCCTCCGGGGTGCTGCGGGATCACGCCGTCGGGCGGCGCGCCCCCGAGTACTGGCTCTGCAGCGGCGAAATCTTCACCACGTCACCGGTGTCCGGTGCGTGCACCATCTTGCCGCCGCCGATGTACATGCCGACGTGCGAAACGGGCGAGTAGAAGAACACGAGGTCGCCCGGCTGGAGCTGGTCGCGCGGCACCGCGGCGCCGAAGGTGGACTGCTCGCGGCTGGACCGGGGCAGCTTGATCCCGGCCTTGCCGTACGCCCACAGCATCAGGCCCGAGCAGTCGAACGAGTTCGGCCCGGTGTCGCCCCAGCCGTACGGGGTGCCGAGCTTGCTCAGCGCCGCGTCGACCGCGGTCTGGGCCGCGGCGGTGGGGGCCGTGACGTTCGGCGCCGTGCCGCCCTTGTCGCCCTGCAGGGCCTTGTCGGCCGCGCTGAGGTTCTTGTTGGCGGCCTTGAGCTGCTCGATCTGGTCGTTGAGCGTCTTCTGCTTGGCCTGGATGTCCTGGGTCAGCTTCGCCGCGGCGTCGCGGGCGTCCGTCGCGCGCTTCGCGGCGTCGGACGCCTTGGCGGTGGCGTCGTTGGCCTGCTGGACGGCGCCGGTGAGGTTGCCCATCGCGCCGTTCTTCTCGGTCGCGATGACCTCGAGGGCCGAGGAGCGGTCCAGGAAGTCCTGCGTGGACGTGCCGGCCAGCAGCGCGGACAGCTTGTTCAGCTGGACCCCGCTGGTGAACGACGCGCCGGCGAACTTGTCGACCTCGGTCTGGTACTTCTTCTGGTTCTCGGTCGCCTGGGCGGCCTGGTCCTTCGCCGCGTTGACGTCGTTGGTGGCCTTGTCGAGCTCACCCTGCTTGGCCTTCAGGTCGTCCTGGGCCTTGAGCAGGTCTTCGTTGAGCTTTTCGGCCTGTGCCGCGAGGTCGCGGTACTGGGCGAGGGCGTCCGAGCCGGTGGGCGGGGCCTGGAGGACGGGGACGGGGGCGGCGGTGGCCGTCGGCTGGGCCACGGTGACGAGGGTGATCACCGCAGCCGCGGCGAGGGCACCCGACACCACGCGCCTGACTGGATGCGACTGCACGGTCGCGCGGGTCTCCTTTGGTCTCGGCCGCCGTCGGGGACCGGGGCACGAAGAGGCCGGGGAGTCCTCTTCGCCGCACGTCCCCACCGCTTCGGGGCTGCTTCTGCCGCAACAGGTGAAGCAAGCGGTGGTGGTTCCGGATCCCAGCTTCCCGACAAAGCCGTGCCCGGCGGCGATCTCGCGTCGCCGCCTCATCGACGGCCGGGGGCCACGAGATCTCGGACAGGTTACGAAAAGACCGCCACCACGTCCACCACCCCTCGGCCAAAAACTCTCCGTAGCGCCCGGAAACACCATCGGACCAGGAGTGGAGAAAACATGTGATGGGCGTTACACGCTGGGGATATTCCCGAGGCCTGTTCGGTCACCGACCGTTCACCTGATCCGATCGACCATTCGGCGCGCCGACACGAAACGGGCGTGTCAGGCGGTGCGCAACGCGGCTCCCTCCACCAAGCGCAGCCGCGGCACCATCCCCGCTTCGGCGAGCGCGTCGACGGCGCGGCGCTCGTCGGCGTCCCACACGACGGCGGGCGGCGCGCCGAGCAGCACGCTGATCACGCAGTCGTGGCAGGAGATGCCGCGCACGACGCAGCGGTCGCAGTCCACCACGATGCTTTCGATGTCCTCGACGGAAATGTGCGAGACGTCCACTTCGGACAGGTCGGTCGCGTCGTTCATGTGGTCCTCCTCACGTCGGAACTGACTCGAGGAGGACGGTAAGGGGCACCACCGACAATTTCCGGCGCCCGGGCTCCGGCAGCGGCGCGCGGGACGCCATGAACGCCCCTTTCACGGCGTCCGACGCCAGGGTCCCGGCAAAGTCGCGCCGGCGAGCGGGTGGTCGGCGGCAGAGTCGCTTGGCCGTGCGGTCTGCCCGGCGCGGCGGGGAGGTCAGGGTCCCGGCAAAGTCGCGGCGGCTTGCCCGGCGGCGGGCTTCGCCGACGTCCTGAATGACTCATTCAGGTCTTCGGAGGTCCTGAATGAGTCATTCAAGACACCGCAGGGCCGCCCGGCGACTTTGCCGGAGCCCTGGGCGGGGATGTCGTGAAAGGGTCGTTCATGTCGTCTGGTGAGGTGAACGACCCTTTCATGACATCGCGGACCGGGCGAACGGGCCGCGACCCCGGGCGATCAGACCCGCGACAGGCGGCTGACCAGCACCGAAGCCGGCGCCGGGTGCGCTCCCGCACCCCGGACCGAATCCGCCACCGCGCGATCCGACGTCGCCACCACCAGGGGCCGGCCCGCGGGCTCGGCCGCGACCAGGTTGCGGATCACGTCGTCGGCCAGCACCCCGCGGTCGGAGAACAGCACCCGCACGCCGCGCGGCACCGCGGCGGGCACCGACAGCACGCCGGCGCCGTCGAAGACCACCGTGACCTCGGCGGAGGTGCGCGCGGCCAGCGCCTGGAGCTGGTGGATCAGCCGGTCGCGCTGATCGGCGAGGGCGAGCTCGGGGTAGCCGGTCTTCGTGACGTTGTAGCCGTCGACGATCAGGTGCACCGTGGGTAGCGCCAGATAGCGGTCCAGCGTCGGCACGTCCGCGATCTTGCCGCCCTGCCCGGTGCCGGACCGGGTGCCGCGCACCATGTCCGCGGGGCGGGCGCCGCGGGCACCGACGGCGAGTTCGCGCCGCAGCCCGCTGACGGCGCCGTCGATCGTGTCGATGAGCAGCCCGAGCCGCACCTCGTCGGCCTGCCGGGCCTCCCGGGCGGACTGCCGGGCGACCTCGGCGTCGGCGGCGGCGCGGTCGGCGCGGGCGCGTTCCGCCGCGACGCGCTGGCGTTCGCGGTCGAGCTGCGCGGTCAGCGCGGCGATCTCGTCGGCGCGGGCGGCGGAGCCCCGTTCGGCCTCGGCGGACGCCGCTTCGGCCGCGTCACGGGCTTGGCGCAGCTGGACGCCTTGTTCGCGAAGCCGCTTCAGGAGCTTCTCGACTTCGCCTTCGCGCTCGCCGCGAGCGTTCTCCGCGGCCCGTTGCGCCTCCGCCAGTTCCGCGCGGAGCTGCCCGAGTTCGGCCTCGAGCCGCTGGTTGCGGGCCAGCGCGGCGTCGCGTTCGGCGCGGAGGACGTTCTCCTCGGCGTTCTTGGCGACCAGCCGCACGCGCCCGGCGGCCCCGGACTCCCCGAGCAGCACGGCGGCGGCCGCCGCGGCGACGGAATCGGCCGCGTTGGGGTCGAGCGCGTCGGTGCGGTGTTCGCGCAACCACTCGATGACGGCGGTGCGGAACTGCGACGACTCGCCCAGTGACGCCAGCAGCGCGGCGCCGCCGAGCTTGGCGCGCTTGGCGGGGGCGAACTTCGCGACCGGCCGCAGCTGGCGCGGCACGTCGGTGCCGGGCAGCTTGGCGACGGCGGCCGCGGCGAGCTCGGCGATGCGGTCCCGCACCGGCTCCGGCAACGCGGGCCAGGTGGCGGGTTCGGGCCGGTCAGCGGGCTCTTCAGCCGGCTCCGGGCGCGACGCGACACCCGAGGGACCATCGGGGTCCCCGGGCGGCTCCGGCACGAGCGGCTGCGGGTGCATTGGTCCAGGGTAGGCCCCGCCCCCGCATCCCGCGCCGCGCGGGACACGGACCGGCGGCGCGCGGAAACTGTCGGTGGTCGCCCCTACAGTCCGACCATGCGTTCGATCCAGGCACAACTCGCGTTCGACGAGCTCGGAACCCCGTTGCGGGAAACGACTTTCGTGGTCTTCGACCTGGAAACCACGGGAGCCGGGCCGGGCGCGTCCGAAATCACCGAGATCGGCGCGGTGAAGGTGCGCGCGGGCGAGGTGCTCGGCGAGTTCGCGACCCTGGTGAACCCGGGCAAGACCATCCCGCCCCAGATCGTCTCGCTGACGGGCATCACCCAGCTGATGGTGTACGACGCGCCGCCGATCGAGGAGGTGCTGCCGGCGTTCCTGGAGTTCATCGGCGGGTCGGTGCTGGTGGCGCACAACTCGGGGTTCGACACGTCGCACATGCGCGCCGCCTGCGAGGCCCACGGGTATGCGTGGCCGAAGCTGACGGTGGTGTGCACGGCGCGGCTGGCCCGCCGCGTCGTCCCGCGCGACGAGGTCGGGCGCTACAACCTGATGGCGCTGGCGCTGCTGTTCGGCGCGCGGACCCGGCCGACGCACCGCGCCCTCGACGACGCGCGCGCCACGGTCGACGTCCTGCACGGGCTGCTGGAGCGCGTCGGGAACCTGGGCGTCCACTCGCTCGAGGAGCTGATGGGCTACCTGCCGGAGGTGACGGTCGCCCAGCGGGCGAAGCGGCACCTGGCGGCGGACCTGCCTGCCGCGCCGGGCGTCTACCTGTTCAAGGGCCCGAAGGAAGAGGTCCTGTACGTCGGCACGGCGAAGGACCTGCGGCGGCGGGTCCGGACGTACTTCACCGGCTCGGAGAACCGCAGCCGGATCCGGGAGATGGTCGCGCTGGCCGAGCGCGTCGACCACGTCGTGTGCGCGCACGCGCTGGAGGCGGAGGTGCGGGAGCTGCGGCTGATCGCGGCGCACCGGCCCGCGTACAACCGCCGGTCGAAGAACCGCCACCAGGGCTGGTGGATCGGGCTGACGGACGAGGCGTTCCCGCGCCTGTCGGTGGTCCGCCTGCCGCGGCCGGGGGTGCTGGGCCCGTTCCGCAACCAGGCGGACGCCAAGGCGACGGCGGACACCCTGGCCGGCGCGTCGGGCCTGCGGACGTGCACGCAGCGGATCTCGCCCCGCTCCCCGAACGGCACCCCGTGCGTCCTGGCGGAGCTGGGCCGCTGCGGCGCGCCGTGCGCGGGACGGCAGAGCGTCGAGGCGTACGAGCCGCTGGTCGAGTCGGTGTCGGGCCTGATCGCGGGCCTGGACGGCCGCCCCCTGCACACGGCGGCGGCCCACGTCGAGCGCCTGGCGGCCGGCGAGCACTACGAGCAGGCGGCCCGCCACCGCGACGAGCTGGCGGCCCTGATCCGCGCCCTCGGCAGGGCCCACCGCCAGGGCGCGCTGGCCTCGATCGGCGAGCTGATCGCGGCGAGCCCGGACGGCGCGGGCGGCTGGGAACTGGCGGTGATCCGCTACGGCAGGCTCGCCTCGGCGGGTGTCGCCCGGCGCGGCGTGCCGCCGATGCCGGTGGTGGAGGCGCTGGTGGCGTCGGCGGAGACGGTGCTGCCGGAGCCGGGCCCGCTGCACGGAGCGCCGCCGGAGGAGGTCGGGGTCCTACTGCGCTGGCTGACCCGGCCGGGGGTCAGGCTGGTCCGCACGACGAGGCCGTGGGCTGAGCCGGCGGCGGTCGCGGGCTGGCGGGGGTGGCTGGACCTCGTGGCGGGGGCGCATTCGCTGGAGCACGTGGGGTGAGGAGGTGACAGGTGCGGGGCGGTAGAACGGCGGGTCAGCCCGGTCAGGGACACCACCGCGGGCGGCCACGCACGCTGCGGCGGCCAGCTCGGTCGGCGACCCCACGGCAGCCAGCCACGCACGCTGCGGCGCAGTGGTCGGCTGCGTCCGGCGCACGAACGGGCCACGCTGAGCGGCGGGCCCCCACAGGAGCCCCAACGGCCCCCAGCGCCCCACCCGGCCCTCGCCCCTCACCCGACCGATCCGGCCAGCGCATCGAGCAGCCAGGTGTGCGCAACACCCATCGGCGCGGCCTCCCCCGTGACCTCCCCCGCCAAATGCCAGTACCGCCGCAGCCGCGGCGACCGGTCCGCGGCCGTCCGCCGGTTCAACGCCCGCCGGAACTCCACGCTGTCCACCGCCCGATGGGCCGTCGCATGAGCCGCCACGAACCGGTCGAGCGCCGGGCCGGGTGCGGGCGGGAGGCCCGCCGACACCGCGCCGGCCGCCAGGACGCAGGCCTCGCCCACCGAGGCGTGCAACGCGCCCAGGTCCGTGATCCGCTCGTGGGCCACCAGCGTGCTCGCCCGCAGCCCCACCGCCAGCTCCCGGTCGGCCGCCAGCACCACCAGCTCCGCGTACGCGACCACCTGGGCGGTCGTCGGCGACTCCGGCGGCACCGGCGCGCCGATGTCCAGGAACATCCGCACCGTGTCCGGCGGGATCGGGCCCGTCGTCATCGGCTCCCACAGCCGCACCAGCGCCTCGCGCGCCGCCGGGCCGTCCTGCACCGCCGACAGCAGGTCGAGCCGGGACGGCGCTTCCTCCACCGCCCGCAGCACCGAACGCCGCCAGGACAGGGTCGCCAGCTCGCGGTCCAGCGCCGTGCGCTCGGCCGCCACCGCGTCGTCCAGGGAGCGCCGGCCGCCCAGGACGTCGGTGATCGAACGGAGGCCGAGCCCGAGGCCGCGCAGCCGGCGCACCAGCTCCAGGCGCTCCACCGCCGCCGCTTCGAAACGGCGGTGGCCGCCGACGCTGCGGGCGGGCTCCAGCAGGCCTTCGTCGCTGTAGAACCTGATCGTGCGGACCGGTACGCCCGTCCGCCGGGCCAGGTCGCCGATGCCCAGTGTGTCCTCGGTCACCTTCGGTCGAACCTCCAGCCGGGTGGAATTCCTACGGTACGGCCCATGGACACCACCAGACTCGCCGAAGGCCTCCACGACCACACCGCCGCGCTCGCCGGGGCGGTGACCGGCGCCGATCCCGAAGCGCACGTGCCGACCTGCCCCGACTGGCCGCTGCGGGTGCTCGTCGGGCACATCGGCCAGGCCCACCGCTGGGCCGCGAGCATCGTCGGCTCCGGGCCGTCCCCCGTCCCCGATCCGTTCGACGCCGACCCGGGCTCGCCCGAGAAGTGGTCCGACTGGCTGCTCCAGGGCGCCGCCGAACTCGAAGACGCCGTCCTGGCCGCCGGTGAGACGCCCGTGTGGACCTTCTTCGGCCCCCAGCCCGCGCAGTTCTGGCTGCGGCGGATGGCGCACGACACCACCGTCCACCACGCCGACGCCGCGTTCGCCACCGGCGCCGCGTTCGAGGTCGGCCCCGACCTCGCCGCCGACGCGATCAGCGAGTGGCTGGACATTCTCGCCGACCCCGCCACGGCGACCCTGAACCCCGCCTTCGCCCAGCTCCGCGGCACCGGCCAGACCCTGCGGCTCGCCCCCGAGGACGGCCCCGGCTGGCTCATCACCCGCACCCCGGACGGCGTCCGCTGGACGCACGCCACCAGCCCCGCCGACACGACCCTCGCCGGGCCCGTGCGGGACCTCCTGCTCGTCCTCACCCGCCGGCTCCCCGCGGACCGCGTGCGCGTCACCGGCGACCACACCCTCGCCGAGCACTGGCTGGCGCACACGGCGGCGTGACCACACGGCTCACTAGGATCACCGGCGACACCCGCAGACGAAGTCTTGGAGGACCCAGGTGATCACCGCGATCGTGTTGATCCAGGTTGAGGCGGACGCGATCCCGGACGCGGCGCAGGCGATCGCCGACATCGAGGGTGTCGGCGAGGTCTACTCGTGCGCCGGGGACGTCGACCTCATCGCCACCGTGAAGGTGTCCGCGCACGAGGAGCTGGCCGACCTCATCCCCGGCCGGATCGGGAAGGTGCCGGGCGTGCTGGACACCGTCACGCACATCGCGTTCCGGTCCTACTCCCGCGCCGACACCGAGTCGGCCTTCTCGATCGGCGTCGAGGACTGACGCTCAGGCCGGCTGCCAGAGCTCGACGCGGTTCCCCTCGGGATCGGTGACCCAGCCGAAGCGGCCGACGCCGGCCATGTCCTGGACGTCCTCGGCCACGTCGGCCCCCTGGGCGCGCAGCTGCGCCAGCATCGCGTCCAGGTCGCGGACCCGGAAGTTGAGCATCGTCTGCTGCGCGGGCGACCCGAAGTAGTCCGTCCCGGCCTCGAACGGCGCGAAGACGGTCGGCCCGGCCTCCTGCGGCCAGCTGCCGTGTTCGTCGGTGTCGAGGCCCAGGCAGTCCCGGTACCAGGCCCCCAGGGCCGCCGGGTCCGCCGCGCGGAAGAAGTACCCACCGATGCCGAGCACGCGTTCCATGCCGCGCATCGTGCCAGCCCGGGAACACCGAAGGCCACCTCCGGCGAACCGGAGGTGGCCTTCGCGCTTGCTGTACGGCTAGTGGTCCGACTGCTTCGCGGCCGAAGCCGCTTCGGCCGAGTCGAACTCGCCGTGCTCGCCGTTCTCCGTGCCGGAGTGCCCGTTGCCGTGGGCCCGCTGCAGCGCGGCGGTCTCCTCGGCCGGGTCCGGCGACCAGAGCGTGCCCGGGACCGCCTGCCCGGCCGAGCCCAGCTTGTTCATCTTCTTCGGCACGGACGCGCCCTGGTACTCGAGCGGGATCGCGTGGCCGTGGCTGTCCACGCCGCCGAGCGGCTGGTGGATCTCGATGAACTCACCGTGCGGCAGCCGCTTGATGATGCCGGTCTCGACGCCGTGCTCCAGCACCTCGCGGTCGGCCCGCTGCAGGCCCAGGCAGATCCGGTAGGTGAAGTAGTACGCCAGCGGCGGCACGAGGAGCACGCCGATGCGGCCCGCCCACGTCGTCGCGTTCAGCGAGATGTCGAACTGGTCGGCGATGATGTCGTTGAAGCCCGACAGCTCGATCACCATGAAGAAGCCCAGCGCCATCGCGCCCAGCGCCGTGCGGACCGGGACGTCCCGGGGCCGCTGGAGCAGGTTGTGGTGCGCGGTGTCCTTGGACAGCTTCCGCTCGAGGAACGGGTAGGTCAGGAACAGGCCGAACAGGATCGGCATGCCGATCGCGCCGGGGAAGAACACCGCCGGGATCGTGTAGTTCCCGAGGTAGACCTCCCACGCGGGCCAGATCCGGAGCATGCCGTCGGCCCAGGCCATGTACCAGTCGGGCTGCGAGCCCGCCGACACCTGCGCCGGGTTGTACGGGCCGAAGTTCCACACCGGGTTGATCTGGAACAGCCCCGACATCAGCGCCAGCACACCCACGACCAGGGTGAAGAACGCCCCGCCCTTGAGCGCGAAGTACGGCATGATCCGGACGCCGACGACGTTGGTCTCCTTGCGGCGCACCCCCGGGAACTGGGTGTGCTTCTGGTACCAGACCAGCGCCAGGTGCGCCCCGACCAGCGCGAGCATGATGCCCGGCAGCAGCAGGATGTGCAGCGTGTACAGGCGCGGGATGATCTGGTCGCCGGGGAACTCCCCGCCGAACAGCGCCCAGTGGATCCAGGTGCCCATCACCGGCACCGAGAGCACGATGCCCGACAGCGTCGCGCGGATACCGGTGCCCGAGAGCAGGTCGTCCGGGAGCGAGTAGCCGAAGAAGCCTTCGAAGCAGCCCAGGATCAGCAGCAGCCCGCCGATCACCCAGTTGGCCTCACGCGGGCGCCGGAACGCGCCGGTGAAGAAGATGCGCAGCATGTGCACGGCCATCGACGCCACGAAGATCAGCGCCGCCCAGTGGTGCAGCTGCCGCATGAACAGCCCGCCGCGGACGTCGAACGAGATGTCCAGCGTCGTGCGGAAGGCCTGCGACATCTCCAGGCCCTGCATGTTCTTGAAGCTGCCCTGGTAGACGACCTCCTGCATGGAGGGGTCGAAGAACAGCGTCAGGTACACGCCGGTGAGCAGCAGGATGATGAAGCTGTAGAGCGCGATCTCCCCGAGCAGGAACGACCAGTGCGTCGGGAAGACCTTGTTCATCTGGTGCCGCAGGCCCTTGGCCGCGTGGTACCGCTGGTCCGCGTTGTCCGCGGCCTCGCCCAAGTGCCGCTCCACGGCACTCGACCCCTTGGTCGGCGTGGTGAGTGAACTCATGACTTACGCTCCCAAAAGGCCGGACCGATGGCCTCGATGAAGTCGCCTCGCGCGATCAAGTATCCCTCTTCGTCCACCGTGATCGGTAGCTGGGCCAGCGGACGCGTCGCCGGGCCGAAAATCGGCTTGGCGTAGTGCAGCGCGTCGAACTGCGACTGGTGGCAGGGGCACAGGATGCGGTTGGTCCGCTGCTCGTACAGGGAGGTCGGGCAGCCGACGTGGCTGCAGATCTTCGTGTACGCGTAGTAGTCGCCGAAGTTGAAGTCCTCCTGGCCGGCCCGCTTGACCACCTTGGCGGCGTCGGTCGGGCGCAGGCGGATCAGCATGACCGGGTTGTCCACCCGGGTCAGCGCGGCGGCGAGCAGCTCCGGCTTGTCCTTCTCGGACTCGCGGTACGGGAAGACGGTTTCCATCGCGCCGGCGTCGAGGTCCTCGGCCTTGACCAGGCTGACCTCTTCGCCCTCCTCCAGCGGCTTGCCGGTGTTGCGGCGCAGGTAGACCTTCTCGCCCGGGAAGTTCGGCTGCCAGCCGGTGTGCCACAGCGACTCGCGGCTCTCGCTGTCCTTCCACGGGTTCTTGATGAAGGACGCGAGCGGCAGCGCGGCGGCGGCGAGGCCCAGCGTGCCGGCCCCGGCGATGGCCGAGCGCTTGATCAGCGACCGGCGCGCGATGGTGCTGCGGTTGCCGGCGTCGGCCAGGTGCGCGAGGAACGTCTGGCGGTCGACCTCGGCCGACCCCTTGCCCTCGCCGTCGTGGCGCTCCTGCACCGCGACCTCGGCGGGCACGAACTTCTTCGTGTACAGGATCACGCCGATGCCGAGGCCGAGGATGGCCAGGCCGAGCGTGATGCCGAGCATCGGGGTGTAGAGGCTGTACCAGAAGTGGCCGCTCTCGTTGTCCGGCGACTCGTACTTCCACGGCCACCAGATCAGCGAGACGACGAAGCCCAGCCCGGCCAGGGCGGACAGGGCGAACCAGAACGCCACCAGGCGCTCGGCACGGCGCTCCGCCCGGGTGCCCTCCACCGGCCACGGGGTCGGGTACTCGACGATCTCGACGCCGTCGAGCTGCCCGCCCAGCTTGACCAGCTGGTCCCGGTCCATCTCAGCCAGTTCCGCCTCCGTCGGCGGCTTCGGCCCCTCGGCACTCATGCCTTCGATCCAATCCACAACGTCACGCCGATCAGCGCGGCGATCCCGACGATAAAGGCGATCACGCCCTCCGAAGCGGGGCCGACCCCGCCGAGGCCGTTCCCACCCGGGTCATTGTTGCCGTCGGACACCGACTTCACGTAGGCGACGATGTCCTTCTTCTCCTCCGGCGACAGCTGCCGGTCGGAGAACTTCGGCATGTTCTGGGGGCCGGTGAGCATGGCCGTGTAGATCTGCTCTTCGCTGGCCGGGTCCAGGTTCGGCGCGTACTTGCCCGCCGACAGCGCACCGCCGCGGCCGGTGAAGTTGTGGCACGAAGCGCAGTTCAGGCGGAACAGCTCGCCACCGCGGGCCGGGTCGGACCCGCGCAGGGCCTCGCCCTTCTCCGCCGGGCGCTGGACGCCGCCGCCGTGCGCCTGGATGTAGGCGCCGACCGCGTCGATCTCGGCCTCGGTCAGCTTCGGCGGCTTCCGCTCGACCTGCGCCTCCTGGCGCGCGGCGGGCATGCGGCCCGAAGAAGTCTGGAAGTACACCGCGGCGTCGCCGATGCCGATCAGGCTCGGCCCGCGGTCCTGCACGCCTTCGAGGTTCGCGCCGTGGCACGCGATGCAGGTGTTGTTGTAGACCTGCTCGCCCAAGCGCAGCTGCGCCGGCGTGCCCTGGGCCTGCGCGGTCTGCGGCTCGGGGGCGAACACGGCGTACAGGGCGCCGGCGCCCACCAGCGCGATCCCGAGCGCGAGCAGGCCGGCGAACCGCCTCCGCAGCTTCGACCGCGCGCGGTAGCGGCGCTCCGACGATTTGGTGCTGGTGGTCATCTTGCGGCAACCCTTGCTGTCAGTTCAGGCCGATGGTGATGGTGGTGGCGGCTGGGCGGACCTACGGAAGGAGGTAGATCACACCGAACAGGCCGACCCACACGATGTCGACGAAGTGCCAGTAGTAGGACACGACGATCGCCGACGTGGCCTGGGCGGGCGTGAACTTGCTCAGCTTCGTGCGGATGAGCAGGTACACGAAGGCGATGAGCCCGCCGATGACGTGCAGGCCGTGGAACCCGGTGGCGAGGTAGAAGACCGTGCCGAACGGGCCGGACGGGATCGTCATCCCCTCTTCGACCAGGTTGTGGTACTCGTTGGCCTGGCCGCCGACGAAGATCGCGCCCATGATCAACGTGATGATGTACCAGCGGCGCAGCCCGTAGACGTCGCCGCGCTCGGCGGCGAACACCCCGAACTGGCAGGTCAGCGAGGACAGCACGAGGATCACCGTGAACGGGATCGCGTACGCCACGTTGAGGTGGAACTCCTCGCCGTGCAACGGCGGCGGCCACTGGCCGGAGGAGTTCTGCGCCTTGACGGTGAAGAACATCGCGAACAGCCCGGCGAAGAACATCAGTTCGCTGGACAGCCACACGATGGTGCCGACACTGACCATGTTCGGCCGGTTCAGCGAGTGGACCCGCTGACTGATGGTGGGAGCTGCCGTTGTCACGCGTCGCATTATGTCCTCTCGCACCACCGCTCCGCCGGGTGGGTCCACGGCGAGCCGCCTGCGTTGCCGATCACACGGGATGCCCGGGAAGGTGAGAACTACTCATGAGTTTGGTGAACCGCCTGCTCAACCTGGTCAAGGGGCGCGAAACGCCTGTTCTCGGGCCCGACGACCCCGGGCTGGAGATCGTCGCCGAGGCCTTCGACCCGGTCGTCGCGGACTCCGCCGTGCTGGCGGGTTCACCCGCTTGGGTCAGCACGGCACCGGCCGTCCTGCGGCACCACCTGCTGCTGCCGCCGGACCGGGTCGCCGAAGCGGCTTCGATCCTCGCGCAGGACGGCTACGACCTGCGGGAACAGTCCTCCGCGGACGGCCTGACGCGCGTGCTCGCGGTGCGCGTCCAGGTGCTCGACGCGCTCCACTGCGCCCAGGAACGGTCCCGGATGGCGGGCCTCGCGCAACGATTGGGCGGCGACGCGCTGGGCTGGGACGCGCTCCAGCCGGAGCCGACCGCGTGATGTCCGTCTCGGCCGATACGATCGCCCCAGACGTGCGGTGACGAGATGGAGGCGTGTCCAACATGGGCGAGTCGATGCGGGTCCTGGTGTTCAGCCACAAGGCGGAGGTGCGCGAGGCGATCGTGAACGCGGTCGGGCGCCGTCCGGCGGCGGACCTGGCGCGCGTGGACTACGTCGAGGCGGCCGGGATCGCGGACGTGCTGTCCGAGGTGGACGCGGGCAACGTCGACCTGGCGATCCTCGACGGCGAGGCGCAGCCGACCGGCGGCATCGGCCTCTGCCGCCAGCTCAAGGCCGAGATCGCGGACTGCCCGCCGATCGTGGTGTCGGTGCGGCGCAAGGACGACCGGTGGCTGGCGACCTGGTCGCAGGCGGACGCCGTGCTGGTGCACCCGCTCGACCCGCTGACCGCCGCGGAGACCGTCGCCGACGTGCTGCGGCGGGTCCCCGTCGTGAACGGCTGAGCCCGGTGACCACCCCGGTCCCCCGCACCTGGCCACCCCTGCTCAAGCAGCTCATCGCGGGCGTCGACCTCTCCGCGGAGGACACGGCGTGGGCGATGGACCAGATCATGAGCGGCGCCGCGAGCCCGGCCCGGATCGCCGGGTTCGCGGTCGCGCTGCGCGCCAAGGGCGAGACGCCCGAGGAGATCGCCGGCATGGCGGCCACGATGCTGGCGCACGCCCGGCGCGTCGAGCTGGACCGCCCGGCGGTCGACATCGTCGGCACCGGCGGCGACGGCTCCAACTCGGTGAACATCTCGACGATGGCGACGATCGTCACGGCGGCCGCCGGCGCCCCGGTGGCCAAGCACGGCAACCGCAGCGCGTCGTCGAAGTCCGGCGCGGCCGACGTCCTCGAGGCGCTCGGCGTGCGGATCAGCCTGCCGCCGGAGGACGTGCGCCGCAGCCTCGACGAGGTCGGGATCGGGTTCTTCCTGGCGTCGGCGTTCCACCCGGCCCTGCGGCACGCCGGCCCGGTGCGCAGCGAGCTCGGCATCCCGACGACGTTCAACCTGCTCGGCCCGCTGACCAACCCGGCCCAGCCGGGCGCCGCGGTCATCGGCTGCGCGTACGAGGACAAGACCCGGGTGCTGGCCGAGACGTTCGCCCGCCGCGGCACGACGGCCCTGGTCGTCCGCGGCGACGACGGCCTCGACGAGATCACCACCACGACGACGTCGACGGTCTGGGTGGTCTCGGGCGGCACGGTCACCGAGCGCTCCCTCGACCCGGCCGAGCTGGGCATCCCCCGCGCGACGGCGGACGACCTGCGCGGCGGCGACGCGGCGGCGAACGCCGAGGTGGTCCGCGAGCTGGTGGCCGGCAAGGCGGGCCCGGTCCGCGACGCCGTCCTGATCAACGCGGCCGCCGCGCTGGCGGCGTTCACGGGCTTCTCGGCGTCGCTGGAGGACGACCTGCGGGCGGGACTGGCCCGGGCGGCGGAGGCGATCGATTCCGGCGCCGCCGCGGCGATGCTGGACCGCTGGATCGCCTTCAGCTGACCTTCACGGGCTGAGCTTCGGTCCGGCGGCCGCGCTGCGGAGCCAGTGCGGCCGCCAGGACCGCGAGCATGCCCAGCCCCTCCGGCCAGCTCGGGCGGTGGCCGTAGAACGCGATGTCCACCAGCACCGCGACCACCGGGTACAGGTAGGACAGCAGGGCCACCGTCGTGGTCGGCAGCTTGCCGATGCTCGCGTACATCAGCACGTACATCAGTGCCGTGTGGACGGTCCCGAGCAGGACCAGCCACAGCAGCCCCGAAGTCGTCGTGGGCAGCGGCGTGACGAGCAGCAGGGGTGCCAGCACCAGCGCGCCCACCGTCGTCTGCACGGCGGCCAGGAGGTGCGGGCGGATGTGCTTCAGCTGCTTCGCGACGAAGGACGCTCCCGCGTACAGCACGGCCGCGCCGAGTGCGAGGCCGATGCCGGCCAGCTGCACGGGTTTGCCGTCCTCGCCGTGGGCGGAAAGCGAGATCACCGCCACTCCGCCGAACGCGATGGCGGCACGGGCCAGGTGGCTCTTCGCGACCTTCTCGCCGAGGAACGCGGCCGCCAGGCCGACCAGGATCAGCGGCTGCGTGTGGTAGACGACCGTGCTGACCGAGATCGACGACAGCGCGTACGAAGCGAACAGCAGCACCCAGTTGCCGACCAGGAAGAGCCCGCCCAGCACGGCCAGGCCGAGGTCGCGGCGGGACGGCCGCCAGGCCTGCAGCCAGCCGCGGGAGAGGCACCACAGGGCCAGCAACGCGCCCCCGACGAAGCAGCGGGCGAAGGCCACCGCCGGCGCGGCCGCGCCGCTCTCGAGGACGACGGCGCCGATCGTGCCGGACATGGCCATCGCCGCGGACCACTGGAGCAGCGGGCGGGTTTCCGAGTTCGTCATGAGGACCAGGTTCGTCTCGCCGGCGCCCGCCAACCAGTGTCAGAGATGACAACGGCCGCAAAACTTGTGACAGACTGGCCGGCATGGACGTCAACCGGGTCGCGGTGGTGCTCGCCGACCGCGTTTCGCCGTTCGAGCTGGGCGTCGCCTGCGAGGTCTTCGGCACCGACCGCAGCGCCGACGGCATCGAGGGCTGGGACTTCGGTGTCTGCTCGCCCGGCGGCGGCGCGGTCGCCAGCTGGTCCGGGTTCGGGCTCTCCGGCCTGCAGGACCTCGATTACGCGGCGACGGCGGACCTGCTCATCGTCCCGACGTGCGCACCCCGGACCGCGCCACCGCCCGAGCCTGTCCTGGACGTCCTGCGCGACGCGGCCGCACGCGGGGCGTGGGTCGCGGGGTTCTGCGCGGGCGTCTTCACGCTGGGCTACGCGGGCCTGCTGGACGGCCGCCGCTGCACGGTCCACTGGGTGTACGAGGCCGAGTTCCGCGCGCGCTTCCCCACCGCCGACGTCGACCCGCAGGCGCTGTACGCCGACGACGGCGGTGTCCTGACCAGCGCGGGCACGGTCGCGGCGGTCGACCTGTGCCTGCACCTGGTGCGCCGGCTGCGCGGTGTCGCGGCGGCCACGACGCTGGCGCGCCGGATGGTCGCCGCGCCGCACCGCGCGGGCGGGCAGGCCCAGTTCGTCCAGGCCCCGGTCCCGGCCACGGCGGCGGCCGACGACGCCGTGGTCGCGGAAGCCCTGGAATGGGTCGAACGGCGGCTGGACCAGCCGTTCACGGTGGCCGAGCTGGCCCGCCGCAGCGGGCTCGGGGAGCGGACGTTCCTGCGCCGCTTCTCGGCCGCCACGGGCACGACGCCGCACCGGTGGCTGACCGAGCGGCGCCTGGACCGCGCCCAGGCCCTCCTGGAAGCGGGCGGGCTGTCGGTGGAGGACATCGCGACGGCCTGCGGCTACGCGTCGGCGGCCGCGCTGCGGCACCAGTTCACGCGGCTGCGCGGGACCAGTCCGTCGTCGTACCGGACGGCCTTCCGGGGCTGAAAACGAAGCCGGCCGCCACGCGGGTGCGTGACGGCCGGCTTCGAAAACAGCGTCAGTCGTGCGACGGGCCCGTGTGGTACTCGAAGACCAGGCCGCCGATGGTGATGAGCAGCGCGACCAGCGCGATCACCAGCAGCCAGATGTGGAAGAACGCCAGCGCCAGCGCCGCGAGGGCCGCCGTGGCCGCCATCGCGACCGGCCAGTAGCTGCCCGGGCTGAAGAAGCCCAGCTCGCCCGCGCCGTCGCTGATCTCGGCGTCTTCGCGGTCTTCCGGCCGCGGTTCGATGCGCCGGGCGACGAACTGCATGTAGCTGCCCGCGAGGAACGCCAGGCCGCCGGTCAGGAACAGCGAGACGATGCCCACCGGCTCCGGACCGTGGGTCGCGGCCAGCGCGGTCCACACCCAGTACACGACCGCCATGAACACGGCGAAGATCGCCACGATGAAGAAGATGCGGGCTTCGGCCTTCATGGGTTCTTCCCTACTCCTGTTTCAGCCGGACGTCAGTTCGACGCGGTGCGGGCCGTGCGGTCGGTGTTGAACGGCTGCGTCGTGACCGCGTGCGGGGTGCACAGCTCGCCGCAGTTCATCTTCGCCAGCGCCTCGGCCGCGGTGAACGCCTGGCCGGTCGCCGGGTTCGTCTGCTTCCGCAGCGCGATGTACTGGTCGTACTTGTCCGCCGACAGCGCGCGGACCTCGAAGTTCATCACCGAGTGGTACGTGCCGCACAGCTCCGCGCACCGGCCGACGAAGGAGCCTTCGCGGTCGATCTTGTTCTGGAAGGAGCTGTCCTGGTTGTTCTTCTCCGGGTTCGGCATGACGTCCCGCTTGAAGTGGAACTCCGGGACCCAGAAGGAGTGGATGACGTCGGTGGAGACCAGGTCGTACTGGATGGTCTTGCCGACCGGGAGCACCAGGAGCGGGATCTCGCCGGAGGAGCCGACGGTGCTGACCTGCTGGCCGTCCGCCTTCTTCGCCGACTCGTCCTCGTACTTGAACTCCCAGTTCCACTGGAAGGCCACGACCTGGACCTTGACGTCCGGGTTCGGGATCTTGTCCAGGACCTTCGACTCCGTCGTCGCGGTGAAGAAGAACAGGACGCAGACCATGATCGTCGGGACGACGACCGTGAACAGCTCGAGCGGGATGTTGTACTGGAACTGCCGGGGCAGCTCCTCCGGCTCGCCGTCGGCCGTCTTCTTCTTGCGGTGGAACGTCGCGGTCCAGAAGATCAGGCCCCACACGATGACGCCGACGGCCAGCGCCGCGACCACGGTCCACGTCCAGAGGTTCCGCATCTGGTTCGCCTGCTCGGTCACGCCGACCGGCCAGCCGAACCGCAGGATCTCGTCGCCGGAGCAGCCCGTCGCGGTCAGCGCGACCAGCACCGCCAAAGCGGCCACGCGCACGGTCCGCTTCCCCAGGGTGCGCTTGGGTTGTCCCACTGCGCCTCGCCCTTTCACCCAGAGCCTCCTACGACCGATCTTTGTGACAGCCGGACTCTAGCCGAGTTGGCCCGTCCCGCTGACCAAGGGGTAACCATCGACGCGCGTGGTACTCGCCACGACCGGCCCGGCATACTGGGCCCTTCCCAGCCCCGCGAATACCCCTGAAGGTGTGTGAGTACCCGTGTGCGGCCTGCTTGGACTGATCTGCGCGACCGAGACCGGCGCGGCGAACGCGCGTGACGCCGTCGGCGCGGCCATGCGCTGCCAGCGCCACCGCGGCCCCGACGAACAGGACACGTGGGCCGACGCCGAGGTCGTCTACGGCTTCAACCGGCTCGCGTTCATCGACGTCGAGCACGCCCACCAGCCGCTGGTCTGGGGCCCGCCGGAGGCGCCCGGCCGGTACACGATGAACTTCAACGGCGAGATCTACAACTACCGTGAGCTGCGCGAAGAGCTCGCGGAGAAGTACGGCGCCAAGTTCGAGACCGAGGGCGACGGCGAGGCCATCGTCGCCGGCTTCCACTACCTCGGCGCCGAGTGGGTGAAGCGGCTGCGCGGCATGTTCGCCTTCATGATCTGGGACTCCCAGGAGAAGAAGGTCTTCGGCGCGCGCGACCCGTTCGGCATCAAGCCGCTGTTCTACTCGGCCGGCCCCGGCGGGGTGGCGTTCTCCAGCGAGAAGAAGAGCCTGCTGGAGCTCTCGGACGTCCTCGGCGTGGCCCAGGAGCTGGACCGGACGGCGCTGCAGCACTACCTGGTCCTGCAGTACGTGCCCGAGCCGGAGTCGCTGCACACCGCGATCCGCCGCGTCGAGTCCGGGACGTCGTTCGAGGTGGTCCCCGGCGGTGAGGTGAAGTTCACCCGCTACTTCCACCCGCAGTTCAGCGCCAAGCCGGTCAACTCGCAGGCCGAGGCCGAGGAGCTGCACCAGCGCATCGCCGATGTGATGCGCGACTCGGTCGGCAAGCACATGATCTCCGACCCGGACGTCACGGTCGGCGCGTTCCTCTCGGGCGGCATCGACTCCACGGCCACCGCGACGCTGGCCAAGGAGCACAACCCGAACCTGATCGCGTTCACCACCGGGTTCGAGCGCGAGGGCTACTCCGAGGTCGACGTCGCCGCCGAGTCGGCCGCCGCGATCGGGGTGAAGCACGTCGTCCGGACGGTGTCGGCGGACGAGATGATGGAGGTGCTGCCGCTCATCGTCTGGTACCTCGACGACCCGGTGGCCGACCCCGCGCTGGTCCCGCTGTGGTTCATCGCCCGCGAGGCCCGCAAGCACGTCAAGGCGGTGCTGTCCGGCGAGGGCGCGGACGAGCTGTTCGGCGGCTACACGATCTACAACGAGCCGATCTCGCTGGCGCCGTTCGAGAAGATCCCCGGCGGCATGCGCAAGCTCATCGGCAAGGTCTCGACGAAGATCCCCGAGGGCACCCGCGGCAAGGACCTGCTGCGCCGCGGCGCGCTGCCGCTGGAGGACCGCTACTACGGCAACGCCCGCAACTTCCGCGACGACCAGCTGCGGAACGTCCTTCGCACGTATCAGGAGGGCGTGGGCTTCAAGGACGTCACGGCGCCTTGGTACGACGTCTCGCGCGGCTGGGACCCGGTGGCCCGGATGCAGCACGTCGACCTCTACACGTGGCTGCGCGGCGACATCCTGGTCAAGGCCGACAAGGTCACCATGGCGAACTCCCTGGAGCTGCGGGTGCCGTTCCTGGACGCCGAGGTGTTCAAGGTCGCGGCGTCCATCCCGCTGGACCAGAAGCTCGCGCACGGCACCACGAAGTACGCGCTGCGGCAGGCACTGGCCAAGATCATCCCGGCGCACGTGCTCAACCGCCGCAAGCTGGGCTTCCCGGTCCCGATCCGGCTGTGGCTGCGCAACGAGATGTACGACTGGGCGCGCGGGATCATCAACGACTCGAAGACCGAAGAGCTGCTGGACAAGAAGGCGATCCTGGCGCTGCTGGAGGAGCACAAGGCGGGTCAGCTGGACCGCAGCCGCCAGCTGTGGGCGCTGATCGTGTTCATGCTGTGGCACGGCATCTTCGTCGAGCACCGCATCAAGCCCGAAATCCCCGAGCCGGTGTACCCGGTCAAGCTCTGACCCGCCGAAAAAGCCGTGAAGGCCTCCTTACCGGCATTTTTGCCCGGTAAGGAGGCCTTCACGGCTTTCGGGCGTTGGGTCAGGCGGCGGGGAGGACCGCGGCGATCTCGTCGGCCGCGTCCGGGCCGAAGGCCTCGCCGATGCGGGCCAGCGCGTCCGCGCGGTCGAACGTCCACTCCTGGGTGCCGACCGTCTCCAGCACCAGGACCGCGATCAGCGAGCCCAGCTGGGCGGCGCGCTCGACGTTCAGGCCGCCGTCGAGGCCGGCCAGGAAGCCCGCGCGGAAGCCGTCGCCGACACCCGTCGGGTCGGCCTTCGCGCGCTCGGGGACCGCGCCGATCTGCAGGGCCGTGCCGTCCTTGCCGACGATCTCGACGCCCTTCTCCCCCAGCGTCGTGATCCGCATGCCGACCTGCGCGAGGACGTCGGCCTCGGTCCAGCCGGTCTTCTGGAGCAGCAGCTCCCACTCGTAGTCGTTGCTGAACAGGTACTTCGCCCCGGCGACGAAGGAACGCGCCTGCTCGCCGCTCATCCGGGCCAGCTGCTGCGACGGGTCGACGGCGAAGGCGTACCCGCGCTGCCGGCACTCCTCGGCGTGGCGGACCATGCCCTCCGGGTCGTCCGGGCTGATCAGCACCAGGCTGAGCGCGCCGGCGCGTTCGGCGATCGGCTGCAGCTCGATGTTGCGGGACTCGGCCATCGCGCCCGCGTAGAACGTCGCGATCTGGCAGAGGTCCTCGTCGGTGGTGCAGACGAACCGCGCGGTGTGCGCGACCTCCGACACGTGCACGCCGGAGGTGTCGACACCGTGGCGCTCCAGCCAGGAGCGGTAGTCGGCGAAGTCGGCGCCGACGGCACCCACGAGGACCGGCTGGACGCCGAGCACCCCCAGCCCGAAGGCGATGTTGGCGCCGATGCCGCCGCGCCGGACCACGAGGTCGTCGGCGAGGAAGCTCAGGGATACCCGGTGCAGCTGCTCCGCGACCAGCTGCTCCGCGAACCTGCCCGGGAAGTGCATGAGGTGGTCGGTCGCGATACTGCCGGACACCGCGATCCTGGCCCTGTCTGCCACCGGCTGCTCCTTTGTGTTCGACCTCACGGCAAAAGGCGCGAAGTTACCCCCGGGTCATGACCCATCCGGGTAGTTCGCGCGCGCCCAGCCGACACTACCGGCTGGTACTCCTTCTCCAGTCGAATCGCGATCAATAGCGTTACGAATCGTGAACGCCGTCACCGAACCCGAGACCCTGTCCGAGCTGATCGCCGACTGCGCGCTCATCCCGGCGAACCTGCAGGCCGAGCGCCTGCCGCTGCCCCGCGTCACGGCCAAGCCGTGGCAGGTCGACGAGGCGTGCCACGCCCAGGTCGCGGAGCTCGACGCCTACGTGTAGGTCCGCAGAGACGAAGAAGGCCCCGCCTCCCTTACGGGGAGCGGGGCCCTTCTCACGCTGACTCAGTGGAACGAGTCGCCGCAGGCACAGGAGCCGGTGGCGTTCGGGTTGTCGATCGTGAAGCCCTGCTTCTCGATCGTGTCCACGAAGTCGATGACGGCTTCCGACACGTACGGCGCGCTCATCCGGTCCACGGCGACCTTGAGGCCGTCGAAGTCGCGGAACAGGTCGCCGTCGAGCGTGCGCTCGTCGAAGAACAGCTGGTAGCGCAGGCCCGCGCAGCCACCGGGCTGGACGGCGATGCGCAGGTGCATGTCGTCGCGGCCCTCCTGCTCGAGCAGGGCCTTCGCCTTGGAAGCCGCGGCGTCGGTCAACGTGACGCCGTGGGTCTCCTCGGCGGTCTCGGCCTGCGTCGCGCCGGCGTGCTCAGCGGTCGTCATGGCACTCCCTCAAAGTTCGAACTCGCTGCGGATACTCCTCGTGCTGACGTCTTCAACACCCGGAGCGTCCGATCTGTTCCCCCACCATGGTCGCACATCGATCGACCTGGTGAACGGCGGCGTGACGCCTGCAATACCCTGGTGAGGTGAGGTTCCTGCGCCGAAGCACCACAGACACCGCCGCCGAAGAGCCGGAGACGACGGACGCCGTCGACGTCGCGGGCAAGGCGTTCACGCCCGGTAAGGGCAAGGCTACGCCGAAGCGCCGCGACGCGGAGGCGAAGAAGCGCGGCCCGGTGGCGCCGCCGCCCACCACCATGCGTGAGGCGATGAAGCGCAACAAGGAACTGCGCAAGGCGAACCCGCAGACGAAGGAAGACCGCCGCGCGGCCGCCAAGCTCCGCCGCGACCGCATGATGGCGGGCGACGACAAGTACCTCCTCCCCCGCGACCGCGGCCCGGTGAAGGCGTACGTCCGCGACCTGGTCGACACCCGGCGCAACCTGCTCGGCCTGTTCATGCCGCTGGCGATCGTGGTGTTCCTGGCGCTGCTGGTCCCGCTGCCCCAGGTCCAGTCGTACATCACGCTGCTGTGCACGGCGATGCTGCTGGTGATGGCGATCGAGGGCTTCGTGAACGGCCGGAAGATCGCGAAGCTGGTGCGGGAGAAGTTCCCGAAGGAGACGGTGAACGGCCGGTCGATCGGGTGGTACGCGTTCGTGCGGGCGTCCCAGATCCGGCGGCTGCGGGTGCCGAAGCCGCGGTTGAAGCCGGGCGACCCGATCCCGAACTGAGCTGGTTCCGAGAAGCCGGGTCGAGCGATGCTCGACCCGGCTTCTTGCTGTCCACGACCGGCCGGCGCGCCCGCTGCCGCAAAGGTCTTGAATGAGTCATTCAGGACCTCCGAAGACCTGAATGACTCATTCAAGACACGCGGCGCGCAGGGACCTGGCTCCGCCCGGGGAGCCGGAGCGAGGCTGGAGTCACTCCAGGGTCGTTAGCAAAGCAAACGATTTCCGCCTAAGCTCACCCCATGGAGTTTCGTCGTCTCGGCCGCAGCGGCCTCAACGTCAGTGAGATCTCGTACGGGAACTGGCTCACCCACGGTTCCCAGGTCGAGGAGGACCAGGCCCACGCCTGCATCAAGGCCGCACTCGACGCCGGCATCACCACCTTCGACACCGCCGACGTCTACGCCAACACCGCCGCCGAATCGGTGCTCGGCCGTGGCCTGAAGGGGCAGCGGCGGGAGAGCCTGGAGATCTTCACCAAGGTCTTCTGGCCCACCGGTCCCAAGGGCCCCAACGACAAGGGCCTGTCCCGCAAGCACATCATGGAGTCGGCCAACGCCTCCCTGCAGCGCCTCGGCACCGACTACGTCGACCTCTACCAGGCGCACCGGTTCGACCGGACCGTCCCGCTCGAAGAGACCATGCTCGCCTTCGCCGACCTCGTCCGCCAGGGCAAGGTGCTCTACGTCGGCGTCTCCGAGTGGACCGCCGAGCAGATCTCCCGCGGCGCCGCCCTCGCCCGTGAGCTGAAGATCCCGTTCGTCTCCAACCAGCCGCAGTACAACATGCTCTGGCGCGTCATCGAGGACCAGGTCATCCCCGCCTCCGAGCGCGAAGGCCTCAGCCAGATCGTCTGGTCGCCGATCGCGCAGGGCGTCCTGACCGGCAAGTACAAGCCCGGCCAGGAGTACCCCGCCGGCTCGCGCGCCACCGACGAGAAGGGCGGCGCCAACATGGTCGCCCGCTTCCTCGACGAGAACGTCCTCAAGCGCGTCGCCGAGCTGGAGCCGCTCGCCAAGCAGGCCGACCTCAGCCTGGCTCAGCTGGCCGTCGCGTGGGTGCTCCAGAACCCGAACGTCGCCTCCGCGATCATCGGGGCCTCGCGGCCGGAGCAGGTGCACGAGAACGTCAAGGCGGCCGGGAAGAAGCTCGACGCCGACCTGCTCCAGGCCATCGACGACGTCCTCGGTGACGTCGTGGAGCGCGACGCGAGCCTGACCAAGAGCCCCTAGTCCTGGTTGATCCGGCCCTGGAACGGCACCCCGAAGCCGAACGCGTCTTCGGGGGCCATCCGGGGCTCCAGGCCGAACCCGCGCAGGAGGCGGCTGGCGCCCGCCAGCCGGTCGCCTCCTCGCCCGGGGATCCGCGACGGCGCGAGGCCGTGCGAAACCAGCAGCGTCTCGACCTCGTCGATCAGCCGGTACGGGTCGAACTCACCCACGGACCCAGGTCTTCCCGGTGATCCGTTCGTAGACCTCGGTGTAGCGCTGCCGCGTCTGCTCGACGATGTCCGCGGGGATCTCCGGCCCGGGTGGGGTCTGGTCCCAGCCCGTCGACCGCGACCAGTCGCGGACGAACTGCTTGTCGAACGCGTGCTGCGGCCGGCCCGGCTCCCACTCGTCGGCGGGCCAGAAGCGCGACGAGTCCGACGTCAGGACCTCGTCGCCGAGGGTCAGCGTGCCGTCTGCGTCGAAGCCGAACTCCAGCTTCGTGTCGGCGATGATGACGCCCTGCTTCGCCGCGTGCTCCGCGCCCTTGGTGTAGATCTCCAGCGTCAGCTCGCGAAGCCGCTTCGCGGTGTCCTCGCCGATGTCGTTCAGGACCTCGTCGAAGGTCATGAACTCGTCGTGCCCGGTGTCGGACTCCTTGGTCGTCGGCGTGAAGATCGGCTCGGGCAGCTTGTCGCCCTCGCGCAGGCCCGGCGGCAGCGCGACGCCGGAGATCTTGCCGTCGCGCTGGTACTCCCGCAGGCCGAGGCCGGCGAGGTAGCCGCGGGCGATGCACTCGACCTTGACCATCTTCAGCGGCTTGCACCGCATCGCGCGCCCGGCGAACTCCGCCGGCACGTCGGTGGTCGACACGACGTGGTTCGGCACGACCCCGGCCATCCGGTCGAACCACCACGCGGAGAGCTGGTTGAGCAGCGCGCCCTTGTCCGGGATCAGCGTCGGCAGCGCCACGTCGTAGACCGAGACCCGGTCGGACGCGACCAGCAGGATGTCCCCGCCGTCGAGCTCGTACAGGTCGCGGACCTTGCCCGCGTGGATCTTCTTCATTCGCCGTCCTCAGTCGTGTACTCGTAGAAAACCCAGTGGTCGGGCAAGGCGGCGGATTCACCGTACTCGACGACCGTCCCGTCGGCCGCCAGGAAGGTGCTCCGGCCGAGCAGCACCGGCGCCCCTTCGGGCAGCCCCAGTTCGCTCGCCTCCTCGCCGCTCGCGCGGCCCGCCGCGTGCCGTTCCTGCGTCGTCACGATCCTGGTGCCCAGCCGTGCGGCCGCGTGGGCCGAGGTGCCTTCGACGATCCGCTCCGCGACCAGCAGCGCCGGCGCCTTGGCCGAGAGCGCGCCGTCGAACCACGAGGTCGACGTCGACAGCGGCCGCGAGTCCGGCCCGTACGTGGTGCGCTGCCGCCGGACCGCCGGGGCGCCCTCTTCGAGGCCCAGCG
The DNA here is from genome assembly GCF_003937945.1 of Amycolatopsis eburnea. GTDB lineage: Bacteria > Actinomycetota > Actinomycetes > Mycobacteriales > Pseudonocardiaceae > Amycolatopsis > Amycolatopsis eburnea. The sequence continues at coordinate 260,140 of NZ_RSEC01000024.1, forward strand.
CGGCGGCGGCGCGCTCCGACGCCGGCTCGAGCCCGGCCGAGCGGATCACCGCGTAGTGACCGGGCGGGTAGATCCGCCCCGTGCGCGCCGACGCGGCCGACCGGTCGCGGGCCGTGCGGTGCAGGCCGCCCCGGTCGACGACCGTGCCGACCCCGCGCACGGGCCGCACCAGGCCCTGCGACCGCAGGGTGGCCAGCACCTTGGTGGCCGTCGCCATGGCGACGGCCCACGTGCGCGCGATTTCGCGGGCGGAGGGCACGGTGTCGCCCTCCTGCAGCCGGCCGGACAGGATGTCGTCGCGGATCCGGCCCGCGATCTGCAGGTACGGCGGCTCTGGACGGTCGAGGGTGGGCACGGCGGCTCCTCACGAGGACGGACGCACAAGTGTTCTAGCACGCCAGGGTGTCGGTGACAAAGCCCTGATCAGAACCACCCAGGTGTACTAGTACACGAGCTGGACTGCGCTCTAGTACGCAAGTTACCCTCGAAAGTGTGTCCCCGCCCACACCTCACACCGGATCCAGCGGCCAGGGCCTCGAGGAACTCCTCGAGGAGCTCCGGCGCCGCAAATGGGTGCTGCACCTGTTCGGCGGCCGCGAGGCCCCGGAGGTCTACGCGGCGGTGCACCGGTGGCCCACGTGCGCGGACGTCATCATCCTCCGCGACGAGCACCGGGCCAGCGCCTACCGCGTCCCGACCTTCCCGGGCACGGACGTGTTCAGCCCGCGGGTCGTCACCTGGCAGTACCACGCCACCCCGGTGTGGACGCTGCGCGCGGTGCTCACCCTCGCCGAGCCCGGCACCCCGGGCGCGCCGCTGCAGGCGCTGCGCCCGCAGCCGGACTGCGGGGTCCCGGCGGCCCTGCGGCAGGACGTCACCATCCGGCCCACGAGCACGACGGAAGGGGACGACGGCGGCCCGCCCGCCTGCGCTTAGCGGGCGAGCAGCCGCTCCGCGACCACCAGGTCGTGGGGATACGTGATCTTGAGGTTCTCGGGAGCACCCGGGACCCACCGGATCGGCAGGGAGGAGAACCGCTCCATGCACGAGGAAGTGTCCGTACCCAGGAAGCCTTCGCGCTCGGCCTGTTCGTAGGCCTCGAGCAGCGGTCCGGCCCGGAAGCCTTGAGGCGTCTGGACGCGGATCGCGCCGGGCACCTGGGCGACCAGGTGCCCGGCATCCACCCCGACGACGTCGTCCGCGGCCAGGCCCGGCACAGCCCCCCCGTCCTCGCGTGTCCGGGTCAGCACCGCATCGACCAGCTGTGGGTGGACCAGCGGCCGGGCCGCGTCGTGCAGCAGCACGGCGTCGACCCGGCCGCCCGCAATCCTCGGAGCGAGGTGGCGCAGCGCGTTGAGCTCGGACGCCTGGCGCGTGTCCCCGCCGTGGACGAGTTCGACGTCGCCGCCGAACTCCGCGAGCACCTCGTCGGCCAGTTCCCGGTCCTGCGGCCGGATCACCAGCACCAGCACGCCGATGCCGGGCACGCGCGCGAACGCGTCCAGCGACCAGGCCACCACCCGGCGCCCGGCCAGCGGCAGGTAGACCTTGTTCAGCTTCGCGCCGACGCGGGTGCCCGCGCCACTGGCCAGCACCACCGCGGCCGCCGTCGTCTCCACGAGCCGCGAGATTACCGGGGACGGCTTCCCGGTAGGTTGGCGCCAGCGTTGCCGTGGACGAGAAAGGGCCTGGTGTGGAGCCGGAAAACATCGAGTTCCCCGAGATCACCCCGCCCGACGACCACGCCCGGTCCGACGCGATCGCCCTGCACGGCAAGCTGGTCAAGCCGGCCGGTTCGCTGGGCAGGCTCGAAGAGCTGGGCGTGTGGATCGCCGCGTGCCAGGGGCAGTCGCCGCCGCGGCCGTTCACACGGCCGCGCGTCGTCGTGTTCGCCGGTGACCACGGCATCGCCGCGAAGGGCGTCTCGGCCTACCCCGCCGAAGTCACCGCGCAGCTGCTCGGCACCATGCTGACCGGCGGCGCCGCGATCAACGTGCTGGCCGCCGCCGCGGGCGCGAGCGTCCGCGTGGTCGACCTGGCCGTGGACACCGAGGCGCCGGCGACCCGGTCGATCGGCGAGTTCAAGGTCCGCCGCGGCTCCGGCTCGATCGACGTCGAGGACGCGCTGACCGACGCCGAGGCCAAGGCGGCGGTCCGCGCCGGGATCGCGATCGCCGACGCGGAGGTCGACGGCGGCGCCGACCTGCTCGTCGCCGGCGACCTCGGGATCGGCAACAGCACGCCGGCGTCGGTGCTCGTCGCGGCGCTGACCGGCAGCGAGCCGGTCGCCGTCGTCGGACGCGGCTCCGGCATCGACGACAACGCCTGGATGCGCAAGGCGACCGCGGTCCGCGACGCGCTGCGCCGCGCCCGCGTGGTCCTCGCCAACCCCCTGGACCTGCTGCGCACGACGGCGGGCGCGGACATCGCGGCGATGGCGGGCTTCCTGGCCCAGGCCGCGGTCCGGCGGACGCCGGTGGTCCTCGACGGCTTGGTGGCGTGCGCGGCGGCGCTCGTCGCCGAAGACCTCGCCCCGGGCGCGCGCCGCTGGTGGGTGGCCGGGCAGCGGACGGCCGAGCCCGCGCACGCCCTCGCGCTGGAGCACCTGGACCTCGGACCCCTGCTGGAGCTGGACGTCCGCCTCGGCGAAGGCACCGGCGCGGTGACCGCGCTCCCGCTGCTGATGATGGCCGCCCGCGTCCTGGCCGAAACGGCCACCCACGACCAAGCCGGCGTCTCCGGCCCCCTCATCACGGCCTCCGCCTCCTGAACCCGAAAAGCCGTGAAGGCCTCCTTACCGGCATTTTTGCCCGGCAAGGAGGCCTTCACGGCACTTGGGGGCACTCAGGCGAGCTTGACCATCCAGTGGTCGGGGTCGGGGCGGGTGCCCTCCTGGATGCCGGTCAGCTCCTCGCGCAGCTTCATCGTGAGGGTGCCGGGCTGGCCGTCGGCGATGGTGAACTCGCCGCCCGCGTGCTTCACGTGGCCGACCGGCGTGATCACCGCCGCCGTGCCGCAGGCGAACGTCTCGGTGAGCTCGCCGGACGCCGCCGCCTTCTCCCACTCGTCGGTGGAGATCCGGCGCTCCTCGACCTTGTGGCCGAGCCGGGAAGCCAGCTGCAGCAACGACTTCCGCGTGACGCCGGGCAGCAGCGAGCCGGTCAGCTCCGGCGTGACCAGCCGGGCGTTCTCGCCCGAGCCGAAGACGAAGAACAGGTTCATCCCGCCCATCTCCTCGACCCAGCGCCGCTCCACCGCGTCGAGCCAGACCACCTGGTCGCAGCCCTTCTCGACGGCCTGCGCCTGCGCGACGAACGAAGCCGCGTAGTTGCCCGCGCACTTGGCCGCGCCGGTGCCACCGGGGGCCGCGCGCACGTACTCCGTCGACAGCCAAACGCTCACCGGCTTCACGCCGCCGGAGAAGTACGAGCCGGCCGGGGACGCGATGACCGTGTACACGTAGTCGGCGGCCGGGCTGTTGACGCCCAGGCCGGTCGACGTCGAGATCATGAACGGCCGCAGGTACAGCGAGTCGCCCTGCCGGGTCGGCACCCACCGGGCGTCGACGGCGATGAGCTCGCGCAGCGAGTCGACGAAGACGTCTTCGGGCAGCTGCGGCATCGCGAGCCGCTCGGCCGACTGGCGGAACCGCGCCGCGTTGGCGTCCGGGCGGAACGACGCGATCGAGCCGTCCGGCTGGCGGTAGGCCTTGAGGCCTTCGAAGATCGCCTGGCCGTAGTGCAGCACCGACGTCGCCGGGTCGAGCGTGAACGGGGCGTACGGGCCGACCTGGGCGTCGTGCCAGCCCTCGGCCTTCGACCACTTCAGGGTGACCATGTGGTCGGTGAAGTACGTACCGAATCCAGGGGCTTCCAGTACCTCCGCGACACGGTCCGCGCTCGCAGGACTCGGGTGCGGGACAGGGGCGAACTGCGTCGTGGTCGTCATGACTAGACGATACCCTTTGGTCGGACGCACGTTAGTCGGATGTCCTCGTGTTCCGGGTCTCCCGCGCCCGCGCCGTGACCGCTCTACTATGACGCTGTGACCTACCACTCCACGCAGCCGGTGCCCCGGCCCAAGACCGGCGGGGCCGACGTCAAGACGTTCGCCGCCGCGGTGCTCCTGACGTTCGGCGTCGGACTGCTCGGCATGGTCGGCTGGGCGGTGCTCAGCAGCGGCTTCGGCGGGTTCCTCGGCCTCGTCGCGGGCGTCTTCGGCATCGTCTGGTGGCGGAGCATCCACGGCAAGACCGTGTTCCCGAAGGTGATCCCGACGAAGTCGGTGGTCATCCTCGCGGTGATCAACGCGGTGCTGGCGCTGGTCCTGTTCCTGACCGCGGGCTGAGTCCGGCCAGCAGGCCCGGGGGCAGCTGCGGCGCCGGCCACGCCGGGTCCGGGCGGAAGTCGGTGTCCGTGCCGTCGAACGGGTAGGCCCCGCGTTCGGCCAGCGCGCCGATCCGCTCGCCCTCCGCTCGCAGCCGGTCGAGCTGCTCCCGCGTCAGCCGGCCGGCGTCGATCGCGACCTCGGCTTCGTCTTCGTCGTCCCAGCGCCAGGTGCCGTCGCGGTCGACGACGACGTCGAGCACGCCGTCGATGCGGTCGACGCCCAGCGCGTTCCGGCCGAGCGGGACCTCGAGGTTGACGTACCAGTTCGTGAAGCGGCCCTTTGCGTCGAAGAACCACCAGACCGACGACCATTCGTCGTCGGCGATGCGGCGCAGCGTGGACGTGCGGTGCCAGAAGTCCGGCACCGGCACGCGCGGGATGCGGAACCGCTGGTCCAGGGGCGCTTCCGCCATCGAGCGCCCGTCCACGAGCCTGCTGCCGACGATCGGCGTGCCCGCCGGCAGCCAGGCGAGCAGCACGCGGCCGTCGTCTGCCAGCACGCGCAGCGGGTGGACCTGGCCGATCGAGCCGTCCGGGCGGTGGAACCGTTCGACCACCGTCTGCCCCGGCCGCCAGCGTCGATCAGTCACGCACCCCACTGTACCTGCGCGCGCGTACACCCAGTAGCAGCTCGGTCACGGTCGTCAGCCCCGCGGCGACGAGCACCGGCAGCACCGGCAGGAAGTACGCGGCCACCGCGGCGACGGCCAGCCCGGCAAGCCCCGGCACCCCCGCCCGGGTCCGGACCTCCCCGCCCGCGGCGAGTGCCGGGACGACGGTGGCGAGGACCGCGACGGCGGTCAGCAGCGGCTGCAGCGCGTCCGCGTCGGCGGCGGAGAGCAGGTCGCGCAGCGACGTGAGCGACAGCCCGAGCCGGACCGCGCCGAGCTGGTAGAGCGCGGCGAAGGCGGCCAAGACGGCGACCGCGCCGAGCAGCAGCACGCGCGGGCCCGCGTGCTCCCGGCCGCCCGGGCGCAGGAACGGCAGCGCGAGCACGGCGGCGACGAGGACACCCGCGAAGTCCGGCGGCCGCAAGCCGTCCGCCGTCCCCACCGGCGGCACGGCGACGCACACCACGACGAGCACCAGCCCCGCCGCGAGCAGCAGCCCGCCCGCGATCCGTACGACGATCGTCGGGACCTTGAGCCCGGCGAACCCCGCGCCGGCGGCCACCACGACGAAGGCCACCGCGGCGAGTTCGCGGTGCGCCGGGAAGACGTAGGCCCCGAACGCGATCGCGTAGACCGTCACCTCGGCGAGCCGCGCGAGCGCCACCACGACCCGGTCGACCAGGGCGTCCCCCGGTTCCGGCACCCGTGCGGACGCGCCGGCGGCGACCGCCGCGAGCACCAGCCCGGCGAGCAGCCACCAGCCCGCGCCCGCCGCTCCCGCCGCCAGCAGCACCAGCAGCCCGCCACCCAGCCGCACGCGGTCCTCCCTCTCCCTCTGTTCACCCCGGCTTCCGTCGTCATTAGCATGGCTCACGATCCCGGCCGGGCCGGTGCCCGGTACCACCGAGAACGCGCGAGGAGCCAGAAGTGACCGTGCCTAAGCTCGCCCTGTCCGACAACACCGGGGAGGCACTGGCCAAGACGCGCGCCGACGTCATCGTCATCGGCACCCTGCAGGGTGAGGACGGCCCGGCGCTCGCCGCCGGTGCCGCCGCCGTCGACGCCGCCTTCGACGGCCGCCTCGCCGACCTGCTGGCCACGCTCGGCGCGAGCGGCAAGGCCGAAGAGGTCGTCAAGGTCCCGACGCTGGGCAAGCTCCCGGCCGGCGTGGTCCTCGCCGTCGGCCTGGGCAAGCCGGGCGACGCCGTCACCCCCGAGCAGGTCCGCCGCGCCGCGGGCGCCGCCGGCCGCGCGCTGGCCGGCACCGACCGCGCCCTCGTGACGCTGTCCGAGCTCGACCTGCAGGCCGCCGTCGAGGGCACGGTCATGGGCTCCTACGTCTTCACCGCCTACCGCAGCGAGAAGGGTGACGCCCCGGTCGCGAAGGTCGACTTCGCGAGCCCGGCCGACGGCACCGCCCGCGAGCACAAGGCGACGCTCAAGGCCGCGACGTCCATCGCCGAGGCGGTGCTGACCGCCCGCGACCTGATCAACACCCCGCCGAACGACCTGTACCCGGCCTCCTTCGCCGACCGCGCGAAGAAGCTGGCCGAGGACAACGGCCTCGAGTTCGAGGTCCTCGACGAGAAGGCCCTCAAGCGCAAGGGCTTCGGCGGCATCCTCGGCGTCGGCGGCGGCTCGTCCCGCCAGCCGCGCCTGGTGCGCATCGGCTACAAGCCGGCCAAGGCCGCCAAGAAGGTCGCGCTGGTCGGCAAGGGCATCACGTTCGACTCGGGCGGCATCTCCCTCAAGCCCGCCGCGAACATGGACCACATGACCTCGGACATGTCCGGCGCGGCCGGCGTGCTCGCGTCGGTCGTCCTGGCCGCGAAGCTGAAGTACCCGCTGGAGGTCGTCGCGCACATCCCGCTGGCGGAGAACCTGCCGTCGGGGACGTCGTACCGCCCGGGCGACGTCCTGACCATGTACGGCGGCAAGACCGTCGAGGTCCTCAACACCGACGCCGAGGGCCGGCTCGTGCTCGTCGACGCGATGGTCCGCGCGGCCGAGGAAAACCCGGACTACCTCATCGAGACCTCGACGCTGACCGGCGCCCAGGTCGTCGCGCTCGGCAACCGCACCGCGGGCGTCATGGGCTCGGACGACTTCCGCGACCGCGTCGCCGCGATCATGCAAGCCACCGGCGAGAACGGCTGGGCCATGCCGCTGCCGGAGGAGCTGCGCGCCGACCTCGACTCGCGCCTGGCCGACCTGGCCAACGTGACCGGCCACCGCTGGGGCGGCATGCTCGCGGCGGGCATCTTCCTGCGCGAGTTCGTCGCCGACGGCCTCGACTGGGTCCACATCGACATCGCGGGCCCGTCGTTCAACACCGGTTCCCCGTGGGGCTACACCGGCAAGGGCGGCACGGGCGTCCCGGTCCGCACGATCGCCGCGGTCCTGGCGGACATCGCCGCCAACGGCTGACCCCGCCGCGGCGGCTCCCGAGCGTCCCAAGGCGGCCTTGGTTGCGTCACACGCAACCAAGGCCACATTGGGTTTTCTCAGTAGCCGCGCTGATTGCCACGTTGCGGCCCGGTCAGGCCCGCGTTGCCTCGCGACCGGTCGCCCCCATCGGCGGGATCGCGGTCGGTGGTGACGTCTTGAATGAGTCATTCAGGACCTCCGAAGACCTGAATGACTCATTCAAGACGCGAGCGTAGCCGCAGCCGACCGGGCCACCGGCACGAACGCGCTCACCCAGCCGCTACTGAGAAAACCCGATTGGGGCGCTTGGGGCGGATGATCCCTTTGCCGCTTTCGATGTGATCCGCGACACCGTACGGTGGCCGGATGACCACTGGGCCGGTCGAAGAGGACACGCCTGCCGCGATCGCCGCCGAGCACGACGAAGAACGCCCGGCGCGCATGCTCTCCCGGGTCCCGGACCGCGTCGTCTACTTCGTCGCGCTGGCCGTCGCCGTGCTGGTGCTCAAGCAGGTGTTCTTCCCCTTCGCCAAGGGCAACCAGTTCTACCTCGTGCTCTTCCTCGGCGTGACGCTGCCGCTGGTCTTCCTCTGCTACCGCCCGCGGCTGCGCGGCCGCGACGACCCCGGCTGGACCGACTGGGCCCTGGCGGTCACCGCACTCGCCGTCGGCCTCTACCCCGTGCTCGCCGGGTACGACGACTTCCTGAACCGCCAGGGCATCCTGTCCCCGCTGGACGTCGTCGCCGGCGCGCTGCTGCTGGTGCTGATCCTCGAAGCCACCCGCCGCACCACCGGGCTGGTGCTGCCGATCGTCTGCCTGCTCTTCCTGGCCTACGCCTACTACGGCGGCTTCCTCCCGCAGAACTGGGGCATCGCGCACGCCGGCATCGACTTCAGCCAGATCGTCAACGCGCTCTACAACGACGCGAGCGGGTTCTACGGCACCCCGCTCGACGTCGCGGGCAGCTACATCGTGCTGTTCACCCTCTACGGCGCCGTGCTCAACGCGTCCGGCGCCGGGCAGTTCTTCGTGGACATCTCGTTCGCCGCGTTCCGGAAGTCGCGGACGGCACCGGGCCGCACCACCGTCCTGTCGGGATTCCTGCTCGGCACGGTGTCGGGTTCGGGCACCGCGACCGCCGTCAGCCTCGGCTCGATCACCTGGCCGATCCTCAAGAAAGCCCGCTACCCCAAGGAAAACGCGGGCGGGCTGCTCGCCGCGTCCGGGATCGGGGCCATCCTCTCGCCGCCGACGCTGGGCGCCGCCGCGTTCATCATCGCCGAGTACCTGCAGACGTCGTACCTGAAGGTACTGGTCTGGGCGACCGTGCCGACGCTGCTGTACTACCTCGGCATCGTGTTCGCGATGGAGGCCGACGCCCGGCGTTTCCAGGCCGAAGCCGTCGACGTCCCGCACGGCAACCCCGGGAAACTGCTGCTGCGCGGCGGTTACCACTTCCTGTCGCTGGCGATCATCGTCGTGTTCCTCGCCCTCGACATCCCGCCGTTCGCCGCGGTCGTCTACGCCACCGGCGTCGCCGCGCTCTTCGCGCTGATCGCCCGGCGCCACGAGCCGAAAGCCTGGGCGAAGGACATGGTCGACGCGCTTTCGGCGGGCGTGCGCGGGGCGCTGCCGGTGATCGCGGTGTGCGCGGCGGCCGGCGTGATCACGTCGACCATCACCAAGACCGGCCTCGGCCTCGAACTCGCGGACGCACTGGTCGAGCTGGCCGGCGCGCTCACCGACAACGGCACGCTCATCCTCATCCTGACCGTGCTGCTCTCGGCGGTCGCCGTCGGCGTGCTCGGCCTCGCCGTGCCGGTCACCGCGAGCTTCATCATCGCCTGGGTCGTGATCGGCCCCGCGCTGGAGACGCTGGGCGTCGCCGACGCCGAGCGCGCGATGTTCATCTTCTACTACGCCGTGCTCTCGGAGGTCACGCCGCCGACCGCGCTCGCCGCCGTCGCGTCGGCGGCGATCACGGGCGGCTCGGTGCTGGGAACCATGTGGCAGTGCTGGAAGTACACGCTCCCGGCGTTCCTGGTGCCGATCGCCTTCGTGCTCACCGACAACGGCGCCGCGCTGCTGCTGGAGTCGGACGCGCTGACCGTCGTCTGGGTGGCGGCGGTCTCGGCGCTGGCCGTCGCCGCGCTGGCGGTGGTGACCGGGGGCTGGCTGTTCGGGCCGGTCAGCCTGCCGGTGCGGCTGTTGTTCGTCCCGGCCGCCTTGTGCCTGCTCTACCTGGAGCCGGTGCCGATCGCGATCGGCGCCGCGTGCGGTGCCGCCGCGCTGCTCGCCCACGCCGTGATCAAGAGGAGGACAGCATGAAACGCGCACTCGTCACCGCCGCGGTGCTCGCCTTGGCCGTCACCGGCTGCGGCGGCAAGCAGCAGACGGACTCGGCCGCGCCAGGCGGTTCGCAGTCCTGCGAAGCCGGCGAAGGCCGGATCACCATCGCCACCGGCAACAGCGGCGGCGTCTACTACGTGCTGGGCGGCGGGCTGGCCCAGCTGATCAGCACCGCCACCAAGCTGCGGGCCACGGCCGCGGAGACCGGCGCGTCGGTGCAGAACATCCAGCAGCTGGTGGCGGGCAACTACGACGTCGCGTTCTCGCTGGCCGACACCGCGGCGGACGCGGTGAACGGCAAGGGGTCCTTCGACGGCAAGCCGCAGAAGGTCCAGGCACTCGCGCGGATCTACCCGAACTCGACGCAGGTGCTGGTCCGCGCCGACGCGGGCATCAACTCGGTGGCGGACATGAAGGGCAAGCGGATCTCGACGGGCTCGCCGAAGTCGGGCACCGAGGTGATCGCGAACCGCCTGCTGCGGGCGGCCGGGCTGACGGACACCGACGTCCAGGCGCAGCGGCTCGACCTCGCGAAGACCGCCGACGGCATGAAGGCGGGCACGCTCGACGGCCTCGTCTGGTCCGGCGGCCTGCCGACCGCGCAGATCACCGACATCACGACCGCGTTGAAGGACAAGGTGAAGTTCCTCGACATCACCCCGTTGCTGCCGAAGCTGAAGGAGGTCAACCCGGTCTACGACCAGGCCGTGATCCCGAAGGCGACGTACGCGCAGCCGTCCGACGTGCCGACGGTGGTGGTGCCGAACCTGCTGCTGGTGCGCGAGGACTTCCCGGCGGGCAACGCGTGCGCGATCACGAAGCTGCTCTTCGACAAGCAGGCCGAGCTGGCGAAGGTGCACCCGGCGGCGAAGGAGATCACGAAGCAGCTGGCCACGCGGACCGAACCGGTTCCGCTGCACCCGGGGGCGAAGCAAGCACTCGGCTAGGGTCCGCGGGGTGGAGGACTACCTCGAACGAGCGGTCCGCGACGTTCTGACGGCGCCTGAGGCGGGCCTCGACGACCAGATCGGGTACGCCGCTTTGCTGCTCGCGGTCGCCGGCGCCTTCGACGAAGCCGACCGGCTGGTGACGCAGTGGCTGGCCCGGACCGAACGGCCGGTGACCGCGCTGGCCGCCGACCCGGTGCGGGCGCGCGCCTGGGCGATGCTCTTCGAGGCCCGCGGTGGGCGTCCGGACTGGGCCGAGGGCCTGCCCCCGCTGGACCTGGACGCCGAAGAGCGCACGCACACGGCGTCGTTGCGGCGTCCGGTCTCCGACCTCGACGGCGTGCTGCCACCGGGCCCGGTCGCGGAGGTGGTCAAGCACGTGGCGCCGGCGCGCCCGGACCGCGTGCGCACGGCCCTGCTCGACGGCGACCTCGCACGGTGGGCTTCCCTGGCCGGGCCCCACCCCGACGTCGCGACCCTCGCGGCGACACGGGCCCTGGCCCCGGCACTGGTGGCGGGCGCGGACCCGCTCGGGTTGCGCGACTGGGCCCCGGCCGGCGCGGGCGCGCTGGTCGCGGCCCTGCACGAGCGCTACCCGCCCGACCTCGGAGGCTGGCCGGAGCTGATCGCGGAGATCCAGCGCCTGCGCGGCGGCTCGACCGCCCCTCCCCCGGCGTCGGAAGCGGCGATCCGTTCGGCGGAGCTGCGGCTGGGCGTCGAGCTGCCCCCGGACCACCGCGAGTTCCTGCGCACCTGCGACGGCCTCCCCGCGGACGTGGTCTTCCCCCGCCTGCTCGGCACCGCGGGCCTGCGCGCCGAGAACGGCGTGGTGATCCTGGCGGACCCGGCGGTGCTGCTGCTGTCGGCGGGTCACGTCGTCGAGGTCGACCCAGTCCTCGGCACCACGGTGCACCCGTCCTTCCGCGCGGCACTGGTCAAGCACGCCACCCTGCTCACCCAAGCCGGCTAGGAGATCCTGGCCGACCCGGCAACCCCGCCGCTCTCAACCGGCCGCATCGTCGAAGTCGACCCGGTCCTCGGCACCACCATCCACCCGACCTTCCACGCCGCACTGGTCAAGCACGCCACCCTGCTCACCCAAGCCAGCTAAGTTGGTCCCGGTGACCCTCACCGCGGAGAAGATCACCCCGGCCAACGTCGCCGCCGCTTGTCAGCTGGCCGTCGAGCCGCACCAGAAGGACTTCGTCGCGCCCGTCGCCGTCTCGCTCGCCGAGGCCTACACGCAGCCGGATGTCGCCTGGCCGCGGTTGATCCTCGACGACGGTGAGCCGGTCGCCTTCGTGATGGGCGGCTTCGACCCGCACGCCGAGCTGGACTTCTTCCGCTGCGGGATCTGGCGGCTCAACGTCGGTGCCGGCGTCCAGGGCCGCGGCTACGGCCGCTTCGCCGTCGAAACCGTCCTGGAAGAAGCGCGGCGACGGGGCAACACCACCGCCACCGTGCTGTGGATCCCGGCCGCGGGCGGCCCGGAGGACTTCTACCTCAAGCTCGGCTTCCGCCCGACCGGCCAGACCTTCCGCGGCGAGGTCGTCGGCCGGATCGAGCTCTAGACCTGCCCGCGCTTCTTGCGCTCGGTGTACTCGCGCATCCGCTTCGGGTAGCCGACGCGCGCGACCTCGTACACCGGGATCGACCGGCGGTGGCCGAACTGCTGCGCGGCCTCCAGGCTGCCGATGCGGCGCCGGGTCCACTCGCCGTCGTGGGCGATCAACACCACAGTGGTCTCGGTGACATTGGTCCGAGGCTCCACATAGGCCTCCACCCCGTGCCTCGAGGCCACCCACTCCTCGAGGTGCCGGGTGTCTTCCGAGCTGGCTTTCCGCAGCGTGCCGGCCCGTTGCCCACCCTTGGCCCGCCTGCGCAGCGAGTCGAAGAGCCCCACCACGACCACCTCTCCTCCCGAGACCTGGACCACTCATTATCCCGATGTCCGCGTGTGGTCGGCGTCGCACACCCGGCTAGGTCGCAGCCCCGTCCGGCGTAGTGACAAGATGGCGGGTGTCGCGCGCGCGGTTATACCGCGCGCGGGCGACGACAGAGCACCACCCCACTGCTTGCCGAGGAGTTATACAAGTGACCGACACCTCCGCCGACCTCGTGATCCTGGGAGGCGGATCGGGCGGCTACGCCGCGGCGTTCCGCGCGGCCGAGCTGGGCCTTTCCGTCACGTTGATCGAGAAGGACAAGCTGGGCGGGACGTGCCTCCACCGGGGCTGCATCCCGACCAAGGCCCTGCTGCACGCCGCCGAGGTCGCCGACGAGACCCGCGAAGCCGAGGCGGTCGGCGTCAAGGCCGCCTTCGAGGGCATCGACATCGCCGGGGTCAACAAGTACAAGGACGGGATCGTCGCCCGCCTGTACAAGGGCCTGCAGGGCCTGGCCAAGGCGCACAAGGTGAACCTCGTCGAGGGCGCCGGCACGTTCGTCGGCGGCACGACCGTCGAGGTGGACGGCACCCGCTACACCGGCAAGAACGTCATCCTCGCCACCGGCTCGTACTCGCGCACGCTGCCCGGCCTGGAGCTCGGCGGCCGCATCATCGCCAGCGAGCAGGCCCTCGCGCTGGACTACGTCCCCAAGAAGGTCGTGGTGCTCGGCGGCGGCGTCATCGGCGTCGAGTTCGCCAGCGTCTGGGCCTCCTTCGGCGTCGACGTCACCATCGTCGAGGCCCTGCCGCGGCTGGTCCCGAACGAGGACGAGTTCGCGTCCAAGCAGCTCGAGCGCGCCTTCCGCCGCCGCAAGATCGCCTTCAAGACCGGCGTGAAGTTCACCGGCGCGAAGCAGGACGACAACGGCGTGAGCGTGTCGCTGGAGTCCGGCGAGACCCTCGAAGCCGACCTGCTGCTGGTCGCCGTCGGCCGCGGGCCGAACTCGGCGGGCCACGGCTACGAGGAGGCCGGCGTCAAGATCGACCGCGGCTTCGTCATCACGGACGAGCGGCTGCGCACCAACCTGCCGAACGTCTACGCCGTCGGCGACATCGTCCCGGGCCTGCAGCTCGCGCACCGCGGCTTCCAGCAGGGCATCTTCGTCGCCGAGGAGATCGCCGGGCTGAACCCGCGCGTGATCGACGAAAGCGGTATCCCGCGGGTCACCTACTCGCACCCCGAGGTCGCGTCGGTCGGGCTGACCGAGTCGCAGGCCAAGGACAAGTACGGCGCCGACGTCACGACGTTCACCTACGACCTCGGCGGCAACGGCAAGAGCCAGATCCTCAAGACCTCGGGCGGCGTCAAGCTCGTCAAGGCGCCGGACGGCCCGGTCGTCGGCGTGCACATGGTGGGCGACCGCGTCGGCGAGCTGATCGGCGAAGCGCAGCTGATCTACAGCTGGGAGGCCTTCCCGGAGGACGTCGCACCCCTCATCCACGCCCACCCGACCCAGACCGAGGCCCTCGGTGAAGCGTTCCTCGCCCTCGCGGGGAAGCCGCTGCACGTGCACAGCTGACGTCCCACCAGCAGAATCCAGACCACGCAGAACTTGGAAGAGGAGTCAGCGAACGATGGCCTACTCCGTCACATTGCCGGAGCTCGGGGAGAGCGTCACCGAAGGCACCGTAACCCGGTGGCTGAAGCAGGAGGGCGACACCGTCGAGGTCGACGAGCCGTTGCTCGAGATCTCGACCGACAAGGTCGACACCGAGGTGCCGTCCCCGGTGGCCGGCACGGTCGTGAAGATCAGCGCCCAGGAGGACGAGACCGTCGAGGTCGGCGGGGAACTCGCCGTCATCGACGACGGGTCCGGGGGTGTCCCCGAGTCCTCCGCCCCCGCGCAGGAGGAGCAGAAGCCCGAGCCGGAGCCGGCGCCTGAGCCGCAGGCCCAGGACAGCGCCCCGAGCAAGCCGGACACCGCGCCGGCCGCCGGTGGTGAAGGCACCGAGGTGAAGCTGCCCGAGCTGGGCGAGAGCGTCACCGAAGGCACCGTCACGCGCTGGCTGAAGGCGGTCGGCGACTCGGTCGAGGTCGACGAGCCGCTGCTCGAGATCTCCACCGACAAGGTCGACACCGAGGTCCCGTCGCCGGTGGCCGGCACGGTGCTGGAGATCCGCGCGGGCGAGGACGAGACCGTCGAGGTCGGCGGTGTCCTGGCGGTGATCGGCGACGCGAACGCGGCGCCGAAGGCCGAGGCCAAGCCGGAGCCCAAGCCCGAGCCGAAGCCGGAACCCCAGCCGGAGCCGAAGCCCGAGCCGGTCCAGGAGACCAAGCCCGAGCCCAAGCCGGAACCGAAGCCCCAGCCGGCTCCGCAGGCTGCCCCGGCGGCCGCCGCCACGCAGTCGGCCCCGGCCGCCGCGGCGAAGGACGGCTCGGCGGACGGCCCGTACGTCACGCCGCTGGTCCGCAAGCTGGCGACCGAGCACGGCATCGACCTCGCGTCGCTGACCGGCAGCGGCGTCGGCGGCCGGATCCGCAAGCAGGACGTCCTGGCCGCGGCCGAGGAGAAGCAGAAGGCGGCCGCCCCGGCGCCCGCCGCTGCCGCTCCGGCCGCCGCTGCCGCCCCGTCGGCGCCCGCCGCGCGTCCCGCAGCCCCGGTGTCGCCGGAGCTGGCCGCGCTGCGCGGCACGGTCCAGAAGGCCAGCCGGATCCGCCAGATCACGGCCACCAAGACCCGCGAGTCGCTGCAGATCGCCGCGCAGCTCACGCAGGTCCAGGAGGTCGACGTCACGAAGATCGCCAAGCTGCGCTCGCGCGCGAAGGCGGCCTTCAAGGAGCGCGAGGGCGTCAACCTGACGTTCCTGCCGTTCTTCGCGAAGGCCACGGTCGAAGCGCTCAAGCAGCACCCGAACGTCAACGCGTCCTACAACGAGGACACGAAGGAGATCACCTACCACGGCGCCGTGCACCTGGGCATCGCGGTGGACACCGAGCGCGGGCTGCTCTCGGTCGTGATCCACGACGCGGGCGAGCTGAGCCTGGCCGGGCTCGCGCACCGGATCGCCGACCTGGCGGGCCGCGCGCGGTCGGGCCAGATCAAGCCGGACGAGCTGTCGGGCGGCACGTTCTCGATCACGAACATCGGCAGCGTCGGCGCGCTGTTCGACACGCCGATCATCGTGCAGCCGCAGTCGGGCATCCTCGGCACCGGCGCGGTCGTCAAGCGCCCGGTGGTCATCGCGGACGCCGACGGCAACGACACGATCGCCGTCCGGTCGATGGCGTACCTGCCGCTGACCTACGACCACCGCCTGGTGGACGGGGCCGACGCGGGCCGCTTCCTGACGACGATCAAGCAGCGCCTGGAAGAGGGCAACTTCGAGGGCGAACTCGGCCTCTGAGTTTCCGTAGTCCGTGAAGGCCTCCTTACCGGTCATAAACGCCGGTAAGGAGGCCTTCACGGCTTTCCGGGCCCGGTGAGCGAGTCCGGGTGTGCGGTCGCGCAGCGGATGCGCAACGATCGAGGCATGCGAGTACTGATCGCCGGCGCGAGCGGCTTGATCGGGTCGGCGCTGGGCGACCGCCTGCTGCGCGACGGGCACGAGGTCCGCCGTCTGGTGCGGCGGGAAGCGCGTGGTGGCGGCGAATTCCGCTGGGACCCGCCGTCCGGCACCATCGCCGCCGGTGCCTTAGAGGGCGTGGACGCCGTCGTCAACCTGGGCGGGAAGCCCTTGTTTCCCGGCCGGTGGAGCGCCATGCGCAAGCAGGAGCTGACCGACAGCCGCGTCGAGCCGACCGAGGTGCTCGCCGAAGCCGTCGCCGAACACGGGATCGGCGTGTTCGTCAACGCTTCCGCCGTCGGCTACTACGGCAACCCCGGAGCGTCCACTGTGGACGAAACCGCGCCGCGCGGGCAGGGGTTCCTGGCCGAACTCTGCGAAGCCTGGGAAGCGGCGACGGCGAGCGCCGGCGACGCGCGGGTGGTGAACATCCGCACCGGGCTGGTGCTTTCGGCGAAGGGTGGCCTCTACGGCACCCTGCGCCCGCTCTTCCAGCTCTGCTTGGGCGGCCGGCTCGGCGACGGGCGCCAGTACATGCCGTGGATCGCCCTCGACGACGAGGTCGGCGCGATCGTGCACGTCCTGACGCACGACGTCTCGGGCCCGGTGAACCTGACCGGGCCGGAACCGGTGACCAACGCCGAGTTCACCCGCGCGGTCGGCCGCGCGCTGCACCGCCCGGCGCCGTGGTGGGTGCCCGGGTTCGCGCTCAAGGCCGTGCTCGGCCAGGCCGGCGAAGAGATGGCGCTGTTCGGGCAGCGGGCCGTCCCCGCCGTGCTGGAGCGCTCCGGCTACGCGTTCCGGCACCCGACGCTGGACAGCGCGCTCGCCGCGGCATGACGGTCCCGCTCAAGCGCTGGCTCGTCGTCGGTCTCGCGCTGGCGGCGGCGTTCGTCGCGCTCGGGCTCGGCGTGGCGCGGCACCCGCTGACCCTGGATTCCCAGGTGGCGAACGCCCTCCACGGCGTCTACACGCAGCCGCTCGGCACAGCGGCGGCGATCGGCAGCGACGTCCTCGGCCCGGTGCTCCCCTGGGTACTCGGTGCGGCGCTGCTCGCCTTGGCGCTGCGGCGGCGGCAGGACACGGGGTTGTGCGTGCGGCTGGCCGTCGTGCTGCTGTTGTGCCGGTTGACCAGCGTCGTGGCCAAGCCGCTGTTCCTGCGGGAACGCCCGCGCGACTACCCCGACCTGAGCTACCCCAGCGGGCACGTGACGGCGGTGGCGAGCACCGGCTTCGTGCTGGTGCTGCTCTGCGCGTGGCTGTGGCCGCGGCTGGTCAAGCGCGTCCTGCTCGCCTCGGCGGTGGCCGTCGTGCTCAGCGCGGCCTGCCGCGTGGTGCTGGGCGTGCACTGGGTGTCGGACACGATCGGCGCAGTGCTGGCGGTGACCGGTGTCGGGCTGCTCTCAGCGTGCGCCTTGCGGCTGCTTCCCCCGGGTGACGGGCGTAGCCTCGACGGGTGAGTTCTTCCCGCACCTGCCGCGCCAGCACCGAACCCGTCGAAGTCCGGGAGCTCGGCACGATCGACTACACCGAAGCCTGGGAGCTCCAGCGGACCCGGCTCACCGAGCGCGCCGACGGCACCGCGCCGGACACGATGTTCCTGCTGCAGCACCCGTCGGTTTACACCGCGGGCAAGCGCACCGAGCCCGCCGACCGCCCGGTCGACGGCACCCCGGTGATCGACGTCGACCGCGGCGGCAAGATCACCTGGCACGGTCCCGGCCAGCTGGTCGGCTACCCGATCGTGAAGCTCGCCGACCCGATCGACGTCGTCCACTACGTCCGGCGGCTGGAAGAGGCCCTGATCCACGTGTGCGACCAGCTCGGCGTGACCAGCGGCCGCGTGGAGGGCCGCAGCGGCGTCTGGATCCCGGCCGACGACCGCGGCATCGAGCGCAAGATCGCGGCCATCGGCATCCGCGTCCAGCGCGGCGTGACGATGCACGGCTTCGAGCTGAACTGCAACGCGGACCTGGCGGCGTTCGACACCATCGTCCCGTGCGGCATCCGCGACGCGGGCGTGACATCGCTGTCCTACGAGCTGCAGCGCGACGTCAGCGTGGAAGCGGTGCTCCCGCTGGCCCGCGACGCCGTCCTGGCGGCTCTCGAAGGCGAACTCCCGGTGAGCGAGGACCGCTGGCTCCCCCGCCCGGCGGCTCCCGAAGCGCCCGGCGTCACCTTCGCGCTCCAGAACTGAAAAGCCGTGAAGGCCTCCTTACCGGCTTTTTCGACTGGTAAGGAGGCCTTCACGGACTTGGGGCGCTAGTCCAGCTGGGGTGCGACCTCGGCGGCGACGAGGTCGATCTGGTCCAGGTCCTGCATGTCGAGCAGCTGCAGGTAGAGCCGGGTGATCCCGGTCTTCTCCCGCCACTGCCCGATCCGGTCGACGACCTCGGCGGGCGTCCCGGCCAGGCCGTTCGCGCGCAGCTCGGAGACGTCGCGCCCGAGGACCGCCGCCCGGCGCGCGACCTCCTCCTCGGACCGGCCGACGGCGATCACCAGCGCCACCGACCGCAGGATCTCCTTGGGGTCGCGGCCGATCTCGCGCGCGGCCTCCTCGACCCGGGCGAATTGCGCGGCCGCGGTCTCGGCGTCGGCGAAGGGCAGGTTGAACTCGTCGGCGAACCGCGCGGCCAGCGCCGGGGTGCGCTTCTTGCCGCCACCGCCGATGATCACCGGCGGTGCGGGCTGCTGCGCCGGCTTCGGCAGCGCGGGCGAGTCCTTCAGCGTGTAGTACTCGCCGTCGAAGGAGTACGTCGAGCCGGACGGCGTCTTCCACAGGCCGGTGACGATCTCGAGCTGCTCGGCGTACCGGTCGAACCGCTCCTTCAGCGGCGGCAGCGTCAGGCCGTACGCCTCGTGCTCGGTGTCGTACCAGCCGGACCCGAGCCCGAACTCGACGCGCCCACCGGACATCTGATCGACCTGCGCGACCGAGATGGCGAGCGGCCCGGGGTGCCGGAACGTCGCCGCGGTGACGAGCGTGCCGAGTCGGATCCGGGTCGTCTCGCGGGCCAGGCCGGCCAGGGTGATCCAGGCGTCGGTCGGGCCGGGCAGGCCGTCGGCCGAGCCCATCTTCAGGTAGTGGTCGCTGCGGAAGAAAGCGTCGTAGCCCGCGGCTTCGGCGGCCTTGGCGGCCCGCAGCTGGTCGTCGTAGGTGGCCCCCTGCTGGGGCTCGGTGAAGATCCTCAAGTCCACGCCGTCAGCCTATCGACGGGGAGACCTCCGCGCCGTCCTGCTCGGTCCGCCGCAACCGGACCAGCATGCGGACGATCACGTCCTCGATCTCGGCCCCGACCCGCTTCGGGTCCGGCGAGCTGGCGATCTCGGTCGCCGCGCTGGACAGCGCGCCGAACAGCAGCCGCGCGGTGACCTCCACCGGCACCGGCTCGACCTCGCCCGCGTCGATCAGCGACTGCAGGCCCGAGCGGACCAGCCCGAAGCTGCACCGCTCCTCGGCCTCGCGCCAGCGCTCCCAGCCCATCACCACCGGCGCCTCGTGGATGGCGATCCGCTGGTAGGCGGGGTCGAGGCAGCTGCGGATGAACGCGTTGAGCCCGCCGAGCGCCCGCTCCCACGGCGTGCCCTCGCCGGTCATGATCTTGTCGAGCCGGTCGTAGACGAGGCTCTCGACCTGGTCGAACGCGGCCTCGAACAACGCCTGCTTGCCGCTGAAGTGGTGGTACAGGGCTCCCTTGGTGACCCGGGCGCGTTTGGCGATCTCGTCGAGCGAGGTACCCGCGTAGCCGCGTTTGGTGAACAGTTCGACCGCGCTGTCGACCAGCGCCGACCGCGTCGACTCGGAGTAGTCGAGTCGTCTGGACCTCATTGTCGCCACCTTCACAACTTTACGCCCGGAGGATCTCTCCATACTCATGGTATGTTCGCCGGGTCAGGTCCGTACCGGGAGTATGCCGCAGACCCGCGGTATGACCCGGGCCACGGAAGGGGAGCCACACCATGAGCTGGACAGACTTCTACCGACGGCAGGAAATCCTCGAAGCCGCCGTCCGACTGGCCGCCCGGAACCCGGGTGCGCCGCTGCCGCTCGAAGAAGTGCCGGGTGCCGAAGAGCACTTCGGCACCGAAGAGAACATCCTCACCGCCCTGCAGTACCAGTGGACGCGCACGCTCGGCGGCCGGCTGCGCGCCGAGGTCGCCGACCCGGACGAAGCCGACGGCCTCGGCGACCACGTCGACGCCGTCACCCGCGCCTGGCGCACCGCCGTCGACGAGCACGCCGACCTGCGCGCGGTCCTCGACGGCGCGTACGAGCGGTACGCGTCGCTGCGCCGGATGCACGAGGGCGAACTGCGGATGCTCGCCGTCACGGCCAGCCTGGCCGACCCGCGCGAGCCCGCCGAGGAGATCGTCAAGGTGGGCCACGCGCTGGAGGCGTTGCTGCACACCAGTCGCGAGGAGCCCGTCCGGCGTCGCCCGGTCATGGGACACCTGCGGCGGCTGCTCGCGCCCAGTGCGTAAACGGAGTTAAGTGTCACGCATGACACGGTGGACCGAGAACGACATCGCGGACCAGAGCGGCCGGACCGTCGTGGTCACGGGGGCGAACTCCGGGCTCGGTCTCCGCACCGCCGAGGTGCTCGCGGGCAAGGGGGCCCGCGTGTTCCTCGCCTGCCGTTCGCCCGAACGCGGCGCGAAGGCACTGGACCAGGTCCGCGCGGCCGCCGCGGGCGCCGAACCCGAGCTCATCCCATTGGACCTGAGCGAGCTCGCCTCGGTGCGCGCGGCCGCCGCGTCGGTGCGCGAACGGACCGGGGACGCGCTCGACGTCCTGGTCGCCAACGCCGGCGTGATGGCCACCGCCCGCGGCCGCACCGCCGACGGCTTCGAGCTGCAGTTCGGCACCAACTACCTCGGCCACGCGGCGCTGACGTGGCTGCTGCTGCCCGCCCTGCGCGGCGGGACGCACGCCCGCGTCGTCACCCTGTCGAGCCTCGCCGCCACCGGCGCCCGCATCGACCTCGAAGACCCCAACGGCGAGCACCGCCGCTACAACCCGGCGACCGCGTACGGGCAGTCGAAGCTCGCGAACCAGGTGTTCGCCATGGAGCTGGACCGGCGTCTGCGCGCGGCCGGCGACGACGTCCTGAGCGTCGCCGCCCACCCGGGGTACACCGCGACCGGCCTCGGCAGCGGCATGGCCCGCTCGTACTCGAACCCGGTCGTCCGCGGCGTCATCGCGGGCGGCCACCGCATCGGCGAGGCCCTGTTCGCCCAGAACGTCCGCCAGGGCGCGCTCCCGCAGCTGTACGCGGCCACCGCGGACGGCGTCGAAGGCGGCGACTACCTCGCCCCCGGCGGCCTCGGCGGCATGCACGGGAGCCCGGTCAAAGTGCGCCCGCTCACCCCCGCGCTGAGCGCATCGCTGGGGGCCGCACTGTGGGACGTCACGGCGAAGCTGACCGGCGTCACCCCCGACCCCGCTTAGCCCGGACGGGCGTACGGTTGGAGGCGTGAGTGCTGCGCCTGAAGGCCGGAAGCTGCTGCGTCTCGAGGTTCGCAACAGTGAGACGCCGATCGAGAAGAAGCCGCCGTGGATCAAGACGCGGGTGCGGATGGGGCCGGAGTTCACCGAACTCAAGGGTCTCGTGCGCCGTGAGGGTCTGCACACCGTGTGCGAAGAAGCCGGTTGTCCCAACATCTACGAGTGCTGGGAAGACCGTGAGGCCACGTTCCTGATCGGTGGGGACCAGTGCACGCGGCGGTGTGACTTCTGCCAGATCGACACGGGTAAGCCCGCTGCCCTCGACCGCACGGAACCGCGGAAGGTCGCGGAGTCGGTGCAGGCCATGGGCTTGCGGTACTCGACCGTCACCGGCGTCGCGCGCGACGACCTCGAGGATGGCGGGGCGTGGCTGTACGCGGAGACCGTCCGCCAGATCCACGCGCTCAACCCCGGTACGGGTGTGGAGCTGCTGATCCCGGACTTCAACGCCGACCCGGCGCAGTTGGCTGAGGTGTTCGGGTCGCGGCCGGAGGTCCTGGCGCACAACGTGGAGACGGTGCCGCGGATTTTCAAGCGGATCCGTCCCGGTTTCCGGTACGCGCGTTCGCTGGAGGTCATCACGAAGGCTCGTGAAGCCGGTCTGGTGACGAAGTCGAACCTGATCCTGGGCATGGGTGAGACCCCGGACGAGGTCGCTCCGGCGATGCGGGACCTGGTCGACGCGGGGTGCGAGATCTTGACGATCACGCAGTACCTGCGTCCCTCGCCCCGGCACCACCCGGTGGACCGGTGGGTGAAGCCGGAGGAGTTCGTCGAGCACTCTCGCGCGGCGGAGGCGATGGGTTTCGCGGGTGTCATGGCGGGACCGCTCGTGCGGTCGTCGTACCGCGCGGGACGCCTGTACGCCCAGACGAAGGCCCACCGCGGCGAGGAACTGCCGGAGAACCTGGCCCACCTGGCCGCCGAAGGCCCGGCCGCGCAGGAAGCGGCGTCGCTGCTCGCCCGGTGACACACGTCACCCCACCATCCTTAAAGGATCGGTAAAGTGGCGGCATGGCCCTGGTTTCGGACCTCCTCAGCTGGTTGCAAGGACTCCCGGAACCGGGGCTCGTCGCGGCCACCGGCGGCCTGGTGTTCGCCGAGTGCACGATCGGCCTGGGTTTCCTGGCCCCCGGCGAATCCGGCCTGCTGATCGCGGCGACGACGGCGAACACCGTGGCGCGCTTCCTCGCCCTGTGGGCGGTGGTGACGGTCTGCGCGACGGCGGGCGACGCGCTCGGCTACGTCATCGGCCGCCGCTTCGGGCCACGCCTGCGCGAGACGAAGCTGATCCGCAAGTACGGCCTCGAAGCGTGGGACAAGGCCACCGGAGTCCTCGAACGCCGCGGCGCGTGGGCGGTGTTCTTCGCCCGCTTCCTCCCGGTGATCCGCACCCTGACCCCGGCCGCGGCGGGCACGTCGGGCCTGGCGTTCCGCAAGTTCCTCCCCGCCGCGGCGGCGGGCGCCTTCTGCTGGTCCCTGGTCCACATCAGCATCGGCGCGGCACTGGGCGAAGCGGCGAAACGCATCGAGGGCGCGCTCAACACGGGCGGCCTGATCGTGGTCGCGCTCCTCGCGGCGGTGGCGCTGTTCTTCTTGCTGCGCCTGAAGAAGCGCAAGACCCTGACGGCCCCGGACCCGGACCGCGAGCCCGAGCACGTCCCCTGACCCAAGCGCCCCAATGTGGCCTTCGGTGCGTCAGACGCACCCAAGGCGGCCTTCGGTGCTCCACCCATGCCCCCACCGCCACCCTCAACGGAGGCGCTCCGCGCCGCAGTGCCCACTCAACGCAACCAAGGCCACATTGGGGCGCTTGAGAACGGGCGAGCCACGAGGGTGCGGTCCGGTCTCCCGGGCCGCACCCTCCCGGCGTCAGCGGCGGGCGCGCGCCGCCTTGCCGGTGGCCCAGCCGATCAAGCCGAGCGCCAGGAGCGCCCCACCGGCGGCGAACGGCCAGGAACCCTCACCCGGCGCGGGAGCCGGCGAAGCGGCGAGGTCGTACCCGCCGAGCTTGCCCTGCTCGCGGTACGCCGACCCGGGCAGCTTGTCGCCGTACAGGCGGTGCACCAGCTGCTGGTACGCCGCCACCGCGACCCCGTCGCCGACCCGCTGGCGGGCCGGGTCGTTCAGCGGGAGCACGCGGCCGTCGCGCACCCGGTACCACGCGTTGACCTGCGGTTCGGTGAACACCAGGTCCCCGTGCGCCTGCGCCGGGTAGGTCAATTCCTCGGTGCCGGTCGTGAAGTTGGCCGCGGTCAGCCCGGCCGCGTCGCGGGTCACCCACACGGTGGCCTGCCGCCCGGTCGACGCCTGCGCCTTCACCGCGTAGTACGCGAACGACGCCGGCTTCGCGCCCGGCTTCCCGGCGACGAACGCGGGGTCCAGCGAGTAGACGCTCTGCGGCTCGCCGTCCACCTTCGGCGCCTGCGCGACATCGGCGCGCGCGACGCCCGCGCGCCGGTCGAGCTGGCCGAAGAACGCCGACAGCTGGGCGTCCGCCGCTTTGACCGCGGCCGCGACGTCGCCGGACGACGGTGTCGAAGCCGAAGCCGTGCCGCCGAAACCCAGTACCAGTGCCGTCCCCGCGAAGAGCGTGACGAGTCCACGGAAGAACTTCACGGTCACACCCCGATCCGGTAGAGGGACTGCGCCCACTGGAACTGCCCGTTGCGGACGTAGCTCGAGTACGCCATCGCGCTGTAGCGCTGGCTGCTCGGCCACGGGTCGCCGTAGTACACGAGGCCGCTGGCGTCGTAGCCGTAGATGACCTGGGCGTGCCCGCCGCCCGCGGTCCAGTAGATGCCGGTCTCGATCGGGCGGCGGCCGGTGATCTCGGTCTGCACCGACGCGAAGCTGAGCGCGCCGGTGACCGTGCCGGGCCGCAGCCCGAGCGCCTGGTAGCCGCGCTGCACGTACGTCAGCTCGCCGGGCTGGTTGGGGCACTGCGAACCCGCCGGGTAGCCGCGGGAGTAGTCGCAGAAGGTGTTCTGGCTGGTGCTCGTGCCGTAGCCGAGGAACCGCGCGATGGTCAGGCCGCTCGCGGCCCAGCACCACTGGTTCTGCTCCTGCACCAGCTGGCTGATGGACAACGTCGTCGCTTCGGTGGTCGCGCTCGCGGGCGGGGAGAGCAGGCCGGTGAGGGCCACGCACAGCGCGCCGAGCGCCATTGCTCGTCTGAAGTGCATTCGTTGCTCCTTGTCGGCAACAGGTGGGGACTTCGTGAGCTTCTCCCGTTGCCGCGCCAGGCAGTAATCCCAGCGGGGATAACACCGGCGTTATGCCGCCTATCGGGCGGAGACGAGCCGTTCGCCCGGATTCCGGCCGCACCACCGCGCGAAGTGCGGGTTCCGGTTCAGCGACGCCCGGTGCGCGACCTCCGCGCAGCGGAACACCTCGCCGGTCGTCGGCGTCCGGGCGTCGTCCTCGCGCGTCGCGAACAACAACGTCGTCCACAACGGGTCACCGGCCAGCGGCAGCGCGAGCAGGCCACGCGGGGGCGCCGAAGCCGCCTGCGCGAGGCAGACGGCGCCTTGCGCGATCAGCGTGCCCGCCGTCCCCGCCTCGGACGTGAAGTGCCGCACCCGCGGCGTGAACCCGGCGGCCGCGCAGGCTTGGGCGAACCGCACGCGCACGCAGTTTTCGTGCGGTGGCGGCAGGATCCAGTCGCAGCCGGCCAGGTCCGCGAGGTCGACGACGCCGCCACGGATCGCCGGGTGCCCCTGCGCGATCCCGACGAAGATGGGCTCGGTCGCGAGCGTCCGCACGGCCAGCCCGGCGAAGTGGTGCGCCTCGGTGCCGTCGAACTGCTCCAGCAGCGCGACGTCGACGCGGCCGGTCGAGAGCAGCTTCAACAGGGTCAGGGACGCCGGCTCGGCGTAGGTCTGGACGTCGAGGTCCAGCTCCCCCAGCTCCTCGATGAACCGGCCGATGATCAGCAGCGGCACGTACCCGATCCGCAGCGACTCCGGCTCGCTTTCGCCGTGGCGCCGCGCGGACGCGACGAGCGCCTGCATGTCCGAGAGCAGTGCGTCGGCGCGGGCGAGCACGAACCGGCCGAGCTCGGTGGGGCGCACGCCGCTGGGCCCGCGGACGAACAGGTCGCCGCCGAGGATCCGTTCGATCCGCTTGAGCTGCGCGGTGAGCGCGGGCTGGCTGACGCCGAGCACGGTGGCGGCGCGGCTCACGCTCCCGCCGTCCGCGACGGCGCGGACGGCTCTGAGATGGCGCAGCTCCAGCTCGGCCACCCCAGCAGGTTAACGCCGGCTTCACGGGCGGCACGACCTGCGAAAGTCGGGCTTACTACATTCGGCGGTATGAGTCTCGCGGATCTTCCCCGGCCGATCGGTTTCGTCCTCGGCGGTGGCGGCAGCCTCGGCGCCATGCAGGTCGGCATGCTGCGCGCGCTGACCGAAGCCGGGGCGTCACCGGACCTCGTGACGGGCACGTCGGTCGGCTCGCTGAACGCCGCCGTCCTGGCCCGTTCCGGCGGCGACGCCTTGGCGGACCTGCACGGCATCTGGGCGCACATGACTCGCGCGGAGGCGTTCCCCGGCGGCGTGCTGAGCCGCGTCCGGACGCTGACGCAGAGCAAGACCCACCTCTTCCCCAATTCCGGCCTGGCGGGGATCATCGCCGACCACCTCGGCGCCGAAACGCGGTTCGAAGACCTGGCGCTGCCGCTCGGCGTCGTCACGACGCAGGTCGACACGGCCGAGCCGTTGCTGATCCGGTCCGGGCGGCTGCTCGAGCCGCTGCTGGCGAGCTGCGCGATCCCGGGCATCTTCCCGCCCGTGACGCACGAAGGACGGCTCCTCTACGACGGCGGGCTCGTCGCGAACGTGCCGATGCGGCAGGCGCTGGCGATGGGCGCGAAGTCGTTGGTGGTGCTGGACTGCGCGTTCCCGGGCAAGATGCCGGACGCGCCGCGGACGTTCGCCGAGGTGATCATGTTCACCGCGATGATCAGCATGCGGAACCAGGCGGTGCTGGAAGCGCCGGTCGCCGCGGCTTCGGTGCCGGTGGTGTACCTGCCGGGGCCCGCACCCGTACGTGTGAACCCGCTCGACTTCGGGCACACGGAGGCGCTGGCGGAACAGGCGTACCAGGCGGCGCGGGAGTACCTCGACGGGCTCGCGGTGCGCGGCCCGGGACTCTACGGTGCCCCGGGTCTCGTCGTCACGTGATCCGCGTCACGCCGATGCACCGATCCGCCGGGAAGAACGTCATCGCTATCGCGTAGTTTTGATGATGAATGCCCGCCGATCCCAATTCCCAAAAAGAGACAATATGCTCCCCAAGAAGATTTTACTTTCGGTGGCCGGAATCCTCGCCGGAGCACTGCTGGTTTCCGCCTGCTCGTCCGGTGAAGACGGCGGTTCTTCCGCCGGCGGGACACCGGCGCCGGGCTCGGCTTCGGCCTCCGAGACGCCGGTGGCGGTGACGTTCGAGCCCGCGGGTGGCACCGGGGTGAACCCGGCGACGCCCATCGTCGTCAAGGCGGCCAACGGGAAGCTGCTCGACGTCACGGTGACCAACAGCGCCAAGGGGAAGACGGTCGCCGGCAAGCTCGCCGACGACGGTTCGAGCTGGACGTCCAGCGAGCCGCTCGGCTACGGCGCGACGTACAAGATCGTCGCGCACGCCCAGGGCGCCAACGGGAAACCGATCGAGCAGGACAACCAGATCAGCACGATCGCGCCGAAGAAGCAGGCGAACGCCAACCTGATCCCGGCCCCGTCCGCGGTGGCGAGCACGGGCGTCGGCGTCGGCCAGCCGATCGTGTTCAGCTTCGGCAAGATCGCCGTCAAGAACAAGGCGGCGGTGGAGGAGGCCCTGACGGTCGAGTCGACGCCGAAGCAGGAGGGCAGCTGGTACTGGATCGACGACTCGAACGTCCACTACCGCCCGAAGGAGTACTGGAAGGCCGGCACGACCCTGAAGGTCTCGGCGAAGATCTACGGCGTCGATTTCGGCGGCGGCGTGTTCGGCGCGGAGGACCGCACGGAAACGTACAAGGTGCACGATTCCTGGATCGCGAAGGCGGACGGGAACACCGAGCAGATGCAGATCTTCCACAACGGCGCGATGGTCAAGTCGATGCCGATCTCCATGGGCAAGGACGCGACGCCGACGCACCTGGGCGCGCACGTCATTTCGGACAAGCAGGCGAACTACACGATGGACTCCTGCACGTACGGCGTCTGCCCGCCGGACCCGAAGGCGTACCGCTCCAACGAGAAGTGGTCGGAGCGGATCTCGAACGACGGCGAGTTCGTGCACGAGAACCCGAACAGCGTGGGGCAGCAGGGCAGTTCGAACGTGTCGCACGGGTGCATCAACCTGAACGGCGCGAACGCCCAGTGGTTCTTCCAGAACATGGGCCTGGGCGACGTCGTGGAGGTGACCAACTCGGGCGGCCCGCAGCTCCCGGTTTGGGACCTGTACGGCGATTGGTCGAAGTCCTGGGCCGACTGGCAAGCCGGGTCGGCGTTGAAGTAGGGGTTTTTGGTTCGGCTGGCGGAAGGGCCGGGGCTCGGTGGAGCTCCGGCCCTTTTCTTGCGCTCTTGGGGCTTACTGCTCTTGGACCGGCTGCGGGGCACGAACGGGCCGCTCGTGCCCGTTGCCGACACGCGGCCGGCCCGCCCACTTCGGGTGGCCGGCGTCAACGGTCCGATCTCGCGTCGCGGGGCGCGGGTGTCGGCGGGCATGAAGAAAGGCCCCGGGAGAACCGAGAGGTTCTCGACCGGGGCCTTTCATCATGTTGAGTTCGGCGGTGTCCTACTCTCCCACAACCCTTCGATTGCAGTACCATCGGCGCTGTCAGGCTTAGCTTCCGGGTTCGGAATGGGACCGGGCGT
>NZ_RSEC01000025.1 GCF_003937945.1 Amycolatopsis eburnea
TGATTCCGTGAGTAGTGGCGAGCGAAAGCGGAAGAGGCTAAACCGTGCATATGTCAAGCTGTCAGGCGTTGTGTGTGCGGTGTTGTGGGACCCAGCGTCGAGGATCTGACAGTCCTCGGAATGACCGCGCGTGTTAGTGGAACCGCTTGGGATGGCGGGCCGGAGTGGGTGAGAGCCCCGTACGCGAAAACACGTTGTTGGTTGTTTGTTTGGTGTTCCCGAGTAGCAGCGAGCTCGTGGAATTTGCTGTGAATCTGCCGGGACCACCCGGTAAGCCTAAATACTTCCTGGAGACCGATAGCGG
>NZ_RSEC01000026.1 GCF_003937945.1 Amycolatopsis eburnea
TGTTGTGCCCTGTGAGGTTGTTGACTCGGGTGATGGGTGGGCGGCCGCCGAGTGCGGTGTGGGCTCGGTGATGGTTGTAGTGGTGCAGGAACTCCGGCAGTGCGTAGGCTCGGTGTTGTGAGCTGGTGAAGGGTTGGGCGTAGGCCCATTCTTCGGCGAGGGTGCGGTTGAAGCGTTCGGCTTTGCCGTTGGTCTGTGGTCGGTCGCGGCGGGTGAAGCGGGCTTGGGCGCCGATCTCGGTCAGGGCATTGCGCCAGGCGTGGGACCGGCGGTAGGCCAGGGCGTTGTCGGTCATGACGCGTTCGATCCGGTCGATGCCCAACTCGGCCAGGGCGGTGGCGGCGCGGCGGAGGAATCCGGCGCAGGTGGCGGCGGTTTCGTCGGGGTGGATTTCGGCGTAGGCGATGCGGGTGTGGTCGTCGATGGCGCAGTGGACGTATTCGTAGCCGACGCGGGTGCCGTAGCGGGCTCGGCGGCGTTCGATGCTGTCGCGGCCGTGTGCGCGCCAGCCGCCGCCGTCGCGGAGCCGGCCGAGTTTCTTCACGTCGACGTGGAGCAGTTCGCCGGGTCGGTCGCGTTGGTAGCGGCGGATCGGCTGGCCGGTGGGGCGGTCCAGCCAGGCCAGTTTCGGCATGTGGTGGCGGGTCAGGACCCGGTGCACGGTTGAGGCATGCAGGTGGAGGATCCCGGCGATGCGGGCCGGGCCCAGCCGGCGGGTCCGGCGCAGGTCGATGATCTGCTGCTCGGTGTGGTCCGGGACGCGCCGTGGTGAGTGGTGTGGCCGGCAGGAGCGGTCGAGCAGGCCTTCATTGCCGTGCTGGCGGTAGCGGCGGACCCATTTGTGTCCGGTCGCTCGGGAGATACCCAGCTCGGTGGCGACGTGGGCGACGGGGCGACCGGCGGTGACCCGGTCGATGAGCAACCTGCGGCCGTGTGGGGTCAACCGGGCGTTACGGTGGGACACGAAGACCTCCGTTGTGATCGGTGATGGCCTCAGACACCAGCACCACACACGGAGGTCTTCGTCGTGATCAACCCGACGCGCCGCTCAACCGTCAACAACGTCCATGGTCACTACA
>NZ_RSEC01000027.1 GCF_003937945.1 Amycolatopsis eburnea
GGCCGACAGGCGTAGTCGATGGACAACGGGTTGATATTCCCGTACCCGAGCATGTGCGCCCATGACGAGGCGTTTGATACTAACCACCCAAAGCCAGTGTGGAAGTCTTCGGATGGAAGTGCTGGTGGAGCGTGGGACCTGATTTCGTAGTAGTCAAGCGATGGGGTGACGCAGGAAGGTAGCTCCGCCAGGCGATGGTTGTCCTGGTGTAAGCGTGT
>NZ_RSEC01000028.1 GCF_003937945.1 Amycolatopsis eburnea
AGGGCGTCGGGGACGAGGACGGCGGCGGAGTAGTAGGCGGAGACGAGGTAGGAGATGATGGCTTGTTCGCTGATGCCCATGAACCGCACGTTCAGCCCGGGCTGGTATTCGTCGGGCAGGCCGGTCTGGTGCAGGCCGATGACGCCTTGGGCTTGTTCGCCGGTGCGCATGAGCAGGATGGAGCTGGTGCGGGTGTCGGTGACGGGGATTTTGTTGCAGGGCAGGAGGGGGACGCCGCGCCAGGCGGGGACCTGGTGGCCGCCGAGGTCGACGGAGGTGGGGTAGATGCCGGCTTTGGTGCATTCGCGGCCGAACGCGGCGATGGTGGTGGGGTGGGCGAGGAAGAAGGCGGGGTCTTTCCAGACGAGGGTGAGCAGTTCGTCGAGGTCGTCGGGGGTGGGTGGGCCGGTGCGGGTGGGGATGCGCTGGGCGAAGTCGGCGTTGTGCAGGAGCCCGAAGTCGGTGTTGTTGACCAGTTCGTGTTCCTGGCGTTCGCGCAGGGCTTCGATGGTGAGGCGGAGTTGCTGTTCGGTTTGGTTGTGGGGGGTGTTGTAGAGGTCGGCGACGCGGGAGTGCACGCGCAGGACGGTCTGGGCGACGGAGAGTTCGTATTCGCGCGGTTGGGTGTCGTAGTCGACGAAGGTGCCCGGGAGCTGGGGTTCGCCGTCGTGGCCGGAGGCGAGGGAGATTTCGGCTTCGCCGTGGTCGTTGGCGGCGGCGGTGCCGCGGGCGCGGTAGGTGTCGAGGTGGGCTTGGAGGGTGTCGGAGCGGGCGAGGACCTCGTCGAACGCAGCGCGGGGGAGGGTGAGGACGGTGCAGGTGGTGACGGCTTTGGCGGTGAATTCCCAGATGCCGTCGGTGTGGGTGAGGGCGGTGTCGCCGAAGTAGTCGCCGTCGGCGAGGGTGGCGAGGGTGGTTTGGTCGCCGTAGGCGCCGGTGCCGGTTTTGGTGATTTTGCCGTGGGCGATGAGGAAGACCTGGTCGGCGGGGGAGCCGAATTCGACGAGGGTGTCGCCGGGCTGGTAGTCGTGCTGGGTGAAACGGCCGGCGAGTTCGGTGAGGACCTCCTCGTCGTCGTAGCCGCGCAGCGGGGCGAGTTCGCCGAGTTCCGGCGGGATGACCCGGACCTGGGCGCCGGTGGTGGTGAAGGTGACGCGGCCGTCGCCCACGGAGTAGGACAGGCGCCGGTTGACGCGGTAGGAGCCGGCCTCGACGCTGGTCCACGGCAAGGCTTTGAGCAGCCAGCGGGTGGAGATGCCTTGCATCTGCGGGACGGACTTGGTGGTGGTCGCCAGTGTGCGGGCCGCGGCCCGGCCCAGGCTCAGCGGTGCTTGCTCGGATTCCACCGGGTCGGTGACGGTCACAGCGAAAACCACCCA
>NZ_RSEC01000029.1 GCF_003937945.1 Amycolatopsis eburnea
GTGACGATCATCGAGGAACCCACCGCGCCGCAGCTGTCGCTGGGGATCCCCGCCGCCCGGACCCTGGCCACCACCACCAAAACCCGCCCCCAGATGCGGGGCATCACCCCCCGCTGGCTGCTGACCCAGCTCCCCTGGGTCGACGTCCCCGCCGGGTCCTACCGGGTCAACCGGCGCCTCACCTACACCCTCGGCGACGGCAAACTCTCCTTCTACACCACCGGCACCCGCGTCCACGTCGTCCCCGCCGAACTCACCGAACTCGCCCTCCTGCGCGACTTCACCGACGACACAGCACTCGGTGCGCTGGCCGAGGCGTTCGAACAACGCGAATACGACCCCGGCACCACCCTGCACACCGAAGGCACCCCCCTCGACACCCTGATCCTCGTCGCCCACGGCAAACTCACCCGCCACCGCACCGGCCCCTACGGCAACGACACCGCCCTCGCCACCGCCACCGACGGCGACCACCTCGGCGCCGACCTCCTGACCCGCACCGACGCCACCTGGGACCACACCGCCCGCGCCGCCACCCGCGTCACCGCCCTCGTCCTGCCCGCCGCGACCTACACCCGCCTCAACGGACGCCT
>NZ_RSEC01000002.1 GCF_003937945.1 Amycolatopsis eburnea
CGGTCTCCAACAGCAGCTCGACGAGCGGGTCCGCGGGCGGAACGGACTCGTCGTTGAGGGACTCGGCAATCCGGCTCAGCGCGCTCACGGGGATCGATGAGGCAGCCAGGCCGTCGATCAGGCGCCGGTAGCGGGCCCTGGTGACCGGGCTGAATGCTTCGAGCTGGGCCTCGCGGTCGGGAGAGTGCAGCCGCCCCGGGCCGGGCGGCGGCTCGGGCCCGTCGTCGACGACGGGCCCGGTGTAGGGCAGGACGTGCCGGATGATCGGCAGGGTGTTGGGACCGACGTTGCGAACGCCGCGCAGTGCCGCGTCTGGACAGGCTTGGACCTCCTCGACGTAGACGAAGCCGTGGCGGACGAGCGGGGTGTAGCCGCGGCCGCTTCCGTCGGCGGCGTCGAGGATCTTCTGCTGGCGGGTGTGCAGCAGCGTTCGGGTCTGGGCCATCGGCTGCAGCGTCCAGCCGGTGATCTCGTCGTTGCCGTAGAGCGAGCGCAGCTGTTCAGCCATCTCGGACGCGCCGACGACGTGCAGGACTCGGGCGGGCCAGACCCGGCATACCCGGGCCTGGCCGAACGGGCTCTCGTCGTCGCCGGCGGTTTCCCAGCGTCGTCCGTTGCGGTCGTAGCTTTCGAAGCTGTTTGCGATCCGGATCGCCTCGCGCTCCGGCGAAGGCGGCTGCCGGGGACCGGTGGTCATGGTGCGTGGGCTCCCGCGGCGAAGAGTTCGGGGTAGGCGTTGCGGTACTCGGCGGTGCCGTTGGTCATGCAGTTCGTCGCTCCCCATCGGGGTCGTGGTCCTGGTCGTCATCGAGGGTGGCTGCCTCAGCGAGCAGTTGCTCGGCTTCGAGTTCGGCGAGATAGCGGTACAGCGTCGCCCGGCTGACGCCGTGCAGCTTGGCGACCGCGTCGACGTCCATGCCGGAGTTGACGGCAGCCTTCGCCGCGCGCAGCGCGTCGTCGCTCAGCTTCCGGGGCCGGCCCGGCGAGCCACCGCGGGCTTCGAGGGCGGCGCGGGCGCCGGCGGCGCGCTCCAGCATGAACGTGCGTTCCATCTGCGCGAACAGCGCGAGCATCGCGACAGCGATCTGCGCCATCGGCGAGTCGTCGCGTGTGTCGATCGGGAACGGGTCGGACAGCGTCCGCACACCGATGTCCTCTTCGGTCAAGTCGTGCACGATGTTGAGGCACTCGCGCATGTTGCGCCCGAGCCGGTCCAGGTTCGAGGCGGTGATGGTGTCGCCGGGCCGGACGTAGGCCAGCAGCCGTTTCCAGCCGTCGCGTTCGGTGTTCGCGCCGGTGCGCTTGTCCACGAAGATCCGCTCGTCGGGGATGCCGGCGGCGGCCAGGGCGTCGAGCTGGCGGGTCAGGTCCTGCTTCTTGGTCGAGACGCGGGCGTAGCCGAGCTCCAGCCCGGCCGGTGCCTGGCGGTCCTGGGCCGGTCCGTCGTGGGTGGCCGGCGCCGCGGTGGTCTTCTTGTCGCGGGTGGTCAACGGGGCCTCCGGTCAGTACGTGAGGGACTGCAGCAGCGCGTCCGAGGAGTCGGCCTTCGCGCCGTAGATGGCGACGTGCCACTCGACGCTGAGCCTGCGGAACGCGCGGAACCCGGCGTAGTCGAGCTCGACCTCGCGCGCCTGGCCCTCGCCGTCGGCGGCCGCGGCCGCGGCCGCGGCGTCGATCCGCTCGAGCAGCAACGCGGTGTCGGCGGCCGGGCCGGGGCCAGCGGGTTCGGCGACCGGGACCAGGCGGCCTTCGTGGTCGAGCAGCCGGTCCGGCCGGTGCTCGGTGGCCGACTGTGCGGCGGCCGCGA
This sequence comes from Amycolatopsis eburnea, assembly GCF_003937945.1. Lineage (GTDB taxonomy): Bacteria > Actinomycetota > Actinomycetes > Mycobacteriales > Pseudonocardiaceae > Amycolatopsis > Amycolatopsis eburnea. The sequence continues at coordinate 1,808 of NZ_RSEC01000002.1, forward strand.
TGGCCAGCAGTGCCACCGCGGTCTGCCACGCGGCCAGCGAGGCCTCGCTGGCGTTGTCCGCATCCGCCTCGCGCCACGCGTCGACGAACGCGGCGATCTCCGCCAGGAGCGGTGTGCGTTCCTTGAACGGCGTGGTCTCGGCCTGCGTCAGCAGCGCGGCCGCGGCGGTCAGCAGCTGCAGCTGGCCGCAGGTCAGGCTCGTGATGTAGACGCCCATGTGCCCGACGCCGGCGTGCGACAGCGCGGTCTCGGTCCGGGCCTCGTCGCTGTCGTCGCCGACGTGCCACATCAGCGGCTTGTGCAGGAAGGCGACGTCGAGGGCCTGTTGCAGCTCCGGGGCGACGAGCTGGTCGGGCAGTCGCCACGGCTCGTCGCCGTCCTCGACGTCGTCGTTGGCGTGGCGCAGCGCGCCGGCGAAGTCGACCGCGCGGCCCAGCCGCCGGTAGAGGTCGGGGTGGTCGGGGATGAGGATCCGGACCGTCTCGTCCGGCTGGGGTTGGTCAATGGTGGTCATCTGCGGAATTCCCTCGTCGAGTGGGTGCGGGCAGCGGGTGGAGCGGGGACGCGCGGCTCGGCTATCGACGCCCCTCGGCGGGACGGAACAGCACGGCCACCGGCTGATCAAGCTGCGGGCCGGACTCGTGGGTTGCAAGGATGGTCACGAGGTTGCCGAAGCACAGGCGGCACAGCTCGTGGCGTGGCGTCCGGGGCTGGCCGTGCTCGTCGAGCACTTCGACGTCGGCGTCGCGTTCCCGACAGGCCCTGCAGTCGTTGCGCGCGTGCGGGTAGGGCAGGACCGGGCTGGCCGGCTGGTCAGCGGCGGTCATCGTGGGTTTCCTCGGGGAGCGTCGGTGCGCTGGTCGCGCAGTTCCTCGGTGAGCAGCCGCAGCGCGGCGACGCCGATGTCCCACTGGCCCTGGATCCCGTGCCGGGCGACGAAGGCGTCGACGAGGGCGTCGGCGGTGTCGGCTTCGCCGGCCAGGTGCCGGGCGACCGCGCGGGTCGCGGCGAGCACCGCGGGAGGGACGTCGGTACGGCTCGGCGCGTAGAGGTCGGGCTGGGCCCAGCCGCCGCGCAACAGCGCGTCGGCCACCAGCCGCGGCCCGAGGTGGGCCAGCCGCTGCATCTTGAGCTCGCCGGCGCGCGAGGGTGTGCGACCGAGCCAGTCGGCGAGCCGGGCGCCTGCGGTCTTCGGGGCGTCGATCGCCTCGGTCGCGATGCTGACCAGCGTCTCGGCGACCTCGTCGTTCCGGTCGCTCACCATTTCCGCAGCCCTTCGTATTTCCGCCGGGCGCTGATCGCCTGCGTCAGGATCCGGCGCCGAAGTTCGGCCAGGCTGCGCACGCTCTGCATCCGGGTTAGCTTCAGTTCCTCGGCGACGTCGAGCAGCCCCTCCCGGTCCAGTTGCAGGCCGGCCAGAAAGGCGGCGCCCTGGGCCTCGGTCTCGATCTCCCGCAGCTGCGCGGCGACCGACGCGGCGTGCTTGTCCTTCGGGAAGAGCATCAGCTCGCGCGGGGCGTCGACCGTGGACAGCTCCAGGTAGCGGTCCTCCACCTCGAGACCGTTGCCGCGGCCCCAGTCGACTTGGCCAAACCCGATGCCGGTCACCAGGAACGAGTCACCGTCCGGTGTGACCGCGATGAGCGGCTTGTCGGCCGGGATCCCGGCCAGGTACTCCCGCAGCTGCCCCGCCGTCAGCGGCGCCGCCGTGGCGTCGCCGGCGGAGGCAGTGTCCGACTCGGCGCCCATCACTCGTTCCCGAGCGGGTAGACGGTCTGCGCGACCGTGTCCAGCGCGGTCGCCGACACCCGGACCGCCTTGCGGGCCTCGCCGAGCACGCGGGCGGCCTCCCGCGCCGTCGCGGCCGCCTTCGGGTCGCCGTGGCCACGGTCCCGGCTCGGGGTGTCCTCGTGGTAGAGCGTCCGGTCCTCCGCGAGCCGGGTCATGCCGTCGGCGAGGCGGTCGAGCACCTCGTCCTGCAACCAGGTCGCGCCGGCGAGCGTGTTGCTGACGCGCCGGACGGTGGCCGCCCACTCCAGGGTGTGCTGGTGCCGGGTGGCGTTGCTGATGTAGCGGGTCAGCTCGCGAATCGCCGTCGCGGCTTCGATCACGGTGTCTTGTGAGTGCGGGCCGTCGTAGGGGAAGCGGTCTTCCACCCAGCCGTCCACGTCCGACATCCTCGGCTCCAATCTCAGAATCTAACTCCGTAGCAGGGTTTTGAGACTACCTTATGAGACCAGATTCTGAGACGTCCCGACCAGGGGTTTTGTTACGACCACCCGAACGGCGCAGGGCTGTCTCAAAACCATGGTTTTGAGACAGGCAGTCAGAGGAAGGTCGGATCCTCGCGGGCGTCTTCGGGCGGCAGGGTCCAGGTGGCCGGCTCGCCGAGGCTGCTGTGTTTCATGACGAGTTCGACGTCGAGATACATCTCGTGCAGCAGCTGGGTGCGGGCGTACTCGGCGAGGGTGTCCTTGCGCAGTTCCTCCGAGTAGGACTTGACGAGCGGGGCCATCAGCTTCCACCGCTGAGCGGCCGTCGCGGCTTCTTTGGGGAGCACGCCTTTGAAGAAGTCGATGATCTTCGGCATCTCGCCGTTGATCGGGTGGAGGTCGAAGCCGAGTTCCTCCTGGACTTCAGTGAGGTAGCGGCGGTCGGTCTTGTCCGGCAGGGTGAAGAACTGGCGCCGGGTCTGCTGGACGCGGAATCCGAGGTCCTTGGCCATCCAGAACAGCCAGGGGTGGCCGCGGCGGCAGATCAGGGCGGGGACGATTGGCAGGCCGGGAAACTCGTCTACGGCGAGGGCTGCCTTGTGCAGCAACTGGTGGACTTCGGCGTGCCGGGGGTAGAGCGTCAGTCTGCGGTTCTTCATCTCGATCAGCACCAGGTGTGTGGCCGGCAGTGGTAGGCGCGTGGTCGGGTCGATCACGGTCTGCCAGGCGCCGTTGTCGACCGGGCCGGGGAACTTCAGGGTGCCGATCCGGCTGATCTCGCCGAATTTGCCGTCGGAGTTGACCGGCATGAAGCCGTCGCCGCGGCGCATGGCCTCGGTGAGGGAGTGGGCGACGACGGCTTCGCCGGCGTCGCCGATGGTGGGGATCCACCGGTCGTAGCGGGCGTAGAGCATGCCCTTGCGGCGGGCCGCCCGGGAGATCGCGGTGGTGCGCAGGCGGGTGTCGGCGGTGCTGAGCAGGTCGACGGTGGCGCCGCCCTTGGTGGGGTGCGTGATGTGCAGAATCCGGCCGGCCCGCTCAAGCTCGTTTTGGGCGAGGGTCAAGATGTGGGGGTTGAAGTGGATTTTCCGGAGGTTGGTGGGGTCGAGCCAGCCGAGGTCCCAGAGGCGCGCTTCGATCTCGGAGTGGGGCATGACCAGCTGCTCTTCGAAGGTCTGCTCGATCGCGGTGCGGGCGAGCTCCACCCAGCCGGCCAGGTCAAGGCTGCGGCCGCGCCCGTGTGCTGGATTTTGCATTTCCTCCCCCCGCGGCCGCCCTATATAGAGGTTTCTCTGGTCGGTCCTCCTGCCGACGATTTATAGGACCCCACCGTGGTGAGCTTGACCAGCGGATTACCTCGTTCCGGCGCTGAGCGGAGCTGGCTCTGCGACGAAGCCGCGTAGTTGTTCGTCCGAGCAGGTCAGTCTGGATACAGGAGAAGGCCCTGGGGTCCGAGTTGGACCGCCAGGGCCTTCGTTCAGTGGATCACCGCTCGGAGACCGACCGCGAGGACAGGCGGCCGCCGCGCGTCACAACCGCGTCATCCACGGCGCTGCGGTGCCGGAGGGCAGCTGCACGTCTTCGGCCGTCACGAGCTGCTCGGCGCGGTGGGGGACCTCGCCCGGGGCACCGAACCAGTGCACGTCGTAGTGCGTCGGGCCGCCACCGGCCGGCGCCCACCGGCAGCGATCGATCTCGGCCAGCACCCGGCGGCCGCCATCCTGGCAGGAAACCACGGTCCCGGGCGGGAATCCGCCCTGCGAGCTGCACAGCATCGCATCCAACGTCGCCAGCGCGCCGGGCATCGCGATGCCCTCGGCGATCGGGTAGCCGTCCCGGCCGACGTCGTACGGCGTGAGAGCGCGTCGGATGTTCGCCAGCGCGATCTCGGCGTGGCGACGCCGGCGCGGGTCGCTGGTGTCGGCGGCCTGCGTCTGCAGGATCGTGCGTGCCTGCTCGACCAGCTCCACGGTCGGTGCGTGGCGCTGGTCGCCGGCGAGCAGCCGGGCGTGGCGGTCCAGCTCGGCGAAGGCGGCGTCCACCGGCGCGGGTTCTCCGGCCGCGGCCAGCTCGGCGAGAACCTCTGCGTTGGGCACCAGGTCCGGCCAGTCGTGCATCGCGATCGTGTAGAGCACGCTCAGCGCCACGTCCCGCGTGCGGCCGAAGTAGATCAGCCCTTCCGGCCACCACCCGGCGAGGTGCTGCGCGCGGCGCAGCGGATCCGCGGCGCTGTGTGCCTGGCGCTGCACCTGCTCCGGCGCGATTGATGCCCACCGGCGCCGGATCGTCCAGTAGTAGCGCTGGTTGGCGTGCAGCACGCCGAGCCGGCACCCGCGGGGCGGCTCGGGCGGGAAGGCGTACCAGTCGATGCCCGCCCACTCCGGGCGCTGCTCCCCGACGGGCCGCGGCGCGGTGTTCTCGAAGTGGGCGGCGGTGTAGGAGATGCCGGCTTCGGCGGCGCGGGTCCTGGTCGCGCGCTTGCGGGCCTTGTTCGCGGTCATGGTCTCTGCTCCCTCGACGACGGGCGATCCCACGCATCCCCCGCCAGGAACAGGCGACTGGCAGACGACGGCTGTCTTCGTCGCGCGAGTCAGGGACCCTTCGGTCCTCGTCACCGCCTCAGCGTGGGTGAGGTCGGCTCGGAGTCAGGCCAGCGCGGGCGGCCGGCCACCAGCGTAGTGGCGCGCACCGACAAAACCCGGCTCGCGACAGGCCCGAAACCCGGAATTCCCGGTTCCGGGCCCACCAGGGCAAACGTCGAGCCCCGGCCGCCGTGAACGTCTGGCACGGTGGCCCGCCGGTCAGGAGCGACTTGCGAAACCGCCAACTCTGACCGCGGTCGAACCGTCTCGCTACGGTGCGACGGCACCCGCGCACTGAGCGACCCCCGAAACTCCCTGACCAGCCCGAATGCGAGTTTTACGACACTGGAACGCTCACCGAATACACACGATGCGACTAACAGAACAGCGCCAAGCGTGTTTGCAAACTCGAAACTGGGTTACGCTCGTGTTGTCGAGCCGCCCTCACCGCGGTTTGGCAACGAGTAGAGGAGCTGGAAACTCGTTAGGAGCGCGTCGCCGCGGGCGTCGCGCGAGTCGCAAGGCCAGGTGCACCCGGGGAATACTGGGACCCTGGCCTTACGCATGTCCGTACCCGGTCAGGTCCGGGTCTCCACCTGCAGCTCCAGCACGCAGCCGGCCAGGGGCTCGAAGAACGTCTCGTTGCCGTGCAGCCGGGCCCGTACGGCGCCCGCCACGATGTCGGACACCCACAGCAGCGGCTCGTCAACGCCTGGGGTGTGGTCGAGCCGGAACCGCGCGCCCTTCGGCAGCATGAACCGGGCCTGCTGGACCGTGCGGATGTCGCGGGCGTTGAGCTGGATCGTCCGGCCCTCGGCGATCAAGTGCTCGACGCCGGCGCCGTGCAGCTCTGCGACCAGCCGCTGCAGGCACAACGCGCGGCCGCGCTCCTGGCGGCGCACCGGCACCGGCGAACCGACGGCGACGAAGTGCAGCTCGTCGACGTCGGCGACCCGCTTGGCCGCGTCCCGCCGCTGTGCCTCGGTCAGCACCTGCCAGTGCAGCTTGCCCGACCGTGGTCCTCGCAGGTCCAGCATCAGCTGGCGCAGCTCGGCGTGCCGATCGACGGGCAGCACCGCGGCGGCGAGCACGTAGAAGCCACCGCCGTCGTCCTCGTGGAACGACTCGTCGGCGAAGGCCTGCAGCACGGACATCGGTCAAGCGTAGGCCGGGGGCCCGACAGGTCCCGGCGCGCACGCGCGCTCCGGCACGCGCACTCGGACGCGATCACGAGCCGGAGTCGCGGCCGTCGGGCCCGGAACCCGGAATTCCCGGTTCCGGGCCCACCAGGGCAGATGCGATGCCGGAGACATGGGTGCCGAAGCTGGCCACCTCGGGATTCACCGCGTGGTGGCGTCGTAGAGCCGGCCGATCAGCGCGGAGGGCGGGGCGTGGCCGTAGCGCTCGAACAGCACGTCGCGGATGTGGTGGCGGCGCGCGGTGCGATCGTTGATCACGGCGAGGCCATCGTCCTGACGCAGCACCTCGATCAAGATGGGCTCGTCGGCCTCGACGTTCGCGTAGGCATCGCGGGCGCCCTGCTGCACGAGGGCCTGGGCCTGCTGCAGGATTCGCCAGCCGAAGTTCGGCGGGACGGCGGGATGCTCGCCGCGGAAGACTTCGGCGAGTTCGCCGGTGCGGGCGCCGGCTTTGGCGTAGCCGTCGCGTTCGCTCTTGCGTGTCAGCTTCCGGTACTCCGGGTCGGCGACGAGGGTCTCGACCAGCTCGTCGATGGCTTCCTGCTGCTGCGGGGTGGGGTGCCCGGCCGGGGTGGCCTCCTCGAGGGGAGCGCCACGCCAGGTGTGCAGGACCCCGTCGGCGAAGAACTGGACGACCAGCCCATCACCGATCGCGGCGTGCCCGTCCTGGTCGACCTCGCGCGGGTCGGCGACGTAGGCGGCGTAGATCGTGCGGACGCCGCGACGTCGCGCGCTGTCGAGGAAGTACCCCAGGTCGATGTCGGTGTCGCCGAACGGGCCGACCGTGGTGCCCACAACACCGGCGGTCGGGGACGGCAGTGCTGGCCAGACCTCGACGAACTGGCCGCTGCCGTTGCCGAAGCTGCCCCACAGCCACGGCATCCGCCGGTCGACTGCCATGCGCACCTGCGCGAGCACGGTGCCGTCTTCGGCCACGAACTCGGTCTTCGGAATCTGGTTGGTCGCCGGCGCCGCGGCCTGGGTCTCCATGGTCGTTCCCCTCACCCGTGTAGTCGTGCTGCCGAGCACTGTCGATCATGAAGTCACCGCGGTCCGCTGCCAGTCATCGACAGCGGCGTGCCGCCACCGACCAGCCGACCGGCCCAATCTCGCAGCCCACGGCAACGCTACTTCACACTAGCCGTTCAACGGAAGATTTAGCCCGTTCGAACGGGAACAAAAGCCGTTCTGCTGTCGTTTTAGCTGGCATGTCGACCATGCTGCAGCACTTGCGCGAGACCGCCCACCTCAATCAGCGGGACCTGGCCCAGCGAGCCGGGGTCAGCCAAGAGACCGTCAGCCAGCTGGAGACGGGCAAGTCGGCCCGGCCTCGACTGGAGACCTTGACCAAGCTGCGGGATGCCCTCGAGCTCGGGGACATGCGAGCAGAAGACCTGCTGGACCCCAGCCCGCTGGCCAGCGACCCGGAGCTGGCGCCGGCCGCGGCCCGGCTCATCACGCTGCTGAAGGTGCTGCCCGCCTACCGGTACGGGACGTTCTCGAAGTTCTGGACGGAACTGTCCCGCCACCTGGGCTACCAGGACCTCTACCCCGCGAGCCACCTGAGCGGGCACCTCGAGGCGGCGATCGGCGCCACCCACAGCACCGCGGAGATCGAGCTGGCCGCCTACACCCTGATGTTCCTCGATCCCGACGACGCCGGCACGCTGCAGATTCTGACCGACCACTCCAGCATCGGGCCGGAGCGGCAGGTCGCCTACCGCTGGTGCCGCGACGTCACCGACGCGGCCTGGGTCCTGCACCGGGCCGCGATGACCTCCTACCCCGAGCAGGTCGGCCAGCTCTACGGCGAAGCCGGCGAGACCACCGACCCGAAGCGGCTGCGGGAACTGTGCGGCAGCGTCTACGACATCGTTCGCTCCCGAGCCTTCCCGCGGGCCGCGATGGAGGAACAGATCACCGCGTTGCGGTCCGACCCCTCCGACGAGGTGCGCCACGCCGTGGCCAAGAGCGGCGACACCGAGGTCCAGCGCGCCGCCCTCGACGTGCCCGCCGCTTGGCCGGGACTGTCCCTCAACCCCGGCCTTACCCCGGCGGTCGGCGAGCAGCTGCTCGACGCGGTGCTCGACGCGCTCACCGGACGCCACGCCACCCTCGCCGGGAAGACCCTGCACAACCTGTCCGAGCGGGCCGACCTGCCTCGTCCGCTGCTGGATCGCATCAGCAGCACCATCGACCGAGACGACTACCCCGACATCGAGGGCGGCTGGGTCACCTCGGCGGTGCTCGGCATTCGCAACACCCTGCACGACCTCGACCACCAGGCCGACGACACGACGCCCGAACACCAGCCTGGGCTTCGGCTCGTCACCGACGAGCCTGCGCCGACCGCGTGGTGGCGGCGTTTCTTCGCGCGTCCCTGAGCTGTGTCAGCGGCCCGCTCGCCCACGTCGGGCGAGCGGGCACGAGTTGCCGCGGACCAGGTCGAGAGCCACGGTGGTCAGCATGGCCGACGACGCTGGTGAAGGCACGCCGATCTCGCTCGAAGACGTCCTGCACCACGGCCAGCTACCGGTCGAGCCGGGCGGCACCGACCTCGGGGACGGTGTGCGGCTGAGCCCAGGGCACTCGCACGTTGAGAACGCACAAGTCACCGCCTTCGAGCACAAGATCTACCGGGACGACGTCCACATCGGCAGCGTCGACTACGACGCCTGCCACGCCTGCCGGTGCGTGATGCTCGGCGAGATCGGCCTCGTTGACAACGAGCAGCGGCGCGGGATCGGGACCCGGGTCCTGGCGCAGCTGCGCACCGAGCTGCCCAGCTATCGCTGGTTCATCACTCCGGAGAAGACGAGCTCGCGGCCGTTCTGGGCTCGCATCCGCGCGACGTACCCGGGCGAATACCTGCTCGGCGCCCGTGAGCACCTCGGGTGCTGGCACTTGCTGTTCTGAGCCTGCCCGCCGTCGCGGGTGTTACTGACGGTCGGCCAACGGGCCCGCCGGGGGTGAGGTCGGCTTCGGCAAGGCCGGGGCGGGGTCCTCCGGTGCCCAGCATGGCGGCGGCGTGGGTATGCCGTCGTCGCGGCGCAGGCTCTTCACCGGTCGCACGCGCTCGTCGAACCACAGCTCGACGCTGGCGATCGGCGGTGCTTCCTCCTCGCGTGGCGAGACCTGCAGGCGCCAGGTGGCCGCCGGGCCGCCGCGTTCGGCGAACCAGTCTCGCAGCAACTGTTCCAGGTCGATGTCGTCCGGCGGGCCACCGAGCAGCCCGCTCTGGGGTGACCAGTACTCGCCGTTACACAGGAAGTCGATGTCCCACCGGTACGCGGGGCCGTCCCCGACCGACGGGCACCACGAGGGTCGCGTCCACGTCACCGCCATGGCCGCAATCGAACACTTGAGCTAATCGATAGGCAAGTGTGGCGCCCTGGCCTGCACTGATGTGCCAGATAGCTGTGACACCTAGATGCAGCACATAGACGCACATGAACGCACATACATCGGAATCCGCTGTTACTCTTGGCGTTGCCAAGCCGCCGTGATCGCGGCTTGGCAACGAGCAACCCGCCGGGCCGCGTCCTTGACGGTGTGCTCGTTGAGAGCGAGACGTCGCGGACGTCGCGCGAGTCGCAAGGCCAGGTGACCTGGGGCATGACCGGGAGCCTGGCCTTACGCATGTCCGAGGTCTGCGCGATCAGGTCGGGGTGTCGACCTGCACCTCGTGCACGCAGCCGGCCAGCGGGTCGAAGAACTCCGCGGTGCCGTTGATCCGGGCACGGACGGCGCCGGCCACGACGTCGGAGATCCACAGCAGCGGCTCGTCCGCGCCGAAGCGATGCTCGATCCGGCACCGGCTGCCCGCGGGCAGCCGGTGCCGGGTCGCCGTGACGGTGGCGATGTCGCGGGCGTTGAGGTCGGCCTGGCGGGCTTCGGCGACCAGCACGCCGACGCCTGCGTCGTGCAGCTCGGTAACCAGCCGCTGCAGGCACAGGGCGCGGCCGCGTTCCTGCCGCCGGGGCCGGACCGGGGTCCCGACGGTGACGACGTGCAGTTCGTCGAAGTCGGCGATGCGTTTGGCGACGTCGAGCTTCTCCTGGTGGTCCATCGGGTACCAGTGCAGCTTGCTGCCTCGTCGGCGGCCGCGGATCTGCAGCATCGCCTCGCGCAGCTCGTCGTGCCGGTCGGCGGGTAGCACCGCGGCCGCGAGCACGTAGAAGCCGCCGTCGGTGTTCTCGTGGAACGACTCGTCGGCGAAGGCCTGCGGCGGCGGCTGCATCCGTCAAGCGTAGGACGAGGTCCCGACACTCTTACGTGTCGCATCCGGGCGGCCACTCCCGGCGCGGCCGTCACCCCCACCGACGGGTCTGCGGGGTCCACGAGCCTGAGGGTGGGGTCGGCTTCAGGAGCGGGGTGAGGAAGGCATCCATGAGCGGCTGGACACCTGCGAAGGTGTTCAGCTCGCTGGGGAGCTCACGCACCTTCTTGGCGATCTCGCTGTAGCCGGCCCGCCAGGCGCTGTTGGGCACGGTGAACGTCGCGGGAAGTTCGAGCACCATCCCGCGATCGCGACGGCGATGAACTTCCTCAAGCAGGGTGGCGTGCAGCATCGCGCCGTCGAACGGGGAGTTCAGCGCGATGATGGCCAGGTCGGCGAGGTCCTTATAGCGGGTGGAGTCGTTGCCTGCGATCCGGTGCTTCTCGTACATCGCGCAGATCTTCTCGGCGACGTGGTCCTCGAGCGGGAACATCCGCACCTCGGGCCAGACGTCGCACTCGACGTTGAACGGCGCGTCGAGAGGCTCGACGACCACGGCGCCGCGGGGAAGGTGTCCGGAGACGACGACGTCGACCTTGACGTCGCGGCGCAGCTCGACGTTGCCGAACATCGCGCGGAAGTAGACGGTCCGGGTGGGCCGGTCGGGATGCGGCTGATCGGTGGTCTTCTGGTGCCGGAAGAGGATGTGGTCGTCGAGCTCGACCCCGGCCGCCTCGATCAAGGCGGCGACCGCCTCGTCGGTGCTGTCCTGGTCGCCGAGCAGGTCGATGTCGGTGGAGTAGCGGGCCGCAGGCCAGCGCACCAGCAGCGCCTGGCCGCCCTTGAGCACCCAGCGGCCGGGGTCGGCGTGAAAGACGCGCGCGAGCAGCCGCCGGTGGTAGTACAGGTCGGTGAGCTCGCCCGCGTTCACGCCTGGGGTGGTCGCGGCCGCGTTCTTGGCGCGGGTCTTGATCGAGTTCTTGTAGCCGCTGGGCGTGAGCGGCCGCCCGTCACGCGGCACAGGCGTCAGTCGTCGTTGGTGTCCAGTTCGTCACGGGAGGCATCTTGCCGGGCTGCAGCGATGAGCGGCGGACCGGCCGCGACGGACCGGGCGATCTGCTGCCTCAGTTCTTCGCCGCCGGGACCTTGCAGGGCGATCGTCGCGAGGGCACGGCTCAGCCCGTCGACGTCCGGGCTCGTTATCGCGCGGATCTTCTTGCGGAACTCTTCCATGGCGGGGCTGTTGCGCATCATCTCGGCGAGAGCGCTGCCCCACGCGTCGGTTGTCGGTGCGGTGATGCTGCGCAAGTTCGCACGCAGCTCGTCCGCGGCCGGGGCCATCGCGGCGGCGACGATCTGCTGAACCTCCGGCTCAGTCCACGCCGCCGCCGCGGATCCTCCCTGGCTCTTCGCCTGCCCATGCCCAGCCGGGCGGACAGGGAGGTGACCGTTCCGAGCAAGGAAGTCGTTGACGAAGCTCTCGGCGGATGGCGGCCGTCGTGGCCTGGGCCGGGTGGCGAGGTCGTCGACGGTGAGGTCGATTTGCTCGAGCAGGTGTTCCAGCAGCGCGGTGCCGGTGAGCGGGCGGACGCGGTAGCGCCGGGCGTAGGGGGTGATGCGGTCGGCGAGGGTGTCCAGCCGTAGCTGGCCGGCTTCGACAGCTTCACGGATGATCGTGGCGATGTGGCTGCCGTCGATGTGCTGGTCGAGCAGGTCGCAGACGGTGCGCAGCATGGTCGTCACGGGCAGCCCGTCGACGAGGGTCACGTCGTCGTCGGTGAGGCTGTCGTCGATCTTGAACCACAGGTCGGTGTCGCGGCTGGTGCGCCGGCGGGGGACGGTGAAGGCGATCTCGTTCTCCACCAGTTCGCCGAAGCCGTGCAGGCGGGCAGACGTGCCATGGGAGAGGACCCCGTCGTCGGGGTCGAGGGGTTCGCGGTTCCAAGCCCACTCGGTAGGCCGCAGCGCGAGCCAGGCCGCTTGTTCGGCCTGGTGGCGGTGGGCCGCTGCGGTGGTCGCGACGTACACACCGCGGCGGACCAGGTCGAGGAAGCCGGCGTCCTTGAGCCGGTAGAGCGTGACGGCGTCGATCCCGAGGCTCTTCGCCTGCCGGGCGGTGACCATGCCCCACTGCTCGCCGACGTAGTCGCCGAGCAGCTCGAAGGCCTTGTCCATCTCCACGCATCGAATACTACCCATACGGGTAGCACTGATAACAGACAAAAACAGCAATCATTACGCCTTGAAGGTAATTTTTGCTGTTTTCAAACGTAACTTTTGCCGATCAAAACCGTAGCTTTCGTCGCCTTCCATGCCACGAAGTGGCCCGCTCGGCAGCTCGCCGACGAGCGCGGAGGCGATCAGGCCGCGGTTGGCGGATGCCACCGCGGCCGCCGTCCGGCGGCGCGCGCGGCCTGCTGGCGGCGCACCTGCTCGTGGGTGATCGGCCAGGTGTCGTCGGGGATCCACGCGGGCTGCTGATGCTGCTCGCGGAGCTCCTGCTCGGCGGTACGGAACTCCTGCTCGGCGGCGAATACCTCGTCGGCGAGGGTCGGCATCGTGTGCAGGCGGCGACCCTCGTGCCAGCGGTGCATCATCGCGACGATGTCCAGACCCTCAGCGTGGGGTGCGAGGTCAATCTGGGCGCCCCACGCCCACAGCGTGAGCACGAACGCGTCGTCGGCCAGCGCCGTCCGCTCGAACTCGGTCATACCTGTGCTGTCGCCGCGACGGTCGCAACCGCTACACCGACCGACTCGGCAGAGGGAGCTGCTCACCGCGTGACTGGCGCCGGCGAGCGCACCATGCATAGCGGGCACGGCATGCCCGCAAGGGTGTCGACGAGGTCGGCCTGGCCGGGCCGGATGACCAGTCCGCAGTAGGCGACCAGGGCGGCGGGTCTGTCATCGCCGAGCGGGATGGGGATGAGGTGCACCTCGCGGTCGGTCTCGCCGACAACCCGGCCGCCGGGCAGCGTCACGCCGCGGCGCAGGCGGGCGAACACGATTCCCGCAGTGTCGGCGGGTGGCACGGGTCGACGAGCTGGCCCCGGGATTGGGTCCGTCATTCTGATGACTATAGACATAAGACTCATCACCTTGTGTTGATCGTCTCTGGCGTTGATCGACACAAGGTCGATAGGCATACGCCTCGTGTCTGACCAGGTCATATCGGAGTTCGCTCGCGCGCTTGGCGAGCGTGTCCGCGCGGCCCGGCAAGCGAAGGTCCCCAAGGCGTTTAGCCTGGAACGCCTCGGTCGGCGCAGCCGGGTCCACTGGACCTACATCGGCCAGATCGAACGCGGCGAGGCCAACCCCTCGATCGTCGTCCTGGCCCGCATCGCGCACGCGCTCGAAGTCGATCTCGCCGAGTTGGTGGCCGGCCTTCCCGAGCCGCCACCGGGCAAGGATCCCGACGAGTAGTCCACAGCGGCCAGGTCAGGCGGAGCGGCGTCGCGGAGGCTTCGCCGGGTCGATGAGGTAGCCCACGATGTCCGAGCTCGCGCTGTCGAGGGCCAGGACGTGGTCGCGGATGAACCGCAGCATGGCCTGCAGCTGCTCAGCGGTCGGGAGTTCGCCAGCGGTGTTGGCGACGGCGGCGATCTGGTTGATGTTGCCGCCGACACTGGCAAGAGCGGCGCGGGCCTGGCGGATCTCGTCGCGCAGTTCCTCGAGCTCGCGGCGCGGCACGTCGCCACCGTGAGCGTGTCCGGTGGCGACGTCGAGCGCGGCCCGGCACACCCAGGCACCGACGGCGAGGCCGCCGTCGGCGTCGGCGGCCTCGCGGACGAGGTCCCACTCGTCGCGGGTGTAGCGGATGCGGCCGCCGGAAATCCGCGGCAGGCCTCCGTTCGGACTGCGGTGTCGTCGGTTCATCGGCGAGGCCGGCTTCGGTTGCGTATCCCCCATGAACCCCATCCTGCCCACCCCTTGCCCGACTGTACGATTTTACATACAGTTGCCTGTACGAGATTTCATACGGGAGGTTGAGCGGTGCTGAACTACAACAAGGACGCGAACGCCCGGCGCGGTGGCGTCGACCTGGTCATCTCGCTGACGAAGGACCAGGCCGACGCGCTCGGCGACGCCGTGACCGAGTTCGGCGAGGCGCTGGACACGGTGCTCGTCGGCCTGGCGGCCCTGCGCTCCGGACGAGACCCGATCCGCGCCGGTGGCCCGAGCCTGAAGGACACGCCGGTCAGCGCGGGCACGATGTGGCAGGAGTGGGTGCTGCAGGACGTCGCGACGCTGACCTCCCGGCTGGAGGGCGTCCAGGCCGCGACGGTGCGGGCCCACGCGGAGGCCGGCGGCTCGTTCGGCGCGCTGGCGACGGCGATGGGCGTGGCGCGCGCGACCGCGCAGTCGCGACGCACCGAGCTGCTGCGCGGCGAGCCGGACGCGGCGGAGCTGTGGGCGACCGGGAAGACGGCGCCGGTTGACCACCCGGGCGTGAAGGTGCCGGCGAACATGCGCTCGTGGTCGACGCCGTGGCCGGCGTACCTGCCGGTGGACATCACACCCGCCGAGCTGCAGACGACCGGGCTGACCGCCAGCGTCCTCGAAGGCTGGGCCGAGCCCTACCCCGAGATCGACGACGTCCCGGACTGGCAGGCCCGGCACGACCAGGCGCTGGTGCGGTTCGACTTCGACGACCGGTGGCGGCCGCTGAACCCGCAGGGCCGCGCCGGGCGGACCGGACGCAATCTCGGCAAGTGGGGCGAGAACGCCGCGGCGGACCCGATCGTCGTCGCCGGGACCGGCGAGGACCGGCGCGTGCTGCTGATCCGCCGCAAGGACGTCGGCCGGTGGGCGATCCCCGGCGGCATGGTCGACCCGGGCGAGACCGCACCCGCCACGCTCGTGCGGGAGCTGCGCGAGGAGACCGGCGTGGACCTCGCGGCCACGACGCCGGTCGTGCTGGGCCGGGCCGTCGTCGACGACTGGCGCAACACCGACCACGCCTGGGTGGCCTCGACGGCCGCGCTGTTCGAGCTCGAAGAGACCGTCCCGGCCACCGCCGGCGACGACGCGGCGGACGCGCGCTGGTGGCCGCTGCCCGACGACGTCGACGAGCTCGCCGCGGCGCTGGCGTCCGAGGGCGGGCTGTACGAGCCGCACCGGCCGTTGCTGCGCCAGGCGCTCGAGCACCTCGCCCGCTGAGCGCGGCCGCGCTCGGCTACTCGGTCCGGATGAGCAGCCCGATGTCGAGCGACTTCTCGATGCCTTCGAGGCGGTCGGCGATCTCGACTTGGGCGGCCAGCATGCCGAGTTGCAGCAGCTGCTCGGTCGAGGCGTCTTCGCCGAGTTTGCCGTGGAGGGCGTAGAGCGCGTCACGGGCGATGATGGCCGGAGTCGGCGTGAGGGACATGGCCTCGATCATGGCAGCCCGCCGGTCACGTTCGCGGCTTCGACAGGCGGCCGACCAAGAGGTGTGGCCGGCGCCGCTCACGAGTGCACGGCGACGTCCGTCCGTTTCCGTCGCACGCGCGGCCCGCCGGCCCGAGGCACCCGGATCGGGCCGTCAGGCCCGAGCGCAGGAAGGTTCCCTTCCTGCATATCTTGCTCTGCATTCGACGCGGTTCTTTCGTCAGTACGGAATCGGTTGGTCTAAGGTATCTACGACACTTTTTCGTCAGCACGAAACCCGGGTCAAAACTCTTGCAAGAGGTGCTGCGGGAAAGTGGGGCGGTGTGGCTGTAGTGGCCGTGGCGGGGTTGGAGTGCCGGGGGAGGGTGGCCGGCGGGCAGGGTGAGGCGGCGGGCCGGTAGGGGCTGGTAGGCAGGGCGAGGGTGCGGGGTGGGCGGTGGTCGGGCGGGGCAGGGTGACCTCGTTGACAACGCACCGGGCCGCGGGACGGCGGGGCAGCGAAGCGCAAATTGCGCCGTAAGAATTCGTCACAACGAAAGTCACGTATCGTGTCGATACCTTAGCTCAAAGTTGTTGATCTTGGCGTTCGTGACGCCCGGATTCGGGTCGCGGATTTCGCTATCGTCGAAGGTGAGGGGATTTCGTTGTGACGGAAGCGAGGGGCCGGTTCGATGGGTGAGGCGGACACGACGACGGTGCGGTCGACGACGACCGAGCGGACGAATCCGCAGACCTGCGGAGCGTGCGGGCGGGCGCTCGTGCAGTACGGCCGGGGGCGGCCGCGGCGGTACTGCGACGCGACGTGCCGGACGCGGGCGTGGGCGATCCGGCGGGCTGCTGAGCAGCTGGGCAAGGAACTGCCGGCGCCGGTGGTCGAGGTGCGGGAGCAGACGCTGACACGGACGGTCGCGCCGCGCGGTCCGCGGGTGCCGACGGATCCGCGAGGGTGGAACACGATGCTCGACGAGCTCGCGCAGCAGCTGCGCAGGCCGGCCTCGATCACGAGCGCCCGGCATTGGGATCACCGCTCGATCTACGAGCACCTGGTGCGCGCGATGGCGGCGCTGGGAGAGGCACACCCGGGCGGTCTCGATCGGCTTTCCGCTCGCCGGTAGCGACGGCCGAACAGCGTTAAGCGCGGTCCATAAGATTGTCTTATCCCATATCTTGCTCCGCCGGTGTGCGGGCTTCACGCGGCAGGAGCAGCCCGACCCACAGCGGTCCGAGCGCAGCGAAGAAGCCGCCGAAGAGCGCACCGAACGCCGGACTTGCCGGGTGCATCCGGTGAAAGCCGAGGGCTGCGTACACACCGACGAACACCGCACCCAGCAGCAGCGTCGCGCGCAGCGACCCCGGAGGACGAGATCCAGCGCGCAGGATGCTCAGCCCGGCGAGCGCGGCCAGGTGCAGCGTGGTGCCGCCGGCGTAGGCGATAACCGGCGTCATCGGGGGCTGGGCGTGCACGAGGAACCCGCCGATGTAGACGCTGGCAAGCGCTCCAGAGAGCAGCACCAATGCGGCGCTGGTGATGATCGGCTGGCGTATCGACGACGGGGTGGCCTCGGCGGCTTCGGCGGTCTCCACGAGCGGCCACGGTACGCACCCGGACGTCGGGGCCTCGATCGAGCGAACCGCGGCCGCGATCGTCAACCGCCGCCGACGGAGGTCGGCTTTCCTATGGAAAGCCCTATCTTGCTCCCGGGCCGGTTCGCCGCGGCGGCGAAATGTTGTGTTGTCGGGTTTCTCCCCTCCTGTGAGTCTGGTACACCGGCGGATCCCCTGGCAACCGTGTCACCGCAGCTCACACGGCTGCCCGGTCGGGGATCGGGGGATCCGGCTTAAGCGGTCCCCGGAAGACGAGGCGGATCGGCGGGGTCGGCGGCCCCCTGGTTGGCGAGACGACAACGGCGGGGGCCGGCGCTGTGGCCGGCCCCCGCCGTCTTGGTGCTGCAGCTGCTACACGTTCCGGCTGGGCGCAGCCTCCCACCGCGTCTGGGGCGGCGCGGGTGGCTGGACGCTCAGCGGCACGAGCCGGTACAGCTCGCGGTCGGGGTCGACGCCGGGCTTGGGGTGCTCGGGGTAGCCGTAGTGGACGCCACCGCGGTCGACCCACTTGATCCAGCCGCGGTTGTTGCGCCAGGCGTTGTCCTTCACGGCCTGCTTGGTCTGGTCGAGGTCGGTGTAGACGTGGGCCCAGTATGTCGTGTGGGGCTTCGGCTCGGGGTCGGTGTGGTCCTCGACGAGGTACACCGTCTGGTCGGTCAAGGCGAGTTGGTTCCTCTCGGGTTCGTTGCAAGTGGTGGTGCGCCGGCGGGGACCGCGTTCAACACGCCGCGTGCTGCCGCGCCGCGGGTCAGCGGCAGCACGGGCAGCTGCCGCAGTGCACCGTCTGGCCTTCGCCAGCGTGCCAGCAGTCCAGGCAGGTCTTGTCTCCCATGGGGTTCACCTCCGCTCGGCGTAGCCGTTGCTGGGGCTTCTTTCGGGTCAGCAGCGCCGGAGCAGGCCGGCGAGGGCGTCGTGTTCGGCCGGGTCGACGCTCATCGCGTACCGGTGTTTGACCTCGATCCAGTGGCTCGCGTAGCCGCAGCGGTCGAGCGCGGGCAGCCAGCGCGCCGGGTCCTGGTCCCCTTTGGCGCGGTTGGTTTTCGCGGTCACCGCGATCAGCAACGCGGTGTCGTTGGCGAAACGCTCGCGTTGCGCGCTGGTCCACGCGCGGGTTCCGGAGCGGGCGGCTTCGCCGAGCGGGACCAGGTGGTCGATGTCGAGCCGGGCCGGATCGGTGACGGTGACGCCGTCGTAGGGGCTGGTCCAGCGGTTGCCGTGGCCGCTGAAGGGCGCGCAGGTGACGGGGTCATGGGCGACCGGGCCGCCGCCGTCGTGCTGACCTTGGGTGTTGAGGACCAGTTCGCGGGTGTCGCAGCCGCGGCCGGCAGCGGGTTGGGCGATCCAGTGCTTCCAGTCCTCGCGGTGGTAGTGCGCGCCGGTGTCTTCGACCGCGACGCGCAGCGTGGCCAGCAGCGCGGTGGCCGCGGCGGGGCTCGTCGACGGGCTGGTGGCCACCGCGGCCGGGTCGCTCGTCGACGTCGTGGTGGCGTAGCCGGGGTAGCAGGCGGCGGTCAGACTGGCCGCCAGGACGACGGCGGGCAGCAGCTTCCGATGCAGCTGGGGCATAGGGCTGTTCTCCCTGGTCACGCGGGGGTGGATGTTTGGAGGTTGGCGAGCCGGGTGAGCAGGCCGGCGATGTTCTTGCGGGCGATGGCGCGACCGAGCTCGGTGCGGATGCGCGTGACGACGTCGACGTCCTGGAGCTCATCGAAGGTGGCCACGACCAGCACGGGAACGCCGCTGGGGGCGCGGCCGCGGGCGGTGAGCCGCACCGTGGTATCGCTGTCGTGGAACTTGCCGAGAACGACGTCGACGAAGGTCAGCAGCTCGGTGAAGCGGGCCAGCCGCGGCGCGGGGGCCGGCCCTTCGAGTTCGACCTGCAGCGCGTGGCCCTGGCCGCCGGGACCGGGCACGCTGTCCACGACCAGCGGACCGAGCCTCAGCTCGTTGAGCATTCCGGCGATGTCGAGCAGGGCGGGATCCGTCATGACGAAGCTTCCTCCGGGGCTGCGGTGGTGTGTTCGGTGACGTGGGCGAAGCCTTCGCCGAGCAGGTCGGCGACGGTGAGGGCGGCGACGCGGGCGGCCATGCCGTCGACGACGTCGGCGGGCACGGGCCGTTCGCGGGCGGCGTTGCGCTCGTGGGCGACCGCCGGCGGAGTCCGCACGATCACGGCAACGACCGGCGTCTGGTGGGCGGCGGCGATCGCGAGCCAGTTCGAGCGTTCCCGCGCGGTCGTCGAGGTCGCGTCGATGGTGACCTCGAACCCACGGGCGAGCAGCTGGTCGACGTGGTGGAAGGCCCAGGCGAGCGCCCTGGTCGTGGCGCTCTGGTCGTGGGCGTCGACGCCGAAGCGGGCGCGGGCGTCGTCGAGCGACACCCGCACACCCCAGCGCCCGGCCGTCAGCTGGGCCTGGCAAAGGGTGGTCTTGCCGGATCCGGGCGGCCCGACCAGCACCCGCAGCAGCGGAGTTTCGTCGTGTGCGCTGGTCATCGGCCCTGTCCCTGCTGCTCGGCTTCCTGCTTCTTGCGCTGCAGCTCTTCCTGCTGGCGCTGGAGATCGCTATGCCAGGCACCGGAGTCGTTGGTGGTCATCGGCGCACCTCCGTGGTCCACGGGTCGTCCCAGCTGGTCGGCATGCGCAGGACCTGGGCGTGGGTGGCCAGCAGCTGGATGATCTGGCTGCGGGTCTGGTCGGCCGGGAGGGCGGAGGCCAGCAGATCCGGAGCCCGGTCGACGTCGGCCAGCAGCGGAAGGTCCTGCTCGTGGACCGGCCATCGGATCGCGCCACCGGAGTTGACGCCGGTCGGGTTGAGGATGAGCACGGCTCGCTGCTCGTGTGTCGGCTCGGCGTGGTCGGCCACGAACGCGGTGGCGCGAGGTGTGGCCGCGAGCGCGGCGAGCAGCTGGGTGATCAGGCGCTGGTCGGCGCGGCGGGGGTCGAGCTCGGCGATCAGGCTGCCCTGCTCGTCGGCCCACTCGTCGAGCAGCTCCCACAGCCGCGAGCTGTCGCGGTAGTCGAGGTCGACGATGGTGAGCTGCGCGGCGTGGGTGACCGCGGCGACCGCGGTGCGGCTACACAGGCCGCCGTAGCCGACGACGCTGGAGCGCAGGTCGCGGGCGGTTCGGAAGCCGCCGAATCCGGTCATCACCAGGCCTTCGCGCAGGGTGACCGGCGTCCACGGCTCCAGCGGCCGCCGGTGGCGCCGGACCAGCGCGGCCGGCGGGTGCAGCACGACGGTGAGCCCGTGGTCGCGGGCCCGGTCGGCCAGCGCGGCCGCGCGATGTTCCTCGAGGAAGCCTTCGACGGCGGCCCGCTGGGACCAGGTGGCGCCGTCGTAGCCGGTGCAGGGGTTCATGCCGGGCTGGGACGCGGCGGTGAGGAACCCGGCGCGGTTGACGCGGGCGAGGGTGACGATCAGCGGCTCGGTCTCGGGGTCCGGGCCGTAGCCGGGCTGGTAGCCGGGCTGGGAGCCGACGGTGTCCTCCAGCCAGTCCGCGGTGACACGACCGAGGTCGAGCAGGGTTTCGGCCGCCAGCCAGCGTCGGCGGTCGGCCTTCGAGACGCGGTTGAGAAGGGGCATCATGAGACTTGTTGCTCCGTTCTGGGATGGACGGGGTGGCGAACCCGGGTGGGCGGCTCGTTCTTGGTCGGAGGGGCCACCCACCCGGGGTGTCAGAGGTGGCGCCGGGCGTTGTCGTAGACGCAGCCGTGCCCGAAGCAATTGCCGTTGCTGTTGGCCGGGTGGCCATTCGGGCAGGTCTGGGGTTCGTTCTTCGGCACGAAGAGCTTCCTTTCGAAGGTTGGGTTTTCCGAGGGGTTGAGGGTCAGCGCGGGTGGGCGGAGCCGTAGAGGCGGAAGCAGGGTCGCTCGTCCAGCTCCTGCCGGGACTGAGCGTGCGGGCCGCACATTCGGTCGCCCGCGTAGGTGGTGGTGGCGGGGGCGGAGCAGCACGAGCAGGTGTCGGAGTTGGTGTTGTCGGAGTTGCTGTTGCTGCTCTTGCCGAACATGACTTGTTCCTCCAAATAGGACGGTGCCGGTTCAGTTGAAGTGGCGGCCGCCGAGGTGGCCGTCGGTGGCGAGTTTCTTGGCGAGCCGGTCGATGCGCCCCCAGTTGCTGCTGATGACGGTTCGGGCCATGGCCTGGTGTTTGGCCTGCGAAACGGAGCCGTGGCGGCGGAGGCCGCGGTAGTTGCTGAGGTCCGATTCCGAGCACTGGCGGGACCAGCGAAGGGCCTGGCCGCGCCACATTCCGGCGTTGCGCTGCACCCAGGCGGCGCCGGCCTCCAAGCCGCCGAAGAACACGGCGAGCGCGCCGTCGACCTGCTTCTGGTCGGTCATGTCCGGTTCGGCGTGCTGGGTCTGGCCGGCGTCGCCGTTGATCCAAAGCTTCACGACCTTGATGCCGTACTTGCTGCAGACCATGGCGTGGCCGACCTCGTGCGCGGCCAGGGCGAGGATCTCGGCTTCCTCAGCGGTGTACTTCGGCACGGCGTTGACCTCGTTTCAGCTGTTCACGACGAAGTTGGCGACAACGCCGGCGATCGTGGCCGTGTTCATCACCGTCACGTCGGCGGCGGTGCACTCGGGGCCGGCGGCCGCCGCGGTGGGCTCGCTGCGCCGACGGGAGCGGGCCCGGTCGTTGCGTTCGAGGGCCTCGCCGGCGGCGGCCCACTCTTCGCGCAGCTGCTGCAGACGGCGGCCCACGTCAGCACTCCTCGCCGACGACCCGGGCGAACTCGTCGAGCTGGGCCTCGTCCATGCCCGCGGCGGACTGGCCCGACTTCGCGGCCTCCTTGATCCGGCGCAGCCGGTAGGACACCGCGCTCTTGCCGGACAGCTCCAGCGCGCTGGCCAGCCGTTCCAGCGCGATCTTCTTCTCCGCGCACCGCGAGAGAACGCGTTCCTCCTGGCCCTCGATAACCATCCGGACCAGGTGCAGGTGCAGCAGCAACGTGTAGAGGTCGTCCTCGTCCTCGTCAAGCAGCGGATCGCGCCCGTCGACGTCCCGGTGGCGCAGCGCCTCGACCAGGCCCTGCAGCCGCGACATCAGCACCGCCACTGCGGGCCGGTCGTTCTCGACGTCCACGGTGACCGTGACCTCGGCCGGCTTGCCCATCGGCAGCCACGTCGGCAGGTAGTTCGACCAGTGATTCACCAAAACTCCTCAGTCGTGTTGGTTATGTTCGTTATAACCAACATGATGGTACAAGATTCTGTTCTGGACCAAGGTCCAATCGGGTGAACCGGGTACGTATAGGGCGTTATACGTGTTTGACCTGCGCGCTTACCGCCGTCGATGAGCAGACCCGCCGATGCGACCTTCCTCAGCTGCCCGTTGACGAGCACGTTCCAGGACTCGCAGGCGCCGCTCGACAGGGTCAAGGCCGGCGAATTCGTCGTCGGCGCCAGCGTCGGGCCGGACGGTCGCCACGACGGGTGCGCTGCGATGTGCCTTGGCGATCAGCTGCTGCTGTAGCGATGTTCGGAGCTCGCGGGTCACACGGGCTTCGGCGAGCATCTCGCGGACCTCCGCGACCGCCGCGACCCGCGCCGCGTCGGCTCGCTGCTCGGTTGCCAGCTCGGCGGCGCACTTGCGGCCGTACGCGGTGATCGCCTCGGGCGTGAAGACGTGGATCTTCTCGATCGCGCGACCATGAACCTCCTGGCCAAGGCGCCGGGAGAAGGCCTCGTCCTCGCGCCGAGCGCGAACGGCGCGACGGCCGGGCAGAGGCCTGCCGTGGTCGTCGAGCCAGGCGGACAACCGGCTGCGAACCCAGCCCGTCGGGTGTATAACGGCGTACTCAGCGTGGCCTGATTCGGTACCTGACCAGCCGGTCGGGCGGTAGCGCATAGCCCAGACGATGCACCGATTCGTCCAGCCAGCACGCCACCAGCGGCGGCAAACCGCACGGATGGCCTTCGGACTCATCCGACCCAGGACGGGGTGCTCACGACGCAGCTCAGCGGCAGCAGCGAGCATCTCACCCCGGCTGGTCGGGACCTTCATCGCGAACCCGCCAGCCTGCTTCTCGTCGATGCGGCCGCGAAGCGGCTCAATCTTGGGCTCTTCCAGTCCGGAAAGCGGCGCTGACCTGTGGAAAAGTTCGCTCGCGCGCGTACGTAGGTAACCAACTTCGATCTTTAACTCTAGAAGATCAAAAGACCAAGAAGGGGTCCAGTTTTTCTCCCCAGCTGCCCTGAGCAGCGCAATCTTCTCCCGCAGCTCGGACAGCGTCGTCAGGTAGCGACGGTGCCGTTCCTGGGGCTCCAGCTGCTCCGCAGCGGCGGGGACCAGGAGGCCGTAGACGGCCGCGCGGTTGCCTTCGATCGGGCTGGCCATGGGCCGGAACTGCGGGGTGCTGCCGGGCTCGATGCGGTCGATCCAGCCCAGGATCCACAGCTGGCGCAGCCAGGCGGCGAGCGTGGAGCGCCCCCAGCCGGTGGCGGCCTGCAGGCGGGCCCAGGTCGGCCAGGCCTCGGCGGTGGACCAGTCGGCCCAGTTCCGCAGCGTCTCCACGAGGATCCGGAGACGGCGCTGAGCGTCCCGGCGCAGCTGCTGCAGCCACGGCACGGCGAGCAGCAGCTTGGCCCACTCGGTGGGCCCGTCAGCGGGCCGGACGGGCACCGCGGCGGCCGGAGGGGCGCCGGCCTCGGCGGCCGCGACCTTCCCACCGAACTGCAGCCAGCAGCGGCCGCACAGCGTCGCCATCTCCGGGCTGGTGAAGCGCAGCGGCAGGTCACGCCGCAGCTCAGCAGCGACGTTTCCGCAGGTAAAGCAGGGTAGGTCGGCGCGCCTCTGGTGCGCACCGGACCCAGGGCTTATTCTGGGCACACGAAATCCCTTGCGGAAGGGTGAATGGCCCGGCTGGTAACCGGGCCGCCTGAGCGGCGATCGGGCTGGTAACCCGAAACCGATCAGTACGGATGACGGCGACTGGCAGGTCGCCCGAAGCGAACGACGAGGCGAGCGGCTGGCAACCGCGGCGCCTCGTCTTTATTTATGCGGTCATCAGCTGCTCCTGGATCGGGAAGTCGTAGCTGACCTCGATGCCCTGCTCTTGCAGGTGCTCGGACACGAGGCGGGCACAGAAGTCGTTGAAGTCCATGCCGTGAGCCTGGGCGTACTGCTCCGCAGCCTCGGCCAGCGGAACCGCCAAGCGCAGCTGTTTACGCACGCGCGGCCCCTTTGAGGGCCTGCCGGTCTTCCGACGTTCCTCCATGCTGGCCGTTCTATCGTTTTGGACGGCCGAAAGGTGGGAGACACGCCGCTGTCCCGAGCAGATCACTGCTGGTCACCAAGGCCCTTGTCAGCGACGACCTCGACGTGTTCGTGATCGCCACTGAGCCGGACCAGGTACGCGTGTCCGGGGCGGAGTGTGGCCGGCCTCAGCTGCTCTGGCCAAGCTTCGACGAGCGGGCTGCCGTAGCCGTAGTGAAGGCGCCAGCCGGTTCCCGGATCGAACAGCACGACGGGCTTGCTCGGGGTGATGCAGAGGGGACGGGGGATCGACGGCCGGAGTGATGGGGCGGCGGCCGACGTCGAGTTCGGCATGGTATCCAGACCGGCAACCGGCCAACTTGCTACTCGCCGGGTTCCCGGATCGACGTCGGTCGGGTTTCCGCGCGCGTCTTCGACGGTTTCGCGGATCTGGGGCAGCTCGAGACGTTCACTGGGAAGTCGGACGACGGGAGCGAGCTGGTTCTCGGTGCTGATCTCCTTGATGCCCTCGTCGCTGGTCCACTGCTCGAACAGCGCGCCAGATCGACGTCCGGGAACTTCGACGGTACGCAGGTGCTGGGCGCCGAGGGACCGGTAGTAGTCCTGCAGACCGCGGTTGGTGCGCCAGACGTCCCAGCGGATCAGGTTCACACCGTGCTCCCGAGCGTATTCCGCGGACCAGCTGATCAGCAATTTGCCGAGACCGTGACCTTTCCACTGAATCGCTGTTGCGAGTTTGGAAAGGTAATAGGCTGGCTGCGCTATTTCGCGCGAGCTCCAGAAGTCCGAATCCGCCACCGTGTTTGTCGTAAGCGTGGCCACGGCCATGTCCGCCGCGTCCCGCAACAGCCAGGTGAACCCCTGCGCGATCGCGTCCTGCATCAGCGGCTTGAACTCCCGGGTGCTCCACTGATCGGAGCCGCGTTCGTGCAGCCATGCTGTGCGCTGGTCGAGCAGGTCCATGACGATCGAGAGTTCGTCGGCCTTCGCTCGGGCCATGCGGAACGGTCTGCTCACAGCTCTTTGGTGTCCTTCCTGGTGGACTCGATAATGTCGAGCGCCGAGCGGTCTCCTTGTTCCCAAAGCAGCCGATTTCTTTGACCTAGGCGCAGGTATTTAGTCACGCGAGTGATTCGCTTTTTTGTGGCGGCGGTGCGGATCTGCACGATGAGGGGACTGCCAACCGGAATGGCGAGGACCTGGGCTTCGTCGGCGTCTGCGGTGTCGTCGAATACCTCGTCGAGGTGTGCGATCTCCTCGTGGCCGGCGGTCTTGAGTGCCCGGATCGTGCCTTGCGGAAGGTCGTGCTCGACGTCTAGGCCGACTTCTTCGGCGAGGTCGCGGGGGTAGTAGCTGGTTTCGATCGACCACGGCTCGTCGTTGAGCATCTGCCGGATCTCGCGCACGATCACCGGCTGAGTCGGGTCGCCTCCCAGACGGGCTGCGATGTCGGCCGGTGGGATCTCGACGCGTCGTTCGAAGACCTTCTTCGGGTTGCGTCCGGCTCGGTGCGCGATCTCGGTGAAGGCGTCCTCGCCGGACGCTCGGCGATCGGCGCGGATGGCCATGTTCGCGTAGATGTCGGTGCGGCCGCGCTGCCGAACGATCGTGCCGCGGCGTCCCTGGGTGTAGCCGGTGTAGACGTAGCCGCGGTTGGCCAGCTGCTCGATGCCTTGGCGCACCGTGATGCGGCTGGCGTTGAACCGCTTCTCCAGCTCGGGGATGCGCGGGAGTAGCTCGCCTGGTTGCCAGGTGCCGTCGTCGATTTCGGCGGCGAGCACCTGCGCGATGCGTTCGTACGTGTGCATCTTCTGGCTCCTGAGCTTGTTGGTTATGGCCAACTTAGCCGACCTCCCTTGACAACGTCGTTGAACCTGTTGATCATAACCAACATAACCAAGACAAAACTTGGACACAAGCTGGACACAAAGTGGGCCCCCGCCGGAGGCGACCGACGAGGGCCTGAACAGGTCAGACGACGTTAGGAGCCCGACCCGATGTATGACGTTATCGCAGGTGAAGCGGTGGGATTGGCCGGTCTGCTGGTGCGTTCAGCTGAACCGGTGGTGCAGGTGACCTCCCATGTCGAAGTGGATCTTGAGCCGTACGGCGACGCCGAGCTGAGCGACGAGCAGCTGCTCGCCCACGCCCGGATGGAGCTGCAGGCGGCGCAGCTGGAGCGGACCCGCGGTCAGCTTCGCGGCGAGGCCGGTCCCGGGCCGGTGCTCGGTTCGTACCGGCGGCCGGTGATCGACGCTCTCGACGAGGTGCTGGCGGGGTTCGACACCCAGATCGACGTCTACGCGGACCTGACGGACGCGGTGCTGCCGGGGACGTGGCCGGCGCGCAACGAGCTGGAGGTCCGTCGGGAGCGGCGGACCACGGCCCGGGTGCTGCGCAACGCGATCGGGGGTGTCGCGTGAACACCACCAGCAGCGATTGGCGTGAGGCGTCGGCGTGCTCGACGGCCAATCTGATCAACATCGCGCCGGAGATCGCGGGCCGCCAGGCCGACGTGTTCTTCCCGGTCGGCTCGACGTCCAGCGCCCGCAACCAGCGAGTGATCGCGCAGGCCAAGGCCGTGTGCGCGCAGTGCCCGGTCCGGTCCGAGTGCCTGGCCGACGCGCTGGACGCGGGCCTGGACGACGGTGTGTTCGGCGGCCTGACCGCCGAGGAGCGGCGCCAGCTGACCCGGCCGGTGGTGGCGTGATGGGCCGCCGGCTGGGGTCGCTGCGCCTGGCCTCGGTGCCGTGGTCGCAGGACCAGGAGTTCATCTACGGCACCCACGAGGGCCTGCCGCTGCTCAAGCGCAACACCGCCCCGCGCGACGTGCTGGCGACGTACCGGCAGCTGCGGGCCCGCGGGCTGCGCCCGGGCGGCAAAGACCCGGTCGCGGTGCTGATCACGAAGCACCCAGCGAGCGGGAAGACGAACTTCTCGTCGCTCTGGCAGATCAGCGAGTGCGTGCCGATGCGGCCGATGACGCCGGCGAAGCGGGCGTCGATCGCGAAGGCCACCGCGGCGCGGCGGGTGTGCCGGGACTGCGGTGAGCAGGGCTGGAAGGACCTGCCGGTCGCGTTCGGCCGACGCTGCGAGGCCTGCCGCTCCGCCCTCGGTCTCTACGACGAGGCGATGCACGAGGTGCTGGTCGGGGAGCCGACGCTGTCGGCCGCCGAGCACGCCGAGCTGGACCAGGCGCTCGTCGACGAACGCGCCGCGGCCGCCGCGGTCATCCCGCTGCAGCGTCGGGCCGGGGTCCCGACGTCGGCCTCGTTTCGCGGGGCGGTGATCGCGGCATGACCGGCCTCCTGGAGCTGCAGCTGCTCGCCGCGACCCGGCCGGCACTCGACGCTTCGATCGAGCTGAGCACCGCCTGGTACCGGGCGAAGGCCCGGACCCTCATCGAGCTCGCGAACGAGAACGAGCAGGTCGGCCGCGACGGCAGCCGAATGCGGGCCCTGGCCCGCGCCGCCCACCAGCACGCCGAGGAGCTCGCCCTCAAGGCCGCAGCCCTCGCCATCCCCGCGGCCCGCGCCGCCACTGACCACGAGGTGATCTGACATGTCCGCCTTCGACGTCCTCGACAAGTTCGGCACCGCCGCCCTGCTCAAGTTCTTCGCCGCCGTGGCGATGTTCGTGCTGCTCCACGTGCTGCGGATCCCGGTCTACCTGCTCGCGAAGCTGCTGGAGCTCGGGATGGTCCGCATCGACAAGCACCTGGCCGGCTCCGTCGCCGCGGCCCCGCCGACGCGGCCGCACAACGACTTCTTCGCCTCCCGCACCGCCGCCTGAAAGGACACACCGATGAGCAAGAACTCGCTGCCCACCACCGCCCGCAAGGCCGTGAACGAGGCCAACCTGACCGGCCTGGACAAGGTCGTGTCCTATGTCGGCTGGCACATCCTCGAGCTGCTCGGGGTGATCGGCGTCGTCGTGCTGGCCAGCATCTTCACCGGCTGGCTGCTGTGGCTGGCCCTGGTCCCGATCGGCTACGCCGTCTACGGCGACGTCGAGCTGCACCTCAACAACAAGGGCGAGCGCGAGCGTCGCGCCGTCGAGGCCGCCCGGGCCCGCAAGGCCGCCGAGGACGACGTCGCGATCGACCTCGACGCCCTCCAGGACGAGGCCGCCAGCCCGGCCGCCGAGCCGACCAAGCCCGCCCCGGAGAAGGGGGCGCAGTCGGCATGAGCGAGCTCGGACCGATCAGCCGGGCGGCGACAACCTGGACCGCGGTGTTCGTGGTCGCCGCCACCAACGAGTGCGTGACCGTGGGCAGCTGGGACAGCCCGGACGCGCTCACCCGGTGGGCACGGGACCCGTGGTTCCGCGGCCGCGCCCGCTTCGAAGGCATGGCCCCGCTCATCCACCCGACCGACTTCACCGCTGAGCTGCAGAAAGGCACGCGATGAGCACCTACCGCGAGGAGAAGCGGGCCGACCGGCGGCTGGAGGTGCAGCTGGCCGCCGAGGCTCAGCTGGCCACGACGCAGGCTCGGATCGCTGAGCGGCGCGCCGTGGGTGAGCAGCGTCGGCTGGACCAGGCCGCGGCCCGCGAGCAGGACCGCAAGGACCGCGACGAGCGACGGGAGACCTGGGCCAAGCGCTGGAAGACGCTGCAGACCTGGAGCGCCACCCACTTCATCCACCTGCTGTTCGTCCCGGTGATCGGCGTTCCCGCGATGCTGTCGTGGACCGCCATGGCCGCCTACGGCAGCGAGGTGTTCGGCCCGATCGGCTGGGGCCTGCCGGCGTTCAGCGAGGCCGCCGCCTGGGTGTTCGCCGCGGCGAACACCATCACCCGCCACCGGCACCCGGGAGCGCCGACCTGGCACCTGCAGACCGGAACCTGGCTGTTCGCCGCGGTGGCCGCCGTTCTGAACTTCGTGCACGGCGCCGCCGGCACTGCGCACGAGGCCGGGCGCCTGGACTTCGGCGTGGTGATGGCGCTGGTGTCGGTCGCCGGGGTGATCGCGCACCAGCTGATCACCGCGGGTCCCCGCGGTACCCGGGAGGAGCGCGCCGACGCCCGGATCCGCCGCCAGGCCGCCAAGCGCGAGTTCGCGGTCCGGCGGGCGGCCACTCGCGTCGCGGTCGCCGAGCTCGACGAGCACGGACAGGCTCGGCTGGTCTACCGCCCGGGGACGGTGACGCTGCAGCGCCGATTCGTCCGCAGGGCACAGCTGGTCGACGCTGTGGTTCCCGCCGCCCCGATTCCGGTTCCCGACCTCGCCGACACCCTCGACGACGAGATCACCGAACTGCTGGACAGCACCGTCGCGACCGAGATCCGGAACAGCCTGGGAACAGCGGAAACGGTCTCCGACGACGTCGTCGAGCTGGCCGGTTCCGGCGCCCGGGATCCGCGGTTCCCGGAGCTGCTGGCCACCGCCCGCGAGGCCATCAACGACGGCCGGCTGCCGAAGCGCCCGACCCGTCGCCAGGTCCGTGAGTTGCTGGGCTGCCGGACCCAGGTCGCCGGCGCGGTCCGCAAGGTCCTGATCGACCACGACGACGACGGCCCCACGACCGCGGCCGTCGCCTGAGCAGCCGGGTGGCGGCCGCGCCTCCGACCCACGGCCGCCACCCGGTACCACCCCGCTCGACCAGCCGCCTCGAAGGAGAAAACCCATGTCAGACGCTTACACCGACCTCAGCGCCGCCTGGGTTCTCGGCGGGGTCCCCAGCCAGGGCAAGACCGCCGCGATCCGCGCCCTCTCCTTGACGCCCGGCACCTCCGTCGAGGTCGTCGACTCGAAGGCCGGCCTCGACGGGGGCCGGTTCGCCCACCTGGAGTTCCCGGTCGACGCCGAGGACACCGCCCGCCTCCTCGAGGAGACCGTCCACGAGATCGGCGCTCGGCGTCGGCTGCTGGCCGCTCTTCCCCGCCCCTGACCCCTTCGCTTTCCCGCCTCGACACCACACGGAGCCCGCACAGCATGTCCAGCCACCAGGAGACCGTCATGGACGAACAGAACGTCGTCTACCTGCCCTCGGCGGGCCGTGCCGTGCCCGCCACCGACACCACCGGTTCCGGCCCCGGGAACACCCCGGGAACAGCGGAAACAGCGCTTGCGGTCGCCGACGAGGCGATCGACGCGGAACTGGTTCCCGAGGAGGAGAACGCCGAGATCGACCGACGTCTCGCGCAGGCGCGGGTGCTGCGCCTGCGCGAGGCGTCCGCGGCCACGGCCGTCGTCATCAAGCGCCGAGTGCAGGAGGCCGAACGCCCGAAGCGCGTCGCCGTCGGCGCCGGGCGTCACACCGCGCGCGCCGGCTTCTACGCCGCCCGCGGTGGCGCCTCCTGGGCCCAGCGAGCCGGGGACGCGATGACCCACGGCGTGGTGCGCCGGCAGATCCGGATCGCGGAGGTCAGCGGCGACAAAACCCTGCTCGCCGAGTGGACGGACCGGCTCAACACGCTCAAGGACGCGCGCCGGACCCGCCTACAGGAGCTGCCGAAGACGGTGTGGTCGCTGATCAAGGCGGGCCTGATCGCGATCACCGTGCTGGCCGGGATTCTGCTGGTCAGCGGCGTGACCATGCAGTTCGTGCCGGGCGGGCAGGACTTCGTCGGATTCTTCGAGACCGTCGGCGCGGTGCTGTCGGTGATGGGCGAGATCCTCAACTGGGCCCTGATCATCGGCCTGTGGGGCGCCGTTCCGGCCTTGCTGATGGCGGCCTGGCGCGAGGGCCGGCGGGCCGTCGACCGGACCCCGGGCTGGATGCTCAGCCCTGAGCAGCGGATGAACCTCGACGCTGAGATCACCCCCGGCCTGATCACCCAGGCACTGGCCAACATGGGCGACACGGCCATCAACAAGATGGTCAAGGCCGGAGAACGGTTCGAGTTCGTCACCGACCCGCGCACCCAAGGCGATGGCACGTTTGTGCAGGTCAGGCTGCCGGTTGGGACGAACGCAAAGAAGCTGATCAAGACCGACGAGAAGGTCGAGCTGCTGGCCGGCAACCTGGGCCGGTTTAAGCACGAGGTGTGGCCCTCGACCAGCCCGGAGAAGGGCGCCGACGCCCGGGTGCTGGACATCTGGATCGCCGACAAGGGCGCGCTGGACAGGCCGGTCCCGCCGTCGCCGCTGGCCGGCCCGGAGTTCGGGGCGGTCGACGTGCACCGCGACGCTATGCCGTGGGGCCTGACCCCTCGTGGGGACACGATCGAGGTCGGCATGCTTCGCCGACACTGGCTGGTCAGCGGCGTCTCCAAGCAGGGCAAGACGGCCTCGTTCCGGGCCCTGGCGCTGTGGCTGGGGCTGGACCCCACTACCGAGCTGCGGATCGCGGACCTCAAGGGTGTCGGCGACTGGGCCATGTTCGAGGGCATCGCCACCACGCTGATCCAGGGCTCGAACGACGCGAACGTCGAGGCCACCTGCGTGATGCTCGAAGACGCGGTCGCCGAGATGGACCGGCGGATGGAGCGCTGGCTGCACTCCGGCGGCAAGGGCGACATTCCCCGGGAGGTCAGCCGCAAGAAGGGCTCCGGCTTCCACCCGCTGTACGTCATCGTCGACGAGGTCCAGGTGCTCTACGGCGCCGGCGACGGCATCGGCGGCAGCAAGGACGACGCCCGGGCCTGGCGCGCGGCGAAGAAGATCCACGACCAGGGCCGGGCGGTGGACGTCCACCTGCTGCAGGCCACCCAGCGCCCAACCGACCGGACGCTTCCGGTGCTGGTCAGGGAGGGTGCGCACGTCCGGGCCAGCCTGTTCGTGCCGAACGAGTCCACCGCGCGGATGGCGCTCGGCGACGTCGCCGACATGGGCGCCCGCCCGCAGTCGCTGCGTCAGGGCACCGACGCCGGGACGGTGGTCCTGACCGGCGCGGACGACGTGATTCCGCAGGGCGCGAGCCACGTCATCACCCGCACCCACTACATCTCGACCGAGAACGCCTACGGCATCGCCGAGCGGGCGAAGGAGATCCGCAAGCGCGCCGGCCGCGAGGTCGAGGTGTTCGACGCGCCGGATCAGATCGAGACCCGCGACCTGCTCAACGACGTCGCCTCGACCATGCGGGACGGCGAGAAGGTGCGCTCCAGCTGGCTGCTGCAGCAGCTGAAGGAGCAGTGGCCGGACCACTACGGTGCCCTGTCGGCGCAGAAGTTCGCCGCCGCTCTGGAGAAGGAGAAGGTGGAGATTAAGACACGCTCCGTAGATGGCACGCCCGGTCAGCGCGCGGTCGTCGAGGCCGACGTGCTCGCTGCGATCAAGGCTCGCAACGAGGCCGCGAAGCAGGCCAACGACCCCTCCGATGAGGGCTGAAAACCGGCCTTTGAACAGCCCCGAAGCTGATCTGCTTCGGGGCTGTTCTCTGCTTCGCCGCAGGTCAGACCCCATTTACGCGCGAAGCAGACGATGAAGCACGTGCGTCAGCGCATCGGCAGTGCTTCGCTCTCTGCTTCGCCGAACCATCCTCGCGAAACACGCTCTCGTCGCAGTGTCGAACCACGCCATACGCTGCCGCTCCAGCGTTGCGGACAGTAGCGACGGCGAGACGCCACGTTCAGGTGTCACGGACGTCCGCACCCCCCATCCGAGCAGTTTTCTGAACCCCGCCCGTGACTCCCGGACGCAACGGAGTTAAGTTCTTAACGCTCATCGTTAAGCGCGTAACGCCTTAACGCTCGCAAGCTTGGGAGGAGTGCTCGTGTGAGCTATCGACTCGCTGTGTGCAACAACAAGGGTGGTGTCGGGAAGACGAACGAGGTCATCAACCTGGCCGTCTTCCTCGTCACGCTCTTCATGCTCCGTGTTCGCATCGTCGATCTCGACCCGCAGGCCGACTCGTCTGCCGCGCTCGGCTTCGAAGTCAAAGACGAAGAAGACGCTCCGAGCATCTATGACGCCATCACCGATGCGTATCAGCGGCAGCGCTTGGTTACCGGCACAGCGGCGAAGGCGATCCAGGCGTGCCGCTGGGACGTTCCTTGGCGTGACAAGTTGACGTTCATCCCCTCACGCTTCGATCTCGAAGAAGCGAACGCGGTCGCCCCGAATCTCGACCACTACCTGCGTCTGCGTGCCGCGCTTGAGGGAACCGACGACGACGTCGACGTCACCTTGTACGACTGCCCGCCCTCGCTGGGTGTCCTTCCGCAGATGGCGTGGGCCGACGCGGACGACGTCATGCTCGTGACGCAGCCGTCTTTCCGCTCCTACCGCGGCCTCAAGCGAACCGAGGCGCAGCTCTACTACGTCCGGGACAAGCTGCTCGTGCCCGATCTCGACATCGTCGGGTTCGTCATCAACGCGGTTCGCGAGCAGACGACGAACCACCAGCACTGGTCGAAGCGGATCATCAACGAGTTCGGCGAGAACAGGCACTGGGGCACCGTCCCGCTGCGCGCGACCCTCTCCCGTCTCGACGACCAGCTCAAGCCGGTGGCGTTCCTCGACGACGGCGCCGAGAAGGCCGCGCTGACCGCGCACTACGAGCCGATCGCCCGCCGAATCCATCAGCTGGCCACCACCACCATCAACCAGGAGATCTGATCATGGCCAAGGACGACGAATACCCCGATGGCGGCGGCTCGGTCCCCGGCGGCGAGCAGCGCACCCGCCGACGCGGCTCGCTACCCGGCGCTGACGACAAGCCGGCCCCGCCCCCGCTGTCGACCACGCCAGCCGCCGGCGGTGACGGCGATCTGGAGATGACCGAGAAGCAGCAGCTGGCCAACGCCAAGGTCTGGGGCCTGCGGATCTCCGAGGCGCACTACGACACCGGCCGGACGATGACCAGCGTGCTCGGCGCTCGCTACAAGCTGGACCAGCGCCAGGTCGGCGAGCTGATCGTGCAGTTCCTCGTCGAGCACCGGTTCGCGTTGGACGAGTACGTCGCCAAGCAGGCCGGCCCCGCGGTCGATCTGGACTTCTTCACCCGGCCGCGGGGATGAGGTCCGGGCGCCAGGTCTGAACACGAGCAGGGACGGCTGGGACGGGTTCGCGTGAACCTGTCCCAGCCGTCCCTGAGTCGTCTCTGGAGCGGCTTTCAACCGCGGCCGCCGGAAACCTACCCGGCAGGGGTGTGGGTGTCGCGGTAGAGCTGCAGCAGCCCGTCGAGGCCGGCGGTCTCCAACAGCAGCTCGACGAGCGGGTCCGCGGGCGGAACGGACTCGTCGTTGAGGGACTCGGCAATCCGGCTCAGCGCGCTCACGGGGAT
>NZ_RSEC01000030.1 GCF_003937945.1 Amycolatopsis eburnea
TGTTGAGTCTCAGGACATCGCCGACAGTTGATGTCTCAGGACATCGCGGACACTGACCGGCCTGTCAGCATGGTGACCGAGGCTTGAGTGGTGATCATGCATCGATGGGCAGAGCAGGGTTTTCGATGGATCCTGAGTTCGTCGCCGCGGTCGCCCGGGTCGCTCACGGCGAGAAGATCAACGTGGCGCGGTTCTGCTACGAACACCACATGTCCCGGGACACCTTCTACAAATACCTCGCCCGGTTCCGCGCCGAAGGCACCGACGGGTTCACCCGCCGCAGCACCGCCCCGCACCACCACCCGACCACGTTCGGGCCCCAGGTGGTCGAGGCGGTGCTGCGGGCCCGCAAGGAACTCGCCGACGACGGTCTCGACAACGGCCCGATCTCCATCCGCTGGCGGCTGCAAGACGCCGGGCAGGCACCGCTGCCCTCCCGGGCCTCGATCCACCGCATCCTGCGCGACCGGGGACAGATCGTGGCCCAACCCCGCAAGAGACCGAAAACCCGGCGCCGGTTCGAATACGCCGACCCCAACGGTGCCTGGCAGATCGATGGCATGGAGCATTACCTGGCCGACGGCACGAAGGTCTGCATCATCCAGATCCTCGACGACCACTCCCGCCTCGACGTCGGCACCTACGCCGCAGCCGCGGAAACCACCACCGCCACCTGGGCCGCGCTGCAACAGGCCTTCGCCGGCTACGGCCTGCCCGTGAAGCTGCTCTCGGACAACGGGCTGGCCTTCACCGGCAAACACCGCGGCCGGATGGTCGAACTCGAACGCCACCTGGCCGCGCTCGGCATCACCAGCATCGCCGCCACCCCACGCCACCCGCAGACCTGCGGCAAAGACGAACGCGTCCACCAGACCCTGCGCAGATGGCTCGCTGCCCGACCGCCCGCCGAAACCCTCACCGAGCTGCAGCAACTGCTCGAGGACTACCGGCAAACCTACAACCATCGCCGTCATCAGAGCCTCGAAGGCCAGACACCCCAGCAGCGCTACAACACCCGCCCGAAAGCCGTCCCCGCCACCGGAGCCCGCCGGCCCAGCGGCCTGACCACCCGGCCCGTCTCGGCCACCGGCGTGATCGCCTTCTCCGGCTGCTCCATCGTCCTGGGACGCACCCACGCCGGCAAGATCGCCCGTGTTTACTGGCAAGGCGACCGCGTCACCGTCATGATCGACGACACCGTCGCCCGCCAGCTCACACTCGACAGGTCAGTACGCTACCAACGCCTCACCAACCACAAACTGTCCGAGAAGTCCTGAGACACATCTGTCCGTGAGGTCCTGAGACAGCACA
>NZ_RSEC01000031.1 GCF_003937945.1 Amycolatopsis eburnea
TGGGAGTGGCTGGGGCCTAGTCCTCGACTGTAGGACTGTCCTGGTTGCTCAAGGAATTGTGGAACTACTGGTTATGGTCACTCTTGGTCGGCAATGCCTTGGCTAGTACTGCGGTTTACCGCGTGGAACGCTGAGCCGGCGCCGGGGAGGGTGGTTGTTCACATGCACACTGTTGGGTCCTGAGGCAACACGCCGCAGGGCTATCGCCCTAGGGACGTTTGTTTCTGGTGTGGTGTTTGAGAACTGTAGAGTGGATGCGAGCATCTTTGTGGTCAAGTTGTTAAGGGCACATGGTGGATGTCTTGGCTTC
>NZ_RSEC01000032.1 GCF_003937945.1 Amycolatopsis eburnea
CTTGCTCTCAAAGGAAACCCCGACGAGGGGGTTTCAAATATAAGCTCTACTGGCTTAGTTCACTAGCACACTGTTGAGTTCTCAAGCAACACACTCTGGACTCACCGCCTTATCAGCGGCTATATCCTCGGCAGTTGTTCCAAGCGATATTCACAAGCTTTTGGTCGAGCATGCCTCAGCCTACGAGGTTAGTCGTAGGGATTCGGCGGCCGCTCGTGGGCCGACGCTGAACATTACCCGGTCCGATCCGCGGTGTCAACCCGCTCGTCCCGGCCTGGCCTCCGGGGCTTGCGGCCCCGGTGTGACCCGGTGTTCCTGGCGACGAAGAGAAGATTACATGCCTCGAAACCACCCCAAAACAGGGGGGTCACTTAACGCCATTGCCGCAGGTCAGCGCAGGGTTGGCAGGTACCGCGGCGGGACGCGGGCCGGCGCGGCCCGTTCGAAGTCCGCCGCGAGGGCGAGCACCCGGGCGTCCGACCACCGGGCACCCATGAACGAGATACCCACCGGAAGGGGGCCGGCAAACCCCGCGGGCACGGTCACGTCCGGGTAGCCCGCCACCGCGGCCGGGGTCGAGGACGGGATCACGTCGTTGTCGCCCACCGCGCAGTCGGTCCGCCACGCCGGCGGGTTCGTCGGCGACGCGATCGCGTCCAGGTGGTACTTCGCCAGGGTCTCGTCGAGGGAGCGGCGGGCGAGGTCGGACAGCTCGGCGCGGCCGGCCAGGTAACCCGGGTCGGTCGGCGGCGGCGCGGCCAGCGCCTGCTCGAACAGCTCCTGCCCGGCGAAGCACGTCTGCTCCAGCGGGTCGGCGCGGTTGTAGGCGATCAGCTCGGCCAGGTTCCGCGGGCCCTGCGGGCGGGTCGCGAGGTAGGCGTCGATGTCGCGGTGGAACTCCGTGAGCAGCGCCGGGAACTCGAGCTCGAGCAGCCGGTCCTGGTACGGCGGTGTCACCTCGACGACCGTCGCACCAGCCTTGACCAGGGAGTTCCGGGCGGAGGTCATGACCTTGTCGGTGTCGGGGCCGAGCACCGGCAGCCGCCACAGGCCGATCCGCGCGCCGCGCAGGACACCCGGGCGGAGCAGCTTCGCGTAGTCCGTCGGCTGGGTGCGCGGGTACTCCGCCGTCGCCGGGTCCGCGGGGTCGCGCCCCTGCAGGACCGACAGGGTCATCGCGACGTCGACGACGTTGCGGGCGATCGGGCCGGCGGTGTCCTGCTCGGCGGAGATCGGCACCACGCCGGTGCGGCTGACCAGGCCGAGGCTGGGTTTGTGGCCGACGGTCGCGGTCATCCCGGCGGGGCACACGATCGAGCCGTCGGTCTCCGAGCCGATGGCGACCTGCGCCAGCGTCGCGGCGACGCCGGCCGCGGACCCGGCGGACGACCCGCACGGGTTGCGGTCGAGCACGTACGGGTTGTTCGTCTGGCCCCCGACGCCCGACCAGCCGGACGTCGGCTTCGCGGCACGGAAGTTCGCCCATTCGGACAGGTTCGCCTTGCCGAGGATCACCGCTCCGGCGTCCCGCAACCGGGTGATCAGCGTGGCGTCCTTCGCCGGGAAGCTGCGCAGGGCGCGCGAGCCGGCCGTCGTCCACTGGTCGCGGGTGTCGACGTTGTCCTTGACCAGCACCGGGATGCCGTCGAGCGGGCCGCGCAGGTGGTGCGCGCGGCGCCGGGCGTCGCTGGCGGCGGCCTGGCCCAACGCCGCCGGGTTGAGCGCCAGCACCGCGTTGACCTTGCCGTCGACCCAGCGGATCCGGTCGAGGTAACTGCTGGTCAGGCCCACCGCGGTGAGCCGGCCGGACGCCATCCGCGCCTGCAGCGCCGGGATGTCGGCCGTGTCGAGGTCGAAGCGCGGCGGGGCCGCTGTCGCGGGTGCGCTCGTGACGAGCGCGAGCGCGGCGGCCAGGATCGCGAGGAACACCGGCCGCCGCCCCATCAGAGCACCGGGAGGAGCGTCCGGAGTTCGTACGGAGTGACCGCGCTGCGGTAGTTGTCCCACTCCACGCGCTTGTTCCGCAGGAAGAAGTCGTAGACGTGCTCGCCGAGCGCTTCCGGCAGGAGTTCGGACTTCTCCATCTCCGCCAGCGCCTCCCCCAGGTTCTGCGGCAGCTGGGCGTACCCCGCGGCCCGCCGTTCGGAGTCGCTGAGCTGCCAGATGTTGTCCTCGGCCGGTGGCGGCAGCTCGTAGCCCTTCTCGATCCCCTTCAGCCCCGCGGCCAGGATCACCGAGTACGCCAGGTACGGGTTGCACGCCGAGTCCAGCGTACGGATCTCCACCCGCCGGGATGACGCCTTTCCGGGTGAATACATCGGGACGCGGACGAGCGCGGAGCGGTTCGCGCGGCCCCACGAGACCGTCGTCGGCGCTTCACTGCCGCTGATCAGGCGTTTGTAGGAGTTCACCCACTGGTTGGTGACCGCGGAGATCTCCTTGGCGTGGTGCAGCAGGCCGGCGACGAACGCCTTGCCGGTCGCCGACAGCTCGTGCGGGTCTTCGGCGTCGTAGAAGGCGTTGCGATCGCCTTCGAACAGGCTGATGTGGGTGTGCATGCCCGAGCCGGGCTGGTCGGTGAACGGCTTCGGCATGAACGTCGCGCGCACGCCCTGGGTCAGCGCGACCTCCTTGACGACGTAGCGGAACGTCATCACGTTGTCGGCCATCGTCAGCGCATCGGCGTAACGGAGGTCGATCTCCTGCTGCCCCGGTGCCCCTTCGTGGTGGCTGAACTCGACCGAGATGCCCATCGCCTCGAGGGTCTCGATGGCGTGCCGGCGGAAGTGCGTCGCCGTCGCGTGGCTGGCCTGGTCGAAGTAGCCGCCGTTGTCGGCGGGCTCCGGCTCGCTGCCGTCGTCGGGCAGGTTGGCGAGGAGGAAGAACTCGATCTCGGGGTGCACGTAGCAGGTGAAGCCCGCTTCGGCGGCCTTCGACAGCTGACGCCGGAGGACGTGCCGCGGGTCGGCCCACGACGGCGAGCCGTCCGGCATCGCGATGTCGCAGAACATGCGGGCCGAGTACGGGCCGCCGTCGGGGGTCTCCCACGGCAGGACCTGGAAGGTGGCCGGGTCGGGCTTGGCGACCATGTCCGATTCGTAGACGCGCGCGAAGCCCTCGATGGCGGAGCCGTCGAAGCCGATCCCCTCGGTGAACGCGCCTTCGAGTTCGGCCGGCGCGACCGCGACGGACTTGAGGAACCCCAGCACATCGGTGAACCAGAGACGGACGAAACGGATGTCGCGCTCCTCGAGCGTGCGGAGCACGAATTCCTGCTGGCGATCCATGGCCGCACCCTAACGACAGCGTGTTAACGGGATGTTTCACGACGCGCCGAGGGTGACGAAGTCAGGTGGCGAGCACCGGAACGCCGGTCGTGGCGAGCGGCGCCGGGCAGCCCGAGGTGGTCTTGAATGACTCATTCAGGACCTCCGAAGACCTGAATGAGTCATTCAAGACACCGGCGAAGCCGCCGCCAGGTGCGCCGAGGGTGACGAAGTCAGGTCGCGAGCACCGGGACGGGCTTCTTCGCCCGCGTGATGGCCAGCGACGCCGCCGACGCGAGGACCGCCAGTACCGCCGCCGAGTACCAGGCCACGTTGTAGTTGCCGAGCTGGTCGCGGACCAGGCCGGCGGCCGAGGCGGCGAACGCCGCGCCCAGCTGGTGGCTGGCGAAGACCCAGCCGAACACGATCGGGCCCGCGTCGCCGAACGCGCGGACGCAGAGCGCGACCGTCGGGGGAACCGTGGCCACCCAGTCGAGGCCGTAGAACAGGATGAACGCCCACATGCTCGGCTGGACCGAGTCCGTGAACAGCTGCGGCAGCAGCGCCAGGGACAACCCGCGCAGCGCGTAGTACACGCCGAGCAGGACGCGCGGGTCGACGCGGTCGGTGAGCCAGCCCGAGAAGATCGTGCCGACGACGTCGAAGACGCCGACCAGTGCCAGCAGGCTCGCCGCGGTCGTCTGGGGCATGCCGTGGTCGTGGGCGGCCGGGACGAAGTGGGTGCCGACCAGGCCGTTCGTCGTCGCGCCGCAGATCGCGAAGCCGACCGCCAGCAGCCAGAACGTGCGGGTGCGGGCGGCCTGGCGCAGCACCGAGAGCGCGCGGCGGACCGAGCCGGTCGTCGGGGCCGGGCGCGTGACCTCCGCGTCGGCGGGGGCGCCGTACGCCGTGGTGCCGATGTCGGCCGGGTGGTCGCGGATGACCAGCAGGACCACCGGGACCACGGCGAGCGCGGCGATCGCGATGACCAGCGACGCCGTCCGCCAGCCGGAGCTCACCGCCAGGTTCGCGATGAGCGGGAGGAAGATCAGCTGGCCGGTGGCGCCCGCGGCGGTCAGGACGCCGGTGACGACGCCGCGGCTGCGGACGAACCAGCGGGCCGCGACCATCGCCGCGAAGCCCATCGCCATCGAGCCGGTGCCGAGGCCGACCAGGACGCCCCAGCACAGGATGAGCTGCCAGCTCGCGGTCATGAACACCGTGCCGCCCGCGCCGAGGGCGATGACGAACAGCGCCGTCGCCGACACGCGGCGGATGCCAAAGCGCTCCATCAACGCGGCCGCGAAGGGCGCGAAGAGGCCGAAGAGCACGAGGTTGACCGAGACGGCCGAACTGATCGTGGCCGTGGACCAGCCGAACTCCTGGTGCAGCGGGTCGATGAGGACGCCGGGGGCGGCGCGGAAGCCGGCGGAAGCGAGCAGCGCGACGAAGGCGGCACCGGCGATGGGCCAGGCGCGGTGCAGCTTCGGGGCGGGACGGGTCTCAACAGTCACCTACGCAGTTTCACCGCGCGCGTGAGAGGCCGAAAGTGGCCGAGAGGACATCATCCGCAAGGATCGGGCCACGACTACTCTCGCGGCATGCCCCGCTTCGCCCTGCTGCTCGTGCTCCTGCTGACCGCCGGCTGCACCGGATCACCGGACACGCGAGGGCCCTTCCCCGCGGGCGGCGACCTGGTCCGCGACGCCGCGACGTCGTTCGCCGCGGTCCGGAGCGTGCACTTCGCGGCCGGCGTCAACGGCGTGCTCCCGGGCTTCCCGCTCCGGCAGATCGAGGGCGACGCGACCCTCGACGGCGGCAGCGGCGCGACCGGCACGGCCGACGTCCAGGACGGCGACGGGCACACCGAGTTCCGCTTCACCGTGCGCAAGGACGAGGTCACGACGGATCCCGACGTCGGGCGCCTGCCGGAGATGTACACCGTGGGGGCGTTCCTCGGGCCGTCCGCCGGGCTGAAGCGGCTCCTGGACGGCGTGACCGACGCCAAGACCGAAGGCAAGGAGAACGTCGACGGCGCCGCGGCGCTGCGCGTCGGCGGCAAGGTGCCCGCGGCCGTCGCGCACGGGGTGCTGCCGCAGGTCACCGAGGACGTCATCGTCAAGGTGTGGGTGTCGGCCGACGGGCCGCGGCGGTTCGCCCGCCTCTGGGCGCAGATCCCGCCGGCCGGGGACCACCTCAGCCCGGTGATGATCGAGCTGTCGCTGACCCGGCAGAACGAGCCGGTCGACCTCGGCTAGCAGCGGGTGCTCGCGGCGGTGCCGCCGATCAGGTAGGCGATGCCCGCGCGGTCCACGCACGCGTTGCCCTGCAGGAACACCGTGTGCTGGACGCCTTCGTAGGTGAGCAGGACGCCGTCGAGGTCCTTCGCGAGGGACACGCCTTGGCGGTACGGTGTCGCCGGGTCGTGGGTGGTGGAGACGACCAGCGGTTTCGGCAGGCCGGGCGCGCGCGGCGGGTGCTCGGCCGACGTCGGGGGAACCGGCCAGGTCGAGCAGATGTCCAGCTCGCTCGTGTCGGGCGTGCCGCCGGTCAGGAAGGGCGCGCCGGCCAGCATCTCCCCGTGCGCGCGGTCGATCGCGGCCCGGTCGGTCACGCGGGCGTGGTCGACGCAGCGGACGGCGAAGTACGCGTCGATCGCGCCGCTGTAGTGGCCGTCGGGGTCGCGCTGGTAGTAGTCGTCGGCGAAAGCGAGCAGCGTCCGGCCGTTGCCCTTCGACACCTGCTCGAGCGCGGCTTTCAGGGCGGGCCAGTCACCGCGGGAGTAGAGCCCGGCGAACGTGCCCGTGATCGCGTCCTCGAACGACAGCTTCCAGGCCCCCGCCGGGAGCGGCTTCGCGACCAAGGGGCGCACGAGCCGTTGGAACGCTTCGGTGCTGCCCGCGAACGGGCACGCGCACCACTTCGTGAACTCGTTCAGCGCGTCCTGGAAGCCCGCGGCCTGCGTGATCAGCGAGTCGACCAGGCTTTGCGCGGGGTCGATGGCGCCGTCGAGCAGCAGCGCGCGGACGTTGCGCGGGTACGCCTCGGCGTAGGCCGCGCCGATCTGCGTCCCGTACGAATAGCCGAGGTAGGTGAGCTTCTCGTCGCCGAGCGCGGCGCGGAGGACGTCGAGGTCGCGGACGACGTCCCGGGTGCCGGCGTTGGCGAGGAACTCCTTGCCGTACTTAGTCGCTTCGGCGCACTTCGCGCCGTACGCGGTCGTCTCGGCGAGCTGCTTTTTCACTCCATCGGGCGACGAATCGCTCTCGATGTCCGACGCGCGGTCCGCGTCCTGCTCGGCGTCGGTGCGGCAGGTGAGCCGCGGCTCGCTGGTGCCGACGCCGCGCGGGTCGAACCCGACCAGGTCGAACCGGTCGAGCAGGGGCGCGGCGGCGGGCGACTTCGCCAGCGAGGCGGCCGTCGCCGTCCCCGAACCGCCCGGCCCGCCGGGGTTGACGACCAGCGACCCGATCCGCTGCTTCGCCGCCTTGTGCCGGAGCAGGCCCACGCGCACCGTTTCCCCGGACGGCTTGGCGTAGTCCAGCGGCACGGTCAGGTGCGCGCAGTCCAGCCCCTGCCCGCACGGTGTCCACGCCAGCTGCTGCGAGGTGAACTTCCCCAGGTCGGGGGGCGGTGGTGGCGGCGGCGCGGGTGCCGGCGCACTCGTGCACGCCGCCAGCAGCAGGACCGGCGCCAGCGCCGCTACTGCCCGGAGCACCGGGTCCCGTCCGGCGGCACCGTGCCGTCGACGAGGTAGTCCACGCCCGCCTCGTCCACGCACTTCACGCCCTGGAGGAACACCGTGTGCTGGGTGCCCTCGAAGGTCAGCAGCGCGCCCTTCAGGCCCTTCGCGAGGTTGACGCCGGCCTGGTACGGCGTCGCCGGGTCGTTGGTCGTCGAGATGACCAGCGTCTTCGCCAGGCCCTCGACGTTCGGCACGTGCGGCTCGGACGTGTTGGGCACCGGCCAGAACGCGCACGCGTCGCGGGCCGCCGAAGCCGGGCGGCCGTCGTCGAGGAACGGTGCCACCTTCACGTACTCCTCCTGCGCCTTGAGGATGACGGCCGGGTCGGTGACGCGCGGGTCGTCGACGCAGCGGATCGCGGTGAAGGCGTCCTGCGTGGTGCCGTACTTGCCGTCGGTGTCGCGCTCGTTGTAGATGTCCGCGAGCTTCTCCAGCGTCGCGCCGCGCTGCTGCTTCAGCTCGTTGAGGCCGGAGTTGAGGGTGTCCCAGAGGCTCTGCTGGTAGAGCGCCTGGATGACGCCGGTGGTGGCGTCCTCGTAGGAGAGCTTGCGGCCGTCCCCGACCGGCACCGGGAAGTCGATCAGCGGCCGGACGAGGTTCTGGAACGCTGTGACCGCGCCGTTCGGGTCACCGCCGAGCGCGCAGTCCTGCTGGGCGGCGCACCACTTCGCGAACTCGGTGAACGCCGTACCGAAGCCCTGGCCCTGCGCGACCAGCGACTCGACGGCGTCCTGCTCGGGGTCGACCGCGCCGTCGAGGATCATCGCGCGGACGTTCTTGGGGAACGCCTCCGCGTAGGCCGACCCGATCCGGGTGCCGTAGGAGTAGCCCAAATAGGTCAACTTTTCGTCGCCGAGGACCGAGCGCAGGACGTCCAGGTCCTTCACGACGTCCCGGGTGCCGACGTTCGCCAGCATCCCGGCGCCGTCGTCGGTGCGCTGGGCGCACTTCGCGGCGAAGTCCTTTTCCTGCGCTTCCTGCTTGAGCACCCCGGCGGGCGAGCCGTCGGTCTCGCTGTCGTCGGCGCGGTCGGCGTCCCGCTCGGAGTCGGTCAGGCAGTGGATGGCCGGCTGGCTCGCGCCGATGCCGCGCGGGTCGAAGCCGACCAGGTCGAAGCGCTTGGCCAGGCCGCTGCTCGTGGCCGGCTTGACCAGCCCGGCGGCCGCGACCATGCCCGAGGCGCCCGGCCCGCCCGGGTTGACGACCAGCGCCCCGATCCGGGAGCCGGCGTCCGAGGCCTTGTGCCGGAGCAGGCCCAGCGTGATGGTGTCCCCCGCCGGCTTCGCGTAGTCCAGCGGCACGGTCAGCCGGGCGCACTGGACGTCTTTCGCCTGGAACGCCGACCGCGAGTCCTCCGACGTCGCGTAAGGTGCGCAATCGGCCCAGGACAGGC
Source organism: Amycolatopsis eburnea (assembly GCF_003937945.1). Classification (GTDB taxonomy): domain Bacteria; phylum Actinomycetota; class Actinomycetes; order Mycobacteriales; family Pseudonocardiaceae; genus Amycolatopsis; species Amycolatopsis eburnea. The sequence goes on from NZ_RSEC01000032.1 coordinate 8,405, forward strand.
TCTGGCCGTAGAACCGCTCCAGCCCGGCCGGCACCGGCCCGGACGGCGGGTGCGACTCCGTCGTCGGCGCGACCGGCGCCGGCTTGCCGGAGGACGTGCAGGCGGCCAGCGAGGCCGCGATCAGCACGGATGTCGCAATTGCGGTGATCCGGCGACGACCGGACCTGGCGCTGGGATGAGGGAACACGGTTGGATCGTCCCATCCGGCCGCGGAACTCGAACGCACCACCGTCGCGTTGGGTGGTGGAAGGCCGGTCGAGCGAGAGAGAACGGGAGACCAGGGGTGGCAGCACTGATCAGCCGGGTGGGCAAGAAGCTCCGCCGGATCATCCAGCGGCCGGGCAGCGTCGAGCTGACCCGCTACGAAGCACTGCTGCCCGCGGTCGAGAAGCTCGAACCCGAGCTCGAGAAGCTCTCCGACGCGGAGCTGACCGAGCGGGCGGGCGAGCTCCGCGAGAAGCTGAAGGACACCGCGTTCGGCGACGACCAGCTGGTCGAGGTGTGCGCGCTGGGCCGCGAGGCCGCGCGGCGGGCGCTCGGCGAGCGCGCGTTCGACGTCCAGATCCTCGGCACGATGGGCCTGCTCACCAAGCACGTCGTGCAGATGGAGACCGGTGAGGGCAAGACGCTCGCCGGCGCGCTGGCCGCGGCCGGCTACGCGATCCGCGGAAAGCGCGTTCACGTCGTCACGGTCAACGACTACCTGGCCCGCCGCGACGCCGAGTGGATGGGCCCGGTGTACGCCCTGCTCGGCGTGTCGGTCGGCTGGGTCGAGCCCGCGCACTCGCGCGAAGAGCGCCGTGAGGCCTACGCCAAGGACGTCACGTACGGCGCCGTCGCCGAGATCGGCTTCGACGTGCTTCGCGACCGACTGGTCACTTCGGTCGACGACCTCGTCCAGCCCGACCCCGAGGTCGCGATCGTCGACGAGGCGGACTCGGTGCTGGTCGACGAGGCCCGCGTCCCGCTGGTGATGGCCGGCTCGATCGACCACACCGACGCCGACGAAGAGGTCGCGAAGGTCGTCCGGCGGCTGCGGCTCAACCTGCACTACGAAACGGACAGCGAGGGCCGCAACGCCTGGCTGACCGACGCCGGCGCGTCCGTCGTCGCGAAGTCGCTCGGCCTGGAGGTCGACGACCTCTACGGCGAGACGGCTTCGGACCGGCTGCCCGCGGTGAACGTCGCCCTGCACGCGCACGCGCTGCTCACCCGCGACGTCGACTACCTGGTCCGCGACGGCAAGGTGCAGCTCATCAACGCCGCCCGCGGCCGCGTCGCCGAGCTGCAGCGCTGGCCGGACGGCCTCCAGGCCGCCGTCGAAGCGAAGGAGCAGGTCACCGCGACCGACCGCGGCGAGATCCTGGACTCGATCACCGTCCAGGCGCTGCTGGCGCGCTACCCGGAGGTCGCCGGCATGACCGGTACCGCCGTCGCCGTCGCCGAGCAGCTGCGCGAGTTCTACGAGCTCGAGGTCGCGGTCATCCCGCCGAACACCCCGAACATCCGCGAGGACCTCGAGGACCGGATCTTCGCTTCGCCGTCGCAGAAGCTGCGCGCGATCGAGGAGGAGATCCGCACGGTGCACGAGACCGGGCGGCCGATCCTCGTCGGCACCCAGGACGTCGCCGAGTCCGAAGAGCTGGCCGAGAAGCTGGCGAAGGTCGACCTCGAATGCGTCGTGCTCAACGCGCGCAACGACGCCGAAGAGGCCGCGATCATCGCCGAGGCCGGCAAGAAGGGCGCGGTCACCGTGTCCACGCAGATGGCCGGTCGCGGTACCGACATCCGGCTGGGCGGCACCGACGGCGCGACCCGCGAAGAGGTCGTCGAGCTGGGCGGGCTGCACGTCATCGGCACCGCGCGGTACCCGTCGAGCCGGCTCGACGGCCAGCTGCGCGGCCGCTCCGGCCGCCAGGGCGACCCGGGCAGCGCGATCTTCTTCGCCAGCCTGAACGACGAGCTCGTGCTGTCGAACGCGCCGGACGTGCCCGAGGGCATCGTCGACGATGAGGAGACCGGCGAGATCACCGACCCGGCGGCGCTGCGGCAGCTCAACCACGCCCAGCGCGTGGCCGAGGGCGTCGACCTGGAGATCCACCGCAACACCTGGCGCTACACGCGGCTGATCGAACGGCAGCGGCGTGACCTGCTGGTGCACCGCGACAAGGTGCTTCGCACCGCGTACGCGGCGGAGCAGCTCGAGAAGGCGCACCCGGAGAAGTTCGGCGAGCTGAAGGAGAAGCTCGACGACCAGGAGAAGCTGGAGCAGATGTGCCGCGAGGTGCTGCTGTTCCACATCGACCAGCTGTGGTCGGACCACCTGGCGTACCTGACCGACGTCCGGGAGAGCATCCACCTGCGGGCGCTGGCCCGGGAGACGCCGCTGGACGAGTTCCACCGCGCGGCGATCCCGGAGTTCCACAAGATCATCGGCGAGGCCGACTCGCGGGCGGCGAAGACCCTCGAAGAGGCGGAGCTGACCGACGAGGGCATCGACCTCGGCGAGGCCGGGGTCCGGCGGGCGAACACGACGTGGACGTACCTCGTGCACGACAACCCGTTCGACTCGGACTTCGAGCAGACCATCAAGAAGGTCCGGAGCATGATCAAGCGGAAGTGACACCGGCACCGGGGCCCCCGCGCGGGGCCCCGGGTCAGTGCGGCGTCGTGACGCCGGAGATGCAGTAGGCCCCTTCGCTGCGCCGCACCCGCAGCGCGCCTTCCACGGACCGGCTGCCGACGTTGCCTTCGAGCGGGACGCTCATTTCGTTCGGGCCGGTCTGCGTCGGTGTCCCGGCGGTCAGGTGCGCGTTCTCGCTGCCGAGCAGCTTCGCCGATTCGGCGACGATTTCCGCGTTCGACGAGCACGACGCTTCGCGCGCCTGCGCTTCGTCGTCGCCGAGGACCGCCAGGATGAACTTGCCGGCGGCGACGCTCCCCGCGTTGAGGTCGAGCGGCGGGCCGACCGGCGGTCTCGGCTGGTCGTCGCGGGAGACCAGGAAGCCCGGCGCGACGAACCCGGTGATCAGGAAGACCACCACCAGCAGGGCGCCGCCCGCGGCGAGCAGGCCGACGAGCAGGCCGTTGCCCTTCTTCGCCCGCGGGTACGTCATGGCTCTCCCTCGTCCGGTTCGTCCGGTCAGCGCAACGTACCCGGCGATCCGCACCCCACGTGGCGTTTCGCCCACATTCGCTCGGCCGGGCGGGTGGCCGTGGGACAGAATGGCGGCATGCCGCAACTGCGCATCGCGCTCGCCCAGGTCAACCCCACGGTCGGGGACCTCGACGGCAACGCCGACCTGCACGTCGACTGGACCCGCCGGGCCGCCGAAGCCGGCGCCCACGTGGTGGTCTTCCCCGAGATGTCCCTGACCGGCTACCCCGTCGAGGACCTTTCGCTGCGCCGCACCTTCGCCGAGGCCTCCCGCCAGGGCGTCGAGTCGCTGGCGCGCCGCCTCGACGAAGCCGGGTGCGGTGAGGTGCTGACCTACGTCGGTTACCTCGACGTCGACGAGGTGGGCCCGCGAGACGCGGCGGCGGCGCTCTACCGCGGCGAGGTCGTCGCGCGGCAGTTCAAGCACCACCTGCCCAACTACGGCGTGTTCGACGAGCACCGCTGGTTCAAGCCGGGCACCACGCTCGACGTCGTCCGGTTCCACGGGCTCGACATCGGCATGGTCATCTGCGAGGACATCTGGCAGGACGGCGGCCCGATCTCGGCGCTCGGCCGCGCGGGGGTCGACCTCGTCGTGGCGCCGAACGCGTCGCCGTACGAACGCTCGAAGGACGAGCAGCGGCTGCCGCTGATCGCCCGCCGCGCGGCCGAAGCCGGGGCGCCGCTGGTCTACACCAACCAGATCGGCGGGCAGGACGACCTCGTGTTCGACGGCGACTCGCTCGTCGTCGCCGCGGACGGCGCGGTCGTGGCGCGCGCGCCGCAGTTCGTCGAGCACCTGCTCGTGCTGGACATGGACCTGCCGAAGACCGGGTACGCGGGCGACGGTGCGTACGAGGGCCTGGAGGTCCGGCGCCGCGTGCTGAGCGACGAGCCGCTGCCGGCCTACGAGCCGACGGCCGAGCCGGTGATCAGCGAACCGCTTTCGGACGAGGCCGAGGTGTGGCACGCGCTCGTCGTGGGCTTGCGCGACTACGTGCACAAGAACGGCTTCTCGTCGGTGACCTTCGGCTTCTCCGGCGGCATCGACTCGGCGGTCTGCGCGGCGCTGGCGGCGGACGCGCTGGGCGGCAACAACGTCTACGGCGTCTCGATGCCGTCGAAGTACTCCTCGGGCCACTCGAAGGACGACGCGGCCGACCTGGCACGGCGGATCGGGGCGCACTACCGCGTCGAGCCGGTCGAGGACATGGTGCGGGTGTACGTCGACCAGCTCGCGCTGACCGGGCTGGCGGAGGAGAACATCCAGGCGCGGACGCGGGGCATGCTCCTGATGGCACTGTCCAACCTGGACGGTCACCTGGTGCTCGCGACCGGCAACAAGACCGAGCTGGCCGTCGGGTACTCGACGATCTACGGGGACGCGGTCGGTGCGTTCGCCCCGATCAAGGACGTCTTCAAGACGCACGTGTGGCAGCTGGCCCGCTGGCGCAACGCCGAAGCGGTGAAGAACGGCGAGACCCCGCCGATCCCGGAGAACTCGATTTCGAAGCCGCCGTCGGCCGAGCTGCGGCCCGGGCAGGTCGACACCGATTCGCTGCCGGACTACGCGCTGCTCGACGACATCCTCGACGACTACGTCGAGGGCGACCGCGGGTACGCCGACCTGATCGAGGCCGGGTTCGACGCGGAGACCATCGACCGCGTGGTGCGGATGGTCGACAAGGCCGAGTACAAGCGGCGCCAGTACCCGCCGGGCACGAAGATCACGTTCAAGGCCTTCGGCCGCGACCGGCGGCTCCCGATGACCAACCTGTGGCGCGAGGGCAAGGCCTGACCTTCGTGAAGGCCACCTTGAGGAACTTGAACTTCCTCAAGGTGGCCTTCACGGCTTTCAGCTGAGCGCGACCTGGCGGCCGTCGGGGGTGCGGAGGGCGGCCGTGAGGGTGGGCTTTTCCGTGCGGCGGACCAGGAACTCCAGGCCGAGCGCGTCCGTCGCCGTGTGGACGGACGCCGGGTCCGGGTGGGTGGCCGTCACCATCAGCAGCGGCAGGGACGGCAGGGCGCGCGTGGTCGGGTGCGGGGTGCTGCCCCAGTCGATCAGGAACGGGCGGAGCGTGCCCGGCGCGCTGGGCGGGGTCAGGCGCCAGCGCAGCGTTTCGCCGTCGGCCGTGGCGCGGGACATCTCACGCGCGTCGCCCGGGTCGAAGCCGTGGGCGCGGGCCCGCGCGATCGTCGCGTCGAGGTCGGTCGTGCGGACCGCCCACGCGACCAGCGCGGGCTCGGTGAGGTCGTCGATGCCGAAGGGGCGCGGGACGTCCGGGTCCGGCTGGGCCGGGTCCGGGCCGATCACCTCCAGGTACATCCCCGCGCCGAGGTCGGCGAGGTGGTTGGCGGTGCCGAGGCCGACGTGGCTGCCGCCCGGCGCCGGGGTCACCCCGGTCAGGTCGGCGACGCGGGCGACGGCGGCGGCGAGGTCGGGGCCGGCGTAGACGAGGTGATCGAGCACGGCGCCATCATCCCGCGCCGACCGCGCGCGCCGCATCGACCACCCCGTGGCCGTAGTACGTCGTGCCGCTCGGCGTGGGCACGCACACGGCGTCCGGGCACGGCAGCGGTGCCGCCGTCTCGTACAGGGCCCGCTTGACGCGCTCGGCGCTCCAGCGCGGGTGCTCGCTCGCGATCAGCGCGGCGACGCCGCTGGCGTGCGGCGCGGCCATCGACGTCCCGCTCGCCGACCGGTATTCGCCGTTCGGCCACGTCGACCAGACGCGCGCGCCGGGCGCGGCCACGCTGATCCAGGACGCCGAGTAGTTCGAGAAGGTCGCCTTGACCAGCTTTTCGTCGAGCGCGCCGGTGCCGACGACGCCGGGCAGCTCGTGCGGCAGCCGGGTGCAGGTCGGGTCGATCGCGCGGTCCACCGGGGTGCTGTCGGCCGGGCTTTCGCGGTCGATCGAGCGGGTGTCGAGGTTGATCCCGGCGTTGCCGGCCGACGCGACGACGAGGACGTTCCGGCGCTGGGCGTAGGCGACCGCCCGGCCAACGGCGAGCTTCGCCGCGGCCTGGTCCGGCTGGTCGTCGCAGTTGTAGCGCCACGGGATCGAGCGGTAGCTGTTGTTGGTCACGGCGAACCCGTGCTCGGCGGCCCAGACGAAGCCGCAGACCATGCTCTCGGCGGTCTCGGTGTCGTCCAGTTCGGCCAGCTTGACGGCGGCGATCCGGACGCCGGGCGCGACCCCGACGACGCCGGTTCCGTTGCGGGCCGCGGCGATCGTGCCCGCGACGTGCGTGCCGTGGCCGTCGAGCGTCGGCCGCCAGGCGCCGGGGCTCCGGTCGGCCCAGCCGGACAGGCAGGACACCGAATCCCCGCGGTCGAAGGCGCCGGCCAGGTCGGGGTGGGTGTCGTCGACGCCGACGTCGAGCACGCCGACGACGGTGCGCCTGCTGCCGTCGGTGACCTCGTGCGCTTCGGGGAGGTGCAGCGCCGGGACGTCCCACGCGGTGCCCTCGGGCGGGACCAGGCCGGAGTTCGGCGAGTTCGGGCCGGCGTAGCGGACGTCCTTGCGGGGCGCGAAGAACTCCTTCGGGATCTTCGCGGTGCGCGTCGCGCCGACGGCGTCGATGCCCGGCGTCGCACGGACCTTCGCGGCGAAGTCGTCCTTCGCGGTGTACGCGACGACGACGCCGATCTGCGGGTAGCTCGCGACGACGGTGCCGCCGGCGTGCCGGACGACCTGCTCGGCCCACCCCGTGTGGTGCGTGACGACGACGTGCGGCATGACCAGCGGATCCGCCGCCGCCGGGGTGGCGATGAGGCCGAGCAGGAGTGCCGTCACCAAGACCAGTCGCCGCACGCTGCCTCCTCCGGATCCGCCCAAACCGAACTTAGCGATCAATTGCCGCGGCGGTACCCCTCTTCAGTCGTAGGCTGGCGGGATGACCGGCTTCACGGTGTTCGACACGGCGATCGGTGTGTGCGGGCTCGCCTGGCGCGACGACGTCGTGGTCGGCACGTCGCTGCCCGAAGGCAGCCAGGCGCGCACCTGCGCCTGGCTGCTCAAGCGCTTCCCGGACGCCGTCGAGGGGACGCCGCCGGCCGCGGTTCAAGCGGCGGTGGACGGGATCGTGGCCTTGCTGGGCGGCGCGCGCCCGGACCTGACGTCGATCCCGCTGGACTTCTCGGCGGTGCCGGAGTTCAACCGCCGGGCGTACGAGGTCGCGCGGACGATCCCGCCGGGCAAGACGCTGACCTACGGCGACATCGCGCACCGGCTCGGGCAGCCCGGGTCGGCGCAGGCCGTCGGGCAGGCGATGGGGCACAACCCCTTCCCGATCATCGTGCCGTGCCACCGGGTCCTGGCCGCGGGCGGCAAGGACGGCGGCTTCTCCGCCCGCGGCGGCGTCGAAACGAAACGCCGGATGCTCGTGATCGAAGGCGCGCTGGCCGACGAGCCCACCCTGTTCTGAAAGTGCTCAGGCAGGCTGCCACGGCTTGATGAACGGGGACTCCGGCCAGCCCTCGGCCGCCGCCATCAGGGGCATCGCGGTGCCGCCGTCGATGTGCTCGCGGATGATGTCCGCGTGGCCCGCGTGCCGGGCCGTCTCCTGGATCAGGTGCAGCAGGACCCAGCGGACCGACCAGGCGTCGACGTCCTTCGGGAACCACGGCACGTCCTTCGGCACCGGGACCGCCTGTCCGAGGTCGGCGATCCCGCCGATGACCTCGGCCGTGCGCGCCGCGACCTCGTCGTAGCGGGCCAGCACGCCCGCCAGCGTCTCGTCCGGGAGCAGGGTGTGCGCCGACTGGTACTCGGCGATGCTTTCCGCGAACGGCTTCTGCGGCACCTGCAGGATCGTGTCCAGCCAGCTGTCCTCGGTGGCCGCGGCGTGCTTGATCAGCCCGCCCACCGACAGCGAGCTCTTCGTCGACGCGGTTCTCGCCTGCTCGTCCGTCAACCCGTGTGCCGCCAACTTGAGCACGTACCGCTGCTGCTCCAGGAAGCTCAGCAGCCCGTCACGCTCGTCGGCCACCGGGCGCACGTTTCCCGCCATGTCGATCCTTCCGCAAAGGGACTCCTGCGGGGATCGTGCCACCGGGCACCGACATTCCGGGCGGAAACCGCGCTATCGGTGCGCGTGCCGGGGCGCGGGCTTCACGAAGGCGTACACGCCGCCGACGCCGTAGAGCGCGGCCCGCACCACCAGTTGGACCCGCGTGAAGACACCTTCGTAGGCGTCCAGCTGCCGCGACAGCACCACGGCCAGCCAGGTCGCCATCACCACGACCAGCCCGGCGACCGCGACCGCGCGCCAGCCCGGTGGCCACCACAGGATCAGGCTGATCACGCCGGCCACCAGAACCACGCTGAGCACTGACGAAAGCAGGTCGCCGCGTTCCGGGTACGCGGCCTGGACGAGCACGACCAGGCCGAACGCGCTGACCGAGACGGAGCTGAGCCGCGCCGTCCAGTGGACCGGGCCGAGGCGGTTCAGCGGCGGGCCGGCGAGCAGGAACGCGGCCCCCGAGACGGCCAGCAGGATCCGGAAGACCGGTGGTCCGGCCGTCGGCAGCGCCTCGACCGGGTCGTGGACCGGCGAGACGCCCGTCGGGAGGAAGAACTCCAGCAGCCACCCCGAATACCCGAGGACGGCCACCCCCATCAGGAGGGCCGAGGCGATCCGAGCCGTGCGCACGAGGCACACAGTAAGCGAACGGCCGCGTCCTGGCGGTGTGACGCTTGCCTGTCGGCTGACTCGTTACGCGTGCGGGCGGACGAACGGGAACAGGACCGTCTGGCGGATCGACGCGCCGGTGAGCATCATCAGCAGCCGGTCGACGCCCAGGCCGAGGCCGCCGGTCGGCGGCATGCCGTGCTCCAGGGCGAGCAGGAAGTCTTCGTCCAGCTCCATCGCCTCGACGTCGCCGCTGGCCGCGCGCAGGGACTGCGCTTCCAGCCGCCGGCGCTGCTCGACCGGGTCGGTCAGCTCCGTGTAGGCGGTGCCGACCTCGGAGCCGAACGCGATGAGGTCCCAGCGCTCGGCCAGCCGCGGGTCCTCGCGGTGCTGGCGGGTCAGCGGCGAGACGTCGGTCGGGTAGTCGGTGTAGAAGGTCGGCAGCACGGTCGCGCCCTCGACGAGGTGCTCGAACGCCTTGAGCACGAGGTCGCCGTGGCTCGGGTCCTCCGCCACCGGCACCCCGGCCGCGGCGCACAGGCGGCGCAGCTCGGCCACCGACGTCCCCGAGTCGATCCGCTCGCCGAAGACCGCGGAGACGGCTTCGTGCACCGGCACCACCGGCCAGTCCCCGGAGATGTCGTACTCGACGAGCTTCCCGCTCTCGTCCGGCCGCCGCACCACCTGGGCGCCGTACGCCGCTTCGGCCGCGTGCTGGACCAGCTCGCGGGTCAGCGTCCGCATCGTGTCGTAGTCCGCGTACGCCTGGTACGCCTCGAGCATCGTGAACTCGGGGTTGTGGGTCGCGTCGACGCCTTCGTTGCGGAAGTTGCGGTTCAGCTCGAAGACCCGCTCGACCCCGGCGACGCACAGCCGCTTGAGGTACAGCTCGGGCGCGATCCGCAGGTACATCCGCATGTCGTAGGCGTTGATGTGGGTGACGAACGGGCGCGCGTTGGCGCCGCCGTGCACCGTCTGCAGCATCGGCGTCTCGACTTCGAGGTAGTCGGCGTGGTGCAGCCGGTCGCGCACCGCGCGGACCACCGTCGAGCGCAGCCGCAGCATGTTCGTCGAGTCCGGGTTGACGGCGAGGTCGAGGTAGCGCTGCCGGACGCGGGTCTCCGGGTCGGTGAGGCCCTTCCGCTTGTCCGGCAACGGGTGCAGGCACTTCGCGGTGACCGTCCACTCGTCGACGAGCACCGAGAGCTCGCCGCGCTTCGACGTCACGACCTGGCCGCTGACGCCGACGTGGTCGCCGAGGTCGACGCCGGTCCGCCAGCGGGCGAGGTCGAGCTCGCCCGCCTCCAGCATCAGCTGGATCTCGCCGCTGAAGTCCTTGACGCGGGCGAAGCACAGCCCGCCGAGGATGCGCAGGTTCAGCACGCGCCCGGCGATCCGGACCCGGTGGCCGGTGGCCGTGTCCGGGGCCAGGTCGCTGAACTTCTTCACGACGTCGCCGATGTGGTCGTCGCGGCGGAACCCGACCGGGTACGGGTCGATGCCGGCCTCGCGCAGCTTGCCGAGCTTGGCCATGCGGACGCGGACCTGCTCGGGGCGCCGCACCTGCTTCGGGGCCGGCACCGCCGCCGACTCCTCGATCTCCTTCGCGCGGGCGACGAAGTCGTCGCCGACCGTCTCCAGCCGCAGCGACCGCGACCGCCCGGTCGGGACGAACCCTTCGAGCGCGCCCGCGACGATGCCGACGCGCGGCAGCCGCCGGGCCGAGGAGTAGCAGAGGAACCGCGGCACCCAGTCCGGGCCGTACTTGGCGTTGGACCGGTACAGCGACTCGAGCTGGAAGAAGCGCGAGAAGACGCTCAGGATGCCGCGCCAGGCCCGCAGGACCGGGCCGGCGCCGATGCGCTCGCCCTCGGAGAACACCGCGCGGAACATCGCGAAGTTGAGCGAGATCCGCTGCGCGCCGAGGTGCTGGGCGGCCGCGACGACCTCGGCGATCATGTACTCGTTGAGGCCGTTCTCGGCGTCGCGGTCGCGGCGCATGAGGTCGAGGGAGAGGCCGCGGCGGCCCCACGGGACGAACGACAGCAGGCCGCGCAGGTCGCCGCGGGCGTCGTAGGCCTCGACCATCACGCTGCGGCCGTCGCTGGCGTCGCCGAGGCGTCCCAGCGCCATCGAGAACCCGCGTTCGGTCTCGGCGCCGCGCCAGGCCTGGGCCCTGGCCAGCAGGTCGGCCATCTCCTCGTCCGGGATTTCGCCGTGGCGGCGGACCCGCGAGGTGTAGCCGGCGCGCTCGATGCGCTTGACGGCCTGGCGGACCGAGCGCCGCTCCGGCCCGGCGAGGCTGAACTCGCGGACGTCGAGCACCGCTTCGTCGCCGATTTCCAGCGCCCGCAGACCGGCGTCGGTGTACGCCTTCGCGCCGCTCTCGCTCGCCCCGAGCACGCCGGGGGTCCAGCCGTACGTGCGCGTCTCGTCGAGCCACGCGCGGACCGCGTCCGGCCACGCCTCGGGGTCGCCGATGGGGTCGGCGCTGGCGACGCTGGTGCCGCCGAGCACGCGGTAGGTCACCGCGGCGCGGCCGTTCGGCGCGAAGACGACGCTCTTGTCGCGCCGGGTCGCGAAGTAGCCGAGGGAGTCGTCCTCGCCGTGCTCGGCCAGGAGCTTGCGCACGCGCAGCTCCTCTTCGTCGGTGCGCAGGCGGCGGCTGCGGACGCCGCGGAAGAGCAGGTACAGCGCCGCGGTGGCGACCGCCGTCGCGCTGAGGTCGATGAAGACGTCCAGCCAGGCGGGCCCTTCGCCGACGCCGATCCGGCGCAGCTGGAGGTTCTCGCCGGTGGCGTGGTTCACGACCCAGGCGAAGCGCTCCCACGTGTCACCGAGGTGCCCGGGAAACGCTTCCGCGAGCCCCCAGCCGACCAGGATGACCACGGCGAACCCGCCGAACAGCGCGGTCAGGCCGTCGCGCCAGGCGCTCGGCGCGAGCCGGGCCGGGAAGGCCGGGCGCAGCGCGAGCAGGAACACGATCAGCGCGATCGAAACGACGTCGGCGATGGTCAGCACCCACAGCTGGGCCGGGATGTGCCGGACCTGCTTCGGGCCGAGGGTCAGCAGCTCGGGCGACCACAGCAGCGTCGCCTGCAGGGCCAGGGTGAGCACCAGGCCGCCGACCTGGAACAGCACCAGCGTGTACAGCGCCGCCGCCTTGCGCCGCCGCAGCGCCCCGCCGAGCACGACCAGCAGCAGCACCATGACCAGGCTCGAACTGGTCGGCACGCTCAGGCCGGAGAACGCCATGTCGATGCCGTTGAGCAGGCGCCCGCGCGGGCCGTTCGTGAAGAGCAGGATCACCGAAAACACCGCGGCCAGCTGGACCACGGTGGCGACGATGCCGCCCGCCTTCGCCTTCCACTTCGGGAGGCGCGGGCGTGTGCTCGCGAGGGTTCCCATCGTTGCTTTCGTCGCCTTTCGCGGCCGATCGGTGCGCATGCCGTCTTCTTGACGTCAGTGAACACAGGTTGGTTGTCCCCGGGCATCAACCTGAAGGCTGACGGTGCGTAGTCCCCGAGGGTGTGGCTCCGGCAAAGTCGCCGAGGGCCGACCGCTCGATCTGAACCGACCGGCGCCGGCCGCGGCGAGTGGCGCCGGGCGGCCCTGTGGTGTCTTGAATGAGTCATTCAGGACCTCCGAAGACCTGAATGAGTCATTCAAGACGTCGGCGAAGCCGCCGCCGGGCAAACCGCCGCGACTTTGCCGGGACCCTGGTCCCCGAGGGTGTGAAGCTGGTCCCAGGAGGTTGGGGGCCCGCCCGCGCGCGTGCCACGCTCTGAGACGCCCCTGCTCCACGACCCGGGGACCTCCGCGGAGGCCTCGAGGGAAGGACGGTCGACGACGATGTCTGCCCCCGCGAACGGGCCCGCCGAAGAGGCGGCCCCCTACGGCACCGGACCCGGCACCAAGCCGGCGACGGGCCGGAAAGTCCGCGTGCACCACTTGCGTGAGCTGAAGGAGCGCGGCGAGCCGTGGCCGATGCTCACCGCCTACGACATGTACACCGCCGCCTTGTTCGACGAAGCCGGGATCCCCGTGCTGCTCGTCGGCGACTCCGCGGCCAACAACGTGTTCGGTTACGACACGTCGCTGCCGGTCACGGTCGACGAGCTGCTGCCGCTGGTACGGGCGGTCACCCGGTCGGTCAAGCGGGCCCTCGTGGTCGCCGACCTGCCGTTCGGCTCCTACCAGCTGTCGCCGCAGCAGGCGCTGGAGACGTCGGTGCGGTTCATGAAGGAGGGCCGCGCGCACGCCGTGAAGCTCGAAGGCGGGCGGCGATTCGCCGCGCACGTCGAGGCGCTGACGTCGGCGGGCGTGCCGGTGATGGGCCACATCGGCTTCACCCCGCAGAGCGAGCACAACCTCGGTGGCTACCGGGTGCAGGGGCGCGGCGAAGCAGCGGACGCGCTGCTCGCCGACGCGCTGGCCCTGCAGGAGGCCGGGGCGTTCGCGGTGGTGATGGAGATGGTGCCCGCCGAAGCCGCGAAGCGCGTCACGGCGGAGCTGAAGATCCCGACCGTCGGCATCGGCGCGGGCCCGGACTGCGACGCGCAGGTGCTCGTCTGGCAGGACATGGCCGGCCTGCGGCGAGGGAAGGCACCGCGGTTCGTGAAGCGGTACGCCGACGTGGCGACGGTGCTGCAGGACGCGGCGACGGCGTTCGCGGAGGACGTCCGCCGCGGCGAGTTCCCGGCGCCGGAACACGCTTTCCACGACTAACCCCGGTTCCGGAACCGCTCGGCGAGCGCCGGGTCGTTCTCCCACCACAACCCTGTCGCGGGGGCTTCGTCCAGCTGGACGTCGAGCTGCTTCGCGCGCCGTTCGTCGTCGCGGGCCCACCGCACGAACAACGCGACGACGAACGGCAGGCCGGCGACGTCACCGCCGATCCACAGCACCCCCGCGCCGATGATCTGGTCGGTGCGGGGGTCCGGGCCGTGGCCCGGGTGGGCGGCCGCGTAGTGCGCGGGCGCCAGCAGCTGGCCGAGCCACAGGACCAGGCCGAGGGCGCCGTCGAAGATCACCTCGGTGAACGCGATCCACACCGACACCAGGTGCGGGTCCTGCCGCGGGGTCGGGTCGAGGCCCAGGCGGGTCCAAAAGTACGTGAACCCGGCCAGGACGAGCACCACCCGGACCAGGCCGTCGGCGACCGGCGACCGCAGCACGAGGTCGTAGAGCGGGGTCAGGTAGAGCACGAGCACCGGCACGACCAGCGCCAGCGTGACGACCGGCGGGAAGGTCAGCGCGCGGGCCACCTTGCCGCGGCCGTGGCGCCGCAGCCAGACCGCGGGCCGCGTGTCGAGCAGGAGCCGGATCGGGGCGCCCAGGGCCAGCAGCAGCGGCGTGATCATCAGCAGCGTGACCGTCTGGACCGCGCGGACCCAGAAGTACGTCGTGTCGTAGACCGCCAGCGGTGAGCACGTCACCACCACGATCGTCGCCAGCCCGGCGAGGAACGCCGTCGTCCGGCCCGGCGGCCAGCCCCGGCCGCGGGCCGCGCGGACGTAGAGCGTGCCGAGGACGAGCACGACGAGGAGCGCCGGGACGTCGAGCACGTCAGACCGCGAAGAAGACGAGGCTGCCGATTCCGGCGACCACGCAGTAAATGGCGAACGGGGTCAGAGTGCGCGTTTCGAAGTATCCAGTGAGGAACCGGACAGAAATGTACGAAGCGATCCCGGCGATGACGCTGCCGACCAGCGCCGGGCCGAGCGACGCGTGGTTTTCCGGGGCGAACAGCGTCGGCATCTTGAGCACGCCCGCGGCGAGGATCACCGGCGTGGCGAGCAGGAACGCGAACCGCGCCGCGTCCTCGTGCCCCAGGCCGCGGCGCAGGCCGGCGACCATCGTGATGCCCGAGCGGCTGATGCCGGGCAGCAGCGCGAGGATCTGCGCCGCGCCGATCAGCACCGCCTCACCCACGCGCAGCTTCGCCAGCCGGACGTCGGTGGCCTCTTCGACGGTGACCGCCCGCAGCACCAACGTGTCCTCGGCCGAGAAGTCCACTGTGTCCTCTTCGGCCGCCTTCTTGCTGGGTCGCGAGAACTTCTCGGCGGCGTAGAGCACACCGCCATTGAGCGCGAGGAAGATCGCCGCGGGCACCGGCTTGCCCAGGAAGTCGCGCAGCAACCCCTCGAACAGCAGGCCGGCCAGCCCGACCGGGATCGTGGCGAGCACGAGCAGCCACGCGAGCCGCTGGTCGGGGGTGCGGACCTCGCGGTGGCGGATCGACGTCCACAGGCCGCCGATGATCCGGACCCAGTCCTTGCGGAAGAACAGGACGAGCGCGAGCGCGGTGGCGACGTGCATCGCGACGAGCACCGCGAGGTACGGCGAGTCCTTCCCGATGCTCAGGTCCCGCTGCCACTGGCCGCCGAGCCAGGCCGGCAGCAGGATGCTGTGGCCGAGACTGGACACCGGAAACAATTCCGACACCCCTTGCAAGGCGCCGACGACAATCGCCTCGACATAGGTCACCGCGGACATTCCGTGCCTTTCCGAACCCTTTTCCAGCACCGCCGACACCGGAAAGTACCGCGCCATTCGTTAACGCCGGGCAAGGGGGACGGGGCCACTCAGCGTCCTCACAGCGGGCGTTCACATCCATGAACATCAGTCATGTTCTTGACTGGTGTTCGACTTGTGGCTTAGCGTTTAGCCCGTCGCCGCCACGACGCGAAGGAACGAACCTCGACGAGGAGGACGGGAAATGCGTGCGCGGTTCTCCCGCTCCCCCGGCGGCTGACGCCCCTCGATCCGGGAGCCCGCTCAGCCCGGCGGCGGGGGCGGGCTCCCACCTTCTCCGGCCGTCGTTCCGGTCCCTGGCGGCGGGGTGCCGGGACGACGGCCGGGTCCCGTGCGGCAAAGTGACGGCATGGACGAGCTCTACCCGCCGATTCCCCCGCGTGCCGAAGGGTTCCTGGACGTCGGCGACGGCCACCGGATCCGGTGCCAGGAGGCGGGCAACCCGGACGGCAAGCCGGTGGTGGTGCTGCACGGCGGGCCCGGCAGCGGGATCGCGCCGATGGCGCGACGGCACTTCGACCCCGCGGCGTACCGGATCGTCCTGTTCGACCAGCGCGGATCCGGGCAGTCGACGCCGGGCGCGGACGACCTGCGCGCCAACACCCTGTGGCACCTGGTCGCCGACATGGAACTCCTGCGCGAACGGCTCGGCATCGACCGCTGGCAGCTCTTCGGCGGCTCGTGGGGCGCGACGCTCGCCCTCGCCTACGCCGAGACGCACCCTTCGCGCGTCAGCGAAATCATCCTGCGCGGCGTGTTCACCGTCCGGCCGAGCGAGCTGGACTGGATCTACCGCGGCGGCGCGGCCAACCTCTTCCCGCGCGAGTGGGAAGCCTTCCTGGCGCCGATCCCGGTTTCCCTGCGGCACGACCCGCTGGCGGCGTACGCCGAGCTGCTCGAAGACCCGTCGGAGGAGGTCCGGCACCGGGCCGCGGTCGCGTGGAGCACCTGGGAGGGCGCGACGGTTTCGGTGGTCCCGCAGGAGTCCTTCGTCCGCCAGTACGCCGAACCGGCGTTCGCGCTGACCTTCGCCCGCCTCGCGGTCCACTACTTCCGCCACGGCGCGTGGCTCGCCGACGGCCAGCTGGTCCGCGACGCGGGCAAGCTCGCCGGCATCCCCGGCGTCATCGTGCAGGGCCGCTACGATGCGGTGTGCCCGCCGATCACGGCGTACGAGCTGCACCGCAACTGGCCGGGGTCGGAGCTGAAGCTCATCGAGGGCGCCGGGCACGCGGTGACCGACCCGGGCATGCTGGCGGCCCTGCGTGCCGCGACGGACTCGTTCCGGCCGTAGCTTTCACGTGAAAGCTACGCCTCTCGGTCAGAGGCGGCCGCCGGAAGCCGTGTCGCCCGAGAGGCGCTGGGCCAGGTAGACCGGGACCGTCGAAGCCACGATCAGCACCGCCGCGACGACGTTGACGATCGGGGCCTGGTTGGGGCGGAACAGGTTGTTGTAGATCCAGATCGGCAGCGTCTCCATGCCCGTGCCCAGGGTGAACGTCGTCACGATGATCTCGTCGAACGACAGCGCGAACGCCAGCAGCCCGCCGGCCAGCAGCGCCGAGCGCAGCATCGGGAACGTCACTAGCCGGAACGTCGTGAGGCCGGTCGCGCCGAGGTCCATCGACGCTTCCTCGAGGTTCCCGCCCATCCGGCGCAGCCGCGCGACGACGTTGTTGAACACCACCACGATGCAGAACGTGGCGTGCGCGACGATCGCCGTCAGCAGGCCGAGGTCGACGCCCAGGATCGTCCGGAACGCGTTGTTCAGCGCGATGCCCGTGACGATCCCCGGCAGCGCGATCGGCAGGATGATCAGCAGCGACACCGGGTTGCGACCGAAGAACCGGTAGCGCTGCAACGCGAACGCGGCCATCGTGCCGAGCACCAGCGCGATCGCCGTCGCGGCCAGGCCGGCCTCGACGCTCGTCCACAGCGCGTGCAGCGCGCCGTCGTTCGAAGCGGCGCGGCTCCACCACTCCAGCGTGAACCGGGTCGGCGGGAAGCCGAACGTCGTGTCCGCGTTGAAGGAGTTGAGCAGCACCACCACCAGCGGGAAGTAGATCACCGCGAGACCGAGCCCCAGCGCCGTCCACAACAGCGTTCGCATGAGCGTTCCTAGAGGTTGTCCAGTGCGCCGGTGCGGCGCACGGCGGCCAGGTACCCGAGCATGATCACGACCGGCACGGTCGCCACCGTCGCCGCGAACGGGAGGTTGTTGGCGGCGCCGATGTTGTCGTAGACGACGTTGCCGAGCATCTGCGACGTGCCGCCGACGATCTTCACCGCGATGTAGTCGCCCAGCGACAGCGAGAACGTGAAGATCGAGCCGGCCACGATCGCCGGGAACGTCAGCGGCAGGATCACCGAGCGGAACGTCCTCAGCGACTTAGCGCCCAGGTCGCCCGAAGCGTCCACAAGAGAATCCGGCAGCCGGTCGAGGCCCGCGTAGATCGGCAGGATCATGTACGGCAGCCAGAGGTAGGACAGCGTGATGATCGTGGCCGTGACGCCGTACCCCGGCGAAAGCCAGCTCAGCGCGCCGTTGCCCGACAGCATCGAGCGCCACGCGTACGCCTTCACCAGATAGCTGGCCCACAGCGGCGTCATCACCGCGATCACCAGGATCCGCTGCGCCCGCGGCGAAGCGAGCTTGGCCATCGCGTACGCCATCGGGAACGCGATGACGGCGTCGATCACCGTGACCAGCGCGGCGATCCCGACCGTGCGGAAGGTGATCGTGCGGTAGACCGCGTCGGTGAACAACGTCTTGAAGTTGTCCAGCGACCACTCGATGACGACCTGGCCGGTGAACGCGTCGGTGTGCCAGAACGCCGTGACGAACAGCGCGGCGAGCGCGCCCAGGTACGCCAGGCCCAGCCAGAGCAGCGGGGCCGAGAGCAGGAAGCCCAAGCGCAGCCTGGGCTTCCTGTAGAAGAAAGCCGACAAGGCGGTCATGTCAGCCCTTGATCTCGGTCCAGGCCTTGGTCCACTCGCCGTAGTCCTTGCACTTGACGTCCGTGCGGCCGTCGAGGCACTGCTGGATCGGCGTGGTCCAGTACGCGATCTTCGAGGCGTACCCGGCGTCGTTGGCGTGGTAGGTGTCGCAGAGCGTCTTGTCGGTCATCTCCGCGCACGCCTTGGGGTTCGCCGGCGCCTCGCCGAAGTACTCGGCGACCTGGGCGTTGACCTTGGGGCTGACGATGTAGTCGAGCCACTTGTACGCGCACGTCTTGTGCGGCGACTTCGCCGCGACCATCCAGGTGTCCGACCACCCGGTCGCGCCCTCGCTCGGCACGGCGGCCTCCAGCGGCGCGCCTTCGCCCTTGGTCAGGTTGACCGTGACCTGCCAGGCGGTCCCGACGACGGCGTCGCCGTTCTTCAGCGCCTGCGACTCCTTGAGGTAGTCCGACCAGTACTCACTCACCAGCGGCCGCTGCTGCTTCAGCAGGTTGACCGCGGCGGTGAACTGCTTGTCGTCCAGGGAGTACGGGTTCTTGATACCGAGGTCCGGCTGGTGCGCCATCAGGTACAGGGCCGCGTCGGCGATGTAGATCGGCGAGTCGTAGGCGATCACCTTGCCCTTGTACGGCGAGTTCGCGTCGAACATCACCGACCACGACGCCGGCGCCGGCCTCACCTTGTCGGTGCGCCAGGTCAGCAGGTTCGCGCCCCAGCCGTGCGGGATGCCGTAGGAGACGCCGCCGACGCTGTTCCACGACTTGTCCTTGAGGAACGGCTGGACGTCGGCGTAGTTCGGCACCAGCGCGGTGTTCACCGGCTCGGCGTCCCCGGAGGCGACCAGCCGCAGCGACGCGTCACCCGAGGCGGACACGACGTCGTACTGCCCGGTCTTCATCAGCGTCACGGCTTCGTCGGACGTGCCGAACGGCTTGACGTTCACCTTGCAGCCGGTCTGCTGCTCGAACGGCGTCACCCAGTTGACCTTCGGGTCGTTCGAGCCGTTCTCCGCGTACCCCGGCCAGGCCAGCACGTTCAGCTGGCCCTCCGGCTGCCCGAGCGCCTTGAGCGCTTCGAGCTTCGGCGGGGTGAACCCCTGCGCGCCGGGCGGCGCGGACGAGTTCGAGCCCGACGTGCCACATGCAGCCAACAGCAGGCTGGCGCCGAGGATCCCGGCAAGCCGCGTCTTCCTGTTCTTCATGGCAACCCTTCTGAGTACTACTGGACCTGGAAGCTGTGTTCGTCGCGCCAGCTCAGCCGGACGCGCCCGTCGGCGAACGCCGTGTCGTCGGTGTTCTGCCGGACGACCGAGAGCTGTCCCCCTGCGTCGAGCGCGACGGCGTACCGCACGGTCGCCCCGGCGTACACGACGTCGGTGACCGTGCCGGTCGCGCTGGTGTCCCCCACCGCGGCGGGCTCGGACAGCTCGCCGTCGATGCGGATCTTCTCCGGCCGGATGCTGAACAGGCCCGGCCTGCCGATCACGGACTCGGCACCGCGCCCGCCGAGCAGGTTCGACGTCCCGACGAAGCCGGCCACGAACGCGCTGGCCGGACGCTCGTAAACCTCCTCGGGCGGCCCGACCTGCTCGATCTTGCCGTCGTTGAACACCGCGATGCGGTCGCTCATGGTGAGGGCTTCGTCCTGGTCGTGGGTGACGAAGACGAACGTGATGCCGACGTCGCGCTGGATCTGCTTGAGCTCGAGCTGCATCGTCTGCCGCAGCTTGAGGTCCAGCGCGCCGAGCGGTTCGTCGAGCAGCAGCACCTTGGGCCGGTTGACCAGCGCGCGGGCGAGCG
The DNA here is from genome assembly GCF_003937945.1 of Amycolatopsis eburnea. Taxonomy (GTDB): domain Bacteria; phylum Actinomycetota; class Actinomycetes; order Mycobacteriales; family Pseudonocardiaceae; genus Amycolatopsis; species Amycolatopsis eburnea. The sequence goes on from NZ_RSEC01000032.1 coordinate 28,493, forward strand.
CGACGCGCTGGCGTTGCCCGCCGGACAGCTGCGCGGGCTTGCGCGCGCCGTAGTCCGCCAGCCGCACGGTCTTCAGCGCTTCGAGCGCGCGCTCCCGGCGTTGCTGCTTCGGGACGCGCTTGACCTTCAGGCCGTACTCGACGTTCTGCTGCACGGTCATGTGCGGGAACAGCGCGTAGTCCTGGAACACCGTGTTGACGTCGCGCTCGAACGGCGCCAGGCGGCTCACGTCCCGGCCGTCCAGCTCGATCGTGCCCGCGGTGGGCAGCTCGAAGCCGGCGATCATGCGCAGCACCGTCGTCTTGCCGGAGCCGGACGGGCCGAGCATGGAGAAGAACTCGCCGGGCGGGATGTCGAGGTCGACGCCGTCGACCGCGTGGACGTCGCCGAAGTGCTTGCGCAGCCCGGAAAGCCGGATCGCCGGGCGCGTGCTTTCCGGCGCCGCGGGCTCTTCCCGCGTCTCGGACGGTGCTTGGTTGGGCATCGCGAGCCTCACAGTGCGCTCATCACGTGCTTGACGCGGGTGTAGTCCTCGAGGCCGTAGAGCGATAGGTCCTTGCCGTAGCCGGACTTCTTGAACCCGCCGTGCGGCATCTCGGCGACCAGGGGGATGTGCGTGTTGATCCAGACGCAGCCGAAGTCGAGCTTCGCCGAGACGCGCATGGCGCGCTGGTGGTCGCGGGTCCAGACCGAGGAAGCCAGGCCGTACTGGACGGCGTTGGCGGCCTTCAGCGCTTCGGCTTCGCCGGTGAAGCGCTGGACGGTGATGACCGGGCCGAAGATCTCGTTCTGGCTGATCTCGTCGTCCTGCCGGAGCCCGGAGACGACCGTGGCTTCGAAGAAGTAGCCCTCGTCGCCGACGCGGTGCCCGCCGCAGTGGACGGTCGCGTGGTCCGGGAGCCGCTCGATGAACCCGGACACCTTCTCCAGCTGCGCCGCGTTGTTGAGCGGGCCGAAGGCGACGTCTTCGTCGTCGGGCTTGCCGGTCTTCGCCGCCTCGGCCTGGCGGGTGAGGGCGGCGACGAACGTGTCGTGGACGTCGTCGGCGACCAGGACGCGGGTGGCGGCGGTGCAGTCCTGGCCCGCGTTGAAGTAGCCCGCGACGGCGATGGCTTCGGCGGCGGCTTCGAGGTCGGCGTCGCCGAAGACGATGACCGGCGCCTTGCCGCCGAGTTCGAGGTGCACGCGCTTGACGTCGTTGGCGGCGGACTTCGCGACTTCGATGCCGGCGCGGACCGAGCCGGTGATCGACACCATCGCCGGGATGTCGTGCTCGACCAGCGCGCGCCCGGTGTCGCGGTCGCCGCAGAGCACGTTGAACACGCCCGGCGGCAGGAACTCGCCGGCGATCTCGGCGAGCAGCAGCGTCGACGCCGGCGTGGTGTCGGACGGCTTGAGCACGATCGTGTTGCCGGCGGCGAGCGCGGGCGCGATCTTCCAGATGGCCATCAGCAGCGGGTAGTTCCACGGCGTGACCTGCGCGCAGACCCCGACGGGCTCGCGGCGGACGAACGACGTGTGGCCTTCCATGTATTCGCCGGCCGAACGGCCTTCGAGCACGCGCGCGGCTCCGGCGAAGAAGCGGACCTGGTCGAGGACCATGGGGATTTCTTCGGCCAGGGTCAGCGCGATCGGCTTGCCGGTGTTCGCGGACTCGACGCGGACGATCTCCTCGGCGCGGGCTTCGAGCGCGTCGGCGATCTTGAGCAGCGCGAGCTGGCGCTGGGCCGGGGTCGTCTCGCGCCAGGTTTCGAACGCGGTCGCGGCGACCTGCAGCGCGTGGTCGACGTCCTCGGGTCCGGCGATCGGCGCGGTGCAGTAGGGCCGCCCGGTGACCGGGTCGGCGATCTCGGCCGTCCGGCCCGACTTGGACTCGACGTACGCGCCACCGATGTAGTGCTTCAGCTCCTGCACGGTGTCTCCTCGGTGCTGGCGGGAGCTAAAACATATGAGTTCATATGTAATAGGACAAGGGGATCAGGCAAGATTGGTGCGAACGGGTAATCGCCGACGCGAAGGGTCACGATGCGCAAGGGCATGTCGCACAGCGCGCGGTCCGCCATGTTCGCGCCGCTCGGCCAGGTCGGGCGGGCGGAAGCGGTGGCGGCGCGGCTGGTCGACGCCATCACGCTGGGCTTCCTGGCCGACCAGGAGCAGTTACCGAGCGAAGCCGACCTGGCCGCGCAGTTCGGCGTCTCGACCGTGACGGTCCGGGAAGCGCTCGTGGCGCTGCGGCAGCAAGGGCTCGTCGAGACGCGCCGGGGCCGCAGCGGCGGCAGCTTCGTCCGCGCGCCGGCCGACCCGCCGTCGGACGCCTGGCGCGCGCGGCTGCGCGAGGTGTCGCTGTCGGAGCTGCGCGACGTCGGCGACCACTACCTCGCGATCGCCGGCGCCGCCGCGAAGCTGGCCGCCGAACGCAGCTCCCCCGAAGACATCGCCCGGCTGCGGCTGGCGACCGACGACCTCCGCACGGCACACGGCATCGACTTCACGCGGGCGGAGCGGCAGTTCCACCTGGAGGTCGCGGCGGCCGCGCAGTCCCCGCGGCTGACGCACGAAGAAGTCCACCTGCAGAGCGAACTGGGCGGCCTGCTGTGGCTGCCGTTCGAGCCTGGGGCACACTCCTGCGAAGAGCACGCGGCGATCACCGCGGCGATCGACGCGGCCGACGGCGAACTGGCCCGCAAGCTCACCGAGGAACACCTCCTCGGCGCCCTCGACCGGCTCGCGGACGTGCATCTAGGCCTGCTCGCCCCGTAAACTCCCCCTACTCCGCGTATCGAGGTGAGCACCGTGAACGACACCCGCACGCTGGCCGGCGACGAGGTCGTCGAGCAGGTCTCGGCGTTGGTGGAGGGGGTCTTCGAACGCCTGAAGCCCCTGCTGGCGGCGGCCGAATCGGTCCTGGCGGAGTCCCCGTCGGCGGCGGCCCTGCACCGGATCCGCCCGCAGGTCACCGAAGCACTGGGCGGCCTGATCGTCGGCGCGGGCTTCGTCAGCGCCCCGCGCGTGCTCACCGATTCCGAGTTCGGCTTCGAGTGGTGGACCGGATCCGCGTCGGACGCGCCGTCCCAGCTGTTCATCAGCCTCGACCCGGGGAGCGAGAACTTCCTCGACTACACGCGCCAGTCGTGGTTCACGGTCCCGCGCGACACCGGGCGGCGGCACATCAACGGCCCGTACGTGGATTACCTGTGCACCGACGAGTACACGCTGACGTTCACGATCCCGGTGCTGCTTTCCGGCTCCTTCGCGGGCGTGGTGGGAGCGGACGTGTACGTGCGCGAGTTCGAGCGTGCGGTGCGGCCGCGGCTGCGGGCGCTGGGCCGCGGGGCGGCGTTGCTGAACGCGCAGGGGCGGGTGATCGTGTCGAACAGCGTGCGGCAGCCGACGGGCTCGCTGGTGCGGGAGGCCGACGTCCCGGCGTGGTGGTCGGCGGGCGCGGAACCCGGCCCGGCGCTGCGGCGTTGCGGTGACTCGCCGATCGTGCTGGTGACGGGCACCTAGCGCCCCAAGGTGGCCTTGGTTGCGTCTGACGCACCCAAGGTGGCCTTCGGTGCGTCTGACGCACCGAAGGCCACCTTGGGGCGCTTGGGGCTCAAGCCTGCAGCGCGACCCACAGTTCCGCGCGCACGCCCGGGGAATCCAGGTCGCGGCCGAGCAGGTCCTCCGCCTTCTTGATCCGGTTCCGCAGCGTGTGGCGGTGGACGCCGAGCCGTGCCGCCGCGGTGTCCCAGTGGCCGTGGTGTTCCAGCCAGCAGCGCAACGACTCCACGAGGTCGCCGCGACCGGTCGCGTCGTGCTCCCGCAACGAGGCCAGCACTCCGCGCGCAAACGCTTGCGCCACCGCGGGTTCGATCAGCGACAGCAGGCCGCGGCCGGTGTGCTCCGCCGCCGACACCAGGAGCTTGCCCTCCGCCGCCGCCACCCCGGCCGCCAGCTCCGCCTGCTCCAGGCCGGCCGCGAAGTCGGCTGGGGACACCGGGCCGGCCAGGCCGCCGTGCAGGCCGCCGATCCGCCGGGCCGCCTCCGTCACGGTGTCGGCCGGGCCGAACGCGACCACCGACGAACCCCGGCGGGCCGCGAAGACCGGCTCGTTCTCCAGCGCGCCGAGCAGCTTGCGCCGCGCGGCGGGCGCGCCCGTGAACGCCAGCACCGGCCACGGCGCGGGCGGCGTCTCGGCCCCGGACTCGGTCAGCACCCGCAGCGCCAGGTCGGCCTGGCCGCCGGCGAGCAGCTCCAGCACCCCCGTGCGCAACGCCTGGCGCGCCGCGGCCTGCGCGCGATCCTGTTCCAGCGCCAGGGAAAGCACCGACACCGCGGCGGTGACGATGTGGTGCCCCGCCGTGTCGAGCGACGCCCCGACGGCGAGCACCCGGCGCGTGCTCGTGTCGAGCGTCTGCAGCACGACTTCCTGCTCGTCGAGGACGACAACCCGCGTGCCCGTGCGAAGGCGCTCCAGTTCCTCGCGCAGCGAAGCGCCGTACGCCCGCGCGCTCGCCGGAGCGGCTTCGACGACCGTGGTGCGTTCGAAGAGCAGCACCCAGCCGTCGACGAGCTTCGCCAGCTTGCGCAGCACCCCCGGCGGCCCGCCCTTGCCGACCGCCGTGCGCGTCAGCTCCTGCTGGGCACGCCCGATCCGGACCGTCGCCGCGTACTCGTCGGCCGCCACCGCCCGCGAGACCGCGCGCGTGATGGCGATGAACGGCGTCTCGCGCGGCACCTCCAGCACCGGGAGCCCCACCGACGCCGCCGTCGCCACCAGCGAGCGCGGGACGCCGGCGTGGCTCAGCCCGACGCCGAAGCCGAGCCCGGCGACCCCGGCAGCCACCAGGCGGTGCACGTAGGCCGGTGACGTCTCCTCGTCCAGGGCCAGCCCGGTGGTCAGCAGCAGCTCGCCGCCTTCGAGGAACGCCTGCGGGTCCGTCAGCTCCGTCGGGTGCACCCACCCGATCGGGCGATCCAGGACGTCGTCGCCGGTCAGCACCCGCAGACCCAGCGGGCGGTCGGCGGCCAATCCGGCCAACGTGAGTGCCATAACGGCCAATTCTACGCCCACAAATCGACAAGTCGGCCACCTGACGACCGTCCGGTAACCACTCATCCTGAGGACGTCCCCCGACTTCCCCAGGAGCACGCCGTGACCGCAAGCACCACCGCCGAGCCGCAGGCACCGTCCCCGCGGCAGCGCAGGCTGCGCACCGAGATCCCCGGCCCCGTCTCGCGCGAGCTGCAGGAGCGCCGCGCGAACGCCGTCGCCGCCGGGGTCAGCTCGGTGCTGCCCGTCTACGTCACCGAGGCCAGCGGCGGCCTGCTCACCGACGCCGACGGCAACGTCCTGATCGACTTCGGCTCCGGCATCGCGGTGACCAACGTCGGGCACTCGGCGCCCGCGGTCGTCGACCGCGTCCGCAAGCAGGCGTGCTGGTTCACCCACACCTGTTTCATGGTCACGCCGTACGAGGGCTACGTCGAGGTCTGCGAAGCGCTGGCCGAGCTGACGCCGGGCGACCACGCGAAGAAGTCCGTGCTGTTCAACTCCGGCGCCGAAGCCGTCGAGAACGCCGTGAAGATCGCGCGCACGGCGACCGGGCGCCAGGCCGTCGTCGTGTTCGACCACGCCTACCACGGCCGCACCAACCTGACGATGGGCATGACCGCGAAGTCCGTGCCCTACAAGCACGGCTTCGGCCCGTTCGCGCCCGAGGTCTACCGCGTGCCGGGCTCGTACCCGTACCGCGACGGCCTTTCCGGTCCGGAGGCGGCCGCGCTGGCCATCGACCGGATCGAGAAGCAGATCGGCGGCGACCAGGTCGCCGCGGTCGTCCTCGAGCCGATCCAGGGCGAAGGCGGCTTCATCGAGCCCGCCCGCGGCTTCCTCCCCGCGATTTCCGCGTGGTGCCGCGAAAACGGCGTCGTGTTCGTCGCCGACGAGGTCCAGACCGGCTTCTGCCGCACCGGATCCTGGTTCGCGTCCACCGACGAGGACGTCGTCCCCGACCTCATCGCGACGGCCAAGGGCATCGCGGGCGGCCTGCCGCTGTCCGCCGTCACCGGCCGCGCCGAACTCCTGGATGTGGTGGCGCCTGGCGGATTGGGGGGCACGTACGGCGGTAACCCCATCGCCTGCGCCGCCGCGCTCGGCTCGATCGAGACGATGAAGGCGGAAAACCTCGCGGAGTCGGCGAAGCGCATCGAGGGCGTCGTCCTGCCGCGGCTGCGCGCGCTGGCCACCGAGACGGGCGTGATCGGCGACGTCCGCGGACGCGGCGCCATGCTGGCCGCGGAGTTCGTGAAGCCCGGTTCTTCGGAACCGGACGCCGACCTCACCAAGCGCGTCGCGGCGGCCTGCCACCGCGCCGGTGTCGTGGTGCTGACCTGCGGCACCTACGGCAACGTCGTCCGGCTGCTGCCGCCGCTGTCCCTGTCCAACGACCTGCTCGACGAGGGCCTCTCGGTCCTCGAACACGCTGTCCGCACGGAGGCTCTCGCATGACTTACCCCTTCTGGGTCGCCGGAAAGCCGGTGACCGGCGGCGCGACCGCCCCCATCCAGCACTCCTACGACGGGTCCTCCGCCGGGTCGCACTTCGTCCCGTCGCCGTCGGACGTCGAAGCCGCGGTGCAGGCCGCGCACGACGTCGCCGACGAGTTCGCGACGCTGCCCGCGCACGTCCGCGCCGGCGCGCTGGACCACGTGTCCCGCGCGCTGGGCAAGCGGGCCGAGGAGATCGCCGCGGTGATCACGGCCGAGTCCGGCAAGCCGCTGAAGTGGGCGCGCGGCGAGGTCGGCCGCGCGGTCTCGACGTTCCGCTGGGCGGCCGAGGAAGCCCGCCGGTTCTCCGGCGAGCTGCAGCGCCTCGACACCGACCCCGGCGGCACCGGACGGCTCGCCCTGGTCCGGCGCGTGCCGCGCGGGCCGGTGCTGGGCATCACGCCGTTCAACTTCCCGCTCAACCTGGTGGCGCACAAGGTCGCCCCGGCGATCGCGGTGGGCGCGCCGGTCGTGCTCAAGCCCGCGCCCGCGACGCCGCTGACGGCGTTGCTGCTGGGCGAGATCCTGGCGGAGACGGACCTCCCGGCGGGGTCGTGGTCGATCCTTCCGGTGGACAACGAGACGTCGTCGCGGCTGGTCGAGGACCCGCGGCTGCCGGTGGTGTCGTTCACCGGCTCGGTCCCGGTCGGCTGGGCCATCCGCGACCGCGTCCCGCGCAAGCACGTGGCACTGGAGCTGGGCGGCAACGGCGCGGTCCTCGTCTGTCCCGATTGGACGGACCTCGACTTCGCGGCGCAGCGGATCGCCACCTTCGCGATGTACCAGGCCGGCCAGTCGTGCATCTCCGTGCAGCGGGTCTACGCGCACGCCTCGGTCTTCGACGCGCTGGCCGAGAAGGTGCTGGAACAGGTCAAGGCGCTGCGCACCGGGGACCCGCGGGCCGACGGCGTCGACGTCGGCCCGCTGATCAACGAAGCCGCGGCTTCGCGGGTCGAGTCGTGGGTCTCGTCCGCCGTGGCCGCGGGCGGCCGCCTGCTCACCGGCGGCGGGCGCTCGGGTGCCACCGTGGAGCCGACGGTGCTGGCGGACGTCCCCGAGGACGCGTCGGTGATGGCCGAGGAGGTGTTCGGGCCGGTGGTTTCGCTGGTCCGGGTGACTTCGGTCGCCGAGGGCGTTTCCCGCATCAACGCCTCGCGCTTCGGCTTGCAGGCGGGCGTGTTCACGCGCGACCTGCCGACGGCGTTCGAGGTGTCGGCCGCGTTGAAGGTCGGCGGCGTGCTGGTCGGCGACGTGCCGAGCTTCCGCGCGGACCAGATGCCCTACGGCGGGGTGAAGGACTCCGGCGTCGGCCGCGAGGGCCCGGCGGCGGCGATGGCGGACTTCACCGAGGAGCGGGTGACCGTCCTGACCGGACTGACGCTCTGAGCTACCGGCGCTTCCCCCAGCGTTCGTCGTCCGGTTCCTCGCCCCGCCGCAACGCTTCGAGGTAGGCGCGATCGGTGGCGAACCGGGCGGCGATCTCCGGTCCCTTGGCCACGGCACCGTGGCCCGGGATCAGGACGTCGACGTGCTCGGCGGCCTCGGCGAGCCGGTCGAGCGAGGCTTCGTAGGCCTCCTCCTGCCCGGTGCGGCGGGGGTCGAGGAGCGGGATCAGGACGTCGGAGAGCATGTCGCCGGCGAGCAGGACGCCGCGGTCCGCGAGCAGGACCGCGGCGTGCCCGACGGCGTGCGCGTCGTGCTCGACGACCTCGCCGGGCACGGGCCCGCCGTCGGCAGGCAGCGGGGTGAGGAGCCCGATCAGTTCCAGCGGCACGCCCGTCGCGGTCTCGGCCGCCATCGCTTGCGCCCGCTCGCGGACCTCCCCGGCCATCCGGGCGCAGGCGGCGGTGGCGTAGCGCGGCACGTCGCCGAAGCGGGGGTGCCAGAGCAGGTGGTCCCAGTGCGGGTGCGTGCAGAACCCGGCGACGACGGGAGCGCCGAGCCGGTCGAGGTCGTCGGCGAGCTCGTCCAGTTCGGCGCCTCCGATGCCGGGGTCGACGACGATCAGGCCGTCGCCGGTGCGGATCACGGTGGTGTTGCTCCAGACCCATCCGCTCTGCCGCACCCAGACACCGTCGGCCACCTCGTTCAGCATCGGCCCACCGTGTCAGGCGATCGCGCCCGGCGCAATCTCTTGCTCCCCGGGCCGGGATCGGCTACCAAGCAGCGGTGAGACCGCTGATCCTGCTCGACGTCGACGGCCCGCTGAGCCCGTGGGCCGCGGCGCGCCACGCGAAACCCGCCGGCTACGTCGAGCACCGGCTGCGGATCTCGCGCTGGAGCCGCAAGCGGCTGCGGATCTGGCTCAACCCGGAGCACGGCCCGGCGCTGCTCGCGCTGGCCGGCGCCGCGAACGCCGAGCTGGCGTGGGCGACCAGCTGGGAGCACCGGGCGAACCGCCAGGTGGGCCCGGCGATCGGGCTGCCGCCGCTGCCGGTGGTCGAGTTCGCCGGGCCGCAGCCGTCGTGGAAGTTCGGGCCGGTGGCGCGGTTCGCCGCGGGCCGGCCGCTGGCCTGGTTCGACGACGACTTCGACCTGTTCCCCGACGCGCGGCAGGCGTTCCTCGACCGGCGCGCCGGCCTGCCCACCGAGCTGATCCCGGTCGACGCGCACACCGGCCTGACCGGCGAGCACTTCGGCCGCCTCGAAGCCTGGCTGCGGGCTTAGCTCTCCAGGGCGGCCGTCAGCGCCGCGTGCGCCTCCACCAGCGACGGGCCGTACCACGTCAAGTACCGCCCCGAGACCAGCACGTACCGCGCGTCCGGGAAGTGGTCCGGGCCGTCCTCGGCGGTGAACAGGTACGGCTCGTCCGGCAGCACCAGCAGGTCCGCGTCCGCCCTCAGGTGCGCCCGCAGCTCCTCGACGTTCGGCCGCGGGTAGCGCTCCTCGGACCCCGCGTAGACGTTCGCCACGCCGACGCGGCGCAGGACGTCGCCGCCGAAGGTGTCGCGGCCCAGGACGATCCACGGTTTGCGCCAGACCGGGACCACCGCGTGGAAGCGCACCGGCCGGGTCTCGCGCCACAGCTCCTCCGCCGCCACCAGCCAATCCGGCTCGTCCAGCTCGAAGGCCTGGGTGAGGATCCGGCGCAGCGAGCCCAGCGCGGCCGGCACGGACGCCGACGCGGCCATCACCCAGACCGGGATCCCGTTGGCGCGCAGGCGTTCCACGTCCTCCGGGCGGTTCTCCTCCGAGTTGGCCAGTACCAGGTCCGGCGCGAGGTCGAGGACCTGGTCGAGCTTGGGGTACTTCGACCCGCCCACCCTCGGGACGTCCAAAGTGGACGGGTGCGTGCAGTAGTCGGTGGCGCCGGCCAGCCGTCCGGGCGCGCTCACCTCGACCGCTTCGGTCAGCGACGGGACGAGCGACACCACGCGCGAAGCCGGGCCTTCCAGCGGCACCGGCTCCCCGAGGTCGTCGACGATGGTCATGCGCGTTCGAACGACACCTTCCGCTGCTCGACGTCCACCGCGGTCAGCCGCACGGCGATCCGCTCCCCCGCGGTCAGCTTCTCCCCCGCGCACTTCGCCATCACCGTCGGGTCTTCGACGAGGATCTCCGCCTTGTTCTCGTCCGCGCGCAGCACCACCGCGCTGAACTCGCGGCCGACGTGCTCGGCCAGCACCCACGCCTCGACCTGGTCGATGCACGCCCGCTCGACCTTCGCGGCCAGGGTGTCCGACGCGCTCATCCGCTCCGGCACGTCCGCCAGCGCCTCCCGCACCCACGCCGGCACCTCGCGGCCCGCCGAGACGGCGAGGCAGATCTCCGTGGCGAACCGGTCGACCAGCCGCCGGATCGGCGCCGTCACGTGCGCGTACGCGCCGCCGATGCCCGCGTGCGTGGTCAGCGCCGGCAGTTCGCCGTCGAACGCCGTGTAGCCCGCGCCGCGCAGGAGCCGCGTCGTGTCGGCGTAGAGCGCCATCGAGGCCGGCTGCCCGGGATCCAGCGCGGACAGGAACTCCGAGACGGTCGCTTCCGGCGCCCACGCGATGCCCAGCGCGTCGGCCGACCGGCGCAGCCAGTCCACGGCCTCGGGTTCCGGGTCGGGCAGCGTGCGCAGGACGCCGACCCGCGCGTCGATCATGATCCGCGCCGCCGCCATTCCGGTGAGCAGCGAGATTTCGGCGTTCCAGGCGTCGACGACCGTCCGCGGCCGGCGCGCGAGCACCCAGCCGCCGTCCGGGTCGCCGCTGATCTCCTGCTCCGGCAGCTGCAGCTCGACCGCGCCGCGGCGCACGGCCAACTCGCGCCGCCGCCGTCCCAGCTCGGGAAGCGCCGCCACCGACGGGTGCGGGTTCCCGGCGTCGAGCGCGGCCTGCACCGTCTCGTAGTCGAACTGCTCGGTGGACCGGACCAGCGCGCGGCGCACCCGCGTGGACGTCGGCTCGCCGGCTTCGTCGGTCTCGATGGTCCAGAGCACCGCGGGCCGGACCTCGCCGGGCAGCAGGCTCGCGGCACCTTCCGACAGCACCGGCGGGTGCAGCGGGACGTTCCCGTCGGGCAGGTAGAGCGTCTGCCCGCGCAGGCGGGATTCGCGGTCGAGGGCGCCGCCGGGCGGGACGAACGCGGCGAGGTCGGCGATCGCGTAGTGCACGCGGAAGCCGTGCGCGGTCTTCTCGACGACCATCGCCTGGTCCAGGTCCTTGGACCCGGGCGGGTCGATGGTGACGAACGGCAGGCCGGTCGCGTCCTCGCGGGGTTCGGCGAGCGGGTCGAGCACCGCCGCCTCCGCTTCGGCCAGCACGTCGGGCCCGAACGACTCCGGCAGCGAAAACTCGGCGCGCAGGGGTCCGAAGTCCCCGCCCGCCGAGTGTGTCCTGATCACCAGGGGAGGCACCCTCCAACCCTAACCCCGGAAGGGGCCGATGATCGCCCGATCGGGCGCGGGCCGGTCGGGTGTACGTTGGGTCCGGCAATAATGAAAACCGTCTTCGTTTCCAGAAAGGTGCCCGACAAGTGAAGATCGCGTTCGTCGGCAAGGGCGGCAGCGGCAAGACCACGCTCTCGTCGCTGTTCGTCGCGTACCTCGCCGACGCCTGCCTGCCGGTGCTGGCGATCGACGCCGACATCAACCAGCACCTGGCCGTGGCGCTCGGCGCGACCGAGGAAGAAGCGCTGGCCTGGCCGACGCTCGGCGACAACATGGCCCTCATCAAGGACTACCTGCGCGGCGACAACCCGCGCATCCCGGACGCGGCGTCGATGATCAAGACGACGCCGCCGGGCCGCGGCTCCCGCCTGGTCCGGCCGTTCGAGGACAACCCGGTCTTTTCGACGTGCTTCCGCCGGCTGGGCGGCGTGCGGCTGGGTGTGACGGGTCAGTTCGACGAGGACGACCTGGGCGTCAAGTGCTACCACTCGAAGGTGGGAGCCGCGGAGCTGCTGCTCAACCACCTGGTGGACGTGGACGGCGAGTACGTGGTGATGGACATGACGGCGGGCGCGGACGCGTTCGCTTCGGGCCTGTTCACGCGGTTCGACGTGACGTTCCTGGTGTGCGAACCGACGGTGCGCAGCGTCGGCGTGTACCGCCAGTACGCGGACTACGCGCGCGACTTCGGCGTCCGCCTCGTGGTGGTGGGCAACAAGGTGACGGACGCGGAGGACGTCGAGTTCCTGCAGGACCAGGTCGGCGACGCCCTGCTGGGCTGGCTGTCGGCCTCCCGCCACGTCCGCGCGGCGGAGCGCGGCACGGCCCGCCCGATCACGGAGCTGGAACCGCGCAACCTCTCGACCCTGCGGTCGATGCTCACGACGGTGGACGCGGAGCAGCGCGACTGGGCGCGCTACCAGCGCCAGGCCGTGGAGTTCCACCTGCGCAACGCCCACGCCTGGGCAGGCGCGGACCTGGCCGCGCAGGTGGACCCCGACTTCGTCCTGGGCCCGCGGCTACCGGTCTAGTCGTCGTCGGCGGCGTCGGCCTGCCGGGTCCGTTCCCTCGCGATGTCGAGCGCCCGCCGGGCGGTGGCCTCGTCCGGGTAGGGCCCGAGCAGGTCGACGCTGCGGCTGCGTTCGAGGTGCTCGACCTGGTTGGTGCGGGTGTTGTAGTACCACCCCTGGTCCGGGTTCGGGTCTTTGGACATGTCCCCAGCCTGGCAGGTGGCGGGCCGGCTGTCAGCGCTTGTACTTGTAGGGGATCTCGGTCGGCTGGCCGGTGGGGCCGAAGTCCTGGGGTTCTTCCTGCTGTTCGGGGTGCTCGTCGAACCACCCGCGCGGGGTGCCGCGGGGTGGGGTTTCGGGCTCCTGGCGGGTGGGTTGGGGTAGCGGGGTGTCCTTGCCGGGGAAGACCGGGCGCGCGCCGGCGGGCGGGGCGGGAGGCATGGTGCCCGGCCCGGGGAAGACGGGGCGCGCGGGGGCGGCGTGCCGGGTGGGGAACGGCTGAGGGGTGGACTCCGGACCCGGGAAGACGGGCTTGGGGCGAGTGGGGCTCGGCGCTTGAGGCGGGGTGGGTGGCGGCGGCGGGCTCTGGGGGGTGACGTGCGCCGGTGTGGATCCGGGCAGCGGCGCGTGGGGAGTGGCTTGCGGCGGAGTCGATGGCGGGAGCGGCCCTTGCGGGGTGACTTGCGCGGGGGCCGGCCCCTGCGGGGTCACTTGCGCGGGAGCCGACCCTGGGGACGGCACTTGCGGGGCGGCTTGCGCCGGAGCCGGTTCCGGGGGCGGGCCTTGCGGGGTCACTTGCGCCGCAGCCGATCCCGGCGGCGGCACTTGCGGGGTCACCTGCGCCGCAGCCGATCCCGAAGGCGGCACCTGCGGGGCGACTTGCGCCGCAGCCGATCCCGAAGGCGGCACCTGCGGGGTCACCTGCGCCGCAGCCGATCCCGAAGGCGGGCCTTGCGGGGTCACCTGCGCCGCAGCCGATCCCGAAGGCGGCCCTTGCGGGGCGACTTGAGCCGGAGCCGATCCGGGGAACGGCTCCGGCGGGGCGGCCGGGGTGGGGTCGGCTGGGCCTTGTGCGGCCGCGGGGCTGAGCCACTCGCCCGGCGACGAAACCGGGGTGTGCGTCGGCCCGTGGAAGGTGGGGTGCGTGGTTGCCGACGGGGCAGCCGGGCTTGAGTCGGCCGGTCCTTGCGCGGCCGCAGGACTTTCGCTCTGCGACGAAACCGGAGCGGGCAGCGGCCCCTGCGAAGTGGCGTGCGTGGTTGCCGACGGGGCAGCCGGGCTCGAGTCAGCCGGTTCTTGCGAGGCAGGGCCCACCGACGGAGCCGCGGCGGGTGCTGCCTGGCCGGGCGCCTGCGTCGGAGCCGGACTGGTCGTTCCCGGCAACGGGTCGCGGTTCAGCGGGACGCTCCCGGCAACTGGCTCCCGGGCAGCAGCCGACCCCTCTTCGGGGCCAGGTTGTTCCTGCGGAGCGGCCGGCCCCTGGTCAGGAGCGGACGCTGCGACCGCACCATCCGGTTCGCTCGGCGGCGAGCGGATCACTTCAGGCTCGCTCCCGGGTGACTCCGAACCGGCAGCCGAGGTCGGGTCGGCCTCCTGCGGCTGCTCCGACGGCTCGGGCGCGGAGGTCGGCGAGGTGACGGGCTGCGCCGCCACCTGCGACGAGGGTTCCGGCGCGACCGGGAGCCCCGGCTGTGCGTGCGGCACCTCCGGCTGCGGCTGCGCGACACCGTCCGGCATGGTCGGCGGCCCGGCCTGGAAGTCGGGCGGGATCGGGTGGACCGGCTTGGCCTCCGCAGCCGCGGAAGTAGCCGGCCGGGGCTCGGCTGCGTGCGCGGGCTCCTCAGGACGGACAGCCCCCTCGGCCGCCTCCGCTCGACCCGACGGCGCAGCTACTTCAGGACGCGCGACAGCCTGCGGCGCCTCCGCCGGAGCCGACGGCGCGGCAACCTCGGGACCAACGGCAGCCTCCGTCCGAACCGGCGAGGCAGCTACGTCAGGACGCGCGACAGCCTGCGGCGCCTCCGCCGGAGCCGACGGCGCAGCGACCTCAGGGCCAACGGCAGCCTCTGCACGAACGTGCCCAGCCTCCGAGTCCGGCTGAACCGGCCGCGTCTCCACGGCAGGCGAAGCGGCAAGCGGCGCCTCCGCGGGAAGTGAGGCGGCAGGCCGCACCTCCGCAGCAGACGAAGCGGCAGGCGGCGCCGCAGCAGCCGAAGGTGCCGCATGCCGAGCCGAAGACTGCTCCGCCGTGCCCGAGCCCAAGCCCGCCCCCGAACCGGAAACCGACCCCGAGCCCCCCTCCTCCGGCCGTCCCCAAGGCACCTGCTGCTCCGGCGTCCCCGGCACCGAAGGCGCCGGAGGCGGATGGGGCACCGTCCGCCAAACCGGCGCCGGACCGATGTTCATCGGCGCCGGCGCCTGCCCCGGCGCCGGACGCGCCCCCGGCGGTGGCGGGGCAGGACGCGCCGCCGGCTTGGGAATCGGGTCCAGGGAAGACACCAGCACCGTCGTGTTCAGCGGGTCCTCGACCTTCCGGCCGCTCCGCTCGCGGTACACCATCTCCCCGTCGGCGTCCATCTCCACCAGGTAGCCCGCCTCCGCGAGCTGCTCCTCGTCGAGGTCCGCCAGCTTCTCGTACCGCGAGGGCACGACCCGGTAGATCGGCCAGGTCAGCCGCGCGTGCTCCGCGTGGAACTGGGCCAGCAGCGCCGCCATCTGGTGCTGCCACGGCAGGGACATGCCCTCCGCCAGCGACCTGGGCAGCACGACGTAGCCCGCGTCCACGCCCGGGTAGCCCTGGCTCAGCTGGTCGGCGAGGGGCGTGCTGGACGCGGGACGCGCCGACTGCCGGGGTGGCTGGGGCGCGCCGAACAGCGACGCCGGGTCCCGGGGCTCGCCGCCGCCGGACTTGCCTCGCTTGCCGAATTTACGTCCCACGTGCTCATCCTCTGCCAGTACGCGGCCGCCTGCTCGTGGAAAGCGCCGCGACGTCGGGTGAATCGGCCGATTCGTGTCAAGGCCCTCTGCGACCCATGCTAAACGCCGGGGCGGACCGCCTGCGGAACCACTTCCGCCTCGTCGAACTCGAACGGCCTCGTGTGCACCGGCACGCCGGTCTGCTGGGCTTCCACGACCTTGCCGTCGCCCAGGTACATCATCACGTGGTGGATGCTGTTCGGGTCCGACGGATCCGTGGCCAGGAAGATCAGGTCACCGGGCTGCGCCTCGCGGACCGGCAGCAACGCGCCGGCGTGGTACTGGTCGCGGGACACGCGCGGCAGGATGATCCCGGCCGACTCGTACGCGCGGAGCATCAGCCCCGAACAGTCGTACGAGTTCGGGCCCGTGGCGCCCCACACGTACGGCTTACCCTGCTCGCCCAGCGCGAAACTGATCGCCTTCGCCGCCGCCTGGCTCGGCGGCAGCAGCTGACCGAGGCCGGTGCCGCAGGCGACGACGTCGACGACCTGGCCGACGTTCTCCACCAGCGTCGCCGCCATCGGTTCCCACTTGTGGTAGCGGTCCGGGAAGCCCGACCGCTCGACCGCCTGCGCCGCGTCGCCCGGGCGCTTGTTTTCCCAGTCCGGCACCGCGAGCAGGACGTCGTAGAACTTGTTGACCGCGTAGTTCGGGTCGGTGATCTGCGCGACCGAGCCCCAGCCCATCGACGGGCGCATCTGGAAGATGCCCTGGGAGTCGCGGTCGCCGTAGGTGAGGTTGTGCAGCCCGGACTCGGTCATCCCGGCCTGGATCGCGACCTGCCACGCGCGCGGCGCCAGCGACCGCTGCTTGCCGACCGAGATGATCACCGCGACGATGCCGCGCTGCTCGTCGTCGAGCTTCGACGCGTCGACCGTGCCGCGCTCGCCCTGGCCGGGCTGGGTCGGCCCGACCGAGGCGTCGCAGCTCATCAGCGACATGCCCCCCGCCTGGGCCTGCTGGTTGTCGATGACGACCTTCGCGGCGACCGCGGTCACGACCAGGGCGCCGATCGCGACGAACACGATCAGCCCCAGCCACAACCCCAGGCGCCGCACGCTCAGCTCGCCTGGTCGTAGTCGGCGACGCGCCAGCCGGCGTTGGTGCTGACGACCGTGATCGCGAGCTTGGGCCCGTCGGTCGGGATGGTGAGCTGCACCGAGTTCGGGTAGGACGTGCCGACGACCGGCTCACCGGTCACCTTCGTCGCCGGGATGTTCGCCGGGTCGACCGTGCCCATCACCGGCAGGTACTCCTCGGTGGTGAACGGCTTCAGCTGCGCGAGCCACTGGTCGGACGTGATGCCCGCCGGGTGGTTCACCCAGGCCGCGGCCCACTCCTTCGCGACGCGGATGGCGTCGGCGTTCGGCGGGGCCGGGGTCGGCGTGGCCAGCGGCGTGGACAGCCGCGTCGGCAGGTTCG
The DNA here is from genome assembly GCF_003937945.1 of Amycolatopsis eburnea. Taxonomy (GTDB): domain Bacteria; phylum Actinomycetota; class Actinomycetes; order Mycobacteriales; family Pseudonocardiaceae; genus Amycolatopsis; species Amycolatopsis eburnea. The sequence continues at coordinate 45,311 of NZ_RSEC01000032.1, forward strand.
ACGTCGGCACCGGCGCGGCGACGCCCGGCGGGGTCGTGGTCACCGACGTCGTGGTCCCGGTGGTGGGCGACGCCTTCGCCTGCGGCTTGCCGACGACCTTGGGCAGCACGATGCCGAGCGCGGTGATGAGGATCGCGAGGAACACGAGCGCGCCGATGAGGTGCCGCGGCGAGCGCAGCGGCCAGCCCCACAGGCGCCGGTAGACCGCGGCGCGGCCGCGGTTGGTGCGGATCGGCATCCGTCACCGCCCCATGACTTGGTCGGTGTCCCGCGGTTCCTCGCGAACCTCGATGCCCCGCGAAGGCCGGTACAGCACGAACACCGGCTTGCCGGCGACGACTTCCGGATCGACGCGCCGCGGCTGGGCCCGCACCCCCGGCGTCCGGGGCGCGTCCTGCGCCGGGTAGTCGCTGAACCCGGATTCGGGCGCGCGCAGGTCGGACGGCACGACGACGGGCTCGGGCTCGTCGTTCCACCGCCGGTCGGCCACCGGCGAGGTGTCGACGCGCCGGCTTTCTTCCCGGGTGGTCGGCCGCCCGTTGGCCCCGACGACGACGTAGTCGCCCGGGTCGCCGTTGGCGGGGTTGTACTGGCCGAACACCGGCGAGCCGGCGCGGCCGCCCGCGGGCAGCGCGCCCGCGGCACCACCGCCTCCTACGGCGCCCGGCCAAGCACCGGACCAGGCCGCGGCCGGGCGGGCGGCGCCCGAAGCGTTGTCGAGCCGCTGGGCGTTGGCGAAGATCGTGGCCTCCGGCCGGAACCGCCCACCCCCGGCAGTCGCCCCGAGCGGCCCGCGCTGCTCCCCGTCGACGACGTCGTCGGTGTCCCGCACGTTCTGCCAGAACTCGTCCTGCGGCGTCGGCCCGTTCTTGTTGCGCTTGAAGCGGGAGAAGATCCCGCCCCCGGGTGATGGCACGGCGGCGCCGACCATGCTGACCGACATCTCGACCATCTGCCACAGGCGGCGGACGGGGCGTCCGACCATGAACAGCAGCACGGTGATCAGCCCGGCGAGCACCATCTGCGTGAGCATGTTGAGCGAGTTGCCGGCGTCGAAGATGGCTTGCAGCAGAAGGGCGTGCACACCGGCGAGCACGGAGAGCACGACCAGGTTGAACGCGACCCCGCCGGCGACCTTGAGCACGCGGCGCAGGATCTCCGGGTGCAGCAGGGCGATGAGCCCGATCAGCGGCGCGGTGAGCGCGAAGAGGCGGATCAGGACCTGGGCGAGGAGGACACTTGCCTTGGCGAGGAGCTGGAAGAGGGAGTAGACGAGGGCCTGGCCGAGGGAGAGGAAGCCCGCGCCGGTGCGGCCGCCGGCCTCGCCGGTGAAGTATCCGGTGGCGGGGCCGAGCTTGGTGGAGATGTCCTTGTAGGCGTTCTTCTTGCCGTCGATGACGGCCTGGTTGCCGTCGTCGCCGTTGCGCAGCTGCGCCCAGGTGAAGGCCTGCGCGTCCAGCAGCGGTCGGCCGAACTGCTCGGCCTGCGGCGCGGTCGGCGAACCGAACTCCCCGCGCACCCAGTTCTTGTAGACGATCTCGTTGTGCAGGTTCGTCGGCAGCACGTGCCGGATGACCCGGTTGTCGGAGTCGTCGACGAACCCGGCTTGGATGTTCGTCGTGGTCTGGACGATCGCTTTGTCGATCGGGTCGAAGTACCGCAGCATCGCCAGCGACGACGCGGCGAGCCAGACGCCCGCCAGTGCGTACAGCGCCCGTTTGCTGACGGCGGCGAGGTCACCGCGCCAGATGTTGCGGAACAGCATGATCGACATGACCAGCGCGACCAGCCCGAACAGCTGGGCGTAGATGTTGTTGTAGACCTTCTCCGCGCCCGACTTCACCGCGCTGTAGATCGGGTTGAGCAGGCCGCCCTCGAGCACGGTGTAGTGCAGCGAGTTCGTCGCGCCGACGATGTTCTTGCCCAGGTTGAACAGCTGGTTGCCACCCCAGGTGTCGAGCGTCGAGCCCGGCGGCGTCAGGTTCAGCCCGGAGCAGTTCGTCTCGAAGGTGTTCCAGACGAAGCCGGCGTAGCTGTAGTCGACGTACGCGCTGCCCGCCTCACCGTGGCCTTCGGCGGGGTCGATCGCCCCGACCATGCCCGCGCCCGGGCGTTCCGGGTTGGGGGCTTCCCCGCAGGCCGCCGCGCTTGCCGCCGGTGCCGTCGCGATTGCCTGGAGGCCCAGCACGAGCATGACGGCGAACATCGTCGCCTTGCGTCCGGGCACGCGACGGCCCGGCCGCGGGCCTTCCTTGATGCGCCGCTTGAGCGAGTGCCATCCCGCGGCCACCGTCAGCAGGACCGCGAGCGTCAGCACGGTGTTCATGCGGCGTCCCGGCCGGTGCCGCCCTTTCCACCCGTGCGGGCGTGTTGCTGCTGCCCGTTGGACGGCTGCACCCCGCCCTCCACTTCCCCGGTCTCGGACGCCAGCGGGTCCGGCGCGCCCAGGAGGCTCTCGTCGGCGAGGCCGACCTCCAGTTCCGCCGCCAGCTCGAAGTCCTGCTCCAGCTCGATGTCGTCCTCCGGCGGGACCGCTACGTACGGCTTCTTCTCCTCCGCGGGCAGCGCCAGCTCGTTGCCCGGGCGCCGCGACGGCGAGGCCGCGTCCTTGGAACCCGGGGTCGTGTCCATGACCGCGCGCAGGTGGTCCAGGTGCGGGCCGGAGAAGTCGACGCGGATGCGCTCCACACCACCGGCACCGTCGCCGAAGATGAACTGGCGGGGCTCCACGTCCCGCTGAAGATCCCGCTGGGCGCCCGGACGACGGCCCAGAGCAGCGACGACCTGCTCGTAACCGACGCCGACCGGGACCTTCAGCAGGCGCAGGGCGTCGGCCTGGGCGTCGTCGTCGTCGAGACGGCCGACGAACACCGAGTCCAGCAGGGCCACGAAACCCTGGATCTTCAGGAAGTCCGCCGGGATCTGCGAGGACAGCAGGACCCTGACGTTCCACTTCCGCGAGTCACGCGCGAAGCGGTTCATCAGCACGCGCCCGGTCGGGACCTCGGAGAGGAAGAACGCCTCGTCGATCCAGACGCCCTTGCGCATCTCCTTCGGCTTCTCGTACACCGACCGCTGGGTCAGCCACGCCGCCAGGTTCAGCATCTCGACACCGAGGGACTCCGCGTCCGTCCAGTACTCGCGCGGGACGCCGTCCTTCGGCAGGGTCAGCCCGGCCATCGTCAGGACCGTCAGGCGGTCGTCGCGCGTCTCCGAGTACGGGTCCGCGTCGGACTCCGGGATCAGCAGCGCCATCCGCTCGCGCATCTCGTCGAGGAAGTCCGCGACGACGCCCGCGTGCTCGTGGTGCTCCGACGAATCCCGCCGCAGCGCGTCGATCACCTGCCCGGGGTCCGCGTCGAAGCGGCCACCCACGGCTCGCACCGCGCGCAGCAGCACGATCCGGGTCTGGGCCATCCGCGAGACCTCGTACGGCAGGACACCGGTCAGCACGTCCAGCACCAGACGCCGCCGCGTCGCGCCCGCGAGGGCCTTCTCGCGGCGCCAGGAACGCTCGGGGTCGTCCTCGTCCATGAAGTGCTCGATCAGCGGCTCGGCGACCACCCGGTACGGGTTGAGGATCCCCGGCTGGGCGTTGAGCAGGTTGATCGGCCGCGCGTACGGGCGCAGCTCCGGCAGGTCGCACAACCGCGACAGCGGGCCGGACGGGTCGAGGATCGTCCAGTTCGCCCCCGCGCGCAGCGTCTTGTAGACGATGCCGCCGCCGAGGAACGACTTGCCACCACCCAGGCCGGCGACCATCGCCGTCAGGCCCGAGCCGTCGCGGATCTCCTGGGCCATCCACGGGTCCCAGGCCACCGGGCGGCGCGTGGCCGTGCACGTCTCGCCGAGCAGGATGCCGCGGCGGTCGCCGACCTCCGCGGTCGCCGTCGGGACCGCCGAAGCGCTCCAGACCACCGAGCCGCGGCGCATGTACGCCGCCGAGGCCAGCGGCTCGCCCGGGATGAACTCCCTGGCCAGCGCGTACTGGGCTTCGGGGTGCTCGATGGCGATCTTCGGCTTGTACAGGTCGAGCAGCTGCTGGGCCAGGCGCAGCGCATCGCGCTCAGTCGGGCCGGACACCGCCAGCCGCCACCAGGAGCGCACGCGGGTGGCGAGCGCGGTGAAGCCCGACGTCATCTCGTCGTCGATCTCCAGCACGCGCCCGGCCTGCCGGGACAGCGACTGCGGCGGCTCCAGCTCGTGCTCGTCGGTGTAGTGCTTGACCTGCGAGCGGACCTTGTTCATCTGCCGCTGCAGCTCGCCGGCGACCTCTTCGGGTCGCCGGACGTAGATGCGCGCGGACACTTCGACCGCGGCCGGCAGGCGGTCGGCGTGCTGGATCCACGGGTCGTCGACCTCGGGGATCTGCAGGCCGTGCATCTGCCCGACGGTCAGCACCGCCAGGTGCCGCGAGACGCCGGCGTTGGAGCCGGTGCGGCCGCGGACGGTCACCGTCGGCGCGTACGGCTCGGCGTAGAAGTCGGCCGCGTCGGTGAAGCTGGCCAGGTCCTCCGGCTCCCAGGCGGCACCCGGCACGGCGGGCATGTTCCGCGGCGCGGGCAGGCCGAGCGAGCACGAGCGGTGCATCAGCCAGGACATCTCCTCGGCGTGCACCGGACGGCCTTCCAGCCCGGCGCTGCCGATGACCTGGTCGAGGTGCTCGACCTCGGAGTCCAGCGCGGTCAGCTCGGCGTCGACGGCCTCGGGCAGGATCTTGCGCAGCACCGGCGCGGCGCGCTCGACCGCGCGGTCGACCATCCGCCGGGTCTGCACCTGGACCCCGAGGTAGACCTCTTTTTCGGCCATCGAGCGGCCCATGAGCTGCTGCTGCTCGCCGATCAGGTAGTCGTCGAACGACATCGCGCCCGGCACGTCCTGGGGGCGGTTGTGGGCGTTGTAGACGTGCGCCTCGGCCCACATCCGGATCGGGTACGGCCGGTTCGTCACGCGCAGGTGCAGCCAGCGGCCCTGCAGCTCGGCGTACTGGCCGGCGATGGCCGCGATCAGGTCGCGCCGCTGCGAGTCCGAGCGGAACGACCAGCGCTGCGGCGCGAGCCGGTACCAGGCGTAGACCTCGAACCCGGTGCGGACCAGGTGCCCGTCGATGCTTCGCACCGCGATCGACGGGGTATACGCGGGAATCGCCTGCTCCCCGGTCAGGCGCCGGCCCTTGCCGCCCGAACCGTTCCGCGGCGCGCGGACCTGCTCGGGCGGTTGCCACGCGCCCGAGTGTGCGTCCCGACCCCGTTTTCCTCGGCTATCGCCGCGACCGAACAACGACTACCTCCCGGCCCGGGCCGCGTTGCCGCGGCCCCGGCGCGCTCGTGGTGCTCCCTGGTGAACCGGCGCGGTGGCGCGGCGCGCCCCCGACGAGGGTGGCAGCGGCGGAGCCGCACCCGGCTGGCCGCCGTGGTGCTGGTACTGCCGCCTCCGGCGGTGCTTCGGCAACGGGCGCTCGGCCCGCACCCGGACCCGGCTGGCGCTCACCGCGCCGCCCGTGCCCGTGGTCCGTTCTCTCGGGGTGTTGAGCTCGCGCCCCGCCATCGCGACCACGGCGCCGAGCGGGCGCTCGTGGCTGATCTTGGCGGTCAGCAGCCGGGTGATGACGATGGTGGCGACGAACGCCCACGCCGTCGAAAAGAACCCGAAGCTCCACCCCGCCCAGCGCTCGACGCCGAGCACGACGAAGAACGTCGGGATGCCGATGAGCCAGGCGACGTACCGGGCTCTCCAGGGAAAAGTCGCTTTCGGCGGGCCGAGCCACACGGCGTCGACCCGGTAGACCTCGTCATCCGTCCTGATGCGCACGCGGGCCCCGCCTCAGCCGGTGAACAGGCCGGCGATCCACTGGCCCACGTTGACGCCGGCGCCACTGACCGCGAGTCCGATGATGGCGAGCGCGATGACCACGCCGGCGAGCCGCCGCATGACACCGGCGTTGTCGCCCTTGCCGCCGCCGAGCCAGAGCAGGAGGAGCGCTACGGCCAGCAGCACCAGCGGAATGATGTTGTCGATCAGCCAGGTGCGCACGTTTCCCGTGCCCAGCTCGCCGGCGGCCAGCGTGTCGAGGGTGGTCAAGGTCGTCATCGCGATACTCCCGGTGCGCGGTGGGGGCCGCGCGGTTCTGGCTCAGGCGGTGCTTCGAACAACATCATGGGGGCTACGAGGGGTAGTGGTCAAAGCGCGCTGCGTGAATGCCGGCTGCCTCTTCAACCGGTGTGGTGCGCGTGGCACACGAAAACTCCACGCCCACCATCATCGCGGCAAGGGCCCTCGGGTTGAACCCCGGCCACCCATACTTCTCAGTGTGCTGACGAACTCACCCCAATGCCCGGGATTTGCTCACTGTGGGTACTGGCACCGTGGCCGTTGTGCGGCCTGGAACAGTGTGACATGACCCGAACGGCCGTGTCGCGCGAGTCCGTTCTGTGACGAGCGCTCCGCCGGTCGGCGGCCATGTCGATCTTGAACCCGCCCGCCGTCCGTCACAGGGCGCTCCGGACTTAACAGGTTTTTCACTACATAGCGTGATCTTGAGCGCTAGGGGCGACGCTGGGCGAAAACGCCCTCCGGGAAGGCGCCGGCCTCGACGACGCGGCGGCTGAGCCCGCGGCCCAGTTCTTCGAGCCGGGCGGTCCGCTCGGGCCCGAGGCGCTCCCACGGCCCCCGCGCGGCGGCCTCGGTGGCTACCTCGACGCGGTCGCGGAGGGCGTTGCCCGCTTCGGTCAGCAGGCTCTCGGCGTCGAGCAGCCCGCGTTCGCGCAGCCGCGCCTCGGCGGCGGCCCACTGCTCGTCGCTCCAGCCGCGGGTCAGCTTGGCGGTGGCGGTGAGGAACCCGCGGCCGGTGGCCACGTGGGTGACGAGGGCTTCGAGGCCGCTCAGCCCGTTGAGGACCAGCGCGGCGATGTGGCCGTCCCCGCGGTACTCGCGGATCAGGGTGACGGCGTGCCAGAGCACGAGGTGCGGCTCCCCCGGCCAGCCGAGCCCGGCGTGCGCGGCGTAGAGCGGCCGGCCTTCGGCGGTGCACCCGGCGGCGGCTTCGCGCGCGAGCTCCGCGGCTTCGGCGACCTCGTCGCTCTTCACGTGGTCGCCGAGCAGCCGGGTCAGCGCCTTGTCGACGCCGTCGACGCGGGCTTCGAGGACCTGTTCGGGTGACGCCAGGGTCCAGGCGCGCGGGATCACGCGGGCGACGACGTCGGGGTTGAAGTTGTAGAAGGTGGCCGCGACGACCTCGGGCCCGACGACACCCATGGCCGCGGACCGCCCGGCGAAGTACGGCATCCGCCCGGGCCGGAGGCCGATCCCGGTGAGCGCTTCGTCCACCTCGGGAGCGAAGTACGCCAGGGCGTGCAAGGAATCGAACGCCGACTTGAACCGCTTCTCGTCACCCGCCATAGCGGCACCCTACTACCGGGTAACCCAGGCGCGGTACCGCTCTGCGCGCGCAGCGGGACCAAGAGGCGGACGAGCTGGCATGTAAGCCGGATCCTGTTCCCCGGTCGCCTCGCGGCTGCCGGGGCGGCGGTCATCCATCTCGGCCTGCCGTCGCCGGCAGGCTCCAGCGGCCTACCCGCAGGCTCGGACGGGCCGTCCTCGAACGCCTGCGCAGGAGCTCGTGAGCTCCCTCTTGGCCTTGCTCCGGGTGGGGTTTACCTAGCCGTCCCGGTCACCCGGGACGCTGGTGGTCTCTTACACCACCGTTTCACCCTTACCCCCGCCCGGAAGCGGGGGCGGTCTGTTTTCTGTGGCACTTTCCCGCGGGTCGCCCCGGGTTGCCGTTAGCAACCACCCTGCCCTGTGGAGTCCGGACTTTCCTCGGGCCGGGTCGCCCCGGCCCGCGACCGCCCTGCCAGCTCGTCCGCAGGCTGGATGGTAGCTCAGTAGCCGGCCGCCGCCTCGGTGTGGTGGCGGGCCGGTGCCGGGTGCTGGCGGGCCAGTTCGGCCGTCCAGTGCAGGACGGCGGCGGGGCTGTCGAGGCCGATGAGCCCGATCAGCTTGCCGTGGCGGACGAAGCCGGTGATCGGGCGGGTGCCGGGGACCGGGCTCTCCAGCAGGACCGTGTCGGTGCCGAGCGCGGGGCGGCCGGCGACCTGGATGCGGACGCCGTGCTGCTCGGACCAGTAGCGCGGCACCGGCGTGTACGGCCGGGCGTCCCGCGGGCCGGTGAGGAGGTTCTCCGCGGCCGCGCGGCTCATCTCCACGGCGTTGAGCCAGTGTTCGTCGCGCCGCGGCGCCGGGTCGTAGCGGAGGTTGGGCCAGCGGGCGACGTCGCCGGCCGCGACGATCGTGGACGAGCCGACGACGTGGCAGGTGGGTTCGCAGACGACGCCGTCGTCGAGGGGCAGCTTGGCGCCGCGCAGCCACGACACCGCCGGCACGCTGCCGACCGCGACGACGACGCACGCGACGTCGAGCGCGCGGCCGTCGGCGAACTCGAGCCCGACCGACCGCGGGCCCGGCCGCCAGCGGCGGATCGTCGTGCCGGGTTCGAACTGGACGCCGCGGGCGGTGTGCAGCGCGGTGAGCCAGTCGCCGATGTCCGGGCCGAGGACGTCGGCCAGCAGTGGGCGCGACCGTCCGAAGAGGACGACCCCGCGGCCGGTCTCGCGGAGGCTCGAAGCGACTTCGCAGCCGATGAAGCCGTCGCCGATCACCGCGACCGGGCCGGGGTTGCCCGCCAGGGCGCGCTGGAGGGCGACGGTGTCGGCGAGGGTGCGGACGACGACCACGCGCGGGTGGCCGTGCGGCGCGCCCGGCATGCGGCGGGGTTCGACGCCGGTGGCGATGATCAAGCCGTCGTAGCGGAGTTCCTCGTCGCGGAGGTGGACGACCTGCCGGTGCGGGGACAGCGCCGTGACCGGGGTGTCGAACCGCCATTCGGCGTCGACTTCGAGGGGGTCGGCGAGGAGGGTGTCGGCGCGGCTGACCGCGCCGGTGAGCAGCTGCTTGGACAGCGCCGGGCGGTGGTAGGCGATGCCGGGTTCGGCGCCGAGCACGACGACTTCGCCGTCGAACCCGAGTTCGCGCAGCCGTTCGGCGGCGCGCAGGCCGGCCAGCCCGGCTCCGGCGATGACGATGCGTTCGGTCATCTGGTCGCTCCCAGCAGGTGGATGGCGCGCATGGGACAGGCGCGCGCGGCGGCGCGGACGTTCGGGACCTCCCCCGCCTCCGGGCGTTCCTCGTACTCGAGCCGGCCGTCCTGACCGAGCTGGAACACCTGCGGGGCCTCGCTTTGGCAGACGCCGTAGGCGTGGCAGCGGTGGCTGTCGACGTCCACGCGCAGGGCCGACGGCTCCGCCTCGGGCGGGGTGACCAGCCCGGCGCGGGCGAGCACCGCGGCGGGCAGCACCCGCAGCACCGACAGCAGCACCGGCGGGACGAGCAGGGTGATCCCGGCGAGCCAGACGACGGCGAGGTGCCCGCTCGAGACGGCGCCGAGCCAGGCGTGCACGGCGAGCAGGCCGACGGCGAGGTAGCCGGCCTGGTGGAAGCGCAGCCAGCGGGCTTCGCGCGCGCCGCGGCGCAGCCCCGCCGTCACGGACACGGCGAGCACCAGCTCGAGGCCGGCGATGCCGATGGCGTGCCGCGGGACGCCGTCGTAGAACGGGAGCAGCAGGTCCGCGACGCCGAACGGGTCGTCCTCGAGGAAGAGGAACGTCAGCCCGTGCACGGTGCCGGTGGCGAGGGTGAACGCGGCGAGCAGCACGTGCCCGGTGCGCAGCGCGTCCTGGCCGCTGAAGCGGCGGACCCACCCGGTGGCGGCGAGCACGCCCCAGCACAGGGTGAGGCACATGCAGAGGTAGGTGAGCCGGCCGGACAGCGCGGCCGCCTCGGCGATCCCGGTGTCGTGCGGCGACACCGGGACCAGCGCGGCTGAGGGGGACATGGGCGGCTTACCTCCGGGGGCGCGGCGGGGTCCTGCCGGGAGTTCCGAGCAGGCGGAGCAGGCCGAACGTGGCCGCGGCGGCGAGGGCCACGAGAACGGCGCCGGCGGTGAAGTCGCCGGCGCCGAGGGTGTCGGCTTCGGTGGCGGAAACGAGCAGGGACGTGGTCTCGGCGAGCCCGGTGCTCTCCAGGAGCGTCAGGTGCCCGAGCGCGGTGTCCACGGCGGTCTGGGCGAACGCGCGGACGTCGTCGTCGCGGGTGCCGGCGCGGACGTCGGAGGCGAGCGCGAAGAGGCTGCCGTACTCGGCGCGCAGCCGGTTGACGTAGGCGCGGTCGAACGCGTCGCCGGAGTCCGCGCCGATTTCGTCGGCCCAGGCGCGTTCCTGGCCGGTCGGCTCCCCCGGCAGGGTGATCGCGAGCCGGTCGGCGACCGCGCGCAGGGCGACGTCGAGGCGAGCCTGGTCGTCGGCGATGCGGACGGCGACGGCGCGGACCCGGCGGTTGGTGGCCCGCTCGGCGGCGAGCCTGCTCGACGGCCCGGCCCACAGCGTGTGCTGCTTCAGCCGGGTCAGCAGCGCGCGGTCGGTCTGCTGCAGTTCGCCGGCGGACGCCGGGAGCGCGCAGCCGAGCGCGAATGCGGCCGCGGCGGCCAGCAGCGCCACGAATCGGAGCGGCATCCCCGTTGTCCCTTCGCGATGGAGTCCTCACCGGGAGCTACGGGAGAAAGGTGCCTTCCGGTTCTCGCCGTCACCTTTTAGTGACCTGTGACGTGCATCACAAGACACATTCTGAACCAATAGGGCACGCAAACTAATGCATATGGCCCATTAAGTGCTTTTGCGCTACGCTCCGATGGCCCCACGGTCCGCCAGTCAGGTGAGGTTGCGAGCTTTATGGAAGCACTGGGCAGAGAAAGTCGCGGCCCCGTCCGCTACGCCTCGTCCGCCGTCGCGCCCAGCCCGGCGGACGATCTCGTCCCGTTGCTCTACAAGGACTTCCGCGCCACGCTGTTTTCGCAGGTACTGGCCCTGACCAACCACGACCGGCAGTGGACCGAAGACGTGGTGCAGGAGACCATGATCCGCGCGTGGCAGCACTCGGACACCCTCGAACGCGAGCCCGGAATGCTGCGCGGCTGGCTGCTCACGGTGGCCCGCCGGATCGTCATCGACGGCTGGAGAAATCGCCGCGTCCGCCCGCAGGAGGTCGCTCTGGAGATCCCGGAAAACGCCGAGTCCGCCGATCGCGCGGACAGTTCGTTAGCCGCACTAACGATTACTCGGGCATTGGGAGAACTGGACGCGAAATACCAGTCGGTCATCCACGAGACGTACCTCGCCGGAAACACCGTCCGGCGCGCGGCGGAAATTCTGGGAATTCCGGAGGGAACCGTGAAATCGCGGTTGTACACGGCGATGCGGCAATTGCGGAAGGCGCTCGGGGAAGTGGCGGCGCGATGAGGGGGAAGCACCGGGACGCCGCGGCGCACGCGCTCGGCGTCCTGGACGACCCGGCGGAGTTCGCAGCGCATTTGCGGGACTGCGCCCGCTGCCGGGTCGCGGTCGCCGGGTTCCGCTCGGTGGGCGACGCGCTGGCGGAGGCGGACCGGCTCGGGTACCTGCCTCGCGGCGGCTCGGCCGGTCCCGGCTACCCGCTGCCCGTCGGGGGGCCGGCGGGCGGGGCGGACCGGTTCGCATCGGCTGCGTCCATCGTCTCCCCCGCTCGTGTCGTGGCCGGTTCCGGCCGCGCTCCGCGGGATCTCCCCTGGTCGGCCGGATTCCAGTAGTCTGCCCCAACCCAACATGAAAGTCCTTACGGTGGATACCGAAGTAAATCCCGAGCACCCCGTCAGCGGGGCTTCGGTACCGAAGCGCCCCGCCCCGCGGCTCCCCGGCCGCGAGCCCGAGCTCAGCCGTCTGACCAGCCTCTTCCCGGCCGCGCTCGGCGGCCGGGCGGCCAGCGCGGTGCTGGTCGGCGAGTTCGGCATGGGCAAGAGCGCCACCCTGCACACCGCCGCGGCCCTGGCCGCGGACGCGGGCTTCACCGTCGCGATCGCCACCGGGTCGCGGCTGGAGAGCCACCTGGCGGGCGGGCTCGCGCGCCAGCTCGCGGACGCGCTGAGCGACCCCGCCACGCCCCGCCCGCGCGCGGCGGACCTGTGCGGGCCCGCCGGGGAGAGCGAAGCGCTCGAGCTCTTCTTCGGGATCGTCCGCGAGGCGGCCGGCCGGGGGCCGCTGTTCCTCGGCATCGACAACGTGCACCTCGCCGACGCCTGGTCCATGCGGTGCCTCGCCTACATCCGCAACCGCGTGGCCGGCCTGCCGGTGCTGATCATCCTGACCACGCTGACCGGGCACCCGCCACACCACGAGGTCGCGCTGCTGGAGATGGCGGGCTGCACGCCGGCGTCGATCACCCTGAACGGCCTCGGCGACGCGGCCGCCGCCGAGATCCTCGGCCTCGCGCCCGGCGAGCTCGCCACCGCGTGCCGGGAAGCGACCGGCGGCAACCCGTACCTGCTGCAGGCCCTGCGGCCGCGGCTGCTGCCCGGCGCGGACCCGCACGAGCTCGGCTCGTCGCTGATCGGCCAGGTGCTCCACACGCGGATGCAGGAGTTCCCGCACGCACCGGAAATCCTGCACGCGGCCGCGATCCTCGGCGAGGACGCCGCGTTCGACCTGCTGGCCCAGCTCGCCGGCGTCGACGAGCTCGACGCGTTGCAGGCGATCGACACGATGGTCCGGCTGCACGTGCTCACCAACAGCAACCGGCCGGCGCTGACCTACTCGTTCGTGCGCAACTCCCTGCTCAAGGACATGCCGCAGACCACCCGCGCGGTCAACCACGGGCGCGCGGCGAAGCTGCTGTCGGAGACCGGCGCGCCGGTCGAGCGCGTCGCCGCGCACCTGCTGGAGGCGACGTCGATCCGGATCCCGTGGGGCGTGGACGTGCTGCGGCTGAGCGCGCGCGACGCCGTGTTCTCCGGACGGCCCGAGCTGGCCGCCCGGCACCTGCGGCGGGCGCTGGCGGAACGGCTGTCGTCCGGGCGCCGGGTCGCGGTGCTGCTGCAGCTGGCGCACGCGGAGTTCCAGACCGACCCACCGGCCGCGGCCAAGCGCGTGCGGGAAGCGGTCGACACGATCAGCAACCGCGAGACGGCCGCGTTCATCGCCAGCGCGATGCTGCTGTCCCTCTGCGGCGGGCAGGACGCCCGGCTGGGGATCAGCGCGGCGGGCCAGATCGCGGCGCGGCTCGACGCCGGCGGGCCGGACGCCGTCTGGCCGCTGCTGTGCATGACCTACCTCGCCGAGGCGGGCAGCAGGCTCGGCCCGCCCCCGGAGTTCCGCGACTTCGAGGAGCAGTGGGCGCCGCTGACCGACCCGGCGGCGCAGCGCAGCCGTTCGGCGCTGCTGGCGCTCGACGCCGTCCGCAGCGGCGAGTCGGCGCAGGACGCACTCGGGCACTTCGCGGACGTGATGGCGGGCGACGACGGCGAGCTGTTCGAGCAGCACTACTTCTTCACCCTCGCCACCGCGGTGCTCGCGGACGAACCCGCCCACGTCGACCGGCTGTGCCGCGTCCTCGACGTCGAGCGCGAGCCGTGGGACGTGCACGTGCCGCACGGCGCGCTGCCCACCCTGGCCCGCGGGATCGCGCTGCAGGCCAGCGGCGACCTGCAGCGCGCGAGCGTCCACTTCGAATCGCTGCTGCGCCGCTTCGACGAGCGCGGCGGCACGACGACGTGCCCGGTCGGGGTGCTGTGCGCGGCGAGGCTCGTCGAGTGCTGGGTGGACCTGGGCCGGTTCGAGGCGGCGACGTCGCTGCTGGACCGGATGGACTTCGTGGCCAGCCAGGGCCTGTTCACGCACACGTACCTGCTGTACGCGCGGGGCCGCCTGCGCGTCGCCACCGGGTACACCCGCTTCGGGTTCGAGGACCTGCTCAGCTGCGGGCGGCGGCTGGCCCACCACGGCATGCGGTTCCCGGGGTTCGTGCCGTGGCGCGCGCACGCCGCGCGGGCCGCGCTCGCACTCGGCCAGGCCGACGACGCGGCGCGGCTGGCGGAGGAGGACAGCACCGCGGCGGCTCGCTGGGGCGCGGCGCGGCCGCTGGGCACGGCGTTGACGACGCTGGGTCTCGTGCGCGAGGACGACGAAGCCGAGCGCGCGCTGACCAAGGCGATCACGACGCTGCGGACGTCCCCGGCGCGGCTGCAGCTGGCGACGGCGCTGACCGAGCTGGGCAGCCTGCAGGCGCGGCACGGCCAGTCCGAAAAGGCCATCGAAACGCTGCGGCAGGCGGTGGAGCTGAGCGAGCACTGCGGCGCCCGGCCGCTCGCCCGCCGCGCGGCGGAGGAGCTGCGCTCGGCCCGGCGCGCGCTGACCCCGGCCAAGGACAACGAACACGGCTTGACGCGGCAGGAAAACCGCATCGCGGTGATGGCCGCGCAGGGCCTGACCAACCGCGAAATCGCGACGGCGCTGCACCTGACCCGGCGCACGGTGGAGCTGCACCTGTCGGGCGCGTACCGGAAGCTCGGCATTCCCGGCCGCGCGGAACTCGGTGGCGCGCTGGCCAAGTCCCACCGTGCGGACGCGCGTTGACCCGATTCCGGGTCGTTGCTCTACTCGGGCCATGTCGTTCGAAGAACCGTTGAAATTCGCCTACTGGGTCCCGAACGTGAGTGGTGGCCTCGTCACGTCCGACATCGAGCAGCGGACGGACTGGGGCTACGAGTACAACCGGCAGCTGGCCGTGCTGGCCGAGAACAGCGGGTTCGAGTACGCGCTTTCCCAGGTCCGCTACACCGCGAGCTACGGCGCGGCCTACCAGCACGAGTCGACCGGGTTCAGCCTGGCGCTCTTGCTTGCCACGCAACGCTTGAAGGTGATCGCGGCCGTCCACCCCGGACTGTGGCACCCCGGCGTGCTGGCGAAGTTCATCGCGAGCGCCGACGTCATTTCCGGCGGCCGCGCGGCGGTGAACGTGGTCAGCGGCTGGTTCAAGGGCGAATTCACCGGCCTCGGCGAACCGTGGCTGGAGCACGACGAGCGCTACCGCCGGTCGGAGGAGTTCATCCGCGTCCTGCGCGAACTCTGGACCAGTGACCACGCGGAGTTCCGCGGCGACTTCTACCGCATCCACGACTTCGACATCAAGCCGAAACCGGTCGCGGCCCCGCACCCGGAGATCTTCCAGGGCGGCAATTCGACGGCGGCGCGGAAGCTGGCCGGGAGCGTCTCGGACTGGTACTTCAGCAACGGCAAGGACTTCGACGGGTTCAGCGAGCAGGTTTCGGAAGTTCGCGGCTACGCGTCGGAGAATTCGCGGACCGTCCGATTCGGACTGAACGGGTTCGTGATCGCGCGTTCGTCCGAGAGCGAGGCTCGCGCGGTGCTGAAGGAGATCGTCGAGAAGGCCAACGTCGAGGCGGTCGAGGGTTTCCGGTCGGCGGTGGCACAGGCTGGCAAGTCCACTTCGGACGCGAAGGGGATGTGGGCGGACTCGGAGTTCGAGGACCTGGTGCAGTACAACGACGGCTTCCGGACGAAGCTGATCGGCACCCCGGAGCAGATCGCCGACCGCGCGATCGAGTACAAGAAGCGCGGGGCGAACCTGCTGCTGCTCGGGTTCCTGCACTACCTGAAGGACGTGGAGCACTTCGGCAAGGAGGTGCTGCCGGTGATCCGGGCGAAGGAACAGGACCTGGCCCGAGGTGCGGCGACACCGGAGCCGCTGGGAGTCTGAGGCCGCGGCCCGGCCGCCGCGGCCGTGGTCACCGGGCTGCCTGGCGTGGCCGTCGATTAGCTTAGGCGGGTGAACTTCTGGGCAGGGGCGGGCAGCCTCGCGCTGCTGGCCGTCGTGCTGGTCTTCGCCATCGTCCGGCCGCGCGGGTGGCCCGAAGCGGTCGCCGCGGTGCCTGCCGCGGGGCTCGCGTTGCTGCTCGGGCTCGTCCGCCCCGAAGCGGCCGGGCAACGAGCTGTCGAGATCCTCCCGACACTGGGCTTCCTGGCCGCCATCCTGCTTTTGTCCTTTTTGGCCAGTGTCGACGGCGTCTTCAGCTGGCTGGGCAACCGCCTGGCCGAGGCGTGCCACGGCAAGCCCCGCCGCCTGCTCGTGCTCACCTTCGCCGCGGCGGCCGGGGTGACCGCGATCCTCAGCCTGGACGCCACCGTCGTCCTGCTCACCCCGGTCGTGCTCGCGACCGCGAAGAACCTCGAACTGCCGCCCCGCCCGCACGTCTACGCGTGCGCGCACCTGGCCAACTCGGCGTCGACGCTGCTGCCGGTGTCCAACCTGACGAACCTCCTGGCGTTCGCGGCGTCGGGGCTGACGTTCGCCGGGTTCACGGCGCTGATGGCGCTGCCGTGGCTGGTCACGATCGGCCTCGAGCTGCTGGTGTTCCTGCGGTTCTTCGCCCTGGACCTGCGCCCGCGCGAGACCGCCGAGCCCAAGCAGCACCTCGAAACCCCGACGTTCGCCCTGGTCGTCCTGGGCCTGACCCTGGCCGGCTTCGGCGTCGGGCAACTCGGCCACGTCGAGCCGGTCTGGATCGCGGCGCTCGCCGCGCTGGTCTTGGGCGTCCGCGCACTGGCGGCGGGCAAGATCCGGCCGTGGCAGCTGGTCACCGAGGCGTCGCCGCAGCTGTGCCTGTTCGTGCTGGGCCTGGCGGTCGTCGTCGAGGCGGTTTCGGAGCACGTGCTGGGCGGCCTCCTCGGCGACGTCCTGCCGACGTCGACCGGCCTGCTGGACCTCCTGGTCGCGGCCGGGGTGGCGGCCCTGCTGGCCAACCTCGTCAACAACCTCCCGGCAACGCTGATCCTGCTCTCGGTCCTCGGCCCCCACCCGGCACCGGGCGTGCTGCTGGCGGTCCTGCTGGGCGTCAACATCGGCCCGAACGCGACGTACCTGGGGTCACTGGCGACACTGCTGTGGCGCCGGACGCTGCCGTCACCGCCGTCGGCCCGCACGTTCCACGCACTGGGCGCCCTCACGACCCCGCTGTGCCTGGCCGCGGCGACGGGGGCGTTGTGGCTGAGCTTGAGCCTGGCGGGCTGAGCCGTGGTCGACAAGTCGCTGAGCCTCGAACAGCTCGAAGGCCACGCCTGGAGCACCCCGCCCGCCGACGCGACCCGGCTGGCCCGGACGGCTCACGCACTCCGGCGCCTCCTGGAGCTGGACCCGCTCACCGAGGGCGACTTCTACCCCGGCGATCTGCTGGTCGCCGTGCTGGAGGTGCCACCGGCCCACTGGCACCCCAGCGAACGCCGCCGGGCGTCGAGCCTGGTCGCGAAGCTCGACAACGACCCCGGCACGCCGGAGTACGTCCAGCGGGAGATCGACGCGTTCCGCTGAGGCTCAGCTGGGCATCGTGATCGTCTGGCCCGGCTTCATCGTCGCCCCGCAGTCGTCCAGCGGGCCGCCGAAGCGGTCCGCCGCCACCGCCGGGATCGTCTTCGCCGCGTACTCCTGCGCCGCCTTCAGCTTCGCCGGGTCCGTCACCGCGTCGCGGCGGACCCAGTCGCCATTCCTCAAGCCCTCGATCGGCGACGAATAGATCAGCACGTAATCCCGGTCCAACCGCGGGTCCAGCGCGATGCCGTTGCCGGCCGCCCACGGGCCCCACGAGTGGATGAACGTCGGCTTCACCGTGTCGAACACGTAGTCGCGCAGGCTCGCCAGGTCGTTGTCGTGGACCAGGTCCGCGATCGGCTTGTTGACCAGGCCCGCCATGTCGACCAGCTCGAGGCGGCTGGTCATCGACGAGCCGCCCAGGTCCGGCAGCAGCAGCGACGCCTTCTGCAGGCCGAGGATGTCCGCGTACGTGTTGAAGCCGCGGCCGAAGCGGTCCGCGACCAGGCACGCCGTGATGTTGGGGTTCTTCGCGAACTTGTCGGCCGCGGCCGCGAAGCCGATCGCCGACGGGACGAACGCGCCGAGCAGCACCACGACCACGCCGACGCGCAGCAGCGCGCGGCGGTGGCGCAGCAGCTCGCCCGCCGAGAGCGTGCCCGCGATGACCGCCAGCGGCCAGATCGGGCTGGCGAAGCGGTGCTGGTACATCCAGTCGGCGACCATCACGCCGTACGCGACGATCCCGAGCCCCAGCGGCACCAGCAGCGCGATCAGCGACCGCCGCCACGGGGCCTTGACCAGCGCGAACGCGATCACCAGCGCCAGCACGACCACGCCCGCCCAGCCCGCGTAGCCGACCAGCTCGAAGGGGCGCTTCACCGCGTCGAACCCGGGCAGGCCCTGCTGCTTCGCCACCGACGGGTTGGCCAGGAGCCGGCCGAACTCGGCGTGGCGCCAGACGACGTACGCGCCGAACGGCACCGCGAACGCCGCCACCGACAGCAGCGCCAGGCGGAAGCTCTTCCAGAACAGGCCGCCGCGCAGCAGGAACAGCGCCGTCAGCGGGTACGCGCCCGCGTAGATCAGGCCTTCGGGCCGGGTCAGCGCGGCGAACGCCACCATGACGCCGGCCCAGAGCGCGACCTTCGGGGTCAGCAGGCGGTCGTTGCGGACCGCGATGAACAGCGTCACGGCCAGCGTGACCACCGCGAACGCGAACAGCGAGTTCTCCAGGCCGGAGACGACCCAGATGACGAACGACGGGATCGTCGCCAGCGTCAGGCCGGCGATCAGCGTGGCCAGCCACGCGAAGCGGGTGAAGACCTGCTTCGCGGCGAAGTAGCAGGCGGTCAGGATGCCGCCGGTGAACAGCAGGCCCAGCGCCTTCGGGAACAGCACGTAGTCCGGGAGCCCGAAGAGCGAGCCGTGGTCGAAGAGGCCGACGAGCTTGCCGAGGCCGAGCAGCACCATCCACGTCGGGTCGGAGAAGCCCTCGACCGGCGGAGCGCCCGGCTGCAGCACCGGGCCGAGGCCGTCGGCGAAGCTGCGGGCGTAGGAGAACGTGATGGCGGCGTCGTCGACGATCCAGTGGCCGTAGCGGGTGGCGTGGACGGCGACCGCCGCGACGCCGGCGAGCACGGCCAGCACCGGCGCGAGCCGCGCGCCCCAGCTCCGCGTGGTCGTCGCGGGCGCGGGGTCCTCGGGGACGTCGCTCGGGGAGGTCTCGGTGAGTGCGCTAGCCGTCATGTCCTCGTCACTGTTCCGCCCGCAGGCTTCTGCCGGTGGGATACGCGCGAGCTGGCGCCCCCTGAGTGGGCCGATCCAGCCGGCCCGCCACCGCGGCGACGCGGTCGAGACACTGTAGCCAATACCCCATCCGGGGTCGGCCACGCGTCGGCATTGAGCGTGATCCACCCCACACTTCCGCCGGTCAGGACAGGTGCGAGGTGTCGTTGACCAGGCGGACCGACGCGTTGCCGTCCGGGTAGAACTCGACGATCGACAGCGACGCCAGGTCGAGGTGCAGCCGGAAGAGCAGCTGCGGACCGGCGTCGAGGCCCATCCGCAGCAGCGTCTTGATCGGCGTCACGTGGCTGACCAGCAGCAACGTCCGGCCGCCGTGCTCGGCGATCAGCTCGTCGCGGGCCTTGCGGACGCGCCGGTGGACGACGTCGAAGCTCTCCCCGCCGGGCGGCGGCACCGAGCTGTCGCCCAGCCAGGAGCCGTGCAGTTCGGGGTCGCGGTCGGCCGCTTCGGCGAACGTCAGGCCTTCCCAGTCGCCGAAGTCGGTCTCGATGAGGCCGGGGTGGGTCTCGACGCGGCCGCCGAGCGCGTCGGCGACGGCCTGCGCGGTCTGCTTCGCGCGGGTCAGCGGCGAGGAGATGATCGGGACGGCCTCGCCGTCGACGACCAGGCCGTCCATCGCGGCCAGCCGCTTCGCCGCCGCCGCGGCCTGGGCGCGGCCCAGCTCGGTGAGCGGGATGTCGCCGCGGCCGGAGTAGCGGCGCAGCGCCGACATCTCCGTCTGGCCGTGGCGGAGCAGGAGCAGCCGGGTCGGGGTGCCCTTCGCGCCGGTCCACGCCACGGTCGCGCGGTCGGGCTTGCGGGTCGGCAGCTTCGGCAGGGCGGGCTTGCCGGCGGCCGCGTCCATGGCCTCGTTGGCGAGCCGGTCGGCGTGGGCGTTCTGCGCGCGCGGGATCCACTCGTACTTCACGCGGGCGAACCCCGCGGCCAGCTCCTTCGCCTGCACGGCGAGCGGCTGCATGTCCGGGTGCTTGATCTTCCAGCGCCCGGACATCTGCTCCACCACGAGCTTCGAGTCCATCCGGACGTCCACAGTGGACGCGCCAAGCTCGGCCGCGGCGGCGAGCCCGGCGATCAGCCCGCGGTACTCGGCGACGTTGTTGGTGACGACGCCGAGGCTTTCCTTCCGCTCGGCGAGCACCTGACCGTCGGCGTCCTTGACGACCGCGCCGTAGCCGGCGGGGCCGGGGTTGCCCCGGGACCCGCCGTCGGCTTCGACGACGACGTGCGAGGTCACAGACCCGACTCCATGGTCCGGACCAGGATCGCGCCGCAGTTCTCGCACTGGATGACGTCGTCCTCGGGCGCGGCCTTGATCTCGTTGACGGTGTTGCGGTCCAGCTCCAGCTGGCACGCGCCGCACCGGCGGGCGCGCAGCAGCGCGGCGCCGATGCCCTTGTGCTCGCGGACCCGCTCGTACAGCTTGAGCAGCGGCTCCGGGAAGCGCGGCACCAGCTTCTCGCGGTCCTCTTCGCGGCGCGCGCGGGTGGTGTCGAGGTCCTTGAACGCCTCGTCGCGGCGGGCGGTCGCGGCGACGACCTCGGCTTCGGCCTTGTCGACCTCGGCGCCGGTGCGCTGCGCGTCCAGGCCGAGGGCCTCGCGCTGCTCCATCAGCTCCAGCAGGTCGTCCTCGAGCGCGCGCTGGCGCCGCTCCAGCGACTGCAGCTCGTGCTCGATGTCGGTCATCTGCTTCGCGTTCACCGAGCCGGACGCCAGGAGCTTGCGGTCGCGGTCCTCGCGGGCGCGCACCGACTCGATCTCCTTCTCCTGCCGGGCGATCTCGCGGTCGAGGTCGGACGCGGCGGTCTCCACCGAAACGAGCGCGTCGCGGCGCTCGCGGGCGGTCTTCTCCCCCGCGTCGATCTCGGCCAGCTCCGGCAGGGTGCGGCGGCGGTGCGCGGTGCGCGAGAGCTCGGCGTCCACCTTGGCGAGTTCGAGCAGCTGGCGCTGCACGGCGGGTTCGGCCTTCACGGTGCTCCTCGTTCAGTTCGACGTGCGCTCGGCGCGGACGTTCCACGGGTCGGTGCACCGCGTGGAGACGCAGGTGTCGACGTTACCCGCAAACGCTCGCGCCACGACCGCCGAGGCTTGCCCGCACCACGGCCATTCGCTGGCCCAGTGCGTCAGCCCGACCAGCGCGGGCACCGGCCCGGCCGCGGCGAGGTGCTCCCCGGCGGGGTGATGCCGCAGGTCGGCGGTGACGTAGGCGTCGACACCGGCCGCCGTGGCCTGCGTGAGGTAGGAGTCCCCGGCCCCGCCGGACACCGCGACGGTCCGGATCTCGCGGTCCTCGTCGCCCGCCCCGAGCACCCCGGGCACGGTCTCGGGCAGGGCATCGGCAACCCGCTGCACGAACACCGCGAACGGCTCGGGCTCGGGCAGCTCGCCCAGGCGACCGATACCGGTGACGCCGTCGGCGTTGGGCGCCAGCGGACCGGTGACGCGGAGCCCGATCGCCCGCGCGAGCGCGTCGGAGACCCCCGGATCGGCCGAGTCGGCGTTGGTGTGGGCGCAGTAGAGCGCGATGCCGGCGCGGATCATCCGGTGCACGAGCGCGCCCTTGGCGGTGTCGGCCGGCACGCCGTGCACCCCGCGCAGGAGCAGCGGGTGGTGCGCGACGATCAGCTGCGCGCCCAGCTCGGCGGCTTCGTCGACGGTCTCGGCGACGGGATCGACGCAGAAGAGCACACGCGTGACGGACTCGGCCGGATCGCCGCAGACGAGACCGACGGCGTCCCACGACTCGGCGAGCGCGGGCGGGTAGGCCTGCTCCAGCACGGCGATGATTTCGGATAGCGCGGGCATCCGGGGATCTTCGCACGGGCGCCCGCTCGCCACGCGGGTACTGGCGCGCGCGGGCCGGGGGAGGCGCCCCGGCGACGTCTGGCCGCCGCCGCCGTGAGCGCCGCGTGGAGCGTCAGTTGCAGTTGCCGCAGCAGCCGCAGCCCTGACCGGTGCACTTCGAGCAGCATCCGTGCATGATCGCTTTCCTTCCGGTTCGCGTCCTCGCGTGATCACGCTAAGTGCCGGTTGGCGGGCGGGGGTACCGCCGAGCGAGCGGGTGACCGGGTGAACCGGCCGGTTACGCTCGCGGATGGGGCCGGGGAATCCGCATCGCCCGCCGGCAAGCCGAGTCGCAATCCCAGCAGGTCTTCAACGGAGGCCTCCGCTCGAAGCACTCGAAGACGAGCTTTCCTCGTTTTCCGCACAGCGTGGTGAGCGTGCCGTTGACGAAGTCGACTTCCGCGACCCGATGCCAGACGTCACCGAGAGCCGGTTGGATCCGCGCTTTGTCCAAGTAGACGATCAGGCCCACGAGGTTCTCCAGCCGCCGCACAACTGGTCAAGACGAGCTGACGAGTGGAGAATGCGTCGCATGGTGGACCGCACGAGTGGAGTTCCCGCCTTCCGGCAGGTCGCGGCCGACCTTCGCCGAAAGATCGATGCCGGGGAGTACGCGCCCGGCGCCAAGCTTCCGAGTGAACGCGAACTGATCGAAACCTACGGCGTCTCGCGGCCGACCGTCCGCGAAGCGGTGAACCTCTTGAGGTCCGAAGGCGTGGTGGACGTCGAGCACGGTCGTGGCGTGTTCGTCCGGCCGCCGTCGAACATCCACCGGCTCGCCCGCGCCCGGCTTTCCCGTGACGCGCGAGGACGGAACGAGGGCGCTTTCCTGGCCGAGGCCAAGGCGACGGGGTTCTCCGCATCGAGCAACGTCAAGGTCCGCTTCGAGCGTGCCGACGAGCGGGCGGCCGAATTCCTGCGGCTCGACGTCGGGACCGAGTTGACCGTGCGGGATCGGGTGATGCGAGCCGACGGGCTGGTGGCTCAGCTCGCGGTGTCCCGGCTGCCTCGCGAACTGACCCGGGGCACCGCGATCGAGAAGGTCGCCACGGGCGACGGTGGTACTTACGCTCGTCTCGAAGAGGCCGGTCACGTGATCGGTTCGTTCGCCGAGCACGTGGGCGCCCGGATGCCGACGCCGGACGAGGTGACGCTGCTCCAGCTCGCCGTCGGCGTGCCGGTCCTGACGATCACGCGCGTGGCGTACGGAACCGAGGGCAGGCCACTGGAGATGAACGACATCGTGCTCCCGGCCAGCCTCTACCAGCTGTCGTACGAGTGGCCGGCCGACTGATCGAGCCGGTTACGCTCGCGGACGTGACCCACATCGTCTTCGTCTGCTCCGGCAACATCTGCCGCTCCCCCATGGCCGAGCTGGTGTTCCGGGCCAAGCTCGAGGAGGCCGGCCTCGGCGACGCCGTCCGCGTCACCAGTGCCGGCACCGGGCCCTGGCACGTCGGGGAGCCCGCCGACAAGCGCGCCCGCGCGACGTTGAAGGCGCACGGTTACCCCACCGCGCACGTGGCGTCCGAGGTCTCCGCCGAAGACCTCGCCGCCGATCTGCTGCTGGCCGCCGACGAAGGGCACGCCGAGTTCCTGCGGTCGCGGGCCGGCGACCCGGCGAAGGTGCGGCTGCTGCGGTCGTTCGACCCGTCGGCTCCCGAGGGCGCCGAGGTCCCCGACCCCTACTACGGCGGTGACGACGGCTTCGAGGACGTGCTCGGCATGGTCGAGCGCGCGGTGCCCGGTTTGCTCGATTGGGTGCGTTCGCGGGGGTAGGGATCACAGGTGGCGGAGGTCGGCGGGCAGCCGGGGCGGGACACGGCCTACCGTGGTGGGGTGCGGTTGCGGTTCCTGCTCAGGCCCGGGTGGCTGGCTCTGACGGCGGTGGTGTTCACCTTCGCCATCTGCTGCTTCACGCTCCTCTCACCCTGGCAGTTCAGCCGCAACACCGAGCGTGAGCAGCAGAACGCCGCGCTCGAGACGTCGTTCACCGCCGACCCGCTGCCGCTCACGCAGCTGCTGCCGCCGGGGAGCGTGGTCGGGCCGAAGACCGAGTGGCACCTCGTCTCCATCACCGGCCGGTACCTGCCGGACAAGGAAGTCGTCGCGCGGCTGCGGACGGTCCAGGGCGAGGGCGCGTTCGAGGTGCTGACGCCGCTGCAGACCACCGACGGCACCGTCGTGCTGATCGACCGCGGCTACGTCCGGCTCGACAGCAAGTCCGGCGTCCTTCCGTTCGCGCCGCCCCCGCCCGGCACGGTGACGGTGACCGCGCGGGCCCGCGCCGACGAGACGGACCCCAAGAACCGCGCCGCGTTCGCCGACGCCTCGACCGGCGGGCGGCTGCAGAGCTACGTCGTCGATTCGCGGGTCGTCGCGCGGGCCGGGCAGCTCGACATCCGGCCCGGCTACTTCCAGCTCGACACCGGCCAGCCCGGCGTGCTCGGCGCGCTGCCGCTGCCGCAGACGGACTCGGGGCCGTTCCTGTCGTACGCGCTGCAGTGGATCGCCTTCGGCGCGATGGCGCTGCTCGGCTGGCTGTACTTCACGGTCCGGGAGCTGAAGCCGGGTGGCGCGCTCGACGCGTCGTCGCCCGAGAAGCCGGAGAAGACGCGCCGGAAGTCCGTCGCGGAAATCCTGGCCGAAGACGAGCTGGCCCAAAGTGGCCATCAGAAATAGGCCGGAAATGGCCCTTCGACACGGCCACTTGCCCGGGTGACACTGCGGGCATGCTGATCCACCCGTGGGACGCCGCCGACGACTCCGAATGGCGGGAGTGGCTGTCCTCGCACGACTTTGGCCAGCTGATCGCCGGTGGCACCGGCCGCGACCTGCCGGTGGTGACCCCGGCGCACTTCGCGTTCGACGGCGACCGGACGGTCGTCACGCACCTGGCGCGGCCGAACCCCATCTGGCCGCTGCTGGAGGAGCACCCGCGGGCGCTGCTGACGGTGGTCGACGACTACACCTACATCCGCGCGGACTGGAACACGGCCGCGGACCCGGCGCACGGCGTGCCGACGTCGTACTACGCGACGGTGCAGCTCGAAGGCGACGTCCGGCTGGTCGACGACCCGGCGGCGAAGGCGGAGCTGCTGGACAAGCAGTTGCGGCACTTCGAGCCGGACGGCGCGCGGGCGCCGGTGAGCGCCACGGAGGGGCCGGACCGGCGGCTGCTGCCGGGGATCCGCGGGATCGAGTTCACGATCACGGGGGTGCGGGCGAAGTTCAAGTTCGGCGGGAACAAGACGGCGGAGGACCGGGAGCGGATCGGGGCGCGGCTGGCGGAGCGGGGTGGGCGGCTGGACGGGGCGGCGTTGACGCAGCTGCGCCGCCGCGGCTGAGGAACCGCGGCCCCCGCCCTATCCCTGGGGGGCGGCCCCTAGGCCAGTCTATCGGCGCCACCCGGCAAAACCGCCCCAGCGCAAGCGAAACCGGCCGGTTGTCCACACCCGGCCGGTCTTGTGGACAGCTCAGCGCGACCGGCGCCGCAACCCCGCCACCACGGCCAGCAGCACCGAAGTCACCGCCGCCAGCCAGCCGACCACCCGGGACAGCTCCACCGCGCGCGTCACGTGCCCGGCGTCCGGATTCCGTCCCACCCCGAGCACCGGCAGCTCGGCCACGCCGTGCGGATACACCGTCCGGCCGCCGACGCGGATCTCCAGCGCGCCCGCGAACGCCGCCTCTACGCGGCCCGCGTTGGGGCTCGGGTGGGCGATCGTGTCGCGGCGCCACGCGCGCCACGCGCCGCCCGCCGAGCCGCCGACCACCGGGGCCGCCAGGACCGTCAGCGCCGCCGCCACGCGGGTCGGGACCAAGTGGACGAGTTCGTCGAGCCGGTCGATCGCCCAGTGGCCGCGGCGGCCGACGCGGGCGCGGCGCAGCAGGCTCACCGCGCGGGCGCCGGCCAGGCCGGGGACGCCCGCCAGCGCGCCCCACACCAGCGGGGCGACCACGGCGTCGGAGGTGTTCTCGGCCAGCGTCTCCACCGAGGCGCGGGACAGCGCGATCGCGCCCAGGCCGTCGGCGACCCGCGGGTCCAATTCGGACAGTGTGGTGCGCGCCGGCTCGAAGCGGCACTCCTCGAGGTCGCGGGCCAGCTCCGTGCCCTGCAGTGCGAGGCCGGCCGCGCCGAGGACCGCCCACGTCGTGACGGCCGTCGCCGAGGCCTGGACCAGCGGGCGGCCGCGGCCGGCCCGTTCCAGCAGTACGCCGCCCGCGACCACCGCGCCCGCGACGAGTGCGCCGCGGCCGGGCGCGAGGCGGCGGAAGGCCGTCACCGGCGGACGGCGGCGGGGGTCGCCGAGGGCGCCGTCGGCCGCCACACCCAACACCAGTCCGATCGCGCGCGCCGCGCTCACCCGTGCCCCCCGGCGGAAGAAAACTGCAGTACCCGAGGAGGCTACTCGACCAGCGCCGCGATCTCGTCACGTGCCTGGACGACGATGTCCCGCATCGCCCGCTCCGCCCGGTCCGCGTCCCCGGCCGCCACCGCCGCGGCCACCTCCAGGTGCAGTGCGACCGCGTCGGGCTGCGGCTCCGGGGGCATCAGGCCGTGCCCGGTCCGGCCGGTGAGCACCTCCGCGACGACCTCCGACAGCTGCGCGAACATCGGGTTGCGCGACGCGCCGAGCAGCAGGTCGTGGAACGCGATGTCGAACTCGAGGAACGTCCGGAGGTCGCGCGCGCGGGCCGTGCGCGCCAGCCGCTCGCCTAACGCACCGAGCCGGCCGCGCTCCTCCGGCGTCGCGCGCAGCGCCGCGTACCGCGCCGCGCAGGGTTCGATCGCCGAGCGGAGCTCGTTCAGGGTGGCGAGCGCCGCCGGGCGGGCCGGGCCGTCGAGCTGCCAGCGGATCAGGCGCGGGTCGTAGTGGTTCCACTCCGCCGCCTCGCGGACGATCACCCCGACCCGCCGCTTGCTGCTGGTAAGCCGCATCGTCTCCAGCACGCGGACGACTTCGCGCGCCACCGTCCGCGACGCCCCGAAGCGCTCCTGCAGCTCTTCGGACCGCAGCACGGTGCCCGGCGGCAGCTCGCCGTTCGCGATCGCCGCACCCAGCGCGTCCAGTACCTGCTCGTGCCTCACCCGGTCCAACCTAGCCGTCTGATTCGATTAAGTAGTACTTCATCTTGAATAAGTAGTACTTTTGAGTTTGACTCACCTGGGCACAACGAAGTGGGAGGTGCGGATGACCGTCATCGTGGTGATGGGCGTGTCCGGCTCCGGGAAGACGACGATCGGGACCGCGCTCGCGCGGGCACTGGACGTCGAATACGCCGAAGCGGACTCGTTCCACCCCAAAGCCAACATCGACAAGATGACCGCGGGGCACCCGCTGACCGACGAGGACCGCGCCCCCTGGCTCGAGGCCATCGCCGGCTGGATCCGCGAGCACCAGGACGGCGGCGGCGTCGTGACGTCGTCCGCGCTCAAGCGCCGGTACCGCGACGTGCTGCGGACGGGCGGGAACGTCTGGTTCGCGCACCTGCGCGGCGATCGCGAGATCCTCGCCGAGCGCATGAAGTCGCGCTCGGGCCACTTCATGCCGGTGTCCCTGCTGGACTCCCAGCTCGCCGACCTCGAACCGCTGGAGCCGGACGAGGCCGGTGCCGTCTTCGACATCCGCGAAACTCCCGCGGCGATCACCGACGCCGCCCTCACCGCCTTCCGGGAGCGCTCATGACCACCCTCGCCGCCGCCTGGACCGGCCACGATTCCCGGCTGATCATCGCGACCGTCGTCGCGATCGCCGTCATCGTCGTGCTGATCACCAAGGTGAAGCTGCACCCGTTCCTGTCACTGGTGCTCGGCTCGCTCGCGCTCGGGCTGACCGCCGGGATGCCGGTCGACAAGCTGCTGAAGAGCTTCACGACCGGCGTCGGCAGCACCGTCGCGTCCGTCGGCATCCTGATCGCCCTCGGCGCGATGCTCGGCAAGCTGCTGGCCGACTCCGGTGGCGCCGACCAGATCGTCGACACCGTGCTCGGCAGGGCCCGCGGGGCCGCACTGCCGTGGGCGATGGCGCTCGTCGCCGCGCTGATCGGGCTGCCGATGTTCTTCGAGATCGGCCTCGTCATGCTGATCCCGGTGGTGCTGCTCGCGGCCAAGCGCACCGGGAAACCGTTGCTGCTGCTGGGGATTCCGGCGGTGGCCGGGCTTTCGGTGCTGCACGGCCTGGTCCCGCCGCACCCGGGCCCGCTCGCCGCGGCGGGCGCGCTGAACGCGAACGTTGGCGTCACGCTGGCGTTCGGCCTGCTCGTCGGCATCCCGACGCTCGTCATCGCCGGCCCGCTGTTCGGCAAGGTGGCGGCCCGGCTCGTCCCGGACGCCCAGCCGCCGGAGCGCCTGATCCCGGAGCGCGCGGACACGGACAAGCCGCGCCCGAGCTTCGCCGCGACGCTCACGACGGTGCTGCTGCCGGTCGTGCTCATGCTGGCGAAAGCGCTCTCCGACATCCTGCTGGACAAGGGCAGCGGGGCCCGCAAGATCCTGGACTTCGTCGGCGACCCGCTGATCGCGCTGCTGGCGGCGGTCCTGGTCGGCATGGTGCTGCTGGGCCGCCCAGCCGGACTCGGCCGCGAAAAGCTGTCCACTGTGGTCGGTGAGTCGCTCGGCCCGATCGCGGGCATCATCCTCATCGTCGGCGCGGGCGGCGGGTTCAAGCAGACCCTGGTCGACGCCGGCGTCGGCGACGTCATCACCGGCCTGGCCAAGGACGCGAACCTCTCCCCGCTCCTGCTCGGCTGGCTGGTCGCGGTCGCGATCCGGCTGGCGACGGGATCGGCCACGGTGGCGACGGTCTCCGCGGCGGGCATCGTCGCCCCGCTGGCGGCGGGGATGGACCCGTCGCATAGCGCGCTGCTGGTGCTGGCGATCGGCGCGGGGTCGCTGTTCTTCTCGCACGTCAACGACGCGGGGTTCTGGCTGGTGAAGGAGTACTTCGGCCTGTCGGTCGGCCAGACGCTGAAGAGCTGGTCGGTGATGGAGACCCTGATCTCCGTGGTGGCGATCGCCCTGATCCTCCCGCTGTCGCTCCTGGTCTAGTTCGAAAGCCGTGAAGGCCTCCTTACCGGTCATAAAAGCCGGTAAGGAGGCCTTCACGGCTTTTGGCGGCCGTTGACATGTGACCTTTTGGTCACCTATCTTGAGGACGTGCACGACGACCTGGTGTTCAAGGCGCTGGCGGATCCGACCCGCCGGTTCCTGCTCGACCTGCTCTTCGAGCGTGACGGCCGCACGCTCACCGAGCTGGAGACCCAGGTCGAGATGACCCGCTTCGGCGTCATGAAGCACCTGAAGCTGCTGGAAGAAGCCGGACTCGTCGTCACGCGGAAGGACGGCCGCGAGAAGCGGCACTTCCTCAACCCCGTGCCGATCCGGCAGATCCACGACCGGTGGATCGACAAGTACACCGAGCGCCAGGTCACGGCGCTGCTCGACCTCAAGAACGAACTGGAAGGCGAAGAACCATGACGAACACCGTGCAGGTCCACCGCGTCTACATCAAGGCCACCCCGGAGCGCATCTGGGACGCCATCACCCAGCCCGAGTGGTCGCAGAAGTACGGCTACACCGGCCTCGTGGACTTCGACCTCAAGGTCGGCGGCAAGCACCGGACCCGCCCGACGCAGGCGTTCATCGACGCCGGCATGACCGGGGACCTCGTCGACGGCGAGGTGCTGGAGGTCGACCCGCCGCGCAAGCTCGTGATCACCTGGAAACTGCTGATGGGCATCGACGGCATGGAGAGCGAGCCGTACACCACGGTCACCTACGACATCGAGGCGACGAAGACCGCCGGCACCAGACTCACCGTCACCCACGACCTCACGGGCGCGCCGCTGACCGCCGAGATGGTCGGCGGGGTGCACGAGAACATCGACGCCGGGCCGGGCGAGAACGCCGGTGGCGGCTGGGCCTGGGTGCTCTCCGACCTCAAGTCCCTGCTGGAGACCGGCGAGATCCTGGTGCCGTGACGGGGGTCTGGCGGGACCTGCCTCGCGCCGCTTCGAGGCAGGTCCCGCCAGGGTCTTCAGACGCGCTGGGTCGCCGCCTTCAAGGCCGTCTTCGCGGCCTCCGGCGCACCCAGCGTGTCGAGGCCGAACAGCGCCGCCCCCACCACGGGGTTCACGTCGACGACGCGGACCACCGCGCGCGGCGCCACCTTCAGGCACCGCTTCTCGATCTCCGCGATCACCGGCGCGCCGATCCCGGTCAGCACGCCGCCGCCGAGGACGATCTCCGGCGCTTCCTCGGTCAGGTCCAGTTCGCGGAGGATCACCGCGGCGAACACGCTGACCTCCTCCACGAACCGCGTCACGACGTCCTGCGCGACCTCGTCGCCGTCCGCCGCCACCTCGAACAGCAGCGGGCACAGGCCGTGGATCGACGCCGGGTCGATCTCCTCGAAGTGCAGGCCCTGCACGACGTCCAGCAGCGTCGGCTTCCCGAAGTACGCCGCCACCGCCGGCATCAGCGCCGTGCGCGGGCCGCGGCCGTCCTCGGCGCGGACCGCCCACCACAGCGCCTCTTCGCCGAGCCGGTACCCGCCGCCCCAGTCGCCGGAAATCTTGCCCAGCGCGGGAAAGCGGTGGACGCGGCCGTCCGGGCCGACGCCGGCGCCGTTGATCCCGGCCCCGCACACCACCGCGACCCCCACCCCCGCGCTGCCCGCCCGAAGCAGCGCGAGGGTGTCGTTCCCGACGGTCAGGGTGTCGCTCCAGCCACGCGCGGACAACGCCGCGTGCAGGGCTTCTTCCTCACGCGGGAAGTCCAGCCCGGCCAGGTACGCCGAGGTGTGGACCGCGAACGGCCGCTCCCCGAAGCCCGGGAAGGCTTCCAGCACCAGGTCTTCCAGCGCCGCGACGCAGGCCGCGACGCCGATGTTCTGCGGCGACGCGCCGGGACCTCTCGACTTCCCCAGCACCACGCCGTCTTCCGAGACCACCAGGACCTCGGTCTTGCTGTTGCCGCCGTCGATCGCGATGATGGCAGGCTTCATCCGCGCGCCCAGGGCAGGTACTCGCGGTTGATCCGCACCAGCGCATCGGCGAGCTGGTCGGCTTTCGAGTACTGGCCGACCAGCGGGTGCGCCAGCAGCGCGTCGGCCACGCGGTCGCGGCCACCCTTCACCGCCGCCTCCAGCGCGAGGAACTCGTACGCCGTCGTCGCCGAGATCAGGCCGGAGAACCGGGGTTCCACCGGCGGCTGCGCAATCGGCGTCGCGCCGGAAGAATCCACAGTGGACCGTGCTTCGATGACGGCGTCGTCCGGCAGGAACGGGAAGGTCCCGTCGTTGCGGACGTTCACCACGTGCTCCTCGGCCGGCCCGCCCGCGGTCAGCGCGTGCACCAGCTGCACGGCGGCTTCCGAGTAGTACGCCCCGCCGCGCTTCTCCAGCGACTCCGGCTTCGTGTCCTGCTCCGGGTCGAGGTAGATCTTCAGCAGCTCTTCCTCGACGTCGGAAACGACCTCCGCGCGCGGCCGCTCGGTGCGCTGCTTGGCGACCTGCTCGTCGTGCGCGTAGAAGTACTTCAGGTAGTACGACGGCACGACGTTCATCCGCCGCAGCCATTCCCGCGGCACACTGACCTCATTGGACAAGTAGTCCAGGTGCCCCTCGAGCAGCTCGGGCAGCCGGTCGACGCCGTCGACGAGCGCGCCGCGCTCCCAGCTCAGGTGGTTGAGTCCGGTGTGGACGAGCTTGACGTCGTCCGCGCCGACGCCGAGCAGCTTCCCGAACTGGCGCTGCAGGTTGATCGCGACGTTGCACAGCCCGACCGCGCGGTGGCCCTCGTCGAGCAGCGCCCGCGTGACGATGCCGACCGGGTTGGTGAAGTTGACGATCCACGTGTCGTCGCCGGCGATCTTGCGCACGCGGTCGGCGATGTCGAGCACCACCGGCACCGTGCGCAGCGCCTTCGCCAGGCCGCCCGCGCCGGTCGTCTCCTGCCCGACGCAGCCGCAGGCGTGCGGGAACGTCTCGTCCGAGCGCCGCGCCCGCTGCCCGCCGACCCGCAGCTGGATCAGCACCGCGGACGCGCCGTCCACGCCCTCTTCCAGCGACTGCGTGGTCCGCACGCGCGCCGGGTGCCCGGCGTGGTCGAGGAGGCGCTGACTGAACCCGCCGACGGCCTCCACGCGGTAGGCGTCCGGGTCGACCAGCACGATCTCGTCGACGTCCAAAGTGGACCGGCGACCGGCGATCCCGTCGATCAGCTCCGGCGTGTAGGTGGACCCGCCACCGACGACTGCCAGCTTCATCCCTTGACTCCCGTGAATGTGATGCCCTTGACGAACGACTTCTGGGCGAAGATGAACAACACGATGACCGGCGCCATGATGAGGGCCGTGGCGGCCATCGTCAGGTTCCACTCGACGTGGTGCATGCCGCGGAAGGACGCGATCGCCAGCGAAAGCGGCCAGTGGTCGCGGTTTTCCCCGGTGTAGAGCAGCGGCCCGAAGTAGTCGTTCCAGGTGAACAGGAAGCAGAACATCGCGGTGGCCGCGATCCCGGGCTTCGCCATCGGGATCAGCACCCGGTACATCGCCTGGAACTCGTTGCAGCCGTCGATCTTCGCCGCTTCGATGTAGTCCTTCGGGATCGTCAGGAAGAACTGCCGGAGCAGGAAGATCGAGAACGCGTCGAAGAAGAAGTACGGCACGATCAGCGGAACCAGCGTGCCGGTGAGCCCCATCCGCACCCACAGGTCGTACAGCGGCACGATGGTGACCTGCGGCGGCAGCAGCATCGCGGCCACGGTCAGCATGAAGAACAGGTTCTGCCCGCGCCACCGCAGCTTCGAAAGCCCGTAGGCGGCCGGGATCGCCGAGAGCAGCGCGCCCGCCGTCGCCACGGCCGAGTACAGCAGGCTGTTGCCGAAGTACGACAGCAGCGGGGCCTTCTGGAACACCTCGACGAAGTTTTCGAAGTGCCATTCGGTCGGCCACAGGCTCGCCGTCATCGCCTGGTCGCTCTTCATCACCGAGGTGAGGAAGACGAACAGGATGGGCAGCATGAAGATCACGCCCATGGCGATGCCGACCGAGTGCAGGGCGATGAACGACAGCCGCTTGTCCCACTGCCGCTTGAACTTCACCTTCGGCGGCACGCCCGCTTCGCGCTGCGGCGCTTCGGCCAACGCGGTCATGCGCCCTCCTCCTGGTGCTGGGACTTCCGCAGCTGGCGAACGAGAATCCACGTGAACGCCGCGCTCACGATGAACAGCAGCACGGCCATCGCCGCCGCGTAACCCATGTTGAAGTAGCGGAAACCCTGGACGTACAGCCAGATCGGGTACGTCAGCGTCGAGTTCTGCGGCGCCCCGATGAGCTTCGAGTTGCCGGCGACGTCCGCCGTGCCCGCGCTCGCGGAGGCCGCCACGATCGCCTGGGTGAAGAACTGCAGGGCGTAGATGATCGAGTTGACCACGCCGAAGAGCAGCACCGGCGAAATCGACGGCAGCGTGACGTGCCAGAACCGGCGGATCGGACCGGCGCCGTCGAGTTCCGCCGCTTCGTACTGTTCGGTCGGGACGTCCAGCAGCGCGGCCAGGATGATGATCATCAGCTCGCCGGAACCCCACAGCGCCAGCAGCGTCAGCGCGGGCTTCGACATCTCCGGGCTGTTGAACCACAGGCCGCCGTCGATGCCGACGAGCCGCAGGAACCGGTTGACCGGCCCGAATTCCGGGTTGAACACGAAGACGAACGCCAGCGTCGCCGCCGCGGGCGGGGCGAGCGTCGGCAAGTAGCACAGCGTCCGGACCAGGCCGACGCCCGACTTGAGCCGCGAGATCACCGACGCGACGCCGAGGGAGAACACCACCCGGCAGACCGTCAGGATGACCACCAGCCACAGCGTGTTGTACGCGGCCGTGCCGACCAGCGGCTCGGTGGTGAACATCCGGACGTAGTTGTCGAAGCCGATGAACTCCGGCGCGTTGATCAGGTCGTACCGGGTGAAGGAGTAGTAGACCGTGGCGATCAGCGGGTAGCCGAAGAAGATCAGGAACCCGAGGAAAGCCGGCGCCATGAAGAAGAAGACGGTCCGGCGGCGCTTGGCCCGGCGGGCCCCCGCCCGCGCCTTGGCAGGCACGGACGGGGATACCTTTTCCGCGAGCGTGGACGTCATCCGCCCGCGCCCTTCTGCTTGAGTTCGTCGTTGACCTGCGCGTCGACCGTCTTCAGGCCGGCGATGAGGTCGGGCACCGAACCGGCCTGCCACTTCTCCGCGAAGTCGTTGACGGCCTTGAGGTGCGCGTCACCGATCGGGGTGGTCTGGTTGGCCACCAGCTTGCCGCTGTCGTAGATGTCGAGGAACGTCTTGAACTGCGGCTGCAGGTCCAGCTTCGGCGAGGTGAGCGAAGCCTTGGTGCTGGGCACGTTCTTCAGGCCGTTGGCCATGTCCACCAGGGTGTCGGTGTCCAGGGTGACCTGCTTGATCAGCTCCCACGCGGCGCCGGGGTTCTTGGCGCCCTTGGGGATCGCGATGATCGTGCCGGTGGTGAAGCCGCCGCCGTAGTGGTCGGCCATCGAGTCGAGGACCGGGAACGGCGCGGTCTGGTACTTGACCTCCGGCGCCTGGTCCTTCAGGAACGCGGTGCGGAACTCGCCATCCATGATCATCGCGAGCTTGCCCTTGTGGAAGCCGTGGTCGGCGGAGTACTCGTCGCCGAGGCCCGCCTTGAACTTCTCGACCTTGTCGTGGCCGCCGTAGAAGTCGATGAGTTGCTTCTGGAACTCGAACATCGCCTTCCAGCCCGGGTTGGTGGCGAGGTCCGACTTGCCGTCCTGGCCCAGGAAGGTGGCGCCGAAGTACTGCGCCCAGTACTGGGCCTGGTTGGCGTAGAACGGCATCGAGGGCAGGAAGCCGGCGACCTTGATCGAGTCGTCCGGGTTGAACTCGGTGAGCTTCTTGGTGTCCTCGAACAGCTCCGACAGCGTCTTCGGCGGCGTGGTGATGCCCTTCGCCGCGAACATGTCGGTGTTGTAGTACATCCCGTAGACGTCGGCGAGCATCGGCATCGCGCACCGCTTGCCCTGGTACTCGGTGTAGTTGCGGACCGCTTCGGGGATTTGGTTCAGGTCGATCTTGTCGCGCTCGATGTAGGGCTTGAGGTCCTGGAAGCTGCCGGTGGAGCACCACGCGCCGAGGTTGTCGGTGTAGAAGGAGATCGCGACGTCGGGCGGGTTGCCGCCGCGGATCGACTGGGTGAGCTTGTCGTCGTCCTGGTTGCCCTCGTGCTTGATCTCGATGTTCGGGAACTTCGCCTTGAGCTTGTTGAGGCCGGCCGTCACCACGCCGTACTCGCGGTCGGTGAACTTCGAGTACACGGTGATCGTGAGCTTGTCGTCCTTGCCGGGCGCGGCCGCGGCGTCACCCCCGCTCGGGGCGGCGGCGCCGGAGCAGGCGCTGGTCAGCAGGACGGACGCCGCGGCGGCGGCAGCGAGAAGTGCGCCGCGACGGGTCCGGGTGGTAGGGGGCATGGCCCTCCTCCTCATCGGTTGGGGCTACTCGGGTGCTTGTCCTCGGTCCGGCGTGAGCCGAGGAGCGTGGGGGTGACGACGCCGAAGACGTCCTCGCGGGTTTTGGCGAGCGCGGACTGCAGCGCGCCCGCGCGAACGGCGTTGCCCTGCACCGAAGCGCAGCCGACGGGCGTGCGTGGCAGGACGAGTTCGTGCAGCTTTTCTTCGACGAGCGCGGCGAACTGCTCGCCGCCCGCGCGGCTGGTGTCCCCGCAGAGGAGCACGAGCTGCGGATCGGCGACGGCGACGAGGTTGGCGACGCCGCCGGCCACCCGCCTCGCCAGGTCGTGCCGGAAGGGGTGGTCCGGCCCGGTTTTGGCGACGGCGTCCCAGGCGGTTTCGGCTTCGACGCCGTGCGCGGCGGCGAGGCGGCAGACGGCGGGCGAGTCGACCAGGTTGCCGAACCGGGCGCCGGCCTCGGGCCAGACGTCCCCGGTGTCCACAGTGGCCGGATCGGGCACCCGCATCCAGTCGATCTCGCCGCCACCGCCGGTCGCGCCGCGCAGCAGCCGCCGCCCGATCACGACGGCGCCGCCGACGCCTTCGGACAGCCACACCATGACGAAGTCGTCGACGTCCTGCGCCATCCCGACGCTCATCTCCTCGACGGCGACGAGGTTGACGTCGTTCTCGATGAGGACGTCGACCCCGAGCTCGTCGGACAGCTTCTGCGGGACGTCGAAACCGAGCCAGCCGGGGATGTGCGGCGCGGAGGACAGCAGGCCGGTCCGCGGATCGAACGCCCCCTGCGCGCCGATCACGACGTGGGCCAGGTCCGCTCTTTCGATCCCGGCTTCTTCGGCGACTTTTTGGAGGGCCTCCCCGAAGGCCCCGACGACATCGGCCCCTTCGTGCACGGGCAGCGGCGTCCGGTACTCGGCGAGCACGACCCCGGCGACGTCAGCGACGACGAACTCCGCGAAGTGCGGCGTCAGATCGACGGCGGCGACGAAGGCGAGGCTCCCGTTGGCCGCCCAGAGCTGGGCGCGCGGTCCCCTTCCCCCGCCCCGCACACCCGCCTTGACGACGAGATCGTCCAGCTCGAGCCGGGTGATGAGCTGCGCGGTGGCGGGCTTCGAGAGACCGATGGCGAGCTCGAGTTCGGCGCGGGTCAACGGGCCTTCCCGGAGGAGGACCTCGATGGCGGCGCGATCGTTGATCTCGCGCAGCATCCGCGGGCTACCGGCTCGCACTCGTTCGCTCCCGACTTAATTAGGATACTTTACAGACGGTTTCGCAGGACTGTAGTGAGCCGGAGCACAGCCGTCAACGGTCTCCTGAAACGGGCAGGTAACGC
Organism: Amycolatopsis eburnea; assembly: GCF_003937945.1. GTDB lineage: Bacteria > Actinomycetota > Actinomycetes > Mycobacteriales > Pseudonocardiaceae > Amycolatopsis > Amycolatopsis eburnea. The sequence continues at coordinate 82,033 of NZ_RSEC01000032.1, forward strand.
TTGGCCGGAGTGCACAGGGCGCAACGAAAACGGCCCCGGCGAGTAGCCGGGGCCGCCCTGGTGGTCGCGCTCTGTGGCGGGTGGTTACTCCTCCGCGTCCGCCCAGGCCTTGAGCATTACGCGGGCGATGGACGAGTTGCCCGGCAGGATGATCTCCGCCGCGCCGTCGGCGATCGGGGTCGGCTTCGCGCCCTCGTTCCGCAGCTGGCTGTTCTCGAACGCCTCACGGACCTCCGCCCGCGACACCCACAGCGCCTCTTCGATCTCCCCGTCCGCCGGGACCAGGGGCAACGATCGATCAGCCCGGGCCGTGAAGCCCAGCATGATCGAGCGCGGGAACGGCCACGGCTGGCTGCCCAGGTAGCGCACGTCCGAGACCGACGCCCCGACCTCTTCGCGGATCTCCCGGACCACGCACGCTTCGAGGGACTCCCCCGCCTCGACGAAGCCCGCCAGCACCGAATAGCGGCCGGCCGGCCAGATCGGCTGGCGGGCCAGGAGCACGTGGGAGCCGTTCGTGCCCTCCAGCGAGTGGACCAGGCAGATCACCGCCGGGTCCGTGCGCGGGTACTCCTCGCGGCCGTCGTTGGTGCACTTGCTCGCCCAGCCGAACTGGACCAGTTCGGTCGGGTGGCCGCAGCGCGTGCAGAACTTGGCTTGGCGGCGCCAGAAACGCAGCGCCTGCGCCGTCGTGAACAGGCCCGCCGACGTGTCGTCCAGCAGGTCGCCGTAGCCGCGCAGGTCGACCCAGATCTCGCCGGCGGCACGCGGGACCTCCTCGACGAAGCCCCAGCTGCCCGCCATCTTCACCGTGTCGGCTTCGCCCGACGGGCCGCCCGGGAGCGACCAGTAGTCGACGTCCTGCCACTCGCCCAGGAACACCGCGTCCGCCGGGGGTTCCGGGCCGAAGTCGATCGCCTTGCGGAACGCCAGTACCGACGAGCCTTCGACGACCGGGGTGCGCCCGGTGTCGTCCAGCAGGACGACCCGGGCGTCGGGCCACTTCGACACCAGCCGCGAAGGGTTGGTGCGCAAGCCTTCCTGGCGGTCCACAGTGGACCGGGACAGGGTGGGCAGATCGCCGAGCGTGAACGGAGCGGACATCAGGCGGGCTCGCCCACCACGACGTCGCCGAGCGCGAGGAGCTTCTGTTCCAGCACCGCCGCGTCGCCGACGACCACGCCGGTGAACCGCTTGGGGGCGAAGAACTTCAGCGCCGCTTCGGCCACCTCGTCGGCGGTCACCGCGGCCACCCGCGCCGGGTGCTCGTTCAGCCACTCCAGGCCCAGCCCGGTCGAGGCCAGCGCGAGCACCTGCCCGGCCAGCCCGGCCTGCGACGACGTCGAGGTCAGCAGCGAGCCGATCGCGTACTGCCGCACCGATTCCAGCTCGTCGCCCGACGGCGGGACCTGGCCGAGTCGGCCCAGTTCGTAGCGGGTCTCCAGCAGGGCCGGGGCGGTCGCGTCGGTCGCGGTGTCCGCGTCGACGTTCACCACCGCGGTGCCGTCGGTGAACTCGAAGCCGGAGTGCGCGGAGTACGTGTACCCCTTGTTCTCCCGGATGTTCTCCACCAGCCGCGACGAGAAGTACCCGCCGTAGGCCAGGTTCGCCAGCTGCAGCGCCGCGTAGCCCGGGTCGGTGCGCGGGACCGTCTGCGCGGAGAGCCGGATCTGCGACTGGACAGCGCCGGCGCGCGGCACCAGCAGCACGTTCGGCCCGGTCAGGTCCGGCAGCGCCGGGAGCCGGACGGCGGAGCGGTCGGACGCCCAGGCGCCGAGCACCTTTTCGAGGTCACCGACCACCGCGGCCGGGTCGAGGTCGCCGACCAGCACCAGCACCGCGCCGCGCGGCAGCACGGACGCCTGGTGCAGCGCCCGCACCTGTTCCGGCGTCACGACCGCGACGTCTTCGGCGCGCGGCACCTCGCGGGTGGCTGGGTGGTCGCCGTAGCGGTGCTTTTGCAGCGCTTCCCGCGCGATCGTGCGCGGCTGCGTTCGCGAGACGGCGATGCGCTCGACGAGCCGCTCCTTCTCGCGCGCGATCTCCTCGTCGGCGTAGGTCGCTCCGGTGAGGACGTCGCCGAGCACGTCGAGGAATGTCGGGAGCTTGTCGGCGAGCGCGGATCCGGTCAGCACCAGGCGTTCCGGGTCGACGCCGGCGCCGATGTCGCCGCCGATCAGCGCCAGCTCGGCGTCGATCTCGATGCGGTTGCGCCGCGCGGTGCCGGTGAGGATCGTCTCCGCGAGCACCTCGGCGGTCGCCGGGTGCAGCGCGTCGTCGCCCGCGAACGGGATCCACAGCCGCGCCTCGACCAGCGGCACGGTCGCCTTGCGCACGGCCAGCACGCGCAGGCCGTTGGACAGTTCGGTGTCCACGTGGGACAGGTCGGCGGCCGCGCGCTGCGCGCCGAGCGGGGGCAGCGGGCGGGGACCCTGCGCGGTGCGGCCGATCTCCTCCGCACTGCGGTGCGTTGCCGAAGTCACTGCTCGTTGTTCCCTTCCGAAGCGGGCTTGACCACCAGCACGGCGCGCGCGTCGGGGCGCAGCGCCTTCGCCGCCGCCGAGACGGCCTCCGCGGTGACGGCCGACATCCGGTCCGCCAGCTGGTACACCAGCGACGCGTCGCCGTAGAGCAGCTCGAACGAGCCGAGCGCCAGCGTCCGGGACACCAGGCGGTCGTGCTCCGAGTGCAGACTCGCCGTCCAGCGGGCGGTGACCTTGCGCAGCTCTTCGTCGCTCGGCGGGGTCTCGGCGAGCTTCTCGAGCTCGTCGTCCAGCGCCGCGAGCACGCGCTCGCGGGGCACCTCGTGCGGGTGGATGAGGGTGATGGTGAACGTGTCGGGGTCGCGGGCCTCGAACGGGCCGAACAAGCCGGCCCCGGCGCCGATGTCGACGACCAGCGGCTCCTTGTGCACCAGCCGCTGCTGGAGGCGGGAGCCGTCGCCGTCGGTGAGCACACCGGCCAGCACCAGGTAGGCCAGGTAGCCGTCGACGTCGTTGATCGGGTCCGGCATCCGGTAGCCGATGCCGAGCGCGGGCAGCGGCGCGTGCGGGTCGATCGTCTCGCCCAGCAGCTCGGTGGTCGGCAGCGGCTCGGCGAACGACGGGCGCTCCGGCGCGGGCCGGTGCGGGACGTCGCCGAAGTGCTTTTCGATCAGTTCCTTCGCGGCGCCGACCTCGAAGTCACCCGCCACCGTGAGCACGGCGTTCGCCGGCGAGTAGTAGGTGTCGAAGAACGCGGCGCAGTCCTCGACCGTGGCGCTCTCGAGGTCCTCGAAGCCGCCGTAACCGTTGTGCGCGTTGGGGAACGTCGAGTACAGCACCGGCGGCAGGGTGATCCACGGGAACCCGCCGTACGGCCGGTTCAGCACGTTCAGCCGGATCTCTTCCTTGACGACGTCGATCTGGTTCGCCAGGTTCTCCGCCGTCAGCTTCGGCGCGCGCATCCGGTCGGCTTCGAGGAACAGCGCGCGCTCGAGCGCGGCGCTGGGCAGGACCTCGAAGTAGTCGGTGTAGTCCGGGTGGGTCGACCCGTTGAAGGTGCCGCCGCTGGACTGGACGTGCCGGAAGTGCGCGAGCTTCTCGAGGCTCTCGGAGCCCTGGAACATCAGGTGCTCGAAGAGGTGCGCGAAACCGGTGCGCCCCTCCGGCTCGGAACGGAAACCCACGTCGTAGTGCACGCTGACGCCGACCACCGGCGCGGTCGCGTCGGGGGCGAGAACCACCCGCAGACCGTTGTCGAGGGTGTATCGGACGAGCTCGGGATCGGCCATGGCCCCACCCTACGACGGCGGAGCGGGTTCCGGTGTCCCGGCTGGCGGGTCAGCACCGGCGTGCGGCCGCGCGGTGTCGAGCAGGTGGGCGCGGCGGGCACCGGCGAACGCGCCCGCGAGCGCCGTCGCGAAGGATCCGGCCTGGTCAGGGGCGACGTCACCGGCGTGCCAGTACACCCGCGGCGGGTGCGGGAGCGCGGCGAAGGCGGCGACCCACGGCGCCAGTTCGCCCAGAGCTGACGCGTACGGGAGGGCGCGCGAGAAGACGAGTTCGCGCTGGGGCTTGGTGAGGTCCTTGGGCTTGGCCGACGCCAGTGCTTCGGCGACGCCGAGCAGGCGCCGGGAGAGGTCGGTCCCCGCTCGCCGCCGCGCCGGCAGCGCGGCCGACGTCACCACGGCGGCGACCCCGGCCAGGACGAGGATGACGCCGAGCTGGGCGTAGCCGACGGTCAGCGCGAGCAGCACGGTGAGGAACAGGCCGTAGAAGACGACGCGAATCCCGGCTCGGCCGAGCCGCCGGGGCTTCCGCGCGACCCAGCCGCGGCGGACAGCGTCGGCATACAGGGCGTCGTCGACGTCGACGTGGCGGCGCCGCAGCCCGGCGACGGTCCCCGCGTCCTCGGCGGCCTCGAAGACGGCACGTTCGAAGGCGGTCAGGTGCTCGTCGGGCGGGTTGCGGCGGGTCAGCCGCCAGTCACCGTCCTCGGCGCTCACCCACAGGTAGTTGCGGACGGCGAGGTCGAGCACGGTCGCGGCCAGGTCGGCGGGCCCGGCGCGGCCGTGCAGCAGGACGCCCACGTGCCCCGGCAGCACCCCCTCCGGCGACTCGAACTCGCCCCCCTCCGTCGCTTTCACGTGAAAGCGACCACCTGGGGGCGGAGCTTTCACGTGAAAGCGACGCCGGGCGCGCCAGACCAGGGCGGCCGTCAGCAGGAGGAGCGCGGCGAAGGCGGTCCAGGCCCAGCCGACCGGGGCGGTGAGCACGAAGGCACCCGCGATGGTCGCGGCCGGGACCACGACGGCGTTGGCCGGCACGGTGCCCGCGGGCAGCTCGACGGTCGCCGCCATCCGCTGGCCCGCGGCGAGGTTCTGCTGGCTGAACCGGGTCAGCCCGGCGTGGTCGATCTGCGCGGCGCCGCACGGGAAGTCGGAGTCCGGCGGCCCGGCGAGGCAGTCGACGGCCGTCGGGATCTTCGGCGCGGCGAAGGAGGCGCGGAGGAACTTCAGCTCGGCGCTCCAGCCGCCGGCCAGCTCCCAGGTGACCCGGTCGCCGTCGACCGCACCGTCCACTGTGTACCGGAGGATCGAGGTCCCGGAGGTGAGGTGGACGGTGAAGGCGTCCTTGTCCACGCTCGCCGTCCCGCTGCCTTCGAGGACGACGTCGCGCACTTGGTAGAGCCGGTCGCGGTGGTGCGGCGCGGCGACGCGCAGCGCGACCCGGCGGTCCATGGTGACGCCGTTGGGCACGGAGATCGCTTCGGCGACCGAAAGCGAGCCGTCGCGCTCGAGCTTGAGCTGGATCTCGGCGCTCTGCGGCAGCGTGGGCAGCGGCGGCTGGTCGACCGGCGCCGCGGCCAGGAGAAGCGCCAGCGCGGCCGCGGCGAGCACGGTCAGCGGGCAGCGCGGCCGGACGCGGTGAGCAGCCCGTCGAGCGCGGTCAGGAACGACGGGAAGCGCGCGCCGAACCGCCGCAGGTCGGGGTCGGCCTCCATACCGCCGTACCAGTACAGCCCGGCCGAACCGTCCGCCGCCGGGTTCAGCCCGGCGAACGCGCCGAGCCAGCGCTCGGTGTCGCCGAGCACCACGGCGTACGGCAGCGAACGGGAGAACACCAGCTCGCGGTCGGCGGGCGGGATGTCCTCGGCCTTGGCGGTGTGCAGGTAGTCGAGCAGGCCGCGGACCTGCCCGGCGAGCGCCCGCCCGCGCGCGGTGCGGGACGGCAGCAGCGCGGCCGCCGCGACGACGCCGAGCCCGGCCAGCGCGACGGCGACGCCGAGCAGCGCGTCCCCGACGGTGAAGGTGAGCACCGCGGTCGCGGCGAGCCCGAGTGCGAAGATCCCGGCACCGAGCCAGGTCAGCCGTCCACGCGCGGTGTCCGGGCGGCGGGAGAACCAGCGCTTGGTGACGACGTCGGTGTACATCGCGTCGCTGATCCGGCGCAGGTCGAGCCCGCCGCGGGCGCGCAGCTGCGACACCAGGACGGTGTCGGTGCCTTCGGGCAGCAGGGTTTCGCAGACGGCGCGCTCGAAGTCGTGGAGGTGCTCGTCCGGCGGGTTGCGGCGGGAGATCTGCCAATCTTGTCCGTGCTGCCCGGGGATTTCCGCGAGCCACAGGTAGTTCCGGACGGCGAGGTCGACGACGGTGGCGCTGATGTCCACGACGTCGACGGTCTCGTCGACGACCGTGCCGACCTGCCCGGGCAGCACGCCGTCCGGACTGGCGAAGAAGACGCGGTCGCCGTCGCGGAGCAGGACCTCGACCGGGCCGGTGGCCGCGCGCAGCGCACCGGCGTCCTGCTTGCGGCGGCGCCACACGAAGACGCCGGCCGCGACGAGGAGGACGAGCAGGACGGCGAAGACGATGCCGGTCAGCGGGGTCAGCGCGAAGGCGTTGGCGAGCAGGCCGATGTCGGCGAACTTCGCTGTCGCCGGCGCGGTGTTCGCGGGCAGCCCGACGAGCAGGTCGACGCGGTCGCCCGGCCCGACGTCGTTCTGCTCGAGGCGCACGACCCCGGTGTGGTCGAGCTCGGCGAGGGTGCAGCGGCGGCTCGAGCCGACCGGGCCGGCGAAGCAGTCCACCGGGGACAGTTCGGGCGACGGCGCGAGGAAGGACGCGGTGAGCTTGGCCAGCGGCGTGTCGAACCCGCTCGCGACCTGCCACCGCGCCTGCTGGCGGCCACCCTGGTCGGCGACGGCGCCGTCGACCAGGTAGGTGACGGTGCCGGCGCCCCCGGCGAAGGTGAGCACGAGCTGGTCACCGGTGAGCTGGCTGGTGGCGGCGCCTTCGGTCTTGACGTCGCGGACGGCGTAGACGCGGTCCTGGTCGTCACCGGCGGGCACGCGCAGCGGGACGCGCGAGGTGAGCTGCTGCCCGCCGGGGACGGTGACCTTTTCGGTGACCGAAAGGGAGCCGTCGCGGAGGACCTTGAGGGCGACGTCCGCGACCGGGCCGTCGGGTTGCTGGACGTTGCCGCCCCCGGTGAGCTGCTGCGGCTTCGGCACCAGGTCACTCGGCAGGTTGGGCAGGCTGGGCCCGGCGTTCTGCGCGGCCGCGGTCCCGGCCCCGAGCAGCCCGGCCACGACGACGATCGCGGCCGTGGCCCCCCATTTCATCGACACAGCACCACACCCTAGAGCACTCGATCTATGCTGACGCCCGGAACGGCGAGATCACCGCAGGTACGCCGCTTCCGACGGGGAAAAAGCTTGGGGGGTTCCACTCGATGACGCACGGCCCGCAGGGTCCTGGTCCGCATGACCCGCGCCGCCCGCCGCCGGGGGCCCGCCCGTTGCCGCCACCGGCCGCGCGGCCGTTGCCGGGTGCGGGCGGGACGCCTGGGCAGCCGGGGCCTGGTGGGGTACCCGGACAGGGGCCGGCCGGCGCGCCGGGCCACCCGCAGCAACGCCCCGGCGCACCTGGGCACGGCCCCGGCGCTGGCGCGCAGGGCCCAGCCGGCGCTCCGGGCCACCCCCAGCAGCACCCCGGCACACCCACGCACGGCCCGGGCTCCACCGGGCAAACGCCGATCGGCGCACCCGGCCCACAGCAAGGCCCCGGCGGAATGCCCCCGCGCTACCCCATGGGACGCCCGCCGCAAAGCACCGCGCCGTACGGCCCGCCGACCGGCCCCAGCCCCGTCCCGCCCTTCGGCCACCCCGCCCCACCACCGGCGCGAAGCCCGCTCCCGCCGCCCGCCGCCGCGCCCGCTGCCTTCGTGCCCGGTTACGCCGCGCCTCCGCCCTACGCTCCCTACGGCACCCGCTTCGGCCCGTACCCCGCCAAGAAGTCCAACACCGGCGTCATCGTCGCGGTGGCGATCTTCGCCATCGTCGCCGTCGCCGGGGGGCTGGTCGCGGCCGTCGCGCTGATCGGGGGCGGGAAGTCGCGGCACGTCGCCGACGCCGGGTACTCCAGCACCTACCCGACCAGCACCGAAGAAACCACCGAGACGACCGAGAGCACCACGTCGTCGACGACCACCACCGAAGAAACGACCCGCACCTCCGCGCACGAGACGCCGACGTCGCAGCCACCGTCCGGGCCGCGTTCGGTGGCCGCCACCGGGAACAACCCGCTGTTCGGCAGCCCGGACTACGGCCTGCAGAACATCTCGTGCTCGCTGAGCCGCTGGGGAACCGACCAGAACAGCGCCACGAAGTTCTTCCAGTCCGGCATCACCTGCCTGGACGCGATGTGGTCGCGCATGCTCGGCGCCGTCGACCTGCCGTTCGAGACGCCGAACCTGTCGGTGCCGCGGTCGCTGTCCGAATCGTCGACGCCGTGCGGCAGCGGGGGCACGACGACCGGGGTCACGCCGTTCTACTGCCCGAGCAACAACACGATCTACATGCCGATGGACCGCATCGAGATCGACGTCTGGGGCAACCACCCCGGCCCGTACCTGTCGATCCTGGCCCACGAATACGGCCACCACGTGCAGAACATGGCCGGCATTTCGGAGGCCTACGGCAACCAGCGCTACGACGCCGGCGCCGACTCGGCGGCGGGCCTCGAGCTGTCACGGCGGATGGAACTGGAAGCCCAGTGCTTCTCCGGCATGTTCCTCGGCTCGGCCTCGGTCTCCGGCGGCTCGGTCGACAAGAACATCTACAACGAGGCCTGGAACGCCCAGGACCGCGGCGACGACTACGCCCGCAACGGCAAGCGCGACCACGGCAGCGCCAAGCACAACATCTCCTGGTGGCAGCACGGCGCGACGACCAACCGCAACCAGCAGTGCAACACGTGGCTCGCGTCCTCGGGAGACGTCTCCTAGCCCGGCGGGTCAAGCGCCCCAATGTGGCGTTCGGTGCGTCAGACGCACCGAACGCCACATTGGGTGCGTCTGACGCAACCAACGCCACATTGGGGCGCTCGGGTCGGGGCTCAGCTCGGCGGGGTGAACGGGTTGCCGGACGGCGGTGTCGGCGGCTCCGCGGGAGCCGGCGAAGGCGCTACCCGGTGCGGCTGGTCCGGGGACGGCGCCCCGAAGCCCTGACCCCGCGCCGCCTGGACGCGGGCCGTGTACGCCTGGACCGCTCGCGCGTGGTCGCGGTTGCGGCGCTCGGCCAGCACCGCCGCCAGGAACGCCCACGCCGGCACCCCGGGCGGCACCGGCGTGCCCAATGCGTCGCTCACCTGCCGCGCGAGGCCCCAGCCCAGTGCCTCCGCCGCCTCCGGGCGCAGCTGGGCGAAGCGGGTCAGGAACTGGCGGCTCGCCAGCGCGAGGTCGTCCGGGAGCCGGGTCAGGTCGAGGTGGGCGGCCCAGCCTTCGAGGCCGTACGGCATCGCGATGGCCGGGTGGCCTGCCGTCTCCGGGACGCGCTCGCGGACCACCAGCGTGCCGGCCAGGAAGTCGCCGACCCGGCGGCCGTCGGACGAGCACAGCGACACGATCACCGCGACCGCGCCGAACAGGCCGAGCGTCCAGAAGTCGACGACGAAGCCGGCGAGCCCGCGGACCAGGGCGTGCCGGAAGCGGATCGGGCCGCCGTCGACGCGGACCACGCGCAGGCCCACCGCCATCTTGCCGAGCGAGCGGCCGCGGGTGAGCGTCTCGGACAACACCGGGTAGCCGACCAGGATCAGCACCACGCACACCAGGATCAGCGTCAGCGCGAGTGCTTCGTCCTCGCCCGGCACCGTCAGCGTGAGCACGATGAACGCGACCAGCAGCAGCGCGAACTGCAGGAGGACGTCGAGGGCCATCGCCAGCGCCCGGCTGGCGAGCTTGGCGACGCGCAGGTCCAGGACGACGGCTTCGCCGGTGACCAGCTCCGATTCCTCGTGCACGCGGCCCAGGGTATCGACGGATAGGGTGACGTCGTGGATGTGGACGTCTTCGTCGCGGCGCACGCGGCGGAGTGGAACCGGCTCGGCGAGCTGACCCGCCGCGGCGGCAAGCTGACCGGCGCCGAGGCCGACGAGCTGGTGACGCTCTACCAGCGGACGGCGACGCACCTGTCGATCGTCCGCTCGGTCGCGCCGGACCCGGCCCTGCTCGGCAGGCTGTCGGAGCTGGTGGCGCGCGGCCGGTCGGCGATCTCGGGGTCGCACAACCCGGCGTGGCGCGAGGTCGCGCTGTTCTTCACGCGCCGCTTCCCGGCCGCGGTGTACCTGTCGCGGCGCTGGTGGATCCCGGCCGCGCTGGTGTCGATCGCGGTGATGGCGGTGATCGCCGTGTGGGTGGCGGGCGACCCGCACGTGCGCGCGTCGATGGCCACCCCGGACGAGCTGCGCGAGCTGACCAAGCCCGGCGGCGAAGCGGAAAGCTACTACTCGACCGGCCCGGCGGGGTCGTTCGCGGCGCGCGTCTGGACGAACAACGCGCTGGTGGCGGCGAATTCGCTGTTCCTGGGCATCGCGCTCGGCATCCCGGTGATCGGCGGGCTCTGGCTGAACTCGCTGAACGCGGGCGTGATCATCGGCGCGATGAGCGCGGCGGGCCGCGGCGACGTGATGATCGGCCTCCTGCTCCCCCACGGCCTTCTCGAACTGACGGCGGTCTTCGTCGCGGCGGGCACCGGCCTCAAACTCGGCTGGACGGTGATCGACCCCGGCCGCCGTTCGCGGTCCGCGGCGCTGGCCGAACAGGGCCGGTCGGTGGTGGTGATCGCGCTCGGGCTGGCGTGCGTGCTGCTGGTGACCGGGATCATCGAGGCGTTCGTGACGCCGTCGGGCTGGCCGACCTGGATCCGGGTGGGGATCGGCGTCCTCGCCGAAGTCGCTTTCCTCGTCTACGTTTTCACGCTCGGCAGGCGGGCGGCGAAGGACGGCGAAGTGGGCGATCTGGACGCGCGGGACACCGGGGACGCGCTGCCCGAGTCAGCATAGGCACGACCCCTCGAAGGCGATCGACGAACCGTCCTCCAGCCCCGCCGACCCGACGAACCGCGCCTCGAACTCGCCCACCTCGGTCAGCACCAGCTTGGGACTCGACGCCGACCCGTCCGCCCCCGTCTTCACCGTCACCGTCTCCCCGCCGCCTTCGAACACCAACGCGCTCTTCGGCCGGGCGGCCCGCACGAAGAACGTCACCGGGACGTCCGCCGCGGGCTGGCCGTTCTCGCCGATCACCCGGACCACGAACGGCGCGCCCGGGTCCTTCGACGCCAGCCGCTGGCCGTTGCCCGACAGGATCGCCAGCGTCCGGCCGCCCGCCGCCCACGTGTTCGCGATGCCCGTCAGGGAACAGACTTCCTGGTACAGCCGGGCTCCCACCGACGCGCTCTCCGCCGTGAGGCAGCGCGCGGTCGCCACGTTCGCGATCTCCACCAGGCCCGGCAGCCCCGCGATCCGCCGCCACGCCTGGTGCTTGTCCGCCGCGTCGCACGCCGCGACCTTCACCGCCACCCCGTCGACCGGGCTGACCGCCGTCAGGCACTGTCCACTTGAGACATTCGTGAAGTGCTGCGACGCGTAAGTCCACTGAGCACCCGGGTCCGCAGCGTCCGCCAGCACCGGCTGACCGGAAACCACCGCGAGCGACAGCTTGCCCCCACCGTCGGCCAGGTACACCGGAGCACCGTCGGACACCGGCGCCGAAGCGATCGCCAGTGCCACCGCCATGAGCTTGAACATCCTTCGGGCTTAACAGGCCGCACGGGCGTTCACCACCGCAGCCACCCGTTAGAGCCGCCCGGCCGCCTTCAAGGCCAGGTAGCGGTCCGCCAGCGCCGGGGCCAGCTCCTCCGGGACCGCGTCCACCACACTCACCCCGTGCCGCCCCAGCCGCTCGGTCACGCGGTGGCGCTCGGCCAGCGTCCGCGACGCCGCCGCCGCGTCGTACACGGCTTCCGCGTCGCCGCGGCCGGCCAGCATCTCCGCCACCCTCGGGTCCGCCACCGACGCCACGATCAGCTCGTGCCGCGCGGTCAGCGAGCTCAACACCGGGAACAGCCCCTCCTCCAGCGGCGCCGCGTCGAGGCCGGTCAGCAGGACGACCAGCGCCCGCCGCCGGGTCCGCTGCAGCACTTCCGCGACCATCCCCCGCGCGTCCGTCTCGACCAGCGACGGCTCCAGCGGCGCCATCGCGTTCACCAGCGACGTCAGCAGCGCGGGCCCGGACGAACCCTGCACGGCCGCCCGCAGCCGCCGGTCGTACGCCAGGAGGTCGACGCGGTCGCCGGCCCGGGAAGCCAGCGCCGCCAGCAGCAACGCCGCGTCCATCGCCGCGTCCAGGCGGGGCGCGTCGCCCACCCGGCCGGCCGAGACGCGGCCGGTGTCGAGCACCAGCACCACGTGCCGGTCGCGCTCGGGACGCCACGTGCGGACCATGACGTCCGCGGCCCGCGCGGTCGCCCGCCAGTCGATCGAGCGGACGTCGTCGCCGATCACGTACTCGCGCAGCGAGTCGAATTCCGTGCCCTGGCCCCGGATCAGCACCGCGTTGCGGCCGTCGAGCTGCTGCAACCGCGCCAGCCGCGACGGCAGGTGCTTGCGGCTGTGGAACGGCGGCAGCACGCGGACCGTCCACGGCACCTCGTGCGACCCCTGCCGCGCGGCCAGGCCCAGCGGCCCCACCGACCGGACCGTCACCCGCGCCGCCGTCCGGTCGCCGCGGCGCGACGGCCGCAGCGCGGTCACGAAAGCCCGTCGTTCCCCCGGCGGCACCTTCACCGCGTGCCGGTCCGAGGCGCCCGCCGACGGGGGCCACGCGTCGCGCAGCGCACCCCGCACGGCCCGCCCGCCGGGGTTGCCGACCAGCAGCGTCACCTCGCATGGTTCGCCGAGCCGGACCGAAGTGTCGCCGGAGCGCGAGAACGTCAGCGCCCGCACGCTGCCCGCCAGCACCAGGTCGGCGACGACCAGCACCAGCAGCACCCCGCCGACCGCCAGCAGCCCGGCGTCCGACGGCGCCAGCAGCCCGACCACCAGCGCGCCGAAGAGCGCGAGCAGCCCGAGCCTCCCGGTGACGGCCATGTCAGCGCGGCACGGGCACGGACGCGAGCACGCGGTCCAGCACGCCGTCCGCGGTGACGCCCTCGAGCTCGGCTTCCGGCCGGACGTCGAGGCGGTGCCGCAGCGCGGGCCGCGCCAGGGCCTTGACGTCGTCGGGGGTCGCGTAGTCGCGCCCGGCGAGCCACGCCCAGGCCCGGGTGACCGCCAGCAAGGCCGTGGCACCGCGGGGCGAAACGCCGATCCGCACCGACGGCAGCGACCGCGTCGCCCGGCACAGGTCGACGACGTACCCGATCACCTCGGGCCCGACGGTCACGCGGGCGACGGCTTCGCGCGCGGTCGCCAGCTCCGCCGCGCCCGCGACCGCCTTGAGCCCGGCCGCCGCGAGGTTGCGCGGGTCGAAGCCCTGCGCGTGCCGCCACAGGATCCCGATCTCGTCCTCGCGCGAGGGCGCCGGCATGGTCAGCTTCAGCAGGAACCGGTCCAGCTGCGCCTCCGGCAGCGGGTAGGTGCCCTCGTACTCCACCGGGTTCTGCGTGGCGATCACGATGAACGGGTCCGGCAGCGGCCGGGTCTTGCCGTCGAGCGAGACCTGCCGCTCCTCCATCGCCTCCAGCAGCGACGACTGCGTCTTCGGCGGCGTCCGGTTGATCTCGTCGGCGAGCAGCAGGTTCGTGAACACCGGGCCCTCGCGGAAGGAGAACTCGCCGCTGTGGGCGTCGTAGACGATCGAGCCGGTGACGTCGCCGGGCATCAGGTCCGGCGTGAACTGCACCCGCTTGGTCTCCAGGTCCAGCGCCGCGGCCAGCGCCCGCACGAGCAGCGTCTTCGCCACGCCGGGGACGCCTTCGAGCAGCACGTGCCCGCGGCACAGCAGCGCCAGGATCAGCCCGGTGACGGCGGCGTCGTTGCCGACGACGGCCTTGCCGACCTCGGCGCGCAGCGCGATCAGCGCGTCACGGGCCCCGGTCGCGTTCTCGCTGGTCAAGTTCGCCCTGCCTCTCGTTCCACCCGGTCCAGTTCGCCCGCCAGCCGGACCAGCTCCGCGTCGCCGGTCACCGGCGGGCCGTAGAGCACCGCGCCGACGTCATTCGCCGCGCGGCCGGTGCGCTCGCCCACCGAGGCCACCAACGCCGCCGGTTCGGCGTCGCGCGGCAGGCCCAGCGCGGTCCGCAGCCGGGTCCGCGCCGCCTTCCGCAGCGTCTCACCCGCGTGGTCGGCCGCCTTCGCCCGCCGGTACAGCCGCGCGCGCCCCTCGGCGGTTTCGGCCGCGCGGACGACGATCGGCAGCGGCTCGGTGACCACCGGGCCCAGCCGCCGCGCCCGCCACAGCGCCAGCAGCACGACGGCGATCCCCGCCTGCGCGGCACCGTAGTACCAGCCGGCCGGGATCAGGTCGAAGATCGACTTGCGGCTGGCGTCGAGCCCGGGGTCCGTGACCGAGGGCAGGTACCAGACCAGCCGCGGGTGCGCCCCGAGCAGGCGCAGCGCCAGCGCCGCGTTGCCCTGCTCGGCGAGCCGCGAGTTGGTCAGCGGCGCCGCGGAGCCGAGCAGCGTCGTCGTGCCGCCCGCGTCGGCGAGCTGCAGCAGCGTGCCGCCGCCGTCTTCGCCGGGGTAGCAGGAGCGCGCGCCGGGGGACGCGTACCCGGTGCCGCCGAGGGTGACGTCGCCCGCCGCGACGGCCGCGGCGACCGTGCACTGCGGGCTCAGCGGGCCGACTTCGCTGTCGCCCTCGCGGCGCACCAGCGGCAGCGAGTCCTGCAGCGTCAGCGTTCCCGGCGTCACCAGCACGACGTCGGCGGAACGCTCCCGCAGCGCGTCGAGCCGCTTCGCCGGCACCAGGTCGGGCTGGGTGACGAGCAGCGTCGCGTTCTCGCCCGCCACGTCGTCCGCTTCGGCCATCGTGTGCGCGGTCCGGATGTCCACGCCCTGGTCGCGCAGGAGCTTCGCGAGCGCGTGGGCGCCGCCGGGCTCGTAGGAGCCGGGTTCGAGCGCGCCGTGCGTCTGCTCCCCGCGGCCGAGCAGGAGCAGGGCGCCCGCGGCGAAGACCAGCACGACGAGGGCGAGCGGGATCCGGGCACCGCGCCAGATCCGGCGCAAGTCCGGCGAAACGGAGGTGCTCATACGGCGACCGGCCGCTCACGGCGGCACTGCTCGTCCAGCTCGGTCAACGTGCGGTACGCCGCTTCGGTGCCTGCGCGGCCGCCGTAGTGGACGTCGTCGAAGAGCCGCGCGCCTTGCCGCAGCGCGTCGGCGGCGTTCGGCAGCAGGACACCGGCCTCGGCGGCGGCTTCGTCCGCCGTCCGGCCGGAGCGGGTGTCGAGCAGCGCGCGCTCCTCCAAGGCCCGCACGACGGCGCGGAAGCGGTCGCGCACGGCGTCGTCGTACCGGCCGGCCGCGGCGGCTTCGGCGGCCGAGCGGCGGTAGCCCTCGGCGCTCTGCCGCTGCCCGCCGAAGACCACCCGGTCGGCGCGGGCGGTGCGGGCGACCTTGCCGGTACGCAGCCGGACCACGACGACGAGCACGATCAGCAGCGCGATGACCAGCAGCAGCCCGAAGGGGCCGCCCGGGACCACCGACGACATGCCCCTCAGCAGCTTTTCCACCTGCTCGCCGAGCCACTGCCCGACCTGTTGCAGGAAGCCGGGCTGCGCGTCGCGGTACTTCGGGTCGGACAGCTCCTCCGCGGCGGCGCGGCGGGCCGGGTCCCGGTCGATGTCGACCGGGACGTCGGTGAAGAACAGCGTCACCACGCCTGCGGGGGCTGGACCCCGGCCGCGCGCGCCAGCTCGATGTCCATGCCTTCGCGGCGCATCCGCTGGTCGAGGTAGAGGATCGCGGTGACCAGCGCGACGAACGGGATGGCGATGGTGCCGGAGACGATCTGCCCGGCGGACTGCAGGAGCAGCTCGCCGGTGCCCGGCACGGACACCTTGCCCGGGTTGAGGAAGCCGTCGAACACGCCGGTCCCCAGCGCGAACGGCAGCTGGATGATGTTCTCGAAGAACGACTGGATGATCCGCGCCAGCACGAGGACGCCGAGCACCCGCCAGAACGCGCCGCTCACCAGCTTGACCGACCGGGCGAACGCCTCGCGGAACGTGCCGCGCTCGAGCACCAGCGCCGGGGACGCCAGCGCCCAGAACACCCAGGCGAGGACGCCGGGGATGATGCAGAGCATCAGGCCGATCGTGCTGGTCAGCGCGTAGACGAAGGCGACGCCGAGCAGCGGCAGCAGCCGCGGCTGCACTTCGCTCCACACGATGCCGAAGGTGACCTCGCGGCCCAGCGCGGCGCGGCCCACGACCGCGGCCATCAGGCCGGTGGCGACCGTCATCAGCAGCGCGGAGATGAGCGACGCCGGCAGCGCCACGATCAGGAGGTCGCCCAAGGTGCCGAACAGGGCGTTGCGGAGTTCCTCGTCGGTCGCGCCCGGCCCGAGTTCGGCCGTCGAGGTCAGGCTTTCGAGGTCCGCGTAGAGGAACTTCTGCGCGACGAAGGTCAGCGCGGCGCTGATCACCGCGACCACCGCGCCGATGCCCAGCACGAGCAGCGGGTTGCGGCGCAGCGTCGTGATCGCGCCGTCGAGGATGTCGCCGATGTTCAGCGGCCGGAGCGCGATCACGCCCGGTTTGCCCAGCCCGTGCGGGTTCCAGCGCGGCTGCGGCGCCTGCCACGCGGGTGCCTGCTGCCAGCCCGGCGGCGGCGTCGGCGGGGCGGGCGGGGTGTCCGGCGCCTGCCACCCGCGCGGCGGCGTGGCCGGTGACGCGGTGTGGTCTTCCGTCGGCTTCGGCTCACCCGATCCGGGGGCGGGAGCCGCGGGCACGCCCCGGCTCGGTGTCGGCGTGTCGGCGCCCTCTCCGCCGGGCGCGCCACCGGTGTCTGTCATCGAAGCCCCTCGCCTGCAGTACCTGCTTGCGGACACTCTCTCAGAGCCACTTGTACCCGGCCAGACCTGGGGTGACGTCCGGTCGCCGTGACACCACGCGCACGGACGGGTGCGGGACGGCCCGTTCCCCCGATATGCTGAACCGCGGGATCGGGTACCCCCGATCCGTACCGAGACCCTTCGGGACTGCCTAGTGACGCAACCGCCCCACGGCCGGGTACCGCCTCGCGGAACCGTTCAGCCGCCGCCGGTGCCGGGTGCGCAACCGGATCTCCCGTGGCTGGGCCAACCGCACACCGTGGCCGCCCCGAAGCGCCGCTCACCGGCGGCGGTGATCGGCGTGTGCCTGGGCGCGGTGGCCGTGCTGGTGCTCGGGCTGGTCGCGATCGTCGCGCTCAACCGCACCGAAACGCCGCTGGCCGACCCCAGCTTCCGGGACGCGCCGTCGTCGCAGGACAGCCCGGCCCCGCTGCCCCCCGGCGGCGCGGGCGCCCCGGCGTCGGCGTCGAACCCCGCGACCGAGACGCCGTCACCCAGCGCGACCGGCCCGCAGAAGGTCCTCAAGCTGGCCGACCACCCGATCCTGCAGGACCCGAACGCGGGCCTGCAGAACCGCGTGTGCACGCTCCCGGCCTGGCAGAGCACCCAGGAGGGCGCAGAGGCGTTCTTCACCGCGGCCAGCAAGTGCCTGGACGCGGCGTGGGGCCCGTTCCTCGAGGCCTACCACCTGCCGTTCACCCCGCCGGCCCTGCACTTCCCGACCGGCGCGAGCTTCGAAACCGAGTGCGGCACCATCCAGGTCGGCATCGCGACGGCCGCGTACTACTGCGAAAACAACCTGTACGTCCCGTTCCGCGGCCTGCAGACCGACCAGTACGGCAACAACCCCGGCGTCTACCTGGCCCTGTTCGCGCACGAGTACGGCCACCACGTCCAGGAGGTCGCCGGCCTGATGGACGCGGCCTGGCAGAAGATCTACGAGGCCGGCCAGAACAGCCCGGCCGGGCTGGAGATGTCCCGGCGCAAGGAACTGCAGGCCCAGTGCTTCTCGGGCATGTTCCTCGGCGCGCACGTCGACCAGGGCGGCACGATCAGCCGCGACATGTACAACAAGGCCTGGAACGACCAGGAGACCCGCGGCGACAACACGTCCCGCAGCCACGACCACGGCACGAACGCCCACTACGCGGCCTGGTGGCGAGCGGGCGCGACGAGCAACCGGATCGCGGACTGCAATACGTTCGCGGCGCCGTCCTCCGAGGTCAGCTAGCGACGCGCGTCAGACGCGTGGTCTGCCCGGCGCCGAGGGGATGTCACGGCTCCGGCGAAGTCGCCGGGGGTGTCTTGAATGAGTCATTCAGGACCTCCGAAGACCTGAATGAGTCATTCAAGACGTCGGCGAAGCCGCCGCAGGGCAGACTGCCGCGACTTTGCCGGGACCCTGCGCGGGGATGTCACGAAAGGGTCGTTCATGTCGTCTGGCGACAGGGCCCCGGCAAAGTCGCCGAGGGCCGACCGCTCGGTCTGAACCGACCGGCGCCGGCCGCGGCGAGTGGCGCAGGGCGGCCCCGCGGTGTCGGCGAAGCCGCCGCCGGATGTCATGAAAGGGTCGTTCATGTCGTCCGGCGAGGTGAACGACCCTTTCATGACATCGCGGATCGCCGCAGCGGGATGCTCAGCCACAGGTAGGCGAACATCCCGCCGGAGAAGCACGCGAACACCAGCAGCGCGAGCCCGAGCGGCCGCCGCGCGTCCGACGAGCCCGTCGAGGTGTCCGCGGCGTGCACGGTGACCGCGCCCTGGTCCGGCAGTTCCTCCGGGACGCTGACCTCGACGCGCTCGCCCTGGCCGTGCCCGCAGCCGTTCAGCGTGCCTTCGTGGGTCTTGCCCGCGACGGTGAACTTGACCGTCTCGACGGCGTCCGGCTTGTCGCACGCCGCCGGCTTGGTCACCTCGGCCTGCACCGGGGCGCCGGCGTTGTCGTTGGTGATGCCCAGCAGCCCCGGCCCGGCCAGCCAGGCGAGCAGCACGACGAGCACGCCCGCCGCGGCGGGGATCGCCACCGTGGGCCACTTGAGTGCGAGGGATCGCGGGGGCACCCGGCCATGGTTCCAGATTCCGCGGCCGAAACCCAGGAGCCCTCAGCGCTGCTCGATCTTCTCCGCCTGCGTCACCTTCTTGACGTACAGCAGCTTGTCGCCGGGCTCGATGGCGTCGGCCTGCGGGGCGTCGACGCGGTAGAGGACGCCGTCGCGGACCAGGCCGAGGACGAGGTCGGACAGGTGCCGCGGCGACCCGCCCTCCTCCGCCGGCTCGACCGCCCGCTCGGCGATGGCCAGGCCCGACTCCGGCGTGAGCAGGTCCTCCATGATGTCGACGACCAGCGGCGTCGACGTCGCCATGCCGAGCAGCCGCCCGGCCGTCTCGCTGGAGACGACGACCTGGTTCGCGCCCGACTGCTTCAGCAGGTGGACGTTCTCCGCCTCCCGCACCGACGCCACGATGTGCGCCTTGGGCGCCAGCTCGCGTGCGGTGAGCGTGACGAGCACCGCCGTGTCGTCCCGGTTCGGGGCGACGACGACCGCGCGCGCGTGCTGCACCGCGGCGACGCGGAGGACGTCGGCGCGGGTGGCCGAGCCGTGCACGGCGACCAGGCCCAGCGCGCTCGCCGCGTCGAGGGCCTGCTGGTCGGTGTCGACGACGACGATCTGGCCCGGGGCGACGTTCTCGTCGCCGAGCAGCGCGTTGACGGCGGACCGGCCCTTGGTGCCGAACCCGACGACGACCGTGTGGTCGCGCACCTTCGTCCTCCACTTCTGGATCTTGAACGCCTGGCGGGAGCGCTCGGTGAGCACTTCCAGGGTGGTCCCGACCAGGACGATGAGGAAGAGCACCCGCAGCGGGGTGATCACCAGGACGTTCACCAGCCGCGCCGACGACGTGGCCGGCGCGATGTCGCCGTAGCCGGTGGTCGAGAGCGAGACGGTGGCGTAGTACAGGCTGTCCAGCAGGGACAGGCCGTCTCCGTTCGCGTCGCGGTACCCGTCGCGGTCGAGGTAGACGATGACCACGGTGGCCAGCAGCGCCAGCATCGCGCCGATGATCCGCTTCACGATGGACCGCAGCGGGCTGACCGTCAGCTCGGGCATCCGCAGGACGCCGACGAGCTCGTGGTCCGGCCGATCGGTGAGACTGCCCAGCGGCAACCGCTTGAGGGCCTTCATGCACCTGCTCCCGGCGCCAGGTGTCGAGCGTCACTCACGCCCGGAGGATAGCCCAGCCGGGTGGCGGGCCGCCGCGTGGAACGATGACTCCATGGCTGATCCGCACCGGCCCGCGCACCTCCTGGCGGGCGCACTGGGCTTCATGGGCGTCCTGCACTTCGCCGTGCCCAAGCCGTTCGACGCGCTGATCCCGGCGTCGCTGCCGGGTTCCCGGCGGGCGTGGACGTACGGCTCGGGCGTGGCGGAACTGGCGGTCGCGGCCGCGGTGGCGGTCCCGCGCACCCGGCGGCTGGGCGGCCTGGCAGCGGCGCTGCTGTTCCTGGGTGTGTTCCCGGGGAACGTGAAGATGGCGGTGGACGCGAAGACCACGCCGCAGCGGGCGGTCGCGTGGGGACGGCTGCCGCTGCAGTGGCCGCTGATCGCGTGGGCGCTGAAGGTCCGCGACCGGGCCTGACCCGGCCTCACGCCTCCGGGATGTCCCGCAGCAGCCGTCGCAGGCCTTCGGCGTCCAGGAGGTCCGCCGGGCGGATCGTGCGGTTCGCCCGGACGTAGTGGAACGCCGCGCGCACCTGCTCCACCGGGACGTTCTTCAGCGCCGCCCACGCCATCCGGTACGCCGCCAGCTGGACCGCCAGCGCCGGGATCCGGGACTCCGGCGGGACGGAACCCGTCTTCCAGTCCACGACCTCCCAGTACCCGTCCGGGTGCCGGAACACCGCGTCCATCCGGCCGCGCAGGGTGATGCCCTCGACGTCGGCCGAGAACGAGATCTCCACCGCCTCCGGGACTTTCTCCGCCCACTCGCTCTCCTCGAAGGCCGCGCGGAGCTCCTCGAAGTCCGCGTCGGGGGCCTCGTCGAAGTCGGCCGCGCCGGGGAGGTCGTCGATTTCGATGAGCTGGTCGCCCCCGAACCGGCGCTCCAGCCAGCCGTGGAACTCCGTGCCGCGGCGGGCGAAGCTGTTGGGCTCCGCCGGCAACGGGCGGCGCAGGTCGCTCGCCAGCCGGGCGCTGTCGTCGGCCAGCGTGACCAGCTGGCTCACCGTCAGCCGGGACGGCAGCGGCACCCGCTTGACGTGGTCGTCCTTGCGCGCCCACTCCTCCAGCAGGACGTCGGTGTCGGTCAGCCAGCCGTCCGGGTCGTCCTCCTCTTCTTCTGCAGTATCCACAGTGGACATCGCCTCGGACACCAGCTCGACCCCGGTCTGCACGCCGGTGCGGCGGTCGGCCAGCGGGTCGACCGGCCACCGGGACTTCCGCGAGTCCGACACCAGCGGGTTTTCGTCGTCGGCGCCCGGCTCCGGCGCCCAGTCGGCGAGCTGCCCGACGCCGGTTTCGCGCAGCACGCCGGCGATCTCCGTCAGGAACTCCGACGGCCCCTTCGCGCGGCTGCTGCTCTCATTCCACCAGTGCCCGGAGACGATCAGCGCGTGCTCGGACCGCGTCAGCGCCACGTAGCAGAGCCGCCGCTCCTCCGCCTGCTCCCGCTCGACGAACCCGGCCTCGTGCAGCTCCAGTCCTTCTTGGACTTCCTTGCGGTCGTAGCCCTCGGCGATGCGCAGTTCCGGCAGGTCTTCGGCGTCGCCGCGCAGCGCGGCCGGCAGCGACGTCGCGGTCCGCAGCCACGACGACGACCGCCGCCGGCCGGGGAACACCTCGTGCACCAGGTGCGGGACGGCGACGACCTCCCACTCCAGCCCCTTCGACGAGTGCACGGTGAGCACCTGCACCCGGTCCGGGACGACCTCGACCTCGCCGGGGGTGAGCCCGTCTTCGGCGTGCGCGGCCGTGTTCAGGTAGTCCACAAAGGACAGCAGGGTCGCGGTCGGCGCCGTCTCGGCGTAGTCGGTGACGACTTCGGCGAACGCGTCCAGGTGCGCGCGACCCGCGGAACCGGGGCGTGCCAACGACTCCACGTCCAGCAGCATCGTGCGCTCGACGTCGGCGACGAGCTCCGGCAGCGACTGGTCGAGCCGCCGCCGCAGCGCGGCCAGCTCCCAGCCGATCCGCCGGATGCGCCGGTAGCCCTCCTCGGAATACCGTTCCGGCGCACCGGGTTCGTCGATGGCGTCGATCAGCCCGGCCTGCTCTACGCGCTCGACGACCAGCTCGGGCGTGTCCGGCTTCTCCGGGCTGGACAGCTCGCCCGCGCGCCGCCACAGCGCGGCGACGTCGGCGGCCGCGAGGCGCCAGCGCGCGCCGGTCAGCAGCCGCGCCGCCGCGCTGCCCGACAGCGGATCCGCGAGCACCTTCAACGTCGAAACGAGGTCGGCGACCTCGGGCTCGTCGAGCAGCCCGCCGAGCCCGACGACCTCGACCGGCAGCCCGCGGGCCCGCAGTTCGGCGGCGATCGGGGCCATGTCGGCACGGCGCCGCACGAGGACCGCGGCGGTCGGCGGCTTGCCGGTCTGCTCCTGGTGGGCGTACCAGCGCCGGGCCAGCGCGTCGGCGACCCACTCGCGTTCGGTGCGGATGTCCGGCAGCAGCGCACACGCGATGTCCGCCGCCCCGGCGCCTTCGCGCGCCCGCAGCCGTTCGACGCCGAGGCCGCGGGCGCGCAGCGGTTCGGCGATCGCGTTCGCGAGGTCGAGGATCTCCGGCGGGTTCCGGAAACTGGTGAGCAGCCCGAATTCGTGCGCGGGGACGAGGCGTTCGCCGTCGAAGCGCGGGAAGTCCGTGGTGAACCGGGGCAGGTTGGCGGCGCTGGCGCCGCGCCAGCCGTAGATGGCCTGCGCCGGGTCGCCGACGGCGGTCACCGGCAGCGGCGGGTTCTCGACGCCGCCGAACAGCGCGCGCAGCAGGACGCGCTGGGCGTGTCCGGTGTCCTGGTACTCGTCGAGCAGGACGGCGCCGTAGCGCTCCCGTTCGCCGCGCACGACCGACGGGTAGCCGCTCGCGAGCTGCGCGGCCAGCGACATCTGGTCGGCGAAGTCGAGCGCGCCTTCGTTGCGCTTGCGCCGGTGGTACTCCTCGACGAGCGGCAGCAGCGCGAGCCGGAAGTGCTGCGCGGCCATGATTTCCGTGAGCTTCTGCGGCAACGCGGCCCGTTGTCCCTTGGCGCGCGGCGCGTTTTCGATGACGCGGCACATCCACGTCGTGTACTCGGCGAGCTGCTCGGTGGAGATGAGGTGCTCGCCGAGTTCGCCGGCGAGCTGCAGGACGTCGGCGGTGACGGTCGGCGGGACGCGGTCGGTGTCCAGCTCGTTGTCCCAAGTGGACACCACGCGGTGCGCGATCTGCCACGACGACGTCTCGGACAGCAGCCGGACACCGGGCTGCACCGGCAGCCGGAGCCCGTGTTCGGAGAGCATGCGCCCGGCGTAGGCGTGGTAGGTCAGGACGGTCGGTTCGCCGGCGACCACAGTCGACCGCAGCCCGCCGGTGGGGTCGAGCCGGTCGAGCAGCCCGGACCCGGCCAGGCGCCGCAGCCGCGCGCGGACGCGCTCGCCGAGCTGGCGGGCGGCCTTGCGGGTGAAGGTGAGGCCGAGCACGCGGTCGGGGCTGACGATCCCGTTGGCGACCAGCCAGACCACCCGCGCGGCCATGGTTTCGGTCTTCCCGGCCCCGGCCCCGGCAACGACGAGCGAGGGTTCCACGGGCGCGGCGATGACGGTGGCCTGCTCCGGCGTGGGCCGGTGCAACCCGAGCGCATCGGCCAGCTCCGCAGGCTCAACCGGATTCGCGACAACGAGCGGGCTCACTTCCCCACCCCCCGCGCCGCACTTTCACGTGAAAGTGCGGCTTTGCGCGACAAAGCGTAGCTTTCACGTGAAAGCGGCGCGGTCGTCGGGCGGGTCACGGGCCTGGCACCTGTCGGCCTTCGGGGCGCAGGGGGCAGCAGCCGCGGACCGGGCAGCGGTCGCAGTCCGGGTTCTCCTGCGCCTGGTAGTCCGGCCCGGCGGCCGACGCCGCGGCGTCGCGGACCAGCTCCAGCCACTGCTTGCCGCCGACCTCGTCCATCGGCGGCTGGGACCGCTCGGTGGCTCCCGTCTTGTTGTTCGCCTTCGCGACGTAGACCAGCCTCGCGCCGCCGGGTTCGTTGCTGCCCTTGATCGCGCCCAGCAGCACCGCCAGCTGGTACGCGGCCAGCTGCGGGTGCGCCTCGGCGTCCGCGCCGGAAACCGGCACCTTGCCCGTCTTGATGTCGACGATCACCGGCCGCCCGTCGGCGTCCAGCTCCACCCGGTCGACGCGCCCGCGCAGCAGCACGCGGACCTCGTCCGAGCCGCCCGCCGGCAGCTCGACCTCGATGTCCTGCTCGACCCCGGCTTCCTTCAGCTCCGCCCGGCTGCGCTCCAGCCACGTCACGAAGTTCTGCAGCATCTGCTCGACGCGCCGCCGTTCCCGCCGCGAGAACCACGGCGCCCCGGCGTCGACCCGCACCCACGCTTCGTCCAGCGCGGCCTGCAGCTCCGCCTCGGTGCGGCCCGACGAGACCGCCTCCGCCAGCCCGTGCACCAGGGTCCCGGTGACCGCGGCCAGCTGCGCCGGGTCGCTGCCGCCGTGGCGCTCGATCATCCACCGCAGCGGGCACTTGGTCAGGATTTCCACTGTGGACGGTGAGATCCGGATCAGGTCGCCCGGCGGGTGCACCGGCTCGTCGCTGGACGCCGGGAGCAGGCCGTACCACGTCGACGGGTGCGCGCCCGGCACCTTGGCGTCGGCCAGCCGGGCCAGCTGCTTCGCCGCCCGGCGACGGCGCGCGGGGTCCGCCTTGTCGTCGCAGACGACCTCGCGCAGCTCCCCCACCAGCTCGGCCAGCACCAGCGACCGGCCCGGCGGCTTCATCCGCGAGTCGAGGCCGCCGTCGTCGGCGCCGTTCTCCTCGAGGTCGTCGAGGAACCGCGACGGCTGCTCGTCCTCACCCGAAACCGCGGTCACCAGCAACGTCTGCTTCGCGCGGCTCATCGCGAGGTAGAACAGGCGCCGTTCCTCGGCGAGGATCGGCGCGGTCTGGGACACGGCGTCGTCGTCGACCCCGGCCATCAGGTCCTTGAGCCGTTCCACGCCCAGCACGGATCCGCGCAGCCGCAGGTCCGGCCACGCGCCTTCCTGGACGCCGGCGACGGCCACGACCGTCCACTCGCGACCGGCGGCCGCGTGCGCGGTGAGCAGCGAGACGCCGTCGCCGGGGACGGCGGCCGGGGCCAGCGTGTCGCCCGCGATCCGTTGCGCGCCCAGGTAATCCGCGAAGGACGCGACACTCGCGCGCGGCAGCCGGTCGACGTACCGGCCGGCCGCGTCGAACAGCGCGACCACGGCGTCGAGGTCGCGATCGGCTTGCGCGGCCAGCGATCCGCCGCGCTCGACCTGCTTCAGCAGCTTGTCCTGCAGCCCGCTTTCGGTCCACAGCTGCCACAGCACCTGCTCGACGCCGTCGCCGCGGGCCACGGCCTGGTGCGTCACGCGCAGCAGCCCGCCGACGCGCCGCACCGGCTCGGCTTCGGCGTCGGCCAGCCCGGCGAGGATGTCCCCGCCCCGCAACGCTTCCACGAGCAGTTCGTCGCTCGAGCGCTGCCCGCCCCCGGCCAGTTCGAGCCGGCGCAGACCCCGCCGCAGCCGTCGCAGCGCCAGCGGGTCCGCGCCGCCGAGTGCCGACGACAACAGCATTTCCGCGAGGTCGACGTCGAGCAGTTCGGGCGCGGGCGCGAGCTTCAGCACGGCCAGCAGCGGCCGCACCGCGGGCTGCTTCGCCAGCGGCAGCTCCTCCGTCGCCGACCCGATCGGGACACCCGCGGCGCGCAATGCCCGTTGCAGCACCAGGAAAGTCCGGGCTGGCGAGCGGACGAGCACCGCGATCTCCGACCACGGCACGCCGTCGACGAGGTGCGCGCGGCGCAGCTGGTCGGCGATCCAGCTCGCCTCGGCGGCGGGGGTCGGCATCACGCGGACGCGCACGTTCCCGCCGGTGGCACCCTTCGGCGGGACGATCTTGCGGTGCGGCGACGCGCCCGGCAGCGTCGCGCCGATCTTCGCCACCGCCAGGCGCACGGCCGGGGCCAGCCGGTGCGACGTCGTGAGCGTGACGGTCCGGCTGCCGTCCGGGTCGGCGTCGGCGAACAGGCTCGCGTCCGCGCCGCGGAAGGAGAACACGTTCTGGTCCGGGTCGCCGGCCACGACGAACTCGGCCGCGGTGTGCCCGATCATCCGGACCAGGCTGGTCTGCAGCGGGTCGAGGTGGTGGGCGTCGTCGACGAACAGGTGCCGCACGCGGGTGCGCTCGCGGTCGCGCAGCTCGTCGTCGTCTTCGAGGGCGAGCAGCGCGGAGGTGACCAGCTCGGCGGCGTCCAGCGCGGGCGCGCTCGCGACGCCGAGCGCGTTGCCGCCCGCGCCCTGCAGCTGCGTGACCTCTTCGTACTGCGCCCAGAACTGCCCGGCGGCGACCCATTCGTCGCGGCCGCGGCGGCGGCCCAGCTCGGCGAGGTCCTCCGGGCCGAGCCCGCGTTCGGCCGCACGCATCAGCAGGTCGCGCAGCTCTTCGGCGAAGCCCGGGACGATCAGGGCGGGCCGCAGCGCCTCGGGCCAGTACCCGGCTTCCTCGTCGAGGTCGCCCGCCAGCAGCTCGCGCACGACGACGTCCTGCTCGGCGCCCGCGAGCAGCCGCGGCGGCGGGAGCTCTTCGGCCATCGCCTCGAGCCGAAGCAGCGAGTAGGCGTAGGAGTGCACGGTGCGCACGAGCGGTTCGCGGACGGTCCGGGGCAGCGGCCGCGCCAGGTCCGGGTCGGCGGTGAGGCGGCGCGTGATGTCGGCGCGCAGGGCGTCCGCGGACCGGCGGGACGTGGTGAGCACGAGCACGCTCTCGGGGTCGGCGCCCTCGGCGATGCGGCGGGTGGCGGC
Organism: Amycolatopsis eburnea; assembly: GCF_003937945.1. Lineage (GTDB taxonomy): Bacteria > Actinomycetota > Actinomycetes > Mycobacteriales > Pseudonocardiaceae > Amycolatopsis > Amycolatopsis eburnea. The sequence goes on from NZ_RSEC01000032.1 coordinate 108,872, forward strand.
CGAGGCGAGCAACGCCGTCTTGCCGGTGCCGGGTCCGCCGAGCACGCGCCGGAACCCCCCGGGCGCGGAGAGCAGCCGCCGGGCGCCTTCGTCCCAGGTGAACGTGGGTGCGTCGGGGACCGGCGTGCGCACCAGCCGCGCGTCCGCCCGCACCGTTCGCCTCCCGTTCACCCCGCGATGGAACCACGTCCGGAGTAGTGGGTGCGGCACCGGCACGGCTTAGCGGTGGACGGCTACGAAAAGTGTCGTACCCCTACGGCAGAGTGTCGGTATGGACGACGTTCTGCACGAGCGCGTGCGGGAGATCATCGCGTCGGTGCCGGCCGGCAAGGTGGCGACGTACGGCGACATCGCGGCACTCGCGGGCGCGCCTTCGCCGCGGATGGTGGGCGCCATCCTCGCCGAAGACGGGCACGACCTGCCGTGGCACCGGATCCTGCGCGCGAACGGCACCCCGGCGCCGCACCTGGTCCACGACCAGCTGGAGCGGCTGCGCGCGGAAGGGGTGCTGGCCGACGGTCAGCGCGTGGACCTGCGGAAGTACCGCTGGAAGCAAGGAGGTGACGTGGATCCCGGTCCGGAAGGGCTGTTCTGATACCCGACCCTTAGGTTAGCCTCGCCTAATGACGACGCAGGCGGAGCGCACCACTCTGACCCACCACCGTGCCTCGGTCACGGCGGTCCGGCCGCTGTCGCCGCACCTGGTGCGCGTGACGCTCGCCACGGAGACCTTCCGCGAGCTGGTGCCGCAGGCGCCCGACCAGTACGTCAAGCTCTTCTTCCCGCTCGCCGGGCAGGACGAGCCGGTGCTGCCGGAGACGGCGTCCGACGTCATGTCCTGGTACCGCACGTACCTGGCGATGCCGGACGACGTCCGTCCCCCGATGCGCACGTACACGGCCCGCGCGATCCGGCCGGAAGCGGCGGAGGTCGACGTCGACTTCGTCCTGCACGGCGACGAGGGCCCGGCGTCGGCGTGGGCGTCCCGGGTCCGGCCGGGCGACCGGGTGGCGTTCATGGGCCCGTACGGCCTGTACGCGCCTCCGCCCGCCACCGACTGGCAGCTGCTGGTGGGCGACGAGACGGCGCTGCCCGCGATCGGCGCGATCGTCGAGCAGCTGCCGCCGGGCACGCGGGCGTCGGTGTACGTCGAGCTGGCGGACCGGGCGGACCGGCAGGCCTTCGACACGCTCGGCGCGGTCGAGGTCCACTGGGTGCTGCGCGGTTCGCGGCCGCTGGGCGAGGCGTTGCTGGGCGCGGTGCGCGGGGCGGCGTTCCCCGGCGGGACGCCGTACGCGTGGGTGTCCGGCGAGGCGGGTGTGGTGAAGCTGGTGCGGCGGCACCTGGTGCGGGAGCGCGAGGTCGACAAGCGCTCGATCTGCTTCACGGGTTACTGGCGGCGCGGGCTGAGCGAGGAGGACGCGGGCCGGGAAGCGGTCCGGGCGGCCGAGGCGGGCGAAGTCCCGGCCGAGGACGACTGACCGACGCGCCCCAATGTGGCCTTCGGTGCGTCAGACGCACCCAAGGCGGCCTTCGGTGCGTCTGACGCAACCAAGGCCACATTGGGGCGCTAGGCCGGTGCCGCGAACGTCGTGACCAGCAGTTTCACCAGCGCTCCCAGCCGCTGGCGCTCCGGCTGCACCGTCCGGATCCCCGCCTCCTCCAGCGGGGCCGCGGTCACCGGGCCCACGCACGCGACCACCACCGGCCCCCGCAACGCCGCCACCAGCGCCTCATACCGCCCGTACGACCTCGCCAGCGCCAGGAAGTTCGCCGCCGCCGGGGCGCTCGTGAACGCCAGTGCGCCCAGCTCGCCCGCGATCGCCGCGTCGATCAGCTCGTGCACCGGGCGGACGTCCGGCGGGGAATGCCACCGGTACGGCTGCACCTCCACCAGCGACGCCCCGGTCAGCGACGACGTGTGCGCGGGCAGCGGCGTCCCGTGCAGCTGGACCGCCACCCGCGCGCCGGCCACGCCCGCCGCGGCCAGGGCGCCGAACAGCTCCGCGTTCGACTCCGACTCCGCCGAAAAGGCCTCCCGCAGGCCGGCCCCGCGGACCGCGCCGACCGCCTTCGGGCCGCGGGCGTAGATCCGGGACGCGCGCAGCCGGTCGAGCAGCGGCTCGCGCAGGCCCCAGCCGGCCGCCGCGTCGAGCCAGCCGCGGAAGCCCGCGCCCGTCGTCACCACCGTGAAGGCGACCGGCTCGGCCAGGACCGCCTCGGTGGCCGACCGCAGCGCGGGGTCCGATTCCAGCGGGACGATGGTGATCGTGGGCGCGTGGCGGACCTCGGCGCCGTAGCGTTCGAGGGCCGCGATGAAGTCCTCGGCCCGGCGTTCGGCCGTGACGCCGATGGCGATCCCGGTCAGCTCACCCATACTTCGCGCCCATCTCTTCGATCGCTTTGGCCAGCTCCGCCCGCAGGTCCGCCGGTTCGAGGACCTCCAGGTGCGGCCCGAAGCGCAGCAGCTCGCCGATGGCCGGTTCGCCCCGTTCCACCGGCAGCTCCACGGTGAGCCAGCCGTCCGCGTCCGGTTCGCCCGGGGCCGAGCGCAGCGCGCGGGCCCCGACCGCGCCCGCGTAGAACGGTACGAGAGCCTGCGCCCGCGGTGACAGCCGCACCACGGCCACGCGCGGGAACATCCGGCGTTCGAACTGCTCCGACCACTCCTGCCAGTACCGCGCGAGGTCGAACCCGGCCGGCCGCTCGAACGCCTCGCCGAGGTCCTCCAGCGCCAGCACCCGCGAGATCCGGTACGTCCGGTCGGTCCCTTCGCACCGCGCCGCGAGGTACCAGTTGCCCGCCTTGAGGATCAGCCCCAGCGGCTCGACGTCCCGCTCGACGACGCGCTGGCCCCACCGTTCGTAGCGGATCCGGATCCGGTGCGACGACCACACGGCGTCGGCGACGGCGGACAGCGTCGGCAGGCTCTCGATCCCCCGGTGCCAGCCGGGAACGTCCAGGTAGAACCGCTCGGCGACGCGCCCCGCCCGGTCCCGCAGCTCCGGCGGCAGCGCCGCGTACAGCTTGAGCTGCGCCGCCGCGAGGACCGTCCCGAGGCCCAGCTCGGCGGCGGCCACCGGCAGCCCGGCCAGCGACAGCGACTGCGCCTCTTCCTCGGTCATCCCGGTGAGCCGGGTGCGGTAGCCGTCGACCAGCCGGTAGCCGCCGGTCCGCCCGCGGTCGGCGTACACCGGGACGCCGGACGCCGACAGCGCGTCGATGTCCCGATAGATCGTGCGCACCGAGACTTCGAGCTCTTCGGCCAGCTCTTCGGCCGTCATCCGGCCGCGGTTCTGCAGCAGCAGGAGGACGGACAGGAGACGGCTCGCACGCATACCCGGAATTTTGACAGAAATACCTGACACAAGCTGACAGGTATGCCCGGCAGAGTGACTCCCATGAACGGATTCAGCACGAAGAACTGGGAAGAGAAGATCGTCAGCGGCGCCGAGGGCGGCCCGCGGGTGGCCTACGCGCACGCCTCGTTCGCGTACGAAGGCGTCCTCGAGGGCGAATCGATCTGCGACCTTCTGCTGTACTACGCGGGCGAAGGCTACGAGAGCGGCGAGACGACGTCGCCGAGCTTCGAGCGCTTCGAGGGCAAGGTCGGCGGTCGCGAAGGGACGTTCATCGTGCGCCACGAGTACACGTTCGACGCCAAGGGCATCGCGTCGACGTTCACCGTCGTCCCCGGCTCGGGCACCGGCGGGCTGGCCGGGCTGACCGGCTCCGGCACCGCCGGCGGCGCGCTGGGCGAGGACAAGGTCGGCTACACCTTCGAGTACACGTTCTAGGAGCCGCACGTGGACCGCCGCCAGGTACTCGCCTACCGCATCGCCGAGCACGGCCTGCACCGCACCGCGCGGGACCTGGCCGACCTCGCCGTCGTCCGGGCCGGGCTGCAGGACAGCATGCGCGACACCGCGCTGCTCGCCCTCGTGGCCCGGCTGGACGGCGAGGTGTCCCTCGTGGACGATCCGCGGCTGGTGCTCGCCTGGACGTTGCGCGGCGCGCCGCACTTCCACCTCGGCCTCGCCGAGGTGACGCGGGCCCTCGTGCCGCTCGACGACGCGGACGCGCTCGCCCGGATGCTCTGGCAGCGCAAGGAAGTGGCGGCGACCGGCCAGGCGGCGGCCGACGTCGTCTTCACGGCGGCGGCCGCGTTGCGCAAGGTCGTCACCAAGCCGATGACGAAGGGCGCGGCGAGCACCGCGGTGACGAAGGCGCTGCCGCCGTCGTTCTCGCGGTGGTGCCGGGGGTGCGGCGCGACCCACATCCAGGAACAGCTGATGCGCATCGCGGCCCCGCACGCGGGCGTCCGCCTGGTCGCGGGTGCCTCCCCGGCGACGCTCGCCCCGCTCGAAGGACGCGGCCGGATGCGCCGCACGCCGGACCCGGCGGCCGCGACGAAGCTGGTCGAGGACTACCTGCGGCTCAACGGCCCGGCGACCCCGGGCGAGGCGGCGGAGTTCGTCGGCACCGCGAAGGCCGTCGTGGACCGGACGTGGCCGGCGGACCTGGCCGAGGTCGAGGTGGAGGGACGGCGGAAGTACCTGCCCGCCGCCCAGCTGCCCGCCTTGGAGAACCCGCCGGAGCCCGACCCGGTGCGGCTGCTGCCCCCGCTGGACCCCTTCGTCCAGGCCCGCGACAAGACCCTGCTGGTCCCGGATCCCGCGCGCCGCAAGGAGGTCTGGAAGATGCTGGGCAACCCCGGCGTCCTCCTCGCGGACGGCGACATCGCGGGTACCTGGCGCACGAAGGGCAGCGGCGCGAAGCTGACGTTCACGGTGACGGCGTTCGACCCCCTCCGCCCGCCGCTGCGCGAGGAGGCCGAAGCCGAAGCCGCGCGGGTCGCGGCGGCGCGGGGGTTCGAAAAGCACGCCGTCTCCTGGGTCGGCTGACGCCGGTCCTCGGTCCGCCCCAAGCGCCCCAATGTGGCGTTCGGTGCGTCCAGCGCACCCAATGTGGCGTTCGGTGCGTTGGACGCAACCAACGCCACATTGGGGCGTTTGGCGGCACGGACTCACCGGCTGGACGCGTCGATGTCGCCGTACGCGGTGGTCGCCTGGATGGTCAGGCCCGGCGTGCCCTCGGTGTTCTTGAGGGCGTTGCGGATCCGGCCGTACGTCGTGCCGGCGTCGAGGGACGCGGACACGCCGGTGGCCGCGCCGACCGTGATGTCGCCGGCCTGGGTGCTCAGGACCAGGTTGCCGCGCACGGCTTCCGCGATCCGGATGTCGCCCTTGCCGGTGGTGATCTCCGCCGGGCCGGTGAGGCGCCCGACCGAGACGTCGCCGGCGTGGGCGGTGAGGCGGACGCTCGCGGCCTCGTCGATCACGACGCCGCCGTGCGCGCCTTCGACGGTGACGTCGCCGAGGCGGCCGACGCCCCGCAGCTCGACGCTCGCGGCCTTGGCCTGGACGTCGGAGCCGGCGGGCAGCGCGACGGTCACGTCGAGGGCGCCGGACGGGCCGAAGTACTGGTTCTTGACGACGCCCTCGATCCGCAGGACACCGTCGGAGAAGCCGACCTCGACCTGCGAAGCGGCCTTCACGTCCCGGCTCTTCGACGGGTCGGCGGGCAGGATCTCGACGGTGGTCTCGCCCGCCTCGGCGGCGACGAACCGGACGCGGCCGGCGGCGATGTCGAGGACGGTGGCGATCGGGGCGGGGGTGGTGAAGTTCTGCATCGTGGGGCTCCTGGTGTGTCGGTTTCGGTGTGTGAAGCCACCTTCGCCGGGCCCGCTGACACCGGATCGCCACCGCGCTGACACGCCCGCTGACACGCCGGTCAGGCGTCCACGGCCAGCCGGTACCCCCGCTTCACCACCGTCTGGACGACCTTGCCGCCCCCGAGCGACGTCCGCAGGCGGCCGATCGCCGTCTCCACCGCGTGCTCCTCGCCGCCGCCCGGCAACGCCGAGATCAGCTCGCGGCGGGACACCACCCGGCCCGGCGACGCCGCCAGCGCCCGCAGCAGCGCCATCGGTGCCGGTGCCACCTCCCGCCAGTCACCGTCCACAATGGCCGCCTGGCCGCGCAGTTCGATTTCCCGGCCGCCCGCGGAGAACCGGGGTGACCGCGTCACCAGCGTCTCCGCCACCGTGCGGGCCAGCGCGCCGATCCGCGCGCGGTGCGGCTGGACCGTCGGCACGCCCAGCGCCGCCAGCGGCCCCGCCGTGATCGGGCCGACGCAGGCCGCCACCACCGGGCCCGACAGCGCCGTGACCAGGCCCGGCAGCCGGCCGGTGCGGCGGGCCAGCGCCAGCAGCGACGCCACCGCCGGAGCGCTCGTGAACGGCAACGCGTGGATCGCGCCGTCCAGCACCCCGTCCAGGAGCCGGTCCACCGGGCCCGGGTCCACCGGGCCGACCCAGCGGTACACCGAGATCTCGATGACCTCCGCGCCCGCGGCCCGCAACGTCTCCACGAAGTACGGCAGCGGCTCGCCGTGCAGCTGCACCGCGATCCGCTTGCCGGTGACGTCCGAGGACAGCAGGTGCTGCAACAGCTCCGCGTTGCTCTCCGACGCCGGCGAGTACGCCTCGGACAACCCGGCCGCCCGGATCGCCCCGGTCACCTTCGGGCCCCGGGCCAGCAGGGCGCAGCCGGAAAGGCGCGAGATCAGCGCGTCGCCGAGGCCCCAGCCTTCCGCCGCCTCGAGCCAGCCGCGGAAGCCGATGCCCGTAGTCGCCACCACCGCGTCCACCGGTGCCTCCAGCAACGCCGCCGTCGCCGAGTGCAGCTCCGTGTCGTCGGTCAGGGGCACGATCCGGATCGCCGGGCCGTAGCGCACGCTGGCCCCCTTGCGCACCAGTAGCGCGCCGAGCTCATCGGCTCGGCGCGCCGCGGTGATGCCGACCACGAAGCCGGTCAGCGGGAGAACACCGGTCACGGGCTCTCCACTTCGACCACGCCCTCTCGCACGCGCACCTCGTACACCGGAACGGAGACGTCCTCGGCGTCCAGGCACTGTCCACTCTCGAGCGCGAACCGTTCCTTGTAGACGGGCGACGCGACGACCGGGACCCCGCCCGCGTCCCCGACGATGCCGCGGGACAGCACCGCCGCGCCGCTGCACGGGTCCCAGTTGGACAGTGCGTACCACCGGTCGCCGGGCAGGTGGAAGATCGCCACCTGCACGCCGTCGAGCAACGCGGCGACCCCCGCGTACTCCGGCACGGCTTCGACGGGGCAGACCGCCGTCCAGGTCCGTTCGATCGACGTCGTCATCGGCGCACCTCCGGGACACCCAGCATCACGGGCACTTTCTGCTCGCGCTCCGAGCGGAACGAGATCGCCGGGTCGGGGGTGCCCGGCGCGTTGACGAACGAGGTGAACCGGGCCAGCTTCTCCGGGTCCTCCAGGACGCCCTTCCACTCGTCGGCGTAGTTGTCGACGTGCTTGGCCATCGCCGCGTCGAGGTCTTCGCAGATGCCGAGGGAGTCGTCGACGATCACCGCGCGCAGGTGGTCGAGACCGCCCTCCATCTCTTCGATCCACGGCGCCGTGCGCTGGAGCCGATCGGCGGTGCGCACGTAGAACATGAGGAACCGGTCGATCGTCCGGATCAGCGTCTCGGTGTCCACATCGGACACGAGCAGGTCGGCGTGGCGCGGGGTCGTGCCGCCGTTGCCGCCGACGTAGAGGTTCCAGCCGTTCTCCGTCGCGATGATCCCGAAGTCCTTGCTCCGCGCCTCCGCGCACTCCCGCGCGCAGCCGGAGACCGCCGACTTGAGCTTGTGCGGCGAACGCAGCCCGCGGTAGCGCAGCTCCAGCTCGATCGCCAGCCCGACGCTGTCCTGCACGCCGTAGCGGCACCACGTCGACCCGACGCACGACTTGACCGTGCGCAGCGCCTTGCCGTAGGCGTGCCCGGACTCGAAGCCCGCGTCGACCAGCCGGCGCCAGATCTGCGGCAGCTGGTCCACAGTGGCCCCGAACAGGTCGATGCGCTGGCCGCCGGTGATCTTCGTGTACAGCCCGAAGTCGCGGGCGACCTCGCCGATCACGATCAGCTTGTCCGGCGTGATCTCGCCGCCGGGGATCCGGGGGACGACCGAGTACGTGCCGTTGCGCTGCAGGTTCGCCAGGTAGCGGTCGTTGGTGTCCTGCAACGTCATCTGCTCGCCGCCGAGCACGTGGCCGTTGCCGAGCGTGGCCAGGATCGAGGCCACCGCGGGCTTGCAGAGCGCGCAGCCGCTGCCGGTGCCGTACCGGGCGATCAGTTCGCTGAACGTGGTGATCCTGGTGGCCTGGACGATCTCGAACAGCTCCGCGCGCGACTGCGGGAAGTGCTCGCACACGGCCTTCGACTGCTCGACCCCGGCGGCGCTCAGCAGCTTGCCCAGCAGCGGGACGCACGAGCCGCACGCGGTGCCGGCGCGGGTGCACGCCTTGAGCTTGGGCACCGAGTCGCAGCCGTCTTCGTGGATCGCGCGGGTGATCGCGCCCTTGGACACCGCGTTGCACGAGCAGATCTGCGCCGCGTCCGGGAGCGCGTCGACACCGACCGCCGCGCCGCCGCCCGCCGGGGCGAGGATCGCGCCCGGCTCGGCCGGCAGCGGACGGCCGACCAGCGCGCGCAGGGTGTTGTACTCGGTCGCGTCGCCGACCAGCACGCCGCCCAGCAGCGTCTTGCCGTCGTCGGTGACCACGAGCTTCTTGTAGGTCCCGGCGACCGCGTCGTTGACGGCGACTTCCAGCGCGCCCTCGGTCGTCGCGTGCGCGTCCCCGAAGGAAGCGACGTCGACGCCCATCAGCTTGAGCTTCGTGGACGTGTCCGGCTCCGGGAACTCACCGGCGCCACCGGTGAGCTGGGCCGCGACGATCTCGGCCATCGCGTACCCGGGCGCCACGATGCCGTACACGCGACCGTCGACCGCGGCGCACTCACCGATGGCGTAGATCGAGGGATCGCTGGTGCGGCAGGACAGGTCCGTCAGGACACCGCCGCGCGGGCCCAGTTCGAGGCCGGACTGGCGGGCGAGGTCGTCGCGCGGCCGGACGCCGGCGGAGAACACGACCAGGTCGACGTCCAGCTCGGTGCCGTTGCCCAGCTTGGCCAGCAGCCGCGAGCCGTCGGCCTCGATGGCGTCGGTCGACGTTCCCGTGTGGACGGTCACGTCGAGGTTCGTGATCAGCCGCCGCAGCAGCGAGCCGCCGCCTTCGTCGACCTGCAACGGCATCAGCCGCGGCGCCATCTCGACGACGTGCGGGGAGAGTCCCATGTCCCGCAACGCCTTCGCGGCTTCCAGGCCGAGCAGGCCACCACCGATCACGACGGCCGAGCGACGCCCGCGGCCCGGCTTGTCGACGGCCGCCGCGCGGATCGCGTCGAGGTCCTCGATGGTCCGGTAGACGAAGCAGCCGGGCAGGTCGTGGCCCGGCACCGGCGGCACGAACGGCCGCGAGCCCGTGGCCAGCACCAGCGCGTCGTAGGCGACGACGGCGCCGGACGCCGTGGTGACCGTCTTCGCGGCCCGGTCCACCGAAACCGCCAGCTCCCCGAGCCGGAGATCCACGAAGGAGTCATCCGCGTAGTCCGAACCCGGGAGCGCCAGCGAAGCCGGGTCCCAGGTGTCCACGTAGGACGTCAGCGCCACCCGGTCGTACGCCGGGCGCGGCTCCTCGGACAGGACGACGATGTGCCAGTTGCCGGAAGGGTCTTCCGCGCGCACCGCCTCCACGAGCCGGTGGGCGACCATGCCGTGTCCGGCGACGACCAGGGTGGGCATCTCAGACCTCCGCTCCCGCGAGCGCCAGACCGCGCTCACTCGTGGGCTGTTCGGCGGGCTTGCGCAGGTAGACCGCCCAGGTGACGGCGAAGCACAGCCCGTAGAAGACGAGGAAGCCGATGAAGGCGGGGACGCCGCTCTTGGCGTCGGCGAACGACTGCCGGAAGGCGAGGTTGATGAACAGCCCGCCCTCGGCGCCGATCGCACCGGCCAGGCCGATCAGCGCGCCGGACAGGCGGCGTGCCTTGAGCAGCTCGGCCGCTTCTTCGGCGCCGTTCGAGATCGCCACCTTCGCCTTGGCGCGGAAGATCGCCGGGATCATCTTGTACGTCGAGCCGTTGCCGATGCCGGTGAGCACGAACAGCACGATGAAGGCGATCGTGAACAGCGCCAGGGACTTCGACGTCGACGCGAGGATCAGCACCACCGTGGCCAGCGCCATCCCGATGAACGTGAAGAAGGTGATCTTCCCGCCGCCGATCCGGTCTGCCAGCCAGCCGCCGGTGGGCCGCGAGAGCGAGCCGAGCAGCGGGCCGAGGAACGTCACCGCGGCCGCCTGCAGCGGGGTGCGGCCGAACTGGTTCTGCAGCACCAGGCCGAAGGCGAAGCTGTAGCCGATGAACGAGCCGAACGTGCCGACGTAGAGGAACGACATCACCCAGGTGTGCGGGTCCTTGACGACCTCGCGCATCGCCTTCGTATCGCCCTTCACGGTGGCCAGGTTGTCCATGTAGAAGTACGCGCACACCGCGGCGACGACGATCAGCGGGATGTAGACGTAGAGCACGATCCGCGGCGCGGTCGCCCCCGCCGTGCCGATCACCAGGAGCCCGACCAGCTGGATCGCGGCGACGCCGAGGTTGCCGCCGCCCGCGTTGAGGCCGAGGGCCCAGCCCTTGTGCTTCTCCGGGTAGAAGGTGTTGATGTTCGTCATCGACGACGCGAAGTTGCCGCCGCCGACGCCGCCGAGGGCCGCGACCAGCAGGAACGTGCCGAGTGACGTGCCGGGGTGCAGTACCACCGCGGCCAGGATCGTCGGGATCAGCAGCAGGGCGGCGGACACGACCGTCCAGTTGCGACCGCCGAACTTCGCCACGGCGAAGGTGTAGGGCAGCCGCATCAGGCCGCCGATCAGCGTCGGCGTCGAGACGAGCAGGAACTTGTCCGCGGCGGAGAAACCGTAGTCCTTGCCCATGAACAGGACGATGACCGACCACAGTGTCCAGATCGAAAAGCCGATGTGCTCGGCGAAGACCGAGAACCAGAGGTTGCGGCGGGCGACCTGCTTGCCCGTGGACTCCCAGAACTCTTCGTCCTCGGGTTCCCAGTGCTCGATCCAGTGCTTGCCTTGGTGTGCCACGGAGTTCTCCTTGCGACGGGTCGGGTCGGTCATTGCGCCGCGAGCCAGGTGGCGATGCCGCCGACGGTGTCGGTGCACCCGCCGCAGCCGGTGGTGGCTCGCGTGGCCCGCGCCAGTGCGGGGGTGTCGGTGGCGCCGGCCTTCCAGGCTTCGATCAGCCGGCCCTTGGTGACGTTGTTGCAGCGGCAGATCACCGCCGCGGCGGGCAGGTCGGCCGGGCTGGCGGCAGGCGTGCTGCCGGTGGGCAGCGCGCGGCCCAGCAGGACGGCGAGCCGGTCGTCGGGCAGCAGCGTGCCGCGGTCGTGGAACTGGGTGATCGTGGCGGCCGCGTCGGGCAGCCCGAGCAGGATCGCCCCGGCCACGCGGTTTTCGCGGACGACGAGCTTGCCGTACCGCCCACCGGTGGGGTCGTTGAAGGTCAGCACCTCGGCGCCGCTCTCGGAGGCTTCGAGCTGCGTCTCGCCGAGCGCGGCGAGGTCGATGCCGCGGGCCTTGAGCCGGGTGACGGCGGTCGTGCCGCGGTACCGGGCAGCCGCGTTCGTGCCGGTCAGGACGTCGGCGAGGACTTCGGCCTGCTCCCACGCGGGCTGGATCAGCCCGGCGGGCGCGCCGGGGTGGCGGGCGCAGTCGCCGAGCGCGTGGATGCGGCCGTCGCTGGTGCGCAGCGTGTCGTCGACCAGGATCCCCATGTCGACGTCGAGCCCGGCGTCGGCGGCCAGGCTCGTCTCGGCGCGGACGCCCGCGGCGACGACGACCAGGTCGGCCGGGACGAGGGTGCCGTCATCGAGCTTGAGGCCGTCGCCGGGCAGGTAGCGCGCGGCGGTGGCGCCGAACTTGAACGTCACACCCATGTCGGTGAGCTGGCGGGCGAGCACGTGCCCGGCGGCCGGGTCGAGCTGCCGTTCCATGACGTGCCCGAGCGGGTGCACGACGGTCACCTGGTTGCCGCGCCCGGCCAGCCCGCGGGCGGCTTCGAGGCCGAGGAGGCCACCGCCGAGGACGGCGACCGGCGCGCCGAAGCGGGCGGCGTCGAGGATCTTGGCGCAGTCGTCGAGGCTGCGGAAGGCCACCACGCCCGGCCCGGCTTCGAGGCCTTCGACGGGCGGGATCCACGGATTGGCGCCGGTCGCGAGGACCAGGGCGTCGTAGTCCACGCATGCGCCGTCGCCGAGTTCGACGCAGCGCTTCTCCCGGTCGATGCGGGCGACGTCGACGCCGAGCCGCAGGTCGATGTTGTGGCGCGCGGCCCATTCGTCGTCGTGCAGGCGGACGCTTTCGGCGCTCATCCCGCCGGCGACGACGGCCGACAGGAGGACACGGTTGTAGGCGGCGTGCTTTTCGGCGCCGAGCACGGTCAGGCGGACGCGTTCGGCGATGGGGTCGCGGCGGCGGATCTCGTCGGCCAGCCGGGCACCGGCCATGCCGTAACCGACGATGACGACTTCACGGGGACTCATGCGGCACCATCCACAGTAGACAAGGACACGGCACACACCTTGAACTCCGGCATCCGGCTGACCGGGTCGAGCGCCGGGTTGGTGAACAGGTTCGCGCGCTGCTCACCGGGGAAGTGGAACGGCAGGAAGACGACGTCGGGCTGGAGGCTTTGCACGAACCGGACCTTGGCGACGGTCTCGCCGCGCCGGGACCGGACCTTCGCCGGATCGCCTTCTTCGAGACCCGCGCGCTTGGCGGTGTCCGGGTGCACTTCGACGAACGCTTCCGGCACGACGTCGTTCAGTTCGTCGATCAGCCGCGTCTGCGCGCCCGATTGGTAGTGCTGCAACACGCGTCCCGTGGTGGCCTGCAACGGGAACTCCTCGTCGGGCAGCTCGGCCGGGCCGGTGTGCTCGACCGGCACGAACCGCGCGCGGCCGTCCGGGTGGGCGAAGGCGTCGAGGAACATCCGCGGCGTGCCGGGGTGGCTCTCGTCCGGCACCGGCCAGTGCAGCGCCTCGCCGGCGCGCAGCCGGTCGTAGCTGACGCCGGAGTAGTCGGCGATCCCGCCCTTGGACGCGATCCGCAGCTCCTCGAACACGGTCTCGGCGTCGGCCGGGAACCGGTCTTCCGGCTGCCCCAGGCGTTTCGCGAGTCCATTCAGGACGTCCAAGTCGGACCGGACGCCGGGTGGCGGGTCGAGTGCCTTGCGGCGCAGCAGGACCCGGCCTTCCAGGTTGGTGAGCGTGCCGTGCTCTTCGGCCCACTGCGTGACCGGCAGGACGACGTCGGCCAGCGCGGCGGTCTCCGACAGCACGAAGTCGGCGACGACCAGGAAGTCCAGTTCGGACAGTCGATCTTGGACACGCTGCGAGCGCGGCGCGGAGACGACGACGTTGCTGCCGAAGACCATCAGCGCCTTCGGGCCGTCTTCCTGGCCGAGCGCTTCGAGCAGCTCGGAGGCCGAGCGGCCCGGGCCGGGCAGGCTGTCCGGTTCGACACCCCACACGCCGGCGACGTACTCGCGGGCGGCCGGGTCGTCGAGCTTGCGGTAGCCGGGCAGCTGGTCGGCCTTCTGGCCGTGCTCGCGGCCGCCCTGGCCGTTGCCCTGGCCGGTGAGGCAGCCGTAGCCGGAGCCCGCCCGGCCCGGCAGGCCGAGCGAAAGCGCGAGGTTGATCCAGGCGCCGACGGTCGCGGTGCCGGTGGCGTGCTGCTCGGTGCCGCGCGCGGTGAGGATGTAGGCGTTGCGGGCACCGGCGAGCTTCTCCGCGGCGAGGCGCATGTCGGCGGCCGAGACCCCGGTGACGCGCTCGGCGCGTTCCGGCCACCAGGAGGCGACGATCCGCCACACGTCTTCGAACCCGCTCGTGCGTTCGTCCACATAGGACTTGTCGAGGTGCCCGCCTTCGACGACGGCGTGCAGGATCCCCAGCGCCAGCGCGAGATCGGTGCCGGGCGCGGGTGCGAGGTGCAGGCTCGCCAGCTCGGCGGTCGGCGTCCGCCGCGGGTCGACGACGATGAGGTCGCTCCCCCGCACGTGCTGGGTGAACGGCGGCATCGTCTCGGCCGGGTTCGCGCCGGCGAGCAGCACGACGTCGGCCCGCTTCAGATCGGTGACGGGGAACGGCATCCCGCGATCGGCCCCGAACGCCTTGATCCCGGCGGCGGCGGCCGAGGACATGCAGAACCGGCCGTTGTAGTCGATCTGCGAGGTGCCGAGCGCGACGCGGGCGAACTTGCCGAGCAGGTAGGCCTTCTCGTTGGTGAGTCCCCCGCCGCCGAAGATCGCGACGCCGTCCGGGCCGCTTTCCCGCTGGATCGCCTGCAGCCTGCGGGCGACGAAGTCGAGGGCGAAGTCCCAGCTGACGGGCTCGAGCGCGCCGTCGACGCGGATCATCGGGGTGGTGAGGCGCTTCGGGCTCGTGAGGAGGCTGCCGGAGGTCCAGCCCTTCTGGCACAGGCCACCGGCGTTGACCGGGAAGTCCCGCGGCGTGACGCGGGTGCCTTCGAGGCTCATCCCGCACTGCAGCGCGCAGTAGGGGCAGTGGGTGTCGACCTGCGGCACGGGCACCTCCTCGGCGCTTCGGGGATGCCCCTGACGCTAAGGAGGCCGTGTTAACCGGATTCGACCGAATGTTTCAGGCAGTTGACATTGCGGCGGTGTTTCCACCGCCCGGCCGGTGAGATCCGCGTCCACGGACCGGGAGTCGGGAGGTCAGCGCCGCATCGCCGGCCGTGACGCGCGATCTTGCGACCTCGGTCACAAGACGCCGGACACCTCGCGCGCCGCCACTCGCAGGCCGTCCAGCGACGCCTGCGTCGACCTCGGGTTCAACGCGTTCGACGCCAGGCGGAACAACACCGCGCGCAACAGCAGCTGCGGCCACTCCGGCAGGTGCGCCCACCGCTCGAGCAGCTCCCGCGTCGCGCCGCCCCACGCCAGCGCGTCCACCGCGACGATCGCCGCGCCGTACTCGCCGGGGCGGTAGTACGGGACGAAGTCCACCAGGCCCGGGGCCGCGTCGCCGTCGAAGAGCAGGCCCGCCAGCAGCTCGCCGTGCGCCACCTGGGACGGCAGGCGGATCGGGCGGCGGGCACCGGCCAGCACCTCGAACCAGCGGCCGCCCTTCGTCTCCTCCAGCGGGACTTCGAGTTCCGCCCAGGCCACCCGGTCGGCGATCGCGTCGATGTCGCGGCGGGCGGCCAGGAAGTCCGGCCGGGGCAGGCCCAGCGTCGCGCGGTGGAGCTTCACCGCCGCCAGTACCGACTCGTCGCCGCGGTGGCCGGGCGTCCCCGCCACGAAACGCGACGCCGTCCAGCCGCCGACGATCCAGCGGCCGTCGCTGGAGCCCACCGGCTTCGCGACGCGCAGGCCCGGCTCGGCGATGTAGTCGAGGGCGCGGGCGGTCCACAGCGTCTTCGCCTTGTCGGTGACCGGCTTGAGCACGAGGTCGCCGCAACGCCACGCCGTCGAGCCCGGCAGCGGTTCGCAGCCGTCGTCAAGGCCGCCGAAGGCCGAGCAGACGTGCGCCGGAGGGCGTTCGAGGGTTGACCGCACGGGTCGTGACGTTACCCGGCCGGGTGTTCCACGTTCGAGAAGACGCGCTGGTCACACAGTGTTTTGCGGCCTGCCCGAAATGCCGTTAAGGCCACCTTACGGGCGTCAGACGCCCGTAAGGTGGCCTTAACGGCAGAACGGCTAGTAGGTCGGCAGGCTCGGGTCGATCTGCTTCGCCCAGGCCAGCACGCCACCGCCGAGGTGCGTCGCGTCCTTGAAGCCGGCCGCGTGCAGGGCCGCGAGGGCCTCCGCCGACCGGGCGCCCGACTTGCAGTGCAGGACGATCGGCTTGTCCTGCGGCAGCTCCGCCAGCGCCTCGCCCGAGAGGATGCGGTCCTTCGGGATCAGCGTCGCGCCCTTGATGTTGACGATCTCGTACTCGTGCTGCTCGCGGACGTCGATCAGGGCGAAGTTCTCGCCGTTGTCGAACTTGGCCTTGAGCTCCGCCGGGGTGATCGTGCTGCCCGACGCGGCCTGCGCGGCCTCGTCCGAAACGACACCGCAGAACGCCTCGTAGTCGATCAGCTCGGTGATCTTCGGGGTGTCCGGGTCCTTGCGGATCTTGACCTCGCGGTACTTCATTTCCAGCGCGTCGTAGCTGATCAGGCGCCCGAGCAGCGGCTCGCCGATGCCGGTGATGAGCTTGATCGCCTCGGTCACCATGATCGAGCCGATGGACGCGCAGAGCACGCCCAGCACGCCACCTTCGGCGCAGGAGGGGACCATGCCCGGGGGCGGCGGCTCCGGGTAGAGGTCGCGGTAGTTGAGGCCCTTGCCGTTCGGCGCGTCCTCCCAGAACACGCTGACCTGGCCCTCGAACCGGAAGATCGAGCCCCACACGTACGGCTTGCCCAGCAGCACGGCGGCGTCGTTCACCAGGTAGCGCGTGGCGAAGTTGTCGGTGCCGTCGACGATCAGGTCGTACTGCTCGAAGATCTCCAGCGCGTTCGACGAGTCCAGCCGGTCGGTGTGCAGGTGCACCTTGACCAGCGGGTTGATCTCGGCGATCGACTCCTGGGCGGACGCGGCCTTGAGCTTGCCGACGTCGGACTGGCCGTGGATGACCTGGCGCTGCAGGTTCGACTCGTCGACGACGTCGAAGTCGACGATGCCGAGGGTGCCGACGCCGGCCGCGGCCAGGTAGAGCAGCGCGGGGCTGCCGAGGCCGCCGGCGCCGATGACCAGGACCTTGGCGTTCTTCAGCCGCTTCTGCCCGGTCACCCCGACGTCCGGAATGATCAGGTGACGGCTGTACCTGGCCACCTCTTCCTTGGTGAGCTCGGCAGCCGGCTCGACGAGCGGCGGCAGTGCTGACATGGGTCCTCCATCTCGCGCGCGGTTCGCGTCCATCCCACTATGCACAACACGCGCTGGCAAACAGACCTTCCCCCATGCCACATACTGGGAAGGTCTTACGGAGTGGGATTCGGCCAGGCGTTGGGGACGCAGACGCGGCCGTCCTTGGCGACCTTGCCCTTGTCGCCGCCGGGGATGTCGTTGAGCATCGAGACGTAGTCGTCGGAGACGCCGAACGACTGCTGCATCATCACCGGCGCGGGCTGGCCGTTGCCGCCGCAGCCGACGTGCTGGTTGCCCAGCGCGTGCCCGACCTCGTGGTTGATGGCGTACTGTCGGTACCCGGTCATGTCCGCGTTGAACGCCTTCGCGCCGCGCACCCAGCGGGCCAGGTTGATCAGCACCCGGCCCAGGCTCTTGCGGTAGCAGGACGCCTCGAAGGTGATCTGGAAGCCGCACGCGTCGGCGCGGTGCGTCGTCTCGGGCGTGGTGAGGCTCACGCGGAACGACGGGTTCGGGAAGTTGGCGTCGACGCGCTGGAGCGCGATCTTGCCGTCCCACGTCCAGCTCTTGGGATCGGACAGCGTGCCCTGGACCGCGGCCGCGAAGGCGTCGTCGCCGGCGTAGCTCGACGCGTCGATGCCGTCCTCGACCTCGATCGTGTAGGTGTACAGCTTCCCGGTGCCGATCTTGGGGCCACTGCCGGGGACGACGTGCCAGCTGCCCTTGCCCGCCTGCGTGAACGGGCTGCCGTTCGGCAGGTCCGCCGTCGGCACCTTGAGGTCGACCGGCTTGGCCGGGTTCTCCGGGATGCCCTGCTCGCCGTCGCCGTCGATGGCGCCGCCCGCCGCGTCGCCGCCCGCGGACTCGACGCCGGGCGGGGCGCTCTGCTCGGCGATCGGCTGGGCCGGGCTGTTGGCGGTGTTGACCACGACGAGCACGGTCAGCACGACGAGGATCGGCAGGGCGTAGACACGCCAGCCGTAGGTCTTGGTGAGCTTCGCGAGCCCGGACTTCGGCGGCGGTTCCTTCGGCACCCGCGGCGTCTCGCCGTGGGGCTTCCACGACGCGCTCAACGGCTCGGCGCTGGTCCGCCGCCCGCCCGGGCGGTAGCGGTCCTCGGTGACGCGCTGCGCGGGCGCCTTCGACGACGGGCGGTACTGCCCGGTGCGCGGCGGCTCCTCGGGCTCCGGGGTACGGCGCGCCGACGCGCGGTGGGGCGCGCGCCGATCGTCGCCTCGCGCGTCCTGCTTCACCCGGTCCACCGCACCAGGGTGCCACAGCGCCACCGAACCGTTATCGGCGACTGGCTGACCACGCAGGGGTTTGTTGTCACTCGATCGGACTACCAGGTACCGGCTTCGACGTGCTCCCACATGCCCAGAACGGCCTTCGCGACGACCACCGGACGTTCCATCTGCGCCACGTGACCGGTCCGCGGCAGCACCAGCAACCGGGCCCGCGGGATCGCCCGTGCCGTCCGCACGGCCCGCTTCACCGAGATGACGCGGTCCTCGCGACCCCAGACCACCAGCGTCGGCGCCTGCACGCGCGGCGCGACCGACCACAGCGACGCTTTCCCGAGCGTCGACCACGCCCGGAAGATGGCGAACGTGCTGCGGGCCATCGCGGGCGCCGCCCAGGCGAAGCCCGCGCGAGCGCCGTGCTCCTCGGTCAGCTCGTCGAGCCGGCTTTCCGGGAACCGCGCCGGGTCCGCGAAGCAGAGCTTGATGACCTGCGCGGCGCGTTCCCGCGGCCCGAGCGCGGCCAGCTGGGCCCGCACGCGCGCGCCGACCAGCGGCAGGTAGGCGAGCGCCATCCGCGGGTCCGAAAGCCGCCGCAGGTCGGGACGCCGGTCGGGCACCGCCGGCGAGATCAGCGTGAGCGTCTTGACCAGCTCCGGGCGCCGGGCGGCGACGAGCAGCGCGATCGCCCCGCCCATCGAATTGCCGAACAGGTGCACCGGCGCCCCGACCGACTCGATGTGCGTCGCGACGACGTCGGCGTGCGCGTCGAGGGTGAAGTCGAAGCCCGCTTCCGGCTCGGAGTAGCCGAACCCGGGCAGGTCGGGCGCGGTGCCGCCGGCGACCGGCGCGAGCAGCGCGGCCAGGTCGGTCCAGTTCGTCGACGAGCCGCCGAGCCCGTGCACGTAGACCGCGGGCGTGCCATCGGGGCCCGGCGTGCGGCGGACGTGCAGCCGCGCGGTGCCGACCTCTTCGAACGCTGCCGGCCACGGCGGTTTCAGCGGTTCGAGGGACGGCAACTCCCTGGTCGACAGGGGCACGTGCGTCAGCGGCGTCCGTGCGGTCGCGGCGGTGTTCACGGATCCAGGATGCCCGACCCGTGGCACGGCATACATACCGGCGAGTAATCTTCAGGACGACTTCACGCGGTGGCGACCCCGCCCGTCGAAGGTGTGAAGACGGGAGGATGAGCATGACGGAGATGACGCGGCTGCAGCAGCGCGGGGTGCGGCTGCCCCGGACGGAGCGCCGGGCCCAGCTCCTCGCCGCGGCGCAGCGGGTCTTCGCCGAGAACGGTTACCACGCCGCCGCGATGGACGAGATCGCCGAAGTGGCCGGTGTCAGCAAGCCGGTCCTCTACCAGCACTTCCCCGGCAAGCTCGACCTGTACATCGCGCTGCTGGAGAGCCACGTCGACGAGCTGGTGAAGCGCGTGCAGACGGCGCTGGACTCCACCACGGAGAACCGCCAGCGCGTCCCGGCGACGGTCGGCGCGTTCTTCGACTTCGTCAGCAACGACGCGGGCGCGTTCCGGATGGTGTTCGAGTCCGACCTGCGCGGCGAGCCGGCGGTCCAGGAAGCGGTCGACCGGGCGACGTCGGCGAGCGTCGACGCGATCACGGAGACGATCACCGCGGACGCGGGCCTGGACGAGGACAAGGCCCGCCTGCTGGCCGTGGGGCTGGTCGGGATGAGCCAGGTCAGCGCCCGGTTCTGGCTGCAGCACCACCAGTCGATGAGCCGCGAGGAAGCGGTGGCCCTGACGGCCAACCTCGCCTGGCGCGGCATCGGCGGCGGCTTCCCCCTCAAGGACTCCTGACGCCCCAGGCCGCACTTTCACGTGAAAGTGCGGCCCCTGGTGCGCACTTTCACGTGAAAGTGCGGCTTTCAGTTCGTGGCGGTCCGGACCAGGGCGGAGATGCGGCGGGCGACCTCGTAGGGGCGTTCCTGGGGGAGCATGTGGCCCGCGCCGGGGAACCGGACGAACTCCGCGTGCGGCAGCTCCTCCGCGATCACCTTCGCGTGCGCCAGGGGGCAGAGGCGGTCCCGCTCCCCTGCCAAGACCACTGAAGGCACGTCGCACAGCGCGCCCAGCCCGCCCACGCCGCGGTGGGACGCGATCGCGTCCAGGAACAGCCCCGCGCTCGCCGGGTGCGCGGCGAGCAGCTGCTCGACGACGCTGTCCACCTGCTCGCGCCCCGGCCGCACCCCGAAGACGAGCCGCCGGGCGCCCGAGCGGACCATCCCCGGCCGCAGCCGCAGCGTGTCCGACCGCAAGCCCGCCAGCAGGCGAGCCAGCCGCGGCTCCAAGCGCATCACGCTCCGCCCGGCCAGGCCGGGGAACCCGAGCGTCAGCTTGTCCATGTCCCCCGACGACGTCGCCACGAACGCCGCGCCCGCCAGCCGGTCCCGGACCAGCGACGGGTGCCGTTCGGCGAGCACCATCAGCGTCATGCCGCCCATGGAGTGCCCGGCCAGCACCACCGGCCCGGCCGGCACCCGCGACGCGATCAGCTCGGCGAGGTCGTCGGCCAGCCGCGCGATCGTGGCCGAGCCGGGGCGCGCGTGCGCCGAACCGCCGTGGCCGCGCAGGTCGTAGCGCAGTACGCGCACGCCCGGGTCCAGGTGCGGCAGCACGAAGTCCCACGTCCGGTGGTCCTGCGTCCAGCCGTGCACCAGCACCAGCGTGACCGCCGAGGCGGCGGGGCCCGATTCCGCGACGTGCAGCGCGGCGCCGTCGCTCGCGACGAACCGGTGCGCGAGCGAGGGGTCGCGCAGCCGCGACGCGGTGGTCACCGGCCCGCCGGGAGCAGGAACGACTTGCGCCAGAAGTACCTCCCCGGCAGCCCGACCAGGCCGGACTCCTGCAGGAACGGCATGATCTTCTCCCCGGCCCACGCGATCGTCCCCTGCCAGTGCGGGTTGTTCAGCGCCGCTTCGACGCCGTCGCGCGGCCGGATGCCGACCGCCTTGTAGACGTTCGGGTTGATGAACGCCCGCGTCACGAAGTACGAGACGAGCGCGATGATGAACTGCTGGTAAGCGATCTCGGCCTTGGACAGCTTCGCCATGCCGCGCGTGACCTCTTCGCGGGCGAAGGTGACGTGCCGGGCCTCCTCGAGCACGTGGATCCGGTTGACCATCCGCACCAGCGGCTGCACGCCTTCGTCATTCATCTGCTCGCGCTGCAGCCGGTCGAGGACCTCCTCGGCGACCAGGATCGCGCCGTAGCGCGCCGGGCCGTAGGAGATCGTCGGCATCAGCTTCGCGAGGCGCCGCAGCCACGGCACCGGGCCGTAGGCGGGGCAGCCGATCCGCGACGCCATCCGCGCGAACATCGTCGAGTGCCGGCATTCGTCGGCGATCTCGGTGAGCGCGAACTGGGCGTGCGCGGACGTCGGGTCCTCTTCGTAGACCTCCTTGAGCAGCATCTGCATCAGGAGGATTTCGAACCACAGGCCGGTGGTCGCGACGCTGGCGACCTCGTGCTTGCCCAGCTCGATGCGCTGCTCGGGGGTCAGCTTGTCCCACAGCTCGGTGCCGTAGAGCGAGGAGCGCTCGTCGAGGATGAAGCGCTTGCCCTCGACCAGCGGCGCGGTCCAGTCGATGTCGACGTCCGGGTCGTAGAACTTGTTCGCCGACGACTTCAGCAGGCGGTCCGCGGTCTTCTCGCGGTCCGGTTCCTTCAGCGTCCGCGTCATTGCCGACACCCCTTCCGCAATGTGTAACTTGAGGTAACAGTTACCTGTGCGTAGCATGACCCCCGTGATCGAACGTGTCAAGCGCTCCGGCAAGCAGTCCAGCAAGTCCTCGCGCGGCGAGGAGACGACCGGCGACGCCCGGCGCGACCGCTGGCGCAAGCACCGGATCGCGCGGCGCAAGGAGTTCGTCGAAGCGGCGCTGCGGGCGCTCGACACGCACGGGCCCGACCTCGGCATGGAGGACGTCGCCGCGGAGGCCGGCGTCACGAAACCGGTGCTGTACCGGCACTTCGACGACAAGGCCGACCTCTACGTGGCGCTGGGCCAGCGCGGCACGGAGATCCTGTTCGAGCGGCTGATCCCGGCGATCAACGCGGAACTGGCGCCGGTGCCGCGGATCCGGATGGCGCTCGACGCGTTCTTCACGGTGATCGAGGAGCACCCGAACCTCTACCGGCTGCTCGCGCACGGGCGGCCGGAGAAGCCGGTGTCGTCGGACGTCGTCGCCGAGGACAAGGAGCTGATCGCGTCGGCGCTGACCGCGCTGCTCGGCGACTACATGCGGATGTTCAACATGGACTCCGGCGCGGCCGAGCCGTGGGCGCACGGCATCGTCGGCATGGTCCAGAACACCGGCGAGTGGTGGCTGGACCGCCGCTCGATGGGCCGCGACTCGGTCGTGGAGTACCTGACGCAGATCATCTGGGCGGCGATCGACGGCCTGACCCGCCAGAACGGCGTGGTCATCGACCCGAACATGCCCCTGGAAGCCAACAAGGTGGTCCAGCTGGGCCGCGCTTCGGAGCAGGCGGAGGAGACGTCATGAGCGAGCACGACGAAGACGGCTACAGCGGTTCGGCCACGCTGGTGGTCGACGGGGTCTCCGTGACGGCGACGGTGGAGCTGCGCGGCTACTTCCAGCCGATCGACGGCTACTACCGCTGGTACGGCCGTGTGGCGGTGAACGAGGAGCTGACGAAGCTGGCGGGCGGCAAGAAGAAGCCGGTGACGATCCACGCCGGCACCCACACCGCGGACGGCGAGCTGTCCGACCCCGACCCCTGGGGCCGGTACCGGATCACGGGCACGAGCACCCCGCCGTTCCACGTTCCGACGTCGCTGGAAGAACTCAACGCGTGAAGGCCGTGAAGGCCTCCTTACCGGCGTTTTCGACCGGCAAGGAGGCCTTCACGGCTTTGGGCTGTGGGTCAGTCGCCGACGCCGAAGCCGACCTTCCGGACGTCGGACGGGGCGATCTCGACGTACGCGATGCGGTCGGACGGGACGATGTACTTGCGCCCCTTCTCGTCGCTGATGCGGAAGAGCCCGTCACCGGCCGTCAGGGCCTCGGCGACCAGCTTCTCCACCTCTTCGGGAGACTGGCCACTGGACACCACCAGCTCGCGCGGTGTGTCCTTGATGCCGATCTTGACCTCCACGTGGGACCTCCGCTGGAAATTCGTAAGGGATGTGCTCGGCAAGGCTAACCGAACGGGCTCGTTCCGGTGGCGCATGACCGCGCCTGACCGCGTCGTCAATTCCGGGTACTCCATCGGGGTCAGCCCAGGCCGAGCGCCTGCATGCGCTTGGTGTGCCCCTGTTGCAACCGCCGGAACAGCGCCGCAATTCCGGAGAGGTCGCCGGAGCCGCCGATGATGAGCTCGGCCAGGCCGTCGCGTTCGGCGACGACGTACTGGGCCTGGGTCAGTGCCTCGCCGAGCAGGCGGCGGCCCCACAGGGCGAGTTTGTCGCGGGTCTTGGGATCGGCTTCGATCCCAGCGGCCACCTCGCGCTCGGCGAACGCGGAGTGGCCGGTGTCGGCGAGGACCGTGAGCACGAGGTCCTTGGTCTCCGGGTCGAGCCAGCTGGCGATCTCCCGGTAGAGGTCCGCGGCCAGCCCGTCGCCGACGTAGGCCTTGACCAGCGATTCCAGCCACGACTTCGGCGGCGTCGAGGCGTGCCAGGCGTCGACCTGGGCCACGAACGGCGCCATCGCGTCCTCGACCTTGACGCCCTGGGCGGCCAGGTGCTGGGCCAGCAGCCCGTAGTGACCGATCTCGGCGGCCGCCATGGTCGCGAGCGCGGCGCGCCCGGCGAGGGTCGGGGCGCTGCGGGCGTCCTCGGCCAGCCGGTCGAAGGCGGACAGTTCGAGGTAGGCGATCACACCCAGCAGGTCGACTACGCCTTCGGAGATCTCTTTCGGGTCGGTCACGGCGGTCAGGGTATCGCCGAAGCACCCGGGCGTGCCGCGACGAGACCGATCCCACTGGCTCCGGCGCGCCGGGTACTGTCGAAAAACTGCTGACCAGGTACACTGGCGTCCGATATCAAGCTTCCGTACGCCATACCGGCGTCGGGAAACAGGCAGGTCACGTTGGCTTGCCGACGTACTGCAATGTGCGTGCACGCCTCTTCCGGCATTCCCGGGGCGGACCGGTTCCGCGCTCCAGATCAGCGCCAGGGACCAGGGTTTACTCCCGGTCGAGTGTCGAGCGGACCCACGGCTGTGCGCGCTGGTCACGAGAGAGGCGATCACCCTGACCGCAGAAATTCCCACAACCGAACAGACCCCCGCCGTCGCGCTGGAGCACAGCGAGACCGGCCCGGCCGCGCTCGACACCTCGCACCCGCTGCAGGCGGGCGTCGAGGTCGAGCCCGAGGCCCCGACCTTCGCGTCCTTCGGCGTCAAGCCGGAGATCGTCAAGGCGCTGGGCGAGGCCGGCATCGAGCGGACCTTCGCGATCCAGGCGCTCACGCTGCCGCTCGCGATGGCCGGCGACGACCTCATCGGCCAGGCCCGCACCGGCATGGGCAAGACGCTGGGCTTCGGCGTCCCGCTGCTGCACCGCGTGCAGGTCCCCGGCGACGGCACCCCGCAGGTGCTCGTCGTGGTCCCGACCCGCGAGCTGTGCATCCAGGTCGCCAACGACCTCAAGGGCGCGGGCAAGCACCTCGGCATCCGCACGCTGGCCATCTACGGCGGCCGCCCGTACGAGCCGCAGATCGAGGCGCTGCGCAAGGGCGTCGACGTCGTGATCGGCACCCCGGGCCGTCTCCTCGACCTGGCCGAGCAGCAGCACCTGGTGCTGGGCAAGGTCCGCGGGCTCGTGCTGGACGAGGCCGACGAGATGCTCGACCTGGGCTTCCTGCCCGACATCGAGCGCATTCTGCGGATGGTGCCGGACGAGCGGCAGACCATGCTGTTCTCGGCGACCATGCCCGGCCCGATCATCACGCTGGCCCGCACGTTCCTGAACCAGCCGACGCACATCCGCGCCGAGGAGAACGACGCCGGCGCGGTGCACGAGCGCACCACGCAGTTCGTCTACCGGGCGCACTCGATGGACAAGCCCGAGGTCGTCGCGCGGATCCTGCAGGCCGAGGGCCGCGGGCTCACGATGATCTTCAGCCGCACCAAGCGCACCGCGCAGAAGGTGGCCGACGACCTGGTCGAGCGCGGCTTCGCGGCCGCCGCCGTGCACGGTGACCTGGGCCAGGGCGCCCGCGAGCAGGCGCTGCGCGCGTTCCGCTCGGGCAAGGTCGACGTGCTGGTCGCGACCGACGTCGCCGCCCGCGGCATCGACATCGACGACGTCACGCACGTCATCAACTACCAGTGCCCCGAGGACGAGAAGACCTACGTCCACCGGATCGGCCGCACCGGCCGCGCCGGGCGCACCGGCGTCGCGGTCACCCTCGTCGACTGGGACGAAGAGCCGCGCTGGAAGCTGATCTCGGACACCCTCGGCCTGGACAAGCCGGAGCCGGTGGAGACGTACTCGTCGTCGAAGCACCTGTTCGAGGACCTGGGCATCCCGGAGGGCACCACCGGGCGGCTGCCGCTGGCGAAGCGGACCCGCGCGGGCCTGGCCGCCGAGGAGGAAGAGGACCTGGGCGGCAAGAAGCGCGGCCGCCGGCGCGGCGAGCCCGCCTCCGAAGAAGCGCCGCGCAAGCGCACCCGCGCCCCGCGCAAGCGCACCCGCGGTGGTGCGCGGGCGGCCGAGGCGATCGAAGCCGCCGACAAGGCCGCCGCGACGCCGGAAGACGCTCCCGCCGCCGAAGGCCGCACCCGGACGCGCCGCCGCACCCGCAGCGGCAACGCCCCGGAAGCGACCGGCCCGGCCGTCGAGAAGGAAGCCGGCGAGAACGCCGAGCGCCCGGCTCGCCGACGCCGCCGTCGCCGCCCGGCCGCCACGTCTGATACACCTGCGTCGGCAGACTGAGGCCTACGCAGCGGGGGTCGGTTAAGTGAGCGAAGACGAGAAGGCGCCCGAGAGCGCGCCCGAACCGGTCGAGCCCGCCGAAGAACCGGCCCCCGAGTACGGCTCCGAAGACGTTCTCGAGGACGTCGAACCCACCCCGCCCGCCCCGCGGGTCAAGGCGCGCAGGTCGCCGTGGAACCGCGGGCGGGACCGGGTGCTCGCCGCCGTGATCGCGGTGGTGGTGCTGGCGGTCGCGCTGGTCATCGGCGCGACCAGCGACAGCGCGGCCACCGACCACACCCGGGCCGTGCCGCCCCCGCCGTTGCCCGCGGCGCCGGACACGGTGCCGGGCTCGCTGGCGGAACTGTGGAGCGCCCGCAGCGGCGCGACCCCGGTGCCGGTGGTGGCCGGCGACGCGGTGGCCACCGCCGACGGCGGCGAGGTCGCCGCCCGCGACCCGCTCACCGGCCAGATCCGCTGGCACTACGCGCGTGACCTGCAGCTTTGCACGATGAACGAGACGTGGGGGCGGCTGAACGCCGTCTACCACAAGGACGTCAACTGCAGCGAAGTGACGCAGCTGGACCCGGGCACGGGCCGCATCACCGCCCAGCGCAACGGCAACGCGGAAATGGGCACCCAGCTGGTCAGCGACGGCTCGCACGTGACGGCGACCGGCAAGAAGCTCCTCGACACCTGGCGCGACGACCTGGTGAAGAGCGCCGAGTACGGCGAGGTCCCGGCGCTGGTCAACGCGGGCAAGCAGCCCCGCACGGGCTGCACGTACGGCACGGTGGCGATGTCGTCGGGCAAGGTCGGCGTGATCGAGCGCTGCCCCGGCGACCCGGCCGACCGCCTGACGGTCTACAAGGCGGCCCCGGAGAAGGACGACGAGCCCCAGGTCAGCTTCAGCTCGGTGCTGGCGGGCAAGCGCGCCCGCGTGGTCGCGATGTCGGGCGACCTGACGGCCGTGGTGCTGCCGGACCAGAAGCTCCTGGTGACCTACAACGGCGACGGCACCCAGCGCGCGGCGTACCCCTTGGACGTACCGCCTTCGGACCTGGCCCAGGACCCGCCGTCGGGCGTCGAGGCGACCACCCAGACCGCGGCGAACGTGTACTGGTTCAGCGGCTCGAAGGTGCTGGCCCTCTCGCGCGACGACCTGTCCCCCCCGCTGGACCCTGAGCAGCGCGATGGGCCCGGGCATCACGTTCGCGAACCAGCTGGTGATCCCGATCAAGGGCGGCCTGGCGGTGCTGAACGAGAACGACGGCTCGACCATCCGCACGGTCGGCGTCGACCGCCGTGGTTATTCGGGCGTCGTCCGCCTGGGCGCAGCCGGGCCGGTGCTGCTGGAGGAGCGCGGGGACACGCTGACCGCGCTCAAGTGAGCCAGAACAGCGTCAACGCGGAGACGGTGAAGAGCACGACGGCGACGCCCGCGCCCACGGCGGCGGGACCGTTGCGACGGTCGGCGACGCGCTGAGCGAGCAGCGCGAGCACGGCGGCGACCGGGTGACCGACCAGGAGGGTCGCGCCCGGACCGGGGGCGCCGGTGTAGAGGCAGACCCCGGCGACGACCAGCACGCCGAGAGCGAGCACGGCTAGGCCGGCGGCCAGGGAGCCGGTGAAGCCCCGCCACCAGCGACCACGTTCTTTCGGCGGCGCTTCGGGGGTTTCGGTGGGCTCGGTTTCGGGCTCGATCCGCTGGGGCTCGACGCGTTCTTGCGGCACGGTGTGCGCTTCGGCGGCACCCGCGGCGGGCAGCTCGTGCGGCACGGTGCGGCCCTCGACAGGCAGCTCGCGCCGCACGGCGCGCCCCTCGGCAGGTGCTTCGCGCCGCACGGCGCCACCCACGGCAGGCAGCTCGCGCCGCACGGCGCGCCCCTCGGCCTCACCCACGGCGGGCACCTCGCGCCGCACGGCCCGCCCCTCGGCCTCACCCACGGCGGGCACCTCGCGCCGCACGGCCCGCCCTCCGGCCTCACCGACGGCGGGCAGCTCGCGCCGCACAGTCCGCCCCTCGGCAACACCCACGGCAGGCGCCTCTTGCCGCACGGCCCGCCCATCGGCCTCAACCACGGCCGGCACCTCGCGCCGCACGGCCCGCCCTCTGGCCTCACCCACGGCCGGCAGCTCGTGCGCCACGGTCTCCGCGGCACCGCGCGGCTCCTTGCCCGGCGGCGCGGTGCCTGCCCCGGGCGCGGCGGCGGCTTCGGCCTGCCCGGGAGCGCCCGTGGGCAACGGTGCCGTCGCCAGCTCGTCGGTGTCCGGTGAAGCCAACGTTCCCTCCCGTTCAGGGCGCGAGCAGGTCCCACGGTTGCGCCTGCGGGGCGGCTTCCTGGCCTGCCGCGCAGCTTGGCCGGAAGTCGCACCAGGCGCAACGCCGGTCCGGGCGGGGTGGGAACAGCACGTCCCCGTCTCCGCCCGCCTTCAGGGTATCCGTGGCGAGGCGGAGGTCCCCGGCGGTCTCGTCGGCGCGTTGCAGGTGCCGCTTGAGGCTTTCCGGGGTGTGCTCGGCCGCCGCGATCGTGCCCGTCGGGAGGTGGTGCAGCTCGACCGTCGTGCACGGCATCCGCAGCGTGCGCGCCGCTGCCACCGCGTACAGCGCCAGTGCCTGCGACGCGCGTGCTTCGTACTCGTCCGGTGGCCGGCGCCCGGTCTTGTAGTCGACGATCACCAGCTCGCCCGCGCGCGCGTCGATGCGGTCCGCGCGGCCCTCGATGATCATCGACGGCCGCTCCCCCGGCTCCGGGTTCACCGGCGCCGACACCCAGCGCTCCAGCCCGGCCGGGTCGTGCGTGACGTCGTTGTCCTCGACGTACTCCGCCACCCAGCCCTTCGCCCGCGCCCGGTAGCGCGCCGCCTGCTCTTCGCTCTCGAAGCCCGCGTCCTTCCAGAACTCGGCCACCAGCGCCACGGCCCGCTGCGGCACCCGTTTGAGCACCGGCAGGTCGAACAGCGCCCGCAACGCGTTGTGCACCACCGCGCCGAGCGTGCTGTGCGCCCACGGGCCGGTGCGCTGCGGCGTCGGCCGATCGAGGTACGCGAGGCGGTACCGGCGCGGGCAATCGTCGAAGGTCGCCAGCCGCGCCGGCGAGACCTTCGTGAGCCGCACCGGTTGCGCCACGCCGAAGTCGAACCCCATCTGCTCCTTCACGGGTGCCACGCTACGCACCACCACCGACACTTTCCGCGCGCAGGTCCGTGAAGGCCTCCTTACCGGTCATAAGAGCCGGTAAGGAGGCCTTCACGGCTTTTTCCTACCGCACCACCAGCACCGTGTGGGTGCCGCCGGAGACGGTCAGCGGGCCTGCCGCGCGCAGCGGGCGGCCGTCCAGCAGGACCAGCCGGCCGGACGGCACCACCAGCGAGCCGGACGTTCCCCGCGGCGCGGAAACCGTCAGGGAGAACACCGAACCCTGCTGCGACCACGAAGCCGACAACGCGCCCTTCGGCGTCGGTACCGCTCCTCGCGCCCACGCGACGGAACCGGGGTGCGGCGCAACCGTCCACGTCGCGAAGCCCGGCGACGTCGGCGAAACGCCCAGCAGGTCGTTGGTCAACGCCGGCACGACGCCCGTCGACCAGCCGTGCGCTGCCGACGTGTAGCCCTGCTCGTAGTGCGAACCGCCCTCGCCGATGCCTTCCCACGCCGTGATTCCCGGGTCGTGCGCGGCCATCCAGCCGTACATCCGCTTGATCTGGTCGATCGCGGAGTCCGCCTGCCCGCTCCGGAACCGCGCCTGCAGCTCCGGGAACGACGTGAACGCGTACACGCGCTTCGTGCCGTCGGAAACGAGCGTGTCGTTGTCCATGAACGGGTTCCCGTACGGCAGCGCGCCCGCCGCGAGCCGCGCCAGCGCCGAAGTGGCCTGCGACGGCGACGCGATCCCGGCCAGGATGGCCTGGCTGTTGCCGTCCTGGCCGTGCCGCACCGCGCCCGTCCCGGAGTCGAGGTACGCACCCGCCGCGGGGTCCCACAGGGAGGCGTTCACCGCGGCGGCGACGCCGGAAGCCCGCGCGAGCCACCGGTCGGCGTCCGCGGGATGGCCCGTCGCGCGCGCCAGACCGGCAGCGCCCTGAAGCGCCCGTACGTACAACGCGTTGTAGTACGTCACTTCGCCGGTACGCGGCAGGAACGCGTAGTCGCCGTAGCCGCCTGTGCCGTTGAGGCCCTTCGCGAGCAACCCGCGCGAATCGGTGACCGACGGGTACCACGTGTCGAGCGTCTTCACGAGGTGCGAGTAGTACGAAGCCGCGTACGCGGTGTCGCCGCTGTAGAGGACGTAATCCCAGCTCGACGTAACCCACCAGAGCGGATAGTCGAACAACGGCAACGTGTAGTCGTTGATCGACGCGGGCGGGATCCAGCCGTCCGCGCGCTGGTGGTCGGCCAGGTCGGCGAGGACGTTCTTCGCCGCCGTGCCGTCCTGGTGCGTCAGGTACTGGGTCAGCCCGGACACCGCGACGTCGCCGACGTACGGGTCCCGGTCGCGCTTCGCGCCGTCGTGCAGCACGAGCTTCCCGTCCAGCGACGGCGAAAACGCGCCGCGCGGGTCCACATCGGACTCGCGGAAGGTGTCCATGCCCAGCTCGTTCGTGTAGGACGCGGCGTACCAGTAGCGGTTCAACGCGTCGTCGGACGACTCGAACCAGCCGCGGTAGGTGTCCGGCGTGCCGAGGAACGGCGTGAAGTCGAGCGAGACGCCGCTGATCCGCACCTCGCCGGAGGGCTGGGCGAGCGGCGCGTCCGAGGCCAGCGCGTCGAGGCTGATCCGCAGGTAGCGGAAGCCGTGCAGGCCGTCCGCGCAGACCTGCGTCCCGCTCTGGCAGCCCTTCGTGTCGCGCCACACCGTCGGTTCGGCCGGCACGGCGTACTGGTCGCTCCCGGGCCCGCCGGAGAAGTCCGAACGCGTGAAGTCGGAGCGTTCGCCCAGGTACTGGAGGGTTTCGGAGAACGACAGCCGGACGCCCGGCCGGTTCGCCGACGCACCCGCGAAGGCGATCTTCGGGTAGCCGGCGACGACCTTGCCGAAGTCGACGACGGCCGTCGGCACCGGCGGATCGGCGACCAGGCCCGGCCAGACCTCGGCGACGCGGCTGAACTCGCCGGACGGCGTGTTCTGGTCCTTCGTCACGGTGATCCGCACCTGCGTCGTCGTCACCGCCCGGTCGAACGCGACCGCGCGCTGCACCGCGGTGTTGCCGGTCACCGAAGCCGCGACGCGCCACACGCCGCCGTCCAGCACCTCGACCGTGAAGTCCTGCGGCACGCCGTCCACATTGGACAGCACGGTGACTCCGGGCAGCGCGGCCGGCGCGCCCGCCGTGATGGTCAGGACGTCCGGGTAGGCACCGATCGTGTCGTCGTTCCAGAACGTCTCGGTGTTGCCGTCGACGGCGTTGCCCGGGTCGTACGTGCGCGGCTGGCCGTTCCCGCCGTTGTTCGGCGCGTGGAACGACGACGCGGTCGCCGTCGTCCCCGCGGGCCACACCGGCTTCGGCGGCGGCGCCTGCCGCTTGAACGTCGCGACACCCCGGCCGAGCAGGCCGTCCGGGTTCGCGACGTCGCCGGTCGTCGACAGCACCTTCACCGGCCGGACGTCCCGGCTCGGCGGCGCGACGACGTACTTCTGCCACCCGGGCACGGCGTCCGCGGGGGTGGCGGCCACCCCGCTCGCCACCAGCACCGCGACCGGCAGGATTGCTCTGTGCCACTTCATCGAGGCCTCCGCAAGGCGATTGAATCGTTTCAAGCGCTGAGCTGAGGTTCAGGCTGCGCGAGCGGTGCCAACGATGTCAACGAACCCGGGAGTTCCTGTCCCGCAGGACAACCCGAAAGGCGGGGTCAGCTGCCGCCGTCGATGAAGCCGCGCACGGAGTTCGCGACGAGCTCGACGGCGATGGCCGCGAGCAGCAGGCCGGCCACCTTGGCCAGCAGCGTGATGCCGCTTTCCTTGATCAGCCGGATCACGACGCCGGAGTAGCGCATGCAGATGTAGATCACGAAGTGCGTCATCACGATCGCCGCCGCCAGCGCGATGTACGCGCCGACGTGGCCGTCGGCCTGCCGGACGAACACGATGGTCGCGGCGATCGCGCCGGGCCCGGCCAGCAGCGGCGTGCCGAGCGGCACGAGCGCGACGTTGACGTCCTCCGCGGCGGCCTCCGGCTCGTGCCCGCTGCCGGTGAGCAGCTGCAGCGCGATCAGCAGGAGCAGCAGGCCGCCCGCGCCCTGCAGCGCGGGGATGCCGATGCCGAGGTAGGCGAGGATCGCCTGGCCGGCGACCGCGAACAGGCTGATGACCAGCAGCGACACCAGCACCGCCTGCCGGGCGGCGCGCGCCCGCGTCGCGACCGGCTTGCGGCCGACGAGGCTGAGGAACACCGGCACGGTGCCCGGCGGGTCCATGATCACGACGAGGGTGATCGTCGCGCTCATGAAGAGCTTCGCGTCGAAGACGTCGGCGATCGCCATGTCAGCCCTTCACGACCTGGTACCCGGTCGCGCGCGCCACCAGCTCCTCGAACTGGCCGGGGTCGGTGGTGCACGCCCCGAGCGGGATCGTCTTGTTCGTGCCGTGGTAGTCGCTGGACCCGGTGACGAGCAGGCCGAGCTCCCCGGCCAGCTCGCGGGTGCGGGCGCGGGTCGGCTCGTCGTGGTTCGGGTGGTCGGCCTCGACGCCGGTGAGGCCGTGCGCGGCCAGGCCGGCGAGGGTGTCCTCGCTGATGGTGGCGCCACGGCTGAAGGCGAAGGGGTGCGCGATGACGGTGACGCCGCCGGCCGCGGCGATCATGTCGATGGCCTCTTCGACCGGGGTGTCCCGGCGCGCGACGTAGTAGCCGCGACGCGGGCTGAGGTAGTCGGCGAAGGCCTCGTCGACAGACGTGACCAGGCCGGCGCGGACCAGCGCCTGCGCCAGGTGCGGCCGCCCGGGCGGCGAGTCCTCGGGCAGCAGGCCGAAGATCTCGTCGATGTCGATGGGCAGGCCGTCGGCGGCCATCCGCTCGGCCATCCGGCGCAGCCGCGTGCGGCGCTCGAGGCGCAGCCGGGTCTGCTCGACGACCACGGCTTCCGCCGTCGGGTCGAAGAGGTAGGCGAGCAGGTGGACGCTGATCTGCCTGCCGGTTTCGGGGTCGATCGACACCGTGGACAGCTCGGCGCCGGGGACCAGGGTGAGCCCCGGCGGCACCGCCTCGGCGGCGGGGGCCCAGCCCGCGGTGGTGTCGTGATCGGTGATCGCGACGACGTCGAGCCCGGCTCTCGCGGCCGCGGCGACGAGACCGGCCGGCGTGTCGGTGCCGTCGGAAGCGGTGGAGTGGGCGTGCAGGTCGATGCGCATCGGGTCCATTGTCGACGATGCGCTGCGTCACACGCTCAGCGGGACGGCTAGCCGACCGGCTTCTTGCCTCGCGCGGCGCGCTGGGCCTTGATCATCGAGAAGCGCTCGGCCTGCTTCTGCTTGTCGCCGAAGACGAGCTCCGAGATCGTGTCGTAGAACTCTTCGGGCCGCGGCAGGAAGTCGATCTTGTTGAGCGCCTGGATCTGCCCGGCCGACTCCACGACCATCGTGCCGTAGCCCATCATGCGGCCGGTGGCGGTGCGCACGTAGCTGAGGTCGGTGACCTTGCTGATGGGCATCATCAGCACCTTGGTCGTGAACACCCCGGTGGTCATGACGAACCGCTTGTCGGTGACCACCAGCCGCTCGACCCACCACTCCATCACCACGTAGGCGAACCGCAGGACGACGAGCAGCGCGACGTACCAGAGGATGTTCTGGCCGATGTACAGCGCCGGTGGCAGCAGGTAGGACACCAGCACGCAGATGGCCAGGAGCGCGGCCGCCTCGAAGGTGTCCCACAGCAGCACCGCCCAGTGGCGGCGGATCCGGATGACCCGCCGCTCGGTGTCGAGGAGGTACTCGTCGGGGTCGCGTGGCGCGAACATGGGTCGAGGGTAGCCCTCGATCAGCCCTTGAAGACGTTGCTGACGAAGGTGATCACCGATTCGGCCGAGTCACGGAGGAACTGGATGATGTTGCCGACGAGGCCAGCGGCCTGCCCCGGCTGGGCAATGACGAAGAACAGCACCAACGCGATACCGGCGAGGCCCGCAATCTTCTTCACGTTCACCGCGATCAAATCCCGTCTCTTACGGTGACACCGGACAACAGACTTTTTACGTTGTACCGCACTCAACTGGCACACGGGAGGTAAGTCCCGCGCTTGGGTCAGCACGTGGTCCGAAGTGTACCGCACGGCTACTCTCCGTGTACAGGACATCCGTTTTCAGTTCGGTCACGTCTACCATTGGGGACATGGAGGCTCCCACCGGCACCACAATCCGCTGCGTCGGCGGCATCGCGTTCGACGACCACGGCCGTTTGCTGCTCATCCGGCGCCGCAATGACCCCGGTTCGGGGCAATGGTCGCTGCCGGGTGGCCGAGTCGAACCGGGCGAAACGGACGAAACGGCGGTCATCAGGGAGCTTCGGGAGGAGACCGGGCTCGACGTGATTCCGGGCACAGTGATCGGGAGCGTCCGGCGGGGGCCGTACTTGATCTTCGATTACGCGTGCACGGTGGCCGGCGGGGTGCTCACGGCGGGTGATGACGCGTCGGACGTGCGTTGGTCCGAAGCGGCAGACCTTGCGGAGCTGGAGGCGCGTGGGGAGCTGGTGGATCTCCTGTATGTGACTTTGCGTGACTGGAACGCGTTGCCGCGGGCTTGAGCGGGCACGGGCAGGGCTGTCGGGCGCGGATCCGGACGCCATGAACGACCCTTTCACGGCGTCCGGCGACAGGGTCCCGGCAAAGTCGCGGCAGTCTGCCCGGCGGCGGCGTCGCCGACGTCTTGAATGACTCATTCAGGTCTTCGGAGGTCCTGAATGACTCATTCAAGACACCACAGGGCCGCCCGGCCCCACTCGCCGCGGCCGGCACCGGTCGGTTCGGACCGAGGGCGGTCGGCCCCCGGCGACTTTGCCGGAGCCCTGTCGCCAGACGCCATGAACGACCCTTTCATGGCGTCCGGCGAGGTGAACGACTCGTTCATGACATCGCGGACCGGCCGGCATCCCGTCCCGGCGGAGCCGTCGTGACCGTGCCGGGGCAGCCGGACCGGCCGGCTAAAGCGGCAGCCAGGTCATCCGCTGCCCGTGCGGTGCGGTCCGGGCCAGGGCGTGCGCCTCCGCCTTCCCGTCCTCCCACCGGACCACGCCCAGCGTCGCCAGGCCATCCCCACCGGCGAGATCCGCCCGCCCGGGCAGCACCAGCTCCAGCCCGGCCCCGTAGAACTCCTCCGAAACCCACCACAACGGCCGCGAAGCCGCCAGCGAGGCCAGCTCGGCCACGAACTCGGCCCGCCGCGAAGCCCCGAAGTAAGCCAGCGCGTGGCTGGTCACCACCACCAGCGGCCCCTCCAGCGAGTCAGCCGCCGAAGCGAAGTCCGAAACCCCGTCCCCGGCGATCAGCCGAGGCCGGTGCTTCGCCTGCTCGGCCGCCGCCGTCCGCAGCAATCGGATCCGGTCCGGCTGGTCGGCCCAGACGCAGGCCTCGAGCCACGCCAGCTCGTCCTCGTCCGACAGGTCCACCGGGGCCCGGTCGAGCCCCGCCCGGTCCGTCACCGCGAGCTTCTTCGGCAGCTTCGGCGCCACCGCGCCCGGGGCCAGGTCCAGCGCGCAGTGCAAGCCGACCGCCGACTTGGCCGGGCCGGCCGTCAGCTGCTCGCCGCCGTCGCACTGGTAGCGGTAGCCGAAGCGGTCCAGGCCGAGCAGCAGCCCTGCGCTGCAACCGACCTCCAGCAGCGCGATCTTCCCGCCCGCCTCGCGCGCCGCCCGCGCCACGCCCGGGTACAGCAGCGCGGCGCGGCGGACCTCGTTCGTCTGGGTGTACCGCGACGAAATCAGCGCCCTGGCCTTCTCGGCCCGCTCCAGCAGGAACGACCGGAACAGCGGCCACGTCTCGGAGTCGACGCCGTCGAAGCCGCCCAGCGAGGGGTAGTAGCGGGACAGCGGGTGGATCGGGTCGGCCTGGACGAGGCGGTGCGCGGTCGCCATCAGCAGCGTCGCGCGCACCTCGCCGTCGCGGGCCACCGACAGCAGGCCGGCGACGTCGTCGTCCTCGGCCGCCTTCAGCGCCAGGTGCTCGTACAGCGGCGAGACCCCGCGGGCCTCGACTTCCGCGAACGTGCGCAGTACGTCCTTGATCGCGTCCAGGTCCATCAGAGCCTCATTCGTGCGGCACCGGCCGGCCCGGCTGCTCCCCGCCCCGAGTCTCCCCGTACGAGCGCTTCGGCACCATCACCTTCCGCCGGAAGGTGCACACGATCAGGCCGTCCTGCTTGTACCCGCGCGTCTCGACGTACACGACGCCGCGGTCGTCCTTGGACTTCGACGGCGTCTTGTCGAGCACCTCGGTCTCGCCGTAGATGGTGTCGCCGTGGAACGTCGGCTTGACGTGCTTGAGCGACTCGACCTCGAGGTTCGCGATGGCCTTGCCGGAGACGTCGGGCACCGACATCCCGAGCAGCAGCGAGTAGATGTAGTTGCCGACCACGACGTTCTTGCCGAAGTCCGTGGTCTCCTCGGCGTAGTGCGCGTCCAGGTGCAGCGGGTGGTGGTTCATGGTGATCAGGCAGAACAGGTGGTCGTCGTATTCGGTGACCGTTTTGCCCGGCCAGTGCTTGTAGACCGCACCGACCTCGAACTCCTCGTAGTACCGACCGAACTGCACTCGTCTTCTCCTTGCCCGCGTAACACCGCGTGAGGCTGGTACGACACGCATCCGTAGTGAGGAGTACCCTCAACCATCGGTTCTCGCGCGTCAACGCGAGCCCCACCACTCTGCACCCGGCCCGAAGGAGGTGAGGAACCCCGATGAGCAGTGGCGATAGTCCGCTCCCTAGTAGTCCCAGCGTTCCCACCTCACGGGTCGTCTCCAGGTAGGCCTTTTCACCCCCTCGGGAACGCTGGTGTCGCCGGGCGGACGCGGTCCGCCCCTGGTCAGTCGTCTCGCACGACCAACGCACGACGCCCAGGAGATCCCATGCCTGCCATTCCCTCGCTCGGCGGCCTGCGCGGCCGCGGCAACAAGGGCGCCGTTCCCGTCCGCCCGGTCCCGGTGCCGCTGTCCGCGTACGTCGTGGACTGCGCGGTGTACGTCGCGGGCGAGCGCCTGCCCGGCCGCTGGACGCACACCGAAGCCATCAAAGAGGTCCGGAAGCGGCACGAGGGGTTCGTCTGGATCGGGCTGCACGAGCCCGACGCCGACCAGATCCAGGGCATCGCGGAGACGTTCGGGCTGCACGAGCTGGCGGTCGAGGACGCGCTGGAGGCGCACCAGCGGCCGAAGCTCGAGCGCTACGACGACACGCTGTTCCTCGTGGTGAAGACCGTCCGCTACGTCGAACACGAATCACCCACCACGGCGAACGAGATCGTCGAAACCGGCGAGCTGATGGTGTTCCTCGGCCGCGACTTCGTCATCACCGTGCGGCACGGGAACCACTCGGGCCTCGCGCGGCTGCGCCGAGAGCTGGACGAGGACCCCGAGCGCCTGCAGCTGGGCCCGGCCGCGGTCGTGCACGCGATCGCCGACCACGTCGTCGACCACTACCTCGACGTCACGGGCCGGATCGAGAACGACATCGACGTGATGGAGGCGCAGGTCTTCGCGCCCCGGTCGCAGATCAGCGCCGAGCAGATCTACCTGATGAAGCGGGAGGTCCTCGAGCTGCGGCGCGCGGTGATGCCGCTCGCGACGCCGGTGCAGCGCCTGGCCGAGGGCTACACGCGGCTGGTGCCGGACGACGTCCGCTCGTACTTCCGCGACGTCGCCGACCACCTCACGACCGTGTCCGAACGGGTGGCGGCGTTCGACGAGCTGCTGTCCACCCTGGTCGACGCGACGGTCGCGAAGATTTCGCTGCAGCAGAACACCGACATGCGCAAGATCACGTCGTGGGCGGCGATCATCACCGTGCCGACGATGATCGCCGGCATCTACGGGATGAACTTCGACTACCTGCCCGAGCTGCACTGGAAGTTCGGGTACCCGCTGGTGATCACCGTGATCCTCGGCATCTGCCTGTTGCTGTACCGAATATTCCGGAAGAACGGCTGGCTCTAGGTCCCCTTTCTTTCCACCGGATTCGGAGAATTCGTGATGCCTCGGATGCTGTCCAACCTCAAGTTCTGGGCGCTCGCGCTCAGCGTGCTGTGGATCGTCGTCATCACTTTCGTCATCGTCGCCGACCCGGGGTTCGCGCACGGGATGAAGTGAGGCTCGTCGTCGTACCCTGGGTGCGTGCCGAAAGCGCTGGTCGTCTCCGACGAGGTCGACGAGCGGCTGTGGACCGACGCGGTCCGCGCCGTCTCCGTCGACCTGGTCATCGGCGCCGGTGACCTCCCTTACGACTACCTCGCGTTCCTGGCCGGCGCGCTCGACGTGCCGTGCGTGTTCGTGCCCGGCAACCACGACCCCGACCTGAGCGGCTACACGCGCTACGGCGGGCTGTCCATGAAGGACGGCTTCCCGACGGTCTGGCCCGGCCCGGCGGGCGGCGTCAACGCGGACGGCCGCGTCGTCGACGTCGCCGGCCTGCGCTTCGCCGGGCTGGGCGGCTCGATCCGCTACAACGACGGGCCGAACCAGTGGACGCAGCGCCAGCAGGCGCGCCGGGCCCGCGGCCTGGTGCGGCGCGCGAAGTGGCGGCGGCGCCGGGACGGCCGCGACGTCGACATCCTGCTGACGCACTCGCCGCCGCTGGACCTCGGCGACCGGGCAGACCCGCCGCACCGCGGGTTCGCCTGCCTGCACCGGACGATCGACGCGCTGCGGCCGAAGTGGCTGCTGCACGGGCACATCCACCCCCACGGGGAGCCGGTGCCCGACCGGGTGGTCGGCGGCACCCGGATCCGCAACGTGGTGGGCCACCGGATCATGGAGTTCTCATGAAGGAGACGGGGTTCCCCCGCGCCGACGCGGAAAACGACTTCCTCCGCGCGCGCCGCGGCCAGGTGCTTTCACGGCTCTCGACGTGGCTGCGCCGCGAGCCGGACGACGTCAACATCATGCTGCCGTTCCACGAAGTCGTGGAGGCACTCGGCTACCTCGGCGAGCACCGGATCGGGCTGCGGGTGATCAAGCTGGACTCGATCGTCGGCACGGTCGACCGCAGCCGCGACTTCGACCGCCGCTTCCGCCCGACGTCGGCCCGCGTCCGCGAACGCTGGGAACGCCTGGCGCTGGCCGCCCGCCGCGGCGAGGAGATCCCGCCGATCGAGGTCTACCGCGTCGGCGAGCTGCACTTCATCATCGACGGCCACCACCGGGTTTCGGTCGCGATCGCGCAGGGACTGTCCACAATAGAAGCGGCGGTGACGGTGGTCCGGACCAAACTGGACCCGAGCGGCATCCGCCACCGCGGCGACCTGATCGTCAAGGACTACCGCCGCCTGTTCCTGGAGCGGGTGCCGCTGACGGGCCACGCCCGGGCGTCGGTGATCGTGTCGGACCCGTGGGACTACGCGCGGCTGGGCGAGCACGTGGAGGCGTGGGGCTTCCGGCTGATGCAGGACGAAGGCAAGTTCTGCGACCGCGCGAGCGTGGCCCAGCGGTGGTTCGACGAGGAGTTCGGCCCGGTGGTCGCGATGCTGCGGCAGGCGGGGCTGATCGGCGACCGGACGGACGCGGAGGCGTACATGTGGGTGGCGGCGGAGCGGTACCGCCTGATCCGGACCCACCGCTGGGACGACGAGGTCATCGAGACGCTGCGGTCCCGGCGGCACTAGCAGCGCCCCAATGTGGCCTTCGGTGCGTCTGACGCACCGAAGGCCGCCTTGGGTGCGTCAGACGCAACCAAGGCCACATTGGGGCGCTTGGGGCCGGTGTCAGAACTCCAGCCTCGGGGTCAGGGCCAGCAGCCGCACCTGCGCCGCCGTCAACGTCGGTTCCGGCCGCTGTCCCGGCAACCGCACCCCCGACTGCTGCAGCACCCCGCTGTTGTTCGACCAGAACTGCACGAGAGAACCCCTGCCGGACAACGTCACCCGGTGGGTCACGACGTCGCCGGCCCGCAACGTCGACAGCGTCAACAGCCCCGCCGACGTCTGCTCCGAGCGGCACGAAACCTCCCCCACCTCACCGCACGGCGGCCCGCCCGCGTTGCCCGGCAGCATCAGCACGTACACCGCCCCCGACCCTGCCGCGTCCGTCACCCGGACCCCCAGGTGGAACAACGCCTCCCGCGGCGCGTCCCCGGCCGGGTCGGCGATCAGGTGGAACGGGTCCGCCGGCGGGGTCTCGCCCGGGATCGTCAGGCGCGTGATCCGCGCGTCCGCGGGCAGCAGCGCGCGAACCGCGCGACCCACCACGCAGCTCAGGCGGTCGACCAGCGCCTCGCGGGTGTCCGACGCCGTGGGGCACGGGACGTCCGCCACCTGACCCCGGTGCGGCAGCACCACCACCGCCAGCGCCAGCGCGAGGACGGCCACGGCCAGCGCCGCCGCGCCCGTCAGCAAGTGACGACGGCGAGAAGCCCGCGCCGCCGCAAGGACCGTGTCGCCCGACAGGCCGAGCGGGGGCTCGCCTTCGGTCACGTACGCCGCCAGCAGAGTCCGGACCTCTTCCATCACCACTCCTCGCTCGTCGGCGCCGGCAGGACCGCGCGCAGGGCTTCGACCCCGCGGGCCGTCTGGGACTTGACCGTGCCTTCGGCCACGCGCAGCAGCGACGCCACCTCGGCCACCGGGAGGTCCTCCAGGAACCGCAGCACGACCATCGCGCGCTGCCTCGGCGTCAGCCCGGCCAGCGCGCGCTCGACGTCGAGGCGCAGCGGGGTGTCGCGGCCCGGCGGCGACGCCGCTTCGGGTGGCGACGACGTCACGTACTCGCGGCCCGACTTCCGCCGTCCGGCCAGGAAGAGGTTCAGCAGGACGCGGCGCGCGTAGGCGTCGGCCGTGTCCGGCCGCACCCGGCGCCAGCGGCGGTACAGCTGGACGAACATCGCCTGCACGAGGTCCTCCGCGCCGTGCCAGTCGCCGCACAGGGCGAACGCCACCCGGCGGAACCGCTGGACCCGCGCGGCGAAGTATTCGCTGAAATCGAGGTCTCTCGACGCCCCCACCCGGCCTCCTTCGCCCGTCCTCATTCCTACTAGCCCGCGAGGGGCCGGAAAGGTTCAAGCGTCCCCCGTGCGAGCTACGCGCGAATGTCCACCGCGCGGGGACGATTCCGGGCCGCCGGATCCCTAGCGTTCACCGCAGTCGCGGCACGTCGGCCGCGGGATCGGCGAAGGAGTTCTGATGAGGCTGCTCTGGCAGTTGCTGGCCGTCGCGGCGGTCGCGTTCCTCGGCAACCTGGTCACCAACGCGGTGGCGGGAAACCCGTGGCTGACGCTGGTCGTCGGCGCGGTGACCGCCGTCCTCGCGGGCCTGGCCTACCGGTGGGTGGTGCGGCGGACCGAGCAGCGCCCGGTGACCGAGCTGGCGCGGCCGTCGACCGGGCTGGCGTGGGGGACGCTCGCCGGGATCGCGCTCTTCGCGGCCGTCATCGCGAACATCGCGCTGCTCGGGGACTACGAAATCCGCGGCTGGGGCACGGTCACGGGCGCGGTCGGGCTGCTCGGCTTCATGGCCGCCGCCGCGGCGACGGAGGAACTGCTCTTCCGCGGGGTGCTGTTCCGGATCATCGAGGAGCGCACCGGCACCTGGATCGCCCTCGTGCTGACCGCGGTGCTGTTCGGTTCTTCGCACCTGTTCAACGAGCACGCGACGCTGTGGGGCGCCCTCGCCATCGCGATCGAGGCCGGCGGCCTGCTGACCTCGGCGTACATCGCCACCCGCAAGCTCTGGCTGCCGATGGGCGTGCACTTCGGCTGGAACTTCGCCGCGGCAGGCCTGTTCGGCACGGAGGTTTCGGGCAACGGCACCCCGCAGGGCCTGCTGGACGCCGTGACGTCGGGCCCGGTCGCCGTCACCGGTGGCGCGTTCGGCCCGGAAGGCAGCCTCTACTCGCTGCTGTTCTGCCTCCTCGGAACGGGCGCGTTCCTGTGGCTGGCCCACCGCCGCGGCACCCTGGTGCCCCGTCGGCGCGCCGAGCGGGTCGACGCCGTCACTACACTTTCCCGGTGATCGAGCGGGCTCTGGCGCGGTGGCGCCGGTTCGACGTCGCCG
This sequence comes from Amycolatopsis eburnea, assembly GCF_003937945.1. GTDB lineage: Bacteria > Actinomycetota > Actinomycetes > Mycobacteriales > Pseudonocardiaceae > Amycolatopsis > Amycolatopsis eburnea. Next base: position 151,090 of record NZ_RSEC01000032.1, read on the forward strand.
TCCGGGACACGCCGCTCGCGGTGCTGTTCCTGGCGGCGGCGTTCCTGCCGGTGGTCCAGAACCACGGCACGCAGCTCGGCGGCCTCCCGCAACGCCCCTTCGACGCGCTGGCCTTCGTGGCCGTCGGGTTCGAATGCCTCCCGCTCGCCCTCCGGCGGCGGTGGCCCGGGCTGTGCGTGACGCTGGTGTCGCTCGGATTCGCCCTCGACCAGCTCCGCGGCTACCACTCGGTCTCGGGCGCGGCGCTGGCCGTCGCGCTGATGAGCGCGGGCGCCCACCTGGGAGCGCGAAGGCGGATCACCGCGTTGCTGCTCTCCGTGGCCTACACCGCGCTGGCGATCGTCCTCTTCCGGCTCGGCACGGACCCGGTCGAAGAGTACGTCACGTTCTTCCTGCTGCTGGTGTTCGCGTGGGGCCTCGGCGCGTGGCTGCGCGCCACCCGCACCGCCGAGGCCGAACGCCGCCGCCGCGTCGCCGAGGACACCCGCGCGGCCGAACGCGCGCGCATCGCCCGCGAACTGCACGACGTCGTCACCCACCACGTGACGGCGATGGTCGTGCAGGCCGAAGCGGCCCGGTACCTGACCGCCGCGCCGGAGCGCCTCGGCGAGTCGCTGACCGCGATCACCGGCACCGGCCGCCGGGCCATCGCCGACCTGCGGCACCTGCTGGACCTGCTCAACCCCGACCACGGTCCCGGGATCGCGCCGCCGCCGGGCGGGCTCCGCGCGCTCGTGGACCACGCGATCGAGGCCGGGCAGCCGGTGGAGTTCGCCGAGGAGGGCACGCCGTCCGAGGCCGCCGGCAGTGCCGACCTCGTGGCCTACCGCGTCGTGCAGGAAGCTTTGACGAACGCCCTCAAGCACGCCCGCGGCTGCCGCACCTCGGTGCGGGTGCGCCACGGTGAACAGGAGATCGAAGTGGCGGTCGGCACGGAAGGGCCGGGCAGCGCCTCGCCCGGCGGGAGCGGGCGCGGCCTGGCCGGGCTCCGCGAACGGGTCGGCGTCCTGGGCGGCGACTTCAGCGCGGGCCCGCACGGCGCCGCGTTCGTCGTGCGCGCCCGGATCCCCACCGGGGCCCGGGCGTGACCGCGCCGATCCGCGTCCTGGTGTGCGACGACCAGATGCTGATCCGCACCGGGCTGGTGACGATCATCGGCGCGCAGCCGGACTTCGAGGTGGCGGGCGAGTGCGGCGACGGGAAGACCGCCGTCGAGCTCGCCGGCCGGCTGCGCCCGGACGTCGTGGTGATGGACGTGCGCATGCCGGTGCTCGACGGCATCGAAGCCACCCGGCTGCTGGCCGGGCCCGGTGTCGCGCACCCGGTCAAGGTGCTCGTGCTGACGACGTTCAACCTCGACGAGTACGTCTACGAGGCCCTGCGCGCGGGTGCCAGCGGGTTCCTGCTCAAGGACGCGCCGCCGGAGCACCTGCTGCACGGCATCCGGACCGTCGCCACCGGCGCGGCGCTGCTCGACCCGGAGGTGACGCGCCGGCTCGTGGGACGGCACGCCGCCCGGATCCGGCCCGCCGGCACCGCGCCCGAGCACCCCCTGACCCCGCGCGAGCTGGAAGTCCTCCGCCTGATCGCGGACGGCCTCTCGAACGCCGAAATCGCCGCGAAGCTGTTCATCAGCCCGGAAACCGTGAAGACGTTCGTCTCGCGGATCCTCACCAAGCTCGACCTCCGCGACCGCGTGCAGGCGGTCGTCTACGCCTACCGCCACGGCCTGGTCACCTGACGCGCCGCCGGCGCGGGCCCCCCGAAGGCCCGCGCCGGCGGGTCTCACATGTGGACGGCGCCGGGAGCGGCTTCGCCCTTCGGGACGCCGGGGCGCAGCAGCAGGCCGCTGAGCACCGCGCCGGCCGCGAAGATCACGGCGGCCCAGGTGAACGCCGTCGTGTAACTCTCGATCGCCGCCTCGGCCGCCAGCTGCGGGGTCGGGACCTTGCCCGCGAGGTACGCCGTGGCCGCGTTGCCGGCCAGCGTCGACAGCAGCGCCGTGCCGATCGAGCCGCCGACCTGCTGCATGGTGTTGACCGCGGCCGACGCGACACCGGCGTCGTGCGCCTCGACCCCGAAGGTCGCGACGCTCATCGCCGGCGCCATCGCCAGGCCGATGCCGAAGCCCATCACCAGGAGCGGGCCGAGGACGCCGGAGGTGTAGGTGCTGTCGAGGCCGATGCCGCTCAGCCAGAACAGGCCGACGGCGGCGATCGCCATGCCGGTCGGGACCAGCGGCCGCGGGCCGAAGCGCGGCAGCAGCACGGCCGTCGCGGTGGTGGCGGACAACATCAGGGTGGCGACCATCGGCAGGAAGCCGACGCCGCTCTCGATCGGCGTGAACTTCAGGTTCTGCTGCACGTAGAACGTCAGGAACAGGAAGATCGCGAACATGCCGATGGCGAGCAGGAACATCGCCAGGTACGAGCCGCCGCGGTTGCGGTCGAGCAGCACGCGCAGCGGGAGCAGCGGGTGCGAGACGCGCTGCTGCAGCCACACGAACGCGCCCAGCAGCACCACGCCGGCGGCGAGGAAGCCCCACACCGAGACCGCCGACCACGAGTCCGACTCCGCGTTCGCGAAGCCGTAGACCAGGGCGAACAGACCGGCGGACGCGGTGATCGTGCCGGGCAGGTCGAGCTTGGGGCGCGGGCCCTCGGACTCCTGGCGGCGCAGCAGGAACGAGCCGCCGACGAAGGCCACGACGGCGAAGATGATGTTGACGAACATGCACCAGCGCCAGTCGAGGTACTCGGTCAGCACGCCGCCGAGCAGCAGGCCGATCGCCGCGCCGCCACCGCCGATGGCGCCGAAGACGCCGAACGCGCGGCCGCGCTCCTTCGGGTCGGTGAACGTCGTGGTCAGCAGCGAAAGCGCGGCCGGCGCGAGCAGCGCGCCGAACACGCCCTGTGCGGCGCGCGCGATCAGCAGCATCTCGATGTTGGCGGCCGCGCCCCCGAGCGCGGACACCGCGGCGAAGCCGGCGAGGCCGACCAGGAACGCGTTCTTGCGGCCGAAGAGGTCCGCGAGCCGCCCGCCGAGCAGCAGCAGGCTGCCGAACGCGAGCGCGTACGCGGTGACGACCCATTGGCGCGCGTCGTTGGAGAACCCGAGGTCGACCTGGGCGGACGGCAGCGCGATGTTCACGACGGTCGCGTCCAGCACGACCATCAGCTGCGCGATGCCGATCATCACCAGGATCAGCCATCTCCGGCTGTGGTGGGGGTTCCCGTCGGCGCGCGCGTCCCCCGGCGGCGCGACGGCGAGGGTGGATTCGGACATGGGTGTCCCCTCACTGGGAGTGATCAGGAAGCTATGTGGAGTAGGTATCTCCCCTTACGCGACCCAAGGTACACACAAACCGGAGAGGGCGCCTCTACTTGACGCGTTAGACTGGCCGGTATGGCACGGGACGCTGGTCCCGCCGCACCGGCGCGGCCGCTGCGGCGTGACGCTGAACTCAACCGCCGTCGCATCCTGGCGTCGGCCCGCGTGGTGTTCGGCCAGCGCGGGCTCGAAGCCACGCTGGACGACATCGCCCACCACGCCGGCCTCGGTGTCGGCACGGTCTACCGCCGGTTCCCCAGCAAGGAACACCTGGTCGAGGCCATGTTCGCCGAACGCATGGAGGAAATCGGCGATCTCGCCGAAGAAGCGCTGAAGGCCGAAGACGCGTGGCAGGCGTTCGTGGACTTCACCTGGAAGTCGATCGAGCTTCACTCGGGCGACCGCGGCCTGCGCGAGATCATGCTGTCCAACAAGTTCGGCCACGAGCACGTCGCCGAAGAGAAAGCCCGCATGGTGCCGTTGATCACACGGCTCGTCGAGCGGGCCCAGGAGGCGGGCGGCCTGCGCGCCGACTTCTCCCCCACGGACATCCCGCTGCTGCACATGATGATCGGCTCGGCGATCGAGTTCACGTCGGCGGTGGAGCCGGACCTGTGGCGCCGCTGCCTCGCGATGCTGCTCGACGGCCTGCGCGCCGAGCCGGGGAAGCCGTCGAAGCTGCCCCGGCCGCCGCTCGGGGTGGACGAGGTGGACGAGGCGATGTCCTGCTGGCGCCCCTGAGGGCTTCGGTCACTCGGACGGGATGACCACCCACAGGACCAGGTAGGCCACGAACTGCGGTCCGGGCAGCAGGCAGGACAGCACCGCCAGCAACCGGACCGTGCCGGGCTTCATGCCCCAGCGCTGGGCCAGGCCCGCGCAGACGCCGCCGAGCATGCGGCCGTGGCGGGGGCGGGACAGGCGGCGGGTGACCGGTGCGCTCATCGTCGTTTCCTTTTCCTCGAAGTTCCGATGAACCCACTTCACCACCGCGCCACCCGCCGCCGCATCGCTCGCGGGAAGGACAGCTCCCTTAGGGGACGGTAAAGCCGAAAAACATTCGTAAGCCCGGGAAAACCCGGTCGCCCGCCGGCGAATCCGCCTGAACTGCGGGTTTGCCGCCGGTGGTGCCGAAAATACTGAGAGATGTCCCCGTCAGGGCTGGTTTTTCCGGCCGATGTGGTGATACTTGCACCCCGTGTACCCGCGTTCGAAAAGCTTGGCCGTCGCGATGTTCTGCGCCCTGCTCACCGCGGCGTGCTCGACGACGCGGGCGGCGGCGCCCGACCAGTCCGGCCCGACGCCGCTGACGGCGTCCGCCGCGCTCGGGGACTTCGGCACGGTCGACTACTGCAGCCTCCTCAACGTCGCCGCGGTCGCGCCCGGCGCGGTCGCCGTGCCGACGTTCGAGTCCTGCCAGGCCGCGCGCGGCGCGCAGACGATCCGGCTCGGGCCGCTGGCGTTCGACTCCGACCCGAACATCAAGCCCTACGACTACCCCGGCCCGGTGCCCGACGGCGTGGCGGTCCAGCAGTCGATGTTCAACGACCGCAGCGCGTGCACCCGCGCGATCACCTTCGCCGACGGCAACCGGATCGACCTGACGGTCACCGACACCGGCACCGACCAGGCCGCGCGCTGCGGCGTCGCGGACGCCACCGTCGGCTCGGCGCTGACCGCCATCACCGCGGGCAAGGTCGGCAGGCTGACGTTCCCGGACCGCTCGTGGGGCCGGGTCGCGCCGTGCGTGCTGCTCGACAGCCACGACCTCGACGCCGCCGCCGGCCCGGGCAGCCGGCCGACGACCGGCCTGTCCGGGCACACCTGCATCCGCGGCAAGGTCAGCCTCGCGCTGACGGTGGAGACGACGCCGCCGTCCGCCCCGCCCGAGAAACTCGGCGGCCGCGACGCCCACGTCCGGCCGGCCGGCGCGTTCTGCCTGGTCGACACCACCCAGCCGGCCCCCGGCCTGCCGGGCCGCCGCGAGCTGGCGGAGATCAGCGTGGTGGAAACGGCGGGCACGGCCAACGACGCCACCTGCGCCCTGGCCCGCACCGCGGCGACGTCGATCTTCCCCCGCCTCCCCACGCCCGGAAAGCCGTGAAGGCCTCCTTACCGGCTTTTATGCCCGGTAAGGAGGCCTTCACGGACTTGCGGCTCAGTCCTCGTAGGTGAGGTTCTTGCCGTTCGAGGGGTCGAACAGCTTGATCTTGTCCGCGTCGTACCAGACCTCGAGGTCCGCGTTCTCCGTCGCCGCCGACTCGGCCGACAGGCGGGCCACGATCTGGGACTCCGCGCCCGGGACGTCGGACGAGCCGCTGTCCGCGGCCAGTTCCGCCAGTTCCTCGGACGTCGCCGTTTCGCCCTCCACCGTGAAGTGGGCGAACTTCTCCGAACCCATCGACTCGAGCACGTCGATGTGCGCGGTGAACGTCCCCCCGCCGCTCTTGTCGGCGACCAGGGCGGCGTCCTCGAAGTGCTCCGGCCTGATACCGACGATCAGCTCGCGCGGGGCGTCGGCCCGCTCCACCAGCCGGCGGACGCGGTCGGTCAACGACGTCGTGCCCAGCGCGCTGCGCAGCTCGTTGTTCTCCAGCGTCGCCGGGACGAAGTTCATCGACGGCGAGCCGATGAACCCGGCCACGAACAGGTTCGCCGGGTTGTCGTAGAGGAACTGCGGCGAGCCGATCTGCTGCACGTACCCGGCCCGCAGCACCACGACCCGGTCGCCCAGGGTCATGGCCTCGGTCTGGTCGTGCGTCACGTACAGCGTCGTGGTGCCGAGCTGCTTCTGGATCTTCGACACCGACGTCCGCATCTGGCCGCGCAGCTTGGCGTCCAGGTTGGACAGCGGCTCGTCCATCAGGAACGCCTTGGGGCTGCGGACGATCGCCCGGCCCATCGCGACGCGCTGGCGCTGGCCACCGGAGAGGTTGGCCGGCTTGCGGTCCAGGTGCGCGGTCAGGTCGAGGATCGTCGCCGCCTCTTCGACCTTCGCCCGCACCGTCTTGTCGTCCACTTTGGCCAGCCGCAGCGGGAAGGCCATGTTCTCCCGGACGCTCATGTGCGGGTAGAGCGCGTAGGACTGGAACACCATCGCGATGTCCCGGTCCTTCGGGGCCTTCTCGTTGACGCGCTTGCCGTCGATGCGCAGCTCGCCGGAGGAGATGTCCTCCAGGCCCGCCACCATGTTCAGCGTCGTCGACTTCCCGCAGCCGGACGGGCCGACCAGGATGATGAACTCGCCGTCGGCGATGGTGATGTCCACTTCGGACACGGCGAGGGCGCCGTCGGGGTACTTCTTCGACACCTTGTCGAGCACGATCTCTGCCATAGCGCTACCCCTTCACCGCACCGGACGTCAGCCCCGCCACGATGCGACGCTGGAAGAACAACACGAACACAATGATCGGGATGGTGATCACGACCGCGGCCGCGCTCACCTGCCCGGTCGGGTCCTCGAACTGCGAGGACCCGGTGAAGAACGACAGCGCGGCCGGCACCGTGCGCGACGCCGTGGTCGACGTCAGCGAGATGGCGAACAGGAAATCGTTCCAGCAGAAGATGAACACCAGGATCGCGGTGGTGAACACGCCCGGCGCGGCCAGCGGCGCGATCACCTTCCGGAAGGCCTGTGCCGGCGTCGCGCCGTCCATCTTGGCCGCTTTTTCCAGCTCCCACGGGATTTCCCGGAAGAACGCCGACAGCGTGTAGATCGACAGCGGCAGCGCGAACGTGATGTAGGGCAGGATCAGCCCCGGCCACGTGTCGAACAGCGCCAGGTTCCGCTCGATGTTGAACAGCGGCGTCACCAGCGACACCTGCGGGAACATCGCGATCAGCAGCGAAAGCCCGACCAGCAGCTGCTTGCCGGGGAACTCCAGCCGCGCGATCGCGTACGCGGCCATCGTGCCCAGCACCACCGCGATCACCGTCGAGATGATCGCGATGCCGATGGAGTTGACCAGCGCCAGCAGGAACTCCGAGGTCTGGAAGATGTCCGCGTAGTTCTGCCAGGTCCACGACCGCGGGATGAAGTTCCCGTCGGTCAGCGTGTCCTTGGTCTTGAACGACAGCGAAACCACCCAGAGCACCGGCACCAGCGCGAACACCAGCACGAGGATGTCGACCAGGCCCCACCTGACTTTGCGGCCCGTCGTGACGGTTCCCATCACCATCAGCGCTTACCCCCGTCGTCCGAACCCGGTGCGGCCGTGCCGAACACCTTGATGAAGATGAAGGCGATGATCGCCACGGTGAGGAAGATCAGCACCGCCATCGTCGACCCGATCCCGAGGTTGAGCCCCTTGACCAGGTTGTTGTAGGTCTGCATGGAGACCGATCCGGTGTCCTGCGCGCCCGAGGTGAGCACGTAGATGTTGTCGAAGATGCGGAACGCGTCCAGCGTGCGGAACAGCAGCGCCACCAGGATCGCCGGCTTCATCACCGGCAGCATCACCTTGGTGAACCGCTGCCACGCGCTCGCGCCGTCCATCGCCGCGGCCTTGAGCAGGTCGTCCGGCACCAGCGCCAGGCCCGCCATCAGCAGCAGCGCCATGAACGGCGTGGTCTTCCACACCTCGGCGCCGATGATGATGAACAGCGACGGCCACTGCTGGGTGAGCGGTGCCGCGTCGGCGGCCAGCCAGTTCGCCAGGTAGCCGGTCTTCGGCGTCCACGCGTAGTACCACGAGAACGCCGCGACGACCGTGACGATGCCGTACGGGATCAGCGCGACCGTGCGCACCAGCCCGCGCCCGACGAGCGTCCGGTGCATCACCAGCGCCAGCGCCATGCCGAGGACGAACTCGATCGCCACCGACACCACGGTGAGGAACATCGTGGTGCCGAACGCGGTCCACCAGTACGAATTGGACAGCACGGCCCCGTAGTTGTCGAAGCCGACGAACTCCTGCTGCGCCGGGAACCGGAGGTCGTAGCGCTGCAGCGAAAGCCAGATCGAGTAGAGGATCGGGTAGCCGGTGACCGCGATCATCACGATGAACGCGGGCGCGCACAGCCAGAGCCCGAGCCGCCGTTCGGCCTTCTTCCCTTCGGAGAGCGCGGGTTTGCCCTTCTTGTGGGACACGGGTTCCGGGGCGGCGGTGGCCCCCGCCGCGGTCGGGTCCTGGACGGTCACGGGATCACTCCCTTCGACTGGAGCGCGTCGTTGAGCTGCTCGCGAAGCTTGTCCGCGGTGGCCTTCGGGTCGATTTCCCCGGGCGGCGAAAGGACTTTCGACATCACGGTCGACATGTTCTGGTACGCCGGGGTCAGCGGCCGCACCGCCGAGTCCTTGATGGCGTCGATGATCGAGTCGCGCATCGGGTACTTCAGCGCCATGTTCGGGTTGTCGGCGCTCGCCGGCTTCGACGGGTCGAGCGGCGTGTCGTTGTGGTACACCGATTCGATGGTCGGCGGGACGCCGTCGTTGATCGCCGAGAACTTCTGGTTCTCCGCGTTGCGCAGGCACAGCGCCGCCTCGAACGCCTCGGGTTTGTGCGCCGACAGCGAGCTGACGGCCAGGTCGTAGCCACCGATCGTGGTCTTGGCCGGCGTGCCGGCCTTCGCCTCGGGGTAGACGGCCCACTTCATGTGCGAGACGTCCTGCGGCTTGTCCTTGGCGTAGGAGGCGTAGACGAACGGCCAGTTGAGCTCGAACGCGGCGTCACCGCGCTGGAACGCCTGCCGGACGTCATCCTCCTTCGAGTTGGTCAGCGACGGGTCGGTGATCCCCGACGACGCGACCTCCTTGAGCAGGGCCAGCGCCTGCACGGCGCCGTCGTCCATGACGACCGACTTGCCGTCGTCGGAGACGATGTGCCCGCCCATCGAGTTGACCAGCGTGTTGTAGAAGACGACGAGGCCTTCGTACTGCGCGCCGGTGAAGACGATGCTGTACGGCTTGCCCTGCGCCTTCAGCTCCTTCGACTTCGCGATCATCTCCTGCCACGTCTTCGGCGGCGCCGGCGTGATCCGGTCGTCGTACCAGAGCAGCTGGACGTTGGTGTTCTTCGTGGCCGCGTAGAGCTTCCCGTCGTAGGTCGCCGTTTCCAGCGGCCCCTCCAGGACGCCCTGCGTCGCTTCGGCCTTGTTCTGGTCCTTCCACTCCTCGATCCACCCGGCTTCGGCGAACTCCGAAACCCAGGTCACGTCGAGGCCGAGGACGTCCATCGCGTCGTCACCCGCGGCGAGCCGCCGCGCCATCTGCAGGCGCTGGTCGTCCGCACCGCGCTGCAGCTTGTTGTAAACGATCTCGTAGCGCCCGCCCGCCGCCTGGTTGCAGTTGTCGACGACTTTCTGGAAGCTGTCTTCGGGCGCGTAGTAGACGTTGATCTTCAGCCCACCGCCCGATCCGCAACCGGCCAGCAGACCGGTCACCAGTGCCCCTGCCCCCAGCAGGACCGCGGCACGGCCGGGCGAGCGCCCCCGTTCGCCCGCGCCGATCCTCTTCCCCATAAGGCCTCCTCACCCGCGTGCACGCCGGTTACCGCGGTACCCGGTGGGCACCGCGACGCGATGAGGCGAACCGCGCCAGCACCCCGACGTGCTAGTGCTCGGGCCGCCGCGCTGATTGGGCGAGGCCGCCCGACTGGTGTCGGACAACTTATGCCGGGCGATCACACCCCGCAAGCAGTATCGGTAACGATTCAGCCCACCGCGCGCCGAATCGTGATTTTTCGCTGGTAAGAGCGCGGTTTTAGGGGTTCCGGTTCAGGGGTTCGGCTTGAGCGCGAGCTTGGCGAGCAATTCGCGCCCCTGTTCGGCGGAACGCGGCTGGCACAGGACGTCGTACCGGCCGGCGACGAGCTGGCTCGCCGACGAGAAGTCCCGCCGCCCCCGCGACATGCTGTACCCGATGGCCGCGAACATCAGCCCGGACAGCACGCCGAGCACCAGCCCGGTGAGCAGCTGCAGCGCGAAGCCCTGGTTGACGAACAGCCCGAGCAGCAGCCCCGCGAACAGCCCGAACCACGCACCGGACACGGCGCCGGTCCCGAGCACGCGCCCCCACGACAGCTTCCCGATGACGCGTTCGACGAGCATCAGGTCGACGCCGACGATGGTGACGTCGGAGACGGAGAACTCGCTGTCGGCGAGGAAGTCGACGGCCTGCTGCGCCTCGCCGTAGGTCGCGTACGACCCGATCGGCCAGCCGGTCGGCGGGGTCGGCAGCCGTGGCAGGTTGCCGGGCGCCCGGTTCCCGCCGAAGGGACTACTCACCATCATCACCTGCGCACTCGTGGGTCTCGGGCGTCCATCTTGTCAAGAACACCCGGACGGTGCGAGCCGCTTACCCCGAAAGGCCGGGCGCGGGGCTTCACCTCGTGAAGCGGCGGCCGGCGACGCTGACCGAGCAGGAGATCACCAGACCTCCCCCGCCCCTCGTCCTCGCCGCTCTTCAGCCGGCGGCTGAACACTCCGCGAGGAGGGGCGGGGGATGTCGGGCCCTCTTCGGGCGGAAAAGATGTCCTCGCCGGACGGGCAGGCTCTGGGATGACCTTGGCTTTCGCTGTTCCGTCACCTTGTGGACGTGGTCGCTGGGTGGTCATCCCGTCGCCTGATCGAGGCCTATCACTTTGAGCCGGGCCCGCAAGCTTGCGTAGTTCTCTCGCGTTGGTCTGTGTGTTGCGGGCCCGGCTCAAAGTGATTTGACGGCCTCAGGCGACGGGATGACCACCCAGCCCTTTTCATGCCCGTGGTCCATTTGTCGACACGGCGACAATCGTGCCCCGTAGCTTTCACGTGAAAGCTACGGTCAGCTCCGGGACTTGTACTCCCGCAGGAGGCCGCGGCTGATGATCGTCTTCTGGATCTCGCTCGTGCCCTCGCCGATCAGCAGGAACGGCGCTTCGCGCATCAGGCGCTCGATCTCGTACTCCTTCGAGTACCCGTAGCCGCCGTGGATGCGGAACGCGTCCTGCGTGACCTCCGCGCAGTACTCCGAAGCGATCAGCTTGGCCATGCCGGCTTCGACGTCGTTGCGCTCGCCCGAATCCTTCAACCGGGCCGCGTTCACCATCATCAGGTGGGCCGCTTCGACCTTCGTCGCCATCTCGGCCAGCTTGAACGCCACCGCCTGGTGCTCGGCGATCGCCTTGCCGAACGTCTTGCGCTGCTGGGCGTACTCCACCGCCAGCTCGAACGCGCGGATCGCGATGCCGCACGCCCGGGCCGCGACGTTCACGCGGCCGACCTCGACACCGTCCATCATGTACGCGAAGCCCTTGCCCGGGGCCTCACCGAGGACCATGTCCGCGCCGATCTTGTAGCCGTCGAAGACCGCTTCGGTCGTGTCGACGCCCTTGTAGCCCATCTTGTCGATCTTGCCGGGGATGGTCAGGCCCGGTGCCACCTCGCCGAAGCCCTCCGGCTTCTCCACGAGGAACGTCGTGAGGTTCTGGTGGGCCTTCTCGGCGCCTTCGTCCGTCTTGACGAGCAGCGCGATCAGGTTGGACGAGCCGCCGTTCGTCAGCCACATCTTCGAGCCGTCGATGACGTAGCCGTCGCCGTCCCTGCGCGCGCGGGTCTTGATCGCGGCGACGTCCGAGCCGAGGTCGGGCTCCGACATCGAGAACGAGCCGCGGACTTCGCCGGTGGCCATGCGCGGCAGGAAGTGCTGCTTCTGCGCCTCCGTGCCGTGGCGGGAGATCATGTGCGCCACGATGAAGTGGGTGTTGATCACGCCGGACACGCTCATCCAGCCCCGCGCGATCTCCTCGACGACCAGCGCGTACGTCAGCAGCGACTCGCCGAGCCCGCCGTACTCCTCCGGGATGGTGATCCCGAACAGGCCCATCTCCTTCATGCCCTCGACGATGTCCGCCGGGTAGGTGTCGGAGTGCTCGAGCTCCTGCGCGTGCGGGATGACCTCCTTGTCCACGAACTGGCGGACGGTGGCGAGGATCTCCGACTGCACGTCGGTGAGGCCGGCGGTCTGGGCGAGACGGGCCATCACGGCTCCCTTTCCGGAATACGACGCCGCTCCCGGCGCTGGGTTACCGGTGAGTATGACCCGAAAACCCGGACCCTGCTATGAGGGCGCTCACGATTCCCGCCGTAGAGTGCGGCGCGGAGGGGAGCACCATGACGTATCCGCAGGACCCGAACAACCCGTACGGCCAGCAGCAGTACGGCTACCAGCAGCCCGGCTACCCGCAGTACCCCGGCTACCCGGGCTACGCCGGCGGGCCGCGGCAGCCCCAGGAAGGCTCCGGCCTCGCGGTCGGGTCGCTGGTCTGCTCGGTCCTCGGGCTCGTGCTGTGCTTCGCCGTCGGCATCGCCGGCATCATCATGGGGCACATCGCCTACGGCAAGGCCAAGCGCGGCGTCGCCGACGGCCAGGGCCTCGCGCTGGCGGGGATCATCATCGGCTACTGCGCGGTCGCGCTGAACATCGGGCTGCTCGCCCTCTTCCTCGGCATCGGCGCGATCGGCGCCTGGAGCTAGCCTTGGCTTCCCGCACGCACCGAGGGGACCCGTCATGACCGACCCGTCCGGGGACAAGGACCGTCCGGCCACCGACCCGACCGCGGCCTACGACCCGCCACCGCCCGCGGACCCGCCGTCCTACGAGCCGGCGACGTACGACCCGCCCGGGGGCGACGCCACGCTCGCCGACACCACGGTCGCGGACACGCCGGTGGCTCCCGAGCCGCCCGAGCCGCTGCCGCCCGGCTCGTTCGAAACGCCGGCCGCGCACATCCCCGGCACGCCCTACGCCGCCCCCGGCCAGCCGGTGTACACGCCGCCCGCCTACCCGCAGCAGCCGTACGCGCAGTACCCGTCGTACGTGACGCCGCCGCAGTACGCGCCGTACGGGAACGTCGCCCGCGGGCAGGACAACGCGCTGGCGATCGGCGCGCTGGTCTGCTCGATCCTCGGCTTCTGCTCCGGCGTCACGGCGATCGCCGGGCTGGTCATGGGCCACATCGCGCTGAGCAAGTCGAACCGCGGCGAAGCGGGCGGCCGCGGCCTGGCCACGGCCGCCGTGATCGTCGGCTACGTCGTCGTCGCGCTGTGGGTCGGGTTCTTCACCACGTTGATCGTGCTGAGCGCGAACGGGCAGCTCACCTAGTCCGGCAGGACCGCGTCGCCCGGGCTGCGCGGTGCCGGGGTCGCGTGGCCGTTGACCTCCGGCTTGGCCTCGGCCGGCGGTTCCGGCGGCGCGGGCTTCGGGGTCTGGGCGTCCAGGAACCGCAGCAGCTCCACCGGGAACGGCAGCACCAGCGTCGAGTTCTTCTCCGACGACACCTGCACGACGGTCTCCAGCAGCCGCAGCTGCAGCGCCGAAGGGGTGTCGGCCATCGTCGCCGCGGCCTGCGCGAGCTTGTGCGACGCCTGCAGCTCGCCGTCGGCGGAGATGACGCGCGCGCGTCGTTCCCGCTCCGCCTCGGCCTGGCGCGACATCGACCGCTTCATCGCCTCCGGCAGCGCGACGTCCTTGATCTCGACGCGGTCGATGTGGATGCCCCAGTCCAGCGCGGGGCTGTCGATCATCAGCTCCAGGCCCTCGTTGAGCCGCTCGCGGTTGGAGAGCAGGTCGTCGAGGTCGCTCTTGCCGATGATCGAGCGCAGCGACGTCTGCGCGACCTGGCCGACCGCCGACCGGTAGTCCTGGACGTTGACCGCCGCGACGATCGGGTCGATGACCTTGAAGTAGACGACGGCGTCGACCCGGACGGTGACGTTGTCGCGGGTGATGCCGTCCTGGGCCGGGATCGGCATGGTGACGATCTGCATGTTGACCTTCTGGATGCGGTCCGCGAACGGCACCAGCACCGCCAGCCCCGGTTCCCGCACCTTCGCCCGCACCCGGCCGAACCGGAAGACGAGCCCGCGTTCGTACTGCTTCACGACGCGCACGCTGGCCGCGAGCCAGGCTCCGCCCGCGACGACGACCGCGCTGAGGACCTCCACCACCATGGCTGCTCCCCGGGGTTGCGTTTTCCCCTGAAAACCCAGCGTACGCCCGCCGCGCCGACGACGAAACGCGGTGGACGGGACCGCCAGACTGGGGTGGTGAACGATCTCCGCGTCCCGCCGCTGTTCGCCGCTCGCGCGCCCCGGGTGCTCGGCCCCGAGGCCGTCCCGTGGCTGGCGGCCTTGCCCGGCCTCGCCGCCGGGTACGCGCGGAAGTGGGGGCTGACGTTCGAGGGCGAGGCGATGCACGGCTACGTCGGCGTGGCGCAGCCCGCGCGCCTGCCCGACGGGACGCCGGTGGTGCTGAAGCTCGGCTGGCGCGACGAAGAGTCGGCCGACGAGCCGCTCGCACTGTCCACATGGGCCGGTCGGGGTGCGGTGCTGCTGCTGGAGTCCGCGCCCGAGGACGGCGTCCTGCTGCTCGAACGGCTCGACCCGGACCGGACCCTCGACGACCTCCCGCTGCGCGAAGCGATCCCGCTCATCGGCGGCCTCGCGCGCCGGCTCGCCGTGCCCGCGCCGTCGTCGATGCGGCGGCGGCTGCGCGCCGAAGCCGAGCGCCTCGCCGAGGAACTCCCCCGCCGGTGGGCCGAGCTGGGCGAGCCGTTCGAGAAGCGGCTGGTCGACGACGCCGTCGCGATCTGCCGCGAGCTGGGCCCGGACGCGGGTGAGCTGCTGGTGAACGAGGACCTGCACTTCGAGAACGTCCTCGCGGGCACGCGCGAGCCGTGGCTGGTGATCGACCCCAAGCCGCTGGCGGGCGACCTCGAGTGGGGTGTCATCCCGTTGTTCTGGAACCGCTTCACCGAGTCCACACTGGACGAACGGTTCGCGCTGATCGTCGCCTCGCACGAGCTGGACGCCTCGAAGGCGCGGGCGTGGACGCTCGTGCGCGCGGTGCAGAACTGGATCTGGATGATCGAGGAGCTCGCCGGGACCGGCGAGGACAGCGACGACCCGGCCTTCGTCACAGTGGCGGAAATCGCTCCCTGGGCAGCCAGCCGATAGTGTCAGCGCCATGGCCTCGGTCAACAGGGTTTTCGCAGCTCAGCTGTCCGGCTTGCCGGTGTTCGGCCCGGATGGCGAGTCGATCGGGCGGGTCCGCGACCTGGTGGCCGGGCTGCGGCTGGACGCGCAGCCGCCGCGGATCCTCGGCCTGGTCGTCGAGCTGAGCACGCGGCGGCGCGTCTTCGTGCCGATGCTGCGGGTCACCGGGATCGAGCCGACCGCCGTGACGCTCGCCACCGGCTCGGTCAACATGCGCCAGTTCGTCCAGCGGCCCAACGAGGTGCTGGTGCTCGGCCAGCTGCTCGACGCGCACGCCACGCTGACCGCGTCCGGCACCCGGATCACCGTCGTCGACGCCGGGATGGAGCCGACCCGCACCCGCGACTGGGTGCTGGCCAAGCTGGCCATCCGGGAACGGCGGGGCGGGCTGGGCCGCCGCCGCTCGACGATGCAGGTGCTGCCGTGGCCGGAGGTCTCCGGGCTGGGACTGGCCGACCTCGGCGCGCAGCCCCAGGGCGCCGGCCAGCTGCTCATGCTGTTCGACACCATGCGACCGGCCGACATTGCCGCGACCGTGCGCGACCTGCCGCTCAAGCGGCGCCACGAGGTCGCCGACGCGATGGACGACGAGCGCCTCGCCGACGTCATCGAAGAGCTGCCGGACGACGACCAGAAGGAGCTGCTGGCCTACCTGGCCGAGGAGCGCGCCGCCGACGTCCTGGAGGCGATGAACCCGGACGACGCGGCCGACCTGCTGGCCGAGCTGGCCCCGGCCGACCAGAGCCGGCTGCTGGAGCTGATGGAGCCGGAGGAGTCCGCGCCGGTCAAGCGGCTGCTGAAGTACTCGTCGGACACCGCGGGCGGCCTGATGACGCCGGAGCCGGTGGTGCTCACGCCGGACACGACGATCGCGGAGGCGCTGGCCCACATCCGCAACCCCGAGCTGCCCCCGGCGCTGGCCAGCATGGTGTTCGTCTGCCGGCCGCCGACCGCGACGCCGACCGGGCGCTACGTCGGCGTCGTCCACTTCCAGCGCCTGCTGCGCGAGCCGCCGGCGGAACTGGTGGCCAGCGCCGTCGACACCGGGCTGCCGCCGCTGAAACCGGGCGCGTCGCTGGCCGAGGTCACGCGGTACTTCGCGGCGTACAACCTGACCTGCGGGCCGGTCGTCGACACCGACGACCACCTGATCGGCGCGGTGACCGTCGACGACGTCCTCGACCACCTGCTGCCCGAGGACTGGCGCGAGACCGGGCTGCACGACACCTTGGAGGAACACCGTGCCTGAGCTGACTCCGGGACGGCGGCTCGACCAGCCCCGCGGCCAGAACCGGTTCAGGCTGAACATCGACCCCGATTCGTTCGGCCGGTTCACCGAGCGGGTCGCGCGGTTCCTCGGCACCGGGAAGTACCTGTTCTGGCAGACGCTCATCGTGATCGTCTGGATCGTGCTGAACCTGGCCGCGGTGTCGCTGCAGTGGGACCCGTACCCGTTCATCCTGCTCAACCTGGCGTTTTCGACCCAGGCGGCGTACGCGGCGCCGCTGATCCTGCTCGCGCAGAACCGCCAGGACGACCGCGACCGCGTCTCCCTCGAGGAGGACCGGAACCGGGCGACCCAGACGAAAGCCGACACGGAGTACCTGGCCCGCGAGCTGGCGGCGCTGCGGCTGGCGATCGGCGAAGTCGCGACGCGCGACTACCTCCGCAGCGAGCTGGACCGGCTGCGGGAAGACCTGGACGTAAAGCCCAAGAAGTCCCGGACGCCTACCGGTACGTAACATGGGTGGCGTGACCAGTACGCAGCAGCTCCCCAGCGTCGACGACGTCCGCAGCGCGCTGAAGAGCGTGCAAGACCCGGAGATCCGGAAACCCATCACGGACCTGGGGATGGTCAAGGACGTGGTCGTCGGCGACGACGGCGTCGTGACGGTCGGGATCTACCTGACGGTCGCGGGCTGCCCGCTGAAGGCGACGCTGACCAACGACACGAAGGAAGCCGTCGCGAAGCTCCCCGGCGTCGTCGACGTGCGCGTCGAGCTGGACGTCATGAGCGACGAGCAGCGCTCCGAGCTGCGGAAGTCCCTCCGCGGCGACGCGGCGGAGCCGGTGATCCCGTTCGCGCAGCCGGGCTCGATGACCCGCGTGTACTGCGTGGCCTCGGGCAAGGGCGGCGTCGGCAAGTCGTCGGTCACGGTGAACCTGGCCGCGGCGATGGCCGCGCGCGGGCTGTCGGTCGGCGTCGTGGACGCGGACATCTACGGCCACTCGATCCCCCGCATGCTGGGCGCGCGCGAGAAGCCGACCAAGGTCGACACGATGATCATGCCGCCGCAGTCCCACGGCGTGAAGGTGATCTCCATCGGCATGTTCACCCCGGGCAACACGCCGGTGGTGTGGCGCGGCCCGATGCTGCACCGCGCGCTGCAGCAGTTCCTGGCCGACGTCTTCTGGGGCGACCTGGACATCCTGCTGCTGGACCTGCCGCCGGGCACCGGCGACATCGCGATCTCGGTGGCCCAGCTGATCCCGAACGCGGAGATCCTGGTGGTCACGACCCCGCAGCAGGCGGCGGCCGAGGTGGCCGAGCGCGCGGGCGCGATCGCGCTGCAGACCCGCCAGCGCGTGGCGGGCGTCATCGAGAACATGTCGTGGCTGGAGCAGCCTGACGGCTCCCGGCTGGAGATCTTCGGCGCCGGCGGCGGCCAGACGGTGGCCGACTCGCTGACCAAGTCGATCGGCTCCGAGGTGCCGCTGCTCGGCCAGGTCCCGATGGACCCGCGTGTGGTCGCCCAGGGCGACGCGGGCACGCCGATCGTGCTGTCCGAGCCGGAGGCCCCGGCGTCGGTGGTGCTCGGCGACGTGGCGAAGAAGCTCTCGGTCCGGGCTCGCGGCCTGGCCGGGATGATGCTGAACGTGACCCCGGCCGGCCGCTGACCCCAAGCGCCCCAAGGTGGCCTTGGTTGCGTCAGACGCACCGAAGGCCGCCTTGGGTGCGTCTGACGCACCGAAGGCCACATTGGGGCGCTTGAGAAGTGCGCGTCAGGTGGCGTCCGGGTCGATCGGCGGGCGCTCCCCCGGCTTCAGCGGTTCCGGCGCTGCCTTGGGCTGACCGACCGTCGTGCCGTTGGTCCCGTTCGTCCCGTTGCTGCCGTTCGTGATGCCCTTGAGGCCCAGTGGGTCCGCGTCACCGTCGAAGAGGTGCTGCGTCACCACGCGTTTGGGGTCGAAGTTGCGCAGGCCGCGCAGGTCCTCGAGGGGCTTGCGGAGCTGGTCGAACTCCGGGCCCATCTCCTCGCGCAGCTGTTCACGGGCGCCGGTCGCGAAGTCCCGGACCTTCTTCACGCTCTTCGCCAGCCAGGAAGCCGCCTCGGGGAGGCGTTCCGGGCCGAGGATGAAGAGACCGGCGATGATGAGGACGAGGATTTCGCCCCACCCGACGCTGTCGAACACCAGTCAACCTCCGCAGCTGAACCTACCCGGCCAGGGTACCCGCAGCCCGCCGTGCTCCGGCAGGCCGAACGCGGGAACTCAGTCGGAAGCCAGGGTTACGTCCACGACGAAGCTCGCGCCGTCGCGGGCCAGTGACACCGGGACCACTTCGCCGACGTCGTGCGCGCGGACCGCGACCGTCAGCTCCGCGGAGTCGCGGACCAGCCGGCTGCCGATCTTCGTGATCACGTCGCCCTCCTTGATGCCCGCGTTCGCGGCCGGGCCGCCGGGGGCGACGTTCTTCACCTGCGCGCCCATCGTGGACGAGCCGGCGACCGTCGACGACGCGTTGATGCCGATGTCCGCGTGCCGGACCTTGCCGTCCTTGATCAGCGACTTCGCGATCTTGATCGCGTAGTCGCTCGGGATGGCGAAGCCGATGCCGATGCTGCCGCCGTCCGCGCTGGACGAGCGGATCGACGAGTTGATGCCGACCAGCGCGCCGGTGGAGTCGACGAGCGCGCCGCCCGAGTTGCCGTGGTTGATCGCGGCGTCGGTCTGGATGGCCTCGTAGGTGACCGGCGGTGCGCCGCTGTCGCCGCCCGCGGTGATCGGCCGGTTCAGCGCGCTGACGATGCCCGCGGTGACCGAGTTCTGCAGTGCCAGCGGCGAGCCGATCGCCATCACGGTGTCGCCGACCTGCAGGTCCGCGGACTTGCCGATCTGCAGCACGGTCGGGTTGGTGACGTTCACCTTCACGACGGCGAGGTCGGTCTTCTGGTCGGCGCCGACGAGCTTGGCCTCGGTGCGGGTGCCGTCGACGAAGATCGCGGTGACCTTGACGCCCGGGTCCGCGGCGGCGGAGGCGATGACGTGCTCGTTGGTGAGGATGTAGCCCTGCGGGTCGATCATCACGCCGGAGCCCTGCTCGCCGGATTCGGCGCCGGGCTTGAAGACCTCGAGCGAAACGACGGCGGGCGCGACGCGCTTGGCGATCTCGGCGACCGATCCGGCCGGGCGTTCCTTGGCGGCCTCGGCTTCGGCGATCGTGGCGGACCCGGTCAGCTCGGTGCCGGTGTCGCCGACCCACCAGCCGACGAACCCGCCGGCGGCGCCGATGAGCAGCGCGACGACCCCGAGCAGCGCGAGCGCCTTCGGCTGCACCCGGCGCCCGAAGAGCACCTCGGGCAGGCTGAGCAACGCCCCCGGCGGCCGCTTGGTGGGCTTTTCCTCGTCCTCGGCGGGCATCGCGGGCCCGGCCAGCACGGCACCGGCCCCCGGATCACGCCACGGGTCGCTGGTGCTGTTCCACAGCGGCGGGTCGGCCTGCTTCGGCTCGCCGGTGGCCTCACGCGGGCGTTCGAGCAGCACCCCTTCGGCGCCGGGCGGCCGCCGGAAGGCTTCGGCGAGCGACTCGGGCGCGGGCGGCGCGAGGTTGACGCCGTTGGCCTGCTGCGGGGTGTAGAGCTTGTCGAACGCCCCGTCGACCCCCTGCGGCCGCCCGAACACGGCGGCCTGCGCCGGATCGACGGCGGGCCGCGCGAGCGGCCGCGGACCCAGCCGATCGGCATCGCGCGCGCCGGGCTGCTCGGGATTCACGTTCGGCTCGGTCATCATTCCCCGGTGCAGAAGATCAGGTGGCTGGGCGTGACGATACCCAAGCCCAGTGCTCCGAGTCTGCCGGTCCGCCGGTGAAGTGGCTGTTTCTTGGACCGTGGGCCGGGGTCCCGGCGAAGCCGCCAGACCGGCCGGGCAGGCCTGCGTGCCGCCGGACCGCCCCCGGACACGACAAAGGCCGCCAGGAGGATTTCCTCACGGCGGCCTCGGTCAATCAGGTCAGCGAATCCCCGCGGGCACCACAGCGGCCGTGGTGGTCGGCGGGACCGACGTCGGCGCCTGCTGCGGGGGCACCGCCAGCTGGGCCGGGAGCAGGTTCGCCGGCTGGGGCACGCTGCCGCCCTGCTCGGGACCGCCGTCGCCGTCCGCCGACGTGCCGACCAGGGCCAGCGCGCTCAGCACCAGCCCGGACACGACGACCCCCGCACCCTGTGCGGCGCGGCGCTTGAACCGGCCGCCGCCGAGGACGTTCGGGGACTGGCCCAGCGGGGCCGACGAGCCCAGCGGGGCCACGCCGCCCAAGACGCCGGTGTCGCGCAGGCCGGCTACCCGGTCGGGGCGCTGGACCGCGACGAGCTGGCCGTCGGCCGTGATCGCCAGGTTGTCCGGGGTGCCCGGCAGCTCCGTGTGCTGCGGGATCGACTGCAGGCTCGCCAGGAACCCCGCCGACATCGAGGGGGCACCGGCGTGCCGGATCGTGTCGACTGTCTGCCGCTGGGCGCGGACCTCGGCCGCGCACGCCTGGCAGCGCGTGATGTGCGACGCCGCGCGGTCGCGGGCGCCGTGCGAAAGCTCGCCGTCGACGAACGCCACGACGACGTCCGGCAGCAGGTGCGACTCGGGGAGTCCCCAGCCTCGCGGTGCGGTCATACCGACACCTTCGCAGACTGCGGTGCGTAAGCGCGCCGTCGCTCGAGCGACGCGCGCAGCGCCTGGCGACCGCGGTGGATCCGGCTGCGGACGGTGCCCAGCTTGACACCCAGCGTCGCGCCGATCTCCTCGTACGACAGGCCTTCGACGTCGCACAGCACCACGGCGGCGCGGAACTCCGGGGGCAGCTCGTCGAGCGCCGCCTGCAGGTCAGGGTCCAGGTGGGTGTCCGAGTAGACCTGCTCGGGGCTCGGGTCGTCGCCCACGATGCGGTCGGTGTCCTCGGGCAGGCCTTCCATCCGCACGCGCGAGCGGCGGCGGGCCATGTCCAGGAAGAGGTTGGTGGTGATCCGGTGCAGCCAGCCTTCGAACGTGCCCGGCTTGTACGACGCCAGCGAGCGGAAGACCCGGATGAAGGTCTCCTGCGTCAGGTCCTCGGCGTCGTGGGTGTTGCCGGTCAGGCGGTAGGCGAGCCGGTAGACCCGGTCACCGTGTTCGCGCACGACCTCGTCCCAGGACGGTGGCGTCCACGCCGCCTCGTCCAGGGTCACCGGCTGAGCCCCGGCGTCGGCAACGGCGTTCTGCATAGCGGGAGCAGGCACCTCCATCTGCGTCTCTCCTGTCTGCTCCACCCAACGCGGGCTGTGGCCACGGTGTTCCCGTGCGTCTGGATTTCAGTCTGTCGGGGTTCCTTATGGTTCTAGTGAGACTGGACTGAGAGCAGGCTGAGAAGTTCTTCCCGGGTGCTTACCAGGGAGCCTGCGAGGATTTATCGACAACCAACGCTAACCTCCGTGCGTGAACACGCCCACCCCTGCGGCCGCACCGGCCGATTCCGGGTTCGTCGACGGGTACCTGCCCGACGACGAGGTGCTGTCTTCGGCGCGGGCACGGGCCGAGGACCTGGGCTGCGTCCCGCTCAGCGCGGGCGCGGGCGCGACGCTGCGCTTCCTGGCCGCGACGCTGCGGGCGAAGGCGGTCGTCGAGGTCGGCACGGGCGCCGGGGTCAGCGGGCTGAGCCTGCTCCGCGGCATGGCCCCCGACGGCATCCTGACCTCGATCGACGTCGAGCCGGAGTACCAGCGGGCCGCGCGCGCGACGTTCCGCGAGGCCGGCTACGCGCCGGGCCGGACGCGGCTGATCATCGGCCGCGCCCTGGACGTGCTCCAGCGGCTCACGCCGGGCGGCTACGACCTGGTCTTCGTCGATTCCGCGTACATCGAGTACCCCGGCTGCTACGAACTGGGCGTCTCGCTGCTGCGGCGGGGCGGGATCATCGCGTTCCACAACGTGCTGGCGGGCGGCCGGGTGATCGACCCGTCCCACCGCGACCCGGAGACGCTGGCGCTGCGCGAGGTGGCGCGGGCGTTCCGCGAGGACGACCGGCTGGTCCCGGCGCTGCTGCCGGTGGGCGGCGGCCTGCTGGTCGCGGCGGCGATCTGACTCAGCCGCCCGGCCGCGTGGCCTGCCCGGCGTCGCGGAGATGTCATGAACGGGTCGTTCATGTCGTCTGACGAGGTGAACGACCCTTTCATGACATCGCGGAGGGGGCGGATCGGGCGTCGCGGATGAGTCGTTCACGACGTGCCGACCCGTCCGACTCAGCTCGCCACGAGCTCCCGCCGCACCGCGCGCACCCGGGTGCCCGCGCCGACCGCCGCCACCGCGAGCAGCAGCCAGGCCACGACGACCGCGATCAGCCACGGCCAGCCCTCGTGGCCGTAGACCCACGCGCCGGCCGCGCCGCCGACGCTGCTGCCCAGGTAATACGTCGCCGTGTACATGCCGCCGACCTGGCCGCGCGCGTTCTCCGGCGCGTCGGCGGCCGCCCAGCCGTTCGCGACCGCGTGCGCGGCGAAGAACGCGCAGGTCAGCACCAGGAACCCGGCGATGACCAGCGGCAGGGAGTCGGGCAGCGTGAGCGCCGCGCCGAACGCCGTCAGCAGCAGGGCCCCGACCAGCGCGCGGCGGCGGCCGACCCGCGCGACCAGGCGGCCGGCCGCGGCCGAGGACACCGAGCCGGTCGCGTAGGCGAGGAACACCAGTGACGCGATCGCCGGGGACAGGCCGAGCGGTTCGCCGGTCAGGCGGAAGCCGGCGGCGTTGTACAGCGCGACGAACGAGCCCATCGCGAGCAGCGCGACCGCGTACTGCGCGAGCAGCACCGGCTTGCGCACCGCCGTGACCAGCCCCTGTGCGACCGCGCGGAGCTGGGCGTTCCCGCGTGGGCGCGGGCCCGGCGGCAGCGTCACGACGGTGATCGCCGAGCACACCGCGCCCACCCCCGCGACGACGTACAGCGCGCCGCGCCAGCCGAGAGGGCCCGCGGTGAACCCACTGGCCAGGCGGCCGAGCATGCCGCCGATCGTGTTGCCGGCGATCATCGCGCCGACCGCGGCCGCGACGCCCGCGCGGCCCAGGCGTTCGGCCAGGTAGGCGGCCGCGACGCCGGGGAAGCCGGCGATCGCGATGCCCTGCAGCGCCCGCAGGACGAGCAGCGCCGGGTACGTCGGCATCAGCGGCAGCAGCAGCCCGAACACCACCGACGCGATGACCGACGTCAGGATCACCCGCCGGCGTCCGACCACTTCGGACAGCGCCGCGATCGGCAGGACGGCGATGGCGAGCGCGCCGGTCGCGACGCTCACCGCGAGCGCCGCGCCGCCGGGGTCGAGGTGGTACTGCGCGGCGAGCTGCGGCAGCACCGGCTGCGGCGCGTAGAGCAGGGCGAAGGAGGAGATCCCGGCCGCGGCGACGGCGGTCTTGACTCGGCGCGTGGAGGTCACGACCCGAAAGTAAGCAGAGCTAACCAATACGTCCAATGCGTTCGACTGGCATGATTCATGCGATGACGTATGACTCGCTGTCGGCGCAGGTCGCGCCGCACCTGCTGCTGCTGGCCGCCTTGCGGAAGACGGGGAACGTCACACGCGCGGCCGAGCTGCTCGGCGTCCCGCAACCGACTGTCAGCCGCCGGCTCGCGGCGCTGGCGGACGCGCTGGGCGCGCCCCTGACGGTGCCGGACGGCCGCGGCATCCGCCTCACGCGCGCGGCGGACCTGCTGGCGGAGGCGGCGGAGCGCGGTCTGGCGGCGCTCGACACCGGCGTCCGGCTGGCGCGGGAGGAGGTGTCGCCGGAGTCGGGGCACGTGGTGCTCGGGTTCCTGCACCTGCTCGGCCGGTCACTGGTGCCGTCGCTGCTGCGCGGCCACCGGGCGCGGTACCCGGGGGTGCGGTTCACGCTGGTGCAGGGCTCGCGGCAGGAGATGGTCGACCGCCTGGTCGCCGGCGAGCTGGACCTGGCGTTGCTGGCGCCGCTGCCGTCCGTGCCGGCGTTGGCTTCGGCGGGCCTGGTCGACGAGGAGATCCTGCTGTCCGTCCCGGCGGGCCACCCGCTCGCCGGGCGGCGCTCGGTGCGGGTTTCGGAGCTGGCGGACGAGGAGTTCGTGCTGCTGGAGCAGGGTTACGGCGTGCGGACGCTGACGGACGAGCTCTGCGCGGCGGCGGGGTTCACGCCGCGGATCGCGTTCGAGGGCCAGGAGTCGGACACGGTGCGCGGCCTGGTGGCGGCGGGCCTGGGGGTGGCGCTGCTGCCGCGGTTCGGCCCGGGCAGCCCGGCGGGGGTCGCGGAGGTGCCGCTGTCACCGCGGCCGTACCGGACGATCGGCCTGGCGTGGCGCGCGGAGGAGCCGATGACCCCGGCGGTGACCGGCTTCCGCGACCACGTGCTGGCTGCGGCCCGGGACTGAGCCCCGGAGCCCGGCACGCCGTGCAGGTGCTCCCTGCCGGACGTCGGGTCGCAGCGGCGCTTGGGGCGAGGGCCGCGCAACCGGACGTCCTGAATGACTCATTCAGGTCTTCGGAGGTCCTGAATGAGTCATTCAAGACCTTTGCCGGCCGGGCCCGGCACCCCGTCAGGCCACCCCATCCCCCACCGGACAGCCCCCGCCCAACCCTGGGGGGCGTCCCCGCTCCAGCGTATCGGCACCCACCGACGAACCCGGCCACGAACAGCGGGTTGTCCACACCCCAGCCGGGATGTGGACAACCCCTCAGCCCAGCGAGGCCGCCAGCTCCACCAGGGTCCGGGCCGCGAAGCCCGTCGCTCCCGGCACCACCTCGTCGTAGTTCTTCTCCGACCGGGCCGGTCCCGCGATGTCCAGGTGCGCCCACGGCAGACCCGACGTGAACTCGCGCAGGAACAGCGCCGCCGTGATGCTGCCGGGGCCGCCGGGCGTCTGCCGGACGTCGCCGAACTCGCCGCGGACGTTCTCCGCGTAGTCCTCCACCAGAGGCATGCGCCACCACGCCTCGCCCACGCGCGCGCCCGCGCCGATCACCGCATCAGCCAGCGCGGAGTCCGAAGCGAACAACCCGCCCGTGCGCAGGCCCAGTGAGACCTTCATCGCTCCCGTCAGCGTCGCCGCGTCGACGACGTAGTCCGGGCTGAACTTGCGGATGCCGTAGGCCAGCGCGTCGGCCAGGACCATGCGGCCCTCCGCGTCGGTGTTGCCGACCTCGGTCGTCTTGCCGCCGTAGTGGCGGACGATGTCGCCGGGGCGGTACGACGAGCCCGACACGTGGTTCTCCGCCGCGGGCACCAGCGCCGTCACGCGCACCGGCAGGCCGAGGGCCGCGATCGCGCGGGTGGCGGCGATCACGGCCGCGCCGCCCGCCATGTCCGTGCGCATCAGGTGCATGCCGTCGGCCGGCTTGATGGACAGGCCACCGGTGTCGAACGTGATGCCCTTGCCGACCAGCAGCAGGTGCTTCGAAGCGCCCGACGGCCGGTACGCCATCTCGATCAGGCGCGGCGGGCGGGCCGAGCCGCCGCCGACCGCCACGACGCCGCCGAAGCCCTGCGTCGTCAGCCACTTCTCGTCGCGGATCGTCACCTCGACGCCCGGGCCGGCCACCTTCGCCGCCGTGTCCGCCAGCCACGCCGGGCTCTTCACGTTCGACGGCGTGTTCGCCAGGTCGCGGGTCAGCGCCGTCGCCGCGGCCAGCGCCGCAGCACGCGCGACCAGCTCGGCGGCGGCCGGGTCGGCGGTCACCAGCCGCACCGTGCGCACCGACGGCTTCGGGTCCTCACCCGACACCTTGAAGCGGTAGCCGCCCAGGAGCAGCCCGAGCGCCAGCTCGGTCACGTGCTCGCCGGACGCCTCCTCCGGCAGCTCGACCTGCACCGCGCGGAACGCCTTGCCCCCGTTGTCGACGTCGTCGGCCAGCGCCGCGTTCACCGCGCGGACCAGCGCCGCGCCGGTCTTGCGGTACTGCTTCGGCTCGCCGTCGCCGAGGCCCGCCACCCAGCGCGGACCGTCGCCGGGGACCGTCTGCACGTCGCCCGCCTTGCCGGTGATCCGGATGCCGCCGACCTCGAGGGGCTCGGACTCCACGTCGTCCGCGGGCGCGGTCACGAACCGGGCCGTCGGGGTGCCGCGGCGGAGCTCCGCCGTTACCTCGATGTCGAGCAGACTGGTCGGAACGGGGGGTAGCGGATTACGCACAGTGAGCAACCTCCGGGCGCTGAGGAACCGCGACCCCGGCCTCCGAAGGGAGACCGGGGTGCGACGGAAGGACGGTTCGAGGGAGGCTTGCTAGCCGGTGACCTCCGCCAAAGCGGCGCCGAGGTCCTTCGCTTCTTCCGCGGAAAGTTCGACGACGAGTCGCCCACCGCCCTCGAGCGGTACGCGCATCACGAGGCCCCGCCCCTCCTTAGTCACTTCGAGGGGACCATCTCCGGTCCGGGGCTTCATGGCCGCCATAGCGTGCTCCCTCCGTCTCAACCGGCGCGCCCGGGTCGCGCTCGCGTGAAAGCCAGCCGGGTCTGGTGTCCATTGTCCCTCATCAGCGGCCGGGCGCATCAGCGGACCGATCTTTTGCCGCCGTATCGGTGCTGGTATGCGGCTCGCGCGGGGTGGAAGACTGTCGGACGACCGATGTTTCCGCGCAAGGAGAAGACGTGACCACATCCGACGTCCTGCTGACCGCCGACGCCGACGGGGTGCGCACCCTCACCCTCAACCGGCCGCAGGCGTACAACTCGCTGACCGTCGAGCTGAAGGAAGCACTGCTCGCGGCGCTGCGCGAGGCGGCGGACGACGAAGCCGTCCGCGCGGTGGTGCTTTCCGGTTCGGGCAAGGCGTTCTGCGCCGGCCAGGACCTGAAGGAGCACGTCGGGCTGCTGCAAGCGGGTGACCCCGCCCCGCTACACACGGTGAAAGAGCACTACAACCCGATCGTCAAGGCGATCGTGTCGATGGAGAAGCCGGTGATCGCCGCGATCAACGGCACCGCCGCCGGCGCCGGGGCCGCCTTCGCCTACGCCAGTGACCTGCGGATCGCCGCCGAGTCGTCGTCGTTCCTGATGGCCTTCGCCAACGTCGGGCTCGGGCCGGACTCGGGTGCGTCGTGGACGCTGCAGCGGCTGGTCGGCTACGGCCGCGCCGCCGAGCTGATGCTGCTGGCCCGGACCGTCGACGCGACGGAGGCGCTGCGCCTCGGCCTGGTCGGCGAGGTCGTGCCGGACGAGGAGCTGGCGGCCCGGGCCCAGCAGGTGGCGGCGAAGCTCGCGGCCGGTCCGACGGTGGCCTACGCGAAGATCAAGGGCGTGCTCAACCTGGCCGCGCAGTCGACGTTCGAGGAAGCCCTCGACGCCGAGGACGCCGCCCAGACCGCGCTCGGCGCGACCGCCGACCACACCGAGGCCGTCGAGGCCTTCGTCGGCAAGCGCAAGCCGAACTTCCAGGGCAAGTAGGACGTGCCGTCAAGGCCACCTTACGGGCGTCTGACGCCCGTAAGGTGGCCTTAACGGCTTTTGGCGGCCCGGAAGCAGCCGGAGACGTGGTCGTCGACCATGCCGGTGGCCTGCATCAGCGCGTAGCACGTGGTCGGGCCGAGGAAGACGAACCCGCGCTTCTTCAGCTCCTTGGCCATCGCCTTGGACTCGTCCGTGATCGCCGGGACGTCGGCCATGGTGCGAGGACGGCGATGCGACGTGGGCGCGAACGACCACAGCAGGTCGTCCAGCGGCGTGTCCAGCGCGGCGATCGCCTGCGCGTTCTTGATCGCGGCCAGGATCTTGGCCCGGTTCCGCACGATCCCCGCGTCCTGCATCAGCCGCTCGACGTCGGCGTCGCCGAACTTCGCCACCTTCGCCGGCTTGAACCGCTTGAACGCCTTCCGGAAGTTCTCGCGCTTGCGCAGGATCGTGATCCACGAGAGCCCCGACTGGAACGACTCGAGGCACAGCCGCTCGTACAGCTCGTCCTCGCCGTGGAGCGGGACGCCCCACTCCTCGTCGTGGTAGGCCACGTAGTCCGGGGCCGAATTGCCCCAGCTGCACCGCGGGACGCCGTCGGTGCCGAACAGCTCACTCATCCCCACCCACCGAATAGTTCTCCGCGAACCGCGCGAACCGCCGCAGCGACTGGCGCACGCCCAGCGCGAACGCCGGCCGCACCACCGGCCAGCCGAGCCGGCCCAGCGGCCCGAACGGCAGCCGCAGGTGCTCGGCCCAGACGAACGTCGAGCGCGTCGCGCCCTTCGCCACCACCTGGAACACGCCGGTGCCCTGCACGACGCTCCCGAGGTGCCGGACGGCGCACCGCACCGGCGGCTCCCAGCTCGTGATCTCCATCTTGTCCGTGAACCCGATGCCGGCCACGCCGGTGAACGCCGAAAGGCGCGACCCGACGCTGCGGCCGTTGCCCGCGACGACCTCGACCTCGGTGCCGAGCATCCACTCGCCCTGGCGCGTCCAGTCGGTGAGCGCGAGCCAGGTCGTCCCGGCCGGCGCGCGCACGTCGACCGACAGGATCAGATCCGTCACTGGGCCCCTTCGGGCGTGCTCTCCCGGTCGCGCTCGCGCTGCTCCAGCTCGGCGACCCGGGCGCGCAGCTCGTCCAGCTCGACGCCGAGGCGGCGCAGCACCCAGTCCACCTCGGACATCTTGTAGCCGCGCAGCACCAGCTGGAAGCGGACCTCGGTCAGGTCCTCGCCGGTGATGTCCTCGGCGGGCAGCCGCGTCGGCGAGCTGCCCGGCGGCAGCGGGGCGAGCTCCTCACCCCGGCCGAAGACCACGGCGGCCAGCAGGAACACCACGGCGGCCACCAGCAGCATGACTACGAGGTAGATCAGCGCGGTCGTCACGCGACGATCGTGGCATACCCACCCCAGGATCGTCTCGCGAGCACGACGAGCCGGAGCGAAAGCAGCACCCAGGCGACCATCAGCACCGCGCACGGGACGCTCAGGAACAGCCGTGACGCGTCCACGAACCCGGTCGTGCTGATCAGCAGCCCGACCGAGGCCAGGTTGACGCCGACCGCGATCGCGATGAGGGTGCCGCAGAACCGCGCGAGCCCGGTGCCGTCCAGGTGGCGGCTCAGCCAGCGGATGCCGAGCAGGGCCAGCACGCCGATCACCGGCACGACGAACACCGCGCCGTGGGTGACGTGCGTGACGACCTTGTACCACTCCGGCGTCGGCGTCGAGATCCTCGTCCACTCGCCGAAGGTGAGGATCCGGGCGTAGTCCCACGCGATCTGCATCGCCGGGACGCCGATGACGAGCTTCCACAGCGTCCGGACGCCGCTGAGCATGCCCAGCTCGGCCTGGTAGTCGCGGGCGACGACGGCCGCCGGGCCGAAGTCGGCGACCGCGCGGCGCTCGGCGTCCTCGTCGCTCCAGCCGCCCGCGCGGTACGCGTCGGCGGCGTCGTGCAGGCCGTCTCTGGCCTCCGCCAGCAGGTCGGCCTTGAACCGGCCGCAGCCGTGCAGCCTGCGGTCCAGGTCGCCCAGGTATTCGTCGATCATGCCCCCAGCACTCCCCCGATGACCGTGGTGAACTCCCGCCACTCGGCGCGTTCGGCGGCCAGTGCCTGCTGGCCGGAGCGGGTGAGCCGGTAGGTGCGCCGCTTGCGGCCGGAGACGACGTCCCACTCGCTGGCCAGCCAGCCGGCCCGCTCGAGCCGGCGCAGCGCCGGGTAGACCGTGCCGGTCGGCAGGTCGAGCGCGCCGTCGCTGCGCAGCTGGAGCGCCTCGATGATCGCGTAGCCGTGCAGCTTCCGGCCGTCGAGCACCGCCAGCAGCAACGCGTCGAGGTGCCCGCGCAGGGTGTCCGCCTTCATAGGTACGCAGTCTACGCATCCCACCCCGGAGAGGCTATTGCCCGGCCACCGGGGGCACACCCGGGGATTTCCCGGAGATGACCCGGATCTCATGGATTTGGTGCCTACATGTAGCCAGGCTACGTATATAGTCGCTCGACATGGACGCACTCCCGGTCGCGAGACTCCAGTTCGCGACGACGACTTCGTTCCACTTCCTGTTCGTGCTGCTCACGCTGGGGTTGGTCACGATGGTGGCCGTGATGCAGACGCGCGCGGCGGTCGGCGGCAAGCCCGAGCTGCTGCGGATGACCCGCTTCTGGGGCCGCTTGTACGTGATCAATTACGCGCTCGGGATCGTCACCGGAATAGTGATGGAATTCCAGTTCGGGCTGACCTGGACCGGGCTTTCCGCTTTCGCCGGTGACGTCTTCGGCGCGCCGCTGGCCATCGAGACGCTGGTCGCGTTCTTCCTGGAGTCGACCTTCCTCGGCCTGTGGATCTTCGGCTTCGGCCGCATGCACAAGTGGCTGCACCTGGCGCTGATCTGGCTGGTCACGCTGACCGCGTACGCGTCGGCGCTGTTCATCATGCTGGCCAACTCGTTCCTGCAGAACCCGGTCGGCAGCCGGCTCGAAGGCGGCACCCTGCACCTCGACGACTTCGGCGCGCTGTTCTCGAACCCGGCGCTGGCCGCGTCGCTGCCGCACGTCGTCAGCGCCGCGCTGGTGACCGGCGGGTTCTTCGTCGTCGGTGTCAGCGCCTACCACTTCCTCAAGCGCACGGCGGAGGTCGAGTTCTTCCGCCGTTCGATGCGGCTCGGCGTCGTCACCGCGCTCATCGGCTCGATCTTCGTGGTCAACCAGGGTTTCGCGCAGTTCGGCAAGCTGAAGATGTACCAACCGGACAAGCTGGGCGAAGCGGCGGTGGGCGCGCCGCTCGGCTTGATGATCACGCTCGGGTTCGCGATGCTCCTCTGCGCGCTCCTCGGCACGCTGCTGCTGTTCCGGAACTGGCTCACCAAGGCGCGGCTCCTGCACTACCTGATGGTCGCGGCGATCCCGCTGCCGTTCGTCGCGTCGATCATGGGCTGGCTGGTGCGCGAACTCGGCCGCCAGCCGTGGCTGATCTGGGGGAAGCTGCGCACCGCCGACGCGGTCGCGGACGTCCCGGCCGGCCAGATCCTGTTCTCCTTCATCGCTTTCTCGCTGCTGTTCGCCGCGCTCGCGGTGGCCGACTGGGTGCTCATGGCGCGGGTCGCCAAGCGCGGCCCGGACCCGGCCGGCGAGCCGGCCGAGCTGCCCGTCCTGAGCGGAGTCTGACCGATGGTGACCTTGTGGTGGTGCGTGCTGGGCCTGCTGACCTGCGGGTACTTCGCGCTCGCGGGC
The DNA here is from genome assembly GCF_003937945.1 of Amycolatopsis eburnea. Classification (GTDB taxonomy): domain Bacteria; phylum Actinomycetota; class Actinomycetes; order Mycobacteriales; family Pseudonocardiaceae; genus Amycolatopsis; species Amycolatopsis eburnea. The sequence continues at coordinate 182,766 of NZ_RSEC01000032.1, forward strand.
TACGACTACGGCGTCGGCATGCTCCTGCCGGTGTTCGAGACCGACGAACGACGACGCCGGCAGACGCTCGGCGCGCTCGGCCCGTTCTTCCTGGCCAACGAGGTGTGGCTGGTCGCCGCGGTCGGGCTGTTGTTCGGCGCGTTCCCGCACCTGGAGGGCAAGGTGTTCGCCGGGGCGTACGTCCTGGTCGTGACGCTGCTGCTCGGCCTGGTCACGTTCACGGCGTCGATGCAGCTGCGCAGCCGCCGCCCGGACGCGCGGCGCGGCGCCTGGACCGCGGGCATCGTCGGCGGCGCGCTGGTGACGGCGGTGTCGTGGGGCCTGTTCCTCGGCAACCTCGTGGCCGGGCTGCCGCTGGCTGCCGACGGCTCGCCGTCCGGGGACGTCCTCGCGCTCTTCAGCCCGTACGCCGTGCTGTGGGGGCTCGGGTTCGTGGCGCTGTTCGCCTTGCAGGGCGCGGCGTTCCTCGCCGTGCGCGCCCCGGCCGAGCTGACCGGGCGGGCGGTGCGGCTGGCCCGCGCGTTCACCGCGCCCGTGCTCGCGTTCCTGGTGATCGCGACGGTGTGGAGCGCCTTCGCGCTCGACGGCGTGACGGCGCTCGGCGTGGGCGTGGCCGTGCTGGCTTTCGCCGCGCTCGCCGTCACGCGGCTCGGCCTGGCGCTGCGGCGGAACCGCGTCGCGCTCGTCGGCTCGATGGTCCTGGCCGCCTGCCCGGCCCTGCTCGCCGGCACGCTGCGGTTCCCCGCGGTCCTGGTCTCGCCCGGGTACGCGCTGACGGTCGAGCAGGCGGCGACGGCACCGGGGACGTTCGCGCTCCTGGCGTGGTTCGCGCCGCCGTCGGTGCTGGTGCTGCTGGTCGTGCAGTGGCTGACCTGGCGCGCCCACCGCCACCCCGTCGACCAGCGCTCGCTGCTGCACTTCTAGGGGGAACGCCGTGCCCGCTCTGCCCGGACTCCGGCGCTACCTGGCCGTGCTGGCCACGCTCGGGGTGCTCACTGCCGCTTCGGTGCTGCTCCAGGCCGAAGGTCTCGCCACGCTGCTCACCGGTGGTGGTGTCTCGCTGTTCCTGGTCATCGCGATCGCCGCGCGGGTGCTGCTTTCGTGGGGCCACGGTGTCCTCAGTGGACGGTTCGCGGCTTCGGTGCGCGCCGGCCTGCGCCGCCGGTTGCTCGACTCGCGCGCCGATCGGGCGGGCGTCGTCGCCACTCAGGTGACGCGCGGGGCCGACGCCACGGACAGCTACCTGACCGGCTACCTCCCGTCGCTGGTCGTGTCGGTGGTGGTGCCGGTCGCGGTGATCGCGCGGCTGTTCGCGACGGACCTGGTGTCGGCGCTGGTCGTCACGGCGACGTTGCCGCTGATCCCGGTGTTCGCGATCCTGGTCGGCAAGCACACGGCGGCGCGGACCGAGCGCCAGTGGTCGCTGCTGCTCCGCCTCGGTGGCCATTTCCTCGACGTGGTGCGGGGTCTCGGGACGCTCCGGCTGTTCGGCCGGGCGGCGGCGCAGGCCTCGACGGTCCGTTCGATGGCGGCCGCCCACGCCGACGCGACGCTGAAGACGTTGCGGATCGCGTTCCTTTCCGCGCTGGTGCTGGAGCTGGTGGCGACCATGTCGGTGGCGCTGGTGGCGGTGCCGATCGGGTTCCGCCTCCTCGACGGCGGCCTCGACGCGCGGACGGCGATGCTGGTGCTGGTCCTGGCCCCGGAGGCGTACCTGCCCCTGCGCGCGGCGGGCGCGAAGTTCCACGCGGCGGCCGAGGGGTTGACGGCGTTGCGGGAAGCCCTGGCGGTACCGCTGGTCACCCCGCGCTCGGCTGTCGCCACCCGGCGGCGGGGTGCGCCTTCGCTGGAGCTGGACCGGGTTTCGGTCTGCTACGACGGGGTTCCGGTGCTGTCCGATGTGGACCTGCGCGTTCCGGCGGGGGCGCGGATCGCGGTGGTGGGGCCGAGCGGGTCGGGGAAGAGCACGCTGCTGGCGGTGCTGCTGGGGTTCGTGGCGCCCTCGTCGGGGCGGGTGCTCGTCGACGGGGTGGACCTGCGTTCGCTGTCGCCGGAGGACTGGCTCGCCGAGGTGGCCTGGGTGCCGCAGCGGCCGACATTGTTCCGGGGGACGCTGGCGGAGAACATCGCTTTGGGACAGCAGGCCGACGTCCCGGCCGCGGCTCGGGCCGCGGCGCTGGACTCGGTGGCGGCGGGCTTGCCCGCGGGGTACTCGACGCCGGTGGGCGAGCTGGGCGAGGGCTTGTCGGCGGGCCAGCGGCAGCGCGTGGGTCTGGCGCGGGCGCTGGCCCGGACGTCAGCGGGGCTGGTGTTGCTGGACGAGCCGACGACCCGGCTGGACTCGCGGACGGAGGAGACGGTCTTGTCGGCGACCCGGCGGCTGCTGCCGGACCGGACCGCGGTGCTCGTCGCCCACCGGCCGGCGATGGTGACGCTGGCGGACCGGGTGGTGGAGCTGCGGGACGGCCGGATTCGCGCGGAGGTGGCGGCGTGAACCACCCGACCCAAGCGCCCCAATGTGGCGTTCGGTGCGTCCAACGCACCCAATGTGGCGTTCGGTGCGTCCAACGCACCCAATGTGGCGTTCGGTGCGTCCAACGCACCCAATGTGGCGTTCGGTGCGTTGAACGCAACCAACGCCACATTGGGGCGCTTGGGGGTGGCGGAGGTGGCCGCGTGAACCTCTGGGCCGTGTCCACAAGGGACACTCTCCGCCTCGTCCGCGCCGCCCTCCTCGGTGCCGGAGCCGAACTCGCCGCGCTCGCGCTGATGGCCACCGCCGCCTGGCTGCTGCTCCGCGCCGCCGAACGGCCCCCGCTCGGCGCGCTCACCGTCGCCATCGTCGGGGTCCGGACCCTCGCCCTGCTGCGCGGCGGCCTCCGCTACGCCGAGCGGCTCGCCGGGCACGAAGTCGTGCTGCGCTGGCTCGGCACGCTCCGCACCCGGGTCTACCAGGCCCTCGTGCCCGGCTCGTCCTTCTCCGGCGGCGACCTCGTCACCCGGCTCGTGTCCGATGTGGACGCGCTGCAGGACGCGGTCCTGCGGTGGCTGCTGCCCGCCGGTGTCGCCGCGATCGTGGGGGTCGCCGCCGTCGCCGTCACGGCCACCGCTTCCGCTCCCGCCGCCGCCGCGCTGGCCGCGGGGTTGCTGGTCACCGGAGTGCTGCTGCCCTGGCTGGTCGTCCGCGTCACCGCACGGGCCGCGCGGGAAACCGCCCCGAAACGGGCCGAACTGGCCGAACGCGCCGTCGAACTCGTCACCGGGCACCGGGAGCTGGTCGCCGCCGGCGCGCTGGCCGAACACCGCGCCCGGGCGACCGGCGTCGTGGCCGGGATCGCCGCGAGCGAGCGGGCCACCTCGGGCACGTCGGCGCTGCTCGCCGCCGCCGGGGTGCTCGTCCAGCTGGGCACCACGGTCGCCGTCGCGCTGCTGGCCGACGCCTCCGTGCCCTGGACCGCCGCGCTCACCCTGGCCGCCATGGCCGGCTTCGAGGTGGTCCTGCCGCTGATCGGCGCCGCCCGGCGGGTGCCGGAGATCCGCGCGTCGGCCGCCCGGGTGCGGGCCGTCCTCGCCGCGCCACCCGCGCCAAAAGGCACCCGGACGCCGGGACCAGGGCACTTCAGGCTCGAGAACGCCGGCGTCCGCCACCCGGGCCGCGCCCCCGCACTACGGCATGTCGACCTGGACCTGCCGCCCGGCAAGCGCGTCGGGATCCTCGGCCCCAGCGGCGCCGGGAAGACGACGCTGCTCCGCCTCCTGCTCGGCAGCCAGTCCCCCACCGAAGGCCGGGTGCTCCTCGACGGCCACCCGCTCGGCGAGTACGCGGACCTGGCGCAAGTCATCTCGGGCGCCGAAGCCGACGCGCACGTCTTCCACGCCACCGTCCGCGAGAACCTCCTCCTCGCGAAGCCGGCCGCCACCGACGACGAGCTGCGGGAAGCCTGCGCGGTCGCCGGGTTCGGCCTGGCTCTCGACCGCGAGACCGGGCCGGACGGCGACGCCCTCTCCGGCGGTCAGCGGCAGCGGCTGGTCCTGGCCCGCGCGGTCCTGGCCGCCCCGCCGGTGCTCGTGCTCGACGAGCCCGTCGAAGGCCTCGACCCCGCGCACGGCGACGCCGTCCTGAAGAACGTCCTCGCGCACGCGAAGGGCACGGTCGTGCTGGTCACCCACCGCCCCGAGCACCTCGACGGCTTCGACGAGGTGCTCACCCTCGAGGACGGGCGAGCACTTCCCGCATCGGCGGCCGGTCGGCGACCCGGACGGTCGTGACGTCCGGCAGCCATTCCTCGTCGACCTGGACGAACTGCGTGAACGGCGCGTCGGCGGCCGGCACCCCGCAGCGCGCCAGCGCCGTGCCGAGGATCTGCCGGGACATCACGCCGAGCTGGGGCAGCGACCGGTTCCGGTGCTTGCGGACACCGAGGTTGACCTGGGCCAGCCCGTCGAGGCCGTACCGCGCTTCGGCGTCGAGGAGCAGCCCGATCTCGACGCCGTACCCGGCGGCGAACGGCACCGACTCGAGGAACTCGCGCGTGCCCGCGTACTCGCCGCCGAGCGGCTGGACCAGCCCGCCGAGCGCCGGGCGCAGCGCCGAGAGCACCGGGCGCGCGAGCAGCTCCGTGACGCGGCCGCCGCCGCTGCTCTCCAGCCGCAGCGGACGGCGGTAGAAGCCCTTGACCAGGTGCACGCCCGGCTCGGTGACCAGCGGCCCGAGCAGCGACGGCACGAACGCCGGGTCCGGGTCGACCAGGTCGGAGTCGAGGAAGACGACGAGGTCGCCGCTGGTGGCGGCCAGCGACCGCCACAGCACCTCGCCCTTGCCGGGGACCGGCGGCAGGTCCGGCAGCACGTCCTCGCGGCGGACCACCCGGGCGCCCGCGGCCTCGGCCGTCCGGACCGTGGCGTCCGTCGAACCCGAGTCCACGACGACGAGCTCGTCGACGACCGAACCGACCAGGGGCCGGATCGACGCGACGACCGCACCCACCGTCCGCTCCTCGTCGAGGGCCGGTAGCACGACGGAAACCGTGCGGTCACCCTTCGCGGTCACGATGTCCTCGGGCGTCCAACCGGGCTCCTGCCACGTACGCCGCTCGAACCAACTCACGGGTAACGATCGTGCCATGCTGGTGTCACCGCCACCGAGGAGGAGGACCACTTGATCGCGCAGCTTGTCCGCTTCGTGCTGGGGCCGCTGGCCAGGGCGCTGTACCGGCCCGAGGTGCACGGCGTGGAGAACGTGCCCGCCACGGGCCCGGTGCTGCTCGCGGCCAACCACCGGGCGGCGCTCGACACCGGCGTGATCACGTTCACGACCCCGCGGCAGGTCAAGTTCCTCGGCAAGGCGGAGTACTTCGTCGGCAAGGGCCTCAAGGGCAAGGCACTGGCGGGCTTCCTCGGCGGCCTCGGCTACGTCCCGGTCGAGCGCGGCAACGCCCAGGCGGGGCTCGCCGCCCTGGAGGCGGCGCGCAAGGTCCTCGACGCGGGCGGCGTCTTCGCGATCTACCCGGAGGGCACCCGGTCCCTGGACGGCCGCCTGCACCGCGGCCACACCGGCGTCGCGGCCCTCGCGCTGGCGACCGGCGCCAAGGTGGTGCCGGTCGCGCTGACCGGCACCGAGAAGCTCCAGCCCGGCGGCGCGAAGATCCCGCGGCTCGCGAAGATCTCCATCACGTTCGGCAAGCCGCTGGACTTCTCCCGCTACGAGGGCCAGGACTACGCGCCGGCGATCCGCCGGTCGGTCACCGACGAGGTGATGTACGCGATCCTGGAGATCTCGGGCCAGGAGTACGTGGACACCTACCACAAGCGGCCGAGCGAAGGCGTCGCCTGAGTCACCAGGGCACCGGCTACGGCCTGCCCGCCAGCGAGAACGCCAACAGCGCCGTCGAGGTGAAGTCGATGGCCGGTTCGTTGCTGGGCCACGAACTCAGGTCGTCGGCGTAGCGGCTTCCCTGCCCGTCGAACGATTCGTACGGCCGGGTGCATTCCTTGGCACCCGCGGGGAACGGCAGGTCGGCGAAGTTGTCCGCGCCGTTCGGGCCGTTGACGACCGCGCCGTACAGCACCTTCGACGGGCCGGCCAGGTTCGCGGCCTGGTGGTGCGGGCACTGCGGTGACGTCGAGCCGACGCCGACCACGAGCGAGACGCCCCAGGCGTTGGCGCCGAGCGTGAAGTCGCGCTGCTGCGCGCCGAACGCGGCGTAGCGGGTGTCGCCGGTGACGCGCTGGTAGAGCCGCGCGGTGGCGGCGAAGCCGAAGCTCTTGCTGGCGGCGTCGAAGTCGGTGACGGCGACCGCCGTCCGGAATGGGCTCTTCTTCGCCGCCTCGACGCCGGAGTCGAGCTGGCGGCGCAGGTCCGCGGCCAGCTCGCGAACGCCGAGCGCGGCGCCGGGGACGCCGGTGCGCAGCAGCCCGGCCAGGTCGGCGTGGGCGAGCGCGCTGGTGTCGTAGAGGTTCAACGTGCTCGTGTCGCCGCTGCCGATGTACGCCTTCGCCCACTTCGCCGCGTCGCGGGCCCAGCCGTTCGCACGCGGGTCCTTCAAGGCACGCGCCGCCAGCGCGAGCTGCGTGGCACCCAGCTCGAGATCGTCCTCCCAGGACGATTCCGGGTAGTAGGCGTGCGGGAACGCGGTGACCAGCTCGCCGACACCCGATGTCTTGGCCTGGCCGAACACCGCCGCGGCTTCGGTCAGGTAGTGGCGGGCCAGCCGCGGGTCGCGGTGCGCGTACACCTGCGCGCCGAGCGCGAACGCGGCGGCGACGCGCCCGGCGAGGTTCGGCGACAGCGGCGCGCCCGCCGGGCCGGCCGGGAACACCGGGCGGTGCTTGACGAAGTACGCGGGGTCGCCGGGCTTGACGTCGAGCGCGTCGTCGTCCTGCGGGTTGCGCCAGACGTCGTGGTCGCCGAGGAAGCCGAACTCCTCGCTGCCGGTGCCGATGCCGACCTGGGCGTAGAGGGTCCTGGTCCGGCCGTCCCACACCTTGTCGAGCCAGTCGAGGCCGAACCGGACCTCCTTCGCCAGCACCGGATCGGGGTCCTCACGCAGGACGAAACCCAGCTCGGCCAACGAATACGCGGTGTTGGACGTGAACTTCACGAAGTCGCCGGCGTCGACCCAGCCTCCTTCGACGTCGACCGGGCCGCCGGCCGGCTTCAGCGGCTCGACGATCTCGTCGCCGCCCTCGCCGGCGAACTTCGGTTCCGCGTACACGGTCGCCGTCCGGTCGGCCAGGTGCGAGGGCTTGCGGCCGAGGCGCCCGGGGATGACGTCGTGGCCGTCGCGCTGGGCCTGGAAGAACTCGGTGGTGGCGCGCACGAGCGGGCGGAACAGCCGGCTCGCGGTGTCGATCCGGAACGGCGGTGAGGTCGCGCCCGCGGCCTTGACCCGGTAGGTGCCCGACCGGTCCAGAGTGGACAGATCGAGGTCGAACACCGCCGGGTAGCGAGCGTTCCAGGCACCGAGGCTCGCGCCGGTCCGTCCCTTCCGGACGGTGTGCCCGCGCTCGTCGACGACGGTGAACGGCCCCGGCACGCTCCCGAGCAGGTACGCGTGCTTGGCCTCCCCCAGCGCGTAGCCGACTTGGTCGACGCGCACCTCGGCCGGGGTCGCGGCCTCGGCCGGGGCGGCGGCGAGGGGCACGGCGAGGGCGGCCGCCGTCGCGAGGGGAAGCAGGCGCATGATCGGCCTCCGCTTTGTTAGGAAAGTTTCCTATTAAACGCTAGCCTGACGGCGACCAGGGCGTCAATATGTCCGTTTCCGCGATGGCGGCACCGATGACCTACCGTGGGGAGATGACCGAACCGCTCGGCGCGCGGATCCGGCGGTTGCGCACCGACCGCGGGTGGACCCAGCGCGAGCTCGCCGAGCCCGGCTACGACCGCGGCTTCCTGGCGAAGGTCGAGACCGGCAGCCGCCCGCCGTCGGACGAGATGCTGGCCTACCTGGCCGAACGCTTCGGGCTCACCGTCGACGAGCTGCGGTTCGACCGTCCCCCGGGCGTCGCCGACGAGCTGCGCGCGTCGCTGGACGAGGGCTACCGCGACCTGGAGCAGGGCCGCGTCGCCGACGCGGAGACGCGGTTCGCCGCGGTGGCGAAGCAGGCCGCCGGCTACCACCTCGACGACGTCGAGTGCTACGCGCGGTTCTGCCAGGCCGAGGTGAAGTGGCAGCTCTTCGACGTCGCCGGCGCGCAGGCGGAGCTGGAGCACGCCGACGAGCTGGCGGCCGCGGCGCCGCCGTGGCTGCGGGCGATGATCGTGCACCGCTGGTCCGGCTGCCGGTACCTGAGCGGCGACGCGGGCGCGGGGATCGCGCGCGTCGAGGCGGAGCTGGCCGCGGACCCGGCCGACCCGGACGCCGAGCTGTGCCTGCTCAGCGCGTTGATCCACCCGCTGATGGAGATGGGCGGCCTGCACCGCGCCCGCCGCGCCGCCGAGGACGGCCGTCGCCTGGCCCGCGCGGCGACGCGGCCGGACTTCGTGGCGCGCTTCCACCGCCAGGCGTCGCAGGTGTGGCAGGCGATCGGGCGCGCGGACCAGGCGTTGCGGGACCTGACGGAGGCGTGCCGGCTGTTCGAGTCGGTGGGCTTCGACCGCGACGCGGCCCGCTGCCGCTGGGCCCGCGGCTATCTCCTGCGACGGCTCGGCCGCCTCGACGAAGCCCGCTCCGAGCTGACGGCGGCCCGCGACCAGCTGGCGACCATCGGCTCCGACGAAGGCCTGGCCGGTGCGACGGTCGAGCTGGCCGAGGTCCGGCTCCGCCAGGACGCCCCGGACGAGGCGGCGGCGCTGGTCGCGGAGGTCTGGCCGCTGCTGGCCCGCGACGTCGAGGCGCTGGGCGAGGCGACCGGCCTGCGCGGGCAGATCGCGGCCGCCCAGGGCGACCTGGAGACGGCGATCCGGCTGCTGCGCGAAGCGGCGGAGATCCAGCGGGGCGCGTCCCTGCACGGGGCGGCGGTTTCGACGTCGCTGCGGCTCGGCGACGCGCTCCGACAACGTGGTCAGCTGACCGAGGCCATCGAGGCCTACCGCCGCGGCCTCGACTCGGCGGCGGGCACCGAGGGCTGATTTCCCGGACCACTGGGCTCGGTGGTCCGGACCAACGCCGAAGTTCCTACCAAAGTTGGTGAATTGGTTCAGACCAGTCGCCAACCCGGCCGTTTCCTGCGGTTTCGCCCCGAACGCCGTGATCTTCGCGAGCCGCCACTACTCCGTTCGGCCCATTGACCGGCGCACGACCGGAACCCTTTACTCGGACGCGTCCGGCGCAATAACAGCAGTTATTCCGGCGGACACACTCCCCACGGTCCCCGGAAAGGTTCCCCATGAGATCCCCACGAGGGCTGGCGGCGATCGCCGGCCTGGCCTTGAGCTTCGCGGTGCCGGTGATCCCGGCCGCCGCCTCCGCACCCCCCGCCGCCACCCCACCCGAGGCGCTCGCCGCGCGAGCCGCCGACCAGGCTGCCCTCAGCGGCGCCGACCGGCTCGCCAAGGGCGCCGGGGAGGCCTTCGTCCGCACCGGGGTCACCCCGGGTGGCGGCGGGCTCTACTTCGCCTCCTACCAGCGCACCTACCACGGCCTGCCGGTCGTCGGCGGGGACGCGGTCGTCGTCGCCGACGGGGCCGGGCGCGTCCGCGGCACCGAGGCCGCGAAGACCGCGCCCATCACCGTCGGCACCCAGGCCACGCTGAGCGCCGCGCAGGCGGCGAAGATCGCCGCCGCCAAGGTGTCCACAGTGGACAAGGCGGACGCGCCGAAGCTGGTCGTGCTGGCCGGCGACGCCCCCAAGCTCGCCTACGAGGTCGTCGTCAGCGGCCGCGACCGCGGCAAGCCCACCCACCTGCACGTCTTCGTCGACAGCGCCACCGGCGCCGTGCTGGACACCCGCGACGACGTCCGCGAGGCGGGCACCGGCAACTCCTACTACGCCGGCACCGTCTCGATCGACACGTCCGGCTCCGGCAGCTCCTACTCGATGACCGACCCCGGCCGCCGCGGCATCGCCTGCGGCCGCGAGGGCGGCTCGATCTTCACCAAGAGCAGCAACAGCTGGGGCAACGGCTCCGGCACCGACCTCGAAACCGCCTGCGTCGACACGCTCTACAGCGTCCAGACCGAGTGGAAGATGCTCAACGACTGGCTCGGCCGCAACGGCATCGACGGGGCAGGCGGCGGCTTCCGCGCGAGCGTCGGCCTCAACGACGTCAACGCCTACTGGGACGGTTCGTCGACGCACTTCGGGCACTCGCAGGACAACCGCCGCCAGGCGACCCCGATGGACGTCGTCGGCCACGAGTTCGGGCACGCCATCTTCCAGACCACCCCGGGCGGCGCCGGGTCCGGCAACGAGAACGGCGGCCTCAACGAGTCCACCGGCGACATCTTCGGCGCGCTGACCGAGTACTACGCCAACAACCCGGTCGACACCCCCGACTTCACCGTCGGCGAAGGCGTCAACCTGGTCGGCCAGGGCCCGATCCGCTACATGTACAACCCGGGCCAGATCGGCGACCCGAACTGCTACTCGTCCTCGATCCCGAACACCGAGGTGCACGCCGCCGCGGGCCCGCAGAACCACTGGTTCTACCTGCTTTCCCAGGGCAGCAACGGGTCCGGCGGGCCGACCAGCCCGACGTGCAACGGCTCCAGCGTGACCGGCATCGGCATCCAGAAGGCGGGCAAGATCTTCTACAACGGCCTGCTGAAGAAGACCTCGTCGTGGAACCACCGCGCGGCCCGCAAGGCCACGCTGGAAGCGGCGATCGCGCTGTTCCCGGGCAGCTGCACGGAGTTCAACTCCACCAAGGCCGCCTGGGACGCGGTGAGCGTCCCCGCGGTCAGCGGTGAGCCGACGTGCAGCGGCCAGCCGCCGGCCGGCAACGACTACTCCCTGACGCTGTCGCCGACGTCGGCGTCCGTCCAGCCCGGGCAGACGGCGACCACGACCATCACCACGCGGGTCACGTCGGGCACCGCCCAGACCGTCCAGCTGCTGGCCACCGGACTGCCCGAGGGCGCGAAGGCGACGATCAGCCCGGCGAGCATCCAGTCCGGCGGCACCGCCACGCTGACCATCACCACGTCGGCGTCCACGCCGCAGGGCACCAGCCAGGTGACGGTCTCCGGCGACGGCCCCGACGCCGACCACAGCGCGCAGTTCTCGCTGACCGTCGGCACCGGCACCCCGCCGACCGGCTGCGACGGCCTCGCCGAGTGGGACGTGGCCAAGGCGTACGTGCCCAACGACGTCGTCGGCCACAACGGTCACAAGTGGACGTCCCTGTGGTACTCGACCGGTGCCGAGCCCGGCGCGCCCACCTCGTGGGCCGTGTGGAGCGACGGCGGCGCCTGCTGATCCCGGCCGCGCGGTGGCGGGCGACTCCCCCGCCACCGCGCGGCCTACCCTGGACGTCCACGGCGGAAAGGCACCTGGGTGAGCGAGAGCGTCGGCGAACGCCTGCGTGAGCTGCGCACCGAACGCGGGCTCACGCAACGCGAGCTCGCCGGGCCGCAGTACTCCGCGGCGTACGTGTCGTCGGTCGAGACCGGCGCGCGGACCCCGTCGGGCGACGCGCTGCGGTTCTTCGCCCGGCAGCTCGGCATCGACCCCGACGAGCTGCTCGGCGGCCGGTCCCCGCGCGAGCTGCTCGAACTCGACCTCGAGCTGATCGAGACGGCGGAACGGTTCCTGGCAGGCGACGTCCGCCGCGCGGCCCCTCGCATGCAGCGGATCCGCCGCCAGGCCGAACGCCTGGACCGGCCGCGGCAGGCCGGGATCGCGCTGCTGTGGCTGGCCGGGTACTCGACGGGCGACGTCCGCACGAAGTACGTCGCGGAGGCCGAAACGGCGCTGTCGAGCGAGCCGCCGCCGGTGCGGGCGATGGTCGTCCCGCTGCGCGCGGCGGTGCTGTCCGGCTGGGGCGAAGCGCAGTATTCCTTGCACCTGCTGGAAACCTGCCACGCGGAGCTGCTGCGCGACGGCTACCCCCAGCCGTCGATGCTGCTGACGCTGCGGGCCTGCCTGGCCGAGCGGCACCTGCGCCAGGGCGACCTGGAGCGGGCGTCGGAGTACGCGGATTCGGCGCTGCGGCTCACCCGGGGCGGCCCCGCGGTGCTGGCCGAGCTGACCCGCAGCCACGTCGAGGTGTGCCGCAGCCACCTGGCGGCCGACCGCTTCGCCGACGCGGCCGCGTCCGTCGCCGCGGCTTACGACCTCATGCAGGAACGGGCGCTGCACCCGGCGATGGCGCACTGCCTGCTGGCCAGGGCCCGCGTCCGCGGCCGGGCGGGCGACGTCGAAGGCGCGCTGGCCGACCTCGCCGCAGCGCGGGAGACGGCGTGGCCGGACGACGTCCCGGCGATCACCGTCGAGCTGGCGGCCGAGTACCTGGCGGCGGGCCGGCTGGAAACGGCGGCCGCACTGCTCGACCAGGTCCGCCCCTCGGTCGTGTCGGGCACGGCGCTGGCCGCGGAACTGAAGCTGCAGCTGGGTTCGCTGGCCAGGGCCCGCGGCGACGCCCGGCGCGCGGCCGAGGACCTGCGCGCCGCCGTCGAGCTGGCCACCGGCCTGGGCGCGCGCGGGGTGCTGGTCCGCGCGCTGCGGCCGTTGAGCGAGCTGCTCGGCGAGACCGGGAAGCAGGCGGAGGCGGCGGACGTGCTGCGCGACGGGCTCATCGCGCTGGGCGCGGAAGCCGACTGACGTCGTTTTCCCGGTGATCGAGATCATCCGGCGTTCGGATGGTGTCGGGGACAGTCCCTACGAAAGTCGTTCCGGTGCGGATCGCGCGGCGAATCCCCAGCACCGGCGGGGTTTGTACGAATTGACCGGCGAATCCGTAACGGGGTGTTGGTCCGTTCGGCGCATTGACGCCCGGAACCGCTGATCCTTTACTCGGATGCGTCCGGACGCATAGCTCCTGTTGGTCCACGGGACACGTCCCCCTTTTCCTTCACCGCACCCATTCTTCGTGGAAGGAAGACCTCGATGACCCATCGTGGGTTCAGAACGGGCTTGGCGGCCGCCGCCGGGCTCGCCATGTCGCTCGCGCTGCCGGTGACCCCGGCGAGCGCGGTCCCGGCGGCGCAGCCCGCCGCCCCGGACGTCGCCGCCGCCCGCGCCGCCGACCAGGCGGCCGCCAGCGGCCTCGACGCGCTCAAGCGCGGCCCCGCCGAAGCCTTCCAGCGCGTCGGCCTCACAGCCGGCGGTGGCGGGCTCTTCTACGGCGCCTACCAGCGGACCTACCAGGGTCTGCGGGTCGTCGGCGGGGACGCGGTCGTCGTCGCCGACGGGGCCGGGCGGGTGCGCGGCACGAGCGCCGCCGAGACCGCCCCGATCACCGTCGGGACGCAGGCGCTCGTCGACGCCGCGAAGGCCGCCGCCACCGCACGCGCTCAACTGCCCACTGTGGACAGTGTGAGCACGCCGGAAAAGGTCGTGCTGGGCGGCACGAGCCCGAAGCTGGCGTACGAGGTCGTCGTCGCCGGGCGCACCGCGAAGGCGCCGAGCAACCTGCACGTGTTCGTCGACGCGGCGACCGGCGCGGTCCTCGACACGCGGGACGACGTGAAGACGTTCTCCTCGGGTGCCCGCACCCAGGCCCAGCCCGGCACGGTGAACGTCGCCGGCACGGGGAACAGCTACTACGTCGGCAACGTCTCCATCGACACCACGCAGTCCGGCAGCACCTACACGATGCGCGACCCCGCCCGCACCGGCCTCAGCTGCGGCCGCGAAGGCGGATCCGTCTACAGTGGACCGGACAACAACTGGGGCAACGGCTCCGGCACCGACCTCGAAACCGCCTGCGTGGACACGCTGTTCGGGTCCCAGACCGAATGGAAGATGCTCGGCGACTGGCTGGGCCGCAACGGCATCAACGGCAACGGCGGCGGCTACCCGGCCTCGGTGGGCCTGTCCGACGTCAACGCCTACTGGAACGGCTCGTCGACGCACTTCGGCCACTCGCAGGACAACCAGCGCCAGGCCACTTCGATCGACGTCGTCGCACACGAGTACGGGCACGCCATCTTCCAGACCACCCCGGGTGGCGCGGGTTCCGGCAACGAGAACGGCGGGCTCAACGAGTCCACCGGCGACATCTTCGGCGCGCTGACCGAGGCGTACGCGAACAACGCCAAGGACACCCCGGACTACGAGGTCGGCGAGGGCGTCAACCTGGTCGGCCAGGGCCCGATCCGCTACATGTACCAGCCGTCGAAGGTCGGCGACCCGAACTGCTACTCGTCGTCGATCCCGAGCACCGAGGTGCACGCGGCGGCCGGCCCGCAGAACCACTGGTTCTACCTGCTGGCCGAGGGCTCGAACCCGGGCGGCGGCAAGCCGACGAGCCCGACGTGCAACAACTCGTCGGTCACCGGCATCGGCATCCAGAAGGCCGGGAAGATCTTCTACAACGGCCTGCTGAAGAAGACCTCGTCGTGGAACCACAAGGCCGCCCGCAAGGCGACCCTCGAAGCCGCGATCGCGCTCTTCCCCGGCAGCTGCACCGAGTACAACGCCACGAAGGCCGCGTGGGACGCCATCTCCGTCACCGCGGCGACCGGTGAGCCCACCTCGTGCAGCGGCGGCGGACCGGACTTCTCCGTCGCGCTGAACCCGGCTTCGGGTTCGGTGCAGCCGGGCGCGTCGGCCACCACCACGATCAGCACCGCGATCACCTCGGGCGCGGCGCAGTCGATCACGCTGTCCGCCTCGGGCCTGCCCGCCGGCGCGACCGCGACGTTCAACCCGGCCACGATCTCCTCCGGTGGCAGCTCGACGCTGACCATCGCGACGACCGCGTCGACCCCGACCGGCAGCTTCCCGATCACCGTCACCGCCGACGGGGCCAGCACCGACCACACGGCGCAGTACACGCTGAACGTCGGGACGTCCTCGTGCGCCCCGGTGACCAACTCGACGCGCCTCGACATCCCGGACTACCCGGCGAGCGCCGTGAGCAGCACCAGCACGGTCAGCGGCTGCGCGCGCAACGCGTCCGGCACCACGAAGGTCGAGGTGCACATCACCCACACCTACCGCGGTGACCTGGTCCTCGACCTGGTCGCGCCGGACGGCACCGCCTACCGGCTGAAGAACTCCAGCAGCGACTCCACCCCGAACATCGACACCACCTACACCGTCAACGCTTCCTCGGAAGCGGCGAACGGCGCGTGGCAGCTCCGCATCCGAGACGTCGGCCCCGCCGACACCGGTTACCTGTCCTCCTGGACGTTGACCGTGTAGCACCACCCCGAAGTCCGTGAAGGACTCCTTCCCGGCGCTTAGGGCCGGTAAGGAGTCCTTCACGGCGTTTCCCCAACCCCCACCGAAGGAATTCACCGCCATGAAGTGGAAGAGCAAGATCGGCGCCGGGGTCACCGCCCTGGCCGCTGTGCTGGGTGTGGTGACCGCGCCGGCGGCCACCGCCGCTCCGGCTGCCGCCCTCGCCGCGCCGGACATCTCACTGGCCAACATCAAGGCCCACCTCAACCAGCTGCAGACCATCGCCAACAACAACGGCGGCACGCGTTCGCCGCGCGGCGGCGGGTACGCGGCATCGGTGTCCTATGTGGAAAACCTGCTCAAGAACGCCGGGTTCACCACCACGCGGCAGACGTGCACGAGCTGCATCGGCCAGTCGCAGAACCTGATCGCCGAGTGGCCGCAGGGCGACGCGAGCCAGGTCATCATGCTCGGCGCGCACCTCGACTCGGTGAGCGCCGGCCCCGGCATCAACGACAACGGCTCCGGCAGCGCGTCGATCCTCGAGACCGCGCTGACGCTGGCGCGCACCAACCCCGCGATGGCCAAGCGCGTCCGGTTCGCCTGGTGGGCCGACGAGGAGTCCGGCCTGGTCGGCTCCAAGTACTACGTCAACAACCTGCCGAGCACCGAGCGCACGAAGATCAAGACCTACCTCAACTTCGACATGATCGGCTCGAAGAACTGGGGCTACTTCGTCTACGACGACGTCGCTTCGGTCAAGGCGGTCTTCGACGAGTACTTCTCCTCCATCGGCATCCAGACCGAGGGCGACAGCGAAGGCGACGGCCGCTCCGACCACGCGTCGTTCAAGAGCGCGGGCATCCCGGTCGGCGGCCTGGCCACCGGCGCCGGTGACATCAAGAGCTCGACGCAGGCGCAGAAGTGGGGCGGCACCGCGGGTTCGCCGTTCGACAACTGCTACCACCGCGCCTGCGACACGACGGCCAACATCCCGGACACCCCGCTGGAGAAGAACTCCGACGCCATCGGGTACGCGCTCTGGAAGCTCGCCGTCGCCACGACGCAGGGCAACGACTACTCCGTCGCGCTGAACCCCACGGCCGGCACCGTCCAACCGGGACAGTCGCTGCAGGTCGCGGTGAACACCACGACGACGTCCGGTAGCGCGCAGTCCATCTCGCTGTCCGCTTCGGGCCTGCCCGCGGGCGCGACGGCGTCGTTCAGCCCGGCGACCATCTCCTCGGGCGGCTCCTCGACGCTGACCATCTCGACGTCGGCTTCGACCCCGACCGGCACCTTCCCGGTCACCGTGACCGCGGACGGCGCGAACGTCGACCACACGGCGTCGTTCACGCTCGGCGTCGGGACGGCGTCGTGCGGGCCGGTGACCAACTCGACGCGCCTGGACATCCCGGACTACCCGGCCAGCGCGGTGAACAGCACGGCGAACGTCGCCGGCTGCGCGCGCAACGCGTCCGGCACCACCAAGGTCGAGGTGCACATCACCCACACCTACCGCGGTGACCTGGTCATCGACCTCGTGGCCCCGGACGGCACGGCGTACCGGCTGAAGAACTCCAGCAGCGACTCGACGCCGAACCTCGACACCACCTACACCGTCAACGCTTCTTCGGAAGCCGCGAACGGCGCGTGGCAGCTCCGCATCCGAGACGTCGGCCCCGCCGACACCGGCTACCTGTCGAGCTGGACCCTCACCGTCTAGTCCCGGAGGGGCGTAGCTTTCACGTGAAAGCTACGCCCCCAGGTGGGCGCTTTCACGTGAAAGCTACGGTTGTCTAGACCACCCGTTCGTAGGTAGTCACCGGTTCCCCGCGGCCCATATCGTGATCGGACACGCCGCGTACGCCCCTCAACGACGATGGGAGCCGGTATGTCCGGTCGCAGAACCCGCCTGTTCGGAACGCTCCTGGCAGCGGTGCTGGCCGTCCCGCTGCTCGTGCCGGCCCCCGCGCAGGGGGCGGTGCAGGCCGACACGTGCGCGGTGAAACCGCGTCCCGCGGGGAAGGTCCTCCAGGGTTACTGGGAAAACTGGGACGGCGCCGCGAACGGCGTCCACCCCGGCCTGGGCTGGGTCCCGATCACCGACAGCCGGATGGCCCAGCACGGCTACAACGTCATCAACGCCGCCTTCCCGGTGATCCGCTCCGACGGCACCGTGTTGTGGGAGAACGGGATGGACGCCGGCGTGAAGGTGTCCACGCCCACCGAGATGTGCGCGGCGAAGGCCGCGGGCGCGACGATCCTGATGTCCATCGGCGGCGCGGCCGCTGGTATAGACCTATCGTCGTCGACCGTGGCGGACCGGTTCGTCGCCACGGTGGTCCCGATCCTCAAGCAGTACAACTTCGACGGGATCGACATCGACATCGAGACCGGGCTCACCGGCAGCGGCAACATCAAGACGCTCTCGGCGTCGCAGTCGAACCTGATCCGCATCATCGACGGCGTGCTCGCGCAGATGCCGGCGGGCTTCGGGCTCACGATGGCGCCGGAAACCGCGTACGTGACCGGCGGCAGCATCACCTACGGCTCGATCTGGGGCGCGTACCTGCCGATCATCAAGAAGTACGCGGACAACGGCCGGCTGTGGTGGCTGAACATGCAGTACTACAACGGATCCATGTACGGCTGCGCCGGCGATTCCTACCAGGCCGGGACCGTGCAGGGCTTCACCGTGCAGACGCAGTGCCTGAACAACGGCCTGGTCGTGCAGGGCACGACGATCCGCGTCCCCTACGACAAGCAGGTCCCGGGCCTGCCCGCGCAGCCCGGCGCGGGCGGCGGGTACATGTCGCCGAGCCTGGTTTCCCAGGCGTGGCGGTCGGTTCCGGGGATCAAGGGCCTGATGGACTGGTCGATCAACTGGGACGGCTCGAAGGGCTGGACGTTCGGCGACAACGTCAAGTCGTTGCAGGGCCGGTAGTTCAGGAGTCGCCCGCCGGGATGGGGTCGTCGTACTCCCCCGGCGGGCCGGCGTATTCGCGGCCGCCGCCGTCCGGGAACGGCCAGGGGTTCGGGACGCAGCCGTGCAGCCCGAGCGTCTGCTGCTCCATCACCGGCGCTGGCCGCCCCGGGCCGGGGCACAGCTCGTGGCCCTGGCCGAGCCGGTGCCCGGTCTCGTGCGTGACCATGTACTGGCGGTAGACGTCGAGCGAGGCCCCGTAGTTCGGCACGGCGTTGGCCCAGCGGGCGACGTTGAGCACGACGTTGCTGCCGTTGCGGCAGGACGTGTAGCTGTCCGGCGTGCCCCCGCACAGCTTGTCGCGGCTGGCGGGCGTGGCCAGGTAGATCGTGAAGTCGGCGCTGTCGGTGGGACCGACCTGCTGCAGCCGCCACTGCCCGCCGGCGGTCCAGCCGCGGGGGTCGCCGAGGATGCCGCGGATCTTCTTGGCGAAGTCGGCGGGCCCGACGCCGTCGATGTCGGTTTCGAGCGCGATCCGGTACCGCATCAGGCGGCCTTGGGTGCCGGCGACCTCGTCGCTGCCCGGAGTGAACATCCACTGCCCGGACCCGGTCCGCGGGAAGGTGATGGCCACCTCGACGGGCGCGGCCTGCGTCACGGGCGCAGCGGGTTCCTCGGGCGGCGGCGGCAACGCGGTCGCCTCCCCGATGGCGGTGAGGATCGGCCCGGCCGCGGGCGCCGCCACCGGCTGCCCCTCACAGGCAGTGAGCACCACGGCCACCGCCACGGCGAGCACGCCGGCAAGCGCGGCTCGGCCAGCGGTTTTGGGCATGGGTCCTCCCCGGGTGCGCGGCTTCACCAGTGGATACGGGCGAGGACGGCGAAAAGTTGCGGTGACGTCTGGCGACGCTGCGTCACCGCAGCTCAGGATGGGCGAGTGTGACGACGGCCACAGCGCTCAGCCCAGGAACTTGCGCAGCACCTCCGCGACCTGACGGATCTCCGCCGTCCGGACGTTCTCCTGCTGCGTGTGCGCCAGCGTCGGGTTGCCCGGGCCGAAGTTCACCGCCGGCATGCCCAGCGCCGCGAAGCGGGCCACGTCCGTCCAGCCGAGCTTCGCCGCCGCGCGGCCGCCCGCCGCCGTCACCAGTTCCGCCGCCGCCGGGGCCGAGAGGCCCGGCAGCGCTCCCGGGGACAGGTCCACAACGGACAGTTCGTAGCCGTCGAACACCTCGCGCAGGTGGCGTTCCGCCGCTTCCGGGGAGCGGTCCGGGGCGAAGCGGTGGTTCACCGTCAGCACCGCCGCGTCCGGGACGACGTTGCCCGCCACCCCGCCGCTGATCGCGGTCGCCTGGAGGCCCTCGCGGTAGGTCAGGCCGTCGATGTCGACGATCCGCGGCTCGTACTCGGCCAGCCGCCGCAGGGGGCCGGCCAGCGCGTGGATCGCGTTCTCGCCCATCCACGCCCGCGCCGTGTGCGCGCGCTTCCCGGTGAACCGCAGCTCGACGCGCATCGTGCCCTGGCAGCCGGCCTCGATGACGCCGTTCGACGGCTCGCCGACGATCGCCAGGTCGCCCGCCAGCCACTCCGGCAGCTCGCGCTCGATCCGGCCGAGGCCGTTCTTGACCGCCTCGACCTCTTCGTTGTCGTAGAAGACGAAGGTGACGTCGTGCTTCGGCGACGGCAGCGTCGCGGCCAGGTGCAGGAAGACGGCGTCGCCGCCCTTCATGTCGACCGAGCCGAGGCCGTGCAGGACCTCGTCGTCGCCGGTGCCTTCGCGCCGCGACGGGAAGTTGCCGTTCTCCGGCACGGTGTCCAGGTGCCCGGCGAGCACGACCCGCGAGCCGCGGCCGAGGTTCGTGCGCGCGAGGACGGCGTCGCCGTTGCGGACGACCTCGAGGTGCGGTGCCTGTTCCTGAAGCGCTTCCTGCACCAGCGTCGCGAGCTCGGCTTCCGAACCGGACACGCTGAAGACGTCCACGAGGGCCGCGGTCAGGTCGACGGGATCGGCGCGCAGGTCGAGGCTCATGCCCGGCACGCTACCGTGAGGGTGTGCGTAGGTTCGGAGTCGCCGTCGGCGGCGCGTTGCTGGTCCTGGTCCTGTCCGGCTGCGGCAGCGAAGCGGGCCCGACGCCCAAGCGGGGCGGCGAGCCGGGCCCGGACGCGCTCCCGACGAAGCTCGACGCGCTGACCGCCGACCAGTGCTACGCGAGCCCCCGCACGCAGCTGCCGAAGGGCTGTGAGAAGTACGTCACGGAGGTCGGCAACGTCCCGGGCGCGGCCCGCAAGCGCGCGGACGACCGCGACCCGCGGCTGGTCGCCGAAGCGGACAAGCTCGACACCGCCGTGAAGGCGTTCCGCAGCGCGGGCTGCACGATCGTGCCGGACCCGGGCGGTCCCTGCACCCAGGCGCTCGCCGACATCGCCGGCGCGCTGAGCGACCTGAAGAAGCAGGTAGACGCGCAGCCCACGAGTGGTTGATCCGCGTCACTCCACTACGGTGAGGGCCGTGAGCGAGCAGAGCCCGAACCCCGAAACGACCGGCGCCAGCGGCGTCGGGCTGGCCACCGTCGCGACCGACGGGACGGTCCTCGACACCTGGTACCCGCAGCCCAAGCTCGTCGAGGGTGGCACGCCCGGCACCGAGCGCCTGAGCGCGGCGGAAGCCACCGAGCTCCTCGGCGAAGCGGCCGCGGGCCTGCTCGGCCCGGACACCGACCGCGGGGTCGAGGTCGTCGCCGTCCGGACCACGATCGGCAGGCTCGCCGACGCCCCGGCCGACACGCACGACATGTACCTGCGGCTGCACCTGCTCTCGCACCGGCTGGTCCGGCCGCACGGCCAGAACCTCGACGGCATGTTCGGCCTGCTGGCCAACGTCGTGTGGACCAACCACGGCCCGTGCCCGGTCGAAGGCTTCGAGCAGACGCGCCTGCGGCTGCGGGCGCGCGGCACGGTCACCGTGTACAGCGTGGACAAGTTCCCGCGGATGGTCGACTACGTCCTGCCGTCCGGCGTCCGGATCGGCGACGCCGACCGCGTCCGGCTCGGCGCCCACCTGGCGTCCGGCACCACGGTCATGCACGAGGGCTTCGTCAACTTCAACGCCGGCACGCTCGGCGCGTCCATGGTCGAAGGCCGGATCTCGGCCGGCGTGGTCGTCGGCGACGGCTCGGACGTCGGCGGCGGCGCGTCGATCATGGGCACGCTCTCGGGCGGCGGCAAGGAGACGATCTCGCTGGGCGAGCGCTGCCTGATCGGCGCGAACGGCGGCATCGGCATCTCCCTGGGCGACGACTCGGTCGTCGAGGCCGGCCTGTACGTGACGGCGGGGACGAAGGTCGTCGTCGAGGGCAAGGTCGTGAAGGCCCTCGAGCTCAACGGCATTTCCGGCGCGGTGTTCCGCCGCAACTCGGGCACCGGCGCGGTCGAGGTCGTGCCGCGGACGGGCACCGGGGTCGAGCTGAACGCGATGCTGCACGCCAACGACTGAGCGCGTTCGTTCACCTACCATTCATGAGGTGACCACCGAATCGTTGCCTCGCACCCCGGCCGAGCTGGGCCTGCCCGACGCACCGGTGGAAGCCGGGCCCGCCGACCCGGCCGGGCACCACGTGCGGGCCAAGCTCGACCGGGAGATCCGCGCCCTGCTCGCGTACGAACCGGGCACGCGATCGGGCGCGGACCCCGAGGACCTGCACCAGATGCGCGTCGCCCTGCGGCGGATGCGCAGCGTGCTCAAGCTGTCCGGCCGGCTGGTCGGCGACGGCGCCGAGCCGGTGCGCGCGGAACTCGGCTGGCTCGGGCAGTCGCTCGGCGAGGTGCGTGACTACGACGTCCTGATCGGGCACCTGCGCGAGGTCATCGCCGACTTCGAGGTCCGCGACCAGGCCGCCGGGCACCGCCTGGTGTCCCGGTTCGTGACCGAGCGCGCGGCGGCGAAACGGCGGCTGACCCAGGCCCTGACCAGCGCCCGCTACTCGACGTTGCTGCGCGAGGTCAGCCTGCTGACCCGGTCGACGGCCGAGGTGCCCGACCAGCCGCACGACCTGGTCGGCGGGCTCGCGAAGCCGCACCGCAAGCTCGCCAAGGCCGTCCGCGCGCTGCCCGCCGACCCGCCGGACGACGACCTGCACGCCCTGCGCATCCACGGCAAGAAGCTGCGCTACGCCGCCGAGCTGGCCCAGACGTCGGCGAAGAAGAAGCGCGCGAAGCGGATCAAGGCCCTGATCAAGGCGACCAAGGACTTCCAGACGGTGCTGGGCGACCACCAGGACGCGGTCATCGCGGCCGAGCGGATGCGCGCGGTGCTGGCGACGGCCGACGGCGAGGTCGGCTTCGTCGCCGGCCGCATCGCCGAGCGCGAGCTGGCCCGCCGCGCCGAGGCCCGCGCGGCCTGGCGGGCTTCCTGGGCGGCGGTGGATCGCGCCGCGAAGGCCCTGCACGCCTGAGGTCTTGAATGAGTCATTCAAGACATCGCAGGCCCGCGCGGCACCACTCGCCACGGCCGGCGCCGGTGGGCCGGACCGGCCGGGGCCCCGGCTGCCCGCACGTCATGAAAGGGTCGTTCACCTCGCCTGACGACATGAACGACCCTTTCATGGCAGTTCGGCCGCCCCCAGACCGGCGCGGCCGCCGGGTGCGGCGCGGGCGGGATGTCGTGATCAGGACATCGACCAGACGTACCCGTCCGGCCGGATGAGCACGCGCCGACCGGCCGAAGCCTCGTAAGCCGCGTATGCGTGGCCGCCGTCGTCGACCAGGTCCGTGCCCGTCGCCACGCTTCCCGCCGGCAGGATCCGGTACCCCGAGGTCTCGCCCTCGCCGAACACCAGCTCCGTCGAGTGCGGGCCGCGGAACAGCTCGAACAGCCGGACCCGCTTGCCGTTCGCGTCGACCAGCGGCGCGTCCGGTGCCCGGTCGCCCGGCCGCAGCTCGCCCGTTCCCGGCGGGGACAGCGGGCCGCCGCGGTAGCCGACGTCCAGCTGCTGGGTGTCCTCGCCGCGGCGGTGGGCGTCCTCGTCGCCGTCGACGTACTTCTGCAGCAGCGCCGTCGAGACGCCGAGCACGCGGGCCGCGACCGCGCGCCGCTCCGGCTCGTAGCTGTCGAGCAGCTCGGGAGCGCCGTCGGCGAGCTTCCAGCCCAGGTTGTAGCCGTCCTGGACGCCGGTGTTGAGGCCCTGGCCGCCGGTCGGCGGGTGGACGTGCGCCGCGTCGCCGGCCAGGAACACGCGGCCGTCGCGGAAGCGCTCCGCGAGCCGGACGTTCGGCCGCCACACCGTCGACCAGGCCAGGTCGGACAGCTTGACCGTGCCGCCGCTGAGCACGTCGAGCCGGGCCTGCACCGCGGGCAACGCCGTTTCGACGTCGGTCTCGCCGTCGCCGAGCGAGGCGCCGAACTGGAAGTGCGGGGTCCCCGGCAGCGGGCTGAACATCATGCCGTTCATCGGTTCGTCCGGCGTCGCGAACCAGTGGCCGTACGCGCGGTCGAGCCCGTCGGCCCGGACGTCGCCGAGCAGCATCCGGATCGACTCGTCGGTGGTGCCCTCGAACGCGATCCCCAGCGCCTTGCGCACGAAGCTCTTCCCGCCGTCGGCGCCGACCAGGTACGCCGCCCGCACGGTCTCGCCCGTGCTCAGCGTGGCCGTGACGCCGTCGGGGTCCTGCTCGAACCCGGTCAGCGCGGTGTTCAGCTCGACGCGCACGCCGAATTCGGCCAGCCGGTCGCGCAGGATGCCCTCGGTCTGCGACTGGCCGAGGAACCAGCCGGTCGGGTACGGCGTCGACGGCGTCGGCTCGACCGGGTCGAACATCATCCGCTCGCCGACCACCGCACCGCCGAGGTGGATCTTCATCGGCACCGGCGCCATGCCCGCGGCCAGCACGGCGTCGAGCACGCCGATGTCCTCGAACACCTCCAGCGTGCGCGGCTGCATGCCGTCGCCGCGCGAGCCGACGAAGTACGCCTCCGCCTTGTCGATGATCCGCACGGGGACGTCGCGCCGCGCCAGCTCGATGGCCAGCGTCAGCCCGGTCGGTCCCGCCCCCGCGATCAGCACCCGTGTGTCCATGTCATCCTCCCAGTGAATTGCTATTCAGTGAATCTGGATTCAGAATGGCGCTGCTAGCGTCCCGTGTCAAGGGAGGTGCCGATGACGGCGACGAGCCGCAAGGAGAAGGCCGCCGAGACGGCGGACGCGCTCAAGGCCGCGGCCAAGCGCGTCTTCGCGCGCAAGGGCTACCTGAACACCAAGATCACCGACATCACCGCCGAAGCGGGGCGGGCCGCGGGGTCGTTCTACAACCACTTCGCGGGCAAGGAAGAGCTGCTCGAGGCGCTCCTGGCCGATATCGCGGCGTCCGGCGACGAGAGCGCCGAGCGCGAGGACCACCTGAACGACTTCAGCGACCCGGCGGCCGTGCGCTGGCACGTCCGGCAGTACTGGGAGTTCTACCGGGACAACGCCGCGACCATGCTGGCGCTGCGCCAGGCGGCGATGGTCAGCGAGTCGTTCGCGCGCACGCTCGCGCGGTTCGGCGCTTCCCAGGCCGCCGACCTCGACGACCACCTCGCGCACGTCACCCGCGCCGGGCTGAAGCTGCCGACGACGCCGGACCGCTGCGGGATGCTGATGTACAACCTCGTCGACGCCTTCGCGGCGACGTGGCTGCACGGCTCACCGGCGGGCTGGACCCCGCCGACCGACGAAGAGGCGATCGAGCTGCTGACCCGGTTCGTCTACCGCGGCCTGACCGGCCACGACTACTGAGTGAGCCGCTCCACGGCGGCGTCGACGCGCTCGTCGGTCGCGGTCAGCGCGACGCGGACGTGCTTGCCGCCCTTCGGGCCGTAGAACGTGCCGGGCGCGACCAGGATCCCGCGCTCGGCCAGCCACGCGACGGTGGCGTGGGCGTCCTCGTCCCGGGTGGACCACAGGTACAGGCCGGCCTCGGAGTGGTCGACGCGGAAGCCGTTGTCCTCCAACGCCTTCCGCAGCACGAGCCGGCGACGCGCGTAGCGGCCGCGCTGGGCTTCCAGCGCCTCGTCGTCGGTCAGCGCGGCGACCATGGCCTCCTGGACCGGGCGCGGCACGATCATGCCCGCGTGCTTGCGGATGTCGAGCAGCTGCTTGACCAGGCGCGGGTCACCGGTCAGGAACCCGGCGCGGTAGCTGGCCAGGTTCGCCGACTTCGACAGCGAGTGGACCGCGAGCAGGCCGTCGGTCCGGCCGCCGGAGACGTCCGGGTGCAGGATCGACAGCGGTTCGGCCTCCCAGCCGAGCGCCAGGTAGCACTCGTCGGAGACCACGACGACGTCCCGCTCGCGCGCCCACTCGACGACCTTGCGCAGGTGTTCGGCCGGGAGCACCTTGCCGGTCGGGTTGGACGGCGAGTTCAGCCAGATCATCGCCGGCTTCTGCGGGCCGAGCGCGAACGTGCTGTCGGCGCGCAGGATCGACGCGCCCGCCAGCAGCGCCCCGACCTCGTACGTCGGGTACGCCAGCTCCGGGATGACGACGAGGTCACCCGCGCCGAAGCCGAGCAGGCGCGGCAGCCAGGCCACGGCCTCCTTGGACCCGATCGTCGGGAGCACGGCGTCCGGCTCGATGCCCGTGACCCCGTGCCGGCGCCCGAGCGCGGCGATCGCGGCCGCGCGCAGCGCCGGGATGCCGTGCGTGGTCGGGTACCCGGGGATCTCCGAAACCGACGCCAGCGCGTCGCGGATGCCGGCCGGGACCGGGTCGACCGGGGTGCCGATGGAGAGGTCGACGACCCCGCCGGGATGCGCCTGCGCCGTGGCCTTGACCTCGGCGAGCGAATCCCAGGGGAAGTCGGGCAGCGCGACCGGGCTCATTCGCCCTGCGGGGGCAGCGCCTTGATGAAGGCCGGGTCGTTGGCCGTCTTGCCCACCTTGGAGGCGCCGCCGGGCGAGCCCAGCTCGTCGAAGAAGTCGACGTTGGCCTTGGTGTAGTCCGACCAGTTGTCCGGGACGTCGTCCTCGTAGTAGATCGCCTCGACCGGGCAGACCGGCTCGCAGGCGCCGCAGTCGACGCACTCGTCGGGGTGGATGTACAGCATCCGCTCGCCCTCGTAGATGCAGTCCACGGGGCACTCGTCGATACACGCCTTGTCGAGCACGTCGACGCAGGGCTCGGCGATCACGTAGGTCACTGCGCACTCCTGCTTTTCTCTGCAAACAGCCAGTCCGTGCCGACATTACGCGGCATCGGCACCCGTTCGGTTGGTGAGGCAAGCCTTAGCCATACCCCGGGTATGGAGCTCACCGCTCGCGGCGGCGCGGGGGCGGGGTCGCCCGGGCGTCGCCGGTGATGACGAAGCGCGGCTTGGGGGCCTCGTCCTCGGCCTTCTTCTCCCCCACGGCCCGGTTGAACCCCTCGGAGATCTCGTCGACGAGCTTCTCGTTGTGCCGCTCGTCCTTGCGCTGGATGCCCACGGCCACCTCCTCGGAAATCCGTTCCGCGGCCTTCACCGCCTCCGTCACAATCTAGCGGTGAACACACCGGAGACGCTCGAAATCGCCTGCAGCAGAGCATGGCCGCCGGTGGTCGAGGAGTACCTGGGCGAGTGGCGGCTGCGCTGGGCGGACGGCTTCACCGGGCGCGCCAACAGCGTCCTCGCCGTCGGGGACCCCGGCCGTCCCGCGGCGGAGGCCCTGCGGGCGGTGTGTGACTTCGCCCACGATCGGGGGATCCCGCCGATGGCGCAGGTGGTCCGCGACAGCCCGAACGAGCACGCGATCGCCGCCGCGGGCTGGCTCCCGGCCACTTCCCACGGCGCCGGCCACGAGGTCGTCGTCCTCACTGTGGACAACCGCCACTTTCACGTGAAAGCGGCGGCCTCGGGTGTGGACAACCGCCACTTTCACGTGAAAGTGGCGGACGAACCGACTCCCGGGTGGTGGGAGCTGGTGCTCGGGGCGGACGGCGATACGGCGGCCGCGCGGGCTGTGCTGACCGGCGGGAAGGTCGGGTACGGCGTCGTGGAGGACGGCGAGGTGACCACGGCCGTGGTCCGCGGGGCGCTGGTGGACGGCTGGCTGCACGTCGGACGGCTGGCGGTGCGCCCGGCGCACCGGCGGCGGGGGCTGGCGTCGGCGCTGATGGCGGCGCTGGGAACCTGGGGCGTGGAACAGGGAGCGGACCGCGCGGTGTTGCAGGTGGCGGAGGGGAACACGGGCGCGCTCGCGCTCTACGCGGGGCTCGGCTACGCCCCGCACCACAGATACCGGTACTGGGTGCCCGCACCCGGCTCGTGCGAGGATTCGACGTCGTGAAGATCGTGGTAGTGGTCGGCGGAGTGGGCGGGGCCCGCTTCCTGCTGGGTGTCAAGGCAGCGCTGGGCATGGCACCGGAAGGTGCTTCGGAGTCCGAGCACGAGGTGACGGCGCTGGTCAACACCGGCGACGACGTCTGGATGCACGGGCTGCGGATCTGCCCCGACCTGGACACCTGCATGTACACCCTCGGCGGCGGGATCGACAAGGAACGCGGCTGGGGGCACGCGGGCGAGACCTGGGTGGTCAAGGAGGAACTGGCGGCCTACGGCGCCGACCCGGACTGGTTCGGGCTCGGCGACAAGGACATCGCCACCCACCTGATCCGGTCGCGGATGCTGCGCGCGGGCTACCCGCTCTCGGCGGTGACCGAGGCCCTGTGCGACCGCTGGCAGCCCGGCGTCCGGCTGCTACCGATGTCGGACGACCGCGTCGAGACGCACGTCGTGATCGACGACCCGGAGCAGGACGGGCAGCAGAAGGCCATCCACTTCCAGGAGTGGTGGGTGCGCTACCGCGCCGAGCCGAAGGCGCACTCGATCGTCCCGGTCGGCGCCGACGAGGCCAAGCCCGCGCCGGGCGTCCTCGAAGCGATCAAGGACGCCGACGCCGTGCTGTTCGCGCCGTCGAACCCGGTCGTGTCGGTGGGCACCGTGCTGGGCGTGCCGGGGGTCCGGGAGGCGCTGCGCAAGACGTCGGCCGGGGTCGTCGGGGTGTCGCCGATCATCGGCGGCAAGGCGCTGCGCGGGATGGCCGACGCCTGCCTGGACGCGATCGGCGTCGAGACGTCGGCCGAGGCGGTGGGCCGCCACTACGGCTCGCGCAAGGACGGCGGCGTGCTCGACGGCTGGCTGATCGCCGAGGGCGAGACGGCCGACGTACCGGGCGTGACCGTCCGCGACGTCCCGCTGCTGATGTCCGATGTGGACGCGACCGCGGCGATGGCCCGCGCGGCGCTCGAACTCGCCGGAGCCCCTGTTGAGTGACCACGCTTCCGCCAAGCTGGAGATCCTGCCCGTCCCCGGGCTCCCGGAGTTCCGCCCCGGCGACGACCTGACCGGCGCGATCGTCGCCGCGGCGCCCTGGCTGCGCTCGGGCGACGTCCTGGTCGTGACCAGCAAGATCGTCTCCAAGGCCGAGGGCAGGCTCGTGCGCGTGCCGACCGACCCGGAGGCCCGCGACGCCGAACGCCGCAAGCTCGTCGAGCAGGAGGCCGTGCGGGTGGTCGCGCGGATCGCGCGCACGGTGATCACCGAGAACCCGCTGGGCATCGTGCAGGCCGCGTCCGGGATCGACGCGTCCAATGTGGCCGGTGACGAGGTCGCGCTGCTGCCCGCCGACCCGGACGCCTCCGCGCTGGCGCTGCGCAACGGCCTGCGCGAACGGCTCGGCGTCGAGGTCGCCGTCATCATCACCGACACGATGGGCCGCGCCTGGCGCGTCGGGCAGACCGACAACGCGATCGGCGCGTCCGGGCTGCGCGTGCTGCACGCCTACCGCGGGCAGATCGACGGGCAGGGCAACGAGCTCGCCGTCACCGAGGTCGCCGTCGCCGACGAACTGGCGGCGGCCGCCGACCTGGTCAAGGGCAAGCTGGGCGGGATGCCGGTCGCGGTGGTGCGCGGGCTCGACCTCGTCGACGACGGCTCGACCGCGCGGAACCTGATCCGCCCGCTGGAAGAGGACCTCTTCCGGCTGGGCACCAACGAAGCCATCGCGCAGGGGCGCCGGGAAGCCGTCCCGGCCCGGCGATCGGTGCGCCGGTTCGCGGACGAGCCGGTGGATCCCGACGCGCTGCGGCGGGCGGTGGGGTCCGCGCTGACCGCGCCCGCGCCGCACCACACGCACCCGGTCCGGTTCGTCTGGCTGCGCGACGGCGGAACGCGCAAGAAGCTGCTCGACGCCATGCGCGAATCGTGGCGGGCCGACCTGGCCGGCGACGAATTCACCGAGGAGCAGATCGCGAAGCGGCTCAGCCGCGGCGACATCCTGTACCGGGCACCGGAAGTCGTCATCCCGTTCCTGGTGCCGGACGGCGCCCACACCTACCGCGACGACCGCCGCAACGCCTGCGAGAAGACGATGTTCACCGTGGCGGGCGGCGCGGCGGTGCAGGGCCTGCTGGTCGCGCTGGCGGCCGAAGGGCTCGGCTCGTGCTGGATCGGGTCGACGATCTTCGCGGCGGACCTCGTGCGGGACGTCCTCGGCCTGGACGAGCGCTGGCAGCCGCTGGGCTCGGTCGCGATCGGCGTCCCGCTGGAATCGCCGCCCCCGCGCGGGGAAGTCTCGCCGGGCGAAGGGTTGCTGGAGCTGTGACGCTGCACGCGAACGCCGTCGCGACGCTGGATTCGTGGCGGCCGGAGGATCCCGCGCAGGAATCCCTGCGGCAGGCGTTCCTCGGCTTCTTGGCGGCACGCGAGGACAGTTGTCAGCGCTCGTGCGCGGCCGGGCACCTCACGGCGTCGGCCGTGCTGCTGGACCACACCGGCACGCGGGTGCTGCTCACGCTGCACCCGCGAGTCGGCCGCTGGCTGCAGCTCGGCGGGCACTGCGAGCCGTCGGACACGTCGCTGGCCGGAGCGGCGCTGCGGGAGGCCACCGAGGAGTCCGGCATGCCGGGCCTGCGGATCTCGGCCGAGCCGGTGCACCTGGACGTCCACCCGATCACGTGCTCGCTCGGCGTCCCGACGCGCCACTTCGACGTCCGGTTCGCGGTCCGCGCGCCGGCAGGTGCTTCGCCGGTGCGCAGCGACGAGTCCGACGACCTGCGGTGGTGGCCGGCGGACGCGCTCCCGGCGGGGTCGGAAGATCTCGCCGATCTGGTGAAAGCGGCCGTTCCTGTCGGTGCCGGGCACTAGCCTGGGACGCGGACAGGGAGGGACCACATGGCCACGCAGTTCCCCGAGCGGGTGCACTACCACTCCGGAAGCGGTGGGGACACCGGGGTGTTCGGCTACATCGTGCTCGGGCTGATCATCCTGGGCGTCATCGTGTTCATCATCGCGGTGATCGTGCGCGTGTCGAAGATGCGGCGCGAAGAGGCGATGAAGAACGGCGGGCAGTTCCCGCCGAACTTCCCGCCGCAGCAAGGGTTCGCGGGTTCCGCGCCACCGTCGCAGGGGTTCCCGCAGCAGCCCGGGTTCGAGGGTGCCGCGGCGCCACAGGGGTTTGCGCCCACGCAGGCGGGTTCCGCAGCCCAGCCAGGGTTCGCGCCACCGGGTGCCGCGCCGCAGCCAGGGTTCGCGCCCACGCAAGCGGATTCCGCAGCCCAGCCCGGGTTCGCGCCACCGGGTGCCGCGCCGCAGCCCGGATTCGCCCCGGCGCAAGCGGGTTCCGCGCCCCAGCCGGGGTTCGCGCCCACGGGTGCCGCGCCCCAGCCGGGGTTCCCTCCGGCGCAAGCGGGTTCCGCGCCGCCGTCGCAAGGGTTCCCGCAGCAGCCCGGCTACCCGCCTTCGCCGCAGCAGGGTTTCCCGCAGCAGCCGGGGTACCCGCCCGCGCCGCAGCAGTACGCGCCGCAAGGGCCGTCGTTCCCGCAGCAGCCGCTGCCGGGTCCGGGAGCGGGGCCGCAGAGCTGGTGATCGTCCCCTTCGACAGCTCCTCTTCGGTGCCGCCCTTCGAGCAGGTCCGGTCCGGGCTCGCCGCGCGGATCAACGACCGGAGCCTGGCCGTGGGCACCAAACTGCCGACGGTCCGGCAGCTCGCGGCCGACCTCGGCATCGCCCCGAACACCGTCGCGCGCGCCTACCGCGAGCTGGAGGAAGCGGGCCTGATCGAGACACGCGGCCGCGCGGGCAGCTTCGTCGCGGCGGCCGGCGACCAGAGCCGCCGCCGCGCCCAAGAGGCCGCCGCGGAGTACGCGCAGGTCACTCGTAAGCTGGGCCTGGGTTCCGCCGAGGCGCTGTCGATCGTCCGCGCCGCGCTCGACGAGGGGAATGGCTGATGGTGAGCGTGCTGATGCTGCTGATCATCCTGGTGGTGCTCGGGGGCATCGTCGGGGCGGTGCTGCTGATCGTCAACTCGAGCAAGCCCAAGCAGCCGCCGTACCCGCCGCAGTACCCGGGTTACCAGCAGCCGGGCTATCCGCCCCAGCAGGGCTTCCCGGGCCAGCAGCCCCCGGGCTACCCGCCCCAGCCGCCGTACCCCGGCCAGCAGCCGCCGTACCCGCCCCCGCCGGGCGGCTATCCCCCGCCGCCGCAGCAG
This sequence comes from Amycolatopsis eburnea, assembly GCF_003937945.1. Lineage (GTDB taxonomy): Bacteria > Actinomycetota > Actinomycetes > Mycobacteriales > Pseudonocardiaceae > Amycolatopsis > Amycolatopsis eburnea. The sequence continues at coordinate 214,415 of NZ_RSEC01000032.1, forward strand.
TAGCCGAACGCAAGGCCAAGGTGCGACGGCTCGCCGGGCGCGGCGTCGCCGGTGGGCCACCTGGCCTCGAAGGGCCTCACATGGCGCGGTAGTCGCGCAGCTCGATGCGGGGCCCGAAGCGCGGGCGCGTGTGCCCGGCCGCCTCCAGGTACCGGACCGCCCGCTGCCGCTGCGGGGCGTACGGCGCCAGCAGCTCCGCCATCCCCGCGTCGTCCGTTTTCGTGCCCGCCAGCGCGTGCCCGACCATCGACGGGATGTTGTAGTCGCCGAAGCTCACCGCGTCCGGGTCGCCCCACGCGCGCTGCGCGATCTCCGCCGCCGTCCAGACGCCGATGCCCGGGACCTGCCGCAGCCAGTGCCGTCCTTCGAGCCCGCGCAGCTGGACGGCCCGCTCCAGGTGGGCGGCGACGCGAGCCGCGTTGAGCAGGGCCGTCCGGCGCTTGATGTCGACGCCCGCGCGGTGCCAGTGCCAGTCCGGCAGCGAGCGCAGCGCCACCGGCGTCGGCGGCACGCGCAACCGCTCCGGCCCGGGCCCGGGCGCCGGCGCGCCGAACCGGCGGCACAGCTCGGCCCACGACCGGATCGCCTCCTTGCCCGCGACCTTCTGCTCCAGCACGGCGAGCACCAGCCAGTCCCACACCACGCCCGTCGCACCCAGCCGCAGCCCGGGGTTCGCCCGCCGGGCCCGCGCGACGACGTCGTGGTGCGCGACGAACCCGCTGTCGTCGTCCTCCGCCCCCAGCAGTGCCGGGACGCCGCTGAGCAGGCGATCTTTCCCGTCACCCCAGGCCGCCGCCTCGATCCGCCCGTCGGTGAGCCGGCGCAGCGCCAGCGTGCCAGGGCCGTCCGCGGTGTTCGACGCGAGCCAGGTGATCCCGCGCTCGTCGGTGAGGATGTTCAGCGACCCGCGGCCGCGCTTCAGCGGACTCAGGACCCTCCCCAAGTCGACCTCGAACGCGGGACGCCAGAACATCGGCTACGCGTCGCTCGAGAAGCGGATGGCGCCGTCGGGCAGCACGGTGTCCGGCCAGACGCGGGCGCCTTCCAGCAGCTCGCAGCCGGCGCCGACGGACGCGCCGTCGCCCAGGACCACGCCGCGCAGGACCGCGCCGGCCCCGACGCGCGCGCCGTGCCCGAGCACCGAGTTCTCGACGACGGCGCCTTCGGAGACGGCCGCGCCGTCGAACAGGACCGAGCCGTCGATCTTCGCGCCGGAGCCGACGACCGCGCCGCCGCCGATGGTCGAACCACCGGAGAGCTGGGCGTCCTCGGCCACCGAAGCGCCGTCGAGGACCAGGAACTCACCGGGGCGGCCGGGCAGCGCCGACGTCGGCGCGACGCCCCGCACCAGGTCCGCGGAGCCGCGGACGAACGCTTCCGGCGTGCCGACGTCCAGCCAGTAGGACGCGTCGATGAAGCCGTGGATGTGCGCGCCCTGCTCCAGCAGCTGCGGGAACGTCTCGCGCTCGACCGACACGCGGCGGCCGGTCGGGATGGCCTCGATCACCGGGCGGCGGAAGACGTAGCAGCCGGCGTTGATCTGGTCGGTCGGCGGGTTCGGCGTCTTCTCGAGGAACGCCTGGACCCGGCCGGTTTCGTCGGTGGGCACCGAGCCGAACCGGCTCGGGTCCGGGACGCGCTGCAGGTGCAGGGTGACGTCGGCTTCGGACTCGCGGTGCACGCGCAGCTGCTCGCCGAGGTCCGAGCCGGAGATGATGTCGCCGTTGAAGACGATCACGTGCTCGGCGCGCAGCTTGTCGTAGACGTTGCGGATGGCGCCCGCGGTGTCGAGCGGCTCCTCCTCGACGACGTATTCGAGGTCCAGGCCGATCGACTTGCCGTCGCCGAAGTACTCCTCGAACACCTCCGCCCGGTAGCTCGTCCCCAGCACGACGTGCCGGATCCCGGCCTCGCGGATGCGGGAGAACAGGTGGCTCAGGTAGGGCGTCCCGGCTGTCGGGAGCATCGGCTTCGGCGCCGAAAGGGTGAGCGGGCGCAGCCGGGTGCCCTTGCCCCCGACCAGCACGACGGCGTCGACCTCGACCTCGGACGTCACGGAAATCTCCTCCTGTATCACGCACCGCTGAGCGACAAGCCGCGGGAAACCCTGACGGAGGTCGCCCGGAGGGCCTACCCTAGACAGGAAACAGGCGGGCCCCTCCCCAGAGGGCCCCCGGGTCAGTCGGGAGGCCGAGGGGATGGACCCCCGCGATCGGGCGGACGCCCTGCTCGCACGAGCCCAGGCGCGCGGTGTGTTCGTGGTGACACCCGACAGCGCGACGTCACCGATGGACTCGTCGAACACCCAGCAGATCCCGCGCGCGGCGATCGACGGCCTCGACCGGAGCCAGGACCCCGACACGACGACGCAGCTGCCGGCGTCGCTGATCGAGGAGAACGACCACCCGCTGGCCGGCTCGTCCCCGACGCGCCGCCTGGAGGTCCCGGGCGGCCGCCGCCCGCAGCCGACGACGCCGTTGAGCACGCCGACGCCGACGACGCCGATGCCCACGCCGCTGGCCCGCCGTCCCCAGGCCGAGCCGATCACGAGCCCGCTGAAGGAGCCCGACCCGGAGGACACCGGCCTGGTGCCGACGGTCACGCAGACCAACGGCAAGTCCGACCTTTCGCGCCGGCTCGACGGGATCTAGCGGGTTTCGAGCTTCAGCCGCAGCGCGAGCCCGAGCTTCGTCGCGGCCAGCACGGGCTTCCAGAGCAGTCCGGGGTGCCGGTCGGCGAGGTACTGGTAGGCACTCGCGTGGTGGGCGGCGAGCATCTTCTTGGACGCCTGCGACGTCGAGTGCCCGCCGAGGTGCATGACCCCGGCCGAGGGCACGTAGACGTTGAGCCAGCCGGCCTTGCCGAGCCGGTCCCCGAGGTCGACGTCCTCGAAGTACATGAAGTACCGCGAATCGAACCCGCCGACGGACTCGAACGCCTCCCGCCGCAGCAGCAGGCACGACCCGGACAGCCACTCGGCCGTGCGCTCGACCGGCGTGCCGGTCTCCTGCCGGTACTGCTTGGTCCAGGGGTTGCCCGGCCAGACCTTCCCGAGCGCGGCGTGCCCGATCCCGCGCCCGAAGGAGGGCAGCAGCCGGGCGGAGGGGTAGGTGGTCCCGTCGAGCTCGTGGATGAGCGGCCCGAAGGACCCCCCACGCGGCCACCGCTTGGCGGCTTCGAGCAGCGTGTCCAGGGACCCCGGCTCCCATTCGAGGTCGGGGTTGGAGATGACGATCCACCCGTACCGGTCGTCCAGCTCGGCGACCCCGCGGTTGCACCCGGTCCCGTACCCGACGTTCTCGCCGATGCTGAGCAGGTGCACGTTGGCGCGCTTCGCGGCCTTCTCGGGAGCGCCGTCGGTGGAGACGGTGTCGGCGACGACGACCTGCACGTCGCGGTCGGTGGCCTTCTCGAGGGTGTCGAGGAACCGCTCGAGGGTTTCGCCGGAGAAGTACGTCACGGTGACGACGCCGATCTGGTCGCCGTAGCGGGTCTGCTCAGTCACCGGGCCATTGTCCCTTCGTCACGCTGCGCGGTCCCGGCGCCCCGGGTCAGAAGCACGCTGAGAGAAGTCGGCGGGTGTCACTTGAAGTAGTCACCCGAATGCGGCACGTGCAACTTCGCACGTCATGATGTCGCGATGACGGTGCACGCCTTCGTCGACGAGTCAGGACGCGCCGGCAGCTATCTACTCTGCGCGACGATCGTCGAACCGGCTCATCTCAGCCTCACCCGGCGCGCTTTGCAGTCGCTGCTGCTGCGTGGTGCCCGCGAGCTGCACTTCAAGAAGGAGAAGGAACCCCGCCGGAGGATGCTCATCGATCGGATGGCGGCACTGCCGGTCACGGTCCGGCTCTACTCCGGCAGCTGCGCACCCAAGACCGAAGAGGCGGCCCGGCAACGGTGCCTCGCGCTGCTCACCCAAGACCTGCTTGGGCTGCAAGCCCACCGGCTCGTCCTCGACAGCCGCGACCACCGCGACGCCCACGACCGCCAGACCTTGCAGCAGGCCCTCGGCACCCGGCCGTCGAAGACCGAACTCACCTACGAACACGTCGACTCGACCGCGGAACCCCTGCTGTGGATCTCCGACGCGGTCGCCTGGTGCACCGGCGCGGGCGGCGATTGGCGACGCCGCGCGAATCCGCTGGTCACCAACCGCTTCGAGGTGTGAGGACAGCGAAAAGCCCGCGAGACGACCGTCCGGACGCGTCACGGGCTTTCATACTCGGCCCCACGGGGACCTCGCACATCCAGCGTACCACCGCCGATCACCGCCCGGTGCGGGTCAGCGGCTCCGCAGATGGCGTGACCAGGCCTTCCCGTACGCCTCCCGGTGCCGCTCCGCCGTCGTGGCCCAGGAAAACTCCTTCGCCCGCTGCTGCGCCGCCGTAGCCAGCTCCGCCCGCCGCCCGGGATCCGCCAGCAGCTCGCTGATCGCCGCCGCCACGTCCCCCGCACCGACACCGCAATACGCCACCGCGTCCCCGCCCACCTCGGGCAACGACAGCCGCCGGGTGGTCAGTACGCACGCGCCGCAAGCCATCGCCTCCAGCACCGGGAGCCCGAACCCCTCCCCCAGCGACGGGTAAGCCACCAGCGACGAACCCCCCAGGAACCCCGCCAACGTCCCGAACGGCAGGTACCCCGCGCGGATCACCCGCAGGCGATGCGGCACCGCGTCCAGCGCCCGCTCCACCTGCGTGTCCCACCCCGGCTGCCCCGCCAGCACCAACGCCGGTGCCTCGCGCTGACCCGCCACCGCCCGCGCGAACCCCCGGATCAACGCCGGCACGTTCTTCCGCGGCTCCAGCGCCCCCAGGAACGCCACGTACGGCGTCCGCCCGAGGCCGACCGCCGCCCGTGCCGAAGCGATCTCCGCCGGGGATGGCGGGTGGAAGCGCTCCGTATCGACTCCGTGGTGAATGACTTCCAAAGACGCGTGCCGGACCGGGGCGACGCGGGCCAGCTCCGACGCCGTCGCCGCGGACGGGACCACGCACAGCGTCGCCCGGCGCAGGGCCGTCGCCGTCCACGCGCGGAAGAAGCGGGCCTTCACCGACGAGTGCAGCACCGCGTCCGTGAAGAACGTCGCGTCGTGCAGCGTCACCACCGAAGCCGCCGACGTCGCCAGCGGCATCGTGTAGTGCGGCGAATGGACGACGTCCGCGCCGAGGCGGCGGGACAGCCGCGGGAGGGTCGCCTGTTCCCAGGTCAGCCGGGCCGTCCGCGTGGTCGTCGACGGCGAAGCCGGGACGACGCGCGAGTGCGGTGCCAGCCGATCGTAAAGCTGCAGGTCGCGGGGCTGGCAGACGACCGTGAGCCGCGCGCCGTCCGCGTCCAGGGCGGCGACCAGCGAATCCACGTACCGGCCCACCCCGCCGCGGTCCGCGGGCACCGCGGTCGCGTCGATCAGCACCCGGGGGTCATCGCTCACCCCTGCAGGGTACGGCGACCACCGTCCGCGCTGGTGGGGAACTGGCAAACCGGGCTAATCGTGAGGGCGCCGGTGGATGGCCCAGACGGCTTCCGCGGCGCGGCGCCAGGTGAACGTCTTCGCCCGGTCGCGTCCCGAGCGCACCAGCTCGGCCGCGCGCGACGGCGACCCGAGCACCTCCCGCAGGGCGGCCGCCAGGGCCGTCGCGTCGCCGCGCGGCACCGTCACGCCCGCGCCGCCGGCCACCTCGACCAGGGCCGGGACGTCGGTGTGCACCACCGGGACGCCGGCCGCCATCGCCTCCAGCAGGCCGAGCCCGAAGCCCTCGGCGAGGCTCGGCACCGCCAGCACGCTCGCGTGCCGCAGCGCGGTCGCCAGCTCGGCGTCCGACACCTTCCCGAGCACCCGCAGCCGCTCCGCGGGCAGGCCGCGTTCGCGGGCCAGCTCGACCGGGTCGATGCCGCCCCAGCCCGGCTGGCCGGCCAGCACGAGCATCGTGCCCTCCAGCGCCGCGACCGCGTCGATCAGCACGTCGATGCCCTTGCGCGGCTCGATCGTGCCGACCGCCAGCACGTACTGGGCGGGCAGCTCCAGGTCCGCCTCCCCGGTGGGCACCCGCACGCCGTGCGGGACCACGCGCACCGGGACGTCGAGGTCGATCAGCACCGCCAGCTCGTCGGCGACCGCGCGGGTCGGCACGACCAGCCCGGACGCCCGCTTCGCCGCCCGCGCGATCATCGACCGGTGCCAGCTGACGCCGCGCGAGGTCAGCGTCTCGGGGTGGGTCCACGGCACGGTGTCGTGCACGGTCACGCTCAGCGTCTTCCCGGCCGGCGCGCGCGGCGGCGCGAACGGCGTCGGCGCGTGCACCGCGTCGCCGCCCGGCCACCAGCGCAGGCCCAGCTGCCACGCGGCGACCAGCGCGCGCGGCGGGATCCGCAGCACCCGCGGGCCCTCGACGCCGTCCAGCCGGGCCGCGGTCACGTCGGCGTGCCGCGCGCAGACGCTGGACACCGTCCACCCCGGCGGCGCGGTCTTGGCGAGCGCGGGGAGCAGCTCCGCCGTGTAGCGCCCGGTGCCACCGGGCACGGGCGCGAGGAGCTGCTCGGCGAGCACGACCAATCTGGGCACGCGGCTATTGTGCGGGACGTGACCGCGAATCCCGCCACCACGGTGGTCGTCGTGACCTGGCGGGGTGCCGGGCACGTCACCGCCTGCCTCGACGCGCTCGCCGCGCAGACGCGTCCACATCGGACGCTCGTGGTGGACAACGCCTCCGACGACGGCACCGCCGCCCTGCTCGAAGCCCATCCTTCGCGTCTGCAAGTAATTCGCCTGCCGCGCAACACCGGGTACGCGGGCGCCCTCGCCGTCGCGCTGAAGAAGGTCAGCACGCCGCTGATCGCCTGGCTGAACGACGACGCCGAGCCGGCGCCCGGCTGGCTCGCGACGCTGGAGGACACCCTCGGGAAAGCGCCGCTGGCCGCCGCGGCGACGTCGCTGCTCGTGCGGCCCGACGGCACCACCCAGTCCGCCGGGGTCCGGCTGACCGCCGACGGCCACGGCGCCGACCTCACCGAGCCCGCCGAAGAGGTGTTCGCCTTCTGCGGCGGCGCGGCCCTCCTGCGCACCGACGCGTTGAGGAGCGTGCACGGCGTCCCGGCGGGCTTCTTCTGCTACTACGAGGACACCGACACGGCGTGGCGGCTGCGGCTGGCGGGCTGGGACGTCGTCGCGGCGCCGGATGCCCGGGTCCGGCACGCCCACGGCGTCAGCAGCAAGCCCGGCTCGCCGCTGTTCCACCGCTGGAACGAGCGCAACCGGCTGCTCATGCTGCTGCGCTGCGCGCCCCGCGGCGTCGCGGTGAACCAGCTGGTCAGGTTCGCCGTGTTGACAGCGGTGCTGCCGCTGCGGGGCCGCCCGGCGGCGGCGAACTTCCGGTTCGGCCTGCGCTGCCGCGTCCTGGCCGAGGTGGCCGCGCGGCTACCAGCGACGTTGCTCGCCCGGCGCAAGATCGGCCGCGGTGCGGCGCTCGGCCGAGGCGCGGTCTGGGAGGCTTGGGCGGGCCTTTAAGCTGGCGCCCACCCGACGAAGGAGCAGGCTTTGGCGCAGGGGGAACCGCAACCGCTCGTCTCGGTGATCGTGGTGAACTACCACGGCGCCGACGACACGATCACCTGCCTGCGCGCGCTCGCCGAGCACGACTACCCCGAGCTCGAGCTGATCTGCGTCGACAACTCCTCCGGCGAGGGTGAGGCAGCCCGGATCCGCGAGGCTGTTCCCCAGGCGCAGGTGGTCGAGGCCGGGCGCAACACCGGCTTCGCGGGCGGCTGCAACCTCGGCGCGAAGCACGCGAAGGGCACTGTCCTCGGCTTCCTCAACAACGACGCCCGCCCGGCGCCCGGCTGGGTCGCCGCGGCCGTCGCCGAACTGCGCGCCCAGCCCCGCGTCGCCGCCGTGGCCAGCAAGGTCCTCGACTGGGACGGCACCGGCGCCGACTTCGTCGACGGCGGCCTGACCTGGTTCGGCATGGGCTACAAGCGCCACGCCGGCTCGCCGCTGGCCGACGTCCCGGCCGCCGAGCACGAAGTCGCGAAGGACGTCCTGTTCGGCACCGGCTCGGCGATGTTCGTGCGCTCTTCGGTGTTCGCCGAACTGGACGGCTTCGACGAGCGGTTCTTCATGTTCTACGAGGACGTCGACCTCGGCTGGCGGCTCAACCTGCGCGGCTGGCGCGTCCGGTACGTCCCGGAGTCGCTTACGTTCCACCGCCACCACGGCACGATGTCCACCGTCGACGCGCCGGAAACCGGCCGCGAGACCTTCCTCCTGGAGCGCAACGCCCTCGCCGCGCTCTACAAGAACCTCTCCGACGAGACCTTGGCGCGCGCGCTGCCCGCGGCGCTCGCGCTCGCCGTGCGCCGGGCGACCGCCCGCGGCGAGCTGGACGCGACCCAGCTCGACCTCGAACAGGGCGTCGGCCCGATCGAATCCGGTGACGTCGCCGTCCCGCGCACGACCCTGGCCGGGCTGCTGGCCATCGACCAGTTCGTCGAGCAGCTGCCGTCGCTCGCCGAATCGCGGAAGGCCGAGCAGGCCGCCCGCGTCCGCACCGACGCCGACCTGCTTCCGTTGCTGCGCAAGGCGTTGGAGCCCGCCTACCCGCTGCCGCGCTACCTCGCCGCGCACGACATCCTCGTCGAGGCGTTCGGCATCGAAAAGGCGTTCGGGCAGCGGCGCAAGATCCTCGTGATCACCGGCGACGCGCTCACCGAGCGGATGGCGGGCCCGGCGATCCGCGCCTGGAACATCGCGCTGGCGCTGGCCGCGGAGCACGACGTCCACCTCGTCACGACGAACCCGCTCGCCACGCCGCCGCCCGCGCCGTTCCGCGTCAGCGCCGGCAAGCACCGCGAGCTGGACGCACCGATCGGCTGGGCCGACGTCGTCGTCCTGCAGGGGCACGTGCTCGAACTCGCGCCGACGCTGAAGAAGCAGCACCGCGGCAAGATCGTCGTCGCCGACCTCTACGACCCGATGCACCTCGAACTGCTGGAGCAGGGCAAGGGCGTCGCGGACGACCAGCGCGCGGCCGACCTCGCGGGCGTCACCCGCGTCCTCGACGCGCAGCTCGAGCGCGGCGACTTCTTCCTCTGCGCGTCCGAGCGGCAGCGGCACTTCTGGCTCGGGCACCTCGCCGCGCTGGGCCGGCTTTCGCCGCGGCTCTACGACGCGGACCCGACAACGCAGTCGCTGCTCGCGGTCGTCCCCTTCGGACTGTCGCCGGAACCGCCGGTGCGCACCGGGCCGGGCCTGCGCTCGTCGCTGGGCATCGGCGGCACCGACCACGTCGTGCTGTGGGCGGGCGGGGTGTACAGCTGGTTCGACCCGCTGACCCTGGTCCGCGCGATCGACGAGCTGCGCCGCCGCCGCGGCGACGTCCGGCTGGTGTTCCTCGGGATGAAGCACCCGAACCCCGAGGTCGCCGAGATGGACATCGGCACCCGGACGATCCGGCTCGCGGATTCGCTGGGGCTGACCGGCAAGCACGTCTACTTCAACGAGCAGTGGGTGCCCTACCACGAGCGCCAGAACTGGCTGCTCGACGCGAACTGCGGCGTGACGACGCACTACGAGCACGTCGAGACCACGTTCGCGTTCCGCACCCGTGTCCTGGACTACCTGTGGGCCGGGCTGCCGATCGTCACCACCGACGGCGACGCCTTCGCCGACCTGGTGCGGGCGGAGAAGCTCGGCGTCGTCGTCCCGGCCGAAGACGCTTCCGCGCTGGCGGACGCGCTCGAAAAGGCGTTGTACGACGAGGAGTTCGCCGCGGCCTGCGTCGAGCGGATCGCCGTCGTCGCGCAGCGGTTCGCCTGGCCGGAAGCGCTCAAGCCGCTGGTGGAGTTCTGCCGCGACCCGCGCCCGGCGGCCGACCGGCTGCCCGGGTCGGCCGACCTGGTGAAGACGCCGGCGGTGCGCGGGCGGGCGCTGCTGCGCCGGGACGTCGAACTCGTCCGCGAATACCTGGCCGCGGGCGGTGCCGGCGAGCTGGCCCGGCGCGCGGGCGGCCGGGTGCTGAAGGTCGCGAAGCAGCGGTTGCGCCGTGGCTAGGTCACTCCGCGTCCTCCTCGACGGCACCCCGCTCCTCGGCGCCCGCACCGGGATCGGCCGGTACACGGCCGCGCTGAGCGAAGAACTGATCTCGATCCCCGAGGTGGACACGCGTGCGGTGGCGTTCACCCTGCGCGGCTGGCGGCGCCTGCGGCACGTGCTCCCCTACGGCGCCCGCGCCCGCGGGATGCCGGTGGCGGCGCGGCTGCTGCGGATGGCGTGGCTGCGTTCGGACTTCCCGCCGGTGGAGCTGTTCGCCGGCCCGACCGACGTCGTGCACGGCACGAACTTCGTGCTGCCGGGCCGGTTCCGGGCGGCGGGCGTGGTGACCATCCACGATCTGGCCTTTTTGGACAATCCGGCGGAGCTGGCGCCGAGCGACCGCGACCTCCCGGAACTGGTCCGCCGCGGCGCCCGCCGGGCGAACGTGATCTGCACCCCGACGGCGGCGGTCGCGGACGCGGTGGCCGAACGCCTCGACGTCTCCCGCGAGAAGATCGTGGTGACCCCGCTGGGCGTGAACCCGGCGTGGTTCACCGCGCGTCCCCCGGACGACGAGCGCCGCGCCCGCCTCGGCCTGCCCGCGCGCTACCTGCTGTTCGCGGGCGCCGCCGGCCCGCGCAAGGGCCTGGACTGGCTGACCCGCGCCCACGACGCGGCCCCGGACCTCCCGGACCTGGTGTTCGCCGGCCCCGGCCCGTTCCCGCACGGCCCCCGGCGCACCCAGACGGGCTATCTGTCCGATGTGGACCTGCGCACGGTGGTCGCGGGCGCGTCGGCGGTGGTGCTGCCGTCCCGCGACGAGGGTTTCGGCCTGCCGGTGCTGGAGGCGATGGCCTCGGACGTCCCGGTGGTCTGCACGGACATCCCGGCCCTGCGCGAGGTCGCGGGCGACTGCGCGAGCCTGGTGCCGTACGGCGACGTGGACAGCCTGGCTGACGCATTGCGGACGGCGGTGACCGACCCGCACGCGGTGGCGACGTCGGCGGCCCGACGCACGCACGCGGCCAACTTCACGTGGCGCACGTGCGCGGAACTGACGGTGGGCGCGTACCGCCTGGCCTCCGGCCGTCACTGACCTTTGTAGACGGAAAGCACTTCGCGAAGTCCGCCGCTCGCACGGATCCGGCCTTCGTCCATCCACACGGCGTCGGTGCACAGTTCCCCGAGCAGTTCGTCCGAGTGCGAAGCGAACACGAGGATCCCGGAGCGGCGGGCGAGGTCGACCAGGCGCTCGCGGGCCTTGGCGAGGAAGGCCGCGTCGATCGCGCCGAGACCTTCGTCGAGGATGAGGATCTCGGGGTCGATGGTGGTGACGACGCCGAGCGCGAGCCGCACGCGCGGTTCGCTGAACTCCGCGATGTCGTCGACCCGCTTCCCCAGCTGCGCACGGCTCATGCCGAGCAACAGGCCCCGGATCCGGATGTTCTCGCGGCCGGAGACCTCGGGGTCGAGGCCGACGCCGAGGTCGAAGACCGGCGCGATCCGCCCGGCGACGCGGGTGTGCCCGCGCGTCGGCTCGTAGCTGCCGGCGGGCAGCCGCAAGAGGGGGACTTGCCGGTGCCGTTGCCCGACGCGGTCCCCGTCGTCGAGGGGACAGCGTGATGTCCTGCAGTGCTTCGATGATCGGCGTCTTCGCGCCGGTGCCGATCTTCCCGCCGACCTTGCCGAGCACCCGTTTCTTCAGCGACCGGGTCTTGGCGTCGAAGATCGGGAAGTCGACGTAGGCGTTCCGCACCTCGATGCTCACCACTGCTGCCACCCCTCCACGTCTCGAAGGCGAGCGCAAGTCAACCGCCCCAGCAGGCGCGCAGCCGGGCGTCCCTGGAGAAGGTCCTGGCCGCTGCCGAACACGTGCTGGCCCACCACGGGCACGAGGACTTCACCCTCGGCGCGGTCGCCGAGCAGGCGGGCTTGTCGGTGGGCGCGATCTACCGCCGCTTCACCGGCAAGGACCAGCTCCTCTACGCCGTGAAGGACCAGCTGCTCACCCGGCTGGAAACGAACGTCGCCGAAGCACTCGCCGGGTCAGGACCGCACGACGTCGTCGCCGCCTTCACACGGGCCCTGGCGGACACCTTCGCCACCCACGACCGGATCTTCCCCGAGCTGCTCGACGGCCAGCGCGCGGACGGCCGCGAGCGCGGACTCCAAGCCCTGGCAGCGATCCAACGCGCCTTCGTCGAAGCCGCGGGCGACAGCCAGGCCGTCCGGATGACCGCCCGGACCGTCATCGGCGCCTGCGTGCACCGCGCCGCCACCTGCCGCTACTGGCCCGACGGCCTGGACTGGACCACGTGGGCCGCCGAGACGACCGAACTCGCGCTCGCCTACTTGGCGGCCGCGAAGTAGGCGTCCAGCGCCTCTTCCCACGGCCGCATCGGCGTCAGCCACGCCGCTTTCCACGAAGCCGGTGACAGCACCGAGTACGCCGGTCGCGCGGCCGGGCGCGGGAACTCCTCCGTCGTGCACGGGTGGACCCGCGCGGGATCCGCGCCCAGCCGCGTGAAAACCGCGCGGGCGAAGCCGCACCAGCTCGTCGAACCGGCGTTCGTGCAGTGCAGGATCCGCGCTTCCGGCCCGTCCCCGCCCGCCACCCGGGAAGCCAGCTCCAGCAACCCCGCCGCCAGGTCGGCCGTCCACGTGGGACCGCCCACCTGATCGTCCACAACGGACAGCGTGTCCCGCGAAGCTTCCAGCGATGCCATGGTCTTCACGAAGTTCGACCCGGACTTCCCGTACAGCCACCCGGTCCGGACCACCCACGACGCCGCCCCGGACCCGAGCACCGCGTCCTCGCCCGCCGCCTTCGTGCGGCCGTACGCCGAACGCGGGCCCAGCTCGTCGGAAGGCTCGTACGGCGCCGAAGCGTCGCCCGAGAACACGTAGTCCGTCGACACGTGGATAAGCGGCACGCGCCGGGCCGCGCACGCCGCCGCCAGCACCCGCGGCCCGTCCGCGTTCACCGCGAAAGCGCGTTCTTCGTCCTTCTCCGCCGCGTCGACCGCCGTGTACGCCGCCGCGTTGACGACCACCGGCGCCGAACCCGTTTCCCGCGCGCGGTCGGCCAAGGCGCCGACCGCCGCGAGGACCTGGCCCGTCGCCGTCACGTCGAGGTCCGCGGACCCCGGCGCCACGACGTCCACCGCAGGGGACGCCAGCGCGGCGAGATCCCGGCCGAGCTGCCCGGAACCACCGGGCACGAGCACCGTCAGCCGCACAGGAAAGTCCTCACTTCTTCAGCGCGGCCCGCTCCGCCAGGGGCTCCCACCACGCGCGATTGTCCGTGTACCAGGCCACTGTCGCGGCCAGACCGTCCTCGAAGGACACGCGCGGAGCGTACCCCAGCTCCCGGTTGATCTTCGTGATGTCCACCGAGTACCGGCGGTCGTGGCCCTTGCGGTCTTCGACTGGTTCGACGCTGTCCCAGCCGGCGCCCACCGCGGCCAGCAGCCGCTCCGTCAGCTCGCGGTTGGTCAGCTCGGTGCCGCCGCCGATGTTGTAGATCTCGCCGGGCCGCCCGCCCTCGGCGACCAGCTGGATGCCCTGGCAGTGGTCGTCCACGTGCAGCCAGTCACGGACGTTCAGCCCGTCGCCGTAGAGCGGCACCTTCCGCCCGTCCAGCAGGTTGGTGACGAACAGGGGGATGACCTTCTCCGGGAACTGGTACGGACCGTAGTTGTTGGAACACCGCGTGACGCAGACCGGCAGCCCGTGCGTGCGGAAGAACGACCGCGCCACCAGGTCGGACGACGCCTTCGACGCCGAGTACGGCGAATTCGGCTCCAGCACGTGGTCTTCGGTCCACGAGCCTTCCGCGATCGAGCCGTACACCTCGTCGGTGGACACGTGCACGAACTTGCCGACGCCCGCCTCGACGGCCGCCTGCAGCAGGTTCTGGGTGCCGAGCACGTTCGTCAGCACGAAGTCGGCGGAGCCGAGGATCGAGCGGTCCACATGGGACTCCGCGGCGAAGTGCACGACCAGGTCCACGCCCCGCATGACGTCGGTGACCAGCGCGGTGTCGCAGATGTCGCCGCGGACGAAGCGCAGCCGCGGGTCGGCGGCGACCGGGGCCAGGTTGGCCTCGTTGCCGGCGTAGGTGAGCTTGTCCAGCACCACCACCTCGGCGTCACGCAGCGCCGGGTAGGCGCCGGTGAGCACCTGCCGGACGTAGTGCGACCCGATGAAGCCCGCACCACCGGTGACCAGGACCCGCATAACCCCGCCTTTCCTCGCGCCCCGGACGGGGCAATCCGCCCCCAGCCTACGGAGGTCCCACAACACCCTCAGTAGAGTCTCACTGGAGGCACACTGGTGCCCTGGGGGAAGCACGGGGTTCACAGGGGAGGAAGCGCGTGACCGAATGGCCTGCGCCGCCGGTCCCGGCGCGTCGTGGCAGCGGCGCCGCCCTCTTCGCGCGGCGTGGCGGCAAGGTCGTCGTGACGCTGCTGTCCGTCGCGATCCTGGTCGTGACCTGGTACGGCTGGCACTTCATCGGTGACCCGAACAGCGGCCTGACCACCACGAACGTCTTCGCCGACACCGAGGCGCACGCCAAGCCGCTCGACGGCGCGATCGACATCCTCCTGGTCGGCCAGGACAGCCGCACCGACGCGCAGGGCAACCCGCTGCCCCGCGAGGTGCTGGACATGCTGCACGCCGGCGTCTCCGACGGCGAGCTGAACACCGACACAATGATCCTCGTGCACATCCCCCAGAACGGGAAGCACGCGATCGCGATCTCGTTCCCCCGCGACTCCTGGGTGGAGCTGGCCGGCGGCTACGGCAAGCACAAACTCAACAGCGCCTTCGTCTACGCGTACACGGACACTTACAAAACGTTGCAGCGCCAGGGTGTGACCGACCTGAAGCAGGCCGACGCGGAAGCGAAGGTCGCCGGGCGGAAGAACCTGATCGCGACGATCGAGAAGTTCATCGGCAAGCCGGGCATGATCGACCGCTACGCCGAGGTCAACCTGGCGAGCTTCTACGAGATCACCAAGTCGATCGGCGGCGTCGAGGTCTGCCTCAACGGGCCGGTCAAGGAAGTGAAGTCCGGCGTGGACCTGCCGGGCGGGCGCCAGACGATCGAAGGCGTGCAGGCGCTCGCGTTCGTCCGCCAGCGCTACGGCCTGCCCAACTACGACCTCGACCGGATCGCGCGCCAGCAGGCGTTCCTGTCCGGCCTGGCCCGCAAGGTCATCTCCACCGACGTGCTGACCAGCCCGGGCAAGATCGCCGACCTCGTGGCGGCGGTCAAGAAGTCCGTCGTGCTCTCGCAGGGCTGGGACCTGACCGAGTTCGCCGAGCAGATGCGCGGCCTGACCGGCGGGAACATCGAGTTCCACACCATCCCGACGCTGGGCAACGCGGTGATCGGCGGCGCGGACGTGCTCCGCGTCGACCAGCCGTCGGTGGCGGCGGAGGTCGCGCGGCTGACGTCGGACGGCGACACCCCGGCGGCGCCGACGTCGACGCAGCTGCCGGGCGCGAAGGCCGTCACGGTGGAGCTGTTCGACGGCACGGGCGCGGCGACGCTGGCCGGCCAGACGCACGCGATGCTGCAGAGCAAGGGCTTCACCCTCGCCGCGGACCAGAAGCTGAGCACCCGCAACACCACGATCGTCCGGTACAACCCGGCCGACGACACGGCGCTGGCGCTGGTCAAGCAGGCGCTGGGCACGGCGGTCCAGGCCGAGCCGGACCGCGACGTCACGGCCGGGCACGTGCGCGTGCTGCTCGGCAAGGACTTCCGGAACTCGGCGGCCGCCCCGGGTGGCGCGCCGACGTCCACGGCCGCGAAGCCGCCGTCGTCCACTGCGACGCCCACCACCCCCGCCGCGCCGCCGATCACGGCGGGCGACGTCCCCTGTGTCAACTAGACTGCGTACGCAGGGTGGCCGGGGGAGGTAGTCCAGGGTGGAAGACGAGCAGGAAAAGCCGGATGCGGCCGCCGAGCCGGTGACGGAGAGCGACGACTGGAAGCCGTCGCCGTTTCCGCGGGCGGCTCCCGTCGCGACGCCGTCGCGCGCGCGAAAAGCCGGCCGCGTGACCCGCCGGGTCGCGCTCGGCCTGGTGTCGCTGCTCGCGCTCGGCGCCAGCGGATACGCGTACGTGACGAAGGACCAGCTGCAGAGCACGGTCCCGACGACCGACGCGCTGACCCCGCGCGCCGGCGAGCCCGCCCCGCCCCCGGCGGACGACGGCGCGGACGACATCCTCCTGGTCGGCAGCGACGCGCGCACGGACGCCCAGGGCAACCCGCTCCCGGCGCGGCTGCTGCGGCAGCTGCGCACGGAAGCCAACAACGGCGCGGTGAACACCGACACGGTGATCGTGCTGCGGGTGCCGAAGAACGGCGGAAAGCCGTCCGCCGTTTCGATCCCGCGCGACACGTGGACCGACATCCCCGGGCGCGGCCCGGGGAAGATCAACTCGGCGTACGGCATCGCGAAGGCGCACTACGCGCAGGAGCTGCGCGGGCAGGGCGAGCGCGACCAGGCGAAGATCGAGCGCGATTCGGACACCGAGGGCCGCCGGGTGCTGGTGCAGGCGGTCCAGGACCTGACGCAGGTGCGGATCGACCACTACGCCGAGGTCAACCTGCTGGGCTTCTACCTGCTGACCGAGGCGCTCGGCGGCGTGAAGGTCTGCCTGAACCACGCGACCGAGGACAAGGACTCGGGCGCGAACTTCCGCCGCGGCGAGCAAACGGTGTCGGGCGGCGAGGCATTGTCGTTCGTCCGCCAGCGCAAGAACCTCCCGCGCGGCGACCTGGACCGGATCGTGCGCCAGCAGGCGTTCCTGTCCTCGGCCCTGCACCAGGTGCTGTCGGCCGGGACGCTCACCAGCCCCGGGACGCTGAACGGCCTGATGGACGCGGTGCACCGCGCGCTGACCATCGACCCGGGGCTCGACCTGCTGCAGTTCGCGCAGCAGGCGAAGGGGATCGCGTCGGGCGACCTGGCGTTCGCGACGATCCCGGTGATCACCGCGAACGGGCGGAGCGCGGACGGCCAGAGCATCGTGGAGGTCGACCCGAAGGCGGTCCGGGAGTACGTGGCCGGCCTGGCGGGCCGCACCGCGACCCCGCCCCCGGCCGGCGGCGGCTCGGGCAGCGGCGCCGCCCCCGCCGCGGCACCGCTGCCCCAAGCCACCCCCGGCGTCCCCTGCGTCAACTGACCCCCGCGCACTTTCACGTGAAAGTGCGGCCGCCTCACACCAACCTCACGCCACTTTCCCTACGAAAGTGCGGCCACCTCACACGAACCTCACGCCGCACTTTCACGTGAAAGTGCGGCCGCCTCACGCGGAATTCACGCGTCGCTTTTACGTGAAAGCGACGCGTCGTCAGGCGAAGTCGGTGTGGTGGTCCTCCGCCCATTGGCGGAACGTCCGGGGCGCGTGGCCCGTCACCTTGTGGACCACGTCCGTCACCGGCGACGGCTCCCGCAACGTCCGCGCCCACACCCGCAAGACGTCCGGCGGCACCTCCGGCGGCCAGCCCAGGGCGACCATCCGCTCGGCCGCCTGCTCCGGCGTCAGCTCCTCGACCGGCAACGGCCGCCCGAGGACGTCCGCCAGCACCGCCGCCTGCTCGCGGAACGAGATCGGCTCCGGGCCGGTCAGCGCGAGCGACTGCCCGGCGTGCGAGCCGTCGATCAGGACGCGGGCCGCCACGGCCGCGATGTCGCGCTCGTGGATGGCGCCGATCCGCGAGTCCGGGTACGCCGTGCGGACCACGCCCTCCCGGATGTCCGCGCGCCAGCCCAGGGTGTTCGTCGCGAACGCGCCCGGGTGCAGCACCGTCGAGGCGAACGACGCCGCCGCCAACGCCTCCTCCGCGGCGTGGTGCAGCCGCGCGATCCGGCTCTGCGCCGACTCCGGTTCGAGCGTCGCCGCGGACGACAGCAGCACCACGTGCCGCACCCCCGCCGCCTCGGCCGCCTTCGCGAACCCTTCGGTGCCCTGCGGGCGCGTGTAGAGGAAGACCGCCGAAACGCCGTCGAGCGCGGCGTCCAAGGTGGACGCGTCCTCGAGGTCCGCGCTCACCTTCGCGACGCCGTCCGGGACGTCGAGCGTCGTCGCGTCACGGCTCGCCGCGCGGACGTCCTGACCTGCGGAAACGAGTTCTTCCAGCACCGCTCGCCCGACGTTGCCGCGGGCTCCGGTGACGAGAATGGTCATGGCTGTTCCCCAGTTCCGAGATAGCTTTGCTTGCAAAACAAAGCTACTCAGCCCGGCGATCCGGTGTCAACCGGCGCGGCCCCTGGTCCGCGCTTTAGCCTTGTCCGCATGAGCCTGACCGACGAGCTGCTGCGCCCGCTGCTGGCCTCGCCCGCCCGACCGCTGATCACCCACTACGACGACCAGCTCGGCAGCCGCGTCGAGCTGTCCGTGGCGACGACCGCCAACTGGGCGGCGAAGACGGCCAACTGGCTGACCGAGGAGTTCGACGTCGAGCCGGGCGACGCGGTGGCCGTGCAGCTCCCGGCGCACTGGCAGACCGTGGGCGTGCTGCTCGGGGCGTGGTGGTGCGGGGCGCGCGTGGTCACCGAGGGCGCCGGCGCGCGGGTGGCGTTCGTCGGGCCGGACGACCCGGAGCCGACCGGCGCGACCGCGACCGCCGTCGTCACACTCGACCCGATGGGCCGCGGCCTCGCCGAACCGCCCGGCGGCGGCGCGTTCGACTACCTGACGGAGTCCCGGATGGCGGGCGACCAGTACAGCCCGCTCTTCCCGATCCCCGGCGACACGGCGGCGCTGTTCGAATCCACTGTGGACGAAGTGCTGGCCGAAGCCCGCGCCCGCGCGGCGAAACTGGGCCTCACCCCGGACGACCGGGTACTGTCCACAAAGGAGTGGGACGGGCCGGAGGGCATCCTCGACGGCCTCTTGGTCCCCCTCGCCGCCGGCGCCCACCTGGTCCACGTCAGCAACGCGGACGAGGCGAAACTGGGTGCCCGCCGTGATGCGGAGCGCACCACGGCGGACCTCCCGGCCTAGGCGTTCTGCAGTTCCCCGGCTTCGACGCGGCGGGCGCGCTTGCGGCCCCACAGCAGGTGGTCCAGCGAAAGCCGCCCGCCGTTGAAGCCGAGGGCGAGCCCGGCCAGCGCCAGCACGAAGACGAGTTCGTAGCCGCCCTGCCCGGTCAGGCCGTTGTCGATGTGCACCGAGAGCAGCGCGCCGACCGAGATCACGACGTACCCGATGCCGACCAGCGGCAGCAGGAACCCGGCGATGAACGCGATCGAGCCGAGGATTTCGACGGTCATCGCGAAGATCGCCGCGGCCGTGGGCAGCGGGATGCCGGTCATTTCGAAGAACTTCGCCGTGCCGTCGATGCCGTTGTTCCACTTCTGGAGGCCGTGCGCGAGGAAGACGACCGCGACGCCGATCCTCCCCAGCAACAGGGCCACGTCCTTGAATCGTCCGAACATCGGTTTCAGCTCCCCGGTGGGTGAATTTTCAACTGACCCGCCCCAAGCTAGAGGTCCGAAACGCCCGGTCGAAGCATCGGAGGGTGATCGACAGGGAACCGACAGGGACCAGAAAAGCGTTTGGCGGCACCCGGCACGAGCGCTATCTTCGCCCTGACCTGCGCCGACGACCGTGAGGAGACCCCGATGCGCCGACAGACCGTCCGACCCGGCCTGTCACCCGCATCACAAAGGACTCCTCGCGACCGTGAAAACCCTGAACATCGGCATCCTCGCGCACGTCGACGCCGGTAAGACCAGCCTGACCGAGCGCCTGCTCTTCGAGGCGGGCGTCATCGACCACCTCGGCAGCGTCGACCGGGGCGACACCCAGACCGACTCGCTCGAGCTCGAACGCCGTCGCGGCATCACCATCCGGTCCGCGGTGGCGTCGTTCCGGACCGGCGACACCCGGATCACCCTGATCGACACCCCGGGCCACTCGGACTTCATCGCCGAGGTCGAGCGCGCCCTACGCGTGCTCGACGGCGCCGTCCTCGTGGTGTCCGCCGTCGAAGGCGTCCAAGCCCAGACCCGCGTGCTGATGCGCAGCCTGCGCCGGCTGGCCATCCCGACGCTGGTCTTCGTCAACAAGACCGACCGGGACGGCGCCCGCGACCAGCTCGGCGACATCCGCGCGAAGCTGGCACCGCGGGCGTTCGCGCTGCCCGCGACGTCGCCCGACGAGCTGGGCGAGCTGCTGGCCGACGGCGACGACGCCTTCCTGGAGTCCTATGTGGACAACCGGGTCGACGCCGCCGCCTGCCGAGCCGAGCTGGCCCGGCAGGTCGCCCGCGCCGAGCTGCACCCGGTGCTGACCGGCTCGGCGATCACCGGCGCCGGCGTCGCGGCCCTGGTGACGGCGATGGCCGAGCTGCTCCCGGCGACCGAGCGCACCGGCGACGGGCCGCTGGCCGCGACGGTGTTCAAGATCGACCGCGGCCGCGCCGGGGAGAAGGTCGCCTACGCCCGCCTGCACTCCGGCTCCCTGGCGCCGCGGCAGCGAATTTCCTTCTACCGCGGCGAAACCGAGTTCACCGGCCGGGTCTCCGCGGTCGAAGCCGCCGGTGAGGACGTCGCGCTCGCCGGGGACGTCGCCCGGGTGCGCGGCCTGCGCGAGGTCCGGATCGGCGACCGGCTCGGCTCCCCCGGCGCCGCCCGCGACCGCGTGTTCGCGCCGCCGAGCCTGGAAACCGTGGTCCGGCCGGTCCGCGCCGAGCAGGCGGCGGCGCTGTTCACCGCGCTGACCAGACTGTCCGAAGAGGACCCGCTGATCGACGTCCGCCGGTCCGGCCACGACGTTTCGGTGCGGCTCTACGGCGAAGTCCAGAAGGAGGTGCTGCGCTCGATGCTGGCCGACGGCGCCGGCATCGACGTCACCTTCGAGCGCACGCGCCCGCTGTACGTCGAGAAGCCGATCGCCCGCGGCGAGGCCGTCGAGGAACTGGATCCGGAGCAGCGGCTGTACTTCTTCGCGACAGTCGGGCTGCGGGTGGAGCCCGGTCCGGGAGTCGCGTTCGGACTGTCGGTGGAGCTGGGCTCGCTGCCGCTGGCGTTCCACAAGGCGATCGAGGAAACCGTCCACCGCACCCTCGAACAGGGACTGTACGGCTGGGAGGTGCTGGACATCGCCGTCACGCTCACGCACACGGCGTTCTTCAGCCCGCTCAGCGCCGCGGGCGACTTCCGCAAGATGACGCCGCTGGTGCTCATGGCGGCGCTGAAGGAAGCCGGCACGCGGGTGCACGAGCCGGTGCACCGCTTCGAGCTGGAAGTCCCGGTCAACGCCGTCAGCGCGGTGCTGCTCAAGCTGGCCGAGCTGCGCGCGGTGCCCGGCGAACCGGTCACCGCGAACGGGTCCTGCACGCTGCACGGCACCATCCCGGCGGCGCACGTCCACGAGTTCGAGCAGGCGCTGCCGGCGCTCGGCCAGGGCGAAGGCGTCTTCCTCAGCGAGTTCTGCGAGTACCGGCCGTACCCGGGGCCGCCACCGGTCCGGCCCCGGACCGGCGACAACCCCTTGGACCGCAAGGAATACCTGGCGCAGGTCGCCCGGCGTTAACGCTTGTGCGCCCAGGCCGCGCCGAAGCAGTACGCGCCGAACGCGGCGAGGCCGAGCGCCACCACGATCAGCAGCACGACGCCGAAGGGCTGGGCGGCGAGCGTCTTGAGCGCGGCGTCCAGCCCGCCCGCCTTGTTCGGGTCGGCCTGGAAGCCGGCGATGGCCAGGAGGATCGCGACGATCGCGAAGACCACGCCCTTGGCGAGGTAACCCGTGGCGCCGACCCAGCCGATCCAGCGCTTGCTCTTCCCCGGCAGCTCGGTCGTGTCGAGGTCTTCGAGGAACGTCTTCTTGGCGCCCTTCACCCCGGCGGCGATCGCGACCCCGAGCACGCACGCCGCGGCGACGACCACCAGCGCCGGCCCGGCCGGCAGCTGGAGCAGCTTGGCGGTGAACTCCTGCTGCTGCCGGCTGCTCGACCCGCCCCCGCTGCCGGTGGCGATCCGGAAGGCGCTGAAGCCGAGCAGGATCACGACGACGCCGCGGGCGGCGGCGCCGATCCGCTTGCGCGTCCGCTTCCCGCCGCTGACCCACTCGTACCCGGTGGCGGCCATCAGGAACTGCCAGAGGCCGAACAGGACCAGGCCGACGGCCACGATCCAGAGCAGGACCTGGCCGAACGCCGTCGAGCCGATCTGCTGCAGCGCGCCCTTCTGGTCGGCCTGCTCGCTGTCGCCGAACGCGACCTGCAGGGCCAGGTAGGCGATGACCAGGTGCACCACGCCGTAGCACGCCATGCCGATCCGGCCGAGCAGCTGCGTGGTGTCGCTCTTCTCGCCACGTTCGGCGGTGGCCTCTGTCCGGTTCATGCCCTCCCGGGTACCCAGTCCGAAGCGGAACCCGCTGGGCTGAGCGGCGCAATCCGGCGCGGCGATGGGACGACCGGGGCACGGCAGCGCGACCGAGCGGCTACTGGCCGGAGTCGGGGCGCACCCCGGCTCCGGCTCAGGCGGGCCGGCGCCGGACCTCGTCGAGCCGGGCCCAGCCGCCGTTGACGGCGAGCAGCGTCAGCACCTGCTCGGCCTGCTCGGCGAACCGCGCGAGGTCTTCGTGCAGCAGCGCGGCGCGCTCCCCGTCGAGCTGGTCGGCGTCGTCGAACCAGAGCGAGATCACCGACCCGGCCGTGACGGCGAGCCCCTGCGTCAGCCGGAGGAAGCCGTCCGACGGCTCAGCGGCGTCGGCGCGGTAAGCGGTTTCGATCTCGTCGCAGGCGGCGAGCAGTTCCCGCAACTGCCGGACGGCCCCGGCCGGCGTGCCGTCCCAGGCGGCCGTCGGCCAGGCGCGGTCGGACAGCTCGAGCCACAGCCGCCAGCCGGCGACCAGCTCGGCTTCGTCGTGGGGCGTCCAGGACGCCGGAACCGGCCAGTACATGCTTCGAGGGTGACACCGCCGGAGCGGAAAACCGCCCCGGCGGTGGGTTATGTCTCATGTGGCGAAACTCAGCTGATCACGGGCGGCACCGGCACGCACGGCGGCGTCTTGGCGTGCGCGGGGTCGAGCGCGTTGAGCACCAGCCCCTGCGCGACGGGGTCGTAGGTGATGCCGAGGTGGTCGGTGAAGTCGAGCCCGCAGACGTTCTGCAGCAGGATGTTCTTGACGTTCGGCTTGGTGGGCAGGAACGCGCTCGTGTACGGCGTGACGACGTCGTCGTACCGGGTCTGGATGACGGTGTACTGGATGCCGTCGACGGTCTCGCCCCCGGCGTTGAGGTCGGTGAGGAAGTCGGACCCGACGGCTTGTTCGTTGCACGCCTGGCAGACGGTCCCGAGCGCGGCGGGCACCCCCGGGATCCGTTCGAGGGTGCTGAGCAGCCCGAAGAGATCGGTCCCGTGGTTGGACGGCGACAGCCCGACGAGCCGGCTGATCTTGCTCGCGCCCCCGAGGTACTTGATCCAGTACCGGATGTTCATCCCACCCTGCGAGTGCCCGACGACGTCCAGCTTGCTCGCCCCGGTCCTGGCCAGGACCTCGTCCCCGAAGGCGGCAAGCGCTTTCGTGGTGTCGGCGACCGGCCCGACGGTCTGCAGGAAGGCCCCGGGCGCCCCGCCGAAGTTCCCGGCGAAGACGCAGTACCCGGCGTTGGCGAGCTTCTGCGACAGGTTGGCCCAGTTTTCGTAGGCGTTGGCGGTGGTCCCGTTGGACAGCAGCACGGGATTCGGGTGCGCGGCGGACGGCTTGCAGTCCCAGTCGTTCGCCCCGGGCGGCGCGATGGTGGGATCGGCCAGCGAGTAGACCGCGGCCGTGAGGATGTTCGGCTGCACGGGCCCGGAGCGCTCCCGTTCCGCGGCTTGACCGGTCCCGGCCCCCAGTACCAGTACCGCCACCGAGGCGACGGCCGCCGTGAGCCACCTGCGCGTCGTTGCGCCCATCCGTTTCACCTCTCTGTGAACCGATGGTGATCCGCGTCACCGCAGAGTTAACGCGCGAGTAACTTGTCTGGACACTCCCCCTGGTGAGTGATTTTCTTTCGGTGTTTGTGCTGGTAAGAGCACGACGGCAAACGGTTTGACGGCGAGCCCCTCGCGGCGGTTGGCTGCGGCCATGTCGAGGCGGCGGTACGTGGCGAGGGGCGTACCCGGCGGCTACCGCGTCTGGGACACCAAGGGCCGCCGCTGGTGGGGCGACCACTACGAGCTGTGCCCCGACGACCTGCTCGTCGAGCTGAACGGCGCCAAGGACCCCGCGAAGATCACCGCGCTCCTCAAGCGCCACCGGGCGCGGAAACGATGACGCCCCCGGCACCACTGGGGTGCCGGGGGCGTCGTTCGCGCGAGGGTCAGCCCTTGAGCAGGGCCCGCGCCATCACGACCTTCTGGATCTGGTTCGTGCCTTCGTAGATCTGCGTGATCTTCGCATCGCGCATCATGCGCTCCACCGGGAAGTCGCGGGTGTAGCCGGCGCCGCCGAAGAGCTGGACCGCGTCCGTCGTGACCTCCATCGCGATGTCCGACGCGTACGCCTTCGCCGCCGAGGCCATGAAGCCCGCGCGCTTGTCGCCGCGCTCCGAGGCCGCTGCCGAGGCGTAGACCAGGTGGCGGGCCGCTTCGATCTTGGTGCCCATGTCGGCCAGCATGAACTGGACGCCCTGGAACTCCGCGATCGCCTTGCCGAACTGGCGGCGGTCCTTCACGTACGCCACGGCCGCGTCCAGGGCGCCCTGGGCGATGCCCAGTGCCTGGGCGCCGATCGTCGGGCGGGTGTGGTCGAGGGTGCGCAGCGCCGTCTTCAGGCCGGTGCCCGGCTCGCCGATGATGCGGTCCTCGGGGATCGTGCAGTTCTCGAAGTAGATCTCGCGCGTCGGCGAGCCCTTGATGCCGAGCTTCTTCTCCTTCGGGCCCACCGAGAAGCCCGGGTCGTCCTTGTGCACGACGAACGCCGAGATGCCGTTGGCCTTCTTCTCCGCGTCCGGGTCGGTCACGGCCATCACCGTGTACCAGGACGACTCGCCCGCGTTCGTGATCCAGCACTTGGTGCCGTTGAGCACCCAGTGGTCGCCGTCGAGCCGGGCGCGCGTGCGCATCGACGCGGTGTCCGAACCCGCCTCGCGCTCCGAAAGCGCGTACGACGCCGAAGCCTCGCCCGACGCGATCGAGGGCAGCACCAGCTTCTTCACGCTCTCCGAGCCGGACAGGATGATCGGCTGGGTGCCGAGCTTGTTCACCGCCGGGATCAGCGACGCCGACGCGTCGACCCGCGCGACCTCTTCGATCACGATGCAGGCGCCGACGGCGTCCGCGCCCTGGCCGTCGTACTCCTCGCCGATGTGGACGGCGTTGAAGCCCGACTTGACCAGCGCGTTGTACGCCTCGATCGGGTAGCGCTCGTTCTCGTCGACCTCGGCCGCGTACGGCGCGATCTCCTTCTCGGCGAGAGCCCGGACCGCGGCCCGCAGCTCCTCGTGCTCCTCGGCAAGCTGGTACAGGCCGTCGGTCACTTCGGGTCACCTTCTCTGCAACGTCGGAAGAGTTCTGTCGATGTTAGCGCTCGTTCACAGCGGGTGGCGCCCTCGTCCTTGTGTCGTTGACCGCAGAATTCGTATGGTCGAGTGATGCCGCTCACCGCGCCGACGACGCCGCCCGGTTTGCCCGCCTCCCTCGACTACCCCGAAGTCCCCGTCGGTTCGATCCTCGCCGCGGGCGCCGCCCGCTGGGGCGACCGGACCGCGTTCGAGCACGACGGGCGCAGCCTCACCTTCACCGAGACGTGGGACGCCGCCTGCCGGTTCGCGCACGCGCTCGGCGCCCGAGGCATCGGCCGCGGCGACGTCGTGGCGCTGCACCTGCCGAACTGCCTCGCGTTCCCGGTCGCCTACTACGGGACGCTGCTGGCCGGGGCCACCTTCAGCCCGGCGAACCCGCTGCTCCCGCCGGACGACCTCGCCTTCCAGCTCACCGACTGCGAGGCCGCGGCCGTGGTGACGTTCGGCCCGGTCTCGGGCGCGCTGGCGAGCGTCGCCGACCGGATCCCGGCGCGGTTGACGGTCGTCGTCGCCCCCACCGGCGACCTGCCCGAGGGCGCCGTCGAGTTCGAGGCGTTCCAGGACGGCCAGCCGACCACGCGGCCCGACGTGGACATCGACGTCCACGAAGACCTCGCGCACCTGGCCTACACCGGCGGCACCACCGGCCGCTCGAAGGGCGTGCGGCTCACGCACCGCAACGTCGTCGTCAACACCCTCCAGCACGCCTGCTGGGGCTCCGGCTCGGTCCCGGCCCTCGACGCGCACGGCGACGTCACCCTCGACCAGATCGGCAGCGAGGACGAGTGGCCGACGCGCCTGGGCACCGGCGTCGCGATCAACCTGACGCCGTGGTTCCACGCGATGGGCATCATCGGCGGCCTGAACGCGGCGGTCCTCGCGGGCACGACGATCGTCCTGCACACGCGCTTCGACCCGCCGGCCTACGTCGCCGACGCCGAACGGCTGCGCATCACGGGCATCGGCGGCGCCCCGGCGCTGTTCGCCGCGCTGCTCGCGACGCCGTCGTTCCACACCGCGGACCTGTCGTCGGTCCGCTCGATCGGCTCGGGCGCGGCGCCGATGAACCACGCGATGATCACCGCGCTGCGCGACCGCTTCCCCGGCGTCGTCGTCAGCGAGGGTTACGGCCTCACCGAGGCGACGATGGGCGCGGTCATCTCACCGACGTACCGGTCGGGCACGCGCAAGGTCGGCTCGGTGGGCGTCCCGATCTTCGACACGGAGGTCAAGATCGTCGCGGCCGAGGGCGGCGAAGACCCCCTTCCGCCGGGCGAGAAGGGCGAGGTCTGCCTCCGCGGCCCGCAGATCATGCGGGGCTACCGCAACCGCCCCCAGGAGACGGCCGACGCCCTCGTCGACGGCTGGCTGCACACCGGCGACATCGGCGTCCTCGATGCCGACGGCTACCTCTCCATCGTCGACCGCAAGAAGGACATGCTGCTGTACAAGGGCTACAACGTCTTCCCCCGCGAACTGGAGGAACTGCTGGTGACGATGCCCGGCGTCGCGGCGGCCGCGGTGGTCGGCCGCCCGGACACCGAGGTCGGCGAGCTGCCGGTCGCGTTCGTGGTGCCGCGCGGGCCGCTGGACGCGGACGAGCTGATGGCCGCGGTCAACGAGAAGGTGCTGCCGTACAAGCGGTTGCGGGAGGTGCACGTGGTCGAGCAGATCCCGGTGTCGGCGGCGGGGAAGGTGCTCAAGCGCGAACTGCGGGAACGGCTGTGAGGTAACCGGGCAATATCGAATACGCATCGGACCCCCGGCGGCGTAACGAAATCCGGGTCGATCGCGAAGCGCTTCCGAAGCCGCGGCGAACTGCCTATCATGGCGGGGATCGCCACGTTGGTCCGCCGGCCGGGGGAATTCGCATGGAGCAGAAGTTCACGGCAATCAGCCTGCCCGCGGCAGTGCGCTGGCTTTTCGAAACCAACGGCTACGACGTCAGCGGACCCGTCGAACGCGGCGGTGTCGAAGTCGAGCTCGTCGCGACCCAGCTCTCCGGCTTCAGCGAGCAGAACGTCTACATCGAGCCCACGGTCCAGCAGGTCGACGCCTTGAGGTACGACGAGTACCTCGCCAAGCTGACGCCGTTCCGCAACGAACCCGGCGCGCAGCGGATGATCATTTCCCCGGCGGGATTCGCGCCGGGTGTCAAAGAACGGGCCGTCACCGAAGGAATTCTCACCTTCACCTACGACGAGCTGTTCGCGAACTTCGAACGGGTTCAGCCCTATCTGTCGTACATCCTGGGCGATTCGCGTCAGGCCAAAACCCTGCAGGCGCTCGACGAGGTCTACGAAGAGCCCAACTTCGACGACAAGTACGGGAACCAGTGGGCGACGCGCCACCTCACCGAATGGCTGCACGACGAGGACAAGGACCGGTCCTGGCTGATCATCGTCGGTGAGTACGGCACCGGCAAGACCGCGTTGACCGAGGTGCTGCAGAAGCGCTGGGCCGAGCTGTACCAGCAGGGCCTCAGCCCGCGCCTGCCCTTCCGGATCGAGCTGCGCGACTTCGCCAAGCAGTTCGACTCCCGCGGCCTGCTGCACCACTTCCTCGACCGGAACGAGCTGACCCACCTCCCGGTTTCCTTCGTCGAAAGCATGATCTCCAACGGTCGCGTCGTGCTCCTCCTGGACGGCTACGACGAAATGGCCCAGTACCTGAACGTGCGCGAGCGGCGCGCGTGCCTGGAGGCACTCGCGGACCTGGCGAGCAACGGGGCGAAAGGGATCTTGACGAGCCGCCCCAACTACTTCACCGAAGCCGAAGAGCTGCGGGTGTTCGAGGTCCTCTACCAGAAGCTGAGCGGGTCACACCGGCCGATGGACGTCCTGGACCGCGCGGTGGTCGAGCAGGAGCGCGAAGTCGACTCGCTGCTGGAGCGGTTCGTGCTCAACCGCGTGGAACGCAGCCTGCGGGACCTGACGTACGAGCAGACCATCGAACTGGTCCGCAGGCGGCTGAAGGACGACCCCGAAGGCGCGGAAGTGGTCACCGGGCTGCTGTCGAAGGTCTTCCGCAACGAGGAGGACCGGAACGTATCGCTATCCGGGAAGCCGGTGATCATCACCTACCTCCTCGACGTCGTCGAAGAACTGAAGAAGGACGACAACGAGGACCTCGAGCGGAAGATGTCCGAGTGGGACATCTACAACCTGATCGTGAACAAGCTCATGCTTCGCGACTGGGCGCGGACAGCGACCCTGTTCCCGACGGAACGGCTGCTCTTCCTCCAGAAACTCGCCCTGCACACGTCGATCAGCCAGCAGAAGAGCGTCAACGAAGCCAGTTTCCGCGAAGTCGTCCGAACGGTTTTCGAGTCGAAGATGACGAGGAAACGCATCGAAGGCGTCACCGACGCGGAAGATTCCCTCTTCGACGACCTCCGGTCCTCCACCACGCTCACCAGGAGCACCGACAAGTCCACCGCGCAGTGGCAGTTCTCCCACAACTCCCTGCGCGAGTTCCTGCTGGCCGGCTACCTCATCGACTGCCTCGTCGACGGCAAGCCGGAGCCGCAGTCCGTGCCGGTGACAGACACCATGATCACCTTCGTCAACTCGATGCCGGAGGAGAAGCTGCAGGAGGCGTACACGCAGCTCTCCGCCCTGTGGCCGTCGCGGAAGATGCACAAGGGCATCGATCAGATGCTCACCCTGCTCTGGGGTGCGAAGCGGCACAACGAACGCAAGAACCAGGGCGTCGCCGCCAGCCTGCGCGACCTCATCGGTGACAGCTTCGACCTCTCGAACTGCACGCTCACCGGTGTCAACTTCAGTTCGGGCGACGACGTCGACCTGCGCAACCTGAACGCGTCGAGCAGCATCATGACCGACACCGTGTTCACCGAAGTGAACCTGGCCGGCTCCAACTTCTCGGAATCCGCGATCGACGCGTGCGTGCTCACGAACGCCGACGTGAGTGGTGCCGACTTCTCCAACCTCCTGATGCTGGACACGGAGATCACCGGGCTGGTGTGCACCGGAGCGAACTTCACCAACCTCACCAAGGACTCGACGGCGCTGCTGAGGGTCGGGAAAGACCTCCACGTGCTCGACGCGACCAGGCTCCGGGGCTACCTGAAGCGGCGCGGGGCCGTCACCGACCCCGTCAACCCGTACTTCATGTACTGCCTGGACCAGAACTTCGACATCTGCGAGAAGATCTGCCGCGTCCTGCTGGACGGCGCGTGGCACCAGCGCCTCGGCTTGGAGCAGCGCGGCGCGTCCGAGCGCAACGTCCGGCTGGCCAAGAAGTTCGTCCAGTTCCTGATCTCCGTCGGGCACGTCCAGATCAAGAACGGCACCGGCGGCAAGCTCATCGGAACTACGCAGAGCGGCCGCCCCGTCGTGGCCCGGCTGAGCGAAAACGCCCAGATCGACGAGACGCTGCTGCCCTTCTTCGAGCAGAACCTGAGCCAGTAGCCGAACTCAGTGGCCGGTCTTCGCGCGCAGGGCCGCGTCCTTGTCGAGGACCAGCTTCTCCAGGTCCTGCTGGAACTTCGCCATCTTCGCGCGCAGGCCCTCGTCGGACGCCGCCAGGATGCGGACCGCCAGGAGGCCCGCGTTGCGCGCGCCGCCCACCGAGACCGTTGCCACCGGGACGCCCGCCGGCATCTGGACGATCGACAGGAGGGAGTCCATGCCGTCCAGGTACTTCAGCGGGACCGGGACGCCGATCACCGGGAGGACCGTGGCCGAGGCGACCATGCCCGGGAGGTGGGCCGCGCCGCCCGCGCCCGCGATGATCACGCGGATGCCGCGGGCCACCGCCGAGGTCGCGTAGTCCAGCATGCGCTGGGGCGTCCGGTGCGCCGAGTAGACGCCGACCTCGTACTCGACGCCGAACTCGTCCAGCGCCGCGCCGGCCGCCTCGAGGGTCGGCCAGTCCGAGTCGCTGCCCATGATCACGCCCACCTGCGGCGCCATACCCGTCACTCCCGTCAGTGGATCTCGTAGCCGTCGAGCCAGACGGCGTGGGACAGCCAGTGCGCCGACAGCAGCGCGCGGTTGCGCAGGTCGTCCATGCGCTCGCCGGTGAAGTTGACGTGCCCGAGCTTGCGCCCCGGGCGCTCCTGCTTGCCGTACAGGTGCACGCGGACCTCCGGGTACCGCGCGAACAGGTGGTGCAGCCGCTCGTCCGGACCCATTTCGGGCAGCTCCGCCGCGCCCAGCACGTTCGCCATCACGCACGCCGGCGCCACCAGGTCGGTGCGGCCCAGCGGGTAGTCGAGGACCGCGCGCAGGTGCTGCTCGAACTGCGACGTGCGCGAGCCGTCCATCGTCCAGTGGCCGGAGTTGTGCGGGCGCATCGCCAGCTCGTTGACCAGCAGGCCGGTGTCGGTCTCGAACAGCTCCACCGCCAGCAGGCCCGTGACGTCCAGCGTCGACGCCACCCGCAGCGCCAGGTCCTGGGCCTCGTGCACCCGGGACTCGGACAGCCCCGGCGCCGGCGCCAGCACCTCGGTGTTGATGCCGCCTTCCTGGACCGTCTCGACCACCGGGTACGCCGCACCCTGGCCGAAGGGCGAGCGGGCGACGAGCGCGGACAGCTCCCGCCGCATCGCCACCTTCTCCTCGACCAGCAGCGCCGTGCCCGCTTCGAGCAGCTCCGGCACCGTCTCGCGGGCGTGCCGCGCGGTGTCCAGCATCCAGACACCGCGGCCGTCGTACCCGCCGCTCGACGCCTTGAGCACGACCGGCCAGCCGTGCTCGCCGCCGAACGCCACCACGTCGTCCACTGTGGACACTTCGGCGAACGCCGGGCCCGGCACGCCGAGGCCCGCCATCATCTCGCGCATCACCAGCTTGTTCTGCGCGAAGCCCAGCGCCGACGGCGCCGGCCGGATGACGTGGCCCTCCATCGCCAGCGTCAGCAGGTGCTCGCCCGGCACGTGCTCGTGGTCGAACGTGAGCACGTCGACCGAGGCCGCGAACTTCCGCAGCGCGTCGAGGTCGGTGTGGTGCCCGAGGGTGACGTCGCCCGCGACGAGACCCGCGGCTTCGTTCTCCCCCGCGGCGAGCACGCGCAGGGACTGGCCGAGGGAGATCGCCGCCTGGTGGGTCATCCGGGCCAGCTGCCCGCCGCCCACCATGCCCACGACGGGCAGACCGGTGTTTTTGTCCATAGCGCCAGTCAGCCTACTGCGCCGATTTTTGACAATCCGACCGGCAGCCACGGCGGAAAGTGCGGTCAGTGGATCGGCGCCGGACCGTTCCGCCTGCTTTCGGCCGGATTGTCAAACTGTGACCACCTGGGGTGACCGCCGGACCAGGCGTAGCTCACGCGCCGCCAGCCCGAGGATCCCGGCCGCCGCCGCGAGCACGTAGACGTTGCCGAGGACCGACCAGCCCAGGCCCCAGGAGAACTCCGTGTCGCCGCCGTTGGGCACCAGCATCACGATCTGGGAGCCGAACAGCGCCGCCACCGCCGCCGCGGCCCACCACCGCGCCTTGACCACCAGCACCGTGAGCAACGGCACGCACCAGACCCAGTGGTGCGACCACGACACCGGCGACAGCAGCAGCCCGTAGAACGCCGTCACCAGCAGCGCCGCCGCGTCCTCACCGCGCCGGTGCAGCCGCACCACCAGCCACACCGCGGGCACCGCCAGCACCGCCGCCACCCCGACCGCCACCGCCAGCGACCAGGGCGCCAGCGCCGAAGCCCGGTTGACCAGCCCGTTGAGCGACTGGTTGAAGATCCAGTGCACCGACCCGACCCGGCTCGGGTCGGTCGCCGAATCCCGCCAGAACCGCGCCGCGTCGGCCGGGATGACCGCGAACATCACCGCTTCGAGCGCCACGAACGTGCCCAGTGCCCGCAGCCCGTCCTTCCACCGGCCCGTGAAGAACAGGTGCGGCACGAAGATCAGCGGGGTCAGCTTGATCGCCGCCGCCACGCCGATCAGCACGCCCGCCCAGCGCGAGCCCCTCGCCGACAGCACCAGGACGTCCAGCACCACGAACGCCATCAGTATCAAGTTGATCTGGCCCAGGAACAGCGTCTTCCACACCGGTTCCAGCGCCAGCGCGATGGCCGTTCCCGCCGGCAGCGCCCACCAGCTTCTTCCCAGAAGCGGCGAGCCCCCCGGCGACGACGAAACCACCGTGATGACGACCATAAGACCGACCACCGACAAAAACGCGATCACGCCCCACACCAGCCCGGACGGCACCAGCGCCAGCGGCAGGAACAGCGGCGCCGCGGCCGGGGTGTAGGTGAACGGCAGCCGGACCCAGTCCGGCAGCGCGGTCAGCACGTCGCGGGTGTAGAGCGGGTCGCCGTGCAGCAGCGTCAGCGCCCCCGCGCGGTAGACGGCGCTGTCCGCGCCCAGGTGCCAGCCCGCCAGCCAGCCGACCACCCCGAAAGCCAGTACGAGCAGCGCGATCCCGCCGGCGGCGAAGCGGCCGGCGCGCGCCTCAGACCCCGGCCGGGACGTCGACATCAGCGGCCGCCTTCTTCCGCGCCCGCCGCTGCAGCCCCCAGCGCAGGATCAGCGCGAAGGCCAGCACGACCGGCATCAGGATGTAGGCGTCCCCCAGCACGTTCTGCCACACCTTCCAGTGCAGCTCGACGTTGCGTCCGTTCGGCAGGATCAGCAGCACGCAGCTGACGAACACGAAGGCCACCAGCCCGGTCCCGACCCAGCGCTTCCACGCCGTCTTCGGGGTGGTCTTCGGCAGCCGCGAGACCAGCAGCACGATCAGCGGGATGACCCACACCCAGTGGTGGGTCCACGAGATCGGCGAGATCAGCAGCGTCCAGAACGCCGTGACCAGCAGCGCGGCCAGCGCCTGGCCCTTGCGGTGGAACCGCATGAGCAGCCACAGCGCCGGGATCGCGAGCAGGAAGCCGATGCCCATCGCCGCCTTCGACGCCCACGGCGCGAGGTCGGTGGCCCGGTTCATCAGCGCGTTCAGCGACTGGTTGCCCGCCCAGTGCACCGGCCCGATC
The DNA here is from genome assembly GCF_003937945.1 of Amycolatopsis eburnea. Lineage (GTDB taxonomy): Bacteria > Actinomycetota > Actinomycetes > Mycobacteriales > Pseudonocardiaceae > Amycolatopsis > Amycolatopsis eburnea. Next base: position 247,954 of record NZ_RSEC01000032.1, read on the forward strand.
CGGCCGGTGTCGGGCAGGGTGACGGTCCAGTACTTGGCCGCGTCGTGCGCGTTGATGAGGAACATCAGGCCCTGGAGCAGCACGAACGTCGCGAAACCGCGGATCGCGTCCATCCGGCGGCCGGTCACGAACAGGTGCCCCAGGAACACCAGCGGCGTCAGCTTGATCGCCGCCGCGACGCCGACCAGCACGCCGCCCCAGCGGCTCCCACGGGCGCCGATGACCAGCATGTCCAGCAGGATCATGGCCATCAGGATCAGGTTGATCTGGCCGAGGAAGATCGTCCGCCACACCGGCTCGAGACCGAGGAAGACCAGGAAGAACACGATGGTCGAGCGGGCGGGCGAGGCCCACCAGCGCGGGCCGTCGGCGGCCGGGCGGGGCAGGGCGCCGATCGCGATCCGGATCGACAGCGCCATCGCACCCAGCGAGACGGCGGTGATCAGGCCCCACGAGATCTGCGTCGGGAAGGCCGCGAGCGGGACGAAGATCAGCGCCGCCGTCGGCGGGTAGGTGAACGGCAGCAGCGCCCACCACGGCTCGTTGGGCAGCGTGTTGGCGTCGTAGAGGGAGTCGCCGTGCAGCAGCGTCAGCGCGCCCGCCCGGTACACCGCGCTGTCCACGCCGAGCACCCAGTCGTGCTGCCAGCCGTAGATGCCGTACCCGATCGCGACCAGCGGGATCACCGACAGGATCAGGATCGACCGCGGGCGGACGGACAGGCGGGCGAGTGACTTCCGCAGCGCCAGCCGGTGCTGGGAGCTGGCCACGACTTCGCCGTCGACGTCGGAGGGTACGGTCCTGGTCACCGCACCAGGAAATCATGACCGGCCCGATCCGGGTCAGCGAGGTCCGGGCGGAAGCGGACTTTTCGGGCGTTCTACGCGCGCGCGAGCTGGGTGAGCAGGTCGCACGCGAGTTCGTGGGTGGTCGGCAGCCGCACCGCGGACACGCGGGGCTTGCCCGCCTCCGCCAGCTGCGCGTCCACCGACAGCCGCTCGTTCAGCGCCCGCCGCAGCGCGACGCCGTGCGAACCGACCCGGTCGTCCTTCGGGACCAGCGCGGCGACGACGGACGGCCCGAGCGAAGCGACGCTCTGCCCGCTGTCGAACACCGCCCGCAGCGCGTCCGCGACCAGGATCATCCCGGTCAGCCGGGGGAACCCGGCCACGGCGCTGAGGTCGAGCGAGACAACCAGGAGCACGTGCTCCTCGGCGGCGGGCCGCTCCCGCGCGGCGGCGGCCCGATAGACCTCGTAGAGCCGGGTGCGCAGGTACGCGGCCGAGGGCAGGCCGGTCAGCGGATCGGTGACCTCGGTGTGCACGAGCTGGTCGGTGGCGACGTCGGCCCAGGCCAGCGCGGTGGTCCGGAGCAGCCGCGCCGGGGTGGCGTCGACGTCCGGCAGGACGAAGCCGTCGCCGCCGTGGTCGAGGACGGCGTGCAGCGCGGCCAGGTCGGCGAGGGTTTCCGCGAGCCCCGCGCCGGCCGCCGCCCGTGCCCTGGCCAGCCCGGCGAGCGCGGTCTCCGCGGCTTCGGCCCGGCCCTTGGCCATCACGGCCGCGCAGACGGCGTCGACCTCGGGCAGCGCCCAGTCGCTGGGGAACCGCCAGCCCGCGGCCAGGCTGGCCGTGCGCCAGCGGGCGCGCAGCGCGCGCAGGGAGCGATCGCGCTCGGCCTGGGCCTGAGGTGGGACGTCACCGGGGCCGGAGCGCGTAGCCGGAACGTCCACTGGCCCCCCATCCCTTTCGTCCGGTGCGTGTCGATCTTGATCGGTGCTTCACGGTGAGGACGTGCCCCACCGGATCCCGTGACGCGTACTCGCGAGTTTTGTTAAGAAGCTTTTCCACGCCGTGACCCAGGAGTGGGTGATTTCGCTGCGCCGTCGGAGTCAACACCCCTACCACCGCGTGACGACTCAGGGTGGGTCAGTCACACTTGTCTCGCGTCCCGGATCCGCCTGTAATGGCAGGTCCTGGCTTTAACCGACCGAGGAGTGCCGTGTCCACCGTTCCCGCCGATCTCAGCGGAAAGAGTGACGCCGAGCTGATCGCGGAAGTCCGCTCGGGACAGATCGCCTCGTACGGGGCACTTTACGAACGGCACACCGGGGCGGCCCACAACCTGGCCCGCCAGCTGGCTCGCTCGAGCTCCGAGGCGGACGATCTCGTGTCCGAAGCGTTCGCCAAGGTGCTCGACACGCTGCGTGGCGGCAAGGGCCCGGACACCGCCTTCCGGGCGTACCTGCTGACCGCTCTTCGTCACACGGCGTACGACCGCACCCGCAAGGAACGCCGCGTCGACCTCAACGAGGACATGAGCGAGGTCGGCGGGGCCGCGGCCGAGGCGCTGACCGTCCCGTTCTCCGACACCGCCGTCGCCGGGCTCGAACGGACGATGGCCGCGAAGGCGTTCGCGCGGCTGCCCGAGCGCTGGCAGGCCGTGCTCTGGCACACCGAAATCGAGCAGCAGAGCCCGGCCGAGGTCGCGCCCCTGCTCGGGCTGACCGCGAACGGCGTTTCGGCACTCGCCTACCGCGCCCGCGAAGGTCTCCGGCAGGCGTACCTGCAGGTCCACCTGCAGGAGAACGCCGAGGAACGCTGCCGCGCCTGCGCCGACCGGCTGGGTGCCTGGACGCGCGACGGGCTGTCCAAGCGCGAACGCAGCCAGGTCGAGAACCACCTCGACGAGTGCGAGAACTGCCGGGCGCTGGCCGCCGAGCTCGCCGACGTCAACGGCGGGCTGCGCGCGATCATCGCCCCGATCGTCCTGGGCGGCGCGGCCCTCGGGTACCTCGCCACCATCGGCGCCGCGAAGGCGAGCGCGGCCACGGCGGCGACCGCCGGCGCGGCCGCCGCCGCGGGTGCGGCCGCCGGGGGCAAGGCAGGCGCGGCGGCCGGAGCCGCCGCGGCCGGGCCCCGCCAGTTCGCCGGGGTGGCCGCCTCGGGCGCCGCGGTCGTCGCGGCCGTCGTGATCGCGCTCACCGCGGGCGGCGGGGCTCAGGAGGTCCCGGTCGCGGCCGCCGTGCCGCCGCCGGCCGCCCAGCCCGCCCAGCCGCCCGCGCCGAAACCGCAGCCACCGGCTCCCCCGGCACCCCCGCAGCCCCCCGCACCGCCCCAGGCGCCCGCGGTCCAGCCCGCACCGGCGCCCGTCGTGCCCCCCGCACCGCCGGCACCCCCGGCCCCGCCCGCACCGGCCCCGCCATCGGTGTCCGCGACGACCCCGCCGGGCGGCGTCGAGCTGAGCCCCGGCTCCACCGCGAACCTGCCGATCACCGTCCGCAACGACGGCGGCAGCGTGTCCGAGCCGGTGTCCGCCACGCTGAACCTGCCCCCGGGCGTGCACGCGGTCGACGCGGCAGGCGGCGGCGCGCCGATGGCGTTCGCGCAGGGCAGCGCCCCGATCACGGTGAACTGCCCCGGCGGTGACGGCACGGTCACCTGCAAGACCGGCAGCGGCCTCGAGCCCGGCCAGAGCGCCACGCTGAACTTCCGGCTCAAGGCCGACGACGACGCCGAGGGCGGCACGGTCACCGGGTCGGTCACCGCGGGCGTGCAGGTCAACGTCAAGGTGAGCGTCAAGGTCACGGTGAAGCAGCCGCCGGATGCGGTGGTCCTGGAAGCGCAAGGCGACGGGCTGTCGGCGTTCCCGTGGACCCGCAACCCGCTGGTCTACGTGCGCGTCCGCAACACCGGCGAGACGACCAAGCCGGTCACGGTCACCTTCGACCACCCGCTCTGGCAGTGGTGGAGCCTGCGCGGCTTCCCCTGCACGTCCTCCGGCGCGGGCGCGACCTGCACCACGAGCAGCGCGCTGGCCCCCGGCCAGCACGTCAACCTGTGGGTGCGGCTGAAGGGCCGTCCCGACGACGGGCGCGTGACGATCACCGCGACGCTCGGCAAGGCGTCCGCACCGCCGGTGACCGTCGACTTCGGCTGCTGGCACCACTGGTGCGGCAAGGACCCGCTGCCGACGTCCACCCCGCCGTCGTCGTCGGCGACGACCACCCCGACGAAGCCGTCCAAGCCGGCGCCGTCGAAGCCCTCGTCGACCCCGCCGACGACGACCGAGACCGAGCCGACGAGCGAGCCCCCGGCGTCGACGACCACGTCCAGCGCGCCGCCGCGACCGGGCAAGAACCCGGGCCCGAAGCAGCCGACCGTCACCCCCGAGAAGGGCTTCGGCTGGCTCACGGGGTAGCGTCCGCGCGGTGCGCGAGCTGCTGAAAAGGCATCGCGAGCTCCTCCGCTTCGCCGTCGTCGGCGGGATCAGCTTCGTGATCACGATGTCCGTCGACTACGGCCTGAAGTTCACCGTGCTGCGGACCCACCCGGTGACGGCGCTGATCCTCGGCGTCCTGGTCGCGACGATCTTTTCCTACGTCGCCAACCGCGAATGGTCGTTCCGCACCCGCGGCGGCCGCGAGCGGGCGCACGAAGCGGCGTTGTTCTTCCTGTTCAGCGGCGTCGCGCTGGGCCTGAACGCGCTGCCGCAGTGGTTCTCGCGGTACGTGCTGGACCTGCAGGTCCCGCGGCTGTCGCCGGTCGGCGTCGAGGTGGCCGACTTCGTCAGCGGCATCGTCATCGGGACGCTGCTGGGGACGGCGTTCCGCTGGTGGGCGTTCAAGAAGTGGGTGTTCCCGGACGAGGACGCGCGGCTCGCCGTGGTCGCGGAGGATCCGGACATTCAGGACCGGAAAGCCGCCTGAACCACAGGTCATCGCGATGTGCTCCTAGACTGCGTGGTGTGACCGTTGTGGAAACCGTGCTCAAGCGCACGCCGGAACCACTGCGTTCGGTGCTGATCAAGCACCGGGAGCTGCTGAAGTTCGCGATCGTGGGCGGCACGACGTTCCTGGTCGACAACGGGGTCTGGTACGTCCTCAAGCTGACGGTGCTGGAGCCGAAACCGACCACGGCGAAGGCGATCGCGATCATCGTCGCGACGATCGTGTCGTACATCCTCAACCGCGAGTGGTCCTTCCGCACCCGCGGCGGCCGCGAACGCCACCACGAGGCGGCGCTGTTCTTCGTGATCAGCGGGATCGCGGTCGTGGTCAACCTGATCCCGCTGTACGTGTCGAGGTACGTGCTCCACCTGGAGATGCCGCACGTCACACGGCTGGTGCAGGAGGTCGCGGACTTCGCGAGCGGGTCGATCATCGGCATGCTGCTCGCGATGTTCTTCCGGTTCTGGGGCTTCAAGAAGTGGGTGTTCCCGGACGAGCTGGGCGAGCGGCGGCGGGACAGCGACGTCACCCGGATCCGCTGAAGTACTTGTCTTCTGACATGTAGTTGTCTACAGTCATCCTCGTCAGTGTTCCTTCGTGAGGACGCCGTCCGGGTTCGGCCGGGCGAGCGGGACGATTCGAGGTGGTTTCCGAGCGCGAAGAGGTCGCACCCGCACCGCGGGTGACGATGGACCCTTTTCCCGGCTCGACGGGACGCGTTTTCCCGCGCGTCCGCATCTCTCGTCCCTTCTGACGAACAAGGACTTCTCTTGCACACCATCGCGCCTCAGCGCGCCCGAAAAACGGCTCTCACGGGTCTGTTCCTGTCCGTTTTCCTCGCGATGCTCGACGCACAGGCCGTCGCCACCGCGCTGCCCCGGATTTCCGCCGAATTCGGCGGGACCGGCGCCTACGCCTGGGTCACCACCGCCTACCTGCTCGCCGGCAGCGTCACCGCTCCGCTCTACGGGAAGCTCGGTGACGTCCACGGCCGCAAACGCGTGCTCCTGGGCGCGCTCGCCCTCTTCGTGGCCGGTTCGCTCGCCTGCGGGCTGGCGTCGTCGGCCGCGTTGCTCATCGCCAGCCGGGTGCTGCAGGGCGCCGGGTCGGGTGGGCTCTTCGTTTCCGTAGGCGCTTCGCTCGGCGAGATGTTCTCGCCCCGCGAAGGCGCGAAGTACTTCGGGTGGTTCTCGATCTGCTTCGCCGTCGCTTCCCTGGCCGGGCCGGTCGCGGGCGGCTTCCTGACCGGGCTCGCCGGCTGGCGGTCGATCTTCCTCGTCAACCTGCCGCTCGGTCTCGTCGCCGCGGCTTGCCTCTCCACCCTCGAACTGCCGCGACGGCGGAAGGACGCGCCGTTCGACTTCACCGGCGTCGTCCTCCTCGGCGTGGCGATCACCGGGTTCACCCTGCTCACGCCGTGGTCGGTCGCACTCGGGGCCATCGCCGCCACCGCGTTCGTGGTGGCCGAACGCCGGGCCGAGGCGCCCGTGCTGCCGCTCAGGCTGTTCCGGGACCGCACGTTCACCGTGTCCGTGGTGCTCAGCGTGCTCGCCGGGTTCTCCTTCCTCGGCTCGGTCAACTACATCGCGGGCTACCTGCAGGCCGACGCCGGTCCCGCGGAAGGCGGCCTGCTGCTCGTGCCGATGACGCTCGCCGTCGCGCTGTCGTCCGTCGTCTCGAGCAAGATCATCGCCCGCACCGGTGCCTACCGGTGGGCGCCGCGGCTCAGCATGGCGCTCGGCCTGCTCGCGGTGCTCGGCTTGACCACGCTGCACGGCCTTCCGGTAGTCCTCGCCTGCCTGGTCGTCTTCGGTCTCGCCGCGGGCCTCAACCTCCAGGTGCTCGCGCTGGCCACGCAGAACACCGCGCCGGCCGGTGATCGCGGCGCGGTCGCCGCCGCGGTCAACCTCGCCCGCGCGCTCGGCTCGGCCCTCGGGCCGGTCGCGCTCGGCTTCGCCTACAACGCGGGCGCCCACGGCGTTTTCCTCGCCCTGCTGCCCGTGCTCGCGCTCGCCCTCGTCACGGCGTTCGCGCTCCCCCACGTCCCCCTCCACCGCTAGGAGAACCACGATGATCTTCGTCCTCGGCGCCACCGGCAAGGTCGGCCGCGCCCTCGTCCCCGCCCTCCTCGACGCCGGCGCCGCCGTCCGCGCCCTGACCCGCGACCCGGCGAAGGCCCGGATCGACCCGCGCGCCGAAGTCGTCCAGGGCGACCTGGACACCGCGGACCTGCCCGCGCTGCTCGACGGCTCGGACCGCGTGTTCGTGCTGACCCAGGGGCACAGCGCCGACCGGGAAGCGGCCGTCGCCCGGGCGGCCGCGCGCGCCGGCGCCACCCACCTCGTCAAGCTGTCCACCACCGGTGTCCACTTCGGACAGACGGACCCGATCACGCGCGCCCACGCCGAAGCCGAGCAAGCGATCCGCGAAGCCGGGCCCGCCTGGACGATCCTGCGGCCCGGCGCCTTCATGGACAACCGGTTCGCCTGGCGCGACTCGATCCGCGAGGAGAACGCCGTGTACGTCCCCGAAGGCGACCCGGCGTCCGCGCTGATCCACGTGCGGGACATCGCCGCGGTCGCGACCCTCGCCCTCACGACGGCGGACCACGAGGGCGCGACCTACGAACTCACCGGCGGTGAAGCCCTCACCACCGCGGAACAGGTCGCGATCCTTTCCGATGTTCTCGGTCGCCCGATCGAATTCGTGGCAGAACCGCAAAGCGCCGCCAGTGAGCGCATGATGCGCAAGTACGGCTGGCCCGCCGATGCCGTCGACGGTTTCTTCGCGCTGAAGCGGGAGTCCGCCGAGCGCGAACACGTCGTTTTCGGCACCGTGGAACGCGTGCTCGGCAGGCCCCCGCTGAACTTCGCGGAATGGGCACGTGAGAACGCGGCCGCGTTCGCCTACCATTACGGGGGGTGACGGCGGGGAGGTGACGGGATGGGTCTGCGCGTCCTGGTCGTGGACGACCACCCCCTGTTCCGCTTCGGCGTGGTGACCCTGCTGGGGAACGAACCCGGGATCGAGGTCGTCGGCGAAGCCGCCAGCGGCGCGAACGCGGTCGACGCCGCCGCCGCGCTGCGGCCGGACGTCGTCGTCATGGACCTGCACCTGCCCGACCTCTCCGGGATCCAGGCGGCCCGGCACATCGTGACGGCCAACCCGGGCACCGGCGTGCTGATGCTGACGATGGCCGACGAAAGCGAGTCGGTCTTCGCGGCGATGCGCGCCGGTGCCCGCGGCTACCTGCTCAAGGACGCCGAGCCGGACGAGATCATCCGCGCGGTGCAGGCGGTCGCCCGGCGCGAAGCCATCTTCGGGCCGGACATCGCCAACCGCGTGCTCGGCTTCTTCAACCAGCCCGCGCCGGCCAGCGAGCCGGTGTTCCCGGAACTGACCACGCGCGAACGCGAAGTGCTGGAGCTGATCGCGGCCGGGCACAGCAACAGCGTCATCGCGAACACGCTGTGCCTGAGCCCCAAGACCGTCCGCAACCACATCTCGAACGTCTTCGCCAAGCTGCACGTCACCGACCGCGCCGGCGCGATCGTCCGGGCCAGGGACGCGGGCCTCGGCCGGTCCTGACGGGCAGCCTCCCGGGCAACATCGGGACGCCGGTCCCATGCGCCCGGGACACCTCTGCGGGCACTGTGGTGACGTGGGGGATGAACCCCCTTCGCACCGTTCGAGGGGAATGGGTGACGATGTTCGAATCCGACCGGACTCCGGTGGTGGTCCGCGCCACCGATCCGATCCTGCACAACGGCGTCTGCGTGGCGCTGCGTTCGCGTGACGAAGTCCGCGTGGTCGACGGCGACCCGGCCGGCCCCGGCGTCGTCGCGCTGCTGGTCGCCGACCGGCTCGACGAGACGATGACCCAGCTGCTGTCCGCGTTGCACCACCAGGGCTTCACCCGCATCGTGCTGATCGCGGGCGAAGTCGACGACAACGAGATCCTCAACGCCGTCGAACACGGCGTCTGCGCGGTCGCCCGCCGCGCCGACGCCGGGCCGGAGGTGCTCGTCCGGCTGATCAAGGCGGCCGCGGCGGGCGAGGGCGCGCTTCCGCCGGACCTGCTCGGCAGGCTGCTCAACCGGGTTTCCCGCCTGCAGCGCCAGGTTCTCCAGCCGCGGGGGCTGCACATGGGCGGGATGAGCAACCGGGAGACGGAGGTGCTCCGGCTCGTCGCGGCGGGGTATTCGACGCAGGAGATCGCCGACCAGCTGTGCTACTCGCAGCGCACGGTGAAGAGCATCCTGCACGACGTGACCAACCGGTTCCAGCTGCGCAACCGGTCGCACGCCGTCGCCTACGCGTTGCGTGAAGGGCTGATCTAGCGCGGAACGCGTTCGGCGGGCCAGCGGACTTCCGGGACGTCGCTGGGCCGCGGCACCTTGAGGAAGAGGCTGAAGACGGCCGGGCGGCGGTTGGACAGCTCCAGCCGCCCGCCGTCGGCCTCGACCAGCGCCCGGGCCAGCGCCAGGCCGACGCCGGTGGAGCCGCCGCCGGAGAAACCGCGTTCGAAGATGTGCGGGGCGAGTTCGTCGGGGACGCCGGAGCCGGTGTCGCTCACCTCGATCACCACCGTGCCTTCGGCGTCGCCGCGGCGGGCGGCCAGCGTGACCGTGCCCGAGCCGTGGCGCAGCGCGTTGTCGAGCAGGACCCCGATGACTTCGCGCAGCCGGCCGGGCGTGGCGCGCGCCATCAGCCCGTCGGCCACGCGGGTCCGGAGGTTGCGGCCCTCCGCGCGAAGCAGTTCTCGCCACTCCTGCGCCATTTCGGGCAGCTGCGTGGGCAGGTCCACCGGTTCCGCGCCGACCTCACGCGCCGCGCGCGCCGCCGCCAGCAGCTCGTCCAGCGCCTCCGCGAGCCGGTCGGCCTGCTCCTGGGCGGCCTTCGACTCGTCGGCCACCTCTTCGTCCGGGTGCACGGTGAGCGGTTCCAGCCGCAGCTGCAACGCCGTCAGCCGGCTGCGCAGCTGGTGCGAGACGTCGCCGACGAGCTGCCGTTCGCGTTGCACGAGCTGGGCGAGCGCGGTGCCGGACGCGTCCAGCGCCTCGGCGACCATGTCGAGCTCGCCGACGCCGTAGCGGCTCGGGTCGGGCCGGAAGTCGCCGCCGCCGAGCCGGGCCGCGCGCTCGGCGACGTGCCGAAGCGGCTTCGCGAGCCGCCGCGCCGTCGCGATCGCCACCACCGCGCCGGTCCCGATCGACAGCAGCACCAGCAGGACGACGACGAGCGTCACCGTCGTCTGCCGCTCGTGCATCGGCCCGGCGGGGACGGCGATCTCCACCTTGCCGTCGCGCGCGAGGTCGGCCGTCTCGGTGACGGTGTCGCTGCCCGGGTCGCTGCCGTAGCGCTTCTCGATCTGCCCGCTGGCCCGCACGGTCAGCAGCCCGTTGGCCGGGACCGCGGCGCGCACCTGGTCGAGGTCGATCTCCTGGCCGTTGGCGATCTCGGTGTCGAGGATCGCCGCCGCCGCGCGGGCGTTCTCGGCGAGCGTCTCGCGGTAGCTCGACTCGATCTGCCAGCTCGCCACGATGCCCAGCGGGATGCCGAGGACCGCCGCGGTGACGGCGACCGCGAGCAGGATGGCCAGCAGGATGCGGCGGCGCACGGCTTATTCGGCGTTGAACCGGAAGCCGACGCCGCGGACGGTCGCGATCCGCCGTTCGCCGTCGTGGGCCTTGCTGGTGCGGCCCGCGGCTTCGTCGGCGGCGATGGCGAGCTTCCGCCGCAGCCAGGACATGTGCATGTCGAGGGTCTTGGACGTCTTCGACTCGAGGTCGTTCCAGACCTCGGCGAGGATCTCGTCGCGGCTGACGACCTGCCCGGCGCGGCTCATCAGCACGCGCAGCAGCTCGAACTCCTTGTTCGCCAGCTGCACCTCGTGCAGGTCGACGGTGACGAGCCGGGCGCCGACGTCCATCCGCACCCCGCCCGCTTCGAGCACTTCGGGCACCCGGCGGCGCAGCAGCGCGCGGATCCGGGCCAGCAGCTCGGCGAGCCGGAACGGCTTCGCGACGTAGTCGTCGGCCCCCGCGTCCAGGCCGACGACGAAGTCGACCTCGTCGGTGCGGGCGGTGAGCATCAGGACGGGCAGCTCGGTGCCGTTGGCGCGCAGTCTGCGGCACACCTCCAAGCCGTCCATCCCGGGCAGGCCGAGGTCCAGCACGAGCAGGTCGACGCGCTGGGCGGCGGTGGCGTCGAGGACCGAAGGGCCGTCGGTGACGACGTGGATCTCGTATCCCTCGCGTTCGAGGGCGCGGGAGAGCGGTTCGGCGATGGCCGGATCGTCTTCGGCAAGTAGGACCATGCTCACCTGCTCAACTCTACGGCGCGGGGACGTGAAACCATCGTGACCGTGCCTGGCTACGGAGATGATCTGGCCCTCGCCACCCGGCTGGCTGACGCCGCCGACGCGATCACGACGGCGCGGTTCCGCGCCCTGGACCTGGCGGTGTCACGCAAACCCGACCGCACCCCGGTGACCGACGCCGACACCGCGGTCGAGGACGCGATCCGCGCGCTGCTGGCGGCGGAACGCCCCGCCGACGCGGTGCTCGGCGAGGAGCGCGGCGGCTCCGCGGCGACCGGCCGCGCGTGGGTGCTCGACCCGATCGACGGGACCAAGAACTTCCTCCGCGGCGTACCCGTCTGGGCGACGCTGATCGCGCTCGTCGAGGACGGCGACCCGGTGGTCGGCCTGATCAGCGCGCCCCTGCTGGGCCGCCGCTGGTGGGCGGCCACCGGTTCCGGGGCGTTCTCGTCGGATTCCGCGGGGACCCGCCGGCTGTCGGCTTCCGGCGTTTCGTCCCTTTCGGACGCTTATCTGTCCACAACGGACTTGAACTCGTGGGTCGAGTACCACTCGCGCGAGAAGTACCTCGACCTGGTGAACGCGTGCTGGGAGTCCCGCGCGTTCGGCGACTTCTGGTCGCACATGCTGGTCGCGGAGGGCGCGCTGGACGTCGCCGCGGAATGCGTCGTGAACCCGTGGGACGTCGCCGCGGCGCAGGTGATCGTCACCGAGGCGGGCGGGCGGTTCAGCGACCTCGACGGCGTCGGGCGCTACGACAACGGCAGCGCACTGTCGACCAACGGCCTCCTGCACGACGAGGCCCTGCGCATCCTCAAGCGTTAGGAACCCGGGAGCAGGCCGACCGCGCCGCGCGCCACCTGGGCCCAGGCCAGCCGGCCGAAGAGGTAGTGGCACGCCACCTGTTCACTGGTGAACCGCGCCCAGTCGTAGCGGTTGCCCTGCTCCCGCCAGAACACCTCCCACGCCTCGTCCTCGCCCTGCATCAGGCACCAGGCGTTGTCGACCTCGGCGCCGAGCGAAACGACCTCCGGCGGTACGCCCAGCACGCCTAGCCAGCGCTGGATCGACTGGGTGTTCATCAATCGTCTTCCCCCTTGGCCTCGGCGAGGTAGCCGAGGGTCACGAGCTCGTCCGCGGCCAGCAGCGCACGGTACCGGGTACCCCCGCCGACCTGTCCGAACCAGTTCGCCGTCTCCGCCCGCCACATCGGCACCGCGCGCACGACGACGTACCGGCGGTACTCGGCGTCCAGCATCCCCGGCGGCAGCGAGCGTTCCGCGAACGGCGTGCCGTCGGCGAAGAACACGCGCCCGTACGCCGGTCCGAAGCGGTCGAGGACGGTGTTCATCGGGACCATCACCGGCTCGCCGTGGTCGACGCCGCCCTCCGGGTAGTCCTCGCCCGGCGGCCACGCGTATTCGGGCCCGAGTTCGCTGTGCCCGACGACGAACCGGCGGATCCACACCGCCTGCGTCGCGTGGGCGTACGGCACATACCCCTCGGTCAGGTGCCGCGGCACCGGCCGCGACGGCGCGGTCGGTGACCGGCGGAAGCCCGCCGTGACGTTGGTGAGCGCCTGGTCGTCGAAGATCAGCCGGGCGTCCGGGTGGTCGTTCGGGCCGAAGCCGTCCGGGTCGTCGGGCAGGGGCAGCTGCCGCGCCGGCCGGTCCATGGCGACCGGCAGGTGCCCGATCGGGAACATGTGCACCAGGAACAGCGCGACAACGCTTTCCCGCTCGGTGCGCGGCGAGCCCAGCGGCGGCAACGGCGCGGGCGCGATCGGCGCCGGCGAAACCGGGGGCGGCGGGGCCGCGGGCATCGGCGGGGCCGGCGGCAGCGGGAACGGCGGCAGCAGCGGCGACACGGCGTGCGGCCACGCGGCCGGGCTGCCCGAAGGCGGCGTCGGGGCGTCCTCGTCCCCGCCGGGCAGTCGCACCGGCCCCGTGTCGAGGTCGTCCTCGCCCGCCTCGGAAGGCTCCGTCACCCACATCCTCCGGCTCGGTCGTGCACCGTGGTCCGCGTCAGCTCAGCGCGTTGACCACGCGGGACGGGCTCGGGCGGCCGAGCTGTCCCGCCATCCAGGAACTGGCCGCCACCAGCACGTCGAGGTCGACCCCGGTTTCGACCCCGAGGCCGTCGAGCAGCCACACGAGGTCTTCGGTGGCCAGGTTCCCGGTCGCCGACTCGGCGTACGGGCAGCCGCCCAGCCCGCCCGCCGAAGAGTCCACAGTCGACACTCCACATCGGAGCGCCGCCAGCGTGTTCGCGAGAGCCTGACCGTAGGTGTCGTGGAAGTGCACGGCCAAAGTACCGACATCGCCGAACAGCCCGATGAGGTTTTCGACCTGACCGGCGGTCGCGACGCCGATCGTGTCGCCCAGCGACAGCTGCGAGCACCCCATGTCCAGCAGGCGGCGCCCGGCGTCGGCGACCTGCTTCGCCGGCACGACGCCCTCCCACGGGTCGCCGAAGCACATCGAGAGGTACCCGCGCACGTCCACGCCGGCTGCCCTGGCCCGCGTGACGACCGGCTCGAACATCGCGAACTGCTCGTCCAGCGAGGAGTTCAGGTTCTTGCGCGCGAACGTCTCCGTCGCGCTGGCGAAGATGGCGATGTGCTCGACACCGGCGTCCAGGGCCCGGTTGAGGCCCTTTTCGTTCGGCACCAGCACCGGGTACCGGACGCCTTCGCGGCGGTCGAGCCCGGCCAGCAGCTGCTCGGCGTCGGCGAGCTGCGGCACCCACTTGGGGTGCACGAAGCTGGTCGCCTCCAGCGTGGTCAGCCCGGCACCGGCGAGCCGGTCGAGGAACTCCAGCTTGACCTCGACCGGGACGATCGCCTTCTCGTTCTGCAGGCCGTCCCGCGGGCCGACTTCCCAGATCGTGACCCGCTCCGGCAGCTCGCCCGCCGCGGGCGACCGCTCCGGCAGGCCCAGTTCGCGCGTGCCCATCAGCGGCGTCGCTCGCCGCGCGGCGGGTGCCCGCCACCCTGGGGCGGCAGCGGCGTGGTCTGCTGCTGGGTGCCCGGGCGGTAGTCGTCGTACGGGTTGTCGTTGACCTCGCGGTAGATCACCGTGTGCACCTTCTCCACGTGCGGGATGTCCTCGAACCGCAGCGGCTCGTCCGACGCGGACTCGATGATCAGCGTGCCGCAGCCGAACACCCGGTCCAGCAGGCCGTGCTCGAACTGGACGCTGTTGATGCGGCCCATCGGGATGTCGATGCCGGTGCGCTTGAGCACGCCCTCGCGGGCGATGAGGCGGTCGGTCGTCACGATGAAGTGGGTGGTCCGCCAGCGCACCAGCGGGGCCAGGAACAGCCACACGATCAGCACGAGCGCGACGACCGCGATGGCGATCAGCCCGACGGTGTTCCACGGCGAGCCGGCGTCCTTCGCGAGGATCGCGAGCCAGATGCCCGCGCCCAGGGTGACCAGGAACGCGAGCGTCGGGAAGATCAGCATCTTGAAGTGCGGGTGACTGTGCACCACGACGTGCTCTTGCTCGCTGAGCAAATCGTCCGGATAAGCCACGGCGGACGCTCCCAAGGTCGGTGCGGCGGTGTCGCTTCACCGTACCGGCGAGACGCTCGGCCGGTGAGTGCAACGCCCCGAGAAATCAGGCCGGGCGGACGTGCACCACGTCACCCGCGAACACGGTGTGCCGCTGCCCGCCCGCCATGTCGACCTGCAGCTGCCCGGCGGCGTCGATGTCGGCCGCGCGCCCGGTCAGCGACGTCCCGTCCGGCAGCTGGACCTCGACGTCCTGCCCGAGGGTCGTGCAGTGGGCGCGGTAGTCGCCGAGGAGCCCGGCTTCGGTGAGGTCGCCGCCGGCCAGCCGCCAGCGCTGTTCGAGGTCGGCGAGCTCGGTGAGCAGCGCGACGGCGACGTCGGTGCGGTCGGTGGTGGTGGCGCCCTGCTCGGCGAGCGAGGTCGCGGGCAGGCCGCCGGGCCCCGGCGTGACGTCGCCGAGCGGGAGGACGTTGAGGCCGATGCCGAGCACGATCGACGGCTCGGCGCCGGCGACGGCTTCGGCGAGGATCCCGGCGCACTTGGCGCCGCCGACGAGGACGTCGTTCGGCCACTTCAGCCCGGCGTCGACCCCGACGGAGGCGGCGGCCGCGCGGACGGCGAGCCCGGCGACGACGGAGAGCGAGCCGAGGGCGGCGAACGGCACGCCGGGCCGGAGGGCGACGCTCAGGTACAGCCCGGCGCCCTTCGGCGAACTCCACGGGCGAGCCCGGCGGCCGACGCCCGCGGTCTGCTCTTCGGCGAGCAGGACGGTCCGGTCGGTAGCGCCTTCTTCGAGGGCTTTCCGCAGGTCAGCGTTGGTGGAGCCGGTGCGCTCGACGACGTCGATCTTCGCGTACCGATCCTGCAGCGCGCCCCGCAACCGGACGACGTCGATCTCAGCCATGTGCCCACCATATGGGAGTCCCCCTAACGTGCAAGCTACTCAGTCGTTCACTTAGAGGTGCGCTCTTCTAAGTTGGACCCCGTGACGACGAAGCCGAGTTCCTGGGCCCGTGGGGCGGCCCTGCGCGGCCTGGTCGCCCTGCCGCTCGTCGCGGGGCTGGCGACGGCGGGCTGGCTGCTGGCCGACCGCTCGCCGGAACCCGCGCCCGCCCCGCTGCCCGTGGCCCGTGACGTGGCTTCGGGCCCGTCGGTCCTCGAGGTCAGCGCGCCCGTGAAGGCGCAGGAGCCCGGCCAGGGCGCGTCCGGCCAGGGCGGTAAGAGCCCGCTGCAGCAGTGGGCCGAGCAACTGGCCGGCCCCCTCGACATCCCCGCGAACGCCCTGATCGGCTACGCCAACGGCGAGCTGGCGCTGCGGAAGGAAGACCCGTCCTGCCACCTCTCGTGGGTCACCCTCGCGGGGGTGGGCTCGGCGGCGTCCGACCACGGCCGCGGCGGCGGCAACCCGCTCGGGTTGTCCGCGGCGCAAGCGAAGAAGTACGGCGACGACGCGGCGACCGCGGCCGGGCGGGCGCTCTGCGCGGGCGGCACGGACCTCGGTGCCGGCACCGGCTGGTGGAAGGCGATCGCGGCCTACCACCCGGGCAGTGACTCCGAGCTGTTCCGCCAGCGGGTCCTCGGCATGGCCCAGCTGTACGCGACGCTGTCGCTGGACCCGGCGTCGGCGAGTTCCCCGCGGGTCAAGGCGACCCGCTTCGCGCTCGGCCAGCTGGGCCTCCCCTACGTCTGGGGCGGCAACGGCCCGGACGCGGGCGCGGCGGGCTTCGACTGCTCCGGCCTGACGAAGGCGTCCTACGACAGCGCGGGCGTGGCCCTGCCGCGGACGGCCGACAGCCAGTTCCGCGCGCTCCCGCCGGTGCCGGCCTCGGAAGAGCCCCGCCTCGGCGACCTCGTGTTCTACGGCAGCCCGGCGACGCGCATCCACCACGTGGGCCTGTACCTGGGCAACGGCCTGATGATCAACGCGCCGACCGAGGGCCAGGCCATCCAGATCCACACGTACCACTCGAAGGGCGACGACTACGCGGGCGCCGGCCGCCCCGCCTGAGGTCCGCCGACCTCGGCGGTGTGCACGGGGAGGTAGCGCTCGCCCGTCACCTGGTCGCCCAGCGGGTCCAGCGCGGCCAGCGCCTCGGCGTCCAGGGTGAGCTCCAGCGCGGCCGCGTTCTGCGCCAGCCGGGCCGGGCTGCGGGTGCCCGGAATGGCCGCCACCGCGACGCCGAGCCGTTCGGCCTGGGCGTACACCCAGGCCAGCGCCACCTGGGCCGGGGTGGCACCCAGCCGCTCGGCCACCTCGCGCACGGTCCGCGCGATCTTCTCGTTGGCCTCGCCCGCCTCGCCCGCGAAGCGCGGGTTGGTGCGCCGGAAGTCCTTCTCGCCCAGTGCGGCGCGGTCCAGGGTGCCGGTCAGGAACCCCCGCCCCAGCGGCGCGTACGGCACCAACCCGACCCCCAGCTCGGCCAGCACCGGCGTGACCGCCTCGACGTCGCGGGTCCACAGCGAGTACTCGCTCTGCACCGCGGCGATCGGGTGCACCGCGTGCGCCCGGCGCAGCAGCTCGCCGTCGACCTCGGAGAGGCCGAGGTGGCGGACCTTGCCCGCCTGGACCAGCTCGGCCATCGCCCCGACGGTCTCCTCGATCTCGACGTCCTGGGGCGGGCGGTGGGCGTAGTACAGGTCGATCACGTCGACGCCCAGCCGCAGCAGCGAGGCGTCGCAGGCGCGCAGCACGTAGTCCCGGGCCCCGCGGATGCGGCGGGCCCGGTCGCCGGCGCTGCGGTCGATGCCGAACTTGGTGGCCAGCTGCACCCGGTCACGGCGGCCGTGGACGGCCCGGCCCACCAGCACCTCGTTGTGCCCGGTGCCGTAGGCGTCGGCGGTGTCCAGGAAGGTGACGCCCAGCTCCAGGGCCCGGTCGATGGTGGCGAGGCCGCCGTCCCAGTCGGCGGCGCCGTAGCTTTCGCTCATGCCCATGCACCCCAGTCCCATCGCGCTGACGGTGAGACCGGGCGAGCCGAGCGTGGTTCGGGTGATCATGCCTCCGACGCTAGGGCTTGGAGCGCGCTCCAGGTCAAGAGCTCCGTCGCTGCCGCACCAGCCCGGACTCGTAGGCGAACACCACCAGCTGCGCCCGGTCGCGGGCGCGCAGCTTCGCCATGGCCCGGTTGACGTGCGTCTTCGCGGTCAGCGGGCTGATCACCATCCGCGCGGCGATCTCGTCGTTGGACAGGCCCCGCGCGACCAGGGCCACGGCCTCGCGCTCGCGGTTGGTCAGCTCCGCGAGGCCCTTCCCGGGTGCGGGCGGCTGGGTGACGTACCGGTCGATCAGCTTGCGGGTGATCGACGGCGCGAGCAGGGCGTCACCCCGGGCGGCGACGCGGACGGCGTGCAGGAAGTCCTCCGGCCGGATGTCCTTGACGAGGAACCCGGCCGCGCCGGCGCGCAGGGCTTCGAAGACGTACTCGTCCAGGCCGTAGTTGGTCAGGATGACGACGTGCACCGCGGCCAGCGCGGGGTCGGCCGCGATGCGCCGGGTCGCTTCGAGGCCGTCGACGTCCGGCATCCGGACGTCGAGGAGCACGATGTCCGGCAGGTGTTCCCTCGCCAGCGCCACGGCTTCGCGGCCGTCGGCGGCCTCGGCGACCACCTCGACGCCGTCCTCGGCGTCCAGGAGCGCGCGGAAGCCGCTGCGGATGAGGGGCTGGTCGTCGGCCAGCAGGACGCGGATCACGCCGGGTGGTCCACGGGCAGTTCGGCCTCGACGCGGAAGCCGCCTTCAGTGCGCGGAGCGGCTTCGAGCCGTCCGCCGAGCGCGGTGACGCGTTCGCGCATCCCGAGCAGGCCGACGCCCGGTTCCGGTGCGGCACCCGCGGTGGCGCGGCCGTCGTCGTCGACGCGGACGACGAGCGCGCCGGGCCGGTGGTCGATCCGGACCGACGCGGTGGCCGCGGCGGCGTGCCGGGCGACGTTGGTCAGCGCCTCCTGGACGATCCGGTAGGCGGTCCGGCCCACCGCGGCCGGCACCCCGGCGCCGCCACCTTCGATGGTGAGCCGCGCGTCGAGACCCGCGGTCCGTGCCTGGCGCACGAGTTCCGGGACGTCGTCGAGGCCGCGCGGCGGGTTCTTGTCGTCGTCGCGCAACGCTTCGAGGGTCGCGCGAAGTTCCCGCGCGGCTTCACGACCGGCGTCCCGGATCGCCAGCAGCGGCTCCGGCACGTCCTCGCCGCGCTTGTGCGCCAGGTGGACGGCGACTTCGGCCTGCACCTTGATGACCGAGATCTGGTGGGTGAGCGAGTCGTGCAGCTCCCGCGCGATGTGCAAGCGTTCTTCGTCGGCCCGCCGCCGCGCGGTCTCCTCGCGGGTGCGTTCGGCTTCGTCGGCGCGGCGCTCGGCCTGGCGCAGCGCCTCCCCGGCCGCGCCCGCCGCGATCAGCCACGCCAGCTGGAGGACGTCGCGCGACTGCGTGAAGGCCTGGCCCGCGTCGTGCAGGCCCGAAGCCAGGAGCGTCAGCGGCACCGCGCCCAGCATGGCCACCGACGCCACCACCGCGGCGACGCGGTGCCCCGCGCGAACCGCCGCGTAGACGGCGAAGAGGTAGGCCACGACCGGCACTTCGAACCCGGCAGCTTGGTAGACGAGTGCGCACACCGCGGTCGCCACCAACACGGCGACCGGCGCCCGGCGGCGCGGGAACAGGGCCAGCCCGCCCGCGACCAATGCGGCGTAACCCAGCGGGGACGGCGGGTGGTCCGCGGACAGCCCGGCGCTCAGCAACGCCACCGCCACGCCGGCGGCGATCACCCCGTCCACGATCCGCGCGCGGCTCATCCCCGCACCCTAGCCGCGCGGAACTGCCGCCCAGGGAGCATTTTCCGGCTACCGCGAACGCGGTAGCCCGATGTCGACGTCCGCACGACGACCGGCGGCGCCTTCGCGGACATGCTCGAGGACGTCCGATCCGGAACCGAAGGAGCAGCTCATGAACATCGCCGCCAGCGCTTACGACCTGACGCCGGGACGGCTGTGGTCCCTGGTGGGCGCCGCACTGGGCATCGCCGGGGTGGTCTTGGGCGCGCTGGCCCTCCGCCGCGGCAAGGGCGCGGTCGCCGCGCTGGTCACGGGAGTCGCGGGCGTGGGCATCGGCGGGTGGGTCGTGGCCGCCGCGAAGGGCGGTCCGGGCACCGGCTACGGGATCGTCGGCGGCTACGCGGCGCTGGTGATCGGCCTGGTCGCGGCGGCACTCGGCGCGCTGGCGGCGGCTCGGTCGCGCGGTTTTGTCGGTGGTCGCCGCTAGCGTCGGCGGCATGTACGAAGTCGACTTCGCCGAGTTCCCGTCCGCCTCCGCCACGGCGTCCGGGCAGTTCTTCGAGCGCGCCTTCGGCTGGCGCGTGACACCGTACGGCCCGGACTACACCGACGTCCGGGCCGCCGGCCTCACGTTCGGGTTCCAGTCCGACGCGGCGGAGCGGCCCAGCGCGCCCCTGATCACGATCCGCACCGACGACCTCCCCGCCGCCCGCGAGGCGGTGGTGGCCGCGGGCGGCGAGGTGACCAAGGAACCGTTCTCCTTCCCCGGCGGGCGGCGGTTCCACTTCCGGGAGCCGGGCGGGAGCGAGCTGGCGGTGTGGTGCCCGGCGGAGTAGTTCGCCGTTCTACTGGGACACCGCCGCCATCGCGGCCTGCGGCTGATCGAGGTACCCCTCCGCGCCACCGCCGTAGTACGTCGCCGGGTCGCCGGGCGCGAGCGGGAGGTCGAGCGCGAACCGCGTCACCAGGTCCGGGTTCGCGACGAAGTGCCGGGCGAAGGAAACCGCGTCGGCGATCCCGGCGTCGAGCACGGCGTTGCCGGTGTCGCGGCCGAAACCGTTGTTGACGATGACGAAACCGCCGAACAGCCGCCGGTACCGCGCGAAGGCGGCGAAGTCCGGTCCGGTGTCGGGCCCGCGCAGGTGCAGGTAGTCCACGTCGAGCGCGGCGACGAGCGCGTCGTACTCGGTGCGGAGCTCCTCGTCCACGGTGAACAGCCCGCCGGTCCACCACGGCGACAGCCGGACGCCGACGCGGCCGTGTTCGCGGGCCGCCTCGACGACCTCCGTGAGCAGGCGCCGCCGGTTGGCCGCGGACCCACCGTAGGCGTCGGTGCGGTGGTTGAGCCGCGGGTGCAGGAACTGGGCGAGCAGGTACACGCCGTTGGCCGCGATCTCGACGCCGTCGAAGCCGGCGCGGCGCGCGTTCCTCGCCGCCGCGCCGTAGTCCGCGACGGTGGCGCGGATCTCGGCGACGCTCATCGCCCGCGGAGTCGGCGTCGAACTACGTCCGGAGGCGAGGTGCACTGGCTCTTCGGGGTTCACCGCCGACGGCCCGGCCGGGTGCGCGCCGAGGATGTCCGGGTGCGAAACGGCCCCGGTGTGCCACAGCTGCACCACGATCCGGCCGCCCAGCGAGTGCACGACGTCGGTCACCCGCCGCCAGCCCGCAACCTGCTCGTCGGTGTAGAGGCCCGGGACGTTCTCGAAGCCGATGGCCCGTTCGCTCACCCAGGTCGCCTCGGCGACGACGAGCCCGGCGCCGGCGCGCTGCGCGTAGTAGGCGGTCTGCAGGTCGCCGGGCACGCCGTCGGGGACGCGGGCCCGGGTGGTCGGCGCCAGCACGACGCGGTTCGGCAGGCGCCAGCCGCCCAGGTCGGCGGGGGTCAGCAAGCTCATTCGGTCACCTCTGGTTGTCGTCGGTCGTCGAAGGAGCGACGGTGGGCGGCGGCGAAAGGTGACCGATGGACGAGCTGGCGGAGTTGTTCGAGGCCGAGCGCGGCAGGCTGCGCGGGCTGGCCTACCGGATGCTCGGCTCGGCGGCCGAAGCGGACGACGCCGTCCAGGAAGCCTGGCTGCGGCTCACCCGGGCCGGGTCCGTCGACAACCTGGCGGCGTGGCTGACCACGGTCGTTTCCCGCGTCTGCCTCGACGTGCTGCGCTCCCGGAAGGCCCGGCGCGAAGAGCCGTTCGAGGTGGTGCCGGAGCCGGTCGCGCACACCGATCCGGCCGGTGAAGTCGAGCTGGCCGACTCGGTGGGCCGCGCGCTGCTCGTCGTGCTGGACGCGCTGGGGCCCGCCGAGCGGATCGCGTTCGTGCTGCACGACCTGTTCGCGGTGCCGTTCGACCGGATCGCGCCGGTGCTCGACCGCACGCCGGTGGCGGCGAAGAAGCTGGCGAGCCGGGCGCGGCACCGGGTGCGGGGCACGTCCCCGCTGCCGCCCGCCGACCTGGCTCGGCACCGCCGGGTGGTGGACGCGTTCCTGACCGCGGCCCGCGGCGGCGACCTCGCCACGCTGCTCGAAGTGCTGGCCCCGGACGTCGTCCGCCGCGCCGACGCGGCCGCGCTGCCGGCGGGAGCGGCGCTCGAAGTGCGGGGAGCCCGTGCGGTGGCGGAGGAAACGCAGGTGTTCGGGAAGCGGGCCCGGTTCGCCGAAGCGGCGCTGATCGACGGCTCGATCGGGGTCGTCGTCGCTCCGCGCGGACGGCTTTCGCTCGTGCTCACCGTGGTGGTCGAGGGCGATCGGGTGGCGGCGTACGAGGTGATCGCGGATCCCGCGCGCCTTGCCTCCCTGCACATCGCGGTCGACCACTCGAACAGGTGATCGAATGCGACTCCCTTGACAGCAGGCTCCTGAGCGGGCCACGATGAACACATGTTCATGAACGAGTGTTCATGGAATGGAGGCTGAGATGACCGGGATCGTCAACACCGCGCAGGCCGAAGCGTGGAACGGGTACGAGGGGGAGCATTGGGCGACGAACGCCGACCGCTATGACGCGGTGAACAGCGGTTTCAACCACTACTTGCTCGACCAGGTCGGCTTGACGGACCGGGTCCTCGACATCGGCTGCGGCAACGGCCAGCTGACCCGGCTGGCGGCGACCCGCGCCCGGTCCGTGACCGGCGTGGACCTGTCCGGCCCGATGCTCGCGACGGCACGGGCCCGGGCGGCGGAGTCCCCGAACGTGACCTTCGAGCAGGGCGACGCGCAGGTCCACCCGTTCCCCGACGGCGGCTTCGACCTGGCCGTGAGCCGCTTCGGCGTGATGTTCTTCGCCGACCCGGTGGCCGCGTTCGCCAACATCCACCGGGCGCTGAGCGCAGGCGGCCGCCTGGCGTTCCTGTGCATGACGGCTTTGTCCGGCACGGACCTCGGCCGGCTGTTCGGCGCGATGGCGCCGTACCTCCCCCAGCCGACCGGCCCGGACGGCAGCGGCCCGACGTCCTTCGCGGACCCGGACCGGACGAAGGCGGTGCTGACCGAAGCGGGCTTCGAAGACGTGACGTGCACCCACGTCGAGGCGGACCAGGTCTGGGGCCACGACGTCCCGGACGCGGCGAAGTTCATCGCCGGCTGGGGCCCGGTCCGCCACCACCTGGGCCTCGTCGACCCCAAGACGGCGGCCGAGGCGACCGGCGCCCTCACCGCGGCGCTGGAGGAGTTCGCGAAACCGGACGCGGTCCGCCTGCGCGGCACGGCGTGGCTGGTCACGGGAAGGAGGTCGTGACGCGGGTCCCCGTACGATGGCGGTGATGTCACCGAGGAAAGCCGCGGCCCAGAAGGACGGGCAGTCCCTGCACGACCTCTTGGTCGAAGCCGCCGAGAAGCTGATCGCCACCCGCGGCACAGCGGGCCTGACGGTGCGCGAAATAGCGCGCACGGCAGGCGTCGCCGACGGCGTGCTGTACAACCACTTCTCCGACAAGGAGGAGCTGGTGGCCTGGGCACTGGACCGCCACGTCCGCGGCGCGGAGACGTTGCTGGGCAAGCTCCCGGTGGCGGGCGAAGGAACCCTGGCGGCCAACCTCGAGCGTCACCTGGAGTACGGCCTCGGCCTCCACCGCGTGATCGTCCCGGCCTTCAGCGGCCTCTACGGCAACCCGGAGATCCTCCAGCGCTTCGCGGACCTCGGCGAGCGCCCGGCCGACTGGCGCGACCGCCTGCTGGCGTATCTGAAGGAGGAGCAAGCCCTGGGCAGGCTCCACCCGGAGTCCGATGTGGACGCGGCAGCAGCCCTGCTGGTGGGCTACTGCCACGAGACGGTCCTGGGCACGATCTTCCCCCACGCAAGCCGAACGAACCCCCCGGAGCCGGAAGCGGTGGTCCGCACGGTGCTCAACGGCATCGCCCCGTAACGGCACCCGCCACCCTCTCACCGCACCCACCCCGCGATCCCGCCCATCGTCGGCGGAGCACGCCCCCGACCAACGCACTCATCCGCCCGCCGGCGCGGCGGCCGTGCCGACCCAAGGCGCCGCCGGGTCTCCGATCGCCCACCCACGGCTCCGCGGCCCACCCGCGCGGCACTACCGACCGACCGGCACCGGCGCGCCCCCTCACAACCGAGCCCACCACCACTCGCGCAAGCCCGACCGCCACGAACTCCACGCACGCTCCGCCCGTCACCGCAACCGCCCACCCCCGGCAAGCCCGCCTAAACCATCGGATTCCCGCTCACCGTCACCTCCGGCACCTCCTGCACCACATCCCAATGCTCCACGATCCGCCCCTCCCGCACCCGCATCACATCCGCGATCGCGCTCCCCCGCGAATCGGGCGTCAACCGCATCAAGCTGTGCGTGCAAACCAGATCCCCCTCCGCGACCACCCGCCGCACCTCCAACCTCAGCTCCGGAAACCTCTCCACGAACCGCGCCAGATACCGGGCCGATTCCGCCGCGTCCCCCGGCGCGTGCGGGTTGTGCTGGACATACCCCTCGCCCACATACGTCTCGAACGCCGCCACCGGGCGTTTCTCACCGAAGGCCATCTGGAGGAACCCGAGGACCACTTCCTTGTTCCGCTGCGAATCCGTCATCACTGTCCGTCCTTTGTGGAGTTATCGACACCAACCCCACCATTCGCGAAACAGAAAGGGAAAGACCTGTGGACTCTGCCGCGATACTCTCCCGGTATGGACGATGTCGAGGTCCGTGAGCTGCGGTATTTCCGCGCGGTCGCCGAGGAGCTGAACTTCTCCCGCGCGGCCGAGCGGCTCGGGATGGCGCAGCCGCCCCTGTCGCGGGCGATCCGGTTGCTGGAGCGGCGGCTCGGCGTGCAGCTCTTCGAACGCACCAGCCGGCACGTCTCGCTGACGCCGGCCGGGAACGTCCTGTTCGTCGAGTCCGCGAAGGCGCTGGACGCCGTCGCCGCGGCGGTGCGGCGGACGCGGCGGGCTGTTCAGCAGCTGCCGGCGCTCGTCGTCACCGCGAAGCCCGGGGTCGCGACCGATCTGCTGCGGCGGATCGCCGACGCGCACCCGGATCCGGTGGAAATCCGGGTCAGCGGGTTCGGCGAGCAGGCCGGCCTGCTGCGCGATGGCCAGGCCGACGTCGCCGTGCTGGGCTGCCCGGGCGACCACGACGGGCTGGACGTCGAAGTGCTCGTCAGCGAGCCGCGGGTCGCCGCGCTGCCTGCGGGGCACGAGCTGGCCCGGCGCTCGGTACTGACCTGCGCCGACTTCGCCGGGCGGGCGACGCCGCTCTGGCCGGGTTCGTCCGCCGCGGAGCGGGCGTACTGGTCGGGGCAGGACGTCACCGGCGGGCCGGTGACGCCGGGGCCGGTGGTGCGCGACAGCGCTCAGCTGCTGGAGACCGTCGCGCTCGGGCAGGCGATCGCGCTGCTGCCCGCGTCGGTGGCCGACCTGCGCTCGCGCAACGACGTCGTCTACCGGCCGGTGGTGGACGCGACACCGTACGCGCTCGCGCTCGCCTGGGCGGCCACCGCGCGGGACGTGCGGATCGCGCGGTTCGTGCGGACCGCCGTCGAGATCAGCGAAGCACGACCTCGGCCGGGAGCTGTGCCGGCGGGGTGAGCGAGCGGATCACCGGCGGCACCCGGACGTCGTCGGCCTCGAAGGCGACGCGCAGCTGATCGACGTCTGCGTCGGCCATCAGCTCGGCCAGCTCGTCGGTGCGGGCGATGGCCGCCGGGTCGGGGGCGGCGGTGTCGAGGGTGCCCCAGAGGTCCCACTGGAGCATCTCGTGCTTGTTGAGCGAGGCGAGGTCGAGCACGAGGCTGTGCCGCGCGTACGGGAGGCCGCGCAGGAACGGGGCGTCCAGGTCCGGGGAGACGACCAGCCTGGCCGGGTCGAGGTCGCCCGCGCGGGCCGCCGTCCACGCGTCGGCGCCGGTGAGGAACTGGTCGCGGGGGACGTCGAGGAGGTCGAACGCGACGTTGCCGCCGAAGCCCGGTTCGACCAGGTGCCAGCCGGTGCCGTCGTGGACTTCGGCGACGACGTGGTCGAGGTACCAGCCGGGCATCAGGTAGCCGGCGAAGCCGACGCGGGCGCGGGCCGGGATGCCGTGGTGGCGGGCCATCGAGACGAACAGGAGGGTGTAATCACGGCAGCAGCCGACGATCCGGTGCAGCGGCGGGCGCGGTCCGCCGGGTGGGGCCGGGTCGAGTTCGCGCAGGCGCGCGAACATGTCCGACGCGTAGCGCAAGGTGATCTCACCCCGGCGCGAAGTCGGGAAGCCGTGCTGCGTGATGTCGCCGTGGGCCCAGTAGTGGAACACGAGCTGGAACGCCGCCGCGCGCAGGGCGTCGAGGTCGCGGGGTGTCGTGTCGAGCCAGGACGCCTGGGGGCCCGGGTCGGTGAAACGGCTTTGGCTGACGTAGAAGTCGTCCATGAGCCGACGCTACCCGGCTTGGGCGGCCAGTTCGCCGCGGAACGTCGAGCGGTACGCGCTCGGCGACACCCCGAGGGCCGCCTGGAAGTGCTGGCGCAGGGACGCCGCCGTGCCGAAGCCTGCCTCAGTGGCGACGCGGTCGACCGCGAGGTCGGTTTCCTCGAGGAGCTGGCGGGCGCGCTCGACGCGTTGCTGGGTCAGCCACTGCAGGGCCGAGATACCGACTTCCTCGCGGAAGCGGCGGGTGAACGTGCGGGTGCTCATCGCCTCGCGGGCGGCGAGCTCGCGCAGGGTCAGCGGCCGGTGCAGGTTCTCCAGCGCCCACGCGCGGGCTTCCTTCGTCGACGACGTGCTCGGCTCGGGAACCAGGCGGCGGACGAACTGGGCCTGGCCGCCCTCGCGGTGCGGGGAGACGACCGTGCCGCGGGCGACCTCGTTGGCCACGGCCGCGCCGTGGTCGCGCCGGATCATGTGCAGCACCAGGTCGATGCCGGCGGCGACACCCGCCGAAGTGAGGACGTCGCCGTCGTCGGTGTAGAGCACGCAGGGGTCGACGTCGACCTCGGGGAAGCGGTCCTGCAGTTCCTCGGCGGAGCGCCAGTGGGTGGTGGCCGGGCGGCCGTCGAGGAGGCCGGCCGCGGCGAGCACGAACGCGCCGGTGCAGATCGACGCGATCCGCGCGTGCCGCGGGATGCGGGCGAGCGCGGCCTTGAGCGGCGGGGTCAGCACGCGGGCCATCGGCTCGTACTCGGCCCGGGACGCGGGGACGATCACCGTGTCCGCCTCGGCGAGCGCCTCGGGACCGCGGTCGACCGGGATGGTGAAGTCCGAGTCGGTGCGCACCGGGCCGGGCTCGAGCGTGCAGGTCACGACCTCGTACAGCGGCTCGCCGGAGGCCGACCGCGCCTGCCCGAACAGCCGGTGGACGATGCCCAGCTCGATCACGAGCATGCCGTGGCGGACCAGGACGGCGACGTGGTGGCGGTTCGGGTGCGCGAATTCGGCCATGGCCCGATTCTTGCACAGGTTGGCCATCGGGCCACTCGAATCGGCTCGCCGAGGACGTGACCATCGAGGTCATGAACGTCTTGTGGGTATTCGCGCATCCCGAACCGCGCTCGCTGAGCGGGGCCCTCCGCGACGACGGGGTCCGGACGCTCCGGGAGCTCGGGCACGACGTCCGGGAGTCGGACCTGTACGCGATGAAGTGGAACCCGGTGGTCGACGCCGCCGACTTCGGGGCCGAGGCCGGGGACGAGCGGCTGGTCGTCGGGGCGACGTCGGCCCGGGCGCACGCGCGGGGCGAACTCAGCGCGGACATCGTCGCCGAGCAGGAAAAGCTGGACTGGGCGGACGCCGTCGTCGTGCAGTTCCCGCTGTGGTGGTACGGCCTGCCGGCGATCCTGAAGGGCTGGTTCGACCGCGTTTTCGTGAAGGGGTTCGGGTACGGCGTCCGCGGCGAGGACGGCCGGACGCTGCGCTACGGCGAAGGCCGGCTCGCGGGCAAGCGCGCGGTGGTGGTGCTCACCGCGGGTGCCCGCGAGCCGGCCATGGGGCCGCGTGGCGTGAACGGCGCGCTGGCCGACGTCCTGTTCCCGCTGCACCACGGGACGCTGTTCTACGCCGGGATGTCCGTGCTGCCACCGGTTCCGGTCTTCGGCGCCGACCGGGTGTCCGACGCCGAGTTCGCCGAAGCCCGCGAACTACTGCGAACCCGCCTCAGCGCCCTCGAAACGACCGAGCCGATCCCCTTCCGCACGCAGAACGGCGGCGACTACGACGACGACCTCGTCCTCCGCCCCGATCGCGCGCCAAGCGAGACCGGGCTCGCCGCGCACCTCACGCGGGCAGGGTGAGGCGCTGGCCGAGACCGCCGTCCACCGGGAGGTCGGCGCCGGTGGTGAACGTCGCCTCGAACGCCAGGAACAACACCGCCGCCGCCACCTCCTCGGACGTCGCATGGCGCTTCAACGGGGTGATCTCGTCGCCCGCCGCCTTGAACTCCGCCAGAACCTCGGCCGGGACGCCGGTGACGCCCATCGTCGGGGTGTCCGTGTAGCCCGGGCTGACCACGTTGACCCGAATCCCGCGGGGCGCCAGCTCGGCCGCGTACGTGCGCGCGAACGACCGCACCGCCGCCTTCGCCGCCGAGTACGGGCCCATCCCGGCGATCCCGGCCTCGGCCGCGACCGACGTCGTGAAGACGAACGAACCACCAGGACGCACCAGCGGCGCCAGCTTCTGCGCCGTGAAGTACGCGCCCTTGGTGTTGACGTCGAAGGTGCGGTCGTAGACCTCGGGCGTCGCGGCGTCCCACGGCGTCAGCGTCGCGAAGCCGACGTTGACGAACACCAGGTCCAGCTCGCCGAGCGTCGAAGCGGCGACCGCGCCCAGCTCGTCGACGTCGGCCAGGCGGGCCGCGTCGGACGACAGCAGGTGGGCCTTGCCCGGCAGCTTCCCTTCGAGCGGCGAGACGTCGCGGCCGGTCAGCAGCACCTCGGCGCCGCCGTCGAGCAGGGCGCGCACCACCGCCAGGCCCATGCCGTGCGTGCCGCCGGTGACGACGGCCTTCTTCCCCAGGTACTTCACCGGATCTCCTCGATGACGCTCGCGATCGCGTGCGCGCCGTGGCCCGCCGCCACCGCGCGGTCGAACAACGCCCGCAGGGTCGCGGGCACCTCCGTGCCGATGCCCTGTGCGCGGCTCGTCTCGACGAGCATCGCGAGGCCGGCCGCGTTGATGTCCAAAGCGGACACGTCGGTTTCGTAGTCGCCGCTGGCCACCTGCGCGCCGATCCCGGCCAGGAAGCCGCCGACCGAGGACAGCCAGTCCAGGGCCATCGGCGTGAACTCCGCCGGGGTGACGCCTTCGCTGCCGACCAGGGCGAGCGCGTGCAGGTAGCCGCCCATCGCCGACCACATCATCCCGAGCAGCGCCAGGTCGTACAGCGCCGCCATGCCGGCGTCCTCGCCGAGGAACACCGGCTCGCCGAGCACTTCCAGGACGTCCCGCCGCGCCGCGAACGCCGTTTCCGAACCGCTGTAGAGGATCCGCGCGCCCGGCGTCCCGATGCCCTGCGGCACCGCCATGATGACGCCGTCCACGTAGTCGACGCCTTCCGAGGCCGCCCACTTCGCGGCGCCGCGGGCCTGCTCCGGCGTCCCGGACGTGAGGTTCACCAGCGTCCGGCCCCGCAGCGAAGCCGCGTCCAGCACCGGTTGCTGGCTTTCGTACGTGGACAGGCAGCTGATGACCACGTCCGCCGCGGCCGCCTCCGAAGGCGTGGCCGCGAGCCGGGCGCCGCGGTCGAGCAGTGGGCCGGCCTTGAGCGGCGACCGGTTCCACACCGAGACGTCGTGTCCCGCCCCCAAGAGCGCGCCGGCGAGGGCGGCGCCCATCCGCCCCAGGCCGAGCACGCCCACCTGTTTCTTGCTTTCTCCCATGGGTTCCATGCTGCGGGTAGCGCTTTACACTGGACAAGTACCGACTAATAAGTCAGGTACCCACCAAAAAGTAAGGATCGCGCATGCAGCCTCGGACGTACCGCTGCGGACTGGACGCGGCCGTCGACGTGATCGGCGGGCGCTGGAAGGCCCTGATCCTGTGGGCGCTGCACGCCGAGCCGCTGCGGTTCGGCGAGCTGAAGCGGAAGGTCGCCGGGATCAGCGAGAAGATGCTCATCCAGGCGCTGCGGGAGCTGGAGGCGGACGAGGTCGTGCACCGCGAGGTGTTCCACGAGGTCCCGCCGAAGGTCGAGTATTCGCTGACCGGGCTGGGTCAGCGGCTGAACACCGCGTTGCTGCCGCTGGGCGACTGGGGCGAAGAGAACATGGCAGGCATCGCGAAGCGCCGCGGCGTCACACCGGCGCCCCCGCATACGGCTTCAGCGTGATCGCGTTGCCCGCCTTGAGCGGCAGCTCCTCGATCAGCTTGCGCCACGGCAGGTACGGCAGCAGCTTGTAGTTGAGGTTGCGGAACTTCAGCCACGCGCGCGTCGGCGGGACGAACCACTTCCCGTTGCCCTCGGCCAGTTTCTGGCACGCGTCGACGAAGGGCCGCATTTCGCGTTCGTACGCGGCGAACGCCGTTTCGTGCGACGCCGAAGCCAGCTCGCCCGCCAGCACGTACGCGCCGACGACCGCCAGGCTCGTGCCCATCCCCGAAAGCGGCGCGGCGCAGTAGGCGGCGTCACCGACCAGCGCGACGCGGCCGCGCGCGTACGAGCCGAGCTTGATCTGGCTCGCCGAGTCGAAGTAGAAGTCCGGCGCCGCGCGCATGGCGTCGAGAAGCGCGGTTGTCTCCCAGCCGACGCCGGCGAACCGCTCCTCGACGATCCGGCGCTGCTGCTCGACGTCGCGGTGGTCGTGGTCGAGCCGGTCGGCGCCGAACCAGAACATCACCTTGGCTTCGTTGTTGTCCCGCGCGCTGTAGACGCCGACCGTGCGGTTGGGTTCGTTGTAGAAGCGGCCGGTGTGGTCGAGCCCGAGGTGGTTGGGCACGGTGCAGATCGAGACGTAGTAGCCGAGGTCGTGGCGGAACTCGCGCTCGTCGCCGAAGACCAGCGAGCGCACGTTCGAGTGCAGCCCGTCGGCGCCGATGACCAGGTCGAACTCGCGGGGTTCGCCGTGCGCGAAGGTCACCGCGACGCCGTCGCCGTGCTCGGTGATGCCGGTGATCGAGTCGCCGAAGACGTACTCGGTGTCGTCCTTCGTGGCGTCGTACAGGATGCGCGAGAGGTCGCCGCGCAGGATCTCCAGCTCGCCGCTCTGGTACGTCGACGGCGTGACGACCAGCGGCCGGTCGTCACCGTCCACATAGGTCACGTCGCCCATCCGCGTCGCGGCCGCTTCGACCGCGCCGCGCAGGCCCATGCGGTCGAGGACCCGCAGCGAAGCACCGCGGAAGTCGACCGCGTAGCCGCCGTCACGCAGTTCGGGTGCGCGTTCGACGACCGTCGGCGTGAAGCCGTACCGGTGGAGCCAGAAGGCGAGGGCGGGGCCGGCGACGCTCGCGCCGGAGATGAGGACTCGTCGGTTCGTCATGCCGAGAACGGTAACCCCGATTTGGGCGATCGCGCAAGACGTTCGCCTAAGGCGTTCGTGCTAGGCTGCGGGCATGGGAAACCGGGAAGCGCTCCTGACCGGCGCGAAGCAGTGCCTGAACGAGAAGGGCTACGCCCGCACGACCGTCCGGGACCTGGCCTCGGCGGCGAACGTGAGCATGGCCGCGATCGGGTACCACTTCGGCTCACGCGAAGCGCTGCTCAACGCGGCCCTGATCGAGGCGAACGAAGAATGGGGCGAGACCCTGGCCGCGACGCTGCGGGTGGAGACGCCCGCGGGCACGTCGCCTGCCGAGCGGTTCGAGCTGATCTGGCAGCGCGTCATCGAGTCGTTCCCCGAGCACCGCCGGATGTGGGCGATGACGTTCGAGGCGTACGCGCAGCCGGACCTCGACGACGACGTCCGCGCGCAGCTGGCGAACGCCCTCGAGCAGGCCCGCGACGGCCTGGCGAACCTCTTCCAGGGGCTCGACGACGGCAGCGCCGAGGCCCGGGCCGCCGGCACGGTGCACCAGGCCCTGCTCTCGGGCGTGATGCTCCAGTGGCTGATCGACCCGGGCCACGCGCCGTCGGGCGCCGACCTCGTCGAGGGCCTGCGCCTGATCGCGAAGGCCGTCCTGGACTGACCCGAGCGCCCCAATGTGGCCTTGGTTGCGTCTCACGCACCGAAGGCCGCCTTGGGTGCGTCAGACGCACCGAAGGCCAAATTGGGGCGCTTGAGACTCAGGCGGTGACCAGGTCCGCGCCGGCGAAGAACGACGGCGCGGCCGCCATCGCGTCCTCGTCCAGCAGCACGTCGCCGGGGCGGCTGCCGTTGCCGAGCAGCACCCCGCCCCAGTTCATGCCCAGGTACTCCGCGCAGAGCTCCAGCGTGCCGATCAGCGGCTGGGCCTCCCGCGCGGTTTCACTCAGCACGCTGACGCCCCACAGCGACTTCCCGCGCATCCGCGGCTTGAACTCCACCGGCAGGCGCATCCACCCGGACCAGTAGTCGAGGTAGAGCTTCACGCTCGCCGCGACCGAGTACCAGTACACCGGCGACACGATCACGATGTCGGTCGCGGCGAAGGTGGCGTCCATCAGCAGCTGCTCGTTCTCGCCCGGCTCGGGGTGCGAACCGGCGCCGTGGCGGCGGTCCTCGAACGGCGGCAGCGGCACCTCCGGCAGCCGGATCCAGCACTGCTCGACGTCCGCGGGCAGCGCCTTCGCCGCCCGCCGGGCCAGCATCTCCGTGTTTCCGCCGGCCCGCGCGGCACCCACCAGGAACAGGAAGCTGCGGTCACTCATGTCCGAACCCCTCCAGTTATTTGCATGTACATATAAAGACTGCCCATGGACTATCCTGGCGTCAAGAGGAGGCCGGAAATGACTGTCGACGAACAGGCGTGGGGACGCGTCCTCGTGCTGCACGCCCGGATCGAGCAGGACCTCGCCAAGGCCCTGCAGCGGCGCCACGGGCTCGGCCTGTCCGAGTACCGCGCGCTCGGCAAGCTGGTCGCCGGACCGCGCGGCGGCCTGCGGATGCAGGAGCTCGCCGACGCGATCGGGCTCAACCAGAGCTCGGTCAGCCGGATGTGCGCCCGCCTCGAGGACGCCGGCCTGACCATCCGCGACCTGTGCGAAGACGACCGCCGCGGCGTCTACTCGGTGATCACCGACACCGGCCGCAAGCGCTACGCCGAAACCGAGCCGACGTACTGCGCGGTGCTGCGGACGGCGCTCGACAAGGCCGCGAGCGACCCGGAGCTGGCCGCCGCGGTCGCCGCCGTCCGCGGCGCTTGACCCTTATATGCCTCGGTGGTTATATACAGGCATGCCCGCGAAACTGCTGACCGACGAGGACCGCCCCGCCCTCCGGCTGGAACGCCGGCTGAAGCACGCGCCCGAGCACGTCTGGCGGGCCATCACCGATCCGGCCGAACTCGAGCACTGGTTCCCGGCGAAGGTCGACGTCGAACTGCGGGACGGCGGCGCGATCCGGTTCACCTTCCCCGGCGAGGACACGTCGACGACCGGCCGGGTCGTCACCGCCGACCCGCCGCGCGAGTTCACGTTCGTCTGGAACGACGACACCCTGCGCTGGCTCATCACCCCGGACGGCGACGGCTGCCTCCTGGAGTTCACGCACACCTTCGGCCGCGGCGAGCCGGCGATCGCGAAGCTGGCCGCGGGCCGCACCGCCGCCGGCTGGGACGTCTGCCTGGACGCCCTCGACGCGCGGCTGTCCGGCCGCGACGCCGAACAGCCGTCGGACTGGCACGCCCGCATGGCGTCCTATGTGGACGAATTCGGCCTCGGCGAGGGCGAGGTCCTCGCCGGCGGGACCATCCGCTTCCGCCGCGACCTGGTCTGGAAGCCGGTCGACGAGGTCCGGGCGCTGCTGCCCGACGAACCCGGCTGGCACGTCGTCCAGGATCCCCTCGACGGCACCCGCGTCGAGTTCACCGAGGCGGCCGAGCCCGACGTCGCCACCCAGCTGGCCCGGCGGCACGAGCAGCTCGACCAGCTGTTCGCCGCCACGCACGGCGTCACGCTGCCGGAGTGGCCGCCCGAGCGCGTCGAGGCCGTCAGGAAGCACTACGCGGAGCGTCCGACCCAGGGTTGACGCGCGGCGGGCGGGTCCGCATTACGTTCGGTTCATGCGCATCCGCGTGGTTCTCGACGTGCTGGCGGTCCTCGTGCTGGCGATCGGCGCCGGCGGCAACCTCGCTGCCGGCGCATGGACGCTGCCGCCGTGGCTGCCGCCCTGGCTCGGCTGGGCGATCCTGCTGGCGAGCGTCACCCCGATCCTGCTGCGGCGCTGGTGGCCGCGGCCCGCCTACGTCCTGTCCCTGGTGCTGACCGCGGCGGCGATCCCGATCGGCGGGCCGGTGCTGGCGGTCGCCGTGGTGGCCGCCGGGTGCGCGCTGTACACGTTCGTCGTCGACCGCGGCAGCCGCGCCTCGCGGATCGGGTTCGCGGCCGGACTGCTCGGCATCGGCCTGCTCGGCGTCGCGGTGCCGAACCCGAGCACCGCGACGACGGTGAACTTCGGCGCGTCGGCGCTGATCGTCGGGTTCGCGCTCGGCATCGCCGTCCACGGCCGCCGCGAATACGCCGCGATCGAGCGGGAAAACCACGCGCGGGAAGCGGTTTCCGCGGAACGGCTGCGGATCGCGCGGGAGATGCACGACGTCGTCGCGCACAGCATGAGCCTGATCGCGGTGAAGGCCGCGGTCGGCAACCACGTCGCCCTCGAACAACCCGACCAGGCGCGGGAAGCGTTGCGGGTCATCGAAGACACGAGCCGCGAGACGCTGGCGGAGCTGCGGCGCGTCCTGGGCGTGCTGCGCGACGGCACCGGCGTCCCGGCGCTGGCGCCCGCGCCGACGCTCGCCGACCTGCGCGCGCTCGCCGACCGCGCGCAGCTGACCGGCCTGTCGGTCGACCTCGCCGTCGAGGGCCTCGACGAACTGCCGGGCGGCGCCGGCCAGTCGGTGTACCGGATCGTGCAGGAGGCGCTGACCAACGTGGTCAAGCACGCAGCCGCGACGACGTGCCGGATCCGCGTCACGGGCGGCGACGGCGAAGTGGGCATCGAAGTCCGCGACGACGGCCGCGGCGGCGTCGCGACCCCGGGCCACGGCCTGATCGGCATGCGCGAGCGCGTGGCCGTCTACGGCGGCGAGTTCTCCGCGGGCCCGGCCGACCACGGCTTCCGCGTGTTCGCACGGCTGCCGTACGAAACGGCGGTGACCCGATGACCCGCGTCCTGATCGCCGACGACCAGGCGCTCCTGCGCGGCAGCTTCCGGGTGCTGGTCGACAGCGCGCCGGGCCTGGAGGTCGTCGGCGAGGCGTCCGACGGCGTCGAGGCGGTCGCCCTGACCCGGCGCGAACAGCCGGACGTCGTGCTCATGGACGTCCGGATGCCGTCGATGGACGGGATCGAGGCGACACGGAGGATCTGCGCGGAGAGCGACGTCCGGGTCCTGATGCTGACGACGTTCGACCTCGACGAGTACGTCTACGCGGCCTTGCGCGCGGGCGCGAGCGGCTTCCTGCTCAAGGACACCCGCCCGGCGGACCTCCTGGCGGCGATCGAGGTGGTGGCGTCCGGCGACGCGCTGCTGGCCCCTTCGGTGACGCGCCGCCTGGTCGCGGAGTTCGCCCGGCTCCCGACGGGCCCGGTGACGCGCTTGGCCGGCGTGACGGCGCGGGAGCAGGAGGTGCTGACGCTGATCGCGCGAGGGCTGTCGAACGACGAAATCGCGGGCCGCCTGCACCTGGGGATCGCGACGGTGAAGACCCACATCGGCCGGCTGCTGCACAAACTGGCGGCGCGCGACCGGGCGCAACTGGTGATCGCGGCTTACGAATCGGGATTGATCCGGCCGTCGGCGCAGTAACGTTTCAGGTGTCAGCAGCGCGAATGACGTAACCGCCGCCGCGCCGCGGCCGACTCACCGGCACACGAGATTTCCGAGGTGCCGTCATGAACAATCCACCGAACAGCGAAACCCTGCGGACCTACATCGCCAAGACCTACTACGCCCTGCGCTGGGGAATGGCGGGAATCGCGTTCCTGCTCCCCTTCTTCCTGCTCTTCGTCGGCCCGCTGACCGACGCCGGCCCGCAACCGGACTCGATCAGCGGCTACTACCACACCCCGCTGCGGGACGTGTTCGTCGGCGCACTGGTCACCACCGGGACCTTCATGGTCCTGTACAAGATCTTCACCCCGCTCGAGAACTGGCTGCTCAACATCGCAGGCGTCAGCGCCATCCTGGTCGCCATGCTGCCGTGCGCGGTCCCCGAAGGCCGCCCGCCCGCCGAGTTCACCTTCCCGGCCGGCCACGCGGTCTTCGCGATCATCACCTTCGTCTGCATCGGCCTGACCGCGATTCTCTGCGCGAAAAAGACCGTCTTCTTGCTCCCGGAGGACAAACAGAAGATCTTCCGCGTCACGTACCGGACGATCGGCTGGCTGATGATCCTGCTCCCCGCCGTGGTCGGCCTTTTCGACTGGGCGGGCTGGGTCAACCTCTTCTGGGTGGAAGCCGCCGGGCTCTGGGTGTTCAGCGCCTACTGGATCACGAAAACGATCGAATTCGGCATCACGGGCGCCGAAAAGCAGGCGATCACGGGAACGCCCGAACCCGCCGTCTAACCCACGGCCCGCGTGAACGGGGCGAACCGCTTCCCCGCGTCGCCGGGGAGCGGCCGCCCGCCGAGGACCAGCCGCGGGGCCAGTGCGCCCGGGGCCAGCCCGCGCTCGCGCACCCACGCCGTCAGCGCCGGGAACCGGAAGTCCGGGTCCACCCGGACCTCCCCCGGCGCCGCCCGCGCCACCCCGCGGATCAGGGCCTTCGCCTGCTCTTCCGTCTCCGCCACCACCGGGCCGATCACCGTCACGTGCCCGATGTCCGTGCCGAACGCGAAGCCGCCGTCGACCACGAACGGGGTCCCCAGCCGTTCCAGCAGCGCCATCCGGTCCACACCGTGGGCCGCGCGGTCCAGCTGGACGACGTCGGACAAGCTCCCCGGCGACGCACCCGGTCCGCCGTCGTCGGCAAATCGACCGACGTGGCCTTGGCAGCCGCCGTCGGCGACGAAACCCATCGACTCGTACAGCGGGCGGCCGAGCTTCGACGCGTGGAGCCACACCACCGCCTCCCCCGCCGCCGCGACCGCGTGGGCCGTGATGGCGCGGCCCAGCCCCCGCCGCGCGTAGCGGGGTGCGACCAGCACCATCGAGATCGACGCCACCGGACCGAACGCCACCAGCACCGCGGTGGCGGCCAGGCCGGCGCCGTCCGGAGCCGGCACGCCGAACACGCGCCCGACCTGGTGCAGCAGGGCCCACTTCGGCGGCTCGCGCGGCCACGAGCGGGATTCGGCCAGGTCGGAGCACGCGGGCAGGTCCGCCGCGGCGAGGGTCCGGATGTCCATGGACGTTGCCTACGCCACACGCGAAGTGACCGGCAAGTAGCTAAGCTCCCGTGGCATGAGCAGTGCGACGGAGCCGCTCGGGACGCCGCCCGAGGATGAACCGGACATCCACACCACGGCCGGCAAGCTGGCCGACCTGTACCGCCGGTACGACGAGGCGGTGCACGCGGGCTCGGCCCGCGCGGTGGAGAAACAGCACGCCAAGGGCAAGAAAACCGCGCGGGAACGGATCGAGCTGCTGCTCGACGAGAACTCGTTCGTGGAGCTCGACGAGCTGGCCCGGCACCGCTCGACCAACTTCGGCCAGGAGAAGAACCGCCCGTACGGCGACGGCGTCGTCACCGGGTACGGCACCGTCGACGGCCGCCCGGTCTGCGTGTTCAGCCAGGACGTGACCGTCTTCGGCGGCAGCCTCGGCGAGGTCTACGGCGAGAAGATCGTCAAGGTCATGGACCTGGCGATCAAGACCGGCCGCCCGATCATCGGCATCAACGAGGGCGGCGGCGCGCGCATCCAGGAAGGCGTCGTCTCGCTCGGCCTCTACGGCGAGATCTTCAACCGCAACGTCAAGGCGTCCGGCGTCATCCCGCAGATCTCGCTGATCATGGGCGCCAACGCGGGCGGGCACGTCTACTCCCCCGCGCTGACCGACTTCATCGTGATGGTCGACGAGACCTCGCAGATGTTCATCACCGGCCCGGACGTCGTCAAGACGGTCACCGGCGAGGACGTCACCTTCGAGGAGCTCGGCGGCGGCCGCACCCACAACACGAAGTCCGGCGTCGCGCACTACCTCGGCTCCGACGACGAGGACGCCATCGCCTACGTCAAGGAACTGCTCTCCTACCTGCCGCAGAACAACCTGTCCGACGCGCCGGTGTTCGAGCCGTCGGACAGCCCGGCCGGGTTCTTCGACGACGTCACCGACGCCGACCGCGAGCTGGACACGATCATCCCGGACTCGCCGAACACGCCGTACGACATGCACGAGGTGATCACCCGCGTCGTCGACGACGGGGACTTCCTCGAGGTCCACGAGCTGTTCGCGCCGAACATCATCGTCGGCTTCGGCCGCGTCGACGGCCAGAGCGTCGGCGTCGTCGCCAACCAGCCGACGCAGTTCGCCGGCTGCCTCGACATCGACGCGTCCGAGAAGGCCGCGCGGTTCGTGCGCACCTGCGACGCGTTCAACATCCCGGTGCTCACCTTCGTCGACGTCCCGGGCTTCCTCCCGGGCACCGACCAGGAGTGGAACGGCATCATCCGCCGCGGCGCGAAGCTGATCTACGCCTACGCGGAAGCCACGGTCCCGCTGGTCACGATCATCACGCGCAAGGCGTACGGCGGCGCGTACGACGTCATGGGCTCCAAGCACCTCGGCGCCGACATCAACCTCGCCTGGCCGACCGCGCAGGTCGCCGTCATGGGCGCCCAGGGCGCGGCGAACATCGTGCACCGCAAGACGCTGGCGAACGCGGCCAACGAGGGTCGCGACGTCGACGCCCTGCGCGCCGAGCTGATCCAGGAGTACGAGGACACGCTGCTCAACCCGTACGCGGCGGCCGAACGCGGCTACGTCGACTCGGTGATCGTGCCGGCGCACACCCGCGGGCACGTCGCGCGGGCGCTGTCGCTGCTGCGGAACAAGCGCGAGTCGCTGCCGCCCAAGAAGCACGGGAACATCCCGCTGTGAGCGAGGAGAAGCGTCCCCTGCTGCGGGTGGTCCGCGGGAACCCGAGCGACGCCGAGCTGGCGGCGCTGACGGCGGTCGTCGCCGCGGCGTCGGCCGCAAAGGCGCCGGAGAAGCCGAAGCCGCGTACGTCGTGGTGGGGCGATCACGCGGCTTCGCTGCGTAGACCGCTCCACCCCGGCGAAGGTGCTTGGCGCGCTTCGGGCTTCCCCAGCTAGCTCACGCTGACGGCGGCGTCGTCGACGACGAAGGACGTCTGCAGCTGTGAGCCTTCTACGCCGCTGAAGCTGAGCGTCACGGACTGACCGGCGTACGCGGACAACGAGAAGCTTCGCTGCTGGTACCCGCTCGCCGCGTTGAGGTTGCTGTACGTCGCCAACGTCGTGCTGCCCGCCTTCACGGTCAGCTTGTCGTACGCGGTCGTGCCCGTCTCCGCCGTGTCGATGTGCAGCCAGAACGAGAACGTGTACGCCGAACACCCGCTCGGCAGCGTCACGGTCTGGCTCACGGTGTCCGTGTGCGCCGAGCCGTAGCCGTCGAGCCAGGCGCTCCACGTCCCGGCGTGGGCCGGTTCGTCGGTGCCGTGCTGGCCGATCACGCCCGACGACGCCGTCCACGCGGTCGCGCCCGACTCGAAGCCCGGGTTGGCGAGCAGCTGCCCGGCGGTGCAGTTGCCAGGCGGCGTGGTCGTGCCGCTGCCGGCCAGCCACGCGGTGGCGTTGAGGCCGAGCGCCGCGTTGTCGGCCGTCGAGTCGGTCCAGCCGTTGTAGAGCGTGTTGCCGGACTGGCCGGTGCCGTCGTCGGCC
Source organism: Amycolatopsis eburnea (assembly GCF_003937945.1). Lineage (GTDB taxonomy): Bacteria > Actinomycetota > Actinomycetes > Mycobacteriales > Pseudonocardiaceae > Amycolatopsis > Amycolatopsis eburnea. Next base: position 287,626 of record NZ_RSEC01000032.1, read on the forward strand.
GGCGAGCTGTCGCCCCAGATCGCGACGCGGCCGGAGCCGAAGGTGCTCGTCACGAAGAAGGCGTTGGAGTTCCCCGGCGACGACGTGCTCAGGTACGCGAGGCCTTTCACGGACGCGTTGTCGGCCGGCTTGAGGGTGAACGTCGTGCCGTTGGCGATCAGGCTGTGCTTGACCTTGCCGAAAGCGCCGTTCAGCACGGGGTTCGTGGCGTCGCTGATGGCCACCGGGTGGTCGCTGGAGATGTTCTTCAGGTCGACCGAAAAGCCGAACGGGTCGGTGTTGTCGACGCCGTTGTTGGTCATCAGGTCGTTGATGATCTCCGGGGAGTCCCAGCCGTCGTTGTTGCGGTCGCTGCCGGTGTGGTCGGAGATGAGGAAGAGCCCGCCGCCGTTCTGGACGAACCGCATGACGGCCGACTTTTCGGACGCGCTCAGCACGACGTTCGGTTCGGGCAGCACGAATTCGTCGAAGTTCTGGAGGTCGAGCGCGCCGCCGGTGCCGTAGCTGATGGTGTTGCCGGGCGGCAGCGTCTTGACGCTGTACTGTCCGGTCTTCTGCAGCGCGACGCCCCACGCCGAGAGCGCGCCGGTCCAGTCGGTTTCCTTCTGCGGCGCGGAGTTCTGCGCCGTCGGATCGGGCTGGGAGGTACCGACGATCCAGTCGGCGTTGCCGGCGGTCTCGGCTTTGGTGTTGTCGAACAGAACGCGGTGCACGACGGCGGCGTGCGCCGGAGCGGCGAGCAACCCGGCGAAAAGGGCAACGACGGCGAACGGGATGAGGCGCTTCATGGTGCTCCTCGACGGCGGGGAACCTGGCGCTCCCACTGTCACCCGGCGACGGCCCGACGAAAGTCGGGTTCAGATGACGTCGAGGAAAACAGTCGGCACCTCGTTGTCGCGCACCACCCGGCCCAGCAGCGCCGCGAGCCGGTCGCGGTCCGATGTGGGCAGTCCGGCCGCCAGCTCGTCCACGCGCCGGCACGTCGCCGCGTAGAACTCCTCCGCCAGGTCACGCCCTTCGGCCGTCAGCACGACGTGCACCGCGCGGCGGTCGTCCGGGTCGGGCTCGCGGCGGACGAGCTCGCGCCGGACCGCGCGGTCGACCAGCCCCGTCAGGCTGGACTTCTCGAGGCCGAGCGTCGCGCCGAGCTCGCCCATGCCGTACGGCTGCGCCATCAGCACGCACAGCAGCTGCCCCTGCTGCACGGTCAGCCCGTACTCGCGGGCCGACTCGGCGTAGACGGCGTTCACCAGGAACGACGCCCGCACGAGCCCGGCCACCACACCGAGGTCCTCCCCGTGTTTCCCCATCGCGCCAGCCTACTTCGCGACGGCTTCCCGCACGGCGGGCACGATCTCCCCCGCCCACCGCGCGGCGGACTCCGCGTCGGGCGTGCTGCCACCGGGCCCGAACAGGACGAACCCGGCGGCGCCGTGCTCCAGCACCGCACCGGTCAGCTCCTCGACCCACTGCTCCGGCGAGCCGCCGATCCAGCGCCCGTCGTCAGCGCGGGTCTTCGCCAACGGAGTCGTGGTGATGCGGCCGGGAAAGTTGTAGACGGTGACGACGTCGGCGGGATCGCGCCCGGCGTCGACGGCGGCTTCGTCGATCACCGGCCGCGAGGTGCGAAAGCGCTCGCTGAGCCAGTCGGCGGCGTGCCCGGGCATCCACCCGTCGGCCACCCGCCCGGTGACGGCGAGCGACTTCGGCCCGACGGACCCGGTCCACACCGGCGGCATGGCTTCGTCCGCCGGCACCAGATCGGTGACCTGGTGGAACTCGCCGTCGAAGGTGACGGGGCCGCCGCCCCCGCCGAGCATCTTGACCAGCCGGATGCCCTCTTCGAAGGCGCGGACGGCCTGACCGGGGCTCAGCTTGGTGAACCCGAGCCGCGCGATGTCGTCCCAGAGCCCGCCGACGCCCATGCCCAGCACGATCCGCCCGCCGGTGAGCGCGGAGAGGCTGGTGATGGTGCGGGCGAGCATGGACGCGGGGCGCGTCGGCAGGTTGGTGACGCTGACCAGGCCGGAGATCCGTTCGGTGCGCCCGAGCAGGACGCCGATCTCGGCGTACGCGTCGAGCCGGTCGGCGTGGTAGGGGTGATCGGAGACGGTGAGCAGGTCGAGGCCCGCGCGATCGACCTGGACGGCGAGGTCGAGGGTGGCCGGGACGGCGGCGACCGCGGTCGAGACGCCGATGCCGAAGTACGTCATGATTCCTCCCAGTGGTAGTTCGTGCTACGAACTTACTATAGATAGTTCTTAGCACGAACTAGTGGCGCCGCGCTCGCATCACCAACGCTTCGGCAGTCCGACCGGCCCGCTTGAAGTCTTCGGACGTGGCGGAGGTGTGGCTGTAGCCCGCCTTGGTCTTCAACGACAGGAGCGCGCGCAGGGCCCGGCTCGCATCCTTGTCCACCTTGGCGAGCAGCTCGACCGCGTCAACGTGGTTCTCACCCTGCGCGTGCTCACCCAGCCCCGCGCAGCAGAGCGCGTCGGCGGCGGCGATCCCGGCGTGCACGCAGAGAGTCACGTACGCGTCCCCGATCTCACTGGGGTCCTGCTCGTCGGCGAGGTCGCGCACCATTCCGGCCACTTCCCAGAATTGTTCCGCCTTCGCCAAGCGGCCGCGCAGGACGTCGGGACCGCATCTCTTCGTTCGCACTTCAGCTCTTTCTCTTCCGGATCTGCCCGGCCAGCCAGGCGTGGCGACCGGCCACAGTGAGGCCGTCGCGCACCACGTCGCTCAGTACCGGCTCGTCGCGGCCGCGAGCCACGACCTCGGCCACGGTGAATTCGAGAATCCGGGCGTCATTGCCCGTCCACCGGGAAACATCGGCAGCCAAGCCGTCAACCTGAAGACCCCAGCGATCTTCGTCGGCGTCATCCGGCCGAACGAGGAGGAGGTCGATATCGCTCTCGGCAGTCATGGAACCGCGTGCGGCCGAGCCGAACACCGCCGCGTACCGCGGCCGCGGTTTCCAGGCCGCCAAAGCGGCCTCGATCCGTTCGAGCAGCTTCCCCCGCAGTCCCGCCAGTCCGGTGATGTACTCCGCGGCGAGGTGGTCCCGGTTGAACCGGTAGGCGAAAGCGTTGCCCACCCGGTCGGCGTGCACCACACCCTGGCGCACCAGCCGCCGCAGGGCTTTCCGGATCCCCTCTTCCGAGTGCCTGCCCAGCACGCGGTGCAGCTGACCGGTCGTATAGGTCCCCTCGAAGCCGGCCAGGACGGCGAGCACGTCGCCGTCCAGAGTCGGAGTCACCGTGGCCAGCGGCCGATTCAGCTCCATCGCACCAACCTGTACTTTAGTACATATATACCAACTATAGTACAGGTTGTTCCCCATGACGACACCATGAGGGCCTTCACCCCGTGCACGGACGGTCACAGGAATGGCCGTGGACCGGTCACTAACCCACGCCGTATAGTCCACGTGGAATAACCGACCTGGAGGGATCGCCCCATGGCCTCGGCCAAGCTGACGCCGCTCGGCATCGCCGTGCTCGAGCTGCTGCACGAGAAGCCGATGCACCCGTACGAGATGGCTCAGCTCATGCGGGAGCGGTACGTCGACACGCGGGTCAACGTGAAGGCGGGCTCGCTCTACCACACCGTGGAACGCCTGCAGCGCAACGGCTTCATCGAGGTCGTCGACACGCAGCGTGACGGCAGGCGGCCCGAACGGACCGTCTACGGCATGACGCAGGCGGGCCTCGACGAGTTCAACCAGCGCGGCCGCGAACTCCTGGGGGACCTCACGAAGGAGTACCCGGCCTACCTCTCCGGGCTCGCCGTCATCGACGAGCTGGGCCGGGAAGCCTCGCTGCTCGAGCTCGACCACCGCGTCACGCGGCTGCGGGCCGGCGTCGCCGCCGACCAGGCCGTGCTCGACCACCTCGCCGCGGACGGGACGCCGGAGATCTACTGGCTCGACTGGCGCTACCACTGCGACCACCGGAAGTTCGAGCTCGAGTGGACCGAGCGGCTCATCGACGACCTCAGGTCCGGGCGGATCCCGTTCCAGGACTGCGAACAACCCCAGCTCACGCTCATCACCAGGGAAGACGACGATGAACGCCAGACAAGCTAACCCGTGGGCCGCGCTCGGCGCGCTGTGCCTCGGCTTCTTCATGATCCTGCTCGACACGACGATCGTGTCGATCGCGATCCCGACCATGCTGAACAAGCTCAACGCCGGGCTGAACTCGATCGTCTGGGTGATCAGCGTCTACCTGCTCACCTACGCGGTGCCGATGCTGTTCACCAGCCGGCTCGGCGACCGCTTCGGCCCCAAGCGGGTGTTCCTCGCCGGGCTGGCCGTGTTCACCGGCGCGTCGCTGTGGTGCGGTCTCTCCGGCAACGCCGAGATGCTGATCGCCGCGCGGGCCGTGCAGGGGCTCGGGGCCGCGCTGATGACGCCGCAGACGCTGGCGTTCATCACGCACCTGTTCCCGCCCGCCAAGCGCGGCCCGGCGATGGGCATGTGGGGCGGCGTCGCCGGCCTGGCGACGATCGCGGGCCCGCTGCTCGGCGGTGTGCTGGTCGACCACCTCGGCTGGGAGTGGATCTTCTTCGTCAACGTGCCGATCGGCGTGGTCGCCATCGTGCTCACGCTCCTGCTGGTCCCGGACTGGCAGCCGAAGCACTCGCACTCGTTCGACCTGCTGGGGATCTTCCTGTCCAGCGCGGCGCTGCTCTGCATCGTGTTCGGCATCCAGAACGGCCAGCAGTACGACTGGGGCACGGTCTTCGGCGGCGTCACCGTCTTCGAGATCATCGGCGCCGGCGTGGTGCTGCTGGCCGCGTTCCTGGTGTGGCAGCGGTTCAACAAGCGCGAGCCGCTGCTGCCGCTGCAGGTGTTCTCGAACCGGAACTTCTCCGCGGGGACGCTCACCGCGACCACGGTCGGCTTCGCGATGACCGGCATGTTCCTGCCGCTGGTCATCTACATCCAGTCGGTGCTCGGGCTGACCCCGACCATGGGCGGCCTGCTGACGGCGCCGATGTCGCTGCTGTCCGGGATCGTGGCGCCGTTCGTCGGGCGCGCGTCGGACAAGGTCAACGGCAAGTACCTGGTGGTGTTCGGCCTCGCCGCGCTCGCGGCCGGGCTGGGGATCATCGCGCTGCAGGCGACGCCGACGAGCAGCCCGTGGGCGTTCATCCCCGCGCTGCTGGTGTGCGGGCTCGGCATCGGCTGCATCTTCTCGCCGATGAGCAACATGACGATGGGGTCGGTCGAGCCGCGGCTGGCCGGGACGGCGTCCGGCATCTTCAACACCGCCCGCCAGGTCGGCGGCGTGCTGGGCAGCGCGGCGATCGGCGTGCTGCTGCAGGCGCGGATCAGCGCGTCCATCGCCGACGAAGCGACGAAGGCGGCTTCGCAGCTGCCGGAGCAGTACCGGGCGCCGTTCGCGGAAGGCATCGCGCACGCCGCGGCGAGCACCGGTGAGTTCGGCTCGGCCGGCGGGCCGTCGCCGATGCCGGGGCTGCCGGCGGAAATCGCCGCGCAGGCCGGGAAGCTGGCTTCGGACGCGGTCCACAGTGGACTCACCGACGCCGCCCGCGTGACGATGCTGCTGCCGATGGGCGTGCTGCTGCTGGGAATCCTGTCGGCGGCGCTGATGCGGCGGGTCAAGCCGCGCTGGGAAACCCCGGCGCCGGCCCCCGAAGCCGCCGCGGCCTGAAAACCCGGTCGAGCCCCCGGTGTCGGGTGCCGGGGGCTCGACCGGACCGCGGGAGCGGTGGCCGGAGAAGTCGTCAGCGCGGGGGCTGCGGCCGCCGCGGCGCCCGCCGTTTCACCCACCACGGCGGTCGCGGCGGTGTCGACTCCGTCACGCGCACGGTCATGGGCACCTCCCGCACCGGATCCATATGTTGCGAGTGACAACAAAATAACCCGCCCCGAAAGTGGCGCCGGTCACAATTCGGTCACGACGAGCCGCCGGGTACGTTCCGGGGGTGCAGTTCGTCCTCGCCTCCCAGTCCCCCGCCCGCCTCGCCCTCCTGCGTTCCGCGGGCCTCGACCCGGCCGTGTTCGTCTCCGGCGTCGACGAGGACGCCGTCGCCGCCGCGCTGACCGATCCCTCGCCGTCCGAGCTCGTCGCCGCCCTCGCCGCGGCCAAGGCCGAAGCCGTCGTCGACAAGGTCGCCGCGGTGCACCCGGACGCCGTCATCGTCGCCTGCGACTCGATGCTGAACATCGGCGGCCGGATGGTCGGCAAACCGGCCGATCCGGACACCGCGCGGCAGCGGTGGGCCGCGATGGCCGGGACATCCGGTGAACTCCTCACCGGGCACGCGGTCGTCCGGCTCGACGGCGGCACGCGCGCGAAGGAGTCCTCGGGCTGGGAGTCGACGACCGTCCGGTTCGGCACGCCCAGCGAGCACGAGATCGACGCCTACGTCGCCAGCGGCGAGCCGCTGCACGTGGCAGGCGGCTTCACGATCGACGGCCGGGGCGGCTGGTTCGTCGAAGGGCTCACCGGTGGGCACACGAGCGTGATCGGGATCAGCCTGCCGCTGACGCGCCGGCTGCTGGCCGAGGTCGGGGTGGGTGTCGTGGATCTCTGGGAGCGTCCCGCATCCTGAGAAAGGCGCCACACGAACGGGTGATCCGGAAGAGTGCTCCCTTGCCTAACGTTCTGTTCACGAGGCAAGACGAGAAATTTTCGAGCACCGGAGTCGCCCCGTGTCTTTCGTACGGACATACACCAAACCGCGGGTGTTCGCGGCCGCGGTTCTCGGCTCGCTCGTCGTCGGCGCCCTGCTGGGCGTCGTCGCACGGCAGACCGAGGCCGGCTGGCTGACCGATCTCCTCGACCAGATCGGCACCATCTTCACGACGCTGCTGCAGATCGCGGTGATCCCGCTGGTCTTCACGGCCATCGTGGTCGGCATCAACAGCCTCCGCGGGCTCGGCGGCGGCCGCACCGCCGCGCGCCTGGGCGGCAAGACGGTGCTGTGGTTCGCGATCACGTCGTTCATCGCGTCCCTGATCGGCATCGCGGCCGGCCGGATCTTCAACCCCGGCGCGGGCGGGCTCGGCGGCGTCGAAGCGACCGCCAAGAACGCCGACAAGGCCGCGGCCAGCGTCGACCACTGGGGCTCGTGGAGCGCCTTCGTGAACGGCCTGCTGCCCGAGAACTTCGTGAAAGCGTTTGCCGACGGCGAGACGCTGCAGGTGCTCTTCCTCGCGCTGGTGATCGGCGCGGCCGCGTACAGCCTGGGCGACAAGGCCAAGCCGTTCGTGGACTTCACGACCAGCGTCTTCGAGATCATCCAGCGGTATCTCTACTGGGGTCGCCCGGCGAAAGAGCCTCTGACCTCGGGTTTTATGGGGTAACCGACACTCATCTTGCCTCGAACGCCGCTCCCAGTCAAGATATCGGAATGCCAGCCGTAGACCTCTGGGCCCTGCTTGAGTCGTGGCGCGTGCACCTGCGCGCCGAGCGCAAGTCCCGCCAGACGATCAAGAGCTACACCACCGGCGTGACCCAGTACCTGGAGTACTGCGAGCGCGAGGAGCTGCCCGTGGCCATCGCTCGCGACGCCGTGGTGGCGTTCACCGCGGACCTCCTCGACCAGCGCGAGGCCACCACGGCCGTGGCGCGCCAGCTGGCGGTACGCCAGTTCTCCCGCTGGCTCGTCGAGGAGAAGGAGCTGCCCGAGGACGTCCTGCTCGGACTCAAGGCGCCATCGTTCGACGAGAAGCTCACCCCCCGGCTGACCGACGAGCAGTGCACGGCCCTGATCAAGGCGTGCAAGGGCTCCGACTTCCGCGATCGCCGCGACGAGGCGATCGTCCGGTTCATGCTGGAGGCGATCGTCCGGGCCGGCGAGGTGATCGGCCAGACGACCGACGACTTCGACCTCGGTCGCGGCGTGGCGCGCGTGGTCGGCAAGGGCCGGCGTGAGCGCCTGGTGCCGTTCAGCCCGCAGACCGCCCGGGCGATCGACCGCTACCAGCGGATGCGGCGCACCCACCGGCTCGCGGAGACACCGCGGATGTGGCTCGGTGAGCGGGGCACCGGATTCGGCTACCAGGGGCTGTACAGCACGCTGAAGTGGCGGGCCGAGCTGGCCGGGATCGCGGATTTCCACCCGCACCTGACCCGGCATACAGCCGCGCAGCGCTGGCGCGCGGCCGGCGGCTCGGAGGAAGGGCTGATGGCGGTCGGCGGCTGGAAGGACCGCGCCACGATGGCGCGCTACACCAGGGCAACTACCGCGCAACGCGCTCTCGATGAGGCACGCGGGCTGAACCTGGGCGACCTGTAGCCCCGCGGAATCAGGAACTCCCCCAGAGAACTCTAAAAGTGCGGGGGGGGGGGCGTCTGAAGCCTCTTTTCCCCGCCCGCCCCGTTACGGGTCGGACAGCTTCATGCTGCCGCTTGGAAGATGCACGCGTGCAGAACGTCGAGGACGTCGACGTTGATCGCACAGTCGTCCGGTGACGTCGGGTCGGTGCTCGGCGGCGCCGAGCTGGTGGTCGTTGTCGAGGAGTTCGCAGAGGGCGTCGGACCGGTCGGCAGGTTGGTCGGCGGAGTGCTGGCGGTGCTGCTGCTTCGCGAGTTTGTCGAGCGCGGGACGGCCGAGGCACCGCCGGGTGGCGTGGTCACGGTGGTCTGTGTCGACGTGGTCTGTCTGGTGATCGTTGCCGTCGTTGGTTCCGTCGGCGGTGGCGCGGACCGTGGCGGTGTCGGGGCCGGGCGGAGCACGAGGAGCGCGGCAACGGCCGCGCCGGCCGCGGCGAGTGCGACGCCGGCGGAGGTGGCTGGATGGTCGCGGAGCCAGCGGCCGAGCCAGGCGATGCCGCTGCCGAGGGCGACGAACACGGCGACGAGGCGGAGGTGCCGGCGGCGCCCGTCGTCATCGTCGTCGGGCGGCGGCTGGGTCGCGAGGGTCTGCGCGCGGACGTAGCTGAGCATCGAACGCCGGAAGCGCCGCATGTACCAGACGGCGTACGCGGAGGTGCCGATGGCGGCCACGCTCAGCCCGCTGACCAGGAGTATTACGAATAACATACTTGCACGTTGCACGCTAAAGAATCGGCGCGCGACCTGTTCGTGGAAGTTCGCGATTCACGTCAACTCTAACGGCCTAATTCGCGCAAATTGTCCACCACTCGTTCGGCCGAATGGCGGTGTCTACTCACCGAACCGGCGGTGTTCGCGCACCTGGTGCGCCCGGTGGAGATCGATGAACGCCCACCGCTCTTCGTCCGAGAGGTCAGGAAGGGCCCAGAGCTGACGCTCCGTGTCGTCGCGAAGGTCGGGGCCGGCGATATGAGTGACTCCGGCCAGCAGTGTCGGCTCGCCGCCCGCGAGTACAGCCTCAGCACTACCTGGCGCCCAGCCGACACCGCGCTCAATCGCGGCCAGTTTGGCTGGCCGGATCGCCATGTGGTCCAGCTCCAGACGCTGAAGGGTCTTGTCGGAGACGACAATGTGCTTCGCGAACGTGCGCCGCACCGGGAAACCTGCGGCCGTACGCGCGTCGATGACGTACGACGCGAGTCTCTTCCAATCTCTTCCGGCCACTCGCAAAGGATGCCCGGGCGGTCTCGAACTGTCCACCCGACAGGGCGGGCGGCGCCTCGACTGTCTCTTCAGATGCCTCATTGTGGCCTCCCCTCCAACTCTCTTCTTACCTCTTCTGACCTCTTCTGACAAGAGAAGCCACCAGTTCCGTCCACTCTTCTGTTGTCAACTGACCTCTTCTGTCCTATTCTGACCTCATGACCACCCGGAAGACGGAGCCCATTGGCCGGGCAATCCAGGAGGCGCGCGAGCGAAAGCGCATGTCGCGGACCGCCTTTGCGAAGGCCGTCGGACGCTCCTACCAGCACGTTTACAACGTCGAGACGGGCCGCAAGGGCACCAAGGCCGAGAGCTTGCACCTCTGGGCGGAAGTCCTCGGGGTGCCCTTCGAAGAGATCGCCGGAGCGAGCGCGTGAACTCTGCCACCCCGCGGCCGAACCCGGCCCCGCAGACGCCGACCCGCGAGCCGAACCCGACGTCGCACCCTCGCCCCGAGCGCCCTGTCCCGCCTCCGCGGCCGACCAAGTCGAGCCCGCGTGTGCGGAGTCCAGAGCAGCGGTCTCTGGCCGCTCGTGTCGCGGTCCACGCCAGCTGGGCCCAGACCACCGACCGGACGGCACGCACGGCGCCAGGCACGAAGGCATTCCTGGACCGCTTCGAGCGCCAGGTCGACCCGGACGGACAGCTCGACCCGGCCGAGCGCGCTCGGCGCGCGGCGCACGCGAGGAAGGCCTACTTCCTCGCCCTGGCCTTGAAGTCGGCCAAGGCCCGCGCGAAGCGCAAGGCCTCCTGATCTGCCGGCGGGCCGGACGTGCTCGCACCCCGCCCAGCCCGCCGGTGACCACTCCCCAGAAAAGAGCCTGCCCCGCGCCATGCCGGGCGCGGAGCAGGCAAGACCCGAGGAAGGACCCTCCTCTTGATCACCACGGATCTTACGGCCGACCAGCTGGAGCAGCTGGCCGCCCTGCTCGCCGACACCACGCCCGGCGCCGCCAGCTACCGCCCGCCGGTCGCCCGCGACATCGAGATCCTCCGCGGCCTGGAGACCGCCGGCCTGTCCCGCTGGACGCCGGACTGCGGATACGAGATCACCGCGGCGGGCCGCGACGTCGTCAAGGAGCACGCGTGGGACGCGGCCGACGGCGAGGCGTTCCTCCGCGAGGCCCCGTCCGCCCAGCTGCGCAAGACGATCCGCGACCTCAGGGCGTTCTTCCACGGCAGCACCGACCCGGTGCTGCGCGAGCGCGCCCTGGTCGACGTCGAAGCCATCCAGGACGAGCTCGACGCCCGCGCCGACAGCGAGAGCACCGGCCGCCACCGCGCGGTCCCGGCCGACGACCGGCCCACCGAGGCGATCGACCGCGTCGAGCTGCCGACCGAACCGATGCCGCTGAGCGGCACGCTGCCCGGCCTGCCGGTCGCCGAGGTGGTGTCGCCGGACTACGGCGAGAAGCTGCTGGCCGCCATCCAGGACACGCCGGGCCCGGACGACGTCGCCGAGTTCCTCGCCGAGCAGCACACCGCCGCCGAATGGGCCGAGCTGGAGGCCGACCTCGGCGACGACGACAGCCGCTGGGGCCCGCCCGTCGTGCCGGGCAGCGTGCTCGCCGTCAGCGTGGTCGCCGCCATCGTCGTCACCTGGTTCGCCGCCTGGCTGGTGATCGGCTGATGTCCGCCACCACCGTGCTCCTCACCCTCCCCGGCGACGTCGTCCGGAACGCCGTACGCGCGATGGTCCAGCTCGGCGCGGCCGCCGTCACCGTCCCGGCGCTGCTCGGCTCCGCCGGAACGCTCGGCGACTACCTCAAGACCTACGAGGCCGTCGCGCACGAGAACGAGCCGCACGCCTGCCCGTGGTGCCAGCACCGCGGCCACGTCGTCCGCTGGCGCGCCTACCCCGTGCTCGACCCCGGCCCCTGCCCGCCCGGCGACGTCCTCACCGACCTCGTCGAGGCGTGCTGGTGCTGCCTCTGGGGCACCGGCCCCGGCCCCCAGCGGCTCGCCGAGCCGCTCATGGACCGCCTGCAGCGCGAGGCCTTCGACGGCCGGGACGTCCACGTCGAGCACCTCGACCGCGACGGCCGCTGGACAAAATTCGAAACGAGGTTCTGATGTCCAAGATCGTCCAGGCGCTGAGCGCGCGGATCGGCTTCGCCGGGCTCGTCGCCTTCACCGTCGGCGCGGCGCTGCTCGGCGCCGTGGCCGGGTGCGACAAGGTCGCCGGCCAGCCGGAGCCCCGCCCGCCCTACACCGAGGACGCCGACAAGCCGGACTACCAGTGCGGCTACGACGGCAACGGCCGCTGCCCGTCCACACCGCCGCCGGTCCGCGCGTCGTGCGATGAGCCCGCCTCGTGGTGCCACCGCGGCGACGACGCCGAGGCCGTCCGGCGATGACCACCGCCAGGCCGAGGGACGCGCTCGACGACTACATCGCGCAGCTGCGCGAGGGATTCGACCGCGAGCGCGAAGCCATCCGCACGCACTCCATCGCGCTCGGCTACGCGATGGGCCGAATCAGCGAAGACGTCGCCCGCGGCGACTACTCGTCGTTCGACGACGCCAGGCCGTTCGCCGACTTCTACGAGCAGCACACCAACGGCCGCTGGGACGACCTCACCCGGCTCTACACCGAATTCCAGTCCAGAAAGGACGCCCCGAAGTGACCGACAATCTTTTGCAGCTCGCCGCCCTCGGCCTGCTCCGCGACCGCGCGAAGGCCGCCTACGACGCCCAGCGGGCCGTGGCCGAGAAGGACATGAAGCGCTCCGACCGCCTGAGCGTCTGGGACCCCGACGAGAAGATCTACCTCGGCGCGGTGTCGAAGAGCAACCCGGAGAAGACCGCCGGCGTCGGCGACGCCGAAGCGTTCTTCGACTGGGTCAAGGCCAACTACCCCGACGACGTCGACTGGGACATGGACATCGTCGGCCCGGACGACGAGGTGAAGGCCGTGCTCTACCAGCACGCCAAGCACCTCGTGAAGCTCAAGGAGATCGTCAAGCCCGCGTTCCGCGCGAAGGTCCTCGAGGCGTCGAACGCCGCGAAGGAACCGGCCGGGCCGGGCGGCGAGCTGGACATCCCCGGCATCATCATGTCCGCGGCCGCGTCGTCGAACGTGTCGTTCCGCCCGTCCCCGGACGCCGCCGCCACGCTGACCGAGCTGATCCGCAACGGCACCGTGAAGGTCCCGGACCTGCTCGACGTCCCGGACGCGCCGGACGGCGGCGAGTGAAGCCAGGCGTCAGCGACAAGCTGCGGGAGGAGTTCCCGGCCGAAGCGGTCGGGCTCCGCCCCGTCGTGGTCTGCCCGGCCTGCAAGGCAACCGACGTCGAGTGCGGCAAGCACCAGCCCGCCGTCCTCTGCACCACCTGCGGGGCCACCGCGCCGGAAGGGCACGAGCACCTCGAGTACATCGGCCACGCCTGGGTCCGCGAGCGCTTCACCCAGGCCGACCCGGACTGGAACTGGGAACCGGTCGCGACCGACGAGCACGGCCTCCCGAAGTTCGACAAGCACGGCGGTCTCTGGATCAAGCTCACGATCGGTGACCGGACCGTGCTCGGCTACGGCGACGCCCCCGGCGCCTTCGGCGGCAACGCCGTGAAAGAGGCGATCGGCGACGCGTTCCGCAACGCCGGCCAGAACTTCGGCGTGGCGCTGGAGATGTGGAAACGCCGCGGCACGACCACCACCGCGGCCACGCCGGCCATCGACGAGGACCCGCGGCGCGCGAAGCAGCTGCGCGACGAGGTGCTCAAGCACTGCCAGCGCAAGGGCCGCAACTTCGGCCAGGTCGTCGGCGCGTTCCGGAAGTGGTGCCACGGCGAGCACGAGTGGCGCGACGCGCCCGCCCGCGTCCTGTTGGCCTACAAGGAACACCTGGGGATCCCGTGAACGAGACGACGTGCCGCCGGGTCGTCCGCCAGCGCAGCAACGGCGGCTGCGAGGTCCGCGTCACCGGCGTGTGCCTCGGCCGGGCGACGAACTTCCAGCACCGCAAGAACCGCTCCCAGGGCGGCCGCTGGACGCCGCCTAACGGCCTCGACGTGTGCGGGACCGGCACCACCGGGTGCCACGGCTACATCCACGCCCACCCCGAAGAGGCCTACCGCCGCGGCTGGTCCGTCCCCTCGTGGGCCGACCCGCTCGAGGTGCCGTTCGAGCACCCGGACTACGGCCTGGTCCTGCTCGACGAGGCCGGTGACTACCACTTCCACCGCGAACCCGCCCAGGAGGCATCGTGACGACCACAGCGGACGACCTCGTCCCGACCACCTTCTTCATCCCCGGACTGCGGTTCCGCGGCCAGCTCGCCGACGGCGACTTCGCGATCATCGCCCACAACGCCCTCGGGGCCGTCGAGCTGAGCTGGCTCTCCTGCGGGAACCCCGCCCCGCGCTCCGGCCAGCTGATCATCCACTCCGGACAGTCCCGGACCGTGGCCGGCCTCGACGAGAGCTTCACGAAGGTCTGCAAGGTCCTCGGCGGCCGCTGCTACGCCACCACCAGCACCGCCCGCTACCGCGAGACCTTCCGCCCGCTGCTCGCCACCGGCGACATGCGCGCGGTCTGCCGCGAGCTGGCGGGCTGGCACGCCGAGGCCTTCGCCGGAACCCGGGTGACGGCATGACCGCCACGCTCGCCCCGGCCGCCGACCTGGAGGGCGTCGTCCGCCGCGCCGACGACCGCTGGGCGCGCCGCCACGGCGACGAGCCCGCCGCCCCGGAGTACCTGCGCCAGATCGTCGACGCCGTCCGGCCGCTGCTCGGCCAGCCCGTCGCCGCCCCGGCCGACGGCGACCAGGTGCAGCAACTGCGGGACGACAAGCAGCGCCTCGGCGACCTCGTCGCCGAGCTGCGCAAGGACGTCGAGGCCCGGGACCGCACCATCGACTCGCAGAAGGCCACCGTCGAGCAGGCGAAGGCGGAGCTTGCCAGCGCACGCCGAGCCGCCGCCGCGAAGCTCGCCGCGGCCGACGCCGACGTCGAGCGCCTCACCGCGCAGGTGACCGAGCTGGACACCCAGGTGCAGGCCCGCGGCGCGATCATCGAGCGCCGCGACGCCGACATCGCCCAGCTGCACGCCAACGTCGACGAGCTGCGCCGCAAGCTCGACGCCGCCGAGCAGGCCACACCGCCGCACCAGCACCGGTACCTGGTCGACGCCCCCGGCACCGAGCCGCAGGCCTGCGAGTGCGGGCACCCGTACCCGCGCGCCGTCGTCCCGACGGAGCCGGTGAAGCCGTCGCCGCCGGAACCCTGGGCGAAGCTGTTCGGCCAGATCCGCGCCGAGGCCAAGACGGCGGGGTGGAAGGCATGACCGAGCTGAAAGCGCTCCACGCGCACGGCCTCACCCACCACCAGACCGGCCCGCTCCGCGACGCCGGGCACGACACCGTCGAGCGCGTCGCCTACCTCGTCGACGCCCACCGCGCCGCTCCGGCGGTGCAGTCGGCGCTCTCCCGCGTCACCGGCCTCGGCCCGCGCCGGGTCGAGATGGTCTGCGATGCCGTCGACAGCTGGCGCGCCGGAGCCGGGTCATGACCGCGGCCGCGCGGCGGCCCGCCGCGCGCTACCAGGCCGTGCTCCTGATCCGCCCCGAAGCGTGGCAGACGGTCGTCCGCTGGCTGCCTCGGTCCGGTCTGGCGAGCACGTCGCTGGCCAGCCCCGACACCGTGCCCCGGTTCGAACTCACCCCGGCCGCCGGCCGAAAACGCGACCTCTCCGACCGGGAAGTCGACGTCCTCGAGCTGATCGCGGAAGGCCTGCAAAACCCGGACATCGCCGGCCACCTGAAGGTCTCGGTCGACACGGTGAAGACGCACACCAAGAGCATCTACCGGAAGTTCGGCGTGCACAGCCGCGCGCACGCCGTCCACATCGGATACCAGCGCGGAATCCTCGGCGGTGCCTCGTGATGCGCGCGCTCCGGACGGTCGCCTACTGGATCCGCTACGCCCTCCGCCCGTCGTCGGTCCACTGGACCATGCGCGACAACGACGACTGGGAGTACGCGTGCGGCTGGGAAACGGAAGAGGACGCGTGACCACCCGCTGCCAGCGCCCCCGCTGCGGGCGCAAGCTGACGTCCCCGCAGAGCCAACGCCTCGGCTACGGCCCGGTCTGCTACCGCAAGACCTTCGGCCGCCCGGCCCCGGTCCGCGGCGGCGACCCGGTCGGCCCGGCCGCGCTGTTCGAGCTGCCCGGCGCGCCGATCCCGCCGCCGCGGAAGCTGAGCCCCGACCGGCGACGCACGAAGCGGCAGGCCGAGGCGATCAGCCTCGGCTACCACCCGCTCGGCGTCGCGCTGCGCGTGCCGATCCCGCTGCACCCGGCCGCCGCGCCGGTCGACCGCAAGGCGGCCGGGCTGCGGTGCGGCAGCTGCCTGCACCGCGTCGCCCCGCACCGCGACACCGCCCGGGTCTACCCGAAGTGCAACTTCGGCGGGGACTGGCGAAGAGCCACCGGCGGCGCCGGCACCGACGTCCGCGCCTGGTGGCCCGCCTGCCACGACTACCGCCCCGCCCCGGCACACCGCCTTCAAGCCTGACCCGCACACCCCACAGCCGCCGTCGGCCGGGCTGGACTTCCCCGCCAGCCCGCCCGACGGCCCCAACCACACGGAGGTGAGCCCGGTGAACCAGCACCGCGAACAACCTGCCCTGACCCACCTCCTCAAGCCCGCCGAGCCGGTGGCATGACGGCCGTGCTCAGTGACAACGATGGCGCCCCGACGCCGGTCGGCCGGTTCGAATGGGAGCGGATCCTCCGGCGCATCGCGATGCCGGACGCCCTCGCGCGCCTGGCCTTCACGCTCGCCACCTACGCCGACGCTGACGGCTCCCGTGTCCGCCCTGGCGTCGACCAGCTGGCCGCCGACACCGACAAGGCCCCGCGGAGCGTGAAGCGCCTCCTCGCGGAGCTGAGGGACGGCTACGGGCTCATCGCGCAGATCTCGCGCGGCGGCGGCCGGAACGGCAAGGGCCGGGCCGCGGAGTACCGGTTGGTGTTCCCCGCCGATCTCCTCGAGCGCGTCGAGCTGTCGCCGCTGCCGACCGTTTCAGGGGCCACCCACGTGGCCCCTGAAACCGAACCGTCCCTTGTGGACACACCCGATTCAGGGGCCACCCAGGTGTCCCCTCAACCGGCAGATTCAGGGGACACCCAGATGGCCCCTGAAAACGACTTTCAGGGGCCAGATCCGGCCACTTCGGACGGATTGAGGGGCCAAATTCGATCTTTGACGGGCCAGCCATGCATGGCCCACTACCACCCACGTGACCAACCACCACAAGACGACCACCCACTTGGTCACCACCCGACGCAACCACCGAACGCCCGCGCGAGCCCGACGCCCGCCAAGTGCCCGCACGGACTGCCCAACCACAAGCGCAACGACGGCAAGCCGAGCTGCTTCGCCTGCCGCCGCGGCCTTCCCTCCGGAAAGGAGCCAGCGTGATCCCCAAGACCGACGTCGCGCTCACGCCGGCCGAGCGAGCGCGCTGGGAACTCACGAAGGCCGCCGCGGCGCTCGTGCGCGACCACGGCGTCTCGCCCGACCTCGTGATGCTCGACGCCCGCGAGGGCTGCGACCACGCCGCCAACTACCTCCGCCGCCGAAAGGAACTGGGCCTGTGACCGAGATCCTCGCCGTCCGCCCGTGGGGCAACGGCACCACGATCCACCTGTACAGCGCGGGCTACCAGCCCGGCAAGAAGAAGCGCCACCCGGCCGACGCGGTGCTCTGCAACGGCTTCGGCACCACCCGCAACCGCGACCTCGTGCCGATCTCCGAGGCGCTCGGCTGGACCACGGCCGCGCACCGGCACGACGACGGCTGCGGACACGCGCCCTGGCGCTGGTGCCGGCCGTGCCTCGGCCACGCCGCCGTCCTCGCCGGGATGGCCGACGAGGCCGCCGCGGCGATCGCGAAGCACCTGCAGACCGCGAGCGGTGCGCCGTGATGAGCCACGACCGCACCGGCGACGTCATCGACGACGAGCCGCCCGCGATCCCGACCCACGACCCGCGTTGCGACGGCCGCGGCTGGGTCGACCGCGACGGCGACCCCGCAATCCCTTGCTACGACTGCAAACCCAACCTCCGCCCCGCCGAACTGCGCCGAGCCCTCCTCGACGCCGACAAACGAAGGGAAAACCCATGACCGAGTACACCAAGGTCGTCATCGAGTCCGACCGGCGCGGCCGGATCAACATCAGCTGCGAGGACGACCGCGGCTACGGCCACGGCCACCGCTTGGCCGGCCCGAAGTACGCCGGCGACGACACGCCGCCGCTGGCCCGCGTGGAGCTCGACGAGCGCGACGTGGCGGAGATCCGCTCGTACCTGGCGATCTGGGACGAGATCCACGGCAAGGCGAACGCCGCGCTGCCGTTCACCTCCAACGACGTCGGCAAGCGGATCCGCTTCCCGCACACCGGCAGCGTGGACGTGGTCCTCGCCGTCGACGAGGCCGCCGAGACCCTGACGTTCGCGGTGCCAGACGACCACGACGACAACGCGACCGAGTCGTTCGCCGACCTCGTCGCAGTGGACGCCGAGGTGCTGCGCTGATGACTGGCTGGCACGAACGCATCCTGGTCTCCTTCGACCTGGAGACCACCGGCGTGGACGTCGAGACCGCGCGGATCGTGACCGCTGCGGTGGTCACGATCAACCCGATCGCCGGGTCTGTCGACACCCAGCAGTGGCTCGCCGACCCGGGCGTCGAGATCCCGGAACAGGCCGCCGCGGTGCACGGCATCACGACCGAGATGGCCCGCGCCAGCGGCCGCCCGGCCGCCGAGGTCGCCGCCGAGATCGCCGCGGCCCTCGACGCCGGCTGGCGCGCGGGCGGCACGCTGGTGGTCTTCAACGCCCCCTACGACCTGAGCCTCTTCGGCCACGAGATGGCGCGCCACGGCGTCACGGTCGGCGGCGAGCAGCTGCAGCTAGGCCCGGTCGTCGACCCGATGTGCCTGGACAAGCACTACGACCGGTACCGGCCCGGCTCCCGGAAGCTCACCGCGGTGGCCGCGCACTACGGCATCCAGCTGTCCGAACTGGACGCACACGGCGCCGCGGCCGACGCGCTCGCCGCCGCCCGCGTCGCCTGGAAGCTCGCCCGCTGCTACCCGCAGCTCGGCGCGATGACCCACGAGGAGCTGCACACCAACCAGGTCGCCTGGTACCGCGAGCAGGCCGAGGGCCTGGCCAAGTACTTCCGCCAGCAGGGCAAGGACGACCACGTCCCCACCGAGTGGCCGATCCGCCCGATTCTCGCGGAGGCGGCCCGTGGCTGACGACACCTGCCGCGCCTACGACGTCGACGGCGAGCCCGTCCGCGTCCACGGCGGACAGCCGCTCGACGACGCCGGCCAGGCCGCGCTCGGCGAGGTCGTCCGCGCGGCCAAGGAGAAGCTCGCGACCGAGGACCCGCACCTCGCCGTCCGCCAGGAGCTCGTCATGGCCGGCCTGGCCGCCATCCGCTGCATTCCCGACGGCGAGATCCACACCAAGCACTGCACCATCCACAACGGTGCGCAGGTCAAAGCCCGACTCAGGGCCGCGATCACCGCCGCCCGCACCGCCCTGGAGGCACCGTGACCGACCCGGACACCCGCACCGACGAAGAGGTCCTGGACGACCTGATCCGCGACGACGGCCCGCCCGTCCGCAGCTGGTCCGCGCACCCGCACTTTGAGCGCCTGGTCCCCGCGGCCGAGCCCTGGACGCCGCCCGCGCGCCGGCCCCGCCCGGCGACCGGCTGGCCGAAGACCGGCACCCTCGGCGCCTACCAGACGATGGACGTCGACACCGAGCCGCCCGCCGAGCGCCCGCCGCTCGCCGTGCACCACGTCGCCGCCCAGCTCGCGGTCAGCATCGGCCAGCTGGAGTGGCCGTCGGGCCCGCCGGCGACCGAGGACCAGGCTGCCGCGTTCCAGGCTGTCGAAGACGCGGCCCGCGAGCACCTCGCCGCCCACGCCCAGGCGTACCACCGCAACATCGAGGCCGCCATGCTGGGCATCTCGCCCGCGCCCCGCCGCGGCTGGTTCGCCCGTGCGATCGGCTGGTTCCGCCGATGACCGGGCGCGAGGAGCTCGTCGAGCTGCTCAAGGCCGCCGACACGGCGCGCTGGGGCGGTCCGCAGGTGACGTTCGAGGGCATGGACGTGCCCTACGACCACTTCGCCGACGCGATCCTCGCCGCCGGCTGGCGGCCGACCACCCGATGCGTGAACGACGCGAACGGAGACGGAGACTGCGCCGCCTGCGCGCGCAACCCGGACGCCCCGTGTCGCCAGCCGTTCGCGCCGCTGCCCGACAGCGAGACCGAGGGCCCGTCCCCGTGGGACGCCTACGTCAAGGCGTTCCGCGAGTACCAGGAGACGGACCCGCACGGGGCAGCCGCGCACCCGACGGCGCACCACATGCACGCCCTGGAGGCGGCGCTGCGAGTGGCCACGTCACCGCCGCCCGCGCCTCGGGTGTTCCTCCCGGGCGACACCGTGCCCGCGGGCATGGCGGTAGTGAACCACGTCGGAGGCGTCTGGCGGCACCACGCGGATCGAGTGGTCAAGACCGGCTACGCCCTGGAGATCTTCCTACCGTCCCCGGAGGAGCGCGACCACGTCGCGGCCGCCGCCATCCGGGCCCGCGACGAGGGCAAGGAGCAGCAGCCATGACCACAACCTCCGTCCCGGCGACCGGTCCGCGCGACCGGTCGCGTCCGGCTCTCGCGCGTTCTACGGCCGCGGCGGTGTGCGTCGTCCGCGGCTGCACCCGCCCGGTCTACACCGGCAAGGCGTGCCCCGATTGTGTGACCGAACTCGGCGCGCAGCTGCGCGAGCTCGGCGAGTACCCGCTGGTCCTGCGGCACATGAAGGAACCGGTCCGCGGCGCGGCCGGCCGGGGCTCGCCCGGGTACGGATCGCGGCCGCCGCTCCGGCTCGACGTGCTGGCCGCGCTGGACCCGCGCACGCTGCCGACGCCGGAGGACGACGTGTGGTCGATCTGGGGCACCCTCGACCGGATCGCCGCTTGGATCGCCGCCGAGCGCGGCGAGCAGCCCCGCGGGCTCTGGTACGTCCTCACCCAGCTCCAGTGGGCCGCCGGACAGGAAGAGTTCGGCGACGTCGCCGACGCCATCCAGGAGCTGCACCGGCGAGCGCAGGGCCTGGCGCACGACCGGCCGGAGGCCACGCTCGGCGACTGCACCCGGTGCGGCGGCCAGGTCCTCCCGGAGGGCGCGGGCGGGCGCTGCGAGGTCTGCGCCCGCCCGTACGTCGGGCTCGGCCTGGTGAAGCTCCGCCGAGCCCAGGACGCTGCGGCATGATGGGCGCCGTGGATGACCTGGTGACGTGGCTGCGAGCCCAGATCGACGAAGACGAGCGCGAGCAGGCGTACCTCGTCGGGCGCGTTGGGCGCGCGCTCGCCGACGCTGACCTGGAGACCTACCCGGGCGCGTACGAAGCGCGGAAGGAGTACTACGACGGGCTGGCCGAGACCGCGCTCAAGGCGGCCGGCAGCGACCCGGCTCGCGTGCTCCCCGAGGTCGAGGCCAAGCGGAAGATCATCGAGGCGTACGAACGCGTATCCGGCGAGCAACGCGTGGACGAACGCGCGCTCATGACCGCACTGAAGGCTGGAGCGCTCCGGGACATCCCACAGCGCCAAGAGGCCCACCGTGACACGCTCGGCCGGAGGCGGGGGCTGGAGTTGGCCGTTCGCCTGCTGGCCCTGCCGTACGCGGATCGGCCGGGCTACCTGGAGGCCTGGAGGCCGTAACCGCGGTGCCCGCCGGGTCGCGCTCGGCGGGCACCGCGGCCTACATTCGAGGCATGGCTGACAACGAGCACCACCACGTGCCGACCCGCGAGGTCGTCGGCCTGGCGCCGGTCGACCCGCTCATCGCGTTCTACTGGGCCCGCCTCGACGAAGCCGAGACGAAGGCGCGCGCCGCGGCCCAGACCTTCGGCGGCGCTCCGGATTGGCAGTTCCAGAGGCTGACCGACGACGACTTCGGGACGGACTACTTCCTGCACGTCGCCGACCGCACGATCCCGGCCGCTACCCGGCCCGGCGAAGAGGACACCGGCCCCTTCGTGGCCTCGGAACTCGCCCTCATCGCCGACCGCGACCCGCAGGCCGTGCTCGACGACGTGGGAGCGAAGAAGGCGATCCTCGACGACTACGCGCGGTACTGCGCCGACGTCGACAACCCGGCCCGTGAGCTGATCTGCCAGGTCACCCGCGACGTCATCAAGCGCCTGGCGACCGTCTACGCCGGACACCCCGACTACGACCCCGCGTGGCGACCGTGACCAGCCCGACTGACCCCCCGCGGTTCGAGGTCGGCACGAAGCTCCGCCGCCGGGAGACCGGCACGGTGACCGAGATCGTCGCCGACTACCACCACCACCCGAACGTCATGAAGACCGCGCAGATCACCGACGACCGGTACTACGTCATCGAGACCAACGGGTACCGGAGCGTTGCCTTCCACGGCGTCCTGGCGCAGTACAGCGACGTGATCTACCGCCCCGGAGACGACGAGCCGGCCGAGCCTGACGAGGGTGCGTGGTGAAGCGCGTCCCCGCGCGCCTGGCGGTGCTGCTGCTGCACCAGCAGGCCGACGCGTCCGGCGACGACCGCTACCGCATCGGGCCGGCCACCCTCCGCAAGTGGGTCGAGCGCGGGCACCTCACCCGAGGTGACGGCGGTTACGACCTCGGCGAGCTGCTGGCCTACCTCGAGCGCCGCGATGGTGTGATCGAGGCATGACCGACCAGACCACCGCGCCGCCGAAGTACCCGACCTGCTCCAAGTGCGGCGAGAAGCCCGCCGGGCCCGGCGGCATCCTCTGCCCCGCGTGCCTGACCGCGATCAAGGCCGTGCGGCTGCCGGACTGACCGCGACACCCCCGACCGGGCCCCGGTGCTTGGCCCAGGTGATCACGTGTGTCACGCTTTCTGCGGGCGGAGCTATGCCCATCAGCCGTCATCGGCGCAACCCCCAGGAGCGAGCTGTGGCCTTCTACGTCCGGAAGCGTGAAGCGGAACAGTGGACCGGCGACAACTTCGACAAGGTGCTCGGCGTGCTCAGCCGCCGCGTCGTCGGTCTCAACGCCGGCCAGCCCGTCGAGGCCAACGGCGTGATCACCGTCCCGTCCACGATGGGCGACTTCACCCTCAACGTCGGCGACTGGATCGTCACCGACGACCTCTTCGGCGAGTTCCTGTCCGACGAGGAGTTCCACAAGCAGTACGACCCCGCCCCCGCGCCCGCGTAGGCAGGCCCGCAGCTACCCCTTTGGTGACGCCGTAACCCGGGATCGGCTCCGGGATCACGCAGCCCCCGCCGGGCGCCCTCGGCGGGGGCTGCGCTGTACCCGGGGCTGCCGGGCTGAGTCCGGCAGAGCCCTCGGCCCAGGCCCGCGCACGGGCAGGACGTGGAGGGCAACCCCGAGACCAGCTGGAGGTGATCACGTGGCCAGAGCGCGCCCGATCACCGACGAGGACAAGCGCCGCGTCCGCGACCTCCACGCCGCCGGCGAGTCCCGCAACGCCATCGCGAAGGCCATCGGCCGCTCCGGCGCCACGGTCTCGAAGATCGCCGACGAGCTGGAGCTGAGCTTCGACCGCGAGGCCGTGCGGGCCGCCACCGAGGCCAAGGTCGCCGACGCCCGCGCGCGCCGGGCCGCGCTGATGCTGGACCTGCTCGACGACGCCGCGCGGCTGCGGGCGCAGCTGTGGACGCCGCACACGTACGTCGACCACGGCGGCAAGGACTTCGTCCGCGAGGTCTGGACGCAGCCGGAGCCGACCGCCCAGGACAAGCTCAAGCTGATGCAGGCCACCGCCACTGCGGCCAACACCTCCATGAAGCTGGAGGAGCACGACACCGGCGCCGGCGGCGTCGACGGCGCCAAGAGCATGCTCGGCGCGCTCGCGGCCGGCCTCCAGGCCGCCTACGACCAGCTCCCGCCCGACGGCGATGCCGGGGATTGACCTCTCGCGGGTCACGACGATCCTGAGCCCGAAGCAGATCCGCTCGATCGTCGAGGCCCTCCGCGTCGAGCAGATCGCGGTGTGGTCCGGCGCCGTCCGCTCCGGCAAGACCATCGCCTCCCTGCTGGCGTTCCTCATCGCCGTCTCGGTCGCGCCGGACACCGGGCTGATCGTGATGATCGGCAAGACCCGCGAGACCATCGAGCGGAACCTCATCGAGCCGCTCCAGTCGGTCGCGCTGTTCGGCGTGCTGGCCCGCCAGGTCCACCACACCCGCGGCGCCACCACCGCGACGGTCCTCGGCCGCACGATCCACCTGATCGGCGCCAACGACGTCCGCGCCGAGGACCGCATCCGCGGCATGACCATCGCCCTCGCCTACGTCGACGAGGCGACGCTGCTCCCCCGCGGCTTCTGGATGATGCTGCTCTCCCGGCTCTCCGTCGTCGGCGCGAAGCTGTTCGGCACCACGAACCCCGACGGGCCGGCGCACTGGCTGCGGAAGGACTTCCTGCTCCGCGCCGGCGAAGTCGGGCTGCGCAGCTGGCACTTCACCCTCGACGACAACCCGAGCCTCGACCCGGCGTACGTCGAGCGGCTCAAGCGGCAGTACGTCGGCCTGTGGTTCCGCCGGTTCGTGCTCGGCGAGTGGTGCCTGGCCGAAGGCGCGGTCTACGACATGTGGGACCCGGACCGGCACGTCGTCAAGGAGCTGCCGGTCATCGACCGCTGGCTCAGCACGGGCATCGACTACGGCACCACGAACCCGTTCGCCGCGCTGATCCTCGGCCTCGGCCACCCCGAGCAGGACGGCGCCCGCCGCCTGTACCTCACCCACGAGTGGCGCTGGGACTCCAAGCACCAGCGCAGGTCCTTGACCGACGTCGAGTACAGCGAGCGGTTCCGCGGCTGGCTCGGCGAGCTGCCGCACCCGCAGTTCCCCGCGGCGAAGGGCATCTGGCCGGAGTGGACGGTCGTCGACCCGAGCGCCGCGTCGTTCGTGCAGCAGCTGCACCACGACGGCCTCACGCCCACGCTCGCGCGCAACGAGGTCCTCGACGGCATCCGCACCCTCAGCTCGCTGTTCGCGCGCGACCTGCTCAAGGTCCACGAGTCCTGCGAGGGCTTCATCTCCGAAATCCCCGGCTACAGCTGGGACCCCGACAAGGCCGAGAAGGGCGAGGACGCCCCGATCAAGGCAGCCGACCACTCGCTCGACGGCGGCCGGTACGGCATCCACACCACCGAGGCGCTCTGGCGCCCCTACGTCCAGGAAGGACAGGCAGCATGAACTTCGGCGAAGCCCTCAAGGCGCTGCGGCGCGGCGAGAAGGTCACCCGCGCGGGCTGGAACGGCGCCGGCATGTGGCTCGCGCTGCAGGTGCCCGACGAGCACTCGAAGATGCGCCGCCCCTACATCTTCATGCGCCCCGTCGACGGCGACCTCGTGCCCTGGGTCGCGTCCCAGTCCGACCTCCTCGCCACCGACTGGAGCACCGTCGCATGAGCGAGCAGCAGCCCACCAGCGAGCTGATCGACACGGGCAGCCAGAACGTCACCGGCTACCGCAAGCAGACCCCGGACGCGCTCGACACGGTCAACGAGATCAAGCACGTCGAGGAGGTCGTCGCCAAGCTGTGGCGCTGGGTTCGCGCCCGGCCGACCGTGCCGACCGACCCGCGTCAGCTGGCCCTCGCGCGCACCGCGTTCGAGGAGGGCTTCATGCACCTCAACCGCGCGGTGTTCCAGCCGGTCGACCCGTTCGAAGGCGACTGACGTGGTCCAGCGACGTCGGTACGCCACCCGGGACGAGCTGGCCGCGCTGATGGCCGACCGGATGCGCGGCGAGAACGACATGGACTCGACGTGGGAGGACCACGCGAACGCCGCACTGGATGCCCTCGCCGAGCTGCACGTCCCCGTCGACGCGCTCGTGAAGATCATGGCCGAAGAGGAGATCTGACGTGCCGCTCCCCGACAACGGCACGCCGTGGCCGCCCCCGGAGTTCGCCGACGCGCTCGCCCAGATGCACACCTGGGGCGCCTGGTACTCCGGCAACCCCGACCACCTCTCCCGCGCGTACCAGGCGATCGGCCACCAGCTGGTCAACACCCCGAACGTCCGGCCGAGCCAGCTGCGCGGCGGCGTCGTCGGCACCTTCGCGCGCTGGTTCTGGGGCCAGCCCGTCCCGCCCGGCGAGAAGCGGGTGAAGCTGCACGTCCCGATCGCCGCGGACCTCGCCGCCACGAGCGCCGACCTGCTGTTCTCCGAGCCGATCACCCTCACCACCGAGGACAAGGACAAGGCCGCGCAGGAGCAGCTGGACAAGCTGCTCGACGACCAGCTGCACGCGACGCTGCTGGAGTCCGCGGAGCTGTGCGCCGCGCTGTCCGGTGTGTACCTGCGCGCGGTGTGGGACAAGGAGGTCCGCCCCGAAGGCCCGTGGCTCGCGCCCGTGCACGCCGACGCCGCCATCCCCGACTGGCGCTACGGCCGGCTGACGGCGGTCACGTTCGTGCAGGAGCTGCGCGCCGACACCCGCGTCGTCCTCCGCCACCTCGAGCGGCACGAGCCCGGCAAGATCCTGCACGGCCTCTACGAGGGCACCCGGGAGTCGCTCGGCCGCGCGGTCCCGCTCGACGACGCCCCGCAGACCAAGGGCCTGAAGGACGTCGACACCGGCGTCGACAGCCTCACCGCCGTGTACATCCCGAACATCCGCCCGAACCGGCAGTGGCGGCACCTGCCGGCGTGCGCCCCGTTCGGGCGCAGCGACTTCGACGGCGTCGAGGGGTTCATGGACGCCCTCGACGAGACCTACACCTCGTGGATGCGCGACATCCGCCTCGCCAAGGCGCGGATCATCGTCCCCGAGGTGTTCCTCCAGGACCGCGGGCCCGGCAAGGGCGCCATGTTCGACCCGGACCGCGAGGCCTACGAAGGCCTCGGCATGATCCCGGCCGCGGACGGCAGCACGCAGCTGACGCTGCAGCAGTTCGAGATCCGCGTGGAGGAGCACCAGAAGTCCGCGCTCGACTTCGTCGGCCGCATCGTCACCACCGCGGGTTACAGCCAGCAGACGTTCGGGCTCACCGGCGACGTCGCCGTCACCGCCACCGAAGTCGCCGCGCGCGAGCGGAAGTCGCTCATCACCCGCGACAAGAAGATCAAGTACGTGCGGCCTCAGCTGCAGGCCATCCTCTGGACGCTGGCCAAGCTCGGCCAGGTCCACTTCGGATGGCCGGCCGCGCCGAGCGACGCGCCGACGGTGAACTTCCCCGACGCGGTCCAGCAGGACCCGGCGTCACTGTCGCAGACCCTCGCCCAGCTGGAGGCCGCGCGCGCCGCGTCCACCGAGACGAAGGTGCGGATGCTGCACCCGGAGTGGGACGACACCGAGGTCGGCAAGGAGGTCGCCCGGATCCTCCAGGAAGCCGGCCCGGCCGAGGTGCAGAACCCCGAGACCTTCACCGGCCTGCCGGGCGACGAGCCGCCGGCCGACAAGCCCCCGGCGGAGAAGTAGCGTTCCGTGCCGGTCGACCGGACGCTCGGCGCGGACATCGCCGGGACGATCGCCGAGCTGTACCACGGCCTTGAGGTCCAGCTGGCCGACCAGATCTCCCGCCAGCTGCGCGCGGGCATCGCCGAACCGCCGGACGCCGAGAAGCAGTTGGCCGCGCTCGGCATCCTCTCCCGCGGCGCCCGGTCGCTGCTGAACAAGATCCAGGCCGACCTCACCGGCACCGTCGAGCAGGCGATCGTGCTGGCGTACCACCGCGGCGGCGAGGCCGCGATCGCCGAGCTGGCCAAGCGATCCGGCATGTCCGACGACATGCTGGCCGACCTGCGCCGCCAGCTCCCGCAGCTCGGCGCGATCCAGCGCATGGTGTACGCGCTCACCTCGAAGTTGTTGGGCACGCACGTGCGGATCCTGCGCTGGGACCTCGACGCCTACCGCGAGGTCATGGCCAAGACCATGCTGACCGGCACGCTCACCGGCCGGGAGACCCGGCTCCGGACCGCGCAGCGCGCCTGGGAGGAGCTGCTCGCCCGCGGCATCACGGGGTTCGTCGACAAGAGCAACCGCCGCTGGGAACTCGCCTCCTACGTCGAGATGGCCTCCCGCACCGGCACCGCCCAGGCCGCGGTCCAGGGCAACCTCGACCGGCTCGGCGCAGCCGGGATCGACCTCGTCGTCGTCTCCGACGCCCCGCAGGAGTGCGCGCGGTGCCGGCCGTGGGAGGGCAAGGTGCTCGCGCGCACGGGCGCCCCGGGCCCGCGTGAGGCCCGGGTGCTGCACGGCACCCAGGACTGGCAGGTGACCGTCCACATTGCCGGGTCGGTCACCGAGGCCGTCGCCGCCGGGCTGATGCACCCGAACTGCCGGCACTCGTTGTCCGCGTACCTGCCCGGCGTCACCCGGCTCCCGACCGACACAGCCGACCCCGACGGCGACAAGGCGCGGCAGCAGCTGCGCGTGCTCGAGCGGAAGGTCCGCCGGGCGAAGCTCCAGGCCGCCGGCGCGCTCGACCCCGCCGCGAAGAAGGCCTTCGAGCGCGACGTCCGCGCGGCGCAGGCCGAGATCCGCGAGCACATCAAGACCGCACCCACCCAGCTGTTCCGCCAGCCACACCGAGAGCAAATCGGTGCTGCGAGATGAGGAGTCCACAGTGGCGTTCGACTTCGACGCGCTGAAGCCGGAAGCGAAGCGCGCGGCCTTCGCGCACATGCGCCTCGGCAGCGGCGGCCGGCACAAGAAGCTGTCCGCCAAGAAGAAGGCGTCCGTCGAGCACGGCGGAAAGGCCACCCTCAGCGGGAAGCTGACCTCCCCCGGCAGCGGCTCGCTGAAGGGCAAGCTGTCCCCGGCGGACCACGACAGCGGCGCCGTGCGCGGGAAGCTGCCCGTCGCCAAGGCCCGCCCGGCCGCGAAGAAGGCCGCCCCGGCCGCGAAGCCCGCGGCTGTGCCGGACACCCCGGAGAGCCGGTTCGACGCGGCGCTGACCGAGGACGTCAACAAGCTCACCGGGGGCAAGTACCAGGGCTGGGCTGGGATGGTCGACCTCCGCAAGACCCTCGACGCCCGCGGTCTTTCCCGCGCTGAGCAGGACAAGCAGCTCAAGCGGATGAGCGCCGAGGGAAAGATCAGCATCGTCCCGGAGGACAACCGCAAGGCCCTCCGGGAGGAAGACCACGATGCCGCCATCCACATCGGCGGCGAACCGAACCACCTGGTCACCCTCGCCGACGACCCCAACCGCCCCAACGCCGCGCCGCGGACGTCGGCGCCCGCACCGGCCCCGGCTCCGAAGAAGCCCGCGGCGAAGCCGGTCGAGCAGGACCTCGGCGCCCTCGCGAAGGACTTCGTGGAGATGCACGGCCACGAGAGCGTGGCGCCCCGCATCGCGTTCCTGGAGAAGAAGAAGCGGCTCCTCCCGGGCGAGCGCGCGCAACTGGCCGCGCTCAAGACGCTCGGCAAGAAGTAGGGAGGCCCACGTGGCCGACACACCGAAGCTCGGCTCCGGCACGAGGTTTCGCAAGCTCGTCGCCCAGCTGGCGGCGAAGGGCACCAGCGACCCGAAGGCGCTCGCCGCGTCGATCGGGCGCAAGAAGTACGGCGCCCAGCAGTTCGGGCGACTCGCCGCCAAAGCGGCCAAGTCGCGGAAGTCCGAGTAGACCGTCCAGGAAGGACGTACGATCATGGCAGCAACGTCGAAGGGGCCAGGCGCCCCGCACGACGGGACCGCCCTTCCGGTCCACCCGCGCACCGGGCTCACCGCAGTCGGGATCGTGGCGGGAAAGCCGGTGTGGCCCATCAAGGGCGCATCGCCGGACCACGGCGGCGGGGAACCGAGCGGCCAGGCGCCGCAAGGAGACCAGCCGCCCGCAGCACCGCCCGCGCAGCAGCAGGCACCCGGCCAGGCGCCGGCCGCCCAGCAGCAGGGCACCGACCCGCAGGACATCGCTTCGCTGCCCGAATGGGCACAGAAGCAGATCCGTGACCTGCGGACCGAAAGCGCCAACCACCGCACCGCCAAGCAGACCGCGGCTCAGCAGGCCCAGGCGGCCCAGCAGCAGCGCGACGCGATCCTCAAGGCCCTCGGACTCACCTCCGACGGCGACGACGCCCCGCCCGACCCCGAGGCCCTGGCGGCCCAGGTCACCGACCAGCAGGCGATCAACTGGGAAATCGGTGCGGAGAACGCGATCCTCCGGGTCGCGGGCGCGGCCGGCGCGAACGCGGACGCCCTGCTCGACAGCACGAGCTTCCTCGACAGCCTCGAGGAGTTCATCGCGGACGACCCGAAGTCGGATGCCTTCCGCACGAAGCTGCAGGCCCACATCAAGACCTGGGTCTCCACCCACCCGAACCACAAGGCCACCACGGGCGCCGCCCGCTCCGGTGGCGACCACCCCGGCGGCGGCACGCCGCCCACGATCCAGCGCCCCACCGGCCTCGGTGCGGCCGTACGCCGCCGCATGAGCGGCAGCTGACCCAAGGAGACTGACCATGGCGATCACGCTCGCCCAGGCGAAGGTCAACGTCCAGGACGACGTGACCTTCGCCGTCATCGACGAACTGCGCCGTTACTCGTGGCTGCTCGACCAGATCGTGTTCGACGACGTCGTGAACCCGACCGGCGGCAGCACGCTGACCTACGGCTACACGCGGCTGATCACCGCGGCCGCGGCCGCGTTCCGCGCGATCAACAGCGAGTACGTGGCCGGCCAGGCGACCCGGCAGCGGTTCACCAGCGACCTCAAGCCCCTCGGCGGCACGTTCAACATCGACCGCGTGCTCGCCGCGCTCGGCGAGGCGGCCACCAACGAGGTCACGTTCCAGCTGCAGCAGCTGGTCATCGCCATCAAGGTGAAGTTCCAGACGGAGCTGATCCTCGGCGACACCGCCGTCGACGCCAACGGCTTCGACGGCCTGTCCAAGGCGCTGGCCGGCTCCTCGACCGAGTACGTCCCGAACAGCGCGACCACGCACTACGCGGACTGGTCGCCGGCAACGATCAACTCGGTCGACAAGGCCAACGACGCCCTGGACATCCTGGACGAGTTCCTCTCGACGATCCACCCGTCGCACACCGGCGGCGGCCTGGGCGGCCCGGACGACGTCCCGCCGGGCACGAAGGGCATCCTCGGCAACACCGCGTCCATCACCCGCGTGCGCAGCCTCGCGCGGCGCGCGGGCATGTACACCAACACCAAGGACGACCTCGGCCGCATGGTCGAGCGGTACGGCCCGTGGGTGCTGGTCGACATCGGCGACAGGATGGACGGCTCCGCGCCGATCATCCCGATCGAGACCCGGGACGCGGACGGCGCCGGCGCGGGCGGCAACATCCCCAACCTCACCGACCTCTACGCCGTGAGCTTCGGCCTGGACGCCTTCCACGGCGCCTCGGTCGCGAACTCGCAGCTGGTCCGCACGTGGATGCCCGACTTCGAGCACGCCGGCGCGGTCAAGACCGGCGAGGCCGAGATGGGCCCGGTCACGATGGTCCTCAAGAACTCCAAGACCTGCGGCGTGCTCCGCAACGTGAAGATCCGGTGACCGCGATGACGTGGAAGATCACCACCACCCAGGTCAAGGACTTCACCGGCACGGTCGTCGGCGTGGCGTTCGCCAAGGGCGAGGCCACCACGGACGACCCCGCGGCCCTCCGGTACTTCCGGACCCGCCCGGACGGCTACGACGTCCAGGTCGTCGACGAGGGCCAGGCGCCCGCCGAGCCGCCCGCGCCCCCGGCCGAACCGCCAACGCCGGCCGAACCGCCGACACCAGCCGAGCCCGAGCCGACGCCGGCCGAGCCGGTCAAACCCGAGCAGAAGCCGGCCACCCGCAAGCCGGCCGCGCCGAAGCCCGCCGACGGCACGGCGAAGTGACCGCGGGCCCGGCCGGCACGGGAGACCCGGCCGGGCCCGCTTCCCCACCGACAAGGAGGTGAAACCGTGGTACTCGTCTACGCCACCCGCGACGAACTCGTCGCCTACGCGCCCGCGAACCTGAAGGCCCGCGTGCCGGACGAGCCGGAGGCGACACGGCTGCTCACCTCCGCCTCGCAGGTGATCCGCCGGGCGACGAAGACGGCGATCTACGACACCGACGCCCAGAACTACCCGTCCGACGTGGACATCCGGCAGGCGTTCCGCGACGCCACGTGCGCGCAGGCGCTGTGGTGGACGGAGACCGGCGACGAGACCGGCGTGGCCGGGCAGTTCCAGTCGATGTCCATCGGCTCCGTGTCGCTCTCTCGTGGCTCGGCGAGCGGCGCCGCGGCGGCCGGCGGGCAGCAGCTGGCGCCGAAGGCCGAGACCGAACTGCGCGACGCCGGCGTCCTCGCCGGGTCGATCGTGCAGACCTACCCGTGGGAGGGCTGGTTCTGATGCTCCCGGCCATCCTGCTCCAGCACACCGTGACCATCGAGCCGTTCCAGGGCAACGGCGCCAACGGGCCGGTGTACGGGGCGCCCGTCGTGGTGCCGTGCTTCCGGGACGACAAGCGGCGGCTCGTCCGCGGCGCGAACGGCAGCCAGGTCGTGTCGGAGTCCACTGTGTACTGCCAGCCCGGCACCGTCGCGCCCCCGGAGTCCCGGATCGACCTCGGTACCCGCGTCGCGACCGTGATCACCTCGGCCGACCGCGACGGCGGCACCCTGCCGGTCCCCTCGCACGTGGAGGTGAACTGCACGTGAGCATCCGCGCAGCGGTGAACTGGAACGGCGACCAGGTCGACGAGCGCGCCGAAGCCGCAGCCGAACTCGGTCTCCTGCTCGGCGCCGAGCACGTGCTGCAGGCCTCTCGCGCGGTCGTCCCGCTCGAGGAAGGCACGCTCGAACGCTCCGGCACGGCGACGCAGGAGGGGCTGACGGCGGCGGTGTCGTACGACACGGTGTACGCCCGGTACCAGCACGAGCGGCTCGACCTGCGCCACGCCAACGGCCGCACCGCGAAGTACCTCGAGGGCCCGCTGAACGCCGAGCGCGAGACGGTCGGCGAGATTATCGCGGCCGAGCTGCGGAGGGCCCTCGAATGACCTTCTCCGAAGACCTGCTCAAGGGCCTGGCCGCGTTCCTCGACGCGGCCGGCGTCGGAACGTACCGCGGCGACGGCTCGGCCTACCTGCCGAGCGAGACGGCGATCGTGTTCGCCGCGATGCCGTCCAGCCCCGACCGGGCGATCGTGCTGTCGGACTACCCGGTCGCCGACGACGCGTCCCTGTCGGACTCGGTCGTCGGGATGCAGGTCCGCTGCCGGGGCGGCGCCGACCCGAACGACGTCAAGCACGTCGCCGACGCCGTTTTCGACGTCCTGCACGGCAAGTACGCCTTCGACCTCGGCCCGGTGCACGTCGTCGAGGCGCTGCGCCGCTCCGGTGTCCCGCTCGGTCGCGACGACAGCAACCGGTGGGAGCACAGCGACAACTACTACCTGACCGTCCACAGGCCCTCGGCCAACCGCACCTAGGAGAACGACCATGCCTGTTCCCAACCGAGTCCCGCTCGGTGCCTCGACCACCGCCCGGAAGTGGTACCTCGACGTCGACACGAACTTCAGCACCGTGTCCCCGAACTGGGTCGGCGTGTTCGGCATCACGGAATTCCAGCCGAAGTCCGACCCGACCATGCAGGACGACTCCGACTACGACGCGCGCGGCTACGGTTCGGAGACCAAGACCGCGGAGAAGTGGTCCCTGGTGATGAAGGTCGCCCGCAAGGTCACCGTCGCGGACGCCACCGTGTACGACGCGGGCCAGGAGTACCTGCGCTTGCGCGCGATCGGCAAGATGGGCCCCGACAACAGCGTGCACGTCCGCTGGTACGAAATGACGCCCAACGGGCCGCGCGTCGAGGCCTACGACGGCATCGCGTCGGTCACCTGGTCGCCGGACGGCGGCAAGATGTCCGATCTGGACATCGTGTCGGTGACCCTCGGTGGCCAGGGCGCGCAGAACGCGATCACGCACCCGAACACCGGCGCCGTGATCCCGGTCATCACCGGCCTGACGCCGGCGGGCGGGCTCGCCGCGGGCGGCAACCTGCTCCGCATCCAGGGCACCAACTTCACCGGCGTCACCGGCGCGACCGGCGTCAAGGTGGGCGGCACCAACGCCACCAGCTACGACCTGATCTCCGACGGCCTCATCGAGGCCATCGTCCCGGCGCACGCCGCCGGGCAGGTCGACGTCGTCGTCACCAACGCGGCCGGCGCCTCGGCGGCCACCGCCACGACGAAGTACACCTACAGCTGATGGCCCTCAAGGACCTCACCGAGTACCTCCAGGACGACGTCCTGGAGGTCAAGGTGTCGGGCAAGGCGCATCCGGACGGCAAGACCTACCGGATCGCCGAGCCCGACGCCCACACCGGCCTCTACCTGATGGCGCTGGCCCAAACCGCCACCAGGGCCGCCTCCGGCGCCGAAGTGACCGCGGACGAGCTGGCCAGCCTCCAGTTCGAAGGCGGCCGCGAGGTCGACCTCACGCGGATGGTGCTCGGCGACGTCTACGACGAGCTGTGCACCGATCAGGTGCCGTTGCGCAAGATCGCCGGGGTAACGCAGTACGCCTTCGTGCACTTCACGATGGGCGAGACGGTCGCGGAACAGCTGCTGCCGTCGGGGGAAGCCCAAGCCCCGAACCGGAACGCACGCCGGAAGGCGTCACGGGGCGGGGCGACGTCGACGACGCAACGGGGCTCCACCGCTGGTACGACCTCACCCCGGAAGCCCAAGCGAAAGCCGAAGGCAACGTAGGCCCGACCTGGATCGAGCTGCTCACCCACTGGGCGCTCGTCGAGGCGGACCTGCACGAGCTGTACGGCGTTGACGCTGGGGACCTGGCCCTGATGAAGGCCAGGCCCTGGCGATGGCTCCGCGTCCGCATCCAGGGCCTGCTCCAGTCCCCCGACACCCGCGTACACCGGGTGTTCTTCCCCCCGCCCCCACCGCCTGACCCCCGAAGGAGGTAGCCGCCTTGCCGCTCAACATCGGCGAACTGGTCGCCTACCTCAAGATGGAGAAGGACGCCAGCTGGGATCGGGCGAAGACGTCCGCGAAGAGCGACCTCGAGGACATCGCCGACGAAGCCGAGCGCTCCGGCAAGAAGATCGACAAGTCCACGAAGGACGCGGCCAAGAACGTCGAGAAGAACTTCAACGGCATGGCCTTCGGCGGGCTCAGCGTCGGCCTGCCCGCCGCGGCGGCTGTCGGCGCGGCCGGCGTCGCCGCGGCGCTCACGATCGCCACCGCCGCGTTCGTCGGCGTGGGGCTCGGCGCAGCGCTGGAAAGCCGGAAGGTCTCCGACGCCTGGAGCACCACCTCCAACCACATCACCGACCAGACCAACCAGATGTCCACCGTCCTCGAGGACGGTCTGGTCGGCGCGGCGGGGGACGTCGACGCTGCGTTCTCGCGGATGGCGCCCCGGATCCAGCAGGGCATGAAGGACGCCGCTCCCGCCGTGCGGGAGCTGGTCGGCGCAGCCACCGACCTCGCCGAGGAAGCGCTCCCCGGCGTCGAGGTGGCCGCGCGCAACGCTCTCCCGCAGATCAAGGGAATCCGTGACTTCGCCGGGCAGGCCGGCGCCGGCGTCTCGGACATGTTCATCGCGATGTCCCGCGGCTCCGTGGACGCCGGCGCGGGAATGCGGCAGCTGGGCGGCATCACGCGGGACCTGCTTGGGTTCCTCGGCCAGCTGGTCACCAACCTGGCGGCCAACCACAACGAGCTCGGCGTGCTGCATGGCGCGCTCAACCAGGTCGAGGACGCGCTGCTCGACGCGACCTCCTCCGGCTCCGGGCTGATCGGGTTCCTGCACGGCGCCGCGCAGGCGGGCTCCGGCACCATCGGAGTGCTCAGCGGGCTGGTGAGCATGCTGGCCGCGCTGCCCCCGCAGGTGACCCAGTTCGGTGGGTCCCTCGTGGCCACGAACATGATCCTGTCCAAGTTCGGTGTGGACGGGACGAAGGGCTTCGACGGGTTCATCGACAAGGTGAAGGCCGCCAAGGGCCCAGTCGAGACGCTGAAGGCCGCGGGCACCGGCCTGATCGAAGGCGCCTTCAACCCCGCCGCGATCGCCACCGTCGGCCTCTCGATCCTGCTGTCCGAGCTTGGCCGCCGCCAGCAGGAAGCCGCGCAGAAGGCCGCCGAGCACAAGGAAGCCGTTCGGCTGCTCGTCGACGCGCTGCGCCAGGACGCCGGCGTCGTCGGCGAGGCTTCCAAGGCCGCCGTCGCCAAGGGCTTGGCGGACAAGGAAGCTGCGAGCAACGCGGGTGCGCTCGGCATCAGCATGGCCACGGTGCAGGCCAGCGCTCTCGGCAACTCCGTCGCGCTGGAGACCCTGAAGCACCACACCGATTTCATGATCGACGGCTGGGAGCGGTCCGGGCAGCTCACCGACGCGCAGGCCGAGGCGCTGAAGAAGAACACGACCTGGCTGCGCGAGAACGGCGGCGCGGCGAACACCGTCGTCAACGACTACGGCAACCTCACCGCCGAGCAGCAGAACGCGCTCCGCGCAGCCGAGAACCTCACCGGCGCGGTCGGCCAGCAGATCAAGGCCGCCCGGGACGCTCACGACACCTACATCGCCCAGGAGGAAGGGCTCACCGGGCTGTCGAAGGCGTACATCGAGGTCCGCGACCGCGCGCTGGAGGCGTACAACGCCACCCAGCAGCTGAACAACGCGCAACTCGGTCTCCGCGGGGCGGTGCTCACCACCCAGGAGGCAACCGAGAAGTACGACAAGGTCATGAAGGACCACACCGCCAGCACCCGCGACAAGGAGAAGGCGACACTCGACCTCGAGCGCGCGCAGCAGGCGGAGATCAACGCGGCCTACCAGCAGGGCGTCGCCGCGTCGAAGGCGACCACCGACACGGCCAAGCAGGCCGACGGGATGCGCGCGGCGAACGCCGAAGCGATCAAGCTGGCGTCCAGCTTCAGCGGCCCGCTCCCGGCGAGCCTGCAGCAGACCATCTCCAAGATGACCGTCACCGAGGCACAGGCGCTCGGCCTGAAGGTGTCGATCAACAACGTCGGCCAGGCCGTGTACACGCTGCCCAACGGCAAGCAGATCGTGCTCACCGGCGACGCCTCGCAGGCGCTCGATGCGGCGTACGCCGTGCAGAAGGCGCTCGCTGACCTGCACAACAAGACGGTCTACGTGGACATCGTCCAGCGCGGCAAGTCCCCGACGGGGATCAGCCCGACCGGCGCGCCGGTCTACAGCGCCAGCGGCAACTACGTCGCCCGGTTCGCCTCCGGCGGGCTCTCCGCCACCGACAGCATGCAGCCGCTGTCCAGCTCGGTCGGCATGGTGGTGCCGCCGGGCACTGAGCGCGTGGTCGGTGACAACCAGCTCTACGACGAGCTGTACGCGCCGCTGAACGGGTCCGCGCGCACCCGCGACCTCATCACGGCGGGCGCCCGGCACGAGGGCATCGGGCTGGACGTCCCGGTGCCCGTGCCGGTCCAGCGCGACCGCGCGCTGGTCCAGATCGACCACTTCCACCCGCCGGCGAACGCCTCACCGTGGGACGTGGCCGAGGACCTCGACTGGATCTCTCGGACGGGGGGCTGACGTGGCCGGCGAACTCATCACCCAGGACGGGCAGCTCCAGTGGCGCGGGCTGCTGCTCGGCGCCGGATCCGCCTACAAGCTCACCAACCTGGAGGGCTGGCTGGACCTGCCGGACATGCGCGACGGCGACGTGCCGTTCGACAGCTACCACGGCAGCCAGCCCGGCCAGCTGCTCTCCGACCGTCGCACCGTGACCCTGTCCTTCACCATCAGCACCGACCCGGCCGGGTTCACCGCCGCGCAGAAGGCCCTCCGGGCCGCGACCGCGCCCAACGAGAACCCTGCCGAGGAGCCGCTGATCGTCCAGTGGGACGGGGTCAAGGCGATGGTCAACGCCCGCTGCGTCCGCCGCTCCATCCCGGTCCCGCGCAGCAACGGCACCGGCTACACCCAGGGCGCCATCCAGTGGCGGGCCACGAACCCGCGGCTGCTGCACCTGCCCCAGGTCGTCGCCGGGCCGGTGAGCCCGCCCGTCGCCGGCACCGGCGGCCTCATCTACCCGCTGGTCTACCCGCTGGTCTACGGGGCGGCGCAGTCCGGCGGCGAGCTGGTGCTGGAGAACGAAGGCAACGCACCAGCCCAGCCGGTCTTCCGGATCACCGGGCAGTGCACCGGGCCGACGATCACCAACCCCGACACCGGCCAGCAGCTGGAGTTCGACCCCGCCTACGTCCTCCCCGCCGGCCGAACCCTGTCGCTCACCCACGAGACCCGCTCGGTCCTGCTCGACGACGGCGTCTCGCGAAGCAACCAGCTCATCACGCGGCAGTGGTTCACGCTGCCCGTCGGGATCAGCCGCGTGCGCTTCACCTCCGCCGACGGCCAAGGGCTGCTCGAAGCCCTCTACTACTCCACTTCGATCTGAGAGGAATCCCATGGCAGAGAGGCATTCCTCGGCCGTCCAGCAGGTCGCCGGGGTCGGTCAGCAGACCGTTGAAGACGTCCGGCTCACCCAGAGCGCGCTCTGGACGCCGTCCGGGCTGATCACCTCCCGGCCGGGCATCATCCCGTCCGGCACCGCGGCCGCGCCCGGCAGCGTCCTCGCCACCTCGCCCACCCCGAACGGGTTCGTGCACGTCCAGCCCGGCCGGCTCGTCGTGCAGTCGGTCCGCGGCGGCGGCGTGTACGTGATGTGCCTGGACGCGA
Source organism: Amycolatopsis eburnea (assembly GCF_003937945.1). GTDB lineage: Bacteria > Actinomycetota > Actinomycetes > Mycobacteriales > Pseudonocardiaceae > Amycolatopsis > Amycolatopsis eburnea. Next base: position 325,907 of record NZ_RSEC01000032.1, read on the forward strand.
TCAAGGACATCAACATCCTCAGCACGAGCGCCGACCCATCGAACGCCCGTCGAGACCTGATCATCGCCCAGCAGAACGACGCCTACTTCGGTGACGCGAACAGCGACATGGTCGTGCGCCAGGTCGTCGGCACCCCGTCCGGGGCCCCGGTCGACCCCGTCGTCACCGGCAGCCAGGACTACCTCGTTCTCGCGCGCGTGACCGTGCCCGCGGGCGCGACCACCATCACCACCGGCAACATCACCAACCTCGCCACCCAGCTCACCGTCGCCACCGGCGGACTCCTCCCCGTGGCCGACGTCACCGAGCGCGCCGCGATCGCCCAGCCCTACGACGGCATGGCGATCTACCGCCGCGACCTCGACTGGATCGAGACCTACGACGGCACCGCCTGGCGCGCGCCGATGTGGTGCCGCACCACCGCGCTCGCCAACATCACCAACCCGGTCACCGGGCAGATGGCACTGCTCACCACCGACAACTACGTCTACCGCTGGACCGGCTCCGCCTGGTCCCCGGTGTTCGCGGCCTCGAAGGTCGGCGGCGAGTGGACCGCGAACGCCAACCAGAGCATCACGGCCAACTCCGGCGCGAACAAGCTGACCTTCGGCGGCGTCCGGATCCCCGCCAACGGCGTCACCCTCACCACCAGCAACACCGTCAACATCGCCGTCGACGGCAACTACTCGATCTACGCCGCCGCGGGCGCCGCGTTCAACGCGGGCAACAACTTCGGCGTCGGCATCTACGGCACCGGCGGCGCCCCAGCCGCCGGCCAGTCCTGGTACGCCGCACCGCACTTCGCCAGCGGGCAAACCGAAGCCGCCTGCTCCGCGACCCGGTTCTTCGCTGCGGGCACGCAGCTGTGCGCCTACCTGTACAACAACGGCAACGCGCTGACCCTGAACCCCACCACCGGGCGGGTCGCGGAGTTCGCCGTGTGGCGGGAGCTGTGATGACCGCGCCGGTCTACAGCTACCAGATCGCCGACCTCGCCTCGAACCGGATCCTCGAGGACGTCGTCCTGACCGGGGTGAAGTTCAACAAGCCGCTCAACTCCAGCGGCAAGTTCTCCGCGAGCTGGAAGCTCGGCGAGGACACCGCGCACCTGGACGCCTACGACCTCACCATGCCGTGCCGTCGCGTCGTCTACGCGTTCCGGGACGACCGGCCGATCTGGGGCGGGATCATCTGGACCCGCGCCTACGACTCCAAGACGCAGACCGTCGCCATCGGCGCCGGGGACTGGTGGTCGTACTTCGACCACCGCAAGGTGCTGCCGGTCTTCGCGCCGAACGGCACCCTCACCCAGGTCGCCGCGCTGGCCCTCACCTACACCGCGACCGACCAGAACGCCATCGCCCGCGGCCTGGTCGCCGCCGCGCAGGCGCACACGGGCGGGAGCATCGGCGTCGTCCCGGCCGACACCGCGACCTCCGGGCAGCTGCGGGACCGCACCTACAACGGCTACGACCTCACCGCGACCGGCGACGCGCTCACCAACCTCTGCAACGTCATCAACGGCCCCGACATCGTCTTCGACGTCCTCCCCGGCGCCTCAGCACCGCAGCGGGTCATCCGCGTCGGCACGCCGTCGCTGGGCGCGCAGGGCTCCGCGCACCGCTGGGAGATCGGCGGCAACACCAGCGCCTACGCCTGGCCGAGCGACGGCACCCGGATGGCCACCCGCGCATTCGCCACCGGCCAGGGCGTCGAGCTCGGCCTCCCAATCGCGGTCTCGGAGGACACCACCAAGTACGCCGGCGGCTACCCGCTGCTCGAGCTGGAAGGCCAGTACGGCTCCGCCGAGGACGTCGGCACCCTCACCGGCCACGCCCAAGCCGACCAGCAGGTCGGCCGGATGCCCGTCGTGTTGCCGAAGCTGCTCGTCCGCGGCGACCAGTCCCCCACCGCCGCCGAGGTCGACCGCGGCGACGACGGCTGGCTCACCATCCCGCCGGACCGCTTCCACAAGACCGGCTGGGAAGGCCCGGTCCGGGTCGTCGACATCGCCTTCGCGCCGGGCGGCGACGCCGAGCGAGTCGAGCTGACGATGGCGCCGCTGCTGGACGGAGTCGCCTGATGGGGCAAATCAACCTGCCGGCCAACCTCCTCGACCGGCTCAAGCGCGCCGAGGCCCAGATCACCCAGCTGTGGAAGAACGTCGGGCTCTCTTCGGCCACCATCGCCGCCGGTGGGCTGACGCTGCTGAACAACGCCTACCTGAAGATGCTCGGCGCCAGCAACAACGAGATCGTCTACATCGGACCCGACGGACTGGGCAACCAGGTGGTCCGGATCCGCGACGCTGCGGGCAACATCATCTTCGGGAGTGTGTCGGCAGGCGGCGCCAGCCAGCGCGTCGCGATCAACCCGAACCCAGCCGGTTCAGCAAGGATCGAGTTCTACGACGACGGCAACACCACCGACCGGGTCTCGCTCTCCCTCAACGGCGGCAACTTCGTGCAGCAGCGCGAAGTCCAGGCGACGAGTTCGATCAACGGCGGCAAGGTCTCGTTCTACAACGGATTGACCTACTTCGGCCACCAGACGGCGTCTCTCGATACCTACCTTCGGTTCAACAACAGCGGCGAAATCGCTCTGCGCGGAAAGTGGACCCAGGACAACTCCGAGTTCAACGAAACCGCGGTTTTCGTCGGAAACTACGACCTCGGCAGTGCAGCAACCGGCGCGTCAGTGTCCTGGGGACCGACGATGGCCACCCGGATGTCCCTCGTCACGGACATTTTCCTCAGCGGCGGAACTGTCACGTCGCACAACATCGACGCGATCAGCCAGACCGGGTTCGGCGTGCGCTGGAGCCCATCTTCGACCGTCCGCGTGATGTACCACGGTCTTCGAATCAACCAGGCATGGTGACCATGAAAATCATCGATGTGCAGCGAGTCGACAAGGGCGACAGCAGCTACTGGGCCATCATCCTCGAACTGTCCGATGAGGACGGAACGGTTCACAATCGCGCACACATCATGCCCGCCGACACGCTGGAATGGCGGGCAGCCGAGTACGGCATCGACCCTGCCGACACCGCGACGCTGCTGGACGTCGTGCTCGCCGAGCCGTACCTGTCCGAAGAGGACTGGGCCACCGGCCACCAGCTGCACGACGCGCCGGACATCGACACCGCCCGCCGCGCCCACATCGCCCGCTGCGCCCGCGCGAAGCTGCGCCACCGGCTATCCACCCGCACCCGGGCGGCCACGAAGGACACACCGGCCGTTCCGAACCCGTGCCAGCGCGTCGCCGACGAGTCCCCGCTGCACCCCGAAGCCATCGAGCTGAAACGCCAGCTCGTTCAGCAGGCCCGCGCCGCGCACGCCCAGGCGCGCGCGGCCGCACCCCCGGACCGGATCGCCGCGCTGCGCGCGGCTGTTGAGAGAGGCCAGCCCGCATGAGCCCCAGCGACGAGCCCGGCTCGACGAACTACCTGCTCGGCCGGATCGACGGGAAGATCGATCGCCTCGACGAGAAGCTCGACAGCCAGGGCCAGACCCTGGCCGGGCACGCCGAACGACTCGTCGCCGTCGAGCGTGACGTCCGCGACCTCAAGACCGCACGCGCCAGCGACCAGCAGCAGCGCGACGGCGGCATGAGCGCGATGAAGGTCGCCATCGTCGCCGCGGTCACCTCCGGCCTGATCGGCGGGGGCTTCACCGTGATCCAAGCCGTCACCAAGAGCTGAAGGGAGACCGACGTTGCGCACGATGTACGACGCCGTCACGGCGGGGAACATCCTCAAGAAGGACAAGCGGCCGATGCTGGTCGCGGGCTACATCGACCGCATCAAGCTCGCGCCGTGGACCGACGCCGACTGGGCGCTCTTCCCGGACGCGCTGAAGGTGCGGATCGTCAAGAAGGCGTCCACGAACGACGGTCACGTCCTGGACGTCGAGCCCGGCGACGCCACCCCGGCCCAGGCGCCTGGGTGGGCGGCAATGCGGCGGCGCTCCGGGTTCGCCTACCCGGTGATCTACTGCAACCGCTCGACCTGGCCGCTGGTCAAGGCCGCGTTCGCCGACCAGGGCGTCGAGCCGCCGCTGTACTGGATCGCCACCGCCAGCGGCCGGCCGGAGATCCCGGCGGGCGCGATCGCCGCGCAGTACCTGCTCGACGTCGCGCCCGGCATCGACGTGTCCGCCGTCGCGGACTACTGGCCCGGCGTCGACCCGGCGCCGACCTCACCCGGCGGCTCGGCCGCCTCGACCACGGGAGTGGAACTCATGGAGCGCATCACCGTCACCCCGCCCAACACCGGCCAGAACACCGTCCGGCTCAACCTCTCCGGCAGCGCCGGCGCCGCGATCATCGTGCGGCCGCGGATCAACCGCGACGGCGTGGCGAAGCCGATGTGGGTCGGCAACATCTTCGCGTGGGGCTCCGACAAGATCGGCGTCGGCCACAACCCGAAGTCCGACCCGGGCTACGTCGACCGGCTGACCTCGCACCGGCGCTTCGCGCTGCCGGGCGCGGTGTGGGCCGACCTCGAGTACAGCGCCGCCGAGCCGTTCGACATCGACGTCGTCGGCTGACCAGCCAGAAAGAGGACAGAACCGTGACAAAGCTCGTCGCCTGGTGGCGCACGCTCCGGGCCGCGCTCGCGCGAACCCGCAAGACCACGGCCGCGGTGTGGAGCACGCTCACCCCGCCGGCGCTCGTGGGCGTCCTGGCGCTGCTCGGCGTCCACATCGACACCGCGCGCGCCGTGCTGATCCTCGGCGTCGGCACCGCGCTGCTCGCGCCGGCCGCCGTCTACCGGGCCAAGGCGAACGAACCGCCCGCCTGACCGACACCCCGGCACGACAAGGGCCCGCGCTCACCTCGAGCGCGGGCCCTCCTCGTCGTGTTCAGCCCAGGGTCACTTCGCAGGTGACCGACTCGATCGTGGGCGCGTCCACGTTCTGCGCCGGGCCGTACCCGGTCGCGAAGGTCTGCGGAACGATGCTCGGCTTCGCGCCCTTCGCGTCGGCCAGCTGCTTGCCGGCCTTGTCCACCACGTGGCACCAGGGCGCGTCGCCGGAGGACGTCACCGTCACGAAAACCGACTTGGACGCCGTGAAGTCGCGTCCGTCGGTGCCGTCGTAGGCGTCCAGCCGTGTTGGTACGCCGCCGTCGATCATCACCGAACCGCCCAGGTTGCCGATGATGCTGACGTGGACCTGTTGTGCTGCTGGAGCCGCGCCCGCCGACGGCAGCGCCAGCACGAGGGCGACGGCGACGACCGCCAGGGCCGCGCCGACGATCGCGCCCTTCTGGCCCTTCAGCTGCTTCAGGTCCAACATCGAGTTCCCTCCCTGGTTTCCTCCAGGCGTCGGTTTGATCATGCTCCGCGTTACTAGCGATCGCGGTTCCACTCCGTGGCCGTGTGCACGAACGGGCGCGGTCTGGTCCGCCCGCCCCGGGCGACCCTGCGGGACTGCTTTCCAGGGATGCGCCGATGGAGGACGGGGCGGGCGGAGCTGGATACCCGGCCGGCGCGACGACGAGGGGTACACCGCGCCGGCCGGGTGGTCACTCGCCACGTTCGATCCGCGCCGCCAGCTCGGGCTGCAGCTCGCGGCCGAGCCAGCGGTCGAGCTCGACGCGGCGCACCGACTCGTGGATCTCGTCGTCGGAGGGTAGGGCTGCAGAGTTGACCGCGACCGTCATGTCCTTTCGCGGGATGTCCACGAAGAACGCGTCGACGTCGTGCGGCTCGCATGCGGTCCGGAGAGCCGCTTTCCACGTATCCAGATCGCAGTCGTCGCCGAGCGCTTCGCGTGGCAGCACGACCCACAGGCCGAGCGCGAGCTTCTGCGCCAGCTCGGCGGCGTCTCGCACGTAGTAGGGCTCCGCCACGGTGCCCACGGCTACGCCACCAGGTGCCGGATGAACGCGGTGAATGCGTCGCCGCCGAAGACGAGCGTCGGCTGATCCGGCCGGTCGCCTTCCTTGGTGTCCCGCACGCCGACGACGCCGGCGCCGGTGCCGATCTCGACGCAGTTGTCGTGGTCGTCGCGGGTGCACCACGTCGACATGCGCCAGCCGGCCAGCTCGGGTTTGCTGCTCATCCGGTGATCTCCTTCGGTTGGGGTGGGCGCCGCAGCCCTCGCGGCTGCAGCGGGATGCGCGGCGGCTCGGCCGGCACTACGTGCAAGCGGCGCTGCGCCGCCCGGGCGGCCCGGTCGCTCGCGTACATCTCGGCGCAGGCCCAGCACGGCTCGGGTACGACGCGCGGCGGCGTGAGGTCGAAACTCGCGTGCACGACGACCCGGCACAGCGTCGTCAGCTGTTCTCCGGCCGCGGGCATCCGGACGAGCCGGAGCCTGTGCGCTACCCCGTCGACGACCAGGCGGACCGCATCAAGGTCGACGTACACCAGGCCCGTCATCGCGGCCGCCGCCGCCAGGTCCGCTGTGCCACTTCGGCGTCAGCCAGGGTCTGGCCCATGTTCAGTTCGATTCGTTCCCGCATGGGGGCGCTGAAGAGCGCGGTGGGGCCGCCGTTACCGCGGCCACCGCCTTCGAACGGCGCTCGGGCTGGCTCGATCGCGATCCCTGCGACTGGACGACCCTCGACGTCCGTCGTCACGCCGGTGATCACGTCGACCTGCGCGCCGGCCGAGTCGACCGTTCGCAGGATCCGCGGGTTCGTCCACCCTCGCGCCGTCATGGGCAACAGACTCCCCCGTTTCGACACCCCCGGCAAGAATATTGCGCAATTTTCTACTTCGTTCACCGAAACGGAGTCGACTTGATTACACAGTGTCACCGCATGAGTAGATCTCCACCCGGACGGACCTGCTACGTTGCGCGAAGTTCTAGAGAGCATGGAGGCTCCGACGCACCAAGGAGGCAACATGTCGCAAGATGCCAAGATGGTCTTCGTGGGTACCAGCTCCGGAGGTGGCGGCTGCCCGACGATCTTCGTCACCCGCCGCGGCACGCTCGTCGTCCAGGGAACGACGGTCACCGACCCCGTCGCGCTCGAAGAGATGCGGGCGCGGGGCAACGGGCTGCCGGCGTACGAGTCGGCCGTCGAGATCCCCGCAGCGCTGCTGCCGTTCATCGACGTCGAGGCGCTCCAGAAGCTGGCCTTCTCCAACGAGGACCGGCCCGACTTCCTCGTTGACCCGGCGTCCGCGGCGAAGCTGCAGCAGCTCGCCGACGCCGTGGCGAGCGGTCGCTGATGGCGTGGGTCAAGCCGGGCGCCGAGTTCGCCGAGCTGCTCGCGAGCTTCGAACGGTCAGCGTGGCGTTGGGAATGCCAGGGCACCTACCGGGAGCCTGACGAGCGCGAGCCGTTGCAGGCGTGGCGGAACGGTCGACCCGACTACAGCTTCATGGACCCGTGGCTCGACCAGATCCGGCGGCAGCGCGCCGAGGGCAAGCGGTTCGAGCGGGTGCGGTTGCTGACCGACCCGCCGACCGAGTACCTGCGCTGGCTGTTCGGGTTCACGCACCTGAATGTCGACGCGGGCGAGGACATTCGGTGGATCGGCGAGCGCCAGGCCCGCGAGCTCGACGCGCCCTCATACGACTTCTACCTGCTCGACGACCTCAAAGTCGCGGTACTTCACTTCGACGAGAACGGCGTTTCCGGCGCCGAGCTGACCGACCACCCCGATACTGTCGCCGAACATCGCCGGTGGCGCGACCGGGTCTGGCCGGTCGCGGTACCCCATGACATGCAGTTCGAGCCCACGACGAGGAGCCCGTGACCGATTCGACCCGGCTACTGCAGTTCGCCGACCGGCTATGTCAGCTCGGCAAGGCTGCCGGCCTGCGCAACCGCGATCTCGCCGAGCGCACCGGATGGCAAACGTCGAAGGTCTCGCGCCTGGAGAACGGGCTGCAGCAGCTCAGCGAGAAAGATCATCCTGTCTGGTGCGACGCCGTAGGCGTCTCGGACGAGGTGGCTGCGGAGCTGCTCGCCGAGATGAAAGCGATCCGGCTCGACGAGGCCCGCTGGAAGGCCCGGCTGCGCGCAGCCGGGCACGAAGGCGCGCAGGTCCAGTTCGGCGAGGCCGAGCGCAAGGCGAAGGTGATCCTGAACTTCGAGACCGGCATGGTCAATGGCCTGCTGCAGACCGAGGCGTACGCCCGCGCGATGTTCACGAAGATGGCGTCGCTCAAGGGCGAAGGTGGCGACATCGACGCCGCGGTCGCCGCGCGGATGGCCCGGCAGGGGATCCTGTACGTCGAGGGCAAGAAGATCGTCCTCCTGACGTGCGAGGCCGCGCTGCGCGAGCCGATCGTGCCCCCGGCTGCAATGGCCGTCCAGCTCGACCGCCTGGTCGCCGCGACGGCCCAGTCGAACGTCCAGTTCGGCATCGTGCCGCTCGGCGTGGAGCTGCCGTTCACCCCGCTGCACGGCTTCTGGATCCTCGACGACCTGCTCAACGTCGAGCTGCTGCACACCGAGGTGAACACCCGCGACCCGGCCGACGTCGAGCTGTACCGGGGCTACCTCGACGCGATGTGGGAGGTCGCCGCCAAGGGCGACGAGGCGCGGGCGCTGCTGCTCGCGGTCCTCAGCGACGTCCGCGGCCGCGAGTAGGCCGGCCGCGCGGCCTGGCGCGCGCACCAGGCGACGTACTCGCGGTGCCACGTCGTCCAGGTCTCGACGTTCGCGGAGTTGAGCCAGGCGATGTACTCGCGGGCCCACCTGTCGTGGGCGCGCCAGGACAACCGCACCAGCGCGACGAGCACGATCTGCGCCACGATGAGGATCGGCCCGGCCCACCCGTGCTCAGTGGTCTTGGCGAGCGTCAGAACGACGACCGCGGCCGCGACGAACAGCACCCGCGCGGCGGCGTGAGCGAACGTCTCACCAAGGTGTGAAGCGGTAGTGTCGGGCATCGGGAGCGCCGCCTCTCAGTAGAGGATATTGGGCTCCGTTCGCTCATCAACCACCAGCGAGATCGTGGGGTTGTACGCCGCTTCGCTGCGGCATAGTCCAGCGCTACCTCGGCTGGATCGTCCGGCTGGCCCCGATCGGCATCGTCGGCCTGATCGGCGCGGCCGTCTCCAACTACGGCGACGCGCTGTTCCGGCCGCTGTTCTCCGCCACGCTCGCGGTGTACGTCGGCTGCCTGGTCGTGCTGTTCGTCGTCTACCCGATCCTGCTGCGGTTCGTGGCGAAGGTCAGCCCGCTGAAGTTCTTCGCCAAGGCGGGCACGGCGATCCAGTTCGCGTTCGCCTCGCAGTCCTCGGCCGCGACGCTGCCGCTGACCCGCCAGTCCGCGGTCAACCTCGGCGTCCAGCCGGCGTACGCGGCCTTCGCGACCCCGCTCGGCAGCGCGACCAAGATGGACGGCTGCGCGGCGGTCTTCCCGGCGATCGCGGCGATCTTCGTCGCCAACCTGGCCGGGGTGTCGCTGAACTTCTGGCAGTACGTGGGCATCGTCGTGGTCGCCGTGGTCGGCGCGCTGGCGACGGCCGGGACCACCGGCTGGCTGACGGCGTTCACGCTGACGACGTCGTTCATCGGCCTCGACGCCAAGCAGGTGGCGATCGGCCTGGCGCTGATCTACTCGGTCAACCCGATCATGGACATGATGCGCACGGCGACGAACGTGGCCGGCCAGATCACCGTTCCCGTGATCGTGGCGCGCGGCGAAGGCCTCCTCGACGACGAGGTCCTCAACGCCCCCACCGACACCCCGCTCCACAGCGACGACGGCACCTCCGCCCGCCACACGGAACCCGCCCCCGCCTGACCCGCAAAGGCCGTGAAGGCCTCCTTACCGGCCGTTAAAGCCGGTAAGGAGGCCTTCACGGCTTTTCAGGACGTCGGGCAGGGGCGGAGGTCGGCGCGGGTGAGGCGGATGTCCGGCCAGCCGCGCAGGTCCGAGGGCGCGGTGTAGCGGCGGGTGCAGCCGACCGACTTGCCCGCCAGGTCGTACACCTCGCCCAGCACCGGCGACGCCTCGCACTTCGGGGTGCCGGACGCCGCGCCGGGGCAGTCGTGGCGGACCACGATCACGTCCGCGCGGCCGTCGGCGGTGACGTCGTAGAGCGACAGCGTCCCGGCGTCCGCGTAGTACGGCTTGCCCGGATCCCGCCACACTCCCCCGCTGCCGACCAGCAGCTCGCCGTACGCGGCCGTGCCGTCCTCGCTGTCGTCGCCGACGTCGCCGCGGACCAGGCACGCCGGGGCCGCGCCGTCGACGCAGCGCAGCGAGTCCTGGTCCAGCCGGACGCCCAGCTGCGCGATCGCCAGCTCGAACACCGTGCCCGGCTCGGGCCCGACGCGCAGCCGCGCCGAGCCGCCCGAGGAGTCGGTCAGCAGCACCACCGGCGTGCCCCCGACGGCGACCGCCGCGAGCTGGCGGCACGGACCGCCGCCGCAGGTCACCGCGGGTGCCACCGGCGCCGCCGCGGGTTCGGCCGCGCCCGAGGGCGCTTCGGGCCGCGGGCGCAGCGCGAACACGGCGCCGATCGCGCCCAGCGTCACCACCGCGGCCAGCACCGCCGTGAGCAGCGCCGACCGGGGCGTCCGCGCTGCCGTAGTCCGCATAAGACAGAGCGTAAGCCGGTTCGCGACGGTGTGTGGGCGACGCCCGGGCCGATGTGGCTGAAATCCCCCGTGGGTCCACCCGATCGGTGAGGTACCGGCTCGCGCTGCGTGTCCGTCTATGTTGTCCCGGTGACCAACCCGAACCTGCCCCCCGCCCTGTACCTGCCCACCGGCCCGGCCAGCGCCGAGACCGAAGGCGCGTCGATCGAGCTGCGCCGGACACCGGACGGGCGCACCGCGCTGGTCGCGTTCACCGCGCTGGACCGGCTGATCGACTGCTGCGGCGAACACCAGCCGTGGGTGCTGGTGAACACCGAGCACCTGGCGAAGGTGCACGCGGCGAACCCGTACGACGTCATCGTGCTCGACTCGCCGCTGCCGCAGGAGCTGCGCCACCACGTCTGAGCGTGGTTCACCTCTCACTCAACTGACTCGCGACGTCATATCCGTAGACTCCCCGGTACCGCGTGGGCGGTCAGCAATGCAGCTGTCGGGACGCAGGAGGTGCGGGGTGGCCGAGCAGGTCGGCGAATCCACCGGTGGTCCGGTGACCAAGATCCTGGTCGCCAACCGGGGCGAGATCGCGGTACGCGTGATCAGAGCGGCCAAGGACGCCGGTCTGGCCAGCGTCGCGGTGTACGCCGACCCGGATCGCGACGCACCGCACGTCCGCCTCGCGGATGAAGCCTTCGCGCTCGGCGGGACCACGGCCGCCGAGAGCTACCTGAACTTCGACAAGCTCCTGGACGCCGCCAAGCGCTCGGGCGCCGACTCGGTGCACCCGGGCTACGGCTTCCTCTCCGAAAACGCGGACTTCGCCCAGGCCGTCCTCGACGCCGGGCTGACCTGGATCGGGCCGAGCCCGCAGGCCATCCGCGACCTCGGCGACAAGGTCACCGCGCGCCACATCGCGATGCGCGCGGGCGCGCCGCTGGTGCCGGGCACCAAGGAGCCGGTGCAGGACGCCGCCGAGATCGTCGCGTTCGCCGACGAGCACGGCCTGCCGGTGGCCATCAAGGCCGCGTTCGGCGGCGGCGGCCGCGGCCTCAAGGTCGCGCGCACCCGCGAAGAGATCCCCGAGCTGTTCGAGTCGGCCACCCGCGAGGCGGTCGCCGCGTTCGGCCGCGGCGAGTGCTTCGTCGAGCGCTACCTGGACAAGCCGCGCCACGTCGAGGCGCAGGTGCTGGCCGACATGCACGGCAACGCGATCGTCGTCGGCACCCGCGACTGCTCGCTGCAGCGGCGGCACCAGAAGCTCGTCGAGGAGGCGCCCGCGCCGTTCCTGAGCGACGAGCAGCGGGCGCGCATCCACGAGTCGGCGAAGGCGATCTGCAAGGAAGCCGGGTACTACGGCGCCGGCACGGTCGAGTACCTCGTCGCCACCGACGGCACGATCTCCTTCCTTGAGGTCAACACGCGCCTGCAGGTCGAGCACCCGGTGTCGGAGGAAACCACCGGGCTCGACCTCGTCCGCGAGATGTTCCGCATCGCGCGCGGCGAGAAGCTGCGGATCACCGAAGACCCCGAGCCGCGCGGGCACTCCATCGAGTTCCGCATCAACGGCGAGGACGCCGGCCGCGGCTTCCTGCCCGCGCCGGGCACGGTGACCAAGTTCGTCGCGCCGAGCGGCCCCGGCATCCGCGTCGACTCCGGTGTCGAGTCCGGCAGCGTCATCGGCGGGCAGTTCGACTCGATGCTGGCCAAGCTGATCGTCACCGGGTCGGACCGGAACAACGCCCTGGAGCGCAGCCGCCGCGCCCTCGACGAGATGGTCGTCGAAGGCATGGCGACGGTGCTGCCGTTCGACCGGGTGATCGTGAACGACCCGGCGTTCATCGGCGACGAGAACGGCTTCAGCGTGCACACGCGCTGGATCGAGACGGAGTTCGACAACAAGATCGAGCCGTTCGTGGCGCCGGACGTCGAAACCGCCGAAGAAGAGCCGCGGCAGAACGTCGTGGTCGAGGTCGGTGGGCGGCGCCTGGAGGTGTCGCTGCCGGGCGGGTTCGCGCTCGAAGGCGGCGGCGGGGGCGGCACCGCCGTCAAGGCGAAGCCGCGCAAGCGGGCCGGGGGCACCAAGGCCGCGGTCAGCGGCGACGCCGTCACCGCGCCGATGCAGGGCACCATCGTCAAGGTCGCCGTCGAAGAAGGCCAGTCGGTCGAAGCCGGTGAGCTGATCGTCGTCCTCGAGGCGATGAAGATGGAAAACCCGGTCACCGCGCACAAAGCGGGCACCGTGACCGGCCTGTCGGTCGAGGTGGGCGCCGCCGTGACGCAGGGCACGCAGCTGCTCGAGATCAAGTAGGGCAGTTCGTTACGGATGTCGTGGTGGGCCGCCCCCGAGGCGGCCTACCATCGACTACGTGACCGAAGTCCCGTCTCCGCAGCTGCGGATCAGCGACCAGAACCGCGAGTCCGCGCTGTCCGCGCTCGGTGAGCACATGAGCGCGGGGCGGATCGACATCGACGAGTACGGCGAGCGCTCGGCGCGGATCACCGCGGCCAAGACGCGCGGCGAGCTCGTCGAGATCTTCGCGGACCTGCCCGCGCCGCACCCCCAGTACGAAGAGGTCCAGCAGGCCGTCGCGGCGCCGGAGCCCGCCGCCGCGCCCGTGCCCGCGAGTCCGCGGACGCCCGACAACTGGTCGCCGCCGCAGCGGTTCCTCGCCGCGATCGTGCCGCTGGCCTTCATCGCCGCGATCGCGCTGATCGCCACGGGCACGCTGGCCTGGCCGATCATCTTCGTCCCGATCGGGCTGACCGTGTTCGGCAAGTCGATGTGGGGCCACGACTGGAACCACGACCAGAACCACCGCGACCGCCACGACCGGCACTTGCGCGACCGGGAGCGCCGGCGCGAGCTGCGCGACTCGTTCCGCGAGCACCGGCGCGGCCTGGACCGCTGAGCCCGCCGTGAGCGACATGCGGTTGAGCGACGCCGAACGCCAGGACGCCCTGGACGTCCTCGAAGAGCACGTCCGCAGCGGCCGCCTCGACATCGACGAGTACGGGTCCCGGTCCGCGAAGGTCACCGCGGCCAAACGGGTCAGCGAGCTCGTCCCGCTGTTCGACGACCTGCCGTCGCCGCGGCCGAGCGCGTTGCTGAACGGCGCTGCCGCCCCGGTGGCGGCCCCTCCCGGCGAGAACGCGCTGTCCCAGTTCCTGACGCGCAGCGCGGTGCCGATCGCGATCGTGCTGGCGATCGCGGTGCTGATCCTTTCACGCGGCCGGCTGCTGATCATCTCGGTCGCGCTGCCGCTCGTGGTGGCGGCGCTCGCGCGGGTCCGCCGCCCGCGCTGATCTCCCCCTCCCCGGCAACCGAACCGCCGCACCGGGCGTGGTGGGGGTGCAGGTCGGGGACAAGGGAGAGACGATGAAACGCAAGTTCTGGGGGCGGGTCGTGGCGCCCGTCGTGGCCGCGCTTTCCGTGGCGGCGCTGGCGCAGCCCGCCGACGCCGCGATCCGGATCGGGTGGCGGCCGACGGTCCTGCCGCTGCCGTCCGGCGGGGGCACCGGCGTCCTGACCGGATCGGACGGCAAGGGCGAATACACCGGCACGTTCGACGTGAACGGCGTGCAGACGGTCGTCAGCTGGCGCAACGGGCAGCCGGTGGTGCGGGGCGTGCCGAGCGGGTACGAGGCGGCGCTCGCCGCGGACGAGAACCCGTCCGGCGTGGTGGCCGGCACGGCGCACGACTACGACACCTTCGTCAGCCGGGCGTTCACGCTGGACGCGACCGGGTTCCACCTGCGGGACGTCCCGGCGGGCTACGACTACGTCTACGGCGTCGCGATCAACGCCCGCGGCGACCTGCTCGGCCGGGCCACGCAGTTCGGCAGCGACGGCGCCGAGGCCACGGTGCTGTGGCGCGCGGACGGCAGCGCGCCGGTGCTCATCCCGAAGACGCCGGACACGTACTACGCGCGCGACCTCGACGAGGACGGCACGATCCTGTTCGACTCGGGCAACCGCTCGGGGCTGTGGAAGGACGGCGTTCTCCGGTACCTCTCGCCGGAGCCGTCCCTCCAGGCCTGGGGCCACGCGATCCGCAACGGCGTCGTGGTCGGGACGGCGATCCGGGGCGGCGTCGAGCAGGCGGTGCGCTGGTCCTCCGCGACGAGCCCGTGGGTCGCGCTGCCGGGCGGCGGGCGCGCGCTGAGCGTCAACAAGGCGGGCCTGACGGCCGGGCTGGTGCCGAACCCGTCGGGGCCGGTCATCGTCGGCAACGCGATCGTGTGGCGCACCACGACCCCGGGCGAGGTCCGCGCACCGAGCGGCTACTCGAAGTTCGAGGCCCGGGTGGCGGCGGACGACGGCTCACTGGCGGGCTTCGCGGCGAACAGCGCGGGGGACTCGTACGGCGTGCCGGTGGTGTGGCGCCTGACCCCTTGATCGGAATTACTCCGTTCGCCGCGCAACATCCCCCCGTCCGGACCGATGAACCCGGTGCGGTCGGGGGGAAACGGAGAATCGATGAGCAGCAAGTCCTGGGTGCGCGCGCTCGCACCCGCCGTCGCCGTGGTCGCGGCGGTGACGCTGGCGCAGCCCGCCGGCGCGCTGGGGATCCGCATCCCGTGGCGCCCCACCGTCCTGCCGCTGCCGGCCGGCGGCGGCGACGGGTTCCTGACCGGGTCGAACGGGAAGGGCGAGTACACCGGCACGTTCGCGGTGAACGGCGTCCAGCAGGTGGTGAGCTGGCGCGGCGGGCAGCCGGTGGTGCGCGGGCTGCCAGCCGGGTACGAGCGCGCGGACGCGGTGGACGAGAACGCGGCCGGCACCGTGGTCGGCACCGCCTACGACTACGAGACGAAGACGAACCACGTGTTCGTCCTCGACTCGACCGGGTTCCACCTCAAGGAGAACCCGCCGACCTGGGAGAACCTGTACGCGGTCGCGGTCAACACCCGCGGCGACGTGCTGGCCAGGGCCAACCGCACCGGCCCGTACGCCGCCACGGTCGTGTGGCCGGCGGACGGCACCGCGCCGACGATCATCCCGTCGGGCAACGACACGTACTACGCCCGCGACCTCGACGACGACGGCACGGTCCTGTTCGACTCGGGAGCGACGTCGGCGCTGTGGAAGAACGGCGTGATCCGGCAGCTGTCCCCGAGCCCGGCGGCGTGGGCCGAGGCGCTGGCCATCCGCAACGGGGTCGTCGTCGGCAAGCGGTCCTGGGGCGGGGTCGAGCAGGCGGCCCGCTGGTCGACCCCCGACGCCACGGTCGGCCTGGAGGGCGGCGCGTCGGCGATCAGCATCAACCAGGCGGGCCTGACGGCGGGGCTGCTGCCCAACCCGTCGAGCTCGGCGTGGCCCGGCAACGCGACGGCGTGGCGGGGAACGGTCCCCGGCGAAGTCCAGCGCCCGGGCACGTACACGCAGTTCCAGGCCCGCCTCGCCGCGGACGACGGCTCGCTGGCCGGCTTCGCGACGAACGGCTCGGTGGACGCGGGCGGCGTGCCCGTGGTCTGGCACCTGACCCCCTGAGCCCGCGTGACGCCAGGCCGGGAGCGGCGTGCTCCCGGCCTGGCTAGGCTGGGCGGAGTGGAACCGGTGGAGATCAACGCGGGCACCTACTACCTGCGCCAGCTGCGCGCCGACCGGCACCTGGACGACCGCCCGCTGCTGATGGAGGCGTTCGCCGACCCGACGCACCGCAAGTACGTGCTGAACTACCGCCTGCGCACCCTCGACGAGGCCACGGAGTACGTGGCGCTGCGCGCGGCCCAGTGGGCGGGCGACGAGCGCTGTTCGTGGGCGATCGCCGAGCCGACATCCGGGCGCCTGCTGGGCGAGGTGGGCCTGCGCGAGCTGAACCTGGACGCGGCGTACGCGGAGGCGACGATCTGGGTGCACCCGGCGGAGCGCGGCAAGGGGATCGCGACAACGGCGCTGAGCGCGGCCCTGCGATTCGGCTTCGGCGGGCTGGGCCTGACCGAGGTGAGCTACCGGTACGAGGAGAGCAACGCGGCTTCGGCGATCGTCGCCGAGCGGTGCGGGTTCACGCGGCTGGGCCCGGAGGACGAACTCGCGCCGACGGGGGAACGCCTGATCCGCTGGCACCGGACGTCCTGACGACAGCCCCCGCCCCTCGGCGGTGCTGGGCGATCGCAGCTCGCTCAGGCTCAGCAACCGCGACGACACCACCGCCTGTGCCGGTGCGACCCGAACAGCTGCGGCAGCTCACCGGCCGACCTGGCGACAGCCCCCGCCACTCCCAGGGGGGCGGCCCCGAGGCCAGTCTATCGGCGCCCCCGGACGAAAGCCGCCTTCTCGCCGCCCCACCGCCGCCGTTGTCCACAACTCGCGGGGGCTGTGGACAAAGTCGCGCCGGCGAGCGGGTGACCGGCGGCAGAGTGCCTGGCCGTGTGGTCTGCAGCGGCAGCGCAGGGATGTCGTGAAAGGGTCGTTCATGTCGTCCGGCGAGGTGAACGACCCTTTCACGACATCGCGGACCGGCCGCACCGGCCCGACTCTGCCGAGGCCTGACTCGCGGGGGCTGTGGACAGACGACTCAGCTCACCGGCTCCACGATGCCGGCCCGCGCTTCCGGGGCCGCCGACCGCAGCGCGTCCGCGGCTTCGTCGTTCGGCTGGGACTGGGACTCGCGCTCCGCCTCGACCCGCGCGTTGTAGACCTCGATCTCGCGCCGCACCGTCTCGGGCGACCAGCCGAGGACCTCGCCGACCAGCGTCGCCACCTGCTCGGCGCAGTCCACGCCGCGGTGGGCGTACTCGATCGAGATGCGCGTCCGGCGGGCCAGGACGTCCTCCAGGTGCAGCGCCCCCTCGTGCGAAGCCGCGTACACGACCTCGACGCCCAGGTAGTCCGGGGCGTGTTCGATCGGCTTCAGCAGCTCCGGGCGGCCGTTCGCCGCCGCGAGGACCTCGTTGACCAGGGAGCCGTAGCGGTCCAGCAGGTGCCGGACGCGGTACGGGTGCAGGCCGTGCTCGGCGGCCACGTGATCGGCCTGGTTGACCAGCGCGTGGTAGCCGTCCGCGCCGAGGAGGGGCACCTTGTCGGTGATCGACGGCTGCGAGCGGCCCGGCAGGTCGACCGCGGCCGCGTCGACCGCGTCCGCCGCCATCACCCGGTACGTCGTGTACTTGCCGCCCGCGATCGCCACCAGGCCCGGGGCCACCCGCGCCACCGCGTGCTCGCGTGACAGCTTCGACGTCTCTTCGCTCTCCCCCGCGAGCAACGGGCGCAGGCCCGCGTACACGCCTTCGATGTCGTCGTGCGTCAACGGCGTCGCCAGCACGCTGTTGACGTGCTCCAGCAGGTAGTCGATGTCGTGCTTCGTCGCCGCCGGGTGGGCGAGGTCGAGGTTCCAGTCCGTGTCCGTCGTGCCCACGATCCAGTGGTTGCGCCACGGGATCACGAACAGCACCGACTTCTCGGTGCGCAGGATCATCCCCGACTCCGAGACGATCCGGTCGCGCGGCACGACGATGTGCACGCCCTTGCTGGCGCGCACGCGGAACCGCCCGCGGCCACCGGAGAGCCGCTGCAGCTCGTCGGTCCAGACGCCGGTGCAGTTGATCACCGCGGCCGCCGAAATCTCCGTCTCGCGGCCGTCTTCGACGTCCCGCACGCGCACGCCGGACACCCGGTCGGCCTCGCGCAGGAAGCCGACGACCTGCGTCGACGTCCGCACGACGGCGCCGTAGTGCGCCGCTGTCCTGGCCACCGTCATGGTGTGGCGGGCGTCGTCGGACTGGGCGTCGTAGTAGCGGATTCCCCCGATCAGGGCGGATCGCTTGAGCGCCGGCACCATCCGCAGCGCGCCCGCGCGGGTCAGGTGCTTCTGGCCGGGAACGCTGCGGGCGCCGCCCATCGTGTCGTACATCAGCAGGCCGGCCGCGGTGTACGGGCGTTCCCACACGCGGTGCGTCAGCGGGTAGAGGAAGCTCACCGGCTTCACCAGGTGGGGCGCGATCGTCGTCAGCATCAGCTCGCGTTCGCGGAGCGCTTCGCGGACCAGGCCGAACTCGAGCTGCTCCAGGTACCGCAGGCCGCCGTGGAAGAGCTTGCTCGACCGGCTCGACGTCCCCGACGCGAGATCGCGGGCCTCGACCAGCGCGACCCGCAGCCCGCGAGTGGCCGCGTCGAGCGCGGTACCGGCGCCGACCACGCCGCCGCCGATCACGACGAGGTCGAACGTCTCCTTGCCGAGGCGCTGCCACGTCTCTTCCCGCTTGACCGGGCCCAGTCGAGCCGGGTTCGTCTCCGCTGCGTGCTGCGCCACGTGACATTCCTCCTCGTGCCGGCGAGGCTTCCAGCATCGCACGACCCGGTGATCATCCGCCCGTCCACGGATGACACTTGTGGCGTAACCCTCCGCGATCTTGAAAAGATTCCGCTACCCGGTGCTTGGAATCCGCTTCTACGCCCCGGTAACGTCCCCCCGACGTGGGTCGGCAACGGTGCCGTGGCACGCCGTGATCGACCCTGCGCAGAGTGTCCAGTGTGGAGGTGCAGCGGTGAGTGCTGGGGCAATAATCGTCTGGGAACTACTGGGAACGGCCGCGCTGATCCTGCTCGGCAACGGTGTGGTCGCGAACCACGTGCTCCGGAAGAACAACGGCCACAACGCCGGCTTCCTGTTCATCAACTTCGGCTGGGCGTTCGCCGTCTTCACCGGCGCCAGCATCGCCGCGCCCAGTGGCGCGCACCTCAACCCGGCGGTGACCCTCGGGCTCGCCATCGCCGACAAGACGCCGTGGGGCGACGTGCCCTTCTACTTCATCGGCCAGATGGCCGGCGCCATCCTCGGCGCCGTGCTCTGCTGGGCCACCTACAAGCTGCAGTTCGACGACCACCCCGAGCCGGAGAACACGCTCGGCATCTTCTCCACCGCACCGCAGATCCCGAACACCGCGTGGAACCTCGTCACCGAGATCATCGGCACCTTCGTGCTGGTCGCGTGGATCCTGCTCAGCCCGGTCTTCGCGGCCGGCGACGGCGGCACGCCGAACTTCGGCAACTCGGCGCTCGGCTACGCGGGCGTCTCGTTCGTCGTCCTCGTGATCGGCACGTCGCTCGGCGGGCCGACGGGCTACGCCATCAACCCGGCCCGCGACCTCGGGCCGCGCATCGCGTACGCGTTCCTGCTGCCGATCAAGAACAAGGCCAACGCGAACTGGGGTTACTCGTGGATCCCGGTCGTCGGCCCGCTCGCCGGCGGCGCGCTGGCCGCGCTGGTCTACCTGCTCGTCCACAACCTGAAGTGATCGCCCGACCCACCGGATTCCTGGAGCGCACATGACTTCGTACGTAGCCGCGATCGACCAGGGCACCACGTCGACCCGGTGCATGATCTTCAACCACGAAGGCCGCGTGGTCTCGGTCGACCAGCGCGAGCACGAACAGATCTTCCCCAAGGCGGGCTGGGTCGAGCACAACGCCGAGGAGATCTGGGAGAACACGCGCCGGGTCGCCGCGGGCGCGCTGGCCAAGGCCGACCTGACCGCGAAGGACATCGCCGCCGTAGGCATCACCAACCAGCGCGAGACCGCGCTCGTCTGGGACAAGAAGACCGGCAAGCCGGTCTACAACGCGATCGTCTGGCAGGACACCCGCACCGACAAGATCGTCACCGAGCTCGGCAACCTCGGCGGCGGCCAGGAGCGCTACCGCGCCAAGGTCGGCCTCCCGCTCGCGACGTACTTCTCCGGGCCGAAGATCAAGTGGATCCTCGACAACGTCGAAGGCGCGCGCGAGAAGGCCGAAGCCGGTGACCTGATCTTCGGCAACATGGACACCTGGGTGCTGTGGAACATGACCGGCGGCGCCGACGGCGGGGTGCACGTCACCGACCCCACGAACGCGTCGCGCACCATGCTGATGGACCTCGACACCCTGCAGTGGGACGCCGAGATCGCCGGCGAGATGGGCATCCCCCTTTCGATGCTGCCGGAGATCCGTTCCTCCTCCGAGGAGTACGGCAAGGTCCGCGAGAAGGGCGCGCTCGCGGGCGTCCCGATCGCGGGCATCCTGGGCGACCAGCAGGCCGCGACGTTCGGCCAGGCCTGCCTCTCGCCCGGCGAGGCCAAGAACACCTACGGCACCGGCAACTTCATGCTGCTCAACACCGGCACCGAAAAGGTGATGTCGCAGAACGGGCTGCTCACCACGGTCTGCTACAAGATCGGCTCGAACGACACGGTGTACGCGCTGGAAGGCTCCGTCGCCGTCACCGGTTCGCTGGTGCAGTGGCTGCGCGACAACCTCGGCCTGATCACGACCGCGGCCGAGATCGAGGAGCACGCCCGCAGCGTCGAGGACAACGGCGGCGCGTATTTCGTCCCGGCGTTCTCGGGTCTGTTCGCTCCTTACTGGCGGTCCGACGCCCGCGGCGCGATCGTCGGCCTCACCCGGTTCGTCAACAAGGGCCACCTGGCCCGCGCGGTGCTGGAGGCGACGGCGTTCCAGTCGCGCGAGGTCATCGACGCGATGAACGCCGACTCCGGGGTGGCGCTCACCTCCCTCAAGGTCGACGGCGGCATGGTGGTCAACGAGCTGCTCATGCAGTTCCAGGCCGACATCCTCGGCGTGCCGGTGATCCGCCCGGTGGTCAACGAGACCACCGCGCTGGGCGCCGCGTACGCCGCCGGGCTGGCGGTCGGGTTCTGGAAGTCCGAAGACGACATCCGGACCAACTGGGCGCAGGACAAGCAGTGGGACCCGGAGATGGACGACTCCCGCCGCGAGCGCGAGTACCGGAACTGGAAGAAGGCCGTGACGAAGACCTTCGACTGGGTGTCCGACGAGGACTGAACCGCCCGGGCCGGGGGCGCGGTGACGCGCCTCCGGCCTGCTCGGTCAGGGACTCACTCCTCCCAGCCCTCCGGCTTGCCCGACTGCTCGTTCGGCGCGATCACCAGGAACGGCACGCCCTGGTCGTCCAGCACCCGCACCTGCCTGCCGTACGGCGAGTCGAACGGCTGGTCCAGCACCTGCCCGCCGAGTTCGACGACCTTCGCCGCGCTCGCGTCGGCGTCCGCCACCGAGAAGTACGCGGACCAGTTCGACGGCACCTCCGCCGGGACCGACGCCGGCAGCGCGCCCAGCCCGCCGACCGGGCGGCCGTCGAGCAGCAGGACCGCGTACGTGAAGTCGTCGTTCGACAGGTCCTGGAAGCCGTAGCCGAAGACCTGCTCGTAGAACGCCTTGGCCGCCGGGTAGTCGCGGCTCATGCACTCGTTCCAGGCCAGCGTGCCCGGCGCCGCCGTGACCTGGGTGCCGATGTGGTTGCCCGCTTCCCAGAGGCCGAAGACGGCGCCCGCCGGGTCGGCCGCCACCGCCATCCGGCCCTCCTTCATGACCTCCATGACCGGCATCACGACCTGGCCGCCGGCTTCGGTGATCGCCGCGACCGTCTTGTCCACATCGGACACCGCCAGGTACGTCGTCCACACCGCGGGCATCTCCTGGCCCGGCGGCGTCTGCCCGATGCCGGCGACGGGACGCCCGCGCAGCTCGGCCATGCCGTAGAAGCCGGTCTCTTCACCGCCCGTCCGCACGTCCCAGCCGAACAGGCCGCTGTAGAACGCCACCGCTTTCGCCTGGTCGGGCACCATCAGGTCCACCCAACTGGGCGTACCGTCCGGCCACCGCTCGTCCCGGAACACCATTTCGACTCCCAACCCTCGTGAACGCCGCCGGGGTGACGGCCGACACAGTCTGGCACCCACCACCGACAAAACCAGGGCCGAAGGACTCAGTGCCCGACGAGCTTCGCGTAGACGACGATGTTGTCGACGTAATTGCGCGCGGTCCGGTCGAAGACGCCGCCGCAGGTGATCAGGCGCAGTTCGGGGCCGGGGGTGTCGTCGTAGACGCCTTCGCCCTCGAAGTCCTTCTTCGGCACCTGGTGCACCTTCGTCACCTCGAAGACCGCCGTGGTGCCGTCCTCGCGGGCGATCGACACCCGATCGCCCGCGGCCAGCTCCTTGAGCCGGAAGAAGATGCCCTTCTGGTGGTTCCCGTCGACGTGCCCGAGCACGACGGCCGGTCCGGTTTCGCCGGGTGTCGGCGCGTAGGTGTACCAGCCGGCCTGCAGGGGTGTGGTCACCGGCGGTACCTCGATCGTGTTGTCGGCGTTGAGGCCGAGCGGGACCAGCGAGGAGTGCGCGCCGATCTTCGGGATGTCGATCGAGACGGGGGTGGACTTGGGCAGGGCGGCGTCCTGCTCGGCGGGTTCGGGCTGGACGGCGACCGGCCGCGCGGGCGGCGGCTGGGCGGTCGGCGGCTCGGAACCGCCGCTGAACACCAGCGCCACGACCACCAGCGCGGCCAGCAACGCGAGGACGAGGGCGATCAGGTAGCCCCGTCTGCTCGTGGTCCTCGTCGGCATGTTCTCCCCCGTGCTTCCTCGCTCGCGGTTCACACGTCCGGGTGGTCTCTTCGGTTGAGTCCCGACGGTACCCGGCCGCCGTCAGCGTCGGCGGGACCGCCGGGCGAGCACGAGACCGGTGCCGCCGAGCGCGAGCGCCCCCATGGCGGCCGCCGCCGCGAGCGGGGACCCCTCGGCCGTGCCATCACCCGTCTGCGGCGCACCCGCGGGGACCTTGACGACCTGCCTCCGCACCGGCAGGACTTCCAGGGTCGCGCTCGACGTTTCCGGGCCGCAGCGCAGCGTGACGGCGTACTTGCCGGGCTTGACGTCCTTGACCGTGCCGGTGGCCCACATCCCCTTGCCGAAGACGAGCGCCGCCGACCGCACGGTGACCTTCTCCGCGGGTTCGCGCGTCTGGCAGGCGAAGTCCAGCTTCACCCGTGCGCCCGGCTGCGCCTGGGCCGGGGACACCGTCAGCGGCCGGGTGATCCGCGAGGACGAGCCGTCCGGGGTCGCCAGGGCGGCGGACGGGGTGAGAACCAGGAAAGCGGCGGCGAAACCCGCGGCAACGGCTGTCTTCTTCATTCTTTTCTCCCCTGTGGGAATGAACGCGCTCCTCACCCCAAAAGACGCCTTCACCTGCGAAAGGGGCGGTTTCGAGAAAAGAAAATCAGCCCGCCATGCTGCCGTCGCCCGCTTTCGCGGCGCCGGAGGGCACCTTCGCCACCTGCGCGGCCGGCACCGTGAACTTCGTGGTGTACGTCTGGCCGCCGCAGGTGACGGTCAGCGGGTACTCGCCCGCGGCCGTGCCGGGCTTGAGGGTGGCGTCCGCGCTGATGTTGGCATCCGCGCCCATGAACGGGCCCGGGGTGTAGTTGGCGAAGTCCAGCACCGGCGACGCGAACTTCGGCGAAGCGCCCTCGCACTTGGCCAGCGCGACGTTCGGCGCGTCGCGGACGTACTTGTCCACGAGCGACTGGTTGATCGCGGTGTTGACGTTGAGCTGGACGCTGCCGGCCGGCGCGGGTGCCGCGGGACTGCCGCTCTGCGCCGTCGCGGGCGCCGCCAGCGCCGTCGCACCGATCACCGCTGCCGCAACGAAAACCACCGTCTTGCGCACCATCGCACCCTTCACGTCTTCAGCCTTACCACCGACAAGACGCGACAGGGCGCGACGGGTTGCCTACCGGTTCAGTCCAGATCGTCGTGGCGCATGAGCTGGCGCCCGGCCTCGGTGATCGAGCCCGACAGCGACGGGTACACCGAAAATGTCAGTGCCAGGTGGTCCACTGTGAGCTGGTTCTGGACGGCGAGCGCGATGGGAAGGATGAGCTCGCTCGCCTGCGGCGCCACGACGACTCCACCGACGACCACGCCGGTGGCGGGGCGGCAGAACAGCTTCACGAAGCCTCGGCGGAGGCCCTCCATCTTCGCGCGCGCGTTGGTGGCCAGGGGCAGCATGATGGTGCGCGCGGGCACCTCGCCGGAGTCGATCGCCTGCTGGCTGATGCCGACGGTGGCGATCTCCGGGTGGGTGAACACGTTGGCGGCGACGGTCTTGAGCTTGATCGGCGCGACGCCTTCGCCCAGCGCGTGCCACATCGCGATGCGGCCCTGCATGCTCGCCACCGAGGCCAGCATGAGCACGCCGGTGCAATCGCCGGCGGCGTAGATCCCGGGAACGGAGGTGCGCGAAACGCGGTCGACGGTGATGAACCCACCGGGGCCGGGTGCGATGCCGACCTTGTCGAGGCCGATGTCCTGGGTGTTCGGGATCGACCCGACGGTCATCAGCGCGTGGCTGGCTTCGATCACGCGGCCGTCGGCGAGGTGGATCTCGACGCCCTTGTCGGTGCGCTCGACGCGGTCCGCGCGCGCCTGCTTCGCCACGGTCGTGCCGCGCTGGGAGAAGACCTCTTCGAGCACCGCGGCGGCGTCGGCGTCCTCGTGCGGGAGGACGCGGTCGCGGCTGGAGACGACGGTGACCTTGACGCCCATCTCGGTGTAGGCGGACGCGAACTCGGCGCCGGTGACGCCCGAGCCGATCACGGCGAGGTGCTCCGGCAGCTCCTGGAGCTCGTAGAGCTGGCGCCAGTCGAGGATGCGCTCGCCGTCCGGCACCGCACCCGGCAGCACGCGCGGGGTGGCGCCGGTGGCGATCAGGACGACGTCGGCGGGCAGCTTCTCGGTGCCTTCGGACGTCGTCACGGCGACCTTGTGGGTCGCGAGGCCGGGCTCTTCGTCGCAGAAGCGCGCCTCACCCGCGATGACGCGGACGCCTTCGCGCTGGACGCGGGCGCGGATGTCGGCGGACTGCGCGAGCGCGAGGCCCTTCACGCGGCCGTGCACGGTCGGGAGGTCGATGCTGGTGTCGGCCAGGTCGGTGTTGATGCCGAGCTCACCGAGGTCGTGCATCTTCGCCAGCGCGCCGGAGCTCGCGATGAACGTCTTCGACGGGACGCAGTCGTAGAGCACGCAGGCGCCGCCCAGGCCGTCCCGCTCGACGATCGTGACGTCGGCGCCGTGCTGGGCCGCGACGAGCGCGGCTTCGTAGCCGGCCGGGCCCCCGCCCATGATCACGATCCTGGTCACCTGGGTCCTCCTCGATGTGCTCGTGTGCGGTGCTCTCACCGTACGCGGCGCAGGTGTCCGGACACTGAAGTGGGCGAACACGGCGAGTGCGTCCACTCGGGTGAGGGAGAGGTCGCTAGGCTGTCGGCGTGCCGTTGTATGCCGCGTACGGATCGAACATGGAGCCCGCCCAGATGCTGGAGCGCGCGCCGCACTCTCCGATGGCCGGCACCGGCTGGCTGGAGGGGTGGCGCCTGACCTTCGGCGGCGAGGACCTCGGCTGGGAAGGTGCACTGGCCACGATCGTCGAAGACCCGGGATCCCGGGTCTTCGTCGTCCTCTACGACGTGACGCCGCTGGACGAGGACGGGCTCGACCGCTGGGAAGGCGGCGAGCTGGGGATGCACACGAAGATCCGGCTCCGGGTCCAGACCATGGACGGCTCGGCGCTGGCCTGGCTGTACGTCCTGGACGCCTACGAGGGCGGCCTGCCATCGGCGCGGTACCTGGGCGTGCTGGCCGACGCCGCGGAGGCGGCCGGGGCGCCGGCGGACTACGTCGACGACCTGCGGACCCGGCCCTGTTCGGGCATCAGCGGCTGACTCCACACCCTGTGGACAACTCAGTGGCCTGAGCGCTACCACGAGCCCGCGAGAGACCTCGCGGGCACCCCGTCGAGCGCGCGGGCCGGCCTGTGCATGCCGGCTCCGGCCCGGCTCCGGGCGAACGTGAAAGTCCTTGCCGCACAACGAAAACAGCAGGACAGCCGGGCTCGCGCGACGGGCCGCCGTCCAGTGTGCCCGCCGGTCCGCGGGCGCGCAAAACGGCCCTTCCCCCGATCGAGGGAAGGGCCGGTGCACGGCCTGTGGACAACTCGGTGAAGCTGTGGACAACCTCGCTCAGGCGAGCGCCGCCAAAGCGGTGTGGACCAGCGTGCGGACCCCGCAGAGCAGGGAACGCTCGTCGAGGACGAACGTCGGGCGGTGGATGTCCGACTGCGGAGCAGGCGGGCCGGACCAGACACCCAGGCGGGCGAATGCGCCCTGGATGTGCTCGAGGTACCAGCCGAAGTCTTCCCCGCCGGAGGACTGCTCGGTGCCGGCCACCGCACCCTCGCCGAGGGCCGCTTCGACACCGGCGCGCATCAGCGCCGTCGAGTCCGCGTCCGAGACCACCGGCGGGACCCCGCGGCGGTAGTCCAGCGAGAAGCCGACGCCGGTCGGGGCCAGCAGGGACTCCACAGAGGACGCCACCAGCGGCTCCAGCGACGTCCAGACCTCGTGGTCGGCCGTGCGGAGCGTGCCGCGCAGGACGCCGTCCTGGGGCACCGCGTTGGCGGCCTGGCCCGCGTGGACCGCGCCCCACACCAGGACGGTGCCGGAACGCGGGTCGACCCGGCGCGAGAGCAGCGCCGGCAGCCCGGTGATCACCGTGCCCAGCGCGTGGACCAGGTCGGCCGTCAGGTGCGGCCGGGACGTGTGGCCGCCCGGCGAGGTGAGCCGCAGCTCGATCAGGTCCGCCGCGGACGTCAGCGCGCCCACGCGCAGCCCCACCGAACCCACTTCGAGACGCGGGTCGACGTGCAGGCCGTAGATCCGCTCGACGCCGTCGAGCGCGCCGGCCGCGATCATGTCCAGCGCGCCGCCGGGCATGACCTCCTCGGCGGGCTGGAAGATCAGCCGGACGCGGCCGGGCAGCTCGGGCGCGCCGGCCAGCGCGCGGGCCGCGCCGAGCAGGATCGCCGTGTGGGCGTCGTGGCCGCACATGTGGGCCGCGCCCTCGACGGTCGACGCGTAGGGCAGGTCGGTCGCCTCGGTGAGCGGCAGCGCGTCCATGTCCGCGCGCAGCGCCACGCACCGCTCGCCGCTGCCGATGTCGCAGACGACGCCGGTGCCGCCGGGCAGCACCCACGGCTTGAGCCCGACGGTGCGCAGCAGCGTGACGACCAGTTCCGTGGTCGCGAACTCGTGCCGCGACAGCTCCGGGTGCGCGTGGATGTGCCGGCGCCAGGCGAGCACGTCCGTCGCGTTGGCGCGCAGCCAGTCGTCGAGCCAGAACGGGCCGCGGCCCGCGCCAAGGTCCTCCACGGGAGCCATGCTTACGCCGGCTTCGGAAATGAGCGCCTCAGGCCCCTCCATAGGGGTCATCATGCGCCCATGGGGGTCACCTGGAACGTCCGGTCGTGAGTCCAGCACCGTCACGCCGCACCTCCTCCCGCAACACGGGTAACCCGCGCAGCGGCTGGGGTCACGCTTCGTGCCGATCGATCTGTTGTACGCATTTGCAGACGATCGTGCACCATGCAGGCGGCAAGCCGCGCCTCGAAAAGGGCCGTCCTAGATGGCCGGTAGCGGATCTGCGTTGAACGGCGTGCAGTAGTTCGGCAAAGCCGAAGGCGTCAGGATCCCTTGGCCTTCTTCGAACGGACCCGCCTGCCCCAGATGACGATGCCGAGCAGCACGACCGCGATCAGGCCCGCGACCAGCTTGTTCTTCGTCTTCTCGGTGTTCGCCTTGTCGGTCTGGGCCGGGTCCAGCACCGGGCCCGGTGGCTGGGTCTGCGCCGGGACCGGCGCCACCGCGACGTGCGCCGCGGTCACCGAAGCCGCCACCGGACGCACCGGCTCGGCCAGCGCGGGCGACGCGGTGAACAGCACCGCACCGAGCACCCCGACCAGGACCAGAACCCGCAGTTTCGCCATGTCATCCCTTCGCCACGACCAGGCATTCTGCCCGCGGAACGCCGGCGCGTCAGCCACCACGCGGTGGACCGAACGCGTCGAGGATCCGCTGTGCACCGAGGGTAGCTGTCAGCTCACCGGCGCGCACCGCCCGTTCGACGTCGGGAACGACCGTTCGCACGTCCGGATGCGCCGCCAGGCGACTGAGCAACTGCTCGCGCACCATGGCCCAGGTCCAGTCGACCTGCTGCCGGCGGCGGCGCGCTTCCAGCTCGCCGGACGCCGAAAGCGTCTCGCGGTGCTTCTCGATCGCGCCCCAGACTTCGTCCAGGCGCAGGTTGTGCAGGCCGCTGCAGGTGAGCACGGGCGGGGTCCACGCGGCCTCGGGGCCGTAGATCATCCGCAGCGCGCCCGAGAGTTCGCGGGCCGCCCGCTTGGCGTCCCGCTCGTGGTCGCCGTCGGCCTTGTTGACCGCGATGACGTCGGCGAGCTCCAGCACGCCCTTCTTGATGCCCTGCAGCTGGTCGCCGGTGCGCGCGAGGGTCAGGAACAGGAAGCAGTCGACCATGTTCGCGACGGTCACTTCGGACTGTCCCACCCCGACGGTCTCGACCAGGACGGTGTCGTAGCCCGCGGCTTCCATCAGCACGATCGTCTCGCGCGTCGCCCGCGCGACGCCGCCGAGCGTGCCGGACGTCGGCGACGGCCGGATGAACGCCCGCTCGTCGACCGCCAGGCGCGCCATCCGGGTCTTGTCGCCGAGGATCGAGCCGCCGGTCCGGGTGGACGACGGGTCGACCGCGAGCACGGCCACCTTGTGCCCGGCCGCCGTCAGGTCGGTGCCCAGCTGGTCGATGAAAGTCGACTTGCCGACGCCGGGGACGCCGGTGATGCCCACGCGCCGCGCGCCGCCCGACTGCGGCAGCAGCTCGACCAGCAGCTCCTGCGCCTGCGCCCGGTGGTCCTCCCGCTGCGACTCGACGAGCGTGATGGCCTTCGACAGCGTCCCGCGGTCCCCCGCGAGGACCCCCTTGGCGTAGGCGCCGACGTCGATCTTGCGCGGCAAGGGTCAGGACTCCTGCGCCGACAGCTGGCCGAGCAGGTCGATCGCCGCGTCCGCGAGCACGGTGCCGGGGCCGAAGATCGCCGCCGCGCCGGCTTCGCGCAGCGCCGGGTAGTCCTGCGGCGGGATGACGCCGCCGACGACCACCATGATGTCTTCGCGGCCCAGCTCGGCGAGTTCGTGGCGCAGCGCCGGCACCAGCGAGAGGTGCCCGGCGGCCAGCGACGAGACGCCGACGACGTGCACGTCCGCTTCGATCGCCTGGCGGGCGACCTCGGCCGGGGTGGAGAACAGCGGGCCGACGTCGACGTCGAAGCCGATGTCGGCGAAGCCGGTGGCGATCACCTTCTGGCCGCGGTCGTGGCCGTCCTGGCCCATCTTCGCGACGAGGATGCGGGGACGGCGGCCCTCCTCCTCGGCGAACTTCTCGACCAGTTCACGGGCCTGTTCGACGTTCTGCGACTTACCCACCTCTTCGCGGTAGACGCCCGAAATCGTCCGGATCTGCCCGGAGTGGCGGCCCCAGAGCTTCTCGAGCGCGTCGGAGATCTCGCCGACGGTGGCCTTCGCGCGGGCCGCGCCGATGGCCAGCTCCAGCAGGTTGCCGCCGTTCCCGGCGCCTTCGGTCAGCCGCCGCAGCGCGTCCTCGGTCGCCGCCGGGTCACGCTCTTCGCGCAACCGGCGCAGCTTTTCCAGCTGCTGCGCGCGGACGCCGGCGTTGTCGACCTTGAGGACTTCGATCTCTTCGTCGTCGGTGACCTGGTACTTGTTGACGCCGATCACCGGCTGCCGCCCGGAGTCGATGCGGGCCTGGGTGCGTGCGGCGGCTTCTTCGATGCGCAGCTTGGGGATGCCCGCGTCGATCGCCTTGGCCATGCCGCCGGCCTGCTCGACTTCGGTGATGTGGCCCCACGCCTTGCGCGCGAGGTCGTAGGTCAGCTTCTCGACGAAGGCGCTGCCGCCCCACGGGTCGATCACGCGCGTGGTGCCGGATTCCTGCTGCAGCAGCAGCTGCGTGTTGCGGGCGATCCGCGCGGAGAAGTCGGTCGGCAGGGCGAGGGCTTCGTCGAGGGCGTTGGTGTGCAGGGACTGCGTGTGCCCCTGGGTCGCGGCCATCGCCTCGACGCAGGTGCGGACGACGTTGTTGTAGACGTCCTGCGCGGTCAGGGACCAGCCCGACGTCTGGGAGTGCGTGCGCAGCGAAAGGGACTTCTGCGACTTCGGGTCGAAGCCCTTCACCAGCTTCGCCCACAGCAGGCGGGCCGCGCGCAGCTTCGCGACCTCCATGAAGAAGTTCATGCCGATGGCCCAGAAGAACGACAGCCGCGGCGCGAACTTGTCGACGCTGAGCCCGGCGTCGACGCCCGAGCGGATGTACTCGACGCCGTCGGCGAGGGTGTAGGCCAGCTCGAGGTCGGCGGTCGCCCCGGCTTCCTGCATGTGGTAGCCGGAGATGGAGATCGAGTTGTACTTCGGCATGTGCTGCGAAGTGAAGGAGAAGATGTCGGAGATGATCCGCATCGACGGCTGCGGCGGGTAGATGTAGGTGTTGCGGACCATGAACTCCTTGAGGATGTCGTTCTGGATGGTCCCCGCGAGCTGCTCCGGCTTCACCCCCTGCTCCTCGGCCGCGACGACGTACAGCGCCAGCACCGGCAGCACCGCGCCGTTCATCGTCATGGACACCGACATCTTGTCGAGCGGGATCCCGTCGAAGAGCTGGCGCATGTCGTAGATGGAGTCGATCGCGACGCCCGCCATGCCGACGTCGCCGGAGACGCGGGGGTGGTCGGAGTCGTAGCCGCGGTGGGTGGCCAGGTCGAAGGCGACCGAGAGGCCCTTCTGGCCGGCGGCGAGGTTGCGCCGGTAGAAGGCGTTGGACTCCTCGGCGGTGGAGAAGCCGGCGTACTGGCGGATGGTCCAGGGCTGGTTGACGTACATCGTCGGGTACGGCCCGCGCAGGAAGGGCGCGATGCCGGGGTAGGTGCCCAGGAAGTCCACATCGGACAGGTCGTCGGCCGTGTAGACCGGCTTGACGCCGATGCCTTCCGGCGTCTCCCAGGCGAGGGCGTCCGGGCCCTTGCCGGTGGCGTCCTGCACGGCCTTGGCCCAGGCGTCGCGGTCGCCCGGCGACGGCGTGCCGAGGTCGAGTCCGGCGAAGTTCGGGATGCTCATCGGGTGACTCCCAGCTTGGCGTGCAGGCCGTTGAGGACGTCGAGGGCGTCGCAGCCGGCGAAGACGTTGCCGTCCACGCCGTCGAAGGAGCCCTTGCCCGCCAGTAGTACGTGGTCGGCGCCGAGGGCCTTGGCGACGTCGGCCGCCTGTGCCGCGTAGGCGTCGTCGGTGCCGCAGAGGCAGGCGATCTTCGCGCCGGACGCGCGGAACGCGCCGGGCAGGTCGTCGGTCGCGCCCGGGTTGACGGCTTCGATCCCACCGGCCTGGAACAGGTTGGCGGCGAACCCGGCGCGCGCGGTGTGCGCGGCGACCGGGCCGAGGGTGGCGAGGAAGACCTTGGGCCGCTCGCCGTGCGAAGCGAGGTACGCGTCCGAAGCGTCCCGCAGGGCTTCGAAGCCTTCGGCGTACCGGTGGCGCGGCAGCCCGCCTTCTTCCGCGGTGGCGAAGGGTTCCCGGGTCACCGGCTTCTCGGCCAGGTTCGGGAACTCGCTGACGCCGGTGAGCGGGTCGCGGCGGGTGGCGATCCGCTTCGACCGCTTCTCCCACGTCTCGGCCAGCCGGCCGGCCAGCGCGCCGGACGCGAGTTCGGCGACCAGGCCGCCCGCCGCCTCGATGGCGGTGAACTCGGCCCAGGCCGCGTGCGCGAGGTCGTCGGTGAGCTTCTCGACGTACCAGGAGCCGCCCGCCGGGTCGACCACGCCGGCCAGCTTGGACTCCTCCAGCAGCACGGCGTGGGTGTTGCGGGCGATCCGCGCGGAGAACGCGTCGGGCTTGCCGATCGCGGCGTCGAACGGCAGCACGGTGACCGCGTCCGCGCCGCCGACGCCGGCGCCGAAGCAGGCGACGGTCGTGCGCAGCATGTTCACCCACGGGTCGCGCCGGGTCAGCATCGACGGCGACGTCACGGCGTGCTGGCGCATCGGCGAGGTGAAGCCGCAGACCTCGGCGACGCGCGCCCACAGCCGGCGGGCCGCGCGCAGCTTCGCGATGGTGGAGAACTGGTCGGCGGTCGCGGCGACGCGGAACTCGAGCTGGCCGGCCGCGGCTTCAGCGTCGAGACCCGCGTCGGTGAGCGCGCGCAGGTACTCGACCCCGGCGGCCACCAAGGCGCCCAGCTCCTGGGCGTCCGACCCGCCCGCCTCGTGGAACGGCAGGCCGTCGGCGACGATCGTGCGCACCTTCGGGTACTTCGCGGCGGCACGCGCGGCGAGCGCGGCGGCCGGTCCGAGGTCGGCGGCCGAGCCGGAGCGGGCGGCCAGCCCGATCGGGTCCGCGCCCAGCACGGCGGTGGCCTCGCTAGCCGGGATCTCGCGCTCGTCGAACAGCTCGAACAGCGCGTCCGCGGCGGCTTCGAAATCGGCACCCGCGTCGAGGACGACCGGCGCGAGGTCGAGGTAGACCTCGTTGAGCGCGTCGGCCAGCGCGGACGGCGGCACGGTCAGCCAGATCGACGTCACGCCGCCTTCGAGGTCGGTCAGGACGGCCTTGTTGACCGCGCGGCCGTCGTCGCCGGTGAACCGGGCGCGGACGTCCCAGCCGGTGCTGACCTGGCCTTCCGGCCGCGCGCCGCGCACGTAGGGCGGCAGGCCGGGAAAGCCGGTTTCGCCGGGGACGTCGTCCGCCGTGTACAGCGGCTGGATCTCGATCCCGTCGTAGGTGCGCGTGACGAGCTTGCTCTCCGGCGCACCCGGGAAGTCCTCGGGCAGCTTGCCGCTCTTGCGCAGGACACCCGCGACGAGCTCCTGCCACTGCTCGCGCGTCGCCTGGGGGAACTCGGCCGCCAGGTCGAGTTCGGAGATCGGCACTGACTCCGGACCGGCCACTTCAGTCATACCCAGTGATGGTAGAGGCACTCGCCGCGCCCGCCCTGTGAGTCTGGTCGCGCTAGGGGGACGCCCCGGGCAGGTTAGGGGCCGGTCACGCGGGTACGACACAATTGACGCGTGCCCCCCTCCAGCGAAGAGACACGAGTGGTCGCCGGTCGCTACCGGCTGCGTTCGGTGCTCGGCTCCGGGTCGATGGGCACCGTCTGGTCCGCCTACGACGAGTTCCTCCACCGGCAGGTGGCCGTCAAGGAGATGAAGGTGCCGCCGGGCATCCCGGCGTCCCAGGCGGACGAGCTGCGCGAGCGGACACTGCGCGAGGCGCGCGCGATCGCCGTCCTCTCCCACCCGAACGTGATCATCCTGCACGACGTCGCCCGCGAGGACGATCAGCCGTTCGTGGTGATGGAACTGCTGCCCTCGCGCAGCCTCGCGCACATCCTGCGCGACCACGGGCCGCTGACCGTCGAGCAGGCCGCCGCGGTCGGCATCGCCGTGGCGT
Source organism: Amycolatopsis eburnea (assembly GCF_003937945.1). Taxonomy (GTDB): domain Bacteria; phylum Actinomycetota; class Actinomycetes; order Mycobacteriales; family Pseudonocardiaceae; genus Amycolatopsis; species Amycolatopsis eburnea. Next base: position 359,579 of record NZ_RSEC01000032.1, read on the forward strand.
CGGCGCTGGAGGCCGCGCACGCCGCCGGCATCACGCACCGCGACGTCAAGCCGGGCAACGTCCTGGTCGCCAGCGACGGCCGGATCAAGCTGACCGACTTCGGCATCGCCCGCAACGTCTCCGAGGCGACCATGACCCGCACCGGGATCATGCTCGGCTCCCCCGCCTACATCGCGCCGGAGGTCGCTTCCGGCGGCGCGGTCGTCCCGGCCGCCGACCTCTGGGGCCTCGGCGCGACGCTGTTCGCCGCGGTCGAGGGCGCGCCGCCGTACGACGCCGACGGCGACCCGCTGGAGACCGTCGGCAAGGTCGTCAACGGCAAGGTCCCCAAGCCGAAGGCCGGGCCGCTCGCCGAGGTCATCTCCGCGCTGATGAAGAAGGAGCCCGGCGACCGGATCACCCTGCGCGAGGTCCGCCACCGGCTCTACCCGCTGCAGTCGAAGACGCCGCTCGACCTGTTCGGACCCGAGCTGTTCCGCACCCCGGACGGCAAGAAGACGTCCGCGCAGCCGGACGCGACGGACACGCAGGTGATCAAGACCGTCCTGCCCGAGAAGAAGTCCGAGGGGTCGAGCAGCGAGCTCGCCACGGATCCCGGCCCGCTGCCGTTCCTGCGCCCGCCCGCCCCGGCGGTGGACACGACGCCCACGGTGTTCGCCGCCCCGCCCCGGCCCGCCCGCCGCGGGGCCCGGGCCACCGCCCTGCTCGTCGCGCTGGCGATCCTGCTCTTCCTCATCGCGGCGGGCGGCGGGTTCGCACTGGCCAGGGCGGTCGGCGGCCAGTCGCTGCTGCCACCGGCGGCCGAGCCGCGCACCACGTCGAACGGCCTCACCGACGTCCCGCCGCCGTCGCTGGTCCGCCAGTCCGGCGACGCGAGCTACGCGACCGGCGACGGCGGCCAGTTCGGCCTCGACGTCCCGCAGGGCTGGCAGAAGTTCGTCGCACCCCACAACACGACGAAGTTCGGCGCGAGCACGGCCGTCCAGTACGTCTCGCCGGACGGCCGCCGCTCGATCCGCGTGGAGCGGCTGGCGAACTACTTCGGCAAGTTCCCGGACGACACCGAGTACGTCAACTGGCTGAAGCAGACGTACTCCGGCGACGGCTTCGAGCTCTTCGGCCCGTCCCCGGACGCGGGCGGCAAGGGCACCACGTTCACCTACCGCACGCTGGAGAGCGGCCTGCTCCCGGGCAACAGCGACGACGGCCGCGTCACGCGGGTGACGTTCATGAACCTGGTCCAGGCGGGCGACAGCCTGTGGGTGCTGTCGGTGACGGCCCCGGTCGAGCAGGAGGACGCGACGCGGCGGGACGTCTTCGACCGCGTCGCGCCGACGCTGAGCGTGTCGGACTAAGGCGCCCGGTCCAGCACCTCGCGCCCGGCAATGTCATGAACGACTCTTTCATCGCGTCCGGCGCACTGAACGACCCGTTCACCGCGTCCGGCACCAGGGCCCCGGCAAAGTCGGGCAGCACGGCCGATCCGCCCATCCGCGATGTCATGAAAGAGTCGTTCACCTCGCCAGACGACATGAATGAGCCTTTCATGACATCCCGGCGACGCCGGGCAGACCACGCGGCCGGCCCGGCAACCGCGTCGCGCCGACGTTGAGCGTCTCGGACTAAGGCGCCCGGCCCAGCACCTCGCGCGACACGTACTCCTGCGCGAGGTGGCGCAGGCCGGTGAAGATGCGGTCGCCCAGCACCGTCGCGATCAGCCCGGCCTCGATGATCTTGTCGAACGACGTCAACCCCGTCACCACCTCGACGTCCAGCTCCGCCACGCGCAGCGCCAGCTCGAAGTACTCGTCCAGGCGCTCGGCCAGCTTCTCGTGCCCGAGTTCCTTCGCCGTGGCGAGTGCCGCGATCAGGTTGGCGACCGTCCGGTCCTCCGCGCCGTGCCACTTCCAGCCGTACCGGCGGGCCAGCTCCTGAAGCAGCTTCGACGCCCACTCCGCGGCGTCCTCCGCCACCCGGGGTGGCTCGCCGGCCAGTTCTTCCTGGACGACGCCCATCGTCTCGTGCGGGGTCCGGTCTTCGTCGATCGCGCTCAGCACGGCGCCGACCGAGGCCAGCGGGAGGCCGCCGACGTCGGTGAGCGCCTTGATCAGCCGCAGGCGCTGGACGTGCGCCGGGGAGTACCGGGCCTGGTTCGGGCTGGTGCGCTCCCCCGGCGGCAGCAGGCCTTCGCGCAGGTAGTACTTGACGGTCGCGACCGGCACCCCCGACTCGGCGCTCAGTTCGGCCATCCGCATGCGCATCCGCTCCGATCCCAGGGTCGGTCTCCGGGGCAACCCTGAAGACTTCTCAGCATGGAGAGTTTAACTTCCCATAACGGAGAGCTTGACTATCCATTCTGGGAGGAACCATGACCATCCTTGCCGACGCCGCGAGCAGAACGCGCGGGTGGCACCGGCCGTCCGCGGTCTTCGCCGCCGTGCTCGGGGCCGTCGCCGTGCTGTGCGTCGCCGCGATGCTCGTCGACCAGCGGACGCTCGCCGGCGCGCCGATCTGGGCCAAGCCGTTCAAGTTCGCCGTGTCCGGCGCGCTCTACTTCGCCACCTGGAGCTGGCTCGTCTCGCTGCTGCCGCGGTTCCGCCGCACGGCGGGGTGGCTGACGGACTTCCTGGTGCTGATCTTCGCCGCCGAGTACGTCCTGCTGACGTTCCAGGCCGCGCGCGGGCGGGCCAGCCACTTCAACATCGCGACCCCGCAGGACGAGCTGATCTACAACGTCATGGGCAAGATGATCATCGGGTTGCAGGCCGCCACGCTCGCCCTGACCGTGCTGGTGCTGTTCACCAAGCTGGAAGACCGGGCGACCTTCTGGGCCGTGCGCGCCGGCGCCGTGCTGTCCCTGGCCGGCATCTCGCTGGGCATCCTGATGACGAGCCCGTCCGCGCAGCAGCTCGCGCAGTGGCGCACCGGCGGGCACCCGGACATGGTCGGCGCGCACACCGTCGGGCTCGACGACGGCGGGCCCGGCCTGCCCATCCTCGGCTGGAGCACGGTGGGCGGCGACCTGCGGATCCCGCACTTCGTCGGGATGCACGCGCTGCAGGCGCTGCCGCTGCTGGCCATCGGACTCCTGGCGCTGGCCGCCCGCTTCCCGCGGCTGCGCGACGACGTCGTCCGCGCGCGGCTCGTCCTGATCGGGGCCGCCGCGTACGCCGGACTGATCGCGCTGGTGACGTGGCAGGCGCTGCGGGCGCAGTCGATCGTGCACCCCGACGCGGCGACGCTGGCCGTGGCCGCGGCGCTGGTCACAGCGGCCGGGCTGGGCTCCTGGGCGGCGGTGCGCGTCCGATGACGGCGTTCGACCTGGCGTTTCCGCTGGCGGCGCCGTTCTGGGCGCTGCTGGTCTTCGCGCCGAAGTGGCGGTGGACGGCCCGGATCATGGCGTCGCCGTGGGTGCCGCTGCTGCCGCTGGCCTGCTACTTCGCGCTGGTGCTGCCGCACTTCGGCGAGTGGGCGCGGGCGATGCTCCGGCCCGATCTCGGCGTGCTGCAGGCGTTGCTCGCCACGCCGTGGGGCGCCGGGCTGGTCTGGGCGCACCTCATCGCGTTCGACCTGTTCATCGCGCGGTGGATGTACTTCGAGGGGCGGGAGCGGGACATCTCGCCGTGGGTCGTCAGCCCGATCCTGGTGGTGACGATCTTCCTCTCGCCGTTCGGGCTGGTGGCGTTCCTGGTGGTCCGGAGCGTCCGGATACGCTCGCGGGCATGAGTGAACACGAAGCCGCGAGCGCCATCGCCAAGCGCACCGGCGTGGCCGCGCACGACATCGCGGTGGTCCTGGGGTCGGGCTGGCGCCCGGCGGCGGACGTCATCGGGGAGTGCGAGACGGAGATCCCGTTCGCCGAGCTGCCCGGCTTCACCACGCCCGGCGCGGTGGGGCACGGCGGCACCATCCGTTCGCTGCGGATCGGCGACAAGAACGTCCTGGTCATGCTGGGGCGGACGCACTTCTACGAGGGCAAGGGCATCGACCCGGTGGTGCACAACGTGCGCACCGCCGCGGCGGCCGGCGTCCGGACGGTGCTGCTGACGAACGCGGCGGGCGGCCTGCGCGAAGGCTTCCAGGTGGGTCAGCCGGTGCTGATCGCCGACCACCTGAACCTGACCGCGCGCTCGCCGATCGTCGGCGCGAACTTCGTCGACCTGACGGACCTGTACTCGGCGCGGCTGCGGAAGATCGCGCGCGAGATCGACCCGTCGCTCGAAGAAGGCGTCTACGCGGGACTGACCGGGCCGCACTTCGAGACGCCGGCGGAGATCCGGATGCTGCGCACGCTGGGCGCGGACCTGGTCGGCATGTCGACGGTCCTGGAAGCCATCGCCGCCCGCGCGGCCGGCGTCGAGGTCTTCGGCCTGTCGCTGGTGACGAACCTCGCCGCGGGCATGACCGGCGAACCGCTCAACCACCAGGAAGTCCTGGAGGCGGGCCGCGCGGCGGCCACGAAGATGGGCTCCCTCCTGCGCGACCTCATCACCCGCGCCTGACAAAAGCCGTGAAGGCCTCCTTCCCGGTCATAAAAGCCGGTAAGGAGGCCTTCACGGCTTTAGGCGAAAGCGGGGAGCTGGGCAGCGACGTCGGCCGGGGACGGCATGGCCGCCACATCGGCCGCCAGGGCGCGGGTCGCGTCGCGGACCGCGGTGTCCGTGAGGAGGTGACGGGCCTGGGACGCGACGGCTTCGGCGGTGACGTCGGGGCCGAGCAGTCGCGAGCCGACGCCGGCCGCGACGACCGCGTCCGCGTTGCTGAACTGGTCCGCGCCCTGCGGCAGCAGGAGCTGCGGGAGGCCCGCGCCGAACGCGCCGAGCGTCGTGCCGCTGCCACCGTGGTGGACCACCAGGTCGACGTGCGGCAGCAGCTCCGACTGCGGGACCCACGCCTCCAGCCGGACGTTCTCCGGGACCTCGCCCAGCACCGCGGGATCGACCGTCGGGCCGGTGGCGACCAGGACGTCGACGTCCAAACCGGACAGACCGGTGATCGCCGCGCCCAGCACGCCCGCGTGGCCCATCGCCGTGCCGAGGGTCAGGTAGACCAGCGGACGCCGCTTGTCCAGCACGCCCGCGGGCAGCTCGCCCGGCTCGCTCCAGCCGACCGGCCGCAGCGGCACGCGGTGCGCCCACGCCAGGAACCCGGGCTCCTGCACGGACTCCGGGCAGATGTCGACGAACGGCCCGCTGAACGCCAGGTCCTCGCCGACCTCGATCCCCAGCGTGGCCCCGTGCTCGCGGATGGCGTCGCGGATCCGCGTCACCATCGGGTCTTCGCTCGACACACGGCCGAACCCGTGCGCCACCACCGGGATCCCGGCCTTCAGCGCGGCGAACGCGCCGCCGGAGTTGCCCGCCTCGCTCACCACCAGGTCCGGCCGGACGTGCTCGAACAGCGGCAGCAGGTCGGACACGAACTGCTTCGGCATGACCTCGCCGAACACCTTCGCCACGATCGGGCCGAGCACCTCGGGCGGGATCTCGCCGGGCGGCCGCCGCGGGCCGGGCGGACCGGACTCGGCGAAGGCCTGCCCGAACGCGTCCTTGATGGCGAGCCCGGCGGCGGCCGTCTCGAGCCCGGCTTTCGTCAGCTGGGGCAGGAAGTCTTCCGAGGTGGCGAAAACGACGTCGTGGCCCGCGTCGCGCGCGGCGATCGCCAGCGGTACCAGCGGGAACGTGTGACCGAAGGACCCCAGTGAGGTGAAGAGCAAGCGCACTCACCCCACCCTAGCCCGTAGGCTGGCGCGGTGACAGTGAATTCCACCCTGCGTGACGCCGCCTTCCGCTGGATCGCCGACGACCCCGACGACGGCTCGCGCGCCGAGCTGCAGGGCGTCCTCGCGAAGGCGATGGGCGGCGACGCCGAGGCCGCCGCCGACCTGGCCGACCGGATGGCCGGGCCGCTCGAGTTCGGCACCGCCGGCCTGCGCGGGCCGGTGCGCGCCGGGCCCAACGGGATGAACGTCGCCGTCGTCACCCGCACGACGGCCGGCGTGGCCGAATGGCTGACGGCGCACGGCCACGCGGGCGCGCTGGTCGTCGTCGGCCGCGACGCGCGGCACGGCTCGGAGGCCTTCGCGACGGCGGCCGCCGAAGTGCTCACCGCGGCCGGCTTCGACGTCAAGGTGTTCCCCCGCCCGCTGCCGACGCCGGTGCTCGCGTTCGCCGTCGGGCGGCTCGGCGCGGTGGCCGGGATCCAGATCACCGCGTCGCACAACCCCCCGGCGGACAACGGGTACAAGCTCTACGACGCCACCGGCGGCCAGATCGTGCCGCCGTCCGACGGCGAGATCGAGCGCGCCATCCAGGCCGCGCCCGCCGCGGTGAGCGTGGCACGAGCCGAAGGCGCCGAGGTCGTCGACCTCGTCGGCCGGTACCTCGACGAGGTCGCGACGCTGCCGCTCGGCGCGGGGCGCGCGGTGCGGGTGGCCGCGACCGCGTTGCACGGCGTCGGCGCCGAGACGCTGCGCGCGGCGTTCGACCGGGCCGGGTTCACCGACCTGCACCTGGTGACCGCCCAGTCCGCTCCGGACCCGGACTTCCCCACGGTGTCGTTCCCGAACCCGGAGGAACCGGGCGCGACGGACCTGCTGCTGGCGCTGGCGTCCGATGTGGACGCCGACCTGGCGATCGCGCTCGACCCGGACGCCGATCGCTGCGCCCTCGGCGTGCGCGAGCGCGACGGGTCGTGGCGGATGCTGCGCGGCGACGAAACCGGCGTCCTGCTCGGCTCGTACGTGCTGTCCACAGTGGACCGCACGCTGCTGCCGGAACCGCTGGTGGCCACCACGATCGTCTCGTCGTCGATGCTCGGCGAGATCGCGAAGGCCGAAGGCGCCCGCTACGCCGAGACGCTGACCGGGTTCAAGTGGCTGGTGCGCGCCGGCGAAGGGCTGGTGTTCGCCTACGAAGAGGCGCTCGGCCTGTGCGTGAACCCCGGTTTCGTGCGCGACAAGGACGGCATCGCCGCCGCGACGCTGGCCGCCGGGCTGGCCGCGCAGCTCAAGGCGCAGGGCCGCACGCCGCTGGACGTGCTCGACGAGCTGGCGCAGCGCCACGGCGTCCACCTGACCGACCAGGTTTCCCTGCGCGTCACCGACCTCGCCGTCCGCGGGCAGCTGATGGCGAAGGTGCGGAAATCGCCGCCGTCGCGGCTCGGCGGTGCCGAAGTCGCGCTCGAGGACCTGCTGCCGGACGCGGACGTCGTGCGCCTGTCCGGCGACGGTGTGCGCGTGGTGATCCGGCCGTCGGGCACCGAGCCGAAGCTGAAGGCGTACCTGCAGGTGGTGGCGCCGGTCACCGGCTCGCTCGCGGACGCGCGTGGCGCCGCGCAGGAGCGGCTGGCGGCGGTGCGGGCCGACGTCGAGGAGCTACTCGCCTGATGCCGCGGCTGCTGATCGTGCACCACACGCCGTCGCCGTCGACGCAGGCGCTGTTCGAGGCCGTGCTCGCGGGGGCGACGCACCCGGACGTCGAAGGGGTGGAGGTCGTCCGCCGCGCGGCACTGGCGGCGACCGTCCCCGACGTCCTGGAAGCGGACGGCTACCTGCTGGGCACGCCGGCGAACCTGGGCAGCATGAGCGGCGCGCTGAAGCACTTCTTCGACACCGTGTACTACCCGTGCCTGGACGCGACGCGCGGTCGCCCGTTCGGGTACTGGATCCACGGCGGCAGCGACACGTCGGGGACGGAACGGCAGCTGCGGGCCATCACCACGGGCCTGGCGTGGACCCAGGCGGCGGCGCCGGTCATCAGCACGGGCGAACCGGACAAGAAGACGCTGGATGCGTGCGTGGAACTGGGCGGCACGCTGGCCGCGACCCTGCTGGACTGAGGGAACCCGGAAAATAAGGGGGCCTGTCACCGGAAGCCCTGGGGGTCGACCTCCGGCAACAGGCCGTGGCCAAGGGATCCTCCCGAAGGCGATCGACCTTGGCCTGTGCAGCGTACTACAGACCGCCGATCATGACGAGCCGGAGGCACGACAAGCCCCTCGTCCAGCCGTTCCGTACACCCCCAGGGCACGGACCGCCGGACGAGAGGCGTGCCAACTGTAAACCACTGCATACGATAGCTGTCAACGTGTGCGTACAGTGGTTTCCCGGCTAGAATTTTCACGGCGGAAACCTAGGGGGCGGGGATGGCACGGGAACGCACCTTCGCGGAACGGCTGAGTGCCCTGATCGACGCGGCGCGGCTGGACGGCCGCGCACCGCACAGCTACCGGGAGATCTCCGCGGCCGTCGAGCGCGCGGGCGGGCCGGCGATGTCGCCCGCCTACCTGCAGCAGCTGGCGACCGGGAAGCGGGTCAACCCGAAGATCCACTACGTCGAAGCGCTGGCGCGGCTGTTCGGCGTGCCGGTCACGTACTTCTTCGACGAAGAGGCGGCCGCGCCCCCGGCGGGCGAGGCCCAGCTGATGGCGATGCGGGCGCAGGAGCTGTCGCCGCAGGGCCGCCGTCAGGTGATGGACCTCCTGGACCTGGTCGAGCGCTACGAGCGGGCCGAGCGCGAGGGCCGGAACCCGGAGGACGCCGCGCGATGAAGGAGCGGGAGCTGCGCCGCCGGTGCCGGAAGCTGCTGAAGGACCTCGACATCGGCCCCCCGCTCGACGTCGAGGTGCTGTGCGCGCGGCTGGGTGAGCGGCGCGGCAAGCCGATCCGGCTGATGGCGTACCCGCTCGAAGTGCCCGGCCCGTTCGGCTGCTGGATCGCGACGTCGTCCGCCGACTACATCTTCTACCAGGCCGAAACGACGAAATCGCACCAGGACCACATCATCCTGCACGAGCTCGGCCACATGCTGGCCGACCACCACCCGCACGGCGACGCCGAGCCGGCGGACTTCCTGCGCGGCCCCGCTCTCGATCTCGACCCGGATGCCGTACACCGCGCCCTGCGCCGGTCGTCCTACGATGACGCGCACGAGTGGGAAGCCGAAACGGTCGCGACGATCATCCTCGAATGGGCGTCGGTCCTGAACTACACGATCCCCCGGCGCGCCGCGGACCGGGACCTACGCCGGATCCAGGGGGCGCTCGGCGATCACCAAGGGTGGTTGTGAGCACACTTTTCAGTCCGGTGAACGTTGTGGCACTGGTGCTGTTCGCCGCCGCGCTCGCGTGGCGGATCTACCAGGTGACGCGTGCGCCGACGGTGCCGAACTGGGCCGTGACGGCGTGCGTGGCCGGCTTCGCCGCGGCGTTCCTGCTGCAGCAGACGGCGATCTCCGACGAGGTGGACGCGCTCCTCGGCCGCGGCGCGGCGCGGGTGGCGAACAACGCGCTGCTGGCGTGCGGCATCTGCGCGCTGGTGATCTTCTTCCTCGGCTCGGCGCTGGGCCCCCGCCGGTACCGCCGGGTGACGGCCGAGCTGGTGCCGCTGGTGGCGGCGATCACGCTGATGATCGTGGCGATGGCCGTGACGCCGCCGGAGCTGCGCGGCCTCCCGCTGGGGCCGTCGACGGTGCACGACAGCGGGATCGCGCTGTTCTACTTCGGCGCCGGGCTGTACCTGATCTACGGCCTGATCGCGTGCTCGGCGTGGATCCTGCGGTACCTGAAGGTCGCCGACCGGAACCTGCGGATCGGGCTCAAGCTGAGCGCGATCGGCATGGGCGCCGCGGCGGCGGGCAGCATCTTCCGCGCGCTGTACATCGTGGTGGCGTGGGCGTTCGGGCCGGTGGTGAAGGTCCTGCTGCTGCTCGGCGTGCCGTTCGTGATCATCGGCGGCATCCTGTTCCTGGCCGGCGTCACCTACCCGGGCGTGCGGGCGCGGCTTTCGGCGTTGCGCCGCCGCCGTCAGCACCGGCGCGAGCACCAGGCCCTCGCTCCACTGTGGACGGCGCTGGTCCAGGCGTTCCCGAGCATCGTCCTGCGCACGCCGCCGCGCCGCGACCGGTTCTCCCCGCGCGGCGTCCACCGAGTGCACTACCGGCGCGTCATCGAGATCCGGGACGGTCTGGTCCAGCTGTCGCCGTACCTGGCGGCGGACTTCGGCGAGACGGTGGCGACGGACCCGGCCGCCGCGGCGGCCGCGTTGAAGGCGGCGCTGGCGCGGCACGCGGCGGGCGAGGAGAACGACGGCCGCGCCAAGCAGGTCCTGCCCGCCCACGCGGACGACATCGAATCCGACGTCCGGCCGCTGCTCGCGCTGTCGGCGGCGCTGGAATCGTGACGTGGACACGCTGATCACGGCCGGCCGGGTCCTGCCCCGCCCATCGGCCCCGGTCCTCGACGGCGCGGTGCTGGTCCGCGACGGCGTGATCGTGGCGGCGGGCGCGCGGGCGGACGTCGTCGCGCAGGCCGCCCCGGACGCGGTTCGGCACGACTTCCCGACCGGGACCGCGCTGGCCGGGTTGTTCAACGCCCATGTGCACCTGGCTTTCGATGCTTCGCGGGAGATGCTGGCGCACTTCGAATTTCCGCTGTCCGACGCGCGTTCGCGCCTGACGTCGATGCTGCGCAGTGGCGTGACGACGGTCCGGGACCTCGGCGACCGAGGTCATCTGGGTGCGGCCGTGCGGTCGTCGTTCGCGGGCGAGGCGGCCCCGCGGCTGCTGGTGTCGGGCCCGCCGATCACGGTGCCGGACGGCCATTGCCACTTCTTCGGCGGCGCCGTCTCGTCGGATTCGGAGATCCGTGCGCTGATCGACGAGAACGCGGCGGCGGGCGCGGACGTGATCAAGGTGATGGCGAGCGGCGGCCAGATCACCGAGGGCGGCGCGGACATGTGGGAGTCGCAGTTCTCCTCGCGGGAGCTTGCGGTTGTGGTCTCGCACGCGGCTGCCCACGGGTTGCCGGTGGCGGCGCACGCGCACGGGGCGGACGCGATCTCGGCGGCGGTTTCGGCCGGGGTGTCGACGGTGGAGCACTGCAGTTTCCTGACCGGGCCGCGGACGTTCGACCGGCCGGACGCGGTGGCCGCGCGGATGGCCTCGGCGGGGATTTCGGCTTGTTCTACGAGCAGCCGGAACTGGCGGGTGATCGTCGAGAAACTGGGCGAGCCCGCGGCGACGGCGATGTACGGGCGGTTGCCGTGGCTGGAGGAGCACGGGGTGCGGTTGCTGGCCGGGACGGATGCGGGGTTGCCGGGGTCGGTGTTCGACGATCCGGTGGGGGCGTTGGAGTTGTACGAGTGGCTGGGGTTTTCGCGGCGGCGGATTCTGGAGATCGCTACTTGCGATTCCGCGGCTGGTCTTGGTTTGGGTGAGGTGACCGGGCGGCTCGAGGCGGGGTTGGCGGGGGACGTGCTCGTTGTCGAGGGGGATCCGCTGGCGTCGCTGGGTGCGTTGCGTAATCCGCTGCTGGTGCTGGCCCAGGGGCGCGCCGCCGCGTAGCCCGAGCCGGGGGGTGACCGGTCGTTCTCTCCCCAGCACGACCGGTCGTTCCTCCTGCAGCCCGACCGGTCGTTCTTGGCGCAGCAAGACCGGTCGTTCCGAGACGAAGCGACCGGTCGTTCTGCCCGCACGCGGTGCGACTGATCGTTCTCCCGCCGACCTGACCGGTCGTTCCCGAGACGGCGCGACCGGTCGTTCTTTCCGAGGGCCGACCGGTCGTTCTCCCAGCATGCCGGGCGACCGGTCGTTCTCCCGCCGGCACGACCGGTCGTTCTGCCACCCGCTGGCAAGACCATTCGTTCTCTCCCTGGAAAGACCGATCGTTCCACCACTGGCATGATCGGTCGTTCTCCCCGCAAGCGCGAACGGACCGTTCGCGCCCCTGATCAGGGAATGCCTGGTTCGGTGACAGCGTTTTAAAACAGTGTTACAGTAAGCGCCACCCAACCCGAGGAGTCCCCATGCACGGCCCCACCCAGCTCTTCACGGTGATCGCCCTGATCTCACTCCCCACCGTCATGTACGGCGGCTACGCCCTCATGGGCGTCATGAGAGACCGCAAACTCACCGACCACCAGCGAGCGATGTTCCGAGCCGGCCACGCCCACGCCGGCGTCCTCCTGGTCCTCGCCCTGGTCACCCTGCAAATCCTCAGCCGCACAGCACTGACCGACCCCACCCTCTGGACCACGTGCTTCCTCCTCCTCTTCGGCGTCCTCGCCCAGTCCGGCGGCTTCTTCCTCCACCTCCTCCCGAACCGGACCAAGCTCGGCAGCCGGGTCACCACCACCGGCGCGCTCCTCCTCGCCGCGGCGATGCTGCTCACCGCCTATGGGGTCGCCTTCGCCTGACGAACCCGGTCGTTAAGCTTGAGGACGTGCCTGAATACCTGCCGACCGCGCCCTACAAGGGGACCCGGGACTTCCTGCCCGCCGAAATGTCCGTGCGGACCCAGGTGTTCGGTCATCTCTACGACGTCCTCGAGCGCCGCGGCTTCCTCCGCTACGACGGGCCGATCCTCGAATCCGCCGAGATCTACGAGCGGAAGTCCGGGCAGGAGATCGCGGACAAGCAGCTCTACACCCTCACCGACAAGGGCGGGCGGCGGCTGGCGCTGCGCCCCGAAATGACACCGTCGGTGGCGCGGATGATCGCCGGGAGCGCCAAGTCGCTCTCCTTCCCCGTCCGCTGGTACAGCCACCCGAACTGCCACCGGTACGAGGCGCCCCAGCGCGGGCGCGTGCGGGAGCACTGGCAGATCAACGCCGACATCTTCGGGTCGGACAGCGCCAACTGCGAGATCGAGATCTTCGAGCTGGTGCACGACCTGATGACCGCGCTCGGGGCGACGCCGGACATGTTCGTGCTGCGGGTCAACGACCGGAACCTGCTGACGTCGGCGCTCACCGACGTCGCCGGGGTGTCCGAGGACCACCTCGCGCAGGTGTTCGCGCTGGTCGACCGGTGGGAGAAGTACCCGCGGGAGAAGCTCGCCGAGAGCGCCGGCGAGATCGGGTTGTCGGACAAGCAGTTCGAGAAGCTGGCCGAGACGCTCGACATGGGCGAGGCGCTGCTCGACGAGATCCCCGCCGAGGTGCGCGAGCAGTCGAACCTGGTCAAGGTGCTCACCAGCAGCGCCAAGGACCTGGTGAAGTACGAGCCGATGATCGTGCGCGGGCTGGCGTACTACACGTCGACCGTGTTCGAGGTCTTCGACACCTCGCCGGAGAACCGCCGCGCGCTGTTCGGTGGCGGGCGGTACAGCGACCTCGCGTCGATGTTCACGCCGCAGCAGATCCCGGGGATCGGCTTCGGCATGGGCGACGTCACGCTGATCGACTTCCTCACCACCCACGGCCTGACCCCGGCGCCGCGCAGCGAGGTCGACGTCATGGTCATCCCGGTGACGGAGGACCTCGCGGACGAGGCCCGGACGGTCGCGCGGTCGCTGCGCGCGGCGGGCCTGCGGACGTCGACGCCGATCGAGCACCGCAAGCTCGGCAAGGAGCTGACCCGCGCGGACAAGGCGGGCGCGGCCGCGGTCGTGATCGTCGGCCAGGAGGACTGGGCGGCCGGCAACGTGACGGTCCGCAGCCTGGCCACGCGCGAGCAGAACCCGGTCGCGATCGCGGACGCCCCCGCGGCGGTCCAGGCGCTGCTGGCCTGAAATCGGCGCGGCGATCAAGGGCCGGCCCGGCGGATCCGCTTCACCCGCCCCCGCTGACCGCGTCGGCCCGCCGCAGGGTCAACGTGAACGTCGCTCCCGCGCCGGGACGGCTGGCCGCGGCGATGGTGCCGCCGTGGCCCGTCACCACCTCGCGGACCAACGCCAGGCCCAAGCCGAACCGGCGGCCGTCGCCGTCGGAGCCTCGGGCGAAGCGCTCGAAGATGCGGTCCGCGTCGGCGGCCGGGAAGCCGACTCCGGTATCCCGGACCCGCAGCTCCACGTGCCGCTCGTCCGGGACGCCCAGCCGCACCTCGATCGAGCCGCCCGGTGGGGTGTGGCCGAGTGCGTTGTCCAGCAACGCCGACAGCACCCGCCGCAACGCCGTCGGGACGCCCTGGACGACGTACGGCCGCCGCTCGCGGGTCACCGCGAGCCGGACCTGGCCCTGTCCCGCGCGGACCGTCTCCGCCGCGACCGCTTCTTCCGCCAGCGATCCCAAGTCCACCAGCTCCAGTGACGGCCGGTCGCCCGCCTGCGCCGAGAGCAGCAGGTCTTCGACGACTTCGCCGAGCTCCCGGGTGCCGCGGACGAGCTGGTCGAGGTCCTCCGCGTCCCGGCCCGACGCGCGCCGCGCCAGCAGCTGCGCGCGGGTGTGCAGGCGGGTCAGCGGGGCCCGGAGCTCGTGGGACGCGTCGGCGACGAACGTCCGTTGCCGCCGCAGGGCGTCGGCCAGGGGGCGGATCGCGCGGCCGGCCATGACGCGTCCGCACAGCACCGCCGCGAGCAGCGCGAGCACCTCCGCGACGCCGAGGCCGAACACCAGCGACGAGCGGTCCTGGATCTGGTAGACCTCTTCGAAGTACGCCTGCGACACCACACCGCCGCGGTTCTCGACGCGGATCGTGTACGTCATCGCGCCGATCGCGCGCCGTGCCGTGTGGACGTCGCCGGGTGACGGAACCGTGGCCGCCAGCCCGGGCAGGGGCATCCCGGCCGGCGGCGGTCCCGCGGGCGCGTGCAGCACCGGCGTGAACAGCCAGACGCAGCCGGGCGGGGTCTCGGCCGGGCCGAGCTGGATCGTGCGGGCCAGCACCCGGTCGGCGTCGGCGTGCTGCCCGGCCAGCAGGATCCCGTACGCGATCGCGCCCGCGACCGCCACGAGCAGCGACACCACCACCGAGATCTGCGCGGTGATCGCCCACCGCGCCCGGCGCAGGGCCCCGTCCTCGGGGTCGCCGCGGGGTCTCACACCGCGCCGATCTGGTAGCCCAGGCCGTGCACGGTCCGCACGACGTCCCGGCCGAGCTTGCGCCGCAGGTAGTACACGTACGTGTCCACTATGGACTCCCCCGTCGAGTCGGCGAAGACGGCTCCCCGCAGCGACGCCCGCGGGTGGATCGCCTTCGGCCGCTGCGCCAGCGTCCGCAGCAGCTCGAACTCCCGCCCGGACAACGTGATCCGCTCGCCGCGCGGCAGCACGACCTCGTGCCGCCGCAGGTCCAGCGCCGCGGTGCCGAGCGGGAGGCACTCCGCACCTTCCAGGTCACGGCGTCCCAGCGCGCGCAACCGGGCCAGCAGCTCCTCGGCCTCGAACGGCTTGACGAGGTAGTCGTCGGCGCCGGCGTCGAGCCCGCCGACGCGGTCGGCCAGCTCGCCCAGCGCCGAGAGCACCAGGACCCGCGTGGTCACCGCCCTCGCCCGCAGCCGCCGCACCAGCTCCAGGCCGTCGAGCACCGGGAGGCGGCGATCGATGATCATCACGTCGTACCGCCCGGTGAGCCCGAGGTGCAGGCCGCGCTGACCGTCGTGCGCCGCCTCGGTTTCGTAGCCTTCGTCGGCGAGCAGTTCCGCGAGCATGCCCGCGAGGTCGCGGTCGTCTTCGACCACGAGCACCCGCGTTTTGGTCGCCCCATCGTGCACGGATCCATACTGGCAGTGATTTTCCAAATTTGAACTATCAACTTTTCCCGGTTACCGGCACCGGTTCCGCCATCAAGAGCACTTCACTGCTCCCCTTGCGGGTATCACGCCGATCGAGCCACGCCAGTACCGGCGCGGTCATGATCGTCGTGACCAGCGCGACGAGCACCAGCACCGTGAACAACGCCGGCGAGACGATCCCGGCGGCGAGCCCGACGTTGAGCGCGATCAGCTGCATCAGCCCGCGGGCGTTGACGAGCACGCCGACGCGCGTGGCGATCGCCGGCGGCTCCCCCGCCAGCCGGGCCGCGCCCCAGGAGGCGCCCAGCTTGCCGACGATCGCGACCGCCACCGTCAGCAGCGCGAACGCGAGCAGCTTCGGGTCGGCGAGCAGCGCGAAGCGGGTGTTCAGGCCGGAATAGGTGAAGAACAGCGGGACGAACACGATCGACCCGATCGGCATGATCTTCGCCAGCACGGCGTCGGCGGCCGCGCCGCGCGGAAACGCCACGCCGACGGTGAAGGCGCCGAACACCGCGTACAGCCCGATGGTGTCGGTGAACCAGGCGGCGGCGAACAACGTCATCGCGGTGATCAGCACCCGCTGGTCGACGCTCACCCGGTCGCTGCCCATCACGCGGGTCAGCAGGCGCCGCCCGACGAGGAACACCAGCAGCGCGAACAGCAGCCCGCCGCCGAGGGCGAGCGCGATCGGCCCGAGCGACCCGGCGTGCATCCCCAGCACGACCGCCAGCAGCAACCACGCGAGGACGTCGTCGAGCGCGCCGCACGCCAGTGCCAGCGAGCCGAACCGCGTCGACCCGATCCCGCGTTCGGTGATGATCCGGACCATCATCGGGAACGCCGTGATCGCCACCGCCACCCCGACGAACGCGGCCGACGTCACCAGCGGCACGCCTTCCTTGCCGATGCCGACCCACGACGTGCCGAGCACGGCGACCCCGACCCCGAGGGCCAGTGGCACCAGCGTCCCGGCCGAGGAGATCGCCGCGACCGACTTCCGCGACTTCGTGATCGTGCTCAGGTTGAACTCGTAGCCGGCGCCGAACATGTAGATGACCAGGCCGATCTGGCCGCCGACGTAGAGCAGCGAGCGGATCGCGTCCGGGAACAGCGCGGCCTGGACGTCCGGCAGCACCAGCCCGAACAGCGAGGGGCCGAGGAGCACGCCGGCGATCATCTCCCCGACCACCGGCGGCTGGCCGAGCTTGACCGCGACCAGGCAGACCACCCGGACCACCACGAGGATCACCACGACGGCGAGGAAGAACGTCGGTGCCGCCTCGGACGGGCTCATCGGTTACCTCCGGCGAAGTAGGTGGTGCACAAGGCTTGACGACGGGCGTCGAGGACCATGTACGTGCCGAACACGAGCTGGGCGAAGCTGCGCCAGACGTCTTCCCAGCGGTCGCGGACCGCCAGCCAGACCAGCGGCAAGCGCTTTCGCGGCGTCCCGCGCGGGGTGAGCAGCGCCGGGCCGCGGTTGGGGATCGACCGCGTGTGCCCGGCCGTCGAGGCGAGGCTGAACCGGCGCAGCACCTCGCGCGTCACCACGCGCATGGTCGGCGGGGCCAGCCCGCGGGCCGGGCAGGCGCGGTTCTGCGCGACGCCGAACGGGATGAAGTCGTCCTTTCCGGACCGCGCGGCGAACTCCGGGTAGCTGAAGCACAGCACCGTGCCCGCCGGGATGGTCAGGTCGGCCAGCTCGATGTCGGCGGTGGAGATCCGGTGCGCGATGCCGAACAGCGGGAACCGGCGCAGCCCGTCGTCGATGACGCGGTCGAGGTAGGCGTCGTCGTCCGGGTGCTCGGCGAGGCGCCGCTGGGTGTCCGGGGACTTCGCGATGATCATCAGCAGGTGCGCCATCGCCTCGGACATCTGCACGACGGCCGTGTTGAAGAACGTGCCCTGCAGGTAGTAGGCCTGCTCCTCGGGGGTCAGCGACTGCGGCAGCGGGTGCGGGACGTCGCCGAGGCGCCGGCGCAGGTACTTCGTCAGCCGGGCCCGGCGGCGCATGTTGCGCGGCCGCACGCACTTCAGCGCCGAGACGACGTCGTCGGCGTGCGCCACGATGAGGTCCCGCGCCTCGGGCGGGCACGGCTCCTCGAAGACCAGCTCGTAGTACAGCTCGGCCCAGATCGGCATCATCTCGTCGCGCAGCCGGACCAGTCCCGGTTCGACGCCGTCGAGGACGTGCGCGGCCACCCGCCGGGCCAGCTCTTCGGAGTCCTTTTTGGACCGGATCAGGATGTGCCGGGTGCACTTGGCGACCTCGTCGTAGCGCGGCCCGGGTTCGAGGTGCTCCTGGTGCACCTCGGGCCCGGGCGCGAGCCAGTACCAGAACAGGTCGGACAGCGCGGCGCCGCGGCTGCGGCCGTTCGCCGCCGGGTCGGCGTAGACGCGGCGGAAGTCCTCGACGCCGACCCGCTCGCCGGGGATGGTCACCGTTTCCTGGCCGTTGACCAGCGAAAAGATCTTCATCCGCAACGCCACGACCCGGGACGGCAGCCAGGCGGGCGCGGTGGCGACGGCGGCCGCGGCCAGTGCTTTGCCGATCATCGCCGCACCTGGTCCGGGGTCAGGTCGGCCGGGTGCCGCCCGCCGCAGAGGGCCAGCGCCTGGTCGAAGTCCTCGCGCAGCAGCTCCAGGACCTGCGTGACGCCTTCGCGCCCGCCCGCGGCCAGGCCCCAGACGACCGGACGCCCGACCGCCACCGCGTCCGCACCCAGCGCGAGCGCCTTGACGACGTCGGTGCCGCGTCGGATCCCGCCGTCAACGAGCACTGGGATCGCGCCGCCGACGGCCGCCGCGATGTCGGGCAGGACGTCGATGGTGGCGGGCACGGTGTCGAGCTGCCGGCCGCCGTGGTTGGACACGAAGATCCCGGCGACGCCGTGGTGCACGGCCAGCCGCGCGTCCTCGGCGTGCAGCACGCCCTTGATCAGCACCGGCAGCTTGGTCTTCGACCGCAGCCACGCGATGTGGTCCCAGTTCAGCGCGGCCGACATGACGATGTCGCGGACGTGGCTGGCATTGCCGCCGCTGCGGTTTTCGCCGATGTTGCGGAGGTTTTCCACGACCAGTCCCGCCGGGAGATCGTGGAAGTCGTTGCGGTCGTCGCGTTCCCGGCGGCCGAGCACCGGCGAGTCGACGGTGACCACGAACGCCTTCACCCCGGCGCGTTCCGCCCGGCGCACGATCGCCTCGGTGAACTCCAGGTCCGGCTGCAGGTAGAGCTGGAACCACAGGCCCGGATCCGGCGCGACCTCGCGCGCCGCCGCGGCGATGTCCTCGATCGCCGTGGTGGCGGCCATGCTGACGACCATGATCGTGCCCGCGCGCGCCGCCGCCCGGGCCGTGGCGAGTTCGCCGTCGGCGTGCGCGAGCCGGTGGAACGCCGTGGGCGCGATCAGGATCGGCATCGACGACGACGTCCCGAGCAGCTCGACGCTCAGGTCCCGCTTGTCGCTGCCGCGCAGGACCCGCGGGAGCAGCCGCAGCTTCCGGAACGCGGACTCGTTCTCCGCCACGGTGATCTCGTCCTGCGCGCCGCCCGCGAAGTAGTCGTAGTGCGCCGGGTCGAGGCGCTCGCGGGCGGCCGCCTCGAACTCCGCGATCGTGCGCATCAGAGCTCCCGGGAGAAGAACGCGGTCAGCGGTTCGACGTGCACCTCTTTGTCCCACTCGTTTTCGAGGTTCTCGGTGACGTGGTGGGTCGCGACCAGCTCGCCGCGGCGGTAGTGCCGGACGATCGGGTGCAGGTAGTGGCCTTCGCCGCTGTCGTTGGCCTTGTCCTGCGCGGCGCGCGCGACGAAGTCGAACGGGTCGATCTTGTCGTGGTCGGGGCCGTAGTCGAGGGTGACGACGTAAGCGTCCTCCGGCGGGTCGTCGAGCACCCGGTCCACCGGCACCTCTTCGAGGTAGCGTGCGGTGTCGCCGTCGACGACCACGACGTCGCCGAGGAAACCGAACTGCTGGTACAGCGCGGAAGTCCGGTTGATCCGGGTGATCACGGCGTCGGTCAGGGCGTCCGGTTTGGCGGGCAGTTCGGTGCTCGGCCACGGTGTGCCGTGGTAGCGCTCGTTCAGCACCTTGGCCAGCGCGCGGGCGCCGTAGCGGAAGCCGTGGATGAACGCGCTGGTGGCCTTCTTGAAGTCGCGGACCTGCGTGATCGTGCCGGCGAAGTAGAGGCCGGGCACGTTCACCGACTCCCAGCTCGGCGTCTGCGCCGGGAAGCGGTCGTTGATCGTCAGCTCGGGGCGGCAGTCCTCGTCGAACAGCGACGCGTCGAAGCGGAAGCCGGTGCAGCCGATCACGCGGTCGTAGCGGATCTCCTTGATCACCTCGTCGGCGCGGGCGAAGGCGAACTTGACGTGGTAGCCGTCGGCGTCCTTGCGGACTTCGCGCACGTCGCCGTCGAGGATCGCGTGCTGGAGCTTCAGCTGGTACATGTCGAGGATGCCCGCGTTGTACGCGCGCAGGTGGCCGACGAAGTGGGTGCGCCAGGCCAGTTTCACCGGCCGCGGCCCGCCGACGTGCACGACGGCGGCCTTCTCGATGAGGTTGTCCGCGGTCTCGAACGCGGAGTTCCCCTTGCCGAGCACGAGAACGCGCTGGTCGGTGAACTCGTCGGGGTCGACGCTGACGTCCACGTACTGGTCGATCAGCTCGACGCCGGGGAACTGCGGGAGGTACGGCTTCGTGACGCCGGTGGCCATGATCAGCCGTCGCGCCCGGAACTCCTCGTCACCGGCGGTGAGGACGAAGAGAGCGCTTTCTTGCTCGCGTCGGATGCGTGTCACCCGGGTGTCGTAACGGATGTTCACCTGGTGCTTCGCCGCGTAATCGGCGAGGTAGCGCAGCAAGTCCGGAGCGTCCGGGAAGAGCAGGTCGCTGTAGTCGGTGAAGACGACCGGGTCGTCGTCGCCGTCGGCGAGGATGGAGTTCCAGTCCATCCGCATCCGCAGTTCCGGGTCGTCGTACCCGGTGTGCTTCTTGTTGATGGAGATGAGGGTCCGGTGCCGCGGGAAGGTTGCGAAGAAGTGGCCGGGCGCGGACCCGGCCTCCAGCACCAGGTACCGGTGCCCGGCGTGCCCGAGGTGCTGCCCCAGCTGCAACCCGGCGGGCCCGGCCCCGACCACCAGATAATCGAGCACTTCCTCCGCCACGACGACCTCCCGAAGCTCGGCACCGACCGCTTGATCGGCGCCGAGCCTGCTCCGGAGATCTCAGAAAAGCCTCAGAGCGTCGCTTTCACGTGAAAGCTACGCCCCCAGGTGGGCGCTTTCACGTGAAAGCGACGCGTCAGCGGCCGGCGGCGCGGGCGAGGCGTTCGGGGTAGCGCTCGCCGGCGATCGCGTCCGCCGGGGCGGCCGCCTCGATCGCGGCCAGGTCGGCCGCGGTCAGCTCCAGCGAAGCCGCCGCCACGTTCTCCTCGAGGTACTTGCGGCGCTTGGTCCCCGGGATCGGCACGACGTCCTCGCCGTGGGACTGCACCCAGGCGAGCGCGAGCTGCCCGGCGGTGACGCCCTTCTCCTCCGCCAGCTTCCGCAGCGCGTCGACGATCGCCAGGTTGCGCTCGAAGTTGCCCTCGGCGAAGCGCGGCAAGCCGCGGCGCATGTCGTCCTCGGGCAAGTCCCGCACCGACGTCACCGCGCCGGTGAGGAAACCCCGGCCCAGCGGCGAGAACGGCACGACGCCGATGCCGAGCTCGCGGCACGTGTCCAGGACCTCGCCCTCGATCCCCCGGGTCCACAGCGACCATTCGCTCTGCAGCGCGGTCACCGGGTGCACGGCGTGGGCGGCGCGGATCGTCGCGGCGCTCGCCTCGGAAATCCCGGCGTACCGGATCTTCCCGGCCTCGACCAGCTCGCCCAGCGCGCCCCAGGTCTCCTCGATCGGCGTGTCCGGGTCGACGCGGTGCTGGTAGTAGAGGTCGATGTGGTCGACGCCCAGCCGCCGCAGCGACTCGTCGCAGCTCTGCTTGACGTACGCCGCGTCGCCGCGGGCCCCCATCACGCCGTCGGTCCACACGATGCCGAACTTCGTGGCCAGCACGACCTCGTCGCGGCGGCCGGCGATCGCGCGGCCGACCAGTTCTTCGTTGACGCCGTTGGCGTAGACGTTCGCGGTGTCCAGCAGCGTCACGCCGAGCTCGAGCGCCCGGTGGATCGTCGCGATCGACTCCTCGTCGTTGTCGCGGACGCCGTACGCCTGGCTCATCCCCATGCAGCCCAGCCCCTGCGCCCCGACCTCCAGCCCGCCGAGCTTCCTGGTCTTCACGCGGAAATTTCCTCCCTGCCGGGTTCCACGCCGAGCACGCTGCGCTCGACCTGTGCGTAGTTGTCGATCTTGTAGTCGAGGACGTCGAGGCAGACCTGCAGCTCGGCGATCCGCTCGGCCACCGACCGCCGCTGCTCCACCAGCAAGGCCTTGCGGCGGCCCGCGCTGGCGACGCCGTGGCGGCGCAGCGACGCGTACTCGCGCATGCTCTTGATCGGCATTCCCGTGGTGCGCAGCTTCGTCAGGAAACCGAGCCAGTTGAGGTCTTCGTCGGAGTAGGCCCGGCGGCCCGCGGCGTCCCGGGCGGGCGGGTCGAGCAGTTTGATGCGCTCGTAGTACCGGAGGGTGTCGATGGACAGTCCGCTACGTCGAGCGGCTTCCGCTATCGAGTAGCTCATGACCTCGACACTACGACCTGGAGTGCACTCCAGGTCAACTCTTCACCCTGGCCATCCATAACAGTGTTGCACTACGCTGCGTAGATGGCACGGCCACGGACCCACGACGAAGCGCTCCGGCTGAAGCTCCTCGACCGCGCCGGTGAGCTGATCGCCGCCGACGGGCCGAAGGCGCTTTCCCTGCGGAAGCTGGCCGCCGACGCGGGCACGTCGACCACCGCCGTGTACTCCCTCTTCGGCAGCAAGCCCGATCTGGTGAACGCGCTCTACACCGAGGGCTTCCGCCGCTTCGGCGCCCGGATGGCGGGCACCGAGCTGACCGGCGACGCCGTCGACGACCTGGTCGCGCTCGGCAGCGCCTACCGCGCCAGCGCGCTCGCCGACCCGCACCTGTACGGAATCATGTTCAGCAAGTCCGTCCCCGGGTTCGAGCCCAACGAAGACGCCGAGAAGCTGGCCCGCAAGACGCTGGAGCCCCTGGAGGCGATCATCCGCCGGGCCATCGCCGACGGCGTCTTCTCCGACGTCCCGCCGGAGACCGTCGCGGTCGGCTGCTGGGCCATCGTGCACGGGCTGGTGTCCCTGGAGCTGACCGGCAACCTGCCGGAGGAGTTCGACGTGACCGGCTCGTACGAACGGGCCCTGCGCGCGAACGCCTCCGGCTGGCTGCGACCTCAGAACAGCGGCAACGACCCGTCGTAGACGAGTTCGTCCTTCGCGTTCCACGCCCGCACGCGCACCTTCGCCCCCGGCGCCATGGCGGCCTTCCGCGGCAGCCAGGCCAGCGCCATGCCGTCGGTGACCGCCAGATCGGCGCCGTTCCCGGCGTCGAACTCGAAGGCGGCCGAGGTCGCGGTGACCGGCAGCGCGACGGCGACCGGGTGGCGGGCCGCGCCGGCCGGAGCCCCCGACTCGGTGCCGCCGAGCGTGCTCACCCGCAGGATCCGCGCCGGGGCGCTCCGGACCGACACCAGATCGGGGTACGCGCGGGCCTGCGTCTTCCCCGGCCGCTGGTAGTCCGGCTCGCGCGTGCAGACGATCACGCGGTCGCCCCGGCGGCCCATGACCACCTGCTGGCCGCCCTCCGCCAGCAGCGGTCCCGGCCGGTAGGCGGCGGCGTCCGGGATCACCTCTTCGGCGTCGGCGAGGCAGTCGCCCAGCGCCCGGCCCGCCGCCGAGGTCCGGTCGGCGGGTTCCGGGCGGTCGGTCACCGCGAGCAGGGGCGCCGGGGCGGCCGGCAGGTCCACCTGCCGGGGCTGCCCGGGGCCGCCGTCGATCAGCGAGACCGCCGTCCGGTCCGGCGCGGTGCGGGTGTGGGCCACGAACTGGCGGCTGACCGGCGAGAACTCGACGTCGCTCCCGCTCGACCCGCCGGGGGTCGACGTCGCGAGGGACGCCTTCGGCCACGCCGGGTCCAGCACCCCGCCGACCAGCCCGGTCGCGCTGTGCAGCAGCAGCCCGGACCGGCTGCCCGGCGCATACGCGGGCGTGGCGCCCGGGTCCGACAGCGTCACGGTGGTCGCGGTCGTCTCGCAGAACATCGGCTTGCCCGCGGCGGTGGCCGCGACCACGGCGTCCCCTTCGAGGTCCTCGGTGAGCAGCGGGACCCATTCCGCGCGCGGCGGCACCCGGTCGGTCTTGCCCGCGGCCTGCACCGCGGCCCAGCACCGGTCGAGCGCCGTCGTCGCGAGCTTGCCGTCGAGCGCCGGACCGGCGGGCACCGCGGGCGGTGCTTCGGCGGGCTGCCGCAGCTGCCGCGTCACGACGACCGCACCCGCGGCCAGGACGAGCACCGCGGCCGCGGCGGCGTACCAGACGTGCTTCGACCGCGGCGGTTCCCCAGTGCCCGCGCGGACTTCCGCGCGCAGCCGGTCGCGGACGTCGCCGGGCAGCTCGCGCCGGGGCGGCAGGCCGAGGTCGTCGCTCATTTCCCCTCCAGCAGGGTGCGCAGCCGGGCACGGGCCCGGGACAGGTGGGCGCGGACGGTGACCTCCGCGACGGCCAGCACCGCGGCCGCGTCGGCGGTGCCGAGGTCCCCGAGGAGGCACAGCTCGACGACCGCGCGCTGCGCCTTCGGCAGCGTCCGCACGGCTTCGACGACATCGCGCAGTCGTCGCTCGCCGTCGAGCCGCTCGGCCACGGCGTCGGCGTGGTCGGACACCACCGGCGGGTCCGGGATCTTCCGGAGCAGCAGCCGCCGCCGTCTCGCGCCGCGGTACTCGTCGCGGGCGGCGTTGCCGGTCACGGTGTAGAGCCAGGGCAACGCGCTGTCCCGCACGAGCGTGACGTCTGCCCGGCGGCGCCAGGCGGTCAGGAAGGTGCTCGAGGTCAGGTCTTCGGCGGCGGCCCACGAGCCGGTCAGCCGGTAGGCGTGGTTCCAGACGGCTTCCGCGTGCCGCTCGAAGAGCTCGCCGAAAGCCGTTTCGTCGCCTTCGGCCGCCTGGTCCCACAGGGCCCGATCACCCACCGGTACCCCCGTCGTATGGCTGGTCACACCCTTCAGTGGCCGGCACCGGCCGGCCCGTTGCTATCTCTTCTCCGGGAACCGGGCATCCGTCAGGTCGAGGTCCTGGTGTTCGCCGCCCTCGAAGTCGGTTTCGCCCTCGAACCGCGCGTGGGTGAACTCGAACCGGGCGCCCGAGCGGACCCGGGTGAACCGGGCGCTCGCACCGAAGCGCGCCCAGGTGAAGAACGCGCCCTCTTCGAAGACCGACCGGTCGAAGTTGACGGCCGAGGTGAACCGCGCGCCGAAGAACCCCGCCAGGCCGGTGAAGGTCGTGCCGCGGATGTGCACCGCGCCGACGAACTTCGCCCGGCTGAAGTCCGCGGCGGCCAGGGTGCAGCCGCTCAGCCGGAAGTCGACGAGGGTGGCCCGCTGCAGGTCGACCGCCATCCCGGCCCAGTACCCGGGTTCGCCGTGGGTCAGGTGGGTCTTGAGCAGTTCCTGCGCGGCCAGGCGGACCAGCAGCTCGCTCTCGTCGTAGTCGGGCGGCTCGAGGTCCGCGGTGCCCTTCAGGCCCTTTTCCGGGCCCTTGAAAGGCATCCGCAGGTAGGCGCACAGGACGTTGACGATCGTCTGGCGCTGCCTCGGGTTGTCCTGCCCCAGCCGCTCCAGCGCGTACAGCCCGCCGAGCCGCACCGGCGCCTTGTCGCTGCCGAGCTGTTCGACGGCCTTCGTGTACAGCTCGGTGACCCGCCGCTCCTCCAGGTCCCGCTCGGTCACGGCGGCGACGCGGGTGGACTCGGCCAGCTGGAGTTCGAGGGTGCGCTGGCGGCGCGTCGCGAGCCACAGCGCGAACACGCCGCCCGCGCCCGCGCCGACGCCGAACGCCGTCTTGACCGCGTCGATGCGCACCGGCGCGGTCGGCTCCCCCGACCAGGCGAGGAACAGCCACAGCAGCCCGGCGGTGACGGCCGCGACCGCGGCGGCGGTCACGGCGATCCACCGCCACTTCAGGACCGGCAAGGCCTCAGACGGCGCCGTACTGGCGGTCACCGGCGTCGCCGAGGCCCGGCACGATGAAGCCCGAGTCGTTGAGGCGCTCGTCGATGCTGGCGGTCACGACGCGGACCGGCAGGCCGGTCTTTTCCAGGTGCGCCAGGCCTTCCGGCGCGGCGAGCGCGCAGATGGCCGTGACGTCGTCGGCGCCGCGGTCGGTGAGCAGCCGGATCGTGTACTCCATCGAGCCGCCGGTGGCCAGCATCGGGTCGAGCACCAGCACCGGCCGGTCGGACAGCGATTCCGGCAGCGACTCGAGGTACGGCGTCGGCTTGAGCGTCTCCTCGTCGCGCGCGAGGCCGACGAAGCCCATCTGCGCGTCCGGGATCAGCTTGTGCGCCTGGTCGGCCATGCCCAGCCCGGCCCGCAGCACCGGCACCAGCAGCGGCGGCTTCGCGAGCTTGAAGCCGTCTGTGCGCGCGACCGGCGTGTGGATCCGCTCGGTCTTCACCGGGACGTCGCGCGTGGCTTCGTAGACCAGCATGACGGTCAGCTCGTGCAGCGCGGCCCGGAACGCGGCGCTGTCGGTGCGCGCGTCGCGCATCGTGGAGAGCCGGGCCTTCGCGAGGGGGTGGTCGACGACGTGCACATCCATGCGGGTCAATCTAGCCGTTTCGCGTAGCTCTTCACCCAGCCGCGCTGCCAGGGAGTTTCGACGGCTCGTTCGTCGTAGTTCTCGCGCACCCAGTCGACGGCTTCACCGGCCGGGACGCCGGAGAGGATCGCGAGGCAGGCCAGGACGGTGCCGGTGCGGCCCGCGCCGCCGTAACAGGCGACTTCGACGGTTTCGGTCTTGGCCCGTTCGTGGAGGGCCTTGATCTTTTCGCGGGCGTCTCGCGGGTTCGCCGGGAGCAGGAAGTCGGGCCAGGTCACCCACTCGTGCGGCCAGGTGATGCCGCCGCCGTGCTTGCGCCGCAGCCGGCTCGTCCCCAGGTAGAGCCCGAAATCCGGCTCGGGCCCGGCGGGTCGCGGGCGGCCGAGGCCGCGGCCGCGGACCTCGACGCCGTCGGGAAAACGCACCATCGGAGCAGTGTCCTCCAGAAGGTGGACACGGAGGGTGGTTTTCGCCGATAAGCTGCGCCGGGTGAGCGAACTGACGCCCGACCAGATGCGGGCCTCCGACGCCGACCGCGAGCGCGTCGCCCAGGTGCTGCACAACGCCCTCGCGGAAGGGCGGATCACGGTGAACGAACTCGAAGAGCGCCTGTCGACGGTCTACGCGGCGAAGACGGTCGGCGACCTCAAACCGGTGACGGCGGACCTGCCCACGTCGCCGGGCGCGGTCGAGCCGGCCACGTCCCGCGCGCTCGGCTTCCCGGACCAGCGCATCGGCGGCTACGCGGGCTCCCCGGTGTCGATCGGCGTGCTGTCGGGCGCGGTCCGCAAGGGCAGCTGGGTCCTGCCCCCGCAGCACACGAGCTTCGCCTTCTGGGGCGGCGCGGAGATCGACCTGCGCCAGGCGAGGTTCGCGGACAAGCACTGCACGATCACGGCCATCGCGATCATGGGCGGCATCCAGATCACGGTCCCGGACGACATCAACGTCGACGTGACGGGCATCGGCTTCATGGGCGGGTTCGTGCTGGAGGACAAGTCGGGCGCCCCGCCCGCGCCGCCGACGGCGCCGACGGTGAAGATCAACGGGCTGGGTTTCTGGGGTGGGGTGGTGGTGTACCGGCGGCCGGCTCAGCGGGTGGATCCGCCGCGGATCGAGAAGGACTGACCTGGAAATTGTGACGCGTCCGGCACCCAGCGTCACAACCAATGGGGGCTCGCACTGTCGTACCCGCCGCCTAGACTCAGGCGCATGACAGCCACGACCAGCACGTCAGCGGCGCCGGCCACCCCGGCACCGCTGGCGGACGCGACTCGCGACGACGCGAGCCTGCGCCGCTTCCTGCTCGGGCTGCCCGGTGTCGACCAGGTCGGCGTCGAGCAGCGCGCGGCGGGCCTCGGCACGCGCAGCATCAAGAAGGACGCCAAGCGGTGGGCGATCGACACCGCCATCTCCATGGTCGACCTGACCACCCTGGAGGGCGCCGACACCCGCGGCAAGGTCCGGGCGCTGGCCGCGAAGGCCGTCCGCCCCGACCCGGAACGCCAGGACACCCCGCGCGTCGCCGCCGTCTGCGTGTACCCGGACATGGTCGCCACCGCCGTCGAGGCGCTCCAGGGCAGCGGCGTGCACGTCGCGAGCGTCGCCACCGGCTTCCCCGCCGGGCGCACCAGCCGCGAGATCAAGCTGGCCGACACCAAGATCGCCGTCGACGCGGGCGCGCACGAGGTCGACATGGTGATCGACCGCGGCGCCTTCCTCGAAGGCCGCTACATGGCCGTCTTCGAGGAGATCCAGGCCGTCAAGCAGGCCTGCGGCGACGCCCACCTCAAGGTCATCCTCGAGACCGGCGAGCTGGCGACGTACGACAACGTGCGGCGCGCGTCGTGGCTGGCGCTGCTGGCCGGCGGTGACTTCATCAAGACCTCCACCGGCAAGGTCTCCCCCGCGGCGACGCTGCCGGTCACCCACATCATGCTGCAGGCCGTCCACGACTGGCACGCGCAGACCGGCGAGCTGCGCGGCGTCAAGCCCGCCGGCGGCATCCGGACCACGAAGGACGCGATCAAGTACCTCGTCGCCGTGCACGAGGTCGCCGGCGAGCAGTGGCTGGTCCCGGACCTGTTCCGCTTCGGCGCGTCCAGCCTGCTCAACGACCTGCTGCTGCAGCGCCGCACCCAGGTGGACGGCCACTACAGCGGCCCCGACTACGTGACGGTGGACTGATGCCTGTTTTCGAGTACGCACCGGCGCCGGAGTCGCGCGCCATCGCGAACCTGAAGGACTCCTACAAGCCCTTCGTCAACGGCGAATTCGTCGACGGCTCTGGTGAGCCGCTCAAGACGATCAACCCGGCCACCGAAGAGGTCCTCGCCGAGGTCGGCACCGCGTCGAAGTCCGATGTGGACACCGCGGTCAAGGCCGCGCGCAAGGCTTTTTCGACCTGGTCCAAGCTGCCGGGCACCGAGCGCGCGAAGTACCTCTTCCGCATCGCGCGGCTGATCCAGGAGCGCTCGCGCGAGCTGGCGGTGCTGGAAAGCCTCGACAACGGCAAGCCGATCAAGGAGTCGCGCGACTCCGACGTCCCGACGGCGGCGGCGCACTTCTTCTACCACGCGGGCTGGGCCGACAAGCTCGAGTACGCGGGGTACGGCCCGAATCCGCGGCCGCTGGGTGTCGCGGGCCAGATCATCCCGTGGAACTTCCCGCTGCTGATGCTGGCCTGGAAGATCGCGCCGGCGCTGGCCACGGGCAACACCGTGGTGCTGAAGCCGGCCGAGACGACGCCGTTGACCGCGCTGGTCTTCGCGGAGATCTGCCAGCAGGCGGAGCTGCCGCCGGGCGTCGTCAACATCCTGCCGGGCGCCGGCGACATCGGTGCGTCCATTGTGGAGCACGGCGACGTCGACAAGATCGCCTTCACCGGCTCGACCGAGGTCGGCAAGGCGATCCAGCGCCAGGTCGCGGGCACGCCGAAGAAACTGACGCTGGAGCTGGGCGGCAAGGCCGCGAACATCGTGTTCGAGGACGCCCCGCTGGACCAGGCGATCGAGGGCATCGTCAACGGCATCTTCTTCAACCAGGGCCACGTCTGCTGCGCGGGCTCGCGCCTGCTGGTCCAGGAGTCGATCGCCGAAGAGGTGCTGGAGAAGCTGCGCTACCGCGTCTCGACCCTGCGCATCGGCGACCCGCTGGACAAGAACACCGACATCGGCGCGATCAACTCGGCCGAGCAGCTCGCCAAGATCCGCGGGCTGGTCGAGTCGGGTGACGCCGAAGGCGCGGAGCGCTGGACCAGCCCGTGCCCGGTGCCGGACCGCGGGTTCTTCTTCGCCCCGACGGTGTTCGCGAACGTCCACCAGTCGATGCGGATCGCCCGCGAGGAGATCTTCGGCCCGGTGCTGTCGGTGCTGACGTTCCGCACGCCGGACGAGGCCGTGGCGAAGGCGAACAACACGCCGTACGGGCTTTCGGCGGGCATCTGGACCGAGAAGGGCTCCCGGATCCTGTGGATGGCGAACCAGCTGCGCGCCGGCGTGGTCTGGGCCAACACCTTCAACCGCTTCGACCCCGCCGCCCCGTTCGGCGGCTACCAGGAATCCGGCTTCGGGCGCGAAGGCGGCCGCACCGGGCTGGAGGCGTACCTGAATGTCTGACCGGATTTCCGTCGCGAAGACGTACAAGCTCTACATCGGCGGCAAGTTCCCCCGTTCGGAGTCCGGCCGGGTCTACCCGGTGACGGACGGCAAGGGCAAGTTCCTGGCGAACGCGGCCCACGCATCCCGCAAGGACGTCCGCGACGCGGTGGTGGCGGCCCGCAAGGCGTTCCCGGGCTGGTCGTCGGCAACGGCGTACAACCGCGGCCAGGTCCTCTACCGGGTGGCCGAAGTACTGGAAGGCCGCCGCGACCAGTTCATCGCGGAAGTGTCCTCTTCGGAGGGTCTGGCGGCGAAGAAGGCGGAGTCCCTTGTGGACGCGGCCATCGACCGCTGGGTCTGGTACGCGGGCTGGACGGACAAGATCGCGACGGTCCTCGGCGCCGCGAACCCGGTGGCAGGCCCGTACTTCTCGTTCACGGTCCCGGAACCGACCGGCGTGGTGGCCGTCCTGGCTCCGCAGAGTTCGTCGTTGCTGGGCCTGGTCGAGGTCCTGGCCCCGGTCCTGGCCACCGGTTCGACGGCGGTGGTCGTCTCGAGCGCGGAGCGCCCGTTGCCGGCGATCACGCTGTCGGAGGTCCTGGCGACGTCGGACGTCCCGGGCGGCGTGGCGAACATCCTGACGGGCCACGCGTCCGAACTGGGCCCCTGGCTGGCTTCGCACGGCGACGTGAACGCCCTGGACCCGACAGGTGCGGCCGCCGAGGACCGCCCGGGCCTGGCCCGCGAAGCGGCGAACACGGTGAAGCGGGTCCTGACGGTCCCGGAGGCGGAGCCGGACTGGACAAGCGCCCCGGACCTGACCCGGCTGCGGCGGTACCTGGAGGCGAAGACGGTCTGGCACCCGCTGGGCGTCTGAGGCTTGACGCAGGGAGGCCCCATCCGATCCGTCGGGTGGGGCCTTCTTCACGTTCGCTCGACCAGCACGTTCCAACTAGTGGTGGATTCTCTCTCCGGCCTTGTCGATCTACGCTCGATGCGTAATCAGATATTCACTCGACGTGATCGAGGCTCCGTGGACGCTCACGACGGCTTCACGACCCTGGTGGCGCTGCGCACGAAGGCCGGCGAACTAGCCGCGCTGCGCGCGCTTTCCCAGCCCGACCAGGTTCGGCGCGTTCAGCCGTTGCTGCAGCTCGACCCGAGCAGGAAGAACCCGGCCGACCAGCTCGACGACGTCGAAGGGATAGCGCGCGAGCTGCGTCTCCTGGGCAGGCCCTGCTGGATCGACAGCTCCGACGTCGCAGACCAGCCCGGGTTCGGCGCCGGCGGAGCAATGGGCCAGCTGGCCGATCGCCTGAGTGGTCCGGCCGACCTCCTCGACACAGCGTTCCCAGTCGAGTTCATCCCCGTCGTCCGCAGCGACGCGGCCCAGGGGCCCGCCGCGGCGCTGGGCCGGCTCGGCCATGAACTGGGAGCCGGGGCCGCGCTGCGTGTCCGACGACCCGTGGTCAGCACTGACCGGCTGGCACAGCTCCTCGAGTGGGTGGATCTCGACCCGAGCGAGATCGACGTCGCTCTGGACTTCCAGTACGTCGCCGAGGTGACCACCGTCCTGGTGGACGAGGCCGCGGCCATCCTCACCGTGCTCGCCGGCCTCGGCGGTTTCCGGTCGGTGAGCTTGCTCGCCGGATCGATTCCGAAGACGCTCGACAAGACCGCGACTTGGGAGCAACCCCGAACCGAAGAGGTGTTCTGGGACGCCCTGGTGCAAGCCGGAGCCGCCACCCTGCGCCTCGGCGACTACGGCGCGGTGCACCCGATCTCCGGGCCAGGGTTCCGCAGCAACCACGTCGCCCTGAAGTACACCTGCCGGAATCACTGGCTCTATTCGCGCGAGCGCATGCCGGAGCACGACGACCACGACGACGAGTCACCGCGAGGGCACACGCTCCGGGCCGTCTGTCGGCACTTGGTCGAGTCGGACAGTTTCGCCGGCCCGGACTTTTCCTGGGGAGATCACGAGATCCACGAGGCCGCGATCGGCCGAGGGAGCAGTCTCGGCGTGTCGAGCCAGCCGGTCGCACTGGCGACTTCGCACCACCTCGCCTACCTGGCCGGACGGCAAGCGGCGTGAGCTACGCCCGCTAGCTCATCGACACCGAGAAGTCCGTCAGCGTGAACCGCGCCTTACCCCCACCCGTAGAGCAGAACTCGATCCCGTACCCGATCTGGTTCACCGTCGGGTTGGCCGGGATCAGCCCCTTCCCGATCGCCCAAGCGATCATCGCCTTCAGGTCCACCGTGCCCGAGTACTGCGTCGTCCGCGAAACGAACGCCACGTAGCCCTCGTCCTCCGCCCAGACGTCGTACGTGAAGCCGCCCGCGGTGTAGGTCGTGAGCTTGTCGCCCGCCGGGACCTGTTTGCGGTTCTCCGTCCAGACCATCAGCTCGCTGACGCCCTTGCCGTCGCCCACGCCGTTCAGCCACAGGTCGTACGCCACGTCGTAGATGCCGACGCCCGGGCCGCGGCCGGCGAACGTCGATTTGATCACCGAGTAGTCGTTGAACGGTTTGCCGTTCTGGTCATTTATGTCCTTGTGCACGTTCGGATAGGTTTTCACCGACGTGGAATCGGGCTGCACGGAATCGACGTACCAGTTGTCGTACGCGCACGCGCGCAGCGTTTCCGGGCCCGCTTCGCCCGCGTTCCACATGTTGTTGTGCACGTAGTAGCCGCCGTCGGACCAGCCGCCGTCCGGGTCGCTCGTCGTGAACTCCGGGGTGCCGCAGTTGCGGGCCGGGGTTACCGACGGCGCGGTCGGCGTCGGCGCAGGTGGAGGCGTAGATCGGGACGCACTGAAAGGCACCGAGGTCGCGGGTGCGAGAGACGCGCTGGTGGTCGTCGGCACCGAGGGAAGCGGCGCGGCGACCGGTGCCGCGCCGTCGCGGCCGCAACCGGCGAGCACCAGCAAGAAAAAGCCCAACAACGCGGATCTTCGACGCATTTTCCCGCCCCACGGCCAGAATCAGGCAGAACGAGGCGGAACATTAACACGGAAATCCGCGGAATCAGCCGGGCTCCAGGTCACGGGATGTGATCGGCCGCCCCGGGAGCTCGGTTCCCGGGCGTGCGCTGAGGCCGTCGATCATGATGCCGACGCAGCGGCGCGCCGCCATCTCGGCGACGTCCGGGGACTTCGCGCGCATCTGGCGCAGCAGCGTCGCGAACAGGATCGCGATGTCGCCGGCGCCGACGTCCTCGCGGAGCTTGCCCTCGGCCTGCGCGCCGTCGACGAAGCCGTCCAGGACGGCCAGGATCTCGTCGCGCAGGCGTCGGACCTCCGGGTCGCTCTTCAGGATCACCAGCGCCCGCGGCGACACCATCGCCAGCTGGACGCTCAGCTGCAGCTCCACCGACTGCCGCAGCAGGCGCTCCAGCGCGCGCCACGACGACGTCTCCTCGGCCGCGATCACCTTGGCGTCGACCAGCACGCGCTCGAAGTTGTCCATCGCGACGGCGCGGATCAGCGCGTCCCGGTCCGGGAAGCGGCGGTAGAGCGTGCCGACGCCGACGCCGGCCGCCCGGGCGATCTCCTCCATCGGCGCCTCGGCACCGGACGCGGCGAAGATGGTCTTCGCCGCCGCGAGGATCTGGTCGCGGTTGCGCCGCGCGTCCGCCCGCAGGGTGGTCTCGGGGTCTGCCGTCATGCCGTTCGCTCCTCGCTGAAATCGCGCGGCCTGATTCTCGCATGGTCAGGGGGCCACACAATGGATCCGCACCGGGTCACCCGTTAGCTAGTGGACGACTTCCTTCCGCTTCGGTACCTTGGGTCGAGGAACCGGAATGTAATCCTCCGCATACTGTACGTCCGATTTAGGGGGCCCGAAATGACCGAAGTCGCCGAACCCGCCACCAAGGGCGACGTGTTCCCGCTGGAGCGCAGCTGTCCGTTCGCCCCGCCGCCGGCCTACGGCAAGCTGCGCGAAGCGGGCCCCGTGCACCGCGTCGAGCTGCAGTCCGGCCAGGAGGCGTGGGCGATCACCCGGCTCGAGGACGTCCGGCAGATGCTCACCGACCCGCGGTTCAGCTCCGACCGGTTCAACCCCGGCTTCCCGTTCCTGACCAAGCAGGGCCGGCCGGTCCGGCGGAACAACTTCACCGCGTCGCTGATCAACATGGACCCGCCCCAGCACGGCGCGGCCCGCCGCGAGGTCGTCGGCGAGTTCACCGTCCGCCGGATGAAGGCGCTGGAGCCGCGCATCCAGCAGATCGTCGACGAGCACATCGACGCGATCCTGGCCGGCCCCAAGCCCGCCGACCTGGTCGCCGCGCTGTCGCTGCCGGTGCCGTCGCTGGTCATCTGCGAGCTGCTGGGCGTGCCCTACGACGACCACGAGTTCTTCCAGGTCCGCAGCTCGACGCTGCTCAACCGCGACGTCGACCAGGACACCCGCGTCCAGGCCGTCGACGAGCTGCAGGACTACCTCGACAAGCTGGTCGCGAAGAAGGAAGCCGACCCGACCGACGACCTGCTCGGCCGCCAGATCCTCAAGCAGCGCGAAGAGCACGGCGACGTCGACCACGACTCGCTGGTTTCGCTGGCGTTCCTGCTGCTCATCGCCGGGCACGAGACGACGGCGAACATGATCTCGCTGGGCACGGTCGCGCTGCTGGAGCACCCGGACCAGCTCGCCATCATCAAGAACGACCCCGGCAAGACGCTCGACGCCGTCGAGGAGCTGCTGCGGTACTTCACCATCGCGGAGTTCGCGACCTCGCGCGTCGCCACCGAAGACGTCGAGATCGGCGGGCAGCTGATCCGCGAAGGCGAAGGCGTGCTCGGCCTCAGCTACTCCGGCAACCGCGACGAATCCGCGTTCGAGAACGCCGACGAGCTCGACCTCGAGCGCGGTGCCCGCCACCACGTGGCGTTCGGCTTCGGGCCGCACCAGTGCCTCGGCCAGAACCTCGCCCGGATGGAGCTGCAGATCGTCTTCGACACGCTCTTCCGCCGCATCCCGGAGCTCAAGCTGGCCGCGCCGGTCGACCAGCTGCCGTTCAAGCACGACTCGTCGATCTTCGGCCTCTACTGCCTGCCCGTGACCTGGTGAGGGGGACGCCATGACCACCGTCGAGAAGCACGAGTTCCCGATGACCCGCACGTGCCCGTTCGCGCCGCCGCCGGCGTACGAGGAGATCCGCGAGGAGGAGCCGGTCTCGAAGGTGCGGCTGCCCGACGGCGGCACGGCCTGGGTGGTCACCCGGCTCGAGGACGTCCGCACCGTGCTGAACGACCGGCGCTTCAGCGCCGACCGGCAGCACCCGGACTTCCCGCAGCTGGTCAAGGGCGGGTTCCGGCGCAAGGGCGACGAGCGCACCATGATCACCATGGACGCGCCCGAGCACGGGCCGGCCCGCAAGGCCGTGCTCGGCGAGTTCACCGTGCGCCGGATGGAGGCGCTGCGGCCGCGGATCCAGCAGATCGTCGACGAGCGGATCGACGCGCTGCTGGCCGGGCCGAAGCCGGGTGACCTGGTCGAGGCGCTGTCGCTGCCGGTGCCGTCGCTGGTGATCTGCGAGATGCTCGGCGTCCCGTACGGCGACCACGACTTCTTCCAGACCCACACGGCGAAGCTGATCAAGCGCTCGACGTCGGCGGAAGACCGGCGGGCGGCGTTCGACACGATCCGCGGGTACATGGCCGACCTCATCGCGACGAAGGAGGACAACCCGCCGGACGACCTGCTCGGGCGGCAGATCGTCAAGCTCCGCGAAGAGGGCACCTACCGGCGGGAGCAGCTGGCCGCGACCGGGTTCCTGCTGCTGGTGGCCGGGCACGAGACGACGGCGAACATGATCTCGCTGTCCACCGTGGCGTTCCTGCGCAACCCGGAGCAGCTCGCGGTGATCAGGGCCGACCCGGGCAAGACGCTCGACGCGGTCGAGGAGATGCTGCGCTACTGGACGATCGTCGACGCGGCCACGGCCCGCCTGTGCGTCGAGGACGTCGAGGTCGGCGGGCAGCTGATCCGGGCGGGCGAAGGCGTGCTGGCGCTGGGCTACGCGGCCAACCGCGACCCGCGGGCGTTCGAAAACGCCGACGAGCTGGACATCGAGCGCGGCGCGCGCCACCACGTCGCGTTCGGCTTCGGGCCGCACCAGTGCCTCGGCCAGAACCTGGCGCGCATGGAGCTGCAGATCGTGTTCGACACGCTGTTCCGCCGCGTGCCTTCGCTGGCGCTGGGCGTCCCGGTGGACGATCTGCCGTTCAAGGACGACGCGAACATCTACGGCCTGTACCGGCTGCCGGTGACCTGGTAGAGATCGAACCTGCCATCCCACCACAGGAAAGAAGGACCATGAAGATCATCGCGGACACCGGCAAGTGCGTCGGCGCCGGCCAGTGCGTGCTGACCGAGCCCGAGCTGTTCGACCAGAGCGAGGACGACGGCACGGTCATCGTGCTGAACGCGACGCCGGAGGGCGAGCTGGTCGAGAAGGCCCGCGAAGCGGTGCACGTCTGCCCCAGCCAGGCCCTCTCACTGCAGGAGTGAGCCCAAGTTCGTGAAGGCCACCTTGAGGAACTTGAAGTTCCTCAAGGTGGCCTTCACGAACTTTCGCCGGCTACTTGACCGCGCCCATCGAGAGGCCGCGGACCAGGTGGTTCTGCGCGATCCAGCCGACGATCATCACCGGCAGCGAAGCCAGCAGGGCCGCCGCCGAGAGCTGGGCCCAGTACAGGCCCTCGCTGGTGATGAACCCGACGAGGAACACCGGCACCGTGCCGGCCCGCGCCGCCGTCAGGTTGACCGCGTAGAAGAACTCGGTCCACGAGAAGATCACGCAGATCAGCGCGGTCGCCGCGATCCCGGGCGCGACCACCGGCATGATGATCTTGCGCAGCAACGTCGGCAGGGTGGCGCCGTCGATCCGCCCGGCCTCGATCATCTCGTGCGGCACCTCGAGGAAGAACGACCGCATCATCCAGATCGCCAGCGGCAGGTTCATCGACGTGTACAGGATGACCAGCGCCCACACCGTGTCCAGCAGTTCGGTGTTCTGCGAGATGATGTACAGCGGGATGATCGCCGCCACGATCGGCAGCATCTTCGTCGAGAGGAAGAAGCCGAGCGCGTTCGACGTCTTCTTCACCGGCGCCAGCGAAAGCGCGTACGCCGCCGGGATGCCGAGGATGAGCACGAGCAGCGTCGAGAGCACCGTGACGAACGCGGAGTTCGACAGGTAGGGCAGGAACCCGCCCTTCAGCACGTTGGCGATCTGGTCGAACGTCGGGCTGAAGAACAGCTTGGGCGGGTCGGTGTAGGCGTCGGCCTCCTGCTTGAACGCCGTGAGGATCAGCCACAGCAGCGGGAACACGAACAGGATCGCGACGACCCACGTGACGGCGGTGAGCGAGCGGGCGCCGGCCTTGCGGCGAGCGAGCGTGGTCACTTGACGCCTCCGTCCACCGAGAACGTGCGGAACATCAGGCGCAGCGCGAAGGTCGCCACGATCATCGTCAGGACCACGACGACCACGCCCATCGCCGACGACTGGCCGACGTCGAAGCCTTCGAACGCGCGCTGGTAGATGTAGTACGGCAGGTTGGTGCTCGCGGTGCCCGGCCCGCCCTGGGTCATCAGGAAGATCGCGTCGAAGCTGTTCACGATGTAGATCGCGCCCAGCAGCGTCGCCAGCTGCAGGAACCGGGACAGGTGCGGCAGGGTGATGGACACGAACGTCCGCCAGCGGCCCGCACCGTCCACATTGGCCGCTTCGAGGACGTCCTTGGCCTGGCTCTGCAGGCCGGCGAGGATGAGCAGCATCATGAACGGCGTCCACTGCCACACGATCTGCGCCATCACCGACGCCAGCGGGAACTCCGAGAGCCAGTCGACGTCGGTGCCGAAGACGAAGTGCAGCAGCCCGTAGGTCGGGTCGAACATCGTCGTCTTCCACAGCAGCGCGCCGGCCGCCGGCAGGATGAGGAACGGCGTGATCAGCAACGTCCGGACCACCCCGCGGCCGAAGAACTTCCGGTCGAGCAGGATCGCCAGCCCGAGGCCGAGCAGCAGCGCCACGAGCACGCACACCACCGTCAGCAGCACGGTGTTGAGCAGCGCCACCAGGAACGTCGTGTCGCTGAAGACGTCGATGTAGTTGTCCAGACCGACGAAGTGCCGCGAACCCGGCCGGACCAGGTTCCACGACTGGAACGAGTAGAACACGGTGAGCAGGAACGGCAGCTGCGTCACCGCGATGACGAAGACCAGCGCGGGCAGCAGCGGCAGCCGCCGCTTGGCCGCGGTGCTCAGGCCCTTCTTCTCCACGGCCTTCGCGCGTGTCTGGGGTTTGGCCGTGTCAACCGAAAGCGTGGACATCACTGCACCGCCTTGTAGGAGTCGCCCACCGTCTGGGCGTAGTCCTGGGACTGCTTCAGCGCGTCGTCGACGGACTCGCGCCCGGCGATCGCCGCCGACAGCTGCTGGCTCACCCGGGTGCCCAGGTCCTGGAACTCGGGGATGCCGACGAACTGGATGCCCGGGTAGGGCACCGGGTTCGCCATGGCCTGCTGCTGGTTCGCGTCGGCGATACCGTCCAAAGTGGGCTTCGCGTACGCCGCCGCGGCCTTGGCGTAGTCGGGAATGTCGTAAGTGGACTGACGCACGCCCGGTGGGACGCGGTTCCAGCCGTAGGTCTCCCCGACCTTCCGCACGTACGCCTTGTCGGTCATCCAGGCCATGAACTTCCAGGCCGCGTCCTTGTCCTTGGCGACCTTCGGGATGCCCAGCGCCCAGGTGTAGAGCCAGCCGCTGGCCCGCGTCTTGACCACCGGCGCGGGCGCGTACCCGGACTTGCCGACGATCTTGCTGCTCGCCGGGTCCTCGTTCGTGCCCGCCATGACCGTCGCGTCGTACCACATCGCGGCCTGGCCCTGTGTGTACCGCGTGCCGCATTCGGAGAAGCCGGCGCTGGAGGCCCCGACTTCGCCGTGCTCGCGGATCAGGTTCACGTAGAAGTTCGCGGCCGCCTTGAACTCCGGCGAGGTCAGCTTGGCGTTCCAGTCCTGGTCGAAGTACTGGGCGCCGAAGGTGTTGGCGACCGTGCTGAACGGCGCGAGGCTCTCGCCCCAGCCGGGCTTGCCGCGCAGGCAGATCCCCGCGACGCCGTTCGCCTTGTCGTCGAGCTTCGCGGCGAATTCGGCGACCTGCTGCCACGTCGGCTTGGCCGGCATGGTCAGCCCGGCCTTCGCGAAGAGGTCCTTGCGGTAGGCCAGGAACGACGACTCGCCGTAGAACGGCACCGCGTACATCTGGTTCTCGTGCGACAGCGACTGCTTGATGCTCGGAATGAAGTCGCCCTCGTCGTAACCCGGGGTGGCCGCCATGTGCGGTTCGAGGTTCTCGAGCCAGCCGTTGGCCGCCCACTGCGGGGCCTCGTAGTTGCTGATCATCACGACGTCGAACTCGCCGCCCTCGGTGGCGGTCGACGCGGTGATCTTCGCGCGCGCCTGGTTTTCCGGCAGCGAAACGAACTTGAGGTTGATGCCGGTGGCCTTCTCGAACTCCGGCGCGAGCGAGATCGCGTCCTTCATCTGCGGGTTCGACACGATCGCGATGACGAGCGTGCTGTTCCCGGTGCCGATCGAACCCGCGCCCGCGCACCCCGTGGCCGCCAGCGACGTCGCGGCGAGGAGGCTGAGCAGCTTACGCACGGCCGCCTCCCGGGAGCACCTGCACCTTGAGGCCGGCGCCGCTGCGCATCTTGGCCAGCGCGTCCGGGTACTGCTCCAGCGGCAGCCGGTCGGTGAGCAGCTCTTCGGTGTCGATCGCGCCGCCGCCGACGAGGTCGAGCGCGGCGCCGTAGCTGTTCAGCACGGCCATCGAGCCGACGATGGTGATCTCGTCGTTGTAGATGCGGAACGGCGAGAGCGCGACGCGGGCTTCGGCCGGCGCGACGCCGAAGACGAGCAGCCGGCCACCGCGGCGGGTGGCGTCGAAGGCCGCTTCGATCGCGGGCGCGGCGCCGGTGCAGTCGACGGCGGCGTCGAACTTCTCGTCGTTCAGCTCGCCGGCGTCCGCCGCGGTGGCGACGGCGCCGAGCCGGGCCGCACGCGGCAGCCGATCGGCGTTGCGGTCGACGACGGTGACGTGCGCGCCGGCCCGCTGCAGCAGCTGCTGCATGATCAGGCCCATCGTGCCGGCGCCGACGACGAGGAAGCGCTCTCCCGCTTCGACGCCGACCCGGCGCACGCCGTGCACCGCGCAGGAAACGGGTTCGACCAGCGCGCCCTGCTCCCAGGTCATCGAGTCGGGCATGCGGTAGCAGTTCGCCG
Source organism: Amycolatopsis eburnea (assembly GCF_003937945.1). Taxonomy (GTDB): domain Bacteria; phylum Actinomycetota; class Actinomycetes; order Mycobacteriales; family Pseudonocardiaceae; genus Amycolatopsis; species Amycolatopsis eburnea. The sequence continues at coordinate 399,699 of NZ_RSEC01000032.1, forward strand.
ACGGGACGGCGACGTACTCGGCGAAGGCGCCGTCGACCGTGTCGCCGGTGGCGTTCCAGTTGGCGCAGAGGTTGCCGTGGCCGGAGCGGCACGGGCCGCAGTAGCCGCAGAACAGCGACGGGTCGACGGCGACGCGGTCGCCGACCCGCCAGCCGCCCGGCACGTCCGCGCCGAGCTCGACGATCTCCCCGGCGAACTCGTGGCCCGGGACGATCGGGTACGGGGTGGGCGGGAAGTGCCCGTCCGCGATGTGCAGGTCGGTCCCGCAGATCCCGCAGGCCCCGACCTTGACGACCACCTCGCGTTCCCGCGGCTTCGGGTCGGGCACGTCACCCACCCTGATCTCGCCGGGCCGGTCGATGATGGCGGCACGCATGCCTAGCCCCTTTCCTCGCGCTCATATGAGCGGCATTGGCCATTGGCGTCGAGAACATGTGAAGGCATTACAGGTCTGACGTGTGTGATTCGTCAACCTTTTGCAGAGATTTCCGGCTATAGTGCTCATATGAGCACGTCGAAGAAGGCGGCTTCGCTGACCGAAGCCATGCTGCTCGCGACCGTCGCCCGGCGCTTCTACGTGCAGGGACGCTCCAAGCTGGAGATCGCCGACGAGTTCGGCGTCAGCCGGTTCAAGGTCGCGCGGATGCTCGACACGGCCAGGGAGTCCGGGCTCGTCCGAGTGGAGTTCGCGCTGCCCGCGCCGGTCGACCTCGCCCTGTCCGACGAGGTCCGCTCGGCGTACGGCCTGGAGCGAGCGCTCGTGCTCGAACGCTCAACCGAGCGAGAGCCGCGGGAGGTCGTCCGGGCCAAGATCGGCGCGCTGGCCGCCCGGCTACTCGAGGAGATCGCGACCCCGTCCGACGTCATCGGGCTGTCGTGGGCGCGTTCGGTCAACGCGATGACCGAGGCGATCCGGTCGCTGCCGCGCTGCCCGGTCGTCCAGCTGTGCGGGGTGCAGGCGGGGATGGACATGCGCGGGCGCTCGGTGGAGACGGTCAACCGCGTGACGGCGGTGTCCGGCGGCGACGCCTACCCGATCTTCGGCCCGCTGGTGCTGCCCGACCGCCGCACGACCGAGACGCTGCGGCGGCAGCCGGGGATCGCGGAAACGTTCGGGCAGTTCCGGAACCTGACCAAGGCGGTGGTCAGCATCGGCGCGTGGCAGCCGGGCGAGTCGACGGTGTACGACGCGCTGGACGAAGCCGAGCGCGCGGCGATCGCGGCCCGCGGCGCGACCGCGGAGGTGGCCGCGCGGCTGTTCGACGCGGCCGGGAACGCGCTGTCGACCGGGCTGGCGCACCACGTGCTGGCGATCAGCCACGAGGAGCTGACGGCGGTGCCGGAGGTGATCGCGCTGGGCTACAGCAGGCCGAAGGCGGCGGCGGTCGACGCGGTGCTGCGCTCGGGCATGGTCACGACGTTGATCACCGACGCCGCCGCCGCGGTCCCCCTGCTGGCCCTGGCGGCGAAGAACCCCGTCGTGCCGACCTGAGGCGTACAGCGGCTTCGGTTTCGTACTCCGCCGGGAGTACGCGCGGCCTCCCGGGCTCCGGGGCGAAACCCGGGTCGCGCCCGATGTGCCGTGGTCCCCGGTTCGGCGAGCCTGGAGCGCGTGAAGACTTCTCCCCGCTGGCGCCAGGCCGTCGTCTGGCTGCACGTCGTGTCGTCCGTCGCCTGGATGAGCCAGGCCCTCGCGTTGGTCGTGCTGACGGCCACGGGCGCGCCCGCGATGGCCGAACGGCTCGACACCGTGCTGCTCGCGCCGATGGCGAACGTCGCCGCGTTCACCGGCCTCCTGCTCGCCGGCGCGACCGCGTGGGGCTTCTTCCGGCACTGGTGGGTGCTCACGAAGTTCGTCCTGACGCTGGTGCAGCTCTACGCCGGGATCTTCCTGCTCTCCCCCGCCCTGCACGAATCCGCGGACACCGGCGCGGTCGCCTGGCCGCAGACCGCCGGGGCGGCGCTGATGGCGAGCGCGCTGGCGTTCCAGGCGTGGCTTTCGGTCGCGAAGCCGGGCCGCCGGACGCCGTGGTCCCCGGCCGCGAAGCCGCCGACCGCGCCGACGTGGGTGTTCGTGGCGGGCGTCGGTGCCCCGGTGTCCGACGTCGTCGCGGGACTCCTGCTCGGTTACCCGCTGCCCGCGTTGTCCCTGGTCACGCTGGTCGTGCTCGGTTTTGAGCGGCGACGACGGCGTCGCCGTGCTCGGCGGCCCACCGCCCGAAGCCCTCGATCGGCTCCAGGAAGCTTGAGCCCAACGGCGTAAGCGCGTACGCGCCATCGCGGCGCTCGAGGAGCCCGTCGGACTCCAGGCGCCGCACGGTTTCCGTGAGCACCTTGGCGCTGATGCCGCCGATCTCGCGCCGCAGGTCGACGTGCCGGCGCGGGCCGTGGCGCAGGGCCCAGAGCACCACCGGGTTCCAGGTGTTGGCGACCAGGTCGAACGCGAGCCGCGTCCGGCAGTCGGCGAGGAAGTCCATGGTTACCGTTCGGTTCCTTCCCGGGTTCCTACCGTCGTGCTGGTACCAGCCAAGCACAAGGAGGACGCATGCGGATCGGGATCTTCGGCACGGGCGGGATGGCGGACGCGCTCGGCACGCAGTGGGCACGGGCGGGCCACGAAATCAGGGTGGCGGGCCGCAGGACGGGAACGTGGGGCGAGGTGGCCGCGTTCGCCGAGGTGGTCCTCCTCGCCATCCCCGCGGCGGCCATCGGCGAGGTCCTCGCGAAGGCCGGGCCGCTGGCCGGGAAGGTGCTGGTGGACTGCACCAACGACCCCGCGCTGACCGGCGCGCCGGTGGCGTCGCGGATCGTCACGGAGGCGCACGTGGTGAAGGCGTTCAACCTCGCGCACGTCGACGTCTGGCGCATGACGCCCCCGGTGTTCGACGGCCGCCCGCTGTCGGTCCCGCTGTGCGGCGACGACCCGGCGGCACTGGCGGCGGTGAGCACGCTGGTCCGGGACATCGGCGCGAAGCCGGTGGTCGCGGGTGGTCTGGACCGCGCGGCCCTGCTGGAGGCCACGGCGGCGTTCGTCATCGGCCTGTGGTTCGCGGGCGAAGACGCCCAGGCGATCCTAACCCCGGCGGGCTAGCTCAGCCCACCGCGTCGGCGTTCCCCGCGGCCAGGTCCGCCGCCCGGGCGGTCAGCGGGGCGCCGCCGCGGGGGACCAGGGTCACCTCGCCCGCGCCGAGGTCCGTCACCAGCGTGCTCAACGTCATCAGCTCGTCGCCGCCGTCCGCGTTGCGGTGGACCGCGTTCGTCAACGTCGAGACCAGCCACTTCGCGTCCGGGGACGTCGGGGTCAGGTGGGCGCACACCTCCGCGCGGTCCAGGCTCTCCTCCGACGCGACGTCCAGGTGCGGCGGCAGCTGGCGGAAGTGGTTGGTGTGCCAGGAAAGCCCACTGGCCACAGTGGTCACCGCGGTGTCGCGGCCCGCCTTCTCGACCACCGTCACCACGGGCGCGCCCACCTGCCCCATTGTGTACGCGAAGCCGCCCGCCGAGGCGTGGGAACGCAACACGGAAACCGCTTCCGCGACGGAAGTCGCGCGCTGGGCCGTGCGCGCCAGGAAGTGCCGTCCGGCGCACGGCGAAGGTGCCGCCACGCTCACGCTGTCGATCCCCCACACCAGACCGTGCGTCGTCAGCGTGAACGTGTTCGCGGGCACGAAACCCGGGTACCACCAGACGCAGACGCCGGGTTCGCCGTCGATCAGCAGGGTCAGCAGCCGCCCGATGCCGTCGAACACCGGCGCGCCGTCCTCGTTGTGGCCGAGCAGGGACGGCGAACCCGCCCACGCGAGGTCCGTGCAGCCGGTGCCGTCGCCCGCGCCGAGGTCGCCGCGCAGGTTGGCCAGCAGCAGGTCGTCGAACGGGACGCCGGCGCCCTCGGCCAGCGCCGTCAGCTCGGCGTAGGCGTCCGGGTGCTCGACCTGCGACGCCGATTCGACCGCCCGGAACCGCACCGGCGAGCGCCGGGCCCGCGCGCTGACCGGCCACGACGGCAAGCCCGCCAGCACGGTCGCGATGTCGGCGGCGGCGTACGCCCCCAGCTCGCGGAAAGCGGCTTCCCGGGCCCCGCGGACGATCGTCCAGCGCACGTCGCCGATCCGGTGCTCCCGCACTGTCGCCACCATGCGATCACGATGACTGACCAGTCAGGAATCCGCAACGGTCAGTGCTGTCCCGGGGCTTCGCCCCAGGCCGGGGGCTCCGCCACCCGGAACCCCCGAAAGCGTCAGTGCGCGCCCACTTCGATCACCCGCATCACCGCGGCCCCGGCCTCGTCCGACGCCGCCAAGTCGACTTCGGCGCTGATGCCCCAGTCGTGGTCGCCCGCGGGGTCGTCGAAGATCTGCCGCACCTTCCAGACGTCCGGCTGCTGCTCGATCATCAGCAGCGCCGGGCCGCGCGCGTCCGGGCCGGTGCCGAGCGAGTCGTACTCCTCGAAGTAGTCCTCGATGGCTTCCTGCCACGCGTCGGCGTCCCAGCCCGAGGCCGCGTCCAGCTCCCCGAGCGGGAACCACGCCCGCCGCGCGAACAGCTCGACCCGGCGGAACAGCTCGTTGCGCACCAGGACGCGGAACGCGCGCTCGTTGCGCGTGACGGCGGGCGGCAGCTCCGGCGGCCGGTGCGACACCGGCCCTTCTTCCGTCGGGTGCCGCAGCGCTTCCCACTCGTCCAGCAGGCTGGAGTCGACCTGCCGGACCAGCTCGCCGAGCCACTCGATGAGGTCCTGCAGCGGCTCGGTCTTCGCCTCGTCCGGCACCGTGTGGCGCAGCGCGTCGTAGACGTCGGCGAGGTAGCGCAGCACCAGGCCCTCGGACCGGGCGAGCTGGTAGAAGCCGATGTACTCCACGAAGTTCATCGCGCGCTCGTACATGTCGCGCACGACGGACTTGGGCGACAGCTCGTAGTCGTCGACCCACGGGTGGCCCTGGCGGTAGCTGTGGAACGCGCCCTGCAGCAGCTCTTCCAGCGGCTTCGGGTACGTGATGTTCTCGAGCAGCTCCATCCGCTCGTCGTACTCGATGCCCTCGGCCTTCATCGCGTTGACGGCTTCGCCGCGCGCCTTGAACTGCTGCTGCGACAGCACCGGCCGCGGGTTGTCCACAGTGGATTCCACAATGGACACCACGTCGAGCGGGTACGACGGCGACTCGAGGTCCAGCAGCTCGATCGCGGCCAGCGCGAACGGCGAAAGCGGCTGGTTGAGCGCGAAGTCGAACTGCAGGTCGACGGTGAGCCGGATGATCCGGCCCTGCTCGTCCGGCTCGTCCAGCCGCTCGACGACGCCGGCGGCGAGCAGCGCGCGGTAGATCGCGATGGCGCGCAGGATGAGCTTGCGCTGCGACGCCCGGTCCTCGTGGTTGTCCTCCAGGAGGTGGCGCATCGAGTCAAAGGCGTTGCCCGGCCGCGAGATCACGTTGAGCAGCATCGAGTGCGTGACCTTGAAGCTGGACGTCAGCGGCTCGGGGTCGGCCGCGATGAGCCGGTCGAACGTGCTCTCGGTCCAGTTGACGAACCCTTCCGGGGCCTTCTTCCGGACGATCTTCTTTTTCTTCTTCGGGTCGTCTCCCGCCTTCTCCAGGGCCTTGGCGTTCTCGACGACGTGGTCGGGCGCCTGCACGACGACGTAGCCGTCGGTGTCGTAGCCCGCGCGCCCGGCGCGGCCGGCGATCTGGTGGAACTCGCGCGCCTTGAGGTGGCGCTGCCGGACGCCGTCGTACTTGGTCAGCGCGGAGAAGACGACCGTCCGGATCGGCACGTTGATGCCGACGCCGAGGGTGTCGGTCCCGCAGATCACCTTGAGCAGCCCGGATTGGGCCAAGGTCTCGACCAATCGGCGGTACTTGGGGAGCATGCCGGCGTGGTGGACGCCGATGCCGTGGCGGACCAGCCGCGAGAGCGTCTTGCCGAAGCCGGCGGAGAACCGGAAGTCGCCGATCAGCTCGGCGATGGACTCCTTTTCGGCCTTCGTCGTGACGTTGATGCTCATCAGCGTCTGCGCGCGTTCGATGGCCGCGGCCTGCGAGAAGTGCACGACGTACACCGGCGCCTGGCCGCCGTTGAGCAGCTCCGACATCGTCTCGTGCAGCGGCGTCAGCGCGTACCGGAAGGTCAGCGGCACCGGGCGCTGCGCCGACGTGACGACCGCCGTCGGCCTGCCGGTGCGGCGGGTGAGGTCCTTTTCGAAGAAGGACACGTCGCCCAGGGTCGCCGACATCAGGACGAACTGGGCCTTCGGCAGCTCGAGCAGCGGCACCTGCCACGCCCAGCCGCGGTCGGGCTCGGAGTAGAAGTGGAACTCGTCGGCCACGACCTGCCCCACGGGGGCGTCGGCACCGAACCGCAACGCGATGTTCGCCAGGATTTCGGCCGTGCAGCAGATGATCGGGGCGTCCGGGTTGACGCTGGAGTCACCCGTCATCATCCCGACGTTGTCGGCCCCGAAGATCTCGATGAGCTGGAAGAACTTCTCCGAGACGAGGGCCTTGATGGGCGCGGTGTAGTAGCTGCGGCGGCCCTGGGCGAGCGCGGTGAAGTGCGCGCCGACGGCGACGAGGCTCTTCCCGGAGCCGGTCGGCGTCGAGAGGATGACGTTCGATCCGGAGACGACCTCCATCACCGCCTCCTCCTGCGCCGGGTACAGCTCGATGCCCCGATCGGCCGTCCAGGTCGTGAACGCTTCGAAGAGGGCGTCGGGGTCGGGATCCGCAGGCAGGAGGTCTGTAAGAGTCATCAGACGTCCATCGTGCCATCCGCTCGTCGCAAAGTCGGCAGGGGCGATCGCATCGCGCGTGGTAAACCCGTAGGCTTCGCGTTACCGCGCTTCGACCGGGAGATACGGTGTCGCGCGCACACGGGCGGTACTCCGGAGGGCTTAGGAATGGCACAGGACATCATCCCGATCGAACTCGGGCTGCCGCAGGGCGACGTCGTCACCCTGTGGGCCCCGCGCTGGCGGGAAGACGGCGAGGAGTGGGAAGCGTTCCTCGGCGACGAGGACGACCTGTACGCCTTCCCGGACGCCGCCCACCTGGCCGCTTTCGTCCGCACGTCCGAGCGGCACGACCTGCTCGACCACCCGGCGTGGGACGCGGTGCCGTCGCTGAACGTGCCGGAGCTGATCCCGGACGAGGACCACACGTACGACCTCGTCGGCGTGCCGGAGCTCGTCGCCGAGGAACCGGACGTCTGGCACATCGCCGAGCTGGCGGAGATCGTCGGCATCGTGCGCTCGCTCGCCGACGTCTGCGACCTCGAAGAGGTCCACGAGATCCTCGACTCGACCGAGGGCTTCTCGCTGCTGGACCAGGGCACCCTCCCGTTCACCGGGAGCGTTGGCGTGCAGGTGTGGAACGACCTGTCCGAGACGGTGTCGACCAAGTGGGACACCGTGCTGGACGCGATCGACGGCCTGGTCACGGTGCCGGACGTCGACGAGAAGGTCCTGGAGCAGACCGCCGAGGAGCTGGCGGCGTTCCACGAGGAGTCCGCCGAGGCCGAGGCCGGCGCGGAGGGCGAAGAGGACCTCGAGGCGATCGACGCCGACTCGGACGACGACGAGGATTCCGCCGAAGAAGAGGGTCCGGTCGGCTTCTGGGCCGAGGTCGGCATCGACCCGATCAAGATCATCACGTCCGGCGCGGAGTACTACACGCTGCGCTGCTACCTCGACGACACCCCGGTGTTCCTGGGCAGCGAGGGCGAGATCGACGTGTTCACCTCTCCCGGCGCGCTCGCCCGGGCCCTCGCCGACGGCAAGGACCTGGCCGAGACCGACCTCGCCGACGTGTCCACGTGGGACGAGGTGCTGGCGAAGGCCACCGCGGGCGAGCTCGAGATCGAGGTCGACGCGGAGAACACGTACGTGCTGACCGGCCTCGACGCGGACATCGCGGAGGGCCCGGAGGCGATCGACCCGACGCAGCTGGAACTGGCGGTCGAGCTGATCACGGACGCGGCCGACTGGGCGGGCGACGAGAGCGTCGAAACGGCGCTGGCGTCGAACGAAAGCCTGGGCTGGCTGGTGTCGTTCGTGCTCCGCCCGGACCCGACGCGCCTCGAGCCGAGCGCGCCGTTCGACGCCGAGCAGAGCGCTTGGCGGAAGCTGGTGGAGACGTTCGAGAACCGCCTGACGGTGGCTTGATCCTTCGCTCCGGAGGCCGCTTCCCCGCTGGTTCGGGGAGGCGGCCTTCGTCGTGTCCGGGGCCTGTCCGGATGTCATGAAAGAGTCGTTCATGTCGTCTGACGACATGAAAGGGTCGTTCATGACATCGCCGGCCGTTTCCGTCGGTGGCCGCCGATACGCTGGAGACGGGGGGCGCCCCCGCGGGTGGTCAGTCCCGCTCGTGTTCCGCGCGGACCGGGACCACCGCCACCGCGATCGCCGGGAAGATCGCCGCCACGCAGAACGCCAGTGCGTAGCGGCTGTCGCCGATCACCAGGCCCAGCAGGGGCGGGGTCAGGGAGGCCGCGATGTTCTGGCCCGTGTTCTGCGTGCCCATCGCGCGGCCCGACCAGGCCAGGCCCGCCAGCTCGGCCGACGCCGTGAAGCCGAGGCCGTTGTCGGCCACCGTGATGATGCCCGCCAGCGCCAGTGCCAGCAGCACCAGCCAGGGCCACGACACGTCCCCCAGCGCCACCAGCAGCATCACCGAGCAGCTCAGCACCGCCAGCTGCCGCATCGGGCGCAGGCGGCTGCCGACGCGGTCGGACCACCAGCCGGAGCCGAGGCGGCCCAGCGCGCCCAGCACCTGGACCACCGCCAGGTACCAGCCCGCCGACAGCGGGCTCCAGTGCTGTCCCGACACCAGGTACACCGGCGCGAACGCCGACACCGCGAACTGCGGCACCACCAGCAGCGCGCTCGCCCCGTGCACCCGCCACAGCGCCGCGTGCCGGTACGGCGAAGGCGGCTTCTCCCCCGAAGGCGCCCGCGGGGGCCGGGGCGGGTCGGTCACCAGCCACGCCACCAGCAGCGCCACCCCGATCGCCAGCCCGGCCGGCAGCAGCACGGCCGCGCGGAAGCCGAAGTGCGCGGCCAGCGGCGGCAGCCCCAGCGCCGCGACGCCGACGCCCAGCGGCTGGGCGGTCTGGCGGATCCCCATCGCCACGCCGCGCTCGGACTTCGCGAACCAGCCCATCACCACGCGGCCGCTCGCCGCGTTCACCGAAGCCGTGCACGCGCCGGCCGCCAGGAACACCCCAAAGAGGAGCCCGACCGAGTGATCACCGACTCCGGCGTACACCAGGAGTAACCCCGAGACCCCGAGCCCGAGGGCCATGATCAGGCGCTCTCCGTAACGGTCCGCAGCCGCGCCCCACACGATCAGGGTGAACAACAACCCGATGCTCGGGGCCGCGACGACCGTGCCCGCCTCGGCCAGCGTCAGCCCTTCCCCGGCCCGCATGGCCGGGACCAGGAACGGGAGGCCGTAGAGGAACGAGCAGCTCGCGGTCTGCGCGGCGAGGCCGAGCGCGAGGATGAGCCACCGCCGTGAACTCGCCTGCACCCGCTCCACCGAGCCGTCCGCGACCTGCGCCATCGTCGTCACCGTCTCAAATATTGAGAAGTAATTCCTACATGGTGAACGATAGTTGGCATGGCTAAGGACCGCAAGGGCGAAGCGGGCCGGGTCAGGCCAGCGCGGCGTACCCGGGCTTGATCACGTCGTCGATCAGCCGGATCCGCGCGTCGAAATCGATGAACGCGGATTTCATCGCGTTGATGGTGAACCAGCGGAAGTCGTCCAGGCCATAGCCGAACGTCTCGTGCAGCGCGGCGAATTCGCTGGTCATCGTGCATCCGCTCATCAGCCGGTTGTCCGTGTTCACGGTCACGCGGAAGCGCAGCTTGGTGAGCAGGCCGATGGGGTGCTCGGCGATCGAGCGGACCGTGCCTGTTTGGACGTTCGACGTCGGGCAGATCTCCAGGGGGATGCGGCGGTCGCGGACATACGCGGCCAACCGTCCAAGGTGGACCGTGCCGTCCGCGTCGGTCTTGATGTCCTCGGCGATGCGCACGCCGTGCCCGAGCCGCTCGGCGCCGCAGTGCTGAATCGCCTCCCAAATGGACGGCAAACCGAAGGCCTCGCCGGCGTGAATGGTGAAATGCGCATTGTTCTGCCGCAGGTATTCGAACGCGTCGAGATTGCGGGTGGGCGGAAATCCGTCCTCCGGGCCCGCGATGTCGAACCCGGCGACGCCGGCGTCGCGGTAGCGGACCGCGAGGTCGGCGATCTCGAGGGCGCGGGCGTGCTGGCGCATCGCGCAGAGCAACGTCCCGACGCGGATGCTGCCGCCGTTCGCGGCCACGCGGCGAGTGCCCTCCGTGAACCCCGCCTGGACGGCCTCGACCACCGCATCGAGTGACAGACCGCGTTCGACGAACAACTCCGGTGCGTAGCGCACCTCGGCGTAGACGACGCCGTCGGCGGCCAGGTCCTCGACCGCTTCCGCGGCGACCCTGACCAGCGCATCCTCGGTCTGCATCACCCCGCAGGTGTGCGCGAAGGTCTCGAGGTAGGAAACGAGTGAGCCGGAATCGGCCGCGCGGCGGAACCAGGCGCCCAGCTCGGCCGGATCGCTGGTGGGCAGTCCGTCGTAGCCGGTCTCGTCGGCCAGCTCGGCGACGGTCGCCGGGCGGAGGCCGCCGTCCAGGTGGTCGTGCAGCAGCACCTTGGGCGCGCGGCGGAGCGTCTCGCTGGGCAGAACAGGGCTTTCGTCAGGCATCCCCCAACGGTAACCTCGCTGTCATTCCCCTACATGGCCGTAAGTCCCAGCCCCGGGCTAACCCTGAGCGTCGAGGATCAAGGAACGAATCGGCCATCCGGGGGCAGCCTCCGCAATAGGCGCTTCACGGGGGCCATACAGACAGCAATTTTTGCAATCGATAAGCTTCGTGGCACGTCCCTCCATTTCCCCGCCGACGAAGGACACACAGCAGTGACCACTGACAACCACATTGCCGCCCCGTCCTTCGACCGGATGCGCAACATGCTGGTGCGCGCGGCCGAAGTGCGTGAGAGCGAGCAGCAGCAGATCTTCGACGCGCTCGACGACATCTACGCCCGCCTCGCGCCGGTGGACTCGCTGGGCGCGGTCCGCAAGCGGCTGTCCGAGCTCCCCGACCGCACCGAGGTCGGCGTGCTGGCCGAGCGCCTCGACGAGGCGATGTCCCGCCTCGAGGCCCAGGACAACGCCATCGCGGCGCTGACCCGGGCGATCGAGAGCCTCCCGGACAAGCTCGCCAAGCCCTTCGCGCAGCTGGACGGCCGCCTCGACGGCGTCGCCGCGCGCTTCGAGGGTGTCGCCGGGCGGATGGACGGGCTCGAGGACAAGCTCCAGAACATCCACCGCCGGCTCGACGAGCTGGGCGGCCACCTGGACAAGCAGGACGCCAAGCTCGACTCGATCCCGCAGGCGGTGACCGGCCCGGTCCGCGAGCGGATCGAGCAGGCCGAGGGCACGCTGCGCGAGCGCGTCGACAGCACCGACCACGAGCTGCGCGGCAAGGTCGACGAGCTCAGCCGCGTCACGCAGGAGCGCGTCGGCGAGCTGGGCCGCACCACGCACGAGCGGATCGACGCCAACACCGAAGCGCTCAAGGTGGCGCTGACCGAGACCGGCGAGATGATCGACGCCTCGGACCGCCTGGAGAACCTGGGCAACCGCCTCGAGACGGTCACCGCCCGCCTCGACGACCTGACCGGCCGCCTCGACAAGGTGGAGGACGGCTTCCGCTCCGGCATCGGCGACCTCGACGGCGCGCTCAAGGCCGGGCTGTCCAAGGTCGAGGGCACGCTGTCCAAGCAGCCGGACACCGACTCGGTGGACACGCTGGTCCGCAAGAGCAACGACGAGAGCGTCCGCCGCATCGGCGGCCAGCTCGACGAGGCGATGGCGACGTTCGCGGAGCTGATGCTCGGCGGCGGCCCGGCGGTCCAGCAGATCGCCCCGCCCCCGCCGGCCCCGCGCCAGCCGCGCCGCAGCTCCCGCAACGGCCGCGCCCCGAAGCCTGCCGACGCCAAGGCCAAGTCGGGCGAAGGCACCGAAGAAGCCACGGAGTAACCCAGCCCCACGAAGAGGCCCCCGCCGGTTCACCCGACGGGGGCCTCTTCCGTTGCGGAGTCCACGCTCCGGGTCACTTTCACGTGAAAGCGGCGACCTGGGGGCGTAGCTTTCACGTGAAAGCGACGCTCGGGCGGGCGATGGTCGTCACACCGTGCCGCGGATCGTCTCCTGGATGATCGGGGACGGGGTGGGCGCGGACGAGGCGATCGTGAAGCCGCCGTCGAGGGCAGTCAAGGCCGCTGGGACCGCGTCCGGGGTGTCCGTGTGCAGCTCCAGCAGGGGCTCACCCTCCGTCACCGGCGAACCGGGCTTGGCCAGGCAGAGCACGCCCGCCGCGGCCTGGACCGGGTCCTCCTTGCGGGCCCGGCCCGCGCCCAGCCGCCACGCCGCGACGCCCACCGCGTACGCGTCCAGCGAAGCCAGCACGCCCGAAGCCGGCGCGACGACTGTGTGGACGTGCGAAGGCGTCGGCAGCGGTGCCGAAGGGTCGCCGCCCTGGGCGGAGATCATCCGGCACCAGACCTCGTACGCCTCGCCGGACGCCAGCACGGCGGCGGGGTCGGCATCCAGACCGGCCAGCGCCAGCATTTCCCGAGCCAACGCGACCGTCAGCTCGACCACGTCCGAAGGGCCACCGCCCTGCAGCACGGCGACCGACTCCGCGACCTCCACCGCGTTGCCGACCGCCCGCCCCAGCGGGACGTTCATGTCGGTCAGCAGCGCCGTCGTCGGGACGCCGTGGTCGACGCCGATCGAAGTCAACGTCGAAGCCAGCTCACGCGCCTGGGAAAGCGTCTTCATGAACGCGCCCGACCCGAACTTCACGTCCAGGACCAGCCCGGACGCGCCCTCCGCGATCTTCTTGCTCATGATCGAGCTGGCGATCAGCGGGATCGATTCCACAGTGGACGTCACGTCCCGCAGCGCGTACAGCTTCTTGTCCGCCGGCGCGAGCCCGGACGTCGCCGCGCAGACCACCGCGCCGACGTCTTCGAGCTGCGCCTGGATTTCCGAAGTGGACAGTGCGGCGCGCCAGCCGGGGATCGACTCCAGCTTGTCGAGCGTGCCGCCGGTGTGCCCGAGCCCGCGCCCGGACAGCTGCGGCACCGCCGCCCCGCAGGCGGCCACCAGCGGCGCCAGCGGCAGCGTGATCTTGTCGCCGACGCCGCCCGTCGAGTGCTTGTCGACGGTCGGCCGGGAAACGGAAAGCGACAGCCGCTCCCCCGACGCGATCATCGCGTGCGTCCACCGGGAGATCTCGGCGGCGGACATCCCGTTCAGGAAGATCGCCATCGCCAGCGCCGACATCTGTTCCTCGGCGACGAGACCGCGGGTGTACGCGTCGACGACCCAGTCGATCTGCTCGTCGGAAAGCGTGCCGCCGTCCCGCTTGGTGCGGATGACGTCGACCGCCGCGAACGCGCTCACGGCAGGTCGTCCGGGCCGAAGGCGTCCGGCAGGACGTCGGACATCGGCAGGATCCCGCTCGGCGTGTCCACCAGGCACGCGGACCCGCCCAGCTCGAACAGGATCTGCCGGCAGCGCCCGCACGGCATCAGCAGGTCACCCGCGCCGCTGCGGCACGCCACCGCCACGAGCCGGCCGCCGCCGGACAGCCGCAACTGCCCGGCCATCGTGCACTCCGCGCACAGCCCGAGCCCGTAGGACGCGTTCTCGACGTTGCACCCGGTCACGACGCGGCCGTCGTCGACGATCCCCGCGACACCAACGTGCAGCCCCGAATAGGGCGCGTACGCATGGGAAGCGGCTTCGATCGCCTGGGCGCGCAAGGCGTCCCAATCCACAGTGGACATCAGTCCTCACCTCGCCGGTACGGCTGGCCGTCGGCCTTCGGCGGCCGCAGCCGCTGCGAAGCCACCGCCAGCACGATCAGCGTCACGAAGTGCGCGGTGTACGGGATCAGGTCGGACGGCAGCGTGTCGTTCGACCAGTAGATCGCGTACAGCACGCCCGCGCCGACGACGCCGAGCCCGGCCGCGATCCACTGCCGCCGGAACAGCTGCACGACGACGATCACGCCGACCAGGATGACCGCGCCGTACAGCAGCGCGAGCACCGCTTCGCCGCCGCCGGAGAGCTGCAGGCCGTCCGCGTAGCCGAACAGCGCCGCGCCGCCGAGCAGGCCGCCCGGCCGCCAGTTGCCGAAGATCATCGCCGCGAGGCCGATGTAGCCGCGGCCGTTGGTCTGGTTCTCCAGGTAGTCCGCGCCGCCGCGCAGCAGCACCAGCGACGCGCCGCCCATCCCGGCGAAGGCGCCGGAGATCAGCATCGCGATGTACTTGTGCCGGTAGACGTTGACGCCGAGGGACTCCGCGGCCACCGGGTTCTCGCCGCACGAGCGCAGCCGCAGGCCGAAGCGGGTCCGCCAGAGCACCCAGAAGCTGACCGGCACCAGGATGATCGCGATCATCGTCAGCGGCGCCACCTCGGTGACCAGGCCGCGCAGGATGCCGGCGACGTCGGAGATGCCGACGCGCTGCTCCTTCTCCAGGTCGCCGAGCCAGTCCGAGAGGAACGTTGCCGAGTAGGTGTCGAACTTCGGCACCACCGGCGACTGCCGCGGGTTGCCCGACAGCGGCTCGAAGATCAGGTTCGCGAGGTACTTCGTGACGCCGAGGCCGAGCAGGTTGATCGCGACGCCGGAGACGATGTGGTTGACGTTGAACGTCACCGTCGCCACCGCGTGCAGCAGGCCGCCGAGCGCGCCGAAGACGAGCGCGGCCACCAGCCCGGCCCACACGCCGCCGTAGTACGCACCCCAGGCGGCGCCCCAGGTCCCGAGGATCATCATGCCCTCGAGGCCGATGTTGACCACGCCCGCGCGTTCGGCCCAGAGCCCGCCGAGCCCGCAGAGCAGGATCGGCAGGGCCAGGCGCAACGCGGCCTGCGCGGTGTTCGAGGACGTCAGCGCGGACACGCCGGTGGAGTACGACGCCGTCGAGAGGACGGCGATGGCGATGACCGCCCAGATGACCCCGCGCAGCCAGCCCGGGACCCGGGTGCGCTTGCGCCGCACCGGCATCGTGGTGCCGGACTCCGGTGAAACGTCGGTGATCACACCGCACCCCCTTCGGCGACCGAAGCGCCCTTGCGGCCGGCGAGCGCCCGGCCGACCCGGCGTTGCTCGGCCGCGAGGTCGGCGCGCCGCACGATCTCGTACGCCACGACGACCGACAGCACGATGATGCCCTGCATGATCGTCGCGATCTCCTTGGACACGTTGATCTGCTCCAGCGACACCGCGGAGGTGTCGAGGAACGCCCACAGCAGCGCGCCGAGCGCGATGCCGCCGGGGTGGTTGCGGCCCAGCAGCGCGACCGCGATGCCGGTGAAGCCGTACATCTGGGTCGAGGTGATGCCGTAGCTGAAGTCGCGGCCGAGCAGTTCCGGCATCGCGACCAGGCCGGCGACGCCGCCGGAGAGCAGCATCGCGATCAGCGTCATCTTCTTGGCGTTGACGCCGCCCGCGGCGGCCGCGGTGGTGGATTCGCCGGACGCCTTGAGCTCGAAGCCGAACCGGGTGCGGTTGAGCATGAACCAGTACGCGCCGCCGATGATCGCGGCGATGAAGACGAACCCGAACAGCGTGCCCGAGCCGAGCGGGATGCCCGGGATCCGGCCGGACGGCTCGATCACGCGGGTGCCGATGTTGTTGCCGGTCTGCACGCCGAACTGGTCGGCGTTGATGAGGAAAGCGATGATGCCGCCGACGATCGCGTTGAGCATGATCGTCGCGATCACCTCGCTCACCCCGCGGGTGACCTTGAGGATCGCCGGGATCGCCGCGTACGCCGCACCGGCGACCACGGCGACGATCAGGATGACCAGCGTGTGGATCACCGGGGGCAGCTTCAGGGCGCCGCCGGTGATGGCCGCGACGACCGCGGCGAACCGGTACTGGCCCTCGACGCCGATGTTGAAGAGGTTCATCTGGAAGCCGATGGCCACCGCGAGCCCGGACAGGTAGTAGACCGTCGCCAGGTTCACCGTGTCGACCGCGGTCGAGCCCTTGAACATCTGGCCGATCATCGTGCCGTACGCCTGCAGCGGGTCGGCGCCCGAGATGATCAGCGCGATCGCCGACAGCAGCACGGCGAAGACGATCGCCAGCAGCGGTGGCAGCAGTTTCGTGCGCCAGGACGTCATTCCTCGTCACCCTCCCCCGCGCCGGTCATCGCGGAGCCCAGTTCCTGCGGGGTCACGGTGGCGGGGTCGGCCTCGCTGACGAGGCGCCCGCGCAGCATGACCCGGATCGTGTCGGACAGGCCGATCAGCTCGTCGAGGTCGGCGGAGATCAGCAGCACCGCGAGCCCGGCGGCGCGGGCCTGGCGGATCTGCTCCCAGATCAGCGCCTGCGCGCCGACGTCGACGCCGCGCGTCGGGTGCGAAGCCACCAGCAGCACCGGGTTGCCGGACAGCTCGCGCCCGACGATCAGCTTCTGCTGGTTGCCGCCCGAGAGCGCGGCGGCCGGGACGTCGATGCCCGGCGTGCGGACGTCGTAGTCGCGGACGATCCGCTCGGTGTCGGCCCGGGCGCCGGCGATGTCGAGCAGCTGTCCCTTCGAGACCGGTTCGCGGGTCTGGTACCCGAGGATCCGGTTGACCCACAACGGTTGCTGCAGCAGGAGGCTGTGCCGCGTGCGGTCTTCGGCGATGTAGCCGATGCCGGCCTCGCGCCGCGCCAGCGTGCCCGCCTTCGTCAAGTCTCGCGCCACACCCTCGGCGTCGACCAGCTCGATCGTGCCGCCGGACGGCTTGCGCATGCCCATGATCGTCTCGACCAGCTCGGTCTGGCCGTTGCCCTCGACACCGGCGACGCCGAGCACCTCGCCCGCGCGCACGGTGAAGGAAACGTCGTCGAGCGCGTTGCGGTCCGAGCCCTCGGCGCCGAGCGTCAGGCCGGTCAGCCGCAGCACGTCCCGGTCGGTGACCGTGGACTCGCGGGTATCCGGGCTGGGCAGCTCCGAGCCGACCATCATCTCCGCGAGCTGCCGGGACGTGATCGTCTTCGGGTCGGCGGTCCCGACGGTCGTGCCGCGCCGGATCACCGTGACGGTGTCGGCGATCGCGCGCACCTCGTCGAGCTTGTGCGAGATGAAGAGGAAGGTGTAGCCGTCGGCCTTCATCTCCCGGACGGTCGCGAACAGCGCGTCGACCTCCTGCGGCACGAGGACCGCGGTCGGCTCGTCCAGGATGATGATCTTCGCCCCGCGGTAGAGCACCTTGACGATCTCGACGCGCTGGCGGTCGGCGACGCCGAGTTCTTCGAGCAGCGTGTCCGGCTTGGCGTGCAGGCCGGTCCGCTCCGCGAGCTCGGCCAGCCGCGCGCGGGCGGCGCGGCCGATGCCGTGCAGGCCCTCGGCGCCGAGGAAGACGTTCTCGCCGACGGTGAGGTTGTCGGCGAGCATGAAGTGCTGGTGCACCATGCCGATGCCGGCGCGGATGGCGTCCTGCGGGTTGCGCAGCTTCACCTCTTCGCCGTTGATCGCGATGGTGCCCTCGTCCGGCGGCTGCATGCCGTAGAGGATCTTCATCAGGGTGGACTTGCCGGCGCCGTTCTCGCCACAGATGGCGTGCACCTCGCCGGTGGTGACGGTGAGGTTGACGTCGGAGTTGGCCACCACACCGGGGAATCGCTTCGTGATCCCGGTCAGCTGAACGGCGGGCGCGCCCCGGTCGGGGACGGCTTCGGCCGGGGCCTCGGCAGTGCTCATGGGCGGGAGAATTCCATATCTCGTCTAAACGCGTGAGGGGCCCGGAGGAAAAAATCCTCCGAGCCCCGACGCGTGCTGAGCTACTTCTGCGGCTTGTCCGAGACGGTGATCGCGCCCGCGATGATCTGGGCCTTGTACCCGTCGAGGACGTCCTTGATGTCGTCGACCTTGCCACCGGAGGTGGCGTAGCCGACGCCGTCGACCTTGAGGTCGAACCGCTTCGGCAGGGTCGTCAGGTCGCCCTTGGCGAGCGCCTGGACGTAGTCGAAGACGGCGACGTCGACGCGCTTGAGCATGGACGTGATGATGACGTCCTTGTCGGCGGCGACGGTCTTCTGGTTGTACTGGTCGGAGTCGACGCCGATGGCCAGCGCGTTGCCCGCCTTGGCGGCGTCGAACACGCCCTTACCGGAGGCGCCCGCGGCGTGGTAGATCACGTCCGCGCCCTTGGCGATCTCGGCCGCGGCCTTGACGTTGCCCTTCGCCGGGTCCTGGAACCCGGAGAAGTCACCGGCCGGGGTCAGGTAGTCGTCCTCGATCTTGATCTTGGACGAAACCGTCTTCGCGCCCTGCAGGAAGCCGGCCTCGAACTTCTGGATCAGCGGGGTGTTGACCCCGCCGACGAAGCCGACGTGGCAGTTCTTGCTCTTGTACGCGGCGGCGACGCCGGCCAGGAACGAGCCCTGCTCCTCGGCGAAGACCAGCGGCGTCACGTTCGGGAGCTGGATCGAGTCGTCGTCGACGATCGCGAACTTGGTGTTCGGGTACTTGGCCGCGACGACCTTGACCGACGGCGCGTACGCGAAGCCGACCGCGATGATCGGGTTCAGGCCCGAGGCGGCCATCTGGTCGAGGCGCTGCTGCTTGGCCGACTCGGCCTCGCTGGCGGACGCGGTGCTCTCGTTGACCGTGGTCACGCCGAGCTCGGCCTTCGCCTTGTCGGTGCCCGCGGCGGCGGCGTCGTTGAAGGACGCGTCACCCCGGCCGCCGACGTCGAACGCCAGGCCGATCTTCAGCTTGCTGCCGTCGACCTTCTCACCGGCCGAAGCCGAGCTGCTCGCCGCGGCGGGCGCGGCGGGCGGCTTCTGCGCGGTGACGCAGTCGGAACCGCCCGAAGAGGCCGCGGTGTTGTTCGAGCTGCTACCACCGCTGGAGTCCTTGGCGCACCCGGCCAGGGCGAGCACCCCGGCCATGGCCGCGGCGGCCAGCGCGGTTCCACGCATGCGACGCAACGTGTTTCTCCCTCCCCGCTGATCCAGCGGATGTCCAGGGCACGACCGGGCCCACTGCCGGGTCGACTGGTGGACCGTACCCAACGGACAGGAATGCGCCATAGGAACGGCACGCTACGTAACACAAACGTTTACTCGCGCATCGCACGCGCGACGGAACGTGCACCCTACGTGATCAAAGACGTCACGGGGCGCTGCTTTCGGCGGAATCCCGAGCCGGCGGGACGGCCGAAATGCCGTTTGCCGTGACTCAGTGTGCCAGTCCGACCGAAGCGTGGACCAGTCCGATCACTCTGTGAGACGCAGGCGGCAAGGCGCCTTCCGAATCGTTTCAGCTGCTCGCCGCCCGATCGGGCGTCAGCCGGACGAGCGAGCCGACGCGATGCGTCCACAGTGGACCCCTCATGCTGTGACGGCGGCCACAACCGGTGCACACCCAGGTGTCTGGTCCATCACAGAGAGGAACCCGGAGGTGAGCCGTCCGTCCGGGGCGGGTCTAGCATCCGATTCATCCACGCTCGATGACGTTGACTTCGGCAAGCTCGTACGCACACGGCGACTGCGGACCTCACGGCCACCGGGCACACAGTCAGACGTTGGAGGCCGTTCACCGATGTCCACCACGGCGAGCACTGCCACCTCGGCAGGGGCGAGCGATCGGGCGGGTGCCTCACGCCGGCAGGGAACCTTCTACCGGGGCGACCCCGGCATGTGGTCCTGGGTGCTGCACCGCATCACCGGCGTGCTCACATTCTTCTTCCTGTTCGTGCACGTGCTCGACACCGCGCTCGTGCGCGTGTCGCCGAACACCTACGACCAGGTCATCGAGACCTACAAGACGCCGATCGTGAACCTCCTCGAGGTCGGCCTCGTCGGCGCGGTCCTCTTCCACGCGCTGAACGGCATCCGCGTCATGCTGGTCGACTTCTGGTCGAAGGGCCCGAAGCTGCAGAAGGCGATGCTGTGGGTCATCGGCGTGGTCTGGGTCGTCGTGATGGTCCCCGGTGCCTTCTTCATGCTGAAGCGCACCGCCGAAACGCTCTTCGGGGGTAACTGACATGGCCGACCTCGCCCTCGCGAACCCGCGCGCGCCGAAGCGCCCCGCCGCGCGCCGGAGCAACTTCGAGCTCTACAGCTGGCTGTTCATGCGGATCTCCGGCCTGGCGCTGGTCATCCTGGTGCTCGGCCACCTGCTGATCATGAACATCCTCGACGGCGGTGTGCACCGGATCAACTGGGGCTTCGTCGCCGGCCGCTGGGCTTCGCCGTTCTGGCAGTTCTGGGACCTGGCCATGCTCTGGCTCGCCGAGATCCACGGCGGCAACGGCCTGCGCACCATCATCGACGACTACGCGCGCAAGGACAGCACGCGGTTCTGGCTGAAGATCGTGCTGTACGTCTCGATGGTGCTGATCCTGGCCGTCGGCACGATGGTGATCTTCACCTTCGACCCGAACATGCCCGCGAACTGACCCCCGGAGACCTCCCACCATGCAGTTCCACAAGTACGACGTGGTGATCGTCGGCGCCGGCGGCGCCGGGATGCGCGCGGCCATCGAGTCCGGCCAGCGCGCCCGCACCGCGGTCCTCACCAAGCTCTACCCGACCCGGTCCCACACCGGCGCGGCCCAGGGCGGCATGTGCGCCGCGCTGGCGAACGTCGAAGAGGACAACTGGGAGTGGCACACCTTCGACACGGTCAAGGGCGGCGACTACCTCGTCGACCAGGACGCCGCGGAGATCATGGCCAAGGAGGCCATCGACGCGGTGCTCGACCTGGAGAAGATGGGCCTGCCGTTCAACCGCACGCCCGAGGGCAAGATCGACCAGCGCCGCTTCGGCGGGCACACGCGTGACCACGGCAAGGCCGCGGTGCGCCGCGCCTGCTACGCCGCGGACCGCACCGGTCACATGATCCTGCAGACGCTGTACCAGAACTGCGTCAAGTACGGCACGGAGTTCTTCAACGAGTTCTACGTGCTCGACCTGATCCTGTCCGAGGACGAGAACGGCAACCCGGTCGCCTCCGGCGTCGTCGCCTACGAGCTGGCCACCGGCGAGCTGCACGTCTTCCAGGCGAAGTCGATCGTGTTCGCCACCGGCGGCGCGGGCAAGATCTTCAAGACGACGTCGAACGCGCACACCCTCACCGGTGACGGCCTCGGCATCATCTTCCGCAAGGGCCTGCCGCTGGAGGACATGGAGTTCTTCCAGTTCCACCCGACCGGCCTCGCGGGCCTGGGGATCCTGATCTCGGAAGCCGTCCGCGGCGAGGGCGGGATCCTGCGCAACGCCTCCGGCGAGCGGTTCATGGAGCGCTACGCCCCCACCATCAAGGACCTCGCGCCGCGCGACATCGTGGCGCGCTCGATGGTGCAGGAAGTGCTGCAGGGCCGCGGGTGCGGCCCGAACAAGGACTACGTCGTCCTGGACGTCACGCACCTGCCGGTGGAGGTCCTCGAGACCAAGCTGCCGGACATCACCGAGTTCTCGCGCACCTACCTGGGCGTCGACCCGGTGAAGGAGCCGGTGCCGGTGTTCCCGACCTGCCACTACGTGATGGGCGGGATCCCGACCAACGTGCACGGCGAAGCGCTGCGGGACAACGAGAACGTCATCCCGGGTCTGTACGCGGCGGGCGAGGTCGCGTGCGTGTCCGTGCACGGCTCGAACCGCCTGGGCACGAACTCGCTGCTCGACATCAACGTGTTCGGCCGCCGCGCCGGTATCGCGGCCGCGGAGTACGCGCTGGCGCACGAGCACGTCGAGCTGCCGGAGAACCCGACCGCGCTGGTCGAGGAGCAGCTCGCGGGCCTGCTGTCGGAGCACGGCGACGAGCGCGTCGCCGACATCCGCAAGGAAATGCAGCAGACGATGGACTCGCACGCGTCGGTGTACCGGACCGAGGACACGCTGAAGCAGGCGCTGACCGACGTCCAGGCGCTGAAGGAGCGGTACCAGCGGATCACCGTGTCGGACAAGGGCAAGCGCTACAACACCGACCTCCTCGAGGCCGTCGAGCTGGGCTTCCTGCTGGAGCTGGCCGAGGTCCTGGTGGTCGGCGCCCTGGCCCGCAAGGAGTCCCGCGGCGGCCACGCCCGCGAGGACTACCCGAACCGCGACGACACGAACTTCATGCGGCACACCATGGCCTACAAGCAGGGCACGGGTCTGTCGTCCGACATCCGGCTGGACTACAAGCCGGTCACCTTCACCCGCTACGAGCCGATGGAGCGGAAGTACTGATGACTAGCGTTGCCGAAGCTCCTGCTGCTTCTTCGGACTCGGACCACACCCCGATCACGGTCACGCTGAAGATCCTCCGGTTCAACCCGGAGGTCGACACCGAGCCGCACTGGGAGTCCTACGACGTCCCGGCGCAGCGCACCGACCGGCTGCTGAACCTGCTGTTCTACGTCAAGGACTACATCGACGGGACGTTCTCGTTCCGCCGCTCGTGCGCGCACGGCGTGTGCGGGTCCGACGCGATGCAGATCAACGGCATCAACCGCCTGGCCTGCAAGGTCCTGATGAAGGACCTGCTGTCGAAGGACGGCAAGCAGACGACGATCACGATCGCCCCGATCAAGGGCCTGACGACGTTGAAGGACCTCTACGTCGACATGGACCCGTTCTTCGAGGCGTACCGCGCGATCAAGCCGTACCTGATCACGTACGGCAACGAGCCGACGCGCGAGCGGATCCAGTCGCAGGCGGACCGGGACCGGTTCGACGACACGACCAAGTGCATCCTGTGCGCGTGCTGCACGTCGTCGTGCCCGGTGTACTGGAACGACGGCTCGTACTTCGGGCCCGCGGCGATCGTGAACGCCCACCGGTTCATCTTCGACTCCCGGGATGAGGGGGCGGAGGAGCGGCTGGACATCCTGAACGATGGTGAAGGTGTTTGGCGCTGCCGGACGACGTTCAACTGCACGGACGCGTGCCCGCGCGGCATCCAGGTGACAAAGGCGATCCAGGAAGTGAAGCGCGCCCTGCTGTTCAAGCGCGTCTGACGCTCCGCGAAGATCCGTGAAGGCCTCCTTACCGGCATTTTTGCCTGGGAAGGAGGCCTTCACGGCTTTCGGCAGTTATCCACAACGGGGCGGTTGTCCACAGGCTGGTGAGTTGGGGCTGGTGCCCCGTGGGCCTTGGTCAGGACGATGGGACGGTGCCGAGACAAGGAAGACGCGCGAGTCATCTGTTGTCGCTCCGCGAACGGAGCCACAACGGTGTCGCGCGGGCCGCGGATCTGGAATCCGCCGGGATCGACAGCAAGACCATCTACCGCCGGTGCCTTCCCGGCGGGCCGTGGCGACGGCTGCTCCCCGGCATAATCCTGCTCCACAACAACGAACCGACCGCGGATCAGCCCGCCACGGCAGCGTTGCTCTACGCCGGAGCCGGTGCGCAGATAACCGGCACGGAAGCGTGCCGACGCCACGGCCTGCGAGCAGCTCAGCTGCCGACAGACGATCTGCATCTGCTGATTCCCCACCAGCGCAAGGTCCGCAGCACCGGTTTCGTCACCATCGAACGCACGCTGCGGCTGCCGGCTCCGGTGGTCCGGAACGGCTTTCCGCTCGCTCCGCTGGTCCGTTCCACGACGGACGCGGTGCGCCGGCTCCAAGACCTGGAACAGAGCACCCGGCTGCTGATCGAAGCGATCCAGCGCGGTCGGTGCGCACCTGCCGCACTGCTGTGGGAGTTGAACGCCGGAACGCAACGGGGAACTGCGGTTGCGCGACGACTGCTGACCGACTGGACGGACGTCCGATCGATGGCCGAAGTGCGGGCAAAGGCCCTGAGCGATCGCCTGGCGGTGCCGCCGAGTCACTGGAACGTCAATCTCTACGACGCCACCGGCCAGTACATCGCTTGTCCCGACGCGTGGTGGGACGACGTCGGCCTCGCCTGGGAGATCGACTCGTTCGAATTTCACTTCGCCCGCACCGACTACGCCCGCACGCTGGAGCGGAACACGAGATACGCGGCAGCCGGGATCTCGGTCGTCCAATCCCTGCCTGCCGACCTCACCCGCGATCCCACCGGCGTCATGGCCATGTTGGACAAGGCCTATCGCACAGCCCATGCGAGCCCACGCCCGTCCGTCCACCTGGCTCAGACGGCCTAAATGCCGTGAAGGCCTCCTTACCGGCATTTTTGCCCGGTAAGGAGGCCTTCACGGCAATTGGTTAGCGCACCGCGTCCAGGGCGTTGACCAGGCCGTGGCCGTAGTACGAGTTGTTCTTCGCCGGGCCCGTGCACTCCGTTTCCGTCGACGCGCACTTCACCACGTCCGCCTCGCCCTCCAGGAGCCGGGCGATGAACGACGGCGGTGCCCCGCGGAACTTCGATGCCAGCAGCGCCGCGACGCCCGCGGCGTGCGGGGAGGCCATCGATGTGCCGCACTTCGAGCCGTACAGGCCGCCGAACACCGTTGTCGACAGGGGGCAGGCCGGGCCGGCGCCGTCCGGGGGCGTCTGCGAGAAGTCTCCACCGGGAGCCGTGACATCGATGGAGCCGTAGTTGCTGAACGACGACTTCGTGCCCGCGTAGCCCACCGAAGACACCGTCACCACGCCGTCGATCGCCTTCGGGAGGATGCCGCAGGTCGAGTCCACCGGGTGGGGCCGGTTCGGATCGGTTGTCTGCGTACGAGTATCGAAGCCCGAGTTGCCCGCCGCCGAGACATTCAGGACGCCGTGGTGGGTCGAGAACTCGATCGCGCGCCGGACCGCTTCGTACGCCGCCGCGTCGCCCGGTTCGCGGGAGCAGAAGAACATGCCCGGGTCGATGTAGTAGCTGTTGTTCGTCACCTGGAAGCCGTGCTTGGCCGCCCACACGAAGCCGCAGACCGCCGACTCCGGGAAGATGTAGCCGTCG
Organism: Amycolatopsis eburnea; assembly: GCF_003937945.1. Lineage (GTDB taxonomy): Bacteria > Actinomycetota > Actinomycetes > Mycobacteriales > Pseudonocardiaceae > Amycolatopsis > Amycolatopsis eburnea. Next base: position 424,630 of record NZ_RSEC01000032.1, read on the forward strand.
TCGTTCACGACCTTCACCGACGCCAGGCGCACGCCCGGGGCGATGCCCGTGAAGCCCGCCGCCGGGTCCTTGCCCGCGATCGTGCCCGCCACGTGCGTTCCGTGGTCGGACGTCGTCGGGGCCCACGAGGCCGGCGTGAGGTCCGGCGCGCCGCTCACACATCCGGCCGACGACGACGCGGAGACGGCGTTGCGAAGGGCCGGGTGCGTCGCGTCGATGCCCGAGTCGAGCACGCCGACGGTCACCGAGGAGCTGCCCTGGGAGATCTTGTTCGCCTCGGGCGCGTGGATCGCCTTCATGTCCCACTGCTGCGCCGACAGGTCACCCGCGGCGGCCACCGAACGCGTGTCCTCCAGCGTCCGGACCGCGCCCAGCGAGCGAGCTGCGGCGCCGCCCTGGGAAGCCACGTCCTTGCCGCCCGAGTAGGCCCGGTAGACGCCGATCTTCTGCTGGAAGTCCGCGTTGCGCGAGCTGGCGATCGCGACGCCGATCTCGGCGTAGTACGCGACCTTCGTGCCGCACTTGGCCGCCAGCTCCTTGTCGACGGCCGACGCGCGCGTGCCCGGCTGGTACGTCACCACGTAGGTGTACGGCGTGCTCGTCGTGTCGCAGGTGACCGGCGCGGCCTCCGCGGCCGGCGCCGCCGCGAACAGGCCGCCCCCGACGGCGAGCACGAGCGGGGCCGCCATTCGGCGTAAACGGGACATTCCACCTCCAGAGTCGGTGGCGTCAACCTAAACCGGCCCCGGAGCGCGCGCCACCGACCAAAGTCAGGAGGACGGCCGCGCACGCACGCCGCGCCAGCCCAGGACGCCGATGATCGTGCCCAGCACGAACGAGACGACGGTCAGCACCGCGTGCACGACGAAGTACGCGGTCGGCGAGCCGTCGGGCGCCCAGGCGCGGTCGCTCTCCCACAGGTTCTTGGCGAACGTGATCCAGATGATCCACGACCACACGCCGAAGGCCAGCAGGAACAGCGAGGTTCGTCGGGAAAGGCGCATGCCCCTGAGTATGCGCCGACGGCCGCGGCGCTAGATTGCGTGGGTGCACTCCGCTGTCTCCCGGTCGCTCAAGGTCTTCACGACGACGCTCGCCGCCGCCCTCCTGGCCCTGGGCACCCCGGTCGCCGCCGGCGCGGCGCCGCAGCAGCAGGGCCAGTGCGCCAACCACCTCGCTCCCCCGCCGCCGGTCGACACGTCGGAGAAGCCCGCGCCCGGCAAGCAGGCCCCGGCGCCGCTGGCCGTGCCCGCCACCCCGGTCGGCGGCCCGCGGATGGCCGAGTGCGGCCTGATCACCCCGGACGGCGCGCTCAACCCGCCGGACGGCAACACCGCAGCGTCCTGGGTGGTGCAGGACCTCGACAGCGGCGCGGTCATCGCGGCGAAGGACCCGCACGCCCGGCAGCGGCCGGCGTCGCTGATCAAGACGCTGCTCGCGCTCGTCGTCGTCACCCAGCTGAACCCGCAGCAGGTGCTCGTCGCGACGAAGGAGGACGCCGAGCAGGAGTGCACCTGCGTCGGCCTCGCCGCCGGCGGCCAGTACACGGTCGACCAGCTGCTCCACGGCCTGCTGATGCACTCGGGCAACGACGTCGCGCACGCGCTGGCCACGGCGCTCGGCGGGGTCGACTCGACGGTGGCGAAGATGAACGCGCTGGCGGCCCGCATCGGCGCGCTGGACACGCGGGCCGCGACGCCGTCGGGGCTCGACGGGCCGGGCATGTCGACCTCGGCCTACGACCTCAGCCTGATCTTCCACTACGCGATGAAGCAGCCCGAGTTCGCGCGGGTCGTCGCGACGAAGAACTTCGAGATCCCGCCGACCGGCGGCAAGCCCGCGATCCCGGTGTTCAACGACAACAAGCTGCTCGGCGTCTACCCCGGCTTCCTCGGCGGCAAGACCGGCTTCACCGACGACGCCCGCCACACCTACGTCGGCTCCGCGCAGCGCAAGGGCAAGCGGCTCGCGGTCGTGATGCTGCGCGCCGAGCAGAAGCCGACGAAGGTCGTCGACCAGGCGGCGAAGCTGCTCGACTACGGCTTCGCGCTGGAAGACGACCGCGCCGAGCCGGTCGGGCAGATCAGTTACCAGGCGCCGTCGGCCGACGCGCCCGGCAGCGACCCGTCGGTGCTGACCGACGGCGGCACGAGCAACAGCGGCACGACGTCCTCGGCCGCGGCGGCCAAGGACGACCCGTTCGGCGTCACCGGCTGGATCATCACGCTGGTCGTGTTCCTGATCATCGTCGGCGGGTTCGCCGTCGGGCACCAGCGCAAGAAGGCCGCGAGCTAGCGGAACCCGGGCCCGGGTTCCGGGGTCACCCGGTCGGTCGCGATCGCGCCACCGCAGTGCCCGCAGGCGACGAACGTCTCGGCGATCTCGCCGCAGTCGTTGTGCCGCAACAGGATCGGCGGCCCCTCCGGCCCGGCGAGGTGCCGGTCGCCCCACTGCATGAGCGTGACGACCGCGCCGAAGAGGTCGCGCCCGGCCGCGGTCAGCCGGTATTCGGGCACCGGGTCGACGCGGTCGAGCACACCCGCGTCGACGAGGGTCTTCAGCCGGGCGGACAACGTCGGGCGCGGGATCGAAAGCGTGCGCGCGAACTCGCCGTAGCGGCGCACGCCGAAGAACGCCTCCCGCAGGATGAGCAGGCTCCACCGCTCGCCGACCAGGTCGAGCGCGCGCCCGACCGAGTCCGCGGTGAACCGGTGGCCGAGGTCGGTCACAGCTGCTCCGTCCGGGCCGGGACGCCCAGCAGCAGCTTGCCCGGCAGCTCGAAGCTGGCGGGGTTCACCTGGAAGTGGGCGGTGGCGGTGTGGGCATCGCGGAACCGGCGCTGCAGCGGCGAAGTCTCGTAGATCGCGGCGCCGCCGCCGAGGTCGTACATGCTTTCCGCGACCTTCGCGGCCGTGCGCGTGACGTGCGTGGCGGCGAGCCGGAGGCCCACCTTGAGCGCGTCCGGCACCGGTTCGGTGCCCTGCGCGGCCTGCCAGGCGTCGTCGATGCTGCGGTAGAAGAGCAGCCTCGCCGCGCGCAGCGCCGCTTCGGCCTCCGCGACGGACGCCTGGGTCTGCGCCCGCTCGGCCAGCGACCGGCTGGAGCCCAGCGGTTTCCGGGTGACGGCCAGCTCGACGAGGTCGTCGATCGCGCCGCGCGCGTTGCCCAGCGCGGCCGCGGCGACCGACAGCGCGAAGTAGCCGAAGAGCGGGAACCGGTGCAGCGCAACGGCTTCCGGCGGTGGGCCGCCCATCACCGAGAAGACGCGGTGCTCCGGGACGAACACCGCATCGGCAACGCAGTCGTGACTGCCGGTGCCACGCAAGCCGTTCGTGTGCCACGTGTCGAGCACGGTGATCTCGGCCTTGGGGAACGCGGCGACGTAGAGCTGTCCTTCGTGGACGAACCCGGCGAAAAGCCAGTCGCAGTGCGGGATCCCGCTGCAGAACGCCCACCGGCCGGACACGACGTACCCGCCGTCGACCCGTTCGCCGGTGCCGCGCGGCGCCCAGACCCCGGCGGCGACGGTGCGCGGGTCGCCGAAGACCTCTTCGGCGCACTTTCGCGGCGCATACGCCGACAGCAGGCTGCTCGTGACGGCGATCGAGACGCACCAGCCGGCCGACGCGTCGCCGCGCGCGACCGTCTCGGCGGTCTCGAGGCTCACCGCGGGCGGCGCTTCGGGCCCGCCGAGGTAACCGGGTACGCCGCTGCGCAGGAGCTGGGCGTCGGTCAGCTTCGCGACGAGCTCGGCAGGCAGTGCGCGCTCCCGCTCTGTGACCGGCGCGAGCGTCTTGGCGAGCGCGGCGCACTCGCGGGCGGCGTCCAGCACGAAACCTCCCGGTTCAGATTTCTTACCGGTTCAGTTTCTTTACCGCCCAGCCCGCTGTCAAGGCTTGCGGCGGCCCCCGAACCACGCGAGCAGCGCGCCGGCGCCGAACGCGCCCGCGACGGCCCCGAGGCCCGGCCCGCGCTGCACCGTCACGTTCTGCTCCAGCAGCACCGGCGGCGGGGGCTGGACGACCTTGTGCTGGTTCTCCTTCGCCGTCGCGGTCCACGCCGTGATGAGCAGCAGGAAGCGCGAGACGAGGTTCGCGAACACGAGCAGACCGATGACCGGCCCGAACAGCGCGGCCGACGGCGACTTCGTGACGCTGGCCAGGTAGATCGACCCGACCTGCTGCAGGACGACGAACCCGATCGCGGCGACCACGGCACCCTTGACGGCGCTGCGCAGCGCGACCCGCTCCCGCGGCAGCCGCGCGATCACCCAGAGGAAGACGAGGGTGTTGGCGAGCAGGCCGAGCACGATCGTCGCCCCGCGGAGCAGGTAGATCGCCCAGGTTTCGTGTTCGAGCCCGACCAGTTCGAGCAGGAACTGCCCGACCCCGCCTCCGACGGCGGTCAGCGCGAACGAAACGATGAGCGCGACCCCGAGGCCGACGAGCGCGACGAGGTCCTTGAGCGTCTGCTTGACGAGCGGCTGCGCCTGCTTTTCCTGGCCCCACTGCGCGGTGAGCGCGTCGCGGAGGTTCGACATCCAGCCGATGCCGGAGTAGAGGGCGATGAGCAGGCCGAAGACACCGATCGTGCCGCCGGAGTCGAGCGCGCCCTTGACGATGCCGTTCACCAGCTCGCGAAGGCCCTCGGGGACGGCGTTGTTCACGCCGTCGGTGATCTTGGTGATGATCGTCTGGTCGTGGTTGACCACCAGCCCCACGACGGCGAACGCGACCATGAACAGCGGGAACACCGACAGCACGCTGAAGTAGGTGATCGCGGCGGCGTAGTGGTTGCCGTACCGCTCGGTGAAGGCGTCGTTGGCGCGGATCAGGTGATCGAGCCACGGGTACTTCCTGCGCAGGCGCGGCAGGAGCTTTTCCTTCTCTTCGTTCGGCACTGTAAAACGCTAACCACGCCGGGTGACTCCTGCAACGCGAGCGGTTCAGGCGAGGGAGGTTCGCAGGGCGTCGTAGCCGTCCACGACGTGCGCGCCGCGGCTCACGGCGAACGCCTCGACGGCCGCGTAGCTCCGGTCCAGCTCGGCGGCGGTCAGCGGGGTGGCCGTCTCGACTTCCGAGTCGCGCGCCTCGAAGCGGCGCCGGGCCACGTCGCGGCCGGGGAGGAGCACGAACTCGTGGAACTCGGCGCCCGTTTCGCGGGCCAGCGCTTCGAGGCGTTCGGCGAACCCCGGGCGGACCAGCAGCTGGGGCACCACGACGTCGTGACCTGCGGTCAGGTGCGTACGGGCGGCGGCCACGGCGATGTCTCGGGCCAGCAGCCCGGCCGGGCCCGGTTGGGCGCGCCAGCCGCCGACCATCGCGCGAAGGCGGTCGACGTCCAGCGCCAGAGCGGGCGGGTGGTCGTCGGCGTAGCGCCGGGCGAGCGTCGACTTGCCGCTGCCCGGCGGGCCGTTGAGCAGGAGCAGCTTCACCGCACCGGCGGCAGGAACCCGATCCGCTGGTAGGTCTTGGCCAGCGTCTTCGCCGCCACCTCGCGGGCGCGTTCGGCACCGGCGGCGAGGACCTTGTCCAGCTCGGCGAAATCGTCCAAATAGGACTTGACGCGCTCCTGGATCGGCGTGACCCACTCGACGAACACCTCGCCGAGGTCCTTCTTCAGATCGCCGTAACCCTTGCCTTCGTAGGCGGCTTCGAGGTCGGCGATCGTCCGCTCGGTGAGTGCGGAGTAGATGGACAGCAGGTTCGAGACGCCGGCCTTGTTCTCGGCGTCGAACTTGACCTCGCGGCCGGTGTCGGTGACCGCCGAGCGGATCTTCTTCGCCGAGCGCTTCGGGTCTTCGAGCAGCTCGACGAGCCCGTTCGCGGTGGACGCCGACTTGCTCATCTTGCTCGTCGGGTCCTGCAGGTCGTAGATCTTCGCGGTGTCCTTGATGATGAACGGCTCGGGCACGACGAACGTCTTGCCGAGGCGGTTGTTGAAGCGCTGCGCGAGGTCGCGGGTGAGCTCCAGGTGCTGCCGCTGGTCTTCGCCGACCGGGACGGCGTCGGCCTGGTAGAGCAGGATGTCCGCGGCCTGCAGGATCGGGTAGGTGAAGAGGCCGACGCTGGAGCGGTCGGAGCCCTGCTTGGCGGACTTGTCCTTGAACTGCGTCATCCGGCCGGCCTCGCCGAACCCGGTCTGGCACTCGAGGACCCAGCTCAGCTGCGCGTGCTCGGGCACGTGGCTCTGCACGAACAGGGCGCTGCGCCGCGGGTCGATCCCGATGGCGAGCAGCTGCGCGGCGGAGACCCGGGTGCGCTGCCGCAGCACCTTCGGATCCTGCTCGACGGTGATCGCGTGCAGGTCGACCACGCAGTAGAAGGTCTCGTGCGTGTCCTGCATCCGCACCCACTGGCGCAGGGCACCGAGGTAGTTCCCGAGGTGGAACGAGTCAGCGGTCGGCTGGATCCCGGACAGGACCCGCGGACGGCGTGCGGCTGCGACGGTCTGCTCTTCGGACACGCGGAGATTCTTTCAGGCTGGGTCGAAGCGCGGACGGCGAGGGCCCTTCGGCGCCCCGGTCGGTGCCTGGGCCGGGCGCGAGCAACCCCGACATGCCGGGTGGAAGCAGGCGGGTCGGTCGCACGCGGACCGGGCTCCGGTGGCGCGGCTCATCAGCCGGGCGGACGCGCGCGAGCGGCCCGGCGTGCGGGTGTCGAGCAAAGCAGGAACAGCTCCGGCCCAAGCGGGTGCCACAGCGACAACGGCGTGGGGCGCCGGGCCCCGGCGGTGCCGCACATCAGCTGAGCGGGCACGCGACGTGCGGCGCCGGTGGGTCAGGCGTGCGGGTGCTGGGTGAGGAACGGGCGGGTCGGCGTGGCGTCGGGCTCGCCGAGGACGGCTTCCGCCATGGCCGTGACCGGGCCGGGGGTTTCGGGGGTGGCCGGGGCGGCCTCGGCGACTCGGTTCTTGCGGCGCTGGCGCAGCACGCCCAGGGTCATGCCGACGATGCCGAGCGCGACCGCGACCAGGCCCACCGGGCCCAGCACGCCGAAGCTCTCCGCGGTCGTTTCGGCCTGGGCGGTCGTCGTGACGTCGGCGAACGCGCTGCCGCCGCCCGCGACGAGCAGGGCGGCCGGGACGAGCGCGACCACCGCGGCCGCGCGCAGCGTGGACCGCAACAGGAGATGACCTGGGTTGCGCACCGGAGTGCCTCCCGCGATTGACGAGCGAAACGCTCACCCATCCGAGTGAGACGCTGCGTGTTGCTGGTCAAAAAGCTACCGAGCGTGTCAAGACCCGAGGGTCCGATCGACTCGGGGGCTGAGACTAGCGCCCAACCGATAACACGGCCCCGGCACCCCTGTGGTTCACCCCAACCGCCCAAGTGGGTGTTGCGGAGGACGGAACGCTCGTACTCAAAGTAGAGCTTGGCCGGTCCGTGTCCGCATGGCCGTCACCCGTTCATCGCAAGATCGGCTCACACTCTGCCATTCGACGCAGCGGCCGATGCTCCGATCGCGTCGTCTTATTCGGAAAACTTTTCACTCGATAGTGATTGGTCTATACCTCTTGGAGTAGCCCGTTCGGCTCGGTCGGACCGCGCACGACCGGCGTGATCAAGAGGAGTCTGAATGTCGATTACCCGGTTCTTGAAGCGCACCGGAGTGGCGGTGAGCGCGCTCGCCGCGGCGGCCGGCGCCGTCGTGCTCCCGGCGACCACCGCGTCCGCCGCGGCGGACGCCTCGTTCGTCGTCAGCGAAGCCCAGTTCGACCAGATCTTCCCCAACCGCAACAGCTTCTACTCCTACAGCGGCCTCACCGACGCGCTGTCGGCCTACCCCGGCTTCGCCAACACCGGCGACGACACGGTCAAGAAGCAGGAAGCGGCGGCGTTCCTGGCGAACGTCAACCACGAAACCGGCGGCCTCGTCTACATCGTCGAGCAGAACACCGCCAACTACCCGCACTACTGCGACGCGAGCCAGTCCTACGGCTGCCCGGCCGGCCAGGCCGCCTACTACGGCCGCGGCCCCATCCAGCTCAGCTGGAACTTCAACTACAAGGCCGCCGGCGACGCGCTCGGCATCGACCTGCTCGGCAACCCGTACCAGGTCGAGCAGAACTCGGCCGTCGCGTGGAAGACCGGGCTCTGGTACTGGAACACCCAGACCGGGCCGGGCACCATGACGCCGCACGACGCGATGGTCAACCAGCGCGGGTTCGGCGAGACCATCCGCAGCATCAACGGGTCCATCGAGTGCAACGGCGGCAACCCCGCCCAGGTGCAGAGCCGGATCGACAAGTACACGCAGATCACCGGGATCCTCGGGGTCCCGGCCGGGAACAACCTGTCCTGCTGAGCCGGGCGCGGCGAGAAGGGCCTTCCCGGCACCGTGCCGGGGAGGCCCTTTTCGCGATCACGGCTGGGGATCGAGGTACCCCAGCAGCTTGCGCAGGACGTCGTCCAGCAGGCCGAGCTCCTTTCCGGACAGTCCGGAAAGGAGCTCGGAGACGTTCGCGGTGTGCTCGGTCATCGCGGCGTCGACGGCGTCGAAACCCTTGTCCGTCAAGCGGATGCGGAAGCTGCGGCGGTCGTTCGGGTCGAGCGCGCGCTCGACGAAGCCCGCTTTCTCCAGCCGGTCGAGGCGGCTCGTCATGCCGGCGCGGGACATCATCAGCGTCGCGGACAGCTCGGACGGGATCAGCGTGTAGGGCCGCCCGGACCGGCGCAGCGCCGCCAGGACGTCGAACTCCCCGCGCTGCAGGCCGAACTTCCCGAACACGCGCTCCTGGGCCGGGCCGAGCACGAGCGCCAGCCGGCCCATCCGGCCGGCGACGCCGATGGCGGTCAGGTCGAGGTCGGGGCGTTCACGGTGCCAAGCCGACACGACGGCGTCGACGGCGTCTTCGTCACTCACCGGACCCACTCTATTCGACGCCAGCACTATTCGTCGCCTGATAGTTTGACAGCGAACTATCAGGCGTGGAACCATCGAGGGCATGACGACATTGCTGGTACGCCACGACGAAGCCGAGCAGCTCGGCTCGACCCCCGACACGATGACCCTGCTCGCGGACGTCTCGCAGACGGACGGGCACCTGAGCACGAACCGCGCGTGCCTCGGCCGCGGGCGCGACGGCGCGACCCCGCACTTCCACACCTCGTCGGCCGAGATGTTCTTCATGCTGGACGGGGAGCTGGACGTGCTGAACGGCGACGACATCGTGACGGTGCGGACCGGCGACATGCTGTTCGTGCCGCCGCACACCACCCACGCGTTCGGCGCGACCGCGCGCTCGGGCGCGGACGTGCTGATCGTGTTCACGCCCGGCGTCGAGCGCTTCGAGTACTTCCGGATGATCGACCGGATCCGCCGGGGCGAGGCGTCACCGGCGGAGATCCTGGCGACGCAGGAGCGGTTCGACAACCACTTCGTGGACAGCGCGGCCTGGCGCGCGGCCCGCGCGGCCTAGATGTCGTAGGTGGCGGTGACCGGCGCGTGGTCCGACCAGCGCTGGTCGTACGCGGCCGCGCGTTCGACGACGACTTCGACGACCTTCTCGGCGAGCCCCGGCGTCGCGAGCTGGCAGTCGATGCGCCAGCCGGAGTCGTTGTCGAAGGCCTGGCCGCGGTAGGACCACCAGGTGTAGGGGCCGGGGCCCTCGGGGTCGAGCCGGCGCTGGACGTCGGTGTAGCCCGCCTCGGTGTAGACCCGGCCGAGCCACTCGCGTTCCTCCGGCAGGAAGCCGGAGTTCTTGCGGTTGCCGCGCCAGTTCTTGAGGTCGATCGTGTCGTAGGCGATGTTCCAGTCCCCCACGACGACGGCCTCGCGCCCGGCCGCGGCGGCCTTCGCCCGCAGCTCGACGAGGTAGGGCAGGAACGCGGCCATGAAGCGTTCCTTCTCGTCCTGGCGCTCGGTGCCGACGTCCCCGCTGGGCAGGTAGAGGCTTGCGACGACGACACCGGGCAGGTGGACCTCGAGGTAGCGCCCGCTGTCCTCGAACTCGGGCTCGCCGAAGCCGACGCGCACCTCGTCCGGCTCGACGCGGCTGTACACGGCGACACCGTTGCGTCCCTTGACCGCCGACGGCGCGTGCGCGGTGAACCACCCTTCGGGCGCGACGACCGACGCCGGGAGCTGGTCCGCGGTGGCGCGCACCTCCTGGCAGCAGACGACGTCGGCCTTCGTGGCGGCGAGCCACTCGACGAAGCCCTTCTTGGCGGCGGCACGCAGGCCGTTGACGTTCACGGTGGAGACGGTCAGCACGCCTCGCACGCTACCGGCCGGGCGGCCGCGTCCGGACCATCGGGGCCGGTCGGCGAAAACCGCGCCGCGCCGGCGCACGTGCTCTGCCAGACTGCCGCGCATGGGCGACGACGCGAGCAGCCTGACCGTGCTCGGCAGCTGCGGCGCGTGGCCGGAACCCGGCCGGGCGTGCGCCGGATTCCTGCTCTCGCACAACGGGTTCCGCGTCGTGCTCGACCTCGGGTACGGCGCCGCCTCACGGCTGTTCGCGCACTGCCGGGACCGGCTGCCGGACGCCGTCGTCGTGACGCACGAGCACCCGGACCACTGCGCCGACGTCAGCGCGCTCGGCCGCGCCTGGCACTACACGGGCCCACCCGGTGCGCGGTTGCCGCTGCACTGCACGCCCGGCACCGTCCGCCGGCTCGAGGCGCTGGAGCCGCGGCCGCACCCGACGGAAGTGTTCGCCGTGCACGACCTCGGCACCCCGGCCGACGTCGGGCCGTTCCGCCTCACGCCGTACCTCCTGCCGCACCACCAGCCGAACTTCGGCGTGCGCCTGACCGCGCCCGGGCTCACCGTGGCGTACACCGGGGACACGGGGCCTTCGTCGCTGCTGGCCGACCTCGGCCGCGACGCGGACCTGGTCATCTGCGACGCCACCCTCCGCACCCCACCGGCGGAGGGGGAGCCTCGCTATCTGATGACCGCCACCGAAGCCGGCCATTGGGCGGCGAAGGCGGGCGCTCGGCGGTTGCTGCTCACGCACTTCTGGCCGGGCACCGATCGTGCCGCCGCGGCCGAGGAGGCTCGGGCCGGGTTCGGTGGTGAGGTGCTGATCGCGGAGGAAGACCTCACGGTCGTGCTCTGACGCCGGGCCAGACCGCCACCCCGCGCTCCGGCCAGCCGGCCTCAGTCCGCCGGAAATCTCCCCTCTCGCCTCGGCCAGCCGACCGCAGTCCATCGAGGATCTCCCCTCGCGCTCCGACCCCCGTCCGAGCGCGTTCCCCAGGTTCGACCATCGCGGGCCCGCCATCACAGCCTCGCCGATCAGCGCCGCACCGACCCGGCTCTCGCCGCCCGCGAGACTCCCCCTGGAGACCTCGCGGACGTCCCGTCCGGCTCGTGCCGCATTCAGTTGTCGCCCGTCCCCGGACGGTGCCCCCCTCTCCGGCGACCATGGGCCGCCACCTGCGGTTTTCGACGTGATCAGTTCTAGCACCCACCACCGACAAAAACCGGGCCTTGACGCCCGAAGCTACGAACATTAGCTTTAAAGCTATGCAAAGTAGCCATGATGTCCCCTAGGGCCGGCCTGACCACCGACGCGGTCGTCAGCCTCGCGATCGCCGTCGTCGACGAAGCCGGGCCCGAGGCCCTCACCCTCGCCAAGGTCGCCGAACGGGCCGGGGTCGCCGCACCGTCCCTCTACAAGCACGTCAAGAACCTCGCCGACCTGCGGCGGCTCATCGACCTCCGCGTCGTCAAGGAAATGGCCGACACCCTCCGGACCGCCGCAACCGGTCGCGAAGGCGAGGACGCCGTGGCCGCGCTGGCCGATGCCTACCGCGGCTACCTGCGGCAATACCCCCGCCGCACCCACGCGCTCGTCACCGCGCCGGACGAAACCGACACCGAACTCAGCAGCGCGACCCACGCGGTCGCCGAGGTCGTGTTCGCCGTGCTCCGGCCGTTCGGCTTCGACCACGGCCGGGCCGTGCACGCGACGCGGTGCATCCGCGCCGCCGTCCACGGGTTCGCCGGGCTCGAGGCGTCCGGCGGCTTCGGGCGCCCGGAAGACGTCGGCGAAAGCTTCGAAGTGCTCAAGAAGATGCTCGTCCAGGGTCTGGCGAGCTACGCAGAACAGGAACCGAAATGAGTTTCATCCTCGCCGTGCTCCTCTTCACCGTGGGGCTGGGCGTGCTCGACGCCCGCTTCCCGTGGACGGAGGCCCGCAGATGATCGCCGGCCACTTCGGACTGGCCGCCGCCGTCAAGGCGGGCCGGCCGGCCATCCCCGTCTGGACGCTCATGCTCGCCACCGCCTGGCTCGACGTCGTGTTCGTGCCGCTCTACCTGAGCGGCATCGAGACGGTCGACGGCGAGGGCTACGGCGGCGGCGTCATCCACGCCGACTACACGCACTCGCTCGTCAGCGCGCTCGTGCTCGCCGCGCTCTTCGGCGGCGTCGCGGCCATCAAGCTCGGCCGCGAAGCCGGGCTGATCCTCGGCGGCGTCGTGTTCTCCCACTGGCTGCTCGACCTCGTCGTGCATCGCGCCGACCTGCCGATCCTGCCCGGCAACGCCGGTGACCTGCCCACGCTCGGCTTCGGCCTCTGGCGGCTGCCCGCCGTCTCGGCCGTCGTCGAGCTGCTGATGCTGGCGATCGGCATCGGCCTCTACTGGCGCGCAGCGGCGAAACGCGATCCGAAGCGCGCTCGCACGCTGGGCCTCTCGGCCGCGGCGTTCGGTGTCGCCACCCTCGCGGCCGACCTGCTCGGCGTCTGAAGGATCAGCGAAGGATCAGCAGGTGGAGCCCTCGACAGGCTGGGTGAAAGCGGCCGCCACCCACTTGTCGTCGGCCACCTTCCGGAAGCCGTTCTGCACGCCCGGCAAGGCGTCGAACTGGGCGTCGCGCAGGTACTTGCCGACGATCTTGGCGTTGCCGTCCGCCGTCTCGCGGGCGTTCAGGACGTCCGCGGTCACGGTCACCTTGCACCCGGTCGCCGAAGCGCCCGAAGCCTGCTTCCCCGTGTTCATGGCGTACACGAAGACGACCAGGACGATGGCGCCCAAGATGATCAGAGTCTTCTTCGACATGCCTTCCTCCAACCAGCGAGCCCCGTCCTCCGCCAAGGGTAGGCAATCCTTTACCCGCACCGACAGCGCCGTACGCAGCAACCACCCGGAGGCGCCAGTGGAGCCACTCCACGGTGACGCGCTGTACACGAAGAAGCCCCCTTCCCGACGAATCGGGAAGGGGGCTTCTTCGCGGGGAGAACTCAGCCCTGGGCGATCTTCTTCGCCAGGTTGTCGTCCAGCGTCGCGAGGAACTCCTCGGTCGTCTGCCACGGCTGGTCCTTGCTGATGAGCAGCGCGAGGTCCTTCGTCATCTGGCCGCTCTCGACGGTCTCGACGACGACCTGCTCCAGCTTGTTCGCGAAGCCGATCAGCTCCTGGTTGCCGTCCAGCTTGCCGCGGTGCTCGAGGCCGCGGGTCCAGGCGTAGATCGACGCGATCGGGTTGGTCGACGTCGGCTTGCCCTGCTGGTGCTGGCGGTAGTGCCGGGTGACCGTGCCGTGCGCGGCCTCGGCCTCGACGGTCCGGCCGTCCGGCGTGCGCAGCACCGACGTCATCAGGCCGAGCGAGCCGAAGCCCTGCGCGACCGTGTCGGACTGGACGTCACCGTCGTAGTTCTTGCACGCCCAGACGTAGCCGCCCTCCCACTTCATCGCCGCGGCGACCATGTCGTCGATCAGGCGGTGCTCGTAGGAGATGCCCTTGGCGTCGAAGTCGGCCTTGAACTCGTTCTGGAAGATCTCCTCGAACACGTCCTTGAACTGGCCGTCGTAGGCCTTGAGGATGGTGTTCTTGGTGGAGAGGTAGACCGGCAGGCCGCGGTCGAGGCCGTACTGCAGCGACGCGCGCGCGAAGTCCTCGATCGACTTCTTGAAGTTGTACATCCCCATGGCGACGCCGCCGCCCTCGGGGAACTGCGCGACCTGGAACTCCATCGGCTCGGAGCCGTCGTCCGGGGTGTAGCTGACGGTCAGCTTGCCCGGGCCCGGCACCTTGAAGTTGGTGGCCTTGTACTGGTCACCGTGGGCGTGGCGGCCGATGATGATCGGCTTCGTCCACGTCGGCACCAGCCGCGGGATGTTCTGGATGACGATCGGCTCGCGGAAGATCACGCCGCCGAGGATGTTGCGGATCGTCCCGTTCGGGGACAGCCACATCTTCTTGAGGCCGAACTCTTCGACGCGGGCCTCGTCCGGGGTGATCGTGGCGCACTTGACGCCCACGCCGTGCTTCTTGATCGCGTTCGCGGAGTCGACCGTGACCTGGTCGTCGGTGCGGTCCCGCTCCTCGATACCCAGGTCGTAGTAGTCCAGGTTCACGTCCAGGTACGGGTGGATCAGCTTGTCCTTGATGAACTGCCAGATGATGCGGGTCATCTCATCGCCGTCGAGTTCGACGACGGTGCCCTGGACCTTGATCTTGGCCATGAGCAGCGGTGCTCCTTCCGCGGATCTTCGCGTTCTTCTTTAAGTCTCGCCGGTAGCGGTACAAGCGTACTGCTTGACCGAGCTGGATGGTTCCAGTAGTGGCCGGTATCAAGTCTCCACCCGCGCGTTGTGGCGCAGCTCACGGGGCCGGGGCCGACCGCTCGGCTCAGCCGACCGCTCGCCGAGCGAGCGTCGCGTTCCGGGGTGAACCAAGGCACGATGCCACCCGTGAACTCATCATGCGGGAGGTGACGGCCATGTCGACCCATCGGTACGCCGACTACGAAGACGATTACGAAGACTACGAAGACAGCACCGACGTTCGCGACGAACGGCCGCGCCGAGGTGGCGCGCACGTCGTCAGCGCGCTGGGCGGGCTCGTGCTCACACCGGTGGCCCTCGGGCTGCTGAGCTGGGGCGGGCTGCGCCAGCAGCAGCTGATCCAAGCCACCCTCAGCACCAACCGCGACGCGCTCGGCATCGCGCTGCTGGCCGGCGGGGCGATCCTGCTGCTGGTCGTCGCCGCGCTCGGCGCGCTGTCCGCGGTCGGCCCGATCCTGGGCGGGCTGATCTACGGCGTGCTGCCCGGCGTCGCCGCGATGGCGGTGCCGGAGTGGGGGTTCCGGCTGGTCAACCTGATGCCGAAGAGCGACATCGCGTACGGCGTCATGGACTTCCTCTTCATCGGCGGGCTGCTCGGCGTGGGCTTCCTGCTGGTCGGCAGCGGACTGGCCAACGCGCTGGTGCGGCGGCGCCGCGAGAGCTGAACCCCGCCGGTGGCAAAATCGGCGGATGGGACTGTTCACCGTCGCGGAAGCACGTGACGAACTGGCGCGGCTGCGGCCGGTCCTCGACGAACTGGTGCGCGTCCGCGCCGACGCGGCCGAGCTCGCGGCGTCGCTGCGCCCGGGCGGCCGGGCCACCGAGCTGGGCGGGCTGCCGGAGTGGAAGGCCGCGCAGGCGCGCCTCGACGACCTCATGACGACGGTGCAGCGCACCGGCGCCGAGCTCAAGGGGTTCGCGCCGCTGCTGGTCGACTTCCCGGCCGAGCTCGACGGCACCGACGTGCTGCTGTGCTGGCTCGAGGGTGATCGCGAGCTGGGCTGGTACCACCGCACCGACCTGGGGTTCGCCGGCCGTCGTCCGCTGAAAACCGCTGGTGGGCCCGGCTAGGTTGGGTCCGTGGACCACGACTCGAGGGCAGCCCTCTTCGACAGCACGGCCGAGCACTACGACGAAGACCCCTGGCACGCTTCCGTGGCCGAGGCGCTGGTGGCGCCGCTGCCCGACGCACCGGAGCTGGTTCTCGACGTCGCCACCGGGACCGGCTTCGCGGCGTACGCGGCGTTGCGGCTGAAGCCGGCTCGGGTGCTGGCTGTCGACTTGTCGCCGGCGATGCTGGCCCGGGCCACGGCGAAGGCGGCCACGCTGGACCCGTCCGAGGTGATCACGTGGCAGGTCGCGCCCGCGGTCCCGATGCCGGCGGCGGACGGCTCGGCCGACGTCGTGCTGTGCGCGTCCTCGCTGCACTTCCTCGGCGCGGTCGCGTTCGCGGACTGGCTGCGCGTGCTCCGGCCGGGCGGGCGGCTGGCGTTCTCGGTCGTTTCGGGGGCGCGGTTCAAGCCGTCGGGCCGGTTCGCGGACTTCGTGCCCCGTGACCTGTCGTTCCCGACCGACGAGGCCGGCGCCGCGGCGCTGGCGACGTCGGCCGGGTTCGTGGACGCTTCGGCGCGGACGTTCACCGTCGAGGGCGGGGATCGGGTGCGGAGCGTGTTCCTGGTGCACGCGACGGCTCCGTGACGGGCATGCCAGCCGATCCCGGCGGCTGGTCCCTCCAGCGCCGGGACCGGCAGCGCTGCACGAACGTCACGTCGATGCCGGTCTCGTCGAGGCGGTCGATGGTGAAGTCCGCGTAGTCGTCGCCGCACGAGTGGATTTCTCCTCAGCGGTGCAGGGAAGCGCCCTTGAGGATCTTGTCGACGGCGTTCTTCGGGCCGTGCACGGCGAGCCCGGCCAGCGCCAGCTTCTCCCCCGGCACCGCGCGCACCGCGGCCCGGTTGTCGGCGTCGTTGCCGGTGTGGAACAGCTCGTCGGTGAAGATCGAGAACCGCAGGCCGCGGCTCAGCGCCCGCGCGTGCGCGGTGGTCAGGACGGCCGCGGTGCCCGAGAACACCAGCACCGGCTGGCCGAACATCGGGAGGTACTCCGTGCCGTCGGCGTCCGCGTAGGGCTCGCCCATCAGCTCCGGCGTCACGTGGGCGATTCCGCTCACCAGGAACGCGGTGACGTTCAGCCGCTGCCAGGACGCCAGGTCGTCGCGGAGCAGGACGGCGATCTTCGTGTCGAAGGAACTCATGCCCGGAAGACTCGCCCGGCGGCCACCCGCGCGTCTTGTACGTTCTTGACATGGCGCACGTCGAAGCCTGGCGGCCGGCGGTCCCGGGGATCGCCGAGGTCTTCCACGCCCGCTTCACGACGCACGCCTACCCGCTCCACACGCACGACACGTGGACGCTGCTGATCGTCGACGACGGCGTCATCCGCTACGACCTCGACCGCCACCACCACGGCGCGCTCGGGACGGCCGTGACGCTGCTGCCGCCGAACGTCGCCCACGACGGGCGCGCCGCGACCAGCCACGGCTTCCGCAAGCGCGTGCTGTACCTGGACGCGTCGGTGCTCGGCGACGACCTGATCGGCGCCGCCGTGGACCGGCCGAGCCTCGCCGACGGCCTGCTGCGCACCCGCATCCACCAGCTGCACGAGTCCCTCGCCCACCCCGGCGACGCGCTGGAGGCGGAGAGCAGGCTGGTGCTGGTGGCCGACCGGTTGCGGACGCACCTGGGGCAGCCGGTCGCTTCGGAACCGAAGCGCGGGCTGGCGGAGGACCTGCGGGACCTCCTCGACGCGAAGCTGCCCGAAGCGCTGACGCTCGCCGAAGCCGGCGAGACGCTCGGCGCGCACCCGGCGTACCTCGTGCGCTGCTTCGGCGCGCGGTTCGGGCTGCCGCCGCACCGGTACCTGACCGGCCGCCGCGTCGACCGCGCCCGGCGGCTGCTGCTCGACGGCGCTCCGGCCGCGGAGGTGGCCGCGGCCGCGGGGTTCGCCGACCAGGCTCACTTGACGCGGCACTTCAAGCGGTACCTGGGGACGACGCCGTCGCGGTACGCGAAGGCTCGTTGACCTGTCCGCCTGCTGTGTCAAGATGACGGGCATGCTGCGCGAACTGCACCTCACCGGCGACCCGGCGGGCGACAAGCTGCTCAACGAAGACCCGTTCGCCCTGCTCGTCGGGATGCTCCTGGACCAGCAGTACCCGATGGAGCACGCGTTCGCCGGCCCGCGGAAGATCGCCGACCGGATGGACGGGTTCTCGCTGGCGAAGATCGCAGCGACGGATGTCGAGACGTTCGTCGAGATGTGCGTGGTGCCGCCGGCCATCCACCGGTACGGCGGTTCGATGGCCCGCCGCGTGCACGCGCTCGCGGAGCACATCATCGAGCACTACGACGGCCGCACCGAGGGCATCTGGCTCGACGGGCGGCCGAAGCCCGACGGGCCCGAGGTGCTCAAGCGCCTGCGGGCGCTGCCCGGGTTCGGGGAGCAGAAGGCCAAGATCTTCCTGGCCCTGCTGGGCAAGCAGCGCGGCGTCACCCCGAAGGGCTGGCGCGAGGCGGCCGGGGCGTACGGCGACCGCGGCTCGCGCCGGTCGATCGCCGACGTCACCAGTGCCGAGACCCTGGCCGAGGTGCGGGCGTTCAAGAAGGCCGCCAAAGCAGCCGCGAAAGCCGGTTGAAGCCGGCCGACAAGTAGTGCGAGCACGGCCCGAGTGGTCACGGTCCAGATGGGGAGCCCTGGTTGAGCACGCATTCCGGCCCACCCGGCGACGGCGTTGGCGCCATGAGCCCGTACGAGAGACAGGCATGGGACACGCTCAACGAGCACTGGCAGCGCCGCAACAACCGCCGCGCCCTGCCGAACTGGGCGAGCGCCGCGCTCGAGCGCACCGGTGAGGTCACGCGAAACACCGTGAGCCGCGCTGCGGACGCGGTACCGGAGGTTGTCAAGCAACCGATCCGCCACGCGGGCGACGCGGTGGCCGGTGCCGCCGTGCGGCCGGTGCTTGAAGCCGCGATAAAACTGCTGGAACTGGTCAACGCCTGGGCCGGGGAACTCAACGATCCGAAAAGTCTCGAAAAGCTCGCTCACAAGCGTGGCCTGGAAATCGGCAGCTTCACCGAGTTGCGGCAACAAGATCTCAAAGCCTGCGATCGGCTCCTGGCGCGCAACAACCTGAAGTGGCGGACCGCCGGCGCGTTCGAGGGCGGCACGATGGGTCTGCTGGCGATGGTCCCCGTCGCCGGGATCCCGTTGGCGATGACAGCCGACATTCTCGTCGTCCAGGTTCTGAGCGTGTCGATCGCCTCGCGCACCGCTTATTCCTACGGGTACGACGCCAAGGACCCGGCCGAGCAGATCTTCATCGAACGCCTGGTGCGGCGATCCTTCCTGGCGCAGGCGACGAAGGTCGAGCCGTTGCGCGAGACCGCACGGGCGGCGGGCGCGGTCAAGGGGCGGATCAAGTGGTCGGCCAAGCTCCGCGCGGACCATCGCCTCCTGGCCGCCGTCGAGAAGTTGATGCAGCATCTGGGCCCGGCCGGCTCCAGAGTTGCAGTCAAGGACGTCGCCAAGGTCATACCAGTCATCGGCGTCCTCATCGGCGCGGGTATGAACGCCGCGATTCTGGGCAGCGTGGCCGCCGACGCGCAGCGGTACTGCCGGACCCGATTCCTGTGTGACAAGTACGGCTTGCCCTTGCCGGCCGCGTTGACGGCGAACCGGGACGACGACGTCTCCCCTGAGCCGCTGTAGCGCACCGGCTAGCGGACGAGGATCCGCAGCGGGCCCAGCGGCTGCGCGCCGTGATCCAGGGCCACCCGAAGAGCGTCGCCGTGTTCGTAGCCGACCACCGGGACGCCCGGGAAAGCCGACGCCACCGCCGCCACCGCTCCCGGCCAAGCCGCCGCCGAGCCCGAGAAGTTGGACAGTCCCACCACTCCCTCGCCGCGGTGGGCGACCACCTCGTTCTCGCCGTGGGTCAGGACCGCCACCGTCGGGCCCAGCGGTGACGCGGCCCGCTGCCAGCCCGGCTCGGGGACGCCCGGGCCGCACGCGAGCCACGTCGCTTCGAACAGCACCGAGAAGCCCGGCAGGTCCAGGGTCGCGAAGCTGTCCTTCACCGAGCAGCCCGCGGAGCCGTCGATGAACGGGAGGACGTCGGCGGCCGTGGCGTCGGGGCTCAGGGTCACCGCGTCCGGGTAGTACTCCGGGGTGCGGGTCGCGCTGGTCCACGCGCGCGGGCGGAACTGGCCCGGCCAGACCAGATCGCACCACGACGCGTTTTCCGCGACTGTCCACTCCAGACTCATCTCACACCAGTCCCGCCAGTTTGTAGAGCACCAGGCTGCCCGCCACGGCGACGTTGAGGCTCGCGCCGGTGCCGACCATCGGGATCTCGACCACGGTGTCGAGCAGGTCCAGGACCTCCGGCGGGATCCCGGTTCCCTCGTGGCCCAGCACGGCGATCGTGCGGCCGCGGGCCATCGGCAGGTCCGCCAGCCGCACGGCTTCCTCGGCCAGCTCGACGCCGACCACCCGGGTACCGGCCGCCCGTTCGCGCTCGAGCCAGCCCGGTGGGTCGTGCACCCAGTGCACGCAGGCCGGGCGCCGCAACGTGTTGCCGCGGCGCAGGGCCTCCGGGACCCACGGGAAGCGCGGGACGGCCAGGCACGCGCCGACCGCGTCGCACGTGCGCAGCAGCGTGCCGAGGTTCGCGCCGTGCATCGGCCAGAGCGGGGCGGCCACCAGGTGGCCCCAGCAGGGATGGGCCTTGCGCCGCCGGGTCTTCCGCAGCTCGCCCGGCGTGCGGACCCGGACCGAGGGGCTCACCGGCGCCGAGGCGCGGCGCCTCCGAATTCGCTGATCACACCACCGAGCCTAACCCGTTCGCCGGGACCGGGCACCGGATTTCGCTCCTACCCTGGATGCGGAGGTGAAGCCCCATGCACGCAGGAGTGGGAGACGAAATCCAGGTGCACGGCCGGACGGTCGGGTCGGCCGAGCAGCACGGCGAGATCCTCGAAGTCCGCGGGCCCGACGGCGCGCCGCCCTACCTGGTCCGGTTCGCCGACGGGCACGAGGCGCTCGTCTACCCCGGGCCCGACTGCGAAGTCCAGGCCCGCGCCGACTAAGCGGGCACCGGCTCGCGGACGCGCCCCCACGCCGCGCCCACGAGCAGCAGGGCGACGAGGGTGAGCGCGGCCGCGACCTCGGGCAGCAGCAGCGGGCCGCCCGAGGTCAGGACCGCGCCGCCGGCGATGCCGGACAAGCCGACGCCGAGGTAGATCGCGGACGCGTTGAGCGAGAGCACCAGGCCGGCGTGGCCCGGGGACAGCTCGATCAGGCGGTGCTGCACCGGCGGGCTGAACGACCAGGTCGCGACGCCCCACACGAACAACGCGGCACCCGCCGCGATCGGCGTCGTCGTCGTGACCGGCAGCAACGCCAGCACCACGGTGAGCACGGCCGTCACGACCAGCAGCGGCGTGCGCGAACCCCAGCGGTCGGTCGCCCGGCCGGCGGCGAAGTTGCCGACCGCGCCGCCGACGCCGTAGCAGAAGAGCAGCACCGTGACGGTCGTGCCGTGGACGCCCGCGGTCGCGGCCAGCAGCGGCGACACGAACGTGTAGACCATGAACGCGGCGAGGCAGCCGAGGACCGTGACCGCCAGCATGACGAGCACACGCGGGTCGCGGCCCGCGGCGAACCGCTCGGCGAGGCGCACCTTCGGGGGCGCGGCGACGGCGGGCAACGCGAGCCGCACGGCCAGCGCGCTCGCCAGCGAGAACGCCGCGACCAGCGCGAACGCCGTCCGGTAGCCGAGGTGCTGCGAGATCAGGCTGCCCAGCGGGACGCCGAAGATGAGCGCGACCGTGAGGCCGCCGAACACCAGCGCGACGGCGCGGCCCCGGCGTTCGGGCGCGGTCAGCTCGGCCGCCACCGCGCTCGCGGCCGGCGTGAACACCGCGGCGCCGATCGCGGTCACCACCCGGGCCACCAGGAGGGAGCCGTAGCCGGGCGCGAGCGCCGCGAAGAGGTTGCCGGCGCCGGTGACGGCGAGGGCGGCGACCAGCAGCGTGCGGCGTTCCCAGGTGCCGGTGGCGGCGGCGAAGATCGGCGACCCGATCGCGTACGCGATGGCGAAGGCCGTCACGAGCTGGGCGGCGGCCGTGGCCGAGACGTGCAGCTCGCCGGTCAGCGCGGGCAGCAGCCCGGCGACGATGTAGCCGCTGGTCCCGACGCCGAACGCGCCGAAAGCGAGGACCGAGATCCTCGGGGACGTGGGTGTGGACATGGGCGGAGGCCCCCAAGCGAAGCAGGATTGGTTCGACGAACGTCGTAGTTCGACAGTCACCGTACTACGCGGCTGCCGCAATTTCGACAGCCGTCGTACAATGGGACCCATGGCCAAGACCGCCGCGCTGCCGCCGATCGTCCACCCCGAACGGGACGAGATCACCGTCGAAGGCGTGCTCCGCGCGCTGGCCGACCCGGTGCGCCTGGACATCGTCCGCCAGCTCGCGGCCGCGGACCACGAGATCGCGTGCGGCGGGCTGACCGTGCCAGTGACCAAGTCCACAATCACCCACCACCTGAGCATCCTGCGCCAGGCCGGCGTCGTGGCCGGCCGCCAGGAAGGCACGACCCGGTACAACTCGTTGCGCCGCAACGACCTGAACGCCCTGTTCCCGGGCCTGCTCGACGGGGTGCTGGCCGCGCCGCGCTGATCACCGGCGTTACGGTGTGGATCGTCACCCGATATCGGGATGACAACGACCCCCTTCCCTTGTTGGACTGTCCGTAGGCAGCTCACGGCGCTGGGGCCGAACGGCTGTCTTTCTTTTTGCCCCCGTACTGAACCGATCCAGAGATCGGCTGAGTAATCGATTTCCCACCTTGGAAGGAGTGCCGTGCCCGTCGCGCTGCTCGCGCTCGCCATCGGAGCTTTCGGCATCGGGACCACCGAGTTCGTCATGATGGGCGTGCTGCCCCAGGCGGCCGCCGACTTCGGCGTCGACATCCCGACCGCCGGCTACCTCATCTCCGGTTACGCCCTCGGCGTCGTCATCGGCGCCCCGCTGCTCACCGCGGCCGCCGTCCGGCTGCCGCGCAAGACCATGCTGCTGGCCATGATGGGCCTGTTCACGCTGGGCAACGCCCTCTTCGCGCTCTCCCCCAACCAGGAGTTCGGCGTCGCGTTCCGGTTCCTCGCCGGCCTGCCGCACGGCGCGTTCTTCGGCGCCGGCGCGGTCGTCGCGTCGAGCCTGGTCGGCCCCGGCCAGCGCGCGAAGGCCGTGTCGATGATGTTCCTCGGCCTGACCCTGGCGAACGTCATCGGCGTGCCGCTCGGCACGCTGCTCGGCCAGCAGGTCGGCTGGCGCGCCACCTTCGGCGTCGTCGCCGTGATCGGGCTGGTCGCCGTCGCCGCGATCGCGAAACTGGTGCCGCACCAGGGCAAGCCCGCCGACGCGTCGCTGCGGGGTGAGCTGGGTGCGTTCAAGCGGCCGCAGGTGCACCTCGCACTGGCGATCGTCACGTTCGGCCTCGGCGGCGTGTTCGCGTGCCTGTCCTACATCACGCCGATGCTGACCGACGTCGCCGGCTACTCGCCGTCGAACGTCACGCTGCTGCTGTCACTGGCCGGCGTCGGCATGACGATCGGCAACCTGGCCGGCGGCCGCCTGGCCGACCGCGCGCTGATGCCGGGCCTGTACGCGGCGCTGCTGGCGCTGGCCTGCGTGCTCGGGATCTTCACGATCACGGCGCAGGGCAAGGTCGGCGCGGCGATCACGATCTTCTTCGTCGGCGTCGCCGGGTTCATGATCGGCCCGATGATGCAGGCGCGGATCATGGAGAAGGCGGGCGGCACCCCGTCCCTGGTGTCGGCCGCCGTCCAGTCCGCGTTCAACATCGCCAACTCGATCGGGGCGTACCTCGGCGGGTTGGTCATCGCGGGCGGGCTCGGCCTGGTCGCGCCCAACTGGGTCGGCGCGCTGCTGGCGGTGTTCGGGCTCTCGCTCGCGGTGGTCTCCGGCGGCCTCGACCGGCGTGAAGCCAGGGCCGAACGCCGCGAACTCGCCCTGGCGTCCTGACTACAGTTCCGAAAGCGTCACTTTCACGTGAAAGTGCCGCTTTCGGCGTTCAGGAGGAGGCGAACGGGCCGCCGATGATCGTCAACGCCACGTAGAGCACCGCTGCCGCGAGACCGGTGTAGGTGACGACGTCGACGACCCGGCCCCGGATCGCCAGCAGGCCCGCCCTGGCGGCCGGGAGCACCGCCCGCAGCACCCCGGCGAGGAGGAGCGCGACGCCGATCAGCGCCGCGCCCTCCCGCCAGTGGTACTGGACGATCCGCAGCGCGGCGACGGCGGCCACCAGCAGCACCAGCGCGAACGGCAGCTGCGTGAACCGGGCTTGCGCGCCCCGGCGGTCGCCGACGTCCCGCCGGTCTTCGGTCATCGTCATCGGCCCAGGAGCGAGCGCTCCGCCGCTTCGACGACGTTGCTGACGAGCATCGCCCGGGTCATCGGGCCGACCCCGCCGGGGTTCGGCGAGACCCAGCCGGCCACGTCGTACACGTCCGGGTGAACATCGCCGGTGAGCTTGCCGTCCACGTGGGACACGCCGACGTCGAGCACCGCGGCGCCCGGCGCGACCATGTCCGCCGTGATGATCCCGGGCACGCCGGCCGCGGCGACCACGACGTCGGCGCGGCGGACCTCGGCGGCGAGGTCGCGGGTGCCGGTGTGGCACAGGGTGACGGTGGCGTTCTCGCTGCGGCGGGTCAGCAGCAGGCCCAGCGTGCGGCCGACGGTGATGCCGCGGCCGACCACGGTCACGCGCGCGCCGTTCAGCTCGACGCCGTGGCGCTTGAGCAGCTCGATGATCCCGTACGGCGTGCACGGCAGCGCGCCCTGCTGGCCCAGCACGAGCCGGCCGAGGCTGACCGGCGCGAGGCCGTCGGCGTCCTTCTCCGGGTCGATCCGCTCCAGCACGCGGTTCGCGTCGAGGTGCTTCGGCAGCGGCAGCTGGACGATGTAGCCGTGGCACGCCGGGTCGGCGTTCAGCTCGTCGATGACGGCTTCGAGCTTCTCCTGGGTGATGTCCGCCGGCAGGTCGCGGCGGATCGAGTTGATCCCGATCTTGCCGCTGTCGGCGTGCTTCATCCGCACGTACGAGTGCGACCCCGGGTCGTCGCCGACCAGGACGGTGCCCAGGCCCGGCGTCACCCCCTTCGCGGCCAGCGCCGCGACGCGGGGTTCGAGCTCCGCGAAAATGGCGTTCTTGGTGGCTTTGCCGTCGAGAATCTTCGCCGTCACGGTGCCCATTCTGGCAAAGCGACCCCCGCGCGTCGCTTCCAGGCGCGGGTGGTCGCTGCCCGTAGACTGGCCGCTACCCCACACGGTCCATTCGCGACGCTCACCGCGATCAAGCTGTGATCTACCGCACTTCGCATCACACGAGGTCAGGCCGGGTGCCGCCGGGTCGCGGAGCGGCAAAACCCACATGCGGGGTGCACACGCGCGCGCGAACAGTCAAAATGTCCCCGTGGCACAACCGACGACGCAGCTGAACGCGACCGAGCAGGACACCCTGGTCAAGCAGATCGGACTTGCCCTGCTGCGTGCCGCCCCGCGCGACTGGCGCAAGGTCACCGCGGAGTACCGAGCCGTCGGCAGGTACCACGAGCTGACCGGCGAGATCGTCACCGAAGACGGGACGGTCCACGAGTGGCTCGCCACCCACGACATCGCCACGCTCTTCGGCAGGCTGCGCGGCGGCATGTACCGCGACGGCCGCGGCACCTGGTTCAACGCGCGCTACCAGCTCGACCACCCGTCGAGCTACAACCTCGAGTACAACCGCGACGAACCCGTGTGGAACCTCGCGCCGCCGCCGCAGGCCTACTCCGACGAGCTGCGGATGTTCCCGCGCACCGAGGACAACGTGCCCGAGTGGCTGATCCGGCGGATGTCCGGGCTCGGCCCGGAGCAGCCGGGGCCGCACTTCCGGATCGCCCGGATCTTCGACACCGTCGGCCCGGCCGGCCGTCCGGTCATCAACCGGCCCGACCTCGAGGTCGACGAGCAGGACCGGCTCCTGGAGTACCTCGAGCGCGCGCCGCTGGTGGTACCCGAACGCGGGTACGACATCGACCGGCTGGCCGCGACGCCGGAGGCCACCGTCCCGGTCGCGTTCCACAGCGACGGCCAGTGGATCTGGCCCGCCGCCGTCAACTTCTACTTGCACAAGTACGGCGTTTCGCCCGAACCGGACCTCGTCGAGCACGTCCGCGCGGTCGGGTTCAAGCTGCCGCCGGTCGACGAGCCGACGTTGCAGGCGGCCGCGGGTTACCTCACGCGGGGGAACCAGCCGCCGCCCCCGCCGCGACCGGCCGGGCCGCCGCCGCACCAGGGCCCGCCGCCGCAGCAGGCTCCCGCGGGCCCGCCGCCCACCGCCGTCGTTCCGCCGGTCGTCCCGCCGCAGCCGGCCGCGCCGGCGGAGCCCCCGCCCGCGCCCGTGGCGGCGGAAGCCCCGGCCGAGGAGCACGAGTACGCCGAAGACGGCTACGACGACCAGGAGTTCGACGACCGCTTCGCCGAGGACGACGGGTACGACCAGCAG
This sequence comes from Amycolatopsis eburnea, assembly GCF_003937945.1. Classification (GTDB taxonomy): domain Bacteria; phylum Actinomycetota; class Actinomycetes; order Mycobacteriales; family Pseudonocardiaceae; genus Amycolatopsis; species Amycolatopsis eburnea. Next base: position 450,793 of record NZ_RSEC01000032.1, read on the forward strand.
GCCGCGCACGCCGCCGGCGCGAACGGCTCGTCGCCGGAGCCGGGCCGGGTCCCCGGCCTCGACGAGACCGCGGAGTACGTGCCCGACCAGCCGATCGGGCACGACGAGGACGAGGCAGGGCACGCGTTCGACTCAGGTCAGGCGGCCCGGCACGACGAGGAGGCGCACGCCGCCTTCCAGCCGCCGCGGCAGGACGAGCCCGCGGGCTTCGCGCCGGGCCAGGCTCGGCACGACGACGACTCGCACGCCTTCGCACCCGGCCAACCGCACCGCGAGGACGAGCCCGCGGGCTTCCAGGCGCGGCACGACGACTCGCACGCCTTCACGCCGGCCCAGGCGCGGCACGAGGAAGAGCCGCCGTTCCAGCCCGGCCACGACGAGGAAGCCGCGCACGGCTTCCAGGAGTCCCCGTTCCAGCCCCACGACGAGGACCAGCCGCGTCACGACGAGGCCGCCCACGCCTTCCAGCCCGGGCAGGCCCGGCACGAGGACGAGGCCGCGCACTCGTTCCAGCCCGGACAGCCCCGGCACGAGGACGAGCCCGGGCGACGGCAGGACGACGAGGCCGCGCACTCCTTGCAGCCCGGGCAGACCCGGCACGACGACGAGGCCGCCCACTCCTTCACGCCCGGACAGCCCCGGCACGACGACGAGCCCGGCCGACGGCACGACGACGAAGCCGCCCACTCCTTCCAATCCGGACAGGCCCGGCACGACGACGAGCCCGGCCGACGGCACGACGACGAGGCCGCCCACTCCTTCCAGCCCGGTCAGCCGCCGCGGCGGGAGGAGCAGCCCGCGTTCGACCCGGGCCCGCCGACCATGATCACCCAGCCCGAGGTTCCCGGCGTCCTGCCGGTGCCGGAGCCGCCCGCTCCCCAGCCCGCCGCTCAGGCGGAACCGCCGCGGTCGGGCCGCCGGGCGCTGCGCCGGGAGACGCCGGACCACCCGGTGCTCGCCGGGCTGCAGGCCAAGCTCGACGAGCTCGACGTGCCCGAAAGCGGCTACAAGCTGGGCGAGCCCGCCGAGCACGGCTGGAGCGTCGAAGAGGTCGACGACGGCTGGCGCGTCGGCTGGTACGACGGCAAGCTCAGCAACCCCGCGGTGTTCGGCGACGCCGAAGACGCGGCCGCGTTCATGCTCGGCAAGCTGCTGCTCAACCCGGAGGGCCACGTGCCTGCCGAGGAGCCGCCCGCGCCGGAGCCCGAACCCGAGCCCGAGCCGGAACCGGCGCCGCAGCGGGTCGTCGCGACGGTGTCGCCCGAGGTCGCGACCGGCTCGTACCCCGTGCGCAAGCCCGACCCGGTGCCGCCGCAGGAGCAGACGGCGTTCACCAGCGCCGAAGAGCTGTTCGGCGACCTCGAAGACGACGAGCCGCCCGCCCCGCCGCGCCAGCCGGCCCCGCCCGCGCCGGTCCCGGCCGGGCCGCCGCCGATGGCGCAGCAGCAGGTCGCGCCGCCGCCCGCCCCGCCGCGGCGTGAACCGCCGTCGGCGCCGACCGTGCTGGCCCCGGTGCCGCCGGGTGTCCCGCCGGCCGCGCCGCCGGTGCCGCCGCGTCCGGAACCCGCTCGCCCGGCCGTCAACGGCGGGGGTGGCGGTGGCCAGCAGCAGTGGCCGATCGGGCCGATGGCGGGCGAGCCGCCGCTGACGCTGTTCCGCGGCAAGGAACTGCGCGAGCTGCCCGCGGGCAGCGAGCTGGACCGCTTCGGCGGCCCGACCGGCAACCTGACGTACGCGGCGGGCACGCCGTTCGCGGAGCGGTCGCTGGTGCCGGAGTGGGTCAACCGCCCGTACCACGTCTACCGCGTCCAGCGGCCGCTGGAGACGCTCGCCGGCGTCGCGATCCCGTGGTTCAACCAGCCCGGCGGCGGGTCGGCGTACCTGCTGCCGGCGTCGATCGAGGAACTGCTCGCCGAGGGCGACCTGATCGAACTCGACCCGGGCGAGCCACCGGTCGACTGACGTTCACCCCGGGAACCGGCGGCTTCGGCCGCCGGTTCCCGTGCGTTCAGCGGATGACGAGCCCGTGGGCGGCGGCGAAGGCGAGCGCCGTCTCGACGTCGACCTCGGCGCCCCGCAGGTTCGCCTGCACGAGGGCGTTCGCGTCGAGCCGCGCGCCGCGCAGGTCGGCACCCTCGAACTTCGCGCCGTGCAGCCGCGCGCCGGTGAGGTCGCTGCCCCGGAGGTCGGCGCCCGAGAGGTCGGCGTCGGTCAGGTTGGCCTCCCGCAGCCGCAGCCCCGACAGGCCCAGCTTGCGCAACCGCGCCTTCGCGAGCGACGTCAGCGAGAGGTCGCATTCGGTCAGCGCGATCCCGGCGAACCCGCTGTCGGTGAACGCCGTCCCCAGCAGCGAGCACGACGTCCAGCGGCTTTCGGCGAGCACCGTCCGCTCGAAGGTGCACGAACGGAACGCGGACGCGTCGTGGCGCGACCGCGAAAGGTCGGCCCGGCTGAACACGCAGTCGTCGAAGGTGCAGCCGCGGGTCCGCAGCCCGCTGAGGTCCGCCCCGGTGAAGTCGCAGCCGGCGAACCGGCGCTTTTCCCACCACTGCCCCGACAACACCGCTTCGCGGTAGTCCTCCCCGGTTTCCAGCACGGGCCCAGGGTTTCACACGCTCGCGCCGTCAGAGCTTCGCACCCTGGACGTACGCCATCGCTTCGATGTACTCCGGCAGCTGGGCGCGGCGGGCCAGCTCGGCTTCGTCGAGGTCCTCGAGCCGGGTCTGGATCCACCACAGGTTGCCGAACGGGTCGCGGACGCGGCCGACGCGATCGCCGAAGAACAGCACCGTCTGGCGCGTCACCTCGGTGGCGCCCGCGGCGATCGCGCGGCGCTGGGTTTCCTCGCTGTCGGGCACGTAGAGCCGCAGGAAGGCCGGGGTTTCGGCCCAGCCGTCGGGTGCGTCGAACGCCATCACGACGGCGTCGCCGATGCGGACCTCGGCGTGCCCGATCTTCCCGTCGTCGCCGACGACCCGGCCGAGCTCCTCGGCGTCGAAGGCGCGCTTCAGGAAGTCGAGCAGCGCGGCGGTGTCGTGGCCGATGATCCACGGGGTGACGGTCGTGTAGCCGGCGGGAACGGGGCTGGCCATGGTTTCCTCCTCGGTCGGGTGCCGGCCACGCTATTCGTGAATTAGGCCAGTTCCTGGCCGCTGCATACTGGGAACCATGGGAGTTCCCCTGCGGCCGCTGGCGGTGGCCGGGGCACGGTCGGTCTACCGCGAAGTCGCCCCGCCGCCCGCGCTCGCCGACGTGCTGGCCTGCGGGTGGCACGGGCGCACCGGCTGGGCGCGGCCGCTGCGCGTCCTCCCGGACGGCTGCGCGGACCTGGTCTGGGACGGCGACGCGCTCACGGTGGTCGTCACCGTCGGGGCCCCGCTGCGGTTGTGGCTCCCGGCGGCGGAAACTCGCGTCGGCGTCCGGCTGCGCTGCGGCGCCGCGGCGGCGGTCCTGGGCACGCCGATGCCGGAGCTGCCCGCGGGCGCGACCCGGCTGACCGACCTCTGGGGCGCGGTGGCCAGGCGTGCCGAAGACGCCCTCGCGGCCACGGCCGATCCGTTGGCGCAGCGGGAAATCCTCGAGGCGCTCGTCGCCGGCCGGGGCGTGACGCCGGATCGCCGGCTGCTCGCCGCGATCGACGCGCTCGGGCGTCCTTCGGCGCGGGCCGCCGACGTCGCCGACGAGGTGGGCGTGAGCGAACGCGCTTTGCGGCGCCACCTGACCCACGCGGTCGGCGCCGGGCCGAAGCAGGTGCACCGGATCCGGCGGTTCCAGCACTTCCTGCGCCGGCTCGAACCCCTGGTGGCCCGGCGGACGTCGCTGGCGGGCGTCGCGGCCGACCTCGGGTACGCCGACCAGTCCCACCTCGGCCGCGACTGCCGCCGCCTGTCGGGCTCTTCGCCCGCGGCGCTCGTCCGGGTGGCCGAAAAGTTCCGGACGGCCGCCGCGTCGCCGGGCCAGGATCCGGGGCATGGCTTTCCAGGTGACGATCCCCGTGCGCTGTGACGACATCGACGCCAACGGCCACGTCCGCGGCCCGGCTTACCTGGCGTACGCCGACCACGCGCGCTGGTCGTGCGTGCAGGCGGCGGGCATCGACCTGGCGGAGCTGGCCGCGCGCCGGATCGGCCCGGTCAACCTGGAGACGACGGTGCGCTTCCACCACGAGCTCGTCCCGGGCGGCGAAGTGACGGTCAGCTGTTCGTTCCATTGGGGCACGGGGAAAACCTCACGGGTGACACAGGAGTTCCACGTCCCGGACGGCACTCTGGTGGCTTCGGTGACATCGGTGTCGGGCCTGCTGGACCTCGACCGCCGTCGGCTGGTGAGCGACCCGGCGGCGCACTGGCGGGAGCTGGCCGCGCGACCGGACCTGCTGGGGCTGGCTTGAGCGCTAGGTTGGCGGGCATGCCCGACCAGCACTTCGCCGATGCCGGCTTGGCCGCGCTGTACGACGCGATGAACCCGCGCTCCGGCGACTACGACTTCTACCTGCCGATGATCATGGCCGCGGAGTCGGTGCTGGACGTCGGCTGCGGCACCGGTTCCCTGCTGCACCTGGCGCGCGAATCCGGGCACCGGGGGCGCCTCGTCGGCCTCGACCCGGCCGAGGGGATGCTCGCGCAAGCCCGCCGTCGCGACGACGTCGAGTGGGTGCTGGGCGATTTGTCGACCGTGGCGTGGGACGGCGAGTTCGACTTCGCCGTGATGACCGGCCACGCGTTCCAGGTCCTGCTGACCGACGACGAGCTGCGCACGGCCTTCGCGGCGATCCGGCGCGCGCTGAAGCCCGGTGGCCGATTCGGCTTCGACACCCGCGACCCGGCGGCGCGCGGCTGGGAGCGGTGGACGCCGGCCCACGTGTCCGAAGTGGTCACGGCCGACGGGACCACCGTCCGGTCGTGGAACGACGCGGGACCGTTCGAGGACGGCTACGTCAGCTTCACGACGACGTACGAAAGCCCGAGCTGGGACGCGCCGCGGTACAGCGAAAGCACGTTGCGGTTCCTCGACGTCGCCGCGCTGGGCGAGTTCGTCGCCGACGCGGGGCTGGTCGTCGACGAGCAGTACGGCTACTGGGACCGCCGCCCGGCCGGTCCGGAGATCATCACCCTCGTGCGGCGGCCGCTCACCGGAAGTCGCGGGACTTCGCCTTGATCCGCATCTGCAGCGGCTCGACGCGGTCGGCGAGGACGCTCACCACGCCGTCGGCCTTCTCCACCACGCCGCGGATCAGCAGGGCCGGGCTGCTGCGCGCCACGCGGTGGTAGCGCTGCCAGAGGCCGAGCGTGCAGATCACGTTCACCATCCCCGTTTCGTCCTCGATGTTGAGGAAGGTGACGCCGGCCGCGGTCGCCGGGCGCTGGCGGTGGGTCACCGCGCCGCCGATCAGGACGCGGGCGCCGTTGTCGAGGGCGGCCAGGCCGCTCGCCGGGACGACGCCGAGTTCGTCGAGGTGGTCGCGGATGAACTCGGTCGGGTAGCTGTCCGGGGACACGCCCGTCGCCCAGACGTCGGCCGCCGCGAGGTCGAGGCCGTCCATGCCCGGCAGCACCGGCGCCCGCGTGCCGACCAGGCCGGGCAGCTTCTCCGGCCGTTCGCCGGCGACCGCGCCCGCGGTCCACAGCGCCTGGCGGCGGTCACCGCCGAAGCCGGCGAACGCGCCGGCCGTGGCCAGTGCCTCGATCTGCGGGGTGGTCAGCCGGACGCGGCGCGCGACGTCGGCCAGGTCGCGGTAGTCGCCGTTCTCCTGGCGCTCGGCCGTGATCCGCTTCGCGACGTCTTCGCCGATCTTCCGCACGGTGCTCAACCCGGTGCGCACCGCGTGCAGCTTACCCCCGCCCGGCAAGGGTTCCAGCGTCGCGTGCGGCAGGCTGCGGTTGATGTCCGGGCCGTGCACGGTGACGCCGTGGCGCCGCGCGTCGGCGACCAGCGACTGCGGTGAGTAGAACCCCATCGGCTGCGCGCGCAGCAGGCCCGCCAGGAACGCGTCCGGGTGGTAGAACTTGAAGTAGGCGCTGGAAAACACCAGGTGCGCGAAGCTCAGCGCGTGGCTCTCCGGGAAGCCGAAGTTCGCGAACGCCTTGAGCTTCAAGAAGATCTTCTGGGCGAGCTCGTCGTCGACGCCGTTCGCGGCGGCGCCTTCGAGGAACCGCTGCCGCAGCCGGTCCATCTTGCGGTCCGAGCGCTTCGACCCCATCGCGTGCCGCAGCTGGTCGGCCTCCGCCGCGGTGAAGTTCGCGACGTCGAGCGCGATCTGCATCATCTGCTCCTGGAACAGCGGCACGCCCTTGGTCTTGTGCAGTGCCTTCTCCAGCAGCGGGTGGTCGTAGCTCCACTCCTCGCGCCCCTGCTTGCGGCGGATGTACGGGTGCACCGAGCCGCCCTGGATCGGACCGGGCCGGATCAGCGCGACCTCGACGGCGAGGTCGTAGAACTCCCGGGGTTGCAGGCGCGGCAAGGTCGCCAGCTGCGCGCGGCTTTCGACCTGGAAGACGCCGATCGCGTCGGCGCGGCAGAGCATTTCGTAGACGTTCCCGTCGGCGAGGTCCAGCTCGGCGAGGTCGAGCTCTTCGTCCTTGTAGTCGCGGACCAGGTCGATCATGTAGTGCAGCGCGGAGAGCATGCCGAGGCCGAGCAGGTCGAACTTGACCAGCCCGGCGGCGGCGCAGTCCTCCTTCTCCCATTGGATGACGCTGCGGTCGGCCATCCGCGCCCACTCGACCGGCACGACCTGGCTCACCGGCTCCTGGCACATCACCATCCCGCCGGAGTGGATGCCGAGGTGGCGCGGGAAGTCCTCGAGCGCGAAGGCCAGCTGCACGACCTCGTCCGGGATGTCGTGGTCGTGGTCCTTTTCGGTGCTGCGCAGCGATCCCCAGCGGTCGATCTGCTTGCTCCAGGCGTCCTGCTGCCCCGGCGAGTAGCCCAGCGCGCGTGCCGCGTCGCGGACCGCCGACCGGGCGCGGTAGGTGATCACGTTCGCGACCTGGGCGGTGCGGAGGCGGCCGTGCTTGCCGAAGACGTACTGGATGGCCTCCTCGCGGCGGTCGGACTCGATGTCGAGGTCGATGTCGGGGTAGCCGTCGCGGTCCGGCGCGAGGAAGCGCTCGAAGAGGAGTTCGTAGGCGACGGAGTCGACCTTCGTGATGCCGAGCGCGTAGCAGACGGCCGAGTTCGCCGCCGAGCCGCGGCCCTGGCAGAGGATCTTGTTGTCGCGGCAGAACCGCACGATGTCCCAGACGATCAGGAAGTACCCGGGGAAGCCGAGCTCTTCGATGATCTCCAGTTCGTGCTTGATCTGGGTTTTCGCCTTTTCTTCGTGGGGCTTGCCGCCGAAGCGCTCCTCCGCGCCTTTCCAGGTCAGCTCGCGCAGGTACGTCGTTTCGGTGTGGTCGCCGGGGACGTCGAAGGGCGGCAGCTCCGGGGCGAGCAGCTTGAGCGGGAACGCGCATTCCATGCCCAGCAACGCACTTCGCCGCACCGCGCCGGGGTAGCGCCGGAACAGGACGTCCATTTCGGCACCGCTGCGCAGGAACGCCGTCCCGGCGGCGGGCAGCCAGCCTTCGAGCTCGTCGATGCCGCGCCGCGCGCGGATGGCGGCGAGCGCGTCGGCCAGCGGCGCCCGCTCGGGACGGGCGTAGTGCGCGGCGGTGGTGGCGACGGTCGGCAGGCCGAGCTCCTCCGCCAGCCCGCTGAGGACGTCGTTGTGGGTGCTGTCCAGGGGCTGCCGGTGGTCGGTGAGCTCGACGTAGACGTGGTCGCGGCCGAACCGGTCGACGAGGATCCGCAGCTGCTCGGCGGCGGCCGCCGGGCCGTGCGTGACGAGCGCCGAGCGCACCGCCCCTTTGCGGCACCCGGTCAGCACGACGCACTGCCCGGCGACCTCCTCGGCGACCGCACCGAGGTCGTAGATCGGCTTGCCCTTCTCGGCGTCGGAGTGGATCTGCCCGGCGGTGATGGCGCGGCACAGGGCGCGGTAGCCCTGGTCGCCGCGGGCGAGCAGGAGGAGGTGCTCGCCTTCGGGATCGGGGACGCCGTTTTGCGGGTTCCGCAGCCCGAAGCTGAGCTCGGTGCCGAAGACGGTGTTGACGCCCAGCTCACGCGCGGCTTCGGCGAAGCGGACGACGCCGTACATCCCGTCGTGATCGGTGAGGGCGATGGCGTCGAGCTGGAGGCGCGCGGCTTCCTCGACCAGCTCTTCGGGGTGACTGGCGCCGTCGAGGAAGCTGAAGTTGGAGTGGCAGTGCAGTTCGGCGTAGGGCACGCGGACGGCTTCGCCACCGTCGTCGGCGCCGCGAGCGGGGAGGTCTTCGGGGCGCTGGTAGCTCTCGCGGTGGCGGCTCCAGGCGGGGCTGTCACCGTGGTCGCCGGGCGGGAGATCGCCGGCGAGGGTGCGGGCGAGGTCCTTCCAGCGGACGGGTGGGTTGTTCCAGCCCATTCAGCGGCTCCCGGGGTCTTCCCGGTGCGGGTTTTCGGCGGCGCGGCGTCGGCGGTGCCAGTTGGACGGGTGGTTCCAGCGGCTGCGGGCTTCGGCTTCGCTCATGGGGGTTGGTGAGTTGGCAGCTTGGTCGCGGCGGTGCTGATCGGCCTCGGCCTCGCTCATCGGGATGGCGGGTTCGCCGCGGCCGGCGTTCGAAGGGTGGTTGCGGCGACTGCGAGCCTCGGCCTCGCTCAAGGGTCCGGCGGGATCGTCGCGACCGGCGTTGGACGGGTGATTGCGGCGGCTGCGGACCTCCGCCTCGCTCATGGCGGTTGGCGAGTTGGCCTGCCCGCGGCGGGTTCGGCGGGCCGGGCCGCTCAGGCGGCAGCCGTTCTCCCCCGACGGGCGGGGCAGCGGGATGACCACCGCCAGCTGGCCGTCGTCCGTCTGTGGTAGCTGGCCGCGGACCGACCAGGTGTCCGGTCGGGGGTGGTCGCGGGGTTCCTCCGGGGCGGGGGCCGGGATCTCGCGGAGCCATCGGGGCTCGGCGGTTTCCGGTTCGGCTCGCAGCCAGTCGCGCAGGCGTCGTGCGTAGTTCTCGTCCATGCTCAGTCGTACACTCCCTCGACCGTCCACAGTGGATTTTCCGTGCCCGCGCAGTGCACCAGCACCGCCTCGGGTGGCTCGTCGCGCTCGCCGGCGAGCAGCAGCTGGAGCCGGGCGCGGCGGGGGCCCGGGCGACGGCGGTCCGGCGTCAGCGGCCACGGGCCCGCCCAGCCCACGACCTTCCGGCGCGCGCCGCCGATCGTCAGGTCGCGTGGGGGTGCCGTGAGCTGGTCGCGCGGGGTGAGGGCGACGGCCCGGCCGGTGGCGTCGAAGACCTGGGCGGGGACCGGGCGGTCCAGGACCGTCGCCGGGGACGGGGACGGCAGCCGGCCCGGCCAGGTCGCGTCCGGTGGGTTCGTGCGCTCGCGGGGGTCGCCCCACGGCACCAGGCGGACGCGGCCCGCGGGGTCGCGGCCGCCGTCGAGCAGGGGCGTGAGCACGCCTTCCGGCCCCAGGAGGCCCTGGACGCGGACGAACGCGCGGGCCGCCCGCTCGTCTTCCTCGTCGGAGCCGCCGTTCTGCCAGAGGGCGAGCTGCAGCGACCGGCCTTCGACCGTCTCCTCCGGTTCGAGGCGCAGCCGCACGACGCCGGACGTCGGGCGGTGGCCCTTCGGCGCGCGCAGCCAGCCCTCGAACTGCCAGCGGACGCGGTCGGCGACGCCCGCCGGGGTCAGCGGTTCGGCGCAGCGCCACACGCGGCCGAGGTGTTCGCCGTCTTCGGTGACCGCGTGGATGCCGAGGCGGGTGCAGGCGAGGCCGTGGCCGGCGAGGCCCGCGCAGAACCGCGCCGCGAGGCCCTTGGCGAGGAACGCGGCGACGTCGACGCGCTCGACGACCGGGTCGAACTCCTCGGTCAGCGTCAGCTCCGGCGGCGGGCGACGGCGCAGCGGCGGCCGTTCGGAGCGGCCGCGCGCCAGCCGGTGGGCGAGCAGCCCGGCCGTGCCGAAGCGGTTGGCGACGTCGCGCTCCGGCAGTTCGGCGAACGCGCCGAGCGTTTTCAGGCCGAGGCGGCGCAGCAGGTCGACGAGCTCCGCGCGCTCGGCGCCCGGCTGATCCAGCTCGGTGACGGGCAGCGGCGCGAGGAACTCGGCGACGCGCCCGGGTGCGACGAACTCCCCGCGCCGGGCGGCGAGCGTCGCGGCGAAGAGCCCTTCGGCGATCCCGACCTGGCATTCGACGCCGGCCGCGGCCGAAACCTCGTCGACGAGGCGCTCGACGAGCGCGTGTTCGCCGCCGAAGTAGGGCGCGGCGCCGTCGACGGGCACCGCGACGAGCCCCGGCCGCACGACTTCGACGCCGACCACGAGCGCCTCGACCGCCCGCGCGACGGGCTCGAAAAGCCGGGCGTCGCGGCCGTCGTCCGCGGCGAAGACGACGAGCTCGGGGCAGTTCGACTGCGCCTCCCGCCGCCGCATCCCCCGCCGGATCCGGCTCCGGCGCGCGACGGCGTTGCAGGCGACGACCCGGTTCGCGCTGAATACGGCGGCGGGTTCGGTCACCGGTGTCCCCGCGACGGCCGCGGCGGCGACCGCGGGCCAGTCCGGGCACCAGAGGACCAGCATCCGGGCCGGGGTGTCGGAAGTGCCACGCTGGGCTGGGACGGTCATGCGGCCGCCCGCGGGCTCACGGAAGTGGACTGCCTGGCCGCGCACGCGAGGGACCACTGCACGGTGCCGGCTTCGGCCGCACCGAAGCTCGCGCCGACGCAGGGCAGACGTGTGCGGGCCCGCCGAGCAGGGGTGCCGCGCCGGGCTGGGATAACTGCCCACGAACAGCGGCCCGCGCGGCCGAAAGACCGGTGCGCGGCGTGGTCGGCCGCAGGATCGGGTGGCAGGGTCGGGCTCGGCCGCCACTCGGGCAGGACCGCCCGAACCGTACGCGTGGCAACACTCATGCCGTCGCCTCCGCATCCAGCGCCACACCGCGGACCGCCTCGGTCACGCCGCCGGAGGGGCCGGGCAGCAGCAGCTCCGCCGACACCGGGCGGGCCGCCGAGCCCCGGCCGTGGACGCGGATCGCCACCCGGCGCTGCCGCAGGTGGCCGTAGCCCTCCTCTGGGCCCGTCCACGCCTCGCGGCGGCACGACAGCTCGACGTCCGCTCCCGGCCAAGCCCCCGACGCCAGCAGTACGGCGCCGCGATGGCGGGCGCGTGCCGACAAGCGGCGGGCCACCGAGGGCAGCACCGTCTCCGAGTGGACCGCCACCACGTCCACGCCGTCGAGCAGCGCCGCCACCACCGCGGGGAACTCCGCGCCCGGGCGGGGCACCAAGGCCAGCCGGGAAAGGTCCGCGCCGTGCTCGGCCGCTGCCGCCAGGCCCAGGGAGGGCAGGCCGACCACCGCCGCCCACGAACCCGCCGCCGTGGCCGGGGCGAGGAGGGCGAGCAGCAGCGACGTCGAGCCGTGGACCGCCACCGTGCTCCCGCGCCGGAGCCCGGCGGCGGGCAGCAGGCCCGCCAGCGCCTCGGCGACCGGGAACACCCTTCCCGTCGCCCGCGCACGCTCGGCCTGGGCCGCCACCCGGCTCGCCGTGCTGACCCCGGGCAGGGCCGCCAGCCGGGCCACCGGCGGCTCCACCACAGCGGTCACCGCACGCACCTCCCCACCACGGACTGGGCCGGCGGTCGGGCCTCTCCCAAAACGCGACCGACGGCTCTGGTCCGCCGCGGGGAAGGCGGCGGTATCGAACGCGTGTTCGACAAGAACCAGTCAACCGCGAACCGCCAGACCTGTCAAGTCACCCACAAGCGGCATGGCAAACCAGTTGCCCGGCCCGCGGCGGACCGGCTAGACACACCGCGTGGAGCTCACCGACGCCCAGCCCGAAGACGCCCCGGAACTGCTGGTCCTGCAACGCTGCTGCTGGGTCCAGGAAGCCATCCTGAACGACACCCTCGACATCCCCGCGCTGCACGAATCGCTCGAAGACGTGCGCGACTGGACCAAGACCTGGTCGGTGTGGGTGCTGCGGGAAGAGCACCGCCTGATCGGCGCCGTCCGCGCCCGGCTCGAGGCGGACCGCTGGGAGCTCGGCAGGCTGATGGTCGCGCCCGACTTCGCCGGCCGCGGGCTGGGCCGTCGCCTGCTCGCGCACGCCGAAGCGCAGGCGCCCGCCGAGGCCCACCGGTTCGCCCTCTTCACCGGGGCCCGCAGCGCCCGCAACATCACGATGTACCAGCGAGCGGGCTACCGGCTGACCGACGCGCCCGAAGCCGGCGGCCACATCGTCGGCGCCGTGTACCTGGAGAAGGCCCGCCAATACGGTGCCGGTCGTTACTAATCCGACCACGGTCACGGCCGGATGATTTTCGCGGCAACGGCACGTACCGCTCGGGGGCCGGCCTACCTTTGGCCGGATTAGTAACCCGGTCCGGCCACCGGCTGCCGCGGGGTCGGCTAGATTGCCCGGTGGACTTTGGGGGTGGCGATGACCGAACGGCGGAGACGGCCGGTCCTGTGGATCGCCGGCGCGCTCGTCGCGGCGGGCGCGGTGGCCGCCGTGGTGCTGACCGCGGGTGGTGGGGTGCCCGGGGCCACGGCCGCGGCCCCGGGGCCGACGACCATGGGCGCGGAGTGGCGGTCGTTCCGCGCCGACGTCACCGGGATCCGTCCCGGGCCGGACGCGACCACCCTGTTCGTGCAGGTCGCGCTGCCCGGCAAGGACCCCGGCTGCGTCCGTGAGCCGCGGATCGAGCAGCTCGTCGAGGCGAAGACCGACATCCGCGCCGACGTCGTCTATTCGACGCGGCCCGCCGCGGGCGGCTGCCAGGACAAGGTGCCCGCCGAGCTGCGGCTGACCACGTCCGAGCCGGTCGCGGACCGGACCGTGATCCTCAACGCCGACACCGGCAACGCCTGGCACAAGCTCGGCGCCGGCTGGGGCCACTGCGACCGCCAGGGCACCTGCGCGCCGCCCGCCGACCACTGCGACCCCGCGTGGATCGGCGCCGCGGTGTCCGCCGCGGGCGCCGAAAGCGCCGGGACCACCCGCGCCTGCGACCCGGCCTGGCTGGTCGTCGACCTGCTGGTGAAGCAGACCGAAGGGCCGTCACGCACCGCGTTCCGCTGGGGCGACGGCGGCTGGACGTCGTTCGCGCAGACCAGGACCGCGGGCTGCGCGGACATCCGGGCGGCCGAGCCGAAGTTCCCGGTCGCGCTCTGCAAGGCGCTGCCCGCGCCCGCCTAGCGCGGCAGCTTCTTGACGACCTCGGCGCCGACCGCCTTCACGGCCGCGTCGGACTCCTCCTGCGGCATCGGCGAGTTCGAGAAGAACCCCTTGTCCCAGCCGGAAACCTCGACCGTGACGAGGTTCGCGCCGGCGAGCACGTGCAGCTCGGCGCCGCTGAACGCGCTCTTCGTGACCAAGCGGACCAGTGCCGCCTTGTCGCCGATGCCGGGCACGTCGATCGGCGCCCCCTCCGGCTTCGGCGACAGGAAGTTGTCCTTCGCCTGCCGCTTCGCGTCTTCGCCGGAGTACTCGACGACGCGGACGTTCAGGGTGGCGTCCCGGACGTTCTCGTCCGGACCCGGCTTGAAGCCGCAGCCGATCTGCTTCAAGCCCGGCACCGTTTCGCTGCTGCCCGGGTTGCCGCCGACGTAGCTGGGGAACCCGGCCTTTTCCAGTACCTGCGCCGGGATCGAGCACTCCGCGGCCGGCTGCGACGAGCTGGGCGCCTTGCCGGTGCTCGCGAAGTAGTCGCTCGCGAAGACGCCGAGCGGGATTCCCGCGCCGAGCAGCACGACCACGCCGCCGATGATCCCGAGGACCAGACCGGTGCGCTTCTTCTTCGGCGGCGGCATCGGCCCGCCGTAGCCGGGCGGCGGATAGCCCTGCTGCGGCGGGTAACCCGGGTACCCGGGCTGCTGCGGATAGCCCGGGTACCCCTGCTGACCCTGTCCGTACTGCGGCGGTTGCTGCATCGAGCCCTCCCTCTCGAAGCGCGAGTCAGTGCGCGAAGTGGCGCGTCCCCGTCAGGTACATGGTGACGCCCGCCTTCTCCGCGGCCGCGATGACCTCGGCGTCACGCACCGAGCCACCGGGCTGCACAATCGCGCGGACCCCCGCCTCGACCAGCACCTCCAGGCCGTCCGGGAACGGGAAGAACGCGTCCGACGCGCCGACCGAGCCCTTGGCCCGGTCCCCCGCCCGCGACACCGCGAGCCGCGAGGAGTCGACGCGGTTGACCTGGCCCATGCCGACGCCGACGGTCGCGCCGTCGGCGGCCAGCAGGATCGCGTTCGACTTGACCGCGCGCAGCGAGCGCCACGCGAACTCGAGGTCGCGCAGGGTCTGCTCGTCGGCCGGGGCGCCGGTGGCGAGCTGCCACGACGCCGGGTTGTCGCCCGGGGCGTCGATCGCGTCGGCGGTCTGCAGCAGCACGCCGCCGGAGATCGGGCGGAACTCGATCGACGACGCCGGGGCCGCGGGCAGCTTGAGCAGCCGGATGTTCTTCTTGCGCTGCAGGATCTCCAGCGCTTCGGCGTCGAAGTCCGGGGCCAGCACGACCTCGGTGAAGACCTTCTCGATCTGCTCGGCCGCCTCGCGGGTGACCGGCCGGTTCGTCGCGATGACGCCGCCGTAGGCCGAAACCGGGTCGCACGCGTGCGCCTTGCGGTGCGCCTCGGCGACGTCCGCGCCGACCGCGATGCCGCACGGGTTGGCGTGCTTGATGATCGCGACGGCGGGCTCGGCGAAGTCGAACGCGGCGCGGCGCGCGGCGTCGGTGTCGACGTAGTTGTTGTAGGACATGGCCTTGCCGTGCAGCTGCTCGGCGTGCGCCAGGCCCGGGCGATCGCTCTTGTACAGCGCGGCTTTCTGGTGCGGGTTCTCGCCGTAGCGCAGGACGTCGGCGCGTTCCCAGGTGGCGCCGAGGAAGTCCGGGAAGCCGGCGTCGTCCGCGGGCGCGTACGCGCTGGCGAACCACGAAGCGACGGCGGTGTCGTACGCCGCCGTGTGCGCGTACGCCCGGGCCGCGAGCCGCTTGCGGTCCTCGAAGTCGAAGCCGCCGCCGGCGACGCGCTCGACGACCCAGCCGTAGCGGGCCGGGTCGACGACGACCGCGACGCTGCCGTGGTTCTTCGCCGCCGCGCGGACCATGGCCGGGCCGCCGATGTCGATGTTCTCGACGCAGTCCTCCGGGCTCGCGCCGGACGCGACGGTCTGCGCGAACGGGTAGAGGTTCACGACCAGCAGGTCGAACGCCGCGATGTCCAGCTTGCGCAGCTGCTCGACGTGGTCCGGGTTGCCCTGGTCGGCCAGCAGGCCGGCGTGCACGCGCGGGTGCAGCGTCTTGACGCGCCCGTCCAGCGACTCGGGGAAGCCGGTGACCTCTTCGACCGGCGTGACCGGGACCCCCGCGTCGGCGATGGTCTTCGCCGTGCCGCCGGTGGAGACGATCTCGACGCCGGCCGCGTGCAGGCCGGTCGCGAGGTCCAGGAGGCCCGCCTTGTCCGAGACGCCGATCAGCGCCCGGCGGACCGGGCGCCGTCCCAGGTCAGTGCTCACGAAATGTCACCTTTCGTCCGTCCACGGTGCAGCCACCGCGGCCGAGTCGCTCGATCGTTTCCACCAGCAGCCTGCGCTCCACGGCCTTGATCCGTTCGTGCAGGACGTCTTCGGTGTCGTCGTGCTCCACGACGACGGCTTCCTGGGCGATGATCGGCCCGGTGTCGACCCCGGCGTCCGCGAAGTGCACGGTCGAGCCGGTGACCTTGACGCCGGCTTCGAGCGCGTCGCGGACCGCGTGCATCCCGGGGAACGACGGGAGCAGCGCCGGGTGCGTGTTGACCACCGTGAAGCGGCCGAGGAACTGCTCGCCGAGGATCTTCATGAACCCGGCGGAGACGACGAGGTCGGGCTGGTACGCCGCGACGGCCTCGGTCAGCGCCTTGTCCCAGGCGGCGCGGTCGGGGTGGTCGGCGACCCGGACGGTGAACGCCGGGACGCTGAACCGCTCGGCGCGGGTGAGGGCTTCGATGCCGGTGCGGTCGGCGCCGACGGCGACGACCTTGGCCGGGAAGCCGGACCGGCCGGTGGCGTCCAGCACCGCCTGCAGGAGGGTGCCGGAGCCCGACGCGAGCACGACGAGCTTCACCGGAGTGGGCAGCTCCAACCGTTGAGACAGAGCGGGCTCCTTGCCGCGGGCGGTGCGCAGCCGGGCGCACGGCGCTTCACCAGGTCGCGTCAACCCTAACGGTCGGTCTCGTCCGGCTCGACGTCGCCGCAGGTCTCGGTGCCTCTGGTCACAGCTTCGTCCGGCTCGGCGTCGCTTTCACGTGAAAGCTCCGCTTCTTCATCGGCGTCGCTTTCACGTGAAAGCGACGCGTCCTCGCCGGGTTCTTCGTCTGGTTCGTTCTCTTCGGAGGATTCGAGTTCTTCGATCGCTTCGGCCGCTTCTTCGACGTCGACCTCGTCGGCGTCTTCGAAGGCTTCGTTGTCTTCGAGCGCCTCCGGCGGCGGCGCGGGCGGCTCGTGCTCGCCCGTGAAGAACGCGACGAACGACCCCGGGATGACGATCCAGCAGAACGCGACGACGGACGCGACCCCCACCGGCACGCTCACCGGGTCGAACGGGCCGTCGCCGAGCCGCCCGCCGGCCAGCGTGCCGAGCAGGACGCAGCCGAGCGCGACGACCGCGCCGGCCACCGCGACCGCGCGGATGCGCTGCGCCGGGTCGGCGTCGACCTTGCGCAGCGACCAGCCGACCAGCGCGCCGGCCGCCGCGGGCAGCACGAGCAGGGCGGGCCACCAGGCCGCGTGGTGCTCGGGCAGGCCGCCGAGCAGGGGGACGCCGGGCACGGCGCCGCCGCGGTAGCCGAACATCCCGACGTTCAGGTCGCCGATCGAGAACCCGGGCCCGGTGACGAAGGACAGCGCGGCGGCGACGGCGTTCGGCAGGTAGAGCACCGACAGCAGGAAGAGCCCGAAGCTGGCGCCGAAGGCGGGCTCGTAGATGTCGGACACGGTCGCCCACGACACCGCGGTCGCGACGGTGAACACCACGGCACCGCAGGCCACGAGCACCGCGAAGCCCAGCGCGCCGGCCCGGAGCCCGCGCAGGGCGAGGGGGTCGAGGCGGTCCGCGACGAAGTCCGGCAGCCCGCAGGACCGGGTGAGACCGGCGGAGGCGGCCACCGCGGCGAGCAGCCCGGGGACGGCGAAGGCGGCCAGCGGGTTCGCCGACACCGCCGAACCCCGCGTGCCGAGCGCGATGGCCAGCCCGAACCCGGCGTGCGCGCCGGTGATCGTGAGCAGTACGGGGAGCGCTTCGCGGACCGAGCGGCAGCCGAGGCGCTGGGCGGCGCCGGCCGCGGTCCGCGCCGCCAGCAGGGCCGCGCCGAGCGTCGGCAGCAGCGGCAGCACGCCGAGCGGGTGCCCGCCGAAGCCGAGCTGGACCTGGTGCGCGGCGAGCCAGCCGGGCGCGGCGGCCAGCAGCACGCCGGTGCCGGAGAAGACGGTGCGGTCGGCGGTGAGCGCGACCAGGGTCAGCGCGGTCGCGACGGCGGCGTAGCCGGTGACCAGCGGGCCGAGGGCGGCGGCGAGCAACACCCGCACCCGCGCCGCCCGGGAGAGTCCGACGTCGGGATCGAGGTCGCTCACCGGCTCCTCGCGGGCGTCGGTGAGCAGGTCCATGATCCGCACCCTGACATCCGGGCTGGTCCGACCGGGTGAGCCACGCCGCCGCCGACGGGAGTGGGGAAGCTAACCCACCCGGTCGAGTAACCCCTGAAGTGCAAAACACCCGCTGTGACACTCAGCGTCACAGCGGGTGTTCCGACGGACCGCGTCAGTTCGACTTGCCGAAGCCACCGGGCGGGGTGCCCGGGTTGTCCGACGGCGGCTGCTGGAAGAACGAGCCCTGCTGCGGGGCGTACGTCGTGGCCTGCTGCCCCGGCGGCGGCGTGGTCGACGGCGGGTTCGGCGAGCCGTACTGACCCGGCTGCGAGAACGGCGCCGACGGCTCGCCGGTCTGGGCGACCGGGCCCGGGCCGTGGCCCGGCTGGCCGAACTGCTGACCCGGCTGACCGTACTGCTGCTGCTGGCCGGGCTGGCCGTACTGCTGCTGGCCGCCGTAGGACGGCGCGGCGGGCTTCGGCGACGGCGGCTTGATCACGTCGTGCTCGATGAGCAGCGCGCCGACCGCGGCCGCCGCCTGCAGGAACGCCAGGATCAGGATGACGATGACGACACCCGGCGTCGTCTGCAGGCCGATCAGCGTGTCCAGGACGTCGAGCGCGCCGAGCACGCTGAACAGCGCCGCGAACGGCAGCGTCCGCGGCCCCTTCGGCAGCACGTGGAGCGCGGCGAGCAGACCGCCACCGAGCAGGAAGGCCCCGCCGAGGCCGACTTCGCCGGTGTCGACGAACCCGAGGAAGTACTCCACGAGGCTGATGCCGGTGACGACCAGGGCGAGCAGCAGCGGCAGGTTCTGCGGCAGGCCCGCCGGGCCGGACCCCGAGGGCGCCGGGGCCGAGTGCTGCTGCTGGGGGAAGCCACCGGTGGGCGGCGGTCCGGGGGGCTGCTGGCCGCCACCCTGCTGGGGGTAGCCAGGCCCGCCGCTGGGGAAGGTCATCGGATGCACTCCTGTCGGTTCGACCGGCACTCCGGGGCACGCGGGCACCCGGGGGAAGACGAGGCGGCTTGTGTGCGCAGAACGCTAGCGCACTCTCAAGCCCTCAGCCCACCAGACGCGTGAATCCCTCCGGAGGTTTCGTACCCGGACGCAGTAGAGCCGGGCACCTTGTGGGTGCCCGGCTCTACCAGCGGTTACACGCAGTCGTCAGCCGAGGCTGTTGTACAGCTCACGCGCGAGGACGGCGGTCTCGCTCGGGGTCTTGCCGACCTTGACGCCGGCGGCCTCGAGGGCCTCCTTCTTCGCGGCGGCCGTGCCGGAGGAGCCCGACACGATGGCGCCCGCGTGGCCCATGGTCTTGCCCTCGGGCGCGGTGAAGCCCGCGACGTAACCGACGACCGGCTTCGTCACGTTCTCCTTGATGTAGGCCGCGGCGCGCTCTTCGGCGTCGCCACCGATCTCGCCGATCATCACGATGACCTTGGTCTCGGGGTCCGCCTCGAACGCCTCGAGGGCGTCGATGTGCGTGGTGCCGATGATGGGGTCACCACCGATGCCGACCGCGGTGGAGAAGCCGATGTCCCGCAGCTCGTACATCATCTGGTAGGTCAGCGTGCCGGACTTCGACACGAGGCCGATCTGGCCCGGGCCGGAGATGTCGGCCGGGATGATGCCGGCGTTCGACTTGCCGGGGCTGATCACGCCGGGGCAGTTCGGGCCGATGATCCGGGTCTTGTTGCCCTTCGCCACCGCGTGCGCCCAGAAGTAGGCGGAGTCGTGCACCGGGATGCCCTCGGTGATGACCACGGCGAGCGGGATCTCGGCGTCGATCGCCTCGAGGACCGCGTCCTTGGCGAACTTCGGCGGCACGAAGATGACCGACACGTCGGCGCCGGTCTCCTTGATCGCCTCCTCGACGGTGCCGAAGACCTTGAGGTCCTTGCCCTCGATGGTGACGGTCTGGCCGGCCTTGCGGGCGTTGACGCCACCCACGATGTTCGTGCCGGACTTCAGCATCTTGGTCGCGTGCTTCGTGCCTTCGGAGCCGGTGAGCCCCTGGACGATGACCTTGCTGTTCTCGTTGATGAAGATCGACATCTCACGCACCTGCCGCGGCGAGCTCGGCAGCCTTGTCGGCCGCGTTGTCCATTGTGTCCACCACGGTGACCAGCGGGTGGTTCGCGTCCGCCAGGATCTTGCGACCCTCCACGACGTTGTTGCCGTCCAGGCGGACGACCAGCGGCTTGCTGGCCTCGTCGCCCAGGATCTTCAGCGCCTCGACGATGCCGTTCGCCACCGCGTCGCAGGCGGTGATGCCGCCGAAGACGTTGACGAAGACGCTCTTCACGTCGGTGTCGTTGAGGATGACGTCCAGCCCGGCCGCCATGACCTCGGCCGACGCGCCGCCGCCGATGTCGAGGAAGTTCGCCGGCTTCACGCCGCCGTGCTTCTCGCCCGCGTACGCCACGACGTCCAAAGTGGACATGACGAGGCCCGCGCCGTTGCCGATGATGCCGACCTGGCCGTCGAGCTTGACGTAGTTGAGGTTCTTGGCCTTGGCCTTCGCCTCGAGCGGGTTCTCGGCTTCCTTGTCCACCAGGGCCTCGTGGCCCGGCTGGCGGAAGTCCGCGTTCTCGTCGAGGGTGACCTTGCCGTCGAGGGCGATGATCTTGTCCTGCGGGTCGCGGACCAGCGGGTTGACCTCGACCAGGGTGGCGTCCTCGGAGACGAAGGTCTCCCAGAGCTTCACGACCACGTCGGCGGCTTCGTCGATGATCTCGGCCGGGAAGTTGCCGGCCTTCAGGATCTCGAGCGCCTTCGCCTTGTCGACGCCGGCGATCGCGTCGACCGGGATCTTCGCGAGCGCGTCGGGCCGCTCGACCGCGAGCTGCTCGATCTCCATGCCGCCCTCGGCTGACGCCATCGCCAGGAACGTGCGGTTCGCGCGGTCCAGCAGGAAGGAGAAGTAGTACTCGGACGCGATGTCCGAAGCTTCGGCCACGAGCACGCGGCGCGTGATGTGGCCCTTGATGTCGAGGCCGAGGATGGCTTCCGCCTTCTCCTTCGCCTCGTCGGGCGTCTGGGCCAGCTTGACGCCGCCCGCCTTGCCGCGGCCGCCGACCTTCACCTGCGCCTTGACGACGACCTGGTTGCCGATCTGCTCCGCGGCGGTCTTGGCTTCTTCGGGGGTGCTAGCCACCGAGCCCGGCAGAACCGGTACTCCGTGGGCGGCGAAGAGATCCCTCGCCTGGTACTCGTAGAGGTCCACTACTCCAGTCTCCTGACGACACGCCACTGTGGTGGTCCGCGTTACCGGACCGCGCTGTCGGACCAGTCGAGGTTAGCGACCTGCGTGAACGGCGGGGACTCCGCACCTGGTGAAGTCGGTCACCGTACGCGGTCAGACGGTGTTCTCGCGGTGTGAGACCGCCCACCGGAGGGCTTTTTCCGGGGTGGTGAAGACGCGGAAACCGGTCAGCGCGCCTTCGAGTTCCGCCGACGGCGGGGCGCCGAGGACGCCGATCGCGTCGGGGTCTTCCTGCTCGGCGGTGCGCAGGATCTGCTCTTCGGTGGCCAGGGGTCCGGCGTGGACGACCTCGACGCCTTCGTCGCGCAGGAGCCGGCCCAGCGCGGTGGCGGCGGGATCGGGACGGGCGAACTCGACGAGCAGCACCCGGAGGCGGTCACGCGCCACGGCGTCCGCCTGCGGGACGGGTGGCGGCCCGGCCCGGCCGCGACGCGGTCTCACGGCGGCGTCCGCCCGCGGGGTGCTTCACGGTGGCGGCCAGGCTCGGCCGCGATGGGGTCTCACGGCGGCGCCCACCGGTGGCGGGTGCGATCCGGTCACGCGCCACGGCGTCCGCCCGCGGCGGCCAGCGCGGCCGCGATCAGCAGGGCGACCGCGGCGGCGAGGGCGAGCCAGAACCCGGTCGAGGGGCTCGCGCCGCCGAGCGTCCCGCCGACGAGCGGGAGCTCCGCGGCGTGCAGGCCGGTGAGGACGGCGGCGCCGGTCAGCAGGGCGGCCGCGGGCTTCGGCCGGGACCGCAGCGCGAGCGCGGCCGCGCCGACGACCGCCACGGCGGCGGTCAGCAGCCCCCACGACGGGGTGTCGAAGTCCGACCACAGCCCGGCGGCGACGTAGCCGGGCACGGTGAAGACGGGCAGCCCGAACCCGGCGACGGCCAGCACGGCCCCGGCGACGACGGGCGTCAGCACGTTCTTGTCCGGCTCGGCGGCGTTCCCGGCGTCTTCGCGTTCGACGACCCCGGTCCCGGCGGCGGCGAGCGCGGTCAGCGCCGCGAGCACGAGCGCGGCGAACGTCCAGGCGGCGCCGGCGCCGAGGTCGTAGGTGAAGGCGGGGGCGGCGGTGCCCCCGAAGCCGCCGAGGTTGCCGGCCTGGGTGGCGGTCAGCGCGGTGTTGAGGACGGCCGTGCCGGCGAGGACGATGCCGGCCCAGAGGAGCCCGAGCAGCGGCCGCGCGCCGGGAGCGGTCTTGGGGACGAGGACGCCGAGCGCGGCCACGGCCAGCACGACGGCGGCGACGAGCAGGAACCAGCGAGCCGGGCTTTCGGCGGCGGCGCTGACCGGCGCGGTGGCCCCGGGGTTCAGCGCGGTGACCGCGACCTGCGGCGCGAAGCTCCCGATCACCGCGGCGACCGCCGTGGCGAGGCCGAGCAGGCCGGTGACGAGCCGCCACCAGAAGAGGCCGGGGATCTTGAGGTCGGCTTCATCCTGCGCGGGCCGTTCGGTGAGCCGGGTGAAGGCGAGCGCGCCTATGACAGCCGTCATAAGGAGGACGAGGACAGGCCCCCAGGTGACGCCGAGGTCGTCGCGCAGGAGCCCGGCGAGCACGGGCGGCACGGCGACGCCGAACGCACCGGCGGCCAGCCCGAGCAGCGCCCCGCGCGCGGTCCGTTCGGCGGGCGCGGCGAGCGCGAGCGCGGCGGCCAGCGGAAGGGCGGCGGCGAGCAGCAGGTACCCGGCGAGGGCGGGCCACGGTCCTTCGAAGGACGCGCGCGCGAGGAGGAAGCCGTTCGTGGCGGACACGGGAGCGGTCAGCACCCCGACCGACGCGGCGACGGCGAGCAACGGCGCGAGCAGCCGCCACCGCCGCCGTTCGGGCTCCTCCCCGGTCCGGCTCGCCCGCCAGGCCGCGACCCCGGCGGCCGCGGTGAGCAGGTGCCCGGCGATCAGCAGCCAGAACCCGGCACCGACGGCCGACCCACCGACGAACCGATCGGCGAGGTAGAGCTCCGGCCGGACGGCGAGCGGCCCGTTGACGGCGAACTGGAGGTCGAGCACCAGCCGCCCGGGCGCGAGCGCGGCTAGCCCCAGCACGATCCCGCCGGCCAGCGCGGGCCGTTTCCCGGCGGCCACGATCGCGGCGACGACGGGAGCCAGCGCGAGCACGGCCAGCCAGGGCCAGCTGGTGAACCCCGGACCGGCGTCCGGGGAGACGTGGGCAAGGGCACCGGCGGCGAGAGCGACGGCACCGGCCGCGGCGAGGCCGAGGGCGACGGTCTGGGGGCGGTCGGCTTCGGCCCAGGCCTGCTCGCCGGCCGGAGGGGCCTGGCGAGCCGGGGAGCCGGGGGCGCTTCGGCCTGGGGGTTCTGAGCGTGGGGGCATTGCGGGCGACGCTAGCAAGGTTGGGCCGGGTGGGAGGTGTCGGCGGGGCGCGAGTCGGCGAACGGGCCGGGAGGGGTGACGGGAGTTTCGGGGAGCGGGCACGGGCGCGACGGCGCGGAGGGGCACTGGGAGGCCGATGAGGGGACGGTTACCCGGTGCGGTGCCGGGGCTCGAGCGGTCCCCGACGAGGTCAGTCGAGATCGACCGGCGGTGCGGCAGCCCACCGGGAAGCCGATGTGGCCGGACGGATCAGCGACACCGCCAGCGGGATGGCCGGCAAGCCCCACCGGAGCACTGATGGGCAGACGAGCCGGAGCGACGGGTCGAGCCACCGGAGAGACCGCCGGGATCTCGGGCGCAGATGCCTCTCGTGCGACCAAAGACGTGACGTTGCGGGCCCCGTTCGCGACCGAAGACCGGCGCACAAGGGGGCAAATCGGACGCACAACCGCGATCTTGGCGACTCAGTCGGCGAGCGGTTCTCCGGCGTCGACGAACGGTCGAGTTCGGGCGCTGCGAGATGGGGCTCCGTCAGCGAAGGGAGCGTCCACAACCGACTCAAGGGAGTCGAAGATGCTTAAACATCCCCTGGCAAACGCTTATTCCGGCCTCCGGACCCCTCCACAGCGTTGGCGGTCCTGAACCGGCCGCAAGAGCTGTAAGGCAAGTCACAACCAATGCAGTAAACCCCTTCTAACTTTGGGTAATTCCCACAGGTGAGCGTCACCCGCTCGCCACTCGATTGGCCGACCGCCAGGGCAGATCTTGCCGACAGCGGTACCCCTTCGTTACTGTCCCGGGGTCCCCATTACAGTCAGGTCACGAAGTAGGACGCCGAGCGAACCGCCCCCGAGGTTGGCTCACCGGGTTCCCCCGCCCGCAGTCCTCGACCCGGCTCCCCGACGATGGAAGGCCCTGTCTTGGCTTCACACCGCTCCCCCGGCGGCCAAGCTCCTTCCCCGGCATTGAAGGACGCACTGGAAGGTGCGGTCGTTCGTGTCCGGGGTGCGCACCGCATCGCCCCGCCCTCCTCGGCCCTTCGTGGCCGGGTCGTAGTTGCCGCTGTCGCGGCCGGAGCGTTCGCTGCCGCAGCGGCAGGACAGACCCTCAAGACCGTCACGGACTCCGACGCCGCCGTCACGCCGCTGGCCAACAGCCAGGACGCCAGCGCTTCGCTGACCGCGGGAGGTGCGGGCTCCGGGGGCGCCCCCGAGCTCCTGCCGACCGGCCACGCCGTCGACGCTTCCGCCGAGGCCGCGAAGATCGCGGACTCCGCCTCCGTCACGCAGGCCCGTGAGCAGCGTGAAGCCGACGCCGCCCGGAAGGCCGCCGAAGAAGCCGCTCGCCCCAAGACCTGCCTCCCGGCCCACGGGACCTTCACCTCGGGCTTCGGTGCCCGGTGGGGCACGAGCCACCTCGGCATCGACATCGCCAACTCGATCGGCACCCCGATCTACGCCGCCTCCGACGGCACCGTGATCGAGGCTGGCCCGGCCAGCGGCTTCGGCCTCTGGGTGCGCGTCCAGCTCGACGACGGCACGATCCAGGTCTACGGCCACATGAACAGCTTCTCCGTCAAGGAGGGGCAGAAGGTCAAGTGCGGCCAGCAGATCGCCGAGATCGGCAACCGCGGTCAGAGCACCGGTCCGCACCTGCACTTCGAGGTGTGGCAGAACGGCACGAAGAAGATCGACCCCCGGCCCTGGCTGGCCGCGCGCGGCATCGTCCTCTGAGCCACCTGCTCCCTCCGCACCACTCCGGCCCGGCAGCACGGCTGCCGGGCACACGGGAAGACCGGTCGTAGAGCCGAGATTCGCCGTCGACGGCACGAGCCGCGCAGCGACGCCGGAACCCACCGGGACACCCAGAACCTCGACGAGGCCGAGAAAAACCCGCCACAGGCGCCTCAGCGCCCGAAACGCGCTAGCGCTGCCCGCCCGGCAGACGGCGGATGAAGTAGGCCACCGCGACCTGCCACACCGTGCACAGCTCCGCCGGCCGCCGCACGGGCAGCCAGCCCCAGGGCGCGGCTCGCCCGGCGCCCCCCGCGGAGCGGACACGCGCGGCGCTGCGAGCTCTCGTCGTCCAGCGGCGTCCCCGGCCGCAGGTGACGCAGTGCCCGTCCGCGCCCAGCTCGTGCTGCCTGAGCAGCGCTCGCCAAGCGGCAGCCAGCCGGCACGCCTCCGCTCCCGCACGCGGGGCGGTTCCTGAGGCCCCCGAAGGCTCCCGACCCCGATCGGAAACCGTTGCCCGCAGGACTCCCCGCAGGTGGTTTTGTACCCCTTCGGCCAGCAGGTGAAACAGCACCGCGTCCACACCACACTACCCCCTCCGTCGAACATTTGTTCGATCACGGGGTCAGTTGTACCGGGTGGGTACGACGATTCCGGCGGCGATCGCGGGGATCGCCGCCGGATTCACTCGTCCGGGTTGCGCGGAAGCTAGAGCTTCACCATCGGGACGCTGCCGATCAGCATCAGGCGGACCTTGCCCGCGGCGCCGAAGTCGATCGTCGCCGTCGCGCGGGGGCCGACGCCGTCGCAGGAGATCACCGTGCCGAGGCCGTACTTGTCGTGGCTGACCCGGTCGCCGACGTCCAGCTTCAGCGCCACCGTGTCCTTCCAGCCCTTGCCGAACGACGGCGTGCCCGAAGACGACGGCGACGAAGTCCGCCTGCCGCCCCAGGTGGTCGCCGCGCGCGGGGTGCCGCGTGAGCCGCCGCCGAAGCCGAAGCCCGGGCTGGACGGTTCCAGGCGCCGCCAGTCGACGAGGTCCGGCGGCAGCTCGTCCAGGAACCGCGAAGCCGGGTTCATCGACGGCTGGCCCCACGCCGAACGCGTGATCGCGCGCGAGACGTACAGCCGCTTGCGCGCCCGCGTGATCGCGACGTACGCGAGCCGCCGTTCCTCGGCCAGCTCCGTCGGGTCGCCCAGCGCCCGCATGTGCGGGAAGACGCCGTCCTCCCAGCCGGTGCAGAACACCACGGGGTACTCCAGGCCCTTCGCGGTGTGCACGGTCATCAGCGTGACCACGCCCGCGCCGCCGTCGCCTTCCTCGCCACCGTCCGGCGAAGGCACCGAATCGGCGTCCGCCACCAGCGAAACGCGCTCCAGGAACGCGGGCAGCGACCCCGGGGCCGGCACGCCGGGCTCCACGACCAGCTCGGCGTTCTCGTCCGCGGCGACCTCGGCGGTGATCTCGGTGAACTCGCGCGCGACCGTCACGAGCTCGTCGAGGTTCTCCACGCGCGTGTGGTCCTGCGGGTCTTCGGATTCTTCGAGTTCGATGCGGTAGCCGGTCTTTTCCAGCACGGCTTCGAGAACGTCGTGCACCTCGGCGCCCTGTTCGACCAGCAGCCCCAGTTCGTCGAGCAGCGCGACGAACCCCTTGATCGCCTTGACCGAGCGCGGGTTCAGCAAGGGGATCTTGTCTTCCGTGGCGTCCCGCAGGGCCTGCGCGAAGGAGATCCGCTCGCGCTCGGCGTGCGTCGCCACGACGGCTTCGGCGCGGTCGCCGATGCCGCGCTTGGGCACGTTCAGCACGCGTCGCAGGCTGACCGTGTCCTCCGGGTTCGCCAGCACGCGCAGGTACGCGATCATGTCGCGGACTTCGCGCCGCTCGTAGAACCGCACGCCGCCGACGACCTTGTACGGCAGGCCGAGCCGGATGAAGATCTCTTCGAAGACGCGGGACTGGTTGTTGGTGCGGTAGAAGACGGCGACGTCGGAGTAGTCGGCTTCGCCCTTTTCGGCCAGCGAGTCGATTTCCCCGGCCACGAACGCGGCTTCGTCGTGGTCGTTGTCCGAGACGTAGCCGACGATCTTCTCGCCGTCGCCCGAATCCGTCCACAGCCGCTTCGCCCGGCGATTCGGGTTGCGCTCGATCACGGCGTTGGCCGCGGACAGGATCGTCTGCGTGGAGCGGTAGTTCTGCTCCAGCAGGATGGTGTGCGCGTTCGGGAAGTCCCGCTCGAACTCCTCGATGTTGCGGATCGTCGCGCCGCGGAAGGCGTAGATCGACTGGTCGGCGTCGCCGACCACGACCAGCTCGGCCGGCTCGACACCCGCTTCGTTCGGCGCCGTCCCGGCCAGCTCGCGGACCAGCGTGTACTGCGCGTGGTTCGTGTCCTGGTATTCGTCGACCAGCACGTGGCGGAACCGGCGCCGGTAGTACTCGGCGACGTCCGGGAACGCCTGCAGCAGCGAGACCGTGCGCATGATGAGGTCGTCGAAGTCGAAGGCGTTGGCCTGGTTGAGCCGCCGCTGGTACTCGGCGTAGACCTCGGCGACGCGGCGCTCGAGGTCGTTGCCCGCGTTCGCCGCCGCCGTCTCCGGGTCGGTGAGCTCGTTCTTCAGGTTCGAGATGTGCACGGCGAGCGTGCGCGCGGCGTACCGCTTCGGGTCGATGTCGAGGTCCCGCGCCACCAGGGTGATCAGCCGCTTGGTGTCGTCGGAGTCGTAGATGGAGAAGCTCGACGACATGTCGAGCGTTTTGGCTTCACGGCGCAGGATCCGCACGCACATCGAGTGGAACGTCGAGACCCACATGGCGTTCGCACGGCGCCCGACGAGCGCGGCGACGCGCTCGCGCATTTCGGCGGCCGCCTTGTTGGTGAACGTGATCGCCATGATTTCGCCCGGGTGCACGCGGCGTTGCCCGAGCAGGTAGGCGATCCGGCGGGTCAGCACCCGGGTCTTGCCCGATCCCGCGCCCGCCACCACCAGCAGCGGGCCACCGGCGTGGGTGACGGCTTCGCGCTGGGCGGGGTTGAGGTCGTCGAGCAGCTCGGCCTGCCCGCCGGCGGCGGGCTTGCGCGCAGGGGTCGCGGCGGGGAGATCGAAGAGGGTGTCCATCGTCCGTCCACGCTACCCCGGGTGGGTGGAAGGGCGGCAGAGCGTGCCGACGCGGGCCGTCCGGTGTCGGGGTCGCTCGGGCGCGCGAGCGGCGGTGGTCGGGAGCGGGGCCGGTGCGGCCGGTCCGGTGGTCCGCGATGTCATGAAAGGGTCGTTCATGTCGTCTGGCGAGGTGAACGACCCTTTCATGACATCCCTGTGGGGCCGGGTACCGCGCCGGGCGTAGCGGGGAATGTCGCCTGCCGCCCGACGCGCCGCCGCCTTCCCGCGCGGAGCATCGGTGGACATGAACGCACCGAACCCCGCCCGGCTCCGGGCCGCCGACGCCGATCGCGAGCGCGTCGCGAAGACCGTCCAGACCGCCGGCTCCGAAGGCCGGCTCACCCTCGAAGAGGT
Organism: Amycolatopsis eburnea; assembly: GCF_003937945.1. Lineage (GTDB taxonomy): Bacteria > Actinomycetota > Actinomycetes > Mycobacteriales > Pseudonocardiaceae > Amycolatopsis > Amycolatopsis eburnea. The sequence continues at coordinate 479,268 of NZ_RSEC01000032.1, forward strand.
CGAAGAGCGCCTCGCCCGCGTCTACGCCGCGCGGTACACCGACGAACTGGCCGCCCTCACCACCGATCTGCCCCGGCCCGCGCCGCCGCGGCCGGGGTTCCCGCTCACCCGGGACGCGCTGCGGCGGCACCCGGCGCTGCGCTTCCACCTCGCCGTCGTGGTCGCGCTGTCGGTGCTCGCCATCGTGCGGTGGGCGGTGCTCGGCGCCGGCTTCTTCTGGCCCGCCTTCCCGATGTTCTGGCTCACCGTGAGCCTCGTGGTCCACGCGGGCGCGCGGTCGTTCCGGGAGCGCTCCGGTACCGCTGTGCCATACTGAAGGCGTGCGGCACCACGCAGAGCGATTTTTTTACGGGACCCGGACTCCGGCTCCCGTGATCGCGTAGTGCCACCACCGCCATCACCGCCAGCCCCGGAGTCCTCGGACCCGGGGCTGCTGCCGTCCCTGGGGCCGGGCGGGTCCGGGATTCGAGGAAGAGGTCCCCGATGAACGCACACGCGACGAACGCCGACGGCCAGCCCGCCGAGCACACCACCGCCGGTGAGGACATCTCGGCGCTCCGCGAGGAGATCGACTGGCTGGACAAGGAGATCCTCCGGCTGGTGAAACGCCGGGTGGAGGTGTCCAAGACGATCGGGGCCGCGCGGATGGCCGCCGGTGGCACGCGCATCGTCTACAACCGCGAGATGGACGTGCTCGCGCGCTACCGCGAACTCGGTCCGGACGGCCGCCAGCTCGCCATGGCGCTGCTCAACCTCGGCCGGGGCAGGCTCGGCCGGTAACGGTTGGCCGAATTCGGGGACTTCCCGGAGGCACCGGTGGCCCCGGCACGGGCAGACTGGGGTCATGGACTGGCTCGTGAACCTCATCGCCGTCATCGTCGCGCTCGCGAGCGTGCTGGCCGCGCTGGGCCATGTGGGGTATCTGGCGCTGCTGAACAGTGCGGCGGGCAAGCGCGGCGCGAGCGGCGCCCCGGTCGGGCAGTACGTCCGCAGCCGGTGGGCCATCGCCGGCGGGACCACCGCGGCTTCGTTGTTCGCCTGGTTGCTCACGGCCGGGGGAACGCCGCTCGACATCGTGGCGATCCTGATCGCGGGCGGTAGCGGTGTGGTGGCCACGAAGGCCCTGCAGTCCACCCGGGATCGGTACCGCACGGGAGGCTGAATTCCCTGAGCCGGCTTGATGGCGCTGCGTGAAACTCCATAGCGTCACCTTCGCCCGATCGGTCGCGCCCGACCGAGTGAAACCTCTGCAACTTGCAGGTTTGGGGGCGACTTTCGACACCGGATGCTTTTAGGGTTTACGTCGTGAGGACCCTTGCGTCTGGGTCGGGCGTTGCCCGCGGGACGCGCGGGGGCACCGGCCCCGCGCGTCCGCTGTCGCGTGCGCGTGCATCTGCGCAGGATTCCGAACGAGATTCCGCGCGTGAGGGTGCTCCTTTCGGGTCGTTCGGCCGCCGGACGGCGTCAGGACTCCTCCGCCGGGTGGTCGAGCCGACATGAGCAACGGCACGGAGTTCCACGGACGCGGCGCCGCTCCCGCGCACCCCGGACGGCACCGGCCCGGCGGCGCGGACGACTGGACGCCGCCGCTGCCGCCGCACCGCCCGGTGCGGCACCGCGCGACGCCGGTCGACCCGCCGGTGTCCGGCTCGCTCCCGCTCCCCCAGCAAGGGGCACCGGGTCCCGGCGCACGGCCCTTTCGGCGGCAAGGCGGCCCCGGCCCCCTCCCGCAACCGGGCGGCGGCTCGGTCTCGGGCTCGCTCCCGCTGCCCCAGCCGCGCGACGGGCGGCCGCTGTTCCCGGCCGCGCACGGCAGCCTCCCCCTCGACGCCGTCCAGGTCGGCTACGACGACTTCGAACCGGAACCCGCCGAGTCCCGCGCCGACCAGGCCGCGCGCCGCACCCGCGTCTCGCTGGCCGCGCCGAAGCCGCGCGCGGTCGACCTGGACGAAGACGACGTCCGCATCTACAGCGCGCCCCCGATCGACGGGCTGGGCGGCTTCACCATCGGCTCGGTGCCCGCGTCGGTGACGCCGCCGAAGACGTGGCGGAAGGCCGCCTGGTTCGCCACCGGCGCGTCCGGCGCCGTGGTCGTCGGGCTGCTGTGCGCCGGGTCCTTCCTGGTCGGGAAGCCGCCGGTGGACCAGGCCGTCCAAGGCTCGTGGCCCGGTTACCAGGGCGTGCCGACGGTCATCGACCCGACCGGCGAGCACCAGCCGGCTTCGGAAGGCGGTTCCGCGTCCGGCCCGGAGAGCTCGTCCCGGCCGGGGAACGACGACGCCGGCGCACGGAAGACCAGCGCCAACGGCGGCGCCGGGCCGGGCGACAGCTCGGCCTCCACCCCGGACAGCAGCACGTCCGACTCCTCGGGGACGACGTCCGGCACGACCACCACGCCGGCCCGCGCGCCGCAGAAACCGCCGGTCACGCCCGCGCAGCGGGAGACCCCGGTGAAACCGCCGTGGTGGTACTCCTTCCCGCCGGACGCCCAGACCATGGGCGACAACTCGGAGAAGTTCTTCAACACGGTCACCACCGACCCCGCCTCGGCGTCGTCGGTGACCACCGGCGAGCTGCACGACCAGGGGCCGCAGGCGCTCGCGGAGCGGTACGCCGGCATCGCCTACTTCGAGGTCAAGAAGGTCAGCATCGACCAGCAACGCGGCGTCACGGTGAACACCGTCGAGGTCACCCACACGGACGGGACCAAGACGATCGAGCAACGCACGCTGACGTTCGGCGACGGCGACAAGATCGCGGCTGACGGCCAGTAACCGCACCTGCACGTGCGGTTCGCCCGTTCCGATGCACGTGCGGTGCGCCGAGCGGTTATGCCTGGTCCGGGTGGGTGACATAAGCTGCCGCTCGTCGTATCGCGACGGCATTCCGGCGACAGAGCCTGGTGGTCGCCGTCCGCACAGGGTTACCTGACGACAGCGGATCCGGAACCGGCCACGAGTCGGCCACCCGGACCAACGGAAGCCCCGCCGAACGGCGGAGTGACCGTCCCCGGAACCCCAGAGCGAGGACTTTCGTGCTTGATCGGCAGCGCACACGGCGGGAGACACCCCACGCCGTTCGCGTCGAGGACGTCATCCCGGCCGAGATTCTCGACGGCGTCGGTGACGCCGACCGCGACTATCTCGAGCAGGTCTTCCGCGACCCGCAGAAGTTCCTGCCGCCGCGGCCGGAGCCGGTGCGCGAACCGGAGAAGGTCGAAGACGCCGGCGAGCCCGAAAGCCGCTTCGCCCGCCGCGCCAAGCTGACCGGTCTCGTCGCCGCGGGCGCGCTCGTCGCCGGCGCGGTCATCGCCGCGCCGATGCTGACCAGCTCGCACCGCGCGGTGTCCGCCGGCGGGCAGTCCACCCCGGCCGGCTTCAGCGGGGCCGCGGAGCTCGGCGGCCTCGCCGTCCCGCAGCACCAGGCCGGCGGCGGCACCCCGGCGCGTCCCGGGCAGTCGACGCAGGGCTCGCCGGCCGACGGCAGCTCGCCGACCGCCCAGACCACCGAGGGCTCGCGGCAGGAGACGGCGCCGGACACCGCCGAGCCGGTTCCGGACAAGGCGGCCGACGAGCGCAGCGCGAGCCGGAAGATCCAGGCGGTCAAGGACTTCTACGCGGCCATCGCGCGGGACTCCTCGGGCGCGCTCGCGCTGCTGAGCCCCGACCTGGCGGGCGGCGCGGCCGGTGAACTCGTCCGCACCTGGAGCTCGATGGACGCCATCGACGTGCAGGAAGCCGACACGCAGATCAAGCCGGACGGCTCGATCCTCGCGGTCGCGACCCTGCACCGGCCGGACGGCGCGCTGGTGCGCGTCACCCAGCTGTTCCGGGTCGCCGACACCGGCGGGCTGATCACCGAAGCCGAGCTCGTCTCGGCCCAGTACATGTAGCCCTCGGCGATCATCCCTTCACCCCTGGTTCAAGTGCCCGTGCCGGATTCGTGTGCGCAGAGTGAGCGCCTAGCCTTGTCACGGGCCGGTCTCGGAAAAGCCGGCACAGAGCCCACGACATGTGCATACGCTCCAGCGACGCGGTGTGTTCGTGGCCGCGTCACCAGGCACCTATCCTCACGCCCTGGTGAAGTCGGAGCCCAAAGGGAGGTCGCGTGAGCGACGAGGGTCGTCTGGTCGCCGATCGGTACCGCATCGTCGGCCGGATCGGCACGGGCGCGATGGGGGCCGTCTGGCAGGCGCACGACGAGGTCCTGGGCCGCACCGTGGCGATCAAGCAGCTCCTGCTCCAGCCGCACCTGGACGAGCACGACAAGGAAGACGCCCGGCAGCGCACCATGCGCGAGGGCCGGATCGCGGCGCGGCTGCACCACCCGAACGCGATTTCCGTCTTCGACGTCGTCACCGACGACAACGGCCAGCCCTGCCTGATCATGGAGTACCTCAACTCCACCAGCCTGGCCGCCGTGCTGCAGGAACGCCGCACGCTGCCGCCGACCGAGGTGGCGCGCATCGGCGCCCAGGTCGCCGCGGCGCTGCGCGAGGCGCACGCGGTCGGCATCGTCCACCGCGACATCAAGCCGGGCAACATCCTGCTCGCCGGCAACGGCACCGTGAAGATCACCGACTTCGGCATCTCCCGCGCCAAGGACGACGTCACCGTCACCAAGACCGGGATGATCGCCGGCACGCCCGCCTACCTGGCCCCCGAGGTCGCCATCGGCGGCGACCCCGGCCCGGAGTCCGACGTCTTCTCCCTCGGCTCCACGCTCTACGCCGCGTGCGAGGGCCAGCCGCCGTTCGGGCTGTCGGAAAACACGCTGAGCCTGCTGCACGCGGTCGCGGCCGGGCAGATCAACCCGCCGCGCCAGTCCGGGCCGCTGGCCAGCGTGCTGGCCGTGCTGCTGCACCCGGACGTCGAGCACCGGCCGACCGCCGAGGAGTGCGAGGAGCTGCTCGCGGCCGTCGCCCGCGGCGAGACGCCGCTCGGCGGCCCGGCGGAGGAGACGATGCTGGCGCCGTCCGCCGGCGTCCTCGGCGCGGCCGCCGTCGCCGACCCGAACGCGACCCAGATGTTCGACGAGGTCCCCGCGGGCCACTCGGGCAGCCTGCTCGACGGGCAGGCGCCGACCCAGGCCGTCCCGTACTACGACGAGGACGACTACCCGGAGGGCACCGGCTACCCGGAGGACGACTACGACGGGTACGACCACTACCCCGAGGACAACCACCACGGCGGCGTCCCGCCCGGGCTGGCCGCGACCCGAGCGGTGCCGGTGCCGCCGCACGGCCAGGACCCGTACGCGGACGACCCGTACGACGACTACGACGACGAGCCGGCCCCGCCGCCCCCGCCGCGGCCCCGCCCGCAGCAGCGGCCCGAGGACGACGACGAGAAGCCCGGCGCGTGGAAGCGCCCGGCGATCATCGGCGGCGTCGTGGTCGTGGGCCTGGTCGCCCTCGTCGTCTGGCTGCTGAGCCCGAACAACCCGGAGGCGCCGGCCGCGCCGGTGTCGAGCAGCAAGCCGGCACCCGTCGCGACGTCGGAGTCGCTGCCGTCGACGACGGAGGTGCCGACCAGCACGGTCGAGCTGCCGTCGAGCACGGAGGAACCGACGACGTCGTCGAAGCGGACGAGCACGCGGGCCACCGAGCCGGAGCGGACCACGACTCCGAAGACGACGACGCCCACGAAACCGACGGAGCCCTCCACGACTCCGACTACCCCCGAGTCGTCGGTCACGCCGACGAGCCCGACCGGCAACTCCTGACAGCCCGGGATCCGACTTGAGTTCTGAAGGCACCATCGTCGGCGGCCGGTTCCGGCTGGACCAGCCGATCGGCCGTGGCCGCGCGGGCATCGTGTGGCTGGCGTTCGACACGCGGCTGTTCCGCACCGTCGCGATGAAGCGGATGTACCTGCCGGTCGGCGGCGGTGACCGCGCCGAGCAGGCGCGCGCGGCCGCCATGCAGGAGGGCAAGGACGCGGCCCGGATCGAGCACCCGTGCGCGATCAAGGTGTTCGACGTGCTGCCGGAGGGCCAGGACGTCTGGCTCGTGATGGAGTACATCCCCTCTCGCAGCATGGCGACGTTCCTCGCCGAGCACGGCAGGCTCACCGCGGACCAGGCCGCGGCGCTGGGCATCCAGCTCGGGAACGCGCTGACCGCGATCCACGCCGCCGGGTTCGTCCACCGCACGCTCGAACCCGGCACGGTGCTGCTGGCCGACGACGGCGGCGTGAAGCTCACCGACATCGGCATCAGCGGCGGCGGGCCGCACGCGGCGTACGTGGCGCCCGAAGTCGCGCGGGGGCTGCCGCCGACGCCGGCCGCGGACGTCTTCTCCCTCGGCGCGACGCTGTACACCGCGGTCGAGGGCGTGCCGCCGTTCGGCGACGACGGCCAGTCGTCCGAGCGCCCGCCGCAGAACGCGGGCGTGCTCACCGAGGCGCTGCGCAAGATGCTGCGCTCGGACCCGACCACGCGCCCGACGATGGCGGACACCGTCCGCTCGCTGAAGGCGATCACCGAGGGCCGCGAGACGGCGTTCATCCCGCCGACCGCGCCCGGGCTGCCGCCGCCCCCGCAGCCGCCGTTCAACCCGGGGCTGGCGCCCGCCGCGCCGCCGATGCCGCCGTCGGGTCCGCAGTTCCAGCAGCAGATCCCGCTCCCCCCGCCCGGCTACGCCGCGGCGGACGCGACCCAGCGGATGCAGCCCGTGCCGCCGCAAGCGACGCAGTACGCGCCGCCGCCCGCGCCCGCGGCCCGGCCTGCCGAGGCGTGGAACCTGCCGGTGTCGAAGAAGACGCTGATCACCGTGGCCGCGATCCTCGCGGCGGTGCTGGTCGGCATTCTCGTTTCGGAGCTGTTCTTCGTCTAGGCCACCTTGGCGGTCGCCGCGCGCATGGCTTCGAGCAGCGTGCGGACGGCCGGGTGGCCCCACGCGCGGGACGCGACCGCGGCGTGGATCGTGCGGACCGGCTCCGGGTTGCGGATCTTGCGGACGACCACGCCGGGGTGCTGCGCGCCGAGCCCGAGCTCCGGGACGAGGCCGACGCCGATGCCGGCGGCGACGAACCCCTGCGCCGTCTGGTAGTCCTCGGACTCGACGACGACGTTCGGCGCGAACCCGGCAGACGCGCAGGCGCTGTCGAGGATGTCGCGGCAGATGCCGGGCAGGCCGTCGACGCCGACCCACGGCTCTTCGGCGAAGTCCGTCAGGTCGAGCACGCGCTTGCGGGCCAGCGGGTGGGCCTTCGGCAGCACGGCCCGGTACGGGTCGTCGAGCAGGTGCACCAGCTCGACGCCCTTGCCGGGCGGGGTCTTGCGCGGGAACACGGTGATCGCGACGTCGGCGTTGCCCGCTTCGACGTCCGTCATCGGGTCGTCGGGTTCGACGAGCTTGAGGTCGAGGTGGACGCCGGGGTGCTCGCGGCGGACCGCGGCGATCGCGGGCGGCACCAGCGACGCGCCCGCCGTGGCGAAGTAGCGGATCGAGACGCGGCCGGTGCGGCCTTCCTTGAGTTCGGCCAGCGCCGCCTCGGCCTTGGCGAGCTCGGTGCTCAGCGTCTCGGCGTGCTCGGACAGCAGCGCGCCCGCCGGGGTCGGCCGGACGCCGCGCCCGACGCGTTCGAGGAGCTCGGTGCCTGCTTCGCGTTCCAGCGCCGACAGCTGCTGGCTGATCGCGGACGGCGTGTAGCCCAGGTTGCGGGCCGCGGCGGTGATCGACCCGCTGGTGATCACGGCGCGGAGTACCTGCATGCGGCGGACGTCGAGCATGGCCCGATCGTACAGCTGGGCTTAAGTGTTCCTGCAGTTATTTTCGCTTGTCCTTACGTCTGGCGCGGGCGAAGCTGACGCTGGATCGGCTGAGGAGGACTGGGGTGGGCGAGACGAAGACCCTGCTGAGGATCGGCGCGCTGGCGTTGATGTGGGGCTCGAGTTTCTTCTGGATCAAGCTGGGACTGGGGATGTTCTCGCCGGTCCAGCTGGTGCTGGCGCGGCTCGTGCTGGGCGCGGCCATGCTGCTGGTGCTGTGCCGGCTGCAGCGGGCGAAGCTGCCGCGCGACCGCCGGATGTGGGGACACCTGGCGGTGGCGGCGTTCTTCCACAACGCGCTGCCGTTCCTGCTGTTCGCCATCGGCGAGACGACGGTCGATTCGGGGATCACCGGCGTGCTGAACTCGACGACGCCGCTGTGGGTGCTGCTGGCGGCGCCGCTGATGGGGACGTCGTCGCGGATGACCGGCGCGCGGTTCGCCGGCCTGCTGATCGGGCTCGGCGGGATCCTGCTTATCTTCGCGCCGTGGCAGGCGTCGGGCCTGCTGAGCTGGGGCGCGCTGGCGTGCCTCGCGGCGGCGGCCAGCTACGGCTTCGCGTTCGTCTACGAAGGCAAGTACCTGTCGGACACGTCGTTGTCGCCGTACGCGACTTCGGCGGGCCAGATGCTGCTGGCCAGCGGGATGCTGGTGCTGGCACTGCCGGTCGGCGGGCTCACGCCGGTGCACGTGTCCCCCGGGCCGCTGCTCGCGGTCCTGGTGCTGGGGATCGGCTCGACGGGCTTCGCGTTCGCGCTCAACTACCAGCTGCTGGCGAGCGAAGGCGCGGTGGCGGCTTCGGTGGTGGGCTACCTGCTGCCGGTGGTTTCGGTGCTGCTGGGCGCGCTGTTCCTGGGTGAGCAGCTGCACCTGCGGGTGATCGCGGGCATGGTCGTGGTGCTCGGCGGCGTCGCGTTGACGCGGCTGCCGAACCGGGCGCCGGCTCCCGAACCGGTGATGGAACGGGTCTAGACGAGGCGGCGGTCGGAAGCCCAGCGCGAGAGCTCGTAGCGGTTCGACAGCTGGGTCTTCCGCAGCACGCTCGACACGTGCGTCTCGACCGTCTTCACCGAGATGAACAGCTCCGACGCGATTTCCTTGTACGCGTAGCCGCGGGCCAGCAGCCGCAGGACGTCGCGCTCGCGGGGCGTCAGCAGGTCGAGCTCGGGGTCGTTGATCGGGGCCGAGCCGGGGCGGTCGGCGAACGCGTCCAGGACGAAGCCGGCCAGCCGCGGCGAGAACACCGCATCGCCGTCCGAGACGCGGACCACCGCGCGGACCAGTTCCTTCGACGAGATCGTCTTCGTCACGTAGCCGCGGGCGCCGGCGCGGATGACCGCGATGACGTCCTCGGCGGCGTCCGAAACCGACAGCGCCAGGAAGACGACGTCCGGCAGCTCCGGGCGGACACGGCGCAGCACCTCGGCGCCACCGCCGTCGGGCATGTGCACGTCGAGCAGCACGACCTGCGGTTTCGTCCGCGCGATGCCGGCGACGGCTTCGGCTACCGAACCGGCCTCGCCGACGACGCGGACCTCGTCGGTGATCGAGTCGAGCTCGGTGCGCACCCCCGCGCGGAACAGGGCGTGGTCGTCGACGAGGAACACCTTGACCGGTTCACGCTTGCTGTCCGTCACGTCGTCGAGCATAGCCGCCTCACGCCGCTCCCTTGCCCGCTTTCACCGGCATGGCGAGCTGCACCTCGGTGCCCTCGCCCGGCGCGGTCCGGACCTTGCAGGTGCCGCCGTGCCGGGTCATCCGGCCGCGGATCGAGTCGGCGAGGCCGTGGCGGTCGTCCGGGACGAGGTCGGGGTCGAAGCCCTTGCCGCGGTCGCGGACGAACACCGTCACCGACGTCGGCTCGACCTCGGCGTAGACGCTGACCTCGTCGACCCCGGCGTGCTTCGCGGCGTTGACGATGGCTTCGCGGGCGGCCTGGACGAGCGCGACCAGCGACTCGTCGAGTTCGGCGTCGCCGACGACGACCTGGCCGACCGAGATCGCGAAGGTGTCCTCGACCTCGCCGCACGCCGTCGCGAGCGCTTCGGACAGCTGGCCGGCGGCTTCTTCTTCGCTCTCGGCAGGCTTGCCGTAGCCGTTGGGGCCGTAGAGCCAGCCGCGCAGCTCGCGTTCCTGGCTGCGGGCCAGCCGCGCGACCTCGCGGGGCTGTTCGCTCTGCTTCTGGATGAGCGCGAGGGTCTGGAGCACGGAGTCGTGCAGGTGGGCGGCGATCTCGGCGCGTTCGTCGGTGCGGATGCGGGCCTTGCGCTCGTCGGAGAGGTCGCGGACCAGCCGCAGCCAGAACGGGACGGTCAGCACGGCGACGCCGATCAGCGTGGCCAGTACCGCGATCAGCGCGAACTGGACCTGGTCGAGGGTGCCGCTGCGCAGCACGACGACGGTGATGCCGGTGATCACCAGCGCGACACCGGCGACGATCCGGATGGCGGCCGACCAGCCGCCCCCGCCGAGGAAGGCGCCCGCGAAGCCGTCCTTCGCCCCGACGCGCCAACGGCGGCGTTGCGACTCGTCGGCCTCCCGCCAGACGACCGCGAGACCGATCATGGCGACGGCGAGCGGCACGGCGACCCAGCCGCTGATGAACCCGGTGAGCGTCCCGCTGGCGACGGCGAGGCCGACGCCCAGCGCGATCAGGCCGAACGCCTGCTGCCGTTCCTTCGGCGTCGGCGTGTCGGTGGCTTCCTGGGCCTGCTGCTGCACGAACACCCAGAGCAGCCCGTAGGCGAGCAACCCGGCCCCGTTGAGCGCGGCGAGCAGCGCGAAGGCCGTCCGCACCCACAGGACCGGCACCCCGAGGTGATCGGCGAGCCCGCCGGCGACCCCGGCGATCGCCCGGCCGGAGCGCCGCCGGAACATCTTGGGCTTTTCCGGGACGACGACCGCCTGGTCGGTGGCTACGAGGTCGAGGGAGTCCTGCACGCCGTCCATGGTCACACGCGGGGGCCGGGGGTTCCATCGGGGAAACCCCTGATCCACGCCTCAGCAGAGCAGGTCGAGCACGCGCAGGCCGAGCACGCACTCGGAACTCGAGGACGGGGCCGGCGACGGCGGCGGGCTGTCCGGTGCCGGCGAGGGCCGCTCCACCGGGGACGGCCGCGGTGCGGCCGGTCGCGGTGCGGCCGGCCTCGACGTCCGCGAGGGTTCGCTCGACCGGTGCTCGACGTCCCGGCCGCGCAGGCGAGTGGTCTCCGGCGCGGCTTCCGACGTCGCGGGAGCGGGCGGTGGCGTGGCCGGCGGAACCGGCGAAGGCGCGGATGACGTGGGACGCGGTGGCGCGACCGCTTGCGGTGCCGGGCCGTTCGCCTCGGCCGATCCGGTCGGGCCGCGCGGCCAGGCCAGCGCGGTACCGGCGGCCAGGAGCGTGGCGACGGCCGCCGCCCCGGCGATCGCGCGTCGGGGCGCGGCCGCGAACACCGCGGCGACCCGCGGCCGCACCAGCCGGGCCGCGGCGCGCAGGAGCTGGACCAGGATGAACAGCACGCCGGCGACGGGCAACAGCAGCAGCAGGGCCTGCACGCAGGCGGCGGCCACCCCGAGGACCGAGGTGCCGGCGCCGCCGTCGAAGAGCCGGCCGATCGCGTCGTAGTCCGCCCGGATCAGGCCGGGCAGCTGGGCGGCGACGTACGCCAGCTGCACCACCATGGCGGGGACGATGGTCAGCACCCACACCGTCACGACGAGCTGCGGCCACCGCTTGAGCTCCCGCAGGCGCGGGTCGGGCGGGCGGCGCAGGACGTAGCGGGCCAGGATCGGCCCGATGTACTTGAACAGGTCCGGGATGCCCAGCAGGTCGGCGACGATGTAGTAGCCGTCGAACCGCAGCGTCGGCAGCAGCTGCTGGACGATCTCGAGGTTGACGGAAAGGATCGCCACGAGCAGCGGCTCGTAGCCGGTGAACACGTAGGCGGCGAAGAGGCCGAACACGAAGATGCCATTGAAGTACACGCCGCCGAGGTCGGTGCGCAGCCGGCCGGCCCGGTCGAGCCGGTAGGTGCGGGTGATGTCGGTGAAGAACGCGGGCCAGACGACGTAGATGCCGCACCCCATGGTCCCGGGCGGCACCCCGCCGTAGCGGCACGCGCTCGCGTGGCCGAACTCGTGGAACGCGGTGGAGGCGACCGCGAGCGCGACCACGGCGAGGATGCCCGACGGCGAGACGAGGGTCGAGGAGACGGCCGCCGCGACCGGCAGGTCGACCCAGACGATCAGTTCGCTCGCGGCGACGGCCAGCAGCACGGCGATCAGCACGGCCGGCCGGAACAGGATCGAAAACGCGCCGCCGAGGGCCCAGGTGGCCCGTTCGGACAGCACCGAGACCCGGAACCGCAGGGAGAGGAACGGGGCCGGCTTGGCCACTTCCGGCGCCGAGCCGTCGCTGTAGGTCGTCACGCCGAGCGGGGCCAGCTTGCGGTCGAGCAGGTAGCCGACCTGCTCGACCGTGAGGCCGGCACCGGCGTCCCGGCCCACGTGCCGCGCGACCGCCGCCAGGTGGTCCCGGCCGGCCGCGGCGGACCCCGCCTCGGCGTCGAAGGCCTTGACGACCGAGTACAGCAGGTCCGGCAGGCGGACCAGCTGCGCGTCGGCGCGGGACACCAGCTGCGGCGGTGCGCGGTAGCCGGAACCCTGGAACTCGCCGACCAGCTCGGTCCCCTCGAGCAGGCCGACCGGCCCGTGCCGGCCGACGACGTCCGTGCTCGGAAAATCTCCGGTCATCGCGTGGTGACCACGGCCGGCACGCACGTCGTCGTGGTCGACGGCGGCTGCCCGAGCCCGGTCGCGCCGACGATGCCCTGGGTACCGGCGTTGTGGGTGGTCTGGCAGGCGTAGTACACAGTGGACCCGTCGGGGCCGGTCGCGACGTACTGCGCGGGCGCCGCGGACCCGCTGCCGCCAACGAGCCCCAGCACCGCCCGTTCGGGCAGCACCTCGCCGGCCAGCGCGGCCAGCTCCGTGAAACCGATTTCAGCTTCCACGACAAGACTTCTTCCTGTTCGGGGCCTGCGCGGCCGGGGCGGTAGCCATCCGCGTGGTCAGCGGATGGCTACCGGGTCCCCGATCAGTAGCTGGAGACCGCACCCGGCGTGCACGTCACGGACTCACTCGGGTTGTTGGAGCCCAGGCCCACCGAACCGAGCAGGCCCGGGGTGCCCTCCGAGTGGGTGGACTGGCAGGCCGAAATCGCGGTGGCACCGTGGTTGCCGCCGGTCACGACGGTGGTGTTGCCGCCCGACTCACCGGCGTTGTTGAACGGGGTCGAGACGACACCCAGCACGGCCCGCTCCGGCAGCACTTCACCGGTCAGCGCGTCCAGCGCGTCGAACGAAAGGTCGTTCATCGTCCTCTTCCTTTCTCATTCCGGAATTCAGATCAGCGCACCAGCAGCACGCAATTCATTTTGTAACATCGCGTCCGGCGCAGCCGCAACCGCCCGCCGCGGAATTTGTACTCACGCTGAAGCAATCACATTTTTCTCGATCGAATTTCATTTTTCGTGAACTCACTGTGCCGCGGCACGGCCGGTACCAGGAGCTCGCCGACCGCGCAGTCGAGCACCCGGCACAGCACGTCCAGCTCGGCCAGCTTCACGCTGGCGGGGTCGCCGGACCACAGCTTCGACATCTTTCCCGCGGAGATTTCCATCCCTTCGGCGGCCAGCAGCTCGCGCAGTTCACCGGCCTTCCAGATGCCGCGCTTGGCCGCGACCAGCCGCAGGTTCCACTTCATTCCCTGCTCTTTCCTTCCCCTCGCACACCGGTACGCCACGGGTTCGCGGACACGAATGCCGGGCGGGGCCCGCCGGCCGGTCAGTCGGGGGAAAACACCGGTCTCGCGGGCCGGTGCCGACGGGTGGCGTCGCGGGCCGGGTCCCAGCGGTGCGCTCGCGCCGGATCGGGCGGTGCCGGGGTCCGGCTCAGGACCGCGCCGGGGAAGCCGCCGGTTTCGGGCAGGGCGCCGCCCTGTCCGTGCCACGCGGGGGCCGGGCAGGGTGGGGACCACCGGTGCGGAGCGGTTCGCGGCGGTGCGGTCGTGCCGCAGGCTCGGCGCGGGCCGGACTTCGCCGCTGCGGTGGTGTCACAGGCCGGGACGGGGCGGGGCTTCGCCGCCGCGGTGGTGTCACAGGCCGGAACGGGGCGGGGCTTCGCCGCCGCGGTGGTGTCACAGGCCGGAACGGGGCGGAGCTTCGCCGCCGTGACGCTGCCGCAGGCCGGGACGGCGGGTCTCCTGGTTGCCGCGACGCCGCAGCAGGCCCGGGCCGCGTGGGTCTTCGCTGCCACGACGCCACCCCGGGCCCGGACCAGGTCGATCTTCGCCGCCGCGACGTCGCCACAGGCACCGGCCAGGTCGGTCCTCGTCGCGGCGCTGCTGGGGGCCCGGACCGGGTGCCCGGCCGCGGGACCGGCGTCGCGGCGGGGAGTGGCTCTGTCCCGGGCACCGCCGCCGTCGGGCACGCGAGAGGGCCGTGGCGGGATGTCGCCGACAGTGTCGACCAGCGGCTGTGCGGTGTCCCGGACCACCGGCGCGACGGACCGCACCGTGTCCTCGACGACGCCCACCACCTTCCGCGGCGACGGAGCCGCGGCCCCGGCACCGCCGCACCTGGCGTCCACGGCCGCGGAGGTGAGGAACCCGACGACCCGGTCGCACGGCGAACCGGCCTCGGCACGGTCCAGTGCCGCGCTCAGCAGGAACGCCAGGAGCAGCAGCCCGCCGACGACGAGCAGCCGTGCGGTCCAGCGACCGGCAGCCGCCGCGGTGGGCGCGGGGCGCCCGGTCGTCACAGTCAAAGCCGGATCGTCCGTTCGGTCTCGCCTTCTCGTCCGTTCGCCGGGTTGCCGACGTCCGGGCGGGGTATTCGGCGGCGAAAGGCACTTCACCTGAAGGAACCAGGCCGGCCAACCCCGGGTAGCTCTCTCCGGGAAACCTCAGGGACCATCCCGGATGTCCCGCCGCCGCCCGTGCCGCATGCTTCTCGGTATGAGTGGTGCGAGCGAAAGCCGGTCGACGAAGCCGGGGGTGTTGAACGGCTTCGAGGAGACCGCCAAGGACTTCTGGGCCAGCCGGCCGCGGCGGCCGCAGGCGGGGCGGAAGGTGGCCGGGGTGGCCGCCGGGTTCGGGTACCGGTACGGGGTCGATCCCGTCGTGGTGCGGATCGCACTGGTGGTCGCGACGATCTTCGGGGGCTTCGGCCTGACCTTCTACCTGCTGGCGTGGCTGTTCCTGCCGGGCGAGAACGACGAGGTCTCCGGCTTCGAGGGCCTCATCGGGCGCGGCCGGTCCTCGGTGTCGCCCGCCTTCGCCGTCGTGCTGGCCGTGCTCACGGTCGTCAGCGCCGGGGGGATGTTCAGCTCCACCTGGTTCGACGGTGGCGGCCTGATCGGCTTCGCACTCATCTCCACCGCTCTCTACCTGCTGCACCGCAGCCGCGGGCACCTGAACCGGCCGGCGCCGGTCGTGGCGCGGACGCGGACCGAGGCCTTCACCGGGAACGGAGCCTTCACCATGACCGACACCGCCGAGGCGCCGTCGCCGGCGAAGGGGTGGGACCCCCTCGCCGCCGACCCGGCCGGCTGGGACCTGCCCGAGGCGCCGCCCGAGCCGCCGCGGCCGACACCGCCGCCGCCGTACCGGGCACCCGAGCGGCGGCCGCACTCCAAGGTCGGCTCGGTGACCTTCGCGCTCGCGGTGCTGACCGCCGGCGCCGGGGTGCTGCTGAACCTCAACGGCGCGGACTGGTTCTCGGCGCAGCACATCATCGGGCTGGTGCTCGGCGTGACCGGCATCGGTCTCGTCGCCGGCGCCTTCGCCCGCGGCGGGCGCGGCCTGATCGGGCTCGCGGTGCCGCTGGCGATCGTCGGGATGATCCTGACCACGGCGCCGTTCGAGAACCTCGACTTCCGCGGCGGCGTCGGCGACATCAAGCAGACGCCGGCCACGATCGCCGACGTGCAGCCGCTCTACCAGCACGCGGCCGGGGACATCGACCTCGACCTGAGCAAGCTGCCGGTCGGCGACCCGTACTCGACGACGATCTCCAACGGCGCGGGCGACACCAAGGTCATCGTGCCGGCGAACGCGGACGTCACCTACGAGTGCCACACCGGCGCGGGCTCGGCGGACTGCTTCGACCGCTCGACCGACGGCATCAGCCAGGCGGCGCTGAAGGGCACGGACAACGGCCCCGACGGCGTCGGCGGCCAGAAGATCACCCTGAAGGTGGACAACAGCGTGGGCAGCGTGGAGGTGCGACGTGGCTGAGCAGAACCCCTACGCCTACGACGACCCGGCGGACACCCAGCCCGCCAAGCGCGGCGGCTTCGACGTCTTCACGCTGATCGTCGGGATCGCGACCCTGCTGGTGTCGGCCTACGTCCTCTCGGACGGCGCCAGCTGGCTGCCCTCGTTCGACTTCCGCTGGGTGATCGCCGGCGGCGCGGTGTTCGTGGGACTGCTGCTGCTCGGCGCGTCGTTCGGCGGCAAACGCCGCCGCTAGCACCGAAAACCCTCGAGGCCCCGGATCCCACGCCGGGGCCTCGAGCCTTGTCCAGGAGTGGACTCACTCCCACTCGATGGTGCCCGGCGGCTTGGACGTCACGTCCAGCACCACCCGGTTGACCTCCGCCACCTCGTTGGTGATGCGCGTGGAGATCCGCTCCAGGACGTCGTACGGCAGGCGCGTCCAGTCCGCGGTCATCGCGTCCTCGGACGACACCGGACGCAGCACCACCGGGTGCCCGTAGGTCCGGCCGTCACCCTGGACACCGACGCTGCGGACGTCCGCGAGCAGCACCACCGGGCACTGCCAGATGCTGCGGTCCAGCCCGGCCGCCGTCAGCTCCTCGCGCGCGATCAGGTCGGCCGCGCGCAGGGTATCGAGGCGTTCCTGGTCGACCGCGCCGATGATCCGGATGCCCAGGCCCGGGCCGGGGAACGGCTGGCGCTGCACGATCGTCTCGGGCAGGCCCAGTTCCAGGCCGACGCGCCGGACCTCGTCCTTGAACAGCAGCCGCAGTGGCTCGACCAGCTCGAACTCGAGGTCGTCCGGCAGGCCGCCGACGTTGTGGTGGCTCTTGATGTTGGCCGTGCCCTCGCCGCCGCCGGACTCGACGACGTCCGGGTAGAGCGTGCCCTGGACCAGGAACTTGTAGTCGCCCTGGGCCTTGAGGTCGCGCTCGGCCTGCTCGAAGACGCGGATGAACTCGCGGCCGATGATCTTGCGCTTCTGCTCCGGGTCGGTGACGCCGGCGAGCGCGTCGAGGAAGCGCTCACGCGCGTCCACGGTCACGAGGTTGACGCCGGTGGCGGCGACGAAGTCGCGCTCGACCTGGGTGCGCTCCCCCGCGCGCAGCAGGCCGTGGTCGACGAACACGCAGGTCAGCCGGTCGCCGATGGCGCGCTGGACCAGCGCGGCCGCGACCGCGGAGTCGACGCCGCCGGACAGGCCGCAGATCGCGCGGCCGTCGCCGATCTGGTCGCTGATCCGCTGGATCTGCTCCTCGACGATCGATGACGTCGTCCACTGCGGCTTGATGCCGGCGATGTCGTGCAGGAACCGGCGCAGCACCTCCTGGCCGTGCGGCGAGTGCGCGACCTCCGGGTGGTACTGGACGCCGGCGAAGCGCCGCTCGACGTCCTCGAAGCCGGCGACCTCGGCGCCGTCGGAGGACGCGGTGACGACCGAGCCTTCCGGCGCCTTGGTGACGCTGTCGTTGTGGCTCATCCACGCGGGCTGGTGCGCGGGCAGGCCGGCGTGCAGGACGCCGCCGTCGCCGGTCACGCGGACCTCGGTGCGGCCAAACTCGCGGACGCCGGTCGGCTCGACGACGCCGCCGAGCGCGCTGGCGAGCAGCTGGTGGCCGTAGCAGATGCCGAAGATCGGGACGCCCGCTTCGGTGAGCTTCGGGTCCATGCCCGGGGCGCCTTCGGCGTACACGCTCGACGGGCCGCCGGAGAGGATGATGGCCGCGGGGTTCTTCGCGAGGATCTCTTCGGTGGACGCGCTGTGCGGCACGACCTCCGAGTAGATCTGGGCCTCGCGGACGCGCCGGGCGATCAGCTGCGCGTACTGCGCCCCGAAGTCCACGACGAGAACCGGACCGGTCGGGTTGGGCACCTGAGGACCTCCTGGCGAGAAGCGGGAATCGCGTCCATCGTCCCAGGTGGGCTGGGTCACCCGGGATTCAGGGCCGCCCCTGTCCGCGATCCGGCCTACGGTCCGCGTATGGCTGTGAACTGGACCGAGGAGCTGACCGACCAGCTCGACTTCCACTGGAACACCCACACGCGCCCGAAGCTCGAAGGGCTCACCGACGACGAGTACTTCTGGGAGCCGGTCGCGGGTTGCTGGACCGTGCGGCCGCGGAAGTCCGACGACGAGCCCGGCACGGGCCCGTTCACCATCGACTTCGCCTTCCCCGAGCCGGTTCCGCCGCCGGTCACGACGATCGCGTGGCGGCTCGGCCACATCCTGGTCGGCGTCCTGGGCATGCGGGCGGCGTCGCACTTCGGCGGCCCGGCGATGACCTACGACGACTACCCGTACCCGGGGACGGCCGCGGAGGCGCTGGCGCTGCTGGACGAGTACTACGCCCGGTGGGTTTCCGGCGTCCGGTCACTCGACGAGGAGGCGCTGGCGCGGCCGTGCGGACCCGCCGAAGGCCCGTACGCGGAGTACCCGATGGCGACGCTGGTGCTCCACATCCACCGCGAGATGATCCACCACTGCGCCGAGGTCCTCCTGCTGCGCGACCTGTACCGCAACCGGTGAGCTGTAACGGGGAGTCACCGTCGGCCCGATTGACCGGGTATCGAGGACGGCTCCTAGGGGGACCTGCGCATGCTCTACCGACTCCGCCCGAAAGGCGCCCTGACCTGGTGTGATCTGCCGGGTTACGTGGTCTGCCGCGCCGACGACCAGCCCCCGCCCGACTGGGAGCGGCTGTCGTGGGTGCCCGCCGAAACGCGGGAGTTCAGCACCGACCTGCTGCGGATCGCCTTCCGGTACGGCGCCCGGTCGGGCAGCGGGATCATCCTCGACGCCCGGCACACCGAGGACCTGGGCCGCGCCGACGAGCTGCGGTGCGACGGGATCGCCGCCGCGCTGGCCCGGGCGGAGCGGTGCGACAGCGTCGACGAGGACCTGGAGTGGGAACGCACCGAGCGGGCGGCCCGCCAGGCCGAAGCGGACCTGGCGGAGCTGCTCGCGGTACCGCCGCAGCCGCACCTGGTCGCGCACTGGTGCCGCCTCGGCGGCCACTACCCCGACTGACGGGCCGGGCGCGGCGGCAGGAGCAGGAAGCCGAGGGCCAGGCCGAGCAGGCACGGGAGGCCGTGGTTGTCGTGCACCAGCGTGTCCACCACGGCCAGCACCGGCACCGCGAACGCCAGCACCCGGAACTGAACCGGCAGCACCACGCCGTAGCGGCGCGAAGCCACCATCACGACCGCCGCCAGGCCGCCGATCAGGCCCGTGACGCACATCGAGTTGCCCGCGCCGACCGGGTTGAGCCAGACGTAGCTCGTGAACTGGCCGAACAGGCCGCAGCCGAAGTACAGGACCAGCCAGCGGGCGCGACCGAACACGCGCTCGGCCAGCGTGCCGAACACCGCCAGCCAGAGCAGGTTGGACACCAGGCCGAACGCCCAGGCGTCCTGAAAGAACATGCCCGTCACCAGGCGGTACCACTCGCCGTCGTCGATGCGGGCGGCGTCGCGGACGACGTGGGCGTAGAGCCCGCGGTCCGCCAGCTGCGCGATCCCGCACGCCAGCGTCACCGCGAACACCGCGGCCGTCAGGTACGGGCGGCGGGTGGCCCCGGCGAGGGCCGCGAACGGGTTGCGGGATGCGGTGCGCGTGCTCATGGACGAAAATCTAGGCGCGTCCCCGCCGCCGCACCCCCGACGTTTGTCACGTTCCGCCCAGGGAAGGCCCCAGTATGCGAGCGACAGTCATCTACGGCGCCGGCGACGTCCGGGTCGAGACCGTGCCGGACCCGAAGCTGGTGGAGCCGACCGACGTCGTCCTGCGGGTGGTGCGGTCCTGCATCTGCGGCAGCGACCTCTGGCCGTACGCCGACATGCCGCCGCGCGAGCACGGGCGCCGGATCGGGCACGAGTTCCTCGGCGTAGTCGAAGAGACCGGCGCCGACGTCACCACGCTCAAGAAGGGCGACCTCGCCGTCGCGCCGTTCGTCTGGTCCGACAACACCTGCGAGTTTTGCCGCGAAGGCCTCCAGACGTCCTGCCTGCACGGCGGCGGCTGGGGCGCGAAGGGCGTCGACGGCGGCCAAGGCGAGGCCGTGCGTGTGCCGCAGGCGGACGGCACCCTGGTCAAGCTGCCGCCCACCGAGGACGACGACCTGCTCGCGTCCCTGCTGACGCTGTCGGACGTCTTCTCCACCGGCCACCACGCCGCCGTCAAGGCACGCGTGAGCGAGGGCCAGAACGTCACCGTGATCGGCGACGGCGCGGTCGGGCTGTCCGCCGTCCTCGCCGCGAAGCGCCTGGGTGCCGGCCGGATCGTCCTGATGGGACGGCACCGCGCCCGCACCGACCTGGGCCGCGAGTTCGGCGCGACCGACGTCGTCGCCGAGCGCGGCGAGGAGGGCATCGAGAAGGTCCGCGAGCTGACGAACGGCCAGGGCACGCACGCCGTGCTCGAGTGCGTCGGCACGAAGGGCGCGTTCGAAATGGGCGTCGGGGTCGTGCGGGCAGGTGGCGCGGTCAGCCGCGTCGGCCTGCCGCAGTACGAAGACGCGCCCGCCGGCGTGGGCGTGTTCCGGCGCAACGTCACCATCACCGGCGGCGTCGCGCCCGCCCGGCACTACATCCCCGAGCTGCTGCCGGACGTCCTGGACGGCAAGTACCGGCCGGGACGCGTCTTCGACCGGACCATCGACGTCGAAGGCGTGCCGGACGGCTACCGCGCGATGGCGGACCGCGAAGCGCTGAAGGTGCTCATCAAGCCATAACCCGTCCGGGTGGGGGTTCCCCCGCGGATTACGTTGGTGGGCATGGACATGATCACCCCCGAGCCGCGTCCCGCCTGGATCGCCGGCCGCCCCGAGGCGGGCGCCACCACCCTCGTCGTGCACCACCCGTACGACGGCAGCGAGGTCGCGACGGTCGCCGTGCCCGGGCCGGAGCAGGTCGAGCGCGCGGTCGCCGCCGCGGTGTCGGTCGCCCGCGAATTCCGCGGCACGCCCGCGCACGTCCGCGCCGGCGCGCTCGAGCACGTGTCCCGGGTGCTCGCCGGGCGCGCCGAGGAGATCGCCGAAGTCGTCACGGCCGAGAACGGCAAGCCGCTCAAGTGGGCCGAGGCCGAGGTCAAGCGCGCGGTTTCGGTGTTCCGCATCGCCGCCGAGGAAGCCCGCCGGTTCACCGGCGACGTCCAGCGCCTCGACACCGACCCCGCGGGCGAAGCGCGGCTGGCGCTGACCCGCCGCGTCCCGCGCGGGCCGGTGCTCGGCATCGCCCCGTTCAACTTCCCGCTGAACCTGGTCGCGCACAAGGTCGCGCCGTCGCTGGCGATCGGCGCGCCGATCATCGTCAAGCCGGCGCCGCGGACGCCGTTGTCGGCGCTGATCCTCGGCGAGATCCTGGCCGAGACGGACCTGCCCGAGGGCGCGTTTTCGGTGCTGCCGCTGGGGAACGAAGAGACGCAGCAGCTCGTCGCCGACCCGCGGCTGCCCGTGGTGTCGTTCACCGGCTCGGGCCCGGTCGGCTGGTCGCTGAAGGACGCGGCGCCGCGCAAGCACGTCGTGCTCGAACTCGGCGGCAACGCGGCGGCCGTCGTGCTGCGCGACTGGCCGGACCCCGAAGGCGCCGCGCACCGCATCGCGACCTTCGGCAACTACCAGGCCGGGCAGTCCTGCATCGCGGTGCAGCGGGTGATCGTCGATGCCGCGGTGGCCGAGGAGTTCGTGCCCGCGCTGCTGGAAGCCGTCGAATCGCAGCGCACCGGCGACCCGTACGACCGCAACACCGACGTCGGCCCGGTCGTCGACGAAGCCGCCGCCGAACGGATCATCGCGTGGGTCGACGAAGCCGTCGCGGCGGGCGCGAAGGTGCTCACCGGCGGCACCCGCGAAGGCGCCACCGTCGCTCCGACGCTGCTCACCGACGTCCCGCCGGACACCAAGGCCTGGCGGGAGGAGATCTTCGGGCCGGTGCTCGCGGTGTCCGTTGTGGACGGTGTGGACGCCGCCTTCCGGTCGGTCAACGACTCCGCGTACGGCCTGCAGGCCGGCGTCTTCACCACCGACGTCCAGCTGGCGTTCCACGCGTCGGCGGAGCTCGAGGTCGGCGGCGTGATCATCGGCGACGTCCCGTCCTACCGCGCCGACCAGATGCCCTACGGCGGCGTGAAGGGTTCCGGCGTAGGCCGCGAAGGCGTGCTCGCGGCGATGCACGACCTGACCGAGGAGCGCGTGACGGTCTTCACCGGCATCGAGCTTTAGGCGACGACGCTCTGCCCGAACCGGAAGACGTTGTCGGGGTCGTACTTCCTGGCGACGTCCTGCAGCCGCTTCGCGTTGTCGCCGTAGTAGGCGGCCTTCCAGTCGGGCAGGGCGGGGTCGATGTAGTTGACGTACCCGCCGCCGGCGCCGGCCGCGGCGAGCCCGGCGGCGATCTCCCCCACCGACTCCGCGACCTTCGTCTGGGTCTTCGCCGTCGCGGGCGCGTAGATCTGGACGCTGGCCAGCGCGTCGCGGTGCCAGAACGCCGTCGCGTCCTTCGCCGGCTCGCCGACCTTGCCGCCGAGCCCGTCGATGAGCAGGTCGGTGCCGGCGCGGCCGTCGGCGAGCGCGACGACCTTCGCGGCGTCCACCGGGGTCGTGATGATCCGCGACGACGCCACGAACGACTGCCGGTTCGAGCTGCCGGAGAAGTAGTTCATCGCGCCGAGGTAGTCGAGGCTCTTCACGGTGCGCTGGGTCGGCCGCGCGCCGGCGTTGGTGGTCAGGTTGTTGAGCAGCGTGTTCAGCCCGGACGCCCCGCCGACGTAGCAGCCGCCGACGCGGCACTGCACCGGCGAACCGCCCGAAACGACGCAGTTCGCCCAGAGCTCCGGCGGCATCGCGGCGATCCACTGCTGCCACGCGTCGAGCACGTCGGCCGCGGACCCGGCCGGGAAGTGCAGCGAGAAGACCGTCACGTCCGGCGCCGGATCGGTGTCGAAGGTGAACTCGGTGACGATGCCGAAGTTGCCGCCGCCCCCGCCGCGCAACGCCCAGAACAGGTCCGGTTCGGAGTCCGCGGACGCCGTGAGCTCCCGGCCGTCGGCCGTGACGACCTTCGCGGAACTGAGGTGGTCGCAGGTCAGGCCGTACTTGCGGGAGAGCACGCCGATGCCGCCGCCCAGGGTCAGCCCGGCGATCCCGACGGTCGGGCAGGAGCCGGCGGGCAGCGCGCGCCCGGCTCGCCCGAGCGCGGCGTAGACGTCCTTGAGCTTCGCGCCCGCGCCGATGACGGCCTGGCTGCCCTGGACGTCGATCTTGTTCAGCCCGGCGACGTCGACGATCATCCCGCCCTCGGGCACCGAGTAGCCGGCGTAGCTGTGCCCGCCGCTGCGCGCGGCGAGGCTCGCGCGCCCGGCCACGGCCCGCACGCTGACCTGGACGTCCTTGGCCGTCGACGCCGTGACGACGGCGACGGGGTTCCGGCTGTCGAAGAGCGGGTTGAACGCGCGCTTGGCGGTGTCGTAGCCGTCGGTGCCGGGGCGCAGCAGGTTCCCGGTCAGCTGGCTGCGCAGGTCGTCCCAGTTGGGCGGCCCGGTCGGCAGCCGCGAGGTCGGCGGCCCGGACGTCGTCGTGGGCGGCGGCGCGCTCGACGCGACCGGCGACGGCGTGCCACCAGGCCCGCACGCGGCGGCGACGGCACCCACTGCCGACACCCCCGCCACCCGGAGGAACGTCCTTCTGTCCACGTGGTGGTGGACGCGCGGCCGTCCGGCGGGTTGCGCCTGGTCGTGCTCACTGTCCACAGCGGACTCCTCGGGGCCGGGCCGCCCAGTCTAGGTCGGCGGGCCCACTCGGTACACGCGCGGCGGCGGCGCGGCGTTCAGGACCAGGCCGGGATCCGCGGCACGGCGCCGTCGAGGTCCGCCCCGTCGGAGCGCCCGCTGAGCCAAGCGAGCAGCTGCCCGGCGCTGCCGGAGACGGTGGCGCCCGGGGCGGCGCCCATCGTCCACTCGAACCCGCCGGCGACCAGCCGCACCGCGGGCAGGTGCGCCTCGCGGGAGCTGATGGCGTGCTGCACGACGTCCTCGGCGAGCGACCCGAGCAACCCGAGCACGCGATCGAGGTCGTAACCCCGGTCGAGGTCGGCGAGGTGGATGGTCAGCTCGGACAGCCGCATCCGCGCGACGACGGCCCCGGTGACCGGCGCCCCCTGCCGGTTGCGGGCCTCACGCGCCCAGGCGTCGTCCGCCATGCCCGCGGCGTACTGCTCGAACCGCCCGGCGGACGCGACGAAGTCGGCCAGGATGTCGGCGGCGCCGTGCCGCGCACTGGCCTCGATGTCGGCTTCCCGCGCTTCGGCGCTGGGGTACATCGGCGTCTCGACGCCGGTGTCCGCCCAGGTCAGGAGGTTCTTGAGGCCGTCGGCGTTGCGGGCGAGGTGAGCGAGCACGTGCGCCCGCGACCAGCCGGGCAACGCGCTGGGTGCGCGGAGTTCTGGTTCGCCGAGGCCGCCGATGACCCTGGCCCATTCGTCGTCGAGCTTGCGAACCCCGTCGAGGAGCGCGTGTGCCTTCTCGGATGCCGTCGTCACGGCGTCGAGTCTAGGACCGCCGCAAGGCCGCCGGGGCGTCCGCGGGAACGGCCGGGTTCTTCGGCGCCACCGGCTCCAGCCGGACGTAACCCGCCTCCTGGGACGGCCGCTGGTCCACCTCGCCCTTGTTCGGCCAGAACGAGAACGCCCGCTCGGCCTGTGCCGTGATCGTCAGGGACGGGTTCACGCCGAGGTTGGCCGTGATCGCCGCGCCGTCGACCACCGACAGGCCCGGGTAGCCGAACACGCGGTGGTACGGGTCGATGACGCCCTCGTCCGCGGTGGCGCCGATCGGGACGCCGCCGATGAAGTGGGCCGTCAGCGGGATGTCGAAGATCTCGCCCCAGGTGCCGCCCGCGATGCCGCCGATGTGGTCGGCCGTGCGCTCGTTGGCTTCGTGGCCGGCCGGGATGAAGCTCGGGTTCGGCTCGCCGTGGCCCTGCTTCGACGTGTACTTGCGGCGGCCGAACAGCCCGCGCCGCGTGTACGTCGTGATCGAGTTGTCGAGGCTCTGCATCACCAGCAGGATCACCGTGCGCTCGGACCAGCGGTAGCCGTTGAGCAGCTTCGCCGTCTGGATCGGGTGCTTGACCATGAAGCTGACGGCCTGCCGCCAGCGCGGCACCGGCGAAGCGCCGTCGGTCGCGATCGTCTGCAGCAGGCTCATCGCGTTGCTGCCCTTGCCGTAGCGGACCGGCTCGATGTGGGTGTTCTCGTCCGGGTGGATCGACGACGTGATCGCGACCCCGCGGCTGAAGTTCCGGCTCTCGTCGACGTCGGTGCGGGCCGCGCCGATGATGGCCTCGGAGTTCGTCCGGGTCAGCTCGCCGAGCCGGCGCGACAGCTTCGGCAGCGTGCCGGTGTCCCTCATCTTGTGCAGCAGGTTCTGCGTGCCCCAGGTCCCCGCGGCGAAGACGACCTTCTCGGCCGTGATCGTCGTGCGGAACCGCTTCGAGGTCGTGCCGGTCTTCTTCAGGTCGACCTCGTACCCGCCGTCGACCGGGCGCACCGACGTCACCGTCGTGAGCGGGATGACCTTCGCGCCGTCCTGCTCGGCGAGGTAGAGGTAGTTCTTGACCAGGGTGTTCTTCGCCCCGACGCGGCAGCCGGTCATGCACGAGCCGCACTCGGTGCAGCCGACGCGCTCAGGCCCGGCCCCGCCGAAGTACGGGTCCTTCGCCCGCTCGCCGGGCTTGCCGAAGTACACCCCGACCGGCGTCGGGTGGAACGAATCGGCGACGCCCATGTCCTTCGCGACTTCACGCATCACGACGTCCGACGGGGTGATCGTCGGGTTCGTGACGACGCCCAGCATCCGGCTCGCCTGGTCGTAGTGCGGCGCGAGCTCGGCCTCCCAGTCGGTGATGTGGGACCACTGCTTGTCGCGGTAGAACGGCTTGAGCGGCCGGTAAAGCGTGTTCGCGTAGACGAGCGACCCGCCGCCGACGCCGGCGCCCGCGAGCACCATGACGTCGTTGAGCATGTGGATGCGCTGGATGCCGTAGCAGCCGACCTGCGGCGCCCAGAGGTAGCGCTTGAGGTCCCACGACGTCTTCGCGAACTCGTCGTCGGCGAACCTCCGCCCGGCCTCGACGACGGCTACCCGGTAGCCCTTCTCGGTGAGCCGCAGCGCCGCGACGCTGCCGCCGAACCCCGACCCCACCACGACGACGTCGTAGTCGGGGCCACCCGCACTGGTGGTGGTGTTACTGGCAGTCACACCCAGGAGCGTAACCCGGGGTCCAAGTTCTGACCAGAGGTAAGTTACTGGCCGGTCACCACCGCGAGCACTATCGCGTCCGCAACGGCGACGGCAACAACGACGAAGGATCACCTGTCCAGGTCACGACGAGCTGATCACGGGGCCGCGTGCATGCGACGTACAACAAGCACCTCTCCCTGGCAAGAAGGTCCACCCGCTCCTCTGCTTCGGCTCGCTGAAAGACGTACTTGTGCGGGATATGGTCACTGTCCGCACCCATCACCACGCAGCGAGCAAACTCGGTTCCCTTGGCCCGGTGCATCGTCGCCACCTGCACGCCCGAGAAGTCGACCGGCTGTTCCGGGCTCATCACAACCGCGGGAAGATCCGCCGCAAGCAACTCCCGCGCCATCTCGTCACGAATCTCGTGACTGCGCGCGAGCACCGCGAAAGCCCCGGGCTCCTGACCAGTCTGTTCCTCGAGCCAGCTCCTGACCGTCGCAACGACGAAGTCCTTTTCCTCCTGCCAGCTGGCCGCTCCGTGCGTCACCGGCTCGGGTCCGCCCAGCAAGGAGCGGTAGTGCGATGTCGACTCGTCCTCATCGGCCAGGTCGACGAAATTCCCCCCTGCCAGGAGGCGGGTCGCGAAGCCGAGCACCTGCTTGGTGGTGCGGTAGTTGAGCGTGAGTCGCTGCGAACGTCCTCTCGTCTCGATCCCGTACCGACTGATCACCAGACGTTCACCATAAATCCGCTGATGAGCGTCCTCGCAGATGAACAGGTCGTCCGGGCCCTTCGCGACCACCGCTCGGAGCAGACGCCAGTGAGCAGGGGTGAGGTCCTGCGCCTCGTCGATGACCACGTGGTGGTACCGGTTGGCCAGTGGCAGGTCGGCGCCCGCGGCGATCGTCGCCGCCTGGGCCACCACGTCGGTGTAGGTCGTCTTCCCCTCCCGAGCCATCAACCGGACGAATTCGTCGACCACCCGCCACAAGCGCGTCTTCTGGAGACGGCTCAGCTTCGCCCTCCGACCGCGTCGTGGTTCGACCAGATAACCGTCCAACGACGGGGCCGCCATGCCGAGAATCACTTGCTCGTACTCGTTCATCAAGAAGTACGGAGTAAGTCGTTCCCGATCACCGGGCGGCAGATCGGGCACCGCAGCGAGCGCGGAGGCCCACACGCGCAATTGATCGGGTTCGTTCATGATCCGGGGACCCGCACCGTGCGTCCGCGCCACGATGTTACGAGCGAGTTGGTCCACGCCCGACACATCGATGCGTTCGAATACATCGGGTCCCGCCAGCCCCTTGACGTGCTCGGTCAACTGCTGTGCGAGGTTCCTGGTATAAGTCGTCAGCAGCACCCGCGACTGCGGGTTCCGCCGTGCGAGGGCGACTGCCCGATGCATGGCCACCACGGTCTTGCCGGTGCCCGCACCGCCTGCCACTCGGAACGAGCCTTTCCTCGCTCGTTCGACCAGGTGTCGCTGATCGGGGTGGAGGAAAAGACGCCACGCCGCGAAGTCGCCGGTGAGCATTCGCCTGAGCTGCTCGTCGACCTCGACGACGACGAATTCCATCAGAGAGGCTGCGCGTCCGAGTGAATCACGCAGCTGAGCCGGGTCGTCCACGTCGGTCGGGATGGCGTGTCCGACCGATCGCTCCCCTTGGGGAGCGTACCTTCTCTTGACCTGTTCGAGTGACAGTCCACAAGCGAGGTCGAGCAAGGCATGCGCCTGCCAGGTCGGGGCATGCAGACAAAGGTCCTCGAGATCGTTCTCGTCGACCAGCTCCACCGCTCGTGCAGCCAGTTCCGGGAGGATTCCGATCGACTCGAGTTCCGAGGGGCGATACGGAACCAGCAGAGGTCGGTTTTCCTCGGTTTCACCACCACGACTCCACCGAGGCCTGGGGAGTTCGGTGTCGTGCAACACCTCGAACACACCGTTGGCCGGATTGGCGCGCATCGTCACCTGAGCGGCGTACTCATAGGCCTCGTCGTGTGGCCTGATCGCGACGAGGAGGTAGTACTGATCATCCGTCGAGCCCGCAGCGAACAATACGGCCCGGTGATTGTCCGTGACGCGGGCTGTTCGAACTCGTGGATCCCGGGCACCCTTCGGGATCTTGAGATCCAAACCGGTGAGATCGTGGTCGGCGCTCAGCTTCGTGAGGAGATCCCATGCGCGGGGCTTCAGGGAACCCTCGACGGACAGGTTCTTCTGGAACTCTTTCGCAAACACGACAGTCGCCATCAGCGGCCTCTCCGAGCTCAGTCCTCCGAACACCCGACCTTAGCGCGGCGGCGATCAGCTGTTGTGCGCTGCGTGACTCACCCTCGGGTAGAGTTCTCGTTCCGACCTCAAACGGGGGAATCAGCTTGTCGGATACGAAGATCGCGTTCGGGACGACCTTGGGCCGTGCCACCACGATCGCGGAGATCGAGACGCTTCTCCTGCCCGATCAGCCTGCCGACGCGGCCGATCAAGTGCTGGCCGAAGCTCTTCGACACTGCCGACAAGGCACGGAGACGTCCGAGGACGAACTCTTGGACGCGCTGTTGGCCGGGCCGTGGGAGCTTCGCTCCGTGGAGACGAGCGGCTTCCGCGGGGCCGCCAACGGGACCGGCGCACCCGGGGCCGAAGCTCACCCGTTCCGACTTTCGTTACCACGCTCGGCACGGGTGGTCGTGATCCAGGGGGCGAACGGAACGGGGAAGTCGACGCTCGCCGACGCTGTCGAGGTAGCCCTGCGTGGCAGTACCGAGGGATCAACGGCATTCATCTCGTCCGCCCTTGAACAGCCACAGTCTCGGCACACCGGAACTCCCGGCTCGGACATCGTGCTGTCACTCGAGAACGACCACGGAGATCGTCTCAGGATCGCGTGGCGGTCCGACGGATCGTCCGAGAACGCGGAGGTCACCTGGCGTCCTGCGGATCACGTCGGGGAGGAAGTCACAGCGCGCCCCGGAGATCGTTGGGCTTCAGCTGTCTCGACGCAACATGCGGTGGTCGGCTACGACCACTGGACCCATCGTCTGCGGATCGGTCATCTCAGCGAGTTCGTGCGTGATCGCCTCGGCCTGGGCGACTCGTGGCTGACGCTGTGGCACCTCTTGCACACTCGGCACCTGAAGTCCGCGCAAGCGCTTGACTGTTGGCTTCAAGCACGGGAGACGGCGGCAACCGCACTCGAAACGCTCGATGAGCAGCTGGCACTCCAGTATCCCTACGCACGAGTTCCACAGGCTGTCCAGTTACCCGCCGGACCGGCTGAAGACGTCGGAACCTGGTTCGAAGAGAACTTCCCGACAGCCGAGCGGACCGGGGTGGATGAGCCCCACGTCGATCCCTACTTGGAAAGTGACGTCCTGGAGGCGCGCCGAGACGCAGCCGCTGGGCTGACTGCCTACCACCACGCGAAACGCGAGCAGACTGCGGAATCGGTCACCGGCGAAGGCCTGCGTGCCCTCATGGATCTCGTCGAGCACAGCCCGTCGCACCCCGGGGGTAATTGCCCGGCCTGCGGCGTGACGGGTTCCGACTGGCGCGAATACGCCCGCCTGACCTTGCAGAGCGCTCGTCGTGTCCGCGAGGAGTTCAACCTGGCGCAAGCTCGGGTCAGCGAACTACGCGACATCCTGGTCGATCGTCTGCTTCCCCTGCTCCGCCATGCCGAACGGGTGATACCCGCGATATCGGCAGCGGCGAAACTCCGAGCTCTGGTCGACCCTTTGGTACCCCTGCACCCACGTTCCGACGACGATCCGGCGTGGCGCGCTTTGAAGACGCTGGTCGAAGACGACCGGTTCGCCGAGCGGCTTAGAACAGTTTTGAGCGAGCTGCAATCTCGGACGCTGCTCGATGACCAATGGCGAGCGGCACGTCGACGCCGTTGCGAACCGTTCCTGGCCGTCGACCGTACTCACGGTGAGTCGGCGGCATCGGTGGACGCTACAAGTCAGGCTCTGGTGAGATTGCGGGCAGTCTATGACCGATTGCACGAGCAGCGGCGCCAGGTACTCGCCGACGGAACGGCTGTACCGCTCCAGGAGCTTCTCGGCGATATCGGGATACGGCGTCTGGTCTTGAACGTCGAAGGTTCGGACAACGAAGGCCTCGACGACGCCATCGGCCTCGAGCTCGCGGTCAAGGAGCATGTCATCCGGCCCGGCGCTCTTTCCGCCGGTCAGTACAACGCGCTCGTACTGGCACTGTTGCTCGGCGCGAACGTTCAGACCCCGCTCCGGTTCCTCGTACTGGACGATCCCGTGCATGCGATGGACGACTTCCGAGCCGACAAGTTCGCCGAACTGATCGCCGCGCGGGCGGCGTCGGGCACGCAAGTCGTCCTGCTGACCCACGACCAGCAATTGGTCGACGTCCTGCGACACCACGTCGCGTCGTTGCACTTGATCAAACTGAGCAAGGATCCGAACGGGAACATCGTGCAGCTCGACGCCACTCATCCCTGGCAGTCGCTGGTCACCGACGCAAGGAAGGTCCTGTCCGCGAACACCGACAGTGCCGGCAGGTACACCGTTCTGTCTGCAGAGACAGCCGCTGTGTTGGTCCTCTCCTTCTGCCGTCAGGCCGTCGATGCCGTCGTCCGAGAGTTCGTCGTCGAGTCGAGCAGGAACGGAATTATGAGCAAGACCGCCGTCGCCGCCTTGGACAGGGCATTCACAACCAGGAACGGTCTCCAACTGGTCGAACGGCTCCTCCACCGCGGACACCCGGCGAAAGTCCTGACATCCCGACTTCTCCGAGAGCGGGATCTTCTGAACGACCTCAATGCGGGGTCTCACGGCGATCCGGCAGCAGCGACGACGACCACCCCTCAGGGACTGCTTGCTCGGGTCGACACCACTGAACAGTTCTGTTTGGAGCTGATAGGGACGCTCGAGGGATGACTTGGCTACCGGACGACGCACATCGACAGGTCGACCAGTCGCACATGCGACCGGTGCTCCGCGCCAGGTGCGAAGTGTTGCTTCTGCGCATGCGAATCGAACTGGTGGCGAACAGACTTCCTGCTGACCGTTCACTGTCGTCCCGTGGACGGATCGAACTCAGGTTGTGGGGTCTCGTCACCTTGGGAACGGCCGACGAACTCGTGTTGTTGCGACAGTTGGTCCAACGAGTACAACTCGTCTACCGTTCCAGCAGTCAATACCTGCACAGCCGCCGTTCCGGCTTGGTCCCACCAGTGAGCGAGATCAACTTATGGCGCGATGACATCTCAGCTCTCGAATCCGCGGTCGATAGGCTGTTGACAGCGGACCGTGAATACTGACTCGGCTATTGCGCCGAGGATCTCGACGGTCTGTGCCGGCACCACCTCGGGGTTGCCGACGCTATCGGCCCTCTCCGAGCAGATGCTCGAAGTAGCCCGTTCTCGGTTCGCCAGGCTGACCGACCAGCAGTGCTCGGTCGAGAAAACTGTTGTTGGTCTCGCAACTGCTCTCGGGAAGCATCACGCACGCGTAGCAAGCAGCCAGGTTCAAGCTGTCGGTTCCACTTGCCTCCGACTCCATACATGGCGGGTCCTGGGAGCACCACGAGATCCGGTCGAGTGCAGACCGGAGCGTTTCACCCAACCGCGCGTGACTTCCCTGGGCGACGACCCCGCCAAGGCTACCCGCAGAGTCGCTGGTCGCAGTGTAGATCAGTAGGCCTGCCCACTGGTCGGACACGTAGAGGCGTTCACGCAGAGCAGCAGCGGGATAACCGGCGTCGAGGCTCCATTCGTTGATCAATGCGTGTGCCAACGTGTGCAAAAGGATGTACCGCGTCGAAATCGGTGACTCGATCTTGGCACTCTCCGTCGGATCGCCCCTGCGTACTGCACGCCTGCGAAGAAGATCCGTGTGAGCTTTCCGGATCTGCGCTCCTCGCCGCACCGGCACGTCCGACGTCTCCCATCTGGCCAGCGCCATCGGATCCAGAGCGACGAACACCCCTTCCCCGCTGACCTCCACGGCCGGAAGCCAGTCGACCGGGCTACGGGAGAGGTGGGCGAAGCGCTGCCGGTCCGAAGTTCCCTCGGGCGCTTCGACCCGGGTGAAGGCCTCGAGTGCCCTTACTTCGCGCAGCCGCTTCACAAGCATGACGCGATCGATTCCGCCGGGAAGCTCGACGTCGTCGACGTCCTCGGGCCGGACACACTCGAAGTCGTCGCCTTGACGCGCTTGATGATGTCCGTGGTACAGAGGGGGGTACTCCTCGATGCGGAAAGACTCCGCCGCCTCCAGAATCGACTCCGGTTGGGCATCGTCAGCATTGGCACCGGAGAACTGTCGACGCCTCTCGACCGCCTCGACCACCTCGCCGACAGTGAAACCTTTCTCCTTCACCCAGCTGAGATGGCGGATGACGTCAGCGTGCCCGGCCTGTGCCACGATCACGTCGAGCGCCGAGAACTCCTTGTCCACCAACTTCTGCAACGTGTCCGACCACGGAGGGATCGACAGCGAAGACCTGGTGACGGAGAACCAAGCAGCCGAAGCGCCACGCTGCAACGTACGAGGCACCGCGTCACATCCGGACTCTCCAGCGCCCTCTCCCAGCCACGGCCGCCTTCCGCTGCAGGCGACACCGAGGGAATGCAACGCTTTGCTGCCGAAAGCTCCCTCCATGGAGGAGGCCAGACCACAGGAACAGTTGATCACGACTGATCGAAGCGACGCCGTACGACCATCGGTACTCAAAGTCAGGTCGTGCCGATCGCCCACTTCTCCTGCTGGTGCATTGCGTTTGTGCACCCACTGCCAGTAGGGGAAGTCGTCCAGGTGCCCTTTCTCGCACGCAACCACGAATCGTGAGGGCACCAAGCGCCTGTCGCAATCCGCGCAGCGACCACTCTTCGTGGTGGTACCGAAGTACTTGAACTTCTTCAGCTCGCTGCAACCTGGGCAGGAGTAGATCTCGGGAAACCGACGGATTCGGACGCCGTCCCCCGCCGGGGGTGTATCGGCGGGCGGCGGCGAACGGAAGACGCGAACGCCCAGGCGCCTTTGGAGTCGGGGTTCGTACAACGGATGAGCGCTGTCGATCGACCAGGTGTCGAGGCCGCTGACGATGAACGAGTTGTCGTCCACCGCCACCATCGAGCCGACGCCGTAGGTCATCACGACCTGGGCATTTCTCACGGCGCCCAGCGGCGTCTTGAAGAGCAGCCCTTTACTGGCTGCGCTCCTCCCGTGGATGTTCGGCCTTCGCAGCGGCATTTCATCGCTCCAGGTAGAGATCTGACTCCGCGTCGACATCGCGGAGGCTCCAAAGGGTGTCAAGCGCTTCTTCCAGGTCGTCATCCGTGAAGCTGCGCAGCAGAGCAGCCGATGCGTCCCTTTTTCGGCCCGGCGTACTCGGCGCCTCGTAGACCAGATTCGGATTCTCGGTGGCCATGTCCGTCCAGTGGGCGATGATGTCGTCGAGGTGGGCGGCGGTGTCCGGACGCTCGGCGGGTGCCACGGATCCGACACGTGCGAGCACCAAAGCCTTGATCTCCGCCAACCGTGGAGAGAACCGCGCCACCCCGGCGGCCGCTCCGTTGGCGCGTGCCTCCGGAATCATGAGCCGCGCGAGACCGACGAGCACGGCATGCAAGGCCCGGTCCCGAGCTCGAGCCGAAAACGGCGTGACACTGGTCGATTCGACCTGCCGGTAGAGCGCCGCGTGGTAGGAGGCGAAGTTCTCGTAGTGCGAGCGATCGCGCGACCGCGCAGCGTTGAACAACGTGACGACCAGCCCTGGCCTGCTCCGCCCGACCCGACTACTCGCCTGAATGTACTCGGCCGTCGTCTGCGGTTGCCCCATGATCGCCATCAGCCCCAGCCGATCGATGTCCACGCCGACCGAAATCATGTTAGTCGCCAACACCACGTCCATCGCGGCGTCGGGCAGCGCGACATCAAGTCCCTTCAAGTACTCCGGTATGTCACTCGAGTCGACACGGCTGGTCAGTTCCGTGACGATCTCTGCCTTGCGAACGTCGGCATCCTTCTCGGCCAACAACGAAAGCCGATCCTGGACGTCGTCATGGACGTGGAGTTCGGCCGCGGCAAGCAAGCGAAGGCTGTTGAAGTAACCGACCAAGGTCCAGTACGCGTCACGAACTTCGTCTTCGCCATCGGTCTGCGCCGCATGGTGCAGCAATGCGGCGTACGCCCGTACCAGTAGAGTCGCCTGACTCGTGTTCGGTGTGATCAGGCCTGCGTAGAGCCGCGTAGCCTTCTTGTCACGCGGTACTTCGACCGAGAACCAGGAATCGCGAGCGTCCAGGCCGGGGGGTGGGAATTGGGCCACTTCACGATCGAACAGCTTTCGTGCCTGTGCTTCGGCTCGACGGATCGTCGCAGTCGAGGCAATGACCTTGGGGCGCTCAGCCGCCTCGTCGACGACAGTCTCGTAAAGGCCAGCCAAGCTGCCCAGCGGTCCCGAGATCAGATGCAGCTCGTCTTGCACGATCAACTCCGGCGGCGGGACACCTCGACTCGTCGCATCGCGGTTGAACAACGCGGCGACGTCTTCTCTCCACGGGAGCCGCGCGAACTTGTCCACGGTCGCGATCAACAGAGTGGGATGAGACCGGTAGACCATCTCGTCGACCACGTGACAAGGCAAGCCGTCTCGGAAGGCACAGTCGGCAGATCTGCACTTGATCGACATGTCCCTGAGCTGCAGATCTACTACATAGTCATCGGCGTCCAATGGCGTGCCGCACCAAGGGCAGTTCCGCAGCTGCACCGGATTCTCCGTCTGCAGTTTTTCCTGGTTGCGCAGACGCTTCAGCGCAGCTTCGGCTTGGTCGAGGGTGTTGGGCGTCGCCGCCCGTCCCACCCACATGCCCAGGGAAATCTCTGTCGTGCCCAGTTCCGCTCGCAGCGGACGTCGTAGCGTCTCCATGGCGCAGATCAGTGCAGCTGCTCGCTCGAACTGCTGAAGTGTCAGGAGCCGCAACGTGTACCGCATGATCGCCGTGACTCCTCGACCCTCCTCACCCTTTCGCAGACGTCGCAAGAAGACTGTGAACGCGATCAAGCCCAGGTAAGCCTCGGTCTTACCTCCACCGGTGGGAAACCAGAGCAAATCGACCAAAGCCCGGTCTTCGTGCTCCGAATCGACGATCCCGTCCAAGCATTGGAGAAGGAAAGCGATCTGAAAAGGCCGCCATTCACCATTGAGCCGCACTTGTCCACGGCGGCCCGATTTGATCCAGGAAGATCGTCCCCGCTGGAGGGCCATCGCCTCGTTCGCCAGTCGGAACGCTCGAAGTGCGTTCTTGTCTCGCTTGAGGACCTTGACGCCGTTTTCGATCCGCAGCCGAGCTTCTTCACACCTCCTGAGGTGCTCTTTCGCCACTTCGTACAGTTCCGACCCGGCGAGGAAGTCGACCTCCGAACGCCTCTCGGATATCCATCTGGTATAGCCAGCGACGATCCGCTCGAGAGCTCCGAAGAGATCGTCGTCGCCCGCCTGGGCGAGCTTCCGCATGCCGAGCTTTTCGATCTCGTCGTTCGAGTCGGTGAGTAGCACCTCGTGCTCGGGGACGAATGTTGTCGACAGCTCGGCCACGACCGCCGGACGGCCCCCCAGCCGGATGAGTTCCGGAACCGGAGGCACCTCCCAATCCCATACGACCGAACAACCGTGCCCGACTGCAAAAGTCGGCGCGTAGCGGTAGAGCAGTCGCGTACCTTTGACCTCCTCCTCATCCCCCCCGCCCGGGCCACGCCGCTCGACGAGCGTCCCGGCCACCCTGATCTCCGGTTGGAAGAAGCAATGGGGATCCTTGAGGTCACCCGGTGGCACGCTGTCGGTGTTGACCAACGTCACGGTTACCGAAACGGACCCCTTCCGAGGAGGCCGGGTCCGAACTCGCAGCTGGAGGCCGGCGGCCACCTCGTGGAACGGTTGCTCGGGCTCCGCGACGTCGATCTCCGTCGTGAATTCGGGCAGCAGACGTCGCCGCCATCGGATGCCCTGATCCTCGGTACTCCGCCGCTCGGATCTTTTGGCTTCCACCGGACGCCCGGTCAGATCGACGGACTCGTACACGGCAGCGGTCACCTTGATCCGCACCATCGGGGAAACGAGATGCCCGACAGCGAAGGTGAGGCCCATCGATGACGGTGACTGCACGTTGGCCATGGCGACGCCGGTGTCCGGTTGCTCGTCCACAATTGCTTCCGCCGAGGCCAGATCCAGGTCGACGTCGGGGTTGGCCGACTGCTCCGCTGTACGCGGGAAAAGAATGCCTGCGACATAGGTCGTGATCGGTGGATCGATCAACACCTCGTGCTCGTTGTGCGGGCCGACTGCGTCGCGGCGAAGTCCCTCAACCATTGCAGCACGGAATCGGTAGTGCTCGTTGTGGTCCGTCATCAGAGGTCCTCGTCTTGAGTGGAGCCGCCGTACATGAACATCCCGAGACCGGCGAGCCGGGGAACAAGCCAAACGCCGTGTGACCCGAGGCCTGCTGCGGCGGTGTCCGCCCCGCTTCCGACGACTGTCTCCACGGTGTCGATCCGCACTCTCGCGATCCTGGCCGGCCACCGAGGCTCTCGGCCTGCACCTCGCAGGAACCTGTACAGATCGTTCCGGAAGCGCCCGGACATGACCGCTATCGGACGACCATCGTGAAGTACCCGGTAAGGCGGACTCTCCTTCAGACCGAAAACAGTGTCCTCTATGCGCTCCAGAACGACATCATCCGCTTTGCGCACAGCGTCGAGCAGGTATCGTCGAAGCTCCACCGGGTCGGATTCGAACGAGTCACACCCAGGTGGTTTCTCCCGGGAGACGTCATTACCGTCGATCTCGATCCCGAGGCGCTGCCATCGCTGCCAGCCGAACCTGGCCCACCGATCGGTGACCGGATCCTTTCGGATCCTGCCGTCCGCGGGGTTGTCGACACGCATCACATCGTCCCGGGCGCGAGTCATCGCGACGTAGAGCATCCGAGCCTCTTCTCCGGGGTCGTCGTCGGCTCCGACTCGAGGCGGACCCGGGTCGGCAACAATCACGCGGTCGAACTCCAATCCCTTTGCACGGTGGTAGGACGAAACGGTCACCGGCGCTGTCGGCTGTTCGCACAGTTCGTCCGGCAGCGCTCCGATCGCGAGTGCGGCGCGCAGCCGTCTCAAGTCGACGGTTCGATTTTCGCCACCCCGCGAAGACGCACGGACCAACCACTGCCAGCAGCGTTCGGGGTTGTCTTCCGCCTCCAACGGAAGATGAGGCAGCAGTTCGTCGAAGGACGGCCGGGTGAGCACTGCGCCGGCACCGGCGGCGTAGAGCTCACCGATCCAGGCCGGCACGATCCGCTCGGACGCGGATCGTTGCAGACGATGGTGAACTCCGGCTGTGTGCAGTTCCTCAGACGCCACGAGAGCCTGACCGTTCGTGCGGCAGAGCACGGCCGTGGTTACGTCGGACCGGGAGAGAGCGGTTGCTGCGAAGTCGTCGTGGAGATTCCCGAAGGGTGCCGTGTCCAAAAGGGCACCGCGAACACGAGTGCGGAGCTCTGCTGTCACCTCCCCGTCACCACGCAGTTCGCGTCCGAACGGAAGCGCGATCTCTGCAGCACTGTCCCGGACGCGAAAGTTGACGGTCAGGGCGAGTTCCACAAGTCCCTCGGGAAAGAGCTCTCGAAGACGTGTGAAAAAGCGATTCGTTTCGCGACGTCGCTCCCGCGCATCGGCGACCTGGAAGCTGTAGATGGCCTGTGCAGGGTCACCTACGGCGGTGATCCCGCAAGCGAACCTGTCGAGAAGCGCCTCGACCATTACACGTCGTTCGCCGACTAGATCTTGGATCTCGTCGACGGCGACGTGCACGAGGTCGTCGCAGAAGTCGTCCGCGAGGCCCTCGACGACGGCTTTTGCTGCAGCTCGGATCCTGTCGTCGAAGCCGCCCGACCGCCATCGGCCCTCCGGGTCCACCACGGTCAAGAGTTCGAGGGCCCAGGAATCGAAGGTCCGAGCCCGGATGTGACGAGCAGCCCCGCCATTCGAGGTCAGGCGTGTGCGCAGCTCTCTGACTGCCGCACGGGAAAACGTCAAGACGAGAACCTCACCGGCGGCGACACCGTGCTCGGTCACCAGGTGTTCCAGTCGTCGGACCAAGGTGTGCGTTTTTCCGGTGCCCGGGCCTGCCGTGACGAGCACAAGTGCGTCGACAGGCTGCTCGACCACGGCTCGCTGCTCGGCCGTAAGGGTCTCGACCGCGGTCACGAACGTTCCCAGAGGTGATCGAGTTCGGTGAAGGTCACTGCCTTCTGGTAGTTCGTGATGTTGTCCTTGACGTCGATGATGAGACAGGTGTCCTCTCCGCCGTTCATCGGCCCGCGGAGCCCGCGTCCGATCATCTGCGTGTAGATGTTCGGACTGTAGGTCGGGCGGGCGACGACGACGACGCGCGTGGCGGGTGCGTCGAAGCCCTGAGCCAACACTCCGTAATTCGTGATGACGCGAATCTTCTTGCTCCGGTACTCCTCGATGATCCGGCGTCGGTCGTTCGCGGGCATCGCGGCATCGATCGCCCGAGCGCTGATGTTCTTGTCGCTCAACACGGCTGCCATGAGCTTGGCGTGCTCGACGGATGTCGCGAAGAGCAACACCGGCCAGTCGCTCGGCAGACGCTGGATCTCCGTCAGAAGCACGTTGTTTCGCTCGTCGTCCTCGCCGATGCGCTTCTCCGCCTTGGACGGCAGGTTACCCGGGAAGTGTTTGACCTCTGCGAGCTCGGACTCGGTCAGCGGCATCGTCACACCGGCAAGTTCGCGATGTTCGACCTTCGCTAGCACCCCCAGATGCTGGAGGTAAGGGTAGGGGTCACCTTCGAACACGCCCTGGTCCAAACGTGCTCCACCGTACCGCTCGACCAACCTCTTGGTCTCCGATTCGTTGAACCCGCGGAACGGAGTAGCCGTGAGCCCGACCAGCGGACGTTCAACTCTGTTGTGCGTGATGCCCAACGCCTTGAACAGCTGAGTGTACCGCGGAGTGATCGACATGTGAGCCTCGTCGACCACCACGAGAGCCGCATCTCGCAGCCATGCGTATTGCGTCGTTTCGAGGCACTGGTGGAGTTTGGCATCGGTCGCCACCACGAGGTGCGGGCTCTCCCGTACGGCCGTGGCGTGATTACCCGACCACAAACGACTGATCATCAGTCGCTCGGCCGGTCCGACCTTCGACCAGACGAAGCTCCAGCTCTGCACCGCCTGCTCGCACAGCTCGTCGGTCTGGGCGATCCAGAGAACCGGCCGTCCCGCAAGGCCACGAGCCTTGATCACCCGAATCACGGCTTCGGCCGCGACTCGTGTTTTGCCGGCACCCGTAGGGAGACAGAGCATGGCCCGCTGCGGCGCAGGCTTCGTGAGAAGGTCGAACATCCGGACGGCAAGACGTTCCTGGTAGTCGTGCAATCGTGGGAAGCTGGCGGGACCTTCGACAACCTCGAGTGCTTCCCGGGTCTGCGATGCGCGAGCTCCTGCGTAAGACTCGGGCAGCTGCAGGTCGTTCACCAATCGGCGCGACGCGCTGTCACCCCGGAACGAGCGGGCCGCCTCGGGGATCCTCGCCTCGATGTCCTTCGCGTGATGACGAAGGAGGTCGTCACCGTGCGCATGCACCGCGAGCTCGGCGATCCGAAGACCGTCGGGTTCGCTCCCCTTTTCTTTGCGCTCCTTGTCCAGCAGTCCCTTGGGCAGCTTGCGCTTGAGGGCATCCTTGCCGACCAGGTGAAGCGCCTTCTCGGAAATCGTCCTAGCCGCCCGGATGCGCTTCAGCTGCTCGTCGTCCTGCTGACGGCGGCGACGCTCGAGCACCGATTTGCATCCCTCGACGCCCAAGCCGAGTTTCAACATCACGTCTGCAGCCCTCAAGGCGGCAAGATCGTCGCTCGGGTTCAGAACCAGGACGTCGTTGTCCTGCAGGAACTGCGGGACGATTTCGGTTCGCTCACCGTTCGGGGTGTGCGTGATCCGCTCGAGTTCGCTGCATCGAACGAGCCGACGTCCTTCGATCTTGTCTTTGGACAGCTGTCGAAGTGGCGGAAATTCGTCAACGAGAAGTACTGCTTCCCCCTGCTCGACGTACCGGAACTCCCGCTCGATCGCATCTGCAACGCTGCGCATCTCCCAGTTCTCCACCATGGACTGGGCGATCTCTTCGCTTGGTACCAGAATTACCGGAACCTCGTCCGAGACCAGGAGCTCGAAGTCGGCGCGGTTCGAAGTCACGACGATGTCCGCGTCGGGCAGGTCGTTGGTCCACTTCTCCCCCACCCGACAGCGAGTCGACCACTCGCCTTCCGGGAAATCGACGCCAAGCTCGAACATCAACCCGTAGACCTTGCCGGGGAATTCGTCGACCTCGCTGCGCCCGACTTCGTCGAGCAGAGCTCGCCAGAGGGACTCTTTGAGCTTCCCCACATCGTCCCCGAGTCGGAGGGCCTCGGCGATGTCTGTCGGCACGTCTGCCACCGGGAAGAACTCACCGAACTGCTGAAGCGAAGGTCCCACGCATTCGGCGACCGAGCGGATGCCTCGGCTCGTCCGTAGGCGGCCGTACTTGCGGACCATCCAAACGAGCGGCGAAACGAGAGAGCGACTGCCGGTGTGCCCGCCGCCTGCTCTGACCGCCCATGTCGGGGTGATGCCGGCTCGAGGCAATGCGTTCACGTACGCCACCCGACCTTCATCGGACAGCTCGGTGAGCAGATGGAGCGGACCGGCGATCGGAGCGCCATCGACGCGCATCGACTTGAGTTGCGGCCTGGGCGCGTCGCTGGGCAGCGCCTTGAGGTAGGCGCGCCAGCACCATTCTCGATACTCTTCGAACCAGTCCTCACGACGGGGATCGACGTTCGCGCGGGGAGTCTCGCTCATGCCCAGCTCGCGCAGGACCTGCCGGTCCGGTGCGTGGAAGTCGAGATCGACGGCGACGGCCTCGTCCCGCGAGCCGTCGCCGGGCACCACGGCGCCGGGCAGCAGACATCGCGCCAACTCGCGGAACGTACCTGCGACTGTGCGAACGTGGATCGTCTGTCCCGGGTCCTGGACCGAGTCCCGAAGGACCGGAATGGTCGCGCTCGGGCCTGCCTGACGCGACGAAGCCCAGAACTCGGACCAGTGGGAGTCACCGTAGGTGTGAAAACCCGCTTCGACGACGGCCGCGAACCGGCCTACTGCGTCGGCTTCGTGAATGCCGAGCACATCCAGCGCGCTGAGCACGCCGAACTGATCGACGACCCGTTCGTCCACGTAGACGTTGGAATCGGCCAGCGAGTCGGTCGATACCCGGCGGAAGACGCCGCCCCGGGCGGGTGCGACCATCTCACCAGTCTCGGTGAGCACGATCGCGGCTTTCGATGCTTGGCTCGCCAGGGGATGACCAGCTCGAATCATCTCCGCCGCGATCCGCACGGCCACCCCGGAGGCTTCAGGTGTCCCGTCGACGACCAGGGCCTCGAGCCACTCCCTCAGTGATGCCGGCGCAACCTCGGCCGTCGCACAGATCAGGTCGGCACTCGCCCGTCTCCTCGGCTTCGAGTTTTCGACGGAATGATGCACCCAGTCGATCGGACTGCCCGGATGAGCACGCCACCAGTCCAGCCAGTCAGGTCGAAGATCGATGGGGTGCATGTGCACGAAAGCCGGTACCTTCAGCTCACCCGCTTGATCGGGCAATGACGGCTTGTTAGCCGCAGCCGACCAAATGGCTTCGACCAAGTCATCCGACGCCCATTGAGGTTCCTCGCGCCCGCGAGCCGGTGCGGCGTCCAGGTAGGCGGCTGGGTCGTCCTCCCTGGCCAGCAAGGGGAACGAATCGACCACCAGGTCGGCGACCACTTTGATCAACTCGGCGTTGAAGGCGTTACCGGCGTAAAGGTTCTGACGATCCTCACTGGTCTTCCACGGAGCGTTGACGATCCCTCGAAGCGTGGTCTTGTACTTGGTGGGGAAGTACGCCCAGAACTCGCCTTGTCGCGACTCGCGGCCACGACGGTCGGGGACCGCCCACGCGATGTCGATCTCGGGACGGTCGTGCAGTTCCCCGGCCGAGCGGAGTGCCTTTTCACTGGGTCGGTGCACCCGAGTGAAGACTCGCCACGGAACCGTCGAACTCGCGCCCGACGCGGACTCCTCCTGCAAGACGTGCCGATCCCCGTCGACACGTTGGAAGATCTGACGCTTCTCGATCTTCGCTCGAACTCGGTTCTCGAGCGTAACCGTGCTGACGTGTGGAGAGAACAGGAGGAATTCGGCCGGAAAAGTGATCAAGTCTCGCATTAGCCCGACGACCGCCGAGGGATGGAGAGGCAACCTGACCACCGTCGTCGCCCAGGCGAGCAGCTCGGCGAGGACCGGATCCGAAGCCTGCGCCTGCTGCCTGTCGATGGGGCGCGCCATCCGCAAAACCGGGATCTCGCGTGCGTCCGGCTGAACCGCTCGAATCTTCCTCGCAGACCAGTCCTTGTCGAAGCCGAAACAGCCGGTGGTGCTGTAGAACTCAGGTGAGTCCGAGACGCTCAGCACCGACTTCACGCCGACTCCGAACCGTCCGATCTGCCCGCCGCGTTTGTGGGAGGCGCTCATCCGAAGGATCGTGTCGGCTCCTTCGGCGGTGATCGGCGTCCCCTCGTTCGCGCAGTACAGGTGCGAGCCGGTGAGCACGACGGCAATTTCCCCCCCTTGGGTCTCCCGTAGCTCATCGGCGCCGTTCTGAACGAGTTCGTAGATCTGTCGATCCCCGTACCCGCCTTGGGTGATCCGCAGTTCGGCGTTGGCGTGTTCGCGGATGAGACCCGGATCGATGCCGTAGGTCTCGAGAACACGTTCCGATTGCTCCGTTACGACACGAAGAACCGACGAACCGGCAGAATTCACTGGCAGACCAACTCCAGGATTCGAACTTGAACAGAACAGGCTAGAATACGTCAGCCGCACGACAACGTCAACGGCTAACGCGTGGAGCTTCGTCTCGACCGCATGCGTCCTCCCACACCCGCACGTGACCGACCTACGTCGATGAGTTCGTGATCTAGGACGCGGCTGTTACCCCGAATGGCTGTCGGTTCCGAAACGTTACCGTTCCCGCGGCGCGGTTGCAAAGGCGAAGCCTCGGACGACAGATGTCGGGCGAGTCAGGAGTTACCTGTCAGTCACCCGTTTTGGCGCATCGCGGGAGATGATCGTGGGTACTTATCGAAGTGCTCGATGTCCACGTCGGCGACACACCGCCGGTCGGGACACGATCCCAGGAGGCACCACGATGAGCCCACGAAAGCTCACCGGTTGGCGCAAGTCGAGCCACAGCCACTTCGAGGAGAACGCCTGCGTCGAGGTCGGCACCGGTCCCGGCGTCGTCGGCGTGCGGGACACCAAGCAGGCGGGGTTGGCCGCCCGCCCGGTGCTCGTCTTCTCGAGGACCGCTTTCACCGCGTTCCTCGACCACCTCACCGACGGACGGTGAGGCCCACCCGCTGGAACTCCTTGAGGTCCGATGGCCGCCGGCTCCTGTCGGCGGTCGGCGGATGCGCCCCAATGTGGCGTTGGGTGCGTCCAACGCACCGAACGCCACATTGGGTGCGTCCGGACCCACTCCTCCGGGGGACGCCGCGCCTCACCGACGGACGGTGAGGCCCACCCGCTGGAACTCCTTGAGGTCCGAGTAACCCGTCTTCGCCATCGCGCGGCGGAGGGCGCCGAACAGGTTCACCACGCCCTCCGCGTCGGAGGACGGGCCGAACAGCAGGGTCTTGAGGTCGACCGCGTAGTCCGGCCCCGCCGCCACGCGCGAGCGCGGGAGGGACGGGTGCGCGGCCGCCGCGGTCCAGTACAGGCCCTGGCCGGGGGCGTCCTGCGCGGCGGCCAGCGGGGAGCCGAGCATGACGGCGTCCGCGCCGCACGCGATGGCCTTCGCGATGTCGCCCGAGGTCGTCATGCCGCCGTCGGCCAGGACGTGGACGTAGCGGCCGCCGGTCTCGTCGAGGTAGTCGCGGCGGGCGGCCGCGGCGTCGATGATGGCCGTCGCCATCGGGACGCCGATGCCGAGGACGCGGTCGGTGCTCGTCACGCCCGGCGTGTAGCCGTGGCCCACGATGACGCCGGCCGCGCCGGTGCGCATCAGGTGCATCGCCGTGCGGTAGTCGCTGACGCCGCCGGCGATCACCGGGACGTCGAGGCGGCCGATGAACTCCTTGAGGTTCAGCGGCTCGGCGTCGCGCTGCACGTGCTCGGCGGAGATGATCGTGCCCTGCACGACCAGGATCTCGACGCCGGCCGCGATCAGGTCCGGGGTCAGCTCGGCCGCGTGCTGCGGGC
This sequence comes from Amycolatopsis eburnea, assembly GCF_003937945.1. Lineage (GTDB taxonomy): Bacteria > Actinomycetota > Actinomycetes > Mycobacteriales > Pseudonocardiaceae > Amycolatopsis > Amycolatopsis eburnea. The sequence goes on from NZ_RSEC01000032.1 coordinate 523,871, forward strand.
TGACGCGCGCGGCCACCGTGACGCCGGATTCGCGGACCGTCTTGATGGCCTCGCTCAGCAGGTCGAGCCGGATCGGCGCGGCGTGCAGCTCCTGCAGCACGCGGCCGACGGCGGTCGGGTCCTCGAGGTCCTCGGCCGCGCGGACCAGCTGGAAGATGGCGTCCTCGACGTTCGCGTGCCGCGCCCAGAGGCCCTCGGCGTTGAGCACGCCGAGCCCGCCCAGCTCGCCGACGGCGACCGCGGTGCCGGGCGAGACGATCGCGTCGGTCGGGTGCGTCACGAGCGGCAGGTCGAAGCGGTAGGCGTCGATCTGCCATGAGGTGGACACCACCGAAGACGACCGGGTCCGCCGTGACGGCACGATCTCGACGTCGTCGAGGTCATACGCCCGCCGCGCGGTGCGGCCCATCCCGATCTCGACCAGGTCCCGCACGTGAAGCCTCCTCCGACGACGACAATCTGCCGTGCCCCATTGTCGCTAGTCCGCGTGGGTGACCCGCGCACGGGGGTGGCACTACACCCGGACGAAGACCGCGATCGGCGCCAGCACCGCCCCGAGCGCCAGGGCCAGCCAGGTCGCCACCGGCGGGTGGACGTTGAGCCGGACCGCGCCGAAGTACACCGCGCCCAGGGCGAGCAGGGCCGCGGCGATCAGCAGGACCGGCCGCACGACACCCGGGCGCAGGTCGACCACGCCGCCGCCCGCGCGGAGGTAGGCGATGCCGCCGTCCGCCGTGGAGACGTCGAGCACCACCGCCTGGCCGGCCGGCAGGTCGAGGCCGGGGTCGACGGCGGTGACGCGGTACGCCCGGCCGCCCGCGACGATCGAGAGCGTGTGGCTGAGCCCGCCTTCCCCGCCGACCGGGAGCGCGCCGCGCTCGTGGGACACCACGAACCCCTCGACGCGGTGCGTCGGCGCGTCACGCCCGGCGAGGACCTGGCACATCAGGCAGACGATGCCGCCGAGGAACAGCGACACCAGCGCGACGGCCGGGAAGAACACCGCGCGCAGCACCCGCGTCAAGCGGCCGACCGTCATGCTCCTCAGTGCACACCACGACCGCCACGCAAGGCGATAGGCCGATTACCGTAAGCACGCTAGGTCACGGTGACTCAGCGAAAAGCCCGCACTTCCGGCCGGTGCGGAGTGCGGGCCACGCTGCTTGCCGTAGCGGGAAGAACTACCGCGTCGTGTAGTTCGGCGCCTCGACCGTCATCGTGATGTCGTGCGGGTGGCTCTCCTTGAGGCCGGCCGCGGTGATCCGCACCAGCTGCGCGTCCTGCAGCTGCGCGATCGTCTCGGCGCCGGCGTAGCCCATGCCGGCGCGCAGGCCGCCGACCAGCTGGTGCACGACGTTCGCCAGCGGACCGCGGAACGGGATGCGGCCTTCGATGCCCTCCGGGACCAGCTTGTCCTCGTTGAGCACGTCGTCCTGGGCGTAGCGGTCCTTCGAGTAGGACTTGGCCTGGCCGCGGGACTGCATCGCGCCCAGCGAGCCCATGCCGCGGTAGACCTTGAACTGCTTGCCGTTGACCAGGATCAGGTCGCCGGGCGACTCCGCGGTGCCGGCCAGCAGGCTGCCCAGCATCACCGTGGACGCGCCGGCCGCGATGGCCTTCGCGATGTCGCCCGAGTACTGGATGCCGCCGTCGCCGATGACCGGGATGCCCGCCGGGCGCGCGGCCAGGTCGGCCTCGTAGATGGCCGAGATCTGCGGCACGCCGACGCCCGCCACGATCCGGGTGGTGCAGATGGAGCCCGGGCCGACGCCGACCTTGATGCCGTCCGCGCCCGCGTCGACCAGGGCCTGCGCGCCCGCCCGCGTCGCGACGTTGCCGCCGACGATGTCGACCGAGTCGCCCAGCTCCTTCTTCAGCAGCGAGACGGTCTCGACGACCGCGCGGGAGTGGCCGTGCGCGGTGTCGACCATCAGCACGTCGACCCCGGCGTCGGCCAGCGCCATCGCGCGCTGGTGGCCGTCCGGGCCGACGCCGACCGCGGCGCCGACGATGAGCCTGCCGTCCGGGTCCTTCGTCGCCTTCGGGTACTGCTCGGTCTTCACGAAGTCCTTGACCGTGATCAGGCCGCGCAGCTTGCCCGCGCCGTCGACGATCGGCAGCTTCTCGATCTTGTGGCGGCGCAGCAGCCCGAGCGCCGCGTCCGCCGAGACGCCGACCTGGGCCGTGACCAGCGGCGGCTTCGTCATCACCTCGGACACCGGGCGGCTGTGGTCGACCTCGAACCGCATGTCGCGGTTGGTGATGATGCCCACCAGCGCCCCGGCCGCGTCGGTGACCGGCACGCCGGAGATGCGGAACTTCGCGCACAGGGCGTCGACCTCGGCCAGCGTCGCGTCCGGCGAACAGGTGACCGGGTCGGTGACCATGCCCGCCTCGGAGCGCTTGACGACCTCGACCGCGGCGGCCTGCTCGTCGATCGGCAGGTTGCGCTGCAGCACGCCGATGCCGCCCTGGCGGGCCATCGCGATCGCCATGCGCGCCTCGGTGACGGTGTCCATCGCGGCGGACACCAGGGGGACGCCGAGGGTGATGTTCCGGGTCAGCCGGGAGCTCGTGTCGACGGTGCTGGGAACGACATCCGATTCGGCCGGCAGCAGCAGCACGTCGTCGAAGGTCAGGCCGAGCATGGCGAACTTGGCCGGAACGGGAGCGGTGGTGCCGTCGCTGGTCATAGCGGGTGAAGGGCCTTCCTGGCGCGGGATGAGCGGGGTCGCTGTGGCGACTCGGAGCCTTCTCCTCATGATATCCGGGCGCCGCGCCCGCCCCGGGCGGTGGGCGAGCCGTCGCGACCGCCGGGTACCGTGCAGGCCGTGGCGCACGATGTCCTGCCCCCAGACCCGTTCGCGGACGACCCGGACGACCCGGCCCGCGCCTTCGGCGACGACGAGGACCGGCTGGACGAGCCGATCAGCGACTCCGAACGCACCGAACTGCTGGCCGACCTCTCGGATCTCGCCGTCTACCAGGCGCTTCTCGAGCCCCGCGGGGTACGCGGGATCGTCGTCGACTGCGGCGAATGCGACGAACCGCACTACCACGACTGGCACCTGCTGCGGGCCAGCCTCGAGCAGCTGCTGGCCGACGGGCGGATGCGCCCGCACGAGCCGGCCTACGACCCGAACCCCGGCGACTACGTCAGCTGGGACTACTGCCGCGGCTTCGCCGACGGCGTGACGGCCAACGAAAGCGCCTACTGAGCGCCTCTCCGCCCACGAAAAAGCCCTGGTGAGTTTGCTCACCAGGGCTTTTTTCGCAGCCGTTATTCGCCGCTGACGCTCTGCTGCCCGCCCACGGTCTCGCTGCGCGGGGTACCGGGCTCGTTCCCCGTCGCGCCCGTGGTGGTCGGCGGCGGGGTGGGCGTCGGGGTCGGGGTCTCGGTGGTCGGCGGCGGGGGCGTCGGGGTCGGCGTCCCGCTGCCGGGCAGGCTGGTGGTGCCGCTGCCGCTGCCCGGGATGGACGTCGCCGAGCCCGCCGGCGGCACCTGCGTCGACGACGCGCCGGGCGGCGCCGGCGGCACCGACGTCTGGATCGGGCCCTGGACGGGAGCTTCGGGCTTGGAGAGCTGCGCGGCGAGCTGCCGGTGCTGCTCCATCAGCTGGTCGCGGTTGTCTTCGTCGCTGACCTGCGACAGCGCGGCCTGGGCGGCGTCGAGGGCTTCGCGCGCGGCGTCGAGGTTGCCGCCGGCGATGGCCAGGTTCGCCTTCTCGAGGTCGAGCTTCGCGTTCGCGGCGGCCTCGACCGAGCGGGTGTGGTCGGAGTACAGGACCTTCGCGAGTCCCCAGAGGGTGTCGCCCGGTTCCGCGGAGCGCGCGGCCAGCCCGGTCCCGGTGAACGCGATCGCCAGCACGGCGGCGGCGACGGCGATCGGGACGAGCAGCCTGCGGCGGCGTCCGCTCGAGGCGTGCCGCTTCGCGAGAGCGGCGGTACTGACGGTGCGCACGGCGGTGTCGACGTCGACGAGCTCGGCCAGCGGCTCGCTGTCGATGTCTCTTCGCCACGCCACCAGCAACGCGTTGAGCTCCTGGTCGCCGAGGCCGTCGGCCAGCGCCGGGTCGGACCCCCCGAGCGCGTCGAGCAGCGCGTCATCGGCTTGCACGGCGGACAGGTCGGCGGCGAATTCCGCCTCCGACGCCGTCAGGCCACTGCCGAAGACGTCATCCGGCTCGAACCCTCTCTCGTGACCGGTCACTCAGATCACCTCCTCCGCGGCCAGGACCTTTCTCAGCCGCGCGAGGGCGCGGTGCTGGGCGACGCGGACGGCACCCGGGGTGGAGCCGACCGCGTCCGCGGTCTCCTCCGCCGAGAGGCCGACAACCACGCGAAGCACCACGATCTCCCGCTGCTTGTCCGGCAGCACCTGCAACAACTGGGACATCCGCTCGTTCAGCTCACCTTGCAGCGCGCGCTGCTCGGGGCCGACCCCGCCTTCGATCTCGTCGGGGATTTCGGCGACCGGCTCGGCTCGGTTGCGCGCCGCCGCGCGATGCGCGTCGGCCACCTTGTGCTGGGCGATCCCGTAGACGAAGGCCAGGAACGGGCGGCCTTGATCGCGGTACGAGGGCAATGCCGTGAGCACCGCGAGACACACCTCCTGCGCAACGTCGTCCGCCGAAGCGAACGATCGCTCCTGCCTGCCAACCCGAGCGCGGCAATACCGCACTACCAGTGGACGGATAGCAGCCAGCAGCCGCTCCACTGCCTGGGGATCTCCCTCGACAGCAGCGGCGACCGGCTCATCCAGTCCATCCCCCACATTGGCCATCGCAGACAACAGTCCCAGTGTTACGTGTAGGTGTGCAAAGAACCCGGCCCGTGGTCGCCTCCACCTCGAACCGGTGACCGCTACCGTACCTTCGGCCCGCTCCGGGCCGACGCGCGCGGGGTTCCCCGGCGCGCCGTGCGTGCCGAAGCCGCGAAAATACGGATTTTCCTGCAACCCTGCGGCCTTGGTCGAAGATTCAACGAGCGAACGGGGCCTCAGGTACGAGATCCGTCGGAGGGACGGGTGCCGCGGCGGCGATCGGCCGCGGGGGCTGCCTCATCGGGCGCCGGAGTGTGATGGGGACCACACAGGTACGGGCCAGGGCGGTGCGCCCTGGCCCGTCGTCACCTGTATTCCGGCCGTGTCAGGATCGGGGAGAACTGCCGCGGGGACGGGTCAGCTGACCAGGCCGCGGCGGAAGCCGTGGGCCACGGCCTGCGCGCGGTCGCGCACGCCGAGCTTCCGGAACAGCCGCCGGGCGTGGGTCTTCACCGTGTCCTCGGACAGGTAGAGCTCGCGGCCGATCTGGCCGTTGCTCTTGCCCTGGCTCATCCCGCGGAGCACCTGGAGCTCGCGCTCGGTCAGCTGGACGCCCGGGTCGGACGGCTGACGGGGCGCGGGCACCGAAGTGCTCGCGAGGGTGTGCGCGAGGGCGGCGACCAGCTCCGGCCGGGACGCGTCCCAGCGGAGGTAGCCGCGCGCGCCGCCGGCGATCGCGGCGGCGATGCTGCCCGCGTCGTCCGGGGCGCCGAAGACGATGACGTTCGCCTGGGGGTTGGCCGAGACGAGCCGCCGGGTGGCTTCGACACCCGTCGGGACCGCGCGCTGCGTCCCGACAAGCACGACGTCGACGGGCTGACGGGAGTACCGGGCCAGCAGCTCGTCACCGTGCGCTACGCAGTCGATGCGACTGACCCCAGGGACCGCGGACATCACTCGGGTGAGCCCTTCACGGACACTGCGTCGGTCATCGCAGATCAAGACCGTCGTCACGGGGTTTCCTTCCTGCAGCCGGGTGACATTCCACTTCCCCTATCGGACGCTTTAGCCCGAACCTTGACACGATCCGGTGGCTTTTTTTGAAGTTTCTTAGCCCGGATGCCGGAACACCCCATTCCGACGGCTCAACCACCCGGGTCGGGCACCCATGGCGATTCCCCCGCGATCCTCCTCCCGCAAGGATCTGCGCTTCGTAACACTGCGTGCAACACCTGGGCGACTCTGAATCGATACTCCTCGGCGTGTCCTGGGCGCAGGTCGGCCGCGACGAGGGCGGCGGGCCACAAAAGTGAAAGCAGTTCGCATTCCTCGGCGGTCGCCAACGCGTTTCCGACAAGACCGTCCGAAATCTCCCGGTGATCGGGACGCCCGGCTGCCCGCACGGCGACAGCCAGCACAATCCCGGATTTCACCGCGTGCCGCCGCGCACCCCGCGCGACCGCCGTTTGGAATGCGCGCTCGGCGGGCGCGACGGCGGCGGCGCCGTGACCTGCGGCGAGCTCGATCTCGGCACCGACCCAGCCGCCGCGGACGCAGGCCCGCCACCCGGCGTGCTCCTCCGCGGCCCGCGCGGCGAGCCGCCGGGCGGCCTGCTGCCGGCCCAAGGCGAGGTTGTCGGCGGCCAGGCCGAGGAAGGCATCGGCCCGCGCGCCGGCCGCGTCGAGGCCGTCGGGGTCCGGCTCGGACTCGAGGCCGGCGACCTTGGCGAGCGCCTCACCGTCGAGCGCGCGGGCCAGGCGATGCCCGCCCAGCTGCCGCCGGTGCGAAGCGAGGGTGGTGGCGGCGAGGGAGGCTGTCACGGGGTCGGCGTCGTGGCGGAGGCGGCCGAGGAGGGTGGCCGCGGCGGCGTACCGACCCTGCGCGCCGAGCACGACCGCGGCGAGCAGGCGCTCCTTGCCGCTGCCGCTACCGCCGCCGCGCAGCACGGCGGGGTCCGGGAGCGGATCACTCCCGAACGCGGCGGCCCTCAAGGCGGGTTCGTGCACCCGTCCTTTCTAGCGGTTCCCACCGACAGAAACATGATCGAACTGCCGTGTCCCACCGGCCGGCCGACGGGAGCGGTGACTGATGTGACTGCTGGGCCTGGTGTTCGGGTTGCGGATGCCCTGGTCTGGCTTCGCCGGGGCCCGGTCTTGGCAAGGTCGCGCCGACGAGCGGGCGACCGGGGGCAGAGCGCCTGGCCGCGTGGTTTGCCCGGCGTCGCAGGGATGTCATGAAAGGGTCGTTCATGTCGTCTGGCGAGGTGAACGACCCTTTCATGACATCGCGGATGGGCGGATCGCCCGTGCTGCCCGACTTTGCCGCCGAGCGGGCCGCGGCCAGACAAAAGGCGCGGCTACCGGCGCCCACCCACCAGGACGTGCTCGATGCGGTCCGCCGCACCCGGCAGATCGGGCAGCAGCTCCACCTTGTCCGGCAGCGCCGCCGGGTCCCAGCCCGGCCCGCACGCGAACAGCCGGCTCCGCTGCCGCCCGCGCGAAACCCGCGCGAACAACCGCGTGTCCGCGACGCCGCGCCGGTTCGCCCACAGCACCACCGCCGCCGGCGCGCTCCGCCGCACCGCCACCGCCAGGACGTCCGCCGGCAGCGGGACGCCGAAGAGCTGGGCGCCGATCCGGCGTCCGGCCAGCGACGCAGCCAGCGCGTACATCGGCATCGAATCGCGTTCCTCCGGGACGCAGCCGAGCAGCACCGGGCGGGTGTTGCGGGGCTCGTCCAGCACCGGGGTGGCGCGCACCAGCGCCGCGAACACGCACTCCGCGAGCAGGTACTCGACCTCCGCGCCCGCGCTCGCCCCGCGCCAGCGGGCGCCCAGCGCCGACAGCACCGGCTCGAGCACGCCGGTCCACGCGGGGAGCACGCCGAGTTCGGTGATCGTGTCCGCGAGCATGCGCTGCACCGCGCCGACGTCCATCGCCAGCGCCGCCGTGCTCAGCCGGCGGGCGAGCCGGGAGCGGACCTCCGAGCCGTCGTCGGCCACCGCCGCGTCGGCGGGCTCCGAAGGTTCCTCCGGCTGCGGTGGTCCGGAACGCGGCATCTGCTCGAGGGCGTACTTCGCGGCTTCGGCGGTCGAAGCGCCGCTGAGGAGCGCGCGCTGCATGAGTTCGAGCCTGCCGATGTCGGAGCTGCCGTAGCGGCGGTGGCGGCCGTCGGTGTGGCGGCTGGGGCCCAGTCCGTAGCGGCGGTCCCAGGTTCGGAGGGTGGACGGGGCGACCCCGAGCCGGCGGGCGACCGAGGCCACCGGCAGGGTGGGTTCTTCGGTGCCCGACCCAGCTCCCACGAGCCTCAATATCCAGGCACTCAGCGGAGTCGGCAACCGGAGGCGAAATGCCTGCTCACACATCCGGGGGATGCCTAACGGCTGAATCGGGCCGGATCGCTTGAACAACTATTGGCGCGCTTCTAACGTTACGGCCGTTGCACCGAATGGAGTATCGGCACCACAGCAGAGCAGCTAGCGGCATCGACCGATTGACGGAGGCGGTCAGGATGGCAGACACGCGCAGGCTCCCAGGACCCAACGCCGACATGTGGGACTGGCAGCTCGAAGGGTCGTGCCGGGGGATGGACAGCGCGTCCTTCTTTCACCCGGACGGCGAGCGCGGCCCGGCGCGGGCACGGCGGGAGGCCAGGGCGAAGGCGGTCTGCCTGAGCTGCCCCGTCCTGGAGATGTGCCGCAGCCACGCGCTGGCGGTGCACGAGCCCTACGGCATCTGGGGCGGGCTCTCGGAGTCCGAACGCGAGCACCTCATCAAGGCCGACAAACGCGCGCTCAGCATGTCCGGCGGCTGAGCGCCCCACCGACATCGAAGGGCGGCACCGGGTGGGGTGCCGCCCTTCGTGCTGTTCGGGGCCCGGTCAAGTTCGTGAAGGCCACCTTGAGGAACTTGTCGTTCCTCAAGGTGGCCTTCACGAACATGCGAAACCGGTCAGTGCGAGTGGCCGTGGCCCGCCGCGGCGGGCTCTTCCTCGGCCGGCTTCTCGACGACCGACGACTCCGTCGTCAGCACGAGCCGCGCGATCGAGGCGGCGTTCGCCACCGCGGACCGGGTCACCTTGACCGGGTCGACGATGCCGGCGGCCAGCAGGTCGGTCAGCTCGCCGGTGGCGGCGTTGAAGCCGTGGCCCCAGCCCTGCTCCTGCACCTTGTTGACGATGACCGCGCCCTCGTGGCCCGCGTTGGTCGCGATCCAGAACAGCGGGGCCGTCAGGGCGTCACGCACGATGCGGACACCGGTCGCCTCGTCACCGGAGAGGCCGAGGTCGCCGTCGAGCTCCTTGACCGCGTGCACCAGCGCCGAGCCACCGCCGGGCAGGATGCCCTCCTCGACGGCCGCCTTGGTCGAAGCCACGGCGTCCTCGATGCGGTGCTTGCGCTCGTTCAGCTCGGTCTCGGTGGCCGCGCCGACCTTGATGACCGCGACGCCGCCGCCGAGCTTCGCGAGCCGCTCCTGCAGCTTCTCGCGGTCCCAGTCGGAGTCGGTGGTCTCGATCTCCTTGCGGATCTGCGCGACCCGCCCGGCGATGGCGTCCTTGGTGCCGTCACCGTCGACGATCGTGGTGTCGTCCTTGGTGACGACGATCCGGCGGGCCTTGCCCAGCGCGCCGAGGTCGACGTCGGCCAGCTTGCGGCCGATCTCCGCGGAGATGACCTCGCCGCCGGTGACGACCGCGAGGTCGTCCAGGAACGCCTTGCGGCGGTCGCCGAAGAACGGCGCCTTGACCGCGACGGCGGTGATCGTCTTGCGCAGCGAGTTCACCACGAGGGTGGACAGCGCTTCGCCGTCGACGTCCTCGGCGATGATGAGCAGCGGCTTCTTGGCCTCGACGACCTTCTCCAGCACCGGGAGCAGGTCGGCCAGCGCCGAGATCTTCTCGCGGTGCAGCAGGACGTAGGCGTCCTCGAGGATCGCCTTCTGCTCCTCCGGGTTGGTCGCGAAGTGCGCCGAGAGGAAGCCCTTGTCGAACTGGACGCCCTCGGTGATCACCAGCTCGGTCGCCAGGGTCGACGACTCCTCGATGGTGATGACGCCGTCCTCGCCGACCTTCTCGACGGCTTCGCCGAGCAGGGCGCCGATGTTGGCGTCGCGCGAGGTCACGGTGCCGACCTGGGCGATGTTCTCGCGGCCCTTGACCGGGGTGGCCTTGGCCTTGAGGACCTCGATGACCTTCTCCGCGGCGGCCTCGATGCCGCGGCCGACCGAGGTCGGGTTGGCGCCGGCCGCGACGTTGCGCAGGCCGACCTTCACCAGCGACTGCGCGAGCACGGTCGCGGTCGTGGTGCCGTCGCCGGCGACGTCGTTGGTCTTGGTGGCGACGCTCTTGGCGAGCTGCGCGCCGAGGTTCTCGAACGGGTCGTCGAGCTCGACCTCACGGGCGACGGTCACGCCGTCGAGGGTGATGGTCGGGCCGCCGAACTTCTTGTCGAGCACGACGTGGCGACCGCGCGGGCCGAGGGTGACCTTGACCGCGTCGGCGAGCTTGTTCACCCCGCGCTCCAGCGCGCGACGAGCGTCCTCGTCGAAACTGATCTGCTTGGGCATAGCGTGTTCCGCTTACCTTTCTCTGAACGCAAGAACGCCCCGCTCCCCGGTGTTGCGGGGCCCGGGGCGTCATGCGCTGCGAGCGGACGTCAGTTGATGACGGCCAGCACGTCGCGGGCGGACAGGATGAGGTAGTCCTCACCGTTGTACTTGACCTCGGTGCCGCCGTACTTCGAGTAGATGACGACGTCGCCGACGTTCACGTCCAGCGGAACGCGGTTGCCCTTGTCGTCGATCCGGCCCGGGCCCACGGCCAGAACCTTGCCCTCCTGGGGCTTCTCCTTGGCGGTGTCGGGGATGACGAGGCCGGAAGCGGTCGTCTCCTCGGCCTCGCTCGTCTGGACAACGATCTTGTCCTCGAGCGGCTTGATGTTCACGCTCACCGGGTTGACCTCCACGGTCGTCGAAAGCGTTGGCAGGATGTGGTTACGGCTCTACCACCCCCGCCGTCGCGGGTGCCGGGGCTGTCGGGCCGTGCGATTAGCACTCTAGCCACGTGAGTGCCAGCTTCGCAAGGAGGGTCCACCCGGCGTGCCGGAATGCGGCACGCAGGGGCTTGACCCGGCCTTTTGTTCCGCGATGGTTCCGTGGAGACGTCCTCCTTGAACAGACCGCCGCGTCCTGAGGCTTCCCCCAACCCCTTTCATCGTTTATCGTCGATGAACGATGAAAGGGGTTGCCGTGCTGGACCGTGCCACCGCCGAGACCTACGCCGGCTGGTTCCGCGCACTCGCGGACCCCACCCGCGTGCAGATCCTGAACCTCCTCGCCTCCTCCGGCGCCCCGATGACGGTCGGGCAGATCGTCGAGCAGGTCGACGTTGGGCAGTCCACTGTCTCCGCCCACCTGAAGGTCCTCACCGAAGCTCGGTTCGTGCTCGCCGAACCACGCGGCACGGCCCGGCTCTACCAGGTCAATCGTCGCTGCGTGTCGTGCTTCCCGACCGCTGCCGACGTCGTCATGGGCCGCGGAGTCCTGCCGTTTGCGGCCGTCACCTGCGAGACCGCGCAATGACCCCCGACCGTGACGCCGTCGGCGACCGCTACGCCACCGCTGCCCGCCGCGCCCTGGCAGGCGACGGAACCGGCCTGCTCACCGGCGACGGCGACACCGACCGGCTCGGTGCCGTCCACTACCACGGCGAAGAGATGCCGGCCGAGGTGACCGCGACCAGCCTCGGGTGCGGCAATCCCGTGGCTGTCGCCGACCTGCACCCGGGGGAAACGGTCCTCGACCTCGGCTCCGGCGGCGGCCTCGACGTTCTGCTTTCCGCCCGCCGGGTCGGCCCCACCGGCCGCGCCATCGGGCTGGACATGACCGACGACATGCTCATCCTCGCCCGGCGCCACGCGGAGCAGGCCGGCGTCACGAACGCCGAGTTCGTGAAGGGCACGATCGAACGCGTTCCGCTGCCGGACGCGTCGGTCGACGTCGTCATCTCCAACTGCGTCATCGCCCTCTCCCCCGACAAGCCCGCCGTCTTCGCCGAGATCGCCCGCGTCCTGCGCCCCGGCGGCCGGCTCGGCGTCACCGACATCCTGGCCGGCGACACGCTCACCGACGCCGAACGCGCGGCCCGAACCGGTGCGGTGGACTGCCTCGGCGGCGCGCTCACCGCCGACGGCTACCGGGCTCTCCTGCGTGAGGCCGGTTTCGCCGGCATCGACGTCCGGCCGACGCACGAGGTCGGCGACAAGCTGCACTCGGCGATCATCCGAGCCCGCCGCCCGCCCGTCCGCGTCGTCCCGATGACAGCGGACCACGCCGAGCAGGTCCTGGCCATCCACCAAGCCGGGCTCGACACCGGAGACGCGAGCTTCGAGACAACCGCCCCCGGCTGGGACACCTGGGACGCCACCCACCTCCCCGAGCACCGGCTGGTCGCCCTGGCCCCTTCGGGCGAAGTGGCCGGCTGGACCGCGGTCACCGCCGTGTCCTCCCGCTGCGTTTACGCCGGAGTCGTCGAGCACAGCGTCTACGTGCACCCCGGCCACCGCCGCTCGGGAATCGGCCAAGCCCTGCTCAAGGCGCTGATCGACGCGACGGAAGCCGCCGGGGTGTGGACCGTCCAAAGCGGGGTGTTCCCCGAGAATTCGGCGAGCCGGAAGCTGCACGAGCGAGCCGGGTTCCGGGAGATCGGCATCCGCCACCACGTCGGCAGGCACCGCGACCGGTGGCGCGACGTCGTGCTGATCGAGCGCCGGAGTACCCGGGTGGGCGTCGGGCACCCGGTCGGCATGCCCGCCGAGGGCCGCTCGGGGTTCGCGCACGAGACAGCTGTTGACACAGCGCATCAGGACAAACACTTGAAGTAACCCGGTTGGCGAAGGAGCGCAAGAGGCAAGAACGGATGGAGAAGGCCGTCAAGGTCGCCCGGGAGGTGGCGACCGACGGCTGGCAGGCAACGGTCGCCGATCAGGCCTCTGCAAGGCACTGGCCGAGCTCGCCGCGGAGACAGCTGACGGCATCGTGATCTGCCTGGCCGACCGCCTCCGCAGTCGACAACTGGGCCGGACTGGCGAACTTCCCGGCATCGTTGCGAGCAGCCGACCAGGCGGTCGGACCGGCCCCTTACCCCCAGCGTGAGTTTCTGGTTAGGTTCTGACGTCTGGCACCAGAACCCTGGGGGTTTATGCCCATGTCCCTCCCAAGATCGGCCGCGCTCATCGCCGCGGTCGCCCTCACGACCGCCCTCGCCACTCCTGCCCACGCCGACACCGCCGGCCAGCGGCAACGCGACTTCACCGCCGCGGCGAAGGAGTTCGGCGTCCCGGAGAACGTCCTGCTCGGCGTCTCCTACCTGGAGTCCCGCTGGGACACCAACGGCGGCACGCCCAGCACGTCCGCCGGCTACGGCCCGATGCACCTCACCGACGTGCGCGAAGCCGGCGTGGCGACCACCCACCACGACGAAGGCACCGAAGACCCGCGAGGCGACGACGCGCGGCCCGCCCTGCACCCGCAGGCCGGGCCCGCCGCGCCGCCGGCCGGGTTGCAGACCGTCGACGAGGCCGCGCAGCTCACCGGTCAACCGGCGGAGACCCTCCGGACCGACCCCGCCCAGAACATCCGGGGCGGCGCCGCGCTGCTCGCGAAGTACCACAACGGCCGGACCGGCTGGTACGACGCCGTCGCGAAGTACAGCGGGTCCACCGGGGACGCCGCGCAGGCGTTCGCCGACGAGGTCTTCGAGACCATCAGGACCGGCGTCGCCCGGACCACCGACGACGGCCAGCAGGTCACCCTCGCCGCCGCGCCGGAAACGACAACACCTCAGCGCCCCGGGAACCCGGCGGGTGTCGAGTGCCCGCGGACCGTCGTCTGCGAGTCCGTTCCCGCTCCCTACCAGGAGCTGCCGAACGACGACTACGGCAACCACGACCTCGCCGACCGGCCGGCCAGCCAGAAGATCGACCACATCGTCATCCACGACACCGAGGGCTACTGGGACAGCGTGCTCAAGCTCGCCCAGGACCCGACGTACGTGAGCTGGCACTACACGATCCGCTCCACCGACGGCCTGATCGCGCAGCACGTGCCGACCAAGGACGTCGCGTGGCACGCGGGCAACTGGTACGTCAACGCGAAGTCCGTCGGCATCGAGCACGAGGGCTTCGCCGCGAAGGGCACCTGGTACACCGAGGCGATGTACCGCTCGAGCGCCAAGCTCGTCGGCTACCTCGCGCGCAAGTACGGCATCCCGCTCGACCGGGCGCACATCATCGGCCACGACAACGTGCCGGGCACCGTCCCGTCGACCATCAAGGGCATGCACTGGGACCCGGGCCCCTACTGGGACTGGTCGCACTACTTCGACCTGCTGGGCGCGCCGCTCGGCGGGTTCGGGCTGCCCGGCTCGTCGCTGGTCACCATCGACCCGGACTTCGCGAAGAACCAGCCCGCGTTCACCGGCTGCGACAGCCCCGGGACGCCGTGCGCGCCACGCGGTTCCGAAGCCGTCGTGCTGCACTCCGAGCCGAGTGACGCTTCGCCACTGCTGAAGGACATCGGCCTGCACACCGACGGTACGCCGTCCACAATGGACGTTGCGGACGTCGGGAGCCGGGTCGCGACCGGGCAGCAGTACGCCGTCGCGGAGGTGCGCGGTGACTGGACGGCGATCTGGTACCTCGGCCAGAAGGGCTGGTTCCACAACCCGCGCGGCGCCAAGGTCGCGAAGCCCGCGATCGGCTGGGTCGTGACGCCGAAGCCGGGTCTCGCCACGGTGCCGGTGTTCGGGCGCGCGTACCCGGAGCCGGCGGCCTACCCCGCGAACGTGCCGGTGCAGGCCATCACGCCGCTGCCGTACACGCTCTCAGCGGGCCAGAAGTACTCGTCGGCGGGCACGGTCGGCTCCGAGTACTACTACGCGGTGACGTTCGCCCCGGCCGACCACGTGGTCGTGAAGGGCAAGCTCAAGTACGTGCAGATCCAGTTCGGGCACCGGATCGCGTTCGTCAAGGCGGACGACGTCCGGATCGCGCCCGCCTTCTAGGCCGGCCGGGCGGAGGTCGCGCTCACGCGTCGAGCGCGACCTTCGCCCCCGCCGCCTGTTCCGTGTTGCGGCGCGTCTTCGCCCAGCCGTTGCGGCCGCGCACCAGCCGGAACAACGCGCGCCACGACGTCACGTAGAACGTGTAGATGTAGGCCGCGTACGCGAACCCCAGCCCGATGCCGCGCAGGATGTTCCTGCTGCGCAAGCACTTCAGCTGGTAGATCGGGCCCCAGACGAGGAACGGCAGCAGGCCGAACGAGCCGTAGATGGCGAACAGGATCCAGGCGCCGCCGGTGAACCACGTCCACATCTGCGCCGGGTCGCCCGCGGTGCTCACCACCAGCAGGACGAACGGGATCGGGTAGAGCAGCGAGCCGAGCAGCTGCAGCCACGGCTGGGCGAGGTAGTACATCATCTCCGCCGCGCCGAGCGTGCTGACGTGCGGCGAATCCCAGATCCGGCGCAGGTACCGCGCGCACTGCATGGTGCCCTGCCCCCACCTGGTGCGCTGCACGAGGAAGCGCCGCAGGCTGTACAGACCCTCTTGCGCCACATGGGAATCCGGCGTGAACCCGGTGCGCCAGCCGGCCGTGAGCAGGTGGACGCCGAGCTCGAAGTCCTCCAGCAGCGAGCCGCGCCACGGCTGTTCGTCGGTGCCCGCGATGGAGTCCAGCGCGGTGAGCCGGGTGAACTGGCCGTTGCCGCCCATGGAGATCGTGCCGGTGAAGCCGCGGGACGTCTGGATCGCCGCGATCGCCGTCCGGAACTCCAGGTCCTGCAGCTGCGCGAGCTTCAACCCGAACCAGCGGCCGACCGGGTTGCGCGACGGCGGCGGCGTCGAAACGTTGCTCATCCACACGTCGAGCTGGACGGCGCCGACCGCCGGGTCGCCGAAGAGGTGGTCGGCCGCGCAGACCTCCAGGCAGTTCGGCGCCGGGCGGCCGTCGGCGTCGACGACCACCACGACGACGTCGTCGCGCGAGGCGCCCGGGCCCATCCAGTCGTTCAGCGCGCGGTAGGCGGCGTTGAGGGCGTCGCCCTTGCCGGTCCGGGCCTCGGGCCGCGTGCGCGGCACCAGGTGCAGGTACGGGTCGTAGCCGCCGTGGCGGCGCCACAGCATCCGGACGACGCGGGCGGTGCGGTCCTCCGAGTCGTCGTCGACGACCCAGACGTGCGCCTTGCGGAACGTCGTGCGCAGGTAGCGGATCGTGTCGCGGATGACGACCTGCTCGTCGCGGCACGGGACGAAGAAGTGCCACGTGAACTCGGCCGGGTCGCCGACCGGCGCGGGCTTGCGGCGCAGGTACGGCACCACGATCAGGACCACGTAGACCAGGAACGCCACGCTCATCGTGAGCGCGAACGCCTGCGTGATCGCCAGCAGGACCTTGACGCTCATGCCTTCTTCTTCCGGGTGGCCAGCCAGACGAACAGGACGAGCGAGACGGCGCCGCCGAACACGCTGACCATCGAGCCGAGCAGCGTGTGGCCCCAGTAGTAGCCCTCGTCGGTGCCGTAGGCGTGCACCAGCCCGACGATGGTGAGAATGCGCAACTGGTTCACCAGCACGACGACGAGTGCGGAAATTCCGAGCGAAAAGAAGAGCCGCTTCGCATTCGCGGGGCGGAAGTACAACATGATCATGGTCACAACGAGCAGGGGCAGCAAAAGGAACGCCGAAGAACATTCCGGCGTCATTCTCAACCCGAACGGAGCAGTACTCGTCAACCCAAAGTAAACGGACTCCCGATCCGGGGCCACATAAACACCCGATGTAGTGATGACGTCGAGGATCGCACCTGCGAGCCGTACTTCCAGCTCGCGGTAGAACCGCTCGGCCAGCACCACCACGGCACCCGCGGCCGCCAGCGCGCTCAGCGCGATGACCAGCGGAAACCGTGCCATACCTGCGTTCGGAGCGCTCGCTACGGCCACGACGTTCCTCTCGGTGTCGATTCTCGGATCAAGCTGCGGACCCCGGGGCGAGCGTAAGACACGACCGGCCCCCGCTTCCACCCGGAGGTGTGGTTCAGGCGCCCATTCGGCAGTTTCCCCCGAGAACTTGCTAGGCCATCCGAGTGATGCCAAAACGACCTGCGGAAACTTCACCATGTCTTACCCGATCCGGTGATTCGGGAAATTTTGTGTGCTATTCGAGCCCCGCTTCGCGATAGTCGATTCGCGTGCCGACTCGAGGCAAGCCGGTTGATCCGCGCCGCCGTCACGCACCCCCGATAAACTCCAGCGAATTCGGAGGATCAGTTGATGAAGAGCTCCCTCGTGCGCCGCGGCGGCCTGCTCGCCGCGGTCGTGGCGAGCGTCGTGCTCGCCGGCGCCGCCCCCGCGTCGGCCGCTCCCGGTGACGGGTCCGCGTACGGCGTGAACGTCGACGTGACGCTGCTCGGGCAGCCCGCGGTGAAGGCGGGGCCGCTCGCGGCCGCGAACACCGCGGGCCCGACGAGCAACAGCTTGGCGACGGTGAACCTGCCCGGGATCCTGACCACCGGCGTGATCAACACCGAGGCCAAGCGCGACGACAACTCCGGCGCGGTGACCGCCAAGGCGAGCACCGCCGACGTCGGGCTGCCGCTGCTCAAGGCCCTCGGGCCGAACGTCGGCGCCAAGGCCGTCGAGGCGGTCTGCACGGCGACCCAGGAAGGCGTCAAGGGCAGCACCACGCTGGTCGGCGCCAACCTCGGCAGCGCGGGCGCGGTCGACGCGACCCCGGCGCCGAACACCCAGGTCAAGGTCGCATTGGCCGGGATCCACATCGCGACGGTCATCCTCAACGAGCAGATCGCGAACAAGGACGGCAGCCTCACGGTCAACGCCATCCACGTGAAGCTGCTCGGCGGGGTGGTCGGTTCGCTCGGCTCGGGTGACGTCATCGTGTCGTCGGCGACCTGCGGCCCGGCCGCGCCGCCGATGCCGCTGGCCTCCGGTGCCGGCCTGTGGATCGGGCTCGGCCTGCTCGGCGCCGTCGCGGTGCCGGTCGGGACGCGCATCTTCCGCCGTCGCGCGACGCAGGCCTGAGCGAGGTCCGCGTGTACAAGATGCCGGGCGCCGGGGTCGGCGTGGCCGGTGGCGGGGTGGGCACCCTCGCCGCCACCGGTGCCGACATCGGGTGGTGGCTGGCCGTCGGCGTGCTCCTGGTCCTGCTCGGGACCGTCGCGCTGATCGCCGTCCACCGCCGCAACCGCCGTCTCTCCCAGGCGCGGGAGTGACAGACGGGCCGTCGGCGTGTGCCCCTCGCACGCCGGCGGCCCCGCGGTGGCCATTCCCAATCCGGCCAAAAGTAGGCCGATCGCCGCGCGGTACGTAACCGTTGGTACGAAGCCATTCGGCCGTGGCTGTGGTCGGATTGGGAATCATCAGCACAGCAGGAAAAATGGTCTATGTGGATAAGGGGCACCGCGGGGTGGATGTGATGTTGCTGGCCGGGACGCGGCCCGAAGCGCTCAAGCTCGCGCCACTGGCGCTGGCGCTGGACGCGCACCCGGCGCTGCGGCCGGTCCTGGTCCACAGCGGCCAGCACCCGGGCATGGTCGAGCAGGCGCTCGAACCGTTCGGGCTGGCCGCCGACGTGTGGCTGGACGTGCCGCCGCGGGTCACCGGCGGGCAGGCGGAGCTCGTGGCCGGCCTGCTCCCCGCGCTCGACGACGTGCTGCGCCGCCACGCCCCCGCCGCGCTGGTCGTCCAGGGCGACACCACGACGACGCTCGCGGGCGCGCTGGCCGCGTTCTGGCTGGGCATCCCGGTGGTGCACCTGGAAGCCGGGCTGCGCACGCACGACCTCGCGGCGCCGTTCCCGGAGGAGGGCGCGCGCCAGATGGTGTCGCGGCTGGCGGCGCTGCACCTGGCCCCGACCCTCGGCGCGGCGGCCGAGCTGCGGGCGGAAGGCGTTGCGCGGCAACGCATCGCGGTCACCGGCAACACGGTCGTCGACGCTGTCCTGGAGATCGCGGCCCGTGACCTCCCGGCCCGCGACACGGCGCTGGCGTTGCTGGAGATGGAAATCGCCGAGGCGGGCGAGCGGCTGGTGCTCGTGACGTCGCACCGCCGGGAGTCCTGGGGCGAGCCGCTCGAGCGGACGCTGGCCGCGGTGCAGCTGATCGTCGCCGAGCACCCGGACGTCCAGGTGCTGTTCCCCGCGCACCCGAACCCGGAGGTCCGCGCCCAGGTGGAGGCGGCGCTCGACGGCCTGCCGCGGGTGACGGTCACCGACCCGCTGGAGTACCCGGACCTGGTCCGCGCCCTGCGGCTGGCGTCGCTGGTGCTGACGGACTCGGGAGGCATCCAGGAGGAGGCGCCGACGTTCGGCACCCCGGTGCTGGTGCTGCGCGACGTGACCGAGCGCGTCGAGGTCGTGGAGGCGGGCTGCGCGTGGCTGGTGGGCACGGACACCGAGCGCATCGCCGACACCGCGGCCCACCTGCTGAGCGGCGAGCTGCGGCCGGCGCAGGTCGGAAACCCCTACGGCGAAGGCAACGCGGCCGTGCTGGCGGTGGCCGCGATCGAGGAGCTGCTCGGCGTCGGCTCCCCGGCGCGCAACCAGGCTGTCGCCTCCTAGAGCGAAACCACGTTCACCGGCAGGGCCGGGTTCGCGCTGAAGTCCAGCGCGGCCGTCGGGCGCTTCGCCGCCACCACGTGCGCGCCGAGCGCCGCGATCATCGCGCCGTTGTCCGTGCACAGGCGGGGGCGCGGGACGCGCAGCTCGATGCCCGCCGCCGCGCAGCGCTCAGCCGCCAGGCCCGACAGCCGCGAGTTGGCCGCCACGCCGCCGGAAATCACGATGGTGCCGATCCCCTGCTCCTCCGCCGCGCGGACCGCCTTCATCGTCAGCACATCCGCGACGGCTTCCTGGAACGACGCCGCGACGTCGTCCACCGGGATCTCCTCGCCGCGCCGGGACGCGCCCTCGACCCAGCGGGCCACGGCGGTCTTCAAGCCGGAGAAGGAAAAGTCGTTCTTCGCGTCGCGCGGGCCGGTCATGCCGCGCGGGAACGCGATCGCCGCCGGGTCGCCGTTCTTCGCCGCCTTGTCGATCGGCGGGCCGCCCGGGTACGGCAGGCCGAGCACGCGCGCGACCTTGTCGTACGCCTCGCCCGCCGCGTCGTCCACAGTGGACCCCAGCTCGGTGATCGACGACGCGATGTCGTCGACGCGCAGCAGCTGCGTGTGCCCGCCGGACACCAGCAGCGCCAGGCACGGCGCAGGCAGCGGCCCGTGCTGCAGCGTGTCCACCGCGATGTGCCCGGCCAGGTGGTTGACGCCGTAGAGCGGCACGTCCAGCGCCGTCGCGTACGCCTTCGCCGCCGAAACGCCGACGAGCAGCGCGCCCGCCAGTCCCGGCCCGGCCGTCACCGCGATGGCGTCCACATCGGACAGTGCGAGCCCGGCCTTCTCGAAGGCCCGCGTGGTCGTCGGGACCATCGCTTCGAGGTGCGCGCGGCTCGCGACCTCCGGCACCACGCCGCCGAAGCGCGCGTGCTGCTCGACGCTGGACGCCACCTCGTCGGCGAGCAGCTCGACCGTGCCGTCGTCGTGCAGGCGGACCAGGCCGACGCCCGTCTCGTCGCACGAGCTCTCGATGCCCATGATGATGCGTGACATCAGCCCGCCACCCCGTCTCGCGTCCGCGCGGGGCGGACCATCGTGTACGCGTCGGCGCCGGAAGGCTGGTAGTAGCGCTTCCGGATGCCGAGCCGTTCGAAACCGTGGCTCTCGTACAGGGCGAGTGCCGTCGTGTTGTCCGTGCGGACCTCGAGGAAGACCGGCGCTTCGAACTCGTCGGCCCGTTCCAGCAGCGCGCGCAGCAGCGCCTTGCCGATCCCCTTGCCCTGGTGTTCCGGGGCGACGCCGATCGTGTGCACGGTCGACTCGTACTCGCCGCGGCGGCGCCCGACGACGGCCAGCCCGGCGTAGCCGAGCAGCTCGTCGCCCTCGTCCGGACGCGCGGCGAGGTAGAAGTGGCCCGCGTCCAGCTCGGAGTGGAAGGCGCGGGACGTCCACGGGTCGTCGCCCGGGAAGAGGATCTGCTCGATCTCGACGCACCGGGGGATGTCCCGGCGGCGCAGCGGCTCGAGTCTCACCTCGCGGTCACCCGTTTCGGCGCGGCGGGCTCGGCGGCGTCCGGGCGGCGCAGGTAGAGCGGGGTCAGCGGGGCCGGCTCCGCCTTCGCCAGCAACGCGCTCCGGGCGGCCTTCACCAGCCCGGCGGGCGACGGGAAGCGCGGCTCGATCGGCTGGACGCCGAGCGCCTCCGCGTACAGCACGGCGCCGTCGCCTGCCGCCACCTTGACGTCGGCCTCGAGGTCGGCGGGGCGCTGGACGTGCGGGCCGTCGGTGCGGTTCCCGGCGCCGTCGTAGGCGGCCCAGTAGACCTCGCGGCGGCGGGCGTCGGTGCACACCAGGAACGGCTCGGCGGAGGTGACGTCCGCGGCCAGCGCGTCGAGGCTGCAGACCGGGTACACCGGGAGGCCGAGGGCGTGGCCGAGCGCGGCGGCGGTCGCCATCCCGGCGCGCAGGCCGGTGAACGGGCCGGGGCCGACGCCGGCGACGATCGCGTCGAGGTCCTTGAGCGCGACCCCCGCGGCTTCGGCGGCGGCCAGCGCGTGCGGCGTGATCAGCTCGCCGTGGGCGCGCGGGTCGACGGTGACGCGCTCTCCGCGCGTCTCGACCGCTTCGCCGTCCACCTCGACGACGCCCGCGGTGACCGCCGGGGTCGAGGTATCGATCGCCAGTACCAACACGGTGTCCCAGCCTACGACCAGCGTCTTCGAGAGGTCTCTGCAGGGGACTGATCCGCACGGTAACGTGCGGACGAGTCCGACTCTGGGAGGTCCCCGCGGTGCCCGCCCCGTTGTTCCCCGCCCTTGCCGACGGTTCCGCCGGAGAAGCCCTGCGCTTCGGCGACCACGTCCTCACCTACCCCGACCTCGCCGCCGTGGCCGGGGGGCTCGCCGCCGAGCTGCCCCGCGGCCGCGTCGCCGTCTGGGCGACCCCGACCGCGCACACGAGCGTCGCGGTCGTCGCCGCGCTGCTCGCCGGCGTGCCGGCCGTGCCGCTCAACCCGAAGATCGGCGAGCGCGAACTCGCCCACATCCTCACCGACAGCGAGCCGCAGCTCGTGCTCGCCGAACCGGGCGCCGAGCTGCCCGCGGCCCTCGCCGAACTGCCGCGGCGGGACATCCCGCTGACCGGCGGGAAAGCGTTCGCCACCGAAGAGCCGGATCCGGAGACGCCCGCGCTGATCGTCTACACGTCGGGCACGACCGGGCCGCCCAAGGGCGTCGTCCTCCCCCGCCGGGCGATCGCGGCCACGCTCGACGCCCTCGAAGACGCCTGGGGCTGGACGGCCGCCGACGTCCTCGTGCACGGGCTCCCGCTGTTCCACGTGCACGGCCTCATCCTCGGCATCCTCGGTCCGCTGCGCCGCGGCGGCTCGGTGCGCCACCTCGGCCGGTTCTCGACCGAGGGCGTCGCGCGCGAGCTGGCGAACGGCGCCACGATGCTGTTCGGCGTCCCGACGATGTACCACCGCATCGCGGGCGAGGTCGGCGAGAACCCCGTGCTGGCGAAGGCGCTGAGCGGCGCCCGGCTCCTGGTTTCGGGCTCGGCCGCGCTGCCGGTGCACGACCACCAGCGGATCACCGCGGCGACCGGCCAGCAGGTCGTCGAGCGCTACGGGATGACCGAGACCCTGATGAACACCAGCGTCCGCGCCGACGGCGAGCGCAAGCCCGGCACGGTCGGGGTCCCGCTCGGCGGGGTCGACCTGCGGCTGATCGGCGACGCCGGCGAGGTGGTCGACGACCTCGAGACGGTCGGCGAGATCCAGGTGCGCGGGCCGAATCTGTTCACCGAGTACCTCAACCGCCCGGACGCGACCGCGGCCGCGGTCGACGACGGCTGGTTCCGCACCGGCGACATGGCGACGCGGGACGCCGACGGTTACGTCAAGATCGTCGGGCGCAAGGCGACCGACCTGATCAAGAGCGGCGGCTACAAGATCGGCGCGGGCGAGATCGAGAACGCGCTGCTCGAACACCCGGGCGTTGCCGAAGCGGCCGTCACCGGCGAGCCGGACGACGACCTCGGCGAGCGGATCGTCGCGTGGGTCGTGCCCGACGGCGAGCCACCGGCCGCCGAGGAACTCGCCGACCACGTCGCGAAGCTGCTCGCGCCGCACAAGCGCCCGCGGGTCGTCCGGTACCTGGACGCGTTGCCGCGCAACGACATGGGCAAGGTCATGAAGCGGGCGCTCGGTGTCTAGGCTGCCCGCGCGCGAAGTCGTCGAAGCGATCGCGAGCGGGTTCACGGAGTTCCCCACGCCGCTGCGCGACGAGCCGGCCGACGGGCCGATCGGCTGGCCGGGGTACCGCGAAGCCCGTGCGGCGGCGGAAGAGCGCACCGGCGAGAAGGAATCGGTCGTCTGCGGGACGGCGAAGATCGGCGACGTCGAGGCCGTGCTGATCGCGTTCGAGTTCGGGTTCCTCGGCGGGTCGCTCGGGCAGCGCACCGGCGACCGGATCGAGGCGGCGTTCGCGCACGCCCGCGACGCGCGGCTGCCGGTGGTGTCGCTGATCGCGACCGGCGGCAGCCGCATGCAGCAGGGCATGCGCGCGCTCATGCAGCTGCAGCGCGTGGCGCGGGCGGCGGCGCTGACCCGCGCGGCGGGCATCCCGCAGGTCTCGGTGCTGCGCGACCCGACGACCGGCGGTGGCTGGGCGACCCTCGGCGCGGGCGCCGACGTCGTGCTCGCGCTGCCGGAAGCGCAGGTCGGGTTCGCGGGCTCGCGGGTGCGGCCGCCGGAAGCCCCGGAGGCGTACACCGCGGAGGCGAAGCTCGAGTGGGGCCAGGTCGACGCCGTCGTCACGCCGGCTGAGCTGGGCACGACGCTGGAACGCTGGCTGCGGCTGCTCACCGCGCGTTCGTCGGCGGCCGCTCCGCCGCCTTCGGCGCTACGAGCCGCTTCCCTGCCCTCGACAGGCTGGGAAGCGGTGCAGGCGGCGCGTTCACCGGAGCGAGCCCGGGCCGCGGAGTACCTGGACGCGTACTTCGACTGGCGGGAGGACATCAGCGGCGACCGCGCCGGCGGTGTCGACCCGGGCGTGGCGTGCGGCTTCGGCTGGCGCGACGGCCGGACGATCGCCTACGCGGCGCAGTGCGGCACGCCGACGTCCCCGGCGGGCTTCCGCACGGCCGCGCGGCTGGTGCGGTTGGCGTCCCGGCTGGGCTTCCCGGTCCTGACGCTGGTCGACACGCCGGGCGCGGCCAACGACGCGGCCGCCGAGCAGGCGGGCGCGGGCGCGGCGATCGCGGCGATGTTCGAGGCGGTCGCGACGGCGGCGATCCCGGTGACGACGCTGGTGATCGGCGAAGGCGGCTCGGGCGGCGCGCTGGCGTTCGCCGCGGCGGAGTCGACGTGGGTGACGCCGGACGCGTACTTCTCGGTGACGTCCCCGGAAGCCGCGGCGGCGATCCTCAAGCGCCCGGCGGCGGAGGTCCCGGACATCGCGAACCGCCTGCACCTGCGGCCCCAGGACCTGGTGGACCTGGGGGTGGCGCGGGCGGTGGTCAAGCCGTCGTGAGCTCCGGGACGCGCTCGGTCCAGGTGCCGTGCGGTTCGAGGGTGATCTCGCGGACGTCGTCCTCGCGGCGGTCCAGCCGGACGACCAGGTAGTCGTCCGAAAGGCGCTCCGCGGATCCCTCGCCCCACTCGACCACGATGGCCGAGCGCTCCAGGTCCGTGTCCAGGTCGAGGTCGTCGAGCTGGGAGAGGTCGCCCCCCAGGCGGTACGCGTCGACGTGCACCAGGGGCACGCCCGGCGCGCCCGCCGGGTGGACGCGGGCCAGGACGAACGTCGGGGAGCTGACGCGGCCGCCGACGCCGAGGCCGTCGGCGATGCCGCGGGTCAGCGTCGTCTTGCCCGCGCCGAGCGGGCCCGCGAGCAGCACCAGGTCGCCCGCGCGCAACGCGCGGCCGAGGGCCCGCCCGAAGTCCATGGTCTCTTCGGGCGTGGGAAACACCATGCTCAACGCTGCCACCACCAGGTTCGCCGGGACGAGGTTTCGCCGTCCACACCGGAACAGCGTTGCAGGAGATCGATCAGATGGCTGTTCACCAGCTCGGGCTGCTCGAGCTGGACCATGTGGCCGGCGCCGCGGACGCGCACCAGCTCCGCGTCGGGCAGCTCGGCCGCGATCCGCTCGGCGTGCGCGAACGGCGTGAACCGGTCCGAATCACCGCCGATGACCAGCACTTCCGCGTGCTTGAGCCCGGCGAGCGCGGCGTACCGGTTGTGGCTGCCGAGCGTGTCGACGAAGTTGACGAGCCCGCGCACGGGCGTCACTTCCAGCATCTCGAGCATGAAGTCGACCAGCCGCGGCGCGACGTCCCGGCTGCCGAACGCCAGCCGGCGCACGGCCTGCCGCGTCAGCTGCCCGCCGGCCGCGCGGACGAACTCCACCAGCCCGGGCTGCCAGCCGGCGAGACCACCGGCGGCGCGCGTCAGCGGGTTGTACTTCGAGAGCAGCGAGCGGGGCAACCCGCGTGCGCCCACTTCGCCCGCCGCCGTCGCGATGAACGCGACGCCGCAGACGCGGTCTTCGAACAGCTCCGGGAACTCGGCGGCCAGCTCCATGATCACCATGCCGCCCATCGAGTGCCCCATCAGCACGATGGGCCCGTCCGGCACCACGGACCGCAGCACGCAGTCGAGGTCCCGCGCCAGCTGCTCGATCGTCGACGTCTCCGCGGAGGCCGCGCCGGACAGGCCGTGGCTGCGGTGGTCGTAGTACACCTGCCGCACGCGGGGCAGCCGCAGCGACGCGAGGTCGCGGCGCTGGAAGTGCCAGCAGCGCCGCGAAAGCGCGAAGCCGTGGACCCCCACGACGGTCAGTTCCGGTTCCCCGCCGTCTTCCGGGTCGATCTCCTCGACCGAAAGCGGCGTGCCGTCCTCGGCCGCGACCGTCGACGTGCGGTCCGGCTTCAGCTCCCCCAGCGGCTCGTCCACGTACGGATCCTCACTGTGCCGCCGCTGCTGCGCGGCGACGGCGATAGCGGCGGCGGTCCCCGTGGCCACGGCCCCCACCCCGCCGGCGATGGCCAGCAGTCGACGTGAAGGTGTCACGAGCGCTCCCCCAGATACCGGCGCCGCACCCGCGGGCGGTACATCGAGGTGACGATCTCGTAGTCGATGGTGCCCAGCTTGTCGGCCCATTCCCGGGCCGTCGGCTCGCCGCGGGTCCCCTGGCCGAAGAGCAC
Organism: Amycolatopsis eburnea; assembly: GCF_003937945.1. Taxonomy (GTDB): domain Bacteria; phylum Actinomycetota; class Actinomycetes; order Mycobacteriales; family Pseudonocardiaceae; genus Amycolatopsis; species Amycolatopsis eburnea. The sequence continues at coordinate 549,960 of NZ_RSEC01000032.1, forward strand.
GACCTCGTCGCCGACGGACGGCTCGTAGTCACCGCAGTCGACGACGAGCTGGTCCATGCACACGCGGCCGGCCACCGGGCGCCGCTGCCCGCCGAGGAGCACGTCCATCCGCCCGGACAGCGACCGCGGCACGCCGTCGGCGTACCCGGTCGGCACGAGCGCCAGGTTCGTGTCGCGCGGCGTGGTCCAGGTGTGCCCGTAGGACACCGATTCCCCGGCTTCCACGCGCTTGACCAGCGCGACCGCGGACCGGAAGGTCATGGCCGGGCGCAGGTCTTCGGCCTGCGGGACCGGGTTGAGCCCGTACATCGCGATGCCCGGGCGGACGAGGTCGAAGTGCAGGTCCGGCCGGGTGAGCAGGGCCGCGGAGTTCGCCAGGTGCCGCTTCGGGTCGAGGCCGGCCGCGCGGGCGGCGTCGTAGGCCTCGGCGAACCGCTTGGCCTGCATGTCGATCGAGGGGTGCTCGGGCTCGTCCGCGCACGCGAGGTGGGACCAGATCGCGACGACGTCGACCCGCGGTTCGGCGGCCGCCGCTTCGACCAGCTCGGCCCACGCGGCGGGCGGGCAGCCGTTGCGCGAAAGCCCGGTGTCGATTTTGAGGTGCACACGAGCCGGGGTACCCGGTTTCGCCGCGGCGGCGATGCGGCGTAGCTCACCCAGCGAGCTCGCGGCGAGGTCGATGTCGTTTTCGACGCCGGGCGCGAAGTCGACGTCCGGGGTGTCCAGCCAGCTGAACAGGCGGGTGGTGATCCCGGCCGCACGCAGGGCGAGGGCTTCGCCGAGCGAGCAGGTGCCGAGCCAGCTCGCGCCGGCCTCGACCGCGGCGCGCGCCACCGGCAGCGCGCCGTGGCCGTAGGCGTCGGCCTTCACCACGGCCATCACCTCGGCGCCGGGCGCGCGGGCGCCCAGCAGGGCGAGGTTGTGGCGGATCGCGTCGAGGTCGATGTCGACCTGCGCCCGAGGGAAACTGGAGGTCATAACGCCCTCCAGTTTCCCATGACCCGAGGTCAGGGCAGGCGCAGCCCGGACGTGGTGGAGAACACGTGCAGCGCGTCGGGGCGGATCCGCAGGTGGAGGGTGTCGCCCATGGCGGGCGGCGTGCGCGGGTCGACCCGGGCGACGACGTTGGACTTGTTGTCGTCGGCGTCGGTCTCGGCGAGCTTGCCGTAGACGTAGGCGTCCGAGCCGAGCTCCTCGACCAGGTCCACCTTGACCGGCAGGGTGCCGTCCTCGCTGGTGGCGACCTCGAGGGCCTCCGGCCGGAAGCCGAGGGTCACGGTGTCGCCGTCGGCGGCGGCGATGGTCTCGCGGGTCAGCGGCACGCGCGCGCCACCCACCTCGGCGCCGTCGGCGGTGAGCTTCGCGGTGACGAGGTTCATCGCGGGCGAGCCGATGAACCCGGCGACGAAAGCGTTTGCGGGCTTGTCGTACAGGGCGCGCGGGGTGTCGCACTGCTGCAGCAGGCCGTCCGACAGCACGGCGACGCGGTCACCCATCGTCATGGCCTCGACCTGGTCGTGCGTGACGTACACGGTCGTGACGCCGAGGCGGCGCTGCAGCGCGGCGATCTGCGTACGCGTCGACACGCGCAGCTTGGCGTCCAGGTTCGACAGCGGCTCGTCCATCAGGAAGACCTGCGGCTCCCGCACGATCGCGCGGCCCATCGCGACGCGCTGGCGCTGACCGCCGGAGAGCGCCTTCGGCTTGCGGTCGAGGTACTGCTCGATGTCCAGCAGCTTCGCGGCCTCGAGCACCTTCTGCTTGATCTCGGACGCGGGGCGGCCGGCGATCTTCAGCGCGAAGCCCATGTTCTGCGCGACCGTCATGTGCGGGTACAGCGCGTAGTTCTGGAACACCATCGCGATGTCGCGCGAGCGCGGCGGCAGCTGGGTGACGTCGCGGTCGCCGATCCAGACGGCGCCTTCGTCGATGTCCTCGAGGCCGGCGAGCATGCGCAGGCTGGTCGACTTGCCGCAGCCGGACGGGCCGACCAGCACCAGGAACTCGCCGTCGGCGATCTCCAGGTCCAGCGCGTCGACCGCGGGGCGCTCCGAACCGGCGTAGCGCCGGGTCGCCTTGTCGTAGGTGATGGAAGCCATCGGTCAGTCCTCTCCGAGATTCCGCCGGACCCCGTACGCCGCTTCGCGGGCTTCGAGGTGGCGCTGCTGGATCCGGTGGCCCTCGGCGCGCTGCGCCTCGGTCGGCTCGTCCAGCTCGAGCGCTTTCTTGTTTTCCTGCCAGGACGGGGGTTCCGCACTGGAAGCCAGGGCCCACGCCGCCTGCCGCGCCGCTCCGATGGCGACGTACTCGGCGACTTCGGGCAGCTGCACGGGCACGCCGAACACCAGCGGCGCGACCGCGCGGACGGCGGCCGACTGCGCGCCGCCGCCGATCAGCAGCACGCGGCGGACGTCGAGACCGTGCGTGCGGACCGCGTCGAGACCCGCGGCGAGGCCGCAGAGCATGCCTTCGACGGCGCTGCGCGCGAGGTTCTGCGGGGTCATGTTCGCCCTGGTCAGACCGCTGAGCGAGCCGGTGGCACCCGGCAGGTTCGGGGTGCGCTCGCCGTCCAGGTAGGGCAGGAACGTGAGGCCTTCGGCGCCGGGCGCGCCGGCCAGGGCGAGCCGGTCGAACTCGCTCAGCGTCGCGCCAAGCATCGACGCCGTCGCGGTGAGGACGCGGGCGGCGTTGAGGGTGCAGGCCAGCGGCAGGAACCGGCCGGTGGCGTCGGCGAACCCGGCGACCTCGCCGGTGGCGTCGGCCGCGCCGGTCTCGGCGACCCCGAACACCGTGCCGCTGGTGCCGAGGGAGACGACGACGTCGCCGGGCTTGAGTTCCAGCCCGAGCGCGGCGGCCATGTTGTCGCCCGTGCCCGCCGAGACGAGCACGCCGTCCGCGGTGTGGCCGGCGGCCTGGGCCGGGCCGAGCACGGTGGGCAGCTCCGGCGTCCGGCCGCCGAAGGCGTGGCTCAGGACGTCGAGGCGGTAGGCGTTGTCGGACGGCGAGAAGTAGCCGGTGCCGGACGCGTCGCCGCGGTCGGTGACCGGGTCGCCGCCGGTGAGCTTCCAGGTCAGCCAGTCGTGCGGGAGCAGCACGCGCGCGACGCGGTCGGCCAGCTCGGGCTCGTTGTCGGCCAGCCAGCGCAGCTTCGTCACGGTGAAGCTGGCTACCGGCACCGAGCCGACGGACTTCGCCCAGACCGACGGGCCGCCGAGCTCGTCGATGAGGTCGAGCGCCGACTGCGCGGAGCGGGTGTCGTTCCACAGCAGCGCGGGCCGGACGACCTCGCCGTCCTCGTCGAGGGTGACCATGCCGTGCTGCTGCCCGCCGACGCCGATGGCCTTGACGTCGTCGAGCAGGCCGTTCGTGGCTTCGCCGAAGGCGTCCCACCAGGCGGCGGGGTCGACCTCGGTGCCCTCGGGGTGCGGCGCGCGGCCGGTGCGGACGATTTCGCCGGTTTCGGCGTCGCACACGACGACCTTGGTCGACTGCGTGGACGAGTCGATGCCGGCGACCAGCTCAGCTGTCATAGGGCTGCCCCTCTGGGACGTGTTCGACGATCTCGATCGCGGTGCCCGCGTTGAGCGCGGCCTCGATCTCCTCGGTCGGCGTGGCTTCGCCGGTGATCAACAGGTCGTAGTCGCCGACGTCGCCGTGGGCGTAGGTGGCGGTGCGGCCGAACTTCGAGTGGTCGACGACCAGGACGCTGTGGTTCGCGACCTTGAGCGCGGCCTTCTTGAGCTCGGCGTAGTCGCGGTCCGGGTGGAAGAGCCGCCCGACGGCGACCGCGGTGACCGAGACGAAGGAGACGTCGGCGCGGATCGAGTCGAGCAGGCCGAGCACCTCGGGACCGGCGCAGGAGTCGTACTCGCGGGAGTAGCGGCCACCGGCGAGCACGACGTCGGCGCCGCCGTCACCGAGCACGCGCGCGGCCCGCAGGGAGTTGGTGACGACGGTCAGGCCCTCGATCTCCGCGAGCCGCGTGACCAGCGGGAGGAGGGTGGTGGAGTCGTCGACGAAGACGGTCTGGCCGGGGTGGACGTGCCGCGCGGCGGCCTCGCCGAGCGCGTCCTTCTCACCGCGGTGGAGGGCGTCGCCGAAGCGGGCGGCGGACTCGACGGTGAGCGCCGGGTAGGCCTCGACCTTGCCGCGGAGCTTGCGCAGGAGCCGGCGTTCGGCCAGGTCGTCGAGGTCGCGGTGCATGGTCATGAGGCTGACCTTGAAGCGCGCGGTCAGGTCGTCGATCCGCGCTTCGCCCTGCTCGATGATGTGGTCGAGGATCTCCTGCCGGCGCTGCTCGACGGCAGCGTCGGACGGCCGGGTCTTCCGGTCTCCGGGTGCTGTGCCGCCGCTCACACAGCCTTCTTACCAGATTTACGGCCCAGAGTTAACAGAGAACTCGATATCTCTTCGCACGACCCCGGGGCCACTTTCACCCGAAAGTGGCCCCGGAGCGGGAACTCCGGATCACTTTGGTAGAGAAAGTGACGTTCAGGGCGTCAGGGAGCGGATGGCGCGGATGGCCTCCGGGATGGCGTGGACCAGGCCCGATGCCGACGTCGGGGCGTTCTGGGCCGCGATAGCTCCCGCCAGCGAGTGGACGTGGGCCGCGGCGGCCGCGGCCAGCCAGGGGTCCAGGCCGGCCGCCAGGAGCGAACCCACCAAGCCCGAGAGCACGTCGCCGGAGCCCGCCGTCGCCAGCCAGGCGCCGTGCGGCTTGTTCAGCGCGACCCGGCCGTCCGGGGCCGCCACCACCGTGACGTGCCCCTTCAGCAGCACGACTGCGTCGTACTTCTTCGCGGCCTCACGCGCGGCCGTGACGCGATCCGCGCCCGGCTTGCGGCCCATCAGGCGCTCGTACTCGCCCGCGTGCGGCGTCAGCACCAGCGGCGTGTCCGGGTCGCGGGCGTCGAGGACGTCCGGTGACTTCGCGATGATCGTCGTCGCGTCGGCGTCCGCGCAGACCGGGACGCCCTGGCCGAGCACGTACCGCAGCACGTCCCGGCCTTCGGAGCCGGTGCCGATGCCCGGGCCGACCGCCCAGGCCTGGACGCGCCCGGCGTCGGCGACCGTGCCCGTCGCGATGATCTCCGGCCACTGCGCCCGGACGACGTCGGCGGCGTGACCGGCGTAGCGGACCATGCCCGACGTCGCGCGGACGGCCGAGCCCGCGGCCAGCACCGCCGCACCCGGGTAGGTCGCCGAACCCGCCGCTACGCCGACCACGCCCTGGCTGTACTTGTCATCGTCCGGGCCGGGGATCGGCCAAGCGGCGGCGACGTCGGCGATGTCGAGCCGCCGCAGGTCCGGGTCGCTGAGTTCGAGGCCGATGTCCACCAGCACGACCTCGCCGCAGTGGGCGGGCGCGAGCGCGTGCACCGGCTTGAGCGCGCCGAAGGTGACGGTCTTGGCCGCCTCCACCGCGGGGCCGTCGACCGCGCCGGTGTCCGGATCGACGCCGCTGGGGAGGTCGACCGCGACGATCGGGGCTGCCACCAGCTCGACGAGCCGGGCCGCGTCCGGGCGCAGGCCGCCTTTGCCGGAGATCCCGACGATCCCGTCGACCACGACGTCGGCCCGCTCAATCCACTGTGGACCCTCGTCGGCGGGGACCGCGCGGCCGCCGGACCGGCGCAGCGCCGCCAGTCCCTTGGCGTGCGCCTTCTCGGGCTTGAGCAGGACCGCCGTGACGGCCACTCCGCGACGGCGCAGGAAGGCGCCCGCCCAGAGCGCGTCGCCGCCGTTGTCGCCGGAGCCGACCAGGAGCACGACCCGGCGGCCGGAAACGCCGCCGGTGTGGTCTTCGAGGAAGTCCGCGATGTGCACCGCGAGCCCGAAGGACGCCCGCCGCATCAGCTCGCCCTCCGGCGTGACGGCGAACGCCCGTGCCTCCGCCTCGCGAATCCGTTCCGTGGTCCAGATTCCCTGCACGGCGAAGGCCTCCCGCTACTCGACGGTCACGGACTTCGCCAGGTTACGCGGCTTGTCGACGTCGTACCCGCGGGCGCGGGCGATCTCCGCGGCCAGCACCTGCAGCGGCACCGTGGACACCAGTGGCTGCAGCAGCGTCGGCACCGCGGGGACCTCGATGAGCTCGTCGGCGAACGGCCGGACGGTCTCGTCACCCTCTTCGGCGATCACGATCGTGCGGGCGCCGCGGGCCTGGATCTCGCTGATGTTCGACACGAGCTTCGAGTGCAGCACCGCGCGGCCCTTGGGCGACGGCATCACGACGACGACCGGCAGGCCGTCTTCGATCAGCGCGATCGGGCCGTGCTTCAGCTCGCCTGCCGCGAAGCCCTCGGCGTGCATGTACGCGAGTTCCTTGAGCTTGAGCGCGCCTTCGAGGGCGACCGGGAATCCGACGTGGCGGCCGAGGAACAGCACCGCGCGCGAGTCGGCGATGCGCCGGCCGAGGTCGCGGGTCTGCTCCACAGTGGACAGTACCTTCTGGACGGCCGCGGGCATGGCCTCCAGCTCGGCGAACTCGCGGGCGACCTCGTCCGGGTACTTCGTGCCGCGCGCCTGCGCCAGCGCCAGGCCGACGAGGTAGTTCGCCGCGATCTGGGCGAGGAACGCCTTCGTCGACGCGACGCCGATCTCGGGCCCGGCGTGGGTGTAGAGGACGGCGTCGGACTCACGCGGGATCTGCGCGCCGTTGGTGTTGCAGACGGCCAGGACGCGCGCCTTCTGCTCACGCGCGTGCCGGACGGCTTCGAGCGTGTCCGCCGTCTCGCCGGACTGGGACACGGCGACGACGAGCGTGTCGCGGTCCAGCACCGGGTCGCGGTAGCGGAACTCGGACGCCAGCTCGACCTCGACCGGCAGCCGCGTCCAGTGCTCGATGGCGTACTTCGCGACCAGGCCGGAGTGGTAGGCCGACCCGCAGGCGACGACGAAGACCTTGTCGACGTCGCGGAGGTCCTGGTCGGAGATGCGCTGCTCGTCGAGGATGATCCGGCCGGACTCGAAGTGCCCGCGCAGCGTGTTCGCCAGCGCCTCGGGCTGCTCCTCGATCTCCTTGAGCATGAAGTACTCGTGGCCGCCCTTTTCGGCGGCGGAGAGGTCCCAGTCCACGGTGAACGGCTTGGCCTGGGCGGCGTCGCCGTGGAAGTCGCGGACGTCGTAGCCCTCGCGCGTGATGACGACGAGCTGGTCCTGGCCCAGTTCGACGGCCTCCCGGGTGTGCTCGATGAAGGCGGCGACGTCCGAGGCGACGAAGTGCTCCCCGTCGCCCACGCCGACGACCAGCGGCGACGACCGGCGGGCGGCGACGATGGTGTCCGGCTCGTCGGCGTGCGTCACGACCAGGGTGAAGGCGCCTTCCAGCCGGCGGCAGACGGCGGCGACGCTCGCGGCGAAGTCACCCTTGGTGTCGCCTTCGGCGTAGGCGCGGGCGACGAGGTGGGCGGCGGTCTCGCTGTCGGTGTCGCTGGCCATCTCGACGCCGTCGGCTTCCAGTTCGGCCCGGAGAGCGGCGAAGTTCTCGATGATGCCGTTGTGCACGATCGCGACGCGCTGGCTCGTGTCCCGGTGCGGGTGCGAGTTGCGGTCGATCGGCGCACCGTGGGTGGCCCAGCGGGTGTGGCCCATGCCGGCGGTCCCGGCGAAGTTGTCCCGGCCGACCGCGTCGAGCTCGGCTTCCAGGTTGGCGAGGCGGCCCGCCTTGCGCTCGACGGTCAGCGCACCGGCACCGTCGAGGACCGCGACCCCGGCCGAGTCGTAACCGCGGTACTCCATGCGCCGGAGCCCGCCGAGGACGACGTCCAGAGCCGGGCGGTGCCCGACATATCCCACGATTCCACACACGCGCACCAGCCTAACGAGGGACGTTCGGCAGGCTGACGGGGTCCGGAAAGGCCGCTTGACCTGGGCAAGCCGGATCGGTCATGGTCCGGACCAATGCCCCGTCACCCACTCGGGTACCGGCCCAGCGCCCCAAGGTGGCCTTGGTTGCGTCTCACGCACCCAACGTGGCCTTCGGTGCGTCTGACGCACCGAAGGCCACATTGGGGCGCTTGGGGGTGGGTCCGGGGCTTGCCGGGGCGGCGAGCGAGCCTCCTGCGGGCTCGCGCAGTAGGGTTCCGGCTATGGCCAGCAAGCCCAAGCAGCTGCTCGCGGAGTTGACGCATCCGGGTCCGCACGAGGTCCTGCGGGGTGATCTCGCCCTGGTCGGGCTGCCCGGTGTGGTGTTCACGCCGCGGGCCGGGCTCGGGCTGCCCGCCGTGGCCTTCGGGCACGGGTGGCTGCAGCCGCCGCACCGGTACCGGCAGCTGTTGCAGCACCTTGCCAGCTGGGGCATCGTCGCCGCCGCGCCTGCCACGCAGAAGGGGCCGTTGCCGTCGCACCGGCTGCTCGCCGCCGATCTGCTGACCACCCTCGACGTCGTCACCACCGTGCGGCTCGGGCCGGACGGCATCAGCGTCGATCCCGCCAAGCTCGGGCTCGCCGGGCACTCGACCGGGGGTGGCGCCGCCGTGCTCGCCGCGGCGCAGGACGCCCAGGCCGAGCGCCCGCGGATCCGCGCGGTCGCCACCATCACCGCCGCTCAGACGCTGCCGCCGGCGCACGAGGCCGCCCAGGCCATCACCGTGCCCGGGCTGCACCTCGCCGCGGACGGGGACCTGGTCGCGCCGGCCGTCGGGCACGCCGAAGCCATCGCGAACGGCTGGGGTGGCGACGACGTCCAGCTGCGGCTGCTCGGCAAGGCGTCGCACCTGGGCGTCACCGAGGGCAGGCACTGGTCGCAGCTGATCATGCACGGCAAGCCGCACCGCGGGACGCAGCAGCTGACCCGGGCGCTGTTCACCGCCTTCTTCCTGACGCACCTGACCGGCACCGACAAGTACCGGCCGCTGCTCGAGGCGGACGTCAAGCGCGCCCCCATCGAGCGCGAGGAAGAACCCGCGCACTGACGTGGAAAGGGCCCGGCCGGAGCCGGGCCCTTCCTCACACCAGCCAGCTGGTGCTGGAGAAATCGTCTTCGTCGTCCGGCTGGCGGGCGTGCCTGCCCCGCCGCGGCGGCTCCGGTGCGGCCGGGGCCGGCGGCTCCGGGGCCGGCTCGGGACGCGGGGCGACCGCCGCGGGCGCCGGCACCGGCGTTCCGTAGCTCGGCGTCGGGTACGCCGTGTAGCCCGTGTCCGCCTCTTCGTCCTGGACGCCGAACTCCATCAGCGACTCGCGGGACTTGTCGGCCAGCGTCTTCTCCGTCGCCCAGCCACCCGCGCTCTGCTTGCGCTTGTTGAGCTCGTCCATGTGCTCGGCGTACTTCTGCGCGGCGCCCATCTCCCGCTTCAGCCCCTCGCGCGCCTCCGCGGTGGCCTCGGCGACGTGGCGTTCGCGCAGCCCCCGCTGCTCGTCCTGCTCCCGCGCCGCGGCTTCCATCGTCGAGATCGCCGCGCGGTACCGGTCTTCGGCGCTGCTCATCGGCCCTCCTCAGCCCTCGTCACCGGTCGTACCGGATCGAACGGTCACCCTCGTCGTCGAGCGAGCCGCTGATCCGGCCCTTCGCGCCGCTCGTTTCGAACACGCCGCCCTCGATGCGGTACTGGCTGGGGCCGCGCTGCTGGTCGCCGCCGCCACCGCCGCCCGGGGCACCGCCCATGCCGCCCATCATCCCGCCCATGCCGCTCATCCCGCTCATGCCGGACGAGCCGCTCGCCGCGGCCTGGTGCGCGCCGGCGTCGACCGGGGTCGCGCCCAGCCCGCCGCCGTCGGACATCGGCATCGACGCGTCGCTGCCCGTCTGGGCACCCGGGTCGAGCGACACCGCGCCGGCGAAGTCCGCCGTCGCGCCGCCGCCGGTGACCGCGGAGCCGAAGTCGCTCGCCCCCGCCGTCGTCGTCGCGTCGCCACCGCCACCGGCACCGCCGCCCGCGTCGGCCGTCGCCACGGCGGGCTCCGCGCCGACACTGCTGCCGCCGCCGAAGTCACCGCCGACGTCGACCCCGCCCGGGGCGCTGAACCCGCTCGCGCCGCCACCGGCCGCTTCGCTGCGCGTGAAGCCCGGGTCCGGGTTGGGCGGCGCCGGGTCCTTCGTCAGCGGGGTCTCGGCCTTCGGGTCGTGCTTGATCTCCGAGCCCGCCGGGTCGGTCTTGCCGTCGCCCTTGCCGTCCGCCTTGAGGTCGTCGGCCTTGGGGTCGTCCTTCTCGTCGAGCGTGTAGGTGGTCGGCTCGCCCTTGCCGTCGTCGACGGTCACGATCGTCGGGCCGTCGGGGCCCTCCGGCCGCTCGGCCGTGATCTTGAGGTTGCCGTCCTGGATGTGGATCTTGCCGTCCGGGCCGGGCTTGTAGCTGCCGTCGGCCGAGGGCTGGCCCTCCTTGACCGCCTGGCTGCCCTGCGGGCCGAAGCTGCCGTCGGCCTTGGCGCCGTCCTTGCCGTCCTTGCCTGCTTCGGCCTTGTCGTCGTCACCCCAGTCGAGGTGGTAGTCCTTCTTGTGGCCGTGGCCGTCGTCCACGGAGATGTCCTGCTTGCCCTCCTTGTCGGGCTCGGACATCTCGATCGTGTTGTCGCCCTTCTTGACCGACACCGTGTCGGTGTCGTCCATGTCCTTGATGGCTTCGCCGGTCTTCGGGTCGATCGGGTACGGCTCGCCGGTCGCCGGGTCGACTTCGAGGGGCTTGCCGGTGATCGGGTTCTTGCCGTCGTCCGGCTTCGCGGGGTCCTCGGTCTTCGGCGGCTCGGTCGCCGACGGCGTCGTGCCGCCCCCGCCGGTGCCGCCGCCGGTTCCCCCACCGGTGCCGCCACCGGTCCCGCCGCCCGTGCCACCGCCGGTGTTGCCGCCCTTGTCGCCGCCCCCGGTGTTGCCGCCCTTGTCCCCGCCGCCCTTGTCGCCGCCGCCGTCGTTCTTCGCCTCGGTCAGCTGGTTGCGGTAGCCGTCCATGTACCGCGCGAGCGCGCCGAACTGCTGGTCGATGGTGTCCTTGGCGGTCTTGCAGGAGCCGTCGAAGGCGTTGATCAGGCCCTTGTACTCCCGCGCGAAAGCACCGTCGCGCCAGTAGCGGGTGACCTGGCGGCCGTATTCGATGTTCTCGTCGTTGAAGCCGCAGTCGTCGTTCTGCAGGCGCTCGGCGAGGTTCGACGGGTTGTTGTTCTTCGCGTTGACCGCGTCGATCCAGCTCGCGACCTTCATGAAGTCGTCGAACTCCTCGGTGTCGCCGTTGGCGATCTTGAGGACGTCCTTCGCCATCGGGATGTCGGCTTCGGCGATCACCGGGCGGTGCAGCTGCAGGACCTCGTCGACCTTCTTCTTGACGGCGTCGAAGACGTGCGTCACGGTCTGCGGGATCAGCTTCGCCGCGCCGTCGATCTGCTGCGAAAGCTCCTTGGCGTGCGGCTTGATCGTCTCGTCGTACTTGATTTCCGCCGCGTTGGCGCCCTTGCCCTTCCATTCCCCGAAGAGGGTCTGGAGCTCGGTGTCGCTCTTGCTCAGCGTGTCCTCGACGACCTTGTGCGCCTTGGCGAGGTCGTCGGCGTCGGAAAGGAACTTCTGGTACTGGATCCCGCGGTTCTCGTGGAACTTGTCCTTGAGTTCGGTCTGGGAATTCTTCTTCTCGCCCTCGCCGCCCTTGATCTGGTTCCAGACCTCGTCGGTCCACTTCGCGAGCAGGTCGACCGCGACGTTGCCCTGGTCCAGCTGCTCGTCGGAACTCTTCGCGCCGACCCCCAGCGTCGGCGTGGTGATCCCGTCCAGGTTCTTCTTCGCCTGGTCGCGCTCGTCGGTCTGGCGCTGGTGTTCCTGGTTCTTGGCCGCCGACTCCGTCTTCGCTTCCTTGACGATGTCGTCGGTGTCGTTGGAATCGAACGGGTCGTAACCGCCGCCGCCGTCGGAGTAGTTCTCGATGTACTTCTTCGCGTACTCTTCTTCTTCGTCGTTGAAGTTGAAGGTGTTGCGGTCGTACTCCTCCATGAGCTTCGTCTTCGTCTCCATGGAGACGTTCGGGTCATCGAGGACCTTCTTGATTTCGGCCCAGTCAGCCATCAGCGGTTACCCCCGGCCTGGTTCGCCTGCGCGCCGGCGTTCGCTTCCTGCGCGGTGTACTTGGAGCCGGCCGTCCCGATCCCGCTGCCGAGGTTCATGAGGGCGTTCGACAGCCCCGTCATGCCCGCGCCGATCTCGTCCATCCCGGCCTTGTACTTGCCGAAACCCTCCTGGTGCACGCGGCCGAAGTCGGCGGCGGCGATCTCGGTCGGCGCGACCTTCTTCGCTTCGGCCGCCGGGTCGTCGGCGGCGTCCGCGAGGCGGATTTGCGCCCGCGTCATCGCCTCCGAACTCGCTGCATACCCGTCTGGCATGGTCGCTGCCCCCTTCGATCCCACAGTCACTGGCTCGGGTTTCAAGACTGTGACGCGCCCGGCCGCCGTTCGGTGCCGTCGCAGATGCACACAGAGTCTAGCGGCCGGTCCGGCGCCCTACCTGGGCTTTGCCGAACTGGCCCATCACCCGGTCGGGCGTTGCGCGGCGACCGCCTCGGAGATCACCTCGGCGACGCCGCGGACGTCCACCAGCCGGTCGAGCTCGTCGAGGTCGACCGAAACGCCGTAGGTCACCTCGACGCGCGAGAGCAGCTGGATCCGCTGCCGGGACGTCATCCCGAGCTCGTCGAACGGCGTCGTGTCGGTCAGCCGCTCGGGCGGGATCTCCAGCGCGAAGCAGATGGTGCGCTTGATCTCGTCGACGTAGGTGCCCGGGTCAGCCATGCCGCCCATTCTCGCCCCACCAGCGGTCGCGGGCCGCGGCACGGGCCACCTTGCCGCTGGAGGTGCGCGGCACCGCGCCCGGCGGGACGAGCCACAGCGCGCGCAGCGGCAGGTCGTGCCCCGCCGAGACGGCCCGCCGCACCGCCTTCTCCACGGTCTCGTCCGGCGCCGCGCAGCCGGCCACGACCGCGACCCCCTCGCCACCCGCCCCGTCCACGGCGAACGCGGCGACCCGGCCGGCCCGGACGGCCGGGTGCGCGGCCTCGACGGTGGCTTCGATGTCCTGCGGGTAGTGGTTGCGGCCGTCGACGATGATCAGGTCCTTGAGCCGGCCGGTGACGTACAGCAGTCCTTCGTGGACGAAGCCGAGGTCGCCGGTGGCCAGCCAGCCGCCGTCCGCCAGCGGGGCGTCGTGGCCCCAGTAGCGGTCGGCGACGTTCGGCCCGGACACCCGGATCTCGCCGACCTCGCCGTCCGGCAGCGGCTCGCCGGTCGCTTTGTCGACAACGCGGATCCGCTGGCCGTACGGGCGCCCCACGGAGACCAGGCCGGACGTCGTCACGGTCGGGCCCTCGTCCCCCGTGCTCGTGACGAAGACCGTCGCCTCGGCCAGCCCGTAGCACGGCTTGTGCGCCGCGCGCGGCAGCCCGAACGGCGCGAACGCCCGCTCGAAGGCCGCGACGGTGGCCGCGCGGACGGGCTCGCTGCCGTTGAGCACCGAGTTCACGTGCGAGAGGTCGACGGGCTCCAGCTCCCCCGCCGCTTCGGCGGCCAGGTCGAAGGCGAAGTTCGGCGCCGCGGTGATCGCGCCCGGGTACTCCGCCAGCAGCCGGATCCAGCGCAGCGGGTCGCGCACGAACTCCATCGGCGTGAAGAACACCGACCGCGAGCCGAGGAAGACCGGCGTGCCGATCAGCAGGACCAGCCCCATGTCGTGGAAGAACGGGACCCAGCCGGCCAGCGGCGTCGACGCGTCGGCGTGGTAGCAGCGCGTGGTCTGCCAGCAGCTGGCGACCAGCGCGCGGTGCGAGATCACCGCGGCGGCCGGGCGGCGCGTCGAGCCCGACGTGTACTGCAGGTACGCCGGGTCGGCCATCGCGACCGCGGCGGGCGGCTCGGCGTCGTCGGGCCCGATGTCCTCGATCGCGAGCACGACGTCCGGCCGTCCGGCCAGCGAGGCGGTCTTCTCCAGCAGGTTCTTCGAGGTCAGGCACACCGACGGCCGGGCGTCGGCGAAGGCCGACTCGATCCGGGCGGCGTGGGTGCGGCCGGTCGGGACCGACAGCGGCACCGCGACGAGCCCCGCGTAGAGCGTGCCGAGGAACGCGACGACGTACTCGAGGTCCTGGCGGGCGACGATCGCCACGCGGTCGCCCGGCCGGGTGTGGTGCCGCAGCTCGCGGGCGACGCCGCGGACGCGGGCGAGCAGCCGGGGCCAGGTCAGCGTGTGCTCGGCGGGGCCGGGGAAGGTCAGGCAGGTGAAGGCCGGGCGGTCTTCGGCGGCGTTGCGGAGCAGGTGGTCCGTGAACGGCGTGGCCAGGACCTCGTCCGGGACGGCTGCGGGCGGCACGGGCCCATCCTGCCCTAGGTTGGGCGGGCGATGGACCAGTTCGAAGAGCACGGGATCCGCGTCGTCACCGGACGCGACGCGAGCGCGCGGGCGCTGCGCTCGCCGGACCTGACGTCGGACCCCGGTATCGGCTCGCCCAGCGTGCTGCTGCGCGACGGCGAAGGCCACACCCGGCTGCGCGGGGTGCTGCGGGAGATCATCGCTCGCCTGGAGCCGCTGCCGGCGCCGGTGCTGGCCGGGATCGAGGCCGTGGTGGCCGGGCTGGGCCCGGAGTTCGACCTGGTGCGCGACTTCGCCCGGCCGGTCGCGGGCGCCGTGACGTCCTCGGTGCTCGGGGTCGCCCTCGACGACGGCTTCCTGGACCGCCTGGAGGCGACGACGGCGAACCTCGACGTCTTCGGCGGCACGGACCGGGCCGGCCAGGCGGCCGCGTTCCGGCTCGCGGTGCAGCTCAGCCGCACCCCGGCCGGGCCGGGCGGCCTCACGGCGCTGCGGGACGCGCACGCGGCCGGGCGGCTGGACGAGGACGAGCTGATGTTCAACCCGGTGGTGCTCGCGCACGCCGCGTACGAGAACTCGCTGAACTTCCTGGCCTGCGCCGGGCTGGCGCTGGCCACTTCGGGGCCGAAGTCCGTGCGCGAGCTGGCGGCGGAGATCTGCCCGGCCCGGTACGTCCTGCGCTTCGGCCCGGAAGGCCCGGTGGCGATCTCGCTGGCCGACGGCCTGCCGTTCGGGCTCGGCCGCCACGCGTGCCCGGGGTCCGGGGTGGCGCTGGCCGAGGCCGAGGTCGCGCTGGGAGCGCTGGCGAAGCTCCTCGCCGGCGGCTGCTCGGTCACCGACGTCCGCTGGAAGACCCACCCGGTGTTCCACGGCCTGGCGAAGGCCGTGGTGACCAGGTCAGGAAACGGCTGAGACGACGCCTGCGAGGCGGTCGGCCGCCGCCTGGGCGGTGGACTGGGCCGGGGCCTCGACCATCACGCGGACCAGCTGCTCGGTGCCGGACGGGCGCAGCAGCACCCGGCCCTCCTCGCCCAGCTCGGCTTCCACCTCGCCGATGGCGTCCCGGACCTCGGTCGAGCCGGCGACCGCGGACTTGTCCGCGACCGGGACGTTCACCAGTACCTGCGGCAGCCGGTTCATCACGGCGGCGAGGTCGGCGAGGGACTTGCCCGTCTCGGCCATGCGGCTCATCAGGCGCAACGCCGTCAGCAGGCCGTCACCGGTGGTCGCGTGGGCCGGGAGCACGACGTGCCCGGACTGCTCGCCGCCGAGGGCGTAGCCGCTCGCGCGCAGCTCCTCGAGGACGTACCGGTCGCCGACCGCGGTCGTCACGACGTTCACGCCGTTGACCTTCATCGCCAGGTGCAGGCCGAGGTTGCTCATCACGGTCGCGACCAGCGTGTCCTTGGTCAGCTCACCGCGTTCGGCCAGCGCCAGCGCCAGCACCGCCATGATCTGGTCGCCGTCGATCAGCTCGCCGGCGGAGTCCACGGCCACGCAGCGGTCGGCGTCGCCGTCGTGCGCGATGCCGAGGTCGGCGCCGTGCGCGACGACCGCCTTGCGCAGCTTCTCGGGGTGGTTGGAGCCGCAGTGCTCGTTGATGTTGACGCCGTCCGGGTCGGCGTGCAGGGCCACGACCTCGGCGCCGGCGCGGCGGTAGACCTCGGGCGCGGCGGCCGACGACGCGCCGTTCGCGCAGTCGACGACGACCTTCAGCCCGGACAGGGAGTGCGGGGTCGCGCCGAGCAGGTGGGTCGCGTAGCGGTCGAGGGCGTCCTCGACGGTGGTGACGCGCCCGACGCCGATGCCGGTCGGGCGGAC
This sequence comes from Amycolatopsis eburnea, assembly GCF_003937945.1. GTDB lineage: Bacteria > Actinomycetota > Actinomycetes > Mycobacteriales > Pseudonocardiaceae > Amycolatopsis > Amycolatopsis eburnea. The sequence continues at coordinate 566,050 of NZ_RSEC01000032.1, forward strand.
CGCGTCGGCGGAGAGGCCGGCCTCGATCTCGTCCTCGATGCCGTCGGGGAGCTTGTGCCCGCCCGCGGCGAAGAGCTTGATGCCGTTGTCCGGCATCGGGTTGTGCGACGCGGAGATCATCACGCCGAGGTCGGCTTCGAGCGCGCCGACCAGGTACGCGACCGCGGGCGTGGGCAGGACGCCGACGAGGCGGACGTCGGCCCCGGCGGACGTGAGGCCCGCCACCACGGCGGCTTCGAGCATCTCGCCGCTGGCCCGCGGGTCGCGGCCGACGACGGCGACCGGCCGGTGCGAGCGGTCGTGCGCGGCGAGCACCCGGGCGGCGCTGGCCGCCAGCGTGAGAGCCAGCTCCGGCGTCAGCTCGGCGTTGGCCAGGCCACGTACCCCGTCGGTACCGAACAGGCGTGCCATCGATCGACCTCCTTGTGGAACCACCACGACAACCTAGCGATCCTGACGGACCGGTGAAAACGCCGAAGCGCCCATCCGATGGACGGATGGGCGCTCCGGTCGGTTGCGCCAGAAGGCGCGATCAGCGCTTGCTGTACTGCGGGGCCTTGCGGGCCTTCTTGAGGCCGTACTTCTTCCGCTCCGTGGCGCGCGCGTCACGGGTCAGGAAGCCGGCCTTCTTGAGGGCCGGGCGGTCGTCCGCGTCGACCTCGACGAGCGCGCGGGCGATCGCCAGGCGCAGCGCGCCGGCCTGGCCGGAGACGCCGCCGCCGTGGAGGTTGGCGAAGATGTCGAAGGAGTCCGGCTTCTCGACCGTGACCAGCGGCTCGCGGATGAGCTGCTGGTGCACCTTGTTCGGGAAGTACTCCTCGAGGGTGCGGCCGTTGAGCTTGAACACCCCGGTGCCCGGGACGACCCGCACGCGGACCACGGCTTCCTTGCGGCGGCCGACGGTCTGCGCGTTGCCGCCGGCGGCGCGCGACGGACGCGGCGCGGCTTCCGACTCGCTGGTGGCGACCGGGGTCTCGCTGGTGGCCACGGCGCCGGTCTCGGTGGCCTCGACGACCTCGGGGGTCTCGGTCTCGGTGCTGGTCACAGACTGTTCCTCACTCACTGCGCGACCTGCGCGATCTTGGTGATCTCGCGCACCTGCGGCTGCTGCGCGGTGTGCGGGTGCTGCGGGCCGGCGTACACCTTCAGCTTCTTCGCCTGGGCGCGGCCGAGCTTGTTCTTCGGCAGCATGCCCTTGACGACCTTTTCGACAAGGTGCTCGGGCTTGGTGTCCAGGAGCTCGCCGAACGAGCGCTTCCGCAGACCGCCCGGGTAACCGCTGTGCCGGTACGCGAACTTCTGTTCGCGCTTGTTACCGGTGAGCGCGACCTTCTCGGCGTTGACGATGATGACGAAGTCACCGGTGTCCACGTGCGGGGCGTAGGTCGGCTTGTGCTTGCCGCGCAGCAGCGTGGCGACCTCGGTCGCGAGCCGGCCGAGCACGACATCCTCGGCGTCGATCACGTGCCAGGCACGAGTGACGTCGCCGGGCTTGGGGCTGTACGTGGGCAAGGGTCTACCTCGTCGTCAACATTGCGTGTGGGTTCTGTGCGGGCCTAGCGCTGATGCGCCGCAACGCACAACGACATATGAAGATACCCCCACGTCCACCGCGCCCGTGCATCGGGGGTGGGTGGGAGCGCTCATACTAGGCTCCGAGCGGCCCGGGCGCAGCCGGACTCTACCCGGTTTTCCGGCCGAACCGCCTGCACGCGTCGCCACGACACGCGAGGATGGGACCATCCGGGCGGCACACGCGAGCATGGGGACGGCATGAGGAAACGACCTACGGCGACCTTCGTCCTGGCTGCCCTCCTGGCCCTGGTCAGCGCCTGCGGCCAGGCGAAGGCGGGCACCGCGCTGGCGAAGGGCGACGACGCCGCGGACTACGTCGGCGGCAAGTTCGAGCAGGTGATCGGCAAGCTGAGCGACGCCATCACCGACACGCGCGACGTCACCAACTCGCTGGACGCCTACTTCAAGTTCGACGAGAAGTGGATCCACAGCACCGTGACGTCGGCCCGCACCGGCAGCCCGGAGAGCCGCGCGGTGCGGCACCGCTCGCAGAAGAACCCCGACGAGATCATCGACACCTACACGCCGGCCGACGGCACGGTCGAGTACACCTACCTCGGCCCGATGTACGTCCAGAAGGGCGTCTCGCCGACGGCGTGGGTGTCGATGCCGAAACCGGAGGCCGGCCTGGTCCAGCCGTGCGTCTGGGGCGGCGTGCTGACGCCGTGCCGGATGGCCGACTCGGCCTTCAGCGCCTACGAGGCCGACAAGCGGGCCGTGCGCGGCGCGAAGAGCCTCGGCGACGGCAAGACCGCGCTGACGGTGATGGTGCCGTTCGAGATCTTCGTCAAGAAGAAGGTCGAGATCCTGCCGAAGAGCATCACCGACCAGATCGGGCCGGAGCTGAAGAAGGCGCCCGTCCCGGCGACGATCACGCTGAACCCCGACGGCAGCCTCGTCTCGTTCGGGATGGAGGCCAAGTTCTCCGGCGACGGGCACAACGTCGAGCTCAAGTACGACTTCCGGTTCACCGGCAAGGCGAGCCTCCAGGACATGCCGAAGCTGCCGGACCCGTCCCAGATCACCGTGCTGCCCGACCGAGCGGCGATGAACGAGTTCTACCGCAAGCTCGGCGAAGCCCAGGGCAGCTGAAGCGTGACCACGACCCGAGGTGATCTCCGATGACCCAGCCGCCGGACCAGCAGCAGCCGCAGTGGTGGCAGCCGCAGCCGAACCAGCCCGAGCAGCAGGCGACCGGCCCGCACGCCGGGCAGTGGCAGCACCAGCAGCAGGCCGACCCCGGCACGGGTTCCTACACGGGCCAGTGGAACCAGGGCCAGCAGCCCGGCACGTCCGGGTCGTTCTCGGGGCCGTGGCAGCCGGGGCCGCCGGCGCCGTGGCAACCGCCGTCCCAGCCGACGCCACAGCAGCCGGGCACACCCGGCGGCGGCTGGCCCGCGCAACCCGCGCCGGGGCAACCGGGTCAGCCGGGGCAGCAGTACGGCGGCGGGTTCCAGCCGTCGCAGTACGGCGGGCTCGGCGCGTTCGCCGCGGAGCCGGAGAAGAAGCCGAAGTCCAAGAAGCCGTTGCTGATCGCGGGAGCGGCCGTCCTGGTGCTCGCCATCGGTGGCGGCGCGGCGTGGCTGCTGGGCGCGTTCCGCGGGGACGTCCTCGAGCGACAGTCCCTTCAGGACGGTGTGGTCAAGGTCCTCAACGAGAACTACGGCGAGCCGGACGTGAAGAACGCGCAGTGCCCGGCGAACCAGGCCGCGCAGAACGGGACGACCTTCGACTGCACCGTCACGATCGGCGGGCAGGAGAAGAAGGTGACCGTGCGGGTGCTCAACGACCGGCCGGAGTACGAGGTCGGCGCCCCCCACTGAGTTTTCCCTTACCCGGCAACGGAAAACGGCGGGCCCCGCACCGGAGTGCGGGCCCGCCGTGGTTTCCGGGGCTAGCGGCTCAGAACAGGCCCTCGACGGCCTTGTCCGTGCTCTGGTAGCCGTCGGCGATCTGCGGCAGGGCGGCGGCGATCTGCGCCAGGACCTGCTTCAGGTCTTCGAACTTCTGGTCCCAGTTGCGCTGGGCCTGGTCGTACTGGTCCTTCGCGGCACCGGTCCAGGTGGTGACCAGCGGCTTGAGGTCGTCCTTCAGGCGGTCGAACGCCTGCTGCAGCTCGTTGCCGGTGGTGCTGCAGTCTTCGGCGGCCGCGTGGATGGTGGCGTAATTGACGACAATGCCGGCGCCATCAGGCATGGTGTGCTCCTTTTGAGAATGCGGAAGTCAGGTGGTCTTGGTGGACGGGAAGGGTCAGCCGAGGCGGTCGAAGCCGCGGTTGACGGCCTGCATGATCTCCTGCTGCTGCTGCTCGGAGCGCTCGTACTTCGAGCCGGCTTCCTTGAGCAGCTCCGCGATCTTCTGCAGGGCCTGGTTCATGCCGCGGGCGTCCTCGTCGAAGCGCTGCATGACGTGGTCGAACGCCTTCTGCGCCTCACCCTGCCAGCCGGCGCGGGTGGCCTCGATGCGGTCGCGCAGCGTGGACAGGTTGGCGTCCATGCCGGCGCGCACCTCGGTGACGCGGCCTTCGGCCTCGGTGAACTGAGCCGGTGTTCCCTGGAATCCGACAGTCATGCCGGAACCCCCTTCGCAAGATTGATGGTCGTCCGTACCAGGCTTGTTCGTTGTACGGCCCTACGACGCAGACATTGCCATGACCGGTTCCCCCTTGTCGTGCTTTGCCCGCAAGTAGTTGCTTGCGTTAACGCTCGCCGCGGGAACCGGTCGCCACGGGTATTCGACCGAGGACCCGGCTCGGCGACACGTCACCCGAAAATGTGTTCTCTACCAGCGGGGTTAGCACACGCACAGCGACCAGTTGCACGCTCTCACTGATCGCGTTTCATGATTCGCATCTGGGAAAAGTCTTCGTCTTCGTCACCCGATCGAGGGGGCCGGGCCGGCGGTTGCGGAAGCGAAGGAACCGGATCGGGAACCGCCGGGACGGCCAGCCCGCGGGCGCGGCGGAACCGTTCGGCGGCGGCACGCAGCGCACCCGGCGTCGGGTCGCCGGACTTCACGCCGCGGCCGCTGCGCTTCAGCAGCTCGGCGTTCTCGCTGCGGCGCCGCTGGCTGCGCGCCTTCGCGTTCCCGGCGACGCGACGGGCGTGCGTCACCGCGTCCTGCCCGACCCGCTTGAAGGACGCCGCGGCGCTTTCGAATTCTTCGGACGGCACCGCGTGCCCTCCTCTCAGTTGAGGATTTCGACCGTGGACACGGCCTGCGTGCACGCGACGGCCACTCGGTCCCGCAACTGCGCCGTCGCGTACTGGCAGCCGATGTGCACCCGCACCTTGCCCTTCGCCACGACGTACCAGTCGACCTGCAGATCCGGCCGGCCCGGTTTGCTTTCGTGGTAACCGATCACGGTCCGGCCGGCGTAGGACAGGCTCGGCGTGAACGCGCTCCAGCGCTCGGTGTCGGCTTCCGCGCTGCGCTTGAGTTCGTCGACCAGCTTCTGCGGATCGGCGGTCGCGTCGTAGTCCATCACGTATTCCTGCGCGACCAGCAGGTCGTTGCCGTCCCGGGACTCCTGCGGGTGGATCACCACCTGCCGCTCGGCGACCCGGTCGTCGGTCTGGACCCAGTCTTCCGGCGAAACGAACTTGAAGTCGTACTGCGAGAGCGTGCGGCCGCTCACGGCGTCGTTCCCGGAGCTCTTGAACACGAAGAAGCCGGCGACGACGAGCGCGGCCACGGCGACCACCGCGATCCCGGCGATACCCCACAGCTTCCGCTTGCTCTTCGCGGCCGGTTCGGGCGCGGCGCGGCCGGGACCGGACGACGGGCCCGGCTGGCCGGCGGGCGGGGTCCACGGGCGGGCCGCCGGCTGGCCGCGGGGCGGCGACGGCGGCGGCACCGGGCGGTTCGGGAACCCGCTCGGCGCGGGCGGGGTGCGCGGCGGGGCCGGGCGCGGGGCGACGTCGCCGGGCCGGACGACCTCCGTGCGCTGCGCCGCCGGGCCGGCGGTGCCGCCGGGGACCGCGCCCAGCCGCGCCATCGCTTCGCCGGGCAGGGCGCCGGTGCGGTCCGGGTCCACCAGCACCGCCCGCAGCGCGCCGCGCGCCACCACCGTTTCGGGCTGGTCGAGGCTCGTCGGCACGACGCCGGTGCGCTCGTGCACCAGCCGCGAGATCATCGGGATCCGGCTCGACCCGCCGACCAGGAAGATCGCCGTGAGCTGCTTCGGCCGCAGTCCCGCGTCGCCGATGGCCGCGACGGTCAGCTCCACCGCGCGGCCCAGCGGCGTGGCGATCAGCCGCTCCAGGTCCTCGCGGGTGACGTGGGCGTCGGCGAACGGCGGCGGCATCGGCACGTCCGTGTAGGCGTGCCGCGAAAGGGTTTCCTTCGCACCGCGGACGTCCTGGCGCAGCACGCGGCGGCGGCGCCGGTCGACCAGCTCGCGCCCTTCGACGAGCTGGCGCCACGCGTCCGGGTCGGCGGCCGACACCAGCGAGCCGACGTGCTCCAGCAGCGCCTGGTCGATGTCCGCGCCACCGAACCCCGGGTCGCCCCGGGTGGCGAGGACCTGGAACCCGCCGCGCTGCGGCCGGCCGGCGCGGTCCCGCGCGGTCTCCGGCGGCAGCCGCCGGACCACGCTGACGTCCACCGTGCCACCGCCGAGGTCCAGCACCGCGAGCGCGTCGCCGGGGCGGCCGCTGAACTCGACGGTGCGATCGTTCGTCACGTCCTGCGGCGCGAACGTCGCCGCGTGGTAGACCGCCGCCGCGACCGGCTCGGGCACCAGCGCGACCTCGCGCGCCAGCCCGCCCGCCGCCTGCCGCAGCAGCCGGGTGCGGATCGCGCCCCAGTCCGCGGGGTGCGTCAGCACCAGCAGGTCGACCTCGGCGTCCCCGGCGAGGCGGCGCGCCTCGGCCACCGCGCGGCCCAGGACGGCGTGCACGACGTCGGTCACCCGCAGGACGCTGTCCCCGAGCAGCAGCTCGCCTTCGTCGATCCGCCGCTTCGGGTTCGGCTCGTACCGCGACGGGTCGACCGCCGCCTGCCGCTCGGCCTCCTGGCCGACGAACAGCGTGCCGTCCGCGGCCGCGAACACCGCCGAGGACATCAGCGGCTGGCCGTCGATCACCACGACCTGCGGCTCGCGCCCGTTCACCGAGGCGACGACGCAGGTGCTCGATGTCCCGAAGTCCACCGCAACCCGGACCGTCACCAGCAGCTCCCGCAGTACTCGTCGCGTTCCCCCGCACCCCGCCGTCGGGGCGCCCCCACGGGGAGGAACCTACCCCCCGCCGCGGGACGCCCCGAAGCCGTGCTCAGTCGGGCTGGATCCACGACACCTGGATCAGCTGCTTGCCGTTCTTCCGGGTCAGCAGGTTGCCCCGGCCCGGCGGCATCGCGCTCGGCTTGATGTTGCCGACCAGCGCGCCCTCGTCGCGGGAGCCGTTCATCACCATGC
>NZ_RSEC01000033.1 GCF_003937945.1 Amycolatopsis eburnea
CACATCCCGTCAAAGACCCAAGGGTCAGTCGTTCATAGGGTCAGACCCTGGCGGGAGGTGCTCACCCCCATCCTCTCTGTCGTTCATGTCGTCTCGCGAGGTGAACGACCCTTTCATGACATCGCGAACCGCCGAACCGGGCCGGCGACGCGAGCGAACGAGTCGGTCGAGGCTCCGGCCGCAACCCACATCCTGGGCACGCTGGGCTCACTCCCCGCCGTCTGCCACCATCAGGCCATGACGGCCCGGGCCGACGCTCCACAGAGGACGGACGCGCGCGGCGCCCGCCGCAGTGCCAGTGCGAGTGCCGTCCTGCGCGCGATCCTCGACGAGGGGCCGATCGCGCGCAGCACCATCGCGCGCCGGACCGGGTTGTCCGCCGCCGCCGTCAGCGGGCACACCGCCGGGCTGCTCCGGCTCGGCCTGCTGCACGAACTGCCGGGAACCGAAAAGCGCGTCGGGCGGCCGCACGTGCCGGTCGACCTGGACACCGGGCGGCACGTCGCCGGCGCGTTGCACCTGGCCGTGCACCACGCCACCGTCGCGCTGCTCGACGTGCGCGGGAACGTCCTGGTGCAGCACGAAGAACCGCACGACGGCCTCGCCGCCGAGGACGTGCTGGCGCGGGCCGCCGAAATCCTCGACGACCTCCTGCTCGGGCACGCGCCGGACCGCGAGCCGCTCGGGCTCGGGGTCGCCACCGGGGGCTGGGTCGACCGCGCGTCCGGCACCGTGGTCGAACACCCGCTGCTGGGCTGGCGGGACGTCCCGGTGCGCGACCTGCTGACCGCCTCGACCGGGCTCACCGTCGCGGTCGACGGCCACGCGCGCTCGCTGGTGCACGCCGAGCAGCTCTTCGGGCACCCGCGGGCGCGCGAAAGCGTCGTGCAGTTGTTCACCGGCAACGTCGTCGACGCCGCGTTCGCGACCGGGGGCACCGTGCACCACGGGCCGCGCTCGGCCGCCGGCGCGGTCGCGCACCTGCCGGTCGACGACAGCGCCGAAGCGTGCCGGTGCGGGCGGACCGGCTGTCTCGAAGCCACGGTCTCGGAAGCGACCCTCGCGCGCAACGCGGGCATGCCTTTTCCGGATCTGCTCGCGCTCGCGGCGGCCGGCGAAACCGCGGCGGTGCGGCTGTTCCACGACCGCGCGCGGCTCATCGGCCAGGCCGCCGCGCTCCTGCTCGACGTGCTCAACCCGGCCGTGCTCGTGGTGGTCGACCGGAGCATAGCGGGCGTGCCCGGCTGCCTTCCCGCCATCCGGGACGAGGTCGGCATCCGCTCCCTTCGCCCGGACAGCGCGGAAACCGTTGTGGGCACGAGCTTCCCGGGCACGGAGCTGGCCACCGCCGGCGGCGCGGTCCTGCTCGACCTCCTCTACGACGACCCGAGTTATTTCACGAACTCGCAAAATTGACCCTCCGTCCGGCGTCCGCGAACAATTGCCCGCAACCCCGCCGACTCCCGGAACGGACGAAACCACCGTGAAGAAAACCTTGCCCTTGCTCGCCTTCGCCGCCGCGCTGCTGGCCGGTTGCGCTTCGGCGACGGCCACCGGTGCGCCCGGGCAACCCGAGAAGCTGGAGCTGCGCTACCAGGGCAACGCCAACGCCGTGAGCCTGCCCGAACTCGCCGAAGACCTGGGCTACTTCGGCCCGGTCAAGCTGAAGTGGGTCGGCAACACGATCAGCGGCCCGCAGGACATCCAGTCCGCGGCCACCGACCAGACCGACTTCGGCGGCGCCTTCACCGGCGCGGTCGTCAAGCTCGTCGAAGCCGGTGCGCCGGTCAAGGCGGTCGTCAACTACTACGGCTCCGACGACAAGGCGTTCATCGGCTTCTACACCAAAGAGGACAGTCCGATCCGGACCGCCCGCGACCTGATCGGCAAGAAGGTCGGCGTCAACACCGCGGGCGCGAACCTGGAAGCCGCGCTCGACACGTGGCTGAAGGGCCAGGGCCTGACCGGCGACGAGATCAAGCAGGTCCAGCTGGTCGTCATCCCGCCGGTGAACGCCGAGCAGGCGCTGCGCAACGGCCAGCTCGACGTCGCCGCGCTGCAGGGCGTCCTGCAGGACCACGCCCTCGCCGCCGGCGGCATCCGCCCGCTCTTCAGCGACGTGCAGGCGTTCGGCCCGTACAACGGCGGGCCGTACGTGCTGCGCACCGACTTCATCAAGAAGTACCCGGAGACCACGAAGATCTTCGTCTCCGCGGTGGCCCGCGCCATCGAATGGGAACGCACCACTCCCCGCGACCAGGTGATCGCCCGCTTCACGAAGATCATCCAGGCCCGCGGCCGCAACGAAAGCACCGAGACGCTCAAGTACTGGAAGAGCGTCGGCCTCACCCACGGCGGCCTGATCTCCGACCAGGACTACACCCTCTGGGAGCCGTGGCTGAAGCAGCAGGGCTACCTCAAGGGCGACAAGATCGACACTTCGAAGCTCTACACCAACGAATTCAACCCCTACCGCGACGGCGCCCCGGCGGTGACCAAGTGATCGCCCTCCGCTCGGTAACCAAGACCTTCGGCGCCCTCACCGCCCTCGACGACGTCTCCCTCGACATCGCCGACGGAACATTTCTCTCCCTCGTCGGGCCCAGCGGGTCCGGCAAGTCGACGCTGCTGGACCTGCTCGGCGGGCTCACCACGCCGACGTCCGGCGAGGTGCTCATCGACGGCGAGCCGGTGCGCGGCCCCGGCCTCGACCGCGGCGTCGTCTTCCAGCAGTACGCGCTGTTCCCGTGGCGCACCGCCCGCGCGAACGTCGAGTTCGGCCTCGAAGGCGGCCCGCTCGGCAAGCGGCAGCGCGCGGAGCGGGCCCGCGAATACCTCGACCTGGTCGGGCTTTCCGGCTTCGAGGACCGCTACCCGCACGAGCTGTCCGGCGGGATGAAGCAGCGGGTCGCGATCGCCCGCAGCCTCGCCTACGACCCGGCGGTGCTGCTGATGGACGAGCCGTTCGCCGCGCTCGACGCGCAGACCCGCGAGCAGCTCCAGGAAGAGCTGCTGCGGATCTGGCGCCGTACCGGCAAGACGATCGTATTCATCACCCACGGCATCGACGAAGCCGTCTACTTGGGACAGCGGGTCGCCGTGCTGACGTCGCGGCCGGGCCGGCTCAAGGCCGTCGTCGACGTCGACCTCGGCGACCGCAGCGGCGACGTCCGCTCCGATCCGGCGTTCGGCAGGCAGCGCCACCGGCTCTGGGAACTGCTGCACGACGAGGTCCGCAAGGCGGCCGAACACGAACGGAGCGCGGCGCGATGACGACCACCCTCGAAGGCCCGGCGGTCCACAAAGGACTCGTAGCCCCGCCTCCAAAACCGCGCCGGCTCGCCGGAAAGCTCACCCGCGCGGTGCACGCGTCCGCGGCGGTCGTGCTGTTCGTGGCGCTCTGGGAGCTGATCCCCCGGTTCGTCCTCGACGAGAGCACGCGCACGTTCCTGCCCCCGCTGTCGGAGGACCTCCAAGCGCTCTGGGAACTGATCCTCGATGGCCAGCTGGCCGAGCACCTGCTGGCCAGCATCGGCCGGTCGGCCGCCGGGTTCGCGATCGCCGTCGCGGTCGCGGTCCCGCTCGGGCTGCTGATCGGCTGGTACCGGCCGGTCGCCCGGTTCCTGCAGCCGCTGCTGGAACTGGCCCGCAACACCGCCGCGCTGGCCCTGCTCCCGGTGTTCACGCTGCTGCTGGGCATCGGCGAGCTGTCCAAGGTCAGCCTGGTGGTCTACGCCTGCGTGTGGCCGGTGCTGCTCAACACGATCGCCGGCGTGCACACCGTCGACCCGCTGCTGGTCAAGGCGGCCCGCTCGCTCGGGCTGTCGAGCCCGCGGCTGTTCCGGAAGGTGATCCTGCCGTCGGCGGTGCCGACGGTGTTCACCGGCATCCGGATGGCGGCGTCCTACTCGATCCTCGTGCTGGTGGCCGCCGAGATGGTCGGCGCGAAGGCCGGGCTCGGCTACCTGATCAACACCACGCAGGTGAACTTCCTCATCCCCCAGATGTACGCCGGGATCATCGCGGTCTCACTGCTCGGCGTGCTCGTCAACCAGGGCTTCGTCGCGCTCGAACGACGGTTCTCGACCTGGCGCCCCAAGGAGAAACCATGATGCACCTCAACGCGTTCGTGATGCCGAACGGCCACCACGAAGCCGCGTGGCGGCACCCCTCGACCGACCCGGTCCGCGCCCGGACGCTGCAGCACTACGCCGACATCGCGCGGACGGCCGAGCGCGGCAAGCTCGATTCGCTCTTCCTCGCCGACGGCGTCGCCCTCTGGGGCAACGTGAAGCACAACTCCCACAGCCACTTCGAACCGCTGACACTGCTTTCGGCGCTCGCCGCCAGCACGGTCCACATCGGACTCATCGCGACCGCGTCCACGACCTACAACGAGCCCTACCACCTCGCCCGCAAGTTCGCCTCGCTCGACCACCTCTCCGGCGGCCGCGCGGGCTGGAACATCGTCACCTCGGCGGGCATCGACGAGGCGCGCAACTTCAACCTGGCCAAGCGGCCGTCGCACGCGGCCCGCTACGAACGCGCGGACGAGTTCGTCGACGTCGTGAAGAAGCTCTGGGACAGCTGGGACGACGACGCCGCGCTCGTCGACCGGGCCAGCGGGATCTACGCCGACGCCGAGCGCATCCGGGCGATCGAGCACGACGGCCCGCACTTCCAGGTGCACGGCCCGCTCAACATCGAACGCCCGCCGCAGGGCCACCCGCTGCTCGTGCAGGCCGGATCCTCGGAGACCGGCAAGGAGTACGCGGCCCGGCACGCCGAGGCCGTGTTCACCGCGCAGCAGACGTTCGCCGAGGGCAAGGCGTTCTACGACGACGTCAAGGGCAGGCTCGCGAAGTACGGCCGCACCCCGGACGAGATCAAGATCCTCCCCGGCATCTCCCCCATCCTCGGCCGCACCGAAGCCGAAGCGCGCGAACGGGAAGCCGAGCTGAACGCGCTGATCACGCCGGACTACGGGCTGCGGCAGCTGTCGAAGATGCTCGACCACGACGTCACCGGCTACCCGCTGGACGGGCCGCTGCCGGAGGTCGGCAGCTTCACCGAGGGCGGCCAGAGCCGGTTCGAGCTGGTCGTCGGCCTGGCCCGGCGCGAAGACCTCACCATCCGGCAGCTCCTGGAACGGCTGGCGGGCGGGCGCGGGCACCGCGTCTTCGCCGGCACGCCGGTCCAGGTCGCCGACGAGCTGGAGGCGTGGTTCACCGGCGGCGCCGCCGACGGCTTCAACGTCATGCCGCCCACCCTGCCCGGCGGGCTCGACGACTTCGTCGACCTCGTCGTCCCGGAGCTGCAGCGGCGCGGGCTGTTCCGCACCGAGTACTCCGGCACCACCCTGCGCGAGCACTACGGGCTCGCGCGTCCCGTCACCCGAGTCAAGGAGCCCGCATGACCGCGATCAGCACCGACGTCCGCAAGATCACCGGGAGGATCGGCGCCGAGATCGTCGGCTTCGACCCCACCGGCGACCTCGACGCGGCCCAGGTCGCCTTCCTGACCGAAGCGCTGCACGAGCACAAGGCGCTGGTCTTCCGGGGCGTCGAGCTCGACGACGAGGGCCAGCAGCGCTTCGCCGCGCACTTCGGCGAGCTGACCAAGGCGCACCCGACGGTGCCCGCCGTCGACGGCGCCCCGACGATCCTGCCCGTCGACAGCGAGCAGGGCCGCGCCAACCACTGGCACACCGACGTCACCTTCGTGCTCAACCCGCCGCAGGCCAGCACCCTGCGCAGCCTCGTGGTGCCGCCCTACGGCGGGGAGACGCTGATCGCGAACGCGGCGGCGGCCTACCGCGACCTGCCGGAGCCGCTGCGGGCGTTCGCCGACACGCTGCGTGCGGTGCACACCAACGACTACGACTACGTCCAGCCGCCGGAGACGGTGGACGAGAAGGAACAGGCCCGCCGCGCCCAGTTCGTCTCGCGCAAGTACCGGACCGTGCACCCGGTGGTGCGGGTGCACCCGGTGACCGGCGAGCGCGGGCTGTTCATCGGCGGCTTCGCGCAGCGGATCGAAGGCCTGTCGGTCACCGAGTCGCGGGATCTGCTGCGGCTGCTGCAGTCCTACGTGACGCGGCCGGAGAACGTCGTGCGCGTGGCGTGGGAGCCGAACCAGCTGGTGCTGTTCGACAACCGGATCACGCAGCACTACGCGATCGACAACTACGACGGCCTCCCCCGGCGGCTCAACCGCGTCACGATCGCCGGCGACGTCCCGGCGGGCATCGACGGGCGGCCGAGCGAGTCGCTCGAAGGTGACGCGTCGCACTACACCTCTGTGGCTTAGTCAGCGCGTCGCGAGTCGTTTCCCCGGCCGGGCCGAGCGCCCCAATGTGGCGTTCGGTGCGTTGGACGCAACCAACGCCACATTGGGGTTTTCTCAGCCGTGCGCGACTCCCGAGAAAGTCCCATCGGGCGCATTCCCGTCGCGTTAGCCCCCGTCCGCGCCCGGGTAACCGGGTGCGGACGGAAGGAGTGCGGTGTGGTCAGCGTGCAGGCGAAGGTACGGATGGCGCTGCTGCGGGCGTCGGGCCAGAAACGGTTCTACGACAACGCGAAGGCGCTGCACCACCGGTTGCCGCGGCACCAGAAGCCGTCGATGGCCCGGCCGCCGCGGAAGGTCCGGCGGCGGTGCGACGTCGAGCGGCGCGAGGTGCACGGCTTCCCGTGCTTCACCTTCCGGCCGCGCGATGGCGTTTCGAGCGACCTGCACGTCCTGCACCTGCACGGCGGCGGGTTCGTCGAACAGGTCGAGAAGCACCACTGGAAGTACGCCGCCGACCTGGTGTCCCGGCTGGGCTGCGCGGTGACGCTGCCGGTGTACCCGCTGGTCCCGCACCACGACCACACGGCGACGATCCCGATGGTGCAGGCGGTCTACGACGGGATCGACGCCAGGCGCGTCGTGGTCTCCGGCGACTCCGCGGGCGGGTCGCTCGCCCTGGCGATCGCCCAGGACCTGCGCGCGGCCGGGCGGCCGCAGCCCGAGCGGCTGGTGCTGTACTCGCCGTGGCTGGACGTGCTGCTGGAGGACCCGGTTTCGGAGCTGCTCGACGAGACCGACCCGATGCTCGGCATCGCCGGGCTGCGGGAGGCGGGCCGGATGTACGCCGAAGGCACCACTCCGCACGACCCGCGTGTCAGCCCGATCCACGCCGACCTCAGCGGGCTCGCGCCGATCACGCTGTTCATCGGCACGCGCGACGTCCTGCTGCCGGACTGCCGCCGGTTCCGCTCCCGGGCGCGGGAGGCCGGGACGGAGCTGGACTACCGCGAGTACCCCGGGATGTTCCACAACTGGCTGATGCAGGCCATCCCGGAGGGCCGCGAAGCGATGAACCACGTGGAGCGGCTGCTGCGCCGCCCGGTCAATGCCCCGTCCGAGCCTGGTCGCGGAAGCAGTCCCACGCCTGGCTGACCAGGGCCGGGTGGGTGCGCAGGTCGATCGCCGTGCGGGCCAGTGCCGCCGCCGAGGCCAGCAACGCCGACCGGCCGCGGGGGCTCGCCGCCGCGGCCGCGAACTCGGGGGTGTGGTCGGAGTACTCCTCCGCCGTGATCGCGACGAACGGGTGGATGGCCGGGACGCGGACGCTGACGTCGCCGACGTCCGACGAGCCCAGGAACACCCCCGGGGCCGGCGGCGTGGCGTGGATGCCGCACGCGGCCAGGTGCTCGGTGAACCGCTCGGACAGCACCGGGTTGTCGCGGAAGTGCGCGTAGCCGCGGCCGACGCGCTCGACGTCCACCTTCGCGCCGGTCGCCAGCGCCGCACCCTGCGCGCCCGCCGTGACGTCCTCGACCAGGCTGTCCAGCGCGCCGGTCGTCAGCGCGCGGAGCCCGAAGCGGCCCTCGGCGCGGTCCGGGACGATGTTGGTCGCCTCGCCGCCGTGGGTGATGATGCCCTGGATGTGCGAGCCCGCGGGCAGGCGCTGGCGCAGCGCGGACATCGCGCCGAACATCTGGATCAGCGCGGCGAGGGCGTCGATGCCCGCCTCCGGGTCGCCGGTCGGGTGCGCGGCGCGGCCGTGGAAGGTCACCTTCACCTCCACCTGCGCGGTCAGCGGGGCCCACGACCACGAGTGGACGCCGGGGTGGACCATCAGCGCCGCGTCCACCTCGTCGAAGACACCGGCTTCGGCGAGCGCGACCTTGCCGCCGCCGCGTTCCTCCGCGGGGCAGCCGACCACGAGCAGCGAGCCCGGGCTGTCCGCCAGCACCTCGCGCGCCGCCAGCGCGGCGCCGAGCCCGGCCGCGGCGATGAGGTTGTGCCCGCAGGCGTGTCCCAGCCCCGGCAGCGCGTCGTATTCGAGCAGCAGCGCGACGCACGGCCGCCCGTCGCCGGCCCGCGCGGTGAACGCCGTCGGCAGCCCGGCGACGCCGCGCTCCACCTCGAAGCCGTCGTCGGCCAGCTCCTGCGTCAGGCGTTCGGCCGCCGCGTGCTCCTCATAGGACAGTTCCGGGTGCTCGTGCAGCGCGGTGGCGACCGCCCACAGCCGCTCGTCCAGCAGCTCGACCCGCTCGTCCGCCCGCTCGTGCAGCTCCTCGTGCCACTCCATGCCCACCGGAATACCCCTACCACGTCCGGTCACACCAGCGGGGGGTTTCACCCGGTGTGCCGGTGGTTACCCGCCGACGATGGACCACAGCCAGGCACCGGTGCTGGAAGCGCTGCGCGACTACCACCGCGCCGGATACGTCCCGTTCAACGCGCCCGGCCACAAGCAGGGCCGCGGCATCGACCCACGGGTGCTGGAAGTCGTCGGCGCCGAGGTGTTCAAGTCCGACGTCATCGCGCTCAACGGCCTCGACGACCGGCTGATGCGCGGGGGCGTGCTGGCGCGGGCCCAGGACCTGATGGCCGACGCGGTCGGCGCCGAGCACACCTTCTTCTCGACGTGCGGCAGCTCGCTTTCGGTGAAGAGCGCGATGCTCGCGGTCGCCGGCCCGCACGAGAAGCTGCTGGTGCCGCGGCACGTCCACAAGTCGGTGATCTCCGGCCTGATCGTCAGCGGGGTCCAGCCGGTGTGGGTGCGGCCGCACTGGGACACCGCGCAGGGGCTGACCCACCCGCCGGGCGTGCGGGAGTTCGCCGAGGCGTACGAGCGCGAGCCCGGCGTCAAGGGCGCGTTGCTGGTGACCCCGACCGACTACGGCACCTGCGGGGACATCCGCGCGGTCGCCGACTGGTGCCACGAGCAGGGGATCCCGCTGATCGTCGACGAGGCGTGGGGCGCGCACCTGCCCTTCCACGACGGCCTCCCGCCGTGGGGGATGGACGCGGGGGCCGACGTGTGCGTCACGAGCGTGCACAAGATGGGTGCCGCGGTCGAGCAGAGCTCGGTCTTCCACCTGCAGGGTGACCGCGTCGACCCGAACGTGCTGAAGGCGCGGGAGGACCTGCTCGGCACGACCAGCCCGAGCTCGCTCGTGTACGCCGGCCTCGACGGCTGGCGGCGGCAGATGGCCGAGCAGGGCAAGCAGCTGCTCGACGGGGCGCTCCGGCTGGTGACGTCGGTGCGCGGCCGGCTGGGCGAGCAGGGCCTCACCGTGCTGCACGACGAGTTCCTCGGCCCGGACCTCGCCGACTCGATCGACCCGCTGAAGGTGGCGCTCGACCTCGAGCCGCTGGGCATCAGCGGCTACCAGGCCGCCGACTGGCTGCGCGAGCACCAGCGCGTCACCGTCGGTCTGTCCGACCACGCCGGATCGTGGCCCAGTTCAACCATTCGGATGACGAAGAGACGGCGAGCACGCTCGTCGACGCCCTCGGCGCCCTGCTGAAGGCCGCGCCGTCGTTCGAGACCCCGCCGAAGGTGGACGTCCCGTCCCCGGCCGAACTGGAGCTGGAGACGGCGATGCTGCCGCGTGACGCCTTCTTCGGCCCGGCCGAACAGGTGCCGTTCGAGGAGGCGCCCGGCCGGATCGCGGCGGAGATGATCACGCCGTACCCGCCCGGCGCCCCCGGCGTCCTGCCCGGCGAGGTGCTCACCCGGCCGGTCCTGGACTACCTCCGCAGCGGGCTCGGCGCGGGCATGGAACTGCCCGACCCGGCCGACTCCGAGCTGACGTCGGTCCGGGTCGTGGCCCGGCGCTAGGCCTTCGCGCTCTTGAGTTCCAGGGGGTTCTTGGGCGCGTCCGGGCGGGCGTCGATCATCCGCTGTCCCAGTTCCTGCAGCCGCTTGCGGCCCATCGCCAAGCGGACCTCGGGGAACCACTCGTCTTCTTCCTCTTCGACGTGGTGGCGGACGTTCTCGGTGAGCACCGTGACCTTCGCGTCGAAGGTCTCGTCTTCCGGGTCCATGCCCAGCAGCTCGGACAGCATCCACACGACGACGTGGTGCTCCTCCACGCTTTCCAGGACGTGGTCCTTCGTCTCCGGCACGGCTTCCCGCGCGGCCGGGTAGAAGATCTCCTCCTCGATGTAGGCGTGGACGGTGAGCTCCTCGATGATCGAGTCGGCGATGCGGCGCTTCTCCCGGTGCGCGTCCTCCCCCGCCTTTTCGAATTCCTTGAACAGCTTTTCCACGGTCTTGTGGTCGTTCTTGAGCAGCACGATCGCGTCGGTCGACATCGGTGTCCTCACGGTGTGGCCAGGTCGCGCAGAGCAACCTGGGAGTTCTCGAGTTCCTTCGTCATCAGCAAGGCGACGGTCCCGGCGTGCGCCAGTGCCCGGCCGACCTCACCCACCGAATCCCACGCCGCCCCGGTGCCGCCGCCGTGGCGGACCACCTGGCCGGACAGCAGGCCGTCCTCCAGCCGCCCCTGCAGGGCGGGCAGCAGCTGGGCGAGGTCGTCGGCCAGCAGCCGCAGGGCGCCGAGCACGCGGTACAGCTCGGCCGGGGGAACGACTTCGCCGTCGCCCACGCGGCGGGACAACCGGTGCACGGTGGCTCCCGCGTCGGCGGCCAGCAGCGACGGCGAGGCAGTGGCGCTGGTGTTCATGAGCGGCCGGATACCCTCCGTGGGACCGGGAAAACGCCGTTTGCCCGATCCGCGCCGCGGGTACCCGGCGGACCTTCCGACCCCCAGGAGAACATCGGTGAACGAACCGTCCGGCGACGTGCTGACCTTCGGCGTCGAAGAGGAGTTCTTCGTCGTCGACCGCCGCGGTCACCTGTCCCAGTCCGGCGACGACGTCGTCGACGCCGCCGAAGCGGCCGCCGACGAGCAGGGTGACCTCCAGCACGAACTGACCCGCTCGCAGGCCGAGGCCGCCACCGGCATCTGCCGGACCCACGCCGAAGCCCTGCGCCAGCTGCGGGGTATGCGCGACGACCTGTCCGCGGCCGCCCGGCGGCGCGGCTGCCGGCTGCTGCCCGCCGGCGCGCCACCGCTGTCCGAAGTGGACCTGCCGAGCATCACCCCGAACCCGCGCTACGAGCGGATGGCCGAGCACTTCGGCGCCACCGCGCGGACTTCGCTCACGTGCGGCTGCCACGTCCACGTCGCCATCCCCGGCAAGGAAGCCGGCGTCCGGGTGCTGAACCAGGTCCGGCCGTGGCTGCCCGCGCTGCTCACCGTCACCGCGAACTCGGCGATTTCCGACGGCTACGACACGGGTTACTGCAGCTGGCGCTACCAGCAGTGGAGCCGGTGGCCGTCGGCCGGTCCGCCGCCGCGGTTCGCCTCGCTGGACGAGTACGAGAGCATCGTCGACGCGTGGCTGCGGGCGGGCTCGATCCTCGACCGCGGGATGATCTACTGGGACGTCCGGCTGTCGGAAAAGCAGCCGACGCTGGAGTTCCGCATCGCCGACGTCGCCGCCACCCCCGAAGAAGCCGTGCTGCTGGCGGTGCTGGCCCGCGCCCTGGTCGCCACCGCGCAAGCCGAGGACGCTCCCCCGCCGCGGTTGCCGAACGAGGTGCTGCGCGCCCAGCTCTGGCGGGCGTCCCGCGAAGGTGTCACCGGCTGCTGCCCGCACCCGGACACCGGGGACCTGGCCCCGGCGAAGGCGGTGCTCGACGCCCTGGTCGAGCGGACGTCCGCCGCGCTGGACGCGGCCGGCGACCTCGGCTTCGCGCGGGAGGGCATCGCGCGGCTGGCCGCTGAAGGCGGCGGCGCCGACCGGCAGCGGCGCCGGTTCGCGGAGAAGGAGCGCGGTGAAGACGTGGTGGACCTGCTGACGGGCTAGGCCCGCAAGCGGTCGAGCAGGGCGAGAGCGCGGGCGGCGGCGTGCGACCGGCCCGGGTCGAGCACGAGGTGGACGCCGAGGGCGGCGGCCCGCTCGTGGGCCCGCAACAGCGCGCGGAGGCCGGCGGCGCCCAGGAAGCCGACTTCGCCCAGGTCGAGGCGCAACACCCCGGGACCGGCCCGGAGGTGGTCGTCGAGGGCCGCTTCCAGGCGGGGCACCGTGCAGGCGTCGATTTCGCCGGTGACCTCCACGACGATGGCGTCCGGGGTGCGCCACCGGGTGCGTCCGCTCAATCCGTCGGCGGGCGCGCGCGGCGAAGGCAGCCGGTACGTCGGCGGGTCGGATCCGGGCGCGCGTTGCCGTTCGTGGGTCGTCATGGCCTTGAGTTACCCGGTGCGCCTTCGTGACCAAACACGCCCCGGTCCGCGCGCGTTTCCCCGGCCGGAGCGGGTATCCGCGACCAGCGCCGCCCGGAAGGAGCCCGCCATGCCCGACGGCCAGCCCACGATGGGCGTCGAAGAGGAGTTCCTCCTCGTCAACCCCCGCACCGGGCACGCGTCCGCGTGCGCGGAGCGAGTACTGGCGCGGTACCGCCACCACGGCCCGCTCCCCGACGGCGTCCGCGTGCACCGCGAGCTGCGGCTCACCCAGATCGAGGCCGCCAGCGGCGTCTGCACCACCGCGGACGGGCTCCGGCACCAGCTCACGACGGCCCGGCGCGTGCTGGCCGGCGCCGCCGCGGCCGAAGACTGCGCGCTCCTGGCCACCGGCACCCCGATCGGGCCCGGCCCGGCCGCGCCGCCACCCGCGAGCGACGGCCGGTACGCCGAAATCGACGCCACCTACGGCGCGGTGGTCGCCGACTACGAAGCCTGCGGGTGCCACGTCCACGTCGGCGTGCCCGATCCCGACACCGCGGTCGCGGTCGTCAACCACGTGGGGCGGTGGCTGCCCACCCTGCTCGCGCTGTCGGCGAACGCGCCGTTCGACCACGGCCGCGACACCGGCTACCACAGCTGGCGGATGGTCCAGCAGGCCCGCTTCCCCGGCTCCGGCGTCGCGCCGCACCTGCGTGACCACGCGGAGTACCGCCGGGCGGTCGAGACGCTCGTCGACTGCGGCGCGCTGGTCGACCCGGACCAGACGTTCTGGCTGGCCCGCCCGTCCGGCCGGTTCCCGACGGTGGAGTTCCGGGTCGCCGACACCGCGCTGACCGTCGACCACGCCCTCCTGCAGGCGCTGCTGAGCCGCGCGCTGGTCCGGCGGGCGCTGGCCGACCTCGACCGCGGGCGCGTGGCGGAACCGGTGTCGCCGCAGGTGGCCGCGGCGGCGGTGTGGGCCGCGGCGCGCCACGGCCTCACCGGGCAGCTCGTCGACGTCGCCGGGCAGACGCGCCGGCCCGCGTGGGCCCTGGTCGAGGAGCTGCTCACGCACGTCCGGGACGCCCTCGACGCGAACGGTGACCTGGCCGAGGTGCAGTCCCTGGTCGCTGTCCTGCGTGCCGAGGGCACCGGGTCCGTGCAGCAGCGCGCGGCGGCCGGCCGCGGCTCCCCGGAGGCGGTGGTCGGCTGGCTCACCGCACTGACCGTGCCGGCGGGGCGTGGAAAGCTGCGCACGGGGTAGCCGGGACCCATGACGACCTCGACCCTCGCGGTGCCCGCCGCCCGCGGCCCGCTTTCGGAGTCCGTGCTGGGCACCCTGCTGCGCGAACAACCCCGCGCGGACCTCGGCTTCACCGGCCTCGGGGCCGCCGACCCGCTCGGCGACGACGTCCAGCTGGCCCTGCACCTGTGCTACGAACTGCACTACCAGGGCCTGCCCGGCGTGTCGCCCGACTGGGAGTGGGACCCGGAACTGCTGCGCCTGCGCGGCGCGCTGGAGGCACGCTTCCTGGCGGCCCTGCGCGAAAACGTGCCGGGCGGCGACGACGTCACCGCCGAGCTGGACGCGCTGCTGGTCGAGCCGGTCGACGCGGAAGGCGTCTCGCACTTCCTGCGCGACCACGGCGACTGGGCGCAGGTGCGGGAGTACTTCACGCACCGCTCGGTGTACCACCACAAGGAAGCCGACCCGCACGCGTGGGTGATCCCCCGCCTGCGCGGCCGCGCCAAGGCGGCGCTGGTGGCGGTGGAGTTCGACGAGTTCGGCGGCGGCCGCGCGGAGCGGGTGCACGCGCGGCTGTACGCGGACCTGCTGCGCGCGGCCGGCCTGCCCGACGGCTACCTGGCGCTCATCGACCACGCCCCCGCCGAGATGCTGGCGGTGGTCAACATGATGTCGCTGTTCGGCCTGCACCGCTCCCTGCGCGGCGCGCTGTGCGGCCACTTCGCGGCGGCGGAGATCACGACCGCGCCGTCCGCGCACCGGCTGGACCAGGCCCTGCGCCGCCTCGGCGCTCCCGAGGCGTGCCGGTTCTTCTACACCGAGCACATCGAAGCCGACGCGGTGCACGAACAGGTGATGCGCCACGACGTGCTCGGCGACCTGCTCGACCAGGAGCCGGACCTGGCGGCGGACGTGGTGTTCGGCATCCAGGCGACGGAGTTCCTCGAAGGCCGGTTCGGTGCCCGGCTGCTGGACCACTGGCGGGCGGGAGAGTCTTCGCTGCGGCTTCCGTTGCCCTGAGGCGGAGATGCCATGAAAGGGTCGTTCATGTCGTCCGGCGAGATGAACGACCCTTTCATGACGTCGCGGGCGGCCGCACCCGCTTGCGGTGGCTGGTGTCGCAGAACGGGAACCGCTTGCTCCGCCGGCACGCGCACACCCGCGACCACGAACCGGTCGGAGCGCACCACCTCCCCATCCGGCGTGCGCAGTTCCACCGGGCCCTCCACGAGCACCGGGCCGCCGGGGACCACCGTCACCCGGCGGGGGCGCTCAGCGGTCGGCACGCAGCACCACCAGTTCCTCCGTCCGCTGCCCCGGGGCGATCAGGCCGGCCGCCTCCAGGAACGCCGTCCGTCCGGAAAGGACCGGGCCGAACGGGATCCGGGCGCGCCGGGCCACCGAGACCCGCAATCCCTGCGCGGCCAGCAGTTCCCCCGATTTGTTCACATCGGACAGTGTGGATTGGACGATCAGCAGCGTTCCGCCGGGACGCAGGAGCCTGCCCGCCGCGGCGCACAGCGGGTCCAGGACCGCGCGGCCGTCCGGGCCCGCGTCCCAGCCACGGGTGGCGCGGACCGTCGGGGCCGGCGCCGGGACGTACGGCGGGTTCGCCACCACGACGTCGAACGGGCCCCGGCGCAGCGCCGTCGTGAGATCTCCGCGGCACGGGCGCACCGCGGCCTGGCACCGCAGCGCGTTGAACCGCGCCGAAGCCAGTGCCCGGCGCGAAAGGTCCACGGCCAGCACGCTTCTCGCGCCGCGGCGGGCCAGCGTGATCGCCTGCGCGCCGGTGCCGGTGCACAGGTCCAGGGCCCGCGCGCCGGGCGGGACGGCCAGGTCGGCGATGGCGGCGGTGAGCAGGGCGGTGTCCTCCTGCGGGCGGTACACCCCGGGCAGGCGCAGCAGCCGCGGCGCGGGGACGACGGTCCGGGCGGCCACGGGGCCCGGGCGGACGGGTTCCGCCGACGTGGTCATCTCGGTCTCCTTCACCTCGCCGCGGGCCCGGCGCGATCGCCGGCGGACAACCGCGTCGCCTCCGGCTACCCGGCGAAGATCGCCGCAAACCGATCCCCCGCAGGCGGTTGGGGCGCGCCAGCGGGGGTATCCGGTCCGGAAAGGATCGTGACGGAGGAGGCCCACGATGACGTCCCAGGACCGCACGCAACACCCCACCGAGCCCGCCGAAGGCGCCCGCGGCGACGACCCGCACGGCGACACCCCCGAAGCCCAGCGCGAAACCCTGCGCGGCGAGCAGGGCACGTCCGGCGGCGACCAGCACGACGACACCGACCCCCAGTCGGGCTGATTCCCGCGTGAGTGAAGGGGGCTTTCCGCGCGGAAAGCCCCCTTCACTCCGGTCACTCGAACTCGAACGGCAGCGCGGCCACGCACGCCTCGTACTTCTGCACCATCTCGTGCTCGGTGTGCGCCGCGACGAACAGGTGCGCCAGCTCGAAGCTGTAGCTGTCCTGCTCCGGCAGGTCCGAAAGCCGTTGCCCCACCTCGGGCACGATCTCGATCTGCGTGCCGTCGATGCGCTCCTGCACCGCTGCGATCTCCTCGGGGGTCGGCACGCGCGTCACGACTCCGTCGGAGAACCGGCGCAGGTACCACTTGCCGGCGATCTGGTACTTGCCCCTGCTGGGCCGGCGCGCGGGGTCCTGGCCGAGGCCGAGGCGCACCATGATCTCGTGGTTGGCGACCCCGTCGACGAACTCGAACAGCTCGGCGTGCGACTGGGAGTGCCGCGGGTTGATCTCCAGCAGGCACACCTGGCCGGACTCCGGGTCGCAGAAGAACTCGATGCTGAACGTCCCGTTGTCGAAGCCGATCCGTCTCATCACGCGCTCGGCGACGTCCCGCATCCGCTGCACCGGCTCCTCGCCCAGCTGGGACGGGTACTGGTGGCGCAGGAACGAGGAGCTGTCCGGGTAGTTGATCGAGTCGAGAGCGCCGTAGACGGTGACCTCACCGCGGTAGACGTACCCCTCGACGGCCGCCTGGACGCCGTGCAGCGCCTCCTCGGCCAGGCACGCCGCCCCACCCACCTCGGCGATCTCCGGCGGCAGCCGCACCTGGTCCAGCACGTAGCCGAACGGCTCGCCCACCCGCCCGACGCCGTCCCGGATCTCGGCGACCGCGTCGGCGAATTCGGCTTCGTTCTCGGCCTTGAAGGCGAGTTCCGAAGAGAACGACTTCACCGGCTTCAGCCACATCGGGAAGCCGACGCCGTCCGGCGGCGACGGCCGCTCGTCGTCGAGGTCGACGATGCCGAAGTGCGGCAGCTCGTCGATCACCTCCCGCTGCTCCAGGCGGCTCCAGTACTTGTGCTCGCACTTGAGGATCGCCTCCAGTGACACGCTCGGCAGGCCGTACCGGGCGCACAGCATCGGCACGAGCGACGCCGCCGGGAAGTCCCAGTAGCTGACGATGGCGCCGACGTCGCCGTCGAAGGCGTCCAGCTCGTGCTGCGCCGACTTCAGCAGCGCTTCGAAGTCGATGTCCCCGTGCTGCAGGTCTTCCGGGGTCAGCAGGCCGTGGAACTCGTAGTTCCCGGCCCACGGCAGGCGCTCCAGCACCTGCTTGTTCTCCTCGTCCAAGCCGATCACGAAGATGTCGATACCCATGCCGAAGAGCTACCCCCACCGGCTTCGCCGAAACGGGGCCGGATGGCCGGTTTGGCGACCGCGGGAACGGGCATCCGTTCGCATGACTGTGCTGCCCGAACCGCTCTCGCTCTGGGTGGAGACCGCGCCCGCGCCCGATCGCACCGGCGTCCCGGTGCCGGAGTCCGCCGACGTGGCGGTGCTCGGCGCGGGCATCGCCGGCCTCACGACGGCGCTGCTGCTCGCCAGGGGCGGCCGGTCGGTCGTCGTGCTGGAAGCCGACCGGGTCGCCGCCGGGGTCTCCGGGCACACCACGGCGAAGGTCAGCGCGCAGCACGGCGCCAAGTACGCGGACCTGACGTCCCGGCACGGCGCGGGAGCCGCGAAGGCCTACGCCGCAACGCAGACCGCGGCCACCGAGTGGATCGCCACCACGGCGGCCGAGCTGGGGATCGACTGCGGGTTCACCCGCGCCGACAGCTACGTCTACACCACGCGGGAGAAGACCGTGGACTCGCTGAAGCGGGAGGCCGACGCGGCCGCCGCGGCGGGCCTGCCGGCGTCGTTCACCGAGGACGTCGCGCTCGACGTACCCGCGCTCGGCGCCGTCCGCACCACCGGGCAGGCGCACTTCCACCCGCGGCGCTGGCTGCTCGGGCTGGCCGCCGAGGTCGAGCGGGCGGGCGGCACCGTCGTCGAGAAGGCCCGCGCGACGGCCGTGCACGGGCGGACCGTCCGCACGTCGCGCGGCGACGTCGCGGCGGGCGAAGTCGTCGTCGCCACCCACTACCCCGTGCTCGACCGCGGCCTCTACTTCGCCCGGCTCGAACCGGTGCGCGACCTCGTCGTCGCCGGCCCGGCGGCCGGGAACGCCCCGCCGGCGGGCATGTTCCTCGACGCCGACACGCACCACTCCGTGCGCGGGTACACCGAGCAGGGCACGCCGATGGTGCTCGCGGGCGGCGAGCACTACCGCGTCGGCGCGCACGTCGACGTCGAACGCCGCTACCGGCGCCTGGCGGACTGGGCCGGCGCGCACGCCGGGCTGCACCGGGTGACCCACCGCTGGTCCGCGCACGATCTGTCCACTGTGGACCTGCTGCCGTACGTCGGCCGCTACCTGCCGGGGACGAAGAACCTGTGGGTGGCCACCGGGTTCGGCCAGTGGGGCATGACCGGCGGCACCGCGGCGGGGCACGTCCTGGCCGCGCGGATCCTCGGCGAGCCGCACCCGGCCGCGGACCTGTTCGACCCCAACCGCTTCGACGCCCGCTCGGTGCCCGCACTGGCGCAGGACAACCTCACGGTGGCGAAGTACCTGGTCGGCGACCACATCGCGGCGTTGGGGCGGACGGAAAAGCTCGACGACCTCGGGCCCGGCGAGGCCGCGGTCCTGCGCGTGGGCGGCGAGCTGGTCGCCGCCCACCGCGACGAAGCGGGGCAGCTGCACACCGTCGGCGCCCACTGCACCCACCTCGGCTGCCTGGTTTCCTTCAACGACGCGGAAAAGACGTGGGACTGCCCGTGCCACGGCTCCCGCTTCGGCGTCGACGGCGAGGTCGTCCAGGGCCCCGCCGTCCGTCCGCTGCGCCGCGGCTAACCGGAAGCGAGCCTCTTGCCGGCGTCGTAGAGCAGGTGCAGGACGTCGGCCACGCCGATCGCGGTCAGCACCGTGGCCGCCAGGCGCGTCGGCCGCGGCGCCACCACCAGGCCCGCGGCCAGGCCGGTGCCGATCCAGACGTCCAGGCAGAACGGGCACGACAGCAGCTCGCCCACGGCGTGTTCGGCGTGGCCGCGCCCCGGCACGGACTCGTTCAGCTCGTCCTCCCCCGCCGGCTCCTCGTACTTCGTGAACGGCGCCCGCAGCGGGCTGGTGATGGCGGCCTTGGCGAGCATGCGGCCGGCCTTGAACGTCGCGGTGCCCAGCAGGACGGTGTCACCGGCGCCGAAGCGGCGTGGCAGCCGGGCACCGGACACCCGCCCGAGCGCCGTCAGCGCGCCGACGAAGGCGCCGTACGCCCCCATCGCGCCGAGGTACCCGGCGAGCGGCCGGTCGGCTTCCCCGGCGTACCGGCGCTGGACCCGCTTCGCCTTGGCGGCGACCTCCTCGACGATCGTTGCGGTGGTCATCCGTGCTCCTTCCGGTGCTTTCCCGAGGCGTACCCGCGCCGGCGCGCGGCAATCATGGTTGCGGGGCGCGCCCGGCGGGTACTTCGCGGCGATGGGACGCACCCGGCTCCGGCGCAGTGACCTGCGCGGCCCCGGCATCCGGCGGATCCGCCGCGGCCGGGGCTTCTCCTACGTCCTCCCCGACGGCTCGCCGGTCACCGACGACGAGCTGCTCGCGCGGATCAAGGACCTGGTCATCCCGCCGGCCTGGCGGAACGTGTGGATCTGCCCGCACCCGAACGGGCACGTCCAGGCGGTCGGCACCGACGACGCCGGCCGGCGCCAGTACCTCTACCACGAGCAGTGGCGGCGCGACCGCGACGAGGAGAAGCACGACCGCGTCCTGGCGATGGCCCGGCGGCTGCCCGGGTGGCGCGAGTCGGTGGCGGCCGACCTGGCCGGCCGCGGCCTGACCAGGAAACGCGTCGTGGCGGCGGCGCTGCGCATGCTCGACCGGGGCATCTTCCGCACCGGCGGTGAGGAGTACGCGGAGGAGAACGGCACCCACGGCGTCGCGACGCTGCTGCGGGAGCACGCCTCGGTCCGCGGCGACGAATGCCGGTTCCGCTACGTCGCCAAGGGCGGCCTCGACCGCGAGGTGGCGATCCGCGACGCGGCGCTGGCTTCGGTGGTGAAGTCCCTCCTGCGCAGCCGGTCCGGGAGCGACCGGCTGCTCTGCTACCGCGAGGGCGGCACCTGGCACGAGGTGCACGCGGCCGACGTCAACGAGCGCTTCAAGGAGCTGGCGGGCGAGGACTGCACGGCCAAGGACCTGCGTACGTGGACGGCGACGGTCCTGGCCGCGGCCGCGTTCGCCGCGGCGGACCCGCCGACGTCCGAGACCGCCCGCAAGCGCGCGGAAGCCGGGGTGATGCGGGAGGTGTCCCGGGCGCTCGGCAACACCCCCGCCGTCTGCCGCTCGTCCTATGTGGACCCGCGGCTGGTCGAGGCGTACCGCGGCGAGCGCACGATCGCCGCCGCGCTCAAGCGGGCGGGCCGGCTGGAGGGCGACGACGCGCGCGCGGTGCTGGAGAAGGCGTGCGCACGGCTGTTGAAGGCGTCCTGAGGGTTGGAAGTCACTCGGACGGGGAAGACGATCAGGGTGCGGACGTCCGGTCGAGCGGCAGGAGGCACGGTGAGTGAACGCCGATCCATCCGAACGTGTACTGGTCCGCGGACCCGGCCGTCCGGGACCCTGGGGACGATGACTTCCGACCCGTCCCCCGTGCGCTGGCGCGCCTCGATCGGCCTCGCCGTGGGCGGCGACGGCCCGGTGTCGAGCATCGTCGAGTCCGAGCACGGCAGCGAGGGCTCGGCGCGCGAGTGGATCGAACGGAAACTCCCCCGCGCCCGCTTCCCGGCGTGGATCCCGGCGGCCCGCCGGGCGGACGGCGTCGAGTTGTTCGGCCGGGTGGCCCGCGGCCACGTGGTGACCGGACGGCTGGTGCCGACGTGGGAGTCGGACTCGGGCGCGGCGGTGTGGCACGCGGACCGCGAGGGTGACCACGTCCAGTGGCGCCGCTGCGCGGCCGAGGAGCGCTGAGCCGGCCGGCTCAGTCCGTGCCCAGCTCTTTCCGCAGCAGGCAGAACTCGTTGCCCTCCGGGTCCTGCAGCACCACCCACGACTCCGTGCCGTCCTGCCCGACGTCCGCGGGCCGCGCGCCCAGTGCCAGCAGGCGGCGCAGCTCCGCATCCTGGTCGCCGCCCACCGGGTTCACGTCCACGTGCAGCGGGAGCTTGCCGCGGCGGGGGTGGTCCGTGCGGGCCAGCACCAGCGTCGGGGGGCCGTCGCCCAGCGGGACGCCGGGGAGGCCCAGCTCGAGGCCGTCGGGCTCGTGGCCGATCACCTCGTAGCCCAGCACCGCGCACCAGAACTCCGCCAGCCGGTCGGGGTCGTGGCAGTCCAGCACCAGTCCGGTGATCCGGGCGGCCATCCGGTCAGCTCCGTTCCGTCTCGCGGGCCACGTCCGCGGCCTCGTCCTCGTCCATCGCCTTGGTGTCCCGCGGCGGCAGGAAGGGCTCCTGCTGGTCCTCCTCGCGCCCCGCTTCGATGCCGCGGCCCCGGGCGAGCTCGGCGTCGAGCTCGGCGCCCAGCAGCACCGCCAGGTTCGAGATCCACAACCATACAAGGAACACGATCACGCCCGCCAGCGAACCGTAAGTCTTGTTGTAGGAACCGAAATTCGCCACGTACAGCGCGAACCCCGCCGACGCGAGCACCCACAGCAGCACCGCCAGCAGGCCGCCCGGCGTCAGCCACTTGAAACCCGGGTGCCGCACGTTCGGGCCCACCCAGTACAGCAGCGCGAACGCCAGGCTGACCAGCAGCGCGATCACCGGCCACTTCGCGATCTCCCACACCAGCACCCCGGTCGAGCCGAGCCCGATCAGGTCGCCCAGGCGGCGTGCGACGGTCCCCGTCGCCACGACGCCCAGCGCGCACGCCGCCAGCAGGACGACGATCCCGATCGTGAGCAGCACCCGGATCGGCACCACCTTCCACACCGGCCGGCCCTCCGGCATGCCGTAGATCGCGTTCGACGCCCGCATGAACGCGCCGACGTACCCGGACGCCGACCACAGCGCGCCGAGCAGGCCGATGATCGCCAGCGGCCCGGCCAGGCCGCGCGAGCCGGCCAGCTCCCTGATCGCGCCGACGAGGATGTCCTTCCCCTGCCCCGGAACGACCTGGCCGACGTTGTCGATCACGGCCTGGATCTTGTCCGGGCCGAGCAGGCCGAGCAGCGACGTGAGCACGATGACGCCCGGGAACAGCGACAGCACGCCGTAGTAGGTCAGCGCGGCGGCCCAGTCGGTCAGGTTGTCGCGGCCGAACTGCTTGAACGTGCGCTTGAGCACCGCGCCCCACGAGCGCTTGGACAGCTCGCCCGGCCCTTCGGGCGTTTTCCCTCGCTTGGCCACCGCCGCCACCTCCGCTTCGTCGGCGATGGCATACCCGGACCGGTACCGGGTATTCCTCCGTCAACCCGATGCCCAGGAGGAGCCCCGTGACCGAGGTCAGCCGCGTGATCGACGTACCGCCCGACGCCGTGTTCGACGTCCTCGCCGACGGCTGGCTCTACGCCGGGTGGGTGGTCGGCAGCTCGCACATCCGCGACGTCGACCCCGGCTGGCCGGCGGTCGGCTCCCGGATCCACCACAGCGTGGGCCCGTGGCCGGTGCACATCCAGGACGTCACCGTGGTCCGGGCGGTGGAGCCCGGCCTGTCGCTGTCCCTGGAGGCCCGCGGCTGGCCACTGGGCGCGGCGGCGGTCGGGCTGACGCTCGTCCCGCACGGCGAAGGGGCCACGCTGGTCCGGATGACCGAGCACATCGTCAACGGCATCGGCAAGGTGCTGCCGGCCGCGATCCAGGCGCTGATCGTCAAGCCGCGCAACACCGAATCCCTCGCCCGCCTCGCCGACCTCGCCACCGGCAAGCACGCCCGCGCACAGGACGGCCACCCCCGCCCGTAGGTCTGCCGCGGCTGGTCGTGGGTGTTCAGTCGGGTTCTGGCGAACGGTCTTTTGCCGACCCGCGTTGTCACCGAGTGCTGGAACGGCCAACTCACCGCCCGCGGCGGCCAACTCACACACCGGAACGGCCAACTCACCGGCAAGGCGGGTGAGTTGGCCGTTCCGGGAGGCGTTGTGGCCGGTGGTGCTGCTGGGACTCAAGGGGCCGGTGTGCCGGGTCCGGATGCACCCAATGTGGCGTTCGGTGCGTTGGACGCACCGAACGCCACATTGGGTGCGTTCCCGGCCGCCTGAGCCCTCGCCGCGGCTGGTCGTGAGTGTTCAGTCGGGTTAGAACCCGACTGAACACTCACGAGCTGTAGATGGCGCGGTGCGCGGCGCGGATCACCGCTGCGTAGCCGCCGCCGAGGCGGCCGGCCCGGGCGAGGGCCGCGCGGGCCGCGTTGGCGCCCGGGCCGCCGTGGACCGCGCCGCCGGGGTGGGCCGACGCGCCCGCGAGGAACAGCCGGTCCACCGGGGTGTCCGCGCGGCCCGTGCCCGGGACCGGGCGGAAGAACAGCTGCTGGTGGATCGCCGTGGTCCCGGCGTTGATCGCGCCGCCCACCAGCCCCGGGTTGTGGCCCGCCAGCTCGGCAGGCCCCTGCACGTACCGCGCTTTGATCAAGCCGGTGAACCCCGGCGCGTTCGCCTCGACCGTCTCCTCGATCCGCTTCGCCCGCCGCTCCAGCGCCGCGCGGTTTTCCATCGTCCCGCGCGGCACGTGCGTGTACGCCCACGCCGCTTCGGTCCCCGACGGCGAACGCGTCGGGTCGGTCGTGGTCATCTGGCCCAGCAGCAGGAACGGGCGGCGCGGGGTGCGGCCCCTGGCGAGTTCGCCGCCGAACGCCGCGAGCCCGTCGAGGTCGGTGCCGAGGTGGACGGTGCCCGCGCCCCGGGCGGCTTCGGCCGTCCACGGGATGGGGCCGGACAGCGCCCAGTCCACTTTGACCGTCCCGCTGTCCCATTCGAACTTCCCGAGGTCCTCGACCAGCCGGGGCGGCAGCCGGTCCTCGCCGACCAGCTCGCGGTACAGCACCGGCGCCGGCACGTCGGCGAGCACGGCCTTGCGCGCCCGGACCGGGTCGCCGGCGGCGTCACGCACGCCCAGCGCGCGCCCGCCGCCGACGAGGACCTCCCGCACCGGACGTCCACAATGGACTTTCCCGCCGCGGGACTCCAGCCGCCGGACCAGCGCCGCGATCAGTTCGCCCGCACCGCCTTCGGGCACCGGGTAGCCCTCGTCCTGCCCGATCATCGCGAGCAGCCAGCCGAACACCGCGCTGCCCGCGTTGTCGACGGAAAGGTCGCTGTGCGCGGCGTTCCCCGCCACGAGCAGCTTCGCGCCCTCGCCGGCGAACAGCTCGTCCCCGAACCGGCGCGCCGGCAGCGTCAGCATCCGAGCCAGCCGCAGCGCGTCCCCGGTTCCCGTGCGGCGCAACAGCTTCAGCGCCGGGCGGACCGGCGGGAACGGCGTGAACAACGCGTTCAGCAGCGGCTCGCGGATTTCCCGCCACTGCTCGTGCAGCGCGCGCCACGCGTCACCGTCGCCCGGGGCGAACTCGTCGGCCGACGCGGCCGTGCGGTCGAGGTCGCGGGACAGCACCGCGCACCGGTCGTCGGGCAGCACGTGCGCCAGGACGTCGGGGGCGTGCCGCCAGCGCAGGCCGTGCTCGGCCAGCCGCAGGCCCTTGATGACCGGGGACACCGCCGAGAGCGGGTAGAACGCGCTGAACAGGTCGTTGCGGAAGCCCGGCTCGGTGACCTCGGCCGTCCGGACCGAACCACCGGGGTGCTCGGTCGCCTCCAGCACGAGGACCGACCAGCCGGCGTCGGCCAGGACGTTCGCCGCCACCAGCCCGTTGTGCCCGGCACCGATCACCACCGCGTCGAAGGCTTCCGTGCTCACTGGCCCTCCTGCTGTTCAGGCTTGCGACTGGTGGCTCGGCCCGACCCGGGTGAGCGAGCGGAGCCGGGCCAGTACCCCGGAGCCGCGCGGCGGCGCCAGTGCCGGGCTCGCCGCCCCCGCACCCGAGCGCAGCCCGGCGACCAGTTCGGCGATCGCGGACGCGGCGTCATACCGAGGTTGCCAGCCCAGGACCGTCTCCGCCACCGTGGTGTCGGCGAGCGCCGCCCGATCGGCCAGCTCCAGCCACCCGGGGTGCACCGGGAGGGCACCGCTCGCCCAGGCCGCGCGCACCGCCGCCCGCGCGAGCGGCTTCGGCACCGGGAGGCGGGTACCCCCGAGGACGGCGGCCAGCGCGTCGGCGTCGAGAACGTCCGGCGCGGCCAGGTTGACCGGGCCCGTGTACCCGGTGGCGAGGATCAGCCGGATCGCCTCGGCGACGTCGGAGGTGTGCACCGCCTGGGCCCTTAGGTCGTTCCACAGCGGAACCGGCAGCCGCCGCCCGCCCGCGAGCCGCGCGGGCACCGCCGGGTCGAGCAGCCAGCGGGCGAACTCGCCTGCCGCGCGCCGCTGCAGGATCGCGCACGGCCGGAGCCGGGCGAGGCCGATCTCCGGGTGCCGCGCCTCGAACCGGTCCAGCAGGGACTCCAGCGCGGCCTTCCCGCGGCTGTAGGCGCTGTGCTCGATCCCGGTGCGCGGGTGGAATTCGCTCACCTTGTCCCAGCGCGAAGCGGGCCCGTAGGCGGCCACCGAGGACGCGGCGACCAGCCGCGGCACGCCGGCGGCGGCCGCCGCGGCGAGCACGTGCCGGGTGCCGTGGTCGTTGGTGCACCACATCGGCGGGTCACCGCGCCGCGGCGAGATGGCCCAGGCGAGGTGCACGACGGCGTCCGCGCCCTCGAACAGCGCGGTCAGCTCCCGGTCGGCGCCGCGGCCGCCGACGTCCAGCGCGCACCACCCGGCCGCGCGGTACGGCTCGGCCGTCGTGTCCGGCAGCCGGCGCGCTAGCCCGACCACGTCGTGGCCGGGCTCGAGGGCGGCCAGCAGTGCCGTTCCGACGTTGCCGGTGGCTCCGGTGATCACTATGCGCACCCCGGACGCTTACCCGGTGGCGCGGCGGCGAAACTCAGACCAGGTCGCGCGGGATCCGCCGGTGCCAGTTGCGCGAGACGATCCGCCGGGCCCCTTCGTAGCCGTCCAGCTGGGCGTCGATGACGAATTCGGTGTCCGTGCAGGACACCCGCGTGCGGGTCTCGCTGCGCGCCAGCCACTCGCCGCGGGCGAAGGTGACGTCCCACGCCGTTTCCGCGACCGGCGAGCGGAAGTCGTCGGCAACCCAGGTGTAGCGCTCGCGCACGTCCCGGGTGACCTCCAGGTCGAGGTCGTCGAAGCGCACGGTGCCGGCGTCCTTCACGATGTCCAGCGCCGACTGGTAGTCGACGAGGTCACGCGAGACCGTCCAGCGCTGCTCCCCCGGCGTCAGCGCGGTGACCGTCATCGGCGGCGCACCTTCGGGTTCGCCGAACGGGCGGGCGGGCAGCTCGTCCGGCTCCGCGACCGGTCGGACGGGCAGCTCGAGCGCGCTGTGTCCAGTGTGGACGGACAGCAGCACCGGCGTCGGCGGCGGCCACGCCAGCGGCCAGTACGAAGTGGACAGTGACAGCCGGATCCGGTGCCCCGCCGGGAAAACCTGCGCGACGGCGTTCAGCTCGATCTCGACCGCGCACCGCTCCCCCGGCTCCAGCGGCGCCGGCTCGTCGTGGCCGTCGCGGTGGGTCAGGTTGAGCAGGCCGTAGGTGACGCGGGTCGCGCGCCCGTCCGGGGCGACGTCGGACAGGCGCGCCGCGACCATCGCGACCGGCTGGTCGGCGGAGACCTCCAGCCGCACGACCGGCGACCCGAGGATCTCGCACCGCTCGGTGAGCACGTCGGTGTCGAAGACGAGCGACCCGCCGTCCTCTTCGCGCTGGTCGTAGGGCAGGTCGGGCGGGGCGCTGTAGGACGCCCACTTCCCGGAGAACTGCCCGACCGACAGCGGCGAGGACACCGTCAGCGGTTCGTCGTCGACGGTCTCCCCCGGCCGCGCGAGCCGGTGCGGCGCCAGCGGCAGCTCCTGCGGCCGCACGTGCGGGGACGGCCAGGTCGCCTCGCCGACCCACCGGCCCGGCCGGTCCTCGTAGGACGTCGAGGGCGGGACGCTCTCCTGCATCCACGTCCGCAGCATCGGGCCGTCCATGGCGTCGTTCTCCTCGCCGCGGAGCCAGTGGTCCCACCACTTCACGACTTCCTGGAGGTAGCCGATGGCCGGACCGGGCTCGCCGAGGTGCGGGTACTTGTGCGACCACGGCCCGATCAGCCCGCGCCGCGGCACGTCGAGGTGCTCCAGCAGCCGGATGACGGCGTTGGAGTAGCCGTCGGCCCAGCCGCTCGAAGCCAGCACCGGGACCTGGACGTCGCTGTAGTTCTGCGACACCGAGGCGTGCCGCCAGTAGTCGTCGCGACGCTGGTGGCCGAGCCAGTTCTCGATCCAGAGGCTGCAGTTCTCGAGCCGTTCCCGCCACATCTCGCGCCACCGTTCACCGACGACCGCCGGGTCGGGCGGCAGCGTGGCGTAGGCGAACATCGTGCCGGACTCGGCGACGTTGTCCGAGAGCAGGCAGCCGCCCATGTAGTGCATGTCGTCGGCGAACCGGTCGTCGGTGAACGAGGAGATCACGATGGCGCGCAGGCTCGGCGGTTTCCGCGCGGCGACCTGCAGCGCGGCGAACGCGCCCCAGGAAATCCCCATCATGCCCGTGTCGCCGGTGCACCACGGCTGGCCGGCGATCCACTCGAGGACGTCCTCGGCGTCGAGCTGCTCGCGTTCGAGGTACTCGTCGGCCAGGACGCCCTCGGACTCGCCGGTGCCGCGGATGTCGACGCGCACGCACGCATAGCCGTGGCCGGCGAGGTAGGGGTGGTGGATCGAATCGCGCGGGGCGGTCAGGTCGCGCTTGCGGTACGGGATGTACTCGAGGATCGCCGGCACCGGCTCGGCGTCCGACGAGACCGGCCGCCAGATGCGGGCGGACAGCGCGGTCCCGTCGGACGCCGGGATCCGGACGTGGTCCTCGACGGTGATTTCGTGCGGCAGCGAGGTGACGGCTCGCAAGAGTCAGTTCCCTCCCCGGGTTACGCGTTGGGCTGCAACAGGATCTTCTGGGCGCCGTCGAGCTTCTTCTGGAAGATCTCGTACGCGTGTGGCGCGTCGGCGAGGGGCAGCTTGTGGGTGGCGAAGCCCTCGACGCCGAGCGGATCGCCGTCGCCGGTGAGCACCGGCATGACGTCGTCGAGCCAGTGCCGGACGTTGGCCTGCCCCATCCGCAGCTGCACCTGCTTGTCGAACAGCTCCATCATGGGCATCGGGTCGACCATCCCGCCGTAGACGCCCGAGAGCGAGATCGTCCCGCCGCGCCGGACGCTGTCGATGGCGGCGTAGAGCACGCTCAGCCGGTCGATCCCCGCCTTTTCGGTGACCTTGGCACCGATCGCCTGCGGGAGCAGGTTCACCAGGTTGTGCGCCAGCTTCCCGACCGGCGCCCCGTGCGCCTCCATGCCGACGGCGTCGATCACGGAGTCGGCACCGCGGCCGTTCGTCAGCTGGCGGACGCTGTCCCCGATGTTCTTGTGGTCCCGGGTGTCCAGCGCGGTGGCCCCGTGTTCCCGCGCCCGCGCGAGCCGCTCCGGCACGAGGTCGACCCCGATCACCTGGCCCGCCCCGCGGTGCCGGGCGATCCGGGCGCTCATCTGCCCGATCGGCCCGAGCCCGAAGACGACGACGGTCCCGCCCGCCGGCACGTTCGCGTACTCGACGGCCTGCCAGGCGGTGGGCACGACGTCGGAGAGGTAGACGAACCGCTCGTCGGGCGGGCCGTCGGGCACCTTGATCGGGCCGTACTGCGCCTGCGGGACGCGCAGGTATTCGGCCTGGCCGCCGGGCACCTGGCCGTAGAGCTTGGTGTACCCGAGCAGCGCGGCGCCCTTGCCCTGCTCGGTGACCTGGGTGGTCTCGCACTGCGACTGCAGGCCGCGCTCGCACATCCAGCAGTGGCCGCAGGAGATGTTGAACGGGATGACGACGCGGTCACCGGGCTTGATGTGCTCGACTTCGGGACCGACCTCTTCGACGACGCCCATGGGTTCGTGGCCGAGGATGTCGCCTTCGGTCATGAACGCGCCGAGGACTTCGTACAGGTGCAGGTCGGAACCGCAGATCCCGGTGGAGGTGACGCGGATGACGGCGTCGGTGGCCTCCTCGATCTTCGGATCCGGCACCTCTTCGACGCGGACGTCCCGTTTGCCGTGCCAGGTCACTGCCTTCATGGCTCTCCCTTTTCCGCGTGCGGGTCTCGATCCCGGATTCCCGGCGGAGGGAGAGACAAACGCGGAGCGGGCGTCAGGTGAGCAGGTCGGCCACCAGGTACACCGCCGCCGCCACCGCGGCCGCCGCCGGGAACGTCAGCACCCAGCCCAGGACGATGTCCCGCGCGATCCCCCACCGCACCGCCGACAGGCGGCGGGTCGCACCGACACCCATGATCGCCGCCGTGATCACGTGGGTCGTCGAGATCGGGGCCTTCACCGCGAACGCCGTCACGTACAGCACCGACGACGCCACCGACTCCGCCACGAAGCCGTGCGGCGGGTCCAGCGGGAAGACCCGGCGGCCCAGGGTGCGCATGATCCGCAGGCCGCCCGAGTACGTGCCCAGCGACAACGCCGCCGCGCACAGCAGGGTCACCCACATCGGGACCGCGAACGTCGCCTGCTGGCCCGCCGCCACCAGGGCCAGCACGATCACGCCCATGCCCTTCTGGGCGTCCTGGAGGCCGTGGCCCAAGGCGAGCGCCGAGGCCGAGACGATCTGGAAGCGGCGGAACACCCGGCCGCTGCGGTGCGGGTTCGCCCGGCGCAGCAGCCACAGCGCCGCGAGCATCGCCGCGTAGCCCAGGATCAGGCCGAGCAGCGGCGAAGCCACCATCGGGATCAGCACCTTCTCCGCGATCCCCGACCAGTGCACCTTGCTCGCCGCCGCCAGTGCCGCGCCGACCATGCCGCCGATCAGGGAGTGCGAGGACGACGACGGGAGGCCGAAGTACCAGGTGATCAGGTTCCAGGTGATCGCGCCGAGCAGCGCGGCGAAGACCACGGTGAGCGCGTCCGGGCCGGGCGGGACGTCGATGATGCCCTTGGCCACCGTCGCGGCGACGCCGGTGGACAGCAGCGCGCCGGCCAGGTTCATCACCGCCGCCAGGATCAGCGCCGCGCGCAGCGTCAGTGCCCGGGTCGACACGGCGCTGGCGATCGCGTTCGCCGCGTCGTGGAAGCCGTTGGTGTAGTCGAAGACGAGCGTCAGCACGATCACCGTGACCAGGGCGGCCGTCCCCGTCACTAGGACTCCTTGACCGCGATGGTCTGCACCACGTCGGCCACGTGCTCGAAGGCGTCGGCGGCGAGCTCGAACTGCTCGACGACTTCCTTGGTCTTCAGCACCTCGAGGGCGTCCCCGCCCGGCTCGAACAGGTGCGCCAGGATCCGCCGGTAGAGGCGGTCGGCCTCGTTCTCGAGCTCGTTGACCTCGATCCAGTACGGCTCGAGGTCGCCGACCTTCGCCAGGCCCGGCATCGACGACGCGGTCAGCTCCGCGCACCGGCACAGCACCCGCACCAGCACGTCCGTCCCCGGCGGGAACGCCTCGATCCGGTACAACACGGCCAGGTCGGCCGCGGTGTCCATGAAGTCGAGGACGTCGTCGAGCTTGCCGGCCAGCGCCTGGATGTCTTCGCGGTCGAACGGCGTCACGAACGAGCTGTTCAGCTCCACCATGATCGTGTGCGTCAGCTCGTCGCCCTGGTGCTCGACGTCGTGCAGGCGCTTGGCAAGCGCTTCCCGGTCTTCGGGGCGGGCCGCCACCAGCTCCTGCAGCAGCGCGCTCGCGGTCACCAGGTTTCTCGCGGCATCGGTCAGCAGGTCGAAGAACCGCGTGCCCCGTGGGGTGAACCGCATGGCTGTCCCTTCGTCGCCGCCTGGCCGCCGCGGGCCGGGTACCCGCGGTGGCCGGACGTTTAACCAGCTCTGTCCGGGAAACCAGGAGGACATGACCGATCCCGGCTCCCGGCGCCTGAGAGTACTGCTCTGGCACGTTCACGGCTCATGGACCGGCGCTTTCGTCCGCGGGCGCCACGAATACCTCGTGCCGGTGTCACCCGGTGGTGCGCCGTGGGGCCTCGGCAAGGCCGGCCGGGACTGGCCGTCGGTGACCGAGGTGCCGCTGGACCGGCTGGCCGAGGCCGAGCCCGACGTCGTCGTGCTGCAGCGCCCGGAAGAGCTGGACCTGACCGCGCGGCTGGGCGTGCCGTCCGTCTACGTGGAACACAACGCGCCCCGGCCGTACGCCGCGTCGAGCGAGCACCCGCTCGCCGGGCGCTCCGACATCACCGTCGCGCACGTGACCCACTTCAACGCGGCGATGTGGGACTGCGGGCGCGCGC
Organism: Amycolatopsis eburnea; assembly: GCF_003937945.1. Lineage (GTDB taxonomy): Bacteria > Actinomycetota > Actinomycetes > Mycobacteriales > Pseudonocardiaceae > Amycolatopsis > Amycolatopsis eburnea. The sequence continues at coordinate 31,484 of NZ_RSEC01000033.1, forward strand.
CGGTCACCGTCGTGCCGCACGGCATCCCCGACCCCGGCGCGCGCTACACCGGCGAGCTGGCCGCCGGCGTGTCGATGATCAACGAGCCGGTGCGCCGCCGCCGCGTCACGGGCGCGGACCTGCTCGGCACGCTCGCCGGGGCCGGGCCGGTCGACGTGTTCGGCATGGGCACCGAAGAACTCGGCGCGCCGCTGCGCGGCCGGGGCGACGTCCCGGTGCCGCGCCTGCACGACGAGATCGCGCGCCGCCGCGTCTTCCTCCACACCGCCCGCTGGACGTCGCTGGGACTGTCCTTGCTGGAGGCGATGCACCTCGGGATGCCGGTCGTCGTCTTCGCCGCCACGGAGGCGGTGGCGGCGGTGCCGCCCGACGCGGGCGTGCTCTCCACCGACGTTTCGGTGCTGGCCCGTGGCTTCCGCGAACTGCTGCACGAACCCGACTTCGCCGCGCTCGCCGGGAAGAACGCCCGGGAGCACGCACTGAAGCACCACGGGCTCGGGGCTTTCCTGACCGCATGGGACCACCTCCTCGCCGAGACGGCCCGCTGAACCGAAGGGAACGCCGCACGATGAAGATCGCGATGGTGTCCGAGCACGCCAACCCCCTGGCCGCGCTGGGGGAAGCCGACGCCGGTGGCCAGAACGTGCACGTGGCCGAGCTGTCGGCCGCGCTCGCGCGAGCCGGTCACGACGTCACCGTCTACACGCGCCGCGAGAGCCCCGGCGAACCGGCCGAGGTCGAGACGGAGCGGGGGTTCCGGGTCGTGCACGTGCCCGCCGGGCCGGCGCGCAAGGAGCCGAAGGACCGGCTGCTGCCCTACATGGGCGAGTTCGGCGGGTTCCTGCGCGACCGGTGGACGGCCGAGCGGCCGGACCTGGCGCACGCGCACTTCTGGATGTCGGGCCTGGCGACCGCCCTCGCGGCGAGCGCGACCGGCACCCCGGTCGCGCAGACGTTCCACGCGCTGGGCGTGGTCAAGAAGCGGTACCAGGGCGACCAGGACACGAGCCCGGCCGACCGGATCCGGCTGGAGCGGATCATCGGGCGGCAGGCCGGGCGCGTGCTCGCCACCTGCTCGGACGAGGTCTTCGAGCTGTCCCGGCTCGGCGTGCCGCGGTCCCGGATCTCGGTCGTGCCCTGCGGCGTCGACCTCGGGCGGTTCACCGTGGACGGTCCGGTCGCCCGCCGCCGGGCACCGCACCGGCTGGTCGCGGTGGGCCGGCTGGTGCCGCGCAAGGGCTTCGACATCGCGATCACCGCGCTCGCGCAGCTGCCGGACACCGAGCTCGTCATCGCCGGCGGCCCCGAGCGGGGCCGGCTGTCCCAGGACCCCGAAGCGCGGCGGCTGCGCGACCTCGCCGACCGGCTCGGCGTCGGCGACCGCGTGCGGTGGCCCGGCCAGGTGTCCCGTGAGGACATGCCCGCCCTGCTGCGCTCGGCCGACGCCGTCGTCTGCACGCCGTGGTACGAGCCGTTCGGGATCGTGCCGCTGGAAGCGATGGCGTGCGGGGTCCCGGTGGTCGCGGCCGCGGTCGGCGGGCTGACCGACACCGTCGTCGACGGCGTCACCGGGCTGCTGGTCCGCCCGCGCGAGCCGAGGGAGCTGGCGTCCCGGGTGCGGCGGCTGCTCGACGACCCCGCGCTGCGCCACGCCTACGGGACCGCGGGCCACGACCGCGCGACGGCCCGCTACTCGTGGGACCGCGTCGCGGCCGACACGCTGCGGGCGTACCACAAGCTGGTGCCCGAGCCCGCGGTCGCCGCCGAGGCCCGCTGACCCCGGTCTCGACATCCGCGGCCCGCGGCTCCGGCAAAGTCGCGCCGGCGAGCGGGTGACCGGCCGCAGGCCGGCCGCGTGGTCTGCCCGGCCTCGCGGGGATGCCATGAAAGGGTCATTCATGTCGTCTGGCGAGATGAACGACCCTTTCATGACGTCGCGGCTGGGCGGATCGGCCGTGCTGCCCGACTTTGCCGGGGCCCTGACATCCGCGCCTGCGCCCAGGGCTCCGGCAAAGTCGCGCCGGGTGGGTCCGCGGGCCGCCGCAACGGTGCCGGACCTCGGCCCGGGACGTAGTGAACGACCCTTTCACCTCGTCCGACGCCATGAACGACTCGTTCATGGCGTCGGGGGACCGTGAGCGCCCGGACCTTTCAGGACACTCAGCCCACGTAGCGGCGGGCCGGGGAGGTGCGCTGGGGTGCCTCCAGGAGGCGGAGGCCGTGCTCGACGTGTGCCGGGACCACGCGCCGCCGGGTGAGCACCCACGGGAGGCCACGCACGACGTCGCCGAGGGCGGCCAGCGTCGCGCGGTCGCGGGGTGCCGAACGCAGGACGTCCCGGCCCCGGCGGAACACAGCGGGCCAGGGGCGGCGGAGCAGCAGCGTCCACAGTGTGTTGCGGATGCCGAGGCGGCGGCGGTGGCGCGGGTCGCGCAGCTTCGACGGCGCGTGGTGGATCACGACGTCCTCGACCCAGCACATCCACCAGCCGCGCGCGGCGAGGTCCAGGGCGAACAGCTCCTCCTCGCCGCCGAGCCACATCCGCGGGGAGAAGCCGCCGACCTCGCGGAACGCGCGGACGCGGACCGCGGTCAGCCCGGCCATGATGCCCAGCAGCGCCGGCCCGGGCAGCCACGACGGGCCCGGCACCGGCGACTCGCGCAGCTCCGGCGTGATCGGGTCCTCGGCCAGACCCGGCTCGACCAGGCACCGGCCGGTCACCGAACCGAGGCCCGGGTGGGCGTCCAGGACGTCCGCGGCGCGGGTGGGCGCGCCCGGCTGCCAGGTCGTGTCGTCGTCGCAGAAGGCGACGTACGGCGTCGTCACCTCCTCGACGGCGACGTTGCGCGCCACCGCGCCGAGGTTCTCCGGGAGCCGGAACAGCCGGACGCCGGGAAACTCCCGCGCGACCATGTCGGCCGTGCCGTCCGCGGATCCGTTGTCCGCGACGAAGATCGGCGCCGCGTCCGGCAGGGACGTCATGTGCCGCAGCGTTTCCCGCAGCTGCGCACGGCGGTTGCAGGTGATGATCACGACCGAGATTCGCGCCATTCGGCGGTCCTTTCCAGTGTCCGGGCCTGCTGTTCGACGTGGGCGGGCAGGACGCGGCGCGACCCCAGCGCCCGCGGCAGCCGGGCCACCGCGCCGAGCACGGCCCGCGGCGCCGTGACGAGCGTCCGCGCGACCTCCCGGCGGCAGACGCGCGGCGGCCGGCGCAGCACGGCGATGAGCAGCCGGTTGCGCAGTTCGGCACGGCGGCGCCACGCCGACGGCGGCCGCGAGCGCGACGGGTGGTGGTGGGCGCGCAGGCGCCCGACGTAGCAGACTTCCCAGCCGTGCGCGGCCAGGTCGTAGGCCAGCAGCTGCTCTTCCGCGCCGAAGTGCAGCAGCGGGCTGAACCCACCGGCTTGCAGGTACGCCCGGCGGCGCACGATCGCCGAGCACGCGAGGAACCCGAGCACCAGCGGCCCGGGCGCGCCGTCGGGATGCCCCAGCGGGCTTCGCTCCATCTCGGGCGTCACCGGGTCGTCCCGGTCCTCGGGGCCGACGAGGGTGCGCGCGGCGAGCAGGCCGGTCCGCGGGTGCTCGTCGAAGATCCGTTCCGCTTCGGACAGCGCGTCCGGCGCCCACCACGAATCGTCGTCGCTGAAGGCCACGTAGGGCGTTTCGGCCACGACGACGCCGAGCGTGCGGGCAGCCGCGCCGAGGTTGCGCGGCAGCCGGATCACACGCACGTTCGCGTAACCACCGGCGACCTCGGCGGTCCCGTCCGCGGAAGCGTTGTCCAGCACGACGACCGGCGGCACCGGGTCCAATGTGGACAACTGACGGAGGGTGCGCGCCAGCTCGGCGGCGCGGTCTCGGGTGGCGATGACGACGGTCGTGCGCGCGCTCACCGCTCCCCCACCAGCGCCTCGACGAAGCCGGCCAGCGACGGCACCGGCGGGTCCACCGCGGCCGAGCGGCACCACGCCAGCCGGGCGTCGAGCAGCGCGCGGTCGCCGGCGTCTTCGGCGGCGAGCACCGGCCAGCCCAGCGCCGCGCCCTGCGCGGTCACCTTCCCGCCGCCGGCCACCGGATCGACGGCCACCACCGGCACGCCCGCCTTCAACCCGAGCACCAGCCCGTGCAACCGGGTGGTCACCACGACGTCCATTGTGGACAGCAGCGAGACGAACTGGTCGGGCGTCGCGCAGCGCTCCCAGTCGTCGTGCGCCAGGCGGGTGTCCAGGGGTACCCGGGCGCAGTCGAGCCCGGCGAGCCAGCCGGTCAACGCGGTGTGGACGGCGTCGTGGCGGCCCGCGCCGCCGTATTCCGGCTGGTGCGGCGCGAGGACCACGCCGAGCACCGGCTTCTTCGCCACGGACGCGGCCAGGGAGAGGTCGGCGGTGCCGCCGTCGTCGCGCGGGAGGACGCGGTGGAAGCCGGTCACCGCCGGGTCGTCCGGGTCGGGCACGGACACGCCGACGGCGGTCCGGCGGCAGGCCGCGTAGCGCTCGTGCAGCGAACGCACCTGCGGCCCGTGCACCGGGCCGCAGGCGAACACCACGTGCGTGTAGTCCGACGGCGGCGCGTCGGGCAGGTGCCGGGCGCCGGGCCGGAACCCGGGGCTCCACGCGACGTCGTGGCCGATGCCCGCGCGCGCCAGCGCGTCGCCGGCCGCGCGCAAGCTGAGGACGTCCCCCGCGGTCGCTTCGCCGTGCAGGAAACTGGCCCATCCGGTGAGCAGAACTCGCATGCTCCGCCGCGTACCCGCTCGTGGTGGCCTTACACGGGTTTGCCGCCGTCGCCGCCGGGTAGCCGCTCCGGCATGACGAATCCGGGAGTGACCAGGCGGTTCGAACGCGCGGTGGTGACCGGGGGTGCCGGCTTCGTCGGCGCGCACCTGTGCGAGCTGCTGCTCGCCGAAGGCCTCGAAGTGATCGCCGTGGACAACCTCGCGACGTCCTCGGCGGACACCCTCGACGGCCTGCGCCGCCACGAGGGGTTCCGGTTCCTGCGCCACGACGTGACCCACCCGATGCCGCTGCCCTGCCGGGCGGACGTCGTCTTCCACCTGGCTTCGGCCGCGTCGCCGCGCGACTACCTCGCACTGCCGATCGAGACGCTGCGCGCGGGCGCGCACGGCACGGAGAACGCCCTCGAACTGGCCCGCCGCGACGACGCCTGGTTCGTGCTCGCGTCCACCAGCGAGGTCTACGGCGATCCGCTGGAGCACCCGCAGCGCGAAGAGTACTGGGGCAACGTCAATCCCATCGGCCCGCGCAGCGTCTACGACGAAGCCAAGCGGTACGCCGAAGCACTGACGTCGGCTTACCGCCGTGAACATGGCGTCGACACCGGTATCGCGCGGATCTTCAACACCTACGGCCCCGGCATGCGCGCCCACGACGGCCGGATGATCCCCGCCTTCGTCGACCAGGCGCTCAAGGGCGAGCCGATCACGGTCACCGGCACGGGCGAGCAGACGCGGTCCATCTGCTACGTCGAAGACACCGCCCGCGGCCTCCTGGAGCTCGCGCGCTCCGGGCACCCCGGGCCGGTCAACATCGGGAACCCGCACGAGCTGACCGTCCGCCAGGTCGCCGAGCGGATCAGGGACATCACCGGGTCCGGCTCGCCCATCGAGGAGATCGACGCGGTCGTCGACGACCCGAAGCGCCGGTGCCCCGACATCTCGCTCGCGCGGGACGTCCTGGGGTGGGAGCCGAAGGTCGACGCCGACGACGGCCTGCGCCGCACCGTGGCGTGGTTCCGCCGGGCGCCGCTGCGCTGAGTAGCGACGCCCAGGGACTTCGTTTATGAGTGACTTCGCCGGGTAGCGCTATAGGCGAGAGCGGACCGGAGAGGGTCCGCACCGGAACGCCAGAGGCAGGTCGATGCGCATCCTCGGGATCAACGCCGTTTTCCACGACCCGGCCGCCGCGCTGGTCGTGGACGGCGAGGTCGTCGCCGCGGCCGAAGAAGAACGCTTCAGCCGCCGCAAGCACGGCAAGCAGGCAGTGCCGTTCTCCACCTGGGAACAGCCCGCCCAAGCCGCCGCGTGGTGCCTCGAGCGGGCGGGACTGTCCGCGAAGGACCTCGACGCGGTCGGCTACTCCTACGACCCCGCGCTGGTCGAGCCGGGCCTGCCCGGGCACGACCCGAGCGGTGAAGAGCTGCGGACCGAATACGCCCAGCGGGCCCCGCTGTTCCTCAAATCCGCCTTGCCCGGTCTCGACCCGGGCATCGTCCGGTTCGTCCGCCACCACGTCGCGCACGCCGCTTCGGCCGCGCTCGCCGCGCCGTTCGGCGACTGCGCCGTGCTCGTCGCCGACGGCCGCGGCGAGAGCACGTCCTACCTGGCGGGCGAATACCGCGACGGGCGGTGCAAAGAGCTGGCGGCGCAACGGCTCCCGCACTCCCTCGGCCTGCTCTACGAAGACCTGACCGAGCACCTCGGCTTCGCCCGCTCCAGCGACGAGTACAAGGTGATGGCGCTGGCCTCCTACGGCAAGCCCGAGTACCTCGACGCGCTGGGCGAGCACGTCCACGTGACCGGCGACGGCGGGTTCCGCGCCCACGGCGTGAACCTGGCGGCGCTGGCCCCGCGCCGGGAACCCGGCGAGGAACTGACCCGGCGGCACGCCGATCTCGCCGCGAGCGTCCAAAAGGTCCTCGAGGACGTCCTGCTGGAGCTGGCGGACTGGCTGCACGAGGCGACCGGCCAGCGCGACCTGGCGCTGGCGGGCGGGATCGCGCTCAACTGCGTCGCCAACACCCGCTTGCACGCCGAAGGCCCGTTCGACCGGATCTGGGTGCAGCCCGCCGCCGGGGACGCGGGCACCGCGCTCGGCGCCGCCCTGCAGCTGGCCGCCGAAGCCGGGGAACGCGGCGCGCCGATGGGCGACGCCGGGCTGGGTCGCGAGTGGACCGACGAAGAGCTCGAAGAAATCCTGATCAAGGCGAAGCTGCCCTACGAACGCCCCGCCGACCTCGCCGAGACCGTCGCCGAAGCGCTGGCGAACGACGAAGTGATCGCGTGGTTCCAGGGCCGCGCCGAGTTCGGCCCGCGGGCGCTCGGGCACCGGTCGCTGCTGGCCCACCCGGGCCGCGAGGCGAACCTGGAACGCCTCAACGACGTCAAGGGGCGCGAGCAGTTCCGCCCGGTGGCGCCGATGGTGCGGGCCGAGCGGGCGGCCGAGATCTTCACCCGGGGCCCGCTCCCGAGCCCGTACATGCTGTTCGTGCACGACGTCGCCGCGGACTGGCGGGACCGCATCCCGGCCGTCACGCACGTCGACGGCACGGCCCGCGTGCAGACCGTCGAAGACCGCGAGAACCCCGTGCTGGCCCGGATGCTGGCGGCGTTCGAGCGGCGGACCGGCCTGCCGGTCGTGATCAACACCAGCCTCAACACCGCGGGCCGGCCGATGGTCGACTCGCCCCGCGACGCGCTCGAGTGCTTCGGCTCGGCGCCCATCGACCTGCTGGCGCTGGGGCCGTTCGTGCTCCGCCGCCCCCGTCCGACCCGACCCGGCGCGGCGTCGCCGGTGCAGAAGGAGGTGCCATGATGGAAGACCATCTCGCCGCTTTGGCCGAGGCCGCCCGGCGGACCCGGGGATCCGCTCCCAAGATAACCGCGTGGGGACGGCAGCTCGCCGCGGTGTTCGAAGCGGGCGGCCGCCTGCTCGCCTGCGGGAACGGGGGCAGCGCCGCCGAAGCCCAGCACCTGACCGGCGAGCTCGTCGGCCGGTTCCGCGACGAGCGGCGGCCGCTGTCGGCCATCGCGCTGCACGCGGACACCTCCGCGACCACGGCCATCGTCAACGACTACGGCGACCACGAGGTCTTCGCCCGCCAGGTGCACGCGCACGGCCGGCCGGGCGACGTGCTGGTCTGCCTGTCCACCAGCGGTACCAGCCAGAACGTCGTCGCCGCCGCGAAGGCCGCGCACGAGCTGGGCGTGACGACCTGGGCGCTGACCGGGCCCGCCCCGAACCCCCTCGCCGCCTTGTGCGACGACGCCGTGACGGTCGAGGCCCCCACCGTCGCGACCGTCCAGGAAATGCACCTGGCACTGGTGCACGGCTTGTGCGCGGCGCTCGACGACGCGCTCGGGGTGACCGCGTGAAGCCCCTGGTCGTCCTCGGCGACACCCTGCTGGACGTCGACGCCGAAGGCACCGCCGAGCGGCTGTGCCCGGAAGCGCCGGTGCCGGTGGTCGACCTGACCGCCCGCCGACGCCGCCCCGGCGGGGCCGGCCTGGCGGCGCTGCTGGCCGCGCGGTCCGCGGCCGAAGTCGTCCTGGTCACGCCGCTCGGCGACGACGAAGGCGGCCACGCGCTGACCGGGCTGCTGGAACCGGACGTCACCGTGCTGCCGCTGCCGCTGCGCGGCACGACGGTGTGCAAGACCCGGGTCCGCGCGGGCGGGCAGTCGTTGCTGCGCCTGGATTCCGGGGACGGCACCGCCACCACCGGGCCGCTGCCCGGCCCGGTCCGCGAGGCGCTCGCCGGGGCGGGGGCGATCCTGGTCGCCGACTACGGGCGCGGTCTGACGCGCAACCCCCACGTCCGGCGGATCCTGCGCGAGTGCGCCGAACGCGTCCCGGTCGTCTGGGACCCGCACCCGCGCGGCGCCCAGCCGGTGCCCGGCACCACCCTCGTCACGCCGAACCTCGCGGAGGCGAGCGCGGTGCTCGCCGGGCACGACGAACCGGCCGAACTCGCCAAGCTGCTGCGCGGGCACTGGCTCGCCGACGCCGTCGCCATCACCACCGGCGCGCGCGGCGCGGTGCTCGCCGACGGCCTCGGTGAGGCGAACGTCCCGATCCCCGCCGAGGCGCGGATCCCGGGCCACACCGCACCCGACACGTGCGGGGCGGGCGACCGGTTCGCCGCCGCGGCCACCGCGGCCCTCCTCGGCGGCGAAGACGTCACCTCGGCCGTCGCGACGGCGGTCGAAGCGGCCGCCCGGTTCGTCGCCGCCGGGGGTGCGACGGCACTGTCCACGAACGACGGTCCGGTCCCCGATCCACAGCCCGCGAGCGACGCTTTCGGCCTCGCGTCGCGGGTGCGGGAGCGCGGCGGCCGCCTGATCGCCACCGGCGGCTGCTTCGACCTGCTGCACCCCGGGCACGTCAGCCTGCTGCGGCAGGCCCGCGCCCTCGGCGACGCACTCGTCGTCTGCCTCAATTCCGACGCGTCGGTGCGCTCCCTCAAGGGTCCCGGCCGTCCGCTGGTGCACGACCGCGACCGGGCCCGGCTGCTGGCCGCGTTGTCCTTTGTGGACGCGGTCGTCGTCTTCGACGAGCCGTCGCCGGTCGCCGTCCTGGAGCGGCTGCGCCCGGACGTGTGGGTCAAGGGCGGCGACTACGCGGCCGCCGACCTGCCCGAGCGCGCGGTCGTGCGGCGGCACGGCGGCGAGGTCGTCCTCGTCCCGACCGTCCCCGGCTACTCGACGTCGCGGCTGGTCGCCGCGGCGGCCAGTGCCTGACCCCGACCCCCGAAGGAGTGCGATGCGACCCCTCGGCAACGTCCTGATCACCGGCGGCGCCTCCGGCCTCGGCGCCGCCACCGTCGACGCCGTCCGCAAGGCCGGCGGCACCCCGTACGTCCTCGACCGCGTCCGCCCCGAGGACCCGGCCGAATTCGCCGAAGCGGACCTGACCGACACCGCCGCGACCGAGGCCGCGGTGCGCGAGCTGGCGGAGCGCGCGGGCGGCCTGGACGGCGTCTTCACCGCCGCCGGCACCGACGCGTGCGGACCGCTCGGCACCGTGTCCACAGTGGACTGGGAGCGGGTGGTGAAGGTGAACCTGCTCGGTACCGCGGCCGTCGTCCGCGCCGCGCTCCCGTACCTGGAACGCTCGCACGGCACGGTCGTCACCGTCGCGTCCACTTTGGGCATCAAGGCGGTGAGCGACGCGACCGCGTACTGCGCTTCGAAGTTCGGCGTCGTCGGCTTCACCCGCGCGCTGGCCGCGGAGCTGGCCGGGCGGGTCGGCGTCACCCTGCTGATCCCCGGCGGGATGTGGACGCACTTCTTCGACGACCGCACCGACCAGTACAAGCCGCCGCCGGACGCCAAGCTCAACCAGCCCGAGAACGTCGCGGGCACCGTCGTCTTCGCGCTGCAGCAGCCGCCCGGCTCGGAAGTCCGCGAACTGGTCGTCTGCGGGTCCGAGGAGGGGTCGTGGCCGTGAGCTCCGCGGTTCTCGTGCTGCGCGCGCTCGGCCTCGGCGACCTGCTGACGGCGGTACCCGCGCTCCGGGCGCTGCGGGCGGCGCACCCGGACGACCGGCTGGTGCTGGCCGCGCCCGAGGGCCTGCGCGACCTCGTCGAGCTGATCGACGCGGTCGACGAACTGCTGCCGACCGCGGGCCTGGGCGACCTCGCCTGGCCGGGACCGCCGCCGAAGCTCGCGGTGAACCTGCACGGCAGCGGCCCGGAGAGCATCCACGACCTGATGGGCGCCGACCCGGCCGAGCTGCTGACCCACCACCACCCCGACTTCCCCGCCGCGCCCGGCCTCGAGTGGCGCGACGACGTGCACGAGGTCGACCGCTGGTGCCGGCTCGTCGAGTACGCGCACGTCCCGGCCGACCGCTCGGCCCTGCGGCTGCCCGCGCCGCCGGGGCCCAGCCCGGCGCCGGACGCCGTCGTCGTGCACCCGGGCGCGGCGTTCCCCGCCCGAAGGTGGCCGCCGGAGCGCTTCGCCGGCTTGGCGCGGTCCCTCGCCGCCGCCGGGCACGACGTCGTGCTGACCGGGAGCGCCGCCGAACGCGATCTGTGCCGTTCGATCGCCGAGCGGGCCGGGCTCGGCGAGGAAGCCGTGCTCGCCGGGCGGACCGGCCTGGCGGAACTGGCCGCGCTGGTCGCCGGCGCCGCGCTCGTCGTCTGCGGGGACACCGGTGTCGGGCACCTCGCGACGGCGTTCGGCACGCCGTCGGTGCTGCTGTTCGGGCCGACCCCGCCCCGGCTGTGGGGACCGCCGCCGTCCGCGCGGCAGCACGTCGTGCTCTGGGCCGGGAACGTCGGCGACCCGCACGGCGAAGAGCCCGACGGCGGCCTGCTCCTGCTCGGCGAGGAACGCGTGCTCGCCGCGGTGCGCTCGGCCCTCGAAGCGCGGGTGGCGCATGGCTGAGCACATCGGGATCGTCGGCGCGGGCTACGTCGGCCTGACCAGCGCCGCGTGCTTCGCGCGGCTCGGGCACCGGGTGACCTGCGTGGACTCCGAGAAGTCCAAAGTGGACGAACTGGGCCGGGGCGTGGTGTCGATCGCGGAGCCGGGACTGGCCGAGCTGGTCGCGCAGGGCCTCGGCGACGGGACGCTGACCTTCACCACCGCTCAGGCCGAGCTCCACGGCGCGGACCTGGTGTTCCTGTGCCTGCCCACGCCGCCCGCCGAAGACGGGCGCCCCGACCTCGGCGTCCTCGAACGGGTCGTCCCGCAGCTCGGGCGGCTGCTGCGGCCCGGCTGCGTGGTGGTCACGAAGTCGACCGTGCCGGTCGGCACGGCGGCGCGCCTGCCCGGCCTGCTGGGCCGGACCGACCTGCCGGTGGCCGCCAACCCCGAGTTCCTCCGCGAAGGCCACGCCGTCGACGACTTCCTGCACCCGGACCGCGTGGTGGTCGGCACCGACCCGCCGGGCGCCGCGGCGGCCGAGCGCGTGGCGCGGCTGTACGAGCCGGCGGGTGCTCCGGTCGTCCTCACCGACACGGCCAGCGCGGAACTGGCGAAGTACGCGAGCAACGCGTTCCTCGCGGTGAAGCTGTCCTACGTGAACGTCCTCGCCGAACTGTGCGAGCGCTCCGGAGCGGACGTGCGCGAGGTCGCGCGCACCATGGGCCTCGACGCGCGGATCGGCCCGGAGTTCCTCGCCCCCGGCCCCGGCTGGGGCGGCTCGTGCCTGCCGAAGGACACCTCCGCGCTGCTGCACGCGGCCGACTCGGCGGGTGTCGACTTCGGCATCCTGCGCGACGCGGTCCGCGTCAACGCCCGCCAGCGCGCCCGGGTGGTCCGCGCCGTCCGCCAGGCGGTGACCGGCTCCCCCGCGGGTTCGCTCGCCGGCGCCCGCGTCGGCCTGCTGGGCCTGGCGTTCAAGGCGGGCACCGGCGACCTGCGGGACTCCCCCGCGCTGGCGGTGGCCGAGGACCTGGCCCGCGCGGGCGCCGAGCTCACCGCGCACGACCCCGCCGTCGGCCGCGTGCCCGGGGCGAGCGCGGTCCAGGTCGTCGACGACCCGTACCTGGTGGCCAAGGACGCCGCCGCGCTGGTCGTGCTCACCGAGTGGCCGGAGTTCCGCGACCTCGACTGGCCGCGGCTGGCCGCGTCGGTGGCGCGGCCGGTCGTCGTGGACACCCGCAACCTGCTCGACCCGGGTGCCCTCGCCGAGGCCGGTTTCACCCACGTCGGTGTCGGAACGCGGCCGCACACTACTCCGTCCGAGTGACGTGGGTGCTCCTGACGAGTGTGGGTGCCGTCACCGGGTAAGCGGGCGGGACCTTCGATCCCGTCAGGGGGCCGCGCCATGCCGAACCGAGTCCTGATCAGCCGCGACAGCAAGCCCATCCCGTGCGAGGAGTGCGGGCTGCCGACCCTGCACGTGGCCCGGCTGGTGTCGGGGGACGGGGCGCTGCTGGGCCAGACGCTGGTGTGCACGGCGTGCCGGCGGCACCGTGCGGAGGCCGACGCCGTCCCGGTGCACTGAGGGTCAGCGGTCTTCCAGCTTCTCCACCAGCAGCCGCGCGGGAAGGATCATCGCGCCGAGCCCCAGCCGGGCCGGCACCCCGTCGTCCTCGGCGGTGACCAGGCGCTGTTCGAGCCGGTGCAGCAGCGCCCGGCAGCCGTCGAGCTCGACGGGCTCCCCGACCGCGGCCACGGACTGCACGGCCCCGGCGAGGCAGTGCATGAGGTCCGCGAGCGCGTCCCGCGCGTCCGGCCACGGGTAGGCGAAGGGGTGTTCCTGCCGCTCCGACGTCGTCCGCACCGCGGCGACGAGCTGCGACAGCGGCGACCAGAGCGCGATGAGCGTCCGCAGCGGGCGTTCGTGCCGCGCCCCGGCCCCCGGGCGGCCCCGGCGCAGGTTGAGCCGCCGCCCTTCCCGCGTCAGCCCGGCAGCGTCTTCGGCGGCCAGGACCTGGCTGCGCACGTCGTTCGTCCGCGAGAGCAGCGAGTCGACGCCGTCGGGTTCGTCGTGGCGGACGAGGTCGGAGGTGGCTTCGAGCAGGTCCGCCAGCGCCGTGGCGAGCCGCCCGGCGGCGGTCACGAGCCGTTCGCCGTAGAGCGGCGGGAAGATCAGGGTGTTGACGGCGACCCCGATCGCGGCGCCCAGCGCGGTTTCGAGCAGGCGGTCGCCGAGCAGCACGGGCTCGGCGGCGGTGCCGTAGGAGACCACGAGCATGCCGGTCACCCCGACCCACACCCCGGACTCCCCGAACCGCCACCAGCTCCCGGCGAGCAACCCGGCGAACACGACGACGGCGAGCGCGACGGCCTGCCACGGGATGAGCTGCCCCGCGAGAGCGGCGAGCAGCACCCCGGTGGCGACTGAGCCGACCTGCTGCACCCAGCCGCGCAGCGAGCGGTAGACGGTCGCCTCCACGAGGAAGACAGCGGCGTAGGGCGCGAGGAAGGGTTGCGGCAGGCGCAGCACGAGGGTGGCGAGCAGCCAGGCCCCGGTGGCGGCGAGGGTGGCTTTGGCGCTTTGGACGAGGATGCGCCGTTCACGCCCGGGGACGCGGAGGGCACGGGCGAACCAGCCGAGCGGGGTGCGGTCCCGGCCGTCGTCGGGGGTGGGACCGCTGGAGCCGAGGGCGACGGTGAGCTGCCGTTTGAAGCGGAGACGGCGGCCGGGGGTTGGTTCGGCTGTCGGGGTGCGGGGCGCCGGTCCGGTGCGGCGCGCCGCCCCGGCACCGCCACTCGTGGTCTCGTCCGGTCCGGCATCGCTTCGCCGGAGCCGCTCGTCTTCCGCCGGGGCGACCCCCGCCGCGGGCTCGCCGTCTCGCTGCTCGGTCATCCCGGCGGCGCCACGTGCACCAGCTTCGTCTGGGTCAGCTCGTCGAGCAGCTCCGGCCCGTACCCGTACCCGTTGCCGCTCCGCCCCCGCGGATGCGCCGCCCCACCGGGCGCGCCGCCGAAGACGTTGTTCACCTTGACCGTCCCCGCCGGCAGCTCGCGCCACGCGCGCTGGGCGTGCGCCATCGACGCGGTCAGCACCGTCGCCGCCAGGCCGTACTCGCCCTTCGCCGCCTCGGCCAAGCCGTGGTCGAAACTCGGCACCACCTGGACCGGCGCGACCGGCCCGAACGTCTCCTCCGTCATCACCCGCAGCTCCGACGCACACCCAGCGAGCACCGTGGCCGGGTAGTGCGCGCCCGGCCCGTCCGGGACCGCTCCCCCGGTCAGCGCCCGGGCGCCGCGCGAAACGGCGTCCGAAACGTGCGAATGGACGTGCTCCCGATGCCGCCGGTCCACCAGCGGCGCCGGCGTCCGCGACTCCGCTTCCTTCACCAAAGCGTCCAGGAACTCCGAAGCGATCGCCTCGTGCACGTAGATCCGTTCCACCGCAACGCAAATCTGCCCCGAGTTGGCGAACGCCCCCAGCGCCGCCTGTCCCGCCGCCCACACCGGGTCGACGTCCGCGTCGATCACGAGCGGGTCGTTGCCGCCGTTCTCCAGCAGCGTCTTCGCGCCGGTCGCGGCCGCGCTCGCGGCGATCGAACGGCCGGTCGCCGTGCTGCCGACGTGGGCCAGGACGTCGACGTCGTCGCGCATCGCCAGGATCGCGCCCACGCCGCCGTCGCCGTGGACGGTCTGCAGGACGCCACCCGGCAGGACGCCGCTAAGCAGCTCGCCGAGCAGCTGCCCGGTGTGCGGCGCGCGCTCGCTCGGCTTGTGCACCACCGTGTTCCCGGTGGCCAGCGCCGCCCCGAGCAGCCCGCACGCGACCGCGACCGGGTCGTTCCACGGCGTCAGCGCGACGACCACCCCGCGTGGCTCCGGCACCATCAGGTCCGTCGCGCCCGGGTCGCCCAGCAGGCTGCGGCCGCGGTGGACCGGGCCCAGCTCGGCGTACTGGTCCAGCGTCCCGGCCCCGGCGAGCACGCCTTCCCGCGCTTCCTCCCGCGGACGCCCGGTTTCCGCTTCGTTCACCTTCGCCAGCTCGTCGGCCTGCGCCCGCAAGCGTTCCGCCGCCGTGTGCAGCAGCGCGCCGCGCTCGGCGGCCGGGGTCCGCGCCCACGCGGCCTTGGTCTCGTTCGCCAGTGCCAGCGCCGCGTCGATCTCGTCTTCGCCCGCGACCGGCACGCTGCCGACCACACTGCCGTCGGCCGGGTTCCGGATCTCGATCATCCGCACCTCCTCCGTGTCCCCGCCCGGTTACCCGCGGCCGCGCGATCGACACGCCGTTTGACCGGGCGCCGGGCGGGTAGCCCGCTGCGGTGACTGTCGACTACACCGTGGTGATCCCCACGACGGGCCGGGAGACGCTTCGGCCGCTGCTCGAAACCCTGCTCGGCGGCGAAGGCCCGCGCCCGGCGGAGATCCTCGTCGTCGACGACCGCCCCGGCGGGTCCGGACTGGACCTGCCCGGCGGCGTCCGCGTGCTCCGCTCCGGCGGGCGCGGTCCCGCCGCGGCCCGCAACCTCGGCTGGCGCACCGCGAAGAGCGAGTGGATCGCCTTCGTCGACGACGACGTCGTGCTCGCCCCCGACTGGCCCCGGCAGCTCGCCGCGGACCTGCAGCCGCTGCCGCCGGACGTCGCCGCCTCGCAAGGGCGGATCACCGTGCCGCTGCCGGCGGACCGCCGTCCCACCGACGACGAGCGCGGCACCGCGGGCCTCGAGCACGCGCGGTGGATCACCGCCGACATGGCCTACCGCCGCGCCGCGCTGGCCGAGGCCGGCGGCTTCGACGAACGCTTCCCGCGCGCCTTCCGCGAAGACTCGGACCTCGCGCTGCGCGTCGCCGAGGGCGGCCACCGGATCGGCCGCGGCGACCGGCTGACCACGCACCCGGCCCGCCGCGCCGGGTTCTTCTACAGCGTGAAATCCCAGCGCGGCAACGCGGACAACGCGCTGATGCGCCGAAAGCACGGCGTGCTGTGGCGCCAGCGGACCGGCGCGGGCTCCGGCCGGCTGGGCTTGCACGCACTGTCCACAGTGGCCGGTCTCGCGGCCATCGCACTGCCTTTGCTGCGACAGCGCGGGAAAGCCGTCCTCGCCGCCGGGCTCTGGACGGGACTGACCGCCGAGTTCGCCGCCCGCCGGATCCTGCCGGGCCCGCGCACGCCCGGCGAGGTCGCGCGCATGGTCGTCACCAGCGCCCTGATCCCGCCCGCCGCCTGCTACCACCGCCTGCGCGGGGAACTCGCCGCGCGGCGCCCCCGCCCGCCGGTCGCGGTGCTGTTCGACCGCGACGACACGCTGATCGTCGACGTCCCCTACCTCGACGACCCGGCGGGGGTGCGCCCGGTCCCCGGCGCCGTCGACCTCGTCCGCAGACTGCGGGAAAACGGTGTCCCGGTGGGGATCGTGAGCAACCAGTCGGGTGTCGCGAAAGGATTGATCACCCCGGACCGGCTCGCGGCGGTGAACGCCCGCGTCGAAGAGCTCTTCGGCCCGTTCGGCACGTGGCAGGTCTGCGTCCACGACGACGGCGACGGCTGCGACTGCCGCAAGCCCCGGCCCGGCATGGTGCTGCGCGCCGCCGGCGAGCTGGGCGTCGACCCGGCGTCCTGCGTGGTCATCGGCGACACCGGCGCCGACGTCGACGCCGCCCTCGCCGCGGGCGCCCGCGCGGTGCTGGTGCCCACCGCCCGCACGCTCGAACCCGAGATCGCCCGTGCCCGCCGGGACGCCGCCGTGGCCCGCGACCTGGCCGAGGCGCTGCGGGTGGCCGGGGTCGCCGGATGACCCGGGTGCTCGTCGCCCGCCAGGACAACCTCGGGGACGTCCTGCTCGCCGGGCCCTGCGTCCGCGCGGTGGCCGCGCACGCGTCGCACGTGACGCTGCTGACCGGCCCGCACGGCCGCGCGGCGGGCGAGCTGCTGCCCGGCGTCGACGAGGTGCTCACCTGGCGGGCGCCGTGGATCGACCCCGAGCCACCACCGGTGACCGCGGCGGACACCGGCGCGTTCGTCGAACTGGCGCGCGCCAAGCGGTTCGACCGGGCGCTGATCCTGACGTCGTTCCACCAGTCGCCGCTGCCGCTCGCGCTGCTGCTGCGGCAGGCGGGCGTGCCGTGGATCGGCGCCATCTCCGAGGACTACCCGGGCAGCCTCCTCGACCTGCGCCACCGCGTCGACGGCGACCCGCCGGAGCCCGAGCGCATGCTGTCGCTGGCCGAAGCGGTGGGCTTTCGGCTGCCGCCGGACGACCACGGCGCCCTGGCGCTGCGGCGCCCGCTGCCGGACACCACCCGCCTGACCGGCGGCGGCCCGTACGTCGTCGTGCACCCGGCCGCGTCGGTGCCCGCCCGGCAGCCGTCCGCCGCGTGGAGCCACCGGCTGGTGCGCACGCTGGTCGCCGACGGCCACCGCGTCCTCGTCACGGGCGCGCCCGCCGAGCGGCACCTGACCCGCGGCGTGGCCGGCACGTCGGCGGTCGACCTCGGCGGGCGGACGACACTGCCGGAACTGGCCGCGGTGCTGTCGGGCGCCCGGGTGGTGGTCGCACCCAACACCGGCCCCGCCCACCTCGCGGCGGCCGCGGGAACGCCAGTGGTGTCGCTGTTCGCGCCGGTGGTGCCCTCGGCGCGGTGGGCGCCCTACGGCGTGCCGACGGTGGTGCTCGGCGACCAGCACGCACCGTGCCGGGACAGCCGGGCGCGGGTCTGCCCCGTGCCCGGCCACCCCTGCCTGGAGACGATCGACCCGGCGGACGTCTGCCGCGCGGTGACGGCACTGCTCCAGCCCGGCGTCGCGACGCCGTCACCGCTGTAGCCGGCCGAAGCACCCGATATCTCAGTAGGCGCGCTGAATGCCTCGTCGAGGTCCGGTCGGCGCCGCGGACATGTCATGAAAGGGTCGTTCATGGCGTCTGGCGAGGTGAACGACCCTTTCATGACGTCGCGGACCGGCCGCACTGGCCCGACTTTGCCGGGCCCTGACCTCCTGGCGTTGGGTGCGGCCGGCGACGCGACGCCGGTCAGATTTCCTTGCTCACCCCGCTCGGCCCGTCGTACGTCCGGTCCGGCAGCCCGCGCACGACGCTCAGCGTGCCCTCGTCCGCGCCGTTCCGCTCGGCCGCGCGCACGAGGTCGTCCCGCTGCGCCGGGTAGTCGACGCCGGCGAGGTACTTCTGGAGCTCGATCGGGTTCGGCTTGCTCACGGGGTTCTCCTTCCGTTCGGGGAACCGCGCGATTACCCCGTCAGTCCCCGGACACACGCTCAGGTCGGCGCCGGTTCCTCGGCCGGCCGCAGGTGGCGGACCGTGGCGTCCGGGTGGCGGGTCAGCGGCTGCAGCGGCAACGCCGGTGTGTCCGCGACCCGTTCCAGGTGGCGCAGCAGGATTCCCTCCCGCAGCGCCCACGGGCAGACCTCGACGCGCGCCACGTCCAAAGCCGACAACGCGACTTCCGCGGCCACCGCGCCGGCCACCACCTGGCGGGCGCGTGAGCGGGAAATGCCGCGCAGGGCCGCCCGCTCGACCGCGGGAATGCCGGCCAGCCGCGGGATCTGCGCGCGCAGGTCCGCGACCGCCAGCTCGCGGGTGACGAACGGCCCCTTGCGCTGGGGCGCGGCGCCGGTGAGGCGGGCCAGCTGCTTGAACGTCTTCGACGTCGCCACCACCCGGCGCGGCGGGCCTTCCCAGCGCAGCCGGTCGAGGACTTCGGACAGCGTGTCGCGGACGTGGCGGCGCAGGGTCTTCAGCTGCTTGCGCGTCGGCGGGTCGGCCGTGAGGTGCTCGCGGGTGAGCCGGCCGGCGCCCAGCGGGAGTGAGACGGCCAGCTCGGGCTCGACGTCGCGGCCGAGGACCAGTTCCATCGAACCGCCGCCGATGTCGGCCAGCAGGAGCCGCCCGGCGGACCAGCCGTACCAGCGGCGCGCGGCGAAGTACGTCAGCCGTGCTTCCTCTTCGCCGGAGAGGAACTGCGGGCGGATCCCGGAACTCGCCTGGATGCGGTCGATGACCTCGTCGCGGTTCACCGCGTCGCGCACGGCCGCGGTGACGAACGGGTACAGGTGGTCGACGCCGAGCCGCACCGCCGCGTCCACGGCCCGGGTCACCGCGGCCGCCACCCGCTCGATGCCCGCTTCGCTCAGCGTGCCGTCCGGCAGCAGCTCTTCGGCGAGGAGCGTCGGTTCCTTCACCGCGTGCGCCGGCAGCGGTGGCGCGCCGGCGGATACGTCCACGACCTGCAGCTGAGCGGAGTTCGACCCGATGTCCAGCACGGCCAGTCTCATCGGCCCGGATTACCCGCGGGGCGGCGCGTTTACTCCCCGGACGACGTGGTAGCCGCCTGGATACGCACCGAAAGGAGACGTCCCGTGCCCACTCCGGCGCCCTTGCCCGCCGAAGCCGCTTCGCCGCGACGCGCCATCGTCACCGGCGCGGACTCCGGGATCGGCCGCGCGGTCGCGGTCGCGCTCGCCGGTGGCGGTCTCGACGTCGGCATCACGTACCACTCGGACGCCGAGGGCGCGGAGAAGACCGCCGCCGAGGCCCGCACCCACGGCGTCGACGCGCACGTGCGGCGGCTCGACCTGACCGAACTGCCCGGTGCCGCCGACGTCGTCGACGAGTTCGCGGACGACCTCGGCGGGATCGACGTCCTCGTCAACTGCTCCGGTACGGGCAGCAGCCAGCGCGCCATGGACCTCGATTACGAGAAGTGGCGCGAGGTCCTCGACGTCGACCTGGACGGGGTGTTCCTCGTTTCGCAGCGCGCCGCGCGGCACATGATCGACGCCGGGCGCGGCGGGCGGATCGTCACCATCACCAGCGTCCACGAGCACGTGCCCCGCGTCGGCGCCGCGCCCTACTGCGCCGCCAAGGCCGGGGCGGGCGCGCTGACCCAGGTCCTCGCGCTGGAACTGGCCGAGCACGGTATCACCGTGAATTCGGTGGCCCCCGGCGAGATCTCGACGCCGATGACCGGGCAGGCCGACGCCGACCCGCGGGAGCAGGACCGGCCCGGCATCCCGCTCGGGCGCACCGGGCACGCCGCCGAAGTGGCCGCGGCGGTCGCGTTCCTGGCCACCCCGGCGGCCGGGTACATCACCGGCTCCTCGCTGGTCGTCGACGGCGGCCTGCTGCTGATGGGCGCCCAGCACGGCACCGCGTACCGCGAGCACGACTGGCGCACCCCCTGAGACCAGGGGCCCGCGCCCTGGCTGCAGGGACCGGCGCGGGTCCCGGCCGCGGGCCGGACGGCGGCTTCCTCAGCCCGCCGTCCGGCCCGTTCCACTCCTCCGTTTCCCGCCCCTTCCGCCGGGTATCCGAGCGCGGAGGGAAGGAGAGCACCATGTCGTCCGCCGAAACCCGCTCCCGGGCGGGAGCGTCCTGGCTTCGCCCGGTCGTGGCCGTGATCGGACTGCTCTACCTGGTGCTCGGCGTCGCGGGGTTCTTCACCCCCGAGACGGCGGACGTCGGGCACGAAACGACGCGCACGGTGTGGATCTTCAGCGTGACCCCGCTGCTCAACCTGGTCCACACGGTCGTCGGCGCGCTCGGGCTGCTCGCCGCGACCCGGCGCGCCGGCGCGCTCATCTACTGCTGGGTCCTGTTCGTGGGCTTCGCCGGCATGACCGCGTACGGCGTCCTGGCCACCGCGTTCAGCACCCCCGAGGACCCGATCAACCTGAACTGGGCGGGCAACGTGCTGCACGGGCTCACCGCGCTCGCCGCGCTGGTGCTCGGCATCTTCGCCGCCCGCGCCGGCAACCGCAAGCACACCGCGTGAAGGAGGTTCCCATGCACCGCGAAAGCGATCAGCATTCGCCGCGCGAGGACGACGAGCTGAAGGCGGAGCTGCGCGGCACGCTGCAGGGCAACGGGCCGGCTCACGCCGAGGAGTGGCGCGACCCCGAAAGCGCCCCCGACGACGACACCGACGTCCCGCCGATCGGTGGCGGCGCATGACCACCGGCGCGATGACGACGGCGGGTTCGCCCGCCGTCGTCGTGCACCACCGGCTCCACGCGGACTTCGCCGTCCCGGTCCCCTGGCTGCGCCGCCTGCTGGGATCGCGCAGCGGCCTGGAACTGGACACCGGCGGCCTGCGCGTCCGCTTCGGGCCGTGGCTGGTCGAGACGCCGCTGGCCAACCTGGCCGGCGCCGAGGCGACCGGCCCGTTCAGCCCGCTGCGCGCGCTCGGCGTCCGGCTGTCACTGGCCGACCACGGCCTGACGTTCGGCACGACCACCCGCGGCGGCGTGTGCCTGCGCTTCCGGGAACCGGTGCCCGGCATCGACCCGTGGGGCAAGCTCCGCCACCCCGGCCTCACGGTGACGGTCGCCGAACCCGAGCTGGTCGCCGCGACGATCACCCGGATCGTCTCGTGACCCGGCTCCTCGCCGTCGCGGTCGACTGCCGTCAGCCCGACCTGCTCGCCGAGTTCTGGGCGAAGGCCGTCGGGCACGGCGAAATCCGGACGTGGACCGACTCGCACGGCCTGACCTACCGCCAGCTGGACTTCGGCGACGGGCCGGCGCTGCTCTTCCAGCGGGTACCGGAGGAGAAGTCCGGCAAGAACCGGCTGCACCTCGACCTGGCACCGGAGGAACTGGACCAGCGCGCGGAGGTGGAACGCCTGGTGCTGCTGGGGGCGAAGGTCCTCGACGACCCGCCCGACGACCCGTGGATCGTGCTGGCGGACCCGGAGGGCAACGAGTTCTGCGTCCTGCCGCCCCGCTGACTCAGGCCTGGCCGACCGGGTCGGCGGCGTAGGCGGCCAGCCGCTCGTCGAAACCGTCCGGGGCACCCGGGGTCCGGAAGCCCGGCGGGTCGGGCCGGCCCGGGTAGCCCTCGCCGTAGAGCTCCTTCACGAACGCCACGACCTGGTCCGGGGACGGCAGGACGTCCTCACCCAGGTAGGCGAGCGCGATGACCTCGTCGCCCGTGGCCGATTCGACCGCCGCCGACCAGCCGTCGCGCTCGTCCCACAGCAGCGCCGCCTCGTGGTCCGGGAAGCGGTCGAGCCGCCGGTCGAGGGCCAGGTAGCCGCCGGCGGGCACGGCGACCTCGCAGAACCAGGCCGGCACGTCCAGCTTGGCCGCGACGGCCAGCAGGTACTGCCGCAGCCCGCGCGCCGCCGCGCCGAGCTCGTCCCGTTCGATCATCGCGTCCTGCCCATCCGATTGGAGCCCCTGCCGGGTGATACCCCATCACCCACTCGGTCAATCCGACCTACCCCGGAGGGAGCAGTGCGTCACCGTTTGAGCAGGTCAAGCACGTCTTCGTCCCCGATCTGATGGAAATCCGCATACCACTGCCCGACCGCGCGAAAGCCTGGCGGTTCGGCGACGCAGACGACGTCGTCGGCTTCGCCGAGCAGCCGCGAAGCCGCGCCGGGGGCGGCCACCGGGGCAGCGAAGACCACCGTCCGGGGCCGCGCCGCGCGGAGTTCGCGCAGTGCCGCGGTCGCCGTGACGCCGGTCGCCAGCCCGTCGTCGACGAGGACGACGTCCCGGCCGGCCACGCGGACCGGCGGCCGGCCCGCGCGGTAGCGCTCGAGCCGCCGTCGCGCTTCGGCCCGCTCCCGGTCCTCGGTCCGCGCGAGCCGGGCGGTGGTCAGGTTCAGCGAGCGCAGGATGGCTTCGTCGTAGTGGGCGGGGCCGTCCGGCGTCACCGCGCCGACGCCGTATTCGCGCCGCCCCGGCGCGCCGATCTTGCGCGCCACCACGACGTCCAGTTCCGCGCCGAGCAGGCGGGCGACCACGGCGGCCACCGGGACGCCGCCGCGGGCGAGCCCCAGCACGAGCGGGTCCGCCCAGCTCCGGCGGCGCAGCTCGGCCGCCAGCCGCCGCCCGCCGTCGTCGCGGTCGGCGAACACCCGGTCGGTCATGCGCGTTTCACACCCCGCTCGGGTAAGTCTGCGCTTCGTCACCTTCCTCCGGCTCCCACTGGTGCAACGGCGTGCTCGCGGTCGTCTCGTCGCAGTGCACGAACGCGTCGTACCGGGCCGACGGCACGGTCGGGACGTACCCGCCGCCGCGGTGGACGACGCCGATCGCCCGGTGCTCGCGCAGTTCCTCCGCCCACGCCGTGGCTGCACCGAAGACGTGCAGGCTCTGCTCCCCCGGCACGGCGTCGTGCAGGAGGCCTTCGAGACTGCCCGGGCGGGCCGGCTCGACCGGCATCCGGCGCATCGCCCCGCCCCAGCGGTCGGCCGCGAGCACCGAACCGCGGAAGGTGCCGAAGCCGACCGCGACCACGCCGTCGGCCGCGTGCCGTTCCCGGACCAGCTGGCCGAGGTTGAGCAGCCCGGCCGCGGCCATGTCGGTGGCCCGCGCGTCGCCGACGTGCGTGTTGTGCGCCCACACCACGGCTTTCGAGTGCGGGCCGTAGGCACGCAGCAGCCGGTCGAGGGTGTCGCTCATGTGGGTGTCGCGCGTGTTCCAGGACCGCGCGCCGCCCCCGACCATTTCCCGGTAGTAGCGTTCCGCGCCCGCGACGACTTCCGCGTTCTGCTCGGCGACGAACGCCGGATCGAGCCCCGGCACGCTGTCGGCGGGCGCGGCGGACCGCAGCGCGGTCAGCAGCCGCACGACTTCCTCGCGGCAGTTCTCCGGCACCAGCGCGGCGGAAACCCCGTAGTCGCGCGGATCTTCGCCGTACGGTTCAAAGCAGTGGAAAGCCTGCAGCGCCGCCCCGACGTGCTCCGGCGCGTGGGCGCGGACGTAGCCGAGCACGCTGCGCAGCGATTCCCCGAGGCTGTAGACGTCGAGGCCGTGGAACCCGCACGGCGGCCCGTCGCCGGTGGCGTTGAAGGACCGCAGCCAGGCCGCGAACTCGGCCACTTCTTCGTTGGCCCACAACCAGGTCGGCCAGCGCCGGAAGCCCCAGAGCACCTGCCCCGGGTCGTTGGGCGCGCCCGGCGCCCCGGCGGCGCAGCAGTGCACCCGGTGGCACTCCGGCCAGTCCCCCTCGACGGCGACGAACGAGAAGTCCCGTTCGGCGAGCAGCCGCCGGGTGAGTTCGGCGCGCCAGCGGTAGAACTCGGCGGTGCCGTGGGTCGCTTCGCCGAGCAGGACGATCCGGGCGTGGCCGATCCGTCGGACCAGCGGGTCGAGGTCCTGCGGGCTGCGCAGCGGCGCGGCCGACTCGCGGATCGCCGTCACTTCGTCGAGCACGGTTGCGGACATGCTTCGCGGATTCCCGGTGCGGGGGCGGGCGAAACGCTCAGGGGCGCCAGTCGTCGCGCCAGTCGGGATGCGCTTCGTACACCGACGCGATCAGCTTCACCGACGTGTCGTCGTGCGCGTCGCGGATCTCGCGGCGCAGGAACTCGGCCTTCTCCGCGAACGGCACCGGGTGCCGGTCTTCCATCGCTTCGACCGGGCCGCCGGCGAGCAGCAGGCCGTCGCCGTCGTCGGCGTGCATGATCCGCAGCCTGCCCCGGCGCTCGGCCTCGTCGAGCAGGGGCAGCTCGCCTGCCCGGACGCGTTCTTCGTCCTCCGCGAGCCGGGCGAGCACGAACTCGTCGAGCCTCGCGGTCGGGGTGTCGTCGAGGTGAGTCATGGCGGCCGGGTACCCGTCCGGCCGCGACCGCACACCCGCCTCACGTGTTCACGCGCGCCACCCGCCGGGCCACGGCGAACCCGGTGCCGAGCAGGACGGCTCCGCCGGCGACCCAGGGCCACCACGGCATCGGCGCGTCACCGGCCGGGCCCGCCGTCATCGCGGCGACCGGTGCCGCCGTCGCCGGCCCCGCGACCGTCAGCCGGAACGGGATCGCGCCGGACACCGGGTGGCCGTCCGCCGAGGTGACGCGGTAGCGGATCGTGTAGCCGCCCGCCGGGCCGAGTGGCCGCAGCGGCGCGGAAACCCGGCCGTCCACAACGGACACCGGGCCGCCTTCCCAGTGCGACGCGCCGTCGGGTCCGAGCACGGCCAGCTCGGTGAACCGGTTCTCCACGGGCTCGTTGAACTCGAGCACCACTTCGGCGGGCGGCGCGGTGATCGCCGCGTCCTTCGCCGGCGAACTGGAGAGCAGCACGCTGTGCGCGTCCGCGGCGGGCGCGCACAGCAGGAGCGCGCTGCCGGCCGCCGCCAGCGCGGCGGCGGCGCGGACGGGAAAAGACCAGCGGAAAGTCATGATTTCCTCGCGTTCTCGGGATTCGCGGAACAGGCGGGCGTCACGGAACGGTAGTGATCTCGTCCGGTCGCGCAACGGCGAACCGTGAAACGACTGCGTTAAGCAATTCTCACCGCCGTCTCCGGTGAACCGGACAAACCGGACGGTTGCTCCACTGGTTCGCCACCCGCGTCACCCGGTCGGCGTAGCAACCGGGGCGTTCGGCGCAGCTTCTCACCGGGCCGAGCCGCCGGCCGGCCGACCAACTTTACCTGTCCTTCATGTGAAGAACACTCCCGGAAACCGGACTGCTGGTTTTCTGCTCCCCACATTCCCGTGTTCCCCGGCCGCTCCGGCATTCCGGCGCATTCCATTCCGGGCGAACGGATTCCTGCTCTCGGGAGGACTGAACGTGCGAGGTCCCGCACTGCGCCGCGACCACGTCATCGCCGCGAGCCTGGCCGGCGCGGTCGTGGTCGTCGTCGGCTACGCGTCCGGCATCGGCCTGCGCCCCGGCGGCGCGGCCGACGCGGCCACCCCACCCGTGGTCGCCGACGGCGGGCACCCGCCCACAGCGGAAACCCCGGGCGCCGCACCGCTGCCCTCGGCGCTGCCGCCGTCGGACGTCCCGGTGTCCCCGCTCCCCGCGGTCCCGGCCGGCGACCAGCCGGCGATGCCGATGCCGACCCCGCCCGGCGACGTCGTGGTGACCCCGCCGCTCGACCCCGGCACCCCGGAACCGGCCCCGCAGCCGACCCCGGAACCGCCGCCGGGGACGACGCCGCCCCCGCCGGGCACGGACGTCCCCGCGTGCCAACCCGGTGCGGTGCAACAGGTCCTGGACACCGTCGGCGGCCTGCCGGTGCTGGGCGCCCTCACCACCGGCCTCGGCGTCACCGGCCCGGACGGCGCCGGCGCGCTCGTCCTCGGCTACTGCCGGACCCCCGACGGCGGTCTCGAACCGGCCATGGTGCCCGCCGGCGCGGTCGGCATCCCGGCCTCGACCGTCCCGAGTGGACGGTGAGCGTGGATCCCGTCAAGGCGTGGTACGTGCTCGCCCGCACCACCGACTACGCCGGCCTGACGCTGTTCGCCGGCGGCCTGCTGTTCCTCGCCGTGCTCTGGCCGGACGGCGCCGGCCACCGCGGCGCCCGCTCGGTGCTGGTGACGGGCTGGCTGCTCGGCCTGCTCGGCACCCTCGCCGGGCTCGGCCTGCAGGCCGCGTGGGCGGCGCAGCGCCCGGCCGCCGACTTCCTGGCCCCGGACCTGCTCGGCCAGGCCCTCGGCAGCCAGTTCGGCCGGATCTGGTTCGCCAGGGCCCTGCTGTGGCTGCTCGGCGGCGTCGTGCTGGCCTGGCTGCTGCAGCGCGGCCGCGACGCGGCGACGGCATTGCCCTGGCGCGTCGGGGCCGGCGCGATCGTGCTCGGGCTGCTGCGCACGACCGGCCTCACCGGCCACGCGGCCGAGAGCACCCGGCCGTGGCTGTCGCAGGTCGCGGATTTCGCCCACCTCGCGGGCGCTTCCGCGTGGATCGGCGGCCTGGCCGTGCTGCTGTTCGGCGTCCTCGCCCGCCGCAACCCCGAAGAGCTCGCCACGGTGATCCCCCGCTATTCGAAACTGGCGATGATCTCCGTCGCCGTGGTGGTCGCCGCGGGGGTGGTGCTCGCGTGGCAGACCGTCGGCAGCCCGGCCCGGGTGTTCGGCACCGCCTACGGGCAGACCCTGCTGATCAAGCTCGGCGTGCTCGCGGTCGTGCTCCTCGCCGCGCAGGCCAGCCGCAGCTGGGTCGGCCGCCGCCTCGACTTCGCCGTCGTCCTGCGCGGGGACGCGGCCACCGTCCGCCCGTTCGTCCACTCCGTCGCCGCCGAAACCACGCTCGTAGTCGTGGTTCTCCTCGCGGCGAGCTTCCTCGTCACGGCCAGCCCCGGCCGCTGATCGCACACCCCGCGAAAGGAGTCCTCAATGGACAACCCCCACGTCTCCCCCGGGCAACCGGAGGAGGTGCGGCGCCGACGGCACTGGCCGGTCGCCGTGGCGATCCTCGCACTGGCGGCCGCCTTGTTCAGCATCGCCACGCTCCGCGGTGGCACCAGTGAGCAGGCGGCGCCGGCGCAAGCCACGAACGTCGACCTCGCGGCGCTGGCGAAGCAGAGCCCTCTGGCCGTGCCGCTGTACCAGGGCCTGGCCCAGGAACAGGCCGCACCGGCCGCCACGGGCTCGACGAAATCCGTCGAAGCGATGGGGTACAAGTTCTCCCCGGCGAGCCTGACCATCGCCGTCGGCGACACGGTGACGTGGACCAACCACGACACCGCCCCGCACAACGTCGTCGTCACCGACGGGCCGGAGAAGTTCACCTCGCCGACGCTGCAGACCGGGCAGACGTTCAGCCACACCTTCACCAAGGCCGGGACCTACTCCTACTACTGCTCGATCCACCCGGACATGAAGGCGACCGTCACCGTGACCGGCTCTGCGCCGACCAGCGCCCCGCCGACCTCGGCCCCGACGTCCGCCCCGACCTCGGCGCCGAGCCACTCGATGCCGGTGCCGTCCACCCCGGCCGGCGGCTCCTGCGTGCCGAAGGCGGTCCTGCAGCCGATCCTCGACCACGTCAAGAGCGCGCACCTGGAGACCTCCCCGGGTCAGCAGGTGCAGGACATCCTCAACCTGGACCAGTACATCAAGACGCACACGGTGTGGCTGGAGACCGTGCTGGCCCCGGCGTTCGACGGGTCGGGCGGCCAGGTCCTCACCGACACGCTCGCCCCGATCGTCGCGCACATCAAGAGCGCGCACCTGGAGACGTCGCTGGGCCAGCAGGTGACCGACCTGCTGAACCTCGACCAGTACGTCAAGACGCACACGGTGTGGCTCGAAACCGTGCTCACGCCGCTGCTGAACCAGGCGAGCTGCTGACCGCGGCGGGTGGCCCGGTGCGCGCCGGGCCACCCGCCTCCCCTTCCCCCGGAGGAACTTCCCCCATGACCGACACCGCCGTCCTGCCCGCCCCGCCCGGGACGGGCTTCACCCTGCGCCGCGACCGGTGCGTCATCGAGCTCTCCCCGCGCCCGCCGCTGGTCCGCGGCCGGCTCACCGCGACGGATGGGCACTGGACCCCCGGCTCGACGTTCACGGTCACCCTCGACGGCTCGGTGCGTACCGGCATCCCGTTGCTGGGCCGGGTGTTCCACGGCGAACTCACCTTCACCGCCGATGAAGTCGCGGAGGACCCCTTCGTGGTCGAGGGCCGCGTCGCCGGCCGGGAGGTCCGCCTGCACGGCGACGTCCGGCACCGTGACGAGCACGGCGTCGTCGTCTGGGCCGCCGGGCACGTGCTCCCGGCCCGCCGGAAGCCGCGCCAGGCGGGCCGGGTCGCGCGGCTGCTGGCCCGCCGCCGGCTGCACGTCGAGATCGCGATCGAGTTCGTCCGATGAGGCGGACCGCCGCGCTGGTCCTCGCCGGCCTGCTGCTGGTCCTCATCGCCCCGGTCACCGCGCCGGCCACCGCGGTCGCGGCGACGCAGCAGGTGATGATGCAGGGCTACGCCTACTCCCCCGCCTCGCTGACCGTCCGGGTCGGTGACACGGTCACCTGGATGCAGCACGACGAGGCACCGCACGACGTCGTCACGACGAGCGCGCCGGTGGCGTTCCGGAGCCCGCAGCTGTCGGCGGGCCAGAGCTGGAGCTACACGTTCCGGCAGCCGGGCACCTACGCCTACTACTGCTCGGTGCACCCGGACATGCGGGCGTCGGTGACGGTCCTGCCCGCGGCCACGACGGCTCCGCCGAAACCGGCGAGCACGCCGGTGGCCACGAAACCCGCTCCGGCACGGACCACCGCGACCGCCCCCACGTCCGCCGCCGCGGCCCCGGCGGCCACGACGGCACCGCCCACCACCCCGACCACCGCCGCGCCCGCGCCGGAGCAGCCCGTCGTCCAGCAGGCGACCGCGGCCGCGTCGCCGACCCTGGACCCCATGCTGCTGGTGGCCGGGCTCGTCACCGGGATCGCGGTGCTGTGCCTGCTCCTGCTCGGCTCGCGGCGGGCGTGAATTCCTGTCCGGAACCTGTCCGGCAAAGGACTGGACCAACCGGTTTTCCCTGTTTACAAAGGAAAGGCATCGCCCTTCAGCGCGGAAGGTGACCGATGAACCTCCTTGCTCCCCTGCTCACCGTCGTCCTGGCCGCCACCCCGGCCCCGACCCCGTCGCCGGTCGCCCCGCCGGCGGTGATCTGCGACAAGTACTGCGACGCCCGGGATCCCGCTCTCTCCCCGGGCGATCGCGAAGGCGCCTCGGCGAGCATCAGCGGACGCCGGCTGTCGCTGCACCTCGACGACGCCGACGACATGGGCTGGGCGGCGATCACCGGCGGCGCGCCCGGCGACCACGTCTGGCTGGACCGCTCGTTCGACGCCGGCCGCACGTGGGCGTCGGGCAGCAAGCTCGGCGACACCGCGACGCCGTCGGGCGCGACCGGCTGGCGGACCCTGATGTACAACGCCGACGACTGGAACAACCGCGGTGTCGGCCTGCTGCGCGCCTGCGGCCAGCCCGCCGGCTCGGGCAGCATCGCCTGCACCGGCTGGGCGCGCCCGACGTGGAACGCGTGGGACCGCCGCACCGCGGCCGCCACCGCGCTGATGGAGCGGTACAACCTCGGCACCGGCCTGTTCGACACCACCGGCTGGTGGAACTCGGCCAACGCGCTGACCGCGATCATCGACAACGCCCGGATCAGCGGCATGGGCAGCTACCGCTACGCGATCGACACGACGTACACGAAGAACCTCGCGGCGCAGGGCGGCCAGTTCCGCAACGACTACCTCGACGACACCGGCTGGTGGGGCCTCGCGTGGGTCGACGCCTACGACCTCACCGGCGACGGCAAGTACCTGAACACCGCCCGCGCCGACGCGGACCACATGTACGCCTACTGGGACGGCGTCTGCGGCGGCGGGGTCTGGTGGAGCACCGGCCGCACCTACAAGAACGCGATCCCGAACTCGCTCTACGTCCAGCTGAACGCGGCCCTGCACAACCGCATCCCGGGCGACACGGTGTACCTGGCCCGCGCCCGCGCGGGGTGGGCGTGGTTCGCGGGCAGCGGGATGATCAACGGCTCGAACCTGGTCAACGACGGCCTGACGTCGGCTTGCGCGAACAACGGTCAGCCGACCTGGACGTACAACCAGGGCGTCCCGCTGGCGGCGTTGACGGAGCTGTCCCGCGCGACCGGCGACCCGGCGCTGCTGACGAAAGCCCGCACGCTGGCGAACGCGTCGACGACCAGCACCTCCCTCAACCCGGGCGGCATCCTCCGCGACCCGGGCGAGACGACCGGTGGCGGCGGCGCGGACGGCCCGACGTTCAAGGGCGTGTACGTCCGCGACCTGGCGGTGCTGAACGCGGCGCTTTCGGACCACCCGTACACCGGATACCTGCAGCGCCAGGCGAACTCGGCGTACGCGAACGACCGGAACAGCGCCGAGGCGTACGGGCTGCTGTGGGCGGGCCCGTTCGACCAGGCGGATGCGGCCCGGCAGCAGAGCGCCGTGGACCTGATGAACGCGGCCCCGTGACCGGCCCGGACGTCATGAACGACCCGTTCATCTCGTCCGGTGAGGTGAAAGACTCGTTCATGTCGTCGGACGACCGGGCACCGGCAAAGTCGCGCGCCGGGCGGGTCCGCGGTGTCTTGAATGAGTCATTCAGGACCTCCGAAGACCTGAATGACTCATTCAAGACGTCGGCGAAGGCACCGCCCCGGTCTCAGAGCGTCTTCTCCAGCCGGCCCGCCAGCAGCTTGATGAACCGCGACGGGTCGGCCAGCTCGCCGCCCTCCGCGAGCAGCGCCATGCCGTAGAGCAGCTCCGCCGTCTCGGCCAGGCCCTCGTCCTCCGGCCGCGCCGCGTGCGCTTCCCGCAGGCCGGTCACCAGGCCGTGTTCCGGGTTCAGCTCGAGGATGCGCTTGATCGGCGGCAGCTCCTGCCCCATCGCGCGGTACATCTTCTCCAGCGTCGGCGTCAGGTCGTGGGTGTCCCCGACGATGCAGGCCGGCGACGTCGTCAGCCGCGACGAGAGCCGGACCTCCTTGACGTCCTCGCCCAGCGCGGTGCCCATCCACGACAGCAGGCTCTCGAAGTCCTTGTTCTGCTGCTCGCGAGCGACCTCGGTGGCCTTCTTGTCCTCCTCCGACTCCAGGTCGACCTGGCCCTTGGCGATCGACTGGAACTGCTTGCCGTCGAAGCCGGGCACCGCGTCGACCCACATCTCGTCGATCGGGTCGGTCAGCACCAGCACCTCGAAGCCCTTCGCCCGGAAGGCCTCCATGTGCGGCGAGTTCTCGATGGCCGAGCGCGACTCGCCGGTCATGAAGTAGATGTGCTCCTGGCCGTCCTTCATCCGCTCGACGTACTCGCGCAGCGAGGTCGGCTTCTCGGCGTCGTGCGTCGAGGCGAACGACGAGATCTCGAGGATGGCTTCGCGGTTCTCGAAGTCGTCGAGCAGGCCCTCCTTGACCGCCCGGCCGAACTCGCGCCAGAACGTCGCGTACTTCTCGGTGTCGGCGGTCATCATCGTCTTGACCGTCGAGAGCACCTTCTTCACCAGGCGGCGGCGGATCAGCTGGATCTGCCGGTCCTGCTGCAGGATCTCGCGCGACACGTTGAGCGAGAGGTCCTGCGCGTCGACGACGCCCTTGACGAACCGCAGGTACTCGGGGACGAGCGACTCGCAGTCGTCCATGATGAAGACGCGCTTCACGTACAGCTGGACGCCGCGCTTGCGCTCGCGCAGGAACAGGTCCATCGGCGCGTGCGACGGCAGGAACAGCAGCGCCTGGTACTCGAACGTCCCCTCGGCCTGCAGCCGGATCGTCTCCAGCGGGTCCTGCCAGTCGTGGCTGACGTGCTTGTAGAACTCGTGGTACTCGTCCTCGGTGACCTCGGCCGACGAGCGCGCCCACAGCGCCTTCATCGAGTTGACGGTCTCCGGCGCGGCGTCCTCGCCCTCGCCGGCCATCCGGATGGGCCAGGTGATGAAGTCCGAGTACTTCTTCACGATCTCGCGGATCTTCGCCGGGGACGTGTAGTCGTACAGGTGGTCCTCGGCGTCCTCGGGCTTGAGGTGCAGCGTGACCGCGGTGCCCTGGGGCGCGTCCTCGACCTCCTGGATCGTGTACGTGCCCTCGCCGGTCGACTCCCAGCGGACGCCCTCGGTGGTGCCCGCCTTGCGCGTCACCAGCGTGACCTTGTCGGCGACCATGAAGCTGGCGTAGAACCCGACGCCGAACTGGCCGATCAGGTCCTGCGACGCCGCCGCGTCCTTCGCCTCCTTCAGCTTGGTCAGGAAGTCGGCGGTGCCCGACTTGGCGATCGTGCCGATGAGGGCGACGACCTCCTCGCGGGTCATCCCGATGCCGTTGTCGCGCACCGTCAGCGTCCGGGCGGCCGGGTCCGTCTCGAGCGCGATGTGCAGGTCGGACGTGTCCGCTTCGAGGTCCTTGTCGCGGTACGACTCCAGCCGCAGCTTGTCGAGCGCGTCGGAGGCGTTGGACACGAGCTCGCGCAGGAACGTGTCCTTGTTCGAGTAGATCGAATGGATCATCAGCTGCAGCAGCTGACGCGCTTCCGACTGGAACTCGAGCGTCTCGATCGGGGTGGTCACTTCCGGTCCTTTCCGGTTTCTCGGCCGAAGGGTGGGTCGATCCTACCGAGCCCGGCCGCGCACTTTATGAACGCAATGTAGGAGCGCCCACGACCTGGTGTGATGCTGGCCACGCCCCGCTGCCGATCAAGGAGGATCGAGTGCCCGGACGCCTTCCCCGGTGGGCCGCCGCGTTCGCCGCGGCCTGTGCCCTGACCACCGCCTTCGCCGCTCCCGCCGCCGCGGCGGGCGTCGCCGACCACCCCGTCCGCACCACCGGCTGCGGGCGCGCCCCGGGCCTCCCGGCCGGCGCGACGACGACCCGGCACGTCGTCTCGGGCGGCCTGGACCGCGAGTACACCGTCCACCTGCCCACGCACTACAACCCATACCGGCCGTACCCGCTCCTGCTGTCGTTCCACGGGCACAAGCGGACGTCGGAGTACCAGGAGCAGTTGTCCGGCTTCTCGGCGCTGGACGCGATCTCGGTGTACCCGCAGGGCCTGATCGGCACCGACGGCGAGTCGGCCTGGACCGGAGCGCCGTACTCGGCCGCCGCCGACGACGTCCTGTTCACCAGCGACCTGCTGAACTCGCTGCAGCGCACGCTGTGCGTCGACGCCGGCCGGATCTACGCGGCGGGCAAGTCCAACGGCGGCGGGTTCGTCGGCGTGCTGGCGTGCCGGCTGGCGAGCCGGATCGCGGCGTTCGCCCCGGTGTCGGGCGCGTTCTACCCGCAGGGCGGCGCGTGCGACCCGAGCCGCCCGGCGCCGGTGCTGGACTTCCACGGCACCGCCGACACGACGATCCCGTACACCGGCAACCCGGCCAAGGGCCTGCCCGCCATCCCGGACTGGCTGGCCGCGTGGTCCACAAGGGACGGTTGCCGCCCGACGCCGGTGTCGTGGACGCCGGTGCCCGGGGTGGTGGCGCAGCGGTGGCTCGGCTGCGCGCTCGAGCACTACCGCGTCGAAGGTGCCGGGCACGTCTGGCCGAGCACGCAGCCGAACAACGATTCCGCGACGCCGACGATGATCGACGCGACGCCGGTCATCTGGCGGTTCTTCCGCGCGCATCCCCTGCGGTGAAACACGATTGACGCACCTCTTTCCCCTCGGCGACGATTTTCGCCGAGAGGAAAGAGGTGCATGGTGAAGGTGCTCGTCCTGAACGCCGGTTACGAACCGCTGCAGACCGTTTCGGTGCCGCACGCGATCCGCATGCTCGTGCGGCGCGTGGCGGAGATCCACGAGGCCGAAGACGGTCTCGCGTACGGCTTGTTCCCGCGCCCGAAGATCGTGCGGTTGCTGCGGTACGTGGTGATGAAGTGGCGATATACGCAGCCGCCCCGCTGGTCCCGCCGCGGCGTCCTCACCCGCGACGGCCACCGCTGCGCGTACTGCGGCGCCCGCGCCACGACGATCGACCACGTGGTGCCGCTGAGCCGGGGCGGTGAGCGGACGTCGTGGCTGAACACGGTCGCCGCCTGCGGTGGGACGGCCCGCAGCTGCAACGCGCGGAAGGCGGACAAGCTGCCGGCGGAGGCCGGGATGAAGCTGCGGTTCACGCCGTACGTGCCGGCGTGGGACCAGCTGCACCGGCCGTGATCCCGGGTCCGGACGTCGTGAACGACCCTTTCACCGCGTCCGGCGACAGGGCTCCGGGCTCAGTCGTGTCCGACCGGCTGGCCGGTGTGGCCGGTGACAGATGTGGCTGCTGGGCCTGGTGTTCCGGTTCCGGATGCCGCCGCCCGCCCCGCGCGGCAGCTCGCCCTGCGGCGGCGGGCGGGCCGCTCCTCGGCACCACCGCGCGCCGCTCGATAAGCTCGAACCGATCGTGCCCTGGATCCGTGTGTTCCGGGGGAGGCCGGGAGGTCGTCGTGACCGACGCAGGAGAGCTGATCGCCGGGCGCTACCGGCTGGCCGAACGGGTCGGCCAGGGTGCCATGGGTGTCGTCTGGCGGGCGCGTGACGAGCGGCTCGACCGGGTCGTCGCGGTCAAGCAGCTGGACTACGACGCCGCCATCGGGCAGGCCGCCGGGGAAGAGGCGACCCAGCGTGCCCTGCGCGAAGCCCGGCTCACCGCGCGCCTGCGGCACCCGCACGCCATCACCGTGCACGACGTCGTCGAGCAGGACGGCGAGCCGTACCTGGTCATGGAATACCTGCCCTCGCGCAGCCTGGCCGAGATCCTCCTCGACCGCGAAAGCCTGCCCGCCGGCGACGTCGCGCGCATCGGCAGGCAAGCCGCCTCGGCACTCGCCGCCGCGCACGCCGAAGGGATCGTGCACCGGGACGTCACGCCCGGCAACGTCCTCATCGGCGAGGACGGCGTCGCCAAGATCGCCGACTTCGGCATCTCCCGGGCGACCGGCGAAGGCACGGTGACCGGCGGCGGGTTCATCGCCGGCACCCCCGCCTACCTCTCCCCCGAGGTCGCCAACGGCCGCGAGGCGGGCTTCCCCGCCGACGTCTTCTCCCTCGGCTCGACGCTCTACCGCGCGCTGGAAGGCACTCCCCCGTTCGGCACCGACGACAACGCGATCGCCCTGCTCCTGCGCGTCGCCCGCGAAGACGTCACGCCGCCCCGGCACGACGGCCCGCTCGCCGAGGTGCTCACCCGGATGCTCCAGCGCGACCCGGCGGCGCGCCCCTCGATGGCCGAGGTCCAGCAGCTGTTCGAGGCGGTCACCGACGGCCGCCCGCTGCCGCCCCCGCGGCCCAGGCCCCGCACCGGCACGCGGCTGCTGCGCGTCCGGCGTCCCCGGCGCCGCCTGGTACTGGCCGCCGCGGCCGGCGCCGTCCTGCTGGCCGCGGGGGTACTCATCGGGACCGCGCTGGTCCCCGACGCGACCCCGGTGGTCGCCGCGCCGGTCACGTCCCCGCCGCCGCCCACCCCGACGACCGCCGACCTCGGCTGCGCGGCCAGCTACGAGGTGACGAACTCCTGGCCCGGCGGCTACCAGGTGCAGGTGACGGTCCGCAACGACCACGACGAGGACCTCTCGGGCTGGAGCGTCCGCTGGACCCTCCCGGGCGGCCACCACATCACGGGCCTGTGGAATGGCGACTACACGGTGGACGGCCCGACGGTGACGGTCGGCAACGCGGCCTGGAACGCCAAGCTCGACGCGGGCGCCAGCACGACGTTCGGCTTCATCGCACTGGCCCAGAGCAGCGACGCGGGCCGCCCGGCCGTCACCTGCCGGACCCTCTGAACCACCTCAGCCGCGGAGCCGGTCGAACGGCAGCCGCAGCACCTGGCCCGCCGGGACCGGCGCGTTCGACACCCGGATCGCGTCCAGCTCGGCCGCCGTCAGCGCCCGGCGGTAGAACCGGACCTCGTCGAACGAGCCGTTCCAGCGGAACTGGTTGTCCAGCCGCTGGCCGAGCTGCAGCTGGAACGACACCGTCTGGCTCACCGAACCCGCCGCCGCGGCACCGGACGCGACCTGCGCGCCGTCGACCCACAGCAGCAGCTGCCCGCCGGTGCGCTCCAGCGCGACGTGGTGCCACGCCTGGTCGTCGTACGCCTGCGTCGTCGCGACCGACGCGCTCCCGGCGGCCGTGGTCATCATCGCGAGCAGCCGGTGGTTCGCCGGTTCGCCGCGCAGCCACAGCTGCGGTGCGGTGCCGCCCATCCCGCCGAGCCAGAACAGCACCTGGTTGCCCTTCGTGGCGCCGTAGCGGAACCAGCCGGTCCAGGTCAGGTCGCCGTCGCCCGGGGGCTGCGCCGGGTCGTAGGGCACGCGGACGTAGTCGTCGACGCCGTCCAGCGTCACCGCGCCGCCGAACCGGCCCGCCGCAACGGAAGCACCGCCGAGGACCCGCGCGTCCGCGTGTCCCGAAACGTCCGGGGTGGCCGGTCCCGCGGAGTTGTGCCACCCCAGGAAGGACTCGTCGAACCGCGCGAAGCGGATTTCGTCACGGGCGTCGACCGCGCCGCCTTCGTACAGGAGCCCGATCTCCGGGCCGCCGATCTGCACCAGGTCCGAGTACCCCGACCAGTCCGTGGTGATCCGCGTGCCCTGCTCGGCGTTCTCCCACGTCCGGCCACCGTCGTACGACGAGCGGATCATCATCCAGCGCCGCCGGTCGGTGTCCGACGGCGAGGAGAACAGCAGCCGGTTGCCGACGCGCAGGATCGAGCCCTGCACCATCGGGGTCACCAGGTCGGGAATGGTCGTGAAGGGCTGGGAAAACGACTCGCCGCCGTCGCGGCTGATGGCGTAGTCGCGGTTGCCGATGTCCGTGCCGCCCTGCTCGCGGCCGCCGGCGTAGATCGAACCGTCGGCCAGTTCGACGACGGTCACCTCGGACGGCTTCTGCGTGTACGTCCCGCCGACCGGGTGCGGGTAGCTGTTCACCGCGCCGACGCGCCAGGTGCGCCCGCCGTCGTCGCTGTAGACGAGCCCCGCGTGGTTCTCGATCGAATGCGTGCCGTCGCTGGTTTCCGCGTTGACGCCGAACACGAGCCGGCCCGCGTGGGGGCCGCGGGCCAGCTGGATCCCGTGCACCGGGCCGGAGGCGTACCACGAGTCCCAGCCCGGCAGCTTCGCCTGCGCGCTGATGTCGACCGGCGTGGACCAGGTCAGGCCGTCGTCGTCGCTGTACTGCGAGTGCGGCGTGCGCGGGCACGGGACGTCGCAGCCCTTGTCGTCGTCACGGCCTTTGTTGTACGTCGTGATCAGGACGATCCGCCCGGTGCGGCTGTCCACAATGGGCACGGGGTTGCCGTGGGTGTCCCCGCCACCGCGGTTGACCACCTGCAGCGGCGACCACGTCCGGCCGCCGTCGGTGGACCGCTTGAGCACGAGGTCGATGTCGCCGGTGTCGCCGCAGTTGTCGATGCGGCCCTCGGCGAACGCGAGCAGCGTGCCGTGCGTGGACTTGACGACGGCCGGGATCCGGAAGCAGCTGTACCCCGGGTCCTGCGCCGCTTTGAACAGCACCTGCTGGTCGAACGACGGCGCGGCCTGCGCCGGGCTCACGGCGAGCAGCGAGCCCGCCGCCAGGGCCACCAGCGCGGCCCAGTTCCCCAGTCTTCTCATTCTCATCCCTTCAGGACGGCGACACCTCGCGGGGCGAGCCGGACCTCCCGCACCGGCCGCGACGGGTCGGTGAGCAGGTCCGGCGCGGGGCGCGGCAGGTCGACGGTGACCGGCTCGGTGCCGTGGTTGAGCAGGATCAGGTAAGCGCTTTCCTCGCCGTGCCGGACGACCGCCTGGACACCCGGCGGTGCCTCGAGCACCGGGGTCACCCCGGCTTCCGCGCACACGCGGCCGAGCAGCGGGCCCAGATCGGGCCGCGTGCCGGCGTACCACGCGACGCCGTCGCCGAACTCGTGCCGGGTGATCGCGGGCCGCCCGATCAGCTCACCCGAGCCGAAGGACGCGACGGCCGAGGCACCTTCGAGTTCGATCCACTCGGCCCAGATCGTCCCGGAACCCGTTGTCCCGTCGGCGAAGTCGAGCGCGATCGAGTCGTCCAGCGGCCAGAACTCGTCGACCCGCAGGCCGAGGATGTCCCGCAGCGGCGCCGGGTGCCCGCCGAGGTACGCGCGGTCGCAGCCGTCGACGATCCCGGAGAAGTACGACACCAGCAGGTGCCCGCCGCCGTCGACGTACGCGCGCAGGTTGTCGGCCGCCGCCTGCTCCAGCAGGTACAGGTTCGGCACGACGACCAGCTTGTACCGCGAAAGATCGCGGGCGGGGTGGACGACGTCGCAGGTGACGTTGGCGTCGAACAACGGCGCGTAGTGCGCGAGGTGCGTCTCCAGCTGCTCCAGCGACGCCGGGTGCGAGTCGAGTTCCAGACCCCACCAGCTCGGCCAGTCGTGCAGCAGGGCGACGTCGGCGCGCACGCGAGTCCCGGCCAGCTCGGGTACGCGGGCCAGTTCCCTTCCCAGCGAAGAGGTCTCGCGGAACGTCCGGGTGTCCCGGCCACCGTGGGGAACCATCGCCGAGTGGAACTTCTCCGCGCCCCCGCTGGTTTGCCGCCACTGGAAGAACAGGACGGCGTCGGCGCCCTGCGCGATCGCCTGCCAGCTGCCGAGCCGCATCGCGCCCGGCGGCTTGGGACTGTTGCGGGAGCGCCAGTTCACCGCGCTCGGCGCCTGCTCCAGCAGCAGCCACGGCTGGTCCTTCGTGGACCGGACGAGGTCGTACGCGAACGCGGCTTCGACGTGGGCGCGAGGGTCGTAGGGATCGGGGTAGGAGTCGAGGCTGACGACGTCCTCGTGCGGGGTCCACGTGTGCCAGTCGAGGGCTTTCTGCACCAGGCCGACGAAGTTGGTGGTGATCGGGACGTCCGGGGTGACCCGTCGCAGCACGCGCTGCTCGGTCAGGAAGCACTCGAGCAGCGCGTCGGAGGAGAACCGGTGGAAGTCCAGCTGCTGCGCGGGGTTCGGGAACGTCGGGGCCACGCGCGGCGGCAGGATCTCCTCCCACTCGGCGTAGTGCTGGGACCAGAACGTCGTCGTCCATGCGTCATTCAGCGCTTCGAGCGTGCCGTAGCGCTCCTCCAGCCAGCGCCGGAAGTCGGCGGCGGATTCGTCGCAGTGGCAGGCCCGGATGTGGCAGCCGAACTCGTTGCCCACGTGCCACATCGCCAGCGCGGGGTGGCCCGCGTACCGGGTCGCCAGCTCCGTCACGAGCCGCGCGGCGTGCGAGCGGTACACCGGGCTGGACGGGCAGAACTGCTGCCGCGCGCCGGGGGACAGCCGGACGCCGTCGGCGCGCACCGGCAGGATCTCCGGGTGCAGCCGGGACAGCCACGGCGGCGGGGATGCCGTCATCGTCGCCAGGCACACCTGGATCCCGGCACCGGCCAGGCCGGCCATGACGTCGTCGAACCAGCCGAAGTCGTACTCCCCCGGCCGCGGCTCGACCGCGGCCCACGAGTAGATCCCCGCGGTCACCATCGTGACGCCCGCTTCGGCCATCAGCTTCAGGTCCTCGCGGCGGACCTCTTCGGACCAGTGCTCCGGGTTGTAGTCGGCACCGTAGCGGATCATCAGAGCAAGCCCGCCTCGACGAGCTTTTCCTTGATCAGCAACAGCTCTTCGTCGTTGAGGGGCAGCTGCGGCGGCGCCATCACGGCGTTGTCGACGAACCCGCGCAGCTTCATCGCGGCCTTGAACGCGCCGAGCCCGGCCGAGCCGCGGCCCATCCGGCTCGGCGGTGCCACCGCCGTGATCGAGAACAGCTTCATCAGGCGTTCCTGCTCGCGGCGGGCCGCGGCGAGGTTGCCGGACTTGAAGTGGTCGTGGATGAGCACGTACCCGACCGGGTCGACGTTGCCGAGCCCGGGCACGGCGCCGTCGGCGCCCATCGCCAGCGCCGCGTCCACGACCAATTCGGACCCGGTGAACACGGCGAAGTCGTCGAGGCCGCGGTCGCGCTTGCCGAGCAGCACGGCCCGGAACGCGGCTTCGTCGCCGCTGGAGTCCTTGAGCGCGGCGATGACCCCGTCGGCGGCGAGGTCGAGCACCAGCCCGCCGTCGAGCTTCGTGTGCACGGCGACCGGGATGTCGTAGGCGACGATCGGCAGCGCCGTGCGTTCGCGCAGCAGGCGGAAGTGCCGGTCGATCTCGGCGACGTGCGTGCGGGTGTAGTAGGGCGCGGTCACGACGACGGCGTCGGCCCCGGCGGCCTCGGCGGCGCGGATGTGCTCGGCGACCCGCAGCGTCGTCATGTCGATGCAGCCGGCGAGCACCGGGACGCGGCCGGCGACCTGGTCGACCGCCGTCTCGACGACGACGCGGCGCTGCGCGTCGGGCAGGAAGGCGACCTCGCTGGAGGAGCCGAGGACGAACACGCCGTGGACGCCGGCGTCGAGCTGGACCTCGACGTGGCGCCGCAGCGATTCGGTGTCCACGCTGAAGTCGTCGTTGAACGGCGTGCACAGCGGCGGGACGATTCCGGCGAACTTCGGCATCAGGGGCTCACTCCGGTCGGGGTCTCTGGGTGGATGCAGCGGTAGGTGTGGCCACCGTCGGCCGCGGCGAGCGGCGGCAGCTCGGCCGCGCACTCGCCGGTGGCCTTCGGGCAGCGGGTGCGGAACGGGCACCCGCTGGGCGGGCGGGTCGAGGACGGCACCGGGCCGGTGAGCACGATCGGCTCGACCGGGTGCAGCAGGCTGGGCGTCGTGGAGAACAGCGCCCGCGTGTAGGGGTGGCGGGGCGCGGCCCCCACCGGCGCCTCCTCGACGATCCGGCCCAGGTACATCGTGACGATCCGGTCGCTCATCTTCGCCACGGTCTGGATGTCGTGGGAGACGAACACCATCGCCAGCTCCAGCTGTTCGCGCAGGTCGAGCAGCAGGTTGAGGATCTGGGCGCGGACCGAGACGTCGAGCGCGGACGTCGGCTCGTCGGCGACCAGCAAGGCCGGCCGCAACGCCAGCGCACGCGCGATGGCGACGCGCTGCCGCTGGCCCCCGGACAGCTGCCCGGGCACGGCGTCGGCGACGCTGGACGGCAGGCCGACCAGCCCCATCAGTTCGCGGACGCGCGCGTCGCGCTCGGCCGTCGTCCCGACCCGGTGGACGTCGAGGGGGTCGCGGATGATCTTGGCGACGGCCAGCCGCCGGTTCAGCGCGGTGGCCGGGTCCTGGAACACCATGCCGATCTCGCGCCCGGACGTCAGCGGCTGCCCGCGGAACCGGACGCTCCCGCCGGTCGGCCGCTGCAGCCCGACGATCACCTTCGCCAGCGTCGACTTGCCGCAGCCGGACTCGCCGACGACGCCGATCGTCTCGCCCGGGTTCACGACGAGGTGGGCGTCGGTCAGCGCGTACACGTGCTCGTGGCCGAACAGGCCGCGGCCGCGGATCTTGTGGACGACGTGGACGCCGTCGACCTCCAGGAGGTTCACGCCGTCGCCTCCTTCTCGCGCGCGGTGTCGACCGCCGGGAAGTGGCAGGCGACGAGGTGGGCGACCGGCTCCCCGAAGCGGACCGGCGTCTCTTCGCGGCACTTGGCGCGCGCGGCCGGGCAGCGGTCGGCGAACCGGCAGCCGGCCGGGAACTCCGCCGGGGCCGGGACGACGCCCTTGATCTGCGTGAGCCGGGCCTCGTTCTCCTCCAGCGACAGCACCGCGCTGAGCAGGCCGCGCGTGTAGTGGTGCCGGGGCGAGCCGACGACCTCGGCGGTCGCGCCCAGCTCGGCGACCTGCCCGCCGTACATCACGACGACCCGGTCGGCGATCTCGGACACCAGCGCCAGGTCGTGCGAGACGAGGACGAGCGCGAAGCCGAGTTCCTCCTGCAGCCGCAGCAGCAGCGCCATGATCTGGGCCTGCACGGTGACGTCGAGGGCCGTGGTCGGCTCGTCGGCGACGATCAGCTTCGGGTCCCGCGAGAGCGCCATCGCGATCAGCACCCGCTGGCGCTGGCCGCCGGACAGCTCGTGCGGGTACGCCCGCAGTGTCCGTTCGGGGTCCAGGTTGACCAGTTCGAGGAGCTCGGCCGGGGTGCGGGTGCCGCCACGGCGGGTGAACTGCTTGAGCTGGGCGCGGATGGTCATCGCCGGGTTGAGCGAGCTGAGCGCGTCCTGGTAGATCATCGCGATGTCGTGGCCGAGGTGCCGCCGTCGTTCGCCCGGGCGCAGGTTCAGCAGGTCGCGCTGGGCGAAGCGGATCTGCCCCGACACCTTGGCCGTCGGTGGCTGGAGGCCGAGGATCGACAGCGCCGTGAGCGTCTTGCCGCAACCGGATTCGCCGATGAGACCGAGGACTTCGCCGGAGCGGACGCTGAAGGAGACGCCGTCCACGACGTCCACGCCCTCGTGGCGGCC
This sequence comes from Amycolatopsis eburnea, assembly GCF_003937945.1. Taxonomy (GTDB): domain Bacteria; phylum Actinomycetota; class Actinomycetes; order Mycobacteriales; family Pseudonocardiaceae; genus Amycolatopsis; species Amycolatopsis eburnea. The sequence goes on from NZ_RSEC01000033.1 coordinate 74,154, forward strand.
GGGGAAGGCGATCCGCAGCCGGTCGACTTCCAGGACGGTTTCGCGGTGGTCGAGGGACCGGGCGGTGCGGGCGAGCCGCTCCCCCGCCTCCCGCAGGCCGGCGATCGGCAGCACGGGCGCGGTGTCGGCGTCGTCGCGGGCTTCGACGGCCTTCGCCACTTCGGCCGCCTTGACCGCGCGGGCCGAGGGCGCGGCCCAGGCGTCGGAGATGCGTTCGGACAGGATGTTGAGCGCCAGCACGGTGATCAGGATCAGCAGGCCGGGGAACAGCGTCGCCCACCAGCCGCCGGTCAGCACCAGGTCCTTGCCGTCGGCGAGCACCGAGCCCCACGACGGGTCCGGCGGCTGGATGCCCGCGCCGATGAACGACAGCGACGCCTCGAACACGATCGCGTCGGCCACCGTGACCGTGCAGTAGACGAGCACCGGGGCGGCGCAGTTGACGGCGACGTGCCGGGTCAGCACGAAGAACCGCTTCGCCCCGATGACGCGTTCGGCCGCGACGTAGTCCTCGCCGTACTGGGCCAGCACGTTCGCCCGGATCACCCGCGCCACCGGCGGCGTGTTCAGGAACCCGATGGCCAGGATCAGCACCAGGATCCCGTGGCCGAACACCGCGACCAGCACGGCAGCCAGCGCGATGCCCGGGAACGCCATGACGACGTCCAGGACGCGCATGATCACCGCGTCCACCCGGCGGTGCGAGGTCGCGGCGAACGCCCCGATCACCGCACCGGCCACGAGCGCGAGCGCCACCGCACCCAGGCCGATGGCGAGCGACCAGCGCGTGCCGGCGACGAGCCGCGAGAAGATGTCGCGCCCGGAGGTGTCGGTGCCGAACCAGTGCGCGCCGCTCGGGCCGCCGGTGTCGGTGCTCAGCGCGTCCGGGTTGTGCGTGGCCACGAGCGTGCCGAGCACGGCGACCAGCACGAGGACGCCGAGGATCGCGAGCGCGGGCCAGCCCCCGCGCAGCCGCTTCACGCGTGGCTCCGCAGGCGCGGGTTCGCGATCAGGTACAGGACGTCGACGATCAGGTTGACCAGCACGAACCCGATGGCGATCGTGATGACGAAGCCTTGCACCTTGGCGGTGTCGCCGTCGGTGACGGCCTGGATCATGTTCTGCCCCATCCCCGGCAGCGCGAACATCGTCTCGATGACGACGGCGCCGCCCAGCAGGTAGCCGACCCGCAGGCCGAGCACGGTGAGCGGGGTGACGAGCGCGTTGCGCAGCACGTTGCGCCCGATCACCACCACCGGCGGCAGGCCGCCGCCGCGCGCGGTGCGGACGTAGTCCTTGTCCAGTTCCTCGACCATCGACGTCCGGATCACCCGGGTCAGCTGGGCGGCCACCGGCAGCGCGAGGGAGACCGCGGGCAGCGCCAGCGAGTTGAGCCAGCCGCCGAAGGAGTCGGCCGGGCTGACGTACCCGCTGGTCGGGAACAGGCCCTGGCCGACGGCGAGCCACTGCACCAGCAGCAGCGCCACCCAGAACGCCGGCGCGGCGACCCCGGCCAGGGTGACCACGCGGATCACCTTGTCCGGCCAGCGGTCGCGGAACAGCGCCGACGTCACGCCGAGCACGAGCGCCGTCACGAGCGCGATGACCAGGCCGAGCAGGGTCAGCTGGACGGTCAGCGGCAACGCGGTGGCGATCGTGTCGCCGACCGGCTGCTTGGTGATCACACTGGTGCCGAAGTCGCCTTGGGCCAGGTGCCAGACGAAGTGGACGTACTGCAGCGGCAGCGGGTCCAGCAGCCCGTTCTCGAGCCGGAACTGCTGGAGCTGCTCGGCGGTGGCGTTCGCGCCGTCGAACGCGGCCAGCGCCGGGTCTACCGGCGCGAACCGCATCACGACGAACACGAACAGGATCACGCCGAGCAGCAGCGGGATGAGGGCGAGGATGCGGCTCAGCAGCATCCGCACGACGACGGCCACGGGTGTCTCCTCCTAGACCGGCTTGGCCTGGTTGAGGTAGATGCCGGGGTAGCCCTGGGCGCGCACGCCGCTGATCGCCTTCGGGTCCCACGCCGTGCCGAGCTGGGTGAACACGACCGGGTAGATGACGGCCTGCTCGGAGATCCGGTCCAGCAGCTGCTTGTTGAGCGTCGTCCGCTTGGCTTCGTCGGTTTCGGCCGCGGCCTGGTCCTGCAGCGCGAGCAGGGACTGCGCGTCGGGACCGGTGAAGCGCGCGTACTTCGACGTGAGGATGGACTTGGCGTCGTAGTAGTAGCGGATCAGCAGGTCGGGGTCGTTGCCGAACTGCATCGGGTTGTTGGTCGTGGCGACGACCTGGAAGTCGGCGCCGGCGTCGAGCTTGGAGAACAGCGCCTTGGTGTCCTGGGAGTCCAAAGTGGTCCGGACGCCGATCGCGTCCCAGCCCTCCTTGATCACCTTGACGCAGTCGGCGACGAGCGAGGTGTTCGTCGTGGACAGCGTCACCGCGAGGTCGGTGACACCCGCCTGCCGCAACAGCTCTTTCGCTTTCTCGGGGTTGTAGGCGAAGTCCTGCGACGCCGGTTGCGAGGACGGGAGCTTCGGGTTGATGAACGACGTCGCCGGCGTGCCGGCGCCCTTCAGCCCGATCTCGACCATCTTCTTCTTGTCGATGGCGTAGTGCAGCGCCTGCCGGACGAGGTTCTTGTCGAACGGCGCGTGCGCGGTGTTGAAGAGCAGGAAGAGGTTGTTGCCGCCGTCGGCGAACTCGACCGTGCGGCCGGCCTTGCGGAGCTGGTCGGCGTTGGCGGCCGGGATGTTCTCGGCGATCTGCGCGTCCGGCTTCGCGCCCGAAATCGCGGCGACGCGCGGGGCGGCGTCCACGATGGACTTCCACAGCATCTTGTCGTACGCCGCCGGGCGGGGACCGTTGTAGGCGGCGAACTTCTCGAAGCTGGTGTGGCTGAGCGGGGCCTGCTCGACCACCTTGTACGGCCCGGAGCCGACGACCTTGCCGCCCTTGGCCTCGTCCCACTTCCCCTCGAAGACGTGCTTCGGCATGATCTTGCAGCACTGGATCCGCTGCAGGGCGTACGGGAACGGGAACTTCAGCACGAATTCGACCGAGCGGTCGCCGGTCTTGCGGACTTCCTTCAGCCAGGTGGAGAAGAAGCTGTGGATCAGCACGTTCTCCTTCTCGTCGAGGGCCCGCGCGTAGGTGAAGACGACGTCGTCGGCGGTGACCGGCTGCCCGTCGTGCCACTGGGCGCCGTCTCTCAGGTCGAACTTCATGCTGGTCCCGGTGGCGTCCGGCACCGCCTTGGCGAGGCCGGGGAACGGCGCGCGGGTGACCGGGTCACCCTCCACAAGGGACTCGTAGCAATGCAGGATCGCGGCCATCGAGAACGCGGACGCGGTCTGCAGCGGGTCCCACGTCTGGTTGTTGCCGTAGCCGATGACGGCGGTCAGCGAGCCGGCCGAAGCGCCGGTCTTGTTGGTGGACGCCGGGCCGCCGCACGCGGCGAGCACGGTGGGGAACGCCAAGGCCGCCCCGGCGAAGGTGCTGTAGCGCAGCAACTGGCGGCGGCTGAGCGACGGGCTCTGGGACATCGCTGTCTCCTGCGGGCCTCGAACGGTAGGACGTGGGACGTCCTATGACCGGCGTGAGCCTAGGATCTGTTCGCGTGCCGGTCAAGAGGGCTGGACGTATGACGTAGGATGTCCTCTCACGACGCATCCGGGGAGGACAGCAGTGGCCCGTCCGCAGCGCAGCGAAGAGATCACCAAGCGCATCATCGACCTGATCGTCGAACGGGAGCTCCCGCCGGGGGCGCCGATGCCCACCGAGCTGAGCCTGATGGAGGACATCGGCGTCAGCCGCAACTCGATCCGCGAGGCGATCAAGGCCCTGCAGGCGCTCGGCATCGTCGAGATCCGCCACGGCTACGGCACGTTCGTCGGGTCGGCCGGGTCGGAGTCGCTGCAGACGTGGCTGCTGTTCCGCACCCGCGCGCGGGGCGCGACCGACGTCGGGCGGCTGCGCGATCTCCTGGAGGTGCGGGAGATGCTCGAGACCGAGCTGACCCGCCGCGTTGCCACCGACCACCGGCCCGAACTGGTCGAGGAACTGCAGGCGTGCGTCACGCGCATGAAGCGCAAGGGCCCGGACGCCGCCGAGGCCGACCGCGAGTTCCACGACCTCATCTGCGCCGAGGCCGGGTTCGACCTCGCCCGCGAGCTGACCGGCTTGTTCTGGGATGTCTACCGGATCGCCGAAAGCGAGCTAGGCGGGCCCGCCGGGTCCGCGTCCGCCACCGCGAAGCGGCACCAGGCGATCGTCGACGCGCTCGTGCTGCGCGACGCCGACGCCGCCGCCGAAGCGGTGCACCGCCACTTCGACGAGGTCCGCAAGCGCGCGAAAGCGGGACCGTACGGCGGTTTCGGAGTCGCGCGACCGGTACCGGCGGTCCGGTCCTGACTCTGCGTCGTTGACCCGTTCGGCCCCGCCGGGCTCCCGACCCGCCCCTCCGGAACGCCCCAAGGTGGCCTTCGGTGCGTGAGACGCACCGAAGGCGGCCTTCGGTGCGTCTGACGCAACCAAGGCCACCTTGGGGCGCTAGCCCGAGCGCCGGTCGCCGGATCGGGCGCGAGGCCGAACATCAGCCTGGCCGGCACAGCCCCCGCTCGTAAGCCACCAGCCCGGCCTCCGTGCGGTGCGCGCACCCCAGCTTCCGCACCACCCGGGCCACGCACTCCCGCACCACCGGCTCCGCCAGCCCGAGCCGCTCCGCGATCTCCCCGTTGGTCAGCGCCGACCCGACCCCGATCAGCACCTCTCGCTCCCGCGACGACAGCAGATCCACCCGGGCCAGCCGTTCGTCCCGCGGGCCCGACAGCCGGGTCGCCGCCGAAACCCAGCGGCGGGAGGCGTCCGGGGAGAGGACCACGTGCCCGTCCGCGGCCAGGCGGACCACCTTCAGCAGCTCGTTCCGCCGCGCCGAGCGCAACACGAACCCCGCCGCGCCGTCGCGCAACGCTCGCAGGATCGCCGCGTCGGAATCGAACGTCGCCAGGACCAGCACCGCGGGGCGGCGGATCACCGGGCCGAGCGGGCCCAGACGCGGGTCGAGCAGCACCACGTCCGGCAGGCGGCGGCGGAGGGTCGCGCGGGCCGCCGTCGCGTCGCCGACCGCGGCGATCAGCTCGACGCCGTCGGCCTCGGCGAGGATCGCGCCCAGCCGCGTGCGGACCGGTTCGTCGCGTTCGGCCACCAGGACCCGGACCGGTGGCGCGAGCACGGCTCAGTCCCGCGGGCGCAGGCGGATCAGCGGCAGGTCGCTCTTCGACGCGCCGACGAGGTCGCGGCCGCCCGGGCCGCGCAGCCGCAGCTCGCGGAAGCGGACCGCCGACAGCTGGGCGGCTTCGATCGGGTAGACGTCACCGTAGCGCTTGATCTTGTCGACCAGCTCCTTGCCGAGCAGCTCGACCAGCCCCGAGTGCCGGGTCGCGCCGCCGCCGAGCGGGACGTCCAGCTGCTTGCGCACCTCGGGAAAGCGCTGGTCCAGCTCGACCGCGAGCTGGTGGATCGTGACGTAGGCGGGCCCGAAGTCCCCCGCGTCCGGTCCGGCCGGGATTTCCTTCAGCACCTTGACGAGCTTGTCGTCCATCCCGAGCTTGTCCCACAGGGTCACGCGTTTTCCTCCTGCCACGGCAGCCGTTGTCTACCAGAGGACCGGCACGCGGTCCACTCCCCCGGTGACACGGTTCGTCCGGATCCGGAGTTCATCGACGCCGACGGCCAGCCGCAACCCCGGGAACCGGCGGAACAGCGAGCCGAACACGACGCGCAGCTCGGTGCGGGCGAGGCTCGCGCCGATGCAGAACCAGCCGCCGTAGGCGAACGCCACGTGCGCGTTCGGCTTGCGGGCCGGGTCGAACGCCTCGGGGTCCGGGAACACCGTCTCGTCCCGGTTGGCCGCCCCGATCGCCAGGACGACGGCGTCGCCGCGGGCGATCCGCACGCCGCCGAGGTCGACGTCGTCGTGCGCGTACCGCAGGACGCCGAGCCCGCTCGGCGCGGACAGCCGCAGGATCTCTTCGACGACGCCGTGCACGCCCTCGGGGTCGGCGGCCAGCGCGTCGCGGCGGGCGAGGTCGGTGAGCAGGTAGAGCGCGCCGAGGTCGATCCGGTTGGACGTCGTCTCGTGCCCGGCGAACAGCAAGCCGGCGGCGAGCCGGGCGAGGTCGTCGTCGCCGAACGCGGGGTCGTCGGCCTGCGCGCGCACCAGGTCCGAGACGACGTCCTGACCGGGGTCGCGCCGCTTGACCGCGGCGAGCCGCCCCATGTAGGCGGCGAACTCGTCGAGCGCGGCCTCCGCTCCGGCGCCGATGTCCATCCGGCCCATCCGGTCCGACAGCACCCGGAACGTCTCGCGGTCCTCGTACGGGACGCCGAGCAGTTCGCAGATCACCAGCACCGGCAGCGGGAACGACAGGTGCTCGTGCAGGTCGACGGGCTCGCCCCCGGCGCCGGCCCGTTCCATCGCGTCGAAGCAGCCGTCGGCCAGCTCCTGGACGTGGCCGGCGAGCCGCCGGATCCGGTTGGCCGAGAAGGCGGGCACGAGCAGCTTCCGCATGCGGGCGTGCTCGGCGTGCTCGGTCTCGTGGTCCCCCTGCGGCCGGCTGAGGACGGCGGCGTCCGACAACGCCGACGCCTCCTCGGGCGCCGGGTGCGACCGCCCGAACCGCGGATCGGTGAACACCGCGCGCACCTGCTCGAACCCGGTGACCAGCCAGGCCGGATCGCCGGCGGGCGTGGTCACCCCCACCACCGGCCCCTGCCGCCGCAGCACCGCGAACAGCGGCGCGATCTCGAGGACGTTGGGCCGGTCGAACGGCAGCCGCGGCGTGTCCGTGGTGGCGGTCATCGGGTTCCCCTCCCGGGTGCGCGGCCGGCCGCACGGACGCGGGCGGCCGGTCACCGGCCCCTACCCCCGGCCCCCGCGGTCCACGGTACTCAGGAACCACGCCGCCGGGCGGAAAGCGCGGTTTCCCCGCCCTTTCGGGCGAAGCCCTTACAACAGCTGCCAAGCTCGCGTCAGCGTGTCCCGCAGGATCTGCTCCATCTCGTCGAACTGCGCCTGGTCGCACACCAGCGGCGGCGACAGCTGCACCACCGGCTCGGCCCGGTCGTCGGCCCGGCAGTACAACCCCGCCTCGAACAGCGCCTCCGACAGGAACCCGCGCAGCACCCGCTCCGACTCCGCCGCGCTGAACGTCTCCTTCGTCGCCTTGTCCTTCACCAGCTCGATCCCGTAGAAGAACCCGGCACCGCGGACGTCCCCGACGATCGGCAGGTCCAGCAACCTGTCCAAAGTGGACCGGAAAGCCGATTCGCGCGTCAGCACGTGCGAGTAGAGGCCCTCGCGCTCGATCAGGTCGAGGTTCGCCAGCGCCACCGCGCAGGACACCGGGTGCCCGCCGTAGGTCGAGCCGTGCATGAACGTCGTTTCGCCGCGGGTGAACGGGTCCATCAGCCGATCCGAGGCCAGCACCGCGCCCAGCGGCGCGTAACCCGACGTCAGGCCCTTCGCGGTCGTGATGATGTCCGGCTGGTACCCGTACCGCTTCGCCGCGAAGTCGTACCCGACCCGGCCGAACGCGCAGATCACCTCGTCGGACACCAGCAGCACGTCGTGCTTGTCGCAGATTTCCCGGACCCGCGCGAAGTACCCGGGCGGCGGCACGAAACACCCGCCCGTGTTCTGCACCGGCTCGAGGAACACCGCCGCGACGGTGTCCGCGCCTTCGAACTCGATCGCCTGCTCGATCTGGTCGGCCGCCCAGCGACCGTAGGCTTCGTAGTCGTCGGCGTGCTCGGGGGCGCGGTAGAAGTTCGTGTTCGGCACGCGCAGGGTGCTCGGCACCAGCGGCTCGAAGTCCGCCTTCGCGCCGGGGATGCCGGTGATCGACAGCGCGCCCTGCGACGTCCCGTGGTAGGCCAGCGCGCGGCTGATCACCTTGTGCTTGCCCGGTTTCCCGACGAGCTTGAAGTACTGCTTCGCCAGTTTCCACGCCGTTTCGACCGATTCGCCGCCGCTCACGGTGAAGAACACGCGGTTCAGGTCGCCGGGTGCCGCCGAGGCGAGCCGGGTGGCCAGTTCGATCGCCGCCGGGTGCGCGTGGCCCCACAGCGGGAAGTACGCGAGCTGCTTCGTCTGCCGCGCGGCCGCTTCGGCGAGCTCCTCGCGGCCGTGGCCGACCTGGACCGCGAACAGGCCGGCCAGCCCGTCGAGGTAGCGCTTGCCCCGGGCGTCCCAGATGTACGGGCCTTCGCCGCGCACGATCACCGGGACGTCGGTGTCGTCGTAGGTGGAGTGGCGCGTGAAGTGCATCCAGAGGTTGCTGCGGGCGGCCTCGGCCAGGCTCGAAGCGTCGGCGGTGGCGCGGTCGGCGGTTGTGGTCATGCCTCGGTTATCGCACGCCCGGAAGCGTCGATGCAAGCGATTCAGTCGCTCAGACTAACCCAGTCGACTAATTCAGAAGTTCCACAGGGGACAGACCTTCGGATTTAGTCGTCACCCTGAGCGAGTGCCCCACTGGTAGGTCTGCTTCCGCAGCTTGAGGTAGACCATCGCCTCCGCGTGCCGGACGCCGGGCAGCGCGCGGATCCGCGTCGAGATCAGCTGCAGCAGCGCCTCGTCGTCCGCGCAGACGGCTTCGCACAGCAGGTCGTAGCGCCCGGCGCAGAGGATCACGTACGCGATCTCGTCCATTTCGGCCAGCGCGTCGCCGACCGGCTCGAGCGGGCCGTCCACGGTGATCGCGATCATCGCCTGCCGGAACAGCCCGACCTGCAAGGGATCCGAGACGGCGACGATCTGGATGACGCCCGAGTCCGACAGCCGCTGGACCCGCTGCCGGACCGCCGCCTCCGAGAGGCCGACCGCCTTGCCGATCGTCGCGTACGCCCGCCGTCCGTCCTCCTGCAGCTGCGCGATGATCTGCCGGGAGATGTCGTCGAGCACCGGCGGCGCGGGCCGGCTGGGGGTGTCCTGGCTGCTCACGCCCGGATCATCCCCGACGCGGGCGACGCCGGGCAACCGCGCCACGCCGTCACGTCCCGTCACCGAATACGAAGCTTCACAGGCGACGGGACGACGGATTTAGTCGTCCGAGTGGCGTTGACAACACCGAATCGGTGCTGTTCCATCCGTCGCACCTTGCCCCCGGCCGGAGGGAACGCCGATGCCCCGCACCCCCGCCCCGCCCGCCGCCGCCGTCCCCGCCAAGGCGAAGAAGACGCTCACCCGCTCCATCGGCGTCGGCGGCGGCACGCTGCTGACGCTCAGCTGCGTGACGCCGGCTTCCTCGCTGTTCGTCCTCGTGCCGCCGCTGTTCGCCGACCTCGGCACCGGCACCGCGCTCGCCATCGCGCTCGCGGTGCTGCTCTGCGTCGGGATCGCCTTCTGCTACTCCGAACTCGGCACGCTGGTGCCGAGCGCCGGCGGCGAGTACGCGATGGTGACGACCGTGGCGAACCGGTTCGCCGGCTGGCTGACCTTCATGCTGTCGTTCATCGTGATCCTCGTCGTGCCACCGATCATCGCGATCGGCGTGGCCGACTACCTCGCCGCCGTCGCCGACGTCAGCCCGTCGGTCGCGGGCGCGCTCGTGATGCTCGCGTCGACCGTGATGGGCCTGCTGAACCTGCGGTCCAACGCGTGGATCACCGGCGTCTTCCTGGTCATCGAGATCGTCGCGATCTTCGCGGTGTCCCTGCTCGGCTTCACGCACACCACGCAGAGCCCCGCGGTGCTGGTCGAGCCGAGCCTCGGCACCAGCGGGATCGGGCTGATCGCCGTCGTGACCGGGCTGGCCGTCGCGCTGTTCGTGGTGCAGGGCTTCAGCACCGCCGTCTACCTCGCCGAGGAGATGCGCGAGCCGCGCAAGACCGTCGCGCGGACCGTGTTCTGGACGCTCGGGATCAGCGCCGTGGTCATCCTCGTGCCGGTCGTCGCGATCACCCTCGCCGTGCCGGACGCCGCCGCGCTCGCCGGCGTCGACCTCACCGCGCTGGTCACCGGCTGGAGCAGCCCGGCCGTCGGCACCGCGATCAGCCTCTGCATCGCGGCGGCCATCGTCAACGCGGTGATCGTCATGGTCATCCAGAACTCGCGCGTGCTCTACGCCTCCGCGCGCGACCAGGCGTGGCCGACGCCGGTGAACCGCGCGATGAGCGTGGTCAGCGAGCGGTTCGGCGCGCCGTGGGTCGCGACCCTCGTGGTCGGGCTGTCCGAAGCGGTCCTCTGCTTCGTGCCGGTCGACACGCTCAGCGGTGTCACCGGGGTCGCCGTCGTCGCGCTCTACCTCAGCGTCGCGGCCGCCGCGCTGGGCGCCCGCCGGGCGGCGCACCGGAAACCGCACGTCTGGCGGATGCCCGCCTGGCCGGTGGTGCCGGTGCTCGCGGCCGGGGCGCTGGCCTACGTCCTGGTCGAGCAGAGCGCGCTCGACCTCGGCATCACCGCGGGCGTGCTGGTCGTCTCGGCGCTGTACTGGTGGGGGTACCTGCGGCGCCGCCCCGAGCGCTGGGTCGTGACGGTCCCGCGGGACTAGTCCTTCCGGCGCAGCTGGCGGATGCCGACGACGATCACCGCGAGCAGGCCGGCGATCGAGACCAGCGCCCACACCCAGGTCGGGATGCCGACGGCGTCGAGCCCGGCGGGCGGCGGGGACGTCGGCGCCGTCGGACTGGTTTCGGTCTGGGCGGCAGCCGGCCCGCCGAGCACGACCAGCCCGGCGAACGCGGCGAGAACGGCTCCGAGGACACGACGCGGGATCATCCGGACATCCTGCCCTATCCGCCTGTGCAGTCTTCGTGTCCACCCGTGCAGCCGCGGCGGGCCCACTTCTCTTCGCGCCCCGCATTGGCCAGGATGGACGCCTGGGTGGCGAGGGAAGGACGTCCATGGCGACGGTGCGGGACGAAGCCGACGCGCGGAAGCAGCTGCGCAAGGAAGACCGGCTCACGGCGAACGAGCCACGGGAGACCGCGGCGGACGTCGCGAAGCCCGACGGCGGCGGCTCGGCCGCGCTGGTCGCGGACGCCGGCCTCATCGCGCTGGACTACGACCAGGTCGAGCAGGCCAAGGCGGCTCTCGACGAGCGTTCGCGCGCGCTGTCGGCCCACCTCGCCGCGGCCGCCGAGCTGAGCACGCCGCTGACCGACGGCCACGGCCCGGTGGCGCACTGGATGCGCCGCTCGTTCGGGCTCCGGGGCGGCACGGACCCCGGTGGCGTGCAGGCCACGCTGCGGTCGTACCTCGACGAGCTGGCTTCGCTGCGGCAGGCGCTCGACACCGTCGCCACGACGCACCACCGCAACGACGACGAGGCCGCCGAGGTCCTCCGGGCGGGTGAGCGCGATGCCTGAGTTCCACTCCACGCACCACCGGCCGACCGCGCGGGAGAGAAGAAAAGCGCGCCGCGTCCGGCGGCAGAAGGAGGTCAACGGCCGCGAAGCGTCGTTCGGCCGGATCCACTGGGACAGCTACGACCACCGCGAACTGTGGGACATGATCCAGTCGGCCGACCCGCCGAAGCTGGGCGAGCAGGCGCACCGGTGGGCCGAGCTGGCCAAGGGTCTCGACACCGAAACGGCCGAAGTCCACAAGCTGGTGCAGAACCTGCTGCTGTCGTGGCGCGGCCCGTCGGCGGTCCAGGCCGCGGATTCGATCGGCAAGCTGACCGGCTGGGCGAGCACGGCGAGCTCGAACGCCCGCGAGATCGGCGACGGCCTCGACGCGTACACCTCGGCGATCGGCGAAGCGCGGGCGAAGATGCCGAAGCCCGTGCACTACTGGGCCGAGCACTGGTTCCAGCAGGGGTACGCCGTCAAGCGGCTCGACGGGCCCGAAGGCCGCTACCTGCTGAACGAGCTGCTCGACGACAAGCTCCCGACCAAGAAGCAGGCGGACGACGCCAAGGCCGAAGCCGTCCGCGTGATGGAGCAGTACGAGAGCGCGAGCCACGACGTGCGGCACCGCCTGCCGACGTTCGACGCGGCACCGCAGGTCAGCGCGACCGGCGACGTCGTCCACCCGGTGCCGCCGCGGGACCCGGACCACGGCCCCGGGTTCGAAGACCCGCCCGCGGATCCGCGCGTTCCCGGCACCGCTCCGGAGGACGCGACGTCGACGGCGTCCGCCGTGCCGGTGGCGCTCACCGGAGCCGGGCTCCCGGGCGCGCTGGACGGCGTGATCGGGCCGGGCGGTCCGACGACGACGGGTGCCGCCGGGCCGGGCTTCCCCGGCCTGATCGGTTCCGGGACGCTCGGCGAAGGCGGCCAGGCCGGGTCCGGCCGCTTCGGCGCCGCCGGGACGTCCGGCTTCGGCCCCGGCGCGGCGGGCGGCCGCGGCACCGCGGGCGGGTACGGCATGTACCCGCCGGGCCAGGGCGCGCGGCGCGAGGAGGACACCGAGCACCGCGACAAGTACGCGGCGGGCTACGACCTGCTCGACGACCTCCCGCCCGCCTACCCGCCGGTGTTCGGCGAATGACCGGCTTCCACGCCGACCCGGCCGCCCTCGACGCCCTCGCGCGGCGGCTGTCCGACACGTCCGCGGAGTACGCGGCCGCGGTGCCCGACCTCGACGTCGGCGACCTCGGGCCGCCGGCCGTGTCGGACGCGCTCGCCGCGCTCGCGCTTGAGTGGACGGGCCGGATCCGGGGCGTGCACGAGGATTTCGCCGCGTCGGCGGAGAGCGTCCGGGCCGCGGCGAAGGCCTACCGCACCACCGACGCGGCCGCGGCCGAGGAGCTGGGCCGATGACCGACTTCCGCGGCCTCGGGTTCGACCCGGTACCCGGCAACCCCGACACCGCCGCCGAAGCAGCCCGCCGCTGCACCGGAACAGCCGCCCGACTGCGCGAAATCCAGCCCCCCGGCGACATTCCCGAGTGGGCCGGGCTCACCGCCACACCGGACGTCACGGACACGGCCGACGACCTGGGGCGAACCGATGACTGACTTCCGCGGCCTCGGCTTCGACCCCGTACCCGGCAACCCCGACACCGCCGCCGAAGCAGCCCGCCGCTGCACCGGAACAGCCGCCCGACTGCGCGAAATCCAGCCCCCCAGCGACATTCCCCAGTGGGCCGGGCTCGCCACCACACCGGACACCACGGACACGGCCGACGACCTGGGGCAGACCGATGACTGACTTCCGCGGCCTCGGCTTCGACCCGGTACCCGGCAACCCCGACACCGTCGCCGAAGCAGCCCGCCGCTGCATCGCAACAGCCGCCCGACTGCGCGAAATCCCGCCCCCCAGCGACATTCCCGAGTGGGCCGGCCCTTCCGCGCAGGCCCACGCCGCGCGCGCGGGCCGGGCCGCGGCCGGGCTCGCCGCCACACCGGACGCCATGGACGCGGCCGCCGCGGTGCTCGACGACTGGGCCGGAACCCTGGTCGCGCACCACCGCCGTGCCGAAGAACTCGACGTCCGGGCCGGTGCCGCGCGCCGGGCCGTAGTCGGCGCCGAAGACGACGTCGAGCGCGCCGAAACCGAAGCGCAGTTCTCGCCCACCGGCGCCGGGAACCTCACGGCGGCCCGTGCCCGGCTCTCGCAGCGGCGCCAAGACCTGGACCGCGTGCTGGCCGAAGCCCGCGACCTCGAACGCGCCCACGCCGCGGCCGCCTCCCGGGTCGCCGGGCAGCTGCGGGCCCTCGGGGACGGCGCTCCCCTCCCGGCCGCGCCCGATTTCCGGGGTCTGGCCACGCATCTGGAGTCGTTCTCGGCCGCCGGGCGCGAGCTGGGCGTTACCATCGCGCGGACGCCGGTGCACCCGGTGACACCGCCGCCGGGTGCCGTGTCCGCGTTCGCCGCCGCGCTGGGTGGCCGGTGAAACTGCCCGCCGTACCGGGGATCACCCCGGTGACCCTGGACTCGGTCGAGCGCACCACGGCCGAGCTGCACGCGCTCATGGCGCGCCTGCGCGGCCCCGACGCCGCCCGCGACCTCGGTCTCGAAGCGGCCGCCGTGCAGTCCGCCGAGATCGCCCACGAGCAGCGGGCGGGCCTGCTGGCGCTGGTCGAGCACCACGACGCGGACCCGGCGCTGCTGATCGCCGGCGTCGTCCCGGTGGACGTCCCGCTCGAAGAAGCCGCGGACCTGCGGCACTTCGTCGCCGACACGACCCCTGGCCTGCGCGAGGTGAGCAGCGCGCGGACCGGCCGCGGCTACCCGGTGGTGATCGTCGAGCGGATCGGCCTGTCCGGCGCGCAGCTGCAGGCCCTCGTGCTCGACCCGGACCGCCCGCGCGCGGCGGTGTTCACCCTGCACTCCCCCGGCGGCCGGGGCTGGCTGGAGGTCGCCGGGCTGGCCGGGACGCTCGTGGCCGGCGTCGACCTCACCCCCGCAGCGCCCGCTCCCGGTATTCGCGCGGGGTCTGCCCGGTCGCCCGGCGGAACGTCCGCGAGAAGTGCGGGGCGCTGGTGAACCCGCAGTCCCGCGCCACTTCCGCGATTCCCCGGCCCGCCTTGGCCGGGTCGGCGAGCACGGCTTTCGCGCGTTCGACCCGCAGGCCCTTGAGCCGTTCGGAGACGCCTTGGCCGTCGTCGAACAGCTGGTACAGCCGGCGCCGGGAGATGTACAGCGCTTCGGCGATCTTGTCCGCGGTCAGCGACGGGTCGGCCAGGTGCGCGCGCATGTACTCCAGCGCCTCGCGCCGCCGGGCGGCGAGCGCGTCGACGCGGTCGAGCTCGACGCGCAGCGCGCTGCGCAGCACCAGTTCGGCCAGACCCAGCAGGTGGTGGGCCAGCCCGTGCGGGTCGAGCCGCGGCCCGGCCGCGAGCACGTGCGCCACCGCGCTCGCGAACAGCGCCCGCAGCGGCGCGTCCACCTCGACCGGCCGGAACATCAGCGGCCGCAGCTCGGCGAACGAGATCGACAGCTTCGCCGCCGCGACCGTCAGCATGACGACCCCGCGGTCCGCGGGCAGCAGGTGCAGCGTCGCGTCGGCGAACGTCAGCTTCGCACCCGACCCGGCGACCGCCTTCGGCACCGGGCAGCGGAGCAGCAGCTGGATGTCTTCGGGAGCACCGGCGGCGCCGCCCAGGATCGCCGCCCGCGCCGCCGCCGCGCCGGAAGCGCGGACGACGAGGTACCCGCTCGCGGGTACGTCCACCGGGTACGGCTCGGCCATCGGCACCATCGTGCCCGACGGCGGCCGCCCACGACGGGAAGGGGGACCGTGGCGCGCCGCACCACGACGGCGGCGGGGGTAGTCCTGTCGCATCTGGAATTCGATCTCCTCTGGGCGGACCTGGGACCGGGCGGGCCGCCACCGCACCCGTTCGACGTGCCCGCCCACGGCCGCACCCACGCCGAGCGCGACGACCTGGGCGTCCGCGTCTTCGCGAGCCTCGCCGAAGCGGGTCTCACCGACGGCGACGACGTCGCGCCGGAGCTGGCGGACCTGTTCACGGTGCTGGGTTCGCCGACGCTGAGCGTCGACGCGCTGGTGCTCGGGGAAGCGCCCTGGCGGCTGCTGGCGGCGGTCCGGGACGCGGCGGGCGTGCTCGCCGTGCTCGACGAACGCGACCTCGTCCTCGAGCCGGTCCGCCCGGACGGCCTGGTACCGGCGGTCGTGCGGATGCTGGGTGAGCAGCCGGCGGGCCCGGGCGACCAGCTGCGTCTGCCCCGCGCGGCGTACGCGGCGGCGATGGACGCGTACGCGCGTAGCGGGTACGACGCGTTCGAGCGGGCTCTGGGCGCGGCGGGGATCACCGGGCGGGCGGTGCGCCCGCTGGCGACGTTGGCGACGTCGGAGCGCTACGCGGCGGGTCAGCTGGGCGCGTCCGGCCCGGCAGGACGGCCGCCGGTCCTGGCCTGGTTCGACACGGCGGCGGGCCGCTACGCGGTGACCCCGGAGGACGCGGGCGGCGAGCCGTGGGTGATGGTCACCCCGGCGGACAGCGCGTGGCTCGCGGACCGCCTCACCCGCATGCTCGAGGCCGCCGGCATGTCATGAAAGGGTCGTTCATCTCGCCAGACGACATGAACGACCCTTTCATGACGTTTCACGGCGTCGCCCAGGTGACCGGCGTGAAGTCCTCCTCGGCTTCCGGTCGCGGCCGGATCACCGGCCCCGCCACGAACCCCTCCTCCTCCACCGGCCGAGCCCCGATCCGCGGCCCGTCCACGCCGACCGGCAGCAACTCCCCCAGCAACTCCCGCCCCTGCCGCAACGCCGCCACGCCCGCCTCCGCCGCCAGCCGCCGGATCGTCCCCGCCAGCTCCCCCGGCGCAACGTCCAACGCCCACCGCTCGAACCGCAGCTCCACCAGCGCCCCGTGCAGGTCCACCACCAGCGCGACCCCGTCCCCGCACGCCTCGGCCCGGATCGCCGCCAGCCTCGCGCCGTACTCCGGCCCAGGCTCCGCGAAGGCGTCCTCGATCAGCTCCACCGTCGTCCGTTCCCCGCTCACTGCGCCCGCCAGCTCTCCGGCGTCGTCGCCTCCGCGTCCTCGCCCGCCGCCGGGAGCCCGAGCCCGTCGGCGCTGTGCCACAACGACGCCGTCGCGCGGGCCGAAGCCGCCGCGGTCAGCAGCAGGATGCGGCGGGCCAGCTCGTCCGGTGCCAGCCGCAGCGCCGCGGCCTCCAGCGTCAGCTCCTGCAGCGCCCCGCCGGGCGCGACCTCGACGGCGACCGTCCGGTCGGCGGCTTTTCCGGTGATCACGGGTGCACCCCTCCGTAGAACGTCGACGCCGAGAGCGTGTGCGTGTTCCGGCGGACGGCGTCCCCGGAGTTGCCCTCGATCATCGTGACCTTGTTCCCTTCGACCTTCTCGACGATGCCGATGTGCGTGCTCGTCGACGTGTTCTGCGGCCCGGTGCCGAAGATCAGCACGTCTCCCGGCCGCGCCTCGTGCAGCGAGTGCTTGCCGTACGCGTGCCCGTTGGCCTGTCCCCAGTGGAAGACGTCGCCGCTGAACGGCAGCACCGGGATCTTCACGCCCGCCTTGCGCCACATCGCGGTGGCGAACGACGAGCACCACGCGGCGGTCGGCCCGTACGGGTTGCGGTTGCTGCCCGGCGGGTTCTCCCGCGTGCCGAGTTCCTTGCGCGCGGCGTGCACGATCTCCTTGCCCCGCCCGGAAACGTGGCTCGCGTGCGTCGTCTTGTCCCCCACGCCGTCGTGGGTGAGGTCCTTCCGCAGCGCGTTCAGCTTCTTCGCCGCGGCTTCGAGTTCGGCGTGGACGTGCCGCAGCGTCGACGCGGACTGCCGCGTGTAGTGCGGCGCCAGGTCCGCGACGTGCCCGACGGCCCGCATCAGCGCGGCTTGCGTTCCCGTGGCCACACCCGCGTCCAGGACCTGCTTCGCCCTGGTGGTGTACTCGTCGACCAGCCGCTGCACGGCGGTGTGCCCGCCGTCCACTGTGGACGCGACGTGCGCGACGATCTTCTCCGCCGCGGCGCCGGCCGCGCCCGTGACCTTCAGTTCGTTCGTCAGTTTCGCGCTGGTGCGGCGGAACCCGTCGGCGCCGTGGCCGTGCCAGTGGCCGAGGACCACGGCGCTTTCCCTGTGGTACGCGTCGTGCTGGTCGTCCAGCGCCGTGGCCACCTGGTGCAGGGCGTATTCGGCGCGGACGGCGTCCTCGGCCTTGCCGGCCAGCTTGTTGCGGTGCGCGATCAGGTCCTTCGCGAAGGAGCGCGCGAGTGCGGCGGTGTCCATGTCAGCTCCGTCGGACGTCGGTGAGCGCGGCCGCGGTGGCCGTTTCGTGGTCGCGGTAGGTCCTGGCGGCCTTCCGCGCGGCCTCGGCCAGCCCGTCGGCGTGCGTGCCGACGCCCTTGACCTGCCGCTGCAGGGCCAGCCCGAAGCCGGCCAGCGCGCCGGCGAACCCCGACTCCCTGCCGATCCGGCCGAAGCTGTCCTCCGCGATGTCCCGGACGTCCCGCAGCCGCCCGGTGGCGCCGCCCAGCGCGTCCGCGACGTGCCGGGTCCGCCGGACGTAGCCGTGCAGCACGTCGTCGTCCACTTTCAACGCCCCGCCACCGCTCTGCGCGTGCGGCTTGCCGTGGTGCTCGGTGACGTCCTTCGCGGCTTTGCGCGCGGCCGCGAGGTGGTCCTTGTAGGCGCCGTTCGTGTAGGTCGACCAGGGCGTGAAGTCGTGCCCGTCGCGGGAGATGCTGTTGGCGACCCGGGCGTTGGTGGCCGGGTCGAACAGCTGGTCGTTCGACTTCAGGTGGTACTGGTGGCGCCGCTGCGGGCCCAGCGCGCCCAGCATGTTGATCTGCCAGAGGCCGTAGGAGTTGTCCGGCGGGGTGGCGTTGTGCGCGGTCGTCCGCCCGCCGGACTCGGCCAGCGCGACCGCCACCGCGGTGGTGAGGCCCTGACCCCGGAACCCGGCCGCGTAGGCGTGCCGGGCGATCTGCTCGGCGCTCAGCTTGGTCATGGTTCGACCTTGACCGCCTGGGTACCCCTTGCGGTAGCCGCGCTGCACGCTGGGACAACCCGCGTGCACGCCCGGCGCAGGACCTTCGGCGAGGGGATGGCGGATGCGCGGCAGCGGAGTGCTGGCCCTGCTGGGGCTCACGCTGGTCACGGCGGCGTGTTCGGCACCGCGCACGACGACGCCGGGCCCCATCGCCGAACCGGTGCCGCGGACCCGGCCCACCACCCCCACCGCGACCGCACCGCCGTGCGCGGTACCGACCGGCGCCTGCGTGAGCCGGGTGCAGCGGCTGGCCTGGCTGCTGCGCGACGGTCACGTGGTCCGCGGCCCGGTCCCGGCCGGGTTCGGCCCACCCGATCAGGCGACGCCCGCCGGGTCGTTCCACGTCGTGTGGAAGGACCGCGAGCACCACAGCCGCGACTACGGCACCGACATGCCCAACTCGGTCTTCTTCGCGGCCGGCGGCATAGCCTTCCACGCGGGACCGCTCGACGCGCCTTCGCACGGCTGCGTCCACCTCACCGACGCCGATTCGGCGGCGTTCTTCGACGGCCTGAACGTCGGGGACGCGGTGGAGGTCCGGTAGTCTCCGTCCCCGGTGGACACTTCATCCGTCATCTCCCGCTTGCGCGCCGCCGGCTGTGTGTTCGCCGAAGACGAGGCCGCGCTGCTCGTCGACGCCGCGACGACGGCCGCCGAGCTCGAGTCGCTCGTCGCGCGCCGGGTCGCCGGGCTCCCGCTGGAACACCTGCTCGGCTGGGCGGAGTTCCACGGCCTGCGCGTCCGCGTGCGGCCCGGGGTGTTCGTCCCCCGGCACCGCACCGGGTTCCTGGTCGACGTCGCCGTTTCGCTCGCCCCGCCGGATCCGGTGGTGCTCGACCTGTGCTGCGGATCCGGGGCGCTCGGCGCCGCGTTCACGGCGGCGCGGCGGCCGCGTGAGCTGCACGCCGCGGACGTCGAGCCCGCCGCCGTCGCCTGTGCCCGGGAGAACCTGCCGGGCGCGTCCGTGCACCAGGGCGATCTCTACGACGCGCTGCCGCCGTCACTGCGCGGCCGGGTCGACGTCCTGCTGGCGAACGTCCCCTACGTGCCTTCGGACGCCGTCGCGACCATGCCGCCCGAAGCGCGGCTGCACGAACCGCGCGTCGCCCTCGACGGCGGCCCCGACGGCCTCGACCTCGCCCGCCGGGTCGCGGCCGGCGCCCCGGCCTGGCTGGCGCCGGGTGGCACGCTGGTGGTGGAATCGAGCGAACGGCAGGCGCCGGTGCTGGCGGGCGTCTTCACGGCGGCCGGGCTGACGCCGGCGGTGCACTCCGCCGACGAGCTGGGCGCGACCGTCGTCAGCGGTACCCCGAAGGTGTGACCTCACGTTCCGGCGGCCCCGGACGTCTTCAAGGTGTGATCGTGAAACCGTTCGAGCAGATCGTGGCCGAGCACGGGCCGATGGTGCTCCGCGTCTGCCGGGCCGTGCTCGGCCCCGCGGACGCCGAAGACGCGTGGTCGGAAACCTTCCTGTCGGCGTTGAAGGCGTACCCGGAGCTGCCGGCCGACGCGAACGTCCAGGCGTGGCTCGTCACGATCGCGCACCGCAAGGCCGTCGACGTCATCCGCGCGCAAGCCCGCCGCCCGCTCCCGGTCGGCGACATCCCGGACCGGCCGGGTAACGCGGAGACGTTCACCGGCGACCTGTGGGACGCGCTGGCGAGATTGCCCGACAAGCAACGCCTCGCCGTCGCCTACCACTACCTCGCCGGGTTGCCGTACCGCGAGATAGCGGAGATCACCGGCGGCACGACGGACGCCGCGCGCCGGGCCGCCGCCGACGGCGTCAAGGCGCTGCGCGCCACTTACCCCTTGGAAGGAGCGCACTCATGACGGACATCATCTTCGCTGCTCCGGAGCTGTACCAGCTCGACCCGAACCCGATGCACGCGAAGCTCGTCGCGGCCGCCGACCGCGAAGGCCTGCTGGACGTCGCCTACCGCACCCTCGACACCCCGGTCGGCTCGCTGCTGCTGGCCGCGACGAAGCAGGGCCTGGTCAAGGTGGCGTTCGACCGCCAGGACCACGACGCGGTGCTGGCCGAGCTGGCGTCGCTGATCAGCCCCCGCATCCTGCGCGCCCCGGCCCGCCTCGACCCGGTCGTCCGCCAGCTCGACGAGTACTTCACGGGCGGCCGCCACACCTTCGACGTCCCCCTCGACTTCCGCCTCGCCCGCGGCTTCCGCCTGTCCGTGCTGGAGCACCTGCCGGAGATCTCCTACGGCCACACGGAAAGCTACGCCCAGGTCGCGGCGGCGGCGGGCAGCCCGAAGGCGGTCCGCGCGGTCGGCACGGCGTGCGCCCTGAACCCGCTGCCGGTGGTGGTGCCGTGCCACCGGGTCGTCCGCTCGGACGGCTCGTACGGCCAGTACGCGGGCGGCGAGGAAGCCAAGCGGCTGCTGCTCACGATGGAAGCGGCTTGAGCTTCCGGTCCAGCAGCTTGAACAGCGCCGCGAACACGAGCCCGAGCTTCCCCGCGTCGAGGAACGGGTACGGGTACCAGTGCGTGAACGCGCCCTGGACGAAGATGTAGCCCAGCGACAGCAACGGCCAGGCAAAGGCCCAGCCGACGGTCCCCCAGGTCAGCCGCGGCCTGGGACCGAGCAGCAGCCAGGCCGGCACCGTCGCCCACGGCGAGACGCAGTGGAACCCGATCGTCGCGACCAGCGCGGCCCCCGTCAGGTGCACCTGCGGGGCGAGGACGATCGCGTACACCAGCCCGGTGATGAGGAAGCCGAGCAGCGAGTCCAGCCGGACAACCCGCCAGCCGCGGCCGTCGGCGAGGGGCCGCACGGTCAGCACGACCGCGACGGCCAGCACGAACAGGTTGCTCTCGATCGTGAAGTAGCTGAACAACCGCCACAGCCGGTGAACAGGAGGACCAGCTGGATGACCAGCGCTAGTGCGAGCGGCATCCTCTTCGCAGATCCGATCTCACGTTTCACCCGCCCGGAACGTCTACCTGGTATGAGCACTTTCGAGAAACGCGTCGCCGCGGCGGACTGGGCCGCGGTGGCGGCGGAGGTCGACGACTACGGCTGCGCGCTCCTGCCTCAGCTGCTCACGCCGGCGGAATGCGCGGAACTGGTGGCGCTCTGGGACAAGCCGTCACACTTCCGGGCGACGGTGAACCTGCGCCGTCACCGCTTCGGGGACAACGGCGACTACCACTACTTCGCCGCGCCGTTCCCGGAGCCGGTCCAGCGGCTGCGGCAGGCGCTCTACCCGAGGCTGCTCCCGATCGCCCAGGACTGGTACGCACGACTGGGCCGGGAAGCCGAGTGGCCGTCCACATTGGACGAGTGGCTGGCGATCTGCCACGCGGCGGGTCAGCGGCGCCCGACCCCGATCCTGCTGCGCTACGAGACGGGCGGCTGGAACGCGCTGCACCGGGACCTCTACGGCGACAAGGTGTTCCCGCTGCAGGTGGTGATCAACCTGAACGACCCGGGTACCGACCACACCGGCGGCGAGTTCCTCCTGGTGGAGCAGCGCCCGCGAGCCCAGTCGCGCGGCACGGCGACGCTCATCCCGCAGGGCCACGGCCTGGTGTTCACCACCCGCGACCGCCCGGTCCGCTCGGCCCGCGGCTGGTCGGCGGCCCCGGTCCGCCACGGCGTCTCGGCGGTCCGCTCGGGCCGGCGGCACACCCTCGGCCTGGTCTTCCACGACGCGGCATGACACCCCGCGAACTGGCGGCCCTGGTGCGCTTGATCGGCCCGGCCCGCCACATCGTGCTCGGCACCGCGGCCGACCCGGTCTCGCGCGCCGACGGCGAGCGGATCGCCGAGGCGTGGGGCGGCCTGGTGCTGGCGACGGTGACCTGGCCGGAAACGGCGGCGTCGTGGCTGCGCCAAGCCCGCCGCTTCGCCGCCCCGGAGCCGGACGTCTGGGTCGTCAGCGCGACCCCGGCGGGCTGGGCCGGCATGGCGCGGCGGCTTCGGCTCTCGACGTCCTGGAGTCCACACCGGACACTCACCACCTCCGCCCTCGCGGACTTCGCCCTGCCCGGCCTGCGCGGCACCCGGCCGGACGGCACAACCTGGGAGACCTGATGAAGCACCTCGAAGCCGATTCCCCGATCGGCCCCCTGACCCTCGTCGGCACCGGCGACGTCGTGACGGGCCTGTACTTCCCGAACCACTGGACCCGCCCGGACCGCACCGCGTTCGGCGAGCGCGACGACACGGCGTTCCCGGAAGCCGTCCGCCAGCTGAAGGAGTACTTCGCCGGCCAGCGCACGACGTTCGACGTCGCGACGCGGGCGGACGGCCCCGCCTTCGACCGCGCGGTCTGGGCGGAGATCGCCAAGATCCCGTACGGCGCGACGGCGACGTACGGCGACCTGGCCCAGGCGGTCGGCGGCCTCCCCCACGAGGTCGGCGCGGCGGTGGGCCGCAACCCGCTGAGCATCCTCGTCGCGTGCCACCGGGTGGTCGGCAAGAACGGCAAGCTGACGGGGTACGCGGGCGGCCTGAAGCGGAAGGAGTTCCTCCTGGAGCTGGAACGCCCACCGGCGGCCGAACGCGGCCAGCTCTGGTGATCAGACGTGGCCGAGCAGCATGCTCACGCCGAGCCCGGTCATGGTCACGGCGATCACGACGTCGAGCACGCGCCACGCGACGGGCTTGGCGAACACCCCGGCCAGCCGCTTCGCTCCGAACCCGAGCGCGCTGAACCAGACCGCGCTGGCGATCCCCGCCCCCACCCCGAACAGCCACCTCCCATCACCGTGCGCGACGGCGACCGAGCCGAGCAGCAGCACGGTGTCGAGGTAGACGTGCGGGTTGAGCCAGGTGAAGGCCACACAGGCGAGCACGGCCTTCCGCACCGGCGTCCGGTCGTCCCCCACCGTCATTACGGACGGCCGAAACGCCCGCCGAGCCGCCAGAACGCCGTACCCGAGCAGGAACACCCCACCGCCCACGGCGGTGACCCCGATGGCGGCCGGCCACCGCTCCAGCACGGCGCCGATCCCGCCCACCCCCAGCCCGATCAGCACCAGATCAGACCCGGCGCAGATGACGACGAGCGGCGCCACCACACCGCCGCGCAAGCCTTGCTGCAGGAGGAAGGCGTTCTGCGACCCGATGGCGACGATGAGCGAGAGCCCGGTCCCGAACCCGGCCAGGAGGAGCGTGAGCACACCCTTACGGTATGACCGTCCTCCTGGATCACTCCAGCTAAAGATTATTACGTAACATTAGCGCTCGTGATGTCCGACCTCCCGCTCGACCAGGTCCGCACCCTGCTGGCCGTAGTGGACGAGCAAAGCTTCGACGCCGCGGCGGCGGTCCTGCACGTAACCCCGTCGGCGGTGAGCCAGCGCATCAAGTCCCTGGAGCAACGCACGGGCCGCGTCCTGCTGCTGCGCACGAAGCCGATCCAGCTGACCTCGTCCGGCCAGGTCCTGATCCGCTTCGCCCGCTCGCTGGCCCAGCTGGAGCAGGACGCCCTCGCCGAACTGGGCCTCGGCTCATCCGTCCGCACCCTCTCGATCGCGGTGAACGCCGACTCCCTGGCCACCTGGTTCCTCCCGGCCCTGGCCAAGGTCCCCGACGGCAGCTGCTTCGACCTCCAGCGCGAAGACCAGGACCACACCGCGGCCCTCCTCCGCGAAGGCCTGGTGATGGCCGCGGTAACGGCTTCCCCGCAACCGGTCCAAGGCTGCACCTCGGTCCGCCTGGGCCGCATGCGCTACCGGGCCATGGCCTCCCCGGCCTTCATCTCCCGCTGGCTCTCGGACGCTCCCCTGCCATCATCCCTCCCGACGGCCCCGGTGATCGTGTTCGACCGCAAGGACGACCTCCAGGACCGCTTCCTCCGCAGCCTCACCCGCCGCCGCAGCTTCACCCTGGTCCGCCACCACATCCCAGCCTCGGAGTCCTTCGTCGACGCCGTGGCGGCGGGCTTGGGCTGGGGCATGGTCCCGGAACTCCAGGCCGCCGAGCGGGGCGATTCGCTGGTGGACCTGGCCCCGGACCGGCCACTGGACGTCCCGCTGCACTGGCAGCAGTGGAAGCTGGACTCACCGGCCCTGGCCGCCGTCGCGGCCGCGGTGGCTCAGGGCGCGAAGGAGTCGCTTCGCTAGCAGGCGGGTATCAGCCCGGGAAATCACCGACGCCCTTCTCGACCAGGTCGAACGCCTCGTCGATGAACGCCACCTGCTCCCGCCGCACCACCTCGGCGTCCTCCCCCGCGATGATCCGGCCCATCGCGTGCGAAAAGATCGTCGCGATCGCCGTCGTCAGCAGCCCCGCCACCATCCGGGACCGGAACGCGTCGGCCGTCTCCGACACCAACACCGAAGTGAACGCCTCGGCGATCTCCCGCTCCTGCTCGTACCACCGCGCCATCAGCGCCGGGCTCGACGTCAGCACCCACCAGAACCCCGGGCCGCCCGCGATGGCGCCGGACAGCGGATGACCCGCGGCCAGCAGTGAGTGCTGGTGCTCCCGCAACGCCGCACACGGGGACACCCCCGCCGGCCGCGAGGTGATCACCGACGTCAGCTCCGCCAGGCGATCGGCGTGGCGGTCCAGGAACAGGTCCTCCTTGCGGGGGAAGTAGTTGAACACCGTCATCTTCGAGACGCCCGCGGCCTCCGCGATCTCCGCCACCGTCACCTGGTCGAAGCCGCGCTCGATGAAGAGGCCGGTGGCCACGTTCGAGATGAGCTGGCGTGTTGCCCGCTTCTTGCGCTCGCGCAGTCCGTGATCCGCCATGAGCCGAGAGTATAGACCCGGCACAAAGTTTGACTCGGTAAAAGTTTCGGGGCATCATCGGAGCCATGAACAGGGATGTGGTGATCTCCGGGGGCGGACCGGTCGGCTTGATGCTGGCCTGTGAACTGCGGCTGGCGGGCGTGGACGTGCTCGTCGTCGAACGGCTGCCCGAGCCGGATCTGACGATCAAGGCCGGGTCGGTCAACATGACGACCGCCGAGGCCTTCTACCGGCGGGGGCTGCTGCCCGCCATGGACGAGAACGTGCGGCAGAACGCCGCGCGGATCGAGGAGTTCCTCAAGTCGCGGGGCGGGGGCGGGCCGAAGCCGGCGATGCCCGTGGGGCACTTCGCGGGCATCATGGTCGCCTCGAACGGGGTCGACTTCGCCGATCCCGACTTCCGGGACGTCGGGCCCGCGTCGCGCGTCGTCGTCATCCAGCAGCAGGCCGTCGAGGCGATCCTCGCCGCGCGCGCCCTCGAACTCGGGGTCGAGATCCGGCGCGGTGCCGAGCTGACCGGGTTCGAGGCCGACGACGACGGCGTCACGGTGCACCTGGGCGATGACCGGGTGCGCGCGAGCTGGCTCGTCGGGTGCGACGGGGGTCGCAGCCCGGTCCGGAAGCTGGCCGGGTTCGAGTTCCCCGGGACCGATCCCGCCGTCACCGGGCGGCAGGCGATGGCCGAGCTCAGCGGGGCCGACAAGCTGCCCGGGGGCTGGCAGCACGGCACCGGCGGGCTCTACGTCCACGGCCCGATGCCCGGGCGGATGCTCACCGTCGAGTTCGACGGGCCGCCCGCGGACCGGGACACCCCGGTCACCGCGCAGGAGCTCGAAGACAGCTTCCGGCGGGTGTCCGGCGCCGACGTGCGGGTGCTCAAGGTGCACAGCGCGACGCGCTTCACCGACAACGCGCGCCAGGCGAGCACCTACCGCCTGGGCCGGGTGCTGCTGGCCGGCGACGCCGCGCACGTCCACTCCCCCTTCGGCGGGCAGGGGCTGAACCTGGGCATCGGCGACGCCGTCAACCTCGGCTGGAAGCTCGCCGCGACCATCCAGGGCTGGGCGTCCGAAGGCCTGCTCGACACCTACACCACCGAGCGCCACCCGATCGGCGAGTGGGTGCTCGAGTGGACGCGGGCGCAGGTCGCGCTGATGCGCAGCGACGTCCGGACGAAGGCGCTGCGCCAGGTCGTCGGCGAGCTGCTGCGCACCGACGACGGCGCGACCTACCTGGCCAAGAAGCTCTCCGGGGTCCTGCACCGGTACCCGCTCGACGGCGACCACGACCTCACCGGCCGCGGCGCGCCGGACTTCGCCTTCGCCGACGGGACCCGCCTCGGCGAGCACCTCCAGGACGGCAAGGCACTCCTGCTCGACCTCGCCGACGACGCCGGGCTGCGGCAGGCGGCGGCCGGCTGGGGCGGGCGCGTCAACGTGCTCACCGCGAAGAGCGCCGACGACTCGAGCATCACCGGGGTGCTGATCCGGCCGGACGGGTTCATCGCCTGGGCGAGCGAGGACGGCGGGACCGCCGGGCTGGACGCCGCGCTGCGACGGTGGTTCGGCGAGCCGGCGTGACGTCGGGGGCGCGCCGGGGCACCTCCGGCGCGCCCGCGACAATGGGGCGGTGTACCCGCCGATCGAGCCCTACGACCACGGCCTCCTCGACGTCGGCGACGGGCACCGCGTCTACTGGGAGACCTGCGGGAACCCGGCCGGGAAACCCGCGCTGGTGCTGCACGGCGGGCCCGGCCAGGGCTGCGCGCCGGGGATGCGGCGGATGTTCGACCCGGCGCGCTACCGCGTCGTGCTGGTCGACCAGCGCGGGTGCGGCCGGAGCCTGCCGCACGCGAGCGACCCGGCGACGAGCCTGCGGCACAACACCACCGGCCACCTCGTCGCCGACCTCGAACGGCTGCGGGCGCACCTGGGCGTCGAGCGCTGGCTGGTGACCGGTGGTTCGTGGGGCGCGACGCTCGCGCTGGTGTACGCCGAACGCTTCCCGCACCGGGTGTCGGAGATCGTCCTCAGCGCGATCAGCACGACGCGGCGCTCGGAGATCGACTGGCTCTACCGCGGGGCCGGCCGGTTCTTCCCCGAGGCGTGGCAGCGGTTCCGCGACGGCGCCGGGGACGACGACGTCGTGCGCGCATACGCCCGGCTGGTCAACGACCCCGGCGAGCGGGACCGCGCCGCCCGGGCGTGGATCGCCTGGGAGGAAACGGTGCTGTCCCTCGAACCCGGCGCCGAAGTCCACAGTGGACCGCTCGACGACGCCGCGCTCGCGTTCGTCCGGCTCACAACGCACTACTACGCGAACGCCGGCTGGCTCGACGAAGGCGCCGTGCTCCGCGATGCCGGACGGCTGGCCGGCATCCCCGGCGTGCTGATCCACGGCCGCCTCGACCTCAGCTGCCCGGTGACGACGGCGTGGGAGCTCGCGCGGGCCTGGCCGGGCGCCGAACTGCTCGTCGACGACCGGTCCGGGCACCGCGCGAGCGACGTCAAGCGCGCGTGGAAGCTGGCGGCACTGGACCGCTTCGCGCGCTAACCCTCCGCGGCCAGCTGCACGGCGACGTCGATGATCATGTCCTCCTGCCCGCCGACCAGCGCCAGCTCGCCGCAGCGGCGCAGGATGGCCTGCGCCGGGACGCCGTAGCGCTCCGCCGCGCGCTCGGCGTGCAGCAGGAAGCTCGAATAGACCCCCGCCCAGCCCTGGACGATCGCGTTGCGGTCCATCTTCGGCCAGCGGTGCAGGTACGGGCGGACGACCTCCTCGGCCGCGTCGAGCAGGGCGCCGACGTCGAGGCCGGTGTCGATCTGCAGGCGGTCGAACACCGCCGCGAGCACCTCCGTCGGCGAGTTGCCCGCGCCCGCGCCGAGCGCGCACAGCGAGCCGTCGATGTAGCGGACGCCGGCTTCGTGGGCCAGCACCGAATTCGCGACGCCGAGCGAGAGGTTCTGGTGGCCGTGGTAGCCGATCCACGCCGTGTCGCCGACCTCCGCGACCAGCGCCTCGAACCGGTCGCGGGCTTCGTGCATCAGCAGCGCGCCCGCCGAGTCCGTCACGTACGCCGCCTGGCAGCCCGCGTCCACCATGATCCGGGCCTGCTTCGCCAGGTCTTCGGGCGGCGTCCGGTGCGCCATCATCAGGAACCCGGCCGTTTCCATGCCGAGTTCGCGCGCCAGGCCGAAGTGCTGCGGCGAGACGTCGGCCTCGGTGCAGTGGGTCGCCACCCGCACCATCTCCGCGCCCGCGTCGAACGCGCGCTGGAGGTCCTCCGCCGTGCCGATGCCGGGCACGAGCAGCACGGCGATCTTCGCCTGCTTCGCTTCTTCACGCGCCGCCGCGATGAGGCGAAGCTCGTCGACGGCGGAAAAGCCGTAGGTGAACGACGAGCCGCCGAGACCGTCGCCGTGGGTCACCTCGATCACCTCGACGCCCGCGCGGTCCAGCGCGCGCACGGTGTCGCGCACCTGCTGCTCGGTGAAGCGGTGGGCCATCGCGTGACTGCCGTCGCGCAACGTCGTGTCGACGATCCGGACGTCGTGCTTCAGTTCCGGGCGGGTCATGCGGGCACCTCCTGCTTCGCGCGCGCCATCAGCTCGCCGACGCGCGCGGCCGCGGCGGTCATGATGTCCAGGTTCCCGGCGTACTCCGGGAGGTAGTCGCCGTTGCCGCGGACTTCGAGGAAGATGCCGACGCGTGCGTGGCCGTCCCAGTCCTCCCGCGCGTCGTCGAACTGCGGATCCGCGCGCAGGGTGTAGCCGGGGACGTACTGCTGGACTTCGGCGACCATTTCGTGGATGGACGCGGTGATCGCGTCGCGGTCGGCGTCGAGGCCGATCGCGCAGAACACCGTGTCCCGCATGATCATCGGCGGCTCGACCGGGTTGAGGATGATGATCGCCTTGCCGCGCCCGGCCCCGCCGATCTCGGCCACCGCCTGCGACGTCGTGCGCGTGAACTCGTCGATGTTCGCCCGGGTGCCGGGACCCGCGCCGCGCGACGCCACCGAGGCGACGATCTCCGCGTACGGCACCGGCGTCACGCGGGAAACGGCGTGCACCATGGGAATCGTGGCCTGGCCGCCGCACGTGATCATCGAGACGTTCGGGGCGTCGAGGTGGGCGCCGAGGTTGACCGGCGGGCACACCATCGGGCCGAGGTGCGCCGGGGTGAGGTCGATCGCCTGGATGCCCGCCGCCTCGTAGCGCGGGGCGTTCGCGGCGTGCGCCTTCGCCGACGTCGCCTCGAACACCAGCTCGGGCACCGGGTCCTGGCGCAGCAGCCAGTCGACGCCTTCCGCGGACGCCGCGATCCCCTGCGCTCGCGCGCGTTCGAGGCCGTCGGACTCGACCACGCCGACCACGTAACCGACTTCGATCACTTCACTGCGTCGCAGCTTCGCCAGCAAATCGGTGCCGATGTTGCCGGGGCCGACGATCGCCGCCATCACGGGAGCCATGTCCCGACCGTCGCACCGGACTCGGCGGCCGGGACAGCCTTGCGTTCCGGCGAGCGGAACACCCGGACCGGAACCGCGAGCGCGGCGAGGACGGCGGCCACCCCGCCCCAGGTCATCACGGCCGGCACCGACACCGCGTCCACCACGAACCCACCGGCCAGCGCGCCCGCGGAGATCGTGGCCTGGAACGACGCCGTGAACAGGACGGTCGCGGCCTCCGGCGCGTCCGGCGCCTCGCGGGCGAACCACCGCTGTGAACAGACCGGCACCGCGCCGTACGCCACGCCCCACACCCCGAGCACCGCGAGCGCGCCCGCCGCGCCGGCGTGCGGCAGGACGAACACCGACGCCGCGATCGCCGCCGCCGCGACGGCGAAGGCCGCACCGGGACGGCGGCTCGCGCCCGCCAGGAACGTCCCGGCGATCCCCGCCACGCCGTAGGTGAGCAAGTACGCGCTGAGCAGGCCCGGCCGGACGACGTCGCGCAGCAGCGGCGTGAGGTAGGTGTAAGTGCCGAAGTGGGCCAGCACGACGAGGAACGTCACGATCAGTCCACTTCGGACACCGTGGCGGCGCAGGAGTCCGAACAGGACACCCGGCCGCGTGCTCTCCTCCGGCGGCAGGGAAGGCGTGAAGGCCAGCAACGCGGCCGCCGTGCCGAGGCTCAGCAGGCCGAGCAGGAGGAACGCCGTCCGCCAGCCCGCGAGCTGCCCGACGAGGGTGCCGAGCGGCACGCCCAGCACCGAGCCCAGCGGCACCGCGGAGAAGATCACCGCCGTCGCCCGCGCGACGGCGGCCGGCGCCACGAGCCGGGGAGCCAAGCCGGCGCCCACCGACCAGAACCCGCCGATGACCAGGCCGACCAGGAACCGCGCGACCAGCAGCACCCAGTACGCGGGCGCGGCCGCGGCGAGGAACCCGGCGACGGCGAGCAGCACCATCAGCGCGGCCAGGACCAGCCGCCGGTCGGCGCGTCCGATCGCGACGGTGACGACCGGCGCGGCGACCGCGGCGACGAGCCCGGGCACCGTCATCGTCCAGCCCGCGGTGCCTGCCGAGACGCCGAACGCGGCCGCGATCGGCGTCAGCAGGCCGATCGGCAGGATTTCGGTGGTGACGATGGCGAAGATGCCGACGGTCACGGCCAGGACCGCGGCCCGGTGCGAAGAGTTCATGCGGCCAGTAGATCGACATCGGTGCGCGCGGGCTGGCAGGTTCGCGACAGCTCGGGGTCACGGCGGATTCCCGCCGGTTTGAGCATCACCCGATCGGGGCAGATCCGGGGTACAGGTCGATCAAGGAGGTTCGATGGCCGAACGGCGTTGGCACTTCATCCCGACCACCGCCCCGTTGTGCTGGCTCTACCTGGGAGTGGGCGCGATTCTGCTCGTCTCCAGCGTCCTCACGCTCACCAGAGCGGAGACGGGCGCGCCCGTCCTGACGGTGATCGCCGCGGTGGCGGCCGTCGCGTTGATCGTCGTGGCCGCGATCGGCCTGGCACGGCCCCGCCTGCGCGGGCGCTGACTCAGCGCGGGCGCCGCTTGGTGGTGGTGCGGCGCGGGGTGGTCGTCTTCTTCGTGGTGGCTGTGGGCGGGTGCGCCCGCGTCTGCGTCGACGTCGGCGTCGTGGTAGTCACCGGGGACTCCGTGGTCGCGGGCAGGCTCGTGGTCGGCGGCGTCGCCGTGGTGGTCTGCGGGATCAGCCGACCGGTGCCCGATCCGCCGCCGGCACAGGCGGCGAGCAGCACAACCGCACCCAGGACGACTCCGCAGCACCAAATCCGCACCACCGGACGTTAACAGCGCGGCGCGCGGGAAACCGGCGAACCGCGCTTTTCGCGCGATCGCATGATCAGCGCCGCGACGTGGTACACGCACGCCTCTTCGCCGTGGTTCGCGTACGAATGCGGTTCGTCGGCGGGGAAGTACAGCGAGTCGCCCGCGTCCAGGACGTACTCCGTCTCGCCGACGCCCAAGTGCAGTACGCCGGATTCGACGACGACGAACTCGTGGGACCCCGGCGCGTAGGCGGGGAACACACCCGCGTCGCAGTGCGGCGGCAGGGTGGTGCGGATCCACTCGAAGTTGACGCCGGGGACGACCGGGGTGAGCACCGTGCGGTGCCAGCCGCCCGGCTCGGCGACGTGCTCCTGCTCGGCGGCGCGGCGGACGATCACGCGGTCGGTTTCGAGGTCGGCCAGCAGCCGGGACAGCGAGAGGCGGAGGCCGTCGGCGATCCGCGACAGCACCACGACCGTCGGCGTCTTCTCGCCGCGCTCGATGGCCGACAGCATGCTGACGCTGACCCCCGCCGTCCCGGCCAGCGCGCTCAGCGACAGCCCGCGGTCGGCGCGGAGTTCGTGCAGCCGGCGGCCGAGTGCCTCGGGATCAATCATTCCTCTATGATAGCGATCATGTCCACTATAGAGGAAGCAACGGTCGCCGACGCCGAAGGCATCGCCGCCGTCTTCGCGCCGTACGCGGCCAGCTCCGTCGTCACGTTCGAGACCACGCCGCCCACCGCGGACCAGTGGCGCGCGAAGATCCGCGAGAGCCGGTGGCCCTTCCTCGTGCTCGCCGACGAAGGCGAGGTCCTCGGCTACGCGCTGGCCGCGCCGTGGCGCCCGAAGCCGGCGTACCGGTATTCGGTGGAGACGACGATCTACCTCGCGCCGGGCGCCACCGGCCGCGGCCACGGGCGCCGGCTGCTCGACGAACTGCTGAAGCGGTGCGGCGAAGCCGGGGCGCGGCAGGCGATCGCGGTGATCGTCGACTCCGGCAGCCCGGCGTCGCGGAACCTCCACCTCGCGGCCGGCTTCACCGACGCGGGCGTGCTGCGGCGCGTCGGGTTCAAGCAGGACCGCTGGCTCGACACCCTGCTGATGCAGCGCGAGCTGGGCTAACGGGACTTCGCCCGCAGGTGGAGCCGCTCCCCCTGCTTGCCGAACAGGCTGAGGATCTCCGCCGGCCGGTCTACCGCGCCGAACCAGTGCGGCAAGCGCGTGTCGAACTCCGCCGCCTCGCCCGAGCCCAGGACCATGTCGCGGTCGGCCAAGACCAGCCGCAACCGTCCCGAAAGGACGTACAGCCACTCGTAGCCCTCGTGGACCTGGGGATCGGGCTCGCCCGTCTCCGGTTCCAGGATCATCTTGAACGCCTGGGGCGCGCCGGGCTGGCGGGTCAGCGGCAGGACGGTCATCGCCGCGCCGTTGTGGCGCGGGATGCGGCGGGCGGTGAGGCGGACGCGGGGGTCGCCGACCTCCGGGGCCCCCACCAGCTCGTCGAGCGGGACCTGGTGGGCCTGCGCGATCGGCAGCAGCAGCTCCAGGCTCGGCTTCCGCTGGCCGGACTCCAGCCGGGACAGCGTGCTCTTCGAAATGCCCGTCGCCGTCGAGAGGTCGGCCAGCGTGACCCGCCGCTGGGTGCGGACCCGCTTGAGCCGGGGGCCGACCTCGGCCAGTGCCTGGGTGATCGCGTCGGTCATGCCTCCAGGAAACCCGCTTGTCCCGGAAACGGCAACATTAGTTGTCGGATTCGCGAGTCCGGGTTCATCGTGGCGCCATGACCGAAAACAGCTATGACGTCCTGGTGGTGGGTGGCGGGGCGGCCGGCCTGAACGCCGCCCTGATGCTGGGCCGCGCGCGGCGGCGGGTCGCCGTCGTCGACGCCCGGGCCCCGCGCAACGCCCCGGCCGAGCACATGCACGGCTTCCTTTCGCGGGACGGCCTGCCGCCGTCCGACCTGCTCGAGATCGGCCGTGCGGAACTCGCCGGCTACGGCGTCGACGTCCTCGAAGACAGCGTCACGCGGCTCGAGCCCGGCTTCACCGCCCGGCTCGCGAGCGGACGGGAGCTGACCGCCCGGCGCGTCCTGGTCGCCACCGGCGTCCACGACGACCTGCCGGACCTGCCCGGGTTGCGGGAAAGCTGGGGCACCGACGCGGTGACCTGCCCGTACTGCCACGGCTACGAGGTGCGCGACCAGCCGCTCGGCGTGCTCGGCACCGAACCGATGAGCGTCGAGCACGCGCTGCTGGTGCGCCAGTGGTCCCCCGACGTCGTCTACTTCGCCCACACCGCGCCACCGTCCGAAGCGGACCGCGAACGGCTCGACGCGCGCGGGATCCGGGTCGTCGACGGCGTCGTCACCGCGGTGCGGCGCGAAGGCGGGCGGCTCACCGGGATCGAGCTGGGCGACCGGTTCGTCGCGCGGACGGCGCTGTTCCTCCGCACCCGGACCGTCCCGCACGACGAGCTGCTGCGCGGGCTCGGCTACGTCGAAGGCGCGGTCGATCCCAGCGGGAAGACCAGTGTGCCGGGCGTGTGGGCGGCGGGGAACGTCGTGGACGCGCGGGCGACGGTGATCATCGCCGCGGCCCAGGGCGCGGCCGCCGCGGGCGCGCTCAACCACGACCTCGTCACCGAGGACGTCGAGCGGGCTGTCGGAGCGTACGGCGGCTTCTCCCCCGCCGCGGAACGCGCCGCCGCCGGGGCGCGCTAGCTTCCGGGGGCGTCGCGTGCCAGGCTCGGCGGGTGCGTCCCACGCTGTACGAATTCGCCGGCGGCGACCCCGCGTTCCGCGCGCTGGCCGCCGCCCACCACGAGCGCTGCCTGGCCGACCCGGAGCTGAACCACCCGTTCTCGCACCCCGGGCAGCACCCGAAGCACGTCGAACGGCTGGCTCAGTACTGGGCCGAGGTCATGGGCGGGCCGCCGCGGTTCTCGCAGGAGTGCAGCGATCACTCCGCGATGCTGCGGATGCACGCCGGCAACGGCGACATGAGCGACCTCGGCCGCCGGTTCGTCAGCTGCTTCGTCCAGGCCGCGGACGACGCCGGCCTGCCCGCCGATCCGGAGTTCCGCGCCGCGCTGCGGGCCTACATGGAGTGGGCGGTGGCCGAGGTGCTCGCCTACCCCGGCCCGGCCGACGACGTCCCCGCCGAGCTGCCGATGCCGCACTGGTCGTGGAACGGGTTGCAGTCCCCGCGCTGATCCGGCCAAAAGCAGGCCGCCCCCGAGCGGCACGCAACCGTCGCACGAGAGCTGTTCGGCCGTGGCTGTGGCCGGATCAGTGCGAACGGCACTGTAACGCTGCCGGCCGCCGCCGCGTCTTGCAGGCGACGACCGGCTGTGGAGGTCCGTCGCCAGAGCCCGGTCCGGGCGGGTTCCCCCACCCACCCGGACCGGGCTCGTCCACGTCGTCCGAAACCCGCGAGCACCGTGCGCGGGCCCGGGCCAGACTGGCGGCCATGCTCCTGGACCGGTACCTGCTCGCCAGCAACGGTTTCGAACACCACCTCCGCGCGGTGGCGGCCGGCGGCTGGGACGCGCCGACCCCGTGCCCCGAGTGGGACGTGCGCGCGCTGGTGAACCACATGACCCGCGGCAACCTCAGCTACGTCGGGCTCCTCGGCGGCGCCGGCCGCGACGAGTTCCTGGCCGCCCGCGACGCCGACGCGCTCGGGGACGACCCTGTCACGGCGTTCACCGCGTCGGTGCGGGCGTGCGCGGAAGCGTTCTCCGAGGCGGGCGCGCTGGACCGGGTCGTCGACTACCCGCTGGGCGAGCTGACCGGGCGGCGGGCACTGGCGGTCCGCACGGCCGACAGCACCGTGCACACCTGGGACCTCGCCCGCGCCCTCGGCCGCGACGAAACGCTCGACCCCGGTCTCGTCGCGTGGCTCGACGACGACCACGACGCCATCTTCGCCGGGCTCGACCTGAACCCGCGGGTCTTCGCCGCGCCGCTGCCCGGGGAGTCCGGCGACGCGCGCCAGGACCGGGTGCTCAGGCGGTTCGGCCGGGATCCGCGCAGCCCAGCCGGGCGGCCAGCTCGGTGAGCGCCCCGCCCAGCGGCCGGTCGACCCGGACGGACGCGTAGCGGTCACCGCGCGTTTCGCCACGGTTGACGATCACCACCGGCTTGCCCGCCTTCGCCGCGTGGCGGACGAACCGGAGACCGGACATCACCGTCAGGGACGAGCCGAGCACCAGCAGCGCGTCGGCGGCGTCAACCAGGCGATAGCACTGCTCGACGCGCGGGCGCGGGACGTTCTCGCCGAAGAACACCACGTCCGGCTTGAGCACCCCGGAAACGCAGTCCGCGCACGGCACGGTCGTGAAACGGCGGACGACGTCGTCGGGCAGTTCGACGTCGCCGTCGGGGTTGATGCGGGTGGCCGCGCCGTCGAACGCGGCGTTCGCCGCCCGGAGCCGGCGGTCCAGCTCCGCGCGCGGGCTCGTGCGGCGGCAATCGAGGCAGATCACGCGGTCGAGGCTGCCGTGCAGTTCGATCGCGTCCGCCGTGCCCGCCGCCTGGTGCAGGCCGTCGACGTTCTGCGTGATAACGCCGTCGACGTACCCGCCTTCGTACAGGGCCGTCACCGCACGGTGGCCGTCGTTGGGGTCGGCGCGGGCGATCGTGCGCCAGCCGAGGTGGCTGCGCGCCCAGTACCGCTGCCGTCCCTCGGCGCTGGTGACGAACTCGTCGTAGGTCATCGGCGTGTGGCGGCGCAGGCTGCCGGTTTCGCCGCGGTAGTCGGGGATCCCGGACTCGGTGGACAGCCCGGCGCCGCTCAGCACGGCGACGCGGCCGCGCGCGACGACGTCGGTCAGCTCGTCGAGGCTGGACGTCCGCGGCAGCGGCGCGTCCGCCGACGTCCAGGAGAGGGTGGGGCGGGTCCGCACTAAGCCAGGGTACGTGGCCCGGCGAGGTGCTTCTCGAACCAGTGATCGGCGTAGTGCTCGTCGTTGAACGCCGGAACCTCCCGGTAGCCGGCCGCGCGGTAGAGCCCGATCGCCTCGGCGAGCGCGCGGTTGGTCTCCAGCCGCAGCGTCCGGACGCCGTGCGCGGCGGCGTGCGCCTCCAGCTCGGCGAGCAGCCGCCGGCCCAGCCCGAGGCCGCGCGCCGACGGCGCCACCCACATCCGCTTGACCTCGGCCGGCGCGTCGCCGTGGAACTTCAGCGCACCGCACCCGACCGGTTCGGCGTGCAGCGTGGCGACCAGCAGCACGCCGGACGGCGGCGTCATCTCGGCGTCGGCGGCAGGGATGCTGAGCTCGGGGTCGAACCCGCCGTCGAACCGCTCGGCCAGCTCGGCGAAGTAGGCACGCAGGCAGAACCGGGCCGCGGGCCGCACCGGCGGGCACACCCCGACCTCGACGGCCGACGCCGTCAGCAGCCGCTCGACCTCGCCCATCGCGGCCACAAGCCGGGCCCGCTGTCCGCCGGACAGCGGCCCGAGGATCGCCGCGGCCGCGTCGTCGGACAGCCGGTCGAGGACGGCGCGTTCGGCCACCCCGGCCTCGGTCAGCCGAGCGGTCCGCACCCGCCCATCGCCGTCACTCGGCTCGACCCGCACCAGGCCGTCGTGTTCGAGCCCGCGCAGCAGCCGGCTCAGGTAGCCGGAGTCGAGGTCGAGCCGTTCGCGCAGTTCACGCACGTCCAGGCCGGCCGCGCCGATCTCCCACAGCACCCGCGCCTGGCCGAGCGGCCGGTCCCGGGCGAGGAAGGCGTCGTCGAGCGCGCCGATCCGCTGGGTGACCGTGCGGTTGAACCGCCGGACGCCGTCGATCAGCTCCCGATCCATTCCCTGACTATAGTCAGCGATCAGGCGTCGTCCCAGACGGAGCCGGCGTCCACAAAGGACTTCAGGAGGCCGGTCAGCCGGGCGTCGCCGCGGCCGTTCAGCTCGTCGGAGGCGATGCGGCGGGCGACGCCGGCGAGGAAGTCGGCGATCTGGACCCGGGCGTCGGCGCGGGAGTCGACGAACCGGACGCCGGCCAGCCGGGGGCCGAGGGTGGCCTTGAGCTGGAGCACGCGTTCGGGGGTGAGCGCGAGCTGCTCGTCGTGGACCAGGGCGACCGGGGTGCCGTCCGCACTCCAGTGGCGGACCGTGTGGATCACCGCGGGCACCAGCGGGTCCAGCACCGGCACCAGACCCGGGTCGCTCGCCAGCCGGGCGCGGTAGGCGGCCACGCGCTCACGGCCGCCGCGGAAGCGGGCGACGATCCCGCCGACTTCGCCCGGGGTCGCGGCGAGGTCGTCGACCAGCGCGAAGAACCGCTCCGGCGACGTCGTCACGCCGCGCCGGGGGTTGAGCCGCAGGACGCTGGTGAACGCGGTCAGGAAGTACTCCCAGCGTTCGGCGCCGAACGCCGTGGGGCCCGCGCGGTAGAGGGTGCGGGCCAGGTCGCTCGTGCCCGGTCCGGCCAGAAGTTCGACCGCGGCCCGGACGGCGAAGAGCGTCTTGTCGGTCAGGTGCACGTGGCCGCGGCCCGCGAGCGGGCCACCGGGGTCGAGCAGCCACTCGAGGACGGCGCGGTGCTTGGCGCGCAGCAGGTGGTTGGCCTTGTACTCCTCGGCCGGGGAGCCGATCCGCGCCCTGATCTCCCGCACGCACTCCGCGGCGGCGGCCGGGGTCAGCCGCACTCCCGCGTGGGCGAAGACGTCGGTTTCGCCGCCGAGCAGGTTTTCGCCCTCGGAGCCCGACTCGTCGCAGGCGATCTCGACCGGGCTCACCCGCCCGATGGTGCCAGAGCGAGCGCCCCGCGGCGACCGCTTTGCCCGGGTCACGGTTGAGCCACGGCGGCTAACGACCACGGCGGGTGCGGTGACTCGCGAAGAACAGGAGGTTCCCGGGAGGCGCGATGGCCAAGAACGACCGCCCGGCCCGGCTCGCACTCACCGCGGCCGTGGTCGCGTTGCTGCTCGGCGGGACGGGAACCCTGGTGCAGCAACGGTTTCCGGCGCGTCCGGGCGGGACGGTCGCCGGCATCGAGGTCACCGGCGCGCCCGCGGTGGTGCGCCCGGCCCCGGAACCGGGTGTGGCGACGCCGTTGACGCACCGGGCTGGTGGCGGAGCGGACATCGGGTTCACCGGGGGTGCGCCGCGGGTGCGGATCGCGGCGCCGGCACCGCCACCGGGATTCGCGGCGGTCGTCATCACGGCGGAGGGCACCCGGCTGCTGCCGGCCGCGTACGACACTGCTACGCGGAGCATCGTGGCGGACTTGCCGCGGCCGGGGCGGTTCTG
Source organism: Amycolatopsis eburnea (assembly GCF_003937945.1). GTDB lineage: Bacteria > Actinomycetota > Actinomycetes > Mycobacteriales > Pseudonocardiaceae > Amycolatopsis > Amycolatopsis eburnea. Next base: position 112,816 of record NZ_RSEC01000033.1, read on the forward strand.
GGGTGGGGTGCTTGACCTCGCGGCGCTTGGTCGCGATGTGGTGCCGGGTTTGGTGGCGCGGCCGGAGTGTGCGGGGCGTGCGGCGAGTTTTGGTGGGGTGACTGTCGCCGCGGGCTCGGTCGCGAGTTCGACCGGTCCCGGACACGCGGCCACCGGTCCCCGGCAGGCCGCCGGATCCGGCAGCGCACCCAGCGACGGCGGCAATGCGGCGATTTCCGGCGGCGTCGGGCACACCGTAAGTTCCGGCGGCTCGACAACCAAGCCCGCGCGTGCAGCCAGTCCTGACAACACCGCCAACGCCGTCCCCGGGCAGCCGCAACCTCCGGTGTGGGTCTGCGTGACCGCCAACGCCGGGCACGCGGGGATCACCCTGACCTCGAACGCGCGCGTTCCGTACCGGATCGCCGTCCCGCCGGGCTGGCCGGAATCCGGCGCGCGGACCAGGCCGCCGCAACCGCGGGATCTGCTGTGGCCGGGGACCACGGTCACCTACGAAGTCCCGTTCAACCACCTCCCGGCGACACTGCGCGGCCAAGCCGATCCCGGCGCCGCCCTCGGTGCCACGCTTGCCGCGGCGGCCCAGCGCGTCGCCGCGCTGTTCGGTGAGGCGGACCGGGCCGCGCCGGACGTCCTGACCTGCGCCGCCGCCGTCGCGAGTGCGCGCTATGCCGCGGACGCACCCGTGGCCGCCGGGGTCTGGGCGGCGCTCGGGCCGTGTCACCTCGACGGCGGCGAGACCGTGCGCTGGTTCCTCGCCGCCGGGATCGAGGACGTGGCCCGCGGGGCGGCCGCGGCGGGGCCCGCCTTCGACGTCCCGATCACGACCGGCCGCGCGCGGCAGTTCACCCCAACCGTCGAGTACCGGCCCAAGCCCGCGGCCGCGACGACTCGCGTGGCCGGGCGGTGCGACGCGGTGTCGGCGGTGTCCGGCCGTCACGACGCCTACCGGTGCGCCGGCGGCGGGACCACCTACGACCCGTGCTTCGCCGGGCCGGAGCCGCGGGTCGTCTGTCCGACGTCGGCGACCGGGGCGGTGCTGCTGACCTACGCCGATGGCCTGCCGTCGCCGCCGCAAGCCGGTGGGACGGCCGATCCCTTCCTGCTCGCGCTCGCGGACGGCGTGCAGTGCCTCGCCGTCGCGAGTGGCGGGTACGCGTGCGGGGACGGCGAGGCCCGTGACGTGGACACGTCGAGTCCGATGTGGATGGTTGACGGCCGGGTCGTCGTGAAGGCCTACACCTAGGCGAGGGTGATCTTGCCGCCGGTGACCGTGACCGCCTTCTTCGGCAGCGGCTGGGCCGCCGGGCCGTTGGCGACCGAGCCGTCGGCGATCTTGAACTTGCTGCCGTGGCACGGGCAGTCGATCGTGCCGTTCGCGACGGTGTCCACCGTGCAGCCCTGGTGGGTGCAGACGGCGGAGAAGGCCGCGAAGGTGCCGGCCACCGGCTGGGTCACCACCACCTGCCGGTCCGCGAACACCTTGCCGCCGCCGACGGGGATGTCGGCGGCCGCGCCGAGCGACGTGCCCCCAGGAGCCGCCGAGGGCGGCGGGGCCTGAGTGCCGCCGTAGGTACTGCAGCCGGCCACCAGGCCCGCGCCCAATACCGTCAGCGCCGTCCGGCGCGCCAGCACCGGGTCCGTGTCGTCGTCACGCACTTTCGTCCTCCGCCTAGAAGGTCAAGCCGGACTGGGTGAAGAACCACAGCGACGCGCTCAGCCACAGCCCGACCAGCCCGGTGAAGACCAGCCCGCCGAGCACCGGCAGCGCCCAGCCGGGCGCGCCGTCCTTGCGCAGTAGCAACATCTTCGCGACGAACACGCCGTAGAAGAAGCAGCCCAGCAGCGAATGCAGCAGCACGCGGGTGTCGAACGACTGGAACCCGAGCGCGTAGAGGCAGTGCAGCGCCACCGGGATCGACACGAGGAACGCGATCCGGCCCGACCAGCGGTGCACGGCGCCCATCCACGCAGGGGTCGCGCCGAGCTTGCCGTACAGCGAAAGCGCCGACAGCAGCTGGACGATCGCGAGCACGACGACCACCGTGGCCAGCCACGCCTTCACCGACTGCGGGCTGGAGAACCCGGCGACGTTCACCGCGACGCCGGTCGGCGTGTGCAGGCTGCCGTAGACGCCGAGCACCACCGCCACGACGGCGCCGGCGAACAGCGGGACCAGGAGCGCGACCGCGGTGCGGTGCCCGGCCGTGGTCATCCGAAGTCACCGGTCCCGGCCAGGCCGCTGATCGCCTCGGCGGGCACGGCGGCGCCGTCGACGGTCGCGGTGCCGCGGGCCGGGTCGAGCGGCGGGGCGGCCGTCGCGTCGTCGCCCGCGGCCAGGATGCCGACCTGGCTGCCGTCGGGCAGCACGATCCAGCCCGCCTTCGCCTGACGGCCCTTGACCTTCGGCGTCGCGCGGTAGAGCCCGGCGGGCTTCTTCGCCACCGGCGCGGTGAACTGCCACGTCCTTCCGGACGCGGTCACCGTGCCGGTGGCCGCCGTGGCGTCGAAACTCCCCGTCAGGGCGGCGTTCTTGGCGCCCTTCAGGTCCAGCTTCCCGCCGGTTGTCGCGCCTTGCAGCCACGCTTCGACCTTCTTGCCGTCGCAGAGGTAGGCGATGGCGTGGCCGTCGCGCACCGACACCGCGACCGATGCGCCACCGCCGGTCACCCGCCCGGCGTAGTCCGCCCGTGCGGGCGCCGCGGGCTTCGGCGCTTCCGACGTCGTCGCGGCCGGGGGCGGTGCGGTGCTGCTCGCGGCACCCGCCGCGCTCGCGGCCCCGGCGACCGGCGCGGCGCCGGTCCCGGTCGCCAGGTTGACGATCCCGATCCCGCCGGCGAGCGCGACGCCGGCGAGCAACGTGTACAACGGCCCCGGATGTTTCATGCTCTTCCCCGCATTCCCCTGACCCACCACCGTGCCCGTAACACGGAGGTCGGGGCGGAACGGCTCAACGCTACGCGCGGAAAAGAGGTATCGCTTAGCCGCTGCAAGCGGGTGCTTCTGGTTGACTGGCGCCATGCTGCCCTGGGAAGGCGACCTCGCCGGCCGGCTCGACCGGCACACCGTGGACTCCGAGCTGCTGCGCGGCAACCCGCTCGGCGACCCGCACGAACGGCCGCTGTGGGTGTACGTCCCGCCGGGCTACGACGACGGCGACGAGCGGTACCCGGCGGTGTACGTCATCCAGGGCTACACCGGGCACGTGGCGATGTGGGCCAACCGCACGCCGTTCCGGCAGACCTTCCTCGAGACCGCCGACGCGGTCTTCGCCGGCGGCACCCCGGGCTGCGTGGTCGTGTACGTCGACGCGTGGACCGCGTACGGCGGCTCCCAGTTCGTCGACTCGCCGGGCACCGGCCGCTACCACTCGTACCTGTGCGACGAGATCGTGCCGTGGGTGGACGCGCGGTACCGCACCCTGCCGGTCCCGGAATCCCGCGCGATCGCCGGCAAGTCGTCGGGCGGGTTCGGCGCGATGATCACGCCGATGCTGCGCCCCGACCTGTTCGGCGCGCTGGCGACGCACGCCGGCGACTCGCTGTACGAGCTGAGCTACGTCCAGGACTTCGGCAAGGCGGCCCGCGCGCTGCGCGCCTACGACCAGGACATCCTCAAGTGGTGGGCGGACTTCCGCGCCCGCCCGGCGTTCACCAAGCCGGAGGACGCGACCCTGCTGCAGCTGCTCGGCGTCTCGGCGTGCTTCTCGGCGCGGGAGGACGGGACGCCGGAGCTGCCGTGCGACCCGCGGACCGGCGCGGTGCGGCCGGAGGTCTGGGCGCGCTGGCTGGCCTGGGACCCGGTCCGGATGGTGCCGGACCACGCGGCGGCGATCCGCGCGCTGCGCGCGGTGTGGATCGACGCGGGCACGAGCGACGAGTACTACCTCGACCTCGGCGCGGAGGCCTTCCGGGCGGCGATCGCCGAGGCTGGCCTGCCGGACGACCGGGTGCGCTTCGAGCTGTTCGACGCCGGCCACGCGGCGATCGACTACCGCTACCCGCTTTCGCTGGCGTGGCTGGCCGAGCGGCTCGCCCGGTGACCGCGTTCGCCGAACACGACCTGACGCTGCCCGGCGGGCGCCTGCGCGTCTACGACAGCGGCGGTCCGGGGCGGCTCACCGTCCTCTGGCACCACGGCACGCCCAACCTCGGGGCGCCGCCCGGGCCGCTGCTCCCGCTCGGCGAGGAGCTCGGGATCCGCTGGATCTCCTACGACCGGCCCGGTTACGGCGGCTCGACGCCGGTGCCGGGCCGGACGGTCGGGGACGCGGCCGGGTACGCGACCGCGGTCGCCGACGCGCTCGGCGTCGGGCGCTTCGCCGTCCTGGGCCACTCCGGCGGCAGCTCCCACGCGCTCGCGTGCGCGGCGCTGCTGCCCGATCGCGTCCTCGCCGCCGCCGGTCTCGCCGCCGTGGCGCCGTTCCACGGCGAAGACTGGTTCGCGGGCATGACCGACCCGGGCGCCCTGCGCGCCGCCGTCGCCGGCCGGGCCGCCAAGGAGGCGTACGAAGCCGCCGCCGAGTTCGATCCCGCCGTCTTCACCGACGCCGACTTCGCCGTGTTGAAGGGGTCGTGGTCCTGGCTCGACAGCGTCGTCCAGCCCGCGCTCGGGGCCGTCGGGCTGATCGACGACGACCTCGCCTACGTCGCGCCGTGGGGCGCCGACCCGGCCGCCATCACCGCGCCGCTGCTGCTGGTGCACGGCGAAGACGACCGGATGGTGCCCGCCGCGCACAGCCGGTGGCTCGCCGCGCGGTGTCCCCGCGCCGAACTCCGGCTCACCCCCGGCGACGGGCACCTCTCCGTGCTCGACCACGCCGCCGCCGCGCTCACCTGGCTCGCCGATCAGGCGAGCAGCGCGAGCGACGCGACCACGGGCGCCACGTAGATCAGCGGGAAGACCACGTGCGCGTACGCCCGGGCGCGCAGCACGGTGACGACCGCACCGGCGAAGTACAGCACCAGGCCGATCGCCGCCGCGACACCGATCCACGGCACGAACAGCCCGGCGACCAGCCCGGCCGCGCCTGCTGCCTTGGCCGCGCCGAGCCACGGCCACCACGCCTCGGGTACGCCGTATTCGGTGATCGGCTCGACGACCCACTTCGCGCGGGCGAATACCGAGACCGCGGAGAACCCCACGAACGCGGCGGCGGCCAGGGTGACGATCAGGGAGGCAGTCGACATCGGAACTCCTCGGGGAGGTCGCGGCGCCGGGGTTCCGGCGCCTTTCACCCCCACGACTCCGCGGGTGCGACCGATGTGACCGGCCGTGACGGCGATCACATCGACAGCTCGCAATGCCATGAACGAGTCGTTCACCTCGCCGGACGCCAGGGGCCCCGGCAAGGTCGCGCCGGGCGGCTTCGCCGACGTCCTGAATGACTCATTCAGGTCTTCGGAGGATGCTGTTGGCTTATTCGGGGTGGATGCGCCGGTGACGAGGCTTCGAAAGCCGTGAAGGCCTCCTTACCGGCTCTTATGCCCGGTAAGGAGGCCTTCGCGGACCTTGGCCCTCGTCGCGAGAGAGCTCCTTCACGGCCCTGGGGGTCGGTGTCCCGAATAAGCCAACAGGGTCTTCGGAGGTCGTGAATGACTCATTCAAGACACCGCGGGCCCCGACAATTCCGGGCCGTCACGGGATCCGCACCTCGTCCGGCACCCGATCGGGGCGCAGGCCGCGCCAGGAAGTGTGGCGCAGCCGCAGGTCCGGCGTCAGCCGCCGGTAGACGACCTCGCCGACCAGCGACGGCTCGACCCACCGGGCGCCGCGGGCCCGGTCGCGGGGTACCTCGGCCGCGAACGGGCTCCCCGCGCGGGCCAGCGGCGCCAGGACGGCGCGCAGGTGGTCGAGCGCGTCGTCGGTGAACCCCGTGCCGACGTCGCCCAGGTACACCAGGGCGCCGTCGCCGTCGTACGCGCCGAGCAGGAGCGCGCCGAACGTGCCCTCACGGCGCCCGGCTCCTGGGCGCCAGCCGCCGATGACCACTTCGCGCGTCCGCGTCAACGCGTGCTTCGTCCACGACGGCGAGCGCGTGCCCGGCAGGTACGGCGCGTCCAGGCGCTTCGCGACGACGCCCTCGATGCCGTGCTCGGCCGCCGTCGCCAGGAGCTGGTCCGGGGCGATGTCGGCGCGCGTGTACCAGGGCGGCACCACCAGCCCGCCGGCTTCAGGGCGGACCAGCTCCGCGAGGAGCTGCCGCCGCTGCTCGTACGGCCGGTCCAGCAGCGACTCGTTCCCGACGCGCAGCAGGTCGAACGCGAAGTAGACGACCGGGACCTCGGCCCGCAGCTTCGGCGTCGGCTCGTGCATCGCGCGGCGCTGCATCAGCTCGAACTCCGGGCGGCCGGCCGCGTTCAGCGCGACGACCTCACCGTCCAGCACCGCTGCGTGGCCGCCGAGCGCCGGTCCGAAGACGTCGCGCAGCTCCGGGTAGCGGTGGGTGTGGTCGCTGCCGCTGCGGCTGGTGATCCGAGCCTCGCCGGTGGCCGCGATCCGGGCGCAGCCGCGGAAACCGTCCCACTTCCACTCGTAGCCGTGGTGGTCGTCGTCCGGCAGCGGCCCGTCGACCGCCAGCATCGGCGCCACCGCGTCCGGGACCGTCCCCATCGCCACCTCCCCCGCCACCGTCCAGTGTGGCGGCCCGGCGGCCCGCGCGGTCACCGGGCCGGCAGCAGCGGCAGGAGCTCCTGGTGGCTGCCGGCGCGGCGCAGCACCGGCGACCCCGGCCCGTCCGGTTCCAGCGCACCGGTCCGCAGCGCGGTCAGGAACGCCACGAGCACGCGCGGCGGCGGCAGGATGTCCGCGCCGCCGAGGTAGGCCAGCACGATCATCTCCTCCCCGCACGCGGCCTCGACCGCGACCGCCCAGCCGTGCACCTCGTCCCAGAGCAGGGCGACGTCGCGTTCGGGGAACCGGCGCAGCCGCCAGTCCACCGCGACGTAGGCCGACACCGGGACGTCCACGTCCACGGTGCAGGACTCGAGGCCGAAGCCGAGTGCCCTGGCCACCTCGCCCAGATACGCGCGCAGGCCGCGCTGGAACCAGAACTCGAGATCGGTGTCGATCAGGCCGGACACCCGTTTCCCTTCTCTCGCGCCGAAAACCGGCCGCGCACCCTGCGCGGCCGGGGAGAACCCGGCTCAGCCGAGCGCGGCCAGCGCGTCGGCCCGGTCCCGGTAGCACGCGAAGCCGGCGACGCCGGTTCCCCGCAGCAACCGCCACAGCGGCGGGGTGCGCACCACCCACGCCACCGGGACCGCCGCTTCGTCGGCGTGCCACTGCACCCGGCGCAGCGCGCGAAGCCCGGCCCCGGAGCAGAAGGCCACTTCGCCGAGGTCGACGACGAGCGCCCCGCCCGCCGCCAGCGCGGTTTCCGCGCATTCGACAAAAATGGCCACCGTCGCCATATCGATGTCTCCCGCCACGGCGAGGACCGCGCACCGGTCACCGGCGAACGTCGTGGTGACCGAGAACGGCTCGCACAACGCCCCGGGCGAACTGCGGCCGAAGGCTCGCGAAAGCCGCGGCGGTTTCTGGATCTTCATGACCGGCTCCGGGCGGCTCATGCTGACGGTTTACGCGTAGACCGTACCCACTTCGTCCACCATGCCGCACAACACGATCCGCACGCCCACCTTCGCCGTGCAGCGACACGCCCGTCTGCACGTGCACCGGTCCACAGAGGACGATCAAGAGCGCCTGGTCGGGATGACGCTTCCGCTATTCACCGCCGGCCCGCGGCGGGAACGGGGCCGTGCAAGGCGGGGAATTGCGGTTTCCGAAATTCAGCCGAACGCAGGAATGGGGACCCGGGTGCGGTCCAGATCCGCGAAAAGATCTCCGGTCTCCGCGACCCGGGTCAGGACCTCGTCGGCGGTGAACCTCAGGTGCGCGACGTGCCGGCACGCGCGCACCTCGTCCCAGGTGACCGGGGTCGACACCGTCGGCTCGTCGCGCCCGCGCAGGGAGTACGGCGCCACCGTGGTCTTGAACGGGTTGTTCTGGCTCCAGTCGATGAAAACCTTGCCGGGGCGCAGGTTTTCGTCATACGAGCCACGACGAGGTCCGGTGTCTCGGCCGCGAGCCGCTCCGCCAGCGCTTTCGCGTACCGCGACGGCGCGGCGGGGTCGTCGGTCTCCACGCCCGCGTAGACCTGCATGCCCTTGGCCCCGCTGGTTTTCGCCACCGGCGTGAACCCGTGTCCGGTGAGGACGTCGTGGAGGCGCTCGGCGACCCGGGAGCAGTCGACGACCGTCGCGCCGGGCCCGGGATCGAGGTCGAACACCAGCCGGTCCGGCGTGCTCCGCTCGTCATCGGGGCCCACGGTCCACTGGTGGACGTGCAGTTCGAGCGCGGCGAGGTTGGCCGCCCAGACGAGCTCGGGCAGGTCGTTGAGCAGCGGGTAGGCGACGACCTCGGGATCGCCGCCCCGGCCGCCGACGGTCAGGCGCGCGGTGCGGACCCACTCCGGGGCGTGCCGCGAGACGTCCTTTTCGAAGAAGGAGCCGCCGTCGACGCCGTCGGGGAAGCGCACGAACGTCATCGCCCGGTCGCGGATGTGCGGCAGCAGCAGCGGCGCGATCCGCGTGTAGTAGTCGAGGACCTCGCCCTTGGTGAAGCCGTGGCGCGGGTAGAGGACCTTCTCCAGGTTGGAAAGCGTCAGCTGCCGTTCGCCCACCCGCACCGTGATCCGGCTGCCCGCCACTCCCCCAAGGTACCGGTCAGGGCGCGACGCCGCCGGACACCACGCGGGCCACGAAGCGCTCCGCGACCTCGCGCAGTTTCGTGTTCTCGCGCTGTGACTGGTCCACCAGCAGGGCGAAGGCGTCGTCGGCGTCGATCTGGCGGATCGCCATCAGCATGCCCTTGGCCTGGTCGATCACCGCGCGGGAGGTCAGCGCCGCCCGCAGGTGCTCCGCCGTGTCCCGCGCCAGCAGGTACCGGTGGTACACGCGCAGGATCGCCTCGACCGCCGCGGTGTAGAGCTCGAGCCGCTGCGCTTCGATCTCCGCGAAGCCGTCGCCCTGCCGCCCGTAGCAGTTGACCGCGCCGGAGAACTGCTCGTCCGCCACCAGCGGCGCGGCGAGGAAGCTGGCGAAGCCCGCCTCGCTCGCCCCGCGGGCGAAAGCCGGCCAGCGCTCGACCGCGTCGGACACCGCCGTGCGGACGATCTTGCCGCTGCGGACCGCCTCGAGGCACGGGCCGTCGCCCAGGCGGTACTGGTCGGCGTCGAGCTCGCCCACGACGTCGCTCGTCGCGGTCGCGGTGTGCGGCCGCTCCCCGGTCACCAGCGTGATCGACGCTTCGTCCACCCCGGGCACGGCGTGGCGCACCTGCAGGCACACGTGCCGCAGCAGGATCCTGAAGTCGTCTTCCTCCCGCAGGACGGCGCTCAGGGCTTCCAGCGCACCGGTGACCTCGTCGAACAGCGGCGAGGACGTCGCGGTGGGTTCCATCGGGGCTCCTCCCGGTCGGGCACGGGAGACCCGGGTACCCGTTTCGCGTTTGCCGATGCCCGCGGATTGGTAATCAGCCGTCATGTCGCTGGGTGAGGCCGCTGCGGGCGAGCTGCCGCTGGACGGCGAGCTCGCCGTGGTCACCGCGCGGATGTCGGGGCTGCTGCTCTCGCGCGAGACCGTGGATTCGGTGCTGGACCTGATCGTTTCGCTGGCGGGGTCGACGATCCGCGCCGCCGCGGGGGCCGGGGTCACGCTCGTCGACGACGCCGGTGGCCTGGCCACGACCAGCGCGTCGGCGCCGCTCGTGAGCGCCGCCGACGCCCTGCAGTACGACCTGGGCGAAGGTCCGTGCGTCGCCGCGCTGCACGAGTGCGCGCCGGTGCGGATCGACGACGTCACCACCGAACGGCGCTGGCCGCGCTGGTGCGCCGCGGCGGCCGGCTCGGGGCTGCGCTCGGTGCTCACGGCCCCGATGACCACCGAGGACGGCTGCCACGGCGCCATCAAGGTCTACGCGACGGCTCCCGGCGCGTTCGGGCCGGTCGACGAACGGGCGCTGGTGACTTTCGCCGAGCGCGCCGCGGTGCTGGTCGCGAACGCGCGGGCGTACGTGCGAGCCGCGCGCTACAGCGACCGGTTCAAGGAGACCCTCCGCGACCGCGACCGGGTCACCACGGCGAAGGGCTTCCTGATGGGCCGCGACGGTCTCGACGAGGACACCGCCTTCGACCGCCTGCTGGCGCTGGCGCGCGCCCGCGGCCACACCCCGGCCGAGACCGCCGCGGAGCTTCTCGCCCCGACGGAGGGATGACCGCGGATGCGCTTCCTGCCCGAAGAGGAGCAGCGGCGCCGGCTCGCCGCGTGCTTCACGCGGAGCGAGCTGACGCTCGAACAGCTGTGGTTTCGGTACTTCGCGCTCGGCGGCAGCCTCGGCCTGCTGGAGCTGGACGCCTACCTCAACGGCCTGACCACGCTGCCGCGGGTGGACCGCGACATGCTCGCCCACGCCGTCAACGAGCGGCTCGACGAGCTGACCGGCCCGGCCCGCGCGCCCTACAGCCACGCCGCGCGCGACGGGAAACTGCTGCGCGGCCCGCTGCGGGCGCTGGTCGACCTGCTCGAAGGCGCGCACCGGGCCCCGCCCGAGCGGCTCCCGGCCGTCGTCGCCGAAGCGGGCCGCGCGCTCGACCTGGCGATCGACGTCTACCTGACCGATTACGACCAGCGGACGCTCGTGCCGCTGCGGCCGGGCGCGGACGAGCTGGACATCGAGACCACGCCGGCCGGCGAGGTGTTCCGCCACGCCGGCACCACCGTGACGCGCGACGGGTCCGCGCCGGTGCTGTGGACGATCCTGCTCGACGGCGTGGAACGCCTCGGCGTGCTGAAGATCGTCCCGGCGGACGGCGCCGACCTGGACGACGCGGCGTTGCGGGAGCAGTGCCGCTGGCTGGCGACGCTGCTCGGCCACCTCGTCACCGTGACGACCCAGTACGGCGACGGCCTCGACGCACGGCGACGACGGCGGCACCGCAGCTCCCCCGCCGAGCTGCTGTGGCAGAGCCTGCCGCCGCTCACCGGCGCCACGGAGAGCGTCGTCGTGGGTGCGAGCGTCCAGCCGGCGTACGACCTCCGCGGCACGGTGTTCGATTACGCACTCTCGGAGAAGCGGGCGCAGCTCGCGCTGTTCGACGCGAGCGCGCACACCGACGTGGTGACGGCCCTCGCCGCGTATCGGACCGCCCGCCACGACGGGACCGCCCTGGCCGGTCAGTTCGCGGCGGTCGGCGCCGAACTCGGGGAGCGGTCCGGTGTCACCGGGGTGCTGGCGGAGGTGGACGTGCGCACTGGAGTGGTGCGCTGGCTGGCGGCCGGGCATCCCGCACCGCTGCTGGTCCGCGACGGCGAGGTGCTGCCGGTGGCGGGTGCCGCGGCGCCTGGGTTCGGGGCTGGTGCTTCGGTGGCGGAGGCGCGGCTGGAGCCTGGGGATCTGATCGTGCTGTGTTCGCGCGGGGTCGGCGACGCGCGGGACGCGGGCGGGGAGGCGTTCGGGCGGGCTCGGATCGCGGAGCAGCTGGGGGCTGGGGCGGGCGAGCTGCCGCCGGAGATCGCCCGGCGGCTTGCTCGCGCGGTTCTGGGCCATGGCGACGAGCTGCGGCGGGACGTGGGGGTGCTGGTCGCGCGCTGGGTGCCTCGCTGAGGCGGGCAGCGGGGGTTCGGGCCGTGCGCTTGCCTCGCTGAGGCCCGCGGCGCGCCGGGCCACCGCTCCGCCGGATGCGCTCAGCCGGTCGCGCCGTGGCCAGGTTGCCTCGCCAAAGCGAGCGGCCGCGCTCAACCGGTCGCACCGTGGCCAGGTGCCTCGCTGAAGCGGGCGGCTGCCCCGGCTGGGGTTCGGCCGTGCGCTTGCCTCGCTGAGGTCCGCGGCGCGCCGGGCCACCGCTCCGCCGCCGGACGCCTCGCCAAAGCGAGCGGCCGCGCTCAGCCAGCCGCGCCCTGGCCGGGTGCCTCGCCGAAGCGAGCGGCCGCGCTCAGCCCGTCGCGCCGTGCATGCCCGTGGCCAGCAGCTCGCGCAGTGCGTCGGACAGGGACGCGAACATCGGGACACCCGCCGCCAGCCCGGTGACCCGGAACAGCCGGGCCAGCGTGCGGCTGTTCGCGACCACGCAGAACCGGCGGCCATCGGCATCGGCGCGGGCCGCGGCCGCCGCCAGGGCGCGGGCGCCGGCCAGGCCGACGAAGGCCACGTGCGTCAGGTCCGCCACCGTCGTTCCCGGTGGGGCCGAGCCCAGCTCGCGCTCGAGGATCGGGAGGGTCAGCGCGTCGATCTCGCCGGCGAAGGTCAGCACGAGGAGACCGGGGCGGTACGCCGTCCGGCGCGCCGTGAGGGGCGCGGACCGGGTCGGGACCGGTGGGGTGGGGGACACGGGTTCGGCAGGCCTTCCGCGCCGGGCGGGCCGGCGACGCGACGGGTGATCAACGACGGGGTCTTGGTACCCAAACGCCCGGATGGGAAACGCCCTATTTCGCGGCGAACGCCGCCCAGAGCCGTTCGGCCGCGTGGTGGGCCGGCTCGCCCGGCCGGATCTCGGGCGTGCCCTCGGGTTGCGCCGCGACCCCGCCGCCGACGTGCTCCACCAGGGCGACGGCCAGCTCGCGGACCTTGACGTTGAACTCCTGGCTCGCCCGGCGCAGCGTCTGCCAGGCCTCCTCGGGCGGACACCGGCGGACGGCCATGATCGCGCCCTTCGCCTGTTCGATCGCGGCGCGGGAAGCCAGCAGTTCCAGCATCTGGCCGGGGTCGCCCGCGGTGGCGGTCTCGGCCACCACCAGCGTCATTTCGGTGAGCTTCGCGTACCGCCGCAGGATCGCGAGCGGGCCGGCGCCGGGCGCGCGGTCGAGCGTCGCCGACAGCACGAACGTCCCGTTGTCGTCCCAGTCCCCCGGGAGCGCGACCGCGCCACGGACCGCCTCGTACCGGACGTCCGAGAAGAGGGTGTCCCGCGTCAGCCCCGGCCAGCGCGGGTCACCGAAGAGGTCGTCCGTCGTGACCGGTTCGCCGGTGGCGGCCGCGATGGCGACCGGGCCGCCGTGGGTCAGGTGCGCGGGCACGAGGCGCTCGGCGACGCCCGCGGTCGCCAGCACCCGCGGCGACCGGTCGCCCTGGCTGACGGTCAGCGCCGCGCCGAGGCAGCCCGGCACCTCGACGGCGATCCGTTCGAGCAGCGCGTGCAGCAGCTCGGTGAGCGGCTTCCACCGGTCGGCCGCGTTCGACAACGTCTCGGTCACCGACACCTCCGTTCGTGTCCGCTTCCTGATTACCGCAAGACGTCCGCCCTCACATCCATCGGCCGGACGCACCGGGGCGCCGGACAACCCGAACGAGCGGTTTTCCGCCCACGCGCGGGCGGGTAGCCGCACAGTGGACCCGAGGAGGGCACCATGACCGACCGGCGGTACCGGTGATGTTCAGCGAGGTCGTGGTCGCGGGGCAGATCGCCCGCGACCGCCAGGAACTGCTCGGCGGGAAGGGCGCCAACCAGGCCCTCGCGCTGAGCCAGCTCGGGACGTCGGTGGCGCTGCTCGGCGTCGTCGGCCGGGACAGCGCGGGTGACGCGCTGCTCGCGCAGGCCAGAGCCGGCCGGATCGGCACGTCGTACGTCGTCCGCCGCCCCGGCACCCAAACCGCGCGGCTGGGCGACGTCCCGGCCGGGACCCTGCTCACCGAGGCCGACGTCTTCGCCGCGTCGGCGCCCATCTCGGCCGCCGGCTCCCTCATCGTGCAGCTGCGGCAGCCCGCCGCGGTCGCGTTGCTGGCGGCGCGGCTGGCGCACACCGCGGGCACCCGCGTGGTGCTGGACGGCGCGCCGCGGGACGACGAGCTGACCCCGGACCTGCTCGCCCTCGCCGACGTCGTGCGCGCGGACCGCCACGACGCCGAGCGCCTCACCGGGCAGCCAGTCCCCGGCGTCGCCGCAGCCGTGCGGGCCGCCGCCGCGCTCCGGCGGCGCGGGCCGTCGCTGGTCGTGCTGGAGGTGGGCGCGGAAGGGAACCTCTTCGCCGGGCCGGAGGGCACCTGGTTCGTGCCGCACGTCGAGACCGACGTCGTCGACCCGGCCGGCGCCGGGGACGCGCTGGTCGCGGCCCTGACCGCGGCCCTCACCCGCCGCCACCCACTGGAGACGGCGGCGAGCCTGGCCGTCGCGGCGGCCGCGGCGACGAGCGAGCACCCGGGCGGCCGCCCCTGCCTGTCCCGCCCCGACCTGGACCGGCTGCAGCCCCGGCGGCTGGAGACGGTCCACGCCTGATCCGCCCGGCCCCGGCAAAGTCGCGGCGGTCTGCCCGGCGGCGGCTTCGCCGACGTCTTGAATGACTCATTCAGGTCTTCGGAGGTCCTGAATGACTCATTCAAGACACCGCAGGGCCGCCCGGCGCCACTCGCCGGAGCCCGGTCACCGGAGGTCTTGAATGAGTCCTTCAAGACGTCTGGCTACAGACCGGGCAGCCGCTGCTCCAGCCCGACCAGCGCCGCGAACGGGTCGCCGCGCTCGGCCAGCCGGGCCGGGACGTCCCGGATCGTCCAGCGGTCCGGGGCCAGCTCCGGGTCGTCCAGCTCGTCCCACTCCAGCGGCACCGAGACCGGCGCGCCCGGTCGCGGCCGCACGCTGTACGGCGCGACCAGCGTCTTGTTCGACACGTTCTGCGTGTAATCCAACCGGGCGCGGCCGCGGCGCTTGTCCTTCGTCCACGCCCAGCTGACCAGGTCCGGGAGCACCCGCCCGATCGTCTTCGACACCGTCTCGGCCCACGCGCGGGTCTGCTCGTAGGTGCAGTGCGGCGCGATCGGCACCCACACCTGGATCCCGCGCTGCCCGGTCACCTTCGGCCGCCCGGTGAGGCCGAAGTGCTCCAGCGCCGTGCGGTGCAGCCGCGCCAGCTCCAGGACCTCGGCGAACGTCGTCTCCGTGCCGGGGTCGATGTCGAACAGCACCCACGTCGGGTGGTCGACGTCGGCGGCGCGGGACGTCCAGGCGTGCAGCTCCAGGGCGCCGTAGTTCGCCAGCCACGCCAGGGTCGCGACGCTGTCCGCGACGACGTAGCGCCGACTCTCCCCCGGCTCGGCGCGCTCGTTGTGCCAGGTCGTCAGCCACTCGGGCGCGTGCCGCGGGACTTCTTTCTGCCAGAACCCGGGTTCGGTGACGCCCTGCGGGAAGCGTTGCGTGTTGAGCGGGCGGCCGGCCAGGTACGGCAGCATCACCGGCCCGACGGTGACGTAGTAGCGGATCAGGTCCCGCTTCGTCACCGGCTCGCCCGCGGCCGGGAAGAGGACCTTGTCCAGGTTCGTCAGCGCCAGCTCCCGGCCCCCGACCGACCACTTGCCCTTCGCGCCGAGCGCGTCGAGCGCGGCCAGCTCCTCGTCGGTCGCGGCCGGGAACCCGACCGCCTCCTCGGCCTCGCCCGCCGGCCGGTCCCCGTGCCACAGCGCGTCGGGCGCGGCCGCCACCTCGTCGTTGGTGCGGCCGCTCTTCACCGACCGCGGGTGGTCTTCGGCGTCCCAGCCGGTCCGGGCGTGCTCGTCCTGCTTGTGCAGCAGGAACCACTGGTCCTTCTCGCCGCGGTTCGTGCGGACGAGGACGAACCGGCCGGCCAGCTTCTCGCCGTCGAGGTCGAAGTGCAGGGTGCCGTCCTCGATCGCCTTCGCGGGGTCGGCGTCGACCGGCCGCCACTCGCCGCGGTCCCAGACGATGACGTCCCCGCCGCCGTATTCGCCGTGCGGGATCACGCCTTCGAAGTCGGCGTACTCGACCGGGTGGTCTTCGACGTGCACGGCCAGCCGGCGGGCCTTCGGGTCCAGCGTCGGTCCCTTCGGCACCGCCCAGCTGACCAGGACGCCGTCGAGCTCGAGCCGGAAGTCGTAGTGCAGCCGGCGCGCGCGGTGGCGCTGCACGACGAACCGGTGCCCGGCCGGCGCGGCCGAAGTCCCGCCGGACGGCTCCGCGGTGCGCTCGAAGTCGCGCATCTCCTGGTAACGCCGCAGTTTGCGGCTCGGGGCGGCTGCCATGCCGACGGAGTACCCAGTCCGGGGTCAGCTCAGCGCGCCGCGGATGAGGTCGCGCGCCCGGTCCATGATCGCCGCCGGCGGGCCGAGCAGCAGGTTCGCCGTCGCGCTTTCGACGCCGGGGTGCGGCCGGGTCGGCCCCACGGCTTCGGCCAGCTTCGCGGTCGCGGCCATCGCGCGCAGCCGTTCCGGCGGCCGGTGGGCGCGCAGCAGCGGGAACTCCTCGCGCTCTTCGTGCTCGGCGTGTGCGAGCACGTCGGCGCGCAGCTGCACGAGCAGCGTGTCGAAGCCGTCGGCCTCGGGCCCCATCTTCTGCAGCGTCGTCAGCAGCTCCTTGGCCCGGTGCTCCTCCCCGAGCCGCGCCTCGACGACCGGCCCGGCCGCCGGCTCGAGGTCGCGGATTTCGGGGTGCACCACCAGTTCCTCAGCCGTTTCGTGCACCGCGAGCAGCCGCACGAGGTCGCGGAACAGGTCATGGCGCAGCTCGCCTTCGGCCGTTTCCAGCCCGGCGAACAGCTCGCGGATCTCCCGGTGCTGGCGCTGCAGCAGCTCGATGACGTCTTCTTCGTGGTCCGGCACGGAAAGCCTCCTTCACTCGGTTGCGGCAGGCTTTCCCCGGAACCGGCGGGTTACTCGCGCCGGCCCGCGACCGTGAGCCACAGCGCACCGGCGGCGGCCAGCGCGATCCCTGCCGCCGTCCACCACGACAACCAGCCGAAGAACGCGACCACCAGCCCGACCGCGAGCAGCACGCCCCCGCCGACCGACGCCGCTTCGCCGTTCCCGCTCCTCGAAAACCCGCCGGCCACGGCCATCAGCCCACCTGCCCGTCGACGGCGGCCACGACGAGTTCCGCGCAGCGCGTGAGCGACAGGCCGCGCTCCCGCGCCATCGCCACGAGGGCCGCGTGCGCGGTCGTCCGGTTCAACCCTTGGGCCGCGAGGACTTCCAGCGCCAGGCCGACGACGTCGGTGGCGGGCGGGGCGGCGGTGCGCACGGGCATCGGGGGACCTCCGGCTCGGTCGGGTACGTCGGACGCGACCGGTTACCCCGCCGCACCCGCCTTCACACCCCACTCTTTCCGGTGGTGCCCGTTCAACTCCTGGCGAGCCACACCGCGCCGTCCGGCGGCACGCGGCCGTCGTCGAGCGGGCCGCTCGCGAGCAGCACCCGGACGTCGCCGGGCAGCTCGTACGGTTCCGCCGACAGGTTCACGACGCAGCCGAACCCCGGCTCGCGCGTGAAGGACAGCACGCCGTCCGGGGCGGGCCGCCACGTCAGCGTCCCGTCGCCCAGCGCGGGGTGCTCCCGGCGCGTGGCGAGGGCCGCGCGGTACAGGCCGAGCATCGAACCCGGGTCCGCCGCCTGCGCCTCGGCGGTCAGCTCCGCCCAGTGGGCGGGCTGGGGCAGCCACGTCGGCGCGTCTCCGGCGGTGAAGCCGAACGGCGGCGCCGAACCCGACCACGGCAGCGGCACGCGGCAGCCGTCGCGGCCGCGCCGGGTGTGGCCGGAACGCTCCCACGTCGGGTCGGCGAGCACCTCCTCGGGCAGGTCCTCGACCTCCTCCAGCCCCAGCTCCTCGCCCTGGTACAGGTAGGCGCCGCCGGGCAGGGCGAGCATGAGCAGCGCCGCGGCGCGGGCCCGGCGCGGGTCGCCGAAGCGCGTCACGTGCCGGACGACGTCGTGGTTGGACAGCACCCAGGTCGCGGGCGCGCCGACCGCGCCGAGGGCTTCGAGCGTCCGGTCGATCACCTCGCGCAGCGCGGCGGCGTCCCAGTCGCAGCGCAGGAAGTCGAAGTTGAACGCGGTGTGCAGCTCGTCGGGGCGGACGTACCGGGCGAGGCGGTCCGGCCGGTCGACCCACGCCTCGGCGACGAACACCCGGTCCGGGCCGAACTCGCCGGCCACCTTCCGCCACGCGCGGTAGATGTCGTGGACGCCGTCGAGGTCCCAGTGCGGGTGCCCGCTGCGGTCCGGCGGCTGCGCGATCTCCTCCTCATCGGCGCCGAGGTCGGGGAACGCCGGGTCCTTGAGCAGGCCGTGCGCGACGTCGATGCGGACGCCGTCGACGCCGCGGGCGAACCAGAACCGCAGCAGGTCTTCGAATTCGGCCCGGACCTCGGGGTGGTCCCAGTTCAGGTCGGGCTGCTCCGGCGCGAACAGGTGCAGGAACCACTCGCCGTCGGCCGCGCGGGTCCAGGCGGGGCCGCCGAAGACGCTGCGCCAGTCGGTCGGCGGCAGCTCGCCACCGCGGCCGCGGCCGGGCCGGAAGTGGTAGCGCGCGCGTTCGGGTGAGCCGGGCCCGGCGGCCAGCGCGGCCCGGAACCAGCGGTGGCGGTCG
Organism: Amycolatopsis eburnea; assembly: GCF_003937945.1. GTDB lineage: Bacteria > Actinomycetota > Actinomycetes > Mycobacteriales > Pseudonocardiaceae > Amycolatopsis > Amycolatopsis eburnea. The sequence goes on from NZ_RSEC01000033.1 coordinate 131,174, forward strand.
GAGGTGTGGTTCGGCACGACGTCGATGAGCACCCGCAGCCCGAGCCGGTGCGCTTCGGCGACCAGTTCCGGCACGTCGTGGTCGCTGCCGAACAGCGGGTCGGCTTCGCGGTGGTCTTCGACGTCGTACCCGCCGTCGACCATCGGCGAGCGGTACCACGGCGTGGTCCACACGGCGTCGATCCCGAGCTCGGCCAGGTACCCCAGCCGGGAGCGCAGCCCGGCGAGGTCGCCGGTGCCGTCGCCGTTCGAGTCGGCGAAGCTGCGTACGTAGACTTCGTAAACCACGGCGTCCCGCCACCAATTCGCGTCCATGGCACCGAGTATCCGGGACCCGGTGGCCTACGCTCGGCGGGTGACCTGGGAGTGGGACGCGACCCTGTACGCCGGCAGCGCCCCGCACTACGTCCGCGGCCGGCTCCCGTACCCGGCGGCGCTCGGCACGGCGTTCGCCGCCGAGCTGGGGCTGGACGGCTCCGGGCGGCTGCTCGACGTCGGCTGCGGTCCGGGCTCGCTGACCGTGGTGCTGGCGCCGTACTTCGCCGAAGCGGTCGGGCTCGACGCGGACGCGGACATGCTCCGCGAAGCCGCGCGGCGCGGCCCCGGGAACTGCCGGTGGGTGCACCGGCGCGCCGAAGAGCTGCCGGCCGGGCTCGGGGAGTTCCGGCTGGTGACGTTCGCCCAGTCGTTCCACTGGCTGGACCGGCCGCGCGTGGCCGCGGCGGCGCGCGGGATGCTGGCACCGGGCGGCGTCCTCGCCCACGTCCACGCGACGACGCACGAAGGCGCCGAAGGATCGGTGCCACGGGCCGAAATCACCGAGCTGATCCGCAAGTACCTCGGCCCGGTGCGGCGCGCGGGCCGGGGTTCGTTGCCGGAGGGGACCGCCGGCGGTGAAGCGGAGATCTACCGCGCCGCGGGGTTCACCGGGCCGCGGCGGTTCGAGGTCCCCGGCCGGGCGGTCACCCGCACCGCGGACGAGGTCGTCGCGAGCGTCTTCTCGTTGTCCAGCGCGGCACCCCACCTGTTCGGTGACCGGCTGCCGGAGTTCGAAGCGGAACTCCGGCAGCTGCTGCGTGGGCCGTTCACCGAGCGGTTCCGCGAGATCGCCGTCGACGTCTGGTCGCCGGTCACCAGGGGTTGTTGAAGTCCTCGTCTTCCTCGACGGCCGCACGGGGGCGGCGCGCGGGCCGCGGCTCGTCCCGGACCGGCCGCGGGGCCGGGCCCGGCGGCGGCGCGAACCCGCCGGGGCCGGGGTACTCCTCCGCGTCGAAGGCCGACGCCGGCTCGGCGTGCGACCGGTCGGTGCTCCAGCCGGACTTCGTCTTGCGCTGCGCGACTTCGCGGATGTGCTGCACGTACCGCTCGGCCGCCTGGACCTGCTTGGTCATGTACTCCTGCGAGCGGGCCTTGATCTCCTCGCCCTGCTGTTCGCGCAGGGCACGCCGATCGGCCTGCTCGCGGACGAGAGCGTCCAGCTCCGCCTTCATCCCGGCGATGTCGCTCATGCGTCTCCTTACCAGGTCCGGCGGGCGGACGGCGGGTCTTCGTCGTCGTTGAGGGAACCGATGATCCGGCGCCCGGGCTCGCCGAGGTTGTCGAAGACGGCGCCTTCGATCCGGTAGGCGGGCGACTTGCGTTCGGTGTCTCCGCCGCCGGCGCCGTGACCGCCCATGGCCCCCATGCCCGGCATGCCGCTCATCGACGAGCCGGGAGCCCCGTTCGCCCCGGCGGCCGCGGGCGCGAACGCCGCCGCGGGCTGCGGCTGCGCGGCCCCGATGCCGGTGTGGGCGCCGCCGGACACCGGCGAATCGCCGAGCCCCGGGCCGCCCGCGTCGAAGCCCGCGCCGGTGACGCCGTGCGAGCCGCCGCCGATCCCGGCGGGCGACGGGCTGCCCCCGCCACCGTGCCCGCCGCCGCCGTGGCCGCCGCCGCTGTCGCCGCCGTGCCCGCCGCCGCCGTGTGCGCCGTCGCCGTCGCCGCCGTGCGGTTTGAGGTCGTCGAGGGTGCCGCGGTGGGTGGGCAGGTCGTCGTCGAGCTTCTTCGACGGCGTGTCGCCGAGCGCGTCCGAGGGCTTGCCGTCCTCGCCGAGGGTGTAGGTCGTCGGCTTGCCGGTGCCGTCGTCGACGGTGACGACCGTCGGGCCGTCCGCGCCGTCGGGCCGCTCGGCGGTGATCTTCAGGTCGCCGTCCTGGATGTGGATCTTGCCGTCCGGGCCGGGGCGGTAGCAGTCGTCGTCCGTCCCTTGTGGACCGTCGGTGGACTTGCCGCCGTCCGACCAGTCGAGCTTGAAGTCCTTCGGGTCGCCGGGTCCGTCGCCGACCTTGATGTCCATCTTGCCGTCGCGGTCCGGCTCGGTCATCTCGAAGGTCTTGTCGCCCTGCTTGACCTTGAGGACGTCGGGGTCGTCGTCGCCCTTGCCGTCCTTGTCGCCGAGGAGGCTGTCCGGCTTGCCGTCGCCGTCGGTGTCCAGACCCGTGTCGCCCGGCTCGGTCTTGATCGGGTCGCCGTCGAGGCCCTTGAGCGCGTCGGCCGCCTTGTTCTTGGCGTCCTCCGCCGCTTTCTCGGCCGCCTCCTTGCCGTCGTCCGCGCCTGAATCGCCACCGGCACCGTCGCCGGACTCCGTCTCGATGCCGGGGCCGCTGAACTGCTTCAGCGCGTCCGCCGCCTTTTGCTTGGCCGCTTCGGCGGCGTCCTGACCACCCGCGGACGACGACGGCGAAGTGTCGCCGGAGCCCGAGCCGCCGCCCAGGCCGCCCGCGCCTTCGCCGGACTCCGTCTGGATCCCGGGACCGCTGAACTGCTTCAGCGCGTCCGCGGCCTTCTGCTTGGCTTCCTCCGCGGCCTGGGCCGCCTGCTGCTTGGCCGCCTCCGCCTGGGCCGCTCCGTCGTCCTGGCCGCCGCCCGAGCCGGAGCCGCCGCCGGCGGAACCGCCGCCACCGGAGGAGCCGTCGGGGATGGACGGGATCGGCCCGCCGCCCCCGGAGCCGCTCCCCGAACCACCGCCTGAGCCCTCCGCGCCGCTGGGCAGATCGGTTCCCGAGCCGCCGCCCGGCACACCGGACCCCGAGCCCGTGTCGGGGATCGGCGGCACCGTGCCACCGGAGCCCGAACCCGAGCCACCGCCCGACCCGCCACCCGAGCCACCCGCGCCGTCGCCCGAACCGAACCCGCCGCCGGAGCCCGACCCGGCCCCACCGCCCGAGCCGGACCCGGAGCCGCCACCCGAACCACCCGCGCCGTCACCTGAGCCGAAACCGCCGCCCGAGCCGGATCCGGCCCCACCGCCCGAGCCACCCGCGCCGTCACCCGAACCGAAACCGCCGCCCGACCCGGAACCGGAACCCGAGCCACCCGGCCCGCCGCCGGTGCCACCGGTCGCACCAGGCCCACCCGTGCCCGAACCGCCGGGCAGCGACATGCCCTCGAACTCGTTCTTGATCCCGCCCATGACCTTGTCGAGGGCGTCGTAGGCCTGGTCGACGAGGTCCTTCGTGTCCTTGCAGGTCTTCTCGAAGCCCTTGTACAGCCGGTCCCACATGTCGGGGTTGAACTGGTTCTGGATCCACTGCTTGGCCAGGTCCTGGCCGTGCTTCTTGATCTCGTCGCCGTCGCAGCAACCCTGGTCGTTGAGCGTCTTGACCAGGTTGGTGCCGAAGTTGAGGTCCATCCAGCCCGCGATCTGGGCCAGGTCCTCCTCGTTGCCGTGCTCGCCGCTGGCGACCGCGACGACCTTCTGCGCCATCGTGTAGTCGGCCTTGCCGACCAGGTCGGTGTACATCCCGATGACGGCGTCGGCCTTGCCCTTGCACAGCTGGAACACCGTCGTGGCGGTGTTCTTCGTGGCCTCGCTCGCGTTGCCGAGCGTCTGGGCCAGCTTGGCGGCCTTGGGCTGGATCTTGTCGTTGTAGGTGTCGGACGCCGCGTCGGCGCCCGCGCCGCTCCACGTCTGGTAGAGCGTGCCCAGCTGCGAGCCGGTGTCCTGCACCGTGCGGTCCACCGTCTCCGAACCGCGCTTGAAGTGCGCGGCGTCGGCGACGAAGTCCGCGAAGCTGATGCCGCGCTGCTCGTCGAACGGCGCGCGGATGTCCTTGTCGAGGTCGAGCGCGCGGGTGTTGCCGCGGCAGTCGTCCGGGATCTTCGCCAGCAGCGAGCCGAACGTCTCGAACAGCTTCAGCGCGGGCGCGGCGGCGTCGAAGATCTCGTCGGACGTCTTCGTCCCGCTCGTGGTGCCGTCGTCACCGGCGGCGGGCGGCTGGGTGCCGTCGAGCTTGCCCTTGCCCTCGTCGACGGCCTTCTTTTCCTGGTCTTCGTTGTAGGAGTTCTGGTCGCCGCTCTGCTTGGCCTTGTCGAAGGCCTCGTCGACCGACTGCCCCGCGAAGAGCGGGTTGGCGTTGTACGCGGTCGCGTACTTCTCGGCTTCCTGCCGCTTCTGCTTGATCTCGTCGGGTTCCTGGTCTGCCAGGAACGGCGGCGGTGGCGGGTTTTCCCGCAGCCAGCTGCTGATCAGCGCGCTCTTCTGCGCGGCGGGCACGCTGGGATCGTCCAGCAGCGCCTTGACGTCGGACCACTTCTTCTTCTCGTCGGCCATCAGAGACTGCCCCCGGCGTTGGTGATCGCGCCGGACTGGTTGTCTTCGTTGGCGCTGTAGCTCGACCCGGCGGTGCCGAGGTTGGTGCCGAACGACCCCAGCGTGCTGCTGTAGCCGGAGACCGCGGCCCACAGCGCTTGCGCGCCCGCGGTGTACTTCGTCGCGTGGGTGCCGTGCGCCCGGCCGAACTTCTCCGCGGTCACCTGCGAATTCTGCAGGTCCGGGTTGTCGTCGAGCAGGTGTTCCGCCAGGTCACCGATCGTCTTCGAGGCCGTCGACAACGCCTCGGTCGTCGCGGTGTACCCCCCGCCGCTCATTTCAGCGCCTCTCCTGTAGCTCCGCCAGTTCCCAGGGCTTCCGCGAGCACGGCGGCCACCGATCCCACGTCGGTGAACCGGTCGAGCTGGTCCAGCTCGATCGTCACGCCGTAGTAGACCTCCAGCGCCGCCAGCAGCTTGATCCGGCCTTTCGAGTCGATGCCCAGCTCCTCCAGTGGCGCGTCGGGCTCGACGAGGGCCGGGTCCAGCCGGAAGGTCTCGCTGACGACCTTCGTGACCTCGGCGCGGTGATCACCCACGGTCGCCACCATAACGTGCCTTCGCGGCCGACCGGGCGACCTTCCCGCTGGAGGTGCGCGGAAGTCCACCGGAAGGGACCAGATGCACCCTGCGGAGGGTGAGCCCGTGCTCGGCGGACACCGCGCGCAGCACGGCCCGGGTCACTTCCTTGACGTCGGCTTCGGCGCCGCGGGCCCATTCGGCGACCACCACCGCGCCCTCGCCGTCGTCGTCGGTCACGCCGAACGCGGCGACGCGGTCGCGCCGGACGGCCGGGTGGGCTTCCCCGGCCGCGGCCTCGATGTCCTGCGGGTGGAAGTTGCGGCCGTCGATGACGATGAGGTCCTTGAGCCGCCCGGTGACGTAGAGGTCGCCGCGGTGCACGACGCCGAGGTCGCCCGTGCGCAGCCAGCCATCGAGCCCGTCGAGGGTGGCGCCGAACGCCGAGGCGTCGCCGCGGCCCCAGTACCCGGTCGCGACGTTCGGGCCGTGGACCCAGATCTCGCCGACGGCGCCGTCGGGCTGCTCGTGTCCGTCGTGGACGATCCGCACCCGCTGCCCGACCGGCCGACCGACGGACACCAGCTCCTGCCCGTCGACGGTTTCGACGGCGTGCCCCTGCGCGAGGGCCTCGCGGTCGAAAACGGCGCCGCGCGGCCCTTCCGGCCCGGCGCTCGCGACGTACACGGTGGCTTCGGCGAGCCCGTAGGACGGCCGGTACGCCTCGCGCCGGAACCCGTGCGGGCCGAAGACCGCGAGGAAGCGCTCCCCCGTGGCCGGGCGGACGGGTTCGGCGCCGTTGAGCGCGACCCGCACGTCCGAGAGGTCGAGGCCGTCCTCGGCGCCGGCGTCGGCCGCGAGGTCGTAGGCGAAGTTCGGGGCCGCGGTGAAGACGGCGGGGTAGTCGGCCAGCTGCCGCAGCCACCTCGCGGGGCGGTGCACGAACTCCGCCGGCGACATGAACACCGCGCGGCCGCCGGCGAAGACCGGCAGGCACAGCAGCTGGATCAGGCCCATGTCGTGGAAGAACGGGATCCAGCCCGCGCAGGTCGTGCCTTCGTCGACGGCGTACGCCCGGCCGCCCTGCCAGCAGGCGGCGACGATCGCCCGGTGCGGGATGACGGCGCCCGCCGGTTCGCGCGTCGACCCCGACGTGTACTGCAGGTAGGCGGGCGTCTCCGGGCCGGCGAACACCGGATCGGCGCCCGGCCCGGTCAGCTCGTCCACGACGACGACGGGGTCGTGCGCGGGCAGCCGTCCCGCCACGGCCGACGACGTCAGCCACACGCGCGCGCCGGAATCGGCCAGCACCCCGGCGAGCCGCTCGGCCTGCGCGGCGTTCGACGGCGGCATCAGCGGGACCGCGACGAGCCCGGCGGCGAGCGCGCCGAAGAACGCGAGCGGGTAGGCCAGCTCCTGGCCGGCGAGGACCGCGACCCGCTCCCCCGGCTCGGCGGCCCGCCGCAGCTCCCCCGCGACGACCCGCACCCTGGCGGCGAACTCGGCCCAGGTCAGCGTGTGCTCGGCGGCGTGGGTGTGGTCCTGGTGGGTGTACAGCGGCCGGGGGTCGTCGGCGCGGGCGAAGAGCCGCTCGACGATCGAGACGCGCAGGACGTCCTCGGGCACGGTCACCGGCGCGGTCGGACGGGGCACGCAGCGGAACCTACCGCGCGGCCCGTCGGCCGCCGCGGTGCGGGTCAAGCGTGCGCGGCAGACCGGAGGACGCGGCGACGCCGGCGGGATTCGCCTTGCGGTACACGGAGTTCTGCGGCGCGAGGCGCGGGGTTTCCGGTACCTTCCGGGCATGGCCGCTCCGGAAGCACTGGTCTCCGCTCTCTCGGACCCCGAACGGCTCCTGCTGTTCGCCCGCATCTGCGCCGCGCCCGAGGGGCTCGCGGCGGGCGAGGTCCCGGCCAAGCTCGTCAGACGGCTGACCGACGCGGGCCTCGTGACGGCGGACGGCGACCACTACCGCGCGGTGCCGGGCGTCTTCCGCGAGGCGCTCGCGAAGGGCCCGGCCGACCCGCTCGACGGGCTGTTCCGGCACGGCAGGCTCGTCGCGATCCCGCATTCGGGCAAGCGGCGGCAGCTGCTGCTCGCCACGCTGGCCGAGCGGTTCGAGCCCGGCCGCCTCTACACCGAGCAGGACGTGCGCGAGAAGCTCGTGATGGTCCACGACGACCACGCCACCCTGCGCCGCTACCTGATCGACGAAGGCCTGCTGCAGCGCAGCAACGACGGCGGCGCCTACGGCCGGCCGTCGGAGGCCCGCGCGGCCGGCTGAGCCGCGGGCAGGTCGAACAACGCCAGCACGGCAGGATCGGCGAACACGACGTTGTGCGCCACGCCCGCTTTCGCCACGGTGAACACCTGCAGGGTGTGCAGCCGGTACACCCCGGCGTCGTCGCGGCAGTACGCGACCAGCGCGGGCTGGCCGTTGGCCGTCGTGCGCGTCATCCGCCAGTCCGGGCCGCGCATCGCGAACAGCCGCTCGAGGAACCGGCCGTAGTCCGCGCGGCCGCGGAACCACAGCGGCACCGGCGGCATCTCCATGACGACGTCGTCGGCCAGCAGCTCGACCAGCCCGGCGACGTCGGCGCGTTCGAACGCCGCCACGTACCGGTCGAGGACCGCGGCGACCGCCGCGTCGGCCGGTTCGGCGACCTCCTCCACCGTCACCCCGCCGAGGCCCGCGCGCGCCCGTTGCAGCGCGCTGTTGACCGCCGCCGGGGTGGTGCCGAGGAACCCGGCCACCTCCGCGGCGCTGAACTCCAGGACGTCCCGCAGGATCAGCACCGCGCGCTGCTTCGGCGGGAGCTGCTGCATCGCCGCCAGCAGCGCCAGCCGGAGCGTGCCCCGGCCGGGGTCGTCCGAGCGCGCGTCCGGGAACGGCTGCAGCCACGGGATCTCGAACGACGGCGTCAGCGGCGCGGCCGGGTCGTCGCTCGGGCGCCCGAGGCCCGACGGCAGCGGCCGCCGCGCCCGGCCTTCCAGCGCGGTCAGGCACGCGTTGGTCGCGATGCGGTAGAGCCAGGTGCGCACCGAAGCGCGCGCCGGGTCGTAGCGCGGCCACGCCTTCCAGGCGCGAACCAGCGTTTCCTGCACCAGGTCCTCCGCCTCGTGCACCGAGCCGAGCATGCGGTAGCAGTGCGCCAGCAGCTCACGGCGGTACGGCTCGGCGGCCAAGGCGAAGTCCGGCATCGGCGTCCCTCCCGCCGGGAAATCTACCGGCGGGGCGGGCGCGAGCGCTCAGAGGTCGTCGAAGTCCTCGGGCCGCAGGCCGTCGAGCTCGGCGCGGAACCGGGCGACCTCGGCCTCGGTGTCGAGCACGTCGGCGGCCGGCCCTTCGGCCTCCTGCTCGACCTCGAGCTGCACGGACGCGACGTCGAGCACCTCTTCGGCGACCCGGATCGGCGCGCCCTGGCGCAGGCCGAGCGCGACCGCGTCGCTGGGGCGGGCCGACACGCGGGTGCCGGAGGCGAGCACGAGGTCGGCGTAGAAGATGCCGTCGCGCACCTCGGTCAGCTCGACCGCGGCGACGCCCTGCCCGAACGCCGCGAGCACGTCGCCGAGCAGCTCGATCGTGCCCGGGCGCGGCTGCGCGATCTGTTCCCGCGCCCGCACCAGTGCTTCGGCCTCGCCGTAGCCGATCATGATGGCGAGCCAGCGGCGGGCGCCGTCGGGTTCCCGGAGCAACATCAGGGGCGCCTCCCCCGGCACCGGAACGGCCATCCCCACGACCTCGATCGGGATCACGCTGACCACCGCACCCTCCGTGTCAAGAGTCCTCCGCGCGCCAGGTACCCAGAATGTCCGGACCGCAACCCGGTTCGGCGCGGGGTTTTTTCAAGGCGGGCTCTCCTGGGCTGCGGACAACGCCGGGATGCCTTGCCCGGGCGCCGGGAGCGCTGTCACCGTCGGGGGGTGGAACCGACGATTTCGCGCAGCGTGACCGTCCCGGCCGGCGCGGGCACGGTGTGGTCCTGGGTCACCGACCTGCCGCGGATGGGCGAGCTGAGCCCGGAGAACGTCGGCGGCCGCTGGCTCGACGGCACCGGCCCGGCGCTCGGCGCGCGGTTCCGCGGCCGCAACGAAAACGGCGCCCTGCGGTGGTGGACGCGGGTGCGGGTGGTCGTGTTCGAGCCGGAGCGCCGGTTCGCCTTCGACGTGCGGACGCCGTTCGGTTCGCGGGTTTCGCGCTGGGAGTACGTGCTGACGCCGGCGCCGGGCGGTTGCGTGGTGACCGAGAACTGGTACCGGATCGGCAGCTGGATCGTGCGGAAGTTCATGGGCCCGCGGGTCACCGGCCGCGCCGACCGGCCCGGGTACAACGCCGAGTCGATCGAGTACACCCTCGCGGCGCTCAAGGCGCGGGCCGAGGAGCAGGCCGCCGCCGCGTGAGCTGGGTCGCTCCGAACAGGTCAGTCTCTTGTTGAAACTCACGTTCTCCGGCTAGGTTGCTTTTTCGAACCTAGGAGGGACATGACCGACACCGCGCCGAAGCCCGGCCTCGTGCTGCTGGTCGTCTCGACGGCGGCGTTCCTCGCCAGCCTCGACACGTTCATCGTCACCATCGCCTTCCCCGGCATCCGGGCCGCGTTCCCCGGCGACGACCTGGCGACGTTGTCGTGGGTGCTCAACGGCTACACGGTGCTGTTCGCCGCGTGCCTCGCCCCGGCCGGGCGGCTGGCCGACCGCTACGGCCGCAAGCGGCTGTTCCTCGCCGGGGTCGCGGTGTTCACGCTGGCCTCGGCCGCCTGCGCGGCGGCGCCGTCGATCCCGGTGCTCGTCCTGTTCCGCGCGGTGCAGGCGGTCGGCGCGGCGCTCGTGATGCCGACGTCGCTGGCGCTGCTGCTGACGGCGTTCCCGCCGCACCGGCGGCCGCTGGCGGTGGGTGTCTGGGCGTCGGTGGGCGCGGCGGCCGCGGCGCTCGGCCCGCCGGTCGGCGGCCTGCTCGTCGAGGCGTCCTGGCGCTGGGTGTTCCTGGTGAACCTGCCGATCTGCGCCCTGACGCTGCTGGCGGGCCCGCGGGTGCTGCGTGAGTCGCGCGACACCTCGACCGGCGTCCCGGACCTGCTCGGCGCGGCCGGCCTGCTGGTGGGCGTGGGCGCCCTCGCCTACGCGCTGGTCACCGCCCCGGACGACGGCTGGGGGTCGGCCGGCGTCCTGACGGCGTTCGCGGTGGCGGCGCTCGCACTGGCGTGGGTCCCGTGGCGTTCGGCGCGCCACGCCGTGCCGGTGCTGGACCTGCCCGCCCTGCGCGTCCCGACGCTGTGGCTGGCGTGCGCGACGACGGGCGTGTTCGCGGCCGGCTTCGCGGCGATGCTGTTCGGCAACGTGCTGTTCCTGACCTCGATCTGGCACGACTCGATCCTGGTCGCGGGCCTGTCACTGGCCCCGGGCCCGCTGATGGTGGTCCCGGTGTCCATCCTCGGCGGCCGCTTCGTCCACCGCTTCGGCCCGGGCCCGGTGGTCGCCCTCGGCGCGGTGTCGTTCGGCGCGGGGGCGCTGATCTGGGTGCTGCGCATGGACGCGACCCCGGACTACGCGGCGTCGATGCTGCCCGGCCAGCTGCTGACGGGTGTGGGCGTGGGGTTGATCCTGCCGAGCCTGTCGGGCGTGGTGGGCACGGTCCTGCCGCCGTCGAGGTGGGGTGCGGGGTCGTCGATGGTCACGACGCTGCGGCAGGTCGGCACGGTACTGGGGACGGCGGTGCTGGTGGCGGTGTTCGCCGGGACACCGGACCTGGCGGACTTCCGGCACGGGTGGCTGGTGGTGGTCGCGACGGCGGCGGCGACCGGCGCGGGCGGCCTGCTGATCGCGGCACGGCGGCGCACGGACCACTACGCGGAGCCCCAAGCCCCGTCCAGTGCCGCGAGCCCGTCGTCGATCCTCTCCACCGGGATCGAGCCGTAACCGAGCACCAACCCGGGTTGCGGAAAACCGCCGCACAGATCGGAAAGCGTCTGCACCGCCACCCCCGCGGCGGACGCGCGGGCGGCGATCGGCTCCAGGTCGGTGTCCGCCAGCGCGCACAGGTGCAGGCCCGCCGCCGACGGGACCACCCGCAGGCGGTCCGCGAACCGGCGGTCCAAAGTGGACACCAGGCGCTCGTGCCGTTCCGCGTACACCTTCGTCGCCCGCCGCAGGTGCCGCGCGAACAAGCCCTCGTCGACGAACCGGGCCAGCGCCGCCTGCGCGGCCAGGTCGCCGTGCCAGTCCGAAAGCTGCCGAGCGTGGCACAACGCTTCCCGCAGCGACGCCGGTGCCACCAGGAAACCCAGGCGCAGCATCGGGAGCAGCGTCTTCGAGAACGACCCCACGTACGCCACCCGCCCGTCGCGGTCCAGGCTCTGCAACGGCTCCAGCGGCCGGTCCGAAAACCGGAACTCGCTGTCGTAGTCGTCCTCGACCACGAGCGCGTCCGCGCGCGACGCCCACGCCAGCAGGGCCGCGCGGCGGGGCAGGGACATCGGGGTGCCGAGCGGGAACTGGTGGGACGGCGTCACGTACACCAGCTTCGTGCGCGGCGGCAGCGCCGAGACGTCGAGGCCCTCGCCGTCCACCGGCACGCCGACGACTTCGGCGCCGTGCGAGGCGAACAGCAGCTTCGCCAGCCGGTAGCCGGGCTCTTCGACGGCGACGCGGTCGCCCGGCGACAGCAGCACGCGGCACAGCAGGTCCAATGCCTGCTGCGCGCCTTGGGTGACGAGGACGTCGTCCGCCGCCGCGCGCACCGAACGCGAAACGCCCGCGTGCCGGGCGATCGCCGAGCGCAGGGCCGGGTGGCCTCCTGGGTCGGCGTAGTGGGCGACGCCGGCCCGGAGTTCGCGCGCCAGGAAGCGCCGCCACGTTTCGAGCGGGAACAGCCCGGCGTCGGGGATGCCGACGCGGAAGTCGAACCGCGGCGCCTCGGCGAAGGCGGCGACCGCGGGCGGCAGCGCGCGCCAGACCGGCTTCGGGCGCGGTCCCGCCGCCGAGGGTGCCGAACGACGTCGAGGTGCCGGCAGCGAATCGGACACGTATGTCCCGGCGCCGACGCGGCCGGTCAGGAAGCCGTCGGCGGTGAGGCGGTCGTAGGCCACCGCGACGGTGTTGCGGGAGACGGCCAGCCGCCGGGCCAGTTCGCGGGTCGGCGGGAGCCGCTCCCCCGCCCGCAGCCTGCCGTCGAGGACGGCGTCGCGCAGCTGGCGGTAGATCCGGACGCTGAGGTCGCCACGCCCGGCCAGGCTGACGTGGAAGTCCATCGCCCGACCCTACATTGGCCCAACGCACGAGGTCATAATTGGATCTGGGATCGAGCCAAAGCTCGCTCTACCGTCAGTTCCATGACGAAGACCCCGGACCGGTTGCTCGCCGCCGCCCAGCTGGCCGGCTCGCTCGGCGACGGCGCGTTCCTGACGTGCTCGGTGCTGTTCTTCACCCGGATCGCCGGCCTGACCCCGGCGCAGGTCGGGCTCGGCCTCACCCTCGGCTGGGCGGTCGGCTCGGTCGCCGGCGTCCCGCTCGGGCACCTCGCCGACCGGCACGGCGCGCGCGGCTCGGCCGTGCTCCTGGCGCTGGCCACCGGCGCGTCGATCCTGACGTTCCTGCTGGTCCGCTCGCCGGTGCTGTTCGTGCTCGCCGCCTGCCTCTACGGCAGCTGCCAGACCGGCCTGGCCGCCGCCCGCCAGGCCCTGCTGGCCGCGCTCGCCGACCCCGAACGCCGGACGCGCATCCGGGCACGGCTGCAGTCCGCGGGCAACGCCGGGCTCGCCGTCGGCGCCGGCCTGGGCGGGCTCGCGCTGTCGGCCGACACAGCGTCGGCGTACCTGACGGTCTTCGTGCTCGACGCCGCGTGTTTCGCGGTCACCGCGGGACTCCTGCTCGCGCTGCCCGCCGTGGCCCCGTCGGCGCCGCGCACCGGCGAGCCGAAGCTGGCCGTGCTGCGCGACCGCCCGTACGCGCTGGTGACGCTGCTCAACGCGATCCTGTTGCTGCGTATGCCGTTGCTGAGCGTCGCGATTCCGCTGTGGATCGTCGAACGCACGGCCGCGCCGGGCTGGACGGTGTCCGCGCTGTTCGTGCTCAACACCGTCGTGGTGGTGCTGCTGCAGGTCCGGGTGGCCGGTCGGCTGGCGAGCATCGGCTCGGCGGCGCGGATGGTCCGCCGGTCCGGGGTACTGCTGCTGGCCTCTTGCGTGGCCTTCGCGGTGTCGGCGTCGGGGACGTCGCCGTGGATCGCGTTCGCGGTGCTGGTCGTGGGGGCGCTGGTGCAGGTGGCCGGCGAGATGCTGCAGTCGGCGGGCTCGTGGGAGATCGGCTTCGCGCTGGCGCCGCCCGACCAGCAGGGCCAGTACCAGGGCTTCTTCGGCACGGGGGTGTCGGTGGCTCGCGCGATCGGGCCGGTGCTGCTGTCCACCGTGGTGATCGGCTGGGGCCTGCCGGGCTGGCTGCTGCTGGGCGCGCTCTTCCTCGCCGCGGGCTGGGCGATGGGCCCGGCGGCCCGCTGGGCCGAGGCCACGCGCCCGGTCCGGCCAAAGGCCGCACTTTCCCTACGAAAGTGATCCGGAGTGTGCCCCTCCACATCACTTTCCCTACGAAAGTGACGGCTACTCGCTGGGCTGGGGTGGCGGGGCCTGGTGCAGGGAGAGGTCCGTGCCGGCGGCGGAGTCCTGGGTCCAGGCGCCGGACTCCGCCGTCCACGTCTGGCCGGCGAAGCTCACCTTGTCCACGCCCAGCGCCTCCGCCCGGCCGACCAGCCAGCTCGCGTACGTCCAGCCCTGCGCGGCCGGGTGGGCACCGCTCAGCTTCGCCGTGCCCAGCTCCGCGGTGGCCGTCGCGGCGAGGTCGGCCGGGGCCGCGAGGGTCAGGTTGCGGCAGGTCAGCGTGGCCGGGAACTGGCCGGTGAACGCCGCCGCCATCGCGCGGGCCTGCGACTCCCACTGGGCGTAGGCGTCCGGCACCCCCGACCGCTGGATCTCCTGGGCGGCCTCGGTGATCGGCAGCGTCTCCCAGCCGGGCAGCTTGTCGAGCTTCTCGTAGAACGCCGTCGCCGCGTAGACGGGGTCGCGCAGCTGCGCCACCGTGCCCCAGCCCTGGCTGGGCCGCTGCTGGAACAGCCCGACCGAGTCGCGGTCACCGCCCTCGAGGTTGCGCAGCTTCGACTCCTGCAACGCCGTGGCCAGCGCGACGGTCGCCGCGTGCGGGGGCAGGCCCAGCTTCGTGCCGACGGCCGAGATCGTCGCCGCGTTGTTCATCTGCTCCGGCGTGAACGTGTAGCCGTTCTGCCCCGGCTGCGCCACCGTGCAGCCCGGCGTCCGCACCGGGCTGCGCGTCAGCACCACCGCCACGACGATCCCCGCGGTCAGCACCACGACCGCCCCCAGGAAGATCGCCACCTTCAGGCCACACCCGCGCACCCTGCCTCGCCTTCACCCGTTCGCACCAGTCTGCCAAAAGCAGGACGCGGCACGCCGGGTGGAGGTTCAGGCGCCGAGGAAGATCGGGTTCGACAGCGCCACCATCGCGTTCGGCACCGTCGTGTTCGGACCACCGGACGGGCGGCGGACCTCGACGCGCACCCACCGCGAGTACCGCGGGTACGTCGTCCAGGTGACCGTGGCCGCGCCGGCGTCGCCGACCGTCTCGGTGTGCTCCGGGCCGAGCTGGTCGAGGAAGGTGACCGTCGTGCCGGGCACGCCGCCGACCACGGCTCGCACCGTCACCGGCTCCCCGGTGCCGAGCGGCAGCCGGTCGCCGATGCCCGCGGTCCGGCCGCCGCCGGACGCCGTGAAGTCCAGCTGGACCGCGGCCGACTCGGCCAGCCACGAACGCCCGGCCTTCAGCCCGGCCAGGAGCTCCTTGCGGCGCAGCCGGTCGGCGAGCACGACCGTGTGCGGCAGCGCGACCCGCTGGTCCGGGTTGTGCGCGTCGGAGTCCCCGATCGCCGGGATGAACCGGCCACCGCGCAGCAGGCCGTCCCAGTGGATGACGCTGGCTTCGTCGTCCTGGGTCCACGGGCCGTTCCAGACCTCGACGAGGTCGGCGATCTCGTACGCGAACTCGTAGGTGCAGCCGAAGCAGTTCGCGAACGGGTGCGCCGCGGTGACCAGGCCGCCCGCGCGGTGCACCTGGTCGGTGAACCGGCGGAAGTCCTGGGGGTCGGCCGCGCGGTAACGCCAGTCGATCCACGTGCCCGCGGGCAGGCCGATGGCGGGCCAGTGGCCGGACCGCGTCGTCACCTCTTCGCCGTTGAGGATCAGCAGGTCGTCGGTGGCGTACTGCCCCCAGACCAGCTGCGAGCTGGACGTGTTGTGGTCGGTCGAGACGATGAAGTCGAGGCCGGCGGCGCGCGCGTCGGCGACCAGCTGCTCCGGCGTGCGGCGGCCATCGGAGTGGACGGTGTGGAGGTGGCCGTCGCCGCGGTACCAGGCGCGGCCGCGCTCCCGGGCGGGCGCGGTCTCCGGCGCGGGCTTCGGGACGAACGGCGCGGCGTCCGGCCCGAAGGTGAGCGTGATGTCCACCTGGTAGTTCAAGCCCTGCGGCGCGACGGTGTACGGGCCGAGGATGACGTGCCAGCGGCCCGGCTTGATCGGACCGGCGAGGTAGCCGGGCGTGGCCTCGGACGCGCTGATCGAGAACCGGTCGCGGAAGCCGCCGGACCAGCCGCGGAAACCGCGGGCGTTGCCCAGTTCGTGGCCCTCCGGCCCGAACATCCCGATGTCGCAGGCGTTCCCGCGGGTGCCGGCCGGGACCGGGGGCTTGTCGTAGGAGTAGACGACGTCGATCTGCCGCACCCCGCGCGGGACGTCGACGGGCAGGTAGTACCAGTCCGGGACGTCCGGCTTCAGCGTGCCGGTGACGGTCCGGGTCTGGCTGCCGGCGCCGCCCGGCTGGTCGGCGAACGCGACGCCGGGCAGCATCCCCATCGCCGCCCCGGCCGCCGCCACGCCGCTCGCGCGCAGCAGCGCGCGGCGGCTCAGGTCCCCAGAACTCATGCGTACCTCCGCATCGAAAGACGACCCGACGCTAGGCCGCGAACGCGAACGCGAACGAGAACCGGCGGTGAACTTTCGGCGCGGGACGCCCGCGTCCGGTCAGGACCTGGCGCGCCGGGTGAGGATCTTCGCGAGCGCGACGACGGTGACGGCGGCGGCCAGCCCCAGCCGCGTGACGTCGGTCGCCGGCACCCACGTCACGCCGCCGCCCCGGACGACGAACGCGCCCGCGGGCCGGGCGAACACCCCGAACCCGGCGCCTTCCCGCACCGGCAGCGCGCCGGTGTCGCCGCCACCACCGCCCCCGCCGCCGAACACCGCCGCGGCCGGGATGACGACGACGCCGTCCCGCTCGACGGGCTCGCCGTAGACGAGCTTCGCGGAGAACAGGTCCCGTGCCGACGCGGCCAGCTGCCCCAGTTCCATCCCGCCATCCTGGCCGCACCGCGCGGCCGCGCGCACCTCCCTCCGGGCCAGGGTCCCGGCAAAGTCGCGGCGGTCTGCCCGGCGGCGGCTTCGCCGACGTCTTGAATGACTCATTCAGGTCTTCGGAGGTCCTGAATGAGTCATTCAAGACACCGCAGGGCCGGGCTGTCCACTGTGGCCGGTTCCGGCTGACCGGGTGGCGGCGCCGGGCGGGAATCGCCCACGGAATCGGTGCAGCGCTGAAAAAATTGCGCTGAAGGTGTGGCAAAAAGATGTATCCGAAAGCTTTCACCGGATTCGGCGGTAGCTTCGCACCGCACGAATCCGTTCGGTCCGCGGGGAGGAACCATGGCTTTGCTGAAGGACGGCGCCGGCACGGCACCACCGGGGGTGCCCGCCGCGGCGCGGACGCTGACCTCGGCCGATCCGTTCGCCGCGACCGGGATCGCGGCCGACCGCGGCGCGAACCGGTACGGCGTCTGCTCGATCGAAGACTTCCCGCCGGGAATCACCGACCTCTCCTACACCCACGAGGACGCCGGCGGTTTCTACAATTACGTCAAACAGTTCACCGCGCCGAACTTCTGGTACACCGACGGCGGCGTGCTGTCCTGGATCTACGGCGAGCAGTACGACGACTGGCAGGGCACGTACGGCTTCGACGCCTGCGTCGCCGAGTACCACTCCGGGCACGGGACCATGGACGGCAACGGCGTGTTCTGGATGCCGATGGGCGGCACCTGGGGCGGCTCGGCCTGGGCGAGCTCGGCCGACATGCGGCTGGGCAACGAGGTCGCCCGCTACCTGTTCTTCTCGACGTGCCTCTCGCTGCGCATCGGCGACGGCAACAGCCCGATCCGCACGTGGGACGCGGCGAACCTCGGCCTGCGGATGATCTTCGGGTTCGAGTCCACCAGCGTGGACAGCCCGAACTACGGCGCGTACTTCTTCAACAAGTGGAACGGCAACGGCCACAAGTTCAGCAAGGCGTGGCTGGACGCGTCCTGGGACATCGACCACCACCAGGCCCCGTCGGCCGTCGCGTGCGGGGCGACGCAGGCCGAGGCGCAGGACCGGCTGTGGAACGAAGGGACCTTCTGGACCACCGCCGCGTCGAAGAACTGGTGGTGGTGGACGTGGTACGACGCCGCCCGCAGCATCCGCGAGGCCCGCCTGGAGCTGCCCGGTGCCGCGCAGACGGCCCGGTTCGCGCCGCGGCGGCTCTCGCCGGCGCAGCTGGGTGAGCTGGCCGGGCACTACGGCGTCCGGCTGGGCGGCGGGCTGCCGGAGGCGATGGGCCCGCACGGCGTCGTGCTGGGCGCCGACCAGGGCGGCCCGCGGCTGAGCGTGGACCACCGCGGCGTTCGCGAGATCACGTTCGCCGAGGCCGACGGCAGCGGCCGGGACGCGCCGAGCGCGGCCGAAGCGGTCCGGATCGCCCAGGACGCCGTCGAGACGTTCGGCCTGGCCGACCGCGTCGACCTCGTCGCGGACAAAGTGCGCCACCAGTACCACGCGGGCGGCACGCCCGAGGAGATCGCGGAACCGCGCGTGCGCGAGACCCACGTGGTGTTCACGCAGCTGGTCGACGGCCGGCCGGTCGTCACGCCCGGCCTCGGCGAAGTGCGGGTCAGCATCGACGGCGGCGGCACCGTGACGACGATCGTCGACGCGACCCGCGAGGTCGACCGGCTGACCGCCGGCGCGCCCGCGGCACCGCCGTCCGCGCGCGAGCCGGTCCGTGAGCCGTCCACTGTGGACGAAGCACTGGACGCGCGGCTGCAGCGCCTGCTGCGCCGCCTCTCGGCGGGTGGCCGCGTGCCCGCCGAGGTCCGCGAGGTCCCGGACTCGACGGCGGTCGGCTACGCCCTGCGCGGCGACGACGGCACGCCGTGCGTCCGGCGCACGGTCGAAGTGGACTGCGGCGAGGGCCTGGCGAAGCGGTACGTGCTGGAGGCGCCCCTGCGGTGAGCCACCGCCGAGACGGGACGGGCCGGCACCCAGTCGGGGGGTGCCGGCCCGTCCGCTGCCCGCAGACCGGCGGCGACGCGGACGCGTGAACCGGCTCGCGCTGAGCTAGCGTCGCGCGTCGCAAGTTGCCTTCCACGTTCGGGGCGAGCGCCCCAATGTGGCGTTCGGTGCGTCCAACGCACCCAATGTGGCGTTCGGTGCGTCCAACGCAACCAACGCCACATTGGGGCGCATCGGTGGGCCGCTGTCAACGGACCTCGGACGCACGACACTAGGTCCCCTTCAGCCCGGCGGGACCACGTGCCCGCAGACCGGCGGGGACGCGGACGTGTGAACCGGGTGTATCCGGGGCATTAACAACGGACACCTGATTTCCACGGGGAGCGCGTACCGAGGGGAGACCGCGATGACCTTCGACTTCGTCGGCCGCTGGCTGGGCCGGCACCGTGAACAGCCGGGCGTCACGGTCGACCTCTCGTGCGGTGGCCGCGTGACGCTGCGCGAGGTCGACGGGCGCCCGGTGCTGGCGATCACCACCGCGCCGGGGCCGGACGGGCGGTGCGAGGTCGCCGCCGTTCCGTTGTCGGACGCCGAACGCCGGGAGCTGGGCCAGGTCCTCGATCCGGCCGCCCTGCTGGCTTCCTGACCGGGGCCCCTACTTTCGCGGATCCGGATGTTTTCCGGGTCGGACCCGCCGTAGGCTGCGCACCGTGCTTTGTGGCAGCCCTCGCGAGAAACGCGGTCCCGGCAGTGTGGCGCGGGTCGCTTTTTGTGGGGTTCCCACAACGCAGCCGCCTTGGCATGCGCCATGGCGGACATTGGTCTACCCCGCGGTAATCCAGCAGGGTGTAGACAGGTGCAGGCGACGCTCCAGGACAGGTGCGTCGCCTTCTGTGCGTGGGTACTTGGGAGGCTCAGCCGGTGTTCAGTCGTGTCGCCATCGTCAACCGCGGAGAGGCCGCGATGCGGCTCATCCACGCCGTCCGGGACCTGTCGGCGGAAACCGGGACGCGGATCGAGACGGTGGCCCTCTACACCGACGCGGACCGCACCGCCACGTTCGTCCGTGAGGCCGACCTGGCCTACGACCTCGGTCCGGCTTCGGCCCGGCCCTACCTCGACCTCGCCAAGCTCGAGCAGGCGCTCGTCGAGACGAAGGCCGACGCCGCGTGGGTCGGCTGGGGCTTCGTCGCCGAGGACCCGGCCTTCGCCGAACTGTGCGAAAAGGTCGGTGTCACCTTCGTCGGGCCGAGCGCCGACGCGATGCGCAAGCTCGGGGACAAGATCGGCGCGAAGCTGATCGCCGAAGAGGTCGGCGTGCCGGTCGCGCCGTGGAGCCGCGGCGAGGTCGCGACCCTCGAAGCCGCGCTGGAAGCCGGCGACCGGATCGGCTACCCCCTGATGCTCAAGGCCACCGCCGGCGGCGGCGGGCGCGGCATCCGCATGGTGGCCTCCGCCGAAGACCTCGCCGAGGCCTACGAGCGCACCAGCCAGGAAGCCCTGCGCGCGTTCGGCTCCGGCGTCGTGTTCCTGGAGCGCCTGGTCACCGGCGCCCGGCACGTCGAGGTCCAGGTGATCTCCGACGGCGAGACGGCGTGGGCGCTCGGCGTCCGCGACTGCTCGGTGCAGCGCCGCAACCAGAAGATCATCGAAGAGTCCGCCTCCCCGGTCCTCGCGCCGGAGCAGACCGCCGAGCTGAAGGCGTCGGCCGAGCGGCTCGCGGTCAAGGTCGGCTACCGCGGCGCGTGCACCGTCGAATTCCTGTACCACCCTGGCGAGAAGCTGTTCGCCTTCCTCGAGGTCAACACCCGCCTGCAGGTCGAGCACCCGATCACCGAGATCACCACCGGCACCGACCTGGTCAAGCTGCAGCTGCACGTCGCGGGCGGCGGCAAGCTCGAAGGCACCCAGCCCGCCGAGCTCGGCCACGCGGTCGAAGCCCGCCTCAACGCCGAAGACCCCGACCGCGACTTCGCGCCCTCCCCCGGCCGCATCGCGCGCCTCGCCCTGCCCGCCGGCCCCGGCATCCGCGTCGACACCGGTGTCAGCGAAGGCGACACCATCCCGGCCGACTTCGACTCGATGATCGCCAAGATCATCGCCTACGGCCGCGACCGCGACGAGGCACTCGGCCGCCTGCGCCGCGCGATGGCCGAGACCACCGTCATCATCGAAGGCGGCGCCACCAACAAGAGCTTCGTGCTCGAACTGCTCGACCAGCCCGAGGTGATCGACGCCAGCGCCGACACCGGCTGGATCGACCGCGTCCGCGCCGAAGGCCGCCTGGTCACCCACCGGCACTCCGCGATCGCGCTCGCCGCGGCCGCCATCGAGGCCTACCAGGACGAGGAAGAGATCTCGGTCCAGCGCCTGCTCTCGACCGCGCACGGCGGCCGCCCGCAGGTGCAGCACGAAAGCGGCCGCCCGCTCGACCTCAAGCTCCGCGGCGTCGGCTACCGCGTCAGCGTGGCCCGCGCCGGGCGCAAGCGCTTCCGCGTCGGCGTCTCGGCGGGCGCGTCGGACGTGCACCACGCCGAGGTCGAGATCGACCGCTTCGACGCCCACAGCGGCCAGATCCGGGTCAACGGGCGCCGGTTCCGCCTGGTGTCGGCCACCCACGGCCCGATCCACCTGGTCGAGGTCGACGGCGTCACCCACCGCGTCAGCCGCGACGAAGGCGGCGTCGTCCGCTCGCCGGCGCCCGCGCTGGTCGTCGCGACGCCGCTGTCCGTCGGCGACGAGGTCGAGGCGAACGCGCCGATCCTCGTGCTGGAGAGCATGAAGATGGAGACGGTGCTGCGCGCGCCGTTCCGCGCCCGCGTCCGCGAATGCCCGGTGTCCGTCGGCAGCCAGGTCGAGACCGGCGCCCCGCTGATGCGCCTGGAACCGCTGTCCGACGGCGCCGAGGACGAGGCGGCCGAAGAGACCGAGACCGTCGAGATCGAACTCCCGTCCGTGCCCGACGGCGTTTCCGCGGCCGAGCGCGTCGAGCGCGGCCTGCAGGACCTGAAGAGCCTGCTGCTCGGCTTCGACGTCGACCCGGCCGAGCGCAAGCGGCTCGTCGCGGCCTACCTGGAGGCGCGCACCGAACTGGGCAACCGCCCGGTCGAAGGCGAGCTCGACCTGCTCACCGTCTTCGCCGACCTGTCCGAGCTGAGCCGCAACACCC
The DNA here is from genome assembly GCF_003937945.1 of Amycolatopsis eburnea. Lineage (GTDB taxonomy): Bacteria > Actinomycetota > Actinomycetes > Mycobacteriales > Pseudonocardiaceae > Amycolatopsis > Amycolatopsis eburnea. The sequence goes on from NZ_RSEC01000033.1 coordinate 152,866, forward strand.
CGGGCGGCGAGCTCGACACCGAGGCGAACAGCGCCGTGCACAGCTCGCGCGAGTTCTTCCACAGCTACCTGCAGAGCCTCGACGTCGAACGCGCCGGCGTCACCGAAGGCTTCCAGGCCCGGCTGCGCCAGGTGCTCGCCCACTACGGCGTCACCGACCTCGACCGCACGCCGGAGCTGGAGGCCGCGGTCTTCCGGATCTTCCTGGCGCAGCAGCGGATGGCGGCCGACGTCGCCGTCGTTTCGGAGCTGCTGCGGCAGTGGCTGACCGGCGCCCCGCCGGCGGAGGCGCTGAGCGAGCGCGCCGGGCTCACCCTGGAGCACCTCGTCGAGGCCACGCAGGTGCGCTTCCCCGCGGTGTCCGACCTCGCCCGCGGTGTCGTGTTCCGCTGGTTCGCCCAGCCGCTGCTGCGCCGCCACCGCGCCGAGGTGTACGCCGCCGTCCGCACCGAGCTGCGCTACCTCGACCAGCACCCGGACGCGCCGGACCGCGCCGACCGGATCCAGGCGATGATCACCGGCTCCCAGCCCCTCGTCCGGCTGGTCGGCCAGCGGATCGGGCGCCCGGGCCGCGACCACGCGCCACTGCTGGAAGTGCTGACCCGCCGCTACTACGGCAACCGGCGGCTGTCCGGGGTCGCGGTGCGCGACGCCGGCGGCTCCCGGTGGCTGACCGCCCGGCTGGACACCGCCGACGGCGTGCTGCCGCTGGTCACCACCGCCGTCGACTTCCCCGCCCTGCCCGCGGCCCTCGACGCGCTCGGCGAGGTCGCGACCGAAGGCGCCGTCGCCGACCTGTACCTGCGCTGGGAGGACCAGCCGGACGTCGACGCGGCCGCCGCGCGGCTCGGCGAGCTGCTGGCCGAGCACCCGGTGCCCGCGAGCGTGCGGCGGGTCGTCGTCACCGTGGCCGGCACCGGCGGCGCGGTGATGCACCACCACTTCACCTTCGAGCGCGACGGCGAGGCCTTCGCCGAAGACCGGCTGATCCGCGGCCTGCACCCGCAGATCGCGCAGCGCCTGCAGCTGCAGCGCCTGCGCGAGTTCGACCTCACCCGGCTGCCGTCGGCGGACGAGGAGATCTACCTCTTCAAGGCCGTCGCGAAGACCAACCCGGCCGACGAGCGGCTGATCGCGATGGGCCAGGTCCGCGACCTGACGCCGTTGCGCGAGGCCGACGGCCGCCTGGTCGCGCTGCCCGCGCTCGAGGACGCCGTCACCGCCTGCCTCGACGCGATCCGGAACATCCAGGCGCAGCGGCCGCAGAACAAGCGGTTCGACACCAACCGGATCATGATGTACGTCTGGCCGCCGACCGAGCTCACCACCGACGAGCTGAACACGCTGGTCCAGCGCATCCTGCCGACGTCGGTGGGCGCCGGGCTGGAGGAGGTCCAGTTCCTGGCGCGGCGGCGCACCGACGCGGGCAAGCTGACCGAGCTCGCCGTCCGGATCACCTTCGACCCCGGCCACGGCGCGCGGCTGCACGTCGACCACCCGTCGACCGAGCCGGTGAAGCCGCTGGACGAGTACCGCCTGAAGGTGCTGCGGGCCGCGCGGCGCGGGACGGTGTACCCGTACGAGCTGACCGACCTGCTCGCCGGCCCCGGCGGCACGTTCACCGAACACGACCTCGACTCCTCCGGCGCGCTGGTCCCGGTGGACCGGCCGAAGGGCAAGAACACCGCCGCGCTCGTGGCGGGCGTCGTCACCACGCCGACCGAGCGGCACCCCGAAGGCGTCACGCGGGTCGTGCTCCTCGGCGACCCGACGAAGTCGCTGGGCGCGCTGTCGGAGCCGGAGTGCTCCCGCGTCATCGCGGCGCTCGACCTGGCCGAGCGGATGCGCGTCCCGCTGGAGTGGCTCGCCCTCTCCTCGGGCGCGCGGATCTCGATGTCCTCGGGCACCGAGAACATGGACTGGGTCGCCGCGGCGCTCAAGCGGATCGTCACGTTCACCCAGGACGGCGGCGAGATCAACATCGTGGTCAACGGCATCAACGTCGGCGCCCAGCCGTACTGGAACGCCGAAGCGACGATGCTCATGCACACCAAGGGCATCCTGGTGATGACGCCGGACTCGGCGATGGTGCTCACCGGCAAGCAGGCGCTGGACTTCTCCGGCGGCGTGTCGGCCGAGGACAACTTCGGCATCGGCGGCTACGACCGCGTGATGGGCCCGAACGGCCAGGCGCAGTACTGGGCGCCGAACCTGCCTGCCGCGCGTGACGTCCTGATGGCGCACTACGAGCACACCTACATCGCGCCGGGCGAGTCCGGGCCGCGGAAGGTGGCCACCACCGACCCCGTCAGCCGCGACGTCTCGACGTTCCCGCACGCCGTCGTCGGCAGCGACTTCACGACCGTCGGGGAGATCTTCTCGGCCGAGCACAACCCGGACCGCAAGAAGCCGTTCGACATCCGCACCGTGATGCGCGCGCTGTCCGACCAGGACCACCCGGTGCTGGAGCGCTGGGCGGGCATGGCGGACGCGGAAACCTCGGCGGTGCAGGACGTGCACATCGGCGGCCGGCCGGTCTGCCTGATCGGCATCGAGTCGCGGTCGGTGCCCCGCCGCGGCTTCCCGCCCACCGACGGCCCGGACACCTACACCGCGGGCACGCTCTTCCCGCGCTCGTCGAAGAAGACGGCCCGCGCGATCAACGCGGCGTCGGGCAACCGGCCGCTGGTGGTGCTGGCGAACCTGTCGGGCTTCGACGGCTCGCCGGAGTCCCTGCGCAAGCTGCAGCTGGAGTACGGCGCGGAGATCGGCCGGGCGATCGTCAACTTCGAGGGCCCGATCGTGTTCACCGTGATTTCGCGGTACCACGGCGGCGCGTTCGTGGTGTTCTCCAAGACGCTCAACCCGAACATGACCGTGCTGGCCCTCGAAGGTTCGTTCGCGTCGGTGCTGGGCGGCGCCCCGGCGGCCGCGGTGGTGTTCGCCGGCGAAGTCAACAACCGCACGGCGAACGACCCGCGGGTGGCCGAGCTGCAGGCCCGGGCCGCGGCGGCGGGCAGCGCCGAGCGGGCGGCGCTCAACGCCCAGCTGGCCGAGCTCCAGTCGTCGGTCCGCGCGGAGAAGGTCAGCGAAGTGGCCGCGGAGTTCGACCGCGTCCACAGCATCCAGCGCGCGGTCGAGGTCGGCTCGGTGGACGCGATCATCTCGGCGGCCGAGCTGCGGCCGCGGATCATCGAGGCCATCGAGCACGGCCTGAAGAAGTAGCTCGTTCCGGACGGGGCCGCACTTTCACGTGAAAGTGCGGCCCCGCCGCGCGCCGGGCGGATCTCCTGACTCGCGACTTTCGGGGGTGTGCCGGGTTTGCCCGCACCGACACACTGTGCGTGCCGGTGCGGTGACCAAGGGTTCCCGCCGGACCTCCATCCGTGCGGCGTGAGGAGCTCCCCCGATGGCGTCAAGGTCCCTGTCCCGGCTCGCCCTCGCGGCGACCGGGGTCCTGCTCACCACCCTGCTCGGCGGCACCGCCACCGCGCAGCCGGCGGACACGCCGGTCTTCTGGCGCGTGCCGGCGACCGCCGCCCAGGCGCAGGCGCTGACCGAAGCCGGTTTCGACGTCGAGGAAGGCGACGCCGGTGCGGTCTACGTCGTCGGCGGCCAGGGCGTCGCGAACCAGCTGCGGGCGCGCGGCTTCCGGCCGTCGTTCTTCGACACCGTCTACAAAGAACTCCCGGCGCAGGGGAACGCGCTGGCGGCCGACACCTACTACGGCGGGTACCGGACGGTCACCGCGCACGAGAACCACCTCGCGCAGGTCGCTTCCACGCACCCGGACCTGGCCACGAAGTACACGATCGGCCAGTCGTGGAAGAAGACCAAGGGCCAGGGCGGCCACGACGTCCAGGCGCTCTGCCTGACGAAGAAGCAGGCCGGCGACTGCACGCTGTCGACGACGTCGCCGAAGCCGAAGTTCTTCCTGATGGCCCAGATCCACGCGCGCGAGCTGTCCACCGGCGAGCTCGCCTGGCGCTGGATCGACTACCTCGCCGACGGCTACGCGACCGACGCCACCGCGAAGTCCATTTTGGACACGACCGAGGTGTGGGTGGTGCCGATCGCCAACCCCGACGGCGTCGACATCGTCGCCTCCGGCGGGAACTCACCCAAGCTGCAGCGCAAGAACGCGAACAACTCCCGCGGCGGCTGCACCGGCACGAACATCGGCGTCGACCTCAACCGCAACTCGACGTTCAAGTGGGGCGGCGACTCGAACTCCGCGTGCTCGGAGACCTACCAGGGCGTGAGCGCGGGGTCCGAGCCCGAGGTGCAGGCGCTGGAGAAGCTGGCCCGCGCGATCTTCCCGGACCAGCGCGGCACCGGGAACAACGACCCCGCGCCGGCCACCGCCAAGGGCACGATGATCACGCTGCACAGCTACGGCAACGACATCATCATCCCGTGGGGCTTCACCCAGGCCACCTCGCCGAACGACGCGCAGTACCGCAAGCTCGGCGCCAAGTACTCGGCGTCCAACGGCTACCTCGTCGGCACCAACGAGGAAACCGTCGGCTACGACACGACCGGCACCACCGACGACTTCACCTACGGCGAACTCGGCGTCGCCAGCGTGACGTTCGAAGTCGGCGGCTCGAGCGGCACCTGCGGCGGCTTCCTGCCGAAGTACACCTGCGTCGACAGCACGTTCTGGCCGAAGAACAAGGGCGCGCTGATCACCGCCGCCAAGGCCGCGGCGGCACCGTACCAGCAGTAGTTCAGGGCCGGCAGGCGTAAACGCAGTTCTGCGGACGCGGGGATTCGAGCACTTCGACGTGCCGGAACCCCGCGTCCGCGAGCATTTCCCGGGCCTTTTCGGTGCCCCACATGGCACCCAGCGCGGCGCCGCCTTCGGCCAGCGACGTCGTCGTGCAGTACATCAGGCTGATCGAGTAGCACAGCGCGGCCAGCGGGTTGCCGACGTTCTTGGCGACGTCGCTGGAGAAGTTCGTGTCCACCATGAAGAACAGGCCGTCGCCGGCCAAGGCTTCCCGGACCCGCCGCAGCACGACGTCCGGCCGGTCCTGGTCGTGGACGGCGTCGAACGCGGTGATCACGTCGTACGGCGGATCGGCGGCCAGCTCGGCGGCGTCCCCGACGGCGAACTCGGCGTTCGGCAGGTCGCGGGCGAGTTCCCGGGCCTGCTCGACGACACCGGGGTTGATGTCGAGCCCGGTGAACCGCGACGCGGGGAACGCCCGCGCGGCGACGGCGACGGCGTTCCCGGTGCCGCAGCCGAGGTCGAGCACGCGCACCCCGGCGGTGAGCCGCTCGTTCAGGCCGGGCACCGCGCCGAAGAAGCCGTCGACGAGGTGTTCGCGGTAGATGTGCTTCCAGCTGTCGCCGGTTTTCGCGCCGAGGGTCTCGAGGTAGGGCCCGTACGCTTCCCGCGGGACGCCGCCACCTTCGGCGAACGCGCGTTCCAGCTCGGGGAGGATGCCGGTGAAGGCGCTCAGGGTGAGCAGGGACGGCATCAGGTTCGACGCCGTTTCCCCGAGCAGGAACTTCGCGTGTTCGGGCGGGAAGGCGTATTCGCCGGCGTCGTGGGTGAAGATGCCGCCGGTGACCATGGCGCCGAGCCACTCCCGGACGTAACGCTCGTGCAGCCCGGCGCGTTCGGCCAGCCCGGCGCTGGTGGCGGGCCCCCGCGCGGCGGCCTCGAAGAGCCCGGTGCGGTGGCCGACGCCGATCAGCATGGTGAGCGCGCTGCCGGTCATGGTCGCCGTCAGGTGCGCCGCGAAGTCCTTTTCCTCCATGGGAGGTGAGCCTAGGAGCCGGCGCCGCGGGTCGTGAGTGTTCAGTCGGGTTAGAACCCGACTGAACACTCACGACCCGCGCGTCAGTCGGGGCAGGACCAGCCAACTCACCGCCGTGGCCGGTGTGCCGGGTCTGGATGCACCCAATGTGGCGTTCGGTGCGTCTGACGCACCGAACGCCACATTGGGTGCGTTCCCGGCCGCCGCCGACTCCCCGCGCCGTAGGTAGCCAAATGACCATTGGCCCTAACCGACTTACCAGTCACGACCCCGGCGTCAGGCTTCTTCGTCTTCCAGGCCTGCGTCGGCGAGCACCGCGTAGACCCGGCGCCGGGCGTCGGCGAGGATCTTCTTCACCTCCGCCACCTGCGCCTCGGTGCCGCTGTGCCCCACCTGGGCCGCCGCGCCGGACAGCTCGCCCAGTGCGTGCCACAGCGTCGCGAAGCGATCGGCGTTCGGCTCCTCCTCGGGCTCGCCCCACAGCTCGGCGAACTCCGCCTCCCGCCCGGCGACGTGCTCACGGCCCGCATCGGTCAGCTCGGCGACGCGGCGGCCGCCCGTCTCGACCGTGTGGACCAGGCCTTCGTCCTCCAGCTGCTGCAGGATCGGGTACACCGAGCCGGGACTCGGGCGCCACCGCTCGTTCGTGCGGCGGCGGATCTCCTGCATCAGCTGGTAGCCGTGCATCGGCTCCTCGGCGAGCAGCGCCAGCACGGCCGGGCGCACCGGACGCGCCGGCGGCCGCCCGCCGCGGAACTCCCGGACCCGCTGCCACGGGCCGCCACCGCCCCAGCCGCCCGGGCCGCCGAACGAGCCGGGGCCGCCCGGGAACCCGGGAAAGCCCGGTGGCTGCGGCGGCTGGGGCGGGTGCGGCGGGAACCCGCCCGGCGGGCCCCCGCGCGCCAGCTCCGGTCCGCCGTCCCAGTCCTCGTGCCCCGGCACGTCGTGCAGCCCCGGCATCCCGTGCCCACCCGGCCCGTGCCCGAAGTGCCCACCACCGAAGCCGCCGAACATCCGTCCCGCTCCCGCTGACATGCGCTCTCCTCAGGTAGCCCTATCGCCGACACTCACACGATATATCGCCGTTCGATCGACAGCAACTCCCCACCCGCGTTCACCAGGAATTTCCCTCCCGGCCATGAATAGTTCGTTATACGCCGGGTTGTACGGGTCTTGTACGGACCGCGCCGACGCTACCGCCGAGACGTAGGACGTAGAACGAACAGGGAGAAACCGTGAACCTCACCCGGATCGCCAGAGGCCTCCTGGCCGGGCTGCTGGGGTGCGCCGCCGTGGCCGCCGTCGGCACCGCCACCGCGCAGGCCGATGTCAGCAGCACCTTGGTGTTCAACAAAAACACCGAAGGCCACGACTGCTACCGCATCCCCACCGTCGTCAAGGCGAACAACGGCGACCTGCTCGCCTTCGCCGAGGGCCGCAACGGCGGCGCCAGCTTCTGCAACGACCTCGGCGAAATCGACCTCGTCATGAAGCGCTCCACCGACGGCGGCAAGACGTGGAGCGCGCTGCAGACCGTCATCAAGGCCAACGGCGACACCAAGGGCAACCCGGCGCCGATCGTCATCCCGGGCAGCAACCGGATCGTGCTGCTGTCCACCATGCAGTGCTACACGAACCCGTCGTGCGGCCGCGTGCCGCGCGTGTCGATCAGCGAGGACAACGGCAAGACGTGGGGCGCGCCGCGCGTGCTGACCAGCGAACTCGGGTTCGCGAGCCCCCCGGGCTGGCTCGCCACCGGGCCGTCGCACGGGATCGTGCTCACGCGCGGCGCGCACGCCGGGCGGCTCGTCGCCGGGGTCAGCTGGACCATCAGCGGCACGAACACCGGCGCGCTGGTCTACAGCGACGACCAGGGCAGCACCTGGCACCGCGGCGCGACCGACTCCCCCACCAGCGCGATCAACCCGCAGGAAATCAGCGTCACCGAGCTGCTCGACGGCCGCGTGTACGCCGCCGCCCGCAACCAGGCCAACGACGGCAACAAGTGCCTGGAAGGCGGGACGCGCAACCGCGCCTTCGCGATCAGCTCCGACGGCGGCGCGAGCTTCAGCGCCAAGTTCGCCTTCGCCACCGACCTCGTCGCGCCGACCGTCCAGGGTTCGACGGCCCGGATGAGCGCCACCGACACCGGCGGCAAGTACAACCGGGTCGTGTTCGCCGCACCGTCCACTTGCGACCGTCGCAAGGAGCTGCGGGTGCACTCGTCCTTCGACGAGGGCGCGAACTGGACCGGCACCGCGGGCAGCCTGCTCGTGTGGGGCCAGGACGCGGCGTACTCCGACATGGTGCAGCTGTCCCAGTCCTCGGTCGGCGTGCTGTTCGAAGCGGGGCCGGAGTTCCACGCGAACGACACGATCCGCTACGCCACGGTGACCGACGCCGCGCTGGGCGCGCCGGCCTGCGGACTCGGTTACGGCGTCATCGATTCGGCACCGCTCGGCACGGCGGGCACGGCCTACCTGTCCTACAACGCCGCTACCGGCAAGAACTGCGTCAGCGCGATGAAGAGCGCCAACGCCGGGAAGGCCACGCAGACCTCGGCCTACCTGGAGGTCCAGGGCTCGGCGCGGGTCACCGACTCCGGGGCGTTCTCCTACTTCGCCGGCCCGGTTTCCGCGGCCGCGGCGGACAAGTGCGTGAAGTGGGGCGGCGCGGCCGACGGCCAGTCCTACGACAGCCAGTTCGAGCACTGCAGCTGACACGGGGAAGAGGGGACCCGGGCCGGGTCCCCTCGTTCCGTCGCCGTCAGAAACCCGAGCAGCTGGCGAGCGCGAACTCGCCGGAGGCGGTCGCCGTCTTGACCTCCTGGCCGTCCACGACGACCTTGCACGTCACCGTGCCGCCCGCTTCCCCGGTGCTCACGGTGAACGCGCCGATGAGGACGCCGGTGGCCTCGACGGTCTTCGTCCACGGCACGGTCGCGCCGGTTTCGGTCTTCACCGAGCCCGCCTGGTCGAACGTGCTGTAGTCGACGTCCGCGGTCTTCGCGTCGCCGGTCACCGAGTAGACGATCGTGTGGTGCTGGGTCGCCTGCTCGTTGACGTCGCCGATCGCCTTGCCCAGCACCACCACCCACAGGATGCTGACGACGAGGCCGAGCACCGACACGACGATGCCGGCGATCGCGAGCCCCTTGTTGGTGGCTTTGCCCGCCCGCACCCTGGCCAGGCCGACCGCGGACAGGACGAGCCCGAGCACCACCAGCGGCCACGCGATCACGCCGACGATCGGGATCGGCGAGAACACCAGCCCGACCAGGCCGAGGACGAAGCCCGCCGTGCCGAGGCCGTTGCGGGGCGGCGCGGCCTGCGGAGCCGGGTACTGCTGCTGGATCGGGGTGTAGTCGGTCATCGGGGTCGTGTCCTTTCGCCTTCGCTTGACGGCGAGCAGGAAACCAGCGCCCCGGGTGGCGCCGCGTCGTCCGCGAGCCTCGACCCGGTACGACGAAAGTCGTCAACCGGCGGGCCCCGGAGAAGCCGAACAGCTGATGGACGTCCCCCGGGCGCCTCGTAGGCTCACCGCATGGGGTCCGTGCTTCGGGTGGTGTACACCGTGCTCGCGGTCGCGACCGGCGTGCTGAGCAGCACGATCTACGCCGCCTTGGCCAGCGCCCTGCCGGGTACGTCGGCCACGCTGATCACGGTGCTGGGCGTGCTCGCCTGGTTCGCCGGGATCGGCGCGTCCGTCATGCTGGTCTGGCGGCACCGGTGGCCGCTGCTCGTCACCGGGATCGCGCTCGTGCCGCCGTTGCTGCTGCCCGGCGATTCGCTGGCCGCGCTGATCGCCCTCGCCGCGTTCACCGCTCACCACGTCGGGTGGCGGCGGTGGGGCGCGTCGGTGCTCGTCGCCGCGGCGACCGCGCTCGCGGTGTGGCGGGACGCGAGCCGCTTCTCCGAAGTGACGATCGCCGGGGCCTGGATGTCGACCGGATCGACGGCGGGCAAGCTGACCGGCGTCGTCCTGACCGCCCTCGTGTTCACCGCGGTCCCGGTCACCGTCGGGGTGGTGCGGCACAGCCTGGCCGAGACACGCCGTCGGATCGCCGAGCAGGAGGCGCTGCGCGAGCAGATGGCGCGCCGCGAGGAGCAGGCCCGCATCGCCCGCGAGATGCACGACGTCCTCGGGCACCGGCTGTCCCTGCTTTCGCTGCAGGCGGGCGCCCTCGAAGTCACCGCCACCACCGCACCGGACACCGCGGCGGCGGCCAAGACCGTGCGGACCACCGCCCGGCAGTCGCTCGACGACCTGCGCCAGGTGATCGGCGTGCTGCGCGGGCCCGGGTTCGCCGGCCGCGAAGCCGGCGGCCCGGCCGAACCGCCGCAGCCGACGCTGGCCGACATCCCCGGCCTGATCGCCGGCGCCCGGCAGGCCGGGCTCACCGCCAACGTGACGATCCTGCTCGACCAGGCCGCGACGGCCCCGGCCCCGCTCGGCACGGCCGCCTACCGGATCCTCCAGGAAGCGCTCACCAACGTGCTCCGGCACGCGCCGGGCGCGCCGGCGGAGGTGACCGTGCGCGGCGGGCCCGGCCCCGGCCTGGTGCTCGAGGTCGTCAACGCGCTGCCGCCGCACCCGGTGGCCTCGCCGGGTTCGGGCACCGGGCTCACCGGTGTCGGCGAGCGCGTCGCCCTGCTGGGCGGCTCGCTCACGGCCGGGCCGGCCGGCGAGCGGGTGTTCGCGCTGCGCGCCTGGCTGCCCTGGGCACCGGCCGCCGCCCCGGCCCCCTAGCATGTGCGGGTGAGCGTCCGCGTTCTGCTCGTCGACGACGACCCGCTGGTCCGCACCGGCCTGACCATGATCCTCGGCAGCGCGCCCGACATCACCGTCGTCGCGGAGGCGGGTGACGGCGACGAAGCGGCGCAGCAGGTCGCGCGGCACGCACCCGACGTCGTCCTGATGGACATCCGGATGCGCCGGATGGACGGCCTCGCGGCGACGGCGGCGGTGCTCGCCCAGCCGCGCCCGCCGCGGGTGCTGATCCTGACGACGTTCGACCTCGACGAGTACGTCTTCGAAGCACTCGCGGCCGGCGCCAGCGGGTTCCTGCTCAAGGAAGGCTCGCCGCAGGAGATCATCGAGGGCGTCCGGGTGGTCGCGAACGGCGACGCGATGCTGTCACCGCGCACGACGAAACAGCTGATCGGCCAGTTCGTCGCGACGCGCGTGAGCCCGCGCCGGGCGCTCGCTCAGGCGAAGCTGGGTCTGCTGAGCGAGCGCGAACGCCAGATCGTCACGGCGGTCGCGCGGGGCAAGCCGAACGCGGAGATCGGGGCGGAGCTGTTCGTCAGCGAAGCGACGGTGAAAACGCACATCACGCGCACGTTCGCGAAGCTCGACGTCAGCAACCGCGTCCAGCTCACGATCTTCGCCTACGAAGCGGGGCTCGTCACACCCTGAGCCCGGGTGTTGCACCGGGGCCCCGGGAAGCGATGTAACGAACATGACCCGCCCCGATGACGAACGGCACCGCGCACTGGTCGCGGCGCTGCGGGAGTGGGCCCGTCAGGTCGATTCCGTGCCCTACCCCGCCAAGCTCGACATCGACGCGCTGCTGGACCGCTACTACGAGAGCCGGCCGGCACCGCCGCCCGCCGCGTCGCTGGTGCTCACCGCGACCGCCGAAGCCACCGTCGTCGCCGTCACCGGGGACATCGACCTGGCCTGCGGCGACCGGCTGCGCGACCGGCTCGCCGAAGAGATCGGGCTGGCCCCGCGGGGTCTCGTCCTCGACCTGGGCGGGGTGCGCCACTGTTCCGCCCGCGGCGTCGCGCTGCTGCACGAGGTGGCCGGCCGCGCCCACCGCGCCGGGATCCCGTTCGCCCTCGCCGGCTGTCCCGCGGTGGTGCTCCGGGCGATCGAGACCCTCCGGCTGGGCCCGCTCCTGCCGCTGCACCCCACCGTGGCCGACGCGCTCGAGTGGCTCGGGATCCTGACCCGGCTGCGGGCGGCCGGCGCTACTTCGCCGCCGGAGCCGTGGCCACCGCCGACTCACCGAACCTGATCCCCTTGGCCTCCTTGCCGAGCGCCGTCAGCACCGCCACCGCGACCAGGCCGGGGACCACCGTCCACAGGAGCGCCGAGGTGTACCCGTGCGCCTCCGCGATGGCCTGCTGGATCGGCAGGTTCAGCGCGGCCAGCAGGTTGCCCAGCTGGTAGGTCACCCCCGGGTAGAAGCCGCGGATGGCGTCCGGCGACATCTCGGTCAGGTGCGCCGGGATCACGCCCCACGCGCCCTGCACCATGATCTGCATCAGGAACGAGCCGAGCGCGAGCAGCCCCGCGCCGTGGTCGAACGCGAAGATCGGGATCACCGGCAGGCCGAGCACCGCCGCCGTGACGATCGTGCGGCGGCGGCCCAGGCGTTCGGACAGCGTGCCGAAGGTCAGGCCGCCGATGATGGCGCCGACGTTGTACAGCACGGCGATCCACGTGCTGGTCGAGGCGCTGAGCCCGGCGCCGCCGTTCTCGTGGGCCTTCAGGAAGCTCGGGTAGACGTCCTGGGTGCCGTGGCTCATCCAGTTGAACGCCGTCATCAGCAGGATCAGGTAGCCGAAGCGGCGGATCACCTTCGGGTTCAGCAGGATGTCCTTGACCGACGTCCGCGTGACCCGCAGCTTCTCCCGCGCGACCTCCCAGACCTCCGACTCGCGCACGCGGGCCCGGATCAGCAGGCTGATCAGCGCCGGGAAGATGCTCAGCACGAAGATCCAGCGCCATTCGAGGTCGAGCAGCGAGTGGAACAGCAGGTACGCGAGCGCGGCGAGCAGGTAGCCGATCGAGTAGCCGACCTGCAGCAGGCCCGAGAAGAACCCGCGGCGGGCCACCGGGATCTTCTCCATCGCCAGCGCCGCGCCGAGACCCCACTCGCCGCCCATGCCGATGCCGTAGACGAACCGCAGGACCAGCAGCACGGTGTAGTTCGGGGCGAACGCGCAGAGCAGGCCGGCCACCGAGTACAGCAGGACGTCGGCCATCAGCGGGATCCGCCGTCCGACCCGGTCGGCCCACAGGCCGAACAGCAGCGCGCCGACCGGGCGCATCACCAGCGTGGCGGTGGTGATGAAGGCCAGCTGCGTCGCCGTCGCGCCGAACGACTTGTCCTTGGCGATGTCCGCCAGGACGAAGACGACGAGGAAGTAGTCGAAGGAGTCCATGCTCCAGCCGAGCAGCGCCGCGAGGAAGGCGTTGCGCTGATCGGATGTAAGCGCTTTCTTGGCTGGCGCCGATGCCGCCTGGCGTTCCGTCACGTTTGCCCCGTCCCGTCGGTTTTTCACCGGAAGACCGCAGGCACGGTGTAGCACCCACCGCCGGGCGCGGGCAAGGGTCAGAGCGCGACGCGGGTGCGGACCCGGCGGCCGACGTCGCGCGCCCAGGCCTTGATCCGGTCCCAGTCGCGGAAGTCGCCGGCGCGCCGCCCGGCCGCGAACAGGCGCGGGATGATGCCGCGCACGGTCGCCGGGTCGAGACGGCCGCCGAAGGTCGCGGTGCGCTCGGCGTCGATGCGCGCGGCCAGCAGCGCGACGTTCGGCGGCAGGCTGACCTGCCGCCCGGCGGCGTCCGGCCCGCACGGTCCGCTGTGGAACAGCCAGACCGGGCGCTCGGCCAGCGCCCGGGCGTTGCGCTCCAGCAACCGGACCGCCTCAGGCCGCCACCGGCCGTAGTACAGGGCACTGCCGACGACGACCGCGGCGTAGTCCTCCACCCCCGCGACGTCGGCGGCGTCGCGCACGTCCACGGTCAGGCCGGTGCCGCCGAGCTCGGCGGCGATCACCTCGGCGATCTGCCGGGTTCCGCCGTGGCGCCCGGCGTAGGCGACGAGGACCAGGGACATCGTTCCATTGTCGGCCCTGGCGGACCGGACCGCGGCGCGGGCCGGTCACGATCCGCCATACGGGCGCACCTGCGTTGCTCTTCGTGGGCTCGCGGGTCCCTCGTTCACTCGCCCGTGTTCGCGGGCGGCAAGAACGCCGGGCGCAGCGCGGGATCGGGCTCGTCGTAGTAGCGGTGGAACACCGCGGTCTGGCCACCGGAGACCGGCGGCACGATCCAGCTCCAGTCGGCCGGGCACCGGCGGCCCGCCCGCTCCTCGCGTTCGAGGTGGGCCAGGAACCGCCGCGACTCCGTGTGGTGGTCGGCGATGGTCACGCCGGCGGCGTCGAACGAGTGCTGGACCGCCAGGGTCAGCTCGACCAGCGCCCGGTCGCGCCACAGCGTGCGCTCGGACGACGTCGGCAGGCCCATCAGCTCGGCGACGACCGGCAGCAGGTCGTAGCGCTGCTCGTCGGCCAGGTTCCGGGCGCCGATCTCGGTGCCGAGGTACCAGCCGTTGAACGGCGCCGCGGGGTAGGTGACACCGCCGATCTCCAGCGGCATGTCGCTGATCGCCGGCACCGCGTGCCAGCGCAGGCCGAGACCGGCGAACCAGCGGTGGTCGGGGTGCGTGAGCGGGACCTCCAGCACGGCGTCCGGCGGCAGCGTGAACAGCCGCGGCTCCCCCGGCAGCGCCTCGACCAGCAGCGGGAGGACGTCGAAGGACCCCCGCCGCTCCGGCGGGCGCCAGCCGAGTCTTCGCACCCGTTCGGTGAACCCGGTGTACCGGGGGTCGCCGAGGACCGAGCCGTCGTCGAGGCGGTACCCGGCGTAGCGGATCAGCTGCTCATTGTGGATGCGCGGCCCCGGTTTGCCGGGCGCGTCCGGCGCGAAGACGGTGACCGTCGGGCGGATCCGCCCGCCTCGGGTGGCCTGGCGCAGGTGGGCGACGCACTCGCCGGCGATCGCCGCGGGGTCGGTGACCCGCCGCCGGTCGCGGACGCGGAGGCTGCGCCAGTACAGCCTGCCGATGCAGCGGGCCGAGTTGCGCCACGCGAGGCGCGCGCCGTACGCCAGCTCGGCCGCGGTGTGGCGGTAGGTGCCCGTTTCGGCGATTTCCGCGCGGACCTCGGCGAGGCGCGTTTCGAACCGCGTGCCTTCTTCCGCGGCACCTTCGGCGTACACCCGGTCCAGGAATTCTTCCGCTTCCGCGGAATTGACGCTCTGTTCCTCCGAGACGCGCTGGGGGTAAAGCGGCAGCGCTGCCGTCACCCGCTCAGGTGCAACGGTCACCGCGTCTCCCTACTCTCCGGAATCGTGATCTGCACCCCGACGAAAAGGTTCACCGTTCCTCCGATGGTCGCCGATGACGAGCCGGTCCTGGAGGTACCGCCGCCCCCGGCACCTCCGGCCAGGCGGGGGAGAGTACTCCACGATCCGGGCGTCGCACTCCCCCGATCGTGAATTCCATCCCGGCAATCCCCGAATGCGGCTTCGGCCAGGGAAAACCCCGGAGAAAAAACTGCTACCAAGCGTCATTCGGACATGGCGCAGCGCATTTCCGGTCAATCGATCACTGCGGACACCACGGGCACCGTGATCCTTTCCCCGTGGCGGCCTTTCGTCTTTTCGTGGGCTTTCGCCGAACGGCCTTTCCGGGCCGCGGTCCCCCGTGTATCAGCGCGCTCGCGCGCGACGTTAGAGTCGCGTGCGTGAGCCGGATTCCCGTGGTCCTCGTCGCCGGGTTCCTCGGCGCGGGCAAGACAACGTTGCTCAACCACCTGCTCGCCAACCGCGAGGGTGCCCGGGTCGGCGTCGTGGTCAACGACTTCGGCCAGGTGAACGTCGACGCGCTCGCCGTCGCCGGCCAGGTCGACACCATGGTTTCGCTCGGCAACGGCTGCCTGTGCTGCGCCGTCGACGCGAGCGGGCTCGACGCGATGCTCACGCGGCTCTCCTCGGCCGAGGCGGGCATCGACGTCATCGTGGTCGAGGCCAGCGGCATCGCCGAACCCCGCGACCTCATCCGGCTGATGATCGCCAGCGAGAACCCGGACATCCGCTACGGCGGGCTCGCCGAGGTCGTGGACGCGGCCGAGTTCGAAGCCGCCCGCGAGCGCCACCCCGAGCTGGCCGACCACCTGCGCCTGGCCGACCTCGTGGTGCTGAACAAGGCCGACCGGGTGTCCGCCGAAGCGCTCGCGAAGCTCACGGCGGTCGTCGAAGAGCTGGCGCCGGGCCGTCCCCTGCTGGTCACCGAGCACGGCCGTGTCGACCCGAGGCTGTTCTTCGACCCCGAACCCCGCGGCGAGCGCGTCGGCCAGCTGTCGTTCGACGACCTGCGCGAGGACGACCACGACCACGCCGAGCACCTGCACGCGAGCTACCAGACGGTGACGTTCACGGCCGAGACGCCGCTGGCACCGCGCGCGTTCGTGGACTTCCTGGAGCGCCGCCCGGCCGGGCTCTACCGCATGAAGGGCCAGGCCGACTTCGGGATCGACGCGCGCTTCCACCTGCACACGGTCGGCGGTTTCGTGCAGCTGGCGCGGTCGCCGTGGCCCGCGCGTGAGCCGCGCCGGACCGAGCTGGTGCTGATCGGCGCCGGCCTCGACGCCGACGCCGTGCTGGCCGACCTGGAGCGTTGCGTGGCCCCGGACCCGTCGGTCGTCGACGAGCGCGGCCTGCTGCACATCCTCCGCTACCTCCCCGACCAGGCCTGACACGCCGACGACCGGCAAATGCGCTCCCGACCCGCCCGGGCCGACGGACACTGTCGGCCATGACGACCACCGCGGTGAGCACACCCCGCTGGTACCGGGTCGGCGTGCTGCCCGAAGACGTCCCCCTGGCCCACCTGATGACCCGCTCCGGCGACCTCCGCTACCGCCGCTCGGCCTGCGGCGAGCGCGAATCCCGCAGCTGGAAACCGGTCGACCTGACGACGGCGGAGCTCACCCCCTGCCCGGGCTGCGTCGCGACGCTGTCCGGCGCGCCCGCGGACGGCGAGGACCGCGCCCAGCTGGCACTCGACTTGGGCGTCTAGCCGGCGCGGTGAAGAGACGGTGGGGGTGGCTCGCGGGCGCCGTGGTGCTGCTCGCGGCGTCGGTGTCGGTCGTCGTCTGGGGAACGCCGTTCATCGGTTCGTGGTCGGCGAAGACGCGCGACGTCGTCGAGGCGTTCAGCTGGGTCTTCGCCATCGGCACCCCGGTGGTGGCGGTCGCGGTGTGGGCCGGCCAGGGCATCCGGGGGCCGCGCCGGAAGCCGCCGGGGCTCTCGGGCCGCGCCCTGCACCTGGTGTCCGGTGCGCTGCCGACCCCGCGGCACACCACCCTCGGGCAGCTGCGCGTGAAGCGGGCGATCGCGTCGCCGTCGGGCGCCGACCGCCACGCCCCGCCCCACCTGCCCCGGGACCTCGAGCACGCGCTCGACGAGCAGCTGCGGCGGGGCGGCGCGGTGCTGCTGCACGGCCCCGCCGCCGCGGGCAAGACCAGGACCGCGGCCGAAGCGCTGCGGCGGGTGTTCCCGGACCGGCCGCTGCTGATCCCCGCGGACGGCCCCCGGTTGCGCGAGCTGGCCGAGCTGGACCTGGTGCCCGGCGACTGCGTCGTCTTCCTCGACGACCTCGAACGCTTCCTGGTGCCGGGCGGCCTCGACCTCGCGCTGCTGCAACGGCTCGACCCGGCGGTCGTGGTCCTCGCGACCCTGCGCGACGACGAACTCGCCCGGTTCACCCAGGCGTCCCGGCTCGCCGCCGGCGAGCCGGCCGCGGGCGGCATCCCGCTCGCCGCGGCTGACCTGCTGGACCAGATCACCGACGAACGCCGGATCCCGGTCGCCCGCGAGCTGACGGACGGCGAGCGCGAGCGCGCCCGGCAGCTCGCCCGGCGCGACCGGCGGATCGCCCAGGCCCTGGCGGCGCGGGAAGGGTTCGCCGAGTACCTGGCCGCGGGGACGGCCATGGTCGCCCGCTGGACGGTCGGCGAAGGACCGTTGTTCCAGGTGGGGAGCGCGCTGATCACGGCCGCCGTCGAATGCCGCCGGGCCGGTGTGCAGGAGCCGCTGCCGCTCGAGCTGCTGGCCGCCTTGGCGCGCGAGTTCGTCGATCCGGCCTGGCGGGACCGCGGCGACCTGCCACCGGCCGGGGAGGCGGCCGCTTGGGCGAGCCGGCCCGTCCTCCAGGCGAGTTCGTGCCTGCAGCCGTACCGGGACGGGACGCTGATGGCCATGGACTACCTGGTCGACCACGCCGACCGCGGCGGCCCGCCCGGCCACGGCCGCGAAGTGCCGGACGCGGTGTGGGACGCGGTGCTCGACGACCCGGCTCCCGACCGGGCGTACGCCGTGGGCGTCACGGCGTACCTGCGCGGCAGGCGGGACGTCGCGGAGCGCGCGTTCCGCGCCGCGGCCGAAGACGGGCACCTGGCGGGGATGACGGCGTTCGGCGTGCTCTGCCACCACGACGAGCGCGCCGGCGAAGCCGAGAAGTGGTGGCAGGAGGCGGCCGCCCGCGGGCACACCTCGGCGATGGTCAACCTCGGCGTCGTGCACGACAAGCGCGCCGAGCGCGAGACGGCGCTGGCGTGGTGGCACCGCGCGGCCGGCCTCGGCGACCCCGAAGCCGTTTACCGCCTGGGTTGCGTCGACGAAGAGGCGGGGAACGCCGCGGCGGCGGAAGAGCGTTTCCGGGCCGCTGCCGAACACGGCGAACCGCGGGCGTTCTCCAGGCTCGGGGAGCTGTACCGCCGGGCCGGCCGGCTGGACGAGGCGCTCGGCATGTTCCGCGAATCCTTCCGGCTCGGGCAGCCCTTCGCGGCCTTCTGCGTCGCGTTCGTCCACGAAGAAAAGGACGAACTGCGGGAGGCCGCGAAATGGTTCGCGATCGCGGCCGAGCTGAAGACTCCCCACGCGCGCACCCGGCTCGCCACCGTCCTGCTGAAGCTGGGGGAAGAAAGCCGCGCGGAGGCGGCGTTCCGCGAAGCCGCCGAAGACGGCGACGGCGAAGCACTGGCCTGGCTCGCCGGCCAGGCCGACGACGACGCGGAGGCCGACCGGCTGTACCGGGAAGCAGCGGAAAAGGGCTTCCGCAGCGCGATGACCATCACCGCGATCCGGCTGTTCGCCCGCGGGGACGCGACCGGCGCCGAGCACTGGTACCGCACGGCGGCAGTGGACGGCGAGCCGGCGGCGATGGCCGCGCTGGGGTCGCTGCTGCACACGAGCGGCCGCTACACCGAAGCCGAAAAGTGGTACCGGCGAGTGATCGAAGCGCAGCTCGAGGCCGAGCCACGCGCGGCGGGCCTGGAAGACCTCGTCATGGGCGGCTGCGTGGTCAACCTGTCGAAGATCCTTCGCCGCCGCGGAAAGCAGGCGGAGTCCGAAGCGGTCCTCCGGCGGGGTGCGGCGGCGGGCCTGCCGGTGGCCATGACCCACCTCGCGGCTCAGCTCGTGAAGGACCGGCAGAAGACCGAAGCGAAGGAGTGGTACACCCGCGCCGCGGAGGCCGGCGAGGTCGACGCCCTCGTCGTGCTCGGCGAGCTGGCGCTGGAGGAAGACGACCCGGCCGCGGCGGAGAAGTGGTTCACCCTCGCCGCGGCGCAGTCGGACGTCGACGCCCTCGTCAACCTCGCGGTCTTCCGCCGCTACGCCGGGGACACCGAAGGGATGAAGGAGTTCCTGCGGCTGGCGGCCGACCTGGGCGACCCGGACGCCATGGTGGAACTGGGCCGCGCGGCGGACGCCGAGCAGGACGAATCCCAAGCCGAGCTGTGGTACACCCGCGCCGCCGAACACGGCGACGTACCGGCGATGTCGCTACTGGCCCGTCGGGCGTTGGCCCGGAACGACCCGGACCGCGCGATGTCGTGGTTCACCCGGGCCGCGGAAGCCGGCAGCGCCGAAGCGGCCTACGACTGCGGCAACATCCTGCTGGGTCAGGAAAAACCCGCCGAAGCGGCACTCTGGTGGAAGCGGGCCGCGGCCGGCGGCAACCTGCTGGCCACCACGAACCTCGGGGTGTGGCTGGAGAAACAGGGCGACGTCGCCGCCGCGGTGAAGCTGTACCAGCACGCTGCTCGCGGTGGGCAGCCGGAAGCGATGCTGGCTTTGAGCAGCTACGAGCTGGGGCGCGAAAACCTCGGGGAAGCCATCAAGTGGGCCGAGCAGGCCTCGCTCCAGCGGCACACCCGGGCCTTCGCGCACACCGCAGGTCTCTACGCCCTCGTCGGCGACGTGGCGCAGGCGGCCGAGTGGTACCAGCTCGCGGCCGCGATCGGGGATCCCGCCGGTGAGCAGGGGCTGGCCCTGCTCCGCCGGGCCGTTGCCGCCGCGTCGGCCGAAGCCCCAGGACCACAGCCCTAGCTGAGCGCCTTCTCGTAGCAGACCGACTCGGGGTCGCTTTCGTGCGGCGGGAAGTTCGGCACCCGCCGGTACCCCGCCCGCTCGTACAAGCGCATCGCCGCCGGCTGGCGGACTCCGGTTTCCAGGCGGAGGCGGTGCGCACCCTGGTGGCGGGCGAGGCGTTCGGACTCCGCGACCAGCGCGCCCGAGACGCCGGTGCCGCGCGCGTCCGGGGCGACGAACATGCGCTTCAGCTCGGACAGGCCCGGCTCGACCGGTTCGACCGCGCAGCAGCCGATCGCGCGGGGCCCGTCGCGGGCCAGGAGGTACCGGCTGGCCGGGCCCAGCGGGCGGGGCTGGGCGTCCGGGGGCAGGTCGTAGACCACGATCAGCTCGGCCGTCATCGCCGTCATCAAGGCGAGCAGCAACCCGTCGTCGGCCGGGCACTCCGCGACGGTGGCCACTTCACGCCTTCTTCGCGCGGCTCGGCGCCACCCGCGGCGGCTCGTTGGGCATCTTCGGGTAGACCGGCGGCCACGGCGCGTCCATCAGGCCGTTCGCCATGTCCGCTTCGGACATCGCGAGCAGCGGCTCGATCGACTGCGGCCGCTCCCCCGCGCCGGCCCACGGGTCGCCGCGTCCGGCCACCCGGGCGGGCACCGTGCTCAAGGTGAGCGTGTCCGGCTCCACCGTGTCCAGTTCGTCCCAGCCGATCGGCGTCGACACCTGGCCGCCCACCCGCGGCCGCACGCACCAGGCGCCGAACACGGTCTTGTGCGGCGCGTTCTGGTTGAAGTCGACGAACACGCGCGAGCCGCGTTCCTCCTTCCACCACTGCGCGGTGATCTTCTCCGGGTGACGGCGTTCGAGCGCCCGGGCCAGCGCGACCGCCGCGGCGCGCACCTGGAAGCTGTCCCAGCGCGGTTCGAGCAGCACGTACAGGTGCAGGCCCCGCGAACCCGACGTCTTCAGGTGGCCTTCGATGCCGTGCTCGGCCAGGAACTCCCGGGTCAGCACCGCCGCCTCGCGCAGCTCGTCGAAGCCGATGCCGGGCGACGGGTCGAGGTCGACGCGCAGCTCGTCGGTGACCTCCGGGGTGCCCGCGCGGTACGGCCAGACGTGGAAGCCGAGGCAGCCGAGGTTCACCGCCCACAGGATGTGCGCGAGGTCCTTCGCCACCAGCGCGTCGCTCGTCGTGCCGTTCGGCGTCGAGACGACGGTGGTGCTCAGCCACGGCGGTGCGCCCTTGGGCACGCGCTTCTGGAACCAGTTCTTGCCACCCGCGCCGTCCGGGTAGCGCTCCAGCAGCAGCGGGCGCCCGCCGAGCCGGGCCAGCAGCGGCTCCGAGATCGCGCGGTAGTACTCGACGAGGTCGAGCTTCGTCTCGCCGCGCTCCGGGAAGTAGACCTTGTCCGGGCTGCTGATCTTGACCTCGACGCCGTCGACGTCGAGCAGCACGGCCTCGCTCATCGCGCCTCCCCGAACAGCTTGGCGAGCTCGGCGGGCGGCGCCTCGTCGAGCTGGGCGTACGTGCAGGACTCCGGGGTGCGGTCGGGCCGGAACCGGACCAGCCGCCCGCCGTGGCGGAACCGGCCACCCTGCAGGTGCTCGTAGCGGACCTCCGCCACCCACTCGGGCCGCAGCGGCTCCCAGGAGAGGTCCTTCTGCGGTGCCCAGCGGCTCATCGCGCCCGGCTGCCTGCCGGCCGGGGGCTCGTACTCGGCCCACGACCGCCACGGGTGCCCTTCCAGCGCGTTCTCCCGCAGCGGCGCCAGCTCGTCGACCAGCTCCGCCCGCCGCACCTTGGTGAAGCTGCTCGCCACCCCGACGTGGTGCAGCACCCCTTCGTCGTCGAACAGCCCCAGCAGCAGCGAGCCGACCCCGGCGCCGTCCTTGTGCCAGCGGAACCCGGTCACGACGCAGTCGGCCGTGCGCTCGTGCTTGACCTTCAGCATCACCCGCTTGTCCTGCTCGTACGGCAGGTCCGCGGGCTTGGCCATGACCCCGTCGAAACCCGCGCCCTCGAACCGGGTGAACCAGTCCTCGGCCTGGGCCGGGTCGTCGCTCAGCGGGGTCAGGTGGACGCGCTGGAGGCCTTCGGCGTCGGTGCGGAGGATGCTTTCCAGCTGCTTGCGCCGCTCGCGGAAGGGCACCTCGGTGAGGTCGGTGTCGCCGAGGGCGAGCAGGTCGAACGCGACGAAGCTGGCCGGCGTCTCCTCGGCGAGCTTGCGCACGCGCGAGGCCGCCGGGTGCAGCCGCAGCTGCAGCGCCTCGAAGTCGAGCCCCGCGGGCGTGACCAGCACGATCTCGCCGTCCACGACGCAGCGGGGCGGCAGCGCGGCGGCCAGCAGCTCGACCAGCTCCGGGAAGTAGCGGGTCAGCGGGCGGTCGTTGCGCGACCCCAGCTCGACCTCGTCGCCGTCGCGGAACACGACGCAGCGGAAGCCGTCCCACTTGGGCTCGTACAGCAGCCCCGGGTCACGAGGCACCTCGTGCACGGCTTTCGCGAGCATCGGCCGCACCGGCGGCATCACGGGCAAGTCCACTGCGCGAGCTTAAAACACGGGTACGACATTTCTGGGCGTGATACACACTGACTCGTGACCACCGAACGCCCCGCACCGCCCCTGACCGGGGGCGAGCGCGAAATGCTCCGCACGTTCCTCGACTTCCACCGCGCCACCCTCGCGATGAAGTGCGACGGACTGTCCGACGAGGACCTCCGCCGCGCCGCCAGCCCGCCGTCGACGCTGTCGCTGCTCGGGCTCGTCCGGCACATGGCCGAAGTGGAGCGCACGTGGTTCCGGCGGGTGATCAACGCCGAAGACATCCCCCTGCGGTGGTCGGCCGAAGGCGACTTCCAGGCCGCCTACGACGCGAGTTCCTCCACGCGCGCGGAAGCCTTCGCGGCGTGGCAGGAAGAAGTGGAGCACTCGCGCAAGATCGAAGAAGCGGCCGAGTCCCTCGACGTCACCGGCCACCAGCCGCGCTGGGGCGAGGACGTGTCGCTGCGGCTGGTGATGCTGCACATGATCCACGAATACGCCCGGCACAACGGCCACGCGGACTTCATCCGGGAAGCGATCGACGGCGTCACGGGGGCCTAGTGGACGTGCTCGCGTGGCTGCTCGACTCGGACCCGGCCCTGCGCTGGCAAGTCGAGCGGGACCTCGCGGGCGCCCCACCGGAAGTCTGGGAAGCGACGCGCGCCCGGGTCGCGTCGGAGGGGTTCGGCGCGCGGCTGCTCGCGGCGCAGGACCCGGACGGCCGCTGGGCGGGCGGCGCGTTCTTCCCGGCCGGCTTCCGCGGCGACGAGCCCCAGCCGTGGACGGCGACGACGTGGTCGTTGAACGCCCTGCGCGAGTGGGGTCTCGACGCCGCGGTACTGGGTGACACGGCCGGGCGGCTGGCCGCGAACTGCCGCTGGGAGTACGACGACCTGCCCTACTGGGACGGCGAAGTCGACTGCTGCATCAACGCCTGGACCCTGGCCAACGGGGTGTGGCTCGGCGCGGACGTCGCCGGGATCGCGGACTGGTTCGCCACCCACCGCCTCCCGGACGGCGGCTGGAACTGCGAGTGGGTCGAGGGCTCGACGCGCTCGTCCGTCCACTCGACACTCAATTCCCTCAAAGGCTTGCTGGCGCACGAGAAGGCGACCGGAGGCACGGCGGAAACGCGCGAAGCCCGCCGCGGCGGCGAGGAGTACCTGCTGGAACGCGGGCTGTTCCGGCGGTTGTCGACGGGGGCGGAGCTGGCGCCGTGGGTGCGTGAGTTCGGCTACCCGATGCGCTGGCACTACGACGTCCTCAACGCGGCTTCGTACTTTCGCGACGCCGGACGGCGCGACGAGCGGATGGCGGCGGCGATCGAGCTGATCCGCGCGGCCCGGCAGCCGGACGGGACGTGGCTGCAGCAGCGGACCGACACCGGGCGCGTGTGGTTCCCGGTGGACGTCCCGGCCGGCGAGCCGTCGAAGTGGCTGACGTTCTTCGCGACGCGTGTCCTGGACTGGTGGGACGCCCGCTGAAGCTCCGCGGCAAGCGCCCCAATGGCGGCCGCGTCGAGTGGCGCCGGGCGGCCCTGCGGTGTCTTGAATGAGTCATTCAGGACCTCCGAAGACCTTAATGAGTCATTCAAGACGCGAGCGCAGCCGCAGCCGACCGGCCACCTTGGGGCGCTCGGCGCGAAAGCCCGGTGACCACTTCACGCAGCGCTAAAGCTCCGCGAGCACGAGCCCACTGCGCGGCTTCGGCGTGAAGTACGTGGCCTTGCGCGGCATCCGCCGCCCCGCCGCGTGCACCGCGAGGACGTCCGCGTGGCTGACCGGGGCCAGCAGCACCACCGCGTCGGCGTCCGCTGGCACCGGGCGGCCTTCCGGCAGCGGGTGCATGCACGGTCCGTCCGGGTCGATCCCGAGCGCCTCGGCGAACAGCACCCGCTCGACGATCTCGTGGTCGATCACCGGGGCCGGCACGTCGGGCTTCGGCAGCACGACGCGCAGCACCGCCGTGCCCGCGCGCACCACCGCCTCGCCGGTGACCGGGACGGCGTGCTCGTCGTAGCGCACGTCGAGGCCCGCCGCCGACCAGCGGGACACCAGGTCCTCCGGGCCGAAGCCGGTGCCGGTGAGGACCCGGTGGATCGCGCCGATCCGCAGTTCCGGGCCCGCGGTGACCAGGGCGAGCAGGCCGCCGTGCCCGGCCGCCGCGGCCGCGGCCACGCGGTGGTTGCCGTCGGCGACCAGCAGTTCCGCGGCGCCGGCCGCGGCGAGCAGGCGGTGCTGCAGCGGTCCGGCGGGGACCACCCACAGGTCGTGCCGCCGCCCGGCGGCGTCCGAAGTGGACAGATCGGGCAGGCCGAGCGCGCCGCACGCGCGGGCGACCTCGGCGGTCAGCAGGTCGCCGCCGGCGGCCGGGACGAGCAGGGCCGCGCTGGTCGCGCAGCCGAGCCCGGCGAGCACGGCCGCCCGCTCGGTCACGACGTCGGGGTAGACGTCCTCGGTGTGCCGGACCCGCGCGGTGCCGTCGTCGGTCACCGCGGCCGGGTCGACCAGGCAGAGCAGGCCGAGCGCGACGCCGTCGGGCCCTTCGATCCGGTACGGCGCGACGACTTCGCGCACCGGCCGGTACGACCGCTTGCGGAGCCGTTCGAGCGCCGCGCGGGCGACCGGGACGGCGGCGGCCAGGTCGAGGCCCCGCGCCAGCGCCGCGGGCGTGCGCGCGGGGTGCTGCACGGCCAGCAGGGTGTCGCCGGCCCCGGGCGCGGCCAGCGCGTCGATCACCCGGTCGGGCTCGGCGAACTCGTCGACGTCGGGGCCGGGGACCGCGTCGCGGACCACCCAGCCCCGCCCGATCGGCCGGATCCAGTCGCTCACCCCTCCCATCTTGCGCGATGAGCGCGGCGACGGAAATTCGCTGGGGTGC
The DNA here is from genome assembly GCF_003937945.1 of Amycolatopsis eburnea. Lineage (GTDB taxonomy): Bacteria > Actinomycetota > Actinomycetes > Mycobacteriales > Pseudonocardiaceae > Amycolatopsis > Amycolatopsis eburnea. The sequence goes on from NZ_RSEC01000033.1 coordinate 178,228, forward strand.
GGTGCCTCCCGGTGGAATGCTTAGGACTGCAAAGTAGTTGACCCCGGACATGACCGCCCCGAGGAGCAGCCCGCCGATGACGACAACCGCCGCCACCAGCGTCAAGGGGGTCGGCTTCCGTTCGGAACGCGGCCCGGTGCTGGTCGCCGTCATGCTCAGCACCGCGCTGGTCGCGCTGGACAGCACGATCATCGCGACCGCGGTGCCGTCGGTGGTGCGCGACCTCGGCGGGTTTTCGCAATTCCCGTGGCTGTTCTCGATCTACCTGCTGACCCAGGCCGTCACGGTGCCGCTCTACGGCAAGTTCGCCGACGTCCTCGGCCGCCGCCCGGTGATGTTCTTCGGGATCGCGGCGTTCCTCGTCGGCTCGGTGCTGTGCGGCGCCGCGTGGAGCATGCCGGTGCTGATCGCCGCCCGCGCGGTGCAGGGCATCGGCGCCGGTGCGATCCAGCCGATGTCGATGACGATCATCGGCGACCTCTACACGGTGGAGGAACGCGCCAGGGTCCAGGGCTACGTCGCCAGCGTCTGGGGCGTCGCGTCGGTGGTCGGCCCGACCCTCGGCGGCGTGTTCGCCGAGTACCTGGACTGGCGGTGGATCTTCTTCATCAACCTGCCGCTCGGCGCGATCGCCGCGCTGATGCTGCACCGCAACTTCGCCGAGCGCGTCGAGCGCAAGCCGCACAAGGTCGACTACACCGGCGCCGCGCTGCTCACCATCGGCTGCTCGCTGGTGATCCTGGGCCTGCTGGAAGGCGGCGTCGCGTGGGCGTGGGGCTCGCTGCCGAGCGTGGCGATCTTCGTCGTGGGCGCGGCGCTGCTGGTGGCGTTCGTGCTGGTGGAGAAGCGCGCGGCCGAGCCGGTGCTGCCGCTGTGGGTGTTCACCCGGCGGATCCTGGTCGGCGGCAACCTGGTCGCGGTCGTGGTCGGCGCGGTCCTGATGGGCCTGACGTCGTACCTGCCGACGTACGCGCAGGGCGTGCTCGGCGCGGGCGCGCTGGTGGCCGGGTTCGCGGTGGCGGCGCTGACGGTCGGCTGGCCGATCTCGGCGTCCCTGGCGGGCAAGATCTACCTGCGCATCGGCTTCCGCGACACGGCGCTGATCGGCAGCGTGTTCATCATCGCCGGCGGCGTGCTGGTGGCCACGCTCGGCGCGACGTCGTCGATCTGGTCGGCCGCGATCGCGGCGTTCGTCCTCGGCATCGGCCTCGGCCTGGCCGCGAGCCCGACGCTGGTGGCGATCCAGTCCGTCGTCGGCTGGGACCGCCGCGGCGTGGTCACCGCGACGAACCTGTTCAGCCGCTCGCTGGGCAGCGCGGTCGGCGCCGCGGTGTTCGGCGCGATCGCCAACGCCACGCTGGCCTCGCGGTTCGCGAACCCGCCTGCGGAGGTCGCGGGCAAGCTGCCGCCGTCGGTGGACGCGACGAGCCTGGTGCTGGGCGGCCACGCCGACTCCCCGGTCGCGACGTTCGTCCGGGGCGCGCTGAACGACGCGACGCAGTACGTGTTCGTCGGCCTGCTGGCGGTGGCGGTGCTGTCGGTGCTGGCGCTGCTGCTGATGCCGCGCAAGACCGAGCAGCTGGAGTTCTAAGCGTCGGGGAAGACGAGTTCGGCGGTCATCCCGTCGGCGAGCAGGAAGTAGCCGAGGAACGTCACGCCGTCGTCGCGCGCGTCGAACCGGGCGATCCGGACGCCTTCCGGCTCGTAGAAGACGTCTCCCGGCCCGAGCACGGTCTCCGGGCCGCCCTCGATCTGGTAGACGGCCGAGCCCGTTTCGATGCTGCCGAAGACGGGTCCGTTGTGGACGTGCAGCCCGGCGGCGTGGCCGGGGGCGATGGTGATCCGCCGGATCTCGACCCGCGAAGTCGCCAGCGGGGCCGGCAGTTCCTGGTCGAGGACGATCACGCGGCTCAGCGGTTCGGTCGGCACGGCATTCCCCTTCAGCGGGTCTTCAGCAGCGCGAGGATCCCCTCGATCGCCTGCTCGAACGGCTCGGTGCGGTCCGCGGCCCTGGCGAGGACGTAGCCGCCCTGCAGGGTCGCGACGATGGCGGCCGCGGTGGCCGCCGGGTCGAGCCCGCCGTCGTCCTCCGCGACGACTTCGGCGAGCCGGGTGCGCAGCCAGGAGAACGTCTCTTCGACCGGCGCCCGGAGCGCGGGCGCGGCCATGACGTCCGGGTCCTGTGTCAGCCGCCCGACCGGGCAGCCCCGCAGGACGTCGCGCTCACGGCGGAGGTACGCCGCGATGCGTTCGCGCCCGGTGCCGGGCCCGGACAACTGCGCTTCGGCGGCCGCGCGCAGCTCCTCGGCGGTGCGGTCGATGGCCGCGCGTGCCAGCTCCTCCTTGCCGGAGAAGTGGTGGTACATGCTGCCCTGGCCGGCGCCGGCGAGCTGCTGGATGGTCTTCGGGCTGGTCCCGACGTACCCGCGCTCCCACAACAGGGTGCGGGTGCTCTCGATGAGGCGCTCCCTCGTGTCCACGCAGCCGAGTGTACATACCAGTAGGTACAGTCAGTTCTGCAGGGGCATCAGGTCCGCCTGGAAGTGCGCCAGGAACTCCTCGAAGTCGCCGTGTCCGGGCCGGATGACGAACTTCGTCAGGCCCGCTTCGATGTGCTGCTCCACCAGCCGGCGCGCCTCGGACCAGCTGGTCGCGACCAGATCCTCGACCGGCACGCCCGGCTGCCGCTTCGCCGCCGCGGCCAGCAGCTGGTCCGGCACGCCCTTGTCGGCCACCGCCAGGCTGAGCCCGAAGTGGTCGGCTTCGATCTCGCGCCCGGCTTCCGCTGCCGCCTCCTGGATCGCGATGCGGGCGGCCCGCGCCTGGGCCGGCGTGTGGAAGCTGCCGAGCCACCCGTCGGCGAGCCGCCCGGCCCGGCGCAGCGCGGCCGGCGCCGCTCCCCCGAGCCAGACGTCCAGCCGCTTGGCCGGGCGCGGCCCGAGGTGGACGCCGTCGACCTGGAAGAACTCGCCGTCGAACGAGACGTCGTCCTCTTCGAGCAGCCGCCGCAGCAGGGTCAGCGACTCGTCGAACACCGCGGCGCGCCGCCCGGCGGGCACCGGGAAGAGGTCGTGCTCGGCGGCGCGGGCCGGGCGCAGCCCGAAGACCGGGAGCACCCGCTTGGGCGCAAGACCGGCCAGGGTGAGCAGCTGCTTCGCGACGAGCACCGGGTGCCGGCCGGGCAGGATCGCCACGCCGGTGCCGACCTTGAGCTTCGCCGTCGTGGCGAGCGCGTGCGTCATGCCGATCATGGGATCGACTTCGGGCGAATAGACGAGTTCGGACAGCCAGAGCGAGTCGACGCCGGCGTCCTCCAGCCGCCGCGCCAGCCCGGCGAACTCGCCGGGTCCCGTTCCCGCCGACGGCGCGACGCCCAGCCTGATCTTCAGCACGGTTCCTCCCGGAAGGCTCTCCAGGGGCAACGCGCCGGGCGGCCGGGAATTCCTCAGCCGGTCGCGGCGATGACCCGGCTCAGCGCCGCGTGCAGCGCCTCCAGCTCGGGCAGGTCCATCCCCAGCTTCTCGACGACCTGGTACGGGATCTTCTCCGCCTCCGCCCGCAGCGCGCGGCCCTGCTCCGTCAGCTCGACGGTCAGCTGCCGCTCGTCCTCCCGGCTGCGGGCGCGCGTCACGTACCCCAGCGCCTCCAGCCGCTTCAGCAGCGGCGAAAGCGTCGCGGGCTCGTGCCGCAACGACGCGCCCAGGTCCTTCACCGAACGCGGCGAGCGTTCCCACAGCGCGAGCATCACCAGGTACTGCGGATGGGTCAGGCCGTACGGCTCGAGCAGCGGCCGGTAGATCGCGATCACGCTGCGCGAAGCCACCGACAGCGCGAAGCACACCTGCCGGTCCAGCTTCAGGGGGTCCTCACCCAGGTCGATCATGGCGCCGATCCTACTGTGTCGTCGATCGCGCTAATGATTAGCGCACTAAGCATTAGTGTACTATCCAACTCATGGAACGACCGAGTGTGCTCCGCTGGTTCGGTTACGCGGTGGGCGTGCGGCTCCCCGAGCGCCTCAACGACTGGGTGCTGCACGATGCGACGTCGAAGCATTGGCGCGCGCGGTACGTGCTCCAGCGCTCGGTCGGCATCCTGCCGCTGTGCGCGGTGTGGCTGCTGCTGCCCGGCTCGATCTGGCTGCGGCTCTCGCTGGTCCTCATGGCCGCGCTCGTCGCGTACTTCTACTCCTGCGCGTACATGGAGGAGAGCATCGAGCACCGGCTCGGCAGGCAGGGCTTCCCGCACAACACCGGGCGCCGCCTCCGGGCCGAAGCCGCCGAGGCGGAGAACGCCGAGGCGACCGCCCGCTACCTCGCGCGCTACCGGACGTCGCCGGAGAGTTAGCTAGAGTCGGGGGACGATGAGACGCAAGCTCCGGCCGCCGATCCCGCCGCGCCACGGGCTGGACCCCGCCCGGCTCAAGCTCCCCGCCGAGGGCGAGTGGCCGACCCTGCTGGCGCACCTCGTCGACCGGCTGCCCCGTGTGGCGCCCTCCCGCATCGAGGAAATGCTGCGCGAGGAGCGCATCCACGGCCTCGACGGCCCGCTCGGCGTCGACACGCCGTTCGAGCCCGGCTCGTTCATCTGGTTCCACCGCGACCTGCCCGACGAGGTGCCGGTCCCGTTCGACGTCCGCGTCGTGCACCGCGACGAGCACCTGCTGGTCGTCGACAAGCCACACTTCCTGGCGACCATCCCGCGCGGGCAGCACATCCTCGAGACGGCGCTCGTGCGGCTGCGGCGCGAGCTGGACCTGCCGCACCTGTCCCCCGCGCACCGGCTCGACCGGGTCACCGCCGGCCTGGTGATGTTCGTGATCACGCCGGAGCTGCGCGGGAAGTACCAGACGCTGTTCCGCGACCGGAAGGTCCACAAGGAATACGAGGCGATCGCGCCTTTCCGCGCCGCCTTGGAGCTACCACGAACCGTGCGCAGCCGGATCGTCAAGGAACGCGGGGTGCTCGCCGCGCGCGAGGAGCCGGGCGAGCCGAACGCCGAGACGCACGTCGAGCTGCTCGAACACCGCGACGGGCTGGGGCGGTACCGGCTGCGGCCGTCGACCGGCCGGACGCACCAGCTGCGCGTCCACCTCAGCGGGCTCGGCGTCCCCATCCTCGGCGACGACTTCTACCCGGAACTGCGGGAAAAACCGCTCGGGGACTTCACGAAGCCGTTGCAGCTGCTGGCGAAGGTGCTCGCCTTCGACGACCCGGTCACCGGGACACCGCGGCGGTTCACCAGCGGGCTGCGGCTGTCCGCCTGGGACGACCTCGACGCGTGGGCGGCGCCCCCGGCGTGATCCGGGAGCGCCGCCGTCGCGTCACTTGCGCCAGAACTTCACGCCGCTCCACTGCACGGTGATCGGCCCCGCGCCGCTGGCGGTGCGGTAGCTGCCGAACTTGTCGTAGTAGCTGCCGCTCGCGCTGGAGATCGTCTGCTTCAGCGAGCCGTTGAGGTACACCTTGTGCGAGCTGCCGACCTGGTTGATCGTGTTGACGCGCACCGACGTGCCGACGGTCGCGCCGCTGCCGAGCGTCGCCCCGCCCTCCACCGCGTACAGCCGGCCGCCCTTCTCGACGGCCAGCATGAAGTACGGCCCGGCGTTCGAGCCGTCGCGGAAGGTCTGCTTGAGACTGATCCGGGAGCCGGTCATGCTGGTGATCTTGAACGAGCCTTCGAACTGGTGGGTGCCGCCGGTGTAGGTGGTGTAGCGGCGTTCCGCGCGCTGGTCACCACTGGCCGTCGAGCAGGTGAGCTGGAAGGTGAGGCCGGAGACCTGGCCGCACCCGCGTTCCTGCTCCGAGTAGCCCGGCGACTCCGGGGTCCACGGACCCGTCCCGACCTGGGCGTTCGCCGCGGGGGCGAGGATCGCGAGCCCTGCCGCGACCGCCACGACCACACCCGCACCGTGAATTCTGCGCACCGTCGACCTCCTGGGTCACTCGAGGCGGCGGTGGTGTGACTGTACGAGCCCGCGCCGTCACGGACAAGAGTTTCCGGGGCCGTGTCGAATCCGGCCGTGCCCGTTCGACAGACTCGTGAAGGCACCACCGATTCTCCGAGGAGCACCCATGCGCACCCTGATCTCCACCTCGTTCGTCTCGCTCGACGGCGTCGTCGAAGCGCCCGGCGGCGAGTCCGGCTACCGCAACGCGGGCTGGACCTTCAAGGACGTGGAGTTCGAGCCCGCCGCGTACGAGATCAAGGGCACCGAGCAGGAGGAGTCCACCGCGCTCCTGCTCGGCCGCGTCAGCTACGAGGCCTTCGCGCCGATCTGGCCCACCATGACCGTCGAGTTCGCCGGCTACAACGCGATGCCGAAGTACGTCGTGTCGACCACGCTCCAGGAGGCGGACCTGGTGGACAACTGGGGCGAGACGACGATCCTGCGGTCGCTGGACGACGTCGCCGCGCTCAAGGAGACCGAAGGCGGCCCGATCATCGTCAACGGCAGCGCCACCCTGAACCGGTCGCTGGCCGACGCGGGCCTGATCGACCGCCTGCACCTGCTGGTGTTCCCGGTGCTGCTCGGCGCCGGCAAGCGGCTGTTCAGCGAGACCGACAAGGACAAGCAGAACCTGAAGCTGATCGACAGCGCGTCCTACGGCAACGGGATCCAGAAGCTGGTGTACGAGTTCGTGCGCTGACGGGTCGCGGTCCGGCCGAAGGTTCACGTACAACATCTGTTCGAACATCCACGATGTCATGAAAGGGTCGTTCACCTCGTCAGACGACATGAACGACCCTTTCACGACATCCCGATCCCGGCGACGCCGGGCTGACGACGCGGCAAGGCAGGACGGAGCCGTCGTCACCGGGCCGCGAGCGCCGTCATGACTTCGCCGGAATCCTTGTCGCAGATCCCGCCAAAGTAGAACATCTGTTCGAACATCGTGTACGGTCGGACCCATGACGACCCCGGCACTGCAGGCATCGCTGTTCGGCGAATCCGGTCCCGTCACGCTGCACGCGCTAGCACCACGACGGACCGAACTCGGCTCGGGCGCGTGGATCGACGTCCAGCCCGGCTGGCTCGAGGGCGCCGGCGAGGTGTTCACCGACCTCGTCACCGGCGTCCCGTGGCAGGCCGAGCGGCGCCGGATGTACGACCGGCTCGTCGACGTGCCCCGCCTGCTGTGCTTCTACGGCGAAGCGGCTCCGCTCCCCCACCCCGTGCTGGCCGAGGCGCGCGCCGCGCTGAGCGAGCACTACGCGGGCGAACTCGGCGAGCCGTTCCGCACGGCGGGCCTGTGCTACTACCGCGACGGCCGCGACAGCGTCGCCTGGCACGGCGACACGATCGGCCGCGGCAGCACGGAAGACACGATGGTCGCGATCGTCTCGGTCGGCGCGGCCCGCCAGCTGGCCCTGCGCCCCCGCGGCGGCGGCGAGTCCCACCGCTACGCCCTCGGCCACGGCGACCTGATCGTCATGGGCGGCTCGTGCCAGCGCACGTGGGAACACGCGATCCCGAAGACGAGCCGCGCGGTCGGGCCGCGGATCAGCATCCAGTTCCGGCCGCGCGGGGTGCGCTGAGTCCACAGTGGACAGCGCGGCGGCCCCGTAGCATGGCGTGGTGCACACCCTCGCCGAACCACCCCTCTTCAGCCGTCTCGGCTCCGCGCGCAGCGTGCTCGTCTCGGGCGCCGGCGGCGGTTTCGACGTCTACGCCGGCATCCCGCTGGCGGTCGCGCTGCGCGGCCAGGGCAAGGACGTGCACTTCGCGAACCTGGCGTTCAGCGACCTGAACCGCCTCGACCTCGACGACTGGGCGGCCCCGGGCGTCGCGCGGGTGCACCCCGGCAGCGCGGGCGACGACGCGTACTTCCCCGAGCGGACGCTCGCCCGCTGGCTCGGCACCCAGGGGTGGCCCGCGGTCGTCCACGCCTTCCCGCGCGTCGGTGCCCGGCCGCTGCGGGCGGCGTACGAGGATCTCGCCGGCCTGCTCGGCGTGGACGCGGTGGTGCTCGTCGACGGCGGCACGGACATCCTGCTGCGCGGGGACGAGTCCGGGCTCGGCACGCCCGAAGAGGACATGGCGAGCCTCGCCGCGGTGGCCGCGCTCGAGGGCCCCGACCGCGTCGTCGTCAGCCTCGGCTTCGGCATCGACGCCTTCCACGGCGTCTGCCACGCCCACGTGCTGGAGAACCTCGCCGCCCTCGACCGGGCCGGCGGGTACCTGGGCGCGCTGTCGATCCCGTCGGCCTCCCCCGAAGCCGCGGCCTACCTGGACGCCGTCGCGGACGCGAACCGCGCGACCCCGGACCGGCCGAGCATCGTGCAGGGGCAGATCGCCGCCGCGCTGCGGGGCGAGTTCGGGGACGTGCACTCCACCACCCGCACCGCGGGCAGCGAGCTGTTCGTGAACCCGCTGATGGGCGTCTACTTCTCGGCGGACCTGGCGATCCTGGCCGCCGAGGTCGGCTACCTCGCGGAGCTCGCCACCACGGACACCGCCCTCGAGGTCGCGATGGTCATCGAAGCGCACCGCGACCGCGTCGGCCGCGGCGGGCCATCCCGCACTGAGGCTCAGTCGACCAGGACCGGCAGCTCGTCCAGGCCGTACACAATGGACACCTGGCGGAACGAAAGGTCCTGCTCCGGCACCGCGAGCCGCAGGTTCGGGAACCGCTTGACCAGCGCCGGGTACGCCGTGCGCAGCTCCATGCGGGCCAGCTCCGCGCCGATGCAGCGGTGGATGCCGTAGCTGAACGCCAGGTGGGACGTCGGCTCGCGGGTGGCGTCGAACTCCTCCATGCCCGCGCCCAGCTTCGGGTCGCGGTCCGCGGCCGACAGCGACACCAGCACGATGTCACCCTCGGCGATGTGGACGCCGGCGATTTCCATGTCCTGCTTGGCGAAGCGCGGGAACGCCATCTGCACCACGGTCAGGTAGCGCAGCAGCTCCTCGACGAAGCGGTGCACGGACTCGTCGTCACCGCGGACGGCTTCGAGGGCCTTCTCGTCGCGCAGCAGCACCAGCGCGCCGAGCGCCAGCATGCTCGCGGTCGTTTCGAGGCCGCCGGTGAGGACGCCGTCGGCGAGGCCGGCCAGCTCGCGGTCGTCGATCTCGTCGCCGTGTTCCTTGATCAGCATGCCGAGCAGGCCGTCGCCGGGCTCTTCGCGCTGCTTCTTGACGATGTCGAGCAGGTAGGTCAGCGACTCCGACATCGCGCCGAGCGACGCGCCGGCGCCGCCGAAGAGGTCGAAGCGGGCGGTGCTCAGCCGCTGGAACTCGGCGCGGTCCTCATAGGACACGCCGAGCAGCTCGCAGATGGTCAGCGACGGGATCGGCAGCGCGAACGCCTGCCACAGGTCGACCGGCCCTTCCGTCTTGGCCATGGCGTCGAGCTGCTCGGCGACGATCTCGTCGATCCGCGGCGCCAGCCTGCCGAGCCGGCGCATGGTGAACTCGGGCGTGAGCAGCTTCCGCAGCCGCGTGTGCACCGGCGGGTCCGCGAAGCCGAGGCCGCCCGGGTTCTGGTCGGCGGTCACCCCGGCGTTGCCGACGAGGTTGCCGAAGTCGCTGGAGAACCCGGAGACCTTGCCGAGGACGGCCTTCGCCTCGTCGTAACCCGTGACCAGCCAGGCGTTCATCCCGAAGGGCAGGTCGAGCTTGCCGATCGGCGCCTCGGACCGGCGCGCGGCCAGCTCGGCGACCGGGTCGAGCCCGTCGCGCTTGAGCGGCAGCAGCGCCGAATCGGGCAGGAGCGACGACATCTTCTCGAGGTCGAAACCCTTTTTCGACTGCCGGGCGAGGTACCGGCGGCCGACCCAGCCCAGTACCCGTGAGCGGAGACTCCCCATGCACCCGACAGTACCGCACTAGCCCGATCGGGTGACCGACGGCGAGACGGGACTCACCCCCGGACCTCCCGGTTCGCGGTGATCAGCCCGTGCTCGCTCGCGGCGTAGTGGAAGTACGGGCGGCCGGAGTCGTCGGCGCCGGCGAACGACGTCTTCGAGCGCCCGTCGGCCTCGGTGTTGACGCCGTTCGTCCGGGCCAGCACGCCCGAGGAGCTCAGCCACTCCCGCGACGCGCGCACCGGCCGCCAGCTCCGGCCGTCGCCGGTGAGGTCGCCGAGCACCTTGGTCATCTCGGCCGCGCCGGAGATCCGCAGGTTCTGGTCGTCGGTGATGTTCGCGGTGGCGTCGGTGGTCAGCGGGTAGGACCACGTGTGCCGGGCGGCGGACCGGACCCGGCCGTCCACTGTGGACACCGAGGTCTGCTGCCCCGCGTCGGCCTGCACGACGTGCTGGGTGAAGCCGCCGCCGGTGACGTCGTCGCTGTTGCGGTAGTCGCGGGTGCGCTCGACGCGCGTGTACACGCGGCCGGCGGAGGTGTCGACGTAGCCCGCGGTCACGTCGTGGCGCTTCGCGGTGACGGTGACGTTCACGCCGCCGTCGATGTCCTTCACCGCGGTCCGGCGGTCCGGCGCCGCGGCCACGTCGTGCTGGGTGACGGCGCCGGACGTGCGCGCCGCGTTTTTGTCGGTGTGGAGCAGTAGCGTCGGGACGACGGTGAACTCGCCGCCGATGTCAGGGAAGGAGAAGGAGAAGTCATGCGTCCCGCCGTCCACGAGCCGGCCGACGAACGGCGTCACGTCGTAGGTTTCGGCGTGCAGGCTGAAGGTGTCGATCGCCACGATCGGCCGCCACAGCTGCGGCACGATCCCGCCGGAGTAGATGTGCGGGAAGGTGAACGCGCTGCCGGCGGGCGTCCCGTCGATCGCGAAGTTCGCTTCGCGGTACGGCCCCTTGCCGCACAACCCGGCGGCGGGGTACTTCGCCGAGACCTCGTCGGGGACGTCGTCGAACCACTGCTCGTCGCAGGCGTGGCCTTCGAGGGTGACCTCGAGGTAGGCGCGGGTGATGTTGCGCGGCAGGTCTTTCGCGGTGAAGTGCACGGTGGGCGCCGCGGGGGTCGCGTCGGCGTGCCCGAACCCGGCGACGTGGTCGGCGACCTCGGGCGCGGGGTGCCTGGGGTCGGCCTGGTAGTAGGTGAGCGTCACGGTCTGGGCGTAGACGCCGGTGTAGATCGGCGAGTTGTAGTTCTCGATGCCGCCGTGGAAGGGCTGCGGCGTGCGCAGCAGCGCGGTGTAGGGCGTGAGGTCCTTGTCGAAGTGGTAGGTGATCGCGCGCCGGCCCTCACCACTGGGCTCCTCGGTCGTCCCCCACCAGACCTCGGTCCCGCCGATCCGCAGATCGCCGATCCGGTCGTACTGCCGCCCGCTCACGGTGACGGTCTGGTCCATGACGACCTTCGCCCACGGCCCCGGGCAGGCCTTGGGCGGCGCGAGCGTGCCCTCGTAGAACCGCGGCGTGCCGTCGGCGGCGTTGGAGCGGAAGGCGTCGGCGAGGGTGACGGTGCAGTGCGCGGTATCGGGCCGCGTCACGGCGGGCGCGGCGGTCACCGGGTCGTCGGTGTCCCCCTCCACGACAGGCGAAGCCGAGGCGACGGCCCCGGAGAGCACCCACGCCAGCACCAGTGACACGACGATCGTGAAGATCCGCACCCGGACTCCTCCCAGCGGCAGGTTCACCCGGCAGGGAGCCTAGCCGCGCGATCATCCGACTATCGGCGGGAATCAGCCTCTGAAACGTTTCAGATCGTGGTAGGCTCACGCCTTCTCAGCGAGGGGGTGCGGTGGTCGGCATCAAGGACGTCGCCAAGCGCGCGGGCGTCTCGATCGGCACGGTGTCCAATGTGGTCAACCGGCCGGAAGTGGTGGCCACGGCCACGCGCAACCGGGTGCTGTCGGTGATCGAAGAGCTCGGCTACGTCCGGGACGAGTCGGCGCGGCAGCTGCGTGCCGGGCGCAGCCGCATCATGGGGCTGCTGGTGCTCGACCTCGGGAACCCGTTCTTCGTCGACGTCGCCCGCGGGGCCGAGCAGGCCGCGCACGCCGAGGGCCTCAACATCATCACCTGCAACAGCGGCCAGCGCTCCGACCTCGAGGCGTCGTACCTCGCGATGTTCGCCGAACAGCGGGTCCGCGGGGTGCTGCTGAGCCCGGTCGCCACGTCGGGGGAAGCCCTGCGCGCGTTCCGGCGCAGCGGCACGCCGTACGTCTTCGTCGACCGCAAGGCACCGGCGTCGGAGGCGAGTTCGGTGGCGGTGGACGACATCGCGGGCGGCGCGCTCGCGGCCCGGCACCTGCTGGAGACCGGCCACCGGCGGATCGCGTTCGTCAACGGCCCGGCGATCCTCGCCCAGTGCCGCGACCGCGAACAGGGCGTCCGCACGGCCCTCGCCGGCTCGGCGGCGGAGCTGACGGTGCTGGAGGCGATCGGCCTGGACGTCACCTCGGGCCGCGACGCGGGCGCGCGCCTGCTCGGCACGAGCCCCCGGCCCACGGCGGTCTTCTGCGCGAACGACCTCCTCGCCCTCGGCGTGCTGCAGGCCATGGTGGGCGCGGGCGTCCGCGTCCCCGAGGAGATGGCGATCGTCGGCTACGACGACATCGAGTTCGCCGGCGCCGCGGCGGTCCCCCTCACGTCGGTCCGCCAGCCGGCCCGCCGCCTCGGCCGCACGGCAGCGGAACTCCTGCTGGCGGAGACGGCGGACACGACGGTCGAACGCCAGGCGGTGGTGTTCACCCCGGAACTGGTCGTCCGCGAATCGACCCGGATTCGCCGATAGCCTCGGATCGTGGTGTTCGACTCCGCCCGGTTCGACCTCCAGCCCTGCGCCGGTGTGCCGCGGGAGCGGTAGGGTGGCCGCGTCGCTGGCCGCCGGGGACGCCCTGCTCGAGGAAGCCGAATCCGCCGCCGCCTTCCTGACCACGCACCTCCTCACCCGGCACGCACGCCGGCGCGCGGAGCAGGCGCCCGCCCGGGAAGACGCGCGGGTGCGCGTCTTCCCGGCGAGCGCGGCTGGCCGAACCGGTCACCCTGGCCGACTTGGCCGCCGAGATCCACCTCGTCCGGGTGTTCAAGGCGGCGACCGGCGAGACGCCGCACCGGTACCTCACCCGGCTGCGGGTCGAGGAGGCGAAGCGGCTGCTGCGCGGCACGGACCTCGCGCTCGACCGGATCGCCGCCCGGTGCGGGTTCGCCGGCCCCGGTCCGCTGCCGGCCGCCTTCCTGCGGCACACCGGCGCCCGCCCGTCGGCCTACCGCAATTCCTGAGCGGTGCACCGCAATCCCGGACCGCACCGGGAAGGTCGAACGCCGCTTCGCTTACGAGGGCGCGGAAAACCCGCAGCCGAGCGGCTACCGGCCGCCCGCGGGCTCACTTCGAATACGTGATGAAATAGATGACGACGCCGATCAACGCGAGCACTTCGGAGAGCACGAACGTCGAATAACCCATCGTCTGCAGTTTCCCGCGCGCTTCCGGCTGCCGCGCGGTACCATTGATGACGGCCGCGAAAATCAGGCCGACGCCGATTCCCGGGCCGATCGCGCCGAGTCCGTACCCGATGGCCGCCAGGCCGGGGTTGATGTTGGTTGTCTGGGCCAGAACGATGTCGCTCATGGACATTCCCCTTCACATCGCCGAGCAGAAGAATCGTCGGGGCGGGAATTCGGGAACCGAGTGTCCGGACGCCATGAGGATATCACAAAAACACCGTGCGGCTCGGCCGCTAAGCCAGCATCGCGTCGTAGGCGGCCATCACGAGCCCGAGCCCGCGGGCGTACCCGTCCTCCCAGCGGACCTGGTTCATCACGTACGCCACCGTCATCCGGAGGTCGGCGTCGGCGAGCACCACCGAACCACCCCAGCCGCCCCACGAGCACGTGCGGCCTTCCAGGCGGTAGCCCAGTCCGTAGCGCATCGGGGTGCCGAGCACGCGGTCCACGCCGTGGAACTGCTCCTCGAAAACGCGCTCGGCGCCGGCCGCCGACAGGAGCCGGACGCCGCCGGCCACTCCCCCGCACGCGAGTGCCGACTGCAGGACGGCCACCGACCGCGCGTTGCCGTAACCGTTGACGGCGGGCAGTTCCGCGCGCCGCCAGGCCACCGGGTGCGAATCCGACACCCCGAGCAGGAAACCCGGCGGCTTGTCGCCCGACGGATCGGCGAGCAGCGGCGCGACCCGGTGGTCGTGCTCGGCACCCAGTCCGATGTGGAAGTCGGCGCCCGCCGGGCCGGCGACCTCCTCGGCGAAGAAAGTGCCGAGGCTGCGACCGGTGACGCGGCGGACGACTTCGCCGATGAGGAACCCGAACGTGACGGAGTGGTACCCGCCCGCGCTGCCCGGCGCCCACCGCGGAGCCTGCGCCGCCAGCCGCGCCGTCACGGCAGGCCAGTCGTAGAGGTCTTCGACGGCGATCGGCCCCTCGAAGTCGGGCAGGCCGGCGGTGTGCCCGAGCAGGTGCCGCACCAGCACGGTTTCCTTGCCCGCGGCGGCGAATTCGGGCCAGTACGCCGCGACCGGCGCGTCCAGGTCCAGCTCGCCGCGGTCGGCCAGGACCAGCGCGCACAGCGCCGTCATCGTCTTGGTGGTGGACCAGACGTTCGTGATCGTGTCGCGGTCCCACGCCGTGGTGCGCGCCGCGTCGAGGTGGCCGCCCCACAGGTCGACCACCGGCTCCCCGTCGACGACGACGGCGACCGAAGCGCCCACGTCGCCGTCGTCCAGCGAGGCCCCCAGCGCCTCGCGGACCTTGTCGAACTTCTCGTCGCAGTTCCCGTTGATGTCGGCCACGGCGGCAAGGTAACCCCGCCGGGCACCGGCGCACGAACCATTTTCCGCGTCCCGGCGAAAAGATCTGCTCGACCTTCCGGTCCAGCGCAATTCCGCCGGTGGCACCACCGGGAATTGCGCGTACCCGTTCGGCCGAAAGCCGGGGAACGGGAAAGGGGGTAACGTCGGCCGCCGGTCCACCGCCCGAGGGGAAGGCCGAACCGTGCCGTACACCCGTTTCCGCTACATCGCCTACGAAGTACCGACCGCCACCCACCGCCTCGGCCAGGCGGTGAAGCCGCTGGCGGGGTTGCCGCCCGGCAAGCTGTGCGACCCGGTGGCCGACATCACCGTGCCGAAAGCGCCCGAAAGCACGGACTGGTTCATCCGGCTGCGGCGGCTGGCCGCGGTGGTCAACATCGCGCTCGCGAACCTGGGCGGCGACGACCCCGACACGCTGAAGGTGTTCGTGGCGCCCGAGTTCTACCTCCGGCCCGCCGACCCCGCGACGAGCCACACCTACCCGGCGGAGGAGTTCCCGCCGCTCTGGGACGCGCTGGAAAAGATGTTCCGGACCGCGCGGCTCAAGCACTGGCTGATCGTTCCGGGCTCGGTGCTGTGGCATTCGAAGATGATGGGCGAGAACGCGCCGATCTACTACAACAGCGTTTTGTACCTGCGCGGCGGTACCGGCGGCGGCGAGGCCGGGCGCATCGAAAAGAAGCTGGCCTCCGACATGGACGGAATACCGGCCCAGTCCGCCGTCGGGAGCTCCACCGACCCATTGGTGAAAAAGGCCTACTCGGAAGCGGCGTTCGTCCGGGAGCGGTTGTTCGAAATCGACGCGAAAGCGACGTTCGGCCTCGAAATCTGCCTCGACCACCGCCTGAACGTCCTCAAGCAGACCCTCGCCGACCGCCAGGCCGACCTCGGCGACCCGTGGAAGCGCGGCGGGCCCGCCCTGCACGTGCTCACCGCGGGCGGCATGCCGCTGCGCCCGGGAGCGGTCGCCGCCCGCACCGGCGGGTACGTCCTGCGCAACGACGGGTACGCCGACCCGCCCGCTTCGGAGCTGCGCAAGGTGACCGGGTACCAGCTGCCCTCCAGCGCGCCGGGTCAGCCGTGGGACGACAAGGCGGTCGCCACCCTCGAAGCCGATCCCGGCACCGCCGTCGAGGTCACCCTCCGGGGCGAGGCCGTGCTCGTGCCCCCGATCGCCGGACCGGGCAGCTACGACATGCCGGTCCAGCGGCTGCGGATCTACCCGCCCCTGCCGCTGCCCTGAGCCCCGCCCGGCCTCCGGCCACCGGGGGCCGGGCCCGGTTCAGCCGAAGTGGACGCGGCCCAGCAGGTCGTCCACCAGCTCGGCCAGCGGGCGGTCGTCCGCGCTTTCCAGCCACAGCACGGCCCCGGTGCGCAGCGCGGCGAGGAACGTCGCCGCCATCAGGCGGGCCGTCCCCTCGTCCAGGCCGGGCCCGCGCGCCACCAGCACGGCCGCCAGGTCCCGTTCCAGGGTGATCTGGTCCCCCGCCTGCCGGGCGAGCAGTGACGGGTGCCGCCGCAGCAGGCGCAGCTGCGCCACCCACTCGCGGTCGGGCACGGCCCCCGCGCGGTTCAGGGCACGGCTCGCCGCGCGCAGCGCCGGCCACGGCTCCTCTCCGGCCGGCCGGCCCTCGACCAGCGAAACCAGCTCTCGCGTGCGCTCGCGGTCGGCGTGCAGGACCGCGTCCTCCTTGTTCGCGAAGTAGTTGGAGAACGTCCGGCGCGACACGCCCACGGCGTCGGCGATGTCCTCGACCGTCACGCCGTCGAGCCCGTGCGCCATCGCCAGGCGCAGCGCCGCCTCGTGCAGCGACTGCCGCGTCGCCGCCTTCTTGCGGTCGCGCAGCGAGCCCGGGATGTCCATGCGGGCAGCCTAGCGACGGGAATAAGTTGCTCATTGTGCAAGTTTGCCCAATGAGCAATACTTGCCCGGATCGTGTGAAGGGATGCCATGAAGTCCGAACCCACCGACCCGTCCGGGGCGATGCGGCACCGCGAAGTGCTCGAATCGCTGTCCGGCCTGCTGCTGGCCCTGTTCGTGGCCATGATCAGCTCGACCGTCGTGTCGACGTCGCTGCCGCTGATCATCGGCTCGCTGAACGGCACCCAGACGCAGTACACCTGGGTCGTCACGGCCACGCTGCTCGCGGCGACGGCCACCACCCCGATCTGGGGCAAGCTCGCCGACCTGTTCAACAAGAAGACGCTGGTCCAGGTCGCCATCGTGATCTTCGTGGCCGGTTCGATGATCAGCGGGTTCAGCCAGGACACCGGGCAGCTGATCGCGGCGCGCGCGTTCCAGGGCATCGGCGTCGGCGGCCTGCAGGCGCTGGTCCAGGTGGTGATCGCGGCGATCATCCCGCCGCGCGAGCGCGGCCGGTACAACGGCTACCTCGGCGCCGTGATGGCGGTCGCCACGGTCGGCGGGCCGCTGCTGGGCGGCCTGATCGTGGACGTGCCGTGGCTGGGCTGGCGCTGGTGCTTCTTCGTCGGCGTCCCGATCGCCGTGCTCGCCTTCGTCGTGCTGCAGCGGACGCTCAAGCTGGAGACCGTGCGCCGCGACGACGTGCAGGTCGACTACCTCGGCGCCGGGCTGATCGCGGCGGGCGTGAGCGTGCTGCTGATCTGGGTTTCCTTCGTCGGCAACTCGTTCGACTGGCTCTCCTGGCCGACCGCCGTCATGGTCGCGGGCGGGCTCGTGCTCCTCGCGCTCGCCGTGCTGGTGGAGAAGAAGGTCCGCGAACCCGTCGTGCCGCTGAAGATCGTCGTCCAGCGCACGCCCGCGCTGGCGATCCTGGCGAGCCTCGCGGTCGGCATGGCGATGTTCGGCGGCGCGGTCTTCCTCGGCCAGTACTTCCAGATCGGCCGCGGCTACACGCCCACCGAAGCCGGCCTGCTGACCATGCCGCTGATGGCGGGCGTGCTGGTGTCCTCGACCGTCTCCGGACGGCTGATCAGCCGCACCGGCAAGATCAAGCCGTACATCGTGGCCGGCACGATCATCCTGGTCCTCGGGTTCCTCGGGCTGGGCACGGTCGACCACGCCACGCCGCTGTGGCTCATCGGGATCGCGATGGCCGTGGTCGGCATCGGCGTGGGCATGACCATGCAGAACCTCGTGCTGGCCGTGCAGAACGACGTCCCGCTGCGCGACCTCGGCGCGGCGAGCGCGTCGGTGACGTTCTTCCGGTCCCTCGGCGGCACCATCGGTGTCTCGGTGCTCGGCGCCGTCCTCGCCAACCGCGTCTCCGCCGACCTGGCCGCGGCGCTGCACGTGCCGGCCGGGCAGGCCTCGACCGGCGGGACCAGCGCGCTGAACCTCAAGGCGCTGCCGCCGCAGGTCCAGACGGTCGTGCACACGGTGTACGGCGACGCGACCGCGCACATCTTCCTGATTTCGGCGGCCGTCGCGGTCGTCGGCGTCGTCGCGGCGCTGCTGCTGAAGCCGATCACCCTGCGCACCACGATCGACCTGGCGGAGACCGGCGAACCGGCCGCGCCGGAACCGGCCAAGCGGTAGGGACGGACCCGATGGAGGGGGCGTTCCAATCCACCGTGGAGCACTTCGGCCCGCGCCGCGACCCGGCGGCGCGGGCCATCCTGGCCGGGGTGGACGGTTCCGACACGGCCATGCGCGCGGCGGCGTTCGCCTTCGGCATGGCCCGCCGCCAGGGCAGCAGGCTGATCGTCGCCTTCGTCGGCAGCCACGCTCCCCTGCTGCCGCTGCGGCCGGCGGTCGCGACCCTGATCGACCACGACACGACCACCCACCTCTCCGCGGAGCTGCGCGGCCAGATGCGCGAGGCCGCCGAGGAGCTGGGGGTGCCCGTCACGTTCGTGACGTCGTTCGGCGACCCGTACGCGACGCTTCGCGACACCGCGGACCGCTGCCAGGCCGACACGGTGGTCGTCGGCGCCTCCCAGAAGGCCGGGCACCGGTTCGCGGGTTCGGTCGCGACGAAGCTGATCCGGGCGGGCCACTGGCCGGTCCTGGTGGTCCCCTGAGCGCCGTTTGCCGCCCCGGCGGGCGCGGGTACCCCTTCGCCGAGACCGGAAGCCGGAGCACGAGGGGACCGTGATGTCGCACGACGAGCTGCGGGTCAGCCTGCGCACCCTCGAATCGGCGCTGGTCCTGCGCCTGAGCGGCGAGTTCGTCGGCCCCGAGGCCGAGAAGTTCGCGCAGGACCTCGCCGACGACACCGCCGCCCTGCCACCACCCCGGTTCATCGTCCTGGACCTGCGCGAGGTGACCGGGCTGTCGGCCGACGGCGCGCGGACGCTGGGCCGGTTCGCGGAACGCCACCTCGAGCAGGGCGTCCGTTCCGCGGCGGTGCTCGACCGCGCCCAGCCGGTGGCCCGGATCGTGCGCGCCGCGATCCCGGCGGCCCTGCTGCCGGTGTACCCGACGACCGACGCCGCCCTCGCGGCCCGGCCGTCGCCGGAGCGGCCCGCCGACGATCTCGGCGACCAGCTCGCCGCGCTCACCCGCGTCCTGCTGGACGCCGCCACCGTCGAGCAGGCGCTGCGGCAGGTCGCCTCGGCCGCCGTCGTGGTCATCCCGCACTCGGAGCTGGTCAGCATCACCCTGCGGGAACAGGCGGGCCGGTTCTTCACGCCGATCGAGACCGACGCCGTCGCCCTTGAGCTCGACCGCGTCCAGTACGAAGCCGGCGGCGGCCCCTGCGTCGACGCGGCCCGGCCCGAAGGCCCCGGCTACTCCCTCGTCCAGGACCTTTCGGGCGGTACGCCGTGGCCGCAGTTCGCCGCCGTGGCCACCCGCCACGGCTTCGGCTCGGTCCTGTCCACCGCCCTGCAGCCGGCCGGCGAACCGGCGGCGGTCCGGGGCGCGCTCAACGTCTACAGCCACCGCGAGGGCATCACCGAGGACGACCGCCACCGCGCTCTCCTGCTCGCCACGCACGGCTCGCTCGCGCTCGCCCGCACCCGGACCGCCGAGGTCGCCGAACTGCAGCACACCCACCTGCGCCGCGCGATCGAATCCCGCGACGTCATCGGCCAGGCGAAGGGCATCCTGATGGCCCGGCAGGGCCTCACGGCCGAGCAGGCGTTCCAAGTGCTGCGCCGGACGTCCCAGGACCTCAACGTCAAGCTCGCGGACATCGCCACCACCCTCGTCGACCGGCACACGGAGACCCCGCGGCGGTGAGCCACGCGTCCCTCCACATCGGACGGTAGGCTGGCGGCGTCCTGACGAGCGAGCCGGGGAGCCGGACCGATGTTCATCCCCGCACTCCTGGTGCTTTCCGCCGCCTTCCTGCTCCGCTCGCTGCTGGCGGCGCGGCTGGACCGGTGGAACATCGCCGCCCCGGTGCTCATGGTGGGGTGCGGGGCCGCGGCCGCGCTGACCGTGGCGCCGGACGCCCTGGTCGAGGTGTTCAACACCGAGATCGCCCAGCACGTCGCCGAGCTGATCCTCGCGATGCTGCTGTTCGTCGACGCCACCGAGGTCCGCGGTGGCCGGCTGTGGGGCCGCTCCCCCGGCCTCGTCGCGCGCGTCCTGCTCATCGCCATGCCGCTGAGCATCGCGCTGGCGGTGCTGCTCGGCGCCGTGCTCCTGCCGGACCTGTCGTGGCCGCTGCTCCTGCTGATCGCGTGCATCGTGATCCCGAGCGACTTCGCCGCGGCCGAACGCGTGGTCCGCGACCGCAACCTGCCGGCGCCGGTGCGCGGGGTGCTCAACATCGAAAGCGGCTACAACGACGGGCTGGTTTCGCCGGTGTTCCTGTTCGCGCTGATCCTGGCGCGGACGGACAACCAGCAGAACACCGCGGAGGACGCGCTGGCCACGGCACTGCCGTTCGCCATCAAGGCCATCGTCATGGGCGCCGCGGCCGGCGCGGTGATCGGGCTCCTGCTGTTCCTGGCCGCCCGCGCGGGCTGGACGTCGGCGCAGGGCCGCCGGGTCGCCGTCCTGACGACCCCGCTGCTGGCCTACGCGGCGACCGTCGCCGTCGGCGGCAACGGCTTCGTGGCGTCGTTCGTCTGCGGGATCGCGTTCCGCTACGTCTTCCGCGGCAGCGCCGCCTCCTACATCCGCAAGGTCCCGGAGCGGGCCCGCGACATCCTGACCGATCCCACCGCCGAGCTGCAGCTGCTGGAAGAGGTCACCGGCCTGCTGACCATGGGTATGTGGTTCGTGGTCGGCGCGATCAGCGTGCTGGTCGTCCAGTTCGGGCTGAGCTGGCAGGTCGTCGTGTTCTGCCTCGCCGCGCTCACCGTGCTGCGCATCGGCCCGGTCGTGCTCTCCCTGCTCCGCACGGACCTGTCGGGCCGCGACCGCTTCCTGATCGGCGCGCTCGGCCCCCGCGGGACGACGTCGATCGTCTTCGGGCTGCTCGCGCTCAACGGCCTGGCCACGGGGGACGAGGACATCGTGCTGACCATCACCGTGGTGTGCGTGCTGGGCAGCGTGGTGCTGCACGGGATCGGGTCGGCGCCGCTGGCGAACCGCCTCGGGCGGGGGCGCCGCCGGTAAATCGCTTGGGTCACCGGCCCGCCTTCGGCAGGGTGGTGATCATGGCGAGCAGATGGATCCGGTTGCAGGCTGTCGCGGTGTCCGGTTCGTCCGCCGAAGGGCTGATGCTGGCCGCGCTGCCGCTGCTCGCCGTGTCCGTCACCACCGATCCGCGCGAGATCTCGCTGGTGAACGTCGCCGGGCAGGCGCCGTGGCTGCTGCTGTCGCTGTTCGCCGGGGTGCTCATCGACCGCGTGCGGCGGACCGCCGTGCTCGCCTGGGCCTACGCCGTGCAGGTCGGGGCGGCGCTCGTGCTCGGGGCCGTGGCGTCGGCCGGGTTGCTGAGCCTGCCCGTGCTGCTCGTCGTCGCCTTCGTCGTCACCACGGCGCAGGTGCTCGGCGACGGGGCCAGCGGCGCGCTCGTGCCCGAGCTGGTCACCCCGGACCGCCTCGCCCACGCCAACGCGCGGCTGACCGTGATCGACCGGGGCGTGGTCCAGTTCGTCGTGCCGCCGCTGACCGGCTTCCTGGTCGCCGTCGGCGCCGGGGCGCCCGCGTGGCTGGCGGCGGCGTTCGCGCTGCTGGCGCTGCTGCTGACCCGGCGCATCCCGTCGACGACCGTGGTCGCCGCGCGCACCCACCCGCTGCGCGACCTGTCGGCCGGGCTCACCCACCTGGTGCGGACGCCGCTGCTGCGGTCGATCACGCTGAACGTCGCGCTGGGCTCGTTCGCCGCCAGTGCCGGCAACTCCATGTTCGTGCTGTACGCGACGCAGATCCTCCACGTCGGCTCGGTCGGCTACGGCCTGCTGCTGGCCTGCCTCGCCGTCGGCTGGGTGGTGTCGTCGTTCGTGGTCCAGCGGATCGTCGACCGCCTCGGCTACTCGTGGTCGATGCGGCTGGCGCAGAGCCTGGGCGCGGTGGCCCCGCTGCTGCTGGCGGTGCTGCCGCCGTGGCCGCCCCTGATCGGCGTGGTGCTGGTGTTCCTGACCTCGACGGTGCTGGTCTGGAACGTCTGTTCGCAGTCCAGCCGCCAGCGCTTCACCCCGGCCCCGCTCCTGGGCCGGGTGCTGACCAGCCACCGGGCGCTGGCCTGGGGGTTGACGCCGCTGGGCGCGCTGACCGGCGGGCTGGTGGCGGCGCACTGGAGCCTGCGGGGCGTCTGGGTGGTGGTGGCCGCGGTGCAGGCGCTGAGCGCGGTCCTCGTGTGGTTCCAGCTTTCGCCGGCGGCGTTCCGGCGGACCGAGGAACTGGCGGCGGCTTAGGCCGGGCTGCCGAGCAGCACCGACCACTGCCCGCGAAGCCGGGCCGCGGCCGAGAACGCGGCGAGCGAAGCGAGCGCGAAGACGGCCGCGATCGGCGCACCACCGAACCGGACGTCGAGGACCAGCTCGATGAAGACCGCGAACGCCGTGGTCACCACCAGCACGACCATGGGCAGGTTCGCGATCCACACGCCGAGATTGCCGATCCACGCCGGCCACGCCACGGTCAGGACGAGCAGCACCAGCAGCAGCGGCGCGTAGATCGAGCTGAAGAAGCTGTAGCCGAGCCAGTCGATCCGGTACAAGAGCTCGTGCGGCGGCAGGCTGAGGAAGTTCCGCTGCGGGTCCGGGAACTCGGCAGGCGCCTTGTAGTAGGCGTAGTAGAGGATGTTGCCCATCACGACGGCGGCGAACGCCCACGCCGCTTCCAGGACGAGCACCAGCGCGCTCACCACGAGCGCGGCCCCCAGCCGGCCGCGCGGGGTGCTGGTGATCCGGTCGCCGATCTCCTTCGCCGCGCGGGCCGCCTTGATCGTCTTCTTGCCGACGTCCAGCCACGACGTGACGAAGCCGTGCAGGAGGAACAGGGTCAGCACGATGCCGGGGAAGATCGATTCGTTGATCGCGTCCATGGTTCCCTCGGGCTGTCCTGCCCGGGAAGGTCGCGAGGAACCCGGCCGCTGTTACGTGGTGCCGGGTGGCGCGCCGGGTCGGGGCACCGGCGCGTCACCCGGACGGCTACTCGCCCAGCGCCAGCGCCACCGCGCCCAGCAGGGACGCGTCCTGGTCGAACCGCGCCGACACCAGTTCCGGCGGGAACGGGACCGCGTGCGCCAGCCGGTCCGCCAACGCCGGGAACAGGACGTCCGCCGAGCGGACCAGGCCGCCGCCGACGGCGATGCGTTGGGGGTCCAGGGAAATCGCCAGGTTGGCCACGTGCATCGAGAGCTCGTCGAGCGCCGCCGTGACCAGTTCCTTGGCCTCGACGTTCTCCTTGGCCAGTGCGAACAGCTCCCCGGCGGTGACCGGGCGGCCGAGCAGTTCGCTCGCCCGGCCGCCCAGCCCACGCCCACCGACGGCTTCCTCGAGCGGCGCCGCTCCGCTCGCGAAACCCTCGGTGTCCTGCGGCGAGAGCAGGTTGTACCCGATCTCGCCGGCAGCTCCGTTGGCCCCGGTCAGCACCCGGCCGCCGACCAGCACCGCCGCCGCGATGCCCGTGCCCAGGGACAGGAACACCGCCGGGTCGGCGCCGGCCAGCGCGCCCCAGCGCCATTCCGCCAGCGCCGCCGCCTTCGCGTCCGTGCCCACCGAGATCGGCACGTCCGGGAACTCCGCGGCCACCAGCTCCGCCAGGCGCAGCTGCTCCCAGCCCGGCACGTTCGGCGCGAGCAGGATCCGGTCCGGCAGCACGATCCCCGGGCTGACGACGCCGATGGCGGCCGGCGCGGCCCCCGACTCGGCCAGCAGCGACCGGGCCGCGGCGAGCGCGCGCACCACCACCTGTTCGGCGCCCGCGTGCGCGTCGGTGTCCAGCCGGCGCGTGGCCAGCAGGGTGCCGTCGCGGCCGGCGAGCCCCAGCGCCACCTTCGTGCCGCCGAAGTCGATGCCGAGTATCCGATCCCCGCTCACGCGCCGCTCCCCCGCACCACGATCCGGCCCGTGTTCAGCCCGTCGACGCTGATCACCGGCGCCGCACCCCGCAGGTCCGACGCCGGGTAGGTGACGGTCAGCGTCTGCGACTGGCCCGGCCACAGCGTGATGTCGTTGTCGTCCCAGGTCGCGTTCGCGAGCTGGTTGTCCCCCGCCGCCTCACGGCCGTCGGGCGTCCCGCGGCGGACGTCGGCCCGCAGGAAGAACGCCGCGCCCGGCGTCTTCGCCGTGTTGGTCACGGTCACCGTGGTGACGAGATCGCCGCCACTGCGCCGTGTCGACGCCACCGCGCCGACCTGCGACTTCGGCAGGTTCTGCAACGCCTGCAGGTCGCTGTACTGCGACAGCGTCGCCTGCGGGTTGCCGAGCGTCTTGCCCCAGTCGACGACGTCCTTCTGCGTCGAAAGCCAGTAGACGTTCCGGTCGACGACCTTCCCGCCCTGCTTCACCTGCAGCTCGACGAAGTACACCTTCGCGGGAGCCGGCGCCTTCGTCTCGGCGGGCACCTTCGGCTTCAGGACCCCGGTGCGCACGCCCTGCGAAGCGACCGAAAGCCCGGAAGCCGTCTGGTCGTCGAGGACCTTGCCCGCGGTGTCGAGCACCCGGGCCTGCACCGAAAGCCCCGACTGCGTACCGGCGCCGAGGTTGTCGAGCGTCACGGATCCGTTGTCGTAGCCGTAAAGCGCGTGCAGCGGCTTGTTCGCCTTCTTGGCGCCGAAGAACGCGCCCGCCTGGTCGCCGTCGTCGTTGTAGAGCGACCACAGCAGCGTCGGCCAGCCCTTGTTCAGCTGCCAGTAGACGACGCCGGTCGAGGGGCTGTTCTTGTCCGTCGAGTGGTGCAGGAACGCCTCGAACTGCGACCGCGTGTTCTCGTAGTTCGCGATCTGCGCCAGGTCCACATAGGACTTGAGCGAGGTCCACTTCCCGTACCGCTGCCTGATCGACTGGTCCAATGTGTACAACGTGCCGAACGCGTAACCGCCGTGTCCCGGCTCGAAGTTCGCGTGGTACTGGTTGTACGCCGGGTCCTGCCAGAGCTTCGCCTGCTCGGCGGGCGAGAGGAACCGCTTGATCGAGTCCAGTGTCGGCACGGTGTGCCCGGCGCTCTGCTCGCTCGCGAAGCCCCACGCGCCACCGGCGTTGGTGCGGCTGTCATCGGAAGCGTCGAAATGCGAGCCGTCGTACCAGTAGGACGGCGGAACCCAGTCGTACGGCCCTTCCTTCTCCCCCGATTGGCCGAGCGTCGGCGTGCTCTTGTACTCCGCCGAAGCGATCACCGGGACCTGGAAGTCGGCTTCCTTGAACGCCTTCAGCGTCTCGGACTCCTGGCGCGGCACCGGTTCGTTGTCGCTCCAGCCGTAGTTGAAGACGCTCGGGTGGTTCCGCTCCATTTGCGCGATCGTGTACGCCGAGTCGTGCATGATCCGGTAGTCGCGCTCCGTCAGTTTCGAAGCGTCCTCGGGCTGCCAGGCGTCGCAGCACAGGAACCCGCCGATGACCAGCAGCCCGGCGCGGTCGGCCTGGTCGTAGAAGTCCTGCGGCATGTCGTGGCCCTCGAGCCGGACGCCGGAGAGGCCCAGGTTCTTGATCAGCGCGATCTGGTGCGCGGTGTCGGCGGCGTCGTAGCGCAGGAACAGATCGGGCGCGAAACCGCCGCCGCGGAACACGAAGTCCTTGCCGTTGATCGTGAACTGCCGCGCGCCTTCCGGCAGCGCCGCGGACTTCCCGACCAGGCGCGAGGTCACCGTGCGGATGCCGAAGGTGCTCTTCGACGACGTCGAAAGCACGCCGTCCTGCGAGACCGCGGTGGTCAGCGTGTACAGCGGCTGGTCACCCATCGAATACGGCCACCACACGCGCGGGTGCGCGATCGTCACCGGCGCGAACGCCACCGTGCGCTTGGTGTGCGCGGGGATCGTCACGCGCTGCCTGACGACGACCGGCGCACCCGACGGCGCCGAGATCGTCGCGGCCACGTCCCCGGCCTGCGGCGCATCCGCGTCGTTGGTGACGTCGACCTTGACCGTCAGCTTCGAGCTGGACAGGTCGGGCGCGTTGTCCTGCACGACGTGGGCGTTGTCGCCGCTCAGCGCGTCGGACACCTGCAGCGTCGGCGGGAACTGGATGCCGGTGTTGTTGTCCGGCGGGATCTGACCCCAGTCGACCTGGTCGAGGGTGTACATCTTCAGCGGGTCGTTCGGGTAGACCTTGATCGCCAGGGTGTTGCGGCCCGGCTTCACCAGCTTCGTGACGTCGAAGGTGTGCCCGGCGAAGGCACCGCTGACGATGTCCTTGCCGGCGACCAGCTTCCCGTTCACCCAGACGTCGCCCTCGCCGACGATACCGGGGATGGTCAGCTTCGCGTGCTGGCCCGCCCGGATCGCCGGGGTGAAGTCGGTGCGGTACCACCACGGGTCGGCGAACGGTTTCGTGACGACCGGGCCGAGCTTGCCGACGTACCCGAAGCACTTGCGCAGGTTGTCGGAGTAGAAGACGTCCGGGCACTTGCCGTTCTGCACCAGCGCGGTGATCTCGGTGCCGGGCGCGCCGGCGTCGTCCGGCCGCACCGGCAGCCAGCCGCGGGTGGCGTACCCGGGCGTGGAGACCTTTTCGCCGCCGTCCTTGACGTTCGCGGTGCTCAGCACCTGCCAGCCCTGGGTGCCGATGGTGGTGAGCCCGTGCGGTTCCGAGAGTGCCTGCGTGTCCTGCGCGGCGGCCGGTCCGGCGACGGCGAGCACGCCGGGGACGAGCAGGAGCGCGGCCACCGCCGCGAGTTTCCGGGTCATGCCCTGGCCCCTTCCGGGTCGGCGGCGAACGCCTCTTTGATCTCCTTGGGCCCGAACGGCCACGTGTTCTCGGCCTTGGCGTAGACGAGGTACGCGAGCGCGCCGAGCACCATCCAGCCCAGCGACAGCCCGATGGACAGCCACGACGCGGAAACGTAGATGTACACCCAGCCGACGAGCGCGAGCAGTGTCGGCAGCGGGTAGAGCCACTGCCGGTACGGCCGCTTCAGGCCCGGCTGGCGGCGGCGCAGCGTCCAGATGGCCACGACCTGGGCCAGCGACTGGATGATGACCAGGGTGGCGACGGCGGCGTTGATGACGTCGGTCAGCGTGAACAGCGAGCCGATGATCGTGATGGCGCCCATGGTGAGCACGCCCGCGGTCGGCAGGTTCAGCTTCGGGTGCAGCTTGCCGAACATCGGCAGGAACACCTTGTCGCGCGCGGCTTCGAACGGCACGCGCGAGCCGCCGAGCAGGCCGGCGAACACCGAGCCGATGGCCGCGACGACGATGAAGACGGTGACGACCTTCGCCGTCACGGTGCCCCACGCCTGTTCGAGCACCGTGGAGGCGACCGAGGTGGCGGTCTTGAGTTCTTCGAGGGGAACCGAGCCGAGAACGCCCACCTGCAGCAGGAAGTAGAGGCTCATGATGCCGACGATGGAGAAGAGGATCGACCGCGGGAGCGTCCGGCCCGGCTCGCGCACCTCGCCGCCGAGGTAGGCGGTGGTGTTGTAGCCGAGGTAGTCGTAGATCGCGATGATCAGGCCGGCGCCGAGGCCGCCCCAGAAGGTGCCCTCACCGGCCGAGCTGAACGCGCCCGGGGTGAAGGCGAACGCCTGCGCGCCGCTGAAGTGCGTGAACGCGGCGACGACGGTGGTGAGCACCGCGATCAGCATGACCACGAACAGCACCGTCGTGAGCTTGCCGATCTGGCCGATCTTGCGGAACAGCGCGGCGACGATGACGAGCGTGATGCCGACGCCGATGATCTTGCCCAGCGGCGTCGTGCCCGCGTCGCCGGTGACGCCGGGGACCAGGTAGCCGAGGTACTGGACCAGGCCGATGATGCCGGTCGACATGATCAGCGGGATGAACAGCACCGCGCTCCACACGAACAGGAACGGCATCAGCCGGCCGGTGCGGTACTGGAACGCTTCGCGCAGGTAGAGGTAGGTGCCGCCGGCGCCCGGCATGGCGGCGCCGAGTTCGGCCCAGATGAGCCCGTCGGCCAGCGCGACGATCGCCCCGATGATCCAGCCGAACATCGCCTGCGGGCCGCCCATGGTGGCGACCATGGCGGGGATCGTGACGAACGGGCCGATACCGCACATCTGGGTCATGTTGATCGCGGTGGCCTGCAGGGGGCCGATCTTGCGCTCAAGGGCCGGCTGCGGCGCCCCGGAACGGGTGGGTGAACTCACGGCGTGCCTCCGGCTAGTAGTTAGTAAAGTTTCTTAACATAGAACGAGCGGAGTCGAAAGGGTTCCGTGGATAAACTTGCGGCAACACAGGAGGATTCAGTGGGGCAAAACGGGCCGCAGGTGGGAACCCCGGCGAACATGCGGGCGCTGAACCAGCGCCTGGTCCTGGATCGGTTGCGCGGCCACGGCGAGGCGACGCGGCCGCAGATCGCGGCGGACACGGGACTTTCGAAACCCACGGTGGGACAGGCGCTGCTCGACCTCGAGCAGCACGGACTGGTCCGGACCACTGGACGCAGCCTGTCCGGGCCGGGGCGCGCGGCCGTCGTCTACCAAGCCGCGCCGGACGCCGGGCACGTCGTCGGCGTCGACATCGGGCGGCGCGCGATCCGGATCGCCGTGGCCGACCTCGAAGGCAGCATCGTCACCCGGCTCGACGAGCCCAACCGGTGCCGCTCGGCGAGCGCGCTGGTGCGCACGGTGAGCGAATCCGTCGAACGCGCGGTCGCCGCGGCCGGGCTGCGGCCGCACGAAGTCGTGTCGACGGTCGTGGGCACGCCCGGCGTCCCGGACCCGGCGTCCGGGACGGTGCACCGCGCCCCCAACCTGCCGGGCTGGGAGCGGCGCGGGCTGCTGCACGAGCTCGTCGCGGCGCTGGCCGTCGCCGGCTCGGACGTGGTGGTGGAGAACGACGCGAACCTGTGCGCGGTCGGCGAGCACGCCCTCGGCGCGGCACTCGGCGTCGACGTCCTGGTGTGTCTGACGATCGGCACCGGCATCGGCATGGGCCTGCTGGTCGACGGCAAGCTGTTCCGCGGCGCGCACGGCGCGGCGGGCGAGATCGCGGACCTGCCCTACGGCCCGCTGCCGGCAGGAGCGGCCGCCCGCCGCCCCGGCCCGGTCGAAACGGCGGCCGCGGGCCAGGCCGTGGTCGACGCGGCCCGCGCGCGGGGCCTGGCGAAGGCGCGTACGGCGAAGGACGTCTTCCGGCTGGCCCGCGCGGGAGATTCGCGGGCGCTCGCCGTGGTCGAGGAGGAAGCGGAGAAGCTCGCGTACGTCGTCTCGGCGGTGACGGCGGTCCTGGACCCCCGCCTGATCGTGCTGGGCGGCGGTATCGGCGGCAACGCCGACCTCCTGGCCGAGCCGATGCGCCGCGCGCTGGCCGCGACGATCCCGGTGGTCCCGGACATCGTGGCGGGCCAGCTCGGCGAGGACGCGGTCCTGGCGGGCGCGATCGCGACGGCCCTCGGCACGGCCCGCGAGCTGGTCTTCGACCGCCGCGGCCTGCACCCCGCGGCGAGCGGCGCCTGACCAGCCTCGAGTCAGTCATGCCCCCGGCAAAGGCGGGGCAACGCTGATCCGCCCATCCGCGATGTCATGAAAGAGTCGTTCACCTCGCCAGACGACAGGAACGACCCTTCATGACATCCCCGCGACGCCGGGCAGACCACGCAGCCAGCCCGCAGCCGGTCACCGGGCGCTAGTTGTAGTGACCATGGACGTTGTTGACGGTTGAGCGGCGCGTCGGGTTGATCACGACGAAGACCTCCGTGTGTGGTGCTGGTGTCTGAGGCCATCA
>NZ_RSEC01000034.1 GCF_003937945.1 Amycolatopsis eburnea
GCTCGCATCCACTCTACAGTTCTCAAACACCACACCAGAAACAAACAGCTTCCGGGGCGCTAGCCCCTCGGCGTGTTGCCTCAGGACCCAACAGCGTGCATGTGAACACCCGACCACCCGAGCTCGGTGCGTGCTTTCCACGACCCTTGCAGGTCAGTACTCACGCGGACTTCGCTCACCGTCGCCGGCGATAACCAGTAGTTCCACAATTCCTTGAGCAAGCCCGGCAACACCACACGCGGGTGTTAAACCAGGCCCACTCCAGTGAGCTGGGCTCACTGGATGTGTTGTGCTCCTTAGAAAGGAGGTGATCCAGCCGCACCTTCCGGTACGGCTACCTTGTTACGACTTCGTCCCAATCGCCAGTCCCACCT
>NZ_RSEC01000035.1 GCF_003937945.1 Amycolatopsis eburnea
GAGTTCCTGCACCACTACAACCATCACCGAGCCCACACCGCACTCGGCGGCCGCCCACCCATCACCCGAGTCAACAACCTCACAGGGCACAACAGCTAGTCCGAGGGGCCGCGCAGGGTCAGCACCACCCGCAGCACGTACTCCACCGCCGTCGGGAAGGCCGCGCCGCGCAGTTCGCCGCGGTCGGCCAGGTTGCGGGAGGCGAACTCCAGCTCGCGCTCCGGCCCGCCCCGGCGGACGACCAGCGCCGCGATCTCCTCGAGGTCGAGGTCCGGGTGGTCCAGCCGGGTCAGGGCGAACTCGATCATCAGCTCTTCGGCCGTCATCCCCGCTCCTCCCGACTCCTCCAGCGTAGCCACAACCGCCGGGGCGCGACCGGCATTCCGTGGCCGAGCTCACCAGCGCTACTGTACCGTCCAGACGGTATAGTAAAAGGCATGACCACGACCCGGGCACCGATCCAGCCGTCCCTCAGCCCCCGCCGCCGGTGGGCCGCGCTGGGCGTGCTCGTCGGCGCGGTGCTCCTGCTCGCGATCGACGGCACCGTGCTCTACCTCGCCGTGCCGTCGCTGACCCGCGAGCTCGCGCCGAGCGCCACCGAGATCCTTTGGATCGGCGACATCTACTCGCTGGCGCTGGCCGGCCTGCTCGTCACGGCGGGGAACCTCGCCGACCGCTTCGGCCGCAAGAAGGTGCTGCTCCTCGGCACGGCCGCGTTCGGCGCCGCCTCGGTCCTGGCCGCCTTCTCCCCCACCGCCGGCGTGCTCGTCGTCGCCCGGCTGCTGCTCGGCGTCGCGGGCGCGACGATCATGCCCTCGACGCTCTCCCTCATCCGCACCCTGTTCGCCGACCCGCGCGAGCGCACCCGCGCCATCGCGATCTGGTCGGCCGGGTCCGGCGGCGGCATCGCGCTCGGCCCGCTCGTCGGCGGCACCCTGCTGGAGCACTACTGGTGGGGCTCGGTGTTCCTGATCAACGTGCCGGTCGTCGTCGGCTTCCTGATCGCCGGCGCGGTCCTGCTCCCCGAGTCGCGCGACCCGGACCCGGGCCGGTTCGACCTGCTCTCGGCGGCGCTGTCGATGGTGGCGATCGTCCCGCTCGTCTACGCGGTCAAGCACGCCGTCAGCGAAGGCATCGACGCGCAGGTGGCGGTGGCCGCCGCGCTCGGCGTCGTCGCCGGGACGCTGTTCGTCCGCCGTCAGCGGCGGGCGGCCGATCCGCTGATCGACGTCGGCCTGTTCCGCAACGGCGCGTTCAGCGGCGCGGTGCTCGCGAACTTCGTCGCCGTCTTCGCGCTGATGGGACTGCTGTTCTTCTTTTCCCAGTACCTGCAGCTGGTCCGGGGCTTCTCGCCGCTGCGCGCCGGGCTCGCGGAGATGCCGGCGACGCTGGCCTCGATCGCCGTCGTGGCCGCGGTCGGCGTGGTCGTCGGACGGCTCGGGCAGGGCCGCGCCGTCGCCGCGGGCCTGGCCGTCGCCGCGCTCGGGCTCGCGCTGGTCGCGGTCGTCGAAGAGTCGCCGCGGTACTGGTGGCTGGGCCTGACGCTGGTGCCGGTCGGCCTCGGCGTCGGCCTGGCGTTGACGCTCACCGTCGACTCGGTGCTGTCCGCCGTCCCGAAGGACAAGGCGGGCTCGGCGTCGGCGATCTCCGAGACCGCCTACGAACTCGGTGCGGCGCTGGGCATCGCGCTCCTCGGCTCGCTGGTCACCGTGGTGTACCGCGCTTTCCTGCCCGCCGGCGCGCCCGGCGAGGTCCGCGAGTCCCTCGCTTCGGCCGCGGCGACGCTCGACCCGGCGTCGGGGCTCGCGCAGGCGGCGCGGGACGCCTTCACCGGCGCCATGCAGGTCACGTCGCTGGCGGCGGCCGCCGTCACCGCCGTCGCCGCGCTGATCGCCTGGCGTACCATTCCGTCCGGAAAGGACTGACGATGCCCCGGAAAGCCGGACGCGGCCCCGGAGAAACCCGCCGGGCACTGCTCGACGCGGCCGCGACCGCCCTCCGCACGCGCGGGATCTCGGCCTCGCTCGACGACATCGCGCGGGAAGCGGGCGTGTCGAAAGGCGGGCTGCTGTACCACTTCCCGGCCAAGGACGCGCTGGTGCGCACGCTCGCCCAGGACATCCTCGACACCTTCCGCGCCGAGGTCCACGCGGCGCTCGACCCGGCAGACACCGCGCCGGGCCGGCTCACCCGCGCCTACGTCCGCGCGTCGCTGGACACCTCCCAGGACGAGGTCGCCGTCCGGGAGAACATCGCGCTGATCGCCCAGCTGATCTCGATCCCGGAGATCGGCGCGATGGCGCGCGCGGACGCCGAACGCTGGGACCGCGAGCTCCACGACGACGGGCTGCCCGAGGACGTCGTCACCCTCGTGGTCGCCGCGGCCGACGGGGCGAGCACCGCGCCGCTGTGGGGCGTCGGCATCGACGTCGCGGCGGCGCGGAAGCTGGAGCGGCAGCTCCTGGAGCTGACCCGGGTGAGCTGACCGCGGCCCGTGTCAACCCGACGAAGGTGGTGGTAAATCACCACTTGCCGACCCCTACGTTAGTCGGCTCCGGCGAACGTGTCTTCCCGGTAAATTCTCGACAGCGCGCGCAAATCCGGCAAATCCCCGTCCCCACGAGGAGTTCTCCGATGTCGAGGAAGTTCGCCCTGGCCGGCGCAGCCGCGCTCGCCCTGACCATGACCCCGCTCGCCGCGGGGACCGCGTCGGCCGCCACCGAGCAGGAAGCCGCGGTCACGACGGTGTACTACAGCACCGCCAGCGCACCGACGTTCCGCTCGGTGATCAACGCCGGTGCCGCCAACTGGAACCGCAGCGTGACCAACGTCAGACTGGTCGAGCGCAACTCCGGCGCGAGCCTGCGCTACACCGAGGGCAACGACCCCCGCGGTTCGTACGCCTCGACCAACGGCCACGGCAGCGGCACCATCTTCATCGACTACACCCAGGCCCGCCAGTACAACCCGACCCGCATCGCGGCGCACGAGACCGGCCACGCCCTCGGGCTGCCGGACCACTACTCGGGCCCGTGCTCGGAGCTGATGTCGGGTGGTGGCCCCGGCCCGTCCTGCACCAACGCGGTGCCGAACGCCACCGAGCGCAGCCGCGTGAACCAGCTGTGGGCCAACGGCCTGGTCGCGACGAACGCGTCCGAGCGGGTCTACGAAACCGTTTACGGCTACTGATCCCCCTCGGCGTGGCCCGGGCTCACGAGCCCGGGCCACGCTCGTGCGCGGCGCCGAGGCCGACGGCGAACCCGGCCGGCGCCACCACGTCCTCCCGGGTGAGTTCGTGGACGCTCTTCTTGCCCAGCGCCAGCAGCGTCGAGTCGATCCCGTTGCGCAGCACGTCGAGGACGTTCTCCACGCCCGCCTGCCCGCCGGCGGCCAGGCCCCACAGGTACGCGCGGCCGATCAGGACCGCCTTCGCGCCCAGTGCCAGCGCCTTCACCACGTCGCTGCCGCGGCGGATGCCGCCGTCCAGCAGGACTTCCACCTGGTCGCCGACGGCGTCCGCGATCGACGGCAGCGCGCGGATCGTCGCCGGCGTGCCGTCGAGGTTGTTGCCGCCGTGGTTGGACACCGAGAGCGCGCTGACGCCGGCGTCGACCGCGCGGCGCGCCTCGTCGACCCGGATCACGCCCTTGAGCAGGAACGGCCCGTCCCACTGCGAGCGCAGCCAGGCCACGTCTTCCCACGACGGCGGCGGCGTCTGCATCCACTGGCCGTACGCGCCGAAGAACGTCGGCGCTTCTTCGCCCGGTGAAGCCATGTTCGGCACGCCCAGGTCGGGCAGCCGCCGCGTCTTGACGTAGTCCAGGAGCCAGCGCGGGCGGGTGATGCCCTCGGGGGCGAAGCGCAGCAGTTCGCGCGAGGTCAGCCGCTCGGGGATGTGCGGGCTGCCCCAGTCGCGGCTGTGCGAGAACGACCAGTCGAGGGTGAGGATGATGCCGACGGCCCCGGCGGCGCGGGCGCGGTCGAGGCGGCGGCGGATGTCGTCGCGCGTGCCGGTCCAGTAGACCTGGAAGTACGTGTTCGGGTTCGCCGCGACCACCTCCTCGATCGGCTTGCTGCCGAAGGAGGACAGCCCGATCGAAGTCCCGCGCGCGGCCGCCGCCCTGGCCACCGCGACCTCGCCGTCGGGGTGCACGGCCTGCACGCCGGTCGGGGAGATCAGCACGGGGAGGGCGACGTCGCGGCCGAGCACGTGCGTGCCCAGGTCGCGCTGCGCGTGGTGGCCCGCCGTGCGCGGCGCGAACCGCAGCTCGTCGAACGCGCCGAGGTTGTCGGCGAGGGTGAGGCCCTTCTCCGAACCGGCGATCAGGGCGGAGTAGACCGACGCGGGCAGCCGTTTCTTCGCGCGGCGCTGGGCCTCGGCGACGGATTCGAACCAGGTGCTCATCGGGTTCCCTTCGTGGTGAAGCGCAGGGGGCGGCGGACGAAGGCCGGGCGGACCGGCTCGAGGGTGCGGTGGGCCAGGCAGCCGGCCCAGACGCCGGCGCCGTACGCGACGTCGTCGGCGATCGCGGCCGCGGTGTAGCGGACGGGATCGAGTGCGGGTTTGTTCTTGGCCCACGCGGTCAGCGGCGGGCCGAGCAGCAGGGACGCGACGGCGGCACGGCGCTTCCACCCCCGCGGCACGAGCAGGGCGGCGAGCAGCGGCGCCGCGAACTGCGTGCCGTAGCGGCCGCAGCCGAGCCACGTCTGGTGCACGGCGGTGGCCATCGCCCGCACGACGCCGTCGGCCGGGACGTCGTGGGCGCGCACGGTGCGGACCATGCTGCCCACCGCGCCGGCGAACCCGCCCGCGGCGAGCAGCGGACGGCCGGCCAGCAGCGCGCCGACGGTGAGGGTGGGCCACGGGTGCAGCGCCAGCGGCGCGAGCGCACCCGGGTGCCGTTTCGCCAGCGGCGCGGCGGAGGTGCCGTAGCGGGCACGCCTGCCGAGCAGGGCGCGCCAGGTTTCCGGTTCGTGGTGGGCGACGGTGACGTCCGGGGCGTACCGGATCCGGTGCCCGGCCGCGTGCAGCCGCCAGACCAGGTCGACGTCCTCGCCGACGCGCAGCGCGGGATCGAAGGCACCGACGTCGCTGATCGCGCTCCGCCGGACGACGAGCGCGGCGGTCGGCACGTACGACGTCCGGCTGCCGGGCGCGACCCGTGCGGGCCGCTCCCCGAGATCGAGGCTGGAGGCGGCCCGGGTGTACCGGCCGGCGGCGGTGTCCGGAGCGAGCGCGCGGATCCGCGGCGCGACCGCGGCGACGAGCGGGTCGGCGAAGTGGGCGGCCAAGGGGTCCACCCAGCCTGGCGCGGGCACGCAGTCACTGTCCACAAAGGCCATCAGCTCGGTGGAAACGTGCGCCAGCGCTGTGTTTCGGGCCACGCCGGGGCCGCCGTTGACGTCCCGGCGCACGAGCTTCGCCCCGTGCGCGGCGGCCACCGCGGCGATGGCGGCGGGGTCCTCGGAGCCGTCGTCGACGACGAGGACGGGGTAGCGCTCACCGAGCCCGGCGAGGCAGCGGGCCAGCGGCGCCGGGCGGCCGAGCACCGGGACGACCACGGTGAGGTCGGCGGGGTGGTCGGGCTCGGGCGGGAGCGGGTGGGCGAGCCCGGCGTCGGTGAGGTGCCGGGCGAGGGTACCGGTGGCGGCGTCGGTGACCGGGCCGTCGGCGAGCTTCCGCAGCGCGGTCTGCCCGGCGGCGGACAGCCGGAGGACGCGGGCCGGGGAGCCGCCGAAGAGGAGGTCGGCGGTGAGTTGCCTGGTGTCGCGGTCGAGTTCGACGCGGAACCCGGGCGGTAGGGGGATCACAGGGCCAGCCCTCCGTCCACGGGCACGACAGCGCCAGTCATCGCCCCGCTCTCCGGCCCCGCCAGGAACGCCAGCACGGCAGCGACCTCGTCGGGGTCGAGCAACCGGTGGACCGGCTGCTGCGCGGCGAAGGCGGCCGCGTCGGGCAGTGCGTAGAGCCGGGCGCTTTCGGCGAGG
This sequence comes from Amycolatopsis eburnea, assembly GCF_003937945.1. Lineage (GTDB taxonomy): Bacteria > Actinomycetota > Actinomycetes > Mycobacteriales > Pseudonocardiaceae > Amycolatopsis > Amycolatopsis eburnea. Next base: position 5,989 of record NZ_RSEC01000035.1, read on the forward strand.
ATGGGGGTGTCGGTCGAGCCCGGGCTGACGGCGTTGGCGGTCACCCCGGTCTCCCCCAGCTCGGCCCCGAGCGCCCGGACGAGCCCCGTGACCCCGGCTTTCGCGGCGCAGTAGGCGGCGAGCATGGGCAACCCCCGCGTGGCGGCGGCCGAAGCGACGGCGAGGAACCGGCCCGACCGGGGCCGGGGCCGCCGCAGCAGCGCGGGCACGGCGGCGCGGGCGAGGTGGACGACGCCGTGGAGGTCGACCTCCAGCACCGCTCGCTCCTGCTCCTCCGGCACCTCCCACAGCGGCACTCCCCCGGCGACCACCCCGGCCGCGGCGACGGCGACGTCGAGGCCACCCCAGCGCCGTTCGGCTTCCGCGACGGCGGCTTCCATGGCCCTCGGATCCCGGACGTCGGCGACGAAGGCGGCGGTGGTCCCACCGGCCTTCTCGACGACGGCGGCGAGTTCGGCTTCGGTACCCATGGGGTAGGGCAGGGCGGGATCGTCGGCCGCCAAGTCGACGGCGAGGACGGCGTAACCCCGCTGCGCCAGGCGAAGGACGGTGGCGGCCCCGATCCCCCGCGCGGCGCCGGTGACGAGCGCTGTCCGTGTCATCCCCGCCCCCATCCGTCCACATGCGACACCAGCGCCGCCGTCAGCTCGCTCAGCAACTCCGTCCCCTCCACCGCGGTCGCCGGCCTCGGGTCGCCGAGGACCCCGGTCGCCGTCACCGCCCGCACCCCGCCCTCCCGCAACAGCGGCAGCAGCTCCCGGATCGGCCGCCGGTCCCCCGCCACCGCCCGGTCCATCCGGACACCGCCCGGCCGCAGCGCCAGCTGCAGCGCCGTCTCCGCCCGGCCCGCGTGCGGCTCCCCCGCCCAGTTCGGCGAGAACACCGAAACGTCCCGCGACTCCGCCCGCAGCCGGGCCGCCGCGCGGGTCACCGGGCCGGCGTTGCCGCCGTGGGCGGACACGAACAGCAGCCGCCCGAACGTCTCCGCCGCCGAGCGGCCCAGTTCCAGCAGCAGGAACTCGGTCGCCTCCTGGCCGATCGAGAGCGTCCCCGCGAAGCCCGCGTGCTCGCCGCTCGAGCCGTACGGGACCGCGGGAGCCACCACGACGTCCGGACGCGCCTCCGCCAGCCGATCGCACAGGGCGAGGGCGATGTCGGTGTCGGTCGTCAGCGGCAGGTGCGGGCCGTGCTGCTCGGTCGCGCCGACCGGGACCGCCAGGATCGCGCCGGACGCCGCGCGGGCGGCGACGTCCGGCGAGGTCAGGTCGGCGAGGCGGACCATCAGGCCAGCGGGTTCTCGTCGCAGGGCCGCCGCATCCCGATGGTCACCGGGACCGGGCGGCGCCGGTGGGAGTGGTCCAGCGACGGCTTCGGGACGCTCGTGACGCCCGCCAGCGCGAGTTCGCCGTGGCCGCGCACGCATTCCGGGTCCGGCCCGTCCAGCGGCAGCCCCGTGAAGAACTTGGCGGCCATGCAGCCGCCCCGGCAGGCGTCGAACGCCGAGCACGACGTGCACGCGCCGGCGCTCTGCGGGCTGCGCAACGAAGTGAACAGCTCGGATTCACGCCAGACCCGTGCGAAGCCGCCCTCGGACCGGGTGTTTCCGGCCAGGAAGGTGTCGTGGATGGCGAACGGGCACGCGTAGACGTCGCCGACCGGGTCGACCAGGCACACCACCCGCCCGGCGCCGCACAGGTTCAGGCCCGGCAGCCCGCCGCCGCCGTACCCGGCCAGGTGGAAGAACGAGTCGCCGGTGAGGACGTTCTCGCCCTTCGCGACCAGCCAGTCGTAGAGTTCCCGCTGCTGGGCGGCGGTCGGGTGCAGCTCGTCCCAGGTGTCGGCGCCGCGGCCGGACGGGCGCAGCCGCGTGATCCGCAGCTGGGCGCCGTAGCGGTCGGCGATCGCCTTGAACGCGTCGAGCTGGCTCACGTTGTGGCGCGTCATCACCACGGAGATCTTGAAGTTCTCGAAACCGGCGTCGGCCAGGTGCCGCATGGCGCGGATCGCCGTCGCGTACGAGCCGGGGCCGCGGACGTGGTCGTTGACCTCGGCGGTGGCGCCGTCCAGGGAGATCTGGACGTCGACGTAGTCGCTCGCGGCCAGCCGGCGCGCCACCTCCGGGGTGATCTTGACGCCGTTGGTGGAGAACTTGACGCCGACGTGGTGCTCGGTGGCGTAGTCGACGAGCTCCCAGAAGTCCGGGCGCACGGTCGGCTCGCCGCCGCCGATGTTGACGTAGAAGACCTGCATGCGCTCGAACTCGTCGATCAGCGCCTTGCACTCCGCTGTGGACAGTTCGCGCGGGTCCCGCCGTCCGGAGGAGGAAAGGCAGTGCACGCAGGACAAGTTGCAGGCGTAGGTCAGTTCCCAGGTGAGGCAGATGGGCGCGTCGAGCCCGTACTGGAATTCGTCCACAAGGGACATCAGAGACTCCTCGGCTGGATCATCCGCGACTCGGCCAGTGCGGCCAGCGCGGCGCGGTAGCGCGGCAGCTCGGGCGGGCCCACCCCGGCGCCGGCGCAGGCGGCGCGGGCGCTCGGCTGCGCGTCCAGTGACCGGACGACGGCCAGCAGGGCCGGGCTCTTCAGGAAGGACAGGCGACGCGTGCCGAAGTGGTACAGCAGCGCCCCGAACCGTTCCGGCCGGATCGCGACCCGGCTGTCGAGCCGCCAGGCCGCGTCCAGGTCGAACGGTTCAGTAGACACCGCACATCCCGTCGATCGAGACCTCCTCGACCAGCAGGTCTTCGGCGACCGGGGTCTCCTCGACGGGCTCTTCGGCGATCTTCTCGGTCATCGTGACTCCTTCGGCACGGGGACTTCTTTTCGGCACACAGTGACGAATATCGAGCAGAGTAATGTCACGCGGTGTCGGAAACAACCCCCGGAAAGGGAACGGCACCCGGATGACCCAACGCACCCCCGCGGCCCGCCGCGGCAGGCCACCCGGCACGAGCGCCCGCGAACTGGAGGTCATCGCGCTGCGGCTGTTCACCGAGCGCGGCTTCCACGAGACGACGGTCGACGAGATCGCCGCGGCCGCGGGCGTCAGCCGCCGCACGTTCTTCCGCTACTACGACGCCAAGTCCGACGTCCTCTGGAACGAGTTCGACGCGGAGGTCGGCACGATCACCGAGCACCTCGCCGCGGCCGACGCCGACCTGCCGATCCTGGACGCGGTCCGCGAGGCGGTCATCGCGGCCAACCACTACCGCGCCGAGGACGTCCCGGAGCTCCGGATGCGGATGCACCTGCTCAGCTCGGTCCCGGAACTGGCGGCCAGCGCGACCCGCCACTACGACGCGTGGGAGCGAGCGGTCAGCGCGTACGTCGGCGCCCGAACCGGCCAGCCCGCGGACGCGCTGTACCCGCTGGCGGTCGGCCGCGCGGTGCTGGCCACGTGCCGCGCGGCGTACGAGCGCTGGTCGGCGCGGGCGGACGCGGACCTCACGGTGTACCTGGACGCGGCACTGCGGGCGCTGGCGAGCGGGTTCGCCGACCCGGCGGTCAGCGAACCCGGGGACTGACGTCAGCCGCGGCAGCCGCGTCTTGAACGCCGGACGTCAGGTTCCCGGCAAAGTCGCGCCGGGTGGGCCTGCGGCGTCTTGAATGACTCATTCAGGACCTCCGAAGACCTGAATGAGTCATTCAGGACGCCGGAAATGCTGCCGCCGAGCAAGCCGCCGCACCCTCTGCCCTGGGTCCCGCTGTCAGAGGCCCGGCAAAGTCGCCCCGACGAGCGGGTGACCGGCGGCTGGTGTTGCGAGCCCGGCCGCACCGTTGCCGTGGGAGTCAGTCGCGGGCGAGCTGCTCCTCCTCCACCGGCGCGGCCAGTTCCCACCCACCGCGCCGCCGGAGTACCAGGGCGTAGTACCCCATCGCCAGTACCACGATCCCCGCCGTCACCAGCAGGCTCGGGCGGCCCACCGCCGGGTCCAGGACGTTCTGGTACACCACGAACACCAGCACCGCCAGGGCCAGCACCGGGGCCACCGGGAACCACGGCATGCGGTACCGCGCGTGGGCCGTCGAACCCGTGCGGCGGCCGATGATCGCGCCCAGGCAGAGGGCCGCGTAGACGGCCACGATCGACGTGCTCGTCACCACCAGCAGCAGCTGCGGGTCCACGAAACACAGTGCCGCCGCCACGATCCCGGTGCCAACGGTCGCCACCCACGGAGTGCCGAAGCGGGGGTGGACCGCCGACAGCGCGCGGTTGACCGTGCCCGGCCAGGCGCGGTCGCGGCCGCTGCTGAAGACCAGGCGGGAGCTGATCAGGACGATCGCGAGCACCGCGTTCACGATCGCCAGCGCGACCGCCAGGCTGAGCACCGTATCCAGCGTGCCGCCGCCGCGGGCGGTGATGAACGCCGACAGCATGTTCTCCGCGCCGAACAGCGCGGGCAGGTCCGGTGCGCCCAGCAGGACCGCCGTCACCGGGACCAGCTCGGCGACCACCGTGATCGCCAGCGCCAGGAGGATCGCGCGGGCGATGCCGCGGGGTGCGTCCTGGGTCTCCTCGCCGAAGTACACCGCCGAGCCGTAGCCGTTGTAGGCGAACATCGCCACCGACGTCGCGATCGCGATGGCGCCGATGGTCGCCGGGCCGCCGCCGGGCGCCACCGGGTGGGCGAGCAGGTCGGTGAACGGGCGGGCCGGGTGCAGCAGCCCGAGCGCGCCGACCACCACCAGCGCCAGGATCTCGATGGCCAGGAAGACGCCGGTCACCCACGCGTTCAGCTTGATGTCGAAGACCCCGACGACGGCCGCCAGCAGGCACGTCACCGCCGCGACCGCCGGCCCGGGCAGGCCCGGGAACAGCACGCCGAGGTAGGTCCCGACGCCGAGCGCGATCACCGCGACGATCAGCACCTGCGTGACGATCATCAGCCCCAGCACGGCGAACCCGGGCAGGCGGCCCAGCGTGCGGGCCACGATCGCGTACTCGCCGCCGGCCACCGGGAACGCCGACGCGAGTTCGGCGTAGACGAACGCCATGAACACGCCGACCACCGCCGCGGCCGCGAAGCTGAAGAACGCGCCGCTCCCGGCGCCGGCGAGCACGCCCGGCGCGATGATGAACACCGAGGACGCGGGGCTGATCGCCGAGAGCGTGATGAGCAGGGTGCCGAGGGTGCGCAGGCCGCGGCGCAGGGCGGGGGTGGTCACGAGCGGGCCTCCAGTTCTCTGAAGCTCCTTCGAAAAACCGGGTGAGCACGCATCAAAGGCGCTTGAAGCCAGCTAGTCAAGTACTTGCTTTTTTCGAAGATCATTCGAACAATGACCGCATGGCACGACCGAGCAGGGCCCCCGAGCGGCGGGCCGAGCTGATCGCGGTGGCGCGCCGCGCCGTCGTCGAGCGCGGGGTCCTCAACCTGCGGCTGCGGGACATCGCCGACGGCGCCGGCCTGTCCTCGGGCTCGGTGCTCTACTACTTCCCCACCCTGACCGACCTCCTGCGGGAGGTGCAGCAGGAAGCCGTCGAGCGGTTCTGCACCCAGCGGGAAGAGGCCGCCCGCGGCGGGACACCGCGGGAGCGGCTGCTCGCCACGATCCGCAGCGGCCTGCCCACCGGGCCGTCCGACGAACTGTGCGTGCTGCTCTACGAACTCGGCACGATCGCCCGCCGCGACCCCGCGTACGCCGCCCGGCACGTCGCGCTGTTCGAGCGGCAGGTGCGGATCTACGCCGGCATCCTCGAAGCCGGCGCGGCGACCGGCGACTTCACCCTGACCGCCGAGCCGGTCGCGATCGCGCGGAACCTCGTCGCGCTCGAGGACGGCTACGGCCTGCACCTCACCCAGGCCGTGCCCACTGTGGACCGGGACACCGCCGAAGCCATGCTGCTTTCCTTCGCCCGCACCGCCTGCAGCCTGGAGGACCTGTCATGACCCGTGCCCGCGACCTGGGCATCACGCTGCCCGGCCGGCCCGGCACGCACAACGCGCTCACCGACGTCCCCGGCGTCGAAGTCGGCTACACGACGCTCGTCGAGGGCGACTCGGTGCGCACCGGCGTCACCGCGATCCTTCCCCGCGGCCGCGCGGACTTCGCCGTGCCGTGCGCGGCCGGGACGTTTTCCTTGAACGGAAACGGGGAAATGACCGGCACGGCCTGGCTCGCCGAGACCGGCTCGCTGGCCCTGCCGGTGCTGATCACCAACACCCACGCCGTCGGGCCGTGCCACCGCGGCGTGATCGACTGGGTGGTGCGCGAGCGGCCCGACGTCGCGGCGGAGTGGCTGCTGCCGGTCGTCGCCGAGACCTGGGATGGCTACCTCAACGACATCAACGCCGCGACGATCCACAGTGGACACGCTGTTGCAGCACTCGACTCGGCGTGCGGCGGCGCCCTCGAGGAGGGCTCAGTCGGCGGCGGCACGGGAATGACGTGCTACGGCTTCAAAGGCGGCACCGGCACGGCGTCCCGGCTGGTGGCCTACGGCCCCGACGAGTACACCGTCGGCGTGCTGGTGCAGGCCAACTTCGGCAGCCGCCGCGAACTCACGGTCGCCGGGGAACCGGTGGGAACGCTGCTGGCGGCCGACGACCCGATGGCGGACTGGGCCCCGGCGCCACCCGGCGCGGGTTCGGTGATCGTCGTGATCGGCACCGACGCACCGCTGCTGCCCGGGCAGTGCACGGCGCTCGCCCGGCGCGTCCCGCTCGGCCTCGCCCGCACCGGCACGACCGGCTCGCACTTCTCGGGCGACCTGTTCCTCGCCTTCAGCACCGCGAACCCCGGCGCGCTGACGAGCGCTTTCCCGCGCACCACCGAAGCCGAGTACGAAAGCCTCCGGTTCGTGCCGTGGGGCCGGATCGACCCGTTCTTCGAAGCGGTCGTGCAGGCCGTCGAGGAAGCCGTGCTCAACGCGCTCGTCGCCGGCCGGGAGATGACCGGCCACCGCGGGCACCGCGCGCCCGCGCTGCCGATCGCGCACTGGACGGGTCCCTGACGGGGTCGTTCTCGGTGATCATCCCGATGTCCGGCGCCGAACCCGGCAATACGGTCGAAGGATGCGAAAAGCGCTAGCCGCCGGGCTCACCGGCTGCCCGCGCCCACCGGCCCGTACGCCGTCGGCAGCACCGAGCTGCACCTCGTCGACCACGCCCGGCCGGACCCGTGGGTCGCGGGCACGACCCGGGAGCTGATGATCACCGTGCGGTACCTGGCGCACCCGGGTGGCCCCAAGACGCCTTATCTGACCCCCGGTGCCGCCGGGCCGGTGGCCGAAGAAGACTCGCGCCAGCTGGGCATCCCGGCCGACCGGCTGGACTACACCTTCCCCACGCACGCCCGCACCGGCGCTCCCGCGACCGGCGGACCGCGGCCGGTCCTGCTCTATTCGCCCAGCGCGAAGTACCCGCGTTCGGTCGGGACGGCGCTGCTCGAACAGCTCACGAGCGAGGGCTACGTGACGGTGGCGATCGACCACACGCACGAGCCCGCGGCGGTGGAGTTCCCCGGCGGCCGCGTCGAACGGCGGGTGCTGCCGTCCGGCCCGGACGCGGGCAAGCAGCTCATCGCCACCCGGGTGGCCGACACCCGGTTCGTCCTCGACGCGCTGGAAACCCTGGCCCGGGGCGGGAATCCCGACGCCGAGCGGCGGGAACTGCCGCGGCTTTCCCTGGACCTTTCGCGGATCGGCATGTTCGGCCACTCCGGCGGCGGCTTCACCACCGGCGAGACCATGGTTTCCGACCGGCGCGTCGACGCGGGCGCCGACCTCGACGGCAGCATGGCGTACTCCCAGTCGAACCGCGACTACGGCCGGATCGCCACCGAAGGCCTCGACCGGCCGTTCCTCCTGCTGAGCGCGGGCGACCACAGCGCCGCGTCCGACGGTTCCTGGCAGGAGTTCCTGCGCCACCAGCGCGGGCCGGTCCGCGAGCACCACCTGCCCGACGGCGAGCACTTCAGCTACACCGACTACCAGGTTCTCCTCCCCCGGCTCGGGCTCGGCCCGGGGTCGATCGCGCCGTACGTCGGCACGATCGACCCCGGCCGCAGCCTGGCCACCCAGCGCGCGGTGCTGAGCGCCTTCTTCGCGCGCTACCCCCGCTGAGTCACCTTCGGGTCCACTGCTGGTTGGCCCCGCCGCCGCACGCCCAGAGGATGATCTTCGTGCCGTTCGCGGTGGCGGCGCCGCTCGCGTCCAGGCACAGCCCGGACAGCGCGTTGGTGACGGTCCCGTTCGCGTTCAGCGTCCATTGCTGGTTGCGCTGGCCGTTGCAGTCCCAAATGACGACGGCCGTCCCGTTGGCCGTGCCGTTGTTGTACGCGTCCAAGCACTTCGTGCCGTTCACGACGAGCTGGCCGCGCACCGGCGCCCACGTCTGGTTCGGCCCGGCGGCGCAGTCCCACAGCTGCGCCTGGACGCCGTTGGCGATGCTGTTGTCGTTCACGTCGAGGCAGCGGCCCGACTGCGTGCCGACGACCTGGACCCCGGCGGTCCCGGGCAGCGGCAGCACCGCGACGTCGGTGACCGGCGGTGGCGCCCCCGTGAGCTTCAGGGTGTTCGTGCCCTTGCCCAGGGAGACCACCGCCGAGACGCTCTTGGCCGCTCCCCCGGTCGCCGGGAAGGCGAGGGCGGTCGGCTGCTGGCCGTTGACCGCGAGGGTCGCGGCCTGCGCGGTGGTCGCGCTGTAGGTGAAGGTCGCGACGGCCAGCCCGGTCGCGGCCGCGGTGACCGTAGTGCCGTGCGCGGCCGCGGCGTCGGTGCCTTCGACGGTCAGCAGCACCGAGTCACCGGCCGGCACGCTGACGCGGTAACCGGTGCTGTAGCTGCCTTTGTCGGCGGCGGCCCACAGGTTCCGGACCCGCGCCGCGGCCGGCGTCAGGCCGAGATCGGCCCAGCGCGCGGTCATCGTCGCCGCCGACGATGTCCGGTTGAGCAGCAGCACCGCGCGTTTTCCGGTACCGCTCAGGACTTTCCCGTAGACCTGGAGCCCGGCGGCGTCCTCGGCGACCTTGACCCCTTGCAGGCCACGGGAATCCTGGTCGACGGCGATGACTTCCCGGTTCTTCAGGATGTTCGCCGTCTCCGCACTCATTGTCGCGAGGTTGTTGCCCGCCAGCAGCGGTGCCCCGGAGACCGCCCACATCCCGAACTCGGTCCGGCCCTGCGCGGCGGAGAGGCCGGGCATCCCGACGGTCAGCATGTCGGGGTCGTTGACGTACCCGGTGTGCTGCGAGACGGGGTGCTGCGCCTGGTCGAAGCTGGTGAGCGCCTGTGGCAGGGTCGCGGACTGGCCGTAGTAGATGATGTCCGTGCCGGTGCGCCACATCGGGGCCGTGCCGGGCCCCCAGTTCCACGGGTTCTTCTTGCCCCAGTCGCAGATCGACAGCGCGAGCGCCCGCCCGGTCTGCGCGGTCGCGGCCCGGTTGGCGTCGCTGATCGCCCGGTACGTGCTCGCCGGGTCGAGCCCTTCGGCGTCGCCGCCGCACCAGTCGACCTTGACGAAGTCGAAGCCCCAGCGCTGGAACTGCAGCATGTCCTGCAGGTAGTGGCCCTCGCTGCCGGACCCGGGCGCCGCCGGGCGGCCGGTCGGGTAGTAGTACCCGCACCCGTCGCGCCCGGCGTCGGTGTAGATCCCGGCTTTCAACCCCAGCTCGTGCAGGTAATCCGCGATCGCCGACATCCCGCCGGGCCACTCGGCGGGGTCGACGGTGATGTTGCCGGCGCTGTCGCGGGTGCCCTGCCACCAGCCTTCGTCGATGTTGACGTAGCTGTAGCCGGCGTCCTTGAGGCCCGCGGACACCAGCGCGTCGGCCTGCGCCTTGATGACGGAGTAGTCGATCTTCGCGGCGAAGGTGTTCCACGACGCCCAGCCCATGACGGGCGGCGGCACGGCCACCTCCGCCGCGACGGCGACCCCGGCCCCCGGCACGACTCCGGCGAACGCGAGGACCACGGACAGCAACCAGCGCAGCTTCACGGCATCGCTCCGACCTCGTCGTCAGAATGTTAACGCTAACAAGCGTTGTCCGGCTTGCATTCTGAACGGCGCGGCGATCAGCCGTCAAGCGGCGAACGGCGGAACTACCGCCGGACGGCACCCGCCTCCCCGTCGGCGATGACGAAGCTCGCCCGGGTGCTCACCGGCGCCCCCGGCCGCGAAACGTAGTCGACCACGCGGTAATCCGCCGTCCACTCCGTCCGCGTGACGACGTTGCGGACGTACCCCCGCTTCCGGTTGACGAACTTGAGATGCGGGTTTTCGCTCAGCTGCACCGCATCGCCGGCGTTCTGCTCGACACCGTCGCCACCCGAGGTGATCGACGTGCCCACCAGCTCGGTGCCCACCGTCGCCGACGCCGGGTTCGCGAAGTCGGCCTTGATGTCGGCGACGTAGCTCGCGTGGACGTCGCCGGTGATCACCACCGGGTTGCTCGCCTTCGCCAGGTGGTCGCGGACGAAGTCGCGCTCGACCGGGTAGCTGTCCCAGGCGTCGTCGCTGAAGCTCTGCTCCGGGCCCGCGGTGAAGTCGCGGGCGGAGAAGAACACCTGCTGCGCCAGGATGTTCCACCGCGCGGTCGGGCCGGCCAGGTTGCCCAGCAGCCACGCCTTCTGCGCGGCGCCGAGGATCGTGCGGTCCGGGTCGAGGCGCTGCTGCGGCGACACCTCCTGGTCGTCGCGGAACTGCCGGGTGTCGAGCAGGTGGACGTCGGCGAGGTCACCGAAGGTCAGCCTGCGGTGGATCCGGATGTCCGGGCCGGCCGGGCGCTGGGCCCGCCGCAGCGGCATGTGCTCGTAGTAGGCCTGGAACGCGGCCGCGCGGCGCTGCCGGAACACCGCCGGGTCCTGGTCGGGCTCGGTGTCGGGCTGGGAGATGTCGCCCGCCCAGTTGTTCTCCACCTCGTGGTCGTCGAACACGACCGCCCACGGGAACGCGGCGTGCGCGGCCTGCAGGTCGGGGTCGGTCTTGTACTGCGCGAGCCGGATGCGGTAGTCGGCCGGCGTCCAGATCTCGGCGGCGGGCGCGTGGCCCCGGCCGATCGTGCCCTGGGCGCCGCCTTCGTAGATGTAGTCGCCGAGGAACGCGACCAGGTCCAGGTCTTCCTCCGCCATATGCCGGTAGGCGGTGTAGAAGCCCTCCGGGTAGTTCTGGCAGCTGGCGAAGGCGAACGCGAACCGGTCGGTCCGCGCGCCCGGCCGCGGCGCGGTCTTCGTGCGGCCCACCGGGCTCAGCTCGCTGCCGGCGCGGAAGCGGTAGAAGTACTCCCTGCCCGGCCGCAGCCCGCCGACCTCGACGTGCACCGCGTGGGCCGCCTCGGGCCGGGCGAGTCCGGCGCCCGCCGCGACGACGCGGTGGAACCGCTCGTCCTCGGCGACCTGCCAGCTCACCGGCACCGGCCGCGCGGGCATGCCGCCGTCGGGCGCCAGGGGCTCGGGTGCGAGCCGCGTCCACAGCACCACGCCGCCGGGCAGCGGGTCGCCCGAGGCGACGCCCAGCGTGAACGGGGACCGGACCGGCGCGGACCCGGCGCCTTCCGCGGCCGCGGCGGGAACCCCGGACAGCGCGGCGGCGCCGAGCGCGGCCGTACCCGCGAGGAGGACCCGTCGTCGCGACGGTGTGCCTGCCATGTGTCACCTCTTCCGAAAAGACCGAATGCGGCCCTCAAGCTAAATTCGCCGAATGACCACGGTGCGACATCGTGGTGACCCGGTGGTGTACACCCGGATTGGTGATGGCGATCCCGCCAGATTCGGAGCGTGACGGCTAGCTTGCTAGCATGCTAGGGTCGGGTCCGTGGGCGATGAAGACGTCAAGCAGTTCAACGTGTACCTGCCGGTCGGCTTGATCCGGCAGGTCAAGCACCGAGCCGTCGAAACGGAGCAGTCGCTGTCGGCACTGGTCGCCGAAGCGCTGCGCGCCTACCTCCGGACCGAAGAGGAGCACTGACATGACGACCGAGGGCATCGACGCCGTGTACCTGGAGACGCACAACTGGGGCAAGGCGGCCAAGTTCTTCCAGGCACTGGGCTACGAAATCGACTTCGCGACCGACCACAACTCGGGGCTGCTCCGCAACGGCGACGGCCCGTACCTGTTCATCGCCGAGGTGCCCGAAAGCCGGGAACCGCGGCAGCAGGTCGTCTTCAAGGTGCCCGACGCGGACGCGTTCCGGGCCGACGACATCGTCGAGGTCGTTACCCCGTTCGAGGTCACCCACTACGGGACCCGCGAGATGACCGTCCGCGACCCCGACGGGCGGACGTGGACGCTGTCCGCGCCGGCGGCGGGCTGACGTGACCGCGCCGGACAGCACCGCGGTGCGGACCGCGTTGTGGCGGGCCCTGCACGTCGTGGCCGACCCGCCGCCGCACGTGTTCGCCGACGAACTCGGCCTGCGCCTGGCCGATCCGGGCGCGGGCTGGCGCGACCGCGACGACATGGACCCGGCCGGCGCCGGCCGCTACCGGGCCGGCATGGTCGCGCGGGCCCGGTTCGTCGAGGACCTGGTCGTCGAGCAGGCGGCCCGCGGTGTCGGGCAGTACGTCATCCTCGGCGCGGGCCTCGACACCTTTGCCTTGCGCCGCAAGGAAGTCGCGTCGCGCCTGCGTGTCTTCGAAGTCGACCAGCCCGGCCCACAGGCGTGGAAACGCTTGCGGCTGAACGAACTCGGCCTCGGCGTACCCGAGTGGCTGCGGCTGGTGCCGGTCGACTTCGAGGCGGCGTCGTGGTGGGACCGGCTGGCGGAGGCGGGCTTCGCGGCCGAGGAACCGGCGGTCGTCGCGTCCACCGGCGTCAGCATGTACCTGTCGAAGGCGGCGAACGCGGCCACGCTGCGCCGGATCGCCGGGTTCGCCCCGGGCTCCACGCTGGCGATGACGTTCATGCTGCCACCCGAACTCCTCGCCGACGACGAGCGCGCCCGGCACCGCGCCACGGCGAGCAAGGCGAAGGCCGCCGGCACCCCGTTCGTCAGCTCCTTCTCCCCCGAGGAAATGCTGGCGCTCGCCCGGGAAGCCGGGTTCGCTGAGGCAGTGCACGTTTCGGGTGCCGAGCTGGACGAGCGCTACTTCGCGGGCCGGTCGGACGGACTGCGGATCGCGCGCGGCGAGGAGTTCCTCGTCGCTACGGCCGGGGCAGCTGCCCGAGGTACGCCCGCAGCATCGTCTTGACCGGATCCAGAAGCTCAGGCGCGCCGTCACCGCGGAAGGCCTCCTGGAGCACGGCGTCCGCGGCGAGGAACGCCGTTCGGCAGGCGACCGCGGCCGCGTAGTCGTCGTGCAGGAGGTGCTGCGCGACCAGGATGCGGTGCACGCCGGTGGCCATCACGCGCTTGTGCGCGCGGTCGGCTTCCCGGGCGCCGTCGGTGAGGCCGCGTCCCAGCCACAGGGCGCGGAAGCCGGGTTCGGCGCGGTAGAGCCCGGCGAACGCGTCGACGAGCAGGCCGACCGGGTCGTCCCACGCCTCCTGCTCCGCCCGCTCGGCGAAGGAACGCATGAGGTCTTCGAGCCGGGCGAGGTATCGCACGGCCAGCGCCTCGGTGATCGCTTCGCGGTCGGGAAGGTACTGGTAGAGCGTCCCGACCGGGACCCCCGCCTCGGCGGCGACGCGGGTCGTCGTCAGCGCTTCGACGCCTTCGTCTGCGAGCAGGCGGTCGGCGGCCGCGAGCACCCTGGCCAGCTTCTCCCGCGAGCGCGCCTGGCGCGGCACCCGGCGCAGCCGGCCCTCGGTCATCCGCTCCCCAAACCTGAACGTGACTTTGTTTCGGATTTATCCTAGCCTCGGCGCATGGCAGTGGCGAGTTCGACGCTCGGCGAAGCGCGGCGGTCGGTGGCGAGGGCCTGTCACGGGCTCGCGGGCGAAGGCCTGCTCATCGGCAGCGCGGGCAACGTGAGCGTGCGGGTGGGCGAGCACGTGGCGGTGACCGCGACCGGCGTCGTGCTGGGCCGGGCCACGGCGGACGACGTCACCGTCGTCGACCTGGACGGCGCGGTGGTCGCCGGCGAGCGCGCCCCGACCTCGGAACTGGAGCTGCACCTGGGGATCTACCGGCGCTACGGCGCGGGCGCGGTGGTGCACACCCACTCCCCGCAGGCCACGGCGGTGTCGCTGGTGCTCGACGAACTGCCCTGCGTCCACTACCAGCAGCTGGCCCTCGGCGGCGCGATCCGGGTCGCGCCGTTCGCCGTCTTCGGGTCGGCGGAGCTGGCCGCGGAAACCCTCACCGCGCTCGAGGGCAAGTCCGCGGCGCTGCTGGCCAACCACGGCGCGGTCGCCCACGGCCCGACGCTGGAAGCCGCGGTCGACAACGCGCTGCTGCTCGAATGGGCGTGCGGGCTGTACGTGCGGGCCGCGACGCTCGGCGCACCCCGGGTCCTGGACTCCGCTCAGCAGGAAGCCGTCGTCGCCGCGGCCGTGCGCCGGGGGTACGGGCGGTGACGCAGACGGTCGTGACGCTCGGGGCGCACGTGTTCGACGTGCAGGTCCGCCCGGTCGAAGCCATCCCGGACGGCCAGGGCGCGACCCTGGTCGAGCAGATCCGGTTCGGCCCGGCCGGCACCGCCGCGGGCACGGCGGTCACGCTGGCGAAGCTGGGCGCGACGGTCCGCACGGCGGGCGCGATCGGCACCGACCCGGTCGGCGACCTGCTGCTGGCGATGCTCGCCCGCCACGGCGTCGACACGTCCCTGGTCGTGCGCCGCGACAGCGTGCAGACGTCGGCGTCGGTGCTGCCCATCCGCGCCGACGGCAGCCGGCCCGCGTTCCACGTCCCCGGCGCGAACCTGACCTACGAGCCGTCCGACGCCCCGGCGCCGGAGATCGCCCGCGCGACCCACCTGCACCTGGGCGGGCCGGAGCTGATGGGCGGCGAGAAGGCGGCGAAGATCCTCGCCCCGGCACGCGCGGCGGGCGTCGTGACGTCGGCGGACCTGCTCGCCCCCGGCGACCCCGGCGTCCTGGCCTGGCTCGCGCCCGCACTGTCCGCTTTGGACTACCTGCTGCCGAACGAGGAACAGCTGCTGGGCCTGACGAAGGCGGCCACCTCCGAAGCCGGCGCCCACGCGCTGCTCGATGCGGGAGTCGGCTGCGTAGCGGTCACACGCGGCGCGCGCGGAGCGGTGGTCGTGACGGCGGAGGAGACCATCGCGGTACCCGCGTTCGACGTACCGGTGGTGGACACGACCGGCTGCGGCGACGCCTTCTCGGCAGGGTTCCTGCGCGGCCTCGGCCTCGGCCGCTCGGTGCGCGACGCGGCGGTGCTCGGCAGCGCGGCGGCCGCACTGGTGGCACAGGGCCTCGGCAGCGACCACGGCGACTTCGACCTCGCGGCGGCGGACACGTTCGCCGAGGTCACCCCGACCCTCGCCTGACCCGCTCACCCCGAACACCCCAATGTGGCGTTGGGTGCGTCCAGCGCACCCAATGTGGCGTTCGGTGCGTCAGACGCAACCAACGCCACATTGGGGCGCTTTGGACCGACCGGCGCGCGTGCTGACGCATTCTTGCATTGGCAACCCTTGACTTGACGTTTTCCTGCATTCAGGATGCCTCCTGTGCAGATCGAAGGCAAGGCACCCGAACTGGACCGGCGCATCGTCGCCGCCCTGCAGCTCAACGGGCGGGCGTCGTGGGGCGCCATCGCGCGGCACGTCGGGGCGAGCGAGTCCACCGTCCTGCGACGCGCCGCGCAGCTCACCGACAGCGGGCGGCTCCGGGTGATCGGGGTCGTGGACGTGCTGCGGTGCGGGCTCGGCGTGCCGGTGCTCGCGCGGCTGCGGTGCCGGCCCGGGACGGCCGCCGGCGTGGCCGAAGCGCTCGCCGCGCGGCCCGAGGTGCGGTACGCGACCGTGCTCGCCGGCAGCGCCGACTGCTCCGCCGAGTTCGTCCTCCCCTCCTACCGCGACATCGCGCGGCTGCAGGAAAACGGCTTCCCCGGCGACGGCGACGTCCGCGGCGCCGAGACCTTCGCCGTGATGCGGACCTTCACCTCCAACCACGACTGGGACTCCGGCGAGCTGAGCCGCGAGGCCGTCGCCGAGCTGCGGGGCGGGGACGTGCGGCCGTTCGAGGAGCAGCACTGGGAGCGCCCGCCGGAGCAGCTCGACGAACTGGACCTCGCGATCTGCGCCGCGCTGGGCGAAGACGGCCGGATGGCCTTCAAGGAAGTGTCCAAACTGGTCGGCAGCAGCGAGTCCACTGTGGCCAGACGGGTCGATTCGCTGGTGCGGCGCGGGTGCCTGCGGTTCCGGACGCTCGCCGAGCCGTCGATGTTCGGCTACGCCCTCGAATTCATGCTCTGGCTCTCGGTGGTCCCCGGCGAGCTCGACCGCGCCGGGCAGCAGCTCGCCGCCCACCCCGGCACGAAGTACCTGAGCGCCACCACCGGCCGGTTCAACCTCGTCGGCCAGATCGTGCTGCGGCACTACGGCGAGCTGTACCGGCACACCACCGACGTCGTCGGCGCACTGCCCGGGCTCCGGGAGGCCGACGTGACCCTGCAGGTTTCGACGCTCAAGCGCGCGTGGGCCCCGACGCCCGCCGCCAAGCTGGAGGACGCATGACCGGACAACCGTGGCAGTGGGACGAAGCGACCTGGCGCGGGCACGTCGAACACGTCCGCGCCGGGCGCCCGCTGCGCCCGGCGGCGTGGCCCGGCGGCGCGAAGGTGGCCGTGGCGCTGTCCTTCGACTCCGACCACGAGACGCCCGCGCTGCGCGACGGCGAAGTGCTGCCCGGCAAGCTGGCGCAGGGCGAGTACGGCGCCCGCGTCGGCGTCCCGCGCATCCTGAAACTCCTGCAGCGGCACAACGCACCCGCGTCGTTCTTCGTACCCGCCGTGTCGGCGCTGCTGCACGACGGCGAAGTCAAGTCCTATGTGGACGCCGGGCACGAAGTGGCGCTGCACGGCTGGATCCACGAACGCAACACCGCGCTCACCGGGACCGAGGAGCGCGACCTCGCCTTCCGCGCCGCCGACGTGCTCGAACGCCTCGCGGGCACCCGCCCGGTGGGGATCCGGACGCCGTCGTGGGACTTCTCCGCGCACACCCTCGCCATCACCCGCGAGCTGGGCCTGACCTACGACTCGTCGCTGATGGCCGACGACGACTGCTACGAACTGCTCGAACACGGCGAGCCGACCGGGATCGTCGAGCTGCCGGTCGAGTGGATCCGCGACGACGCGCCGTACTTCATGATGGACCGGTTCGCGTCGCTGCGGCCCTACACCCCGCCGCGCGGCGTGCTCTCGATCTGGCGCGACGAATTCGACGCCGCGTACGCCGAGGGCGGGATCTTCCAGCTCACCCTGCACCCGCACATCATCGGGCACCGGTCCCGGCTCGCGATCCTGGCCGAGCTGCTCGGCCACATCGACGGCCACGACGGCGTCTGGTACGCCACGCACGCCCAGATCGCCGACCACGTCCGGCAGGAGCAGTCATGACCACTGTGGACACCGTCGTCAGCCACCGCCTGACCGCGCAGCAGCGCAAGGCGATCGTCGCCGGCGCCGTCGGCAACACCGTCGAATGGGTCGACTGGGCCGTCTACGCGACCTTCGCCCCCGTCTTCGCCGGCCAGTTCTTCGCCGGTGGCAACGAAACCACCGCCCTGCTGTCCACTTTGGCCGTGTTCGCCGTCGGATTCGTCATGCGCCCGATCGGCGGCGCGGTGCTCGGCGCGTACGCCGACCGGAAGGGCCGCAAGAAGGGCCTGACGCTCACCATCTCGCTGATGGCGGGGGCGTCGATCGTCATCGCGCTGTGCCCGACGTACGCGCAGATCGGCGTGCTGGCCCCGATCGTGCTGCTGCTCGCCCGGCTCGTGCAAGGTTTCTCGGCGGGTGGCGAGTTCGGTTCCTCGTCGGCGTTCCTCATCGAATCCGCCGCGCCGGGGCGCCGGGCGTTCGCCGGCTCGTGGCAGCAGGTCTCGGTCGGCCTCGGCTCGCTGATCGCCGCGCTGATGGGCACGATCCTCAACTCGACGCTGTCCGAAGGCGACCTGCACAGCTGGGGCTGGCGGCTCGCGTTCGGCATCGCCGGGCTGCTCGGCCTGGTCGGCCTGTGGCTGCGCGTGTCGGTGCACGAAACCGAGGCGTTCACGAAGATCTCCGCCAAGCCGCGCCGCAACCCGCTCGTCGCGATGCTGCGCGACCACCCGGGCGCGGCGCTGCGCGTGGCCGGGGTGACCATCGCCGGCACGCTGATCTACTACGTGTGGGTGTCCTACATGCCGGCCTACGCCCACCTGAGCACCGGCATCCCGCTCAAGACGGCGCTGCTGGCCAACACCCTGGCCATGGTCGTGTTCATCGCGCTGCTGCCGTTCGGCGGCCTGCTGTCCGACCGGCTCGGGCGCAAGGCGACGATGACCGCGTTCGCCGCCGGGTTCGTGGTGTTCGCCTGGCCCGCGTTCCACTTCCTGGGCAACAGCTTCTGGAGCGTCTTCGTCGTCGAGCTGATCGGGCTGGTGCTGATCGTCGGCTACTCGGCGAACTGCGCGGTGATCATGGCCGAGCAGTTCCCGGCCGAGGTCCGCACGACCGGCATCGGCCTGCCGTACGCGCTCGCCGTGGCGCTCTTCGGCGGCACCGCGCCGTACGTGACGACCTGGCTGAACGCCCACCACCTCGGTCACCTGGTGTGGGTCTACGTGGCGGCGGCCGCGCTCATCGGCGTCGCCGTCTACCTGACGATGCCCGAGACCAAGGGGAAGGAGCTGTAGTGCGGACCGTCCTCGTCACCGGCGCCGGCGGCGGGATCGGCGCGGCGATCGCCGCCCGGTTCGCCGCCGCGGGCGACCGCCTCGTCCTGGCCGACCTGCGCGCGGCGGAACTGTCCACAGTGGCCGGTAAGCTGGCCACCGACGTCGTCGAGCTGCCCGGCGACCTCGCGGACGCGGAATTCGCCGAGGCACTCGTCGAGCGGACCGGCCCCGTCGACGTCCTCGTCAACGCCGCCGGGATCTACCCCGCCACTCCCCTGCTCGAAATGACCGCGGCGGCGTGGGACCGCGTGCAGGACGTCAACGTCCGCGCCGCGCTGCTCACGACCGTCGCGTTCGGACGGTCGCACGTGGCCGCCGGGACCACCGGCGCGGTCGTCAACATCTCCTCCGGCGCGGCGACCCGGGCGCGTCCCGGCGCCGCGCACTACGCGACGTCGAAGGCCGCGCTGGAGATGGTCACCAAGGCGTGCGCGGTCGAGCTCGGGCCGCACGGCATCCGCGTCAACGCCGTCAGCCCCGGCTTCGTCACCGTGGACAGCGAAGCGAACCCGGTCACCGAAGCCTACGCGGCCGCGGTGTCGGTGAACCCGCTCGGCCGCCGCGGCGAACCGCGGGAGGTCGCCGACGCCGTCTTCTGGCTCGCCGGGCCGGAGGCGGCCTGGATCACCGGCGCGGTCCTGCGCGTGGACGGCGGGTCCACGGCGGGCGCAGCCGGCCTGCCGCTGCACTGGACCGGCGAAACCGCCGTGCAGCGAGGAAAGGAGGCGCATGTCTGACCGGCGCTCGTACACGGTGGTCGGCGGCGGCGCGATCGGCGGCACGCTCGCGTTCCACCTCGCGCGCGCGGGCCACCCGGTGTCCATCGTGGACGCCGACCCGGCGCACGTGGCCGCGATCGCCGCGCACGGCCTCACCCTGCGGCGCCCGGACGGCGACGCGACCGTCGAGCTGCCCGCGGTCACCCCGGAAGCCGCCCCGCCGGTGCTGGGCCGGGTCCTGCTCGCCGTCAAGGCCCAGGCCACCGGCACCGTCTTGGACTGGCTCGCGCCGCGCCTGGCGGACGACGGCTTCGTCGTGTCCCTGCAGAACGGGCTCAACGAGCGGCTGATCGCCTCGCGCGTCGGTCCGGATCGGACGGTCGGCGCGTTCGTGAACCTGTTCGCCGACGTGGTCGAACCCGGTGTCGTGCGGGACGGCGGCCTCGGCGCCCTGGTCGTCGGCGAGCCCGACGGCCGGATCACGCCGCGGGTCGAGGAGGTCGTCGCGGACCTGCAGGCGTGGGGTCCGGCGAAGGCGACCGCCAACGTCGAGGGCTACCTGTGGGCGAAGCTGGGGTTCGGCGCGATGCTCACCACGACCGCGCTCGCCGACGCGCCGATGGCCGACCTGATCGACCGGCACCGGCCGCTCATGCACGCACTGGTGGCGGAAGTGTTCGCCGCGGCGGGCGACCGCACGCTGGAGGCGTTCGACCAGTTCGACCCGGCGGCCTACCTGCCGGGCGCGGCGGGGCGCGAGGCGGCGACCGACCGGCTGGTCGCGTGGCTGCGGACCCAGCCGAAGGACCGCAGCGGCATCTGGCGCGACATCGCCGTGCGGCACCGGCCGGTCGAGGTCCACCACCACTACGCGCCGGTGCTCGCCGAAGCACCCGTGCCGTTGCTGCGCGCGGTGCTGGGCCGGCTGCGGGAAGTCGAGACCGGCGCCGTCGCGATGTCCGAAGACCACCTGACCGAACTGGAGCGAGCCCTGTGATCCGGGAACTGCACGAGTGGGTGCGCGCGCACCGCGACGACCTCCTCGCCGACCTCGCCGCCTACGTCGGCATCGAGACACCGAGCGACGACAAGTCCGCTTTGGACCGTGGACTGTCCTGGGTGGACGGCTGGCTGCGCGACCGGCTCGGCGCGCCCGAAAACGTCCAGGACGTCGACGGCGGGCCGTACGGCGACATCAAGGTCTACGACTTCGCCGGCATCGGCGAACCGGTGCTGCTGCTCTGCCACTACGACACGGTGTGGCCGCTGGGCACCCTGGCGGAGTGGCCGTTCACCGTGGACGGCGACCGCGCGACCGGGCCGGGGATCTTCGACATGAAGTCGGGCCTGGTGCACGCGGTGTGGGCGCTGCGCGCGCTCGACGCCGCCGGGCTGCCGCGCCCGGCCGTGCGGCTGGTCCTCAACGGCGACGAGGAGATCGGCAGCCCGGCGTCGCGGCCGGTGATCGAGGCGGCCGCCGCCGGCACCCGGGCCACGCTGGTGTTCGAGGCGAGCGCCGGCGGCGCGGTGAAGACCGCGCGCAAGGGCGTCGGCATCTTCCGGGTGCGCGCGACCGGCGTCGAAGCGCACGCGGGCCTGGACCCCGCGAAGGGCGCGAGCGCCATCGACGAGCTGGCGCGGGCGGTCCTGGCGCTGCACGGACTGTCCGATCCGGACGCCGGCACGACGGTCAACGTCGGCGTCATCGAAGGTGGCACGCGGTCGAACGTGATCGCGGGCGCGGCTTCGGGCGAAGTCGACGTCCGCGTCTCGACGGCAGCGGAGGCGGCCCGCGTCGACGCGGCCCTGGCGGCGCTCAAGGCCCACGACCCACGCGCCGCGCTCACCGTCGAAGGCGGCTGGAACCGGCCGGTGATGGAACGTTCGGCCGCCATCGCGAAGGTGTACGAGCTGGCCCGCGAGGAGGCGGCACAGCTGGGCGTGACGCTGCGGGAGTGCTCGGTGGGCGGCGCGAGCGACGGCAACTTCGTGGCCGCACTGGGCCACCCGGTCCTGGACGGCTTCGGCGCGGTCGGCGACGGCGCCCACGCGCGGCACGAGCACATCAGCGTCGAGGGAATGCTCGAACGCACGGCACTGGCCGCCGCCGTCCTGCACCGCCTGGCCGGGTAGCCGCGCGGGCCTGCGGTGTCTTGAATGAGTCATTCAGGACCGCCGACGACCTGAATGAGTCATTCAAGACGTCGGCGCGCGAGCGGGTCAGGCCCGGCCGAGCACCCTGGCCAGGCCGCGCCGGGGTGCGCGGGTCCGCAGGCGGCCGGCGACCGCGTCCTCCAGCAGGGCCCCGACCGTCTCGCGGGCGCACGCCTTGTTCGTCCCGATGCCGCCCGACGGCCCGCGCTTGATCCAGCCAGCCACGTACGTCCCGGGCGCGACCCGGCCCGATTCGTTCGGGACCGTCCCGGTTCCGGCGTCGAACGGCAGCCCGGGCACCGGCGCGCCGCGGAAGCCGGCGGCTCGCACCACCCGGCCCGCCGGGATCTCGACGCCGCCGGTCGTGAGCACGCTCCGGACCTCGGTGTCGCCGGTGAACTCGACCGGCGAGGAGTGGAACCGCAGCACCACCCGGCGGCCGTCCGGGGGCGGCGACGACCAGTCCACCGCCTCGCGCGGCACGTCCCGCAGCAGCGCCGCCTTGCCGGCGCCGCCGTCGATCGCCGCGGTGATCCGCGGGTCGTGGTCGTCCACGACCAGGTTGCCCCGCGCCGCCAGCGCCAGCAGTTCCGACCGCGTGTACGCGGCGTCCTCCGGCCCGCGCCGGGCCAGCACCACGACCTCGCGCACCTTGCTCGACCGCAGCCGGGCCAGCGCGGCGGGGGCGAGCGACGTGCCCGCCAGCGTCGCCGGGTCGGCGGTCAGGATCCGCGCGACGTCGAGGGCGACGTTGCCGGTGCCCACCACGACGACCCGCTCGGCCGAGAGGTCGACCGCGTCCGGCTCGAGGTCCGGGTGGCCGTTGTACCAGCCGACGACGGACGCCGCCGGGAGGCTGCCGGGCAGGTCCTCACCCGGGATCCCGAGGGGCCGAGCCTCCGTCGCGCCGACCGCCCAGATCACGGCGTCGTGCCGCGCGGCCAGCTCGGGGCCTGCCTCGACGCCGAGCCGCAGGCGCAGCCGCGGGTGGTCGTGGAAGCGCGCGAACGTCTCGCCGATCTTCTTCGTCGACGGGTGGTCGGGCGCGACGCCGTAGCGGACCAGGCCGCCCGGGTCCGCCAGCCGGTCGATGAGGGTGACCCGGGAATTGGTGTGCAGCAACAGGTCCTCGACCGCGTACATGCCGGCCGGCCCGGTGCCGACGACCGCGACGTCCAGCGGCGCGAAGTCGCTCGGGAGGATCCGGGCGAACGACGGCGGCGCCCAGCGGTGGAAGTTCGGGGCGACGGTGGCCTCGGTCAGGACGTCCCGCTCCGCGTAGTACTCCGCGTTGATCTCCGGGTAGACCGCGAGCGGCCCGGTGAGGGCCCCGGCCGGGAAGATCGCGTCGACCGGGCAGGCGTCGGCGCAGGCACCGCAGTCGATGCAGGTGTCCGGGTCGACGTAGAGCATGTCCGTCGTCCCGAAGTCCGGCTCGTCCGGCGTCGGGTGGATGCAGTTGACCGGGCAGACCGACACGCAGGACGCGTCGGCGCAGCAGGTCTGCGTGATCGCGAAGGCCATGTCAGATCAGGTTCGCGCGCTTGTAGAACCACAGCGACGGCTTGGTCAGCAGCCCGGCCGAGTGCAGGAACTCCATCAGCCCGGCGCAGCTCGAGCGCAGCATCGACTTGTGGTGCTCGTTCGCCTTCGCCTCGCGCCGCGCCCGCTTGCCGTCCAGGCCCGCGTTCTCGTACACCTTGGCGTTCACCATGCTCGTGACGATGAAGTACGACGCGACCGCGACGACGAAGCCGTTGATCTGGCGGCGCAGCCAGCCGGCGCCTGCCAGCCGTTCACGGGTCTCTTCGCGGGCGAACTTCATGTGCCGCGATTCCTCGACCACGTGGATGTTGTTGATGGTCCGCACGAACGGGACGACGCGCTCGTCGCGCATCCAGTCGCGCTGCATCACGTCGAGGACCTCTTCGGCGACGAGGATCGCCGCGTAGGCCGCTTCGCCGGTCGCGGTGGCCTTGAAGATCCGGCCCAGCTCGACGACGAACCGGCGCGGCCGGTACGCGGGCGCCCGCAGCTTCGCGGCGCCGCGGGCGAACATGATCGAGTGGCGGCACTCGTCGGCGATCTCGGTCAGCGCCCACTGGAACGCCGGGTCCGTCGGGTCCTTGGCGTAGAAGTCGCGCAGCACCATCTGCTGGAGGATCATCTCGAACCAGATCCCGGTGCTCGCCACCGACGCCGCCTCCTGGCGGGTCAGCTCGCGCTGCTGCCCGGGAGTCAGCTCGGCCCAGTAGGACGTCCCGTAGAGCGTGCTCCACTCCGGGCTGGCGCCGTGGTAGTCCGTGTCCAGCGGCGTCTCCCAGTCGACCTCCTTGACGGGGTCGTAGGAGAGCTGCTCGGACGAGTCGAGCAGGCGCCGCGCCACGGTCTCCCGGTCCGACACGCCCGCTTCGCCGATGCTCGTCATGGCCGACCTCCTCGTCAGGTGTTACCGAAGTTCACTGTTACCAACCGTAACACATACTTGCCCGCCCGCTAGCGGGCATCTGAGTGAACAGTTGTACACTCACCCGGTGAAACCGCTGCCGTACGGCTCGGGGCTGCTCGGCCCGCCGGACCAGAACCTCGTGGCGTTGCGACGGCGGGTCCAGCGCCTGCTCACCGCCGCCCTGATCGCCACCAACGTCATCGGCGCGCTGGTCGTGGTCGGGCTGGCCGCACTGCTCATGCCGGCGCCCGGGATGTCGGGCGACCTCGTGCGGGTGACGGCGATCGCGGTGCCCGTGTACGTCGTTTCGGCGGTCGTCGCCGGCACGCTGTGGGGCACCGGCGGCGCGCTGCGGACGCTGCGCTGGGCGGCCGAGGGCCGCCGGCCCACCGACGCCGAACGCACCGCGAGCCTGCGCGTCCCCTTGCGGCTGACGATGGTCCAGGCCGTGCTGTGGGGACTCGCGACCCTGGTCTTCGGGGGCCTCGCCGCGCTCGTGCAGCCGGCCGTCGTGCTGACCGAGCTGCTGGTCGTGGCGTTCGCTGCCGTCGTCGTCTGCGCGATCGCCTACCTGTTCGGCGAGTTCGCGCTGCGGCCGTACGCGGCGCTGGCGCTGGCGGGCACGACGCCGCCGCGCCCGGTCACCGGCGGCGTCAACCTGCGGATGCTGCTGTTCTGGTGCCTGGGCACCGGCGTGCCGGTGGCCGGGCTGGTGGTCACCGCGGTGCTGGCCTGGGTCCGCGGCGACGTCTCGACCACCAAGCTGGCGGTGTCGGTGATCGCCCTCGGCCTGGTCGTGCTGTGCTTCGGCCTGCTCGTCACGGTGTTCACCGCCCGCGCGGTGGTCAACCCGATCACGTCGGTCCAGAACGCGCTGGCCCGCGTCCGGGCGGGCGACTTCACCGTGGAGATCCCGGTCTACGACGGCACCGAGCTGGGCCTGCTGCAGGCGGGGTTCAACGGGATGGCGGCCGGGCTGGCCGAGCGCGAGCGGCTGCGCGACCTGTTCGGCAGGCACGTCGGGCACGAGGTGGCGGTCGAGGCCATGCGGACGGCCACCGAGCTGGGCGGCACGGTGCGGACGGTGTCGGTGCTGTTCGTCGACCTCGTCGGCTCGACGGCGCTGGCCGCGAGCCGCCCGCCGGAAGAGGTCGTCGACCTGCTCAACCGGTTCTTCACCGTGGTCGTCGACGAGGTCGGCCGGCACCACGGCCTGGTCAACAAGTTCGTCGGCGACGCCGCGCTGGCGGTCTTCGGGGCGCCGGCCCCGCTCGGCGACCACGCGACGTGCGCGCTGGCCGCCGGCCGCGCGATCGCCCGCCGCCTGGCCGCGGAGGTCTCGGACGGCCCGGCGGGCATCGGCGTGGCCACCGGCGACGCGGTCGCGGGCAATGTCGGCGACCCGCGCCGCTTCGAGTACACGGTGATCGGTGACCCGGTCAACGAAGCCGCGCGGCTGACGGAGCTGGCCAAGAACGCGCCCGCCCGCCTCCCGGCCTCCTGGACGGCGGTCGAGTCCGCGACCGAGACCGAGGCGGCGCAGTGGGTGGCGAACGACCAAGTCACGCTGCGCGGCCGCTCCCGGCCCACCACCCTCGCCTCACCGAAGTCCTAACGCCCCGGGTCGATGTGCACCTTCGGGCCCGCGCCCCCGATCCGCTCCCCCGCCAGCACCGCGCCCACCCCGTCGAGACCGACCGTCGCTCCCACCAGGGGCCGCGGGTCGACCGCTCCGCTCGCGTACGCCTCGATCGTCTCGGCCAGGCCCGGGGACGCCGACAGCACGCCGACCGCCGTGACGTCCTTGAAGACCAGCGCACGCGTGTCCACCCGGCTGGGGTCGCCCGACAGTCCTATGTAGACGATCCGGCCGGCGGGCTCCACGAGGTCCACGGCGAGCGCGGGCGCCCCGGCCGCGCCGGTGGCGTCGACGACCGCGTCGAAGGGCAGGTCCGGCAACGTCTCCCGGGTCCAGACGCCGTCGAAACCGAGGCTGCGCGGGAAGTCCAGGCCGGCCACGCCCATCAGGTGCACCTCGGCGCCGGCGGCCCGCAGGAACATCGCCGTCAGCAGCCCGATCGTCCCCGGCCCGAGCACGAGCGCCCGGTCCCCCGGTCCGGTCCCGGCCGCCCGCGCCGCGCGCAGGGCGTTGCCGCCCGGTTCGACCAGGGCGCCGAGGACGGCGTCGACCGCGTCCGGCAGCGCGTGCAGCGACCACGCCGGGACGGCGAGCTTCTCCGCCAGCGCCCCCGCCCGGCCCCCGCGGATACCGACCTCCTCGCGCTGCTCGCACGTGTGCTGGTGGCCCTTCCGGCAGCGGCGGCACGTCCGGTCGCCGAGCATCGTGTCGCCCATGACCCGGCGGCCGAGCCACGCGGGGTCGACGCCGTCGCCGACCGCCGAGACCGTGCCCGCCCATTCGTGCCCGAGCCGCATCGGGTAGGCGGCGTGGCCGTCGTGCAGGTACGGCATCTCGCCGGTGAAGAACTCGACGTCCGTGCCGCACACGCCGGCGCGTTCGACGTCCACGACGACCTCACCCGGCGCCGCCGCCGGTGCGGGCACCTCCCGCACGGCGAATTCCCGGGGCCCGGTCAGCACGAACGCCCGCATGATCGAAGACATGGGTGCATGCTCGCACGCTCGCCTCGCCGGCGGTTATTTTCCCCGATTCCCTTGTAACGGTCCCCGAAAGCATGCGACTAACGCGGTGATTTTCCGCTTCGTCCGGGGAGGCACCGTGGACGTCAAGACCGCACGACCGTCCGATCAGGAAGCGGCCGCCGCCGCGCGAGCGAACCGGCGCACCGTCGAACGCCGCGCCAAGATCGCGTTGCTGCACACGCCGGGCGGGATCGCCAAGGCCGACGACCCGCGCCGCGTGGCCACCCGGATCGACCGGCTCGCCCGCTACCACCCCGACGTCCGCCCGGTCAGGCCGGCGGCGATCGAAGCCGGGGACCCCGCGGCGATGGCGGCGGCGGGCGCGATCCTCGAACGGATCATCCTCACCGACGACCTGCTCGGCGTCGGCTACCTCGAAGGCGGCGTGCGGGCCGCGTCGGCCGTGGGCCGGGTGAACATCCGCGACGACCGCGGCCGGCTCACCGGCTACGGCACGGGTTCGCTGGTGTCGCCGGAACTGCTGCTCACCAACCACCACGTGCTCCCCGACGCGGCCACGGCCGGGTTCAGCGTGATCGAGTTCGACTACCAGGACGGCGTCGACGGCCTGCCCCGGCCGGTGCACGCGTTCCGGCTGGACCCGGACCGCTTCTTCGTCGCCGACGAGGACCTCGACTTCGCGCTGGTGGCCGTGCGAGCGGCGCCCGGCGAGCTGGACGCCTTCGGGTACAACCGGCTGATCGGCACCGAGGGCAAGGCGATCGTCGGCGACTTCGTCACCATCGTCCAGCACCCCAAGGGCGGCAAGAAGAAGGTCGCGCTGCGGGAAAACCGCGTCGTCGACGTGCTGGAGCAGTTCCTGCACTACGAAACCGACACCGAACCCGGGTCGTCGGGCTCGCCGGTGTTCAACGACCAGTGGGAGGTCGTGGCGCTGCACCACGCGAGCGTCCCCGCCGACGACCACGCCGAGCTCGGCCGCTTCATCAACGAAGGCATCCGGGTCAGCAAGCTGCTGGCCTTCCTGCGCGGCAAGCGGTTCACCGCCGCGGAGCAGGCCCTGGTCGACCGGCTGGCCACGCGCTCCGAACGCACGGCACCGGCACCGGCCGCGGGCGACGGCGAGCGGCCGGGGCTCACCGTGTCGATGCCGTTCGACATCCGGCTGCGCGCCGAACCGGCGCCGGCCGCCGCGCCGGAGACCGGCCGGATCGACCCGGACTACGCCAACCGCGAGGGCTACGACCCGGCCTTCCTCCCCGGGCACACCGTGCCGCTGCCGGTCCTGCCCGCCGCGCTCGTGCCGCTGGCCGCGCTCAACCGGCAGGCCACCGCCGAACCGCGGTACCTCCTGCCGTACCACCACTTCAGCGTCGTCATGCACAAGGAACGGCGGCTGGCGCTGTTCACCGCGGTCAACATCGACGGGCGCACCAGCCGGGCGCTGCACCGCGAGGCCGACCACTGGTCGCTGGACCCGCGGGTCGACGAGGCCGAGCAGGTCGGCGAGGAGATCTACCGCGCCAACCCGCTCGACCGCGGCCACCTGGTCCGCCGCCTCGACCCGGCGTGGGGCGCGACCGAGGCGATCGCCCAGCTCGGCAACGACGACACGTTCCACTTCACGAACTGTTCGCCGCAGCACAAGGACTTCAACCAGAACAAGACCACGTGGGCCGGGCTGGAGGACTACGTGCTGAACAACGCGGACAACCACGACCTCAAGGTCACCGTGCTGACCGGCCCGGTCCTCGCCGAGGACGACGACCGGTACCGCGGGGTGCAGCTGCCGCGCCAGTTCTGGAAAGTCGTCGCGATGGTGAAGACCGACGGCACCCTGTCGGCGACGGCGTACCTGCTGAGCCAGGAGGAACTGATCAAGGGACTGGAGGCGACGGGTGAGTTCAGCTACGGCGCCTACCGGACGTACCAGGTCCCGGTCCGCCGCATCGCCGACCTGACCGGGCTGTCGTTCGGCGAGCTGCCGGACGCGGACCCGTTGGAGCTGCTGGAATCCACCGGCGAGGTGCGGGAGATCGGCGGCCCGGGCGACCTAGTGCTCTGAGCCGCGCAGGATCTCGAACGCGTGGCGGCGATGCACGGCGAAGAGTTCGAGGGCCGCCTCCCGGTCGCCCGCCCGCAGCGCCTGCGCGAGTTCGCGGTGCTCGGCGGGGATGCCCGCGAGGTAACCCTCGGACTCGACGCCGATCCGCGTCAGCAGGAACAGGTGCACCTGCGAGCGGATCGCCTCCCACGCTTCGCGCAGGCGCCGGTGGCCGGCGGCGGCGTAGACCGCGTCGTGGAACGCCAGGTCGCAGCGGACCATCTCGTGCTCGTCGGCCGCTCGCTCCATCCGCGCCACGACGGCGTCGATCTCCGCCAGGTCAGGGCCTCGCTCGACGACCAGGGCGACGGCGAGCTGCTCGAGCGCCGCCCGCAGGCTGTCCAGCTCGGCGACGTCCTCGTCGGACAGCGCCGTGACCGTGGTGCCCCGGTGCCACTCGCCGCGGACGAGCCCTTCGCGCTCGAGCTTGAGCAGCGCCTCCCGCACCGGCCCGCGGCTCACGCCCAGCGCTTCGGCCAGCTCCACCTCGCGCAGCTGGCTGCCCGGCGCGTACCCGCCGTCGAAGATCGCGTCGCGGATGCGGTCGGCCACCTCGTCGGCCAGCCCGCGCCGGCGCGCGGGAGCCACTTGAGCACTCATGTCGTAATGTTAACATCAAGACATGACCCTTCCCCGCTTCCACCTCGCCATGCCCGTCGACGACCTCGCCGCCGCCCGCCGCTTCTACGGCGAAGTCCTCGGCCTCGAGCCGGGCCGCAGCGCCGAGACCTGGGTCGACTGGAACCTGCACGGCCACCAGTTCGTCACGCACCTGGCGCCGTCCCGGCCGGAGCGGGTGCACAACCCGGTCGACGGCCACGACGTGCCGGTGCCGCACTTCGGCCTGCTGCTGGCCGTCGAGGAGTTCCACGCCCTCGCCGAGCGGCTGCGCGCCGCCGGGACGGAGTTCGTGATCGAGCCCTACCTCCGGTTCGAAGGGCAGCCCGGCGAGCAGTGGACGATGTTCCTGCTCGACCCGGCCGGGAACGCCCTGGAGTTCAAGGCTTTCGCCGACGACTCACAGGTCTTCGCGGTCTGAGCCGGACCCGCGCAGCGAGCCCGGGTGCGCCTTCGCCCCGGGGTCGCGGCGGGTCTTGAGCAGGCTGGCGACGGTCACCACGGCGAGCACGCCGATGATCACCGCGAGGCTGACCGGCGTGGCGATCTCGGGCACGCGCGGGTCGACGTCGACGTGCGCCCAGTGCAGGATCAGCTTCACCCCGATGAACGCCAGGATCACCGCGAGCCCGGCCGAGAGGTAGACGAGCCGGTCGAGCAGCCCCTTCACGAGGAAGTACAGCGCGCGCAGGCCCAGCAGCGCGAAGGCGTTGGCGGCGAAGACGATGAAGGGCTCGTCGGTCACGCCGAACACCGCGGGGATCGAGTCCAGCGCGAACAGCAGGTCGACGCCGCCGATCGCGACCAGGACCACCACCAGCGGGGTGACGAGCCGCCGTCCCGCGACCTTGGTGGTCAGCCGGCCGCCATCGTAGGTCTCCGACACCGGCAGCACACGCCGCGCGGTGCGCACGACGACGTTGCCCTCGATGTCGGGGTCGGCGTCGCGGTGCCGGAACAGCTGGACGCCGGTGAAGATCAGCAGCAGGCCGAACAGCAGGAACATGAAGGAGAACAACGCGAGCAGGGCCGCGCCGAGCGCGATGAAGAGCCCGCGCATCACCAGCGCGAGCACGATCCCGAACGTGAGCACCTTGTGCTGGTGCTCCTCCAAGACAGCGAACGTCGTCATGATGATCACGAACACGAACAGGTTGTCGACCGACAGGCTCTTCTCGACGATGTAGCCGGCGAAGTACTCGGCGCCGGACTCACCGCCGTGGGCCAGCGCGAGCCAGACGCCGAACGCCACCGCGACCAGGATGTAGCCCACCGACCAGGCGACCGCCTCGCCGAACCCGACCCGGTGCGGCCGGACCGCGGCGAGCACGAGGTCGACGGCCAGCAAGGCCAGCACGACGCCGATGGTGACGAGCCACGTGCCGGCCCCGATGCCCATCCGCTCCCCCGCTCCCGCGTGCTTGCGGCGATCGTAAGGGCGGGCCCGCGTCCGCGCATCCGGACTCCACTGTGGACGGTCAGCGCGGCGCGAGGTCGGCCGCGGCGAGCGGCGCGTCCGGGTCGAGCGCGACGCCGCCGGCGCGCAGGGTGTCGTCGACGATGCCCCAGACCCAGCGCGCCAGCAGGGCGGTCAGCTCGGCGCGGCTGACCCCGCGGGGGTTCTCCAGCCAGCGCGAGGTGCTCGTTTCCACGAGGCCGACCAGTCCGAACGCGACGGCCTCGCAGACGCGGGTGTCCATGCCGAAGAGGCCGAGGTAGTGCTCGAAGACGACGGTGAGCTGGCGGGCGATGGCGGTCTTGCCGTCGGCGAAGACGTCGGGGGCGCCGTCCATGCCGTGCCTGGTGAGGTAGCGGTAGAGCGAGCCGTGCTCGGCCAGCCAGCGGGTGTGCGCGCCGATCGCCGTCCGGATGAGGTCCATCGGCGTGCCGCTGGGGGTCCACAGCGGCGCGAACTCGGCGGTGATCAGCTCCACCACCCGGCGCGCGATGGCGTGCTGCAGGTCGGCGGCGCCGTCGAAGTGCCGGTAGAGGCGCGTGCGGGCCACGCCGGCTTCGTCGGCGATCTGCTCGGTGGACACCTCGGGCCCGTACCGCGCGATGGCGCGCAGGCCCGCCTCGACGAACTCGCCGCGGCGGCGTTCCCGCTGCCCGGCCCACCGCGCGGCCCGGCCATCGGGCGGCCTCGGCCTGTCCGTCGATGTCATCGGCACGGAGTGTACCGGCGCGGCGCTATGGCGTACACTGCCGTACCTCTTACTTTGGGTGCAGTGCGGTCACGGAGAGTTCGGATGAGGACAGCAGACGAGGACCCGCCGGACGCGGAGCTGCTCGCCGCCCTCCGCGCCGGCGACCTCGCCGCGGGCGGCGCCCTGTTCCGCCGGCACGCGGGTCCGCTGCGCGGCATCGCGAGCGGCTGGGCCAACCAGCCCGCCGAGCGCGACGACCTGGTGGCCGAGGCGTTCACCCGCGTCCTGGCGGTGGTCCGCGCCGGCGGCGGCCCGGACGGCGACCTGCGGCCGTACCTCGTGGTGACCATGCGCAACCTGGTCTCCCGCTGGGGCAGGCAAGGCAGCCGCGTCGAACTGTGCGAGACGGTCCCCGAGTCGTGCGCCGCCGGCGGAGCCGACGAACTGGCGCTGCACCGGTCGAACGAAAAGCTGGTGTGGACGGCTTACTGCACGCTGCCGGGCCGGTGGCGGACAGTGCTCTGGCGGACCGAGGCGGAGGGTGACACCCCGACGGAGGTCGCACCCCTGCTCGGACTTTCACCCAATAGTGTGGCGGCGCTGGCGATGCGGGCGCGTGAAGGGTTGCGGCAGGCGTACCTGCAGGTCCAGGTACCGGACGCGGAGGAACCGATCTGCCGCGAGCCCCGCCGCCGGATGGGGGCGTGGGTCCGCGGCGGGCTGTCCCAGCGCCGGGCGTCGGCGATCGCGGAGCACATCGCGGGCTGCGGCTCGTGCCGCACGGTGGCGACGGGCCTGGACGAGGCGAACCGCGAACTCCCTTCCACCGCGGCCCGCCTCCCCGGCTGACCCGCCCGGCCCGGCCACAGGTCTTGAATGAGTCATTCAGGACCTGCGAAGACCTGAATGGGTCATTCAAGACCTTTGCAGGCCAGGGGCCCGGCAAAATCGCGCCGGCGGGCGGGTGACCGGCGGCAGGGGTCGCGTGGTCTGCCCGGCCTCGCGGGGATGTCATGAAAGGGTCGTTCATGTCGTCTGGCGAGATGAACGACCCTTTCATGACATCGCGGATCGCCGGATCTGCCGTGCTGCGCGACTTGCCGCGCCCATCACCCCGGGGTTGCGGGAAGGTTGCCTCGCCCCCCACCTGCGGGGTTACCGTGAAGGCCCGGCCCAGGAGGTGGCGGTGGACGAAGGCGTCTGCGCGGTCCGGCCCGGCACCGACGTGGCCGGGCACGCCCGGCTGCTCGCGGGCATCCACGACGCCGTCCTGGCCGGGAAGCCGCCCAAGACCGCGCCGCGGCTGCTCGTCGAACGCTCGTGGCGGCGGGTCGCCGCGCAAGGGGTGGATCCCGATCGGCCGCCCGCGCCCGATCCCGTCGGGATCGCCGAGGTCGAACGGCGGCGGAACGGCTGCCGGCTGAACGAAGTGCTGCCCGAGCTGCGGGGTGCGCTGACGTCGGTCGCCGAGGACGCGCGGCACCTCATGGTCGTCACCGACGCCGACGGGGTCGTCCTCTGGCGCGAAGGCTCGCGAGGGGTGCGCCACCGCGCCGACTCGCTCGGCTTCACCGAGGGGGCCACCTGGTCGGAGCCCGCCATCGGCAGCAACGCGATCGGGACCGCGCTGGCCGAGGCCGCGCCCGTGCAGATGTTCGCCGCCGAGCACTTCGTGCGGTCGCACCACACCTGGGCCTGCACCGCCTACCCCGTGCACGACCCGCGCAGCGGCGAGCTGCTCGGCATCGTCGACGTCAGCGGGCCCGCCGAGACCGTGCACCCGATGACCGTCGCGCTGGTCGGGACGTCCGTGCGGCTCGTCGAAGCCCTGCTGTGGCAGCGGCACGAGGCCCGGCTGCAAGGGCTCCGGCAGCTGTCCGGGCACGTGCTCCGCGGCGGGCCCGGGCTGGTCGTCGACGACCACGGCTGGGTCGCCGCGCAGAGCGGGGTCTCCGGGATCGACCGGGTCGCCGCGCCCAGTCCCGGCGTTCCGGTGGCCGTGCGCGGGATCGGCGCGTGCGAACCCGAGCCGGTGCCCGGCGGCTGGCTCCTGCGCCCGAGCCGGCGCGAACCGTTGCGGCTCACCCTCGAACTCGGGCCGCCGCGCGCGATCGTCGAAGGCTCGACGCGGTGGACGCACCCGCTCGGCCGCCGCCAGGCCGACCTGCTGCGGCTGATCGCGACCGCGGGGCCCGCCGGGGTGTCGGCCGCGCAGCTGTCGGAAACCGTCTACGGCGACCGCACGCACCTGGTGACCGTGCGCGCTGAGCTGTCCCGGCTGCGCAAGCTCGTCGGCGGCCTGCTGCTCGCCCGGCCGTACCGGATCGCGCCGGGCGTCGACGTGGTGTTGCAACCTTAGGGCAACCCTTACGCGGACCCGGGCCGCCGGGGTTGGCTGCCCTGAACGCGCCGCCGACGACGACGGTGCCCGAGACGGGGAGGTCCGCTCATGACCCAGACCCTCGAACCGGCCGCGGCCCTCGATGCCCGGCAGCGCGTCGACGGCTGGCTCGCCGACTTCGAGGCCGCGCTCGCGGCCCGGGACGCCGACCGCGCCGCCGCCCTCTTCGCCACGACGTCGTTCTGGCGCGACCTGGTCGCCTTCACCTGGAACCTGAAGACCGTCGAAAACCGCGACGGCGTCAAAGATCTCCTGCTCGCCACGATGGACAGCACCGACGCGAGCGGCTTCCACGCCACCGAGGAGCCGACCGAGACCGACGGCGTCGTCGAGGCGTGGATCGGCTTCGAAACCGCCGCCGGGCGCGGGCGCGGCCACTTGCGGCTCACCGACGAAGGCGCGTTCACGCTGCTCACCACGCTGCACGAGCTGAAGGGTCACGAGGAGCCGCTCGGCACCGCGCGGCCGAAGGGCGCCGAGCACGGCGTCAACCGCGAGCGCGTCACCTGGTCCGAAGCCCGGGAGGCCGAACGACAAGAGCTGGGCACCACGCGGCAGCCGTACGTCGTCGTCATCGGCGGCGGGCAGGGCGGGATCGCGCTGGGCGCGCGGCTGCGCCAGCTCGGCGTGCCGCACGTGGTCGTCGACCGGTACGCCCGGCCCGGCGACCAGTGGCGCGGCCGCTACAAGTCGCTCTGCCTGCACGACCCGGTCTGGTACGACCACCTGCCCTACCTCGACTTCCCGCGCAACTGGCCGGTCTTCGCGCCCAAGGACAAGATCGCCGACTGGCTCGAGATGTACACGAAGGTCATGGAGGTCAACTACTGGTCCTCGACGACCTGCAAGAGCGCCGCCTACGACGAAGAAGCCAAGGAGTGGACGGTCGTCCTCGACCGCGACGGCGAAGAAGTCGTCCTCAAGCCGAAGCAGCTCGTGCTCGCGACCGGCATGTCGGGCAAGCCGAACATCCCGGAGCTGCCCGGCCAGGACCGCTTCCGGGGCGAGCAGCACCACAGCTCGCAGCACCCCGGGCCGGACGCCTACCGCGGCAAGAAGGCCGTGATCATCGGGTCCAACAACTCGGCGTTCGACATCTGCGGCGCGCTGTGGGAAGCCGGCGCCGACGTCACCATGGTCCAGCGCAGCTCCACGCACATCGTGAAGTCGGACTCCCTGATGGACCTCGGGCTCGGCGACCTCTACTCCGAGCGCGCGCTGGCCGCCGGGATGACCACGCAGAAGGCGGACCTGACGTTCGCCTCGCTCCCCTACCGGATCATGCACACCTTCCAGCAGCCGGTGTACGCCGCGATCAAGGAACGCGACCAGGAGTTCTACGACCGCCTCGAAGCCGCGGGCTTCCGCCACGACTGGGGTGACGACGACTCCGGCCTGTTCATGAAGTACCTGCGCCGCGGCTCGGGCTACTACATCGACGTGGGCGCCGCCGACCTGGTGGCGAACGGCGACGTCAAGCTCGCGCACGGCCAGGTCACCGAGCTGACGGAGCACTCCGTGAAGCTCGACGACGGCACCGAGCTGGAGGCCGACCTCGTCGTCTACGCCACCGGGTACGGCTCGATGAACGGCTGGGCCGCGGACCTGATCAGCCAGGAGGTCGCGGACAAGGTCGGCAAGGTGTGGGGCCTGGGCTCGGACACCACGAAGGACCCGGGTCCGTGGGAGGGCGAGCAGCGGAACATGTGGAAGCCCACGCAGCAGGAGGGCCTGTGGTTCCACGGCGGGAACCTGCACCAGTCCCGCCACTACTCGCTGTACTTGGCCCTGCAGCTCAAGGCCCGCGCCGAAGGCCTGCCGACGCCGGTGTACGGGCTGCAGGAAGTGCACCACCTCGCCTAGGAACGGAGTGCGCGCGCGGGATCGCCGAACAGCAGGGCGGTCCCGTGCGCGCGCTTGAAGTACAGGTGGGCGTCGTGCTCCCAGGTGATCGCGATGCCGCCGTGCAGCTGGATCATCTCGGCGGCGGCATGCGAAAAGGCTTCGCTGCACACGAGTTTCGCGCCCGCGACCGCTTCCGCGTCACCGTCCACAATGGCCGCGTACAGCGCCGAGCGGGCCGCTTCGACGTGGACGTGGACGTCGGCCATCCGGTGCTTCAGCGCCTGGAACGACCCGATCGGCCGGCCGAACTGACGGCGTTGCTTCGTGTATTCCACCGTCAGTTCCAGCGCCCGGGCGGCCGCACCGACCTGTTCCGCGGCCACGCCGATCACCGCGGTGTCGAGCAGCCGCCGCAGCTGCCGCTCGAAGCCGCCGGTGTCGAGGCGCCGGGCGGGGGTCGCGGCGAAGTCGACGACGGCGAGCCGCCGGGTGGGGTCGAGGGTGGTGACGCGCTCGCGGTGGACGCCGTCGAGCGGCACTTCGAACAGCCCGGCGCCGTCCGCGGTGCGGGCCACCGCGAGGAGGACGTCCGCGAGTTCGCCGTCGAGGACGTAGTGGGCGCGGCCGTCGAGTCCGGCGTCCGACGCGGTGAGCGCGCACGCCCAATCTTCGCCGGCCCAGGCCAGCGCGGCGAGGGTGGTGCCCGCGGCGATGCCGGGCAGCAGCCGTTCGCAGGCTTCGTCGTTTTCGGCGCGGAGCAGGGCTTCGCCGCAGAGCAACGCCGAGCCCAGCAGCGGTGCGGGCGTCAGCGTCCGGCCGAGTTCCTGCAGGACCACGCACGTTTCGGCGAGTCCAGCGCCCGCGCCGCCGTAGTGCTCGGGGATCGCGAGGGCGGCGACGCCGATCTGCTCGCACAACGTCGACCACAGCTTGTCGTCGTACCCCAGCGGCGAGTCCATCGCGGCCCGCACCGCCTCGGGCCCCGAGCGCCGGGTCAACAGCGCCCGAACGGCGTCCCGCAGGGCGCGGGCCTCCTCGGTGTCCATCGGGTCGGTCATCGCAGCACCCGCGCGCGGTGGAACGACCCGGTCCCCCACGCCCCGGCCAGCGCGCGGACCTTCGTGATCCGCAGGCCGAGGTCGTGTTCGGCGGTGTAGCCGATGGCGCCGTGCACCTGGAGCGCGGTCCGGGCGGCGAGGGAGGCGGCGTCCCCGGCCATGACCTTGGCCGCGGAGACGTCCCGGGCGAACGTCTCCCCGGCGACGGCCGCGCCGTAGAGCAGCGGGCGGGCCAGTTCGAGCCGGGTGGCGACGTCGGCGAGCAGGTGCTTGATCGCCTGGTACTCGCCGATGGCCCGGCCGTACTGACGACGCTGCTGGGCGTACGCGACGGAGGTGTCGAGGAGCCATTGGCCGGCGCCGAGCAACTGGGCGGCCACGGCCAGGACGCCGAGGTCGGACAGGGGTGCCGCGGTCGCGCCGGGGACCCGGAACAGCCGCCGGACCGGGTCGATCGAGCGGACCGGTTCCGCCGCGGTCAGGTCGGCGCCGGTGAGGTCCAGGACCACGCCGGAGACGTCGGCGTCCAGCGCGAGGGGGACTTCCGGCGGGGCGACGACGGTGGCCAGGAGGTCGCCCTCGGCGAGCGCGGTGAGCTTCTCGCCGGTCAGCAAAGCCGGGGCGACCGCCGCCGACTCGACGAGCGGGCCCGGGACGGCGTGGTAGCCGAGCGCTTCGAAGGCGACGACCAGGTCGACCGGGCCGGCGCCGAGGCCGCCGTGCTCCTCGGGGACGAGCAGCGCGAAGACCCCGACGTCGGCGAGCGCACGCCAGAGTTTCAGGCCGCGGTCGGGCTCGCCCGCCGCCCAGGCCCGGGCGGCGGCCGCGGTGTCGGCGCCGCCGAGCAGGTCGTGCAGTGTCGTGGAGAACTGCTGTTGTTCCGGCGAGAGCAGGAATCTCATCGGCGGGCCTCCCTCGGGAGCTTCAGCAGCCGTTCGGCGATGGTGTTGCGCTGGATCTGGTCGGTGCCGCCGTAGATCGGCCCGGCGAGGGAGAACAGGTAGCCGTCCACCCAGTCCTGGTCCGTTTCCGCGGCCGGACCGAGCACGTCCAGGGCGGTCTCGTGCAGTTCGACGTCGAGGTGGGACCAGAAAAGCTTGTTCACGCTGGACTCCGGGCCCAGCTCGCCGCCTTCGGCCAGCCTGCTCACCGTCCCGAACGTGTAGAGCTGGTACGCCCGCGCGCCGATCCAGGCGTCGGCCACGCGGTCCTTTGTGGACTCACTGGCACCGTGGGACCGCCACAGTCCAACTAGGCGGTCGGCGGCGGAGAGGAACCGGCCCGGGCTCCGAAGCGACAGGCCGCGTTCGTTGTTGGCCGTTGTCATCGCGACCCGCCAGCCCTGCCCGACCTCCCCGATCACGTCGGCGTCGGGCACGAACACGTCGTCGAAGAAGATCTCCGCGAACCCCGGTTCCCCGTCCAGCTGCGGGATCGGCCGCACCGTCACGCCGTCGGCGCGCAGGTCGGCCATGAAGTACGTCAGGCCGTGGTGCCGCTGCGCTTCCGGGTCCGTGCGGAACAACCCGAACGCGCGGTCGGCGAACGACGCCCGCGAACTCCACGTCTTCTGCCCCGACAGCAACCACCCACCCTCGGTCCGCACCGCCGTGCTCCGCAACGCGGCGATGTCGCTGCCCGCCTCGGGTTCCGACCACGCCTGCGCCCACACTTCCTCACCGCGGGCCATCGGCGGCAGGATCCGGTCACGCTGCTCCTGGGTGCCGTGGGCGAACAACGTCGGGCCGAGCATGAAGATGCCGTTCTGGCTCACCCGCCCGGGCGCGCGGGCCGCGTAGTACTCCTCCTCGAACAGCAGCCACTGCAACATCGAGGCATCCCGGCCGTGGTACTCCGCCGGCCACGACACCACCGACCAGCGCGCCTCGGCGAGCCGCGCTTCCCATTCTCGGTGCGCCGCGAACCCTTCCGCGGTGTCCATCGAAGGCAGCGTGGGAACGTTCGCGGCGAGCCACTCGCGAGCCTCGTCGCGGAAGGCCGCCGACGCCTCGTCGATGTCGAGGTCCATCAGTCCCCCTTGTTCGCGTCGCGCATCGACCGCGCCGACTGACCGCCGAGGGAATCTTCCGACGTCTCCGCGTTGTGCGCGTGCGCGAAGTGGTGCAGCCCGAACACGGAGTCCATTCCGGACCGCAGGCCCATCAGGTCTTCGGCCTGGTTGACGGCCTTCTTCGCCAGCGCCAGCCCGAACGACGGCATCCCGGCGATCTTCTCCGCCAGTTCGACCGTCCGCTCCTCCAGCTCCGCCCGCGGCACGATCCGCGTGACCATGCCCCACTCCTTGGCCTGCTGGACAGTGAACCGCTCGCCGGTGAACAGCACCTCCTTCGCCGCGCGCGGACCCAGCACCCACGGATGCGCGAAGTACTCCACACCCGGAATCCCCATGCGCACCACGGGATCGGCGAAGAACGCGTCATCGGCGGCGACGATCAGGTCGCACACCCACGCCAGCATCAACCCACCCGCGATGCAGGCGCCCTGCACGCTCGCGATCATCGGCTTCGGGATTTCCCGCCAGCGGCGGCACATCCCGAGGTACACCTCGGACTCGCGGGCGAACCGCTGGTCGCCGCCCGCCTTGTCGGTGTGGTCCCACCACATAACCGCGCGCCGGTCGAACGACTGGTCCGCGTCCCGGCCCGGGCTGCCGATGTCGTGCCCGGCGGAGAAGTGCTTCCCCGCCCCCGCCAGCACGATCACCTTGACCTCGGGGTCGTTCACCGCGGCCGCGAAGGCGTCGTCCAGCGCGTAGGTCATCGCGGAGTTCTGGGCGTTGCGGTAGTCCGGCCGGTTCATCGTGACGACCGCGACCGGCCCGCGCCGCTCGGTGCGGACCACCGGTTCACTCATGCCTTCTCCTCGGTCAGCAGCCGCTTCAGCACCTTGCCGGAAGCGTTGCGGGGCAGTGCGTCCAGGAACTCGACGAACCGCGGGGTCTTGTAGTTGGCGAGCCGTTCGCGGCAGAACGCGACGACCGCCTCCTCGGTCAGCCCGGTGCCGACGACGAAGGCCTTGCCGACCTCGCCGAGCCGCTCGTCCGGGACGCCGACGACGGCGACGTCGCGGACGCCATCCAGTTCGGTGAGGGCGTGCTCGATCTCGGCCGGGTAGACGTTGAAGCCGCCGCAGATGTACATGTCCTTGAGCCGGCCGGTGATCGTCAGGTTGCCGTCCTCGTCCAGCTCGCCGACGTCGCCGGTGTGCAGCCAGCCCTGCTCGTCGATCGCTTTCGCCGTGGCGTCGGGGTCGTCGAGGTAGCCGAGCATCACGTTCGGCCCGCGGACCACGATCTCGCCCGGCGTGCCCCGGATCGCGACCTCGAACCCGGCGGTCGCGCGGCCGGAGGTCCGGGACACCAGCTCGGCGTCGTCGCCGGGGCGGCACATCGTCACCACGACGGCTTCGGTGAGGCCGTAGGCGGTGAGGACGATGTCGAACCCCAGCTCGGCCCGCATCCGCCGGACCAGCGACGCGGGGACCGTGGCCGCCCCGGTGACCGCGAGCCGCAGGGTCGGCAGGTCGCCGCGGCGTTCCTGCAGCAGGGACTGGAAGATCGTCGGCGCGCCCGGGAGCACGGAGATCCGTTCCCGCTCGATCAGCTCCAGGGCCGCGCGGACGTCGAACACGGCCTGCGGGACGAGCGTCGCGCCGGTCAGCAGGCCGACCAGGATCCCCGCTTTGTAGCCGAAGCTGTGGAAGAACGGGTTGATCACGAGGTACCGGTCGTCGGCGGTGACCCGGCCGCAGTCCGCCCACGCGGCCGCGACGCCGACCGCCTGGCGGTGGGCCGAGAGGACACCCTTCGAGCGGCCACTGGTACCCGAGGTGAAGAGGATGTCGCTGACGTCGTCGGGGCGCACGGCGTCGGCCCGCGCTTCGGCGTCGGCGAGCGGGACGCTTTCGGCGAGGCCCAGGAACTCGTCCCAGCCGAGCGTGCCTTCGACCGGCTGGTGCGGCCGCTCCAGGGGTACCCGGACGACGGTGCCGAGGCCGGGCAGCTCCGCACCGGTCGCGCGGATCGCGGCGTGGCGGTCGGTGCCGAGGAAGTCGGCGGCCACGACCAGCGCTTTCGCCCGGCCGCGGACCAGCAGGTCCACGGTCTCGGCGGCGGTGAACCGGGTGTTGACCGGGATCAGCGTCGCGCCCGCGTAGAGCGCGCCCAGTGCCGTCAGGACCCAGTGGTGGGTGTTGGGCAGGGTGATGGCGACGCGGTCGCCGGGCTCGACACCGCGGGCGAGGAAGGCCCTGGCGACCGTCTGAACACGTTCCAGAAGCTGGTCGTAGCCGAGCCGCAGCCCGCCGTCGACCAGTGCCTCCGCGGACCCGAACTTGGCGGCGGCGTCCCGGACGACGGCCGGGATCGTGGTTCTTCCCACCACACCCTCCTCTGGACCGGCAAACTAGAACGTGTTCTCATTACCCTAGGTGCCGGACCGGCCCGGCAGCAAGGAGGCGTGTGTGGAACCGACGGGATTCCGCCGTGAAGTCGCGAGCTGGCTGGCCGCCAACCTGACCGGCGAGTTCGCCCGGCTGCGCGGCCTGGGCGGCCCCGGACGCGAACACGAGGAGTTCGACCTGCGCCTGGCCTGGGAACGCCACCTCGCCGCCGCCGGCTGGACCGGACTCGGCTGGCCCACCGAACACGGCGGCCGCGGCCTCTCTCTCGACGACCAAGTCGCCTTCCACGAGGAATACGCCGCCTCCGGCGCACCCGCCCGCGTCAACCACATCGGCGAACAACTCCTCGGCCCCACCCTCATCGCCTTCGGCACCCCCGAACAGCAGGCCCGGTTCCTGCCGAAAATCCTCGCCGTCGACGAACTGTGGTGCCAGGGCTACTCCGAACCCGGCGCCGGCTCCGACCTCGCCGCCGTCTCCACCTCCGCCGTCCTGCGCGACGGCGAATGGATCATCAACGGCCAGAAGATCTGGACCTCACTGGCCCACGTGGCCGACTGGTGCTTCGTCCTCGCCCGCACCGAACCCGGCTCCCAGCGCCACCACGGCCTCTCCTACCTCCTGGTCCCGCTACGCCAGGACGGCGTCACCATCCGCCCCATCCAGCAGCTCACCGGCACCTCCGAATTCAACGAAGTCTTCTTCGACAACGCCCGCACCCCCGCCGGCCACGTCGTCGGCACACCCGGCGACGGCTGGAAAATCGCCATGGCCACCCTCGGCTTCGAACGCGGCGTCTCCACCCTCGCCCAGCAAATCGGCTTCCGCCGCGAACTCGACGACATCACCACCGAAGCCAAGCGGACCGGCACCTACGACGACCCCCTCCTGCGCGCCGACCTCACCCGCGCCCGCATCGGCCTGCGCGTCCTGCGCGCCCACGCCCTGCGCACCCTCGGCCGCCCCGCCGGACCCGAAGTCGCCGTCGGCAAACTCCTCTGGGCCCAATGGCACCGCGGCCTCGGCGAACTCGCCATGCGCGCCCGCGGCGCCCGCTCGCTCACCTCGTCCACCGGCGAACTCGACGACTGGCAGCGCCTCTACCTGTTCACCCGCGCCGACACCATCTACGGCGGCTCCGACGAAATCGAACGCAACATCATCGCCGAGCGCGTCCTCGGCCTGCCCCGGGAGGCCCGCCCGTGATCCCCCACTACCCACCCGGCCACAACCTCCTCACCGGCAAAGTCGTCGTCATCACCGCCGCCGCCGGCACCGGCATCGGCTCCGCCGTCGCGCGACGCTGCCTCGACGAAGGCGCGAACGTCGTCATCAGCGACTGGCACGAACGACGGCTCAAGGAAAAGGCCGCCGAGCTGGGCGAGGTGCACGCCATCCCCTGCGACGTCACGCAGGAAGACCAGGTCCAAGCCCTCATCGACGGCGCCGCCGCCCACTACGGGCGGGTCGACGTGATGATCAACAACGCCGGGCTCGGCGGTACCAAGTCCGTGCTGGACATGACCGACGACGAGTGGTCCCGCGTTCTCGACATCACCCTCACCGGCACTTTCCGGTGTACGCGCGCGGTGCTGAAGCAGTTCGTCACCCAAGGCGGAGGCGGCGCGATCGTCAACAACGCCTCGGTGATCGGCTGGCGCGCCCAAGCCGGCCAAGCCCACTACGCCGCCGCGAAAGCCGGAGTCATGGCCCTCACCCGCTGCTCCGCCCTCGACGCCGCCGAGCACGGCGTCCGGATCAACGCCGTCGCCCCCAGCCTCGCCATGCACCCGTTCCTCGCCAAGGTCACCAGCGACGAACTCCTCGAAGACCTCACCAAACGCGAAGCCTTCGGCCGCGCCGCCGAACCCTGGGAAGTCGCCAACGTCATGGTCTTCCTCGCCAGCGACTACGCGAGCTATATGACCGGCGAAGTCGTCTCCGTCAGCAGCCAGCACCCCTAGGAGCGCCCGTGTCCGAAGCCTTCCTCCTCGACGCCGTCCGCACCCCGGTCGGCCGCCGCGGCGGCGCCCTGTCCGGGTGGCACTCCGCCGACCTCGGCGCGCACGTCATCCAGGCGGTCGTCGCGCGGACGGGCGTCGACCCGGACCTCGTCGACGACGTCATCCTCGGCTGCACCGACACCCTCGGCCCGCAGTCGGGCAACATCGCGCGCACGGCGTGGCTGGCGGCCGGATTCGGCGACCACGTGCCCGGGGTGACCGTCGACCGGCAGTGCGGGTCGAGCCAGCAGGCCGTCCACTTCGCCGCGCAGGCCGTCATGTCGGGGACGCAGGACCTGGTGCTGGCCGGCGGGGTGCAGAACATGAGCCGCATTCCGATCAGCGCGGCGATGCTGGCCGGGCGCGAGTACGGCTTCGACGACCCGTTCTCGGGGTCGAAGGGCTGGCAGGAGCGCTACGGCAGCGTCGAGGTTTCGCAGTTCCGCAGCGCGGACATGATCGCTTCGCACTGGGATATCAGCCGGGAGGCCATGGAGGAGTACGCGCTGCGCAGCCACCAGCGGGCCCTGGCGGCGATCGACGCCGGGCGGTTCGACGCGGAAATCGCGCCCGTCGACGACTTCCGGCACGACGAGGGGCCGCGCCGGGACACGTCGCTGGAGCGGATGCGCGGCTTGAAGCCGCTGTCGCCGGAGTCCCGCCTGACGGCCGCGGTGGCCAGCCAGATCTCGGACGGCGCGAGCGCGGCCCTGCTGGCGTCCGGGGCGTTCGTCGAGGAGCACGGCCTGACGCCTCGAGCGCGCATCCACCACCTGTCGGTGCGCGCCGCTGACCCGGTGTGGATGCTGACCGGCCCGATCCCGGCCACCGCGCACGCACTGCGCCGGGCCGGCCTGGCGATCGGGGACATCGACCTGTTCGAGGTGAACGAGGCGTTCGCCAGCGTCGTCCTGGCGTGGCTGGACGAGACCGGCGCGGACCCCGACCGGGTCAACGTGAACGGGGGCGGCATCGCCCTCGGCCACCCGATCGGGGCCACCGGCACCAAGCTCCTGGCGACGCTCCTGCACGAACTGGAGCGCCGCGGCGGCCGCTACGGCCTGCAGACGATGTGCGAAGGCGGCGGCACCGCCAACGTCACCATCATCGAACGCCTGTCGTGAGTG
Source organism: Amycolatopsis eburnea (assembly GCF_003937945.1). Lineage (GTDB taxonomy): Bacteria > Actinomycetota > Actinomycetes > Mycobacteriales > Pseudonocardiaceae > Amycolatopsis > Amycolatopsis eburnea. The sequence continues at coordinate 50,385 of NZ_RSEC01000035.1, forward strand.
TTTGGTCGGGTTAGAACCCGACCAAACACTCACGAGCACACGCCGATCAGCCCAGTTCGCGCAGCTTCGGCAGGACGTCTTCGGAGAACTGGCTCAGGAACCGCTCCTGGTCGTGGCCCGGGCCGTGCACGACCAGGTGGTTCAGGCCCGCGTCGACGTACGGCTTGACCAGCGCCACCGCCTCGTCCGGGTCGGACGCCACGATCCACCGCTTCGCGACCTGCTCGATCGGCAGCTCGTTGGCCAGCCGCTCCATCTCGTCGGCCGAGGAGATCGTGTGCTTCTGCTCCGCCGTCAGCGACAGCGGGGCCCAGAAGCGCGTGTTCTCCAGCGCCTTCTCCGGGTCGCGGTCGTAGGAGATCTTGACCTCGATCATCCGGTCGATGTCCTTGACCTCGCGCCCGGCCGCCGCCGCGCCCTCGGCCACCGCCGGCATCAGCTTCTCGGTGTAGAGGTCCATGCCCTTGCCCGAGGTGCAGATGAAGCCGTCACCCGCGCGGCCCGCGTACTTGGCCACCACCGGGCCGCCCGCGGCGATGTACACCGGCAGCGGCACCTCCGGGCGGTCGTAGATCCGCGCGTCGACCAGCTTGTAGTACTCGCCGTCGTGCGAGACGTTGTCCTCGGTCCACAGCCGCCGCATCAGCGTGATCGCCTCACGCAGCCGCGCGAACCGCTCCTTGAACTCCGGCCACTCCATCCCGGAGACGGCGATCTCGTTGAGCGCCTCACCGGTGCCGACGCCCAGGATCACCCGGCCCTCCGACAGCAGCGACATCGACGCGAACCCCTGCGCGATCACCGCCGGGTTGTACCGGAACGTCGGGGTCAGCACGCTCGTGCCGATCTGCACCCGGTTCGTCCGCTCCGCCACCGCCGGGATGAACGCCAGCGCCCACGGCGCGTGCCCGCCCTCGTGCCGCCACGGCAGGAAGTGGTCCGCGACCCAGACCGAGTCCAGGCCGACCTCCTCGGCGCGCACGGCGAACTCGACCAGGTCGCGCGCCCCGAACTGTTCCGGCGACGCCTTGTAACCGACCTTGAGCGCCACTGTCATCCTCCCGTTTCCGGGCCGAGGCGCCGCAGGATCTCACCCGCCTCGGCCACCGTGCCCTCGACGATCTCGCCCACCGTGGGCAGGTCGTGGATCATGCCCACCACCTGCCCCGACGCTAGCACCCCGGCGTCGGTCCGGCCCTCGACCAGCCCCGCACGCAGCAGCATGGGGGTGTTGGCCGCCATGACCAGCTGACTCCAGGTGAGATCGTTGCCGTGCTTCATCGCGAAGCCTTCTTTGACCATGGCAACCGGGGACAGTCCGGTGATATTCCGGAAGCGGAGCGCGTTCCGCGCGGCCTGCGCGAGCCCCTTCAGCCGGCCGGAGCGCTCGAGCCGGTCGACGAGGTCGGTGCGCAGCACCCGGTGCGGCAGGCCGTCGACGCGGCGCGTGACGACGGTCCCGGTGAGCCCCTGCGCCAGGTAGACGCGCTTGACCTCGTCGGGGACCGTGCTCTCCTTGCTGAGCAGGAACCGGGTGCCCATCGCGACGCCCGCGGCCCCGTACGCGAGCGCGGCGGCGAGCCCGCGGCCGTCGAAGAAGCCGCCGGCCGCGATCACCGGGATGTCGACGGTGTCGAGCACGGACGGCAGCAGCAGCGTGGTGGCGACCCCGCCGGTGTGCCCGCCGCCCTCGCCGCCCTGGACGATGACGGCGTCGGCGCCCCAGCCGGCGACCTTCTCGGCGTGCCGGGCGGCACCGACCGACGGCACCACGACGACGCCGTGGTCCCGCAGCTTCGCGATCATCTCCTTCCGCGGCGCCAGCGCGAACGACGCCACCTTCACGCCCTCGCGGATCAGCAGGTCCACCCGGTCACCCGCGTCGGCGGCGTCCGCCCGCAGGTTGACGCCGAACGGCTTCTCCGTGCGCTTCTTCACCTCGGCGATCGCGGCTTCGAGTTCGAGGTAGGTCATCGTGGCCGAGGCGAGGATGCCGAGCGCGCCCGCTTCGGCCGTCGCGGACACCAGCCGCGGCCCGGCGACCCACCCCATCCCGGTCTGCACGATCGGGTGCTCGACGCCCGCCAGCCGGGTCAGCGCGGTCTTCACGCCGGGACTTCCTTGTCGCGGAAGCTCTTCGGATCCAGCACCTCGCGGATCAGCCGCAGCTCGTCGGCCGTCGGCTCGCGACTGGTCCCGGCGTCGGCGAAGTCGATCTCGAACGTGGTCGCCGCCGCGACCTCCTCGCGGGTCACGCCGGGGTGCAGCGAAACGGCCCGCATCGAGTGGTCCGGCGTGGCGAAGTCGAACACGCCGAGGTTGGTGACCACACGGTGGACGTCGTGGTACTTCTCCGCCGACGGGCCCGCCTTGGCCGCGTTGTCGTAGCCGACCCCGGACACGACGTCCACGGTGTCGACGAAGACGCGGGCCGAGTGCTTCGGCACCCAGTAGCTGGTGCGGTGGTTGACCGTGTTGCCGGGCGCGCCCCGCACGCCGAGCAGCTGCTTCTTCGGGTGCGCGTGGTCACCGATGGCCGAGATGTTCTGGTTGCCGTAGCGGTCGATCTGGTTGGCGCCCATCACGACGTGCCGCCGCCCGTGCGGGACGATCGTGTCGAGCATCTTGCGGAACGGCTGCCAGCCTTCGACCTCGCCGTCCGGCGTGACCAGGTACGCCTCGCCGTCGGACATCAGCAAGTCCGGCTCGAACGTCAGCCGCGCGAGCTTGGCGCCCAGCTGCGGGATCAAGCCCATCGGGCTGGCGACGATCTCGCCGTCGCCGCGGAACAGCTCGGCCACCGCCACGACGGCGATCTCGGCCCGGGTCGCGTTCATGCCGCCTCCGCCTCGAACTTGTCCACTTCGGACAGATACGCGCGCTCGTCACCGGAGAGGAACCGGTCCACGAACCCGGGCCACGCGTCGAGGTCCTTGGCGCACGACGCGTAATGCCGCTGGAACCGTTCGTCCCGGCCGTAGTCCGGCACCGCCGTGGTGAAGTGCGCGCCGCGCGGCGCCTCGACGACGCCGTCCACGCTGCCGCGGTTGAGCAACAGCGACTGCACCGGCCCGCCCGCGATCAAGTCCGGTGTCTCGACGACTTTCTCGACCGACACGAAGCGTTTCGCCGCCGCGAGGCAGAACAGGTCGTCGAAGTACGGGTCCGGGCCGAGGTACTGGGCGTTGCCGCGAGCGTCGGCGCGATTCAGGTGCACCAGCGCGACGTCGAGGTGCTGCGCGGGGACGGCGACGAGCTCCTCGCCGTCGGCGTAGGGCGAGCGCACGGTCCGCAGGTCCGGGTTGGCGCGCATCACCTCCGAGCCGAGCCCGGCGCGCAGTGGGAGGAACGGAAGCCGTTGCGCGGCCGCGGAAAGCGCCGCGCCGAACATGCCTTCGTCGTATTCGGTGACGGTGATGGCGCCGGTTTCGCGGGCGCGGCCGAACCACGGGTCGAACGGGATCGAGTCGAGGGTGACGAATCCGAAGACCACGCGCTTGACCTTGCCCGCCGCGCACAGCAGGCCGACGTCGGGGCCGCCGTAGGAGACCACGGTCAGATCGCGGACCGGCGTGCGGAGGATCGCGCGGACCAGCGCCATCGGTTTGCGCCGGGAGCCCCAGCCGCCGATGCCGACCGTCATGCCGTCTTCCAGTTCCGCCGCGACCTCGTCGGCGGTCATGCGCTTATCGGCCATTCAAGAACTCCTCGCGGGCCTCGTCGGACGCGCCGAGCAGGTTCAGCTCGAAGGTGAACCCCTGCTCGAACCGGTAGCTGCGGTGCACCTGCTGGGTGTCGATCCCGTTCAGCGCCTCCTTGGCGGCCCGGATCACCCGCGGGTCCTTCTTCGCGATGTCCGCGGCGACGGCCATCGCCGCGTCGTCGAGCTGGGCGCGCGGGACGACCTGGTACACCGAACCGTGCGCGTGCAGCTCGGCCGCGGTGATCGTGCGGGCGGTGAAGTAGAGCGTGCGCATCAGGTGCTGCGGCACCAGCCGGGCCAGGTGCGTCGCCGCGCCGAGCGCGCCTCGCTCGACCTCCGGCACGCCGAAGGTCGCGTCGTCCGCCGCGACGATCACGTCCGCGTTGCCGACCAGCCCGATCCCGCCGCCGAGGCAGAAGCCGTGCACCGCCGCGACCACCGGCACCTCGCAGTCGTAGACGGCGCCGAAAGCGGCGTAGCAGCCCCGGTTCGCGCCGACCAGCGCGTCGTAACCCTCGCTGCGCTGGATCTCCTTGATGTCCACGCCCGCGTTGAAGCCCCGCCCTTCGGCGCGCAGCACCACGACGTGCACGTCCGGGTCCCGCCCGGCCCGCCTGATCGCGTCGGCGAGATCGAACCAGCCCTGCACCGGCAGCGCGTTGACCGGCGGGAAGTCGACGGTGACGACCTCGACGTGCCCGGCGCGTTTGGTGATGATGCCCATCAGCTCGCTCCGTAGACGGGTTCGGGCTCGGGCGCGCGCTCGAGCAGATCGGCGACCACCGGACCGAGTTCGGCCGGGTCCCAGCGAGCCTCCTTGTCCACCACCGGGCCGTGCCGCCAGCCCTGCGCGAGGGAAACCTTGCCGCCCTCGACCTCGAACATCCGGCCGGTGACGTGCGAGGATTCTTCGCTGCCCAGCCACACGACAAGAGGCGAGACGTTCTCCGGCGCCATCGCGTCGAAGCCGCTCTCGGGGCGGGCCATCGACGCGAACACCCCTTCGGTCATCTGCGTTCGGGCGGCGGGCGCGATCGCGTTCACCGTCACCCCGTACCGCGCCAGCTCGGCGGCCGCCACGACGGTCAGCCCGGCGATCCCCGCCTTCGCGGCCGAGTAGTTGCCCTGGCCGATGCTGCCCAGCAACCCGGCACCCGAACTGGTGTTGATCACCCGCGCTCGCGGCACCCGGCCGGCTTTGGCTTCGGCCCGCCAGTGCCCGGAGGCGTGCCGCAGCGGCGCGAAATGCCCCTTGAGGTGCACGCGGATCACCGCGTCCCACTCGTCTTCGCTCAGGTTGGCCAGCATCCGGTCCCGGACGAACCCCGCGTTGTTGACCAGCACGTCCAGCCGGCCGAAGTTCTCCAGCGCCGTACCGATCAGCTCGGCGGCCCCGGCCCAGTCGGCGACGTCGGAGGTGTTCACCACCGCCTTCCCGCCGAGCCCTTCGATCTCGGCGACGACCTCGGCGGCCGCGTCCCCGGCCACGTCGTTCACCACGACCAGCGCCCCCTCGGCGGCGAACGCGAGCGCGTGCGCGCGCCCGATCCCGCGTCCGGCCCCGGTCACCACGACCACCCGGTCCTGGCACAACCCGCTCACGAATCCTCCCGATGGTTGACGTCGGCCGCCGCCAAGAACGCCGGCACCTCTCCCCCGCCGTGCACCCGCAGGGTCGCGCCGGAGACGTAGGAAGCCAGCGGCGAAGCCAGGAACGCGGCACAGGCGCCGACCTCCTCGGGCTCGGCCAGCCGGCCCAGCGGCACGGTCTTCCCGACCGCCTCGACCGCGGCCTCGCTGCCGTAGTGCAGGTGCGACTGCTCGGTCCGCACCATCCCGACGTCGAGCGCGTTGACCCGCACCTTCGGCGCCCACTCGACAGCCAGGGACGCGGTCAGGTTGTCCAGCCCCGCCTTCGCCGCCCCGTACGCCGCTGTCCCCGGCGACGGCCGCGTCCCGCTCACGCTGGAGATCATCACGATCGCACCGCCGCCGTCCTGACGCTGCATCACGGCGTTCGCGTGCTGCGAGACCAGCAGCGGGGCCAGCAGGTTCAGCTGCACGACCTTCTCGTGCAGCCGCGGCGAGGCCTCCCCCGCCGGGACGTAAGGCGCCCCGCCGGCGTTGTTCACGACCACGTCCAGGCGCCCGTGCCGCCCCACGATCCCCTCGACGAGCGCGGCGACCTGCGTCTCGTCTCGGACGTCGCACTGGACGAACTCGGCGTCGGTGGGCGCTTCGCGGCGCGCGCAGGTGACCACGCGGGCGCCGTGGGCCAGGAACACGTTGCAGATGCCCCGGCCGACACCCCCGGACACCGCCGGTGACCAGCACCACGGAACCGGTCAGGCCCAGATCGGTCTTCACGCCACAAAACTAGAACACGTTCTCACTTTGGGCAAGGTGGCGGCCGGCACCGGCGTCGCGGCGGCCGCGCTCAAGCCTCGCGCGCGCGAAGCCCCGCCGCGCGCAGCGCCGCCTGCATCGCGAACCGCGCGTCCCCGTCCTCCAGCCGCTCCCCGAACGCCTGCTTCAGCTGCTTCACGCGGTACCGCACCGTCTGCGGGTGCACCGACAGCTCCACGGCGATCTTCTCCGAGTTGCCCCCGTGCACCAGCCACGACAGCAACGTCTCCCCCAGCCGCAGCCGCGTGCGGGCCGGGAACCGCGCCAGCGGGGCCAGCTCCCGGTTCGCCAGCTGGTCCGCCAACGGCGCGTCGGACAGCAGCCACAACGTCGTCAGGTGCTCCGCGCACCACGTCACCGGCACGTCCGGGAGCGCGCCGCCGGCCACCAGGCGCAGGGCGGTGCGGGCCCAGCGCAGGGAATCGGCCGCGCCCGCGAGGTCCGTCGGCGGGCCGACCGCCACGCGGGTGCCGAGGCGGGCCAGGGCGGCAGCGTCGACCGGGGCGGGCAGGAGCAGGTACGGCTGCGGTGGTTCGAGGTCGGTGAGCACGTCGGGACCCCAGGACGTGCTCACCGCCGTCTCCGCCGCGATCGCCGCCACCGAAGCGGGGACCGGCCAGCCGGCCGCGGCCGCGAGTTCGGCGAGGACCGGCTCCGGGAGAGCGCCCGGGCCGACGAGGAGCCGCAGCAGGCGGCGGCGCAGGCCCGCGCGCGTGCCCTCGATCTCCGCGCGCGCCTCGCGGTAACCCTGCGCCGACATCCGGGCCAGCTCGTCCGCGTAGCCGAACAACATCTCCGCCAGCCGCGCCATCGCCGTCGACGACAACCGGTGACGACGGCCGAGCCGCATGATCCAGCGCCAGCCGGCGCGGGTGCCGACGCGGTACGCCGCCTGGAGGTCGTCGAGCGTCCGGCCTTCACGCGCCTCGCCCGCGCCGAGGCGGTGGCAGGTGTCGTACAGCCGGTCGCGGGGCGCCTGCGGGTCTTCGACGAGGTCCACGAAGAGCGCGACCGCGCACTCGACGCCGTGCCGGGTGACGCGGCCGTAGGACCCGTCGCCCGGCCGGGCGTAGACCGGGACGACCCGCCACACCTCCTGGACGATCCAGTCCACCAGCGCGGGCAGCGCCGGGCGCATGAGCGCCGCGAGCTCGCTTCTCCCGAGCACTTCTCCGCCTTCGTCCCGCGGAGCCGGGACGCGCTGCCGAGCACTTTCGGGGGACACCAAGGTTCCTCCACCGGGGACGGGCGACGGAACGAGCTTTACCAGACGGTAAAGCAGCGGGACCGTACAGTACACCTCCATGAGCCGGCCGAGTTCCCCTGATCGATCCAGCACCCGCCGCAGCCCGGCCGCCCGGCCCACCGACGGCGAACTGCTCGACGCCGCCCGCGCCGTGTTCGCCGAACGCGGCTACGCCCAGGCCACCATGGGGCTGATCGCCGACCGCGCCGACTCCACCAAACCGACCCTCTACGCGCATTTCGGGGACAAAGCGGCCCTTTTCCGCGCCACCGTGACCCGCGAAGTCGCCGCGCTGCGGGAGTGGGTGCTCACCGCGTACGAAACCGCGAGCGCACGGCGGCTGGAAGACCGCGTGCGGATTTCGGTGATGGCGATGTTCAGCTACGCCGGCGCCCACCCGGACAGCTTCCGGCTGCTGTTCGACTCCGCCGTCGACGAGATGTCGAACGAGCGCCGCGCGCTGGCCGACACCGTCACCACGCACGTCCTCGCCCGGATCCACGAGACCCTGCTGGCCCACGGCCGGACGCCCGGCCCCGGCGCGGAACTGCTCGCCGCGATGATGGTCGGCCTCGTCGGCCGCGCCGCGATGCACGTCTCGCACTCCCCCGGCGTCGACCCGATCGCGGCGGGCGAACTGGCCACCGGGTTCGTCGTGGCCGCGCTGCGCGGCCTCGACCCGGCACTGCTCGACCACGTCGGCGACGCGCGCCCGTGCGCCACCTGAGCGTCCACAACGGACTGGTTGTCACCCGCGGAACAATTCCGGAATTCACCCTTGCCGCGGTCGGCGCGCACTGCGACGCTGCCGTTACCCGCAAGCGATGAACGCATTTCCGGCACATCCGGAAAGCGCTTGCCGATCCCGTTTCCGCGAAGAGGTGTTGATCCGTCATGAAAGCACGCCTGTTTTCCGCCGCCGCCGCGCTCGGCATCGCCGTCACCGGCCTCGGCGTCGCCGCCGCGCCCCAGGCCTCGGCCGCGCCGTGCACCGACATCGACGTCCCGGTCGCCCGCGGCACCGGCGAGCCCGGCACGCTGGGCTTCATCGTCGGCGACCCGGTCTACCAAGCCGTCCAGAACACGCTGCGGCCGCGCTCGCTCAGCGGCTACCGGGTCGACTACCCCGCCGACCTCGGCGAGCCCGCGTCGGTGCAGAAGGGCAACACGGACCTGGTCAACCACGTGAAAGCGCAGGCCGCGGCCTGCCCGCAGCAGCGGTTCGTGCTGGTCGGCTACTCCCAGGGCGCCAACGTCGTCGACAACTCGATCGGCATCAGCAGCGACGGGGCCGTCGTCGGCGGTCCGATCGTCGCGACCATCCCGGCCGACCTCGCGCCCCGGATCGCGGCGATCCTGCTGTTCGGCAACCCGATCCGCGCGCTCGGCCGCCAGGTCACGGGGACCTACCAGAGCCGCACCAAGGACTACTGCGCCGACGGCGACCCGATCTGCCAGGCGGGCGGCTTCAACTTCCTGGCCCACCTGAGCTACGGGAACAACGCCGCCGACGCAGCAGCCTTCGCCGCTACGAAGGTCTGACGCCTCAGCAGTTGGCGGGTGCCGGGGTTCCGGTGAAGCGGTTGACGATCCACTGGTGGGCGTCGGCGTTGCCGGCCAGGATCCCGGTGGCGTGGTCGGAAATGTAGGTCTTCCACTGCTCCCGGACCCCGGCCGCGCAGTACGTCCGGTGCAGCGTCTCCGCCTGCGGGGTGTTGACGATCTCGTCGGTGCTCGCGTGGTACTGGAACACCGGCACCCGCGGCGGGTTCGCGCCCAGCTTGTTCTGCGCCAGCCGGGCCTGCCACTGCGGGGTGTCCAACGGGTTCGACGTCGTGTAGTCACTGATCTTCTTGAACGAGTAGTTCAGCAGCAGTTCCGCGACGCACGCGTTCTTCTTGGCGTCGGCCAGCTGCTGACGGCCGGTGTCGTTGAGGAACGAATCCAGCTTCAGGTCCGGGTAGGCCGCGTCCAGCCCGACCGCGGCGAACGCGAGGAACCCGAACCCGATGTACCCGTCGAGCCCCTTGGCGACCTCGGTGAGGTCGGCCGGGATCCCGCCCGCGACGACGCCGACGAGGTTCAGCTCCGGCGCGTACGACGGCTGCTTCTCCCCCGCCCACATCGCTCCGCCGCCGCCCTGCGAGTAGCCCTGGAAGATCACCTTGGCGCCCTTGGCCAGCCGGGTGGACGGGAGGTTCTGCGCCGCCCGCACCGAATCGATCACCGCGGGCCCCATCGACTGCCCGGTGATGTACGTCGGCACGGTCGTCGGCGAATAGCCCTCGTAGTCGGTCACCGCGACCGCGTACCCGCTCGAGAGCGAGTCGTTGATGGCGGGCTGGTCGTACAGCGTGCCCCGCTCCATCGCCTTGGACGCCGTGCACTTGAACGCCGGTCCCTGCGTACCCACCGCGTAGCCGACGATCGGCGCGGTCGCCGGGTCCTTCCCCTTGGGCACCAGGATCGTCCCGGTCACCGCGTCCGGGCGGCCCTGGGCGTTGGTCGAGAGGTACATCACCTGCCAGGCGTCGGCGTTGGCCGCGTTGAGCAGCGGGACGGTCGGGCGCCAGCGGAGCACGTCCCCGGGTTTCCCGGCCGGCAGCGGGGACGGCGGGGTGTAGAACGAGTCGTCGAACGGCCCGGGCAGGATCGGCGCGGCGGCCGCGCCGGCGGGCGGGCTCGCGGCGACCACCCCCAGTGTCACCAGGCAGCAGCTCACCAGTGCCGACACCAGCTGTCGCACGTGGACGGACTTCACCACAACCTCCATCGGTCAGCGGACAAAATCAGGCGGGCAGGCCGAGCGCGCCGGCGAGGACCGGCCACGAGTTGTGCAGCGCCCGCTGCCAGTACGGCCAGCTGTGCGTGCCCGGTCCGTAGTAGTCGACGGTCGCGGGGATTCCCTTGGCCCGCAGCAGATCCGTGAAGCTCTGCGACGACAGCAGCGCCGACGGCTCCAGGACGTCGGACTGGCCGGGCGGGTCGAGCGGCCCGGTCTGGCCGTTGCCGCACGAGATGTAGAGCGCCGTGCCGCGCAGCTGGTCGACGTGGTCGTACGGGTTGGCGGCCGACCAGAGCGGCCGCATCCCGAAGGAGTCGCCCCACAGCTGCAGGTAGTTGTAGATGCCGGCGCGGGCGAGGATGCCGATGATCCAGACCGGGATGCCCGGGAAGAGCGTGTTGGGCACGCCGCTGTAGGACGCGGCCGCGCCGAACATCCCCGGGTGCTTGAACGCGTACGCGAGCGCGCCGTACCCGCCGATCGACAGCCCGGCGACCGCCCGCTGGGTGCCGCCGCGGTAGCCGCGTTCGACGATCTGGCGCACTTCGGCGGTGTGGAAGGTGTCCCAGTCGGGGGTGGCGCCCAGCCCGAAGTTCCACCACTTGGTGTACATCCCGGCCGGTCCGTCGGTCGGCATCACGACGAGGGCGTCCTTGTTCGCGGTGAACGCCTTGACGTCGGTGAACTGGTCCCACGACTTGTAGTCGACGGGTTCGCAGCAGCCGTGCAGCAGGAACAGCACCGGCCAGGTCCGGCTCGGCTGCGCGGCCCAGCCGGTCGGCACGATCAGCCGGACCATGCCGGTGGTGCCGAGCGCGGGCGAACTGACCTTCAGGTCGACGGTCCGGGCGTCCACCCAGGTTTCCGAGACGACCTTCGCGCCGTCGTCGGCCACGGCGGGGGCGGCCACGGCCGGGGTCACGCCGCCGGCGGCCACCAAGAGCACGGCGGACAACGCCAGCAAAGCCCATCGCTTCATCGCGACTCCTCGACTTCTCACAGGGGGATGTTGCCGTGCTTCTTCGCCGGCAGGGTCTGCCGTTTCGTCCGGAGGGTCCGCAGCGCCCGCGCCACGTGCAGGCGGGTCTGCGACGGGGTGACGACCTGGTCGACGTACCCGCGTTCGGCGGCCAGGTACGGGCCGCCGTGGCGTTCGCGGTACTCCTCGGTGAGCCGGCGGCGCGCGGCTTCCCGTTGCTGCGGTGGCAATGCCGCCAGCTCGCGGCGGTGCAGCACCTGCACCGCGCCTTCGGCGCCCATCACCGCGATTTCGGCGGTGGGCCAAGCGAGCACGGCATCGGCGCCGAGGTGCTTCGAGCCCATCACGGCGTACCCGCCGCCGTAAGCCTTGCGCACCACCACGGTCACCTTCGGCACCGTCGCCTCGGAGTAGGCGTAGATCAGCTTGGCGCCGCGGCGGATGATCCCGCCGCGTTCCTGGCCGGTGCCCGGCAGGTAGCCGGGGACGTCGGCGAGGGTGAGCAGCGGGATCCCGAAGGCGTCGCAGAAGCGCACGAACCGGGCGGCCTTTTCGGACGCGTCGATGTCGAGCACGCCGGCCTGGTGGCGCGGCTGGTTGGCGACGATGCCGACCGACCGGCCCTGGACCCGGCCGAACGCGCAGATCATGTTGGGCGCGAAGGCACTGTGCACCTCGGTGTACTCGCCGTCGTCGACCAGCGCGGCGATCAGCTCGGCCATGTCGTAGGTCCGGTGCGGCGAGTCGGGCACCAGCCGGTCGAGCGCGAGGTCGGCGGGGGTGACGACCGGGCTCGTGTCGTCGGCGTACTCCGGGGCGAGGTCGAGGTTGTTCGACGGCAGGTAGGCGAGCAGGGTCTGCACCCACTCGACGGCGTCCTCTTCGGACACCGCCCGGTGGTGGGCATTACCGGCCACTTCGGACTGGACGGCCGCGCCGCCCAGCTCCTGCGCGGTCACCCGCTCGCCGGTGACCGCGTGCACGACGTCCGGGCCGGTGACGAACATGTGCGAAGTCCCGTCGACCATCACGGTGAAGTCGGTGATCGCGGGCGCGTAGACGGCACCGCCCGCGCACGGGCCCATGATCATCGAAATCTGCGGGATGACGCCGGACGCGTGGGCGTTGCGGCGGCCGAGTTCGGCGTAATACGCCAGTGAGACAACGCCTTCCTGGATCCGGGCACCGCCGGAGTCGTTGATCCCGACGACCGGGCAGCCGAGTGACATCGCGAGGTCCATCACCTTGAGGACCTTCTCGCCCGAGACTTCGCCCATGCTGCCGCCGAAGACGCTGAAGTCCTGGGAGAACACGCAGATCTGCCGCCCGTCGACGGTGCCGTGCCCGGTCACCACGCCGTCGCCCCACGGCCGGTTCGCGTCCATCCCGAACTCGGCGCACCGGTGCCGCGCGAGCTGGTCGAGCTCCACAAAGGACCCGGGGTCCAGCAGCAGCTCGATCCGTTCCCGCGCGGTCAGCTTGCCCTTGGCGTGCTGCCGGTCCACGGCCCGCTTCTCGGCGATCCGCACGGCTTCGTCCTGCCGCGCGGCGAGATCCGCGATCCGGAACGCCGTACCCGGCGTGAGCTCGTCCATCAGCGCACCCCCGTCCCGAGCCGCGCGGCGAGCGCGGCCGCCAGCGCCGCCACGTGCGGCGGGTCGATCATCGACACGTGGTCCCCGGGCACCCGCACGACGTCGAGGGCGGGGCAGTGCGCGTCCCAGCCGAGGGTGTCGTCGGTGCGCAGGTACCGCGGGTCCAGCGCGGTGGTCAGCGGGTGCGGGTCCTGCGCCCGCAGCAGCAGCACGCGGCCGTCGTAGCGCGCCGGGGTGTACCGCTCGGCGACCCGCGCGTCCACATAGGACTCGTACTGGTGCCGCAGCACTCCGGCGCCCAGGTCCGGCACGTGCTCGGTCAGCTTCCCCAGCACCCACCGGATCTGGGCTTCCTCGTCGAGCCGCGTGAGTTCCTCGCGCGGCACCGAGAACGGCACGCCGTACGTGCGCGAAACGTGGTCGGCGAACCGGTCGAAGCGGTCCAGCAGCAGCTCCTCCACCGGCGTGCCGGGCGCGGGCAGCGGCAGGATGGTGTCGATCAGGAACACCAGCTCGGCGCCACCGAGCTGCCGCGCGGTCTCGTAGGCCAGGCAGCCGCCGAACGACCAGCCGCCGAGCCGGTACGGACCGTCCGGCTGGATCTCGCGAACCAGCTCGGCGTAGCAGGCGGCCTTGGCCTCCACGGTGTCCTCGTCGTCGATCCGCTCGAACCCGTACACCGGCTGCCCTTCCGGCAGCAGCCGCACGAGTTCCCGGTACACGCTGGCCCGGCCGCCCGCGGGGTGGAACAGGAACACCGGATCGGCGACGCCGTCCCGCAGCACCCGCACCGGCCCGCCCCCGTGCCCTTCCAGCTCCGGCCGCAGCAGATCGGCGATCGCGGCGACGGTCGGGGTGTCGAACAGCCCCGCGGGGACCACGTCGAGTTCGGCGGCGAACAGCGCCCGCAGCCGTTCCGGGTCGCCGCCGGCGGCGAAGAAGTCGTCGTGCACCCCGGGTTCGGCCCCGCCCACGACGGTCCGCCAGTGCCGCGCCACCCACCGTTCGGCGGGATCCCGCGGCCCGGCGACGACCCGTTCGCTCGGCGCGGCGGTCCCGAACCCGGCCTGCTCCGCGAGGTGCGCGGCCAGTTCACCGAGGCTCGCTCCGCGCAGGAGCAGCGGAACCGGCAGCGGCAGGCCGAAATCGCGTTCCACGGCACCGCGGGCGCGCATGGCCGAGAGCGAGTCCAGCCCGAGCCGGGTGAGCGGCACGTCCCGATCGACCTCGGTGAACCCCAGCAGGTCCGCGATGAGCCCGGCGAGGTGATCCGCGATCGCGGCCCTGGCCTGCTCGGGCGTCCCGGCCCGCAGGGTCTCCATCCCGTCCCAAGTGGACTGCTTCGGCGGGCTGAAGAGGCTGAAGAACGGGCGTTCGGCGAGCCGCGGGAACAGGTCCAGGACGGTCCCGGCGTCGATGCGCGCGACCCCGGTTTCCTGGCGGTCGCGCGCGAGGACGGCGTCGAGCGCGGCGAGGGCTTCTCCGGTCCCGAGCGGGGTCAGCACCGGGTTCTTCGACCCGGCCGCGGCGCCGGCCTCGCCCCAGGCGCCCCAGTTGACGGTCGCGGCGGGCAGCCCCTGGGCCCGTCGCCAGGCGACGAGGGCGTCGGCCCAGGCGTTGGCGGTGGCGTAGGCGGCCTGCCCGGGCGACCCGAACAGCGCGGCGGCGGAGGAGTAGACGAGCCACCAGTCCAGGTCGTGCCCGGCGGTCGCCTGGTGCAGCCGCCACGCACCGAGCGCCTTGGGCCGCCAGACGGCCCCGAGCGAGCCGGCGTCGAGGGTGATCGCGGCCCCGTCGGCGAGAACCCCGGCGGCGTGCAGCACCCCACGAAGCGGCACACCCCCTTCGACGGCGGCCGCGACCAGCTCCTCGGCGATCCCGGGTTCGGCGATGTCCCCGGCCACCACGCGGACGTCGGTACCCAGCTCTCCCGGATCGGCCGCGCGGCGGCTGCTGAGCACCACCCGCGTGGCCCCGCGCTCGGCCAGCCACTTCGCCGCGACCAGGCCGAGCCCGCCCAGCCCGCCGGTGATGATGTACGCGCCGTCCCGGACCGGCTCGCGGACCGCGTCGCCGAGGTCCGGGCGGGTCAGCCGCCGCGTGTACCGGACTCCCGCACGCCAAGCGATCTCGTCGTCCGGGGCATCCGCGCGGACCTCATCGGCCACCCGCGCGAAGTCGTCGACGTCCACCAGGGACGCCCGCAGTTCCGGGTGCTCGAACGCGAGCACCCGCACCAGCCCCCGCACCGCGGCCGGCCCCGGATCACCCGCCTCACCCGGCTGGACGGCCTGCGCCCCCGCCGTGACCAGCCACAACCGCGGCGGCGCCGGCAGCTCGGCCAGCTCGGCGACAACCCCGCTCAACGTCCCGACCAACCGCGCCCCGGACTCCGGATCCGGGTCGCCCGCCGGACCCAGCCGGGCGACGACCGCCGTCGTCTCCCCGTCTCGCACCAGCTTCGCGAGCATCGCCCGGTCGCCGAGGCGGGCCGCGTCCAGCTCGATCCAGTGGTGCTCGCGTTCGGGCGCCTCGGGCAGCTCCACCGGCTGCCAAGTCGCTTCGAGCAGCAGCCGATCGACCGCCGCATCGCGCAACGGGCGGCAGTAGACGTCCCGGAACTCCACCAGGACGACGTCCTCGGCGTCGACCAGCTGGACGCTCCCGAGCAGGCCGTCGCCGGACGGGGCGACCACCGCATCCACCCGCACGCCCCGGCGCGGCTCGCCCGCGACGACCACCTCGCCAATGGAAAGCGGCAGGTAGAGGACGTCCGCCGAGCCGACGGCCGCGGCCAGCGCGTGCAGGCAGACGTCGGCCAGCGCCGGGTGCAGGACGTACGCCGGGTGGTCGGCCTCCGGCAGCGCGATCGACGCCGACGCGCGGCCGTCCGCGGCCACGACCCCGCGCAGGCCGCGGAACGCCGTTCCGTACGACTGCCCCAGCTCCGCCAGCGCGCGGTAGACGTCGACGGGCTCGCCGTCCACCGGGCCGAACGGCGGTGACGGTGTCCCGCCGGTCCCGATCCGCGCCGTGGCGTGGCGGACCCACTCGCCCGTCGCGGCCTTGGCGTGCACGCTCAGCTCGCCGCCGGACAGGGTGGTCGTCACCTCGGTGTGCCCGGCCAGCGGGAGCACTTCCCGCAGTTCGAGGTCGTGCACGTGCCCGCCGGTGGCCAGGGCCAGCTCGAGGAACCCGGTCGCCGGGAACACCGGCTGGTCCCGCACGGTGTGGTCGGCCAGCCACGGCAGCACCGCGGTGCCGACGTCGGCGCGCCAGAGGTGGCCGCCGTCCGGGTGTTCGATGTGGACACCCAGCAGCGGGTGGCCCCCGCCGGCGCGGACTTGCCGCCGCGGCCAGAACCGCTCGTGCCGCCAGACCGGCCCGGGCAGCTCGACCGGCGCCGTGCGCGGCCGGGCGGCGAGCACGCCGGGCACGCCCAGCACGTGCAGCCGGGCGAGGCTGGTCAGGAACGCCGTCCGCTCGTCGACCCGGCGGCTGCCCGACGGCAGGCCGAGCACGCCCGCCTGCTCGATCGCGGCGAGCGCGACGGGGTGCGGCGCGATCTCGACGAAGGCCGTGTGCCCGTCCGCGGCCGCCGCGGCGAGGGCCTGGCTGAACCGCACCGGACGGCGCAGGTTCGCCGCCCAGTACTCGACGTCGAACGCGGGTGTCTCCTGTGGATCGTCGAGAACGCTGCTGTAGCAAGGAATCCCGGCCTCGCCCGGGGTCAGCCCGGCCAGGTCTTCGCGCAGCCGCCCGAGCACCGCGTCGACGGCGGCGGAGTGCCCGGCCCCGCCGACGGGCAGCCGCCGTGCCAGCCGCCCGAGGCGCTCGGCGTGCTCCACCAGCGCTTCGACCTGGTCGGCGGGCCCGCTGACGGTGCACTGGGTGGCCGACGCGTACACCGCGATGGCGACCTCCGGGAACTCCGCGAGTTCGGCGGGCGACAGCTCGACGACGGCCATCGCCCCCGCCCCCGACTCGTCGAGTTCGGTGAGCAGCCGCGCCCGCGTGGCCATCACCCGCAGGCCATCGGCCACGTCCAGCGCCCCGGCGACGACGGCCGCGGCGACCTCGCCCATCGAGTGCCCGAGCACGGCCGCGGGCGTGACGCCGTGCGCCCGCCACAGCGCGGCGAGGGCGAGCTGCACGCCGAACAACGTCAGCTGGGTCGCGGCGAGGTCCGGCAGGTCCCGGTCGAGCGCTTCGGACAGGGAAAACCCGGCCCCCTCGGCGAAAACCGGGTCCAGCGCTTCGATCTCGGCGCGGAAAGCGGGCTCGGAATCGCGCAGAAGACGTCCCATGCCCGCCCACTGCGACCCGTAGCCCGAGAAGACGAAGACCACGCTGGGCTCGGGTTCGGCTGGGCCCGCGACACCCCGCCCGGCCGCCAGCTCGCGCAGTCCCCCGACGATTTCCTCCCGGCTCTCGCCCACCGCAGCGCCCCGCGCCGGCAGGTGCTCCCGCCGGTGCGCCAGCGTCGCCGCGACCGCGCCGAGCGGTACGTCATCCCGGTCGAGCCAGTCCGCCAGCTCCCCGGCCCGCGCCCGCACCACCTCGGCCGACCGCCCCGAGAGCGCGAACACCTGCGGCCCCGATGATTCGGCCCGGACCGGGAACGCCGCGGCGGGCCACTCTTCGAGGACGACGTGGGCGTTGGTCCCCCCGAACCCGAACGCCGACACCCCCGCCCGCGCCGTCCCGGAGTACCGCGGCCACGGGGTCCCCTCCGCGACCACCCGCAACCCCGCGAAGTCGATGTACGGGTTCGGCGAACGGAAGTGCAGGCTCGCCGGCAGCCGCCGGTGCGTCATCGCCAGCACCACCTTGAGCAGCCCGGCGATCCCGGCCGCCCCTTCGAGGTGCCCGAGGTTGCTCTTGACCGAGCCGAGCAGCAACGGCCGGTCCGCGTCGCGCCCGAGCACCGCCGAAAGCGCCCCGGCCTCCAGCGGGTCACCCAGCGGCGTACCGGTTCCGTGCGCCTCGACGTAGTCCACAGTGGAGGGATCGATCCCGGCGTAGGCCTCCCGCAGCAACGCGGCCTGAGCCTCCGGGTTAGGCGCCGTCAGCCCGTTGGAGCGCCCGTCCGAATTCACCGCGCTGCCCCG
This sequence comes from Amycolatopsis eburnea, assembly GCF_003937945.1. GTDB lineage: Bacteria > Actinomycetota > Actinomycetes > Mycobacteriales > Pseudonocardiaceae > Amycolatopsis > Amycolatopsis eburnea. The sequence continues at coordinate 68,210 of NZ_RSEC01000035.1, forward strand.
GATCAGCGCCAGCACCCGGTCACCGTCCCGCCGCGCGGCGCGCAACGGCTTCAGCACGACCACCCCGCAGCCCTCGCCGCGCACGATGCCGTCCGCGGCGGCGTCGAACGGCTTGCAGCGGCCATCGGCGGCGAGCACCCCGGCCCGGTGGAACCCGGCCGTGATCCCCGGCGACAGCAGCACGTTCACTCCCGCGGCGAGCGCGAGGGCGCTCTCGCCGCGGCGCAGGCTCTGCACCGCCTGGTGCACCGCGACCAGCGACGACGAGCACGCGGTGTCCAGCGTGAGGCTCGGCCCGCGCAGGTCGAGCAGGTACGACAGCCGGTTCGCGGCGATGCTGGCCGCCGCCCCGGTCCCCGACCAGACGTCGACGCCCGCGACGTCGGTCATCGTCAGCGAGCCGTACTCGGTGGCCGACAGGCCGACGAACACGCCGGTCCGGCTGCCGCGCAGGCGGTGCGGCGGGATCCCGGCGTGCTCCAGCGCCGCCCACGCGACTTCGAGGAGGATCCGCTGCTGCGGGTCCATCGCCTCGGCCTCGCGCGGGGTGATGCCGAAGAACGCCGCGTCGAACCCGGCGACGTCGTCGAGGAAGCCAGCCCGCGCCGGCAATCCGGCGAGGGCTTCGGCGGGCGCGAACGTCTCCCAGCGGCCCGCCGGGACGTCGCCGATCGCGTCACCGCCGTCGTCGAGGAACCGCCAGAACGCCTCCGGCGACTCGATCCCGCCCGGCAGGCGGCAGCCGAGGCCGACGATCGCGATCGGTTCCCCGGCTTCCCCCACGGGCTCCGGGAGCCGCGCCGATTCCACTGTGGACAGGTGAGCGGCGAGCGCGGCGATCGTCGGGTACTGCCAGACGAGGGTCGGCGCCAGCGGGCGGCCGACGAACCGGCCCAGGTCGGCGGCGAGCGCCGTCGCGTCCCGTGAGGACAGTCCCAGCTCCTGGAGGGGACGGTCGGCGTCGACGTCGCCGAGCCGTTCCCGCAGCCAGGCGCGGATCCCGGCCGCGTTCACGCGAGCCGCCGCTCGGCCAGCGAACCGTCCGCGTAGGACGCCCGGCAGCGGGCCCGGCTGATCTTCCCGCTCGAGGTCCGCGGCACCTCGCCGGGCGCCAGGAAGACGACGTCGTGCAGGCGCAGGCCGTGCCCGGCCGACACCGCGGCCCGCAGGTCCGCGACCGCGTCGCCGACTTCGGCTTCGAAGTCCTTCGCGCGTTCCAGCACGACCACGGCCGCCTCCCCGTCGGGAACTTCGATCGCGAACGCCGCCGCCGAGTGGGGGCGCACGGCCGGGTGTTCCTCCACGGTCTGCTCGATGTCCTGCGGGTAGTGGTTGCGGCCGTCGACGACGACCAGATCCTTGAGCCGGCCGGTGACGAACAGCTCGCCGTCGAAGAGCACGCCGAGGTCGCCGGTCGCCAGCCAGCCTTCGCCGGTTTCCGGGTCGAGCGGCGGCAAGCCGAAGACCGCGGCCGACGCGTCGGGCCGTCCCCAATAGCCGCGGCCGACGTTCGGGCCGCTGACCCGGATCTCGCCCACCTCCCCCGGCTCGACGGCGTTCCCGGTCACCGGGTCGGCGATCCGCACCCGCTGGCCGGCCGGGCGGCCGCACGAAACGAGCGTGGTGCCGGTCGCGGCCGGCACTGCGAGCCCGGCGGCGAGGCGGTCCCGGTCGAACGTGACCTGCCGGGGTTCCTTCCCGCTGCCGGTCACGGAAACGAACACGGTGGCCTCCGCCAGGCCGTAGGACGACCGGTGCGCTTCCGGCCGCAGCCCGCATCCGCCGAAGGCGTCCTGGAACTTCGCGATCGTGGCGGGGAGCACCGGTTCGCTGCCGTTGATCAGCGACACGACCCGGCTCAGCTCCAGGAAGTCCTTTTCGGACTCGCTCACGCGGGAGGCGCTGTAGGCGTAGGCGAAGTTGGGCGCCGCGCTGATCGCGCCCGGGCTCGCCGAAAGCGCTTGCAGCCACCGCGCGGGCCGTTCGAGGAACGCCAGCGGGTCCAGCAGCACCGACGCCATCCCGCCGGCCATCGGCGCGCCGATGCCCAGGATCAGCCCCATGTCGTGGAACAGCGGCAGCCAGCTGACCGTCGACGTCGTCCGGCTCTCGGCCCCGTAGGCCGCGCACGCCTGCCGGGCGTTGGCGAGCACGTTGCGGTGGGTCAGCACGACGCCGGCGGGCGAGCGCGTCGAGCCCGACGTGTACTGCAGGTAGGCGACCGCGTCCGGATCGGGCCGCGGCCACTCGCGCGGCTCGGTCTCCGGCACCGCGTCCACGGCGACCACCTCGGGTCCGGCGGTGAACTCGCGGACCGCGTCGAAGTCCGCCGCGGTGGTCAGCACGACCCGCGGGGTGCAGTCGGCGAGCGCGCCGGCGAGCCGGCCTTCGTGGCCGGGCAGGCCGGGGGCGAACAGCGGCACGGCGACCAGCCCGGCCCGCAGCGCGCCGAGGAAAGCCACGACGTAGTCCGCCGACTGCCCGGCCAGGACCGCCGCCCGCTCCCCCGGCGCCGCGATCCCCGCGAGCCGCGCGGCGACCGCGTCGACCCGCTCGTCGAGGGCACGCCAGGTGAGCGTGACCGCGCGACCGTCCGCGGCGGCGCGGTGGTCCAGGTACGTGACGGCGGTTTCGTCGCCGAGCACCCGCGCCCACCGGGTCAGCAGGGTCGCGAACGATTCGCCGTCGCCGAGGTTTTCCGGCGCGGCGGGAATCGGCTGGGAAATGGTTTCCATGGTCCCTCGCAGAGAGCGTTTACCGGCGCAGTGAATAGCCGCGCCCGTGCGGTTGTCAATCGGCGGATCCCGGATGCTCACCGGGAAACGGGTTACGGGACCGCGCGTTTGTCACGCGGCGACGAGGTCTCGGTGGAACGGGGTTTCGCCACGCGCACGGCCAGCAGCGCGCCGCCGAACGTCAGCCCGGCCGCGGCGAGCAGTCCGGCGGTGTAGCCACCGGCCAGCGCCACCGGGGGTGCGGCGCCGGCTTCGAGCCGCACCGCGCGCACCGCCGTCAGCACCGCGCCGATCAGCGCGACGCCGAGCGCGCTCGACAGCTCCCGGGCGGCGGTGAGCAATCCCGACGCGGTGCCGGAATACCGCTCCGCCACAACGTCCAGCGCGTGCGACGTCATCGGGACGGTGAAGGCCGAGCCGGCGCCGATCAGGACCAGGCCGGGCACGCGCGGCCAGACGTCCGGGATCCGGTTCACCGCGGCGAGGGCCAGCAGCCCGGCCCCGACGACGGCGAGCCCGCCCGCCACCGTCCGAAGTGGACCATGCCGGGCCACCGCGCGCGGCACCAGCGGCGTCGCGGCGATGACCGCCACCGCGACCAGGACCAGCGGCAGCCCGGCGCCGACCGGCCCGAGCCCGAGGAACTCCTGGTGCAGCAACGGCGTGAAGAAGAAGACCCCGGAAATCCCCAGTCCCCACAACAGCTGCAGGCCGAGCGAACCGGTGAACACGCGGTTCCCGGTCAGCGCCGCCGGGATCAGCCGGTCGGACGCCCGCCGCTCCCGGACCACGAACACCACGCCGGGCACCGCACCCGCGGCGAGCAGCGGGAGCGTGAACCGGGGTTCGGCGAGCGCGGCGGTGAGCAGCACCAGGCTCGTCGTCCCCAGGACCATCGCGGCGAGCGGGGGCGCGCGCGTCGCGGCGGCGGCCCGGCCGGGTGCCGTGGTCACCGGCAGCAGCACGAGCATCGCCGCCACGAACGGGAGGTTGACGAAGAAGATCCAGGCCCACCCCAGCGCGGCGCACAGGATCCCGCCGAGCGCGGGACCGAGCGCCAGCGCCGCCGCGAGGCACGCGGTCCAGACCGCCGCGCCGAGCGTCCGGCCCCGCGCGTCGAGGTTCGTGCGCAACAGGCTCAGCAGGCCCGGCACCAGGAACGCGGCCGCCACGCCCTGCACCACGCGCGCGGTGACCAGCAGCCACAGCGACCAGGCCAGCCCACCGGCGGCCGCGCCCAGACCGAACGCGAGCAGCGCGGCTGCCAGCGTCCGGCGTGGTCCCCAGCGGTCCACCAGCGCGCCCCCGGCCGGCAGCAACCCGGCGAACGGGAGCATGTAACCGAGCGCGATCCACTGCAGCGCCCCGAGGTCGAGCCCGAGGTCGCGGCCGATCGACGGCGCCCCGACGGCGACGATGGTGTTGTCGAGCGTGGTGACGAACGCGCCGAGCGCGAGCAGCACGAGTGTCTTCATCGCACACTCCCCGCCAGTTCACGGGTGGCCACGCACCGCCGTCGCGGGAACCACCAGTTCGCGGCACCGAAACCAGCCATCACCGCGGGCACGAGCACGCACCGGACGACGATCGCGTCCAGCAGCACGGCGACGGTCAGCCCGACGCCGGCCTCCCGCACGACACGGGCGTCGACGAACGCGAACGACACGAACACCAGCGCCATGATCAGGGCGGCCGCGGTGATGGTCCGGCCGGTCGCCGCGACGCCGTCGACGACCGCGGCGCGGGTGTCGCCGTGGCGGCGCCAGGCTTCCTGGATGCGGGCGATGAGGAAGACCTCGTAGTCCATCGACAGCCCGAACAGCCCGGCGAACAGGAACACCGGCAGGTACGGCTCGATCGGGGCGCCGAAGGTGCAGACCACCGCCCCCGTCGTCGCGGCCGCGGTCAGCAGGTTCATCACCGCGGCCGTCAGCGGGATGAGCACGCTGCGGAACACCCAGGCGAGCAGCAGCACCGAGATCCCGACGACACTGGCCAGGAACACGGGCAGCCGCGCGGTGATCGCCGCCGAGAAGTCGGCTTGGGTCGCGACGAGCCCGCCGACGTGCGCGTCCGGGCCGCCGATGGTCGTCGCCATGGTCCGCGTCCAGGTCAGCAGCTCGGTCGTGGCCGGGTCGCCGGGCGCCGTCCGCGGGACCACGGTGAGCAGCCAGCCGCCGCCGGGCAGCGCGACCGGCGGGCCGGCGTCGGCGCGGGCGAGCACCGCCTCCCGCAGCGTGCCCAGCGAGGCGTCGCCGGTGCCCACCACCACCAGCAGCGGCGCGCCGGCGCCCGGCCCGAACGCGTCGGTCAGCAGCTCGGCCCCGGTCCGGGTGATGCTGCCCGGCGGGTCCTGCGCGGCGTCCGGCATCCCCAGCCGCAGCCCGGTCATCGGCAGCGCGAGCACGGCGACGACCAGCAGCGCGGCCAGTGTGTACGGCCCGGGCCGCGCGGTCACCGAGCGCGCGAGCCGGGCCCAGCGGCCGCCACTCCCCGCGGGCTTGACGCGCATCCGGGCGGCGGGCCGCAGCAGCGCGGGCAGCAGGGTCAGCGCGGCGAGCGCGGTCAGCAGCACCGAAACCGCGGCGGCCACGGCGATCCCGTCGAGGAACGGCATGCCGACGGTCAGCAGCCCGGCCAGCGAAACGCACACGGTGACTCCGGCGAAAACCACGCTGCGGCCGGACGTCGCCGCGGCGGCGGCCAGGGCGTCCGCCGGCGGTGCGCCGTCCCCGCGACCCTGCCGGTAGCGGGTCAGGACGAACAGCGCGTAGTCCACGCCGACGCCGAGCCCCAGCAGCGCGGCGATCTCGGTGCTGATCTTCGGGACGGTCATGACGTGCGAGAGCAGCGTGACGACGGCCAGCGCGCAGCCCACCGAGACCGCCGCGGTGAGCACCGGGAGCAGCACGCAGGTCAGCGAGCCGAAGGTCACCAGCAGCACCAGCGCCGCGGCGAGCAGGCCGATCCCGGCGTTGCCCAGGTCGGGCGCGGCCGCCGTCATCGCGGCGAGCTCGCCGGCCGCCCCGGCGCTCAGCCCGCGGGCGTCGCGGACGACGGCGGCCAGCGCGTCGGCCGTCCCCTGCCCGAGGTCAGCGGCCGGCGCGTCGAACCGCACGGTGAGCACGGCGGTCCGCCGGTCGGCGGACACCGCGCCGGGGGTGACCGCGACGACGTGCGGGAGCGCGGCCAGCCGGGCGGCGAAGTCGTCGAGCCGGGCCCGGCCGGTGCCGGTGTCGATCGGGCTGTCCGGCGTGCGGGCGACGACGCGCTCTTCGGCCCCACCGGCACCGGCGCCGCGCAGCAGGTTCGCCGCCGCGGTGCTGTCCGCGGCGGGCAGGTCGATCGTGTCGCGGAAGGCCGCGCCGGTGTGCAGCGCGGCGTACCCGAGGCCGCCCAGCGCCACCAGCCACAGCACGACGACCACGCCGGCGCGGCGCGAGCACCACGATACGAGCGTCGTCATCCGGCCTCCTCGGTTGATCACGCTAACAACGAGGAAGGGCGCGAAGATACCGTCCGGGAACACAAATCGCGCACCGGAAACCCTTGTGCGCGTGAGTGTTCCGCCGTTTGTCGGACAGGTGACAATACTGTCCGCCGCCATTGGTCCCCGCGTGACAGAACCCGGTCCCGCGGCAGGATCTGCGGTTGCCAACTCCGATCCCGTGTGAGTACATGACCTCCGCGCACCGGTGCCGGAAAGGGGTTGTGGCATGACGACGACCACTCAGGTGATCCCGTTCCCCCGGGGCACCGGCCGCGCCCGCCAGCTGTGGTGCTCGCTGCCGACGGAGGTCGCACGCCGGTTCCGGCCGCACGCCGACCCGCTCGCCCGGCGGATCCTCGAAGAGGTCCAGCGGGCCGTGCCGGAGTACGCCAAGCCCCTGGAGGGCGAGTTCGGCAAGGTGATCGTGCTCGCGATCGAGCAGGCGGTGCTCAGCTGCATCGACAGCATCGAAGACCTGCCGTCCACATCGGACGATTGGGCGAGCTTGTTCGTGGAGGTCGGCAAACGCGTCCACCACGACGGCGGCAGCGTCAATTCCCTGCAGGCCGCCTACCGCGCGGGCGGGCGCGCGGCGTGGCGGTACATCGCGGAACTCGGGCAGGCGCACCGCTTTCCGGCCGCGGTGCTCTGCATCGGAGCAGAGGCGATTTTCGCTTACGTGGACGAGATTTCGGCGTACTCGGTCGAGGGGTACACGCTGGCGCAGGCGATGGCGGCGGGCACGCTCGAACGGCGCCGCCGCCGGCTGCTCGAACTGCTGCTCGCCACCCCGCCGTCGTCGCCCTCGACGCTGGCCACGATGGCCGAGGCCGCGCGGTGGCCGATGCCGGAGCAGGTCGCCGTCATCGCGCTGGAGCCGTGGACCGGACCACACCCGCCTTCGCTGCACTTCGCCGACGACGTGCTGGTGGACCTCGACAGCGCCGAGCCCTGTCTGCTGACCCCGCACCCGGACCGCGACCTGCTCGGCCTCGAAGGGCGCCTGTCCGGCCGGCGCGCGGCGGTCGGTCCCCGGGTCCGCCCGGCCGACGCGGCGACGTCGTCGCGGTGGGCCCGCCGCACGCTCGACCTGGCCCGCCGCGGCCTGGCCGGCGACCACCCCGTGACGCACACGACCGACCACCTCGCGACGCACTGGCTGCTGCTCGACCGGTTCCTGCTCGACGAGCTGTCGGCCAAGGTCCTCGCGCCCTTCGCGGACCTGACGGCGAAACAGCAGACCCGGCTGGCCGAGACGCTGCTGTGCTGGCTTGAGCACAACGGGAGCACGCCGGAGATCGCGCAGGCGCTGGGGATCCACCCCCAGACGGTCCGCTACCGGGTGGGCCAGCTGACGGAGCTGTTCGGCGACCGCTTGGCGGATCCTGCGCGGCGCCTGGAGATCCAGATGGCGTTGCGCGCCCACCAGCTGCTGGGCACGCGCGCCTCGGGCTCTTGACCGCGCGCCGCGCGCGCTCCTAGAGTTCTCCGACGGTGTTAGCGTTAACAGCGTGCTGGAGGGCGTCCCGATGACCGCACCCGTTCCCGAGTTCTTCGGCCGCGCCGGCGACACGGACGTCCACCGCTACACACTGACCGGCCCCGGCGGCCTCACCGTCCGGATCCTCGACTACGGCGCGGTGATCCAGTCGATCGAGGCCCCGGACCGCGACGGCGAGCTCGCGAACGTCGTCCTCGGCTTTCCGGACCTGGACGGCTACGTCGCGAACAACCGCCCGGACGCGGCCCGGGTCTTCCTGGGCGCGGCGATCGGCCGCTTCGCCAACCGCATCGCCGGCGGCACGTTCACCCTCGACGGCGTCCGCCACCGCGTCCCGCTGAACGACGGCAAGAACAGCCTCCACGGCGGCCCGGAGGGTTTCGACACGCGCGTGTGGTCGGCGGTGCCGGTTCCGGACGGCGTCCAGCTGAGCCTGACCAGCCCGGACGGCGACCAGGGCTACCCCGGGCGGCTGGCGGCCGAGGTGACCTACCGCCTGGAGGGGTCCGCCTTGCACCTTTCCTATCGCGCGACGACCGACGCGCCGACAGTCGTCAACCTGACCAACCACACGTACTGGAACCTGGCGGCCGCGGGCGAGGTGTTCGACCACCGGCTGGAGATCGCCGCGGACCGGTACTGCCCCACCGACGCCGCCCTGATCCCACTCGGCGCCCCGGTGCCCGTGGCGGGCACGCCGTTCGACTTCCGCCGCCCGTCCCGGATCGGCGCCCGCATCGCGTCGGCCGACCCCCAGCTGGCCCTCGCCGACGGCTACGACCACAACTGGGTACTCGACGCCGGCGCGCCCTTCGCGGCCCGCGCCTGGGACCCGGCGTCCGGACGGCTGCTCACGGTGCGGACGACGGAGCCGGGCCTGCAGTTCTATTCGGGCAACCACCTCCCGTCGCGCGGGGCGGGGTTCGCGCTGGAGGCCCAGCACTTCCCGGACTCGCCGAACCGCCCGGACTTCCCGAGCACGGTACTGCGCCCCGGCGAGGTGTACCACCAGGAGACGACGTACGAGCTGACCACGTCGTCCGAGCCGCCGGTGGGGTGAGCGGTGGCGTAGCCGACAGTTCGCCCATGTGCGCCCGGAGCCGGGGTTACCCTCGCCGGTCATGGGAGATCTTTCCGCCGACCTCGCGCCCACCGGTGTGCTGCGTGCCGCCATCAACCTCGGCAACCCGGTGCTCGCGCACGGGACCGCGGCCGACCCCGGCGGGGTCACGGTCGATCTCGCGCGTGAGGTGGGCGCGCGGCTGGGCGTCGAGGTGGAGCTCTCGTGCTTCGACGCCGCCCGGAAGTCGTTCGAAGCGCTGACCTCGGGGGCGGCCGACCTCTGCTTCCTGGCGATCGAACCGGCGCGGGCGGCCGAGGTGGCCTTCACCGCGCCCTACGTCGTCATCGAAGGCGTGTACGTCGTCCCGGACGGCTCGCCGGTCCGCTCCCCCGCCGACGTGGACCGGGCGGGCGTCCGGGTCGGCGTCAAGCAGGGATCGGCGTACGACCTGTACCTCACCCGGACCCTCTCGCACGCGACGATCGTCCGCGGCGAGGACGGCATCGCCGTGTTCGAGGAGCAGGGCCTGGAGGTGGCCGCCGGGATCCGGCAGCCGATGACCGCCTACGTGGCCGCGCACCCCGGGACGCGGGTCGTCGAGGAGCGGTTCATGCAGATCCAGCAGGCCGTGGCGACGCGCCGGACCGCCGCCCGGAGACGATCGGGTTCCTGCGCGACCTGGTCGAGGAGCTGAAGGCGAACGGCTTCGTCGCCGAGTCCCTGCGCCGCGCGAACCAGCCGGACGCGACCGTCGCCGGCTGAGCGAGCCCCGACATCGACCCTCCGTAGCCACCGTCATCGATGCGCTATTGCGTCTTCTCGACGGTCGCAACGAGTGCTACGTTCCTCGTGGTGCAGGTCGAGACAGAGGGGCTGCGATGAGGCTTACTCCCAGCGCTCACACCGACTCGTTCTGCCGCGACCGGCTGCCGCCCGGCGAGCAGTGGCCGCGGCTGGTGTTCGACCTGCCGGAGCTGCACTACCCGGACCGCCTCAACGCCGCGACCGCGCTGCTCGACGACACCGCCGCCCGCCTCGGCGCGGACCGGCCCTGCCTGCGCTCGCCGGACGAGACGTGGTCCTACGGCGAGGTGGTGGCGCGCGCCAACCGGATCGCGCACGTGCTCACCGCCGACCTCGGCGTCGTGCCCGGGAACCGGGTGCTGCTGCGCGGGACCAACACGCCGTGGCTCGCCGCGTGCTGGCTCGGCGTCCTCAAGGCCGGGGCGGTCGCCGTCACGACCATGCCGATGCTGCGCCGCCACGAGCTCGACAAGATCGCCGCCCGCGCTCGCCCGAGCGTCGCCCTTTGCGACGAGCGCCTGCTCGACGAACTGCCGCCCGGCCTGCCCGCGGTCGCCTACGGCACCGAGACGGCCGACCTGGCCGACCGCTGCGCCCGCCACCCGGCGACCTTCGCCGACGTGCCGACCGCCGCCGACGACGTCGCCCTGCTCGCCTTCACCTCCGGCACCACGGGGACACCGAAGGCGACCATGCACTTCCACCGCGACCTGCTCGCCATCGCCGACACGTTCTCCCGGCACGTCGTGCGCCCCACCGCGGACGACGTCTTCTGCGGGACGCCGCCGCTGGCGTTCACCTTCGGCCTGGGCGGCCTGCTGGTGTTCCCGCTGCGCGCCGGCGCGTCCGTGCTCCTGCTGGAGCGCGCGACCCCCCAGGAGCTCGCCGCGACCGTCGCCGAGCACGCCGTCACCGTGCTGTTCACCGCGCCGACCGCCTACCGCGCGATCCTCGGCGCCGGCGACGGCCCGCTCCTGGCCGGCGTCCGCCGCGCCGTCTCCGCCGGGGAAGCGCTGCCCGCCGCCGTCGCCGAGCGGTACCGCGAGGTCACCGGCCGGCCGCTGATCGACGGCATCGGCAGCACGGAGCTGCTGCACGTGTTCATCTCCGCGGCCGGCGGCGACGCCCGCCCCGGCCGGACCGGCAAGGTCGTGCCCGGGTTCCGCGCCGCCGTCCTCGACCTCGACGGCGCGCCCGTGCCCGACGGGACCCCCGGCCGGCTCGCGGTCCAAGGGCCGACCGGATGCCGCTACCTCGAAGACCCGCGGCAGGCCGACTACGTCCGCGACGGCTGGAACATCACGGGTGACACCTACGTCCGCGAGCCCGACGGCTACTTCCGGTTCGTGGCGCGCAGCGACGACATGATCGTCTCTTCCGGTTACAACATCGCGGCTCCCGAGGTCGAAGAAGTGCTGCTGACGCACCCCGACGTCGAGGAGTGCGCCGTCGTCGGCACGCCCGACCCGGACCGGGGCTCGGTCGTGACGGCGTTCGTCGTGCTGCGGCCCGGCACCGCGCCCGGCCCGGACGTCGTGCACGCCCTGCAGGAGCACGCCAAAGCCGTTGCGGCGCCGTACAAGTACCCGCGCCGGGTGCGGTTCGTCGACGCGCTGCCGCGCAACGCCAGCGGGAAGCTCCAGCGGTACCTGCTGCGCGAACGCTGACGGGGGTGACGGGCCCGCTGCCGAGGTGGGGTGGCGGTGGGCCCGTCACGTCTGTGGGGTGTCGAGGACATGCCCCCAGCGTAGCCGAACATTCGAACACGTGTTCGCGTCTGTTCGGGTGGAGTTCGACCACGAAACGTCACCGGAATCCGCGTTTCCGGCCCGGCGTAACACTTCCGGGCGACAACGAGTCCTGAATGGACAGTGCCTCGCCCACCGCCCTGACCTGGCCCGCGGGACATCACCCCGGCGCGCCGCGGAGGCGGTGGCGGGCGCGGGGACCCGACCCCATAAAGTCTTCGCGCAGCCATCCGGAGGTGAACGCGAGCGTGCCCGAGGTCGACTACTACGAGGTGCTCGGCGTCCGCCGGGACGCGACGGCGTCCGACGTCAAAACGGCCTACCGCAGGCTGGCCAAGACCATGCACCCGGACGGCGGCGGCACGGTCGGCACGTTCCGGCTGCTGCGCGAGGCCTACGACGTCCTGAGCGACCCGATCAGCCGCGCCCGCTACGACTCCGGCGGCGCCGCGGTGGTGCCCGTCCCGGTCCGGCCACGGCCCCGGCGCCGCTTCGGCGACGAGCCCGGGTTCGTCCCCGATCTGCCCGACCTCGACGCCGAAGACCTGAGCTGGTGGCACTTCGCCGGCGAGGACACCCGCATGCGGCACGGCCGCCGCCGCGGGCCGGGGCACACGCCGGTCGTCGCCGCGGTGGCCGGGATGGTGCTCGTGCTGCTGCCGCTGGTCACCGGCGTCGGCTTCTCGCCGCCGGTGCTCGTCGTGTGGCTGCTGCTGACCGCGGGCACGGCCCTGCTCGTCCAGCGGCTGGCGCGCGGCTACCTGCGGGCCGCACGGGCCCGCGAGGCCTACGCCGAGGAGTTCGGCGGCCGCACCGTCTTCGGCGCGCCCGGCACCGAGCGCGACGAGCTGGCCGAGCGCCTCACGGCCGAGCTGCTCGAGGCCTACCTGACCCGCCTCCCTGGCGCCCGCATCTTCCACGGCCTCGCCTGGCCGGGCTCGGTCTTCGCGGACGTCGACCACGCGGTGCTGTGCGGCAAGCGCCTGGTGCTCATCGAGTCCAAGCTCTGGCTGCCGGGCCACTACGAGACCGCCGAAGACGGGCGCCTGCTGCGCAACGGGCGGCCGTTCCGCGGCGGCGGGAGCCGGCTCGCCGAGAGCCTCGCGGCCTACCGCGACCTGCTGCCGGGCGTCGCGCTGCGCGGCGCGATGATCGTGTACCCGAGCCGCAGCGGCGACCTGACCACGGCCGACCCTGGCGACTGGGCGGCGGCGCCGATGACCCCGGAGGAGTTCCTCCACGAGATCGGCGAGTGGCTGGCCGCCGATCCGTCCACTGTGGACCACGAGGCACTGCGGACGGTCCGCGACCAGGTCGTCGGCGGAGGCGGCCGCGCGGCGTGAGCCGGCCCGCCTCGGGAGCGGCGCGCCGCCGCGGCCGGGTCGGGAGCGACGCCGCGGCAATGTCATGAAAGGGTCGTTCATGTCGTCTGGCGAGGTGAACGACCCTTTCATGACATCGCGGATCCCCGGATCGGCCGGGCCGGGAGCGCCGACGTCGTGAGCCCCGCCGCCACCCTCGGCACCGTCCTGCTCGCCTACCTCCCCGCCGCGATCTCCCCCGGCCCCAACTTCATCCTCATCGCCCACACCGCGGCCGCCGGCACGCGCAGAGCCGCGCTCGCCGTCGCGCTCGGGGTCGTCGCCGCGGGTGGGCTCCTGGCCGTCGTCGCCGTCTTCGGGCTGGGTACCGTGCTGGCCCACCACCCCTGGCTGGCCACCGCGCTCCGCGTCGTCTGCGGCGCCTACCTGGCCTGGCTCGGCCTGCGCCTCTGGCTCACCGCCAGGACACCGGAATCCGCCCCGCCCGAAGCCCGCGGCAACGCGTTCCGCCGCGGCGTCGTCAGCAACCTCACCAACCCGAAGGCCGCGGCGTTCTTCGGCAGCGTCCTCACCGCGACGCTGCCGCCCACCGAGCCCACCGCCGTCAAGGCCGCTGCCGTCGCGCTGATCGTCGCCGCCTCGGCGGCCTGGCACCTCGGCGTGGCGCTGCTGTTCTCCTCCCCCGCCACCCAGCGCTGGTACGCCCGCGCGAAACCGGCCCTCAACCGCGTCGTGGGCACGATCCTCGCCGTCCTCGGGGTCACCCTCGCCCTGACGCCGTGAAGGCCTCCTCGCGGCGAGCGAGGAGGCCTTCACGAACCTTCAGCGAACTACCGGACGCCACCCGAAGCGCGCTGCTTCTGCGCGTGCGCGGAGCGGGTGCAGACCTCGCCGACGTCGACCGTCTGGCCGCGGTCGACGAAGACGTCCGCCACGCCGACGAGCTTGCCGCTCGGCGACGAGCACGTCAGCTGGTAGGCCTCCTTCGTCCCGTACGTCGGCGGGATCGGCGACGCGAACGACACGTCCCCGGTCCAGTCGTCGACGGCGTTCGGGTCGGCCTGGTCGTAGTTGACCACCACGGCCTTGTAGTCGCCGGCCGGCGGGTCGAACAGCACGGCGTGCTCGGACGTCGTGCCGCCGTTGGCCGACGAGCTGACCAGGTTGCCCGCCGCGTCGTAGATGAACAGGTCCCAGTCCGTCGCGGTGCTCGCCCAGTTGATGTTGACGCTGAACTTCCCGTTGTCGACCTTCGGCAGGCCGTCGACGTGGAAGGTGAACGAGTCACCCGCCGGGTCGGCCGGGTAGTTCTGGTTGATCGGCGGCACCCCGGCGGGGTTGGTGACCGCGAAGCCCTGCTGCGCCGGGCCCTGCGGGTCGCGCCCGTACCGGCCGGCCACGTACGGCCGCGTCGACGGGTTGACCGACCACGCGAAGCGCCCGCCGGAAGCGGTGAACTTCGAGTTCAGGTCGTCGGTGTAGTAGATCGGCGGCTTGGTGGTGCCGTCGGGCTGGAGCACCGGCGACGTCGGCGTCTGGAACGTCTTGTGCAGCTTGAGCTGGTAGCCCTTCGGCGCCGAACCGATCAGCGTCGAGTGCTGCTGCGGGTCGGCCGCGTTGCCCAGCATGTCCAGGAACGCCTGCCGGTTGCCGCCCTTGCCCGCCCCGGCCGCGGGGGCCAGGCCTTCGTACTCCGCGACGACGCTGTCGGCGTAGGGGCCGTGGAAGCCGTTGCCGCCCACCTCGATGGTGAAGCCCCAGCCGCCGGTGGCCCAGTACGACCAGTCCTCGGTGGTGCCGGTGGTGTCGTAGAGCGCCCAGCTCGGCTCGCTGGTGTAGCCGTTGCGCGAGGCCAGCTTGTCGCCGAGCGCCTTGTACTGCGGCTCCTCCAGCGGCGGGCGGACGTCGGCCACGCCCGGCGGGCGCAGCACCAGCGCCGCGACGGTGTGCATCGTGATCAGGTTCGTCACCTGACGGTTCGCCACGATCGAGCGGACGTTGCGCACCTCGGGCTCGCTGAACGGCGCGGACCCGCGGAAGGTGTCGCCGCTCCAGGACAGCTCGGCGCCGGCCCCGCCCCAGAAGCCCGCGTAGTTGCGGTTCGGGTCGGTGCCGCGGACGCGGCCACCCGGGTTGGCCTTGCAGACGCCGGTCGCGAACTGCGGCGGCGAGTCGTTGACGTTGCAGTTCTTGCGCTTCATCTCGTAGTCGAACCGGGTGAAGTCACCCTTCGGCTCGGCCTCGCGGGAGATCTCGAAGCCGTCCGGGTTGACGATCGGCACGATGATGTTGCGCGTCCTGCTCACCAGCCCGCGGATGGCGGCGTCGTGCGAGTAGCCGTTGATCAGCTCGTACGCCCACTCGATGACGTGCTCGGCGGCCGGCCACTCCCGGGCGTGGTGCACGCCCATGGTGAAGTTGACCGGCTTCCCGTCGGTGATGTTCTTGACGTCGGTGGCGATTTCGATGCCGACGACGTCGCGGCCCTCCCACGTCGATTCCGGCATGGTGAACGCCGAGACGAGGCTGGGGTTCTTGCGGGCGAGCTCCTTGAGCTCGTAGTTGTACTCGTAGAGGTGCCGGTAGCTGGTCCGCCCGGACGGCAGCGCCGAAGCGGCGGTCTTCGCGGCGTACTCGCGGTCGGTCTTCGCGTCCTGGACCGACTTGGCCGACAGGTCCGCCTCGAGCACCTTGGACTTGAAGCCGCTGGCGGCGAGCGTCTTGCGGTCGGCGTCGTTCGCCAGTACGACCTCGACGCCGGTCGCGTCGCCCTTCTCGGTGACGTCGAGGCCGAGGCCGGTGAGCTTGTTCTTGTCGGCGCGCGTCGGCGTCTCGACGCGGACGAGCTCCGCGCGCTGCGGCGCCGCGGCGGTCCCGGTCGGCGTGCCCTGCGGGGTCAGCGCGAGGAAGTCGACGCCGAGCTGGGCCTGCCCGGCCGAGCCGCCGTAGCGGCAGCCCTGGACGATGAGCTCCTGGCCCTTCTTCACGAAGCTTTCGGCGAGTTCGTGGGTGCGCAACGCCGTCGAAGCGGCGACGACGGCACCGGTCGCCTTGTCGAAAACGGCGACGTCCCAGTCGCCTTCGGTGCCCGGGGTCGCCTTGAGCCGGGCCTGGACGAGACCGTCCACGGTGGACGTCAGCTCGCGGCGATCGGTGCCCGCGGTGCCCTTGGGCTGCACCTTCGCGAAGCACGAGCGGGGTACGGACTTGTCGGCGCGCAGGATGTTCTGCGCCGCGCCGGCGGTACCGGTGGGTAGCGCGACGAACGTTCCGGCCAGTGCCACGGCCGAAGCCAGCAGCACCAGCCGTCTTGGTGAATTCCCCACAGGAAAAGCCTCCTTGACCGAGGGCCCGGCACGGCGGACGTACCGGTAGCGGGTGACCATAATGGAGGAAATCCGGCTGCGGTAACCGCCGTAAGTCGTACAGCCTTCAGCCCGGACGGCTGCCCGTTAGGACCTTTCACCGGGAGTTCAACCGGCGGTCGGCTACTGTCGGTCCATGGTCACGGTCCCTGCGCGACGGGTGTCGGTCGCGGTCTCGCTCAGCGGCCTGGCCGCCTTGGCGCTCGGCGCCGGCTTGGTGCTGCTGCTGCAGGTCATCCCGCCGACCGACGCGATCAGCCCGACCCGCCGCACGATCAGCGAGTACGGCCTGTCGGACCACAAGTGGGTGTTCGACCTCGCGGTGGTCCTGGTGGCACTGGGCTCGGCCGCGGGCCTGGCGGTGCTGGGCGGGCAACGCCGGCTGCCCGTGCCGGCGGCGATCTTGGGTACATTGTGGACGGTCGGGCTGCTGGTCATCGTGGCGTTCCCCAAGCCGGACTGGGCCACGGTCTCCCGTGCCGACTTCGGCGGGACGCTGCACCGGATCGCGAGCGTGGTCGCGTTCGTGGCCTTGCCGCTCGCGGTGCTGGTGGCGGCGCGGACGGCGTTCCCGGCGTCACCCGGACGACGCTGGCTGGCCCGGGTGCTGGCGATCCTCTCGCTGGGCTGGTTCGCGGTGATCCTGGGCGCGGTGGTGGTGGCCGCGGCCACGGACGGGCGCTGGTGGACGTTGATCCCGCTGGGACTGGTGGAACGCGGGATGGCGCTGACGGAGCTGATCGCGCTGGGCGTGCTGCTGGCGCCGGTCAGGTCCGGACAACCAGGCTAGAGCTGCGGCTCAACGGTGTTGACCAGCCGCGGGTCGGGCTCCCCGCCCGACATCTTCAGGAACCCCCGCGCCACCCGCGCCAGCAGCAGCCAGTTCTTCGGCTTCTTCTTGTCCACCCCGCCGACCAGCTGCTTGAGCATCGACAGCGTGTCGAAGTAGATCCGCTCGCAGACGAGGTTTTCCTCCGCGTCGAACACGAAATAGGCCGTCATCCGCACCCGGAAGCGCGAGCCCGTCGCCGGGACCGGGCCGAGCGGGCCCAGGTGCGTGCCCAGCAGCCAGAACTCGACGATGACCGCGTCGGCGCTGTGGCGCAGCGCGATCAGCTCGTGGCGCTGGTCGGGGAACGCCGTGCGCGTGTCGTGGTAGTAGCCGCGGACGGCGTCGCCGCCGTCGTGGACCGTCATCGTCGCGATGACCTCGTAGTGCGGGTGCGGGAACGTAGAGAGCGTCGCGTCCCAGTCCTGGGCGACCTCGTCGCGGAAGTGGTCGAGCACCAGCTTCTGCCGGGCCTCCAGGACCTCTTGGGCGGGGATCTGCCGCATCGATCGCTCCTTTATCTACGGCGTAGGTATCCGCCGATAACCTACACTGTAGGCAACGCCGAAAGAAGGGGGAAGCCGTGCTCGAAGGAGCCCTCGCCGTCGCGAAACCCGTCGTCCGGTGGAGTCTCGGGCACGCGCTGCCGCGGACCGTGCTGCGCCGCGAGGCCAAGCGCGGTGACCTGCAGGGGCGGATGGTCGTCGCCGCCGCCGAAGGGCGGGACCTGACCGGGCTGTTCGAGGAGATCCGCGCCGCCGGGCCGCTGGCGCGCACCCGGTTCGGCTGGATGACCACCACGCACGCCGCGGTCCGGGAAGTGCTCTCCAGCGAGGACTTCCGCGTCGGCGTCATCGGCGCCGACGGCTCGCCGCTCGGCCGGCTGGTCGAGTGGTCGGCGGGCGAGCACCTGCACCCCGTGCGCCCGCCGTCGCTGCTGGCCGTCAACCCGCCCGAGCACACCCGCTACCGCAAGCTCGTCACCGGCGTGTTCACCGCGCGGGCCGTCGAGCAGCTGCGCGGGCGCGTGCAGGAGATCGCCGACGGCCTGCTCGACGGGCTCGACCCGCACCACCCGCTCGACCTCGTCGAGTCCTACTGCGGGCTGCTGCCGGTGACGGTCATCAGCGAGATCCTCGGCGTGCCGCCGTCCGACCTCGGCAAGGTGCTGGCACTGGGCTCGGCGGCCGCGCCCAGCCTCGACCTCGGCCTCGGCTGGCGGACGTTCCGCCACGTCGAGACCGCGCTGGGCGAGTTCGACGCCTGGCTCGGCGAGCACCTGGAGCACCTGCGCCGGCACCCCGGCAAGGACCTGTTCAGCAAGCTCGTCGCGGCCCGCGACGACGGCGTCGGCCTGACCGAGACGGAGCTGAAGTCGACCGCGGGCCTGGTGCTGGCGGCCGGGTTCGAGACGACGGTCAACCTGCTCGGCAGCGGGATCGCGCTGCTCGCCGGCGATCCCGGGCAGCTCGCCGTGCTGCGCGAACGTCCCGAGCTGTGGGGCAACGCCGTCGAGGAGGTGCTCCGGTACGACCCGCCGGTGCTGCTGACCGGACGCCTCGCGACGCGCGCGACCGAGATCGCCGGCGTGCCGCTGCCGCGCGGCGCGCTGGTGACCACCGTGCTGGCCGGCGCGAACCGCGACCCCGGGGTGTTCGCCGACCCGGCGGCCTTCGACGTCACCCGGGAACGCGCGCGCGACCACGTGGCGTTCGGCGCCGGGCGCCACCACTGCCTGGGCGCGTCGCTGGCGCGCATGGAGGGTGAGATCGGGTTGCGCACGATCTTCGAGCGCTTCCCGGGGCTGCGGGTGCTGCCCGGCGGCCGCCGCCGCTCGACGCGCATCCTGCGTGGCTACGAGAACCTGCCCGCGGTGCTCACGCCGTGACGACCCGGCGCGGGCGTCCGCCCAAGGACCTCGGCGGCCTGTCCCGGGACCGCATCCTGCGGGAGGCGCTCGCCCTGGTCGACGAGGAGGGCCTGGACGCCGTCAGCATGCGCAAGCTCGCGCGGCGGCTCGGCGTCGACCCGATGAGCCTCTACAACCACGTCGACGGCAAGGACGCGCTGCTCGACGGCGTCGCCGAGGTGCTGCTCGCCGCGATCCCGGCGCCCCCGCCGGGCGGCCTCCGGGAGACGATGTCCGCGCTGGCGCACGGTTTCCGCGACGCGATGCTCGGGCACCCGCGCGCGGCGCCGCTCGTGCTCACCCGCCAGCTGGCGTCGATGACGGCGCTGGCACCGGTCGAGGCCGTGCTCGGGCCGCTGCTCGCGGCCGGGTTCCCGCCGGAGCGCGCGGTGCACGGGCTGCGTGCGGTACTGGCGTTCCTCATCGGCACGCTGATGCGGGAGGTCGAGGCCGCGCCGACGTTCAGCAGCACCGGCGACCCGGGGCGGCTCGCGGACCTCTCGGCGTCCGGCCTGCCCGCCGTCACCGCGGCGGCGCCGTACCTCGCGGTGTGCGACCACGAAGCGGAGTTCGAATTCGGGCTGCGGATCCTGCTCGACGCCCTCAGCGAGCTTTAGCGGATCCGCTCGTGCAGCGCGGCCATCCGCGCGTCGAGGTCGGCCGCCGTCCGGGCCGCCGCGGACAGCTCGCCCGCGAAGTCCGGCGGGACGCTGTCGCGGTACTTGTACGACAGCTTGTGCTCGACGGCGGCCCAGAAGTCCATCGCGATGGTGCGCAGCTGGACCTCGACCTTGACCTTTTCGACGCGGTCGGAGAGGAAGACGGGGATGCGGACGATGAGGTGCAGGCTGCGGTAGCCGTTCGCCTTCGGCCGCGAGATGTAGTCCTTGGTGCGCAGCAGCTCGACGTCGTCCTGCGCGGTGAGCATCCGGGCGACCTCGTAGACGTCGGACACGAACGGGCACACGACGCGGATCCCGGCGATGTCGTCGAGCGCGCCGGCGGCGGACACCCAGTCGCTGCCGAGGCCGCGGCGGTGCACCTTTTCCTTGATCGCTTCGGGCCGCTTGACCCGGCTGGTGATGTGCTCGATCGGGTCGTGCTGGTGGACGAAGTCGAACTCCTCGCTGAGGATCCGCAGCTTCGTCATCAGCTCCTCGATGGCGAACTTGTACATCAGGAGGAACCGCGGGAGCTGCCCGGCGACGGCGAGCTCATCGGCCGCCTCACGCAGGGAAGCGTCCTCGGCCGCCGGGTCGGTGGTCACTGAAGCCTCGTGCTGTCGTCGGTCGCTTGCGAGCGCCAGGGTACTGCGCTCTGTTTGGTGAACGATCGGCGACGGGCCGGAGTTCCCGCGGGTCACCGGTTCGGGTGTTCTCGGTCTGCGGTTGGCGGAGGGTGAGCACCGGCCCGCCACCGGTGCTCACCCTCCGGGTCTTCCGCTCGGCCGCTACTTGCCGGCGGTGGCTGTGTTCGTGGCGGTGGCCTTGGCTGCTTGGGCCGCGACGCACTTCTCGGCAGCCGCGGCGGCCTGCTCGGCGGCCTGGGCCTTGCCCTTCTTGCCCTTCTGCTCGGCGGCCATGCCCTGCTGCTCGGCCGCACCCTTCTGCTCGGCGGCCATGCCCTGCTGCTCGGCCGCCGCGCCCTGGTCGGCGGTGGCCTGGGTGACGCAGTCGAGGATCGCCGCGCAGTCCTGCGCGGAGACCTCGTTCTGGGCGGCCGCGTCCTGCCGGGCGGCCTTGCCGTTCTGGTCGGCCGCGCCTTGCTCGTTGGCCATGCCGTTCTGGTTCGCCATGCCCTGCTCGGCTGCCTTGCCGTTCTGGTCGGCCGCGCCCTGCTGGTTCGCCATGCCTCGCTCGGCGGCCATGCCGTTCTGGCCCGCCATGCCCTGCTCGGCTGCCTTGCCGTTCTCGTCGGCCGCGCCCTGCTGGTTCGCCATACCCTGTTGGTCGGCCATGCCGTTCTGCTTCGCCGCACCGTTTTGGTCGGCCATGCCGTTCTGCTCGGCCGCGCCGTTCTGGCCCGCCATGCCTTGCTGGTCGGCCATGCCGTCGGCACCGGCGGCCTGCGCTACGCACTTCTCGACCACTGCGCAAGCCTGTGCGGCCGCAGCGTTCTGGTCGGCGGCGTTCTGCTTCTCGGCTGCCTTGGCCCCGGCCTTGCCTTTCTGCTTGGCCTTGCCCTGCTGATCAGCCATGCCGTTCTGCTCGGCCGCCATACCGTTCTGGTCGGCCATGCCGTTCTGCTCGGCCGCCATGCCCTGCTCGGCCGCCATGCCCTGCTGATCGGCCACACCGTCCTGCTCGGCCGCCATACCGTTCTGCTCGGCCGCCATACCATTCTGATCGGCCATGCCCTGCTGCCCGGCCGCCATACCGTTCTCGGCGGCCTCGCCCTTCTTCTCGGCCTTGCCGTTCCCGGCCTTGCCGCCGTTCTCCTCCGCCACAGCCTGGTCCGCCGCTCCGGCCACCGCCGCGCAGTCGGCCGCGGCCGCGTTCGCCGTTACCTTTCCAGCACACCCCGCGGCCTCACGCCGCTGTTCGATCTGCTGGACCACCGCCTGGCGGTTGGCTATCCTCGCCGCCGATTGGGCGTCCGGGGCGGACTGCTGGCCCGCGATGAACGTCAGGTTGTTCCGGAGCGCCGTGTCCAAGCCGGCACAGCTCTCGGTCGCCGCGTTGCTCGCCGGGCTGCTCAGGGCGATCGCCGTCGCGGTCGCCCCCGCGACACCCAGTAGCGCTACCAGCCCGATCGTCGCCGGTTTGCGGTGTCGTCCGGTCGTGCGCGTGTGGGGCATCAGCCCCTCCTCTCGGGTCGCCACCTCACCCAGTCACACGGGGGAGCCACCTGGGCGGTTCAACGCGACCCGAGAGTCCTTTGTGGACTAGCCGAGCGAAGCCAGCTGCGGGACCGTCGGGGCCATGCCCTCGATCCAGGTCGACGGCGAGCCCGTCGTCGGCGTGACGATCGCCGTCTGGATGCCCAGTTTCGCGTAGTCCGCCATCGAGCGGACGAAGTCGTCGCGGGTTTCCGGGGTCGGGCGGGGGTTGTTGGCCAGGACCGTCTTGCGGATCGTCGCGTAGTCGCGGCCGACGTCGTCGCAGTGGCGGCGCAGCACGTCCAGCTTGTGCGCCACGTCCTCCGGCGACGTCCCGAACAGGTTGCACGCGTCGCCGTACTGGGCGACCAGGCGCAGCGTCTTGCGCTCCCCCGAGCCGCCGATCATCACGTTCGGGCGGTGCAGCGGCTGCGGCGAACACAGCGTCTCCGCCAGCTGGTAGTGCTTGCCCTCGAAGGCGCCGTTGGCCGCCGGGTCCCACATCTGGGCGCAGATGCGCAGCGTCTCCTCCAGCCGCTCGAAGCGCTCGGCGATCGGCGGGAACGGCACGCCCATCCCCCGGTGCTCGCGCTCGAACCAGGCGGCGCCGACGCCGAGGGCCGCGCGGCCGCCGGAGAGGACGTCGAGGGTCGTGACGATCTTCGCGAGCAGGCCCGGGTGGCGGTAGGTCACGCCCGTGACGAGCAGGCCGAGCTCCACGCGGGACGTGTGCGCGGCGAGGTAGCCGAGCGTCGTGTAGCCCTCCAGCATGTGCGCTTCGGCGGGGAGGCCGGTCGGTTCGATCTGGAAGTAGTGATCCATGAAGGACAACCAGGTCGCACCGGCTTCCTCCGCCGCGGCGCCCACCCGGGCGAGCTCGCCGGCGATGGCGGCGGGGCCGCCGTCGATGTCGAAGATGGGCAGGTGGAAACCGAGTTCCATGGGGTGTTCTCCTGACGTGCGGTCGCAGTGACCCCACGCTAGGTCCTGGAGCGCGCTCCAGGTCAAGGCGTGCGCGACAGCAGCGCCGTCGTGAAAAACGCGGCCACGTCCGGCGATGTCGTCACCGGCACACCCGCCTGCCGGAGGTGCTCGGCGAACTCCGCCGACTTCCGGCCGCCCGCCACGAGGAACGGGGGCGCGCCCGCCGCCGGGTACGTCAGCGGGCTCGCCGAGCGGAGGGTCGCCGGGGCGCGGCCGAGGGCGAGCAGCACCGACGCCCGCGTCAGGGTGTCCACGCCGCGCAGGTCCGTGAAGTCGGCCGGGGCCGCGAGCGCCGCCGCCGCACGGATGTGCGTGCCCGGGGTCAGGGCGACGAGCGAGGCCAGCGTGCCGCCGGCACCGGTGCCCCAGACCCCGATCCGCGCCGGGTCGATCGCCAGCGCGGCCGCGTTCGCCTCGAGGAACCGGACCGCGCAGCGGGCGTCGTCGAGCGGGGCGGGCCAGCGGGCGGCGGGCGCCAGGCGGTAGTCGATCGACGCCACCGCGAATCCACGGGCGGCCAGCTCGTCCGGCCGCGTCCCGGCGAGCAGCGCGCCCGGCCCGGACGGCTTGCGGTTGCCGAAGAGGAGGCCGCCGCCGTGCAGGAACAGCACCACCGGCGCCGGGCCGGAGCCGGCCGGACGGCGCAGGTCCATCGCGAGCGGCACGCCGGCGGGACGGCAGTACTCGACCGTGCCGCCGTCGAGCAGGGCCGAGGCACCGGTGCCGCGGATGCCGTCGCCGGCCGCCACCGTGCCCGCCGCGCCGGTCGCGATGACCAGCAGCAGCACCGGGAACAGCACGATCCACGCCGACACGCGCCGCACCGCGGACGGCCACGGGCGCGCCCCGCGGCGGCGCGCGAAAAGGAAGCCGAACAGCGCGATGACCTGCAGGACGGCGGCGACGTAGTCGGTGAACCCCACCACCGTGTCCGCCGGCTGCCAGGGATCGAGCCGGACCAGCAGCCCCAGCGGGCGGCTGAGCACCCACAGGACGAGCGCCGCGAACGCCGTGAGCGCGCCGAAGCGGGCCGTCGTGCGCGTCGGCCACCCGAGCACCGCGACGACGGCGACCACCTCGACCAGGGCGACCGCGCCGAACAACATCGCGTACAGCTGCCAGATCCGCCAGAGCGCGGGCACCGCGGCGGCCGGGATCAGCGCGCCGCCGAGCCCCGCGAAAGCCGCCGTGACCAGCACCGGCCCCCGCCGCAAGGACATCGGGGACGGCGCCGGCGGGCGGTACGCGCTCCGCTGCCCGTCGACGACCTTCATGCCGCCAGTGTCACCCCGGACACCCGCCGCCCGCCACGGCTACACCGCCTTCAGCACGCTCGCCAGGACGATCATCGCGCCGACGATGCCGTTGAGGACCTTGTGGTCCACGATGATCGCGGCGAATTCGCGCAGCGTGGCGCTCGGCCAGAAGTACCACGCCGTCGGCGCGCCGATGACCTGGCCGTTCAGCTTGGTCTTGCGGGCCAGCAACGCCGCGCGCAGCACGTGGAAGTTGTTGGTGACGACGACGCACCGGTAGTCCGCCCGCCGTTCGCGCATGAGGCAGGCGCTGAACGTCAGGTTCTCCCGCGTGGTGCGCGACCGGTCTTCGAGCAGGATCCGCTCGCGGGGCAGCCCGCGGCCGGCGAGGTAGTCCGCCATCGCGTGCGACTCCGGCACGTCTTCGCCGGGTCCCTGCCCGCCGGAGGTGACCAGCAGCGGCTCCCGGCCCTTGCGGCACTCGGCGTCCAGCACCCGGCGCCCGCGGTCCAGCCGGGCGGCCAGCAATGGCGGCACGGTCCGGCCGCCGAGCAGGCCCGACCCGAGCACCACCACGAAGTCCAGCGGCCTGCGGGTGCGGATCCGCCCGTAGACCAGCGCGTACAGCAGGAAGCAGACGAAGAGGAACGCCAGGTAGGCGACGATGCCGTTGACGCTGTCGCGGACCGCTTCCAGCGGCGCCCAGCCCAGCTGCCCGACCACGAAGTCGAAGACGATGAGCGCCACGATGCCGACGCCGGCGGCCAGGGACAGCAGGTTGGCCGGGCGGCGGCCTTCGCGGCGCAGCATCGTGACGCCGTTGCCGATCAGGAACACCGCGAGCACGACGATGGTCAGCGGGAACAGCGCGAACAGCCCGAGCGCGACGAACGCCGCGGCCTCCGGGGAGATCGACGCCAGCAGCGCGAGCAGCGTGAGGCCCGAGAACGCGAGCGCGAAGAACAGGTAGAAGCCGTTGCGCAGCTTGCGGCGGTCGAGCAGGAAGCTGACCAGGAAGACGGCGAAGCAGAAGACCGCCGCGGCGAGCGGGAGCAGGGCCGGGTTCACGCGACCTCCAGGCGTCGCCAGGTCGCCAGGAACACCAGTGCCGCGGCGACGGATCCGAAGGAGGCGAACGAATTCGCGGCGAGGTAGACGACCCAGGCGTTGTCCCGCACCGTCTCCGCGTACCCGCCGCCGGCGAGCGACGCTCCGATGAGGACGGTGCCGAGCCCGAAGAACACCACGGCCCCGAGGACGGCGACGGTCACGACGAGCACCCGCGGGATGCGGCGCGGCCCGTCGTGGCGGCGCACCGCCCCGCGTCGCGCGAGCCACCACGACGCCAGGCAGGCGAGCCCGAGCGCGATCGCGTCCGCGGCGAGCGTGTCGGAAAGCCGGTGCCACTTCGCCGTCACCGTGTACGCGCCGATCCCGACCGCCCAGGAGAGCAGGAAGAACAGGGTGACGCCGCGCCAGCGGTAGGGCACCACGAGCAGGGCGGCGAACAGCACGGTCATCGCGATCGTCGTGTGCCCGCTCGGGAGGCTGTTCCCGGCGTAGTGGCCGGTGACCTGGACGAGCCCCGGCCGCGGCAGCACGAACCGCTTGAGCACCTGCGTCACCAGCTGTCCGGCGACGATCACGCCCACGGCCGCGAAGGCGAGGTCCCAGCGGCGGCGCAGCAGGCCGGCCAGTGCCACCACGACGATCGCGGCGGCCAGCGAGACCACGGTGATCCGGCTGAGGCTCGCGTCCGCGACGGCCTGGTCGTGCGCGGCGGCTTCGTCGGCTCCGCGCAGCGCGGCGTTCTCCAGCTCCTGACCGGGCACCGTCCAGACGGCGAAGAAGTAGACCGCGGCCAGGACGACGGCGCACACGGCCGCGACGACCAGCCAGCGACGGGCGGGAACCAACCCGGACCTCCTCCGGAGCGCGATTGCTCCGGACAGCGTAGTTGCCTGCTGCGATCGGACGCATACCGAGGGTGAGACGCAACCTCGGCGGCCTCTCGCGCGTGGACCGGTCGTCCGAGTGGTCTGCTGTTGATTGTCTGGTGTTTTCTGTTTGCCCGTGTTCCGTGTTACGTTCGGTTCGACGAGCCCGCGGTAGTGCTCCGGGCTCGGCGTGCCCGCCCCCGCCCGGAGTGCTCCGCCGTCCCCGCCAGGCCGGTGCGCGGTTCCGTGCGCGTCCCCGGAGGAGTTCGATGCGCCGCTTCGTCGCCCTGGTCCTCGCGCTGCTGTCCCCGCTCGTCGTGGTGGCACCCGCCGCGAACGCCGCCGTCACCCCGAAACCCCCGCCGCTGTCCACGCCGTGGACGGCCCAGGTCAGCACCACCAACCCGCTGCCCGAATACCCGCGGCCGCAGCTGCAGCGGCCCGAATGGCAGTCCCTCAACGGCGAGTGGGAGTTCCTCAACCCCGCCACCGGCGCGGGCGGCAGCGTCGACCGCTACGCCGCGCCCCCGCTCGGGCAGACGCTGCCCGAGCGCATCCTGGTGCCCTACCCGGTCGAGTCGGCGCTGTCGGGCATCATGCGCAACGACAACCGCGACCTGATGTTCTACCGCCGCACCTTCACGGTCCCGGCGGCGTGGGCGGGCCGGAACGTGCAGCTGCACTTCGGCGCCGTCGACTACGAGGCGACCGTGTGGGTCAACGGCGTCCAGGTCGCTTCGCACAAGGGCGGCTACGACCGGTTCGAAGCCGACATCACGGCGCGGCTCAACGGCGGCGCCAACGAAATCGTCGTGCGCGTGTACGACCCGACCGACGGCCGCGGCGAGAAGCAGCCGGTCGGCAAGCAGGCCAACGCGCAGTCGAGCATCTTCTACACGCCGACTTCGGGGATCTGGCAGACCGTCTGGCTGGAGCCGACGGCGCCGTCGTCGATCTTCTCGGTCGACATCTACCCGAACCTGGCGAGCAACACCGCCCGCGTGCGGGTGTTCGGGCGCGGCGACGTCAGCGGGTACTCCGTGCTCGCCGAGTCGATGACCGGCGGCACCGTCGTCGGCAGCGCGACCGGCGGCTTCACGGAGTTCTCGGTGCCGGTGCCGAACGCGCGGCGGTGGTCGCCCGACGACCCGTTCCTCTACGACCTGCGCGTCTCGCTGCGCAACGCCTCGGGCGCGACGGTCGACCAGGTCGTCAGCTACTTCGGCATGCGCGAGGTCGGCACGAAGAACGTGAACGGCGTGCTGCGCCCGACGCTGAACGGCGAGTTCGTGTTCCAGGCCGGAACGCTGGACCAGGGTTTCTGGCCGGACGGCCTGTACACCGCGCCGACCGACGCGGCGCTGGCTTCGGACCTGCAGAAGCACAAGGATCTCGGCTTCAACATGGTGCGCAAGCACATCAAGGTCGAACCGGCGCGCTGGTACTACTGGGCCGACCGGCTGGGATTGCTGGTGTGGCAGGACATCCCGTCGACGCCGACCGGGGACAGCACCCGGACGGCGGCGCAGATCGCCGAGTTCGAAACCGAAGCGCGCGAGATCGTCGACGAGCACCGCTTCTCCCCCGCCGTCATCACGTACGTGCCGTTCAACGAGGGCTGGGGCGAGTGGAACCTCGACGAGACCAGGCGCGTCACGACCAGCATCAAGAACTACGACCCGACCCGGCTGGTGAACGCGCACAGCGGGTTCAACTGCTGCGCGTCGAAGGGTGACCCGGGCACCGGCGACATCATCGACTGGCACGTGTACACCGGCCCGGACGGGCCGCGGCCGTCGAGCACCCGCGTCTCGGTGCTCGGCGAGTTCGGCGGCCTCGGCCTGCGCAACCCCGGTCACGAGTACAGCCCCACCGGCGGGTTCTTCGCCTACGAGCAGATGGCGAGCGCGGCGCAGCTGAACGACCGCTTCACCGGGATGATCCGGGACACGAAGCAGCTGATGCTCACGAAGGGCTTGTCGGCGTCGGTCTACACCGAGATCACCGACGTCGAAGGCGAGTACAACGGGCTGCTCACGTACGACCGGCGGGTGCAGAAGGTCGACGCCGCCCTCGTCCGCGCGGCGCACGCCGACCTGATCAACGCGTCCAAGAACCTGAACGCGGCGGTGCCGCTGACGCTCGGGCACCTGCGCTCGTTCCGGGTGACCACGCCCGGGTACACCGACCGGTACCTGCGGCACGCGGATTCGTTCGCCCGCACGGACGTCCTGACCACGGGCAGCGCCGACGGGCCCCGCCAGGACGCGGCGTTCCGCACGGTCGCCGGGCTGGCGAACCCGCGCTGCTTCTCGTTCGAGTCGGTGAACTTCCCCGGGAAGTTCCTGCGCCACGCCGACAACCGGGTCCGCATCGACAGCGACACGGGCGGCTCGTTCGCCGCGGACGCGACGTGGTGCGCCCGGCCGGGTCTGGCCGCCGGCGGGACGTCGTTCGAGTCGGCCAACTTCCCGGGCCGGTTCCTGCGGCACTACAACGAAACCGTGTACCTGGCCCTCAGCGGCGGCCCGAACCCGTGGGACACCGCGACGAGCTTCGCGGCGGACGCGACGTGGGACGTCTCGGCCCCGGCGCTGTGGCGCAGCTCAGTCCCGCTGACGGTGAACGCACGGCAGTCGCTGCGGGTGACGACGTGGGGCTACACCGACCGCTACCTGCGCCATTCCGGCGGCCTCGCCTACACGGAGGTGGTGAACAGCGGCAGCAGCACGCTGTTGAAGCAGGACGCGACGTACACGGTGCGGCGCGGGCTGGGCGAGTCGTCGTGCTACTCGTTCGAATCGGTCAACTACCCGGGCCAGTACCTCCGCCACCAGGACGGCCGCGTCCGCAACTCCCCGGACGACGGTTCGGCACTGATGCGCGCCGACGCGACGTTCTGCACCCGCCCGGGCGTGGGCGGCACCGGCGTGACATTCGAGTCCCTGAACATCCCGGGCGCGTACCTGCGCCACTTCGACTCGGCGGTGTACATCGCGTCGGGCGCCGGGACGGGTTCGGACCGCCCGCAGACGGTGACGGCGGACAGCAGCTGGACCGTTTCGGCGCCCTGGGCTCCGTGAGCGGGGGTGGTCCGGTGTGGACTGTCCACACCGGACCCCCCGGTCGTCAGTGCCCGGCTTCCCGCACGGCGAGCCGGGCGACGCCGTCCGTGAGCCCGGCGACGACGAGGTGCGCACCCGGCCCGCGTACGGTCGCCGACTTGCCGTCCGGGGCCACGTCGAAGACCCAGCCGTGGGCGGACTGCCGGTAGTCCGGGTGCCGCTTGCGCAGTGCCTCGACCGTCGCCTCCCCCAGCCGCTTCACCGGATCACGGTGGTGGTTCGCCCAGATCGACGGGCTGGGCCTGCCGATCACCCACTCCCACTCGGGCTCCGGCCCCAGGTCGAACACGACCCGGCCGTCGGCCGCCGCGTCGCGGTGGTACCCACGGACCCGGAAGACCCCGACGACGACGTTGTCGACGACGGCCAAGACGGTGTCCGCGTACCGCGCCAGCTCGGCGTCGGTGATCTTCCACCACTTCTCGGTGGCCGCGCGGATCTCGGTGGGAGTGCCGGTGGAGCGGATGTCGAGGGC
This sequence comes from Amycolatopsis eburnea, assembly GCF_003937945.1. Lineage (GTDB taxonomy): Bacteria > Actinomycetota > Actinomycetes > Mycobacteriales > Pseudonocardiaceae > Amycolatopsis > Amycolatopsis eburnea. Next base: position 97,571 of record NZ_RSEC01000035.1, read on the forward strand.
CAGCATCGGTGTCCTTCCACGGTCCGGTTCACAGGATGCCTTCGCGACCTTACGGGCAATTCGCCGTCAGCCGGCGTAGCACTCCGCCAGTGCCCTGAACGCCGCCTTCGGTTCCCAAGGCACGTCCGGGTACGTCTCGCCGTTCCCCTCCTCCAGCACCTTCACCACGCCCCAGCTCGCCATGTCCAGGTCCGCCGCCGGGTCGGCGCGGTGCACGAGCCCATAGCACACGAACGTGCAGGCGAACGCCGCGTCGACGCCTTCCGTCGTGAACACCTCCAGCAGCTCGCGGAGGTACCTCGCCTGCTCCTCCTCGTCGCGCACGTACTCGCCCTTCAACCGGACCGGCTCGGTCCCCTCGTACTCGACGATCTCGCCGCACCGGGCACCCAGATCAGCCGCCCCGCGGTACGGGGTCACGCCGAACTCCGTGATCGCCACCGGCTTGCCCGGGGCCACCAGGGTGCGGATGCCGTCGCGGTAGACGCCGGCCACCTCCTTCGACCGGTGGGCGTCCACGGACACGATGTCGAACGGCGTCCAGTCCACGCCCTCCAACGGCACCGCCGCGTAGGTGATCCGGCCGCCGAAGCGGGCGCGGACCGTCTTCACCGCGCGGGCGAGGAACTCGTTGACCCTGGCCGGGAGGCCGGCCACCAGGTCACGGGCGGCGAGCAGGTTCGCCACGCGGGCCTCGACGCCGTCGCCGGGGAGGAAGCCGTGGTTGAACAGGCTCAGCTCGGCGCCGGTCACGAACACGACCTCGGCGCCCCCGGCACGCAGGCGTTCGGCCCGCGAAGCGCCGTCCGCCAGCTGCTCGAGGATCTCCTCCGGCCGGCGGTCCCAGGGGAACGGGGAGAACCACACCTCCAGGCCCAGCGCGGCCGCCTCCCGGGCGGCGAAGCCGATCCGGTCGAGGTCGGTGCCGATCAGCCGGACGGCCGTGCAGTGCAGGTCGTCGTGGATGATCGCCAGCTCGCGGCGGACCAGGTCCGGGTCGAAGGGGCGGTTGAACCGGCCGCCGCGCTCGAAGCCGGTGTCGTAGCCGATGCCCTTGGCTCGCATGTCCATCCTCCAGTTTGGGTACGGTACGTACCGTACCCTAAAACTACGGTACGGTCGGTACCCATGGCCGACGTGAAGACCCGGCGCCGGGGGACGGAGCTCGAGGACGCGATCCTGCGCGCCGCGGCGGACGAGCTCGCCGAGGCGGGCTACGCCGGGCTGACCATGGAACGCGTGGCGCAGCGGGCGGGCACCAACAAGAACGCGCTCTACCGCCGCTGGCCGAACCGCGCCGCGCTCGGCGTCGCCGCCTACCGGCACCTGGCCGGCGACCGGCTGACCCCGCCCGACACCGGCGACCTGCGCGAAGACGCCCTGACCCTGCTGCGCGCGATCAACTGCGGCCAGTCCTCCCCCGCCGCCCGGATCCTGCGCGGCCTCCTGGCCGGGGTCGGCGACGAGCCGGAACTCCTGAAGCAGCTCAACGAACAGGCCACCGAAGGCGCCACGAGCACCTGGCTGACGGTTCTCGACCAGGCCGTGGCCCGCGGCGACGCGCCACCCGGAGCGCGGCACCCGCGCGTCGCCACCGTCGCGCTCGTCCTGCTGCGCAACGAATACCTCACCCGCGGACTGACCACAGTGGACGACGCCGTGCTCGCCGAGATCGTCGACGAGGTCTTCCTCCCCCTGGTCCGGAACCGATGACGCGGCTCGCCCGCCACGAGAAGCTCGCCGCCGCCCTCGCGGACGCCCCCGACGACGTCCTCGCCGCGGCGCGCCCGCTGGGCACCGGGATCGGCGGGTCGACCTGGCTCCTGCGGGTCGACGGGGAACCCGTCTTCGTGAAGCGGGTCGCGCTCACCGACGTGGAACGGCGGCACGAAGGCTCGACCGCCGACCTCTACGGCCTGCCGCCCTGGGCGCACTACGGCGTCGGGTCCGCGGGCGGCGGGGCGTGGCGGGAGCTGGCCGCGCACCGGGCGGCGAGCGGCTGGGTCCGCACCGGTGAGTGCGAGAACTTCCCGCTGCTGCACCACTGGCGAGTCGTGCCCGGCCTGCCGCGCCCCCGCACCGACCTGGCGCGCGATGTCGCGTTCTGGCACGACGACCCGGGCGTGCGGCGACGGCTCGAAGCCCTCGACAGCGCCACCGCGGATCTCGTGCTGTTCCTCGAACACGTCCCGGAAAACCTGACGCGGTGGCTCGAAACCCAGCCCGGCGGGACCGGCCTCGCCCACCGGGACCTGCGCGCCGTCACCGAATTCCTGGCCGCGCAGGGCGTCCAGCACTTCGACGCACACTTCGCGAACATCCTCACCGACGGCGAACGGCTCTACCTGACCGACTTCGGCCTCGCCGCGCTGCCGGACTTCACGCTTTCCGGCGCCGAGGCGGAGTTCCTCGCCGAGCACGCCGACCACGACCGTGCCTACGTGCTGACCCACCTGGTCAACTCGATCGTCCGGCGGCTCGTCGACGCGCCGGACTACCGCGCGCGCCACGCGTTCGTGCGCGAGTGCGCCGCGGGGCGCGCGCTGCCGGAGCTGCCCTCGGCAGACCTCCTGCGGCGCTACGCCCCGCTCGCCGTCGTCGTCAACGAGTTCTACGTCGCCCTGCACGGGGAAAGCCGGAAAACCCCGTACCCCGCCGAAGAAATCGCTCAGCAGTTGGACCGCGCCGGCTTGCCCGCGAACCGGTCGGCCAGGTAGCCCACGACGTCGCCGGCCGAGAACGCCAGCGTCGTCACGTGCTCGCCGAGGTAGGTGCCCCACGTGACCGGGACGCCCGCCGCGCAGTACTGGCTGCGCAGAGTTTGCGCCTGGGACAAGGGGATGATCTCGTCGCCGCTGCCGTGGAACAGGAAGACCGGGGCCTTCGGCGGCCGGGCGCCGAGCTTGTTCTCGGCCAGCCGGGCCTGCCACTTCGCCGTGGCGAGCGGGTTCGCCGTCGTGTAGTCGGCGATGTGCCCGAAGGCGTAGCCGAACACCGCGTCGACGCAGGCATCCTGCTGTGTCGTATACAGCGTGCGGCCGCGGTCGTTGAGGTAGGCGGGCAGGTCCAGCTCGGGGTACGCCGCGTCCAGGCCGAGCGCCGAGAGCAGCAGGAAGCCGAACCCGATGCCGCCGTCGAGGCTCTTCGCCACCACGTCGAGGTCCGCGGGCGTGCCGCCGGCGGTGATGCCCGCGACGGTCAGCTCGGGGGCGTACGACGGCGCCAGCTCGCCCGCCCAGGCCGCGCCCCCGCCGCCTTGGGAGTACCCGGAGAACGCGATCGGCCCGCCCGCCGCGAGGCCCGCGGCCGGCAGCCGGGTGGCGGCGCGGGCCGCGTCGATCACCGTGTGGCCCTCCGAGCGGCCGACGACGTAGGTGTGCAGGCCGGGCGTGCCGAGGCCTTCGTAGTCGGTGATCGCCACGGCCCAGCCGCGGCTCAGCATCGCGTCGACGAACAGCGGCTTCTCGTAGTCCGGCTGGAACTTCGACGGCGCGCAGCGGTCGCCGATCCCCCGGGTGCCGCTGGCCACCGAGACGATCGGCCGCGGCCCGGCGCCGGCCCACGGCGCGGTCGGCACGAGCACCCGGCCGGACACCGCGATCGGCGCGTCCGTCGCGGACCTCGACCGGTACAGCACCAGGTAGCCGCGAGCCCCGGACTGGTCCGGCAGCGGCCGCCACCACACGACGTCGCCGTCGGCACCGGCAGGCAGCGGGCTCGGCGGGGTGTAGAAGGCGTCTCCGGCAGGGCCTTGCGGTGGCTCGGCGGCGGTGGCCGGACCGGCCACGGTGGACACCAGGACAACGGCCAGCAGGACCGTCCACAAGCGACGCATGAGAACTCCTCGTCGAGTTCGGCAGGGACTAGAAGACGCGGTCGACGTCTTCGGCGATCAGGTGGTCCAGCGCGCGCTCGGCGACGGCGGCGATGGTCATCGAGGGGTTGCAGGCGGCGGTCGTCCCCGGCATCAGCGCGCCGTCGAGGACGTACAGGCCGCGGTGGCCGAGCACGCGGCCTTCGAGGTCGCAGACCGCGCCCATCGCGGCGCCGCCGAGCGGGTGCCAGGTGCTGGGGACGACGGCGGTCGTGTCGAGCAGCACGCCGAGCGGCCCGGCGATGCGGGAGATCCGGTCGTGGATGCGCGCACTCAGCTTCGCGTCGGCGTTCGACGGCCAGTGCAGGACGGCGTCGTCCTTGGCGGCGTCGTAGACGAACCGTCCGCGCCCGGCGCTGATGCCGTAGCCGACGAGCATCGTGGTGCGCAGGTCCGGCAGCGGCGGCAGGGACGCCTGGATGACGGTGTTCGCCGTCGCGGGATCGTCCCACTCCTTGCTGCCGTAGACGACCGGGCCGCCCTGCGGCGCGCCGAAGTCGTCGGCGAGGTCGGTCCAGGTGTAGATGCGGTCGCCGTTGCTGCCCCAGCCCGCCCCCAGCGCGTCGGGCAGGTCGGGGATGTCGCCCTTCGCGCCCGCGCGCATCAGCAGCCGCGTCGTGTTCGCCGTGCCGGCCGCCATGACGAGCGCTTTCGCGGTCAGGATCTTCTTCTCGAGCACGTTCCCGGCGGTGTCGATGCGGTCGACGCGGACCTCCCAGCGGCCGTCCGGGGCGAGCGCGACGTCGGTGACGTTGTGCAGGGGCGCCACGGTGCAGCGGCCGGTGGCTTCGGCGGCCGCGAGGTAGGTGACGTCGACCGAGTGCTTGCCGCCGTTGTTCACCCCGAGCGCGCAGTCCCCGTTGGTGTAGGACGGTTTCACCTCGCCGTCGAGCTCGCGCAGCGCGAAGTCCCAGTCGATCGGCATGGGGATCTTTTCGACGGCGTACCCGGCGTCGCGCGCGTTGCGGGCGAAGACCCTCGCGGCCTTGTAGGTCTTGCTCTCGACGAGGGCGTCCGGCGCGGTCGCGATGCCCAGCATCGCGGCGACGCGGGGGTAGTGCTCGGCGGCCAGCCGGGCGTAGTCGAGCCGCTCGGGGAAGCAGGCGTGGAACAGCTCGGCCGTCGGCTGCAGCGTCATGCCCTGGTAGACCAACGAGCCGCCGCCGACGCCCGCGGCGCACATCATGCTCATGCCCTCGCCGCTGACTTGCTCCAGCAACCCGGTGTAGCGCTCGAACGGCGGCAGCGAGGGCAGTCCCGGCAGCGACGGCGCCGAGCCGAGCCAGAAGATCCGCTTGTCCGGCGCCGTCGGGTGCGGGAACGTCTCGGCGTCCGGCCCGGTCGGCCACCGCCGTCCGCGTTCGAGCACCAGCACCGGCACGCCGGCCCGGGCCAGCCGCAGCGCCGTCACCCCGCCGCCGAACCCGGACCCGATGACGACGACCCGGTGCTCCTCGCGGGTGACCCGGGCGGCGCCGAGCGCGGCGGCCCCGGCGACGGCGGCCGCGCCCTTCAGGACGCTACGGCGGTTCAGGACGGGCATGGGGCTCCTCCGGCGGTGATCGTGACCTGGGGTGACGGTAGGAACCCGAACCGAGAGATGGAACGGATTGCCGGTCTCACTACTCGCGAGTAACGTGGTGGCCCATGCGCGCAGGGCGACCGTCTTCGGCCGTACCCCGGCGCGTCGACGCCCGCCGCAACCGCGAAGCGATCCTGCGCGCCGCCGACGAGGTGTTCAGCGAGCAGGCCGACGTCGCACTGGACGAAGTGGCCCGCCGCGCCGGCCTCGGGCGCGCGACGGTCTACCGGCACTTCCCCGACCGCACGGCACTGGCGTTCGCGGTCGCGGCCCACCACCTCACCGCGCTCAAGAGCCTGGTGCGCGATGAGCCGTTCCGCGAGCTGCTGCGGCGCGTCCTGGCGATGCAGGCTCGGCGGCGGCCTCTGGTCCGGATCTTCCGGGAGCTGCCGGAACGCAGTCAGCGCCAGTACACCCACGCGCTGATCGCGTTGCTGCGCCCGGCGTTCGAACGGGCCCAGCGCGAAGGCGGCGTCCGCGCCGACCTGCAACCGGCGGACCTGGCCCTGCTGTTCGAAATGCACGAGGCGGCACTGGCCGCCGGGCCGGCGCCGCGCGACCGGGAACCGGCGGAGCGCCTGGTCCGCGTGTTCCTGGACGGGTTGGCGGGCGCCGGAAACTGACCCCGGCCGGGATCGCGGCTTCGCCCGGACGTCATGAAAGGGTCGTTCATCTCGCCAGACGACATGAACGACCCTTTCATGACATCCCCGCGCCCCGAGCCGACCGCGGGGCACTTCCCCACCCGCCCGGCCGGCTCTTGACCGCCGCGCACCACCGCCTTAAAGTCAGCGTGCCCCATCCGATGTTAACGTTAACATGCCCTCGACGCGCCCCCAAGGACACAACGATGAGGTTGTTCTCCCCGCGCCGTTTCGGCGTCGTGCTGGCCGTCGTGGCCGCACTCGTCCCCGTCCCCAGCGCGAACGCCGCGCCCTCGCCCGCACTGAAAGCCGCCGCCGGAAGCCTTGCCGTGCCCGGCATCGACGACGTGCGCGGCAACCTCACCCTGCCGGTCACCGGGCCGGGCGGGACGAGCGTCAGCTGGACGTCCGACGCTCCCGCCGTCATTACCCCGACCGGCGAAGTGACCCGGCCGCCCGCCGGGAGCCGGCCGCGCACCGTCGTCCTGACCGCGAAAGTCACCGCGGGCCGGGAAAGCGCTGTCCGCAGGTTCACCGCCACCGTCGTCCCCAAGCCGGTGCAGGAACCCCTGGCCGGGTACAGCTTCTTCTACTTCACCGGCGAAGGCACCTCCAACGGCGAACAGATCTACTCGGCGCTGAGCAAGGGCAACGACCCGCTGAACTGGACCGAACTCAACAACGGCCAGCCGATCCTCAAGTCGAGCCTCGGCGAGCTGGGCGTGCGCGACCCGTTCATCCTGCGCTCCCCCGACGGCGACAAGTTCTACCTCCTCGCCACCGACCTGCGGATCTACGCCGGCCGCGGCTGGGACGCCGCGCAGCGGACCGGGAGCCGGTCGATCATGGTGTGGGAATCGACCGACCTCGCGCACTGGTCGCGCCAGCGCAGCGTGCAGGTCTCCCCGCCGACGGCCGGGAACACCTGGGCGCCGGAAGCCTTCTGGGACGCCAAGCGCGGCACCTACGTCGTCTACTGGGCCTCCAAGCTCTACGCCGAGAACGACCCGAACCACACCGGCGACAGCTACAACCGCATGATGTACGCGACCACCCGCGACTTCGTCAGCTTCAGCGCGCCGCAGGTGTGGATCGACCCGGGCTACTCGGTGATCGACTCGACGGTCATCAAGGACCAGGACACCTACTACCGCTTCACGAAGGACGAGCGCAACAACACGTCCTCGACGCCGTGCAGCAAGTTCATCACCGAAGAGAAGTCCACCGACCTGCTCGACCCGCACTACGGCTTCGTCGCCGACTGCATCGGCAAGGCGACCGCCACCAGCCCCGGGCTCTCCGCGGGCGAAGGGCCCACCGGCTTCAAGTCCAACACCGAGAACAAGTGGTACCTGTTCATCGACGAGTTCGGCGGCCGCGGCTACGTCCCGTTCGAGACCACCGACCTCGCCTCCGGCCAGTGGACGATGTCGGCGGGCGCGCACCTGCCGTCGTCCCCGCGGCACGGCACCGTCCTGCCGGTGACGCAGGCGGAGATGAACCGGCTGAGCGCTCCCCCGGCGCCGGTTCAGGCGCAAGCGAACGGGCTCGTCGCGCACTGGCCGCTCGACGCGAAGTCGGGCACGGTCGCGGCCGACACCACCGGGCACGGCTACGACGGCGCCCTCGCCGGCGACGTCGGCTGGAGCGACGGCGCGCTCGCGTTCGGCGGCAAGAACGGGCACGTCCAGCTGCCGAACAACCTGCTGACCGGCGTCACCGCGGCCACCGTCTCGGCCGACGTCCTGGTCGATCCGGCCCAGCAGACGCCGTACTTCCTGTGGGGACTGGGCAACACAGCCAGGGACGGGACCGGCAACGGCTACCTGTTCACCACCGGCGGCACCGCGAGCGGCGGGCTGCGCGGCGCCATCGCCACCGGGAACTGGACCACCGAGCAAGCGGTGGCGGGCGGCGGGCTGCCGCGCGGGATCTGGAAGAACGTGACGCTGACCGTCGGCGACGGCGTCGAGGTGCTCTACCTCGACGGCGTCGAAGTCGCCCGCAACACCGGCGCCACCATCAAGCCGTCGGACCTCGGCGGCGGCGTCACGGCGGCGAACTACCTCGGCCGGTCGGTGTACGCGAGCGACAAGACCCTGACCGGCAAGATGAAGGACGTGCGGCTGTACAACCGGGCCTTGTCCGGCCTGGAGGTTTCCGCGCTCCCCTCGAACAGCACGGCCATCCGGTCGGTCACGCTCGCCTCGCTCAAGACCCCGGCCGTCATCGACTCCGGCGCCGGGACGGTCGTGCTGCCCGTCAAGCCGGGTACCGACCTGCGGAAGCTGGCGCCGGAGTTCGGCCTCGCGCCGGGCGCGACCATCAAGCCGGGCAACGGGAAGACTGTGAACCTCAGCACGCCCCAGCGGTTCACGGTCACCGGCGCGGGCGGCGACCGTCGCGTGTGGACGGTCGAGGCGCACGAGGTGCACAGCCCGGTGCTGCCGGGCTTCACCGCCGACCCGAACATCGTCGCGTTCGGCGACACGTACTACCTCTACCCCACCACGGACGGCTTCGACGGCTGGAGCGGGACGAAGTTCTCGGCGTGGTCGTCGAAGGACCTGGTGCACTGGACCGACGACGGCGTCATCCTCGACCTCGGGCCGGACGTGAGCTGGGCGGACAAGAACGCCTGGGCGCCGACGATCGCCGAGCGCCACGGCAAGTACTACTTCTACTTCTGCGCCGAGGCCAAGATCGGCGTGGCGGTGAGCGACTCGCCGACCGGCCCGTTCGTCGACTCCGGCAAGCCGCTGATCGCCGCCAACCCCGACGGCGGCCAGGCGATCGACCCGGCGGTCTTCGTCGACCACACCGGGCAGCCGTACCTCTACTGGGGCAACGGCAACGCCTACGTCGTCCCCCTGAACGACGACATGGTGTCCTACGACCCGGCGAAGATCACCCGCCTGACCGGGCTCGACGGCTTCCGCGAAGGCCTCTTCATGGCCGAGAGGCAGGGCACGTACTACCTGAGCTGGTCGATCGACGACACGCGCAGCGAGGACTACCGCGTCGGCTACGCGACGGCGCCGAGCCCCGCCGGGCCGTTCACCAACCGCGGCCTGCTCCTGAGCAAGGACGCCCACCTGGGTGTCCTCGGCACCGGCCACAGCTCGATGCTGCGCGTCCCGGGCACCGACGACTGGTACCTCGCCTACCACCGCTTCGGCATCCCGGGCGGCGACGGCACCCACCGCGAGACGACGATCGACAAGCTCACCTTCCGCCGCGACGGCACGCTCGAGCCGGTGAAGCCGACGCTGGAAAGCGTGCGGCCGCAGCGGATCCCGTGGCACCGCGGAACGGTCCGGGCCGGCTGAGACAGACGTCACCCGGACAGGTGGATGGACGGCACCTGACGGCGCGTTTAGCCCGTGTGAGGCGGGGTAAACATCCGCCGTTCAGGTTGCCTCCGACCAGGAGCCGTTTGATGACCAGCGTCCTGACCGACGGACTCGAAAACTCCCGTCAGGTCCCCCGGCCGCGCCCCCGTCCGGTCACGTCCGACACGCTCTCCGAGCTGGCCCGCCTCGCCGCGCTCGCCGAACTCGCCCGGCGTTCCTCGCCGTCCCTGATGCACCACGCGATCCTCGCCGGCACCTCGCCCGCCACGGTCGCGGCGGCCGCGAAGGTCGACGTCGCCGAAGCGCACATCCGCTGGCACGAATGGGCCGACACCGCGGTCGGCCGGGACGAGTACGTCCGCGTGCACACCGCGTTCGCCGAAGCGGTCATCGCCCGCCACCCCGCCGTGGAGGACGAACTGCGCCCGTGAGCTTCACCCCGCCGGCACGGGCCAGCGGCGCCACACCGCGACGTGCAGGATCACCGCGAGGCTGAGCGCGTTCAACGTCGTGTGCGTGACCCAGCCGCCGACGAGGTCGGCCGGCACCGCGGCCCACCGCGCGATCCGCGGCAACGTCCACGACAACGCCTTGGCCAGCAACGCCACCAGCACCAGGACGAGGGTGCGACCCGGCAGCGGGGCGAGCCGGATGCCGGGCCACGCTTCGAAGAGCATCGCCACCACGAGCACGGACGCGATCACCGCGCCGGCGACCGGCGGCGGCACCCACGCCCAGGTGACCCAGGTGGCGGCGACGACCACGGCGTGCGCCGTCGCCAGCCGGGCCGCCCGCCGCCGGATCCGCGCGAACGGCCAGCCGCGCAGCGCCACGTAGAAGACCATCTGCCACGCGCCGAGCACCGCGAACCAGGCACCGTAGTCCTCGCCCCGCACCAGTCCCGTCCGGACCAGCCCCAGGTAGAGCGCCAGTCCGGCGACCCAGCACGACGCCAGCGCCGCCACGCCGGGCCACCGCCGGCCCCGGCCCCGCAGCGGCCGCCCTTCGCCGACCAGCGTCAGCTGCAGGACCAGCGTGAAGATGCCCGCCGCCAGCGGCACGGCCGCGGACCCGGTCACCGCGCGGGCGAGCAGCGCCAGGCCCACCCCTCCGGCCACTACGAGCGCGGTGTCGGACACGCCCGGCCAGCCGCCGCGTAGCAGGCTGCCCGGCCAGTCCTCCCACCAGAACGCGATCACCGCGACGATCGGCAGCGCGAACGTCACGACCGGCCCGAGCAGCTCCAGGGTCCGCACCGGGCCGCCCGCGCCCACCGCGAGCAGCGCCGCCACGGGCAGCACGAACACCAGGCCGAGCAATCCGCGCCGGGGTTGCGCGCGACGCGCTTCGGCGAGCGCGGCCGGGCTCAGCGCGTCCGGCTCGCTGACCGCCGGGCGATCCAGCAGCCGGTCAGAGGACATCTTCGAGGCGGATCGGCAGCCGGTGGTGCCGCCGTCCGGTGGCGTGGTGGACGGCGTTCGCCACGGCGGCCGCCACCCCGACCATCGAGACCTCGCCGAGCCCCTTCACCCCGACCGGGTTGAACCGGAAGTCGGGCCGGTCCACGAAGTCGACGTCGATGCGGTGGACATCGGCGTTGACCATCACGGGGTACTCCTCGAGCGTCGCGTTGAGGAAGCCGCCGCGCTCCGGGTCGGGCAGGCTTTCCTCGCGCAGTGCCCCGCCGATGCCCCAGATCACGCCGCCGCGCACCTGGCTCGCCGCGGTCACCGGGCTGGCGACCCGGCCGCAGTCGACGACGCTGACCACGCGCGGCACGCGGATCCGGCACGTCGTCGGCTCGACGCGGACCTCGACGAAGTGGGCGACCCAGCTGAACGTGCTGAACTCCGGGTAGACCGGGCCGGCGATGGCCAGGTGCCCGGCCTTCGACTGGTCGACGACCTCGGGACCCTGCCCGGCACCGACCGTGGCCACTTCGACCTCGACCGGGTGCCCGGCGCGTCCGACGGCGGCGGCGACGTCCACGGCCCCGGTGTCGGCCGCGTTCAGGTGCTTGCGCAGTTCCCGCAGCCCGGCGTGCACGGCGGGCAGCGCGGTCGCCGTGCCCCAGGACCCCGCGGTGAGGTGCTGCGGCGCGACGCGGGTGTCGCCGACCCGGACTTCGACGTCCCGCACGGCGATGCCGAGGTCGTTCGCGACGAGCAGCGCGATCGCCGACCGGATGCCCTGGCCCATTTCGTGGCCGTCGACGGCGGCCGTCACCCGGCCGTCGGCGTGCGCGGTCAGGTGCGCGACGGCGGGTGCGGCGTGGCCAGGATAGGTGCCCACCGCGACACCCCAGCCGAGCAGCGAACCGTCGGCCGTGCGCATCGAGCCGGGTTCGGGGTCGCGGCCGGCCCACCCGAACCGCTCGGCACCACGGCGGAGGCATTCGGCGAGGAACCGGGTGGAGAACGGCCGTCCGCTGACCGGGTCGGTCATCGTGTCGTTGGCCAGGCGCAGCGCGACCGGGTCCTGGCCGGTGGCGCAGGCGAGTTCGTCGACCGCCGACTCGAACGCGAACATCGCCGAGCTTTCGAACGGTGCCCGCATGTAGCCGGGGGTCTGCACGTCGGTCCGCACGAGCCGGTGCCGGCCGCGGAACGCCTCGAAGCCGTACAGTCGCGAGGAGACCTCGGTGTGCATCGCCGGGAACAGGTCGTGGCGGGACGTCTGCTGGTCGACCTCGTGCACGGCGGCGAGGATCTTGCCGGACGCGTCGGCGCCGAGGCGTACGCGGTGGCGGGTGGCCGGGCGGAAGCTGCCGTTGTGGAAGGTCTGGGCGCGCGTCAGCACGAGCTTGACCGGACGGCCGAGGCGGCGGCTCACCAGCGCGAGCGGCGCGAGGTGCGGCTGGAGCGAGTTCTTCTGCCCGAACCCGCCGCCGACGTACGGCGAACGCACCTCGATCCGCGCCGCGTCGAGGCCGAGCTGCTGGGCGAGCCCGTGCCGGACCGCGGCCGCGTTCTGCGTGCCTTCGTGCACGACGAGCGTGCCGTCGCGCCATTCGACGACGGCGCCGTTGAGCTCCATCGGCACGGCGTGCTGCGCCGCGTGCTCGTAGGTGCGCTCGATCCGCACCGGGCTGGCGTCGACCACCGCGTCGGCGTCGCCGACCTTGATGTCGGCCAGGAACGGCAGCGGGATCGCCTCTTCCTGCACCAGGGTGGTCGCGCCCGCGGCGTCGAGGTGCGCGGCAACCGGCTCGGGCTCGTACTCGGCGGTGACGAGGTCGGCGGCTTCGGTGGCGGCGACCGGGGTTTCGGCCACGACCAGGGCGATCGGCTGGCCGCGGTAGGCGATCCGGTCGTCCAGCAGCGGCTGCAGGCTCTGGAAGGCGAACCCGCCGCCCATGATGAACCCGGGGCCGCGCAGCTCTTCGGCGTCGAACCGGGTGACGACGAGGAGCACGCCGGGCACGGCTTCGGCGGCCCGGGTGTCCACATCGGACACCCGGCCGTGGCCGATCCGGGCGGTGGCCAGGGCGGCGTGGACGACCCCGTCCGGGACGCGGTCGGTGCCGTAGGCGGCTTGGCCGGTGACTTTTTCGTGGGCGTCGACGCGCCGGGTGTCGGTCATCGGGTCGCTCGCTCCCCGGCCATCAGCACGGCGTCGGCGACCGTGCGGATGCCCAACTCGATCCGGAATCCGTTGTGGGTGCCGGGACGGGCGCCGGCGAAGGCGATCTCGCCGGCGCGCCGGGCGTGCTCGGCGGTCAGGGGCAGGCCGCGCAGGGTGCGTTCGGCTTCGGCGGCCCGCCACGGCCGGGTGGCGACGCCGCCCAGGGCGATCCGGCAGTCGCCGACGACGCCGTCCGCCACGGTCAGCGCGACCGCGGCCGAGGCGAGCGCGAACGCGTAGGATTCGCGGTCGCGGATCTTCAGGTAGACCGACCCGCGACCGGCGGGCGTCACCGGAACGCGGATGCGCAGGATCAGCTCGCGGGGGTCGAGGACGTGCTCGCGAGCCGGGTCGTCGCCCGGCTCGACGTGCAGCTCCGCCAGCGGGACCGTGCGCTCGCCGCGCGGGCCGGCGACGTCGACGACCGCGTCGAAGGCGAGCAGCGCGATCGCCCAGTCGCCGGGGTAGGTCGCGATGCAGGCGTCACTGGTGCCGAGCAGCGCGTGCGTGCGGTCGTGCCCTTCGCGCGCGGCGCAGCCACTGCCGGGCACGCGCTTGTTGCAGGGGAACTCGGACCCGCCGCGGAAGTAGCCGCACCGCGTGCGCTGCAACAGGTTCCCGCCGACGGTGGCCATGTTCCGCAGCTGCTGGGAAGCGGCGCGCCACAACGATTCCGACAGCGCCGGGTACCCGTCGCGCACGGCGGGGTGGTCGGCGACGTCGGCCATCCGCGCGCCGGCGCCGAAGACGAGTTCGCCGGCGCGGGCTTCGATGGTGGTCAGCTCGGGCAGGCGGTGCACGTCGACGACGGCGGGCGGCGTCTCGACGCCGAGCTTCATCAGGTCGTAGAGCGTGGTGCCGCCGGCCAGGATCCGGGTTCCCGGCACGGCGTCGCGCAGCGCCTCGAGGGCGGAGCCGACGCTGTCCGGCGCGACGTAGGCGAAGGGTCGCATCAGCCCTCCCCGGCGGTTTGCCGCACGGCGGCGACGATCCCGGCGTAGGCGCCGCACCGGCACAGGTTCCCGCTCAGGTACTCCCGCGCCTGCTCGTCGTCGGCGGCGTGCCCCTCGGCGATGCAGGCCAGCCCGGACATGATCTGCCCGGGCGTGCAGTAGCCGCACTGGAGCGCGTCGTGGTCGACGAAGGCCTGCTGCAAGGGGTGCAGCCCGCCGTCCGGCCCGGCGACTCCCTCGATGGTGGTCACCGCCCGCCCGCCGGCCTGCACGGCGGGCGTCAGGCAGGAGACGACGCGCCGCCCGTCGAGGTGGACCGTGCAGGCGCCGCAGTGGCCCTGGTCGCAGCCCTTCTTGGTACCGGTCAGCCCGAGGCGCTCCCGCAGCACGTCGAGCAGCGACTCCCGCGGGTCGAGCCGCAGCCGCACGGCCTCGCCGTTGACGGTCGCTTCGATTTCTGGAGTGGACACCCGGCGACGCTAGCTCCGCGGCCCGTGGCGCCGCCTTCCGGTGATTGCTGCCGGGGCCGCCGTTTATTGCGCTAACCCCGCACGGCGGTCCGGTACGCCGACGGCGGCTGCCCGATCTGCGCCCGGAACGCCGAAGCGAACCGCGACGGCGTCGCGAACCCGCACGCCTCGGCGATCTCCGTCACCGACAGGTCCCCGCGTTCGAGGTGCCGGCACGCCTTCTCCACCCGGACCCGGGTCAGGTAGCGGTAGGGCGTCTGCCCGGTCGCCGTCTTGAAGACGCGCAGGAAGTGGAACGGGCTCAGGTCGGCCGCCGCCGCCATGTCGGCCAGGGTGAGCGGGCGGTGGTGGTTGTCGCGGATGAACTGGACGGCGCGGCGGGTGCGCAGTTCGTCGCGGCCGGGGACGCGGGGCGGGGGTGCCGCCGCGTGCCGGGTCAGGAGATGGACCGCCAGGAACGACGCCGCCGATTCCGCGTACAGCTCGTCGGCGCCGGCGAGCGCCGCCGAGCCCAGCGCGCCGGCGACCGAGGCCAGCACCGGGTCTTCGACGGCGAGGGCGTCCGGGCGGCCGAGGCGGCCGGCGTCGCGGCCCCACAGCTCCAGCGCCGTCCGGTCGACCAGCGCGGCCGGCAGGTGGACGTGCGTGGTCAGGGTGCGCCCGGCGCCACGCCAGCGGAGGCGGACCGGGTGGCCGGGCGCGGTCAGGCCGACCGAGCCGGGGCCGTAGTCCGCCCGGCGCCACCGCGCGCCGTGCCGCGACTCGATGGTCGTGGTGCCCGCGCCGACCACCACGATCGTCTGCTCGTCGGCGGGCGGCAGGTCGAGCTCGGCTTCAGGGGCGTTGTCGAGCAGTCGCACGAGCACCGCGGACCAGCCGTTGTCCCGGCGGCTGCAGAGCCGGACCCGCGCCGCGCTTCCGGGATCGAACGTCACGCCCCGACCCTAGATCCGGGGTTCGAATTTGAACAGCGGGTACCGTTGTCCGCATGGGTGGTCCGCTGAACACGCAGGAGAAGCGCGCCTGGAACGCGTTCCGCAGCACCTTCACCCTGCTCCACCAGCGGATGGACCAGCAGCTCAAGCGCGACGCCGGCCTGTCCCACCTCCAGTACGAGATCCTCGCCCGGCTCGGCGCGGCCCCGGACCGCGAGCTGCGGATGGCCGAGCTGGCGTGCGCGGTGTCGAATTCCAAGAGCGGGCTGACCTACCAGATCGGCCAGCTGGAGCAGGCCGGCCTCGTCCGGCGGCGGGCGTGCGAGAGCGACGTCCGCGCCGTCTACGCCGTGCTGACCGACGAGGGCGCGGAGCTGCTGGCGCGGGCCACGCCCGGGCACGTCGCCCTCGTGCGCGAGCTGCTGCTCGACGTCCTCACGCCGGACCAGCTGAGCGCGCTGGCCGACGGCCTCGGCGAGGCGAACCGCCGCATGCTGGCAGCCGGGGACTGCACCGGGCGTTAGGCCGCGCGAACGGCTCCCCGGGACCCGGCCGACGGCGAGGCCGCGTACCGCCGGTGGCGCACCAGGTTCGACCTGGTCGTGGACGCGCTGGACTACGGCTTCCGCGAACAGCGCGATTCCTCCGCCGGTGACTTGAGCGGGCACCTTCGCCGGCGAGGCGATCCGCACGCCGAAGCTGCTCGGGATCCTCCGCGAGCACGCCGTCGTCTCGGTGCTGTGGCCGGGCGCCGGCCGCCTGACCGGCGCCGACGCGGTTCACGCAACCATTCCGGGCGCTCGCCCGTGTATCAGGGGTGTGAGGACTTCTTCGCAACGACGGCGGCTGTTCCGGCCGCGGGCGACGGCCGTCGCGGTGCTGGCCGGCGCCGGGCTCGCGTTCGCGCACACCACCGCGGGGCCGCCGGTCACGGGCCCCGTCCTGGCGGCCGCGGCCGGCGGGCACGGCCTGCCCGACCCGGTGGCCACCACGACCCGGCCCGCCCCGAACCCGATCCTGCCCTTCAACGCGAAACTGACCTCGGCCGACATCCCCGTCCCGGGCGGCGGCGTGCGCGACGGCGCCTGCAGCGGGTCGCTGGTCGCGCCGCAGTGGGTGATCACCGCCGGGCACTGCTTCCACGACCTCGCCGACGCCCGGGTCGGCGGCCCGCCGCGGTACACGATGACGGTGACCGTCGGCCGCCTGAAGGACACCGACCCCGGCGGGCACACGGCGAAGGTCGTCGACGTCGAGCAGTCCCCGGTGAACGACCTGGCGCTGGCGAAGCTCGACCTCGCGATCAACGACATCGCGCCGGTCGAGCTGAACCGGCAGCGGCCCGTGGTGGGCGAGCAGCTGCAGTTCGCCGGCTGGGGCTCGCACTCGGCGACCGTGCTCGGCCCCTCCGACCACCTCAAACGCGGGGCCTTCACGGTTTCGGGCATCGGCCAGTCGACGCTGGAAGCCGTGCCGGCCGGCACGCGAACCGTGGAAAACGGCCCGTGCCCGGAGGATTCGGGCGGCCCGTTCTTCGTCTCCCCGGACGACCGCACGGCGACGCTGGTGGCCATCGTCAACACCGGCCCGCCGTGCCCGCAGCCCGGCGCGGAGACGATCGCCCGGGTGGACGTGGTCGCGGACTGGATCCGCGAGCGGACGGGCTGAGCGGCGGCGCCCGGGACACGGGCGCCGCCGCCCAGGCTCAGGGTGCGCCGGTGATGGTGAACTGCGAACCCGGCTCGACGACGACGTTGCCCGCCGACGAGTTCGTGATCGTCACGTCCGACAGCGCCGCGCTGCCGCGGGCGCCGCTCATCGCGAGGATGCCGGCCCCGTTGTTGGACTTGTCGATCTTGACGTTCGTGACCGCCACGTTCATGGTCCCGCCGCCGGTCTTGAACTGGATGCCGTCGTAGGTGGAGTCGTGGATCTCCGTGTCCCGCAGCGTCACCCCGGTGATGTCCTTGCCCTGCGCGAAGAACGTGATCGCGCCGAACTTCTGCTGCTCGCCCCAGAACACGCCGCCGCAGCGGTGCAGGGCGTTGTTCGCGATCAGCGTCTGCCCGGAGAACGGCAGCGGGTCGTGGTCGGTCGCCAGCATGATCCCCGGGTAGTTCATCGTGTCGGACACCAGGTTGTTCTCGATCTTGTTGCCGTAGCCGCCGTAGATCGCGATGCCGTTCGCGCGCCACGGGAGCTGGATGGTGTTGTTCGTGAAGGCGTTGTCGTGCGCGATGTCCACCGACGGGTCCTTCACGTACTGGTTGGCCCACACGGCGAGCGAGTCGTCTCCAGTGGTGCGGAACGACGAGTCGAACACCCGCGAGTTGCGCGTGCCGTTGGTGAAGTTGATGCCGTCGGCGTAGGTGTCGCGGATCCGCATGCCGCTGAACTGGAGGCCGTCGGCCGGCCCCCACAGCTCGGGCTTGTTGCTGTAGTCGCGGCCGACCCACACGCCGACGTTCGCGTGCTCGATCCAGACGTTGGAGATCTTGGTGCCGGTGCCGAAGCGGCCGTTGAGGCCGACGCCGCCCTCGGCGTTGCCGTCACCGCCGCGGATCCGGCCGGAGCCGAAGATGGCGATGTCGGAGATCTGCGTGTTCTTGTCGATGTCGAACCCGAAGTTGCCTTCGTGCGGGTGGTTGATGGTGCCCGCGTCCTGCGGCTGGATCAGCGAGTACAGCTGCGAGCGCCACATGCCGGCGCCGCGGATGGTCACGTTGGAGATGCCGACCTGGTTGTACTGGCCGCCGCCGTTGGGCACGGTCGGGTCGTCGGTCAGGATCTTCGCCTCCTGCCGCCACTGGCCTTCGGGGATCCAGACGCACGCGATGACGCCGTTCTGGTCGTCGGTGACCGCGCGCTGGATCGCCGGGGCGTCGTCGACGCCGTCGTCCGGCACGGCGCCGTATGCGGTGATGGACGTGCATTCGGCGGGCTTCGGCAGCGCCGGCGCGACCTGTTCGAGGTCGACCAGGTCGATGACGTAGTAGGCAGCGCTGTCGCCGTTGTCCCGCTGCAGCTTGAACTTCGTGCCCGCCGGGTACGACTGGCTCAGCAGCGCGTGCGACTCGTCGAACAGCCGGCGCGCGTTGGCCTGCGGCGTGTTCGTCAGGCCTTCGGGGTCGTCGGTGGTGCCGTAGAGCCAGCTGTGCTTGGACGACAGCGTCAGCTTCTGCGCGAAGGTGCCGTTGACGTACAGGCTGAGCGTGAAGTCCTGGCCTCCGCCGCCGGGCGCATCGGGCACGGAGTTGCGGACGACAATCGAGTTCGCCTGGTTCACCGACGTGATTTCGACGTACTGGCCCTGGTTGGCCAGCCGCACCGACCGGCGGCCGGAGGACTCGGTCGCGAAGTTGGTGTGCCCGAACGTGCGCAGCGGGTCGGTTTCGAGCAGCTGACCCTGGTACTGCGCGGCTTCCGCCTCGTATTCGGTGTACGGCAGGGCGGCGCCGCGGCCGACCACGATCGTGCGCGAGAGCCCGTTGTTGGACTCGTTGGTCTCCGCGACGGCGTTCGCCGCGTCCGCGGTCGCCGTCAGGGTGGCGCCGCCGCCGGTCGCGGTCCACGTGCCGGTGATGGCGACGTCCACTGTGGACCCGGCCGCGACGGCGGGCGTGCTGCCGCTCAGGGTGGTGGCCCCGGCGGTCAGGCGGGTCACCGAGGCGCCCGCGCCGCTGGTGCCGCGGTTGTGCACGGCCACGGTGAACGACACCGCCGCGCCGGCCGCCGGGTTCGGCGGGTTCGACGTGATGCCGGTGACCTCGAGGTCCGGCCCGGGTGCCTGGGCGACGACCAGTGGTGCGGGCGCGGTGAAGGTGTTGTTGGTGTCGTTCTGCTCCACCACGGTGTTGGCCGGATCGACGGTCGCGGTGACCGGGTAGCTGCCCTGCGGCCGGGTGCCCGCGGCGACGGTCACCGTCGTGGACGCGCCCGCGTCGAGCGCGCCGACGGCCGCGTTGCCGACGACCGTGCCGCCGAGGGCGACGTTGACCGTCGTGGCGGGCGCGGCCGCGGTGCCCGCGTTCTTCACCGTCGCCGAGACGGTGACCTGGCTGGTCTCGTCCGGGTTCGCCGGCGTCCAGGTGGTGCCGGTGACCACCAGGTCGGGGTTCGGCGCCGGCGTGCCGAGCACCTGGAACTCCGCGACCTGCGCGCCCGGGGCGCCGGAGTTGGCGAAGAACTGCAGCCGCACGTCGGCGGCCCGCCCGGTGACCGGGATGGTGACGGTGTTCTGGCCGGCGGCCGGGTCGAAGCGGTAGTCGGCGCGGGCCTTGAGCGTGCTGAACGCCGTGGCGCCCTGGTCGCGGCCGAGGACCTCGAAGTTCTGCGTTCGCGCGCCCCAGACCGCGTCCGGGTTGAGCTTCACGACGACGGCGTCGAGGTCGGCGCCGGCACCGAGCTTCACGGTCAGCGAGTTCGGGTAGCCCGCCGCGGATTCCCAGTACGTGCCGGTGTTGCCGTCGTTGGCGTTGGCCGCGACGAACGAGAAGACGCTCGAGGTCGCCTCGATCGGCTTGCCCGCGGCGAGGTTCTGCCCGGCCTGGGTGCCCTGCCGCACGACGTGGGCGCTGTCGGCGGACTCGTGCCCCGCGGCGTCCGTGGCCCGCACGAAGTACTCGACGCGCGTGCCCGCGGGCCGCGTCTCGGTGAACGTGGTGCCGGTGACGGTGGTGACCGGCGTGCCGTCGCGGTAGACGGTGTAGCCGGTGACGCCGACGTCGTCGGTCGAGGCCGACCAGGTCAGCCGGATCTGGCCGCCGCCGGGCTCGGTCAGGGCGAGGTTCGCGGGCGCGGTGGGCGCCTGGGTGTCGCCGGAGTCGGGGCCGTACAGCTCGAACTCCGAGAGCTGCGCGGCCGGCCACTGCGTGTTGGCGGTGATCTGCAGGCGCACGTACCGGGTCGTCGCGGTCACCGGGATGGTGACGGTGTTGGCGCTGGGTGCGAACGCGTACCCGCCGGAGGCGACGAGGTCGGTGAACGCGGTGCCGTCGGTGCTGCCGCGCACGGCGAGCGTCTGGGTGCGGGATTCCCAGGTGGCGGGCAGTTTCAGCACGATCCGCGAGAGCGGCTTGGCCGAGCCGAGGTCGGCCTGGAGCCACTGCGGGAACGCGTTGTTGGCGGATTCCCAGTAGCTGGCCTGGTTCCCGTCGACGGCGTTGGCGACCGGGTAGCCGGGCAGCGCGCTGCTCGCCGACACCGTGCGGGTCAGCGGCACGTCGGCGACGGCGGCGGCCGCGGCTTCGGTCCGGGGTGGCGGGCCGCCGGCGGCGGAGGCGAGGGAGAGCCCGGTGACGGACAGCCCCACGGCGAGGAATCCGGCCAGGAGCCGGGGCAAGCGCATGCGTGTCATGGCGTCTTCTCTTCGTCGAGAGCGGCAGGGGAGGGAGCGCGAGCCTCACGAGCATGCAACAACGAGGAGACAACATGCAAGAACTTGACATGATTCAGAAATTTGACGACTAGCCGTCCGGGCGTGCGGAATCGCCGCCCGATCTGTCCGGAACGCGAGGTGGGTCAGGAGAACGAAAGCGCGGTCAGCTCTTCGGCGATCAGCAGGTCGGGGTCGAACTTCATGCCCGCGAAGTGGCCGGCCAGCTCGAGGGACAGCACGCCGTGCAGCCGGGTCCAGAAGGCCAGCGCCCGGTGCAGCGCCCCGGCCGAAACGGTGCTGTCGCCCGCCCACTCGCGATGGGTCTCGAGGTGTTCGTCGAACGGCGACGGGACCTCCGCGTCCGGCATTTCCGCGCAGGCTTCGATCAGCACCGCCATCACCTCGTGCGAGAGCGCGGTCGTGTCGGCGGGCGCGTGGTAGCCGGGGACGGGCGTGCCGTAGATGAGGAAGTACCGCTGCGGATCGCTGCGCGCCCAGTTCCGGATGACGTGCGCCAGCATGGCGAAACCCTGGCCGCGGACGGACCGGACGGCGTCGGCGATGCTGCGGTAGGCGTCGCGGATGAGCGCGGTGAGCAGCTCGTCCCGGCTCGCGAAGTACCGGTACAGCGCCGGGCCGCTCATGCCCAGCTGCTTGGCGATGGCGTTGAGCGACAACGCCGGCACGCCGGCCGCGGCGATCTGCTCCCAGGCGTGCCGCTTGATCTCTTCACGCACTTGAGCGCGGTAGCGCTCCCGCGGGCTCTCCGTCACGGTTAGAGGCTATCACTTTTCCTATTGACACTCACTCCGCACTGGTTATAGCTTCTAACCATCACGACAAGGGCTAACAACCAGGAGAACCTCATGACTCGCTTGCGCACCGCCCTGCTCGCCCTCCCCCTGGCCGCCGGGCTGCTGGGCGTCGCGGCTCCGGCCGCTTCGGCTGCTTCCGCGTCCGTCACCTGCCGCGGCGAGGGGATCGATCCGGCCGCCCGGCTGCACTACCGGACCGAGACGCTGATCAAGGCGCCGCCGGGCGCGGTCTGGAAACTGCAGACCGACGTCGGAGGCTGGCCGTCGTGGCAGAGCGCCGTCAGCAGCGCGAAACGCCTCGATCCCGGCCCACTGCGGCCGGGCTCGCGGTTCCGGTGGACCACGCCGGTCCCGGCCACCCCCGCGACGCCGGCGACCACGCTGGTCATCACCTCGACCGTCCACCAGTCCCAGCCGGGCCGCTGCGTCCGCTGGAGCGGCCCGGCCATCGGCGCGGGCCTGCGCATCGACCGGGGCGTGCACGTCTGGACGTTCACCCCCGCCCGCGGTGGCGTCCTGGTCCGCACCGAGGAGAGCTGGACGGGCGACCAGATCGAAGCCGACCCGGCCACCGCCATGAAGTACCTGGCCCCCGGGCTCGACGCCTGGCTGGCCGACCTCAAGAAGACCGCCGAAGCCCCCTGCCACCGCTGAGCCACGAGGAGAACACGATGACCACCACCACAGCCCCCGCCCGCCGCACCTCGACCGCCGTCCTGATCGCGGCCTGGGCCGTGCCGGTCATGGTGCTCGGGCAGTTCGCCTTCCTGACCGTGCTCCCGATCGCCGTCGTCCTGGCCGGCGCCCTGCGCGCGGGGAATTCCTTGCGCTGGTGGGCTTCCGGGCTCGCCGCGGGTTACGCCGCGCTGATCGGGGCGTGGCTGCTGGGGCCGGGCGACGCGCCGAGCTTGTCGAAGTTCCTGAGTCCCGTCGCCACCGGGATCTTCGCCGCGGCCGGGGCCGCGGTGGCGATCGCCGCCGTCGTCAGCCGCCGGCGTGGCCGCTGACGAACGCCGTGAGGAAACACGGTGTCGGCGATCACCGCCAGGCCGATCCCGCCGCCGAGCAGGGACACCCCGAGCACCACGGACTCCCCTTCGACGGCTGGCGACATGTCGACTGTGGCGCGGGTCACGGAATGCTCGGCGATCTTCGGCGCTACACCCGAAGAGAACCGTTCGACCCGAGGGAGCGCCATGTCCACCACCACCCCGGAAGAAGCCACCGCGCCGGCCGTGCCCGCGCTGGACGACTTCGACTTCGAGCTCACCGACGGCGCCGCCTGCCGGATCGACGACCCGGACTGCGAAGCCTGCCAGTGAGCCCGCGGCGCCGGCCGGTCCACGCCGGCCGGCGCCCTCTCAGAGGTGCATGGCCAGCCACAACGCCAGCCAGGCGAGGCACGCCAGCGCGCCGCCGACGCCGAACGCCAGCAGCACGCGCCGCAACCCCGCGATGACGCCGGCCCGCCCCGTCACTTCGGTGATTCCCGCATCAGCCATGGCCACGTGATGCCCCCGTGCGGGCGCGGCAAACATCGGCGCTAGCCCGCGTCACCCATCACCAGGCCCTCGATCGTGTGCTTCTGGGTGATCGGCCGCAGCACGTCGACGACGGGGCAGTGCAGGTGCGCGCGCACGGAGTCCGGCAGTGCCGCCCAGAATTCGCGGGTCACGGCGGTGTCGTGGCGCGCGTCGTTGCCCGCGCCCGGCGCGTCGAGGCCGAGCACGAGCACCGGCCGGGACTTGGCCGAGTGGTTCGCCGTGCCGCGGTGGATCGTCAGCGCCGAGCGGATCGAGATGTCCCCCATCCGCGGGAACTTCCGCGCGGCGAGCTCCCGGTAGCGCGGGTACGCCGACCGCGGCGGGAACATGCCGTGGTCGAAGCCGGTGCCGTCGTCCCAGTGCGTGCCGGGCGCGATTTCGAACGGGCCCATGTCCGGCTCGGTGTCGACCGCGGTCACGTTGACCGCCAGCGACGTCAGCCTGCGCTCGCGCGCCGTTTCCTCCGGCATCGGGAAGTCGCGGTGCCACGGCTGGTCGACCGCGCCGGCCAGCGGGACGTCGAAGCCGACCTCGACGATCCGGTAGTCCGGCCCCAGCACCGCCTCGGCGACGGCCGTGATCCACGGGTGGCTCGCCAATTCGGCGAACCCGCGCAGCTGCTCCGGGTGGATCTCGACGTAGTAGCGGTTCGGCCCGCGGCCGACGGCGCCGTCCGGCCGGGCGCGCGCCTCGGCGAACGCCGTGTCGATGTCCTCGCCGAGGCGGCGGACCCAGTCGCGGTCGAACGCCCCGGGCAGGCCGATGATGCCGTCCCGGTGCAGGCGCTCGGTCAGGGTCGTGAGCTCGGTGACGGGCAGTGCGGGCGCGGTCATCCTGGCCTCCTCGGGGCACGACGGCGTGGCACCTCAGTTTGCAACGTGGCATGCCACGTTGCAAGAGGTACGCTGCGCGGGTGAACCCGAAACTGCGCGACGTGGCCGAGCACGCGGGCGTGTCCGTCCGGACGGTGTCCAACGTCGTCAACGGGTTCCGCTACGTGGCCCCGGCAACCCGTGAGCGGGTGCAGGCGAGCATCGACGCGCTCGGCTACCGCCCCAACCTCGCCGCCCGGACGCTGCGGCGCGGCCGGACCGGGCTGATCGCGCTGGTGATCCCCGAGATCGACTCGCCGTACTTCGCCGAGCTCGCCGCGCGGACAGTGCGCGTCGCCGAGGCCCGCGGCCTCACGGTGCTCATCGACCAGACCGACGGCGACGCCGAGCGCGAGAAACAGCTGCTGCACGGGCAGCGCAGCCAGCTGGTCGACGGCGTCCTGTTCAGCCCGTGGGCGGTGGCCCCCGCCGAGCTGGCCGCGCGCACCGACCCGGTCCCCTTGGTGCTGCTCGGCGAGCACGACGGCACCGGCGGCGTCGACCACGTCGCGATCGACAACGTCGCCGCGGCGCGCGAAGCCACCGCCCACCTGCTGGCGTCCGGCCGCCGCCGCGTCGCGGCACTGGGCATCCAGCCGCGCTCACTGAACGCGACGGCCCGCCAGCGCCTCACCGGCTACCGCCAGGCGCTTGCCGACGCCGGGTTGGCGGAGACGCCGGAGCTGGAGATCGCGGTGCGGCGCCTCCACCGCGCCGACGGCCACGCGGCGATGCTGACCCTGCTGGACCTGCCCGAGCCCCCGGACGCCGTCTTCTGCTTCACGGACGAGCTGGCCCTGGGCGCGCTGCGGGCGGCCGCCGACCGCGGGGTGACGGTGCCCGGCGAGCTGGCGCTGGCGGGCTTCGACGACATCGAAGACGGCCGCTACAGCGTCCCGGCGCTGACTACGGTGTCGCCGGACAAGGACCGCATCGCGGAACTGGCACTGGACCGCCTGACCCAGCCGGCGGCGGAGCCCCGATCGATCGTGGCACCGCACCGGCTGGTGGTGCGCGGCACCAGCTGAGCTACAGCGCGAGCGCCACGCCGGCTGGTCGAGCGGAACGGCCGCGGCCGGGTGCCCTGCCAACGCCCCGCACCCCGGAACGGCAGCCGCCCGCCGTCGCCGCACCGCCGCACCGGTTGGCCGTGCGCGGCACCAGCTGAGCTACAGCGCGAGTGCCACCCGGTCCCGGCCCGCCTTCTTGCCCGCGTACAACGCTTCGTCGGCCGCGCGGATGACGCCGTCCAGGCCCGCTTCGGCCACCGCCGGGTGCAGGGCCGCGCCGATGGTCGCCGACAGCGCCACCCGTTCGCCGGTGGGCGCGGTGATGCGCAGCGCCCGGATCCGGACGCGGATCCGCTCCGCGACCGCGCGCACCTCGGCTTCGTCGACGTCCGGCAGCAGGACGGCGAACTCCTCCCCGCCGTAGCGCCCGACGGTGTCCCCGCGCCGGACGGTCTTCGCGAGGACAGTGGCCACCTCGGCGAGGACGTCGTCGCCGACCGGGTGGCCGTGGGTGTCGTTGATGCGCTTGAACCAGTCGAGGTCGATCATCAGCACCCCGGTGCGGCCGCCGGTGGCGCGGGCGCGTTCGAGCGCGCGCTCGGCCTGCTGGTGCCATGCGATCGCGTTGAGCAGCCCGGTGCGCTGGTCGGTGCGCGCGGCGATCTTGAGCTGGTCGAGCTGGACGCACTGGTGCAGCGCGAACGTCGGGATGATCATCAGCAGCGCCGCGGGCGGCCACCACAGCAGCGCGAGCGCGACGAACACGCCGAGCGCCAGCTGGCTGACCTCCAGGAGGTTGTCCGAAGCGCTGCCCAGCAGCCGCCGGGGGTGCTCGACGGTGACCGTCCAGGCGATGACCGTGCCGACGAGCGCGGTGTTGACCGTCCACTGCACGGCACCGGCGGCGAGCACGGCGGCGAGGTCCGCCCAGCCGGGCCGGGCGCCGTCGCCGAGGTGCAGGAGGTGCTCGTGCGCGCCGGTCGCCCGGAGCACGGCGGCCGCGGCGGCCGCCGCCAGTGCGAGCGTGGCCGCGGTGAACACCGTGCGGTGCGGCGGGCGGACCGGGTCGAAGCGGTTGACCAGCAGCCAGCGGTGGCCGTAGATCACCGCGACCAGCGCCAGCTCCAGCACCAGCGGCAGGGCGAGCACCCCGGCGAAGATCCAGACGCTGCAGAGGTCGACGTACGGCGAGCCGGAGCGGTCACGCCGCCGTTGCTCGATCAGGTGCGACGCGTGCAGGTGCGGCAACGCGGCCGCGGCGAGCCAGCCCGCCGTCGCCCACTGCTGGGAAGTCGGTGCCGTCCGCGCCGCCGCCACCAGGACGGCGAGCGCCGCCAGATCGACCGCCAGGACGAAAAACAGCACCCGCCCGGGCAACGACCACAGCTTCCACCGCGGTGGTGCCCAATCCCCCGGAGTGCTCGTGTCTCCGCTCATCGCAGCGCCTCCCCGCCCTGCTCCGCGCCGGTGAACACCTGCTCGCCCAGGGTAGTCGCGTTGCGGTCGGGTGTCAGCCGTTTCCCCATGGCGCGACCCGACCGGGCGGCTGGGACCATTCCGGGTATCCGAGACCGGACGAACCGCACGGAAAGGCGAGCCGATGAGCGACAAGGGCTGGTGAACCCGCACGACCACCCTCGTTCCCCCGGACACCGAGAAGAGGAGCGCCCGATGGCCGACAAAGGCTGGTGAACCCGCAGCAACGACCCCACGTCCCCCGGCACCGACAAGG
Source organism: Amycolatopsis eburnea (assembly GCF_003937945.1). Taxonomy (GTDB): domain Bacteria; phylum Actinomycetota; class Actinomycetes; order Mycobacteriales; family Pseudonocardiaceae; genus Amycolatopsis; species Amycolatopsis eburnea. The sequence goes on from NZ_RSEC01000035.1 coordinate 124,356, forward strand.
AGCACCCCGTGACCGACAAAGGCTGGTGAACCCCACGCCCGCACCCCCACCCCGCGACCACCGAGGAGCACGCCATGCGCGACAAGGGCTGGTGAACCCGCAGCGACCACCTCACGTCCCCCGGCCACCGAGAAGAGGAGCGCCCGATGAGCGACAAAGGCTGGTGAACCCCCACTCCCCCGGCCACCGACAAGGAGCACCCCATGACCGACAAAGGCTGGTGAACCCCCGTCACGCTTCGGCCGGCAGCGCGGCCGAGACCGCGTCCGGCCGCCGGCGTGACCACGCGGCGGCCGCGGCGAGCGCGACCAGCGCTCCCGCGGTGCCCGCCACGGCGATGGCCGTCGCCGCGCCGGCCAGTTGCGCGAGCACGCCGCCGAGCACGATGCCCAGGCCCTGGCCGGCGATCATGCCGGTGCGCGCGAAGCCGAGGGCCCGTCCCCGCAGCGGCGGCGGGGACAGCTGGACGAACGTCGCACCCGCCGTGACCTGGTACGCCGAGCACACGCCGGACACGAACAGCAGCGCCAGCGCCGTGCCCAGCGCGGGCTGGGTCCAGTAGGCCACGAGCGGCGCCGACGTCCCGACCGCGAGCACGCCCAGCGCGCGCACCCGCACCCGGCGCGCGACCAGCCGGAGCAGCAGCGCGCCGGCGACCGCGCCCGCCGGTTCCGCGGCGAGGAGCACGCCGATCCAGCCGCCGCCCGCGCCGACCTCCCTGGCGAACGGCACCGCGAGTCCCTCCGGCACCACGGTGAACAACGCCAGCCAGCCCAGCCAGACCAGGGTCGCGAGCGTCCGGTCGCGGCTGACGGCGACCGCGCCCCCGGCGACCTGCCGCCACCACGACGTCCCGTGCCGGGGCCTGCCGCCCGGTGGCGGGTGGCTGCCCAGTCCCGTGCGGATCAGCAGCGCGGAGACGGCGAAGGTGGCGGCGTCGATCGCCAGCGCGGTGTGCGCGCCGACGCCGGCCACCACGAACGCGGCCGCCGCGAACCCCAGCACCAGGCACAGCTGCGTGGTGACCTGCTGCACCGCCTGGCCCGCTTCGTACCGGGTGCCGAGCAGCTCCGGCAGCACCGCGCCCTGCGCCGCGGAGAACGGCGCTTCGGCGAGCTGGACGAGCACCAGCAGCGCGGCCATCAGCGGCAACGGCGTCGCGGGCACGGCCATCACCGCCACCAGCGCCGCACGGGCGACGTCGCACACCACCATGACCTGCCGCCGGGGGAAGCGGTCGGCCAGCCACGAAAGCAGCGCGCCCGAAACGAGCGCGGGCAGCATCGAAAGCGCGTACGTCGCCGCGCTCAGCGCCGCCGAGCCGGTGCGCTGGTACACGAGGATGGACAACGCGACGCGCGCGAGCTGGTCCCCGGCCACCGAAAGCAGGCCCGCGAGCCACACCACCCGGAACCCGCGCACTGCGAACGCCGACCACGTCCCGGCCATCCCCCACCCCCAGGCTGTCACGGAGAGCGCCGCCTGAAACGCTCAGCGTAGTGCCTGGGGCCGTCACTACGCCACCGGCGGGGTCCCGTGCGTGTGGAAGGACTCGATCGTCTTCAGCCCCCACGCCTGCCCCTTGGCCCGCTCGGCTTCGGTCCAGGTCACCGGCTCCCAGTCCGGCGCGAAGATCAGCCGGCCGGTCGGGTTGCACAGCTCGACGCGGTTGCCGCCCGGTTCGTAGACGTAGAGGAAGAACGTCTGCTGGATCGCGTGCTTGTGCGGCCCGGTCTCGATGTGGACGCCGTTGTCGAGCGCGATGTCGGCCGCGCGGAGGATGTCTTCCCGCGTGTCGGTCGCGAAGGCGATGTGGTGCAGGCGCCCGCTCGATCCCGTCCGGTCGTTGGTGTAGACGAGGTCGTAGGACTTCTGCGCGAAGTGCGTCCACTGCCCGGAAATCACGCCGCTGTCGAGCCGGATCTGTTCGGTGACGCGGCCGCCGAGCGCGTCGCAGACGAACCGCCCGTTGGCTTCCGCTTCCTTCGCCAGGTAGTTGACGTGGTCGAGGCGGCGGACGCCGACCCCGCGGCCGGGGTAGGCCTGCGCCTGGTTCTTCAGCGCGGGCCGCAGGTGCCCGGGCGGGGCGTAGCGCTCGGTTTCCCAGTAGAGCTCGAGTTCGTGGCCGTCCGGGTCGCGGAACAGGTACGTGGGGCCGATCCCGGTGTCGCCGTCGACCCAGCCGACGCCGAGGCCGCGTTCCTCCAGCGCCGCCACCCGGCGCTTGAGCGCGTCCTCACTGGACGCGCGCAGGGCCGTCCGCCCGACCCCGGACGTCTTCGCCGCGGTGAGCTTCAGGCTGTGGTGCTCGTAGTCGTCCCAGGTGCGCAGGTACACCGAGTCGCCGTCGGTGCCGTTCTCGGTGAGGCCGAGCACGCGGACGAAGAAGTCGAGGCTCTTCTCCGGCTCCGGCGTGAGCAGTTCGACGTGGCCGAGGTGCGCGATTTCGTGGCGCGGCGAGGGGTCGGGCATGGCTGGCTCCTCAGTAACGGGGGAAAACGGTGCCGTCGAACAACTTCCGCGCGGTCCGGATCACCGTCGACCGGCGGACGCGGGAGCCGTCGAATTCGATCGCCACGGCGAGCTTGCCGCTCGGGTGCTCGATTTCCACCGGCCCGGCGCCGGTTTCGAGCAGTTCGTGCCCGACGGCGCCGTCGAGCAGCACCGCCGTGACGACGCTGACGCCGCCGAGCACGCCGATCGACGGGTGCGGCTTGACCGGGATGAACGTCCGGGTGCAGAGGGCGCCGCCGTCGCGGGGCGCGGCGACCAGCGTGGTCTTCGGGACCGAGCTGCCGCGGACGTCGCCGAGGCCCATCAGCTTCCCGGCTTCGACGCGCAGCGCGTCGATCCGTTGGGCCAGTTCCGTTCCGGCGAGTTCTTCGACCGGCTCGTACCCGGTGATGCCGAAGTCTTCGGCGCGCGCGACGACGACCGGCATCCCGTTGTCCACACAGGACACGGCGATGCCCCCGATGTCGTCGCGGACGTGGCCGGTCGGCAGCAGGCTGCCGCAGACGGATCCTTCGGTCTCGGTGAAGTCCAGCTCGACCGGGGCGGCCGTCCCGGGGACGCCGGAAATCGCCGTGTCGCCGCGGTAATCGACTTCCCCGCCCGGGGTGGCGAACGTCGAAACGGCGATGGTGCCGGTGTTGAGCAGCCGCACGCGGACGGTGGTGCGCTCGTCGCCCGCCGGGACCAGCCCGCGCTCGACGGCGAACTGCCCGACGCCGGCGAGCAGGTTGCCGCAGGTCTGGCGGTCGGAAACGGTCGCTTCCTCGACGCCGAGCTGCAGGAACAGGTAGTCGACGTCGTGGCCGGGGTCCTCGGCGGCCGAGACGATCGCGACCTTGCTCGTCACCGGCTGGGCGCCGCCGAGGCCGTCGATCTGGCGCGGGTCGGGGGTGCCCATGATCCGCAGCAGCAGGTCGTCGCGGGCCGCGGGGTCGGCGGGCAGATCACCGGCGAGGAAGTAGGCGCCCTTCGACGTCCCGCCGCGCATGAGCATGCAGCGCACGCCGGTCATGCCTGCTCCTTCTCGTACTCCTCGGCGGTCAGGTACCGGACGCCGAGCGCTGCGAGTTTTTCGCGCAGCCCGTAGCGGTCCAGCCCGAGCTGGCCGGTGGCGAACGCCTCCCGCGCGGCGGCTTCCTTTTCCAGGCGCGCCTTCGCGGCTTCCAGTCCTTTTCGGACGTCTTCGCGGCGGACGCGCAGGACGCCGTCGTCGTCGGCCAGGATCGCGTCGCCGGGGCGGATCAGCTGCCCCCCGATGGCGACGGGGACGTTGACCGCGCCGGCGGTCGCCTTGACGGTGCCCTGCGCGCTGATCGCGGCCGACCACACGGGGAAGCCGAGCGCGCGCAGGTCGGTGACGTCGCGGACGCCGGTGGTGGTGACCAGGCCGCGCACCCCGCGGTGGCGCAGCGCGGTCGCGAAGAGTTCGCCGAAGAGCCCGTCGGTGCACGGCGAAGTCGTGGTGACGACCAGGACGTCGCCTTCGCGGCACTGCTCGACGGCCGCGTGGATCATCAGGTTGTCCCCGGGCCAGCAGAGCGCGGTGACGGCGGTGCCGCCGACGCGCGCGCCGTCCTGGATGGGCCGCAGGCCGGACCCGAGCAGCCCGGAGCGGCCGAGGGCCTCGTGCACGGTGGCGACGCCGTAGTCGGCCAGGCGCGTCACCTCCTCGAGGTCGGCGCGCGGCGGGTCGGTGACGATGACGGGCTTCATACCCGCCACCATACGGTTCCGTCGCCAAGATTGTCAACAATCTTGGCGACGGTTTACCTCAGAGGCGAGACGTCCGCGTCGGCCGCCTTGAGCGCCTCGATCACGCTGCCGAGGTGCACCCGGGCGGCTTCGGCGGCGCGCTCGGGGTGGTTCGCGCAGATGGCGTCGATGATCGCGAGGTGCTCCGGCAGCGAGACCTGCGGCCGGCCGGGCCGCATCGCCAGCCGGAACTGGTGCCGGACGCTCTGCCCGCGCAGCCGTTCGAGCACCTGCGCGGCGGTCCGCTGCCCGCTGATCTCGCGGATCCGCCGGTGCAGCCGCTGGTTGAGGCCGGAGTACCCGACGACGTCCCCGCTCGCGACGGCCTGCCGCATCAGCTCGCCGAGTTCGCGCAGCTCGCCGACCTCGGCGTCGGAAATGCGCTCGGCCGCCTTGGCCGCGCACAGCGATTCGAGCATCATCCGGACTTCGGAGATCTCGACGGCCTCTTCGAGCGAGACCGCGCGCACGCGGGCGCCGCGGTTCTGCACGCGTTCGACGAGCCCTTCGTTGGTCAGCTCGATCAGCGCGGCGCGCACGGTGGCGCGGCTCGCCGCGAACTGGGCGGACAGGTCCGCCTCGACCAGCCGCTGGTTGGGCACGAACTCACCGCGGACGATGGCGTCCCGGATGGCCGCCACCACCGAACGCTCCCCCGGCTGCCGGTCCGCAGCACTCTCGGTCATACCCTCGACTCCGATTTTGTTGACAATTTTGTCGAGCACATCGTGCACTCGATCGTAGCTGGCAAGGAGGATTCTGCTATGACCGGAACCATCGCGGTACTCGGATTGGGGGAAGCGGGCAGCGAACTGGCCCGTGACCTGGCCACGGCCGGAGCGGTGGTGCGCGCGTACGACCCGGCGGTCGCCGGCGCGGCGGCAGGCGTCGTCGTGACCGGCTCCGAGGCCGACGCGGCCGAGGGCGCCGATCTCGTGCTGAGCGTGAACAGCGCGGCCGCGGCGCTCGACGCGCTTCGCGCCGGACTCCCCGGCCTGCGCCCGGGCGCGGCCTGGGCCGACCTGAACACCGCCGCCCCCGGCACCAAGCGCAGGCTGGCCGCCCTCGCCGCCGAGCACGACGTGCCGTTCGCCGACGTCGCGATCATGGCGCCGGTCCCCGGACGCGGCCTGCGCGTCCCCATGCTGACCAGCGGAAAGGCCGCCGAAGCCGTCGCCGCCACCCTGAACGGCTTCGGCGCCGCCGTCGAGGTCATGCCCGGGGACGCCGGGCTTGCCGCCGAACGCAAGCTCCTGCGGAGCGTGTTCTTCAAGGGCATGTCCGCCGCCGTGGTCGAAGCCCTCACGGCCGCCCGCGCCGCCGGCTGCGAAGACTGGCTGCGCGAGGTCATCGTCGGCGAGCTGACCGCCGCCGGGGCGGCCACCGTGGACCGGCTGGTCAGCGGCTCCTACCGGCACGCCGTCCGCCGCACCGCCGAAATGGCGGCCGCCGCCGAGATGCTCGGCGACCTGGCCGTCCGCTCCGACGTCGCCGCGGCCGCCCGGGACCAGCTCCGACACATAGCTGACTCACAAGATTGTTAACAATCTTGAATTGAGTCTTGTGTTCAATATCTCACACGATGTAGCTTCGGACCGCTCCGCAGCCCCGGGACGAAAGGGACGAGGATGTCCGTACGAGAAACCGACGCGGCGACAGTCCGGCTCTCGCTCCGGGTGACCGCGCTGTGCTGGCTCCTGGTCCTGCTCGACGGGCTGGACCTCTTCGTCTACGGCGCGACCCTGCCGGGCGTGCTGGCGGACAAGGGCTTCGGCCTGACCGCCGTCACCGGCGGGACGATCGGCAGCCTGACGACGTTCGGGATGATGCTCGGCGCGCTGTCGGCCGGCATCCTCACCGACCGGATCGGGCGGCGGAAGATCATCATCACCGGCGTCGTCGTCTTCTCCCTGGCCGCGGCCGCCTGCGCCGCCGCGCCGACGCCGTCGTGGTTCGGCGCGGCGCGGTTCGTCGCCGGCGTCGGGCTCGGCGGGCTGCTGCCGTCGGCGATCGCGATGGTCATGGAGTACGCGCCGGCGTGGCGGAAGAACCTCGCCGTCACCACGGTGATGACCGCGCACCAGGCGGGCGGCGCGCTGGCCGGGGCGCTCGGGATGACGCTCGTCGGGTCGCTGGGCTGGCGTTCGGTGTACTGGCTGGGCGCGCTGCTGCTCGTTCCGGTCCTGCCGGCGATCGTCTTCCTGCTGCCCGAGTCGCTGACCTTCCTGCTGGCCAAGGGAAAGACCGACCGGGCGCGGGCGATCGCCGACCGGCACCGGGTCGCGCTGGAAGCGTTCGCCCCCGAACCGGCCGAGGACCGGCGCGGCGGCCTGCGGGGCCTGTTCACCCCGGCGGTCCGGCTGACGACGGTCCTGTTCTGGATCGCCTCCTTCGCCGGCCTGCTGCTGGTGTACGGCGTCAACACCTGGCTGCCGACCATGATGCGCGGCAACGGCTACAACCTCGGCTCCGCGATCAGCTTCCTGCTGGTGATCAACCTGGGCGGCATCGCGGGCATGCTCGTCGCCGGCCGGCTCGCCGACCGCTTCGGGGCCCGGCCCGTCGCGATCACCTGGTTCGCCCTCACCGCGGGCGGCGTCGGCCTGCTCGCGGTGCACCTGCCGCTCGCGCTCACCTACGTCGTCGTGTTCCTGACCGGCGCGTGGCTGTTCAGCGCGCAGACGCTCATCTACGCGGCGGTCGGCGCCCACTACCCCGCCGACAGCAGGGCGACCGCCCTCGGCTGGGTTTCCGGCGTCGGCCGGCTCGGCGCGGTGTTCGGTCCCTGGCTCGGCGGCGTCCTGGTCGCGAGCGGACTGTCCACAATGGGCTTCCTGGCCTTCGCGATCGCCGGCTTGCTCGGCGCGGCCATGGTTTCCCTGGTCCGGCGCCCGACGCTGGTCGCCCAGCCCGCTTGAGGGCTACGCCACGTCGAGCACCGTCTTCAGCCAGCCCGCTTCACGCCGGTCGAAGGCTTCGTACGCCTCGACGGCGGACGCGGTGTCGGTGCGCTGCGTGATGAACGCCGTGGGGTCGAAGCCCGCGGCGACCCGGTGCAGCAGCCCCGGCACGTACCGGCGGTGGTTGCAGTTGCCCAGCTTGACGGTGAGGTTCTTGTTCATCGCCGCGCCGAACGGGAAGCTGGAGAAGCCCGGCGGGTAGACGCCGATGACCCCGATGCTCCCCGCCTTGGCCACGGCCTCGACCGCCCACCGGGCGGCCTGGCTGGGCGCGTTGCCCGGCACCCACTGGTCCCCCGAGGGCGCGGCGTCCGGGGCCGCGGCGGCGCGTTCGGCCTCGAACTCTTCGGCGTGCTGCTCGGCCTGCTCCGCCGCGGGGCCGGCCGCCGGGCGCTGCGCGTCCACGCCGACGGCGTCGATCACGCGGTCCACGCCGATCCCGCCGGTGAGCTCCTTGACCAGCGCGACCGGGTCTTCGCGGTTGAAGTCCACCGTTTCCGCGTGCTGCCCGCGAGCCGCGTCCAGGCGCGACCCGATGCCGTCGACGGCGAAGACCCGGCCGGCGCCCTGCTGCTGCGCGGACGCGATCGCGAACTGGCCGACCACGCCGGCGCCCAGCACGAGCACGCTGTCCCCCGTGCCGATCTCGGCGAGGCGCGCGCCGAACCACGCGGTCGGGTAGATGTCGGACACCAGGATCGCCTGGTCGTCGGTCACCCCTTCGGGCACGGGGACGAGCGTGGTCATCGCGAACGGCACCCGCGCGTACTCGGCCTGCAGCCCGTCCACCGGGCCGGTCGTCTCCGGCCCGCCGAAGAAGCAGGTCCCGGCGCCCGGCCCGTTCGGGTTCGCGGTGTCGCACTGCGCGAAGTAACCCGCCCGGCAGTAGGAACACGTCCCGCACCCGACCGTGGAGCACACCACGACGCGGTCACCCGGCGCGAACCCGCGGACCGCGGGACCGACTTCCTCGACGACGCCGACGGCTTCGTGGCCGAGCACCGTGCCCGGTTGCATGCCCGGCATCGTGCCGCGCACCAGGTGCAGATCGGTCCCGCAGATCGCGCTGCGCGTGATGCGCACGATCGCGTCACTCGGTTCGAGGATCTTCGGATCCGGGACCTCGTCGACCCGGATGTCGCCGACCCCGTGCCACACCACTGCCTTCATCCGCTTTCTCCTCCCGGAACGACTTCCCAGGAGGCGTTCCCGGCCGGGCGGCGGACAAACGCGCCGGTTTGCCGGGCCCCCGGCCGGGTAGCCCGAGCCGACCCGGTGAAAGGACTTCCGATGCCCGCGATGACCCGTGTCCTGGGAGCGTTGACGGCCGCCTACAGCGCGACGATCATCGCCGCGCCCCGAGTGCTCGCCAAGCCGTGCGGCCTGACGACGGCGTCCGGCGAGGTCAGCCCCGGCGTGCGCACCCTGGTCGGCGGCATCGGTGCCCGCGACGCGGCGATCGGCCTCGCGATGGTGTTCGCGCCGCCGGGGCGGGCCCTGCAGGTCGCCCTCGCCGCGCGGGTGGCTTCCGACGCCGCCGACGCCCTCGTCTTCGGCACCACCCTCCCGGACCGGACCGCGCGGAAGAAGGTCGCCGCGTTCGCCGTGGCGTGGGCCGCGCTGTGCGCGGTTTCCGCGGCGGTCCGGTGACGCCTCGGCGGCTGTTCCCGTGACCAGGTGACGATTTCCTCCGGCCGCGCCAGGGCGGCAGGGGCGCCGCCGTCCTGCCGCTCCGGCATCGCCGCCGAAATGCCGGGAGGCCGCCGCTGTCCCAGCGCGCGGACCGGGCAGCCCTCAGACCCCGGCGGGCTCCGCCGCCGCCCGTTCGAGCCGCGCCCGACGGGTCCGCGGCCCGAACAGCGCCAGCACCACCGCGCCGACCAGCCAGGTGCCCGCGATGAAGAAGAACACACTCTGATAACCGCTGCCGTTGTACAGCGAGGCCACGATCAGCGGCCCCGCCGCGTTCGACAGGCGGCCGAGGCCGTACGACACGCCCGTGCCCAGTGAGCGGCCGCGGGTGTCGAACAGCTCGGGCGAGTACGCGTACCCGAGGGCCGTGTAGCCGCGCTCGAACATGTTGACCAGGAAGCCGAACACCACGATCAGGACCGGGTTGAACGTCAGCCCGTAGAACAGGCCGCACAACGCGATGACCGTGCCGAACGCGACCAGGCACCACTTGCGCTCGAACCGGTCGGTGACCAGGGCCGCCAGGTACGACCCGAGCGGCGCGCCGACCGTCGTCAGCGCCACGTAGAACACCGACTTCTCGACGCTGAAGCCTTCCTTGGCCAGCAACGTCGGCGCCCAGCTCGAGTACCCGAAGAACCCGATCGTCTGCGTCACCCACAGGACCGTGAGCAGCAGCGTGGGCAGCAGGTACTTCTTGCGCAGCAGCAGCCGCAGCGGCGCCTTGGCCACCGGGGCCTCCTCGATCGGCGGCGCCGGCTCCGGCAGCGGGCCCATCTGGGCCGCGACCCGCGCTTCGATCTCCCGCAGCACCGCGTCGGCCTTCGCGTGCTCGCCCCGGCTTTCGTACCAGCGCGGCGATTCCTTCAGCTGCCGGGTGAACAGCACCAGCAGGACGCCGAGCGCGCCCCACAGGTACACCAGCCGCCACTCCCAGTCGCCGAGCGGGACGACGATGCTCGCGATCAGGTTGGTCACCGGCGTGCCGCAGATGCCGATCACGATCGCGTACGCCTGGTACTTGCCGCGGTTGGCCGCCGGGTAGAGCTCGTTGACGTAGATGACCGCGACGACCGTCATCGCCGAGAGGCCGGCCGAGGTGAGGACGCGGAACACGCCCAGCGAAACGATGTCCCAGGAGAACACCGCCGCGAACGAGAAGACGCCGAACCAGACGGTCGTCCACAGGAGAGCGTTCTTGCGGCCGAAGCGGTCGGCGATCGTGCTCGCGACGACGGAGCCGAAGAACATCCCGACGAACGACAGCGAGGTCACGTACGCGACCTGGTCGACCGTCACGCCCCACAGCTTGATCAGCTTGGGCGCGGTGGTGGCGAAGCTGTTGATGTCCGCGAACTCGAAGAAGTAGGCGAACGAGACGGCGAGGATGGTCAGCTTGTGGAAGCGCGAGATCGGCAGGCGGTTCAGCCGGTTGAGCGCGTTGGCGTGCTGCATTGCATGCCCTTCAGGGGGTTTCAGGCGGTTTCGCCGGGCCAGTAGAGGCGCATCGGGTTGTCGACCAGCAGCTTCCGCTGTGCCTCCGCGGTTTCCGCGATCAGCGGCACGTGGTCGACGAGGAGCCCGTCGTCGGGCATGTGGCTCTTGAGGTTCGGGTGCGGCCAGTCGGTCCCCCACAGCACCCGGTCGGGGAACTCCGCGACGACGCGGCGCGCGAACGGCACGACGTCGGTGTAGGCGTGCCGTTCGCCGTCGAGCGCCGGCGGCCCGGTCACCGTGAGCCGTTCGGGGCAGCTCACCTTGACCCAGACGTCGTTGCGCCCGGCGAAGTCGAGGAACCGGCCGAATTCCGGCCCCGACACCGGTTTCGTGACGTCCGGCCGTCCCATGTGGTCGATCACCAGCGGCACCGGCAGCGTGCCGAAGAACCCTGCCAGCTCGGGCAGGTCGGCGGCTTCGAAGTAGAGCACGACGTGCCAGCCGAGCGGGGCGATCTTCTGGGCGATGGCGGCGAGGTCCTCGGTGGGCGCGGCGTCGACCAGCCGCTTGACGAAGTTGAACCGCACGCCCCGGACGCCGGCCGCGTCGAGCTCGCGCAGTTCCGCGTCCCCGATGTCCGGCCGCACGGTCGCGACGCCGCGGGCCCGCCCGCCTGCCGCCCGGACCGCGTCGAGCATCGCGGAGTTGTCGGCGCCGTGGCAGGTGGCCTGCACGACGACGTTCCGCGACACCCCGAGGTGGTCGCGCAGCGCGAAGAGCTGGTCCTTGCTCGCGTCGCACGGGGTGTACTTGCGCTCGGGCGCGAACGGGAACTCCTCCTGCGGTCCGAAGACGTGGCAGTGGGCGTCGACCGCGCCGGGCGGCAGTGGGAAGTCCGGTGTGGACGGACCGGCGTACCAGTCCAGCCAGCCCGGCGTCTTCGGCGCGGTCACCGGCCCTGCCCCTTCAGCAGGGCGTCCAAGCGCGGGTAGACGGCGCGGGCGTTGTGCTCCCGGATCGCCGCCCAGTCCGCTTCGGACAGTTTCGCGGCTTCGGCGTACCGGCGGGTGTCGTCGAAGTGGTGGCCGGTGCGCGGGTCGACGCTGCGGACCGCGCCGATCATCTCGGACGCGAACAGGATGTTGCGCGCCGGGACGACGTCGAAGAGCAGGTCCGAGCCCGGCTGGTGGTAGACGCAGGTGTCGAAGAAGACGTTGCCCAGCACGTGCTCCTCGAGCTCCGGCTTGCCCAGCGCCATCGCGAGGCCCCGGAACCGGCCCCAGTGGTAGGGCACCGCGCCACCGCCGTGCGGGATGATCAGCCGCAGCGTCGGGAAGTCCGTGAACAGGTCGCCCTGCACGAGCTGCATGAACGCGGTCGTGTCGGCGTTGAGGTAGTGCGCGCCGGTCGTGTGGAAGGCCGGGTTGACGCTGGTGGAGACGTGCACCATCGCCGGGATGTCGTACTCCACCATCTTTTCGTAGACCGGGTACCACGACCGGTCGGTCAGCGGCGGGGCCGTCCAGTGGCCGCCGCTGGGGTCGGGGTTGAGGTTCAGCGCGACGGCGCCGTACTCCTCGACGCAGCGGGTCAGCTCCGGCAGGCAGGTGGCCGGGTCGACGCCCGGGGACTGCGGGAGCATCGCCGCGGGGGCGAACCGGTCCGGGTAGAGCGTGCTGACGCGGTGGCAGAGCTCGTTGCAGATCGCGGCCCACTCCGACGAGGTCTCGAAGCCGCCGACGTGGTGGGCCATGAAGGACGCGCGCGGCGAGAAGATCGTCAGGTCGATCCCGCGTTCGTCCATCAGCCTCAGCTGGTTCGGCTCGATCGTCTCGCGCAGCTCGTCGTCGCTGATCCGCAGGTCGGCGCGCGCGGGCGCGGCAGCAGAGCCGTCCAGCGCGGCGATCTGCCGGTCACGCCACGCCGCGAGCGCGGGTGGTGCGGTGGTGTAGTGGCCGTGGCAGTCGATGATCAAGGTCAGTCCTCGTCGCTTCGCAGGCTTGATGGTCGCACCCTAATCGTCGATGAAATTGTTTACAATATCTGCGACGAGGTTGTGACCGTACGCTGAGCACTCCGAACCGCCCGTGACGACCTACCCCGGACGCAGGCTCCCGGTGGCCGTCCGCCGCCCCGACCGGTCGCGGACCGCCGTCGTCATCGCGCCCGCGTCCGGCCGGGCCGAGGCGATCAGCCCTTGGAAGTCGAAGAGCGGCGCGACGAGCCGGTACTCGAACGCCAGGGGCCCGGCGGCCCCGCGCGCCCGCGCGGCTTCGGCCATCGCGAGCGCCTGCAGCGGCCCGTGGGTGAGCAGCCCGGGGTAGCCCTCCACGTCGCGGCAGTAGTCGCGGTCGTAGTGGATGCGGTGGGCGTTGTAGGTCAGCGCCGAGAAGCGGAACAGCAGCGTCGGCGTCACGTCGAGAGCCCACTCCCCCGGCTCCGGCGGCACCTCCGGACCGCCGGCCGGGTACGTCTCACCACCGCTCGCGCGGTAGACGAGGTCCTGCTCCTCGTCGACGACGAGCCGGCCCGCCTGGTGGATCCGGTGGGCCACCGTCACGAAGGTGAGCGGCCCGGACCGGCCCTGCTTTTCGCGCGTGGCCAGGACTTCCGAGTGGCGGGTGGCTTCCTCGCCCCAGCGGAGCTCCCCGGTCGTGCGCACCCGGCCGCCGGCCCACATCCGGCGTCCGGGCGGCGTCCCTTCGCGGACCGGGTGCCCGTCCGGGCCCAGGTCGGCCTGCGCGGGCCGGTCGAGCAGGTACACCCAGTGCCACAGCAGCGGGAGGACGCCGTCTTCGGGCAGCGGGACGCCGAGCAGCGCGGCGAGGGCCGCCGCGGGTCCAGGGAGGATCGGTTCGGCGATCACGCGCGGTCGCCCCCGATCGGGTGGCGCTTGACCAGCTGCCGGGCGATGACCGTGCGCTGGATTTCGTTGGTGCCCTCGCCGACGATCATCAGCGGCGCGTCCCGGAAGTAGCGTTCGACGTCGAACTCCGTGGAGTAGCCGTAGCCGCCGTGGATGCGCACCGCGGCGAGCGCGATCTCCATCGCGGTCTCCGACGCGAACAGCTTCGCCATGCCGGCTTCGAGATCGGCGCGCTCGCCGGAGTCGTAGCGGCGGGCGGCGTGGTGGACGAGCTGGCGGGCCGCCTCCAGCTTGGTGGCCATGTCGGCCAGGTGGTTGCCGACCGACTGGTGCTGCCAGATCGGCTTCCCGAACGCCTCGCGTTCCTGGGCGTAGCGCAGGGAATCCTCCAACGCGGCCCGCCCGACGCCGAGCGCGCGCGAGGCGACCTGGATCCGGCCGATCTCCAGGCCGCGCATCATCTGCGCGAAACCCTTGCCCTCGACCCCGCCCAGCAAGGACGTCACCGGCGTCCGGAAGTCCACAAAGGACAGTTCGCAGCTCTCGACGCCCTTGTACCCCAGCTTCGGCAGGTCGCGGGAGACCTCGAAGCCCGGCCCGTGCTCGACGAGCAGGATGCTGATGCCCGCGTGCGCGGGTTCGGCGCGCGGATCGGTCTTGCACAGCAGCGCGACCAGCTGCGAGCGGCGCGCGTTGGTGATCCACGTCTTGGCGCCGTCGACGACGTAGCTGTCCCCTTCGCGGCGGGCGGTGGTCCGCAGCGCCTGCAGGTCGGAGCCACCGCCGGGCTCGGTCAGCGCCATCGTCGCGCGGACCTCGCCGGTGGCCAGCCGCGGCAGGTAGTGGTCCTGCTGCGCGCGCGTGCCGTGCTCGGCGATGAGCTTCGCGACCACGGTGTGCCCGCCCATCGCGCCGGCCAGGCTCATCCAGCCGCGCGCCAGCTCCTCGGTGATCACGGCGTAGCACTGCGCGGACACCCGCGCCTCGCCCCACGGCTCGGGCACGGCGAGGCCGAAGACGCCCAGGCGTTTCATCTGCTCGATGAGCGCTTCGGGGTAGGTGTCGGTGTGGTCCAGTTCCCGCGCCGACGGCCGGACGTCGCGGTCCACGAAGTCGCGCACGACCGCGACGATCGCGGCCTCCTCCTCGGTCAGCCCGTCCATCACCGGTCCTCTCGCTCGGGTCGTCCCATCATGACGCACTGTTCCATCAATCTCGTTTGATGTATTCTGCGGCGATGGCACCGGAGCCACCCGCGTTCGTCCGCCTCGCCGCGCACCCGCTGCGGTGGTCGCTCCTGACCGCGCTCGCCGGCCGCGACCTGCGGGTCCGGGAACTGGTGGAGCACGTCGGCCAGCCGCAGAACCTGGTCTCCTACCACCTGCGGCTGCTGCGCGACGGCGGGCTCGTCGCGGTCACGCGAAGCAGTTACGACGGCCGCGACAGCTACTACCACCTGGACCTCGACCGGTGTTCGGCCGCGCTGACGGCGACCGGCACGGCCCTGCACCCGGGTCTGCTCCGCGAGCCGGCGCCGGTCCGGCCGGGGATCACCGTGCTGTTCGTGTGCACCGGCAACAGCTCCCGCTCGCCCATCGCCGCGGCCCTCCTGCGGCAGCGGACCGGCGGCCGGGTGGCCGCGACGAGCGCGGGCAGCCACCCCAAGGCCGCGCTCCACCCGGAGGCGGTCCGGGTGCTGGCCGAGGAGTTCGGCATCGACGTCGCCGGGCAGCGGCCGCGGCACCTGGACACGGTCGCCGGGCAGCGGTTCGACCACGTGATCACGGTGTGCGACAAGGTCCGCGAAGTCTGCCCCGCGTTCCCGCACCGCCGCCACTGGAGCATCCCGGACCCGGCCGCAGCGCCCGGCCCCGGCGCGTTCCGGCGCACCGCGGCCGAACTCGACACGCGCGTCCGGCACCTGCTGCCGGAACTCGGTGCGGCACAAGACAAGGAGGTCCCGTCGTGACCGATCAGCTCGCCAGCGTCCGGTACGTCGTCGACGACGTCCCGGCGGCCATCGCCTTCTACACCACCCACCTCGGCTTCACGGTGCGCATGAGCGCGGCACCGGCGTTCGCCGACGTCGTCCGCGGCCCGCTGCGGCTGCTGCTTTCGGGCCCGGCCAGCTCGGGCGCGCGGGCCACGCCCGCGTCGTTGTCGGCGGCGGGACGGAACCGCATCCACCTGGTGGTCCCGGACCTGGACGCGGAGATCCGGCGGCTGGCGGACGCCGGGGTGGAGTTCCTCGGCGACGTCGTCGCGGGGCCGGGTGGGCGGCAGATCCTGCTCACCGACCCCGCGGGGAACCTGGTCGAGCTGTTCGAGGCCGCCGCCCGCTAGCCCCGTTCGCTCCCGGACCCCAGCGCCCCAATGTGGCCTTGGTTGCGTCTGACGCACCCAAGGCGGCCTTCGGTGCGTCAGACGCACCGAAGGCCACCTTCGGGCGCTTGGGCGCACTCAGGTGGAAATTACCAAAGGTAAGTTCTGCTGCCTTCTTGACATGACCAATGGTCAGGAGGAGGGTACTGGCCACCCGATTCGTCTAGACCAATCGGCCTCCCCGCGGACGGCATCCCAGGAGGAGACCCATGTCCCGTACCACCCGGACCACCACCGCAGCCCTCACGAGCCTCGCCACCGTCGCCGCCACCGCCCTGATCCTCTCCGGCGGGGCCGACGCCAGCCCGGCGGCCGCCGCCGATTGCGGGGTGCTCTTCGACGACTTCCACTACGCGTCGCCCACCGACTCCGCCTTCAGCGGCGCCGGCTGGACCACCCGCAACGACGTCGGCAGCCCGGGCGTGCCCGGGGCGCGCTGGCTGACCAGCAACGTCACCTTCCCGACCGTCAACGGCGAGCGCGTCGCGCAGCTGGCCGCGAGCACCGACGGCTCCGCGAACGGCACCACGCACGCCGAGCTGTACCAGAACCAGCTGCGGTTCTTCGAAGGCACGTACGCCAGCCGGGTCCGCTTCACCGACGCGCCGGACAGCGGGAGCGACGGCGACCACGTCAACGAAACCTACTTCACGATCTCGCCGCTGCGGTACGACCGCGACCCGCTCTACAGCGAACTGGACTTCTCCGAATACCTGCCCAACGGCGGCTGGGGCGGCCCACAGGCCAACTACCAGACCAGCTGGTACACCTACTGGAACAGCCCGACGTGGGACGGCCTGCGCACGTCCACCGCGCAGAACCGCAGCCTGGCCGGCTGGCACGACATCGTCACGCAGGTCTCCGGCGGGCACGTCAAGTACTACATCGACGGCGTCCTCACCGCCGACCACACCACCGACGCCCAGGGCAACCCGGTCTACCCGCGCACGCCGATGTCGATCAACTACAACATGTGGTTCATCGACACCGCGGGCCACACGAGCGGGAACAGCGTCTACACCGAGCAGGTGGACTGGACCTACTACGCGGGCAACCAGGTCGTCTCGCCCGCCGACGCCGTCGCGAAGGCCGGGCAGTACCGCACCGCCGGAACGTCCCATGTGGACACCGTGACCGGGTGCACCACGCCGACCAGCCCGCCGGCGACCACGACCACCCAGCCGACCACCCCGACCACGCCCACCACCCCGACCACGCCGTCCCAGCCCGCCGACTGCTCGAGCGCGCCGGAGTGGGACTGGGGCACGGTGTACCTCGGCGGCCAGCGCGTGAAGCACAACGCCCACCTCTGGCAGGCGAACTGGTGGACCCAGGGCTCCGAACCGGGCCTCACCGCCCAGTGGGCCGACCTCGGCCACTGCTGATCCCCGCATCCCCCTCACGCCTCCGGGAATCCCCATGCGCAGACGCATCCTCGCCGCCGCCTTGGCCGTCACCGCTCTGACCGCCAGCGCCTGCGGCACCGACACCCCCGCTCCCGCCGCCGGCGGGACCACCTTGACCGTCTGGCTGATGAACGGCGACCTGAGCGACAAGGCCACCGCGGCGATCAACGCCGCGTTCGAGCAGGCCACCGGCGCGAAGGTCACCGTCCAGATCCAGGAATGGGACAACATCAACACCAAGATCAGCACCGCACTGGCCCAGGACACCACACCGGACGTCATCGAGATCGGCAACACGAACGTCCCGCTGTTCGCCGCCAACGGCGCGCTGACCGACCTCACCCCGCACCGCGCCGAGCTGGCCGCGGGCCAGACCTGGCTGCCCGGTCTGATCGGACCGGCCACTGTGGACGACCACGTCTACGCGGCGCCGCTGTTCGCGGGCAACCGGTCGGTGATCTACGACAAGCAGGTCTGGGCCGACGCCGGTGTCACCGCTCCGCCCACGACCTACGCCGAGCTCACCGCCGCGCTCGACAAGATCAAGGCCAAGCACCCCGCGCCGGACTACTCGGTCTTCCACTTCCCCGGCCGCTACTGGTTCGGCGCGCTGCAGTTCGTCTGGGACGCCGGCGGCCAGATCGCCGTGCAACAGAACGGAAAGTGGTCCGGCGCCCTCGAAAGCCCCGAGGCGCAGAAGGGGTTGCAGGCCTGGAAGGACTTCCAGAACGCCTACTCCTCCCCCGCGTCCCGCAACGTCGACACGAAGGCACCCGACCAGGCCGCCATCTTCTCCGCCGGCGGCGCGGCGGCCATCCTCGACACGAGCGTCAACACCGTGGTCAAGAACAAGCCGGAGCTCAAGGACCGGCTGGGCACGTTCCCCTTCCCCAGCACCACACCCGGCAAGACGCAGCCGGTCTTCCTCGGCGGGTCCGACCTGGCGATCGCGGCCAAGAGCCGCAACCAGGACCTCGCGCTCGCCTACGTCAAGGCGGCGACCGACCCGGCGGTGCAACGCGACGCCATCGCCGGAATCGACGGCTGGACCCCGATCTCGACCGAGCTGATCGACCGGATCACGCCGTCGCTGCCGCCGCTCAACGCCGCGTTCGCCACGGCGGCCAAGACCAGCGTCGCGACTCCGGCCGCCCCCGGCTGGGCGACCATCGAGAGCGACAAGTCGATCAACACGTTCTTCGCCGACATCGCGACCGGGCGCAAGCCGATCGCCGAGGCGGCCAAGGACTTCGACGCCCACCTCACCGAAGCGCTCAACGCCCGCTGACCGGCGGGGCAGCCCGGCTGACCGCCGTCCCCGCCGGGCCGCCCCGCCCCTTTCCCCCGAGGAGTCCCCGTGTTGCTCGTGAAAGCGCGGCCGCACGCGCCGGAAAGACCGGTGGCGCCTCGGCGGCGCCGGTCGCTGCTGCCCTACGGCCTGCTCCTGCCCGCGGCCGCGCTGCTCGGGCTGGTGCTCGGCTACCCGCTGCTGCGCCTGGTCGTCATCTCGTTGCAGGAGTACGGCCTCCGCTCGCTGTTCACCGGCACGACGGGCTTCGCGGGCTGGGACAACTACGCCGAGGTGCTCGGGGACGGCCAATTGCTCCCGGTGCTGGCCCGCAGCGTCGGGTTCTGCGCCGCGCTGGTCCTCGGCACGCTCGTCATCGGCTTCGCGGTCGCGCTCATGCTGCGGCGGCTGGGCCGCGGGATGCGCACGGCGGTGACGCTGTGCCTGATCGCCGCCTGGGCGCTGCCGAACGTGGCGTCCACTTTGGTCTGGCAGTGGCTCTTCCAGCCCGGGTACGGCGTCGTGAACTGGCTGCTGACCCAGGCCGGTTTCGGGGATCTCACCCAGCGCGACTGGACGACGTCGCCCGCGTCGGCGTTCACCTTGGTGTGGCTGCTGGTCGTCTGGCAGTCGGTGCCGTTCGTCGCGCTCACGCTCTACGCCGGCCTTTCGCAGATCCCGCGGTCCTACTACGAAGCGGCCGCGCTCGACGGCGCCGGGCCGTGGCGGGCGCACCGCACCATCACCTTCCCGTTCCTGCAGCCGATCTTCGGCCTGGTCACGATCCTGTCGATCATCTGGGACTTCACCGTGTTCAACCAGATCTGGATCCTCACCCAGGGCGGCCCGGACGGCGGCACCACGACGCTCGGCATCTGGACGTTCACCCGCGCCTTCAGCCGCAACGACTTCGGCCAGGGCGCGGCGATCGCCGTGGTCTCGGTCGCGCTGCTCGTCGGGCTGACCGCGGTGTACGTGCGCAAGCTCGTCCGCTCCGGGGAGGATCTGTGATCCGCCGGGTGGGCCGGAACGCGGCCGCGACGCTGTTCTGTCTCGTGTGGATCTTCCCGGTGTACTGGATGGTGCTCACGGCGTTCAAGCCGGCGGGCAAGATCCTCAGCCCCACACCGGAGTTCCTGCCCTTCGACGTCACCTTCGACAACTTCGCCGGCGCCCTCGCGAAACCGGGCTTCCTCCAGGACCTGCTCAACAGCGTCGTGGTCGTCGTCGCGGTCGTCGCACTGTCCATCGTGGTCGCCTTCCTAGCCGCGACGGCGCTGACGCGCTTTCGGTTCTTCGGGCGCCGCGGCTTCCTCATCGGGGTGCTGGTGCTGCAGATGGTCCCGGTGCCCGCGCTGGTCATCCCGTTGTTCCTGAGCCTGAAGAGCGCGCACCTGCTCGACACGCTGTTCGGCCTGGTGCTGACCTACGTGGCGCTCGTGCTGCCGTTCACGATCTGGACGCTGCGCGGGTTCCTGCATGGCATCCCCGTCGAGCTGGAGGAAGCGGCGATGGTCGACGGCGCGACGCGCGGGCGCGTGATGCGCTCGGTCCTGCTGCCACTCGTGCTGCCCGGGCTCATCGCGACCAGCGTGTTCGCCTTCATCACCGCCTGGAACGACTTCCTGTTCGCCTACGTGATCATGAAGGACAGCTCGGGCTACACGCTGCCGGTCTGGCTGGTCTCGTTCAGCACCAGCACGGGCACCGACTACGGCGGCCTCATCGCGGCGTCGACGCTGTTCGCGCTGCCCGTCGTCGTCTTCTTCGCGCTGGTGCAGCGCCACCTGGTCGAGGGCATGACCGCGGGCGCGGTGAAGGGCTGATGGTCATCCCCCACCCCGCGCGGCTTGACCGCCGCGCCGGCTCCTTCACGCCCCTCGGCGTCCACTCCGGACCCGGCACGGACGGGCCGGCCCGGCTGCTCGCCGCGTACGCACATCTTCCGCTCGTCCACAGTGGACCGGCGGTCCGGCTCACGCTCGAACCGGGCTTCGCGGACGAGGAGTACGCCCTCGACGTCACGCCGGAGGACGCCGTGCTCACCGCGACCACGGAAGCGGGCCTGCTCGCCGGGGTGCAGACCGTCCGCCAGCTGCTGCCCCGCCTCGACTGCCTGGCGGTCCGCGACGCGCCCCGGCTGCCCTGGCGCGGGGTGCTGCTCGACGTCGCCCGGCACTTCCTCCCGCTCGCTTTCCTGCGCGAGTTCGTCGACCTCCTGGCACTGCACAAGTTCAACGTCCTGCACCTGCACCTCACCGACGACCAGGGCTGGCGGATCGAGGTCCACGGGTGGCCGCGGCTGACCGAGATCGGGGCGTGGCGCGCCGAGTCGATGGTCGGGGCCGCGGGCAGCGGTGTCTTCGACGGCGTACCCCACGGCGGTTTCTACACCCAGCGGGAGCTGCGGGACCTCGTCGCCTTCGCCGCCGCGCGCGGGGTGCGGATCGTGCCGGAGATCGACCTGCCCGGGCACGTCCGCGCGGCCCTGGCCGCCTACCCCGAGCTGGGCAACCGGCCGGACGTGCGGCTTCCCGTGTGGACGGAGTGGGGCATCAGCCCGGACATCCTCGGCGTCCACGACGGCGCGTTCGCCTTCTGCCGGGACGTCCTCACCCAGGTCGCGGACGTCTTCCCGGCCCGGCACCTGCACATCGGCGGCGACGAATGCCCGACGACGCAGTGGGAAACCAGCCCGGTCGCCCGCGCGAAGGCCGCCGCGCTCGGGCTGCGCAGCACCGCCGAACTCCACCCGTGGTTCCTCGGCGAGCTGCACCGCGTCGTCGCCGGGCTCGGCAGGCAGGCGGTGTGCTGGGACGAGACCGGGCACGCCGCGGGCGGGCTGCCCGCCGACCTGGTCGTCACCGCGTGGCGCGACGCCGCGCACGGCACGCAGGCCGTGGCCCGCGGCCACCAGGTCGTGATGGCCCCGCACACCTCGACGTACTTCGACTACCGGCAGACCGAAGAGCCGGGCGAGCCACCCCGCGAACCCGTGACGACGCTGGAAGACGTCTACCGCTTCGACCCGTTGGCCGGCGGGCTCCCCGTGAGCGACGGCACCCGGCCGGGCGTGCTCGGCACCCAGGCCCAGCTGTGGACCGAACACGCCCCGACCCCCGACCACGTGCGGCACCTGGCGTTCCCGCGGCTGTGCGCGCTGGCCGAACGCGCGTGGTCGTCACCGGACCGCGGTTATGCTGACTTCCACCAGCGGCTGGCAGGGCACCTCACCCGGCTGCGCGCGCTGGGCGCCCTGCCGAAGGAGCGCGTCCGGTTCGCCGGCGCGGTCCCCGTACCCGAAAAGACGCTGCCTTGACCGCTCAGCCATCCGGGGCTTCGCCCCAGGCCGGGGGCTCCGCCACCCGGAGCCCCCGAACCGAAGGTGGCGAGCAGGCGGACCGCCCGCCTACAGCAAAGCGCGACCGCGTCCGGCGGCACCTGCTGAAGGTGATCGAGAACGCCGGCCCCGGCACCGGCCTGGCCTCCGAGCGGGACCTGGCCGCGGAACTGGGCGTCTCGCGCCCGACGGTCCGGGCGGCCATCGACGAGCTGACCCGCACCGGGCTGCTGGTGCGCCAGCGCGGCCGCGGCACGTTCACCAGCCCGCAGAAGGTCACCCAGGAGCTGGCCACCGGGCTCGCCGTCCCGCCCGCGGAAGGGCACTGGACCAGCCGGGTCGTCGCGTTCACCACGGCACCGGCGGCCCGCTCGCTGGCCGGCGAGCTGGAGTGCGAGCCGGGCACGCCGGTCCTGCGCGTCACCCGGGTCCGGTACGTCGACGACGAGCCGATCGCGATCGAAAGCCTGGCGCTGCCCGCGTCGCTGGTGCCGGGCCTGCGGCCGGCCGAGCTCGAGACCGGCAACTTCTACCGGCTGCTGCGGGAGCGCTTCGGGATCGCCGTGCAGGACGCCGTGCAGACGATCGAGCCGGCGGTGACCAACCCGGACCAGGCCGAACTGCTGGAAATCGCGGTGTACGCGCCGATCCTGCACATCGAACGGCTGACCCGCGACACGACCGGCCGCGTGGTCGAGCTGACCCGCTCGGTCTACCGGGGCGACCGGTACCGCATCACGTCGAAACTCCGCTTCGACGCCGAATCCGGTTGATCGCGCATCCGGAAAATAAATCTTCACCGGACGCCGGAAACCGGGGTTTTTAGCGTCCCCTCGTTACCCGAACGAGTGACGCTAGGCCGACATCCGGGTGAGCGCACGGCGTGAAACCCGTTGTCACACCGGGTACACGCGATCGCGAGAGGGTCACGAACTGCGCTGTTGGCATCGCCTTTTCGGCGCCCGGGTGAGAGCGCTTCAACGCACCCGGAGTGCCGCATAGGCTTTTTCTCCGGCCGGGAAAACGATTCCCGGAACCGAAAGAATCGAGGACAGTCCATGCGAAGACGCATGCTGGGAACGTTCCTGCCGCTGGTGCTCGTCGCGGCGACCGCCGTCCCGCCACCCGCGGCCGCCGATCCCGCGCCCGCCGCGGTCTCCGGGCTGGTGAAGTCCGTGCAGGGCACCGGTTCGCCCGCCGACCACGGCGCGAGCGCGAACTGGGTCATCGGCTACGACGACCAGGCCACGACGGCCGGGGCCGCGACCATCACCGACGCCGTCGGGGCGGGCCAGGCGTTCCAGCCCGGTTCCCTGCACGCCCCGCCCGGCTGGACCCCGCAGTGGTCCACCGACGGCAGCACGTTCACCGGCACCGAACCGGCTTCCGGGGTCACGGCGGTCCGCGCCACGAACCCGGACGCCGGGCCGGACGCGACCCAGCTGTCCGGCGCCCTCACCCCGCCCGTGCAGGCGGTCACCACCGCGACCGGCGGCGACGGCTTCTCCCCGATCCTCTACCGCACGCAGGGCGGCGTGCTGCAGGCGTGGAACATCTACCACCACCTGGGCGCCACGTCCCCGAAGGTCGTGTGCACCGACCTCGCCACCGGGCAGCGGTGCCCGGGCGGCCCGTGGCCGAAGGTGCTCAACACCGCGCCCGGCCCGCTCGGCACCCTCGGCGCCGGCGACATCGCCAGCCCCATGGTCGAGCAGTACGTGCGCGACCCCGCCGCGCCCGCGAAGGTCTACTACCCCGCCATCACGGCGACGTCGGTCGGCATCGGCTGCCTCGACATGGCCGCCGCCGCCAACTGCGGCTACTCCGCGCTGGCGAACCTCGGCGGGTCGCCGCCGGTCAGCAGCATCACCGGGCTCGTCGAGAGCGGCGGCAACGTCTACGGCCTGATCAGCTCCGGCGCGGTCGTCTGCTGGACCATCGCGACGCAGAGCGCGTGCGGCGGCCAGCCGTACGCGCCGATCGTGCCGGCCGCCAACCAGCCGTACGTCTACGGCGCGCTGACCGTGGTGGCGGACAAGGTGTTCGCGTCCACGTCCAGCCCGAACACCACGCAGCAGCCGTCACTGGGCTGCTTCGACCCGGCGACCGCCACGGCGTGCGCCGGCTGGGCGTCGTCGCGGCCCACGGGACCGGCGGGCAACTACACCTACAACGCGTACACGGCCTTCAGCACGAGCGGCGCACCGGTGGGCGCGTGCTCGTCGACGAGCGTCGCCAGCACCGTCACGACGTGCTACGCGCTCGACGGCTCGGCACTGCCGGCACCGCCGATCACGGCGTTGCCCGCGGGCGCGATCTTCTTCCCGCCGGAGGTCGTCACGGATCCCGGCGGCCACGTGCGCAGCTACCTCCCGGCCTGGGGCGGCGGGTACGCGGGCGCGGCCCTCTGCCACGACTGGACGACGGGGTCGGCGTGCGCCGGCCTGCCCGGCCCGATCACGCACCCGACCGTGAACGGCGGGGCCACGCGGGACTACGGCTACGCCTACGACCCGCCGTCGGGCTGCCTGATCGGGCTCGGCGACGCGGGCGTGCTGTTCTCGATGGAACCGACGACCGGTGCCTCGCCGTGCGTCCGGTCCGGCGGGCAGGTGACGCTGAAACCGGGCGACTTCTCCTGCGACGGCGGCAATCACGTCCAGGGCTACACCGCGGCGCGGCTGACCGGCGTCGACCCGGCCAACGTCGACTTCGCGGCGTCGCAGGTGACGGTGACCGACCAGGACAACGCCGTCGTGCCGACGCCGGGCTTCGCCCCGGACGGTTCGGTGGACCTCACCGGCGTTTCCGTGGCGGCGCACCCGTCGATCACGGTGACCACGACGCTGGTGCTGCACAGCGCGGCGGGCTTCAGCGGCTCGCTGGTCGTCGACTACGCGGGTGACGCGCCGCAGCTGTGCTTCCGCACGACGATCGCGGCGGACTGCGCGGTGACGGCGGTGGCGAACACCGCCACCGGCACCGACTCGACGGGGTCGTTCACGTCGAACACCGTGACGCTGCCGGTCGCGCCGGGCGCGTCGTGCACGCCGAAGGTCAAGGTGGAGAAGGAGATCTGCACGGCGTCGACGGCCGCCAAGTGCGGGCCGGGTGGTGCCGGGCCGTGGGCCAAGCAGACCGGTGTCGGGCTGCTGGGCCTGCTGTTCGCGACCGCGTACTGGCGGATCACGGTGACGAACGAGGGTCCGGTCGGGATCACGTCGGCGCACGTGGTGGACAGCGTGGAGCCGTCGTGCCAGACGGGGCCGTTCGCGCTGGGCGCCGGGCAGACGCGGCAGGTGTACTGCTCGACGTACGCGTTGCTGAGCCTGTTCCCGATCACCAACCAGGCGAAGGTGAGCTACCTGCCGGTGAACGTCCCGCCGGGCACCCCGCCGTCGCACACGAACTGGTCGTCGGCGAAGGCCTGTTCACTGCTGTGCGTGCTCTAGCGTGACCGCCCGCGGGAGGCGTTCCGGCGCTTCCCGCGGGCCATCGGGCCCGGCCGCGGGGGCCAGCAGGACCGCGCAGAGCGGGACCGCCATCGCGATCGCGGCGAGCACGAACACCGGGAACAGGAAGGAGAACACCTCGACGCCGGCCGGGTCGGGGGCGGACACGTCCATGGTCATCCGGACCGCGGCCATGCCGGTGTAGTGCATGCCGGTGACCGCCGCGCCCATCACGAACCCGGCGAGCAGGCGCAGGGACAGCCGGTCCAGGAAGACCGCGAACCACAGCGCGGCCGTCGCCGCGACCACCGCGATCACCACCGACAGCGCGACCAGCAGGCCGTCGTACCCGAAGTCGCCCTTCACGCGCAGGGCCGACATCCCCGTGTAGTGCATGACGTTGACCGCGAGGCCGGTGATCACGCCGCCGAGCACGAGCCGCCACCAGCCGAACTTCGCGCGGCCGCCGACGACCAGCAGCCCGGCGAACACCGCGGCGACCGACAGCAGCGCCGACAGCGCGGTGCGGAAGACGTCGTAGCGCACCGGCATCCCCGGCGTGCTGAAGCCGAGCATGGCCACGAAGTGCATCAGCCAGATGCCGACGCCGCCGATCGAGACCGCCGCCAGCACCAGCCACCGCAGGCGGTGCCGGCTGCTCGCCGCGTGGCGGGCCTGCACCGCGCAGGCGAGGCCGAGCGCGCAGCCGACCACCGAAGTCAGGTAGGCGAGCACGAGCAGCCAGTGCCCGAGCGCGAAGTGTTCCATGGTCGGTCCTCTCTCACAGGTCGCGCAGGCCGTACAGCACGCGTTCCATCAAGTCGTGGCGCTCGTCCCAGCCGGTGTGCTCGCCGAGGGTGTCGCGGACGAGCACCAGGCCGTCCTCCATGAGGTCCGCGACGAGCACCCGGACCACCCCCAGCGGCAGCCGCAGCAGCGCGGCGACCTCCATCAGCGACCGCGGCCGCAGGCACAGCTCGAGGACCTGGTCGAGCGCGCTGGTCGACTGGTAGCCGGCCGACGCGCGGCCCGCCCCCGTGGTCTCGACGAGCGCTTCGACCGCGATGGTGACCGACGGCGCCGTC
Source organism: Amycolatopsis eburnea (assembly GCF_003937945.1). Classification (GTDB taxonomy): domain Bacteria; phylum Actinomycetota; class Actinomycetes; order Mycobacteriales; family Pseudonocardiaceae; genus Amycolatopsis; species Amycolatopsis eburnea. The sequence goes on from NZ_RSEC01000035.1 coordinate 150,530, forward strand.
CGGCCTTCGGTCCAGGCGTAGGGGCGGGCCAGCGCCGGGCTCCGGCGCGGCTCCCCTTCGCCCGTGTACCCGGTCACCGCCGGTCCTGGCCCACCGGCATCTCGCGCGCGGGCACGTCGACCTGCCGCCCGACCCGCTCGACCAGCATCGTCATCTCGTAGCCGACGAGCCCGATGTCGCAGCCGGTGGACGCGAGGACCACGAGGTTCGAGCCGTCGCCGACGCTCATCAGCAGCAGGAACCCCTGCTCCATCTCGATGACCGACTGCACGACCCGCCCGGCGGTGAACAGCTCCGCGGTCCCGAGCGACAGGCTCGACAACCCGGCGGCGATGGCCGCGAGCTGATCGGCGCGTTCCCGCGGCAGGGAGTCGTCGGCCGCGACGAGCAACCCGTCGGCGGACACGAGCACCGCGTGCGCGACCCCGGACACGTCCTGGACGAAGCCGTTGACCAGCCAGTTCAGCGCGGCGGTCCGTTCGGGGGCCGGCGCGGGGCCTGGAGCGTGCCGCTGGTGCACGTCGGGGAGTTCGGTCATCGGGGTTCCACTCCGTCCTTTCCGGATTCGTCCGCACGGGCGGCGGTCTGCCGCCGGGCCGCGCGCATGCCCTGGTAGTGCCGGGACAAGCTGTTGCGCACGGCGGTGGCATCCCGGAACGCCGCGCCATCGGGCTCCCGCACCCGGGGAAGGGCGGCACCGGGGGCCAGCTGCGCCCCGGGCCGCCGGGTGGGGAGGCCGGCCGCGCTGAGGTTGTGCACGGTGGCGGGCTGGAGAGCGCTTTCCGCGGCCCGGCGGGCTTGGTCTGCGGGGGACGACCAGTCGGCTGGGGGTGCGGGTCGGTCGGGGTGCTCAGCGTGGGTGGCGTCGGGGCGGGCCGCGCTTTCGGGAGCCGAGGGCGGGGGCCACTCGCCGGAGCGGGCCGGGTGGCCGGGCTTGGCGCGATCCGCACCTTTCGGGGCTGCGGCCGCGGGGTGCTCGCCGGAGGCGGAACGGTCCGCGCGCCCGGCACCACCGCCCGCCGCGCCGAGCCGGTCGGCCGGATCGGAGCGATCCCCGCGCCCAGCACCACCGCCCGCCGCGCCGAGCCGCTCGGCCGGATCGGAGCGATCCCCGCGCCCAGCACCACCGCCCACCGCGCCGAGCCGCTCGGCCGGATCGGAGCGATCCGCGCCCTCCGCGGGCGGGACCACCGGCCACGCACCGGAACCGGAGCGATCCGCATGCCCGGCACCACCGGAGCCAGGTCGGTCCGCCGCCGGCACCGAAAGCCACTCGCCCGAGCCGGTGCGATCCGCGCGCCCGGCACCGCCGGACCCGGTGTGGTCCGCGGCCGGCACCACCGGCCACTCCCCCGTTCCCGACCGATCGGCCCGCGCGCCGGTCTCCCCGTCCGGGACCACCGGCCACTCGCCACTCCCGTTCACCGCCGTGCCGTTCGGCGGCCGGTCGGCCACGTCCGCCTCGGTCGGCCAGCCGGCCGGCTCCGCGCGCGGGCTCCGGCGGGTCAACGGCTTCGCCGCCGGCTCGGTGAACCAGCTCGTCACCACCTGCTCGAAGATCGGCGTCGACGCCTGCGCCGGAACCACCGCCACCGGGCGGGCGTGGCCGTTCTGCCGGGACGCCGCGCGGCCCGCGCCGATCGGGCGGGCCAGGTCCGCGATCACCAGTGCGCCCGGTACGTGGACGCTCGCCGTCACGCCCGCGTGGCGGACGCCCGGGGACGTCGCGCGGAGGCGGACCGTCACGTCGTGGAGCGCGGCCAGGCGGCCGACCACGAACAGGCCCATGCGGCGGGTGGTTTCCGGGCCGACCGCCGCCGCCGCGGCGAGGCGGGCGTTGGCCGTCGTCAGCTCGTCCGGGGTCATGCCGAGGCCCTGGTCGACCACCTCGATGAGGAGGCCGCCGTCGGCGCCGCGGTCCGCGGTCAGGGCGACCTTGTGCTCCGGCGGGGAAAACCGCGTCGCGTTCTCCAGCAGCTCGGCCAGGATGTGGACCACGTCCGCGGCCGCCTCGGGCTGGACCGAGCCGCGCGGGGCGTTGCCCAGCGCGACCCGGCGGTAGTCCTTGACCTCCGACGTCGCCGCGCGCAGCAGGTCGCGCGTCGGCACCGGCTCGCGGCCGTGGCGGACCGGGCGGCCGCCGGCCAGGACGTGCAGGTTCTCGCCGTTGCGGCGCAGCCGGGTGGCGATGTGGTCGATGCGGAACAGCTCGTCCAGCCGGCGCGGGTCCTGCTCGCCCGACTCGAGGTCCTCGATGATCGTCAGCTGCTGCTCCACCAGCGACTGGCTCCGCCGCGACAGCGTCATGAACATCTCGCTGACCTGCTTGCGGAGGTCGGCCTGCTCGACCGCCAGCCGCACCGCCTCGCGGTGCATGTCGTCGAACGCCCGCGCCAGCTGGCCGATCTCCTCGTTCGTCCGGACGCCGACCGCGGGCACCGCGCGCCAGTCGACTTCCGTGCCTTCGCGGACCTTCCGGACGGTTTCCGGGAGCGCCTCCTGAGCCGCGTGCAGCGCCGCCGCGCGCAGCCGGCGCACCGGCGTGACCAGCGAGCGCACCACCAGCAGGGCGATGGCGAGCGCGCCCAGCAACGCGCCGAGCACCAATGCGGCGTCGCGCAAGGAGTCCGACCGGGCTTCGTCGGCGGCCGCCGAGACGTCCGACGCCAGCTTCGCCGTGACGTCGTTCAGCACGGCCGTCACGCCCGCCGTCTCCGAGGCGATCGCCGGAAGGGACGCCGCGGTCGCGTCGAGCCGGTCTTCGGCGCCCTCCGTCGCGGCCTTGAACCGCGCCAGCAGCGCACCGGACAGCTGGTGTTCGGCCTGTTCGGCGAGCACTTCCTGCTCGGCGGCGGTCTGGATCGCGGCCGGGCGGAGCGAGGCGTCGGCGGGGCTGTTCACCGCGGCCCGCACGTAGGTCTCCTCGGTCGCCAGCTCGCCGCGCAGGTGCGCCAGCAGCCGGGCGACCTCCGCGGTGCCGGCGACGTCGGCCGGGACGATCTCGGGCACGAGGTCGCCGAGGGTGGCGATGATGTCGTTGTAGCCGGCGGCTTTCGTGCGGGTGTCGCCGTTCGCGGCGCCGGCCGCCCGGATGCCTGCGAGCTTGCCGAGCGCGGTGTTCAGCGCGCGGCCGCTGTCGCCGGGCAGCGGCGCGAAGCCGGTGTCGCGCTGGATCGCGGCCACCTTCGCGTCCACGGCGGCGGTGACCGCGCTCGGCGCCCCGGCCGGGACGGCCACCGCGGCGACCATCTCCTGCCCCAGCGCCTCCGTGAGGCCGATCGTGTCGTGCAGCACCGGCAGCCGGTCGCGGGCCGCGCTCAGCTGGGTGGCGCGGTCGAGCTCGCCCTGGATCCGGACCTCCGCCAGCGCCACCGCGACCAGGACCGGCAGCAGCAGCACGACGCTGATCTTCGTGCGCACGCTCCAGTGCGCCGGCCACCACGCGGAATCCGCCATCCGGCGGGGCGTGGGCGTTCTTTCGTGCATGGCGGAACCGCTCGATTCCCAGCCGCGCGCGGCCGACGTCGAACTCGGACAGGAGAAGACCCCAGGGCTGGTCACCGACGTCCCGGGCCACCGGAAAAACCGCGGGACGAACCTCGACGATGATCGAGCCGACCCGCAGCGAACATCACTTCCGGCTTCCGTGTCAACCCCGCGCACGGCGTTTCGCAGGGGTCGATGTCGAATTCTTTCGCGGCTCACGCTTGGTGTTTCACCGGTCGCTGCTTGTACACCGTACAAACGACATTCACGCAGCTCCAGCCGTTTCTGAGCATCGCGAAGCGCTGTCGGCAGATTTACCCACGCACTGCCGTCCGTGGCGAAATCGGCCATTGTTCGAATGGTTTGTTATTCATTCTCACCCGTGCCGGGTGGGCCGCCCGGCACGGGACCCGGCAGAATCGCCGCCGTGACCGAGGTGAAGGACGGCGAAGCGCCGGGGCAGGGCAAGCGGGTCGGCTGGGTGGAGCTGTACTTCGACCTGGTCTTCGTGTTCGCGGTGGGCCAGGTGGCGCACGGCATCGTGGCCGAGCCGCACTGGTCGCGGGCCGCCGCCGCGCTCGGCCTGTTCGCGACGCTGTGGTGGACGTGGATCGGCTTCGCGGTGCTCTACAACCGCCGCGGCGACGACAGCCGCGCCGCCGACCGGCTGTTCGTGCTCGCCGGCACCATCCCGTGCGCGATCGCCGCCACCCAGGCGCACCACGTCTTCGACGGGCACCCGGCGATCTTCGCGCTGGCCATGGCCGGCGTCCGCGTGATCCTCGCGGCCGCGCACCGGTGGCCGGCCCGCGAAGGGCTCGACCAGCGCCGGATCAGCTGGGGCTACACGGCTTCGGCGGTGTTGTTCGCGGTCTCGGCGTTCGTGTCGCACACGTGGGCGTTCTGGGTGTTCGCGCTGCTCCAGGAAGCGGGCTTCCTGCTGCTCGGCGACCGGCCCCGCCGCCGTCGCGGCGAACGCCCGTCGCGCGCGGCCCGGTGGCGCGAGCTGATCGCGGGCCCGCACGACCCTAGCCTGGCCGTGGACTCGGCCCACCTCGCCGAACGCTTCGGGCTCTTCATGATCCTGCTGCTCGGCGAGCTGGTGATCACGGTCGGCACGGCGGCGCTGGAGCGCCCGGCCGACGACGTCGCCTACTGGCTGGCCCTGATCGGCGGCCTGGTGCTGGCCGGTGCGCTGTGGTGGCTGTACTTCACGTCGGCGGCGCGGATCTACGAGCGGATGCTCGACCTCTCCGGCGGCAACCCGGCGCTCGCGTATTCGCTGTACGCGGGCGGTCACCTGCCCCCGGCGTTCGCGCTGGTCCTCATCGCGGCGGGCGTGAACCTGTCGCTGCACGAGTCGCCGCCGCACGCGGCCGCCTGGTTCACCACCGCGGGCCTGACGATCTACCTGCTCGGCACCCGCGTCTTCGCGGCAGGCTCACACCGCTGGTACCACGGCCTGGCCCGGATCGCGGCGCTGGCGGCCACGGCGTGCCTGGCCTTCCTGGACCGGATCGTCCCGGCACCGGCGGTGGTCCTGGTGATCGCGGGGTGGGGCGTCGGGGCGGCCGCGATCGCGTCGACGCTCAGGCGGCGGGCCCTGGACCGCATGGGTGACAACCCGCTGGAGTTCCTGCGGCGGCAAGGCTGGGAGGCGCGAGGACGCCCGTGACGAGACGTCTTGAATGAGTCATTCAGGTCTTCGGAGGTCCTGAATGAGTCATTCAAGACACCGGCAGCAGCGGGCGGCGGTGTCAGCTCTGGCCGTGGATCTCCGTGGCCCGCTCCCAACCCGACGGCAGGCGGCTGACGTTCAGCGCGTGGTCGAGGCCGCTGTCCGCCAACGCGCGCCGGACGATCCGGTTGTCGCCAGTGACGATCCTCAGGGTCGCGTTCTCGCGGACCGTTCTGGCCTGGATGCCGCCGAGGGCGGCGAGGCCCGCCGAGTCGAGGAGGTCGACCTCGGACAGGTCGAGCACGAGGACCGGGAACCGGCGGTGCGCCCACGTGCTCAGCGCCGAACGGAGCTGAGCGGCGCTGTCTTCGTCGAGGGCGCCGCGGATCTTCACCATGACCGCGCCGAAGTACGGGCGGACGACCTGGATGTCGAACGGGCTGCGCGGCTGGCGCGCCGACGGCACCACGGGGATCGCCGTCGCGGGGGGCTGGACGACTAACATTTTTCCACGCCTCATTCGAAGATGGCGTGACGAACGGGTCTCACCGGCCCGCTCGAACGCTGGCGACTCGGGGGGCGGCTGCTGCTTGCTGAACCGCACTTCGCAGCGTAGCCCTTGATCCAAACGGCGCAACCCCGCCAACGGCCGAACCGGGCGCCCCCGCATGCGAAGGGCATCTTCGCAGGTTAAACCACCCATCCGGGTGACGTTCCCGTCGCGGCACCCCGCCCTTGACACCGGCGCGCCCACTGCGCATCCTGGATGCATATCAGGTTTCCTTATATCCGACGCCGAGACCTTTCCGCAGAGCACCACACTTCGCCACCGTCCGTAGCAGGAACCCTGTCACCGGTGACAAGGAGACGAAAGCCGTGACCCGATCCCCCGGCCCGGCCGATTTCGGCCTGGGCAGCTGGCCCGCGCGGCGGGCCCGGATCTCGCCGGACCGCACCGCGCTCGTCGACGAAGGCGGCCAAGACCGCACGCTGACGTACGCCGCACTCGCCGAGCGCGTCGAGCGGCTGGCCGGCGCGCTGACCCGGCTCGGCGTGCGCCCCGGCGACCGGGTGGCCTACCTCGGCGTCAACGCCGTCTCCGTCTTCGAGGCGCTCTTCGCCACCGCCCGCTGCGGCGCGCTCTTCGTCCCGCTCAACTACCGGCTCGCGGGCGCGGAAATCCGGTACATGCTCGAAGACAGTGGCGCTTCGATCCTGGTGCACAGCCCCGACACCGACGCGCTCATCGCGGCGGCCGGCCCGCTGCCGGTGCGGCACGTGCTGGCGACCGACCCGGCGTCGTGCCCGGCCGGCGGGCTGGACTACGAGACCGAACTCGCCGCCGGTGGTCCGCCGCCGGAGACCGGGGTCCGGCTCGAAGACCCGGGCCTGCTGCTCTACACCTCCGGCACCACCGGACGTCCGAAGGCCGCGGTCCTCACCCACGGCAACCTGACCTGGAACACCGTCAACCAGCTGGCCCACCTCGACGTCCTGGGCACCGACAAGGCGTTGTGCATCGCGCCGCTGTTCCACTGCGTGGGGCTGGGCCAGGTCACGCTGCCGACGTTGTTCAAGGGCGGCAGCGTGGAACCGGTCGCGAAGTTCGACGCGGGCGCGATCCTCGGCCGGATCGGCGCGGCCGGGATCACCAGCTTCTCCGCCGTCCCGACGATGCTGGACATGCTGAGCCGCCACGAAAACTGGGACAGCACGGACCTGAGCTCGCTCACCTGCGTCCTCTACGGCGGCTCGCCGGTGGCCGAGCGCGTCGCCCGCGCCTGGCTCGACCGCGGCGTGCAGCTGCTGCAGGGTTACGGCATGACCGAAGCCGCGCCGGGCGTCTCGATGGCCACCCACGAGGGCACGCCGGCCCACCCGGTCGCGGCCGGCGTGCCGCACTTCTTCACCGACGTCGCCGCGCTCGGCGCGGACCTCGTCCCGGCGCCGCTCGGGGCGACGCCCGCCGAGCTGCTGGTGCGCGGCCCGCACGTCTTCGCGGGTTACTGGAACCGGCCCGAGGAATCGCGAGCGAGTTTCGTCGCGGACGACTGGTTCCGCACCGGGGACGTGGTCCGCGTCGACGACGACGGCTGGGCCCACGTCGTCGACCGGGTCAAGGACGTGATCATCTCCGGCGGGGAGAACGTCTACCCCGCCGAGGTCGAGGCGGTCGCGACGCAGCTCGACGACGTCGACGCGTGCGCGGTCGTCGGCGTGCCCGACGCGCGCTGGGGCGAGGTCGGCGCCGCCTTCGTCGTCCCGCGGCCCGGGTCCCGGCTCGACGAAGCGGGCTTCCGCGCCCACCTCGAACAGCACCTCGCCCGCTACAAGGTTCCCCAGCACATCCAGTTCACCGATGCCCTGCCCCGCAACGCCACCGGCAAGATCCGCCGCGTCGAACTCCGCGCGCGGGCCGCCGACGCCTTCCCGAACGGACCCGCATGACCGCCCCTCTCCTGCCCAATTCCCTTCGCCTCGAGCTGCACGACGAGATCGCCGTGCTGCGGCTGGCCCGTCCCGAGAAGCGCAACGCCCTCGACGACGCCACCGTGCTCGGCCTCGAAACGTTCTTCGGCGCCCCGCCCGCCGGGGTCAAGGCCGTCGTGCTCGACGCCGTGGGCGAGCACTTCTCGGCCGGACTCGACCTGGCCGAGCTCACCGAGCGCGACGCGTTCGAGGGCCTGACGCACTCGATGATGTGGCACCGCGCCTTCGAGCGGCTCGAACGCGGGCGCGTCCCGGTGGTCGCGGTGCTCAAGGGCGCGGTCGTCGGCGGCGGCCTGGAACTGGCGGCCGCCGCGCACATCCGCGTCGCCGAGGCCTCGGCGTTCTACGCGCTGCCGGAGGGCCAGCGCGGCCTGTTCGTCGGCGGTGGGGCGTCGGTGCGGGTGCCGCGGCTGATCGGCGCGCACCGGATGACCGACATGATGCTCACCGGCCGGGTGCTCGACGCCGACGAAGGCCACGCCGCCGGGCTCTCGCACTACCGCGCGGACAACGGCTTCGAGCACGCCATGGACCTGGCCCGCAAGATCGCCGCGAACTCGCCGATCACGAACTTCGCCGTCCTGCAGGCGCTTCCCCGCATCGCCGAGGCCAACCCGGCCGAGGGGTACCTGATGGAAGCGCTGATGGCGGCGATCGCGAGCGGCAGCGCCGAGGCGAAGGAGCGGATGCAGGCGTTCCTGGAGAAGCGGGCGGGGAAGGTCGGCCGATGACCGAGATCGACCGCTACCTGGCCTGGCTCGCCGACCGCGGTCACGCGTTCGACGGCTACGCGGCGCTGCACCGCTGGTCCGTCACCGACCTCGACGGCTTCTGGTCGTCGATCAAGGACTTCTTCGGCGTCCGCTTCCACTCCCCCGCGACGGCCGTCGTCCCGGACCCCCGGATGCCCGGCACCGAGTGGTTCCCCGGCGCGACCCTCAACTACGCCGAGCACGCGCTCGGCGGCCCGGCGGACGAAGTCGCCGTCATCGCGTACTCCCAGACGCGCGAACGCGCCGAGCTGACCTGGGGTGAGCTGCGCGACCAGGTCGCCCGCGCCCGCGCCGGGCTGCGCCGGCTCGGGGTCCGGCGCGGTGACCGGGTGGTCGCGTACCTGCCGAACATCCCGGAGACCGTGGTCGCCTACCTCGCCGTCGCGAGCCTCGGCGCGATCTGGGCGTCCTGCGCCCCGGAGTTCGGCGCCCGTTCGGTGGTCGACCGGTTCGGCCAGATCGAGCCGCGGGTGCTGCTCACCGTGTCCGGCTACCGCTACGGCGCCAAGGACGTCGACCGCCGCGCCGAGGTCGCCGCCATCCGCGCCGGCCTGCCGACGGTCGAGCACGTCGTCCACGTTCCCTACGGCGAGCACGACCTCCCCGGCACCACGGCGTGGCGCGAGCTGCTCGCCGAGGGCGCGCCCGGGTTCGAGCCGGTCGGGTTCGCGCACCCGCTGTGCGTGCTGTTCTCCTCCGGCACCACCGGGAAACCGAAGGCGATCGTGCACGGCCACGGCGGCCTGCTGCTGGAGCACCTCAAGAACCACGGCCTCAGCTGGGACCTGCGCCCGGGCGACCGGATGCTGTGGTTCTCCACCACCGCCTGGATGATGTGGAACGCGCTCGTCTCGGGCCTGCTCACCGGCGCGTCGATCGTGCTCGTCGACGGCAACCCGCTGCACCCGGACCTGGCGTGGCAGTGGCGGCTGGCCGCCGAAACCCGCGCGACGCTCATGGGCGCGAGCCCGGGTTTCCTGATGGCGTGCCGCAAAGCGGGTCTCGATCCGGCCGCGTCGTTCGACCTGAGCGCGCTGCGGCAGCTCGGCGCGGCGGGCAGCCCGTTGCCCGCCGAGGGCTACCACTGGGTGCGGGACGTCTTCGGGCCGGACGTCCTGCTCAACGTCGGCAGCGGCGGGACCGACGTCTGCAGCGGGATCGTCCAGGGCGGCCCGCTGCAGCCCGTCGTCGCCGGCGAGATCTCCGGGCCGTGCCTCGGCGTCGACGCGAAGGCGTTCGACGAAGCCGGGAACCCGGTGGTCGGCGAGCTGGGCGAGCTGGTCATCACCGCGCCGATGCCGTCCATGCCGGTCGGGTTCTGGGGCGACGACACCGGCGAGCGCTACCGCGAGACGTACTTCGACACCTACCCCGGGGTCTGGCGCCACGGCGACTGGATCCGGTTCTCCCCCGAGGGCAGCTGCGTCATCGCGGGCCGCTCGGACGCGACGTTGAACCGCGGCGGGGTCCGGCTCGGCACCGCCGAGTTCTACGCCGTCGTCGAGGAGCTGCCGGAGGTCGAGGACTCGCTCGTCGTGCACCTCGAAGACCCCGCGGGCGGCAACGGCGACCTCCGGCTGTTCGTCGTGCTCCGCGACGGCGCCTTGGACGCGGCGCTGCGCACGAAGATCGCGACGGCGTTGAAGAGCGCGCTGTCGCCGCGGCACGTACCGGACACGATCACCGCCGTCCCGGCGATCCCGCGCAACCGCACCGGGAAGAAACTGGAGCTACCCGTGAAGAAACTCCTGCTCGGCGCCCGGCGCGAGGACGTCGTCGGCGCGGACGTGCTGGCCGATCCCACGGCGCTGGACCACTTCGGGGCGCGCGCATGACCACCGTCGCCGTCGTCGGCACCGGCGTGATCGGCGCGAGCTGGGCGAAGCTCTTCCTCGCCCACGGCCTCGACGTCGTCGCCACCGATCCCGCGCCCGGCGCCGAAGAGCAGTTGCGCACCGCCCTGGAAGGCACGGCGCTCGACCGGCTGCGGTTCGTCCCCGACGCCGGCGAAGCCGCGGCCGCGGCCGACTTCGTGCAGGAGAACGGCCCGGAGCGCGAAGACGTCAAGCACGCGCTGTTCGCCGTCCTCGACGAAGCCGCGCGACCGGACGTGGTCCTGGCGAGCAGCTCGTCCGGGCTGCTGCCCAGCGTCATCGCGCGCGGCTGCCCGCGCCACCCCGAGCGGGTCGTCATCGGGCACCCGTTCAACCCGCCGCACCTGATCCCGCTCGTGGAGGTCGTGCCCGGCCGCGACACCGCGCCCGAGGTGGTCGACCGGGCCGTGGCGTTCTACACCTCGGTCGGGAAACGGCCGATCCGGCTGGCGCGCGAGGTGCCCGGCCACATCGCGAACCGGCTGCAGGCCGCGCTCTGGCAGGAGGCGTACTCCCTCGTCGAACGCGGAGTCGCGACCGTCGCGGACATCGACACGGCGATCGCGTACGGGCCCGGGCTGCGCTGGGCGGTGCTCGGGCCGTTCGCCAACCAGCACCTCTCCGGCGGCGCGGGCGGCCTCGCGCACGTCCTGGCGCACCTCGGGCCGCCCACCGAAGAGTGGTGGCGCGACCTCGGCCGCGTCCACCTCACGCCGGAGCTCGCCGAGACGCTCGTCGCCGGCGTCGACGCCGAGCTGGCCGGCACCGACCAGCAGTCCCTCGTCGCCGCGCGCGACGCCGTCCTCGGCGGCCTGCTCGCCGCCAAGGCCGCCCAGCCCGACCTGCCCTGACTGGAGTTCCCGTGGACCTTTCCGCACTGACCGCCATCGACGTGCACACCCACGTCGAGCAAGACGGCCACGGCTGCTTCGCCCTCGACCAGGAGCTCCTGGACGCGTCGGCGAAGTACTTCCGCGCCGACCAGGACCGCACCCCGACGGTGGGCTCGATCGCCGAGCACTACCGGGCGCGGAACATGGCCGCCGTCGTCTTCACCGTCGAAGCGCCGTCCGCCACCGGGCACCCCGCGCTGTCGAGCGAGGAGATCGCCGACGCCGCCGCCGAGCACGCCGACGTGCTCATCCCGTTCGGCTCGGTCGACCCGCACGCGGGCAAGGCCGCGGTCGCCCGCGCGCGGCGGCTGGCCGGCGAGCACGGGGTGCGCGGGTTCAAGTTCCACCCGAGCCTGCAGGCGTTCGAACCGAACGACGTGCGCTTCTACCCGCTGTACGAGGCGATCCAGGAGCTGGGCGTGCCGGCGCTGTTCCACACCGGCCAGACCGGGATCGGCGCCGGGCTGCCCGGCGGGCACGGCATCAAGCTGCGCTACTCGAACCCGATGCTGCTCGACGACGTCGCGGCCGACTTCCCGGGCCTGACGATCATCCTGGCCCACCCGTCGGTGCCGTGGCAGGACGAGGCGATCTCGGTCGCGACGCACAAGGCGAACGTGTACATCGACCTGTCGGGCTGGTCGCCGAAGTACTTCCCGCCCCAGCTGGTCCGCGCGGCGAACTCGCTGCTGAAGCGGAAGGTCCTGTTCGGCTCGGACTTCCCGGTCATCACCCCGGACCGCTGGCTCGCCGACTTCGCCGCGCTCGACCTCAAGGACGAGGTCCGGCCGTTGATCCTGAAGGACAACGCGATCCGGGTGCTCGGCCTGGCTTGAGCAGGTTTGTCCGTACTCCCGCCGGGCACCCGATGCGTTCGGGCTCGTGACGGGAGGCATCGTGGCGGACGGGGACGTGCACACCTATTTCGAGGACGGGCTGTGGAAGAACCGGCTCGAAGGCGGGACCCGGGCGTCCAACACGTCCCCGCGCCGCGTCGACGCCGTGCTCGCGGGACGGCAGCTCGCGAAGAAACGCCGCGTCTGCCACGTGGTCCACACCCCGCAGGGCGAGGTCGAAGCCGAACGGGACTACCGGCGCCGATAGTCCACAGTAGACGCTCTCACGGCCGGGCCAGCACCGCCCACACGACCTTGCCGCCGGACCGCACCCGGCTGCTCCCCCACGACTTCGCGACCTTGGCCACCATCCGCAGCCCGAGCCCCGCGTCGAGGGCGTCCAGCTCCTCGCGCAGGACCGCGGGCCGCGCGTTGCCGTCGGCGACCGCGATCCCCAGCCCGTCACGACGCAGCTCCACCTGCAGCCGGGGCTCGGAATCGGTGTGGCGGAGCGTGTTTTCCACGAATTCCGTGGCGATCAGGGCGGCGTTCTCGGCCAGCCCGGGGACCAGCCACTCCGCGCACACGCCCTCGACGAACCCGCGGGCCCGGACCGAGGTCCGCGCCGTCCGGCTGAGCACCTGCTCGGCCCGCCGCCGCACCGGCCGCCTCAGCGAGGCTTCCGCGGCGGCGAAGTCGCGGTAAACGGCTACGCCCGCGCGCGCGGCGAGCGCCCGCTGTCCCGGCCGGTCGGTCACCAGCGCGAACGGGACCGCCGGCCAGTCGGCGACCCGCAGCGCGGTCAGCGCGAACACGCGAACCAGCGCCGGGTCGCGGAGTTCGAGCCCGCCGATGTCGATCACGACCGCGTCCCCGGCGTCCGCCGCGAATTCGAGCAGCCGGTCGCGCAGCCGCGGGTAGGTCGTGCGGTCGAGCACCCCGCCGACCGACGCCCGCGCGATCGCCCCCTGCCGCGGGACGAGCCACACCGAAGGGTGCCGGGCGAGCATCGCCACCACCTCCTGGGGTTCAGCCGGTCGGATAACCGCCGCGGGACCGGACAAACGCGACGATGTGTGATCCGGCGCGCCCGTGGGTAGCCGGGGTACAGCCGACGTGAGGAGCCTGCCATCGCCACCGCGGTCCTGTTCGACGTCGACGGCACGCTCGTCGACTCCAACTACCTGCACGTCCACGCGTGGCACCGCGCGTTCGCCGAGCTCGGCCGCGCGGTCGACTCGTGGCGCGTGCACCGGGCGATCGGCAAGGGCTCGGGCAAGCTGCTGAGCACGGTGCTCGGCGAGGACGACGCCGGCCGCGTCGGCGACGAGGCGAAGGAGCTGCACAGCCGGTTCTACCTGGAGACGGCCGACCTGCTGCGCCCGTTCGACCGCGCCCCCGACCTGGTCCGCGCCCTGGCCGCCCGTGGCGTCCGCGTGGTGCTGGCGACGTCGGCGGGCCCGGACGAGCTGAAGGCCCTGCGCAAGGTCCTCGACGTCGACGATGTGGTCACGGCCATCGTGTCCGGCGCCGACGTCGACGCGACCAAACCCGACCCGGAGCCGGTGTACGCGGCCCTCGAGCGAGCGGGGACGGCACCGGAGGAGACGGTGTTCGTCGGCGACGCGGTGTGGGACGTCCACGCGGCGGCGAAGGCGGGTGTCCGGACGGTCGCGGTGCGCTCGGGCGGGGTGAGCGAGGCGGAGCTGACCGAGGCGGGGGCGGTCGCGGTGTACGACGATGCGGCGGCGTTGCTGGAGGGGCTCGAGGAGAGCGTGCTGCTCGGCTGATCTCGTGGTGCGTTACGACCCGGCGGTCCGCGCACCTGACGGCAGCATTTTTCTGCCCATTTTCCGCCGGGTGAGTCCGGCGATTTCGTCGTGCCCGGAGATCCCCTTGCCGACGCTGCTGATCTATCTGTCACCGATGCCGCTGCTCATCTCGATCTTCGGCGTGGTCTCGATCGTCGCCCTGGAGCAGCTCAAGTCGATCTTGGCCACGTTGCCGCCCGCGGAGGCCGAAGTCATCGTCCTGCGGTTCGGGTTGCGCGACAGTATCCCGCGCTCCCGTGCTCGATGTGGCCGCCGCCGGGTCGGGGATCTCGCGGCCGCGTGCCGCTTCACGGGCCGCATTGTTCGCGGTCTGCTAGGGTCAACGGCCTCGGCTCACTGCCTCTGCTGAACCAGGATCGAGGGCAATGGAGAACCTGAGCTACGACGTCGCGATCTCCTTTGCCGACGAAGACCGGGCGCACGCCGAGAATCTGGCGGAAATGCTGCAGATCGCCAACGTCCGCGTTTTCTACGATCGCCACGAAGAAAGTCGTTTGTGGGGCGAGGACCTGCCCGCGCACCTGGGCGAGGTGTACAGCACAAAAGCTCGGTACTGCGTGATGATCATCTCACGGCACTACGCCGAAAAGAATTGGACGCGACACGAACGCCGCTTCGCGCAGGCGCGCGCCCTTCAGGACGAATCCGCCTACATCCTCCCCGTGCGCCTGGACGACACCGAAGTGCCCGGCCTGCCGTCGACCGTGGGGCACGTCGATCTTCGCCGGACCACGATGGACCACGTGGTCCGCCTCATCCTCGAAAAACTCGCGGAGACACCCGACCGGCCGCGCACCACCGGGAAATCCCTCACCGGGCTCCAGGCCTACGCCGCGGCGACCATAGCCGCCCACCGGAAGCCGGCGCGGGGACCGTACATCCCCCTGCGCGCCGCGTCCGCGTCCAGGACCGAACCCGTACCCGCCGACGAGCTGGCGGACGCGCTGATCGCGGACAAGGGTTCGAACTTCCTCGCCGTACTCGGGGGATACGGAACGGGCAAAACCACGCTGTGCAAGCACCTGCGGCTGAAGTACTGCCAAAAGATCGTCGACGACAGTGGTTTCAGCGTCGTTCCGGTGTACGTCGATCTCCGGCGCTCCGCACACCTCCTGCGCTCCCCCGATCCGCTTGCCGCGATCCTCGCCGCCTGCCGGCCGCCGGTACCCGACTCCGGCAGCGCCACCTACCTCCTCCTGCTCGACGGGTTCGACGAGATCCTCCACGACCGCCATGAAACAAACATCGGCACCCTGCTCGAAAACGAGTTTTCCGGCCGACAGGTGAAGATCATCCTGACCAGCCGGACGCATTTCTTCCGAACCGAACTCGACGCCGCGACGCGGATGGCGGCCGCGTCGACGACCAGCACCGGCCTGGTCGACCTGGAAGAAACCGTCCGGGCGGTGCAGCGAAACGCCGTGGAACTGATGCCGTTCAAACCGGAAGACGTGAAGACGTACCTGGAAGGGGTCTTCCCCGAAAATTCGGCGGAGTACTACGAAAAACTGCTTCGGATCTACGATCTCGACGATCTCGCCCGCCGGCCGATCCTGCTGGAGCTGATCGTTTCCGTGCTGCCGCGCCTGGACGAATCCGAGGTCTTCACCGAGGCCGACGTGTACGAGACCGCGGTCCGGCTGTGGTTCGACCGGGAGATCTGGCGCGGCATCGACCCCGCCCGCCTGCTGGAATTCATGAAGGCGTTGTCGGTGCAGATGTTCTACCTGAACCGGCTCGAACTCAACATCGACGAGCTGACCGGGCACATCCAGCGCGAGTTCGCCCAGTACATCCTGTCCAGGATCGACCTGGACCGGTTCGACGAAATCATCCGGACCAGTGGCTTCATTTCCCGCGACGCCGCCGGAAACTTCTCCTTCATGCACCGGTCGATCATGGAGTACTTCTTCGCGAAGTCCATGGAGGATCGAATCCGACGCGGCGAGCTCGGACTCATGCGGCGAGACGGGGTGGCACCGGTCAGTCCCTGGCTGTTCGACCGTGACGAGAACGAGCGGGAATCGATGCTCGACGACGCACGCGGGATCCTCGGCATCGAGTTCGGCAAATACCTGTTCCTGAGCGACGGGATCATCGAGCTGCTGGCCGGCAGTCTCAAGCACCGCTACCCGGACAACCCGGTGACGGTGGACGTCGCCAAGTTCGTTGCGGCGCGCAGCTCTTTCCGGGAGAAGGAGCGGCGCCTCGAGCGGATCGCGAACGCCATCCGAAGCGGAGAACCCGAACCCGCTCCCGTGCCGGATCAGGACGATCTTCCGGAGATCACCATGATCGGCGGGGGCGGGCGGATCTACTACAACACCGAGGTGTACGAGTTCTCCCTTCTGGTCGGCGACGGAGACGACCCCGACCGGTGGACGTTCCTCCTGAACAAATCGGTGAGCTGGCGCCACACCTAGCCGCCCTTGCGGGCCACCAGCCGCTCCACCAGACCGAGCTTGAACCGCTCCCGCCGCTCCACCGCCAGCCCCACCGCTTCCACCAGCCGCAACGGCCGCCGCCGGAAGTGCTCGCCCGCCAGCGGCACGCTCGCCAGCTCCAGCAGCCACTGCGCCACCCGCACCGGCCACGACGTCGACACCACGTGATCGGCCAGGATCAGCCGCCCACCCGGGCGCAGGACCCGCGCCATCTCCGCCACCGCCGTCGCGGGGTCGGGGATCGCGCAGAGGCCGAAGGTGCAGACCACCGTGTCGAAGGAGGCGTCTTCGAACGGCAGGGCCTGGGCGTCGCCCTGGCGCAGCGTCACCGGGCGGGCCGGCTCGCGGGTGCGGGCCACCTCGAGCATGCCTTCGCTGAGGTCGAGGCCGGTGAGCGTCACGCCGGCCGGGTAGCGCGGGAGGTTGAGGCCGGTGCCGACGGCGACCTCCAGCACGTCGCCGCCGGCCTGGCCGCAGGCCCAGTCCCGTGAGTCGCCGAAGAGGCGCCGGTCCCAGAAGTCCATCTCCGCGTCGTACGTCGCCGACTTCCGGTCCCAGTACCGCCGCCACCGCTGCGCCTTCGTCATCCCCTCAGCGAAGCACGAACCCGTCAGCCGAACATGCCGGGCGCGTACGAGCCGCCCTTCTGGTGCACGATCACGGCCAGCCGGTTGGCCGAGTTCATCTGCGCGACCAGTGCGACCAGCGCGGCCGTCCGGTCGTCGTCGTAGTGCTTGCGCACCCGCTCCCAGGTGTCGTCGGAGACGCCGGGGTGCGCGTCGGCGATCCGGGTGCCCTCCTCGGCCAGCGCCAGCGCCGCCTGCTCGGCCTCGGTGAACACGGTGGCTTCGCGCCAGGCGGCGACCAGGTTGATCCGCACCGAATCCTCGCCCGCGGCGGCGAGCTCCTTCGTGTGGATGTCGACGCACCAGCCGCAGCCGTTGATCTGGCTGACGCGCAGCGACACCAGCTCCTGGGTGATCTTCGGCAGCGGCGACTGGATGATCGCCAGGCTCGCGGTGCCGAACCGCTTGGCGAACTTGGCGCCGATCTCGTTGTCGGTCAGGGTGAAACGGGGTTCCATGATCTCGTCCTTCCGTCGGAACCGGACGGCCAGGAGATGCCGGGCCACCCCGGACTCGTGACAGTGACGACCGTCACGGTCACAGCGCGGGCCCGCCGAGCATCGGGTGGGAAAGCGGACGAAAGGAGGAGCCGATGGCCGACCCCGCCACCGAGGCGTTCCTCGCCCACCGGAACCTGCTGTTCACCGTCGCCTACCAGCTGCTGGGGTCGGCGGCCGACGCCGAAGACGTGCTGCAGGAGACGTGGCTGCGCTGGACGGGTGTGGACCTGGCCGAGGTGCGCGACCGGCGCGCCTACCTGGTGCGCGTCACGACCCGCCAGGCCCTGATGCGGCTGCGGACGCAGGCCCGGCGCAAGGAGTCCTACGTCGGCCCGTGGCTGCCGGAGCCGCTGCTGACCGCGCCCGACGTCGCCGAAGACGTCGAACTCGCCGACAGCGTCTCGATGGCGATGCTGCTGGTCCTCGAAACGCTGACGCCGGCCGAGCGCGCGGTGTTCGTGCTGCGCGAGGTGTTCGACGTCGGCTACGACGAGATCGCCGAAGCCGTCGGCAAGAGCGCGCCGGCGGTCCGCCAGATCGCGCACCGCGCCCGTTCGCACGTCGCCGCCCGCCGGCCGCGCGGCCGGGTCTCCGCCACGACGTCCCGGGACGCGCTCGAGGCGTTCCGGCACGCGGTCGAGACCGGCGACCTCCGGCAGCTGCTGGACATCCTGGCCCCGGACGTGGTGTTCCTCGGCGACGGCGGCGGCGTCGTCCAGGCGGTGACGGCCCCGGTGACGGGCGCGGCCGCGGTGGCCCGCCTGCTCACCGCGGGGATCGGCACCTTCGCGACCGGGACGCTGACCCCGGCGCAGGTCAACGGCCACCCGGCCCTGATCCTGCGCCGGGGCGGCGAGGTCGACACGGTGCTCGCGCTGCGCGTGGACGACGGCCTCGTCACGGGCCTGTACGCGGTGCGGAACCCGGCGAAACTGTCCCGCCTGGACGACGAGACCCCGCTGCGCCGCTAGCGGTGCTGCTCCTTGAGGTCCCCCGCCTTCACCCCGACGAGCAGCACGCCGACCGCCACCAGCACGATGCCCGCGCTGATCACCAGGCCCAGTGACAGGCTGCCGGTCGCCGACTGGATGAAGCCCAGCAGGGACGGCGAAGCCGCGGCCGCGAACGAGCCCATCGACGTCACCACCGCGATGCCGGTCGCCGCGGCGCGGTCGCTCAGGTAGATCGACGGGATCGAGTAGAACACCGTCAGGCCCGAGTAGTGCGCCGCCGCCATCACCGCGAGCAGGACGACCACCACCAGGACGCTGCCGCCGGAGAACGCGAGCGCGAGCATCGCCGCGGCCGCCACCAGCCAGCTGACCGCCGCGTGCCAGCGGCGCTCCAGTGTCCGGTCGGAGTGGCGGCCGACCAGCAGCATCACCGCGATGCCGAGCAGCGGCGGGATCGCCGAGAAGAAGCCGAGGTTCAGCACGTCGCCGACGCCGGCCTCGGCGATGATCCGCGGCGTCCAGTACGAGACGGCGTTGGCCAGCGTGTAGGCCCCGCAGGCGCACAGGCCGAGGATCCAGACCTTCGGGTCGCGCAACGCCGAGAGCATGCCGCCGCGGTGGGACGCCGAGTCCTGCTTCGCGGTCCGCTCGGCCGCCAGGTCGGCCTCGACGAGCGTCTTCTGCGCCGGCGTCAGCCACTTCGCCTGCTGCGGCCCGTCGGCGAGGAAGAACGCGACCGCGACGGCGAGCAGGATCGGCGGGATGCCTTCGATGAGGAACAGCCACTGCCAGTCGGCCAGGCCGGCGACGCCGCCGAGCGCGTGCATGATCCAGCCGGAGACGAGCGAGCCGAGCACCCCGGAGACCGGGACGCCGATGAAGAACACCGCGGTCATCCGCGTCCGGCGCGCAGACGGGAACCACCGCGACAGCAGGTAGAGCGCGCCCGGGAAGAAGCCCGCTTCGGCCACGCCGAGCAGGAACCGCGCGAGGTAGAACGTCAGCTCGTCCTGGACGAACAGGGTCGCGATCGTGACCACGCCCCAGGTCGCCATGATCCGGACCAGCGTCTTGCGGGCACCGATCCTGGCCAGCAGCGCGTTGCTCGGGACCTCGAAGAGGATGAACCCGACGAAGAACAGCGTGACGCCGAGGCCGTAGACCGCCGAGCCGAAGCCGAGGTCGCGCTTGAGGCCCTGCTGCGCGATGCCGATGTTCGTCCGGTCGATGAAGCTGACCACGTAGCAGACCACGAGCAGCGGCATGACCCGCAGGGCGATGGTCCGGTAGGTCGACGCGCGTCCGGCGTCACCCACCGCGGGGGGCCGTCCGGTGACGGCGGGCTGTTCGGCCATCGCTACTCGACTCCTTCGTCAGGCGGGGCGTGCGGCAGCAGTGTCGGCATCCAGTGTTGAGTTTGTCAACACTCGGTCGGTAACGGCTACGATGACCGGCATGGCGGAACGCGTGGACGGCCGAGACCTCGTGCCCATTACGGGACTCCTCTCCTACCGGCTCTCCCGCACGTCGTCGGCGATGTCGCGCAGCGCCGCGCTGCGCTACCGGCGGGAGTTCGACGTCAGCCTCGGCGAATGGCGGGCGATTTCGCTCATCGCCGCCGACCCCACCCTCACCCTGAACCGGCTGGCTCGCCGCGCCGGGCTCGACAAAGCGCAGATGAGCCGCGTAGTCAGCCGCCTGACCGAGCGCGGCCTAGTGGACCGGACGGCCGGCTCGGGCCGCACCTCGCAGCTGGCGCTGACCACCGAGGGCACCCGGGCCTACCGGGGCCTGATCACCGCGGCCAACGAGCGCGACGCCGAGTTCCTCGCCGCGCTGACCCCCGAAGAGGCGGCGACGCTGAGCGGCGCGCTCGACAAGCTGGCCGACCTGGCGCTGGCCGTCGAGGAACGTGAGCGCGCCCACTCCTGTTGACTTTGTCAACACAGCCGCGTAGATCTGGAGCCACTGAACGAAAGGTGGCCCGATGTCCGACGCCGTCACGCTCTGCGAGTGCTTCGCCCGCGACGGGCTGCAGCACGAGCCGGAGTTCGTGCCGACCGAGACCAAGGTCGCGCTGCTCGATTCCTTCGCGGACGCGGGGTTCCGGCGCATCGAAGCGACCAGCTACAGCCACCCGGAGCGGGTGCCCGGTTTCTCGGACGTCTCCGACGTCCTGGCGCGGATCCGGCGCCGCCCCGGCGTCGGGTTCAAGGCGACCTGCCCCAACCCGCGCGCGGTGCGGCGCGCGCTGGCCGACCTCGACGCCGGGCACGGCGCCGACGAGCTGAGCCTGCTGGTCTCGGCCACCGAAAGCCACACCGAACGCAACCTGCGCACGTCGAGAGCCGGGCAGTGGGAGCGCGTCACCGAGATGGTCGAGCTGGCCGGCGGCCGGTTCAAGCTGGTCGGCGTCGTCTCGGTGGCGTTCGGCTGCCCGTTCGAGGGCGCGGTCGACCCCGGCCGCGTCGCCGAGGACGTCGCGCGCTTCGCCAACCTGGGCGCCGACCTCGTCAC
Source organism: Amycolatopsis eburnea (assembly GCF_003937945.1). Taxonomy (GTDB): domain Bacteria; phylum Actinomycetota; class Actinomycetes; order Mycobacteriales; family Pseudonocardiaceae; genus Amycolatopsis; species Amycolatopsis eburnea. Next base: position 171,432 of record NZ_RSEC01000035.1, read on the forward strand.
CTTGGGCGACACCACCGGCGTCGCGACCCCGCCGTCGGTCCGCGCGCTCTTCAAGCGCCTGGACTCGAACGTGCCGGTGGTCGCGCACTTCCACAACACCCGCGGCACCGGCATCGCCAACGCCGTCGCGGCGCTCGACGCCGGCTGCCGGAACTTCGACACCGCGATGGGCGGCGTCGGCGGCCACCCGTCGGCGATCTCCTACGGCGCCGGGCTGACGGGCAACGTCTGCACCGAGGACCTGGTCGGCCTGTTCGCCGCGATGGGCGTCGAGACCGGGATCGACCTCGACCTGCTCGCCAAGGCGTCCGCCGCCTGCGAAGCGGCGCTCGGCCGTCCGCTGCACAGCATGGTGGCGCGTGCCGGCTTCACCCCGACCCCGAACCAGGAGAACCCGTGACCGTCATCGCCGAGGACCACGGCGCCGTCCGCGTCCTGACGCTGAACCGGCCCGAGAAGCTCAACGCGTTGAACACCGCCCTCACCCGCGACCTCAGCGAAGCCTTCACCGCGGCCGACGCCGACCGGGACGTCCGCGCGCTGGTGCTCACCGGCGCCGGCCGCGGCTTCTGCGCGGGTGCCGACCTCGGCGAATTCTCGGAGCTGACGCCGGAGCACGCCGACGCCGTCCTGGAACGCGCCGCGCTGACCGCGAAGCTACAGGTGCAGGCGCGGCAGCTGCGGATCCCGGTGGTCGCCGCGGTCCGCGGGGCGGCCGTCGGCGGCGGCGCCGGACTCGCCCTCGGCGCGGACATGGTCGTCGCGGGGTCCGACCTCAAGTTCGGCTACCCCGAGCTGAAGCACTCGATCGTCCCGGCGCTGGTGATGACCGGGCTCGTCCACCACCTCGGCCGCAAGCTCGCGTTCGAGCTGGTCAGCACCGGGCGCCTGCTCACCGCGGCCGAGGCGTTCGAGCACGGCCTGGTCAACCGGGTCGTCGCGCCCGAGGAGATCCTGCCCGCCGCGCTGGAGGTCGCCGAGCACTGGGCGAAGGTCGAGCCGCGGGCGATCGCCGCCGCGAAGGACCTCTTCTACCGCGTCGCCGACCTGCCGACCGATGCCGCGATGCGTGCCGGGCAGGACGTCAACGCGCTGATGCGGGGGTTCCGCGCATGACCGGCCCGCTGACCGGCGTCACCGTCCTCGACTTCTCCCGCGTCCTCGCCGCTCCCCTGGCCACGCAGATCCTCGCCGAGCTGGGCGCGACCGTCGTCAAGGTCGAGCGCCCGGGCTCGGGCGACGAGACCCGCGGCTTCGAACCCCGCCTGCCGCACGGCGAAAGCGCGTACTTCTTCGCCTTCAACCGGGGCAAGAAGTCCGTGACCCTGGACCTCAAGGACCCCCGCGGCCAGGAGGTCGCGCGGCGGCTGGCGGCCGAGGCCGACGTCGTCGTGGAGAACTTCCTGCCCGGCGCGCTGGACCGCCTCGGCCTCGGGTACGCGGACCTCTCCGCCGCGAACCCCGGGCTGGTCTACGTGTCCGCGACCGGCTTCGGGCAGACCGGCCCGGACCGCGACCGCAAGGGCTACGACACCGTGTTCCAGGCGCTGTCCGGCGTGATGGCGATGACCGGCGAGCCGGACGGTCCGCCGTCGAAGACCGGGATCCCGGTGGCGGACCTGACTTCCGGGCTCTGGGTGGTCATCGCCGTCCTTTCCGGACTGGCCGGGCGCGCGGCGACCGGGCAGGGGCGCCACCTCGACGTGTCCATGATGGACGTCCAATTGAGCCTGCACGCGCTCAACGCGGCGCGGCTGTTCGCGCTCGGCGAGGACCCGGTGCGGACCGGCACCGAGCACCCGGGCCGCGTGCCGTCGGCAGCGTTCCAGGCCGGGGACGGGGAATGGCTGCACATCAGCGGCAGCGACCAGCACTGGGGTCCACTGTGCACGGTGCTCGGGCTCGACGACCTGGCCGCGGATCCCTTGCTGCGGAACAACTCCGGCCGCGTCGAGCAGCGGGCGCGGGTGATGAAGGCGCTGCGCGGAGCGATCGCCCGGCACGATCGGGACGCGCTCGTGAAGGAGCTGCGCGCGGCCGACGTCCCGGCGGGCGCGGTCCGCTCGGTGCGGGAGGCGCTCGCGGATCCGCACGCCGTCGCCCGCGGCGTCGTCGGCGAGTTCACCCACCCGGCGGAGGGCACGTTCCCGGCGCTGCGGACGCCCCTGCGGGAGACGGGCGGCGCGCCGTTGCCGGTGGGCACCCCGCCCCGGCTCGGCGCCGACACCGACGACGTCCTGACCGGCCTGGGCCTCGGCCCGGCCGAAATCGAGGGCCTGCGGGCCGCGGGGGTGATCCGATGACCGCGCGCGTGCGGGTGAGCGTGACCGACGGGATCGCCCGGGTCGAGCTGACCCGGCCCGAGGCGCGCAACGCCGTGGACCTGCCGATGTGCCACGAGCTGCGGGAGGCCTTCGAGTCACTCGGCGACGACGTCCGGGTGGTGCTGCTGAGCGGGCGCGGGCCGGTGTTCTGCGCGGGCGCCGACCTCAAGGAACGCACCGGCAAGGACGCCGCGTGGGTGCGCCGCCGCCGGATCGCCTCCTTCGCCGCGTACGCCGCCATCGAGGCGTGCCCGGTGCCGGTCGTCGCCCTGGTCCAGGGCGCGGTCGTCGGCTCCGGCGGGGAGATCACCCTCGCCGCGGACTTCGCGCTGGCCGCTTCGGGGACGGTCTTCCGGTTCCCCGAGCCGCACTGGGGTACCGTCGGCGCGACCCAGCGCCTGCAGCGCGCCATCGGCAAGCGCCGGGCCAAGGAGCTGCTGTTCACCAACCGCGCGCTCGGCGCCGAAGAGGCCGCCGAGCTGGGCGTCGTCACCCGGGTCGTCCCGGCGGACGCCCTCGCCGCGGCCGGCGACGAAACCGCCGCGAGCATCGCGAAGGCGCCGCCGCTGGCCATTTCGCTCACCAAGCGCGCGGTCGACCTCGGCGCGGAAACCGACCTCGACCGCGGGATCCGGATCGAACTGGCCGCGATCGAACAGTGCCTCGCCGACGGCGGCTGGCGCGACGGCGTCGCCCGCTTCACCGCCGGGAACGGAGAACCGCGATGACCGACCTGCGCACCGCCTGCCCCCTCACCACGCACGAAGTCCTCGCCCGCGCGGCCCTGCTCGCACCGGACGTCGAAGCCGTCGTCACCGGCTCCGAACGCGTCACCTACGGCGAACTGGCCGACCGCGTCTCACGGGTCCGCGCCGGGCTCGCCGCCGCCGGGATCGGGCGGGGCGACCGCGTCGGGATCTGCCTCGGCAACGGGCCCGACTGGGTGGCGCTGTTCCTGGCGATCGGGGCGGCGGGCGCGGTCGCCGTGCCGGTCAACACCCGGTTCACCGCCGGCGAAGTCCGCTACACCCTCGAACACGCCCGCGTCCGGACGCTGTTCGTCGCGTCCCGGGTGCTCAATGTGGACTTCGCCGCGATGCTGCGGGAGATCGGCGTCGAGACCCTCCCCGCGCTGGAGTCGGTGGTCGTGCTCGGCGACGACGTGCCGGCGTTCGCCTCGTCGTGGGCGGACTTCCTCGCCGCCGGCTCGGACGTGCCGCCGCCCGCCGGTGCGCCCGAGGACATCCTGCTGGTGCAGTACACGTCCGGCACGACGTCCCGGCCGAAGGGCGTCCTGCTGACCCACCGCAGCATGTGCGCCGACGCGTTCTTCTCCGGCGCGCGGATGGGCCTGCGCCCCGGCGACCGGTTCCACTCCGCGCGGCCGTTCTTCCACGTCGCCGGCAGCACGCTGTCGGTGCTGGCGTCGCTCCAGCACGCCACGACGCTGGTGACGATGCCGAAGTTCGAACCCGAAGAAGCCTTGCGGCTGCTGGAAACCGAGCGCTGCACGCACTTCTCCGGCAACGACACGATCGCGCTGCTCCTGCTCAACCACCCCTCCCGGCCTTCCCGGCAGCTGTGCCTGCGCGGGGCTTGGGTGGCCGCGTCGCCGACGGTGATCCGGCGGGTCATCGACGAGCTGGGCGCGCGTGAATGCGTTGCGGGCTATGGGCTTTCGGAAGCTTCGCCGAACGTCGCGCAGTCGGCGTGGTGGGAGCCCGAGGAGATCCGCGCGTCCGGCGCGATGGCCGTCGAACCCGGCGTCGAGGTGCGGATCCGCGCCCTCGACGGCGACCGGGACTGCGCGCCCGGCGAGCCCGGTGCCGTGCTGGTGCGCGGCTGGAACGTGATGGCGGGCTACCTCGACGACCCGGTGAAGACGGCCGAGACGATCGACGCCGACGGCTGGCTCGCCACCGGCGACGTCGGGCTGCTCGACGAAACCGGGCGGTTCCACTTCACCGGCCGCACCAAGGACATCATCCGCGTCGGCGGCGAGAACGTGGCCCCGGCCGACATCGAAGACACCCTGCACCGGCACCCGATGGTGCGGCAGGCGGCGGTCGTCGGCGTGCCGGACGCGCGGCTGCTCGAGGTGCCGTTCGCGTTCGTCGTGGTGACCGGCCCCGGCGTCTCCGAGGCGGAGCTGCTGGGCTGGGCGCGCGAACGGCTGGCGGGCTTCAAGGTGCCACGGCACCTGCGGATCGTCGAGGGCTTCGAAGGGATCGGGATGACCGCGAGCTCGAAGGTGCAGAAGAACCGGCTCGCCGCGCACGCGCGTTCCCTGCTGGAGCGGGCATGACGCGCATCTCGACGTCCGTCACCGGGCTGCTGGGGATCGACCTGCCGATCGTGCAGGCGGGGATGTCGTGGGCGTCGTCGTCTTCGGCGCTCCCGGTGGCGGTTTCGAACGCGGGCGGCCTCGGCGTGGTCGCGGCGGGCCCGATGCGGCTGCCCGACCTGGACCGGGTGCTGACCGAGGTGGCCGCGGGCACGTCCCGGCCGTGGGCGGTCAACCTCCCGCTGTACCGCGCGGGCGTCGACGAGGTGATCGAGCTGGTGCTGCGGCACCGGCCGCCGGTGCTGATCGCGTCGCAGGGCGGTCCGCGGCGGTACCTGGACCGGTTCCACGGGATCGGGACGCGCTGCCTGCACGTCGTGGCCGGGGTCGCGCACGCCCTCAAGGCGGCCGACGCCGGGGTCGACGGCCTGGTCGTCGTCGGCGCCGAGGCGGGCGGCCACCCGCCGCCCGCGATGGTGACGACGTCGGTGCTGGTGCGGGCGGTGGCCCGCGCGGTCGACCTGCCGGTGATCGCCTCCGGCGGGATCGCCGACGGCGCGGGCTTGGCGGCGGTGCTCGCCCTCGGCGCGGGCGCGGCCCAGTTCGGCACGCGGTTCCTGGCCAGCGCGGAGGCGTCGGTGCACAACGCGTACAAGGCGGCCGTGGTCGCGGCCGGGGTGGACGGCACCCGCACGGTGGGACACGGCCTGGGCGTGATCCGTGCCCTGGACAACGACTTCACCGCGCGGATGCTGGCCCTGGAGGCGTCCGGCGCCGAAGAAGACCTGCGGCGCAAGACTTTCCAGGCAGCTTCCTTGCGCGATGCCGCACTGCACGGCGACGTCGCCGAGGGGAAGCTCGAAGCGGGCCAGTCGGCCGGGCTGGTCGACTCCGTGCTGCCCGCGGCCGAGATCGTGGCCCGGATCGTGCGGGAGTACCGGACGGCGCGCGCCGGACTCCCGCCGATCACCTGAGCGTCACTCGGCGGCGGCCGCCAGGATCACCTCGGCGACCACACCGGGCTGCGACACCGCGACGGCGTGCGAGGCGTCGATCCGGCGGACCGTCGACTTCGCGCGCTCGGCCATGAACTCCTGCGCGGCGGCCGGGATGGCGTTGTCCTGGTTGGCGATCAGCGTCCACGAGGGCAGCTTCGACCAGGCCGGGGTGCCCTCGAACGGCGCGGCGAGCGCCTGCTGCGCGACGGCCCGCTGGGTGACGGCCAGGACGGCGGCGGTCCCGGCGGGGACGTCGCCGGCGAAGACCTCGGCGAAGTCTTCCGGCTTGATCGACAGCTCGGGGACGTCGTTGTGCACCAGGACGTTGGTGGTCTCCGGGCCGAGCTTGGCGCCCGGGTAGCGGCCGGACAGCTCGAAGACGCTCTCCCCCGCGTCCGGCTGGAACGCGGCGATGTAGACCAGGGCGCGGACGTTCGGCGTCTCGGTGGCGGCGCGGGTGATCAGGGCGCCGCCGTAGGAGTGGCCGGCCAGGACGACGGGGCCTTCGACGGCGTTGACGACGTCCGCGACGTAGGCCGCGTCGGACTCCAGGCCGCGGAGCGGGTTCGCCACCGCGACGACCGGATAGCCGTTCTCCTGCAGCTTCGACACGACGCCGGTCCAGCTGGAGGAGTCGGCGAAAGCGCCGTGGACCAGGACGATGGTGGGCTTGCTCATGGCGGGCTCCTTGAGAGAGAACGATCAGTCTTTCTGCCCCTCGAACTCTGCTCCGATTCGCCGGGCCGCGCAATGTGACGTAGCCGATCTGGCAGAACGACCAGTCTTTCTCTATGCTGGCGGGATGACGTCTGCCTCGGTGCACCCGAAGGACCGGTTGCTCGCGACCGCGTCCCGGCTGTTCTACGCGGAGGGCATCCACGCGGTGGGCGTGGAACGCCTGGTCTCGGAGGCGTCGGTGACGCGGGCGACGTTCTACCGGCACTACCCGACGAAGGACGACCTGGTCGCGGCCTACCTGACGGAGACGAGCCACCGCATCCGCGAGGCGGTCGACGCGGCCCGCGCGGGCAAACCCCCACGCGAAGCCCTGGCGGCGGCCCTTTCGGTGGTGGGCGACGCGACGTGCGGCGAGGACTTCCGAGGCTGCCAGTTCCTCAACGCGGCGGCGGAGTACCCGGACCCGGAGTCCCAGGTCCGGAAGGTGATCGACGACCACCGCCAGTGGTTCTTCGAGGTGCTGCGCGGCGAAGCGGCGGCGCTGGGCCACCCGGAACCGAGCCATGCGGCGCGGGTGCTGGTGTTGTTGCGCGACGGGGCCCTGCACGGTGGCGAGCTGGATGACGCGGAGACGGTGCGGGCGACGTTGCGCCGGGCGGTGGAGGAGTTCTTCCCCGCCTGAGCGCGCTCCGGACGTCATGAACGACAGAGAGGATGGGGGTGAGCACCTCCCGCCAGGGTCTGACCCTATGAACGACTGACCCTTGGGTCTTTGACGGGATGTGTCGGCC
>NZ_RSEC01000036.1 GCF_003937945.1 Amycolatopsis eburnea
CTCGACAGGTCAGTACGCTACCAACGCCTCACCAACCACAAACTGTCCGAGAAGTCCTGAGACACATCTGTCCGTGAGGTCCTGAGACAGCACATCGGGTTAGAACCCGGCTGAACACTCACGACCACTTTCTGTACTCGTTCATCACGTGGCGTAGCATGCTAACTAGCATGTCAACTAGCATGCTGCCGACGCGATGGAGCACCGGGTGCAGGATGAAGAGCTCGCCGAGATCGTCGAGAACCTTCGGCTGCTCGGCAGCGACGTGACCGACGTCGAGGTCAAACGCGCGGAGGGCGGGCTGCCACGCTCGGCGCGCGACACCGTCGTGGCGTTCGCGAACACCCGCGGCGGCACGTTGATCCTCGGCCTGGACGAGCGTTCGGGCTTCACGGCGACCGGACTGGCCGACCCGGCGAAGATGTCGTCGGACCTGGCCGCCATGTGCGCGGCCGACGTGGAACCGCCGGTGCGGCCGCACATCGGCATCCACGACTTCGAAGGCACCCGTGTCCTGGTCGCCGAGGTTCCGGAACTGCCGCCGCACCTCAAACCGTGCTTCAGCCGAGGCGCGGGAATGAGCCAAGGGAGCTTCGTCCGAGTCGGCGACGGGGACCGCAAGCTCACCAGCTACGAGGTCCAGCTCCTGGTGTCGAACCGGGGCCAGCCGCGCGAAGACGAGGCCCCGGTTCCCGGCACCGGCCTCGCCGACCTCGACCCGGCACTGGTGACAGCGTTCCTGACCAGGCTGCGGACCCGCCGGCCCTACGCGTTCGGCGAACTCGACGACGTCCCCGCGCTCAAGCGGGCCAAGGCTTTGGTCGTCGACGACGACGGCGCCGCGGTCGCCAGCGTCGGTGGTCTGCTCGCGCTCGGCAGCTACCCGCAGGAGCACTTCCCCCAGCTGATGCTGACCTTCGTCCACTACCCGACCCCCGATGGCTCCGACACCGCGACCGGCGAACGCTTCGTCGACAACGTCGTCGCCGAGGGACCGATCCCGGTGATCGTTCGCGACGCGCTCCTCGCCGTGCGAAAGAACATGACCCGGCGGTCGGTTGTGCGCGGAGCCGGCCGCGCGGACGTCTGGCAGTACCCCGAGGCGGCAGTGCGCGAAGCCGTCGTGAACGCGCTCGTCCACCGCGACCTCTCACCCGCGGCGCGGGGTACGCAGGTGCAGATCGAGATGTACCCGGATCGGCTCACCATCCGGAATCCCGGCGGGCTCTTCGGACCGGTGACCGAAGACCGGCTGGGCGAGGAGGGCGTCTCGTCGGCGAGGAACGCCAGTCTCCTGCGCGTCCTCGAAGACGTGCCGCTGCCCGGAAGTACGCACGCGGTCTGCGAGAACCGCGGCTCGGGGATCCGGACGATGATCAACGCCCTGCGCGCGGCACGGATGAGCTTGCCCGAGTTCAAGAACCGCGTGAGCACGTTCAGCGTCACGTTCCCGAACCACACGCTCCTCGGCGAAGAAACCGTCGACTGGCTCAGCTCGCTGGGCGAGCACGGGCTGACCGAGAGCCAGTGCGTCGGCCTCGCGATCCTGCGGGACGGCGGCCACCTCGACAACCAGACCTACCGGACGGAGACCCGCGTCGACTCGCGCGTCGCGACCCAGGAGCTGCGTGATCTGATCGCTCGCGAGCTGGTGGTGCAGACCGGGAACCGGCGCTGGGCGCGCGACCGGCTCGCGCCGGCCCTGCTGCCGTCGTCCGGCCCCGGCTCTGCTTCGCCGGCACGGCGGGCAGATCGCCGTCAGGAGATCTTGGACGCGTTGAGCCGCGGCGAGCGATCGCGGCTGGAACTCGCCGTGGCCACCGGCCTCACCGACCAGACCGTGGCGCGGTGGCTTCGGATCCTCCGGAGCGAAGGTCTCGTGGAAACGACGGAGGAAAACGTGCGGAACCCGGCCACGCGGTATCGCCGCACCGGCAAGATCGCGCTGGGGGAAGCGCCCGCCTCACGACCGGATCTCGGGTGACTGCGGTGGCCGGTCCAGCCGCCGGAACTCGACCCACTGGCGGCTCGCGTCGGCCCACGTCACCTGGTGGCGGTCGAAGAACTCCTGCAGCCGCGTGCGGCTCAGCTCGGCTGTCGGCGTTCCCACGAGGTAGTAGTCCAGCTCGTCGCGGATCCGGTTGAGGTTGTAGCGGGTCTCCTCCATCAGCACCCACCGCGACCGCCAGTTGAAGAACGTCTCCAGCCCGCCGAGCACGGTGACCAGCGCGACCATCGGCAGGGCGATCGACGCGCGGGCCGGGATCTCCTGGATGCCGAGCACCACCGTCGACGCCGCCGTGAGCAGGAGCGCGGCCACTCGGACGACCGACGCGCGGCGGCGGAAACGGCGTTTGCGGGAATCCGCCCAGTCCATGTCGGCCGAGACGAGGTCGCGGAAGCCCAGGAGCTGGTCGCGCAGCGGGCGGTCCGGCTCTCGCCCGGCTACTTCGAGGAAGCCGCGTTCGGAATCAAGGGACGACATCGCGTCAGGTTGGCGGAGGGCCGCCCGCGGCGGCAAGCGTCAGACGACGATGCGGGGTTCGGACGCCAGCCGCGAGAGCACGTGCGTCAGCCGGCGCGCGGCGACGTCCCACTCCTCCAGCGCGCTGCCGCGGCCCAGGGCCGCCGTGCGCAGGGAGCGCCGGAGCTCCGGGTCGGCGTACCAGCGGTGCAGCGCGTCCGCGAGCGAGAACGGGTCGTCCGGCGCCACCAGCAGGCCGGGGACCTCGCCGTCCGCGTCGACGCCGAGTGCGTCGTACACGCCGCCGACCTCGGTCGCCAGCACCGGGATGCCCCGGGCCAGCGCCTGGGCGACGGACATGCCGGACGTCGCCGCGCGGGACGGGATGACCAGGAGGTCCGCCGCGTTGTAGGCGGCGCCGAGGTCGACCGCGTCGCCGGCCAGGGTGATCCGGCCGCCGAGGCCGAGGCGCTCGATCGACCAGTGCAGCTCGTCGACGTACGCCGGGTCCGCCGCCAGCGAGCCGGCGAAAACGCACGAGAGCGCGAGGTGGTCGATCTCGCCGAGGGCCTGGACCAGCACGTCCTGGCCGTTGCGGCGGGTCACGTCGCCGACGCAGAGCAGCCGGGACACGCCGTCGGCGCCCGCCGCGAGCGGGGCCGCGTCGGTGCCGGGCTTGGCGACGTAGACGCGGCCGGGGTCCAGGTCGTGGCGGTCGATCAGCAGCCGGGCGAGCCACGGGCTGGTCGCGACGACCATCCCGGCCATCCGCAGCGTCTCGCGCTCGCACGCGTCGAGCTCCGCGGCGTGCGCCGGGTCGAGGCCGGGCTCGTCGGCCAGCGCCTGGTGCACCAGCACGGCCAGCCGCAGCCGCCGCGCGTGCGGGACGACGATCTCCGGGACGCCCGAGGCGATCATGCCGTCGAGCAGCACCACCGTGCGATCGGGCAACGCCGCCAGCGACCGCGCGAGCCGGCGTCTCGACATCGCGTCGGGCTCCGGCCAGTCGCCGGTGATCGGCAGTTCGAGCACCGGCTGCCCGACGGCGGGCAGGTTCTGGCACATGCGCTTGTCGTACGTGTCGGAGCCCGGTGGGGCGGCCGGGAGGATGAACACCATCGGGTCGGCAGGCCTCATCGCGCAACCTCCAGCGTGGATCGACGGACGCCTCATCCGTCACACGCGGCCGGAGCCGGGAAGGTTCAGCTCTGGGCGTCGATCTTCCAGACGCCGTTCTCCTGGACCAGGGTGAACGTGTCGGTCTCCCCCTTGCCGCCGTCGTAGAGGACGTGCGCGGTGACCCGGCCGGGACCGATCTCCTTCACGCTTTCCGCCTTCACCGACTTGTACTGGCCCCAGAAGTTCTGGTACGTCGCCAGCGTCTGCTTGCGCGACGCCTTGAAGCGGTCCGTGAGCAGGTTCCACGCTTCCGCTGTGTTGTTCGGGAGCAACGCGTAGTAGGCGGCGAGGGCGTCGGCGGCGGTCTTCGACGAAGCCACGCTCGACACCGGCGGCGAGGTCGGCGGGGCCGACGTCGTGGGTGTCTCCGACGCGGACGACGGTGCCGGGGGCGGTGCCGCCGACTGCGTGACCGAAGCCGACGGCGACGAAGACGCGGGCGGGGCGGCGTTGTCGGTCGGTGGCTTCTGGCGGACGACCAGCAGGATCGCCACCACGACCGCGACGCACAGCAGCGCCGCGCCCGCCCCGACGGCGATCAGGCCCTTGCGCGCGCCCGGCGACACCGCGGCGACCTCGCCCACGGGCACGGTGACCGCGGCGGGCACCGGCGGCAGCGCGGGCGGTTCGGTCTCGGGGAGCGTCGCCGCGAGCACCGACTCGCCCGGCTCGGCGTCCGGCAGCAGCGCGACCAGCTCCCGCTCGACCTCGTCCATCGACGGCCGCTCGGCCGGGTCGGTGGCGAGCATCCGCAGCAGCAGCGGCGTCAGCCTGCCCGACTTCTCCGGCGGCTCGATCTCGCCGCTGGACGCCTTGTAGAGCAAGGCGATCGGGTTGTCCGCCGTGCCGTACGGCGGCTTCCCCTCGACCGCCGCGTACAGCGTCGCACCGAGGGAGAAGACGTCGGCGGCGAAGCTCGCGTCCTCCCCGCGGGCCACTTCCGGCGCGAGGTACGCGGGCGTGCCGGCGATCTCGCCGGTGGCCGTCAGCTTGACGTCACCGATCGCGCGGGAAATGCCGAAGTCGGTGATCTTCGCCGTGCCGTCCTCGGAGACCAGGATGTTGGCCGGCTTCACGTCGCGGTGCACGACCCCGGCGCGGTGCGCGCCGGCCAGCGCGGAACTGATCTGCGCGCCGACGCGGATGGCGTCGTCCACCGTCGTCGGCTCCTCGCGGACCAGGACGGCGAAACTCTTCGACGGCAGGTATTCCATGATCAACCACGGCCGGTCCTCCTCTTCGAGGACGGCGAACACGGTGATCGCGTGGGAATGCTGCAACCGAGCGGCGATCCGCGCCTCGCGCATCGCGCGGTTCTTCGCTTCTTCCGTGCGGTGCTCGTCGTGGTCGTGAGGCAGCAGGAGTTCCTTGATCGCCACGGTGCGGTCGAGCTTTTCGTCCTGGGCCCGCCACACCGTGCCCATCGCGCCGCCGCCGATCGGCTCGAGCAGCCGGTACCGATCGCGGATCCGGCGACTTTCCACGAGCATCCACCATTCTCCGAAGTGGCCGAGAGATCCGGTCAGCATGCCAGCCGCGGCGGCCGACCGGTACCAACCTAACCGAAAACCTTGCGCGGGCAGTGCAATCGCGCGCTGTGGCGCCGCCCACCCGGATACCCCGAATACTAACGAACAACCCCGAACGCGCGATCAAGTGCGTCCACGATCTCCTTGCGCAGCCCGGCGCCGACGGCGATCGTCGCCGCGGAACCGACCGTGTGCTCGCTGCCGTCGCGGTCGACGACGGCGCCGCCGGCCTCGCGCACGAGCAGCACACCGGCCATGGTGTCCCACGGGTTGTTGGACAGGATCAGTGCGGCGTCGAGCTTTCCGTCCGCCACCCACGAGAGGTCGACCGCCGCGGTGCCCAGCATCCGGATCTTCTGCGCCCGCGCGCCGAGGTCGGTCAGCAGCGTCAGCCGCGCGCGGTTCTTCTCTTCGGCGAGTTCGCCGATCGCGAAGTCACCCACCGCGATCATCGCGTCGGACATTTCCGTCGCCGTCGACGCGGCGACCCGCTCCCCGTTCGCGAAAGCACCTTCGCCGCGCGCGGCGGTGTAGGTGACACCGAGGTACGGCAGGGCGATCGCGGCGACCGTGCTGTGCTCGCCGTCCACGAGTGCCAGGGAAATCCCGCAGAGCGGAATCCCGCGGGCGAAGTTCGCCGTCCCGTCGATCGGGTCGAGCGCCCACCAGCGCCCGCCCGCCGCGCCGCTGCGGCCGCGCTCCTCGCCGAGGAACCCGAATTCCGGGGTTTCGGCGGCGAGGAACTCCCGCAGCGCGTCCTCGACGGCGGTGTCGACGTCGGTCACCAGGTCGCGATCGCCTTTCGCGGAAACGGAAAAGGTCGGGCGCGACCGGACGATCCCGGTCGCCTTCGCCACGGCTTCGCGCGCGACGGCCAACAGTGCGGCATGCTCGGTCATGCCACCCAACATAGAGAAGGGCCGCGCTCATGACCGATCTGTTCCCGCTCTCGACCACCGCCGACGAGCAGGCGCGGCGGGCGTCGGTCGCGGTGCTGCCGGTCGGCAGCTTCGAGCAGCACGGCGCGCACCTCCCCCTGGCCACCGACGCGGTGATCGCGGCGACCCTCGCGACCGCCGTCGCCGCCGCGTACCCGGTGCTCCACCTGCCGCCGATCACGATCTCGTGCTCGCACGAACACGCGGGGTGGGCCGGCACGGTGAGCATTTCGGCGCGCACGCTGCACGCCGTGGTCACCGACGTCGCCGAGTCGCTTCGCGCGTCGGGCGTGCACCGGCTCGTGCTGGTCAACGGGCACGGCGGCAACTACGTACTGTCCAATGTGGTCCAGGAGTCCGGCGGCGCGATGGCGCTGTTCCCCGGCGTCGCGGACTGGCAGGCGGCGCACACCGCGGCCGGCCTGCGGACCTCGCTGGACGACGACATGCACGCGGGCGAGCTGGAGACGTCCATCCTGCTGCACGCGCACCCGCACCTCGTCCGGCCCGGCTACGAGGCGGCCGACCACCTGACCGACCGGGAGCACCTGCTGACGCGGGGCCTGCGGGCGTACACGGAGTCGGGGGTCGTCGGCCGTCCCTCGCTGGCGACCGCGGCCAAGGGGCACGTCCTGCTGGACACGCTGGTCCAGCGCTTCGCCGGGGTGCTCGACGCGTTAGGCGCCTGAGAACGCGCCGTCCAGGTGCGGGAGCAGGTGGGCCATCCGCTCGGCCTTGGTGCGCAGGTAGCGCAGGCTCTCCGGGTTCGGCGGAACCAGCAGCGGGACCCGCTCCCTGATCCGGATTCCGTAGCGCGTCAGCTGTTCGACCTTCGCCGGGTTGTTCGACAGCAGCCGCACCGACCGGACCCCCAGGTCCTGCAGGATGCCCGCCGCCGCGTGGTAGTCGCGGGCGTCGATCGGCAGGCCGAGCGCGACGTTCGCGTCGACCGTGTCGAGGCCTTCGTCCTGCAGCCGCATCGCCTTCAGCTTCGCGAGCAGGCCGATCCCGCGGCCCTCGTGGCCCTGGACGTAGACCAGCACGCCCGAGCCCTCCTCGACGATCCGGTCCAGCGCCGCCGCCAGCTGGTCGCCGCACTCGCAGTGCGTCGAGGCGAAGACGTCGCCGGTCAGGCACTCGCTGTGCACGCGGGTCAGCGTCCCCAGCTCGCTGATCTCGCCGTACACCAGCGCGACCTGCTCGGTGCCCGCCCGGTCGAGGTACCCGACCGCGCGGAACGTCCCGTGCCGGGTCGGCAGCCGGGTCTCGACGACCCGCTCGACCACGGCCCGGTGCGTGCTTGCTGTCATCGTCTCCACCTCTCTATCCCCGCACTTTCACGTGAAAGTGCGGGGTTGTTCGTGCGGCACTTTCACGTGAAAGTGCCGTCCGGCGCACCCCGGCGACGCTCCGGACGAGCAGGACGCCGGCGCCGGGCAGGCTCGCGAAGAGCGTGAGCACGCCGTAGACGACAGCGACGGTGACACCTTGGGCGGCGCCAAGGCCGGCCGCGCCGAAGAGCAGGGCGCAGACGCCCTCGCGCGGGCCGAAGCCACCGATGTTGAGCGGGAGACCCATCGCGAGCAGCGCGAGGATCATCAGCGGCACGAGCTGCCCGGCCGGCGCGGTCACGCCGGCGACGCGGGCGGCGACGACGAACAGCGCCAGGTGCCCGGCCAGCGTCGCGATCGACAGGAAGCCCACGCCGGGCCAGGTCTCGCGGGTGAACAGGCCGAGCCGCAGGTCGGCGAGGGTGACGGCGAAGCCGCGCCGGACCTTCGACGGGCTGTGGATCCAGCGCCCGCCGAACAGCCGTCCGGCGACGACCGCGGCGACGGCGGCCAGCACGACGACCACGCCGGTGGCCGTCACGACCTCGCGGAACGCCTCGGGCACGACATCCGGGACGAAGAGCACGACACCCACGGCGGACGCGATCAGCACGAGCTGGCCCGCCGTGCGCTCCAGGACGACGGCGCGCACGCCGCGCGGCACGTCCCGCGACTCGCGGCCGTGCTGCACCGCGCGGTGGACGTCGCCGAGGACACCCGCGGGGAGCACGCCGTTGAGGAACAGTGCGCGGTAGTAGTCGGCGACCGCGGCGCGCAGCGAAAGCCGCAGGCCGAGCCGGGTGGCGACGATCTGCCAGCGGCCCGCGCTGAACACCGTCGTCGCGAAGCCGATGGCCAGCGCGGCGAGCACGCCGGGCGTGCTGATCCGGCCGAGGCCGTCGAGGAAGGCGGCGCTGCCGAGCTGCCAGACGAGGACCGCGAGGATGCCGGCCGCGCCGAGGACGCGCAGCCACGCGAACAGGCGCTTCACGCCGCCGCCCCCAGGCTCGGCGGCAGGACCAGCAGGTCGCCGTGGTGGACCACCGCGTGCAGCTCGCCGGCCGCGGCCATTTCGACCCGGCGCTGCAGGTAGACGTCGGAGACCGGACGCAGCTCGGGCAGCTGCTCGACGGCGGCGCCGACCCAGCCTTCGAGCCATTGCCGCTGCAGTTCCGCCTGGTCCGGCCCGAGCCGCCACGCGCTCTCCGCGCGGACGACCGTGGCGCCGAGCCTGCCGAACGCCGTCGCGGCGACGTCCACCGCGGTCGGGCCGAGCAGCCGCCGTCCGCCGGTGAGCCGCCGCTGGTGGGCGTTGAACGCGGCCGAGAGCGCCGGGTCAAGCGGGTCGGCGGGCGAGAGCTCCACCTTGCCGGTGACCGACAGCATCAGCAGCGCCGCGCAGCCCGCTTCGGCGATGGCCGTGGCCAGCGCCGTGACCTCGGCCTTGGTCAGCAGGTCGAGCAGCGCGGACGCGGTGACCAGCGACGTCCCGGCGAGGTCGGCCGCGCGCAGGGCGGTGACGTCCCCCTGCTCGGCTTCCACGGCGACCGGGCTCCCGTCGAGTGCCGCCGACGGCAGCGAGGTGCGGGCGCGTTCGAGCAGCCCGGCGTCGCTGTCGTGCAGGATCCAGCGCTGGGCGCCGGGCAGCCGGCCGGCCAGCCAGCGGCCGAGCGAGCCGGTGCCGCAGCCGAGGTCGCGGACGACGAGGTCGCCGCCGGGCAGGTGCGCGCGCAGCGTGTCGACGAGGTCGGCGGCGCGGGCCGCGGCGTCGGCGGGTTCCCGCAGGGCGAGCCAGTCCGGGGCGAACGCGGTCATGCCGCCGCCTCCTGCCGCTGCACGATGTCGGCGATCCGGCGGGCGGTGTCGTCCCAGCCGGTCAGGGTCTCGCGGCGCAGCTTCGCCGCGGCCCGCAGCCGCGTCCGCAGCTCGGGCTCGGTGAGCCAGCGGCGCAGCGCGGCCCCGAGCGCTTCGACGTCGTCGCCGGGGACGAGCATCCCGGGCACCGAGCCGTCGGGCGCGACGCCGAGCGTGTCCGGCAGCGCGTCGACGTCGGTGGTGAGCACCGGCACGCCGCGGGCGAGGGCTTCGGTGACCACCATGCCGTACGTCTCGGCGCGCGAAGGCAGCACGAGCAGGTCGGCGGTGTGGTAGGTCGCGTCCAGCGCCGCGCCGGTCCGGGGGCCGGTGAGGGTGAAGCGGGCGCCGAGCCGGTGCTCGCGCAGCCGCTCGACGTACTTGGTCTCCCGCCGGATGCCGCCGACGCATTCGCAGGTCCAGCGCAGGTCGGCGACGGTTTCCAGGGCCTGGGCGAGCACGCCCTGGCCCTTGCGCGGGGTCACGTTCGCGACGCAGACCAGCCGGGACACGCCGTCGGTGCCGATGGCCGGCGGCGCCGGGTCGACGCCCGGCGGCACGGCGTGCACGCGGTGCGGCGCCAGCCCGTGGTGGCCGATCAGCCGGCGCGCGGCCCACTCGCTGGTCGCGACGACCGAGCTCGCGGCCCGCAGCGTCTCGCGCTCCAGCGCGTCGAGCTCGGCGGCGAGCGCGGGCGGCAGGCCGGTCTCGTCGGCCAGCGGCAGGTGCACCAGCACCGAGAGCGAAAGGCGCCGGGCCTGCGGCACGACGACCTCGGGCACGCCGCACGCGACCAGGCCGTCGAGCAGCACGGCGGACCCGGTGGGCAGCGCGGCGAGCAGGTGGCCGAGGACCGCGCGGGCCTCGGTGTCCGGCCGCGGCCAGGCACCGGCGACGGCGATCTCGTGCACGTCGATCCCGGCGGCGGCGAGCCGGTCGCACAGCCGGCGGTCGTAGGTGTTGCCCCCGCTGGGCACGGACGCGTCGTCGACGTCCCCGGGCAGGACCACGTAAACGCTGGTCACAGCGCACGCTCGTAACTCGCCCAGGCGACGTGCGACTCCTTCAGCGAGACGGTGATGCCTTCGAGGCCGCGCGCGCCTTCGCCGAGGCGTCCGGCGTGGACGGCGTCGGCGAGGCGGTCGGCGACGACCTTCGCGAGGAACTCGGTGGAGGTGTTGACGCCCTTGAACTCCGGCTCGTCGTCGAGGTTGCGGTAGTTCAGGTCGCTCAGCACCGCCTTGAGCTCTTCCGTGGCCTTGCCGATGTCGACGACGATGTTGTCCTCGTCGAGCTCGGCGCGGCGGAAAGTCGCGTCCACCACGAAGGTCGCGCCGTGCAGGCGTTGCGCGGGACCGAAGACTTCCCCGCGGAAGCTGTGGGCGACCATCATGTGGTCACGGACGGTGATGCTGAACACCAAGACCTCCGATGCGTTCGGGTGGACGTGGTCACTGCGGCTGATACACAACACGGAGGCACAGCGCGGAAAGTTCATTCCCGGCCAACCGGGGTAGCACGGACGGCAGATCTTCAAACGCGCACTCGCCGCTGACCAGTGCTTCGAACGCCGGATCGGCCAGCAGCTCCAGCGCGACGGCCATCCGCTGGGCGTAGCTGCGGTCCGGCCGCGCGACCGTCCCGACCTGGCTGCCGCGGATGGCCAGGCGCCGCGAATGGAAGTGCTCGCCGAGCGGGACGCTCACCTTCCGGTCGCCGTACCAGGACATCTCGACGACCTCGCCTTCCGGCGCGAGCAGCTCCAGCGCGCGGGTGAGCCCGGCTTCGCTCGCGCTGGCGTGCACGACGAGGTCGCAGTCGCCGTGGGCGCGCTCCGGGGTCGAGAAGTCGACACCGAGCGCTTCGGCGACGTCCGCGCGCGACGGGTCGACGTCGACGAGCTGCACCCGCGTCGCCGGGAAGCCGCTGAGGAGCTTCGCGACGCTGGCACCGACCATCCCGGCGCCGATGACGGCGATCCGGTCGCCGAGCCGCGGCCGCGCGTCCCACACGGCGTTGACGGCGGTCTCGACGGTGCCGGCCAGGACCGCCCGGCCGGGTGGGACGTTGTCGGGCACCGGCGTCACGGCGCTCGCAGGGACGACGTAGGCGGTCTGGTGCGGGTAGAGGCAGAAGACGATCCGGCCCGCGAGGTGGGCCGGGCCGCGTTCGACGACGCCGACGTTGAGGTACCCGTACTTGACCGGGCCGGGGAAGCCGCCGTCCTGGAAGGGCGCGCGCATGACGTCGTGCTGGCTCGCCGGGACCCCGCCGCGGAAGACGAGCGCTTCGGTGCCGCGGCTGACGCCGGAGCAGAGCGTGCGGACGAGCACGTCGTCCGGTCCGGGCTCGGGCAGCACCACCTCCCGCAGCTCGCCGACACCGGGCCGTTGAACCCAGAAAGCCTGTTCCACGTGTTTCTCCTCAGCGGGCGACCGGAGGCTGGTGTCGCCACCCTATGAGCAATTCGCGGAGTCGACGATGATCAAACAGGACCTTCTCCTGCGCGCGGTGGTGCCGGCGTGGGTGCTCGCCGCGGGGGTCGTCGCGGGGCTGTCCCCCCTCGCCTGGGCCACCGGGCTCACGTTCGGGACCGCCCTCGTGCTGCTGACGGAGTGGGGCCTGCGCCGCGCCGGCCGCGCCGCCTTCGGCCCGGCGGACTGGATCACGTTCGCCCGCGCGACGCTCGTCGGGTGCGCCGCGGAACTCATCGCCGACGGCGGCCTGTCCGTCGCGTGGCTGGTCGGGCTGACCGGCGTCGCGCTCCTGCTGGACGGCCTCGACGGCCAGGTGGCCCGCCGCACCGGCACGACGTCGGAGTTCGGCGCGCGCTTCGACATGGAGGTCGACGCGTTCCTGATCCTCCTGCTGTGCGTCCAGGTGTCCCGGACGCTGGGGCTGTGGGTGCTGGCGATCGGCCTGATGCGGTACGTGTTCGTCGCGGCGTCGTGGGCGATGCCGTGGCTGACCGCGCCGCTGTACCCGAGCATGGCGCGCAAGACGGTGGCCGCGGTGCAGGGCGTGGTGCTGGTGGTCGCGGTGTCCGGTCTGCTGCCGGCGGCGGCTTCACTGGTGCTGGTGGCTCTCGCGCTGGGCACGCTGACGTGGTCGTTCGGCCGCGACGTCGTGTGGCTGGCCCGGCACCGGGTGGCCGAGCCGAGCCGGATCGTCCAGTTCCCGCGGCCGTTCCAGGCGCCGGCTTGGCGCGGCGACCAGGCGGCCTGAGACGACATGAAAGGGTCTTTCACCTCGTCGGACGACATGAACGACCCTTTCATGACATCCCTGCGGCGCCGGGCACCCGCTCGCCGACGTCTTGAATGAGTCATTCAGGTCTTCGGAGGTCCTGAATGACTCATTCAAGACACCACAGGCCGCCCGGCGCGGCGGCCAGGCGGCTTGAGCCTCAGCTCGATTCGCGAGCCGCCCGCGCCCGCCGTTTGCCCTCGTGCATCGCCACCACCCGGGCGATCGGGATCGTGTGCCCCTCCGCCACCAAGTCCTCGGGCAGCACGAACGGCTCCGGCATCTCCGCCGTCCACGGATCACCGGCGTCGAGCAGCCCCGGCGCCGTGCGCACCGTGAAGTCGCCGGGCTTGACGCCGTCGAGATCGCCCCACGCGACCGGGAACGACACCGGCACCCCCGGCCGATGCCGGGGGCTGTAGACGGAGATGACCGTCGCCCCTCCCGCCCGCGTCGAATCCAGGAACACCTTGCCTTCCCGCCGTTCGCGCACGAACTCCGTGGTGCCGAGCGCCGGGTCGAGCCGCTCGGCCCGCGCCGCGACCGCGCGCGTGGCCGCGGCGATGTCCTCCGTCGACTGCCCGGGCGCCAGCGGCACGAAGACGTGCACGCCCTTGGAGCCGCTCGTCTTCACCGCGCCGTCGAGGCCGTCGTTGCGCAATGCCTCCCGCACCAGCTTCGCGGCGCCGATGGCCAGCGAGAACGGGCCGTCCTCGGGCGGGTCGAGGTCGAGGATCAGGTGCGTCGGGCCGTGCTCGGGGCCGCCGCGGTAGAGCGACGTGTGGTACTCGATGGCCCGCTGGTTGCCGAACCAGATCAGCGTGCGGAGGTCGTTGCACAGCGCGTAGGAGACGTCCCGCTTGGACGTCTCGGCCCACACCGACACCCGCTCGACCCAGTCCGGCGTGTACTTCGGCAGGTTCTTCTGCATGAACGGCCCCTGCCCGCGCAGCACCCGCAGCACGGTCAGCAGCCGGTCGCGCAACTCGGGCAGCATCCGCTCGGACACGGCTTCGAGGTAGTCGAGCAGTTCCCGCTTGGTCACCCCGGCGTCCGGGAAGACCTCCTGGTCGAGACTGCTCAGCTTGACGCCGTGCCGTACTTCGTCGCCGCTCATCGGCCTACCCTCGCGGTCGGACGCGAGGTGGTCAACCTCAGAACGGCAGCTGCGAGCGGAGCCGGTCGAGCCAGCGGTCGACGGTGTCCTCGGCGCGGTCGTAGTCGTTGGCCTTGCGGGCCGCGTCCGCGCGCTGCTGGACGTGCTGGCCGATCGTC
Organism: Amycolatopsis eburnea; assembly: GCF_003937945.1. Classification (GTDB taxonomy): domain Bacteria; phylum Actinomycetota; class Actinomycetes; order Mycobacteriales; family Pseudonocardiaceae; genus Amycolatopsis; species Amycolatopsis eburnea. The sequence goes on from NZ_RSEC01000036.1 coordinate 13,817, forward strand.
GCCGCGTACTGCGGCAGCGCGTAGACGTTCTGCCAGTACCCGGCGCGCATCTCGACCGTGGACACCTTCTCGTAGCCCGCGGTCGCCTTCGCGAAGTCGAAGCCGTAGCGCGTCCCGGACGGGTCCGGGCCGTTCGCCGTCACGACGATCACCGTCGGCCGCGCCTTCATGACGACCTCGGTCGGGTCGGCGCCGCGGGCGATGGCCGCGTCGTTGAGCCCGATGTAGTCGATCGAGTTCCAGCCGCTGTAGTACGGGATGGCGCCCGCGTCGGTGACGGCGAGGGTGCGCGCGGCCGGCGGGACGTCGGCCTCGGCCAGGCCCTTGCCGATCGCGACGTGCGCGCGCTGCAGGTCCGGGCCGTAGTTCGCGATCACGCCGAGGTCGGGCGCGGTCGCGCCACCGACGGCCGACCAGCCGACCGCCACCAGCCCGAGCAGCGCGCCCACGAGACGCGGCTTCAGCGTCCCGGCCGCGATCCCGGCGCCCAGGCAGAGGACGGGGATCGCGTGGTCGGCGAAGCGGTCGAGGTAGTCCATGGTCGGGCCGGACACCGCGTACGTCACGTACGTGACCGCGACGGTGACCACCAGCAGCACGCCCATCCCGCGCGTCGCCTTGCGGACGACCAGCGACAACGTCAGCAGCAGGAGCGGGAGCAGCAGGACCGCCGTGTGCTTGGTCCACAGCCAGCCGGAGTCGAGGTGGCCGAACTTGACGTAGAAGGTGTTCGGCAGCAGCTGGCCGTAGAACCGCCAGCGCCAGACGAAGTAGCCCGCGCCGACGACGACCGCGGCCCCGCTCCACAGCCAGCGCGCCCGCCCCTCCGACCGGACGAACCAGAGCAGGAACACCGGCAGCGCGGCCAGCACGCCCTCGGGCCGCAGCATGCCGAGCAGGAGCAGCAGCACCGGCGGTTCCCAGGTCCGGACCCGCTCGTTCGCCAGCACGCGCACGCCGAGCACGACGATCCGCAGCAGCACGGCGGCGAAGGCGGCCGTCTCGAGGCCGGCGGTGATGTGGAAGTACGTCGGCAGGAACACGACGTACGCGCCCGCGCCGACCAGCACGCCGGTGAGCCCGGCGCGGCGGTGGCCTTCCCGGATCAGCAGGTACAGCGTGCCGAGGCCGAGGACCAGCGACGTCACCTTGGTGAACAGCGGCAGCGCCAGGCCGAGCCACGCGCCCAGCCCCGACCAGACCACCCAGGCGAAGTTCGTGAAGCCTTCGACGCGCGGGCCGTCGACGTTCCACACCGGCCCGTGCCCGTCGGCGAGGTTCGCCGAGTAGCGGAAGCTGATGAACGCGTCGTCGATCGTGAAGAACCAGGCCGCCCACGCGCCCACGAGGAACAGCGCGAGCAGCACCAGCGAGACCACGATCAGCGGCGCGCGGCGGGTGGTCCGGGCGGGCGCGGTCTCTTCGGGCCGGGCGTCAGCCTCGATCGCCGTCATGGAATCCCCTCGGGTGGCTTTGCCGACCCGACACTGTAGCCGGGGCCGCTCAGACCAGCGGACGCCCGGTGCGCAGCCGGCGGCGCAGGTCCCACAGGCAGAGGTTGAACGGGAACCGCCGCACCGGCGCGGGCAGCACCCGCACGACCCGGCCGATCGCGCCGAGCAGCGCGTCGAACCGCCGCTGGTCGGCGCCGGTCCACGGCAGCCGCATCTCGTCGCGGAAACGCTGCGGGAGGAAGCCGGTGGTGACGAAGCGGTGGAACCGCCGTCCCAGCGCGGCGAGGACCGGGTGCAGGAACCGGAGGTCGACGATGGCCGTGAGGTAGCGGCGGACGGTGTCGTCGATACCGATCTTCTCGAGCCCGGCCGTCCAGTACTCCTCGAAGGCCTCGCGGTCGGCGGGCCACATCTCGGCACGCACCTGCAGCGTCGTGCCGAGCGAAGCGGCTTCGCGGTAGAAGCGCTCCGGCTCGCCGCCGACGAACGCGAGGTAGACGTCTTCGAAGCCCTTGTAGAGGCACGCCGCGACCCACAGCTGGAGGTCGGTGTCGAAGGCGTTGTAGGCGACCGGGCTCTCGCCGGTCGAGTGGACCTGCGCGTGGGCCGCGTTGACCGCACGGCGGTAGGCGGCCCGCTCGGCGTCGGTGCCCAGGGTCGCGACGGCGAGGTAGGTGAGCGTCGTCCGCGTCCGCTTCGCCGGGTGGCGGAAGAGGTTGCCGCTGTCGACCCGGCTTTCCAGCACGCCGTACCCGACGGGCGCGCGGGCGAGCTGCATGATCACGTTCGCGCTGCCGGCCAGCAGCCCGGCGCCGACGACGGCGTCGCGGAGGGCGGTCTCGGTCACGCCTCCAGGGAACGACACTGTTGACGAGGTGTCAAGAGCGGTAGTTCGCCCGGGCGAACGCGATCAACGCGCGTGCGGCCGGGCTCAGCGGGCCCTCCGTCCGCCACGCCAGCGCGAGCACCCCGCGCAGGCCCGGGCCGGTGATTTCGATGATCCGCAGCTCCGCCTGGTGGTAGCGGCCCAGCGACTCCGGCACGATCGCCACGCCGAGGCCGCGCGTCGCCAGCTGCACCAGGACGTTCGGGTCGGCCGCCTCGAACGCGATCCGCGGCGTCAGCCCTTCGCGCGCGAACGCGGCGTCGAGCGCGGTACGCAGACCCGTGCCCTTCGGCAGCGCCATCAGCGGCAGGCCGTCGAGGTCCCGGATCCCGACCTCGGCCCGGTCGAGCGGGCCGTCGGGCGCCGTGACGGCCAGGAACGGCTCGTCGAGCAGCACCTGCGTCGCGATGCCCGGCGGCGGATCGGTCGAGAGGCCGACGACCGCGAGGTCCAGGCGTCCTTCGCGCAGCGCCGCGAGCATCGTGTCGGAGTTGGCTTCCGACAGCGTGATCTCGACGGCCGGGTAGCGCTCGTGGAAGCCGGCCAGCAGGTCCGGCAGCTTGACCGGGCCCGCCGACGTCACGGCGCCGATCGCGACCTGCCCGCGGACCAGCCCGGCCAGCTCGTCGACGGCTTCGCGCACGCCCTGCACCGCCGCCAGCGCGGCCCGGGCATGCGGGAGCGCCGCGGCGCCGACGTCGGTGAGCCGGACGGTCCGGCCGGAGCGGTCCAGCAGCTCCTGCCCCAGTTCCCGTTCCAGCCGCCGGACCTGCGCGCTCACCCCGGGCTGGGCGACGTGCAGCCGTTCAGCCGCGCGCGTGAAGTTGCCCTCCTCCGCGACCGCGACGAAGTAGGCGAGCTGATGCAGTTCCATAAGCACTGATTCTAACTGGCAGACAAACCAGATCTTGGACTTCTGATCAGCTTCACCCCAGGCTGGAGGCAGCGAACGAAAGGAGCCGAGATGAACACCCTCCGCCCAGGTCAGGACGGTTACGCCGAAGAAGTCGCCGGGTTCCAGACGGCGGTACCCAGCTCGCCCGCGGTCGTCGTCCCCGCCGAAAGCGCCGAGGACGTCGCCGCCGCCGTTCGGTACGCCGCCGAGCACGGGCTGCCGGTCGCCGTCCAGTCCACCGGCCACGGCCTCACCGCGGGCACCGACGGCCTCCTGATCAGCACCCGCCGGATGACCGGCGTGGAGATCGACGCCGCAGCCCGGACCGCCCGGGTGGAGGCGGGCGCGCGCTGGGGCGCCGTCATCGAAGCCGCGGGCGAGCACGGCCTCGCGCCGCTCAGCGGCTCGTCGCCGGACGTCGGCGTCGTCGGCTACACGCTCGCGGGCGGCTTCGGGCTGATGGCCCGCCGGTACGGCCGCGCCGCCGACCACGTCCGCGCCCTCGACGTTGTCACCGCCGACGGCGAGCTCCACCGCGTCGAGCCCGGCTCGGACCTGTTCTGGGCCCTGCGCGGCGGCCGCGACAGCTTCGGCGTCGTCACGGCGATGGAGTTCGACCTCTTCCCCGTCTCGCACCTCTACGGCGGTGGCCTCTACTTCGCCCCCGAAGACGTGCCTGCGGCGCTGCGGGCCTGGCGCACGTGGTCGGCGGCCGCGCCGGACGCGCTGACGACGTCGCTGGCCATGGTCGAGTACCCCGACCTCCCGGTCCTGCCGGCGCCCCTGCGCGGGCGGCACATCGCGCAGATCCGCGTCGCCTACCTGGGCGAGGACGGCGACGAGCTGGTCGCGCCGCTGCGGGCCGCGGCGCCGGTGCTCATGGACACGCTGAAGGTCATGCCGTTCACCGAGTCGGGCTCGATCGCGGCCGAGCCGCGGCAGCCGCACGGCTACCACGGCACCAACGCGACCGTCTCGCAGCTGAACGACGCCATGCTCGACGCCGTCGTCGAGCACGCGGGCCCGGGCGCGGCCACGCCGCCGGTGCTCATCATCGACCGGCTCGGCGGCGCGCTCGCCCGGCCGGCGGCGGTCACGGGAGTCGGCTGGGACAGCTCGGCCGAGTTCGTCGTCCGGGCGCTCTCGCTGGTCGGCGACGGCGGGGTCGCGGCGGTCCGGACCGCGCACGCGAAGCTGTTCGACGCGCTGGCGCCGTGGACGACCGGGCGGCTGCTGCCCTTCGTGTACGGCGAGCACGCTGCGATCGAGGGCGTCCATCCGGCCGCGGACCTGCGACGACTCGGGGAGCTGAAGCGCCGCTACGACGTCCGGAGCACCTTCCGGGCGCTCGGACCGGAGGCAAAGGCGAGGTAAGCCGACGGCCTATACTCGCCCGGACGATCACACCGACGGGGGAACCGACTTGCGCACGATGAGCCACGAGGACTACCTCGGCATGCGGCGGTTCCCCGGTCTGGACGGCCTTCGCGCGATCGCCGCGACCATGGTGATCTTCTTCCACTTCGGCGGCCGGAACTGGACGTGGCTGTCGGGCTGGGTCGGCGTCTACCTGTTCTTCGTGCTGTCCGGCTTCCTGATCACGACGCTGCTGCTGCGCGAGCAGGACCGGACCGGCCGGATCTCGCTGTCGAACTTCTACATCCGGCGCGTGTTCCGGATCCTGCCGCCGTACCTGGTGATCCTGGGCGGGATCGTCGCGTTCGTGGCGCTGCGCGGCGAATTCCACGCCCGCGACTTCCCGAACGCGCTGAAGTTCTACCTGACGTTCCTCAACGAGTTCCTGCCGTCGTTCACCAACGGCACGGACAACTTCTTCAGCGGCTCGTGGACGCTGGGGATCGAGGAGAAGTTCTACCTGGTCTGGCCGTTCCTGCTGGTGTTCCTCGGGATCGGCGCGGCGAAGCGCAAGTTCCTGCTGGTCGGCGCGGCGATGGTCGTCCTGCTGGCCCTGGTCCCGCTGACCACCGGCGGCTGGCTGCTGCACGGCGCGAACGTGCCGATCTACCGCTCGACGGTGCACTACTTCATCCTGGCGGCGGGCTGCCTGCTGGCGATCCTGCTGCACTACCGCCGCGGTTACGCGCTGCTGAAGCCGCTGACGCACCCGCTGGCGGCGATCCCGATCGTGGTGGGGTTCGTGGTGTTCCACACGAACCTCGACACGCTGTGGAACGAAACGGGCCAGAACCTCTGGCTGCTGGTGGCGTACGCGTTCGCGGCGATGCTGCTGCTGATCGTCCTGGTCAGCCCGGGCCCGGCCCGCTGGCTGATGGGCACCGCCCCGCTGCGCTTCGTCGGCGAGCGGTCGTACTCGCTGTACCTGCTGCAGGGCCCGGTGCACTTCGTGGTGATCCAGGCGGTCCCGGGCCTGGCCCGCAACCACACGACGAGCGCGGTGGTGGTCTTCCTGGTCGGCCTGGCGATCGCGGACCTGATCCACCGATGGGTGGAGAAGCCGCTGATCGACGTGGGCAAGCGGATCATCGCGCGGAAGGAGGCGCGGCGGGCGGAGCGGGAGGCGGCTCGGCGGCCGGCCGAGCCGCGCGTGGAAGCCGAGCCCGCTCCCGCCGCCGCGACTTCCGCTCCTTAGCGCTCGAAGACGACGATCGGGATCAGCCGGTCCGTCTTCTTCTCGTAGTCCGCGAAGCCCTCCGCGTGCGCGACCATCCCCGCGTACAGGCGGTCCCGCTCGGCGCGGTCGGCGATCACCGTCGCCGTGGCCTCGAACTTCTCCGTGCCGACCTCGAGCGTGACCTTCGGGTTCGCCACCAGGTTGTGGTACCAGGCCGGGTTCTTCGGGGCGCCACCCATGGACGCCGCGACGACGTAGCGGTCGCCGTCGGTGGTGTACACCAGCGGGGACAGGCGGGGTTCGCCGCTCTTCGCGCCGGTCGTCGTGAGGAGGAGCACGTTCTTGCCCTCGAAGTAGCCGCCGACCACGCCGTCGTTGGCGCGGAACTCGTCCACGACCTGCTTGTTGAAGTCGTTCATGTCGGCTGGTGCGGTCATGGGGATCCCCTGTTCTGGCCGGTACGCTCGACTCGCGAGGTAGGCTCAGACGAGCCGAAGAGTTTGCTTTGCAAACAAAGCTACCGACCGGAGGTGAGCGGTGTCAACGCAGCCCGGCCTGAGCGTCGAGGACGGCGTGCGACAGCTCCTGCTGCTCATGCCCCGCCTGGTCGGCCGCGCGAAGCGGACGCCGGTGCCCGCGGAGCTCGACGGCTGCGCGCTCGCGCCGCGGCACCTGTCGCTGCTTTCCTACCTGCTCTTCGACGGCCCCATGACGGTCACCGAGCTGGCCACCCGCCTCCAGGTCGCCCCGACGACGGCGAGCCTGATGGTCGGCGACCTCAGCCGCCAGGGCGTGCTGAACCGCGACGAGGACCCCGCCGACCGCCGCCGCACGATCGTCAGCATCACCCCGGACAAGCGCCCGGCGGTCGACGCCTGGCTGGCCCGCGGCGCGCAGGCGTGGAGCAACGCGCTGACACCGCTGAGCCCGGCCGAGCGCCAGCTGGTGATCGCGACACTGGAGGCCTACGAACGCGGCACCTGCGAAGGCCCCGGCTGCTAGCGCCCCAAGGCCACATTGAGGTTTCTCAGTAGCGGCTGGGCAAGCGCGGGCGTGCCAGTCGGCTCGGTCGGCTGTGGCTGCGCTCGCGTCTTGAATGACCCATTCAGGTCTTCGGAGGTCCTGAATGACTCATTCAAGACATCACCACCCACCGCGATGCCGCCGATGGGGTGAGCGGTCGCGAGGCAGCGCGGGCCCGACCGGACCTCAACGTGGCAACCAGCGCGGCTACTGAGAAACCCCAGTGGGGCGCTTGAGGCTCAATCCTCGCGCTTTTCGCGGGCCAGCTTCCGCTGTGCCTCGGCGCGTTCCCGGCACTTGCGCAGGAACTCCTCGTCGTCCTCCGCGCTCGTCGCCGCGAAGCGCCCGGGGCGGTCGTACTCCGGGTACGCCGGCGCGTCGCGCTCGTACGGCCCGCGCGCCCGCGTCACCTGCTGCGGCCGGCCCGCGACCAGCCAGATGATCGACCCCACCAGCGGCACCACCAGCACGAGCAGCAGCCACAGGCCCTTCGGCAGATTGCGGCAGGACGACTCGTCCGTCGTGATCACGTCGGCCAGGCAGAAGATCCACAGCCCGAGCGTCACGATCCCGAGCAGTCCGTCCAGGTACAGCACGTTCCGCGCCTTTCCCCCGAGAAATGAACGCGGTAAGTCTTAGCAGAACCCCTTTCCGGTTCAGCCGCGGGTCACCCACAGCCGCGCGGGCATCCGGAGATTCGGCGACGACACCCACTCCGTCTTCGTTTCTGTCAGGCGAAACCCCTGCAGCGCCTGGAGAACGCCGGTCGCGAGCTCCGTCGCCTGCCGCGAACCCGGGCAAGCGCGGGGGCCGGCGCCGAACGGCGTCCCCGCCAGCGAGACCGAAACGTCGGTGCCGTCGATCCGGCGGCGGGTCGACAGCACCGGCTGCCCGGCGGGTTTTCCGGTCAGCCACGCGGAAACCTCGTTGCCGATGAGCCCCGCGGTGGCGTCGCACGCCTGGACGAGCACGCCGATCCGCGCGGCCGCCCGCTCGTCCGCCCCGCCGCACTCGGCGACCAGCCGGCCCAGCGCGGCTTCCGCGGCCGCGTCCGGCGTCACGTGCGGGTGGTACGCGGCCGCGACCAGCGCCACGTCCGCCGAGACGTCGGGGAGGCCGAGCGCCGAAGCCAGCACCCCGACCGGCACCGGCCGCGCGACCTCCGCCATCACGTCGAAATCGCCGAGCGCGGCCACGATCCCTTGCGTGCGCTCGAAAGCCTCGTCGCGCAGCTCGCCAACGGACTCCAAAAGGGACACCGCCAGCCCCCGCCGCCGGACGTGGTCGGGACCATTGCTGAACCGGGCCACCGAAGCGCGCAGCCACGCGACGCTCCCCTGCGGAACGTCGACGGCAACGGGCGGGACGGGAGCGGAAAGCGAAGTCATGCGGCGAACGTAGCCGCGGGAAACGTCGGCGACCGCCGAAGCTTCAGAGCAGCGAGGCCGGGAACCACGTCGCCTGCGGACCGGCGCACCGCACCGGCCGCGGGGCGGCGTGCTCGAACCACCACGCCTCGGTGACGCGGCCGTCCGGCAGCCGGTACGTCGGCGGCCCGGCCACCCGCGCGAGCCCGGCGGCCTGCAGCGAACGCGCGCTCGCGACGTTGCCGACCTCGGCGCCGGCCCGCACCCGCGGCAGGCCGAGGTGGTCGTGCGCCAGGACGAGCCCGGCCGCGAAGAGCGCCCGGCCGTGGCCGTGGCCGCGGTAGTCCGGCGCGAGGTAGCCGCCGGTCTCCGGGCCGCCGTCCTCGCCGGTGTGCACGCTCACCAGCCCGACGCAGCGGTTGGCCTCGACGTCGATCATCACCAGGTCGACGGACTGCGGGTCGGGCGACGCCCAGTCCGGGCCGGTGCCGGGCACCACCCGCAGCGCGTCGGCCCGCGAGAGCTCGTCGACGATCGAGCCGGGCTGCCAGCCCAGCCACCGCTGGGCGGCCGGATCGCTGCCGCACGCGACCGCGGCGGCGTACTCCCACGCGGTCGGGGTGCGGAAGAGGAAGCGCCCGTCGCGCACGACGTGGCCCTGCCGGTCGCAGGTCCGCTTGGTCATCAGGCGGCCGCGGCGGGTGAGCCGGTCGAAGATCCCCTTGGTGGCTGGCAGCATCGCGGCGAAATCGTAGCGGAGCGGCCGGGACGCGAGTTGTATTGTGGCCCGATGACGGCCGTACCCGACGCAACCGAACTGGACGGCTCCGGCCGGGCGGCCCAGCCGCGTCAGCTCATCGTGACGGTGTACGGCCTCTATTCGCGCACCGAAGGCGGCTGGCTGTCGGTCGCTTCGCTGATCGACCTGCTCGCGGCCGTCGGCGTCGACGAGCCCGCCGTGCGCTCGTCGATCTCCCGGCTGAAGCGCCGCGGCATCCTCGAAGCGGTCCGCCGGGACGCGACGGCGGGCTACGAGCTGTCCGCCGAAGCCCGCGAGATCCTGCGCGAAGGCGACGAGCGGATCTTCCGCCGCGACCGCGCGACCCCGGCCGACGGCTGGCTGCTCGCCGTGTTCTCGGTGCCGGAGACCGAACGCCACAAGCGCCACCTCCTGCGCACCCAGCTCGCCCGGATGGGCTTCGGGACGGCGGCGTCCGGTGTCTGGATCGCGCCGGCCCACCTCCACGGGGCAGCCGCCGAGGCGCTCACCCGGCTCGGCCTGGCCGGGTACGCCGACCTGTTCCGCGCCGACCACCTGGCGTTCGGCGACGTCGCCGCGAAGGTCCGCGACTGGTGGGACCTCGACCGGCTGGACGAGCTGTACACGACGTTCCTCGACGAGCACGGCCCGGCGTTGCGCCGCTGGCAGCGCCGTGAGCCGGCCGCCGGCGAGGAGGCGTTCGCCGACTACGTCCGCGTGCTGACCGGCTGGCGGCGGATGCCCTACCTCGACCCCGGCCTGCCCGCGGAGTTCCTGCCCGCCGGCTGGTCCGGGATCCGCGCGGCCGAGCTGTTCTTCGAGCTGCACGCCCGCCTTGAAACCCCGGCCCGCGCCTACGTCGCCAAGTCGATCAACCTCGGCTGAGCACCGCGAAACCCTGCACCTCGACGAGCGCTTCCTCGTCCCAGAGCCGCGCGACGCCGATGCCCGCCATCGCCGGGTACTCCGTGCCCGCGAGCCGCTTCCAGACCCGGCCGATCTCGCGCGCGTGGGCGCGGTAGTCCGGCATGTCGACGATGTAGATCGTGACGCTGCAGAGGTCTTCCGGGGACCCGCCGGCCGCGCGCAGCGACGCCAGCAGGTTGCCCAGCGCGCGCTCGAACTGCTCGACCACGCCGTCGCCGACGATCTTGTTCGACGCGTCCAGCGCCGTCTGGCCGGCCAGGAAGACGACCCGGCCCTCGGCCACCACCGCGTGCGAGAACCCGGACGGCTTGCCCAGCTCCGGCGGGTTGATGCGTTCCATGCGCACACCGTACGCCATCTTTCGCCTTATTGACGGTCGTAGTGGTGACGACATACCCTGGACGGCGTGCGTATCGCGGTCATCGGCGGCGGCCCGGCGGGCCTGTACTTCGCCGCGCTGGCGAAACAGCTCGGCCCCGGCCACGAAATCACGGTCTGGGAGCGCAACGCCCCGGACGACACGTTCGGCTTCGGCGTCGTCTTCTCCGACGAGACGCTCGGCGGCATCGAGCACGCCGACCCGGCGGTGCACGAGGCCATGAAGGCCGAGTTCGCGCGGTGGGACGACATCGACGTCCACTACCGCGGCACGGTGACCACCTCGGGCGGCCACGGCTTCGCGGCGATGAGCCGCAAGCGCCTTCTCGGCATCCTGCAGAGCCGCTGCGGCGAACTCGGCGTCGGGCTGCACTTCCGCGAGGAGGCGCCCGCGGACCTCTCGGGGTACGACCTCGTCGTCGCCGCCGACGGCCTCAACTCCGCGATCCGGAACCGGTACGCCGAGACCTTCCGGCCGAGCGTCGAAACCCGCCGGTGCCGCTACATCTGGCTGGGCACGGACCTCGTGTTCGACGCCTTCAAGTTCTACGTCCTCGACACGCCGGCCGGGATCATGCAGATCCACGGCTACCCGTACGGCCGCGACGGCAGCACGTTCATCCTCGAGGTCCAGGAAGACGTTTGGCAGCGGACATTCGGTCCCGTCGCGGCGACCTCACTCAAGCCGGGCGAGAGCGACGAGAAGTCCATCGCACTGATCCGCGAGCTGTGCGCCGACGTCCTCGACGGCCACCAGGTCATGGCGAACAACTCGAAGTGGGTTTCGTTCGGCACGGTCCGCTGCGAGACGTGGGTGCACGAGAACGTCGTTCTCCTCGGCGACGCGGCGCACACCGCGCACTTCTCGATCGGCTCCGGCACGAAGCTGGCGATGGAGGACGCGCTCGCGCTCGCCGCCTGCCTGCACGAAAACGACGGCGTCGCGGCGGCGCTCAAGGCGTACGAACTGGAACGGCGGCCGGTCGTCACGTCGACGCAGCGCGCCGCGCAGGCGAGCCTGGAGTGGTTCGAGAACATCGCGCAGTACACCCACCAGGAGCCGCCGCAGTTCGCGTTCAACATCCTCACGCGCAGCCGCCGCGTCACCTACGACAACCTCCGACTGCGCGACCCGGAGTTCGCCACCGAGCTGGACCACTGGTTCGCGCGGTCGCTCGGGACGACGTCGCGGCCGCCGATGTTCCAGCCCTACCGGCTGGGTTCGCTGGAGCTGCCGAACCGGATCGTCGTGTCCCCGATGGACATGTACTCGGCGGTCGACGGCGTGGCGGGCGACTTCCACCTGGTGCACCTGGGCAGCAAGGCGCTGGGCGGGGCCGGGCTGGTGATGACCGAGATGGTCTGCGTCTCCCCCGAAGGCCGGATCACCCCCGGCTGTGGCGGGCTGTACACGCCGGAACAGGAAGCCGCCTGGAAGCGGGTGGTGGACTTCGTGCACGCGCAGTCGCCCGCGCGCATCGGCGTCCAATTGGGACACTCCGGCCGCAAGGGCTCGACGAAACTCATGTGGGACGGCATCGACGAGCCGCTCCCGTCGGGCAACTGGGAGGTCTGCGCCCCTTCCGCCCTGCCGTACTCCGCGCGGAACCAGGTCCCGCGCGAACTGTCCACAACGGAGCTTTCCGAGATCCGGGACCAGTTCGTCGCGTGTGCTCGGGCCGCCGCCCGTGCCGGGTTCGACGTCCTCGAACTGCACTGCGCGCACGGCTACCTGCTGTCGTCGTTCCTGTCGCCGCTGACCAACCGGCGGACCGACGCCTACGGCGGCTCGCTCGAGAACCGGTTGCGCTTCCCGCTGGAAGTCTTCGACGCGGTCCGCGCCGCGTGGCCCGCCGAGCGGCCGATGACCGTCCGGATCTCGGCGACCGACTGGTGCGAGGGCGGCATCGACGCCGACGACGCCGTCGAGATCGCGCGCGCGTTCGCCTCCCACGGCGCCGCGGGGATCGACGTCTCCACCGGGCAGGTCGTCAGCGAGGAACGCCCGCAGTACGGCCGCAGCTACCAGACGCCGTACGCCGACCGGATCCGCAACGAGATCGGCGAGGAGTACGGGATCGCGGTGATCGCGGTCGGCGCGATCTCGTCGTACGACGACGTGAACTCGCTGATCCTGGCCGGGCGCGCGGACCTCTGCGCGCTGGGCCGAACGCACCTCTATGATCCACAGTGGACGCTGCACGCGGCGGCCGAGCAGGATTACCCGCTGCCGTGGCCGAAGCCGTTCGCCGCGGGCAGCCGCAAACCCCAGACCGGCCGCAGCGACGGCCCGGAACCACGCCTCGACCTCGTCCGCTCCGGGCCGGCGGGGACTGCCCATGCCCGCTGGCGACCGGGAGCTTCACAATGACCGCTTTCGCTTTGACCGCCGAGCAGCAGGCTTTCGCCGCCGAGGTCCGGCGGCTGGCCGAAGACCAGCTGCGCCCGCTCGCCGAGTCCGGTGTGGAGGGTACGGTCAACCGTCCGCTGCTCAAGGCGATGGGCACACTTGGCCTGCTCGCGCGGTTGTTCCCCGGCGTCGCGTCGGGCACGCCGTCGAGGCAGGCGGCCGCGACGGACCTGTGCATCCTGCGCGAGAACCTCGCCATGGTGAACACCGAAGCCGAGACAGCGCTGGCGTTGCAGGGCTTGGGAAGTTACCCGGTCCTGCAGTCCGGACAGGACGAACAGGTCGCGAAGTGGCTGCCCGCGGTGGCGGCAGGCGACGCGGTGGCGGCGTTCGCGCTGACCGAGCCGGACGCCGGCTCGGACGCGGCGGCGTTGTCGCTGTCCGCGGAGCCCGACGGCGACGGCTGGCGGCTCACCGGCTCGAAGATGTGGATCTCGAACGCGCCGGAAGCGGACTTCTACACGGTGTTCGCGCGCACCACCCCGGACGCGGGTTCCCGCGGCGTCAGCGCGTTCGTCGTCCCGGCCGACCGCCCCAGCCTCGGCGGCGAGCACCTCGACCTGGTCAGCCCGCACCCGATCGGCACGGTGACGTTCGACGGTGTCGAGGTCCGGCGCGACGAACTCCTCGGCGAAGAGAACCGCGGCTTCGCGGTGGCGATGCGGACGCTGGACCTGTTCCGCCCGAGCGTCGGCGCGTTCGCCGTCGGCATGGCGCAGGCGGCGCTGGACGCCACCGTTTCCCACACCGGCCAACGAGAAGCGTTCGGCGGCCCGTTGATCAAGCAGCAGGCGGTGGCCCACACGCTGGCGGAGATGGCGACCCGCACGGAAGCCGCGCGGCTGCTGGTCTACGCGGCGGCGGGCGCGTACGACGCGGGCGAGCCGAACCTCGGCGGCCGCGCGGCGATGGCGAAGCTGTTCGCGACCGAGGCCGCGCAGTTCGTCGTCGACTCCGCCGTCCAGCTGCACGGTGCCCGCGCCCTGCGCCGCGGGCACCTGCTGGAGCACCTCTACCGCGAGGTCCGCGCCCCACGCATCTACGAAGGCGCGTCGGAGATCCAGCGGACGATCATCGCGCGCTGGCTGGCGTCTTCGGCTTCCGGTCGAGCCACCACTGGCTGAGCAGCAACAGCGTCAGGATGCTCAGCGCGCCGGAAACCGTCGCGGCGCTGAGGATCATGTTGTCCTTGTCCCCGCCCCTGGGCAGGACCAGCAGGAACCCGAGTGGCGACAGGGCACGGCTCATCAGGGTGTTCATGCACATGGCGAAGCTGCGGATCATCCACTTGCGGTGGTCGGCGAAGCGCCGTTGCCGGACCGCCCGCCACCCGGCGATCGTGAACCCGAGCCACAGCAAGGCCGCCACGACGTCCAGCGCGGCGACGACCGGCCCGAACGGGCTGACCGCCCCGATCGTCGCCGCCATCACGGCGGAGGGAATGGCCCCGGCGAAGACGTAGACCCGCCCGACCCGCCGGTGCACGACGGGGTGCGTCCGCCGCAGCCACGGCCAGATCTGCAGGATGACGCCGACGATGGCGACCGTCCCGAAGGCGATGTGGACGACGAGGAACCAGTAGTGCGCGGCGAACCCGGCCGGCGCGGGCACGCGCGACCGCGCCGGATCGAGCGTGAGGTACGGCGGCACGGAGTACGCCAGGAAGACCGCGACGACGAGCGCCAGCGGCACCACCCACGGCCGCCGCCACCACGTCGGTTTCCCCTGCGCGGGTGCGGGTCTGAGCTCCGTCCGAACGGTCATGGCTACCCCCAGGTCGGCTACCCATCCGACGCTAGAAGCTTCTCCCGCCCGCCCCCATCCGGCCCACCACCGTCCCCCCGGTAGGGCCCGCCCTACCGCCAAAAGCCGTGAAGGCCACCATGAGGAACTTGACCTTCCTCATGGTGGCCTTCACGAAGTCTGGCTCAGCTGCCGCGCACCCGCCGGACGGTGTCGCGGTAGAAGTACCCGCTCTGCTTGATCGTCCGCTCCTGAGTCTCGTAGTCCACCCGGATCAGCCCGAACCGCTTCGCGTACCCGTACGCCCACTCGAAGTTGTCCAAAAGGGACCAAGCGAAGTACCCCCGCACGTCCGCCCCCGCCTCACGCGCCGCCGCCACCGCTGCGATGTGCGAGGCCAGGTAAGCCGTCCGCTGCTCGTCGCGGACGAAGCCGGAAGAGTCCGGGTCGTCGTCGAAGGCCGAGCCGTTCTCCGTGATGTACATCGGGAGGCCCGGGTAGTCGCGGCCCAGGCGGGTCAGCAGCTCGGTGAACTTGCCCGGGAGGATCTCCCAGCCCATCGCCGTCGTCGGTTCGCCGAACGGGATCACTCGGGAAGCCGGCGCCCCATCCTCGTCCACGGACGAGCCGTTCTCGTCCACGCCCGAGAACTGCTGGCCGAAGTAGTAGTTCACGCCGAGGAAGTCCAGCGGCGCCGAAATGACCGACAGGTCGCCGTCCTGGACCGGGAGCTTCACCCCGCGGGCGGCCAGGTCCTCCACCACGTCCTCCGGGTATCGCCCGTGGACCAGCGGGTCCAGGTAGATGCGGACGCCGAGGCCGTCCGCCTGGCGGGCCGCGCGGACGTCCTCCTCGGAGTCAGTCGCCGGGTCGGCCGTGCACATGTTGAGCGTGATGCCGAACTGCGTGTCCGCCGGCGCGGCCTCGCGCATCCGCTGCGTCGCGAGCCCGTGGCCGAGCAGCAGGTGGTGCACCGCGTGCAGGCCGGCCGCGTAGTCGCGCCGCCCGGGCGCCATCACGCCGTGCACGTACCCGTGCATCGCCGAGCACCACGGCTCGTTCAACGTCGTCCAGTGCCGGACGCGATCCTTCAACCGGTCGAACACCAGCATCGCGTAGTCGGCGAACCGGTACGCCGTGTCGCGCGCCGGCCAGCCGCCCGCGTCCTCCAGCTCCTGCGGCAGGTCCCAGTGGTACAGCGTGAGCCACGGCGTGATCCCGCGGCTCAGCGTCTCGTCGACCAGCCGGTCGTAGAAGCCGAGGCCCGCCTCGTTGACGCCGCCGCGGCCGCGCGGCTGGACCCGGGGCCACGCCACGGAAAAGCGGTACGTGTCCGCGCCCAGTTCGCCGACCAGCGCGATGTCGGACGGCATCCGGTGGTAGTGGTCGCACGCGACCTCACCGGTGTCGTTGTTGTCGATCGCCCACGGCACCTCGCAGAAAGTGTCCCAGATGGACGGTGTGCGCCCGTCTTCGGCGACCGCCCCTTCGATCTGGTACGCGGCGGTGGCCACGCCCCAGCGGAAGTCCGGCGGCAGGGTGTCGATCAACGCCTGCTGCTCGGCGGTCGCGGCGGTGGTCTCGGTCAAGGCTCTCCTCCAGAGGTACCGGACAGGGCGTTCAGGAAGTGGCGACGGGATGCAGCCAGCACGCCACTTCACGCGCCGGATCACCGGGCGTTCCCAACAGCGGCACGCGGTCGGGGCAGGGCTCGAAAGCCTTGGGACAGCGCGGGTGGAAGGCGCAGCCGGACGGCATCCCCCGCGTGTCCGGCGGCGACCCGGGGATCCCGGACAGCTCGCGCCGCGGCCCGCGCAGCGCGGGGAACGAGTTCAGCAGGCCGTGGCTGTACGGGTGCAGCGCGTCCCGGTAGAGGTCCGCGGCCGGCGCCTGCTCGACGATCCGGCCGCCGTACATGATCGCGATCCGGTCCGAGAACTCCACCAGCAGCGAAAGGTCGTGCGTGATGAACAGGACCGAGAACCCCAGCCGTTCGCGCAGTTCCACCAGCTGGCCGAGGATCTGCCGCTGCATCACGACGTCGAGCGCGGTCGTCGGCTCGTCCATGATGACGATCCGCGGCTCCAGCGCGAGCGCCATCGCGATCATCACGCGCTGCCGCATGCCACCGGAGAGCTGGTGCGGGCACGCCTCCAGGCGGTCGGCCGAAATCCCGACCAGCCGCAGCAGGTCCCGCGCCCGCGCCACCCGGCCCGGGCGGGACGTGCCCGGCTCGTGCGCCTTGATGACGTCGACGAGCTGCGTGACGACCTTGTGCACCGGGTTCAGCGAGTTCATCGCCCCCTGGAACACGATGGACGTCTCCGCCCACCGGAAGTCCCGCAGTTGCCTGTCGGTCAGCCGAAGGACGTCGTAGGGCTCGCCATCGGCGGGGTGGTAGATCACCTCGCCGCCGCGGATGACGCCCGGCGGCGCGAGCAGCCGCGTCAGCCCGTAGGCCAAAGTGGACTTCCCGCTGCCGCTTTCCCCGGCCAGGCCGAGCACTTCGCCGCGGTGCAGCGTCAGGTGCACATCCCGGACCGCGCGCACGGCCTCGTCGCCGACGCCGTAGTCGACGTCGAGGCCCTTGATCTCCAGTACCGGGTCCGTCATGGCGTTTCCTCTCGCCCGAGCACGGGCGTGAAGCCCACCCGCATGCGGTGCGTCTTCCCGTCGGCGCCGCGCACGCGCGCCTTGCCGCTGCCGCGCAGCCGCGGGCTGACGAACTCGTCGATGCCGAAGTTGAGCAGGGACAGCGCGGTGCCGAGGATCGCGATCGCCAGCCCGGCGGGCACGAACCACCACCACGCGCCCTGCGCGAGGGCCTGCTGGCTCTGCGCCCAGAACAGGATCGTGCCCCAGTTCCAGTTGGACAGCCCGGAGACGCCGACGAACGCCAGCGTGATCTCGGACATCACGGCGAAGATCACCGTGCCCACGAAGCTGGACGCGATCACCGCGGTCAGGTTCGGCAGGATCTCGAAGAAGATGATCCGCCACGTCGACTCGCCGGTCGCCCGCGCGGCTTCGACGTATTCCCGGCCGCGCAACGAAAGCGTCTGCGCCCGGAGGACGCGCGCGCCCCACGCCCACGACGTGAACCCGATGATCACCGCCACCAGGATGTCGCCGCCGGTCGGCACCGCACTGCCGATGATGATGATCAACGGAAGCGCCGGGATCACCAGGAAAACATTGGACAGTGCGGAGAGGCCTTCCCCGGTGTTGCCGCCGAGGTAGCCCGACGCCACGCCGACGACGACGGCGAGGATCGTCGCCACCACCCCGGCGGCCAGCCCGACCAGCATGACGCTGCGCGTGCCGACCACGACCTGGCTGAAGATGTCCTGGCCGAGGTGGGTGGTGCCGAACCAGTGCCGCCCGGACGGCGCCTCCAGCAGATCGCTGCTGCGCGCCGACGGGTCGTACGGCGCGATCCAGTCGCCGATGACCGCGAGCACCAGGAAGAACACGATGACGGCCAGGCCGGTGCCGGTCTTGCCGCCGGTCAGGAACCGGAACCGGCGCCGCCGCGCGACCGCGTCGACGGGGAGGGCTTGGGCGGCTTTGACGTCCGCCGCGGGTACGGCCATGTCAGCCCTCCTTCCGGGTACGCGGGTCGAGCGCGAGGTAGGCGACGTCGGCGAACAGGTTCGCCACGAGCACGGACAGCGTGATGATCAGGAAGATGCCCTGCATCAGCGGGTAGTCCTGGGAGCCGACCGCCTGGAACAGCTGGAAGCCGACGCCGGGGTAGGAGAAGACGATCTCCACCAGCAGCGTGCCGCCGACGATGAAGCCCAGGGCCAGCGCGAAGCCGGACACGCTCGGCAGCAGCGCGTTGCGCGCCGCGTACCCGACCATCACGCGGCGCTCGGGCAGGCCCTTGGCGTGCGCGACCGTCACGTAGTCCTCGGAGGCGACGGTGACCATCATGTTGCGCATGCCCAGGATCCAGCTGCCCATCGAGCTGATCAGGATGGTGAGCGCGGGCAGCAGGCTGTGCTGGATCGCGCTGCCGATGAACGTGCCGTCCCAGCCGGGCACCGTGCCCGGGTCGTAGCCGCCGGACGACGGGAAGAAGCTGCCCGGGCCGGCCAGCAGCGTCAGCGCGATCAGGCCGAGCCAGAAGTACGGGATCGACGAGAGGAACGTCGTCACCGGCAGCAGGCCGTCGACCCACGAGCCGCGCTTCCACCCGGCGACCACGCCGAGGCCGGTGCCGATGGCGAAGCCGACGACCGTGGTGATGCCGACCAGGATGATCGTCCACGGCAGGCTGTCGCCGAGCAGCTCGGACACCGGCGTCGGGAAGAACGTGAACGAGATCCCGAGGTCGCCGCGGAAGAGCTGGCCCCAGTAGTCGAAGTACTGGGAGAGCAGGCTTTCGTTCTTGTCGAGTCCGAACAGGACGTACAGCGACTGGACCGCGTCCTGGCTGATCATGCCCTGGTTCTTCGCGATCAGCGACTGCACCGGGTCGCCCGGGATCAGCCGCGGGATGAAGAAGTTGATGGTGACGGCGGCCCACGCGGTGAAGACGTAGAAGGCCAGCCGTTGCAGCAGGTACCTCATCCGGCGGCCCCGTCGTACAGCCAGCACGCGGCCCAGTGCCCGGGCGCGTCGTCGACCTCGAACCGCGGCGGCAGCTCGGTCCGGCACCGCTCCATCGCCACCGGACAACGCGGGTGGAACCGGCACCCGGACGGCGGATCGATCAAGCTCGGCGGCTCCCCCTCCGGCACTTTCACGTGAAAGCTCCGGTTGTCCACACCCGGGTCCGGCACTTTCACGTGAAAGTGCCGGTTGTCCACAGGGCCGAGGCGGTCGGGGTCGGGCGCGGAGTCGATGAGCAGACGCGTGTACGGGTGCGCCGGCCGCTGCGTGATGGTCTCGCTGTCGCCGCCTTCGACCATCCGGCCGGCGTACATCACCATCGTCTCGTCGGCGAAGTAGCGCGCCGACGCGATGTCGTGCGTGATGTACAGGATCGCCAGGTGCAGGCGTTCCTTGAGGTCCCGCAACAGGTTCAGCACGCCGAGCCGGATGGAGACGTCCAACATGGACACCGGCTCGTCGGCCAGCAGCGCCTCCGGGTCGGCGCCGAGCGCCCGCGCGATCGCGACGCGCTGGCGCTGGCCACCGGACAGCTCGTGCGGGAACTTGTCGACGTACCGCTCGGGCGGGGTCAGCTGGACGCGGGAAAGCAGCTCGTGCAACGACTTTTCGAGGTCGTCGCCGGCCCGGCCGTGGATCTTCAGCGCCCGCGTCAGGTGGTAGCGCACGGTGTGCACCGGGTTCAGCGACGCGAACGGGTCCTGGAAGATCATCTGCACCCGGCGCGCGTAGGCGCGGAACGCCTTGCCGTGCTTGACGTTCACTTCCTCGCCGTGCAGCCGGATGTCGCCGCCGGTCCGCGGGTAGATCCCCGCGAGCAGGCGCGCGACCGTCGACTTGCCCGAACCGGACTCGCCGACCAGCGCGGTGACCCGGCCCCGCCGCAGCGTCAGGGTCACGTCGTCGACGGCCTGGATGCTGCGCTTCGGGCCGGTCAGCGCGGCCCGGCCGCGCCGTCGCACCGGGAAGTGCTTGGTGAGCCCGGCCGCCTCGAGGACAACGGGGAGGTCCCCCTCCGACCCGACGGCGACGGGGTCGGAGGGGGACTGCTCGGTCGTCACAGCTGAATCCGCCATCGCTCAGGCCGACGGCTTCAGGTGCAGGACGATGTCGAGCGCGTTGCGCAGCGTCGGCTGGGCCGGCGCGTACGGGTTGGCCTCGTCCGGCCAGCCCGTCCAGTTCTTCGTGCTGTACTCGCCGCCGGAGTTGGCCGCCGACGTCGGGATCATCGGCTGCTGGTCGATCATGATCTTCTGCAGCGTCGCCATCGCGGCGGTGCGGGCGGCGTCGTCCTCGGCGTTGGCGTAGGTCTCGAGCGCCTTGGTGGCCTCGTCGTTCTTGAAGCGGCCGTAGTTGCCGTTGATGCCACCCTGGCCGGTCGGCTTGTAGCGGTTGCCGTCCATCACGTCGCGGTACATGTCGTACGGCGTCGCGCCGTCGTTGGTCCAGTGCATCAGGCCTTCGAAGTCACCGGTGTCGACCGACTTGATCCACGCATCCTGGTTCATCTTCTCGACCGTGGCGGTGATGCCGATCTGCGCCAGGTTGTCCTTGATGATCTCCAGGTCGGTGATGTAGTCCGACCAGCCGGACGGGACGGTGAGCTTGATGGCGACCGGCTTGCCGCTCGGGTCGGCCAGCTTGTCACCGGTGAACTTGTAGCCCGCGCCGGTCAGCAGCGCCTTGGCACCCGGGACGTCGACCTGCACCGTCTGCCCCTTGTACTGCGGCGCGATGAACGGGTCGCCCGCCGGCGTGGGGATGCCGGTGACCTGGTCGTTCTTCGGGTAGAAGTAGCCGGCCTCGCCCTGGTTGAAGATGTCGTCGCGGTTGATCACCTTGCTGACCGCCTGCCGCAGCTTCGCGTCGTTCCACGGCGCCTTCTCGGTGTTGAACCACAGGCCGTGCACGGCGAGCTGCGCGGGGAACCACAGCTTGTAGTGCTGCGGGTCCTTGCTGGTGTAGACCGCCTTGTAGTTCGGGATGAAGACGAAGCTCCACTCCGAAGCGCCGCTGACCAGCGCGTTCACCTGCGCGTTGTTGTCGGTGTAGGAGGTGTAGCGGATCTCCTTGACCTTCGGCGCTTCCTGCCAGTAGCCGTCGCGGCGGACGACGATCATCGTCTGCGGCGTGGCCGACTTCAGCGTGTACGGGCCGGTGCCGATCGGGTTCTTCACGGTGTCGAGCGCCGGGTCCTTGATGCCCTGCCAGACGTGCTTGGGCACGACGAGGGTCTGCAGGATCTTGAGCTGGTTGACGAACTGGGAGCTCTCGAAGCCCAGCGTCACCTGGTTGCCGGCCGCGGCGATGTCCTTGTACGGCACGGCGTCGACGTTCAGCGCCTTGTTGTCGCGCAGCAGCTGGAAGGTGTAGGCGACGTCCTCGGCGGTCATCGGCTGGCCGTCGGAGAACTTGACGCCGTCGCGGATGGTGAGGACGAGCTTCTTGTAGTTGTCCGCCCAGTCCCACTTCGTCGCCAGCCACGGCTTGCCGGGCTCCTGCGGCTTGACGCGGTTGTGCATGACCAGGGGCTCGTAGATCATCCAGCGGTAGCCCATGTTGGACAGCGCGGACGTCTCGAGGAACGGGTTGTTGTTCTCCGACTGCGGGCCGTCGGGCTTGCCGACGTTGAGCACGGCGTCGGGGTTGCCCTGTGCGGCGTTCGAGCTGCCGCTGCCCCCGCACGCGGTCAGGCCGCCCACGGCCATGACGGCTACCAGCGCTGCGACGATGGAGCGCTTGACTCGCATCGGTCCTCCTAGCTATCGACGGCTTCCTGTGTCGACTGGTAGCGAGCCCCGACCGCCGGCGACCGAACGACGTCGAGAAGTCAACCCGGGTGACTCGGGTCACGTCAATAACACGGCGGTAACGTTTTGTGCCTAAGTTTAAGTACTGAAAGAACTGGCGGTCTAGACCTGCTGTTCGAACTACTCCTTGCGACGCAAGGGAATCAGCCGGTCCGGCCCCCACTGGCCAGCAACTGCGCGATCGGCAGCGTCGCCGCGCCGAGCGCGACCGCCTCCGGTCCGAGCCTGCCGAGGACGACCTCGGTGCGCCCGGCGAGGTAGTCGAGCGCGTGGCGGCCGACGGCGTCGCGGACGGCGGGCAGGATCGCCGGGCCCATGATCGCGCCCGCCGAACCGGCGAGCACGACCCGGTCCGGGCTGAGCAAGTTGATCAGGTTGGCGATGCCGATCCCCAGGTATTCGCCGGTTTCGGCGAGCACGTCGGCGGCCGGGCCGGGTTCGGCGGCCGCCGCCACGATGTGCGCGAGTTCGACGTCGCTTTCGTCCCCGATGACCGGTTGCTTGCCGACGCGGGCGGCGTAGTGCCGGACGACCGCCTCGGTGCCGACGTAGGCCTCCAGGCAGCCGTGCGAGCCGCACCGGCAGGGCGCGCCGGCCGCCTTCACGACGGTGTGGCCCCACTCGCTGGTCGTGATGCCGGGGTGCGACCGCCCGGCCGTGGCGACGGCGGCCCCGACCCCGACGCCGAGCAGGGCGACGATGGCGCGTTCGGCACCCCGGCCGGCGCCGCGCCAGGTCTCCGCCTGCCCGAGCGTGCGGGCCCGGTTGTCCAGGTGGAGGGGCGCGTCGATGTGCGGGTGGACGAGGTCGCCGAAGGCCACGCCGCGCCAGCCGAGGGTGGGCGCGTGCACGACCCCGCCGTCGCGGACCGCGCCGGGCACCCCGATGCCGACGCCGAAGACCTTGTGCGGTTCGCCGCCTTCGAGCACTTCGGCGATGCCGGTGCGCACCAGCCCGGCCACTTCGCCCGGGTCGAGCCGGGTGCCGACGAGCGGGTGGCGCACCGTGCCGAGGGTGCCGAGCGCGCAGTCGAAGAGGCCGACCTCGACGTGCGTTTCGCCGACGTCGACGCCCACGACGTGCCCGAAGTCGGGCCGCACGGCGAGCAGCGTCCGCGGCCGCCCGCCGTCCGATTCGACCGAGCCGGCCTCGGCGACGACGCCATCGGCGATGAGTTCGGAGACGACGTTGGTAACGGTGGCGGCCGAAAGTCCCGATTCAGCTACTAGTTCCAGCCTGCTGACGGGACCGCGGAGGTACAGGGAGGAGAGGAGTGCCGCGCGGTTGTGCCGTCGGAGGTCTCGGGTCGTCTGACGCACCACCTGGGTCACCTGGGGGATTGTGCCAGAGACCGTCCGTGCGACCATCGGTTCGGGACTTAGTTCACCACTTAATACATAGCCACAACTTACGGTGATCAGGCATCCTGGTCGACAGCCGGTAAGTTTTCAGATGGGTTGCCCATGGCGAGCAAGCGCACCACCGTCCGTGATCTGCGGCGGCACAACCGTTCCCTGCTGCTGTCGAAACTGTACTTCGACGGCCCGCTGTCGCGGCACGAACTCAGCCAGCTCACCGGATTGAGCGCCGCGACGGTCAGCAACGTGACCGCGGAACTGGGCGAAGAACGCCTCATCACGGAGGCCGGCCAGGTGGAGTCCGACGGCGGCCGCCCGCGCGTGCTGCTGCGCGTCGACCCGGCGTACGGGCACGTGGCCGGCGTCGACATCGGCGAAACCGGCGTCAAGGTGGAGCTGTTCGACCTGGCGATGAACCGGCTGGCGACGGTCGAGCACCCGCTCCCGAAGGCCCCGGACGCGGCGACGGCGGTCGAGCAGGTGACGTCCGGGCTGCGCGAGGTGTTCGCGACAGCGGGCATCGACGAATCGGCGGTCCTGGGCGTGGGCATCGGCGTCCCGGGCACGGTCGAGCAGGGCGCGCGGGTGCTGGTGCACGCGCCGACGGTGGGCTGGGACGCGGTCCCGCTGGTGTCGCTGCTGCGCGACGCCGGCGTCGGACTGCCGCTGTTCGTGGACAACGGCGCGAAGACCCAGGGCCAGGCGGAAATGTGGTTCGGCGCGGGCCGCGGCGCCCGCCACGCGGTGATCGCCCTGATCGGCTCGGGCGTCGGCGCGGCGGTGGTGACGGACGGGACGACCTACCGCGGCTCGACGAGCAGCGCGGGCGAATGGGGCCACACGACGATCGCGTACGGCGGCCAGGAGTGCCGCTGCGGCGCGCGCGGCTGCCTGGAGGCGTACATCGGCGCGGGCGGGGTGCTGGCGCGGTACCGCCGGGCGCGGGGCAAGGACGTCACGGGCGAGGACGAGCAGGCCCAGTTCACGGCGTTGCTGGAGGCGGCGGCCCGCTCGAAGACGGCGGCGAAGGTCCTCGACGAGACGGCCGGGTACCTGGGCGCGGGGATCGCGAACCTGATCAACCTGTTCAACCCCGAGCGGATCGTGATCGGCGGATGGGCCGGGCTGGCGCTGGGCGAGCAGCTGCTCCCGCGGATCCGATCCGCGGCCGGCGAACACGCGCTGCGGCACCCGTTCAGCCAGACGTCGATCCAGCTGGGGTCGCTGGGCTTGGACGCGGTGGCGACCGGAGCGGCGACGTTGCCGGTGGCGGATCTGCTGGAGCAGGGTGCGACGTCCCGGCTGGCGAAGCCGGGCACCCCGGGAGCGCCGGACTCCGACGCGGCCTGAGCCGGGGCCGCCGGGCCCGTCCGCACGGCCGCCTCCGCAGGGCCTCCCCGCGCGGCCGCCTCCGCAGGGGCTCCAAGCGGCCTCCCCGCGCACAGCCCGCCTCCGCAGGGCCCGCACCCGCACAGCTTGCCGCCGCCCAGCCACGGCCCGCCCGCACACGGCCCGCCTCCGAACGGCCGCACAGCCCGCCGCCGCACGACCGCACAGCCCGCCGCCGCACAGCCCGCCGCCGCACAGCCCGCCGCCGCACAGCCCGCCCTCCCTAGGGGGACCGCCCCGCTCCAGCGTATCGAGGCGCCCCGACAATCCCGGCCGAATTCACGCCGCAACGCCCAGTTGTCCACACCCCGCACGAGTTGTGGACAACCGGCCGACACACACCGCACCACGCCGCACCAGAGCCACCCCTCCGAGCACGAGCCAAAGCACGGGTGCCCCGCTCACCGGGACCCCGGGTCACCGCAGCTCACCGTCACCCACCCACCCTTAATTCGGGTTGAAAAAAAATGACCGGCCGACTGTTGCCCGGCTTGTCTGGACCATGCATACTTTGTTGCCAGGCACAACAAAGCGCCCGTCCCCGAGCCACCCCGCCCCGGCTCGAGGGCCCCGCCGCGCCTGCCGCCGCCCCGGCATGCGAGGCACCTCCCCCTCCCCGCGTTCCGTGCTGCGCGCGGAACGCCGTCCCCCAACGGTGAGAGAGGCGACAACGATGTCCACCTCGAAACTCCGCAAGAGATGGGCGGCGCTCTTCGCCGCCTGTTCGCTCCTCCTCCTCGGGCAGCAAGCGCTGACCGCGCCGGCCGCCGAAGCCGCGGCCACCTTCACCGATGACTTCAACGGGCCCGCCGGGTCCGCCGTCGACGGGTCGAAGTGGCAGCTCGAGACCGGCGACAACGTCAACAACCACGAGCGGCAGTACTACACCTCCGGCACGAACAACGCCCAGCTCGACGGGCAGGGCCACCTCGTCATCACGGCCAAGAAGGAAAACCCCGGCAACTACAACTGCTGGTACGGCCGCTGCGAGTACACCTCCGCCCGGCTCAACACCGCCGGCAGGTTCAGCCAGGCCTACGGCCACTTCGAGACGCGCATGAAACTCCCGCGCGGCCAAGGGATGTGGCCCGCGTTCTGGATGCTCGGCGGCGGGAACTGGCCCACCGACGGCGAAATCGACGTCATGGAGAACGTCGGGTTCGAGCCGAACACCGTGCACGGCACCATCCACGGCCCCGGCTACTCCGGCTCCGGTGGCATCGGCGCGGCCTACACCGGCCCGAACTTCTCCGACGACTTCCACACCTACGCCGTCGACTGGGCGCCCAACCAGATCAAGTGGTACGTCGACGGGAACCTCTACCAGACGCGCACGCCGGCCGACCTGAACGGCAACCGCTGGGTCTACGACCACAGCTTCTTCCTCATCCTGAACCTCGCCGTCGGCGGGTACTGGCCCGGCGATCCCAACAGCAGCACGCAGTTCCCGCAGCAGCTGGTCGTCGACTACGTCCACGTCACCAACACCTCGGGCGGCGGCAGCGGCCGGACCGGCACCATCACCGGCATCGGTGGCAAGTGCGTCGACGTCGCGGGCGCGAGCAGCGCCAACGGGACGCCGATCCAGATCACCGACTGCAACGGGAACGCCGCGCAGAGCTGGACGATCGGCACCGACGGCACCATCCGCGCGCTCGGCAAGTGCATGGACGTCGCCGCCGCGGGCACCGCGGACGGGACGCCGGTGCAGCTCTACGACTGCAACGGAACCGGCGCCCAGCAATGGGTCGTCACCGGGGCGCGCGACATCGTGAACCCCAACGCGAACAAGTGCCTCGACGCGACGGGCAACAGCTCCGCGAACGGCACCCGGCTGCAGATCTGGACCTGCACCGGCGGCGCCAACCAGAAGTGGACCACTCCCTGAGCTTTGCCCCATAAGGAGAATCAAGTGCGGCGAATCCTCGTCGCGCTAATGGGGTGCGCCCTGTTAGCGCTTTCCCTCACCACCGGCTCCGCCCAAGCGGCGGTCGAAGCGGGTCCGTCCGCGAGCCAGCTGCTCGCCAAAACGCAGAACTGCCAACAGATCTCCAACGGCAAGTATTCCTTCGACGAAGGTGGCGCGGCCACCGTGCCGGTCTGCCAGACCAACGGCGCCGTGTTCTTCACCGCCGACATGGACATCGACTGCGACGGCGTCCGCACCACGCAGTGCAACGAGAACACCGACTGCTGCTTCTACCCCGACACCGCGTTCCACACCTCGACCGACCAGCCGCTCAACGCGGCACAGCTGCCGTACATCGTCCTCCCGCAACCGACGTCCACATGGGACTACCGCAACTACGGGATCGACGGCGGCTCGGTCGTGGCGGTGATCTACAACAACCAGGTCACCTACGCGGTCGTCGGCGACACCGGCCCGACGAGCATCATCGGCGAAGCGTCCTACGCCACCGCCGTCAGCCTCGGCATCAACCCCGACCCGAAGAACGGCGGCACCGAAGGGCCGGTCACGTACGTCGTGTTCCCGAACACGCACGTGAACCCGATCGAAAACCACGCGAACGCGGTCAGTCTCGGCGAACAGGTCGCCACGCAGTTCGTCGGCGGCACCACACCGCCGCCCGCCGGGACCGCCGGGCCGATCAAGGGCATCGGCGGCAAGTGCGTCGACGTCGCGGGCGCGAACAACGCCAACGGCACCGCCGTCCAGCTCTACGACTGCAACGGGACCAACGCTCAACAGTGGACGGTCGGCACCGACGGAACAGTGAAGGCACTCGGCAAGTGCCTCGACGTCACCAGCGCGGGCACCGCGAACGGCACGCCGACCCAGCTGTGGGACTGCAACGGCTCGGGCGCCCAGAAGTGGACGGCCAACGCGGCGAAGAACCTCGTCAACACCGGCTCGGGCAAGTGCCTCGACGCCACCGGCAACTCCAGCGCCAACGGCACCCGGTTGCAGATCTGGACCTGCGGGACCGGCGCGAACCAGAAGTGGACGCTCCCATGAGAAAACTGCTCACGCTGCTCGGCGTGACCGCGCTCGCCGCGGCCGCCTTCGCCGCGCCCGCGCAGGCCGCGGGCGAAACCGTCAACATCTGGCTCACCACCACCAGCGACTCCGGCGGCCGGACGGTCACCCGCGGTCTCCAGCAGCAGACGCCGGTCACGTTCGCCTCGGGCACCGGCACCGGTGGCGTGACCATCAACGTCAACGAAGGCACCACCTACCAACAGTTCGAGGGCGGCGGCGCGTCCTTCACGGACACCGCGGCGTGGCTGATGAACTCCAGCGGCGCGCTTTCCCAGGCGACCCGCGACGACACGATGCGCAAACTGTTCGACCCGAACAGCGGCATCGGGCTGAGCTTCATCCGCAACCCGCTCGGCGCGTCCGACCTGGCCCGCTACAGCTACACCTTCGACGACATGCCGGCCGGGCAGACCGACCCGAACCTGACGCACTTCTCGATCGCGCACGACCAGGCCGACGTGCTGCCGCTCACCAAGCAGGCCAAGCAGCTCAACCCGCAGGCCAAGGTGATGGCGTCGCCGTGGAGCGCGCCGCCGTGGATGAAGGACAACGACAGCTACCTGCTCGGCTGGGTCGAATCGCAGTACTACCCCGCCTACGCGCAGTACTTCGTCAAGTACCTCCAGGCCTACCGGGACGCGGGCGTGCCGATCGACTACGTCTCGATGCAGAACGAGCCGACGTGCTGCGCGAGCTACCCGTCGACCAACTGGAACGGTACCGGGCTCGCGTACTTCGCGAAGAACAACCTGCTGCCCGCGCTGCAGAACGCGGGTCTGTCCACAAAGGTCCTCGCGCTCGACTGGAACTGGGACACCTACGCGTCCTACGGCGCGCCGACCCTGGACGACTCGGCTATCCGCAACCACCCCAACTTCGGCGGCGTCGCCTGGCACGGCTACGGCGGTGACATCGCGCAGCAGACGACCACGCACAACCAGTACCCGAACGTCAACGCCTACTCGACCGAGCACTCCGGCGGCACCTGGATCTCCAACCAGCAGGCCGAAGACATGAACAACATCGTGGACTACACCCGGAACTGGTCGAAGAGCTTCGTCAAGTGGAGCCTCGGCGTCGACCAGAACATGGGCCCGCACAACGGCGGCTGCGGCACCTGCACCGGCCTGATCACCGTCCACAACGGAGACTCGCGCAGCGGGCAGGTCGACTACACCGTCGAGTACTACACGATGGGCCACCTGACCAAGTTCGTGAAGCCGGGCGCGTACCGGATCGACTCGAACGACAACTCGACCGTCCGCAACGTCGCCTGGAAGAACCCGGACGGCTCGAAGGCGCTGATCGCGTACAACTCGAGCACCGGCAACCAGAGCGTCCGCGTGAACTGGGGCAATTCGTCGTTCACCTACACGCTCCCGGGCCACACGTCGGCGACCTTCACGTGGAGCGGTAACCAAGGCAACAGCGGCAAGACCGGCCCGATCACCGGAATCGGCGGCAAGTGCGTCGACGTCGCGGGCGCGAACAGCGCCAACGGCACCGCCGTCCAGCTCTACGACTGCAACGGCACCAACGCTCAACAATGGACGGTCGGCACCGACGGAACCCTGAAGGCGCTCGGCAAGTGCCTCGACGTCACCGGCCAGTCCACAGCGGACGGAGCGCAACTGCAGCTCTGGGACTGCGGCGGGACCGCCAACCAGAGATGGGCGGCCACCGCGGCCAAGGACATCGTCGGTGCCGGGTCGAACAAGTGCGTCGACGCCACCGGCAACTCCAGCGCCAACGGCACCCGGCTGCAGATCTGGACCTGCACCGGCGCCGCCAACCAGAAGTGGAACGTGCCCGCATGAGGAAACGAGCAGCATTCGGCGCCCTGATCGCCGCTTCCGCGCTGGTGTTCGCCCCGAGCGTCGCGCACGCGGCTACCGGCCCGATCACCGGTATCGGCGGCAAGTGCGTCGACGTCAACGCGGCGAGCACCGCCAACGGCACGGCCATCCAGCTCTACGACTGCAACGGCACCGGCGCTCAACAGTGGACGGTCGGCAGCGACGGATCCCTGCAGGCGCTGGGCAAGTGCCTCGACGTGACGAGCGCCGGCACCGCGAACGGCACGCAGATCCAGCTCTGGGACTGCAACGGCTCGGGCGCCCAGAAGTGGACGGCCAACGCGGCGAAGAACCTCGTCAACACCGGCTCCGGCAAGTGCCTCGACGCCACCGGCAACTCCAGCGCCAACGGCACGCGGCTGCAGATCTGGACGTGCGCGAGCACGGCCAACCAGCAGTGGACGCTCCCGAGCGGGAACACGACGCCGTCGCCGGGCCTGATGGCCGTCGCGCCGTACCTCTACAACGGCTGGGGCGACCCGCCGAGCCCGCAGACGATCCAGAATGCCACCGGCGTCAAGTGGTTCACGCTCGCGTTCATCCTGTCCAACGGCTACTGCAACCCGCAGTGGGACGGCGGACGGGCACTCACCGGCGGCGTCGACCAGAACACGATCAACGCGGTCCGGGCGGGCGGCGGCGACGTCATCCCGTCGTTCGGCGGCTACTCCGGCAACAAGCTGGAGTCGTCGTGCGGCAGCGCGGGCGAGCTGGCGGCGGGCTACCAGAAGGTGATCAACGCCTACGGCCTCAAGGCGATCGACATCGACATCGAGGCCGACGCGTACAGCAACCCGACGGTGCAGCAGCGCACGGTCGACGCGCTGAAGACGGTCCGGGCGAACAACCCGGGCATCAAGATCTACGTCACGTTCGGCACCGGGCAGTCCGGACCGGACAACAGCCTGGTCAACCGCGCGGCGCAGTCCGGCCTCACGGTCGACGGCTGGGTCATCATGCCGTTCGACTTCGGCGGCGCCGGCCAGAACATGGGCACGCTGACGCAGCGGGCCGCCGAGGGCCTCAAGAACGTCGTCAAGAGCGCGTACGGCTACGACGACGACACCGCCTACCGGCACATGGGCATCTCGTCGATGAACGGCATCACGGACAACAACGAGACGGTCACCCTGGCCGACTTCACCACCATCCTGGGCTACGCCAGCCAGCACCACCTGGCCCGGTTGACGTTCTGGTCGGCCAACCGCGACCGCCCCTGCCCGGGCGCCTACCCGAACAACGACACCTGTTCGGGTGTTTCCCAGCAGGCGTGGGACTTCACCCGCACCTTCGCCCGCTACACCGGCTGATCCCTCGAGAAAGTCCGTGAAGGCCTCCTTACCGGTCATAAAAGCCGGTAAGGAGGCCTTCACGGCTTTGGGGAGCGGGACTGCCGGGCCGCGGCACTGGGGATGCGGCGGCCCGGCAGCGTGGCCCGCCTGCCGCTGGGGGT
The DNA here is from genome assembly GCF_003937945.1 of Amycolatopsis eburnea. Classification (GTDB taxonomy): domain Bacteria; phylum Actinomycetota; class Actinomycetes; order Mycobacteriales; family Pseudonocardiaceae; genus Amycolatopsis; species Amycolatopsis eburnea. Next base: position 44,737 of record NZ_RSEC01000036.1, read on the forward strand.
CTCCGGCGGCGGAACCGAACCGAGGTTATCCAGCGGCACCGGAGCCGGGCCGGGGCTCGGCCCGTCCGGCCGCCAAGCGTGCCCGAACGCGCACCGTAAGCTGGCCGCCATGGCGGAGACCGTGGACGAAGTGCTGGCCGACCTGGCCGCCCTCGAAGACCCCAAAGCCCGTGCGGTCAACGAAAAGCACGGTGACGACCACGGCGTGAACCTGAGCAAGCTGCGAGCCGTCGCGAAACGGCTGAAAACGCAGCAGGACCTCGCCCGCGAGCTGTGGCGGACCGACGACACCGCGGCCAAGCTGCTCGCGACGCTGATCTGCCGCCCGAAGGCCTTCGAGCGCGACGAGCTGGACGCCATGCTCCGGACCGCGCGCACGCCGAAGGTGCACGACTGGCTCGTCAACTACGTGGTCAAGAAGAGCACGCACGCCGAAGAACTCCGCCAGGCCTGGTTCGCCGACCCGGACCCGGTGGTCGCGAGCGCCGGCTGGGCGTTGACGACCGCCCGCGTACCCAAGATGACCGAAGGCCTCGACGAGCTCCTCGACGTCATCGAGAAGGAGATGAAGGACGCCCCGGACCGCCTGCAGTGGGCGATGAACCACTGCCTGGCCCAGATCGGCATCGAGCACGCCGGGCTCCGCGCGCGGGCCATCGCCATCGGCGAGCGCCTGGAAGTGCTCAAGGACTACCCGACGCCGCCGAACTGCACGTCCCCGTTCGCGCCGGTCTGGATCGCCGAGATGGTGCGGCGGAAGTAGCTACTCCGCCGCGATCGCCGCGCGGGCCGCCTCCGCGCGGTCGGCGTACGCCTCGACGAGCTGCTCCTCCGCGTCCGCGAGGTACTTCAGCAGCAGCTGCTCCGCGCCCGGCCCGTCGCCCGCCTCGATGCGGTCGAGGATCTCGTGGTTGCGCGGCAAGTAGCGCTCGTGGAACCGGCGCGGCTCGGCCATGATGTGGAAGACCAGCCGCAGTTCGGCGGTCAGCCTGCCGACCAGCTCGTTGACGCGCTCGCTGCCCGACAGCGCGGCCAGCTCCTGGTGGAACCAGACGTTCGCGGTGCCGAGGTCCTTCCAGTTGCCGGAGCGGGCGGCCTCGTCGCCGATGTCGACCTTCTCCTTGATCCGCGCGAACGTCGGCGGCTTGGCCGTCACCCCGCGGACCGCCGCGCACTCGATGATCTTGCGGACGCGGTAGATGTCGACGACGTCCTCGACGCTCGGGATGCGGACGAAGACCCCGCGGTTGAGCTCGTGGGCCAGCAGCCGCTCGTGCGTGAGCAGCCGGAACGCCTCGCGCAGCGTGTTGCGCGAGACGCCGAGCGCGGTGCCGATGTCCTGCTCCGACAGCCGGCCGCCGGGCAGGAAGAAGCCCTCCGCGATGCGCTTGCGGAGGACGCCGGCGACCCGCTCGGCCGTGCTCTTGCGGCTGACCAGGCCGCGGTCCGCCGCCAGGCCCGGTAACCCGCTGTCTTCGATGATCACGCTCCGATGATACCCGTCACACAGGGGACGATCCAATTGCCGTCTTGTGGAATTGTTCAACAATCCCTACCGTGTGAGGCACGCCACGATGAGAGACACTGGCCAGGAGGTGCCCATGACCGCGACCACTGCAACCGAGGCCCGGCCGTTCGACTGGTTCCGCACGCTCGGGAAACGCGGACGGCGCGCCTTCGTCGGCGCGTTCGGCGGCTACGGCCTGGACTCGTTCGACTACCAGACGCTGCCGCTCGGCCTGGCCGCCATCACGGCCTACTTCGGCATTTCGAGCGGCGAAGCCGGCCTGCTCGGCACGACGACGCTGGTCGTGTCGGCCGTCGGCGGCGTCGGCGCGGGCATGCTCGCCGACCGGATCGGCCGCGTGCGCACCCTCCAGATCACCATCGCGATGTACACGATCTTCACCGTGCTCTGCGGGTTCGCGCCGAACTTCGAGACGCTGCTGGTCTTCCGCGCGCTGCAGGGCCTGGGCTTCGGCGGCGAGTGGGCGGCGGGCGCGGCGCTGGTCGCGGAGTACTCCTCGGCGCGCTACCGCGGCCGGACCGTGGCGTTCGTGCAGAGCGCGTGGGCGGTCGGCTGGGGCCTGTCGGTGATCGTCTACACCGTGGTGTTCAGCGTCGCGAGCGACGACGTCGCCTGGCGGATCATGTTCTGGACCGGCGTCATCCCGGCGCTGCTCGTGCTGTGGGTCCGCAAGAGCGTCAAGGATGCCCCGCGTGCGGAGGAACGCCTCAAGACCGAACGCCCGAAGGGCACCCTCGTCCAGATCTTCAAGGGCGACCTCGTGCGCACGACGTTCTTCGCCGCGCTGCTCGCGACCGGCGTCCAGGGCGGGTACTACACGATCTCGACGTGGCTGCCGTCCTACCTGAAGAAGACGCGCGAGCTGACCGTGATCGGCACCGGCGGCTACCTCGCGTTCCTCATCACCGGCGCCTTCGTCGGGTACGTCTGCGGCGGCTACCTCACGGACCTGCTGGGGCGCAAGAAAACCTTCCTGACGTTCGCGCTGCTCTCGGCCGCGCTGATCGTCGCGTACACGCAGATCCCCAAGGGCGCCAACGGGCTCGTGCTCGTCCTCGGCTTCCCGCTCGGCTTCTCGATGTCCGCGATCTTCAGCGGCTTCGGGGCGTTCCTCGCCGAGCTGTACCCGACGGCGCTGCGCGGAACCGGTCAGGGCTTCACGTACAACTTCGGCCGCGCGGTCGGGGCGATCTTCCCGACCATCGTGGGCTTCCTCGGGGCAGGCGGGGCGATCGTGTTCGGCGCGCTCGGCTACGGCATCGCGGTGCTCGCGCTGCTCGGCCTCCCGGAAACCCGGGGCATCGAACTCGTCGACTGAGGGGGAACTCATGACGACCACGGACGAACCGGCCACCTTCACCCCGGCACAGGCGCGCGCGGTGTTCCGCCGCGGCACCGCACGGCCGACGACGGGCTGGGCCAACGGCTTCACCCAGACCAACCTGATCGCCGTGCCGGAAGACTGGGCGTACGACGTCCTGCTCTTCTGCACCCGCAACCCGCAGCCGTGCCCGCTGCTCGACGTCACCGACCCCGGCGACCCGGCCACCCGGCTCGCCGAGGGCGCGGACCTGCGCACCGACCTGCCGCGCTACCGGATCTGGCAGAACGGCGCGCTCGCCGGCGAGGTGCCGGACGCGACCGGGCTGTGGCGCAGCGACATGGTCGCGTTCTCCATCGGCTGCAGCTTCACGTTCGAGACGGCGCTGGCCGCCGAGGGCGTCCCGCTGCGGCACGTCGACCAGGGCCGCAACGTCGCGATGTACGTGACGAACCGGCAGTGCGAGCCCGCCGGAAGGCTGTTCGGCCCGATGGTGGTGTCGATGCGGCAGATCCCGGAGGACCGCGTCGACGACGCCATCCGGATCACCCGCGCGATGCCCGCCGTGCACGGCGCTCCCGTGCACATCGGCGACCCGCGGGCGCTGGGGATCGAGGACCTCTCGCGGCCGGACTTCGGCGACCCGGTGGACGCGCACCCCGGCGACGTCCCGGTGTTCTGGGCCTGCGGCGTCACCCCGCAGGCGGCGCTGATGGCGTCGCGGCCTCCCTTTGCGATCACCCACGCGCCGGGGTACATGTTCATCACCGACCGCCACGACAGCGAATACCGGGTGGGCTGAAATGGACCTGAACAGCGATCTCGGCGAGGGCTTCGGCGCCTGGAGAATGGGCGACGACGAAGCCATGCTCGACATCGTGACCAGCGCGAACATCGCGTGCGGCTTCCACGCCGGCGACCCGTCGGTGATGCGCCGGGTGTGCGAAATGGCGGCCGAGCGCGACGTCGCGATCGGCGCGCACGTCGGGTACCGCGATCTGGCCGGGTTCGGCAGGCGCGCGCTCGACATCGCGCCGGACGAGCTGGCCGACGAAGTGCTCTACCAGATCGGCGCGCTCGACGCGTTCGCCCGCGCGGCCGGCAGCCGCGTGACGTACGTGAAGCCGCACGGCGCGCTGTACAACACCGCGGCGGCGGACGCTGAGCAGGCCGCGGCGATCGTCGCCGGCCTGCGCCGGTACGACCCCGCGCTCGCGCTGCTCTGCCTGCCGAACTCGGAAATGCAGCGACAGGCGGAGCTCGCGGGGGTGGTGGCGTACGCGGAGGCGTTCGCGGACCGGGCGTACACCGCCGACGGCAAGCTGGTCTCGCGCAAGAAGCCGGGCGCGGTGCTGCACGACCCCGATCTGGTCGCCGAGCGGGCGGTCGGCATGGCGACCGGCGGCGTCGTGACCGAGGACGGCACCAAGCTCGACGTGCGCCCGGATTCCCTGTGCGTGCACGGGGACACGCCGGGCGCGGTGGAGCTGGCCCGGCGGATCGAGGCGGCGCTGACCGACGCCGGCGTGCCGCTCGGCGCGTTCACGGGATGACCGTGCGGTTGCTGCCGTGCGGGCGGCGCGCGGTGCTGGTGGAGACCGCCGACGTGCTGGGTTACCAGGCGGCCGTGGCGGAACTGGCGCCGGACGGCGTCGAGGAGCTGGTCCCGGCGGCGCGGACGCTGCTGGTCCGCTTCGACCCGTCGGTGACCGACGCCGGCCGGCTGGGCGCGGTGCTGCGGCAGGTGTCCCCTGTGGACAGTGCGGCGGCCGACGCGGGCGAGGTGGTGATCCCGGTGGTGTACGACGGCGAAGACCTGGCCGAGGTCGCCGCGGAAACGGGGTTGAGCGTGGGTGCGCTGATCGCCCGCCACAGCGGCGGTTCGTACGTCTCGGCGTTCTGCGGCTTCGCACCGGGGTTCGCCTACCTGTCCGGATCGGACCCCGCGCTGCACGTGGCCCGCCGTTCGTCGCCGCGCACCCGGATCCCGCCGGGTTCGGTGGCGATCGCCGGCGAGTACAGCGCGGTCTACCCGAGCGCGTCCCCCGGCGGCTGGCGGCTGCTGGGCCGCACCGACGTGCCGGTGTGGGACGTCGAGCGCGACCCGCCGAACCTGCTGCCGCCCGGCACCCGCGTCCGGTTCACGGTGGTGGCGTCGTGAAGCTGGAGGTCGTCCGGCCGGGCTTCACGACGACGGTGCAGGACCTCGGCCGTCCCGGGCACGCGGCCCTCGGCGTCGGGCGGTCCGGGGCGGCCGACCGCTCGTCGTTCCGGCTGGCGAACCGGCTCGTCGGGAACCCCGCCGGCGCGGCCGCTTTGGAGGTGACGCTGGGCGGGCTGGTGCTGCGCGCGTCCGCCGTCACGACGGTCGCCGTCACCGGAGCCGCTTGCCCACTCTCGAAAGGCGGCCTGAACGGGCCGATCACGTTGTGGCCCGGCGAAGAACTCGCGCTGGGCACGGCGATTTCGGGCTTGCGGTGCTACGTGGCGGTGCGCGGCGGCATCGACGTCCCGCCGGTGCTCGGTTCGCGGGCGACGGACACCCTCGGGAAGCTGGGGCCGCCACCGCTGGCCGCCGGCATGCTGCTGCCGATCGGCCCGGCGCCACGGGAGTTCCCCGCCGTGGACCTCGCGCCCCGCGCGGCTTTGCCGTCGTCGCCGGTGTTGCGGGTGACGCCGGGTCCGCGCCGGGACTGGTTCGCCGCACCGGACGAGCTGCTGTCCACTGTGTACACGGTGTCCCCGGACTCGGACCGCGTCGGCATCCGTTTCACCGGCCCGCCGCTTTCCCGGGTGCGGCACGACGAACTCCCGTCCGAAGCGTGCGTCCCGGGGTCGCTGCAGGTCCCGCCGTCCGGCCGGCCCATCCTGTTCCACGCCGACCACCCGACGACCGGCGGCTACCCGGTGCTCGCCGTCGTCGAGGAGGACGACCTCGACCTCGCGGCCCAGCTGCGCCCCGGGCAGACGGTCCGCTTCCGTCCCGCGCGCTAACCCGGTTTCCCGCTCACGACCACCAGCCACGCGATGTTCGTGAGCGCGATCGCGAGCCACAGCGGCCAGCTGCGGGCTCGGCGGGGGCGCCACTCGGCGAGGTAGGCGTCGAGGGCCTCCGCGACCTGGTCGTCGATCTCGTCCCGCAGCCGCGGGCTCAGCTCAGACATGAGCGGGCACCGCCGGTCGCGGCAGGGCGACGGACAGGCACGCGAGCGCCAGCGGCACCTCAAGACCAGCCATGAGCAGGGAAAACACCACGTCGTCGCCGGCCGTGACGACGTCGAACCAGGCGTCGGCGAGCAGCAGCGTCGCCGTGCCGATCGCCGCGAACGGCGTCCGCGCGTCGCCGCGCCCGAGCAGCCAGGCGGTGGCCAGCAGGCCGAACGCCTCCGCCGCGTCGAACCCCGTCCAGGCCAGCCGCCAGTGCTGTGCTTGCACGACGTCCGGCAGCGTCGACCCCAGTACCGCGATCCACGGCAGCAGGCCCAAACCCGCCGCCCAGAACAGCTTCTTCATCGTGACCCCCGATCTCCCGACCCAAGGTAGCCGATTGCAGAGATTTTTTGCAAACAGCCTCTGTAGTACGCTGCGGCCATGGTCCAACGTCCCGAGAGGCGCGTGCTCACCGGCGCGGATCTCAAGGCCTTTCACAAGGCCCTCGCGAACCCGGTGCGCCGCGACATCCTGTCTTACCTGGGCAAACACGGCGAAGCGAACTCGACCAGCGTCGCGAAGGCCCTCGGCGAAAGCACCGGGACGACGAGCTACCACCTGCGCAAGCTCGCCGACCTCGACCTGATCGCGGAGATCGAGGACCGCGGCGACGGCCGCGAGCGCTGGTGGAAGTCGCTGCCGAAGGACATCTACACCCCACCGGGCCTCGAACTGACGCCGGACGAGCGCGAAGCCGCGCTGAAGCTGGGCGCATTGAAGATGAGCCACGACCTCAGCCTGGTCACGCGCGCGTACGCCGGCTACGACAGCGCCGGCGGCTGGAACCAGATCCACCGCTCGGGGCTGCACCTGACGAAGGAGCAGGCCGCCTCGTTCGTCGAGGAGTACCAGAACCTCGTCTGGAAGTACGTCAGCGAGCCGGGGCAGCACCCCGAGGGCTCACGCGCCCTCGCCGTCCGGCTCATCATCGTGCCGGAGGAAGACTAGAGCCCGGACACCCGCAGTGTGATGTTCAGCCGCCCGGTCAGCCCCAGCGCCGGGTCCGCCGTACCCGGCAACGTCTTCGGCACGCCGTGGTACGCCAGCCGGGACGGGCCGCCGAACACGAAGACGTCGCCTGACCGGAGTTCGACGTCGGTGTACGGCTTGCCGCGCGTCTCGGTGTTGCCGAAGCGGAACACGCAGGCGTCGCCGAGGCTGAACGAGACCACCGGGGCCGGGCTGCGCTCGTCCTTGTCCTGGTGCAGTCCCATCTTCGCGGTGGCGTCGTAGAAGTTGACCAGCGCGACGTCCGGCTCGTAGTCCCGCTCACCGGTCGCGGCGGCCAGCGCGCGGCGGCCGAGGTCGCCCAGCCAGTCCGGGAACGGCAGCACCGGCGTCCCCTCCCCGGTGGTGCGCGAGTAGCCGTACGGGTACCAGTGCCAACCGAGGCAAACGGACTTCACCGACATCACCCCGCCGTTCGGCAGGCGGGTGTGGCGGTAGCCGGACCAGCCGCGGCAGGCCGCCACGAACGCGCGCTGCTCGTCGAAACCGAGCCAGTCGGGCAGGTGCACCGCGCCGGGCGCGATCTCGGTGCGCGGGCGCGGCAGGAGGGCGTCCATCACCTCGATTGTGCCGGAAGCTCCCGCCGGGCACGCTCGGTGATCGTCGAAGGCACGAGCCGGTGACCGCGGAACGTGACACCCGCGGCGGCGAACTGCCGCAGGAGACGTCCCAACGGACCAACGGGACGCTCCTGCGGCCGAAACCCCTCGCCGTGGGCCACCATGAACTAGACGTTGCCACACCTGAATGTCACAAGGCCAGCGTGGATCAGCTACGAACGGGTCACTTGACCACGGCGCGGCGGATCAGTCACCGAAAGTCACGACGGTGACGCCCGCGCGCGCTGGAACGGGGTCGTTCATCTCGGTCAGCGCCGCCGGGACGTCGCCGAGCCCGATCCGCCGCCCGATCAGCGCGGCGAGGTCGATCCCCGCCGTCTCGACGACGCGCAGCAGCTCCGGGTACTCGTGGGCCTGGAGCCCGTGGATGCCGACCAGCTCCAGCTCACCGCCGATCACCCGGTGCATCGGGATCGGCGCGACGCCCTGCGCGGGCGGCATCAGCCCGGCCTGGACGTGGCGCCCGCGCTTGCGGAGGCTGCCCACGGACGCGGCGCAGGTCGACGGCGAGCCGAGGCAGTCCAGCGAGACGTGCGTGCCGCCCCCGGTCAGCTCGCGCACGTGCTCGGCGACGGCTTCCGGGCCGTCGAACGCCGACGCGTCGACGGTCAGCACCGCACCCGACTTCGCCGCGAGCTCCAGCGCCGCCGTCGAGACGTCGACGGCGACCACCTTCGCGCCCGCCGCGACGGCCAGCAGGACGGCGGAGATCCCGACGCCGCCGCAGCCGTACACCGAAACCCACTGCCCCGCGGTGACCCGGCCCTGCCGCAGCACCGCGCGGAACGCCGTCCCGAACCGGCAGCCGAGGGCGGCGGCCTCGGCGGCGCCCATCGAGTCCGGCAGCGCGACCAGGTTCGTCTCGGCGTGCTCGATGGCGACGCGCTCGGCGAAGGAACCCCAGTGCGTCGCGCCGGGCTGGAACTCGCGGTCGCAGATCTGCTGGTCGCCGCGCGCGCACTGGGCGCAGCTCCCGCACGCGCAGACGAACGGCACGGTGACGCGTGCGCCGAGCGCCCACCCGCGCACGCCGGCACCGAGCGCGACGACCCGGCCGGCGAGCTCGTGCCCGGCGACGTGCGGCAGCGTCACGGCGGCGTCGTGGCCCTGCCAGGTGTGCCAGTCGCTGCGGCACACGCCGGTCGCGTCGACCTCGATCACCGCACCACCCGGCGGCGCCACCGGCTCCGGCACGTCCCGCACGACGGGCGGGGCGCAGAACTCTTCGATCACGACGGCTCGCATGGCCGCGAGCCTACGTTGCGGCGGCTCAGTTGAGCGGCGGCGGCTGCGCGTGGAAGCGGGTTCTTCCCCGCGGCGGCCCGAGGAGCTTGCTGAGCGAGCCGTCCGGCACGTTCAGGATGTCCTCGAGATTCCGCAAGGCCTCCAACGATTCCGCGCGTTCCGGGCGGCACCGCCCGGACTGCCAGTGGCTGAGGGTGGCCAGGCTGACCGTGGTTCCCCTGCCGCGCAAGCGATAGCGGATCCGATCGAGCCCGAGCCCGCGGGCGCGGATCGCCGCCCGCAGGGCCACGTCGAACGGGCCCGCGGCGAGCAGCTGGCTCAGCTCCGCCTGTTCCCCCCGGTCGATCGTGCGTGTTCGCTGACCGGTCATCACAACGCTCCGAAGCACTCCCGAATACGAACATTGGAGCGTAGGCGCCGGTTCGCAAGATCGGAAGACCACTCACCCACCTGCCGTGCGCGCCTCCGCGGCGATCGCGGCGAACGGTTCGGCGTAGCCCGAGTTGATGGTGACGTAGGAAATCCCCCACCGCTCCCGCCACCGGAGAAGCCTTTCCGCGGCCCGCTTCGGGTCCTCGGGCAGCACGGTGACCGCACCGGCGGCGGCCAGCTCGGGCACGTCGACCCCGGCCCACCGCGCGATTCCCGGCGACGGCGCCTCCCCGACGGCCATCAGGTTCAGCCCCAGCTCGATGTCCGGCAGCCGGGCACCGGCGAGCGCCCGGAATCGATCCACAATGGACTCAGCCTCGGCCTCGGTCGTTTTCGGCGCCCAGGTGAACGTGACGGTGTCGGCTTCTTGCGCGGCGAGCGCGAGCATTTTCGGCCCACCGCCGGCGAGCACCAGCCGCGGCCGATCGTCGGTGCGCTTGAGGTGCGCGATGGTCTCCGCCATCCGTGTGACGCGCTCACCCGGTGAGGGGAACTCCCGGCCGAGCTGCCGCGCGTGGCCCTCCGCGCCGGGCCTGCCGACGCCGAGCCCGAGTTCGAAGCGTCCGCCGGTCTGCCGGTGGAGGGTTTGCGCCTGCCAGTCGAGAGCCCGGGCGTCCCGGAAGGGATCGGCGAGCACGAAGGTGCCGAGGCGGAGGCTGCGGGTGACCGCGGCGGTGGCGCCCAGGAGGACGAAGGGGTCGGCGGTGCCGACGGGATCGGTCGCGAGGAGGGTGTCGTAGCCGAGGTCCTCGATCCGCTCGGCCTGGGCGGTCCAGGTGGGGAGATCGGGCGCGTAACCGGCGACGATGCCGAAGCGGAAAGGTTTCATGCGGCCCATGGTGCGGCGGGTGGGCGGGTCACCACATCCGCTTCACGACGTCATCCGCGCGTACGCCCCTCAGCGCACGGACGTCATGAAAGGGTCTTTCACCTCGCCAGACGACATGAACGACCCTTTCATGACATCAGCGCAGGGTGACCGACAACGCCTGGGCGATCTCCTTGCCGATCGCGTGCGTAGCCGCATCCGGCGGCGAGCCCACCTTCACCACCATCGGCCCCCCGAACGGCTGGCGCTCCATGACCTCGATGCGCTCGCCCAGGTTGATCGCGTGTTCCGTCAGGTACCGCAGCAGCTCCGGGTCGGTGTCCCACACCCGGACGATCTCGCCCACCGCGCCCGGCTCGAGGTCGTCCAGGATCCGGACCGACAGCTCCTCCACGCTCCCGTCGGGCGCCGGGATCGGGTCGCCGTGGGGGTCGCGGACCGGGTTGCCGAGCTTCGCCGCGATGCGCTCGACCAGGCGGTCCGACACCGCGTGCTCCAGCGCGTCGGCCTCCGCGTGGACCTCGTCCCACGTGTAGCCGAGCTCCGAGACCAGGTACGTCTCGATCAGCCGGTGCCGGCGCAGCACCGAGCGCGCGAGGAGCCTGCCGTCCGCGGTCAGCTCGATGCCGCGGTACGGCACGTGCGTGACCAGGCCGAGCTGGGACAGCTTCGTGACCATCCCCGACGCCGAGGACGGGCTGACCTCCAGCCGGCCGGCGAGCGACGTGTTGGTGACCGCCTCACCCCGCTCGACCAGGCCGTAGATCACCCGGACGTAGTCCTCGACGGACGAGGACCTCCGGACCGAACCATCTCCCATACCGCATACTTTACGGTGCTACGTACTTTCTCGTGAAAGTTATGGCCGCCAGCGGTAGCGGATCCAGCCCGGGACCGGCTCGGCGCCCAGCTGGGCGTAGAACGCCGCGCCCTTTTCGTTGCCCTCCTGCATGTCCCACTCGACGCGGCCGGTCGTGCGGTTGCGCAGCTCGTCGAGCAGCTCGCCGCCGAGGCCGTGGCGGCGGTGGGCCGGGCGGACGAACAGGTCGTCCAGCCAGATCCCCGGCCGGGCCTCCCACGTCGAGAAGTTCCAGCTGCAGAAGGCGAAGCCGGCGATGGTCCCCGGCTCATCGGGCGGGGTCGCGATCAGCACCCACGCCTTGGGGTCCGGCCCGAACAGGTGCCCGCTCATCTCGGCGCGGTCGAGCTTCAGGTCGTGGTTGTCCTCGTAGACGGCGTGCTCCTCGATGAGCGCGCAGATTTCCTCGATGTCTTCGAAGACGGCGTCGCGGACGGGCATCTCGCCTCCCGTTTCTGTCGGTGGTGGTCGTTACTGTCGGGGCAGGAGGTGGTCGATGTCACCAGAAGGCAGGTTCGAAGACCTGGTCGACGAGTTCACCGGACGCCCGGGCATCACGCCACCGGGGGCGACCGGCGGGTTCGGGCGCACCGCCCTGCGCGCCGACGGGCGGATCTTCGCGATGTTCGTCCGCGGGCAGCTGGTGCTCAAGCTGCCCAAGGCCCGGGTGGACGAGCTGGTCGAGGGTGGGCACGGCGTGCGGTTCGACGCGAACAAGGGCACGCCGATGAAGGAATGGCTGGCGCTGGACGCGGCGTCGCCACAGCCGTGGTCCGCGCTGGCGGAAGAAGCACTCGAGTTCGTGGGAAGGAAGTGAGTCATCACGCTTGATAACGCAGTTCGCCGCCGACGGCGGTGCCTTGCACGCTGAGGTCGTCCAAAGCGGACTCTTCCAGCGGCGAGCCGGACAACACGGCGAAGTCGGCGAGCTTCCCGGGCTCGAGCGTGCCCAGGTCACGCTCGGCGAAGGTCGCGTAGGCCGAGCCGTAGGTGTACGCGCGCAACGCCTGCTCCGGCGTCAACGCCTCTTCGGGCGCGAAGGGTGCGCCTGACGCCGTGCGCCGCCGAACCATGTCGGCGAGCGCGAGCAGCGGCGCGCCGTTCACGACCGGGCGGTCCGACGACGCGGGGAGCACGCAGCCGGCGTCGAGGACGCTGCGCAGCCGGTAGCACCACGGCACGCGGGCGTCGCCGAGCGCGGCGCGCATGCCGTCGCCGAGCTCGTTGACGAACCGGCCCTGCGGGGACGGGATGAGGCCGAGCGAGGCGAGCCGGGTCAGCTCCGCGGGCTGGAGCACCGCGCAGTGCTCGATGCGGTGCCGGTGGTCCGCGCGCGGCGAAGCGGCCAACGCGGCTTCGTAGGCGTCGAGGACGACGGTGATCGCGCGGTCGCCGATGGCGTGCGTCGCGATCTGCCAGCCGGCGTCGTGCGCGCGGCGGATCGTCCGCGCGAGCGACTCCTCGGGCACCTGGAAGTAGCCGCGGTTGTCCGGCTCACCGTCGAACGGGTCGTGCATCGCGCAGGTGCGCCCGACGAGGGAGCCGTCGGCGAACAACTTCATCGGGCCGACACGCAGCCACTCGTCGCCGAGGCCGGTGCGCAGGCCGAGGTCGAGGCCGAAGCCGGCGTCGTCGGGCAGGTCGTGCAGGACGCTCGCGGCGACCATCACCGTGCTGCGCACGCGCAGCACGCCGGTGTCGCGCGCCTGCTGGTAGGCGGCCAGCTCGGCGGGCGTCTCGCCGACCAGGCCGCCGCCGATCCCGGCCTCCTGGACGCTCGTGATGCCCTCGGCGAGGTACTGCTCGGACGCCCGGGCGAGCCCGCGCACGACCCGCGAGACCGGTGTCGGGTACGTCAGCGGCCGCAGCAGGAGCTGGGCCTGCTCGCGCAGCAGTCCCGTTGGCGAGCCGTCGGCGTGCACGACGTCGCCGCCGACCGGGACGTGCGCGAGGTCGAGCTGGTCGAGCACGGCCGAGTTGACCACGGTCATGTGCCCGGACGTGTGCTTGAGCCGCACGAGCATGCCCGGCGCGGCGCGGTCGAGGCCGTGCCGGTCGGGGTGCCCGCCGGCGAGCTTGTTCTGGTCGTACCCGCTGCCGACCACCCAGCTCCCGGCCGGCAGCGTCGCGGCGCGCGTGGCGACCGCGTCGTAGACCTCCTCGACGCTGCGGCAGTCGCTGAGCGGCACGTCGTCGAGGCCCATGCCGAACCACGCCATGTGGTTGTGGGCGTCGTGGAAGCCGGGCACGACGAAGCCGCCGGCGAGGTCGACCCGCGAGCGCGCGGACAGCTGACGAGCGTCGTCGCCCAGCGCGACCACCCTGCCGTGCAGCACGGCGAGTGCGCTGGTGACGCCTTCGCCCGTCCACACCGTGGCGTTCTCGTAGACCGCGTCGACCTTCATGAATCCAGAGGCTATCGATCGATCGATCGAACGTCTAGCATCGCCCTCATGCCCACCGTGGACTTCGCCGTCGAGGACGGCATCGCGCAGATCCGGCTGAACCGGCCCGAGCGGCTCAACGCGGTCGCCGCCGTCCTGGTCGACGACTTCCTCGCCGCCCTCGACGCGGCCGCCCGCAGCGACGCCCGCGTCGTCGTGCTGTCCGGGAACGGCCGGGCCTTCTGCGCCGGCCACGACCTCAAGGAACCCACCCCCGCGGGTGACTCGCGGACGCGGCTGGACCGGCTCCAGGACGTCACGCGGCGGCTGCGCGGGCTGCGCCAGCCGGTGATCGCGGCGGTCCACGGCTACGCGATCGGCGCCGGCGCGGAGTTCGCGCTGGGCTGCGACCTGATCCTGGCCGCCGAGGACGCCGTGTTCGCGTTCCCGGAGGTCTCGCTGGGCCTGAGCGTCACCGGCGCGGCGTCGCGGCTGCTGCCGCTGCTCGTCGGCCCGCTCAAGGCGAAGGAGCTGCTGCTGCTCGGCGAGCGGTTCGACGGCCGGAAGGCCGCGGAGCTGGGGATGGTCAACGCCGCCGTGCCCGCCGACCAGCTCCAAGCCGAAGCGCTGAGCTGGGCCAAGCGGATCGCCGAGCACCCGCCGGCCGCGGCGGCGATGGCGAAGCGCGTCCTCGACACGCCGATCGACGTCGAGCCGGCGCTCGAGCTCGAGGTCAGCCACGCCCTGATCACCGAGCACTCGGCCGCGGTCGCCGCGTCGACCGAAGCGTTCCGGAGCCGGGGATGACCCCGCTCGCCGAGATCGGGACGCTGGACCAGCTCGTCCGGCGCGCCGCCGAGCTGTGGCCGGAGCGCACGGCCTGGGTGTTCGACCACTTGGACCAGGCCTTCACGTTCGCCGAGGTCGACCGCGAAAGCTCACGGATCGCCGCGGCGCTGGCCGAGCGCGGCGTCGAGCCCGGCGACCGCGTCGCGGTGATGCTGCGGAACGTGCCCGCGTTCCCGCTGACCTGGCTCGCGCTGGCGAAGATCGGCGCGCAGCTGGTGCCGGTCAACACGAACTACCAGGAATTCGACGGCGCCCACGTCCTCCGCCACTCCGGCGCGAAACTCGTCGTCGCCGCGGCCGAGTTCACCGACCTCCTCAACCGCATCGGCCTGACCGAGGTTGTCACCCCGGACGCACTTTCACGTGAAAGTGCGCACCTGGGGCCCGCACTTTCACGTGAAAGTGCGGGCTTCACGCCGGTGCCCGAGCTGCCGGTGAACATCCAGTACACGTCGGGCACCACCGGCGCGCCCAAGGGCTGCGTCCTGCCGAACCGCTACTGGACGACGCTCGCGATCGGACTGGCCACCGACTTCCCCGCCGTCGGCGAAGCGGACGTCCTGCTGACCGCGCAGCCCTTCCACTACATCGATCCACAGTGGAACGTCGCGCTCGGGCTGGCCGGCGGCGCCACCCTCGTCGTGCTGGACCGGTTCCACCCCAGCACGTTCTGGGCGAAGGTCCGCGAGCACGGCGTCACGTGGTTCTACTGCCTCGGCCTGATGCCGACGCTGCTGCTGCGCCAGGAACCGTCGGACGCCGATCGCGACCACCGCGTCCGCGCGATCTGCGCGTCGGCCATCCCGCGGGAGCTGCACGCCGAACTGGAGGCGCGCTGGGGCGTCCCGTGGTACGAGGCGTTCGGCATGACCGAGACCGGCGGCGACATCCGGATGACGGCGGCCGACCACGACGAGACCGTCGGCACCGGCTGCATCGGGCGGCCGAGCCGCGACCGCGAGGTGATGATCGCCGGCGACGACGGGAAGCCGTTGCCGCGCGGGGAAACCGGGCAGCTGCTGATCCGCGGCATCGGGCTGATGCACGGCTACCACGACGATCCCGAAGCGACGGCGAAGGCGTTCGAGAACGGCTGGTTCCACACCGGCGACCTCGCCCGGCTGGACGACGCCGGCCGCGTCTACTACGTCGGCCGCACGAAGGACATGATCCGCCGCAGCGGCGAGAACGTGTCCGCGGACGAGGTCGAGCGCGCGCTGCTGCTGCACCCGTCGGTCAAGCTGGCCGCCGTCGTCGCGGTGCCCGACGAGCTGCGCGGCGAGGAGATCAAGGCGTACGTCGTGTGCGACGGCGACCGTCCCGACCCCGCCGAACTCGCCGAGTTCTGTTCGGGCAAGCTGGCCTACTTCAAGGTTCCGCGGTTCTGGGCGTTCGCCGACGCGCTGCCGATGACGCCGTCGGAGCGGGTGGCCAAGGGCGAGCTGCGGAAGGTGGCCGACCCGCGCGCCGGGTCGTGGGACGCGAAGGCGGGAGCATGGCTGTGAGCAGCCGGGAGCGGGTGCGCGCGGCGGCGGTGAAGCTGTTCGCCGCCAAGGGGTTCCACGGCACCGGCATCCGGGATCTGGCGCAGGAGGCGGAACTCTCGTCGGCGAGCCTGTACCACTACATGGGCACCAAGGAGGATCTCCTCGCGGAGATCATGCACACGGCGCTGAACCGCCTGCTGGACGCGGCCCGCGAAGCGACGGCGGGCGGCGGCGACCCGGTGCACCGGCTGCGCACGCTGGTCGCGCTGCACGTGCTCGCGCACGCGATCGGCCCGGCGGAAACCCGCGTGGTGGACAACGAAGTCGACGTGCTGTCCCCGGCCGCGCGCGAGCCGGTGGTGGCGCTGCGGGACGCCTACGAACGCCTGTGGGCGGCGGCGATCGACGAGGGCGTCGCGGCCGGGGTGTTCCACACCGAACACCCGGCCGTGACGCGGCTCGCACTGCTGGAGATGTGCAGCGGCGTGGCCCGCTGGTACTCCCCGCGCGGCCCGCTGGCGCTGGACCAGCTCGCGGAGCACTACGCGGAGCTGGTGTCGAGGGCGCTGGGCTGCACGTCCCCGCCGGGTCCCACCGACTTCCGACGGTGCCGGGAAATCGTCGCGAAAGAGTGGGGCGTGTCCGTTTAGCGGCGCTTTTACCTGTGTACGCCTTGCCCAGACGGCGTGCGTGGGGGACGCTCGAAGGGTGACTGAGGAAACGATCCAACTGGAACTGGACGACTCGGGTCTCGCGCCGGGCATCCCGGCGCCGGCACACCCCCGCGATCAGGTGCAGGATGTCCCCTATCGCCCGGTCGAGTTCCGCGATGACGATCTCCCCACCGCCCTGGAACGGTGCTCCGCGTGGCTACGGCAGGCTCAGGAGTGGCTGGGCGAGCCGCTCGACGTCCTGGCCATCCACCTCGACTACGACGACCGCCAGGGCTCGCCGTACTACGACGTGAAGCTCCTGTGCAACGAAGAGGACCTGGCCGGCGTCCCGATCGCCATCCGCAACAAGAAGTAACCAGACCAGAGTGCCGTTAAGGCCACCTTACGGGCGTCTGACGCCCGTAAGGTGGCCTTAACGGCGTTTCGGGCACGGTCAGCCGAGCACGCCGCCGACCTTCACGTGCCCCTTGAGGAGGTTGCGCGCGATGGTGCGGCGCTGGATCTCGTCGGTGCCTTCGTAGATGCGCAGCAGCCGCAGCTCGCGGTACCACCGCTCGATCGGCAGCTCGCGGGTGTAGCCCATGCCGCCGTGGATCTGCAGGACGCGGTCGACGATCTCATTGGCCTTCTGGCCGCCGTACAGCTTCGCCATGGACTGCGCGTGCCGCGAGTCGATGCCCTGGTCGACCTGCCAGGCGGCGTTGAGCACGAGCCAGCGCAGCGCCTCGAGCTCCACGCCGGAGTCGGCGATCATCCACTGGATGGCCTGGCGTTCGGCGATCTTCTGCCCGAACGTCTCCCGCGTGTTGGCGTGCTCGATGGCCATGGAGATCAGCCGCTCGCACGAACCGATCGCGCGGGCCGGCAGGAGGTAGCGGCCCTGCCCGATCCACTGCATCGCGAGCTCGAAGCCGCGGCCCTCTTCGCCGAGGATCTGCGTCTCGGGCACGCGGACGTCCTGGAAGATCAGCGACGCCGGGCCCCACTCGCCCATGGTGTCGATGTACTCGGACTTCCAGCCGGCCTCGCGGTCGACGAGGAAGCAGGTGACGCCGCCGTTCGCGCCCTTCTCCGGGTCGGTGATCGCGAAGACCATGGTGAAGTCGGCTTCGTTGCCGCCGGTGATGAAGGTCTTCTCGCCGTTGATGATCCAGTCGGTGCCGTCCTTGCGGGCGGTGGTCCGGATGGCCTTGGCGTCCGACCCGGCGCCCGGCTCGGTGATCGCGAAGCACGACTTGCGCTCGCCCGAGATGGTCGGCAGCAGGTAGGTCTGCTTCTGCTCCTCGTTGGCGTGGAACAGGATGTTGTCCGCGGCGCCGCCGAAGCGGAACGGCACGAAGGTGCGGCCGAGCTCGGCTTCCAGCAGCGCGGCCATCACGGCGGACAGGCCCATGCCGCCGTACTCCTCCGGCGTGAAGACACCCCAGAAACCGGACTCCTTCGCCTTGAGCTGGAGGGCCTTCAGCTCCTCGCCGGTCAGCCCCGGCTGGTGCGCGCGCTCGCGGCGGAGGACTTCCTGCTCGAGCGGGATCAGCTCCCGCTGGACGAACGTGCGGACCCAGTCGCGCACTTCCCGTTCTTCGGTGCTGAGTGAAAAGTCCATGGGTGAGCTGCTCCTCCGACACTGGCTAAGCGCTTGCTTAGTCCAGGGTACCCCGTGAGAGGTGGATTACCCCAGACCTCGGCCCGAATTCGTGACAAGCGCCCGGGCGCCCGGAAGGATCGGAGGGGTGATGGAGATCGTGGTCCGCTGGTCGCCGCCGTTGCCCGCCGAAGAGCGCTTCCTGCGCCTGTTGGACGAAGCCGAGCAAGACCGCTTCGCGGCGTACCGCCAGGAGGCCGACAAGCGCCGCTTCCTGACCGGCCGCGTACTGGCGAAGACGGTCGCGGCGGAGCGGCTGGGCCTGGCCGCGGACGCGGTGAAGTTCGACGCGACCTGCGAAGACTGCGGCAAGCCCCACGGCAGGCCCCGGGTCCCGGGCGCGGACCTGACCCTGTCGATCTCCCACTCGGGCGACCTGATCGGCCTCGCGGCCACCCCGGCGGTCCCGGTCGGCCTCGACGTCGAGACGGCCAACCGCCGCGCGGACGACGGCCTGATCGACTACGCGCTGAGCCCGGCCGAGGCGGCCCACCTGGCCGGCCTGGACCCGGACGCGAAGGCGGCGGCGTTCTTCGTCTACTGGACCCGCAAGGAAGCGGTGATGAAGGCCACGGGCAAGGGCCTGCGCATCCCGCTGCAGAGCATCACGTTCTCCCGCTACGACGAACCGGCCCGGCTGGTGTCGTCCGGGGACGCGGCTTTGGACCCGGCGCGCACGCGGCTGGTGGACCTGAAGGCGGCGGACGGCTACCGCGCGGCGATCGCGGTGCTGACCACCGAGGAGCTGTCGGTGACCGAGGAGCACTGGCTCCCGTAGCGCTCGACCGAGCGCCCCAATGTGGCCTTCGGTGCGTCAGACGCACCCAAGGCGGCCTTCGGTGCGCAAGACGCAACCAAGGCCACATTGGGGCGCTCGGGGCCGGGGTCAGACCGAGGTGAGGTCCTCCAGGCCCATCGCCGTCAGCAGGGTCCTGAACTTCGCCGTCGTCTCGTCCAGTTCCGCCCTCGGGTCCGACGCCGCCACGATGCCGCCGCCCGCGTACAGCCTCATCGACGTCGAGGCGATCTCCGCGCAGCGGATCGCCACCGCCCACTCGCCGTCGCCTGCCGCGTCGACCCAGCCGACCGCGCCCGCGTAGTAGTCGCGGTCGAAGGGCTCCAGCTCCTGGACCAGGTCGCGGGACTCCGCCGTCGGGGTGCCGCAGATCGCCGGGGTCGGGTGCAGGGCCGCCGCGAGGTCGAGGGCCGTGACCTCCGGGTCGAGCAGCTCGCCCGTGATCGGGGTGCGCAGGTGCCAGATCGCCGGCGTCGTCACCAGCTCCGGGCCCGCCGGGACGTCCAGCGTGCGGCAGAACGGCCGCAGCGCCTCGACGAGGTAGTCGATGACCACCGCGTGCTCGAGCTGGTCCTTGCGGGACGTCCGCAGCGCCTCGCCGTTGGCGCGGTCGGTCGCCGGGTCCGCGGACCGGGGCATCGAGCCCGCGTGCGGCGACGAGAACACCGTGCGGCCGGTGCGGCGCAGCAGCAGCTCGGGCGTGGCGCCGACGAGCGTGCGGCCGCCGGGCAGCTCGGCCGCGTACGTGAAGTGGCGGGGGTTGCCGGCCGCCAGGTTGCGCACGACGCGCTCAGCCGGCACCGGCGAAGAGAACTCGAGGTCCAGGGCGCGGGCCAGGACGGCTTTTCGCAGGCCGCGCGAGCCCAGCGCGTCGACAGCGGCCGAAACGGCGGCCATGTGCCGGGACGGCGAAGGCACCGCGCGCACCTCCACGGGCGCCGCCAGTACCTCACGCGCGAGCGAAGGCGCGCCCTCGGCGCGGTGGACGGTCCGCGGCACGACGAGGTGGCCCGGCACCTTCGTGTCGGGCCCGGTGTCGAACGGCAGGACGCCGACGGCCAGCGGGGCTCCGGTCTCCGCCAGGACGCCGGGGATCGCCGAAGCGAGGCGCCGCGGGTCCGTCTCGGTGACGGTCCGGAGCACGCCCTGCGCGAGGAGTGCGCGCTGGGCCGTGGTGAAGAGGAAGTCGCCACGCTGGTAGCGGGCGGCGAGGTCGAGTGCCGGGGTCGCCGGGTCAGGTGAACTCACGGCTCCAGCGTCCCAGGCTTCGGGAGATCCGCGAGGGGAGTGTCACGAGCGACACTCCCCTCGCGGGAGCTCCTGACGACGAGCTACTTGAGCGCGTCGATGAGCGCCTCGCGCTGGCGCTCGCCCAGGCCGGCCGCACGCCGGTCCGGGTCGATGCCGGCCTGCTCGAGCAGGGCGGCGACCTTCACCGCGCCGAGGCCGGGGACGGCCTTCAGCAGCTGGGTGACCTTCGTCTTCCCGATGGTCTTGTTCTCCTTGGCCTGCTTGAGCACCTTCTCGATGCTCTCCTTGCCGGACTTGATCGACGCGAGCAGCTCCGAACGCGCCTTGCGAGCCTCGGCGGCCTTGGCCAGGGCCTCGGCGCGCTGCTCCGGAGTCAACGTAGGCAGAGCCAACGTAGTGTCCTTTCCTCTCAGGTCTCCGCTTTCGCGGCCGACAGCTTTTGTGAGTGCTTGCTCCTGCAAGCGCTGCTCAGCCGTCTCTTGCCACGGCCCCAGTAAACGCCACCGGCTTCGCGGCCGTGCAACCGACACGCACTTATTACCCCCGGAGGTGATACCGGGCAACCCGCTCCGGCCTGCGGAAACGCTCCCAAGAAGCGCCTCGGGTGGCCAGAGTCACCCGGAAGTGGAGCCTCCGTTACCGCACGCATTTCCTTGCGTATAAGGAAAGGCGCAAAAATTGATGATCTTGATCATCGTCCGGTCGTCGCCCGATCGCGCGACGACCGTGACCGAACGGAGCCGTTGTTGACCATGCCCGCTTCACCCGATCCGCACTAGAGTCGGCGCAACCCCAGTTCACCGGCGAACGACCCCCGGGAGCGACCATGTTGAGCACCATGCAGGACGGCCAGTTGTCGCTGGCGAACCTGCTCAAGCACGGCACCTCGGTGCACTCGGCGAGCGAAGTCATCACCTGGACCGGTTCAGAAGCCCGGCGCGAGACGTACGGGGAGCTCGGCCGCAACGCCGCCCGCCTCGCGAACGCGCTCCGGAGCCTCGGCGTCACCGGCGACCAGCGCGTCGGCACGTTCATGTGGAACAACGCCGAGCACCTGGCCGCCTACCTGGCCGTCCCGGCGATGGGCGCCGTGCTGCACACCCTGAACATCCGGCTCTTCCCCGAGCAGCTGACGTTCGTCGCCAACCACGCCGAGGACCAGGTCGTCATCGTCGACGGCACGCTCGTCCCGCTGCTGGCCAAGCAGCTGCCCGAGTTCAAGACGGTCCGGCACGTCATCGTGGCCAACGGCGACGCGGCGGCCCTGCAAGCCCCGGACGGCGTCCAGGTGCACTCCTACGCCGAACTGCTGGCCGCCCAGCCGGACACCTTCGACTGGCCGGAAGTGGACGAGCGCTCCGCCGCCGCGATGTGCTACACCTCGGGCACGACGGGTGACCCCAAGGGCGTCGCCTACTCACACCGCTCGATCTGGCTGCACTCGATGCAGGTCTGCATGAGCGACAGCATGAACCTCGCGCAGAGCGACAAGGCGCTGGCCATCGTGCCGCAGTTCCACGCGATGGCGTGGGGCCTGCCGTACGCGGCGCTGATGGTCGGCGCGTCGCTGGTGATGCCGGACCGCTTCCTCCAGCCGGCCCCGCTCGCGGCGCTGCTCGCGGCCGAGAAGCCGACGTTCGCCGGCGCGGTCCCGACCGTCTGGCAGGGCCTGCTCGCCCACCTCGAAGCGCACCCGCAGGACATCTCCCACCTGCGTGAAGTGGTCGTCGGCGGGTCCGCGGTGCCGCCGTCGCTGATGCACGCGTTCGAGGAGCGGCACCAGGTGTCGATCCTGCACGCCTGGGGCATGACCGAGACGTCGCCGCTGGGCAGCGTGGCCCGGCCGCCCGCCTCCGCGACCGGCGACGAGGCCTGGCGCTACCGCTACACGCAGGGCCGCTTCCCGGCGTCCGTGCGGGCGCGGCTGCTCGACGACGACGGCACGGTGCTGCCCTGGGACAACGAAGCCGTCGGCGAGCTCGAGGTCCAGGGCCCGTGGATCGCCGGCTCGTACTACGGCGGCTCGCAGGTCGACCCGGACAAGTTCCACGACGGCTGGCTGCGCACCGGCGACGTCGGCAAGATCAGCGCGGACGGCTACCTGACGCTGACCGACCGCGCCAAGGACGTCATCAAGTCCGGCGGCGAGTGGATCTCCTCGGTCGACCTGGAGAACCAGGTCATGGGCCACCCGGCGGTGGCCGAGGCCGCGGTCGTCGGCATCCCGGACGAGAAGTGGGACGAGCGGCCGCTGGTCGCGGTCGTGCTCAAGGAGGGCCAGACGGCCACGCCCGAGGAGCTGCGCGACTTCCTGGCCGACAAGGTCGCGAAGTGGCAGCTGCCGGAGAACTGGACGTTCGTGGACGAAGTCCCCAAGACGAGCGTCGGCAAGTTCGACAAGAAGCGGATCCGCGCGTCCTACTCCGAGGGAAAGCTCGACATCGCCCAGCTCTAACGGGTAAATCTCCGGCGAGTCTTCATGTTCGTGAAGGCCACCTTGAGGAACTCTGTGTTCCTCAAGGTGGCCTTCACGAACTTCACGGAGGGGTTCTGGGGATGCAGCAAAACAGGCGCAGGTTCTTGGCGCTCGCGGGCTTGGGCGCGCTGACGGCGGCGTGCGGGTCGAACACCGGGCGGCAGGGCGACCCGCCGCCCTCGACGGCGTACTCGGCGGGGCCGCCGCCGTCGGACACCCCGAAGGTCACGCTCCAGCAGTGGTACCACGCGTACGGCGAGGACGGCGTCCAGGAAGCCGTGAAGCGCTACGCGGCGAGCTACCCCGGCGCGACCGTGAACGTCCAGTGGAACCCCGGCGACTACGACTCCAAGATCGTCACCGCGCTGCAGAACAGCAAGGTCCCGGACGTCTTCGAAGCGCAGGTCAAGATCGACTGGGTGCGGCAGAACCAGGTCGTGTCGCTCGACGACGTCATCGCGCCGGTGAAGGCCGACTTCAGCCCGGCCGTGCTGGCCGCGCAGACCGTCGAGGGCAAGGTCTACGGCATCCCGCAGGCCACCGACACGCAGGTGCTCTTCTACCGCAAGAGCCTGCTCCAAGCCGCCGGCGTGCAGCCGCCGCAGACGGTCGACGAGCTGATCGACGCGGCCTCGAAGCTGACAAAGGACGGCGTCAAGGGCTTCTTCGCGGGCAACGACGGCGGCGTCGGCGTGCTCACCGGGCCGCTGCTGTGGTCGGCGGGCCTCGACTACCTCAAGAACGGCAACCGCGAGGTCGGCTTCGACGACCCGCGCGCGGCCACCGCGCTCGGCAAGCTGCACACCCTCAACACCAACGGCTCGCTGCTGCTCGGCGCCCCGGCCGACTGGTCGGACCCGGGCGCGTTCATCGACGGGCTCACCGCGATGCAGTGGACCGGGCTGTGGAACGTGCCGAAGATCCGCTCGGCGTTCGACGACGACTTCGGCGTGCTCCCCTTCCCCAAGCTGGACGGCAGCGGGGCGCCGTCGGTGCCGGTCGGCGCGTACGGCGCGATGGTCAACGCCAAGAGCGCGCACGTCGCCGAGGCGAAGGCGTTCGTGAAGTGGCTGTGGATCGACAAGACGGACAACCAGCTGGAGTTCGCGACGAAGTTCGGCTTCCACGTGCCGGCCCGGCAGAGCCTGATCGACCGCGCGGACAACCTCAAGAGCGGCCCGGCCGCCGACGCGGCCCGGTTCGTCAAGGAGAACAGCCACCTCGTCGGCGGTCCGGTGTGGACGCAGCAGTCGAACACGGCGCTGTCGGACGCGGCGGCGAAGATCGCCAAGGAGGGCGCGGACCCGGCGGCGCAGGTCAAGACGGCCGTCGGCGTGGCCCAGTCCGAGCTGAAGCGCCTGTTCGGATGAAACGGCGCGACGCGCGCGCCTTCTGGCTCTTCGTCGGACCGTTCCTGCTCGGGCTCGCGGTCTTCGCGTACCTCCCGATCGGCTGGAGCGCGTACCTGTCGTTCTTCGACGCGCGCAACACCGTGACCCCGACGGACTTCGTCGGCCTGGACAACTACGGGCACATGCTCACCGACAAGCCGTTCCTGTCGAGCCTGGGCACGTTCAGCGTGTTCGCGGTGTTCATCGTGCCGCTGACGTTCGTGCTGTCGCTGGCTCTGGCGCTCGGCGTCAACCAGCTGCGGTTCGCGCGCGCGTTCTTCCGGTCGGTGTTCTTCCTGCCCTTCGCGTGCTCGTACGTCGTGGCGTCGCTGATCTGGAAGACGTCGCTGTTCTCGGGTGTCCGATATGGACTGGCGAACACCGTGCTGTCGGTGTTCGGCGTGGATCCGGTGGCGTGGACCGGGACGGTGCACCCGCCGCTGTACTGGATCGTGCTGGTCACTGCCCGGCTGTGGCTGCAGCTGGGCTTCTACATGATCCTGTTCATCGCGGCGCTGCAACGGATTCCGCGGCACCTGTACGAAGCCGCGTGGCTCGACGGCGCGAAACCGGGCTGGCAGGTGTTCCGGTACGTGACGCTCCCGCAGCTGCGCTCGACGGCGGTGGCGGTGCTGCTGCTGAACCTGATCAACGCCTACCAGGCGTTCGACGAGTTCTACAACATCATGGGCGACAGCCGCGGGTACCCGCCGTTCGCCCGCCCGCCGTTGGTGTACCTGTACTACACGTCGCTCGGCTCGGGCGGCCAGGACCTCGGCCGCGGCAGCGCGGGCGCGGTGATCCTGGCGCTGATCATCGCGCTGGTGACCCTGTTCCAGGGCCGGGTACTGCGGTTCGGGAGGCCGGCGTGAGGGCGTTCTTCCGGTGGGCCGCCCTGATCGTGGCGGCGGTCCTGTTCCTGCTCCCCTTCTACCTGTTGCTGCGCAACGGCTTGGCGTCGCGGGCGGAGATCACCGCTCCGGAGTGGACGTTCTTCCCGTCCACAGTGCACTGGGAGAACTTCTCGAAGCTGTTCTCCGCCGAGGACGTCCCGTTCGCCAGGAGCCTGCTCAATTCGGCGATCGTGGCGGTGCTGCAAACGGTCGGCCTGCTGGTGCTCTGCTCCCTGGCGGGCTACGGCCTCGCCCGGATCCCGTACCGCCGTTCCAAGATCGTGTTCTACGCGGTGCTGGCGACGCTGATGATCCCGACGTCGGTGACGTTCGTGCCGAGCTTCGTGGTGGTTTCGTCGCTGGGCTGGCTGTCGGACTTCCGCGGCCTGGTGATCCCCGGGCTGTTCAGCGCGTTCAGCGTGTTCCTGTTCCGCCAGTACTTCCTGGACTTCCCGCGCGAGCTGGAGGAAGCAGGCCGGGTGGACGGGCTCAGCCGCTGGGGCGTGTTCTGGCGGATCGTCGTGCCGAACTCGAAGGGGTTCTTCGCGGCGATCGCGGTCATCACGGTGATCGGCAGCTGGAACGCGTTCCTGTGGCCGCTGATCATCGCTCAGTCCCCGGATTCGTGGACGGTCCAGGTGGCGCTGTCGGGGTTGCTGACGGCGCAGAACCCGCAGCTGAACCTGCTGTTCCTGGCGGCGGCGGTGTCGATCCTGCCGATCGTGCTGCTGTTCGCGTTCCTGCAGCGGTACCTGGTGCGCGGGGTGACCGAGTCCGGCCTGACGGGCTGAACCGCCACCACAGCAGGACCAGCGTCAGCACGAGCGCCCCGCCGTCGGTGACCAGCGAAGGCAGCCACCCGGCCCAGCCGTACAGGTCGGAGGTCGCCCGCCACACCGGCGGCGGGATCGCGAACACGCCCGCCGCCTGGGTGGCGTTCACCGCCAGGACCAGCCAGAACACCCACGCGCGGCCGGTCAGCGCGAGCAGTCCCAGCAGATTGCCGACGAGGTAGCCGGTCCCGACCAGGCGCAGTCCCGCCAGGAAGCCGTCGGGCAACGGCGCACCGGCCAGGAAAGCCGCGCGCGCCACCAGTTCGTGGTCGATCACCACGAAGTTCTGCACCGCCGTGCCGAGTGCGAAGAGCAGCGAACAACCCGCGATCCACCACCGCATGCCGAGCCCCCTCTATCAGTGATAGAGACCAATCTACCACTGATAGAGTGGGCCTGGTGCCGCTCGATCGCCGTCAGATCACCGAAGCCGCGCTCGCCCTGCTCGACGAAGTCGGCCTCGCCGACCTGAGCACGCGACGGCTCGCCGCCCGGCTCGGGGTCAGCTCGCCGACCCTCTATTGGCACGTCAAGGACAAGGCGCAGCTCCTCGACATGCTCGCCGAGGCCATCTGCGAAGACGCCTTCGAGATCGACGAGACGCAAGACTGGCGCGGCCAGCTCGCGCAGGGCTTGCACCAGTTCCGCACCCTGCTGCTCGAGCACCGCGACGCCGCGACCCTGCTCCGGGACCGCCTGCCGGGGCCGAACCGCCTCGCACACATCGAAACGACGTGCGGGATCCTGCTCGACGCCGGCTTCACCCCCGAGGACACCGCGGGCATCGCCCGGCTGCTGACCGCGCACGTCCTCGCGTCGGTCGAGACGCCCGCGCGGCCGGACCCCGAGTTCCAGCACCGGCTCGACGGCTTCCCCGCGGTCAAGGCGCTCGGTCCGGCGTTCGCCCGCACCACCGCCGACGACCTGTTCGCGCTCGGCACCGAAGTCATCCTCGACGGCCTCGCCGTCCGGCTGAAATGACCACGACCTTCGGCGGTACACCCACCTCGACGCCTGTGACAGGGTAGCTCGAAATGTCACGTTCATCGCCCGGACACCGACGTCCGGCACGGTGCTGGGCAACCGAGAAGACTGGGAGCGAACAGCCATGGCCGAACTCACCCGGCGCACCGTCGCCACCGCGGGCGCCGCCGGTCTCGGGCTCCTGCTCTGCACGCCCACCGCGAACGCCCTCGACCGCGCCCTGCGGCTCACCGGCACCCGCTCGGTCAGCACCGCCGGCACCACGCTGGAGCAGGTCGCGACGGCGTCGGGCCCGGGTTACTCGCGGCTGTCCGCGGGCCCGGGCTGGCCGCTGGTCGTCCGCAGCGACCTCGCCGCGCCGCAGAGCGGGCGCGACGACCGCCGCCGCGCGCTCAGCGCGTTCGTCCAGTTCACCGACCTGCACATCACCGACACCGAAAGCCCCGCGCGGTTCGAGTACCTGCACCCGTTCATCGGCTCCGCGCACCGGCCGCAGGAGGCGCTCGGCACCGTCGCCACCAGCGCGCTGGTCGAGCGCGTCAACAGCGTGCGGCAGGGCCCGTTCACCGGGCGGCCGTTCGACCTCATGGTGACCACCGGCGACAACACCGACAACCACGAGCTGATCGAGCTGGACTGGTTCCTCAAGGTCCTCAACGGCGGCAGCGTCACCCCGGGCTCCGGCAACCCCGACGTCTACGAAGGCGTTCAGAGCTCGGGCAACAAGGAGTACTGGAACCCCTCGATCCCCGGCGTCGGCGACGACTACTCGGCCAAGGGCTTCCCGCAGCTGCCGGGCCTGCTCGAAGCGGCCATGAAGCCGTTCACCGCGCCGGGTCTCGACGTGCCGTGGTTCTGCACGTTCGGCAACCACGACGACAGCATCGTCGGCTCGCTGCCGGCCCAGATCCCCGGCATCGACGCCTGGTACACCGGCAAGTACAAGGTCATCGGCAAGGACGAGACCACCGCGAAGAAGCTGGCCGACGCCATCCGCAAGCCGGGTTCGAGCATCCCGGTCGCGGAACTGTTCGGCGGCTCCGGCACCATCCGCGAGATCACGCCGGACGCCCGGCGCCGCCCGTTCACCACCGCCGAGTTCGTCCGCGCGCACCTCGACGCGGCCAACACCGGCCCCGGCCCGGCCGGCCACGGCTTCACCAGCGCGAACGCCGACGGCAAGAACGTCTACTACACGTTCCGGATCGCCCCGGGCATCACCGGGATCAGCCTCGACACGACCACCGACGCCGGGTTCGCGGACGGGTCCATCGGGCTGGCGCAGTACAACTGGGTCGAGTCGACACTGAAGCGGAACAGCTCGGCGTACTACGACTTCTTCGGCCGCAAGGTCACCCACGCCGTCACCGACGAGCTGTTCATCCTGTTCAGCCACCACACCAGCGGCTCGATGGGCAACCTGCTGCCGGACTCGCGCCACCTGCTCGACCCGCGCCTGGACGGCAACGCGTTCGTCGCGCTGCTCAAGCGGTTCCCGAACGTGCTGGCCTGGGTCAACGGCCACACGCACCGCAACCAGATCACCGCGCACGCCGGCGGCACCCCGAAGCAGGGCTTCTGGGAGATCAACACCGCGTCGCACGTCGACTTCCCGCAGCACGCCCGGATCGTCGAGGTCGCGGACAACGCCGACGGCACGTTGTCGCTGTTCACGACGTTGATCGAGGCGGAAGCGCCGTACGCGGTGGACTACGGCGCCCGGACCCCGCAAGCGCTTGCGTCGCTGTACCGCGAGCTGTCCTACAACGACATCCACACCGACCCGGGCCGCGTCGGCGCGAGCGCGGACCACAACACCGAACTGCTGCTGGTGCACCCGCTGTCCTGAGCGCGTTACGTCGGAGGTAATCGCCCCGCGGCGGGCTTTCGGGCAAGCTGCGGGGCATGACCGATCCCGAGGGCACGCAGCTCTTCCACCGCTCCATGCCGTTCTCCGAACGCCTCGGCGTCGAGGTGCTGGAGCACGGGCCCGCGCTCGTCCGCAGCCGGCTGAAGTGGGACGAGAGCCTCTGCACGCTCGGCGGCGCGCTGCACGGGGGCGCGCTCATGGCGCTGGCCGACTCGACCGGCGCCGTGTGCGCGTTCCTCAACCTGCCCGAGGGCGGCCAGGGCACGACGACCGTCGAGTCGAAGACGAACTTCCTGCGCGCGGTGCGTTCGGGCTACGCCGTTGCGTCGTCCAGACCACTGCACGCCGGGCGCAAGTTCGTCGTCGTGGAAACCGAGGTCCACGACGACGACGGCAAGTTGGTCGCGAAAGTGACACAGACGCAGGCCGTCCTCTAGGTACCTGTTTACATACCTCGCCGGACCGGCGAAAATCCTCGCCTACTGGGTGGGTCGATCGAGGAGCCGCGATGCGGGTACGCAGTCTGTTCACACTACTGTCGGTTGTCGTGCTGACAGCCGTAACCGTTCAGGTCGCCGAGGCGGGGCCGCGCGACGACGAAGCCGTCGACTACCACGAGTGGACCGGCGGCCGCTTCCACGAGGGCGACTTCGCCGGGCTCGCGCTGACCCGGGACGGCCTGCGCATCACGCACCCGGTCGGCACCGTGCAGCACACCGAGCCGGAGCTCGGCACGACGCGAACGTACGAGTACAGCCAGTGGACGTCCCCGGCGTACCGGCAGGGCTTCGGCGCGACGCAGCTGGTCGCGTCCTGGAACGCGAAGACGCCGGCCAAGACGTGGCTGCAGGTCGAGGCGCAGGGCCGGACGTCGGCCGGTGCCGAAACCGGCTGGTACGTGATGGGCCGCTGGGCCAGCGGGGACGGCGACATCCTCCGCACCAGCGTCGACGGGCAGGACGACGCGAACGCGCTGGTCGACGTCGACACGCTGGTCACGAAGGCCGGGGTGACGCTGAAGTCGTACCAGCTGCGGATCAGCCTCTACCGCGAAGCCGGCTCGGACGCGACGCCGTCGGTGTCGCTGCTGGGCGCGATGACGTCCGCGGTGCCGGACCGCTTCGAGGTGCAGCCGACCAAGCCGGGGCGCGCCACCGGGATCGAGCTGAAGGTGCCCGCGTACGCGCAGAACCTCCACAAGGGACAGTTCCCGCAGTACGGCGGGGGCGGCGAGGCCTGGTGCAGCCCGACGTCGACCGAGATGGTGGCCGAGTACTGGGGCAAGAAGCCGTCCGCCGAAGAGATGGCGTGGATCCCGGCGGACTACGTCGACCCGCAGGTGGCGTTCGCGGCGCGCTACACCTACGACCACGCCTACGACGGCACCGGGAACTGGCCGTTCAACACGGCCTACGCGGCGTCGCGCGGGTTGAAGGGGCACATCACGCGGCTGCACTCGCTCAACGAGCTGGAGAACTACATCGCCCGCGGCATCCCGGTGATCACGTCGCAGTCGTTCCTGGCCTCGGAGCTGGACGGAGCCGGCTACGGGACCGCCGGGCACATCATGGTCGTCGTCGGGTTCACGAAGGACGGCGACGTGATCGCCAACGACCCCGCGGCCAGCAGCAACGACCGCGTCCGGAACGTCTACAAGCGCGACCAGTTCGAGAAGATCTGGCAGCGGACCAAGCGCTACCGCGCGGACGGCTCGGTGGCGGGCGGCCCCGGCGGCATCGCGTACATCATCACCCCGGCCTGAATCCGTGAAGGCCTCCTTACCGGGCAAAAAAGCCGGTAAGGAGGCCTTCACGGCTTTTGTCACCAGGTCTTGCCGGCCTGCTCCCGGATCGCGCGGTTGATCCGGTTGAAGAAGCCGGTCAGGGCGATGTTCAGGACGATCGCCGACAGCTGCTTGTCGTCGAAGTGCTCGGCGGCCGCCGCCCAGATCTCGTCGGTGACGCCGGGCTGGCCGTCCTGGATCCGCGTCGCGGCCTCGGTCAGGGCGAGCGCCGCCCGCTCCGGCTCGGTGAAGAACGGCGTCTCGCGCCAGGTGACGACGTTGTGCAGCCGGTCGTCGGTCTCCCCCTGCCGCTTCGCCGACGCGACCCCCGCGTAGACGCACGGGCTGCAGCCGTTGATCTGGCTGGCCCGCAGGTGGACCAGCTCCAGCAGCAGCGGGTCGACGCCCGCGCCGTGCACCGCCTTGAACAGCTGCTGGACCGCGCCGACCACCTCGGGGCTGCTCTCGCTCGTCAGCCGTGGTTCCATCTTTTCCTCCATCGGTTACCTGTGCCCCTCCGGGCTCGTCACCACCACGACGGAGCGGAACCGAGGAAGGTAACGACATGCCCGACACGCTGGCCGAAGCGTTCGAAGCCCGGCGCGACCGCCTGCGCGCGGTGGCCCACCGCCTGCTCGGCTCGCACGCCGACGCCGAGGACGTGGTCCAGGAGGCCTGGCTGCGGCTGTCCCGCCAGGACGCGGCGGCCATCGACAACCTCGACGGCTGGCTGACCACGGTCGTCGGCCGGATCAGCCTGGACGTCCTGCGCTCGCGCAAGTCGCGCCCCGAATCGCCCTACGACGAGATCGTGGTCGCGGTCGACGACGGCAGCGAGGACGTCGCCCGCGCGGACTCGGTGGGCCTGGCGCTGCTCGTGGTCCTCGAGTCGCTGGGTCCGGCCGAGCGGCTGGCGTTCGTGCTGCACGACCTGTTCGCGGTCCCGTTCGAGGAGATCGGCCGGATACTGGGCAAGTCCGCGGGCGCGACGAAGATGCTGGCCAGCCGCGCCCGCCGCAAGGTCCGGGCCGCGGACGCACCCCCGGCCGGACGCGCTTCGCAGCGCGAGGTCGTGACGGCGTTCCTGCGCGCGGCCCGCGACGGCGATTTCGAGGGCCTGCTGCGGGTGCTCGACCCGGACGTCCAGCTGACGGTGGACACCCCGGGCGGCGTGGTGGTGGTCCTGGGCGCGACGAAGGTGGCAGCAGGCGCCCAGTTCGGCGCGGCGTCCGACGGCAGCACGGTGCTGGTCGGCGGCCTGCCGGGCGTGGTGGCCTGGCGGCCGGACGGGTCGCCGTTGTCGGTGGTGGCGTTCGTGGTGGCGGACGGCCGGGTCGCGCGCATCGCCGCGGTGGCCGATCCGGTGCGGCTGGCGTCCATGGACCTGCCGAAGCCGCAGTGAACCGCAGTTGCGGAGGGCGCAACCCGTTGCGTATTCACCACCGAACCTCACTCATGCGGATGTCGCCATCTCCGCATGATCCGTGATTAGCTGCGGGCAGGACCAGCAGGAGCCGGAAGGTGGATTCGCATGCCGTACGAGGTGCAGGGGGTCGTTTCGCGGGCGAAGGGCGAGCCCGTCTCGCTCGAAACCGTCGTCGTGCCCGACCCCGGGCCCGGCGAAGCCGTCGTGAATGTGCAGGCCTGCGGGGTCTGCCACACCGATCTGCACTACCGCGAAGGCGGGATCAACGACGAGTTCCCGTTCCTGCTCGGCCACGAAGCCGCCGGTGTCGTGGAAGCCGTGGGCGAAGGGGTCACCGATCTCGAACCCGGTGACTACGTCATCCTCAACTGGCGCGCGGTCTGCGGCACCTGCCGGGCCTGCAAGCGCGGCAAGCCGTGGTACTGCTTTTCCACCTTCAACGCCGCCCAGCCGATGACGCTCGCCGACGGCACCAAGCTGTCGCCCGCGCTCGGGGTCGGGGCGTTCCTCGAGAAGACGCTCGTCCACAGCGGACAGTGCACGAAGGTGAACCGGGAAGCCGAACCCGCCGTCGCCGGGCTGCTCGGCTGCGGGGTCATGGCCGGGCTCGGCGCCGCCATCAACACCGGGGCCGTCACGCGCGGCGACTCGGTCGCCGTCATCGGCTGCGGCGGGGTCGGCGACGCCGCCATCGCGGGCGCGAAGCTGGCGGGCGCGACCACGATCGTCGCGATCGACACGGACGACCGGAAGCTGGCGTGGGCCAAGGACTTCGGCGCGACGCACACCCTCAACAGCCGGGGCCTCTCCGAAGAGCAGGTCGTCGAGGCCATGCAGGACGCGACGAACTCCTTCGGCCCCGACGTCGTCATCGACGCGGTCGGCCGCCCGGAGACCTGGCGCCAGGCGTTCTACGGGCGCGACCTGGCCGGCACCGTCGTCCTCGTCGGCGTGCCGACGCCGGACATGCGGCTGAACGACCTGCCGCTGATCGACTTCTTCTCGCGCGGCGGCTCGCTGAAGTCGTCCTGGTACGGCGACTGCCTGCCGAGCCGGGACTTCCCGATGCTCGTCGACCTCTACCTGCAGGGCCGGCTGCCGCTGGACAAGTTCGTCACCGAGCGGATCGGCGTCGACGGCGTGGAGCAGGCCTTCGAGCGCATGCACCACGGCGACGTCCTGCGCAGCGTGGTGACGTTCTGAGCCTCTTCACCGACGAGGACTACCCGGCCGACCCCTACCCGGGGACCCGGCCGGGCTTCTCCTTCGTCCACACCGAAGGCGCCGGCCACCCGCTGACGACCGCGCCGGCCGGCTGGCGGGACCGGCAAGCCGTGCTCGCGTACGGCTCCAACGCGAACCCGTCGAAGATCAGCTGGATGCGCGCCGAGCTCGGGCTCGAGGGCCCGGTCGTCGTGGCGCACGCGCGCTGCGACGGCCTCGCCGCGGTCTGGGCGGCCGGCCTGCGGTTCCGCGACGGCCAGCGCCCGGCGACGCTCACCGCGCTGCCGGGCGTCGAGGAGCACGCCGTCTGGTTCGTGACGCCGGAGCAGCTCGCGGTGCTGGACGTCTGCGAGGGCCGCGGCAACCGCTACCACCTGGTG
Source organism: Amycolatopsis eburnea (assembly GCF_003937945.1). GTDB lineage: Bacteria > Actinomycetota > Actinomycetes > Mycobacteriales > Pseudonocardiaceae > Amycolatopsis > Amycolatopsis eburnea. Next base: position 78,132 of record NZ_RSEC01000036.1, read on the forward strand.
CGGCTGACCGACCCGGACATCACGCTCGAAGACGGCAGCCGGGTGACCGACGTGCTCGCCTACATCGGCGCGGTGCCGATCCGGTACCCGCTGCTGGTCGACGGCAAGCCCGTGCGCACGGCCGACGTCCCGCAGGCGCAGGCCGTCGAGCTGCAAGGCGAGCCGGCCGACGGCCCGGGCGTCGCGTGCGAGGTCGTCGAGCCGCCGGACGGGCGCACCTTCCCCTAGACCAGCTTGCCGGGGTTGAGGATCCCGGTCGGGTCCACCGCGGACTTGGCCGCCCGCAGCACTTCCACGCCCAGCGAACCGATTTCCGCGCTCAGGTAGGGCGCGTGGTCGATACCGACGGCGTGGTGGTGCGAAATCGTGCCGAGCCCGGTGATCGCCTCGCACGCCGCCGCTTTCGCGCGCTGCCACTGGCCGACCGGGTCGACCCGGTCGCGGGCGGTCAGCACCGTGAAGTACAGCGACGCGCCGGTTTCGTACGCGTGCGAAACGTGGCACATCACGATCGCGCGGCCGAGCGACGCCGTCAGCGCCGCGCGGACGTCGTCACGCAGCTCGTCCACATTGGACCAGTAGGCCGCGGTCTCCAGCGTCTCGACGCAGATCCCCCGGTCCAGCAAGGCGTCCCGCTGGCGAGGCCCGGCGAACCGGCCGTGCCGCCAGGACTCGCCGAGCGCCTTGCCGACGCGCACCGCGCCCGCGGCCTTCAGCCGGCGGACCGTCTCGCGGCGGCGCAGCGCGACGTCGTGCGCGCTGCCTTCCCAGCCGACGATGAGGAAGCACGGCCGCCGCACCCCGCGCGCGGCGAGGTAGCGGCGCAGCGCCGCCGTCTTGAGGCCCGCGTTCAGCGCCAGCGAGACCTCGGTTTCGTCCACATCGGACAGCCGGGTGACGTCGGCGAGCGCGTGGTGCTGCGCGAGGTCGCGGACCGCTTCGGCGCCCGCCGCCCAGCCGGGCAGCGCGTAGCCCTCGTAGCGCTTCACCGCCGGCGTGGGGCGGACGCGCAGCGCGACCTCGGTGATCACACCCAGCGTCCCCTCGCTGCCGACCGCGAGCTGGCGCAGGTCGGGTCCGGCGGCGGACGCCGGCGCCACGCCGAGCTTCCACTCGCCGCGCGGGGTCGCCAGCCGCACGCCGGCGACCATGTCCTCGAACCGCCCGTAGCCCGACGACGCCTGGCCGGCCGAGCGCGTCGCCGCGAAGCCGCCGATCGTCGCCCGCTCCCACGACTGCGGGATGTGCCCGAGCGTGAGGCCGTGCTCACCGAGGAGGCGCTCGGCCTCGGGCCCGCGGACGCCGGCCTGCAGCACGGCGATGCGCGACTCGGCGTCGACCGAGACCAGCGCGTCGAGCCGGACGAGGTCGAGCGCGATCACCGACGCCTTGTCGCCGCGCAGCGCCGCGACACCGCCGACCACCGACGTGCCGCCGCCGAAGGGGACGACCCCGATGTCGTGCCGCACGCAGACGTCGAGCACCGCCTGGACCTCGTCCGGGCCGGCGGGGAGCACGACGGCGTCGGGCACCGGGAACTCCACCGACGGCGACCGGCGGCGCAGCAGGTCGAGGTAGGACAGCCCGGTCGCCCTCGCCAGCCGCGCCGCGTCGTCCACCAGCACGTTCTCCGCGCCGACCACTTCCGACAACGCGGCGGCAGCAGACTCGTCCAGTTTCCGTGACGGTATTTCCACCGGCAATTCGCTCGCCGGGGCAGCACCGGGGGCCACCTGGCCGATACGCTGTTCAAGCCACTTGGCCGCCCGCGCGGGCAGCTGGGCGGCGTCGGCGGCTTCCGCGGTCCAGGACCGGCGGAGACGGTGGTCAATGAGCGCGTTCACGACTACAGTGTGACATATGGACGTGAAACGTCACACCACGCAGACGGCGGGATCCTCCGCGCTCGCGGACACCCGCAGCCGTCAGACGGCGACCAGAGTGGCCGATGACGTGCTGCTCGACGCCGCGCGCTCGTGCGTGCTGGCCGTCGGTGTGCGCCGCACCACACTCGCCGAAATCGCCCGCACCGCCCGCGTCAGCCGGATGACGGTCTACCGCCGCTTCCCCGACGTCCGCAGCGTGCTCGCGGCGCTGATGACCCGTGAGTTCAGCGGGCTGCTGCAGACCGCGAGCGAGCGCGGCGCCGACGCCGCGAACAGCCGCGAGCGGCTCGTGATCATCGCTTCGGCCGGCGTCCGCGCGCTGTCGGCCGACCCGCTGTTCCGCACGCTGCTCGACGTCGACCCCGAGCTCGTGCTGCCCTACATCGTGGAACGGCTGGGCGCGACCCAGAAGTTCGCCGAGCAGGCGCTGCACCTGCTCCTGGCGGCCGGCCACGACGACGGCTCGATCCGGCGCGCCCCGGTCGCGGCGCAGTCGCGGGCGGTGCTGCTCGTGGTCCAGTCGTTCGCGTTCTCGCTGCGGCCGGCCACCGCGGACGTCGACGAAGCCGCGCTGCTGGCGGAGTTCACGCACGTGCTCGACGCGGCGCTGAAGCCGTGACGTCCGGCTCCCTCAACGCGCGGCGCCGCGACCGCGAGCTCACCGAGCTGGCCGCGGGCGAGCGCGTCGACGTCGTCGTGGTCGGCGGCGGCGTCACCGGCACGGGCATCGCGCTGGACGCGGCTTCCCGCGGGCTGTCGGTGGCGCTGGTGGAGGCGCACGACCTCGCGTTCGGGACCTCACGCTGGTCGTCGAAGCTCGTGCACGGCGGCCTGCGCTACCTCGCGCACGGCGAGCTGGGCCTGGCGCACGAAAGCGCGGTCGAGCGGGGCATCATGATGACGCGGACCGCGCCGCACCTGACGCGCGCGATGCCGCAGCTGTTCCCGTTGTACCCCAGCACTTCCCGGGCCCAGCAGGCAATCGTGGCGGCGGGGCTCCGCGCGGGCGACGTGCTCCGCCGGGCGGCGCGGACACCGTCGTCGGTGCTGCCGCGGCCGCGGTCGGTCCCGCCCGCCGAAGCGCTGGCGCTGGCGCCCGGCCTTTCCCCGCACGGCTTGCGCGGCGGCCTCCTGGCCTACGACGGCGCGCTGGTCGACGACGCCCGGCTGGTGGTTTCCCTGGCCCGCACGGCCGCGTCGTTCGGCGCGCGCATCCTGACGCGTCTCTCGGCCTCCTCGCTTTCGGCGGACCGCGTCTCGGTCGTCGACGGCGTTTCGGGCGACGCGTTCGACCTCCACGCGCGCCAGGTGATCAACGCGACGGGCGTGTGGGCGGGCACCCTGACCGGCTCGGTCCGCCTGCGGCCGTCCCTCGGCTCGCACCTCGTGCTCGCGCCGGGGACGGTGCCGATGGGCACGACGTCGGTCAACATCGGCGTGCCCGGCGAGACCAACCGGTTCGTCTTCCTGCTGCCCCAGCCGGACGGCCGGGTCTACTTGGGACTCACGGACGAGCCGGTCACGGGCGCGATCCCCGACGTGCCACCGGTGCCCGAGTCCGATGTGGACTTCCTGCTGTCGCTGGCTTCCTCGGTGCTGGAGCGCCCGCTGACCCGCGCCGACGTCGCGGGTTCCTACGCGGGGTTGCGCCCGCTGGTCGAAGGCAGCGGCGGCCGGTCGGCCGACCTGTCCCGCAAGCACGCGGTGCTGGCCGGTTCCGACGGGCTGCTGACCGTGGTCGGCGGCAAGCTGACCACCTACCGGCGGATGGCGGAGGACGCCGTCGACGCGGCGATCCGCCTGGCCGGGCTCGCCGTCACGCCGTGCCGGACCGCCCGGTTGCCGTTGCTGGGCGCCGCACCCCGCGCCGAACTGTCCCTTGTGGACGCTCCGGCGCGCTTGGTGGCCCGGTACGGCACCGAGGCCCCGCGCGTGGCGGCGCTGGGCGAACTGGACGCCGAGTTCGCGGCCCCGGTCGCCCCCGGCACCGAGATCACGGCGGCGGAAGTCGTGTGGGCGGTCCGCAACGAGGGCGCGCTGGACGTCTCGGACGTGCTGGAGCGCCGCACGCGGCTGGCGCTGGTCCCGGCGGACGCCGAAGCCGCGCGGGCCAGGGTCGCCGAACTCGTCGACAAGTCGCTGGCCGGGCTCGCCTGAGCGCGGTGACCACGGCCATCCGACGAGCTTGCCGGGCGTTCACGTGGCCTAGGGTGAGGACATGACCGAGGGGACGCTCGAGATCGACGGGATCTCCAAGCGCTACGGCACGAAGGTCGCGCTGGACGGCGTCTCGTTCGACGTCCGCGCCGGGGAGCTGTTCGGCTTCGTCGGCAGCAACGGCGCCGGGAAGACCACGACGATGCGGATCGCGCTGGGCGTGCTCGCCGCCGACGGCGGGGAAGTCCGCTTCGGCGGGCAGCCGGTCACGCACGAGACCCGCACGCACATCGGCTACATGCCCGAGGAACGCGGCCTGTACCCGAAGATGAAGGTGCTGGACCAGCTCGTCTACCTCGCCGAGCTGCACGGCCTGAGCACGAACGAGGCCCACCGCAACGCCGAGGACTGGATCGGCAGGCTCGGGCTGGCCGGGCGCCGCAAGGACGAGGTGCAGAAGCTCAGCCTCGGCAACCAGCAGCGCGTCCAGCTGGCCGCCGCGCTGGTGCACGACCCGGCCGTGCTCGTGCTGGACGAGCCCTTCTCCGGCCTCGACCCGCTCGCCGTCGACGTGATGAGCGGGGTGCTGCGGGAAAAGGCCGCCGCCGGGGTGCCCGTGGTGTTCTCCAGCCACCAGCTCGACCTCGTCGAGCGGCTCTGCGACCGGGTCGGGATCATCCGCGGGGGCCGGATGGTCGCCGTCGGCACGGTCGGCGAGCTGACCGCGGGCGCGAGCAGCAAGCTCGTCGTCACCGCGCCGGCCGCGCGGCCCGGCTGGGCCGGTGGCCTGCCCGGGGTCCGCGTCGTCGAGGACCGCGGCGCCACCACCGTGCTCGACCTCGACCCGGGTGCCGACGACCAGGCCGTGCTCGCCGCGGCGCTGAGCACCGGGCCGGTCACCGAGTTCAGCCGCCGTCGCCGGTCGCTGACCGAGCTCTTCCGCGACGCGGTGTCCGACGAGGGAGAACGATGAAGAAGCTGACCGGACGGCGGGCGGTCTGGCTCGTGCTGAAGCGCGAGCTGAACACGCGGCTGCGCACGCGGTCGTTCGTGATCGGCACCGCGGTGCTGCTGGTGCTGCTGCTCGGCTACGTCGGCTTCCAGACCGCGCTGGCCGGCTCGTCGGACAAGAGCAAGGTGGGGCTGACCGGGCAGGCGACCGGGATCGCCAAGCAGCTGCAGGTCGCCGCCGCGCAGTCCGGCCGCCAGGTCGAGACCGTCACCGTCACCGACCCCGCCGAAGGCCGCAAGCAGGTCGAAGACGGCGACCTCGACGCGCTCGTCTCGGGTAGCGCGGCGAAGCTGACCGCGACTTACAAGTCCGCTTTGGACGATCAGCTGCGCCGGGTGCTCGACCAGGTCGCCCAGCAGCAGGTGCTCGACGGCGTCCTGTCGTCCGCGCAGCTCGAACCGGCCGACGTGATGGCGCAGGTCAACAGCACCCACGTGCAGGACGAAGCGCTCTCACCCGAACCGGCGGACCACACGCAGCGGCTGGTGCTCGGCCTGGTCGTCGCGTTCCTGCTCTACCTGAGCATCATCACCTACGGGATGATGGTCGCCCAGGGCGTGGTCGAGGAGAAGTCGAGCCGGGTCGTGGAGCTCCTGCTCGCCAGCGTCCGGCCGTGGCAGCTGTTGCTGGGCAAGGTGATCGGCATCGGCCTGGTCGGCCTGACCCAGCTGGTGATCCTCGGCGCGGCGGGCCTGCTGGCGGCGACGGCGACCGGCGTGTTCACCCTGTCCGGCTTCGCGACCGGCGCGGTGCTGTGGGGCCTGCTCTGGTACCTGCTCGGTTTCCTGTTGTACGCCACCGTTTACGGCGCGCTCGGCTCGCTCGTGTCCCGGCAGGAGGACACGCAGTCGGTCGTCGGGCCGCTGAACATCATCCTGGTCGTCGGGTTCGTCGCGGGCATCAACCTGCTGCTGCAGGACCCCTCGGGCACGGCGGCGAAGGTCGTCTCGCTGATCCCGCTGCTGTCCCCGATCCTGATGCCGGCCCGCATCTCGACGGGCGCGGCGGCCGGCTGGGAGATCGGGCTGTCGCTGGCTTCGACGCTGGCGCTCGTCGCGCTGCTGACGTGGGTGGGCGGGAAGATCTACGGCAACAGCGTGTTGCGGATCGGCAGCCGCATCAAGCTGTCGGAGGCCCTGCGTGGCTGACGTGCGGACGGCCGGGCCGGCCGACGTGACGGCGATCGTCCGGTTCGGCGAGGCGCACATCCGGCCGCACTACACGCCGTTGATCGGCGCGGCGGCCGCGGACGCACAGGTCCGCGACTGGTGGAACGAAGCGCACCTCGCCGCGGCCGTGGCCGCCGGGCGCGTGGTCGTCGCCGAGGACGACGGCGGGCTCGTGGGCGTCGGGCAGCGTGGCCACGACGGGACCGACCCCGTGGTCTACAAGCTCTACGTCCATCCCGAGCGCCGCGGCCGCGGACTCGGTCCGCGCTTGCTCGACGCCCTGATCGGGCAGCTTCCCGCCGGGGCCACGCGGCTCTGCATCGAACACTTCGCGGCCAACGAGCGGGCCGGCGCCTTCTACGAGCGCGAAGGCTTCACCGTGGACCGGATCGAACCGAGCCCCACCGGCGATCCCCGGCTCGCCGTCGTGTGGCGCGCCCGCCCGCTGACGTCGTCGTGAGTGTTCAGGGCGGTTCTGGCGAACGTTCTTTTGCCGACCTACGGTGTCAGCCGGGGCAGGACCAGCCAACTCACCGCCCGCAGCGGCCAACTCACGAACCGGAACGGCCAACTCGCCGGCGTGTGGGTGAGTTGGCCGCCGGGCGCGTGGTCTCCGGTGTTGCTGCTGGCGGCGGGGGAGGCCAGTGTGCCGGGTCCGGATGCACCCAATGTGGCGTTCGGTGCGTCGGACGCAACCAACGCCACATTGGGTGCATTCCCCGGCGACCGCAGGCGCCTTCGCGCCGTAGGTAACCAAGTGACGGTTGACTCTAGCCGCCCTGAACACTCACGACGTGATCTTCCCGTACCGCTCCAGGGAAACCTGCCGCTCGTGCGCGTGGTCGGCCATCGGCTCCGGGTACTCCTTCGGCCGTTCCTTCAGCTTGTGCACCGCTTTCCCGCCGACCGAGCGCAGCTCCGGCACGTACTTCCGGACGTAGTCGCCGTTCGGGTCGAACTTCTCGCCCTGCGTCGTCGGGTTGAAGATCCGGAAGTACGGTGCCGCGTCGGTGCCGCAGCCCGCGACCCACTGCCAGTTCAACTGGTTCGACGCCAGGTCGCCGTCCACGAGGTGCTTCATGAAGTGGCGGGCACCGAGCCACCACGGCAGGTGCAGGTCCTTCACCAGGAAGCTCGCGACGACCATCCGCACCCGGTTGTGCATCCAGCCCTCGGCCAGCAGCTGCCGCATTCCCGCGTCGACGATCGGGTAGCCGGTCCGGCCCGCGCACCACCGCTCGAACGCCTCGGGGTCGTCGTCGTGCCGCATCCCGTCGAACCGCTTGTCGTAGTTCTTCCGCGCGGTCTCCGGGCGGTGCCACAGGACATCGGCGTGGAACTCGCGCCAGCAGATCTCGCTGCGCAACGACTTCGCGCCGACGCGGTCGTCGCCCGCCAGGTCCGCCAGGATGGTCCGCGGGTGGATGTTCCCCCAGCGCAGGTACGGCGAAAGCCGCGTGGTGCCTTCGCGGTCCGGGCGGTCGCGGTCCTCGTCGTAGGTTTCGATGCCGTCGTCGAGGAACGCGTGCCAGACGTCGAGCGCGGCCTGTTCACCCGGCTCGGGCAGGGTCGCGGAAACCTGGGGCGCACGAGGGATCTTCAGCGATTTCGGCGGTTCCACCCAGTCCACAAGGGACGGTCCGGTGTCCGCGGGCGAGTGCCAGCCGCGTGCGGTCCACGCGCGGTGGAACGGCGTGAAGACGCGGTACGGGTCGCCGTCCGGCTTGGTCACCCGCCCGGGCGTCACCGCGTACGGCGAGCCGGTCTCGACCCAGTCGATGTTGTGCTCCGCCAACGCCTTCGCCACGGAGGCGTCCCGGCGGCGGCCGTACGGACCGGTGTCGGCGCTGACGTGCACCGCGGCCGCGCCGATCTTCTTCGCGGCGCGGACCACCTCCACGGCCGGGTCGCCGCGCACGAGCATCAGCCGTCCGCCGAGCTGCTCGTCCAGCTTTTCGAGGCACCCGTACAGGAAGGCCTCGCGCGGGGCGCCGCCGGGCTTGAGCAAGGCCTCGTCGAGGACGTACAGCGCGAGCACGTGCTTGCTGTGCTTCGAGGCTTCGAGCAGGGCCGCGTGGTCACCCAGCCGCAGGTCGCGGCGGAACCACAGGACGACGGGTGCTTCTCTGGTCACGCGGCCCAACGATAAGCGCCCCGCCGTGCGGGTGCACGACGGGGCGGTTACCGGGGTGAGCCGTCAGCGCTCCGACATCGGGGTGTAGTCCCGCGAAGCGTGGCCGGTGTAGATCTGCCGCGGGCGGCCGATCTTGGTGGCCGGGTCGTTGATCATCTCGCGCCAGTGCGCGATCCAGCCCGGGAGCCGGCCCAGCGCGAACAGCACCGTGAAGAACTTCGTCGGGAAGCCCAGCGCCCGGTAGATCAGGCCGGTGTAGAAGTCCACGTTCGGGTACAGCTTGCGCGACACGAAGTAGTCGTCCGAAAGCGCGGTTTCCTCGAGCTTCTTGGCGATGTCGAGCAGCTGGTCGCCGCCCTTCAGCTTGCCGAGGATCTCGTCGGCGGTGCTCTTGATGATCTTCGCGCGCGGGTCGTAGTTCTTGTAGACCCGGTGCCCGAAGCCCATCAGCTTCACGCCCTTTTCCTTGTTCTTCACGCGCTCGACGAACTTGGCGACGTCGCCGCCGTCGTTCTTGATGCCCTCGAGCATGTCGAGGACCGCCGCGTTCGCGCCGCCGTGCAGCGGACCGAACAGCGCGTTGATACCCGCCGAAATCGAGGCGAACAGGTTGGCTTCGGACGAGCCGACCAGGCGCACGGTCGACGTCGAGCAGTTCTGCTCGTGGTCGGCGTGCAGGATGAACAGCAGGTCCAGCGCCTTCGCGATGTCCGGGTCGACCTCGTACGGCTCGGCCGGGAAGCCGAAGGTCATGCGCAGGAAGTTCTCGACCAGGCCGAGCGAGTTGTCCGGGTACAGCAGCGGCTGGCCCACGGACTTCTTGTACGCGTAGGCGGCCAGGGTCGGGACCTTGGCGAGCAGCCGGATGGTGGACAGCTCCACGTTCGGCTCGTCGAACGGGTCGAGCGAGTCCTGGTAGAAGGTCGACAGCGCCGACACCGCGCTGGACAGGACGGGCATCGGGTGCGCGTCGCGCGGGAAACCGCTGAAGAAGGCCTTCAGGTCCTCGTGCAGCAGCGTGTGGCGCTGGATCTTCTCGGTGAAGTCGGCCAGCTGGGCCTGGGTCGGCAGCTCGCCGTAGATCAGCAGGTACGAGACCTCGACGAAGGTCGACTTCTCGGCCAGCTGCTCGATCGGGTAACCGCGGTAGCGGAGGATGCCGGCGTCACCGTCGATGTAGGCGATGGCGGACGACGCGGAGCCGGTGTTGACGAAACCGGGGTCGTAGGTGATGTACCCCGTCTGCGCCAGCAGCTTCCCCAGTTCGATCCCGGGCGCGCCCTCGACCGGGTGGACGATCTTGAACTCGTGCTCGCCACTCGGCAGGGTCAGCTTCGCGGTATCGCCGCCGGACTGCCCCGCAGTCGTCGCGTCGGACATGCAAGTCCCTCTCACGTTCGGCACGGAGCGGCGGCGCCTGTACGTTCCACAGGTAGCCACGTGTTCACGCGAGGAAACACTGGCGCCTCGCTGCACACCGCCCCGCTGGGGTATGAAGAATGCCCCTCTACGCTAGTCGAGGAACTGGTGTTCGCGCAGCGGTGGCGTTGCTCCTGGGGGCCCCTTTGGGACCAGGTTCACACGCTCGACGCCATATCCGCGGAAGTCGGCGGCTCGGCGCCGCTGCGGGACACCGTGATCGACGCCGCTTTCGCCGCGAAAGCGAGGGCCTCGCGCCACGCGTCCGCGTCGAGGGAAGCCAGGTCGGTGACGTCGCGGGTGTGCAGCCAGGCCAGCAGCGCGCCCTGCACGGTGTCGCCGGCGCCGATCGTGTCGACCACCTCGACCTTCCGCGACGGCACGTGGGCCAGCTCACCTGCGGCGGTGATCACCGCGAGCCCCTCGGCGCCCCGGGTGAGCACCACGGCGTCCACACCGGACTCGACCCACGTCTTCGCGGCCGCGAGCGGGTCGGCGCCGCCGGTCAGCCACGCGGCGTCGTCGTCGGAGATCTTGAGCAGCCGGACGTCCGGCAGCCAGGACGCGAACCGGGCGCGGTAGGCCGCCGGGTCGGTGATCAGCGCCTCGCGGATGTTCGGGTCGAGGACCGTCAGCACGCCGCGCGCGGCTTCGCGCCGCAGCATCGCCTCGTACGCCGAAGCGCCGGGCTCGAGGACCATGCCGAGGGTGCCGAGGGAGAGCGCGGTCACGTCGTCCGGAAGCGGTCCCGGGTCGGCGACGAGCCGGTCCGCCGTGCCCTCGACGTAGAACGTGTAGCGCGCGGCGCCCTTCGCGTCGAGCGCGACGACGGCGAGCGTCGTCGGCTCGTCCCCGCGCTGCAGCAGCGACGTGTCGACCCCGGAAGCGTGCAGCCGCTCGACCATCGCGTCGCCGAAGCGGTCGGTCGACACGCGGGACAGGAACGCCGCCGGCACGCCGAGCCGCCCGGCCGCGAGGGCGACGTTGTACGGACCACCGCCCAGCCGGGGCAGCAGCGCGCGCAGCCCACCGTCCACAGTGGAATCCAGGGGGTCGCCGGGAACCAGGTCGACCAGAGCTTCTCCGCCTACGACGATCACGCGGGGAGTTTATCCATTGCGGGCTGACAATTCCTGTCCGCTATTTGTTCAGCCCGCCGAGCAGCAACTCACCCAGAGCGGTGAACGCTTCGGCGTCGGAAACTTCGGTGCGCTGCCGGAGCACGCCGGTCTGGATGCCCTCGATGATCAGCCCGGTCATCTCGGCCACCAGCCGGGCGTGGACGTCCCGGAACACCCCGTCGGCGACGCCCTTGTCGATGAACCGCCGGAGCCGCTGGGCCGCGAACCGGCTGTTGACCTGGTAGGCCTCGCGCGCCGGCCCGAACTCGGCGAGGTCGCGCATGAACGCCGCCGACGCCCGGTTCAGGTGCTCGGCGACGCCGGCCAGGTACTCCCCGATGAGCTTGCGGGCGTCGTCGATCCCGGCGATGCGCTCCTCGATCCGCTCCGCGGCACCCCGGAAGAAGTGCGTGACGACCTTGACGGCGAGCTGCTCCTTGCTGGGCGCGAGGGCGTAGAGCGTCGACTTCGAGCAGCGCAGGCGCCCGGCGAGGTCGTCGAGGGTGAAGGCGACGAAGCCCTCGGCGAGGAAGAGCGCCTCCAGGTCGGCGAGCAGGGCGCGCTGACGCGCGGTCGGCCGTCGGCGGGGTTCGGGGCGCATCGGCTCACTATCTCCTACGTCTTCCGGCCACCCCAGGCCTGTCGTACTGTACTCTGATCGAGCCCACAGTACTGTTTTCAGTACCGCTTTGGAGGACGACGATGCCCGCCGAACGCCTGCTGCCCTCTCCCGAGGCCGAAGCCCTGGTCGACCTGGCCCGGGAGATCGCCCGCGACGAGCTGGCTCCCCGCGCGGCAGCGGCCGAAGAGGCGGAGCAGTTCCCGCGCGAGCAGTTCCGCCTGCTCGGCAAGTCCGGCCTGCTGGGCCTGCCGTACCCGGAGCGCTGGGGCGGCGGCGACGTCCGGTACGAGGTGTACCTGCAGGTCCTGGAGGAGCTGGCGACCGCGTGGATGACGGTCGGCGTCGGGCTGTCGGTGCACACGATGTCCTGCTACGCGCTGGCCGAGTACGGCACGGATTCCCAGCGCGACGAGTGGCTCCCGGACATGCTCGAAGGCTCGCTGCTGGGCGCGTACGCGCTCTCGGAGACGAACGCGGGCTCGGACGCGGCCGCTTTGTCGACCCGGGCCCGGCTCGACGGCGCGGACTACGTGGTGAACGGGACGAAGGCGTGGATCACGCACGCGGGCGTGGCCGACTTCTACACGACGATGGTCCGCACGGGCGCCGACGAGATCTCGTGCCTCCTGGTCGACGGCGCCACCGAAGGCCTGTCGGCGGCCCCGCGCGAGCGGAAGATGGGCCTCACCGGCTCCCCCACCGCCCAGATGATCTTCGACGGCGCCCGCGTGCCGGCGTCCCGCCTGCTGGGTTCGCCGGGCGAGGGCCTGCGGATCGCCCTGTCGTCCCTCAGCTCGGGCCGCCTCGGCATCGCCGCGTGCGCGGTGGGCCTGGCCCAGGCGGCACTGGACGAGGCGGTGGCGTACGCGAAGGGCCGCTCGCAGTTCGGCCGCGCGATCATCGACTTCCAGGGCGTCGAGTTCCTCCTGGCCGACATGGCGGCGACGGTGGAGTCGTCCCGGGCGACCTATCTGGAGGCCGCGCGGCGGCGTGACCGCGGGCTGCCGTTCCAGCGCCAGGCGTCGATCGCAAAGCTGGTGGCCACCGATGGGGCGATGAAGGTGACGACGGACGCGGTCCAGGTCCTGGGCGGGGCGGGGTACACGCGGGACTTCCCGGTGGAGCGGTACATGCGGGAGGCGAAGGTGCCGCAGATCTTCGAGGGGACGAACCAGATTCAGCGGATGGTGATCGCGCGGGAGCTGAAGAAGGCCTGATCGAGCGGGTTCTGTCACACGCTTGGGACACCTACGGTGACGGAATGTCAGGTGAGCTGCTAACGGTCGGGGAGTACGCGGCGCTCGGTGAGACCGAGTCGGGTTTCACCGAGCTTGTGGCGGGTCGCGTCGTGTCGTCACCCAGTCCCGAGGTCGGACACAACCTCGTGGTGTTCGAGATTGGGCGGCAACTCGTGCGACAGGTGCCCGGCCACCTCAAGCTCGTTCCCGGCACGGATCTCGATCTCGGTCTGGCGCCGCCCGGCAAACCGGGCTCCTCCCGGCGGCCCGACCTGATGATCGTCGACAAGACCGGGATTCGCCGGGATGGTGCCATGCTTCGGGCCGCTGAAGTGGCCGTCGTCATCGAAATCGTGACGCCGGGGTCGAAGCGCACCGACTACCACGTCAAGCACGACGAGTACGCCGACGCCGGAATCCCGCACTACTGGATCGTCAACAGCACCGAGCCCATCTCCCTGGTCGCATGCCACCGGGCCGGCGAATTCGGCTACCTCGACGCTTCAGCGGTCACCGGCACCTTCACCACCGACGTCCCGTTCCCCGTCAAGATCGGCCTCGACGCCCTTCTCGACTGACCCGACCTGGTCGAGCGAACCCTGTCCCACGCGCGGTACGGATACGTTGTCCGCATGCCAGGTCAGCTGTTGTCCATAGAGGAGTACCGAGCGCTCGGGGAGTCCGACCGCGGCTTCACCGAACTGGTGGAAGGCCGCGTCGTACCCTCACCCGGCGCCGGCCGCACGCACAACATGGCCGCGTGCCGGCTGGCCGCACAGCTGGAACGCCAGCTGCCCCGCGGCCTCGCGTTCGCCCTCGGCACCGACGTCGACCTCGGCTTGGCACCACTCGGCGAGCCCGGCTTCTCCCGCCGCCCGGACCTGCTGATCTTCGACCGGACAGCGGGCGACCCGATCCGCGCCGAGGCGGTAGCGGTGGTCATCGAGATCGCGACTTCGGGCTCCCGGCGCACGGACTACCGCGTCAAGCACGACGAGTACGCCGACGCGGGAATCCCGCACTACTGGATCGTCGACCTCGGCGAACCGGTCACGCTCGTCGCGTGCCAGGGCTACCACGACGCGGCGCCGGTCACCGGCACCTTCGAGACCGACGTTCCGTTCCCGGTCAAGCTCGACCTCGACGGCCTGCTGTCGTAGAGGAGCCGCGGTGACCGCACTTTCCGAGCCGGGCCCTGCTCGACGGTGGGAGATGCCCGATCACCTGCTGACGATCGAGGAGTACGCGGCGCTCGGTGAAACCGACACCGGTTTCACCGAACTCGTGGAAGGCCGCGTCTTGAGGTCACCCAGCCATGAACCCAGACACAACCGCGCGATCCACCGGCTGGCGGCACATCTTGAAGCGCAGCTGCCGGAACACCTCGACTTCGTCCCCGGCTGCGATGTTGACCTCGGCTTGGCGCCTCCTGGGAAGCCCGGCTTTTCCCGTCGACCGGATCTGATGGTCATCGACAAGTCCGCAATTGCCCGCGTCGACAAAGACGACGGCATGCTCAAAGCGGACGAAGTGGCGGTGGTCGTCGAGATCGCGACAGCGGGCTCCCGGCGCACCGACTACCGCGTGAAGCACGACGAGTACGCCGACGCGGGCATCCCCCACTACTGGATCGTCGACCTCGCCGAGCCGGTCACCCTCATCGCCTGCCAGGGGTACCAGGACGCCGCCGCAGTCGCGAAAACCTTCACGACCGACGACCCCTTCCCGGTCAAGCTCGACCTCGACGCCTTGATCGAGCAGCACGCCGGAACCGCCCGGTAACCGGCGTGCCGCTCGAAGCTCAACGGGACTCGCGGTAGCGGCGGTCCTTCGAAACGCCCTCGCCCAGCGTCTCGTCGAAGTGGTACACCTCGTCGCCCCGGACGAAGACGCGCAGCGCGCGGTTCATCACGTCCAGCGGGTCGCCCGACCACAGCACCACGTCCGCGTCCAGGCCCGGCTTCAGCGAGCCGATCTGCTCGTCCAGGCCCAGCATCGACGCCGGGTTGACGGTCAGCGAACGCAGCGCCGTCGCCGGGTCGAGGCCGTCCTTCACCGCGAGGGCCGCCTGGTAGACCAGGAAGTTGATCGGGATCACCGGGTGGTCCGTCGTGATCGCGATCTTCACGCCCGCGCGAGCCAGGATGCCCGCCGAGCGCAGGGTCCGGTTGCGCAGCTCGACCTTGGACTTCGTGGTGAACAGCGGTCCCAAGATGACCGGCACACCACGCGCGGCCAGCAGGTCCGCGATCAGGTGGCCTTCGGTGCCGTGGTTGATGACCAGCTTGTAGCCGAACTCGTCGGCCAGCCGCAGCGCCGTGACGATGTCGTCCGCGCGGTGGACGTGCTGGTCCCAGTACAGCTCGCCGTCGAGGACCTTCGACAGCGTCTCCAGCGTCAGGTCGATCTCGTGCGGCTTGCCCTCGGACTCGGCGTGCGCGCGCTTCGCCTGGTAGTTGCGGGCCTTGGTGAAGGCCTCGCGCAGGATCGCCGCGACGCCCAGCCGCGTCGACGGCGTCTGCTTCTTGTCGCCGTACACGCGCTTCGGGTTCTCGCCGAGCGCGCTCTTCACGCTGACCTGCTCCGCGAAGACCATGTCGAGGATGCTGCGGCCCCAGGTCTTGACGCCGATCGTCTGGCCGCCGATCGGGTTGCCCGACCCCGGCTTGATGACGACGCTCGTGACGCCGCCGGCCAGCGCGTCGTCGAAGCCCGGCTCGTACGGGTCGATGCCGTCGATCGCGCGGAAACGGGCGCCGTTCGGGTCGGTCATCTCGTTGGTGTCGTTGCCGGCCCAGCCCTCGCCGTCTTCGTGGACGCCGAGGTGCGCGTGGGCGTCGATGAAGCCGGGCAGCACCCAGGTGCCCGCCGCGTCGACGAGCTCGGCGTCCTCCGGGATGTCGACGTCGGCTTCGGCACCGATCGCGACGATCTTGCCGCCGTCGATGAGGACCGTGCCGCCGTCGATGGGTTCACCGTCGATGGGGACGACGTAGCCCCCGACAATTGCCTTCGCCATAGTTCGCCACGCTAACGAACTCGTCCGGGCGCGTGCACGCGGGCCTTCTCCAAGTGCACCAGCTCGTGGTTGTTCTCGGGCGTCCGGTGCGTCTCGCGGTAGCCGTGCTTGGCGTACAGGTGCAGCGGCCCGACGCTCTTCGACCCGGTGAACAGCCGGAACTCGGTCACCTCAGGCGGCGCCGCGGCCTCGGCGGCGAGCAGCAGCGACCCACCCAGCCCGGCCCCCTGCCGGTCCGGCGCCACGACGAGCCGTCCGATCACGCCGACGTGCCCGGTCACCGTCAGGCGCACCGACGCCACCAGGCGCCCGTTCTCGCGGATGCCCCAGGACAGGCCCGCCAGGGCCGCGCGCGTCTCGTCGAGCGTCTCCAGCAGCGGCGGCAGGTCGAGGTCGCCGTGCGCGCGGGCCTCGGTGACGTACGCGGCGCGCTGCAGCGTCAGCACCTCGCCCGCGTCGGCGGGACCCAGCCGGATCACCGGACGCGGATGCCCCAGCTGCCCGACCACGACGCCGACGGCTCCAGCTCGATCAGGTCCGTGCCGGTGTTGAGCGCGTCCGCCGGGCAGGTCATCGGCTCGATCGCCACCGCGCGGCCGCGGCCGACCAGGTCGTCCGGCGTGAAGACCTGCGCCCAGCGGAAGTCGGGGCCGGTCCAGACGACCAGCTGCCGGTCTTCGTGGGACAGCACGAACTGGTGCTCGCCGTCCGAAGCGGACAGCGAGCCGAACGCCGTGTCCAGGTTGACGCCTTCGAGCACGCGCCCGCCGCGGAAGTCGTACTCGGTGCCCTCGACGTCCTGCTCCGGCGCGTACGGCAGCTGCTGATCGCCCTCGTACGGGCGGACGCGGCTCGCCGGCAGCGTCAGGGTCAGCTCGTCGGTCGGGACGTCGCCGATCCGGAAGTACGGGTGCGTGCCGACGCCGACGCCGATCGGCTGCTCGCCCTCGTTGCGGATCTCGTGCGTCACGGTCAGTTCGCGCGGCGCGAGGTCGTAGGTCACCGTCGCGCGCAGCGGCACCGGCCAGCCCGGCTGCACCTCGACGTCGACGGCCAGGGTGATCGACGACTCGGCGTGTTCCAGCAGCTCCCACTCGAGGTGGCGGGTCAGGCCGTGGATGGCGTTGCCGCGCGCTTCTTCGGTGATCTCGAGCTGCTGTTCCTCGCCCTGGAAGGTCCACTTCCCGGCCTTGGTCCGGTTCGGCCACGGCAGCAGCACCTGGCCGGCGCCCTTCGGCGGCTTCTCGTCCTCGCCGAACTCCTCGACGTACGGCACTCCGCCGACCTCGAAAGCGCGCAGCCCGGCACCGATTTCGGTGACGACGGCGCGCGCGTTGCCGCGGGTGATCTCGAACTGCTGACCGGTCGGGTTGCCCATGGCACGACCTTACCGATCGACGAAGTCACTAGACCGGTCGTCATAGTTTGCGCTACGGTCGTCCCATGGTTCGCCGCACCGACACGCGGCAGCGGATGCTCGACACCGCCGCCGACCTGTTCCAGACCCAGGGCTACCACGCCACCGGCCTCACCCAGCTGACGACGGCGGGCGGCGCGCCCAAGGGCTCGCTGTACTTCCACTTCCCCGGTGGCAAGGAACAGCTCGCCGCCGAAGCCGTCCGGCTGTCGGGCGAGCGCACCGGTGCGATCCTGGAAGCGATCCTCCGCGACGCGCCCGACGCGCCGACCGCCGTCACCCGGGCGATCGACGCGCTGGCGAGTTTCCTGACCCAGTCGGACTTCCAGCGCGGGTGTCCACTCGCGACGGTCGCATTGGACGCCGCCGCGGCGAGCGAGCCGATCCGCGAAGCCTGCGCCGACGGCTACTCGTCGTGGCACACGATCTTCGCGGATTACTTTGCCGCGCAAGGACTTCCGGCCGAGCGCGCGGACGAGCTCGCCACCGTCGTGCTCGCCGCGATCGAAGGCGGGCTGCTGCTGGCCCGCACCCGCCGCGACCTCGCGCCGCTGCGCGCCGTCGCCACCCACCTGCACGCCACCCTCGACCGGGAGTTCTCCTGATGCGCGTCCACCACCTGAACTGCGGCACCATGCGCCCGCTCGGCGGCGGGCTGATCGACGGCAAGCCGGGCTTGTTCCGGCGCGCCACCATGGTCTGCCACTGCCTGCTGCTCGAGACGGACACCGGGCTCGTGCTCGTCGAAACCGGCATGGGCACGCCGGCCGCGGTCGACCGCGCCGCCTGGCTCGGCGCCGGGTTCGTCCGCCAGTCCAACCCCGTCCCGGACCCGGCGCAGACCGCGATCGCGCAGATCCGCGCGCTCGGGTTCGACCCGGCCGACGTTCGCGACATCGTGCTGACCCACCTCGACCTCGACCACGCGGGCGGGCTGATCGACTTCCCGTGGGCGCGGGTGCACGTCTACGCCGAAGAGCTGCGGGCGTTCACCGAACCGCGGGACGCCGCCGAACGCGGCCGCTACCGCCGGATCCAGTTCGCCCACGGTCCACAGTGGACGTCCTATGCGGACACCGGCGAACCGTGGTTCGGCTTCGACGCGGTGCGGCAGCTCGACGGCCTGCCGCCGGAGATCCTGCTCGTCCCGCTCTCCGGGCACACGCGCGGCCATGCCGGCGTCGCCGTCGACACCGGCAGCGGCTGGCTGCTCAACGCCGGCGACTCGTACTTCTTCCACGGCCAGCTCGACCCGGCCGCCCCGAGCTGCCCGCCCGGGCTCAAGTGGTTCGAGGGCCGCGTCGAGACGGTGCGGGGTGCCCGGCTGGACAATCACCGCCGCCTGCGCCAGCTTGTTCAGGAGCACGGCGACGAGGTCACCGTCTTCGCCGCGCACGACGAGACCGAGTTCCTCCGGCTGAGCACCAGGAGCAGCGTATGAAGGTGCACCACCTGAACTGCGGATCGATGCGCCCGGCGGGCGGCAAGCTGCTCGACGGCGAGCCCGGCCTGCTGCGGCGGGCGGAGCTGGTCGCGCACTGCCTGCTGATCGAGACCGGCGACGGCCTGGTGCTGGTCGACACCGGCTTCGGCGCGCAGGCCGTGGCCCGCCCCGGCGCGTGGCTCGGGCGGCCGTTCATGGCGATGGTCGGCGCGCGCGTCGAGACCGCGGAGACGGCCGTCGCCCAGATCCGCGCGCTCGGCCTCGACCCGGCCGACGTCCGCCACATCGTGATGACGCACCTCGACGTCGACCACGCGGGCGGCCTGGCCGACTTCCCCAACGCCGTCGTGCACGTCCGCGCCGAGGAGCACCGCGCGGCGACGGCCCCGGCGAACGCGGCGGAGAAGAACCGCTACCGGGCGGTCCAGTTCGCGCACCGCCCGCTGTGGAGCTCCTACGACGAGACCGGCGAGCCGTGGTTCGGCTTCGAAGCGGTCCGCTCGCTGAAGGGCCTGCCGGAGGAGATCCTGCTGGTCCCGCTCACCGGCCACACCCGCGGCCACACGGGCGTCGCGGTCGACACCGGCGACGGCTGGCTCCTGCACGCGGGCGACGCGTACTTCTTCCACGGCCAGCTCGACCCGGTCGCGCCGCACTGCCCGCCGGGGCTGACGGCGTTCCAGAACCTGGTCCAGACCCTGCGCCGGCCGCGGCTGGAGAACCTGGCGCGGCTGCACGAGCTGGCGCGGGACCACCACGACGAGGTGAAGGTGTTCTCGGCGCACAGCCCGGTCGAGCTGGCGGCGCTGCGCCGCGGAACCGTTTGATCTCGGCGTGGCGGCCGGGACGGTCCTGATCAGCTGGCGTCGACGGCCTGCTTGACCAGCGGCGCCATCTGCTCCGGCGTCATCTTGGCCGGGCCGGTGTAGTTGACCAGCACCGGCGTGCCCGCGACCAGCTCCGCCGTGGCGAGGGTGGCCGTCTTCTGCTCGTCGACGTAGTAGACGGCACCGTCCGGGAACCCGGCGACGTCCTTCGCGCCCGCCTTGGCCTTCTTGATGGACGCGACCATCTCGGCGGGCTTGCCCTGCTTGCCCTCGTAGCGGGTCACCGCGAGCGCGCCCGCGGCCTTGCCGTCCAGCTGGTACTCGCAGCTGCGGGCCTTGCCGCCGTTGGCCGCGTTGTCCTGCACCGGTCCCGGGACCGCCGTGAGGTTGTCCAGGAACAGCGCCTTCGACACGGCCGCCGCGGGCAGCAGCTTGCACGGGTCCAGCGACGCGGCGGCGGCGTTCGTGCTCGGCGCCGGCTTCGGGGCCGCGGACGACGACGTCGCGGTGGAGGGTTTGTCCCCCGAGGAGCAGGCGGTCAAAGCGGCAAAAGCGACCAAAACGACGGCTACCGTACGCATGCCCGCACCCTAGCCCGAACGGCCTACGCGGTCGGCGCCCGGTACCGCCAGAACGCCGGGAGCACGAACATCGCGGCGCAGACCAGCACGATGACCAGCAGGCCACCACCGGTCGCGGCCGCCGTCGTGCCGAACGCGGCGGCACCCCAGCCGTGCGTGAGGTCGGCGATCCGCGGGCCGCCCGCGACCACGACGGTGAAGACGCCCTGGAGCCGTCCGCGCATCTCGTCGGTGGTCGCGACCTGCAGGATCGCCATCCGGTAGACCGCGCTGACCATGTCCGCGGCGCCGGCGAGCGCCATGAAGACGACGGCGAGCCACAGCGAGTGCGCGAGCCCGAACCCGGCGACCGCCGCGCCCCACGCGCAGATCGAGACGACCACCGCGACGCCCTGGCGGTGGATGCGCGTCAGCCAGCCGCTGAACAGGCCGATCAGCATCGCGCCCAGCGGCAGCGCGGCGTAGAGCCAGCCGAGCGCGGGCCCGCCGCCGGGCGGGTCGCCGAACGTCCGCTCGGCCATCTCCGGGATCAGCGCCCGCGGCATGCCGAAGACCATCGCGATGATGTCGGCGACGAAGGAGGCCAGCAGGATCTTCTGCCCGGCGAGGTACTTGAAGCCGTCGACGACGTCGCTGAGCCCCGCCCGCCGCGACGGCCCGTTGAGCGGCGGGATCCACGGCAGCCGCCAGACGGCGACGAGCGTGATCGCGAGGGCGACGACGTCGATCAGGTAGAGCGTCGAGAGCCCGAGGACCGGGATCAGCGCGCCGGCGAGCAGCGGGCCGAAGACCGCACCGAAGGTCGACATGGTGGTGTTCAGCGCGTTCGCGGACGGCAGCAGCTCGGCGGGCACGAGCCGGGCGACGACCGCGCCGCGCGTCGGCATGTTGATCGCGAAGAACGCCTGGTTGACGGCGAGCAGGCCGAGCACCAGCCAGACGGACCCGAAGTTCGCGAAGGCCTGCAGCCAGAGCAGCGCGGAGGTGATCGCGACCCCGACGTTGGTGACGAAGAGGAGCTTCCGCCGATCGACGGCATCGGCGACGGCGCCGCCCCAGAGCCCGAAGACGAGCAGCGGAACGAGCGCGACGAGCCCGGTGAGCCCGACGTAGGCGGACGACCCGGTGAGGTCGAAAACCTGCTTCGGCACCGCGACGGCGGTCAGCTGCGTGCCGACGGCGGTGACCACAGTGGACAGCCAGAGCCGCCGGAAAGCCGGGATCTTCAGCGGCCGGGTGTCGACGATGATGCGTCCGAGGACCTTGCGCACGCCCGAGCGGGGCGGCATGGTCCCCGGTTCACCAGTCACAACCAACGAGCTTAGCTCGGCTAACTATCTCGGGTCTCGTGATTTACGTCGCCCGCGACCGGCGCCGGGCGGCCCTGCGGTGTCTTGAATGAGTCATTCAGGACCTCCGAAGACCTGAATGACTCATTCAAGACGTCGGCGAAGCCGCGGAGAGGGCTCGCAGGCTTCGGGCTCAGGGCGCGACGCGCTCCACGTGCCACCCGTCGTCCGTCCGCACGTACCGCAACCGGTCGTGCATCCGGTCCTCCCGCCCCTGCCAGAACTCCACCAGGTCCGGGCGGATCCGCCAGCCGCCCCAGTGCGGCGGGGCCGGGATGTGCTCGACGTCCGCGAAGCGCCGCTCGATGCCGCTCAGCGCGTTGTCCAGCGCGCGCCGCCCGTCGACCACCCGGGACTGCGGGGACGCCCACGCCCCCAGCTGCGAGCCGCGCGGGCGCTTCGCCCAGTACTCCGCCGTCTCCTTGGTGCCGACCTTCTCCACCTCGCCGCGGACGTGGACCTGGCGCTGCAGCGGGTACCAGGGGAACGTCACCGACGCGTACCGGGTCGCGGTCAGGTCGTGGCTCTTGGTCGACGTGTAGTTCGTGTAGAACACGACGCCGCGTTCGTCGAGGCCCTTGCACAGCACGGTGCGCGACGAGGGGCGGCCTTCGGCGTCCGCCGTCGCGAGGACCATCGCGTTCGGTTCGGCGATGCCGGCGGCGACGGCCTGGTTCAGCCAGCCCTGCAATTGGTCGGTCCACGTGGCGGCGAGCGCGGATTCGTCGAACGCGGCGCCGTCGTAGGCCACGCGCATTCCCGGAAGCCGTACTACGGCGTCTTCCACCTGGTCCTCGATTCCCGGCATCACGGCCAAACCTCCACGCCCGGTCGGGGCATCAGTCGACTTCGGCTCTAGGCACGTTAAGGCCTCACGAGCTGCAGCGGAACCCACTGAACGGTGACACCCGCCACCACGTCGCCGCCACCGGCCCGTAACCGCAGGACAACAAGCCGTAACCCCCGCGTTACCCGCCGGACCAGGATCGATACAGGACGCACCTACCTTCGGCCCGTTCCCCACCACCCCGGAGGCAGGCATGACCGACACCCTGTCCAGCGCCGAAGAAAGCGCCCCGCCGAAACGCCGCTACGCCCCGCTCGCGGCCAACGAAAACCGCGAGGACTACTCACTGCGCTTCGCCGCTCATTCGTTCCGGAAATGGTCACCGTTCGTGGTCGCGACGACGGCGCTGGGCGGCATCGCCTACCTCGCCGATTTCGCGATCGGCGCCAGCATCGTCCTTTCCTACGGCTTCACGTCCGGCGTCCTCGCGATCCTCGCCGCGGCGGTCGTCATCTTCGTGACCGGCGTGCCCATTGCGGCCGCCTGCGCGAAGTCCGGAGTGGACATGGACCTGCTGACCCGCGGGGCCGGCTTCGGCTACTTCGGGTCGACGCTGACGTCGCTCGTCTACGCGAGCTTCACCGTCATCTTCTTCTCGCTCGAGGGCTCGATCATGGGTCAGGCCTTCGAGCTGGCCCTCGGCATCCCGCTGCCGGTCGGCTACCTGCTCGCCACGCTGATCGTGCTGCCGTTCGCGCTCTACGGCATGGGCGCGGTCGCGAAGATGCAGACCTGGACGCAGCCGCTGTGGATCGCCGGCCTGGTGCTGCCGTTCGTCGTCGTGCTGGTCCGCGAGCCGGGCAAGTTCGCCGAGTTCACGCACTTCGCGGGCACCGAAGGCGCCGGCGCCGGGTTCTCCGCGATCGGGTTCGGCTTCGGCATGGGTGTCGCGCTGTCGCTGATCGGGCAGATCGGCGAACAGGCCGACTACCTGCGGTTCATGCCCGAAAAGACGGCCGAGAACAAGCGGTCGTGGTGGGCCGCGGTGCTCGCCGCCGGCCCCGGCTGGGTGATCCTCGGCGCCGCGAAGCAGATCGGCGGGGCGCTGCTGGCGTTCCTCGCGCTCGGCGTCGTCGGGAAGACGCACGCGCTCGAGCCGATCGCGCCGTACCTCGAAGCGGTGAAGCCGGCGCTCGGCCCGGTGGCGCTGACGTTCGCCGCGCTGTTCGTCGTCGTCTCGCAGATCAAGATCAACACGACGAACGCGTACTCGGGCTCGCTGTCGTTCGCGAACTTCTTCTCCCGCGTGCTGCACAAGCACCCCGGCCGCGCCTGGTACGTGCTGGTCAACTGCGGGATCGCGCTCGCGCTGATGGAGTTCGGCGCGTTCGGCTTCCTGAACAAGATCCTCGGCTTCTACTCGAACGTCGCGATCGCGTGGATCGGCGCGGTGTGCGCGGACCTGGTGATCGCGAAGCCGCTCGGGCTCTCGCCGCGCTACATCGAGTTCAAGCGGGCCTACCTGCACAAGATCAACCCGGTCGGGTTCGGCTCGATGCTGGTCGCGTCGGCGGTGTCGATCGTGGCGTACTTCGGCGCGTTCGGGCCGTTCCTGGCCGCGTTCAGCCCGCTGCTCGCGCTGGTCATCGCCGTCGTGCTGGTGCCGGTGCTCGCCGTCGCGACGAAGGGGAAGTACTACCTGGCGCGGGAGAACACCGTCATGACGGCGGAGGCCGACCCGCGCGCGACGCACACCTGCTCGGCCTGCGGCGACCCGTACGAACTGCCGGACGTCGCGGACTGCGCGAAGCAGGACGGCCCGATCTGCTCGCTGTGCTGCACGCTCGACAACACGTGCCACGACGTCTGCCAGTCGACCGGCCCGGTTTCGCTGGGCCTGCCGACGGTCCGGACGCCGTAAATCCGTAGAGGCCCGTCACCTGCGTCCGCGGCAGGTGACGGGCCTCTACGTTGGCCGGTTTCCCCCCTGGTCCCCCTCCCGGCTCGACTCCTTCACGTCCGGGGCGGCGCCGGGGTTGCCCCGGAGTTCCGAGATCTTTTCCGGCCGCGTGATGGCGGCCAGCATCAGCGCGCGCAGCTCGGCGCCGACGTCTTCGACCGGCAGCGGCGGCTCGTGCGCCTGCCACGCGCGCAGCAGGCCGGTGGCCGCGCCGACCAGCGCGATCGCCGTCAGCCGGTAGTCGCGGTCGGGCGCGGCGCCGTGCTCGGCCGCGCGCCGCGCTTCCGTCTCGATGAAGGTCGCCCAGCGGTCGACCCAGACCTGGTGCTGCTCCTCCAGCTCCGCGCTGACCCCGACCGCTTCGACGTAGTTGAGCCGCGGCAGCCGGGGGTCGACGGTGACCGTGTCGATGAAGACGTCGAGCAGCGTCGCGATGCGGGTCACGGCGTCGGCGTCGGCGACCTCGTCGAGCGCGGCGGTGACGTGTTCGAGCGCGAGGGTGTTGATCCGGTCGTGGAGGATGCGGAGCACGTCCTCCTTGCCGGTGAACTCCTCGTAGAAGTTCCGCGTCGAAACCCCGGCGCGGCCGCACACCTCGGTGATCTTGGTGTGCCGGAAGCCGGTGGAGGTGAACAGCTCGAGACCGGCCGTGAGCAGCCGCTCCCGGCGGTCGGCGCGGCGTTGCTCGGGTGCGACGCCGCCGTACGTGCGAGCCACCGGTTGACTCCTCCTCCTGAGGGATTGCCAGATCCTACCGGTTCGGCTACTTTGTGAAAATTTTTGTTACCACAAGGCTCGGAACACGCTCAACGCAGTCACCGCGTCGGGGGCCAAGGACGTCGTCAGGGTGCCGCCCGCGGCGAGCGGCGTGCGGGACCACCACTCACCCGATTCGGCCGGCAGCTCCGGGCCGCCGACCACCAGGTCCGTCGCCAGCACCCGGCGGCCCGCGAGCACCGCCAGGCTCCGGTCCAGCGCCGAACCGACCGCAAGCGTCTGGCGCAGCACCGGAACCCCACCCCGGGTCACCGACTGCGACGTCGTCAAGGACCCCGGCGCCTCGCCCGCGCGGCCCAGCACCAGCACCTCCCGCGTGTGCAGGTACGCGTCCGCGGCCAGCTCCCCGCGGAAGACCGCCGTGTGCCGGGCCCGGGACGTGACCACCGTCGGCTCCGGCAGGTACTCCAGCGAGCCACCCGGTTCCACGACGACGTCCACAGTGGACAGCGATGGCTCGCCGTGCAGGCCCGGCAAGGCGAGGGTCGCCGCCACGCCGGACAACCGGAGGGAGGCGCCCGGTCCCACGTGGACGGTGAGCAGCAGGTCGTCACCGCCCAGCGGGGCCGTGGCCGAGTTGACCAGGTGGACCACCGCCCCCGGCCCGCGGCCTCGGCGGGGGAACAACGTCAACGGCGCCATCGAACGCAGCTCGCGCAGCACCGTCCGCGAGCCGTCGAAGCACGCCGTCAACCGGGCGTGGGCTTTCACAGCAGGGAACGGACCCAGGCCGCGACCTCGGGTGCGTCCGGGGTGTCCACCAGGGACTGCGCGATGACCGGCAGGTCGCCCCGCATCCGGTGCGCGTCCGACGTCATCACCGCCATGTCCGCGTTCACCAGGTGCGCGATGTCGATCTTGTTGATCACCAGCAGGTCCGCCGTCGTGACACCGGGGCCGCCCTTGCGCGGCACCTTGTCGCCGCCCGCGACGTCCACCACGAAGATCTGGCTGTCGGCCAGCCCGCGGCTGAACACCGCCGTCAGGTTGTCGCCGCCGCTCTCGATGATCACCAGGTCCAGGCCGGGGAACTTCTCCTCCAGGCGCTCGACCGCGTCCAGGTTCGCGGTGATGTCGTCGCGGATCGCCGTGTGCGGGCACGCTCCCGTTTGGACCGCCTCGATCCGTGCCGGGTCGAGAACGCCCGCGCGGCGCAGGAAGTCCGCGTCCTCGGTCGTGTAGATGTCGTTCGTGACGACGGCGAGGTCGATCTCGTCACCCAACGCCCGGCACAGGGCAGCGGTCAGCGCCGTCTTGCCGGAGCCGACCGGGCCGCCGATGCCGATCCGGTACGCGCGCCCGGCCGTCGGTGCCGCGTCGTAGTGATCGGGTTCGGCGGCCGTCGGGTCGAAGTTGACCTCGTGGAAGTGGCCGTGACCGTGTTCAGCTGGCAAAGAGACGCACCTCTTCCTGGTGGTGCCGGGCGTGCGCCTCGGCGAACAAATCCAACGCGGGCGAGCCCGGCGAGGGCAGCGACGCCGGGTCGTCCCCCGCCACCGCCGCCGCTTCCGCACAAACCGAAGCGAGGTCCAGCCGCGCCACGACGGCGTTGACGGCGAAGGGATCCAGCCCCAGCAGCCGCACCGCGGCGCTCGCCGGCCCGCTCACCGCCAGGTACGCGGCCGCCATCGCGGCGTCGTACGGCGAACCGCCCGCGACCCCGACCAGCGCGCCGAGCACCACCGGGTGGTGCGGCCGCGGGGTCGCGGCCAGCAGCGCGTCGAGCACCGGCGACGGCCACGCGATCCGCCCGGCCCGTGCGGTACCGCGCCCCTGAGCCCGGGACGCATCACGCTGCGCGAGCGACGGGGTGCGCGCGTCCAGCTCACTGTCCAAAAGCGACCAATCGCCGCCGTCGACGGCCGTGTGCGCCGAAGCGGCGGCGAAAACGGCGGCGAGGAAGCCCGCCGTCCGCAACCGTCCGGACAGGAACCCGGGCAGGTCGCGCACGGACGTCACGAGCCGCCGGGCGACGACCTCCTCCAGCCCGCCGCTGTGGACGTGCCCGCCGCCGGGGAAGCGGGAGTCCGCGAGGATCAGTGCCGAGAGGTCCATCAGAAGAGGAAGTACCGTTGCGCCATCGGCAGTTCCGTGACCGGCTGCGGCTCGATCAGCTCGCCGTCGACGTGCACGGCGAAGCTGTCCGGCTCGACGCGGACGTCCGGCGTGGCGTCGTTGAGCACCATGTCCGCCTTCGTCCGCGCGCGCATGTTGGACACAGCGACCAGTGGCCGCGTGATGCCGAACGTCTCGCGCAGCCCGCTGTCCAAAGCGGACGGTGCGACGAAGTGCAGGCTCAGCGCCGCCCCGATCGAAGCGCCGAACATCGGGCGGGCCAGGACCGGCTGCGGCGTCGGGATGGACGCGTTCGCGTCGCCCATCGCCGCCCACGCCGGGAACCCGCCCTTGAGCACCACGTGCGGGCGGACGCCGAAGAACTTGGGCTCCCACAGCACGAGATCGGCGAGCTTGCCGACCTCGACCGAGCCGATCTCGGTCTCCATGCCGTGCGCGATGGCCGGGTTGATCGTGTACTTGGCGACGTAGCGACGGGCGCGAAGGTTGTCGGCCGCGCCGTCGCCGGGCAGCGCGCCGCGGCGGCGCTTCATCACGTGCGCGGTCTGCCAGGTCCGGATGATCACCTCGCCGATCCGGCCCATCGCCTGCGAGTCCGAGCTCATCATCGAGATGGCGCCCAGGTCGTGCAGGACGTCCTCGGCCGCGATCGTGGTCGGCCGGATCCGGCTCTCGGCGAAGGCGAGGTCCTCGGGCACCGACGGGTTGAGGTGGTGGCAGACGACCAGCATGTCGAGGTGCTCGTCGAGCGTGTTGGCCGTGTGCGGCCGGGTCGGGTTGGTCGAGGACGGCAGCACGTTCGGCAGCGAGACGACCTCGACGATGTCCGGCGCGTGCCCGCCACCGGCGCCTTCGGTGTGGTAGGCGTTGATCGAGCGCCCGCCGATGGCGTCCACTGTGGACTCCAGGAAGCCGGCCTCGTTCAGTGTGTCGGTGTGGATCGCCACCTGGACACCGGCTTCGTCGGCCACGGTCAGGCAGGCGTCGATGGCGGCGGGCGTCGTGCCCCAGTCCTCGTGCAGCTTGAAGCCGCCCGCGCCGGCCGCGAGCTGCTCGCGCAGGGCGTCGTGCCGGACGGTGTTCCCCTTGCCCAGCAACAGGACGTTGATCGGGTAACCGTCCATGGCGGACAGCATCCGGCCCAGGTTCCACGCGCCGGGCGTGACGGTGGTGGCCTTCGTGCCCTCGTTGGGCCCGGTCCCACCGCCGACCAGGGTGGTCAGCCCGGCGGCCAGCGCCGTGTCGACCAGCTGCGGGCAGATGAAGTGGACGTGGCAGTCGATGCCGCCCGCGGTGAGGATCTTGCCGTTGCCGGACAGCACCTCGGTCGACGGCCCGATGACCAGGGCCGGGTCGACGCCGTCCATCGTGTCCGGGTTGCCCGCCTTGCCGATGCCGACGATCCGGCCGTCGCGGACGCCGACGTCGGCCTTGACGACACCCCAGTGGTCGAGGATCACCGCGCCGGTGATGACCAGGTCCGGGGCACCCTCGGCGCGGGTCGCCGTGCCCTGGCCCATCGACTCGCGGATGACCTTGCCACCGCCGAAGAGCACCTCGTCGCCGGAGCCGCCGGCCCCCATCGAGCGGTCCTCGGTGACCTCGATCAGGAGGTCGGTGTCGGCGAGCCGGATCCGGTCGCCGGTGGTCGGGCCGAACAGCTCGGCGTAGCGCTCGCGGTCGATCTGCGGCATTTCAGAACTCCCCCGAGAATTCGGACCGCAAGCCCGGAACGCGACGCGCGCCGGCGAGCGGGACGAGATCGACTTCCCGTTCGACGCCGGGTTCGAACCGCACCGACGTGCCGGCCGGGACGTCGAGCCGGTGGCCGCGGGCGGCGTCGCGGTCGAATTCGAGGCCGGGGTTCACCGCCGCGAAGTGGTAGTGCGAACCGACCTGGACCGGCCGGTCGCCGAGGTTGCGGACGAGCAGCCGCACGCGCGGGCGGCCGGGGTTCAGCTCGACCGGCTCGGCGCCGGGGATGATCTCGCCTGGGTGCATCGGTCCGCCTTCACACGATCGGGTCATGCACGGTGACGAGCTTGGTGCCGTCCGGGAACGTGGCTTCGACCTGCACGGAGTCGACCATTTCGGGCACGCCGTCCAGCACCTGCGCCCGCGAGAGCACGCTCCGGCCGCTCGCGACCAGCTCACTCACCGTGCGCCCGTCGCGGGCCCCTTCGAGGACGTGGTCGGTGATCAGCGCGACCGCCTCGGGGTAGTTGAGCCGGACGCCGCGGTCCAGCCGCTTCCGCGCGACGTCCGCCGCCACGTGGATGAGCAGCTTGTCGCGCTCCTGCGGACTGAGGTGCATCCGCTAGGTCTATCACCCGGACCGGGGCCGCGCCTGGTTCGGAAACATACCTTTAACCTGGGCTTCGTCACACTGAGTGGTGAAAATTCTCCCGCCGGGCGGCCTCGGTGACTGAATCGTTCTCGTAATCGTGACCGAAACCACCGCTTCTTTCGATTGCCCCGTGGCGATCGAGGGAGCAAGGTCTATCCATCCGTGCGATGGCGCGCGCGTTCCGTGCGCATTTCCGTCCGCGCGTGCACCACCACCAAGACGGGGAAAAAAGCGCACCGAAAGGTTCCGCGAAACAGTGACTACCTCCACGATCAGCAAGCCACAGCCGTCCGGCCAACCCGACGACGGCTTCCGACCGGGTCTGGAGGGCGTCGTCGCCTTCCACACCGAAATCGCCGAACCCGACCGGGACGGCGGTGCGCTGCGCTACCGCGGCGTCGACATCGAGGACCTCGCCGGCAAGGTGACCTTCGGTGACGTCTGGGGCCTCCTCGTGGACGGCCGGTTCGGGCACGGCCTGCCGCCCGCCGAGCCCTTCCCGCTGCCGGTGCACACCGGCGACGTCCGGGTGGACGTCCAGGCCGCGCTGGCCATGCTCGCGCCGATCTGGGGCTACCGCCCGCTGCTCGACATCACCGACGAAGAGGCCCGCGAGCAGCTGGCCCGCGCGTCGGTGATGGCGCTGTCCTACGTCGCCCAGTCGGCGCGGGGCATCGGCCAGCCCGCGGTGCCGCAAGCGCGCGTCGACGAGGCCCACTCGATCACCGAGCGGTTCCTGATCCGCTGGCGCGGCGAGCCGGACCCGGCGCACGTCAAGGCGCTGGACGCGTACTGGGTGTCGGCCGCCGAGCACGGCCTCAACGCGTCGACCTTCACCGCCCGCGTCATCGCCTCCACCGGCGCGGACGTCGCGGCGGCCATGTCGGGCGCGATCGGCGCGATGTCGGGCCCGCTGCACGGCGGCGCTCCGGCGCGCGTGCTGCCGATGATCGAAGAGGTCGAACGCTCCGGCGACCCGGCGGGCCTGGTCAAGGGCATCCTCGACCGCAAGGAACGCCTGATGGGCTTCGGCCACCGCGTCTACCGCGCGGAGGACCCGCGGGCGCGCGTGCTGCGCCGCACGTGCCAGGAGCTGGGCGCGAGCCGGTACGAGGCGGCCGCCGCGCTGGAGCAGGCGGCGCTGAAGGAGCTGCGCGAGCGGCGTCCGGATCACCCGATCGAGACCAACGTCGAGTTCTGGGCCGCCGTGATCCTGGACTTCGCCCAGGTCCCGCCGCACATGATGCCCGCGATGTTCAGCTCGGCCCGCACCGCCGGCTGGGCCGCGCACATCCTGGAGCAGAAGCGCACCGGACGCCTGGTGCGCCCGTCGGCCAAGTACGTCGGCCCGGCGCCCCGCACCCCCGAAGACGTCGAGGGCTGGGAACTGGTCACCAAGCACTGACCGCAGTCCGTGAAGGCCTCCTTACCGGCTTTTACGACCGGTAAGGAGGCCTTCACGGACTTGGGACGGAGTCGTGGGCGGCGGTGGCGGCGAGCATGGCTGTGAGCTGGTCGACCAGCCATGTGTCCAGGTGCTCGCGCGGGATCGTGCGCTCCTGGAGCCAGGACAACAGGGCGCCTTCGACGACCGCCGTCCAGCAGCGCAGGGTCAGGGAGAGCAGGGGGGACGGGTCCGTGACGGCGAGGGCGTCCAGGATCAGGGCCACCGCGCGGTTGCGGACCTCGTCGATCGCCGCGTCCGTGTCCGACGTCGCGATCACCGACCCGCTGCGCAGCAACGCGATGTACCCGGCGCGGTAGTGGTCGGCGACGTCGATCAGGCCGCGGACGGCCGCCCGGAGCCGGGTTTCGGGCGGGCCCTCCTCGAGACCGGCCAAGCCGTCGATGAGGCCGTCGGTGACCGTGCGCAGGGCCTGCACCTGCAGCTCGCGCAGGTTCGGGAAGTACCGGTAGAACAGCGGCCGCGACACCTCGGCGCGCGCGACGATGTCGTCCACCGTGACCAGTTCCGGCGCCCGCGAGCCGAACAGGTCGAGCGCGGCCTGGATCAGGTCGTCGCGGCGGGCCTGCGGCGACATCCGCCGCGGGCGGCTCACGGCGTCAGGTCCAGCTTCGCCGCCGCGCGCAGCAGCCCGGGCGTCAGTCGCGAAAGGACCAGCGCGGCTTTCGCCTCCGGAGTGGACGGTGCGATCGCCGTGTCCTTCTCCACTGCGCGCAGGATGTCGCGCGCGACCCCCTCGGGCCCGAACCCGCGCCGGGCGTAGAGCTTCGAGCTCTCCTTCTGCCGCCGGCGTTGCTCCTCTTCGGACACCCCGACGAACGTCGTCGTGTTGGTGATGTTGGTCTTCACGATGCCCGGGCACACCGCCGTGACGCCGATGTGGTGCT
This sequence comes from Amycolatopsis eburnea, assembly GCF_003937945.1. GTDB lineage: Bacteria > Actinomycetota > Actinomycetes > Mycobacteriales > Pseudonocardiaceae > Amycolatopsis > Amycolatopsis eburnea. Next base: position 109,826 of record NZ_RSEC01000036.1, read on the forward strand.
CGGCCAGCTCGGCCCGCAGGCAGACGCTCAACGTCAGCACGGCGGACTTCGTCGTGGCGTACGCGGTCAGGATCTTCGACGGCAGGTAGGCCGCGGCCGACGCGAGGTTGACGATCTGGCCGCCTTCCCCGCGTTCGGCGAGCATCGGCGCGAACGCGCGGCAGCCGTGGATCACGCCCCAGAGGTTGACGTCGATGACGCGCTCCCAGTCCTCGACGGACGTGTCGAGGAACGGGCCGGACATCCCGATGCCGGCGTTGTTGACCACGATGTCCGGGACGCCGTGGTTTTTGCGGACCTCACGGGCGAAGCGGTGCACGGCATCGCCGTCCGAAGAGTCCACTGTGTACTCGGCGACGCCGTGGTCTTCCAGCAGCTTCAGGGTTTCCGCGGCCGCCGCGGGGTCGATGTCGGTGATGACGACGTCGGCGCCCTCGGCGGCGAACGCGAGCGCGGTGGCCCGCCCGATGCCGCTGCCGGCGCCGGTGACGACGACCAGCTTGTGCGCGAACCTCCCGGCGCCGGCGCGCGCCCGGCGCAGGCCCCGGCTTTCGGCGCCGGTCTCGGCGTACTCGACCAGCTCGGCGGCGGCGCGCGCGACCACCGCGGGCTTGGCGCGGGTGACCCAGTGCGTCCCGACGACCCGGCGGATCCGCAGGTCCGGCACCCAGCGGGTGACCTCGGTCTGCAGCGGCGTCGTGACGTAGGCGTCGCCGGTCGGGGCGAGCACCTGCACCGGGACGTCGGCGGGCTTCGGCGCGGGCCGCGAGAGCCGGGTGAACATGTTGGCGCGGTAGAGCTGGAGCCCGTGCAGGCCGTCGGACTTGTCCGGCGGTGCCGCGTCGGGCTCCATGCGCTGGATCTGCTTGCCCAGCAGGCCGGTGCGCCACAGCACGTCCGGGATCAGCGGGAACTGGAACGCGAGGATGTACCACGAGTGCAGGAACTGGCTCAGCGCGTTCTTGAGGCGCTTCGGCGTCGGGCGCGTGAGCTGCGCGCGGAACCAGGCGCCCGCGTGGTCGAGGCTCGGGCCCGAGATCGACGTGTAGGAGGCGACCCGGCCGCGCAGGCCGTCGCCGGTGACGGCGTGCCACGTCTGGATCGAGCCCCAGTCGTGGGCGACCAGGTGCACCTTCCCAGCCGGCTGCACCGCCTCGACGACCACGCGCAGGTCGTCGGCCAGCTGGTCCAGCCGGTAGGACGAGCGTCCCGACGGCTTGTCCGACTGCCCGGCCCCGCGCACGTCGTAGGTGACGACGCGGTGCTTCGCCGTCAGCTCGGCGGCCACCCCGCCCCACATCGAGCTGTTGTCCGGGTAGCCGTGCACGAGCACGACCGTGGGCCCGTCTTCCCGGCCGTCGACGTGGACGGAGAGGCGGACACCGTCGCTGGCGGTCACCCACTTGTGAGACATCCTGTCATGTTAGACAACCTGTCAACAGTCGTGTTCACCCGCGCGGCGGTTACGCGTGCCGGGAAGTTCAGGTTTTTGCTTGTATGACAGCGTTTTCGTGGTTTCCCGTGGAACCAAGCGGCGGCGGTGGACGACCGTGTCCACCGAACGGTGGACAGCCGGATTCAGCTGGGCGTTGCTCCCGATCAAGCCCCCGGTCGACCACGCTGGAGCCATGACCACAGCAGTGAGCGTGCGCGGCCTGCGCAAGCAGTACCCCGGTCACCTGGCCGTGGCCGGGCTGGACCTGGACATCGCCCCGGGCGAGGTGTTCTCCCTGCTCGGCCCGAACGGCGCCGGGAAGACCACGACCGTCGAAATCCTGGAAGGCCACCGGCAGCGCACCGCCGGCGAGGTCACCGTGCTCGGGGCGGACCCCGGCAAGGCCGGCCGCGCCTGGCGCTCGCGCATCGGCATCGTCCTGCAGACCGCGAACGACGCCGCCGAGCTGAGCGTCGCGGAGACCGTGCGGCACTTCGCGAAGTACTACCCCGGCCCGCGCGACCCCGACGAGGTCATCGACAAGGTCGGGCTCACCGCGAAGGCCGGCGCCCGGGTCAAGTCGCTCTCCGGCGGGCAGCGGCGCCGCGTCGACGTCGCGCTCGGCATCGTCGGACGGCCCGAGCTGCTCTTCCTCGACGAGCCGACCACCGGCTTCGACCCCGAGGCGCGGCGGCAGTTCTGGACGCTCATCGGCGACCTCGCCGCCGAAGGCACCACCATCCTGCTCACCACCCACTACCTCGACGAGGCCGAGGCGCTGGCCGACCGCGTCGCGGTGATCGCGCGCGGCGAGATCGTCGCGCAGGACACCCCGCAGAACCTGGGTGGCCGCGCCGCCGCCGAGGCCACCGTGCGGTGGACCGACGAGCGCGGTGCGCACGTCGAGCGCACCGCGTACCCGACCAAGCTCGTCACCGAGCTCTCCGCTGGGGGTAGGGAGCTCGCCGGGCTGACCGTGACGCGGCCGAGCCTGGAGGACATCTACCTGGACCTGATCGGAGACAAGGCATGACCACGCTCGCTCTACCCGGCCCGCTGTCGCTCGGCCTCGCCCGCGGCGGCACCGAGCTGCGGCAGTTCTTCCGGCACAAGGAACAGGTGGTCTTCACCTTCTCGCTGCCCGCGGTCCTGATGATCCTGCTCGGGTCCATCCTGGACGGTCCGACCGCCCTCGAAGGCGTCACGTCCGGGCAGCTGCTGGCCGCCGGGATGATCGGCTCCGGCATCGTCTCGACGTCGTTCAACAGCATCGCGACCGGTGTCTCCGCCGACCGGGAAACCGGGGCGCTCAAACGCCTTCGCGGCACGCCGATGCCGTCGTCGTCCTACTTCATCGGCAAGATGGTGCTGGTCGCGGTGTCCAGCCTGGCGCAGACCGTGCTGATGGCCGGGGTCGCCGTGCTGTTGTTCGGGCTGAAGCTGCCCACCGCGCCGGAGAAGTGGCTGACGCTGCTGTGGGTGTTCGCGCTCGGCATCGTCTCCTGCACCCTCCTGGGGATCGCGATCAGCTCGCTCGCCAAGTCCACCAACGGCGCGGTCGCCGTCGTGCAGATGCTGTACCTGGTGCTGCAGTTCATCTCGGGGGTGTTCGTTTCGCCGATCACCAACCTCCCGAAAGTTATGGTGGACATCGCGTCGTTCTTCCCCTTGAAGTGGATTTGCCAGGGCTTCCGGTCGGTGTTCCTGCCGGACGCCGCGGTGCGGATGGAGATGGCTGGGTCATGGGAGCTGCCGCGGGTGGCGCTGGTGCTGGGGATCTGGTGCGTGGTGGGCGCGGTGCTGGCGCGGCTGACGTTCCGGTGGACCGACGCGAGGTGAAGGACGCCTGGGACCGGTTCAACTGGCTCTGGGAGATCCTCTTCGCGGTGGCGTACCTGGCCACGACGGTGCTGGTGGTGCTGGACGAAACCGATCCGCTGCGCACCACCGTCGCGGTCGGGGCGCTCACCGCGCTCGCGCTGACGTACCTGCTGTGGGGCCGCGGGGTGGTCCGCGACGACGGCCACCTCCCGCAGCGGTGGACGCTCGCCGTCGTGGTCCTGGCGCTGGTCGCGGTCGCGATGTTCGCCAACACGACGACCAGCTTCATCCTGTTCATGGTGTGCCCGCTGCTGTTCTCGACGCTCGAGTTCCGCCCGGCCGCGGCGTTCACCACGGTGGCCATCCTGCTGAGCCCCGCGTCGGCGGTCGTCAACGACGGGCTGCGGGGGCCGACGCTGCACATCCTGCTGCCGATGACCGCGATCCTGATCGTCTTCGGGATCCTGTCCGGCAAGTTCATCCTGCACGTCATCGAGGAAAGCCGGGCGCGGGCGGACCTGATCGCGCGGCTCGAGGCGAGCCAGGCCGAAGTCGCGCGCCTCTCCCGGGAAGCGGGCACGGCGGCCGAACGCGAACGCCTGGCGCGGGAAATCCACGACACCCTCGCGCAGGGCTTCACCAGCATCGTCACCCTCGCCCAGGCCATCGAGTCCGAAGTGGACACCGACCCGGCCGCGGCGCGGCGGCACGCGGAGCTGGCCGCCCGCACCGCGCGCGACAACCTCACCGAGGCCCGCGGGATGGTCGCCGCGCTGGCCCCGGCCGACCTCACCTCGGGCTCGCTCGTCGACGCCGTCCGGCGGCAGGCGAACCGGCTGGCGGACGAGGCGGGCCTCGCCGTCCGGTACGAAGTGGACGGTCCGCTGCCCGCGTTGCCGATGGCAGGCGAAGTCGTCCTGCTGCGGGGCGCGCAGGAAGCGCTCAACAACGTCCGCCGGCACGCGGCCGCGTCGGCGGTTTCGGTCACGCTGTCCGTTGTGGACGATGCCGTCCGGCTGTCCGTCCGCGACGACGGCGCCGGCTTCGACCCCGACCGCGCCGACGGGTTCGGGTTGCGGGGCATGCGGTCCCGGGCGGAGCAGGTCGGTGGCAGACTGAGCGTCCGGAGTGGCCCCAGCGGCACCGAACTCACCTTGGAGGTGCCCGCTTGATCCGCGTCCTGCTGGTCGACGACCACCCGGTCGTCCGCGAAGGCCTCCGCGGCATGCTCGAAGCCGAACCCGACCTGACGGTGGTCGGCGAAGCGGGCTCCGGCGACGAGGCGGTCGCGCTCGACCGCATCGCCGAACCCGACGTCGTGCTGATGGACCTGCGCATGCCCGGCCTCGACGGCGTCGGCGCCACCAAGCGGATCCTGCGCGACCGGCCCACGCGCCGGGTCGTCGTGCTCACGACGTACGAAACGGACGCCGACATCCTGCGCGCGGTCGAGGCCGGCGCGTCCGGCTACCTGCTGAAGGACGCGTCCCGCATGGAACTGGCGAACGCGATCCGCGCGGCAGCGCGCGGCGAGACGGTGCTGGCGCCGTCCGTGGCGGGCAAGCTGGTGAACCGGGTGCGCAACCCGGAGCCGCAACCGCTTTCGGCGCGCGAGGTGGAGGTGCTGCGGCTGGTCGCGAAGGGCGGGACGAACGCGGACATCGGCCGCGCGCTGCACATCAGCGAGGCGACGGTGAAGACGCACCTGCTGCGGGTGTTCGGCAAGCTCGGCGTGTCCGACCGGACGGCCGCGGTGACGACGGCGATGTCCCGGAACCTGCTCGGCTGAACCCCGGGACCTGCTTCTCCCGCCTCCGCGCGGCAGAATGCCCCCATGCTTGAGTCGACCGAACACGCCCTGCTCCGCCGGATCGCCCACGAGCAGGCCGCCTGCCGGGCGCCGTCGCTGGTCGCCGCTGTGGTACGGGACGGTGAGATCGTCTGGTCCGGCGGGCGGGGGCGGGTCGGGGACACGCGGCCCGGGACCGACACCCAGTACCGGCTGGGCTCGATCACCAAGACCCTCGTCGCCACCGCCGTCATGCGGCTGCGCGACGAGGGCCTGCTCGACCTCAACGACCCGCTCGAAAAGCACGTCCCCGGCACGCCGTTCGGGGCCGCCACCGTGGCCCAGCTGCTGTCGCACACCTCCGGCCTGACGTCCGAATCGCCGGGCCTGTGGTGGGAGCGGACCCCGGGCGCCGACTGGGAGGCGCTCGTCGGCAGCCTCGCCGAGGGCGCGACCAAGCACCGGCCGGGCGCGAAGTTCCACTACTCGAACGTCGGCTACGGCGTGCTCGGCGAGCTCGTCGCGCGCCACCGCGGCAAGGGCTGGCTCTCCGTGCTGGACGAAGAGGTCCTCGGCCCGCTCGGGATGACCCGCACCACCCCGCACCCGACCGGCGCGCACGCCGAGGGCTTCGCCGTGCACCCCTTCGCCGACGTCCTCCTGCCCGAGCCGAGCCCGGACGCCGGCGCGATGGCCCCCGCCGGTCAGCTGTGGTCGACGGCGAAGGACCTCGGCCGCTGGACGGCGTTCCTCGGCGGCTACGGCGGCGGGGTCCTGTCCCCGGAGACCATCGAAGAAATGCGGACCGTGATCACCGTCGACGACACCGACGTGTGGACGACCGGCTTCGGCCTCGGCCTGATGCTCGTGCGCTACGGCGGCCGCCGGCTGGCCGGGCACACCGGCTCGATGCCCGGCTTCCTCGCCGTCACGCTGGTCGACCCGGCCGCGCAGACCGGCGCGCTGGTGCTCACCAACTCGACGTCCGGGGTCGGCATCACCCAGCTCTGCCTGGACCTCATCACGACGACCGACGAGCTGGAGCCCCGCCTCCCCGCCGAGTGGGAACCCACCGCCGTCGACCCGGAACTGCTGGCGCTGACCGGGCTCTGGCACTGGGGCCCGACGCCGTACCACCTGCGGGTCCAGGGCGAGGGGCAGCTCCTGCTGGCACCGGTCGAGGGTGCCGGGCGCAGCTCGCGCTTCCGCGCGACCGGCAAGGACACCTACGTCGGTCTCGACGGCTACTACTCCGGCGAGACGCTCGAAATCGGCCGCGACGCCGACGGTGTGGCCACCCACCTCGACCTCGCGACGTTCGTCTTCACCCGCACGCCGTACGACCCGGCCGCGCCGATCCCGGGCGGCGTCGAGAACTGGCGCTGAGGACCGGGCCCCGCTCACACCCCCAGCGTGGTGGTGAGCGGGGCCCTCAGGTCAGCGCGGGGGCGCCCGCCGCGTACGCGACGGCGGCGGCGAACCGGGTGGCGATGCGCTTGCCCTCGCCCCAGTCGAACAACCCGAACTTCAGCTGGGTCTGGATGGTGAGCGTGGCGCCCGGCGCCGCCGGCGAGACCATCGCGGTGACGACCTGGCCCCAGCTGAAGAACGTCATCCCGGTGCGGCAGGTGACGTAACCGCGCTGGGCGTCGTAGAACGGGCCCTGCCCGCCGATCGCCGTGACCCCGGCGGGGAGCGCGTTCCACAGCACCTGGGGCGGCACCGGGAAGCTCTGCTGCACAGTCGTCATGACGGGCAAACTACCGTGTCGCGCGCTCTGCGGTAACGGCGTTTTTACCCCCACCGCGGTGGACCCCGACCTGGCCGACGGCGTAACCGTCGCCGTCCGGAAGGCCGACGACGAAGTCCTCCGAAGGCCACCCGGCCAGCCACAGCCGGCGGCGGCCCGCCAGTTCGGCGGCGACGTCGGGCGGCGCCGCGGGCAGGTGGAACTTGATCCGCACGTCGCCGGGCAGCACCGCCCAGCCGTCGACCGGCTCGCCGGGCCGCACGTCGAACGCCGCGGCCGCGACCGGCGTCCAGCGATCGCTCTTCAGGCAGCGCGCGACTTCGGCGAGGTCCGAGCGCCACCCCACCAGGCCGAGCACGACCAGCAGGCTCGGGACCGGCACCAGCCACGGCAGCCAGCCGCCGTCGAACACGATGGCCGCCACCTCGCCCGCCACGGCGAGGACACCGGCCGTCCACGCCGTCAGAGTCCGGGCCAGCAGCCGCACCGGCACCCAGGACCGCTTGCGAACCCGGACGCGCCGGACGCGATCCGGGCGCTCCTCGCCGGTCGCCCACCACGGCAGCCGGGGGACGAAGACCAGCACCAGGGTCGCGGCGAAGCCGACGGGCAGCCCGATGGCGGTGGTGTCGGTCCAGCCCTCGACGAGGAGGTGCACCGCGGCCACCACCGCGAACCAGGCGAAAAAGTACCAACGAGGCTTCATCGATTCCACATGTCGGACACCTGACCACCTCTGTTAGCAGCCCGATCCCGACCTGAGAGACTGGCCACATGACCGACGCTGAGTTGACCATCCCCGCAGACCTCAAGCCGGCCGACGGCCGCTTCGGCTGCGGACCGTCGAAGGTCCGCGCCGAGCAGCTGAGCGCACTGGCGGAGTCCGGCTCCACCTACCTCGGCACGTCGCACCGGCAGAAGCCGGTCAAGTCCCTCGTCGGGCGCGTCCGGGCCGGCCTGTCCGAGCTGTTCTCGCTGCCCGAGGGCTACGAGGTGATCCTCGGCAACGGCGGCACCACGGCGTTCTGGGACGCGGCCGCCTTCGGCCTCGTCCGCGAGCGCGCGCAGCACTTCACCTACGGCGAGTTCTCCTCGAAGTTCGCCACCGTGACGAAGGGCGCGCCGTTCCTGGCCGACCCGATCGTCGTCAAGGCCGAGCCGGGCAGCGCGCCGGACATCGCCTACGAAGCCGGTGCGGACCTGGTCGGCTGGGCGCACAACGAGACGTCCACCGGTGTCGCGGTGCCGGTCCGCCGCCCCGAGGGATCGGACGGCGCCCTGGTCGCCATCGACGCCACCTCCGGCGCCGGCGGTCTCCCGGTCAAGGCCGAGGACTTCGACGTCTACTACTTCGCGCCGCAGAAGTCGTTCGCCGCGGACGGCGGGCTCTGGATCGCGCTGGCCTCCCCGGCCGCCGTCGAGCGCATCGGCGAGATCGGCGGGAGCGACCGCTGGATCCCCGAGTTCCTGTCGCTGACCACAGCGCTGGACAACTCGCGCAAGGACCAGACGTACAACACCCCGGCCGTGGCCACGCTGTTCCTGCTCGCCGAGCAGATCGAGTGGATGAACGGCCAGGGCGGCCTCGAGTGGACGACCTCGCGCACGAAGGACTCGTCGTCGCGGCTGTACGAATGGGCCGAGAAGACGAGCTACACCACGCCGTTCGTGAAGGACCCGGACCTGCGCTCGCAGGTCGTCGGCACGGTCGACTTCAGCGACGACGTCGACGCCGCCGCGGTGGCGAAGGTGCTGCGCGCCAACGGGATCGTCGACACCGAGCCGTACCGCAAGCTGGGCCGCAACCAGCTGCGCGTCGGCCTGTTCCCGGCCATCGACCCGGACGACATCACGAAGCTCACGCAGAGCATCGAGTACGTGGTCGAGCGCCTGTCCTGACCCCTCAGACGTCCGTGAAGGCCTCCTTACCGGCGTTTTCGACCGGTAAGGAGGCCTTCACGGCTTTCAGGCGGGGTGCGGCGACGGCAGCGAGGGCCAGCAGGAGCAGGCCGAACAGTTCGTAGGACTCCGTCGCCAGCCACCAGCCGGGAGAAGGCGCCGGGCGCGGGGCGAACCACATCGGGCCGACGATGAACAACGCCACTCCCGCGACGACGACCGCGGCCGCCACCCACCGGACCGCCCGGTCGAAGCGCCACGCGTACCACCCGGCGAGGACGAGGATCGGCACGCACCACGTCCAGTGGTGGGTCCACGAGATCGGCGAGACCAGCAGCCCGCCGAGCGCACAGGCGGTGAGCCCGAGCACCGGCTCGGCGGCACGCACGATGATCACCGCGACCAGGGCCATCACGGCCACCGCGGCCAGCACCCACACGCACTCCGGCAGGCCGGCGCGCACGGTCAGGCCGTGCAGCGACTGGTTGCCGACGTAGTCGACGCCACCGATGCGGCCCGCGTCGAAGACGAGCTTCGTCCAGTACGTGAAGGACGCCGACGGCCGGACCAGCCACAGCAGCGCGCCGGCCGCCAGGAAGCCGACGACGACCCGCGCGGCCGACTTGAAGTCGCGGCGGAACAGGAAGTAGACGACGAAGACGGCGGGGGTCAGCTTGATCGCCGCCGCGATGCCGATCAGCAGGCCCTTGGTGCGCCTCCGCTCGCCGGGCAGCAGGACGTCGAGCACCACCAGCACCATGAGCAGGGCGTTGATCTGCCCGAACCCGAGCGTCGAGCGCACCGGCTCCAGCAGGGCGCCGGCCAGCTGCGCGCCGATCGCGACCAGCGCGGCCACCACGCGGCCGGTGACCTTCGAGGGGTCGGTGAGCGAGCCGTTGAGCGTCGCGACGTAGAGGTAGGCGACGACCCCGGTCGCGAGGATCGACGCGATGCTGACCAGCTTCATCGTCACGGCGAACGGCAGCAGTGTGCCGGGCAGGAACACCGCCGCGGCGAACGGCGTGTACGTGAACGGCAGCAGGATCTGGTGCGTGGTCGGCACCCAGGCGTCGTACGGCGAACCCTGCGCGGCCAGCGCCTTGGCGCCGCCCAGGTAGACCTCCAGGTCGAGGCCGTCGAACCGCTTCAGGACGAGGACCAGCACGATCGCGGCGATTTCGAGTGCCCCGAGCACCGCCGCCAGTTTCCGCCCAGCCACCGCGTCCCCCTCGAACCAGGTCCTCGACCGGCCGAGATTACCGGGCGCTCAGCAGCAGCCGCGCACCGGCAAGCGCACTGACCTGGCCTTCGCCGCGGGCGGACGGCTCGCCGCGGCTTCGGCGTCGGCGAGCATCCGGGCCCGCGTGGCCCGGTCGAGCACGCGGCCCGCGGTGACGACGGTGTCGATCCGCCGGACCGCGCCGATGTCGGCGAGCGGGTCGGCGTCCAGCAGCACCAGGTCGGCGGCCTTGCCGGCGCCGATCGTCCCCACGGTGTCCGCCCGGCCCAGGAACGCGGCCGCGTCGCGGGTCACGGTCTGCAACGCCCGCTTCGGGGTCAGCCCGGCCTCGACCAGGAACTCCAGCTCGTCGTGCAGGCTGAAGCCGGGGAAGACGTACGGGTTCTGGCAGTCGGTCCCGCCGAGGATGCCGACGCCGGCCCGGTGCGCCTCGCCGGTGAGCCGCAGCTGCGCGTGGAAGTAGGCCTCCTGCTGGGCGACCTGCTCGGGCGTCACCGGCGTGAACAGCCGGAGCCGGTCGGCCCAGTAGTCGCGGATGTCCTGGGAGATGTACTTGAGCCGCTCGTCGTGCTCGTAGGCGTCGGCGGGCTTGGAGATGACGCGGTTGACCGCGAACGTCGGGGTCAACCGGCTGCCGACGGCGTTGAGCCCGGCGAAGTGGCGCGCGGCCGTGGCCGGGTCGTAGGCCTGGGCGGCCTGCCGGTCGAGTTCGCGGGCGAGGTTGAAGAAGTCGCGCGGTGCCGCCGGGTCGAACGGCGTCGCGTCGAGGCGGGCGAGGAACTCGTCGCGGCGGCTCGAGGTCGCGATCGGCAGCCCGAAGGAGTGCTCGAAGCTGCGCTGCCCGTGGCGAGCGGCTTCCAGCTGCCCCATCCGGTACGGCCAGTGGCCGGCGAAGGTGAGGCCGAGGCGGTCGCACTCGTCGGCGATCGCGGTGAAGCACTCGCGGGGCAGGTAGAAGTACACCTTGACGAAGTCCGAGCCCTGTGCCGCGGCGGTCCGGACCGCCGCCCGCGCCTCTTCGGCGTTCGCGACCTGCGTGATCGGCGGGCCGAGCAGGGACACCGGGCCGTCGATGATCGCGCTGGCCAGCACGACCCGCGGGCCGAGCAACTCACCGCGGACGATCTTGTCGCGGGTGGCGCGGTTCTCGTCGTAGCCCTGCATCTCCCGGATCCCGGTGACGCCGTTGGCGAGGAACAGCGGCGGCCACACGTCTTCCATCTCGATGCCGTGCGTGTGCATGTCCCAGAGCCCGGGCACGAGGAACCGGCCGCGGCCGTCGATCACCCGCGCTGTCCCGCGAAGCGGCACGTCGGTGGCGGGCCCGACCCAGGCGATCCGCTCCCCGACCAGCACGACCGCGGAGTTCGGCCGGGCCGGCCCGTCGGTGCCGTCGACGACGGTCACCCCGGTCACGACCACGACATCGCTCCCGGCCGCGGCGGCCTCCTGCGCGAACACCGCGGGCGCGATCCCGGCGGCGGCCAGCCCGACGCCCGCCGTAGCCAGCCACCGCAGGAAATCCCGCCGGTTCGCCTCGACTCGCACCAGGCCCACCACCCCTTCGATCACCCATCCCGGGTGCCCATTCAACGCGGGACGATCGGGTGGGAGATCTTCCAACGTGCTGAATGTCGGGGAAGGTGTAACCCGCCACCGGCCATTCCGTGTCGCGGCCCCGGGGTGTCTTGATCCGGCCATCCGCGATGTCATGAAAGGGTCGTTCATGTCGTCTGGCGAGGTGAACGACCCTTTCATGACATCCCTGCGGCGCCGGTCGTGACGAGTGGCGCCCGGGCAGGACCGGCTCAGGCCAGTGCCTGCGTCGGTGGCAGCCGGGCCGCCCGCACCGCCGGGTAGGCCCCCGCGACCGCCCCCACCAGGGCCGCGACCCCCACCCCGCCCGCCAGCGCCCCGGCCGGGAGCACCGCCGGCCACCCCTGGCTCAGCGCGTACCCCGCGGTCACCAGCACCCCGGCCAGCACCCCCGCGAGACCCCCCAGCCCCGACAGCAGCACCGACTCGGCCAGGAACTGCCCGCGCACCTGCCGCTTCGTCGCGCCGAGCGCCCGCCGCAGGCCGATCTCGCGCCGCCGTTCCAGCACCGAGATCACCATCGTGTTCGCCACCCCGACACCGCCGACGAGCAGCGCGACCCCGCCGAGGCCGAGGAACAGCGCGCTGTATGTGGTGTCCGTCAGCTTCTGCGCGGCGAGGGCGTCCGACGGGCGGCGCACCTCGACCTCGTTGGGTGCCTGCGGGTTCAGCGTCGCCGCCAGCACCGAGCGCACACTGTCCACTTGGGACTCCTCGGCCCGGACGTACACAGTGGACGGATGGCCGTCGAAGCCGAGCAGCCGCTCGGCGACGTCCCAGCCGACCAGTGCCGACCGCTCGATCTCCGGCGCGAGCGGCATCGGCGCGAGGATCCCCGCCACGGTGAACCACTGCGTCCCGATCAGCACCTGCGGCGGGCGGGCCGGGTCGATGTGGTCGACACCGAGCCGGGCCGCGGCCTGCGAGCCGAGCACCACCACCGGGTAGTCCTGGTTGCCAGCCGCCAGGAAGGCACCGGCCCGGACCTTGCCGCCCAGCACGCCCAGCAGGTCCGGCCGCGCCGCGTACACCGCGAGGCCGGACGAGTCGTTCGGCGCGATCTTGTCGCTGCGCCGCACGTTCGCCGACGTCGTCCCGGTGCCGCTGACCGCCTGCACCGGCCCGATCCGCTTGGCCATCGGGACGGCGTCGTCCGGCAGCGTCGCGGTGTCGCCGAACAGCGTCTGCCCCGGCCCGGCGGTGAGCAGGTTCGTGCCGAGCGCGGCCAGCCGGTCGTGCAGCGCCTGCGCGCCGGACGCCGGGATCGCCAGCACCGCGACCATCGCCGCGACGCCGATCGCGATGCCCAGCGCGGAAAGCACCGCGCGCACCGGCCGGGTGCGCATGCCGTGCGCGCCGAGCGCGACGACGTCCGGCGGCTTGAGCCGGGCCGGTTCCGGCAGGGTCACCAGCGTCATCGCGCACCCACCAGCCCGGTGTCCAGCCGCAGCCGCCCGTCGAGCAGCTCGATCCGGCGTGGCATGCCGGCCGCGATCTCCCGGTCGTGGGTGATCACGACGATCGTGGTGCCCTCCGCCGACAGCTCGCCGAGCAGCGCCAGCACGGACGCGCCGGTGCCGGTGTCGAGGTTGCCGGTCGGCTCGTCGGCCAGCAGGATCGACGGCTCGTTGACCACCGCCCGCGCGATCGCGACGCGCTGGCGCTCCCCGCCGGACAGCTCGCCGGGCCGGTGCCACGCCCGGTGCCCCAGCTTGACGCGGTCGAGCGCGGCCAGCGCCCGGTCGCGCCGCCGCCGTCGCGGGACCCCGGCGTAGAGCAGGCCGGTGCACACGTTGTCCACCGCACTCATCCCCTCGTCCAGGAAGAACTGCTGGAACACGAACCCGATCCAGCGCGACCGCAACGCGGAGACCTTGCGGTCCGGCAGCGCGGCGACGTCGTGGCCGTGCAGCTCGATCCGCCCCGACGACGGCCGGTCGAGCGTGCCCATCAGGTGCAGCAGCGTCGACTTGCCGGAGCCGGACGGCCCGACGATCGCGACCATTTCGCCGTCCGCCAGCGAAAGCGAGACGCCGTCGAGCGCGGCGACCCCGCCGGGGTAGGTGCGCGTGACGTCGTGCACGCGCAGCACGGGTGTCACGACGTCGTCACCACCCGCATGCCCGCGGTCAAGCCCTCGCCGGTGACCTCGACCTTGCCGCCGCTGAACAGTCCGGTCTGGACCGCCACCAGCCGCCGCTTGCCGTTCTCGTCGACCTCGACCGCGTACCCGCCTTCGGCGAGCGCGAGCAGTGCGCCGACCGGGACCGCGAGCACGCCCTGGTGGACGTCCTTGGTGAACCGGACGCTCGCCGGTGAGGAGTCGAGCGTGCCGCCCGCCGCCGGGTCGTCGAGCCGGACGGTGACCGTGATCGTCGGCTTCCCGTCGTTGTTGCCCGCCGCGTCCTTGCCCTCGACGGCGGTGCGGCCGACGTCGGTGATGGTGCCCGTCGTCGTCTTGCCGTTGATCGTCACGGCCGCCTTCGCGCCCTGCTGGGCGAGGTCCTGCTTGGCCGCCTCCAGCTTCACCTGCACCGACCGCACGGTCCCGGTCGTCTTGAGCACCTCGCCCTGCGCCGGCGCACCGGGCTTGGCGGCGAGCGACGACACCCGGACCTCGCCCGCCGCGAGCACGACGTCGCCCTGGCCGAACGCGCCGGTCTGCTCCAGCCCGAGGGACTTCTGCCACTTCTTGAGCGCGGCCGCCGTCGCCGACGTGAACTTCTTGTCCGGCGTGCCGAACCCGCCGAAGCCGCACGCCTTGAGGTTCTCCTCCAGCTGCTTGACGTCGGCGCCGTCGTCGGCGCCGGTGGCGAGGTCGCGGTAGAACGGCAGCGTGCCGTAGAACAGCGGCACCGGCTTGGCGTCCACGCCGTACACCGCCTGGCAGCGGCCGATCTTGGCGCCGGCCGCGGGCAGCGACGTGATCGTGCCGGGCTTGCGGCCCTGGACGGGCTCCTCGTCGCCGTACCCGAGGGTGCCGTCGGCTTCCTCCTCCTCGCTGAGGTCGGTCTTGACGACCTCGGCGGTCTCCACCGGCGGCGGCGCGGCCTCCTTGACCGGCGTCGCGCTCGACACCCGCGTCAGGATCACGACGGAGCCGGTGCCCAGCACGACGACGAGGACCGCGGCCGCGACGAACCAGCGGGTCCGGCCGCGGCGCCGCGGCTTGAGTTCGGTGACGTGACTCATTTCGCCGGCGCCGCCTTCACGCTCATGCCCATGCCGCACGCCTTCGCGGCCTCTTCGAACTTCTTCGGGTCGTCGCCCGGCCCGCCGACGCGCATCGTCCCCTTGCCGCTCGGGTCCGGGTCGGGCATGTCGATGCCGTGGTCGCGCATGCACTTGGCGTCCTTGCGCATCTTGTCGAGCTCCTCGGCGCTCGGCGGCTTCATCTCCCCGCCGTTGGGCATGAGGTGCTTGCACGCCTTCTGCGCGGCTTCGATCTTCGAGACGTCGGCGCCGTCCCCGCCGAGGGTGATGGCCATGCCCCCGCCGTCGCCGGCCGGCTTGGGGTCGGGCATGTCGACGCCGTGCTCGCGCATGCACTTGGCGAACTCGCGCATCTTGTCTTCGTCGCTCTTGCCGCTGTTGTCGGCGGCGGTGGGCCCGCCCGTCTTCGGGGGTGTCGAGATCGAAGCCACCTTCGACCCGTCGTCCCCCTGGCCGCCGCAGCCCGCGAGCAGCAGGGCCGCCCCGATCGCCGCGACGACGATCCGTGTCCGCATCGGCTCGCTCCTTTCGTTCCGGTCGGGTCCCAGGTCTACGGATCGGGGGATTCGGGCGCGCTAAGCGACGTCGCTTATGCGGTCCTTATGGCCTCCCTGCGCAGACTGGGCGGGTGCGCGTGCTGGTGGTGGAGGACGAGCGGTTGCTGGCCGACTCGGTCGCGGAGGGGCTGCGGCGGTTTTCCATGGCCGTCGACGTGTGCTACGACGGCGCGCAGGCCCTGGAGCGGGTCGGCGTGCACGGCTACGACGTCGTGGTGCTGGACCGCGACCTGCCGGAGGTGCACGGCGACGACGTCTGCGCCGCGGTGGTCCGCGCGGGCGGCGAGGCGCGGGTGCTGATGCTGACCGCGGCCGCCGACGTCACCGACCGGGTGGCCGGGCTGGGCCTCGGCGCCGACGACTACCTGACGAAGCCGTTCGCGTTCGCCGAGCTGGTCGCCCGCGTCCAGGCGCTGTCGCGGCGCGCGCGGCCGGCGCTGCCGCCGGTGCTGGAACGCGACGGCGTCGTCCTCGACCTGCCCCGCCACCAGGCCGCCCGCGACGGCCGGTTCCTGCTGCTCTCGCCGAAGGAGTTCGCCGTGCTCGAGGTCCTGATGCGGGCGGAGGGCTCGGTGGTCAGCGCCGAGGAGCTGCTCGAAAAGGCGTGGGACGAGCACGCGGACCCGTTCACGAACGCGGTCCGCGTCGCGGTGATGACGTTGCGGCGCAAGCTCGGCGACCCGCCGGTGATCGAGACCGTGCCCGGCGCCGGCTACCGGTTCGGCACCCCGTGAACGGCGTTTCGGTCCGGACGAAGCTCACCGCCTGGTACGGCGGGCTGTTCCTGCTGGCCGGGCTGGTCCTGGTGGTCATCAACTACCTGCTGGTGCAGAGCACGCTGCCGGACCCGGCGCGGGTCGCGTCGACGACGATCGGCTCGGCGGACCTGACCTACGGCGTCCCGGCGGACACGGCCCTGCCGTCGTCGGGCGTGGCGGTCCGGCTGCTGAGCGGCTCGCTGGCGGACTACCGGTCGTCGACGCTGTCGACGTTGCTCGTCGGCTCGGGGATCGCGCTGGTGGTGACGGCCGGCCTGGCGGTGCTGTTCGGCTGGCTGATGGCCGGCCGCGCGCTGCGGCCGCTGCACGACATCACCTCGACGGCCCGGCGGCTGGAGGCGGGCAAGCTCGACCGCCGCATCAACCTGGACGGCTCGCCCGACGAGCTGAAGGAGCTGGCGGACACGTTCGACGGCATGCTCGACCGGCTCGCGGAATCGTTCGACAGCCAGAAGCGGTTCGTCGCCAACGCGTCCCACGAGCTGCGGACGCCGCTGGCCGTGCAACGGACGCTGATCGAAGTGGCGATGGCCGACCCGGAAGTGACGCCGGAGCTGCGGAAGCTCGGCACGCACCTGCTCCACACGAACGAGCGCAGCGAACGGATGATCGAGGGTCTGCTGGTCCTCGCGCGCAGCGACCGCGGCCTGCACGCGCGCACCCCGGTCCGGCTGGACGAGGTGGTCGCTTCGGTGGTCCGGGCGACGACGGCTCAGGCGTCGTCGGCGGGGGTGACGGTCGAGACGCGCCTGCGGCCGCGGGTGGTGGCGGGCGACCCGGTCCTGCTGGAGCGGCTGGTGACCAACCTGGTGGTCAACGCGATCACGTACAACGCTTCGGGCGGCTGGGTGTACGTCGAAGTCCGTGGCGATCCGGCGCTGGAGGTGCGGAATTCGGGTCCGGTGGTACCGCCCGAGGCGGTGCCGACGTTGTTCGAGCCGTTCCGCCGGGTGGGCTCGGAGCGGACCGGCGACACGCGCAATGCGGGGCTGGGCCTGTCGATCGTGCGGTCGGTGGCCCAGGCCCACGGCGGTTTCGCCGAGGCCCAGCCCGGCCGGCGCGGCGGCCTGACGGTGACGGTCCGACTGCCGCCGTCCTGATCCACCGCTGGGCTGCCGACGACGTGAATGAGTCATTCAAGACGTTCAGGCACCCCAGCTCAACCGCGCCGCCGCCCTGATCCACTCGATCGTGACTGACCGTGTCCGGCGTGTCACACAGCACCCGCTGACCTGGGTGACCCATGATGCGAGCGTCGCGAAATGAACAGTGGGCAGTTCGGCACGGACTCGGCGCGCCTCGCACGTCAAGTCGACGCGCCGTTCTAACGTGGGCACCCACAACGGTGAAGAAGATCGGGGAGGCGAAAACAATGCGGGCGCTGCGAGTGGTCGGGCTGCACGAGGACGGCAAGTCCATCGTGCTCGAAGACCCGGCGAGCCGCACCCGCTTCCTGCTCCCGGCCGATGAGCGACTGCGCGCGGCTGCGCGGGGGGACATCACCCGCCTCGGCCAGATCGAAATCGAGTTGGAGAGCCAGATGCGGCCACGCGAGATCCAGGCGCGAATCCGCGCCGGCGAGTCAGTCGAGCAGGTCGCGAACGGCGCCGGCATTTCGGTGCAGCG
Source organism: Amycolatopsis eburnea (assembly GCF_003937945.1). Taxonomy (GTDB): domain Bacteria; phylum Actinomycetota; class Actinomycetes; order Mycobacteriales; family Pseudonocardiaceae; genus Amycolatopsis; species Amycolatopsis eburnea. The sequence continues at coordinate 127,531 of NZ_RSEC01000036.1, forward strand.
CGTCGAACGCTTCGCCTACCCCGTCCTGCTGGAGCGCTCGCGCACCGCCGAAATGGCGCAGAGCGCCCACCCCGTCCGCGAAGACGGGCCCGACGTGCAGACGCTCGGCGAGGTCGTCGCGTACGGCTTCGGCGTCCGCGGGCACGACTACTCGCAGGCCACCTGGGACTCGTGGAAGGGCGACGACGGCCGCTGGGTCGTCGTGCTCCAGTGGAAGGCCGGCCGGTCGGACAACCGCGCGCACTGGGCGTTCTCCCCCGGCGCGCACGGCGGCACGGTCACGGCGCTCGACGAGAACGCCGAGGTCCTGCTCGACCCGAACGCCTACCGCCCGCCCCGGACGGTCCGCGCACTGGAGCCGGCCCGGGAGGCCGAGTTCCAGCCGACGCTGGACTCGGTCGCGCCGGAGCGCGCCGAGCTGCCGTCGGCCGAGCCGGACCCGGACGACGACACCCGCGAGATCCCGCGCGTCCCGGCGGATCCGGAAGAGGACACCGCCGAGCAGGCGCGGCCGAAGGCCAAGAAGAACCACCCGATCGTGCCGTCCTGGGAGGACGTGCTGCTCGGGGTCCGCTCCCAGCGCGGCTGAGTCTCAAGCGCCCCAATGTGGCGTTGGTTGCGTCCAACGCACCCAATGTGGCGTTCGGTGCGTCCAACGCACCGAACGCCACATTGGGGCGCTAGTCCACCAGCGCCGCGAGCGTCTTCGGCGCCACCTGCCGGTAGGCCTCGCGCACGATCCGGTCGACCTCACCCCAGTCGACGTCGACGTCCAGCCGCACGCCGACCCACCCGCGGTGCCCGACGTACGCCGGCCGGAAGAACCGCTCCGGCTCGGTGCGCACGAGTTCCTCCTGCGCGCCGGGCGGAGCGGGGCACCAGAAGGCGAGCCTGCCGTCGCCGTGGTGGTCGTCGTGGAACATGACGAACGTCTTCTTGCCGCGGACGAACCAGGCGGGCGTCCCGTGGCTGAGCCGCTCGGTCACTTCGGGCAGGGCGAGGCAGAGCTTCCGCAACGCGTCGAGCGGCGCGCTCATCAGGCGCCGCCGAACGCGATCACCAGCACGCCGATCCACGCGATCACCACGCCGCCCGCGGCGCCGTACGCCGCCCACCGCAGGATCGGCGTGCGCCGCACCAGCCACAGCGACGGCGCGATCCCCGCCGTCACGACGACCGCCGCCACCAGCGCCAGCCACCCGTTCGTCTCCCTGGCCAGCGTCGAAGCCAGCGCCAGCATCGCGATGACGACGACGGCCGCGATGAACGCCGACACCGTCAGCCCGGTCAGCCACGGCGTCGGTTCACCGGGCGGCCCGACCGGGCCCAGCACCGTCCGGAGGAGCCGCTGGCCGGGTTCGGGCTCCCGCGGCGGTGGCTCGACGACCGTGTCGGCACCCGTCACCGGGTCCACGAACCGGACGGTCGTGCCCATCACCGAGGCGAGCCGCCCGGCCAGCTGACGGCCGCGTTGCGAGACGACCGCGCCCGCTTCCTCACCGGATTCGGCCGAAACGGCGGCCGCGACGCGCGCCCACTCGTGCAGGGCCTGCGCGAGGTCGGCGCCGATCGCGAGCTTGTGCGGGTCCACCTCGCGCGCGTGCTCCCCGCCGGGACCGGCCAGCACGGCGCGCTCGCCGCGGATCCGCAGCTCCATGGTGTCCTTTCGCCCAGACCAGGGGATCACCTTAGCCACCCGGGGCCAGTTCGTAGAAGGCCACCGCGGCGGCGGTCGCGATGTTCAGTGAGTCGACCCCGGCCGGCATGGGTATCCGCACCGCGTGATCCGCCGCCGCCAGCGCCGCTTCGGTCAGCCCGGGACCCTCGGCACCGAAGAGCAACGCCACCCGCCCGGGCGCGTGCGCGCGCAGTTCACGCAGGGGGATCGAACCCGGTCGCGGGGTGAACGCCGCGACGGCGAACCCGCGCGCCCGCAGGTCGTCGAGCCCGCCCGGCCAGTCCGCGAGGTGCCCGAACGGCACGCGCAGCACGTGCCCCATCGACACGCGCACGCTGCGCCGGTACAGCGGGTCGGAGCAGCCGGGCCCGAGCAGCACCCCGCCGACGCCGAGCGCGGCCGCATTGCGGAAGAGCGCGCCGAGGTTTTCGTGGTCGCCGACGCCTTCCAGTACGGCAACGGTATCGGCGCCGTCGACGACTTCGGAAACCGTGAGCGGCGCCGGCCGGTCGGCGACCGCGAGGATGCCGCGGTTGAGGTGGAACCCGACCACGTCGGCCATCGTTTCCGCGGACGCGACGTACTGCGGCGCCTCGATTCCCTCGAGTTCTTCCGCCAGCTCGGCGAACCGCCGCTCGACCCCGAGCAGCGCCCGCACGGGGTACCGCGACGCCAGCAGGCGGGACACCACGACGGTGCCTTCGGCGATGACGAACCCCCGCCCGCCGGGCCGGTCCGGCCGCCGGTCCGCAGTGGACAGGTCGCGGAAGTCGTCGACCCGCGGGTCGCCGGAATCGTCGATGTGGATCACGCCCATCCGCCCAGTCTGTCACCCGCTTGCCGGGCGCCGGACTGGTCCGAACGTCCTGGCGCGGGTGGTACGAACGGGGCCATTTTGCTTTCGGTTAACCGGTCGTGACGGAGAGCACCAGTTTGGCCGCTAGCACGGGTGCATCGCCTGTGTAACGGTTGTCCGCCAGGACTTGAAACACGTCCTAGTTCCACGCCGACGCACGAAGCAGGGATGGTCATGGGGATGGACCTCGCGGCTCGATCGTTCAACACGCTGGACCGCGGGCGGTACCGCCGCAAGGTGCAGCGCTGCCTGGACACGTTGGCCCGGATGCTCACGGACGGCAGTTTTTCGTTCCCCCGCAAGAACATCGGCCTCGAAGTCGAGCTGAACCTGGTCGACCACGAGCTGCGCCCGTCGATGACGAACACCGCCGTGCTGGAGGCGCTGGACGACCCGTCGTTCACCACCGAGCTGGGCCAGCACAACATCGAGCTGAACGTGCCGCCGCGGCCGCTGGCCGGCGATTCGGCGCTGCAGCTCGAAGACGACCTCCGTGCGTACCTCGGCACGGCCGCGTCCAAAGCGCGGGACACCGGGTCGGCGCTGGCCATGATCGGCATCCTGCCGACGTTGAAGCACGAGCACTTCGACCAGAAGTGGCTCACCAACAAGACCCGCTACTCCACGCTGAACGACCAGATCTTCGCCGCGCGCGGCGAGCGCACGGTGCTCGCGATGGAAGGCGCGCCACTGCCGGGCCAGCAGCCGGAACGGTTGCGCAGCTACGCCGAATCCATCCTCCCCGAAGCCGCGTGCACCAGCGTGCAGCTGCACCTCCAGGTCGCGCCCGAGGAGTTCGCCGCGCACTGGAACGCGGCGCAGTGCCTGGCCGGGCTGCAGATCGCGCTGGCGTCGAACTCGCCGTTCCTGCTGGGCAAGGCGCTGTGGCACGAGACGCGGATCCCGCTCTTCCTGCAGGCGACCGACACCCGGCCCGAAGAGCTGAAGAACCAGGGCGTGCGGCCGCGCGTGTGGTTCGGGGAGCGCTGGATCACGTCGATCTTCGACCTGTTCGAGGAGAACGTCCGCTACTTCCCCGGCCTGCTCCCGGAAACCGACGCCGAGGACCCGATCGAAGCGCTCGACGCGGGCCAGGCGCCGAAGCTGACCGAGCTGCGCATGCACAACGGCACGATCTGGCGCTGGAACCGCCCGGTGTACGACGTCGTCGACGGCCTGCCGCACCTGCGGATCGAAAACCGCGTGCTGCCGGCCGGGCCGACGGTCGTCGACACGGTGGCGAACGCGGCGTTCTTCTACGGCGCCCAGCGCGCGCTCGCCGAGGCGGAACGCCCGGTGTGGAGCCAGATGTCCTTCCAAGCGGCGGAGGAAAACCTCTACGCGGGCGCGCGCCGGGGGTTCGACGCGCAGCTGTACTGGCCGGGCATCGGCTGGATCCCGCCGGACGAGCTGGCGCTGCGCGTGCTGCTGCCGCTCGCCCACGAGGGGCTGCGCCGCTCCGACGTCTCCGACGAAGCCCGCGAGCGCTACCTCGGGATCGTCGAGCGCCGCTGCCTCGCGCGGCGGACCGGGGCGACCTGGCAGCGCGACTACGTCCTGCGCGCGCAGGAACGCGGACTCGACCGGGAAGCCGCGCTGAGCCTGATGCTCGGGCGCTACCTGGAGCTGTCGGAGGCCGGCGAGCCGGTGCACACCTGGCCCGTCACCGACTGACCAAGGCCGCACTTTCACGTGAAAGTGCGGGCTTCCCGCTAGCCTGGGCGGATGCCGAAGATTCTCGGTGAGTCGCTCGAGGCCCACCGGCGCGAGGTGCGGACGCGGGTCTTCGACGTCCTGCGCGCGCAGCTCTACGAACGCGGCTTCGACGCGATCACGCTCGCCGGCGTCGCCTCGGCCGCCGGGGTGGGCCGGACAGCGCTGTACAACCACTTTCCCGACAAGGAAAGCCTGCTGGTCGCCTTCGTCGAGGACGAGGCCGCCCGGTACGTCACGCGGCTGACCGAAGCCGTCGAGGCCCAGGCCGATCCGGCCGACCAGCTGGCCACCTTCGTCCGCCTGCAGCTACGGGTGCTGGCGGAGTACCACATGCCGCCGGGCACGGCGCTCGCGTCGGCGCTGGCGCCGGCGGCGTACCGGCGGATCAGCGCGCACGCCGACCCGATCACCGACCGGCTGCGCGCGATCCTCGCCGGCGGCGTCGACCTGGGGCGCTGGCCCGCCGAGGACCCGGACGTGCTGATCCCGATGATCACCGCGGCACTGGGCAACCGGACCCTGGTCGACGGCCCGCCCGAGCAGCTCGAAGACGTCGTCGAAGCGGCGGTGCGGTTCGTGCTCCGGGCGGTCGGGGCGTCGATTTAGGGTAGCCTAAGCCGGAATTGTGGCCTACGATCTTTCTGACAGCGTGTCAGATCGATCGCCGGGAGGCCTGCCCATGTCGGTGACCACGGACGCCCGACCGTTCTCGGCGACGCTGCGCGCGTCGACGCTCGAGGTGCACGAGAAGGCCAACTACTCGACGTACATGCGCGCCCTGCTCGGCGGCGAGCTGTCGCAGGCGGGCTACACCCAGCTGGCGATCCAGTACTACTTCATCTACGGCGCCATCGAGGCGGCGAGCGACGCGATGGCGGGTCACCCGGTCGGGGGCGAATTCGTCTTCGACGAGCTCCGCCGGCTGCCCAACCTCGAGCGCGACCTGGCCCACCTGGTCGGTCCGGACTGGCGCACGACGATCGCGCCGCTCGCCTCGACGCAGGCGTACGTCGAGCGGGTGCGCGAAGCGTCCACGTGGGCCGGCGGGTACGTGGCCCACCACTACACGCGCTACCTCGGCGACATCGCGGGCGGCCAGGCCATCCGCCGGCTGCTGGAGCGCCAGTACGACGTGGCCGAGGCGGGCGCGCTCTTCTACCACTTCGACGAGATCGGCAGCGCCCCGCGGTTCCGCGACCAGTACCGCGCGAAGCTGGACAACGCGCCGTGGGACGAGGCCGAACGCGCTCGCGTGATCGACGAGACGCTGGTCGCGTTCGAGTGCAACGTCGCGGTCTTCGACGAACTGGCCCGGCGGCTGGACGAGTACCGCGCCGCATGATCGTCCTCACAGCTCGTTGACCTCCAGTTAAGTCCAGGTAGCAGGCTCGGTTTCGGGTGGCGGACCCTCGGGTACGCCACCTACGAGCCCGCCGTCCCACGCTGTGACGGCCACCCGCCCCCGCTCGCCGCGAAGGGTGGTGTGCTACTAGGTTCGGTACCGGAAACTTGTGTCGAAGACAGAAGGAGGGCCAATGGCCCGCTACGAGCTGCCCGATCTCGACTACGACTACGGCGCCCTCGCGCCGCACATCTCCGGCGAGATCAACGAGCTGCACCACAGCAAGCACCACGCGACCTACGTCAAGGGCGCGAACGACACGCTCGACAAGCTCGAAGCCGCCCGCGAAGCGAACGACTTCGGCTCGATCGTCGGCCTGGAGACCACGCTGGCCTTCAACCTGGCCGGCCACGCCAACCACGTCGTGTGGTGGAAGATCCTGTCGCCGGAAGGCGGCGACAAGCCGACCGGCGAGCTGGCCGCGGCGATCGACGAGGCGTTCGGCTCCTTCGACAAGTTCAAGGCGCAGTTCACCGCCGTCTCGACCACGATCCAGGGCAACGGCTGGGGTGCGCTCTCCTGGGACCCGATCGGCAAGACGCTGATCACCCAGCAGCTGCGCGACCACCACAACAACCTGATCCTGCCGACCGTGCCGATCCTGCTGGTCGACGTCTGGGAGCACGCGTTCTACCTGGACTACAAGAACGTGAAGCCGGACTACGTCAAGGCGCTCTGGAACATCTTCAACTGGGCGGAGATCTCCAAGCGCTTCGACAACGCCGTGGCCGGCGGCAACGGCCTGCTGCTCGGCTGAGCGCGTTCGCCGTCAACGGGGTCCTCCTTCGCGGGAGGGCCCCGTTTTTCGTCGGGAGGTGAAATCGCTTGACCTCGAGTGCGGTCGAGGTGTTTGGCTGGACGCATGGACGTCGACGCGTATCTGGACCGGCTGGGGGTGCGGCGCCCCGCCGCGGCCGACCTCGCGACCCTGCGCCACCTGCAGGAGCGTCACCTGGCCGCGGTCCCGTTCGAAAACCTGAGCATCCACCTGGGCGAACCCGTCGAGCTGACCGAAGCGGCGTTGTTCGCGAAGATCGTGCACCGGCGGCGAGGCGGGTTCTGCTACGAGCTGAACGGGCTCTTCGCGGCCCTGCTGCGCGAGCTCGGCTACTCCGCGACCCTGCACGCGGCGAAGGTCTTCCGCCCCGACGGCAGCCTCGGCCCGCCCCTGGACCACGCGGCGATCGTCGTCGACCTCGACGAGCCGTGGCTGGTCGACGTCGGTTTCGGCCGCTTTTCCCGGCACCCGCTGCGCCTGTCCGGCGTGGACGCCCAGCTCGACCCGGACGGCGAGTTCCTGCTGCTGGACACCCCCGATGGCGACGTCGACGTGCTGCTGGACGGCAAGCCGCAGTACCGGCTGGAGCGCCGTGCGCGTCCCCTGGCCGACTTCGTCCCGATGGCGTGGTGGCAGTCGACGTCCCCGGAGTCGCACTTCACGCGCTCGCTGACCTGCTCGCGCCCGACGTCCCAGGGCCGCGTGACGCTGTCGGGCGACAAGCTGATCGAGACGGTCGACGGCGTCCGGAACGAAGTCGTGCTGCCGACCGAAGCCGCGATCCGGACGGCCTACCGCGTCTACTTCGGCCTCCCGCTGACGCGCCTGCCGACCCCACCGGGTGGGAGTCCCTTGACGAGCGGGGCACTCAGCCCGAACACTGCCCTGACGTGAACGAAGCCCCGGCCTGGGGTTCCCAGTGCCGGGGCTCCGTCCGTTCCCGAACTGACTGCCGCTCCCACCACGAAGCGGACGTGTATGAGGTTAGCCTAACCTCATCTCTCTGAGCAAGGGTCGCGCCAGGGAGACTCACATCTCACTCGTTCGAGTGATACCGCCTGCGGAAACCCCCGGTTTTTGTCGGTGCGTGTCGCTACGGTCACAGCGTGAACACAAGGGGGATGTACCCACCGAGGAAAGACCACACGGTCCTGATCGCGCTGTCGGTCTCGGCCGGGGTGATCGTGCTGTCCTTGCTGGCCTGGTTCTTGACCCGCGACTCGCCGGAGTCGCCCGCGAAACCGTCGGAGCTGCCTTCGCAGTGGCCGTCACCCGGCGGCGAAGTGGTCCGGCAGGTGCCGATGCCGACCGGAGAGCTGGCCGTCGCCTTGCCGGGCCGCACGAGCGGCCACGTGCTCTGCGGAGCGGTGCCGGAGCAGACGTGGGCGAGCGCGCTGGGCGGCCCGGTGCTGCGCGAAGTCGACAAGAACGGGCTGTGCCACGTCGTCTCGGCAAACCTGGACGTCTCGGCCACGTTCTGGGCCGATCCGGTGCCGACGAAGGGTGTCGATCCCGAGGCCGTGACCGTCGCCGGCCGCCAGGGCGAGCTGACCCGGTTCGGACCGGAAGGTTTCGGCCGGATCCTCGCGGTCCGGCTGAGCGACTCGACCGAGAAGTGGGTGCGCCCCACGCTCCGGCTGAGCGTGCACCAAGTGCCGGGAGACCGGGCCGAGCACGACTACCGCGCCATCGCGCTGGCACTGGCCGGCCCGATGGTCGGCGCGATCACCACCCCGGGGCCATCGCTGCCGGCCGCGGACAAGCCCCGGGAGATGACCCCGATCCTCGGCACGGGGATCACCGACGCGCCCTACCCGCTGATCACCTGGCAACTGTGCACCCAGCTGTCCCGCGCGTTGAAGGTCCCGCTCGACCAGCTGGAGCCCGGCCCCTTCGGGTCTTGCCGGCACGAGGAGGACCTCAAGTCGATCACGCTGACCTACCACCAGGACAGCACCGGCTCCTTCACCGATCGGGTCGCCGGCCGTCCCGCGCACGAGAAGACGCTGGGCACCAACATCGAGATCCAGCTCCTCGACGATTCCCGGCAGACTCTCGAGATCAGCTGGATCGACGGCGCAAAGCCCGACGGCGAATTGCGCGCGTTCGCCGAGGAGGTGGTGCCGCCGCTCCTGGGTCGCTAGACCTTCACCCGCTGCAGCCCCGCAGCCCCGCGGCCGGCGCCGAAACCGCCGAGCGTGTCGCAACTACGGAACGGGGTCCCTCGATTACGGGGCCGATTCCGGCGGCACAATATCCGGGGTGACCGCTCATGTCTTCGTCGACGAAAGCAAGCGCGGCGGCTATCTCGTCACCGCCGCGGCGGTACTGCCCGGCGGCCTCAGCCTGGGCCGCCAGGTCATTCGCGGCTTGATACTCCCCGGGCAGCGGCGGTTGCACTTCACCCACGAGAGCGACAACCGACGCAAGCAGATCCTCGACGCCATCGCGGAGTTGCATCCGGCGGTCACGATCTACGATGGCTCGGCGCACGAGCGCAGGCGACAGCGAGAGGCTTGTCTCGACGGCCTGATCGCCGACCTCGCGGCCACCGACGCGCGATTGCTCGTCATCGAGACGGATGAATCCGTGCTTGAACTCGACCGCCGAATCCTTTACCGGTCGACCCGGCTGCACGGCTGTGAGGCACTGGAGTACCGCCACCACCGCGCCCACGAAGAGCCTTTGCTCGCGATCCCTGACGCGCTCGCCTGGTGCTGGCAAAGAGGAGGCTTTTGGAAGGCTCGAGCGAAAGAATTCGTCTCGGACGTCAGAGTCGTCTGATCCCGGAAACGCGAAACCCGGCCCGCCCACCGTCCGGAAGGCTGCCGGGTTCACTTCGCCCGCCTAATGGCGGGAGCGACATCAGCATACAACCTCCCACCCCGACCAGCCAACGCAGCCGCTAGACCTTCGCCCGCTTGAGCACCCGCAGCCCGAACCCCCGCTGCACCGGCCACGAAACGCCACCCCGCCGGATCAGCACCACCGCGCACACGACCGCGGCCAGCGCCGAAACCGCTCCGCCGATGTAGAAGGGAGATCGCCCGCCGAAGGCGTCCGCCATCCAGCCGACCATCGGTCCGCCTATGGGGTTGCCGCCGATCAGGACCAGCACGTACAGGCCCATCACGCGGCCCCGCATCTCCGGGCTGACCGACGTCTGCACCAGCGCGTTCGCCGTGTTGAGGAACGTCATCGTCGCGAAGCCGAGCGGGATCAGGCCGAGGCCGAACGTGAGGTACGTCGGCATGAACGCCGTGATCAGCTCGAACACGCCCAGGAAGAAGGCCGACACCAGCATCAGCCGCACCCGCGGCCGTCCCTTGGTGCCGCGGCGGGCGGACATCACCGCGCCGGTGAACGTGCCGACCGCGACCAAGGTGGAAAGGAGGCCGTAGCCGTCGGCGGCGGTGTGGAAGACGTTCGCCGCGACGATCGGCAGGGAGCTGAAGTAGGTGATGCCGAACGTGCTGACGAACAGCACCAGCACCATCACGGTCATCAGGTCGGAGCGCCGCCGGACGTACCGGAGGCCCTCGACCAGCTGTCCCTTCTCGCGCGGCACCGCCGCGACGCGGAACAGCTTGTCCGGGTTCATCATCAGCAGCCCGATGATCACCGCGACCGTGCTGAGGGCGTTCGCGATGAACAGCCAGCCGGTGCCGATCCAGGTGATCGCGAACCCGGCGATCGCCGGGCCGACGATGCGGGCCATGTTGAAGATCGACGAGTTCAGCGCGACCGCGTTGGCGATCTGGTCCCGGCCGACCATCTCGGCGACGAACGACTGCCGCGTCGGCACTTCGAGCGACGCGGTGATGCCGAGCGTGAAGCACAGGACGTAGACCTGCCACAGCGCGACGAGCCCGGTGATGTCGAGGACGCCGAGCACCACGGCCTGCGCGCACGCCGCGGCCTGGATCCAGGTCAGCAGGCGCCGCTTGTCGACGCGGTCGGCGAGGACGCCGGCCCAGAGGGAGAGGAAGAGCGTCGGCGCGAACTGCAGCGCGACCGCGATGCCGAGGGCGATCGGGTTGTTGCCGCTGAGGGTGAACACCAGCCAGTCCTGGGCGATGCGCTGCATCCAGGTGCCGATGTTCGAGATGACCTGGCCGGTGAAGAACAGCCGGTAGTTGCGGACCCGCAGCGACGCGAACATGCTGCCGCGCTTGGCCGGAGATGGTGGTGAAGCGGACGGCGGTGGCGCCGTGTCCCGGGTAGCAGTGGTCTCGATCGAACGCTTCGTTTCGCTACCCGTGGCCGTCACCGTGGTTAGTTCCCCGCCATCCTGTCGATGATTTCGGCGGCTTTGGAGAGCACTTCGCGCTCTTCGTCGCCGAGTTCCGCCAATTGCCGGTCCAGCCACGCCTCCCGCACGGAGATGGCCTTCCGAACGTAGGCCAGTCCGCTCTCGGACAACTCGACGATGGCTTGCCTGCCATCGGTCGGGTGCGGGCGCCGCTCGACGAACCGCATCTCTTCGAGCGCGGCGATCACCCTCGTCATCGAGGGCGGCTGGACGCCTTCCTTCGCGGCGAGCTGACCCGGGGTCAGCGCACCGCACTTGTGCAGGGTGGACAGCGCGGCGACCTGCGTGAGCGTGAGGTCGTCCCCGACGCGCTGTGCCCGCAGCCGGCGGTTGAGCCGGACCACCGCGAGACGCAACCGACTCGCCAAGGAGCGTTCGTGCGTGTCGCCGGACATATAGTTAGCATACCTTACGAAACTTCGGCCGCACGGGTGATCTCCGTCAAGCGGCAACCCGGAATACGCGCCGTGCGTCCTCACCGGGGAAACCTGGGGGTCGGATGAACAAGAAGCTGGTGGGCTCGGCCGTGGCCGGCGCGGCGGTCCTGGCGATCGCGGCGGCGCTGTTCTGGCCCCGGGCGGACACCCCGGCGGCCGCACCGCCACCCTCACCCGCGCCGTCGACCGGCCAAGGCGCGCTGGAGGTCTACCGGCTCGCGGACGGTCCCGCGATCGAGATCCTGGTGCCGTCGGGCTGGGCGGTGAGCCGCGACAAGGAGCGCGCGAGCTACCGCCGGGGTGACGTCCTGCTCGAGACCGACCGGGTGCCGATCACGCAGGAGGACGTGCTGAGCGGGCTCAAGGCGGTCGCCGGCCGGCAGGGCGGCACGGTCGCCGAGCACGCCCCGATCGCCGACCTCGACGCCGCGGAGTGGGACTTCACCTACGACCGCGACGGCGTGCCGCGGCGGGTGACCGTGGTCGGCCTCGGCGCCGGCGACGCGCTGGTGACGGTCCGGTTCGACGCCCCGGCCGCCGAGTTCGAGCGCGACCGGGGCGTGCTCGACGAAGCCCTGAAGATCAGGAGCTGAACGCCGCCTGGAGCGGCCCGACCGCGAAGTACGCCACGAAGGCCAGCGCGATCACCCACATGAGCGGGTGGACCTGGCGGGCCTTGCCGGTCGCCGCGCGGATCACGACGTAGCTGACGAAGCCGGCGCCGATGCCGTTGGCGATCGAGTACGTGAACGGCATGACGACGATGGTCAGGAACGCCGGCAGCGCGATCGAGTAGTCGGTGAAGTCGATGTCGCGGACCTGCGACATCAGCATCGCGCCGACCACGACCAGCGCCGGCGCGGCGGCCTCGACCGGCACCACCTGGTAGAGCGGCGTCAGGAACATCGCGGCGATGAACAGCACGCCGGTGACGACGTTGGCCAGGCCGGTCCGCGCGCCCTCCGCGATGCCGGACGCCGACTCGACGAACACCGTGTTCGAGCTGGCCGAGCCGAACCCGCCGGCCGCGCCCGCGAGGCCCTCGACGAACAGCGCCTTGCCGACGTTGGGCAGCTGGCCGTCCTTCGGCAGCAGGTCGGCCTCCTTCGCGAGGCCGGTCATGGTGCCCATGGCGTCGAAGAAGTCGGCGAGCACCAGCGTGAACACCAGCAGGCAGACGGTGATGATCGGCAGCCGCGTCCAGGCGCCGAAGGAGACGTCACCGACGAGCGAGAGGTTCGGCAGGCCGAGCACCTGGTCCGGCAGCGCCGGGTAGCCGAGGTTCCAGCCGAGCGGGTTCGTGCCCTTCGACGGCCCGGCCTTGACGATCGCCTCGACGACGATGGCCAGCACCGTCGACGCCAGCACGCCGATGAGGATCGCGCCCTTGACCTTCCGCACCACGAGGATGCCGGTGACCAGCAGGCCGACGACGAACACCGCGGTCGGCCAGGAGGCGATCGAGCCGTTGATGCCCAGACCCACCGGGACGGTGGTGTGCGCGGCGTCCGGCAGCCGGCGGACGAACCCGGCGTCGACCAGGCCGATCAGGCAGATGAACACGCCGATGCCGACGGCGATCGCGGACTTCAGCGCGGCCGGCACGGCCTTGAACACCGCCGTGCGGAAGCCGGTGAGCACCAGCAGCACGATGATCACGCCCTCGATGACCACCAGGCCCATCGCCTCCGGCCAGGTCATCTGCGGGGCGATGGTGACCGCGACCAGGCTGTTGATGCCGAGCCCGGTCGCGATGGCGAAGGGGTAGTTCGCGATCAGGCCCATCAGGATCGTCATGACCCCGGCGACGAGCGCCGTGACCGCGGCGACCTGCGAGACGGGCAGGATGCCGCCGAGGAGGTCCTTGTGCGCGCCCGCGTCGTCGCTGGAAAAGCTGCCGATGATCAGCGGGTTCAGCACCACGATGTAGGCCATCGTGACGAAGGTGACCAGGCCGCCGCGCACCTCGCGCGACACCGTCGAACCCCGCTCGGTGATCTTGAAGAACCGGTCCAGTGTGGACGTCCCCGCGCGGGTCGTCTCCTGCTCCGCCATTCGCCTGCCCATTCTGTCGCTGCTGCGGAGTACCCTGCACCTCGTGAGTGAACCGATCAATCCACCGGAGGTTACGGGCTCGTTGCGGCACACGCCGGAGCTGCCCAAGAAGCTGACCGACCTGACGCCGGTGGTGATCGTAGGCACCTCGATCTGGGCTGTCGCGCTGGTGGTGCTCTTCTTCACGACATCGGGGCTCTGGGTGCAGACGGCGCTGTCCGGCTTCGCGCTGGGCTTCATCGGCATGGCGATCATCGGCTGGCAGCGCGCCGCCGCCCGCCGCGGCTCGAAGTCGGCCCAACGCCTCTAGCTCAGCAGCGTCCGCGGTGACGGGTCGTCGAGCAGCGCCGTGATGAGGTGCCGGTCGGGCCAGCGCCCGGCCGCCCAGGCGAACGCGCGGGCGAGCCCCTCCGACGTGTCGGCCGCGTGCAGCCGGTCATCGGACCACCACTGGACGTCGTGCTCGGCGCCCTGGATCGACACGGTCAGCGGGTCGTGCACCAGGACGCCGCCGTCGGGCAGCCCGGCACCGAGCAGGTCGGCGACGAGCTTCAGCGCGGGCAGCTCGGCCCAGGGCGCGTACTCGCCCTCGCTGGTCACTTCGGCGGGCGCGGTGCTCGCGAGCGGCAGGTCGAGCAGGTCGGCGAGCCGCTCCGGGTCCTCTGGGGCGACCACGTACCGATCGGGCTCGAGCGCCCCGGCCACCCACGGCACGTCCAGCACAACCGCGTCGTCCACAACGGACCCGTCCGCGGCCCGGACCCCTTGCGGCGCGCGCGGTCCGAGCCCCGACTCGACGACGGCGTCGTAAGCGCGGGTCACCAGCCCGGCCGGGACCACGCGATCCGGGTCGGCGAGCCGGTCGAGCAGGTCCTCGGCCTCCTCCACTGTGGACAGATCGAGATCCGCCCGCACCCCGGCGGCCGCGAGGAGCTGCTCGCCGAGCCCGAGGTCGGGAACTTCGTCGTAGAGCCCCGCCAGATCGGCGTCCGGCAGGCGCCATTCGTTCGGCGCGAACCCACCGAGCACGGCGTACTGCGCGATCCACCAGGCGGCGTGCCCCCGCGGCGCGCGCAGGGCGTGCCAGGTTTCGGGGCGCGCCGCGAGCAGGCGCAGCGCGGCGGGCCAGGAGTCGTCGGCGACGAGGTCGAGGTCCCGGATCGCGACGAGCGTCGACGGCGGCTCCGGCAGCGAGTCCCACCAGGTCTCTTCGTCGGGCAGGTCGTGTTCGGGTTCGTGCGGCTCGTCGTCCACGACCAGCGCGAACGAGTCGAGCACGCCGGCGGCTTTGAGCGTGTCGGCGGGCCAGTCCTCGGCGAAGTCCTCGTCGAGGACGTCGAGCGCGCCGTCCTCCTCGAAGACCTCTTCGTCGAAGACGTCGATGAGCGGCGACGACGGCAGCACGAGCTCGTCGGCCCGGCGCCAGGTGTCGGTGGCGGGCAGCGCGAGCGCGCCGACCCAGCGCGGGGCGTCATCGCCGCAGTCGGCGACCAGCCGCAGGACCGCACCGGCGAGTGTCGTACCGTCCAATCCGGACCGCACGTCCTCGACGCTGCGCTCGACGGCGTCCCGCAACTGATCGGCGTTGAGCAGCTCGCGCGCGTCGGCGTGCTTGGCCCCCAACCGTTCCAGCAACGGGTGCGCCGCGGCGGGGTGCACCAGCCGGAGCCCCGGGATGTCCACATCGGACAGCAGTTCGAGCAGCTCCGCGGACCCTTCGACCAGCAGGGAGCCCCGCGCACCCGGCAGCGTCCGGCCGTCCGACAGCGGAACCGGTAGTCCATCCAGTTTGGACGCGTTCACCGCATGGGAGTCGACGCCGATCGCAAGCGCGGCGTAGACCTCACGCCACCAGCCGGGATCCCTGGACACCCCGGTAAGCGTTTCCAGCACCTCTTCGACGCCGATGACCTGCCCGGAAACGGCTTTCAGCGCCTGCGCCGGAACATCTCCCTTGACCAGCCCGGGCACGAGCTCGGCGAGCAGCTCCGGCAGTCCGGGTACCTCGACGTCGAGAATCTTGGCCTGCCGCCCGGAAACCTCACTCTTGTCCTGAGTAGACACCCAAGTCTCGTTGCCGAGCGCGGCAAGCACGCCATCGCGCAAGGCAGCGTCCACAGTAGACTTCGGAAAGCCGGGCACCGGAACGAGCGCGAACCGGTGTTCGGCGGCGACCGCCCGCACAAGCCCGACGTACTCGGCGGCAGCCTTCTCCAGCGCCGCGGTCAGTTCGGCCCCGGGCAACACCCGGCGTCGCGAAGGTTCGACCGGAACGGAAGCAATCAGCCGAGCGGGCAACGACAGCGCGTCATCGGTCGGCGTAGGAGCACGCAAAACGTCTTCGGTCAGCGGCTCCGGCACGCCGTCCCGCCCGATCGGCACGGCCCACACGACGTCGCCGCGATGAGTCAGCCACCGGGTTTCCCCTACCGGGCCCCGGATTTCGACGACGTCCTGGTCGGAAGAGCGAGTCCAAACGCGACCCCCGACCTCGAACTCGGCCAGCCAAGGCAGCGCGAGCAGGAGATCGCCGACGTCGCGTGCGAGTTCGTCGAGGAGCGCGTCGCCGTCGACGTCGTCCCGCAACGGGAGCCGGACCTCGGTGTCGAAGCCGTCCGGCACATCGCCGTCCACGGGCCACGGCAACCGCAGAACGGGAACGTCCCCCTCGATCCCGGCGGCGGCCCGGGTCCGCTCGGCGGAGAAGGCGACGCCACCGGTGCGGGAGACGACGCGAGGTTCGTCGGAAACGGTCCGCACAGCGGCGAACCCGACCCCGAACCGCCCGACGCTCTCGCCGGTCTTCCCGGAAGCCCGAAGCGAGGCAAGCGAAGCAACCCCACGAGCATCGAGCGGCGCACCGGTGTTGGCGAACCGGAGTTCCCGGTCCACAAGCGACACCTTCACCCGCCCGGGCGCCCCGGCGGCCGTGGCGGCATCGGCGGCGTTCTGGGCCAGCTCGACGAAGAGCCGATCCCGGTACGCCCCGACCCGCAGATCGCGCTCGACGTTGGTGTCTTCGATGAGCCGCGTCGGCGAGTCCCGCCAAGCACGCAGGGTCGCCTCACGAAGCCGAGCGCAACCGAACGGATCGTCCCCGACCGGCTCAGCGCCCGCCATCATCACGCCGCTCGGCCTCCGCGCTGGCCTCGGGCACGTCGTCCTCGCCGGCCGACGTCCCGGCACCGGTCACCTCAACCGACTCCGCCGCCTGTGCCCCATCGGTCGGCTGCTCTTCCACGGCGACCACATCGGTGACCTCAGCCTGAGTCGGCTCAGCTTCCGCCGGCTCGGGAACATCACGTTCAACCGGCTCAGCACTGACCGCGCCCTCGGCGACCGTCTGCTCGCCCTGAGCCACAGCCGTGTCGGATTGAGCCGGCTCAACCGCCACCGGCTCGGCCGCGCTGACCTCCGGCGCCGCCGTCTGCTCGGCGACCGCCGCTACCTCCGGCTCCACCTCCGCGGGCGACACGTCCGCCTCCGCGACCGCCGTTTCCGGCTCCGCCGCTGCCGTCTCCACCGCCGCTGCGGTCTCCGGCTCCGCCGAATCGGCGCCCGCCACAACTTCCGGCTCGGCCGCCGTCTCCGGCTCCGCGATCGCTGCCTCCGCCTGGTCCGGCGCCGCGGCCTCCGCCGTCGCGGCCTCCGGCTCCGACTCCAGCTCGACCTCCGCGGCAGCCGCCTCCGGCTCCGTCGTCGCGGCCACCGCCTCCGGCGCCGCCACTGCGGTCTCCGGCTCGGCCGCCGTGACCGCCGCCTCCGCGGCAGCCGCCTCCGGCTCCGTCGCCGTCTCGACTGCCGCTGCGGTCTCCGGCTTCGCCACCGGCTCCGCGCTCTCCGGCTTCGCCACCGCCGCGTCCGGCTCGGCCTCCGCTGCAGCCGCCTCCGGCTCCGCCGACTCGGCCGCCGTCTCCGGCTTCGCCTCCGCCGCCTCCGCGGCAGCCGCCTCCGCCGCCACTACCTCCGCCTCCGGCGCCACTACCTCCGCCTCCGGCTCCGCCACCGCCGACTCCGCCACCGCCGCCGCGTCCGGCTCCTCGGCCTTCTCCACCGGCGTGAAGTCCAACAGCGAGTCGTCGTAAACCAGCTCCGCCACCGGCACCGACGACGTCACCTCGACCTCGACCTCCGAGTGCGCGCCGCACCCGTACTCGACGTCCACCACGTGGCCGTCCGCCGGGGCGATGTCGTTGCTGCAGACCCCGAACACGCCACTCAACGAGCCCGCCAGCTGCACGAAGAACCCGCACGTCCCGCACACGTCCGGTGCGCTGCGGGCCATGTCCGACCGCGGGCCGAACTCGCCGCTGTGCCAGCGGGCGGCTGCTTCCGTGCGGCCGAAGCGGGACAGCACGTGGACGCGGCCCAGGCCCGCCTCGCGGGAGACCTCCTCCACCGCCGGGTCGTCGGACTGCAGGTACGCCGGGGCGAGGCGGGGGTCGTTCTCGTCCGTCGGGAAGATGTCGCCGACGCCGAGGTCGCCCGCGCGGACGCGGCGCTCCCACGGGACCCACGGCGGGGCGATCAGCGCCTCCGGGCCGGGCACCAGGACGACCTCGCTGACCGTCACCGGGTCTTCGTCGGCCGCCAGTGCCACCGTCACCGACCAGCGCCAGCCGCGGTAGCCGGGGACCTGGGCCTCGAACAGGTGACTTGCCGTGACCGCGTCCTCGCGAGTGACCCCCACGTGGGTGCCGAGCTGCTCCGCGGGCGCTTCCTCCAGCACCGCGGCTCGCGCGAACTCCACCGCGTCGGCGAGTTTGCGCTGCACGGAACCGTCGTCGAGGGTCAGCAGCAAAGTCATGCGGCCAATTGTGCCGCACGCATCCGCGGCGCCCGTGCCAGGCTGTTCAACGTGCGCACGCCCATCGTCACCACCCTGCTGCTGGCCGCCGCGCTCGGCGGCTGCGCCGGGGCTCCCGGACCGGAAACCAGCCCCGAACAGCTCACCGTCGAGGTGGTCTCGACCTTGGCGCACGACCCCGCCGCCTTCACCGAAGGGCTCGAGTTCGCCGGGGACACGCTCTACGAGAGCACCGGGCTCTCCGGCCGGTCGACGCTCACCGCCGGGCCCGCCGGCGGGCCGCCCGCCACCACGGCCACGCTGCCGTCACCGCTGTTCGGCGAGGGCGTCACCGTGCTCGGGCCGACGCTCTGGCAGCTCACCTGGCAGGACGGCGTCGCCATCGAACGCGACTCGAAGACCCTCGCCGAACTGCGCCGGGTGCCCTACCAGGGCGAAGGCTGGGGGTTGTGCCACCAGGACGGCGGGCGGCTCGTCATGAGCGACGGCTCGTCGCGGCTCACCTTCCGCGACCCGAAGACGTTCGCCGTGACCGGGAGCGTCGACGTCGGGCGCGACCAGCTCAACGAGCTCGAGTGCGTTGGCGGCGACGTCTACGCAAACGTTTGGCACACCGATACGATCCTGCGGGTCGACGCGGCCACCGGGCACGTCACCGGCACCATCGACGCAGGTCAGCTGCGTGCCAGGGTGAACCCGGCGGACGCGGAGGCCGTGCTCAACGGCATCGCCGCCGTCCCGGGAACCGGCGAATTCCTGCTCGCCGGGAAGCAGTGGCCGGTCACGTTCCGGGTGAGGTTCGTCCCGGTCTCCGCCGGAAAGCACGGATGAGCAGGCGAGACCGACCCCCGGTAAGGCAGGATTGACACGTGGCACTCTTCGGCTCCCGCTCCGACGGCTCCGGCTCGCAGCCGCGCGGCCGCAAGTCGAAGCGACGCTGGACGCCGGAGCCGGGCGGGGCGGAGGCGCGCAGCTGGCGCGAGGCCGCCCGCG
The DNA here is from genome assembly GCF_003937945.1 of Amycolatopsis eburnea. GTDB lineage: Bacteria > Actinomycetota > Actinomycetes > Mycobacteriales > Pseudonocardiaceae > Amycolatopsis > Amycolatopsis eburnea. Next base: position 146,565 of record NZ_RSEC01000036.1, read on the forward strand.
ACCCGCAGCCCACCCGCGTCGAGCACCCCGGCCCGCCGCCGGCCGAGCGCACCCGTGTCGAGCACCGCAGCGCGGCGCCGCCCCGCGTCGAACGGCCCGCGCCCCCGCCGCCCCCGCGCGGTGGGTACTACGGGCCGCCGGACGCGAACGAGGCGCCGACCGCCGCCGCGCCGATGGGGCACCGGCCGCCGCCGCCACGCGGGGCGCGGCCGTACCCGCCGCCGCGCGACCCGCACCGCACCGAGCCCGTCCGCCGCGAGCCCGCCGGCTTCTACCAGGGCGACCGGCACCCCGGCAGCGGCGAGTACGAGCACTACGACACCGGGGGCTACGCCGGCGAGCCGCGGCCGCCGGAGGCCGAGCCGCTGCCGCCGCGCGAAGAACCGCGGACGCCCGGCGGCACGCCGAAGCTGCCGAAGAAGATCACCGTCACGCGGGTGGCGGCGATGCGCAGCCGCCAGCTGACCGGCCAGGCCGTCGGCGCCTTCCAGCGCGCGACGAAGGCCGACGGCGCCGAGAAGTCGGGGCTCACCTCGCTGACCTACGCCGTGATGCTGAACTACGCCAGCGACGCGGCGATGGCGATCGCGCTGGCCAACACCCTCTTCTTCGCCGCGACCAGCGGCGAGAGCAAGGGCAAGGTGGCGCTCTACCTGCTCATCACGATCGCGCCGTTCGCGCTGGTCGCGCCGGTGATCGGGCCGGCGCTCGACAAGGTGCAGCGCGGCCGCCGGCTCGCGATGTGCGCGTCTTCGGTCGGCCAGGCCCTGATGGCCGTCGTGATGGCGCTGCACTTCGACGACTGGCTGCTCTACCCGGCCGCGCTCGGGATGATGGTGCTCTCGAAGTCGTTCACCGTGCTCAAGGCCGCGGTGACGCCCCGGGTGCTGCCGTCCGAGATCACGCTGTCGAAGACCAACGCCCGGCTGACGACGTTCGGCCTGGTCGCCGCGGGCGCGTTCGGCGCGCTGGCCAGCGGGGTCAACGCGATCACCGGCTCGGCGGGCGCGCTGTGGTTCACGGCGCTGATCTGCGTCGCCGCCGCCGTGCAGTCGATGCGGATCCCGGCCTGGGTGGAGGCGACCGAGGGCGAGGTCCCGACGTCGCTTTCGGCGCACCCGACCGAGAAGAAGCGCCGCCAGCCGCTGGGGCGCCACATCGTCGTCGCGCTGTGGGGCAACGGCTCGGTGCGCGTGCTCACCGGCTTCCTCATGATGTTCGCCGCGTTCGCGGTGAAGGCGCAGACCGAAGGCACCGGGCAGACGCCGTTCATGCAGCTGCTCCTGCTCGGCGTGATCGGCGCCGCGGCGGGGGCAGGCGGGTTCCTCGGCAACGCGCTGGGCTCGCGCCTGCACTTCGGCAGCCCGGACCAGGTGATCGTCGGCTGCGTGGCGGGCTGCGTGCTGGCCGCGCTGGTCGCGACGATCCTGCCCGGCCTCGCCACGGCCGCGATCGTCGGCCTGGTCGGCGCGACGGCCAGCGCGCTCGCGAAGATCAGCCTCGACGCCGTCATCCAGGAAGACCTGCCGGAGGAGTCGCGCGCGTCGGCGTTCGGCCGCTCGGAAACCGTGCTGCAGCTGGCCTGGTGCCTCGGTGGCGGCGCGGGCCTGCTGCTGCCGCCGACGTACTGGATCGGCTTCCTGGTCATCACGATCGTGCTGGCGGTCGGCCTGACCCAGACGTACCTCGTGCGCCGCGGCGGTTCGCTCGTGCCGGGCCTCGGCGGCGACCGGCCGCTGCGCCCCGAGCCGACCGGCAGCTTCCCGGCCCAGGGCCTGCCCAGGGACGCGGCGCCCCGCCGGTAGGGTCTGAACCCATGCGACGTTCCCGGGTGGTGGCCCTGCTTGCGGCCGGTGGGTTCGCGGTGGCCGGCTGCTCGGCACCCGGCCCGGCCGAGGTCACGTTCTACGCCGACGGCCACACGATCAACACCACGCCCGTGCTCACTTGCGACTACTCGCGGCAGCTCGCGCAGCCGTGCAGCGCCAAGGGCGACACGAAGACGCTGAAGGTCCGCCCGGGCAAGCCCGTGCAGATCTCCGTGCCCGGCGAGGTCGCCGACGCGCCGTGGCAGATCGTCTACGAGTACGTCACCCCGCAGGGCGAGTACAAGCAGAGCGACCCGATCCCGTTCACATCGCTGGACCGCTACGCCTACACGGTCACGCCGCCGACGCCCGCCGACCGCATCTCGGCGGTCGACGTGCAGAAGTACACGGCCGTGCTCAACTCGAGCACCGGCGAGTCGGGCCTGCTGCCCAGCGACGTGTGGGGTCTCCGGCTGGAGGCTTAGGGATCGAGGTCCCGGGCCACCGCGCGCATGATCTCGCCGATCTGCTTGGTGTGCTTGCGGTCCGGGTAGCGGTTGCGCCGCAGGTCCGGCTGCACCTTCAGCTCGAGCAGCTTGATCATGTCCTCGATCAGGCCGTGCAGCTCCTCGGCGGGACGGCGGCGCGCCTCGGCGACGGACGGCGGCGGGTCGAGCAACCGGACGGAGAGCGCTTGCGGACCGCGACGGCCGTCGGCGACGCCGAACTCCAGCCGCTGGCCGGCCTTGAGCCCCTCGACGCCCTGCGGCAGCGCGGCCTTGCGGATGTAGACGTCGGCGCCACCGTCCTGCGTGACGAACCCGAACCCCTTCTCCGCGTCGTACCACTTGACCTTGCCGGTCGGCACTTCCCTCACCAATCCTTCTGCTGTCCCGCTCACGACGAACGCGCCCGGGGGCGTACCCAGGGCGCGCTGGGTAAAGGGTATCTCGCCACATGCCCTGGGGAGAAGTCGATACCGGCGGATACCCTCTGCTTCATGAGTAAGGCGACGAAGGAGGCCGCCGTGGCCGCCACCGGCAAACCGTTCCTGATGCGCGTCGGCATCGGCTTGTTCGGCATCGGCATGCTGGCCGTGCTCGCCGTGTTCATCATGTTCGCCGCCGGCCTGGAGAACCTGCCGATCTGGCTGTCCGTCGCCGCCGGTGTCGTCACGCCCCTGGGTCTCCTGCTGGGCCTGATCGCGCTGGTCCGCGAGGCTCGCGCCAAGAACTAGCCCACGGTCGCGAACGTCTTCTCGAACCAGTCCGGGAACTCCGTCAGCGACTCGAACACCACCTCCGCTCCTTCGCTCAGCAGGAGCGCGCGGTCGCACGGGCCCGTCGTGACGCCGACCGCGATCGCGTTGGCCGCCAAGGCACCCCGGATGTCGCCCGCGTGATCTCCGACATACACGCGCGCGTCGTGCGCCAGGAGCGCCTCGGCCTTCTGCGTCGACCACAGCTCGCCGACGACCTCGTCGACGTCCAGGCCGAGCGCGTCGACGTGCAGCTGCGCGTTGGGGCCGTACTTGCCGGTGACGACCAGCGTGCGCCCGCCGGCGTCCCGGACCGCGCGCAGCGCCTCGACCGCGCCCGGCAGCGCGACCGTGCTCGGCACGACCATGTCCGGGTAGAGCGCGCGGAACCGGTCGACCAGCCCGGGGATGCGCTCCTCCGGGGCCTCGAAGCCGCGCAGGATGTCGTCGAGCGGCGGGCCGAGGTTGGCCGCGAACGCGTCGCCGTCCAGCGGCAGGCCGGATTCGGCGCCGAGCGCGTTCATCGCCGCGGCCATGCCCGGCCGCGCGTCGATCAGTGTCATGTCGAGGTCGAACCCCACCGTGATGCCCACAACCGACACGTTAGCCGCCACCACCGACAGTTTTACACGTCAGCTGATCATGTACAGCGTCTTGACAGCGGAGTCATCTGTGTCAAGGTGGGGGTGTGACCAGCTTCACTGACCGGACGAAGGCGTCCCTGCGGGAAGCACTCCTCGACGCCGCGGCCGACCTGCTGCCGGACCGCGGGCACGCGGGCCTGCGGATGGCCGACGTCGCGGCGAAAGCGGGCGTGAGCAGGCAAACCGTCTACAACGAGTTCGGCAACAAGGCGGCGCTGACCCAGGCGGTGGCGCTGCGCACCGCGGCGGAGTTCCTCGACGGGATCCGGCAGCGGTTCGAAACGGCGGACGGGCTCCTGGCGGGCATCCACCACGCCGTGGTCTACACGATCGAGCACGCGCGGGAGAACCGCCTGGTCGCGGCGGCGCTCGGCACCGAAGCGGGCGAGGACCTGCTGCCGCTGCTCACCAGCCGCGGCGAGCCGATCCTCACCGCGGCCGCGGACCTCGCCGCCGAGCAGTACCGCGAATTCGAACCGGGGCTCTCGGCCGAAGCCGCGGCCCTGCTCGCGGAGACCGTCGTGCGGCTTTCGCTGTCGCACCTGGTGCTCCCGACGCACTCCGCGACGGAGGCGGCCGACGCCGTCACCGCCGTGCTGGCACCCGCCATCCGCCAATTCGTCCACAATGGAGTGACACGATGACCGACACGCTGCCCGAGCTGCGGACCGGCTTTTCCTCGCTGCGCAAGGGCGGGCTGAACTGGGACTCCTTCCCGCTGCGCCTGTTCGTCAAGGGCAACAAGAAGTTCTGGAACCCCGCCGACATCGACTTCAGCCACGAGCGCGAGGGCTGGGACACGCTGAACGACGAGCAGAAGCGTTCGACGACGTACCTGGTCGCGCAGTTCATCGCCGGCGAAGAGGCCGTCACGGAGGACATCCAGCCGTTCATGCGGGCGATGTCGGCGACCGGCCGCTTCGGCGACGAGATGTACCTGACGCAGTTCTGCTTCGAGGAGGCCAAGCACACGGAAGTGTTCCGCCGCTGGATGGACGCGGTCGGGCTCACCGAAGACCTCCACCCGTACGTCGCCGAGAACCCGCACTACCGCAAGCTGTTCTACGAGGAACTACCGCAGTCGCTGCGGGCGCTGGAGGACGATCCCAGCCCGCTCAACCAGATCCGCGCGAGCGTGACGTACAACCACGTGATCGAAGGCAGTCTCGCGCTGACGGGGTACTACTCGTGGCAGCTGATCTGCACCCAGCACGACATCCTGCCGGGCATGCAGGAACTGGTCCGCCGCATCGGCGACGACGAGCGCCGCCACATGGCGTGGGGCACGTTCACGTGCCGGCGGCACGTCGCCGCGGACGACTCGCTGTGGGACGCGGTCCAGCAGCGGATGGGCGAGCTGCTGCCGCACGCGCTGAACATGATCCAGTGGGTGCAGGACCAGTTCGAGGAGCTGCCGTTCGACAACGACCCGCAGGAGATCGTCCAGTACGCGGCGGACCGGGCGCAGCGCCGCCTGGGCGCGATCGAGTCGGCGCGCGGGATGCCGGTGGAGCAGATCGACCTGGACTACTCGCCGGAGCACCTGGAGGAAACGTTCGGCGAGGAGGACGCGAAGGCGATCGCCGAGGCGGCCGCGGCCGTCGGCTGAAGGGGGTGGTGGGGCACCTTCGCGACGGTGCCCCACCACGTCTCACCACTCCCAGTCCCGCGTGGTTTAGGCGTGCTTGGTCGCCGCCGCCTTTTCCAGCCCCAGCAGGCTGATCGACTTCTCGCGCATCTCGACCTTGCGGACCTTGCCCGTGACCGTCATCGGGAACTCCTCGACGACGTGGACGTAGCGGGGGACCTTGTAGCGGGCCAGCTTGCCCTCACAGAACTCGCGCACCTTCTCCGCCGTGAGCGGTTCGGCGCCTTCGCGCATCCGGATCCACGCCATCAGCTCTTCGCCGTACTTCTCGTCCGGGACACCGATGACCTGCGCGTCCAGGATGTCCGGGTGCGTGTAGAGGAACTCCTCGATCTCCCGCGGATACAGGTTTTCCCCACCGCGGATCACCATGTCCTTGATCCGGCCGGTGATGTTGAGGTAGCCGTCGCCGTCCATCACCGCCAGATCCCCGGTGTGCATCCACCGCGCCGCGTCGATCGCTTCCGCTGTCTTGTCCGGCTGCTCCCAATAGCCGAGCATCACCGAATACCCGCGCGTGCACAGCTCACCCGGCTCGCCACGCGGCACGGTCAGCCCGGTCTCCGGGTCCACGACCTTGACCTCCAGGTGCGGCCCCACCCGCCCGACCGTCGACACCCGGCGCTCGATCGAGTCGTCCGCGCGGGTCTGCGTGGACACCGGGGAGGTTTCGGTCATGCCGTAACAGATCGACACCTCGCCCATACCCATCCGGTCGATGACCTGCTTCATCACCTCCACCGGACACGGCGACCCCGCCATGATCCCCGTCCGCAACGACGACAGATCAAAACTCGCGAAATCCGGGTGGTTCAGCTCCGCGATGAACATCGTCGGCACCCCATACAAGGAGGTGCACTTTTCGGCCGCCACCGCTTCCAGGGTGGCTTTCGGGTCGAACGCCGGTGCCGGGATCACCATGCAGGCGCCGTGGCTGGTGCACGCGAGGTTGCCCATCACCATCCCGAAGCAGTGATAGAACGGCACCGGAATGCACACCCGGTCCGCTTCGGTGTAGTTGCACAGCTCCCCGACGAAGAAGCCGTTGTTGAGGATGTTGTGGTGCGACAGCGTCGCACCCTTCGGGAACCCGGTCGTCCCGGAGGTGTACTGGATGTTGATCGGATCATCCGCCGACAACCCGGCCTGCAGGTGCTTCAGCTGCTCCAGGTCCCCGCCCGCCGACATCAGGGCCTGCCAGTCCGGCCCACCGAGGATCACCACGTGCTCCAGCGCCGCGCACTTCTCCCGGACTTCCTCGACCATGGCCGGGTAGTCGGAGGTCTTGAACGCATCCGAAGCGACCAGCAACCGGATCCCCGCCTGGTTGAGCACGTACTCCAGCTCGTGCGACCGGTAAGCGGGATTGATGTTGACCAGGATCGCGCCGATCTTCGCCGTCGCGTACTGCAGGAACGTCCACTCCGCCCGGTTCGGCGACCAGATCCCCACCCGGTCACCCTTCCCGATCCCCCGCCCCACCAACCCCAACGCCAGCGCATCGACCTCGGCGGCCAGCTCCCGATAGGTCCACCGGCGCCCCGCGGTGCGGTCGACCAGAGCGTCCCGATCCCCGAACGCGGCCACCGTCCGGTCGAAATTGTCGCCGATGGTGTCCCCGAGCAGCGGGACCTGCGACGTCCCCGAGGCGTAACTCGGCAGGGCGGGCGCGTCAGGCATGGTGCCTCCTGAAGTCGGCGGTGACTGCCGCCGAGTCTAGGAACCAGGTGCCTGATCAGCCAGCGCAGTGGCAGGATCCTCCGGGGAAGACGGAGGGAACCCGATGCGAAGAATCCTGACTCTGGCCACGGCGATCCTGCTGCTCGCGCCGGTCATACCGGCGTCGGCGGCGACCCGCGTGATCGTGCTGCCCGGCGCCAAGTCCGCCGAAGGCATCACCGCGGCCGGCGGCGGCACCTACTACACCGGCGACCTCGTCGCCGGCACGATCTTCCGCGAGGACGTCAAGCGCGGCACCGCCGAGCGCTTCATCGAGGCAGCACCCGGGGCGATGGCGGCCGGGGTGGACCTCGACCGGCGCCACGACCTGCTGTTCGTCGCCGGCGGGACGGGCGGCAAGGCCTACGTCTACGACGTGCGCACCAAGGCGAAGGTCGCGGACTTCACCTTCGGCGACCCGCGGACGTCCTACGTCAACGACGTGGCCGTGACCCCGCAGGGCGCCTGGTTCACCGACTCCTACCACCCGCAGCTGTTCTTCGTGCCGGTCGTGGCCGGCGTGCCCGGCGCGCCGCGCACCCTGCCGCTGAGCGGCCCGGGCGCGGGCGGTTCCCCCGACACCTTCTTCATGAACGACATCATCGCCACGCCGTCCGGCGACACCCTGCTCGTGGCCGCCACGACGCCCGGCAAGGTGTACAAGATCAACCCGCGCACCGGGGTCAGCGCGGAGATCGAGGGGGTCAACGCGCCCAACGTGGTCAGTCTCGTGCTGGAAGGGCGCCGGCTCTGGGCGGTGCAGCTCGACGACAAGATCACCCGGTGGTGCCTCGACGGCGACCTGAGCCGCGGCACCGCCGACGGGACGATCACCGATCCGCTGTTCGACCAGCCGGTTTCGGCGGCGAAGCTCGGCGACCGGCTCGCCGTCGTCAACTCCCACATCTTCAGCGGCTACCCGCCCACCAGCCCGACCTACGAGGTCCTGCTCGTCGGCGCGTGACTGGTAGGGTCCGGACGGACTTCGAGGGGGCGATCGATGGCCGGCCAGGGGTTTCGCGACGAGCTGACCCAGCTGCTGCAGGCGCGCTACCCGCTGCTGGTCGTCGAGACGCACGAAGAGCAGCGGGTGCTGCGGGAGATCCGCGCGGTCGCGGAGGACCAGCAGCGGCTTCGGACGCCGCGGCGGGTGTACGTCTGGTCGTCGACCACCGGGCTGGCGCCCGCGGGCGGCCCGCCGATCAGTGAGACCCGCAGTGCGGCCGCAGCGCTCGAACGGATCTACGGCTGGGGTGAGCCCGCCGTCTTCGTCTTCGCCGACCTGCACCCGTCGCTGGTGTCCGAAGGCGGGCACCGGCCCGATCCCGACGTCGTCCGGCGGCTGCGCGAACTCGCCGCCGCGTTCAAGACGCGGCCCGTGCCGCTGAGCCTGATCCTCGTGTCGCCGTCCCTGCCGGTGCCGCCGGAGCTGGAGCACGACGCGACCGTCGTCGACTTCCCGCTGCCCGACCAGCGCCAGATCGGCGAGCTGCTGGACGGCATGGTCGCCGCGCACCGGCAGAACGTCCGGATCAGCATCGACCGCGACGACCGGGACATGATCGTCGCCGCCGCGCGGGGCCTCACGCTGCCCGAAGCCGAGAACGCGTTCGCCAGGGCCCTGGTCGAAGGCGGCGGGCTCGACCCCAGCGACCTCGAGCTGATCCTCGCCGAGAAGCGCCAGGCCGTCCGCCGGTCCGGGATGCTCGACATCGTCCCCGCGGAGACGAGCTTCGACGCCGTCGGCGGGCTGGACCGGCTCAAGCGCTGGCTGACCAAGCGCACCGGCACCTGGACGCCCGCCGCGTCGGCGTACAACCTCGCGGCGCCGAAGGGCCTGCTGCTCACCGGCGTGCCCGGCTGCGGCAAGAGCCTGTCCGCGGTCTGCGTCGCGAACATGTGGCGGCTGCCCCTGCTGCGGCTGGACCTCGGGCGCGTCTTCGCCGGGCTGGTCGGCTCCAGCGAGAAGAACATCCGCACGGTCATCCGCACCGCGGAAGGCATCGCGCCCTGCGTGCTGTGGGTCGACGAGATCGAGAAGGGCCTCGCGGGCGCCGGCGGCGGGGGTGACGGCGGCACCGCGCGGCGTGTGTTCGGCACGTTCCTGTCCTGGATGCAGGAGAAGTCGGCGCCGGTGTTCGTGATGGCGACCGCGAACCAGGTCGGCTCGCTGCCGCCGGAGTTCCTGCGCAAGGGCCGGTTCGACGAGATCTTCTTCGTCGACCTGCCCTCGGCGCCCGAGCGCGCCGCGATCTGGCGGATCCACCTGGCCAAGCGCGTCACCGACCCGTTCGTGGCGAGTGAGCTGCGGCTGGACGACGCGCTGTTCGCCGAGCTGGCCGACGTCAGCGCGGGCTACAGCGGCGCCGAGATCGAGCAGGCCGTGCTGTCCGGGCTGGTCGACGCGTTCGCCGAGAAGCGGCCGCTGCGGCGCGACGACCTCGTGCGCGCGGTGAAGTCGACCGTGCCGCTGTCGGTCACCCAGGCCGACGAGATCCTGGCCATCCGGAACTGGGCGGAGACCCGGGCCGTCGCGGCCACGGACACTTCCGATGACGCCGTCGAGGCTCCCGTCGCGCCACCGCCGCCGGAGTCCCCGAGGGGAAGGACGATCGACGTATGACGCACCGCGTGACGGTCACCATCGCCAAGGACGGCTCGATCAGCGCCGAAACGCACGGCGTGACCGGGTCCAAGTGCCTCGACTACATCCCGCTGCTGGAAGACCTGCTCGGCGCGGAAACGGTGTCGTCGGAGTTCACCGAGGACTACCGCCGGACCTCCGCCGAGGTCGAGAACACGGCGTCGCAGCAGCAATGGAACTCCTGAACCTGCACCGGATCGTCGACGTCACCGCGGCCGAAGGTCCCGGCGTGCGGTGCGCGGTGTGGACGCAGGGGTGCTCGGTGCGCTGCCCCGGCTGCTTCAACCCGCAGACGTGGACCACGCGCGGCGGGACGCTGATGCCGTGGCCCGACCTGGTTTCGCACGTGCTCGCGATCCCCGGGATCGAGGGCGTCACGCTGCTCGGCGGCGAGCCGTTCGACCAGCCCGAGCCGCTGGGCCACTTCGCCGCCGCGGTCCGTTCCGCAGGACTCTCGGTGATGACGTTCACCGGGCACGTCCTGGAAGACCTGCCGCCGTCGAAGCTCCTCGAGTCGACGGACCTGCTGGTGGACGGGCCGTTCCTGGCGGACCGGCCGGAGACCGCGCGGCCGTGGGTGGGGTCGGTCAACCAGCGGTTCCACTTCCTGACCGACCGCTACGACGAGTCGATCTTCACCACGCCGAACCGCCTGGAACTGACGATCGGCGTGGACGGCGGGATCGAAGTGAACGGGTTCGCCACCACCGAAGTACTGGAAGCGCTGCTCGAAGGGGATCACCGATGAGTGTCACGCTGAAGCTGCGCAGCGAAGCACTGGCCCAGCTCAATGCCGCGACGATCGCCGCGCACACGCAGGCGCAGCCGGGCGTCGTCACCGTGCGCACCCGGATGCGGCACCGCGACCTGCTCGCCCGCGCGCTCACCGGGCTGCGGGCGCAGGTCACCGACGACGGCAACTCCGTCGTCGCCGCGTGGGAGGGACGGCGGATCACGTTCGTCTACGGCCCCGAAGGCGTCCAGCTGGCGCACGTCGACGGCCCCGGTCTCGCCGAGGCCGAAGCGCAGCGGCTGGTGCTGTCGGTCGACGAGGCGTACGCGGCTCAGGTGCAGCAGTCGGTGCTGGCGCGTCTCAAGGCGCGTGCGGCTTCGAACGGGATGGTCGTCGAATCCGAGCGGGTGAACGCCGACCAGTCGATCAGCGTCACGCTGGCCGCCACGTCGTGACCGAGGTCAGGGTCGGGCTGATCGAGTTCGGCAAGGCGCTCAACGACTCCGTCACCCTCCCCGGCCTCGGCGAGCTCCCGGGCGGCCAGGTCAGCGCGGGCCGGGCGGTCCGCGGCGCCCGCGCGCGGCTGCGGCGCGGCGACCGCGTGCTCGCGGACAACCTGCGCCTCGGGATCATGGTGCGGAAGAAGTTCTTCTCCAGCGACGTCGAGGCGGTCACCGACGCCGGGTTCCTCAAGGACGTCTTCGTCGCCGTCGGGCGGCGCGACCTGGTGCACGGCGACTCGCTGGAGCTGTACACCGACGACACCGTCGGCCCGGACACCAGCCGTCAGGACGGCGCCGGTGCGGTGCTGATGCCGGGTTTCGACCACCTGACCGGGTTCCATGCTTCGGTGGCCGTCCGCGAGGGGGTCGTGCGGTCCGGCGCGCTGGTGGCGCTGACGCGCGGCGGGCGCCCGATCGGCGAGCCGATGCGGGTGCTCGGGCTGTTCGGTCCCGGCCCGCTGGAAGAGCTGCCCGCCGGGCGGCAGGGCACGGTGCTGCTGGGCTTCCAGTGCGACGTCCCTCCGCTGGCCGGTGACGCGCTGGTGGCGTTCCAGGAGCCGTCGCACGACTACCTGGAGCGGCGCGAGGGATCGGTGGTGGTGCACGGGGTCACCGACCTGGGCAACGGCACCGTCGTCGCGGCGGTCGAGGTGCCGGAGGGGCGCGGCGCGGCGTTCACGGCCGGGTCGCCGGCGCGGGTGCTGCGGCCGATCGGGACGACGTTCAACGAGCGGAGCACGGTCATCGCCGCTGACCTGCGGATCCTGTCGCTGGCGCGGGACGGGGTGGCGGTGCGGACCAGCGCGGGGTCGCGGGTGTTCACGGTCGGGCTGGCGACGCGGGACCTGCGGGAGAACGACCTGATCGAGGCGTACGTCCCGGTTTCCGTTCCGTTGGCCCCGCCGCCGGCTCCCGCTCCGGTGCTGGTGGACGTGAACACGGCGCCGGGCCCGGAGCTGGCGTCGTTGCCGGGGCTGTCGCCGGCGCGCGTGACCACGGCGCTGGAGCTGCGGCAGCGGCAGGGCGGCTTCCCGGACGTGGAGGCGTTCGGCGTCGCGATCGGCCTGCAACCGCACGAAATCGTCCGCCTGCGCGGACGGGCGACGGCCAGCCGGGTGGCGTTGCGCGAGACGGGCGTCCGCCAGCTCGACATCTGAAGCGGCGGGTGGCGGTTCCGCTACGCTCGGGGACGTGCCGGAGGAATTCTCACTGGGCCTGACGGAGGTCGACACCGCGGTCCGGCGCACCGGTCTCCCGGCGAACTGGCACCCGTTCGAAATCCGCAGCGCGGGCCGCACCCTGGCCGAACACGACCGCCTCGCGGCAGCGGCCTGGGACTCGATGCGGGCGCGCGGGCTGGCCGGTCCGGACAAGCTGGACATCGAGGTCGAGCAGACGCTCAGGGCGTGGACCCAGCCGGACGTGCTGATCATGGTCCGCGCGGCGGAGGACACCCGCCAGGTCTTCTACCGCGCGACGATCGGCCACGGGCTGGGGGTGTTCTCGGAGCTGTCGGGCGAGGAGATCCTGTTCGCCCAGACCCGCCCGGACCGCCTGGTCGACCTGCTGGTCGGCATGCTGCCGGCGTACCCACCGGTCCCGCTGGCCGAGCTGACGTTCACCACCCCGGGCTCCACCCGCGAGGCGGCGCTGGCGGCGGAGTTCTCGGCGTGGCCGCTGCACCGCTACGGCACGGTGGAGCTGTCGGTCCGGACGTCGGGGACGCTGAAGCCGGCGGGAACGGTGACGTTCGTCGACAACGACGGCGGACGGTTCCTGATGTTCAGCGAGGCGCTCCCGGGCAACGAGACCCGCGTGACGTTCACCCCTTCGGATGGTTCTCACCTGCGAGCTTGGCTCCACGAGCGTGGCAGGAACCACTGACGCGGCCGGTTCGTCACTAGTACAGTGCGGAGAGACCACGCAGGGTGGTGCCGGACGACTGGGAGGGCGTCATGGGCGGTTCGCAATTCGGCGCACCGGGCTCGTTCACACCCCCACCCGCGGCGGGGGACGCGGGGGCGAACTTCCTGTCGGGCATCGTCGACGGACCGGTCGATTCGGCGGCCGCGCAGCGGGTCAGCGAGGGCGGACACAACCTGAAGTCGCTGGCCGAGAACGGCCAGTTCACGGTGAACGAGGCCGGGTTCCAGGCTTATATCAAAGCGTGCGACTTCTTCATCGACGGTTACAACCGGATGATCGGTGACGTCAGCCTGCTTGCCACCGCCGCCAACATGGGCAGCAGCGAGTACGCCAAATCCGTCGCGGCCTTCAACGTCAAGGTAGCCAACGGCGACGAAGAGTCGTTGATCCCCAACCTCATCAAAATGCGTGACGGAGTTCAGCAAGCCCGCGAAGCAATGGTCATCGCCCGCAAGAACTACCGCGAGACCGAGGATTCCCACAGCATGACGTTCGCCCAACTCAACAAGGGGCTGCAGGACAAGTGACCGCACGCCGTGTCCTGAGCGCGCTGGCCGTGCCGGCCATCGCACTGAGCTTGACCTCCTGCACGAGTCAGGTGGGAGGGCAAGCGAGCCCCAGTTCGTCGGTGGCCGAGTCGACGGCGCCCGGAACCGACAGCGCGGGTGCCTCGCCCTTCGCGGGGTTGAACCAGTGCACCATGCTCGACCAGGCACTGACCGGCCAGGGCTTTCCCCCAGCAACTCCGACAGTGGCACGGGCAAAGGAAAGCTGCCGCGCTTCGAAAGCCACCTCGGGCAACACGCCGGGCGTCGACGTGATCCTCTCGCTCCAGGCCGGGCAGAACTACCGCGACAACGTGGGCAACCCGAGCCAGGCGAGCGAGGGCAACGTCAACGGGCGACCCGCGGTCGAAGAACGCGAACCGGAGCATTCATCCGGGCAGTGCGGCGTGTGGCTGGAAGTGAAATCCAACTCGCGCGCGCTGGTGCTGGTCAGTTCCGGATCGGACACCGCGACCGCCTGCACCCAGGTCGAAGACATCGCCGCGAAGGTCGAGCCACTACTGCCGAAGAACTGAGACGGAGTTCAGCCATGAGTCAGCCGCACCGGGCGCAGCATCGCCAGTCCGAGGGTGACTACTACGCGGCCACCGAACAGAAGCTTCAGGGCAACGGGGACGCGCAACGGCTGACGCAGAAAGCCGCGTCGGACTACTCGGTCGCGCAGGGCAAGGTGCTGCAGGAAGGGCAGACCCTGCGGGGTGACTCACCGGCTCCCGGGGAGAACTACGCCAACAGCCCGCACGAGGTGCTCTACGACATGGTCCACAAGGACCTCGACCTCGAGGGCATCAACGACCGCAGCCGGGTGGCCAACGTCTACGGGAACTGGCTGGCCGATGCCTCCAACCAGTTCCGGGACGCCGCCACCGCGGCCGGTGGTTCGTGGCAGGGGCCCGCCGCCGAGCAGGCGAACAACTTCTTCCAAAGCACCGCCGGGCACACCGAGCAAACCGGCAACGCCATGCAGCTCGTCTCGAACCACTACTCCCAGCAGTCCGCCGCCGCGCACTACGCCAAGACCAACATGCCCGAGCCCACCGGCTTCAACCAGCAAGCCGAGCTCGACAAGGCGAAGCAGCAGTACAACAACGGTGACCTCATCGGCATGAGCGGCACCATGGCCGGCATCCAGGCCAAGCAGCAGCAGGCCGACGCCGCGCACCAGCAGGCCGTTCAGGTGCTGCAGAACCTCGACGGCACCTACCACGAAACCGCCAGCTCCCAGCCCACCTACGCGCCCCCTCCGCAGCTCGGCGGGAACGACTCCACTTCCGTCTCCGGGTTCCACGGCACCAGCAGCACCAGCGGCTTCACCGGCACCCCCAACATCGGCCCGGGAGGCGGAACAAGCGGCAGCTACGTCCCCGGCGGCACCACACCACCACCCGCCACGACGCCGCCGACCGGGTACGTGCCGCCCGGCACCACCAGCGGGACCGGGAACTTCGCCGGCAACACCAACTTCCGCGCCGCGCCCGCCGCGAGCGGCTTCCCGCGGATGACCCCCGACAGTCTCGCCATGCCCGGGACCACCGCCGGGGGCACCACGACCGGCGGCGGGGACACCACCCGGGGCGGCAAGCCCGGGCGGGCCGGCAGCGGCTTCGCCGGGTCGCGCGTGTCCGGCAGCGCCGGTGGTACGCCCAAAGCGGCGCCCGGCGAAAGCGAAAGCGCGGGCAAGGGCGCGGGCAAGGGCAGCGGCGCGGGCAAGATCGGCGAGCGGCTCGAACGCGGGGCCACCGCCGCCGCGGCCGCCAAGGGCAAAGGCGCAGCCGGGGCGCCCGGCGCGGCGGCCGGCAAGAAGAAGGACGACGACAAGGAACACAAGAACAAGTACGCCGTCGACGACGACGTCTTCGACCTCAAGCCGGAACGGGGGCCGGACGGCGAGAAGATCGTGCGGCCGACCATCGGGGAGACCCCCTAGATCTCCCTGATCCCGGCGCCGGGAGCGGGGCGGCGCCGGGAGCCCTGGCTACATTGGGGGCATGCGCTTCTTCATCGTCGACGCCTTCACCGACCGGGCCTTCACCGGGAACTCCGCCGGGGTCGTCCTGCTGGACGAGCCCGCCGACCCCGCCTGGATGCAGGCCGTCGCCGCCGAGATGAAGCACGCCGAGACCGCCTTCGTCGTCACCACCGACGGCCCCAAGTCGCTCCGGTGGTTCACCCCCGAGGTCGAGGTCGCCCTCTGCGGGCACGCCACCCTCGCCACCACGCACGTGCTCGGCGGCGAGCAGACCTACACCACGAAGAGCGGCGAACTGCGCGCTAAGGCGAAGGACGGCTGGGTCGAACTCGACTTCCCCTCCGACCCGCCCACAGCCACCGACGACGACCTGTCCGCCATCCTCCCCGGCGTCGAGATCGAGTACGTCGGACGCGGCGTCGAGAACCTCTTCGCCGTCCTCCCCGACGCCAACGCGGTCAAGAACCTCGAGCCCGACCTCGAACAACTGAAGCGTACCTGGACCGGACGGCTGCTCGTCACCGCGAAGGGCGAGGACACGGACTACGTGAGCCGCTTCTTCGGTCCCGGCGTCGGCATCGACGAAGACCCCGTCACCGGCTCGGCGCACTGCATCCTCTCGCCGTACTGGTCCGAGCGGTTCCAGAAGACCGAACTCGTCGGGCACCAGGCCTCGGCCCGCGGCGGGATCGTGCGGACGCGCCAGGACGGCGACCGCGTCCACCTCGCCGGCCAGGCCGTGACCGTCCTCAGCGGGGAGCTGCACGTCTGATGCGCGTCCTGCTGAACATCATCTGGCTCGTCCTGTGCGGCTTCTGGATGGCGCTGGGCTACCTGGTCGCCGGCGTCATCTGCTGCATCCTGGTCGTCACCATCCCGTTCGGGCTGGCGTCGTTCCGGATCGCGAACTACGCGCTCTGGCCGTTCGGGCGCACGGTCGTGGACCGGCGCGACGCGGGCGCCGCGTCGTGCCTCGGCAACGTCATCTGGTTCGTCTTCGCCGGGTTGTGGCTGGCGCTCGGGCACGTCTTCACGGGCGTCGCGCTGTGCCTCACCATCGTGGGCATCCCGCTCGGCGTCGCGAACTTCAAGATGATCCCGGTGTCCCTGATGCCGCTCGGCAAGGAGATCGTCGACCTCCCCTGATCACGACTCCGGTTCGTAGGGCAGCTTGACGACCAGGCAGGGCCCGCCGACGAACAGGCCGCCGTCGACGCCCAGCGCCTTGCCGCCCGCGTACAGGAACGGGCCCTCGATCTGCGTCGGGTGGATGCCCAGCTGGTCGGCGATGACGCTGTGCCCGTGCACGATCCGGGACCCGCCGAGCGTGTCCATCAGCTTCTGGGCGTTCTCCTCGCCGTCCGGGCCGCGGAAGGCGTAGCGCGTCGTCATCCGGCGCCAGACGTCCCACCAGGCCTCGAGGTCCGAACCCGTGAGGATCTCCTCCGCGGAAGCGTTGATCTCCTCGATCGTCGAGCCCCAGTCGAGGTACTCCAGCGTGTCCGAGTGCAGCAGCAGGTGGTCGGCGGCCAGCGCGGCCAGCGGGCGCGCGGCCAGCCACTCGATGTGCTCGGGGGTCAGCCGGTCCTGGTCCGACAGCAGGCCGCCGTTGATCTCCCAGCTGCGGGCGAAGCTGCGCGGGCCGAAGTCGGACGGCACCGGCTCGTCGCCGAAGTGGTACATCCCCAGCGCCAGGATCTCGTGGTTGCCCAGCAGCGTCTGGACCTGGCCGCCGGCCTCGGCCGCCTGCGCCTCCAGCCGCATGACCAGGTCGATCGCGCCGACGCCGTCGGGCCCGCGGTCGACGAAGTCGCCGAGGAACCACAGCTGGTCCTCGCCCCCCGACCAGTTGTCCTCGTCGTCGACCAGGCCTTCGGCGCGCAGTGCCTCGGCCAGTTCGTCACGGTGGCCGTGCACGTCGCCCACAACGTAGGTGGACTTGCTCATCCGGTGACGATAAGCCCTGCGCGCACCCGGCCCACCGTCAGCCTTCGCCGAACGGGTCGCTGGTTCGCCCGATCAGGTCGGCGATCGAGTCGAGCACCAGGGTCGGCCGATACGGATAGCGTTCGGCCGACTCCCGGGTGGATATGCCGGTGAGCACCAGGATGGTCTGCAGCCCCGCTTCGATGCCGGAGTGCACGTCGGTGTCCATCCGGTCGCCGATCATCAGCGTCGACTCCGAGTGCGCGCCCAGCCGGCGCAGCGCCGAGCGCATCATCAGCGGGTTCGGCTTGCCGACGTAGTACGGCGAGCGGCCGGTGGCCTTCTCGATCAGCGCCGCGACGGACCCGGTGGCCGGCATCGAGCCCTCCAGGCTGGGGCCGGTCGCGTCGGGGTTGGTCGCGATGAACTTCGCGCCGCCCTCGATCAGCCGGATCGCGCGCGTGATCGCGCTGAAGCTGTACGTGCGGGTCTCGCCCAGCACGACGTAGTCCGGGTCGCGCTCGGTCAGCACGTAGCCGACCTCGTGCAGCGCCGTCGTGAGGCCGGCCTCGCCGATGACGTACGCCGAGCCGTTCGGCCGCTGCGACGAGAGGAACTTCGCGGTCGCCAGCGCCGAGGTCCAGATCGACTCCTCGGGGATGTCGAGCCCGGTGCGCTCGAGCCGCGCCCGCAGGTCGCGCGGGGTGTAGATGGAGTTGTTCGTCAGCACCAGGAAGTCGATGCCGTTCGCCTTCAACTCGGCGAGGAACTCGTCGGCCCCGGGGACGAGGTGCTCCTCCTTCACCAGGACGCCGTCCATGTCGGAGAGGTACGTCCACCGGCGTTCGCTCATGCGCGGAACCTATCACGCGCGGGTGACACCTGCGGTCCCCGCCGAAAACGGCTACAGTGGAAATTGCCGGTATTGCGAGGGGAGTTCGCGGGCCGGCCACCGAGGGGGTTCGGGGGAATACCATTCACCGGCGTCCGCGCGTTCCGCGGCCGCGCGATTCTTCGTGCCCCCTGTCCGCAAAAAGGGGAGATCGCATGACCGAAATCATCGAGCGCCCGGCCGCCGCCGCGCCGGTCGCCGGGCCGAACTGGGGGCTCACCAAGTTCCTCGACCCACTGCGCGTTCCGCCGGTGTACCGGCCGCATTCGTGGGGCGGGCAGGACACCATCACCATTCCGATGATCACGAAGCGCCAGCGGCTGCACTCGCAATTGCCGCCGAGCACGTTGTGGACGTACGCGGGACATTTCCCGGGTCCGACAATCGAAGTGCGCAGTGGCAAGCAACTGCGGATTTCGTGGTCCAACGAAATCGACGGCGAGTTCCCGCTCGTCGCCGTTCAGGGCCCGATCGCCGACGGGCCGACCAGCCGTCCCGGCCGCGAGCTC
This sequence comes from Amycolatopsis eburnea, assembly GCF_003937945.1. GTDB lineage: Bacteria > Actinomycetota > Actinomycetes > Mycobacteriales > Pseudonocardiaceae > Amycolatopsis > Amycolatopsis eburnea. The sequence goes on from NZ_RSEC01000036.1 coordinate 165,310, forward strand.
GACCGGCCCGGCTACTCGGTCATCGAGGGTGTCGCGGACCTGCCTGCCTGGACGGTCGTCCACCTCCACGGCGCGCGCACGAACGCGGGCAACGACGGCTGGGCGCACAACGCCGGGCTCCACGGCACTTCGCAGCTCACCGAGTACCAGAACCGCCAGCCGGCGATGCCGCTCTGGTACCACGACCACGCCATGGCGATCACGCGCTTCAACGTCCACACCGGCCTGGCGGGGATGTACCTGGTCCGCGACGACGAAGAGGACGCGCTGGACCTGCCGCACGGAGACCACGAGATCCCGCTGGTCATCACCGACCGGAACCTCGACACCGACCCGGCGACCGGCGCGCTCACCGGGCAGCTGCTGTTCAAGGTGCCGGTGGTGCCGAACGGCCCGATGATCCCGTTCACCGGGCCGTTCACCCTGGTCAACGGCGTGATCTGGCCGCACCTCGACGTCGACGCGCGGTGGTACCGCTTCCGGCTGCTCAACGCGGCCAATTCGCGGTTCTACACGCTCAACCTGGTCGACGAGAACAACGCGCCGGTCAACGACGCCGTCCGCGTGATCGGCACCGACGGCGGCCTGCTGCCGGCGCCCGCGCCGCTGCCGGGCGGCGGGCTGACCGTCGCCCCGGCCGAGCGGTTCGACGTCCTCATCGACTTCAGCCGCTTCAAGGGGCGCAAGCTCAAGCTGCGCAACGCCGACCCGCGGCTGGGCACGGTCGAGCCGGACCTGATGGAGTTCCGGGTCGACAGCCGCGCGAAGCACGACCCGTTCCGGCTGCCGGAGAAGGTGTCGACGTCGTACGTCCGGCTGCAGCACGGCTCGACGCTGCCGGAGGACCACGACCACGTCTGGATCGCGCTGCTGCTCAACAAGGCGGGTCACCCGGAGATGTGGGACCTGGAGCAGGTCGAGGCGGACCCCGGCGGGGAGGGGATCATCCAGATCCAGGACCCGAACGGCGGCCTGAAGACGTTCCGGATGATCGGCCGGATCTTCGACGACACCACGGGGATCTTCATCGACCACGACCGGTGGGCGGTGTGGAACATCGTGCACGTCGCGAACGGCGGGCCGGCGCACCCGGTCCACATCCACCTGACCGAGTTCCAGGCGCTGTTCCGGCGGAAGTTCACCACGACGTTCGACCAGGCCACCGAGCGGACGACGGCGCCGATCGACGGCTTCACCGACGTCCCGCTGGAGAAGTACGAGGAGGGCTGGAAGGACACGATCATCGTGAACCCCGGCCAGTGGGTGAGCGTGGCCGGGCAGTTCGGCGGCGGCACCGGCCAGTTCATGTACCACTGCCACATCCTCGACCACGAGGACGAGGGCATGATGCGGCCGTTCGTGGTGCACCCGCCGGAGGTGGCCAAGTTCCACGTCCACCCGGGCGGCGGCCACCACCACGACGGCTGACCCCGGGACTCAGGGGGCCGCGGCCGGGTGCACCGCCACGGTCGCGGCCTTCACCGACAGCGTCACCGCCGAGCCGGGCTCCAGCGCGAGCTCGGCCACGGCGGCCGGCGTCAGGTCGGCGGTCAGGCCGTGCGCCCAGCCGTCGCCCTCAGCGCGCAGCCGGATCACCGGCCCGTGCGGTTCCAGCGCCGAGACGACGGCGTCGGTGGTGTTGCGCGGGCTGCCGCGGTGCTCGCCGTCGTGCGGGTAGACGGCGACGGCGTTCGGCGGGAACACCGCCACCGCCGGCTCCCCGGGCACCACGTCGGCCGCCGGGATCCCGCTCACGACCTCGCCGGACGCGGTCCGCAGCCCGCCGGGAACCGCGGTGCCGGCGACCAGGTTGAGCCCGGCGATCCGCGCGGTGAACGCCGTCCGCGGGGCCGAAAGCACTTCTCGGGTCGGGCCGCGTTCGACGACGCGGCCGCCGTTCATCACCGCGACGTGGTCGGCGAGCGCCAGGGCGTCCAGCGGGTCGTGCGTGACGAGCACGGTCGTCGGCCCGGTCCTGAGCACGCGCCGCAGCAGGCCGCGGATCGCGGGCGCCGCGTCGACGTCGAGGGCGGCGAACGGCTCGTCGAGCAGCAGCAGGTCCGGCTCGGCGGCCAGCGCCCTGGCGATCGCGACGCGCTGGGCCTGGCCGCCGGACAGCTGCCCGGGCCGCCGGTCCGCCAGCGCGACGGCGTCCACTTCGGCCAGCCAGTAGAAGGCCCGCTCCCGCGCGGCGCGGCGGCCGGCGCCGGTCGAGCGCGGTGAGAACGCGACGTTGTCGGCCACGGACAGGTGCGGGAAGAGCAGCGCGTCCTGGGACAGCAGGCCGATCCCCCGCCGGTGCGGCGCGACGCCGGCCAGCGCGCGCCCGGCCACGGTGATCTCCGCCGACGTCGGCGTGATCAGCCCGGCGAGGCAGCCCAGGACCGTCGACTTGCCGGAGCCGTTCGGCCCGAGCAGCGCGAGCACGTGCCCGGCCGGCACGTCGAGGCCGACGTCGAGGGAGAACGAGCCGCGGACGGCCTCGATCCGGGCGGTCAGGCTCACCGCAGGCCGCCTTCCCACGAGCGCGGCCGCGCGACGGCGATGACCAGCACCGCCACGACGATGAGCAGCAGGGACAGCGCGACGGCGCTGTCGATGTCCACTTCGGCCTGCGTGTAGACCTCCAGCGGCAGCGTGCGCGTGACGTCTTCGAGGCTGCCGGCGAAGGTGATCGTGGCGCCGAACTCGCCGAGCGCGCGGGCGAAGCTGAGGACGACGCCGGAGCCGAGCGCGGGCAGCAGCAGCGGCAGCGTGACCCGGCGGAACACGGTCCACGGGCGCGCGCCGAGCGTCGCGGCCACCTGCTCGTAGCGGTCGCCGGCGTTGCGCAGCGCGCCTTCGAGGCTGACGACGAGGAACGGCATCGCGACGAACGTCTGCGCGATCACCACCGCGCCCGTCGTGAACGGCACCGATTCCCCGGTCAGCGTGGTGATCAGCATGCCGAGGAAGCCCTTGCGGCCGAGCAGGTAGAGCAGTGCGAGGCCGCCGACGACCGGCGGCAGCACCAGCGGCAGCAGCACGACCGAGCGCAGCAGCCGGACCCCGCGGAAGCGGGCGCGCGCCAGCACGACGGCCAGCGGCACGCCCAGCAGCACGCAGGCCACGGTGGACAGTCCCGCGGTGATCAGCGACAGCCGCAGCGCGTGCCACGACGACGGCGTGGCGACCAGCGACGGCAGCCGCGTCAGGTCCGAGCGGACCAGCAGGCCGACGACCGGCAGCACGACGAGCGCCAGCGCCAGCGCGGCCGGGATGCCCAGTACCCACGGGACGCGCGAACGGCCGGCCGGGACGGATCCCGGCCGGCCGTTCGGGCGTCGCTCACTGCGCAGGACCGAACCCGGCCTTCGTCAGCTCGTTCTTCCCCTCGGTGCCGAGGACGAACTCCTCGAACTGGTGCGCCAGCTCGGCCTGCCCGCCCTTGACCGCGGCGATCGGGTAGCTGTTGACCGCCTGCGCGGCCTCGGGGAAGTCGACCTTCTCGACCTTGCCCGCGGCGGAGGTGGCGTCGGTGACGTAGACGAGGCCCGCGTCGGCGTCCCCGGCGGCGACCTTGTTCAGCACCTGCTTGACGTCCGGCTCCTCGCTCTTCGGCTTGAGCGTGACGCCGGTGTTCTGCTCGACCTTCTTGGCCGCCGCGCCGCACGGCACCTGCGGCGCGCACGTCACGACGTTCAGGCCGGCCTTGTTGAGGTCGGCGAAGGACTTGATGCCCTTGGGGTTGCCGGGCGCGACGGCGATGGCGAGCTTGTTCGTGGCGAACACCGTCGCCTGGCCGTCGATCACCCCGCCCTGGTTCGCCTTGTCCATGTTGGCCTGGTCGGCCGAGGCGAAGACGTCGGCCTTCGCGCCGTTGGTCAGCTGCTGCACCAGGGTGGACGAGCCCGCGAAGCTGAACTTCACGGTCACGCCGGAGTGCTGGGCTTCGAACTCCTTGCCGAGCGCGGTGAACGACTCGGTGAGCGACGCGGCCGCGAACACGGTCAGCGTGCCGCCGCCGGCGTTCCCGGACCCCTTGGGCGCGGGCGCGGTGACCGACGACCCGCCGGTCTGCGTGCTGGGCTCGTCCGAGCTGCTGCACGCGCCCGCGAACAGGGCGACGGCCGCGACGGCGAGAGCGAGCTTCTTCATCGACTTCCTTCCGGTGTTTCCACCACAACGGTGGTCGCCTTGACCACTGCAACCGCGAGCACTCCGGGGCGCAGGCCCAGCTCGCGGACGGCTTCCGTACTCATCAGGGACACCACCCGGTGCGCCCCGCACTGCAGTTCCACCTGCGCCATCACCTTGTCGGCGATGACCTCGGTGACCAGCCCGACGAACCGGTTGCGGGCGGAGCGGCCGACCGTCGACGGGTCTTCGGGGCCGGCGGCCTGCGCCCGGGCGAACCCGGCCAGCTGGGCGCCGTCCACGACCTTGCGGCCGGCGGCGTCGTCGGTGGCGGTCAGCTGCCCCGCGCGCACCCACCGGCGCACGGTGTCGTCACTGACCCCGAGCAGGCGTGCGGCCTCGGACAACCGAAATTGCGGCATGCCTGAGACATTATCTCCGCAGTTGAGGGAAAGCTACGTGGGGCGGCCATTGTCGAGGATTTCCGCGCGCAGCTGTTCGAGCATGACGTTCTGATAACGCTCGATGGCTTTTCGCTCGGTCGGGGAGAACTGCGCCAGGGTCTCGCGAAGGGCGTCGAAGGCGGACTCGAAGAGCGGCGCGAAGCGCTCCGCGGCCCCCGGCACGACGGCCACGAGGACCTTGCGGCGGTCCTCCGGATCGCGGACGCGGCGGACCAGCCCGACCTTCTCGAGCCGGTCGATGACGCCGGTCACCGCCCCGGTCGACAGGCCGGTCAGCTCGGCGATCCGCCCGGCGGTCAACGGTCCGCCCGATTGCACGACCAGGTCGAACGTCTTGTGGTCGGTACCGGACAGGCCCATCCGCTCGGCGATCCGGGCGTGCCGGAGGACCGTCAGCGTGCTGCCCTGACGGCCCAATTCCGCGAAGCGGAAGAGTTCATCGTCGGTGACCGGGTAGGTCTTTTCCGTCACGGGACCTCTTAGTTCGGCAACTGAACCACTCACTCGTCAAAGTATCGTAGCGAGCCACTCACTTCGGGCGTTCCGGAGCTACGCTGTGCGTAATGACGGCAGTGGATCTCGGGTTTCCTCGCGTCCCCGGTACACGAGGGTCATCTCGCGTGCCCAGGCCCGAGAACCCGCACCTCATCGACACCTTCGGCCGGGTGGCCACCGATCTCCGGGTTTCCCTCACGGATCGGTGCAACCTGCGCTGCACCTACTGCATGCCCGCGGAAGGCCTCGACTGGATGCCGGGCGACCAGGTGCTGACCGACGACGAACTGGTCCGCCTGATGCGGATCGCCGTCGAGCGGCTCGGCATCACCGACATCCGGCTCACCGGCGGCGAACCGCTGCTGCGCCCGGGCCTCGAGGACCTCGTCGGGCGGATCACGGCGCTTTCGCCGCGGCCCAAGCTGTCCATGACCACGAACGGGATCGGCCTGGCGCGCCGGGCGGCGGCGCTCGCCGAGGCGGGCCTGAACCGGATCAACGTCTCGCTGGACACGATCGACCCGGAGCTGTTCAAGACGATCACCCGGCGCGACCGGCTCTCGCACGTGCTGGCCGGCATGGCGGCCGCGCGGGACGCCGGGATGTCGCCGGTGAAGGTCAACGCGGTGCTCATGCGCGGCGTCAACGAGTCCGAAGCCGTGCCGCTGCTGAAGTTCTGCCTGGCCGAGGGCTACCACCTGCGGTTCATCGAGCAGATGCCGCTGGACGCCCAGCACGGCTGGAACCGCGGCGAGATGATCACCGCGTCGGAGATCCTTTCGATGCTGGAGGAGTCGTTCGAGCTGACGCCGTTCCCGGCGGCGCGGGGCGGCGCCCCGGCCGAGCGCTGGCTGGTCGACGGCGGCCCCGGCGACGTCGGCGTGATCGCCTCGGTGACCAGGCCGTTCTGCGCGGCGTGCGAGCGCACCCGCCTGACCGCCGACGGCGCGGTCCGCTCCTGCCTGTTCAGCAACGACGAGACGGACCTCCGCTCCCTCGTGCGCGCGGGCGCGCGCGATGAGGAGGTGGCGGACGCCTGGCGGGCCACGATGTGGGGCAAGCTCGCCGGCCACGAGATCAACGACGCCGGATTCGCCCAGCCGATCCGGCCGATGAGCGCGATCGGCGGTTGAGATGACGACCCTGACCATCGTGGTCCGCTACTTCGCCTCGGCCCGCGCGGCGGCGGGGGTGGACGAGGAGAAGGTCCAGCTGCCGTCGGGAGCCTCGGTCGCCGACGCGGTGAGCGAACTCCGCCGCCTGCACCCGGAGGGCCTGCCGCGGGTGCTGGACGCGGTCAGCTACCTGCTGGACGGGGTCGCGGTGCGCGACCTCGGCCGGGTGCTGGTGGACGGGGCGGAGCTGGACGTGCTGCCCCCGTTCGCCGGGGGCTGACGCAGCCTCTTCGCCTGGACGCGCTGCGAGGCTCTGACAGCCCGTACGACGGTCTCCTCTCGCGCTGAGCGCGGAGCAGCAGCCCCCTCATGCGCCGCCCACCTGCGGGCGCGACTTCGCCCCTCCCGTTATTTCCCCACCGCTCGGGCGGCGCGGCCGACCGCTCGCCGACCGCCCTCCCGGGCCTCGGCGTGACGCGTCATCAAATCCGGGTGTTCGCGAGAAGCTGATCCGAGCCCGCCGCGACGCCCATCCGGTGACCCGTTTCGCCTGGTCGGTCGCGGTGCGTGGCCCCCACCCGGGGGCATCGCCCCTTCGACCGGCTTCGGCCGGGGATTCAAACCCCACTAACAGGTGGGGCTGATGTGACTCGTGGGGCATGAGTGACTGGATTGTCAAGTCTGGCGCACTCCGGCCAGCGGTCATAAGATGCGCGCTTCAATCGCCGAGCGGGCGACGCGAATGGTCCATTCGCTGCGCGAATCACGTGATGCAAGCCTCACGATCCGTGTTTTGTCTCGGCAAGGAAACGGGCAGATAACGGCCCTCTGACCTGCGCAAACAGCCGTATCGACCGAGGTTGCGTGCTGTTACTGTGACGTAGGTCACGCCCCGAATAATTTCCGATCACGGCGATCGTTACGTACCGTCGCTTTTCGGTTGGCCCCGACCAGCCAGCAAGACCGGGAATCCGTAGCGCCTAGCCCTGTCCACCGGATCCCCGGACCCATACCCCGAGCGAAAGCATTTCCGGACAGGGACGAGGGGACGACGAAGACGCGCCGTGCGTCGGACTCGTCTGCCGGCCTGAGACGGCCGGCGCCAGGACCCCGATCCTGACCCTCAGCACCGGCTCGTAGGCGCAGGAAAACCGAGATGCATTCAGATGTCTTACCGAGGCAAGCACCGCAAGATGTCCGCTGCCACCCGCACCGTCGCTCGCGTCGCCATCGCGGGCATCGCGGTCGGCGCTCCCCTCGCGATCGCCGCGACCCCCGCGTCGGCGACCAACTGGGACGCGATCGCGCAGTGCGAGAGCGGCGGCAACTGGAGCACCAGCACCGGCAACGGCTACTACGGCGGCCTGCAGTTCACGCAGAGCACCTGGAAGGCCTACGGCGGCACCGGCAGCCCGCAGAACGCGTCCCGCGAGCAGCAGATCGCCGTGGCCGAGCGCGTCCTGCAGGGCCAGGGCATCGGCGCCTGGCCGGTCTGCGGCAAGAAGGGCGGCGGCTCGTCGGCCCCCAAGGCGAAGACCAGCACCACCAAGAAGGTGACCCCGAAGAAGAGCACGACCGCCCCGAAGGCGGCGGCTCCGAAGGCGGCCCCGGCGGTGTCCGGTGTCAGCAGCTCGAACCCGGCCGGTGACTACACCGTCGTGGCGGGCGACACCCTGTCCAAGATCGCCAAGCAGTTCAACGTCCAGGGCGGCTACGCGAAGCTGCAGGAGCTGAACGCGAAGTACATCCCGAACGCGGACCTGATCCTCGTCGGCCAGAAGATCGCCACCAAGTGACGATCGCGCAGCGATGCGCAAGTCCGGCCTAGCGCCGTGACTCCTCACAGCCCTCCACCGCCGATCCCCCGGGCGGTGGAGGGCTGAGTGGTTCCCGGGCCCGGATCCGGGCGGCTTCCGCCCGCTGCATCCGCTCGCCCTTCCGCAGCACCTCGATCACCAGCGCCAGCTGCTCCGGCGCGTAGTCCTCCAGGATGGCGCGGCCCGCGCGCTCGATCGGCGCGTAGATCTCCGCCAGCAGCTCCGCCGCGCCCGGCGTCAGCTCCACCACCGCCCGGCGCCGGTCGTCGGCGTCCGTCCGGCGGGTCAGGTGCCCCGCCCGCGTCAGGCGCTGGATCGCCGTCGTCGTCGCCGCGGGGCTCAAGTTCGCCTCCGCCGCCAGCCGGCCCGCCGTCAGCGCGCCCGATGCCGCGACCAGGCCGATGATCCGCAGGTCCGTGCGGTTCACCCCGAACGCGGCCGCCGCGGCTTCGTCCACCACGTCGTTCGCCGCGCCGAAGTCCGACGCCGCGTGGGTCGCCTCGGTGACCAGTGATTGCTTCGACACTCGAAAGAGTCTACCTTGGCGAGCAAATATTTCGATCGTCGAAAGGTTTTGCCGCCATGCGGACCCGAACCGCCCTGCCTCGCTGGCTCCGTCCCGCCAACCGCGTCGTCCGGCTCCTGACGCGGCTGGGGCTGCGCCTGGGCACCATCCACGTCCTGACCGTCCCCGGCCGCCGCTCGGGCGCGCCACGCCCCACGCCGGTCTCGCCGCTGACCGTCGACGGCCACCGCTACGTCATCGCGGGCGTGCCCGACGGCGACTGGGCGCGCAACGTCCGCGCCGCCGGCCGGGGCGAGCTGGCCCACGGGCGCCGGAAGCAGGCCGTGACGCTCGAGGAAGTCACCGATCCCGGCGTCCGCGAGCAGGTCATGCGGGCGTTCCCGCGCGAGGTGCCGCACGGGGTGCCGATGTTCGTGAAGCTCGGCCTCGTCGACGGCGCCGACCCGGACGGGTTCGCCGCGGCCGCCGGGCGCGTGGCCGTCTTCCGGCTCAGGGCGAGTTGACCCACTCGTCGGTGCCGTCGGTGAAGTGCTGGTGCTTCCAGACCGGCAGCCGCGCCTTGACCTCGTCCACGAGCTCCGCGCACGCCGAGAACGCCTGGCCGCGGTGCTCCGCCGCCACGGCGCACGCCAGCGCGACGTCGCCGATCGTCAGCGGCCCGACGCGGTGGCTCACCGCCACCGCGCGGACGCCGGTCCAGCGCGCCGCCAGGTCCGCGACGACGTCCGCGATCACGTCGCCCGCGCTGGGGTGGCCTTCGTAGGTCAGGTCGCGCACGCCCTTGCCGCCGTCGTGGTCGCGGACGACCCCCGCGAAGGTCGCGACCGCGCCCGCGGCGTCGTCCTCGACCAGGCGGGCGTGCTCCTCGACGGACAGCACGTCCTCGGTGACGAGCGCCCGTGCCACGCGGACCGCCGGGCCGGCCGCGACGGGCCGTGGGTGGTCTCCGCCCGCCAGCTGGTCGACGGCGTGGTCCAGGATGCCGTCCAGGACGCCCAGGCCGTCCTTCACGCCGCCGCTGGAGCCCGGGAGGTTGACGACCAGGGTCCGCCCGGCCACGCCAGCGACCCCGCGGGACAGGACCGCCGTGGGCACCTTGGGCAGCCCGGCCGCGCGGATCGCGTCCGCCACACCCGGCAGCTCGTGGTCCAGGACGGCGCGGGTGACGTCCGGCGTGCGATCGGTCGGCGAGATGCCGGTGCCGCCGGTGGTGAGCACGACGGCGACGCCGTCCGCGAGCGCGGCCCGCAGCGCGACCCCCACCGGCTCGCCGTCCTCGACGACCACCGGCGCCGGCACGTCGTACCCGCGCCCGGCCAGCCAGGCGACGATGACCGGCCCGGTCTTGTCCTCGTAGACGCCCTTCGCGGCGCGGTTGGACGCCACGATCACCCGCGCGGTGCGCTTCACGGCCGCTCCCAGGTTCCGGTCTTGCCGCCGTCCTTGCGGAGCAGGCGGACCTCGTCCAGCGTCGCCGCCGGGTCGACGGCCTTGATCATGTCGTGCAGCGTCAGCCCGGCGACCGCAACGGCGGTCAGCGCCTCCATCTCGACGCCGGTGACGTCGGTGGTCTTGGCCGTCGCGCGGATCCGGACCTCGGCCTCGCCCAGCTCGAACTCCACCTTCACCCCGGACAGCGCGATCTGGTGGCACAGCGGGATCAGCTCGGGCACCCGCTTGGCACCCATGATCCCGGCGATCCGCGCGGTGGCGAGGGCGTCGCCCTTGGGGAGGCCGTCGCTCGCGAGCAGCCGGAGCACCTCGGCGGTGGTCCGCACGGTCCCGGCCGCGAGCGCGGTGCGCGCGGTGGCGGTCTTGCCGGAGACGTCGACCATCCGGGCGGCGCCGGTTTCGTCGACGTGGCTGAGTTCACTCACACGCCGAGGCTACTTCCGGCGCCGGCGGGCGGGTCGCCGCGACCCCTTGATTCAGGATCTCGGAATCTGATAATCTGAATCTCGTGATCGAACTATCCGCTTCCGAGGCCTCCAGGTCGTTCTCGGCCGTGCTCGACGAGGCGGAGAACGGCGAAACGATCGCCGTCACCCGCAACGGCAAGCGGGTCGCACTGATCACGCCCGCCCCGCACACGAACGGCGTCGCGGTGTGCGCGGTGTTCCACCGCTGGGCCGGCAAGCTCGACGTCGACGACCGGTTCGCGGAGAACGTGGCCAAGGTCCGCGAGACAGCGTCGGCCGAGCTGGACAGCGACCCGTGGCACGACTGATCCTCGACACCGGAATCCTCATCGACGCCGCCCGCGGCCGGCTGCCGTCGGGAGCCATCGGGGATGACGATGACGTCGCCGTCCCGGCGCTGGTGGTCACGGAGTACCAGGCAGGCCTGTTGCTCGACCCGAACCCGGCGCGGCGGGCGGCGCACAGTGCGTTTTTGACCGAGCTGCTGGCCGTGACGCCGGTTGTCGATTACTCGGCGAGTGTGGTCGAGCACCACGCTGAGCTGCTGGCTCATCTGCGGCGGGGTGGGCAGGTGCGCGGGGCGCACGACCTGATCATCGCGGCGACTGCTCGGGCTACCGGCCGGGTTTTGGTGACGACGGATGGGCGGGCGCGGTTCGAGGATCTGCCGGAGGTCGAGGTGCGGGTGCTGCAGCGGAGCTGGTGAGCGGCTGCCGGGGCTTGGTTGAGCGTGAACTGGGATGCCGCCGAGCGCCTGGGCGGCGGGGTTGAGCGGCTTGGCTGCCCGGGGACGCCGGGTTGGTGAGCTGGGCAGCTCGGCTGCCGAGGGCGGCGCCCGACGGGATGGGCGGCGCAGCCCTCGTTCACCTCGGCTGGCTGAGCGGACGAGGCGGGCAGGCCGCCAGCCCGGCTCGGCCAGCTGAGCGGACCGACGGGATGAGCGGCGCAGCCCTCGTCCACCTCGGCCGCCCCAGGACACCGGGGGCAGCGAGCTGAACAACTCGGCTACCGAGGGCAGCGCCCGGCGGCATGGGCGGCACAGCCCTCGTCCACCTCGGCCGCCCGAGGACACCGGGGCAGCGAACTGAACAAATCGGCTACCGAGGGCAGCGCCCGACGGAATGGGCAGCACAGCCCTCGTCCACCTCGGCCGACTGAGCGGACGACGCAGGCAAGCCAGCCAGGCTCGGCCAGCTGAGCGGACGAGGCCAGCCAGGCTCGCGCGACTGAGCGGACGAGGCGGGCAGGCCGGCCAGCCAGGCTCGGGCCGACCGGACTAGCCCGACTGGCTCTGCGGGCGGCGCCGGTCAGTGGGCCGGGTGAGCCTGGCCGGCCGCGCGGGCGGAGCCGCGCAGGTGCTGGGCTAACTCCGGAAGAGCCCCACCCCCAACCCCGCCGCCAAGCGCAGGTGGGCTTGCGCCGCCGGAGCGGGGCGGGAGGGCTCGGCGGCGCAAGCCTTGTCCTGTGGCGGGCGGAGTCCCGTCGTCAGGAAGGCCGTCACCGTGTCGTTCGCGCAGCTGTTGGTGCCGAACAAGTACGTGCCGTGGCCGCCTTGGTCAGCTGTCACCAGGCGGGCTCGGTTGCCCAGTGCCTGGCGTAGTCGCAAAGCGCCGGTCAGTGGGGTTGCCGGGTCGCGGAGGTTCTGGGCCAGCAGCACGTTCGACGGGCCTCGGTCGCTGATGCGGACCGGGGGTTCCAGCGGATCCGTCGGCCAGTACGCGCAGGGCCAGATGTTGGCCGCCGCCGGGCCGAACAGGGGGTGGTGGAAGCGGTTCAGGGCTACGTTCTTCTGGTACGTCCAGACCGACTCGGGCCAGTTCGAGTCGCCGCAGATCACGTACAGCTGGCTGGACAACAGGTTCTCGATGCCCGGGATCGTGTCGCCGGGTGGGGGTGCGATCGGCTGGCCGGTGTCGAGGGCGTGCCACGCCGTCGCCAGGTACGGGAGGGTGGCGTCGTAGTACAGCATGCCGAACGTGAGCTGGCGGAACAGCTTGCCGTCGATGCCTTGCGAGTTCGGGACCGCGTCCAGGCGACGCGCCAGGTCGAAGTACTTCGCCGTCACCTGGGCCGGCGAAGTACCCAGGCCGTTCTCCGGGTGCGACGCGGCGTACGCGGCGAAGTCCGGGAAACGGTCGTCGAAGCCCTGGGCCAGCAGGCGGGAGCCCGTGAGGTCCAGGCCGCCCGTGGAAGTGTTGCTGTCCAGCACGATCCGGTCGCTGCGCTGCGGGAACAGCGTTGTGTACACCGCCCCGAGGTACGAGCCGTACGAAACGCCGTAGTACGACAACTTCGGCTCGCCCAGTGCCGCGCGGATGCGGTCCATGTCGCGGGCCGTGTTCGCCGTTGTGACGTACGGCAGCAGCCACGCCGATCGCGACGTGCCGCACTGGTGCGCGATGCCCTTCACGTACTCGGCGCGTGCTGCCACGTCGGCCGGGTTCGTGGCGTACGGCGGGACGTTGCTCCTCAGCTGCGCCGGGGCCAGGTCACACGTCACCGGTGTGCTGTGGCCGACGCCGCGCGGGTCGAAGCCGATGACGTCGTACGCGTCCAGCACTCCTTGCGGCAGCCCGATCAGCTTCAGGGCCGCCGGCAGGTCGAGGCCCGGCCCGCCGGGGCCGCCCGGGTTGGTCAGCAGCACGCCACGGCGGTGCGCCGGGTTCGTGCTCTTCAGCCGCGAGACGGCGACCTCGATCTGCGTGCCGTCCGGCTTCCGGTAGTCGAGCGGGACGTCGAGCGTCGCGCACTCCAGGCCCGGCAACGTCACGTCCGCCGGGCACGCGCCCCACGTCAACGGAACAGACGCCTCCGCCACCGCGGGCGCCAACGTCACGGTCATGGCCGCCACCACGGCGGCCAGCGAACTCCTCAGCATGTGATCTCCCCCTGGTGAGTCGCCTCTCAGCCTAGGGAAGGGAAGGACCCCGGTCGTCCTGCGAAGGAACGATTCCGGGGTCCTCCGAAGTGATGACTCAGCCCTGCTCGGCGCGCACGGCCTTCCGCACGGCCTCGGCGACCGCCGGCGCCACCGCGCTGTCGAACACGCTCGGGACGATGAACGACGCGTTGAGCTTGCCGTTGTCGACGACGTCGGCGATCGCGTCGGCCGCCGCGAGCAGCATCGAGTCGTCGATGTTGTGCGCGTGCGCGTCCAGCAGGCCGCGGAAGACGCCGGGGAAGGCCAGGACGTTGTTGATCTGGTTCGGGAAGTCGCTGCGGCCGGTGGCCACGACGGCGGCGTGCTTCTGCGCTTCCAGCGGGTCGATCTCCGGGTCCGGGTTGGCCAGCGCGAAGACCACGGCGTCCTTGTTCATCGTCGCGACCTGCTCGGCGCCGAACAGGTTGGGCGCCGAGACGCCGATGAAGACGTCCGCGCCGGCCAGCGCCTCGTGCAGGGTGCCGCTGACCTGCTCCTTGTTCGTGTGCGACGCGATCCACGTGAGGTTGTCGTCGAGATTGCCGCGCGCGGAGTGGACGACGCCGTCGATGTCCGCGGCGACGATGTCGGCCGGGTTCTTGTGCAGCAGCAGGCGGATGATCGCCGAGCCGGCCGCGCCGACGCCGCTGACCACGATCTTGCAGTCCTCGATGTTCTTGCCGACCACGCGCAGGGCGTTGCGCAGCGCGGCCACGACCACGATCGCGGTGCCGTGCTGGTCGTCGTGGAACACCGGGATGTCGAGCTGCTCGCGCAGGCGCTTCTCGATCTCGAAGCAGCGCGGCGCGGCGATGTCCTCGAGGTTGATGCCCGCGTACACCGGGGCCAGCGCCTTGGCGATCATGATGATCTCTTCGGTGTCCTGGGTGTCCAGGCAGACCGGCCACGCGTCGACGTCGGCGAACTTCTTGAACAGCGCCGCCTTGCCCTCCATCACCGGCAGCGCCGCGGCCGGGCCGATGTTGCCGAGGCCGAGCACCGCGGAGCCGTCGGTGAGCACCGCGACGGTGTTGCGCTTGATGGTCAGCCGGCGCGCGTCCTCGGGGTTGTTCGCGATCGCCTGGCAGACGCGGGCGACGCCCGGCGTGTAGGCGCGGGAGAGGTCGTCGCGGTTGCGGAGCGCGACCTTGGGGGTGACCTCGATCTTGCCGCCGAGGTGGATCAGGAACGTCCGGTCGGAGACCTTGCGGACCTTGACGCCGGGCAGCGAATCGAGCGTCTGCGTGATGTCGTTCGCGTGGTTCTCCGACAGCGCGTTGGCGCTGATGTCGACCACGATCGAGTCCGAGTGCGACTCGACGACGTCGAACGCGGTCAGCACGCCGCCGACCCGCCCGACGGCGGTGGTGAGGTCACCGGCCGCGCTGGACGAAGCCGGGGCCTCGACCCGGACGGTGATCGAATATCCGGGACCGGGAACCGGCATGGCACTTACCCCCGCATGGGAAAGGTGGCTGGGACGGGTGCGAACCTACTCCCGTGACCGCCCTCACGAGGGGCCGATACCGGTACTGACCAGTAACTTTACGGCTGGCGGTTGATCTCGGTCTCGGGGTGCACGTAGGGCACCGAGTCGAGCGGGAAGGTGATGTCGCCGAACGGCGACAGCGAGCCCTGGCGGTCGGACGCGAGCTCGGTCACGGGGTGCTCGCCGGCCTCGCCCGGCCAGGTCGGGTCGATGCCCTTGTGCTTCTTCTCACCCTTGGCCACAACGTCCTCCACAGCTGTGCTCGGTTCTCCGACCACAGTCTGCCTGAGCCCGGCGGCGCGGTCGCAACCGCCCGGTATCCTGGTCGTCTATGCCCGCGACCTCTCTGGCGGACTGGCTGCGCGCGGAGTCCGACGGCGCACTCACCGAACTGCTCCGCACGCGGCGCGACCTGTCCACGCCGCCGCCCTCCGACAGCACGGTGCTGGCCACCCGGGCCGGCACGCCGGGCTCGGTCGCGCGTGCCTGCGAAGACCTCGACAGCTTCACCCTCGCCGTGCTCGAAGCCTGCTTGCTGGCCGGCGCGGACCGCGACCCGGTGCCGGTCGAAGACGTCGCGAAGCTGGTCGGCGCCGACGTCGCCGAGCCGCTGACCCGGCTGCGCAAGCGGGCGCTGGCCTGGGGTACCGACGACGCCGTGCGCGTGCCGCCCGCGGCCAGGGAGGCGCTCGGGCCGTTCCCGGCCGGGCTGGGTGCCTCCTCGCCGTCGCTCGCCGGCGAAGACCTCGAAGCGCGGCTCGCCGAGCTGTCCGACGACGAACGCGGGGTGCTCGCCGCCCTCGCCGCCGGGCCGCCGATCGGCCGGACCCGCGACGCCGGCCTCGACCTCTCGCTCGAGAAGGCCGAGACGCCGGTGCAGAAGCTGCTGGCCCGTGGGCTGCTGCTGCGCCGCGACGACCAGACCGTCGAGCTGCCGCGCGAGCTCGGCATCGCGGTGCGCGGCGGGGCCTTCGCGCCCGGGACGCTCACCGAGCCCGCCCTGCCGGTGCACCCGCACCAGCCGTCCACTGTGGACCAGGCCGCGGCCGGCGAGGCGATGGAGTTCCTGCGCCACACCGAATCCCTGCTGCGGGCGTGGTCGGCCGCGCCGCCGCCGGTGCTCAAGTCGGGCGGCCTCGGCGTGCGCGAGCTGAAGAAGCTCGCGAAGGACCTGGAGATCGACGAGGCGCAGGCGACCCTGCTGGCCGAGCTGGCCGTGGGCGCCGGGCTCGTCGCCGACAGCGAGACGACCGCGCCCGAGTGGGTGCCGACGACGCTGACCGACTCGTGGCTCGCGTCGCCGACCGCGCAACGCTGGATGACGCTGGCCCAGGCGTGGCTGGAGCTGCCGCGGCTGCCCGGGCTGGCCGGCGGGCGCGACGCCAAGGACAAGCCGGTCGCGCCGCTGTCGGAGGAGCTGCGCCGCCCGCTCGCGCCGGTCGCGCGGCGCCGGGTCCTCGCGGCACTGGCCGACCTCCCCGAGGGTGCCGGGGTCAAGAGCGTCGACGAGCTCGTCGCCGTGCTGGCCTGGCGGGCGCCCCGGCGCGGCGGGCGGCTGCGGGACGAGACCGTGCGCTGGACCATGGCCGAGGCGAGCGCGCTGGGCCTGGTCGGGCTCGGCGGCGTCACGACGGCGACGCGCGCGCTGCTCGCCGATGACCGGCCGGGCGCCGTCGAGGCGATCCTGGACGCGCTGCCCGCGCCGGTGGACCACGTGCTGCTGCAGGCCGACCTGACGGTGGTCGCACCGGGCCCGCTGGAGCCGGAGCTGGCCGCCGAGATGGACGCGGTCGCCGACGTCGAATCGGCCGGGCACGCGACCGTCTACCGGATCACCGAGGCCTCGGTGCGGCGCGCGCTGGACACCGGCCGCACCGCCGACGAGCTGCACGCGCTCTTCAAGGCCAAGTCGGCGACGCCGGTGCCGCAGGGGCTGAGCTACCTGGTCGACGACGTCGCCCGGCGGCACGGCAGGCTGCGCGGCGGGGTCGCGGCGTCGTTCCTGCGGTGCGACGACGAGGCGCTGCTGGCGGAGGTGCTGGCCCACCCGGTCGCGGCGGAGCACGACCTGCGGCTGATCGCGCCGACCGTCGTGGTCAGCCCCGACCCGCTGCACGAGGTGCTGGCCGGGCTGCGCGGGGCCGGGTTCGCCCCGGCCGCGGAGGGTCCCGACGGGCGGGTCGTCGACATCCGCCCGGGTGGCAGGCGGCTGCCCGCGAAGGCGCGCGCGGCCCGCCGGAACCCGGGTGAGCAGGCGGTGCTGACCGAAGACCAGGCGACCCGGATCGTGTCCAACCTGCGCGCGGGCGACGCGGCTTCGGCCCGGCGCCGCGGCTCGGCGGTGCGCGCGCCGGTCGGCGGCGGCGCGGACACCTCCGCCACGCTGGAGCTGCTGTCCCGGGCCACGCTGGAGCGCCGTGAGGTGTGGATCGGGTTCGTGGACTCCCGCGGCACGGCCAGCCAGCGCGTGATCCGGCCGGTGCGGGTCGGCGGCGGGATCCTCGAGGGCGAGAACAACGAGCGGTACTCCCTCCACCGGATCACCTCGGCGGCGATCGTCGAGGACTGAGGCTTATTCTGGTTAGGCCGCCACGCCCCACGCTGGATACCGCTGGTCACTGCGAAAGTCATGTGGCGGCCGACGGCTGAATAAGCCTCACTGATTCCGGTGAATCCCCACCGGACCGTCGTCGCAGGTGGTAAGCCTGGTCCATGAAGTGGGGAACGCGGGTGACCGCCGTAGCGGCGGCGACGATCGTGGGTGGGGCGGGCTTCTCCGGAGCGGCCGAGGCAGCCGGGCCGCCGGTCTACTCGAAGTACACCGTCAGCGGGACGACGCACATCGCGAAGCCGGGCGCCGAGCTGAAGCTCGGACCGGGGCAGTTCGACATGTACACGCAGATCGGCTCGTACACCTTCTACGGCACGATCACGCTGCCGCCGGTGAAGGTGACCAAGGTGGTGCCCGGCATCGGCGCGGTCAGCGGCACCGTCACGCTCGGGCCCGGCAGCGCCGGCGGCTCGGTCTTCGGCGGCTTCACCGGCTCGGCGACCTGGCCGGTCAAGCTGTCGGACGTGCGCGTGAACGGCGTCCCGTACGACGTCGGCGCGTCCTGCGGCACCGCCCAGCCGGTGACGACGGAACTCGTCTCGGACGGCTTCGTCACGGGCCAGGGCGGCCGCCTCACCTCGACGTACTCGCTCGGCGAGTTCGCGAACTGCGGGTCGGCGACGCCTGTGCTCAACACGGCGGTGGCGGGGCCGGGCAACACCCTGGCCCTCGACCTCACCGCGGGTTAGAGGGCGCGCAGTCCCGCGAGCACGCGCTCCATGAACTCGCGGGACGAGCGGTCGCCGAGGATCAGCTCGGTCTGGTGGATCAGCACCAGGCCGATGTCGGCCATGTCGCCGACGAGGATCTTCACCACGCCCAGCGGCAGCCGCAGGTGGGCGGCGATCTCGGCGACCGACCGGGTGTCCAGGCACAGGTCGCAGATCCGGCGGTGCTCGACCGACCGGACCCCGCGGTACCGGCGGCCGTCGTCGGACGTCGAGACCAGCGCCTCCAGCGCCAGGTTGTGGTCGGACCGCGTGCGCCCGCCGGTGCGGGTGTACGGGCGGACCCGTGAGTTCGCCGAAGCGACCGGCACCGGGCTCGCGACGCGGGCCGGTTCGTTCCAGGCCGGGTCCTCCCACGGCTCCGGCTGCGGGATCCAGCGGGTCTCCGGGTCCGGCGGGGGCGTCCACGAAGGCGGGGCCGCCATCGGGGGCCGGGGCGCGGGCGGGCGCGGTGGCCGAGGCGGCGCGGGCGGCCGGGCACCCCGCGGCGGGGTCCAGGCCGGTTCCAGTGCGGGCGGCTCCGGCTCGTAGACCTCGCCGTCCTGCCACTCGGGCTCGGCCGGGTCGTAGTCGTCCTCGGCGTAGTGGGTTGCCTGCGCGTCCGCGTAGTCGTCGCGGCGCCGGTGGCCGCCGGTGTACTCCTCGTCGGCCGCCGACGAGCCCCACTCACGGGTGTCCTCGTCGGTGTAGCCCTGCGGGTCCGGCTGCGGCCGTGACGGCTTGCGCTTGGGCATGATCATCGACAGCGTCGACATGTCGAACTTGCTGGGCGAATCGAAACCCTCGCGCTCGGTGCCGCGGTGCAGTGCGTCCCAGCCGCTGGAGTCCGGATCGTCGAATCCCGAAATCCTCATCTCGACCTACCCACGCACGCCGCCCTGGAGCTGCGCGCGCAGCTCGGGGGTGATCTGCTGGCCGACGCGCTCGACGAGCAGGGTCATCTCGTAGGCGACCGTGCCGATGTCGCACGTCGGGGCGGCCAGCACCGCGAGCGACGAACCGTCCGAAACGGACATCAAGAACAAGTAGCCGCGCTCCATCTCCACCACGGTCTGGTTGACGCCACCGGCCTCGAAGCAGCGCGCGGCGCCCTGCGTCAGGCTGATCAGCCCGGACGCGACGGCGGACAGCTGCTCGGCGCGCTCCTGCGGCAGCCCTTCCGACGGCGCCAGGAGCAGCCCGTCCGCGGACACCAGGACGGCGTGCGCCGCACCCGGTACCCGGCGCACGAAGTCCGTGATGAGCCAGCCGAATGTGCCTTGGCCGGAAGCCGTCACTACTGCCCCTCCTTGCTCGTGCGGCATCGCGCGCCGCACCCCGGAGCGTCCGGCACGGCCGGTCGACAACGCCACGGTAAAGCGTATTCGCACCGCCCGTGGTGTCGAGTCCACCACGGGCCGGCCGCTGCGCACCCTACGTGTGCGCGTGGCCGCGCTCCGCGCCGACCCGGACGGGGTCACGCTTCCGGGCGACAGCCGACGACGCCGGTCCCGCACCGCCACCGCGAGGTGTCGGCGCAGGTCAGCCGGTGTGCCGCCGGCCACGACCCGCGGCCGCGCCGCCGGTCGCCGCGGACCGGCGGGGCCGGCCACTGCTCCGGACGGCAGCACCACTCCCCGAAGTGGGTGAAGCACGCGGAGTTCACTCCAACGGCCGCATCCGGTTCGGGAGATCATCCGCTATCCCGCGCGCAACGCCGAATCGTGCGCGATCGCGTGCTGGACGACGGAGATCAGCACCTGCTTGGCCGAGTCGCGCTCGCGCGCGTCGCACGCCATGATCGGGACCGACGGCGCGATGGTCAGCGCGTGCCGGACGTCCTCGATCTGGTGGTGCAGCAGCCGGTCGAAGCAGTTGATCGCCACGACGTAGGGCAGCTTCCGGTTCTCGAAGAAGTCGATCGAGGGGAACGCGTCGGCGAGGCGCCGCGTGTCCACCAGCACGACCGCGCCGATGGCGCCGACCGCGAGGTCGTCCCACATGAACCAGAACCGGTGCTGACCCGGCGTGCCGAAGACGTACAGCACGAGGTCCGAGTCCAGCGAGATGCGCCCGAAGTCCATCGCCACGGTGGTGGTGGTCTTGTTGGGCGTGGCCGAGGTGTCGTCGTGCCCGACGCTCGCCTCGGTCATCATGGCCTCGGTGGTCAGCGGGTCGATCTCGGAGATCGCCCCGACCAGCGTTGTCTTCCCCGAACCGAACCCGCCGGCGACCACGATCTTGGCCGACGAGGTCGGACCCGTCACCTGCGGCGCGTTCGCGTCGGAGTCAAATTCTCCGAAGCCCACTGAGCACCCTTTCCATGAACTCGATACTCGGGCGGTCACCCACGGTCGGGCTGCTGGAGTGCACCAGCACCAGCCCGAGGCCCGCCACGTCACCAATCAACACCCGCACCACGCCGAGCGGCAGGCGCAGCAGCGCCGCCACCTCGGCCACCGACCGGGTGTCGAGGCACAGGTCGCAGATCGACCGGTGCTCGGGCACCCGGACCCGGTCGAGCATCCGGCCTTGTTCGCTGGTCGAGATCAACGCCTCGATGGCGAGGTCGAGCGTCGCCTTCGTCCGCCCGCGGGTCCGGAAGTACGGCCGGACCAGCCCGGACGTCTCCATCTCCGTCGGCGGCGGCGCGTCGACGTACTCCTGGTGGGCCTGCTGCGGCAGCGCCGCGGCGAACTCACCGGAGTCCGGCCCGCCCGCCCCGAAGTCCCGCTCGGTGCTGTACGCGGCGAACTCCTGCGCGTCGTACAGCGGCCCGCTCGAACCGCCGAACAGCTCCGCGCCCGGCCCGCCGAGCAGCCGGTCGCGGTACTCGGTGCCGCCCGCGATCGGCCGGATCGGTTCCTGCCCGGCATTGCTGTCCGTCAGCCAGTTCGGCGGCTCCCGCACGGGGTCGCTGTCGGACGCCTGCACCCGCCTCGCCCGCCATTCGCGGTCGACGCGGTCCCGGAACGACTGCCAGTCCTCCCGGCCGTCGTCGCCCTGCTCGGACCAACCACCGGAGAAGTCGTCACCGAGCCGGCCATCACCCCTCAAGCGCCCGTCGTCCACGGCTCTCTCCTCGGTTCCCAGGTCCTCAGCGGCGGACGGCCGCGCCCTGCAGTTGCGCCCGCATCTCCGGAGTCAGCTGCTGGCCGACCCGCTCCACCAGCAGGGTCATCTCGTAGACGACCAGGCCGATGTCACTCTCCGGCGATCCCAGCACCGCCAGACACGAACCGTCGGAAACCGACATGAGGAAGAGGAAGCCGTTGGCCATCTCGACCACCGTCTGCGCCACCGTGCCGCCCTCGAACACCTTGGCCGCGCCGCGCGCGAGGCTGGTCAGCCCCGACGCCACCGCGGCCAGCTGGTCCGCCCGGTCCTTCGGCAGCCCTCGCGAGGCCGCGAGGAGCAGGCCGTCGGCCGACACCACGACCGCGTGGGCCGCGCCGGGCACCCGGTGCACGAAATCCGTGATCAGCCAAGCGAAGCTGCCGGCATTGTTCGCCTTGGCATGCGCCTGGCCGTTCGGCTGCGCGGAGCCACCCGGCTGCATTGCACCCGCCCGTGTCACTTTCACTCCTCACTGCTGTCTGTGGTGTTGCCACTCACCGGAACCTCGTCGCCCGGTCGCTCCTTCAGCGCATGGCGCCCCGAGGTGTACCCACGTTGGAAGCTTGCCATCCGGTTCCGCGCCGCGGACGCCGAGCGGGTGATCGCACCCGTTCCGGGCATGCCCGCCGTGGCATCCGCGAAGTTGTTCTGCGCCGGCGCGTCGGGGGTCGAGCTCGGACCGCCGATCGAACCGGGCACCAGGTAGGCGTTCGGGATGCGCTTGGGCAGCCCGGCCGTGGTGATCTCCTCGTTCTTGGACTCGAGCAGCGACTGCGCCGCCTGCCAGCCGTCGTCGGAGGCGCTGTGCCAGCCGTCGTCGGGCGGGAGGAGCGGGTGGCGGGTGGCCGCCGTCGGCTGCAGTTCGTCCACGGGTTCCGGTGCGGGTTCGTCGCGGCCGGTGAGGGGCGGCAGGTTCGGGTCCTCGCCCGCGTCCTGCGCGCTCCGGTGGCCCTGGTCGCCCTGCGGCACCGGGTCGGCAGCCGCGTCGTCGCCCTCACTGAACCAGCGTGACAGCACCGACTGGTAGATGGGCAGCCGCCGGGTGGGTACATCGTCCTCGAGCGCCGACGAGCCGACCTCCGCCGCGGGCGGCGGCGCCGGTGGCGGCTCCTCCGGCGGGACGAACTTCGGCTCGCGCTTGGGCAGCACCAGCGGCGCGAACTGGGTGTCGCCGGCCCGCGAGCTGGCCCCGTCGCCGTTCGACGACGGCGTCAGCGGCGCGAGGTCCTCCGCGGTCGGCCACGCCGGGACGTCCGGCTTGGGCAGCTCGGGCGACAGGAACGGGCCCGCCGCGCGGCCACCGCTGACCAGGTCGTCCAGGCTGATCGGCTGGTCCAGCGGGACCAGGCCGCCCTGGTTCGCCACCGGCTCGTGCGCCGGCGGGGCCGGGGGTGGCGGCGGCGCCGGGGTCGGCGTCGAAGGCGGCGGGGTCGGCTTGAACGCCTGCGTCTGGTCGAAGTCCGAGCGCGCGGCCGGGATCGGGATGCTCGGCAGCGACGTGGACGTCTCGGACCGGCCCGGCGGCGGCGGGGTCTGCCGCGACATGCCGGGGCGGAGGTGGGTCAGCAGCTCCGCCGGGACGACGACGCGGGCGATCACGCCACCCTCGATGTCCTCGTTCTCGCGCAGCCGGACCTCGATGCCGTGGCGCTTGGCCAGGCGCGAGACCACGTACAGACCCATCCGCCGGGTCACCGACACGTCCAGGTCCGGCGGCTCGGCGAGCCGCGCGTTGACCTCGGCCAGCCGATCCTCGCTCATGCCGACACCGTGGTCGGTGACCTGGATGGCGAGCGCCTTCCGGCGGGTCACCACGGCCCGGACGATGACCTTCGTCTCCGGCTCGGAGAAGTAGGTCGCGTTGTCGAGCAGCTCCGCGAGGACGTGCACGAGGTCGTGGATCGCCAGGCCCTGGACCGCGACGTCGGGCACGATGCCGACCTCGATCCGGGCGTACTGCTCGATCTCGGACACCGCGGCGCCGATGACGTCGGCGGCCGGCACCGGCTTGGGCACGGACTTCGCCAGGCCGGCGCCGGAAAGCACCAGCAGGGACTCACCGTTGCGCCGCAGCCGGGTGGCCAGGTGGTCGAGCTCGAACAGGCTCGCCAAGTGGTCCGGGTCCTGCTCGTCGGCCTCGAGCCGGTCGATGACGCCGAGCTGGCGTTCCACCAGCCGCTGCGACCGCCGGGAGAGGTTCACGAAGATGCCGTTGACGTTCTCGCGCAGGAGGGCCTGCTCGGCGGCCATCTTGACGGCCTGTTCGTGGACGATGTCGAACGACCGCGCGACCTCGCCGATCTCGTCGCGGGAGGTGACGGGCACCGGCTGGACGGCCTTCTTGGAGGCGCCGACCGGGTCCGGGTCGTCGAGGATCGCCTGCACGGTTTCGGGCAGCCGGGTGTAGGCGACGTCCAGCGCGCTGCGGCGCAGCACCCGCAGCGGGCGCAGCATCAGGCGGGCGACGATGAGCATCAGCGCGATCGCGGCGGCCAGCGCGGCGAGCACCACGGCACCGCCGACCCACGCCGAGTTGACCGCCGCCGTGGCGAGGTCGTCCGCGCGGGTCTTGAGCTGGGCCAGCAGGTTCGACTCGACCGCGTGCAGCTTGTCCGCCGACACGGTGCTGTCCTTGCCGAGCGCCGTGGTGTCGATGTTCGGCGCCTGGTCCAGCTGGGCGAAGGCGAACGCCGCGGTCTGGATCCGGCGGCGGTCGTCGACCTCCGGGCCGGAGTAGGTGTCGTTGTAGAGCTGGCGCTGGTCGTCGTCGGCGTTCGCGAGGAACGCCTGGACCGAGGCGTCCGCGCTGGAGGCCGACGCGCGCGTCTGGTCCAGGAGGTCGCCGGGGAAGCTCCCGCGGAACGCGGCGATCTGCAGCTCGGCGTCGGAGCGGGTGGTGAACTCCTTGGCCTCGCTGATCGCCTGCGTGCTCGTGCCCAGCCGCAGCACGTCCCGGTCGGTGACCGCGGTGGTCACCTCGCGGCCGAGCTCGATGAGCGAGTCGAGGATGCCCGAGTAGGCCGTCATCACGGTGATGTCGGGCAGGCCGTTCTGCGCGTTGAACGCGGCGCGCAGCGGGCGCAGGGCGTCGAGGCGCTGGATACCGCGGGTGTAGCGGTCCTTGGTCGCCTGGTCGTCGTAGTTGAGCGTCGACGCCGCCGAGCGCAGGTCCGCGACCTCGCGGTCGACCTTCGCGATCTGCGAGTCGAGGCCGGTCTGCAGGAGCGAGTTGCCGGACGCGATCCGGGCGACGGCCAGCGAACGCTCGTTCTGCAGCTCGTGGACCACCGTCGTGACCTTGACGGCGAACGCCACCTGGTCGGCCGTGCGCTGGAACTCCGCCGCTTCCCTGGCGTCGTCGACCACGCGCAGTGCCCCCAGCACCGCCGCGGTCAACGTCGGGATGATCAGGACGGCGGCCAGCTTGGAGCGCAGCCGCCAGTCGCGCATGCCGGAGAAGAACCCGGCCTTCCGGCCCGGACTCTCTCCGGGCGACTGCGCGGGGGCCCCTCCTACCCCCGCGGCGTCTTCGTTCGGCACCGCCGCACCACCATCGTCGTTCGTGCTCGTGAAACCCTGGTCGGTCCAGCGCCCACCCGGGCGCATCGCGTTCTCGTCAGCCACTCGTCTGCACGCTCCCGGCGCTCAAGCGCAGCGGCAGGTCGGAACGAGCCCAGCGCGAGACGGTACCCGTACGGGTGAAAAGATCGTCTTCGGTGGGCGTTCCTGAACCCCGTCCGACTGGACGGAATCGGTTCAGCTCGAGCATCACGGTCGGGTCCCTGCGCTGGTCTCGCATCGGTCTGTTGGTTCGGCCTAGCCCACCGGCGCGGCGGCTGTGCCCGGCCAGGCAGTGGCCTCTGCGGGGACGAATCTCTCAGGAAAAGCACAGCGTGCCCTGGTAAACCGGGGATCGACTTGATCGGCCATCCAGGCACTCTCTCTCACTACATCGGAGGTTGATACCTCCCCGCAGGTGCAGAGGGTAGCGAACGGCCGGGGAAGATGTAACCCTCCCGACAGGACGCGCTCGATGTTGCACAGCGTTCGCTCAGTCGGCACACAGCTGGACATCTCTTATTCAGGATCTGGGCCCTACGCTGGGTGAACGCTTACGGCGAGTGGAGCAGTGGGTCTAGACCAGAGGCCAAAAGAGTGACGTGCGCCACCCTCTCGGGTATTGATCCCACCCGTTGTGAGCAAGCTGTCACGTTCTCTACAGTGGCCGCGTACTCCCGAGAATGAGTTACGTACTTCCCCGGGATTCGGTCCATCAACCGTCACTTTTTTCACCCAAGGAGCAGGCCTTGCTTGGAAACGCCATGAGCAGTGGCCGGGTTCGCACTCGCCGCGCCGCGCTCGGGCTCGCCCTCACCGTCGCAGCAGCGACAGCCCTCACGGGCTGCAGCGCCCTCGGCTCGGACGACTCGAACGCCTCGTCGAACGGGGGCGGCCTGGAGAAGTCGAAGATCAAGGTCTCGATCATGCCGACGACGGACCTGGCGCCGTTCTGGCTGGCCTTGGACGGCGGGTACTTCAAGGCCGAGGGTCTCGACGTCGAGCAGATCGTCGCCAAGAGCGGCCAGGAGTCGATGACGAAGGCGCTGAACGGCGAGGCCGACATCGCGCTCTCGACCTACACGCCGTTCTTCGTCGCCAAGAGCAAGGGCGCCGCGGACATCTCGCTGGTCGCCGACGCGACGTCGGTCAACGCGAAGAGCAACGCGATCGTGACCGTGCCGACCTCCAACGTGAAGACGGTCAACGACCTGGCCGGCAAGCGAATCGCGATCACGGCGATGAACACCGCGTCCGACATCCTCACCAAGTCCGTCATGAAGGACCACGGCGTCGACTTCAGCACGGTCAAGTGGACCCTGGTCCCGCTGCCGAACATGGCGGCGGCGCTGAAGGACAACCAGGTCGACGCGGCCTACATGCCGGAGCCGATGCTCTCGCAGTCGGCGAAGACCGTCGGGGCGACCCCGGTCATCGACATCAACACCGGCGCCAGCCAGGACTTCCCCCTGACCGGCTACGGCTCGACGACGAAGTGGGTCCAGGCGAACCCGAAGACCCTCGCGGCCTTCCAGCGCGCCATGAAGAAGGCCACCAGCGACGCGCTCAACGACCGCTCGAAGGTCGAGCCGCTGCTGGTCAAGTACGCGAAGATCGACGAGGACACGGCCAAGCTGCTCACCCTGCCGGGTTACGGCTCCACGCTGGACGCCCGTCGCCTGCAGCGGGTGCCCGACCTGCTGCTGCAGATGGGCGTCATCACCAGCAAGGTCGACGCCGCGCCGATGATCGCCCCGCAGGCGACCAGCTGACGTGAAGAAACTGCTCCGCGGCCTGGCCGGCCTGGTCGGCTTCCTCCTGCTCTGGGAGGTCGTCGTCCAGGTCGGCCTGGTCAGTAAGACGTTCACCCCGCCGCCGAGCGTCGTCCTGGTCACCGTCGGCGACCTGCTGGGCGACCCCGAATTCCTCCGCGACATCATCGCGACGATGCTGGCCTGGCTGATCGCCATCGCGATCGCCATCGCCATCGGCGTACCCGCCGGCTTGCTGCTCGGCAGCGTCCCGGTGCTGCGCACCGCCACCGCCGCGATCGTCGAGTTCCTCCGCCCGATCCCGGTCACCGCGCTCGTGCCGCTGGTGCTGCTGGTGATCGGCTCCGGCCCCGACGCGAAGATCACCCTCGCGGTGTACGCGTCGCTGTGGCCGATCATGTTCAACACCATCTACGGCATGGGCGAGATCGACCCGGTGCTGATGGAGACCGCGCGGGCGTGCGGGACCAGCCGGTTCCGCATTCTGACCTCGGTCGCGCTGCCGCAGACCGCGCCGTTCGTCTTCACCGGCCTCCGGCTGTCGGCGACCATCTCGCTGATCGCCGTCGTCAGCGTGGAGTTCCTGGCCGGTTCCCAGGTCGGGCTCGGCAGCTTCATCCTGATCGCGAGCAGCGGTTCGGCCCGGTTCGACCTGGTGCTCGCCGGTACCGTGGTCGCGGGGGTGCTGGGCTACCTCATCAACGAGGGGCTCGAACAACTGGGCAAGCGGCTGTTCCGCTGGAGCAGCGTCGACCGGGAGGCGATCGCGTGACCGCGGCAACTCTTTCCGGCCGGGTGGGCCGCCGGGCCGCCCGCGGCGCCGCCGCCGTCGTCCGCAACTGGCTGCTCTTCGCGATCCTCGTCGTCGGCTGGGAGTTCGCCGCCCGCGCGGGCGGCAGCAAGTTCTTCCCGCCGCCGACGGAGATCGCGACCACCGCCGCGAAGCTGTGGTTCACCGGTCCCGCGTCCCAGCTCTTCCTCACCGACGCCGTCTTCGACAACGTCTTCCCCAGCCTCGGCCGGATGCTCGGCGGCTGGGGGCTGGCCGCCGTCGTCGGCGTCGCGCTCGGGGTGCTGGTCGGCCG
The DNA here is from genome assembly GCF_003937945.1 of Amycolatopsis eburnea. Taxonomy (GTDB): domain Bacteria; phylum Actinomycetota; class Actinomycetes; order Mycobacteriales; family Pseudonocardiaceae; genus Amycolatopsis; species Amycolatopsis eburnea. The sequence continues at coordinate 193,021 of NZ_RSEC01000036.1, forward strand.
GTCCGACACGGCGATGGACTACGTCGGCCCGCTGTTCGCGTTCTTCCGCTCGATCCCGCCGCCCACGCTGATCCCGGTGTTCGCGGTGCTCTTCGGGCTCAGCTCGGGCATGCAGATCGGGTCGATCATCTTCGGCGCGGTGTGGCCGGTGCTGCTCAACGCGGTCGACGGCGTCCGCTCGGTCGACCAGGTGAAGGTGGAGACGGCGCGGTCCTTCCGCACGCCCCGCCGGTACTGGATCGGCCTGGTCGTCCTGCCCGCCGCGGCCCCGAAGATCTTCGCCGGCCTGCGGGTCAGCCTGTCGATCTCGCTGCTGCTGATGGTCGTCTCCGAACTGGTCGGCGCGTACAACGGGATCGGCCGGGCGCTGCTCAACGCCCAGCAGGACTTCGACTTCGCCATCATGTGGTCCTGGCTGGTGCTGCTCGGCATCCTCGGCTACGTCTTCAACACGATCTTCCTGGTCGCGGAACGGCGGGTGCTGGCCTGGCAGCCGACCCGCCTCGGCCGCGACTGACGCTGGAAAGGCCTCTCCCCATGTCCACCATGCTCGAAGTTTCCGGCCTCAGTCACCGGTACGGCACCGGCGCGAAGGCGCACACCGCGGTCAACGAGCTGTCGTTCACCGTCGAAGCGGGGCAGCTGGCCAGCATCGTCGGCCCGTCGGGCTGCGGGAAGTCGACGCTGCTGCGCTGCATCGCCGGCCTGACCCCGCCGACCGAGGGCGCGGTGAGCCTGCACGGCGACCGCGTCGACGGCGTGCCGGACGACCTCGCCGTCGTGTTCCAGGACTACAGCCGTTCGCTGTTCCCGTGGCTTTCGGTGCAGAAGAACGTCGAGTTCCCGCTGCGGTGGCGCTCGCTCGCCAAGGCCGAACGGCGGAAGCGCGCGGCCGAGGCGCTGGAGCAGGTCGGCCTGTCCGCGGTCGGCGGCAAGTACCCGTGGCAGCTCTCCGGCGGCATGCAGCAGCGGGTGTCGATCGCCCGCGCGCTGGCCAGCCGCCCGGCACTGCTGCTGATGGACGAGCCGTTCGCCTCGGTCGACGCGCAGACGCGCTTCGAGCTCGAGGACCTGACCCGGCGCGTGCAGCGCGAGCAGGGCAGCACGATCCTCGTCGTCACGCACGACATCGACGAGAGCGTGTACCTGTCCGACCGGGTGCTGGTGCTGTCGAAGTCGCCGGCGTCGATCGTGGCGGACCTGCCGGTGGGCCTGCCCGCCGAGCGCGACCAGATCACCACGCGCGAGTCGGCGGAGTTCGTGACGCTGCGCGGCGAAGTGGCCCGGCTGCTGCACGGCGGTACCCCCTCTTCGGAAACCGCTGCGTCTGCCACGGCGGCGTCGGACGCCGCAGAATGGGACCTGGCCGAGCACGCGTCGGACGTGACGGAGACCAAGACCGGGAGCTGACGAACCACGGGGGGAACCATGGCGAGGGCGGTACTGGCCGGACTGCTGGCGTTGCTGCTGGCGGGTTGTTCGGCGCTGAGCGGCTCCTCGTCACCTCCCGCGGCACGGGACAAGCTGCGCGTGTCGATGATGTCGACCATCGACACGGCCCCGTTCTGGCTGGCCAAGGACGGCGGGTACTTCGAGCGCGAAGGCCTGGACGTCTCGACGACCGAAGCCGCGACCGGGCAGGCGTCGCTGACGAAGCTGGTCAGCGGCGAAGCCGACATCGCGTACTCGAGCTACACGCCGTTCTTCGTCGCGCGCAGCAAGGGAACGGCGGACATCCGGCTGGTGGCCGACGCGTCGTCGGCGGGCCCGCGCTCGACGGGCGTGGTGGCGCTGCCCGCGTCCGGCATCCGTTCGGTGGCCGACCTGGCGGGCAAGCGGATCGGCATCTCGGCGCCGAACACGATCGCCGACACGCTGACGAAGTCCGTGCTGGCCGACCACCACGTCGACGCCGCGGGCGTCAAGTGGGTCCCGCTGCCCCTGCCGAACACGGTGGCGGCGCTGAAGAACGGCGACATCGACGCGGGCTTCCTCACCGAGCCGTTCATCACGCAGGCTTCGCGGTCGGCGGGCGCGGTGCTGGTGGCCGACACCGGCACGGGCTCCACAGTGGACTTCCCGACCGCGGGCTACGGCGCACTGGGCTCGTTCACCACGGCCTCCCCGCGCGCGGTGGCGGCGTTCCAGCGCGCCATGGCGGCGGCGACCCGGGACGCGGCGGCGGACCGGAAGAAGATCGAGCCGCTGATGGTGAAGTACGCCAAGATCGACGCGGCCACCGCGGCGAGCACCGGGCTGCTGACCTTGCAGTCCACTTTGGACGCCCGTCGGCTGCAGCGGGTCCCGGACCTGCTGCTGAAGACGGGCGTCCTGACCACCCCGGTGGACGCCGCGGCGATGGTGGTGCACTAGCAGTCGTGAGTGTTCAGTCGGGCCGCCCGCAGCGGCCAACTCATGCACCGGAACGGCCAACTCGCCGGCGGTGTGGGTGTGTTGGCTGTTCCGGCGGGTGAGTTGGCCGCCGGGGGCGTTGTGGTCGGTGTTGCTGCTGGCGGCTGACTCCAACCCGACTGAACACTCACGACAAGTCAGTACAGCGTCCGGTCCGACGGTGCGACCTTGACGTGCACCAGGGTCGGGCGCGGGTCGGCCAGTGCCGCCGTCAAGCCCGGTGCCAGGCCGGCCGGTTCGGTGATCGTCACGCCGTGGCAGCCCATGCTCGCCGCCAGCGCCGCGAAGTCGATGCCGCCGAGTTCGGTGCCCGGGAGCTTCGCGCCGCCGATCGTCTCGCCGAGGATGCGGACCGCCGCGTACTCCGTGTTGTCCATGATCAGGATCGTCACCGGGAGCTCCTCGCGCGCGGCCGTCCACAGTGCCTGGATGCCGTACATGCTGGAGCCGTCGCCGACGACACCGACGACCTTGCGGTCCGGGCGGGCGAGCGCCGCGCCGACCGCGCCCGGGACGCCGTAGCCGAGCGTGCCGCTGGCCATCGTCAGGAAGCCCGTGTCCGTGGCCGTGATCGGCAGGTGGTCGTGCAGGATGCCGCGGTGGCTCGGCGTCTCCTCGACGACGATCGCGTTGTCCGGCAACAACTCCGCCAGCGTCGAGTAGACGTACTCGGCGGTGAGCTTCTCGTCTCCGGGCTTCGCGGGACGCTCCAGCGGGGCCGGCGCGGGCCTGCCGCTGCGGTCGACGACGTTGAGCAGCGCGCGGATGCCGAGCTTCGGCGTGGCGCGGATGCCGGTGCCTTCGAAGGCGCGCGCGAGGATCTGCTCGTCGTCGCTGAGGACGAACAGCGGCGGCAGCGGAGCTTCCCCGCGCCCGCGGTCGACGTGGTAGGTGAACGCTGGCGCGCCGAGCACCAGGACGAGGTCGTGCCCCGCCAGCTTGTCCGAGACGGCACCGCGTTCGGGGTCCAGGAAGCCCTGGAACAACGCGTGGTCTTCGGGGAACGAGCACCGGAACGACATCGGCGCGACGTACACGGCGGCGTTGAGCCGTTCGGCGAGGGCGACGGTCTCGACGACCGCGCCGTCCTGGTCGACGGCTCCCCCGACGACGATCGCCGGCCGCTGCGCCGCCTCGAGCGCGGCCACCAGCTCGTCGACGGACTCGGGATCCGGCGCGAAACCCCGGATGCGCGGCCGCGAGACGATGGGCCGCTCGGTGGTGGCGGTCCAGTCGTCGGCGGGGACGGACACGAAGACCGGGCCGGACGGTGCCTGCGTCGCGACGTGGTAGGCCCGCGCCAACGCGGCCGGGACGTCCTCGGCGGTGGCGGGCTCGATCGACCACTTGACGTACGGCTTCGGGAACTCGGGCGCTTCCATCGCGCCGAGGAAGGGGTCGTGCGGCAGGAGCGCGCGGTTCTGCTGGCCGGCCACGATGATCAGCGGCGTCCGGTTGCGGTAGGCGTTGAAGAGGCTGCCGAGCCCGTGCCCGACGCCGCCCGCGGAGTGCAGGTTGACCAGGACGGCCTGGCGCGTGGCCTGGGAGTAGGCGTCGGCCATCGCGACGACGGCGGATTCCTGCAGGCCGAGGACGTAGTCGAAGTCGTCCGGCCAGTCGGTGAGGAAGGGGACCTCGGTGGTGCCGGGGTTGCCGAACACCGTCGTGAGGCCCAGTTCGCGGAGCAGTTCCCTGGTGGCGTCCAGCACCGTGCGCTTGATCATGCCCCCAGGCTAACGCTTAGCGTTGCGAAGAAAATCCCCCGAATGCCGGGCACGGGACCGCGCGGCCCGTGCCCGGCAACGCGGTCAGCCGATCAGGCCCGAGAGCCCGGTGCCCTTGAACGAGCCCCAGCCGGTCACCTGGTCGTACTTCGTGCCGGCGGTGAAGCCGGTGGTGCCGTGCAGGGAGTTGTTGCCGGTCGTCACGTCGTGGAAGCCGGTGGCGTAGGACGAGCCGTTGCCGATCGAGTAGAACTTCGGGTTCAGGTTGCCCAGGCCACCGCCGTGGACCTGGTTCTGCAGCGTCGCGAAGGCCGCCCACAGCGGTGCCGCGCCCGACGTGCCCCAGACCGTTTCCCACGCGCCCGCGGTGTAGATGTAGTAGCCCGAGCCGCTCGCCGCGTCCGCCGAGACGTCCGGCACCTTGCGGTAGGTCGTGCTCTGCGCGGACTGCCACGACGGCGCCGTGAAGACCGTCGAGGTGCCGCCGCCGGTCGAGCCGTTCGACGCGCCGTCGTTCCAGGCGGTCTCGCTGCTGTAGGTGTTCGAGGACGTGACCGTCAGCTGCGTGCCGCCGACGCCGGTGACGTTCGGGCTCGACGCCGGGAAGTCCACCGCCTTCGCCGTCGAACCGGTCTGGCGGTAGCAGTCGGTCGTACCGTCGTCGCCCGCGGCCGCGAAGTACGAGATGCCCTCCGCGGTGCCGGTCGCGATCGCGCTGCTGACGCTCTTGGCGGCGCTCGAACCCTCGGCGGATTCGCAGGCGCCCCAGGAGATCGAGACGACGTTGACCGTGTGGTCGGACGCGATCTTCTGGTACATCGCGAGTTCGCCGGCGCTGGAGTTCGGCGCTTCGTAGACGTAGTCGCTCGCGGCGGCCGCCAGCGCGTGCACGACCTCGATGTCGAGCTCGACCTCGATCTGGCCGTCGCCCGGCGAGGAATCGTAGTTCGCGCCGCTGACCGGCACCGTGGTGACCGAGCCCGCCGAAAGGCCGTACGTGCTGTCGTACTTGGTGATGTTGGCCTTCTGGTAGCCGTCGAACTCGACGAAGCCGACCTTGACGCCGCTGCCGGTCGCCGAGAGACCGCTGGTGCCGTAGGCGGTCTTGAGCACCGGCGGGGTCACGGCCTTGACGGCGTTGGGCTTGACCGCCGCCTTCGACGAGTGGGTGCGCACCGCGTGGTCGTCGAGGCCGACGACCCCGCTCACGACGTCCGAGACGCCGGCGGGGACGGCGGGCGCGGCGTCGTTGGCGAAGAAGTCGCGGCCGGAGACCTGGTCGTGGTAGGTCCCGATCCGGGTGCCGAACGCCGATTCGAGCCGCGCCGCCGACCCGGTGAACGTGACGGCCTGCCGGTTCCCGGAAACCTTGATCCCGGTGGCGCCCGCTTTCCCGAGGAATGAGACGGCCTTGTCGACGTCGGCCTGCGTCGGACCGAACCGGGCGTTGAACTGCGCCGGGGTCAGAAACCGGTGGTATTGCGGTGAAGCGGGGTTCTGCACGTCGGCGAGGAACTTTTCCAGTGCCTGCTGGTCGTGCAGTTTCAGCGAGAGCGCCGCGGTGATCGGCCGGTCCGGCGCGACGTCACCGGTGCGGACGCTGTTGATCAGCGGAGCCGCGTTGTCGGCCAGTGTGACCAGGGGTTCTGGCGCCGCGGCGGCCGGGACGGCCACGGCGAGGCAGAGCAACGCAGGCAACGGCACAGCGGCCGCGACGAGCTTGCGCAAGCGCATGGGGGAATTTCCTCTCGGCGGTGGGGACCGGGCCTGCGCGGAATGCTCGCCGCAGGTTGCCGAGAAGCATAAGAAGCCGCTATTGCGTCAGGAACCTACTTTCGGTTGCCTTTCACGTTTTGCGAATGGTTTACCCTTCGATTATTGTCCGGAATGCCGGAGAACGTCGACGCGGTCGGCGATATCCTGCGCGTCCGCATTGCCGGAAAAGCGCCGGGCGGCCGTGGCGAGCGAATGCAGCCGCTGCCGGGTCCGCGGCGACCGCAACGCGGCCGCCAGCTCGATCGCCTCCTCCCCGACGGCCGAGGCGACGTCGAGGTCGCCGTCCAGCGCGTGCACGGTGGCCAGCCAGATCAGCGTCAGCGACCGGCTGCGGGTCATCCCGCGGCCGTACCCGGCGATCGCCTCGGTGAGCGCGGGGATCCCGTCCCGGCCGTGCCGGATGTCGACCACCTGCGCGAGTTCCGCGTGCACCGTGCCGATCATCGCCGCCAGGTCGGTCGGCCCGAAGAACTCCGCCCACGGCGAGGGCTCGCGGTCGGCGGCTTCGGCGAACTCCTCTCGGGCGCGGCGCAGGTAGGTCAGCGCGCCGCCGACATCGGCCTTCTTGGCGTAGGCCCAGGCCTGGTTGGCCGACAGGATCGCCTGCGCGAGCTTGGAGTGCGCCAGCAGCGCCGCGTCCCGGCCCCGCTCGAACTCCGCCAGCGCCGCGTCGACCGCGCCGTAGTGCAGGTGCAGCCGTCCGGTGCGGTAGTGGATGTTGGCCTGGAGGTCGTCGTTGCCCGCCTGCCCGGCGAACTCCAGCGCGCGCCGGAACGCGGCCAGCGCGGCGGCCGGGCGGTCCTGGTCGAAGCTGGTCCAGCCGGCGAGGTTGTAGAGGTCGGCGACGGCGGTGCACAGCCGGGCCAGCACCACGGTCTTGGTCACGCCGTCCAGCAGGGCGACGGCGGCCGGGAGCCGCGCCTCGACGGCCGCCCTGCAGGCGCCGCCGCCGTAGCGGTAGTCCAGCGCCCGCAGCTCCGCGACCGTGTCCTCCAACCGCCGCACGTCGGCGATCCCCACACGGGTACCGCGGAGGTCTTCCTGCCCGTCGTTACCGGTCATGGTGGCCCTCCGTCCGAAGAGAGCCGCCGCGGGCAGCCCCCTGGTCATTCCCCGCCGGGCCAGGCCGGTGCCTTCTCCTTCGGGGTGCTGGCACCGGGGAGCACCCCGGTGGCGGTCAACACCACGCCGGTGGCGGTTTCCGCGATCTTGACAGCGGCCAGGAGGCCGGTGAGGGCGAGCGAGCCGCCGAGCCCCAGTCGGGCGAACTCGTCTTCGGAGGTTTCGGTGCCGCGCTGCCGCGGTAGCGCGCCGGTCACGATTCGGTCTTCCGGCTCGTTCCGGACGCGCTCGAGCGGTAGTCGCGTTGAATCAGCCGCTCCCGGGCGGCGGAAATCCACCGGATGGTCGACATCCTGGTTTCTTGATGACTCCTCATTGAATTGACCGCGAACCGAATACGCGCGCTCACAGCGCCGCCTCCTGTGTTGGCCGAACAATTCTGGCACCGCCCGGGCAGGCTTCTCGCTCACGATAGCCAGCACCTGCCACGGCTTCAGCCCCCAAGCAGGCGAACCAGGTCAGTGCACGTGCAGTTGCACGACCGACGACGGAGCAGCATTCGCAAGAACCGAATGCAATTTCATTTCGCCGATTCCAGGAAATCGAATACTGGTATGACCGGCTGCGGATTCCCGGACGGAACCACGGCACGCGTGCGGGTTTCGCAGTGGATCAGGATTTGACGAGATCCACCCAGTGGCGCACGGTTTCCGCGTCCACCGGCGCCTGCCACCCGCCCGGCCGCACGGCGCTCCCGACATGGAACCCGCGCACCCCGCCCGCGCGCAACAGGTGCACCTGCTGCGCCCGCAAACCACCGCCCACGAGCAGTTCCGGCCCGCTCTCCCGCTGCGCCAGCCGCTGCAGCACGGAAAGCCCGCTCGCGACGCCGTTCGGGTGGCCGGCGGCGAGGACCGTGTCGCAGCCGAGCGCCGTCAGCTGGTCGTACGCGCGCAAGGGGTCGCGTGTCCGGTCGATGGCGCGGTGGAACGTCCACGGCAGGCCGTCGATCTCCTTGATCAGCGCTTCGCAGGCGTCCACGTCGATCTCGCTGTCGATGTTCAGGAAGCCGAAGACGAACTCGCGCGCGCCCGCGTCGATCAGCCGGGCGGTGTCCGCGCGCAGCCCTTCGAGGTCGCCGACGGCGAAGGAACCGTTGTCCCGCAGCATCACCCGGACCGGGAGGTCGGTGGCGGACAGGACGTCCCGGAGCGTCTCGACCGACGGCGTCAAGCCGTCCTGCGCCATGTCCGCGACCAGTTCGAGGCGGTCGGCCCCGCCCGCCTGCGCGCCTTCGGCGTCCGCCGCGTCCAGCGCGATCACTTCCAGCAGGGGCGTCTTCGAGCTCATGCCTCAATCCGTTCACTGGTTCCGGGTGTCGTCTCCCCTCGCGTGCCGCCCTCGCCGGAAGCCGCCTTGAAGGCTCGTCATCCGCTCGCGCACCGCTTCCGGGGAAAGTGAGAGTATCGGCCGCTGTTCCGGCACCGCTCCCGGCCCGGCGGCCACGTCGCCGGTCTGCAGGAACGGCCAGGTGTCCTCCGCGCCGTCTTCCTGTTCCAGCTCGGCCGGGGTCGGCCACTCGTACTCGGGCTCGATCGCGGCCGGCGGCGACACCGGCCGCAGCCGCGGTTCGGTGTCCTCGTCGTCCGGGTCCGGCGCCGCACTTTCACGTGAAAGTGCGGCTTTGCGCGGCAAAGCGGAGCTTTCACGTGAAAGCGGCGGGGGTGGTGGGGGTGGCGCGGCGAGGGCGTGGCGGGGCTCCGGGTCGGCCGGGCGCGGTTCTTCGGCGACCGGGAGGGGTTCCGCCGGGCGGCGCGGCTGTTCGGGCGCCGCGGCCGCGTCGAACCAGCGGGACAGGACGTCGCGGTAGGCGGGCATCCGCTCGGTCGGCGCGTCGAGATCGAGGTGGTTGTCGTCGTCCGCCGACGGCCATTCCGGCGCCTGTTCGCGGGCCACCACCGGGGCGCGGCGCGGCGGGCCCGCCTCGATCGACGGCGGGCTCAGCTCTTCCGGTTCCGGTTCCGGTTCCGGCTCGGGTTCCGCCGGCGTGAGCGGGGCGAGCGGCGCCAGCAGTTCGGGTTCCGGCTGCGCCACCGGCTCGGCGGGCGGGGGCGGCGCCGGCATCGGCGGCAGCTCGACGATCAGCGCCGACGGCACCAGCACGGTCGCGACCAGCCCGGACTCCGCGCCCGCGCTCAGCTTGACGTCGATGTGGTGCCGGGTGGCCAGGGTCGCCACCACGAACAGCCCCATCCGGCGCGACACCTCGACGTCGACGTCCGGCGGGTGCGCGAGCCGCACGTTGGTGCGGTCGATCTCCGCCTGGGGCATGCCGGCGCCGTGGTCGACGATCTCGATCTGCCAGTCGCCGTCGTGGGTTTCGGCGCTGGACACGGTGACCGTCTCGTCGCCGGAGTAGCGGGTCGCGTTCTCCAGCAGCTCCGAAACGACGTGCACGAGGTCGTTGACGGCCTCGCCGCGCACCGCGACCTGCGGCGCCGGCCCGAGTTCGATCCGCTGGTAGTGCTCGACCTCCGAGAGCGCGGCGCCGACGATCTCGTCGGCCGAGACGGCGCCGGCGTCCTCGCGTGCGGAGTCGTGGCCGGAGAGCACCAGCAGGTTCTCGCTGTTGCGCCGCATCCGCGTGGCGAGGTGGTCGAGCTCGAACAGCCCGGCGAGGGTGTCCGGGTCCTGCTCGTCGGCCTCCATCCGGTCGAGCACCGACAGCTGCCGCTCGACTAGGTCCTGGCTCCGCTGCGAGAGGTTGACGAACATCGCGTTGACGTTCTCGCGCAGCATGGCCTGTTCGCCGGCCAGCCGGACGGCCTCGCCGTGCACCGCGTCGAACGCGCGGGCCACCTGGCCCACTTCTTCGCGGGTGAACACCGGCACGGGCGCGACCGCCAGCCGTTTCCGCAGGTTTTCCGGGGCGGGCTCGGGATCGGTGAGCAGGTTCTGCACGGCCGCGGGCAGCCGGTGCTCGGCGACCTCGAGCGCCGTCCGGCGCAGGATCCGCAAGGGGCGCAACAGGGACCGCGCGATGACCACCGACAGCACACCCGCGACGAGGAGGACGCCGAGCACGACGCCGCCGTCCCAGAGCGCCGCCGTGCGGGCCTGCGCCGCCAGCGCGTCGGTGCGTTCCTGCAATTGCACGAGCAGCGCCTGCTGCACCTGGTGGGCGAGGTTCACCGTGTGGGTCGCCGAGGTGTCCCACTGGTTCGGGTCGAGACCCGAGAGGTTCTGGTTGTTTTCGGTGCGGGTGAGCGCGGATTCGACCATGTCGTTGCCGATGTCGACGACCAGGCCGATCACCGTGTCGTCGAACATCCGCTGCTGGTCGGGCGTCGCGAAGGTGCGGTAGTCGTTGCGCGCGGCGGCCAGCTCGGCTTCCGCGCCGAGCAGCGCGCGCGTGCGGTCGCGGTCGAGCGTGCCCACGGCGAGCGCCTCGCCCAGCACCGCCCGCTTGACCGACATCTGGTCCTTGATGCGGGCCAGCGCGTTGCCCGCCAGCCGCAGCCGCGCGAGCTCCGGGTCGGAGACGTCGGCGGCGGCCGAGTCGCTGATGTCGAGCAGGCCGGAGATCAGCTCGCTGTAGGAGCGCAGCACGGCGTCCGCGGGGAACGCCGAGTGCTCCGCGGAGAACCGGAGCCCGCCGAGCACGCGCAGCCGGTCGTCGGTCTGCTGCAGGCTGTCCGCGGCCTTCGCGTCGAGCCTCGGCTTGCTGTCGGCGAGCGTCCGTTCGAAGGTGCCGATGGCCTGGTCGACGCGGTTGCGCTGGGCGGTGAGGTCGGCGGTGTCGCCCTGCCGGTTCTGGGCGACGAACCGGACGGTGAGGTCGCGCTCGCGCTGCAGTTCGTGGACGGCTTCGGCGACGGTGCTGTCGACGCGGCCGCGGGTGGCGAACTCGGCGAGCTGCTGCGCGTCACGCAGGTCCGAGCTGATCCGCAGGCCGACGAGCGCGATCACGGCGAGCGCCGGGATCAGCAGGACGGCGAAGAGCTTCGTGCCGAGGCGCCAGTTCCGCAACCGCCAGCGGCCACCGGCCGGACGCGGATCCGCCGCGTCGCCGCCCTTGCGGGGACGCTTGTCGCGACGGGTCACCTGGTTTCCTTTTCCGCCGCGGGCGGGAACCCGCGGATCTGACAACACTCGAACCTACTGAACGGTAGCCCGCACCGTGAAGATCCGAAAGCCGCGCTGGCGCGATCCGGCCCTGCCCGCGATCGTATGGGGCGCGGACCATACGATCCAGCACGAGAACCAGATTCTCGCGGTAGGTGAAGGTTCATGATCAGACGCGGACGGACGATTCCGCTGGTGGCGGCGCTCCTGGCGACCGCCGGGTGCAGTGTGTTCTCTTCGGGCACCCCGGCGGCCCCACCGCCACTGGAACGGACCACCCTGCGCGTCGGTGTGGGCAACGCCATCGACACGGCCCCGCTGCGGATCGCCGTGGCGAGCGGGAAGTTCGGCGCCTCCGGGCTGAACGTCCAGCTGGTGGAACTCGGCGCCGAAGACGGCCTCGCCAAGGTGGCCGCCGGCGACCTCGACGTCACCTTCGCCTCCGACATCGCGATGTTCCGCGCGGCGGCCGGCGGATCGGCGTTGCAGCTGCAGGGCGAGGCGTACACGTCCGGCCCCAACACGATGGCCCTGGTCACCCTGCCCGGCTCCGGCTACACCGTGCCGACGGCGAAGAAGTCCCCCGAGATCGCGGTCAACATGCTCGACGACATCGGCGCGCTCGTCGCGCGGTCGGTGCTGGTGACGGCGGGCGTCGACGGAGCGAAGATCAAGTTCCGGCAGGTGGCGTTCGACGGGATGCCGCAGGCGCTGCAGGCCGGCGACGCGGACGCGGCGCTGATGGTCGAGCCGTACATCACCCGCGCCGAGAAGGACCTGGGCGCGCACATCCTGGCCGACGGCGCGCGCGGTTCGACGCTCGACTTCCCGCTGTCCGGCTACGCGTCGGCCAAGCCGTTCGCGCAGGCCAACCCCCGCACGCTGGCGGCGTTCCGGACGGCGCTGGGCGCGGCCCAGCAGAGCGCGACCGACCCGGCGGTGGTCCGCGACGCGCTCCCGAAGTTCTCCGACATCGACTCGACGACGGCGGCGTTGATCTCCCTCGGCTCGTACCCGGCCTCGCTCAACGGCATCCGGCTGCAGCGGGTGGCCGACCTGATGCACAACTCGGGGTTGCTCGCGGACCGCCTCGACGTCCAGGCGCTGCTGCCCGACCAGACCGGTTATTAGCTTCCCCACGCGGGACGTCAGCGGCGCGGCCGGGCACTCTGCCACCGGTCACCCGCTCCCCGGCGCGACCTTGCCGAGCCCCTGCCGTCCCCAAACTTGCACTTGGTCTACTTTTGCACTCAGTCTACTTGAAGGAGTGCGCAATGACCGACGTCCTGATCGCCGGAGCCGGCCCCACCGGGCTGGTGCTCGCCGCCGAACTCGCCATCGCCGGCGTCGAGGTGACCGTCCTGGACCGCCGCGACGGGCCCGGCCTCCCGCGGCCGGTCGGGCTCCAGCCCCGGACCGCCGAGCTGCTCGAACTCCGCGGCCTCGACCCCGCCCGCCCCGAGGCCGACGGCCCGAGCGGGCACTTCGCCGGTCTCCCGGTGCCGCTGGACCACAGCGTCTGGCGGACCCGCCAACCCCGTGTGCTCAACCGCACCCAGGACGACGTCGAGGCGATGCTGGCCGAGCACGCGGTCAAGCACGGCGCGGTCGTCGAACGCGGCCACGACGTGACCGCCGTCGAGGCCGACGGCGACGGCGTCACGGTCGATGGCCGCCGGGCCCGCTGGCTGGTGGCCTGCGACGGCGCGCACAGCACCGTCCGGCGGCTGCTGGGAGTGCCGTTCCCCGGCCGCACCGAGACCTACGTCGCCACGCTCGCGCACGTCCGGCTCGCCGCGGCGTCCGCGCTCGTCCCCGCCCGCGCCACGCACTTCAGCGAGGTCACCCGGCAGGCGAACGGTTACTGGGCGATGCTCACCCCGCTCGGCGACGGCGGCCACCGGTTCGTCTTCGGCTCGGCCACGCGGCAGCCCGGCCGCGACGCGCCGGTGTCGGACACCGAAGTGACCGAAGCACTCACAGCCTTGTACGGCGCTGAGACGCGCTTGGGCGAGCTGTACGGCGCTTCGCGGTTCAACGACGCGACGCGGCAGCTGGAGCGCTACCGGCACGGCCGCGTGCTGTTCGCCGGCGACGCCGCGCACATCCACCCGCCGCTCGGCGGGCAGGGCCTCAACCTCGGGGTGCAGGACGCGATGAACCTCGGCTGGAAGCTGGCCGCGACCGTCCACGGCACGGCGCCGTCCGGGCTGCTGGACACCTACCACGCCGAGCGCCACCCGGCGGCCGAGCGCGTGCTGCGGCACACGGCGGCCCAGCGCGTGTTCACCGCGCCGGAGCGGAGCGAGAACGTCGAGGCGCTGCGCGAGATCGTCGTCGACCTGATGCGCACGCCGGACGGCAACCGGTACTTCAGCGGGCTGCTGTCCGGCCTCGGCCTCGGCTACCCGGGCGCGCACCGGGTCCCGGACCTCGACCTGACGACGGCGGACGGCCCGGCGCGGCTTTCGGCGTTGCTGCGGGACGGCCGCGGCCTCCTGCTCGACCTCGGCGACCACCCGGTCCCGGCGGGCTTCACCGGGCAGGTGCGCCGGGTGCGCGCGAGCACCGGCGACGCCGAGTACCGCGGCCGGCTGCTGCTGGTGCGCCCGGACGGGTACGCCGTCGACCCTGCCGAGCTCGACCGCTGGTTCGGCTAGATGTTCTCGCCGGGCGGCGCCAGGCACACCAGGCGAATCGGCGGACCGGTGTAGACCCGGATCTCGTCGGCGTCTTCGCAGTCGGTGCGGTCGCGGGAACCGGTGAGCACCTCGACGCGTTCCGTCGCCGCCGGGTCGGAGCAGCTCACCTTGGCGACCGTGACGTCGTCGTCGATGTCGCGGAGGCAGTCACCGGTGCGGACGTTCAGGGCGAGGCAGAGCGTCCGCCCGGTGCCGGAGCCCGTCGTGGTCTTGAACCGCACGTAACCGTTGGAGGGACAGCTCGAGGACCCGCTGTAGACCCTGTCGACCTGGTACGTCGCGCTGTCGGAGCCGCAGCCGACGCGGTGGTAGGCGGTCCGGTCGCCGCTCTCGCGCGTCAGGTACAGGCAGTCGCCGTTCGACGGCGTGCCGCTGCCGCCGAGCGAGTTGAGGCCCAGCGCGGCCAGCGAGCCGAGGGCCAGCGCCAGCACGACGCAGGCCGCGAGCGTGATCCGCACCTTCACGGTGAACCAGTGCGGGATGGCCGGCTGCCCCGGAACCGGCGCCATCGGCGGGTACTGCGTCGCGTAGTCGGGCGTCCGGAACGGGTTGTCGTCGGACGGTGGTGTGGTCAACGTGCCCTCCAGTGATCCCCTCGGCACCTCGTCCCATCGACGCCGGCCGCGAGCGAGGCACGTATAACAGTAGTTGTGACTGATGGCCCGCTGATCGTCCAGTCCGACAAGACCGTGCTCCTGGAGGTCGACCACCCCCAGGCCGATGACGCGCGGATCGCCATCGCGCCGTTCGCCGAGCTCGAACGGGCGCCGGAACACGTGCACACCTACCGGATCACGCCGCTGGCGTTGTGGAACGCGCGCGCCGCCGGCCACGACGCCGAGCAGGTCGTCGACGCGCTGACGACGTACTCGCGCTTCCCGGTGCCGCAGCCGCTGCTGATCGACGTCGTCGATGTCATGGGCCGGTTCGGCAGGCTGCAGATCGCCAACCACCCGGCGCACGGGCTGGTCATGTCGACCACCGACCGCGCGGTGCTGGCCGAGGTGGTCCGGAACAAGAAGATCAGCCCGATGCTCGGGGCGCGGATCGACGAAGACACCGTCGTCGTGCACCCGTCCGAACGCGGGCGGCTCAAGCAGGCGCTGCTGAAGGTCGGCTGGCCTGCCGAGGACCTCGCCGGGTACGTCGACGGCGAAGCGCACCCGATCGCGCTCGAGGAAACGGACTGGCAGCTGCGCGACTACCAGCGCCAGGCCGCGGAGGCGTTCTGGGCGGGCGGCTCCGGCGTCGTCGTGCTGCCGTGCGGCGCGGGCAAGACGATGGTCGGCGCGGCGGCCATGGCGAAGGCCGCGGCCACGACGTTGATCCTGGTGACGAACACGGTCGCCGGGCGGCAGTGGAAGCGCGAGCTGATCGCGCGGACGTCGCTGACCGAGGAGGAGATCGGCGAGTACTCCGGCGAGAAGAAGGAGATCCGGCCGGTCACCATCGCGACCTACCAGGTGATCACCCGCAAGACCAAGGGCGAGTACAAGCACCTGGAGCTGTTCGACTCGCGCGACTGGGGCCTGGTCGTCTACGACGAGGTCCACCTGCTGCCCGCGCCGGTGTTCCGGATGACGGCCGACCTGCAGTCCCGGCGACGGCTGGGCCTGACCGCGACGCTGGTGCGCGAGGACGGCCGCGAGGGCGACGTCTTCTCGCTGATCGGGCCGAAGCGCTACGACGTGCCGTGGCGCGACATCGAGGCGCAGGGCTGGATCGCGCCGGCGGAGTGCACCGAAGTCCGCGTGACGCTGACCGACGCCGAACGCCTCGAGTACGCGACGGCCGAGGCCGACGAGCGGTACAAGCTGGCCGCGACGGCGCTGACCAAGACCCCGGTGATCAAGTCCATCGTGGCGAAGCACACCGGCGAGCCGACGCTGGTGATCGGCGCCTACCTCGACCAGCTGGAGATGCTCGGCGACGAGCTCGACGCGCCGGTCATCCAGGGCGCGACCCGCAACAAGGAGCGCGAGGAGCTGTTCGACAAGTTCCGCCGGGGCGAGATCCGGACGCTCGTGGTGTCGAAGGTCGCGAACTTCTCGATCGACCTGCCCGAGGCGTCGGTGGCGATCCAGATCTCGGGCACGTTCGGCTCACGGCAGGAGGAAGCCCAGCGCCTCGGCCGGTTGCTGCGCCCCAAGGGCGACGGCAGGCAGGCGCACTTCTATTCGATCGTCTCGCGCGACACGGTCGACACGGAGTACGCGGCGCACCGGCAGCGGTTCCTCGCGGAGCAGGGGTACGCCTACCACATCGTCGACGCCGACGACCTGCTCCGGCCGCTCTAAGCGGGCTTCTCGAGCAGCGCTCGCGCCTCGGCGGCCGCCGAGGCTGCGGTCCCGTCGGTGGCCAGCTGCGCCAGGACCCGCTCGACCGCGGCGGCTTCGCGCTCGTCGCGAAGCACGCCGTCGGCCACTCCGGCCAGCTCCGCCGCCGCCCATGGCAGGTTGGAACGCGCCTCGGCGAGCAGCGCGAGGAGCTCGACCAGCCGGCCACGCGCCTGCGGCCGTCGCACGCCCGACTGGGCCGCGCGCATCCGGTTCCACCACTCGGCCGTTCGCCGGGCTTCGTCCTCGGACTCCCACAAGCGCATCGCCCGGTCGTCCAGCGGCAGGCGCAGGTCCCGGAGGACGGCGGGGCTGTAGACCCCGCGCACCCGGAAGTCCTCGAGGTGGTGGCGCCCGACGACCAGCCGGGCGAGCCGCCCCCGGCCCCGGCCGCGGTGGCGCCCGAGGACGACCACGCTTTCCCCGCCATCGCCCCACTGCGGCGGCAGCACCCACACCTTCGCTCCCGGCGCGAAGTGCTTCAGGCCGCGCTGGACGTCTTGCCCGCCTTCACCGTGCGTCGTCTCGGCGAGCACGTTCGCGACCACACACCACGCCAGGAGTTCCCCCTCGTTCACGGGAGCAGCCTAGCCCGGCCACCCCTTCGGCCCAGCGAATCGTCACAGCAGCAACTTCCACCACTTGCGTCCCGGTCAGGCTTCTGACCTGCGGATTTGTGGATTCACTCGAACGGATGAGCGGGTCGAACGCTGGAAATTGTCGGACCCTCGAACTACTGTTCGAGATGCAGTAGCCGAACACAAGTTCGAGGGGACGTCCATGACGATCGCACCGCTCCGCCCCGGTACGCCCGCGCCGCCGGTCCAGACCCTGCCACCGGGGTCGTGGCACGGCCGGCTGTGGGTGTCCGACCTGCCCTTGAGCCGGCCGGAACGCTTCCTCGGCTGCGTGGCCGAGTTCGAGCGGTCCGGCCTGTGGCCGGTGCTGATCCCCCACGACCAGCGCTTCGCGGCGAACGGCGAGGACTGGATCGACGACCGCGGCCGCCTGGCCCCGGCCGGCCACCGGGTGGCGTCCGCCGACCCGGCGGCGGCCCTGTCCCGCTGGTGGGACACCTCCTGCTGCGACGGCGCCTGCCTCCGCCCGTTCGGCGCCCGCTTCCCCGGGCTGGCGAAGCGCAGCCCCCGCAAGTCGGACCCGCTGGCGGAAGCGGGCAACACGGGTTCGATCCTGGCCACCCGGGCCCCGCACCGCCTGGGCCTGGTCCAGACCGAGCGCCCCGCCGACATCCCGGCGCTGCTGGGCTGGACGGGGATGATCAAGTGCACGGACCAGGTGGCCGAACTGTCGGCGGTGCTGCGCAGCTGGGAGGACCGCTTCGGCGCGACGCTGGTGGTACTGGGCTTCGACGCGATCGAGTTGTCGGTGTCGGCGCCGCCCCGGAACCAGGCCCGAGCGTTGACGGTGGCGGCGGAGCACCGGGCGTTCAGCTTGCCGACGTTCGCCGGGCAGCCGGGGAATTTGAGGGAGTACGCGTCGGGGTTGGTGCAGTCTCGGCATTGGAGGTTTTCCTGGGCGTAGCGGGGATCGATCGCGGGCAAGGGATCCCGGGGAGGTCGGCCGGTCCGGGCCGGGCGGCGATTCGAGTCCGGCGCCACGAGCCGCACGACGCGGCGACGCGATCCGGCGACGCAGGCCCGGCCAGGGCGGCGCGGCAGCGCGGGCCGCAGCGACTCCAGTCCGGCAGCACGAGCCGCACAGCGCGGCGGCGCAATCCGGCGACGCAGGCCCGACCAGGGCGACGCGCCGTTCGGGCGGCGCGGCAGCGCTGGCCGGGCGCGGCGGCGGCGCGGATCGTCCGGCGGCGCCGGGCGGGGCAGCGGGCCCAGCGACCACGGCAAAGTCGCCAAGGCGACCACCCCAGCCAGCGAAGCAAGCCCACTTCCCCCGCCCCGGCGACCGAAACCGAACCCAGCCAACCAACTCCAACCACCCGGCGGTGCTATGAGCAAACGCTTCAAAGGCCCCTTGAGACGCCCGTCCCCAAACTCAGGTCACTTGTCCCACCCCGCGGCCCACCAGTCCGGCAGGCACCGAGTTTCGACCCGCCGCCGAACGGGAATCACCTTCCGCGGGAACGGAAAGGCGGTGACGGCGATCGCCGAAATCCGGATCGGGACATCGGGTTGGCGCTATCCGCCCTGGCGTGGCGTTTTCTACCCGCACGGGCTCGCGCAACGGCGGGAGCTCGAATACCTCTCGCGGCGGATGAACGCCGTCGAGATCAACGGCTCCTTCTACTCGCTCCAGCGCCCCGAGCGGTACCGCGCCTGGTTCGACGAGACGCCCGCGGGCTTCCTCTTCGCCGTCAAAGGCGGCCGCTTCATCACGCACATGAAGCAGCTTCGCGACGTCGAAACCGCGCTCGCGAACTTCTACGCCTCCGGTGTCCTCGCGCTCGGTGCGAAGCTGGGCCCGTTCCTCTGGCAGCTGCCACCGCGGCTCGCGTTCGACCCGGATCGGCTCGCGAACTTCTTCGCGCTCCTACCCCGGACCACCACCGAAGCCGCCGAGCTGGCCAAGAAGCACGACGACAAGCTCAAAGGCGATCCCTACCTCGAAAGCGGCCCGAAAAGACCACTGAAACACGCGCTCGAAGTGCGGCACCCCAGCTTCGCCCAGCCCGCGGCGACGCAGCTGCTGCGGGAGCACGACGTCGCGCTCGTCGTCGCCGACACCGCGGGCAAGTGGCCGTTCCTCGAAGAGCAGACCGCGGACTTCAGCTACGTCCGGCTGCACGGCGACGAGGAGCTCTACGTCAGCGGCTACTCGGACCAAGCCTTGCGCACCTGGGCCGACAAGATCCGGGCCTGGCACGACGGCGGGCGGCGGGACGTGCACGTCTACTTCGACAACGACGTCAAAGTGGAGGCTCCGCGCAACGCCGAATGCCTCGCCGAGCTGCTCGGGACGCGTGGGCAGTGAGTGGACAGTGAGCGGGGTCCGCTTGACTCGTCGGGCAGGCGGACCGGCTTGCGTGCTGTCGCTGGGGGTCGGCACGCGGGCGGTCCGCCGCACGTCTTTCAGGCGCCCGCGCTGACCAGTGCCGCCAGTTTGGCCCGGACGTCGTCCGCGTCGGGGTGGCCGAGTTCCGTCAGCAGCCGGACCGATCTGACCCAGCACTCGCGGGCCAATGCCTCCTCGCCGTACCGCGAATAGATGGTGCCCAGCTGGGCCAGGACGTCCGCGGCTTCGTACTGCTCGCCCATCTCGAAGAACATCGCGACCGAGTCGCGGATGCAGGCAATGCCCTCGTCGAACCGGCCGAGGCCGATCAGGGCGAGGCCGCGCGTGTGCTGGGTGAACCGGGTGTCGACCGGGCGGCCGTCCGGGCCGACCACGGCCAGCGCCGCGTCCGCCAGGCGCAGGGCCTGCTCGTGGTCGCCCATCGACGTGCAGACGTC
This sequence comes from Amycolatopsis eburnea, assembly GCF_003937945.1. GTDB lineage: Bacteria > Actinomycetota > Actinomycetes > Mycobacteriales > Pseudonocardiaceae > Amycolatopsis > Amycolatopsis eburnea. Next base: position 212,583 of record NZ_RSEC01000036.1, read on the forward strand.
GCCGAGCGCGCGCAGCACGCTCGCTTCGAACTGGCCCATCCCCAGCTCGCGGACGATCTCCAGGGCCTGCTTGCCGTGCTCGTACGCCGAGGCGTACTCGTCGAGGTTGTGCGACGCCAGCGCCAGGTTGTACTGCGCCCGCGCCTCGCCCTCCCGCGAGCCGAGCTCGCGCTGGATCGCCAGCACTTGCTCCAGGTAGCGCCGCGACTCCGCGTACCGCCGGGCGACGCCGTCGACGACGCCGAGGCCGCTCAAGATCCCCGCCTCGCCGGGGCGGTGGCCACTGGCTCGCGCCGCTTCGAGCGCCACCGCGAACACCGAACGCCAGTCGTCGAGCCGCGAGCGCGTCACGAAGTAGCTCTGCAGCAGCCAGGCGAGCTTCCAGCAGACGTCGTCGCGGCCGAGGCGCCGCGCCAGGTGCACCGCGGCGATGAGGTTGCCGGACTCTTCGACGAACCAGTCCAGTGCCTCGTGGTGGGAACCGAAGGCGAGACCGCCGTCGAGGTCGTCGAGCTCCAGCAGCCGGTAGTAGCGCTCCGGCCGCATCCGGCGGGATGCGTCGAGGGCCGACGCCAGGTACCAGTTCAGCAGCCGGTCCAGAGCATCGGCTCGCTGCGAAGCCGAATCGACCTGCGAAGCGACTTCGCCGGCGTAGGCCCGGATCAAGTCGTGGAACTGGTAGCGGCCCGGGCGCGGCCGGGCGAGCAGGTGCGCGGACGCCAGCGTCTCGAGGTCCGCGCGGGCCGTCGTGAGGTCCAGGCCGGCGAGCGCGGCCGCCGCGGGGGCGGTGAAGTCGGCGCCGGTGGTCAGGCCGAGCAGCCGCAGCAGCCGCGCCGCCCGCGGCTCCAGTGCCTGGTAGGAGTACGAAAACACCGAGCGGATGTTCGTCCCTTCGCCGTCGGCGAGGTCGAACGAGCCGAGCAGGTCGCCGGCCAGCGAGCCGGCGAACTCGTCGAGCGCCAGGTCGGGGAACTGGGCCGCCCGCACCGCGAGGATCCGGATGGCCAGCGGCAGCCCGCCGCAGTAGCGCACGAACCGTTCGGCCGCCGCCGGGTCGCGGGCCACCCGCTCGACGCCGATCGTCGCCGCGAGCAGCTCGACGGCGTCCTCCTCGCCGAGCTCCTCCAGCGCGATCCGCCGCGCGCCGTGCGTCGCGACCAGCCCGCGCAGCTGCCAGCGGCTGGTGACCACGACCAGGCAGCCCGGGCCGGGCAGCAGCGGGCGCACCTGCTCGGTGCGGTTGGCGTTGTCGAGCAGGACCAGCAGCCGCCGTCCCGCGGTGTGCGTCCGCCAGCTCGCCGCGCGGCCGTCGAGGTCGGCCGGGATCGCGTCGCACGGCACCCCGAGCGCGGTGAGCATCGCCTCCAGCGCCGCCGCCGGTTCGACCGGTTCGCCTGGGCCGTAGCCGCGCAGGTTGAGGTAGACCTGCCCGCCCGGGAACCGGTCGGCGATCTCGTGCGCGAAGTGCACGGCCAGCGTCGTCTTGCCCACGCCGCCCATGCCTTCGACGGACGCGATCGGCGTGGACGCGCCGGCGTCGACCGCCTCCGGCAGCAGCGCGTGCAACGCCTTGAGGTCGCCTTCGCGCCCGGAGAAGGTGCGCAGGTCGGCGGGCAGCTGGTGCGGCACCTGCGGTTCGGCGCCGAGCCGGTAGCGCGCCAGCCGCGCGGGCTCGTCGGCGCCGGTGAGGATCGCCTGCCGGGTGCGCTGCAGCGCCGGCCCGGGGTCGAGCCCGAGCTCGTCGGCCAGCACCCCGCTGATCCGGCCGTACACGGCGAGCGCGTCGGCCTGGCGGCCCGACCGGTACAACGCGGCCATCAGCTGCTCGTGCAGCCGCTCCCGCAGTGGGTTTTCCCTGGTCAGCCGGGTCAGCTCGGGGATGACGGTGCCGTACTCGCCGACTTCGAGCAGCGCGTCCGCCCACTGTTCGCGCACGCGCAGCCGCTCTTCGGCCAGCTGGCCGGCTTCGTCGCGGTGGAGCGCGTCCGACTCGACGTTGAGCAGCGCGGGCCCGCGCCACTGTTCGAGCGCCTCGGCGAAGTGCGCGGCCGCCTGGCGGCTCTCGCCCCGGTCGTGCGCGGCCTTGCCGCGGGCGGCGAGCGCGCGGAACCGGGACAGGTCGAGCAGCCCGTCGTCGAGCTCGATCAGGTAACCGCCGCTTTCGGTGCGGATCGCGACCTGGTCGCCCAGCGCCCGGCGCAGGCGCAGCACGTACGTCTGGAGCGCGCCCTTGGAGCGGCGGCGGTCGTCGTCCCACAGCCAGCGGCCCAGCTCGTCGACCGGCACGACCCGGTTCGCGCGCAGCAGAAGGCCGGCCAGCACGATCAGCGGCCGGCTGCCCCCGAGCGGTACCGGGCGGCCGTCGGCCGTGACCTCGGCCGGACCCAGCACGCGGAAATCGAGGACCACGGGGTCATTCTCTCCTCCGGATGCGCGGTTCTGCATCCGTTCGCCGATCCTGGGACGGTGGCATGATCGGGCCTGATGAAGGTCTACGCGATTCCCCTGCGCACCCGGTTCCGCGGCATCACCGTCCGTGAAGGCGTCCTGCTGCACGGCCCGGCGGGCTGGGGCGAGTTCTGCCCGTTCGCCGACTACTCCGACGCCGAGAGCGTGCCCTGGCTGGGTGCGGCGCTGGAAGCGAGTGAGACCGGCTGGCCGGCCCCGGTCCGCGACCGGGTCGAGGTGAACACGACCGTCCCGGTGGTCCCGCCGGAGCAGGCGTACGAGCTGGTGCGCGCGTCCGGCTGCCGCACGGCGAAGGTGAAGGTCGCGGACCCGCGCGTCTCCCTGGCGGACGACTGCGCGCGGGTCGAGGCGGTCCGCGACGCGCTCGGCCCCGACGGCGCGCTCCGCGTCGACGCCAACATGGCCTGGGACGTCGACACCGCGGTCCGCGCGATCACCGACCTCGACAAGGCAGCGGACGGGCTGGAGTACGCGGAGCAGCCGTGCCCGACGATCGACGACCTGGCCGCGGTGCGCCGCCGGGTGGGCGTCCGGATCGCCGCCGACGAGTCGATCCGCCGCGCGGAAGACCCGCTCAAGGTGGCGGTCGCCGGCGCGGCGGACATCGCGGTCCTGAAGGTGGCGCCGCTCGGCGGCGTGCGGCGCGCGCTGGAGGTCGCGGAGGCGTGCGGGCTGCCGTGCGTGGTGTCGTCGGCGGTGGAGACGAGCATCGGTCTCGCGGCGGGCCTGGCGCTCGCGGGCGCACTCCCGGAACTGGACTTCGCTTGCGGGCTGGGCACGATTTCGTTGCTGCGAGGAGATGTCTGCGCCGATTCACTGTCCCCTGTGGACGGTTACCTGCCGGTGCCGCGCCAGGCGCCGGAGCCCGCGGACGCGTACCCGGCCACGCCGGACGTCCAGGCTGCATGGGAAGCCCGGCTGGCGCGGGTACGCGGGTTGTCGTGAGTCACGCCGCCTGCCAGGCCGAGGCGTAGGCCCGTACGAGCCAGCGGTCGGCCCAGTCGCGGTCCGGTTCGTCCGGCAGGGGTGAAGCGCCCCGGACCAGCCGGCCGAGCCGGTCTTCCAGCTCGGCGGCGGCCTCGAGGGCTTCGTCCTGCGTGTGCTTGCCCCGGCGCAGCTCACGCAGCCAGCTCAGCCAGGGTTCGGCGATCGGCAGCGTCATCCGGCCGGTCTCGAGCAGTTCGACGCCCTGCACACCGAGGCGCACCATGTGCATGGCGTACTTGGTGTCGAAGCCGTACTTCTCGATGAGCTCCGGGCGGTTGACCTTGGTGGCGCCGTCGAGCATGCGCTGCCGCTGGGTCCGCAGGTAGCCGGCGAACCGCAGCCCGGCCTGCCGCGACACGATCTTCGCGGCGTTGGCGCGCAACTCGCGACCGAGCTCGGTGATCCGCACGATCTCGTTGTCCGGTACGTAAAGCGGCAGCAGGACGGTCGGGTTCCCGGTGAGGGCGAGCCGCATCCACTTGCGCAGCGAGTAGACGATGAGGTCGAGGTCGCCAGGCCCGGACCGCACGCCTTCGGGCTGGGTGCGGAAGACGTACTGCTCGAACCGCCGAAGCCCGCTGACGTATTCGGCGGGCTCGACGCACAGGCCCATTTCGTCGCGGTCGTCCTGACCGTCGACGGCGGTGCCGTGCAGCCCGGACCCGACCTGGCAGCGCAGGATCGTGCCCCGCTCGGCGATGGCGGCGAACTCCGGGGTGTCGTGCTTCATGGTCCGCAGTTGTACCGGGCGCCCACCGTCGGGAGCACGTGGTTTTCCCTGAGCCCGAAGTTCAGGGTCGGGGTCCGGGCCGTTCCCGATGTGGTCAGGGTGGCCCGCGAGCCAGTATTGAGCCATGACGAACAGCGTGTACGCCCCCACCAAGAAGCTCCGCCGCAGCAAGTCCGACAAGATGCTCACCGGCGTCTGCGGCGGCTGGTCCACCTACCTCGGCATCGACGCCAACGTGCTGCGCATCGGCCTGGTCGCCGCCGTGTTCCTCTCGGTCGGCATCGCGATCCCGATCTACATCGCCGCCGCCATCCTGACGCCGGAAGAGGACTCCTGACGGTGGCGGGCGCCGGTTCGCAGGGGGAACCGGTGCCCGCCGGGGGTGCGTTCGGCTGAGCACGGTAGGCCGGGCGGCGCAAAAGGAACGCGCGGATCCCGTTCGAGGGGTTAGGGTCCGCGTTCGTGGATCAAGGGAGCAGAACGGCCGCGAAGGTCGTCGTCGGGATCCTCGGCGGGCTTTACCTGATCGCGGGGCTGGGGCTGACCGCCTTCGCCGCGTTCTTCGCGCTCGCGTTCAACGACACCGGCAGCACGACGGTCACCAAGACCGTGCTCTACACCGCCGCGGGGCTGGCGATCTGGATCCTGCTCACCGGGATCGGGGCGATCGTCGTCGCGCTGGAAGCGGAAGAGGCGAGCACCGCCTGGCTCGGGGGCCTCGGGGTGCTCGCCCTCGGCGTCGTCATCTTGGGTGCGTACGCCGTCTGGTTCTTCACGAAGCCATGAGAAAAGCCCGGCCCGCCGAAGCGGACCGGGCTTTTCCCGTCAAGCGGCCGAACTCAGAAGTCCATGCCACCCATGCCACCGGACGGGTCGGCGGGAGCGGCCGAAGCCTTCTCCGGCTTGTCCGCCACGACGGCCTCGGTGGTCAGGAACAGCGCCGCGATGGAAGCGGCGTTCTGCAGCGCGGAGCGGGTGACCTTCGTCGGGTCCGGCACGCCGGCGGCGAGCAGGTCCTCGTAGACACCCGTGGCGGCGTTGAGGCCGTGACCCTGCGGCAGGCCCTTGACCTTCTCCACCACGACGCCGCCCTCGAGGCCGGCGTTGATCGCGATCTGCTTGAGCGGGGCCTCGACGGCCACCTTGACGATGTTGGCACCGGTGGCCTCGTCGCCCTCGAGCTTCAGGCCCGCGAACGCGGCTTCGGCGGCCTGGATCAGGGCCACGCCACCACCGGCGACGATGCCCTCTTCCACGGCGGCCTTCGCGTTGCGCACCGCGTCCTCGATGCGGTGCTTGCGCTCCTTGAGCTCGACCTCGGTCGCGGCGCCGGCCTTGATGACGGCCACGCCGCCGGCCAGCTTCGCGAGCCGCTCCTGCAGCTTCTCGCGGTCGTAGTCCGAGTCCGAGTTCTCGATCTCGGCGCGGATCTGGTTGACGCGACCCTGGATCTGGTCGGCGTCGCCCGCACCCTCGACGATGGTCGTCTCGTCCTTGGTGATGACGGCCTTGCGGGCCTTGCCCAGCAGGGACAGGTCCGCGTTCTCCAGCTTGAGGCCGACGTCCTCGGAGATGACCTGGCCACCGGTCAGGATCGCGATGTCCTGCAGGATCGCCTTGCGGCGGTCACCGAAGCCCGGGGCCTTGACGGCGACGGACTTGAAGGTGCCGCGCATCTTGTTGACGATGAGGGTGGCCAGGGCCTCGCCCTCGACGTCCTCGGCGATGATCAGCAGCGGCTTGCCGGACTGGATGACCTTCTCCAGCAGCGGCAGCACGTCCTTGACGGTGGAGATCTTGGAGCCGAAGAGGAGGATGTACGGGTCCTCGAGCTCGGCTTCCTGACGCTCCGGGTCGGTCACGAAGTAACCGGAGATGTAGCCCTTGTCGAAGCGCATGCCCTCGGTGAGCTCGAGCTCGAGGCCGAAGGTGTTGCTCTCCTCGACGGTGACGACGCCTTCCTTGCCGACCTTGTCCAGCGCCTCGGCGATCAGCTCGCCGATGGTGCGGTCAGCGGCCGAGATCGAGGCGGTGGCAGCGATCTGCTCCTTGGTCTCGATCTGGACGGCGGCCTTGTGCAGCTGCTCGGTGACGGCCTCGACGGCCGCCTCGATGCCACGCTTGAGCGAGATGGGGTCGGCGCCGGCGGCGACGTTGCGCAGCCCCTCGCGGACGAGGGCCTGGGCGAGCACGGTGGCGGTGGTGGTGCCGTCACCCGCGACGTCGTCGGTCTTCTTGGCGACCTCCTTGACGAGCTCGGCCCCGATCTTCTCCCACGGGTCCTCGAGCTCGATCTCCTTGGCGATGGAGACACCGTCGTTGGTGATGGTCGGCGCGCCCCACTTCTTTTCGAGCACGACGTTCCGGCCCCGCGGGCCGAGGGTCACCTTGACGGCTTCGGCGAGGGTGTTCAAGCCGCGCTCGAGACCGCGGCGGGCGTCCTCGTCGAACGCGATCAGTTTGGCCATTGCGGTGTGGTCCTCCGGTATTGGGCGCCACCGCCGCGCTGCGCTGTTCGATGTCACAGCCTTGCAGCGGCGGCAGCAGGACTCTTTCCTCGGCCAGGCTCGGTGCCCGCGACGGACGACTGCACCCGGGTGGGGGCCAGCCTCACCGTCCCGACCTTTGGCACTCGACGGCGTCGAGTGCCAAGACCGTGTTTAGCACTCTCGGGGGGAGAGTGCAAGAAGACCTGCTCAGCGCCGCACGATCTCGCGAGCCCGGACGCCGGCCGAGCGCGGACGCGTGGTCTCCCGGCGCCGCAGGGATGTCATGAATGGGTCGTTCATGTCGTCTGGCGAGGTGAACGACCCTTTCATGACATCGCGGACCGCCGCACCGGCCCGTCAGTTGCCCGGCTTGATGCTGATCGACGTCGGGGGCGCGTTCAGCGACGACGTCGGGTTGGTCTGCGAGTCACCACCCGGGCCGACCGGGATGTTCGGGGCCGTCGTCGTGCCGCCACCGCCGCTGCCGCCGTCGGAGAACAGGAAGATCGCGCCCACGACCAGCCCGGCCACGACGACCAGCCCGAGCACGATGAAGATCCACTTCTTGCCGCCACCGCTCTTCGGCTGGTGGAACGCGCCCGCGCCGCCCGCGGGCATCGGCGGGCGCAGACGCATCGGGTCCTGGCCGTAGCCCTGCGGGGGCATGCCCTGCGGCGGCATCCCCGGCTGCTGCTGGGGGTAGCCGTACCCCGGCGGCGGGCCCTGCGGCGGCATGCCCGGCTGCTGCGGGTAGCCGTAGCCGGGCGGCGGGCCCTGCGGCGGCGGCCCCTGCGGCCCACCAGGCCCCTGCGGGCCCTGCGGCCCCTGCGGGCCCTGGCCGTAGCCGGGCTGCTGCTGTCCTCCGTACGGGTGCACGGGGGCCCCCTCTCCCTGCGGTGCGCTGTTCTGGTGCGGCCCCTGTTGTACCTGACCAGGACGGTGCGGCGCGGGAACTCCACCCGAATTGGACCCGGGCGGGCCCGGCGGGGTGTCGGACGTCGCCAGCTGGCCGAGCGCGCGGCGGGCGGCCGCGACCATCTCCACGCAGCTCGGGTAACGGTCCGCGGGGTTCTTGGCCATGCCGCGCCGGACGACCTCGTCGATCGACGGCGGCAGCGCGACCGCGCGCGAGATCGCCGGCGGTTCGCCGTTGAGGTGGCCCTTGATCACCGTCGGCACGTCGCCCTTGAACGGCGGGCTGCCGGTCAGGCACGCGTAGAGGACGCACGTCAGCGCGTACTGGTCGGTGCGCCCGTCCAGCGGCTCGCCGCGCAGGTGCTCCGGCGCCGCGTACGTCGGCGAGCCGAGGAAGTCGCCGCCGCGGGTGCGGTGGCCGGTCGCGCCGCGGCGCGTCAGGCCGAAGTCGGCGACGTACACGTGCTCGCGCGACGTCTCCTTCTTCGTCACCAGCACGTTCGCCGGCTTGACGTCCAGGTGGACCAGACCACGGTTGTGCAGGGTGTCGAGGGCGTCCGCGACCTGGTCGAGCATCGTCAGGGCGCGCGCGGGCGCGATCGGGCCGCCGGCGATCAGGCCGGCGAGGTCACCGCCGTCGACCATCCGCATGGCGATGTACAACATGCCGTCGAGCTCGCCGAAGTCGTACAGCGGCACGACGTTGGCGTGGTCGATCGCGGACGTGTTGCGCGCCTCGTCGACGAACCGCTCGCGGAACTCGGCGTCGGCCCCGAGGTGGTCACCGATGACCTTCAGCGCCACCTTGCGGCCGAGACGCACGTCCGTGGCCTTGTAGGTGACGCTCATGCCGCCCTTGCCGAGCACCCCGTCGATGCGGTAGTTGCCCAGCCGGCGACCGGTGAGGTCCCCCGACACATCGCCTGTCACGCCCGCAGCCTAACGCCCCAGGTTCGGCGCTTGCCGGGGGTTCACCGATCAGCTGACCGGCTCCGCTACGAAACCTTGCGCACGTCGGCTGCCTGGCTGCGGCCGTCGCGGCCGGACTGCACTTCGAACTCGACGCGATCGCCCTCGTCCAGAGTGCGGAATCCTTCGGACTGGATGGCCGAATAGTGGACGAAGACGTCCGGACCCTCCGTCGATTCGATGAACCCGTAGCCCTTTTCCGAGTTGAACCATTTGACGGTGCCGACAGCCACGGCGCCCTCCCTCAGCACAAAGGATCCGCTGGCCCGAGCGGAGGCCAGCGGCGGAAGTGCCAATCACGCTACCGGAATTATTGTCCGCGGCAATGGGCAATTCGTCCGAAGATCACGTGCCCGAAAGGCGTCTGTTCCGCGCGTGCACGAGCACGGTGCCCGGTCCCGCGAAGTCGACGGCGAGCCCTTCGCCGCTGCGGAGCGACTGCGGGCCGCCCGGGTCGAGCGCCCGCAGGCGGCACTGGACCGTGTCCGGGTAGGCCAGCAGGTAGTCCGGCCGGACCGTGACCAGCTCGCCCTTGCCCAGCTCGAACGCGTCCACCGGGCCGGGCGCGGCCAGCACGAGCGGGCCGGTTCCGCTGTAGTGCTCGAGGAACCCCGAGTCGGCGCCGAAGAGCTGCTGCAACGGCGTCCAGTTCGGGTCGTGGCGGACCGTCGAGGGCCGCACCAGCACCGCGTCGCGGTGCACCGACCAGCCCGTGCCGCCGCCGACGTCCAGCGGGTAGACGTCGCCGGGGCGCAGCGGCGCGAAGTCGATCCAGCCGCCGTCGGACGGCGCGGTGTAGACCACCGTCGTCGCCTTGCTCGCGCGGACGCCGCCGCGGCCGGCCGGGGTTTCGGTGACCCCGAACCGGCTGGCGAGCAACGTCTCGGGCGACGCCTGCACGGCCTCGCCCGGGTCCAGCAGGACGCGGGCGACGCCGAAGCCGGGGGTGTGCCGGGTCTGGACGCGCATCAGCGGGACGGGACGTGGGAGATGATCCAGCTCACCAACGCGGACGGGTTGCGCGTCTGCGTCATGATCTGACCGGGGCCGACGAAGTCGAACACCAGGCCCTCGCCGCTCTTCATGGACTGGATGATGCCCTGCGCGACCTTCCGGATCTGGTACTGCACGGTGTCGGCGTACGCGACGACGTGCCCGGTGTCGATGGTGACCATCTCGCCCTGCTGCAGCGTGATCGTCTCGACCGCGCCGTAGCAGGCGACGAGCAGCTGGCCCTGGCCGGTGGCGTGGGTCAGGAACCCGCCTTCGCCGCCCATCAGGTTCTTCATCCCGCCCCACTTGGTCTCGGTCTGCACGCCGTGCGACGACGCGAGCCAGCAGCCGCGGGTGACGGCCCAGCCGGTGCGGCCGTCGAGGGGGATCACCTGGATGTCGCCGGGCAGGTTGGCGGCGACGTCGACCCAGCCGCCGTTCTGGGGCGCGGTGAAGGTGGAGATGAAGAAGGACTCGCCGCCGAGGAACGCGCGGCCCAGCCCCTTCATGATCCCGCCCTGCGCCTGCGACTGGACCTGCACGCCGTAGCTGGTGGCCATCATCGCGCCGGATTCGACCTGGCACGGCTCACCGGGCGCCAGCATCAGCCGGGCGACGGCGAACGAAGGCTGTTGACGGACCTGAACCTGCATGCTTGCTCCCCATTGGCGTGCTCGTGACGGGGCAGAGTCTTGCACGACCCCGAAAGGCGGGGAGGATGGTCCGGTGATCTCCGTCGACGACTACCGCGACCGCGTCGCCGAGCTGCTCGGCACCGCACCCGCCACCGCACTGCCCCTCGCCGCCGCGGCCGGCCTCGTGCTGGCCGAAGACGTGCGGGCCGGCGTGTCCCTGCCGCCCTTCGACAACTCCGCCATGGACGGCTACGCGGTCCGCGCCGCCGACGTCACCACCGCGCCGGTCACCCTCCCGGTGGCCGACGACATCCCGGCCGGCCGGGTCGACGTCGGCAACCTCGAACCGGGCACCGCGCACCGGATCATGACCGGCGCCCCGCTGCCGCCCGGCGCCGACGCCGTGGTGATGGTCGAGGACACCGACGGCGGCACGGAGACCGTGACGATCTCGGCGCCCGCCCGCGAGGGCGCACACATCCGGCGGACCGGCGAGGACGTCGTCGCCGGCAGCGTCGCCCTGCACGCCGGGACCGTGCTGGGCCACTCCCAACTCGGGCTCGCGGCCGCGGTCGGGCTGGCCGAGGTGCGGGTGCACCGGCCGCTGCGGGTGCTGGTCGCCTCGACCGGCACCGAACTGGTCGACGCGCCAGCCCCGCTGCGCCACGGCCAGATCTACGAGTCCAACAGCGTGATGCTCGCCGCGGCGATCCGCGCGCTCGGCTGCGAGGTCGACGTCGTCCGCAGCGTGGTCGACGACGTCGAGGAGTTCCGCAAGGTCATCGAGCCGAAGCTGGCCAACGCGGACCTGCTGGTGACCTCCGGCGGCGTCAGCGCGGGCGCCTACGAGGTGGTGAAGGACGCGCTGACCGGCCAGGGCGTCGAGTTCGCCAAGATCGCGATGCAGCCGGGCGGGCCGCAGGGCTGCGGGCACTGGCAGGGCGTGCCGGTGGTGACGCTGCCCGGCAACCCGGTCAGCGTGCTGGTGTCCTTCGAGGCGTTCCTGCGCCCGGCGCTGCTGACGGCGATGGGCCACACCGACGTCTCGCGGCGGCGCGTGCGGGCCCGGCTGACCGAAGAGATGTCCTCGCCCGCCGGGCGCCGGCAGTACCGCCGGGGCGTGTTCACGCCGTCCGACCGCGAAGTCACCGGGATCGTCGGGCCGCGCGGCGGGCCGGGCTCGCACCTGCTGGCCGCGTTCACGCAGGCCAACTGCCTGATCGTGCTGCCGGAGGACGTCACGTCGGCAGCGGCCGGGCAAGAGGTGGACGTCCTGCTGCTCTGACCGGGAAGTCCCGCAGCTTCCCGTACGGCGCCAGCAGCGGCAGCGCGACGATCGAAACCCCCGCGGCCACCCAGAGCGTTTCGCGGGTGCCGAGCACCTCGCCCAGCAGGCCGCCCAGGACCCCGGCCAGGGGGATCGACCCGTAGTTGACGATCGACATGCTGGAGTTGACCCGGCTGAACAGCTCGGGCGGGCAGTACTGCTGCCGGAACGTCGTGACCAGCACGTTGCCGGCGACGACACCGACGCAGACGCCGAACTCCGCGAGCACGAACAGCGTCAGGCCCCAGCCGGGACCGCTCAACGGCCCGAGCAGCAGCATCGGGGCCGCGACGATCTCGCACAGCAGCCACGCGCGGGCGGCGCCGAAGCGGGCGGCGAGCCGTCCGGCCAGGGCCGCGCCGAGCACACCACCGGAGGCGGCCGTCGCCAGCACCAGCCCGACCAGGCCGGGCGCGGCGCCGAGCGTGCGGGACAGGAACACGATCTGGATGGCCTGGTAGCCGGCGAGGGCGAGGTTCGAGACGGCGCCGAAGGTCATCAGCGATCGCAGGTAGCGGTCACCGGCGACGAACCGCAGCCCTTCGGCGATCTGGCTGCGCAACGGCGTCCGGACCGGCGGGACGACGGTCTCGCGCACCCGGATCGCCCGCACGCACAGCACGGAGACGCCGAAGCTGACGGCGTCGGCGAGGATGCCGCTGACCGGGCCGAACGCCTGCGCCAGCAGCCCGGCCAGGCCGGGCCCGGCGACCTGCGTCGCGGACTCGCTGCCCTGCAGCTTGGCGTTGGCCTCGAGGAGTTCGCCCGGGGCGACCAGCACCGGGAGGTAGGCCCGGTAGGCGAGGGTGAAGAAGACCTTCGCGATGCCGCCGAGCAGCGCGGCGGCGAGCAGGTAGGGCATGGTCAGCGCGCCGAGGACGGCGACGAGCGGGACGCTGCCGAACACCGCCATCGACACCGTGTTGCAGAGCAGCATGACCGGCCGCTTCGGCAGCCGGTCGACCCAGGCCCCGGCGGGCAGGCCCACCAGCAGCCACGGCAGCCAGGCCACCGCCGTCAGGAGCGCGACCTCGAACGTGCTCGCCTCCAGCGTGACCACCGCGACCAGCGGCAACGCCGTGCTCGCGACCATGCTGCCGAGCATGCTGGTCGTCTCGCCGGTCCAGAGCAGCCGGAAGTCCCTGTTCCCCCAGAGCCCCTTCACGGCTGGCCCAGCGAAGCCCGCGCGGCGAAGAAGACCGGACGGCGCTCGACGCCGTCACCGGGTTCGGTGCGGTTCTCGAACTCGCCGATCATCAGGAAGATCCGCTCGTTCAGCTCGTCGAGCTCCTCGCGCGAGAGCCGCACCCACGTGTCGATGCTGAACGGGCCGCCGCGCCAGTGTTCGGGGTAGGTGTCCCGGTTGGCGATCCATTCGCGGGCGACCGCCGTCTGGTGGTCGAGCACGAGGACTTCGGCGGCTTCGGCGACCGGGTCGCCGGGGAAGTCGGCCGCGGCCCACCGCAGGGTCTTCGCACTGCGCTTCCACCACCGTTCCCGCTGGTCGCGGGCCAGTTCCGGGGCTTCTTCGACCAGCTTCGCCGCGGCCAGCACCTTCATGTGGTGGCTGACGTTGCCAACCGCCTGATCGGTCTTCGCGGCCAGCATCGACGCGGTCGCGGGGCCGTCGAGGTGGAGCAGCTCCAGGAGCCGGCGGCGCAGCTGGTGCGACATGGCCGCCAGCACCTTCGAATCCCGGATCTCCCGGATGTCGTCGCTCATGACGAACAAGAGTAGTTGTACAAGACTTCTTGTGCAATGGCTCTTGTACGTCTGCTCGCGTAAGCTCCCGCCATGGGCTTCGTCGCATGGGTCATCTTCGGCGCGATCGTCGGCTGGGCCGCAAACCTGGTCGTCGGCGGCCGGGCGCGGCGCCGGCAGGGTTGCCTGGTCAGCGTGCTCGTCGGCGTGGTCGGCGCGGCGCTGGGCGGGCTGGTCTACCGGCTCGCGACCGGCCAGCCGAAGACGTTCGACTTCGACTTCCCCAGCTTCGGCGTGGCCGTCCTCGGCGCTGTCGCGCTGCTGGCGATCCTGCGGCTCGTGAGCGCGCTCGGCCGACGTCCGAGTGACCGTTGGTAACTTTTGCCGGACGAATCGTGATCGACAGCCCTTCGGCCGCTAGACTGCTTCGTCACGCGCATTACCCGGTGGCCGGGTGCATGCGCCGTCGGGGGGCGGATGCACCCGGCCCCCTTTTTCCTTCGCTTCGATGACGACGTCGACCGCGTGCACCGGGTCCACCAGCGACGGCAGCGGCACTTCGTCGATCTCCGCGCGCCACGCGCCGAACAGCTCGACGAGGCGGACGTGGGCCGGATCGCGGTGGTCGGTCATCGTCCCCCTCTTCGGGTCGGGCGGGGTGCGTGGCAGCGCCCCGAACGGCATCAACTACCCAGAGTTATCGGTGAAATCGACCTTGCGTTACCGAGGTGTGGTCGCTCCCACCCGTCGCGGTGACCCCCTCGCGGAGGAGCCACCGAGGGGGACGCGGACACGCTCACCTGGGGCAGCGGTAGCGTGGTGGCGCCCGTACGCGGCCGCCGGACCACCGGCGCCGACAGTTCTTCCGACACGAAACCAGGGGACCCGACCATGAGCGGCACCCGGCCGGAGCCCGCCGGCAACCCAGTCGCGCACGCCGTGCAGCTCGCCCGCGAAACGCTGCCCCCGATGCACCCCGCGGGCCGCCCGTTCGTGGCGGGCGGGGCCGTCGCGACGCTGGTCGCCCGCCGGTTCTCCAAGCGCCTCGGTGTCGTCGGCGCGCTCGCGACCGTGGCGATGGCCGCGTTCTTCCGCGAGCCGAAGCGGGTCCCGCCGCCGCGTGACGGCGTCGCGCTCGCGTCGGCCGACGGGCTGGTGTCGCTGATCGAGGAAGCCGTCCCGCCCGCCGAGCTGGGCCTGCCGGCCGAGCCGCGGATGCGCGTGTCGGTGTTCCTCTCGGTGTTCGACGTGCACGTCCAGCGCGTGCCGGCGAACGGCGTGATCGAGCGGGTCGCCTACCGGCCCGGCAAGTTCCTCTCCGCCGACCTGGACAAGGCCAGCGACGACAACGAACGCAACTCCGTGCTGATGCGCACCGAAGACGGCCACGAGCTCGTCGTCGTGCAGATCGCCGGGCTGGTCGCGCGCCGCATCCTCTGCGAGATCCGCGAGGGGGACAAGGTCGGCGCCGCCGCGACCTACGGCATCATCCGCTTCGGCTCGCGGGTCGACCTCTACCTCCCGCCGGGCTCGACGGTGCTGGTCAGCAAGGGCCAGCGCACGATCGGCGGCGAAACCGTGATCGCCGAACTCCCTGCCGCGCCTGCGAAAGGCTGATCGATGGTCCGCGTGACCACCCCGGGCGTCCGGTTGCTGCCGAACGCCATCACGGTGCTGGCGCTGTGCGCGGGCCTCTCGGCCGTGCAGTTCGCGCTGACGAAGAACTACGCGATGGCGATCGCCTCGATCGGCATCGCCGCGGTGCTCGACAGCCTCGACGGCCGGATCGCCCGGCTCTTGGACGCGACGTCGAAGATGGGCGCCGAGCTGGACTCGCTGTCCGACGGCATCTCCTTCGGCGTGGCCCCGGCGCTGGTCATCTACGTCTGGCAGACCGGCGCGGACCGGATCGGCTGGGTGGCGTCGCTGATCTTCGCCGTCTGCATGATCCTGCGCCTCGCGCGGTTCAACACGCTGCTGGACGACACCGAGCAGCCGCCGTACGCGAGCGAGTTCTTCGTCGGCGTCCCGGCGCCCGCGGGCGGCCTGCTCGCGATGCTGCCGCTGGTGGCGTACCTGCAGTGGGGCGAGGGCTGGTGGTCCTCGCAGTACGTCGTGTGGGCGTGGACGGTCGCCATCGCGGCGCTGCTGATCAGCCGCATCCCGACGCTGTCGCTGAAGACGGTCAAGGCCCCGGCCAAGGCGATCGCGCCGCTGCTGATCGGCGTCGCGCTGCTGGCCGCGGCGATCATCCAGTTCCCGCTGGTCGCGCTGATCGTGGCGATGGTCCTGTACCTGGCGCACATCCCGTACTCGGTCTACCGGCACCGCTGGCTGGCCGCGCACCCGGAGGCCTGGACGGTCCCACCGCGCGAACGCCGCGCGATCCGCCGGGCCCGCTCGACCCGCCGGCTCGGCCTGCGTCCCCCGCTGCGCCGCCGCGTCGCGGGCGCGGCGATGCGCGCGGTCCGGCTCCCCCGCACCGGCGAAACGGTCCGCACCCCCCGCAGCCCGTCGGAGAACGGCCAGCGCCGCCGCTCCTGGCGCCAGATCGGCCTGCGCCGCAAGTAGTCCCGAAGATCCGTGAAGGCCTCCTTACCGGCATTTATGACCGGCAAGGAGGCCTTCACGGCTTTCGGGTGGGCCGTGGATCGCTAGGGTGAACGGCGTGAGCCACCCCCAGATCACGCTGACCGTCCGGCACACCCCGTCCGCGCTGGACACCCGTCGCGGTGTCGTGCGGCTGCACCCCGAAGTCCTCGACGCGCTGGGCCTGCGGGCCTGGGACGCCGTGCACCTCACCGGGGCGCGGGTCAGCGCCGCGCTCGCCGCGCCCGCCGACGAGGCCGGGATGCCCGGTGTGCTGCTCACCGACGACGTCACCATGTCGAACCTCGGGGTCACCGAGGGCTCGGAGGTCGTGGTCGCGCCGGCCGAGGTCGCCGCCGCGCGGACCGTGACCGTGGCGGGGTCGCGGCTGGCCAGCGTCTCGGTCAGCCCGCACATGCTGCGGCTCGCCCTCATCGGCAAGGTGCTGACCGTCGGCGACGCCGTTTCGCTGCTGCCGCAGGACCTCGCGCCGACGCCGGGGTCCGACCCGGCCGGGCTGCGCGGGCAGCTGTCCCGGGCGATCGGCGCTACCTGGACCAACGAGCTGCTCACCGTCACCGCGACCGAGCCGGCCGGCACCGTCGCGGTCGGACCGTCCACAGTGGTCGTCTGGCGCGACGGCGCCCGGCCGGCCGCCGAGCCCGCCGCGCCCCGGACGGCGACCGCGCTGGTGCGCACCTCCGCCGTCACCGCCGCCGAGGAGTGGATCGACGCGGAGATCGTCGAAGACGAAGTCGCCGTCGTCGAGGAGACCGCCGAACCGGCCGTCCCGCTCGCGGACCTGATCGGCGCCGAGGCCGCCGCGCGCAAGCTCGGCGAGTGGTTCGACCTGGCGTTCCACCGGCCCGAGCTGCTCGCGCGGCTGGGCGCGCCCGCCCACCTCGGCGTCCTGCTGTCCGGGCCCGAGGGCGTCGGCAAGGCGACGCTCGTGCGGTCGGTCGCGGCCGAAGCGGGCATCCACGTCGTGCCGCTGGCCGCGCCGAACCTGGCCGTGCTGGACCCGAACGTCGCGGTCGCGCGCCTGCGCGAGGCGGTCCGCTCCGCCGACGGCCCCGCCGTGCTGCTGCTCACCGACGTCGACGCGCTGCTGCCCGCGGCCACCCCGCCGCCGGTCGCCACGGTCGTGCTGGAAGAGCTGCGGACAGCGCTGCGGCGCGGGCGGTTCGCCGTCGTCGCGACGACGGCCCGCGCGGAGTCCGCCGACCCGCGGCTGCGCACCGCCGACCTGCTGGACCGCGAGCTCGGCCTGGCGCTGCCGGACGCGAAGACCCGGCGTGAGCTGCTGAACGTGCTGCTCCGCGACGTCCCGCTCGAAACCGGCATCGACTGCGGTGTCCTCGCCGAGAAGACTCCGGGGTTCGTCGCCGCCGACCTGATCGCGCTGCGGCGGGACGCGGCGCTGCGGGCCGCGCTGCGCCAGCGCGACACCGACGAGCCGCGGATCTCGCAGCAGGACCTGCTGGACGCGCTGGCCACCGTCCGCCCGGTGTCGATGTCCACTTCGGACAACCTGGCCACCGGCGGGCTGACCCTGGACGACGTCGGGAACATGGTCGACGTCAAGCAGTCCCTCACCGAGGCCGTGCTGTGGCCGCTGCGGTACCCGGACTCGTTCGCCCGGCTCGGCGTCGAACCGCCGCGCGGGGTGCTGCTCTACGGGCCGCCCGGCGGCGGCAAGACGTTCCTCGTGCGGGCGCTCGCGGGCACCGGCGCGCTGAACGTCTTCGCGGTCAAGGGCGCCGAGCTGATGGACAAGTGGGTCGGCGAGTCCGAGCGCGCGGTGCGGGAGCTGTTCCGCCGGGCCGCCGAGGCCGCGCCGTCGCTGATCTTCCTGGACGAGATCGACGCGCTGGCCCCGCGCCGCGGCCAGTCGTCGGACTCCGGTGTCGCCGACCGCGTGGTCGCGGCGCTGCTCACCGAGCTGGACGGCGTCGAGCCGATGCGCGAGGTCGTCGTGCTGGGCGCGACGAACCGGCCCGAGCTGGTCGACCCGGCGCTGCTGCGGCCGGGCCGGTTGGAGCGCCGCGTCTACGTGCCGCCGCCGGACGCCGAAGCCCGCGCCGCGATCCTCGCGGCCAGCTCGAAGAACACGCCGCTGGCGTCCGATGTGGACCTGACCGAGGTCGCGTCCACTCTGGACGGCTACTCGGCGGCCGACTGCGCCGCGCTGATCCGCGAAGCGGCCCTGACGGCGATGCGCGAGTCCCTGGAGGCCCGGGAAGTCACGGCGGCGCACCTGGACGCGGCCCGCAAGACGGTCCGGCCCAGCCTCGACCCGGCCCAGCTCGCGGCACTCGAGGCATATGCGAAAACCCAGGCCGCGAACTGACCCACTTTGTAACGCAAAGCCGCACTTTCCCCGAGAAAGTGCGGCTTTGCGTTACAAAGTGTGCGGTCAGCTGCCCTTGTGGCCGGACTGGTATTCCTTCGTCACGATCACGATCACGCCGGGGCTCGCGCTCTCGATGCCCGGGAAGCGCGGCTCCGCCTTGATGCCGAACTCCTGGGCGAGCTGCTTGGCCGCGGCTTCCTCGTCGGTGCCCGGGCGGTAGAACGCCGTCGTCGTCGGGATGACGCCCTGCGAGTAGTTGCTGACCTCGTTGACGTTCCAGCCGCTGCCGCGGAAGTCCTCCGCCGCCCGGTCCGCCAGGCCCTTGATCGTCGAGTTGTTGAAGACCCGGACGGTCACCCACTTGTTGGACGCCTGCTGGTCGCCACCCGGCTGCCCCGGCTGGCCCTGCGTGGGCTGCCCGGGCGGCGGCGTGGTCGGCGACGGCGGCGTGGGCGACGTCGGGTTCGCGGACGTCGAGGGCGGGGTGGCCGTCGACGAGGTGGCCGGCGGCGCGGACGTCCCGCCCGAGGTGCCCGGCGAGGTCGACGACGTACCGCTCGGCCCGGCCTCGTTGGCGCCGTCGCCGCTCAGCGCGGTGATCCCGCCGACGACCGCCGCGACGACGGCGACGCCGATCAGCGCGACGCCCGCGGCCTTCATCGGCCGGGACATGCCCGAAAACACACTCATTTCAGCTCGATCCCCAGTCGCCGGGCGCCTCGCTTGCGCTGCCGGGCGGCGCGCGTCTTGCGCAGCCGCTTCACCAGCATCGGGTCGGCCTCGATCGCCTCGGGCTTCTCCAGCAGCTTGTTGAGCAGCTGGTAGTAGCGGGTGGCCGACAACGAGAACCGTTCGCGGATGGCGTTCTCCTTCGCCCCGGCGTGTCGCCACCACTGACGTTCGAAGGCGAGGATCTCGACCTCGCGTTCGGTCAGGCCGGGCACGGGCTTCGGCGGCGACGGCTGCGGCTCAGCCATCGACTCCGCGGCGTCCATCCGAGTCCCTCTCAATCGGGCGTATGGCGATCAGACCTAGCTCTTCCGCGGGCGCCATTCAACCACGGAAGCGGCCGCCGACGTGGGCATCGACCCCGGCGCGTCACGGTCTGATGCAGGTCTACCAGAAGGGTCCGACTAAACTGGCTCGCCGTGACCATCCACCCCATCGTTATCGCCGGCGAACCCGTGCTGCACCAGCCGACTCGGGAGATCACCGAGTTCGACGAGAAGCTGCGCACCCTCGTCGACGACATGTTCGAGACGATGTACGCCGCCGAGGGCGTCGGCCTCGCGGCCAACCAGATCGGCCTCGACCTGCGGGTGTTCGTCTACGACTGCCCGGACGACGAGGGCGTGCGGCACAAGGGCGTCGTCGTCAACCCGAAGCTCGAGACGTCGGAGATCCCGGAGACCATGCCGGACCCGGACGACGACTGGGAGGGCTGCCTTTCGGCGCCCGGCGAGTCCTACCCGACGGGCCGCGCGAAGTGGGCGAAGGTGACCGGCTCCGACGTCGAGGGCAACCCGATCGAGGTCGAGGGCACCGGGTACTTCGCGCGCTGCCTGCAGCACGAGACCGACCACCTGGACGGGTACATCTACCTCGACCGCCTGGTCGGCCGCCACGCGCGCGCGGCGAAGAAGATGCTGAAGCACAACAAGTGGGGCGTCCCGGGCAACTCCTGGCTCCCGCCGAAAACCCCCGAGGACGACGGCGCCGTCATCTGACCCGAAGTCCGTGAAGGCCTCCTTACCGGTCATAAAAGCCGGTAAGGAGGCCTTCACGGCTTTTCAGCAGCCGAGGTAGTGGCAGCGGACCGCCCGAGGCGTTTCCAGGACCGAGCCCGCCTGCACGTCCCAGGCCAGGCGGACGTACTGGGCGTGCGTCCAGGCCAGCGGCGTCGCCGAGTTGTTCGGCGTGCCCGGCGGGAAGCCGGTCTGCCCCGACGGCGGGTTCTCGTCCCACACCTGCTCCGGCATGGTCTCCGCCGAGCTGCTCACCCGGCCGAGGTCACGCAGCCGCCGCGCGGCCGACGCCGGGTCGCCCAGCGTCAGCTCGTACTCGCCGCGTTCGCCGGCGAGCAGCGGCCACAGCCTGCCGAACGTCGTGCGGCTCTCGGCCGGGAACGTGTAGTCCCACGGCGACCCGTCGGCCTGCTCGCCGTAGCCGTCCTTCGTGTACCGGTGCCAGAACTGCCCGGTCGGCGTGGTGAACGCGATGTCGGCGTCGGTGACGCGCACGCTGTTGCGGATCACCGGGTCGTCGGCCCGGTAGATGCCGAGCCGGACCAGGTCGAGGAAGCCCGCGTCGGTGACCGCGCGCTGGTCCATCGTGACGCTCGAGTTGCCGAGGTTGTACTTCGTCCCGTTGTTGGCGTTGGCGTCCTTCGTGAGGCGGACGAAGTACGGGTCCTTCGACAGCGGCCCGTTCGTGGTGATCGTCTGCTTCGGCAGGTCGGCCTTGAACTTGTCCGCCGCGGCGAGGTAGCGGGCGGCGTCGGCCGGCGCGCCGTTGTGCGAAGCCAGGTCCGCGGCGCAGACCAGCCCGGCGATCACCGAGGCGATGGTCGACGGGGACCAGCCGTCCTGCTCCTCCCACCGCTCCTGCTGGGTGTACGGCGCCGGCTGCCCGTTCGGGCCGACGTACCCGATGATGAAGTCGGCGGCCTTCCGGACGCCGGGCCACAGGTCGTTGCGGCCGAGCTGCTGGGCCAGCACGATCGGGAACGCGGTCTCGTCGAGCTGGATCGACGTCCAGTACGGCACGCCGTCGACGCGGCTGTTCTGCGGCATGTGCCCGTCGGCCTGCTGCTGCGTACCGAACATGTAGGACACCGCGCGGTTCGCGGCCCCGGTGTCGCCGCCGGCGGCCAGCCCGGTCGCGATCTGGTAGAGGTCACGCGGCCAGACCAGGTGGTAGGTGCCGGACGGCGACCACTCCGGGTCGTTGTTCCCGAACCGCCACGGCATGCTCGGCGACGCGATGAAGGCGCCCGGGTGGTGCTTGTCCTCGCTCGCGGCGAGGGTCAGCATCGACGCCTTGTAAAGGTCGCGCTCGGCGTCGGTCTTCAGCGACGACGGCGGCTTGCTCACCCCGCGGAGGTACTGCTGCCAGCCGCGGTCGTACGCGCGCGTGATGTCGCGGACGCCGCGTCGCTGCGACGCCTGCGCGCTGCCGAGCGCGTCGGCGGCCATCGCGCCCATGCCGAGCGCGAGGGTGACGTGCCGGTTCCGGACGCCGTCGGCCGCGGTTTGCCCGGTCAGCAGGACGTTGCCCTTGTTCGCGGTGTCGTAGGTGCTCAGCTTGAAGGTCTTGGTGAGCTGCGTGTTCCCGTCGGACGCGCCCGCGTAGCCGACGCTCGTCTTCGTGAACGCGGGCTTCGCGGTGAGCGCGGCCGCGGTCGTGGCGTCCTGCGCGGTGAGCGCGTCGCCCTGGCGCGCGGCCGAGTCGTCGGAGCCGTCGTTGGTCAGGTCCGGGTCGGCGACCGCGTAGAGCTGGTACGGCCGCCCGGTGAGCGACTGGAAGTCCACGTCCACCAGCACGGTCGTCGCGGCCGGGTCGGTGACGTAGGTCTTGCGCAGCCGCCAGCGGTGCTGGTCGTCGGTGATGGTCTGCTCGTAGGTCAGGCTGTCGTCGTCGGTGCGCCGGACCTGCTGGGACTTCGCGGTGTGGTCGAGGGTCGCGAAGCCGCGGCCGTCGGTGACGACGAAGTTCAGCGACCGGACGCTCGGCGTCGACAGGTCCGGGTAGTAGACCTCGGACAGCTGCCCGCCCTGGAGGGTGAACCAGACGTTGGACGACCGGTCGTGGGCGGTCCCGAAGCCGGTCTTGTTCGCGGGCAGCCAGCTGGGATGGGCGCCCGGGGCGCCGGGAGCCGCTCCCTGGGCCACCGCGGTCGCCGGGATCAGGCCGGTGACCAGCAGCCCGGCGAGGGCGCCGAACATGAGTTTTCGCATATCAACCCCACAGAAGATCGCTTCTGCACCGTTACAGAAGCGACTTGGGAGTCTGCCGCCGATCCTTCACCGGCGCATGGTCCGATCCGGTGAACCACTGACCGTCACTGGTCCGGTGAACCGGTTCACGGACAGCGAACGGACTTCGAGCCCTTCCCGGCGCACACTTGTATTACCTGCAACGGTGTAATCGAGGTGCGCATGGACGAAGCGATGGACGCCTACTCGCGCGCGGTCAGCACGGTCGCGAAGACCGTCGCCCCGCACGTCGCCGGGGTCCAGCTCGCGCGCGGCAGCGGGTCGGCCGTCGTCTTCGCCGACGACGGGCACCTGCTCACCAACGCCCACGTCGTCGCCGACCACCGGCACGGCGTCGCGACCTTCGCCGACGGCAGCGAGGTGGACTTCGACGTCGTCGGCGCCGATCCGCTGTCGGACCTCGCCGTGCTGCGGGCGCGTGGCGAGACGCCGTCGGCCGCTGTCCTGGGCGACGCCGACCGGCTCGTCGTCGGGCAGCTCGTCGTGGCCATCGGGAGCCCGCTCGGGTTCTCCGGCACCGTCACCGCCGGCGTCGTCAGCGCGCTCGGCCGGGCGCTTCCCGTGCGCCACGGCCGGGCCGGGCGGGTGATCGAGGACGTCATCCAGACCGACGCCGCCCTCAACCCCGGCAACTCCGGCGGCGCGCTCGCCGACTCCGCCGGCCGGGTCGTCGGCGTCAACACCGCCGTCGCCGGCGTCGGGCTCGGGCTCGCGGTGCCGATCAACGCGACCACCCGCCGGATCATCGACACGCTCGTCGTCGAAGGCCGGGTCCGGCGCGCGTACCTCGGCGTCGTCGGGGTGCCCGCGCCACTGCCGGACGACGTCGCCGAGCGCACCGGGCAGCAGGCCGGGCTGCGGGTGCGCGAAGTCGTCTCCGGCGGGCCCGCCGACCGGGCCGGGCTGCGCGCCGGCGACCTCGTGCTGACCGTCGGGCGCACCCGCGTCTCGGACGCCCAGGGCATCCAGCGCCAGCTGTTCGCGGAAGTGATCGGCACCGCACTGCCGATCACCGTGCTGCGCAACGGAGCCATGGTCGACGTCTACGCCACTCCGGCCGAGTTGGCCGGGTGACTTGAGTATCGCGCTCCGGCGTGGCATGGTCGGTGGCACAACACCAACGCGGGAGCTCGCGCCATGGCGGGCTGAGAGGGTGACTTGCGTTTCGCAGGCGTCACCGACCGCATGAACCTGACCGGGTAATGCCGGCGTAGGGAGTGAAAGTCGTTGACGACGCTGGAGAACAAGGACGTCTCCGTAACGACCGGTCCGATCACGGGCTCGCACAAGGTCTACCACCAGACGGAATCCGGGTTGCGGGTTCCCGCGCGCCGGATCGACCTTTCGAACGGCGAACACTTCGACGTCTACGACACTTCGGGCCCGTACACCGACCCCGACGCGTCCATCGACGTCCACAGTGGACTGCACCGGCTGCGGGCGGGCTGGGCCGACGGCCGGGAGCACAACACCCAGCTCGGCTGGGCCAAACAGGGCGTCATCACCCGCGAAATGGAGTACATCGCCGCGCGTGAACGGGTTTCGCCCGAGTTCGTGCGCGACGAGGTGGCCCGCGGGCGCGCGGTGATCCCGGTCAACCGCAAGCACCCCGAGTCCGAGCCGATGATCATCGGCAAGAACTTCCTCGTGAAGATCAACGCCAACATGGGCAACTCGGCCGTCTGGTCGTCGGTCGAGGAAGAGGTCGACAAGATGGTCTGGGCGACCCGCTGGGGCGCCGACACGATCATGGACCTCTCCACCGGCAAGCGGATCCACGAGACGCGGGAGTGGATCATCCGCAACTCGCCGGTGCCGGTCGGCACCGTGCCGATCTACCAGGCACTCGAAAAGGTCGACGGGGAGCCGGAAAAGCTGTCGTGGGAGATCTACCGCGACACGATCATCGAGCAGTGCGAGCAGGGCGTCGACTACGTCACGGTGCACGCCGGCGTGCTGCTGCGCTACATCCCGCTGACCGCGCGGCGGGTCACCGGCATCGTCAGCCGCGGCGGGTCGATCATGGCGGCGTGGTGCCTTGCGCACCACCAAGAGTCCTTTTTGTACACGCACTTCGAGGAGCTCTGCGAGATCCTCCGGCAGTACGACGTCACGTTCTCCCTCGGCGACGGCCTGCGCCCGGGCTCGATCGCCGACGCCAACGACCGCGCGCAGTTCGCCGAGCTGGAAACCCTGGGCGAGCTGACGCACATCGCGCGCTCGCACGACGTCCAGGTGATGATCGAGGGCCCCGGCCACGTGCCGATGCACAAGATCAAGGAGAACGTGGAGCTGGAGGAAAAGCTCTGCGGCGAGGCGCCGTTCTACACCCTCGGTCCACTCGCGACGGACATCGCGCCGGCGTACGACCACATCACGTCGGCCATCGGCGCGGCCCAGATCGGCTGGTACGGCACGGCGATGCTGTGCTACGTCACGCCGAAGGAGCACCTGGGCCTGCCGAACCGCGACGACGTCAAGACCGGCGTGATCACGTACAAGATCGCCGCGCACGCCGCGGACCTGGCCAAGGGCCACAAGTACGCGCAGGAGTGGGACGACGAGCTGTCGAAGGCGCGCTTCGAGTTCCGCTGGAACGACCAGTTCAACCTCTCGCTCGACCCGGACACCGCGCGTTCGTTCCACGACGAGACGCTGCCCGCCGAGCCGGCCAAGACCGCGCACTTCTGCTCGATGTGCGGGCCGAAGTTCTGCTCGATGCGGATCACGCAGGACGTCCGCAAGTACGCCGAGGAACACGGTCTGTCCACAGTGGAGGCCATCGAGGCCGGCATGGCCTCGAAGTCGGCGGAGTTCACCGAGTCCGGCGGCAAGGTGTACCTGCCCGTGGTGGGGCAATGACCCCTCGGACCGCCCTCACCATCGCCGGATCGGACTCCGGCGGTGGTGCGGGCATCCAGGCCGATCTGCGCACGTTCTTCGCGAACGGCGTCCACGGGCTGGTAGCGCTGACCGCGGTCACCGTGCAGAATTCCCTTGGCGTGCAAGGCTTCACGGAGATCCCCGCCGAGGTCGTCTGCGCGCAGATCAAGGCGGTGGCGTCCGACATGGGCGTCGACGCGGCCAAGACGGGCATGCTCGCGACGGCCGAGATCATCCGTTCGGTGGCGAAGACCCTGGACGAGCTCGGCCTGGACTTCCCCCTGGTCGTCGACCCGGTGGCGGCGTCGATGACCGGGCACGCCCTGCTGCGCGAGGACGCGCTGGAGGCGATCCGCACGGAGCTGTTCCCCCGCGCGACGCTGATCACCCCGAACCTCGACGAAGTCCGCCTCCTGACCGGCGTTTCCGTGGTGGACCCGGCCTCCCAGCGCACGGCGGCGGACGCGTTGCTGGAGTTCGGCTCCCGCTGGGTCCTGGTCAAGGGCGGCCACATGACGGGCACGGAGGACTGCGTCGACCTCCTGTCCGACGGCCGCGAGTACCTCGAGCTGACCGGCCCGCGCTACCTCACGGAGAACACCCACGGCGGCGGCGACACCCTGGCCTCGGCGATCACGGCATCGCTGGCGAAGGGCACCTCGGTGCCGGACGCGGTGGCGGCGGGGAAGAAGTTCATCGAGCGCTGCGTGGCGGAGTCCTATTCGCTGGGTGCGGGCGTGGGCCCGGTTTCGCCGTTCTGGGTCTTGGACCGGTAAATCGCGCGCAGCCGCGGAGCCGGCGCTGCCAAACTGGGCCGGTGACGAACCGCGAGCTGTGGCAGGCCCTGCCCGAGGAGCTGCGGGAGGAGTTCGACGCGCTGGTCGGCAAGGGGCTCAACATCCAGGCGATCTTCGTCCTCCGCGAAAAGTCCGGCCGCACACCGCCACCGAGCATCCACGAAGGTGTGGCGCTCCTCGACCACCGCGCCCGCGTCCTGGGCGAGCGCGACCAGCCGCGGCAGGCTTAGCGAACCGGCTGCAGCTCCCGGCCGTCGTACTCCTCGCGCGCCGAGCGGATGCGGTCGAAGTTCGCCTGCGACCACGCGCTCAGCGCGATCAAGTGCGCCCCCACCTCGGCCCCCATCTCCGTCAACGCGTACTCCACCGTCGGGGGTGTCGTCGGGTACACCGTGCGGGTCACGAAGCCGTCGCGCTCCAGCTGGCGGAGGTTCTGGGTCAGCATCTTCTGGCTGATGCCGTCGACCGCTCGGCGCAGTTCGCCGAAGCGGTGGGGGCCGCGGGCCAGGGCGCCCAGCACCAGCGCCGTCCACTTGTTGGCCAGCAGGTCGAGCACGTCGCGGCAGGGACAGTTGCGGAGGTACACGTCCCAGGTGGTTTCCATCAGGTACCTACTCCACTTCCAAGTGCCTTCTGGCGAAAAGTGACCAACGCTCCGAATATAGGCGAGACAGCCGAACCGGAAGGAGTGAAGTGATGCGCATCGTGACCCAGCAGGTCCTCGGCGGGCCGGAGGTGCTCCGCGTCACCGAGGCACCGCGGCCGGCACCCGGGCCCACGGAGGTCCTGGTGCGGGTGGAGGCCGCCGGGATCAACCCCGTCGACTGGAAGGTGCGGGCCGGCGGCGGGTTCCTCGGCGAGCCGCCGTTCACCGTCGGGTGGGACGTCGCCGGTGTCGTCGAAGAGGCCGGTTTCGGGGCCACCGGCGTCCGCGAAGGCGACGAGGTGCTCGGCATGCCGTGGTTCCCGCGCCCGGGCAACGCCTACGCGGAGTACGTCACCGCGCCGTCGCGGCACTTCGTGCGCAAGCCCGCCGGCCTGTCGTTCGCCGAGGCCGCCGCGCTCCCGCTCGCCGGGCTGACCGCGTGGCAGGGGCTGGTCGACGTCGCGGGTGTCCACAGCGGACAGCGGGTGTTCGTCGACGCGGCCGCCGGTGGGGTCGGGCACCTCGCCGTGCAGATCGCCAAGGCGCGCGGCGCGCACGTCATCGGCACGGCCAGCGCGGGCAAGCACGACCTGCTGCGCGAACTCGGTGTCGACGAACCGATCGACTACCACGACGAGACCGCCACGACGTCCGATGTGGACGTCTACTTCGGACTCGTCGGCGAGGAGAGCGACCTGCGCTGGCTCCCCGCGATCAAGGAAGGCGGCCTGCTGATCGGCGTCCCCAGCGGCGTCGCGGACCGGGTCGAAAAGGCGGCCGCCGAACGGAAGGTGCGGACCGAGCGGATCCTCGTCGAGCCCGACCGCGGCGGGCTGACCGGCCTCGTCGAACTGATCGAGGCCGGCCAGCTGAAGGTCCGCGTCGAGCGAACGTTCCCGCTCGAGGACGTCGCCGAAGCGCACGAGCTGGGCGAAACCGGGCGTGTGTCCGGCAAGCTCGTGCTGCTCCCCTAACCCCGGGCGACCACCTGCGGCAGCACCGTCGTGAGCCCGGTCCAGTCCGCGGTGACCACCGACGCGTGCTGCTTCGCCAGGTCGGCGACGCGCTGGTTGGCCTGGTCGACCGTCGGGCTGTGGGCGTCGATGGCCGGCGCGACGTTCTGCGCGTCGGTCATCACCACGTAGTAGTGGTTGGCGTCGTACCACCACGGCCCGGTCTGCGTCACCCACGTGTTCGCGTCGCCGTCGAACACCACGAACCACGGCTTGAGGTCGGCGGTGTACTTGTCCCGCGGGTCACCGCCGGCCGCGCCGTGCACCGTCGGGAAGATGTTCGCGTCGCCGAGCTTGCCGGCCTTCTTGAGGCCCACCAGGTACCGCGCGTACTCGACGTCCGTGTGCAGCGTGTCCGTCGGGTTCCCCTCCTCGACCGTGCCCGGGATGATCTCGGTGAGCACCCGGCCCCGCAGCGCGTCCACCGACGGCCAGTTGTCCGCCTTGGCCGCGTCGTCGAGCGTGCCGTAGCCGCCGAGCAGCTCGGCCGGGCGGAACGCGACGCTGCCCAGGTGCGCGCGGAACGTGGCGTCCAGCTCGTCCGGGCCCATGCCGGTGTTGTCCGAGAAGCCGGTCTTCATTTCGAGCTTGAGCGTGATCGGCGTGTGCCCGGGGTGGGCCGCGAGCCAGATCCGGATGTCGTCGAGGCAGTACTCGAGGTTCTTGTTCTTGCCGCCGCTGTAGAGCTGCGCCGCCGAGGTCGCCGCGACGCAGTTGTTGTTGTTCCCCAGCGGGTTCGAGTGGCTGACCTTCCACTCGTGGGTGAAGAAGTCCGGCCAGACGTCCAGCTCGATGAGCGACGAGCCGGCGTCGAGCGCCTGGGCCAGGTAGCCGTAGGCCGCCGGGTCGTAGGTGTTGTGCACGCCGACCGTCGTGACGTGGGAGAGCTTCGGGCTGTCCGCGTTCGCGGCCGTCGCCCCGGAGAGCACGAGCGCCGCCGTGAGGACCGCCACCGAGAAGAGCTTCATCCAGGCTCCTTCGAACGTGAGTAACGTTCACAATGTCCCACCGTGGTTGACTGGTGATGAAGCAAAAGAGGCTGATTGGCCTAGACCAGAAGTCGGGAAACCACCATGACCACGAGCCTGCCGACCGCTTTGACCATCGCCGGGTCGGACTCCGGCGGCGCCGCCGGGCTGCAGGCGGACCTGCGCACGTTCCTGACCTGCGGCGTGCACAGCCTGGTCGCGGTCACCGCCGTCACCGTCCAGAACACCCTGGGCGTGCACGACCGCGCCGACCTGCCGCCGCACATCGTCGCGGGGCAGATCGAGGCCGTGGCCGCGGACATGGGCGTCGGCGCGGCCAAGACGGGCATGCTGGCGTCGGCGGAGATCATCCACGCGGTCGCGGCCGCGTGCGACGAGGCGGGGATCGGCCGGGACGCCGGGATCCCGTTCGTCGTCGACCCGGTCGCGGCGTCGATGCACGGCCACCCGCTGTTCGACGAGGCGGGCCTGCACGCGCTGCGCGACGAGCTGCTGCCACGCGCGACGGTGCTCACCCCGAACCTCGACGAGGTCCGGCTGCTGACCGGGATGACGGTGACCGACCGCGAAGGCATGCACACCGCGGCCGTGGTGCTGCACCGGATGGGCCCGCGGTACGTCCTGGTCAAGAGCGGCCACCTGCAGTCCGACCCGGAGTGCGTGGACCTGCTGTTCGACGGCTCGACGTTCGTGGAGCTGCCGGGCAAGCGCTACTCGACGCCGCACACGCACGGCGCGGGCGACACGATGGCGTCGGCGCTCACCGCCGGCCTCGCGAAGGGCATGTCGGTGGTCGAGGCGGCCCGCTACGGCAAGTGGTTCGTCTCCCACGCGGTCGAGCACGCCTACCCGATGGGCGCGAAGGTCGGCCCGGTCTCGGCCTTCTGGCGGCTGGCACCCGAGCAACGCTGAGAACCCGCCCGGTTACCATCCCTGCGTTTACTGATCCTTGAAGCAAGCGAGGGGCGGCCTTGACCGGACGCGAGCGGGCGGCGAAGGTCCTCGAAGACCGTCGCTTCCAGAACTTCATCATCGCCGTGATCGTGTTCAACGCGGTCACGCTCGGCATGGAGACCTCGACGTCGATCATGGCCGGGTACGCCGGCCTCCTGCACGCGCTCGACCACATCGCGCTGGGCATCTTCGTCGCCGAGCTGCTGGCGAAGTTCTACGCCTACCGCGGCCGCTTCTTCCGCGACAGCTGGAACATCTTCGACCTGCTGGTGGTCGGGATCGCGGTGATCCCGGCGACCGGGCCGTTCGCCGTGCTGCGGTCGCTGCGCGTGCTGCGGGTGCTGCGGCTGATCTCGGTGGTGCCGTCGATGCGGAAGGTCGTCTCCGGGCTGCTCGCCGCGATCCCCGGCATGGCCTCGATCGCCGCGCTGCTCGCGCTGATCATCTTCGTGGCCGGGGTGATGGCGACGAAGCTGTTCGGCGCCATCGACCCGGGCGACTTCGGCGACCTCGGCACGTCGCTGTTCACCCTGTTCCAGGTGATGACCGGCGAGGCCTGGCCGGACATCGCCAAGACGATCATGGAACAGGCGCCGCTGGCCTGGATCTTCTTCGTCGTCTACATCCTGGTGTCCAGCTTCGCGGTGCTGAACCTCTTCATCGCCGTCGTGGTCAGCGGCATGGAGGACGAGCTGCGCCAGGACATCCGCGAGGAAGAGGCGAAGCAGGCCGAAACCCAGGCGGCCGCGAACCAGGAGATCCTCGACGAGCTCCGCGCCCTGCGCGCGGAGCTGGCCGAGCTGCGGCAGAAAGCCGCTTAGCGGAACGCGGCGACGTTGCGGGCGGCCCAGTCGGCGAAGCTGCGCGGGGCGCGGCCGAGGACCCGCTCGACGTCGGGGCTGACGCGCACCTCGGCCGGGCTCGGCGAGCCGAGGATGTCCAGGGTGTCGTCGGCCAGCTCGCCGGGCATGCTCCGCGTCATGCCCGCCTTGGCCTCCTCGCGGGTCTGCTCGTGGAACCGCACCGGCGAGCCCAGCGCGGCGGCGATGGCCGCCGCCTGCTCCCGGGGCGTGACCACCGCCGGTCCGGTCAGCTCGTAGACGCCGCCGGTGTGCACCTCGTCCACCAGGCAGGCCGCGGCGACTTCGGCGATGTCCGCCGGGTCGATGACCGGCACCCCGGTGTCGCCGAAGGGCGCTTCGACGACCCGCCGAGTGCGGACGCTTTCGGCCCACCACAGCGCGTTGGACGCGAAGCCACCCGGCCGCAGGAGCGCCCAGTCGACGCCGGACTCCCGCACGGCGTCTTCCAGCTCGCGCATCGCGACCCGCGTCGTACCGAACGGCCTGGTCACCACGCCGAGCGTGGACAGCAGGACGATCCGGCCGACCCCGGCGCGCGCGGCCCGCTCGACGACGTCGGCGGGATTCGCCCCGGCGGCGTGCAGGTCGCCGGACAGCAGCAGGAACAACGCCTTCGCCCCGGCCAGCACGGGCTCGAGGCCAGCTGGTTCGGCCAGGTCCGCGACCACGTGCTCGACGCCGTCCGGCAGCGCCGCCGCGTGCCGCGACACCGCCGTCACCCGCTGCCCCGCCTCGGCCAGCGCCCGCGTCAGCGGCCTGCCGATGTTCCCGGTCGCCCCGGTCACCACGATCATGAACTGCTCCTTCGTCCGTTTTCCCTGGTGATCGGGACGGTAGGAGCTTGGGCTTACTCCTGGTAAGTACATACCTTTCGGTAAGCTCATGACATGACCGGAGGCTCGCAGCTCACCCCGACCGGTACCGAGGCCCGCTATGAGGTGTTTCACACCGACTGCGCCGCACGGGACGTCGTCGACCACGTCACCAGCCGGTGGGGCATCTGGGTGCTGATCTGCTTGCGGCGCAGCGACCTCAGGTTCTTCGAGCTGCGGGAAAGCATCCAGGGCATCAGCGAGAAGATGCTCGCGCAGTCGCTGCGCGCGCTGGTGGCGGACGGCCTGGTCTGGCGGCGGGTCGAGCCCACGACGCCGCCTCAGGTCACCTACGGGCTGACCGAGTTCGGCCGGGACGTCGGCGAGCCGCTGACGGAGCTGTTCGACCGGATCACGCGCCGCCTCGCGGACTAGCTCAGTCGTCCGCGATCAGGGCCTCGAGCGCCGGGATGGCCGCCGTCAGGGCTTCGCGGTGTTCGGGTGTGAGCCGGTCGAGGCGGCGGTTCAGCTCCTGCACGCGGGTGGACCGGACGCCGGAGACGAGCCGCTCGCCCTCCTCGGTCGCCTTCGCCAGCCAGGCCCGGCGGTCGACCGGGTCGGACTCGCGGCTGACGTAGCCCGCCTCGACCAGGGACGCGATGATCCGCGACATCGTCGCCGCGGCGACGCCCTCCTTGGCCGCGAGGTCGCCGAGGCGGAGCTGGCCGGAGTTCACCAGCGTCGCCAGCGCCGAGATGGCGCCGTGGCCCGGGCCCGGCACGCCGGCCTGGCGCAATGACCGGGACAGCCTGCCGACGGCCAGGTACAACCTGCCCGAGACGTCCTGGACCGATGTGCTCGTCACGGCTGGCTCCTTCTGCCCTGCCCCGCCGCCGGTGCGCCGGAAAGTGCCGTCCACCTTACGGGTTCGAGGTGCGCGTTCGGCGTGAAGGCACTCCGGTTCACCGGGGTGGACTCGACGCCTTCGCCCAGAAGCGCTGCGGCACCCGGCCGGCGCCGCGAGCCAGGTGACCGGCCACGACGGCCGAGCGCATCGCCGACGCCATCCGCTCCGGATCGGCCGCACGGGTGACGGCGGTGGACAGCAGGACGGCGTCGCAGCCGAGCTCCATCGCCAGCGTCGCGTCGGACGCCGTGCCGATTCCGGCGTCCAGGATCACCGGGACGCCCGCCCGCGAAACGATCAGTTCGATGTTGTGCGGATTCCGGATGCCGAGGCCGGTGCCGATCGGCGCGCCCAGCGGCATCACCGCGGCGCAGCCCGCCTCCTCCAGGCGCAGCGCGAGCACCGGGTCGTCGTTCGTGTAGGCGAACACGGTGAACCCGTCGGCGGCCAGCCGTTCGGCCGCGTCGAGGGTTTCGATCGGGTCCGGCAGCAGCGTCCGGTCGTCGGCGTGCACCTCGAGCTTGATCAGGTCGGTTTCCAGCGCTTCCCGGGCCAGTTGCGCGGTGAGCACGGCTTCGGCGGCCGTGCGGCAGCCCGCGGTGTTCGGCAGCAGCTCGATCCCGAGCCGCTTCAGCAGCTCGAGGACACCGGAGCCGCCTTCGGCGTCGGCGCGGCGCATGGCGACGGTGGTCAGCTCCGTGCCGGAGGCGACCAGCGCGCGTTCGAGCACGACGAGGTTGGCCGCGCCGCCGGTGCCGATGATCAGCCGGGACGTCAGCTTGGTGGTGCCGATGACCAGCGGTTCTTCGTCCACTTCAGCCTCCCTGGACCGCAGTGAGCACGTCGACGCCCGCGCCCTTGGGCACGGGGGTGGCCGCCCAGTCGGCGCGGCGGACGACGACGCCGTCGACCGCGACGGCGATCCCCGGCCGCGGCCCGCCGGTGTGCTCGAGGACGTCGGCGACGGTCGCGTCGTCCGGGAACTCGGTCCACTCGCCGTTGAGCTTGATCTCCATCACACGTGCTCCTTCTGGTGCAGCCGGGCGGGCGAGGCCGCTTCGACGCCTTCGGGCGGCGGTTCGCCCTCGAGCCAGGCGACGACAGCGGCCGCGGTCACGGGGGCCATCAGCAGGCCGTTGCGGTGGTGGCCGGTCGCGGCGAAGACGCCGTCGTCCAGGACGCCGATGTAGGGCAGCACGTCCCGGCTCGCGGCCCGCAGGCCGGCGGCGGTCTCGACCAGCTCGTACTCGGTGATCGCGGGGAAGACGCGTTCGGCGCCTTCGAGCAGCTCGCGCACGCCGCGCGCGGTGACGGCCCGGTCGAAACCGGCCTCGTACTGCGTGGCGCCGAGGACGAGCTCCTGGTCTCCGCGCGGGACGAGGTAGATCGGCCGTCCCTCGACGACGGCCCGCACGGTGCGCGTGGGCGGCGGCAGGCAGCCGCGGCGGGGTTTCAGCCGCAGGATCTCGCCCTTGAGCGGCCGGACGGCCCCGGCGAGCTGCGGGTGCAGCCGCCCGGTCCAGGCCCCCGCGGCGAGCACGACGGCTTCGGCGTCCGGCGGCGTTTCGACGCGCTCGCGCACGAACCGGACGTCGTGGTTGACGCACGCGGCGTACAGCGCGTCGAGCAGTTTCCGGTTGTCCACGGCCAGGTCGCCGGGCACGTGGAGTCCACTTCGGACGGACCCGGCGCCGGGTTCGAGCCGCTTGGTCTCCCGGCCGGTGAGGCGTTCGGCCGCCCGGCCGATGGAGTGCAGGTAGCCGGCCAGGATGTCGAGGTGCCCGGCGTCGGCGCTGTCGAACGCGACGACGAGCGTCCCGTGCGCGGCGAGGCCTGGGGCGACGCCTTCCTGCGCGAGGTCGCTCGCGAAGCCGGGCCAGCGCTTCAGCGACGCTTCGCCGAGGCTGAGCACGTCTTCTTCGCCGGGCCAGGCCTCGGTGACCGGGGCGAGCATGCCCCCGGCCAGCCAGGACGCGCCGCCGCGGGCGGGCTCGGGATCGTGGACGGTGACGTCGTGGCCCGCCTTCGCGGCGCACCACGCCGCGGACAGGCCGATCACGCCGCCGCCCACCACTGCCAGGTTCGTCATGGAATCACGCTCCCTGCGCCGGCATGACCCGGATCAGGTTCCACGGTCGGAGCGGCAGCTCCCTCTCAGCCCGTGCCTCGGGCTCCCGTGCGGACCCCTCCACCCTAGCTCGCCGGGTACCGTCGCCGCTATGCCCGCCCTCTCCGGTGACAAGATCCGCGCCCGCCTCGACTCCGCGCGCCTGTACCTCTGCACGGACGCCCGCACTTCCCGCGGCGACCTCGCCGACTTCGCCGACGCGGCGCTGGCCGGCGGCGTCGACGTCATCCAGCTGCGCGACAAGACCGGCGCGTTGGAAGCCGCCGGCGAGATCGCGGCGCTGGAGGTGCTGGCCGAGGCGTGCGCGCGCCACGGGGCGCTGCTGTCGGTGAACGACCGCGCCGACGTGGCGCTCGCGGTCGGCGCGGACGTGCTCCACCTGGGCCAGGACGACATCCCGGTCCCGCTGGCCCGCCGCATCCTCGGCGACGACGTCGTGATCGGCCGTTCGACGCATTCGGTCGACCAGGCCCTCGCCGCGGCTTCGGAGCCGGGCGCGGACTACTTCTGCACCGGCCCGTGCTGGCCGACGCCGACCAAGCCGGGCCGCCACGCCCCGGGCCTCGACCTGGTGCGCGCGGTCGCTTCGGCGGCACCCGACCGCCCGTGGTTCGCGATCGGCGGCATCGACGGCGACCGTCTGCCCGCGGTGCTGGACGCCGGCGCGTCCCGGATCGTCGTCGTCCGCGCGATCACCGAGGCCGAGGACCCGGCGGCGGCCGCCCGAGCCCTCCGCGCCCGCATACCCGGCTGAAAGCCGTGAAGGCCTCCTTACCGGCCATTAGAGCCGGTAAGGAGGCCTTCACGGCTTTACGGGGTCGGGGTGGTGGCCGCGCCCTGGCTGGTCGGGGGCGCGGTCGTGGCCGGGGCCGAGGTCGACGGCTGCTGCGTCGACGTGCTCGGGGTCGTCGTGGGCGTTTCCGACGTGGTCGTCGGGGCCGTCGACGTGCCCGGCGGGGTCGTGGTCGTTTCCGTCGGGGACACCTGGGTGTCGTCCGTGCCGGTGGTGGGTGTCGTCGACGGCGTGGGGTCGGTGTGGCCCGAGCCGCCGCCGAGGATCTTGCCGATGCTCTTGCCCGTGCCGCCGCCGATCTGGGTGCCCGTCGCCGACTCGAAGCCGACGATCGCCAGGATCGCCACCGCGAACGCCGCCACGCTGGTGCCGATGATCAACGGCCAGCGCAGTTTCCGCAGCCGCGAGGGCCCCTCCTCGGGCGGCTTCTCCAACTGCACCGTGGGTTGTTCGGCGATCGGGATTTCCCCCGGCACGACGGCGCCGCGCCGCCGGATCCCCGACGTCGCCAGCATCCGCGCCTTGAGCGCCGCTTCCCGCGTGCGTTGCAGTGAGCGCAAGTACAGCTCGCCGCCGACCGTCGACACCACGCTCGCCACGCCGGCGCCGACGACCGTGCCCGCCACGCCGAGCGTCGAACCGAGCAGCGCCGCGGTCACCGCCGCGAGCGCCGCCGCCGCGACCTGCGCGATGCGCAGGCCCGACTTCTCCTCCGTCTTTCCTTCGGAAGCCGCCGCGTTCTCCTTCGTCATGATCCCGATCCGGTAGTCCGTCTTCTCCCCTGGTCCAACGGTTAAGGCGCGCCAGGAACTCCCCGCGTTGCCACGGCGTGAGGAGGACCACTCTGTCTGTCCACAATAGACACTCCCAACCGAACGATTTCTTGACATACTCGGCACATGGAACTGGTGACGATCTCCGACATCGAGGCCGCCGCGAAGCGCGTCGAAGGTGTCGCCGTGCGCACGCCCCTGCTGCTCCAGACGTGGGATCCCCGCGGCACCCTGTGGCTCAAACCCGAAAGCCTGCAACCGATCGGCGCGTTCAAGGTGCGCGGCGCGTTCAACGCGATCGGCTCCCTCGACGACGCGGCGCGCGAACGCGGTGTCATCGCGTACTCGAGCGGCAACCACGCGCAGGCGGTCGCGTACGCGGCGCAGCGGTACGGCGTGCCCGCGGTGATCGTCGTGCCGGACGTCGCGCCGCGGATCAAGGTGGAGGCCACCCGCGCGTACGGCGCCGAGGTGATCGAGGTGCCGATCGGCGAGCACGAGGCGAAAGCGCGTGAACTGGCGGCCGAACGCGGCCTGACCCTCGTCCCGCCCTTCGACGACGCGGCCATCATCGCCGGGCAGGGCACCGCGGGCCTGGAGATCGCCGAGGAGCTGCCGGAGGTCGACGTCGTCCTCGTCCCGATCAGCGGCGGCGGGCTGGCCGCCGGCGTCGGCACCGCGATCAAGGCCCGCTGCCCGCGGGCGCGCGTGATCGGCGTCGAGCCGGCGCTGGCCGCGGACGCCGCCGACAGCCTCCGGCGCGGCGAGCTGGTCCGCTGGCCGCAGGCCGACCGCGCCCGCACGATCGCCGACGGCCTGCGCTCGCAGCCGTCCGAACTGACCTTCGCGCACCTGCGGGAGGTCGTCGACGCGATGGTCACGGTCACCGAGGACGAGATCCGCGAGGCCGTCCGCGTCCTGGCCCGTCAAGCCCGGTTGGTCGCCGAGCCCAGCGGCGCGGTGACGACGGCGGCGTACCTCTTCCACGCCGAGGAGCTGCCGGCCGGCAAGACGGTCGCGCTGGTCTCCGGCGGCAACGCCGACCCGGCGATGTTCGCCGAGATCCTCGCGGGCTGACCCTCGCCCCAAGCGCCCCAATGTGGCGTTGGTTGCGTCAGACGCACCGAACGCCACATTGGGTGCGCTGGACGCACCGAACGCCACATTGGGGCGCTCCGAGGTGCTAGGAGCCGGCGACCGGGGTCCCGCCGCCGCGGACGTGCGTCGGCGGGCCCTCGACGCCGCAGTGGTAGCACTCGCCCAGGTGGGGGCACTCGTCGTCGGGCTTGGGCTTCGACGGCGGCTCGAGGACGCCGTTGTGGATGCCCAGCGCGATCAGCCCGCCCGCGATGGCCAGCGCGGCGCAGATGACCAGCGCCGTCCGCCAGCCCGCGGTCAGCGCGACCGGGTCCGCGTACGCCTCGCCGGTCAGCCCGGCCGCCGCGGGCAGCACCGCCACCGCCAGCAGGCCGCCCGAGCGCGCGATCGCGTTGTTGACGCCGGAGGCGACGCCGGCGAAGCGGTCCGGGGCCGCGGCGAGCACCGTCGCGGTCACCGGGGCGACGACCGTCGCCAGGCCGAGCCCGAACACCACGACCGCGGGCAGAACCGCGCCGAGGTAGGACGCGCCGGGCGCGATGCGCAGCATCAGCAGCATCCCGATGCCGACGACGATCGGGCCGACGACCAGCTGCGTCCGCGGCCCGATGCGCTGCGCGAGCGCGCCGGAGCGCCCCGAAAGCAGCAGCATGACGACCGTCAGCGGCAGTCCCGCCAGCCCGGCCAGCGTCGGCGAGTAGCCCAGCGACACCTGCAGCTGCATGACCAGCAGCATCATCACCCCGCCGAGCGCCGCGTAGACGACGAACGTCAGCGCGTTCGAGAGCGTGAACGTCCGGTCGCGGAACAGCGACGGCGGCACGAGCGGCTCGGCCGAGCGGTGCTGGACGGCGACGAACGCGGCCAGCCCGGCGATCCCGAGCAGGCCCGCGACCAGGACGACCGGGTCGCCGATACCGCGGCCCGGCGCCTCCACCAGCGCGCCGGTGACCCCGGCGAGGCCGACGGCGCCGAGCGCGGCGGCGCCGAAGTCGGGGTGGCCGGTGGCCTCCGGGTCGCGCGATTCGGGGACGAACTTCCGCGCCATCAGGACCACGGCGACGGCGATCGGAACGTTGATCAGGAACGCCAGCCGCCACGACCACACCTGCACGAGGAACCCGCCGAGCAGCGGACCGGCGGCGGCCGCGATGCCGCCGAGCCCGGACCACGCGCCGATCGCGCGGGCGCGGGCGTCGTGCGCGAAGGACGACTGGAGGATCGCGAGCGACCCGGGCGTCAGCAGCGCGCCGCCGATGCCCTGCAGGATCCGGGTCGCGACGAGCATCTCCGTGGACTGCGCCGCCGCGCACAGCCCCGAGGCGACGCCGAACCAGACGACGCCGACGAGGTACGTGCGGCGCCGCCCGTAGCGGTCGCCGAGCGAACCGGCGACGAGGATGAGCGCGGCGAGCGCCAGCATGTACCCGTCGAGGATCCATTGGAGCCCGGCGACGGAGGCGTTCAGCTCCGCGCCGATGCGGGGCAGGGCGACGTTGACGATGGTGCCGTCGAGCATCGCCATGCCCGACCCGAGGATGGTGGTGGCGAGGACGCCGCGCGCGGCGTGCGTCCCCCACCGGATCCCGGTGTCTTCGGTGGCAGTCACGTGCTCAACTCCACCGCGCCCGGAGATCCCCGTCAACCGGTCCCTACGGCAGCAGCGTCGTGACGAACTTGTAGCGGTCGCCGCGGTAGACCGAGCGGGCGAACTCGACCGGCTTGCCGTCCGTGGCGAACGAGTGCCGGGTCAGCATTAGCACCGGCATGCCGACGTCGGCGCCGAGCATCTCCGCTTCCTGCGGTCCGGCGAGCGAAGTCTCGATCGTCTCTTCGGCGCGCTCGAGCTCGACCCCGTAGTGCTCGCGTAGAACGGCGTACAACGAGCCGCCCTGCGAGACGTGCTTGCGCAGCCCGCGGAAGCGGCCGAGCGGGAGGTGGGTCGTCTCCAGCGCCATCGGCTGGGAGTCCGCGAGTCGAAGGCGTCGAAGGCGAAGGATTTTCGCACCCGTGCGGATTCCGAGGAGCTTCGCGAGGTCACCCTCGACCGGCAGCTCCTCGACTTCCAGGAGCTTCGACGACGGCTTCAGGCCCTGCTTGCGCATGTCCTCGGTGTAGGACGACAACTGCAGCCGCTGCGCGAGCTTCGGCTCGGCCGCGAAGGTGCCTTTCCCCTGCACCCGGTGCAGGCGGCCCTCGGCGGTCAGGTCGGCCAGCGCCTGCCGCACGGTGGTGCGGGAGACCGTGAACTCCCCGGCGAGCGCGCGTTCGGTCGGGATCGGCGACCCGGGCGGGAGGACGTCCAGGAGGTCGAGGAGGTGCTGTTTCAGTGCCCAATATTTGGGCTCGCGCTGCCCGCGCATCCCGGCGACGGTGCCCGCCTCGCCCGTGGTGGTGGTCTCCAACATGCCCGACTCCCTATGCCTTCCCTCATCGCACGCCACGTCCCCGTAAGAAACGTACCCTTTTCCACCGACGGGCCGCCCCACTAACATTGGTCTAGACCTGACCGACGCCGCCTGAGTCCGGTACATAATGCCGGAGGTGGAGAGGAAAATGATGACCCAACAACGGCCCGGCGAGCACATGGCCGCGGAGATCGCCCAGCAGCCGGAGGTCTTGGCGGGACTGGTACAGCGTCAGGCGGAAATCGCCGAAGTGGCGGAAAAGATCTCACAACGGCCCCCGCGCTTCGCTTTGCTCGCCGCGCGTGGATCGAGCGACCACGCAGCGTTGTACGCGAAGTACCTGATCGAGGTACTCCTCGGCCTGCCGGCCGGTCTGGTTTCCCCGTCCACGGCGACCCTGTACGGCGCGCGGCCCGATCTGCGGGACGTGCTGTTCGTCACCGTCAGCCAAAGCGGTGGCTCGCCTGACCTGATCGAGGTCACCGAAACGGCGCGGCGCCAGGGCGCGCTGACCGTTTCCGTCACCAACACCCCGGACTCGCCGCTGCGGGCGGCGTCCGAGCTCGGCGTCGACATCGGCGCCGGCGTCGAGCAGGCGGTCGCGGCGACCAAGACGTACTCCGCGACGCTGATGGCGCTCTACCTGCTGATCGACGCGGTGCGCGGCGGCAAGGCGGCCGACGCCGAGAAGATCGGCGAGCTGGCGCAGCAGACCCTCGACGGCGCCACCGAGGGCGTCCAGCGGGCGGTCGACCGGTACCGGTTCGTGAACCGCGTGCTGACCGCCGCGCGCGGCTACTCCTACGCGACCGCGCTGGAGGCGTCGCTCAAGCTCGCCGAGACGAGCTACCTCGCGGCGCGTGCGTACAGCGGCGCGGACCTGCTGCACGGCCCGGTCGCCGCGGTCGACGACCAGACCGCGGTGCTGGCGGTGACCAGCGCCGGGCACGGCGCGGAGGCGATGCGCGACGTCATCGACGCCGTCGGCAAGCGCGGCGCGGACGTCGTCGCGGTCGGTTCGGCGTCCGCGGACACCCCCGCGGCGCTGCGCATCGACGTCCCGCAGACCGTCGAGGAGCTGGCGCCGATCCTGGAGATCCTGCCGATCCAGCGGATCGCGCTCGGCCTGTCGCTGGCCCGCGGCGGCGACCCGGACAGCCCGCGCGGCCTGCTCAAGGTGACCAAGACCCGGTGACCTCCGCGATCGGCGTCGACGCCGGCGGCACGTCGACCAGGGCCGCACTGGTCGACGCCGCCGGCGTCGTGCTCGGCACCGGGCGCGGCGAAGGCGCCAACCCCAACGCGCACGCGCCGGAAGTCGCCGCGGGCCGGATCGCCGGCGCGATCACCGCGGCGCTCGGCGGCCGCGACCCCGGCGGCGTGCGCGCGTGCGTCGTCGGCATGGCCGGGGTCAGCAAGCTGAGCGATCCGGCGGTGGCGGCGGTGTTCGACGCGGCGTGGGCGCGGATCGGGCTCACGTGCGTGGTCCGGACCGTCGCCGACGCCGAAGTGGCGTACGCGTCGGCGACTTCGGCTCCGGACGGGACGGTCCTCGTCGCCGGCACCGGCTCGATCGCCGGCCGCATCCGCAAGCGGCGCCTCGCCGGCACCGCGGGCGGCTACGGCTGGCTGCTCGGCGACGAAGGCTCGGCGTTCTGGCTCGGCCGCGAAGCCGTCCGTTCCACTTTGGAGGCACTCGGGCGCGGCCTGCCGCTGGACGGACTGCCGTCGGCGGTGCTCGGCGCCGCGCTCGGACCGTCCGGTGTGGACGTCCGGACCGACGCGGACCGGCTCGCCGCGTCCCGCGCGCTCATCACCACCGCCAACGCCGAGGCGCCGGTGCGGCTCGCCCGCTTCGCGCCGTTGGTGAGCGCGGCGCACGACGCCGGCGAGCCCGCGGCGCGGGAGATCGTCGCCCGTGCGGCCGAGCTGCTCGTCGCGAACGCCCTCGCCGCGCGCGAGCCCGGCGAGTCGACTCCGGTCGTGCTCGTCGGCTCGGTGCTCACCGGAGACAGCCCGGTCGGCGCGCTCGTCCGCCGTGGATTGTCCGGCCTCGAGGTGCTGACCAGCTCCGATGGCGTACTCGGGGCGGCCTGGCTGGCCGCGGTGGACGCGTTCGGCGAGGGTGTGCCGAGACCCACGTCACGGGGAGATTGAGCAAAACGCGGCGCGAAAGCGCGAAAACGTCGACTGAACCCGGGTAGTCCGGGTACCGTAGGCAGTGGCCCCCGGACCCTCCCCCCTCGCCGGGGGCCGCCTTATGTCCTGGGTACGTCGTCCGAGCCCGGCTCCGGCGCCAGGCGCAGGCCGGGGTGTTCCGGCGGCAGCGCGCGGTAGAGCACCCAGCCGCTGACCGCGACGGTCAGCGCCACGAGCGGCCACGACAGCACCGTACGGGCCACGCCGAGCGCGATGACCTGGCCGGCCCACCACAGCAGGCCGTAGACGACCACGCGCAGCACGTACTGCAGCACCCACACCCAGCTGGCCCGCGAGTACGCCTTGAGCAGCACCGCGTCCCGGCGCCAGCGCGCCTTCTGCCCGAGCAGCAGCCCGACGACGACGCCGAGCAGCGGCCACCGGACCACGACGCTGGCCGCCCACAGCAGGGCGCTGGCCACATTGGACATCAGCTGCAGCAGGAAGAAGTCCTGCGCGCGCCCGGTGTGCAGGGCGATCAGCGCGGCCGCGACGACGGCGGCGAGGCTGACCACGAGCGCGCGGACCTTGCCACCCCCGGCCACCCGGTAGACCCCGAGCACGAGGGCGACCGCGATGGCGGCCCCGGCACCCCAGGCGACGGACTGCCCGGCCACGAGCCAGCCGACGACGAAACCGGCGGGCGGGACGCTGGCGTCGAGCGCGCCCCGGCGGCCGCCGAGGATCTGCGCGAGCGACTCACGGGGTTCTCCGGACACGTGTCCAGCCTGCCGGAAACCGCCCGGGACGCTCCAAGCAGGGAGATCTTCGCCACATCGGGTGCCCGGTTTAGCTCCGAGTGTGCTGTTTCACGGCATGCCGAAGGTGAAGACTGCGTAATAGAGGAGCGGAGAAGGCCGACAAGATAAGACACTGTTACCCCGGGCTGAACAGCCGGGGTTGCACGGGGGTAGGACCCCGATTATTAGTTGTGGTGTACAACTACATGTCGGGGAGTCGGTCGCAGGATGGGGAAGGGGACCCAACGTGTACGGAATCGACAGCTATGTAGCCATAGGAGACAGCTTCACCGAGGGCCTCAACGACGCCCTCCCGGACGGCTCGTTCCGGGGCTGGGCCGACCGCCTCGCGGAGATCCTGGCGGCGGGCAGGCCCGACTTCCGGTACGCGAACCTGTCGCTGCGGGGCAAGATGCTCGACGAGATCATGGACGAGCAGCTCCCGATCGCCCTGGAGCTGAAGCCCGACCTGGTCACCCTCTGCGCCGGCGGCAACGACAT
Organism: Amycolatopsis eburnea; assembly: GCF_003937945.1. GTDB lineage: Bacteria > Actinomycetota > Actinomycetes > Mycobacteriales > Pseudonocardiaceae > Amycolatopsis > Amycolatopsis eburnea. The sequence goes on from NZ_RSEC01000036.1 coordinate 255,239, forward strand.
CATCGTGCCCGGCGCGGACGTGGACGCGGTGGCGGAGCGCCTGGAGGAAGGCGTCGCCAAGCTGCGCGAGGCGGGCATCCCGGTGCTGATGTTCAACGGCCCGGACACGAAGGTCCTCTCGGTGATGTCGGTGCTGCGCGGCAAGGTCGCGATCTACAACACCCACCTGTGGGCCATCGCCGAGCGCCACGGCGCCCGCATGGTCGACCTGTGGGCCATGACCCCCCTCCACGACCGCCGAGCCTGGAGCGACGACCGCCTCCACTTCTCCCCGGACGCCCACCGCCGCATCGCGTTGAAGTCGGCGGAGGTCCTGGGCATCCCGGTCGAGGGCGACTGGCGCGAACCGTGGCCGGTGGAGGCGGTGCCGAGCCGCTGGATCGACTCGCGGCGGTCGGACCTGACGTGGACGAAGGTGCACCTGCTCCCGTGGATCCGCCGTCAGCTGCGGGGCGAGTCGATGGGGGACGGGCTGTCGCCGAAGCGGCCGCAGCTGGCGCCGTTGGCTCCGGTGACGCCGTTGGCTCCGCTGGAGGTGCTCGAGGTGCCGGACAACGCCCAGCAGGCCAGCTGAAGGGGTCGTCGACTCCCCCGTGAGGGGCACCTTCATGGCTTCGCTGATGTCTTGAATGAGTCATTCAGGTCGTCGGAGGTCCTGAATGACTCATTCAAGACACCGCGGACTCACCCGGCGCGACTTTGCCGGAGTCACGACCTCCGACAGAAAGTGCCCACCCGATCACAAACCCCCAAGTTGTCCACATGTCGACTTACCTGGGGACAACTTGGGGACGGACCGCCCCGGCCGACTCGCCAACCCGTCCCGCCCGGCTTACAGTCCCTTTATGTCCGGTCGGCGTCGCTGGATCCTCCTGGTCCCGATCGCGGTGCTCGTCACGGCGCTGCTCGCGGGCGTCGCGACCTGGGCACAAGCCGGGAGCCTCCAACGTGACCTGAGCGCGCGGACGCAAGCCGCGCTCGCCGCCGCCGGGTTGCCCGCCGGGAACGTCAGCTTCGACGGGCGGGACGCCACCCTCACCGGGTTCCCGCCCGGCCAGGCCCTGCGCGCCCTCGAAGTCGTCCAGGGCGTCGACGGCGTCCGCGCCGCCAAGTTCGAAGGCGACGTCGTCCCCATGGCCCCGAGCACGACCGAAGCCCCACCGCCAAGCAGCACCACCACCAGCAGCAGCCCGCCGCCCACCACGACCACGACCGCGCCGCCGCCGACCGACAAGGCCGGGGTGCAGGCCGAGATCGATCGGATGCTCGCCGAGGCGCCCGTGACCTTCGTGCCGGACACCGCGAAGCTCACGCCCGAAGGGGAACAGGCCGCCCGCGGGATCGCCGTCGCGCTCGCCAAGTCGCCGGAGACCTTCCGGTACCGCGTCACCGGCCACGTCGCCCGCGGGCCCGGCGGCGAGAGCGCCGCGCTGAAGCTGTCCCGGGACCGCGCGCGGGCCGTCGCACGGATCCTCACCACCAACGGCCTCACGACCAAGCGCGTGACCTACCGGGGCCTCGGCGACACCCGGCCGGCCAGCGGCGGCGAAGCGGACCGGCGGGTCGAAATCACGGTCATCTGAAGGGGTGGTGCCGATGTTGTGGCTGTTCGGGCAGATCTGGCTGTGGCTGATCGTCGCCTTCGCCCTCGGCGCGCTCACCTCGTGGCTCGTCCTGCGGAGCGCGAAGCCCGCCGAACCCGCCGAAGAAGCCCGGTACGAGCCCGAACCCGAGCCGCGGTACGACGAGCCGCTCGCCGCCGAGCAGACGCAGTTCATCCCCGCCGCCTGGGCGCAGGGGCCGCCCAAGGAGCCCGGCGAAGCCGACGACGAGCCCGAGCCCGCCGGGCACCGCGAGGGGCACCTGCCGCTGCCGCCGCAGCGCGGGGCCGAGGCCGAGGACTGGCCGACCGAAGAGGAACCGGCCTGGCCCGAGAGCGAAGACGCCGCTCCTCAGTGGCCGCAGCAGCCTGGGCGCGGTGGCTGACACCCATCCTGGTAAATTCGGCTACGCACTGTGAGCGAGGCTGAGGAGGGAGTGGCGTGACGCTCCCCCATTGGACGGCGCAGCAGGTCCTGCCGCCGGGCCGCCACGCGTGCGACCTCGCCGACGTCTACGAGCGCCTGGTCTTCGACGCGCCGCACCAGAACGAGCGCGAGATCCTCTTCAGCGCGCTCAACAGCTACCTCGGCGTGGCCCGCCGGATCATGCCGTCCGGCCGCGCCTGGATCGGCGGCGAGCTGATCACGCGCACCGCGCACCCGCCGCGCGGCCTCGACGTCGTCCTGATCCCGGACGAGTGGGGCGCGCTCAAGCGGCTCGACGACGCCGGCCGGTCGGCGCTGTACGGCCTGCTCACGCTGCGCGGCGTGATCGTCGGGCAGCCCGCGATGTACCTCGACCAGGTGCAGCCGGTCGGCGGCATGCTGGACGGCTTCCTGTGCCGCCCCGGCGACGAGGACACCTGGGCCGAGGTCTGGGCCGAAGGCGGCAGGGGCTACCCGGAGATGATCTGGTGAGGAACGAGTTCCGGCGCATCGCCGACGAAATCCCCGGCGGCACGTGGCTCGACGACCTCGCGCGCGCCTCGGCGATGGCGGCCAACGCCAAGTTCGAGCGGACGTCCCGCTCGCCGCTGCTGCACGTCTCGGTCATCGGCGAGCAGAGCATCGACGCCTACACCTTCTCCGACATCAGCCGGGCGCTGCAGGACGCGACCGCGAAGATCGGGCACATCATCCGGAACCCGTCCGGCGAGGTCACCCAGGTCCAGCAGGCCGACCGCGACAAGGCGCCGCTGATCCAGCGCGGCCAGGCGGGCAACGCGATCTTCTTCGGCTTCCCCGAGCCCGCGCCGGACGACGCGCTCATCCTCGACGGCATCGAGACGCTTTCCGAGCGCGCCGTCAAGGAACTGTGCGACTTCCTGCCGGCGAACGGCTCGGACGACGGCGCGCTCGACGCCGTGCTGCTCCAGCGCGACACCGTCCGCAACGCGGTGAGCGACATCGTCAACGCCGTCGCGAAGAACGCCGGCATCGGGATGGCGCTGACCCCGACCGCGGGCGAGCAGGTCACCCGCAGCATGACGACCGAGCAGGCCCGCATCCTCCAGGGCAGCCTCCGCGAGTCCCGCGAGGCGGTCGGCTACGAGACGGTGCGCGGGCGGCTCGACGGCGTCCGCACCCGGCGGCGCATCTTCTACCTCGACCGCGAGTCGGGCGGGACCATCCAGGGCGCGGTGGCGCCGGACCTGCTCGACCAGATCAAGGAGAACCTCGACCGCCCGGTGACCGCCCGGCTGCGCGTCGTGCGCACGACGACGATCGACGGACGGCGCGGCCGTCCGGTGTTCGAACTGCTCGAAATCACCCCCGAAGTGAGCCTTTTCGACTGAAAAGTCCTGCTTGCGACTTTCGTCTTGAACACCGGTACCGACGCTCGTCGTAGGCCGTCCGACGCCGAAAACAGTGGGAACCCCGATATTCTTCGCATTGATCACATCGTCACACCCTGCGCGCGATGTCAGGAAATACCGGTACTTGCGGCAAAATGGTGGGACAATGACTTTTTCCAGAATGTAACAATTTCGTTCGCGGGCACTCTTATGGGTTAACGTCGTCGCACTCCCACCCGAAGGGGCCCGCATGATGACCGACCCGCAGTACCCGCCGACCACCGCGCGCCACGGCAGACCCGCGCCGCCGGTGACGGCCACGGAGCGTCGTCAAGCGAACGCGAAGCCCGGGCGCAACATCCTGGCGATCGTCGGCCTGCTGCTCGGCTTGGCGGCACTCGGTGTCGCGTTCGTCCCGGACATCGGATTCGTCGCGTGGCCGCTGGCCGGGCTCGGGCTGATCCTCGCGATCGCCGGGTTGGTCCAGGTCAAGAAGGGCACCGCCGGCGACCGCGGGGTGGCGATCACCGCCACCGTCGTCGCGGTCGCCGCACTGCTGTCGACGGCCGGGCTGCTGGTGTACTCGACCTTCCTCGGCGGCGGCGAGTCCGGGCTGCACCTCCCGGCCGTCTCGGGCGACAAGCACACCGTGACGTTCGAGGTCACCTCGGCGGGCGGCGCGACCGTCCGCTACGGCAGCCTCAGCGACCAGCGCACCGAAAACGCGCCGGCCAGCACCGACGCGTGGGAAGGCCAGGCTTCCTACAACAATGGTTCGTACCTGTTGACGCTCACCGCGGACACCCGCAATTCGAACGTCAACAACGAAATCCGGTGCGCCATTTCGGTCGACGGCAAGAAGGTCGCGGAAAACAGCGGGACGACCATCGCGCTGTGCACCGCCAACGTGGGCTGACCCCTGCCTGGCGTCCGGCCGGCCTACCCCCACGTCGGCCGGCCGGAGCGCCACGAGCCGCTCCTGGCGGCTCCCGGCCCCGTCGCGGTTTCCCGCGCGGGGCCCGGCGCCGGCGTCTCAGCCTGCCCCTCCCCTAGGGCTCAGCCGGCACCGCCGAACCTACGCGGGCGCCGCCCGCGCGCACTAAGAATCCACTAAGGATTCACGGCCCGGACCCGGCCGTGACCCATTCGCAACCGAATCATCGCCATGAATGCATCGGGCCGCCAGCGAGTTGTCGCAGTTCGAAAGCGCGGGCGAATCTTTACTGCAGTTCGGCGAGTTCGGCGCGAACCTCACCGACGAGCTTCGGGTGCACCCGCTCGTAAATGCGCACCGACAACGCGAGTTGTTCGCGCGCGCCGTCGATGTCGCCGCGGGCCCGCAGCACCCGGCCCAGCGTCAGCCGCAGCGCGCCCTCCCGCGCGACGAACTCGCGGCTGATCGCGAGGTCGATCGCCTCCCAGACGTGCCGCTCGGCCGCCTCGACGTCGCCCGCCCGCAGGCTGAGGTCGGCCAGCTTGTCGAGCGAAACGACGACCCGGTCGTCGTCGCCCAGCTCGCGGTCGATGCGCAGGCCGGCGAGCTGGTGCGCGATGGCCTCGGCGAGCAGGCCCGCCCGCTTCTCCGCCTGGGCGCAGCTGCTGAGCGCCTGCCCGCGCAGGGTGACGTCGCCGGCCTCCGCCACCGCCTTGCCCAGCCGCTCGATGGCCCGCTCGTGCTCGCCGAGGCGGCTGAGCGCGCGGCCGAGGTGCAGGTCGGCCGACGTCGTCAGCCGCTCGTCGGCGAGCCCGGCGGCCAGTTCCGCCGCCCGCTCGGCGTCGGCGTGGCCGAACCCCGGCAGTTCGAAGGCCAGCGCGATCTCGGACCGCGCGAGCCGCAGCCAGCACTGCCCGGCGACGTCGCCCGCGGCTTCGGCGGCCGCGACGCCGAGGTCGGCCATCCGCGTCCACTCGTCCAGCAGCGGGCAGGCGACGCGGTAGCTGTGCCCGAGCCGGGCCAGCCGCCAGACGTCGTCGTGGCGGCCCGCGGCGAACGCGGCGTCGAGGACCGCGAGGAGGTTCGGCCACTCGGCCGCGAACCAGTCGTGCGCCTCGGTGAAGTCGCGCAGCGGGGGCATCGCGTCGTCGGCGAGCACACCGGTGAAGTCCAGCGGGTCGGCGACCGGGCCCAGCCGGCGCCGCGCGCGGTCGGCGACGGCCTGGTAGTAGCGGACGGTCCAGCCGAGCGCCTCGTCCCGCTCCTTCTCGCCGAGTTCCTGTTCCGCGAGCTCCCGCAGGTAGAGCCAGACGAGGTCGTGCGGGACGAAGACGTCGCGGGCGGTCTCGGCGATGAGGTTGTGCGCGGCCAGGGCGCGCAGCCGCCGCCGGGCCTCGGTGACCGGGATCTGCGCGACCGCGGCCATCAGGTGCGGCCCGACCAGCACCCCGGGCACCGTGCCGAGCTGCAGGAACGTCTCGGCGATCTCGCCGGGCAGCCCGCGGAAGGAGACGTCGAACGCGGCGCGCACGCCGTCTTCGGCGCCCTCGACCTGCAGGCCGGCCAGCCGGGTGCGCTCGTTGCCGAGCTCGTCGACCATCTCCTCCGCGGTGCGCAGCGCGGACGCCGACAGCCGCGCGCCCGCGATCCGCAGGGCGAGCGGGAGGTAGCCGCAGAGCCGCGCGAGGGCGTGGTTGAGGTCGGCCGGGCCGGCCAGCTCCTCGATCAGCCGGACGGCGTCGTCGGGGGCGAGGGTGCCGAGCACGCGCTGCTTGGCGGCGTTCGACACGGTCAGCCCGTCGAGGCGCGAGCGGCTGGTCACCACCGTCATCGTCCGGGCGCTCGGCGGCAGCAGCGGGCGCACCTGCTCGGCGGTGCGGGCGTCGTCGAGCAGCACCAGCATCCGCCGCCCGGCGATCAGCGACCGGTACAGCGCGACGCGTTCGTGCAGCAGCTCGGGGATCTTCGCGGTTTCGACGCCGAGGCCGAGCAGGAACTGGGTGAGCAGCTCGGCCGGCTCCAGCGGCGGGTGGTGCGGGTCGAAGCCGCGCAGCGACGCGAACAGGACGCCGTCCGGGAACCGCGACGCGACGCGGTGCGCCCACCACACGACCAGCGTGCTCTTGCCGACCCCGGCGGTCCCGGTGACGACGGCGATCGTGGTCTCCCCGGCTTCGGCACGGGTCACGAGCCCGTCCAACCACGCCAGCTCGTCCCCCCGCCCAGCGAGACTCGGCACCGCGGCCGGCAACTGCGACGTCGGCCTCGCGGCGGCGTCGCTTTCACGTGAAAGCGACGCCCCCAGGTGGGCGCTTTCACGTGAAAGCGGCGGCAGGTCGTCGTTGAGGACGCGCTCGTGCAGCCAGCGCAGTTCGGCGCCGGGCTCGACGCCCAGGGTGCCGAGGGTGGCGCGCGAGACGGTCCGGTACAGCTCGAGCGCGTCCCCGCGGCGACCGGCGTGGTAGAGCGCGCGCATCAGCTGCCCCGCCGTCCGCTCGGCCAGCGGATCGGCCCGCACGATCGGGCTCAGCTCGACGATCAGCTCGGCGTGCCGCCCGAGTTCGAGGTCGGCGTCGACGCGGGCGCCGTGCACGGCCAGGCGGAGGTCTTCGAGCTCGGGGGCCCGCAGCGAGTCGGGCACCCCGCCGAGCGCGGGCCCCTGCCACAGCGCGAGCGCCTCGGCCAGCAGCGCGGCCGCGACCTCGGGCGTGGCCACCGAAGCCCGGTCCAGCAGCGCGTGCGCGCGGTGGACGTCGACGCGGTCGGGGTCGACGTCGAGCCGGTAGCCCGGCGGCGTGGTGAGGATGCTGGGGCCGTCGAGCTCCCGCAGGATCCGCCGCAGGTGCGAGACGTTGCCGTGGATGATCGTGCGGACGGTCGCGGGCGGGTCGTGCCCCCACAGCGCGTCGATGATGTCGTCGAGCCCGACGACCTTCCCCGGCTTGAGGGCGAGCAGCGCGAGCAGGCCGCGGACGCCGGGGCCGCCGATCGGCACGGGCTGGTCGCCGTGGACGAGCTGGACGGGCCCGAGCAGCTGGAACCGGATCGGGGCCATGCTCGCGCCCACCTCCCCGGGTTCCGCCTTGCCGCGGAAATCAACCTACCGTGGTGACGGGGTGTCGAGCAGGTCCGGTACCAGGAGTTTTGGCGGTTCTGCGAATTCCGCAGCACGGGTGTCCACGCCCTGCGACATCCCCCGGACGTGGAACGACCCCGTACCACCGGTCCCGATCCGGTGGTACGGGGTCGTGCTGGAACTCCCGGCCGGGCCGCCAGGGGGCGCGGTCCGCCCGTCGTCTTCGCCGGCGATCGGGCGGGTGTGCTCACCCCGAGCGAAGCACCCGCCGCCGATCGTCTGCCAAGACGTCTGTTGCGCGGACCACACGCCCGCGCGGTGGCGACACGGTAACAAAGCGCACCGAGTTCGTCACCGGCGGGTTCACCGTGTGATCGGCGACGAGTCTCGTCCCGCGATGAAGGCCGGTCGCGGGACGCTCGCCGCGAACGGTTCCTGCAGCGCGTTTTCCACGCTGTTGAACACCAGGAAGATGTTCGAGCGCGGGTACGGCGTGATGTTGTTCCCGGAGCCGTGCATGATGTTCGAGTCGAACCACAGCGCCGAGCCCGCCTGGCCGGTGAACTGGTCGATGCCGTGCTCGGCCGCCATCTTGGTGATGTCGTCCTCGCTCGGCACGCCCACCCGCTGGTCCTTGAGCGAGCTCTTGTAGTTGTCCTCCGGCGTCTCGCCGGCGCACTGGACGAACGTCCGGTGCGAGCCCGGCATGATCATCAGGCCGCCGTTGAACGGGTAGTTGTCGGTCAGCGCGATGGAGCAGCTCACCGCGCGCGGGGCCGGCATGCCGTCCTCCGCGTGCCAGGTTTCGAAGTCCGAGTGCCAGTAGAACCCGGTGCCCTTGAACCCCGGCATGTAGTTGACGCGGCTCTGGTGGATGTACACGTCGGAGCCGAGCAGCTGACGGGCCCGGTCCAGCACGCGCGGGTCGCGCACCAGCTCGGCGATCAGGTCCGAGATCTCGTGGACGTCGAAGATCGACCGGACTTCACCGGTCTTCGCCTCGGTGATCACGCGCTCGTCCTTGGCGAGCTCGGCGTCGGAAGACAGCCGCACCAGTTCCTGCCAGTACGTCTGCACCTCCCCGACGGAGAGCATGTCGTCGACCACGGTGTAGCCCTTGGTCTCGTGGTTCGCCAGGGTGGCGGCGTCGATCGGACCGTCGGCTTCGGTACCCCACACGGTGGGGTGCACGCGCGGCAGATGAGCCGGCGTACCGGTGATCCGGGTCGGGTAACCGTCGTCGACCCGGGTGTCCGTCAGCGTCACGGGCTTCGCCTCCTGTTTCCTCTCCGGTGTTTTACGAGTCCTCGGTGACCAGCGGGTACACGCCGTTTTCGTCGTGCACCTCGCGGCCGGTCACCGGGGGGTTGAACACGCACACGCACTTGATCTCGGTGCGCGGCCGGACCTGGTGCTTGTCGTGGTCGTTGAGCAGGTACAGCGTCCCCGGCTTGAGCGGGTACACCTTGCCGGTGGCGAGGTCTTCGATCTCGCCTTCACCGGAGGTGATGAACACCGCCTCGATGTGGTTGGCGTACCAGAAGTCGTTCACCGTTCCCGCGTACAGCGTGGTCTCGTGGACCGAGAAGCCGACGCCTTCCTTGGCGAGGATGATTCTCTTGCTGCGCCAGTTGGGGGTCTTGATGTCGGCGTCGGTGTCGGTGACCTCGTCGAGCGTGCGGACGAGCACGGGTACTCCTTTACTTCTTCAGAACGGCCTTGATGGACTCGTCGATGATCGACAGGCCCTGGGTCAGTTCGTCGTCGGTCAGGGTCAGCGGCGGCAGCAGCTTCATGACTTCGCCGTCGGGACCGGAGGTTTCCATCAGGAGGCCGCGCGCAAACGCTTCCGCGCAGACGCGGCCGGCCAGGTCGCCGTTCTGGAACTCGATGCCGCGCGCCAGGCCGCGGCCCTTGGCGAGCAGTTCGGCCTCGGGGTAGGCCTCGACGATGCCGGAGAACGCGGCGGCGATGCGCTCGCCCTTCGCCTTCGTCGACTTCTCGAGCTCGTCGTCGCTCCAGTAGACGTCGATCGCTTCCTTGGCCGTGACGAACGCCGGGCTGATGCCGCGGAACGTGCCGTTGTGCTCGCCGGGCTCCCAGACGTCGAGCTCGGGCTTGATCAGCGTCAGCGCCATCGGGATGCCGTAGCCGCCGATGGACTTCGAGAGGCAGACGATGTCCGGCTTGATCCCGGCGTCCTCGAAGCTGAAGAACGGGCCGGTGCGGCCGCAGCCCATCTGGACGTCGTCGAGGATCAGCAGGATGTTGTGGCGCTTGCAGAGTTCGTCGAGGCCCTTCAGCCACTCCAGGCGCGCGGCGTTGATGCCGCCTTCGCCCTGCACGCCTTCGACGATCACCGCGGCCGGCTCGTTGAGCCCGCTGCCGGAGTCTTCGAGGAGCTTCTCGAAGTAGAGGAAGTCCGGCATCGCGCCGTCGAAGTACTTGTCGTACGGCATCGGGGTGGCGTGCACCAGCGGGACGCCGGCGCCGCCGCGCTTCATCGAGTTCCCGGTGACCGACAACGCGCCCAGCGTCATGCCGTGGAAGGCGTTGGTGAAGTTGATGACCGCTTCCTTGCCGGTCACCTTGCGCGCCAGCTTCAGCGCCGCCTCGACGGCGTTGGCGCCACCCGGACCCGGGAACACGACCTTGTAGTTCAGGTCGCGCGGGTCGAGGATCTTGTCGCGGAAGGTCTGCAGGAAGTCCCGCTTGGCGACGGTGAACATGTCCAGCGCGTGCGTGACGCCGTCGCGCTGGATGTAGTCGATGAGGGCCTGCTTCAGCTTCGGGTTGTTGTGCCCGTAGTTCAGCGCGCCGGCGCCGGCGAAGAAGTCCAGGTAGGCCTTGCCGCTCTCGTCGTAGAGGTGGCTGCCCTGCGCGCGGTCGAACACGACCGGCCAGCCGCGGCTGTAGCTGCGTACTTCGGATTCGAGCTCTTCGAAGATGCTCATGGTGTTTCTTTTCTCCTACTCGCCCGGATCTTTGCGTGGCGTGAGCGGACCGATGCGGTAAAGCTCTTCGGCCAGGTGCCCGGCTTCGGGGAAATCTTCCCCGGCGAACAGCACACTGGTTTCCATCGCTGCGTTCCACCGCTTCGCGAACGACGCGAAGAGCCGGGTGGACGCCTCGTTGTCCGGGGTGATGGTGGTCTCGAGGTAACGCACCCCGTCGGCGACGAGTCTCGTGTAGAGCGCGTCGAGCAGGGCCCCGGCCAGGCCCTTTCCGCGCTGCGACGCGTCGACCGCCACCTGCCAGACGAGCGCTGCTTCGGGCTCGTCCGGCCTGCGGTAGGCGATGACGAATCCGACCGCCTTGCCGTCCTCACGCGCGACCACCGAAGACCCGGCGAAATCGCGGCACCACAGCATGTATGCGTACGGCGAGTTGAGATCGAGCTTGGCGGAATCGCGCGCGATTCTCCACAGCTCCGCGCCGTCCGCCTTGGTCGGGGATTCGATCAAGTGCGTTACGGACATACTCAGGAAACGTAACAGAGAATTTTCCGCCCGCCAGCGACGCGGCTCACGACCCCCGTCATGACCTGCGGCGACGCGGGGTACCCGGTGAGGAGTCCCACAAACATGTTTGAAGTGGACGGTGCTTGGGCACACGCGCGCCCGGGTCGCTCGCGCGTGGCTCGCGGCCTATGCGCACGATGAACCCAAACGGGGTTGATCGCAAGGCGACGGGCCGATCACGCTCCGGCCCGAGGCGTAGCTTTCACGTGAAAGCTACGCCTTCGCGCGCTTGCGGTTGCGGACGCCGCGCGCGATCGCGCTCACCGGCATCACCACCGCGGGCAGGACCAGCAGGCCCGACACCGCCAGCCACCACACCGCGCCGTCGCCGCGGCGCCAGCCGGCGACGACCGAGCCGAGCCAGCCGAAGAACGGCTGGGCCAGCGGTGGCAGGAACGCGGCCAGCAGCAGCGCCGCCACCACGAGCACGCCGAGCGCGGCGAACAGCTTGCGCGCGAAGTGACCCATCGTGAGCAGCGCCGTCGCCAGGTAGACGACCGCGCCCGCGAGCACCGGGAGGCCGATCCACTGCAGCACCGCGCCGCCGTTGCCGCCGAGCACCAGGCCCGCCAGCAGCGCGAGGACGCCGGCGGCGAGCGAGCCGGCGGTGCCGAGCCGCGACGCGCCTTGCGAGACCTTCGCCGTGCTCCTGGCGACCGTGCGCAGGATGCCCGCGACCGTCCGCGGCCAGCCGCCCGGCAGGCGGAACGCGACCGTCCCGGCGTTCACCGTCGCCGCGCCGAGCGAGACCAGCGTGCGGGTCAGCCGCGCGGTGCCCTGCTCGCCGGCGAGCCGCTCCGCCGAGACGCGGCAGGCCTGGAACCGCGCCTGCGCGCCACCGACGTCGGCCGGCGGGCGTTCCTTCGCCAGGGCCTCCCCGATGTCCCGGCGGTCGTCGGCGTCGTGGCGCGAGGTGAGCGTGACGACCGGCAGTTCCTCCGCCGCGATCTCGGCCTGCCGCGCCCTGGCCAGCACCATCGCCGTGACCGGCAGGCCGACCGGCCGTTCGGTGCCGAACTCGACCGGCTTCAGGTCGGCGTCGAGCCCGAGGAACGCCAGCTCGGCGGTCAGCTGGTCGCGCAGCTGCGCCGCCTCGGCCGGGGTGCAGCGGTCCCGCTCGTCCGGCGGGCGCCAGTCCGAGCCGAACGCGGCGATCAGCTCGTCGCGGAACCGGTCCCGCCCGAGGACGTCCCGCAGCGTTTCGAGGCGGACCGGGTCGAGCAGGCACTGGACCAGCCAGCCGGCGCCGTCGACGCGGCCCCACATCCAGTCGCTGGCGCGCCACGACGCCTTGTAGAACGCGCCGAAGTAGTTCGCCTGCAGCCCGGTCAGCTTGTCCTCGGCCCGGCTGCGCGTCATGTCCAGCAACGTCCGCGAATCGGCGCTGACCTGCACCAGGTCGACCCGCTGATCGACCGACGGCGCCTGCGCGAGCAGCCCGCGCGTCGCCACGTGCAGCGCCACGAGCCGGGCCTGGACCACGTCGTCGACCGCGTCCGGTGCCAGCGCGAGCCAGTCCAGCAGCGTGGTCACCGTGCCGGCTTCGTCCCCGGCGGCGGCCAGCGCCCGCAACGTCGGCGCGGCCGCGCGCAGGCCCGCGACCACCTTCGGCCACGCCTCGGCGACGGCGGCCGAGCGGCCCAGCCCGGCCCACTCCTCGGCCAGCTCGCGGATCCACACCTCGAGGGTGCTGCTCGCGCCGGGCTCGGCGTGCGCGGCCACCCACTGCCCGAGCCGCACCCCGCGCGACGCCGTCGAGCGCGCGGCGTGCAGCTGGGCGCGAGCGTCGTTCAGCGCCCGCACGGCGGCGGCGTCCGGCCGGAGCCGGAACCCGGCGTTGACCAGCTGCAGCCCGGTCGCGACGGCGTCGTCGAGCGCGGTCGTCCGGTACCCGACCAGGTCGGCGACCGCGAGGCTCCCGGCCGGCGGCCCGGCCGGAACGCCGCTGCTCAGCCCGGCGACGGCGATCGTGCGCAGCTGCCGCGACATCCCGGACGCCCACTCGCGGTCCGGGGTGTCCGCTTCGGACAGCGCGTACCGCCGCGCGGCGACCCGGACCAGCTCCGCGGCGTCCTCGGCGGTCCGCCGCTCGAGGTACGCGGTGGCGATCCGCTGGTCGACCAGGCTCTCGGGCCCGCCACGCAACCCCAGTGCGGCCAGGGAAACCCGGGTGTCCCTGGCGCGCAGCACGGCGTCGTTGTGGCGGGTCAGCTCGTCCAGCTCGGCGCTGATCGACTGGCTCATCACGGTGTTGACGACCTTGGCCATCGCGTTCGACAGCAGCGGCGGGTCCGCCGGGTCGCACTCGACGGCTTCGACGACCTTCTCGCCGGTCGGCACGACGTAGAGCAGCAGCCGCCGGACGTCCGCGTGCGACGGGCGTTCGAAGATCTCGCGCAGCGCCGGCCGCAACGGCTTGTTCAGCAGCACCCCGCCGTCGGTCAGCCAGTGCGAGCGGGTCAGCTCGGTGTAGGCCGTCATGTCGGGGTGCAGCCGGTCGGTGCCGCCGGTGCCGATCGGCATCCGGGACAGCTCGAACGCGCCCGGGAACGACGCGGTGGAGCGGGCCGCCAGCGCGAGCGGCGCCTCCACGCCGTTCGTCCACAGTGGACCGCAGAACCGGAACAGCATCCGGTGTTCGGTGTCCCGCACCAGGTTCCCGAGCGCGTCGTCGAACCGGGTGGTCTCGCCGTCGATCATCGTGCCGGTGAGCAACACGGTGACGTCCGGTTCCTCGACGGGCCGCGCGCCCTTCGCGGTGATCTCGCACAACACCTTTTCGAGGTCGCCGAGCAGCACGCGGTCCCCGTCGAGCACCGACCGCGGTGCCTGCTCGCGCGCGTCCCGGATCAGGTTCTCCAGCGACCCGGTGGTGATCCAGGTGTCGCGCAGCACCTCCGGCGAGGAGCCGAAGGCTTCCGCGAGCCCCAGGCAGGCGGCGTTGATCCCGCCGGCGCTGGTCCCGGTCAGGACGTCGAGCGAAACGGTGGCGCGCAGGACGTCGAGCAGCTTGCGGTAGCGCCCCGGCTCGGCGGTCCCGTGCGATTCCCGCAGCAGCCGCGACGTCTCGGTGGCGACGCCGCCCATCCAGATCGCGAGGCTGGCGCCCCCGACCATGGTCACCGCCAGCCGGATCTCCTGCGGCCAAGGTTCGGCAGTCATGGGCTCCCCCGCCCGGTCGTAGTCGTGACGCACAGTAGAGGCGCAAGGTAAGCGCCGGGATACGTCCAGGTGTACGGCCGTTCGGGTGGACTTGCTCGCCCGCTCAGCCGCCCACGCCGACCACCACTTTCCCGAACTGCCCGTTCGCCTCGAGGTACCGGTGCGCCGCGCCGATGTCGGCGAGGTCGAAGACGCGGTCCACGCGCGGCCGGAAGGTCCCGGCCCGGACACCGGCGCGGACGAAGTGCCCGGCGCGGGCGAGCCGTCCGGGGTCCAGCGTGAGGTCGAAGGCGTTGAACAGCCGCATGGTGGGCACGAACCACAGCGGGAACGGCGTTTCCTTCGTGTCGAGCGCGCCGTAGACGACGAGCGTCCCGCCCTTCGCGGTGGCGGCGGCGAGCTTGCGCACGCCGTCCCCGGCGACGGCGTCGAAGACGAACTCCGCACCCCGCTGCCCGGTGATTTCGAGCGTGCGCCCGGTGATGTCCTCGTCGTCGGTGACGATCACGTGCGCGGCACCGGCGTCGAGGAGCCGCTGCTTCTTCGCCGCCGTGCGCGTCGCGGCGATGGGGATCGCACCGATGTGGTTGACGACGTCGATGGTCGCCAGCCCCACGCTGCTGGAGGCGGCGGTGATCAGCACGTGGTCCCCGGGCCGGACGTTCCCTTCCTCGACGATCGCGCCGTACGCGGTGAGGAACGGCCCCCACAACGCGACGGTTTCGGTGGCGCCGAGCCCTTCGGGGCGGCGCAGGACGGCGGACGCCGGGACGATGGCCGCCTCGCCGTAGACGCCGTAGTCCCGCATCGAGAAGCCCGCGACGGTGCTGACGGCGTCGCCGGCCGCGAACCCGGTGACCCCTTCGCCGACGGCCTCCACGATCCCGGACGCGGAGTACCCGAGCTTCGCGGGAAACGCGT
Organism: Amycolatopsis eburnea; assembly: GCF_003937945.1. Lineage (GTDB taxonomy): Bacteria > Actinomycetota > Actinomycetes > Mycobacteriales > Pseudonocardiaceae > Amycolatopsis > Amycolatopsis eburnea. The sequence goes on from NZ_RSEC01000036.1 coordinate 270,250, forward strand.
CCGGGCGCTCGAAGTAGGTGCCGGAGCGGAACATCGCCTCGGCCCGGTTGAGCCCGATCGCCTCCACCCGCAGCCGCAGTTCCCCGGCTCCGGGGTCGCCGAGCTCGACGTCCACGAGCTCCAGCACTTCCGGCCCGCCTTCGACGGCGAACCGCACTGTCTTCGTCATTCCAGGTTCCTTTCCGGTGCTTGCCGGAATCGATCGTGGACCGCCGGCGTTCCCGCTGGAAGACGGCACTTTCCTGGTACGACGGCACACTCCTGTTACGAATGAGGTCACAGCGGTGGACAACGGCGAAGTTCTTCCGGCGGAGATGTGTTCCCTGCGCGAGGTCCTGGACTTGGTGGGCGACAAGTGGGCGATCCGCGTCCTGGTCCAGCTCGGCGACGGCGCCCGGCGCTTCAGCGAACTGGAGCGCGCGCTGGACGGCGTCTCCCGCCGGATGCTGTCGCTGACATTGCGCGGCTTGGAGCGCAACGGGCTGGTGACGCGGAAGGTGTACCCGGAGGTCCCACCGCGGGTGGAGTACACGATGACACCGCACGCGGCGGAGCTGGACGAGCCGCTGCACGCGTTGTCGGCGTGGGCGGCGAAGCACCGGGCCAAGGTCGCCGCGGCGCGGGAGGCCTACGACGTCGGCTAGGCCGCCAGGTGCTCCAGCACCAGGACCTGCGCCTCACCGACCGCGAAGCCCAGCACCGCGCCCGTCGCGATCAGGATCCACTCGTCCTGCTCGAACGCCGGCCGCAGCAGGCGCTCGAACTCCTTGGGGGACAGCTGCTTCATCTTCGAAACCAGCACGTTCCGGATGTCCATCGCGTCGGTCGCGTAGTCCTCGATGTAGCGCATCGTGTCCGGCAGCCGGGACATGATCTGCGACGCGATCGCCAGCTTCATGTCCTGGTACTTGCGGCTGCCCACCGCGAACACCAGCACCGGCTTCGCGACGCTCCCCAGCTCCCGGTCCAGCTGGCGCTGGATCAGCGCCAGCACGCGGTCCGACAGCGGGCCGTGCAGGATGGCCTCGATGACGTTGTGCGGGGTGATGATCTCCTTCGCGATCAACGACCCGTAGGCCTCCGCGACCTCCGCGCGCCGCTTCAGGAACAGGCCTTGCCACTGGACGCCGAAGTACCGGCGGGGCTCGATCGGGTAGAAGATCATCCGCAGCGCCAGCCAGTCGGTGAACCAGCCGGTGAACAGGCCGAAGACCGGCATGATCGGCGGGAACTTGAACAGCACCCACGCCACCATCTGGATGACGCCGATCGCGCCGCCGAAGACCAGGCCGGAGCGGGCGATGAACTTGAACTCCTTCGCGCCCGCCTCCTGGAAGATCCGGTTGAGCAGGCGCTTGTCCTTGACCAGGCTGGTGACCACCATGCCCTTGAGGTCGAACACGCTGTCCACATCGGACTTGATCAGGTCGAGCACCGCCGCGACCATCCGCGGCGACTCGTGCTGGACGCGCTCGATCACCAGCCGCTGCACGCGGACCGGGAGCGACTCCCACAGGCCCGGCTGGTAGTGGCCGGCCACCTCGCGGACGATGTCCTCGACGCCGGCCAGCAGCGGTTTCTCGATCTCCTGGGCGATGCGGGACGCGTCCAGCCGCGCGACGACCTCGGCCGGCTTGATCAGCTGCTCGGTCATCGTGTCGCAGGCGATGCTCGCCATCCGCGCGGCGCGCTTGGGCACGATGCCCTGCCAGCCGAGGAACGGCTTGACGCCGATGAACTCGACCGGCTGGAACATCATCCGGATGGCGACGAGCTTGGTGCCGTAGCCGATCAGCGCGGCGACGACGGGGATCGAGACGTAGAGGGGCCAGTGCTGCGCGAAGTCGGCGACGATGCCGGCGAGGAACGACCCCATCCGGTCAGCCGAGGCTCGGGTCGCAGGCTTGCCAGAACTGCGCGCCGAGGCGCGAGATGTGGATCGTCCGCCGGACGTACTTCGCGCGCTTGACGTGCTTCTCCGCGTCGCGCACGGTCTCGTCGGTCAGCAGGATCTCGTACTGCGTCTCCAGCGACGGCACCTCTTCGTCGAGGTCGACCAGGCCCAGCCCGATCAGCCGCGTGACGTAGCCGGGGACCTGGTCGGGCAGCGACACCCCGGCCGCCTTGCCGACCGTCGAAGCGTTGCGCAGCGCGACCCGGCCCGTGCCGCCGATGCCGGTGCGCTCGACGACGTCGACCGCGGGGAACGGCGAGCCGTCCGACAGCGCGGAGAGGATGCGGGCCTCGTCCGGCGTCAGCTGGCGCAGGATGATCGCGTAGAAGTACTCGCGAGCGCGGTCGCGGCCGAAGCCGATGGAGTGGTTGAGCAGCTCGGCCATCGCGGCGCGCAGCGGCTCGTGCGCGTTGTCGCGCGCGGGCACGATCGTCACGGTGGCTTCGACGGTCCCGGGCACCGAGGGCCGGTTCATCGCCGAGGCCGCGGTCAGCGCCGCGTGGTACGGGTCGTCGACCTCGTCGAGCCGGCGGCGCAGCTCGGTCAGCAGCTGCCGTTCCACCTGCCGGACCCCGCGTTCGGCGGTCTCGACGCCGGGGAGCTTGCGCCCGAGCGCGAAGCCGGTGCGCGCGGCCCAGCCGGCCAGCTGGCCGGCGCGGCGGGCCAGGTCGGCCACCTCGTCGGCGGTGCCCCGGCCGTTCGGTCGCTCTGCGTTCACGAGCCCACTCCCCTCTGCGTACGCGGTGATGCTACCTGTGGGTAGGCCGAATGCCCCAATCCCTCGGGGGTCCGGGTGGCGGAGCCCCCGGCCCGGGGCGAAGCCCCGGCGCAACACGGTGTTTGGATGCCCACATGAGTCCGACGCGCTGGGGTCCGCCGATCGACGTCCTCCCGTACTTCTCGAAGGAAGAGCAGGCGCTGATGACCTTGCTCGGCGCGTTGACCGAGGAGGACTGGACGCGGCCGACGATGTGCGCGGGCTGGACGGTCAAGGACGTCGCCGCCCACCTGCTGGGCGACAAGGTGGGCCGGTTGTCCCGAAGCCGCGACGGGCACACCTCGGAAGCCCCCCGTCCGGGTGAGTCCTTCCCCCGCTTCATCGACCGGATCAACGAGGAGTGGGTCGTCGCCTGCCGCCGGCTCTCGACCGACGTCCTGCTCACGATGATGTACGAGTTCATGGGCCAGACGACCGAGTACTGGGCGAAGCTGGACCTCGACGCCGTCGGCGACCCGGTGAGCTGGGCCGGCGACGAGCCCGCGCCGCGCTGGCTGGACGCGGCCCGGGACTACTCGGAGTTCTGGGTCCACCACGTGCAGCTGCGCGAAGCGCTGGAGCACACGCCGCTGGAGGCGGAGTACGCCGAGCCGATCGCCGACACGTTCGTCCGGGCGCTGCCGCACACCCTGCGTGACGTCGAAGCGCGCGTCGGGAAGCAGGTCGGCTACACCGTCACCGGCGCCGGAAAGTGGTACGCCCGCCGCGAGCGCGACGGCTGGGTCCTGGACCGCGGCGCGCCGCCGTCGCGCACCCCGCTGGCCACGGTGACGACGGACCTGGACACGTTCTGGCGGCTCTGCACCCGCAACGCCGCCGACGTCTCCCGCGTCCGCACCACCGGCGACGAAAACGTTTGCGAGGTAATGCTGACCATGACCTCAATCATCGCCTAACCGCCACTTTCTCTAGGAAAGTGTTGTGGAGGAGAGACCTCCGGATCACTTTCCCTACGAAAGTGACGCGGTCAGCGGCGGCGGGCCTGCTTGCGGAGCTGCAGGATGCGGGCGCCGCCGATCAGCGCGACCAGCGCCGCGCCGCCGATGGCCGAGAACAGCATCGCGATGGCGAGCGGCAGGCTGCCCTCGCCGCCGAAGAAGTGCACGGTCACCGAGTCCAGGTTCTGCAGGATGAAGATCAGCAGCAGGACCAGGACGACCAGGCCGGCGATCACCGCGACCCAGGTGCCGCTGATCCGGGTCCGCTTGATCTTCGCGGGCGCAGGCCTGGCCGGCGCCGGACGCACCGGCGTGGCCTCCTCGGCGCCCGGCCGGACGTCGCCGGCCCGCAGCTCAGCGGGCTCGAGGGCGCCTTCGGGCACGTCGTTTTCGGCCAGCTGGTGGCGGCCCGGCGCGTCGGTGCCGGGGTGGTCGTGGTGGGCAGGTCCGGTGGGGCGGTCGGCCGCGCCCCCGCGCGCGTGCGTCATGTGCCCAGTGTCCGTCCGGCACGCGGGGAGCGCCGCCCCAAACCCCCTAACGGGCGAAGCCGTCGACCTCCCGGAGGACGCGGAGCGTGTTCTTCCCGGCCAGCTTCGCGCAGTCTTCCTCACTCCACCCGCGCTCGAGCAGCGCGGCGAACAACACCGGGTACTTGGAGGTGTCCTCCAGCCCCTCCGGCAGGGTGCCGACGCCGTCGTAGTCGCCGCCGAGGCCGATGTGGTCGACGCCGGCCACCTCGCGGGCGTGCTCGACGTGCGCGACGACGTCGTCGACGGTGGCCTTCGGCTTGACCGGGCCGTCCCACTCCTTCACGAACTCCCCGCGCTGGGCGAGGTTCCGGTACTCCCGGCCCGCGGCTTCCATGGCGGCCTTCAGCTCCTGGTCCCACGCGGCGACCTTCGGCGAGATGAACGCCGGCACGAAGGTGACCATCGCGACGCCGCCGTTGCCGGGCAGCTTCGCCAGGACGTCGTCGGGGATGTTGCGCGGGTGGTCGTTGACGGCGGTGCACGAGGAGTGGCTGAAGATCACCGGGACCGAGCTGACCTCCATCGCCGCCCGCATCGTCGACGGCGCGACGTGGGAGAGGTCGACCATCATCCCGATCTTGTTCATCTCGCGCACGACGTCGCGGCCGAACTCGGTGAGTCCGCCGTGGGCCGGCTCGTCGGTGCCCGAGTCGGCCCACGTGGTGTTGAAGTTGTGCGTCAGCGTCATGTAGCGGACGCCGAGGCGGCGCAGGATCCGCAGCACGCCGAGTGACTCGGCGATGCTGTGCCCGCCCTCGGCGCCGAGCAGCGACGCGATCCGGCCGTCGGCGAACGCGGCCTCGGCTTCGTCGGCGGTGTCGACCAGCCGGAGCCGGTCGGGGTAGCGCTCGGCGAGCTGGTGGACGACCTCGATCTGTTCGAGGACGGCGGTCACGGCGCTGTGGCCTTCGAACTCACACGGCACGTAGACCGACCAGAACTGCATGCCGAGCTTCCCGTCGGCGAGCTTCGGGAAGTCGGTGTGCAGGGCCGGCTGCCGGACGGTCAGGTCCAGCGACGCGGCCGCCTCGACCGGGTTCGGGCCGCCGTGCTGCCGCAGCTCCCACGGCAGGTCGTTGTGCCCGTCGGCCAGGATGGCCGCGTCCAGCAGTTTGCCGGCACGCTGTAGTGCCTCGTTAGTCATCGCCCGATCGTAGGGCCGCCCGGTATACGCTCCGTACAAACGCTAGTTCTTGATCCACTCGGCCGCGGCGCGGACACCGTCCACAGTGATCTGGTGCCCGCCGGGGTGGCGCTGGGTGACGACGTCGGCACCGCGCTCGCGCAGCAACCGGATCAGTTCCCCGGTGGACGCCAGCGGCGCCATCGGGTCGTTTTCCCCGTTGGCCAGGAAGACGCGCGAGCCGCTGAGGTCGTGCTCCGGCGGCTCCGGCACCGGCGACATCGACGCGAACAACGCGGCTTCGCGCACGACGTCGGGCCGCAGCAGCACGAGGGCGGCCGCGATGTTGGCGCCGTTCGAAAACCCGACCGCGATCAGGCGACGGCCACCGAACCCGTACTCCTCGCCGGCTTCGACCACGAAGTCGGCGAGTTCGTTCGCACGCTTGACGACGTCTTCGTGGTCGAACACGCCCTCGGCCAGCCGCCGGAACCAGCGCGCGGCGCCGTGCTCCGACACCGGGCCCGCCGGGGCCAGCACGGCGGAGTCCGGGCTGAGCTCGCGCGCCAGGCCGAGCAGGTCGTCCGGGCCGCCGCCGGTGCCGTGCAGCAGGAGGAGCACGGGCGCGTCGGGCGCGCCCTCGATGAACTTGTGGCGCAGCGTCATCACAGCTCCGGGTTGTTTTCGGCGGGGAGGTCGAGCTTGGGCAGCATGTGCTGGATCTCTTCGCGGCGCGGCTCCAGCCACGGCGGCAGCTTGAGCGCGCGGCCGAGCTCCAGCAGCGGCTCGTCGATCGCGAAGCCCGGTTCGTCGGTGGCGACCTCCAGCAGCGTCCCGCCCGGCTCGCGGAAGTAGATCGAGCGGAAGTACTGGCGGTCCAAAATGGACGTCACGTGCACGCCCCGGTCGACCAGCTCTTCGCGCCAGGCCTTCTGGGTCTCTTCGTCGGGCGCGCGCCAGGCCACGTGGTGCACGGTGCCCGCGGCGACCAGCCCGCGCGGCGCGTCCGGCGTCACGAGGACGTCGACCAGCGCGCCCGGCCCGCCCTCGCCGGCGGCGAAGCGCAGGCGGTTGCTGTCCTGGCCGGCGAAGCTGAGGCCGAGCCCGTCGGTGAGCATCCCGGCGGTGGCGTCCTCCTGGTTCACCGAAAGCGTCACCGAGTGCAGGCCGCGGATGGCGTGCGCGGCCGGGACGAGCTCGGTGTCCCACGGGTCGCGCGGGTCGCCCTGCGGGTGCGCGACCAGGGCGAGCTTCAGGCCGTCGGGGTCGCGGAAGGTCAGCGTGTCCTCGCCATCGGCACTGCGAACTTCGCCGGTCTCGATCTGCTGCGCGGCGAGGTGCTGCTTCCACCAGCCGATCGAGGCTTCCGGCACGGAGAACGACGTGGTCGTCGCCTGGCCGGTGCCGTGGCGGCCGCTCGGCGCGTCGGGCCACGGGAAGAAGGTCATCAGCGAGCCGGGCTTGCCCGAGCTGTCGCCGTAGTAGAGGTGGTAGGTGCCCGGGTCGTCGAAGTTGACCGTCGTCTTGACCAGCCGCAGGCCCAGGGTGCGCAGGTAGAAGTCGGCGTTGCGCTGCGGGTCGCCGCCGATGGCGGTCACGTGGTGCAGGCCGGACGTCTTGATCGACATGGTTGCCTCCTCGGCTCAAGGTATCCCGAAAACCTCTCGCGCGCAAGATATATTCCGGCAAGGTAAGGTGGCGTCCGTGGAAGCGACCGACGACGACGAGATCGTCACCTGGTGGGGTCTGGTGATCGAGGGCTACCTGGCCACGCAGGACAAGCTGATGGGCGAGATCGCCGACCGGTTCGGGCTCGCGCCCGCGTCGTTCGACATCCTGGTGCGGCTGGTCCGCTCGCCCGAGCACCGGATGCCGATGACGAAGCTGGCGACCGAAGCGGCGCTGTCGAGCGGCGGCTTCACGAAGGTGGCCGACCGGCTGGTGGCGGCGGACCTGATCTGCCGGATCCCGAGCCCGGACGACCGCCGCGTCACCTTCGCGTCCCTGACCGAGCACGGCCTCGAAGTGGCGAACAAGGCCCGCGAGGCGGCCGCGGACATCCTGCGCCGGATCGTGCTGACCCCGCTCGGTGACGACGCCCCGGCACTGGCGGAAGCGATGCGGACACTGCGCGCGTTCAACACCGATCGTTGAAAAAGTCGAGGTCACGGCGGTGCGCACGGGAGCGCACCATGGATCCATGCTGACCGAATCGACGATCACGACGATGCTCCCGGTGACCGACAGCGCACGCGCCGGCCACTTCTACGCGGACTCCCTCGGCCTGAAGCAGACGGGGAAGGGCGAAGACGGAACGCTGTACTTCGAGGCGGGCGCGGGCTCGATCGGCCTCCGCGCCATGCCGGCGGGCGCGCAGAGCGAGAACACGGCGCTGAGCTTCGAGGTCACCGACCTGGAAGGCGAGATCAAGGCGCTGGAGAGCCGCGGGGTGCGGTTCCAGGACTTCGAGATGGAGGGCCTGAAGACCGTGGCCCACATCGCGGAGCTGGGCAACGAGCGGGCCGCGTGGTTCAACGACTCCGAAGGCAACGTGCTGTGCCTGCACCAGGTTCTAGGCTAGCCCCGGCATCAGCTTGACCGCGTTGCCCGACAGGACTCCGGTCAGCACGTCGCCGGGCAGGCCGAGACCGATCAGCGTCCGCACGTTCTTCGCCACCGAGGGCACGCCGGGCCAGTCCGTCCCGAAGACGAACTTCCCGGCCAGCCGGGTGAAGTCGAAGCGCTGGTAGTACTCCTTGAGCTTCTTCGGCGGCAGCCCGGCGAGGTCGAGCCAGACGTTGTCCCGCGCCAGCGCGAGGAACGCGGCCACGTCGTACCACCACCCGCGGCCACCGTGGGCGAAGACGAACTGCAGCGAAGGGAAGTCCTCGACCACATCGGACAGCAGCTCCGGGTTCCCGAAACTGGCCCGGGAACCCGGGAAGCTCGACGTCCCGGAGTGGAAGATCACCGGCACCCCGCGCTCGGCGCACAGCTGGTAGACCGGGTACAGCTCCTTCTCCGCCGGGGAAAAGGCGCCGTGCACCGGGTGGATCTTCAGCGCCACCGCGCCCAGGTCCAGCTGCCGCTCGACTTCCGCCGCAGCGGGGTGGTGCAGGTACGGGTTGACGCTGGCCACCAGCCGGAACCGCGTGGGGTTGTGCTCGACCAGCGGCAGGTTGTCCTCGATGGGCTGGATCCCGGTGGCGCGCGGGCTGTACTCGCAGAACAGCAGCACCCGGTCGACGCCTTCGGACGCCATCAGCTCGTCCATCGCCGCCGGGACCACCGTGCCTTCGGCGTCGTACACCGAACGCCACGGGTACGAGCCCGCGAAGTCGTGCGCCCACTGCAGCCAGGCGGGTTTCAGCGTCGGCAGCCGCGGGGTGTGGACGTGCGCGTCCACCACGAAGTACCCGTCGATCACGGACTGGGCACCACCCGCAGCACATCGCGGACCTGCTCGCGGATCACGTTGCGGCGGATCTTGCCGGTCGCCGTCTTCGGCAGCTCGGCCAGCTCGACCACGCCGCGCGGCCGCTTGAACGCCGCGAGCCCCTCGCGGCAGAACTCGATCAGCTCCGCCGGGTCCACCGCGAAGCCGGGCGCGGCCACCACGCACGCGACCGGCTTGTCGAGGCCGTCGGCGTCCGGCGCGGCGACGACGGCGACCTCGGCCACCGCCGGGTGCTGCCGCAGCCGTTCCTCCACTTCGGACGGTGACACCCAGATCCCGCCCGCCTTCAGCATGTCGCCGAAGCGGCCGAGGCAGGTGTACGTGCCGTCCTCGTTGCGGACGTAGCTGTCGCCGGTCCGCAGCCACTCGCCCTGGAAGACGAGCTTCGTCGCGTCGTAACGGGCCCAGTAGCCGGTCGCCGTCGAGGGCCCGGCGACGAACAGCTCACCGGGCTTGCCCGCGGCGTCGATCACCGCGCCCGCCTCGTCGCGGATCTGCAGGGAATACCCCGGGACGGCGACGCCGGTGCTGCCGGGCCGCACCGAACCGGGCTGGTTCGACAGGAAGATGTGCAGGGCCTCGGTCGACCCGATGCCGTCGAGGATCTCCAGGCCGAAGCGGGCGCGGAACCGTTCGAACAGCGACGCGGGCAGCGGTTCCCCGGCCGAAACCGCCTGCCGCACCGAAGCGAACGAGTCGTCCGGGACGTCGCTGGCGAGCAGGGCCGCGTAGAACGTCGGCACCGCGAAGAAGAGCGAAGGCCGTTCCTCACGCGCGCGCCGGGCGAACAACGCGGGCGTCGGCCGCGAAGGCTCGAGCAGCACGGTGCCGCCCGCGCCGAGCGGGAAGAAGCAGGAATTCCCCAGCCCGTAGGCGAAGAAGAGCTTCGGCACGGACAGGAACCGGTCCGACGGCGTCGTCGCCAGCACCGAACGGGCGTAGGTCTCGCAGACCGCGCGGATGCTCGCGTGCCGGTGCATCGCGCCCTTCGGCTGCCCGGTCGTCCCCGACGTGTACAGCCACAGCGCGGGCGAGTCCTCCCACGTCCGTCCACTTCGGAACGTCCCGCCGAGCGACGCCCATTCGTGCGTCCGGCCGCCGAACCCGTCCGCGTCGCACCGGTCCAGCAGCACGTCGGTGACCTCGGGGGCGAAGCCGAGCGCGGTGGCGGCCTGCTCGGCGAACTCCCCGGACACGCCGAGCACGCGCGCCCGCGAGTCGGCCAGCACCTTGCCCAGCTCGAGCCCGGTGACCATGGTCGACACCGGCACCGCGACCGCGCCGGCCAGCATCGCGCCGAGGATGCCGGTGAGCAGCTCGACGTCGTCGACCATGCAGAACATGACCCGCTCTTCGGGCCGGACGCCCAGCTCCACGAGCCCGGCGGCGACCCGGCGGGCCTCCGCCGCCAGCTCGGCGTAGGTCAGCGACCGGCGGGGCGACACGACCGCGGTCGCGTCCGGGTGCCCGGCCGAGAGCAGGTACTCCGCGGCGTTGAACGCTGTCGCCACCAGACCTCCTACGTGAGGTACACGTACTCGTAGTCGAAGGGCTTCCCGTTGATGCCCTGCCGCGGTGGCGCGACCCAGCTCGCGATCTTCCCCCGCTCGTACACCGGGTGCATCAGCGAGCGGACGAACGTCAGGTCCTCGGTGGTGGGCAGCCACTTGCGCTTGCCTGCCTCCCAGGTCGCCTCGTCGACGATGGTGCCGTCGGGAGTGACGTGGTGGCCGGAGTTTATGCCGACTTCGCGGTTGAAGCCAGGGTGCGGCAGCCGGAACGCGAAGTCGATGCCGGCGTCGGAGAGGATCTTGTTCCAGCGCTTCACGCCGGTCTGGCAGTCGGCCACGTACTCGCTGCGCAGGTCGAGGTTGAGCAGCAGGATCGCCTGCAGCTCCTCGCTCGTCCACGTGCCGTCGCCGTTGGGCCGCTCCAGCGTGCGGGCGTCTTCGGTGAGCTTGTGGTCGTCCTTGCGGCGGGTCTCCTGCCAGCGGCCCTTGAGCCCGGCGGTGTAGTAGTTCGCCGCGTTCGTCGACGTCTCGCTGCCGAACAGGTCCAGGGACACGGTGTAGTGGAAGTTGATGTACTTCTGGATGATGTCCAGCGGGATGCCGCCGTGCGGGCCGATGTCGAGCGTGTCGTGCTCGCGGATCAGCTCGGCGCTGCGGGTCACCACGCGGTCGACGCCGGTGGTGCCGACCATCATGTGGTGCGCCTCCTCCTTCAGCATGAACTCGCAGGTGCGCGAGAGCGGGTCGAAGGAGGACTCCTTGAGCGTGCCGAGCTGGTACTTCCCGTCGCGGTCGGTGAAGTAGGTGAACATGTAGAAGGCCAGCCAGTCGGCGGTCTCCTCGTTGAACGCGCCGAGGATGCGGGGCGCGTCCGGGCTACCCGAGTTGCGCAGCAAGAGCCCTTCGGCCTCGTCGCGGCCTTCGCGGCCGAAGTAGGCGTGCAGCAGGTAGACCATCGCCCACAGGTGGCGGCCTTCTTCGACGTTGACCTGGAAGAGGTTGCGCAGGTCGTAGAGGCTCGGCGCGGTGAGCCCGAGGAGCTTCTGCTGCTCGACCGACGCCGGTTCGGTGTCGCCCTGGATGACGATCAGCCGCTGCAGATCGGCGCGGTACTCGCCGGGCACCTGCTGCCAGACCGGCTCGCCCTGGTGCTCCCCGAACGCGATCCGACGGTCCGGGTCGCGCTCGGCGAGGAAGATGCCCCAGCGGTAGTCGGGCACGTTGACGTGGTCGAAGTGCGCCCAGCCTTCGCGACCGACGCTGACCGCGGTGCGCAGGTAGACGCCCTGGGTCTCCAGCGTCGGGCCCATCTCGCCCCACCAGTGCATGAACTTCGGCTGCCAGCCCTCCAGCGCGCGCTGGAGCCGCCGGTCCTCCGAGAGGTTGACGTTGTTGGGGATCTTGGCGTCGTAGTCGATCTTCTCGGGCATCTGCGCTAGACCCGCTTCCTGTCGAAGACGGCCTTCTGCCCCGTACCGTATCGGCGCAGCGCGCCTTCGGGCCCGGATGCGTTCGGCCGGGTGAAAATCCAGTTCTGCCAGGCCGCCAGCCGGCCGAAGATCTTGGTCTCGATGGTCTCGGGACCGACGAACCGGTGGTTGGCCTCCATCCCGGTGAGCGCGTCCGGGGAGAGCGACGCCCGGCCTTCGAGCGCGATCCGGATCTCGTCCTCCCAGTCGAGGTCGTCCGGGGCGTCGGTGACCAGGCCGAGTTCGACGGCTTCGGCCGCGCTCAGCTGGTGGTCCTTTTCGCGCGCGAGCCAGGCGAGGTGGTCGTCGTCGCCGTAGAAGCGCGTCTGCAGCCTGGTGAGCCCGTTGCCCATCGGGAACGGGCCGAAGTTGGCTTCGGACAGCCTGATCGTGGCGCGTTCCTCGGAGTCTTCGTCGTCGATCGGCGGGCCGTCGAGCATGTACTGGCGGTCGGCGGCGAGCGCGAGTTCCAGCAGCGACCCGGCGAAGCAGCTGCCGGGCTCGATCAGCGCGATCAGCGTGCGGCTGGTGACGTCGAGCCGCTTGAGCGTGCGCTTGAAGTAGTGCGTGATCTCGTTGCCCAGCCAGTCCTTCGCACCGAACACGGCCCGTTCGTGCGCGAGCACCTTCTCCGGGTCGCCTTGCGTTTTCAGGATCCACGTTCCGGCTTCGACTTCGTTGGTGCGCAGCCGCAGGATGGCGTCGTCCAGCTCGCGGGTCATCGCGAGGAACCAGCCGTTCGCGCCCTCTTCGTGCAGGTCGCCGGGGTCGTTTTCGGGGCCCTTGACGGTGATCGTGGCCTGGTCCTTGGCCACTTCGATGTCGACATAGCGATGTTCCAGCGGGGTCAGCTCGATGCCGCCCTCGCCGGTCCGGTCGGATTCGCGCGCGATCTCCCGCGCCCGCTTCGCCACGGCCTCGCGAAACCCCTGGCGCGGCACGAGTTCGTCGACCAGCTTCCAGTCGACCGCGGTCTTGCCCTTGACGCCGTCCGGGCGCGTGGCGAAGACGTCGGCGAGGTCCTTGCGCACGCGCCGCTTGTCGACGACGCGGGTCAGCCCGCCGGTGCCGGGCAGCACGCCGAGCAGCGGCACCTCGGGCAGCGCGACGGTCGAGGAGTTGTCATCGATCAGGAGGATCTTGTCGCAGGCCAGCGCGATCTCGTAGCCGCCGCCGGCGCAGGTGCCGTTGACCGCGGCCACGTAGGTCTGGCCGGAGTGGGCGGTGGCGTCCTCCATGCCGTTGCGGGTCTCGTTGGTGAACTTGCAGAAGTTCACCTTCCAGTGGTGCTCGGACGCGGCCAGCATCCGGATGTTGGCACCGGCGCAGAACACCTTGTCCTTGGCGCTGGTCACGACCACCACGCGGACCTCGGGGTGCTCGAACCGCAGCCGCTGGGTGGCGTCGTACAGCTCGATGTCGACCCCGAGGTCGTAGGAGTTGAGCTTGAGCTCGTACCCCGGGACGAGCCCGCCCTGTTCGTCGACGTCCAGCTCCAGCCAGGCCACCTCCCCGTCGACGTTGAGCCGCCAGTGGCGGTACTCGTCCGGACGGCGGTCGAAGGTCACCGGTGTGGTGGTGGTCACTCACCCGAGTGTCTACATAGTTCCGACGGACGTCAATGTTGTGTAGAAACTTGATCTCGCGCGGTCACCCGGTTGAGCACCGACCACGCCCACGTTACGAACACCCACAGGGCGAGCGCTGCCGCCGAGTCGGTGAAGATCGTGGCGAACCAGAACGCCGGGATGTGCAGCTCGCCGACCAGGAAGTGCCCGGCGCTGGCCACCCCGGACAGCGAGTAGACCAGCAGGAACGCGAGCGCACGCGGGTACCGCTCCTGCCGGTAGGCGCGGTAGCCGAGCCAGCCGAACACCGTGAACAGCACCCAGCCGAACGCGACCACGACCTGCGTGACCAGCAGCGGAACGCCCGGGACCGGCGGGTAGTCCGCCGCCCTGACGACGTTGTGCGCGTAGTGCAGCGTGGTCGTGAGCAGCGAGAAGCCGAGGATCGCGCGGAGCGGCGTCAGCCCCTTCTCTTGCAGAACGTCCATCACGGGCCCCCTGTCCGATTTGATAGATCGCTCTAGCGACGGTACCGCCGCCTCTTTCGCAGGGAAAGTGCAGGACCGCACTTTCCCTGCGAAAGCTCCGTCTCAGACCAGGTCGATGCGGTGCTGCATCACCGGGTAGCCCGCCTTCGCGAAGGCCTTGGCCATCGGGACGTTGCCGACGTCGGTGCCCGCCACGATCCGGTCGGCGCCGTGCCCGACCAGCTCGTGCGTGGCCTCGACCAGCAGGTCGTACGCGTAGCCGTGCCCCCGGTGCTCCGGCACGACGGCGATGTAGCCGACCACGGGGTCGTAGACGTTGCGGCTCGGCAGGGTGAGCCCGACGAGCTCACCTTCGGGCGTGTACGCCAGCCGCCACCAGTCCCGCGGGGCCGGCATCCACTTCATGATGTCGAGGTCCTCGCGGGCCGCCGCGTCGAGCCCGTGCTCCTCGACCGTCCTGCGGACGTGCGCGTCCAGGCTCCCGACGTGCACGCGCTTGAAGACCTCGAGGATGACGTCGTCGTCCGGCTCAGGCCGGAAGACGAGCCGCCCGGGCCGCTCCGGCAGGCCGTTTTCCGGCGTCCAGCGGAACCGGTAGCGCTCGACGAGCTTGCGGTAGCCCGCCCGCTCCGCCGCCTCGACCCGCGTGGTCACTTCGCGGGCGACGGCCGGGTCGTCCTGCCACGCGGGCGGCGTGGTCAGCGAGTACTCCGCGCGCAGCGGCGCCGTCTTCAGCAGGTGGACGCCCGCGTCGAAGTCGGTGAAGTCGAACCAGTCCAGCGCGATCGGTTCCTCGTCGCCGGGCTTGGCCCACCAGGCGGCCCGCGCCACGACGACGTCGTCGCGCAGTGCCACCCAGGTCCACTCGGGCCGGTATTCGCCCTGCTTCGCCATCTCGGTGAAGTCGTCGCCGAGCAGCGCGCGGCCGACGAGGCCGCGGTCGGGCAGGGAGGTGAAGAGCGATTCTTCGCCCGCTTCGAGCGGGCGCACGACCAGTTCGGTCATGGTGGTCCTTCCAGGAGAGCGCGCTCCCGGTCTACAGACCCGGCACCCTCGATCCGGGGTGGGAGCGCGTGATCGGTTGGGTGATCATCGGACCCACCTCCTTTCGCTGGTCAAGGGTGCGTTGCGGAGCATAGGGGCGCCACCCGGGGTTGATCAACGGATTTTCTGGAGGACGATCCGGGTGCTCAGCCGCGGCTCGGCATAGGAGTGCGAAGCGGCCAGGACGTACTCGCCGGCGATGTGCTGCCAGCCGTCCCGCCAGACTTCGGCGGACCGCGGCGTGATGACGATGTCGGTCTCGACCGCTTCGCCCGGCCCCGCTTCGACGCTCGCGAACCCCGCGAGCCAGCGGTCCGGCCGGTCGCCGCGCTCGGTCGGGGCCAGGTAGAGCTGGACGACTTCGCGGCCCCGCCGCTTTCCCGTGTTGCGCACGCGGACCCGGACGCGCGCGCCGCCTTCCTCGTCCGGGTAGCCGTCGAGCTCCTCGTACGCCCAGGTCGTGTAGCCCTGGCCGTGGCCGAACCAGTACGCGGGTTGCGTTCCCTTCGCGGCGTAAGCGCTGTAGCCGATGTACACGCCTTCGCCGTACTCGAGGACGCCCTCCTGCGGCGTCACATCGGTGACGGGCGCGTCTTCCAGCTTCGCCGGCCAGGTCGTCGGCAGGCGGCCGCCGGGTTCTTCGCGGCCGAAGAGGACGTCGGCGAGCGCGTCGCCGCCGGCCTGGCCGGGGAACCAGGTGAGCAGCACCGCGGCGACGTCGGCGCGCCACGGCAGTTCGACCGGGGAACCGGCGTTGACGACGACCACGGTGTTGGGGTTGACGGCCGCGACCCGGGTGACCAGCTCGTCCTGCCGTCCCGGCAGCGCGAGGGAAGTCCGGTCGAAGCCCTCGCTCTCGACCTCGGCGGTGGTGCCGACCACGACGACCGCGACGTCCGACTTCGCTGCCAGGGCAACGGCTTCTTCGAGCGCGGCGTCCGGGTCGGGGACCGGGCCGCGGTGGCCGAGCGCGAACGTCACCCAGGCGAAGCTGCCCCTGGCGAACTCCGCCATCTCCGACGGGATCCAGTACGTCAGGCTGACGTCGACGAGTTCGCCGTCGGTCAGGTCGATCTCCCGGCGCTGCTCGTTCACCTGCATGATCGAGGTGAAGACGTCCCCGCCGGGCGGCAGGTTCACGCCGTCGAAGAGGGTCCGGCCGGCGACGGTGAGGCGGAGGTCGCCGGGCCCGGTGACGGCGAAGGTGTGCGTGCCGGTCCGCTCCGGCAGGTAGGTGCCTTCGATTTCCACCGACGCCAGGGTGTTGAGGTCGAGCCCGGCGGGCAGTTCCCCGATCCAGTCGATTTTGGCTTCACGGAGCGGGAATTCAGCCAATCGGGTGCCATCGGCGGCTTTGGCGATCGCGCGGAGCCGGAAATTGTCGGTGGCCGGCGGTAGCGTCGTCCGCGGATCGGCACCGGTGGCGAAAGCCAGGTCGGTGCCAGGGGGAACGGCCTTGCGGAGGCCGTCGAGAGGGGAGACGACGTGAGCGGGGAACACCGTGGCGCTGCCGCCGCCGAGGATCTTCGGGTCCGCGGCGAGCGCGCCGATGAGGGCGATGCTCTGCGGTTGCTTGAGCGGGAGCACGCCGGTTTCGTTGCTGAGCAACACGAAAGACCGGTGCGCGACCTCGCGCGCGATCGCGTCACCGTCTATTTCGGACTGGTGGGCGGCCGGGCTCCCTTCGAGCGCGCCGGTCCGGTGGGCGAGCAGGAGCACGCGGCGGACCATGTCGTCGACGACGCTTTCGTCGACTTCGCCGCCGCGCACGGCTTCGGCGAGCCGCGCGCCGAAAACCGTGCGGGGGCCGGGCATCGCCACGTCGAGGCCGCCGTTGGCGGAGGCGACGGTGTCGCGCGCGGCCAGCCAGTCGGAGACGACGAAGCCGTCGAAGCCCCATTCGCCGCGCAGCACGCCGTCGAGCAATGCGGCGTGCTGGGTCATCGTGGTGCCGTTGACGCTGTTGTAGGCGGCCATGATCCCCCACGGCTTCGCGCGCTTCACGATCAGCTCGAAGGGCGCGAGGTAGAGCTCGCGCAACGCGCGTTCGCCGACGCGGACGTCGGCGGTGAAGCGTTCGGTCTCGAAGTCGTTGGCGACGAAGTGCTTGACCGTGACGCCGACCCCGCCGTCCTGCACGCCGGTGACGTAGCCGGCGCCGATCATCCCGGTGAGGAGGGGATCTTCCGAGTAGCACTCGAAGTGGCGGCCGCCCAGCGGTGAGCGCTGGAGGTTGACCGTCGGGGCGAGCAGCACGTGCACGCCCTTGCGGCGGGCTTCCTGCGCGAGCAGGCGGCCGGCGCGCACGGCGAGCCGCGGGTCCCAGCCGGCGGCGAGCGCCGTGGGGCTGGGGAGCGTCACGGAGGGGTCGTCCTGGCTCCAGCGGACCCCGCGGACGCCGACCGGGCCGTCGGAAAGGACGAGGGAGTCCAGGCCGATGTCCGGCCGGGCGGGCAGGGTCCAGACGTCCTGCCCGGCGAGCAGGCTCGCCTTGGCGTCCAGGTCGAGCTCGGCCAGCAGCGCGTCGACGTCGAAGCTCATGGGCCCACTCTACCTGGCGGTGAGTAGTGAAAGTTATGGTTCCGTGACAGCTCGTCCCGTAGGCTCGGGATCATGACCCGGGCCAGGGGCGCCGACCGCCGCGCGAGCATCGTCCGAGCGGCCTTCGAAGTGATCGCCGAACGCGGCTACCGCGGCACCTCACTGGCGGCGGTCGCCGAGCGCGTCGGCCTGACCCAGCAGGGGCTGATGCACTACTTCCCGACGAAGGAAGACCTGCTCACGGCCGTCCTGGAGACCCGCGACGAGTGGGACCTGCTCCACTTCGGCCACGCCCCACCGGGCGACGAGTCGGCGATGACGGTCAACCAGCTGGCCGACCTGGTCGACTACAACGCCACGCGCCCGGGCATCGTCCAGACGTACACGGTGCTGTCCGCGGACAGCGTCACCGAAGACCACCCCGCGCGCGAGTACTTCCACGACCGCTACGCCCGCGTCCGCGCGGGCATGACGCAGATGCTGGAACGCCACCGCGACGAGCTCCCCCCGGGAACAACCCCGGAACAACTCGCCCCGATCGCCATCGCCGTCCTCGACGGCCTGCAACTGCAGTGGCTCCTGGCCCCGG
The DNA here is from genome assembly GCF_003937945.1 of Amycolatopsis eburnea. Lineage (GTDB taxonomy): Bacteria > Actinomycetota > Actinomycetes > Mycobacteriales > Pseudonocardiaceae > Amycolatopsis > Amycolatopsis eburnea. The sequence goes on from NZ_RSEC01000036.1 coordinate 288,240, forward strand.
ACGAGGTCGACATGTCCACCGGCTTCCGGACCTTCCTGACCATGCTGGGCATCAAGCCGGACTGACCCTCCCCAGCCGCCGCGACGCCGTGAACGACCCGTTCATCTCGTCCGACGCCAGGAAAGAGTCGTTCACGACGTTCGGCGAGTTCCCCACGCGCCTGCCGAGTTACCGCCCGGCCACACAGCCGCGGTCTTCGCCAAGCCGACCGACCGGCCCCGCGCGCCCGCCGCCGACACCCTGCACCTCAAGCTCGCGATCGCTCGGCCGCCACCAGACCGACCGCGACCGCCACCCACCGGCGCCGCGCCGGATCCGCCACCGGCCACCACTGCTGCCGAAACCCACGATCACCGGCCGCCACCCGCCGGCCACCACACCATCCCCCTCACGACAACCGTGGCTGGGCCACCAGCTCCCGCAACCGCCGCAGCGTCCGCAGCGTCGTCTCCAAGTCCTCCTCCGGCACCTCGGCCGCCACCCCCTCCGCCCACTCGACCTGCGACCTCCCCAGCTCCCGCATCGCATCCTTCGCCCGCCGCGTCAACGACAGCAGCGGTGCCCGCGCGTCGCCCGGGTTCGGCAGCCGGTCGAGCATTCCGTTGCGCAGCAACCGGTTCACCGTCTCCTGCACGCTCTGCCGGCGCAGCCCCCGCCGTCGCGCCACCTCCGCGGCCGTGGCCGGGCCGTCCTCCAGGTAGCCGAGCACTTGCCACTGCGCCGCCGTCAGGCCGACCGGTTCGGTCAGTGCGTCGCCCGCCGCGAGGAAGCCGCCGTTGCACGCGAAGACCGCGTCGATCACCCGGGTGAACGTCTCGGCTCGAGGGGATCGCATGCGTGCTAGTCTCACACATCGACAGGTGCCTGTCGAAATGGAGATGACGATGGACATGCCCACGCTCGGCCCCGCACACGACGCGCTGAAGGCCTTCGTCGGCGACTGGACCGGCACCGAGGAACTCGCCGCCTCGCCGTGGGCGCCGGCCTCGACCGCGCGGGCCGACTGCGGGTACCGCTTGGCCCTCAACGGGTTCGCGCTGATCCAGGACTACCGCCAGCGCCGCGAAGACGGGTCGGAGTTCCTCGGCCACAACGTCTTCACCGCCGACCCGCACACCGGCGAGACGCTCTGGTACGGCTTCGACAGCTACGGCTTCCCGCCCGACTCCCCCGCCCGCGGCGGCTGGACCGGCGCCACGCTGACGCTGGAGAAGAAGACCGCGCGCGGGATGGCCCGGCACCGGCTCACCCCGGACGGTGACACGCTGACGCACGAAATCGACGTCAAACTGGGCGAAGACCGCGAATTCAGCCCATTCCTGCGCGCGCGGTACACCCGCACCGAGAAGTAGGGGAAACGGGTGACGTCCCTCCCCCTGGCACGAGGACGTCACCCGTTTCCGGTCTCTGCCAGCACATCCGCGAGCAGCGCGCTATTTCACAACAATGGCTACTTATTCGGCGTTGCCCGCTTTCGAGCCGTTCAGCGAGTGTGTCTTCCAATACCGCCGGAGGCCTAGGGAAAACGATTACTTTCACCCGAACGGCCTAGCGGTCTCCCGGAATTGTCGGACCCCCGGAGTACAGATGAAGCCGTGCCCGGAACCGCAGAACCGCAGCCCACGGACTCGCCCCCGCTGATCGGGGTCGAGAACATGAAGATGCCCGAGTGGGCCCGCGTCGACGAGCGCGTGGCCGCCGCGGGCTTCGGCCAGGCCGTGCGCGCGCTGCCCACCGCGATCTCCGTCGTGCTGCGGCTGGCGTGGCGGACGTCGCCGCGGCTGACGTTGCTGGCCGGCTTCGTGCACGTCGTTTCCGGCTGCGTCACGGCGTTCGGGCTGCTCGCCACCGCGAACGTCTTCACCGCGCTGCTCGAACAGGGCCCGACACCGGAGCGGGTGCTGCAGTCGCTGCCCGCGATCGCGGTCGTCACGGGGTCGTACGCGGCGCGCGCGACGCTGGACGCGGCGGTCGCGGCCGTCGAGGGCGCGCTGCGGCCACGCGTCACCGCGGCGGCGGACGACGCCGTGACGGCGGCGGTGGTGCGTGTCGGGCTGATCGCGTTCGAGGACGCGGACTTCCGCGAACTGGCGCGGCAGGGCGCCCGGTTCGGCGTCCGGGCCATCGAAACGAGCCTGCGCCGGCTGGCCGACCTGACGTCGTCGGTGATCTCGCTCGCGGCGGCGATGATCACGGCCGGGCTGCTGAACCCGTGGCTCGCGCCGGTCCTCCTGCTGGCCGCGGCGGCCGACGGCTGGGCCGCCGCGCGCGTCGCGAAGCTGAACTACCGGCACTTCCTCGACACGGTCGGGCGCAACATCCGCAAGTCGGTCGTCGAGGAGGTCGCCACCTGGCGGACGATGGCCCTCGAACGGCACGCCTTGACGCTGCAGGAGCCGCTGCTCGGCGAGTACCGGCGCATCTCGCGCAGCCTCGCGCGCGAGGAGATCCGGCTGGCGCACCGCAGCAACCTGGTGCGCACGACCGGCCGGGCGGCGGCCGGGCTGGGCACGGCGGTGGCGTACCTGGTGCTCGGCTGGCTGCTCTACACCGGCGCGATGGAGCTGGCGCTGGCCGGCACGGCGGTGCTGGCGATGCGCACGGCGTCGACGGCGCTGTCCAACACCACGCGCGCGGTCAACTCGCTGTACGAGGACTCGTTCTACATCGGGTTCTACAACCAGCTGCTCGCGGAATCGCGCAAGCGCCGGCCACCGGAGACGTCGCTGACCGCACCACCCGACCCGGACGAGATCCGGCTGACGGGCGTCACGTTCACCTACCCCGGCCGCGAAACCCCGGCCCTGCGGGACATTTCAGTGACCATCCGGCGCGGCGAAGTGGTCGCGCTGGTGGGCGAGAACGGCTCCGGCAAGACCACGCTGGGCAAGCTCCTCACCGGCCTCTACCCGCCGGACGAGGGCACCGTCCACTGGGACGACGTCGACCTGGCCCGCGCCGACCCGGCGTCGGTGCACGCCAACATCGCGGTGATCGCCCAGGAACCGGCGGAGTGGCCGATGACGGCGGCGAACAACGTCAGGGTCGGCCGCCTCGGCCGCGCGGACCCGGACGGCCGGGCGTGGCGCGAAGCGGTCGACTACTCGGGCGCGGACGAGGTGATCGCCGCCCTGCCCGCCAAGGAGAACACGGTGCTGTCGAAGAAGTTCGACGAAGGCCACGACCTCTCCGGCGGCCAGTGGCAACGCATGGGCATCGCCCGCGGCATCTACCGCGACGCCTCGATCCTGGTGGCCGACGAACCGACGGCGGCGCTCGACGCCCGCGCCGAAGCCCGGGTGTTCGCCGGCCTCCAGCACGCGAGCACCTCCCACCGCGGCCGCCGCACCACGGTCCTGGTCACCCACCGCCTGGCCAACATCCGCTCGGCGGACCGCATCCTGGTCCTGGAGAAGGGCCGCCTGATCGAGGAGGGCACCCACGACGACCTGATCCGCGCGGCCGGCGTCTACCACGAGCTGTACGAGATCCAGGCCCGCGCCTACCGGTCCGGCCCACCGTGAAGCCCCGGCCGCCCGATGCCACCCCGCCGGCAGGTGGCCCGCGGCGTCGACGCGAAACACACTGCGCGTGACCTCAGCCGGACAGCGTGATCGACCCCAGGTGCGAAAAGTGCGCCGCCACCCGCGAGCCACTCCGCAGCGGCACCGCGTCCGTCATCCCGCCGGTCAGCACCAGCCATCCCGGCTCAAGCGCCAGCCCCCGCGCCGCCAGGGCATTCGCCGCCAGCGCGAGTGCCTCCGCCGGGTGGCCCTGGACCGCCGCGCCGGTGGCCGTGTCGACTACCTGGCCGTCGACCTCCAGGAGCGCCGCCTCCAGGGACAAGTCCAGCGAAGCCGGCGGCAGCCCCACCGGGCCGACGCTGAAGTACGCCGACGAGCCGTTGTCCGCGACCGCGTCCGGGAGGGTGAAGCGGTAGTCCGCGTAGCGGCTGTCGATGACCTCGATCCCGCCGTACACGCGGTCGACCGCGGCCAGGGCCGTCGCCGCCGTGACGCCGGGGCCGGCCAGCCGCTTGCCGAGCACGAAGACCAGTTCCGGCTCGGCACGCGGGTGGATCAGCGAAGGCACCGGCACCCCCGCGGGCAACACCATCGCGTCGGTGAGCCAGGCCAGCAGGGGCGAGTCGATGCCCATTCGCTGCTGCTTCGCCCGGGACGTCAGGCCCAGCTTCACGCCGATCAGCGTTTCGCCGCGGGCGCGCCGTTGCCGCAGGGCCTCGTCCTGGATCGCGTACGCCGTGTCGACGTCGAGGTCCGGCCACTCCGCCGACAGCGGCGAGCGCTCCGAAACGGTTCCGAGCAGCGCGGCGGCCGCCTCGCGCACGTTCATGATTCCTCCGAGAAGACCGCGGTGACGCTGCCCAGGCCGGCGATGGTCGCGACGATCGTGTCGCCGGGGGACACCGGGATCGCCCGGGTCATCGACCCCGGCAGCACGACGTGCCCCGGCTCCAGCGTGACCCCCAACGGCCCGACCGTGTTCGCCAGCCACACCAGCGAATTCAACGGCGAACCGAGCACCGCGCCGCCCGCGCCCGTCGCCGCCACCGAGCCGTTCTGGTAGAGGACACAGCCCGCCAGGCGCAGGTCCACCGCGCCCAGCGCGGTCGGGCTGCTGCCCAGGACCACGCCGCCGGACGAGGCGTTGTCGGAGATCGTGTCGAAGAGCGAGATCTTCCAGTCGCGGATGCGGGAGTCGACGATCTCCAGCGACGGCAGCACGAAGTCGACCGCGCGCACCGCGTCCGCCACCGTCACGCCGGGGCCGCGCAGCGCCGAGCCGAGCACGAACGCGATCTCCGGCTCGATGCGCGGCTGCAGGAACGCCGACGTCGGGATCGGCTGGTGCTCCAGGTGGAACATGCTCCCGGTGAGGTGGCCGTAGTCGGGCTGGTCGACGCCCATCTGCCGCTGCATCGCCGCCGAGGCGAGGCCGACCTTGTGCCCGCGGACGGCGTCGCCGCCCTCGACCCACTGGCGCACCTGCTCCTGCTGGATCCGGTACGCGTCCTCGACGGTCGCCTCCGGGAACAGCTTGATCAGCGGCTCGACCGGCTCGCGCGTCGCGTAGGCCCGCGCCAGTACGGCGGCGGCCTCCTGCACCTTGCTGACGTCCACGCCCCGGACTCTGCCCGGCGCGCACCCCGCGCACAAGCCTCGATGTTCCACCCAGCGGAACTCTCGCCAGGCAACCTCTTGCGCGCGAGATAAATCGGGCGTAGCGTGAACAACACCACCAGGAAGGGACGTGAGGGACATGGCACCGACCCAGGCCGAGGTCACCAAGCTCGCCGAGATCCGCGACGAGCTGCGCGAGCGCCACCTGCGCCCGGCCGCCGAGCGCCCGGCGACGAACGGGCGCGGCATCCACCACACCGCGCTGATCTCCAGCGACGTCGAGCGGACCATCGAGTTCTACCAGGACGTCCTCGGCTTCCCGCTCACCGAGCTGATCGAGAACCGCGACTACCCCGGCTCGAGCCACTTCTTCTTCGACGTCGGCAACGGCAACGCGGTCGCCTTCTTCGACCTGCCCGGTCTGGACCTCGGCCCGTACGCGGAAGTCCTCGGTGGACTGCACCACCTGGCCCTCTCCGTCACGCCCGATCGGTGGAACGCCATCAAGGACAAGCTCGACGAAGCCGGCGTGCAGTACCTGCTGGAAAGCAAGACGTCCATCTACCTGTCCGATCCGGACGGTGCCCGCGTCGAGCTGATCTCCGACCCGCTGGGCGAGATGTACGGCGAGAAGATCGGCTGAAAGCGTGTTCCCGGCGTCGCGCGCCGCATACCCTGTGCGCGACGTCTGGAGGTGCGATGTCCGACTGGTCCCTGTCCCGCGCGAAAGCCCGGCTCGATCGCCGTGAGCAGCTCGACGAGCTCACCGCGCGCACCCGGTTCGAGGTGCGGCTGCACCTGAACGAGCCGGCCACCAACGGCAGCTACGACGAGCTGACCAGCATCTTCGCCATCGGGCACGGCGAGTGCGCCGCGCTGCTGGCCCACCACCGGCTGCTGCCGTGGTGGGAGCGCTCGCTGCTGTTCCGGTACGCGCGGCGGATGCACGGCAAGGCGATCACGCGCAGCGTCGGCGTGGTGCCCGCCGAGGTGGCGCCACAGGCCGCGCGCGCCTTCGGGGCCGAGATCGCCGAGCTCGCGCCGGACTCCGGGGACACCGGCGCGAAGTACGACCTGCAGGGCCGGGGCCTGCTGACGGTGTTCCGCATCGCCGTCGGCGCCAAGGGCGAGTCCTGGCCGGACCGGCACGAGGTGGCGACGACGTCCGCCCGCAACATCCTGACCTGCGCCGCCACCTTCGCCCGGCGGAAGCCGTGGCACGTGCTCTGGCCCGTCTACCGCGTGCGCGGCCTGCGGCTCTGGAAGCTTTGACGCCCGCCGGGCGTTCTCCCGGTATGACCCCAGAGGAAATCCTCGCCGGCGCGAAGACCATCGCCGTCGTCGGGCTGAGCCGCGACCCGGCCAAGGCGGCCCACGGCGTCCCGGCGGTCCTGCAGGCGCACGGCTTCCGGATCATCCCGGTGCACCCGAGCGCGACCGAGCTGCTCGGCGAGAAGGTCTACCGCTCGCTCAAGGACATCCCGGAGCCGGTCGACCTGGTCGATGTCTTCCGGCCGTCGCCCGAAGCACCGGGCATCGCGCGGGAGGCCGTCGAGATCGGCGCGAAGGCGCTGTGGCTGCAGCAGGGCATCGTCTCCGCCGAAGCGCGCCGCATCGCCGAAGAAGGCGGGCTCGCCTACGTCGAGAACCGCTGCACGGCCGTGGTCCGGGCGACCGCCGCGATCTCGAAGAACTAGGCCGGCGCTCCGAAGTGGACGATCCGGTGGTTGCCGGTGTCGGCGACCCAGACGCCGCCCGCGCCGTCGCCCGCGCTGTCGCGCGGTGAGCTGACCCACTCGGCGGCGTCCGGCAGCGCCGCGCCGGTCCGGGTGTCGAACCGCGCGACGCGGCCGCCGTCGTCGACCAGCAGCCGGCCGGCCGCGTCCACCGCGACCGCGCGGGGCCTGCCGAAGTCGCCGAAACCGCGCACGTACCCGCCCCACCACGTGTACTGCACGACCCGGCGGTTGCCGGTGTCGGCGACGTAGACGTTGCCCGCCGCGTCGACCGCGATCCCCTCGGGCGCCTTGAGCCGCCCGGCGATGACGCGCACGAGGTCGCCACCGCGGGTGAAGGCCTGCACACGGTCGTTGCCGGTGTCGGCCACCCACACCCGCCCGCGCGCGTCGACCGCGATCCCCGACGGCGCGCGGAACCGGCCCGGCCCGGAGCCGGGCCCGCCGATGGCGGCGAGCTCACTGGTGGTCACGGCGCCAGGATCGCCGATCGCGGGCGGTCACGACCAGTACCGAAATGAGTGTTCAACAGCTGTTCCGCCCACGATCACCAGCTCCAGCGCGAGCACGTCCGCCGCTCGAGGAAGCTGTACGCGGGCAGCGGCCCGAGCCAGTCGGCCTGGACGCCGCCGCCGCGCCCGAGCCCGGCGACGGCGTCCCGGACGACGAGCAGGTCGCCCAGCCCGACCAGGAACGCCCACCGCTCGTCGGCGGACTCGCCCGCCGGCAGCGCCACCGAGTCGCGGGCGCGTTCGGCGACCTCCGACAGCAGCCCGTCCGAACGCGCCGAGCGCCACGCCGACCCGGGCTCGGTGAACCGCAGGCAGACGTGCACCTCCGCCAGGCCGTCGAGCCGGTCGAGGTCGGCGCGGTAGGTGTCGGCGGCCGGGGCGAGCACCTCGGCGCGGACGGCCTCCTCGTCCGCGGCCGTCGTGCCGAACCGGACCGGCAGCACCGGGCCGCCTTCGACGAGCGCGGACACCACCGCGAGGTGCGCCGCCGGGTCGGGCTCGGGATCGCCGACGACCATGGCCAGGTCGTCCCAGCACACGGTGCGCGACGCCCGCGGGTGCCCGGCGCGCACGACGCCGTAGAGCTGCAGCGTCACGGCTGTTCGACGGGGACGGCCGGCTCCACGGGCACCGCCACCGCGGGGGTGGGCGGCGGGGGCGGGATCAGCCCGGTCGTCTGGCCGAGCCCCTGCGAAATCTGCCCCGGCGCGGGCGTGCTCTGCAGGCGCTGCATCGCTTCGAGGTAGCGGATGTAGGTGTCGACGCTGGCGATCACGATCCGGGCCTCGATGGCCAGCAGCTCGATCCCGATCACCGACACCCGCACCGACGCGTCGATCACGAGTCCCTTGTCCAGCAGGATGTCCAGCGTGTCGGCGAGCCCGCCGCCGGTCTGCCCCGGTCTGGTCAACTCACGTCCTTTCGTCGAGGGCGGCCCGGATCTCCGCGAACCGGAGGTCCAGGTCGAGCAGGACCTGCCCGAGGTCTTCGATCTGGGCGGGGCTGAGGGAGTCCATCCGCCGGAGGGCCTGCCGTTCGAGCACCTCGCGGAGGATGTCGAGCACGGTGACGACGAGGTGCCCCAGCCCGCGCCCGGCGTCGGCGGGCAGCCGGACGGGCTCGCTCATCCCGGGGCCTCCTCGAGCCCGAGCAGCAGGAGCCGCAGGTCGAGCCGGACGAGGTCGATGCCGGCGAGCGAGATGATCACGTCGCCGGTGACGACGGCCCCGCGGTGCACGACCCGGTCCAGCAGGTCGGCGACGGCTTCGGCGGGCGACCCCGCGTCCAGGCGCACCACCTCGGGGTCAGCCATCCGCCGCACCCAGCTCCACGTCGGTGAACGAATACGGCGGCCACGGCCCGGACGTCTCCACCGTCGCGCCCGCCGCGCGCAGCTCGCGGGCGAACCACTCGAACTCCGCGTGGAACGCCGCTTCCCGGCCGGTTTCCACCAGGTACGCCGTGTTGACCAGCACGCCGTGCGGGCGCGCCCGGCCGATGCTGTCGGAGGCGTGCCGGCGCAGTGCTTCCTCGAGCCGGCCGGCGGCCGCCAGGACTTCGTCGCGCCCGCGCTGGATCGCCTTCAGGCGTTCGCGGCGCCGGACGAGGTACTGCGTGCCCGTCAGGCCCGTCGCGTCCGGGCGGCTGGTCGCGGCGGGCTCGGCGTGGCGGACGCGCACGCCCCACTCGCGGTGCCCGTCGACCTCGTCGAGGCAGCTGCGCGCCTGCTCGTACCCCGCTTCGAGGAGCCGGACCGCCGCCGCCTCGCCGTCCAGGACCGTGCCGAACCGCAGTGGCAGCACGGGTTCGTGGCGGAACACCGCGCGTACCACGGCGTCGTGCTCGCGGGCCAGTTCGGCGAGCGCGCCGTCGACCGGGTCGAGCGTGTCGATGCGGTCGAAGCGGGCCGGGGACGCCGCGGCGACGACCACCCCGAGGTCGCGGTAGCCGATGAGCCGGGGCGACTCCCCGATGTCCAGCGCGGGCCGGTTGCGCGTGATCGCGTACGCGCACAGCCAGTTCTTGGTGCTCACCGCGGTGGTTCCCCTTCCGGCAGCAGCGGCTCCGGTCCGGCTTTCCCGAGTTCGGCGCGGGCGGCGTTGGGAGCGAAGAACGGGTCACCGGTCCACCAGTCCATCCCCATTTCCTTCGCGGTCTGCGCGGAAGCGATGAAGAGCCGGATCCGCAGGGTCAGCAATTCGACGTCGACGACGCTGACCCCGATGTCACCGGCAATCACGACCCCCTTGTCGAGTACGCGTTCCAGAACGTCCGCCAACGAATCGGACGAAGCGGCCAATCGTGTCACCTCTCGTTTCACAAATCGGTGGCGCCACGGGTGAAGCGCCGCAGCCGCTCGCACGCGCTGAGCTCACCGGCCCCGTCGACGTCCACCCGGTAGGTGGCCAGCACACTGGTGGAATCCGGGATCCGGGCCAGCTCGACGACGTCGACGAGCACGGACCAGCCGCCGTCGGCGCGGCCGCGGACGCCCGTCACGGCGTGCGGGGTCAGCCCGGTCACCACAGCGAACTGCTCCTTCGCGGCCCCGATGGCATCGGCGGCGCGCAACCGGGAAACGGATTTCCCGGCGCGCTCCGGAATATCGTTGTTTGACGCAAGGAACGGCTCGGGCGATTCACTCATCGCTTTCCTGGGTCGCGGTCGGGTGCCCACCGTAGCAACGGCCACAACTCCCCGATGAAGCGTCGCGGGACAGTATTTTTCACCGGTTCGCGGTAACGAATGGGCGCAATGCGGCAACCGGCGGCGGCAAACGGCGCAATGCCGGGACACCCGGCGGAACCAATGCGCCGGATCCGCCGATGAGGTTACGATCGAGTAACGTCCACGAGCCGGTACCCGACACCGCGGACCGTCTCGATGGTGCGCGTGCCGAACGGCGTGTCGATCTTGCGCCGCAGGTACCCGATGTAGACCTCGACGACGTTCTCGTCGCCGTCGTAGTGCGCGTCCCAGACGTGGTTGAGGATCTCGTTCTTCGTCAGCGCGGTTCCCGGCCGCCGCAGCAGGAACTCCAGCAACCCGAACTCCCGCGCGGTCAGCTCGATCCGCTTTTGTCCTCTGTAGACGGTACGCGCGGACGGGTCGAGCCGCAGGTCGCCCGCCTCCAGCACGGCGGGCCGGGCCGGTGCGCCGCGGCGCAGCAGCGCCCGCAGCCGGGCGATCAGCACGACGAAGGAGAACGGCTTCGACAGGTAGTCGTCGGCGCCGAGGTCGAACGCGTCGGCTTCGTCGTACTCGCCGTCCTTGGCCGTGAGCATCAGCACCGGCGTCCAGTTTTCGGCCGCCCGCAAGCGTTTCAGCACCTCGTAGCCGGACAGCTCGGGCAGCATTATGTCGAGCACGACGACGTCGTACTCGTGCTCGGTCGCCCGCCAGAGCCCCTCGCGGCCGGTGTGGGCGACGTCGGTGGTGAAGCCCTCGGCAACCAGCCCGCGCCGCAACGTCTCCGCGAACTCGCGCTCGTCCTCCACGATCAGCAGGCGCACTACTCCTCCTTCGGCACGGCGATCACCGGCAGCTCGATCACGAACAGCGCGCCCGGCTCGCCGGGTTCCGCGCAGCGCGCCCGGCCGCCGTGGCGGGCCGCGATGCCGGCCACGATCGGCAGGCCCAGCCCGGTGCCGCCGTGCCCGCGCTGCCGCGACGCGTCGAGCCGGACGAACCGCTCGAAGATCCGTTCCCGGTCGGCTGCCCCGACGCCGGGCCCGTCGTCGCCCACCTCGACCACGGCGAGGTCGCCGCGCACCGCGCTGCTGACGCGGATGCGCGACCGCGCGTGCCCGCGGGCGTTGTCGACCAGGTTCCGCACCGCCCGCCGCAGCTGGGCCTCGCTGCCGTGCACCTTCGCCGGTCCGGCCCGGACTTCGACCTCCAGCGCGCTTTCGCCGCGGACGCGCTCGGCTTCGGCGCGGACGATGTCGTCGAGGTCGACCTCGGTGCGCTGCGGCCGGTCGGTGGCGTCGTCGGTGCGGGCCAGCATCAGCAGGTCGTCGACGAGCTCGCGCAGCCGCGCGGTTTCGCGGCCGATCACCGGCACCAGGTCGCCGGTGCTCTCCGGGTGCCGCCCGGAGACGTCGAGCGCGGTGCTGATCGTCGAGAGCGGCGACCGCAGCTCGTGGCTGGCGTCGGCGACGAACCGGCGTTGCGCGGCCTGCGCGGACGCCAGCCGGGACAGCATTTCGTTGAGCGTCACGGCCAGCCGGTGCACCTCGTCCCCGCCCGGCGGCAGCGGCACGCGCGCGGTGAGGTCGCGCGTCGAGATCTCCGCGACGGTCCGGCGCATCCGCTCGACCGGCCGCAGCGCCGAGCCGACCGCGCGGTACACGGCGAGGCCGGAGATGGCGAGCAGCGGCACGGCGATCAGGCCGAGCAGCAGCGTCAGCCGGGTGGACGCCTCGGTCACCGGCTCCAGCGAGCGCGCGGAGATCACCGTGAACGGCCCGCCCGGCCCGTTCACCTCCTGCGACACCACACGGTAGTCGTCGCTGTCGCCGTTCAGCCCGAGCGGGAGCGTCTCGATGGTCTCGAACCCGACGACCGGCCGCGCGGCGGTCAGCGGCGGGTGCCCGACGATCGCGGGGTCGCTCGCGATCGGCACGCCCCGCGCGTCCAGCACCTGCGTGACGGCTTCGGTGTCCCCGGTGCTGGCGACGTCGCTCGCGCTGAGGTCGCGCGCGCCTTCGCGGACGAGCTGGATGGCGACCTGGCGGCCGGTGCTGCGGGCACTCTCGGTGACGCTGCGGTCGAGCGACTCCTCCAGCAGCAGCACGACGACCACCCCCGCGGCGGCGATGGCCAGCGCGAGCGCGAACACCGCCACGGCGGTGGTGCGCATCCGGACCCCGGTCGCGGCGATCACCCTGCCCAGCTTCACCAACGCAGCGTAACCGCGGACCGCCGACCACCGCGGTTCCGCCGCGGTCACGTCCACCACGTCACCGCCCCACCCCGCGCCCCGACCACCCCAATGTGGCGTTGGGTGCGTCCAACGCACCCAATGTGGCGTTCGGTGCGTCCAACGCACCGAACGCCACATTGGGGCGCTTGTCAGGGGGCACTTCGGTCACCGCCGGCGTCGGGTGGTGGTGAGGCGTTCCGTGCGCAGGCGGTCGACCTCCGGCAGGTCCAGCGGGGGCAGCGGGTGGCCCGCCACCCAGCTCAGCAGCAGGTCCGCCAGCTCCGGGTTGCGGGCCAGCGCCGGGCCGTGCAGGTACGTGCCGATGACCCGGTCGGTCACCGCGCCTTCGGTGCCGTCGCCGTTGCCCGTGCCGCGCACGACCGTCCCGAGCGGCTCGCTGTCCGCGCCGAGCTTGCTGACGCCCAGGTGGTTCTCGAAGCCGGTGAGCGGTTCCGGGAGCAGCCCGGACGACGTCGCGACCAGCTCGGCCACCGCGCGCCGCTCGCCGGGTTCCGTGCTGACGTCGAGGAGGCCGAGGCCGTCGTGGTCGACGCCGTCGAGGCCGCGGAAGCGGGTGCCGAGCACCTGCAGGCCCGCGCAGACGCCGAACACCACCGCCCCGCGCGAGCGCGACCGCCAGTGCTTGCGCAGGTGGGCGGCGGCCAGCGCCTGGGCGCCGTCTTCGCCGCCGCCGAGCAGGTACAGGTCCAAAGTGGACGGGACCGGCTCGCCCAGCCCGACCGGCACCACCTCGGCGTCCAGTCCGCGCCAGCGCAGCCGGCGGCAGAGCACCTGCGCGTTGCCGGTGTCGCCGTACGTGCCCAGCACCTCGGGCAGCAACAGTCCGATGTGGACGACCGACTCAGCCATCGGGCAGCCGTCCGACCAGGTCCCGGAACGCCGTGTAGTTGGCGACCAGCTCGACGCCGCCGGGCGGGAGGCCGTCGATCGCGGCGACCGGGTCCGGCTCGGTCCAGTGCGCGACTTCGGCGTAGCAGAGCCGGACGGCGAGATCGGCGGCGCGCTCGCCGGTCACGACGACCTGGCGCCCGCGCAGCCGCTCGAAGTGCACGTCCCAGAGCCAGGACAGGTCCCGCCCGTCGGCTTCCTGCGCGTTCACCGCGACGATCACCGGCGTGTCCTCGTCCAGCACGCGCAGCGTTTCGACCCAGCCGGCCGGGTTCTTCGCCAGCATCAGCCGCACGAAGTGCCGGGACCGGCGGATCGTGCGGTAGCGGCCGCCGATGTCGGAGATGGTGCGCAGCCGGGCGGCCGCGGTGTGCGGTGGCACGCCGAGCCGGTGCGCGGCGGCCAGCGCGAGCGCCGCGTTGGCCCGGTTCGCGTCCCCCGGCAGCCGCAGGTCGAGGTCGACCTGGCGGCCACCGGGCGTGCGGACGAGGTCGCCCTCGAGGGTCCAGCCGGGCTCCGGGCGGGCCAGCCCGCAGCCGCAGCTCCAGTCCTTGCCCTGGAACCCGACGAGACCGTCGCAGCGCGGGCACGCCGTCGAGTCGCCGGTCCAGCGCCGTCCGGTGCTCACCCACACCGGCCGCGCGGCCGCCTTCGCCGCGGACGTCACGAGGACGTCGTCGCAATTCGCGACGACCACCGTGCCCGGCAGCCCCGCCAGCGCGGCCCGCAGGTCGCGCTCGGTGGCGCGGACCTCGCCGACGCGGTCGAGCTGGTCGCGGCTGAGGTTCAGCAGCACGACCACGGCGGGCTGGAGCTGCCCGGCCACCCACGGCACGTGGGCCTCGTCGACTTCGAGGACCGCGTAGGGCGCGTCCGGGCGGGCGGCCAGCGCGGCGAGGACGCCGTCGGGCATGTTCGAGCCGTCGCTGTTGGCGGCGACCTCGGCCAGCGCCTCGAGTGCGCGGGTGAGCATGAGCGACGTCGTCGTCTTGCCGTTGGTGCCGGTGACCAGCACGACGGTCCGCTCCCGCCCGAGCCGGCGCAGCGCCCGCGGGTCGAGGGCGAGCGTGACGCGGCCGCCGATCATGCCGCCGCGGCCGAGCCCGGAGCTGCGGGACAGCCAGGCGGTCAGCCGGCCGGCGGCCACGGACGCGCGGGTGCGGAGGGGGTTTCGGGCGGTCATCGGTGCGGATGGTGCCCCGCGGGCGCTGTGAGTTCCCTGAGTCCGTGGCCCGCGTCTCTCAGAGCGTGACGACGACCTTGCCGTGCACGTGCCGCCCGGCCTGCAGCTCGACCGCGTCGCGGATCTTCTCGACCGGGAAGACGGCGGCGACGGGCACGGTCAGCTCGCCGGCCGCGATCGCGGCGGTGATCCGCGCGAGCGCGCCCGGTTCCGCGTCGGCACCGCCGGTGGCGCGCACCCCGCCGGGCGGGGTGGGGCCCGCGGCGATGGTGGAGATCCGCTCGGGCGGCACGCCGAGGGCCAGCGCGGCCTCGGCCGTTTCGGTGCCGAACAGGTCCGTCGCCGCGGTGATGCCGCGGTCCCGGACCCGGTCGGCCAGTCCGGGGCCGTAGGCGACCGGCTCGGCGCCGAGTTCGCGCAGGAAGCCGGACGTGCTCTCCGACGCGGTGCCGATGACGGTGGCACCCGCGAGCTTCGCGAGCTGGACGGCGAAGATGCCCACGCCACCCGCGGCCCCGCCGATCAGGACGGTGTCGCCGGCGCGCAGGCCGATCGCCGCCAGCGCCGCGGCCGCCGACGACCCGGCCACCGGGAGCGTGCTCGCGACCTCGTCGCTGACCCCGTCCGGCGTGGCGAACAGGGCGTCCGACTCCTCGATGACGACGAAGTCGGCGACGGCCCGTCCGAGCGCGCCGCCGTGGACGCGGTCGCCCGCGGCGAACTTCGTGACGCCGGGCCCGACCTCGTCGACGACGCCGGCGAAGTCGTACCCGAAGCCGGACGGCAGCGTGATCCCGAACTGCGCGGCCGCCTCGGGCCGGGCGGCGAGGCCCCAGTCCATCGGGTTCAGCCCGGCCGCGGTGACGCGCACGCGCACCTCGCCCGGCCCGGCGTGCGGTTCGGGCACCTCACGCAGCTCCAGGACTTCGGGACCACCGAACTTCTCGTAGACGACGGCTCGGCTCATGACGACCTCCAGTGCAGTGATGAGACTTGGTCCCATCACCGTACACCGATGACGGGACCAAGTGCCGTAAACTGGTCCCATGGCCCGCTGGCAACCGAACGCCCCGGAGCGGCTGAGCAAGGCCGCCCTCGAGCTGTTCGCCGAGCGCGGCTACGAGAACACGACGGTGATCGACATCGCCGAGCGCGCCGGGCTGACGAAGAGCACCTTCTTCCGGCACTTCCAGGACAAGCGGGAAGTGCTCTTCGGCAGCGGCACGCTGGCCGGCCTGATCACCGAGGCGGTCGCCGCGGCGCCGGAAGCCGCGGGCCCGCTCGAGGCCGTGACGGCGGCGATGGACGCGGTCGGCCAAGCCGCCTTCACGCCCGAACGCCGTGAGTTCGGCACCCTCCGGCGCGCGGTGATCGACGCCAACCCGGAACTGCGCGAGCGCGAAGCACTGAAGGGCCTGGCGCTCACGGCGGCGCTGGCCGACGCGCTCGAGCGGCGCGGCATCCCCGGCCTGACCGCGCGCGTCGCCGCGGAACTCGGCGCGCTCGCGATGACGCTCGCCCACGAGCGCTGGAGCGACGGCGGCGACTTCGGCGAATGCGCACGGCAGGCCCTCGCCGAAGTGCTGGCGGCCGTTCCGGCATTCGCGGCAATTCCACGCTGACCCCGCGCGATTCAGGTCCGTGAATGCACATTCACGGACCTGAACGACAACGTTGTCGAACGGGTCGATCGCGGCTGGTCAAGGTCCCACAACCGCCATAGGTAGGAAACTTAACCATCGGAGGTTGTACCTATTAGCATCCACAACTACCCGCATTTTTCCTGAGACGTTTCAAGATCTTCCGTACATACATCGGAGGTGTTACCGTCCAAACCCACCCAGCGGAAAGCCTTGCCGCTGAGCGGAAACCGGGAACGTCCAACGGAGGGCAACGTGGGACCGGAGCGCGGGCTGGAGAACAGCGGAACTCTCGAACGCGGACTCGCGGTGCTGGAGCACGTGGGCCGGCACCAGGAGATTTCCACCAATGCGATCGCGCGGCAACTGGGGCTTTCCCGCAGTGCCGCGTACCGGATCGTCGGCACCTTGAAGAACCTCGAGTACCTCGAAGCCGACCAGATCACCGGCCGGGTGCGGCTCGGCACGCGGCTGGTCGAGCTCGGCGCCCGCGCGATGGCGGCGACCGACCTGCACCGCTGCGCGCCGCGGTACCTCGCGTCGCTGGCGGAGCGCTCGGGCGAGACGACCTACCTGGCCGTGCCGGACAACGACACCATGGTCTACGTCGCCACCGAACGCAGCGCCAGCGCCGTGACGCTCGCCTGCCGCCTCGGCACGCGGCGCCCGCAGCACGCGACGTCGCTCGGGAAGGCGTGGCTCGCCGCGCTGCCGGAGGTCGACCGCGCCGAGCGCGTGCGCCGGATGAAGCTGGATTCGCTGACCCTCAAGACGATCATCGACCCGCACCGCCTCCTCGACGAGCTCGCGCGGACGAGCCGGCGCGGCTGGGCGATCGACGAGGTGGAGAACGAGCCGGACGTCGGCTGCGTCGCGGCCGCGGTCCGCGACCACTCGGGACGGCCGATCGCGGCGATCAGCATCGCCGGCCCGGCCCCGCGGGTGCTGCGCCGCCTCGACGAACTCGGCGCGTCGGTGGCGGGCACGGCGGCGGCGTTGTCGCTGCGGCTCGGTTTCGTGCGGAGCCGGCCCGCCTGACCCGGCCGCACGGCCCGCGTTTCGCACCCCGCCCAGTGTCTTGAATGAGTCATTCAGGTCACCGGAGGTCCTGAATGACTCATTCAAGACCACCCGGCCAACCCCTGAGCGCTTTCCCACCACCCGGCGAAGGAGCCGACCGTGACCTGGATCCAGGACTACCAGCCGGCGGGCGGGCTGTGGGTGTCCGCGCTGCTCGCGGCGCTGCCGATCGTCGTACTGCTCGTCGCGCTCGGTGTCGTCCGCTTCTCCGCGCACCTCTCCGCCGCGCTCGCGCTGGTCACCGCGCTCGGTGTCGCGCTGCTGCTGTACCGGATGCCGGCCGCGCTCGCGTTCGACTCCGCGGCCATGGGGGTGGTGTTCGGCGTGTGGTCGGTGGCCTGGATCGCGTTCCACGCCGTGTACTTCCACAACGTCACCGTCGCCACCGGCCGGTTCGACAGCATCAAGCGCGTGCTCGCCGGGTTCAGCGAAGACCGGCGGCTCCAGGCGCTGCTGATCGCGTTCGCCTTCGGTGCGCTGCTCGAAGGCGTCGCGGGTGGCGGGTCGCCGATCGCGATCACCGCCGCGATGATGGCCGCGCTGGGGTTCCCGCCGGTGAAGGCCGTCGTGCTGGCGTTGCTGGCGAACACCGCGCCGGTCGCGTTCGGCGGGCTCGGCAACCCGCTGATCGTGCTGGGGCGGCTCACCGCGCCGATCATGCACCTCAAGCAGGACCAGGCGACCGAGCTGTTCTCGGCGATGGTCGGGCGGCAGGTTCCGGTGCTGGCGCTGATCATCCCGGCGTTCCTGGTCGTGGTCCTGGCCGGTTGGAAGCGCATGCTCGAGGTGTGGCCCGCCGTGCTGACCGCCGGGCTCGCGTTCGCGGCCATGCAGTTCGTCGCGTCCAACTACATCAGCGCCAGCCTCGTCGACGTCCTCGCCGCGCTCACCGCGATGGCGGCCCTGTGGGTCCTGACGCGGTTCTGGCAACCCGCGACCGTGTGGCGGTTCGACGGTGAAGAAAGCGCTGTCTCGACCACCGCGAAATCCGATCGGCGCGCGTTCTACGCGTGGATGCCTTACATCATCCTGATCCTGGCGATCTTCCTGTCGCGGATCGGCACGATCTTCAAGAACCTCCCCGCGTGGCTGGACCTGACGAAGCTGCTGCACAAGGCGGACTGGATCTTCGCGTGGCCGGGGCTGCACAACCACGTCGTCCAGCACCCGCCGATCACCGCGAAGAACACGCCCTACGCGGCGACGTTGACGGTGGACTTCCTGTTCTCGCCGGGCACGGTGGCGCTGATCGCCGCGGTCATCTCCGGCTTCGCGATGGGCGCGGGGCCGGGGCTGCTGCTCAAGACGTACCGGCGGACGCTGGTCCAGATGCGCTGGGCGCTCGCGACGATCTTCATGATCCTGGCCATCGCGTTCGTGATGAACTACTCCGGCGCGACGCAGACGCTCGGCCTGGCACTGGCGACGACCGGCGCGGTCTTCCCGCTGTTCTCGGCCTACATCGGCTGGCTGGGCGTGTTCCTGACCGGCTCGGACGCGTCGACGAACAGCCTGTTCGGCCCGATGCAGGTGATCTCGGCCCAGCAGCTGAACCTGAACCCGATCCTCGCGGGCGCGACCAACACGTCCGGCGGCGTGATGGGCAAGATGATCTCGCCGCAGAACCTCTCGATCGGCGCGACGGCGATCGGCCAGAGCGGCAAGGAGGGCTCACTGCTGCGGCAGACGTTCCTGTGGTCCCTGCTGCTGACGGCCGTCGTCGGCGTGATCTCCCTCCTGCAGGCGACGATCCTGACGGCGCTGATCCCGTCGCCCTAGGCTGGGCGGCATGACCTCTGAAGCGCTGGCCTCCTTCGGCTACGAGCTCGGCCTCCTCAAGCGGATCCGGCGGTCGGGCTGGTGGCACGCGGGTGTGCGCGACCCGGAGTCGGTCGGCGAGCACAGCCTCCGCGCGGCCCAGCTGGCCGCGCTGATCGCGGCGGAGGAGGGCGCGTCCCCGGAGCGGGCGGCGTTCCTCGCGCTGTGGCACGACACGCAGGAGACCCGGACGGGCGACCTCCCGCTGACGGCGGTGGAGTACCTGCGCAAGCCGGAACCGCGCGAGATCACGGCGGACCAGACGGCCGGGTTGCCGTCGCGGTCCCGGGAGCTGGTGCGCGAGGCGGTGGACGAGTACGAGACGCGTTCGTCGGCGGAGGCGTTGTGCGCGAAGGACGCGGACAAGCTGGAGATGTTGTTGCAGGCGCTGGAGTACCGCGACGTCGGGGTGCGGCCGGTGGACGAGTGGATCGCGTCGGCGACCAAGGGGCTCAAGACCGGAACGGCGAAGAAGATCGCGGAGGCGGCGTTGACGCTGTCGCCGCTTTCGTGGCGGGGCCGCTAGGCGCCGACGGCCTTCGCGCGGTTGAGGAGCAGCTCGCGCTCACGAGCGTTCCCCGTCATCTCCGCCGCGCGCCGGAACTCGCGCTCGGCCTCCTCCAGCCGGCCGAGCTTCTCGAGCAGGTCGCCGCGGACGCTCGGCAGCAGGTGGTAGTCCTTCAGCGCCGCGTCGGACGCCACCGCGTCCACCACCGCCAGGCCCGCTTCCGGGCCGTGGGCCATCGCCACCGCGACGCCGCGGTTCAGCTCGATCACCGGCGACGGCTGGAGCTTGCCGAGGCCTTCGTACAACGCCGCGATCCGCACCCAGTCCGTCTCCTCCGGGGTACGGGCGCGGGCGTGGCAGGCCGCGATCGCCGCCTGCGCCGAGTACGGGCCGTACGCCCCTTCGGCGATCTGCTCCGACAGCGCCAGCGCCGCCAGGCCGTGCTGGATCAGGAGGCGGTCCCAGCGGGAGCGGTCCTGGTCCAGCAGCAGCACCGGCTCGCCGTCCGGCTTGGTGCGGGCCTTCGCACGCGACGCCTGCAGTTCCATCAGCGCGACCAGGCCGTGCACCTCGGACTCGCCCGGCATCAGCGCGGCGAGCACGCGGCCGAGGCGCATCGCTTCCTCGCACAGCGCCGGGCGCATCCAGTCGTCACCGCGGGTGGCCGAGTAGCCCTCGTTGAACACCAGGTAGAGGACCTCGAGCACGGACGACAGCCGGGCGACGCGCTCGTCGCCCTCCGGGACCTCGAACGGGACCTTCGCCGCCGCCAGCGCCTTCTTCGCCCGCACGATGCGCTGGGCGATCGTCGATTCGCGGACCAGGAACGCGCGCGCGATCTCGTCGGTCGTCAGGCCGCCGAGCATGCGCAGCGTCAGCGCCACCCTGGCCTGGGTGTTCAGCACCGGGTGGCACGCGACGAACAGCAGGCGCAGGACGTCGTCCTCGATGTGGTCGTCGAGAGCCGCGTCGAAGTCCGGCAGGACGCCCTCGTCGAGCTGCTGGTCGCGGCCGACCTCTTCGAGCTTCTCCGCGTACCGCTCGTTGCGGCGGAACTGGTCGACCGCGCGGCGCTTGGCGATGGTCATCAGCCACGCGCCGGGGTTGCGCGGCACGCCGGACTCCGGCCACTGCTCCAGCGCCGCGACCAGCGCGTCCTGCGCCAGCTCTTCGGCGAGCCCGACGTCACCACGGGCCATCCGGGCCAGGCCCGCGATGAGCCGCGGCGACTCGATGCGCCAGACCGCTTCGACCGTGCTCCGGGTGTCCGCAACCGTCACCCGGCCATCAGACAGGGTGATCGGCCGCGGTGCAACCCACTACTCGGCGATGGTGCGGATCTCGATCGTGCCGATCTTGGCGTCCGGGTTCGGGGCCTGCTTCATGAGCTCGACCACGTCTTCGAGCGACTCGCCGTTGAGCACCCAGAACCCCGCGATCAGCTCTTTCGTCTCCGCGAACGGCCCGTCGATGAGCTTCGGCTCCGCCTCCCCTTCGAAGACGACCCGCACGCCGTCGGCGCTCGAGGTCAGGCCCTCGGCCATCACGATCCGGCCCTCGTCGGCCAGCCGCGCGTTGAACTTCGTCATCTCGGCCAGCTCCTCGGCGCCGGGCTGGAACCCGGGCGCCTCGGACTCGGGAGTGGCCTTCACCATCACGAGGAACCGCATCACGCGTCCTGGGCGCTCTGCGCGCGAAGCCGCCCTTCCAGCTCCGCGACCTCGGGCGTCATGTTCTCGAAGTCGGACATCTCGGCGACCCGCCGGATCTCGACCTCGCCGTGCTCGCCCTCGGGGTTCGGCATCCGCTTGATCCACTCGATGCACTCTTCGCGGTCGCGGCACTGGAGGATCCAGAAGCCGCCGACGAGCTCCTTCGACTCGGTGAACGGGCCGTCGACGACCTTGGGCGCCGCGGAACCGTCGAAGACGACGCGCGCGCCTTCCGAGCTCGGCGTGAGGCCCTCGCCCGCCAGCAGGACGCCGGCCTTGACCATCTCCTCGTTGAACTTGCCCATCTCGGCCAGCAGCTCGGCGCTGGGGGCCTTGCTGTCGGTCTGCTCGTTCGTCTTGACGATCACCATGAACCGCACGGCGGTCTCCTCTCGGTCGGTCTCTTGCCCACGCGTCGAACGGCGGCGCCCCGGATCGACAGGTCCGGCGAAAAAGTTTTCGCGCGGGAAAACTAGCAGCTCAGGCTCGCTCCGGGGGATGATTCGGACACGCGGGGCGGCCCCGGACCGGGTCCGCCGGCCCAGCGGCCGTTCCCGGTCTGGGACAAGTCCCTGAGCCGCGTCCGGCGCCGGTACCCGCGCGCGGTGAAGATCTGGCGGGCCACCGAAGACCGGCCGGGGCTGCCGCGGCCGCTGCGGCGAGCCGGGCAGCTCGTCCGGCGGAGCTTCACGCGCGCCTGGCGCTGGGCCCGGAACCGCGACGCCGAACCCTGGTGACAGCCCGGCTAACCTGCCGTCGTGGCGGTACTCCCCGACGACCTCTCCTCCGCGCTCGACGAAGAGCTGGCCAGGCACCCCGTGGCCCGGCTGGCCCAGTCCGTCGACCGGCTCAGCGCGCGCTACCGCCAAGGTGACGCCGCGACCTCGCCGATCCTGACCTCCGAAGCCGACGTCGCCGCGTACGCCGGCTACCGGATGCCGGCCACCTACGCCGCCGTACACGCTGTGCTCGCCGAAGCCGCTTCGCGCGCGCCGGGCTTCGAGCCGCGTACGCAGGTCGACGTCGGCGGCGGGACCGGGGCGGCGGTGTGGGCGGCCGCGTCGGTGTGGCCGTCGCTCACCAAGTGCACCGTGCTGGAGCAGGTCGCCGGGGCGATCGGGCTGGGGAAGCGGCTGGCCGCGAACGCGGTCCAGGCGCCGGTCCGGGACGCGGAGTGGCGGCGCGGGCTCGTCGACCCCACCGCCCCCGCGCCCGAAGCCGATCTCGTCACGCTCTCCTACGTGCTGGGCGAGCTGCCGGACGCCACCCGCCCCGATGTCGTGCGCTGGCTGGCGGCGAAGGCCGGGGCGGTCGCGCTGATCGAGCCGGGCACTCCCGCGGGTTACGAGCGGATCCGTGCCGCCCGCGCCCAGCTGATCGAACTCGGCCTGCACGTCGTCGCGCCCTGCCCGCACGACGCGGCGTGCCCGATCGTGCCCGGTGAAGACTGGTGCCACTTCGCCGCGCGTCTTCCCCGCTCGGGCCTGCACCGGCGGCTCAAGACGGGCACGCTCGGCTTCGAGGACGAGAAGTTCGCGTACGTCGTCGCGGGGCGGTTCGAGCCGGAGCGGCCGGACGCGCGGATCATCCGGCACCCGAAGAAGCACAAGGGCTGGGTCGCGCTCGACCTGTGCACCGCCGACGGCCTGAAGCCGGGCGTCGCGGTCTCGAAGAAGCAGGGCCCGCGGTACCGCGCGGCCCGCGATGCGGAATGGGGTGACGTCTGGTGACGGTCATCGCGGAGATCAGCGTGTCGGCCGACGGGATCGTGGCCGGGCCGGACACCAGCGCCGAGCACCGGCTGGGCAAGGGTGGCGACCTGCTGCACGAGTGGCTGTTCGACGGCACCGAAGCCGACGGCGAAGTCGCGGCGAAGCTGTTCGAGGGCACCGGGGCGTTCGTCGTCGGCCGGACGATGTTCGACGTCGGCATCGACGTCTGGGGCGACGACGGCACGTTCGAGAAGCCGGTCTTCGTCGTCACGAACCGGCCGCACGACCCGGTCGTCAAGGGCCCGACGACGTTCACCTTCGTCACCGAAGGCATCGAAAGCGCCTTGGCGCAGGCAAAAGCCGCGGCCGGCGCGGACAACGTCGTCGTCATGGGCGGCGGCACCACCCTGCGGCAGTTCCTGAGCGCCGGGCTGGTCGACGAACTGCGCCTGCACGTGGTCCCGCTGCTCTTCGGCCACGGCGTCCGGCTCTTCGACGGCCCCGCGGGCGAGCACGTCCGGCTGGAGCGCACCGCCGTCAGCGAGACGCCGAACGCGACCCACCTGACCTTCCGCGTGCTCCGCTAAGGCATCCGCACGGTCCGCAGGAACTCCGGGAGCAGCCACGGCCGCCGCCCGGAGATGCGGACCCCGCCGGTCAGGACCGCGCGGGCCTTCGAAATCCGGCCGAACATCATCGGGACCAGCACCGCCGGGTCGAAGCGCAGGCGCACGTCCGCCGTGCCGTCCGGTTCCTCGAAGCGCAGCCGTCCGTGTTGCAGCGCCAGCACACCCGGCTTCGTGTACGCCGACCGGAACTCGACCGCGATCCGCCGGGGTGACGGCGTCGCGTCGTCGAGCAGGCTCCCCATGTCGTTGCGCACCATGCCGAACAGGAACAGCTCCAGGAACATCGCCTCGTACCGCGCCGGGACCGGCCACGGCCGGCCGAGCGCGCGGGCGATGTCGAGGCCGTGCAGCAGCATCTCGTTGACCAGGTGCGCGAGGACGCCGGCCACCGGGACGCGCGAACCGCCCAGCCACCACACCGGTTTCTCCGGATCGAGGTCGGCGCTGACCAGCAGGACCTCGGCGATGTCCGCGCGCAGCCGCTCGGCCAGGCGGACCGGGTCGCGCTCGGGGTACAGCTCGAGGGCGAGCGCGTTCATCCGCGAGATCGTGTCGACGCTGGCCGAGTCGATCGGCTCTTCGAGGCCCGGCAACGGCAGCGGGCCGCCGTCGCCGCGGATCATCGCCGTGTACATCAGCGCGATCATCCCGACGTGCGACGCCGTTTCGGCGATCGACCACTCGCCCAGCGACCTCGCGCGCGCGTCCGGCACGCTCGCCACCAGGTCCGCGAACCGGCCGCCGACGTCCGGCAGGGCCGCGCGGACCGACTCCCACTGTTCGACCGTCACAGCCTTCGACGGTAAGGCGCCGGGACACCGGCCGGGTCTCCGAAGGTGCGGTTATCTTCTGCGGATGGCCCGGTTGCTGCCCCGGTCGACCCGGTGGCGGGTCGCCCTCTTCGCTTCGCTCGCGTCCGCGCTCGTGCTCGGCCTCGGGTCGTACTGGTTCGTCAACGCGCTGCGCGACGGCCTCGAAGCCGCCGCCAACCGGCTCGCCAACGAGAAGGCGGAGGCGATCGCCGCGCTGCTCGACGCCAAGGTCACGCCCACCGCCGTGGCCGCGCAGCTCGGCTACGGCGGCTACTGGATCACCCGCGACAAGGGGCCGGACAACGGCTGCCCGGCCGACCCTGGCACCGGCGCGAGAGTCGGGCAGGCCTTCGTCTACGCGCCCGATTGCGTGCTCGGCTGGCCCTTCGGCGGCGAGAACACCGTCGTGTCGCAGTCCGGGACCACCGACGGGAAGCACTTCGTCCAGGCGTCGGCGCCGCTCGACCCGATCGGCCTCGAAACCGTCGCCACCGCCCAGCGGATCCTCTGGGGCGGGGTACCGGCGGCCGCGCTGCTCGTCGGCGGCGTCGCCTGGTTCGCGGTCCGGCGCTCGCTGCGCGCGGTGGGCGCGATCCGCGCCGAGGTGGACGGGATCCGCGCACAGGACCTCGGCCGCCGCGTGCCGGTGCCCGACTCCGGCGACGAGATCACCGCGCTCGCCGTGACGATGAACGAGATGCTGGCCCGGCTCGACCGGTCGGTCCGGCGGCAGAGCCGGTTCACCGCGGACGCGTCGCACGAGCTGCGCACCCCGCTGGCGTCGATGCGCACCCAGCTCGAAGTGCAGCTCGCCCACCCCGACCGGCTCGACTGGCGCCACAGCTTCGAAAACGCCGTGCTCGACGTGACGCGGATGGAGGCGCTGGCGAGCGACCTGCTGCTGCTCAGCAAGCTGGACGCGGACCAGCCCGCCGGCCGCGAACCGGTCGCGCTGGCGGACGTCGTGACCGGGCACGTCGCCGCGCGGCTGCCCCGGGACGGCGTCGAGGTGCGCACGGAAATCGAAGCCACGCCGGTGGTCCGGGGCCACGCGGGACGGCTCGAGCGCGTGCTGCGCAACCTCGCCGACAACGCCGAGCGGCACGCGGAGAGCCGCGTGACGATCACGCTTTCCGCGACCGGCGGCGAGGCCGTGCTGACCGTTCAGGACGACGGCCCCGGCATCCCGGCCGAGCACCGCGAAGCAGTCTTCGACCGGTTCGTGCGGCTCGACGCCGACCGCGCTCGCGACGACGACGGCGGCTCCGGGCTGGGCCTGGCGATCGCGGCGGAGATCGCGCGGACGCACGGCGGCACGCTGCGCGTCACCGAAAGCACGTCCGGCGCGCGTCTGGAACTCCGCTTGCCGCTTGCCTGAAGACTTCTTCAGGCTGCTTAAGCTCCGGTTCAGCGTGGCGCCAAGAGCATCCCGCCATGCTGATCGACTTCGCGCCTTCCCCGGCGCGCCCGCGCGAAACCCGCGCGCTCCCCTACGCCGTCGCCGCGGTCGCGTTCGCCGGGTACGCGGCCTGGTCGCTGCAGCGGCTCCGGACGTTCGACGCGAGCGGCTTCGACCTGGGGATCTTCGAACAGGCCGTGCGGTCCTACGCGCACGGGCACTGGCCGGTGTCGGACCTGCTCGGCCCCAGCGCGCCGACGCTCGGCGACCACTTCCACCCGATCCTCGCGCTGGTGGCGCCGTTTTACCTGCTCTGGCCGTCGCCGGGGTGCCTGCTGGTGGCGCAGGCCCTGCTGTTCGCGCTGTCGGCCGTGCCGGTGACGCGGTGCGCGATCGAGGTGCTCGGCCGTCGTCGCGGTGTGGTCGTGGGTGCGGGGTACGTGCTGTCGTGGGGGCTGCTGTCCGCGGTGAACTTCGACTTCCACGAGGTCTGCTTCGCCGTGCCGATGCTGGCGTTCACCGCCGAGCACCTGCTGCGCGAGCGGTGGCGGGCCGCGGTCTGGTGCGCGCTGCCGCTGGTGCTGGTCAAGGAGGACCTGCCGCTGACGCTCGCGGCCGTCGGCGTGGTGCTGGTGCTCAACCGGCAGCGACGGCTCGGCTGGGCGGTCGTCGTGTTCGGCGTCGTCACGTCGGCGGCGTTGTTCCTGGTCGTGCTGCCGGCGCTGAACCCGGCGGGCGCGTACGCCCACGGCGGCGGCTTCGACCCGTTCGGCGGCGCGATCGTGAAGGTGTCGATGCTGCTGGCCCTGCTGGTACCGATGGCGTTCGCGGCACTGCGGTCGCCGGTGCTGCTGCTCGCGGTGCCGACGCTGGCGTGGCGGCTGGTGGCGGCGAACGACCGGTACTGGGGCCTGGGCTACCACTACAGCGCGGTGCTGATGCCGATCGCGTTCCTCGCGGGCCTGCACGGCGCCCGGCGCGTCGCCCGGCTGCTGCCCGCGTGCGCGCTGGTCGCCGGACTGGCGTCGCTGGGGCTGCAGGCGGCGCACCTGACCAGCGGCGTCTGGACGCCGGCGCAGCGCGCGGGCATCGACGCGGTCCTCGCCCGCATCCCGGACGGCGCCACCGTCCTGGCGTCCAACCGGCTGGCCCCGCGGCTGACGTCCCGCTGCACGGTGCTGTTCTTCGACGGCGTGAACGCGTCGCGGCCGGAGTGGGTGGTGGTGGCGAACCCGGAGCAGTCGTGGCCGACCACGCTGGCGACGAAGGCGGCGGCGCTGGAAGAGCTGGAAAGCACGGGGTACCTGCGCGTCGACGGGACGGACGCCGTCGTGCTGCTCCACCGTGAGTAGGGAACTCGCAGCGGTAACCGGCCAGTCGGGGGGCGTGCCGGCCGGTTACCGCCGCAGTGAGGAAGAGGGGACCCCGCGCCAGGAATGACGCGCGGCCCCCGGCTTCACCCGATCGAGTGACGAGCGCCCCGAGGCGGCCTTGGTTGCGTCTTGCGCACCGAAGGCCGCCTTGGGTGCGCAAGACACAACCAAGGCCACATTGGGGCGCTTGGGTCAGGACGGGTCGGCGAGGATGCCGTTCACGTACGAACCCGGGTGGGTCGCCGCGTCCTGGCGGAGGACCGGCAGGTCGGGCAGCCAGGCCGCGGACAGCGCCCGGGTCGAGCCCGGCGGGATCGTGTTCAGCTTCGACGGCGTCCAGGCCGGCTGCCCGTCCGCCGGCTTCAGCACCGTGATCGTCGCCGAGGCCGTCGTGCCCGCGGTGACCTCGTTGTACTTCACGCCGTTGTCGACGCGCGGCAGGTGGTACACCGGGCCGAACGCCGGCTCGTCCGGGCCGACGAGGTCGACGCCCGGGACGCCGTACAGGCCGCACGTGTGGTCCGTCGTGTTCCGGTACGTCAGCGGGATGTCGTACTGGCCCGGCGCGTCGTTCTTCTCGGCCGGCTTGCCCAGCAGGACCTCCAGGTCGGCCGTCGTGCACCGCGGGGTCGCAGTCGACGCCGCGGCCACCCCGCCGCCGGCCGGAGCCGCCGCCGCGCCGTTCGCGGCACCCGCCGCGGGTGCCGGAGCCGCCGTGGACGTGCCGCACGCCGCCAGCAGGAAGGCCCCCGCCGCCGTGCCGATCCCGATCAAGATGCGCTTCACGTGGAATCCCCTCCCGAAGTTCAGTTGCCGACCGGCGTGACCTGGACGGTGTCGCCCTTCACCGGCGCCCCCGCCGGCCACGCGACGCTCACCGGCTGGCCGTACGGCCCGGTCGGCAGGTCGAACGTGACGAATTCGGCGGCCGCGGGCGCCCCTGCCGAGCGCTGGACGATCCGGGACACCGCCGGGTGCCCGGCACGCAGGTTCACCGGAAGCACCTCGGAAGCGTCCGTCGTCACCGCGATCGGCAGCCGCTGCCCGCCGGCGAGGAAGCCCACCGCCGTCGGCGCGCCCTCGAGCTTGCAGTTCGTGTTCGGCGACGCCGCCGTGTAGGTGAGCACGTAGGCCTCGTGCCCGGCCGCGTGCGCCGGGTCGTGGGCCACGGTCACGCGGACGTCCGAGGCGCCGCACGGGTGGTCGCTCGGCATGGCGTTCGCCACCCCGCCCGCCACCAGCAGCCCACCGGCCGCCAGACCCCCGGCGATCAGCGCGGTTCCAGCTCGCTTCATGGTCGTCCTCCCTCGTTCCGTGCTCGACTGGACTCACCGGGAGAGATGCCCGGCCACCCCACGGGGATGCGCCGCGATGCGATCGATCACCGGAAAGCAACCTTCAAGATCGCCGGACGTCGAAAAGAGTGTCAGCTGCGACCGAAGCAGACGAACGGCATCAACGGTTCCGCCGTGGCCGCGTCCGCCAGCGCCCGCGCCGGCGGGGTCCCGGCGGCCAGCGCGCGGTGGAACGCCAGCATCACGCCGCCCGCGGTCCGGTCGTCGACCCGCGCCACGCTCGAGACCACCGTGCGGCTGCCGCCGTAGAGCAGCGCCGCCGTGAAGCCGAGGACCTCGTCGCCCGCGCGGACCACGGTCTGGCCGACGTCGCACGAGGACAGCACCACCTGCTCCGGCGCCGTCGCGAGCTGCTGGACGTCGTAGGCCATCAGCGGCCCGTCGGCGAGGTTGAGCCGGGAGAACAGCACGTTCTCCCGCTCGTGGTGACCGTGCGCGGCGAAGTGCGCCAGCCGGCAGCCGTCGAACGCCTTGAGCGTCGCCGCGACCGTCGCGTCCGGCCCGGTCAGCACCTCCGCCTCCGGGTACAGCGGCGCCAGCGCCGAGATCTCGGTTTCCGCGTGGGTCAGGTCCGAGCCCGCGACCAGCAGCGGCGCCCCGCCCGCGCGGCGGGGACGGCGGCCCGCGTCGAGCCAGGCCGACGACGACGGCGTGACCGTCACCGGCCGCCCGCGCAGCGTCGGCAGCAGCCCCCACGGGATCGCCGAGAGCGCGCCGGTCGGCACGACGACGACGTCGAGGTCGCCCAGCCGGTTCGCCAGCGGCGCCAGCAGGATCGCGTCCAGCGCGGTGACCTGCGTCCGCACCGACCGGCGGATGACCTGGTCCAGCTGGGCGGGGAGCTGGCGCCCGCACAACGCGTCGAGGTCGCTGTGCAGCCGCGCGACCGGCTCGGCGACGGCCGACGCCGGGCCGAGCTCGATCAGCGCCACCCGGTGGTTCGCGATCACCTGCGCGCACAACGCGCCGTGGTCGGCGAGGAAGCAGACCATCGCGCTGCCGCTGTCGGCGAGCTCGTCGCCGACCTCGCGCAGCTTCGCCTCGGGGTGGTCCTCGTCGGTGCCCTCGGCCTGCCAGCCCTTGGCGCGGATTTCCCGTTCCAGCGCGGCACACCGCTTCACGGCCTGGGCGTCCGGCTTCCCGGACAGCTCGCCGGCGCGGATCTGCATCGAGAGGTACCGCAGCTCGGCGACGGCATCGACGGTCTCCGGGTGCGCGGGCGGGCGCACCGGCCGGAACCGGAACGCCTGCGCACGCGAGCGGTCGAGCCACCGGAACACCACCCCCGGCGACCGCTGGGCGAGCGCGGCGGCGAGACCGGCGTCGGCGAGTTCCTTGCCCAGCGACGTCGTCGCGGTCTGCAGGTCGACGCTGCCGAAGCGGCTGCGGTGGCGCTGCAGCTGGGCGAGCCCGGCGCGCGCGTTCGCGAACGTCGTGCGCCGGTGGCCGGTCGCGGCGCCGAGTTCGGCCAGCGCGAGCCGCCGGACGAGGCGGTTTTCCAGCGGCGCGGCCCGGCGGTCGCGCGGCGCGATGCCGGCCCGGGCACCGTCGAGGTCGCCGAGCGCGATCCGCGCCCGCGCGGCCAGCAGCGCCGCGATTTCGGCGTCGTTGCGCAGGCCCAGCCCGGTGAGCCGGCCGGCCAGCGCGGTCGCTTCGGTGGCGACGCGGGCGATCCGCCGTCCGGCCGCGAAGTCCGCGCGCAACGCGGTCAGCTGCGCGACCGCGGCCCAGGTTTCGTTGCCACGACGGCGAAACCGCCGTTCGGCGCGCCCGGCCCAGCTGCGCGCGGTCGCCGGGTCGCCACTCGCCAGCGCGGCGAGCGCGCGCGTGAGCTCGGCTTCGGCGTGCTCCTGGTTCATCCGCGACCGCGGGAACTGCTCGAGGGCGGCGTCCAGCTCGGCGGCGGCTTCCTGCGGCAGCCCGGCGGCGAGCAGCGCCCGTGCCTTGTCGACGGCCAGCACGGGCAGCATCCCGACGCTCTGCTCGGCGTAGAACCCGCTCGCCGCGTCGAAGTCGCGCAGCGCGCCCGGGATGTCGCCGGTCAGCACCCGCGCCTGCCCGCGCCCGTGCGCGGCCTTCGCGAAGATCCGGGCCAGGCCCTCTTCTTCGGGCTGCCCGGCCCCGATCTGCTCGCACTGGTCGAGATCGGCGAGCGCGAGCCGCACGCGTCCGGCGTACTGGTGCAGCATCGCGCGGTTGAGCAGCGTCCGGGCGAGCACGACGAACTCGCCGGCCTGCCGCAGCAGCGGGATCGCCTCGTCGAAGCAGGTGAGGGCCTCGTCCATCCGTCCGATGAGGATGAACACGAGCCCGCGCTGCTGCCGCAGGATCCCGCGCCCGGCCTCGGAAACGAGGGCGTCGGCCTCATCGAGCAGGGCGAGGCCGCGCGCGCTGTTGCCCAGCGCGGTCTCGACGGCGGCGTACGTCCCGAGCACGCGCGTGGCGAGATCGGGCCAGGCCGGCCACCCGTCCGGCGGCGCGGTGGCGGGCAGGCCGAGAAGCCGTGCGGCGGACCGGATCAGGCGCCCGCCGACCACGGGCTGGCCGTTGTTGGTCGCCGCGACCGCACGCCGATGCAGGTCGCGCACCCGGTCTTCCGCCCTCGGCGACGCGACCACAGGCTGCCCTCCCGGCCGGAGCCGTCCCCCTCGGCCGAGAAGGACGACCCGGATCGTACCTCCGGGTCAGGGAGGTTCGGGAGTTGTCGCGGGCAGGCGGATTTTCACGTGACAGAGCGATATCCGGTGTGCTGCCCGCCGCCATGAACGACTCTTTCATGTCACCGGACGCGATGAACGACCCGTTCATGACGTCGGCGGCCACCGGGTGCGCGCGGTCAGAGTTCGATCGCCGGTGTGCTCACCGTCCTCGACCTCCCGAGCGTCCGCACCAGCACCTGCACCATCCCGTGCGCGACCCCGCTGACCGCGAAGCGCCCCTCGGCGTCCGAAGTGGTCGTCAAGGGGCCGTTCGCCGTGCGGACCTCGATCGGGTGCTCGGCGGGCGGGGTCAACCACCCGTCGAGCCGGATCGTGCCCGTCGCTTCGGGGCTCACGTTCACCATGATCGTCAGGCTTTCGCTGTCGAACGTGATGAGCCGGCCCTGCTCGGCGGCGCTTCGCGTGACGGCGAGGGCCTCCTGCTCGCGGATGCGCATCACTTCCAGGTCGACGTCCTCCAGCGCGATGGCGAAGCGGATCTGCTCCACCAGCGTGGCGGGCATCGGGTCGGCGTCTTCCCACAGCTCGCGCACGCCGGCGAGGAGCCGGAAGTCGAGCTCGTCCAGCGGCTCGTTCGCGCCTGGTGGTTCGACGGTGGTCACAGCCAATCTCCTTCGCCGTTGGCGAGTAGCTGCTCGCGCAGGCGCGCGAGGCAGCGTCCCCTGGTCGGGCCGATACTCCCCCTCGGCATTCCCAGCCGGGCGCCGACTTCGGCGTAGTCCGGCCGGTGCACGAACGCCACGATCCGCAGCAGGCTGCGGCAGCGTTCGGGCAGGTTGTCGACCGCGCGCCAGAGCCGCACGCGCTGGTCGTCGCGCAGCACCCCCTCCTCGGGTGCCGGTGACGCTTCGGCGAGCCGCTCCGGGAGCTCCGGCAGCGGCCGCTCGACCTGGCGTTTTTCCCCAGTCCGCCAGGCCTCCCGCTTGGTCACGGTGATCAGCCAGCCGGTCAGCGCGACCGGCGAGCGGATCTCCGCGAACGAACCGAGCAGGCGCAGCCACGCCGTCTGCACGACGTCGCCCGCCTGATCGGCGTCCAGACCCTGATCCCGCGCCACCTGCCAGAGCAGCGGCGTGAGCAGGGAAACCAGTTCGTCCAGCGCCGCGCGGTCGCCTTCCCGCGCGGCGTCGAACAGTGCCGCTACCCGGCTGTGGTCGGTCTTGGCCACGTTCACAGCGAACCCAGCGCGGACCAGGCCCGCTTGACGACCGTTTCGCGGTCGACCGTGGCCAGGTCCCCGGAGTGCAGCAGCAGCGCCTTGCCGATCTCGGCCGCGGCGAGCGGGGCGGCGAACGACGTCCCGTCCCAGACCGCGAAGCCGGCGCTGTAGTCGTCGGGGTCGAAGGAGTTGCGGCCGTGGTCGGGCACCTGGTGGTCGGCGGCCGCGGTGCCGCGGACGTCGGTCGGGTAGGTGCTGACCACGCCGGCGCCGGTCGCCCAGCAGCGCACCCACGGGCCTTCGTTGGAGAACAGCGCCTTGCTCGTGGTGACGTCGGGGTTGAGCGCGCCCACGCTGATCACCTGCGGGCCGCAGCCCGGGCCGAGCGGCTGGTCGGCGAAGGCCGCCGGGTAGAAGCGGCGGGTGGTGGCATCGTTGCCCGCGGCCGCGACGACCAGCACGCCGAGGCCGAGCAGCTCGGCGATGACCGAGCCGAACTGGCCGGTGAACGCGACGTCCGCCGGGTCCTCGACGTAGTAGCCCATCGAGATCGAGACGATGTCGACCAGGTCCTCCGGCCGGTTGTTCGCCTGCGCGTTGCGGACGCGGTCGGCGAGCAGGTGCAGCGCGAGCAGCACGTCGCCCTCGTACGCGACGCCGTCGCTGTGCACGACGCGGATCGCGAGCGTGTCGGCTTCGGGGCAGGCCTGCCGGATGATGCCGGCGATGAACAGGCCGTGCCCGGTGTCGGTGTCGATGTCGCCGATCAGCGGCTGGCCGGTCGTCGGCGCGTCCCAGTAGTCGGTGAGCAGCTGCGTCGGGACGGTGGTCCCGGCGTCGATCTCGGCCTGCAGGATCGCCGCCTGGATGTCCGGCGCGACGGCTAGCCCGGAGCCGGGCGCCGGCGGGCCGGAGCGGTCGGCGAGCCCGAACCACGGGTGCGGGCCGATGCCGGTGTCGAGCACGGCGATCACCGGCCGGCGGTGCGCGGGCTTGCGGCTGCGGTACGGCGGTTCGGCGGCCAGCGTCACCGGGATCCGGTTCGCGCCGTGGGTCCGCCCGTACGAGCTGCCCGCGCCGAACCCGCTGGTCTCCCACGGCGTGCCGCCGAGGCCGCTGGTCTCCCACGGGACCCCGCCGAACACCGGCGAGGTGAAGAGCAGGTGCTCGACGGACATCTCCTTGACGATCTCGGGGTCGAGCTCGGGCTTTTCACCGGACGCGGCGGCGCGCAGCAGCTGCAGTGCCTTCCAGCAGTCGACGACGACCGGGTCGGAGTCCTCCCGGACCTGCAGCAGCGCGCGGACGGGCACGTCGTCGAGCTCACGGACGCGCGCGTACTCCTGGCCTTCGCCGCCGCGGTCGGCCGGGGTCGCGTAGACGCCGATGCGCGCGAGCACGCGGTTGATCGCGGCCAGTGCCTCCGGGTCGCGCAGGTACCGGTTGGGCAGCAGGAACGTGCCGGGCCGGTACACCGTCGTGCGCGGCACCGGCTGGCCGGCGGCGACGACCGCGGTCGCCGGGTCCAGCACGCGTGCGCCGTGCCGGTCGAGCAACTGCCTCGGCGGGGTCGGGAGCTCGTTCAGCGTGCTCGCGTCCTCCGCCGCCACTTCCGCGCCCTCGTCCCGGACGAACTTGACGACCATCGGGTCCACCCTCCGCCATTGATCACTGATGGCACCCGGGAAAGACCCGTGGGCCGCCACTGGAATACGACACGGACGTCTCGAATGGGTAACGACCGTGGCAAACGGGTGAAGAGGTATCTGACGTGCCCGGCTCACCCACTTGGCCCTCCGGAAGTCACGGATCCATGCGGGGAGATCACCATGGTTGTGCTCCGGTCGAGCACGGGGGAGGCGACCCGGCCGGCACCGGTCCGGGGACAGGGCGGGGTGTTCACCCCGGACCCGGCCACCGGCGGCGGGCGGTTCGCGGTGCCGCTCGACCTGCCGCCCGGTCCCGGCGGCGGCGCCCCGGCGCTGGCGCTGCGCTACACGACCGGCGCGCCCAACGGCCCGTTCGGCGGCGGGTTCGCGCTGCCGCTGCCGCACGTCCGCAAGACCGGCGGCCAGGCCCGGTCCGGGACGGCGGGCCGGCTCACCCGCCACGGCGACGGCTACGTGCTGACCACCCGGTCGGGGACCCGGCACTTCCTCGGCCCCGCCGACGGCGACGGCTGGTACCTCGACCGGACCGAGGACGCGCTGGGCGCGACGGCGACGTTCGGCTGGGCGCACCACAGCGGCCAGGCGTACCTCGCCCGCGTCGCCTACGGACCGTACGAAGTGGACTTCGCCTACGAGCCGCGGCCGGACGTGCTGCGCTGGGGCCGCGGCGGCACCCTCGTCACGACGGCGCTGCGGTGCGCGCGGATCGACCTGCGGGTGCCCGCCGACGCGCGGCCGCTCGTCCGGCGGTGGACCCTCGGCTACGACCCCGACGACGTCACCGGCGCTTCCCTGCTGACGTCGGTGGCGCTCACCGGGTTCGACGCGCGCGGCGCCGAAGCCGCCGCCCCGGTGCTGCGGCTGGCCTACACCCAGGTCGAAACCCCGGTCGCCCGGCGGGTCCAGCTCGCCGCGAAGGCCCGCTCCGGCGGCGGCGTTTCGCTGCTCGACGCCGACGACACCGTGCCGTACTTCTCGTTCGAGGACCTCCCCCGCACCGGGCGGCTGAGCGGGATCGACAACGGCATCGGGCTGCGCACGGAGATCGAGTACACGACGGTGGAGGCGGTCCCGGTGGTCCGGCGCGTCTCGCGCCGCGAAGTGGCCACCGGCCACGTGGGCGTGACCGAGTTCGAGTACCACGACAGCCGGGCGCCGGTCTTCGGCCGGGTCGTCCAGGACGACCTCGGCGACGAGCACGCGCCGACGTTGCGGACCGTGCGCTGGTTCGGCGACGACGGGCGGCTGACGAAGGAGGAGACCTACGGCCTCGACGACTCCCCCGCGCGCGAGCGGCCGTACCGCCGGGTGGTGCACCTGCGCCGTCCACAGTGGACTCGCACGGTGGTGACCGAGTTCGACCGGCGGCCCGGCCCGGTCTCGGTCACCACGACGGAGACGGACCTCGACGCCGCCGGGAACCCGGCCCGGGTGGTGGAAACGACCGAGCGGCCCGGCCGCGGGACCGTCGTGCGCGACACCCGCACGACGTACGCGACCGACCCCGACGGCCGGTTCGCGGCGCTGCCCGCGCGGATCCGCGTGGTGGACGGCACCGGGACGGTGGTGTCCGACCGGCTGTTCCGCTACGACGAGACCCCGGACGGCCGGGCCGGCGCGCACGGGCTGTGCACCGCGCGGGAGGAGCTGGTGCTCACCGACGCGCTCGTCGCCGACGGCTACGGCCCGGTCCCGCCGGACCTGCGCCACCACGGCTACCACCGCCGTCCCGGCGAGGACGGCTGGTGGATCACGACGTTCCACGGACGGCTCGACACCGTCGCGGGGCTGCGCACCACGATGACCGATCCGCTCGGGCACACCACCGAAGTGCGGTATTCGGCCGACCACTGCTTCCCCGAGGTGACCACGGATCCGCTCGGGAACGTGACGATCACGCGCCACGACGTCCGGACCGCGCGGGTGCGCGAACTGATCGCCCCGGCGGGCGCGGTGACCACGGTGACCCACGACCCGCTGGGGCGTCCCGAAACCGTCGTCCGGCCCGGTGATTCCGCGGAGCTGCCGACGATCCGGTACCGCTACGGCACCGGCGGCCCGGTGCGGGTCACGACCGAGCAGCGCGCGGTGTCCGGCGAGGCCGAGGTGCTGCTGACGACCGAGGTGCGCGACGGCGCCGGGCGGCTGCTGGAGCGGCGGCACACCGAGCTGCTCGGCGACGTCGTCGACGAGCGCCACGAGTACTGCGCCCGCGGCTTCGTGCGCCGGACGAGCCGGTCCTTCCGCGACGGCGACCGCCCACCCGCCCCCGAAGAGTTCCACTACGACGCCCTGGGCCGGCCCACCGACGTTCGTGAAGGCCACCTTGAGGAACTTGTAGCTCGTGAAGGTGGCCTTCACGACCTGCTCGGGCGGGAGCTGCGCGGCGCCGACGGGGTCGTGCTGGTGCGGGACGCCGCGGGGAACCCGGTCGAGGCGCGGACGCCGGACGGGCACACCGTGTACCGGGTGCACGACGCCGTCGGCAGGCCGGTGGCGGTGCTGGTCGACGACCCGCACGGCACGCCGGTCACGACGTTCACCCACCACGACGGCGGCCTGCCGGTGCCACCCGGTGCCGGGCCGCACAGCTGCGGGCGGCTGGTGCGCGTGTCCGACGAATCGGGCGTGACCCTGTTCGGCTACGACGCGCTCGGCAACCCGGCCGAGAAGCGCTGGCGGCCGGCGCACGTCGCCGTCGAGTACCGCCTGGACGTGGTGCGCCGCGCCGACGGGCGGCCGGCGAAGGTGGTCTACCCGGACGCCGGCGACGGGCGGCTGACGGTCCACCACCAGTACGACGAGGTCGGCAGGCTGGTGAGCGTGCCGGGCTTCGTCGACGCGGTGCACTACGACCTGCGCGGCCACCGCACGGCGGTCCACTACGCGAACGGCGTCACCGAGGCGTGGACCGGCGGCCGCCACGTCGTCACCGGCCCGGGCGGCACCTGGACCCGCGAAATCGGCGCGGCCGCGGCCCCGGAACCGTTGTGCGGCACGGAAATCCGCGACGCGTTCGACCGCCTGCGCGGCGTCCACGGTGACGACGGCGTCAACGCGCTGTACGGCTACGACCACACCGGCCGCCGCGTCCGCACCCTGGTCTCCGACGGCACACGCGTCCACGAAGTCCTGACCCCGGACGAGCTGTACGCCATCGAGGACGGCGAGCTGGTGGCCGTGGTGGCGGGCGCGGTCCGCCGCTACGCCGACGCCAGGCAGCACTACCTGCACTTCGACGGCGACGCCGGGATCGCCCTGGTGACCGACGAGTCCGGCGCGGTCGTGAGTGGCTAGTGGGGTTCTAACCCGACTTGCCACTCACGACCGTCAGTCGAGCACGGCCAGGTCCAGGCGGTCGAGGCGGTCGGGGTCGGCCAGGATGTCGATCTCCACGATCCGGCCGCCGGCCACGGTGAAGCCCAGCACCGAGAACGGGCGGCCGTCGCGGGTCGCCACCACGCCGGCCGCGCCGTTGACCAGGGCGCGGTGGACCACGCCGCCGCCCGCGCCGAGGCGGGAGAACGTCAGGGCCTGGTTCGCGACCGCCGCCGCGCCGCGGACCTCGTCCGAGCCGCCGTGGGCCGCGCCGCGGTCGGCGCGCAGCACGACGTCGGGGTCGAGGACCGAGACCAGCGCGTCGAAGTCACCACCGCGGGCCGCGGCCAGGAAGGCGTCGACGACTTCACGCTGGCGCGCCAGGTCCGGGTCCGGCGCGACCGGCGCGCCCTGCACCCGCCGCCGGGCGCGGCTGGCGAGCTGGCGGGTCGCCGCTTCGGAACGGCCGACGATCGGGGCGATCTCCTCGAACGGCATCGCGAACATGTCCCGCAGCACGAACGCCAGCCGCTCGCCCGGGGTGAGCGTGTCCAGCACGACCAGCAGCGCGAGGCCGACCGAGTCCGCCATCAGCACCTCGTGCTCGGGACCGGCGTCCTCCCGGCTGACGATCGGGTCCGGCACCAGCGTGTCCCACGGCTCCTCGCGCCGTGCCTTGCGCGACCGCAGCATGTCCAGGCAGACCCGGCCGACGACGGTCGTCAGCCAGCCGCCCAGGTTCTCGACGGCGGCGCTGTCGCTCCGGCTCAGCCGCAGCCAGGACTCCTGGACGGCGTCTTCGGCTTCGCTCAGCGAGCCCAGCATCCGGTAGGCGACGGCCCGCAGGTGGTTGCGGTGGGTCTCGAAGCTTTCGGCCAGGAAGTCGTCGTTCACGGGTGGTCCTTTCGCGTGCGTCACCACCTTGACGTATCGCGCCGTGAAGATGTGACAGGTCTGATGATTCGATCCCGCTCAGCGGCATCCTCCCTTGACGGACGAGATACCGGCTGACAATCATCAGATCTCTCCGAGTCGAGGAGAGGCCATGAGAGTCCGAGCCTGCCTCGCCGCGGCCATCGTGCTGCTGGCGACCCTGATCACCCCGGCGAACGCCGAAGTGCGGCACCCGCGCCAGGACTGGCTGCGCGCCTCGACGGCCGGGCTGTTCCTGCACTGGGGCATGTTCACCGCGCCGCGGCACACCGACTGCGCCGCCTGGGAGCACGACGTCACCGCCGGCGGCTGGACGCCGGGCTACTGGATCGACGAGGCGAAGAAGCTCGGCGCGTCCTACGTCGTGCTCGCCACGTTCCACAGCAGGCTGGGCTACGCGCGGCCGTGGCCGTCGAAGATCCCCGGCAGCTGCTCGACCCAGCGCGACTTCCTCGGCGAGCTGATCGCCGCGGGCCAGGCCAAGGGCGTCCGCGTTCTGTTGTACATGACCGACGATCCCCAGTGGCACAACGAAACCGGCCACGAGTCGCTCGACTCGGCCGCCTACTCGGCGTACAAGGGCCACCCGGTCGACCTCACCACCCGCCCGGGCTTCGGCGAGTACAGCTACGACCTCTTCGACGAGGTCATGGACCGGTACAGCGACCTCGCCGGGTTCTGGATCGACAACGACAACGAGTACTGGGAGCAGCACGGGCTCTACGAACGCGTCCGCGAGAAGCGGCCGTCCTGGTTGCTGAGCAACAACAACGAGGACACCCCGATCATGGACACGGTCAGCAACGAGCAGAAGACCGGCATGACGCCGTCCTACGACTACCCGCAGGCGGTCTACACGCCGATGCCGCGGCTCACCGAAGCCGACTACAAGCTGCCGACCAACGGCGACTGGTGGTACAGCGGCGGCGACCAGCCCGTCGACTTCCGGCTCTCCACCGGCCGGTACATCACGAACGCGGGCTCGTCGATCAAGTCGCTGATGGCCGAAACCGCCATGCTGAACGGGAAGTTCCCACCGCGGCAGGAGGAGTTCAACGACTTCATGGCGTCGTGGACCCAGCCGATCAAGGAGTCCTTGCAGGGCACCGAAGGCGGCGGCTACCTGTACGGCGGCATGCAGCCGGGCTTCTGGAACGACGGCGCGCACGGCGTCATCACCCTGAAAGGCGCTACGCAGTACGTCCACGTCGTGACGCGGCCGTCGACGAACCTGGTCCGGCTGCGGGACAACGGCTACCGCGTCACCCGCGTCTCGGACCTGCGGACCGGAAAACCGATGCGGTTCGCGCAGTCCGGCGGCTATCTGTCCATTCTGGACATCACGGACTGGGACGCCTACGACACGGTGTTCAAAGTGGACACCGCCGGGCAGCAGTACTTCTACGACAAGAGCACGATCAAGGCGACCGCGTCGGCGGCCGCACCGGGGCACCCGGCGGCGAACCTCGTCGACGGCAGCTACGAAAACTACTGGGACGCCGACGGCCGGCAGCCCGTGTCGATCACCCTCGACCTCGGGAAGAAGCGGTCGACGGCCTACCTTGCGGTGCACGAGCGCGAGTCGTCGCCGACGTACGCGCGGGAATCGTTCGGCCGCGCCGAGGATTCCGCGCGGATCAAGGACTACCGCGTCTACGCCAGCGACGACGGGAACAACTGGCGCACGGTGCGCACCGGCGCGCTGCCCAGCACCCGCGGCGTGCAGTTCGTCGACGTCGGCGAGGTGCACGCGCGGTACCTCAAGCTCGACGTGCTGAACACGTGGTCCGGACCGCAGGCCAAGCCGTTCTTCCACCAGCTCGCGCTCGACGAGGTCGACGTCGCCTACGGCTACCCGGACCCGCGCGGCGAAGTGCCGCTGGAGGCGGAATCGTGGCGCAACGGCTTCGAGGGCAAGGCTTCCCCGGTGTGGTGCGAGGCCTGCTCGGGCACGGCCGCCGTCACCGGTCTCGACCGCGGCGCCGTCGTCTTCCGGAACGTCCAGGCGTCGGGTCCCTCGCGCCTGCAGCTGGACACGACCGGACCGGGCACGCTCTCGGTGAGCGTCAACGGCGCAGCACCCGTCGCGGTCAGCGCCCCGGCGGCCATCGCCGTGCCGTTCACCGCCGGGCCCAACACGGTCAAGGTCTCCGGCACGACGGGTCTGGACCGCATCGCGGTGGCACCGCTGCCGCCCGAGTCGTACACGCCGAAGACGACGTTGACGGTCCAACCCGCTGGTGTGCAATGGGTTTCGCCCGGACGGCAGGCGATGACGATCACCGCGTCGCTGCGGCTCGACGTCGACGACCCGATCGACGACGTCACGCTGGCGCCGGTCGTCCCGGCGGGCTGGACGCTCGAAGGCACACCGGTGACCGCGTCGAACCTGCGGCTCGGTCAGGTCCTCAGTGGATCGTGGACGGTGACCGCCCCGGCGGCCGGGGACGTGACCATCCCGGTGACGGCGGCGTTCCGGACGCTCGGCCGCGCGAAGTCGGTGAGCAAGCCGGTGGTGGTCAAGCCGCGTCCGGCGGACCGGGTGTTCATGCGCGAGGCGGAGGACTCGGCCAACGACATCGGCGACGCCGGCGTCACGAGCTGTTCGCTGTGCTCGGGCGGGCAGAAGGTCCGCAACATCGGGGGCGGCGCGGGTGCGGCGGTGACCTTCCCGGACGTCGTCGTACCCGCGGCGGGGCAGTACGAGCTGTTCCTCGACTTCACCGTCAACGGCGACCGGTCGTACTTCGTGTCGGTCAACGGGGGCGCGCCGGTGGAGGTGAAGGTCAGCGGCGCGGGGAACAACACCCCGTACACCACTTCGGTCCCGGTGCCGCTGACCGCGGGCGCCAATGCGATCCGGATCGGCAACGACCGCGCGGGGGCTCCGGATCTGGACCGGATTTCACTGGGCCAGCTCCCGTAGCACCCGCCCCGGGTCGATGTCGACCGCGCGGCCGGGGTCCCCGTCCGGCCCGCTCCACGCGACGGTGACCCACAGTTCGGCGTAGTCCCCGCGCTCGACACCGGGCAGCTGCCAGGTGAGCCGCGCGCCGTCGAGCCGGACGGCGTCGGCCAGCTGCCCCGACCAGTACGGCGGCACGTGCTGCCCGGTGCGCGAGCAGTGCAGCAGCATTTCGGCACCGGGACCGCCGACGCTCACCACGGCGTCGGCGGTCGCGGCCGTGAAAGCGCCTTCCCCACCGCGGACGTCCGGCGGCGGGGCGGCCAGCTCGGCCTGGACGACGAACTCGCTGAGCGCTTCCCTGGCCAGCACGCGGAAGATGACGGTTTCCCGGGTGACGCCCGGCTGCTCGGCCTTGGTGGGACCGGAGAGCACGTCGAGCCGCACGGACCGGTGCCGCCACCGGCACAGCCGGGAGCCGGAGTCCAGGCCCCAGGTCAGTTCCGGTCTCGCCGGCACGTCCCACCCACCGACGCGGACGGCGAAGCGCACATCGCCGAGCGGGGTGACGACGTCGAGCGCCCGCGAGGGCGTCCGCGAGAGCAGCTCGGTGTCCAGCATGCAGTCATCCTTACCCCGCACCGGCGGACCGCATGCAAAGGTCACCCGTCCGTGGCATGTGGACGGTGCGCCCGGCGTCGCGGGGAATGTCATGAAAGGGTCGTTCATGTCGTCTGACGACAGGGCTCCGGCAAAGTCGCCGAGGGCCGACCGCTCTCGGTCTGAACCGACCGGTGCCGGCCGCAGCGAGTGGCGCCGGGCGGCCCTGTGGTGTCTTGAATGAGTCATTCAGGACCTCCGAAGACCTGAATGACTCATTCAAGACGTCGGCGAAGCCGCCGACATCGTGGACCGCCGGACCGGCCGCACCGGCCCGACTTCGCCGAGGCCCGGCGTCGCGGGAAATGTCATGAAAGGGTCGTTCATGACCTCTGGCGAGGTGAACGACCCTTTCATGACATCCGGCCGGGGCCACCCGCGCTCAGAACCCGGCGGTCCCGTGCGGCGTGCCCAGCCCGGTCGGTCCGTCGTACCCGGTTCCCGCCGTGCAGAGGTACGTCCCGCCGCAGCTGCCGTTCGAGCCCGACGTCACGTCGTACAGCCCGTCGGCGTGCGCGTACGGGTAGGA
Organism: Amycolatopsis eburnea; assembly: GCF_003937945.1. GTDB lineage: Bacteria > Actinomycetota > Actinomycetes > Mycobacteriales > Pseudonocardiaceae > Amycolatopsis > Amycolatopsis eburnea. The sequence goes on from NZ_RSEC01000036.1 coordinate 330,577, forward strand.
CCCCGACGTCACGGAATTCCCCGCCAGCGCGTACACGCTCGCGATCACCGGCGAGGACAGGCTCGTCCCGCCGACCTGGATCCAGCCGTCCGCGCCCTGGGCGAGGCCCAGTGACAGCAGCAGGTCGCAGAACGACGAGCTGCCGCAGCTGTTGTACGTGTCGTAGACGCCGAGCCCGGTGGCCGGGTCCGCGACCGCCGAGACGTCCGCGACCGTCCGCTTGGCGCACCCGGTGTCGTGCTGCCACGCCGGTTTCGGCTCCAGCGCGGAACACCCGCTGCCGCTGCCCTTCCACGTCGTCTCGGTCCAGCCGCGCGCGGCGGTCGTGGACTTCTTGAGCGTCGTGCCGCCCACCGCCGTGACGTACGGCGACGAAGCCGGCCAGCTGACGCCGTAGCCGGAGTCGCCCGAGGACGCCGTGACCGCGATGCCCGGGTGGTTCAGGTGGGCGTCCGCGGCCAGGATCGTCGAGTCTTCGGTGCCGCCGTAGCTGTTGGAGATCGCCACCACGCCCGGGGTCGCCGCGGCCGTGTCGACCGCCGTCATCAGCGGGTCGACGTCCGGGGAGTTGGCCTCCACCAAGAGGATCTTGCAGTCCGGGCAGGTCGCCGACACCGCGTCGAGGTCGAGGCTGATCTCCATCGCCCAGCCGTAGTCGGGCGCCGGCAGCGGGCTCGCCGCGCCGTTCTGGTTGACCTTCTTGAAGCAGCCGTTGGCCGTGGTGCACGGCGGAAGCCCGCGCGCGGACCGGAACTTGGCCAGGTCGGCCTCGGCCGTCGGCGCGTCCTGGGCGTCCACGATGGCCACGGTCTTGCCGTTCGCGTGCAGGCCGCCGAGGTTGTACGCGGCTTGGATCTCGGCCGGGCCGTAGCCGACCGGGGTCGAGGTGAGCAGCGGGCCGGAGCCCTTCGGTGACCGGATCGACTTGCCGAGGCAGTGCAGCTTGCCCGACGTGGCGCAGCCGAAGCTGACGACGCCGCCGCTCCGCGGGGGAGCGGCTTCGGCGGTCGAGGTGGCCACGGTCAGCGGGGCGGCGATCAGGGAGAGGACGACGAGGGACCGGAGCAGCCGTGGAGGCGACATTGCCTACTCCTCGGTAGGGGACGAGTGGCACGGGATCGTCGCATGTCACTCGTTCGAGGTCACCCGGCAGAAGCATGTTTCTCGGTTCAGTCATTCGCCCACCGGGTCGCCAATCAGACGAAGAGCCACGAAACGCTTCACCCGTTCGCATATTGGTCCAGACAAGTGTTACCAAAAAGTGATCAACGGCCCGCTGAGCGGGAGCTAATTTGTTGTGACTCACAACGAATGCTCGTGGATCCCCAACGGCGGAGGTCGGCGTGACCCGGACCCTGGACAAGCTTCGACGACGCGGCCCGAGGCTCGCGCTCGTCGCATCCGCACTGCTGGTGGCGGCCGGGCTGAGCGCCCCCGCCGCCCTCGCCGCGGACGACTACACGCAGAGCGTCAGCCAGCTCAGCTCGACGCAGGTGCAAATCAACTTCACCCCGACGACCCCCGCGCTGTACGTGGACGTCCACTACACCGGCGTGCCCGGCCTCGGCCAGCAGAACGTGCGGATGACCAACGGCTCCGGCACCTGGCGGACCACCGTCGGCGGCCTGAGCACCGGGAACACGCTCGACTACTGGTTCACCTACGAGAAGAGCGGGCCGCAGTACGACACCCCGCACTTCAGCTACACCGTCGGCGGCGGCACGACGACGGTCGCCGCGCCGACGTTCAGCCCGCCCGGCGGCACCTACTCGGCCGCCCAGACGGTGACGCTCAGCAGCGCCACCTCGGGCGCGACCATCCGGTACACAGTGGACGGTTCGACGCCGACCGCGTCCTCGACGCTCTACAGCGGACCGATCAGCGTGCCGAACTCCCGCACGGTCAACGCGATCGCGCTCAAGTCCGGCTCGACGACGTCGCCGGTGTCGAGCGCGACCTACACGATCGGCACCCAGGCCGGCTGCCCGGCGCAGTCCGACACCCCGAACTTCGGGCCGAACGTGCGGATCTTCGACCCGGGCATGTCCGCGGCAACGATCCAGGCCCAGCTCGACACGGACTTCAACAACCAGAAGGACACGCTCACCGCGCAGATGGCGGACCGGCGCGTCGCGCACCTGTTCAAGCCGGGCACCTACAACAACGTCCACGACAACGTCGGCTTCTACACCTCGGTGGCCGGCCTCGGCCAGAACCCCGGCGACGTCCTGATCAACGGTGACGTCACCGTGGACGCCTTCAACGCCTCCGACAACGGCGTCGCGCTGCAGAACTTCTGGCGCTCGGCCGAGAACATGGCGGTCAACCCGTCCGGCGGCAACGAGCGGTGGGCGGTCGCGCAGGCCGCGCCGTTCCGCCGGATGGACGTCCGCGGCGGGCTGCAGCTGTACCCGGCGAGCTACGGCTACGCCAGCGGCGGCTACATCGCCGACACGAAGGTGGCCGGCCAGGCCGCGTCGGTGTCGCAGCAGCAGTGGTACACCCGCGATTCACAGCTCGGCAGCTGGGCAGGCGGCGTGTGGAACATGGTCTTCTCCGGCACCAGCGGCGCGCCGGCGAACACGTTCCCGAACCCGCCGGAGACCACGCTGGCCACGACCCCGGTCTCGCGCGACGTGCCCTACCTCTACGTCGACGGCACCGGCAAGTACCGCGTCTTCCTGCCTTCCCTGCGCACCAACGCCTCCGGCCCCAGCTGGGCGAACGGCAGCACCCCGGGCACGTCGGCGCCGATGAGCCAGTTCTACGTCGTCAAGTCCGGTGACACGGCCGCGTCGATCAACAACGCGCTCGCCGCGGGCTGCAACCTGTTCTTCACGCCGGGCGTCTACCACCTCAACCAGACGCTCAACGTGACGAAGGCGAACACGACGATCCTCGGCATCGGCTACCCGACGCTGGTGCCCGACAACGGCGTCAACGCGATGCAGGTGTCCGATGTGGACGGCGTGCGGCTCAAGGGCCTGCTCTTCGACGCGGGCACGACGAACTCGCAGGCCCTGCTGACCGTCGGGCAGTCCGGGTCGTCGGCGTCGCACGCCTCGAACCCGACGACGATCCAGGACGTGTTCTTCCGGATCGGCGGCGCGATCGCCGGCAAGGCGACGAACAGCCTGATCGTCAACAGCGCCGACACGATCATCGACCACATCTGGGCGTGGCGGGCCGACCACGGCAACGCGGGCACGTACGGCTGGACCACGAACACCGCCGACACCGGGCTCGTGGTGAACGGCGCGAACGTGCTGGCCACCGGCCTGTTCGTCGAGCACTACCAGAAGTACCAGGTGATCTGGAACGGCCAGGGCGGGAAGACGATCTTCTTCCAGAACGAGATGCCCTACGACGTGCCGAACCAGGCGTCGTGGAACGCGCCTTCGGGCGTCGCCGGGTACGCCGCCTACAAGGTCGCGTCGAACGTGACAACGCATGAGGCGTGGGGTCTCGGGAGCTACTGCTTCTTCGACACCAACCCCGCGGTGTCCAGCTACCACGCGTTCGAGGTGCCGAACACCAGCGGCGTGAAGTTCCACGACCTGCTGACGGTTTCGCTCAACTACCGCGGCACGATCACGCACGTCATCAACGACACCGGCGGCGTCACGCCTTCGGGCACGGTGCCGGTCAACGTGGTCAGCTACCCGTAGGCACGGGTGATCGGTGGCGTCAGGCGACGTGCAGCACGGCGTCGACGCCGCCGATCATCTCCGCGTCCAGCGGGAAGTACCCCTGCTCGGGCCTGGTGTCGGTGCGGGTCCGGCCGGGCGGGACGTCGGCGGTCAGCCGCCAGCCGTCGGTGTCGCGCTGCAACAGGCCTTCGTAGGTGTCCGCGGCCGGCTCCCCGAGCCCGAGGGCCTCGCTGCGGCCCAGGCTGCCGGCGATCACGGCGTACCGGTCGCCGAGCAGGGACGCCACGATCGCGCCGGCCCCGGCCCCCGTCCGCCGCAGGTGGCCGTTGTTCGCGAACACCAGTGTCCGGCCGGGCGTCGCCGCGTGGATGTCGAGGAGGTTGCGGGCCATGACGACCGCCCGGGCGCGCGAGAGGCGCGCGATCCGCGTGTCCCGGTCCCCGGGCACCGCCGAAGCCGCGTGGTAGCGCAGCAGGTCGAGCCCGGCGGTGGCGTGGATCCGGGCGCGGTCCCACGCGGCGCGCGACGTCGTCGCGATCAGCCGGGGCGCCTCGGCGTGGAGCGCGGTGAGCAGGTCGTCGGCGAGGATCCGCAGCTCGCGGGCCTCCGGCGTGGCACCGGGTGACGCGGCCGGGTCGAGGATCGCTTCGGCGCGGCTCCACCGTTCGTCGTCGCCCGCCGGGACGTCGACGTCGAGGCCGAGGTAGTCGCGGACGTGTTCGAGGTAGTGGCGCGGGCTGGGCGCGCTGAACATCTCGGTCGGGGCGTCGAAGCCGTGGAAGGCGAGCGGCTCGTCGGCGGTCTCGTTGTACTCGCTCAGCCACTCGAGCAGCTGCCGGTTGGCGGGCACCTCGCCGAACCCGTGCGAGAACCCGCCGTCGAGCGCGGCGACGCGGTCGGTCTCCAGCGCGATCGCCCGGAAGCCGTGGGCGGTCAGCCGCACGAACAGCTCGTTGCGGACGCGCGCGAAGGCCGGTTCGAAGTGGGTCGGCTCGCCGAACGCGAGCAGCTCGGCGGTGAAGTCCGTGATGTCCATGTGGTTGAATCGTATCCTTGAACACCCGGTTGAGACCCGCTGATCTGGCCCGCGAGCACGGCCTGTCCACGCAGGCGGTCCGCAACTACGAACGCGACGGCTTCCTGCCGCCCGCGGCCCGCACCGAAAGCGGCTACCGCGTCTACACGGAGCTGCACGCGGCGGCCTTGCGGGCGTTCCTCGCGCTGGTCGCGGCGTACGGCCACGGGATGGCGGGCGGCATCATGAGCGCCGTCAACACCGGCGACGTCGACCGCGCGCTGGCGCTCGTCGACCGCGGCCACGCCCAGCTCGCGCGCGACCGCGAAACCCTCAACACGGTGCGCACGGCCATCGGCGACCTGACCGGCGACCCCGCCCCGGCGCCCGCCGGGCAGGAGTGGTCGATCGGCGAGCTGGCGCACCGCCTCGGCGTCACCGCGGCGACCGTGCGGGCGTGGGAGCGCGCCGGGATCTTGGTGCCCGAGCGGAACCGGGCGACCGGCTACCGCGTCTTCCGCGCCACCGACATCCGCGACGCCGAGCTGGCCCACCTCCTCCGCCGCGGCGGCTACCCGCTGACGCACATCGCGACGGTGGTCGAGCAGGTCCGCACGGCGGGCGGCACCGAGTCACTGGCCCGCGCGCTGGCGGGCTGGCGCGACCGGCTCACGCGGCGGGGCCTGGCCATGCTCGACGCCGCCGGCCGGCTCGCGGAGTACGTGAAGCTAAGGCCGTGACTTCGGGTGCAGGCGGTCGTACTCGAGCGCGGCGGTGTGCTGGGTGCGCACGGGCAGGGACTTCTCCTTCTCGGCGTCGTCCATGTCGTTGAGCCCGAGCTGCACGGCCAGCCGGATCTGCTCGCGGTTGTCGCGCACGACGGCGGAGAAGAAGTCGTCGATCCGCGGGTCCAGCAGGACTTCGAGCAGCACGCGGAACGAGGTGTCCACGCAGGCGCGCACGATCTCGTCGTGGAACGGCAGCCGCTTGAGCCGCCCGAGCTGCGGATCCGCGGCGATCTTCTCGGTGATGATCGCGCGCAGCTCTTCCTTGTTGGCCCCGAGCGACTTCGCGAGGTTTTCCGGGTAGTTCCCGGTTTCCAGCACCTTGACGACCTCGTCGAGCACGGCGATGGTCACCGGTTTCTTGATGGCCTTCACGATCGGCTCGGACAGCTTGTCGACGAGCCGGTAGGTGAACTGCTCCCCGACAGCCCGGTCCGCGGCCCGCCCGATCCGGATCAGCAGCAGCACGACGCTGACGAACTTGTGCGCGGCCATCGCGGGGTGCGCGACCGGGATCATCGCGAACAGCTCGTACCAGTTGCGCACCAGGAACTTCCGGGCCCACCGGCGTTTCCGCCACCGCCACAGGAACTCGAGGAAGAAGACCCCGCAGATGCCGCAGTCGACGGAGAAGATCACCAATCCGGTGTCCCGCGCCGGCGGGCTGAGCACCATGAACCCGAGCAACCCGACCGACCCGGCGGCCAGGATGAGCATGATCCAGTCGTCGGCGCGCACGTTCCCGGGCAGAATCCCGCTGTTGAGCTCCGGCTCACGGGCGTCGCGAAGGGTGGTCATGCCCGATCATGGCACGCACCGGCCCGATCAGCCGCTTCGCGATGTCATGAAAGGGTCGTTCACCTCGTCAGACGACATGAACGACCCTTTCATGACATTCCGCGAGGCCGGGCAGACCACGCGGCCAGGGCACGTCTCAAGGCTGCTCGTCCGGCAGCGCCGCCAGCCACACCGACAGGCAGCGCTCCGCCGCGCGCAGCTCTGTCGCCGTGCACTCCGCCAGCACCGCGTCCGGGAGCCGGGCCACTTCGCGCCGGGCCGCGGCCAGGCGGGACGCGCCCGTGGCCGTGCACTCCACCAGGACCCGGCGCCGGTCGCCGCGGTCCTTGCGGCGCCGGACGTGGCCCGCGCGCTCCAGGCGGTCGAGCAGGCCCGTCACCGCGCCCGTGGAGAGGCGGGTCGCCGCCGCGATGCGGCCCGCCGTGACCGGGCCGTCGGCGAGGGTGTCCAGGCATTGGTACTCCCGGAACGTGAGGCCGAGGCGGCCGGTCACCTCGGCCAGGCGCTCGCGCAGCGCCGAGCCGAGCCGGCCGCCCAGTTCCGCGATCCGGACCGGGTCCGGTGCCGTGCGCGTGGCCAACGTCAGCTCCGCAGCAGCGACGTGTCGTGCCGGCCGGCGTGGAACACCGGGTCGGCGAGGACGTCCTGCAGCAGCTCGCTCGTCGTGGCGACGCCGGGGCCCGCGATCCGGAACTCGCCGAGCGCGCGCCGCATGCGGGCGATCGCCTGGTCGCGGTCCGGGGCCCAGACGATCACCTTCGCCAGCAACGAGTCGTAGTACGGCGGGACCTGCCAGCCCGCGTACGCGTGGGTGTCCACCCGGACGAACTGGCCGCCCGGCGGGACGAACTCGGTCAGCAGGCCCGGGCACGGCGCGAAGTCGCGGCGCGGGTCCTCCGCGTTGACCCGGCATTCGATCGCGACGCCGTTCGGGCGGACGTCCTCCTGCGCCACCGAGACCGGCAGCCCCGCCGCGACGCGGATCTGCTCGCGGACCAGGTCGATCCCGGTCACCGCCTCGGTCACCGGGTGCTCCACCTGGATCCGGCAGTTCACCTCGATGAACGCGACCTCGTCCCCCTCCACGAGGAACTCGAACGTGCCCGCCCCGGTGTAGCCGACGGCCGCCGCGCCGCGGACGGCCGCCTGCGTGAGCCGCTCGCGCACCGCCGCCGGGAGCAGCGGGGCCGGGCTCTCCTCGATCAGCTTCTGGTGCCGCCGCTGCACCGAGCAGTCCCGCTCGCCCAGGTGCAGCACCGTGCCGTGGTTGTCGGCGAGCACCTGGACCTCGACGTGCCGCGCGTGCTCCCAGTACCGCTCGAGGTAGACGCGGTCGTCGCCGAACACCCCGCGCGCGGTCGCCCGCGTCGTGCGGAACGCCGGGAGCAGCTCGTCCCACTCCCGGACCACCGCCATACCGCGGCCGCCACCGCCGGCGGACGCCTTGATGATCACCGGCAGGCCGACGCGCTTGGTGGTCTCGACCAGTTCGGCCGGGGTGCTCACCGCCTCCGCCGAGCCGGGGACGACCGGCAGGCCGGCCGCGGCCATCAGCTCGCGCGCGGTCGCCTTGTCGCCGAGCCGGGCCATGACGTCGGGGTGCGGGCCGATGAAGACGATCCCGTTCTTGTCGCAGATCTCGGCGAAGTCCGGGTCCTCCGACAGGAACCCGTAGCCGGGGTGGATCGCCTCCGCGCCGGTGCGCAGCGCGGCCTCGATGATCATCGCCGGGTACAGGTAGCTCTTGCGCGGCGCGCCGGGCCCGATCTGCACCGCCTCGTCGGCCAGCCGCACGGCGGCCGAGTCGCGGTCGGCGGTCGAGTGCACGACCACCGTGCGGATCCCCATTTCCCGGCAGGTCCGCACCACGCGCAGCGCGATCTCACCGCGGTTGGCGACGAGGATCTTTCGGAACACCGGCGTCACCCTTCGGCTCGCGGCCGGACCAGCAGCAGCGGCTGGCCGTACTCGACGGACTCGGCGTCGCCCGCGACGACTTCGGCGACGACACCGGCGGTCTCGGCGAGGATCGGGTTCATCAGCTTCATCGCCTCGACGATGCCGACCTGCGTGCCCGCCTCGATCTCGTCGCCGGCCTCGACGAACGGCCGCGCGCCCGGCTCCGGCGCCCGGTAGAACGTGCCGACCACCGGCGCGACCACCGCCGCCAGGTCCTCGGCGGGCTCGGCGGCCGGCTCCGGCCGGGCCACGCCTTCGACGACGCGGGTGCCCACCGGCCACTCGACCTCGATGCTGGCGCAGCCGAACCGCACCACCGCCCGGCTCGGCGCCTCCGGGGCCGCCCGCACCGCTTCGGCGAGGCTGCGGCCGAGGATCGCCATGGCGTCCTCGGCATCGAGCCCGCCCAGCGTGGTGGCCTCGCCGGGGGTGATCTCGGGGTATGTCCTGGTCATCGCTTCAGCTCCGTTCCCGCGCCGCGTCGAGCGTCCCGAACCGGCGGAACTTCGCCCGCCGGGCCGCGGCCAGCCCGGCGCCGTCCTGACCTCGCAGCTCCCTCAGCGCGCACACGACGGCGTCGCGCACGAGCAGTCCCGCACCAGCCGGGTCGCGGTGCGCGCCACCGGGCGGCTCGGGCACCACCCCGTCGACGACCCCCAGCTCCAGCAGCGACCTCGCGTCGACGCGCAACGCCTCCGCGGCGGCGCCGGCGGCGGCCGGGTCGCGCCAGAGGATCGCGGCGCAGCCCTCGGGGCTGATCACCGAGTAGGTCGCGTTCTCGCACAGCAGCACCCGGTCGGCGACGGCCAGCGCGAGCGCGCCGCCGCTGCCGCCTTCGCCGGTGACGACGGCGACCACCGGCACCCGCAACCCGCCGAGCACCCGCAGGCACTCCGCGATCGCCCCGGCCTGCCCGGCGCGTTCGGCGTCGAGGCCGGGGTGCGCGCCCGGGGTGTCGATCAGGGTCACCACCGGCACGCCGAGCTTGCCGGCCAGCCGCATCAGCCGGGCCGCCTTGCGGTAGCCCGCGGGCGAGGGCATGCCGAAGTTGCGGCGCACCAGCTCGTCGGTCGCGTGGCCCTTCTGGTGGCCGATCAGCATGACCGGCAGCCCGTCGAGGACGGCGAGGCCGCCGACGATCGCCGGGCAGTCCTCGCCCGCGCGGTCGCCGTGCAGCTCGACGAAGCCGTCGAGCCAGGTGAGCGCGTGGTCGAGCGCGGTCGGCCGGTCCGGGTGCCGGGCCAGCTCGACGACCTCGCGGACGTCCCGCTCCGGCAGGTCGGCGGCTTCCCGGAGCACCGGGTCGGTGTCGCCCGCCGCCCAGTCCGGGTCGCCCGGCCGGGTGGCCGAGCACAGCGCGGCCAGCACGAACGGCAGCTCCGCGCGGGCGCGGACGTCGTCGACGAGCCCGTGCTCCAGCAGGAACTCCGCGGATTGGAAGCCCTCGGGCAGCCGCTGGCGGATCGTCTGCTCGATCACGCGCGGCCCGGCGAAACCCATGCGGGCCCCGGGTTCGGCGATGATCACGTCGGACAGCGTCGCGAACGACGCGGCGACGCCGCCGAACGTCGGGTCGGTGACGAGGGTGACGGTGAGCAGCCCGGCCTCGTCCAGCTCGGCCATCGCGTTGCTGGTCTTGGCCATCTGCACCAGCGAGAGCACGCCCTCCTGCATCCGGGCCCCACCGGACGCGGTGACCAGCAGCAGCGGGACGCGGTCGGCGAGCGCCGTCTCGGCGGCGGTCGTGATCGCCTCGCCGGCGGCCGCCCCCAGGCTGCCGCCGAGGAAGCCGAAGTCCATCACCGCGGCCACCACCGGCGCGCCGCGAACGGTGCCGCGCGCGACGAGCACCGCGTCGGTGCCGCCGGTGGTCTCCCGGGCCTTGGCCAGCCGGCGCTCGTAGGGCTGCAGGTCGGTGAACCCCAGCGGGTCGTGCACCGTCGCGCCCGGCTCGACGAACTCGGCCGAGCCCGGGTCGAACAGCAGGTCCAGCCGTTCCGCCGCGGTCAGCCGGAAGTACCGGCCGCACTCGTAGCAGACCTTGGCCCCGCGCTCCAGGCGCTTGCGGTAGAGCAGCGACCGGCAGTCCGGGCAGGACAGCCACTCCTCCTCCACCGCCTCCCCCGGCGGCCGGTTCGTCACCGATGTCGTCATGCCGCTCCGTCTCCCTCATGCGTGTCGAAGGGGTCTTCGTCGTGGTCGGGGGCCGGGGTGAACGGCGGCTGCCCGGCCAGCGCGCTCCCGCACTCGATCAGCGCGGCGAGCACCGTGCGGCCCACCGCCCGCCACCGCGGGTCCACCGCCGTGTCCGGGTTCACGACGCGGTGTGGGTCGCGGCGACGCGGTACACGGCGAACGGCCGGTCCAGGGACAGGTCCCGGTAGGGCCGCAGCGGCGCCGTCTGCTCCTTGTGCCCGGCGCCCCGCTCCCAGGCGTCGAACGCGGCCAGGTCCGTCCAGGAACTGACCACCACGAACCCGTTTTCCGCGTGGACCGAGCGCAGCAGCTCGTTGCCGAGCAGGCCCGGCACGCCCTCGAGCCGCCGGCTCGCTTCGTGGTAGGCGGCTTCGATGCCGGCGGCGTCGTCGGCCAGGTGGTAGAGCAGGACGCGCACGCCGCCGTCGGTCACCGGGCCACCGCCCAGTCCGCGTGCGCGCGCCCGGCGTCCGCGGTGCCCGGCAGGTGCGCGACCACGTGCATGGTCGTCATCGAGCCGCCGGAGCGGTACGGGTGCAGCTTCTGCCGGTGCTCCAGGTGCCGCTCGCTGGTCTCGAACTCGCGGAACTTCGGCTCGTCGACCCAGTCGCTGACGATGTAGTAGACGTTCTCCTCGTCCGACCGCGACAGCCACTGGCCGAGGTTCGCCGGGTGCGACGTCACCGAGCCGCCGATCTCCGTCCACACGCGCTCGAACTCGCCGCCGAGGCCGGGCTTGATCTCCATCCGCAGCATCACGCGGAACGCCGTGGCCATCACGCGATCCCGCCGTCGACCGGGATGACCGCGCCGGTGACGTACCGCGCGGAGTCACCGGCCAGCCAGAGCACGGCGCCGGCGATGTCGTCCGGCGTGCCCAGCCGGCCCAGCGCCGTCTTGTCGCTGTAGCGCTGGATCATCTGCGCGCGCTGCTCTTCCGGCATCGCGTCGATGGCCTCGGTGTGGATCATGCCGAGCGACAGGACGTTGAAGCGGATCCCCCGCGGGCCCAGTTCCCGGGCCACCGAGCGGTTGAGCCCGTGCAGGGCCGCCTTCGTCGTCGTGTAGTGCGCGCGCAGCGGGATCCCGACCTCGATCGACTTCGAGCTGAGGCTCATGACCGAGCTGCCCTCGCGCAGCAGCGGAAGCGCGCCCTGGATGACAAGGTGCACCGCGGTGACGTTCGTGGTCAGCGTGCGCTGCCAGTCCTCGAGTGACAGCTTGTCGTAGGGGACGTGGTTGATGATCGCGGCGTTGTTGACGATGACGTCCAGCTGCCCGAAACGCGCCTGGCACTCGCCGAGCAGCTCGGTGATCTGCGCCGGGTCGGCCAGGTCGGCGCGCACGACGTGGTGGTTGCCGCCGATCTCCTTCAGCTCGCGCTCCAGGGACAGCGCGGCCTCGCCCTCCTGCCGGTAGCAGGTGATGACGTCGACGCCGGCCCGCGCGAGGGCGAGCACCACCCCGCGGCCGACCCCGCGCGTCCCGCCGGTCACGAGGGCTTTCTTGCCTGCCAAACCGAAATTCATCGCTTCCTCCGTGTTCTGGTGGTGGGCGCCGCGGCTCACAGCGAGAGGCCGAGCGCGAGGCAGTTGGCGACCAGGGCGAGCACCGCGAGCGCCGTGCGCGTCCGGTTCCACCGCCCCCACGCCGGCCGCGGGTCGCGGCCGGCGAAGTCGGCGGGCAGGTCGTCCGGGTCGAGGGCGCGCACCCACTTGTTGACCGGGACGTTCTTGAGCAGGGAGATGGTGATCGTGGCCAGTGCGAACGCCGTCGCGGCCAGGAACAGCGGCCGCGTGCCCGCCGCGTCCGCGAACACCGCGAGCACGACGTCGCCCAGCGCGGTCACGATCAGGCAGATCGGCATGAACGGGTCGTAGCGCGTGGCGAAGAAGGCGTGCGCGTGCACGTACCGGTCCGCCGGCAGGCTCACGAGCAGCGGCCAGCCCCCGAGCTGGGTTCCCATCAGCACTCCCGCGGCGAGGCCGTTGGCCAGCAGCACCAGCGGGACGAGCACCTGCAGCACCGCGCACCTCCTTCTTCGGTTCCGCCGGTCAGACCGCGGCGCGCGCGGCGGCCTCGACCTTGTCCTTGATGAGCCGCATCTGCACCGGGGTGTTGCGGTTCAGCCGGTCCTGCATGGCCTGGTCGCCGACCGGCGCCTGCGGCTTCATCTCGAAGTCCTGGACCCAGCGCATGCGCGTGCCGTCCGGGGTCTCGAAGTACTCCCAGAAGATCCACATGTACTTGAACGGGCCGGTTTCGACGCGCTGCGAGCGCACGGTGTGCGTGGCCTCGTCCGGCGTCCGCGCGGACACCCAGCTCCAGACCTTGCCGTTCTCGTCGGGGTGCAGCGCGAGCCGGAACCGGATCGTGCCGTCCTTTTCGGACAGCACGGTCGCCTCGGAGTACTCGCTGAACAACGCCGTCCACGCCGGGATGTCGTTGGTCATCGCCCAGACGAGGTCGAGCGGGGCGTCGATGACGATCTCGTTGTCGGTGTGCCCGGCCATCTCAGACGGCCGCCTTCGCGAGCAGGTCGTTGACGAACGCCACGGCGTCGCCGGGCGTGGTCGTCTCGGACACGGCCTCGTCGGGCAGGACCACGCCGTAGCGGCGCTCGACCTGGCTGCGCAGCTCCAGCAGGGCCAAGGAGTCGTAGCCGAGGTCGGAGAACTCGACGCCGGTGATGTCGCCGTCCAGCTCGACGCCTTCGTCGACGCCGGCGCTGGCCGTCATGATCTCCTTCAGCTCCACCATGGTGAACTCGCTCATCGGTTGCTCCGTTCCTTCGTTCTTCACGGGCGGCGCAGGACCAGCGCCGCGGTGAACCCGCCGTGCCCGCGGGCCAGCACGAGCGCCGTGCGCAGGTCCGCGTCGCGCGGGCGGGTGACCAGGTCGATGTCGCAGCCGGGAGCGAGCCGCTCCGGGCCTGCCGTGTGCGGGACGACGCCCGCCCGCATGGCGAGCAGGGCGGTGGCGGCGTCGAGCGCCGCGCCGCCGCCGTAGAGCCGTCCGGTGAGCGTCTTCGGCGCGGTGACCGGTACCGACCCTGGTCCGAACGTCTCGACGAGGGCTCGAGCTTCGATCAGGTCGGCGGCCGGGACCCCGGCGGCGTCGGCGAACACCACGTCCACTTCGGACGGTCCGATCCCGGCGTCGGCCAGCGCCCGCTCGATGGTCCGCCGCAGCACCGGCGGCCGGGCCGAGCCGGGCGGCGGGTCGAACCCGGCGGCGTAGCCGGCGACGACCCCGTACGGCTCGGCACCGCGGGCGGCGGCACCGCCGGCGCTCTCCAGGATCAGGATCGCGCCCCCTTCACCCGGCAGGTACCCGGACGCTTCGGCGTCGAAGGGGACGTACGCCCGCGCCGGATCGTCCACTGTAGACAAAGCACCGGTGGACAGCTGGGCCACCAGGCCGTACGGGCACAGCGACGCGTCGGTGCCGCCGCTGACGACTACCCGCGAGCCGCCGCGGATCAGCCGCCGGGCCTGCCCGAGCACGTCGAGGCCGCCCGCCTGCTCGCAGGCGAGCACCCCGCACGGGCCGCGCATGCCGTGCCGGATCGAGATCTGGCCGGTGGTGGCGGCGTAGAACCAGGCGATCGACTGGTAGGCGCCGACCCACGACGGGCCGTTCCGGTACAGGCGCTCCATCTCGTGCTGGCCGAACTCGGTGCCGCCGGACGAGCTCGAGGTGACCACGGCCATTTCGAACTCGGGCACGCTCGCCGGGTCGAGCGCGGCGTCGGCCAGCGCGTCCGCCGCGGCGGCGAGGCCAAGGTGCGTCCAGTGGTCGGTCTGCGGGATCAGCCGGCCGGGAACGCGTTCCTTCGCGGAGAACCCGGGCACCTGCCCCGCGTGCTTGACGGGGTAGCCGGAGGCGTCGAAGCGGTCGATGCGGGCGATCCCCGACTTGCCCGCCAGCACCGCCTCCCAGTGCGCCGCCGCGCCGATCCCGGTCGGCGCGACCACGCCGATCCCGGTGACAACCGTGCTCATCGGTGCCCTCCACGACAAAGGAATCCAACTTCGGGGTCAAGAATGCGCAGCACTGCTGAAGATGACCTAGGACCGGACTCGAAACCGGTTTTCACGCCGGCACGAGCGCGGCCGCGTTGACCAGGACCGCCAGCAGCGCCAGCGTGGTCCGCAGCAGGTGGAAGCGCCGCCAGAGCGGCCGGGGGTCGCGCCAGCCCGCCGGGATGCGTTCCGGGTCGAGCTCCTTCACGACGCGGTTGATCGGCACGTTGCAGAAGTGCGAAACCACCGAAACCGCCAGCAGCAGAACCGCCGCGATCGCGAACAGCGCGTTGCGCGAATCGGCCAGGAAAACGAGCACCACGTCGATCGCGGTCGACGACAAGACGATGACCGGCATCGTCGGGTCCCAGCGCCGCCCGATCAGCTGGTGGGCGTAGACGTACCGGTCGGCGGGCATCGCGATCAGGGCGGGCAGCACGCTCAGCGCCACCGCGAACAGCACCCCGGCCACGACGCCGCTGCCGGCCAGCACCGCGACGGACAGCAGCCACGTGATCATGGCCGGACAGCCGCCCGGGCGAGGTCGACGACGGCGGCCGCGTCGTCGTCGCCGCGGCCCAGTGCCAGCAGTTCCGCGAAGCGCTCGGCCGTCCGCGACGTCAGCGGCAGCTCGGCGCCGTGCCGCTCCGCCTCCGTCGTCGCCAGGCTGAGGTCCTTGTGCATCAACGCCGTCCGGAACGCGGCCGGGCGGTAGGCGCGCCGCCGCATGAACTCCCCGCGGAACGCCAGCACCGGCGACCGCCAGCCGCTGCCGTCGACCGCGTCCAGCAGCAGGTCCCGGTCGAGGCCGAGCGACTCGGCGAACGCGACCGCTTCGGCCAGCCCGGCCGTCTGCACACCGAGCAGCAGGTTGAGCGCCAGCTTCAGCACGCCGGCGCTGCCCGGCCCGCCGAGGTGGCGAACGTCCTTGCCCAGCGCGGAAAGCACCGGCGCGACGTCGTCGGCCCACGCGCGTTCCCCGGCCGTGAACACCCGGAGCCCGCCGGACGCGGCCATCTTCGGGTTGCCGATCACGCACGCCTCGACCCGGCGGACCCCCAGCGCGTCGAGCCGCTCGGTGATCTCCCCGGCGAAGGCGGGCGAGACGGTCGACGTGTCCACAATGGTCAGTCCGGGCCGCAGCCGGGTGGCCAGGCCCTCGAAGACCACTTGCGTCACGGCGGCCTCGTCGGCGAGGCTGAGCAGCACGACGTCGCCGTCCGCCGCCTCCGCCGGTGACGCGGTGATCCGCGCGCCCGCCTCGGCGAGCGGCGCAGCCTTGGCCGCGGTGCGGTTGTACGCGGTGACGTCGAAGCCCGCGGCGAGCAGCGAGCGGGCCATGCCACCGCCCATCATGCCCAGGCCGATCACCCCGATCCGGGTCAGCGTCATGGCCGGCTCCCCGCCGGGTGGGTGTCCACCGACAGCTGGGAAACGCAGCGCATGGTCGCGTTCCGGAAGTACTCGGCGAACCCGGCGGCGCTGTCGGTCTCGCGCTGCTCGGCCAGGTACGGCGCGAGCTCGTGCTCGACCGTGTGCACGCCGCGCTGAGCGGCCATGTGCTTGCCGATCGCGGAGAAGTCGCCTTCGAAGTGGATGAACCGCACCACGATGTCGTCCTGGACGAACACCGCCGTGCCGAGCAGCCGGCCGGCCGCCTCGCCGCCGTCCCCGCGGAAGTCCGGGGTGTCGACCCGTTGGAACCGGGCGAAGATGTCGGCGATCTCGTCCTCGTGCCCGGGCTTGACCCGGTAGCTGATGGCTGCGTACGGCATTACGCTTGTCCTTTCCGGACTTCGGAGTCGATGCCGCTCGCCAGGGCGGCGCCCAGCGTGCGGCGGGTCACCAGGAAGACGGCGCCGGCGACGACGGCCGCCCCGCCGAGCGCGGCGTAGTAGACGGGCTCGCTCACCGCGGCGCTGAGCCGCACGAGCATGCTGCCCAGCCCGCCACCGAGCGCGGCGAACAACCACAGCAGCCCGATCACGCGCCCGACGAACGCGGGCCCGAGCACGTCGGCGGCCGAGGAGATCGCGACCGCCGCGATGATCACCTCGCCCGCGGCGTGCAGCAGGTAGACCAGCGCCAGCCAGGCCAGCGACACCCGCTCGCCGTCCGCGGCGAACGACGAGCCGACGGCCATCACCAGGAACCCGGCGCCGACCATGAGCAGCCCGGCGCCGAGCTTCACCCCGACCCCGCCCGCGTTCGGCAGCACCGCGGCGACGACCGGGGCGAGCAGCAGGATGAACGCCGGCGTGGCCGCCTGCAGCCAGCTGGCCGGGATGGCCAGCCCGAACACCGCCAGGTCGGTGTGGTCGCGCGCGAACAGCGTCAGCAGGGACGCCGAATGCGCGATGATGATCCAGAACAGCGTCGCCCCGAGGCACACGGCGAGGTAGCCGCGCAGCCGGCGCCGCCCGGACGCGGTCAGCCCCGGGTTCCGGTACAGCGTCGCGTACCCGGCCACCGGCAACGCGATGCTGAGCACGCTCGCCACCATGATGGCGGCGGTCGCCGACAGCCTGCCGGTCACCGCCAGCACCACGACGAGGACGACGGCGGCGCCGAGCACCAGGCCCGCCCCGCGCAGGGCCCGGGTCCGCTCGGCCGCCGTGGCCGGGCGGCCCGGGCGCAGGCCGGTGCCGCCGAACTGCCGCACCGAGAACACCAGCAGCAGCGCGGTCGCCAGGACGGCGGCCGAGGCGACCGAAAACCCGAGGTGCCAGCTGACCTTCTCGCCGAGGTAGCCGGTGACCAGCGGCGCGGCCAGCGCCGAGACCTGGACCCCGACGTACATCAGCGAGATGCCGGACTCGCGGCCGCGGCGGCCGTCGAACATCAGGTTGATCAGCGCCTGGTGGTTGGGCTTGAACAGCCCGCCGCCCGCGGCCAGCAGGACCAGCCCGGCGGCGGTGGCCCAGCCGGTCGGCGCGGCCAGCGCCAGGTAGCCGGCGCCGCTGAGCACGCACCCGCACAGCAGCGCCCGCCACTGCCCGAGCAGCCGGTCCCCGATCCAGCCGCCGGGCAGCGACAGCAGGAACATCACGCTGATCCAGGCGCCGAACAACGCGGCCGCGTCCGCCGGGCGCAGGCCGAGCCCGCCGCGTTCGAGCGGCGCGGCGGCGTACAGCACGAGGATCGCCTGCATGCCGTAGAACCCGAAGCGCTCCAACGTGTCCGTGACGAACAGCGTCGTGTACCAGCGCGGCATGCGCCGCAGCGACACCGTGCCGCCGGCGGCGGCCGCGGTCCGGTCGGTCTCCGGGGCGCTCACGCCGCACCCTCCGGCGGGAGCCCGCTGGCGCGGGTCAGCGCGGCGGCGAGCACGGTGTCCTGGTCGGCGACCTTGCCGGCGGACCGCCACGCGACGAAGGCGTCCGGCCGCACGAGCACGGCGCCGTCCGCCGAAACGCCGTAAGCCGCTGCCCAGTCGCGGTCGACCGCCGTCAGCTCGCGGCCGTCGACGACGTGCACCTCCAGCGGCAGGCCGGTCTGCTTGGCGACGCGCTCGGCGGCCTCGACCCAGCCGTTGCCCCGGGACGCGGTCAGCAGCACGAACCCGCCCCAGAACAGGTCTATTGTGGACAGCCGCGCGCCGTCGCGCTCCAGCCAGACGTGCGGGGCGCGGGTGCCCGGCTCGCCGGCCAGCTCGAGGCCGGGACTGAGCGTCGGCGCGTCCGGCTGCCCGCCGGTGATCGCGTCCGAGTGGTAGCGGTAGCCGAGCGTGATGATGATGTCGTCGACCAGCGACGCGCGGGTCTCCTCGTCGGCGTAGCCGTGCCGGATCCGGTTGCGCACCATGGCCTGGCGGGCCATCGCCCCGCCGACCCCGCGCCGCTCGGCGTCGTAGCTGTCGAGCAGCGGGTCGCCCGCCGTCCCGGCCAGCACGGCGGCGATCTTCCAGGCCAGGTTGTGCGCGTCGTGGATGCCGGTGTTGGCCCCGAACCCGCCGGCCGGCGGGTGCACGTGGGCGGCGTCGCCGGCCAGGAAGACGCGCCCGCGGCGGAAGGTCTCGGCCACCAGCTGCGCGCCCTGCCACGGCACCTTCGCGACGATCTCGACGGCCATGTCCGGCACCCCGGCGGCGGTCCGCACGATCTCGACGCAGCGCTCGTCCGGGTAGTCGGCCGGCGTCTCGCCCTTCTCCGGGTAGTACAGCGGCGCGGCCAGCCACGGGTCGGCGCCGTGCAGCCGGGACAGGCCCATCAGCGTGCCGGGCGCGGCGGTGGCGTAGCAGAGGATGAACTTGCGGTCCTTGAGCACCTTCGTCAGCTCCGGCGCGCGGAAGTACACGCTCAGCGCGTTGAACACGGTGCCGATCCCGGTCCGCTCGACGCCGAGGGCACCGCGGATCTTGCTGCCCGCGCCGTCCGCGCCGACCAGGTAGTCGGCCCGGACCGTGCTTTCCTCGCCGGTGGCCAGGTCCTTGATCCGCGCGGTGACGCCGTCCTCGTCCTGGGTGAACGAGGTCAGCTTGGTGCCGAACCGGATGTCGGCGCCCGCGTCGGACGCCAGCTCGGCCAGCACCCGCTCGTAGCGGTCCTGGCCGCAGCCCATCACGCGCTCCGGGCTGACGGTCGGGCCGTCCAGCGACGGCGCCTCCAGCACCTCGGCGTCGTCGATTTCGGCGAACGTGCGGACCTGGATGATCCCGCCTTCGAAGTACGGGTGGGAGTCGCCGACCTCGAGGGCCCGGATCTCCTTGTTCACCCCGGCCGCGCGGAACAGCTCCATGGTGCGGGCCTGCAGGCCGGGCGCGCGCGGCAGCGTGGACGTGCCGTCCCGCTGCTCCACCAGCAGCGGCCCGACGCCGTGACGCGCCAGGAACAGCGCGGTCGAGATGCCGACCGGGCCGGCCCCGACGACGAGCACCGGCACTCGGATGTCAGTCATGCGTTTTCCTTCGCTCGAGGGCCGGGTTCAGGACAGGCAGAGCTTGGCCAGCTCGTCGAGCTGGTCCACATCGGACGTGCAGGGGAACAGCAGCAGCTCGTCGCAGCCGGCCTCGGCGTAGGCGTCGATCGCCTCGCGCAGCCGGGTTTCGTCGGAGATGACGCCGTTCGCCAGGAACTGCGCCTTCTCGCCCATGTAGGAGTAGTAGTCGAGCAGGTAGCGGCCGCCGGCCGCCTTGCGCTCCTCGCCGAGGGCGACGTAGGTGAGCGCGCCGAGCTTCGGGGTGTCCGTGCGCCCCGCCGCCGCGAACGCCGCGCGGACCTGGTCGGCCTGCTGCGGGTAGCGGGAAACCGGACCGCCGCCGGACACCCAGCCGATGCCGTGCTCCGCGGCGCGCCGCACGAACGCGGGCGAATTGCCCCCGGCCCAGATCGGGACCGCCGCGCCGTTCGAAGGTTTCGGGCCGATGCCGGGAACCGGGCCGCGCCCGGCCCACACCTCCTTCAGCTCGGCCAGCAGTTCGTCGAGCCACTTGCCGCGGGTGTGGAAGTCGACGCCGGTGGCGAGGAAGTCGTCCTCGCGCCCGCCGGCGGCGACGCCGACCACCAGCCGCCCGCCGGACAGCCGGTCGACGCTGGCCAGCTGCTTGGCCAGCAGCGCCGCGCTCGGCCAGTAGCCGGCCAGCAGGATGGTCGGGGCCAGGGTGATGCGGCTGGTGGCGGCGGCCGCCGCGGCCAGCGCCACCGTGGCGTCGTAGCTGTCGTAGACCAGCCGGTCGAGCACGGCGAGCGTGCTGAACCCGAGCTCGTCCGCGCGGGCGGCGAACTCGACCAGCTGCCGTCCGTCCGTGCCGGGAACGGTGTTGGGCAGGCCAACTCCGATGTCCATGGTTCGTCCTTTCCGTCTCGGGGTCAGCCGGCCGCGTTCGCCGTGAGCACCGACTCGTCGAAATCGATCCGCTTCAGCGACCACCGCGCCACCTGCAGCGACGTGGCGACCGCGGCGGTGGCGTAGCCGAGCATTTCCGCCTGGTACCGCTCGGAAGCCGCGGCCACCGGCTGCTCGCCGCGGTCGGCGGCGAGCAGTTCGCGGGTGAGCGTGGCGGCGTCGCGCACCGCCGTGTTCGCGCCGACCCCGCCCGACGGCGGCATCGCGTGGACGGCGTCGCCGAGCGGGATCACCGGCCCGGGCGCCCACGGCTCGATCGGCGCGCACGCCCGGACCGCCACTGGGAACGTCTCGGGGATGTCCGCGTACTCCAGGACGGCCCGCAGGTGCGGGTGCCAGCCGGTGGTCCGCTCCCGGACCAGCCGCCACAGCTCGGCACCGCTCAGCGCGAGGAACTGCTCGTCCGGCATCCCGGTCGCGGTGCGGTGCATGGAGAAGACCGACATGAAGTAGTCCTCTGTGGACTCGAGCGCCTGCTCCGGCCACAGCCGGGCCGCCGCCGTCGCCGGGTCGGTCCGGAAGACCATCGGCATCAGGCCGAGCTTGTGCTCGTCCGAGCCGATCACCCAGGTGAACCGGTCCTGCAGGATCTCCGGCAGTTCGGCGCGCAGCCGGCCGGTCAGCGGGATCCGCCCGAAGATCGTGCGGACGCCGAGGTCCCGCGGTTCGGCGAAGCCCTGGGCCCGGCGGAGGACGGAGTTCGCGCCGTCCGCGGCGACCAGCACGTCCCCGGTGTCGACGCTGCCGTCGGCGAACCGCACGGCGACCGTGCCGTCCGGCCGGACCTCGTGCCGCGTGTAGCGCTTCCCGAAGTGGACGGCGTCCTCGATGCCGGCCAGCAGCACCCGCCGCAGGGTGACCCGGTCGACGGCGTCGACCTTGTCGGCCGCGCCGGCCCGCGGGTCGCTCATCTCCGGTGTCCACTGTGGAGCGAGGTGCTCGTCGTAGATCGCCATGCCGAAGCCGTAGCGGCTGTTGGCCGTCGCGGTCAGCAGCGCCTGCGCGCGCTCGGGCAGGCACTCCCGCAGCGCCTTCTCGCCGTCGGGGCTGATGTGCAGCCGGTAGCCCTGGTTGCGCCCGCGGATCGAGCCGTCGCGCTCGTGCACGGAGACGTCGATGCCGGCCTTGCGCAGCCCCTGGGCCAGGCACAGCCCGCCGACGCCGCCACCGATGACGACGACCCGCAGGCCGCGGCGCGCGGTGCCCATCAGACGCCGCCGTCGACGTTGAGGGTGACCCCGCTGATGTACTTCGACGTGTCCCCGGCCAGGAACAGCACGGCGCCCGCGACGTCGTCCGGCTGGCAGATCCGCCCGAGCGCGGTCATCCCGACGATCCGCTCGACCGCGTGCGGCGGCAGCCCGGCGCCCGGCTCGGTCTCGGTGAGGCCGGGCGCGACGGTGTTGACGCGGATGCCGCGCGGGCCGAGTTCCTTGCACAGCCCGCGGGTGAAGCCGATCAGTGCCGCCTTCGACGCGGTGTAGTGCACGCCGTTGACGCGGCCGCGCAGCGCGACCGACGACCCGACGTTGACCACCGAAGCGCCGTCGGCCAGCAGGTCGAGCACCGCCTGGGTGACCAGGTAGGCCGACGTCACGTTGTGGTCGATCAGGCGGGCCCATTCGGCGTCGTCGATGTCCCCGAACGGGACCCCGCCGTCGACCCCGACGTTGTTGACGACGACGTCGAGCCCGCCGCACTCGGCGCGCACGGTTTCCGCCAGCCGCGCGACTTCCGCGCGGTCGGTGACGTCGGCCTGCACCAGCCGGTGCTGCTCGCCGAGCGCCTTCAGCTCGCGCGCCAGGCTTTCCGCCGCCTCGTCCCCGGTCCGGTGGCCGGCGAGCACCGTGGCCCCGGCCCGGGCGAAGGCGAGCACCGTGGCCCGCCCGATCCCCTTGGTGCCACCGGTCACCAGCACCCGTTTGCCCCGCAGTCCCTGCTCCACGCCGACGCCCCTTCCTGGCGGACCTGCACGTTGGCCGTGAGCCTGGCAAGCGGCGCTGAACCGGAACTCGAACCCGGGTGGAGCCCGCCGGTTCGAAGCGGGTTCGAGCCGCGCTCCACCTCGCGGTGGAACGGTGGCCCGAGATCCGGCCTGGTCAGTGGCCGAGCGAATTCCGAGAAGGGACCCCGGCATGACGAGTACCACACCGGACGTCAGCACCCCGGCAGGGATCATCCGGCTCTGCAACGCTTTCTGCGATGCGAAGGCACTGCTCACCGCGGTGGAACTCGACCTGTTCACCACGCTGCACGCCGGACCGGCGACCGAGGAACAGCTCAAGGACAAGCTGGCGCTGCACGGCCGCGGCCTCGGCGACTTCCTGAACCTGCTGACCGCCCTGGGCCTCCTGGAGAAAGAGGGCGGTGTCTACCGCAACGCGCCGGGCGCGGACCAGTACCTGGTGACGCACCTCCCGGCGTACGTCGGCGGGTTCATGCACCGCGCCAACAACAACCTGTACCCGGCGTGGGGCCGGCTCACCGAAGCCCTGAAGACGGGCAAGCCCCAGGCGGAAGGCGACTTCGAGCAGGTCATCGCGAACCCGAAGGTGCTCGGCCAGTTCATCCGGATGATGGACGCGCTCACCCAGGTGCTCGGCCCGCAGCTGCTGGAGGCGTTCCAGTGGTCGGAGTTCAAGACGATGCTCGACATCGGCGGCTGCCGCGGCAACATGGCGAGCCAGATCGTCAAGGCCAACCCTGGCCTCTACGGCCACGTGTTCGACCTGCCCCCGATGAAGCCGTTCTTCACCGAGCACATGGCGAACCTCGGCCTGACCGACCGCCTGGAGTTCCACGGCGGCAACGTCTTCCACGACGACCTGCCCACGGCCGACCTGGTGGTGCTGGGCCACATCCTGCACGACTTCGACCGCGACCACCGCAAGCGCATCCTCCAGAAGGCGGCGGCATCGGTGAACCCGGGCGGCACGCTGCTGGTGTACGACCGCATGCTCGACGAGGACCCCCGCCACGTCGAGAACCTGGTGATCAGCATCGACATGCTCCTGGTCAGCGACGGCGGCTCGGAGTACCCGGCCGAGGAGGTCCGCGAGCACGCGGCCGAGGTCGGTTTCACGGAGTTCTTCTCGAAGCCGCTGGGTGACTACGACACGCTGGTGTGGTGCCGCAAGCCCTGAGCACCGCCCCCTCCGACTCGACCCCCTGGCCGGCCCCGCCAGGGGGTCGAACCTTTTGCGCGCACCTGCGGTCTCCCCGACGTCTTGACACCGCAGGGCCCACTCCGGCGCGGCCGGACCCCGCGAACCACGAAAGCGCACGAGAAACGGGCCGGGATCCGAAGACCCCGGCCCGCTCCCCGCTTCTCTCAAGCCGCCCGCGGCACCGCGAACTGCGTGACGCACCGCAGCAGGCTCGCCCGGAACGTCTTCACGAACCCCTCGACCGTTCCCGTGTCGCGCGGGTTGTTCAGGTACGGCGCGATCTTCCGCTCCACCTCGCGCACCCCCGGCTGCATCGCCATGAACCGCGCCACCGCGTCGAGGTCGCCTTCGTACTCGATGAACCGGACCAGCGTCGCGTCCCGGATGAACACCGCCGTCGCGAGGATCCGGCCGCCGTCGGGGACCGCGGTGGACTTCGGGCGCTGGAAGTCGCTGAACACCTCGGCCACTTCGTCCTCGCAGCCGCTCTTGATGTCGTAGGTGATGGCGGCGTACGGCATCAGCGGGCCTTCCGGCAGACGACGGCCGTCTCGAGGCCGTCGAAGAGCGGGAGCGCCGTGGTCGACTCGAAGCCGGCGTCGGCGGCGTACTTCCGGCAGTCCGCGATCGTGTACTCGGACCCGCCCGGGGTCACCACGAGCAGGTTCAGGCAGCCGAGCAGGCCGACCTTGTTGACGCGGCGGTCGTCGTCGATCATCCGGTCGTAGATCACCACGATGCCGCCCGGGTTGACGGCCTCGTACGCGCGGCGCACCAGCGTCGCCCGCTCCTCGTCGTTCCAGTCGTGCAGGATGTGCCCGAACACCAGCACGTCCGCGGCCTGGATCGGCTCGGTGAAGAAGTCGCCGACGACGAAGCCGACCCGGTCCGCGGTGCCCTTGGCCGCCATGTGCTCGTGGAACAGCTCGGCGATCTCCGGGCGGTCGAACACGACGCCGTCCAGGTGCGGGCGCGCCTTCACCAGCGACGCGGACAGGTTGCCGCGCGCGCCGCCGACGTCGACGAACGTCTTGTG
This sequence comes from Amycolatopsis eburnea, assembly GCF_003937945.1. Classification (GTDB taxonomy): domain Bacteria; phylum Actinomycetota; class Actinomycetes; order Mycobacteriales; family Pseudonocardiaceae; genus Amycolatopsis; species Amycolatopsis eburnea. The sequence continues at coordinate 355,052 of NZ_RSEC01000036.1, forward strand.
CTCGGTCCAGTCGATGCCCTCGGCCAGCTCGGTCGCGATGTGCGTGGTCCACGCGTCCATCGCGGCGATGAAGCTGCGCCGCTCCTCGATGTCCTCGTACAGCCGCTCGAAGTAGTCCGCGGTGTCCCAGCCGATGAACGGCTTGCCGGAGCGCAGGCTCTCGGTCAGCCCGCCCCACGCGCGGAAGAGGTGCTTGCTGGCCTGCCGCATCCAGCCGCCGAGGAAGGTTTCCTTGTTCTCGTCGAGGAAGTAGCCGGTGGTGGCCGTGTTGCGGTACAGCCCGTCCTCGCGCTCGAGCAGGTCGAGGGCGACCAGCGCGTCCAGGAAGTCGCGCGACGAGCGCGGGTGCAGCCGCAGCTTCTCGCGCAGCTGCTCCTCCGACGCCGACCCGGCGCCCAGGGTCGTGAACACCCCGATCTCGACGGCGGTGAGCAGCGTCTTGGCGGCCCAGAACGACGTCCCGAGCTCGATCAGCGGGCGGGCGTTGATCGCGGAGATCGTGCCCTGGTCAGCAGTGGTGGTCATGAACGGTGGTCCTTCCCTCGCGTAACGTGATCAACAGGGGTCACCACTGCAGCGGCAGGGTGTCCGGTCGGGTGAAGGCGCGGTTCGCGCTCCACTCGAGTTCGGCCGGGGGGACGGCGACGCGGAACTCGCCGAAGTGGGTCAGCATCCGGTCCAGCGCCACGGTCAGCTCGACCCGCCCGAGGTGGGCGCCGAGGCAGTGGTGGATGCCGTGCCCGAAGGCCAGGTGCGGGTTGTGCGCCCGGGTCAGGTCGACCCGCGCGGCCTCGGCGAAGACGTCTTCGTCGCGGTTGGCCGAGTTGATGCAGGGCAGCACCGCGTCGCCGGCCGCGATCGTGACGCCGCCGATCTCCATGTCTGCCAGCGCGATCCGGATCGGCCCGACGCCGCCGCCCGCCTGCGAGTAGCGCAGCAGCTCGTCGACGGCGGCGGGCAGTTCCTCCCGGTGTTCGTGCAGCCGCCGGATCGCGCCGGGCTGTTCGGCCAGCGTGAGCACGCCGTGCGCGATCTCCGACGTCGTCGCGTGGTAGCCGGCCATCAGCATCGTCTCGGCGAACGCGAGCAGCTCTTCGGTGCTGAGCGAGTCGTCCTCGTCCCGCGCGGTGATCAGCACGGTCAGCAGGTCGTCGGCCGGGTCCGCCTGCTTGGCTTCGATGAGGTCGTTCAGGTACTGCCGCAGCTTGCCGGCCGCCTCGCCGACCTGCCCGGACGACCGGTGCCCGACGCTCAGCATGACGTCGGTCCAGCCGCGGAACAGGTCGTGGTCGCCCTGCGGGACCCCGAGCATCTCGCAGATGACGGTGATCGGCAGCGGCTGCGCGAGGTGCTCGATCAGGTCGGCGCCCGGGCCGGCCTGCACCATCGCGGTCACCATCTCGTCGGCCAGCTCTTCGACGCGCGGCCGCAGGTTTTCCACCTGCCGGGTGGTGAACACGCGCCCGACGAGCTTGCGCAGCCGGGTGTGCTCGGGAGGGTCCATCACGAAGATCGACTTGGAGCCCGCCGCGACCGGCAGCAGCCGGGGCGCGTCCGGCCGGGTGATCGCCTCGCGGCTGAACCGCGGGTCGGCCAGCACCTTGCGGACGTCGGCGTGCTTGGTGACCAGCCAGACGGCGTGCCCGTTGGGCAGGGTCGCCTTCGCGACCGGCGACTCGGCCCGCAGCCGCGCGTACTCTTCGGGCGGCAGCAGCGGGTGCTTGCTGGTGAACGGGAACCGCAGCGTCTCCACGGCTTCTCGGGTCATCGGCTTCTCCAATTGGGGTCCACTAAGGACGGTTGAGGACCGGGCCGGTCAAGGTGGGCAGCGCGGCGGCGACCCGCGCCGGGGACGGCTGCGCCCGCATCTCCGCGGCGACCTCCCGGGCCGCCGTCCGCTGCGGCGCGCCGGGCTCGGCGAGCCGGCGGATCTGCTCGCGCAGGACGTCTTCGGTCGCGTCGGCCACGCCGACCACCACCCCGGCGCCGCGCGCCGCGACCCGCGCCGAGTGCCCGGCGTGGTCGGGCAGCTGCGGGACGAGCAGGAGCGGGACGCCTTCGTGCAGCGACGTGAGGACGCTGCTCGCGCCGCCGTGCCCGACCAGCAGGTCGCAGCCGGCCAGCACCGGTTGCAGCGGTTCGTCGACGAGCACGCGGACGTGCCCCGGCAGCGGCCCGAGCAGCGGGCGCTGCGCCGCGGACACCGCGAGCACGACGTCGACGCCGAGGCCGGCGGTGGCGGCGACGACGCGGTCGACGAGGAACCGGCGCGGGTCGACCTTCGCGATCGTGTGCCCCCAGCTGACGCAGACCCGCGGCCGGTCGCGCCCGGTGCGGAACGCCTTCGCCGGCTGGACCGGGCCGTTCACCGGCACGTACCGCACCGGCAGCCGCGGCGGGGTCCCCGGCACCTGCACGCTCGGCGGCACCGGGTCGATGGTGGCCGTCCCGCAGGCGTCGAAGGGCAGGCCGCCGAACCGGGCGGCCAGCGGCGCGAACGCCTCGGCCAGCACCCCGCTCACCCGGCTCAGCAGGTCGGCGCCGTAGAGGTGGCGCACCGCGGGGACGCCGGCGGCCGCGGCGGCGAGCGGGCCGGCCAGTGCGGTCGGGTCGTACACGACGACGTCGGCGCGCCAGTCGCGGACCAGCTCGGCCAGGTCGTCCACCATGGACTCGGCGTGCGCCAGCAGCAGCCGCACCGCGCGGGGCTTCCCGGTCGGCGGCACCGCGCCGGGCACGGTCGGCAGCAGGTACTCCCGCACGATGCCGGCCGTGTCGACGTCGGTGCCGACCCGCGCGGCGGTCAGCTCGGCGCGCCGGATCTCGCGCGCCAGACCGGGCTGGCTGGCGAACAGCACTTCGTGGCCGGCGGCCCGGCACGCCCAGGCCAGCGGTGCCAGCGCGTACAGGTGCGTCGGCCAGGCCCACGTCGTGAACACCACCCGCATGTCCGTTCCTCCTCGCCGTCTCGGCGACGACGGTGGCACCGCGCGCTGAAGGCTCACTCGAACGACCGGTTCCCCAGCGCGGATCGAGGCCCGGCCGCCACCATCGCCGCCAAAGGACCCCGCCCGCATCGGAGGAACGCCGTGGCCGCACACACCGCCCTGATCACCGGGGCCAACCGGGGGCTCGGCCTGGCCGTCGCCGCCGAGCTGGCCGGCCGGGGGCTCGACGTCGTCCTGACCGCACGCGACTTCGACGCGGCCGCGAAGGCCGCGGCCGAGATCGGCACCGCCGCGCGGCCGTACGAACTCGACGTGACCGACCCGGCGAGCGTCGCGCGGGCCGCCGCCGAACTGTCCGAAGTGGACATCCTGGTGTGCAACGCCGGCGTCCTGCTCGACGGCGGCCACGAGCCGCTGACCGTGCCGCTGGACCTGGTCGAGCGCACGCTGTCGGTGAACCTGCTCGGCGGCTGGCGGACCGCGCAGGCGTTCGTGCCCGCGATGGTGCGCCGCGGCTGGGGCCGCGTGGTGTTCCTCTCCAGCGCCACCGGTTCCTTCGAGCTGGGCCTGTGGCTGGGCGCGCCGGCGTACTCGCTGTCGAAGACCGCGGTCAACGGGCTGACCACGATGCTGGCGCGGCAGACCGAAGGCACCGGGGTGCTGGTCAACGCCGTCAACCCCGGCCAGGTGCGCACCCGCATGGTGCCCGCCGCCCAGCGCACGCCGGAGGAGGCCGCGGTGGACGTCGCCGACGTCGCGACCCTGCCCGGCGACGGCCCGACGGGCGCGTTCCTGCGCTCCGGCGAGCGGATCCCGTGGTGAAGCCCCAGGCCGGTTCGAGCCGCGCTACACCGGCGGCCCCGAGCATGGGCCGTCCACTGGAACCACGTTGCCGGGAGGCGAGAACGTGCACCGCACCCTGATCGTCGCGAAGCTCAAAACCGACTCACCCGAACGGATCGCGGACGTCTTCGCCGAGTCCGACGCCACCGAGCTGCCGCACCTGGTCGGCGTCTCGCGGCGGACGCTCTTCAACTTCCACGACCTGTACTTCCACCTCGTCGAGGCGGAGCGGGACATCAACCCGAGCCTGTACCGGGCCCGCACCACCCCGCTGTACCAGGACATCAACACGAAGCTCGCCGAGCTGGTCTCGCCCTACGACCCCGCTTGGAAAGAGCCGAAGGACGCGATGGCGTCCCCGTTCTACGTCTGGACTCCCGAGGAAGGCCGCGTGCGATGACGACGGTGGACAAGGTCAAGGTCAACGTCTCCGAGGCGGTGCCGAACCGGCGCCGCGGCGGCGACATCCGCGTGACGCTCAGCCCGAAGACGGTCGGCTCGACGTCCGGCTTCGGCGGCTTCCTGGTCCTGGGAGCGGGCGAGCACGTCACCGAGCACTACCACCCGTACTCCGAGGAGTTCCTGCACGTCGTCGAGGGCGAGCTGGAGATGACGCTGGACGGCGTCGCGGTGCGGCTCGGGCCCGGCGACTCGCTGCTCGTCCCGATCGGGGTGCGGCACCGGCTGGTCAACGTCGGCGCCGTCGAAGCGCGGGGCGTGTTCCACCTGTCGCCGCTGGCGCCGCGGCCGGAGCTCGGCCACGTCGACACCGAGCCGGTGCGGCGGCCGGACGCGGCGAACCCGGCGGTCGGGGGTGCTTCGTGACCCGGAGCGTCTCCATCACCGGGATCGGTGCGGTGGCGCCAGGCGGGATCGGCCGGGAGGCGTTCTGGGACCTGCTGAGCGCCGGCCGCACGGCGACCCGCCGGATCAGCCTGTTCGACGCCGCGGGCTTCCGCTCGAAGATCGCGGCCGAAGTGGACTTCGACCCGAAGGCGGCGGGCCTGTCCGTCCAGCAGATCCGGCGGATGGACCGGGCGGCGCAGTTCGCCGCGGTGTGCACGCGCGAGGCGGTCGCGGACAGCGGCGTCGACCTCGCCGCGGTGGACCCGGGGCGGATCGCGGTGAGCATCGGCAGCGCGGTCGGCTGCACGACGGGCCTGGAGGAGGAGTACGCCGTCCTCGCCGACGAGGGCAGGCGGTGGCTGGTCGACCACACCTACGGCGTGCCCCACCTGTACGGCTACATGGTGCCGAGCACGCTGGCCGTGGAGGTCGCCTGGGAGGTCGCGGCCGAGGGCCCGACCGCGCTGGTGTCGACGGGCTGCACGTCCGGCCTCGACGCGGTCGGCCACGGCGTGGCGCTGATCGAGGAGGGCACGGCGGACGTCGTCCTCGCCGGCGCGACGGACGCCCCGCTGTCCCCGATCACCTCGGCGTGCTTCGACGCGATCCGGGCGACGTCGGCGAACAACGACGACGCCGAGCACGCGTCGAGGCCGTTCGACGCGCGCCGCGACGGCTTCGTGCTCGGCGAGGGTTCCGCGGTCCTGGTGCTCGAAGAGACGGGCGCGGCGCTGCGGCGAGGCGCCCGCGAGTACGCGCGGATCCTCGGTTTCGCCGGACGCAGCAACGCCTTCCACATGACCGGCCTCAAGCCGGACGGCCGCGAGATGGCGGAGGCGATCCGGGTGGCGCTCGACGCGGCCCGGCTGGCCCCGTCGGACGTCGACTACGTCAACGCGCACGGCTCGGGGACGAAGCAGAACGACCGCCACGAGACGGCGGCGTTCAAGCGGAGCCTCGGTTCGCGCGCGTACGAGGTCCCGGTCAGCTCGATCAAGTCGATGATCGGCCACTCCCTCGGTGCGATCGGCTCGCTGGAGGTGGCGGCGTGCGCCCTGGCGATCGACCGCCAGGTGGTGCCCCCGACGGCGAACCTGCACGAAGCGGACCCGGAGTGCGACCTCGACTACGTCCCGCTGACGGCCCGGGAGCACGCGATGGACGTGGTCCTGTCGGTGGGAAGCGGGTTCGGCGGCTTCCAGAGCGCGATGGTCCTGGGCCGCCCGGGAGCCGCCGCGTAGGGGCCGCCGAACGCCGTGAAGGCCACCTTGAGGAACTTGAAGTTCCTCAAGGTGGCCTTCACGCGCTTCGGTGGCCGCTCAGCGCTGCTCGGGGTTCAGGTGCTCGATCAGGCGAGCGAGCTGGTCGGCGTAGTGCTTGACGAACTCCGGTTCACCCGGGTCCGTCCGCGCCAGGCCCTCGATGACGTGCGGCAGGGTCACCGGGGCCATCGCCGCCGCCATCAGCATCACGGTCAGGCAGGCCGGATCGACCCAGTCCGGCAGCTTCCCGGCCTTCTGCAGCTCCGCCACCTGGTCCACCGTGCCGCCCAGGCTGGCCGAGCGGCGCGCGTGGTCGGGGTCGGTGTCCGGGCCGCCGTACTCCAGGCCCGACCACGCCATCAGGCGCATGCCGTCGCGGGAGCTCAGCACCTCCAGCACGTACCGGCGCAGCTGCTCCGAGAGCGGGGTGCCCGGGTCGGCCAGCTCGGTCTCGCGCCGGCCCCAGCCCTCCGAGATCGCCTGGTACAGGCCGTCCTTGCCGTCGAAGTAGTACGAGATCAGCTGCTGGTTCACGCCGGCGCGCGCCGCGATGGCGGCGATCCGCGCGCCCGCGAAACCGTGTGCCGCGAACTCCGCCACCGCCGCTTCCAGGATCAGCCGGCGGGTGCGCTCGGGGTCCCGCTGCCGCTCCTGCGGCTTGGGCGAGCGGCGGGGTTTCGACGACGCAGTCACGCGACCGACTATACATGTGCCCAACCCGCTCAACCGGATGCTCGACTCAATGAAACAGATGGTTGACACAGTGGGGCAAGTCCCTGACTATGGTAGGAGACAGGACGGGAGCGACACCCACGGACGGGAGCGGCCGGCGGCGCAATTCGGAGAGAACGCTTTCTCGCGTCCCCGAAAATGCGCTGACCGCTCCTCGGTAGCCGTCTCCCCCGGCGACTTGTGCGCCATTCTTGGAATTGACGACCCGGCGATACTCCGCGGCTTTTTTCCGCGTCGAGCGCGAACCGCCGCGTCGGTCTATTCGGGACCCCCGGAACACTTTCCCGACCCGCGGGACGCCGCGTGGGACACCCGTTCCCCAATGGACTAACCCCAGGTCAGAACGTCGCGGGCCGATCAGGTGAATGTGCTGGAACCGAAAGCCTCCGTTCGCCGCCTTCCATCGTGCGCTCTTCCCCCATATTGTGACCCGTGGTCACTAGAATGCACCTGGAGCTACGAAATCCTTGCGCGACCGGGCGACTTCACCAGAGCGGCGTCAGCGCTCTGCTAATGTTCGTCAAGCACACCAAGTCAAGGTGACCACTAGCCGCTCCCGTGTTCATTACCGGCACGGGGAGCCGGCGAACCTGGGGACTGGGGAAGCGGTGTTCATCCGACGGGGAACGGACCTCGCCGCATTGAGACTTGGAGGATGCAGATGTTGTGCGTCAAGGTTCTCGGCCCGTTGGAGGTCGTGCGGGACGGAGTGGCGATCACTCCGTCCGCGCCGAAGCTCCAGCGCGTGTTCAGCCTGCTCGCCGTGTCCGCGAACCACATCGTGCGGACCGAGCAGCTCATCGAAGAGCTCTGGGAGGAGAACCCGCCGACCAGCGTCAAGACCACCCTGCAGACCTACGTCTACCAGCTGCGCAAGCTCCTGGAGATGGACGCCGCGCAACGGCAGCCGGCCCGCCGCGACGACGGGCGGCCGGTGCTGCTCACCCTCTCCGGCGGCTACATGCTCGCCGTCGACCGGGAGGCGCTGGACTCGAGCCACTTCGAGCGCCAGGCCACGCAGGGCTGGACCGAGCTCGACGACGGCGACCCGGAAGCGGCGTTCCACACGCTCGACGCGGCCCTGCGGCTGTGGCGCGGCTCCGCGCTGGCCGACCTCAACCCCGGCCCGGTGCTGCAGGCCGAGGTGCTGCGCCTCGACGAGATGCGCAAGAACGCGCTGGAGCACCGGATCGACGCCGCCCTGCAGCTCGGCAGACACCAGGAGGTCCTGGGCGAGCTGACCCGGCTGGCGGCGCGGCAGCCGACGCACGAAGGCTTCCAGGCCAAGCTCATGCTGGCGCTCTACCGGGCCGGACGCCGGTCCGAGGCGCTGGGCGTCTACCAACGCACCCGCGCCGCGCTGGCGGACGAGCTGGGCCTCGACCCGGGCGCGGAGCTGCGGCGCGTGCACCGCGCGGTGCTGGCCGCGAACGGCAGCCTCGACGCCGGGCCGGCCCGGGCTCGGCGGGCGCGGCCCGAACCACCCCGCCAGCTGCCGCCGCAGCCGGGCGCCGGGCTGGCCGGGCGGGAGTCGGAGCTGCACACCGTCCTGACCGCGCTGACCGCGCCCGGGCAGCGCGGGCCGTCGGTCGTCACGGTGGACGGCCCGCCGGGATCGGGCAAGACGGCGCTGTGCGTGCACGCCGGCCACGAGGTCCGGGAGACCTACCCGGACGGCCAGTTCCACGCGAGCCTCGCCGACCCGGCGGGCCGTCCGGCCGACCCGGGCGCGGTGCTGGCCGGCTTCCTGCGCGCGATCGGCGTCCCGGACCACGCGATCGGCGGCTCGACGGCGGAGCGGAGCACGCAGTTCCGCACCTGGACGGCCGACCGGCGCGTGCTGGTGGTGCTGGACGACGTGCTGGAGGACAGCCAGCTGGCACCGCTGCTGCCCACCGGCCGCGGGTGCGGCGTCATCGTGGCGAGCCGGGTCCAGCTGGCCGACCCCGCGGTGACGACGGTGGTGAGCCTGAGCCCGCTGGGCGGCTCCGACAGCGTCCGCGTGCTGACCGGCCTGGTCGGCCCGGAGCGGCTCGCGAAGGACCCGGAGGGCACGCGCGTCCTGGCCGGCCGCTGCGACGGCCTCCCGCTCGCCCTGCACGCGGCGGCGACCCGGCTGCGGCACCGCCCGCACTGGCCGGTCCGCCGCGCCGTGGACTGGGCGGGCACGGGCGCGGACGACCCGTTCGACCTGCGCGCGAGCGTGTCCCTGACGTACAGCGTCGCGACGCCGGAGGTGCGGTGGGCGTTCCGCGCGCTGAGCCTGTCGGACGCCGGGAGCCTGTCGCTGGCGGACGCGTCGGCGGTGCTGGACCTCGACAGCTGCCTGGCGGAGACGTTGCTGGACGACCTGGTGAACCTGCACCTGCTGGAGTTCGACCACGCGACGGACCACACCGACGAGCACCACTACCGCATGCTGCCCAGCTTCCGCGCGATCGGCCGCCAGCTGCACCTGGAGGCGGAACTCCTGGGCGCGGACCACGAAGACCACCAACCGGCCATGGCCACCACCACCGGCGACCCGTACCCCCTGTGCCGCGAGGCCGGCCGGGTCGCGGTCGCCCCGAACCGGGGTTGACCCCCAGCCTCCCCGGTGAAGAGAGCGCGCACCGCACGGAAACCCCCCAGTGCGGTGCGCGCTCTCGTCGGTCTCCCACCTCTGAACGCCGTTAAGGCCACCTTACGGGCGTCTGACGCCCGTAAGGTGGCCTTGACGGCACTTCGGATCGGAACGAACGACCCGGCGTCAGTCCAGCCGCATCGAACCCGCCGCCAGGCGGACCGACTCCTCGACCGCGGCCGTGCCGCGCCGGACGAGGTCCGACTGGTACTCCGCCAGCGCCTCCGACAGCAGTCCCGGGGCCACCAGAGCCGCGCGCAGCGCCGCCGCGTCCTGGGCAGCGACGTTCGCGCCCGCCCCGCCCGAGAGCGGCATCGTGTGCGCCGCGTCGCCCAGCGGGACCACCGGACCCTGGCCCCACGGCCGCACCGGCACCGACGCCCGCAACGCCAGCGCGTGCGTCTCCGCCGGCTCGACGTGCTCGAACAACCCGTGCAGGTCGGGGTGCCAGCCCGCCGTCCGGTCGAGCAGCACCTCGCGCAGCGCGCCACCGGACAGCCCGAACAGCACGTCGTCGGGGACGCCGAGGTCGTCGCGGTGGGCGTTGAACACCGCCGTGTAGTAGTCCTCCGCGTCGGCCCCCGGCCGGAACTCCATGGGCAGCAACCCGAAACTCGCCGCCGCGCCGACGACCGACGTGAAGCGGTCGCGCATGAAGTCCGGCAGGCCGCCCTTGATCGCGCGCGCCATCGGGATCCGCGACACGATCGCGCGGACGCCGAGGTCCCGCGGCACGTCGGCCGGGCGCCACGCCGCGCGCACCGCCGAGTCCGCGCCGTCGGCCGCGACCAGCACGTCGCCCTCGTCGGACGCGCCGTCGCGGAAGTGCGCCCGCACCCCGCCCGACGGCGTGAGCTCCGCGCGCGCGAACTCCTTGCCGTACCGGACGATCTCGCCGAGACCGGTCAGCAGCACCTCGCGCAGGGTCCGGTGGTCGACGGCGTCGACGCGGTCGGGATCGCCGTCGTCGGGGTCGTCGTGCTCCCACTTCGGCACCAGCTGCTCGTCGTAGGCGGCCATCCCGTTCGTGTAGCGCATCGACGTCGCCACCAAGGCGCCGAACACCGGCGGCGGCAGGCACGCGCGGAAGGCGGCCGCGCCGTCCGGCGTGATCCGCAGCCGGTGGCGGGGCGAGGGCACCGCGGCGCGTTCGTGCACGACGACGTCCACATCGGACTGCCGCAGCGCGTGCGCCAGGCACAGCCCGCCGATCCCGCCCCCGATGACCAGGACGCGCCGGGTCACCGCACACCGGGCCCGGTGTACGCGCCGATGCTCGGGTTCACCCGCGGCACCGGGTAGCCGAAGTAGTCGCGCACCCCCGGGTTCGGCGCGCCGGCCGACAGCGCGGGCGACCCCGCGCGCAGCCGGTAGCCGCCGGTGCCCTGCCCCGGCGCGGTGAACCGCGGGTCGGCGACCACGGCGTGCGCGTCCCCGGCCGGGACCGGGGTGACGTCGCGGTACAGGTTGTGGTCGTAGACGCCGTACGGGTCGGAGAACTGCGAGCCGCCCGCGCGGCCGACGAAGATGTTGTCGGTGAACTCGAGCGCGTTGGTCGTGTAGTTCATCAGCAGGCGCTCGGCGTTGGGCGCGTAGACCGTGTTGCCGTACACCTGCACGCGCCCGGTTTCGAGGCAGATCACCGTGATGACGCCGACCGGGTCCGTGCCGCCGGAGAAGTCCGGGTAGTAGCCGTTGGAGAAGTCGTTCTGGCTGATGTTGTAGCGGATCGTCGTGCGGTCCGTCGGCCGCCCGGCGTCGGCGCACACCACGAGCATGCCGCCCTGGTTCTCGCGGCTGAGGTTGTGCTCGAACACCGTGTCGAGGTTCGCGTGCTCGGTCATGTACGCGGCCGAAGGCAGCGGGCCGGAACCGTGGCCGTAGGAGACCTCGTTGTAGCGGAACACCGTGCCGTCGGCGTTGAACGCGCTCAGCGCGGCGGTGTAGGACGGCGCCCGCTCGGCCCAGCCGCGGAAGGTGTTGCCCTCGACGACGGCACCGGTCGCGTTGTAGACGCCGACCGCGTCGCCGCCGAGGTCCTCGCCGTAGTTGTGCGCGATGCGCAGCCGCGTGATCGCGACGTAGGTGGTGCCGCGGCCGTCGGGGTACTGCGCCCGCCGCTCCCAGTCGGACGAGGTCGCGATGCCCTGCCGGTCGACGTGCTTGATCGTGTTGCCTTCGATGACGACGTCGTCGAAGCCGCTCGGCGTCGTCGTGCCGCCCGCCTTGAAGACGATGCCGCCGCTGACGGTCGGGGTGTGCGGGTTGCGGCAGTCGCACCCGTTGACGTCGTGGACGTCGACCCCGGACACGACGATGTGGTGCGCGACGCCGAAGTCTTCGAGCAGCACGTAGACGCCGATGCGCAGCTCGGACTCGCCGGGCGGCGGGCCCTGGTCGGTCAGGTCGAGGTCGCGCAGCTCCCAGTGCTCGACGTTGTGCAGCAGCACCGCGGCGAGCGCGCCATGCGCGTCGATCCCCGGCTTGGCGCCGGTTCCGTAGGCACCGGTGGTGATCGGCCGCGCGGCGGTGCCGGACCCCTTCGGCGCGAAGGTGCCGTCGCAGCGCGTGCCGCGCTTGAACACGATCCGGCTGCCGGGCGCGAACACCACCGAGTTGACCTTGGCCAGGCTCTTCCACGCCTGGCCGGCGCCGAGCCCGGACGCCGAGTCGCTGCCGCCGGCGCAGTCGACGTAGTACTGGGTCCCCCACCGGTTCGCGGTGTCGGCGAGCGCGGCCGGGGCGCCGGTGCCGGCGGCGAGCAGCGCCGCGGCGACGAGGGCGAGTCTGCGAATCCACGCAGCGGTCATCGTGAATCCCTTCCTGGTTGCGGCGGGAGTCCTGCGAGCACCCGGATGGTCGCCGGGCGCGCTCGGGCAGGACTCGGGACGACCTGGAAGCGCCGGGCGCGTCAGCCGGGTTCGAGCCGGGTTGGAGCACCCGCTGCCACGGTGGGTGGACCCCTGACCCAGCAGAAGGCAGGAATGATGAAGAGCCTTTCCGACGACGCCATCCACAGGCAGGGCGGTGATCTCCGGGGCCTCGCCGGTGACGCGTACCTGGACCTCGGCACCTGCGTCAACCGGTACGGGCCGCCGTCGGCCGTGCGGGTCGCGCTGCGGGAGCTGGACGTCCAGCGGCTGCGCGCCCACCCCTACGAAGCCGACTCGCTGTTCCGGGCCACCTACGCGAACTACCTTTCGGTGGACCCCGAGCTGCTGGTGTCCGGACGCGGGATCACCGAGTTCATCCGGCTGCTGGCGCGGCTGCTGCCGCCGGCCGAGGTGGCGGTGGTGACCCCGGACTACACCGACAGCATCCGCTGGTTCCCGAACCACCTGCCCCCGCGCGACGGCGCGATCGACACCGTCGAGACCCGCCTCGCCCGGATCGCCGAAGGCATGGCGCGCTACGGCTACGTGGTCGTGTCCAACCCCAACAACCCCCTCGGCCTGCACATCCCGGCCGCCGAGCTGGCCGAGGTGTGCCGCGCGAACCCGACGTCGACGCTGATCGTGGACGAGGCCTACGTCGACTTCCTCGGCGGCGGGCGGCGCCAGTCGATGGCATGGGCCGGACTGTCCAATGTGGTCGTGCTGTCCTCGCCCAACAAGCTGTTCGGCATCGCAGGCGCCCGCACCGGCGCGCTGTGGACCCCGGACGAGCGGCTGCGCACGGCCGTCGCGGCCCAGCGGCTCAACTGGCCACTGTCCTATGTGGACTCGGTGGTGGCGATCGCGGCCCTGCGCGAGACCGGCTGGGCCGAGCGGACGCTGACCCGCCTGCTGGCCAACGCGGAAGCGATGGAGGGCCTGCTCGCCCGCCGCTACCGGGGAGTGGTGAAGGGGGCGCCGGTCCACTACCGCTTCGTCGCTTCGGCGGACCCGCAACGCGACCACGACGAGCTGGTCCGCGCGGGCGTGGTGGTCCGCGTCTTCGGCGACGACCAGGCGGGCCGCGTCCCGGGCCTGCGCATCACGGCCCCGACGGACGACGAGTTCCCCCGGCTGGCCGCAGCACTGGCCGGCTGAACTGCTTCGCCCGCGCCCCCGTTGCCCGGGTGCCGGAGCGTGCCCACCACCGCTCCGGCACCCGTCCCCACTCTGTGCACCACCACCGCCCCGGCTGCAGCTCCGTCGGCTGCGCACCACCTCAGCGCCAGGCCCGCGCCCCCGCCTCCCGGAAGCCGGAGTGTGCCCACCGCTCCGGCACCCATCCCCACCACGGCGCCCCGGCTGCAGCTCGCCGGCTGCGCACCACGACCCCAGCGCCAGGCCCACGCCCCGTTTCCCGGAAGCCGGAGCGTGCCCACCGCTCCGGCACCGGCCGCCACCCGGCGCCGCCGACCGCTGCTCGCCGGCCGCGCCCCCGTTGCCCGGGTGCCGGAGCGTGCCCACCACCGCTCCGGCACCCGTCCCCACTCTGCGCACCACCACGACACCAACCGCCGCACCACCATCTCGGCGCGAAGCCCGCGCTCCCGTTGCCCAGGTGCCGGACCGGCCCACCACCGCGCCGGCCCTGATCGCAGCTCGCCGGCCGCGCACCACCCCAGCGCCAGGCCCGCCAGCGGAAACGCCCGAAGCACCCGCAGGTTCACCGTCCCGGCAACAGCGACCGCAGCAGCGAAGCCGTGCCCTCGACGTGCACGGCCATCGCCGCCCGCGCGGCCGCCGGGTCGCCCGCCAGGATCGCCTCCAGGATGGCCGCGTGCTCGGCGTCCGAACGCTCGCGCCGGGTCAGCGGAACCTCGTCGAGCAGCCAGGCGATCCGGACCCGGACGTCCGCGACCGCCGTCGTCAGCGCGCCGGACGCCGTCACCTCCGCGATCGCCAGGTGCAGGCGGGAGTCGCGGCGCCGGTACTCGGCCGGGGCCGCCGCCTCCGCCTCGGCGAACGTGCCGGTGAGGTGACGGCGGGCCGCCGAGCTGAGCGGGCGGGCGGCCGCCAGCTCGGCCGCGCCCGGTTCGACCACGCGTCGCAGGCGCAGGAGGTCGTCCAGCTCTCCGGCGCTCGGGCGCTCGGCCCGCCGCGGCGCCGGCAGCTCGCCCGCGACGAACGTGCCGCCGTAGCGGCCACGCCGCGATTCGACGTAGCCCGCGACCGCGAGCGCTCGCAACGCCTCCCGCAGCGTCATGCGGCTGACCGCCAGGCGCTCGGCGAGCTCGCGTTCCGGCGGCAGCCGCGCCCCCGCCCCCAAGACACCGAGGCGCACCAGCTGCAGCAGCCGCTCCCGGGTCTCCTCGGCCGCGCCGGCCGCCCGGACCGGCCGGAACACCGCGTCGAACTCGGCGCCGTTCACGGCCGGGGCCGGCAGCTCAGCAGCAGCGGTTTCCCGCCGGCGACGGCGAACTCGGTGGCGACCGGGCCGTCGAGCCGGCGCGCCACCGCGACGGTGAGCGTGGCGATCTCCTGCAACGCCGCCACCCGCAGCACCGGCGCGCGCCGCCGCAGCTCGGGGGTTGCGACCGTCCGGGTGCCCCCGGCCGCGGCGAGCGTGGCCGTCGGTTTGTCCGCCACGCGGTACTCGTGGACGGCGAGCAGCGGACCGGCCAGCACGACCAGGTCGGGGTGCAGGGGCTCGGCGAGCTGCTCGGCGAGGCCGAGGAACGCCTGCAGCCGCACGCGTTCGCCGTCGGGCGCGGCCTGCGCGAGCACGGTCGCCTCGGCCGCCGTGAAGCGCTGCACCGCGAACGCGAGCCGCGGGAACCCCCGCGGCCCGTCCTCCGCCCGGCCGATCAGCTCGAGCATCCCTTCGGCGACCGTGCCCGGGCCGAGGTTGTGGAACACCGGCCCGATCGGCACGTCCGGCTGCCCGGCCCGCGGCCACCAGGCCCGCACCGACACCGGCTCCTCGACCAGGTCCGCGTACCCGGCCAGCGGGTCGGGCCGCCGGGCCAGCTCCCGCCAGTGCGGGACGGGCGCCGTCAGCACCACCGTTTCGGGGACCGTGGTGACGGCGGCGGCGCGGTGCAGGGCGCGCACGCCCGGACCGGCGAACCGGTCGTCATCGCAGCCTTCCGCCGTGACCGGCAGCCACCGCACCTCGTCCGGCGCGGCCGGGTACGACGGCCGGGCGGATTCCCCATCGCGCGATGCGCACAACTCGTGCTCCCAAGAACGTGGTGGCCGAACCGGAGCCGACGCGCCCCGGGCCGGTCAGCAGGCGGATTGGCGGCCTTCCCCGCTGAGCGCGAGCACCCGGCTCAGCGCGTCGCGCAGGTCGTGCTCCGGGTCCCCGGGCAGCTCGCCCGCCCGCCACGCGACGAACCCGTCCGGCCGGACGAGGACCGCGCCGCTCGGGGTGACGCCGTACACCTCGGCCCAGCGGTCTTCCGGGTCGTCGAACTCGAAGCCGACGCGGTGCACGTTCAGCTCCAGGCCGAGCGCGGCCGCGGCCGCCTTGGCCGCCGCGACCCAGCCGACGCCCGCCGGGCCGGCCAGCACCGTGAAGGCGCCGGTGAACAAGTCCAGTGTGGACAGTGGACTGCCGCCCTGCTCCAGCCGGACGTGCGGGGCCCGCAGGCCCGGTTCACCGGTGGGGACGCGGGGGTCTTCGACCGGGCGGCGGCCCGCGCCCGCGGCCCCGGCGAGCACCGCCGCCGAGGTGTAGCGGTAGCCGAAGATCATCGCGAGGTCGTCGATCTTCGTGGTGTGTCCCGCGCCTTCGTGGCGGTCGTGCAGCAGCCGCATCGCGCTGTCCAAGGTCAGCCGGGCGACCGGCCGCCGCTCGTCTTCGTAGGTGTCGAGCAGTGCCTCGCCCGCCCCCTGCGTCAGCACGGCGGCGAGCTTCCACGCCAGGTTGTGCGCGTCGGCGATGCCGGTGTTCGCGCCGTAGGACCCCGACGGCGGGACGACGTGCGCCGCGTCGCCGGCGAAGAACACCCGCCCCGCCCGGTAGGCGCGCGCCACCCAGCCGCCGATCGTGGTGGTCGAAACGATCCGGTCCGACCCCGGCATCGACGGGACGAGCCGGACGTCGGCGTCCGGGATCCCGATCGCCTGCCGGGCCGCCTCGACGCAGCGCCGGTCGGTGAAGTCCGCCGCGCTCTCGCCCAGTTCGGGCCGGTACGGCACGGCGAGCGCCCACCGGCCGAACTCCCGCAGCGGGATCAGCGTCGAGCCCTTCGCCGGCCGGTCCAGGTAGGCCAGCAGGAACCGGCGGCCCTGCAGCGCGGCACCGAGGTCGGCGTCGAAGACGAAGTTCACCACCCGCAGCAGCACGCCGGGGCCGTCGGCCGCGATCCCGAGCCGCTCCCGGATCCCGGCGCGGTGGCCGTCGGCGGCGACCACGTACTCGGCGCGGATCCGGTGGTGGAACCCGGTTCCCAGGTCGCGCACGACCGCCGACACACCGTCGGCGCCGTCGGTCAGCGCGACCAGTTCGGTGCCGAACCGCACGTCCGCGCCGCCGTCCTCGGCACGGGCGCGCACGATCCGTTCCAGTTCGTCCTGGTCGATCATCTCCCATTCCGCCGGGCTGAGGGACGCGGGCGGGCGGGCCTTGGCGAGCACGTCGAAGCGGAAGTGCTCCTGCCCGGCCAGCGTTTCCACCCCGATCATGTCGGGCATGTCGGTGAGGATCGACGTCCGGTCCCGGATGGCCGCCGCGAGCCCCAGCGCGCGGTAGATCTCCATCGAGCGCGGGTTGAACGCCCGCGCCTGGGGCAGCACGGCGGTGGAGGGGTGACGTTCGACCAGGATCGGGCGAACCCCGAGCCGGGCCAGGAAGAGCGCCGTGGACAGGCCGGTGATGCCGCCTCCGACGATCAGCACCGGAGTCTCGAGGGTGCCCGATCCGGTCATCGCGCCGACGCTCCCGCGTGCTCGCCGGCGGCCGCGCCGGCCGGGGCCGCCGCGTTCTTCTTGCCCGGCAGCGCGGTCGTGAACAGCAGCGCCAGCACCAGCACGCCGACGCTGACCGCGATCGCGCTGACCGTCGCGGACTCGAACCCGTTGCCCAGCCGCGAGAAGAACACCGTGCCGAACAGCGCGATACCGGTGGCGGTGCCGAGCTGGACGGTGGTGTTCACCAGCCCGGACGCGGCGCCGGCCTGCTGCATCTGGATCTCCGACATCGACACGCCGAACAGCGAGTTCAGCACCGCGCCCATGCCGAGCCCGAAGCCGATCACCGGGGCGAGCAGCGCCCACACGTTCAGGTCGTGGCCCAGCACCTGGACGACGACCGCGATCGCGACCAGGCTGGCCAGCAGCACCACGATGGACGCGGCGGTGAACGCGCGGCCGAGCTTCGGCGCCAGCTGCATGCCCAGGACGTTGCCGACGACGATGCCGATCGTCGAGGGCGCGAAGGTCAGCGCCGCCGCCAGGGGCGAGAACCCGAGGCCCAGCTGCAGGTGCAGGGTCAGGATGAAGAACACGCCGACCGCGGTGTTGATGCACAGCATGACCGCCTGGCCGCCGGACAGGCTGCGGTACTTCAGCAACGCGGGCGGGACCAGCGGCTCGCCGCCGCGCTTGGCCAGCAGCCGCTGGTGCACCGCGAAGACCGCGAACACCGGGACAGCGGCGACCATGAGCACGATCGACCAGGTCGGCCAGCCCAGCTCCCGCCCCTGCACCAGCGGGTAGAAGATCGCGAACAGCCCGGCGGTCAGCAGCAGCAGGCCGCCGAAGTCCATGCGGTGCCGGAAGAACCCGGGCCGGCTCGGCATGGTGATCAGCGCGCCGATCAGGGCGAGCACGCCGATCGGCAGGTTGACCAGGAAGATCGCGCGCCAGCCGGTGTCGAACAGGTTGGCCTGGGTCAGCACGCCGCCCAGCAGCGGGCCGGCGAGGCCGCCGATCGGGAACGCGCCCGCGTAGAAGGTCATCGCCTTCGGGCGTTCCTTCTCGTCGAACTCCGAGTGGATGAACGACAGGACCTGCGGCACCATCAGCCCGGACCCGACGCCCTGGACCACGCGCGCCGCGATCAGCACCCCGACGTGCCCGGCGAGCCCGGCCGCCAGCGAAGCGCCGGTGAACACGACCATGCCGGCCAGGAACAGCTTCTTGGTGCCGTGCCGGTCACCCAGCCTGCCGCCGGTGATCAGGGTGAGCGCGAACCCCAGCGCGTAGCCGGCCGAGATCCACTGCAGCGCCGAATCGCCCGTCCCGAGCTCCCGCTGGATGGTCGGTAGCGCCACCGCCACGATCTGGTTGTCGATCATGTCCACGAGGACGGCCAGGACGGCGACGGCGAGCGCCCACCACCTGAGCGGATGCTTCTCCACGACGTACTCCTTTTCCCACAGTGCAACTCGTCCTCCTCATAATCAAGGAGGCGGCGCACTGTGTCAACTACCTGTTTGATTAAGTCGAACAGCGAGCTAACCAGCTCATCCGCGGGTACAGCCGAGGCCCGCCGACCCGGCCACGGGCACAAAAAAGCTCGCACCGGCCGGCGGCCGGTGCGAGCGACAAGGGCCGGCGGCGCGTCCGCCACCGCTTCACGGGCTCACCAGGCGACCGGCACCTCGTGCGCACCGTAGATCTGCATGTCCGTGCGCATCCGCACGGACTCCAGCGGTACCGCCAGCCGCAGCTGGGGGATCCGCTGCGCGAGCTTCGCGAAGGCGATCCGCATCTCGATGCGCGCCAGCTCCTGGCCCAGGCACTGGTGCGCGCCGTAGGCGAACCCGACGTGCCGCTTGGGCTTGCGGGTGATGTCGAACCGCTCGGGGTCCTCGAACTGCGCCGGGTCCCAGTTGGCCGATTCGGTCGACAGCAGCAGCGGGTCGCCGGCGCGGATCTGCCTGCCGCCGAGCTCGAAGTCCGTCTTCGCCGTGCGCGGCAGGCAGAACGGGCCGACGGTGAGGTAGCGCAGGATCTCTTCGACCGCCCGCTCGGCCAGATCCGGTTGCCGGCACAGGGTTTCCCACTGGTCGCGGTAGTGCAGCAGGGTCAGCGCGCCGAGGCCGATCATGTTCGCGGTGGTCTCGTACCCCGCGATCATCATCAGGTTCCCGATGGCCACCAGCTCGTCGTCGGTGAGCGGGACGCCGTCGTCGGGCACGGCTTCGATGAGGTTGCTGATCAGCTTGCCGTCCGGGTTCGCCCGCTTCTCGTGGACGAGCGCGCGCATGTCGTCCGACATCCCGGTCATGGCGTCGAGCAGCGCCTCCTTCGTGCGCTCGAGGCTCATGATGACGTGCGTCCGGTCCTGGTAGAGCTTGCTGTCCTCGTACGGCATCCCGAGCAGCTCGCAGATCACCAGCGACGGCACCGGCTGCGCGAACTCGCGGATCAGGTCGGCGGGCGAACCGGCGTCGAGCAGGACGTCGAGCTGGTCGTCGACGATCTTCTCGATCCGCGGCACCAGCGCCCGCAGCCGCTTCACGGTGAACATGCCGGTCATCAGCTTGCGGTAGTGCGTGTGGTCCGGCGGGTCCATCCCGATGAACGACACCCCGAACCCGGACGCCAGGTACTCCTCGGGGCTGAGGGTGACCGACGTGACCGAGGTCTGGAACTTCCGCTGGGCGCTCACCTCCGGGTGCACCAGCACGGCGGTGACGTCCTCGAAGCGCGTGACGAGCCAGCCGGTGTTGCCGTCCGGCAGGGCCACCTCGCTCACCGGGGCTTCTTCGCGCAGCTGCGCGTATTCGTCGGGCGGGGCCAGCGGGCACCGCCGGGTCATCGGGACCGGCTTCGGCTCGGTCTGCGTCATCGGGCTTGCTCCTTTCCGCGGGTGGCGGGCTCAGATGTCGAGGGTGATGCCGTAGTGCCGGAGCCAGGTGTTCATCTGCAGCACCATTTCCACGTTCATCCGGCTCGGCCAGTCCTGCGAAACACCCTTGGGGTGCCGGTAGACCTCTTCGACGGCCCGCTGGTCCAGCAGTGGCCGGATCGGCGCGGCCGGGTCGGCCAGCGTCTCGGCGAGCAGCGCGTGCAGCGCCTCGGTGTAGGCCGGGTCCTGGGTGACCGGGTAGGGCGCCTTGCGCCGCTCGACGACCGACGCCGGCAGCAGGTCCTTCACCGCCGCGCGCAGGATGCTCTTCTCACGGCCGTCGAAGGACTGGTACGACCACGGCGTGTTGTACATGTACTCGACCAGCCGGTGGTCGAGGAACGGCAGCCGCGCCTCGAGCCCGCACGCCGCGGCCAGCCGGTCGCCGCGTTCGAGCAGCATCGGCAGCCAGCGCATCAGCTTGACGTAGCGGACCGTCCGCATCAGGCTTTCGTACTCGCTTTCGCCGTCCTGGTGCGGTGTTTCCCGCTGCGCCTGCGCGAACACTTCGCGGTAGTAGGTGTCCATGTCGAGCTTCTTCAGGAAGCCGTCGTCGAACAGCCCGCGGCCCTGGCCCTTGACGCAGCCCGGCACCCGCTTTTCGTTGGCGATCCAGGGGAACGTGCCCGAGCGGACCAGCTCTTCGTCGTGCATCCAGCGGAACCCGCCGAAGACCTCGTCGCCGACTTCGCCGGTCAGCGCGACGACCGAGTGCTCGCGGGTGGCGCGCATCATCAGCAGGTGCGACGCGTCCATGTCGCCCGCGGTGGTCGGCATGTCCTGCGCGGTGAGCGCCGCCAGCCGGACCTCCGGGTCCATCAGGTCCCGGGTGTCGAGCACGAGGTGCAGGTGCTCGGCGCCGACGTGCTGGGCCAGCTCGTCGGCGAACGGGCCGTCCGCGGTGTCGCGGGTGTCGTCCGGCTTGAAGTTCTCGCTGTAGCCGACGTAGGTGGTGGTGACGCTGCGGACGCGTTCGCCGTTCTTGCGCAGCCAGCTCGCGGCGACGGCGGTGACCGCGCTGGAGTCGAGACCACCGGAGAGCAGGGTGCACAGCGGGACGTCGGCGGTCAGCTGGCCGAGGACGATGTCCTCCAGCAGCTGCCGGGTGTGCGAAATGGTGTTGGGCAGGTCGTCGGTGTGCTCGGTGGCGGCCAGCTCCCAGTACGTCCGGTCGATCACGCGGCCCTGGCTGATCGACAGGGTGTGGCCGGGGCGCAGCTGGTCCTGGTCGCGGAAGACGGCTTCGCCGGGCCGCTTGGCGGTGGAGAACACCTCGCGCAGCCCGTCGAGGTCGACGGTCGCCTTCGTCAGCGGGTGCGTCAGCAGCGCCTTCGGCTCGGACGAGAAGATGACGCCGTCCGGCTGGAGGCTGTAGAACAGCGGCTTGATGCCGAACCGGTCGCGGACCAGCAGCAGGGTCTGGGTGCGCAGGTCCCAGACCCCGAAGGCGTACATGCCTTCGAGGTGCTTGCCGCAGTCGGCGCCCCATTCGAGGTAGGAGCGCAGCACGACCTCGGTGTCGCTGCGGGTGCGGAAGTGGTGCCCGCGCCGTTCGAGCTCGCCGCGCAGCTCCTGGAAGTTGAAGACCTCCCCGGAGTAGGTCAGCACGGCGATGGTGCGGCCGTCCTCCTCCGCGTGCATCGGCTGGATGCCGCCGGCGAGGTCGATCACCGAGGTCCGGGTGTGCCCGATGGCGACGTTGGCGGCGCACCAGACCCCCCGGGCGTCGGTACCCCGGTGCTTCTGGGCTTCGTTCATCGCATCGATCGTGGCGCCCGCCCCGGACAGATCACGCCCGAAGTCCACCCACCCGGCGATACCGCACATGCTGGCCTCCATCTGGTCATTCGGCTGCCGCCGAGCCTGTCGACCGCGGCTCGAACCCGCCTCGACAGCACCTCGACGCGACCAGGGAGCGCCCGCTCAGCCCTCCTCGCGGACCTCCAGCACCTCGCGCACGTACCCGGGCCAGAGGTGCGGCGCCGGGTTGTCCTTCGCCAGCAATTCCTCGGCGTAGCACCGGGTGATCGGGTGGAACTCGAACCGCACCGGGCCACCGCCCGCGCCGTCCGGCCGGATGCGCAGCAGGCCGTGCCCGACCAGCCGGGCCAGCAGGGCCTCGGCGCGTTTCGGCGAGCAGTCGAGCCGCGGTGCCGCGTCCTCGGCCGAGAACGGGCCCGTCCCCAGCGTCGGCAGCAGCCGGAACGCCGATTGCGCCGGCGCGGGCACCGTGCGGTAGCTGCCGGCCAGCCGCGACCGGACGTCGAGCCGGTTGAACTGCAGCAGGTCCAGCGGGCGGGTGCTGCTTTCCAGGTGCCGTCGCATGTTCCGCACCGGCCAGCCGGGCACCGACCGCAGCCGCGCGCCGAGGCAGCGCACCGCGAGCGGCAGGTGCCCGCACAACCCGACCAGGCCGAGCGCGTCGTCGCGTTCGGCGGCGATCCGCTCCCGGCCGACGATCACCGACAGCATCTCGAAGCTTTCCCCGGCGGTGAGCGGTTCGAGGTCGATCGTGTGCGTGCCGGCCAGCCCCTGCAGGCCGGAGCAGGCGGTCGCGACGACGGCGCACCGCGGGCCGGCGGGCAGCAGCGGCTGCACGTCGGCGTCCGAGGTGACGTCGTCCAGCACGACCAGCACGTTGCGGTCGACGCTCCAGGAGCGGAACATCGTCGCGCGCTCCTCGACGCTGTCCGGCAGCCGCTCGGGGGGAACGCCGATCGCGCGCAGGAACTGGCCCAGCACCTCCTTCGGGCCGGCGTCGGCCGGCCCGAACCGGGCGTAGAACTGCCCGTCCCCGAAGGCCGGCCGCAGCCGGTGCGCGACGCGCACCGCGAACGCCGACTTGCCGACCCCCGGCATGCCCATCACCGACACGATCCGCAGTCCTTCGTCGGTGCGTTCGGCGGGGGAAAGCCACCGCACGGCCGAACCGAGCAGCTCGGTCCGGCCGGTGAAGTCGGCGATGTCGTTGGGCAGCTGGGCGGGCGCGTCGACCTGCACCCGTTCGGCGGGCACCTCGGGCGCCGGGCGGGGCTCGGTTTCCGCCGTCAGCAGCGAGCGGTGCAGGCGCTGCAGGTCGGGCGACGGTTCGAGGGCCAGCTCCTCGACGAGCCTGCCGCGGAACCGCCGGTAGACGTCGAGGGCTTCGTCGCGGCGCTGGCAGCGGTGCAGGGCGAGCATCAGCTGGCCGTGGAACCCCTCGTGGAGGGGCTGGGTCATGGTCAGCTCCTTGAGCTCGCTCACCAGCCCGCGGTGCCTGCCCAGCTGCAGGTCGGCCTCGACGCGCCCCTCCAGCGCGCGCAGCCGCCCCTCCTCCAGCCGCACGGCGTAGGCGCTGAGCAGTTCCCCCGTCTCGACGTCGCTCATCGCCGGGCCCCGCCACAGCCGCAACGCGTGCCGCAGCAGCTCGGTGGCCTCGGCCGGGTCACCCTCCTCGAGCGCGACGCTGCCCCGCTGCGCCATCTGCTCGAACTGGATCTTGTCCACGGCCTCGGCGGCGATCTCCAGCCGGTAGCCGTGCCACCCGGTGTGCAGCCCGGCCGGCTCGTGGCCGGATTCCCGGGGGAACAACGACTTCCGGAGCCGGTGGATGTAGGTCTGCACGGTCACCTGGGCACTGCGCGGCGGGTCCGCGCCCCACACCTCGTCGACGAGGTCGGTGGTCGAGACGAACTGGTTCGCGCGCACGATCAGCAGCGCGAGGATCTCCCTGAGCTTGGGCGCGCTCGGGGTGATGTCCCGCTCATCGGACAACACGCACAACGGGCCGAGCAGTTTGAATTGCAGCAACACCGGATCATCCCCCAGATGAAACTCCGCGCGTCGATTCCCCGAATTCCGGAAATGCACTGCGGTCACCGGAAACCGGGATCCCCCATTGACCACCACCCCAGGTGACACATTCGTAGATCGACTTGTGCCGCAAGAAGGTTACCCGCGGTCGTCACCCCAGGTCAACCCGCATACAGCAGGGTAACCCGGGGTGGGTGGGCATTGCACCATTCAGAGCAAACCGAACAAATGATCTTCCGCGCGATTCATTTCCCGGCGAAATCACCGGACCGGCACCACCGAAGGTCGGCTACGCGGAGCCGCCGAGCACCTCGCGCAGCTTCGCGGCGAAGGCCTCCGGCTTCCCGGCGTAACCGTGCTCCCCGCCCAGGAAACCACCGTGGTGGCTGGGGAAGACCGTCGCTTCCTGACCCAGCGCCGCGGCCGTGGCGAGGCCGGCGCGGCCGGTCATCTCGTCGATGGACTCCTCGCCGACACCGATGACGATCCGCGTCGGGGCCGCCGTCAGCGCGGCGAAGTCGGGGCGGAAGGCCGTGACCGCCAGGGAGCGGTCGGACAGCAGCGGGTCGTCGCGGCGGCCGTCGTCCTCGGTGGGCAGGCCGAACTGGGCGGGATCCGCCGGCGGGAGCGCGAAGTAGTCGTCGGTGAACTCGCCCTGCCACGACGCGAGCTTCATGAACGCCGCCATCCCCGCACCGAAACCGCCGGCCTGGTACGCGTCCCGCATCTCCCGGCCGGCCCGGTCGGCCGCGGCCGCGTCGGGCAGCAACCCGGCCAGCGGCGGTTCGTGGGCGACGAGCGTGCTGACGTCTTCCGGGTGCGCCGCGACGAGCGCGAGCGCGGCGACCGCGCCGCCGCTGCTGGCGAACACGTCGACCGGACCGCCGCCGAGCGCCTGGATCACGGCGTGGAGGTCGCCGGCCTGGACGTCGGGCACGTGGTCCTCGCGGCCGTCCTTGCGGACGCTGCGCCCGATCCCGCGCGGGTCGTAGGTGACCACCGTCCGGTCGGGGAACTGCGCGGCCAGCGAGCCGAAGCCGTCGGCGGCCATGGGCTGCCCGACCAGGAGCAGCGGCCGTCCGCCGGACGCCGGGCCGTGGACGTCGTAGACGATGTCGGCTTCCGGCGTTTCCAAGGTGTACGTCGCGGTCATGGCGTCACTCTCCCAGAGCGAGGCCGCTCGCGACGGCTTTGACGCGGCCGAGGCCGGGGACCCGCACCGGAACCGTGGCCCACCACGGGTACGCCGTGACGCCCTGCCCCAGCTCGAGTTCGTAGTTGTCACCCCAGCCCCAGACCGTCCCGTCGGACTTGACGGCGTACCCGCCGCCGCCGAAGATCCCGAGCGCCTTCACCCCGGTGAGGTCGCGCACCGCGACCGGCACCGCCGACGTGCAGTTCGGGCTGGTGTCCGTCGATTCGCAGCTCACGCCATTGCCGAGCCGGCCGCGGTCGTTGGCGCCCCAGGCGACGACGGTGCCGTCGGCGCGCAGCGCGTACGCGCCCGACCAGTTGCCGGTCACGGCGGTGACCCCGGTCAGGCCGGACACCGCCACCGGGGTGCGGGACACACAGCTCGACGTGGTGCACGTGACGCCGTTGCCGAGCTCGTTGTGGGTGTTGTCGCCCCACGCCCACACGGTGCCGTCGGTCTTGACGGCGTACGCGCTGTAGCCGTCGCCGCTGCTGATGGACTGGACGCCGCTGAGGCCGGCGACGCGCACCGGCGTGGCGGAGCTCGCCGCGGTGGAGCCGTTGCCCAGCTCGCCGCGGGTGTTGCTGCCCCAGGCCCAGACGGTGCCGTCGGACTTCAGCGCGTACGCGGTGTCCCGCGCGGCGGCGATGGCGGTGACCCCGGTGAGGCCGGCGACCTGCACCGGCGCGTCGACGTTCTGCCCCCACCGCCACACGGTGCCGTCGGAGCGCCGGGCGAACCCTTCGTTGTCGCCCGCCGCGACGGCCGTGACCGAGGTGAGCCCGACGACCGGGACCGGCGCGGGAGAGGCCCCGCTGAACCAGCCGTTGCCCAGTTCGCCGGTCCAGTTGTGGCCCCAGGCCCGGACGGTGCCGTCGATGCGCAGCGCGTACCCGTGCGAGATGGAGTCGGCGATGGCGACGACGTCGCTCAGCCCGGCCATCGTCTTCGGCGTCCCGATGTACCCGGTGCCCTGCTGCCAGGAGTAGCTGCTCCAGGTCGACACACACTGGTTGAAGCAGTCGGCGAGCGGCAGGGTGAAGTAGCCGTAGAGGTCGGCCGTCACGTCGACGGTGCCGGCGCGGTTGTGGACGTAGACCGCCCGGTCCGTGTCGTAGGAGGCGCTGACCGCCGGCCCGACCTGGGACACGACGGGCGCGGCCGCCACCGAGACGGTCTGCCCTGGTGTGAGGGACAGGCCCGGGTCGGGCTGGCTGGTCGACGGCCGGTCCCACGCCGTGATGGCCGTGGTCGCGGTGGCCGAGTAGCCGGTCACGTTGAGGGCGACGGCGAGCGCGTTCGAGGGGATCGACGGCTGCAGCCGGTAGGAGATGTCGCTGTTCGCGCCGATCTTCCGCGGCGCGCCGTCCCACGTCCCGAGCCCGCTGCGGCTGTCCAGCACCCGCTCCGGGGCGACCGGGGTGAAGTAGGCGCCGTAGTCGGTGGCGTAGAAGCCGACGAGGTCGGCGTACGACTCGACCTGGCCGGCGAGGTTGTAGAAGTCGATGGAGCGGTCCGCGCCGATCTTGACGGTGACCAGGTTCGTCCCCTGCCCACCGGGGTAGGCGGCGACGTTGGCCATGGTCGGCCGCGGCGTGTTGTGCGGGAACACCGTGGCGTAGGTGGCCGCGGACGGGTTGGTCAGCGTCAAGGCGAACGTCACGGCGGTGGCGGTCGCGGGCACCTCGTCGACCAGGCTGAGCTTGGTCGTGGTGCCGTTCCCGAGCCAGTCGATCAGCAGCCGCGAGGGACTGACCGGCGTGTAGCGCGAGCCGGCGTCGGTCGTGTAGTAGCCGACGATGCTGGCGATGAGGTGGACCGACCCGGCCTCGTTGTAGAAGTCGACGGTCCGATCCGCCCCGACCTGCACGGTGACCTGGTTGGACCGCCGCTTGCCCGCCTGCACCCGCAGGCTGGGCAGCGCCGGCCGCGCCTGCCCGTGCGTGAAGGCGGTGACGGCGGAGTCCGCGGTCGGCCCCTCGACCCAGAGGTTGACGACCACCGCGGTGCTGTTGACGGGCGCCAGCGAGGCGGCGCTGCCGGTGACGGTGGTCTTGGCCCCCACCGGCCCGACGGGCACCCCGACCCCGCGAACGGTGTCGAGGAACCGCGTCGGCTGCACGGCGGTGAAGCTGGAGGCGGGCGACGTGACGGCGGCCTGCGCCGCGGTGCCACCGGTGGTGACGAGCCCGGCGACCAAGGCCACGACGAGCGCGAGCGAACGTGACACGGCCATGTTGTTCCCCCCAAGGACCCCCAGAATGGGCCTGGCGGGACTGTATGCCGGTTCCGGGAACGGGGGTAGCGGCCGTTCGGCGGATGCCGAGGTCAGAACTGCCCGGTCAAGCAGACGGACGAGACCTGGTAGCAGTCGGCGTACCCGGTGACGTCGTGGCTGTCGTCCACCGCGAAGACTTCGAGCTCCTGGATCCCGCCCGCGACTTCGGCAGTCTGGCTGACGGTGCCGATCGGATTCTGGTAGCCGGCGATCAGCAGGTGCCCGCACTCACCACCTTTGACGAAGAGCTTGACGTTGGCCAAGGTGACCGTCTTCAGGGAGGTGGACCAGTCCAAGCTCCCTGTGGCGGACACGGCGGTCGCACCGGCGCCACCGCTGTGTACGGCCTTCGCGACGAAGACGGACGGTGCGGCCGACGCGGCTCCCGCCGCCGCCAAGGTGAGCGCCGCCGCGGTTCCCACGGTGGTACCGAATCGAGAAATCCCTCGCATGAAACGTCCTTCGCGGTGAGTGGATGCGGGTGAACCACAGCCACCACACGCGGACGGGGCCGCCGGTTTGGGGACCGGCGTGGTGATCACCCGGACGGACCACCGGGCCGCAATGTCATGAAAGAGTCGTTCACCTCGCCAGACGCCATGAAAGAGTCGTTCATGACGTCGCCGCGCCGCCGGACCGACCGCAGCGTGCGACTGCGCCGATCGGCCCCACCGGGAAGGAAAAGAGAGCCGCCAAGGGGGCTCGAACCCCTGACCTTCTGTTTACAAGACAGATGCTCTACCAGCTGAGCTATAGCGGCCTGGCACCGAAGCGCCAGCCACAGTGTATCGGCCTGCTCCCGAGATCCGTCCGATAGGCACCGTCCCCAGCTCCAGGCCACTATGGAGGAACGTGGTCAACGCCACTGCAACGATCACCACACCGGCGTCGATGGTCCGGGAGGAGCAGAGCGAGGAGGTGGATGGATCATGAAGATCAACGAGCGCGCCAACGGGGGCAGGGCGGCCAGATGGCCCCTGCTCGAGCCGCCCGAACAGCGGCCGAAGGTCCATCGGCCGAACCTGCTCAAGCACCGGCCGTGGCACGTGCTCGAGGCGCCGACCGGGGAGCTGCCCGCCGTCGAGACCGATGCGGCGATGGGGCCGCAGCTGCCCGACGAGACCACCGTCAACTTCGTGCTCGACCTCTCCCTGCGCATCGGTGAGGTCCAGATGGCGAGCGGGGCCGGTGCCTCGGACGTCACCGCCACGATCATCGCCATCGCCGGGGCGCTCGGGCTGCCGCACTGCGAGGTCGACGTCATCTTCACGTCGATCACCGTGACCTGCCACCGCGGGACCGAGCTCGCGCCGGTCACCGCGCTGCGCGTCGTGCGGAGCCGGAGCCTCGACTACACGCGGCTGACCGAGACCGAGAAGCTCGTCCGGAAGATCGTGCGCGGGCACATGGGGGCCGAGCAGGCGCAGACCGAGCTCGAGCGGATCACGTCGGCGCCGCACCCCTACCCGCGCTGGATCGCGACGCTGGCCTGGGGTGGCGTCGCCGCGTTCATCACCCTGCTGCTCGGGGGCGGCCTGGACATCGCGCTCGTCGCCTTCGTCATCTCCGGCGTCATCGACCGGATCGGGCGGTTCGTGAACCGCTACGGCCTGCCCTTCTTCTTCCAGCAGGTCATCGGGGGCCTGGTCGCGACGCTCTCGGCGATGGCCATCGTCAGCATGAACGTCCTGACCACCGACAAACCGACGCTGGTGGTCGCCGCCGCGGTCACCGTGCTGCTGTCCGGGCTCTCCACCGTCTCCGCGGTGCAGGACGCCATCACCGGCTACAACGTCACCGCCGCCGGCCGCACCATGGAGACCGCGCTGATGTCGGCCGGCCTGATCGCCGGGGTCGTGCTCGCCCTGCGGATCGCCGTCATGCTCGGCCTGCCGCGGACGCCGCTGCCCGACGTGCCGACGTCGACCGCGCTGCAGCTGCCGATGGTCGTGCTCGGCGGGGCCGGCGCGGCCGCCTGCTTCGCACTCGCCAGCTACTCGAAGATGCGCGCGATGCTGGTCGCGGCGGCCGCCGGGGGCATCGGCGCCGCCGTCTACGGGTCGCTCATGCTCGCCCAGCTGGACGGCGTCAGCTCGTCCGCGATCGCCGCCACGCTCGTCGGGTTCTGCGGTGGTGTGCTCGCGCGGCGGCTCGGCGTTACTCCACTGGTGGTCGCCGTGTCCGGGATCACTCCGCTGCTTCCGGGCCTTTCGACCTACCGTGGTCTGTACCAAATCGGCGTCGAGCCGGGCGGCAACATCTCGACGCTCATGACGGCCGTCGCGATCGGGCTTGCGCTGGCAGCGGGCGTGGTACTCGGGGAATGGCTCGCCCAGCCGGTCCGCACCGGCCTGGGCAGGCTGGAGCGCCGGTTCGCCGGGCCACGCATGGCCGGCCCGCTCGAACCGACCGAACGAAGCTTGGAGTAACGCAGCGGTCACCGGCTGTTCATCGCTCACGCGATAGGGTTTCACCCTGGGGCCGCGACCCAGAACGCGAGGAGCAGTCGACGTGGGTGAACCGAAGGAGAACGGGAACCAGGCCGATTTCGTCGTGGTGGCGAACCGGCTACCGGTGGACCTGGAACGCACGACGGACGGCGAGCGCCGCTGGACGGCCAGCCCGGGCGGGCTCGTCTCCGCGCTGGAGCCGTTCCTGCGGTCCCGCAAGGGCGCCTGGGTGGGCTGGCCGGGCGTGCCCGACGTCGACGTCGAGGAGTTCGACGACGACGGGCTCGTGCTCCACCCGGTTTCGTTGAGCGCCGACGAAGTCCGCGACTACTACGAAGGTTTCTCCAACGCCACCCTCTGGCCGCTCTACCACGACGTCGTCGAGCGCCCGGTGTTCGACCGCGTGTGGTGGAACAGCTACGTCAAGGTGAACCGCCGCTTCGCCCAGGCCAGCGCCGACGTCGCCGCGCCGGGCGCGACCGTGTGGATCCAGGACTACCAGCTGCAGCTGGTGCCGGCGATGCTGCGCGAGCTCAGACCGGACCTGCGCATCGGCTTCTTCCTGCACATCCCGTTCCCGCCGGTCGAGCTGTTCATGCAGATGCCGTGGCGCGCCGCGATCATCCGCGGCCTGACCGGCGCGGACCTCGTCGGCTTCCACCGCCCCGGCGGCGCGCAGAACTTCCTCTGGCTGTGCCGCCAGCTGATCGGCCTCGAGTCGACGCGCGGCGCGGTCGGCGTGCGGTCGCGGCCGGGCACCATGCAGGTCGGCGACCGGACCGTCCGGGTCGGCGCCTTCCCGATCTCCATCGACGCCGCCGGCCTCGACACCCTCGCCCGCACGAAGGGCGTCCAGGAGCGGGCCGCGCAGCTGCGGCGCGACCTCGGCAACCCGAAGACGGTGATCCTCGGCGTCGACCGGCTCGACTACACCAAGGGCATCGACCTGCGGCTGCAGGCGCTGCACGAGCTGCTGCACGAAGGCAGGCTGCAGCCGGACGACGTCACGTTCGTCCAGCTCGCCACCCCGAGCCGCGAGCGCGTCGAGCACTACCAGCGGATGCGCGGCGAGATCGAGCAGATGGTCGGCCGGATCAACGGCGAGTTCGCCCGGGTGGGCCACCCGGTCGTGCACTACCTGCACCAGTCCGTGGACCGGACCGAGCTGGCGGCGTTCTTCTCCGCCGCGGACGTCATGGTCGTGACGCCGCTGCGTGACGGCATGAACCTCGTGTGCAAGGAGTACGTCGCGGCCCGCCACGATCTGGGCGGTGCGCTCGTGCTCAGCGAGTTCGCCGGGGCGGCCGCGGAGCTCTCTAGCGCATTCCTCGTCAACCCCCACGACCTGGACGGGGTGAAGGACGCGCTAGTGGCTGCCATTACCCTCGACCCGGCAGAGGGCCGTCGCCGGATGCGCGCCATGCGTCGCCAGGTCCTCACGCACGATGTCGATCGTTGGGCGCGCTCTTTCCTACAGGCGTTGGGTGCCGAGGCGGTCGATTAGCCCGAAAGACCACGCACGAGCTCCTGAGGAGGAGTGTTGACTGCCGAGGCCCTGCCCGCCGAGCTGCGGCGTGCGATCGTCCAGATCGCCCGCACGCCGCGCCTGCTGGTCGCTTGCGACTACGACGGCACGCTGGCACCCATCACCCTCAACCCGGACGAGGCACGCCCGCTGCCGGAGTCCGTCGGCGCCCTCAGATCGCTCGCGGGCCTGCACGAGACCACCACCGCGGTCATCTCCGGCCGCGCGCTGCGCGACCTCGCCACGCTGTCGCGGCTGCCGTCCGAGGTGAACCTCGTCGGCAGCCACGGCTCGGAGTTCGACATCGGCTTCATCCACGCCCTCGACGAGAAGGCGCGTGAGCTGCACCGGCGGCTCGAAGCCGAGCTCGAGCAGCTGGTGCTGGACGTCCCCGGCGTGTCGCTGGAGGTCAAGCCGGCGAGCATCGCGGTGCACGTGCGCCGGGCCGAGCACGAGGCCGGGCGCCGCGTGCTGGCCGCCGTCCACTCCGGACCGTCGACGTGGGAAGGCGTGTCCACCACCGACGGCAAGGAGGTCGTCGAGCTCGCGGTCGTCCAGACGGACAAGGGCCGCGCGCTGGACATCCTGCGCCACCAGGTCGGGGCCACCGCGGCGATCTTCCTCGGCGACGACGTCACCGACGAGAAGGCCTTCGCCCGCCTCTCCGGCCCGGACCTCGGCATCAAGGTCGGCGAGGGCGAGACCCTGGCCGGGTACCGCGTCCCGGACACCGTGGACGTCGCACTGGTGCTGGCGTTCATGCTGGAGGAACGCCGGAACTGGCTGTACGGCGAGTCCGCGCCGCCGATCGAGCGGCTGTCGATGCTGGCCAACGAGCGGTCGGTCGCGCTGGTCACGCCGGACGCGAAGCTGACCTGGCTGTGCCACCCCGGGCCGGACGCGCCCGCCGTGTTCGCCGACCTGCTCGGCGGCGAGGGCGCCGGTCACTTCTCCATCAAGCCGCACCGCAACGGCCTGCCGCTCGGCCAGCGCTACCTGCCGAACACGATGACGGTGGAGACGCGCTGGTCGCGCCTGCTCGTCACCGACTACCTCGAGCCGGAGAGCCCGCAGCACCGCACGGACCTCGTCCGCGTGATCTCGGGCGAGGCGGCGGCGAGCGTCAAGTTCGCGCCGCGCCCCGAGTTCGGCGGCGTGCCGGTGAAGCTGGAGGTCACCGAGGGCGGCGTGCGGGTGCTCGGCACGTCCGAGCCGTTCGTGCTCTATTCGCCGGGCGTCGAGTGGACCATCACCTCCGACGGCCTGCACGACACCGCGACCGCGCTGGTGCAGCCGACGCCGACCCAGCCGGTCGTGCTCGAACTGCGCTGCGGCACCACGGACCTCGGCCCGCACGAACTGTCCGAAGTGGAGCGACGCGACCGCGCCGGCCGCTACTGGAGCGAGTGGACGTCGAAGCTGCAGCTGCCGAAGGTGCAGACCGACCTGGTGCTGCGCTCGGCGCTGACGCTGCGCGGCCTGGTCAACACCGACACCGGCGGCGTGCTCGCCGCGGCGACGTCGTCGCTGCCGGAGGAGATCGGCGGCGTCCGCAACTGGGACTACCGCTACTGCTGGATCCGCGACGCCGCGATGACCGTGCGGGAGCTCGTGCACCTGGGCTCGCTCGAGGAGGCCGAGGGCTACCTGCGCTGGCTGCACGGCGTGCTCGCGACGCTGGCCGGCCCGGAGCGGCTGCACCCGCTGTACACCTTGGCGGGCAGCGTGATCGGCGCCGAAGCGGTGATCGAGTCGCTGCCCGGGTACGCCGGTTCGCGCCCGGTCCGCGTCGGCAACCTGGCGAACCACCAGGTCCAGCTGGACGTCTTCGGCCCGGTCGTCGAGCTGGTCGGCACCCTGGCCGCGGCGCGCGGCGACCTGCGCGACGAGGACTGGCAGCTGGTCCGCGCGATGGCGGAAGCCGTGACGCGGCGCTGGAACGAGCCGGACCACGGGATCTGGGAGGAGCGGCACGTGCCGCGCCACCGGGTCTACTCGCGGGTCATGTGCTGGGTGACGATCGACCGCGCGGTCAAGCTGGCCGAGCAGTACGGCCGGGACGTGCCGAGCCAGTGGCCGCCCCTGCGCGACGCGATCGCCGCCGACGTCCTGGAGCACGGCTGGAACGACGAGGTCCAGGCGTTCACCACGGCCTACGACGGCACGGACCTGGACGCGGCGTCGCTGTTCGTCGGGCTCACCGGCCTGATCGACCCGGCCGACGAGCGCTTCCAGCACACGGTGACCGCGATCGAGGCGGAGCTGCGCAGTGGGTCCACTGTGTACCGTTACCGCCGCGACGACGGCCTCCCGGGTGGTGAGGGCGGGTTCCACATCTGCGCGGCGTGGCTGATCGAGGCGTACCTGCTCACCGGGCGGCGCACGGAAGCGCAGGAGCTGTTCGACCAGATCGTCGCGGCGGCCGGCCCGACCGGCCTGCTGCCGGAGCAGTACGACCCGATCGCGGAACGGTCGCTGGGCAACCACCCGCAGGCCTATTCGCACATCGGGCTCATCCGGTGCGCCAACTTGCTGGCGGCGAGTTAGCCCTTTCGGTCCGAATCTGTCGTGAAGGCCACCTTGAGGAAGCACAAGTTCCTTATGGTGGCCTTCACGGCATTCGGAGGTGAGCTGGGTGCAGGGGACGTTCGGGCAGGTCGAGTTCGTACCGCTGCCGCCCCGGTTCGCCGCCCGGGTGCGGTGGGGCTCGGTGGTCGTCGGGTCCTCGATGATCGCCGGCATGGTGCTGCTGTTCGGGCTCACGACGTTCCTGCAGGGCATCGTCCACGGCCACGCCTTCCCGGACACCCTGCTCGGCAAGGCCGCGGCGGTGCTGCCCCCGCTGGGCGTGCTGGCGATCGCGGTGCTGGTGCTGTCGTCCCGGCGCTGCCTGCGGGGTGACTACCTGGTCGTGGCGAGCGCCGCGTCGGCCCACCACGCGCTGCTGTTCACGTACGTGCTGACGCTGGTGCTGATCCTCGGGTCCTTCGCGGTGCCGATCGTGTTCCGGGTGTGGCGGGACACGCCGGACCTGCGGGCCCCGGACCTGCTCACGGTGTTCGCGACGCTGGCCTTCGCGACGATGGGGTTCCTGGCGGGCATGTTCTACGTGCGGCCGAGCGTGCAGACGCTCAGGAAGTTCAGCGACCACCCCATCTGGTGAGTCCACAGTAGACACCCACCTCCCGGCTCCGACGGGTGTCGCGATGTCTTGCATGAGTCATTCAGGACACCTGAGGGCAGGGCCCCGGCAAAGTCGGACCGGTGCGGCCGGTCCGGCGATCCGCGATGTCATGAAAGGGCCGTTCACCTCGCCAGACGACATGAACGACCCTTTCATGACATCCCCGCGGCGCCGGGAGACCACGCGGCCAGGCGACTCTGCCGCCGGTCACCCGCTCGCCGGCGCGACTTCGCCGGGGCCCTGACCTCCGCACCCCACGACGCCGAGCGCCGAGGTCACCCCGTTGAGCTCGTACGACTCGACCTGGCTCCAGCTCGCCGTGGCCGACCTTGCGGCTGCTGTCGCTGCCTAGGCGGAGTACCCCTTCGGCGGGATCAGCGTCGCGAGCTGGTCGAAGCTCAGCCAGTAGATCTGGTTCCCGCCGAAGCTCGCCGGGTCGGCGATCTTGACCGTCATGTCGGAGCTGTCGTAGCCGATCACCGTGAAGTAGTGGTAGATCGTGTAGTTCGGGTAGCCCGGCGGGTGGTTGTTCGCCGGGGCGACGATGTTCGCCACGATCGGGTAGCCGTTGTTGATGTCGAGCGTGATGTCCCGCCACAGCAGGTCGCGCTGGGCCTGGGTCGGCGGGTCGTTCGGCATCTCCTTGGTCTCGTACCAGCTGGTGCCGAGGTCTGCGTTGAGGACGCCGGTGACTTGGCCGATCCAGTCCGTGCCGTTGGTGGTCGTGCCGAGCTGGGCGGCGAGCGTCGCCTGGCTCGGCAGGTTGCCGGTGCGCGCGGACATGGCGATCCGGGTGGCCGCTGGGCCGCACCAGTAGCCGGTCTCCTGGACCTGGTACTGGATGTTCAGCACGGCTTCGGTACTGGCTTGGGCGACCGCGGGCAGCGAGACGAGCCCCATGGCGGCGACGAGCGTGACGAACCCCAGGCGGAATCTGCGCATGACGTTCCTTCCCCAGTTTTGGCGCCGGTTGGCCAACGCCTTACCGGTGGATGATCTCGGCAAGGTCCGACGTTTGTCCCTCACCCACCCCGAACGGATCACGACGAAGGTAGGTTCGCCCGTGAACGCTCGCGCGCGCTGCGGGCAACTGGGGGCATGCAGGTGATCCACGAGGGATCGGAGATCTGGGGGCACGACCGCCCTGACCTGGGCGGAGCCGAGCCCGGGCAGGCGTTCGGCAGGCTCTTCGACGCCCACGCCGCGCAGCTGCGCCGCTACCTCGCCCGCCGCGTCGGGCCCGAACCGGCGAACGACCTCGTCGCCGAGACGTTCCTGGTGGCGTTGCGGCGGCGCGAGACGTACCGGCCGGAGCTGGGCACGGCCCGGTCGTGGCTGTACGGCATCGCGACCAACCTGCTCCGCCACCACGTGCGGTCCGAGCTGCGCGGGCTGCAGGCCACGGCGCGGCTGGCCCGCACCGGCGAAACGAGCCACGCGGGCCACGACGGCCGCGTCGCCGAGCAGGTGGACGCCCAGGTCCGGGCGGCGCAGCTGGCCGGCGCGCTGGCACGGCTCAGCCCGGCCGACCGCGACACGCTGCTGCTGGTGTCGTGGGCCGGGCTCGAACCGGCGGAGGTGGCCGAGGCCCTCGGCATCCCGCCGGGTACGGTCCGCTCCCGGTTGCACCGGATCAGACGCTGGCTCAGGACGAACGCCCCGGCCCAAGAGGAGGTGCAGGACCTTGCGTGAAGACAACGTCCGGAAGATCTGGTCCGAAGCCGAGCTCGACGCGGCCTTGTCCGACCTGCACGGCGACGTCGACGCCGAGAACGGGCTGGCGTTCGCGCGCGCGACCCTGATGGCGGCGGCCGGCGGCGCCGAGGCCCCGCCGCCCGAAACCCGCAAGGCCCCTTGGCGGTGGCTCGCGGTGGCCGCGGCCGTGGTCCTGCTGGTGGGCGGCCTGGCGGTGGTGACGTCGCTGCGGCCGTCGGCCCCGGAGCCGTCCCGCCCGGCGGCGACCCTCACCGACCTGGACCGCCCGCTGGAGCCGGGCGAGTTCCGCTACGCGCAGAAGCTCAGCTGGGTACCCGAGACGTCCAACGGCACGCAGGTCCAGGTCCAGCGCAAGGTGGAGCTGTGGATCCCGGCGGACCCGAAGGACCTGTGGCACCGCCGCACGTCGTCGACGGGCGCGGTGCGGGGACTCCACCCCGGCGAGGCGATGCGGGTCGACCAGACCCCCACCGACGAATACGGCCCGGGCGGCCGCTTCCCCGGCGAGCCGTCCGTGCCCGGGACGGCCCTGCCGCACTGGAACACGCCGTTCCAGAACTGGCTGAGCCCCGACGCCGCGCTGGTCGCCTCCCTGGTCCCGGACCGGGGAACGCTGGTCAAGCGCCTGCAGTTCGACACCATCGACACCACCGACGACGGCCGCATGCACAGCGCCACGGAGTCGCTCACGATGGTTCGGAGGGTCCTGGAGCTCGGCCTGGCCCCCAAGGACGTCCGCTTCGCCCTGCGCGACGCGCTCACCGATGTCGAGGGGATCTTCGAGACCCCGGGCCACACCCCGGACGGCCGCCCGGCCACGGTGATCGCCGCCAAGGACACGGGCCAGCGCTTCTACCTCGACCCGACGACGGCCCAGCCGCTGGCCTGGGACTTCCCACCCGGCACCCCGACGACCACCACGCCGCTGAGAACGAACCAGACCTCGCCGAGTTCGGGGATCTCGCCGCCGGTGGCCACGACGAGCCGGGAAACACCGCTCCCGCCGGTGCTGAAGACAACGCCGGAGACGCTGTACTCGTACGCGATCACCCGCACGTCGGGCTGAGCGGCGGGGGTGCCGCGGTTTCGGCGGCACCCCCGGGCTGCCAGCCCCGACGTCAGCGGGCGTGACTGGCCGCGTTCAGTGCGTCCGCGACGTTGGCCACCTCCAGCACCCGGATCCCCGCCGGCGGCTTCCCCGAATCCGGCGGCACCAGCGCGTGCGTGAACCCCAGCCGCGCCGCTTCCGCCAGGCGGCGGCTCACGCTCGGCACCCGGCGGATCTCCCCGGCCAGCCCGACCTCACCCACCGAGACCAGCCGCGGCGACAAAGCCACATCGCCGAACGAAGACGTCAGCGCCAGCACCACCGCCAGGTCGATGCCCGGCTCCGTGATCTTCATGCCGCCGACCGTGGCCGTGTACACGTCTTTGTCGCCCAGCTTCAGCCCGCCGCGCTTCTCCAGCACCGCCAGCACCATCGCCACCCGGGCCGAATCGAGGCCGCTGACCGCGCGCCGCGGCTGGGGGGCCGACGTCGACGACACCAGCGCCTGCACCTCGCCCAGCAGGGGCCGCTTGCCCTCCATCGACACCGTGATCGCCGTGCCCGCGACCGGCTCCGCCGTGTGACTGAGGAACAGCCCGGACGGGTCCGGGACCCCGACGATGCCTTCTTCCTGCAGTTCGAAGCAGCCGATCTCGTCGGAGGCGCCGAAGCGGTTCTTGATGCCGCGGAGCATCCGCAGCGTCGAATGCTTGTCACCCTCGAACTGCAGCACCACGTCCACCAGGTGCTCCAGCACGCGCGGGCCGGCCACCGAGCCGTCTTTCGTGACGTGCCCCACCAGCACCACCGGCAGCCCGCGCTCCTTGGCCAGCGCGACCAGCCCGGACGTCACCGCGCGGACCTGCGTCACCCCGCCCGGCGAGCCGTCGACCTGCGGGGACGCCATCGTCTGCACCGAGTCGACGATCAGCACGCCCGGCTTCACGTCGTCGACGTGCCCGAGGATGGCCGAGAGATCGCTCTCGGCGGCCAGGTACATGCGGTCGTGGACGTTGCCCGTCCGCTCCGCACGCAGCCGGACCTGGCCCGCGGACTCCTCGCCGGTGACGTACAACGACCGGTCGACCGTCTTCGCCCACTGGTACGCGACCTCGAGGAGCAGCGTCGACTTGCCGACGCCCGGCTCACCCGCGAGCAGCACCACCGCGCCCGGCACCAGGCCGCCGCCGAGCACCCGGTCCAGCTCCGAGACGCCGGTGCGCCGGGCCCGCGCCGCTTCGACGTCGACTTCGCCGATCGGCCGCGCGGGAGCGCTGGGCGCCCCGGCCGCGACGCGCTGGATGGCCGGCCTGGCCGGCACCCCGCGCTCCTCGAACGAGCCCCATTCCTGGCACTCCGGACACCGGCCCAGCCACTTGGCCGCTTCGTACCCGCAGCTGCCGCAGCGGTAGGTGGTCCCTTTCTTCACCCCGCGAGGCTAGCGGCGACCACCGACAAAACCGGGGACCTACTCCTTGGCGTGCGCCGGCGCCGCCACGGGCAGCTCGACGGTGACCGGTCCGGCGTTCTTGAAGACGAACGTGACCTTGATGACCTGACCCGGCCACAGCGGCTGCTTCAGCGCCGGCAGCGTCACGGTGGCCTGGCCGACCTTCTCCGGCGCGGTCGGCGTCGCGGCCGGGCCGGACGACGGGACCTCGGAGGTGGCGGTCGCGGTCAGGTTGCCCGGGCTGGCGGTCGCCGAGCTGCTGCCGGACGCGGTCGGCGTCGACGAAGCCGGCGAGGACGGCGTGGCCGGGGCCGAGGTCTGCACCTCGTTGGTCGATTCGACGGCGTCGTCCGGGCCGACCACGAGCGAGTGCGCCGCGACGACCTCCTTCGAGCCGCCGATGGTGGCCTGGGTGCCGTCCTCGGTGGTGACCGAGACGAGCGAGTCGTCCTGGGCGCCCTGGTTCACGATCGTCAGGGTCAGCGCCGGGGTCGCGCCGACCGGGTAACCGGGGCCGGACGTCGGGTACTGCACCGCGGCGTTGCGCAGGACAATGGTCTTGACCTGGGCGTACGTCCCGTTGACAGCGGGCTGCTGCGAGTCGGTCTGGGTGATCTGGCCGGCCCCGCACCCGGCGAGCACGAGCGCGGCACCGAGCGCCAGCACGCCCGCGCCGAGCACGCGACGATTCTGCAGCCTCACGTCGCAGTCCTTCCCTTTTCACGGCCTCGTCCCCGCGAAGACTAGCCGGGGTCGATCTCCGGCACCGAACCGGTCCGCGTTGCGCCCAAGATCAACCGTCCAAAAAGGATTTCGCGATACCTGCCGGAACGCTTCCCCGCTACCTGCGTGAGCACGGGGGTCCGACGTTTGTCAACCCCCGCTCAGGCCGCTGACCTGCGAGGACGAGTCCGGCCCGCTAGGTGGGCACTGGCGGCCCGTGCTAGGATGGAGTCAGCGAAAGGGGCAGAGGACACATGGTTTTCAAGGTCGGAGAGACCGTCGTCTACCCGCACCACGGTGCCGCACTCATCGAAGCCATCGAGACCCGCGTGATCAAGGGCGAGGAAAAGAAGTACCTCGTCCTCAAAGTCGCGCAAGGGGATCTCACGGTTCGCGTGCCCGCTGACAACGCCGAGATCGTAGGCGTGCGCGATGTCGTCGGGCAAGAAGGACTGGACAAGGT
The DNA here is from genome assembly GCF_003937945.1 of Amycolatopsis eburnea. Classification (GTDB taxonomy): domain Bacteria; phylum Actinomycetota; class Actinomycetes; order Mycobacteriales; family Pseudonocardiaceae; genus Amycolatopsis; species Amycolatopsis eburnea. The sequence continues at coordinate 394,864 of NZ_RSEC01000036.1, forward strand.
CTTCGACGTTCTGCGTGCTCCCCACACCGAAGAGCCCACCAACTGGTCTCGTCGGTACAAGGCCAACCTCGAGAAGCTCGCCTCCGGCGATGTGAACAAGGTGGCCGAAGTGGTGCGCGACCTCTGGCGGCGAGAGAAGGACCGCGGACTTTCAGCCGGCGAGAAGCGCATGCTGGCGAAGGCGCGGCAAATTCTGGTCAGCGAGCTCGCGCTCGCGGAGGGCACCGACGAGGACAAGGCTGAGGTCCTCCTCGACGAAGTTCTGGAAACCGCGACGGTCTGAGCCCAAGGCGGCTCGCTCGCCCGGCGGGCGGCTGCCTCTACGATCGCGAACCGATGAACGTCGTCGTGATCGTGACCGTCGCACATCATGCCTCCGACTGGGAGCTCGCTCTCACGCCGGTCCATGGTGAGGCGCTACTCACGCACACCGTGCGGGGGCTGCTCGACGTACCGGAAATCTCTTCGGTGCTCGTGGCGGCCCCCCAGCGGTGTGCGAAGTCGTATTCCGAAGCCCTCGACGGGCTTCCGTGCCGGGTCGTCCCCGGCTCGCTCCGGCAGGCCTTCGCCGTCGTCGAGCCCGAAGTTCCCCGTGACTCAGTTGTACTCCTCCATGACGCTCTGCGTGCCTTCATTCCTGCGCAAACCGTGCGTGACGTGATCGACGCCGTCGGTGACGCCGGCGTCGTCGTCCCGGTGCTGCCGATGGCCGACACGGTGAAGGTGACCGACGACGCGTCGCTCATCGTCGGCACGGAGGACCGCTCCCGCCTGCGGACGGCCCAGACGCCGATCGGCTTCACGCTCGACGCGTTCCTCGCCGCCGGCTTCACGACGGCGGTCCCGGTGGGCGCGGCGACCGTGCCGGGCCACCCGGACGCGATGCGCGTCACCACCGATTTCGAACTTTCCCTGGCCGAGGCGATCGCGGCGGCACCGAAGAACGAGGAGACGCTGTGAGGATCGGCAACGGGGTCGACGTCCACCCGATCGAACCGGGCCGCGAGTGCTGGATGGCGGGCCTGATGTGGCCGGAGGCCGACGGCTGCGCGGGTCACTCGGACGGCGACGTCGCATCCCACGCGCTGTGCGACGCCCTGCTCTCCGCAGCGGGCCTCGGCGACCTCGGCGCGGTGTTCGGCACCGGCGACCCCCGCATGGACGGCGCCCACGGCGCGGACATGCTCGCCGAGGTCAGGACCCTGATCGAGGCCGCGGGCTGGCGCGTGGGCAACGCCACGGTCCAGATCGTCGGCAACGCGCCCCGGGTGGGCAAGCGGCGCGAAGAGGCGCAGGAGGTCCTGTCGGCGGCGGTGGGCGGCCCGGTGAGCGTGTCCGGCACTACGTCGGACGGCTTAGGCTTGACCGGCCGAGGTGAGGGCATCGCGGCCTTCGCGACGGCCTTGCTGCTGGCGGCCGAGTAGCCGCCCCAAGGTGGCCCGTTCGGCGTGAGCGGCTCCGGTGGGCCTCCGGAATAGGACCCCGCCGGAGCCCGTTCGGCGTGATATGTCCCTCACCCTCCCCGACGCCGTCCGCGCGCTGATCGACGGGAAGAACTTCGCCACCGTCGCCACCCTCGACGCCGACGGCGGGCCGCAGACCTCCGTCGTCTGGGTCGGGCTCGACGACGGCGACCTCGTCTTCAGCGCGACCGAGGACCGGCGCAAGGTCCGCAACCTGCGGCGCGACCCCCGCCTCAGCGTCTCGATCACCGACGCCGGGGACCCGTATCGGCACGCCCAGCTGCGCGGCACCGCCGAGATCACCCCGGACCCCGGGAAAGCGCTCCCCAAGGCGCTGAGCCACAAGTACCTCGGCCAGGACCCGCCGCCCGAAGGCCCCGAGGCCGAGCGCGTCGTGGTCCGGCTCAAGGTCGCCAAGATCGCCGGCAACGTCAAATAGGGTCCGGGCCATGGGTGTGACATTCAACGAGGCCACCAAGGCCCTGCTCGACGGCCGCAACTACCCGGTCGTGGCCACCACCAACGCCGACGGCTCGCCGCAGAGCTCCGTCGTCTGGGCCATGCGCGACGGCGACACCGTGCTGTTCGTGACCGTCCGGGGGCGGCGCAAGGAGCGCAACATCCGCCGCGACCCGCGGGTGTCGCTGTCCGTCTTCGACCTGGCCGATCCGGAGAACTACGTCGAGATCCGCGGCCGCGCCGAGGTCAGCGCCGAGGGCGGGCCCGAGCTGAACGACGAGCTGGCCCGCAAGTACACCGGCGGGGTCTTCCCGCCCGAGCCGCCGGAGGTCGTGCGCGTGCTGGTGCGCGTCGTGCCCGAACACATCACAGGGCATTCGGCCTGATGTCCCCGATAGGCTGAAACCATGACCATCAAGGCGGTGTTGTTCGACTACTCCGGCACCCTGTTCCGGCTGGAACAGGACGAGACCTGGCTCGCCGACCTCACCGACCACTCCGGCTCGCCGCTGGACATCGAGGCGCAGGCCGAGCTGATGCGCCGGATGACCGCCCCGGTCGGTCAGGTCGTCGAGCTGGACGCCGAGCACCTGCACGCGTGGCAGCACCGCGACCGCGACCCCGCGCTGCACCGGAAGGTGTACCTCGAGGTGCTCGGCAAGTCGGGCGTCCCGCGGCGCGAGGAGGCCGTCGCGCTGTACGAGCGGCTCATCGATCCCGGCCAGTGGACGCCGTACCCGGACACCGAGGCCGCGCTGAAGGCCGCGTCCGAACGGGGCCTCAAGGTGGGGGTGCTCAGCAACATCGCCTTCGACATCCGGCCCGCCTTCACCGCCCGCGGGTGGGACGCCTACGTCGACGAGTTCGTGCTGTCGTTCGAGGTCGGAGCGGTCAAGCCGGAGCTGGAGATCTTCCGCAAAGCGGTCGAGGGCCTCGGCGTGCCGGCCACCGAGACGCTGATGGTCGGCGACAGCGAGGAGGCCGACGGCGGCGCCCGCGCGCTGGGCTGCGAGTTCGCGCTGGTCGACCCGCTGCCGACGGCCGAACGGCCGGATGCCCTGCTCATGGCGTTGCGCGGCTTCGGCATCGGCTGAGGGCCTGCGACGCGGCTCACGCCGACCCCGTACCCTTTGAGGGTGGCCCTACACCTTTTCGACACAGCGACCCGGAGCGTGCGGGAGTTCCACCCCGTCCGTAGCGGAACGGCGTCGATCTACGTGTGCGGTGCCACCGTGCAGGGCGTGCCGCACATCGGGCACATCCGCGGCGCGCTGAACTACGACGTCCTGCGCCGCTGGCTGGTCCACAGTGGACTGGACGTGCTGCTGGTCCGCAACGTCACCGACATCGACGACAAGATCCTCACCAAGGCCGCCGACGCCGGCCGTCCCTGGTGGGAGTGGGCGGCGACGCACGAGCGCGCCTTCGAGCAGGCCTACGACCAGCTCGGCTGCCTGCCGCCGTCGATCAACCCGCGCGCGACCGGGCACGTCACCCAGATGGTCGAGCTGATGCAGCGCCTGATCGACCAGGGGCACGCGTACGCGACCGAAGGCGACGTCTACTTCTCGGTGAAGTCGTTCGACCACTACGGCGAGCTGTCGCGCCAGGGCCTCGACGACGTCCAGCAGGGCGAGACGCCGACCCGCGGCAAGCAGGACCCGCGCGACTTCACGCTGTGGAAGAGCGCCAAGCCGGGCGAGCCGTCGTGGCCGACGCCGTGGGGCGACGGCAGGCCGGGCTGGCACCTCGAGTGCTCGGCCATGGCCACGGCGTACCTGGGCGCGGAGTTCGACATCCACGGCGGCGGGATCGACCTGATCTTCCCGCACCACGAGAACGAGCGCGCCCAGTCGAACGCCGTCGGCGACCCGTTCGCCCGCTACTGGCTGCACAACGCGTGGGTGACCATGTCCGGCGAGAAGATGTCGAAGTCGCTGGGCAACACCGTGACGATCCCGGCGATGCTGGAGCGCTACCGGGCGGTCGAGCTGCGGTACTACCTGGTGCAGCCGCACTACCGGTCCAACATCGAGTACTCCGAAGCGGCGGTCACCGAGGCCGCGCAGGGCTACCGGCGGATCGAGACGTTCCTGCGGCGCGCGGCCGGGTCCGGCGAGGTCGGCATCGGCACGCTGCCCGGCGGGTTCGCGAACGCGCTCGACGACGACCTGGCCACCCCGCAGGCGTTCGCCGTGGTGCACAACACGGTCCGCGACGGTAACGCCGCTCTCGACGCGGGCGACACCCCGAAGGCACTCGAACTCGCCGCGGCCGTCCGCGCGATGACCGACGTGCTCGGCCTCGACCCGCTGTCCGCGCGCTGGTCCGAGGCGGGCGGTTCCGACACGCCCACCAAGGAGGCGCTGGGCTTCCTCGTCGAAAGCCTGCTGGCCGAGCGCCAGCAGGCCAGGGCCGAGAAGGACTTCGCCCGCGCGGACGCCGCCCGTGACCGCCTCCAGCAGGCGGGCATCGTGGTGGAGGACACCCCCAACGGTCCTCAGTGGACCGTCAAGGCCGACTGAGCAACGCAAGGAAACTTTCACCATGGCAGGCAATTCGCGGCGCCAGGGCGCGATCCGCAAGACGGGCACCAAGAAGGGCGCCGTCGTCGGCTCGGGCGGTCAGCGCCGCAAGGCCCTCGAAGGCAAGGGGCCGACCCCGAAGGCGGAGGACCGCCCCGGGCACAAGGCCTACCGCGCGGCCAACGCGGCGACCAAGCGCGACCAGGCCCGGCAGAAGAAGGCCGACAAGCCGGAGCTGATCGCCGGGCGCAACCCGGTGGTCGAGGCGCTGCGCGCGGACGTCCCGGGCACGGCGCTGTACGTCGCGCTGAACATCGACATCGACGAGCGCGTCAACGAGGCCGTCCGGCTGGCCGGCGACAAGGGCATCTCGATCCTGGAGATCCCGCGCGAGGAGCTGGACCGCAAGACGAACCGGGCCATGCACCAGGGCCTGGGCCTGCAGGTCCCGCCGTTCGAGTACGCCCACCCGGACGACCTGATGGCGGCCGCCCGCGACTCGGGCTCGACCCCGCTGTTCGTCGCGCTGGACGGCGTCACCGACCCCCGCAACCTGGGCGCGGTGATCCGCTCGGCGGCGGCGTTCGGCGCGCAGGGTGTCCTGCTGCCGGAACGGCGCAGCGCGGGCATGACGGCGGTCGCGTGGCGCACGAGCGCGGGCACGGCGGCGAAGCTCCCGATCGCGGTGGCGACGAACCTCACGCGACAGCTCAAGGCGTGGGCGAACGAGGGCCTGATGCTCGTCGGCCTGGACGCGGACGGCTCGGTCGACATCGACGAGCTCTCGCTGGCGGCGGACCCGCTGGTCATCGTGCTGGGCTCGGAGGGCCGCGGCCTGTCGCGGCTGGTCCGGGAGACGTGCGACGCGACGGTGTCGATCCCGATGGCGGCGGGCGTGGAGTCGCTGAACGCCTCGGTGGCGGCCGGCGTGCTGCTCGCCGAGGTGGCGCGACGCCGCCGTGTCGCCGGTCGGGTCTGACACCACCACCCGGTCGGGTTAAGGTCACCGTCGGATAAACCGAGGGGACCCGATGTCGTTCGTATCGCCACTTTTCCTGTGGTACTTCATGCCGGCGGTGCTCATCGCCGTGCTGGTGTGCCCGCGGAGCTGGCGCAACGGCATCATCGCGGTCGGCAGCCTGCTGTTCTACACGATCGGCGCCGGCGGGTTCGTGTTCCTGCTGCTCGGCTGCATGGTCGTGAACTTCGCGGCCGGCCCGCTGCTGGCCCCGAGCCCGTGGGACGTCCACGGCGTCCGGCGGCGCCGCATCCTGATCGCGGTGGTGTCGCTGGACGTCGCGGTGCTGCTGATCTGGAAGTACGCGGGCTTCGCGACCCAGCAGATCGCGGCGGTGGCGCACTGGTTCGGCGGCAGCGTGCCGGTCGCGAGCCTGGTCGTCCCGATCGGCATCTCGTTCTACACGTTCCACCACATCTCGTACGTGGTCGACATCTACCGCGGCGAGCGCCAGGCGCTGCGCAACCCGGTGTCGTTCGCGGCGTACATCGCGATGTTCCCGCAGCTGGTGGCGGGCCCGATCGTGCGCTACCGCGAGATCGCCGACCAGCTCCCCCAGCCGAGGTCCCACCGCCTCGACGACATCGCGGCGGGCTTCCCGCGGTTCGCGCTCGGCCTGTGCAAGAAGACGATCATCGCGGACTCGCTGAGCCCGTTGGTGGAGGCGTGCTTCAAGGTCCCGCCGGACCAGATGACGTTCGCGACGGCGTGGCTGGGCGCGATCGGCTACACCCTGCAGCTGTTCTTCGACTTCTCGGGCTATTCGGACATGGCGATCGGCCTCGGCCGCATGCTGGGCTTCCGGCTGCCGGAGAACTTCGCGAGGCCGTATTCGTCGGTGACGATCACGGAGTTCTGGCGCCGCTGGCACATGAGCCTCAGCCGCTGGTTCCGCGACTACGTGTACATCCCACTGGGCGGCAACCGGAACGGAGCGGCCCAGACGTACCGCAACCTCTGCATCGTGTTCGTCCTGACGGGCTTCTGGCACGGCGCCCAGTGGACGTTCCTGGTGTGGGGCTGCTACCACGGCGCCCTCCTGGTGATCGAGCGCCGCTTCGGCCTCGACCTCGACCCGGCGACACCGTGGAAACGCCACCTGCGCCGAGCCCTGACCATGCTCCTGGTGGTGTTCGGCTGGGTGTTCTTCCGTTCGGCGGACCTGGGCCACGCGTTGTCGATGATCGGCCACATGCTGATCCCGGACTTCGAGGGCTTGGGCGCCGGAGTGGAGCAGGCGTTCACGAACCAGCGCCTGGTCCTGCTGCTGGCGGCACTGGCGGTGTTCCTCCTGCCGGCCCACCCGGTGACGGGCCCGCTGCTGGAGTCGTCCCGCAGCCGCCCGGCCACGGCCCTGCGCATCGGCGTGATGACGGCGGGCCTGCTGTACGCGGCGATCCTGATCGCGACGGGAACGTTCAGCCCGTTCCTGTACTACCAGTTCTAATGTCCGCTCCTGGAAGAGTGGATCTTCGGCAGCTGAAACCGCCCTCTACCTGCGGTTTCAGCTCTCGGCGCTTCTCCGGACTTCTCATCCCGGCCCGTTGCCAGACGGCCTGGAGACGGCCTGAGCGGGCCTCGACCGCGTCTCCCCGTCGTCCCGATAGGCAGCCATCCAAGCGGCCGTCGCGTGGCGGCCGTTGGACGATCCGGCGTTCGGGTCGGCGGGGTTTGTGACAAGCGTTGCGTGGCCGGCCACCTGCCAGAGCTGGCCTCCGGGGCTGAGGCGGGCTTTCGGCGGCACTCTGTGCCCGGCCGCGCTCGGCGGGCTCGGCCCGCGACCGGCGGCCGAAGCGGAGCGGCGGGCCGTCCGTCCGTGTCGTATGGGCCCAGAGCCCACCAACGCAAGGTGACCAGCGCGCCGCCGTTCGGCGGCGCGCCTTGATCCCATAGAGCCAAGTTCGACAGAAGTGCCATTAGGTCAGACTTCCGTCGCAGTTTCCGACGTTCATCCCGACATAGTTCCCGTCGTAGTTTCCGAACTAGTTCCAGAACTAGTTCCCGACATAGTTTCCGACGTTCATCCCGACATAGTTCCCGTCATAGTTTCCGAACTAGTTCCAGAACTAGTTCCCGACATAGTTTCCGACGTTCATCCCGACATAGTTCCCGTCATAGTTTCCGAACTAGTTCGAGAACTAGTTCCCGACATAGCTCCCTGATACAATGTCAATGTTGACGCAAAGCGCTAAACCCCCCAGCCGACGCCACCCAGAGCGGCCTGACCAGGGGGTTTAGCTCACCGGTACAGGTGGTCGAACAGGTCTTGGAGGATCCTGACCACCTGGACTAACGTGCCAACGGTACCCGGTGGAAGAAGCTTCCACTTCTTCCACCGGGACCTATACTTCCGACATGGGCAGGCCATATCGCCGTGCGGACACTTAATTTTGTCGCCTTCCTGCTCGTAGTGGCCAGAGCCCAACCCAAGCTTTGATCCTCACGAACCAAGGCTTGAGGATCGAACTCAGATGAAGATCGTCGCTGGCGCCAGCGCGATATACGCAGTGTGCGCCCAAGAACGAGTCGATGCAACTACCAACGCGACATGATCTTGCTTTTTGCGCGGGTGATCGCCAGTTCCCTTGGCGTCCATTGCCGACCGTTGTCGTCCATTGACGTCCATTGCTGTCCACTGACGTCCACTAAGATCCGCACCCCTGACGAACCCAACCCGTAAGGATGTGATGCATTTCACTTGCACCTAGCGCTGTGGTGCGTGCCTCGCTCGGCCCGGATCAGACGTTGGGTTGAGCGGCAACGCCGCGTATCGCAGCCCCGGTGCTGACTGTGACGGCGAAGGCGAAGCGGGCGCTGATGACGCGGACGGGGTTGCGGTGGCAGAGTTCGTTCAGCCCGTTCCTGTACTACCAGTTCTGATCCGGTGACGATCGAGATGTCCCCTGAACTAACCAAGATGATCCGCAGCTGGCGCATCGAGGAGGGGCCGAGCCGGCGAGAGGTCGCCGCTCGCGCAACCCGCCACCTCGGTCTGGACCCAAGCGACAACCAGCTCGCCGGCCGCGCCTTGTGCTCCGAAGCAGCGGAGCTGCTCGGCGGGGAGCCCTGGAACTGACACGAGCCAGCTTCACCCGCCCCCGGCCAGACCCCACCCACCGACCCGGTACGAAGCCATCCTCAGCGGCCACGTCGCCGGGTCAAGGCACGCTTTCCCGCCTTGACGCGGGGACGTGGCCGTTGAACGATCGGCGGACCGGGCCGATGGGACAATCCCCCCATGACCGACCCCGTCGACCTGGCCAAAGTCCCAGGCGTGATCCCGTACGTGGACAACCACACCGGCCCCCGCCGTCTCCTCACCCTGGAAATCCCGCACCTCGGCCACACGGTCCGCGCGTACGCCCCGATAGCCAGCATCGACGGCCGCCAGTACATCGTCTCCTGGGGTTCGGTCACGTTCGAGATCCCGGCGGACCGCAACGTCCACGTGAGCGCCCACCTCCACACCAACAGCGGCTACGAGCACACGATCACGCCGTTCGCTTCGATGGTGCTGGTCCCGCACCCGGCCCCCATCAAGCTGAAAGCCCACTTCGTCCCCAGCCACGGCCCCGAAGGCAGCCTCGTCCCCGTGCCGTGACCTTGTAGCAGACCCGCGCCCGCACGCGACTCCTTTGTCCGTGGACACCCACGAAGAACCGATCACGGACGAAGAGCTGGCCCGCTACGCCAAGGGCAAGTTCCTGCTGTCCGCGCTGCGCCTCCGCCCGGTGTACTACCGCCTGCTCCGCGAAACCAACGGCCGCGACGCGCTGTGGGCTTCCGCTCAGGCCCGGCGCCTGGCACCCGACGACCCGGAGCTCCCGGCCCGGATCCGGGAATCGGTCCTCCGCATCGGCGCCTACCAGATCTGGGGTGACGTCCGGCGCAGCGACGAAGTCGTCGACCGGGTGGCACTTTTCCTGGCCGTCGCGATCCTGGCCGGTGCGGGCGGCGGCGCGGTGTTCTACGCCGACGGTTCGGTGCTGCGCCGGGTCGCGTACGCCGCCATCGCCGTCATCACGAGTCTCGGCGTCTGTTTCGTCGCGGACAGCGCGTCGGCGGTTCGCGCTCCGGTTTCCCCAGCCGGGAAAGCCCTGCTCGGTCTGCTCGGGCTGGGCGCGTTCCTGATCGCGGGCTGGTGGCTGCTGCGGTGGCCGACGCTCTGGGGCCTCGGGCTGTCGTCCGGCATCTTCATCGCCGTGGTCACGCTGTTCGTCCTGGGTTGCCTCTCCCAGCTGGGCCGCGTGCTCTCGCAGGCCGCCTACCGCTTCTCGTGGGCCAGGTGGACCTCCGCCGAGATCACCGAGACCCTCGCCGAGGCGCACTGGTGGTTGAGCAACGAGCCGGAACCCCACTGCCTGAGAAGCACCTCGGACAGCCTGGAGCACGTCGCCATCTGCGTCGAGCGCTTCCTTCCCCAGCACTTGACCGCGTACTTCGCCCCCGTGGTCAGGGCCTCGCTCACCCAGCGCGTCCAGCACGAGTTCGCCGGGATGGCGGCCCGGGCCCGGCTCCTGTCCAGGGAGTGCCTGCTCCCGAAGGCGACGACGCGCGTCGAAGTCGCCGACGAGGTGGCGCACCTGCTCGTCACCGCCGGGCGAGAACAGTGGGGCGAATGGGACCGCGCCGACGCGGACGAGGTCGAACGGTCCACTCGCTGGCGCCTCTGGCTCTCCGGCGCGCTCCGGCTCGGGCTCGGTCTGCTCCCGCTCATCCTCGTCGCCTTCGGCGCCTTCTACGTCTACCAGACCAACCCCGCCTCTCCCTTGCTCAAGGCCGAAGTCCTTGCCCCCGTCCTCGTCGCCGCCCTCGGGTTCTTCACCACCGTCCTCAGCTCCGGCGCCGAGCGGGAGAAGCCGGGGCGCCGTCGCAAGCCCTTCGGGGGGCGCAAGATCGGGACGTGAAAGCCTGAGGACCGTGCTGACCACGCGGTACCTGTTCCTCACCCGGCACGGCGACGCGACCCCGTCCGGCGAGCTCACCGAAGCCGGCCGGCGGCAAGCCGTTCTGCTCGGGCGGCGGCTGCGCGACGTTCCCGTCACCGCGATCCACCACGGTCCGCTGCCACGCGCCGCGCGGACCGCCGAGCTCATCGCCGCGCAGTTGCCCGGGGTTCCCGTCCACGTCGAAAAAGCCGCCGGGGACTTCGTTCCCTACGTGCCGAAGCGCGAGGAGCTGCCCGAAACCGCCGCCGGGGTGCTGCTCGCCTTCGCCCGCAGTCTCCCGCCCGCCGACGAAGAACTCGCCGCCGAGGCCGAACGCCGGTTCAGCGGGCCGGTGCCGGGAACCGAGCCGCGGTACGAGGTTCTCGTCACGCACAACTTCCTCGCCGGCTGGCTCGTTCGCGCGTCGCAGGACGCGCCGCCGTGGCGGTGGCTCGCGCTCAACCACGCCAACGCCGCCCTCACCGTCATCCGGTACTCGCCGGCGCGGCCCGCCGCGCTGCTGACCTACAACGACCAGAGCCACCTGCCCGCCGAGCTGTGCTGGACGGGGTTCCCGCCCGATTTCTACGTTCCGTAGTCGCCGGACGCGGAGCGTGTCCGCGGCGGAAAACACGTCTCGCCCGAATGGCCGCACCTGTCACGATGGCCGGATGAGTCCCGTTCCCGCGCCCACCTCCGATCGGCTGAGCGACTACCTCGCCGCCGACGACGTCGTCGACCACCGGCACCCGCTGATCCGCGCGCGGGTGGACGCTTTGCGCGCCACGAACGGAGATCCGGCCAAGGCCGCGTTCCGGTTCGTGCGGGACGAGGTCGAACACGTCATCGACGCGCGCGACCCGCGCGTCACCTGGCGGGCGTCGGACGTGCTCCGCGAGCGCGTCGGGATCTGCCACGCGAAGGCGCACCTGCTCGCCGCTTTGCTTCGGGCGCAAGGGATTCCGGCCGGCTTCTGCTACCAGGAGCTCTCCGCGCTGCACGGGCTGAATGCCGTGTACCTGCGCGAGCTGTGGTCACGGCTGGACGCCCGCGGCAACCGCACGGGCGCTCGCGGGGAGTTTTCGCTCGACGAGGAGAAACTGGCCTGGCCGGTCGACACCGGGCGCGGCGAACGCGATCACCCGGAGATCCACCCGGCGCCCGCGCCGGTCGTCGTCGAGTTCCTGAAGACCGTCCGCCCCGGCCCCGGCTGGTACGAAAAGGGCCTCCCGGCCACGCTCTGAGCCCGGTTTCCCGCCGTTTTCGGGAAACCGGGAGATCTGGTTAATTATTGCCGAGAGTGACGTTCGGCGGCGCACGCTGTCCCCCGAACTTCTTATTTCGCAGGCCCCCTCAGGCGCGTAAAGTGACTCCGCGCACTCGAACAGACACTATTTGCATTCGTCTGTTCGAGTGGTTCGAGGGAGGTGAAGCAAGTGGCCGCGGAAGGCGGACCCCGCCGCCGCACCCCACTGCAGGAGATCTTCTGGACCAGGACGAGCTTGCTCCTCACCGTGCTCGTCGTCGTCGCCGGCCTCAGCCTCTGGGTCGCCGGCCTGATGGACCCCGGCACCGGGAAGAACCTGGTGACGTCGCTGGGCACCGGCACCCTGATCTCCGCGATCGTGGGGTTCGGCACCACGCTGATCACCGCCAGCGCTTCGCAAAAGGCACTGGTGACCCCGGTGATCGAAGAGAGCAGGCGCGCGCTGGAAGACCTCAGCGCCGAATACCGCGCGCTGAACAAGGAGTTCTTCCCCACCGACGTGTTCGAGGCGACCACCGACCCCGACCCCGCGTTCAACCGCGGGCTGATGGCCGACCTCGACCACACGCGGCAGTACTTCTTCCGCGGCTTCTCCGGGCGGCACGCGGCCGCCCGCCTGCTGCTTTCCCGCACCGAACGCGAACTGCGCGCCGTCATCGCCGATCCGCGCGACGCGACCTCGATCAGCGGGCGCGCCCGCTACCTGTTGCGCCGCGAGGCCGGCGACGTCGACTACGAACAGATCCAGACCCGGCTCGACGAAGAGATCCGGATCGGGCTCGTCGGCCTCTTCCTGGCGCGCAGCCGCTGCGCGTCGGTCGACATCACCGTGGTCGCCGACCCGCCGCTGGACCGCCTCGAGCTGTTCGACGACAGCGTGTGGGTGTCGCTCTACAGCGACGTCCGCGGCGCCACGAAGCTGTACCCGCGGTCCCTGCGGTTCACCGAGGGTTCCTTCCTCTACAACATGGAGCGCGCCGAATTCGTGCGCGTCTCGCAGTCCCGGACCGGCCGCCACTTCCGCATCACGTCCGCGACGACGCGGACGGATTTCCTGGCGCTGTTCGAAAAGATCACCGGATCCCCGCTGTCCGAGGAGCAGTTCCGCGAGCTGGAGGCCAAGTTCCACGCCTTCCGCGCGGAGTTCTCCGAAGTCGCCGAGCTAGGGAGCTGACCTTGCTCACCCGCCTGTCCCCCCTCTCCGAACTGGCCACGCGCCTGCGCACGGCCCAGTTTCCGCTCGCCACCGAATGGCGCGCGGTCGACGGCTGGTTCCGGCCGTGGGCCGCGCAATCCGGCCTGCGCGACGAACTGCGGAACCAGCTGCGCACGCTCTCCGGCGCGCAAGCGACGAAGGTGCTGCGCTCGTCGCGGGAAACGACCACGCACTTCGCCTGGTGCCTGCTGGATTCGCCGGCCGACCCGTTTTCCTTCTGGCTGCACGAATACAAGGCCCAGGAGGACTGGCGGGAGGGCTACGCCGATTCGGTGCACAACCACAGGTACCACTTCTGCACCACCATTCTCCGTGGTGACTACTTCCACGAAAGGTACGAAACGACGATCGACGCCGGCACCGGCCTGATCGAGTCCGCGCGCCTGCGCCGCCGGGCCCTGTGCCAGGCCGGCGACTGCGCGACCATGCTCGCCGACCAGTTCCACCGGATCCCCGAAGCGGCCACCGGGACGATGACTTTCCTGGTGAAATCACGGCCCGTGAGCAGTTTCAGCCTTTCTTTCGATCCCGCCAGCGGAATCGGGCATCGTCACGTTCCGGTGGAGAGCCGATTGGGGGAATTGGCCGACCGCATCTAGCTACACACCGGCGTCAGCGGCGCTTACCATTACTCCACCCGTCTGAACACCACGGCCGGGATGGGAGAGGTGTATGCGCACGCAGGAAAGCACGATCGACCACGTGATCGTCGACGCCGTCGAAGACCGGGTCCACCGGCTTTGCCGCCAGTACGCCGGGCGGCTGCAGTTCCACGGCTGGCACCACGTCAGTTTCGTCCGCGCGAAGGCGGGTCATTTCGCCCGCCACAACGGGGCCGACCCCGCGGTGGTCGAAGTCGCCGCGCTCGTGCACGACGTCAACTACCTGGTGCTCCGGAACTCACCCGCGTCGGCGGGCCGGAACCTGCGCCTGGAAATCCTCGCCGGGTGCGGGGTGCCGCCGCGGGTTTCGCGGTGGATCGACGAGATCGTCGACGAGGCGGAAATGGCCACCCGCGGCCGCGACATTTCGCTGGAGGCGCAGGCGTTGAGCGACGCCGACACGTTGTTCAAGGCGCTCCCGGTGACGCCGGTCGTGCTGGCCCACCGGTACCTGCGCGAGAACGGGCTGAGCCTGCGCGAGCTGGCGGACAAGATCGTCGGCGAGCAGTGCGACGTCCACGACGAGGGTTACTACTTCTACAACCCGGAGGCGGCGGCGACGTACTCGCGCTGGGCGACGGCGAACCTCCAGCTGTGGCAGTGCATCAAGGAGGCGGTCGACGACCCGACGGTGGTGGAACTGCTGGACGCGGTGCACGCGGTCGACGCGCTGGCGTCTTAGCGACTTTCGCGGTTTCCGCCGTGGCGACGGGCGGCGGCTGGTAGGCATTCGGCGTAGCGCCCGCGTCGTCGAGGAGTCCGCATGACCTACGGCCAGTACCCCGGTCACCCGCCCGCTCCGCAGTGGCCCGGCCCCGGCGGGCCGGTGCCGCCGCCGAAGGGACCCGGGCTCGGCGTGGCCGCGCTGGTCCTCGGCCTGCTCGCGCTCGTGCTGCCGTTCCTGCCGGTGGACATGACCGGCTTCCGGGCGTACGTCGCGTTCCCGTTCGGGCTGGCCGGTCTCGTCCTCGGGGTCCTCGGCTGCGTGGGGCGCCGCGGCGGCAAGCCGCTGGCCGCGATCGGTGCCGTGCTGTCGTTCCTCGCGTTGGTGCTCGGCCTGATCATGGTCGTCAACCAGACCGTCCCGCACTAGCCCTGCCCGTAGCCGCGCAGCCGGTCGACGACCTTCGCCACCTCGGGCGGCGGGAGCAGGCTCGGCCGGCCGGCGCTCTGCGCGAGCAGCCACACGCGGCACGCCCACTCGAGCTGCTGCGCCCGGTGGTAGGCGGCTTCGAGGCCGTCGCCGTAGGTGAGCGTGCCGTGGTTGGCCATCAGGCAGCCGCGGCGCCCTTCGAGGGCCTCGAGCACCGCCGAGGCCAGCTCGGGGGTGCCGTACGTCGCGTAGCGCGCGACGCGCACCGACGGGCCGATCGTCGCGATGATGTAGTGGATCGGCGGCAGCTCGCGCACGAGCGTCGACGCGGCGGTGGCGTGCGGCGCGTGCGTGTGGACGACCGCGGTGACCGGCTCACCGTCCGGGTCGCGCACGTCCCAGTAGACCGACAGGTGCATCGGCAGCTCACTGGTCGGCTTGAGCGAGCCGTCGACGACCTGCCCACCGAGGTCGACAACGGCGACGTCGGCCGGCGTCATGCTCGAGTACGCGACCCCGGTCGGCGTGACGGCGACGAGGTCACCGCCCCGCACGGACACGTTTCCGGAGGTGCCGACGACGAGGCCGTCACCGGCCATCCGGCGGGCGTAGGCGCAGACGGCGGCACGCTCGGTCTCGAGGATCATGCGCACCACTCTGGTCCAGCCACGCCCCCGCCCTACGCCGGGGTCGCGTCCGCGCCGCTCAGCCCTTGGCCGCCGGAGCCGGAGCAGGTGCCGGGCTCGGCTTGCGGTCGCCGTTCGACGGCGCCTCCTCCACCGGCGCCAGCAGGCGCATGGCCTCCTGAACCGCCACGTCCGTCGCCGCGATCCGCTCGGCGACCTTCTTGCGCAGGTCCAGAGCCAGCTTCCGGTTCCGGTCGGCCTCGGTCTGCTGCGCACGGGCCGACGTCAACGCCGACTCCGTCTCCTGCTGCTTCCGCGCGACCTCGTCCTCGAACGCCTTCCGCTTCGCCGCGTACTCGTCCTCGAACGCCTTCTTCTTCCGCGCCAGCTCCTCCGCCGCCACCCGGTCGGCTTCCTGCCGCGCCGCGGCCGCCGCCGCTTCGGCCTTCGCGTCCGCTTCCTTGCGGGCGCGCTCCGCCGCCGCGGCCTGCTCGACGCGCTTCGCGCCCGCCGCCGCGTTCAGCTTCTCGATCTCGCCCTTCGCCTCCGACAGCAGGCGGGCGCGCTCTTCCTCCGCGTCCTTCGCCAGCTTGTCGGCCGTGCGGCGGGTTTCGTGCGCGTACTTGTCGGCCTGGTCGCGGGTGGAAGCTGCGTCGGCTTCGGCGGCCGCGCGCAGGTCGGCGATCTCCTCTTCGGCGAGCTGCATCATCATCCGGACGCGCTCGGCCATGGCGCCCGCGCCGGACGGGCTCGAGCTCATCCGCGCGAGGGCGGCCTTCGTCTCGGCCAGCTCCTTCTGCGCGTACGCCAGGGCTTTCGTGAGGTCCGAGGACGTCGCGACGGCTTCGTCGCGGCTGCGCGCCGTTTCGCGCATCTCCTTGGTCAGCTCGGCGAGGCGCTCGTCGACCTGGCGCTGGTTGTAGCCGCGGACACCGACCGCGAACTGGGTGGTCTTCGGGGCGGACTGGGGCTTCTCAGGCGCGACCATCGGCACACCTTAGTGAGCCGGGGACCGTCCGGACGTACCGCCAAACGGATGCATCACGGATTTTGGAACCCCCGGTGACGCATGGCATCCTGAGCTTGTTGACCAGCGGTTAACGGCGAGGAGGCCACTGTGGACATACTCGCCGACATCGGCGCGCACTGGCACGTCTACGCCACCATGCCGCTCATCGCCGCCCTCATCGGCTACCTGACCAAGCGGGTGGCCATCGAGATGATGTTCCGCCCGCTGGACTTCGTCGGGATCCGGCCGTTCCTCGGCTGGCAGGGCGTCATCCCGGCGAACGCGCGGCGGATGGCCACCACCGCCGTCGACCTGCTGACCCGCAACCTCGTCGACCCGCAGGAGATCTTCAGCCGCCTCGATCCGGAGGAAATGGTCAAAGAGCTCGAACCGCCACTGCTCAAGGCCGTCGAAGAAGTCACCCGCGAAGTCATGGAGACCTACCAGCCGCGGCTCTGGGAACTGCTGCCGACGCGGGCCCAGCGGCTGCTCGTCGAGCAGGTCCAGGCGCAGGCGCCGGCCGTCGTCAAGCGGCTGATGCGGGAGGTGTCGGCCAACATCGACGACGTCCTCGACGTCAACGACATGCTCATCGGGGCCATGGTCCGCGACAAGTCGCTGACCTGCCGGCTGATCCGCGAGGTCGCCGCGCCCGAGTTCAAGTTCATCGCGCGGTCCGGGATCTGGTTCGGGTTCGTGATCGGGCTCGTCCAGTTCGTCGCGTGGGCGCTGACGAAGCAGCCGCTCATCATGCCGATCTTCGGTTTCGTCACGGGCTTCGTCACCGACTGGCTCGCCCTCAAGATGATCTTCTACCCGCGCGAGCCGCGCGGGTTCGGCTTCTTCCGCTGGCAGGGCATGTTCCAGAAGCGCCGCCAGGAGGTCGCCGCCGACTACGGCGCGCTGATCGCCGACGAGGTGCTCACCGTGCGGAACGTGCTGGAGGCCGTGCTCACCGGGCCGCGCGCCGACAAGCTGTTCGCGATGATCACCCGCGAGGTCCAGCGCACGGTCGACCAGCAGGCGAGCATCGCCAAGCCGCTGGTCGCGCTGACCATCGGCGGCCGCCAGTACCAGGAGATGAAGCGCGCGGCGGCGGAGAAGGTCATCGCGTACCTCCCCGAGACGGTCAAGCACGTCGAGAGCTACGCCACCGGCGCGCTCGACGTCCGGAACACGATCGTCGGGAAGATGCAGCAGCTGACGCCCATCGAGTTCGAGGGCATCCTGCGGCCGGCCTTCAAGCAGGACGAATGGAAGCTCATCGCGGTCGGCGCGGTGATCGGTGGCCTGGTGGGTGAACTCCAGGTGCTGCTCCTGCTGCATTGATCGCGGGCCGATAGCGTGCGCGGGTGGACTTCGGCACGCACTGGCAGGTGTACGTCACCATGCCGTTCATCGCGGCGCTGATCGGCTACGTCACCAAGCGCGTCGCCATCGAGATGATGTTCCGGCCCCTCGAATTCGTCGGCGTCAAACCGTTCGGCTGGCAGGGCGTGCTGCCGGCCAACGCCGAGCGCATGGCGGCGACGGCCACCGAGATGCTGACGACGAACCTCGTCGACCCCAAGGAGATCTTCGCCCGGCTCGACCCGGCGCAGGTGGCGAAGGAGATCGAGCAGCCGCTGCTGCGGGTCGTCGAGGACGTCACGCGCGAGGTGATGGAGACCTACCAGCCGCGGCTGTGGGAGGTCCTGCCGAACGGCGCGCAGCAGCTGCTGCTCAAGCGCGTCCAGGCCGAGGCGCCGAAGGCGATCACCAAGATCATGCGGGAGATCGCCGACAACATCGAGGACGTGCTCGACCTCAAGCACATGGTCGTGACGAACCTCGTGCGCGACAAGGCGCTGCTCAACCGGCTGATCCGGGACATCTCGCGGCCCGAGATGCGGTTCATCGCGCGCTCGGGCATCTGGTTCGGGTTCGTCCTCGGCTGCGTCCAGCTGGTGGTGTGGGCGCTGACGAAGTCGCCGATCGTGCTCCCGCTGTTCGGCCTCGGCATCGGCTGGTTCACCGACTGGCTGGCCCTGAAGATGATCTTCCTGCCGCGCGAGCCGAAGCGGTTCTTCGGCCTCTACACCTGGCAGGGCATCTTCCAGAAGCGCCGCGACCAGGTGGCCGCCGACTACGGCGACATGATCGCGCGCGAGATCATCACCATTCCCAACCTGCTGGAAGCCGTGCTGCGCGGGCCGAAGTCCGACAAGCTGTTCGCGATGATCACCCGCGAGGTGCAGAAGACGATCGACGCGCAGGCCAGCGTGGTCAAGCCCTTCGTCGCCATCGCCGTCGGGACGAAGAAGTTCCAGGAGATGAAGCAGACGGCGGCGGCGAAGGCCGCGGAGCGCGTGCCGGAGACGATCCGGTACGCGGAGAACTACGCGATCAACGCCCTCGACGTGCGCAACACGATCGTCGACCGGATGCGGAAGCTGACCGCGCTCGAGTTCGAGCAGCTGCTGCGGCCGGCGTTCCGGCAGGACGAGTGGAAGCTGATCGCCGTCGGCGCGGTGATCGGCGGGCTCGTGGGCGAACTGCAGGTGCTCGCGCTGCTCGGGTAGCCGGTACGGTTTCGCTCTCGGGACTGCGAGGGAGGTCGGGGTGGACGCTGTCCTGCGCGACCTCGCCCTGCACTGGCCGGTCTACGCGGCGATGCCGTTCATCGCGGCGCTGATCGGCTACGTCACCAAGCGCGTCGCCATCGAGATGATGTTCCGGCCGCTGGACTTCGTCGGGATCCCGCCGCTGCTCGGCTGGCAGGGCGTCGTCCCGAAGCACGGCGGGCGGATGGCGGCGGTCGCGACCGAGCTGCTGACCGAGAACCTCCTCGACCTCCGCGAGGTGCTCGACCGGATCGACCCGGTGATCATCACGACCGAGCTGGAGCAGCCGCTGCTGCGCGCGGTCGACCACATCGCGCGCGAGGTGCTCGCCGAACACCACCCGCGGCTGTGGGAGGTCATGCCGACGCTGGCCCAGGAAATGCTGATCAAGCAGGTCCAGGCGTCGGCGCCGCGGCTGGTGCGGGAGTTCCTCGACGACGTCCGCGAGCACCTCGACGAGGTCCTCGACGTCCAGCACATGACGGTCCAGCGGCTGACGCGGGACCGCGCGCTGCTGGTCCGGCTGATCCGCGAGACGTCCCGCCCGGAGATGGCGTTCATCGCGCGGCTGGGCATCTACTTCGGCTTCGGGCTGGGCCTGGTGCAGACGATCGTCTGGGCGCTCACGCGCGAGCCGTGGGTGCTCCCGGTCTTCGGCGGCGCGATCGGGCTGTTCACCGACTGGCTGGCGATCAAGCTGATCTTCGTCCCGCGCGAGCCGGTCCGCGTCGGCCGGGTGATCTTCCAGGGCAAGTTCCAGCGGCGGCGCGCGGAGGTGGCGCGGCAGTACGGCGAGCTGATCGCGAACGAGGTGCTGACGGTCCAGAACCTGCTGGACGCGGTCCTGCGCGGGCCGCGCGCCGACCGCCTGGCGGCGCTGGTCGAGCACCTCGTGTCGGACGCGGTCGACAAGCAGATGCCCCTCTCCTGGACGGTCGGCGGCACACGGCTGAAGGAGATGAAGCACGCGGCGGCGGTGAAGGCGCTGGAGCGGCTGCCGGACACGGCCCGGTACGCCGAGGGCTACCTGACCGAGGCGATGGACGTCGCGAAGGTGATCGAGCAGCGGATGCTGGCGCTGACGCCGCTGGAGTTCGAGGGGCTGCTGCGGCCCGCGTTCCGGCAGGACGAGTGGAAGCTGATCGCGGTCGGCGGGGTGATCGGGTTCGTGGTCGGGGAGCTCCAAGTCCTGCTGATGCTCGGCTGACCGGGTGACGGCGGCGGCGCGCCTAAACCCGGCGACGACCCGCGCGTGTTCCGGGCGGCCAACCGGCCGATCGGGACAAGCAGAGGGGAAACCATGAAACGGTTCGTCACCGCGGTCGTTCTTTCGCTCGCCGGCCTGTTCGCGGGCACGGGCGTCGCGTCCGCCGACGTCATCGTCGCTCCGGGCCAGTTCGGGCACGTGTGCAGCGGTTACCAGTACGCCCCCGGCAACTCGGCGCTGTACTGGCAGTCGTGCGCCTGGGCGGACAACAACGAGGTCTACTTCACCGTGCACCTGGGCAACGCCTCGGACTACAACTGGATCCCGTCCCGGGTGAACATCAACTACTACAAGTCCGGCAGCTACTACCTGTGCGCCTACATCACGAACTTCGCGGTGCCGGCCCGTTCGGTCCGGCAGACGCCGAGCAACGCGTGCGTGCTGCAGCGGAGCCGGGCCGCCTACCAGTCCGTCGGCTACCCCAGCGGGGGCAATGCGGCGATCAGCGACACGCTCCAGGTGCAGTAGGTCAAGCCGCCGCGACGAGGTCCGGGGCCGGGTCGACGGACCGGACCCTCGTCCGGCGGTCACGCTGCCAGGCGATCACCCGGCAGACCACGTAGATCAGGAACGAAATCGCCGTCACGAACGCGCTCACCGGCAACCCGGGCGCCAGCGACAGCACGATCCCGCCGATCGCCGACACCTCCGCGAACACCACCGACAGCACCGTGGCCTTCCACGGCGACGCCGTCACGCGGGCCGCCGCCGCGGCGGGCGTCACCATCAAGGCGACCACCAGCAGCGAACCGACCACCTTCACGCTCAGCGCCGTCGAAACGCCCACCAGCAGCGCGAACACCACGGTCAGCGTCTTCACCGGGACCCCGCGCGCGACCGCCACGTTCCGGTCCACCGAGGCGAACAGCAGCGGCCGGTACACCAGCGCCAGCACCGCCAGCACCACCGCCGACGACACCACGAACAACGTCAGGTTCGTCGAATCGATCGTGATGATCTGGCCGGTCAGGATGCCGAACTTGTTCCCGGACCGTCCTTTGTAGAACGACAGGAACAGCACACCCATGCCGAGGCCGAACGACAGGATCACGCCGATCACCGAGTCGCGGTCGGCGTCGCGCGCGCCGAGGATGCCCAGCAGCAGCGCCGCCACCACCGCGCCGATCAGCGCGCCGTACTCGACGCCGATCCCGAGCAGCAGCGCCGCCGCGCCGCCGGTGAAGGCCAGCTCGGACGTGCCGTGCACCGCGAACGACATGCGCCGCATCACGATCAGCGGGCCCAGCACGCCGGCCACCAGGCCGAGGATCAACGCCGCCACCAGCGCGGTCTGCACCCCGGAAAGCTCGGTGATCAGCTCCCAGGTCTTGCCGAAGTCGAACAGATCCAAGACTCAGCCCACTTGCTCTTCGACGTCGTGTTCGTGGTGGTGCGGCTCCTCCTCGCACAACGCGCTCTGCGCGCCCGCGATGTGGATCTGCCCGCCCACCTTCAGCACCTCGACGCGGGTCCCGTACAGCTCGGACAGGGTCGCCGTGGTCATGACCTCGTCCGGCTTGCCGATCCGGAACTGGCCGTTGACCAGGTACAGCACGCGGTCGACGAACGGCAGCACCGGGTTGATCTCGTGCGTCACGAACAGCACCGCGGTGTCCGCCGCGCGCCGCCGGTGGTCGATCAGCTCGCTGATCGCGCGCTGGTGCGCCAGGTCCAGCGACAGCAGCGGCTCGTCGCAGAGCAGCACCTCGGGGTCGCCGACCAGGGCCTGCGCCACCCGCAGCCGCTGCTGCTCACCACCGGACAGCCGGCCGACCGGCTGCTTCGCGTACCTGGTCGCGCCGACCTCGGCGATGGCGTCGGCGACCCGGCGGCGGCGCGCGGCCATGCCGAACAGGCCGGGGCCCCAGCGGTGGCCGTCGAGCCCGAGCCCGACCAGGTCGACGCCCCGCAGCGTCAGCGACTCGTCGATCGCGCGCTGCTGCGGGATGTAGCCGATCTTGCGGTTGGCGCCGCCCGGGCGCCCGCCCGCGATCTCGACCGTGCCCGACGACAGGCCCTGCATGCCGAGCAGCGCCTTCAGCAGGCTGCTCTTGCCGGAGCCGTTCGGGCCGAGGACGGCGAGGAACTCGCCCGGCTCGACGACGAGGTCCAGCCCCGACCAGAGGGTCCGGGGACCGAAGGCCAAGCCCGCCCCGCGGACCCGGACCGCGGGGCGTACGTCGTCGGAAACGGGAGACATGGCTACTTCAACGCCCCCGCCAGCTCGTCGACTTCCCCGGTCATCCAGACAATGTAGTCCGTCACACCCTGCGGCAGCGTCTCGGTCACGTCCACGACGCCGATGCCGGCGGCCTTCGCCTGCCCGACGACGTCCTGGGTCAGCGGGGTCACCGTCTGCGCGTTGTTGATCAGGGCCTTGACCTGCTTGGTGGCGATGAGCTGCTTGTACTCGTTCACCGCGCCGGCCGGGACGTCGGTGTCGTTCTCCACCGCGTCCGAGAACGCCTTGGGCGTCGCGTCCGTCAGCTTCGCGCTCTGGAGCAGGTAGTGCGCGACCGGCTCGGTGACCACGACCTTCGCGCCCGGGTGCGTGGTGCCCAGGTCGCCGAGGCGCTTCTCCAGCTCGCCGACCTTCGCCTTGAACGCGGCCGCGTTGTCGGTGAACGCCTGCTTCGACGCCGGCTGCAGCTCGCCGAGCTGCGCCGCGACCTGGTCGGCGACCTTGCCGACGCCCGGCAGGTCGTACCAGACGTGCTCGTTCTCGTCGCCGGTCGCGGCGATGTCGTAGGCGACGAGCTTCTTGGCGTCCCCGGCCTGGCCGGCGAGCTTGTCGAAGAACTCGTCGTACCCGCCGCCGTTGGACAGGAGCAGCTTCGCGTCCTTCGCCGCGAGGGCGTCGTCCGCGGTGGTCTCGTACGAGTGCGGGTCGGCCGACGGGTCGTGGATGACCGACTTGACCTCGACCTTGTCGCCGCCGACGGCGCTCACGACGCTGCCCCAGACGTCCGTCGACGCCACGACCTTGATCTTGTCGGCGCCGCCGGACTGCCCGCCGCCGTCGGAGGCGGTTCCGCCGGAGCACGCGGCCAGGGCGAGCACGGACAGGGCCGAAGCGGCGGCGAGCGCGCTCCTGGTGCGGCGGGAACTCATCGAGGACACTCCTGCGAGACGCTAATGGAAACCGTTGTCAGATTCAGCTTACCCCATCCGGATGACTTCCTGGCCATCCGATCTCGTTTTGGTGTATGCGTCTCCATGCATGCGGATCGAGACATCGACCACCCGGGGTGTCTCTTCAGGAAAACGATCTGAACCGTTACGGTTTGCTGATGGGACGTCCTATTCGCACCCGGAGGCAGGCGACACTGGCGTCGCTCGCGGCGGAGCTCGGTGTGTCCAGGACCACGGTGTCCAACGCCTACAACCGGCCGGACCAGCTGTCCCCGGAACTGCGCCGCCGGGTCCTCGAGACCGCGCGGCGGCTCGGCTACCCCGGCCCCGACCCGGTCGCCCGCTCCCTGCGCACGCGCAAGGCGGGCGCGGTCGGCCTGCTGCTCACCGAGAACCTCTCCTACGCCTTCCGCGACCCCGCCGCCGTCGGCGTGCTCGAAGGACTGGCCCTGGCCTGCGAAGACGCCGGCGTCGGCCTGCACCTGGTGCCGGCCAGCCCCGGCCGCGAGGACGTCGCCGCGGTGCACCGCGCGGGTGTCGACGGCTTCGTCGTCTACTCCGTGCCGGACGACGACCCGCACCTGGCCGCCGTGCTGGAGCGCCCGGTGCCGACGGTGATCATCGACCAGCCGAGCATCGAGGGCATCGACCGCGTCGGCCCGGACGACGCGGCGGCCGTCGGCAAGATCGCCGAGCACCTCGTGTCACTGGGCCACCGGCAGGTCGGCGTCATCTGCATGCGCCTGGCCCGCGAGCGCAACGACGACTTCGTCTCGGCGGCGCGGCAGAGCGGCGCGCACTTCCACGTCCAGCGCACCCGCCTGGAAGCGCTCGCCGTGGCGTTCTCGGCGGCCGGCGTCGACTGGGCGGGCGTCCCCGTGGTCGAGCGCTTCGACCACACGGTGGACGACGGCGCGTCCGCGGCGCGGCAGCTGCTCGACGCGTACCCGCAGATCACGGCCGTGATCTGCACCTCGGACATCCTCGCGCTCGGCGCCATGGCCGAGGCCGAGCGGCGCGGGCTGCGGGTGCCGCAGGACCTGACCGTCACCGGCTTCGACGGCATCGCCGAAGCCGAGCGGATCGGGCTCACCACGGTCCACCAGCCGGTGCTCGAAAAGGGCAAGACGGCCGGGCGCCTGCTGCTGGGCTCGGCCGAGCGCAGCGCGCCGAAGGTGATCACGCTGCCCACCGAGCTGCGCGTCGGCCGCACGTCGGCGCCGCCGCGGACGGTCGAGGAGCCCTGGTTCGGCGGGTAGAAACCCGTGACATTGCTCGTAGTGCATTGCCCGCCGGGGTGCTCACCGGGTCCAATGGGTGGCACGCCCGCGCCGCGGGGCCACTGGCCGGAAGGTGACCGATGACCTCGATCGACGTACTGCTGAAGCGCAACCAGGAAATCGGCGACATCACCCCCGGTGACCGCTCGACCCCGCGCCCGTCCCTCCAGGTGGCGGTCCTGACCTGCATGGACGCCCGGATCCGGGTGTTCGAGATCTTCGGCCTCCTGCAGGGCGAGTCGCACGTCCTCCGCAACGCGGGCGGCGTGGTGACCGACGACGTGATCCGGTCGCTGGCCCTTTCGCAGCGCAAGCTGGGCACCCGCGAGGTGCTGATCGTCCAGCACACGGAGTGCGGCCTGTCGATGGTCACCGAGGACGACTTCAAGGACGAGCTGGAAGACGCCACCGGCCTGCGCCCGACGTGGGCGGTCGAGGCGTTCCGCAACGTCGAGAACAGCGTCCGCACGTCGATGGAGCGGGTGCGGCGCAGCGCGTACCTGCCGCACACCGAGAACGTCCGCGGCTTCGTGTACGACGTCAAGATCGGGCGGCTCACCGAGGTGAAGTAGGCCTCGGACAGACCGCGCGGCCAGGCGTCGCTGAGGGTGCCCCTCCTGGCGGCCGGCCCCCTGGGGTTCAATGTCCGGCGTGGCTGTGGACGCTGACGTACTGCTCGACTGGTTCTCCACGCACGGCCGGGACCTGCCCTGGCGCGAGCCGGACTGCTCGGCGTGGGGTGTGCTCGTCAGCGAGATCATGCTGCAGCAGACGCCGGTCGTCCGGGTGCAGCCGATCTGGCACGAGTGGATGGCGCGCTGGCCGGTGCCCTCGGCGCTGGCCGCGTCGAGCCAGGGCGAGGTCGTGCGCGCCTGGGGCAAGCTCGGCTACCCGCGGCGCGCGCTGCGGCTGCACGAAGCCGCCGGGGTGATCGCGCGCGAGCACGGGGACGTCGTTCCGTCCGATGTGGACACCCTGCTCGCACTGCCCGGGATCGGGGCGTACACCGCGCGAGCCGTCGCCGCGTTCGCCTACGGGCGGCGGGCGCCGGTCGTCGACACCAACGTGCGGCGGGTCGTCGCGCGGGCCGTGCACGGGGCCGGGGACGCCGGGCCCGCGTCGAACACCCGGGACATGAACGACGTCGAAGCCCTGCTGCCCGCCGAAGACGCGCCCGCCGCGAAGTTCTCCGCCGCGATCATGGAGCTCGGCGCGCTGATCTGCACCGCCCGGGCGCCGAAGTGTGCGGACTGCCCGATTTACGACGAGTGCGCGTGGCAGCTCGCCGGCCGCCCGGAGTACGCCGGGCCCGCCAAGCCGGTGCAGAAGTTCGCCGGGACAGACCGGCAGGTCCGCGGGCGGCTGCTCGACGTCCTGCGCGGCAGCGAAGGGCCGGTCGAGAAGGCGAAGCTGGACCTCGTCTGGCACGACGCCGGGCAGCGTGACCGTTGCCTGGACTCCCTGCTGGTCGACGGCCTCCTCGAACAAACCCGCGACGGTCTCTTCGCACTGCCGGGTGAACACTGACGCACTACGACCAAAGTTGGTCAATAGTTGTCACCGAAGCGTTCCGGAGTTACCTTTCTCCGCATGGTCACTGTTGACCGCCGGACCCTGCTCAAGGCGGGGGCGACCGCGACCGCGGCCGGCGCACTGGGGATGACGACCACGGGGACGGCCGCAGCGGCCGTGCCGACACCGACGATCCACCCGACGTCCGAGTGGGGCGCCCGGCCCGCCGCCGGCCCGATCGTGGTGGAGAACCACAAGCCGACCTACATCGTCGTGCACCACGCCGTCGATCCGCCGATGAACAACGACTTCTCGCTGGCGCGCGCGTTCTACGTCTCGCGGTACATCCAGAACCTGCACATGGACAAGAACGGCTGGATCGACAGCGGCCAGCAGTTCACGAACAGCCGCGGCGGGTTCGTCACCGAAGGCAGGCACCGCAGCCTCGAAATCCTGCGCGGCGGCACCCAGCACGTCCAGGGCGCGAACGTCGCCAACCACAACAGCGAGGTCATCGGGATCGAGAACGAGGGCCTCTACAGCACGGTCGACGTGCCGCAGGCGCTGTGGGACTCGCTGGTCGGCCTGGTCGCCTACATCGCCCACCAGTACGGCATTTCGCCCGAGTTCATCAAGGGCCACCGCGACTTCAACTCGACCGAGTGCCCCGGCCAGGTGCTCTACAACCGGCTGCCCGAGCTGCGGACCGCGGTGGGCCGCGTGCTCGGCGTCTCGGTCGCGCGCGCCGAGGCGGAGTGGCCGCTGCTCAAGCCCGGCGCCACCGGCCGGAAGGTCCAGCTGGCGCAGGAGTTCCTGCGCGAGACCGGCTTCGACGTGCCGACCGACGGCGTCTTCGGGCAGTCCACAAAGGACGCCGTCGCCGCGCTCTCGGCCCGCGCCGGCCTCGGCCGGGACACCTGCAACGCGGCGAAGGCGGAAACCGGCTTCCTCGGCGCCGACGTCTGGCCCCTAATCGTCCCGAGCGGCCGCTCGGCCGCGGCCTGGCGATCCGACCTTTCCAAAATCTAGCCCCCACCCCCGTCACCCTTGTGGGTGCTAAAGCCGCATCTTTCGGCGAGAAAGATGCGGCTTTAGCGCAGTAAGACGTCGGACAGGAAGGCTTCCACCGCGCCGCGGTAGGTCTCCGGGGCCTCGTCGTGGGGCAGGTGCGCCGAACCCGGCACCACGAGGTGCTTCGCGCCCGGCACCCGGGCCGCGACGGCGGCCTGCTGGCCGGGCGGCATCGCCGTGTGCTCACCCTCGACCAGCAGCAGCGGGCAGCGGATGGCGTCGACGACGTCCCAGTAGTCGCGCCTGCCCCATTCGGCCGCGATGACGTACAGGTCTTCCAGGTCGGCGACCAGGTGGTAGCCGTCTTCGCGTTCCTCGACGCAGTCCGCGAAGTACTCGCCCGCGTCGCCGAAGAACTCGCGGACGTGGTCGAGCGACTTGAACGGCACCGGCCAGCTCTCGAAGTACCCGCGCCAGGTTTCGACGGTCCGGCCGCGCTGGTCCGGCGCGAAGTCCTCGGACACGACCGCGCGCACCAGCTCGGGGTGCGTCGCCGCGGTCGCCCACGCGTGCAGGCCGCCCATCGAGTGCCCGATGAGCACGGCCGGGCCCGCGTCGAGCGTCCGCAACGCCCCGGCGATGTCGTCGACGAACTGCTCGGTGGTCCACGGCCCGACCCGCGGGGCGCTGCCGTGGCCACGCGCGTCGAAGCCGTACACCGCGCCGTACGGCCGGAGCCACTCCGCGACCCGCCACCACGTCCGCGCGCGGCCCATCAGTCCGTGGAGCAGCACGATCGGCACGCCCGTGCCGCCGAAACAGAGCACGCGGCCACCTAACCACATAAGCCCTGCTCCGGAACGTGACCGAGTGATCGCTTTCCATCACCTATGGTGGTCTCATGCGCCGCCGACTCGCTGCCCTCGCCGTCTGCGCCGCGGTGGTCCTCGCCGCGGCTTGCAGTGGTGACGCCGTCTCCGGCGCGCCCCAGCCGCCGCCGATGCACCCCACGCCGGGTGCGTCCGGCGCCGGTGATCCGTACTACCCCGACGACGGCAACGGCGGCTACGACGCCCTCGGCTACCAGGTCGCCGTCACCTACGACCCGCCGAGCGGACACCTCGACGGCGACACGACGGTGACCGCGCGGGCGACCCAGGACCTGAGCCGCTTCGACCTCGACCTGCGCGGCCTGGACGTGCGCGGCGTCGACGTCGACGGGAAGCCGGCGCGCTTCAGCCGGGAGAAGGCGCACGAACTGGTGATCACGCCGGCGTCGCCGATCCGCGCCGGGACGACGTTCCGCACGCGGGTGCGCTACGGCGGCGATCCGGCGAAGACCCCGCACGACGGCGGCAGCGAGAACGGCTGGCAGCACTCGGCCGACGGCGGCGCGTACATGGTCGGCGAGCCGCACTCGGCCGCGTTCTGGTACCCGGTGAACGAAACCCCGCGCGACAAGGCGACCTTCACGCTCACCGCGCGCGTCCCGGCCGGGTGGACGGTGGTTTCGAACGGCCGCGAAGGCCCGCCGGGCACGTGGACCGAGCCGAACCCGGTGGCGAGCTACCTGACGACGATCGCGATCGGCAAGTTCAGCGTCGACAAGTCGACATTGCCGGACGGCACCCCGGTGGTCTCGGCGTACGCCCCGGGCGCGGAAGCCCGCCGCGCGATCGGCGACCGCCTGCCGGAGGTGCTCGGCTTCCTGAGCGCCAAGTTCGGCCCGTACCCGCAGTCGGCGGCCGGCGGCATCTTCCTGAACGAGGACGTCCACTTCTCGCTCGAGACGCAGACCCGGCCGACGTACGCGAAGTGGGCCGACCTGCCGACGCTGGTGCACGAGAACGCCCACGAGTGGTTCGGCGACTCGGTTTCGCTGCGCGATTGGTCCGACATCTGCCTGAACGAGTGCTTCGCGTCGTACGCGCAGTGGCTGTGGGCCGAGCGCGAGGGCCAGAGCCTGGACGACCGCTACCGCGCGGCGATCGAAATCACCCGCGGCAGCACGGACTTCTGGGCGCAGAAGCTCGTCGGGATGGGCCGGGGCCACGAGTTCGAAGGCGTCTACAACAAGGGAATCCTGGCGCTGCACGCCCTCCGCCGCGAGATCGGCGACCCGGCGTTCGACCGGCTGCTGAAGGAGTGGCCGTCCCGCTACCGCCACGCGAACGCGACGTGGCCGGACTTCGAGGCGATGGCGACGCGCATCAGCGGCAAGAACCTGAAGAGCTTCTTCGACGAGTGGTTCCGCGGCACGAAGCTCCCCGCGGACGCAGACCTCTTCCCCGGCTCACTGCGCAGCTGAACTGCCCAGCAACGACCGCGTCAAGGAACTCCGCGCGTCCTGCATCTCCCGCAGCGCCGCCGTCAGCTCCTCGTCACCCACCACGACCTCGTCATCCGGCCGCGAAGCCAGCGACAGCAACGACGCGCGCCGCAGCAACTCCTTCGCGAAGGACGCCGTCACGCCCTCGGTGGCCGCCACGATCGGTCCGAGGTCCGCCGTCAGCTTCAGCCCGCGCGCGTACAGGCGCAGCAACGCCTCCCGGCCCGCCGCGTCCGGGAGCGGGATCTCCACGGCCAGGTCGACGCGGCCCGGGCGGTCGGCCAGTGCCCGCTCCAGCGCGCCCGCCCGGTTCGTCGTGAGCAGGAACGTCACGTCGGCGTCGCCGCCCACGCCGTCCATCGCGTCGAGGAGGGTGAACAGCAGCGGGTGCGCGTCCGGGCCGTAGCTGCGGTCCTGGGCGATCAGGTCGACGTCCTCCACCACGACCACGCTGGGCTGCAGCCGCCGCGCCAGCGCCGCCGCCTTCGCCACGAACCGCATCGCCGTGCCGGTCAGGATGATCACCGTGGTGCCCGGCAGGCGGCTCATCAGGTACCGGACGGTGTGCGTCTTGCCGGTGCCGGGCGGGCCGTGCAGCAGCAGGCCGCGCTTGAGGTGCTGCCCGGCGGCCAGCAGCCGTTCGCCGTGCTCCGCGATGCCGACCGTGTGCCGCTCGATCGCGTCGAGCACGCCTTCGGGGAGCACGACCTCGTCGCCGGTCAGCGTGGGCCGCGGGAGGAACGTCAGCAGGTCGTTGCCGCGGTTTTCGCTGGTGCCGAAGGCCAGCACCTGCCCGCGCAGCACGTCGTGGCGGGCCATCACGCGCTCGACGCGGTCGCGCACCTCCGTCGCGATCGCCCGCGACGGCGCGAGCACCTCGAGCCGGCACTCCATTTGCCCCCACTGCGGATTCGCGCCGCGGATCGCGAGCAGCACCGGCTCGCCGCCCGGCGCGCGCGTGCCGACGAGCCCGAGCTGCACGGCCTCGGTCGCGTCTTCGGGGCCGGTCGCCGTCGTCGTGTAGTCGACCGAGCCGAGCTCGAACGTGCCCTGCTTGCGCGCGATCACGAGCATCCCGATCAGGTCCTCGTGCGTGCGCTGGCCGCCGGCGATGCCGAACCAGCCGACGTCGGTGCCGTGCTCGGCGAGGTAGGCGTCGACGCCGCGCTGGATGTTCGCGTGCTCCCACATCGGCCAGTTGCGGGTCACGACCACCACGCCGGGCAGCGGCCCGACGTGCCCGGTGACGCGGTCGACCAGCTCGTTGCCCCCGCTCCCGGCCACGGAGTCGGCGGTCGCCCGGATGATGCGCTGCAAGTCGGCGGCGAGGTCGCGCTCGGTGCTCCCCATGGGTTTCACAGTGGCACGGATCACAGGGCGAGGCCAACTAGGCTGTCACCCATGAGTGTCGTGAAGATCAACGCGATCGAAGTTCCCGAAGGCGCCGGCCCCGAGCTGGAGAAGCGGTTCGCGGCGCGGCTGCACGCCGTCGACCAGCAGCCCGGGTTCCTCGGGTTCGAGCTGCTGCGCCCGGTTTCCGGCGAGACGCGCTACTTCGTGTACACGAAGTGGGAGACGGAAGAGGCCTACCAGGCGTGGGCGAAGGGCGGCCCGGCCGCGGCGGCGCACTCGGGCGAGCGCGCCAAGCCGGTGTCCACCGGGGCGAACCTGCTGGAGTTCGAGGTCGTCCTCGGTTCGCAGCCGGGTGAGTGAGCTCGCCCGTGCCGCGGAGCTGCTCGACGGCGCCGGCGCGCTCCTGATCTGCGCCGGCGCCGGCATGGGCGTCGACTCCGGCCTCCCGGACTTCCGTGGTGGCGAAGGCTTTTGGCGCGCGTACCCGCCGTACGCCCGGCTCGGGCTGCGGTTCGAGGAGCTGGCCGACCCGCGTCACTTCGCCGAAGACCCCGAGCTGGCTTGGGGTTTCTACGGGCACCGGCTTTCGCTGTACCGGAAAACCGTGCCGCACGACGGGTTCCGGCTGCTGCTCGACCTCGCCCCGCCCGGCGGCACCCGCGTCTTCACCTCCAATGTGGATGGACAGTTCCAGGCGGCGGGCTTCGCGCACGTCGCCGAAGCGCACGGCTCGATCCACCACCTGCAGTGCCTGTCCGGCTGCACGAGCGACATCTGGCCCGCAGACATCAACGTCGAAATCGACGAAGAGACGATGCGCGCGGTGCCGCCGCTGCCGTCGTGCCCCCGCTGCGGCGGGCTGGCCCGGCCCAACATCCTGATGTTCGGCGACTACGACTGGGTTCCGCACCGCAGCCAGGCCCAGCTCGACGAGCTGACGGCGTGGCGCCGCACCGCGCGCGACCTCGTGGTGGTGGAACTGGGCGCGGGCCAGGCCGTCCCGACGGTCCGCCGCTACAGCGAACTGGCCAGCGCGGCGACCGGCGCGCTGATCCGGATCAACCCGCGCGAACCCGAGATCCGCCACAACCGCGGCATCTCGATCCCGGCCGGCGCACTGGAGACGCTGACCGCCCTGCTGGCCTAGGTTGGGAGGGTCGGTACGGCCCCGCATCGGCGGCATCGCGGCGCCCGGCGGTGTCTTGAATGAGTCATTCAGGACCTCCGAAGACCTGAATGACTCATTCAAGACGCGAGCGCAGCCGACCGGGCCGCCGGACCCTGTCTCACACTCACGAGCGTCAAGGCAAGCGCACCTCGGCGAACACCGCGCGGTGGTCGCTGCCCGCGACGTCGAACACCCCGTAGTCCAGCACCGCCGCGCGGTTGTCGACGACGACGTGGTCGATCGTCACCACAGGCAGCGACGAAGGCCACGTCGGGGTCAGCGCCGAGCCGTGTTCCTCCGCCGCGTCGTTGTACCCGCGGGACAGCACGGTCCGGAACGCCGCGTGGTCCAGCGTCGCGTTGAAGTCGCCCGCCAGGATGCGCAGGCCGTGCTCGCCCGCCGCGCGCGAGAGGTCCTTCATCTCGCGCTCCCACTGCGGGGTGTCGACGTCCGGGGAGATCGGGTGCACGGCGACGATCTCCGCCACCACGCCGTCGCCGAGGTCGGCCTGCGCACCCGGCTGCTTGGCCGCCGAATCGCCGGTCAGGTTGACCTCCTTCAGCGGGAAGCGCGACACGATCCCCGAGCCGAACGCGCCCGGCGCCGGGTGCAGCACCCGGTACGGCAGCAGCTGGAACAGCCCGGCCGCGGTCAGCCCGTCGACCACCCGGGGCGTCATCTCGACCAGGTTCAGCACGTCGATCCGCTGCTCGCGCACCAGGTCGACGACGGCCTTCGGATCGGCCTGGCCGTAGAGCAGGTTCGACGAGAGCACCCGCAGCGTCTTGCCGTGCACCTCGCGCTGCTCGCTCGCGGACAGCCGCGGGAGCACCAGGACGGCCAGCGCGACCGACAGCACCAGCGCGACCCCGCCGGTCCACCAGCGCCGGCAGGCCAGGGCCAGGCCACCGGCGAGCAGGCCCGCGACCACCGCGTACGGCGTCAGCGCCAGCGCGATCAGGGTGTACCAGTTGCCGTCGAAGCCGATCAGGCGCAGCGCCGCCAGGCCGGCCAGCGGCACGACCGGTACCACCAGCAGGGCCGTGACCAGCGGGGTCTTCCGCCGCGACCGCGTCTCTTCCGCAAGGACCATGCCGCCGAGTATGCCGAGGACCGCCGCCGGGGGCTCGGGTACCGGCAACTCCTCCACAAGATCTCCACCAGCGGCTGCCAGCCGCTGCCAGCGCGCTGTGCGTGGGCTACCAGCGCCGGCGTCCACAGTGAAGCCCACAACGCGACAGCGAAGGAGGACGCCCATGTCGCACGCGATCCAGGCCGAGGGCCTGGTCAAACACTTCGGGGACACCAAGGCGCTGGACGGGGTGGACCTCGAAGTCCCGTTCGGCCAGGTGGTCGGGGTGCTCGGGCCGAACGGCGCCGGCAAGACGACCGCCGTCCGGATCCTGGCGACCCTGATGAAACCCGACGGCGGGAGAGCCACCGTCGGCGGCTACGACGTCGTCAAGGACCCGGTCCGGGTGCGCAGCCTGATCGGGCTGACCGGGCAGTACGCCTCGGTCGACGAGGACCTGAACGGGACCGAGAACCTGGTCCTCATCGGACGGCTCTACGGGATGCCCCGCGCACACGCCAAGCAGCGGGCCGCCGAGCTGATCGAGCGGTTCGAGCTGACCAAGGCGGCCAAGCGGCCGATCCGGACGTACTCCGGCGGCATGCGGCGGCGGCTCGACCTGGCCGCCAGCCTCGTCGGCGGCCCGGAGGTGCTCTACCTCGACGAGCCGACCACCGGGCTCGACCCGCACGCGCGCAACGAGGTCTGGGATGTCGTCCGCGGCCTCGTCGCCGAGGGCGCGACGGTGCTGCTGACCACGCAGTACCTCGAAGAAGCCGACCAGCTGGCCGACAAGATCACCGTGTTCGACCACGGCCGCGTCGTCGCCGACGGCCGCGCCGACGAGCTGAAGCGCCGCGTCGGCGGGCAGACGCTGCAGGTGCGCCCGACGCAGCTGTCCGACATGGACGCCGTCGACCGGATCCTCGGCGACCTGTCCGGGGTCCGGCCGACCCGCGACAACGGGACCGGGCTGCTCACCGCGCCGGTCAACGACCCCGTCCTGCTGTCCACTTTGGTCCGCAAGCTGGACGAAGCCGGGATCACCGCGGACGAGCTGGCGCTGCGGCTGCCCAGCCTTGACGAGGTGTTCCTCGCCCTCACCGGGCACACCGCCGAGCAGTCCACTGAGGACACCACCCGCGACCTCGAAGGGAGCCTGGCATGACGACGCTGGCGCTCGACCGCCCGGCCCCGCCGCGGCACATCAGCCTCGTCAAGGGCCTCCAGCACGCGCTTTCGCTGGCGTGGCGCGGCATCCTGAAGATCCGCAAGAACCCCGAACAGCTCGCCGACGTGACGCTGATGCCGATCGTCTTCCTGGTCATCTTCGTCTACCTGTTCGGCGGCGCGCTGTCCGGCTCGACCGACGCCTACCTGCAGATGGTGGTGCCCGGCATCATCGTGATGAACATCCTGCAGGCCTGCCTGACCGTCGGCGTGCAGCTCAACACCGACGTCACCAAGGGCGTGTTCGACCGGTTCCGCAGCATGCCGATCGCGCGCTCGGCACCGCTGATCGGTGCCGTGCTGGCCGACGTCGTGCGCTACCTTGTCTGCCTGGCGGTGCTCATGGTGGTGGCGACGCTGATGGGCTACCGGATCGCGACCAGCCCCGGCGAGTTCGCCGTGGCCATCCTGCTCGCGCTGGCGTTCGGGCTGAGCTTCTGCTGGGGCTCGGTGTTCGTCGGCATGCTGATGAAGACGCCGGGTTCGGCGCAGGCGCTGATGTTCGTCTTCATCATGCCGCTGACGTTCGGCAGCAACGTGTTCGTGCAGACGTCGACCATGCCGGGCTGGCTGCGGGCGTGGGCCGACATCAGCCCGGTCAGCCTGATGGCGAACGCGTTGCGCGGCCTGATGAACGGCGGCGCGGTCGCCGGGCCGCTGGCCGACGCACTGGCCTGGATGGCCGGTGCGGTCGTGGTGTTCTTCCCGCTGGCCACGTGGGCCTACCGCCGGCGGGTGTGAGGGCGCGGAGACACGGGGGTGTTCCGCACCAAGGGGAAGGTCGTGAGTGGCAAGTAGGGTTAGAACCCGACTTGCCACTCACGACCGTTTTCAGTCCAGTTCGGACAGGAGCCAGGCGATCGCGTCCTGTTTGGACTGGTTGCGGCAATCCTCGTAGAGGGCGTCGTAGCCGGGGAGGGCCGCGCGCAGGTCGTCGATGAGCGCCCGGACCTCCGGGCTGCCGAGGTCGAGCCGCCCGCGGATGACGGCCGACGCGGCGAGCACCCGGGCCGCCGTCTCGTGCCTGCCCTGCTGCGCGCGGATCATCGCCAGCAGCTCCACCGCGCCCGCCATGTCCGGCATGTCGCCCCGCCGGTTCGTCGCCCGGATCGCGACGGCCGCGTGCGGTTCCGCCTCGTCGGCGCGCCCCTCGGCCAGCAGGATCCGCGCCTCGAAGGCGTGCACGAACTCGTCGCCGATGCCGCCGGGGAACCAGTCGTCGCCGCCCATCGCGGTGACGCGGTCGAGCAGCGCCCGCGCCTCGGTCAGCTCGCCGGTGCGCAGCAGCAGTTCGAGCCGCCCGAACATCAGGATCGCGCGGTGCTGCAGGTTCGTGATGTCCTCGCCGTAGCGCTCCGCGGCTTCCTGGTCGCGCCACGCCCCTTCGAAGTCGCCGGTGCGCGCCCGCTCGACGGCCAGCCGCCACCAGTGCTGCACGGCGTCCTCATAGGACCGCAGTTCCATCGACAGCGCCAGGCCCTCTTGGTAGATCTCGATGGCCTTCGCGCTGTCGCCGTCTTGGGACAGCGCGTACGCCTTGAAGCTCAGCGTCATCGCGGTGCCCCAGCGGTCGCCGACGGCCTCGAACCCGGCGTGCGCCAGATCGCGCGCCCGGTCCGCGCCCGCGACGTCGCCCGCGTCGTCGAGCAGGAAGCTCTCCACCCAGTGCCCGCCGGCGCGCGTCCACGTGTCCGCGCTCTCCTGCGCCCGGTGCACCTCGCGGACGGCGATTTCGCGGTCACCGCCGAGGAAAGCCAGCATCGGCAGCGCCACCGCGAGCCCCGGGTAGCGCTCCACCGCGTTCGTGCGCACGCATTCGTCGACCAGCCGGAGGATCTCGCTCTGGTCGGACCGGACCGGGACCGCGTCCATCAGGTAGACCAGCGCCCGGTAGGCCGCCCCGACCGCGGGCGGCAGCCGGTCGCCGAAGTCCAGGGTCTCGCGGATCAGCCCGCCGACCCGGCTGCCCTGGCCGAGGATGGTCAGGTACCAGAACATCCCGTCCAGCAGCTCGACCGCGTTGTCCACATCGGACGCTTCGATCGCGCCGCGCAGGGCGGCGATCATGTTCGCGCTCTCGGCCTCGTACTGGTCGATCGCCCGCAGCTGGTCGGCGGTGCGCAGCGTCGGCTCCAGCCGTTGCGCGAGTTCGCCGTAGAAGGAGGCCATCGCGCGGCGCGTCCGGTCGTGCTCACCCGACTCGACCAGCCGCTCGGTGGCGTACGCGCGCAACGTCTCGAGCATCCGGTACCGCGGCTCGCCGGAGCCGCCGTCCACGGTGTCCACAATGGACTTCTCGACCAGGCTGCCGAGCACGTACGGGACGTCGGCGGCGGGCAGCAGCTCGTCCGCGCAGACGGCTTCGATCGGCCCCAGCTCGGCCCCGCCGGCGAACACCGCGAGCCGCCGGGCCAGCACCAGCTCGGCCTCGGTCAGCAGGTCCCAGCTCCACTCGACGACCGCGCGCAGCGTCCGCTGCCGGGGCAGCGCCGTCCGGCTGCCCGAGGTCAGCAGCCGGAACCGGTCGCCGAGCCGCCCGGCGATCTGGGCCACGGTCATCGACCGCAGCCGGGCCGCGGCCAGCTCCAGCGCCAGCGGCATCCCGTCGAGCCGGCGGCAGATCTCGCCGACCTGGTCCACAGTGGACTCGTCGAGCACGAAGTCGGGTCGCACGGCCGCGGCCCGGTCGAGGAACAACCGCGTCGAATCGAGCTCGGCGGCCTCCGCGGGCGCGGCGCGTTCGGCGGGCACCGGCAGCGGGCCGAGCGGGCACAGCGCCTCCCCGGTGATGGCGAGCGGCTCGCGGCTGGTGGCCAGGATCCGCAGCCGCGGCGCGCGCTGCAGCAGCTCGTCGGCCAGCCTCGCGGCGGCGTCGACGACGTGCTCACAGTTGTCCAGCACCAGCAACGCTTCCGCGCCGCCCAGCACCTCGAGGGCCTGGTCGAGCGGGTCCAGCGGGCGGCGGATCTCGGGTTCGGTGCTGCGGATGTCGCGGATCTCCAGCGCGCCCAGCAGCGCGCCGCCGAGGTCTTCCGGGTCGCGGACGCCGGCCAGCGCGGCGAACCAGACGCGGCCGCGCTGCTGCGCCGGGTGCCGGGACGCCGCTTCGGTGGCCAGCCGGGTCTTGCCCGCGCCGCCCGGCCCGGTCAGGGTGACCAGCCGGGCGCCGCCGAGCAGCTCGGCCAGCAGCTTGAGCTCGTCGTCGCGGCCGATGAACGTCGTCAGCCGGGTCGGCAGCCGGTCGGCCACCGGCGACGGCGGCGCGAGCTCGCCCCGCAGCGCGGCGACGTGGATCTCCTGCAGCTCGGCCGACGGGTCGACGCCGAGCTGGTCGGCCAGCGTGCGGCGGATCCCGGCGTACACCGACAGCGCTTCCGACTGCCGCCCGGCCGCGCAGAGCGCGCGCATCCGCAGCCCGGCGAGCCGTTCGCGCAGCGGGTCGGCCTCGGCCGCGGCGGTGAGGTCGGCCAGGACGGCGGCGTGCTCGCCCAGCCGGATCAGGGCTTCGAACCGGTCCTCGGCCGCTTCGGCCCGCAACCCGGTCAGCCGCCGCGCCGGCGCCGGCGCGAAGGGCGCGTCCAAGACGTCGGCGAGCGCGTCGCCGTGCCACAGCCCGAGTGCCTCGGCGAGCAGCTCGGCCGCGTAGCCGTCCCGGCCCGCGGCCAGCTCGCGACGCCCCTCGGCGGCGAGCCGTTCGAACCGCTCCGCGTCGACGTCTTCCCGCGCGACCGCCAGCCGGTAGCCGCCCGGCCCGGATTCCACCGCCACCGGCAGGGCTTTCCGCAGCCGCGAAACCAGCGACTGGAGGGCGTTGGCCGCGTCGGACGGCGGTTCGCCGCCCCACAGCCCGTCGACGAGCGCGTCGGCGGGCACCGCGCGCCCGGCGTCCAGCGCGAGCCTGGCCAGGAGCATGCGGAGGCGGGCACCGCCGATGTCGATCGGGGTGCCGTCGTCTTCCGCCGCACGCAGCGGGCCCAGCAGCGCGACGCGCATGCGTCCAGCTTTCCAGACGACGGGCGGGCGCCGGTCCGGGCGGGCCGGACGGGCCGACGTAAGTGCTGATTATCCGGACAAAACCGACGCAACGCCCAGCCGCCCGTGATCTTGCCACTACGTTGCGTCCGAGGTCACCCGATAGGACAGGAGCGTTCATGAGGGGACAGAAACCGGTCGTGGTCGCGGCCGCCGTCGTCGCCAGTCTCTGCCTGGGCACCGGCGTCGCCGCGGCGGGTGACGGCTGGGGTGCGACGCCCGGCAGCGACGGCGCCGGGGACAGCTACTACCCGCAGGACGGCAACGGCGGCTACAACGTCGCCGACTACAACCTCAAGGTCACCTACGACCCGGCGTCG
The DNA here is from genome assembly GCF_003937945.1 of Amycolatopsis eburnea. Taxonomy (GTDB): domain Bacteria; phylum Actinomycetota; class Actinomycetes; order Mycobacteriales; family Pseudonocardiaceae; genus Amycolatopsis; species Amycolatopsis eburnea. Next base: position 433,439 of record NZ_RSEC01000036.1, read on the forward strand.
CACCAGCTCACCGGGAACCAGGACATCACCGCGCGGGCGACCCAGTCGCTCAGCTCGTTCAACCTGGACTTCAAGGGCCTGACCGTCGACTCGGTCAAGGTCGACGGCCGGGACGCGAAGTTCGCCCGGACCGGCGACCACGAGCTGGTCGTCACGCCCTCGCGGGCGCTGTGGCGCGGCCGGGACTTCAAGGTCAAGATCGCCTACCACGGGGTGCCCGCGCCGATCGACGATCCGGCGCTCGGCAACAACGGCTGGCAGTTCGCCCAGGCGGGCGGCGCGTTCGTCGCCGGCGAGCCGCGGTCGGCGACGACCTGGTACCCGGTCAACGACACCCCGCTCGACAAGGCCACGTTCCACCTGGCGATCACCGTGCCCGACGAGTGGGGCGTGATCGCGAACGGCCGCGAGAAGCCGTCGATCAAGACGCCGAACGGCACCACGCACGTCTGGGCCGAGGAAACGCCGATCGTGCCCTACATGACGACGGTCGCGATCGACAAGTGGACCTTCGACCGCCAGACCCGCAAGGACGGCACCCCGGTCGTCAGCGCGTTCGCCCCCGGCGTGCCCGACTCGACGAAGCAGGCCGAAGGGCGGCTGCCGGAGATCCTCGACTTCCTCGAGTCCAAGTTCGGCAAGTACCCGATCGACGCCGCCGGCGGCATCTTCCTCAACGAGCAGATCGGCTTCTCGCTGGAGACGATGAGCCGGCCGATCTACTCCGCGGGCTGGGCCGGCACGGTGCCGACGATCGTCCACGAGAACGCCCACCAGTGGTACGGCGACTCGGTGGCGGTCGAGCACTGGAAGGACGTCTGCCTCAACGAGTGCTTCGCCTCCTACGCCACGTGGCTGTGGGACGAGGGCAAGGAAGGCGTCGACCTGGACAAGCAGTACGCGGACGACGTCAAGAAGGCCACGACGACGTTCTGGAACGGCAAGCTCTACGACATGGGACAGGGCAACGAGTTCACGTACGTGTACTCGAAGGGCCCGATGATGCTGCACGCGCTGCGCAACTACGTCGGTGAGCAGGCGTTCTCCCGGGTCCTCAAGACCTGGCCGTCGCTGCACCGCGACGGGAACGCGAACATGCAGCAGTTCCAGCGGTACACCGAAGCCGTCTCGCACCAGAACCTGCAGGGGTTCTTCGACGCGTGGGTGTACGGCACCGGCAAGCCCGCCGACCAGTACCTCTACCCCGGCGACCTGAAGCCCGCCGCCTGACCCGCATTTCGTGAAGGCCACCTTGAGGAACGTAGAGTTCCTGAAGGTGGCCTTCACGACTTTTCGGAGGTGGCATGGCCGAGGTGCTGATGACGGGGTTCGCGCCGTTCGGCGGTGAGCCGGTGAACCCCTCGTGGCAGGCGGTTTCCCGGCTCGGCGCGCGCCGGGACGACGTCGCCGCGGTCGAGCTGCCGTGCGAGTTCGCCGCGTCGCTGCCCGCGTTGCGCGCCGCGGTCGAGGCGCACCGGCCGTCGCTGGTGGTGTGCGTCGGGCAGGCCGGCGGGCGGTCCGACGTGACGCCGGAGCGGGTCGCGATCAACCTCGTCGACGCCCGCATCCCGGACAACGCGGGCGCGCAGCCGGTCGACGTCCCCGTGGTCGCGGACGGCCCGGCGGCCTACTTCTCGACGCTGCCGGTGAAGGCCTGCGTGGCCGCGATCCGCGCGGCGGGCGTGCCGGCGTCGGTGTCCCACACCGCCGGGACCTACGTGTGCAACCAGGTCTTCTACGGCCTGATGCACTTGCTGGCCACGGAGTTCCCCGGCGTGCGCGGCGGGTTCGTGCACGTCCCGTTCAGTCCGGAGCAGGTCGCGGCGTCGGGCAAGCAGGCGCCGTCGCTCGGCGTGGACCGGATCGCCGACGCGCTGGAAGTCCTGGCGGACACGGCGGTGAAGACGACCGCCGACCTCGTGATCAGCGCGGGCGCGGAGCACTAACCCCCGCGGCCGGTCAGCTCCACGAACGCCGCCGGGCCCGGGACGTTGTGGTGCACCGTCAGGTCGGCGACCCGGTCGCCGCTCCACCCCGGCGTGAAGCTGACCACCAGCGTGCACCGGCGGCCCGGCGCGATGTCCTGGTTCACGCAGCCGCGCGCGTCCACCGCGAAGTCCGTGCTGTCCAGCTCGATCCCGCTCACGCGCAGCGCGCTCGCCCCGACACTGCGGACCGCCACCGTGCACGTCGTCGTCGTGTGCACCGGGGTCGTGCCGCAGGCGACCGACTCCGGGACGGCGACCTTGGCCTCCGCGGCCGTCTCCGGCACCACCGGGAACGTCGCCGGCTTGCCGCGCACGAGGTCCAGCACGGTCACCCCGGTCACCGTCAGCACCAGCGCGCCGGCGGCCAGCAGCACGATCGCGATCGCCTTGATGCCGCGGGCCGCGCCGTCCTTGGCGGTGAACCCGCCCGCCGCCAGCACGGTGACCACGAGCGTCGAAATCAGCGTCGCGTTCGGGCCGGCGCCGATCGCGGCCGGGACGAGCGTGCCGAGCAGCGACGCCGCGACCGTGACGGCGAACCCGGTCCAGGAAAAGCGTTTCGCCTCGCGCAGCTGCCTCCGCACGGTCGGCGGCCGGGGCTTCGTCGCGGTACTCATGCAGGTAAGAGCGCCGAGCACCCCGCGCACGGACGAGGTTCCCCCGTTCGGCGGTACGGCACCCCGTTCGTGATCTGAGGCACACCACCGGGGAATCCCCCTGCCGGGCGATCGAACGGTGTTTACATGTCGGGATGATCGGATTCGAGACCGACCTGCAGGACCTGCGGGATTCGGCCGGGGCGCTGCAGGGCGCGGCCGACGCCGCGGAAGCCGCGTCGAACGGCCTGCGTGGCACCGACGTCCCCGTCTCCTCCGGCGGTGACGGGCTCTTCGGCGGCATCGCCGGGTTGATCCCCGTGGACAACGCCTTCGGCCGCACCCTCGGCATGCCGGCCGTCGCGAAGGCCTACAACGACCACCTGGCGAAGATCCAGAAGCTCGTCGCGCAGCTGCACCAGACGACCGCCGACACCAGCCACGCGCTGATGCGGGTCGCGGAGCTGTACGAGAAGGCCGACGAGGACTCGAAGCAGCGCGTCAACCGCGCGGCCGCCGGCCTGGAGGGGAACTGACGTGGACGGCTACTTCGACTCCGGGCTCGACGCCCGGCCGATGTCGAGCGGCGACGACCGCCGCGCCGAACTGCTCGAAGGCATCTCCGAGGACCTCAAGGAGGGCGCGAACGACGCCCTCGACGCGCTGGAGATCCTCAAGTACACCGACTGGGCCTTCGGCATCGGCACCGACGAAGGCGGCTTCCGGAAGATGCAGGACGACACCGCCGGTGTCTACCGCGAGTTCTCCGACGCCGACATCGACCACGAGTCGGCCAACGGCTTGCAGAGCCTGATCATGAAGCACGACGCCGTCTGGAAGGCGCTGCAGCGCGACTCGAAGCCGAAGCTCGACGACGCCCGGCAGTTCCTCGACGTCTGGCGCGGCTCCGCGGCCAACGCCGTCAAGGCGTACCTGAACGAGCTCGCCGACGCCTTCACCGAGGTCGAAACCAAGATCACGGTGCTGGAGAGCGACATCGTCGCGGCGCGCGAGGCGATCGCGTCCGCCCGGCAGGACCTGAACAACCTCGGCTCGACGTTCAAGCAGACAGCCGAGGACTACCAGAAGTCGCAGGAGCGCAAGCGCGAAGCGGCGATGTCGAAGGTGCTGGCGGCGACGTTCGCGGGCGCGGTCACCGGGCTGCTCACGGTGGCGACCGCCGGCGCGGGTGCCGTCGCGGGCGCGTCGGTGTTCACCGCGGCCAACGGCGCGCTGATCGCCGGGAACGCCGCCGGTGGCGCGATCACCGCCGTCGTGGCCAACCAGGCGGAGATCACCGGCGACAACGGGTTCGACCTGTACCAGAGCTTCGCCGAGAGCGCGGGCAAGATCCGCAGCGGCGCCGAGGACGCGGCTCAGACGCTGGCCGACCGCATCGGCGACGAGGCCGTCGACCTGCCGAAGATCCCGGACGCGCCGGACGTCAGCCCGGGGTCGAGCTTCGACCCGTCGAACTTCGAGACCGACCACACCTCGCGGCAGACCGAGAAGAACGTCCGCGACGCGAACGTCGACATCGCGCCCGACGGCGAGGTGTCCAGCGGCGCGACGCACGCCGGGAGGCTGGATGGCTGACGCCCCGGACCGCGAAGCCCTGCTGGCCGAGCTTTCCGCGCTGTCGGCGACGGCGACGTCCGACGACGGCGCGGTTTCGCTGTCGGTCAACACCGACGGCGTGCTGACCCGGCTGCGGCTCACCGACGCCGTGTCGGGGATGTCGCCCGCCGAGATCGCGGACGCCGTGCTGCGGACGTACGTTTCCGCGCAACGGGAGTCGGCGAAGCGGACGGGGCAGCTGCTGGCGCCGCTGGGCAGCGGCGGGTACCTGATGGACCGGCTGCGCTGGCGGGTCCAGTTCGAGCCCGAGCCGGTTCCGGTCGCCACTCCGGCCGCTCTTCCCCGCGCGGAAGACAGCACGGTGCTCAAGGACCGGTCTTCGGACGCGCCGCCCGCGGCACCACCGCCGTCCGGGCCCGTGCCGGACGACGACTACTACGGCAAGGGCATGCGGTTCGAGCAGGCCTGGTGACCGGTGGTCATCGCCACCACCTCCGGCGCGGCGGCGCGTACCTCGGCGGCTGGACGGCTTGCCACGGCTGGGGCCGCGGCGGCGCCACCGGCGGCCGGACCGGCGCGAACGCGGGCACGGTGAGGTCCGAGGTGCCGAGCGGAACGTGGTGCAGCCCGAACGCGACGGCCGTCTCGGGCTGGTCCAGCGTGGACGGCGTGACCCCGAGCTGCCGCCCGAGCAGCGCGGCCAGCAACGGCATCCGGCTCGGCCCGCCGACGAGGTGGATCCCGGCGAGCTGCGCGGGTGCCAGCCCGGCGCGGCGGATCGTCGTCCCGAGCAGTTCGGCGCTGCGCAGCAGGCTGGGCCGCACGAGCGCCTCGAGCTCGTCGCGGCTGACGAGGACGTCCCCGAACGGCTCGGGCATGGGGACGTGGGTCTGCGCGTGCCGGGAGAGGCTTTCCTTGGCGTCGCGGACGTCCTGGAGCAGCGCCCGCCGCGTCCGCCGGTCGGCGGTGGTCCGCGGGCGCAGCAACCGTTGCCACTGCGCGGGATCGGCGTGCGACACCGCGCGCCCGATGTGCACGAGCAGCGCCTGGTCGATGTCGAGGCTCCCGAGGTCCGGCAGCCCGCTCTCGGCGAGCACGGCGAACCCCTGCCGGCTCACCCCGACGACAGCGCAGTCGAACGTGCCTGCCCCGAGGTCGTAAACCCCGATCGGCCCACCCCCGGACCGCCCGAGACTCGCGTAGTGCGCGGCGGCGGCCACGGGTTCGGGGATCAGCCGGACATCGGGCAGCCCGGCCTTCGCGGCGGCGGTCCGGATCGCCTCCTGCCGGGCGGCACCCCACCCGGCGGGGTGCGAGATCCGCGTCTGCCCGGCGGGCCCGGCTTCCTCGCCCATCCGCCGCAGCACGGCGGCGAAGGCATCGGTGACCGGGACATCGGTGTCCCCGAGCCGCAGGGTGCCTTCCCCGATCCGCCGCTTGGGGTTCGGCTCGAACCGGCTGGGATCGAGCCGCGCCCGCCGCTCGGCATCACGGCCGGCGACGAGCAGGCCGTCGTCGTCGAGGAAGACGGCGGAGGGCATGGTGACGGACCCGTCGACCTCGACGGCCCGGGGCCCGTGCCCGGCGGTGGAGAGCACCCCCACGGTGCTGGAAGTCCCGAAGTCGATCGCCAGCACGTCCACGCGGAATCCCCTCCCCAGGCCCGCGGGCATCGTCTCACGCGCCCCAATGTGGCGTTCGGTGCGTCCAAAGCACCCAATGTGGCGTTCGGTGCGTTGGACGCAACCAACGCCACATTGGGGCGCTCGGGTCTGAGACACGAGAAAGGGCGGCTCCCCCGAAACCGGGGAAACCGCCCTAATCAAGCACCGCTCAGCCGATCACTCGCCTTCGGCTTCGCCGCCCTGCTCCTCGTGGCCCGCGCCGATGCTGACCGGCGGGGCGTCCGGGACCGACGACGGCTTGCGCTCACCGCGGAAGGTGAACTTGGCCTGGTCGTCCTTGTCCTCCGGGTTGCCGCTCCAGCCTTCGACGTCGACCAGGATGATCTGACCCGGCTCGACCTCGCCGAACAGGATCTTCTCCGACAGCTGGTCTTCGATCTCGCGCTGGATCGTGCGGCGCAGCGGGCGGGCACCCAGCACCGGGTCGAAGCCGCGCTTGGCCAGGAGGGACTTGGCCTTCTCGGTCAGCTCCAGCTCCATGTCCTTGGCGCGCAGCTGGGTCTCGACCCGGCCGATCATCAGGTCGACCATCTGGATGATCTGTTCCTGCGTCAGCTGGTGGAACACGATGATGTCATCGATCCGGTTCAGGAACTCCGGGCGGAAATGCTTCTTCATTTCCTCGTTGACCTTCTGCTTCATCTTCTCGTACCGGTTCGTGGTGTCGTTGGACCCGGCGAACCCGAGGGAGACGGACTTCGAGATGTCCGACGTACCCAGGTTGGACGTGAAGATGAGGACCGTGTTCTTGAAGTCGACCGTGCGGCCCTGACCGTCGGTCAGGCGGCCGTCCTCCAGCACCTGCAGGAGCGTGTTGTAGATCTCCTGGTGCGCCTTCTCGATCTCGTCGAACAGCACCACCGAGAACGGCTTGCGCCGCACCTTCTCGGTCAGCTGCCCGCCCTCTTCGTAACCGACGTAGCCCGGAGGGGCACCGAAGAGCCGCGAAGCGGTGTAGCGGTCGTGGAACTCGCCCATGTCGATCTGGATGAGCGCGTCGTCCTCGCCGAACAGGAACGAGGCCAGCGCCTTGGACAGCTCGGTCTTACCCACACCGGACGGGCCGGCGAAGATGAACGAGCCCGACGGGCGCTTCGGGTCCTTCAGGCCGGCACGCGTACGGCGGATCGCCTGCGAGACGGCCTTGACCGCGTCCTCCTGGCCGATGATGCGCTTGTGGAGCTCGTCCTCCATGCGCAGCAGCCGGGTGGTCTCCTCCTCGGTCAGCTTGAACACCGGGATGCCGGTCCAGTTGGCCAGCACCTCCGCGATCTGCTCGTCGTCGACCTCGGCGACGACGTCGAGGTCGCCGTCCTTCCACTGCTTCTCCCGCTCGCCCTTCTGGCCGAGGAGGGTCTTCTCCTCGTCACGCAGGCGGGCGGCCCGCTCGAAGTCCTGCGCGTCGATCGCGGACTCCTTGTCGCGGCGGACGTTCGCGATCTTCTCGTCGAACTCGCGCAGGTCCGGCGGCGCGGTCATCCGGCGGATGCGCATCCGGGCGCCTGCCTCGTCGATCAGGTCGATCGCCTTGTCCGGGAGGAACCGGTCGTTGATGTACCGGTCCGCCAGGGTCGCGGCGGCGACCAGCGCCGAGTCGGTGATCGAGACGCGGTGGTGCGCCTCGTACCGGTCGCGCAGGCCCTTGAGGATCTCGATCGTGTGCTCCAGCGACGGCTCGCCGACCTGGATCGGCTGGAACCGGCGCTCGAGGGCGGCGTCCTTCTCGATGTACTTGCGGTACTCCTCGAGCGTGGTCGCGCCGATCGTCTGCAGCTCACCGCGGGCGAGCATCGGCTTCAGGATCGAAGCCGCGTCGATCGCGCCCTCGGCGGCACCCGCCCCGACCAGCGTGTGCAGCTCGTCGATGAACAGGATGATGTCGCCGCGGGTCTTGATCTCCTTGAGCACCTTCTTCAGGCGCTCTTCGAAGTCACCGCGGTAGCGGGAGCCGGCGACCAGGGAGCCCAGGTCCAGCGTGTAGAGCTGCTTGTCCTTGAGCGTCTCGGGCACCTCGCCCTTGACGATGCTCTGCGCGAGGCCCTCGACGACGGCGGTCTTGCCGACGCCCGGCTCGCCGATGAGCACCGGGTTGTTCTTGGTCCGGCGGGACAGCACCTGCATGACCCGCTCGATCTCCTTGCCGCGCCCGATGACCGGGTCGAGCTTGCCCTCGCGGGCGAGCACGGTCATGTTGCGGCCGAACTGGTCCAGCACCAGCGACGACGACGGGGTGCCCTCACCGCGGCCGGAACCGGTTTCGGTGGACTCCTTGCCGCCCTGGTAGCCCGAGAGCAGCTGCAGCACCTGCTGGCGGACCCGGTTGAGGTCCGCACCCAGCTTGACCAGCACCTGCGCGGCGACGCCCTCGCCCTCGCGGATCAGGCCCAGCAGGATGTGCTCGGTGCCGATGTAGTTGTGGCCGAGCTGCAGCGCTTCGCGCAGTGACAGCTCCAGCACCTTCTTGGCCCGCGGCGTGAAGGGGATGTGCCCGCTCGGGGCCTGCTGCCCCTGGCCGATGATCTCCTCGACCTGCTGGCGGACGCCCTCAAGCGCGATACCCAGCGACTCCAGCGCCTTGGCGGCGACACCCTCACCCTCGTGGATCAGACCCAGGAGGATGTGCTCGGTGCCGATGTAGTTGTGGTTGAGCATCCTGGCCTCTTCTTGAGCCAGGACGACCACCCGCCTCGCGCGGTCGGTGAACCTCTCAAACATGTGCACTCCCTCGACTGCTGCGCCGGCGGCCCGTTTCCATCGTGCTTTCACCGCGATGGATTCAGCACCGTGAGACCACTCTAGTAGCCAAGTGGTCGCGCTGGCGTACCACTACGGCTGACAGTGGCCTTTTCCGCACCCGGACGTGGCATCTCCCGGGTGCGCCCATCTTCGTGTTGCCCTGCACCTTTACGTCAAGCCCAACGTGCGGGCGGCCGCCCGGATTCCGCCATCCGCGCGGTGTCCGCTCACCGCGAACAGTCCGCAACCTGGGAGTGCCGGATCACGGTGCCACCCGATTGGCGCAGTCGCCGTCTGCCTGTAAGGTTAGGCACGCCTAATCCATGACGGCTGCGAGGAGGGCCGCGGTTGAACCAGCAGCGGTCCTTCCGAGACGCACGCGAGGTCGGCGACGGCCTCGCGTCGTCGTTGCGGCGGGTCTCCGGCCGCCAGCGGCGCACCGAGCTGCGCCGCGACGTCCCGGCGGGCTGGATCCGCTGCTCGGAGCTGCTGGAGACGCCCGCGTACTTCGACGAGTGGCGTGGCCTGCTCGGCGACTGGCTGCTGCGCGAGCACGACGCGACGCCGTCCCGCACCACGGCCAGCTGGGTGATGACCTGGTACCTGCACGTCCCGGCGTACGTCGGCGCGCTGCTGCTGCACCACGAGCGCCGGGTGCCGTCGCTGAAGCCGGCGGAGCTGGCGTTCCGGCTGGCCGACGACCGCCCGCACCCCGACGGCATGGCCGTGCTGGGTGACGCGTTCCACTGCCTGCCGACGGACCCGGGATCGGCGCTCCCGGAGGCCACCGTGGTGCGCGACGAGCGCGCGCTGGCGGCGGTCCTGCGCGCTCGCTACCTGGCCCACGCGGCCCGGTTCGTCCAGGCGTACGCACCGGTCAGCAGGCTCGGCCGCCGGATGCTCTGGGCGGCGGCGACCGACGCGCTGGAGAACTCGCTGTGGTGGGCGGGCCGCCAGGGCGGCACGCCGGAAGCGGAGGGCGCGGGCGTCGCCGACGCGGCGCTGGTCCTCGACGCGCGCTACCCGCCGCTGACCTCGGCGTCGACGTTGCGCCTGGCGGAGGGCCCCGACTGCCACCGCGAGTGGACGCGGCGCCGCGAGAGCTGCTGCTTCTCCTACCTGCTCCCGGCCGAGTCGGAGTGCGACGGCTGCCCGCGCACCTGCTCCCGCTGACCCGAGCGCCCCAAGGTGGCCTTGGTTGCGTCTCGCGCACCGAAGGCCGCCTTGGTTGCGTCTGACGCACCGAAGGCCACCTTGGGGCGCATTGGTCAGGGCGTCCAGGACGGGTCGCGCCCGGAGGCGCCCAGCGCCCGGTCCAGCGCCGACGCACCGTCGGGAACAACCACCTCGGGCCCGTAGACGCCCATCGAGCGCGCCTGCTCGCCCATCAGCACCGCGGACTCGTACACCACCGTCGCCGCTTCGGGGGCGCAGACCAGCTCCTGGCCGCTCGCCCGGGCCAGGTCCCAGCCGTGCAGCACGAACTCGCCCAGCACCATGGCGCCGACCACCGAGGCGGGCAGCCGGGCCGTGCCCAGTGCCGTCGTGCCCGTCCACGCCGACGGCGTCCCGAAGACGTCCACGAGCGTCTCGGTCTGCTTCTCCAGCACCTCTCGCCAGTCCTCGCCGACCAGCGCCGCCTCCGCCTCGGTCCCGGCGGGCGGCGGCTCCTCGCGCCGTCCGGCGGCCAGCAGCCACGGGCCCCAGTGCAGGAGGTGGTTCAGGAGGCCGCACACGTCGTAGCCGTCGCACGGCGTCGGCGCGGTCAGCTCGGTCACCGCGGTGGCGACCCGGACGAATTCGGCCGCGGCGGGCCGCAGCAGTTCGGCAGTCATGCCGGCGAGCCAAGCCGGTCTCCGGCGGCCCGTATTGGACGAACGCGACAGCTACCGTGTGGGGCGTGGCGCACCGGATCCCGCGCGGCATCGTGGCCGAGGCCACCGCGCGCACGATGTTCACGCTGACCAGGCACCCGCCCGCCCCGGCGCTGGCGGACTTCGTCGACTACCACTGGGTCCTGCGCTGGGACCGGCGCGGCGAGCCACCGCACGAGCAGCGGGTGCTGCCGAACCTCGCGGTGCACGTGACGTTCTTCCCCGGGGCGTCCGGGGTGTACGGCCCGGCGCGCGACGTCTTTTCCCACCGCCTCACGGGCCGCGTGCAGGGTTTGGGCGTGCGTTTCCGGCCCGGCTGCTTCCGCGCGTTCCTCGGCCGCCCCGTGAGTGACATCGCCGACCGATCCGTCCCGCTCACGGACGTTTTCGGGCCGGCGGCGATCCGGGCCGCGGAATCGGTGCGCACGGCGGGCGACGACGCGCAAATGGTCCGTGCGATCGACAACTTGCTGATCGCAAATCCGGTACGGCTCTCCCCGGCCGCGCGCCAGGCCGCCGAGGCGGTGGAATCAATCGCACGCGATCCGGGAATTACCCGGGTGGCGCAACTGTGCGCGGATACTGGACTGACCACCCGGTCCGTCCAGCGGTTGTTCGCCGAACACGTCGGCTGCCCGCCCAAGTGGGCGATCCGGATATACCGCCTCAACGACGCTGCGCAGCGGTTGGTCACGGAAGGGCGGCCGGATTACGCCGGACTGGCGGTTCGACTGGGCTATAGCGACCAGTCGCACTTCATCCGCGATTTCCGGACGGTGACCGGCCAGTCGCCTGCCGAGTACGCCCGGACGGCTCAGGCCGCCGAACCGGACAAGGACCGGACATGAAGAAAGCCGCCGGGCGAATTCGCCCGGCGGCCTCCAGCACCTCGTGAACGGCCCTCAGTTCTTCTTGTGGTAGGCCTCGACGACCTCGGAGGGGATGCGGCCCCGGTCCGAAACCGCGTAACCGTTCTTGCGCGCCCAAGCGCGAATGGCCTGGTTCTGCTCACGGTCGACCGCGGCCGGGCGAGCCGATCCCTTGCCCGAGACCGGGCGCACGGAAGCGCGCTTGCGGCCACCCGCGCGCCGCGCGTGCTCGACATACTGGGCGAGGGCGTCCCGCAGCTCCTCGGCGTTTTCCGAGGAGAGATCGATCTGGTAGCTGACGCCGTCCAAACCGAACTCGACGGTCTCTTCGGCCTCGCTGCCGTCCAGGTCGTCCACCAGCGAGACGAGCACCTTCTGCGCCATCTGTTTCCTCCTGCGGGGCTTACTCAATGATCTGGTGACGGGGCGAGCCCCGGGGACAGAAGACTTTGTCTAGAACATTAGTACCCGCTCCGGGAGTGCAGCGCAAATCTCTATGCGATAACCGGCCGCTATCCTCACACGGGCGGGTTATTCCGGACGTACCAGCGGGAAGAGGATCGTCTCCCGGATACCGAGACCGGTCAGCGCCATGAGCAGCCGGTCGATCCCCATTCCGACGCCGCCGCTCGGGGGCATTCCGTACTCCAGCGCCCGCAGGAAATCCTCGTCCAGCCGCATGGCTTCGCTATCACCCTGCGCGGCCAGCAGCGACTGTTCGGTGAGCCGTTCCCGTTCGACGACCGGATCGACCAGCTCGGAGTATCCGGTGGCGAGTTCGAATCCGCGCACGTAGAGGTCCCACTTCTCGGCCACGCCCGCCCGCGAGCGGTGCTGCCTCGTCAATGGCGACGTCTCCAGCGGAAAATCACGGACAAACGTCGGTGCGTGCAGGTGATCTCCGACGAGGTGTTCCCACAGTTCCTCGACGAGCTTCCCGTGCCCGAGCTTCGGATCCACTTCGAGGCCCCTGGCCTGCGCGAATCCGTGCAGTTTGGCCGCGGGCGTCTCCGGCGTCACCTCTTCGCCGAGGGAATCGGACAACGACTCGTACATTCCGAGTGTGGTCCATTCGCCGGAGAGGTCGTACTCCGAACCGTCGGGCAGCGTGACGACCTGGGTGTCCAGCACGGCCTGCGCGGCCTCCTGGATCAGCTCCCGCGTCATCACGGCGTTCGTGTCGTAAGTGGCGTACGCCTCGTAGTACTCGAGCATCGCGAACTCCGGCGAGTGCGAAGAGTCGCTGCCCTCGTTCCGGAAGTTGCGGTTGATCTCGAAGACCTTTTCGATGCCGCCGACGACGCAGCGCTTGAGGTAGAGCTCCGGCGCGATCCGCAGGAACAGCTCCATGTCGAACGCGTTCGAGTGCGTGACGAACGGGCGGGCCGCGGCGCCGCCGTGCAGCGTCTGCAGCATCGGCGTCTCTACCTCGGTGAACCCGCGGCGGTGGAACGACTCCCGCAGCGACCGGACCACGCCGGCGCGGGTGCGCACGACGTCCCGCGCGCGCGGGCGCATGATGAGGTCGACGTAGCGCTGGCGGATCCGCGTTTCCTCGGCGAGTTCCTTGTGCGCGTTGGGCAGCGGGCGCAGCGCCTTCGACGTGAGGCGCCAGGCGTCGGCCATCACCGACAGCTCGCCGCGCTTGGACGTGATGACCTCGCCCTGCACGAACACGTGGTCGCCGAGGTCGACGTCGGCCTTCCACGCCGCCAGCGCGTCTTCGCCGACCTTCGCCAGGCTGATCATCGCCTGCAGCTCGGTGCCGTCGCCCTCGCGGAGGCTGGCGAAGCACAGCTTGCCGGTGTTGCGCAGGAACATGACCCGGCCCGTGACGCCGACCGTCTCGCCCGTGGCGGTGTCGACGGGCAGCCCTTCGTGCGCCGCCCGCACTTCGGCGAGCGAGTGCGTGCGCGGCACCTCGACCGGGTAGGGATCGATGCCCTCGGCGAGGATCCGGTCGCGCTTCTCCCGGCGCACCCGCATCTGCTCGGGCAGTTCGTCTTCGGCGGGGTCGCTGGTGGAAGCGGGGTTTTCGGTCATGGCCCATAGGGTACGAACCCCGCCGCGCGCTACGCCAACCGGATTACCTTTACTTTCCTTCCATTAACCTGGCCCGGTGAGTGATCCCACCCGCGCCCGGCGGGCTTCTTCCTTCGGCAGCCGCGCGGCCGCGTACGCCGAGCACCGGCCCGATTACCCGCGGGCAGCGATCGAGTGGGGCCTTTCCGGGGCCACCGGAACGCCGCGGCGGGTGCTCGATCTCGGCGCCGGAACGGGCAAGCTGACCCGCGGCCTCACCGACCTCGGCCTCGACGTCACCGCCGTCGAACCCGACCCGGAAATGCGCGCGGAACTGGCGCGGCGGGTGCCGTCGGCGACCGCGCTGGCCGGCCGCGCGGAACGGATCCCGGTGCCCGACGCCGAGGTCGACGCGGTATTCGTCGGCCAGGCGTTCCATTGGTTCGACGTGCCGGCGGCGATGACGGAGATCGGCCGCGTGCTGCGTCCCGGCGGCGTGCTGGTGCCGATGTGGAACTACGAGGACGAATCGGTCCCGTGGGTGGCCGAGTTCACCGAACTGGGCCGCGACGGCGCCCGCAAGCCGGCGTCGACCGACGATTTGCGTGAGGTGGCGCACCCGGCGTTCGAGCCGTTCGACCAGGAACGGTTTCACCATGTGCAACGGCGCACCGCGGAGACGCTGCTGGAAACGATCGCGACCTATTCCCTCGTGATCGTCTCGTCCCCGGCGGAGTCGGCCGCGCTCTTGGCCCGCCTTCGCGACTTCCTCGCGGCCAATCCGGCGACGGCGAATGGTGAGTTCGACCTCCCGTTGGTCACCTGGGGACTGCGCGCCCGCCGCCGTTGACGCCTCCGGCGTGCTAGCTTCGGAAGTGGCCCCCGCGTCCGCGGCCGGCCCCGGACGAGCGCGTCGTACCCGGTCAGGACAAGACGGCGCAGTGGTTCCACACACTGCGAAAGGCTCGTCATGTCCTGGCTCGTCCTCATCCTGTCCGGCGTTTTCGAAACCGTCTGGGCGGCCGCGCTCGGCGCGTCCAAGGGGCTCTCCCGCCCGGTTCCCGCGGTGACGTTCGTGCTCGCCCTCGCGCTGAGCATGGGCGGGCTGGCGTACGCACTCCGCGAAATCCCGCTCGGCACCGGTTACGCGATCTGGGTCGGCATCGGCACGATCGGCACCGCCCTTTACGGCATCGTCGTGCTCGGCGACTCCGCTTCGGCGGCGCGGATCACCTGCCTGGCGCTGATCCTGGCGGGTGTCGTCGGACTCAAGCTGCTGCATTGACCTCGATCAAGGTGGAGGTTCGATACTGGCGGGATGAGCCGGAAACCCTTGGGGCGAGCGCTGATCTCGCTGACTTCACTCCTGACGGCCGTGGGCCCGTACCGCGCCGACTGGAACGAGACCCACGTGTACAACCCCGCGTGGCCACCGCACGCGAAGTTCCACAACGGCCAGACGATGAGCCTGGGACTGGCACTGGGCGTCACCAGCCTGTGGCAGCTGTGGCGGCCCGCTTCGGGCCGGGCCGGCCTCGACGCGGGGGCCGCGCTGGCGTCGTTGTACTGGGTGACGCAGGTTTCGGCGCTGGCCTACCCGGGGTCCCGCGCGGTCGATCCGCCGGGGGAAGGGCGGTTTCCGCAGGCGAAGGTGGCTTTCCCGGCGCTGGCGGTGACGGCGCTGGGGTACGTGCTGGAGCGGCGCAGGCTGGCTCGCGGCTGACCCGCCATCCGCCCCTGGCCACCGGTCAGGGGCGGATGTTGCGCTCGTAGACCAGCCGCAACCCCAGCAGCGTCAGGTCCGGCACGTGGTCGGTGATCGTCTCCGACTCCCCGATCACCAGCGGCGCCAGCCCGCCGGTCGCCAGCACCGCGACCGGTTCCACGCCACCGGGCGAAAGCTCCCGCACGATCCGCTTCACGAGCCCGTCGACCTGCCCGGCGAACCCGTACAGGATCCCCGACTGCAGGCACTCCACGGTGTTCTTCCCGATCACCGACCGCGGCGGCACCAGCTCGACCTTCCGCAGCGCCGCCGCGCGCAGGGCCAGCGCGTCCACCGAAATCTCGATCCCGGGCGCGAACGCGCCGCCCAGGAACTCGCCGCGCGAAGAGATCGCGTCGACGTTGGTCGACGTGCCGAAGTCGACCACCACGCACGCCGTGCCGCGGTGGAGGTGGTGCGCGGCCAGCGTGTTCGCCAGCCGGTCCGCGCCCACCTCCTTCGGGTTGTCCACCAGCAGCGGGACACCCGTGCGGACGCCCGGTTCCACCACGATCTTCGGCACGTCGGCGTAGTACCGCGAAAGCATCACGCGCAGTTCGCGCAGCACCGCCGGCACCGTCGACAGCGCGCTGATGCCCGTCACCGAATCCGCGTGCGGGCCGAGCAGGCCGCGCACCGTCAACGCCAGTTCGTCGGCCGTCATGCGCGCGTCCGTGCGCATGCGCCAGTCACCCACGAGCGACTGGCCGGACCACAGGCCGAGGACGATGTTCGTGTTGCCGACGTCGACGGTGAGCAGCAAGCGGGTCAGCTTTCCGCGTGCAGCAACGCGTCGAGGCGGCGGGCGTCCGCCGTCTCCGCGACCGGGAAGACCGCCGTCTCGTCGTCCGGCAGCGTCACGGTGCCGCTCAGCAGGCCCGACCCTTCCGGCGCGTAGCCGGGGTCGCTGTGCCGGTGGACGATCCGGTTGTCCGCGTCGACGAACACCACGCGCGGTTCGTACCGCGCGGCCTCGGCGTCCTCCATCTGGCCGTACGAAATGAGGATGACCAGGTCACCCGGGTGCACCAGGTGCGCCGCCGCGCCGTTGATGCCGAGGACGCCGCTGCCGCGCTCGCCCTTGATGACGTAGGTCTCCAGCCGGGCGCCGTTCGTGACGTCCACAATGGACACCTGTTCGCCCGGCAGCAGGTCCGCGGCTTCCATCAGATCTTCGTCGACCGTCACGGATCCGACGTAGTGCAGGTCGGCCTGGGTCACGGTGACCCGGTGGATCTTCGACTTGAGCATCGTGCGGTACATCGTGGACTCCTATTCCCCTGCGTCCAGCCGCTCCGGGTGCTCGACGGCCTTGCCGAGCAGCACCGAAACGTTGTCGATCAGCCGGGTACTCCCCACCCGGGCCGCGATCAACAGTCGTGCCTCACCGTCGACGGGCGCGGGCCCGAGGTCGGTTCCCCTCAACTCCAGGTAATCCACCTCGACCGCCGGCCGGGCGGCGAGGGTCTTCCACGCGGTTTCGAGGACCGCGTCGGCGCCGTCCCGGCCGACGAACGCCCCCGCGGTGAGGGCGGCCGACAGGACGACGGCGTCTTCGCGCTGCTCAGGCGTCAGGTAGACGTTGCGCGACGACAGCGCCAGCCCGTCGCGTTCCCGCACGGTCGGCACGCCGATGACGCGCGTGTCGATGTTCAGGTCCCGGACCATCCGCTTGATCAGCACCAGCTGCTGGTAGTCCTTCTCGCCGAAGAACGCGTAGTCCGGGCGCACCAGGTTGAACAGCTTCGCGACGACGGTCAGCACGCCGGCGAAGTGGCCGGGACGGACGGCGCCCTCGAGCTCGTCGCCGAGCGGGCCCGGGTGCACGGTCACCGCGGCGCCGTCGGCGTACAGGGCGTCGGCGCTCGGGGTGAACGCGATTTCGACGCCGTCCTCGCGCAGCACGGCCAGGTCGGCGTCCAGGGGCCGCGGGTACGCCTCGAAGTCCTCGCCCTCGCCGAACTGCAGCGGGTTGACGAAGATCGAGGTGGCCACGACGGTGTTCGGCAGCCGCTTCGCGCGGCGGATCAGCTCGCGGTGCCCGGCGTGCAGCGCGCCCATGGTGGGCACGAGCGCGACCTTGCGGCCGACGGCGCGCAGCGCACGGCTGACCTGGCTGACGTGCTCGGGCGGCGCGAACGCGTTCAGCGTGCCGCGGGTGAATTTCGGTGTGGTCACTGGTCTTGCTGCCCTTCGGCGGGATCGTCGAGGAGTTCGGTGAGGTCTTTGGCGGCCGCGGCGTCCGGCAGCACTCCGGCCGCGAGGGAACGCGCCACCGTGCGCTTGGCCAGCGCCCGGTAGGCCGGTGCCACGTCCGGCGCCCGGTCCGTGAGCACCGCGAGGTGCTTGCGGACGGTGCCGAGATCACCACGGGCGACCGGGCCGGTGAGCGCGCGGTCGCCGTGCCGCAGCACATTATCCAACGCCGCCGAAAGCAACGGTGCGACCAGGCGTTCGGAATGCCCGATTCCGGCTTCCCGCAAGACTTCCGTGCAGTCGGCGACCAGTGTCATCAGGTGGTTCGCGCCGTGGGTCAACGCAGCGTGGTAGAGCGCTCGCGCGGAGTCGGGGATGCGCACCGGCTCGGCACCCATCTCGACCGCCAGCGCTTCGCCGACGTTCCAGGCCGCTTCGTCGTCCTCGGCCGCGGTGACGCCGATGCTGCACGCCGCCAGCCGTTCGAGGTCCTCCTCGCGGCCGGTGAACGTCATCACCGGGTGCAGCGCGAGCGGCAGCGCCCCCGCTTCGGCCGCGGGCGCCAGCACGTCGATGCCCTGCGCGCCGGAGGTGTGCACGACGATCTGCCCCGGCCGCAACGACCCCGTGGCGACGAGCCCGCGGACCATCCCGGCCAGCGCGTCGTCGGGGAGGGCGAGCAGCACCAGGTCCGCCCGGCCGACGGTTTCGTCGGGCGGCAGGAGGGGCACGTCGGGGAGGAGGCGTTCGGCCCTGGCCAGCGACGCCGCGGAGAGGCCGGACGCGGCGACGACGGTGTGTCCCGCCCGGGCCAGCGCGGCGCCGAGCACACTGCCCACCCGGCCGGCGGACACGACGCCGACCGCGAGGCGGGCGGGCCTCATCATGGCGTGCGCCTGTGGACGCTCATGGCTGGCAGACTCCCTCTGCTCTCGTTCCAGTCCCGCTCCGGGTACCGGACGAACGGCGCGAGACTAACTCGATTAAGCGCGAAGGGTTGAACCCGGGTGACCAGCTTCACCCGGACCGGTTCACCCGCGGGCGGCCTCGTCGGCGAGGCGCGTCGCCTCCGCCCGGGCGGACTTCAACGTGCGCAGCAGCTCCCGCTGGCGCTGCCGGTCGGCGTCGCTGCGCAGCTCACGCCGGTCGAGGAAAGCGAGCTCGGTCACGCTCGCCTGGTAAAGGGCGACGGCCTTCGCGGCCTGCTTGCCGGACTGCCGCTTCGCCTGCCGCCGCCACGCCCGCCGCCCGGGCAGGCTGGCCAGCAGATCGACCTCCGACGGCGCGATCCAGCGCGCCGACGCCATGTGCGGCAGCGCGGCGGCGATGATCCGCTGCTCCCGCCGTCGCTGCAGGATGACCAGGTAGAAGACGCCGAGGAACAGCGGCACCATGATCAGGAAGTAGACGGTGAGGAACTTCGACCCGCCGAGCAGCGCGGCGCTGTTCCACAGCGCGTGCAGGCAGACGGCGGCGAGGTAGCCGGCGATCGGCGCGACGAACTTGAGCGCCTTGGTGGTCGTCCGCGCGGCGATGCCGATCCCGATGCCGGTCAGCACCGCGAACAGCGGGTGCGTGAACGGCGCGAGCACGCCACGCAGGAAGAACGCCGTGATGACACCCTGGCTGTGCCCGTCCCCGAAGCCGTAGTCGGCGAACGCGCGGCCGAAGTAGTAGATGTTCTCGGTGAAGGCGAACCCGGCCGCGCTGAACCCGGCGTAGACGACCCCGTCCACGACGCCGTCGAACTCGCTGGACCGGCGCCACGCGATGAGCACGACGAACAGCGCCTTCGCGGCCTCCTCGACCACGGGAGCCGAGACGAGCGCGGCGAGCGTGTTGCCGTTGCCGGTCCCGAGCAGTTCCTCGCCCACGGCCTCGGCGGTGGTGTTGATGAGCAGCGCGGTGATGGTGGCGATGCAGGCGCCCCAGGCGAACGCGAGCAGCAGGAACTTGGCGGGCTCGGGCTCCCACCGGTCGACCCAGAGGAACCCGGCGACGACACCGGCGACCGGCACGAGCGCGGCCAGCACCCCGATGGTGACGGCGAGCGGCCCGACCCGCGCGGTGGCCAGCCCGAACAGGAACAGGCCGCACAGGGCCACCACGATCAGCCCGAACACCGGCAGCAGCACGGTGATCCGCCGGGGCCGCCGGCCACGGTCGAGTCCCGTCGCGGGCGAGAGGGTTCCGCTCACAGGCGGTCACCCTACGCAGACCGGACAGGAGAAGGAACGCCACCTCGCCCCTCGGCGCGCCCCAACGCCACATCGGGGCGCTCGGGAGCGGGCCGACCGGCGCTGCCCGAGCCGTGGTCCGCACGCGGGCGGCCACAAGCGCCCCAATGTGGCCTTCGGTGCGTGAGACGCACCCAAGGCGGCCTTCGGTGCGTCAGACGCACCCAAGGCGGCCTTCGGTGCGTCAGACGCACCCAAGGCCACCTTGGGGCGCTCGGGGGCGGGCCCAACGGCGCTGCCCGAGCGTGGCCTGCGCATCTGCGGAGGCCTTGAGGCGTGCGGGCCGGAGGCTTTCCGGTCGGCTGCGGGGCTCAGTCCTCCGCGCGACGGCGGCGGCGCGGGGTCGCGCCGGTTCCGCCGTTCGCCGCCAGCAGCTCGCTCACCGAGCGGCCCGCCGCGTGCGAACCGCTGCCCGGGGGCGGCTCCGCCGAACGGTGGCCGTTGCGGCCGTTGCCGTTCTGCTCGGCGTCCGCCGGGTCGACCGGGGCCATGTTGCGCCGCGACATCGAAGCGCGCTCGGCGACCATGCCCTCCCACGCCGGGGGCTCGCCGTCCGGGCGACGGCGGCGGCCGCCGCCCGTCGGTTCCGGCGCGGGGACCGGCGGCATCTGCTGCGACTCGTCCGGCTTGCGGCGGCGCCCGCCGGACCGGCCCTGGAAGTTGCGGACCGACTCGGGGAGCGTCGGGTTCGCGATCGGCGCCTTGTCGTGCGCGGCCTCCGCCGGCGCGCGGTGCGAACCGCTGTGCCGGGACGGCGGCTCGTCGAGGATCGGCGACATGTCGGCCCGCGAGAACTGCTCCAGCCGCGACGGACGGCGGCCGTCGGCGGCCGGGACCGGCGTGGTCGGCGGGACGACCGGCGGCAGGTCTGTCCGCGACGGCTGCCGCGGCGGCGTGCTCTTGCTCGGCACCGGGGTCGTCGGCGGGGCGACCGGCGGGAGGTCGTTGCGCGACGCCGTGGCGTCCCGCGGCGGGGCCGGCTTCGGCTCCGGCGGCTTCGGCCGGTTCGGGCGCTGCCGCTCGGCGAAGTCGTCGCGGTTCTGGAACGCGGCGCTGAGGTCCTTGACCGGCCGGATGTCCGACCGCGACATCTCCGACGGCTTCGGCGGCGGCACGCTGGCCGCGGGCCGCCCCGGCGCCGCACGCGGCGGCTCGGGCTTGCGCGGCTCGGGACGCGCGCCGTTCGGCTTCGGGCCGACGCGCGGCAGGTCCGGCCGCGACATCTCCACGCGAGGAATGTCCGGCCGCGACATCTCGACCCGGGGAATGTCCGGCCGCGACATCTCCACTCGCGGGATGTCCGGGCGCGACATCTCCACGCGAGGAATGTCGGGACGCGACATCTCCACTCGCGGGATGTCGGGACGCGACATCTCGACGCGCGGGATGTCCGGCCGCGACACCTCGGCGGGCCGCATCGCCGGGCGCGACAGCTCCGCGCGGCGCGCGGGCGGCGGCTCGGGACGGCGGATCTCCGTCTTCGGCTCCGGCGCCCGCCGGATCTCGGTCTTGGGCTCGGGCCGCGGCACCTGCCGCGTCGGCTCGGCGGCGGCGTCCGGACGGCGCTCGGGCTTCGCGACCTCGTCCGGCTTCGGCAGCCGCATCGGCTGCGACTCCGCCTGGCGGCGCGCCGCCTCGGCCCGCAGCTCGGCGGCCTTCAGCTCGCGCTGCGCGGCGTTCAGCGCCGGGTCGACCGCCGGCACCGGCGGACGGCGCTCGCTCAGCGGCTTCGGCCGGGCCATCTGCTGGGTGCTCTGCACCGAGACGTTCGCCGGGGTCTTCGGGACGGCCTTGCCGCCGAAGCCCTTGCCGAGCCCCTTGCCGTTCGAGGGCTTGCCGTTCGACGCCTTCCGGCGGCGCTCGTCGAGGACGCGGTCGATCAGCTCGGTCGGCCGGTCGCCCGCCTCGGGCACCGGCTTCTTCGCGGCCAGCAGCTGGGCGGGCTTCTTCTTCGGCGCGCCGTCGGTGACCATGCGGTTCTCGTCGGACAGCTTGCGCATCCGGGTCGCCTGCGCGGTCAGCGCGACGCGTTCGAGCAGCACCTCGCCACCGAACAGCGACTGGAGGCTGTCGCGCAGCGCCGACACCTCCGCGCGCAGCGCCTCCAGCTCCTCGCGCCCGCGGGAGTCGGCGGCACTGCGGTTGTCCGCCTCCATCTCCAGCTCGTACTCACGCCGGGCCGCGATCTCGCGTTCCAGCTCCAGCTCGTACACAGCCTGCGCCTCGGCGACCGCGTCCTCGCTCTGTGCCGCGTGCTTGCGGTACTTCACGGCGAGGAAAGCGCCGATCAGGGCAGCCCAGAGGGCGGCGACGATCCCCAGCCGGAGATAGCGGAGGTCGTCGCTGAGCACCAGTGCGAGGGTGGCTCCGATGGCGAGGACGAATCCGACGACGAGCCACGGCCTGCCCAAGAGGCGGCCGCGCGAGTCGTCACCCACGCCGGTCATGACTGACACCGTACCTGCTCGTAATCCGAACGAGACCTACTCGGTCCAGCGAGCGGTGGGATTCCAGCGCTAACCGGTCGTCCCGCGGGTGTGCTCACGATCTTGGTCACGCGGGGTCCGGCAGCAGTGTTCGAGCCACAAACCCGCTGCTACCAGGGCCGCGGCGGACGCGACGCCGACGATCGCCGCGCGCGTGTCGAGCACCGCGGCGACGAGTTCGTCACGTCGCGGGAAAAGGTAGGCGAGCGCGGCCAGCCACGCGCCCGCCATGAACGCTCCGGCGAGCGACGAAGCCTTCGCCAGCGCCACCGATCGGGCGATCCCGATCGCGGCGACCACGCGGCCGTTCTTGATCCGCGAGCGGATGGAGAACGCGAGCCCGGCCTCGATCACCGCGAGGACGGCCAAGGTGATGCCGGCGAGCAGCGGCAGCTGGGGCAGCGAGCCGTAGGCGATCTGGAACAGCAGGTAACCGATCGCCAGGCCGAGCAGCCCGGCGACGACCAGGTCACGGGGCCGCGTGAAGTGCATACGTCAACCGTACCGTGCGAAGCTTGACTCTCCCCCGACTGGAGAGTTCACCATGCGTCTAGTGGGTACCACCGCGACATTCACCATCGGCGAGCTGGCCCGGCGGACGGGCCTGCCGGTCAAGACCATCCGCTTCTACTCGGACGAGGGCCTGCTGCCCCCGACCGAGCGGACGGACGCCGGCTACCGCCTCTACGACGCGGCGGCGATGGCCCGCCTGGAGCTGGTCCGCACGCTGCGGGAACTGGGTCTGGGCCTGGCCGACGTCTCCGCGGCACTGGCGGAGCCGGCGACGGTCGGCGAGCTGGCGACCCGGCACGTCGAGGCCCTGGACGAGCAGATCCGGCGGCTGCGGCTGCGCCGGGCGGTGCTGCGCGCGGTGGCCAAGCGCAATTCCGAGTTGGAGGAAGTGAACCTGATGAACCGTCTCGCGTCGATGTCGGACGAAGAGCGCAAACGGCTGGTGGACGAGTTCTGGGACGAGATGGTCGCCGGGCTCGACGTGGACCAGGAGTTCTACCAGCGCATGCGCGCGGGTAAGCCGGAGCTGCCCGACGACCCGTCGCCGGAGCAGCTGGAAGCGTGGATCGAGTTCGCCGAGCTGGTGCAGGACCCGTCGTTCCGGGCGCTGATCCGCGGCATGAGCGAGCAGCAGTCCGAGCAGATCAAGGCGGGCGAGTTCCGGCAGCCGACGGACGCGTGGGAGCGGAACTGGCCGGACTGGATGGCCCGCGCGGAAGCGGCGGTCCAGGCGGGCGATTCGCCCACGTCGGGAGCGGGGCAAACGCTTGCGGCCGACATCGCGGCGGCGACCGCCCGACCGGACCAGGACCCGGAGTCCCCGGAGTTCCGCGCGGAGATGGCGGACCGGTTCGAGACAAGCGGCGACCCCCGGGCGGAGCGGTACTGGCAGCTGCTGGCGACGATCAACGGCTGGCCCCCGGTCCAGACGGCCCAGCCCGCGGTGCGGTTCATGGTGGCCGCCCTGCGGGGGTGAACGTCTTGAATGACTCATTCAGGTCTTCGGAGGTCCTGAATGACTCATTCAAGACACCACAGGGCCGCCCGGCCCCACTCGCCGCGGCCGGCACCGGTCGGTTCAGACCGAGGGCGGCCGGCCCCCGGCGACTTTGCCGGAGCCCTGCCTGGGAGGTCTTGAATGAGTCATTCAGGGCGTTGGTCCTGTCACCGATCGCGGAGGACAGCTCGGCGATCGGTGCCCCGACGGGGGTTGACTAGCTCGGCCGAACTCCCCGGGGGCTGGTGGCCGGCGAAGTCGGCCGGCCGAGCTGGGGCGTGGCCGGCATCGCTCACGCGCGGGCTTCGGCCAGGCCGCGGGCGGGCCGCCACCGCCGGCTCGCTCAGCTCAGGTCGAAGTCCGTCCGGCGGACCGTCGCCACCTCGTCCGCCGGGCGGGCTGCCAGCAGGGTCGCGATCGGGCCGTGGCCCGGCAGGACCGCCGCCGGGTCGATCTCCGCCCAGGGCACCAGCACGCTGGCGCGGTCCGGGGTTCCCGGGTGCGGGAGGAGCAGCTCGGGGTCGTCGGACGTCACGCCGTCCACCGTGACCACGTCGACGTCCAGGGTGCGCGGGCCCCAGCGGAGGTCGCGGACGCGGCCCGCCGCCTGTTCGGCCGACTGGCCCGTGCGCAGCCACGCCCAGTGGTCGCGGGCCGGGTCGTCGACCACGCAGACCGCGTTCAGGAAGTCCGGCTGGTCTTCGACGCCCCACGCCTTCGTCTCGTACACGCTCGACACCGCGACCAGTGCCGGGCGGACCGCGTCCAGGGCCAGCTTCAGGAAGCCCAGCCGGTCGCCCAGGTTCGAGCCCAGGGAAAGGACCGCGCGGCTCATCGGTCGCGCCGGACCGTCACCGCGACGTCGTCGAACGTCAGCGGGATCGGGGCCGACGGCTTGTGGACCGTCACCTCGATCGCGCTCAGGCGCTCGTCGCGCATGACCTCGTCGGCGATCTTGCCCGCGACGCTCTCGATGAGGTCGTACGGTTCGCCCGCGACGATGCCCGCCGCCAGCTCGGCCAGCTCGCCGTAGTGGAGGGTCTTGGTCAGGTCGTCCGACGCGGCGGCCGGCCCGAGGTCGAGCCAGGCCGTGATGTCGATGACGAACTCCTGGCCGTCGCGCTTTTCGTGCTCGAACACGCCGTGGCGGCCGAACACGCGCAGGCCGGTCAGCGTGATCCGGTCAGACATCCGGGGAACCCTTCCACCACGCCGCGGCCACCGCGACCGCGTCCAACGAAGCTCCCACCTCGTGCACCCGCACGCCCCACGCGCCGGCCGCGGCGGCGAGGGCGGAGATCGCCGCCGTCGCGTCCTCGCGGCCGTCCGGTGGGCGGGGTGTGCCGTCCTTTTCGGACAGCAGGCGGCCGAGGAACCGCTTGCGCGAGGCGCCGACGAGCACCGGGAAACCCAGCGACAGCAACGAGTCCAGCCCGCGCAGCAACGCCCAGTCGTGCTCGGCGTTCTTCGCGAACCCGAGCCCGGGGTCCAGCACGATCGCGCTCTCGGCCACCCCGGCCGCCAGCGCTTCGTCCACCCTGGACAGCAGCTCGGACCGGACATCGGCGACGACGTCGGTGTAGGACGCCAGCGCCTGCATGTCCTTGCTGTGCCCGCGCCAGTGCATCAGCACCCACGGCACGCCGGTTTCGGCCGCTACCCGCGCCATGTCCGGATCGGCCAGCCCGCCCGAGACGTCGTTGATCACGTGCGCGCCGGCTTCGAGCGCCGCGGCGGCGACGGCCGCGCGCGTGGTGTCGACCGACAGCGCCACGCCTTCGCCGGCGAGCGTCCGGATCACCGGCAGGATGCGCGCCAGCTCGGTCTCGGCGTCCACCCGGGCCGCACCCGGCCGCGTCGACTCGCCGCCGACGTCGATCAGGTCGGCGCCGCGCGCCCACATCTCGCGCGCGTGCTCCAAGGCCTGGTCGAGGCCGAGGTACCGGCCACCGTCCGAAAAGGAATCGGGCGTCACGTTCAGCACGCCCATGACGACGCACCGGCCGGGAGCGGGAAGCCCCACGCTCACCGGCGCGCCTTGATCAGGTCGAGCGCCTCCGCTCGCGACGACGGCGAATCCTTCAGCTGCCCACGCACCGCCGACGTGGTGGTGCGCGCGCCGGGCTTGCGGATGCCGCGCATGGCCATGCAGAGGTGCTCGGCCTCGATCACGACGATCACCCCGCGCGGGTCGAGCTTCCGCACGAGCGCGTCGGCCACCTGCGACGTCAGGCGCTCCTGCACTTGCGGGCGCTTGGCGTAGAGGTCGACGAGCCGCGCCAGCTTCGACAGCCCGGTCACCTTCCCGGCGGCGTTCGGGATGTACCCGACGTGCGCGACGCCGTGGAAGGGGACCAGGTGGTGTTCACATTGGCTGAACATCGGGATGTCCGTGACCAGCACCAGCTCTTCGTGGGACTCGTCGAACGTGCGGTCCAGCACCGAGTCGGGCTCGG
Organism: Amycolatopsis eburnea; assembly: GCF_003937945.1. GTDB lineage: Bacteria > Actinomycetota > Actinomycetes > Mycobacteriales > Pseudonocardiaceae > Amycolatopsis > Amycolatopsis eburnea. The sequence continues at coordinate 459,437 of NZ_RSEC01000036.1, forward strand.
TGTACAAGCCCGCGAACATCTCGTGGTACGCGCGGGCGACCCGGGCGGGGGTGTCCTTGAGACCGTCCCGCTCCGGGTCTTCACCGCACGCCAGGAGAAGCTCGCGGATCGCCTTCTCCGCCCGGTCCTGGTCGAAGACCGGGCGGTCGGCGTCACTACGGCTTGTCCGGTCCATCCGCGTCACGTCGTTCTCCCTCGTTCTGCTGGTTGCCCGCCTGATCGGCGAACCAGCCGTGCTCACGAGGGCGTTCTTCACCACCAGGCCGCCACGACTGGCCCGGCTGGCCGCCGGGGGAGGTCGCGGGGGTCCAGCCCGGAGGGGCACCGTAGTTCGGCGGGCCGCTCTGGCCGCCGGCCGGGCCGCCCGGGTAGCCGCCGGGCTGCTGGCCGCCGTAGGACTGCGGCCAGTGCGCCGTGCCGTTGGGGCCGCCGTTCGGACCGCCGTAGGGACGGCCGCCGTTCGGGTAGGCACCCGGCTGCGGCGGAGCGTACGGGTTGGCGTTCGGGTCCGCCGGCGTCGGGGCCGGGTACGGCGGGCCGCCGGGCAGGTCGCCCGCGCCCTGGGCCGTGCCGACCGGGGTCGGCTCCGGCTTGAGGGCCGGCTTCGGCTCCTTCTCCGGCGGCGGCCACGGCTCGCCGCGCTCCATCGCCAGCTCGCCCGGGGTCTTGATCGGCGGCTTGTCCGACGGCGTGCGCTCGCCGAACTCGTTGAAGACGGTGATGTGCGGGCGCTTCTCGACGGTCGCGAAGATCCGCTCGAGGTCCTTGCGCTGCAGCGTCTCCTTCTCCAGGAGCTCGATGACCAGCTCGTCGAGGACGTCGCGGTAGGTGTTCAGCACGTGCCACGCCTCGGTGTGCGCCGTCTCGATGAGCTTGCGCACCTCCTCGTCGATCTCGTGCGCCACCTCGAGCGAGTAGTCCGCCTGCCGCCCGGCCGACCGGCCGAGGAACGGGTCGCCCTGCTCCTGGCCGTACTTGACCGCGCCGAGCCGGGCGCTCATGCCGTACTCCATCACCATCGCGCGGGCGATCTTCGTCGCCTGCTCGATGTCCGCGGACGCGCCGGTGGTGGGCTCGTGGAAGACGAGCTCCTCCGCCGTGCGGCCACCCATCGCGAAGACCAGGCGGCCGATCATCTCCGAGCGGGTCATCAACTCCTTGTCGTCCTCCGGGACGATCAAGGCGTGCCCGCCGGTGCGGCCGCGCGGCAGGATGGTCAGCTTGTAGACCGGTTCGATGTCCGGCATCGCCCACGCGGCGAGCGCGTGCCCGCCCTCGTGGTAGGCCGTGATCTTCTTCTCCTTCTCGGAGATGATCCGGCTCTTGCGGGCGGGGCCGCCGACGACGCGGTCGACCGACTCCTCCAACGCGACGTCGGTGATCACGTGCCCGTTCTGGCGGGCGGTGAGCAGCGCGGCCTCGTTCAGCACGTTGGCCAGGTCCGCGCCGGACATGCCAACGGTCCGCTTCGCCAGGCTGCCCAGGTCGGTGCCCTGCGCGATCGGCTTGCCCTTGGCGTGCACCTCGAGGATCGCCTTGCGGCCGCGCAGGTCGGGCGCGGACACCGGGATCTGCCGGTCGAACCGGCCGGGGCGCAGCAGCGCCGGGTCGAGGATGTCGGGCCGGTTGGTGGCCGCGATCAGGATGATGCCGCCGCGGGCGTCGAAGCCGTCCATCTCGACGAGCAGCTGGTTCAGGGTCTGCTCACGCTCGTCGTGCCCGCCGCCGAGGCCGGCGCCGCGCTGGCGGCCGACCGCGTCGATCTCGTCGACGAAGATGATGCACGGCGCGTTCTGCTTGGCCTGCTCGAACAGGTCGCGCACTCGCGAGGCACCGACACCGACGAACATCTCGACGAAGTCCGAGCCGGAGATCGTGTAGAACGGCACGCCCGCCTCGCCGGCGACGGCTCGCGCGAGCAGCGTCTTACCGGTACCCGGCGGCCCGTAGAGCAGCACGCCCTTCGGGATCTTCGCGCCGAGCGCCTGGTAGCGCGCCGGGTTCTGCAGGAAGTCCTTGATCTCGTACAGCTCTTCGACGGCCTCGTCGGCACCCGCGACGTCCCCGAAGGTCGTCTTGGGCATGTCCTTGTTCAGCTGCTTGGCCTTGGACTTGCCGAAGTTGAGGACGCGGTTGCCGCCGCCCTGTGCGTTGTTCATCATCCACATCAGCAGGCCCAGGACGAGGGCCAGCGGGATGGCGAAGATGAGGATCTGCGTCAGCACGCCCTGCTGGGTCACCTTGGTGGTGAACTTGATCGGCTGGCCGCCGTTCTTCGCCGCGATCAACGAGTCGTAGATCGGGCGGGTGGCGTCCGCCGGGTACTGCGAAATGATCTGGGTGACCTGCTGGCCGTCCACGTCCACCGGCTTCGAGAGCAGCAGCTTGAGCTGCTGTTCCTTGTCCTCGAGGCTGGCTTCCTTGACGTTGTTCGAGGAGATCTGGGAGTTCGCCACCGAGATGGGTGCCTGGGTGTACCCACGATCACTGTCGAAGATCGTGTTGTACGCGAACAACGCCAGCAACCCCGCGACGATCCACAGCAGTGGGTTCCTGAGCACGCTCTTCCGGTTCATACGACTCGGCCCTGGTGGCCTCGACCCTCCCTGGTTGGGCGGCTCCTGTGATACCCGCCATCACGATCTTGACAACCCGTGGTGCCCGGGCTGCCGTCCCATCAGGGTACCGTCCGCTGCCGCGTTCATCCCCTGTGAGCCTCTCGCAGGTCAACGGGCGATACCGCGCCGGGGTTCCCGGCCGGTGCCGACGGGGTTCACGCTAGCGCGTGCCGTCGGACACACTGCTCACCATCTCGCCCAGCCGCGTCCGCAACGTCGCCGGGTCGGCCGGGGCCACCGTGACCCACTCCCGACCGTCCGTACCTGCGCGGGAGAGGCTCAGGTAGCGGCCGGTCGCGGTGTCGAACCAGGCCAGGACGCGGGACCGCTGCTTGGCCCCGACCTGCGAACGGCTGTTCGCTGCCAGCTGACCGCCCCGCTGCCGCGGCTGCCCGGCCAGGCGGCCGTACGCCTCCCGCGGGTCGGCCGTGACGCGCTCGCTCAGCGGGGTGCGGCGTGCCTTGCCCCGGCGTTTGTCTTCTTCCTCACCCGGCGCCGACGGCAGCGACACGGGCACCCGGATCGGGGGCGTGCGCAGGGCGTCGTCCAGCGGGAGCGTGACCGACGCCTCGCTGCCGCGCGGGCCGGCGGGCAGCACGTCGACGACCGCGGACACCAGCGCGTCCGGCGCCAGGTCACGCAGCCAGATGCCGTCGGCGTCCTGGACCGCGAGCACGCCCTTGCTGTCGTCGGCCGCCGCGAGCACGCCGACGGTCGGCGCCTCGAACTGCGGGATGTGCAGCGCGTCGATGGTCAGCGGGGCGAAGGCCAGCAGGTGCAGCGCGTCTTCGATCGGGGGCGCGAGCGTGCCCCGCTGCTCACGGACGCCGCGCGCCTTCAGCTCGACGTCGATGCGGTGGCGCAGGGAAACGCGCTCGTCCTCGGTCGCGCCGTGCGACCGGACGCGCAGCGGGTACGGCAGCTCCCCGACCTGCGCCGACTCCCAGAGGAAGTCGAACGCCAGCGGCGAGAAGAACTCTTGCATCATTACTCTCCCGGATCGGACTCTTGCTCAGCGTAGCCCGCACCACCGACGAAAAGTGAGCGCCGGCCGAGCACGCTAGGAGAAGCCGGAGCCCGATCCTGGCAGAGGTGGCCGGTGGTGCCGGCAGGAGCCCACCGGCGCCGGCCGTGGCGAGTGGCGCCGGGCGGGCCCTGTGGTGTCTGGGGCCCGGCAAACTCGCGCCGGCGAGCGGGTGACCGGCGGCGGAGTCGCCTGGCCGTGGTCGGCCCGGCGCCGCGGAGATGTCGTGAAAGGGTCGTTCATGTCGGCTGGTGAGGTGAACGACCCTTTCATGACATCGCTGACCGGCCGCGCCGGCCCGGCTTTGCCGGGCGCCTGGCCGCAAACGCCACGCCCCTCGGGAACCGTCAGACCGGCGCGGCCGAACCCGCCGCCGTCGCCAGCATCTCGCCGAGGCGGTGGCGCAGGGTCGCCGCGTCCGCCGGGGCGATCGTGATCCAGTCGCGGCCGTCGCGGCCGCTGGTCGCCTGCGTGAAGTAGCGGCCCGTCTCGGTGTCGAACCAGCTCAGCACCGGCGTCCGCGTGCGGCCGCCCATCCGCGAACGCGCGTTGGCCGCGATCTGGCCGCCGCGCAGGCGGGGCTGGGCGTGCAGCCGGGCCAGTGCCTTGCGGTCCTCGTCCGCCGACGAGCGTTCGTCGCCGTTGCCGCGGCGCTGCAGGAAGTCGACGCCGTGCGCGCCGACCAGCTGCTCCAGCGGCACCGTGATCGACTTCTCGCTGCCGCGCGGGGCACCCGGCAGCAGCGAGACGATCGCACTGGCGAGGCCGTCGGTCGGGCACGGCTGCAGGTGCAGGCCTTGCCGGTCCTGCACCGCCAGCAGGCCCTGCCCGCCCAGCACGCCCGCCACCGCGAGCAGCGGCTCGGCGTCCGGGGCGATCAGCTGGACGGCGTCCAGGCTCAGTTCCGGGGTCGCCAGCACGCCGAAGTAGTCCTCGACGTGCGGTTCGGGCCGCCCGCGGCCGTCGGCGAGCCCGCGTGCGACGAGGCCCTCCAGCGTGCGGCGGCGCAGCAGCGCGCGCTCGTCGACGGTCGCGCCGTGCGAGCGGATGCGCAGCGGGTACGGCAGCTCGCCCAGCCCGGCGGACTCCCACAGGAAGTCCACCTCGACCGGGGTGAGCAGCTCAGCGTTCGGCATCGAGCCACCCCCAAGAGAAACCGGGCCGGGCACACCGTCGGCGTGCCCGGCCCGAAAGGATCAGCGGTCTTCGTCGTCCCCGGACCACGCGCCGATGACCGGCGGCGGGGTCGCCTGGTTGGCGCCGAAGGCCTCGTCCGGGTCCGCCTCGATGAGGAAGGACGCGTGCGTGTGCTCCTCGTCCTGCTCGCCCTGGGCACCTTGCGGGGCCATGCCGCCCATGCCGCCCGGGTTCATCGGCGGCGGGGCCTGCTGCCCGCCGATGGTGCCGGCGGACGAGACGAGCCCCTGCTGCGGTGCCTGCTGCGAAGCGGCGCTCTGGCCCTCGGCCGAAGCCAGGGTCGTGTCGTTCTCGGCCTTCGAGCCGGACTTGCTGCCCGCGCCGAGCGCCCGCGACGCCAGCGCGCCGAGACCGCCGGCGACGCCGCCGATGCCGAGGCCCATCCCGATCTTGCCCAGCGGGCTGCCGCCACCGGCCGCCGTGCCGCCCGGGGCGACCTGGCCGGCCCCGGTCACGGAGCCGGCACCGGTGCCCGGGGCCGAACCGCCGGGGGCGTCGCTGCCGAGCGAGGCCGCGTCGGCCCCGAAGCCGCCGGGCCCGCCGTGGCCCGCCCCGGCCACGCCGGCCGCGTGCTGCGCGCCGAACGCGCCGCCGCCGAACCCGGAGCCGCTGGAGGCGAAGATCGCGTCGCCCGCGCCACCGGGGAGCCCCTGGACCGGGCCGGTGCTGCCGACGGCGTTGACCGAGTTGAACGAGACGGAGTTGTGCGAGCCCGTCGGCTTCATGCCGAGCGACTCCGGGCCGAAGCTCGGGGTCGAGCTGTCGACCTCGCTCATCGCCTTGGTGTAGGCGTTGAAGAACGCGACCTGCTGCGCCTTGACGTCGTTGGCCGCGTCCGCCTGCGCCTTCTGGTCGGCGATCAGCGCCGCCGGACCGCCGGCGAGCGCCGCCGCCATGGCCTGCTTGGGGTCGTAGTCCTTGGGGGCCGGCATCTTCTTGACCTCGGCGGCCGCCGCGGCCTGCCGGGCGAGCCGGTCGGACATCGTGTGCGCGGCGTCGGAGGCCTGCGAACCGGAGTTGGCGATGGCCACCAGCGCGCCCTGCGCGCCGCCGGCACCCTGGCCGACCCACGCGTTGCCCAGCTCGGCGATCGCGTTGTACAGGTGGTCGGACGCCTGCTTCAGCTCGGTGCCGTGGTGCGCCCAGGCGTGCCCGGTCGCCTCGGCCGTGCCGGGGTCGTTGTTGTTGACCGCGCCGGCGTACAGCTGCTGGCTTTCCTGCGCGTTCCAGTTCGGCGGGTTCGCGATCGCGCGGTCGCTGCCCATGTCGAAGCCGCCGGCGCTGCCGCGGGCGTTGGCGACGATGTTCTGCGCCGCCGAGTTGTCGCCGAGCGGGACGAGCGAACCCGGGTCGGTCGACGACGGCTGGTCGCTGTGGTTCGGAGCCATGACTGCGAAATCCCCCTCAGGACTCAGGCGTTGCGGAACGGGTCGGCGGCGGCGTTGTCGATCTCGTGGTAGCGGGACATCGCCGTGACGATGCCCTCCTCCGCGGCCGAGTACTGGTCGAGCAGGTTCTGCAGCGCGGCGGCGTAGGAGTCGCCACCGCCGTCGGCGCGCTGCACGAACTTCGCGGCCATCGCGTTGCCGACCGGGTTGTCGCCGAGCTTCGGCGGCTGGGCGAGCGTGCCCGCGCTGCTGAGCAGCGCTTCGACGGCGTCCTTGCCGGTGCGGATCTTGTTCAGCACGGTCTGCGCGGCGTCGGGGTCGATCCCGACCTGACCCGCCGCGGCCGCGGCCTTGAAGGCGTTCGCGTCGGCAGCGCTGCTGTTCCCCATTTGAGCTCTCTCCCGTTCCCCCGACCCGGTCACCGCGGGCACGACTGGTCTTCGCATAGGTTAACGCACGTGATCAGAGCCTATGACGCAAACTTCGCGACCGGGGTTCCGCGATTCCGGTGGTTGCGGTGAACGGTCGGTGAACTACGAGGTGTAGACCTTCGGGTCCAGCGTCCCGATGTACGGCAGGTCCCGGTAGCGCTCGGCGTAGTCGAGGCCGTAGCCGACGACGAACTCGTTCGGGATGTCGAAGCCGATGTACTTCACCGGCACGTCCACCTTCACGGCTTCGGGCTTCCGCAGCAGCGAAACGACCTCGAGCGACGCCGGGTTGCGGCTCGCGAGGTTCTTCAGCAGCCACGACAGCGTCAGGCCCGAGTCGACGATGTCTTCGACGATCAGGACGTCCCGGCCCGCGATGTCGCGGTCGAGGTCCTTGAGGATCCGCACGACACCCGACGACGACGTCGCCGAGCCGTACGAGGAGACGGCCATGAATTCCAGCTGCGTCGGCAGCGGCAGCGCGCGGGCGAAGTCGGTCATGAACATGACCGCGCCCTTCAGGACGCCCACCAGCAGGAGTTCGCCCTGCCCGTTGGCCGGGTAGTCGGCGGCGATCTGCTCCGACAACTCCGCGATCTTGTCCTTGATCTGCTGCTCGGTGACGAGCACGGAGGCGATTTCGCCCTCGTACACGGGTCATTCTCCTCGTGTGGTGGGTTGGGAGGTGAGGCAGAGCCTGCCACGGCACCGGCTCGCCTCCAAGTTGCCGGGCAACCAGACGCCGCCCTGACCACGCCACCGGGCGACCAGTCCGTCGACCGCGCGGAGGTGTCCGTCGGTGAGTTCGCGCACGCCCGAGCCCAGCAGCCACCTGCGGAGAACCCGCCGCCGCAGGGCGGGCGGCTCGCCCTCGAGGACTCCCACATCCAGTCCTTCGGGGCCGCCCGCGCGGGTGAAGATCCTGTCCGCCATTGTGTCCAACGCCTCGTTGTCCTCGCGCAGCTGCGCGGCCGTGCGGGCGAGCGCGCCTGCCACCCCGCCGTTGAGGACGTCTTCCAGGAGCGGCAGCACTTCGGTGCGCAACCGGACGCGCGTGAAGCGCGGTTCGGCGTTGTGCGGGTCGTCCCACGGCTCGACGCCCAGCTCGGCGCAGGCGGCCCGGGTGGTGGCGCGCGGGACGGCCAGCAGCGGCCGTCCCCACGGCGGGTCGTGCGGCCGCATCCCGGCGACGCTGCGCGCGCCCGAGCCGCGGCCGAGGCCGAGCAGGACGGTTTCGGCCTGGTCGTCGAGGGTGTGGCCGAGCAGGACGAGCTCGTGCCCGGCCAGCGCCCGGTAGCGGGCGTTGCGCGCGGCGGCTTCCGGGCCACCGGGGCCGGTCACGTCGGCGCGGCGCACCTCGGCTTCGTCGACGCCGAGCGCCTTCGCGGCCGTGGCGGCGTCGAGCGCGATCTTGCCCGAGCCCTCCTGCAGGCCGTGGTCGACGACCAGCGCGCGGACGACGTGGCCGCGGTGGTGCCCGACGTACGCGGTGGCCTCGGCCAGCGCGAGGGAATCGGCGCCGCCGGAGACCGCGACGCAGAGTTCGGCCGGCGCTTCGACGCCCTCCAGGAAGGCGCGGACGGCCCGCCGGACGGCCGCGACCGCCGGCCCGGTCATCCGTGCAGGCGCCGGACCCACGCCGCCGGATCGGCGATCTCGGCGCGCGACGGCAGGGTGTTCGGCGAGCGCCAGACGGCGTTGAAGCCGTCCATGCCGACGGCGTCCACGACGTGCTTCGTGAACTTCGCGCCTTCTTCGTACTGGCGGATCTTCGCGTCGACGCCGAGCAGCGCGCGCAGCAGCCGGTCGAAGACCCCACCGCCCTTGCGCCGGGCGGTGAACCGCGCGCGGATCGTGTCGACGCTCGGGACGACCCGCGGCCCGACGGCGTCCATCACGTAGTCGGCGTGGCCTTCGAGCAGCGTCGAGAGCGCCAGCAGCCGGTCGAACACCGCGCGTTCCTTCGGCGACTGGAGCAGCTCCGCGAGGTTCAGCTTCGGCCCCTGCTTGATCGCCTCGGGCAGCCTGCCGAACAGGTCCGACAGGCTGTCGCTGCCCCCGCCGGCGAGGCCGGAGACGAGCCGCTCGACCTCGTCGGCGAAGTAGTCGCGCAGCCACCGGACCGCGGTGAACTGCAGCCGGTGGGTGCATTCGTGCAGGCAGACCCAGAGCCGGAAGTCGTGGCCCGGCACGTTCATCGCCTGTTCGGCGGCGACGACGTTCGGCGCGACGAGCAGCAGCTGGCCATCCCGCTCCGGCCCGCCGAAGGGGTCGTACTGGCCCAGCACGCGGCTGGCGAGGAAGGCGAGCACGAGCCCGGTCTGGACGCCGGCGCCCCCGGCGAGGATCGGCCCGAGCGCCCCGCCCTGCTGCGGCAGCGCGCGCCCGGTCAGCGCGTCGAGCCCGGCGGCGGCGGAGCGCACCCAGCCGGGCCGGTCGACGACCTCGCCGGGCAGCAGCGGCAGGTCGAGACCCAGGTTCGTCAGCTGCCGGACGTGCCCCTCGGCCTCCATCGTCAGCTCGCGAAGATCGGTGACGGCCGCTTCGGCCTCCTCGCGCGGGACCGACGGGCCGCCGCGCACGAGCAGCGCGCCGGTCTGCGCGGCGATCGCCCAGTCGACCATGGGCCGGGTCTCGGTTTCCTGACTCACCCTTCCGACGCTACCTGGCCGGTGGGCGTTTCCGGCCACGATCTTCGTACGGTTCGCACACGGAGAGGTACGCCGCTACGCGCACCCGCACTTGCGGAGGCTCGTGGCGAGGACGTCGATGGCGTCCCGGCCGGGGTCGGTGTCCGAGCCGTTGGACATGAACGCGAACACCAGCACCCGGCCGTCCTGGTCGAGCACCAGGCCCGCGAGGGTGTTCACCCCGGTCAGCGTGCCCGTCTTGGCCCGCACCCAGCCGCGGCCCGCCTGGGACGCCGGCGTGTCGAACCGCTTGTCGGCGAGGGTGCCGGAGCCGCCCGCGACCGGGAGACCGGCCAGCACCGGGCGCAGCTTCCCGGTGCTCGGGTTCTTGCCCTCGGGGGCCGCCGCGGCCGCCAGGAGCTGGGTCAGCAGCCGGGCCGGGATGCGGTTGAGCGACGAGATCCCGCTGCCGTCGGACAGCTCGACGCCCGAGACGTCGAACCCGTGGTCCTTGAGCACCTTGATCGTCGCCTTCGCGCCGCCGGCGTAGCTCGCTTCCTCGCCGTTGGCCAGGGCCACCTGCCGGGCGATCGCCTCGGCGAGGACGTCGTCGGACAGCACCATCAGGTCGGACACCAGCTCGGTCAGCGGCGCCGACTTGACCTCGCCGAGCACCTTCGCGTCCTTGGCCGCGCTCGCCTGGCCGCCGGGCGAGGCGCCCAGCTTCGAGGCGATGGACGAGGCCAGCGCGCTGCCCGCGTTCGCCGTGCGCTGCGAGTTGTTGTCCTTGGGGCTGAGCCGGCCGCCGTCGGCCATCACCGGGGCCATCTGCGTCGCGTACGTCGACGGCGCGTCGCCCGCTTCCCAGCCCGGCGCGGTCGTGGCGCCCTTGAACAGGCTCAGGTCGACCTGCACCTTCTTGACGCCGGGCGCGGCCTTCTTGACCTGCGCGACGAGGTCGTCGACGTGCGCGGCCCCCGGGTAGAGCGGCGAGTCCGTGCCGAGCGGCAGGTTGGTGATCGTCGTGTCGCCGCCGCCGACCAGCACGACCGTGCCCGGGTCCGCGCCCTGGACGATCTTGGTCGACAGCCGCAGGTTGTGGTCCAGCGAGAGCAGCGCGGCCGCCGACGTGAGCACCTTCGTCGTCGACGCGGGGGTGACCGGCGTCGACGAGCCGCGGTCCCACAGCACGGTGCCGGTCACCGGGTCGATGACGCTGCCGGTGAGCTGGCCGAGCGCGCCGTTGCCGGCCGCCGAGGCGAGCACGGACTTGACGCCGTTCGCGGTCGGCGCCTGCCCGGTGTTGTCCGGCCCGGCCAGCTGACGCGTGGCGGCGGCCGGCTCCGGGCTGTCGCCCTTCGGCGCGTTCGGCGCCCACGGCAGGCCCAGCCGGTTCGACACCTTCGGCATCGCCGCGGCGACCCCGCCCCCGGCCAGCACCAGCAGGACGACCACGACGAGCGCGATCAGCTTGCCCTTGCGCTTCTTCTTCGGCGGCTCCTCGACCGGCGGCGCTTCGGCGGCGGACGGCGGCTGCTGCTGGTCGGGCCGCGGCGGCTCGGTGCGCGGCTGCGGCTGCTGCTGGAAGGCGGCGGGGAACTGGGTGGGCCGCTCGATCCCGACGGTCGCCTCGGCGTCGAACCGCTGCCCGTCCGGCTCGATCCGCTGCGGCCGGGCGAGCGAGCCGGCGGACGCCGAGGGCACGACGCCGCGGGGCGGCTCGGGGGGCAGGCCGGGGTGCCGATCGCTGGGTTCGGCCGGACGGTCACCACCGCGAGGCGGCTCCGACGCCAGGCCGGGCTGCCAGTCACTCGGCTCAGCCGGGCGGTCACCACCGCGAGGCGACTCCTGCGGCAGACCGGGGCGCCGGTCACCGGACTCAGCCGGACGGTCACCACCACGAGGCGACTCCGACGGCAAGCCAGACCACCGGTCACCCGGCTCGGCCGGGCGATCGCCACCACGAGGCGGCTCCGAGGGCAGACCCGGGCGCCGATCGCTGGGTTCGGCCGGACGGTCACCACCGCGAGGCGGCTCCGAGGGCAGACCGGCGCGCCGGTCACCGACCTCAGCCGCGCGGTCACCACCACGAGGCGACTCCGACGCCAGGCCAGGCTGCCAGTCACCCGGCTCAGCCGAACGGTCACCACCACGAGGCGACTCCGGCGCCAGACCGGCCAGCCGGTCACCCGGCTCAGCCGAACGGTCACCACCACGAGGCGACTCCGACCCCAGACCAGACCGCCCGTCGCCCGGCTCGGCCGCGCGGTCGCCACCGCGGTCCTCCCGCAGCTCGATGCGCTGGGCCCAGGGCTGCTGAGATCCCTCCGGCCGCTGCTCCTCACGGCGCTGGGCGTCAGCGCGCTTCAGCTGCTCCTCGCGGCGCTGCTGCTCTTCCCGCCACAACTTCAGTTCCTCACGCCACTGCTGCTGCGGCTCCTCACGACGTTCCTGCTGCTCAGCGGGCCAGACGTCGCGCTCGACCGGCACCACGGGCGGCTGCTTGACCTCGATGAACTGCGTGCTCTCGGCGACCGGCGGCGAGGCCCGGAGGTACTCGGTGCCCGCCTCGGCCGGCCGCTTCGGCTCCCGGCTGCCGAGCCGGTCGGCGAGGTCCTGCTTGGCGGGTGGCGGCGGGGGCGGCGGCTCCTCGGCCGGGGCGTTGAGCCCGGGGACCGGCTCAGGCTCGACGTTCGGCGCGAACCACGACCCCTTCGGGGCGTCGCTGCCTGTGACCTTCGGCACGCCGGACCCCTCCGGGGCCTTCGCCGGCGGGTCGGGCAGGGACATCGGGGTGGTCTTCCGCGCGCCCGACGACGAGCGGTCTTCGTCCGACGAAGGCCACATCGGCTGGTCGTTTTCCGGCACCCACCACTCCTTCTCACCTGCCCCGTGGAGGGGCCAAGGTCACATGCCGCGTGGCCGACATCCATGCGGACGCGCGGCAGGCCGTAGTCCACACTAGGAGACGTCAAGACAGTCATGAAGGTTGCCGCCCACGACGGGTGGGCACGCCCGGATCTACAAAAGAAGCAGCGAGGACGCCGTGGAGTTCGACGTCACGATCGAAATCCCCAAAGGGGAGCGCAACAAGTACGAGGTCGACCACAAGACCGGCCGCATCAAGCTGGACCGGACCCTGTTCACGGCCACGCAGTACCCGGCCGACTACGGCTTCATCGACGACACCCTCGGCCAGGACGGCGACCCGCTCGACGTGCTCGTCCTCGTCCAGGAGCCGACGTTCCCGGGCTGCCTGATCCGCTGCCGCGCGATCGGCATGTTCCGGATGACCGACGAGAAGGGCCCGGACGACAAGGTCCTCGCGGTCCCGACGAACGACCCGCGCCTCGAGCACCTGCGCGACATCCACCACCTGAACGAGTTCCACAAGCTGGAGATCCAGCACTTCTTCGAGGTCTACAAGGACCTCGAGCCCGGCAAGAGCGTCGAAGGCTCGTCCTGGGTCGGCCGCGCCGAGGCCGAGAACGAGATCGCCCGCTCGTACGAGCGCGAGACCGACCGCCTGGCCAAGGAAGAGGCCAACGGCGGCGCGGCCCACTAGCTGCCAAACGCCGTGAAGGCCTCCTTACCGGCTTTTTTGCCCGGTAAGGAGGCCTTCACGGCTTTTCAGTGGGTCAGTGCGCCAAAGCCAGGGCGGGAGTCTCTTCGGCCTCCGCGCGCTGCTCCATCGCCGACTTGTCCGAGAGCGGCTTCTCCTTGAGGAACCACACCAGGGCGAACCCGACGGTCAGCACGATCCCGCCGACCAGGAACACCGTGCTCATCGACTCGGCGAAGCCCTGCAGGATCGGCCGGGCCAGCGTCGGGTCGAGCGTGGACAGGAACGACGTGTCGTTGACGTCCAGCGCGCCGCTCTTCAGCTGCTGCGCGAACGCGGGGTTCTGCGCCAGCGCCGACACGTACGCCGGGCTGGTCATCGCCGAGCGGACGGCGTTCGCGATCCGGTCGCCGACCGTGCCGAACAGGATCGACAGGAACACCGCGGTGCCCGCCGTGCCGCCGATCTGGCGGAAGAACGTCGCCGCCGAGGTGGCGACGCCGATGTCCTGCGGGCGGACGTCGTTGGTCGCGGCCAGCACCAGCGTCTGCATCGAGGCGCCGAGGCCGAGGCCGATCACGAAGGCGATCACCATGACCAGCGCCAGCGAGCTGTCGACGGTGATGGTCGAGAGCGCGAACAGCGCCGCCGCCATCAGGCCGATTCCGGCCACCGCGAACATCTTGTAGCGCCCGGTCTTCGAGATGATCCGGCCGCTGGTCATGCTCGCGGACATGATGCCCAGCGTCAGCGGCAGCATCTGCAGGCCGGCCTGGGTCGGCGTCGCGCCCTTGACGATCTGCAGGTACAGCGGCAGCGACATCATCGCGCCGAACATCCCGGCGCCCTGCACGACGGTGACGAGCGTCGACATCCGGAACACCGGCCGGTTGAACAGCCGCAGCGGCAGCAGCGCGGCGTCGCCCATCCGGCGTTCGATCCAGACGAACGCGGCCACGCCGAGCCCGCCGACGACGTACATCGCGATCGAAGCGGCGGAACCCCAGCCCCACTCACGGCCCTGCTCGGCGACGATCAGCAGCGGCACCAGGCCGGTGGCCAGCGCGACGGCACCCCAGTAGTCGACCTTCTGGTCCACGCGGGTGTGCGGGAGGTTCAGCACCTTGGTGACGACGACCAGCGCGGCCAGCGCGATCGGGACGTTGACCAGGAAGACCCAGCGCCAGCCGGTGATGCCGGCGAAGGTGTCGATGCCGGCGAAGAAGCCGCCGACGACCGGGCCCGCGACGCTCGAGATGCCGAACACCGCCATGAAGTAGCCCTGGTACTTGCTGCGCTCACGCGGCGCGGTGATGTCGGTGATGATCGCCAGCGCCAGCGACATCAGGCCACCGGCACCGAGGCCCTGGAAGGCGCGGAACGCGGCCAGCTCGTACATCGACGTCGCCATGCCGCTGGCCAGCGAGCCGACCAGGAACAGCGAGATCGCCGTCAGGTACATGGGCTTGCGGCCGTAGAGGTCGGACAGCTTGCCGTACAGCGGCGTCGAGAGCGTCGCGGTGATCAGGTACGCCGTGGTGGCCCAGGCCTGCAGGGACAGGCCGTGCAGCTCGTCGGCGATGGTGCGCATCGACGACGACACGATCGTCTGGTCGAGTGCGGCGAGGAACATGCCGAGCATCAGCCCGGACAGGACGGTCAGGATCTGGCGGTGGGTCAGTTTGCCGTTCGTAGCGGCTGCTCCTTCCGCCGTGGTGGTGTCGCTCATGGTGGTCTCCCTCGGGAAGTCTCCGCGTAGTTGCTTGTACCCCTCAACTACTTGCCTCGACCAAGTATTCCCCCAAAGCTTGTATGATGCAACCAAACTTTCCCGTGACCCCGGACACGCCAAGGGCGGCACTTTCCCTACGAAAGTGCCGCCCTGGGGTGGTGCGTCAGGCGGAGTAGCCCGGGATGGGGAACGGCGTCAGGAACTCGCGGATCTCCGCGGCGATGGTGTCGAGCGAGGAGTCGTCGTCGGCCGCGGCCGCCGTCACCGTGCGGTCGATCCAGTCGGCCACCTGGGGCTGGTGCTCCGGCTTGAGGCCGCGGGTGGTGATCGCGGACGTGCCGAGCCGGATGCCGGACGGGTCGAACGGCTTGCGCGGGTCGAACGGGACCGTGTTGTAGTTCAGCTCGATGCCCGCGCGGTCCAGCGCCTTCGCCGCCGGCTTGCCCGCGACGGCCTTGTTCGTCAGGTCGATCAGCAGCAGGTGGTTGTCCGTGCCGCCGGACACCAGGTCGTACCCCTTCGCCAGCAGGGCGTCCGCCAGCGCGCGGGCGTTGGCGACGATCGTGTGCGCGTACTCGCTGAACGACGGCTGCTGCGCCTCGCCGAGCGCGACCGCGATGGCCGCCGTCGTGTGGTCGTGCGGGCCGCCCTGCAGGCCGGGGAACACGGCCTTGTCGACGGCTTTGGCGTGCTCGGCGTCGGAGAGGATCATCGCGCCGCGCGGGCCGCGCAGCGTCTTGTGCGTGGTCGTCGTGATGACCTGCGCGTGCCCGACCGGCGACGGGTGCGCACCACCCGCGACGAGGCCGGCGATGTGCGCGATGTCGGCGACGAGCACCGCGCCGACCTCCGCGGCGATCTCGGCGAACGCCGGGAAGTCGATCGTGCGCGGGATCGCCGTGCCACCGCAGAAGATCAGCTTCGGCCGGTGCTCGCGGGCGAGGTCGCGGACCTGGTCGAGGTCGACGCGGCCGGTCTCCTTGGCGACGCCGTAGCGCACCGGCGTGAACCACTTGCCGGTGGCGGACACGCCCCAGCCGTGGGTGAGGTGGCCGCCGTCGGGCAGGCCCATGCCGAGCACGGTGTCGCCGGGCTCGGCGAAGGCGAGGTACACCGCGAGGTTCGCCGGGGAGCCGGAGTACGGCTGGACGTTCGCGTGGTCCGCGCCGAACACGGCCTTCGCCCGGTCGATGGCGAGCTGCTCGACCTGGTCGATGAACTGCTGGCCCTCGTAGTACCGCTTGCCCGCGTAGCCCTCGGAGTACTTGTTGGTGAGCACGCTGCCGGTCGCTTCGAGGACGGCCTGCGAGACGTAGTTCTCCGACGCGATCAGGCGGATCTTGTCGTGCTGGCGCTTCGCTTCGTCCTCGACCAGCCCGGCGATCTGCGGGTCGGCGGCGGTCAGCGCGTTCAGTGCTGGCTGGTGTGTCATGGCGTACTCCGGCTCTGGAGTGGCCTTCACCCAGGCGCGCGGTGCCGGCCTCGTCGTCGCTTCCCGGTGGTGCTCCACCTCGATGGCGCCAGTCGCTGCTGCGGGTCAGAGCCTAGTCCACCCCGCTCGAAGACCGGCGGTGTTCGGCGCACCACTTGCGGGTGCACCCCGAAGTCCGGTCGCAGAACGGCTTCGCGCAGGTGGCGCAGCGCTTCACCCGCCGCCAGCCGCCGACCGTGACGAGTTCGGCCAGCCCGGCCGCGCCGGCGGCCAGCTCGCCGGTGCCCGCGTACGGCGTCACGTAGACGATCCGCCACGCGGCACCGGTGTCGACGAGCCGCGGCCGCGCCCCGGCCTCCGCCAGCACGGCGTTGAGGCGGCGCGCGGCCGCGTGTTCGTCGGGCAGCCGGGCGACGATCGCGCTCAGCTCCGGATTTCCCTGGCGCAGCAACCGTTCCGCCACCCCGAGCTCGGGGTCCAGCGCGTGGAACGGCGGCACGACCGCGTGCTTGCGCACGTCAGTCCACGACCACGACGCCCATGGAACGCGCCGTGCCCGCGATCGTGCGCATCGCCGCTTCGACGTCGGAGGTGTTGAGGTCCGGCAGCTTGCGCTCGGCGATCTCGCGCAGCTGGTCCTTGGTCAGCTTGCCCGCGACCTCGTGCCCCGGCCGCGCGGAACCCTTGTCCCCCAACGCCTTCTTGATGAGGAACGACGTCGGCGGCGTCTTGAGCCGCAGCGCGAACGAACGGTCCTCGAACACCGAGACGACGACCGGCACGATGTCGCCGCGCTGCGCCGCCGTCGACGCGTCGTAGGCCTTCTTGACCTCGACGAGGTTGACCCCGGTCTGTCCCAGCATCTTGCCGAGGTCGACGACCGGCGCGTTGCCCGCGGTGAGCTCGAGGGTGACCTGGTGGGTGAGTTTCTTCGGAGCCATGCCCCGAAGCTAGGGTCTCCAGTTACTGGAGGGTCAAACCGGTTTCGTGCCCGCGCGGTGCCGGCGGGCCAGCTCCTGGTAGATCGCCGCGTTGTGCTCGACCCACATGCGCGCCGAGTCGGTCAGCGGCACGAACTTCTTCGCCGGGCTGCCCATCGCGATCACCTCGCCGGGCACCTCCGTCGCCGGCGTGACCGTCGCCCCGGCCGCGACCAGCGCCCGCGCGCCGATCTTCGCCTTGTCGAGCACCGTCGAGCCGTTGCCGATCAGCGCCTGCTCCCCGATCGTGCAGTCGTGCACCAGGCACTGGTGACCCACGGTGACGTTCTTGCCGACCTCGCAGACGCCGTCGTTGACGTGGATCACCGAGTTGTCCTGGATGTTGGCGCCCTCGCGGATGACGATCCGGCCGAAGTCGGCCCGGAGCACCGCGCCGAACCAGATCGAGGCGTCCTTCTCGACGACGACGTCGCCGATGAGGGTGGCGGTGGGGGCGATCCAGGCGTCCGGGTGGACCTGCGGGCTGAGCCCTTCGAACGAGAACAGAGGCATGCCCAGACCCTAAACCGCCCCCGCGCGCTCAGCCCGTGATCGCGGCGTTGATCAGGATGTCCACGGCCTGGTCGTTGCGCGTGGTCTGCGGCACGATCTGCGTGTCGCGCGGGTAGAAGCCCGGGCTGCTGCCCTTCGGGTACATCTCGAAGGTGAAGCTCCAGATCTTGTGCTGCGCCCACATCCAGTCGTTGACGCTGCCGTCGGTGATGTAGAGGTCGCTGGACTGCTGCGGCGTGTAACCGTTGGTAGCGGCCATCTGCCTGCCGAGCGACTGGAACTTCTGCGCCTCGGCCGCGGTCAGGCCCGGCGCGGTGTCGGCGTAGGTGTAGCCGAAGGGCCAGAGCACCAGCTCGGAGTAGGTGTGGAAGTCGATGTGCGTCTTGATCTGCTGGACGCCGCCGACCACCCGCGAGTTCACCCAGTTCGAGACGGCGCGGGTCTCGGGCGCGGAGAAGGCCGCCGTGCCGCGGTAGGTCTCGCTGGACGTCGAACCCGACGAGCCGCCGCAGCAACCCCACTTGTAGCCCCAGTTGCGGTTGGTGTCGGTGCCGGGGCCCTGGCGGTTCTTGCGCCAGCTGTGGAACGTGCCGCCGGAGATGTCGTACTCGGAGCCGTCCGGGTTGACGCTCGGGACCACCCAGATCTCGGCGCTGTCGACGAGCCGCTTGATCGCCGGGTCGGTGGCGTACCCGCTGGTCAGCCGCTGCACGATGCGGAGGCACATCTCGGTGGTGAGGTGCTCGCGCGCGTGCTGGTTGCAGGTGAAGAGGACCTCGGGCTCGTTCTCGTCGGTGCCGGCGTTGTCGCTGATCTTGAGCACCGACAGCGCGCGGCCCTCGTAGGAGTTGCCGACGCTGCCGAGCTTCGCCAGCGCCGGGTAGTTCGCGACGGCCTTCTGCAGCTCGGTCTGCGTCTCGGCGTAGGTGTGGTAGCCGGTGTAGCCGGCCGGGAAGTCTTCGACGGTCTCGGTGCCCTGCGGCCGGTTCACCTTCCCGAGCGCCTTGACGCCGAAGCCGAGCGCGCGCAGCTGGGCCGCCTCGCCGGGGTTGGCGATGATCGTCGTCGTCGCGCCTTCGACGTCGAGGATGTCCGCGCCGGTCCGCGCGACCTCGGTGCGCTGCTGGGCGGTGCCGGTGCCGGTCACTTCGTAGACCTGTGGTCCGTCCGGCTGGGCGGCACCGGCCTGGCCGCCGGCGGTGAGCACCAAGAGGACGGCCGCGGCCGCCGCCGTGCACGTTCGTGTGCGCATCACGTCTCCTGCTCTCGGGGGTTCCTCGACCTTGGCCGGAGCCGGACGTACCGCACAATCCGTACGCGTACGGATCTATTGGGCGTTATTGGCCGTAGTTCGCGAAGCAGAGCGCCTCGATGTCGGCACGCAGCGTGGCGAACGGCCGAGGGCGCACCCGCTGCTGGACGACCGTGCCCAGCAGGTACGACAGCAGCGCCCGGGCGCGCGCCCGCGGGTCGTCGACGTCGAGCGGGGCGAGGAGCTCGGCGAGCAGTTCCGCGAGCGAGGTGAGCATGACGTCGATGGCCTGCGGGTGCTGCGCCCGCCCGGCGGCGATCCAGTACTCGAACCAGAGGAACGCCGCGTTCGGGTTGGCGGCGAAGACCCGCAGGTACTCCTCGAGGACGGCGAAGAGCCGCTGGCGGGGTTCGTCGTGCTTCGCGGCCACCTCGCGCAGGCCCGCCGCGAAGGCGGTGATGTGGGCGGCCATCGCGCGGTCGATGAGGACGTCGATGTCGGCGAAGTAGTAGTGGATCGCGCTCTTGGTGAGCGGTCCGGCGTCGGCGATGGCGCGGACGGTGCACCCGGCGAGGCCGTCGCGGGCGAGCACCACGCGCGCGGCTTCGACGATCTGTTCCTGCTTGGCCAGCTGGTTGGGAGAGAGCCGGTCGCTGCGACCGGGGACTGCGCTCACGGTGATTCTCGTTACCTTCTTTCCGGACGACAGGCCCGAATCCTAGGGCAGACGTCCTGCGGGTGACCTTCGGGTGAAAAACCGGATTGGCCACCCCGGTCCGCGCGGCGGACAATGCGCGGCATGGTGATCTCAGGGGACAAGGGGCTCAGCCCGGCTGCGCGCAGCCAGCTGGAGAAGGAAATCGCGAACTTGCGCGCGCAGCGGGAGGCCCTCGCGCCGCAACCCGGCGAGCAGGAGCGCACCGGCGACGCGGCGGACCAGGCGGACGTGATCGACCGCGCCGAAGCGGCCGCCCGGCTCGACCGCCAGATCGCCGACCTGGCCGCGAAGATGGAACACGGCGGCTACGGCAACGCCCAGCTCCCGGACGGCACCACGGTGACCCTCCGCTTCCCGGACGGCGACGAAGAGACGTTCCAGGTGGTCACGGTCCCGGGCGAGGACGCCGACGCGATCACCTCGGACAGCCCCCTCGGCCTGGCCCTGGTCGGCGCCAAATCCGGCGACGAGATCACCTACCGAACCCCCCGCGGCGACGCCAAGGCAACGGTCGTGAAACTGAACCCGCCGAAGTAAAGCCCCCCGCTCTTCCGAAGGCCCCCAGCCACAAGCCGGGGGCCTTCGCCATCTCCAACTTGACCCATAAGGGTGGTTCCCCCAAACAATTTCGCAAGGTTCACGCCGAACGCAACCACGACGGGGGGCCGGGGGCGGAGCCCTCCGGGCGGGGCGCGGGGCGAAGCCCCGCAAGATACGCGAGACAAGAAACGGCCCCTGCCCTCGAGGGGCAGGGGCCAGCAACCTTGTCGAGCCGCCTGGGGGAATCGAACCCCCGACCTATTCATTACGAGTGAATCGCTCTGGCCGACTGAGCTAAGGCGGCATGTCTCCGGCTCGCGCTGGCGACGTCAGCAAGTGTAGCGGAAGCTCGTGCCGTCACTTTCCGGGGGGACCGTCGTTAGGGCCCTATGACGCCGGTCTCACTCACCGGTCGACCTATCTGGAGGCTCTGGCACATGCGGCGAAGACTGCCCCGTTCGGTGGCCCTGCCGGCGGCCGCGGCGTTGTTGCTGTTCAGCGCGGCGCCGGCGAACGCCGATCCCACTTATCCGACGACGCCGATCCCGCAGCCGGCGAGTTCCGGGCAGGCGCCGATCTCGGCGCCGGTCGGGCCGCAGCCGCTGGGGCAGGCGGTCGGGGATGCCGGGACCGCGCTCGGGATCGTGCGGTTGCTGCCCAACGCCGTGCCGACGAAGACGATCCTGCCCGGGTTCGGCGACACCCTGCCGAAGCAGTCGGCGCTCGAGGCGGGCATGGGCCTGTCGAGCGCGTCGGCGAACTCGGACGCCTACCTGAGCTACGAGAAGTCGATCGCGCAGGCGTCGCCGTTCGGGTTGTCGGTGGGCGGGAACGCGCCGCAGACGCCGGGCAGCGTCGTGCAGACCGCGTTGCCGGACAACCCGCAGCCGATCAGCGGTGGGCTGAACGGGCCGTCGAACCCGCTGCTCAACGTCGGGGTGCTGAACGGGAGCGCGCACGCGCGGTGGAGCCAGACGCTCGGGCCGTGCGTCGACACGATCGCTGACGCGAGCACGTCGGTGGCGAGCCTGTCGCTGCTGAACGTCATCCCGTCGATGCCGAACCTGGGGCTGGACGCGCTGAAGCCGAAGCTCGACCCGGGGTCGCTGGCGAGCGGGTTCGACCTGACCAAGGGCCTGCAGAGCCTCGGCGGCCTGCTGCAGGGCGGCGGGCAGACCGCGGCCAACGGCACCGGCTCGCTGCTGAGCCTGCCGAACACGCTGTCGTCGCGCTCGCAGGTCAAGCTGGTCGACATCCCGGGCTCGAAGAACAAGGCCGTGCAGTCGACGTCGACGCTGCAGGGCGCGGACATCGAGATCCTCAAGGGCACGCCGCTGGCGCTGAGCATCAAGGTGGCCAGCCAGCCGACGCTCAAGGTGACCTCCACCGGCGACGCCAAGACGTCCAAAGTGGACTACACCGCGCCGGTGCTGACCATCGCGGCGGGCGGCAAGACGCTGTACACGCTGGACGCCGCGCACCCGACCAAGGACATCCCGATCGGGCTGCCGTTGAAGGGCCTGAGCGACCAGTTCGGGCAGGTCGACGACATCCCGGTGGTCGGCGGGCTGGTCTCCACGCTCACCAAGGGCCTCCAGCAGGTCGGCAACACCGCGGGCACCGTGCTCGACCTCGGCGTGCTGCGGCTGAGCATCGCCGGGCTGGACCAGAAGTCCGCGAACATGACCACGCCGTTCAAGGGCTTCCAGCTGGGCGCGTCGGCGCGGATGTTCGACCTGCAGCTGCTGCCGACGACCAAGCTCAAGAGCCTGCTGCCGGACGAGCAGGCCAAGAACCTGCCGTCGTCGCTGGCCCAGCTGTCGCTCGGCGAGCAGATCGCGCGGGCGTACGCGCCGACCGGCGGGGTCGTCTGCGGGTCGACGTCGACGCCGCCCGCGGGTGGCCAGGCGCCGAAGGGGCCGGTGAAGAACCTCGCGTACACCGGGGGCGCGTACGACACCGTGCCGCTGTTCTGGTCGGGCACCGCGATGCTGCTGCTGGGTGTCGTGATGGTGGCCGCGATGCCGGGGACGCGCCGTCGCCCGCTGGCGGTCGCCGTCGAGGAGAAGCCGTTCAAGCCGTCACCGCGGCCGCGCGAGTGACGCGAAGGCAGTGAAGGAACCCCGCCGGGAGCTTTCCCGGCGGGGGTTCTTCGCGTTTCAGCCCTGGCGCAGCGTCGTGACCATCGCCTCGACGGCGATGCGCGGCTTGACGTTCAGGTCGATCGCCTCGCGGCACTCCAGCACCGCTTCGAGCCGGCGGAGCGTCGATTCCGGCGTCCACGCCGAAGCCGCTTCGCGGATCTGGTCCGCGTGGTCGGGGTGGTTGAGCGTCGCGCCGGAGCGGGTGGCCGTCACCAGGACGTCGCGGTAGAAGCCGGCGAGGTCGACCAGCGCCAGGTCGAGCGTGTCGCGCTGCGTCCGGGTGGCGCGGGACTTCTGCTTCTTCTCCAGCTGCTTGACCGCGGCTTCGGCGGCCCGCTTGGCGCCGGCGACGCCCTTGCCGACGCCGTCGCCGCCCATCGCCGTCCGCAGCTCGTTGCGTTCGTCCTCGTCGCGGCCCTTGCTCGCCTCGCCCGCGTCCGCCTCGGCCGCGCTGATCAGCTGGTCGGCGCAGGTGAAGACGTCGGCGGGACGGCGCAAGCCCAGCGGGATCCGCAGCACGGTGGCCCGGCGCTGGCGCGCGGCTTCGTCGGTGGCGAGCCGGCGCGCGCGGCCGACGTGACCGCCGCACACCGAAGCGGCCCAGTGCGCCCGCTCCGGGTCGACGTGGTCGCGGCGCACCAGCACGTCGGCGATCGCCTCCGGGGCGGGCGTCCGCAGCGTCACCAAGCGGCAGCGCGAGCGGATCGTCACCGAGATGTCCTCGGGGTGGTCCGACGGCGCGCAGAGCAGGAAGACCGTGCGGTCCGGCGGCTCTTCGACGGCTTTCAGCAAGGCGTTCGACGCGCCTTCGGTGAGCCGGTCGGCGTCCTCGATGATGACGACCTGCCAGTTGCCGGTGGTCGGGCGGCGCGCGGCGGCCTGCACCAGCGCGCGCATCTCGGCGACCGAGATCGACAGGCCTTCGGGCACCACGAGCCGGACGTCGGCGTGCGTGCCCGCCATCGTCGTGTGGCAGCCGGGGCAGGCGTCGCAGCCGGTGCCGGTGCTGCACTGCAGCGCCGCGGCGAACGTCCGCGCGGCCACCGAGCGGCCGGACCCGGGCGGGCCGGTGAGCAGCCACGCGTGCGTCATCGCCCCGGGTGGGGCGGGCTCGCCGGCGACGATCTTCGCGGCGGCCGACGCGGCCGAGGTCAGCGTTTCGACCGCGGCTTCCTGGCCGACCACCTGGTTCCAGACGCCGATGCGCTCGGTCGTCGTCACTTCGCCTCCACGCGAGGCTCTTCCGGGGTTTCGACGGGCAGGGGTTCATCGATGTCCAGCGGCAGCGTCACCGGCTTTTCGGTCGTCGGCGCCAGCGCGGCCAGCCGGCCGACGAACACGGCACGCAGCGCGGTGCGGATCCGCTCGGCGACCTCGGCGTCAGTGCCGTCGGCGTCGATCACGACGTACCGGTCCGGATCGGCCGCGGCCATCTCGGTCAGCAGGTGCTGGACGCGCCACTGGTCGTTCATGGCGGCCGACTTGTCGCGCGGTGCGCCGTTCGGGGCGGCGTCGAGCAGCACGGTCAGGTCCGGGCGCAGCCGCCCGGTCGCCCAGTCGGCGAGACCCTCGAGCTCGTCGCTGTCCAGGCCGGCGACGGCGGACAGGTGCGCGAGCGGCGAGTCGACGAACCGTTCCATCACGACCACCGAACCGGCGTCCAGCGCCGGCTGGACGTGCCGCTCGACGATGTCGGCCCGTACCGCGGCGGCGGCCAGCGCCTGGGCCCGCGCCCCGGTCAGTGAAGCCCCGGAGACCAGCGCGGTGAGCCGCTGGTCGTCGAGCGCGGGGTCGGCGGCGACCACGACCGGGCGGGTGCCGCCGCGCATCCAGTCGGCCAGGTTGACGGCCTGGATCGCGGTGTTGATCGCGGTGGTGCCCTCGACGGCGATGAGGAATCCGTTGACCCGCCGCGGGGTGCGGCGCAGCGCGT
The DNA here is from genome assembly GCF_003937945.1 of Amycolatopsis eburnea. Taxonomy (GTDB): domain Bacteria; phylum Actinomycetota; class Actinomycetes; order Mycobacteriales; family Pseudonocardiaceae; genus Amycolatopsis; species Amycolatopsis eburnea. Next base: position 483,531 of record NZ_RSEC01000036.1, read on the forward strand.
TGCGCAGGTCGGACAGGATCGGCTCGGTGCGCTTGTCGTCCATCTGCCGGTAGGCGAAGAGCCCGGCGACGAGCGCGATCGCGGCGCCGCCGAGCATGACCGGGCGGGTGCCGTCGATGGTGAGCGGGCTGCCCCAGACGGTGATCGTGTGCCGCTGCACCAGGCCGACCAGCACCGGCACGGTGACCGTGGTGCCGAACAGCACCAGCTTCATCATCAGCTGGTAGATCGCGTTGATCCGGCCGCGGATCGCGTCCTCGACGCGCGAGCCGATGATCGTGACGCCGGTGAGGAACGCCGTCCCGGCCCAGATGCCGACAGAGCAGACGGCGATCAGCGCGACCGCCAGGTGCGGCGACAGCGCCACAACCAGGAGCGACAGCGCGGCGGCGATGATGGAGATGCCGAACAGCCGGTCGTGCGCCAGGCGCCGGGCGAGCTTGGGCGCGAACGCCATGCCGGTGGCCAGGCCGAGGAAGACGGCCAGCACCAGCAGGTTGAACGCCGAGTCACCGGCCAGCAGGCTCGAGGAGTACGGCTTGGCCGAGCCGATCACGGCCCCGCCCGCGGCGAACGCGCCGAAAGCCCCGACGAGCAGGCCGCGCACGAGCGGCGTGCTGCGGATGAACCGGAAGCCGTCGGCGATCATCTGGCCGACGCCGAACTTCTCTTCGTCGGCCTGCTTGACCTTCTGCTCCGGCAGCGCGTGGACGTTGCGCAGCGAGAGCTCGGGGATCCGGGTGGCGATCAGGATCGCGCTGGCCAGGTAGAGCAGGCCGGTGATGATGACGACGAGCTTCGCGATGTTGAGGCTCGGGTCGCCCGGGAACAGGTGGAACGTCGTGTTGACGCCGGTGATGGCCGCGTTGGCCCCGGCCGCGGTGATGACGGCGAGGCCGTAGGTCATCACCATGCCGAGCTGGTTGGCGGTCTCGACCTGGTCGGGACGGCGGAGCAGGTTGGGGACGGCCGCCTCTTTCGAGGGGATCCACATGCTCGACGCGCAGCCGACGAGGAAGTTCCCGGCGAGCAGCCACCAGGGCGCGCTGACGATGGCGATGGACAGCAGGAACCCGCACCGCAGCAGGTCGGCGACGACCATGACCTTGCGGCGGTCGAACCGGTCCGCGAGCAGCCCGCCGACCGGGGCGAACAGCAGGCCCGGCGCCAAGCCGGTCAGCACCACGCCGACGAACGCGAAGTTCTGGGCGAAGTAGTTGTCCGTCAGCTTCGTGGCCAGGCCGGTGAGGGCCAGGATGTTCAGCCAGTCGGCCACGCTGCACAGGTACGTGACGCCCCAGAGCCGCCGGAAAGGTTTGATCGCCAGTACCCGCCGGACCCGGTTGATCGTGGACGCCTCGGCGCCCGACGACGCACCCGGGCCGGCCCCGGGTACCGACCGCACGCCCTCGCTGATACGCCCACCCCACTAGTCACCGCGGTGCCGGACGTCCTCGTGAGGTAGCCCGACCGTGAAGCCAGGGTAGCCCGATCGGCCCTTGCCTCGCGGACGGCCCCGAGGTCCCGGTGGGGTGGGGAACAGCGAGCGAACGCTAGTCGAACAGGCCCGTCACGCTGCTGACCAGGCTCGACACCATCTCGATGGCGACGAAACCGAACACGATCAGCAGCACCACGGCGAGCATCACGCCCGCCGCGCTCGACGACGGCCGGTTGAACGCCGGCATCGACACCGCCGGCATCTTCGGCAGCTTCCGCCGCTTGACCGGCACGACGTCGACGTCGTCGGCGTCCTCGTCCGGCAGCGGGTCCTGGCGGAGGGGCCGCAGCAGCTGCGGTGGCCGGGTCGGCCAGGTGCGCTGCCGGTTCCGCTGCCGCGGCAGCACCCCGAGCGGCGGGTTTTCGCCGTTCACCGCCAAGGTGCCCGCGGGCGGGATCGCCTCCGGGGCCTTCGCGCCGGTTTCGCTCTCCTCGCGGAGCGTCTCCTCGACCATCCGGCGCACGACCTCTTCGTCGGGCTGCACGGGTCCGGCCACCGGGAAGGCGGCGGGCTCGTGGCCGTTCGGAGCCGCGGCACGGGGCTCCGGCCCCGCGGTGACCAGTCCGGAGACCGGGTCCGCGAACGTCTCGCCTGGTGCTTGGGACAGAGTGCCGTCGCGCTGAGTGAGCTCGGGGGCATTGAAGAAGGGAGCCTCACCGTTCGCGCTCATGGTGACCACCTCACTACTGAATGTCCTCGCCTTTCCAGGGTAGCGACGATGGCGGATAACGCATCCGCCCAATGGCTCTGTCTCCAGTGGAGGGTCGGTCACGCAGCGCAAGCCCGTACCCGAACCCCCTGCAGTGTCCAGCCCGCCGGTGGCCGGGTCGACCGCCGTTGGTGACGGATCGTAGTGAGTCCGGTCACACGAGCCTCGAGATGGCCGCGCGCGACTGGCCACACCCTGGGTGTCAAGATGGCCAGTTTCGCAGCTCGCGCTCGGGCCCGGATGGAGTACCGGTCAGGGCACCTCCTCCTGTCCGAGGTCGATCATCTTCCGGCACCAGTCGCGGAGCATCCCGCGGCTGAACGGGCTCAGGACGAGCTGCCGACGTCCGTCACCGCGGTCGAGCGCCGCCAGCGCGAAGCGGCCCAGGTCCGTGTCCACGAGGACGAAGCCGTGGTCGGGGAACTCCGCGCACAGCCCGCCGAAGGCGAGCATGTCGAGCACCGCCGTGCCCGAGCGCGGCCGGGCCAGCACCTCCCGCATCGCCCAGACGTCGGCGTCCTGACCGTCGTGGACCAGGCCGTCGTCGTCCACCGACAGCCAGATCGCCCGCGGCGAGGCGCCGAACGGCACCTCCGGCAGCTCCGCGATGAGCATCTCCGGCAGCTCTTCGAAGTCGGCGAGGTGGATCGCCGTCCGCCCCGGGAGCGAGCCCATCATGAAGGCCCGCTCGCCGTCCGCGTAGCACCGGATGTCCGCCGTCGCGGGCCCCTCGTCGAAGACGCCGCACAGCGCCGCCCGCACCGAACCGCGCAGCATCAGCGAGACGACCTCGAACCCGATCTCGTTCAGTTCACCGTCCTCCCCGAAGGGTGTGCCTTCGATCCAGGCCGCCCAGGCCATGTGGCGTTCGACCTCGGCGATCAGGTCCGCGGGGTCGTCGGAGACCGGGCCGTGGACGAGGATGTCGTGGTCGCTGACGTCCGGGTTGTAGAGCCGGTCGACGGGTTCGCGGTCCGGCATCGCCGCCAGCACCGGCCCGGCGGCGAGCTCGAGCAGCTCCCGGGCAGCGGTCCGCTCAGCCATGGCCTCGCACCTCCTTGTCGGTCTCGTCACCGGTGGCTCCGCTGCGAGGGATCGGAACGTCGCTGATCAGCTCGGCCGCCGCCAGGATCGCGTCGCGGACCGTGAGGCCCAGCGCCGCCTCGGGCCCTTCCCCGCGGACCGGCGGGCTCTCCACCGGCTCACGCATGGCTCTGCACCGCCTCGACGATCCACTGCTCGGCCGTGCTCCGCGAGGCCGGACCCCACGTGACCGTCCACCGGCCGGTGCGGTCCACCGCCGCGCTGAACTGGTAGCGGCCGAGGTCGTTGTCGACCAGGCCGAACGCGCCGTGCGGGTACTCCGCCAAGATCGCGTCGCGGACCGCCAGGTCCACTAGTACCGTGCCCAGCCGCGGACGGGCCGCGCACTCGCGGATCAGCTCGACCGCCCGCTCGCAGCCGCCCGGGATCAGGCCGCGCTCGTCCGTCTCGATCCGCACGTGCCGGCCCGGCCCCGGCGGCCGGTCCGGCAGGCCGTCGAACACCCAGCCCGGCAGCTCGCTGAGGAAGCCCGACCGCAGCCGCGCGCGGTTGCCCAGCTTGTGCAGCACCGTGGTGTAGTCCTCGTCGCCGAAGAACCGCACCTCCCACGGCTCCTGGCGGGCCGGGAAGACCCCGGTGACCACGCCGCGGATGAAGCCACCGCGCAGCGCCCGGTACAGCCCGACCGCCTCGGCCGTGACCTCGCCACCCGGGGCCAGGCCGATCGCGGCCATCCCGGCGACGAACCGGGTGTACTGCTCCACCTCGTCGGCCAGGCTCAGCGGCGGCGAAGGAGGACGACCCGGGAGCGGTCCGGTGTCCGCCAGCACCGGCGGGATCTCGAACTCGGGGTCGTAGAACTCCATCACCGAGGGCCGCTCCGGCACCTCGGCCGACAGCGGGGCGATGACCTCGTCGATGACGTCGAAGACGGCGACTGAGTTGCTCACCCCTTGATTGAACACCCTGGCACCGACAATTTCTCGCACATGTGTTCGAGTGGGTGACATCGTTCGGCGAGCGGTCGGCGAGCGGCTCAGACATGCTCCGGAATCCGCCCTTCGACGATCTCCGCCAGCCCGTCGACGCTGCCCGGCAGCCACCAGAACCGGCGGCGGCCGCCCCGGCGCCTGCCCAGCACCGCCAGGTGCCTGCCGCGGGCGTCGTCGACGAACGCCACCACCTCCCACGGACGGCGCGGGCCGCGGGCGAGGTCGATCTGGACCGTGCCGAGCCGGGGTCTTCGGAGCTCTTCCATCAGGTCGAGGACCAGGCACTCCTGCCCGGCCGCCAGGACGCCGCGCTCGTCGGCGTCCAGGTACAGGCCGCTGCCGGGCGCCGGCGACCGCAACGGCAACCGCGCGAAGGCCAGGCCGAGCAGCTCCGCGACCGAGCCGGACGACGGCCCGGACCGGCGCAGGCCGTCCCCGGCGACGCCGAACCGCGTGCCGTCGTCGAAGAACGCCGACGTCCACGGCTCGTCGAACAAGGCGACGGCCACGCCGCAGACGCCGTCACCGGCGAACCCGGGCAGCGAGTCGTGGAGGTCCAGCGCGGACGGACTGCCCGCGGCCGCGGCGCGGACGGGCTTGAGGATCTTGGCAAGCACCGTGTGCACGGTGCGTGGTGTTGTGGTCACACGTTCAGGAAACCCGGGACCACCGACAATTTCCCGAACATCCGTTCGAGGTGTCACCCGAAAGTGTGGCCAAAGTCCGTGAAGGCCTCCTTACCAGGCAAAAACGCCGGTAAGGAGGCCTTCACGGACTTCTGACGTGCTACTTCGTCTTCGTCGCGGTGGACCGTTTGGCGGTGGTGGCCTTCTTGGCCGTGCCAGCCTTGACCGTCTTCGCCGTCGTCGACGCCGGCTTGCGCGCCGGCGCCTTCCGCTTCGGCGCCGGGCCCTTCGCCCGCTTCTCGGCCAGCAGCTCGGACGCCCGTTCCGCGGTCAGCGACTCGATCTCGTCGCCCTTCCGCAGCGTCGCGTTGTACTCGCCATCGGTCACGTACGGACCGAAGCGCCCGTCCTTGACCACCATCGGCTTCTTCGACACCGGGTCCTCGCCGAGCTCCTTGAGCGGCGGCTTCGCGGTCGCCGACCGGCCCCGCTGCTTCGGCTCCGAGTAGATCTTCAGCGCTTCCTCGACGGTGATCGAGAACAGCTGGTCCTCGGTCGAGAGCGACCGCGAGTCCGTGCCCTTCTTCAGGTACGGCCCGTAGCGCCCGTTCTGCGCCGTGATCTCGTCGCCGGACTCCGGGTCCTTGCCGACCACGCGCGGCAGCGAGAGCAGCTTCAGCGCGTCGTCGAGCGTGATGGTCTCGATGTCCATGGACTTGAACAACGAGCCCGTACGCGGCTTCGGCGCCTTCGCCTTCAGAGCCTTCTTCTGCGCGGCCGTGGCGTCCTCGGGGATCTCGATCTCGGGCAGCAGCTCGGTGACGTACGGCCCGAAGCGGCCTTCCTTGGCGACGATCTCGTGCCCGCTCACCGGGTCGACGCCCAGCGAACGCCCCTCCTGCGGGGTCGCGAACAGCTTCTCCGCGATCTCCTGCGAAAGCTCGTCCGGCGGCAGGTCCTCGGGCAGGTTCGCGCGCTGCGAGTTCCCGTCGACCTCGCGCTCCAGGTACGGCCCGTAGCGCCCGACGCGGACCACGACCGTGTGCCCGTTGGCGTCGCTGAACAGCGGGATCGAGTTGATCTCGCGCGCGTCGATGTCCTCGACGCTGCCTTCGACCAGCTTCTTGAGCCCGCCCAGGCGGCCGATCGAGCCGTCGACGCCCATGTCGCCACCGAAGTAGAACTTCGACAGCCACTGCGCGCGCTGCTCGTCGCCCGCCGCGATGCGGTCGAGCTCGTCCTCCATGCCGGCGGTGAAGTCGTAGTCGACGAGCCGCTCGAAGTGCCGTTCCATCAGGCCGATCACGGCGAACGCGACCCACGACGGGACGAGCGCGGAGCCCTTCTTCCAGACGTACCCGCGGTCCTGGATGGTCTTGATGATCGACGCGTACGTCGACGGACGGCCGATGCCCAGCTCTTCCAGCTTGCTGACCAGGCTCGGCTCCGAGTACCGCGCCGGCGGCGAGGTGGTGTGGCCGTCCGGGTTCAGGTCGGACGCGGTGAGCGCCTGGTCCTTCTCCAGCACCGGCAGGCGGCTCTGCTTGTCGTCGGCTTCGCCGCCGGTCTCGGTGTCGACCGCCTCGACGTACGCCTTGAGGAAGCCCGCGAAGGTGATCGTGCGGCCCGAAGCCGCGAAGGTGCATTCCTCGCCCGAGGTCGCGTTGCCGACGATGCGCACGGACATCGTGGTGCCCTTGGCGTCCGCCATCTGCGACGCGATCGTGCGCTGCCAGATCATCTCGTAGAGGCGGTACTCGTCGGTGTCCAGCTCGCTCGCGACCTGGCCCGGCGTGCGGAAGACCTCGCCCGACGGCCGGATCGCCTCGTGCGCTTCCTGCGCGTTCTTCACCTTGCGCGTGTACTGGCGCGGCGACGGCGAGACGTACTCCTTGCCGTACAGCTGCGTGGCCTGGCTGCGCGCCGCCGAGATCGCCGACTCCGACAGCGTCGTGGAGTCGGTACGCATATAGGTGATGTAGCCGTTCTCGTACAGCTTCTGCGCGATCCGCATGGTGCGCTCCGAGGTGAACCGCATCTTGCGGCCCGCCTCCTGCTGCAGCGTCGAGGTCATGAAGGGCGCGTACGGCTTGCGCGTGTACGGCTTCTCTTCGACGCTCGCGACCTTGAAGTCACGCTGCTTCAGCGCTTCGGCCAGGCGCCGCGCGTCGGCCTCCGCGAGCACGCGGACCTCGGTGTTCGACGCCTTGAGCTGCCCGTCCGAGCCGAAGTCGCGGCCGGTGGCCAGGCGCGCGCCGTCGACGGCGACCAGGCGCGCCGGGAAGTTCCGCGGCGAAGCCTCTTCACCGGCGTCCATGGTCGCCGAGATGTCCCAGTAGGACGCCGAGGTGAAGCGCATGCGCTCGCGTTCGCGCTCGACCACGATCCGGGTCGCCACCGACTGCACGCGGCCCGCCGAGAGCTTCGGCATGACCTTCTTCCACAGGACCGGCGAGACCTCGTAGCCGTAGAGGCGGTCGAGGATGCGGCGGGTCTCCTGCGCGTCGACGAGGTCGGCGTCCAGCTCACGGGTCGAGTCGGCGGCCGCGCGGATGGCCTGTTCGGTGACCTCGTGGAAGACCATCCGGCGGACCGGGACCTTCGGCTTCAGCGTCTCGAGCAGGTGCCACGCGATGGCTTCGCCCTCGCGGTCGGGGTCCGTGGCGAGGTAGAGCTCGTCGACGTCCTTGAGCAGCCCCTTGAGCTCGGTCACCTTGGACTTCTTGTCCGGGGTGACCACGTAGAGGGCCTTGAAGTCGTTGTCGACGTCGACGCCGAGGCGGGCCCACGACTCGCCCTTGTACTGGGCCGGCACGTCGGCGGCACCACGAGGCAGGTCGCGGATGTGCCCGACGGAGGACTCGACGACGTAACCGCCGCCCAGGTAGGGGGCGATCTTGCGGGCCTTCGTCGGCGACTCGACGATGACCAGCCGCCGGTGCCCGGCGCCGTTGCCCGCCGAGGCTCCGTTCTTCTTGGTCCGTGCTCCTGCCACGCTGTCCTGCTCTCCGCTCATCTCGTCCCGCGACCGGGACCAGGCCCTGCCTTGAGGCGTCGGGCCCGCGTCTTCGACCTGCCAGTGTGCACGCTGTCCCGGCGCGGACGGCGCGGAGGTGACCCAACACGCCGCCGTTCCTGTGTCCAGCGCATCGCCGCTGACCTCGACGATGTTTCCCCAACGTACCTGCCACGTGATTTCGGCCACGTCCCGCGCAGCCTAGCGCGTGACCGCCTGGATACCCTCCGTTCGACGGTGGTGGGCGCGGGGACGTGACCGCTTCACTGGTTTCCCCGTCCAGCCGAAAGGATCCGCCATGACCCGACGCCTCCTCGGCGCCCTGCTCACCGCCGCGACCGCCACAGTATTACTGGGGACCACTCCGGCGAGCGCGGCCGCGGCGAACTTCGCCGGCACGGTAGCCCTCTCCAACTGCTCGGGCTCGGTGGTCAAGCCGGCGGCGACGCCGGACACCGCGCCCGCGCTCGTCATGTCCAACGGCCACTGCCTCGAGACCGGCTTCCCGGCACCCGGGCAGGTCATCACCAACCGGTCGTCCAGCCGGACGTTCACGCTGCTCAACGCCAGTGGCGGCAACGCGGGCACGCTGCGCGCCAAGAAGATCGTCTACGGGACGATGACCGACACCGACGTGTCGCTCTACCAGCTCACCACCACCTACGCGCAGATCAAGTCGAGCTACGGGATCTCACCGCTGGAGCTGTCCAACGCGCACCCGACGGCCGGCGCCGCGATCGACGTCGTCTCCGGCTACTGGAAGCGGATCTACTCGTGCAACATCGACGGGTTCGTGTACCGGCTGAAGGAGGGCAGCTGGACCTGGAAGGACTCGATCCGCTACACCTCCGCCTGCCAGACCATCGGCGGCACGTCCGGCTCGCCGATCGTCTCCGGCGGCAAGGTCGTCGGCGTGAACAACACCGGCAACGAGGACGGCCAGCGCTGCACGGACAACAACCCGTGCGAGGTCGACCAGGCCGGCAACGTCACCGTGCACTACAAGACGAACTACGGCCAGGAGACGTACGGCATTCCCGCGTGCCTGACCGCGGCCAACGAAATCGCCCTCACGCAGGCCGGCTGCACCCTGCCCCGGCCCTGACGCGGCGCCCGCACCCGGTCAGGCCGTGCTCGTCACGGCCTCCGGGTGCGGCACCGGCAGCGGCTCCGCGCCCGGCCACGCCGCTTCGGCGCCCGGCGGCGGCTCCCCGATCAGTTCCAGCAGCGCCTCCAAACGGCGTTTCCCGGTGACCTTGACGGCCGGGACCTCGGCCTTCGGCCCGGTCAGCTTCGCCGGGACCCCCAACGGCGTCAGCGCCTCGACCAGCCTTTCGTGCATGGTCGGCGCGAGCGGGTCGACCCCGAGCAGGTAGCCCTGCGTACCGGGGCGGCCGCCGGCCAGCGCCCACATCCGCAGCATCGCGCCGCTCAGCCGGAAGCCGTCCGGCACCGCCTTGCCCGAGTCGTCCTCGACCGGGCCCGCACAGCCCTCACGCAGCCACCGCAGCGCCAGCGGGAGCAGGTCGACCCGGAACGACGTGCGCACCTGCGGGCGGCCGCACTCGGCCTTCGAGACCTGCGCGTCCGCGCCGCGGCAGCGGAACTCGCGGGCCAGGACGTGCGCCCGCCACGGCTCCTCGACGACCACCGACAGCCGGGCGGCGGTGCGCCCGAAGCCGGTGATCTGGCCGTGGCAGCACAACAGGCCGGCCAGGTCGCCCAGGCCCGGCCCGCTGGCCTCGGCGGAGAAGAGCGAGATCGTCCGATCCACCGCGCCATACTAGAACACAAGTTCGATTCGCGGCAGTACTGTGAGCGATCTTCAGCCAGGAGGTTGATCCAGCTGGCGGCAGGCCGGGGCGCGCTGCTCCGCCGCCGCCAGTGCCGGGACGTCCTTGAGGCCCTTGAGGTAGTCGAGCGCGTCGATGCGGTCGAGCGTCGCCCTGGCGTCGCCGAGGGCGGCCTTCGTCGCCGTCGCGTCGCCGCGGACGGCGTCGATGCGCTGCCGCGCCTGCTCGGCCTGGTCCCGGATCTCGGTGAACTGCCCGATGACGTCCGCGCGGCCGCCGTCGGCCGACCGCACCGGCGGCGCGCCGAGCGCGGTCAGCCCGGCGAGGCTCTGGTTCAGCCCGCCGACCACCGAGGAGAGCAGGTCGCTCGACGTCCTGGACGCCTGCTGCGGCGTGCTGGGGTCGACGGTGGGCAGCTCCGCCAGCGCGCGGACCAGGTGGGTCACCGAGGCGCAGTAGCCGTCCGCCCATCTCGCCACCGGATCGGCCTGCGGCACCACGGTCGTCACCGACAGACCCTGGTCCCGTGCCGGGGACTGCGCGGGTTGCCCGCAACCGGCGAGGCCGATCGTGATCGTCGTGGTTAGGGCGGCTAAGACGGTTGACCGCGGCCGCACCTGCGCACCTCCTGCTCGACGACGTCCCGGAAGGGCCGACGGTACCGACTCGGTGCTGCTTCGCAAGTCGCCGAGCCAGTGTGGGATGTCCCGGCACGCGCCGGGCCCGGCACGCGACGCTGCGTGCCGGGCCCGGAACGGTGCCTCGGTCAGGCCTTGATCTCGGCCGGGGCGTCGGAGATGACCGTCCCGCGCCGCTTCGAGATCACGATCGCCGCCACGACGACGGCGAGCGCGACCAGCGAGATGATGATGCGCACGGCCGTGTTCTGGTCCGGGCCGATCGAGAACTGCACGACGGCGGGCGCGATCAGCACCGAGACCAGGTTCATGACCTTGATCAGCGGGTTGATCGCCGGGCCGGCGGTGTCCTTGAACGGGTCGCCCACGGTGTCACCGATGATGGTGGCCTCGTGCGCGTCCGAACCCTTGCCGCCGTGGTTGCCGTCTTCGACCAGCTTCTTCGCGTTGTCCCACGCGCCACCGGAGTTGGCGAGGAAGATCGCCATCAGGGTGCCGCAGGCGATCGCGCCGGCCAGGTAGCCGGCGAGCGCGCCGGTGCCCAGGCCGAAGCCGACCGCGATCGGGGCGAAGACCGCCAGCAGACCCGGCGTCGTCAGCTCGCGCAGCGAGTCGCGCGTGACGATGTCGACGACCTTGCCGTACTCGGGGCGGGTGGTGCCCTCCATGATGCCCGGGATGTCGCGGAACTGGCGGCGGACTTCGTAGACCACCGCGCCGGCCGCGCGCGAGACCGCGTTGACGGCGAGACCCGAGAACATGAACACGACGGCCGCGCCGATGATCACGCCGACGAGCGTGTTCGGGCTGACGACCTGGTTGACGAACGACTTGGCCGCGTCGAGGCCGGTGACCACGCCGTTGCCCATGCCCGCCAGCGTCTTCGTGATCGCGTCCGAGTAGGACCCGAAGAGCGCGGTCGCCGCGAGGACGGCGGTCGCGATCGCGATGCCCTTGGTGATGGCCTTGGTGGTGTTGCCCACCGCGTCCAGCTCGGTCAGGATCTGCGCGGCCTTCTCGTCGACGTCGCCCGACATCTCGGCGATGCCCTGCGCGTTGTCCGAAACCGGGCCGAAGGTGTCCATCGCGACGATGACGCCGACGGTGGTCAGCAGGCCGGTACCGGCCAGCGCCACGGCGAACAGCGCGACGCCGCCGCCGAGCAGGTACGCGCCGAAGACGGCCGCGCCGATGACGAGCGCGGTGTACACGGCGGACTCGAAACCGATCGAGATGCCGGACAGGATGACCGTCGCCGCACCGGTTTCCGACGTCTGGCCGACGTCCTTGACCGGCTTGTACTCGGTGCCGGTGTAGTACCCGGTCAGCTTCAGGATGACCGCGGCGAGCACGATGCCGATGATCACCGAGATGGTCGCGATGACCGCCGGGTTGCCCGAGTTCTCGAAGCCCGCGCCGAAGTCGGAGAAGCTGCTCGGCAGGTACACGAACGCCGCGATCGCCGACAGGACGGCGGAGATGACCGCGGAGATGTAGAAGGAGCGGTTGATCGTGACCAGACCGCCCTCACCCGCGCGCGCCTTGGTGATGTAGACACCGATGACCGCGGTGATGACACCGATGGCGGGCACGATGAGCGGGAAGATCAGGCCGTGCACGCCGAAGGCGGTGCTGCCCAGGATCAGCGCGGCGACCAGCATGACGGCGTAGGACTCGAAGAGGTCCGCGGCCATGCCGGCGCAGTCGCCGACGTTGTCGCCCACGTTGTCCGCGATGGTGGCGGCGTTGCGCGGGTCGTCCTCCGGGATGCCCTGCTCGACCTTGCCGACCAGGTCCGCGCCGACGTCGGCGGCCTTGGTGAAGATACCGCCGCCGACACGCATGAACATCGCGATCAGGGCGGCGCCGAAGCCGAAGCCCTCGAGCACCTTGGGCGCCTGGCCGGTGTAGACCAGCACGACGACCGCGGCACCGAACAGGCCGAGGCCGACGGTGATCATGCCGACGACGCCACCGGTGCGGAACGCGACGCGCATGGCCTTCTCGCGGCCGCCTTCCTCACGCGACGCGGCGGCCACGCGCAGGTTCGCCTGCGTGGCCAGCCACATGCCGAGGTAGCCGATCGCGAACGAGAACGCCGCACCGACCAGGAAGAAGATCGAGCGGCCGATCTTCTCGTTCCAGTCGTCGGCGGGAAGTGCGAAGAGCAGGAGGAACACGATCACGCCGAAGATGGCGAGGGTGTTCCGCTGCCGCTTGAGGTAAGCGGCCGCGCCTTCCTGCACCGCCTTGGCGATGTCCTGCATCTTGGCGGTGCCCTGGCCTGCGGCCAGCACCTCCTTGAGCAGGACGTAGCCGATGACGAGTGCGGCAAGCGCGACCACGGCGACTACACCGACAATCGTGTAGCCACCTCCGGAGAGCGAGATATTTCCCGCGCCCTCCGCGAGGAACTGCCGTGACATTCGTCCTCCAGGAGACGTCGCTCTGCGCCAACGCCGACGGCAAGCCGAGGGTTCGACACGGCCGACGCTGGCATGGACCCTGTACCGAGCGACACGCTAGCCGGGACGCAATGCACGTCTCACATGACGCTCACCACAGAGGGTGTGGATTGCGGGAGTGTATTGGTATCGCAACCAGCGTCTTCACGCCGTCCCGGTGACGGCACATTCCGTTACCTTGTGAGCCTCCTCACTTGATCGATCACCCTTCCGCCGATCCGTTGGCGCAGCTGGGGATGCGAGAACTGTCGGACCCCTGTGCCAAGCTCAGCTGGTGGAGGACTCGAGAGGACGGCGGCTGCTGGGGCGGGTGACCGCCGGCATCCCGTCGCGCGAGAACCCGGTCACGCACGTGGCCGACCTTCCGGGCCGCGCGGCAGGTCACGCAGAGTGGCCGTCGTGGGCGGATCCGGCAGTCGTCGCTGCGCTGCGTGACTGCGGCGTCGCGGCTCCTTGGGCGCACCAGGCCGAGGCGGCTTCGCACGCGTACGAGGGCCGTCACGTCGTGGTTTCGACCGGCACGGCATCGGGCAAGTCGCTGGCCTACCAGCTGCCGGTGCTGTCGCGGCTGGCCGCCGGCGAGAAGGCGAACGCGCTGTACCTGTCGCCGACGAAGGCGCTGGGCGCGGACCAGCTGCGGTCGGTGTCCTCTTTGGACGTCCCGGGTGTGCGGGCGGCGTCGTTCGACGGGGACACCCCGATGGCGGAGCGCGACTGGGTGCGCGCGCACGCGAACTGGGTGTTCACCAATCCGGACATGCTGCACCGCGGGATCCTCTCGGCACACGGGCGGTGGGCGTCGTTCTTCCGGCGGCTCAGCTGCGTCGTGGTCGACGAGTGCCACAGCTACCGCGGGGTGTTCGGCTCGCACGTCGCCTTGCTGCTGCGCCGGCTGCGGCGGGTGGCGGAGCACTACGGCGCTTCGCCGGTGTTCGTGCTCGCTTCGGCGACAACGGCTTCGCCTGCTTCGTTCGCTTCGCGCCTGACGGGCGTGCCTTGTGTCGCCGTGACGGAGGACGCCTCGCCGCGCGGCGCCCGCACGGTCGCGTTGTGGGAGCCGCCGCTGCTGGAGGAACTGACCGGGGAGAACGGCGCGCCGGTCCGGCGTTCGGCCGGTGCCGAGACGTCGCGGATCCTCGCCGACCTGGTCCTCGAAGGCGCCCGGTCGCTGGCGTTCATCCGGTCCCGGCGTGGTGCGGAGCTGGCCGCGCTGGGTGCGCGTCGCATTCTGTCCGAAGTGGACCCCGCGCTGGCGGAAACCGTTGCGGCGTACCGGTCTGGTTACTTGCCGGAGGAGCGACGAGCGCTCGAAGCGGCGTTGCTGTCGGGGCGGTTGCTGGGGGTCGCCACGACGAACGCGCTGGAGCTGGGCGTCGACATCGCGGGGCTGGACGCGGTGGTGCTGGCCGGCTACCCGGGCACGCTCGCTTCGTTCTGGCAGCAGGCCGGGCGCGCGGGCCGGTCCGGTGATTCCGCGCTGGTGGTGTTCGTCGCGCGGGACGACCCGCTCGACACCTACCTCGTCCACCACCCGGCGGCGCTGCTCGAGCGGCCGGTGGAGACGGCGGTGCTCGACCCGGCGAACCCGTACGTGCTGGCGCCGCAGCTCGCGTGCGCCGTCGCCGAGCTGCCGCTGACGCTTTCCGAGCTGGAGGTGTTCGGCGGCGCGGCGGCACTGGAGGTGCTGGCCGAACTGGCGGAGCAGAAGCTGCTGCGGCGCCGGTCGAGCGGCTGGTACTGGACTTCGCGCGACCGGCCGCACGCCGAGGTCGGCATCCGCGGGACGGGCGGCGAGCAGATCGCGGTCGTCGAAGCGGACTCCGGGCGGATGCTCGGGACGGTCGACCCGGGCTCGGCGTGCTTCGCCGTCCACCCCGGCGCGGTGTACCTGCACCAGGGGTCGTCGTACGTCGTCGACGAGCTGGACCTGGAGACCGGGCTGGCGCTGGTGCACGCGGAAAACCCGGACTGGACGACGACCCCGCGCGAGATCGTGGACATTTCGGTGCTGAGCACCCAGGAGAAGCAGGACTTCGGCGGGGTGAGCGTCTGCCTTGGCGAGGTGGCCGTGACGTCGCAGGTCGTCGGGTACCTGCGACGCCGGCCGTCCGGGGAGGTGCTGGACCACACGCCGCTCGACCTGCCGGAGCAGAGCCTGCGCACGCGCGCGGTCTGGTACACGGTTTCCGCCGAGCTGCTCGGCGGCACCGCGGTCGATGGCGTGGCGGGGACCGGGGGCCATCGGGTGGGGACCGAATCTGCGGGGCCGGTGGGGACCGGGGAGGAAACCCCGGCGAGCGGTCGGGGGCCCGCTCGCGAGGGTGGCAGGACACCGGGGGGTGCCGGATTGGTTCCGGCACGGGTCCCCGGTGCCCTGCATGCCGCCGAGCACGCGGCGATCGGCCTGCTACCGCTGTTCGCTACGTGCGACCGGTGGGACATCGGCGGGGTGAGTACCGCGTGGCACGACGACACCGGGGAGGCGACGGTGTTCGTGCATGACGGCCATCCCGGGGGTGCGGGGTTCGCCGAACGCGGTTATGCCGCGATTGTCCCGTGGCTGGCCGCAACGCGGGAGGCGATCGTCTCCTGCGAGTGCCCGACGGGATGCCCGTCCTGCGTCCAGTCGCCGAAGTGCGGGAACGGCAACGATCCGCTGGACAAGGCGGGTGCGGTGGCCGTTCTGGAAACCGTGCTCGGGGCGTTGCGTCAACACGGGAGCTAGAACGGCCACTTGGTGGTTCATGGAGTTGTGTCGTGCTCCGCCACGGCCGGGCTGGGACCGGCCGTGGGCGGTGGTTCGGGTGACTCAGGCCGCGGTGGTCTGAACCAGCTGCGAAGCTCCGGCGCCGGCCAGCGCACGGACGAGCACGTCGTGCACCTCGGCGGCGTCCGGCAGCTGCCAGCCGCAGACCTCGGGCTTGACGCGCCAGTGCACGACACCGTGCTGGAACGGCGACGGCGGCAGCGGGATGTAGCTGTCCTTGCCGTGCCACTGGATGCCGGCCCGCGACGCCAGCTCGGCCGGAACGTGGTCGGCGACGGTGGTCAGGAAGAGCCAGCGGCCGTTCGGCAGCGCGATGATCGGCGCGGGGTGGCCGATGGCGCGGAGCAGGCGGCAGGCGCGCTTGCCGAGTTCGTCGTCGACCTCGATGGCGTCGAGGACGGTGCCGGTCGCGACGAGCAGGCTGTGGGTGCGGTCGGAGAACCAGGTGGCGACTTCGTGGGCGTGGGTGCCGATCTGCTCGCGCCAGGCGTCACTCGCCGGCACCGGACGGCGCCAGGTGAGGTCGTCGCCTTCGGTGAGCGGTGCGGGGTTGACGCCCGGGAGCACCGGCCAGCCACGCCAAGCGAGTCCGATCGCCTCCGCCCGCAGTTCGATGCGGAAGGCACCTCGCCAGCTGTCCGGCCAATTCGCGTCCAACATTGTCTTCCTGCCTTAGGTTCCGGTTCTCCGCGACCCGCTAGACCCTGTCGTGGTGTCGCACATCTCACTTAACGGCAAGTTGCACATTGCCCGGAACCCCCACGCGACAACCGGTGGTTACGAGGCGATGAACGCCCAGTGATCCGTACGGCCCGACCGAACCCGGCGGCACATATCGACGGCGAACGGCGACCGCACGCGGACCGCTCGTCGTGCGAATCCCCAGGACGGGACCCGCTCGAACCGGCCGGGCGGTAGCGGTGGCGCAGCGGTTCGCCCCAGGTGAGCGGGGTGTTCGACCGCTCGCCGTGCACCAACGACCGCTG
Source organism: Amycolatopsis eburnea (assembly GCF_003937945.1). Classification (GTDB taxonomy): domain Bacteria; phylum Actinomycetota; class Actinomycetes; order Mycobacteriales; family Pseudonocardiaceae; genus Amycolatopsis; species Amycolatopsis eburnea. The sequence goes on from NZ_RSEC01000036.1 coordinate 500,068, forward strand.
CCCGTGACGACGCGCCGCTCATCGCCGGGCCCATGGCGAGAGCCGGTTATCGCCGCATACCGACCGGTCGGCGCGACGAACGGTAGGCCGCGCTGACGGCGACGAGCGGTTCCGGCCACGGTGCTCGGCAAGCGGCGGCGGGTGGCCCACGGGCCTCCGCCGCGGTGGCGGGCTGCCGTGGTTGGCCATCGCCTGGCCACTCGCGCTCTTACGGGGGCCGGGCGGTGGGGCCGGCTCGGGCGCGGGCTGCTGGGCCGGGTAGGCCGGCGAGGCCGCCGGTGGGGGACTCGACCTCGATCAGGGCGTCGAGGCGTTGCCAGCGGCAGGTCAGGAGCTTCACTCCCATCCGGTCGGTGACCCACCGGGCGCGTTCGCAGGCTTGTACCGGGCCTTCTGCCGCGTGGGAGGCCGCCGCCAGGGCTGCCAGGTCGGCAGCTGCCTCGGCTCGGTGGCGGGCGATCGTGGCCGCTCCCAGCCAGATGCCGAGGGTGGTCACGCCGGTCAACGCGGCGACGGCCAGCGCTGTCCAGATCGTGGCCGCTCCCCTGTCCGAACGCGGGTCAACCATCGTCGGTCCCGGTGCCCGGCTCGGCCACCGCGTAGGCCGTCGCGTTGAGGTGGACCGCCGGGAGCAGGCCGCCGGCGGGTTGGGCCGTCACCTTCACCGTTATCGCGTCGCCTGCTTGCTCGACGGTGAGCTTCGCGTCCGTCGGGGCGATTCGGTGGACGGCCGCCGCTGCCAGCTCGGGTTGGCCCCTTGACAGGAGTCTTGCCGCTTCGCGGGCCGCGTCGGTGCAGCGCAGCTGGCTCGTCAGGGCTGTCAGGGCCGCTACCAGCAGCACCGTGGTCACCGTCAGGCCGGCGAGGCCGAGGGCCGCCTCGACCGTCACCGCTCCTTCGTCCCGGCGGGTCACGACGGCACCGTCAGGGCCTTCATGACCAGGTTCGTCAGCCACGAGACCACCGAGTCCCCGGTGAGCAGTGTGTAGAGAACGGCCGCGAACGCCGCGACGGCCACGGTGACGATCGCGTACTCGACGGTCGTGGAGCCTTCGTCCGAGCGGAGGCGGCGCTTGAACGCGCGCATGGGTTCTTCCCTTCGGTACTGGTGGTCAGAAGAGGGGACCGAGGTGGCCGGCCAGGCCGAGGACGACCGGCAGCACGCCCAGGCAGAAGAAGGCCGGCAGGAAACACACGCCGACCGGCAGGGCGAGCGCCACCCCGGCCCGTTCGGCGCGCTCCTCCGCTTCCGCGGACAGCTCGTCGCGGAAGCGGACGGCGAGGTCGGCGGCCGCCGACGCGAAGGCCGCGCCGGAGCGGGACGTCCGGGTGGCCGCGCCCGCCAGTTCGGCGAGTCCGGGGGTCGTGCGCACCGGTTCCCACGCCTCTTCCGGTCGGGAGCCGAGGGCCAGGTGGCCGGCCGTCGAGCGCAGTGCCTCGGCCGCGGCCGGGGGCGCTGTTGCGGCGACGGCGTCGAGTGCCGAAGGAACCGGCAGCCCCGCTCGCAGGCAGGCCGCCAGGAGGTCGAGTGTTCCCGCGAGCCGGAGCCTGGTCGCGATGTCCGTCGTCGGTGCGCGGGGACGGCGGGCGCGGCGGATGGCCCACCAGCCGGTGGCGGTCAGCATCGCGCCCAGCGTCACCCCGGTGGCGCCGCCGACCAGCACCGCCGTCGACACGCCGGCCGCCGCCGTCGCGATGGGGCCCAGCGCGACCGGCCACTTCCGGGTGGGCTTGTGAGGCCGGCCGAAGCGGCGCGCTGCCGTGTTGTCCGGCCAGATGAGCAGGGCCGAGGCGACGAGTACGAGTGCGGCGGCGTTCATCGGATGCGTACCTGTCCGGTCAGCGCGCGGCACCACGCCGTGCCCGCCCAAAGCAGGACGCTGCCGACGATGAGCAGCAGCCGGCCCGGGGTGCTCCCGGTCAGCACGGAGAGCGGGGCCGCGCCCATCGCCTGCCCGAGGAGCAGGCACAGCGCCGGGAGGCCGGTGAGCACCGCCGCGCTCGCTCGGGGCCCGGCCAGCTTCGCGCGCATCCGGCGGGCGAAGCCCAGACTCGCTTCGGCGTCGCGGCGGGCCGCGTCGAGGACGTCGGCCATCGGCAGGCCGTAGCGCCTGCCGAGCGTCCAGGACGCTGCCAGTTCCGGCAGGGCCGGTGCGTGCAGTTCGCTGTCGAGCCGGGCCGCCGTCGCCAAGGCGCGGAGGTCGTTCGCCAGCGCCGGGACGACGTCCGCGGCCGCTTCCGCCGCGGTGACGGGGTGGGCTCCGGACCGGAGCTCGGCCACCATCGTCCGCAACGCGGTCGCGGTGTGCGCAGCCATCGCCAGCTCGGCGGTCGCGCGCCGGTGGGCCCGCCACTCCTGGCGCCACGCCAGGGTCAGGACGCCGGCGGCGATCGCGCCGCCGATTCCGGCCGGCACCGCGGCGAGCGCGGTGGGGAGCAGCCAGCAGACGACGCGCCGGACGTCCGGGAGGCGGATCGTCGTCGGTGGCTCGACCGCCGCTTGGAGCCGGTTCGGTGGTGCGGGCCAGCACGCCAGAGCCGCGCCGACGCACAGCGGGACCCACGCCGTGATCACCCGCGTCTCCTTTGCTCGTGCGGGAAACCGTTGGTCAGCACGCGATCGCCCCCGAAGTCGCGAAGAGGTGGCGGTCGATCGTCCAGCGGCCCGCGCGCCACACCGGCACCACCCGGGCCCGGCCGTGCTCGGCGCGGAGGACGCCGACCTCGGCGAGGCGACGGCGGCCGCCCTGCTCGCGTCGCATGTGCAGGACCACGCGGATCGCCGCGACCAGCTGGCTGTGCACGGCATCGCGGCCGAGGCCGCCCAGCGCGGCGAGTGCCTCGATGCGGGCGGGCACCTCCGCCGGGGAGTTCGCGTGGACGGTGCAGGCGCCGCCGTCGTGGCCGGTGTTCAGCGCGGTGAGCAACGCGCCGACTTCGGCGCCGCGGACCTCGCCGACCACCAGCCGGTCGGGGCGCATGCGCAGGGCCTGGCGCACCAGCTCGGGCAGGCCGACCGCGCCCACACCCTCCACATTGGCCGGACGGGCGACGAGGCTGACGAACTGCGGGTGGGCGGGCTGCAGCTCGCCGGCGTCCTCGACGCAGACGATCCGCTCGGCCGGGTCGACCGCGCCGAGCAGCGCGGCGAGGAGGGTGGTTTTGCCCGCACCCGTTCCGCCGGTGACGAGAAACGCCATTCGCTTCGCGACGACGGTCTGCAGCAGTTTCGCGCCTTCGGCGTCGAACGCGCCGAGCGTGCGGAGTGCGGCGAGGTCGTGCGTTGCCGGGCGGAGGACGCGGAGGGACAGGCAGGTGCCCGCCGCCGCGACCGGTGGGAGGACGGCGTGGACGCGGATCCGGCCGTGCGGACCGGAGCCGGGGAGCCAGCCGTCCACATAGGGCTGGGCGTCGTCGAGGCGGCGGCCCGCGGCGAGGGCGAGGCGCTGGGCCAGGCGGCGGACGGCCTCCTCGTCGGTGAAGTGGACGGTGGTGCGGGTGAGGCCGGTGGGGCCGTCCGTCCAGACTTCGCCTGGGCCCGTGACGAGCACGTCGGTGGTCGTCGGGTCTTCGAGGAGCGGGGCGAGGGGGCCGGCGCCGAGGAGTTCGTCGCGGGCTTGGCGGGCCGCGTCGAGGACGGCGTCGTGGCCGAGGGCACCGGCCGCCTCGGCGCGGACGGCGGTGGCGACGGCGACCGGGTCGGCCTGGCGGCGGTCGCCGGCGAGGCGGTTGCGGACGCGGTCCACGAAGTCGGTCGTCATGGGGTTACCGGTTCGGTTGGGGCGGACTGGGCGGTGACTCGGGTGCCGGGCCGGGGTTGGGACGGCAGCGGCGTCGGGGTGGGTGCGGCCGGAGTGGCTTCGGCGGTGACTCGGGTGCCCGGCCGTGACGGGAGTGGCAGCGCCGCCGGAGTGCGCGGCGGGGTGGCTTCGGCGGTGACTCGGGTGCCCGGTTGTGACGGGAGTGGCAGCGGCTGCGGGGAGAACGCTGGCGGGGTGGTCTCGGCCGTGGTGCCGGCGCCCGCCTGCGACGAGAGTGGCAGCGGCGCCGGAGTGCCCTCGGCGGTGACTCGGGTGCCCGCCTGCGACGGAAGTGGCAGCAGTGCCGGAATGCGCGTCCGGGTGGCGTCGGCGGTGACTCGGGTGCCGAATCGTGACTGGAACGGCAGCGATGCCGGAGTTGGCTCGGCCGTGGGTTGGGGGGCGGGTGGTAGCAGGGACAGGAAGTTCTTCGCGCTTGTCCGTCCTCGGCTTGCCAGGGTCAGCAGGGTGGGCAGGAGGAGGTCGCGGACTCTTGTCGGGGTTGTCATCGGGTGGCCGTTCGGGCTTCGTGGCGGGCTGCTGCCAGGACTCGGGATGCTGCTTTGACTACCGGGCCCGTCGACTTGGCTGGGAACTCGCCGCGCTCGACTGCTGCGGGGAGGCCGCGTTCCGGGGGCATTGCGGCCAGGAGGGGCGGGCCCAGGAGGCCGGCTGCTTGGGCTCGGCCGGCGTCGGTGCTTGACCGTCCACATGCGACGACGCCGGTTCGGGCCGTCAGTTCCGACAGGCGGCGCAGGACCTGCTTCGCCGCCATGCAGGCGCGGAGTTCGATCGGGACCACCAGTACCACCAGGTCGGCCACCGCGACCGCTTCCGCGGCCGCGTCGGTGAGGGTTCGGGGCAGGTCGCAGACCACCGTGCGGCCCGAACGGCGGCCCGCGGACAGGACCGCCGACAGCGACTCGACCGAGGGGCCTTCGCCCTCGGGGCCGCAGGCCAGTACCGGCAGGCCGCCGCCGCGGTGTCTTCGGCGGGGCAGGGTCGCCGCCAGGGAGGGCAACGAGACTCGGCCCGTCAAGCGGACGTCCGACCAGCGAGGGCCTGGAGCCTTTTCCAAGCCCAGCAACACATCCAGGCCGCCGCCGAGCGGGTCGCAGTCCACCAGGAGGGCGCCGCCGGGGTCTCGGTCGGCCGCCAGTGCCAGCGTCGCCGCGAAGACCGACGCGCCCGCGCCGCCCCGGCCGCCGATCACGCCGAGGACCAGGCCGGGTTCCTCCGCCGGGGTTTCGACGACGTCGGCGAACGCGCCGGCCAGCTCGCTCTCCTCGTCCGGCAACGAGATCACGCGCTCGACGCCGCCGCGGAACGCGTGCTGCCACGTCTCCGGTCCCGGGCTGCCCTTGCAGACCAGAAGGATCCCCCTGCGCCGGGGCAGGGCCGGTGGCAGCCGCACGGCTTCTTCGTCCAGAACCACCAGGGGCGCGCGGGCCCAGTGGCCGTGCGCCGCGGTCAGGTCCGGGGCCCGGTCCAGCTCGCAGCCCGCCACCGCGGCCACGCGCAGTATCTCGTCGAGCACGGTCTCGTCCCCCGCGACCACCAGCGGTCGTTCCCCCGTCATGCGTTCCTCCCCCGTCGTCGGTGCGGGCCGTGGGTGGCCCGGCTTCCACCGTCGCGGGCTGGGGTGCGGGGGCACAACGGGTCGGGCGGCGGGCTGTGGACAACCCGGGTGCTGTGGACAACTTCCGCGCGGGGAGCGGCTCGCGGACCGGTTTTGTCGGTGGGCTGTGGCACGATCGCGCCCGCCCGCGACGCACGTGCGGCGGAAAGGGGCGCGAACCGCCGCAGACGACGACCCGACAGCAGCGCACAGCGGATTCCGGCTGCCCAAAAGGAAACCGGCGAAGGTAAGCGGAAGGTAAGAGGGCGGCCCCCGCCAGGGGGGAGGGACGGGGGCCGCCGTGGGTTCAGCCCCGGGGGGTCGGACTGAACCGGCCCGGTTGGACACCGGGCTCCCTCACTGTAACTCCGCCGGGTGCCGGTTCGCGCGCCGGGCGAGGCACACAGTTCGGTAACGGCACGGCGCGCCGGAAGTGCCTGCCTGTCATGGAATTTCCGGCGGTGCGGCGCGCCCGTGGTGGATCAACGGGACGCGCCGCGATCAAGCTCTTATCCTGGGCGACGTGGCCGAACCGAGCAGTGCGCCGTCGCGCACCCGGAAGCCGGGCCCGGAGCACGCGGTGGCCGCGTTCTTCGACCTGGACAAGACGATCATCGCCTCGTCGAGCGCGCTGGCGTTCAGCAAACCCTTGCTGAGGGAGGGTTTGATCAACCGTCGCGCCGCGTTGCGAAGCGCTTACGCGCAGCTGGTCTTCTCACTCGCCGGCGCCGACGAGAACAAGACCGAGCGGTTGCGCGCCGAGGTTTCCGCGCTGTGCGCGGGCTGGGACGTCGCCCAGGTTTCGGCGATCGTCCGCGAAACCCTGCACGACGTCGTCGACCCGCTCGTGTACGCGGAAGCGGCGGAACTGATCGCGCGCCACCACGCGGACGGCCACGACGTGATCGTGCTTTCGGCGACCGGCGAGGAGGTCGTCGCGCCCGTCGCCGAGATGCTGGGGGCGACCCGCAGCGTCGCGACGCGGATGCAGATCGTCGACGGCCGCTACTCCGGCGAAGTCGACTTCTACTGCTACGGCGCCAACAAAGCCGTCGCCGCGAAGCAGCTCGCCGCGACGCACGGCTACGACCTCGCCGAGTGCTTCGCCTACACCGACTCCAGCACCGACATCCCGCTGCTCGAAGTGGTCGGGCACCCGCACGCGGTCAACCCGGACAAGCTCCTGCGGCGCGAGGCGCTCGACCGCGGCTGGCCGATCCTCGCGTTCGACCGGCCGATGTCGCTGCGCACCCGGATCCCCACCCGATCGGCGGGAATCGTGGCCCTCGGCGTGGGCGCGGTGGCCGCCGGCGCGACCTGGTACGGGCTCAGCCGTCGCCGTCGGTCCCGGTAGCCGTCCAGCCCGCCACCCACACGGCCGTACGGCCGGCACTTTGCTTGCCCCAGCCCTGAATTGTCCGTCGCGCAGGGTGCCGGTGTCACCCGATCCAGCCTCTGTACCGGTGCACCCGTCCGCGCACTTGAAGTGATCGGGCTCACGGCGTAGAAAGTAGGTGCGGACGTTCGGTCGGCCAGGGAGCAGGTAGAAGAGAAGCCTGTTCCACCCCGGCAAACCTCCGTGCGCGGACTCCGGGTACCCACGCGCAGCGCGCCGCGGGAGGCTCGTCGTCTAGGGACTGCGTAGTGGGACGCCACACGCCGAGTCCATGTAGGTACGACCAGAGTTGCACGCTTGGTCGCCCGAGAAGTTCGCGCTTGCAGGCGGCGCCCGTGGCCCTCGGCCACGGGCGCCGCCTCGTCTATGTGCAGGGTTTCCTACCGATCCGGGTACGAACGGCCCGTTGGTGCGGTCGGTCGATGGACATCGACGGATTCGGTGAGTAGCTTCCCGATACTGGCGCCTCCGAGTGGACTTCTGACGTCCGCCGGGCGCCCGCAACTTTCTGGGAGGCTGGTCGTGACGACCCGAAATCGGAGGTTCCATGCGCTCGCCCTGCCCGTCGCGGGGGTGCTCGCGTTCACCGGTGTGGGTGTCGCGACGGCGGCGAGCGCACCGCGGATGAGCGTGGACGCGCAGGCGGAGGCCGCCGCCACGCAGGCGCTGCGCGGGCTGTCGCTGGAGGAGAAGGTCGGGCAGCTGTTCATCACCTGGGTGAACGGCAAGACGGCCGACGAGGTGAACCCGAAGAACCAGACCGACTTCGGCGTCGACACCCCGGCGCAGGTGGTCCGGAAGTACCACCTGGGCGGGGTCATCTACTTCAACAACGACACGCGCGACAACTTCGACGACCCGGTCCAGGTCGCGAAACTGTCGAACGGCCTGCAGAAGGCCGCCATCACCAGCGGGGCGCACATCCCGCTGCAGATCGCCGCCGACCAGGAGGGCGGCACCGTCACGCGGATGGGCGCGCCGGCCACCGAGTTCCCGAACGCCATGGCCATCTCCGCCGGGCGGGACACCGGGCGGGCGACGCAGGCCGCCACGATCCTCGGCAACGAGCTGCGCGCGGTCGGGATCAACCAGGACTTCGCGCCCGATTCGGACGTCAACTCGAACCCCGCCAACCCGGTCATCGGCGTGCGGTCCTTCTCCGGGCAGCCCGGCCTGGCCAGCGACTTCGTCACCGCCGAGCTCAAGGGCTTCCAGCAGTCCGTGGCCGCGACCGCCAAGCACTTCCCCGGGCACGGCGCCGCGCCGACCGACAGCCACACCGGGCTGCCGCGGATCGACAGCACCGAAGCGCAGTGGCGGGCCACCGACGTGCCGCCGTTCAAGGCCGCCATCGCGGCCGGCGTCGACTCGATCATGAGCGCGCACATCCAGTTCCCCAGCCTCGACCCGTCGCTCGAACCCGCGACGCTGTCGAAGCCGATCATCACCGGCAAGCTGCGTGACGAACTCGGGTACAACGGTGTCGTCGTGACCGACGCGCTCGAGATGCAGGGCGTGCGCCAGCTGCACACCGACGCCGAGATCCCGGTGCTCGCGCTCAAGGCCGGCATCGACCAGCTGCTCATGCCGGTGCACCTCGACCTCGCCATCAACTCGGTGCTCAACGCCGTGAAGACCGGCGACATCCCGATGCAGCGGATCGACCAGAGCGTGCTGCGCGTGCTGAAGCTGAAGTTCAAGCGCGGCATCCTGTTCTCGCCGTTCGTCGACGCCAACCGCGTGATGAAGACCGTCGGCATCCCGGCCAGCCTCGCCACGGCGCAGGACATCGCCGACCGGGGCATCACCGCCATCGCGAACGACGCCGGCCTGCTGCCGCTCAAGCAGAAGCCCGCGACCACGCTCGTCACCGGCTGGGGCGTCTCCACGACGGCGACGCTGGCCCAGAAGCTGACCGCGCACGGCACGGCCGCGACCGCCTACCAGACCGGGCAGGCGCCGACGGACGCGCAGATCGCGCAGGCCGTCGCGAACGCCCGGAACACCGACCTGGTGGTCGTGCTGACCAACAACATCGCCACCTTCCCCCGGCAGACCTTGCTGCTCGACGCCCTCCAGGCCACCGGGAAGCCGGTCGTCGCGGTCGCCGCGCAGATCCCCTACGACGCCGGCTACCCGAGCACCGTCAAGACGTGGCTGGCCACGTACGGCTACATCACGCCGACCCTCGAGGCGCTCGCCAAGGTGGTGCTCGGCGAGACGAAGCCGGTCGGGAAGCTGCCGGTCGATGTCCCGGCGGGCGCCGACCTGGGCACCGTCAAGTACCCGTTCGGCCACGGGCTGACCTGGTGACGCTCGACCGGCGCCGCTTCCTGGGCGCGAGCGCGCTGGCCGTTCCCCTCCTGGCGGGCGGTTCGGCCGTCGCCGGAGCCGAGCCGGACCAGGCCGGCCAAGGGCAGGGCCGCGTCCTCACCGGCGCGGAGCAGCTGGCCGCGCAGGGCTGGGGCCCGCTCAAGGGCCGCAAGCTCGGGGTGCTCTCGAACCCCACCGGCGTGCTGCTGAACGGCGACCACATCGTCGACTCGATGGTCGCGGCCGGCGTCAAGCCGGTCGCGGCCTTCGGGCCCGAGCACGGCTTCCGCGGGAGCGCGCAGGCCGGCGGCTCGGAAGGCGACTACACCGACCCCCGCACGGGCGTCCCGGTATACGACGCGTACGGCGTCGACGCGACGAAGCTCGCTTCGCTGTTCACCAAGGCGGGCGTCGACACCGTCGTCTTCGACATCGCCGACGTCGGCGCGCGCTTCTACACCTACATCTGGTCGCTCTACACGGCGATGGTCGCCGCCGCGCAGGTCAAGGCCGCGTTCGTGGTGCTCGACCGGCCGAACCCGATCGGCGGCCGGGCGGCCGGCCCGCTGCTCGACCCGAAGTTCGCCTCGGGGATCGGGCGGAAGCCGATCGTCCAGCAGCACGGCATGACCGCCGGCGAGCTGGCCCGCTTCTTCGCCGAGGAGTTCCTGCCCGGTGACGGCGTGCAGCTGGACCACCTCGAAGTCGTCCAGGTCCGCGGCTGGCAGCGCGACACGCTCTTCGCGCGCACCGGGCTGAACTGGGTGCTGCCGAGCCCGAACATGCCGACCCCGGACACCGCGCTCGTCTACCCCGGCACCGGCATGTTCGAGGGGACGGTGTTCTCCGAAGGCCGCGGGACGACCCGGCCGTTCGAGATCATCGGCGCGCCCGGGCTCGACTGGCGCTGGCGCGAGAAGCTCGAAGACCTGCAGTTGCCCGGGGCGAAGTTCCGCGAGGTCTACTTCGTGCCGACGTTCAGCAAGTTCGTCAACCAGACCTGCGGTGGCGTGCAGCTGAGCGTGAGCGACCCGCGGGCCTTCGACGCGATCCGGACCGCGGTCGCCATGCTCGTCACGGCGAAGGCGCTGCACCCGGACGTCTTCGCGTGGCGCCCGGACAACTACATCGACAAGCTCTCCGGCTCCGACCGGCTGCGGACCGCGATCGACGCCGGGGCGGGCGTCGACGAGGTCACCGGGGCCTGGCGGACCGAGCTCGCCGAGTTCGACCGCAGACGTCGCCACTACCTGCTCTACCGCTGAGGGGGAAGCTCGTGCGTGCTAGGAAGGTCCTCGCCGCGGCCACCGGAGTGCTGGTCGCCTTGACCACGTTGACCTCGGGAGCCAGCGCCATCACCGGACGCCACGACGCCGGCCGCTTCGACCGGCCGCAGCAGGGGTTCGCCCCGGCGTGGACGACGCTGCGCGCCGGGCCCCCGCAGGAGGTCGGCCTCGACCCGGCGCCGCTCGAGGCGGCCGAGGACTTCCTGGCGAGCTGGACCAAGCCGGACACCACCGGGCACCCGCACTTCTCCGGCGCGGTCGGCCTGCTGGCCCACGACGGCGTCGTCGTCGACCGGTACGCGGTCGGCGGCGCGGTCCGGTACGCCGACGCGGCAGGCACCGAACTGCCCGCCGACCAGCAGGTCCCCATGACGAACGACACCATCTTCGACATGGCGTCGATCTCGAAGCTGTTCACCTCGATCGCCGTGCTGCAGCTGGTCGAACGCGGGCAACTCACCATCGACACCCCGGTCAGCCGCTTCTTCCCCGAGTTCGCCACCGGGGACAAAGCCGCCATCACGGTCAAGATGCTGCTCACGCACGTCTCCGGGTTCGACGCCGACCCGATCCCGTCGCTGTGGGCCGGCTACCCGGACATCCCGTCGCGCCGGCAGGCCGTGCTCGACAGCCCGCTGAAGAACAAGCCGGGCACGACGTACCTCTACTCCGACATCAACCTGCTCACCCTCGGCTTCATCGTCGAGAAGCTGACCGGGCAGACCCTGGACAAGGTCGTCCACGACCGGATCACCGCGCCGCTGGGCATGGTCGACACCGGCTACAACCCGCCCGCGTCGAAGCTGAACCGCGTCGCCGCGACGGAGTTCGAGGCCAACCCGCCGCGCGGCATGGTGCGCGGCAGCGTGCACGACGAGAACGCGTGGTCGCTCGGCGGCGTCGCCGGGCACGCCGGGGTGTTCAGCACCGCAGGCGACATGGCGATCCTGGCCCAGACGATGCTCAACGGCGGCAGCTACCGCGGGCACCGGATCCTCGGCGAGGAGACCGTGCGGCAGATGATGCTGACGAACTACAACCAGCAGTTCCCGGACGACGCGCACGGCTTGGGCTTCGAACTCGACCAGCCCTGGTACATGGGCGCGCTGGCGTCGCCGGTCACCGCGGGGCACACCGGCTTCACCGGGACGACGCTGGTCATCGACCCCGAGTCGCGCTCCTTCGCGATCCTGCTGACCAACCGGGTGCACCCGAGCCGGAGCTGGGGTTCGATCAACACCGCCCGCCAGGTGTGGGCGACGTCGCTGGCCAGGGCCATGGCGGTGCGGCCGGCGGTCGGCAAGGACGCCTGGACGAGCACGCTGGGTAACGCCAGCGCCGCCACGCTGAGTACTCGCCCTTTTACTACGGATAGTGATCAAGCTCGCGTGTCCTTTTACGCCTTCGTGGACACCGAAGGCCCGACTGATCCACTTCAGCTGCAAGCCAGCGCCGACGGCGTGAACTGGCAACCGATCGCCGTATCGGTATCGGGACCGGGGGCACCCTCCGGAATGGTGACGTCGCTCTCCGGACACGGCCACCGTGCCTGGTGGAAGGTCATCGGAACGCTGCCCCACGCGGTCTCGGTGAGCCTCCGCTGGCGTTACAGCACCGATCCGAACTACACCGGACGCGGAGTTTCGGTCGACGGTGTGAAAGTCACCGAGAGCGGCCGATCACTCCTCGACGGTGAACGAAATCCGGGCGCTTTCGTCGCGGAGGGTTGGCAGTTGAGCGCTCGGTGACGGATCTGTCGCCGAACGTCCAACAACAACGCGATTTAACCATCCGCTTGCCGCTTGCACCGCGACACTAAGTTGCCAAGTCGTTAGCTTGACCTCGTTAACACGACCGACCTGGTTGGCGACTTTCTGGTCAGTGATTAATCGCAAATCCAGATCCGCAGACACGGACGGGTTGCGATCCGACCGAAGGGTGTGGGTAGCCTTGTCGCAGATGCCAACGGTTAGTAACTTTCCGACGGTGAGTGATACCGAATCCGTAGTCGGCACGGCACCGTCCGAGCCCGTATCGGTCCAGCCGGCCGTGCGGGACGCGGACGCCAGCCCGCTGGTCCGGATCCGGTCCCTGCTCCCCGGTCTGGCCCGCGCCGAGCAGCGCGTGGCGAAGGTGGTGCTGGAAGATCCCGCGTCGGTCGCGAGACGCAGCATCACCGAGGTCGCCCTGGCCGCCAACACGAGCGAGACCACCGTCACGCGGTTCTGCAAGGCCGTCGGCGTCGGCGGGTACCCGCAGCTGCGCATCGCGCTGGCCGCGGACACCGCGCGCACCGAGGCCCGCACGACCCGCAACCTCGGCGGCGAGATCGGCCCGGAGGACGACCTGGCCGCCGTCATCGGCAAGGTCAGCTTCGCCGACGCCCGCGCGGTCGAGGAGACGGCCGACCAGCTCGACGTCGCCACCCTGGAGCGCGTGATCGAGGTCGTCGCGAGCGCCGGCCGCGTCGACGTCTACGGCGTGGGCGCCAGCGCGTTCGTCGCCGCCGACCTGCAGCAGAAGCTGCACCGCATCGGCCGCGTCTGCTTCTCGTGGTCGGACACGCACATCATGCTGACCTCGGCCGCGGTGCTCAGCCCCGGTGACGTCGCCATCGGCGTCTCGCACACCGGCGCGACCACCGACACCGTCGAGGCGCTGCGCGTGGCCCGCGAGCACGGCGCGATCACCATCGCCGTGACGAACTTCCCGCGGTCCCCGATCACCGAGGTCGCCGACTACGTTTTGACGACCGCCGCCCGGGAAACCACCTTCCGTTCGGGAGCCACGGCGAGCCGCATCGCCCAGCTCACCGTCATCGACTGCCTGTTCATCGGCGTCGCGCAGCGGCACATGGACGCGTCGGTCAGCGCCCTGGACGCGACCAGGGACGCGGTCGGCTCGCACCGCTTGGGGGTCAGGCCGGACGGTCGTCGCCGTCCGCGGGAAACCGGCAAGCAATGACCGGAGAAAATGTGAGGCGCATGATGACCGTCCCCACGCAGGCGGTGCACGTCGATTCGCCGACCGAGACCCGCAATCCCCGCACCACGGACATCGACCTGATGTCCACCGCGGGGATCCTGGGCGCGATCAACGCCGAAGACCGCACGGTCGCCGGCGCCGTGGCCGCGGTGCTGCCCCAGGTGGCGCGCGCGGTCGACTACGCGGTCGACGCCCTGCGTGCCGGCGGCCGGGTGCACTACGTCGGCGCCGGGACGTCCGGGCGGCTGGCGACCCTGGACGCGGCCGAGCTGGTGCCGACGTTCAACGTGCCGGCGGACTGGTTCATCGCGCATCACGCCGGCGGCGAAAAGGCCTTGCGCAGCGCCGTCGAAAACGCGGAGGACGACGACGGGGCCGGCGCGGCCGAGATGGCCGCGATGGTCCAGCCGGGCGACTTCGTGCTGGGGCTGACGGCGTCGGGCAGGACGCCGTACGTCTTGGGCGCGCTGGCCGCGGCGTCCCGCCAGGGCGCGCGGACCGGGCTCGTCTCGGGCAACCCGAAGGCCGCCAAGCCGGCGGGCGTCGACGTGCTCATCGCCGTCGACACCGGCCCGGAGGCGATCGCCGGCTCGACCCGGATGAAGGCGGGCACGGCGCAGAAGATGATCCTGACGTCGTTCTCCACGGCGACGATGATCAAGCTGGGCCGGACCTACTCCAACCTGATGGTCAGCATGCGGGCGACGAACGCGAAGCTGCGCGGCCGGACCATCCGGATCCTGCAGGAAGCCACCGGCATGACGATGGCGGACTGCTCGGACGCGCTCACCGAGGCCGGGGGCGACCTCAAGGTGGCGCTGGTGCACTTGCTGTCCGGCGAGGACGTCAAGAGCGCCGCGAAGGCGTTGCACGCGTCCGGCGGGCACGTGCGCAAGGCGCTGGACCTGGTGCGCGTGCGCGCCAGCTGAGATTCATTGCCGTTCATCTGTTCACCTGTCTAACCTCTCAGATGAGGGAAGGCGGGTGGCGATGGCGGGCACGGACGAGGACTCGCGGCGCGGGCTTTCGCGCCGCGAGTGGGTGTCGGTCGGCGGGATGGCGGGGTTCATCCTGCTGCTCAACGTCGTGGGCTGGGTGGTGCTGGCGGTCTTCGTCGCACCCCACCACTACGCGCTGGGCACGACGGGCGTGTTCGGGATCGGGCTGGGCGTCACGGCGTTCACGCTCGGCATGCGGCACGCCTTCGACGCCGACCACATCGCCGCGATCGACGGCACCACCCGCAAGCTGATGGCCGACGGTCAGCGGCCGCTGTCGGTCGGGTTCTGGTTCTCCCTCGGGCACTCGACGATCGTCTTCGGGCTGTGCCTGCTGCTCTCCCTCGGCGTCCGCGCGCTGGCCGGGCAGGTCGAGGACGACTCTTCGGCACTGCACGACGCGACCGGCGTCATCGGGACGTCGGTGTCCGGCGTCTTCCTGTACGTGATCGCGATCCTGAACCTCGTGGTGCTGATCGGCATCCTGCGCGTCTTCAAGCGGATGCGCCACGGCGAGTTCGACGAGGCCGCGCTGGAGCACCAGCTGGACAACCGCGGCGTCATGAACCGGCTGCTGCGCGGCGCGACGAAGTCCGTGCGCAAGCCGTGGCACATCTACCCCGTCGGCGTGCTGTTCGGCCTGGGCTTCGACACCGCCACCGAGATCGGGCTGCTGGTGCTCGCCGCCGGCGCCGCCACGTTCGCGCTGCCCTGGTACGCGATCCTCGTGCTGCCGATCCTGTTCGCCGCCGGGATGAGCCTGTTCGACACCGTGGACGGCTGCTTCATGAACTTCGCCTACGGCTGGGCGTTCGCGAAGCCGGTGCGCAAGATCTTCTACAACATCACGGTGACGACGCTGTCGGTCGCGGTCGCGTTCGTCATCGGGACCATCGAGCTGGTGTCGATCCTCACCGAAAAGCTGGACATCACGTCCGGCCCGCTGGCGGCGATCGCGTCGATCGACCTGGACTACGTCGGGTTCGGGATCGTCGGGTTGTTCGTGCTGACCTGGGTCATCGCGCTGGCGGTGTGGCGGTTCGGGCGCATCGAAGAGAAGTGGTCGGCGAAGCTGTCCGCTTAGGACACGGCGTCCGCTGTCAGCGAATCCGCCTGGCGGGACGGGGATCCCGTGCTTGGCTACCGGGGTGGAGATCCTGGTTCTGGGCGGAACGGCGTGGGTGGGCCGGGAGCTGTCCCGGCAGGCGATCGGACGCGGTCACCGGGTGACCTGCCTCGCGCGCGGTGAGAGCGGCGACGTCGCGGAAGGAGCGACGCTGGTCGCCGCCGACCGGCGCGACCCGTCGGCGTACGAGCCCCTGCTCGGCCGGGTGTGGGACGCGGTCGTCGAGGTGTCGTGGCAGCCGGGCTTCGTGCGTGGCGCGCTCGACGCGCTGGGCCGTAAGGCCGGGCACTGGGTGTACGTCTCGTCCGGGAACGTCTACGCCTCGCACGCCTCGCCGGGTGCCGGCGAGTCCGCGGCCCTGCTCGCCCCGACCGACCGGAGCGAGGCCGGCCGCGAGCTGTACGGCGAGGCGAAGGTCGCCTGCGAGCAGGCGTCGGCGGCCGTGGCGGGCGACCGGCTCCTCATCGCGCGCGCCGGGCTCATCGGCGGACCCGGCGACCACAGCGGGCGCTCCGGGTACTGGGTCGCCCGCGCCGCACGCGATCCGCGCGGGCCGATGCTCGTTCCCGCCACGCCGGCCGCGCCCACCCAGGTGATCGACGTCCGGGACCTCACCTCGTGGCTGCTCGACGCCGCGGAGACCGGCACCACCGGCACGTACAACGCGGTCGGCCCGATCGTCCCGTTCGCGGAGTGGATCGAGCTGTCCCGCGCCGCGGGCGGGCACACCGGCCGGGTAGTCGCCGCCGACTCGGCGTGGCTGCTCGCCCACGGCGTGGCCGAGTACATGGGGCCGGAATCGCTGCCCCTGTGGCTGACCGAGCCGGGCTGGGAAGGGTGGTCGGCGCGGGACGGGTCCGCGGCACGCGCGGTGGGGCTGCGGCACCGGCCCCGCGCGGAGCTGCTGGCCGACACGCTGCGCTGGGAACGCGAGCAGGGCCTGGACCGCGAACGGCGCGCGGGTCTCAGCGCGCAGCGTGAGCGCGAACTGCTCGCGGCTCTCGAAACCTAGGAAGCGGCGTCCGAAATGCTCTTCGCTTCGCGCGCGCCCGCTTCGAAAGCTTCGCAGTTGAAGAGCAGCCACTCGCGTACGCCGTCGGGCTTCCCGCTCGCGAAGCCTTCGGCCGCTTCGAGATAACGCGGCACCCGGCGGAAGAACGCGACTTCGGGAACGCTCAGCGCCTTCGGGTCCAGCCCGGTCGCGACCATCGTCAGGCGGGCGGCCGCGCGCGCGACGACGCCGTCCGCGCTGCCGAAGGGCTTGAGCGCCAACAGTTCCCCGTGCACGACGGCCGTCAGCACCGGGCCCGGCACCGACGTCGCGCCCGTCACCAGCTGGGCCAGCAGCTCCAGGCGGCCGCCGCCGGAATGCGGGCGCCCCAAGGCATCCAGGTCGTCGACGAGGTCCGCCGCGGCCAGGACGTGCAGGCGGGCCAACGCTTGCAGCGGCGCGCGGCGCCACGTCGGGAGGAGCGACTCCAGCGTTTCCGCGACGCGCAGCGCGCCCGCGAGGACCGGGTCGGCGACCGCGCCGTCGGCGGGCAGTTCCGGGTTCGCGCCTTCGATGCCGGCAGACGCGCGGGCGGCGCGCACCGACGCTTCCGCCGCGGTCGCCGCGCCGCCGCGGAGGTTCGCGGGCAGGCGGTGCACCTTGAACACGGCGTCCTGCGCGGACTTCGCGGCCGCGGCGACGCCTTCGAGGTCGAGGAGGGGCTTGAGCGGATCAGGCATCGAGCACCTGGCCTTCGCGGGCGACCACGGGCGGCAGCACCGACCACGGGAAGTTGATCCAGCGGTCGGTGTGCCGCCAGACGTACTCGCACTTGACCGTCGAGTGCGGCTTCTCGTAGACGACGGCCGAGCGCACCTCGGCGACGTGCTCGAGGCAGAAGTCGCGGACCAGCTTGAGCGTCGCACCGGTGTCGGCGACGTCGTCGGCGATCAGCACCTTCTTGCTCGTCAGGTCGACGACGTTGGGCACCGGCGGCAGCATCACCGGCAGGTCGAGGCGCTGGTCGACGCCGGTGTAGAACTCGACGTTCATCACGTGCAGGTTCTTCACGTCGAGCGCGTAGCCGAGCGCGCCGGCGACGAAGAGGCCACCGCGGGCGATGGACAGGATGAGGTCCGGCGCGAAGCCGTCGTCGGCGATGGTGTGAGCCAGTTCACGGCTCGCGGTGCCGAACAGCTCCCAGCTCAGCTCTTCGCGCTCTTCGGCCATCGATCTCGCCCTTCGTCGTGGTCAGCCGAGCATAGGCAACGCCGAAGTGGCCTGCGAAAACGCTTGGAAATTGGCTATCCGGGACAGCCACTGCGGCGGTTACCGTGATCATCGTGAGCGACTGGAACGCGCGACCCACCCTGTCCGGCCGGCACGTCCGCCTGGAGCCGTTGACGACCGAGCACGCCAAGGGCCTGTTCGAGGCGGGCACCGACCCGGGCATCTGGGCGTGGCTCAGCATCCGGCAGCCGGGGGATCTTCCGGCGGCCGAGCGGATGGTCGAGGAGGCCCTCGCCGACCCCGACCGGCGGCCGTTCGCGCAGATCGACGTCGCCTCCGGCCGCGTCGCCGGGACGACGTCGTACTACCAGGTCGTCGAGAAGCACCGGATCCTCGCCATCGGGCACACCTGGATCGGCGCGGACTGGCAGCGGACCGGGCTCAACACCGAGTCGAAGCTGCTGCTGCTCCAGCACGCGTTCGAAACCCTTGGCGCGCAACGGGTCGCGTGGGAGACCGACATCCGCAACCTCCGGTCGCAACGCGCCATCGAACGGCTTGGCGCGCTTCGCGAAGGGGTCCTGCGGGCGCACCGGATCCGGCCGGACGGCTCGTCGCGCGACACCGTCACCTATTCGATGCTGGCGCCGGAGTGGCCGGCGGCGAAGGCTCGGCTGAACGAACGCTTAGTCACCGCGGCTCGCCTGCCTCGGTGAAACGGCGGGGCAACGTGGGTGCAACCTTTTACAAGGCGGACTAACGTCGCTAGCGTGCCGCTAGCCGTCGTTTCGGCGCACTACAGGAGGCCTTGCAACCATGACCGAGCAGTCCCCCGCCCTGGACAACCTGCTCACCGAGAGCCGCACGTTCCCGCCCAGCGACGAATTCGCTGGCCAGGCCAATGCGAAGGCCGATCTCTACGCCGAGGCGGACGCCGATCGCGAAGCGTTCTGGGCCAAGCAGGCGGAGCGGCTGACGTGGGACACGAAGTGGACCACGGTACTGGACTGGACCAATGCACCCTTCGCGAAGTGGTTCGTCGGCGGCAAGCTGAACGTCGCCTACAACTGCGTCGACCGGCACGTCGAGTCCGGCCACGGCGACCAGGTCGCGATCCACTGGGTCGGCGAGCCGGGTGACACCCGGGACATCACCTACGCCGAGCTGAAGACCGAGGTTTCCAAGGCCGCCAACGCACTCGCGTCCCTCGGCGTGACCGCGGGCGACGTCGTGGCGATCCAGCTGCAGATGATCCCCGAGGCCATCTTCGCGATGCTCGCGTGCGCCCGGATCGGCGCGCTGCACAACGTCGTCTTCGGCGGCTTCTCCCCGACCGCGCTGCGCGCCCGCGTCGACGACGCCGCCGCGAAGGTCGTGATCACCTCCGACGGCCAGTTCCGCCGCGGCAAGGCCGCGCCGATGAAGGCCAATGTCGACGAAGCGCTCGAAGGCGCCGAGACCGTCGAAAAGGTCATCGTCGTGAAGCGCACGGGCGACCAGCTCGAGGGCGACGTCCCGTGGACCGACGGCCGCGACCTCTGGTGGCACGAGCTCGTCGACGGACAGTCCGAAGAGCACGCTCCCGAGGCCTTCGACAGCGAGCACCCGCTGTTCATCCTCTACACGTCCGGCACCACCGGGAAGCCGAAGGGCATTCTCCACACGTCGGGCGGCTACCTCACGCAGACGGCGTACACCCACCACAACGTCTTCGACCACAAGGCCGGCGAGGACGTCTACTGGTGCACCGCCGACATCGGCTGGATCACCGGCCACAGCTACATCGTCTACGGCCCGCTCGCCAACCGCGTCACGCAGGTCGTCTACGAAGGCACGCCGAACACCCCGCACGAGGGGCGGCACTGGGAGATCATCCAGAAGTACAAGGTCTCCCTCTACTACACGGCGCCGACGCTCATCCGCACCTTCATGAAGTGGGGCGCGGAAATCCCGGAGAAGTACGACCTGTCGTCGCTGCGCGTGCTGGGTTCGGTCGGCGAGCCGATCAACCCCGAGGCGTGGATCTGGTACCGCGAGAACATCGGCGCGGGCCGCACCCCGATCGTCGACACGTGGTGGCAGACCGAGACCGGCGCGATCATGATCTCGCCGCTGCCGGGTGTCACCGCCACCAAGCCGGGTTCGGCGCAGCGGGCGCTGCCGGGCATCTCCGCGAAGGTCGTCGACGACACCGGCGCCGAGGTCGGGCACGGCGGCGGCGGGTACCTGGTGCTCGACAAGCCGTGGCCGTCGATGCTGCGCGGGGTCTGGGGCGACGAAGAGCGCTTCAAGGAGACCTACTGGTCCCGGTTCAAGGAGCAGGGCTTCTACTTCGCCGGCGACGGCGCGAAGTACGACGACGACGGTGACGTCTGGCTGCTGGGCCGCGTCGACGACGTGATGAACGTGTCCGGCCACCGCATCTCGACGACCGAGGTCGAGTCGGCGCTGGTCTCGCACCCGACGGTGGCCGAGGCCGCGGTCGTCGGCGCGACCGACCCGACGACGGGCCAGGGCATCGTCGCGTTCGTGATCCTGCGCGGCAACGCCGTCGACGGCGGCGAAGAGGCCATCCAGGCCCTGCGCAACCACGTCGCGAAGGAGATCGGGCCGATCGCGAAGCCGCGGCAGATCATGGTCGTGCCGGAGCTGCCGAAGACGCGCTCGGGCAAGATCATGCGCCGCCTGCTGCGCGACGTCGCGGAGAACCGGCAGGTCGGCGACGTCACCACGCTGGCCGACTCGTCGGTGATGGACCTGATCTCGTCGGGCCTGCAGTCGGGCAAGTCCGAGGAGTGAGCTAGCGTTCTCCCGTCAGAGCCCTTCCGGCTTCGCGCCGGGAGGGCTCTGTCATGGCACCCCCGAGCGGCACGCGTCGAACGCATGTTCTACACTGTGCCGCGAACCACACCCCCTTCCCGGGCAAGGAGACGACACGACGATGACCGTGGATGTCCTGACGCACGACGAGGAAACGGCTTCGGCCACCACCGCCGAGGCGCCGGCCGTTGCCACCGACGAGGCGACCGTCACCGAGTCCGCGTCCCCCTCCCCTTCGGAAGGCTCGCCCGAGCCCGCCGAGGAGGAGGCCCCCAAGCCGAAGCGCGGCCGCCCCAAGGGCGCGGCGACGGCGTCGACGGCGAAGAAGACCCGCACGGTCGAACTGACCCTCACGGTCACCGGCACCGCCGACGGCGAGTGGCAGGCCGAGCTGAAGAACGGCTCGAAGTGGGTCGCGAAGGGCCTGGAGATCCCCGCCGCCGCGGTCTCGCGCGCGGCGAAGGAGCTGCACACCGACCTGTCCGGCCCGATCGACGAGGTGATCAACCAGGCCCGCGAGGCGCAGGCCGCGAAGGTCGCCGCGCTGGAGGCCGAGCTCGAGAAGGCCAAGCAGGCCCTCGCCGAGCTGGACGCCTGAGCTTCACCCCCAGGAGACGCCCGGGTCCGCTTCGCGCGGGGCCGGGCGTTTCCGCTACCCGGCCGCGGCCCGGGCCGCCCGCTCGACCTCCGCTCGCCGGTTCTCCCAGAACTCCGCGTCCCGGCCCGCCGCCTCGACTTCGCCGTCCAGCTGTTCCCGCAGGATGTCGGCGTGCCCGGCGTGCCTGCTGGTCTCGGTGAGCACGTGCACCAGGACGTTGAAGAGCAGCACGTCCGGCCGCGGCCACCACGGCACGTGGCCGGGCGCGTCGACGGCGAGCGCGGCGATGGTCGCGTCGGAGTGCGCCCAGGCCCGCCGGTAGCGGCCGGTGATCTCCTCCCGGGTTTCGTGCTCGGTCGCCCACATGTCGGTGCCGCGCCGGGAAAGGTCGTCCCAGCGCGGGACGGGCTCGGGCGACGGCCGGTCGAAGACCTCGCCGAAGTACCGGGACTCCGTCACCGCCAGGTGCTTGACCAGCCCGAGGAGGTTGGTCCCGGTCGTGGTCAGGGGACGGCGGACGTCGTACTCGGAAAGCCCGTCGAGCTTCCCGAGCATCGCCTCGCGGATCTCTCGCAGGTCACTGTGCAGGTACTGCTTCGCGAACTCGTCGATCACGGGGTCCAGCATGCCCGGTTCAGGCGATCGGCGGCCGCTCCGGCAGCGGGGACTTGAACTCCACCCACATCGAGTCCGTCAACGCCTCGACGTGGTGCTCGACCCCGCGCGGGTGCAGGATCGAATCCCCCGGCTCCAGCTCCGCCTCGACGCCGTCCACCGCGCCCCGCAGCCGGCCCGACAGGACGTAGACGATCGAGTCGTGGTCGTGCGCGTGCGGCGGCGACGCCACGCCCGCCGGGTAGTGGATCAAGTACGCCAGTCCGTTCTCGGCCGTCTCCAGCAGCCGGAACCGGCCTTCGCCACCCGTCACCGGGAGGCCTTCCACCGTCAGCAGCGGTTGCCAAACCTGATCCTCCATCCGCCCATGATGGCCCAGGATCGCTGAGAGTCCACACAGGACCGGCTTAGGTTAGGCAGGCGTTAATTAGGCGTACCTGACAAAAAGAACAAGTCTCGCCACGATTCCCGGTTCGTGTTTCACTTGTCCGGTGACCGAAACCGCCGTGGAGCATGCGCACGAACCGCACCAGGACCTGGGTGGGAAGCTGAACTGGCTGCGGGCAGGGGTACTCGGGGCGAACGACGGCATCGTGTCGGTCGCCGGGATCGTCGTCGGGGTCGCGGGGGCGACCACCGAAAGCACCACGATCCTCACCGCCGGAATCGCCGGCCTCGTCGCCGGCGCCTTTTCCATGGCCGGCGGGGAATACGTTTCCGTGAGCACCCAGCGCGACACCGAACAAGCCTTGCTCCGGCTCGAAAAGCAAGAGCTCCGGACCATGCCGGAGGCCGAGGAGCGCGAGCTCGCCGAGATCTACGAAGGCAAGGGCCTTTCACCGGACCTCGCGAGCCGGGTCGCGCGCGAGCTGACCGAAAAGGACGCGCTGCAGGCGCACGCGGAGGCCGAGCTCGGCATCGACCCGGACAACCTGACCAGCCCGTGGCAGGCCGCGTGGGCTTCGCTGGTCGCGTTCTCGATCGGCGCGCTGCTGCCGATCCTGTCCATCGCCTGGGCCGGCGTCTCCCTGCGCGTCTGGGCGTGCGCGGCCGCGGTCGTCGTCGGCCTCACCCTGACCGGCTGGGTCAGCGCGCGGCTCGGGGACGCCAAGGTGGGGCGCGCGATCCTGCGCAACGTCGGGGTCGGCGCCCTCACCATGGTCGTGACCTACTTCGTGGGGGTCGTCTTCGGGGTCACCGTGGGTTAGTGGACGCCCTTCATCAGCTTGCGGATGAACGGAATGGCCAGGAACAGCACCACCCCGACCCCGATCGCGACGCCGCCGACCGTGCTGAAGTACGGCGCTTCGTCGTCGACCGTGTAGTACTCGGCGAGCTTGCCGGACATCGCGGTGCCCAGCGAGATCGACAGGAAGTTCAGCGCCACCATCTGCGTGCGGAACGCCTCCGGCGCGAGCTTCGTCGACAGCGACAGCCCGACCGGCGAGAGGCACAGCTCGGCGATCGTGAAGACGAACAGGATGCCGACCATCGCGAGCATCGGGCTCGCGTTCTCGCCGCTGCCCACCATCGGCAGGAACAGCAGGAACGCGACGCCCATCAGCACCGTGCCGAGGACGAACTTCATCGGCGTCGACGGCTGGCGGTCGCCGAGCTTCGTCCACAGCGCCGCCAGGATCGGCGCGAACACGATGATGAACACCGGGTTGATCGAGTTGACCCAGGACACCGGCATCTCCCAGCCGAACAGGCTGCGGTTCAGCCGCTGGTCGGTGTAGGCCGCGACCACCGTGAACTGCTGCTGGTACAGCGAGAAGAACGCCGCGCTGGCGATGAACATCGGGATGAACGAGAACACCCGGCTGCGCTCGACGCCGGTGATCTTGCGGCTGGTCAGGATGACGAGGAAGTAGATCACCGAGATCACGCCGACCACCCAGACGACGACGTCGGCGAGGTTGCCCGGGTTGACGACACCGGTCGTCACCAGCACGACGATGGCGGCGACCAGCAGCACCGCGGCCGCGATCGCCAGCAGGCGCTGCGACGACGGGAGCGGGTTCGGCACCTCCTTGGCCTTCTCGCCGAGGTTCTTGCGGCCCAGCGTGTACTGGACCAGGCCGAGCGCCATGCCGATCGCGGCGAGGCCGAACCCGAGGTGGAAGCCGACCTCGGTCTGCGCGAGGCCGGTCAGCAGCGGGCCGACGAACGCGCCGAGGTTGACGCCCATGTAGAAGATCGTGAAGCCGGCGTCGCGCCGCTCGTCGCCTTCGGCGTAGAGCGTGCCGACGATCGCCGTCGCGTTGGACTTCAGCCCGCCGCTGCCGATCGCGACGCACACCAGGCCGACGCCGATCCCGGCCAGGCCCGGCAGCAGCGCCAGGCTGATGTGCCCGATCATGATCAGGACGGCGCTGTAGAACAACGTCCGTTCCGAGCCGAGCAGCCGGTCGGCCACCCACGCGCCGACGACCGCCGAGAGGTACACCAGGCCGCCGTACGCGCCGACGATGCCGAGCGCGGACTCCTGCGCGAGGCCCAGACCACCCTGGTCGGCCTTGTAGTAGAGGTAGATCGGCAGGATGCCGAGCATCCCGTAGAACGAGAAGCGTTCCCACATCTCGACGCCGAAGAGGTTCGCCAGCCCTCGTGGGTGCCCGAAGAACCTCGTGTCCTGCTGGACCTCGGTAGAGGTGCTCACAACTTTCGTCTTCCTTTGTCTCGGACTTCGTTGTCGCTTGGCATGCTATGAGCACATCGTGTGACTCACCACCGCCACCCCGTGTGGCGGCGGCCATAACGATCCGTGACAAAGAGGCATTAAAATACCGTCAAAGGTGCGCCGGGAAGTCTGGTCGGCAACAGTGATCAGCGACCCCAGGAGCCGCCGCGATGTCCCGCCCGTTCAGCGAGTTCGCCCGTTACCTGCGCACCGAGACGACCGGTGGCCTGATCCTGCTCGGCGCGACCGCGGTCGCGCTGCTCTGGGCCAACTCGCCGCTGCGGGACAGCTACCACGCCCTGCGCGACTTCCGGATCGGCCCGGAGTTCCTGCACCTCGACCTGACCGTCGGCGACTGGGCCAAGGACGGCCTGCTCGCCCTGTTCTTCTTCGTCGCCGGGCTGGAGCTCAAGCGCGAGCTGGTCATCGGCGAGCTGTCCCGGTTCAAGCAGGCGATCCTGCCGGTCGTCGCCGCCGTCGGCGGCATGATCGTGCCCGCGCTCGTCGCGCTGTCCGTCGGCTGGGGGACGCCGGGCATCGAGCGCGCTTGGGCCATCCCGGTCGCCACGGACATCGCGTTCGCGCTCGGCGTGCTCGCGCTGACCGCGTCGAACCTGCCTTCGAGCGCGCGGGTCTTCCTGCTTTCGCTGGCCGTGGTGGACGACCTCGGCGCGATCATCGTCATCGCCGTGCTGTTCACGACGGGCTTCGACCTGGTCGCGGTGGCCGTCGCCGTCGTGGCGCTCGCGCTGTACGCGTTCCTGCAGCACAAGCGGGTCCGGACGCCGTGGCTGTACGTGCCGCTGGCGCTGGTCACCTGGGTCGCGGTGCACTCGGCGGGCATCCACGCGACGATCGCCGGCGTCGCGCTCGGCCTGCTCACCCGCGTCCGCGCCGACGAAGGCGAGGCCGAGGCCCCCGCGCTGCGGCTCGAGCACCGGCTCCAGCCGTGGTCGGCGGCCGTGGCCGTGCCGGTGTTCGCGCTGTTCGCGGCCGGGATCTCGATCGACGGCGACGCGCTGGGCGCGGTGTTCACGACGGCGCTGCCGCTCGCGGTGCTCGCCGGGCTGCTCGCCGGCAAGGTCGTCGGCATCCTGGGCGCCAGCGCGCTCGCCGTGAAGCTGCGCGCGGCGGAGAAGCCGCGGGGCATGAGCTGGCGCGACCTGGCCGCGTTGTCGGTGCTCGGCGGGGTCGGGTTCACGGTGAGCCTGCTGATCGCGGAGCTGGCGCTGCCCGAGGCGGCGAGCGAGCTGGCGAAGGCGGCGGTACTGATCGCGTCCGCGACGGCGTCCCTGCTGGCGGCGGCGCTGCTACTCCGCCGTAGCAAAGTGCACGCCCGAATCTCCGACACACTGTGACGCCGCCGCGCCCGGTTTCGGGACACATGGCACGATGACCCGGTGAGCAGCCCCAAACACGAACGCACCGGCCCCGACGGCGTGGGGGCCGTGCCTTACCTCCCGCTGTCCTCCGCGAACGACGTCCCCGGCGACCAGTCGCTCGGCCGCCTGGTCGGCGACGCGACCCAGCACATCTCGACCCTGGTCAGGGCCGAGATGGAGCTCGCGAAGTCCGAGCTGGTCGGCGAGGTGAAGAAGGGCCTCAAGGGCGCCGTCTTCTTCCTGATCGCGCTGACGGTCTTCCTGTACAGCACGTTCTTCCTGTTCTTCTTCGCGGCCGAGGGGCTGGCCCAGTGGCTGCGCTACCGCTGGATCGCGTTCGGCATCGTGTTCGTCCTGATGCTGCTGGTCGCGGGCGTGGCCGGGTTCCTCGGCTACCGCAAGGTGAAGAAGTTCAAGGCACCCGAGCGGACCATCGCCAGCGTCAAGGAGACCGCCGCCGCGCTCAAGCCGCAGAAGGCGGCCGACGCCGACCTGACGACCACCCGCGACTGAGGCGTTGCCCGCTTCCCCCGACCCGTCGAGCGTCCGGCTCGACGGCCCGTGGGCCCACCGCGACGTGTCCGCGAACGGCATCCGGCTGCACGTCGCCGAGCTCGGCGACGGCCCGGTCGTGGTGCTGCTCCACGGGTTCGCCGAATTCTGGTGGACCTGGCACCACCAGCTTCGGGCGCTCGCCGACGCCGGGTTCCGCGCGGTCGCCGTCGACCTGCGCGGCTACGGTGACTCGGACAAGCCGCCCCGCGGGTACGACGCCTGGACGCTCGCCGGCGACGTCGGCGGGCTGATCAAGTCCCTCGGGGCACGCCGGGCGCACCTCGTCGGGCACGCGTGGGGCGGCATGCTCGCGTGGACGGTCGCCGCGCTGCACCCCCGGCTCGTGTCGTCGGTGACCGCGATCGGCGCCGCCCACCCGCTCGCCCTGCGCTCCGGCGCCGCCCGCCCGTGGCGTGGCCAGGGCCGCGCGGCCGGGCACCTCTTCCGCTTCCAGGTACCGATGGCGCCGGAGAAGTGGCTCGTGAAGGACGACGCCCAAGCCGTCGAAGACCTCTTCGGCGGCTGGGCCGGAAGCCGGTGGCGGTCCACTTCGGACTTCGTCGACAGCGTCGAGGAGTTCCGGCACGCCATGCTCGTGCCGGGCGTCGCGCACAGCGCGCTCGAGTACTACCGCTGGGCGTTCCGGGCGCAGTTCCGCGGCGAGGGCCGCCGGTTCACCGATGCCGTCGGCAACCGGATCGCGGCGCCGACACTGCAGCTGCACGGCGCCGACGACACCTGCATCCTTCCCGAAACGGCGACGTCGTCGGTGCGCTGGGCGGGCCCGCACGCCGAGCCGGAGCTCTGGCCGGGCGTCGGGCACTTCCCCCACCTCGAAGTCCCGGACCGCACGTCGGCGGCACTGGTGGACTTCCTCAAGCGAGGCTGATGGCGTTCTTCGCCCGGTCCACCGACTCCTCCGAAGGGCCGCCCTCCGGGTTCTCCGTCGCCAGCGCCTGGTTGAGCGCGACGAACGGCCGCATCCGCCGTTCGTAGGCGGCGAACGCTTCTTCGTGGCCGGCGCGGCCCAGCTCCTGCGCGAGGACGTAGGCGCCGACCAGCGCGAGGCTGGTTCCCTGGCCGGACAACGCGGACGCGCAGTAGCCCGCGTCGCCGACGAGCCCCACGCGCCCGGCCGACCAGCGGTCCAGGTGGATCTGGGCCATCGCGTCGAAGTAGAAGACGTCCGCCGACGCCATGGCTTCGAGCAGCTTGGGCACCTCCCAGCCGACGCCGCCGAGCCGTTCGGCGATCAGCCGCTTCTGCTCCGGGACGGTCAGCCGCGGCAGCGGCGCCGAGCCGAACCCGAGCGTCACGCGCAGCTCGGTGTTGTCCCGCACCGGGTACGCGACGCCGCCGGTGTGCTCGTGGCGGAACCAGACCTGCCAGTCCTCGAGGCCGAGGAAGTTGGGCGCCGGGAAGATCGCCAGGTACTGCCCGAGGTGGCGGGCGAACTCCGCCTCCGGCCCGAACGCGAGCCGCCGCACGGCGGAGTGCAGGCCGTCGGCGCCGATGACGAGGTCGAACGTCCGGAACCCGCCGCGTTCGAACTCGACGCGCACGCCGTGCGGCTCTTCGGTCAGCGCCGTGATCGCGTCGCCGAAGACGTACTCGACGTCGGCCGCTTCGTGCAGGATCGCGACGAGGTCGTCGCGCAGCACCTCGAAGTCGTCGTTGTCGAGCCGTCCGCTGCTGTAGGTGTACTCCTCGGACCGGAACAGCTCCCGGCCCTGACCGTCCACCATGGACATCCCGCGCATCCGGGTGCGCCGCGCGCGCATCCGGTCGCCGAGGCCCATCTCGTCGACGACGTCGAGCGCGACCCCGCGCACGTCGATCGCCTGGCCGCCGGTACGCGGACCGGGCGCGCGCTCGACCACGGTCACCGACCAGCCGTCGCGGGCGAGGAACCAGGCCAGGGTGCCGCCGGCGACGCCGGCGCCGGAGATCAGGATGTTCCGCATGTTTCCTCCAGAGTCGTACACTGCTGTGCACCACCGTGGAGTTCGCGCAGGTGCAGCGCCAAATCTGTACTAGTACAGACGGCCTGCTGTGCTAGGTCAGGAGACAGCCGTGAAGTACGTGGTCATCGCCGAGGAACTGCGGGGCCGGATCACGCGCGGCGAGCTGGCGCCGGGCGCGCGGGTGCCGTCGACGCGGCGGCTCGCCACCGACCACGGCGTCGCGATGGCGACCGCGGCGAAGGCGCTCGCCCTGCTGAGTCAGGAAGGTTTGGTGCGCGCGGAACCGCGGTCCGGCACGGTCGTCGCGGGCCGCGAAAGCCGTGGCGGCCAGCGGGGTCTGACCCGCGACCGGCTCGTGCGCACGGCCATCGACATCGCCGACGCCGAGGGGCTGGGCGCGCTGTCGATGCGCGGCGTCGCGGCCCGGCTCGGCGTCGCCCCGATGGCGCCGTACCGGTACGTGCGCGGCCGGGACGAGCTGGTGCTGCTCATGGCCGACGCCGCGTTCGGCGAGCGCGGCTACCCGGCGAAGCCGTCGGGCGACTGGCGCGAGCGGCTGACGCTCGGCGGCCGCACGCTCTGGTCGCTCTTCAAGCGCCACCCGTGGCTGGCGCAGCTCGGGCCGGTCACGCGGCCGCTGCCGCTGCGCAACCTCGCGACCCACGGCGAGTGGGCGCTGTCCGCGCTGGCCGAGCTGGGGGTGGACGCGGCCACCCTCTGCGACCTGCACGTCCTGTTCTTCAGCCACGTCCAGGGCATGGCGATCCACCTGGAACGCGAGCAGAGCGCGCTGGCGTCCTCCGGGCTGACCGAGGACGACTGGATGGACCACCAGGGGCCCGCCGTCGCGGCGATGACGGCCGGGCACCCGACGTTCACGCGGATGCTCGCCGACCTGACCGAAACCGGCTACGACCTGGTGCTCGACGACATCTTCGAGTCGGGCATGCGGGCGCTGCTGGACGGCCTCGCGCTGCGGTTCGGGCGTTAGGCGGCGCAGGAGCCGGTCGACACGTTCGACGTCTGCGACGGCGCCGCGTCGACCTCGGCGCGGACCTGCTCGGCCGTCAGCGTGAAGCCCGTCTCCGGGTCTTCCACCGCCGCGCCGAACACGACGCCGATGACCTTGCCGTCCGGGGTCACCATCGGGCCACCGGAGTTGCCGCTGCGGATCTCCGCGCGGACCGTGAAGACGTCCCGCTGGACGGTGTTGGCCTCGTAGATGTCGGGACCGCGCAGGTTGATCCGGCCGCGCACGCGGGCAGGCGTCGCCCGGTACGGGCCGTCGAGCGGGTAGCCGAGCACGATCGCGCTGTCGCCCGCCCGCGCCGTCTCCGGGGCGAACTGCAGCGGCTCGGCGCGCAGCCGCGGCACGGCGAGCACCGCGATGTCGACCTCCGGGTCGAAGTAGACGACGCGCGCGGGGTAGTCACCCTGGGTCGTCTCGATGCCGACGGTGTCGGTGCCGGCCACGACGTGCGCGTTCGTCATCACCCGCTGCGGCGCGATGACGAACCCGCTGCCTTCGAGGGACCGCGAGCACGAGCTGGCGCTGCCGCGGATCTTGACCACGCTGCCGTGCAGCTCCTGGACGGTCCCGCTGCCCTGCAGGGCCGGGTCCGGCGGCGAGGTGTCCGCCGTCGGCGCCTTGTCGAAGGGATCCATGATGGTGGGGAAGCCGGACGCGTCGAGCAGCTTGCGCAGCTGGCTCGGGAAGCCCTGCGCGGCCGCCGGCATGGTGTCGTTGACCTTGCCGAGCACGACCGAGCCGTTGATCGCCTTGGCCAGGCCCGGCAGGCCGGACACGGTCGTCAGCGGCGTCGCGATCAGCCACGCGACCACGAAGACGACCAGTGCCTGCACGACCGCGCCGAGCGTCTTGTCGACGCCGGAGAGCTTGTCGGGCCGGATCTTCTGGCGGAGCTTGCGCCCCACGTAGACGCCGACGGCCTCGCCGAACGCGACGAGGAACACGACGGTCGCGACCGCGAAGGCGACCTTCCACACCGGGTCGTCGAAGAACGAGACCACCACCGGCGCCAGCTTGATCCCCACGATCGCGCCGAGCACGACCCCGACCAGCGACGGCAGCGCGATGATCACGCCCTGGTACGCGCCGGACACCGCCGCCAGCAACGCGAGCAGCAGGACCAGCACATCGACCCAGTTCACGGCGTCACCTTTCCCCGTCCACCCGCGCCCGGTACGCGGCCAGCGCCTCGTCGAGGTCCCGGACGTCGCCCGGGTCCCAGTCGCGCTCCCAGCCTCCCAGGCTCAGCAGGACCGACAGCAACCCGGCGGTGAACCCCCACACGAACAGGCCGCTGACCTCGAACGCGGGCCCCTTCCACGGCGCGCCTGCCTTCTTGACCGTGAACCGGTTCGCCGGGTCGACCAGGTCGGCGACGGCGACGCGGGCCACGGACGCCGTCTCGGCCGGGTCCACCGCGTGCACCGGCGACGGCTCCGCCCAGTGCGCCAGCACCGGCGTCACCGCGAACCCGGACACCGGGACGAACAGCTCCGGCAGTACCGCGACCGGCCGGACGCCGGACGGGACGACCCCGGTTTCCTCCTCGGCCTCCCGCAGCGCGGTGCCGATCGGGCCGCCGTCGCCCTCCTCGGCGCCGCCGCCGGGGAACGAGACCTGGCCGGCGTGCGAGCCGAGCGTGTCGGCGCGCCGCTGGAGCAGGACGTCGGGTTCTCCGTCGGCTTCGCGCTCGCCGAAGAGGACGAGCACCGCCGCGGCGCGGGTGTACGCGGCTTCGGGCGGGCTGAACCGCGTGAACGTCTTCGCGTCGACCTCGCCGCTGACCTTGACCAGCGGCCGCAGCCACTCGGGGACCGACTCCGGCTCGACCAGTGGTCCGATCACGATGCCCCCTCGACTGCCGCGCGCACCTGGTCAGTGTTCCCGAAGGTGCGGGGATTCGCGATGAACCGGACCTCGCCGCCCGCGGTGACCAGGTAGGACGCCGGGAGCGCGGCGGGCACCTTGAGCGCCGTCCGGACCGGGCCGCTGCCGCCGTCCCCGTCGAACACCGACGGGAGGTGCACGCCCAGCCGCGCGAGGAGGTCCAGGCCGTCCTTCGCCGGGCTCTGCACCTGGACGCCGAGGACGCGCACGGCACCCGGCTGCTTCGCGTACTCCTGGAGCACGGGCAGCTCGGTCCGGCACGGCTGGCACCACGACGCCCACACGTTGACCAGCACCGGAGCGCCGGCGAGAGCCTGGCCGACGTCGACGCCCGCGCCGTCGCCGAGGCACTCCGCCTTGACGCCTTCGAGCTGCTTCACCGGCGGCCCGGAGCCCGGCGCGGGGCACGGCTGGAGCGCCGCCGCCGAGCGGGCGGGCCCGAGGTCCTCGGTCGGCTTCGCGGCGGTGTCGCCACCCCCGCGGGGCAGCAGCGCGACGATCAGCGCCACCGCCAGCACCGCGGCGGCGAGCGCCCATTTGGTGACTCTCGTCACCGGGGCGCCGCCAGGGCGAGGATGTGGTCCTTTTCGACGCCCTTGACCAGTTTCGCGGCTTCTTCGAACCCGGTCGGGCCGGTGCCGTACGACGGGCAGTCCTTGGCCAGCGGGCAGGCGCCGCAGGCGGGCTTCTTGGCGTGGCAGACGCGGCGGCCGTGGAAGATCACCCGGTGCGAGAGCATCGTCCAGTCCTTGCGGGGGATCAGCTCGCCGACCGCGTGCTCGACCTTGACCGGGTCCTCTTCGGTGGTCCAGCCCCAGCGCCGGACCAGGCGGCCGAAGTGCGTGTCGACGGTGATGCCGGGGACGTCGAAGGCGTTCCCGAGCACGACGTTGGCGGTCTTGCGGCCGACGCCGGGCAGGGTGACGAGGTCGTCGAGCTTGGCGGGCACCTCGCCGTCGAAGCGCTCGACCAGCGCCGCGCCGAGCCCCATCACGGAGTTCGCCTTGGCCCGGTAGAAGCCGGTGCTCCGGAGGTACTCCTCCAGCTCGGTGCGGTCGGCGCCCGCGTAGTCGGCGGCGGTCCGGTACCGCTTGAACAGCGCGGGGGTGACGAGGTTCACCCGGACGTCGGTGGTCTGCGCGGACAGCACGACCGCGACCAGCAGTTCCAGCGGCGTGGTGAAGTCGAGCTCACAGTGGGCGCCGGGATACACGTCGTCCAAGCAACGCTTCATCCGCCTGGCGCGTCTCACCAGAGCCAATCGGCTTTCACCAGCGCCCTCACGGGGGGCGTTCGTGGTGGCAGGAGGCACCCCGATAGCCTACGGGCGCCGTCGGACGAGCCGGTCAGTGCACCGGTGGACGACCGACACGCCAGAGCACCACCTCGGCGCAGTTTTCCGGCCGCCATGAGCGAGGATCTGGAGTAGATGCTTTTCACTGAGTGTTTCGGGGTCCGGTCATGACTGTCTGGTTCGTCATCCTGGTCCCCCTCGTGATCATGTTCTTCGCGCTCTTCATGGAGCGCGTGGAAAGCCGGCTCAAGCACGTCGCGGTGCAGGAGAACGAGGTCGAAGAGTTCCTCGAGCAGGCGCAGCCCAACGAGGTCAGGGCGCTCTACGGGCACGGCATCGGCCGCGCGCTGGAGCTGTTCCGGCTGCGTAGGCTGGGCGGACGGGCAGCCAGGCTACGCGCGCGTCGCGTGCGGAGTTAGGCTCCACGTTCGAACGAGATCATCCGGCGGGCGCGCGCGTCCGACGGGCGATCTCGGGAGTACGCCCTAGACTGACGCGCAAGTGATCGGCGTCACGCTCTCCCGGCCCAAGGGGGAGCGTGAACGTTTCTCGACGAGGAGGCACCCGAGGTGGACGAAACCCTGGCCCGTGCGGGCATTTTCCAGGGTGTGGAGCCGGCAGCGGCGGAGGCGCTGGCCCAGACCTTGGAATCCGTGGAGTTCCCCCGCGGCCACGTCATCTTCAACGAGGGCGAACCCGGCGACAAGCTGTACATCATCCAGTCCGGCAAGGTGAAGATCGGCCGCAAGTCCCCGGACGGCCGCGAGAACCTGCTGGGCATCTTCGGCCCGTCCGACATGTT
Source organism: Amycolatopsis eburnea (assembly GCF_003937945.1). Taxonomy (GTDB): domain Bacteria; phylum Actinomycetota; class Actinomycetes; order Mycobacteriales; family Pseudonocardiaceae; genus Amycolatopsis; species Amycolatopsis eburnea. The sequence continues at coordinate 533,441 of NZ_RSEC01000036.1, forward strand.
CGGCGAGCTGTCCATCTTCGACCCAGGCCCCAGGACGTCGAGCGCGACCACGGTCACCGAGGTCCGCGCGGTCACCATGGACCGCCCGGCCCTGCGCCAGTGGATTTCGACTCGCCCGGAGATCGCCGAGCAGCTGCTGCGCGTGGTCGCGCGCCGCCTGCGCCGGACGAACAACATGGTCGCCGAGCTGATCTTCACCGACGTCCCCGGCCGCGTGGCGCGCGCGCTGCTGCAGCTCGCGCAGCGGTTCGGCAGCCAGGAGGCGGGCCTGCTGCGGGTCACGCACGACCTGACGCAGGAAGAGATCGCCCAGTACGTCGGCGCGTCCCGCGAGACCGTCAACAAGGCGCTGGCCGACTTCGCCCACCGCGGCTGGCTGCGGCTCGAAGGCAAGAGCGTGCTGATCCTGGACCCGGAGCGCCTGGCCCGCCGCGCTCGCTGACTCCTCCGTTTCAAGGCCGTGAAGGCCACCTTCAGGAACTCTAAGTTCCTCAAGGTGGCCTTCACGGCTTTCCCGGGCAACAACAAAGAGCCGGGCGCCACCCCCGACGTGGCGCACCGGCTCTTCGTTGTTGCGCGGACCATCCCCCGACGATCCGCGCTCCCCGCCCTCCGGACCAGGCCCCGACCCATATGCCGGAGGGAGCTGGGTTCTGTGCTGTTGTTCAACCATCACGGCCCATACCCACGAATTCAAGGCCATTCACTCTCAAGGACGCGGTCGGGGTCGTTTCGTTGCACGAGTTCACGGAGAATATCGTGACTGTTACCCGATCGAGACCTGGTGACGCAGCTGACCCGTAAATAACTGGTACCCACGTACCACTCTGCGTCATACTGGTACGCGTGTCCCACTCCGAAGGTCGTACGTCTCTGGCCGACTACCGCAGCGCGCTGACGACCCGCGCGGCGCGGCGGCCCGTCGTCGCGTCCCTGCTCGCCCGCCTGCCGATCGCCATGATCGGCATCTCGGCCCTGCTCTACGTCCAGCGCGAAACCGGCTCCTTCGCCGCCGCGGGACTCGTCTCGGCAGGTTCACTCGTCGGGGTGTCGGTCGGCGCCGTCGTGCAGGGCAGGCTGATCGACCGGTTCGGGCCGACGCGGCCGCTGCTCGTGGTCGCGCTGTTCTCGGCGCTCTCGATGGCGGCACTGGTGACGGCGATCGAGTCCCACGCGGCGACGCCCGTGCTCGTCGCGCTGGGCGCGGTGACCGGGCTGTCGGAGCCGATGGTCGGGTCGGCATCGCGGGCGCTGTGGACGCGGCTGCTGCCGCCGGGTGGCGCGCGCAACGCGGCGTTCTCCTACGAGGCGATCAGCATGGAGGTCTTCTTCATCCTCGGCCCCGGCGTGGCCGGGCTGCTGGTGCTGGCGCCGTGGGCGGGGACCGGCCTGGTGCTGGGCGTCGCGCTGCAGTTCACCGGCGCGGTGCTGTTCGCGCTGAGCCCGGCGGTGCGGGCGTGGGGCCCGTCGTCGACGTCGTCCGGTTCCCTGCTGGGCGCACTGGCGAGCCCGGGCATGCGAACGCTGGCGCTCGCCGCGCTGGGCTTCGGCGTGGTGATCGGGTTCGTGGAGGTCGCCGTGCCGGCGTCGGCGACCGAGGCCGGCTCACCCTCGTTCGGTGGGCTGCTGCTCTCGGCGTGGTCGCTGAGCTCGGTCGCGTTCGGGGTGGCGTACAGCCTGCGCCCGTGGCCGCGGCAGCTGGGCCAGCGGCTGCCTGCGCTGCTCGGCGGGTTCGGCGCGCTGGTGGCACTGCTCGCGTGGCCGTCCTCGCTGTGGGGCCTGGCCCTGATGATGCTGCTCGCGGGCGCGCTGATCACGCCCCAGTCGACGGCCCACTCGGCGGCGATCGAGCTGGTCGCGCCGGAGGGGACGGCGGCGGAGGCGTTCGGCTGGGTGCTGACGGCGGTGACGCTGGGCCTGGCCGCCGGCCAGTCGGTGAGCGGCTACCTCGTCGAGCACGCCGGCCCTTCGACGGCCTTCCTGGCGGCGAGCGTGGCGGGGCTGGTGCTGGCGGCGGCGGTCTGGCTGCTGCGGGGGACGGTCCGTCCGGCTGTGGCGACCACCGCCCCGGCGCCCGCCCTGGTCGGCGCCGGCCACTGACCCCAGCGCCCCAAGGTGGCCTTGGTTGCGTCTGACGCACCGAAGGCCACATTGATCCAGGACCTCCCGTCTGGGTCCCGGCAAAGTCGCCTGGCCGCGTGGTCTCCCGGCGCCGCGGGAATGTCATGAAAGGGTCGTTCATGTCGTCTGGCGAGGTGAACGACCCTTTCATGACATCGCGGACCGGCCGCACCGGCCCGACTTTGCCGAGACCCTGACCTCCCACGCGCGCGTTTGCGCAGGTCAGCGGCCTCTCGCGCGGTTTTTGTCGGTGCTCGCCGCTAGCTTCTGCGGCATGGACGTCACCGCGCCTGCCCACCGCCTCTCGGCGGCCGTCTCCGCCGCGTCGCGTCTGCTGCCCGCCCGCGCCGGGCTGCGGCTGCGGGCCGACGCGGCGGGGCTGACCGTCGCCGGCAGCGACCCGGATCGCACCGTCCGGTTCGACTGCCCGTCGACCACGCACACCGACGGCTCGGTCGTCGTCCCGGCGGCGCCGCTGGTGGAGACGCTGAAGGTGCTCGACGCCGAACTGGTCCGCCTGGTCGTCGAAGGCAGCCGCCTGGCCCTGCGGCTGGACAACGCCCGCTTCGCCCTCCCACTCCTCCCGGACACCGAGGCGGCCGACGGCCCGCCCGCCCAGGTGTCCGAAGTGGACGGTGCGGCGTTCGCCTCGGCGCTGCGGATCGTGGCGGGAACGGCGGCGAAGGACGACCCCCTCCCGCTGTTCACCGGCGTCCGCCTCCAAGCGGACGGCGACCGCCTGACGCTGACGGCGTCGGACCGCTACCGGATGGCGGTGGCGCGCCTGCCCCTGCTGTCCCCGGGCGAGCTGGACGTCCTGGTCCCGGCGGCCCTGCTGTCCGAAGCGGCCCGCCAAGCCCGCGGCCGCGTCGGCCTGCACGTCGGCCCGGGCCGGTTCGGCGTGAGCTGGCCCGGCGGCCTGGTCGGCACGGCGGTCCTGGACGCGGGCTTCCTGTCCGAGGACTCGATCCACTCGGCCGCGGTCGACACGACGGTGTCCCTACCAGCGGACGCCCTGGCGGCGGCCGTTCGCCGCGTCGGGGTGTACGCGGAGGACCGCCGGGTCCTGACCCTGGAGGTCGGCGACGCCCAGATCCGCCTGGCGAGCGCCCGCCAGGACACGGGCGAAGCGGAGGAAACCCTGAAGGCCGACGTCACCGGCGGCCGGACGTCACCGTCGTTCCAGGCGCGCTACCTGCTCGACGCCCTGCAGGCGTTCGGCGGGGAGCGGGTGGTGCTGTCGATCCAGCCGGGGATGCGGGCGTGCGTCCTGCGAGCAGCGGAGCCGGGGGAGGTGGCACTGACGTACTACCTGATGCCGATGCTCACGAGGTAGCTCACGGTGCCAGCGTGCCGAAGCGCTTCAGCGTCCTGATCATCGGCGCCGTCTCCACCTGCCGCACGCCCGGGAGCCCGCCCAGGTCGTCGGCCAGGTACGAGTACAGCGCCGCGTCGTCGCGGCAGCCGACGTTGGCCACCAGGTTGGCCGGGCCCGTGGTCGCCGCCGCGAAGGCGACCTGGGGGTGGGTGGCCAGGGCTTGGCCTGCCGACTCCAGGGCCGAGGGGGCCACCGTCAGCCAGAGCGTCGCGGTCAGGGGGTAGCCCAGCAGGGCCGCGTCGACCTCGACGTCGAAGTACAGCGCTCCCGACGACCTCAGCGCCTCCAGGCGACGGCGGACCGTCGACTCCGAGCGGCCCGACACCGTGGCCAATGTCGACATGTCGGCCCGGCCGTCGTGGGCCAACGCCGCCAGGAGGGCCGGGTCGCCGGGCTCGGGGCGGTACACCACCCCGGAGGCCGGCTCGCGGCGCAACGCGGCCACCTCCGGAGCCGTCAGCGCGCTCGATCGGCCCGGCCAGCCCGCGGGTCCGCCGGCGAACCGGCGCAGCAGCCGGTACGCCGTCATCGACACCACCCGCGGCGTCTTCGGCAGTTGACCCAGCAGCAGGCCGTCCGCCTGCTCGCGCAGCGGTGCCCGGATGAAGCACACGATCTCCGTGCCGCCGGACATCAAGCTGACCCACTGCGTGTCGTCGCGGCGGGCCAGCGCGGCGGCGATCGCGGCCGCCGCGTCCGGGACGCAGCCGAGGCGGATCAGCCAGTGGACCTGACCCAGCGGCGCCGCTTCCGGGACGCCGACCACGCGCAGCACGCCGGACGAGCGCAGCTTCCGGTAGCGGCGGGCCACCGTCTGGTCCGAGACACCCAGCACCGCCGCGATCGTGCTGAACGACGCGCGGCCGTCGAGCTGCAGCGCGTGCGCCAGCCGCCGGTCGAGGTCGTCGAGCAGGCCGGATTCCACCAGCAGAGCCTATGTGGTGTCGAATTCCGGGCACAAACCCGCCGTGAAAGGAGAAAAGGCCGCCGGGAGACCAAGCTCAAAGCATGCCCATCGACCACACGGTCTTCCTGACCAGGGACTACGCCGAAACCTGGCGGCGCTACGAAGAACTCGGCTTCACGCTGAGCCCGCCGTCGCGGCACTTCGCGTCGCGCACCGGCGACAGCGAACCCGTCCCAAGCTGCACCGCGAACCGCTGTGCCTACTTCGGGGACTCGTTCCTCGAACTGATCGGCATCGTCGACGAAGCCGCCGGGGATCCGTGGCGCGTCCTGCCGATCCTGGACGCCCGCGGCGACGGCCTGCACGGCTGCTCCTTCGGCGTTGTCGACTCCGCGGCGGCCGAGCGCCGGCTCCGCGAAGCCGGGCTCTCGGACTCGGGCGTGCTGAAGCTGCAGCGGGACGTCGAGCTGCCGGAAGGCACGCGCACCGCGCGCTTCCGCAGTGTCCACATCGGACGGGACCACACGCCCGAGGGCATCCTGCACACGGCCGAGCACCTCACCCCGGAGTACATCCACCAGCCGCGCTACCTCGGGCACCCGAACGGCGCCCGCGGCGTCGCCGGGATCCTGCTGGTCGTGCCCGACGCCGAGGTCGCCGCGTACCGGGACCGCTACGCCGTGATCACCGGCGAAAAGCGGCTGGTGGACATCGAAGGCGTGAGCGATCTCGACGCCGTCCTGCCCGGCGAAACCCCGAAAGCACTGCCCTACTTCGCCGCCCACGGCGTGGTCGTCGAGGACCTCTCGAAGGCGCGGAAACTGGTCGAAGCGCACGTCCCGACGATCACCAGGCCGGGCGGGTTCTTCGTCCGCGCCGAAGACGCGGGTGGCGCCGCGCTGTACTTCGAGGAGGCACGATGATCGTCGAAACCACCACCGGACTCGTCCGCGGCGAGCGGGGCGCCTTCCGAGGAATCCCTTACGCCACCGCGAAACGCTTCGAACCGCCACAGAAGCCGAAGCCGTGGAGCGGGGTGAAGGACGCGCTCGAGCCCGGTCCCGCCGCGCCGCAGCCGCCGTCTCGGCTGGAGCACGCGCTCGGGCCGATGCCCCTGCCGCAGAGCGAAGAGTGCTTGTGCCTCAACGTCTTCACGCCGTCGACGACCGGGAGCCGCCCGGTGCTGGTGTGGATTCACGGCGGTGGCTTCTCCAGCGGTTCGGGCGGCCAGGTCTGGTACACCGGCACGCGCCTGGCCCGGGAGGCCGACGCCGTCGTCGTGACGCTCAACTACCGCCTGGGCATCCTCGGGTTCCTGAGCGCCGAAGGGATTCCGCCGAACCTCGGGATCGCCGACCAGCTGGCCGCGCTGGACTGGGTGCGGGACAACATCGCCGCGTTCGGCGGGAACCCGGCCGAACTCACCCTCGGCGGGCAGTCGGCGGGCGCGCAGTCGACACTCGCCCTGTGGTCGTCGCCGCGAGCGCACGGCCTGATCAAGCGGATCGCGCTGCAGAGCGCCCCGCTCGGCATGCGACCGTCCACAAGAGACGAAGCCGCAATGTCCACCGAGAAGTTCACCGAAGCCTTGGGCGGCAACGACATCCGGACCGCCCCGGTCGAGCGGTTGCTGGCCGCGCAGCTCGCGGTCCCGGGCAAGCCGGGCTCGATCGAGCCGCCGTTCCAGCTGGTCGCCGACGACGACCTCGTCGCGGCCGACCTGATCGAGGCCGCACCGCAGGGACCCGCGCTGATCAGCTGGACGCGGGAGGAGCTACGCGCCTTCGTTCCCGACGCGCCCCAAGACGCCATCGAGCAGGCGAACAGCTTCTTCACCAGCGAACGGCTGGTGAAGAAGCTCGACGCCGTCACCTACCGCTTCGACTGGCAGGCGCCCGGCAACCGGTTCGGCGCCTGCCACTGCCTCGACATCCCGTTCCTCTTCGGCACCCACGACGTCTGGCCGGCGCCGATGCTCGAAGGCGCCCCGAAGGGCCTCGAAACGGAGACGGGTTTGCGTGAGGTGTGGGCCGCGTTCCTGCACGGAACGCCGCCCGGCACCATCAGCCCGCCGAAGCTGCCTTGACGGCGGCCTCGACTTCGGCGAAAGAGGGGTTGACCATGGCCGTCGACCCGACGATGACCGTCGGGACCGTCTCGTTCCCGTTCGCGACCTCGCGCACGCGCGCGGCCGCGGCCGGGTCCTCCCAGATGTTGATCTTCCGGACGGTGAAGCCGCTCTTCGACATCGGCCGGTCCAGCGCGGCGCAGAAGCCGCACCCCGGGCGCCAGTAGAACTCGACCTCGACGTTGCTCATCCCTGTTCCTCCGACCGCAAGTAGTCCAGCTGCGCCTGCACGCTCAGTTCGGCGGGCGCCCACAGCGCCCGGTCGACGTCGGCGTACACGACCTCGACGACCTGACGCGGCGTGGCGTCCGCCCCCAGCTCCTGAAGAGCGGAACGCACCTGGTCGATCCGCTGTTCCCGGTGGGCGAGGTACTCACGGGCGGTAGCCGGCAGGTCGGGCAGCTCCGGACCGTGCCCCGGCAGCCCGGTCGTGCCCGGCGGGAGGTCGATGAGCTTGCGCAGCGAGCGCAGGTAGTCGCCGAGGTCGTGCAGCACCGTGGTGCCGCGGCCGAGGATGGTGTCACCGGTCAGCACCTGGCCGTCGAGCACCAGCGAGACGGAGTCGTCGGTGTGGCCGGGGGTGTGCAGGACGCGCAGGGAAAGGCCGCCCGCCTCGATCACCTCGCCGTCCGCGAAGGACGACGCGCCGACGCACAGCGAGGGGTCGAACGCCCGCACCGGCGCGCCGACGCGCTCGGCGAACCACGGCGCGCCCTCGGCGTGGTCGGGGTGGAAGTGCGTGAGGAGCACCAGCTCCACCGGGCCGACGCCGGCCAGCAGCTCGAGGTGCTCGAGGTCGCGGTACCCCGGGTCGACGACCACGGCCGGCGCCGACGGCGTCGCCCGCAGCACCCAGCTGTTGGTCCCTTCGAGCGTCATCGACGACGGGTTGTTCTCCAGCAGCACCGAAGCCGTCCCGGTCACCTGGCGCAGCACGCCGTACGCGGGGGCGCTCATCGCTTCTCCAGCACGACTCGGACGTGGTCGTTCTCGCGGATCAGCGTCGGCGCGATCCGGACGATCTCGCGCGGCGCGGCCAGCACGTCGTCGGCCGTCGCGAACCGCGCGAGTTCGCTCAGCGTCAGCCACGTCGGCGGCATCAGCATCCGCCGTCCTTCGCGCGCGTCGGCGATCGCGTCCTCGGGGCGCTGCCAGCCGGAGCTCGACGCCTCCGACGTCGCCCCGTCGGCCTGCTGGCCCTCCGGCAGCTTCGCGACGTAGAAGCGGGTGTCGTAGCGGCGCGGCTCCTGCTCAGGCGTGATCCAGTGCGCCCACGGGCGGAGGAGATCGGCGCGCAGCGTCAGGCCCGCGTCGGCGAGGAACCCGGCCAGCGACACCTCCCGCGTCTCCAGTGCCTGGCGGGCGGCGGCGTACGGCTCGACGTCGGTGAGCACGGTTTCCGCGCCGCCCGCGAGCAGCACGCCGGACTCCTCGAACGTCTCACGCACCGCCGCGCAGGTCAACGCGCGGGCGAGGGCCTCGTCACAGCCGAACCGCGTGGCCCACCACGACGGCTCCGGGCCGGCCCACGCCACCGACGCGTCCGCGTCGCGCTGGTCGACCCCGCCGCCGGGGAACACGGTCATCCCGCCCGCGAACGGCATGCCCTTGACCCGGTGCTGCAGGAAGACCTCGACGCCGTCGGCGCCGTCCCGGACCAGGATCACCGTCGCCGCGTCCTTCGGCGTCGCCGGCGGGCCGTCGGCGTTGGCGCGGGTCGCTACCCCGGCGCCTACCGGGATGTCGAAGACAAACTCCGTTGGCTGCTCCACCCGGGCAACATACCTCCGCCACCCGACGTCCCGTCGCGCAGTTGTGGCATCCCAGACACAGCGAAAGCGGCACTTTCACGTGAAAGTGCCGCTTTGCGCCGCAAAGCCTAGGGGGCGGTCCAGCCGCGCTGGTCGCCGCCGGAGCGGGAAGCGCCGTTGAGCCGCATCTTCGCCGCCTCGGCCCGCTCGCGCTCGGCCAGCTCGGCGTGCAGCTCGCGCAGCAGCGCCCGGTCGCGCTCGCTCAGGCTCGGGTCGTCGAGGTCCAGCGCCGGCAGCTCGACGACTTCGTGCATCGACGGCTTGCCCGCGGCGATCTCGCGACCCTTCTCCGGGTCTTCGGCCAGCGCCTGCCGCAGCTGCGCGACCTCCGCCGGCGTCAGGTCGGCGGTGCGCTCCGCGCGCGTCTCCGACCGCTCGGACCGCGCCTTGCGGGGCGGCTCCGGCACCGACGGCGGCGACACGATCGGCACCACCGGGGCGACCGGCTCGGGCGGCGCCGTCGTGGTGCTGCTCGACCGCATGCTGTGCCTGCTGCCCGATTCCGCGACCGGCTCCGGCGTCACCGGGGCCGGCGGCTTGACGACCGGGTCGGGCCGAAAGGACGACGCGCTCGACGTCGTGCTCCCGGTCACCCAGGCCGGCGACGCGGCGGCCGAAGCGGCCTGGTGGTACTCGGAGTGCGCCACGCCCGGGCCGCTGACCTCGACGACGGAGTGGATCCCGGCCCGGCGCAGCGCCGTGTCGACGCGGAACGCAACGGCGGGCGGGTTGCCCTCCGGTCCCAGCTCGACGAGCACCACGCGCTGCGGCAGCGCGCCCGGCACGCTGCCGGCCGGCGTGTTGCGCCACACCGCGTGCACCGACCGGACGTCCGGCAGGACCTGCAGCGTCCGGTCGAGCGCCTCGGCGATGCCGAACTCCGGGGAGTTCTCGCCGCTGAACCGGTGCGTGTTGACCGGCTCGGCCTCGTCGACCAGCAGGTCGTTCGCCAGCGTCGCGTCCGAGCGGCTCATCTCGAGCACCAGCGCGAGCTCGCGCTGTTCGGCGGAGCTGACCGGGATCCGGCCCGCGATGAGCGTGCCGGTGGTCAGCTCGACCGCCTCGTCGATGTGGGCCCGGGCGATCAGCTCACGCGCTTCGGTGAGCGCGCTGTCGTCGATCCGGCCCGCCAGGGCCAGCAACAGGTTGTGCAGGCGCAGGGGCACCGAAAACCCGTCCATGGGCGGGCCGTCGTGGACCTCCACCATTGCCTTGCTCCCTCCCAGCTCGCTGGCGGGCGAGCGTTATGCGGCTACTAGCCGGTTCCCCGCCACCGCGCCCACGCAGACCAGCTCTGAGTCGGCCAGCGCGGCCCGGTGGTACCCCGGCAGGTCGAAACGCGGCGGGATGACTTCGACACTGGGCTCTTCGTCGCCCAAGACCCGCAGCACGCGCTGCAGCTCGCCGGTCAACCTCGGCAAACCCGCCTGCGCGGTGATCAGCAGGACGCGCTTGGCGGTCCCCTGCCCGACCACACCGACGTGTCGCCAGCTCTGCCGCACTTCCCCCACGTCCGGGCGTCCCCGCAACGTTGCGTGGATCAACACCGACACGGAGTCGACCGAGTTAACCCATTCGGGCGCACTCGACGTGAATGTGTACCGGTTCTCGGTGACGTCGTCTACCCCCAGCGTCGAACTGACCTGGTGCCAGTCGGCGCCGTGCGGGATGAGACCGGCCACGAGCAGCCGGTACTCCGTCTGGTCGAGGTCGATCCTGTGCTTAAGCAAAGACCTCGGCAGGGTCCGGGCGAGGGTGCCCATCGCGCCCTCGCCGAGCCAGTCGCGGAACCGCCACAGCAGCTGGTCGGGCAGCCGCCCGGCCAGCCGGAGCAGCAGTTCGTGCGTGGACTGCTCGATGTCCGGATCCATCACTGCACCTCCACGATCAGTTCGACCTCCACCGGCGACCCGATGGGCAGCTCCGCGACGCCGACGGCCGAGCGGGCGTGGATGCCCGCGTCCCCGAAGACCTCGCCGAGCAGCTCGGACGCGCCGTTGACGACCGCGGGCTGACCGGTGAAGCCCTCCGCGGAAGCCACGAAGCCGACAACCTTGACGATCCTCGCCACGTTGTCAATGCCGACCAAGGCGTGCACGGCCGCGAGCGCGTTGAGCGCCGACGTGCGGGCGTGCCCCTTCGCCTCTTCGGGGCTGATCTCCGCGCCGACCTTGCCGGTCGCGGCGAGCACGCCGTCGACGAAGGGCAGCTGACCCGAGGTGTAGACGTGCTTCCCGCTCTGGACGGCGGGCACGTAGGCGGCCAGCGGAGCGGCCACGCCGGGCAGCTCGATGCCGAGTTCCTTCAGCCGTTCGCTCCAGCTCACGCGGATCAGCCCTTCGGACGCTTGAGGTACGCGACGTGCTGCTCGCCCGTCGGGTTCGGCAGCACGGTGACCAGCTCCCAGCCGTCCTCGCCCCACTGGTCGAGGATCTGCTTGGTCGCGTGGATCAGCAGAGGGACGGTCGCGTACTCCCACTTGGTGGCGCTCATGGGTCGGGAGCGTAACCAAGCGGGCAAGGGCGCTGGGGGCCGCCGCCGGAAAACGGCGTGCGACGCGCCGTCGTGTGGCTCATCTCACGTCGCTAGCGTTGGCCCGTGGATACCTGGCGCGTGATCGCGACGGCGCTGCTCGCGGCGGCCGGACTGCCCCTCGTGCTCGTCGTGATGGCGAAGGTGCGGGACCGGACGGGGAGCTCCGGCCAGGTCGCCGTCGGCGGCGTGATCACCTTCACGCTCCTGGTCGTGGTGGGCGTGCTCACCCTCACCGTGCTGCCCGGTGCCGTGGCCTGGGCACTGGTCGCGGCGGTCGCCGCTGCGGTCAGCGTCATGCTGCTGGCCAGCTGAGCGCTGATTTAGGGTGAAGAAGTGACCACTCCCCATGCCGGCTGGACCGACGAGCTTGCCCGCGCCCGGCTGCACTTCGTCACCGGCAAGGGCGGGACGGGCAAGACGACGCTGGCCGCCGCGCTCGGCCTCGCGCTCGCCCGCGAAGGCCGTCGCGTGCTGCTCATCGAGGTCGAAGGGCGCCAGGGCATCGCCCAGCTCTTCGACACCGAGCCGCTGCCGTACGCCGAGCAGCGCATCGCGGCCGTGCCCGGCGGGGGCGAGCTGCGCGCGCTGCACATCGACGTCGAAGCCGCGCTGCTCGAGTACTTCGAGATGTTCTACAACCTGGGCTTCGCCGGCCGGACGCTGCGGCGGATGGGCGCGATCGAGTTCGCGACCACGCTCGCTCCCGGGCTCCGCGACGTCCTGCTCACCGGGAAGATCAAGGAGTGCGTCGGCCGCACCGAGTCCGACGGGCGGCACACCTACGACGCCGTCGTCGTCGACTCGCCGCCGACCGGCCGGGTCGTCAAGTTCCTCGACGTCACCAAGGCCCTCACCGACCTGGCGAAGACCGGCCCGATCCGCGGCCAGGCCGAGGGGGTCGTGCGGCTGCTGCACTCCGGCGAGACCGTGATCCACCTGGCGACGCTGCTGGAGGAGATGCCGGTCCGCGAGACCGTCGAGGCGGTGGCCGAGCTGGACGGCGCCGACCTGCGCCCCGGCGCGGTGCTCGTCAACCGCGTCCGGCCGCCGCGGCTGCCGGCCCGCTCGGTGACCGCCGCCGCGGACGGGCGCGTCGATGCTTCCCGCGTCCGCGACGGGCTCGCGACGGCCGGGCTGAAGCTGCCGCAGGAGACGCTGGACGCGCTGGTCGACGAGACGGTCGAGCACGCCGTGCGGGTCGCCGCCGAGCAGCGGGCGCGCGAGCAGCTCGCCGAGGCCGACCTGCCGACCCTCGAACTGCCGGACCTGACCGACGGCGTCGACGTCGCGGCCCTCTACGACCTGGCCGAGGCACTGACCGACCAGGGGGTGCGGGTGTGACCACCATCGACATCGACGCGATGCTCGACGACCCGGATAGCCGCGTGATCGTCTGCTGCGGCTCCGGCGGCGTCGGCAAGACGACGACCGCGGCCGCGCTGGCGTTGCGCGCGGCCGAGCGCGGGCGGCAGACCGTCGTGCTGACCATCGACCCCGCGCGCCGGCTCGCCCAGGCCCTCGGCCTGCGCGAACTCGGCAACCACCCGAAGCAGGTGCAGGTCGAAGGGTTCGAGCCCAAGGGCGAGCTGTGGGCGATGATGCTCGACATGCGCCGCACCTTCGACGACATGGTGCGCGTGCACGCCGGCCCGGAACGCGCCGAGCAGCTGCTGAAGAACCCCTTCTACCAGACCATTTCCACGTCGTTCTCCGGCACGCAGGAGTACATGGCGATGGAGAAGCTGGGCCAGCTCGCGGCCACCGGCGACTGGGACCTGATCATCGTCGACACCCCGCCGAGCCGGTCCGCTTTGGACTTCCTGGACGCGCCGACCCGGCTGTCGTCCGCTTTGGACGGCCGGATGATCCGCCTGCTGACCGGCCCGGCGAAGGCCGGCGGCTGGGGCCTGCGCAAGGTCGTCAACGCGGGGTTCTCGATGTTCGCCAAGGCCGTCTCGACGATCATCGGCGGCCAGCTGCTGACCGACGCGTCGGCGTTCATGCAGGCCTTCGACAGCATGTTCGGCGGCTTCCGCGAGCGCGCCCGCAAGACGGCGGAGCTGCTGCGCTCGTCCGGGACGTCGTTCCTGGTGGTCGCCGCGCCGGAGCCGGACGCGCTGCGCGAGGCGTCCTACTTCGTGGAGCGGCTGTCGTCGGAGTCGATGCCGCTGGCCGGGCTGATCGCGAACCGGACGCACCCGGTGCTGGCTTCGCTGTCGGGCGCGGAGGCGCTGGCCGCGGCCGAGACGCTGCAGAACGCGCCCTTGGCCGAGGCGGTGCTGCGGCTGCACGCCGACCGCGTCGACCTGGCCGCGCGCGAGGAGCGGCTGCTCGCGCGGTTCACCCGGGCGCACCCCGAAGTGGCGCTGGCCCGGGTGCCCGCGCTGGCCGGCGACGTGCACGACCTGGACGGCCTGCGCGACATCGGCACCAAGCTCGCCTCGTGAGTGTTTAGTCGGGTTAGAACCCGACTAAACACTCACGAGCGGTCAGCCGACCTCGACCCGCTCCAGCGCGTCGCGCTTGGCCGCTTCCAGCAGGTCGGCCCAGCTCTCCACGTCGGGGCGGCGGCGCAGCAACGCCCGCCGTTCCCGTTCGGTCATGCCACCCCAGACCCCGAAGTTGATGCGGCCGTCGAGTGCTTCGGCGAGGCATTCCGTGCGGACCGGGCAGCCCAGGCACACGGCCTTGGCCCGGTTCTGCTCGGCACCCCGGACGAACAGGCCGTCCGGATCGGCGTCCCGGCAGGACGCGTTGATTCGCCAGCTCGACTGGTTGGTTTCCATACCCCCAGCTCCCTACCCTGGTGATCGACGCACCAGCGGGGAAAGGCACTGCGCTCCCTGCCCCCGCGAGCGTGTCTCCCTCAGCTCACGTCGGTTACCCGGGCACCTCCCCGGTGCCGGTGCCGCCGAACGGAGCAGGCGAGCTCCCACTCGCGTTGATCCATCCGACGGCTTTTCTTCGTGAGACGTTGACGGACTGTAGGGGCCTTCGGTTCCCCCCGTCGAGACCTAGGATGCCTTCCGTTACCAGATGTCACTGAAGGGGGTCGGTTTTGTCACTGAATTCACACTTGCGGAGACAGGGCGTCACCGTCGCCTGACTCGTTCCGGGTAGCCTGGCCCTCGTGCGAAAAGCGGACGGTTTGTTCAAGCTCATCGGCCTCTGCCTGCTCGCCGGGGTGCTCGTCGCCGGCATGCTCTTCCCGGTCGTGGGGGCGGCCGGTGTCATGTCCAACCAGGCCAGCGAGACCGTGGAGAAGACGTCGTCGGACCTCGCCGACATCCCGCCACCGCTGGTGACGACGGTCACCGACAGCACGGGGAAGCCGATCGCGACGCTGTACGACCAGTACCGGCTGCCGGTCAACGAGAACCAGATCAACGAGGCCATGAAGTGGGCGCTGGTCTCGGTCGAGGACAAGCGGTTCTACGACCACCACGGCGTCGACTGGCAGGGCACGCTGCGCGCGGCCGTCAGCAACAGCACCGGCGCGGACACCCAGGGTGCCTCGACGCTGACCCAGCAGTACGTCAAGAACTACCTGATCAACGTCGTCTACCGGACCGACCAGGTCGGCCAGAAGAAGGCGCAGGAGCAGTCGATCGCCCGCAAGCTCAAGGAAGCGCGGATCGCGATCCAGCTCGAGACGAAGCTGACCAAGCAGCAGATCCTCGCCGGCTACCTCAACATCGTCGAGTTCTCCCGGCAGATCTACGGCATCGGCGCCGCCGCGCACGCGTACTTCAACACCACGCCGGAGAAGCTGACCGTGCCGCAGGCCGCGCTGCTGGCCGGCCTGGTGAACAACCCGATCAACAACGACCCGTGGAAGCACGCGGACAAGGCGACCGCGCGCCGCAACCTGGTCCTCGACCGGATGGTCGAGAACAAGAAGCTGGCGAAGGCCGACGCCGACCGCTTCAAGGGCGAGCCGCTGGGCGTGGTCCCGGACTTCCCGGCGAAGCCGCCGGCCAACTGCATCGGCGCGGGCCCGGAGTCCGGCTTCTTCTGCCAGTACGTCGAGGACTACCTGCTCAAGTCCGGGATGACGAAGGATCAGCTCTACACCGGCGGCTACACGATCAAGAGCACCCTGGACGAGCGCGCCAACCACGAGGCGAAGGTCTCGGCCGAGGCGCAGGTCGACAAGACCCAGAAGTACGTCGCGAACACGCTGTCGCTGATCAGACCGGGCAAGAACCGGCACGAGGTGGTCGCGCTGGCCGCGAACCGCGACTACGGCCAGGACCAAGACGCCGGGCAGACGACGTACGCACTGCCCGCGGGCGTCTACAACACCGGCGGCGCGGGGTCGACGTACAAGATCTTCACGTCGGCCGCGGCGCTCGAGAAGGGCGTGGCGGGTATCTACTCGCCGGTGCAGGTGCCGGACTCGTACACCTCACACGTCTTCCAAGGTGGCGCGAAGACCTGCCCGAAGACCGGTCCGCCCGCCAATTCGAACTGGTACTGCGTCGGAAACGCGGGCGACTACAGCCGGATCGCCGAGGGTGCGACCCTCCAGACCGCACTGGCGACTTCGCCGAACACGGCGTTCGTGGAGCTCGAGGACCGGCTCGGCAGCACCGCACCCGGGATCGACATGGCCAAGCGGCTCGGCATGCGCGACACGATGGCGAGCAACATCGGTGGCGGCCCGGTCGACCCCAAGTCCACCGACGACAAGAAGAGCCAGTCCCAGGCCGAGTACTACGGCCCGAAGCCGGGTTGGCCGGGCTTCGGTGCGTTCACCCTGGGCTTCAGCCCGCTCAGCGGCCTGGAGCTCGGCAACGTCGCCGCGACGATCCTCTCCGGCGGCGTCTGGTGCCCGCCGACCCCGATCGCCGGGGTGAGCGACCGCAACGGCCAGCCGGTGCCGGTCAAGGAAGCGCCGTGTGAACAGGCGGTACCGGAAACTCTGGCGAACACCCTCGCTGTCGGCATGAGCAAGGACGACCAGCCCGGCGGTACCTCGGCGCAAGCGGCGAGCAGCGTCGGCTGGAACCGCCCGATGATCGGCAAGACGGGCACGACCCAGGGCAACGTCTCGGCGACGTTCGTCGGCGGCACCCCCCAGCTGGCGGGCGCGGCGATGACGTTCAAGTTCGGCGGCGGCCAGGGCGGTATTTGCGACTACGGACCGGGCAACGTCCGCGTTTGCGGCAGCGGCGCGAACATCTTCGGTGGCAAGGCCCCGGCGCGGACGTGGTTCGGCGCGATGAAGAACATCCTCGACGCCAGCCAGCCGGTGCTGCCGCTACCGCAACCGGACCCGCAGTACATGGGCGGCGGTGCCCGGTAACGCCGCCAGGAGGGCCCGCGGGAAACCGCGGGCCCTTCTTCAGTTCTTCGGCATCTCCGACAGGACTTCGGTGTTCCACCACTGGTAGAGCTTGTCCAGCTCGTCGTTGGTCGTCACCTTGGTGGAGAGCAGGATGCCCGCCACGAGGGTCTGCTTCTCCGTCCACACCAGCTGGGCCGGGTCGCCGAGGAAGCACGTGAGGTACTCGCCGGGGACCGGGTTCGGGACCTCCGCGCGGTAGTACGTGCCCCAGATCTTCGGGTACTTGTCCGGCCGGCACGCGCCTTGGGCGTCGTTGCGGGTGAGTCCTTGCGTCTTCACGATGTCCTGGAAGAACGCGTCCATCGCCGCCGCGTCCGGGAAGCGCAGGAACCTCGCGCCGGTCGGCTGCTGGAACACCACGTTGCCGATCTTGACGTCGCCGACGTTCGAGTCCGTGCACTCGGCCGCGGCGGCCGCGCCGGGTGGTGCGGCCGCGGGGACGCAGGTGTATTGCTTGTACACCGCGGGAAGCGCGTCGAACAGCTTGGTGTCGGGCGCGGGCTTCGATTCCGAAGTGGACGGTGACGGCTCCGGCGTCGAGGGTGGCGGGGTCGAGTAGACGGTCGTCGGGGTGCTCGGGCCGGGGCCGGCCGACTGGGTGTTGTCCTTGGTCACCACGTAGGTGATCACCAGCGCGACCACGACGACGCCCGCGAGTGCGGCGCACAGCGCGATCCACCGGTTCCGCTGCGCCTTCGGCGGGGCCGGGGCGAGCTTGCCGGACGGGCCGGTGAACCGGACGGGCTGCGGACCCGTCGGCGGTCCCGGGTACGGCCCGGTCGGCGGGCCCATCACCGGCTGGCCGGGCGGGGTCGGCGGCCCGGAGTGCAGGCCGGGCGCCTGCTGAGCGCCCACCGCCGGAGTGCCCGGCGGACCGGAGTGCAGGCCTGCC
This sequence comes from Amycolatopsis eburnea, assembly GCF_003937945.1. Taxonomy (GTDB): domain Bacteria; phylum Actinomycetota; class Actinomycetes; order Mycobacteriales; family Pseudonocardiaceae; genus Amycolatopsis; species Amycolatopsis eburnea. The sequence continues at coordinate 550,563 of NZ_RSEC01000036.1, forward strand.
CGCGCTGCCGGGGTCCCCACCGCCGGAGTGCCCGGCGGACCGGAGTGCAGGCCCGGCGCCTGCTGGACGCCCACCGCGGGACTGCCCGTCGGAGTCGGCGGACCGGTCAACGACGGCGGCGGACCGGCCAACGTCGGCCGTGCGACCGGCGCCGGCAACGTCTTCTGCCACGTCGGAATCGCCGGTGCCGGCGCCGTCACCGCCGCGCGAACCGCGTCCGCGAAGGCCTTCGCCGTCGGGTAGCGGTCGGCCGGGTTCTTCGCCATCCCGTGCGCCACGACGGCGTCCAACGCGACCGGCAGGCCCGGGCGCACCTGCGACGGTGCCGGCGGCGGCGCCGTCAGGTGCGCGCCCATCTGCGCGGCCGCGCCCTCACCCAGGAACGGGCGGCGGCCGGTGACGCACTCGAAGAACACGCACGCGAGCGCGTAGACGTCGACCAGGCCGGTGATCGGGGCCTCGCCGAAGCGTTCCGGGGCCATGTAGTCGAGCGTGCCGATCACGTTGCCGGTGCCGGTGATCGACGTCCCCTCCGCCGTCATCGAGCGCGCGATGCCGAAGTCCACGAGGTACACGAAGTCGGCGCTCGTCACGAGCACGTTGGACGGCTTGACGTCCCGGTGCACCAGGCCGTCTTCGTGGGCCGCGTCGAGCGCGCCCGCGACCTGCTCGACGATCCCGGCCGCGCGCTCGGGCGACAGCGGGCCGTCCTCGAGCAGTTCCTTGAGGTCCTTGCCTTCGACCAGGCGCATGTCGAGGTAGAGGCGGCCGTCGATCTCGCCGTAGGCGTGGATCGGGATGACGTGCGGCTCGCGCAGCCGCGCGACGATCTGCGATTCGCGGCGGAAGCGGGCGCGGAAGGCCTCGTCCGCGACGAACGGGTCGGACAACAGCTTCAGCGCGACGACCCGGTCGTGCGCGGTGTCGTAGGCGCGGTGGACCTCGCCCATTCCCCCTCGGCCGAGCAGGCCTTCGATCTTGTACGGCCCGAACTGCTCCATCGTTCTCCCCAACCCCCCGGTTGGTCACCCTTCTCCGGGCCGACGCAAATGCTAAAGGTCAGGTTCCCCAGAACGGCGGCGAGTTCATCCAACTGTTGAGCACGTATCCTGGAGCCTGTGAGCACGCTCAGTAACACAAGCACGTCGGGGGCGACCGCGAAGCGCCTCGCCGCGGGGACGGTGGCGCTCGGCGTCGCGACCCTCGGTTACGCCGTCGGGATCGAACGGCGCCACTGGACCCTGCGCACCGCCGAGCTGCCGGTGCTGGCGCCCGGGTCCCGGCCCTTCACGATCCTGCACGTCTCCGACCTGCACATGCTGCCCGGCCACCACAGCAAGCAGCGCTGGGTCGCCGCGCTCGACGAGCTGAACCCGGACCTCGTCGTCAACACCGGCGACAACCTCTCGCACCGGACCGCCGTCCCGTCCGTGCTGCGCGCGCTGGGCCCGCTGCTCGACCGGCCGGGGGTGTTCGTCTTCGGCAGCAACGACTACTACGCGCCCAAGCCGAAGAACCCGGCCCGGTACCTGATGCCGAAGGGCAAGAAGAAGCGCATCCATGGCGTCCAGCTGCCCTGGCGCGACCTGCGCGCGGCGTTCGTCGAGCACGGCTGGACCGACCTGACGCACGTCCGCCGCACGATCGACGTCGGCGGGCAGCGGGTGTTCGCGGCCGGCGTCGACGACCCGCACCTGCGCCGCGACCGCTACCCCGACATCGCGGGCCCGGCCGACAGCGGCGCGGCCGTCCGCCTCGGCGTCACGCACTCGCCGGAGCCGCGGGTCCTCGACACGTTCGCCACGGACGGTTACGACCTCGTGCTGGCGGGCCACACGCACGGCGGCCAGCTGCGGCTCCCGGGGTACGGCGCCATCGTCACCAACTGTGACCTGGATCGCAGCCGCGCGCGGGGTGCGTCGCGGTGGGGCGCGCACATGTGGCTGCACGTTTCGGCCGGGCTGGGGACGTCGCCGTGGGCGCCCGCCCGGTTCGCCTGCCCGCCGGAGGCCAGCCTGTTGACGCTGGTCCCGCGCGGTTCGGAGCCCGCGAAGCCGCGAAAGCTGGCCCCGCGGAAAGCCCGAAACACCGTCCGCTAGACTTCTCCACGACCCGTTAAGCAGTACTTCGGGGTGTGGCGCAGCTTGGTAGCGTGCCTCGTTCGGGTCGAGGAGGTCGTGGGTTCGAATCCCGCCACCCCGACGAGTAAGAGCCGGTGTCTTCGGACACCGGCTCTTCTGGTTTCAGCGGGTCGCCGTCACCTCGACCCAGCACTGGCTGAAGTCGCCGTCGCCGCCGCGAGTCCACATCCACGCCGAGCGTGCGGCACTGGCCAGCTGGTCGCGGTCGCGGCCCTCCTCCTTGAGCGCCGCCTCGAGCCGGGCCTCGACGTACTTCGCCAGCTCGCGGTACGTCATGTCGGAGCGGTAGCGGGCGCGCGAGACCACCTCCGTGAACCCCGCCGCCGCGCACTGCTCGGCGATCACCCGGCCCGCGAAGGGGTTGCCGCCCGCTTGGCGCCGCAGCAAGTAGTGGCCGCGGAGCGCCGCGTCGACGTTCGCCGTCTTCGGGCGCAGGCGGGCCTTGCTCCAGTCCGATGTGGACAACGCCAGCCTGCCGCCGGGGCGGAGCACCCGGCGCAGTTCCGCCAGCGCGTCCAACGGAGCCGCCAGGTGCTCGAACAGCGCGTGCGAAAAGGCGACGTCCACACTGCCGGAAGCGAACGGCAAGTCGTACGCCGACGCCACCAGGTAGTCCACTGTGGATCTTCCGGCGCGACGGGCGGCCGCGCGGGCGCGCTCGACCTGACCGGCGTCGCGATCCACCCCCGTGACCCGCGACTCCGGCGCCAGGCCCAGCGTGATCGAGCCCGGGCCGCAGCCGAGGTCGACCACCCACGTCCCCGGGGCGAACAGGGGCTGGGCGAACGCCGCGCGCTCGGCAGCCGTGCGCGCGGACATCATCGAAACCACGTCTCGCCCGTAGCCCGGCGCGTAACCCTCCAGCACCCCGCACACAGTACGGCCAGAAGGTGGCAGGATCGAGGGGTGAGCACGCAGTCAGCGAACCAATATCCGCCCGCGGTGGTCCCGGACCGGCTGTTCGACGACGCCGAAGCCGAGAACCGCTGGCGCGCCCGCTTCCACGCCCCGCGGATCTCCACCCCCGACTGGGCCCGCGACGCCCCCGACGCCAACATCTACGTCTCGAACGCCAGCGGCGTCTGGGAGGTCTACGCCTGGAACCGGGCGACGAACGAACACCGCCGCGTCACCGACCGGCCCAACGGCACCATGCACGCGACGCCGTCCCCGGACGGCGAGTGGATCTGGTGGTTCGACGACACCGACGGCGACGAGTTCGGCTCGTGGGTGCGGGAGCCGTTCGCCGCGACCGAGGGGAGCAAGCCGGAGAAGGGCGTCCCGGACGTCCACGACGGCTACCCGGCCGGGCTGGAGATCGGCGCGAACCTCGTCGCGGTCGGCGTCTCGACCGACGACGGCAGCGAGCTGTTCGCCCGGATCGGCGGTGAGACGCACCGCTTCTACAGCCACGCGGACGACGCCGGCATCGCGTCGCTGTCCCGCGACGAGAGCCTGATCGCGATCTCGCACTCCGAGCACGGCGATTCGCGGCACCCCGCGCTGCGGGTGCTGGCCACCGACGGCTTCGGCACGGTCGCCGAGAAGTGGGACGGCGAAGGCAAGGGCCTGTCCGCGCTGGAGTTCTCGCCGCTGCCCGGCGACCAGCGGCTGCTCGTCCTGCACGAACGCCGGGGCCGCGAGGAGCTGCTCGTCTGGGACGTCCGCGCGGACACCGAGACGGAGATCGAGCTGGACCTGCCCGGCGAGGTCGTCGCCGGCTGGTACCCGGACGCGCGCGCCCTGCTCGTCGTCCACTTCCACGAGGGCCGCAGTTCCTTGTACCGCTACGACCTCGACACGGCCGAATTGTCCTCTGTGGACACGCCGGCCGGCCGGATCGGCGGCGCGGGCGTCCGCCCGGACGGCACGGTCGAGTACTCGTGGTCGAGCGCGGCCGAGCCCACCGCGGTGCGCTCCCGCACCACCGACGGCTCCGACACGATCCTGCTCGAGCCGCCGGGTGACCGGGCGCCGGGGTCCGAGCCGGTGACCGACGCGTTCGTCGAAGGCGTCGGCGGGCGGATCCACGCGCTGGTCTCGCGGCCCTCGAACGCGCCCGACGGCCCGCTGCCCACGGTGTTCTCCCTGCACGGCGGCCCGCACGCGGCCGACGAGGACCGCTTCTCGGCCTACCGCGCGACCTGGCTCGACGCCGGGTTCGCCGTGGTCGAGGTCAACTACCGCGGCTCGACCGGCTACGGCTCGGCCTGGCGCGACGCCATCGAAGGCCGGCCCGGGCTGACCGAGCTGGAGGACGTCGCTTCGGTGCACGACTGGGCCGTCCAAAGTGGACTCAGCGACCCGGCGAAGTGCGTCGTCAACGGCGCTTCCTGGGGCGGCTACCTCTCCCTGCTCGCGCTCGGCACGCAGCCGACGCGGTGGGCGGCGGGCGTCGCCGGGGTGCCGGTGGCGGACTACGTCGCCGCGTACGAGGACGAGATGGAGCAGCTGCGCTCGTTCGACCGCGCGCTCTTCGGCGGCTCGCCGGAGGACGTGCCGGCGGTGTACGCGGAGTGCTCGCCGCTCACGTACGTCGACGCCGTGACGGCGCCGGTGCTGGTGCTGGCCGGCGACAACGACCCGCGCTGCCCGATCCGCCAGATCGAGAACTACCTCGACCGCCTGGCCGGCCGCGACCTCCACCACGAGTTCTACCGCTACGACGCGGGCCACGGCTCGCTGGTGATCGCGGAGACGATCAAGCAGACGTCGATCGAGGTCCACTTCGCCCTGCGCGCCCTCGGCCTCCGCTGACCCACAAGTCCGTGAAGGCCTCCTTACCGGTCATAAATGCCGGTAAGGAGGCCTTCACGGCTTTCAGCGTTCCGAGTGCAGGACGCCGCCGGTGGCCCAGTGGTCCGCGCCGATCTCGACGAGCGTCACCTGGACGCCTTCGGGCTTGCCGCCGCAGGTGCGGACGAAGGCGTCGGTCAGCTCGCGGACCAGTGCGCTCTTCTGGGCGGGGGTGCGGCCGGGGAACATGGCAACGCTGATCATGGGCATGGCGGGAAGCTAACACCACACCGGCACGGCCGCCGCGAACTGCGGGACCAGCCGCGCGCCGAGGGTCGCCTTCATCTCCGTCATCTTCTTGCCGAACACCACCGACGCGCGCCCGTTCGCGATCGCCCAGCGCACCGCCTCGCCGTAGAAGTGGAAGTACAGGTTCGGCCGGCCGCCGTCCTCCGGCGGCAGCGCGCCCCAGTGCCGGGCGATCGGCAGGTCCGGGTGGTCGAGCAGGGTCGCCAGCGCGATCAGCCGCCCGGTGCGGGTGTCGTGGTACTCGATCACCGAGACGTCCGGCTCCCGCAGCAGCGCCGCCAGGTAGCCGGTGAAGTGCGGCAACGGCACGATCGGCACGTCGTGGTGCTTGCGCTCGTTGTGCCGCAGCACCTCGGCGACGGCGACCGGGTCGGCCTCCTCGCCCGGCACGAACCGCACCTCGACCGACGGGTCGGCGTCGAAGGTCCGGAAGATCTTGCGCAGGTTCTGCTTCCGCTTGCGGGCCAGCGAGTTCATCCAGTCGTCGCGGGAGCCGAACGCGGCGACGTCGAGCACCGCGATGTCCTCGGTCCGCCGCACCAGCCGGAACCGGCCGTCGACCGCGGACACGCCGTGCTCGCCGACCTGGCGCACCAGCATCCCGCGGAACCCGCGGCCGAGTTCGGCCCGCATCGCCGGGACGTACGCCTCGAGCAGGCGCGTGACGCCGCCGTCGCCGCCCGCGTCGGCGAACCACCAGCCCGGCTGCGAGCCCGCACCCGGGCCGCGGACGTCGAGGCCGCCGACCCAGCCGCGGCCGGTACCGGCGAACCGGTTCCGCCGCGTCCGGCCGGTGACCCACGCGGCGCTGACCACCCCGCACGGCTCGCCGCCCTCGCGCAGCACGGTCACCGGCTGCGGGGTCCGCGCGGCCCACGCCTGGGTGGCGAGCACCGGCCAGCTCCAGTCCGCGCGCAGGCCGGCCCGCTCGCGCAACGCCGTCCAGTACGCCGGTTCCGCGTCGTGGCGCGGGTCGAGCACGTCGATCACCACCGCGTCACCGGCCTCGGCACGACCACGCCGGTCATCGGGCTCGGGCTGAACCCCAGCGACGCCTTGAGGTCGGTGACCCCGCGGCCCAGCGACAGGAACTTCCGGTTGTTCTCGATCATGTGCCGCACTCCCCGCACGACGACGTCGAAGTAGAGGTGTTTCGGCCGGCCGTCGCCGGGCGGCAGCGCGGCCCAGTGCTGGTGCAGGGGCATCACCGGGTGGTCGAGCAGGTCGGTGAAGGCGAGCAGGCGGCCCTCGGCGTCGTGGTAGGTCGTGGTGACGACGTCGGGGCGGCGGACCAGCTCGCCGAGGTACTCGGCGGTGACCGGGCCGCGCTGGTCGAACTTCACCGGTCCCTTGGTTTCGCGGTGCGCCCGCAGCATCGCGGCCAGCTCTTCGGGGTCGAGGTCGTCCCGCGCGGTGCCCTCGCGGACGACGATCCCCGGGTCCGCGGCGATCTTGCGGATCTGGCCGCGCAGGCTCGAGCGCCGGTTGCGGCTCAGCGACGCGAGCCAGTCGTCGAGGTCGCCGAAGGTGTTCTCCAGTACCAGGGCCGGCTGGATTTCGCGGACGAGCCGCCCGCGCCCGGCCACCAGCCCGGCGGTGTCGGGGGTGGCCGCGCGGTAGACCACGCCGAGGCAGCCCGGGCCGGTGCGCCGGCAGGCCGCGCGTTCGAACCGGCGCAGGATCTCGCGGCGCGCGGCGGCGTCGAGCGCTTCGGCGAACAGCCACGCGGGGTAGCACGACAGCCACGCGTGCTGGACCTCCAGCCAGCGCGGCGTCCACCGCGCGAGGCCGCCGACCGCGCCGGGCTCGGCCGAACCACCGGGGTGGCACACCATCGCGAGCACGGCGGCGACGAGCTCCTCGCCGTCGCTGACGACGGTGAGCAGGTACGGGCTGCGCGACCACCGCGACTCCGTGCACAACAGGCCGTAGTCCCAGGTCAGCGGGGCCTGCTGGGCTTCGAGGAACGCGGCCCAGCCGGCGGGTTCGGGGTCGGTGCGCGGGTCGAGCACCCGGACGGTGAACGTCATCGGCCCAGCACCGGCCTCGGGACGGCCACGGAGAAGAGGCTTCGCGTGCCGAAGCCCAGGGCCTGCTTCTCCGGCAGCATCGCGCGGCCCGCGGTGAGTTCCGGCCGTCCCGCGGCGATCATGTGCGCCACGCAGCGGGCGTAGCAGTCGACATAGAGACCCTTCCGGCCACCGTCGGCGCTCGGGAGCGCGGCCCAGTGGTGCACCGCCGCGCCGTCCGGGTGGTCGATCATCGTGTTGAAGCCGAGCAACCGGCCGTCGCCGGCGCGGTAGGTGCGCGTGATGACGTCCGGGCGCCGGACGAGCGCGTCGAGGTAGGCCGGCGCGATCGGGCTGCGGGTGTCGAGGTGCAGCCCGCCGACGCGGGAGCGCTGCCCACCGGCCCACGCGCGCTCGTCCTGGCGGGCGCGGTGGGCGTTGAGCAGCCCGGCCAGCTCGTGCGGGTCGAGGTCGGTGCGCCCGGGCGCCGCCTCCGTGGCGACGTCCGGGTTCAGGTACTGGCGGACGTCCGGCGCGAGCCCCGCCGCCCATTCGTCCACAGTGGAATAGCGGTTGACCAGCACGGCGGCCGGGTCGATCTCCCGGCTGATTCGGGCCCGGCCCGCCAGCGCGGGCACCAGCTCCGGGTTCATCGCCCGGTAGACGACGCCGAGCAGCCCCGGGCCGACGTACTCGCGCAACGCCCGTTCGAACTGCCGGATCGCCGTGCGCCGGTCGGTGAAGTCCCCGTCGAAGACGCACGCGGGATAGCCGCTGAGCAGCGGGAGGTAGACCTCGGCCCAGCGCGGCCGGAACCGGCCCCCGGAGACCGGTCCGAAGGTCCCCGCGCCCCAGCCCCGGCACACCATCACCGCCAGCGCGCCGACGACCGCCGGGCCCTGCCGGACGACGGCGAGCACCGGCGGGTTCTTCGCCAGCCACGCTTCCCGGCGCAGCAGTTCGTAGTCCCAGACGGGCGGCAGGCACCGGGCGCGGAACGCGGCCCAGCCCTCCGGCGGCGGATCGGTCCGGGGATCGTGGACGTCCACATGCGACACCGCGACGACGGTCTTCACCGGCCCAGCACCGGCCTCGGCACGGCGGCCGTGTAGACCGGCCGGGGCCGGAACCCCAGCTCCTGCTTCAGCTCGATCATGCCGCGACCCGCGGACAGCTCCCGGGCTCCGCGCTTCGCCGTGAAGCGCACCGCGCGCACGTACGAGTCGAAGTACAGCCACTTCTTGCCGCCGGCGGCCGGCGGCAGCGCCGCCCAGTGCTGCAGGACCGGGGTGTCCGGGTGGTCGAGCATGGTCTGCACGGCGAGCAGCTTCCCGCCGGTGTCGGCGTAGGTCAGGGTGTGCACGTCCGGCCGCCGGACGAACCGGTCGAGGAACCCCGCCGACGGCATCGTGCGGGTGTCGAGCGCCAGCCGCCCGTACCGCTCGCGGTGCGCCTGGATCAGCCCGGCCAGCTCGGCGCCGTCGAGGTCGGTGCGGCCCGGGCCGCCGCGGACCACCAGGGAGGCGTCTTCGGCGAGCCGGCGCCGCTGCCGCCGCAACCCCGCCCGCCGCGACTTCGCCAGCGACGCGATCCAGTCCTCTTCGGACTCGAACCGGTTGTCCAGCACCGCCACCGGGTCCACGCGCTTGACGAGCCGGCCGCGGCCCCCGAGGCCGGCGGCGAGGTCCTCGCCGAGCGCGCGGTGGACGACGCCGAGCAGGCCGGGACCGAGGCGGCGGCCCAGTTCCCGCTCGAACTCCCGCACCAGCGCGGCCTGGTCGGCCACGCCAGGGGCGAACGCGATCCCCGGGTAGCCGCTGAGCCACGGCTGGCAGACCTCGGCCCAGAACGGCCGCAGCAACCGCTTCCCCGGCCGCGGCGCGAACCGCGGGGACACGCGCGGACGGCAGACCAGCACGGACACCGCGGCCACGAGCCGATCCCCGTCGGCCGCGACGACCAGCAGCTGCGGGTTGCGGGCACCCCACGCTTCGAGGCCCATCACGCCGTAGTCCCACACCGGGTGCAGCCGCGCGGCCCGGCAGAACTCCGCCCACCCCGCGGGCGCCGGGTCGGCGCGGGGGTCGTGGACCGCGAACCTCATGCCAGGACGACCGGGGTGCCGTGCCGCGGGCAGAACCCGATTTCGCCGCGCACCCCGCCGGCCGGGACGACGTCCACGAACCGCGGGGACGCCTGGCGCAGCAGGGTGAACGCGAGCCCGGCGGTGGTCGGGCGCGCGTAGACGTGCGGCCAGTCGAGGTGCCACCGCCCGCAGTCGCCCAGCGCGCCGAGGTACCCGAGCACCGGGTCGTGCAGCACGCCGTACGGGCCGGCGTCCAGCGAATCGAGTTCGCGGTGCGGCACGGCCTCGACGCGGTGGTCCTCGGTGAACGCCGCGAGCGCCTTGTCGTCGCCGACGGCGAGCACCCGCTGCCCGCGGTCCAGCACGGCCGCGAGCTCGCGCAGCACCGCCGCGCTCGGCGCGTCCGGGTCGGCGACGCAGCCCCGGACCCCCTTCGGCAGGTCGGTGGGCGGACGCAGGTCATCGGGGCCGAGCAGGACGACCAGGCTGCCGGGGCCGGGCCGCCGCGCCGTCCGCAGGACCCGCCCGAGCCCGCGCGCCGGCTCCGGCCGCCGGGCGCCGCCCGCGAGCGGCACGAGGTCGACCAGCTTGTGCACGGCTTCCGCCAGCGGTGCAGCACCACCGTTAGTCCCGGTGCGCCCGGGCACCACGACCGGGTCCTCCCGGCCGTCGAGCGCCCAGCGCTCGCGGTAGAACGGCACCGTCGCGAACGCCGAGCGCACCGCCCGGACGTACGCGGCACGCCACACGACCCCCGCCCCCAGATTCCACATGGCCGGGGAGTCTGCGCCACGACCGGCCCGCGGGGAAGGACTTCGCCGTCAGGTCACCCCGAATGCCGGATGGGTTACTACTTTGGTCTGGGGCTGAACGGTGGAATTCGTAGAACTACCGTCGCCGTTCGCCGATCCATCTGCTTATAACTCCGGCCACACCGCAATCGGCAAGCGCTCTTACCGGATCCGGCTGGGGGATTCATGATCACAATTCACACTGTGGGTGACCGTGCGGACACGAATTCGGTACACCCACCTGAGCAGGGCAGATGACCACCCCTTTCCCGGGGCCGGCCCACAGTGGACTCACCGTAGTCATTCCGTGCTTCAACGAAGTCGAGAACGTCGAACCGTCCTATCGGGAAATAACCAACGAACTAGGCCACTATTCACTGGAACTGTTCTACGTCGATGACGGGAGCGTCGACGGAACCCTGGACAAGATCCGCGCGCTCGCGGCCGCCGACCCGCGCGTGCGGTACTTGTCCTTTTCCCGGAACTTCGGTTTCGAGGCCGCTTTCTCGGCCGGCTACCGCTACGCGTCGCAGCCGTGGATCCTGCACGTCGACGCCGACCAGCAGTTCCCCGCCGCCGAGGCGGAGAAGCTCGTCGCGGCGGCCGAGCAGGGCAACGACGCGGTCTTCGGCGTCCGCACGAACCGGCAGGACCCGCGGTTGCGGCGGTGGGGCACCGCCGCGTTCCACTTCCTCGGCCGGCGCGTGCTGCGCATCGAGATCCCACCGGGCGCCACGGCGTTCCGGCTGGTCCGCGCGGAACTGGCCCGCAAGATCGTCGACCTGCGCCTGGGCACGCCGTACTTCCTGGCCACCGTGCCCCGGCTGACCAGCCGGTACACCTGCGTCCAGGTCGCGCACCGGGCCCGCGAGCGCGGCGAGTCCAAAGTTGGCTTCGGGTTCCTGGCTTCGCACGCCATCGAGCTCTTCGTCGGGTTCACCCGGCGGCTCACGACCGCGGCGTCCGCGACGGCGCTGCTGGCCGCGGGGATCGCGGTGCTCGCCGGCGGCGCGGCGGCGTTCGGCCTGCTCGGCGCGGGGGTCACGGCCACGCTGCTGTTCGCGCTGCTCGCGGTGCTGCTGCTGGTGGCGTCGCTGACCGTGCGCTACCTCGTCGTGGTCGGCGCGGGCCAGGCGCGGCCGCGGCAGTTCTACGTCCGGGAGGCGAACGTCGTCGTCGACGCCGAGGACCGGCTCTTCACCCCGGCGGACCCGGCGGGTCCCCGGCTCATCGATGTGCAACTGGGGAAAGGCGTTTCGGCGTGACGAGTTCGAAGAAGGACCCCGCGAGAACCCTGGTGATCCTGGGGGGCGCGGACGGTTCGGTCAGCACCTACGAGCGGGCGCGGGAACTGGGGTTCCGCACGATCTGCGTCGACGTCCGGCCCGCCGCGCCGGCGGTGGCGTACGCGGACGAGTTCCTGCAGGTCAGCGTCCGGGCGCCGGAGCAGATCGCGGCCGGGCTGGCGGGCCGCCGCGACCTCGCGGGCGTGCTGTGCCCGGCCAGCGACGTCGGGCTGCCCGCGCTGGCGTGGCTGACCCGCCACTGGGGGATGCCCGATCCGCTGCCCGAGTACGCGGTCCGGGCGTCGACGGACAAGTCCGTGTTCCGCGCGCTGTGCGACCACCTCGGCCTGCCGAGCTACCGCAGCGTCGACGGCCGCCCGGGTCCGGAGCTCGCCCACGCCGCCCAGCAGCTGCGGTTCCCCGCGCTGGTCAAGCCGGTCGACTCCTCCGGCAGCCGCGGGGTCGTCTCGTGCGCCGGCCCCGGCCTGCTGCCCAAGGCGTTCACCGAGTCGCTCGCGTTCTCGCCGTCCGGCCGGCTGGTCGTGGAGGAGCACCTCGACGGCTCGCACTACACCATCGAGGCGCTGGTCGTCGACGGCCGGATCGTCTTCCACGCCGTCACCGAACGGGTGCTCACGCCGCCGCCGTTCTTCGTGACGTCGTCGCACCTGCTGCCCGCCGAGCTGCCCGCCGACGTCGAGCTGGGCCTGATCGAAGCCCTCGACCGGATCTGCACCGAGCTCGGCTACCGCACCGGCCCGCTGACGCTCGACGCCGTGCTCGGCCGGGACGGGCGGCTCTACCTCATCGAGATGGGCTCCCGGATGGGCGGCAACGGGCTGGCGGAAGCGATCGCGCACTGCCACGGCGCCGACCTGATCGGCGCGGGGATCGCCGCGGCCACCGGCGGCGAGGTCACGCTCGACCTGCACGAGCCGAAGCCGACGCTGGTGCACATCCTGGCGTCCGACCGCGGTGGTCACCTGTCCCGAGTGGACGGTGCCGACGACGTGCGCGCGATGCCCGGCCTGGTCGGGCTGCACCTGTTCGCCGACGCGGGTTCGTTCGTCCGGCCGTACGAGCAGGCGGGGCACAAGCTCGGGTACGTCGTGCTCACCGCCGGCTCGGTGCCGGAGCTGCTCACGGCGGAGAACGCCGTCCGCGGCACGCTGAAGTTCCTGCTCCACGACCAGGACATGGCGGTACCCCTGCCGTGACCGCGCCCGCCACCGCCTCGCCGGCCGCGGCCCCGCCGCGCCCGGCGGTGGTGCTGCGGCTGCTCGCCGGCCGCGGGGTCTTCCGGCTGGCGGTCCAGCTGATGGGGCTGGTCCTGATCACGGCGTGGGGCGCCCGCGACTACGGGCGCTTCGCGAACGCGCTCGGCCTGATGACCTGGCTCAACTTCGTGCCGGCCGCGGCGGAGAAGTCGGCGTTGAAGAGCCTGCCGCGGCTGCACCGGACCCGGGACGCCGTCGCGGCGCTCGCGGTCCGGCTGGCCGCGGTGCCCGTGCTGGCGGTGCTGGTGGCGACGGCCGTCGCGCTGGTGCTGGCGCCGCGCTCGGACGCGGCGCTGTACCTGACGGCGGCGGCCTGGTCGATCTCCGGCGGGCTGCTGATGACGGTGTCCGGCCTGCACCGGTTGCGCGAGAGGTCCACTTTGGACGCGCTGGCGTTCGCCGCGGGCTCGGTCGTCGTCGGCGTCGTGACGTGCGTGACGTGGGCGGTGCGGTGGCCGCCCGAGACGCACTTGGCGTTGCTGCTGGGCGGGATCCTCGTCATCCTCGGCACCTCGGTCGCCTTGCTGCCGCGGCCGTGGCTGCGGGGCGGCGGTGTCCCGGGGCACCGGCTGCTGCCCGCGTTCGGGCGCAGCACCGTCCTGCTCGGCCTGACCGAACTGCTCGACGTCATCTCGACGTCGGTCGTGTTCGCGGTGCTCGCGCTGTCCGGCCGGACCACCGACAGCGGCCCGTTCTACCTGGCGTTGCTGGTGTCGAGCGCGTTCTGCTCGCTGCTGTACTACCAGCTCAAGCTGCACCAGCCGGCGGCGTCACGGCGGATGCGCGGCACGGGCGCGGCGGCCGGGCGGGCGCGGGCGGTTTCGCTGCTGCGGCTGGTCGAACGCGCCGGGATCGCCGTGGTCGTCCTGCTCGGCGCGGGTCTCGCCATCCCCGCGACCCGCGCCCTGCTCACCGCCGAAGACGCGTACGTCGTCCTCGGGGTGCTCGTGCTCGCCGAGACCGCGTTGTACGCGATCGGCCTGTACGCGGGCTTCCTCATCGAAAACACCAACAGCAAGGTGCTGACGCTGACGTCCGGTACCGCCGTCGTCTCGCTCGTCGCCACCGCCGTCGCCGCGGCGCTGCTCGTCCCCGTCCTCGGGCCGGTCGGCGGGTTCGCCGCGCTCGTCCTCGCGCTCGCGGTGAAGGCGGCCGTCCTGCGGCGCCTGGTCCGCCGATTCTGAACCACTGGGAGAGATCATGTACGTACTGGGCATCAGCCGGGTGCACGACTCGGCGGCGGCACTCGTGCGCGACGGCGAGATCATCGCGTTCGCCGAAGAGGAGCGCTTCACGCGCGTGAAGCACGACGGCGGCTTCCCCGCCGAGGCCATCAAGTTCTGCCTCGAGCGCGCCGGGATCACCCTCGCCGACGTCGACCACGTCGCCTACTACTGGCAGCGCTGGAAGGAAGGCATCCACGCGGCCAAGGTGTTCGCACGGTACTTCCCCGGCACGCTCGACGTCTTCCGCAACGCCAACGGCGACGAAGGCGGCAAGTCCGCGGGCATGGTCGACACGTTCCGGACCGGCGGCGGCTCCGGCCACGACGACTACCACGTCGGCGGCGCGGTCCTGGCCCACATCAAGCGGTCCTACACGCTGGCCAACGACGTCAAGGAAGCCGTCGGCTGGACCGGGCCGACGAAGTTCAAGACCCACCTCGTCGACCACCACCGCGCGCACGCGGCCAGCGGCTACTTCATCTCGCCGTGGGACGAGTCGGCCGTGCTCACCTTCGACGGCATCGGCAGCGACGGCACGGCGACCTACCTCGCGCACGGCCGCGGGAACAAGATCGTCGACCTGCGGCGGATCAAGTTCCCGCACTCGCTCGGCGCGATGTACGCGGGCGTCACCGGCTACCTCGGTTTCTTCCCGACCCGCGACGAAGGCAAGATCATGGGCCTCGCGCCGCTGGGCGAGGACACCTACGTCGACGCGTTCAAGCAGCTCATCCACCTCGACGACGACGGCGGCTTCGAGCTGGACCTGTCGTGGTTCGGCCACCACCGCACGGGCAAGCACGTGATGTCCCGCAAGTTCACCGACACGTTCGGCCCGGCGCGGCCGAAAACCCGCGTCACAGCCGCGAACCCGGTTCCCCAGCACTACTGCGACATCGCGTACGCGCTGCAGGTGACGCTGGAGGAAGCGGGCCTGCACCTGGCGCGCTGGCTGCAGCGGGAGACGGGTTCGAAGCGGCTGTGCGTGGCCGGCGGGGTCGCGTTGAACAGCGTCATGAACGGGCGGATCCTGCTGGAGACGCCGTTCGAGGACTTCTTCGCCCAGCCCGCGGCGGCCGACGACGGCTGCGCGCTCGGCGCCGCCCTCGACGTGTCGGTGGCGAAGTACGGCAAGCCGCGCCCGCGTGACGGCTACACCTACACCGGCCCGGACTACACCGAGGCCGAGATGGAGCTGGCGCTGCAGGACGCGGGCGTCAAGTACGAGCGGGTCGACGACATCGCGGCGCACACGGCGGCGAAGGTGGCCGACGGCAAGATCGTCGGCTGGGTGCAGGGCCGGATGGAGTGCGGGCCGCGGGCGCTGGGCAACCGCTCGCTCGTCGCCGACCCGCGCGACCCGGAGTCGAAGACGCGGATGAACGAGAAGGTGAAGCACCGCGAGGCGTTCCGGCCGTTCGCGCCGTCGTGCCTGGAAGAGCGGGCGGGCGAGTACTTCGTCAGCGATTACCCGTCGCCGGTGATGCTGCTGGTGTTCGACGTCCTGCCGGACAAGCGGGCCGAGGTCCCGGCGATCACGCACGTCGACGGCACCGCGCGGGTGCAGACTGTGAGCCGTACCGACAACCCGCTGTACTACCGGATGATCAGCGAGTTCGAGAAGCTGACGGGAGTGCCGATGGTCGTCAACACCTCGTTCAACGACAACAACGAGCCGATCGTGGCCAGCCCGGCGGACGCGATCGCGTGCTACCTCAAGACCGACGTCGACGCGCTGGCCCTCGGACCGTTCTGGGTGGAGAAGGAACTGTGACGCTCTTGGAATCGCCCGGCCTGGTCGCCGCCCTGTACCGGCGGCGGCAGTGGCTGTGGCTGGTGGCCGCCGTGCCCGCGGTGGTCACGACGCTGCTGATCATGGTGGTGCTGCCGCCGGACCAGACGCTGGACAACGTCGGCGACTGGGCGTTCAAGCTGTGCCCGTTCGTCTTCGCGGTGCTGACGGTCTCGCTGTTCCCGCGTGGTCGCTTCGGACCGGCGTTGATCGTGTTCGCGGTGTTCGTCTACATGTCCTATTTGGACACCGAGCTGGTGATGCGGGTGCAGGGCTTCGCGCGCTCGCCCGACCAGGACTTCCAGCCGGTGTACCAGTTCGAGCTGTTCGTGACGACGTTCATCGTGCTGTTCGCACTGCTGGCCTACCGCCTCGGCGGCGGCCGGACGGCGAACGTGCTGAAGGTCGGGATCGCGTCGATCCTCGTCGTGATCTCCGGCGTGAACGACCTGACGTTCTGGGCGCTCAACGACGTCTGGGCGGCGGGCACGAAGCCGACCGAGCTGAAGTGGGCGTCGCACATGATCGTGTTCCTCGGCGGGCCGCCGAGCGTGCCGGCCGCGGTGGCGTTCATGGCCGTGCACCTGGTGCTGGCCGCGATCGTGGTGGCGCTGCCCGTGGGCCGCTGGGTGTCGGTCAGAGTCCGCGGCTCACGGCCTGCAGCTTCGTGACGGCGGCCGCGTCGCCTTCGAACTCGAGGTGCACGGCGTCGCGGCCGAACACGAACAGCAGCAGGTCGATCGGCGCCCCGATCACGGCGACGGGCTCGGGCCCGGCCTTGACGACGGCCTCCTGCCCGGTGGTGGTCCGGAGGGTGACGCCGACCGGGGCCTTGCGGAGGTTGAGCTTGGCGGCCTGCTTCGCCGACCGCCACGCGGCGGCGTCCCTCGTGCCGTCGGCGGGCCGGGGCTCCCAACCGGGCTGCGCGCGCCGGACGTCCTCGTGGTGGACGAGGAACTCGGCGGTGTTGATGAGCTCGTCGAGGGGGCCGATCGCGGTGGGCCAGAACTTCGCCGGACCCTTCTTGACCTGCTCGACCAGGCTGCCCCACGGCTTGGCGGCGTAGCGGTCCTGGACCTTCTGGGTGTGCCCGGCGAGCGCGGGGATGAGGATCCCGGGCGCGGCGTCGGGGCGGTGCTCACGCACGACGAGGTGCGCGGCGAGGTCCCGGGTCGTCCACCCTTCGCACAGCGTGGGCGCGTCGGGCCCGAGTTCGCGAAGGAGGGAGCTCAAGGCCTGACGTTCGTCTGCGGCGACACCCATGGCGTTGAGGTTACTCGCCGGTAGAGACGTTGGCGACGGGAAGAGACGGCGGGCACGTGCCGTTGCGCATGAGGTGAGCCGACTCTTCAGCCCGATCACCGTCCGCGGCCTGACCCTGCCCAACCGCGTCTGGGTGTCGCCGATGTGCCAGTACTCCGCCACCGATGGCTTCCCCGGTGACTGGCACCTCGTCCACCTCGGCCAGTTCGCCACCGGCGGGGCCGGGCTGGTGCTGACCGAGGCCACCGCCGTCACCCCCGAGGGGCGGATCAGCCCGCAGGACACCGGCATCTGGAGCGACGAGCACGCCAACGCCTGGCGCCGGATCGTCGACTTCGCGCACGGGCAGGACACCGCGATCGGCATGCAGCTCGCCCACGCCGGCCGCAAGGGTTCGACGCACCGGCCGTGGGAGGGGCCCGGGAGCGTCATGCCCGAGGACGGTGGCTGGGAGAGCGTCGGCCCGTCCGCGACCGCGTTCGGCAGTTACGCCACGCCGCGTGAGCTGACCGCCGACGAGGTGAGCGCGCTCCCCGAGGTCTTCGCCCAGGCGGCCCGCCGGGCCGAGAACGCCGGCTTCGACGTGCTCGAGCTGCACTTCGCGCACGGCTACCTCGTCCACCAGTTCCTGTCGCCGCTGTCCAACACGCGCACCGACCGCTACGGCGGCGACTTCGAGGGCCGCACGCGCCTGGCGCTCGAGATCGCCGACGCCGTCCGCGCGACGACCGAGCTGCCGCTCTTCGCCCGGCTGAGCGCCACCGACTGGGCCGACGGCGGCTGGACCGCCGACGACTCCGTCCGGCTGGCGAAGCTCCTGGCCGAGCGCGGGATCGACCTCATCGACACCTCGACCGGCGGCAACGTCCCGAACCCGGACATCCCCGTCGGCCCCGGGTACCAGGTGCCGTTCGCCGAGCGGATCCGCGCCGAAGCCGGCCTCCCGACCGGTGCGGTCGGCATGATCACCGATCCGCACCAGGCCGAGGAGATCCTCGAACGCGACCAGGCCGACGTCGTCTTCCTGGCCCGCGCCCTGCTGCGCGACCCGCACTGGCCGCTGCGCGCGGCGAACGTCCTCGGCGCCGACGTGCGCTGGCCCGACCAGTACGCCCGCGCCAAGTCCTGGCACTAAGGCCAGGATCGAAATAGTTCAGCGCCGTTCGGCGACCGTGGCCCCGCCTCCTGGCCGCAGGAATGCCGTGAGCGTGATCCAGGATTCCGGCAGACCGTCCACGCCTCGCTCGCCGCGCTGCCGCCGTGTGACCGGCGACAAAGTGCCTGGCCGCGTGGTCTGCCCGGCGCCGCGGGGATGGCCGGACCACCCGCCGGCTGTCCGCACCGACACCGACGCCGATTTCGATACAGACCTAGTGGTGGAAGGCGGTCGCCTTCGAAGGATCCTTCGGGTGGCCTCCCTCCTTCGCCAGGTCAGGCAACACGCGCTCGAGGTCCGCCAGCAGCAGGTCCGCGAGGTCGTGCGTGAAGCCGTTGCGGACCACGATCCGCAGCACCGCCAGGTCCGTCCGGTGCTCCGGGAACGTGTACGCCGGCACCAGCCAGCCCCGCTCGCGCAGGCGGCGGGACACGTCGAAGACGTCGAACCCCGCGTCCGGCCGGGTCGTGAACGCGAACACCGGGAGCTGGTCGCCGCGGGTCAGCAGTTCGAAGGGCCCCAACGCGGAGATCCCCGACGAAAGGTGCGTGGCGACGTCACGCGAAGCCTGCTGCACCGCCCGGAAACCCTCCCGGCCCAGCCGGACGAACGTGTAGTACTGGGCCGCCACCTCGGCGCCCGGGCGCGAGAAGTTCAGCGCGAACGTCGGCATGTCGCCGCCCAGGTAGTTGACGTTGAACACCAGCTCCGACGGCAGCGCCGCCCGGTCGCGCCAGAGCACCCAGCCCACGCCCGGGTACACCAGCCCGTACTTGTGGCCGGACGTGTTGATCGACGCCACCCGCGGCAGCCGGAAGTCCCACTCCAGCCCGGGGTCGAGGAACGGCGCGATCATCGCGCCGGAAGCGCCGTCGACGTGCATCGGGATGTCCCAGCCCGTCCGCGACGCCAACGCGTCCAGCGCCGCGGCGATCTCCGCGACCGGCTCGTAGCTGCCGTCGAACGTCGAGCCCAGGATGGCCACCACGCCGATCGTGTTCTCGTCGCAGCGCGCGACCGCCTCCTCGGCGGAGAGGTGGTACCGGTCGCCCTCCATCGGCACCAGCCGCGGCTCGACTTCCCAGTACTCGCAGAACTTCTCCCAGCAGACCTGGACGTTGACGCCCATCACCAGGTTCGGCTTCCCGGTGTGCCCGAGCTTCGACCAGCGGCGCTTCAACGCCATCCCGGCGAGCATGCACGCTTCGGACGAACCGGTCGTCGAGCAGCCCATGACGTCGGTGGGATCCGGCGCGTGCCACAGGTCGGCGAGGATGTTCACGCAGCGGCGCTCCAGCTCCGCCGTCTGCGGGTACTCGTCCTTGTCGATCATGTTCTTGTCGACGCACTCGGCCATCAGCTCGCGCGCCTGCGGCTCCATCCACGTCGTGACGAACGTGGCGAGGTTGAGCCGCGCGTTGCCGTCGAGCATCAGCTCGTCGCGCACGAGCTGCAACGCGGTGTCGGGTGGCAGCGAGTCGTCGCGCAGCTTGTCGTGCGGCATGACGAAGTCCGCCGCCAGCGCCGGGTTGGCCCCGGCGTAGAGCGGGTTCGTCCCGGCGGTGCGGTCGCGGTCGGCTTTCCCTTGGTGCAGGACCATGCCACCGAACGTACTTGCCCCCACCGACGAAAAAGGGCCGCTCCGCCCGGAACGGCCCTTTCGCGCTAAAAAATCAAGCCTGCTGGGCCTGCCACATCCAGTGCGCCTCTTCCAGCGCGCGGGTGATCTCGATCAGCAGGTCCTGCGTGACGAGGTCGCTCTTGTCGGTCTCGTCGATGCGGGCCCGCAGCCGCTCGATCAGCTTCGCGAGGATGTCGACGATCGCGGCGACCGTGGACTCGACGGACTGCCAGTTGTCCGGGTAGTCCGGCGCGCCCGAGCTCTCGACGACGGTCTTCGCCTTGCCGTTCGGCGAAACACCGATGGCGTTGGCGCGCTCGGCCACCTCGTCGACGTACTGGCGCGCGGTGTTGACCAGCTCGTCGAGCTGCAGGTGCGCGCTGCGGAAGTTCGCGCCGACGACGTTCCAGTGTGCCTGCTTCGCGATCAGGGAAAGGTCGACCAGGTCGACCAGCGTCGCCTGCAGGGCGTTGCCCGTGATCTCCTTGTCGGCCTCGGAAAGCGGGCTCTTGATGGGAGAGTTGCTCATCTGGCGGTGATCCTTTCCTCTGACTGGTTCGGAGCGGGGGTCAAACGGTGGCGGACAGCGCGACCTCGATGTTGCCGCGGGTCGCGTTGGAGTAGGGGCAGACCTGGTGGGCCTGCTCGACCAGCTGGTCGGCCTGCGCCTGCTCGAGACCCGGGAGCGAAACGTTGAGCGCGACGCCGAGGCCGAAGCCGACCTCCTGCTTGAGCACGCTCACTTCCGCGGTCACCGTCGAGTCGTGGAGCTGGACCTTGGCCTGGCGGGCGACGAGCTGCAGGGCGCTGTGGAAGCAGGCCGAGTAGCCGGCGGCGAAGAGCTGCTCGGGATTGGTCTTGTCCCCGCCCGGACCGCCCATCTCCTTCGGGATGGCCAGCGACTCGTCGATGACGCCGTCCGACGAAGTCACCTCGCCGTTGCGGCCGTCGCCGCGCGCCGTCGCCACCGCCGTGTAGATCGCCTGGCTCATCCTCAGCCCGCCTTCTGGTTCCGGACACTCCTCTACGAGCGTCTCACTGGGCACAACATCCCGCACCCGCGGAACAGTGCCCGCACATGGCAGGCGTCACGTCCATCGATTACCCGGGCACCCCCGGGCGAAACGTCATGCGGCGCGCGTCACCGCGAATTCGGCCACCTGGCGGCCGATCAGGCGAAGCGTCCGGACGCTCTTCTCGTCCGACGCGCCGCCGCCCTCGTCGAACTTGGTCTCGGCCGAGTTGATCGAACCACCCAGAGGGGTGGCCCAGCCGCGCAGCGCGTGCGTGATCGTGCGCAGCTGTTCGAGCGTGGTCACCGCGGCCTGCCAGCCGTACGCGACGGCGGCGAGGCCGACCGCGCGGCCGTCGAGGTAGGGCCGCTGGTCGTCGCGCAGGTCCTCGACGTAGTCCAGGGCGTTCTTGACCAGGCCGGACAGCGCGCCGTGGTAGCCGGGCGAGACGACGATGATCCCGTCCGCCGCCCGGATGGCTTCGACGAGCCGGGTGGCGCGTTCGTCGCGTTCCGGCACGCCGGCGTCGTAGAACGGGAGGACCAGCTCCGGGCCGGACAGCAGCCGGGTCCGGACGCCGACTTCGGCCGCGCCGCCGAGCGCGATCTGCAGCGCGCGTTCGGACTGCGAGCCCTCGCGGAGGGAGCCGCCGATCCCGAGCACGTTGAGCGTCCTGGCTGAAGTCACGTTTTCCAGGCTAACCCCTCCACTTAACTGGAGGACCAGTCTCTGGGACGGAGGTCCTGGTCACAGCTGGACCTGTTACCTACTGACAAGTAACGTCCGGGGCGGCATCGACGCTCAGGAGGAACCATGGCGATCCCGCTCCCGATCCGTGTCCAGGCGGCCGCGTCCCAGCTGGCGTTCTGGCTGCCCACGCCGGTCCGGCGCGCGGCGGCGGGCCGGACCGTCCGCATCGACGGCCAGGAGCTGGCGCTCGACGCCCAGCTGCTGCTCCGGTTGCAGAAGATCGCGAAGGCGGAGCTGGTGCGCGGCTCGGTCGAGCAGTCGCGCGCCCTGCTCGACGTGGGCAGGCACCTGGTCAGCGGCAAGCCGGTCGAGCCGGTCTCGGTGCGAGAGATCGCCGTACCGACCCCGGACGGCGACTTGCCCGCCACGCTCTACACGCCGGCCGGGCTGCCCGAGAAGTCGCCGCTGCTGGTGTTCTTCCACGGCGGCGGCTGGGTGATCGGCACCCGCGCGAGCCACGACAACGCCTGCCGCTTCCTGGCCAAGCACGCCGGGGTGCGGGTGCTCTCGATCGAGTACCGGCTGGCCCCGGAGTTCCCCTTCCCGGCGGCGACCGACGACGCACTGGCGGCGTTCGACTACGCGGTGGCGAAGGCGGGCGACCTCGGCGCCGACCCGGCGCGCATCGCCGTCGGCGGGGACAGCGCGGGCGGCAACCTCGCGGCGGTGACCGCGCAGCAGGCGGTCAAGCGCGGCGGCCCGGCGCCGGCGTTCCAGCTGCTGATCTACCCCGCGACGGACTTCGCGCACCGCTACCGCTCGCAGGACCTGTTCGCCGAGGACCTGTTCCTGACCGACGTGCACATGAAGTGGTTCGAAGGCCACTACGTGCCGGAAGGCACCGACCTGACCGACCCGCGGCTCTCCCCGCTGCGCGCGGACGACCTGAGCGGCCTGCCGCCGGCACTGGTCGTCACGGCCGGCTTCGACCCGCTGCGCGACGAGGGCGAGGCGTACGCGAAGAAGCTCGCGGACGCCGGCGTCGACGTGGCGCTGCGACGGCACGAGGACCTGATCCACGGCTTCATCAACTTCACCGGCGTCGGCACGCGATTCCGCGAAGCGCTGGCCGAAATGGCGGGCGCGCTGCGGCAGGGATTGTCATGAAAGAGTCGTTCATCTCGCCAGACGCCAGGGCCCCGGCAAAGTCGCCGGGGGCCGGCCGCCCTCGGTCTGAACCCACTGGCGCCGGCCGCGGCGAGTGGTGCCGGGCGGCCCTGCGGTGTCTTGAATGACTCATTCAGGACCTCCGAAGACCTGAATGAGTCATTCAAGACGTCGGCGAAGCCGCCGCCGCGCAAACCGCCGCGACTTTTCCGGGACCCTGATCTCCGAACGGAACCGGCGTAAAACGAATCCGGAGCCCGGCGCGGAGAAATGTCCGCGGGCCGGGCTCCGGATCCCCCTGTTTCCTCTGTGGTTATGGAGCGGGCAGCGGCGGCACCGGCAGCGGCGGTACCGGCAGGCCGCCGAGCAGCCCGCCGAGGATGCCCGTGACGGCCGCGAGCAACGCCTTCACCAGGTCGCTGACGATCTTCAGCGGGCCGGGCAGGTCGGGCAGCGACGGGATCGGCACCGGCAGCGGCGGCAGCTGGCGCGCCTTGGCCGTGGGGTCGGCCAGCAGCCGGGCGGACTCGTCGGCCCGGCCCTTGGCCAGGCCGGCCAGCTGCTCGGTGTCGGTCTGGACCGTGTAGCGCTTGCCCGCCGCGATGTCCGCGAGCACCGGGCTGAACTGCCCGAGGTCGCCGCGCGTGGCGCCGACGTTGCCCGCGTAGGCCACCTTGGTCAGGTCGTCTCGCAGCTGGAGCACCTGTGCGGCGAGGGCCTGGGTGCTGGAGGAACCCTTGCCCCCGTCCGGGCTCGCCGAGGCGATCCCCGCCATTCCGACCGCCAGCAGACTGCTCGCGGCTACCAGGGCGATGGACCGCCCGAACTTGCCTTTCATTCCTTACCTCCTGGCCTCGGGAGACCTGACGGGTTAAATCGATACCCGCCGTGTCGGAGATAAGCCACCCGATCACCTGTTGGGAACGTTTTCTAACCCTTACGTGCCGGATCCGGAAAGAGCGAACTGGCCCGCATCTGATTAACGTCGAAAGCTTGCCCGTCCCCCTGAAGATCATCCTGACCGAGCACGATCGTCACTCAGCGGTGAGCACTGTCCACTATGGAACAGTTGGGTCACCCACACAGGCGTAAACGGTGATCATTTGGCTTCATCACTCCGTCGGACCGCGTGTCGCGGCTGCTCCGGACGGGGAGTCCCCCACGCTCGCACCGCCACCCACACAGGTCAGCGCGAAGACGCGAAAGCGATTCGCCGATTCAGAGCGGCAAGCCCGCTTCCAGGTGCGCCACGGCTTCATCGAGGACCTCCAGCGTGTCCGCCTCGGGGTCCGCCGCCGACCCCAGGAACGCGGCCAGCACCACGCCGACCACCGCGCCCGCCCAGTTGCGGACCTCGAAGCCGCCCGGCTCGCGGCCGGTGCGCTGCGCCGCGAACCCGGCCAGCAGGTCGATCCCCTCGGCGAACTTGTCCATGGCCGCGGTGCGCAGCTCCGGTTCGCGCAGCACCAGCCGCTGCCGCTGGCGTTCGCGCTCCCACTCGTCGGCGGGCAGCACCTCGCGGATGGTCGTCACGGTCGCCCGCAGCGCGCCGATCGGGCTGAGCTCGGGCGGCTGCGCCAGCGCCGCGGCGATGAGCATCGGGTCGAAGGGGTCGTACAGCACCGTCGCCTCCTTCGTCGGGAAGTACCGGAAGAAGGTGCTGGGCGAGATCTCCGCCGCGGCCGCGATCTGGTCGACCGTCGTCGCGCTGTAGCCCTGCTCGTGGAACAGCCGCAACGCGTGCCGCTGGATCGCGGCGCGCGTCCTGGCCTTCTTCCGCTCGCGCAGTCCCTGCGGTTCAGATGGCGACGACGTCATGCCCCGATTCTCGCGGCTGCGCCCCGGCGACCGCCCGCCCGGGCAGGAACAGCGCCGCCAGCAGCGCCCCGGCCACGCCGAGCCCGGCGCAGACCCACAGCGTCGCCGCCATGCCGTCGGTGAACGCCGTCCGCGCGGACTCGGCGAGCCCGGGCAGGTGGAGCTGCTCCGCGACGGCGACCGCGGCGGACGCGCTGCCTCGCGCCGCGTCGGCCACCGGCGCGGGCAGGCCCGCCACCTCGACGCCGTCGCGGTAGACGCCGTTGAGCACGGTGCCCAGCACGGCGACACCGATGGTGCCGCCGACCTGGCGCAGCACCTGGATCAGCGCCGAGCCGGCGCCCGAACGCCCCTCGGTGAGCGCGCCCATCGCCATCGACATCAGCGGCGGCAGCGTGCACCCGGTGCCGAGGCCGATGACGACCTCCCAGCCGACGGTGCCGCCGTAGCCGTCCGACGGCGCCGTCCCCCACGCCAGGCCCGCCGCGAGCAGCAGGAACCCGCCGGTGACGACCACGCGCACGCCGAGCGCGGCGACCAGCCGCTCGGCGATCTTCGCCGAGACCAGCATCCCGCCGATCAGCGGCAGCAGCCGCAGCCCGGTCTGCAGCGCGTCGGCGCCCTGCACGGCCTGGAACAGCTGCGGCAGCACGAACATCAGGCCCATCAGCGCGAAGGACGCCATCGTGGCGAGCACCGCGCCCCAGACGAACCGCGGTTCGCGGAACAGCGCGAGGTCGGTCAGCGGCGCGGCCACCCGCGTCTGGGTCCGGCAGAACACCGCGACCAGCGCGACGCCGAGCGCGATCAGGCCGTACGTCACCGGGTCGGCCCAGCCGTGCTCGCCGGCGTGGACGAAGCCGTAGGTCAGCGCGACCAGCCCGGCGGCCGAGAGCGCGATGCCCGCGACGTCGACGCGGCCCCGGCCCGACCCCGGCGTGAGCGGCACGAGGAACAGCACCGCGGCCACGCCGACCGCGGCCAGCGGGACGTTGATGAGGAACACCGAGCCCCACGCGAAGTGGTCGAGCAGCCAGCCGCCGAGCAGCGGCCCGAGCGGGATGCCGACGAAGGTCGCCATGACCCACGTCGTCAGCGCCTTCGCGCGCTCCTCCGGCGGGAAGAGGATGTTGAGCAGCGAGAGCGACAGCGGGATGAGGAACGCGGCGCCGACGCCGAGCACGACCCGCGCGGCGATCAGCGTGCCCGGCGAACCGGCGTAGGCGCAGCCCAGCGACGCGAGCCCGAACACCGCGAGCGCGCCGAGCAGGAGCTTCTTCGGGCCGAACCGGTCGCCGAGCAGGCCCGCCGGGAGCAGGAGCGCGGCGAGCGCCAGCGTGTAGGCGTTGCCGAACCACTGCAGCTGCGTGGTCGTGGCGCCGAGGTCGACGGCCAGGGTCGGCACGGCGACGTTGAGCACGGTCAGGTCGAGACCGACGGTCAGCAGGCTCACCGCGAGCGCACCGAGGGCCCACCACCTGCGTGGATAGAGCTGAGTCATAGCGACTCCCAATTGATAGTTACTGCCAAATGAGAGTAGCTCTCAAATTCTGTGGGCACCAGAGGCGAAATTTTGTTGCACGCGCGTACCAAGCTGGGTTCTCATCGAGGGCGTGCCACTGCAGCCGTACCGCCGGGTCCTCGCCGTTCCCCGCGTGTCCTCGACCATGGCCCTGATGTTCCTGGCCCGGCTGCCGATGACCATGAACGGCGTGATGATGACGCTGTACGTCGTCACCGGGCTCGGCCGCGGCTACGGCGCCGCCGGCCTGGTCGGCGCCGGCATCACCCTCGGGATGGCCCTCGGCGCGCCCCTGGTCGGCCGGTGCATCGACCGGTACGGGCTGCGCCCGGTCGTCGCGGTGTGCGGGATCGCCACGACGGCGTTCTGGGCCGCCGCGCCGCACCTGCCCTACGCGGCGCTCGCCGCGGTTGCGGTCCCGGCCGGTGCCCTGTCGGTCCCGGCGGGCTCGCTGGCCCGGCAGGTGCTGGCCGCGCTCGTCCCGGTGGCGGAGCGCCGGGCGGCGTACTCGCTGGACACCATCTCGATCGAAGTCACGTTCATGATCGGCCCGGCGGCCGGCATCGCGGCGATGACGTCGCTCCCGCCGACGTTCACCCTCAGCGCGCTCGGCGTCCTGTTCGGCGGCACGGCGTTCCTGATCTGGCTGGTCGACCCGCCGATCCGCGACGACCGCGAGCCGGTCGTCGACGACGTCCGCCCGAAGCTGCGCACCTGGCTGTCCTGGAAGCTGGTGTCCGCGCTGCTGATCGCGGGCGGCGCGCTGTTCGTGCTGGTCGGCACCGAGCTGGCGACGCTGGCGGCCCTGCGCGCGAACGGCGACCTCGGCGTGACCGGCCTGGTCATCGCGGTGATGTGCGCGGCGTCGATCCTCGGCGGCATCGTCCACGGCGCGGTCAAGCGGTCGCTGCCGCAGGGCGTGCTGATGCTGCTGATGGCGCTGCTGGTGGTGCCGGTCGGGCTGGCCGACCGGCCGTGGTGGCTGCTGATGCTGGTGCTGATCCCGACGAACCTGCTGTGCGCCCCGACCCTGGCGGCGACCACGGAGACGGTCAGCAGGATCGCCCCGCCCCGCGTCCGCGGCGAGGCGATGGGCCTGCAGGACGCGTCGACCCGGCTCGGCCTGGCGCTGGGCAGCCCGTTCGTCGGCTTCGCGATCGACCACTCGAGCCCCGCGTGGGGCTTCGCGGCGGCGGGCCTGGGCGGCTTGCTGATCGCGGCCGCGGGCCTGCTCCACCGCCACTCCCGCACCCCGGAACCGGCCACCGACCCGGTCCCGGCGATGGCCACCACCGGCGGCGAGTGACCGTAGCTTTCACGTGAAAGCTACGGTCAGCCGCAGGCGGCGCGGAGGGCGTCGAGCTTCTTGACGTTGCGCTGCACCCACTGGGCCACGACGCCGGCGTCCTCGATGCGTTCCTTCTGCACCTCGACGTACGAACCCGCCATGCCGAGCAGCGCGTTCTTGACGTCCTGGTCCTGGACGTTCGCCGCCAGCTCGCGCAGCCGCCGTTCCTTGTCGGCCGCCCGTGCCTTGAGCTTGTCCGGGTCGACCAGCGGGTTCAGGTCCGCCAGCCCGAGCGCCTCCGTGCACGCGCTCACCTTGTCCGCGGTCTTCGACCCCTGGTCGACCGCGTCGCTGACCTCGGCACAGCCGCTCAGCAGCAGTGCGCTCGCGGCCAGCAACGCGGCCGTCGTTCCACCCCTCGTCATGGCGCCAAGGTACCGCTCAGCCCTTGACGCAGACCACCTGCTTGAGGTGCGCCACGACCTCGACCAGGTCCGTCTGCGCCCGGATCACCGAATCGATGTCCTTGTACGCCGCCGGGATCTCGTCGACGACGCCGGAGTCCTTGCGGCACTCGACGCCGGCCGTCTGCGCCGCGAGGTCGTCCGCGGTGAACAGCTTCTTGGCCTTGTTCCGGGACATCCGGCGGCCGGCGCCGTGCGACGCCGACTGGAACGACGAGTCGTTCCCGAGCCCGCGGACGATGTACGACCCGGTCCCCATGCTGCCCGGGATGATCCCGAGATCACCCGATCCGGCCCGGATCGCGCCCTTGCGGGTGACGAGCAGCTCCACCCCGTCGTACGTCTCCTCCGAAACGTAGTTGTGGTGGCAGGAGATGGCGTCGTCGAACGTCGTCTGCGGGACGACGTCCTTCAGCGCCTGCTTCACGAGCGCGACCATCGTGGCGCGGTTGCGCGCCGCGTAGTCCTGCGCCCAGAACAGGTCGCGCCGGTACGCCTGCATCTCCGGCGTGCCCGCGACGAACACGGCGAGGTCGCGGTCGGGCAGGTCGGCGTTGTGCGGCAGCTTCCGCGCGACCGCCATGTGCCGCTCGGCCAGCTCCTTGCCGATGTTGCGCGAACCCGAGTGCAGCATCAGCCAGACCCGGCCGTCGTCGTCGAGGCAGACCTCGATGAAGTGGTTCCCGCCCCCGAGGCTCCCGATCTGCCGCGCGGCCCGGTCGTGCAGCTCCTGGACGCCGCTGTGCAGCTCGCCGAAGCCCTTCCAGAACGCGTCCCAGCCGCCCACGCCGTGCACCTTCGCGGGGTTGACGGGCGTCTTGTGCAGCCCGAACCCGACCGGCACGGCGCTTTCGATCCGGCGGCGCAGCTTCCCGAGGTCGTCGGGCAGGTCGGCGGCGGTCAGCGACGTCCGCACGGCGCTCATCCCGCACCCGATGTCCACCCCGACGGCGGCGGGCGAGACGGCGTCGCGCATGGCGATGACGCTGCCGACGGTCGCCCCCTTGCCGTAGTGCACGTCGGGCATCACGGCGACGCCGTGCACCCACGGCAGGTTGGCGACGTTGTGCAGCTGCCGCATGGCCTGCTCTTCGACCGACGCGGGATCGGCCCACATCCGGATCGGGACGCGGGCGCCGTCGACAGCGGTGTACATGGTTTTCCTCCCCTGGAAATGTTTTCGCGGCGCTCAGGATCTCCCGAGCGCCGCGAAACGGCCAAGCGAATTTAGTTGTCCACTGTGGTCAGTGCTGGTCGGCGATCAGCTCCGCGATCTGCACCGCGTTCAGCGCCGCGCCCTTGCGCAGGTTGTCGTTCGAGATGAACAGCGCCAGCCCGCGGCCGTCCTCGATGCCCTGGTCGACGCGGATGCGGCCGACGTAGCTGGGGTCGTTGCCCGCTGCCTGCAGCGGGGTCGGGACCTCCGACAGCTCGACGCCCGGCGCGTGCGTCAGCAGCTCCGTCGCGCGCTCGACCGAAAGCGGCTGCGCGAACTCCGCGTTCACCGAGATCGAGTGCCCCGAGAACACCGGGACCCGCACGCAGGTGCACGAAACGCCGAGACCCGGGATGCTCAGGATCTTGCGGCTCTCGTTGCGGAACTTCTTCTCCTCGTCCGTCTCGAACTCGCCGTCGTCCACAATGGACCCGGCCATCGGGAGGACGTTGAACGCGATCGGGCGGACGTACTTCTCCGGCTTCGGGAACTCGATCGCCGCGCCGTCGTGGGTCAGCAGCGAGGCGTGCCCGGCCGCCGCGCGAACCTGGCCCGCCAGCTCGTCGACGCCGGCCAGCCCGCTGCCGGACACCGCCTGGTACGTCGAGGCGACCAGCCGGACGAGCCCGGCTTCGTCGTGCAGGGGCTTCAGCACCGGCATCGCGGCCATCGTGGTGCAGTTGGGGTTCGCGATGATCCCCTTGCGCGCTTCCTTGACGGCCTGCGGGTTGACCTCGCTGACGACCAGCGGCACGTCCGGGTCCATCCGGAACGCCGAGGAGTTGTCGATCACCGTCACGCCCGCCTCGGCGAACCGCGGCGCCTGCGCCTTCGACGTCGAACCGCCCGCGGAGAACAGCGCGATGTCCAAACCGGACGGATCCGCCGTCGACGCGTCCTCGATCGTGATTTCGGTGTCGCGCCAAGGCAGCTTCGACCCCGCCGAGCGCGCCGAAGCGAAGTACCGGAGCTCGGCGACCGGGAACTCCCGCTCCGCCAGCAGCTTGCGCATCACCCCGCCGACCTGGCCGGTCGCGCCGACCACCCCGACCCGCAACCCTTCCGCCATCAGCGACCACTCCCCGCGTAGACGACGGCTTCTTCGTCGCCGCCGAGTTCGAACGCCTCGTGGATCGCGCGCACGGCGTCGTCGAGCTGCGCGTCCCGGATCAGCACCGAGATGCGGATCTCCGAGGTGTTGATGATTTCGATGTTGACGCCCGAGTTGGCCAGCGCCTCGCAGAACGTCGCCGTGACACCGGGGTGCGAGCGCATCCCGGCGCCGACCAGCGAGACCTTGCCGACGTGGTCGTCGTAGAGGACGGACTCGAAGCCGATCTCCGCCTTGACCTTCTCCAGCTCCTTGACCGCCTTGGCGCCGTTGGCCTTCGACAGCGTGAACGTGATGTCGGTGCGGCCGGAGACGGTGCTGGACACGTTCTGCAGCACCATGTCGATGTCGATCTCGGCGTCGGCGATCACGCGGAAGATCCGGGCCGCGGCACCGGTGTGGTCCGGCACCCCGGTGACCGTGATCTTGGCTTCGGAGCGGTCGTGCGCCACACCGGTGATCAGGGCTTGTTCCACGGGGATCTCCTCGATAGAACCGGTCACCGTCGTGCCCGGCTTGTCACTGTAGGAAGAGCGGACTCGGATCGGCACGCCGTAGCGGCGCGCGTACTCGACCGAACGCAGGTGCAGGATCTTCGAGCCGCTGGCGGCGAGCTCCAGCATCTCCTCGTACGGGATGGTGTCGAGCTTCCGCGCGTCCGGCACGATCCGCGGGTCGGCCGAGTACACACCGTCCACATCGGAATAGATCTCGCAGACGTCGGCGTTGAGCGCGGCGGCCAGCGCGACGGCGGTGGTGTCCGAGCCGCCGCGGCCGAGCGTGGTGATGTCCTTGGTGTCCTGCGCGACGCCCTGGAAGCCCGCCACGAGCGCGACGTACCCCTGCTCGAGGGCTTCGGTGACGCGGCTGGGCGTGACGTCGATGATGCGCGCGTTGCCGTGCACCGACGTCGTGACGACGCCGGCCTGCGAACCGGTGAACGACCACGCTTCGGCACCCTGGGCCGCGATGGCCATGGCGACCAGCGAGTTCGAGATGCGCTCACCCGCCGTGAGCAGCATGTCCATCTCCCGCTCCGGCGGCGCCGGGTTCACCTGCTGCGCCAGGTCGAGCAGCTCGTCGGTGGTGTCACCCATCGCCGAGCAGACCACCACGACGTCGTTGCCCGCCTTCTTGGTGGCGACGATCCGCTCGGCGACGCGCTTGATCCGGTCGGCACTTTCCAGCGACGATCCGCCGTACTTCTGGACCACGAGGGCCACGCCCGAACCTCCTCGCGGGCCGGGCGGCTCCCTGGTGGGCACCGGAGAGCCCCCGCGTCCCATGATTTGCAGTGGAGCCTACCGGGGGTTGGACGGCCCGCCACCCTCTTGACGTGGGGCGGACCCTTCGCGCGGGTCACTCGGAAGTAAATCTTCCGCAACACCAACGAAATGCGTGGAGCCCTTCCTCCCGAGTGATGCACAGCACTCGCGGGTAACGTCTTGATCGTGCGAAAGCCAGCTGTGACGAGCGTCCCGATCGCAACCCTGATGGCCGAACGGTGGAGCCCGCGGGCCTACGACCCGGCGGCCGTGGTCACGCCGGACCAGGTCCGGGCGCTGCTGGAGGCGGCCCGCTGGGCCCCGTCGTTCGGCAACACCCAGCCGGCCCGCTACCTGGTTGGCGTCCGCGGGACCCCGGCGTTCGACGCGATCCTGTCGACCTTGAACTCGGGCAACCAGGCCTGGGCGCACCGGGCGGGCCTGCTGCTGATCGGCGTGATGGTGACGACGAACGAGAAGGGTCCGGTGCCGTACGCGGAGTACGGGCTGGGGCTGGCTTCGGAGAACCTGGTGCTGCAGGCGGTGGAGCTCGGGCTGATCGCGCACCAGATGGCGGGCTTCTCGGCGGACGCGGTCCGGTCGGCGTTCTCGCTCCCGGAGGACGCCGTCCCGAAGGTGGCGATCGCGGTGGGGTCGCCGGCGGCGCCGGATGTGCTGGAGGAGGACTGGCGGATCGAGCGCGAGAAGGCGGAGCGGGTGCGGCTGCCGCTGGCGGAGTTCGCGTTCACGGACTCCTGGGGCAAGCCGGCGCTCTGACCGGCCGCGGCACCGTCCACGAACTGGCCGTGAACCTCATCGGCTACCCGATGACGACCATTCCCAAGGTGCAGGCCGACCTGGGCGTGTCATACCCCACCGCCGCCAACGCGATCAGGAAGCTGGCGGAAGCCGGATTCCTCCGCGAGGTCACCGGGGGGAACTACGGGCGACGGTACATCTGCGATCGCGTGTACGACGAACTCGCCGAGAGCTGATCACCGCGAGTTCAGGAAGCCCCGCCCACCCGGCGGATCACCTTCGCGAGGATGCCCGAAACCACCAGCCAGAAGATCGCCGCGATGCCGTAGTTCACCAGGACGCGCAGCTTCTCGTCACTCGGTGTGAACAGATCGCTGAACCCCAGCGCCAGGCTGTCCGCCCAGGACTTCACGAACGAGACGATGCCGTTGTCCGGGTTGGCCGAGCCGACCGTGAAGATCACGTGGATCACCAGGAACGCGGCGAAGACCAGACCCACCCAGCGGACGATCGACGCCACCACCGACGCCGCCCGGCCACGGGTGCGGCGCCAGTCGACGGGAGCCCGGCGGGAGACCTTGGTCTCCTCCGACG
Source organism: Amycolatopsis eburnea (assembly GCF_003937945.1). Taxonomy (GTDB): domain Bacteria; phylum Actinomycetota; class Actinomycetes; order Mycobacteriales; family Pseudonocardiaceae; genus Amycolatopsis; species Amycolatopsis eburnea. Next base: position 583,163 of record NZ_RSEC01000036.1, read on the forward strand.
ACGACTCTGCGTGCTCAGCCATGTCCGCAGTTTCGCACGGCGACCGTCCCGTGGCTACCCACAGGTAACCCCTGGAAGGAGCTGCCCGGCTTCCCTCGGGCGGCGTTCCGTGGTTATGGTGGTGCCGTGGCGCGTGCTCTCCTGCTTCGCTGCCGCGACGGGGCCTGACCGGACCGGCTCCCCGTCGCGGGGCTTCGTGGTGCCGGTCGCACCCGTCGAGCTGGAGACACCCTCAAACCCATGAGCAAGATCCGCAAGCCCTCTCGTCCCGCGCCCGCTGACCAGCCCGCCTGGAACACCCAGCGCGGCACGTCCATGCCGGTGCACCGCTACCGCCCCTGGTACGACGTCGTCGAGAACATCGACCTGCCCGACCGCACCTGGCCCGCCAAGCGCATCGAGCGCGCGCCGCTGTGGTGCGCCGTCGACCTGCGGGACGGCAACCAGGCCCTGATCGACCCGATGTCGCCCGCGCGCAAGCGCAAGTTCTTCGACCTGCTGGTCCGCATGGGCTACAAGGAGATCGAGGTCGGCTTCCCGGCCGCGTCGCAGACGGACTTCGACTTCGTCCGCGAGATCATCGAAGAAGGCGCCATCCCGGACGACGTCAGCATCCAGGTGCTGACCCAGTGCCGCCCGGAGCTGATCGAGCGGACGTTCCAGTCGCTCGAAGGCGCGCCGCGGGCGATCGTCCACATCTACAACTCGACGTCGATCCTGCAGCGCCGCGTGGTCTTCCGCGAGGAGCGCGAGGGCATCAAGAAGATCGCGACGCAGGCCGCCGAAATGGTCGTCGAGCTGGCCGACAAGCAGCCCGACACCGACTTCCGGTTCCAGTACTCGCCGGAGTCCTACACCGGCACCGAGCTGTCGTACGCGCTCGAGGTCTGCGACGCCGTCACCGAGATCTGGCAGCCGACGCCGGAGAAGCCGGTGATCCTGAACCTGCCGGCGACCGTCGAGATGGCGACGCCGAACGTCTACGCCGACTCGATCGAGTGGATGAGCCGCAACCTGGCCCACCGCGACTCGGTGATCCTGTCGCTGCACCCGCACAACGACCGCGGCACCGGCATCGCCGCGGCCGAGCTGGGCTTCCAGGCCGGCGCCGACCGGATCGAAGGCTGCCTGTTCGGCAACGGCGAGCGCACCGGCAACGTCGACCTGGTCGCGCTGGGCATGAACCTCTACAGCCAGGGCATCGACCCGCAGATCGACTTCTCCGACATGGACGAGATCAAGCGGACGGTCGAGTACTGCAACCAGCTGCCGGTACCCGAGCGCTCGCCGTGGGGCGGCGACCTGGTGTTCACCGCGTTCTCCGGCAGCCACCAGGACGCGATCAACAAGGGTCTCGACGCGTTGAAGGACGCCGCCGACAAGCAGGGCGTGCCGGTCGAGGAGTACCCGTGGGAGGTCCCGTACCTGCCGATCGACCCGAAGGACGTCGGCCGCACGTACGAGGCCGTCATCCGGGTGAACTCGCAGTCCGGCAAGGGCGGCGTCGCCTACATCATGAAGGCCGAGCACCAGCTCGACCTGCCGCGGCGCCTGCAGATCGAGTTCTCGAAGGTGATCCAGCACCACACCGACACCGAGGGCGGCGAGGTCGACCCGACGACGATGTGGAACGCGTTCTCGGCCGAGTACCTGGAGCTGAAGACGCCGCTGGAGCTGGTCCGCCAGCACGTCCGCGACAACGGCGACGGCGAGTACGACATCACCGCGACCGTTCGCGTCGAAGGTGACGAGCACGAGGTCACCGGCCGCGGCAACGGCCCGATCGCGGCGTTCTTCGACGCGCTGTCCACCGTGGGCTTCGACCTGCGGCTGCTGGACTACAGCGAGCACACGCTCTCGCCGGGCGACGACGCGCGCGCCGCGTCGTACATCGAGTGCGCGATCTCGGACCGGGTGTTCTGGGGCATCGGCGTCGACCCGTCGATCGTGACGGCGTCGCTGCGCGCGGTCGTGTCGGCGGTGAACCGCGCCAACCGCTGAACCTGTGGACCGCCTGTCGGGTTCCTGTGAGTCCCCCTTGCCCGGGAGTTTTCCGGGCCCGGCAGGCGGTTAATGGGGGTGTGGACACGACTGCGGCGGGACTGCTGGTGCTGTTCGTCGTTTCGCTCGTGCCCCTGCTGCCCACCGAGGTGACGCTCCTCGGCATGGGCATCGCGGCGGCGCAGGGCGGGACGTCGCTGGCGCTGGTGATCGCCGTGTCGAGTGCCGGGTGCCTGGTGTCCGACCAGGCGCTCTACGCCCTCGGCCGGTTCGGTGGCCGGGCGGCGCTGAACCGGCTGAGCCGGCGGCGGAAGATCGCCGCCGGCCTCGGCTGGCTCGACGGCCGGCTGCAGCGCCACCCGCGCCCGGTGCTGGTGGTCGCCCGCTGGCTGCCGTCGGGCGGCACCGTCGGCGCCCTCCTCGCCGGATCGCTCCGGTGGCCGATGGCGGAGTTCTTCACCGCCTCGGCCGTCGGCGTCACGCTCTGGACGTCCTACGTGGCCTTCCTCGGCTACGCGGGCGGCCGGATCGTCACCGAACCCGGGATCAGCCTGCTGCTCTCCCTGGGCGTCGCCCTGATCCTGGGTTCGGTGATCACCTTCGGCGTGAAACGGTCCGCTAGAGCGCTTCGATGATGTCCGCCGGCTCGGTCCGCGTGACGAAGTCCGGGTGGACGTCGACGAACCTGAGCACCCGGTCCCGGTCGACCACGAGCACCGCCGGGTGGACCAGCTCCCAGGTGCCGTTGACCTTTTCGAGGTCCGTGCCGAGCGTCTGCATGGCTTCGCGCACGGGCGCGGAAACCGGGTAGCTCAGCCCGAGCCCCCGCGCGACCGTGCTGCCGGCGTCCGACAGCACCGGGAACCCCAGCTCCGGCACCGTGCCATCGGGCTTCTGGGGGCTGATCGCCGCCAGCTTCGCGCCGCGCTTTTCCAGCTCCGGCAGCAGTTCCCGCTGGTAGGTGCGCAGGGTCAGGTTGCAGTACGGGCACCACTGGCCGCGGTAGAACACGAGCACCGCCGGGCCCTCCTCGACCAGCGCCGCCAGCTTCACCGGCGTCCCATCGGCGCCGGGCAGCTCGAAGTCGTCGATCTTGGCGCCCACCTCGGCGAACGTCGTCGCGGCGCGGCGCCGGTCCGCGTCGAGGACCTCGGCGATCTCCGGCGGCAGGGCGGCGCGGAGCTGGTCGTTCAGCTCGTTGAGGGCGGTTTCGAGCGTCATGGATCCCCCTAGTCGGTTGTACTGATCGGTACAGTGCGCCGAACTGTACTATTCAGTACATGGAGGCGCAAGCGGCTTCGACCCCACGCGGCAAGCGGACCCGTGACGCGATCGTGGACGCGGCGGCGGGGCTGATGTACGTCGACGGCGTCGCGGGCACGAGCGTCGACAAGGTGCTCGCCGCGAGCGGGGCCGGGAAATCGCAGATGTACCACTACTTCAAGAACAAGGAGCAGCTGGTCGGGGCCGTGATCGACCGGTACCTCGAGCAGATCCTCGGCAACCAGCCGGCGATCTTCACGCTGTCGTCGTGGGCCGATCTCGAGACGTGGACCGAGCAGCTGCTGGACGTCCACCGCCGCGCGGGCGGGCCGATCGCCTGCCCGCTGGGCAACCTCGCCGGCGAGGTCGGCGACAACCCGAAGCTCGCGCCGCTGGTCGACCAGGCCTACCGGACGTGGGAGTCCCACCTGGAGCGCGGGCTGAAAACGTTGCAGGACAACGGGGAACTGGCCGCGGACGCCGACCCGGCCCGGCTGGCGCAGGCGGCGATGACGTCCGTCCAAGGTGGACTGCTGCTCGCGCACATCCGGCACGACCTCACGGCGTTGCAGGACGCGCTCGGGATCGCGCTGTCCTACCTGCGCGGTTTCAAGCGGTGAGCTGGGCGACCTCCGCGGCCAGCTCCTCGATCACCTTCGCCACGGCGGGGCGCTGCAGCGCGCCGGTCCGGCACACCGCCTCGACCAGCCGCGCCGCGCGGATCCCGGCCAGCGGCCTGCTGACCAGGCCGCTGCCGCGGCGCGTGTCGATCGTGTAGCGCGGCACCAGCGCGATGCCGTGGCCGGCCGCGACCAGCCGTTCGGTGATCCGGAAGTCGTTGATCCGCTGGACGACGACCGGCCGCACGCCGGTGCGGATGGTCAGCGAGCGCAGCACGTCGTCCACCGGGAAGCCGTGGTCGACGCCGATCCAGCGTTCGTCGGCCAGCTCCGCCAGGTCGACACGCCGCTTGGCCGCCAGCCGGTGCCCGACCGGCAGCGCGACGTCGAGCGGCTCGCGCAGCAGCGGCACGACGTCCAGGCGGTCGTGGTCGAACTCCGGCGCGTGCTCGTCGCGGTGCGCCACGACGACGTCGTAGTCCGCGACCAGGCCCGGCACCTCGGGTGGCGTCATGTCGACGTCCCGGACGTCGACCTCCAGGCCGTCGTAGCCGACGACGCGGGTCAGCAGCCCCGGCAGCAGCATCAGCCCGGCCGACTGGAAGATCGCCAGCCGCACCCGCCCGCGCGGCGCGCTGCGGTAGGTGTCCAATTCGGACTCCGCCCGCTCGAGCGCGGCCAGCACCTCGTCGGCGCGGGCGACCAGCGCGCGGCCCGCGTCGGTCAGCCGCAACCCGCGGCCGGCCGGCTCGGTGAGCGGCAGCCCGACCTCGCCCTGCAGCGCGCGCAACTGCTGCGAGACGGCCGACGGCGTGCAGTGCAGCGCCCGCGCGGCCGCCGTCACGCTCCCGCGGTCGGCGAACTCGCGCAGCGTGCGCAGGCGACCCAGATCCACGGGCCCAGCATATGTGAAGCGGCGCTACAAGGTTCCTGCAGATATTCTCGCTGGTCCTTCAGGGTCGTCGTTGCGAAGGTGGGGGCATGCCCGCTCGTGACCGCCTGCTCGCCGTGCTCGTCGCCGTCCTCTGGGGACTCAACTTCCTCGCCATCCACGCCACGCTCGGCCAGTTCCCGCCGGTGTTCGCGGGCGCGCTGCGGTTCGCCGTCATCGCCGTCCCGACGATCCTGTTCGTGCCGTGGCCGAAGGTGAAGGTGCGCTACCTGCTCGGCTACGGCCTCGGCTTCGGCACCGGGCAGTTCGCGTTCCTGTTCATCGCGATGGACACCGGGATGCCGACCGGGCTCGCGTCGCTGGTGCTGCAGGCGTCGGCGCCGTTCACGGTGCTGCTCGGCGCCGTCTTCCTGCGCGAACGCGTCACGCCGCACCAGCTGGCCGGCATCGCGCTGGCCGTCGCCGGGATGGTCGCGATCGCGTGGCAGCAGTCCGGGCACGCCGCCCTGCTGCCGATGGTGCTGACCCTGCTGGGCGCGCTGAGCTGGGCGTTCGGCAACCTGAGCACGCGCCGGGCCGAGCCGGACAACCCGCTGCACTTCACGCTGTGGATGTCGGTGGTGCCGCCGCTGCCGATGTTCGCGCTGTCGCTGGTCATGGAGGGCCCGGCCGCGCAGTGGCACTCGCTGGCGACGCTCGGCACCCCGGCCGGGCTGACCGCGCTCGGCGGCCTGACCTACGTCGTGCTGATCGGCACCGTCGTCGGCTCGGGCCTGTGGACGACGCTGATGCGACGCAACCCGGCCGGCGTCGTGTCGCCGTTTTCGCTGCTGGTGCCGGTGGTCGGGCTGTCGGCGTCGTTCGTCTTCCTCGGCGAGCGGCCGACCGCGCTGGAGATCGGCGCGGCCGCCGTCGTGATCGCCGGGGTGCTGCTGGGCTCGCTGCGGTTCACGCGCAAGCCGGAGCCGGAGCTGGTGGCGGTTTAGGCCGCCGTCTCCTCCTGCTTCGGGGTTTCTTCTTCGCCCTCGTGGTTGCGGCCGAGGCGCTTCTTCATGACGAAGAAGACGACGATGCCGATGACGACGGCGGCGACCAGGCCGAACTTGGAGAACCGGCCGAGCCACTCTTCCGCGACGACGCCGAGGTAGTAGACGAGCACGGTGGTGCCGCCGGCCCAGACGATGCCGCCGGCCGCGTTCGCCAGCAGGAACTTCGGGTAGTGCATGCGCAGCGACCCGGCCAGCGGGCCGGCGAGGATGCGCAGGAACGCGATGAAGCGGCCGAGGAAGACGGCCCACACGCCGCGCTTGTCGAAGATGCGTTCGGCGTTGGCCAGGTGCGTCGGGCCGAAGTGCTTCGGGAATTTCCGGCCGGCCCAGGCGAACAGCCGCTGGCCACCGGTTTTCCCGATGAAATACCCGATGCTGTCGCCGATGATGGCGCCTGCGCTGGCCAGGATCGCGATCCAGAGCGGACTCAGCGTGTCGTGCGTCGAAGCCAGCAAGGCCGCGCTGACCAGCACGATTTCGCCGGGGAGCGGGATGCCGAGGCTCTCGATCATGATCACCGCACCGACGATCAGGTACACCGAAAGCGGCGGGATCGCCTCCAGCCATTGGTCGATGTGCACTGTTCGTACCCCCTGGTACTCCGGAATCTGCTTTCCGCAGGGTACCGGGGGCGAGGCACCCCGGGCGGCCTACTCAGGTATTGCCCGGGGTCCTCCTTTGGTGGGGGGTCCCCAGGGTTGTCCACAGGGTTCACCCCCATGTGGACAACTCGGGAACGGCGGGTCCGCGATGTCATGAAAGGGTCGTTCATCTCGCCAGACGACATGAACGACCCTTTCATGACATCCCCGCCAGGGCCCCGGCAAAGTCGCGGCGGTTTGCCCGGCGGCGGCTTCGCCGACGTCTTGAATGAGTCATTCAGGTCTTCGGAGGTCCTGAATGACTCATTCAAGACACCACAGGGCCGTCCTCCGACGACTTTGCCGGGGCCCTGACATCCCCAGCGGCGCCGGAAGACCACACGGCCAGGTGACTCTGTCACCGGTCAAGACACCACCGACCCGGCTCAGCCGCCGCCCAAAGCAGCCGCGCGGGACCGCAGGTACGCCTGTTCCGGCACGCTCAACGTCCGCCCCGCCGCGGCCAGGTACGCCTCCCGCGCCTCCGCCAGGTCCCCCGACAGCTCCAGCAGGTGCCCCCGCACCGCATCGACCCGGTGGTGCGAAGCCAGCGCCGGATCCGACGCCGCCGCGGACAGCTCGGCCAGCCCCGCCGAAGGGCCCGCGACCTGCGCCAACGCCACCACCCGGTTCAACGTCACCATCGGCCCCGGCGCCACCACCCGCAGCAGGTCGTACAACGTCAAGATCTGCGCCCAGTCCGTCGCGTCCGCCGACGCCGCCTCCGCGTGCACCGCCGCGATCGCCGCCTGGAGCTGGTACGGGCCCACCGGCGACGACGACAACGCGCCCGTGATGAGGGAAATCCCCTCCTCGATCGACGCCCGGTCCCACAACGACCGGTCCTGCGAAGCCAGCGGCACCAGCTCCCCCGACGCCGACACGCGGGCCGGGCGGCGGGCGTCCGTCAGGAGCATCAACGCCAGCAGTCCCGTCACCTCGCCGTCCGAAGGGAGCGACGAGCGCAGCTGCCGGGTGAGGCGGATCGCTTCCGCCGTCAGCTCGACACGGTTCACCTCGGCGCCGGAGCTGGCCGTGTGGCCCTCCGTGAAGATCAGGTACAGCACCTCGAGCACCTGGGCCGTCGAGTCCGAAGCGACGAACCGCTCGCCGCGGAGTGACCGCTTCGCGCGGCTGATGCGCTGGCCGATCGTGGGCTCCGGGACCAGGAACGCCCGGGCGATCTCCGCCGTCGTCAGGCCGCCGACCGCGCGCAACGTCAGCGCCACCTGCGACGGCCGGGACAGCGACGGGTGGCAGCAGAGCGACAGCAGCGTCAACGTGTCGTCGACGGCGACCGGCTCCGCGTCCGGGGGTTCGGCCAGTGCCACCGCCTCTTCCCGCCGGTGCCGGGCCGTCTCGCTGCGCAGCTGCTCGATGCGGCGGCGGGAGGCCGCGGTGATCAGCCACGCCTTCGGGTTGTCCGGCAGCCCCGACGTCGGCCACTGCTGGGACGCCGCCAGCAGCGCCTCCTGGACCGCGTCCTCACACGCGTCGAAGTCGCCGTAGCGGCGGACCAGGGCCGAGAGGACCTGCGGGGCCAGCGAGCGCAGGAGTTCGACGTTCACTGCAGGCCCATCACCGGCCGGACCTCCACCACCCCGAACGCCGCCTCCGGGACGCGGGCGGCGATCTCGGTCGCCCGTTCGAGGCTCTCGCAGTCCAGCAGGTAGAAGCCGGCGAGGAACTCCTTGGCCTCGGCGAACGGGCCGTCGGTCGTCAGGACGCCGCTCTCGCCCACGCGGACCTGCGTCGTCTCCTCCGGGTACGCCAGCCGCTCGGACACGATGCGCTCGCCGGACGCGTCGAGGTCGGCGTTGAGCTGCCGGTAGTACGCGAGCCCGGCCGCGCGCTGCTCCTCGGTCATGCCCGCCCACGCCGCGCGGGACCCGGGGTTGCCGTAGATCAACACCACGTACTTCAAAACTTCCTCCCGCTGGATGTCGAAATCCGCGCGGCGGCGCCTACGTCCCCTTCGACAGGCAGGAACCACCACCTCAGGAGGATGGCATGACCGAGCACGACGACAAGCTGATCCGCGAACTCGTGGCCGCCCGCGCCCAGGCGATGACCGAGCGTGACGCCGAGGCGCTCGCCGCGCAGTGCGTGCCGGAGCTGCTCGCGTACACCCTGGCCCCGCCGCTCGCCCACCACGGCGAAGACGTCGAGGCGCGCATGGCCTGGTTCGCGAGCTTCGACGGCCCGATCGAGTACGAGGTCCGCGACCTGGAAGTCACCGTCGGCGGCGACGTCGCGTTCAGCCACTCCCTCACCCGGCTGTCGACGACGCCGAAGGGGATGCCGCAGAAGTTCGAGCTGTGGTTCCGCTCGACGACGGGGTTCCGCCGGGAGGACGGCGAGTGGCGGATCAGCCACGTCCACGACTCGACGCCGTTCTACATGGACGGCACGATGAGCGCCGCCCTCGACCTCAAGCCCTGAGGCGGCACTTTCACGTGAAAGTGACGTGGAGGAGTCACCTCCGGGTCACTTTCACGTGAAAGCTCCGGTCAGAGGATTTCGGCGGAGGTGCCGACGTCCGGCGGGCCCAGGTCGGGGTTCAGCGCCCCGGTGAGCTCGATCAGCTCCGGCTCCACCTCGTGCGGCTGGATGCGCCCGTCGCGGATGTCCTCCGCGTAGTGGCACGCCACCCGGTGCCCGCCGCCGATCTCGCGCAGCTGCGGGCGTTCGGTGTCGCACAGGCTCGCCTGCCGCCACGGGCAGCGCGTGTGGAAGCGGCAGCCCGACGGCGGGTTGGCGGGCGAGGGCAGGTCACCGGCGAGCAGGATCTGCTCGCGGGTGTCCTCGACCTGCGGGTCCGGCACCGGGATGGCCGACAGCAGTGCCCGCGTGTACGGGTGCAGCGGCTCGCGGTACAGCGAGTCCGCGTCGGTCTCCTCGACCAGCGCGCCCAGGTACATCACGCCGATGCGGTCGGAGATGTGCCGCACCACCGCGAGGTCGTGCGCGATCACCAGGTACGTCAGCCCGAGCTGGTCCTGCAGGTCCTCCAGCAGGTTCACCACCTGGGCCTGCACCGAAACGTCCAATGCGGACACCGGCTCGTCGGCGACGATCAGGTCCGGCTCCACGGCCAGCGCCCGCGCGATGCCGATGCGCTGGCGCTGCCCGCCCGAGAACTCGTGCGGGTACTTCCGCAGCGCCGTCTCCGGCAGGCCGACCGCGGACAGGAGCTGCCGCAGCCGCTGCTGCGTGGCTTCCTTGTCCTTGTCGAGGCCGTGCGCGCGCATCCCTTCCAGCAGAATGGATTCCACCGACTGGCGGGGGTCCAAACTGGACAGCGGGTCCTGGAAGATCATCTGCATCCGGCGCCGGGCCTTCCGCAGCTCCTCGCCCTTCAGGGCCGCGACGTCGGTGCCGTCGAAGACGACCTGGCCGTCGGTCGGCTCGTTGAGCCGCAGGATCGCGCGGCCGAGCGTGGACTTGCCGCACCCGGATTCGCCCACCAGGCCGTAGGTTTCGCCGCGGCGGATGGCCAGGTCGACGCCGTCGACCGCGAACACGTGCCCGACCGTCCGGTCGATCACGATGCCGCGCTTGATCGGGAAGTGCACCTTGAGGTCGGTGACCTCGAGCAGCACGTCACCAGCAGGACGGGTCATCGGGTTCCTCCTCCCGCCGCGACCGGCGGCCGCACGGGGTTGTGGCAGCGCAGCAGCCCGCCGCGGTCGGGGACCAGCTGCGGCTGGACCTCGCGGCACGCGGGCACGGCGTTGGGGCACCGCGGCGCGAACGCGCACCCGTGCTCCCACGGGATGTTGTCGGCCACCGAGCCCCGGATGGGGACCAGCTTCTCGCCGCGGCCCGCGTCCAGGCGCGGGATCGAGGCGAGCAGGCCGTGCGTGTACGGGTGGCGCGGCTCGGCGAACAGCTGGTGCCGCTGCGCGCGCTCGACGATCTTGCCGCCGTAGAGCACGTTGACCTCGTCGCAGAGGCCCGCGACGACGCCGAGGTCGTGCGTGATCATGATCAGCGCGGTGCCGGTGTCCTGCACCAGTTCCCGCAGCAGCGCCAGGATCTGCGCCTGGATGGTGACGTCCAGCGCCGTGGTCGGCTCGTCGGCGATGAGCAGCCGCGGCCGGCACGCCAGCGCGATCGCGATCAGCGCGCGCTGCCGCATCCCGCCGGAAAGCTGGTGCGGGTACTCGGAAAGCCGCCGCGACGGGTCGGGGATGCCGACCTTGTCGAGCAGGTCCACCGCTTCCACGGACGCCGCCTTGCGCGCCATCCCGCGGTGGCGCTCCAGCACCTCGGTGATCTGCAGCCCGATCGGGATGACCGGGTTCAGCGAGGACAGCGGGTCCTGGAACACCATGCCGAGGTCGCGGCCGCGGCGGTCACGCATTTCCTTGTCGGACAGCGTGAGCAGGTCGGTGCCTTCGAAGCGCACCGAGCCGCTGACCTGGTTGCCGCGGCGGGCGAGCAGCCGCATGATCGCCAGCGACGTCACGGACTTGCCGCAGCCGGACTCGCCGACCAGGCCGACCGTCTGGCCCGGCTCGACGTCGAAGCTGACCCCGTCCACCGCGGTGAACGGCTTCTCGCCGCGGCGCTGGAACACGACCGAAAGGTCGCGGACTTCAAGGAGTGCCATGGGTTCTCACCGCCTGTTCTTCGGGTCGAGGGCTTCGCGGAGGGACTCGCCGAGCAGCGTGAACCCGAGCGCGACCACGATGATCGCGATCGCCGGGTAGTACGCGAGCTCCGGGCGGATGTCGAGGAACTGGCGCGCGGCCTTGCCGAGCATCAGCCCCCACTCCGCCCGCGACGGGTCCGGGTCGCCCAGACCGAGGAACGACAGCGCCGCGGCCTCGAGGATGGCGGTCGCCAGCGTCAGCGTCGCCTGCACGATGACCGGGCCGAGCGAGTTCGGCAGCATGTGCCGGAACACGATCGTCCCGCGCTTCACGCCCAGCGACGTCGCCGCCAGGACGTGGTCGGCGTCGCGCTGGGCCAGCATGGACCCGCGCAGCAGCCGCGCGAAGATCGGCACGCCGACCATCGACACGGCCAGGATGACCGTCCACTGGCTCGGCTTCGCGAACAGCGCCGCGATCGAGATGGCCAGCAGCAGCGACGGGAACGACAGCATGACGTCGACCAGTCGCATGAGGACGGTGTCGACCCAGCCGCCGAACGCGCCCGCGACGCCGCCGATGATGACGCCGAGCAGCACGCCGATCAGCGTCGCCAGCACGCCGACGATCAGCGTCTGCTGGGCACCGACGATCAGCCGGGACAGGAAGTCGCGGCCGAAGTCGTCGACGCCGAGCGGGTAGCCGGGCATCGAGCCGGGGATGATGCCCCGGCCGAGCTGCACCTGGTCCTGCATCGCGCGGTCGAGCGGGTCCTTGGGCGCGAGCAGCGGCGCGAAGATCGCCAGGAGGAAGAACAGGCCGGTGATGACCCCGCCGGTGATCGCGACCGGGCTGCGCAGCATGCGGCGGAACGCTTCGCCGCCGATGCTGTGCCCGCTCGCCGCGGCGAGCTTGTCGATCGGTTCCTTCTTCTTGTTGAGCAGAGTGTTCATCGCACACGCACCCTCGGGTCGATGATCCCGTACGAGATGTCGACCAGCATGTTCACCAGGACGTAGACCACGGCCCCGAACAGCAGCAGCGCCTGCAGCCGCGGGTAGTCACGCCGCTCGATGCCTTCGGCCAGGAGGAACCCGAGGCCGCGGAAGTTGAACACCCGCTCGGTCAGCACCGCGCCGCCGAGCAGCGCGCCGGTCTGCAGGCCGATGGTGGTGACCACCGGGAGCAGGCCGTTGCGCAGCACGTGCCGGCGGCGGACCACCGGCTGCGTGAGGCCCTTCGAGTTGGCCGTGCGGATGAAGTCCTCGTTGAGCACCTCGAGCACCGACGCGCGGGTGATCCGGGTGATCACCGCGAGCGGGATGGTGGCCAGCGCGAACGCGGGGAGGATCAGGTGCCGGATGGCGTCCCAGACCGCGTCCCACTCGCTGGTCATGATGCCGTCGAGGATGGCGAAGTTCGTGATGGCCGTGGCGTCGAGCCCGGTCGTCTGCCTGCCCTGCGAGGGCAGCCCCAGCGGGGAGGCCAGCAGGTCCTGCATCATGTAGCCGAGGAAGAACACCGGCACCGCGACGCCGATCAGGCTGAGCAGGATGACACCGTTGTCAACGGGCCCGCCGCGGTAGCGCGCCGAAAGGTAGCCCGCGGGGATGCCGATGACGACCGCGATGAGCATGGCGCTGAAGCCGAGCTCGATGGTCGCGGGGAGGAACGTGGTGATCTCGCCCATGACGGGCTGGGTCGAGACCAGGGAGTTGCCGAAGTCGCCGGTGAAGGCGCGGCCGAGGAACCCGAAGTACTGCAGGATGATCGGCTGATCGAGCCCGAGTACGTGGTTGAGGTCGGCGATCTTCTCGGGCGTTGCCTTGTCACCCAGCAGCGCGGCCGCGGGGCCGCCGGGCAGGGAACGCAACCACGCGAAGACCAGGATGGACAGGATGAGGAGCGTCGGGATCGCTTGTAGCAGCCGACGCACGAGAAAACGGAGCACGTGCAGTCCTTTGTCGCCAGCCCGGGATCAGGCGCAAGGGGTGGGCGCGGTAGCACCCACCCCTTGCCGTTGGCTGAAATCCAGCAATCAGCTCACGGTCACGGTGTTGAAGCGCTCATCGGTGAGCGGGCTCGCCACCAGACCCTTGACCTTCGGGCCGACCACGATGGCCGGCGTCGGGTACGCGATCGGGACCGCCGGGAGGAAGTCCATGATCTTCTTGTTCACTTCCTGGTACGCCTTGGCGTGCGCGTCGCCGGCGGGCGAGGCGTCCGCGGCGGCGAGGGCCGAGAAGAGCTCGGGGTTGTTGAAGCCGAACTCCTTCTTCTCGCGGCCGAAGAACGTGCCGACGAAGTTGCCGGCGTCGTTGTAGTCACCGGTCCAGCCGAGCAGGTGCAGGTCCTGCTTGCCGAACTTCTGCACGTCGTCCTTGTAGCCACCGTTCCACGGCTCGGCGTGGGCCTCGATGTTGATGCCGATCTTCTTCAGGTCCTCGGAGATCGCCGTGAAGGTGTCCGCCGGGTTCGGCATGTACGGACGGCTGACCTCGGTCGGGTAGTAGAACTTCAGCGTCATGCCCTCGGCACCGGCCGCCTTCAGCAGGTCCTTGGCCTTCTGCTGGTCGTACGGGTACTTGGTGACGTCGTCGGTGTAGCCCGAGATGACCTTCGGGACGAACTCGGTCGCGACCTCGGAACCCTCGGCCAGCTTGGACTTCACGAACTGCTCGCGGTTGATGCCGTAGGCCAGCGCCTGGCGGACCCGCGGGTCCTTCAGCTTCGCCGCGTTCGGGCCGGACTGGTTGATGCCCAGGTACAGCACGTTGAACGACGGGCGGATGAGGACCTGCTCGCCGTCGTTGCGCAGCAGGCCGTAGTCCGCCGGGTTCGGGTAGTCGTAGCCGTTGATGTCGCCGGCCTTCAGCGCCTGCTTGCGGGCGTTCTCGTCCGGGATGACCTTGAAGATCAGCTTGTCGAGCTTCGCCGGGGTCGGGCTGCTGTCGTTGCGCACCAGGGTGATCTCACCCTTGCCCTGGTCCCAGCTCTCGAACTTGAACGGGCCGGTGCCGACCGGGTGCTTGTTCGCGTACTCGCTGTAGGTGAACGAGTCGCCGCTCTGGGTGACCGTGTCGCCGTTGTACTGCTTGATCGCCGTCGGGCTCTGGATGGCGAACGACGGGAGGGTGAACGCCGCCGGGAACGCGCCCTTGGCCTTGTTCAGGTTGAGGACCGCGGTCGTCGGGTCCTTCGCCTCGCAGCTCTTGTAGACCGGGTCGCCGCCCGCGTCGCCCTCGTTCTTGGCGAAGCCCTCGAAGACGTCGCCGTAGTAGATCATCTGGCTCTGGGCGGCGGCGCCCTTCATGTTGAACCAGCGGTCGAAGTTGGCGCAGACCGCCGTCGCGTCCATCGCGGTGCCGTCGGAGAACTTGACGCCCGACTTGAGGGTGAACGTCCAGGTCTTGCCCTCGTTGCTCGACTCCCACTTCTCGGCGAGGGAGGGTTCGAGGTCAGCGGTGCCCGGCTTGTTCTGGATCAGCGTGTCGAAGATCTGCCGCGTGATGCGGAAGGTCTCGCCCTCGTCGTTGAACGCGGGGTCGAACAGCTTCGGGTTACCGGCCGCACCGAAGATCATCGTGCCCCCGGTACCACCCCCGGCGCCTTCTTCACGCTTGGATTCCGCACAGGCGGACAGCGAAACCGCGAGCGCGCCGGCGAGCCCGATCAGGGCCACGCGGCGTGTTCGGGTCAGCCGCAATTGCTGCATCTGGCACCCCTTGGGAGATGTTTCGGGTTCAAAGTCACCGTCCGGTCGGTCAGGAACTCGACGGACGATCGGTGTGCTCGCCGACACTAGCGGGAACTCGGCCCGCACTTAAGCACGTGAGGTTACGATCGCGCTACGTGGGCGTCGATTTGACCGCAATGTGTCCGTAAATCACGACAGAATGTGACCGTTTGCGCGTTACGGCTGCGCCCGGTACCGGATCACTAACTCAGATGGCGGTACCTATGTTGCTCCGGTCGTGATGGCGTCCTGGATCGATCCGGGTCGTTCGGACACGCTGGGTGACCGGTCCGTTCCCTACGAAAGTCGGGTGCCGGCCGCGCCGGGGGTGCCGTCGACGGCGAACCAGCCGCGTTCGAACCGTTGCCAGCGCCCCAAATCGGCCCGTGCGCCCGTTCCGTCCCGGCGGACGGTCCGGTGCAGGCGCTCGCTTTCCGAGCCGCCGGAGACCCAGCAGAGGTGCGAAAGCAGGGTTCTTGCCGAAGCCCGGCCGCTCGAGACGCCTTCCAGCACCAGCACGTCCGGCACGCTCACCCGGACGAGCTCACCCGGACGGGGAACCCCCGTGGTCCAGTCCATGCGCCGGTAAGCGCCCGGAACGCCTTCGGCCAGGGGCCGCAGGACGCCGTCGACGAGCCGTGGCCACCACGCGACCGGGTCGTCCCAGGTGGCGAAGGCGTCGGTGCTGATCAGCTCGGTGCGGCGGCCGCGGGCGCGGAGCGCGTCGATGACCTGCGCGGCCAGCGTGGACTTCCCGGCCCCGGACGGCCCGTCGATGGCGAGCACGCGAACCGGGCCCAGCCGGGCCGGAGCGGCCAGCAGGGCTTCGACCAGTGCGTCACTTGCTGACGCGCTCGACCTCCGGGAGCCCTTTGACGTCGTCGGGAGCCGACACGCGGGCCTCCAGCCCGGCGATCCGCTGCTCCAGGTCGCGCCGGGTGTCCTCCAGCTCGCAGCGCAGCAGCGCGATCTCCTCGACCGCCGTGCGCACCTCTTCCTCGAGGTGCCCGACCTCGGTGGACAGGTGCAGCGACACGAGCGCCAGCACGACGCCGGCCAGGAGGAAGACGAAGTTCGACGGGGTTTCCACCCCGGTCAGCTTGGCCAGGAAATCCGCGGCCGACGGGACGACGGCCAAGACGACGACGCCGATGGAGACGATCAGCCACACGCCCGCGTACTTCTCGCGCAGCTTGCGCCGCCGCATCATCTCGATGACGACGAAGAGCACCAGGCATGCGATGACGATGCTGAGGATGCGCCAACCGACCATCTTCGGTAGCTCCTTAAGCCGAGTCTGAGGAGTCGACGGCCGGGCGGCGGCGGACCAGCGCGAGCAGCAGCGCGAGGCCGGCGCGGCCCAGGTAGACGGCCGACTTGACGGGCGAGTGGCTGGGCGTGCCGCCCGCGCGCTCGCGCATGATGACCGGGATCTCCTTGATGGTCAGCTTGGCCCGGATGGCCATGACCAGCGACTCCACCGTGTCGCCCAGGTACTCCGCCGGGTAGTAGCCGGCGAACAGCCGGATCGCCCGCGGGCCCATCGCCTTGAACCCCGACGTGACGTCGGTGAGCTTGGTCTTCGCCAGCCGCGAGAACACCAGCGACAGCACGACCATCGCGTACTTGCGCGGCCCGCTGGCCTTGTAGGCGCCCTTGCCGGCGAACCGGGAGCCGATCACGATGTCGGCGTCGTCCAGGCCGCGCAGCAGCGCGTCCAGCTCGTCCGGGTCGTGCTGGCCGTCCGCGTCCACCTGCACGACGACGTCGTAGCCGCGGGCGGCGGCGTACCGGAAGCCGGTGCGCATCGCGCCGCCGACCCCGAGGTTCACCGAAAGCCGGGCCACCTCGGCCCCGGCCGCACGGGCCAGCTGGGCGGTGTCGTCCACCGAGCCGTCGTCGACGACCAGCAGATCGCCGTCCGGCAATGCCCGCTTGACCTGCGCGATGACCGAAGCGACGCTCGCCGATTCGTTGAGCGCGGGCATCACGATGAGCACCCGTCGGCTGGTCACGGAGGTGGTGGACACGCGATCACTTTAGCCTTTCACTGCCCGTTACCGGCCGCGGACCCGGGCGCGGCGCCCGCCGCGACGACGCCCTGCTGGCCCTCGATCTCGTAGATCTTGGCGCCCGCGTTGCGGTAGACCAGCTTGAACCCGGGGCTGCTGTCGAGGTGCTGGAGACCGACGTCGTTCTGCGTCGTCGGGGTCACCTTGCCCGCCCCGACGAAGGCGTAGCGGACCTTCAGGTCGGTGAGCAGCTCTCGCACCTTCGGGTACTTCTCGACGTCGTTGGCGAAGACGCTCAGGTAGCCCGCGTCGGTGTCGAACTCGGCGCCGTAGAAGTTCCACTGCGTCGGCATCACACCGGCCAGCGCGTACATCCAGACCGAGCCGTCGGCCTTGTCGTTCAGCACCCGCTCGCCCGGCGCGGTGTGCTGCGCGAGCCAGGTGAACGCGGCCTCTTCGTCCTTGCTGACCGTCGGGCCGCCGCTGTAGTTCAGCTGCAGGCGGGCGGCGTTGCGCCCGATGTAGCCGCCGCGGCTCAGCCCGCCGACGACCAGCGCGAGCACCACGACGCCGACCAGGGTGAGCGTGGCGGGCTTGAGGTTCGGCAGGCGCGGGGCGACCTTCTCGGCGAACCAGCCGGACGCCGTGTGCACGAACTCGCCGAACGCGACGCAGCCCGCCAGCGGCACCAGGGCCGCGACGCGCCAGTTGTCGTTGTAGAACGGGCTGCTCAGCGTGTGGATCAGGTCGGTCTCGAGCGAGACGGTCGCGGCGAACAGCGCGCCGAGCACGATGTAGGCGCCGACCATCCACATCATCCGGCGGTGCTTGACCAGCAGGAAGACGCCGATGATCGCGGGAACGCCGATCCACCACTGCGGGAACGCGGCCATCGGCGAGAACGTGATCGTCTCGCCGACCGCGCCGCTCACGGTCGCTTCGGACGCCCAGTACGCGCTGGTCACGCCGCCGGCGTTGTACAGCGACGGGAGCACCACCGGGATGCCGAGCGCGGCGGCCAGCACCACGGTCGCGACCAGCGACGGCAGCGACCGGCGCCAGGTGATCGCCTCGAAGCGGAACACCACCGCGGCGAGGATCAGCAGGAAGTAGACGATGACGACGAACACGACGCTGGTGTGCAGGCCGGCCAGGCCGGCGACGCCGACGCCGATGGCGACCGGGCCGGCGATCGCGCGGGGCTCCAGCAGGTGCCGGGCGACCGCGAGCATGGCCGGGATCAGGGCGACGCCGGCGACGAACGGCCACAGCGGACCGCGCCACAGCGAGTCGTACGGGAACACCGTGAAGCAGGCCGACACCGCGGCCGCCGAGGCCACCCCGATCGGCGGCATCCGCCAGGCGTGGCACATCGCGGCGACGCCGAGCGGCACGGTCAGCACGACCGCGAGCGCCGCCAGGTTCAGCGTCGGCATGATCGTCAGGCCGCCCTTGCCGAAGACCAGGGCGAGCAGCGCGTGGTAGGTGTCCGGGTAGAAGTAGTGCGTCTCGTCCGGCAGGTTCGCGATCGTGCCGACGGTCGAGGGCCGGGCGTCGCCGTGCTCGGCGATCCAGCGGACCAGGTTCGCGTGGAACGGCGCGTCCCAGCCCTGCTGGACGTTGCCGACGTTCCGGATGCCGCGGAGGAACGTGACGGTGCCGATGCCGAGGCCGGCGAGGACGCCGAGGCCGATCAGGACGTGGTCGCGGACACTGCGTTCGGGTCGCTCGGGCTCTTCCCAGTCCGGGTGGCGCCGGCGCGTGGAGCGGGTCACGGCGAAGGCCAGTGCGAACCCGGCGGCCGACAGCACGAGCGTCCACAGCGCGACGTTCAGCAGCGACCAGCGGATGCCGAAGCGGCCGAGCACCGGGATGCCGAGGGCGACGAGGCCGAAGGTGAGCATCGGCGCGGCGGCGGCCAGCGTCCAGCCGCGCAGCCGGATCGCGGCACCGAACACCAGACCCGGCAGCCAGAACGCGAGCAAAACGAGTAGCACGTTCATCGAATTCGCAGTCCAAACCTTACCGGCGTTTCACGCCGTTTCCCGTCCCCACCGGCGGGTTCGCATCGCACCTTACTGGGCCGCTACGAAGACGTTTCACCGGTGCCCGGGGTTGTCCCCGGAACCGTTTCCGGCGCTTTCCGCAGCACGAACGCGAGCACCACGGCCAGGCCGAGCGTCGGCGCCGCGGCCAGCGCGACGACCGCGCGGAACACGGTGTCGCCGGGCAGCAGCACCAGCAGGAGGGACGCGGTGCCGGTGACGACGGCCCAGGTGAGCAGCACGAGCCGGGCCTGGGTGCGGGCCACCAGCACGGCGGTGAGCAGCTGCATCGGCACCAGCAGCACCGACGACCAGACGAGCCCGGCGACCGACCAGCCGTCGATGTCGTACTTCGGCCCGCTGACGAACCGCACCGCCCACGGCCCGAGCCACAGCCCGACCAGCGCGCCGAGCGCGGCCAGCACCAGCGCGGCGGCGGCACCGAGGGCCAGCACGCGGCGGAGCCGGTGGCGGCCTTCCTCGGTGACCGAGAGCCGGACGACGAACGGCACGGCCAGCGACTGCACCGGCCCGATCAGCGTCAGCGGCAGCCGCGCGATGACCAGCGCGGCGAACAGGGCGCCCACGCGGTCGCCGTCCCCGCCCGGGGCGAGCAGGCCGACCAGCGCGGGGTAGCCGGTGATGACCGCGGCCGTCAGCGCCGCGCCGACCAGCAGCATGCCCATCCGGCGGCCGGTGACGCCCCAGCCGTCCCCCTCGACGTGGACGTCGAGCAGCTGCCGGGCCGGGCGGGCGAACAGCAGCCAGGCGAACGACCCGGCGGCGACCGCGATGGCCAGCGAGACGACGTTGTAGGCGACCGAGACGACGAGCGCGCCCAGCACGAGCGCCCGGATCGCCGGTTCGGCGACCACGAGCAGCGAGAAGGCCTTCACCTTGTGCTGCCCGATGAGCAGCCCGCGCGTGCCGAACTGGCAGGCGAACGCGACCCCGCCGCAGAGCACGATCACGGCCAGCGACCAGTCGCCGTGGAAGAGCTTCTCGGTGATCGGCGGGATCAGCAGCGCAAGGGAAAAAGCGGCCGCGACCAGCATGCCGACGGCGACCGCGCGCAGCGCCGGGCGGCCCGCCCTGCCCCCGGTCAGCGCGGCCACCGCGGACTGGCGCGAGAGCTCCTGCTCCAGCGGCGAGAGGGTGCTGCCGAGGCCCATCACCAGGCCCCAGAAGGTGACGAAGACCGCGTAGTCCGGCGGGGACAGCAGGCGCTGGCAGGCGACGGTGAGGACGTAGCCGAGGCCGATCGACACGATCAGCGAGCCGCCGAGGCTGCCCGCGGTGGTGCGTCCGCTGCTCGTCGCGGCCGGGGTTTCCACGTCCGCGCTGCTCATCGGCGGCGGAGCTTGGTCCGCACGGCCATGGCCAGTCCACGCAGGACACCGGCACCGAAACCGCCGGCGAACACCGGCAGCAGCTTGGTGACCGCGCGGGCTTCGGGGCCGGTCGCACCGCACTTCTTGACGACCTCGCCTGCCGCGACCGCGCCGAGCACACCGGCGGCCAGCGTCGTCTTCGGCTTCTTCGCGGCGAAGGCGAGCCCGAGGACACCGGCCGCGAGCGCGCCGAACAGGGCGTTGCGGGCCGGGCCGGGCGAAGCGATGTAGGAGTCCACGTAGGTCGTGCCGCGGAAGTACGCCTGCTGCGTGAACTTCTTGAAGGAGTCGCGCCCGTTGTAGGTCGCGGACAGCTCGGGAGCCAGCCAGATCCGCTCGCGCTCGGCGATCCACCGCAGCATGCGGGTGTCGTCGCTGGCGAAGCGGATGTCGTCGAACAGCGACGCGAACGCCGTGACCGAGCCTTCGAGGAGCCCGCGGCGGGCGCAGAAGAACGTCGTGCCCTTCGGGTAGACGTCGAACTCCTCGATGCCGTACGACATCAGCCGCGGGTTCGCGCAGTACTTGCGCCACGGCACCTTGACCAGCCCGGCCATGAACCCGGCGTACGGGTTGTGCTCGGAAGCGACGTTGATGTGGCCGTTCCAGACCGCGCGCTCGGGGTGGTCGACGAGCTGGTCGCGCAGGAACGTGAGGGTGTGCTCGTCGACGATGACGCGGCTGTCGAGCAGCGCGATCCACTCGCCGGACGACTTGGCGATGCCCGCGCTCCTGGCCTCGAAGCGGCCGGCGTTGGCCTGGCTGAGCACCGTGATGCCGTGGCGTTCGCGCAGGCCGTCGAGGCGCGACGGCGTGGCGTCGGTGCTGCCGTCGTCCACCACGACGACCTCGATCGGCCAGCTCGCGGCCGACGCCGAAGCGAGCAGCGCGCCGACACTGCGTTCGATCCAGTCCTGCTCGTTGTAGACCGGGATCACGACGCTGAGCGAGGGGAGGAGCGGGTTCGCACTCACCGTGCCGAGGCTACCCGGCGGCCCCCGCGGCGGGTCGGCCAGTATCCTTACGCCACCGCACCCGACCAGAAATGGGCTCTCCGGTGATTTCCTTCATTCTCGGCACCACCGCGGAACTGATCAAGATCGCGCCCGTCTACCACGGGATCCGCGAGCGCGGGATGCGGCCGAAGATCTGGTTCACCGCCCAGCACGTCGACGAGGTCGCGGACGTACTGGCGGACCTGAACATGCCGGCGCCCGACGTCTGGCTGGTGCCGGAGGACAAGGCCCACAACCTCGAGTCGCCGGCACAGGTGCCCGGCTGGGCCGCGCAGGTGCTGCGGACCGCCTGGAGCCGCCGCCACGAGCTGCGCGCCGCGCTCACCGAGGACGGCCGTCCCCCGCTGGTGCTGGTGCACGGCGACACGTTCACCACGCCGTACGGCTCGCTGATCGGGAAGCGCATCCTCAAGTCCCGCGTCGGGCACGTCGAGGCGGGCGCGCGGTCGGGCAGCATCCTCTCGCCGCTGCCGGAGGAGCTGAACCGCAAGATCGCGGCGAAGATCGTCGACATCCACTTCGCGCCGAGCATCCGCGAGGTCAACAACCTGCGCAACGCCCGCGGCGTCGTCGTCGACACCGAGGCGAACACCGCGATCGACGCGATGCGCCTGGCCATCAACGGGCCGCTGGACGTGCCGAACCTGCCGGAGAAGTTCGGCCTGGCGACGCTGCACCGCTTCGAGCTGGTTTCGCGCCCGGACAAGTACCGCGAGGCGCTGGAGATCCTGCGCGAGCAGAGCCGCAAGATGCCGATCCTGTACATGGCGGGCGCACCGGAGCGCGAGAAGATCCGCGCGCTGGGCATCGGGAACATCTTCGACGACCAGTTCATCGTCCAGCCGAAGATGCGCTACCTGAAGTTCCTGCCGCTGGTCGCGCGCGCCGAGTACGTCGTCACCGACTCGGGCGGCCTGTCCGCGGAGTGCTACTACCTCGGCCTCCCCTGCGCGGTGCACCGCGAGCGCACGGAGACCCCGCAGCACCTCGGCGAGACGGTCGTGCTGACCGAGATGCGCGGCGACAAGCTGCAGAACTTCCTCGACACGTACCAGAACCGGCGCGGCGAGTCCTGGATGGACAAGTACCACCCGTCCGAGATCGTCGTCGACACCCTGGCCCAGCTCGGCTACTGCTGAGTCCTTCGTCCGGGTGACGTCCGGTTTTCCGGGGCGGGTGAGCCGGGCAGAGTGTCGCCATGATCCACATCGGACTGGCGGCGCTGCTGGCGGTGGTCCCGCCGCCCATCGACCAGACGTCGGTGCGTGACGAGGCGCTTTCGTCGGGCTTCCAGGACGTGTACGTCGCTTCGGCGGGGCCGATCGCCCGCGCGATCCACGCGGCGTACGACATCCCGGCGTCGGTGACGGTGGCGCAGTCGATCCTGGAGTCGAACTGGGGCCGCAGCCGGCTGTCGGTGAACGAGCTGAACCACTTCGGCTTCAAGTGTGTGACGCCGACGAGCCCGGGACCCATCGCGGTGCGGTGCGCTTCCTACCCGACGACGGAGTGCGTTCCGGCGCCGTGCCATCCGGTGGACGCGTTTTTCCGCTCGTACGCGTCGGTTTACGACTCGTTCCGCGACTACGGGCGGCTGCTGACGACTTCGCCGAACTACGCGGCGGCGTTGCCGGTGCGAGACGATCCGGACGCGTTCGTCCGGGCGGTGGCGCGGAAGTACGCCACCGACCCGGAGTACGCGAACAAGGTGATCGGCTTGATGGACCGGTACGACCTGCGCCGCTTCGACGCCGCTTAGAGCGCGCGGCGGCCCGAGAGCGCCCGGCCGAGCGTGAGCTCGTCGGCGAACTCGAGGTCGCCGCCCATCGGGAGGCCCGAGGCCAGCCGCGTCACGGTCAGGCCCGGGAAGTCGCGCAGCATCCGGACGAGGTACGTCGCGGTCGCCTCGCCCTCGGTGTTGGGGTCGGTCGCGATGATGATCTCGGTGATGTCGTGCTCGCCGATCCGCTTGAGCAGCTCGCGCATCCGCAGCTGCTCTGGGCCGATGCCCGACAACGGGTCGAGCGCGCCGCCGAGGACGTGGTAGCGGCCCTTGAACTCGCGCGTGCGCTCGACCGCCAGGACGTCCTTCGGCTCCTCGACCACGCAGATGACCGTGAGGTCGCGGCGCTCGTCGCGGCAGATGCGGCAGGTCGGCTGCTCGGAGACGTTGCCGCAGATCTCGCAGAACTGCACGCCCTCCTTGACCTTGCCGAGCACGTCCTGCAGCCGCGCGATGTCGGCCGGGTCGGTGGCCAGCAGGTGGAACGCGATCCGCTGGGCGCTCTTCGGCCCGACCCCGGGCAGGCGCCCGAGCTCGTCGATCAGGTCCTGGACGACACCTTCGTACAAGTTCGTCAGCCGCCGAAGCCGAGGCTGCCGAGGTCCGGCATGCCGCCACCGCCACCGAGGCCGCCGGCCAGGGGGCCGAGCTTCTGCTCGGTGAGCTTCTGCGCGCTCGCCGAAGCATCGCGGACCGCCGCCACGATCAGGTCGGACAGCGTCTCGACGTCGTCCGGGTCGACCACCTTCGGGTCGATCTGCAGGCTCTTCAGCTGGCTGTCACCGGAGACGGTCGCGGTGACCAGCCCGCCGCCGGCGCTGCCGGTGACCTCGGTGTTGGCGAGCTCTTCCTGGGCCTCGACGAGCTTCTGCTGCATCTGCTGGGCCTGCTGCATCAGCTGGGAAATGTCGAAGCCACCGCCGGGTTGCACCATGATCGCACTCGGTCCTCTCTGCACGCCTGTGTCCCCACCAGGGTAGTCGCGCCACGCGGGGTGCCGGGCTGTGGCACCGTGGTCGCCGTGCGACGCGCGATTGTCCCCCTCCTGCTGGCCGGTGCCCTGCTGCTCACGGGCTGCTCCGGTGCGATCCCGGCGGCCCCGGCACCCGCCCCCGTCACCACGCGGACGATCACGCCGGCGCCGACGACGGTCACGCCGTCGTCGTCCGCACCGCTCCCGTCGTCTTCCCCGGTCGCGCCCCCGGCGCCGGGGAAGGTCGTCGTGCTCGACCCCGGGCACAACGGCGGCAACGCGTCCCACCCGGCGGAGATCAACCGCCAGGTGCCCGCCGGGCGCGGGCAGACGAAGCCGTGCAACACCACCGGCACCTCGACCAACGCGGGCTACCCGGAGCACGCGTTCACGTTCGACGTCGCCCGGCGGGTCGGGGAAGCGTTGGCCGCCAAGGGAATCCGGGTCGTCTACACGCGACAGGACGACACGGGCGTCGGCCCCTGCGTCGACCGCCGCGCGGCTATCGGCAACGAAGCGAACGCGGACGCCGTCGTGTCGATCCACGCCGACGGCTCGACCGCGGCCGGCGCGAACGGCTTCCACGTCGCGTATTCGTCCCCGCCGCTGAACGCCGCGCAGGGCGCGCCTTCCCTGCGGCTGGCGGAGGTCCTGCGCGACACGATGCGCACGGGCGGCTTCAGCACGTCGAACTACATCGGCGGCAACGGCCTGTCGGCCCGCTCGGACCTGGCCGGCCTGAACCTGTCGACCCGCCCGGCGGCCCTGGTGGAGTGCGGCAACATGCGCAACGCCGCCGAGGCGGCCCGGATGACGAGCCCGGACGGCCGCCAGCACTACGCGACCGCCATCGCCGCGGCCATCGAGGCTTACCTGGCGTCCTGAGCCCCCGGTCAGGGCACCCCGGACGTCATGAACGAGTCGTTCACCTCGCCAGACGACATGAACGACCCTTTCATGACATCCCCGCGGCCCCGGGCAGACCACGCGGCCAGGCACTCTGCCGCCGGTCACCTGCTCGCCGGCGCGACTTTGCCCCCGGTCAGTCCAGGGGGCGGGCACCGAGGTGGTCGGCGATGAGCTTGCGGGCCACCTCGTCCGGGTCCTGGTCCGGCGGCGGTGGAGGCGGCGGCGGGGCCGGGCTGGCGTCCTCGTTGTAGAGGTCCTCGTCGTCCTCGTCGGAGGGCTCCGGGGGCAACGGGATGTCCGGCTCGCTCGTCGTGACCTTGGGCCGCGCGGGCGGCGGCGGGGTCGCCGGCCGGGCGGGCGCTTCGGCGGCGGGCGCCGCGGTCGACTGGCGCGTGAACGAGCGCTCCGGCGCGGGCGCCGCCTGCTGGACGCGGGCGGCGGGGGCCGCCGGGGCGTTGCCGTGGACGCAGCGGACCTGCCAGTCGCCACCGAGGACGTCGGACAGCGCGCCGGCGATCTTGCGGGCGTTGTCCTGGTCGGAGAGGCGGCGGGACAGGGGCTCGGACTTGTGGGTGAGCGTAACGGCGTGGCCCTCGACGCTCGCCACCGTCGCCTGGGTCAGCATCGCTTCGAGGCTGCGCCCACCGGTGAACTTGCGCAACGCGGTCATGAGCTGCGGCCAGACGTTCCGGATCGCGGCGGCGTCCATCGCGCCCCCCGCCGCGGGTGCCGCCGGTGCGGCTTCCGGAGCCGGAGCGGGCGTGCCGCCGCCGGGCGTGCGCGGAGTGCCCCAGCCACCCTCCGAGGCCGCAGCACCCGCCGAAGCGGCGGCGCCGGAACCCGCCGGAGCGGCAGTGCCACCGCCGGGCGTGCGCGGCGCACCCCAGCCACCATCCGACGCCGGTGCCGCCGAAGCGGAACTACCGGAACCGGCCGCGCCGGAACCCGCCGAAGCGGAACCGTCGGAACCGGCCGCACCGGCACCCGCCGGAGCCGGAGCGCCACCGCCCGGCGTGCGCGGCGAACCCCAGCCACCACCCGAAGCAGGCGCCGCCGGTGCGGAACCAGCCGCAGCGCTCGCAGCCGCCGGCGCGGGTTCCGGAGCCGCCGGGCGCTGGGGCGCCGCAGCGGGCTCCGCCACCGGCGCCGGGCCCGCCGAAGCGGCGCGCTGCGAAGGACGTGAGAACTCCCGCTCCGGCGCCGCCCGCACCGGCGGCTCGGCGCCGCCCTCGGCCGGGGCGGCGGGCGCCGTCGCGCGGCGCTCGAGGCGTTCGATGCGGGCCAGCAGCGCCTTCTCCGCGTCCGTCACCGACGGCAGCAGCATCCGGGCGGCCAGCAGCTCCAGCACGAGCCGCGGGGAGGTCGCGCCGCGCATCTCCAGGAGTCCATTGTGGACGATGTCCGCGTAGCGCGACAGCGTCGCCAGGCCGATCCGCTCGGCCTGCGCCACCATCCGCGTCAGTTCCTCCTCCGGCGCGGACACCAGCCCGCCCGCGGAGTCCGGGACCGCGCGCAGCAGCACCAGGTCGCGCAGCCGGTCGAGCAGGTCCGTGGCGAACCGGCGCGGGTCGTGGCCGGCTTCGGCGAGCTTCTCGACCGTGCCGAACACCGTCGCGGCGTCCTCGGTCGACAGCGCGTCCACCATGTCGTCGATCAGCGCGACGTCGGTGACGCCGAGCAGCGCCACCGCGCGGCTGTACGACACGCCTTCGGGACCGGCGCCGGCGAGTAGCTGGTCGAGCACCGACTGCGTGTCGCGCGCCGACCCGCCGCCCGCGCGGATGACCAGCGGGTACACCGACGGCTCGACCTCGACGCCCTCCGCAGCGATGTTGCGCTCCAGCAGGGCGCGCATCGAGCTCGGCGGGATCAGCCGGAACGGGTAGTGGTGCGTGCGCGAGCGGATGGTGGTGAGCACCTTGTCCGGCTCGGTCGTCGCGAAGATGAAGATGACGTGTTCCGGCGGCTCTTCCACGATCTTCAGCAGGGCGTTGAAGCCCTGCGTGGTGACCATGTGCGCCTCGTCGATGATGAACACGCGGTAGCGCGACTCGGCCGGCGCGTAGAACGCCTTGTCCCGCAGCTCGCGTGCGTCGTCGACGCCACCGTGGCTCGCCGCGTCCAGCTCCGTGACGTCGACGCTGCCCGACCCCTCCGGCGCCAGCGCCTTGCACGAGTTGCACTCGCCGCACGGGTCCGGCGTCGGGCCCTTGGCGCAGTTCAGCGAGCGCGCCATGATGCGCGCGCTCGACGTCTTGCCGCAGCCGCGCGGGCCCGAGAACAGGTAGGCGTGGTTGATCCGCCCGGCGGACAGCGCCGTGCGGAGGGGATCGGTCACATGCTCCTGCCCGACGACCTCGGCGAAGGTTGCCGGACGGTACTTGCGGTACAGCGCGAGAGCCACGTCGCGAGGGTACCGTCAGGGTCCGACAACCTTCGCCGTGCGGGTCAGGGCAGCTGGGCGAGCAGCGCGTTGACCTTGGCGACGTGCTCCGCGGTGAAGGCGTCACGGGCCCGCGCCTTCGCCAGCTCGCCGTCCAGGTACGGCTGCAGGAACGAGTCCGGCCCGTCGAGGACGCCCTGCGCGACGGCGTCGACCTCGGCGCCGTCCGAAAGCGTCTGCGTCACCTTGACCCGCAGGTCGATCACGTGCGCGGCGTACTGACCGCGGGCGAGAAACTCGCGGACGTCGGCGACGGTGCCGTCCAGCGCCCGCTGGGCCGCCGACTTCGTCGCCGGTCCGCCTGCCGCCATGATCTGGTTGACCTCGACGCGGTCGTCGGTGTCGCGACCCGGGTAGTCCCCGGTGCGCAGCAGCGCGACCACGGCGGAGTACGGCCCGGCCAGCGCGTCACGAGCGGCCTGACGCAGCCCGGGGCGCGCCTTCTCGTCGGCCGCGATCGCCGAAACGGCGGCTCGGTCGTCGGTCTCCTGCGCGACCGCGAGCCCGCCGCGCACGAACGTGACGACGTCGTCGTCGGAACCGCTCAGCGCGGCACGGGCGGCGTTCTTCACCGCGGCACCGCCGTTGCGCAGCAGGTAGACCGACGCGCGGCGGCCGTTCGGCACGGTCAGCGCCGGGTCGGCCGCGTCCGTGAGCAGCTTGTCGTTGTCGGCCTTGGCCTGCGCCGCGCGGGCGGCGGCGTCACGGGCCTGCTGCTCGGCGTCGGCCTCCGCACCAGCCGCGACCCGCGCGTCCTGCTGGGCCTTGGCGCGCTGGCCGGCGAGCCGGTCGGTGTTCGCCTGACGCGCGTCCGAAGCGATCGTCGTGGCGCGGCTCCTGGCCAGCTGCACCCCGATGGCGCTGTGGTGGGCCGCGGCGGCCTTGCCGTAGTCGACCTGCGCCTGGATCCCGGCGAGTTCGGCGTCCCCGGCCGCGGCGACCTGCCGCCACACGGACAGGAAGTACCGGATGTCGTCGGGGGTGCCGTCGAGCGCGGTCTGCGCGGCCGCCTTCACCTCGGGCCCACCGGCCGAGAGGGCCTGGTTCGCGGTGATCCGCTCGTCGGTGTCACGCGCCTGCCGCAGGCCGGTCTCGAGGAACGCGCGGACGTCGGCGGGCGTGCCGTCGAGCGCCTTCTGCGCGCGGGCGTTGACGGTCGGGCCGCCGGTGCTCATGGCCTGGCCGACGGCGATCCGGTCGTCCGCGATCCGGGCCTGGGCCAGCCCGGTGGCCAGGAAGGCCCGGATGTCGTCGGCCGTGCCGTCCAGCGCCTGCTGGGCGGCGCGCTTGGTGACCGGGCCGCCCGCGCTCAGCGCCTGGTTGACCAGGACGCGTTCGTCGGTCTCCTGGGCCCGGTACCGTCCGGTGGCCAGGAACTCCTGCAGGTCGGCGGCCGAGCCGAGCAACGCCGTTTCGGCGGCCCGGCTCACCCCGGGACCGCCGGTCTCCAGCAGCGAGACGGCCTGGGCCCGGTCGGGCAGGACGTCCGCGGCGGCCGGCGTCGCCAAGGCGACGGCGGCGAGTGCCACGGCAGCGATTACTGCGTTCGCACGCAAGGAAGAACCCCCTCGATCGATGATCGTTCCGGTCACTTATCGCGGAGCCCGGGGGAATGTTTCCGATAACCTCGGACCCCGTGAGCCGTTCGCGGAAGACCGGGCCGATGCCCGGGCGCTACCCGGTGCGCTTCGGCACCGCGGAGCTGATCCGGGACGCCGACCGCGCGAACGCCTGGCTGCTGTCGGTGGACGGGGTCGCGCAGTCGTACGTCGACCTCGACACCCCCGCCAACCTGGAGTTCGACTACGTCCGCCGGTTCGGGGACGTGGTGGACCAGCTGCCGCCCGGCCCCGTCGACGCCCTGCACATCGGCGGCGCGGCGTGCACGCTCCCGCGCTACGTCGCGGCGACGCGGCCGGGCTCGCGGCAGCTGGTGTTCGACGCCGACGGCGAGCTGGTCGACCTGGTCCGCGCCCAGCTCGGCCTGCGGCTCCCGGGCCTGCGGGTCCGGATCACCGACGGCCGGACGGGCCTGGCCACCCGCCGCGAGGACACGGCGGACCTGGTGGTGGTCGACGCGTTCGAGCGCGCGACCCTCGCCGGCGGCCTGGCCACGCTGGAGGCGACGCGCGCGATCGCGGAAATCCTGCGCGCCCCGGGCATCTACCTGGCCAACATCACCGACGGCTCGGGCCTGCCCTTCGCCCGCCGCTTCCTGGCGACGTTGCGGGAGGTCTTCCCGGAGGTCCTGGCGCTGGCGGACCCGGCGGTCCTGAAGGGCCGCCGCTTCGGCAACCTGGTGTTCGCGGCCTCGGCCGCCCCGCTCCCGACCGCGGAGATCGACCGTCGAACGGCGTCGGCGGCGTTCCCCGCGCGCTGCGTGTCCGGCGCCGAGCTGCGGAAACTGGCGGGCCGCGCAACCCCGATCACGGACGCGGACCTACCACCCTCACCCCAACCCCCGGAAGACGTCCTGGGCCTGTTCTGAGACCGGGCCGCCCCGCAATGCCATGAAAGAGTCGTTCACCTCGCCGGACGAGATGAAAGGGTCGTTCATGCCGCCGCCGGGCCGCGCGAGCCACGGCAGAGCTCGCAACCCGCGCCGACGGCACCGTGGGGGCTCCGGGGGCTCGGCCCCCGGGCAAAACGACGAAGTTGCAGGCCCGGCGAAGGGGCGAAGCCCCGAAGACCGGAGCCGAAAACGAAGGGGACCCCGCGCACCCGCCAGAGCCTGCTTATCCTTGCTGCCTTCCGGCCCTGGGGAGGTTCACAGGGTGGACGCCGCGCGGGGTCCGTGGATCAGTGTAGCGAACTCCGCTCAAGCCCCCGCGCCCGCCTGGGCCCGGGCCTTCTTGAACGTGTTGTGCAGCACCGCCAGCAGCGCGTCCCGCACCGACAGCTTCTGCCGCGCGTCGAACGTGATCAGGGGGACGTCCTCGCTGACCGCCAGCGCCCAGCGGATGTCCTCGAGGTTGTGGCCCAGCGCCCCGTCGAACATGTTCACCGCCACCACGAACGGCAGGCCGGCGTTCTCGAAGTAGTCGACCGCCGGGTAGCAGTCGTCCATGCGGCGGGTGTCCACGATCACCAGCGCGCCGAGTGCGCCGTGGACCAGGTCCTGCCACATGAAGCCGAAGCGGTCCTGGCCGGGCGTGCCGAACAGGTACAGCTTGACCTCGTCGTCGATCGTGATGCAGCCGAAGTCCAGCGCGACCGTGGTCGTGGTCTTGGCCGGGACGTGGCCGGTGCGGTCCACCGAAGCCGCCACCGACGTGATCGCCGCTTCGGTGGTCAGCGGCTTGATCTCCGAGATGGCGCCGACCGCCGTCGTCTTGCCGACGCCGAAGCCGCCCGCGATGACGATCTTGACCGGGGCCGGCGGGCGGGGCGCCGGTTCAGTGAATGGCTTCGAGTCCACGAATGACCCTTTCGATCATGCCGAGGTCGTGCTTGTTGTGGTTCCCGGGGCGCCGGACGACGACGTAGCCCAGCTCGGCGAGGTCGGCCACCAGCACGCGGGCGACGCCGATGTGGAGGCCGAGCATCGCGGCCACCTCGGCGACCGACATCGTGCTCCGGCAGAGGGAAACGATTTCCTGCCGCTCGAACGTGAGCTTCGGGTGCGACGCCGCACCGAGGCGGGACGTCATGACCTGCGCCTCGATCTCGAGGGTCTGGTCCACCGGCTGCGCCCGCCCCGAGGTCATCAGGTACGGCCGCAGCAGCGAGATGTCCGGCTCCTCGGTCATCACGCACCCACGGTGTTCTTGAGCTCCTCGATCAGGCCCGGCGTGAGGACTTCGGTGGCGCGGTTGGCGAACATCGCCATCTCGTAGGCGATGGTCCCGAGGCTCGCCTGCTTGTTGGCGAGGACGCCGAGCGAGCAGCCGATGCTGATGGTGCAGACCAGCAGGTAGCCGTGCTCCAGCTCGATGATCACCTTGTCCGGCGAGCCGAGCGGGTGGCTTTCGGAGACGCCGTGCGCGAGGCCGAGCATGGCGGAGGAGATCGCGGCGAGGCGGTCGGCGTTGGAGCGCTCGAGCTCCGAGGACACCGCGATCAGCAAGCCGTCGGCCGAGACCGCGATGGCGGCGATCGCGCCCGCGGTGTGCTGCGCGAAGCGGCTCACCAGCCAGTTGAAGTTCTGGGCTTCGACACTGACTCCAGGTGCGGGGATGCTCATTTCCTGCTCTCTTCTCCTCGTTCCATCACACGACCGGCGACCACGCCTTGGGGCGGGCTGTCTGCCGTCACCACGTCCGCCTTGGCCAGGCCGGCGGCGAACGCGTCGAACGCCGCTCGCTCGGCCGCCGGGTCCCGCTTGCTGCGGTTGACGACGGCTCGGGCGATCGGCCGCCCCGCGGGCTGCTGGCGCAGGCCGGGGGCGAGCTGGGCACCGGGGACGCGGCGGACCAGGCCGTCCCGGGACGGCGGGGTCGCGGCGGCCGGCGGGGTGGCGCGCACCGCACCACCGGGCATCGCCGAATCCCCGGGCACGCGCACCGGCAGCGACGCCCCATCACCCGGCGACGGGGCCGCACTTTCACGTGAAAGTGCGGCCCCCAGGTCGGCACTTTCACGTGAAAGTGCGGGCTGCATCGCGCTGACCTCGGCGGCCTTGGCGAACGCGCTCTCGAAGCCGTCCATGGCGAGCTTGGTCGCCTCGGGGTCGTGCCGCGGCTTGGCTTCGGCCGGTGACGGCGGCGCCGTCGTGCCCGCGGTGGGCAGCTGCGCCCCGCGGACGCGGCGGCGGAGGCCACCCCGGCTCTCCGGCTCCGGCTCCGGCTCGGGCGGCTCGGCGGGTTCGGCGTCCGGCCACACCGGTTCGAGCTGGTTGAACCAGCGGAAGCCGGTGCCGTGGCCGAGCAGGGCCGGGATCGCCGGCGCCGGCAGCTCGGCCGGGCGCGCGTCGTCCGAAGTGGACAACGCGGTCACCGCGACGGCTTCCGCGGGACGCGGTTTCGGCGCGGGCGCGGCCGGGATCGCCGCCACCGGCTCGGTCTTCGGCAGCAGCCCGGTGCGGTGGCTGAACAGCGACGGCGGGATGGTCAGCCGCGCGGTCACGCCGCCGGTGGTGGGCGTCGCGAGCAGTTCGACGCCCAGGTCGTGCCGCCGCGCCAAGCGGCCGACCACGAACAGGCCGAGCACGCTGGTCGGCGCCAGCTCCAGGCGTTCGCGCTCGACGAGCCGCTTGTTCTCTTCGGCCAGCTTCTCCGCGGTCATGCCGATGCCGTGGTCGACGATGTTCACCAGGCACGACCCGTCGGCGAGGAGCATCGTGTCCACCTCGACCATCGACCCCGGCGGCGAGAACGACGTCGCGTTCTCCAGCAGCTCGGCGAACACCAGCACCAGGTCGGCGCCCAGCGCCGAAGACAGCAGGATGTCGGCGACGACGCCGAGCTTCACCCGCTGGTAGTCCTCGATTTCGGCGAGCGCCGAGCGCAACGCCGTGGCCAGCTCGATCGGGCCGGCGATGCGGGTGTCGTCGCGGGTGCCGGAGACGACGAGCAGGTTGTCCGCGTTCCGGCGCAGGCGGGTGGAGAGGTGGTCGAGCCGGTAGAGGCTGGCCAGCAGCCGGGTGTCCTGCTCGTTGCGCTCGACCTCGTCGATCAGCGCCAGCTGGCGACCGACGAGGTTCTGCGTGCGCTTGGCGACGTTCGCGAACATCAGGCTGGTGTTGCGCCGGGTGAGCGCCTGCCGCTCGACCAGCTCGGCCGCGGTGGTCTGGACCCGGTTGAACGCGGCCGCCAGCTTGCCCAGCTCGTCGCTCGAGACGACGTCGATGGTGGCCAGCCGCGGGATCTGCTCCTCGGCTTCCTCGGTGTCGGTCACGCGGACGAGCTCGGTGCCCGCCAGGTCGGCGACCGACGTCGCCGCCGTGGTCAGCCGCCGCAGCGGTTGCGCGATCGAGCGGGCGACCGCGACGGCGAGGAACGCGACCAGCAGGAACAGCGCGGCCGCGCCGATACCGACGATCCAGGCCAGCCGGGTGCCGGCGTCGGCGCGGCCGGTCGCCGCCTCGGCGATCTCGCCGGTGACCCGCTCCTGCACCAGTTTCCGCTGCCCCGCCTGGGTTTCCGACGCGCTGAGGACGTCGGCGACGTACTGGGTGGTCCCGGCCGAGTCGCGGGGGTTGTCGATCTGGGCGGCGAGGTCGTTGATCCGGCGGCCCGCTTCGCTCTGCTCGACGTTGACGACCAGCGCGGACTGCTCGCGGTCCTCCTCGTCGTCGGCCTGCTGGACGAACCGGTCGGTGAAGATCGGCGCCTGCTGGGTCGCGTCGTCCAGGATGGACCGGCCGGCCTCGGGCGCCACCGCCGTCACGATCAACGCCATGCCGCGCAACGAGTTCTCCTCGTTCGCGCGCAGCAGCGCCTCCAGCGCGGTCAGCTCCCGGGTGCCCTCGGCGTCGCTGGTCAGCTGCGGGACGAGCCGCAGGGAGTCGATCACCGCGCCGATCACCGCGTGGTAGGTCCGGGCGACGCTGTCGAGCGCGACGCCGCGGCGCTCCGCGTTCTGCCGGAGCTCGTTCAGCGAGCCGACCCGGGTCAGTGCGGCGGCCAGCTCGTCCGGCGCGTCGGACCCCAGCGACGACCGCACGCTCTCGACCGCCGCGTTCACGACCTTCTGCTGCTGCAGCATCTGGTCGGCGGCCAGCGACGGGGTGGCGACGTAGGCACCGGTCAGCAGCCGCTCGCGTTGCAGCTGCCAGACCAGGCCGCCGAGCTGCTGGGTGTGCCGCGCGACCGTCGCCGACTGCGTCGCGGCCACGGCGCTGTTCGCCTGCGTCAGCACGAACGGCACCGACACCAGCAGCACCGCGGCCAGCGGTGGCAGGAGCAGCAGGTTCAGCTTGCCGCGAATGCCGAGCCGGGCGAGGAAACCCCCGCCTGCCGTGCGTTCCGCGGTCGCCCCGCCGTGCTTCATCCCGCCACCTTCCCGTCTTCCGTTCTCACTCGACCGCGGCCACCCGGCTCACGTGGCCCCGGTGCTGCTCCCGGACCAGGTCCTCGATCCGGGCGCGCAGCGCGAGGAACCGCGGTTCGCGCTTCACCGCCAGGTCGCGCTCGGCGGGCAGCTCCACCTCGACGTCGGCGGCGATCCGCCCCGGGTCGGAGGCGAGCACGACCACCCGGCCGCCGAGGAACACCGCTTCCTCGACATCGTGGGTGACCATCAGCACCGTCGTGCCGGTGTCGGCCCACACCTGGCGGATCAGCACCTGCATGTCCTCTTTGGTCTGGACGTCCAAGGCCCCGAAGGGTTCGTCCAGCAGCAGCACGTCCGGTTCGCAGGCCAGGGCGCGCGCGATCGCGACCCGCTGCTTCTGGCCGCCGGAAAGCTGCTTGGGCAACGACTTCCGGACGCCGTCGAGCCCGGTTTCGGCGAGGTACCAGTCGACGCGCTCGGCGCGCTCGGCCGCGTCGAGCGCCAGCAGCTCGAGTCCGAACGCGACGTTCTTCTCGACGGTGCGCCACGGGTAGAGCGCGCCGGACTGGAAGACGAGCCCGCGGTCCGGGCCGGGGCCGGTCACCGGGACGCCGTCGAGCACGATTTCGCCGTCGGTCGGCCGGTCGAGCCCGGCGACCAGCGAAAGCAGCGTCGACTTGCCGGAGCCGCTCGCGCCGACGACGCACACGAACTCGCCGCGCAGCACTTCGAGGTCCACGCCGTCGAGCGCGCGGGTCACCCGGCCGCGGACGGCGTAGTCCTTGGCGACGTTCCGCAGTTCCAGCGTCATGCCGCCCACTTCCCGACCCGTGTGCGCAGCAGGCGCAGCAGGACGTCGATGAGGAGCCCGGCGATGCCGATGACCACCAGCACCGCGAAGATCTTGTCCGTCTGCAGGAACCGCTGCGCGCGGACGATCCGGTAGCCGAGGCCCGCCGAGGAGTTGATCAGCTCGGCGACGACCACGAAGTTCCACGCCGCGGCGGCGTTGACCCGGATCGCGTCGATCATGCCCGGCAGCGAATGCGGCACGACGACCTTGCGCAGCACCTCGCCCCGGCGCGCGCCGAGGGTGGAGGAGACGTCGAGGAGCGCGCGCGGCACGCCGCGGACGACGTCGGCGGTCATCAGCGTGTTGAAGAAGACCGTCCCGATGAAGAGGATGGCGATCTTCGACGGCTCGCCGAGGCCGAGCCAGATGATCAGCAGCGGGATGAACGCGCTCGCCGGCAGGTACCGCAGCAGCCCGATCAGCGGCTCGAAGAACGCCTGCCCGGCGGCGAAGGTGCCCATCAGGATGCCGAGCGGCACCGAGACGACGACGGCGAGGCCGAAGCCTTCGAGGACGCGCTGGGTGGTCGCCCAGAGGTCGTCGAAGAGCTCGCCGCTGCCCGCCATGTCGGCCCCGGCCTTGAGCACGGCGGCCGGGGACGGCAGGAACGTCGAGTCGACGGCGCCGCTGACGCTCAGCACGACCCAGGCGAGGAACGGGATCGCGAACGACAGCGCCGCCAGCGTCCAGCGGGCGCCCGCGGGAATGGGCGTGCGCAGGGAAAACAACGCCGAGGCCCGCTTCGGCGGGGTCCGGCGCGGCAGCGGGGTCCAGGCGGGACGGCCCCGCCTGGACTCCTGCGCTTCGGCGAGCCGCTGCTCGGCTTCCAGTGCCTCGGCGGCCCGCTCGTCCGCGGGGCTCGCCGAGGTGGTGCGCTGGGTCGGACCGGTCACTGCGGCGCGGCCTTCACGAACTGGTCGTCGAACAACCCCTCGAGCGTCGGGCGCTGCTGGGCCAGCCCGGTGTTCACGATGAAGTCGATGATCTTGTTCGCCTGGAAGTCCAGGTGCTGCGCGGTGACGCCCGGGGTGAACGCGTCGAGGTTCTGCTGGCGCGTGAAGATCGTGGTGCCGGCGTCGTAGGTCTTGTAGTCCGCGTCGGAGACGCCGCCGCGCTTGGCCATGATCCCGACGGCCGCGTCCTTGTTGTTCTTGATCCAGGTCAGCGTCTCGAACCAGGTGTTGACCAGCGCCTGCACGTCCTTCGGGTGGTCCTTGACCAGCTTCTGCGACGTGACCAGGTGGTCCGGGATGGCGCCGGGGAACTCCGCCGAGGTCGAGATCGCGCGGCTGCCGGGGCGCTCGAGCGCCTTCGACGTGAACGGCGCGAACGCGGCGACCGCGTCGACCTGGCCGCCGGCGAACGCGGCCGCCGCGGCGTCGGTCGGGAGGTTGACGAGCTGGATGTCCTTTTCGGTCAGTTTCGCCGACTGCAGCGCGAGCAGCAGCAGGTAGTGGTCGACCGCGCCCTGCTCGACGGCGACCTTCTTGCCCTTGAGGTCGGCGACGCTGGTGATGCCGTCGCGCGCGATGATCTTGTCGTTGCCGGTGGAGTTGTCGTTCACCAGCACGATCGACAGCTTGGCGCCGCCGGAGAGCGACGACAGCGTGTCGTTGAGGGTCTGGCTGTTGGCGTCGATGGCACCACTGGAGAGCGCGTTGATGCTGTCGGTGTAGTTGTCGAAGTACTTGAGGTCGACGTTCACGCCGTTCTTGGCGAATAGGCCCTGCTCCTGCGCCACCTGCCAGGGGAACCACCCCGGCCAGGCGCTGAACCCGAGCGTGATCTTGCCGCCGCTGCCCGAGGCGGAGCTGTCGCTGCAGCCGGAAAGCGCGGTGACACCCACGAGGGCGAGCAAGGTGAGGAGCACCGTCAGCGGACGAGGTCGAGGACGGGAAATCACAACGAACTCCAGAGTGCGGGGGAAGTGGAGTGGTGCCGTACCTAAAGGGGGAATTGCGGTGCTCGGAGCTACGGGTCGTGACGAAGAGGGGGCGGATAAGGCTGAGCTGCGCCACCGCGCACGGTCATCGCTGCTCTCTTCCAGCCGCACCTGATCGGGTCAAAGCAAGAGAAGGCGAGACAAGGATTACCCACCACGTTGTGAACTCGGCACTGAGCGTGCCGAGTTAGCCACCCCTTGTCCCTCTCCCGGCGGACACCCTAGCGAGTAGCACAAGATCCCCACAACGCCCCAGTTGTGCATCCGAACGAGTGACCATCGACCGTGTCAACCAGCAACATCAGTGCAGGCGGGGACCGATTCGGCGCCGGCAGCGGCGACCGGAGCGTGCAGTTGCACGGGCTGTAGTCCCTGGGCGTTACCTCGCGGGACCTTGATCACCGAGCGCTACTTCACGCCGTCGAACGATCGCCGGGAGTCGAACAGGTGTGCGGCCGCTCCGATACCGCATCGGTCTCGGATCCGCGAATGTTTCTCCGGTCGTTAACACGAACGCAACACCGGATCGCATTTCGATCAATTGATAGATTTGGTCAGGTCGTAAACGGTCGCACTCCCGACACCCACCGGCGCGAAGTTCTGCTCGACCCAGGTCTGGATCTCCCCGGCGGTCCCGCGGCCGCCCCCGAAGCCGCCGCGCCCGCCCGCGACGTAGTAGTGGACGTCGCCGCTCGCGACGTACTGCTGGAACTGCGCGAGCGTCGGCGCCGGGTCACTGCCGCTGAAGCCGCCGATCGCGAGCACCGGGCGGCCGCTCGCGAGCGCCAGCCCGGCCGACTCCATCGCGCCGCTCTGCGCCGCCGCCCACTTCGTCGTCGTGCCCTTCAGCAGGTCGATCACCGCGGTGTCGGCCTGGCTGCCGCCGAAACCCCGCGCGCCGCCGCCGAAACCGCGTCCGCTCGCGGTCGCCGGGCCGGACGACGGCGTCCCGCCCGAGTGCGCGGTCGCCGCCGTGGCCAGCGTGAACGCCGTCGTCCCGAGCAGCGCGCCGCACAGGCCGAGCACGGCCACGACCGGGCCGAGCCGCCGGAGCCGGTCGGCGCCGAAGAGCAGCGCGAACACGGCGGCCGCGCTCAGCACGAGCAGCGTGTAGCGCACCCAGGGCTGCCAGTCGGGCGTGCGCGCGAGGAGCACGAAACCCCACACCGCGGTCACCGCGAGCATGACCGCGAGCACCGCCCGAGCCGTGAAGTTCGCCCGGCCGCGCCACAGCTCCCGCGCGGAAATCCCCAGCGTGGCGGCGATCCCCGGCGCCAGCGCGACCGTGTAGTACGGGTGGATGATCCCGCTCATGTAGCTGAACACCAGCGCGGTGACGACCAGCCAGCCACCCCACAGCAGCAGCGCCGCCCGCGTCCGGTCGGTGCGCGGTGCGCGGCGCGTGAACCACAGGCCGGCGACCAGCCCGATGACCGCGGCGGGCAGCAGCCACGACGCTTCGCCGCCGAACTCGCCACCGAACAACCGCGTCAACCCGGTCTCGCCGCCGAACCCACCACCGAAGCCGCGGCCACCGGCGGGCAGCTCCACGCCGGCGGGCGGCGTGAACGTCCCGCCACCACCGCCACCGCGGCCTTCGCCGAAGATCCGGCCGAGCCCGTTGTAGCCGAACGCCAGCTCCAGCACGGTGTTGTCGGTCGAGCCGCTGATGTAGGGCCGGTCGGCGGCCGGCCACAGCGCGACGACCGCGATCCACCACCCGGCGGAGACGAGCACCGCACCCGCCGCGGCGCCCAGCTGCCAGACCCGCTTCCCCAACGACGTCGGCGCCGCGACGGCGTAGGCGAGCACGAACGCAGGCAGCACGAGGAACGCCTGCAGCATCTTGTCCAGGAAGCCGAACCCGATCGCCACCCCGGCGAGCAGCAGCCACACCGTGCTCCCGCGTTCGAGCGCGCGCACCACGCAGTACGCGCCGGCGACGAGCAGCAGCACGAGGAAGGCGTCCGGGTTGTCGTAGCGGAACATGAGCGCGGCGACCGGCGTCAGCGCGAGCGCGGCCCCGGCCAGCAACCCGGCGCCCGGCCCGGAAAGCCGCCGCACGGCGAGGTACAGCAGCCCCACCGACGCGACGCCGGCGAGCGCGTTCGGGACCAGCAGGCTCCAGCTGGAGAAGCCGAACAGCCGCCCGGACAACCCCATGATCCACAGGGAGAACGGCGGCTTGTCCACGGTGACGACGTTGCCGGGGTCGAGCGAACCGAAGAACAGCGCCTTCCAGCTCCACGTGCCGGCCTGCGCGGCCATCGCGTAGAAGTCGTTGGCCCAGCCCGTTTTCGCCAGGTCCCACAGGTACAGCAGCCCGGTCCCGAGCAGCAGCGCGGCAACGGACGGCCGGACCCACCGCGCTTCCCGCGCGGTTTCCGGAGCGGGCTGGGCGGCCGCGGGCGCCGGCAGCGTGGTCGTCATGGTCCTCACGTTGTCGGCGCCGCATGTGGTGAACTTGTGCCGAAGCTGTGCGCGCGCTGTGGATCCGCCCCGGCCCAGGTCCGCCACGGTCGTGGCCCGGCTCACGCGGGCGCCGGCGCCACCGGGAACGTGATCTCGAACTCCGTGCGCCCCGGCCGGCTCCGCACCCCGACCCGGCCGCCGTGCGCGCCGGCCACCGCGGCCACGATCGCCAGCCCGAGCCCCGTGCTCCCCGCGGCCCGCGA
Source organism: Amycolatopsis eburnea (assembly GCF_003937945.1). Taxonomy (GTDB): domain Bacteria; phylum Actinomycetota; class Actinomycetes; order Mycobacteriales; family Pseudonocardiaceae; genus Amycolatopsis; species Amycolatopsis eburnea. Next base: position 622,938 of record NZ_RSEC01000036.1, read on the forward strand.
GCGCGAATTGTCACCGCGGGCGAAGCGCTCGAAGACGTTCGGGAGGATGTCCGGCGGGATGCCGGGGCCGTCGTCGGCCACGAGGAGCCGGACCGCTCCGTCCGAAGTGGACAAAGTGGTCGTCACCGTCGTACCCGCGGGGGTGTGCGTGCGCGCGTTGGCCAGCACGTTGATCACCACCTGGTGCAGCTGGCCCGCGTCGCCGAGCACGCCGATCGGCTCGCCGGGGACGTCCATCAGCCACTTGTGCTCCGGCCCCGCGACGTGCGCGTCCGCGACCGCGTCGGCGACCAGCCGGCAGAGGTCCACCCACTCGTGCACCACCGGGCGGCCGGAATCGAGGCGCGCGAGCAGCAGCAGGTCCTCGACCAGCGTCGTCATCCGGCGCGACTCCGACTCGACGCGGCTCATCGCGAACGCGACGTCCGGCGGCACCTGCTCGCCGCCGCGGCGGGTCAGCTCGGCGTAGCCGCGGATCGCCGCCAGCGGCGTGCGCAGCTCGTGGCTCGCGTCCGCGACGAACTGGCGGACCCGGTTCTCGCTCGCGTGCCGCGCGGTGAGCGCGTTCGCGACGTGCTGCAGCATCCGGTTCAGCGCCGAGCCGACCTTGCCGACCTCGGTGTTCGGATCGGTGTCGCTTTCCGGAACGCGTTCCGACAGCGCGACTTCGCCGCGGTCCAGCGGCAGCTCGGACACGCGCGTCGCGGTCGCGGCCAGCCGGTCGAGCGGCTTCATCGTGCGCCGGATCGTCGCCGCGCCGACCGCGCCCGCCACCAGGATCCCGGCGAGCGCGACGCCGCCGAGGATCAACCCGAGCCGCCACAGCGTTTCGTTGACGTCCTTGAGCGGCAGGCCGATGACCGTCTTCTCGCCGCCGGGCGAAACCGTGGAGACGACCCGGTACTCGCCGAGGCTGCCGCCGAGGTCGACGCTGTGCTGCTTCCCGTCGGACGGCACCTTCAGCAGGGTCAGCACCTGCTCCGCCGGGATGGCCTTCAGCGGCGGCCGGCGCTTCGACGGCGTGCCCGCGCTGAAGTCGAGCACCCCCGCTTGCGCCCGGTTGCCGGTCAGGACGACCGCGAGCGTGCCGTCGCCCTGGCCGAGCACGCGCAACGGGTCCGGCGGCGGCGCTTCGCCGTACGGCCACGGCGGCCGTTCCCCGCCGTGCGCGGCGCGGTCGCTGGCCGCCTTGAGCCGGTCGTCCTGCTGGCGCACCAGGAACTCGCTCAGCGCGAACTCCGTGACCACGCCGACGACCACGCACACGAGCGCGAGGAGCGCGGCGAGCTGGACGATCAGCCGCCGCCGCAGCGACCACGGCCGCCGGAACCGCCCGGGTTCAGCCCGCCGGCTTGAGGACATACCCGGCGCCCCGCATGGTGTGGATCATCGGCTCGCGGTCGGCGTCGATCTTCTTGCGCAGGTAGGAGATGTAGAGCTCGACGATGTTGGCCTGGCCGCCGAAGTCGTAGCTCCAGACGCGGTCCAGGATCTGGGCCTTCGACAGCACGCGCTTCGGGTTGCGCATCAGGTAGCGCAGCAGCTCGAACTCGGTCGCGGTCAGCGGCACCAGGTCGCCGCCGCGGTGCACCTCGCGGCTGTCCTCGTCCAGGGTGAGGTCGCCGACCACCAGCTGCGACCCGCTCGCGCCGGTGACCCCGCCCGCGCGGCGCAGCAACGCGCGCAGCCGCAGGGCGACCTCTTCGAGGCTGAAGGGCTTGGTGACGTAGTCGTCGCCGCCCGCGGTCAGCCCGGCGATGCGGTCCTCGACCGCGTCCTTCGCCGTCAGGAACAGCACCGGCAGGTTCGGCGCCTCGGACCGCATGCGCCGCAGGACTTCGAGACCGCTGAAGTCGGGGAGCATCACGTCCAGGACGACGGCGTCGGGGCGGAAGTCGCGCGCGATCCGGACGGCCTCCGTACCGTCGCCCGCGCTGCGCACCTCCCAGCCCTCCATGCGCAGGGCCATCGACACCAGTTCGGCCAGCGTCGCCTCGTCGTCGACCACGAGCACCCGCACGGGGCTGCCGTCGGCGCGGCGCAGGTCGGCCTTGCCGGGTCCGGGTGAGGTGGCGTTCACAGCGGTCATGGTGCCACCTTCCCGGCCCACCGTCAGTGTTCGCTGTGCGCTCGCTGTGCGTTCCCTGTGAGAGTTCGCCCGGTCGAGGCACAGCACCCGCTGACGCCCCGCACAGCTCAAACACAGCCTCGGCGGCGAACCTGACCGGGACCAGTGTGGGCACCACCGGAGGACACGATGACGACCGAGCCGACGCCGACCACGCCACCCCAGGGCGAGCCGGCCCCAGCCAACTGGGGCGACCCGGCACCAGCCGCGCCGAAGAAGGGCTGGTCCGGCAAGAAGACAGCGATCGCGGCCGGCATCGCGGTGGTCATCGCGGCCGGCGGCGGCGCGGCGATCTGGGCGGGCACCAGCAGCGCCGACAACACCGCACAGGGCCCCGGCGGCTTCGGCGGCCCGGGCGGCAACGGCCAGTTCCGCGGCCAGGGCATGCCGGGCGGCGGCTTCGGCGGCGGCCTGGCGGCGATGCGCGACGCCCTCCACGGCGACTTCGTCGTGGCGGACCCGAACGGCGGCTACACGACCGAGCGCCTGCAGACCGGCGACGTGACCGAGCTGAGCGCCACGTCCGTGACGCTGACCAGCAAGGACGGCTACAAGCAGACGTACACGATCGATTCGTCGACCCAGAAGACGGGCGACGTCAAGCAGGGCGACGCGAACGTGACGGTGGTGGCGAAGGTCGACGGCACGACCGCGACGGCGACGTCACTCGGCCAGGGCTTCGAAGGCCAGCGCGGCCAGCGCCGCGGCGACTACTCGGCCCGCCCCACGAACTGACGGCCCTCCTTCCAGGGAACGTCCCGGTGCCGCGTACCCCTCCCGCCGCATCGGGGCGTTCCCGCCCACGTCGGCCTCGCCGTAGGGCACAGTTGCGGGTGTGCCGGACATCAGGGGGTCGCTGAGGCGCCAGTCGCTGCTGGTGGCGCTCGTCTGCGTGGTCTGCGACGCCGCCCTGTTCGCCCTCCGCGGCCCGCTCGGCGAAGCGGGCTGGCGGGCCTGGGCGGTGCTGCTCGGCGGCATCGCGGTCAACGTCGCGCTCGCCGGCGCCGCCCGCCACTCCGGCTGGGTCGCGCTCGCGCACGCCGTGCTCTTCGCCGCGTCGCCGCTCCTGCTCTGCACCTGCGTCGGCTACGTCGTCGGGAACAACTCGGGCATCCTGATCGCCGGCTACCGGGCGGGTGCCTGGCTGCGGCCGAAACCCGCCGTCCTCGCGCTCCTGGCCCTGCTCCTCGGGGTCACCGCGGGGTGCATCGAAGGCGGCGGGCGGACCGCGTCCGACTGGCGGCTGACCGCCATCAGCGTCAGCGTCAGCGCGCTCCTGCCGTGGCTGGTCGGCCGGTACACGACGGCCCGCCGCGCCTACATCGCTGACCTCGAACGCGCGGCGGACGAACGCCGCCAGCACGAGGAGGAGGCCGTGCGGCGCGCCGTGCTCGAGGAGCGCACGACGATCGCGCGCGACCTCCACGACGTCATCTCCCACCACGTCAGCGCCATCGGCGTGCACGCCGGCGCGGCCCGGCTCGGCCTCCCCGAGGGCGACTCGCCGGTGCGGAAGTCCCTCGGCGCCGTCGAGTCCGCGAGCCGTTCGGCGATGGCCGACCTCCGGCGGCTCCTCGACCTCCTGCACGCGGACACCAACGCCGGCCAGCCCGGCCTGGACAACCTCGACGAGCTGGTCGAGACCGTCCGCTCGGCCGGCCTCCCGACCCGCCTGACCCTGCGCGGCGAGCCGCGTGAGCTTCCGGGCTCCCTCGACGTCGCCCTGTACCGGATCGCGCAGGAGGCGCTGACCAACGCGTTGCGCCACGGCGAGGGTCCGGTCGAGGTGGAGCTGAACCACGGCCGCACGGAAGTCGTGCTCACGGTGACCAACGGCCTCCGCCCCGACCGCCCGCGCCGCAACGAGCACGCGCACCGCGGCCTGGCGGGGATCCGGCAGCGCGTCACCCTGTTCGGCGGCCAGGTCTCCTACGGCGAGAACGGCGAACACTGGCAGCTGCGCACGACCTTCCCGGTGGAGAGCACATGATCCGCGTCCTGCTGGCCGACGACCACGCGATGTTCCGCTCCGGGATGCGCGCGCTGCTCGACACCCAGCCCGACTTCACGTGCGTCGGCGAAGCGTCCGACGGCCGCGAAGCGGTCGCCGAGACCGCGCGGCTGCGCCCGGACGTCGCGGTCCTCGACGTCCGCATGCCCCGCCTCGACGGCCTCGCCGCGACCGAAGCGATCCTCGCCGCGCCGGGCAACGACACGCGCGTCCTGGTGCTCACGACCTACGACGCCGACGAGTACGTCTACCGCGCGCTGCGCGCCGGGGCGAGCGGGTTCCTGCTCAAGAGCCTGGCCCCGGAGGAGCTGGTCGCGGCGATGCGGGTGGCCGCGCGCGGCGACGCGCTGATCGACCCGTCGGTGACGCGGCGCCTGGTCGCGAAGTTCACGTCGGTCCTCGAGCCCGCGGCCGCCGAACCACCCGAGCTGGCCAGGCTGACGTCCCGCGAGCGCGAAGTGCTGCTGTTGCTGGCCAACGCCTGCAGCAACGCCGAGATAGCGCGACGGCTGCACGTCGGCGAGGAGACGGTGAAGACCCACGTGTCGCGCGTGCTGAGCAAGCTCGGCCTGCCCGACCGCGTGCACGCCGTCGTCTACGCCTACCGCCACAAACTCGTGCCGGCCGAGCCGCCCGCCTAAGCTGGGCCGATGAGGCGGTGGATCACGCTCGCGGTCGGGGTCGTGCTCGTACTGGTCGGCGCCGTGTGGGTGCTGCAAGGAGTCGGGGTCATCACCGGCAGCTTCATGACGGGCCAGAAGCTGTGGTTCCTGATCGGGCTCGTCGCGTTCCTGGTCGGCGTGGTCCTGGTCGCGGCCAACCTGACGCGGCGCAAACCTACTTCGTGAAGATCTCGAAGATCGGGTAGCCCGGCGCGATCTCGCGCAGCTTCTCGTCCGAGGCCTTGGCGTCGACGCCGTCGAAGAACACGCCGACCTCGAACTTCCAGCGCTTGAGGTAGGCGCGGAGAATTCCCGGCTTCTCGTCGTCGGCCAGCTCCCGGAACGTGAAGCCCTCGACGCGCTTGCCGACCCGGAGCGTCCCTTCCCCGGCGACGCGCAGGTTCCGCACCCACTGCGTCTCCCCCCGCGGCGCGACGAGGTACCGGACCCCGTCGACGGTCAGCAGGTTGACGGGCACCGACCGCGGCTCCCCGCTCTTCCGCCCGACGACGGTCAGCACCCGGCTGCCCCAGACGCTGAACCCCATCCGGGTCAGCTTGGCAACGACCTCGTTGAAGGCGTTGGTGGACTTCTTCGGCTCGATGTAGCGGGCGGCGGTCATGATGTCCTCCGAGGTTGGGAGAGCAGTGCTCTCGGTTGAGAGCAGTTAACACTGAGCGGCGCTCACTGTCAAGAGCACTGCTCTCTGTTTTGTGCGGCGCTCTCTTCATGGCGCACTGATCACCGCGCTCGCGGTGAGCGCCCACGCGCACCCCACGCCCCGCGCTCGCACCCCTCACCTGCGCTCTCGCCTACACCTTGGCTCCGGCTCCGGCCCCAACGCCGACCCGGACTGCGGGCTGCGGCCACGGCCACGGCTGCGGCCGCAGCTCCGGCTCCGGCCCTGCCCCGCCCTGCCCCGCCCTGCCCCGCCCTGCCCTGCCCTGCCCTGGCCTGCCCTGACCTGACCTGCCCTGACCCTGTCCCTGACCATGGCTCCGGCTCCGGCTCCGGCTCCGGCTCCGGCTCCGGAAGCTTTGACTCCGATCCCGACCCGCCCCCAACCCCGCCCCCCGCTCTGACTCTGGCCCTGACTCCGGCTCCCAGCCCCAGCCCCGAGCACGGACACGGGCACGACTCTGATCTGGCCCTGACCTCGTCGACCACAACCAGCCGAACCTCTCGCGTTCGCCGGAACAAGCGCGTTCGGCTCGGCGCGGAGAGTGCACCCGAGACCGTTGATCACCTCGGAGAGCGGTGCTCTCGATTGGGAGCATCGAGCGCGAGGACACCGCCCACTCCCCGGAGCACTGCTTTCTACTTTGTGCACCACTCTCGCCTTGGTGCACCCTTGGGCCCCTGGCCGCACCTCCGCCGACCGCAAGCATCGTCGCGGCACGCCTTCACCACGACCTCGCCGAACTGAAGCTGCTCGTGCGGCCAGCCAGAAGGGCGACCACCGTGTTCGGCGCGAGCATCCGCGACCTCACCCTGGCGAGTCGCCACGACTCGGCGCGGCAAGCGGCGACACGGCATCCCCCCGAGCAGACCCGAGAGCAGTGCTCTCTATTCGGGACAACGCTCACCAACTAGCCGCTCACCGACCAGAGCAGTGCTCTCTACTTTGTGCGCCGCTCTCACCGTGGCACACTGATCACCATGACCGCGACCCGCACCGCCCGCGAACGCGCCCGTGCCGAACTGACCCAGGAGATCAAGGACGAAGCCCGCCGCCAGCTTGCCGACGTCGGCGCGCACGGGCTGTCGCTGCGTGCGGTCGCCCGTGAGCTGGGCATGGTCTCCTCCGCGCTGTACCGCTACTTCCCGAGCCGCGACCGGCTGCTGACCGACCTGATCGTCGACGCGTACAACGCGATCGGCGAGGCCGCCGAGAACGCCGACCCCGGCGAAGGCGAGCCCCGCGACCGCTGGCTGGCGATCTGGCACGGGACGCGCGACTGGGCCCGCGCCCACCCGCACGAGTACGCGCTGATCTACGGCTCACCGATCCCCGGGTACGAAGCGCCGCAGGACACCGTCGCGCCGGCGTCGCGGGTCGCGCTCGCGCTGGTCAAGGTGCTCACGAACACCACGGTGCGGGCGGCCGACGAGGTTCCGCCCGAGCTGCGTGCCCAGGCCGAGACGCTCACCAAGGCCCTCGGGATCATCGCCGGGCCCGAGACCGTGGCCCGCCTGCTGATGGCGTGGACGCAGCTGTTCGGCGCGATCAGCTTCGACCTCTTCGGCCAGTACGTCGGCAGCGTCGACCCGGCGGACGCGTTCTTCGCCCACTCGGCGAAGCGGATGGCCGAGTTCGTCGGCCTTTAGGCGGTACCGTCACGCCAGAGGCCAACGGAAAGGCGGGCGACGTGACGGGGTGGGCCGGGAAGGTCGGCAGGATCCGGGTGATCGGCACCGGGGTGATGGGACGCGGGATCGTCCAGCTGGCCGCGACCGCGGGCGTGACCGTCGAGCTGGCCGACGTGCGCCGCGAGGCCGTCGACGACGCGATCGCGTACGTCGGCGCGATGGTCGACAAGCTGGCCGCGAAGGGCAAGCTCGACGATCCACAGACGGTGAAGGCCCGGCTGGTCGCCGTGGCCGCGCCCGACGCGCCGGCGGACGGGGTCGATCTCGTCGTCGAGGCCGTGCGGGAAGACCTCGAGACCAAGCGGGCGCTGTTCGCCGGCCTCGAACGTGTCTGTCCACAGGAGACGGTGTTCGCGACCAACACCAGTTCGCTGTCGGTCACCGAGATCGCCGCCGGGCTGGCCGAGCCCGGGCGGGTCGTCGGGCTGCACTTCTTCAACCCCGTGCCGCTGATGCGGCTGGTCGAGGTCGTGCCCGGCGCGCGCACGCACGACTGGCTGCCCGGCCAGGCGCTCGAGCTGGTCCGGAGCTGGGGACATGAGCCGGTGCTGGCGAAGGACGCGCCCGGCTTCCTGGTCAACCACGCCGGTCGCGGGCTGAACACCGAAGCGCTGCAGATCCTGGCCGAGGCGCTGGCCGAGCCCGCCGACGTGGACCGCGTCGCCCGGGACGTGCTCGGGCTGAAGCTGGGTCCGTTCGAACTGCTCGACCTCACCGGGCTCGACGTCTCCCACGCCGTCCTGGAAAGCATCTGGAGCGGCTTCCACGGCGACCCGCGGCTGCGCCCGTCGTGGCTGACCCGCCCGCGGGTCGCCGCCGGGCTGTTCGGGCGGAAGAACGGCGAAGGCTTCTACTCCTACGTCGACGGCAAGCAGCAGGTCACCGAGGAGCCTGCCGCGCCGCCGAAGCCGTCGAGCCCGGTGTTCACCGCGGACGAGCACCTCGCCCGCGCGCTCTCGGCGGCCGGCGTGCAGGTGGTGTCCGACGCCTACCCGGACGCGGTCCTGCTCGTGCCGCTCTACGGGGAGTCCACAGTGGACGCGGCGGCCCGCGCCGGGCTGCCGCTGGACCGGGTCGCCGGCGTCGACCCGCTCGGCGGCTACGAACGCCGGCTGACGATGTCCGTCCACCCCGGACTCGACCCGGCGGCGGGCCGCGCCGCCTGGGGCGCGCTGGCGGCGACCGGCCACCCGGTGACCGTCGTGCGCGACGGGCCCGCCCCGATCGCCCAGCGCCTGCTGGCCTCGATCGTCAACACGGCGTGCTTCATCGCGGGCCAGCACCTCGCGACGCCGGCGGACATCGACACGGCGGTCCGCCTCGGCCTCGGCTACCCGCGCGGGCCGCTGGCCTGGGGCGACCTCGTCGGCGGCGACGTCGTGCTGCGCATCCTGCGCGGCCTCGCCGCGGCCACCGGCGACCCGCGCTACCGGCCGAGCCCGTGGCTCACCGAGCGCGTCGCACTCGGCCTCCCGCTGACGACGACCGGCACGACACCGGCGAACCTCTTGTCCTGAAACGAAAAGCGGGCCGCCCCGAGGGACGGCCCGCTTCTTCACCGATCAGTTCACCAAGGACGGTCGACGGCCCCGCCCGCGAGGGTGAAGGTGATGTAGCCGCCCTGGAAGTCGCTGCGGTACACCCCGTTCACCACGTACTCGTCCGACGTCGGGTAGCGCAGGTACGACCGCTCCCACCCGAGCGCCGCCCAGCGCTTGCGGATCTCGCCCTTCACCGCGTGCGCGCCGGTCGCCACCGTGTAGTAGATCGAGTGGCCGAGGCTGAAGTGGTTGTACCGGCCGATGCCGTCCGGCGTCACGCCTTCGTCGGTCGTCGGGTAGCCGAGCCCGCGCTCGTACCCGTACTCCGCCCACTTCTTCCGGATCTCACCGAAGATCGCGTGCGCGCCGGTCGCGTTCGTGTAGTAGATCGAACCGACGTTGCCACCCTTGATGAAGTGGTTGTAGCGACCCACACCATCCGGTGTACCGGATTCGTCGGTCGTCGGGTAACCGAGACCGCGCTCGTAGTCCAGCGCCGCCCACTTCTTCCGGATCTCACCGTAGAGCGCGTGCGCGCCCGTCGCGGCCGTGTAGTAGATCGAGCCCACGTTCCCGTTGTTGACGAAGTGGTTGTACTGCGCGACACCGTCCGGAGTGGACGCGGTGTCCGACGTCGGCGGGCCGAGGACGCTGTGGCCGCCGAACGCGACGTACTTGTCGAGCACCGGGCCGGTCACGAACTTCGTGCCGCCCACCGCGCTCCAGTACAGCCGCCCGTTCGCGTAGACCCGGTAGTGGACCGGACCATCGGTGACCTCGGGCGCCGTCGGCGCGCCCAGCTTCGCCTGCAGCGCCGGGTCGGCGTTGTAGCGCTGGTCGATCGGCGTGGCGTAGTTCGCCGTCAGGGTCATGTCGGTCGTGCCGACGGTGATGATCCACTTCTGGTCCGTCGGACCGCCCTGCCAGCCGGTGAACGTCGAGACGCCGTCGATGGCCAGCTTGCTCGCCTCGACGTCGAACGTGGCGCCCTCGGCGACCATCGCCGTGCTGACGCCGCCCTCGACCGGGATGCCGAGCGCCGCGGGCTGCGTGCTGACCAGGGTGAGGCGGTGTTCGCGCGGCCACGCCGTGTACGTCTTGGACGTCGTGACGCCCGCGCTGTCGGTCACCGACGCGGTGAACTCCATCCGCGAGTCCGGGTGCTCGGTGAACGGCGCCGCGAAGCTCGCCCCGGTCCCGCCGTCGCCCGGGTGGGAGTGGCAGGTCGCCTCGCTCGGGCAGTGCCGCACCGTGGTGGACCAGGTGATCGGCAGGGCGCCGTCCTCGGCGTCGGTCGCGGTGGCACTGAGCGAAACCTGCTGGTTGACCGCGAACGTCGCGGTGTCACCCGGCGTGGTGAGGGTGATCTCCGGGGTGTGGTTGCCCGGCGCGACCGCGATGCTGGTCGTGTCGGTGGCGCCCAGCGGGTCCCGGACGGTCAGCTTCGCGGTGAACGCCTCGGTGCCCGCCGCGTAGGCGTGCGACACCTTCGGGCCCGCGTCGAGGGCAGTGTTGCCGTCGCCGAAGTCCCAGTCGTACTTCAGCGTGTCGTTGTCGTAGTCGACCGAAGCGGAGCCGTCGAACGAAACGGTGCGGGTGTCCGGGTCGGTCACCGAGGTGGCCTTGGCGACCGGCACGGTGTTGTTGGCCGAGTAGGTCAGCCGGCGCAGGTTGCCGGACAGGATGTCGGCGTAGACGATGTCGCCGTTCGGGGCCGCCGCGAACTTGACGGGGCCGCCGATGTCGGTGAAGACCGGCGGGTTCTCCGGGGCCTGCGTGAGCTGACCCTGCTTGTCGTACTTCATCGTCCAGATCTTGTGCGTCACGTAGTCGCCGAAGAAGTACGAGCCGCGGTACGCCGCCGGGTAGCTCGATCCGTTGTAGACGATCCCGCCGCTGACGCTGTTGCCCTGCATCACGCCGTTGCCGTGCTGGTACTCGAACACCGGCGGCTGGTTCGCCACGCCGGCGCATTCCGCGAGACCGCTGTAGCCCGGCGTCGGGTGGTTGCCCTCCCAGCACGGCCAGCCCTGGTTCGCGCCGCGCTGCACGACGTCGACCTCTTCCCAGGTGCTCCAGCCGACGTCACCGGCGACCGGGAGGCCGAGGTTCGGGTCGATGCTGAAGCGGAACGGGTTGCGGAAGCCGCGCGCGAACACCTTGCTGGCGGTCGAGCCCGGGTTGGCCGCGTCGTAGTACGGGTTGGTCGCCACGCCCTTGCCGTCGGCGGCCAGGTGGAAGATCTTGCCGTAGGGCTGGTTGATGTCCTGGGCGCGCAGCGACGCCGGGTCCATCTTGGTGAAGTCGCCGTTGTCGCCGATGGACAGCCAGAGCGTCCCGTCGGTGGCCGCGACGACCTCGTCGATGCCGTGGACGTTGAAGATGCCCGGCACCTCGAACAGCGACTGCTCGCCGCCCAGGCCGGTCGGCGCGCCCGCCGCGTCCACGGTGACCGTGAACCGCGCCAGGCGCATCACGAAACCGCTGGTCTGGTTGATCGACCGCGTCAGGTAGATGGCGTGCGAGGTGGCGTAGTCCGGCGCGACGGCGAGCCCGACCAGACCCAGGTCCTCATTGGTCCGGACCGGCAGCTTCGTCAGCGACCGGCCCGCCGACCCGTCGGCCGACAGCCAGCGGACGGTGCCGTTCTTGCCGGTGACCAGCATCGAGTTGTCCGGCAGGTACGCGAAGTCGGTGAGTGGTTCTTGCCCCAGCCCGGCGCTGGTGTCCCGCAGCACGAACCCCTGCGGGAGCGCTGTCGCCGCCGTCGCCACCCCCGTGGCCACGACGGGCAGCATCGCCCCGGTCAAAACTGCCGCCACGAAGGCGTGACGGAGTGCGCGAAGTTTTCGCAAGGCCATTTGGCCCCCCTTCCCAAGCGATCACTTATCGCCCGAGCAGGGGGGCCAGTTGCACTCGGCGGAGTGAATTTATCGGACTGTGACCTACTGTCCGTATCTGCCGCTAACGCGTTACGGGACCACCTGCACGACGTCACCGACGTGCAACGTGTTGAAGAACTTCAGGGACGCGGCGGGCGACAGGTGGATGCAGCCGTGCGAGTACACCGAGAGGCTGCCGGTGTGGAAGGCGTCGCCCGGGTAGAAGAACACGGAGTTCGGCATCTCCGCGTTGTCGAACTCCTTCGACAGGTGCATCTTTTCCTTCGACAGCACGTGGAACGTGCCGGTCGGGGTCGGGTAGCCCTTGCGGCCCGGCAGCATCTTCACCGGCCCGTAGACGACCTTGCCGCCCTGCAGCAGCCACGCCTGGTGCGCCGAGATGTCGACGCAGGCGGCGGTGCCCGGCGCCGCGGCCGCCGCCGCGCACGGCACGCCCGGGTTCGCCGCGGGCGCCGGCTTCGGCTTGGGCTTCGGCTTGGTCGTCGTGGTCGGGGCCGCCTTCGACGTGGTGGGCGTCGGCGTCGCGCTCGACGTCGTGGGCGTGGGGGTCGGGGTGGCGCTCGACGTCGTCGGCGCCCCGCCGCCGGCACCGGCCGCGACGGCCCCGCCGCCCGCGTTCGGCCCGCCGGCCGCGGCCCCGCCACCGGAGCAGGCGGCCAGCACGAAGGCGGTGGCCAGCGCGGCCGCTCCCGCCAGAAGCCTCTTCACGATCCGGTACCCCCAGCTGTCTCGATCATCGCGTTTGGACATCGGTAAAGACGACGGTCACCCGGTAGAGGTTCGTCGGCGAAGGTCACGATTTGGGTCAACCCGTGGGTTGACGCCGGAATCCACCCGGGACCGGCCTCCGCGCCGACGAAACCGGGCCGCCGCCGGCCGAAGCTGGGAGCACCCGACGAACCGAGGAGCCCGGCCATGCCGACCGCCGCCCACGTCCTGCTCTACGCCGCCATCGCCCTGCTCGTGCTCTACCGGGTCGTCTACCGGCAGGTCCGCGGCACGCTGCTCGACCGCAAGTCGCTGGTCACGCTGCCGCTCGTCCTCGTCGCGGTCGGCGGCTACTTAACGCTGCAGGCGCTGCCCGGCACGTCCGCCGGCGAGCTCGGCCTGCTCGCCGTCGACCTGGTGGTGCTCGCCGGCCTCGGCGTCCTGCGCAGCACGACCACGACGCTCACCGAGCGCGACGGCACGACGTTCCAGAAGGGCTCGGCGATCACGATCGGGTTGTGGGCGCTGACCGTCGCGGTCCGGCTCGGCCTGGTGGCGCTCGGCACCGCGCTGGGTGTCGCGGGCCCGCTGACCTCGGCGTCGATCGCGCTCACCCTCGGCGTCAGCATCGCGGTGCAGAACGCGACGACCTACCTCCGCGTCCAGCGCCGCGGCCTGCCGCTGGCCGACCGGCGCCCGACCGCGCTCAGCCGCTGACGCGTCCCAGCATCCGCGCGTACATCCGGCCCGGGCTCGGCACCGACGGCGGCACCAGGAACCCGGGCAGCGGCGGCAGCCCGCCGACGAACCCGCCGAGCCGCTCGTACAGCTCGGCCGCGCCGGACGGCCGGGCGTCGGGCTCCTTCGCCAGCACCTCGGCGAGCAGCGCGTTCAGCGGGTTCGGGACGCCCCGGACCGGCGGCGGCAGCTCCTTGACCTGCCGCTCGAACACCGCGTACGCGGTCGGCCCGTCGAAGAGCCGCCGCCCGGTGAGCATCTCGTGCAGCACGCAGCCGAGCGCGTAGAGGTCGCTGCGCGGTTCGGCACCGCCCCGCTGGATCTGCTCGGGTGCCATGTACGACGGCGTGCCCAGCAGCTGCCCGGCCCGCGTGAACTGCGCGGCGTCGGCTTCCCGCAGCACGGCGAGCCCGAAGTCCATCACCTTCACGCCGCCGTCGGGCCCGAGCATCAGGTTGGACGGCTTGAGGTCGCGGTGGCAGACGGCGAGCGCGTGCGCGGCGGTCAGCACCGCGCACGTCTGCGCCGCGATCGCCGCGGCCCACGGCACCGGCAGCGGCCCGTGCTCGGCGAGCAGGTCGGCCACGGTGACGCCGTCGACGAACTGCATGACCTGGAACAACCGGTCGTCGTGGGTGCCGTAGTCGTACAGCGTCGGCACGCCGGGGTGGTCGAGCGTCGCCAGGATCCGCGCCTCGCGGGCGAACCGGGCTTCCAGCTCTTCGTCGCGGCCCGGCAGCCGGAGCAGCTTGATCGCCACGCGCCGGCCCAGCCTGCGGTCGAACCCGCCGTGCACCGCGCCCATCCCGCCGCGGCCGAGCGGCAGCTCGTCGAGCTCGTAGCGGTCGGCGATCAGCATCCGTTCCCCTATCGGCCCGGGCGGAGCCGTCCTTCGACAAGTCCCGCGAAGCCTAGCCGGACCAGCTCACGGCCCGTTTCGGCCGCCTGGCGCAGGACGGTGTCGAACTCGGCGAGGCTCCGGAAGACCCGGCCGTACTCCCGCTGGACGGCGATCGGGACCCGCGGGATCCGCACGCGCCTGCCGTCGATCCGGGTCGACGCGGACGCGGCGGGCAGGTCGGCCGCGCGCAAGCAGCCGGCCAGGAATTCGGCGTCCAGCCGCGCGGCGTCGACGCGGTACACCGTGAGCCCGGCACCCACCGGCCGACGCGGTCCACTGTGGACGTACGCGATCCCGGTCACCGACGCCACGACGTCGCCCGCCTCGGCGAGCGGGTGCTCGGCGTCCGCGCGGGGCGCCGCGTGCCGGACCTCGACGACACCGGCCTTGACCAGCTCGCCGATCGTCGTGAACGCCGGCTCGCCGTCCGCCGCGGCCAACGGCGGCAGGTGCGGGACCAGCTCGGCGAACCGGCTCCGCACGGCTTCGAAGGCCTGCCCGGGATCCTCGTCGCTGGTGCGGCGGCGGGCCGGGGTCAGGTCGACGTCGTCGTCGAGCAGGTCGATGATCCGGACGCCGGATTCGGGGTGCGCGCGGAACTCCCGCCACATCTTGTCCACTGTGGACAGCTCGTCGCCCGCCTCGCCGAGCAGCACCGTGGACGGCGGGCGCTCGCCGGGAACCGGCCGCCGCAGCAGCCAGAGGTCGGGACCGGCCGGCGTCAGCGTGACGACGGCGCGGACCGCGCCCGCGCGCAGGAGGTTGCCGCGGATGCGCTTGCCGCTGCGCCGACCGGCCGCCGCGCCCGGCATCAGGATCGCCACCGCACCACCGGGTTCGACGTGGGCGAGGCAGTGCTGCACCCAGGCGAGCTCGGGCTCGCCTCGCGGCGGCAGGCCGTACTCCCAGCGTTCGTCGCCGACGAGTTCGTCGTGACCCCAGGCGCGTTCGTTGAACGGCGGGTCGCACAGCACGGCTTCCGCGGTCCGGCCGGCGAAGGCGTCCTCGCGCAGCGCGTCGACCGGGTGGACCTCGGCTTCGAGACCGCGCAGCCGCAGCCGCAGCGCCGCGATCGACGCCGTCATCGGGTCGCTGTCCTGCCCCAGCACGGTTTTCGCGCCGCTCGCCAGCGCGAGCGCGCCGAAGCCGCACGCGGGATCGAGGATCGTCGAGACCGGGCCGACGAGCCGCGCCATCAGTTCGGCGATCGGCTCCGGCGTGGCCGACAACCGCCGCGAATGCGCCTCGAAGTACCGGCGGCAGAGCAGTTCGAACGCTTCGACCGGGCCCGCGCGGTGCGTCATCTCACTGAGCAGCGTGAGCAGTTCGGGGTCGTCGAGCTCGCTGTCGAAGGTGTTGAAGATCCCGGCCTGGAAAGCGAAGAAGACGCCCGCGCGGTTGACGCGCTCGGCGAGGTCGAGGTCGTCGCCGAGGGCGCGCAGGCGCTGCCAGGCGCGTTCGCCCTCGCTCAGCTCGAACGGCTTGCCGCGGGCGGCGAACCAGCCGGCGACGGCGGACAGGCCGAACAACGGGCTCGAAGCCGTGCCGCCGACCGGCTGCGGGAAGTCCGGGTAGCGACGGCGCCAGTTGCTCACCGCGGCCCGGCCGACCCCGGCGAGCCGCGCGATGTCGGCCGCGCTGACCGTGGCGTCGTCGTCCATGGCGGGAACTCTATCGGAGGATGCTCCATTCAGCCGACATGGTTGTGAACTCAGTCAACCAATGCTTTCATGGGGAACATGACACACGATCGGTACGTCCTGCGGTACGCCGCGGGGTCGGACGTCGGGCAGCGTCGCCAGGTCAACGAAGACGCGGTGTACGCGAGTTCCCGCCTGCTGGCCGTCGCCGACGGCATCGGCGGCCAGCCGTACGGCGAGGTCGCCAGCGCGACCGCGGTGGACGTGCTGCGCGAGCTCGACGTCGACCTCCGGCGGCTCGACCTCACCGGGGTCGACCTGGCCGCGACGCTGACCGGCGTGGTCAAGTCGATCGACGAGCGCCTGCACGAAGTGGCCGCGCAGGAGCCGGAAACGACGGGCATGGGCACGACCCTGACGGCCCTGATCTTCGACGGCATCGACTTCGCGGCCGCCCACATCGGCGACTCCCGCGGCTACCTCCTGCGCGACGGCGAACTGCGCCGGCTGACCCGCGACCACACGCTCGTCCAGGCCCTGGTCGAAGACGGCCGGGTCGCGGCCGAGGACGCGGAGTCCCACCCGCGGCGGTCACTGCTGATGAAGGCGTTGCAGACGGCGGGTTCCGGCGCCCCGGACATCTGGACGTTCCCGGCCGCCGAGGGCGACCGCTACCTGCTCTGCTCGGACGGCCTGAGCGGCCCGGTCAGCGAGCCGCGCCTGCGCGAAGTCCTGTCGTCGGTGAGCGACCCGGCGGAGGCGATCCCGGAGCTGATCCGCCTGGCCAACGAAGGCGGCGGCCCGGACAACATCACCTGCGTGGTGGCCGACGTCACGCGCTGACCCACCTTCGAGCCACGGGATGGGCATCCGGTATCGTCTCCTGCGGAGGATTGGCCGAGCGGCCTAAGGCGCACGCTTGGAAAGCGTGTTGGGTTCACGCCCTCGCAGGTTCGAATCCTGTATCCTCCGCCGTTTGATCAGGCGAAACGCCGGGCCTCGTGCCCGGCGTTTCGTCGTTTCGGGGCCGAAAACCGCTGGCCCGCCCCGGATCGACACCCCTAACGTCCCTCGGGTGAGCTACGAACACCCGTTGGCCTACCTGATCGGCATCGAAGGCCTCGCCCTGCTGCGCGGCTTCACCGGCGAGTTCGACCGCGAGTTCACCGAAGCCCGCATCGCCGAAGTCCGCCGGCTCCTCGACGACGAAGCGCTCGCCGACGGCGTCGAAGTCGAACGGCTCGACACCGTCACGGGCTACGACCGCTGGGCCGCGACCTACGACAACCCCGCGAACGCCGCCTTCGCCCTCGATGAGCCGATCCTCGAAGAAATCCTGGAAGCGCTGCCACCCGGCGACGCCCTCGACGCGGCCTGCGGGACCGGCCGCTACTCGCGCATCCTCGCGCGGCGCGGGCATCGCGTGATCGGTGTCGACAGCTCGCCGGCGATGCTCGCCCAGGCGCGTGGCGGCGACTTCCGGCTCGGCGACCTCACCGCGCTGCCCGTCGCCGACGCCTCGGTCGACCTCGTCACCTGCGGCCTCGCGCTGACCCACGTCGCCGACCTCGGTCCCGTGCTCGCGGAGTTCGCGCGCGTGCTGCGGCCGGGCGGGCATGCCGTGCTCTGCGACGTCCACCCCGAGGCCGTCGCCCGCGGCTCGATCCCTTCGCTGCGCGGGCCCGATGGGCAGCCCGGGCGGCTCGCCTCGCACCGGCACCTCGTCGGCGACTACCTGCGGGCCGCGCTCGCGGCCGGGCTCACCGCGCTCCGCTGCGAAGAACCGTGCCCGCCGCCGAAGGACGCCGCGCCCGCGACGACCGAGCCCGGGCCGTGGGAGCTGTGGCCGTGGAGCCTCGCCGCCCTCGTGCCCGACGCGGCCCGGGCGGCCGGACGGAGCACGCCGGCACTGCTCGTCTGGGATTTTCAGCTGCCCGAAATGTGAAACCTCTTCGGTGCTGCGCTTTTCTCCACGGGCACGGCGAGTCACGAACAGGGCTGGGCGAAACGGGTTACTCCGGTCGCGCTACTCTCAGCCCCACCTCGCCCGCCCCTTGTCGAGAAAGGCCAGCAGTGGCACGAAAACCGCTCTGACCTGGGGTGGCGTTGGTCAGCGACTTCAGTGTGCGGTACTGGTGCCGGGACGACCCCCGCACAGACCGTGATCGGCCCGGCCCCGGACGTTCCCACGTCCGGGGCCTTGCTGATTCCGGGCCCGCGATCACTCGGCAAAGTCAGATGATCACGCTGAGTCGTTGGATCTGTTTCAATAGAACCGTCCCGCAAGACACCAGTGATTTTCGAGGAGTAGAGGCCCGATGGCCGGAGTCGAAGAGATCCGCGCTGGCATCGCGCTCGCCAACGAAAAGGCGTCCGCGAGCATCGCCGCTCTGCAACAGGCAGCGCAGTCTCTCGAAGAAGCCCAGCAGTCGCTCGCACAAGCGACTCAGGGCAGCAGCCAGCACGAAGTGAGCCAGGCGCACGGACTGCTGGCCGAAGCCCTGCAAGGCATCAATGGTCTGCAGAGCACCGTCCAAGCAAGCATTTCCTCAGCTGACTCCTACTCGGCGCGTCTCTAGCCGGATGACGCTCGCCGAACTCCACCAGCTGCTGACCGCGGTCGTGGCTGGGCTCGCCGATGCGCGCGCCCACTCCGAGCGGGCCACGAGCCTGCTCGGGGAAGCCCGGCAGGCGCTCGTGGACGCCCAGGCCAAGGCCGATCCCTGGCTCCCTTCGCAGTACGCGCAGGCCGGCGAGGGGCTGGACCAGCTCCTCGTCCGCCTGGCCGCTGCCGAAGACCTGGTGAGCGGATACCGGTCGCGCCTGTAATCCTGCTAGGGACACCTTTTTCTTGGGGACGCCGATGGCCAACAAGTCAGCCGAGCAACGCAACCGCGTCGAGACCGCACTCGACCGGGTCCGCCATCAGATCGGGCTGGTGCTGGGCGCGGCGGCCGGGGCGCGTCAAGCCGCCGAAGCCGACCTCGCCAAGCTCGAGCTGGAGCGGGACATCGTCCGCGTCGGCATGAACCACGCCGCCGCCGAGCAGCAGAGCGAGTGGTCCCGCCACCCCGCCGCGCACGAAGTGTTCGGCGCGCTCGGCACCGTGCGAAGCGCTTTCTACACCGACTGGAGCCAGGGGCCCGCGACGCTGCGGGACCTCGTCTCGCACAACGCGCCCGGCCCGGCCGGGCTGCCGCCGGGCGACTGGCTCGGCACCGTCGGGCACAACCTCGGTCTCACGTCACCGGGTCTGTGGCGCGTCGGCTCCGCGACGGCCGCCGGCAACGACCCGACCCGCGTGTTCGACGTCGCCGTCCCGCTGCTCGACGAGTCGCACCTGGCGATCTCGTCGGCGCCCAAGACCCGGCCGGTGATCGACGGCATCGTGCAGAACCTGCTGGTCCGCGTGCTTTCCACGTTCGAGCCCGGCTCCGTCCGCGTGCACCTGTGGGACATCGGGCAGCTCACCGCGATCCTGCCCGACCTCTACCCGCTCAGCCACACCAGCGCGCTTTCGCTGTACGACCCGGGCCGGCTGGAGGACCTCCTCGACGAGCTGGCCGGGCACATCCGCCGCATCCACGCCAGCTGCATGTCCGCCGGGTTCACGTCGCTGCGGGAAATGCGGAAGGAGACCGAGCAGCGGGGCGAGCCGTTCCGCATCGTCGTGCTGTACGGCAACGGCGAAACCCTCGAACCCGAACGCGCCCGCGACCTCAAGCGCGTCGCGAGCGGTGCGCTGGCCGCCGGGATCTGCCTGATCATGGTCGACGTGCCGACCGCGGTGAGCGCGCCGGTCGAGACGCTGAGCCTGCTCGACGAGCGGCACGCGATCAGCAGCATGACCGGCACCGACCTGGTCGTCGACCTCGATCCGCCGATGCCGTCCGCGCAGGTCATCCGCGCCGTCGACAAGATCGCGAAGGCGTTGATCGCCAAGCAGGGCGGCCCGCGCTCGTTCGACGACCTGCTGCCCGCGGAGCTGGGCCACGAAAGCTCGGCGCGGGAACTGCGTGCCCCGGTCGGGTTCTTCGAAGGCGAGCCGGTCGAGGTCGTGATCGGCGACGCGAGCCCGCACGTCCTGATCGGCGGTCCGTCGGGTTCGGGCAAGACCAACTTCCTGTACGCGCTGATGGGCAGCATGGCGGCGCGGTACACCCCGGACGAGCTGGCGCTGTACCTGCTGGACTTCAAGGAAGGCGTCTCGTTCGCCGGGCTGGCCCCCGGCCGGAAGGACGCGAGCTGGCTGCCGCACGCGCGGCTCGTCGGCGTCAACGTCAACACCGACCGCGAGTTCGGCCTGGCGCTGCTGCGCTTCCTGGCCGACGAGCTGCGCCGCCGGTCCGCGGCCGCGAAGGAGCACGAGGTCACGAACCTCGCCGACCTGCGCGAAGCCGACCCGGGCGGGCACTGGCCGCGGATCGTCGCGGTGATCGACGAGTTCCAGTACCTGTTCGCCGGCCGCGACCAGGTGACGGCGGCGGCGACCCAGCTGCTGGAGGACATCGCGCGGCGCGGCCGGTCGCAGGGCATCCACCTGGTGCTGGCCAGCCAGGACGTCGCGGGCATCGAGGCGTTCTGGGGCAAGCCGGCGGTGTTCGAGCAGTGCACGCTGCGGATCGCGATGCCGAAGGCGCGGCGCGTGCTGGCCGAGACGAACAACGCGGCGGTGTCGGCGCCGAAGTGGCACGCGGTGATCAACCACGATTCCGGTGTCGCGCACGGCAACCAGCTGGCGCACGTGCCGGACGCGAGCAGCAAGAACGTGTTCGTCCGGCTCCAGCACCGGCTGTGGGAGGAGTACGCGGGCCGCTTCCCGCGCCCCCGCCTGTTCGACGGCGCGCACCAGCCCGTCCTCGAACAGTTCCCGGCGTACCTGGACCTCAAGCCGAACTCGAAGCCGCGCGCCCTGCTCGGCCAGTCGATCGACGTGACCGAGACGGCGTGCGGCGTCGACCTCCCACGCGCGCCGGGCCGCAACGTCGCGGTGCTCGGCTCGGCGACCGCGGAGGCACTGTCCATCATGGACTCCGCGGCGCGTTCGCTGTCCCGGCAGTACGAGCCCGGCGAGGTCGAGTTCGTACTGAGCTGCCCGATCGAGGCGTGCGGCCCGGCCGCGTGGGAGCTGACCGAGCGGCTGCGCGAAGACGGTCACGCGGCGTCGCTGGTCGAGGACCTGACCGGCGTGCTGGAAACGATGACCGGCTCGATGTCCGGCGGCCCGAAGGTGCTGCTCCTGTACGGAGTGGACGCGGCGCTGCCGGCGCTGGAGGCGAAAGCGGTGGGCCAGTTGAAGAGCGGGCTGGACCACCTGCGCGTGGTCCTGAAGCAGGGGCCGGGCCACGGCATCCACACGATCGGCTGGTGGCGCAGCATCGCCCGGCTCAAGGACACCCTCGGCTTCGCCGGCACCGACGACATCGGCACGTGGGCCGCGCTCGACGTCCAGGGCAACGAGCTGTCGCCGTTCGCGGCGGGCCAGGTCGTGCACTGGTCACCCCGTCCGGGCCGCGCGTTGTTCTTCGACCGCACGACCCACGGCGCCCCCGAAGTGATCATCCCGTTCCAGCGTCCGGAGAACGCGCAATGACCGACGACGGCGCCACCGCGGCCATGCGGTACAAGGAAATCATCGCCCTGTCCCGCGGCTCGGCGGAGAACCTGCGCGAGTGGGAGCTGCAGCGCGCCGAGACCCTGGAAGCGGAGATCGAAGCAGCCAAGGCCGCGATCGAGGTGGCGGCCGACCGCGAAAAGCGGGCCGCCGAGCGCGCGACGCGCTGGTGGAAGATGGCCCTGCACAACATCCAGGGCCTGCCGTGGCTGGACCCGGGCGACGAACCCCGCCCGGTCATGACGGCGCGTCCGGCTTACCTGGAGCGGTACCTCGAGGAGGTCAAGCCGAGCTACCAGGAGCTGGTGCAGGCGGTGTTGGGGTTGGGCTGGCGCGCGAAGCGGGCGGCGTCGAAGCGGGGCGAGCAGCCGCCACCGGCCTAGACGTCGAAGACGGTGTCGTAGAGCTCGTCGTCGTCGGCCGACGTTTGCCTGCGCGGCCGTTGTGGCGGTGCTTGCGGTGCCGGTGGCTGGGCGAGCGGCCTCCCGGCGGAGACCGCTTCCCGGATGGCGGCGGTGATGGTCCGGCTCAACGTGACGGCGTCGAACCGCATGGCTTCGGGCGCGAGCCGGACTTCGCTGACGACGCCGCCGGGCCCGGCGAGAACGGTGACGGACCGATCCGGCGAGGTGACGGTGGTGTGGTCACTCCCCGCGATGCCCGCGAGGAGGCGCTGGTTGTCGGCTTTGCGGTCTTCGATCTGCTTGAGCTGCCAGCGCATTTCCTCGATCAGCTGGGCGTTGTCGCTCATGCGATTCTCCCTGGCTGGTGCGGTGTGTACACGAACTCGTAGTACTTGAAGGCTCGATGGACGATCACGCTGTAGCCGCGGCTGCCGGCGACCCAGGCGAGGTCCTGCTCGGTAAGACCGTTCTCGATCATCCGGAGGTACACCTGAGCCCGGCCGTCCAGCTCCGCGGCCAGGAGCGCCATCTGCTTCTCGCGCGGCCTCATCGAACGCATCGTCCGGACGATGGTCAACGTCAGACCGCCGACGATCACCACGCCCCACAGCACGAGGAACATCACCCGCGCCGGGTCGCCATCCCCGGCCGAAGCCGCGAGAGTCAGATCGCCCACGGCCCCGGCCTTCCTGCCACGTAGGCGAACTCGTAGCGCAACGCCGTCGGGTTCGGGGTCATGGCGTAGCCCCGGGCGTAAGCCGTACTCGAAACCTGAGGAACGGGCAGCGGACAATCGGCGTACGGCACGTACACGATCGGGCGACCGTCGAGCTGCCGCGCCAGCTGCTGGACGGCGGTACGCCGGTTCTTCTCGAGCCGGCGTTTGACGACGAGGACCACCGCGAGGACCACGAGGACGATCCCCCCGACGACGACGAGAGTCCCGAAGTACTCGGCGTCACTGCCGTTGAACTTGGAGCCGGCGAGAGTCAGATCGCCCACGGCCCCGACCTCCCCGGCTGGTGCGGCGCGTAGACGAACTCGTAGTACTTGCCGACCTTGTGCTCGATCAGCCCGTACCCCCGGCTGTAACCCACACGAAGGAGATCCCCCTGGTCCAAGCCGGTTTCGTCGAACCGGAGGTAGAGCTGTCGACGGCCGTCGAGCCGGGCGGCCAGCAGTGCCATCTGGTGTTCCCGGGGTTTCCGGGATTTCCTGAACCGGATGACGTTGACCGTGACGCTGACGGCCAAGATCCCGCCGAACACGATGACGCCGAGTACGTAGGCCGCTGGAGAAGTCGGAGAATCCGTCGCAGCGGCGGCCACCACGCCCGTCATCCGCACTCCTGCTCGCTGCGGAGACTCCAAGCGACCTTTGCCGTGGCTTCGGCCACGGCGGGCCAGGCGTCCTCCGACTCGGCGACCACCGACAGGATCACCACGGACCGGCCGTCCGGCAGCGGGATCTGGTACTCCGCCCTGATCTGGGTGCGGACGTCGTGCTCGGGAAAGCGGAACTCGCCGCCGCTGAACGCCACGAGCGCCGGTCCGATCGGCAGCCGCACCGGTTGAACGACTGACTGCGGGTGGCGCGTGCGGTACTCGGCGGCCATCGCCGCGACGACGGCGTCCCGGTTGCCCGGCGCGGTCTCCGGCCACTGGACCACGCCCAGCGTCAGGGTCGCGACATCACCCTTTCGCCTGCCGACCGCGAACTTGCCGAACACGCGGATGCCGTTGGCCTGCATGGTCGGCACCAGCGCCATCAGGTAGCTGCCGAACTGCTCGATGCTCGTTCCGGCACCGGCCGCCAGGTTCTCGGCGACCGTCCAGGCGTGGCCACGGTTCATCTTGTCGTCGGTGCCCACCGGCATGCCCGCGAAGCCGGGAGGCAGGTCGATTTGCAGAGGCATCAGTTCCACACCTCGTCTTCCGCGCGCTCACGACGACGCTCCGGCGCGTTGTCCGCTTGGACGCCTGCCTCGGTCGCGTTCCCCAACGCCACCGCCGCCCACGGAGCAGGCCCGGCAACGATCGACGTGCCGGCCACGGCCCATTCGCCGGCGTCCTTGGGAACCCAGTAGTTCCTGAAGTCCCCCCACGGGCCTTCGAAGCTCTTGCCGGTGGCTCCCGCGGCCATCTCGCCCGTGAATTGCTCCGCCGGCAAGCCGTAGGTCCCCAGCTTGAGCGCCCAAGCCGGCACGCCTGGCACCATGCCCGCCAGCGAGGTGATCGCTCCGAGGGCATCGAAGGTCAGGGTCTCGGTGGCGACATCCGCTCCGGCGGCCTTCGCAAGCGCATGTCCGCCCAAAGCGCCCAGGCCCACGCCGGTCGCGAACGCGCCGACGACCTCGTCGGCCGGCTCGGGGAGCGAGTCGCTCAGCACTCCGAGAGCATTGCCGATGTCGCCCATCACGTCCGAGAGCTTCGACAGCAGCTCCGCGTGGTCCTGCACGAAGTCCCACGCGTCGTCCACGCCGTCCGCGATGGTGTTCGACAAGTCGACAAACGCTCCACCGACCGCGTCACCCAGCTTGTCGAGTACGTCCGGCTCGTCCGGAGCCAGCTCCTTCGCCTTCCGCAACGCCTCCGCGACCCGGCCCGCCGCCTCCCCATGCTCCTGCTGGAGCTGCTTCGCCGCGTCCTGGATGTTCTGGCAGCCGTCGATCGCGGACTGGAGCTGCCGGCCCGCGTTGTCCAACAGCCTCTGGGCGATCTGCAAGGACTGCTGATCCGGGAACGTCCGGTTCGCCAGCGCGAGGTCCGGGTTCGCCCGCGCCGCCTCCGCCGCCTGGGCCGCCGCCACCGCGCGAGTCTCCAGGTCCGCTGCGCGTTTCTGCAGGTCACCCAGCTGCTGAGCCCAGGCTTCGAGCGCGTCGGCCGCCTCGCCCATCGACCTGGCCGCGCCCTCGAGGTACTGCGGCAGCGGGCCGAGGCGCCGTGCGAAGGCGTCGCTCGCCTCGCCCTGCCAGATGCCCTGCTTCCGGACGATCCGGCGCAACGCGTCGTCGGCGTCGGTCAGGTCCTTGCTCACCGCCCGGTACTTGCCCGCCAGGTCGGTGATGCCGTCGAGGTCGCCGGGCGCCGGGTCGAAGCCCAGGGCCGGGAAGTCTCGCGTGCTCATCGGTCGAGCCCGTCCAGGATGCCGGTGATGCCGCCGGTCGCGCCGCCGCCGACCGGGCGGTCGTCACCGTCGGCCTGCTCGACGACGTCCGCCAGACCCTGGCGTTCGGCCAGCCGGTTGATCCCCGGCATCCCGCCGGTGATGCCACCGCCAACCATCCCGCCGTCCAGGTCCGCGCCCGGATCGGTCCGGTCGGCCAGGTCGTTGATGCCCGGCATCCCGCCGGTGACCCCACCGCCCACCGGGCCTCCGGCCGGCTGCCCCAGCCGAGGGTGGTTCCCCTTCACCCCGCCCGTGGGTTCGCCACCACCGGGACCGTCCCCCAGCACCGCCGTGCCGAACTTCCCCAGCTCACCGCTGAACTCGGCCTCGATCTGCTCGTACTTCTGCTTCGCCTGCTTCAACCGCTCCGTGATCCCCGAAGCCGCATCGCCGAGCCGCCCGATGCCGAACCGCCACGCCTCCTCGAACTCGACGCCCGCCTTGCCCAGATCGGCGTTCCCCAGCGAGCCGAACGCCCCGCCACCCCCGAGCCGCTGATTCGCGTCGGCCATCCGGCCCGCCGCCGTGTCCAGATCGCCGATGAGCTTGCCCAGCTCGTCGGCCTTCACCGCGTACCCGTCCACGCCACCCTCCCCTGTGGTCCTGTCCAACGTAGGACGGCAGTCCACCCTCCGCGGTTTCATCGTCACCCAAAGGAGCGAGCATGAGAAAGGCCCCCATCGGGTCAAACCCGATGGGGGCCCGGCCGAACCTCAGTGCCCGAAGACCTGCTCCAGGTAGTCGAGCAGGTCGTAAAGCCCGTCCTGCAGCGGGTTGCCCGCGCCCGGCCGGAACCGGATCACCTGCGGGTCGTGGTCGCTGGCTTGGTCGGCGAACTCCGCGTTGATGTGGACGACGTCGTAGTCCACCCCGCGCGGCGCATTCGACGCCAGGATGTGGTCCAGCACCTGCGACTGGCCCTCGAACACGTAGCTGTACCGCTCGGCTTCCGGCACCGACGCGATCAGGTCCTTCAGCGCGCCACCGGCGGTGAGCGTCTGGACCGCAGGCGAGAACGGGTAGTCGTTCAGGTCACCGGCCACCACGACGTTCGCGCTGCGGTCCGACGCCAGCAACGAATCCACGAACCCGCGCAGCACCGTGGCCTGCTTCGCGCGCTGCACCTCGGAACTGCGCGTCGGCGGCTGGAAGCGGCCGTGCGTCGGCTGGTCGCCGCCCTTGGAGTTGAAGTGGTTGGCGATGACGAAGACCGTGCGGCCCTTGAAGACGAACTCGCCGGCCAGCGGCTTGCGGCTCGACGTCCAGGCCTCGTTCGTCGGGTCGACGCGGCCCGGCGACGCCGTGAGGTGCGTCTTCCCGTGCTCGCGGACGACACCCACGGCCGACGTCGACGTCCCACCCGGACGGTCCACAAAGGACACGCGGGCCGGGTTGAACAGGAACGCCACGCGGATGTTGCCGCCCGGCTGGCCGCCGTCCTGGTCGTTGACCGGGTCGATCGAGCGCCACTGGTAGCGCGGCCCACCCTTGGCGACGATGGCGTCGGTGAACTTCTGCAGCGTCTGGTCCGCCGCGACGGTGCCGTCGTCGGTCGCGCCCGTGTTGTCCTGGATCTCTTCCAGGTTCACGATGTCCGGCGTCGCGAGGTGCGTCACGATCGCTTCGCCGAGCCGGTCGTACTTCGCCTGCGCGTCACCGGGCGCCAGGTTCTCGACGTTGTACGTCGCGACGGCCAGCTCACCGGTCCGCTGCTTGCGCGTGGTCTCGGCCTGCAGCCCATTGTCCTTTTCGGTCCCGAGCACGCTGGCGAACAGCGTGTAGCCGCCGAAGTTGCTGTACTCGACGGGACCCGAGGTGGTGCCGGTCAGCACGTCGCCGACGTTGAGCTTCGGGAACGGCCGCTGGTCGAACGGGATCAGCGACGACACCTTCATGACGCCGCTGTTGAGCTGGTCGTAGCCCAGGTAGACGCTGCCGCCGCGGACCGACTCGTGCTGGTCCGGCTTGGACGTCACGTACAGCTCGTTGAAGGAGTTCGACGGGCCGACGACGCGGGCGTCGGTGACCGAGACGATCTCGCTCTCGTGCGACTCCCAGAAGTCCAGCGCGTACTTGGCGGGCTCCAAGGTGAGCGGCTCGATGTTCCCGCCGGGCGACGGCGCGTACGTCGTCGGCACGGTGTCCGGGTTCAGCACGGTCGGCGCGGGCAGCGCGTTCCCGTGCGAGCCGACCGTCCACTGTGCACTGCTCAGCTCGGTGAGCGACTGGTAGTTCGACGTCGCCGGCGCGTCCGGGTAGAACTCGCGGACGGTGCCGGTCGCGGTCACCGCGTCGCCGACCGCGACGGCCGGGCTGGTCGAGCCGGTGAAGACGAACAGGCCCTCGCTGGTGCGCGGGTCGTTGTCCGGGTTCGGGTCGGTGAGCCAGAAGCCGCGCGACGAGCCGAACGTCCTGGTCGCCGTCACGACGCCGGTGACGTCGCTGACCTTCTTGTCCTTGAACGGCGAAATGCGCGTGGTGCCCTGGATTTCGTGGATCTTGGCCGGGGTGCCCGGTTCGGGGTTGCCGCCGCCGGTCGTCTCGCCCTTGGTGTTCGTCGGGGACGGGTCGCCGACGGTGAAGTCGGCCGCGTTGTCGTCCGTGTCGGCCAGCGACGCGGCGCGCGCGACGGACGTCGTGTTGGACGGCGCGGCCGTCGGAGAACCCTCGCGGACGGTCGCCGCGCCGAACCCGACGAGGTCCTTGACCCGGGTGTCGGCCGCGCAGTCCGCGGCGGTCTTGCAGGTCAGCGCGGTGGTGCCGGAGACGAGGGCGATCGTGCCCGCGGTCGCGGACATCGCGATCGCGCCGGTCGCGTCCGGGGCGGGCAGCGCGACCGTGCCGCCGCTGCCCTTGCCCTCGGCCACGAGGTAGCGCCCGCCCGGGGCGACGCTGCCGGTCAGCGGCGTGACCTGCCAGGTGCTCGACGGGCTGGCCGATCCGGGCAGGTACTGGACGCTGAAGCCGTCGACGCTCGTGGCCGCCGCGCCGTGGTTGGCGAGCTCGACGAAGTCGTTGGTCAACGTGGCGCCGGAGTTGCCACCGCCGCCGTAGACCTCGGCGATGACCGCGTCGGCGCTGGGTGCGGCGAGCGCGGCCGGCGCGGCCACGCCGCCGAGCACCAGGCCCGACGCGACGGCCACCGTGAAGGCGGCCTTGGATCTGTGGGTCTTGGTCACCCTGAGTCCCCTTTGTGCTTGAACAGTCGTGGCATAGTCCCCCGGGCAAGTGAGGAGGAGGAAGACAAAGATGCAACGATTCGTAACAACTACTTTCGTCGTCACTCGTTTGGCAGAGCAGGTTTTGTGATCACGCTGGTACTCGGCGGAGACGTCAACATCCAGGGCCGGGCCACCCCGGCGACGGCGTTCGAGCGGCTGAACCCGCTGCTCCAGGGCGCGGACCTCCGGTTCGTCAACCTCGAGGGCGCCGTCGACGCGCCGGTCGCCGAAGCCCTGACGGCGGCCGCCATCGACGTCGTCTCGTGCGCCAACGACCTCAGCTCGGTGGCGAGCCTCCCGGTCCTCGACCGCGCCGGGATCGCGCACTGCGGGGCCGGCGCGACCCCCGACGCCGCGCACGCCCCCGCCGTGCTCGACCGGTCGGGCGAGACGGTCGCGTTCCTCGCGTACACCGCGCTCCGGTCTCGCGGGCAAAGCGCGCTGCCGGACTTCCCCGGCGTCGCGCAAGCGTTTGCGACCACGGCGTACCAACCCGATCCGCGCGTCGCGGAGATCCCCGGCCGCCCGCCGCTCGTCCGCACGGCGCCGGTGCCCGAGCACCTCGACCGGCTCGTGTCCGACGTCCGGCAGGCGAAAGCGTCGAACGACCACGTCGTCGTCTCGATGCACTGGGGCCTGCCGGGGCCGGAACTGACCGAATACCAGGTCACCTACGGGCGCGCGGCGATCGACGCCGGCGCCGACCTGGTCGTCGGCCACGGGCCGCACACCATCCAGGCCGTCGAGGTCCACCGCGGCCGCCCGATCCTCTACAGCCTCGGCAACCTCGTCTTCGACTGGCCGGCGATGCGCGGCCGGCACGTCGACGGGCTGCTGGCGGGCTGCATGTTCGGCGCCGAACCTCGGCTCGAGCTGATCCCGGTGCGGCGGAACGCGGACAACGAGTGCGAGCCACTGGCCGGGGAGGACGCGAGCAAGGTGCTTCGGTACTTCGCGGACGTCTCGGCACTGCGTTCGACCAAGGTGTCCGTCCACGAAGGAATCGCCTCGGTGTCCGGATTAGGTGTTGGCGCGTAACGGAATGCGCGCGTTCCGTGACAGCCGCACACGGGTTTGTCACCCATCCGGCGCATCTGCCTTAAATGAAGCTCAAGGGCCGGAACAACCTGCGTGAAGCGGCGGTACGGTCTGCATGAGCCGCCGGAAAAGTGGCACAGACCACTCCCCGACAGCTCGCGGTCGGCACGACACGGGGGGAGGGAGAACGATCATGTGGGGGCTGATTGTTCTCAGCTGCGTGTTCGTGCTGGTGCTGGGGATAGCCGCGGTCGTGGACCTTCGGGACCACGACCGCGGCGAGCACCGGGTCTAGCGCACCGCCTGCCTCCCCTTGTAGCGGCCGAGCAGCGTGCGCGCGCCGGCCAGCGCGACCCGCCCGGCGCCCTTCGCGCTCGCGGCCAGGAAGGTCGTCCAGTCGAAGTAGTCGCGCCAGAGGACGATCCGGCCGCCTTCGACCTCGAACGTGCCGCACACCCAGAACTCCGCTTCCCACGCGCCGCGGCGCAGCACGTCGGTGCGCTCGGTGAGCACGACGTTGCCGTCCGCGGCGATGTGGTGCGTGCGCGCCTCGAAACCCGAGCCGTACTTGGCCATGAAACGCAGCTGTTTTTCGACCGCGGCGACGCCGCGAGCGGGCGGCAACGGCACGTTCTGGTACACGATGTCGCTCGCCGCGAACGTCAGCGCGCGGTCCACGTCGAGGTCTTCGAGGGCCTTGAGGAAACCGGTCACCACTGCTTGGGGTTCATCGGTCATGCCCCCAGGCTAAGGCTCAGAACGGCCGGTCGCCCGCGATGGCGACGCGCTCCGCGATCCGGACGTGCGGGTGGTAGTCGTTGACCGCGTAGTGCTGCGTCGCGCGGTTGTCCCAGAACGCCACCGAATTCGGCCGCCAGCTGAACCGGACCTGGAACTCGGGCGTGTGGGCCTGCAGGAACAGGTACCGCAGCAGCCGGTCGCTCTCGTCGCGGTCCAGGCCGACGATGTGCGTGGTGAAGGCCTGGTTGACGAACAGGGTGCGCCGCCCGGTCTCCGGGTGCGTCCGGACCACCGGGTGCTCGACCGGCGGGAAGCGGTCCTGCCAGCGCGCGAGGAGCGCCGGATCGGAGAAGCGGTCGAAGCCGGGGAGGTAGTCGTGGACGGCGGTGAGCCCGTCGATGCGCGCGCGGACGTCCGCGGGCAGGTTGTCGTAGGCGGCGGCCATGTCGGCCCACATCGTGTCCCCGCCGACCGGCGGCACCTCGATCAGCCGCAGCACCGAGCCGAGCGCCGGCTTCGGCCGCCAGGTGACGTCGACGTGCCAGATGTTCTCGTAGCCGGGCATGGCCGCGGTGCGCTCGAAGCGCGTGACGGCGTCGTCGTCGCCCTTCGGGATGAACGGGTTGGTCTCCAGCTCACCCCAGTTCGCGGCGAACGCGCGCTGCTGCGCCGACGTGATGTCCTGGTCGCGGAAGAAGAGCACCTTCCACTCGAGCAGGGCGCGGTTGAGCTCTTCGCGCAGCTCGGGCGTGAGCGGCTCGCGCAGGTCGACGCCGTCGACCTCGGCGCCGATCACCCGGCTCAGCGGCCGGAGGGTGAACAGCTCGAACCCCTCCCGCGGATCCCGCAGCAGACGCGGGCCTTCGACGATGCCACCGGTGGGCGTGACGGCCTCGCGCAGCTGAATCCGGGCAGGCAGATCTACGGACATGGTTGTGCTCCAAGGGTTTTCGGGAGTGTTCGGACGCCGGGCTCGCGTCAGGCAGGGGGCGAGCCCAGGCGGCCGCGGCGCAGCAGGAGCTCCACGACGCCCTCACCGATCGACCGCTGCACGGCGCGGCCGAGCCACCGGACGGGGGTGCGTTCCGAGGTGGCAGGCATGAACCCATGGTCCGCGCCGTCCCGCCTCGCGGTCAAGACGTCCACTTGTTGGAACGTGCCGAACGGCGCAGGTCACCGCGATGCGGGCGGCCCGGGCGCATGAGGCAAGATCTTCCACGATCGGGTGAGCGCCCTTGACGACGGAGGTCCCCATGCCGGAAGGCAGAGGCTCGCGGATCGACCCGGACCGGCTCCGCGCGGCGGCCGACCTGCTCGACCAGGCCACGGCCGCCGACGACAAAGCGGCAGGCCGGTTCGCCGAGGCCCGCGTCGACTCGACGCCGTTCGGCATCTCGCCGCAGGCCCGCGAGCTGGCGGCCCGCTGGGCGGCCGCGCTGGCCGCGCGCGAGGCCGACGCCCGCGTCCTCGGCGACGCGACGTCCGACCTGGCGGGCCGGCTGCGCATGGCGGCGGAGAGCACCCGGAGCACCGGCTTCCGGGGCCGGATCGCGGTGGCGCCGTGACCTCCCTCGCCGAGGTCTTCGAACACCCGGCCCTGACGACGGCGGCGGCCGAGCTGTCGTCGCTCCGCTCGGCGGCCGGCCGCCTCGGCGTCCCGGACCCGGTGGCGGCGCTGCGGCGCCTGGACTGCGCCCCGTCCGCGATCCGCACGTCGGCGTCGACGGTCGACGCGGGCTCGCTGGTGGTGACGTCGGCCCAGGAGGAGTTCCGCGCCGGCGTCGACCGCGCGGAAACCGGCGGCAGCACGGAAACGTTCGGCACCTGGGCGGACACAGTGGACGGTCAGTACGGCGCGGCCGTCCGCGCCGCCGCGGCCACGGCCGCACTGGGCGCCCGGATCGCGACGCACCTGGACGAACTGGCGGAGTCGGCGGCGACGGAGGTGCGCGCCATCGCGTCCGCCGCTTCCGCGTCGGTGGCGGCGGTGCTGACTGGCGACCGCTCGGCCGAGGTGGTCAGCGACGTCAGCACCGCGTGCACCGCCGTGCTGCGAACGGTCTCCGCGAAGGTGGCGTCGTTGTCTTCGCTGGCGGAGGAGCTGGAGCCGTTGACGAGCCCCGCGGTCGAGCTCGGCTGAAGTGTCACCTTCGCGTTCACAACTCCGCGACGTGCCGCCAGTCCGCGCCCTGAGCTGACGCCCCGGCCTCCGCTTTGAGCATTCCTTCGCGCAGAACAGCGGTCAGCCGTTCGGTCGTCGCGATGACCGAAGTGAGTCCTTCGCGACTGACCGCGCTGGCCAACACGCCGACCAAGGCATCTCCGGTTCCGACCAGACCGTTGCCGGAGAGCTGCCGGGTGACCTTCAGGTCGACGCTGGTGTTGCCGGCGTATGCCACGAGGCCGGCTGAGCCGGCCGTGACGACGACCAGCCTCGGCCCGAGGTCGCTCAGCAGCGCGGCCAGCCGGGCAGGTGGTTCCACCGAGCCGACGATCAACTCCGCTTCCACGACGTTCGCTTTGACGATGTCGGCTCGAGCGACTTCGGGTCTGAGCAGGCCGGCGAACTGGGCTTCACTTTCCCAGAGCGACTCCCGGTAGTTCACGTCGCACATGATCAAGCCGCCGGAACTGCGGACCTGATCCTTGATGATCTTCAACGAAGATGTCATCGGCGATTCGCCGACGAGCGAAAGGGAGCCGTAGACGAGCACGCCGATTTCGGCGGGATCGAGCGCAAGCACCTGTTCATCGGTGATCTGCAGGTCCGCATCCCGGATGAATTCGAACTTTTCGTTGGTTCCGCGATCCGGATAACCGAAGGCAATCGAGGTGGCCGCGTTTTCCACCACGCTGATCGCCCGGGTGTCGATACCTTCGGCTTCGGCACAAGAAAGCAGCCACTTTCCCAACCCGTCGGCCCCGACCGAGGAGATCAGCAGCGGCCGCGCCCCGGAACCCGCCGCACTCGCCGCCGAGTTCGCCGGCGCACCCCCGGGGTGGTACGACGCCGACCGCGCCTTTCCCAGCAGGACGTCGACGAGGAACTCGCCGTAGAAGGCCGGCTGCCGGTT
The DNA here is from genome assembly GCF_003937945.1 of Amycolatopsis eburnea. Lineage (GTDB taxonomy): Bacteria > Actinomycetota > Actinomycetes > Mycobacteriales > Pseudonocardiaceae > Amycolatopsis > Amycolatopsis eburnea. The sequence goes on from NZ_RSEC01000036.1 coordinate 655,800, forward strand.
CACACCCCTGCCTCCGCATTGACCATCGAGACGACCCATTGGCCTGCTTCGACGTCGAGACACGAAACGCCGCAGTTGACGATCTTCAGCGCCCGATAGCTCTCCGGCCCGAGGCCAAGCGCCTTCAGCACCAAGAGCCGGATGACCGCGTCGTGGGTGTACACCGCACAAGGCGAGTCGAGCGCTTGATCAGCGAGCGCGTTGATCGCGTCGACCGCGCGCGCCTGCACCTCGGACAGCGGCTCTTGTCCAGCCAGCTCAACCTGGTGCGGCGCGGTTCGCCACAGCTGGTAAACGTCCGGGTAAGCCTGTTCCACTTCACTCTTGAGCCGCCCGTCCCAAAGCGGGCTCGTCCGGATTTCATTGAACCCCTCGACCACCTGCAGTCTGTTTCCGGAAATCCGGGCGAGCGGTTCGGCCGTCTCGCGCGCCCGCCGGAGAGGACTGCAGTAGATCCGGGTGACCCCCTTGCCCGTCAGGTACTTCGCCGTGGCCTCGATCAAATCGGCTTGCCCCGGGACGATCGGCTCGTCGGTGCGCCCGGCGAACCTTCCCTCCTGGTTCGAGCGGGTCCGCGCATGCCTGACCAGAAAGATCTTCAAGGATCATCCCCCTCCTTCTTCACCCTCGATCATAAGCGCCGGGGTACTTCGCCATGTATTCCGCGGTGTTTCGTCTTATTTCATCGGCGTGCCGAGCGTCACGAATATCCAGCTCGCCAAAGATTTCGGTGTTGTCATAGTAATGCGCGAGTTCGACGCGGCTCAGCTCGTGCGGGTTGTTGAGCCGCACCAGCTGATCGCGGTCGACTCCAGGCGGCGGTGCGAAGTAGTCTCGTCCAGCCCGTTTCAACGGGCCATTGTAGCTTCCGCGGGCATCTCGCAGGCGTACAATTTTCGAAGCGTTCACGACGAGTGACCGGATTCCCTTTCCCGCGGCGAAGTGGATCGCCTCGGAAAGGCGGTTGACGATGGGTTCACCAGCGTCGTTGAGAGATGTGTTGCCCAGGACCGGAACGCCCGTGCTCTGAGCAAACCCGGTCAGCACCGCGAAAAGCGCCGGATTGGCACGCTCGGTCACCGACTGCACCCTCGCCGTACCGTCGAGGTGCAGCACGCCCGGCACTTCCCGTTTCGCGGTCTCGGTTGCCGCAAAATTCAACAGCATGAAGGGAGAGGGCCGGTAGTCCTCGAAGTACTTCGCTCCTTCGCTGTCGAGTACAACCGGTGCCACCGGGCGCCACCATTGCCGCTTCTTGATGGCGTTCAACCGATCCTTCACCGCGCTCGACCTGGGGTCCGCCAGAAGCGACCGGTTTCCCAACGCACGTGGACCCATCTCGGCCGCACCGTTGACCCACGCAACAATTCCCTCATCTTCGATCAGCGAAACAATCTCGTCGATCGACACCTCTGCTACTTCGTCTACCAGTGACGTGACGAGCGCGATCTCATCGTCGATCTCACCCGGCCCCTGGCCGTAGTAGGCGGAATCCAGCTCTACGGTCACCTGACCACTCCGCAAAGCGGGGAAGAACGCTGCCAGGCCGACACCGAGCGCGATGCCGCTATCACTGGCACACGGGGGAATCTGATGTCCGGCAAAAGAAAATTCGCTGATCAGGCTCGAGTTGGTCGGGCAGTTGAGCGCAAACCCGCCGGCCAGGCCGAGTCGAAACCGGCTCAGGTCGACACCGAAGTCCCGCTCGACTTCATGCAAGTTTCTCCGGACGATGCGCAGGGACAATTCGGCCACCTGCTTCATGACCGCGCTCACCCGATGCTCGAGCGCGGTGAAACGATCGTCATCGGGTGGCGAAGACCAGTCGCCTCGGCGTTCCGCGGCGTCGACGTGCGCTGTCAAAGAATCGAACACCTGAGGTACGGATATCCGGGCGGCCATATCGCGAAAGTCAAGCTCGTCGAACTGCGCCAGGTCGAAATCAACCGCAGCAGAGCTCGCCGACGCCAGCGCCATGAGCGTTCCCTCACGCAGACCGAACTTCGTCTTCGCGAAAGACCAGAGCCGACCAGGCGACGCGCAATCGAAGAAGTGCATTTCAGTGCCGTCGATCAGGCATCCAGGGTAGTAGTGCCGCTTCCTCGCGTCGGACTCGAAAAGCGTATCCGGTCCACCGTCCAGCGACATCACCACCGTTGGCTCACTCCACGGGGACGGCCGCTGGTGGAAGATCGCCGTCATGACATGCGCGATCCCGTGAAAGGAGTAGCGCTGATCGAAAGGCTTCAGATAATCTCTGCTCGTCTCGATTCCCGGAGTTCCCCAAATTTCGACGACTTCACTCGGGTCAACCCCTTCCTCGGCCAGCAAGTCACGAATGAGCCGCTCGAAGGCGGCTGCGTCGTGGATCGCCAGCTGATGCTGCTTGATCCCGCTGATGCGTTCGAATTCCCAGTAGCGCCGCAGGTTGAGCCGTCCGGCGTCGAGCCGCCAGAGAGCGACACTGTGGTCGTGCCGCAACCTGACATCCAACATGTTCTTCAACGGCCCGACATCGATGTACGAGGAGAGGTAGTAGCCGTCGATCATCGATGTCGGTTCCCCTCAGCTCAGAGCGGAGCAGCAGGCCACTGGGACGATCAGTTCGAGGGTAGTCACGGGATCTCCGGTTGGCTACCTCCCGTTCCGCCGCGGCCCCGACGACACTCATCCGGCCTAATCCGGCAGCACCCCGCACGGTCGCGAACCCCGCACAGCCGCTGATATCTACGCCGGCATCGAACTCACGCAGAACCCTTGTCGGCGGAAGCGGAGTCGGCTTTCCAAGTCACCGTGATTTCAAAGTTCGCCTCTGCCGAAGTCTTGGCGACAAACCAGTCCGAACCGCCACTCACCTTGACGCCGAACTTTACCTTCGCCTCAGTCGGCTTCGCTTTCTTGACTTTTTCGATGATAACTCGAGCCGCTTCGATGGCCGGCTCGGCAGCGCGTGCCACATGGCCGACGATCTGCCCCGGCGAGGCCGGTCGAAACCCGGCGGTGGGCTCGATCTCGACCCTGACCACCGTTTCACCGTCTACCCCGTACGACACGACCTCGGAAGCCACAGCGAAAATCCTTCCTGGAGCAGTCTGAGTTCCAGCCTTACCGCACTGAACAATACCCGACTAGTCGCCCGAAAGAACAAAATCCGCCGTAAATTTCCTGATCGTCTCGGCCGAGACGCCGGCACTCCGCAAGAAATTGACGGACCCGCCCAGTTCCACGTCAACCAGACCCAAGAAGCTTTCGATGGTCTCCGCCTGCAGCGGCGGCACGTCGTCAGCCGTATGATTCTCGTTGTGGTAAATCGGGTTCTCGGCAAGCCGCTTCGAGACCTGACTGAGGTGATGATTGCTGGCGGTGTAGTCGACAGCGATTTCACGCCGGTCCACATCGACGGCGTCGAGCAGGATCGCCGCGGTGACCCCCGTACGGTCGCGACCCGCCGCGCAGTGGAACAGCGCACCGGCACCACCAGCGACTTCCGCAGCGATCGCCTCGAAGGTCTGCGCCACGGCAGCAGCTCCTTCGGTGAGGTTCTTCACGTAAACACGCGCGAGATCGCTGGGGAAAGCAACCGGAAACGGCTCCCGGCCGATCTTGCCTTCGGGAAGAATCGAGAAGTTCAGCGTCTGGACACCGGGAATGCTCACCGGCGGGTGGATGAGCTGTTCTTCCTGTGTGCGCAGGTCGATCACCAGGCGGATTCCGAGTTGCCCGAAGAGCAGATCACGATCCCTTGGTGACAGCCTGTGCAAGGCGTCTCCACGCCAGACGAGCCCTTCGCGGGTGCGACCGCCGGTTCCGGTCGGCAAGCCTCCCAGGTCACGCACATTCCAAGCTCCGTCAAGCTCCAGGATCCTCATCTTGCTCCAGTTCTGACGTCGAAGATCCGACTACTCTACGCCACCAAGCTTCGATGAGGACCCGAGAACATCCGCGTGGGCGACCACTCCGGTACAAGCCGGACCCCCGGCCAGCTGGGCTGACCGGGGGTCCGGATGAGAGCGGTGGCGGTGGGATTTGAACCCACGGACGGGATTAACCGTCACACGATTTCGAGTCGTGCTCCTTCGGCCGCTCGGACACGCCACCGCCGAGAACAATACCGGAGGGTCCGGCGGCCGCTCACGAGGGGTCGCCTCCGCCGTCCGAACACCACCTGACCTGGGCTCCGGGCGACAACTCAGCGCCGCGTCGCGAAGTACGTCTCGAGCAACCCCGCGCACCGGTCCACCAGCACTCCGCCGTGGACCTCCGGGCGGTGGTTGAGACGTCGGTCACGCACGACGTCCCACAGCGACCCCACCGCGCCCGTCTTCGGCTCCCACGCGCCGAACACCAGGCGTGAGATGCGGGCCAGCACCAGGGCGCCCGCGCACATCGTGCACGGCTCCAGCGTCACCGCCAGGGTGCAGCCCTCCAGGCGCCAGCCGTCGCCGACCACGCCCGCCGCCGCGCGCAGCGCCAGGATCTCCGCGTGGGCCGTCGGGTCGCCGAGCTCCGTGCGGGCGTTGCGGGCCGCCGCCAGCGGGCGGCCGTCGGGGCCGAACACGACCGCCCCGATCGGGACGTCCGTGCCGGGGGCGCGCGCCGCTTCCAGCGCCGCCTCCACGGCCTCGGTGTCGGACGGGCGTCTCAGAGCTCGTCCAGGAGCTTGGCGAACTCGCTGCCGAACCCGCAGCGCTGCGCGACCATCTGCAGCTGCTCGTCCGGGTAGAGGTCGACCTCGCCGACGATGACCTCCAGCTCCGGCGCCGGCAGGCCGAGGTCCGCCAGGAGCCCCAGGTCGCCCTCGGGCCAGACGGAGTCGTCCTCCTCGTCCGGCGGGTCGACGCGCAGGACGTCGAGGACGTCCGCCGCGATGTCGTAGTCCAGCGCCGCCGCCGCGTCCGAAAGCAGCAACGACGGCCCACGCGGGCTCGGCCGGACGATCACGAAGAACTCGTCGTCGACCGCCAAGAGCCCGAAGGCCGCACCGGTGGAACGTAGTTTGCCCAGCTCCGTGATCGCCGCGTCCAGTTCGGTCAACGCCCCCGGGTCGAGCGCACTGCACCGCCACCGACCGTCTTCCCGGACCACGGCCACCGCGAAGCCCGTGACCGGCTCATCCACCGCCATGCGCACACCGTATTCCGCTGCCCGACCGAACGCACGCACGGTGCGCCCGAAGCGCCGCATGGGGCACTATCGGGACCATGACCGGCCCCACTGACCTGCCCACCCTCCCCGGCACCCCGTTCGCCGGGCTGCTCGACGACGCGCGGGCGCTGCAAGACCGCACGATCGCGCTCCGCCGCGCCGTCCACCGCCGGCCGGAGCAGGGCCTCCACCTGCCGCGCACCCAGGCGGCGATCCGGGACGCGCTCGCCGACCTGCCGCTGGAGATCACCGAGGGCAAGGCCACGACGTCGCTGACGGCCGTGCTGCGCGGCGCCCGGCCCGGTCCGGCCGTGCTGCTGCGCGGCGACATGGACGCGCTGCCGCTGACGGAGGAGACCGGGCTCGACTTCGCGTCGGAGGACGAGGAATCGATGCACGCGTGCGGGCACGACACGCACGTCGCGATGCTGGCCTCCGCGGCCCGGCTGCTCGCCGGGCGCACGGACCAGCTGGCCGGCTCGGTCGTGTTCATGTTCCAGCCGGGCGAAGAGGGCCACCACGGCGCCCGGTTCATGATCCACGAAGGCGTGCTGGACGCCGCCGGGACGCGGGTCGAGCGCGCGTTCGGCGTGCACATCCTCGCCAACGCGCCCAGCGGGCTGCTGCAGCTGCGGCCCGGCCCGCTGATGGCGTCGGCGGACTCGTTCACCGTGCGCGTCACCGGCAAGGGCGGCCACGGCTCCGCGCCGCAGCACACGATCGACCCGGTGCCGGCGGCCGCGGCGATGGTCGGCGCGCTGCACACGATGATCACGCGCCGGGTCAGCGTGTTCGACCCCGCGGTGCTCTCGGTGACCCGGATCCAAGCCGGCACGACGTCCAACATCATCCCGGAGACCGCCGAGCTCGAAGGCACCATCCGCACGCTGTCCGAGCAGACGCGCGCGCTGGTCCGCGCCGAGCTGCCCAAGGTGTGCGAGCAGGTCGGCGCCGCGTACGGCTGCCGCGTGGTCGCCGACGTCGAGCCGGGCTACCCGGTCACCGTCAACGACGACCGGATCGCCGCCGAGGTGCTGCGCCTGGGCGCGACCGTGCTGGGTCCGGAGAACGTCGAGCTGCTCCCCGACCCGCTGATGGGCGCCGAGGACTTTTCCTACGTCCTGCAACGCGTTCCGGGCGCGTACGCGTTCCTCGGCGCGTGCCCGCCCGGCGTCGACCCGGCCGAAGCGGCGGCGAACCACTCCAACCGCGTCGTCTTCGACGAGGACGCCATGCCGAGTGGCGTCGCGATGCTGGCTGCTTTCGCGCTGGACTCCCTCCGTTAAGGCCCGGTGCGCGACGGGCGGCCGTCTTCCAGGTGGCCCGCGAAGCGGCGGCGCCACCCCGGGACCTCGAACGCGACGTCGTACCAGCCGTTGCGCGTCGGCACGGGGAAGTCGCGCGAGCCGCCCGGCGGGACCACGACGTCGTTCAGCGTGACCGGGGACGGCCCGCTGTTGGTCACCGTCACCCGCAGCGCGGGCGTGCTCACGAAGGTGACGGCGGCGTCGAGACCGGGCCCGCCGGAGGCTTCGGCGACGAAGCCGTTCGGGCCGTGGATCGCCACGTCGTACGAGCCGCCGTGCGCGATCCGGCCGGTGACCTCCCCGTTCGGCGGGACGTCGAAGCGCTGCGGCGGGCCGCCGGCGTGGTAGGCGTACGCGGCCAGCTGCAGCGCCTGCGTCCCGTGGTTGGCCAGGTGCAACGTCAGCTCGCTCGGCTCGGCCGACGCCCACGCGACCGGCTGGTACGGCAGCGGGCGCGCCTTGGCCGTGCCGGGTTCCTGCGCGAGCGCGCCCGGCCGGACCCGGGGCTTCGGCAGCTTCGCCTGCGTCCGGTCGGCCTCGGCGCGCAACACGTCGGCGTCCGGCAGCAGCGGGATCGTCGTGTCGTGCGTGCGGAAGTCGAAGCAGCTGGTCAGGTCGCCGCAGATGGCGCGGCGCCACGCCGAGATGTTCGGCTCGCGCACCCCGGTCCACGTCTCGAGGAAGCGCAGCACCGACGTGTGGTCGAAGACCTGCGAGTTCACCCAGCCACCGCGGCTCCACGGCGAAACGACGGTCATCGGCACGCGCGGCCCCAGCCCGATCGGCGCGGGCGCCCCGGACGGCTCGCCCCGCTCCGGCCGGTTTCCCGGCAGGTACTCGCCGGGGGTGCCGGGTGGCGGCACCGGCGGGACGACGTGGTCGAAGAAGCCGTCGTTTTCGTCGTAGTTGATGAAGACGACGGTGGATTCCCAGAGCTCCGGCTTGTCCCACAACGCTTTCAGCATCCGCTGGACGTAGGCGGCACCGTCGACCGGGCGGGCAGCGGGGTGCTCGCAGTAGCCGTAGGGCGCCACGACCCAGGACACCGCGGGCAACGTGCCCGCCGCGCAGTCGGCGAGGAACTCCGCCAGCACGTGGTCGACGTCCTTCCCCCGGCCCGAGTCGGGCTTGAGCTCCTTGCGCAGGTTCGCGCGCTCGGCCAGCCGCCGCTTCACCGGGTCCATCGAGTACAGCGCGTCGTGGTAGTTCCGGAACAGCCACAACGGGTTGTCGCCGTAGTCGCCGACGAAGTGCTCGGGGACGCCGCGCTCTTCGTCGTTCGCGTAGATCCGCCACGAGACACCCGCCGACTCGAGCCGTTCGGGGTAGGTCGTCCAGCGGAACGAGGGCTCGTAGTCCGGCGCGTTGCGCGTCGCGGGGCCGCCCGCGACGCCGTCCGGGTCGATCGTGCCGGTCCAGTGGAAGAGCCGGTTCGGGTGGGTCGGGCCCTGGAGCGAGCAGAAGTAGTTGTCGCACAGCGTGAACGCGCTCGCCAGCGCGTGCTGGAACGGGATGTCGTCGCGCGTGAAGTACCCCATCGTCATGGGGCTCTTCGCCGCGATCCAGCCGTCGTACGCACCGCCGTTCCACGCGCGGTGCGTGCTGTTCCAGTCGTGCGGCAGCTCGCCGAGGTCCTGACCGTCCACAACGGACGTGTCGATCCGGAACGGCAGCACCGGGTCGCCGTCGCCGCGCTGGCGGAAGACGTCGCGAAGCGCCGCGCGGTCACCGAAGCCGCGTACGCCCGCCATGGTGCCGTAGTAGTGGTCGAACGACCGGTTCTCCTGCATCAGCACCACGACGTGGCGGACGTCGTCGATCGTGCCCTTCCGCGACGCCGGGGCGCACGCGGCGGACAGCGCGCCGGCCACGGTGACCGCGGCCGCGCCGCCCAGCACCGTGCGCCGCCGGATCCGGCTCATGCCCACCTCCACTTCCCCGGGTCAGCGGCCTGACCGGAGTACCTTTCCCACCGAGAGGTGAAGCCGTGCTCAACTCAGCGGAATTGGTCGCCTTCGCACCGTCGAGCGACCTCGAGCGCTCGCGCGCCTTCTACACGGATGTCGCCGGGCTCGAGTTCATCGAGCAAACCCCCTTCGCGGTCGTGTTCCGGAGTGGCCGGACGATGGTGCGCATCACCGCCGTGGCCGAGTTCACGCCGCAGCCGTTCACGGTGCTCGGCTGGGCGGTCGCCGACATCCGGGCGGCCGTCACCGAGCTGCGTGGCCGCGGTGTCGAGTTCCTCACGTTCGACACGCTGCCACAGGACACCGACAAAATCTGGACCACGCTGCCATCTGCGAGTATCGCGTGGTTCCGCGATCCGGACGGCAACGTGCTGTCGCTGACGGAGTTCACTGGCAATTAAACAACAGTGTTGATTTAATGGCGGGATGACCGACGCCGACGCCCTCGCCCAGCTCGCCGAGCAGGAGGAACGCCTCCAGTTCACGAAGTTCGACAACGAGACCGCGCTCGCGCTCGGCCAGCAGCTCCTGGCCGCCGCGCGCGACCGCGGGCTGCCGGTGACGATCTCCGTCCGCCGCAACGGCCAGCGCCTCTTCCACGCGGCGCTGCCCGGCACGTCGGCCGACAACGACGCCTGGATCGACCGCAAGAGCCGGGTGGTGGACCGCTACGGCCACAGCTCCTTCCTGGTCGGCACCCAGTTCCGCGCGAAGGGCGGCTCGTTCGAGGAGGACAGCCGCCTGGACCCGGACCGCTACGCCGCGCACGGCGGGGTGTTCCCGGTACTCGTGCGCGGCGTCGGCCCGGTCGGGACGGTCGGCGTGTCCGGGCTGCCGCAGGCCGAGGACCACGCGTTCGTGGTCGAGCAGCTGGAACGGTTCCTGGCCTCCTGATCAGCCTTGGCGCAGCTTGCCGAGCACGGACTCGGCCAGCTTCGCGGCGCCGCCGCAGCGGTCTTTGTCCCAGTAGCTGTCGGGCAGGTCCTTGCCGAGGAGCCCGAAGGTGAGCATCTGGTCCGCGGTGACCTGGACGGAGACCGAGCACTCGTTCAGGTTGCCGAACTCGTGGTAGACGACCGCGGGAAGGCCGTCGATCGACGTCTCGGTCCACGGCTCCAGATCGCCGCTCTTCTTCAGGTTGGAGACCGCCAGCTCGGCGAGGGTCCGCGGCTCTTGCACCGGCTTCACCGCCGTGAAGTGCGCGGCGACGGGACGCCCCCAAGAGCAGCCGAACGCCGTCAGCCTGTTCGCGAAGACGCCGTCAGGCGGGTCGGCCACGACCGCGGCGACCTGGTCCTTGGTGAGCAGGCCGCACGGATCGGCGTCGAACTTCGCCAGGTCCACGGGCCGGTCGACCCGGTCGAGCGGCATCGCCGCACCCGTTTGCGCCGGCGCCGGCGGCTGGGAGAGCACGCGTTCCGGCCCCGACCGCCCGCACCCGGTGACCAGGCTCGCCGCTACGGCCACCACACCGGCCAGGACCAGCCCCCTCATTCGGGAGCCGCCGTCGGATCGATGCGCCACTGCTTCTCGTTGTCCATTCCGGAGTTGCCCGGCATCTCGGGGATGTCCGGGAAATCGGTGTTGCTCTGCACGAGGTCGGTGGCTTGCTTGCGGAAGTCACCCAGAGTGGTGACGGCCTGGGCGAACAAGCCGTTGATTGCGGTGACGAGGTTGGCGAACGCGTCCACGACCGCGTCGATGACGTCCTTGGACGTGAAGATGTCCACGATCGGGATCGCCGCGGTGATGGCCGCGATGATCGTCTTGTAGCCCAGCTTGCCGAGTTCGACCGCACACGTGCCGATGAACTCGATGGCCTTGCTGTAGGTCTGGATCACGCAGCCGGCGATCTCGGAGAGGATCCCGGACATCCGCCCGACGACGTCCTGCTGATCGCCCAGCGCTTTCCCGACGTGGTCCGAGTAGGTGGTGAACTGCGCGGCCGCGCGGCCGCCCCAGGTGCCGCTCACGGCCTGGACCGCGTTGTCGATGTCGTCGCTCGCATCGGAAAGGGTGTGGTTCTTCGCGAACTCCATCGCCATGTCCTGGACGTGGAACGCGTTGCCCAGCAGCTTGTTCCGGACATCGTCCAGCAGCTGGAGGATGTCGCCCCGGCCGATCAGGTGCGCGATCTTGGCGATCTTCCCGGCGGATTCCTCCGGGAAGGGTTGCGGGGGCGCGGCGGGTGGCGGTGGCGTGGCCGTCGGTGTGCTCATGGTCAGTTCAGTCCCTTCGCCAGGTCACGCAACCGCTTGAAGTCCTCTTCGTCCTGGGTTTCGTAGTAGTCGGCGGCTTTGTCCAGGGCCGTGGCGAACTTCTCGAGCTGTGCCGCGCCCTTGTCGGTCTTCTGCCGGATTCCCGTGATCGCCTCGTTGAACATGCGGACGACGTCCGCCTGGGCACCCAGCATGCCGACGTCGCCGTCGCTCAGGGCCACCTGAGCCAGGTCCTCGCTGCCGAACTTCACGACCTTGTCCCGTGCCGCGAAGACGTCGTCGGTCGCGGCACGCAGCGATTCGGGGTAGACCTCGAAGCCGGACCCGGCCGCAGCGTTGCCGAACGGGTTGAAGTTCCCGGAACTCATCGAACCTCCCGCGAGGCTTCGTCGATCATGGTCTTGCGGCGGGTCTTCGCCGCCGACTCGGCGTTGGTGATCGCGCGCAGGACGTGGCCGGCCAGGCTTGTACCCGACTGCCCGGCGAGCGCTTCGCGGGCGAGGTCGACCGAGACGAGGCCGCCCGAACCGTCCACCGTCACGGTGCCGAGACCCGCACCGATGTTCAGCAGCGTCGGCGTGCTGTCGCCGAGCGCCGCCGCTTTCTCGACGGCGGCGACCCGCGCGTCGATCTCCTTCGCGAGGTGGTAAAGCTGCTCTTCGCCGGTCACCAGCGCCCACCCCCGGATCGCGGGTCCTCGTCGGTCAGGAAGTCGAACTCCTCGAAGCTGCCCTGGTCGTCCGGCTCGGCCGGACGCCGGACGGGTTCCGGCGCGGGCGCCGGGCGCGGCGGCCCGGGCGCGGCGCCCGCCGGAGGCGGCGGTGGTTGCTTGCCGAACAGCGCGTTCAGCTCGGGCAGCGAAACGGCTTTGGCCGTGTTTCGCGCGTTGCGTACCGCCTCGACGATGCTGAGGCCCAGCTTCTGCGCGTGCGCTCCGTACAACGCCCGGTCGTCGATCCTCAGGTCGACGAGCTTCGCTTGGCCGGTCACGACCGCGGTGACCAGCTGATCGGCCGACCTGGCCGTGTGCCGCGCGGCGGCCAGCCGCGCGTCCAGCTCACCGGCTTCCCGTTGCAGCACCCTGAGATCCCGGCGCGGTCCACTCATGACCGCATCACGACGTCGAACATCCTCATTCCCCCTACTCCAGGTTCCGTCCAGGTGACGGAACGTGCCCAGGCCGCACCTTAACGCGACCCTCCGACAATTTCGCGGAGTCCGAAAAAAAGACGGCGGAGATCACAAGTCCTGCTACCGTCGGATCCATGCAGCGCGCAGCGAACACGACGACGCCGGAGAGTGTCCCGGCGCGCTGAACCACGCATTCCAGCCCGGGGCGGTCGCCCCGGGCTTCGTCTTGTGGTGCGCCGCCTCGCTTTCCCGAGGAGCCCACCATGCACGACCACCGCAAGCTCGGCCGCGAACTCGGCCTGTTCGGTTCCGACCCGCTGATCGGCGCGGGCCTGCCCTACTGGCTGCCCGACGGCGCGGTCGTCCGGCACAGCCTGGAGGAATACGTCCGCGGCCTCGAACGGCGAGCCGGGTACCGGCACGTCCATTCGCCCGTGCTCGGCAAACGCGAGCTGTACGAGATTTCCGGGCACTGGGCGCACTACCGCGACGACATGTACCCGCCCATGGATGTCGGCGGCGAGCAACTCGTGCTGCGGCCGAGCCTGTGCCCGCACCACGCACTGATCTACCGGTCACGCGGCCGCAGCCACCGCGAGCTGCCGCTGCGGATCGCCGAGCTGGGCGGGATGTACCGCAGTGAGCTGTCCGGTGTCCTCGGCGGACTGGGCCGGGTCCGCGCGATCCAGCTCAACGACGCGCACATCTTCTGCGCGCTCGACCAGGTCGAAGCCGAGGTCGACGCGGCGCTCGCGCTGATCCGCCAGGCGTACGACGCGCTCGGCATCAGCCCGGCGCGCTACCGGCTTTCACTTCCCGGCGACGGCGGCAAATACGTGGCGGGGAATGGGGACCGCGCCGCGGAAATGCTGCGTTCCGTGCTCGACCGGAGCGGGCTCGCGTACGACGCCGTCGAAGGCGAAGCCGCTTTCTACGGGCCCAAGATCGACGTCCAGGTCGCCGACGGCGCGGGCCGCGAATCGACCCTGTCCACCGTCCAGGTCGACTTCCACCAGCCCGCGCGGTTCGGCCTCGAATACGTGGGCGCGGACGCGGCGAAACACCGGCCGGTCATGGTGCACCGCAGCATCATCGGCAGCGTCGAACGCGCGGTGGCGCAGCTGATCGAAGTGCACGGCGGCGCGTTCCCGGCTTGGCTCGCGCCGGTGCAGCTGCGGCTGCTCCCGCTTTCCGACGCGGAATTGCCGTACGCGCGCGAAGTCCTCGATCGCTGCGGTGACCTGCGGGCCGAGATCGCCGCCGAGGGCAGCCTCGGCGCCCGGATCCGGGACGGGCGGCTGGCGCCGTTCCAGGCCGTGCTCGGACCGGAGGAGGCCGCTTCGGAGCGGCTTTCCCTGCGGTTGCGCGACGGCAGCAGGCTCGACGGGCGGCCGTTGGCCGACGCGCTCGCGTGGGTCAGGGCCGAGAGCTCGCCGCCGTCAGCCAGTCGAGGGCCGGGGTCATGCTTTCCGGCCGCGCCCAGCCGTTGATCACCGCGAGCAGTTCGAGGTAGCGCTCGCGGCGTGGGTCGTTGACGGCTTCGAGCCAGTCCCGCAGCTCACGCGGGTCGCGGCCGAGACCGTCGACGATCGACGCCGCTTCCGGGGTGTCCGGGGCGATCCCCGCGTCGAGCGCCGGCGTGACCGCGGCGCGGACCTCGGCGGCCAGGTCGCGGCGCAGACCGCCCTCGTGCTGGTCGACGAGCCGGCGCAGGACGGCGCGAAATTCCGCGTCCCGCATCAGCTCGGCGAGCGCGATCCAAGCGTCGAGCTGCTCTGGGCTCGGGTTTTCCGGTAGTTCCGGGGTCAGCGTCCGGGCGACCCGGCCAGGCCGGGACGGTCGCCCAGCGCTTCGGCGAGGAACTCGCCGATCAGGTGCTGACGCTCCACTTCGGACAGCTGGGCCAGTTCGTGCACGAGTCTCGTCTCCTCCGTCGTCGAACCGCGGCCGGCGATCGCCGTCAGCACCGCTTGGCGCAGGCGCAGCACGCGGATTTCCGCTTCCAGCGCCGCCGCGTGCCGGGCCGCGATGTCGGCGATCTCGACTTCGCCGTCGGTGATCCGGCGGATCGTGGCGAGGTCGAGGCCGAGCTCGCGCAGGGTGCGGACGAGGCCGAGCCGGGCGAGGGCGGCGTCGTCGTACCGGCGCTGACCTGCGGTGTTGCGTCCGGACGGCGGCACGAGACCGCGGTCCGAGTAGAACCGGACGGCCTTGATCGTCAGTCCCGTCCGCCTCGCCAGCTCGCCGATCGAATACCGCATGCCGACCAGCCTGGCAGCTCCCCTCGGGGGAGCCGCAAGCCTGGTTTCACCCCATCGTGTCGATCACGTGTTCGACAATTCGCGGTAACGTGGATCACATGGCAGAACGAGCACCGCCGGCCTTCAGGTCTCTTCCCGGATCCGGGTGACCAGCTGGGTCGGGTTCACGAACCGCAACGCGACGAGGAGGAGCAGGAGCATGGAACCCGTGTAGATGGTCGCCATCGCGTCCACGGACTGGTTCGCGCGGATGCCCGCGGCGAACACGGAGTTGTACAGCGCCACCACGAGCGTCGTCGAATCCGGGCCGGCGGTGAGGAACGTCAGCTCGAACATCCCGACCGTGCGCACCAGCACCAGGATCGACGCGGCCAGGATGCCCGGCAGCAGCAGCGGACCCAGGATCTGGGTGAACACCGACGCCGTCCGCGCGCCGGACATGCGTGCCGCGGCTTCGATCTTCGGGTCGATCTGCTCGATGAACGGCGTCATGGTCAGCACGACGAACGGCACCGACGGCACCAGGTTCGCCAGGATGACGCCGGTCGTCGTGCCGGCGAGGTGGACCTTGTACAGCACCGTGGCGAGCGGGATGCCGTAGGTGATCGGCGGGATGAGGATCGGCAGCACGAACAGCAGCATCACCAGGCGCTTGCCGGGGAAGGACCGGCGGGCCAGCGCGTAGGCGGCCGGGACGCCGACCGCCACCGACACGGCGATCACCACGAGCGCGACGACCGCCGTCGTCAGGAGGACGTCCGAGAGGCCGAACTCGCGCCACGCGTCGGCGTACCAATGAGTGGTGAAGCCGTCCGGGAGCCAGGTGCCGAACCACTGCTCGCCGAACGAGTCGACGACCACCGAGAGCACCACGCCGGCGAGGTTGACGAAGAAGAACGCGACGACGGCCCAGACGACCCAACGTCCAGGACGCGCGACCCAACCGGTCATCCCTTGCCTCCGGTCGCTCCGCGGTACAGGGTGGCGCGCCACGCCATGACCAGGCCGATCACGAGCAGCATGACCACCGCCATGAGCATCGCGACGGCCGAGCCCATCGAGTAGTCGTACTCCTCGAACGCGGCGTGGTAGGCCGCGATCGAGATGACGCGGGTCTCGTTCGCGGGGTCGCCGACCAGCTGCGCCGAGGGGAACACCGAGAACGCCATGACGAACGACAAGCAGAAGGTGATCGCCAGCCCGGGAGCCAGCAGGGGCAGCGTGATCCGCCGGAAGCGCTGGACGCCGTTCGCGCCCAGCGTCGCGGCGGCCTTCTCCAAGGAGGGGTCGATGCCCGAGAGATAGGACAACGTCAGCAGGAAGGAAAACGGGAAGCCGGTGATCACCAGTGACAGCAGCACGCCGGTGTAGTTGTGGATCAGCGGCAGCGGCTGGTCGGTGCTGCCCAGGACCGTGAGCACCTTGTTCAGCCAGCCCGCCGGGCCGCCGTACATGATCAGGCCCTGCGCGGTGAGCACGGTGCCGAGCGTGATGGGCACGACCAGGATCGTGGTCAGGAGGCGCTTGCCGCGGACGCGGCCGCGCAGGACGTACGCGATCGGGATGCTGGCGAGGACGTTGATGAACGTCGCGGGCAGCGCGATGCCGAGCGTCGTCCAGATGGTGTCGCGCAGGTAGGGGTCGCCGAAGAACCGGGCGTAGTTCGCGAAGACGCCGCCCCGGCGTGGGGCGAAGGACAACTGCAGGCCGTAGAGGAAGGGGTACAGGAACAGGCAGGCGATCACCAGCAGGCCGGGAACCAGCAGGAGCAGGGTGCGGTCGATGCCGCGTTCGGCCAGGCGGTGCCGGAGGGCCGGGCGGGCCGTCGTCACGGCGGTCACGGCGCGAACACCAGGACGCGCTCGGCCGGGACGCCGATCTTCGCGGTGTCGCCGGGGGCCAGGCGCTTGTCCGTCCGGAAGTACACCGGCACCCCGGTCGGCAGCCGGGCGGAGACGGACAGCTCGCGGCCGTGGTACTCGACGATCTCGATCGTGACGTCGAGGGCGTTCTCCGCGCCGTCGCCGACGACGAAGTCCTCGGGGCGGATGGCCACCTTCGCGGGGCCTTCCGCGAGCGAGCCGCGGTTCGCGCCGGTCAGGCGGACGCCGTCGCCTTCGACGGTGACCGAGGAGCCTGCGGTGCCGGTGACCGTCACGTCCAGGAGGTTGCGGTAGCCCATGAAGGAGGCGACGTAGCTGTTCACCGGCTGCGCGTAGACCTCCTCGGGGGTGCCGATCTGCTGGACCTCGCCCTCGCGGAGCACCACCAGGCGATCGGCCAGCGACAGGGCCTCCTCCTGGTCGTGGGTGACGTAGACGGTGGTCAGGCCGAGCGTCTGGTGGAGGCGGCGGATCTCCATCCGCATCTCGAGGCGGAGCTTGGCGTCCAGGTTGGACAGCGGTTCGTCCATCAGGACCACCGGTGGCTCCAGCACGACGGCGCGGGCGATGGCGACGCGTTGCTGCTGGCCGCCGGAGAGCTGCGCCGGGAACTTCGCCGCGTGCTCGGTGAGCTGGACCAGGCGGAGGGCTTCGTCCACCCGGCGGCGGGCTTCGGCGCGGGCGACCTTGCGCATCTTGAGGCCGAAGCCGACGTTGGCGCGGACGGACAGGTGCGGGAACAGCGCGTAGTTCTGGAACACCATCCCGAACCCGCGCTGCTCCGGCGGGCGGCCGTCGATGCGGGTGTCGTCGAGCCAGATGCTGCCGCCGGTCAGCGGGAGCAGGCCGGCCAGGCAGTTGAGGGCGGTCGACTTGCCGCAGCCGGACGGGCCGAGCAGGGCCACGAACTCGCCGCGCGTGATGGCGAGGTCGAGGTCGCGCAGGGCGTTCGCGGTGCCGAAGCTGCGGGAGACCCCGTCGAGGCGGAGCTGCTCGAACGTCACTTCTTGCCGACCTTCGAGCCGCCGACCAGCTGGTTCCACTTGTCGAACGCCTTGACCTGCTGTTCGGCGGGCAGCGACGTCTCCTTGGGGTACTGCGCGATCCACTGCTCGTACTCCGGGCGCCCGAACTGCTTGATCGTGTCCTGGCTCTTCTGCGGCGCCATCCGCAGGGTGACGTCCTTGACGGCCGGGCCGGGGTAGAAGTAGCCGTCGTCGTAGGCGATCGCCTGCTGGTCCGGCTTGAGCATCCACGCGATCAGCTGGAGGATCGCCGACTCCTGGTCGGGCGAAAGGCCCTTCGGCATCAGGGCGTACTGGGCGTCGGTGACCCAGTGCATCGGCTGCATGATCGCGGTCTTGACCGTGTTCGGCACGGTGCCGAGCTTGCGCGGGTTGATGTCCCAGCCGGTGGTGGACATGATCATGTCCACCGAGCCCGAGGCGAGGTTCTTCATCGTCTCGGTGGTGCCCGACGGGTAGTACTTCACGTACTTGCCCAGCTCCTGCAGGTACGCCCAGGTCTTGTCCCAGCCCTTGTCCGGGTCCTTCGGGTCCTTGTCGCCGAGCAGGTACGGGAGTCCCATCAGGAACGTCCGGCCCGGGCCGGAGTTGGCCGGCTGCGCGTACTGGAACTTGTCGGGGTGCGCCTTGGCCCAGTCGAGCAGCTGCTGCGGGGACGCGGGGGCGGCCGGCACCGCGCCGGGGTTGAACTCCAGGAGCGGGCCGGAGGGGTAGTACACGACCTCGACGCCGTAGCCGTTGGCGAGCTCCTGCATCTTGGCGGCCGGTTCGAGGTAGTTCTGCATCAGGTTCGGGAAGCGGCCGGCGAAGTCCGGGAGGACCTTGGCCAGGGTGCCGTTGGCGATTCCGGCGGAGAGGCCGTCGGTGCCGCTGAGGACCAGGTGCGTCTGGGCGACGCCGCCGTCCTGTTCGGCCTTGAGCTTGCCCGCCATGCTCGGCGCGGGCGCGGTCGAGTACGTGACCTTCGCGAGGACTTCGGGGTGGGCGGCCTTGAAGTTCTCGATCATCTGCTTGGTGAGCTGCAGGTTGCCCGCGACGTCGAGGATGTTCAGCTCGACCGGCTTGCTCGGCTTGTCCGGCACCGCCTGGGGATCCGCGGCCTGGCCGCCGCCGTCACCGCCGGGGGCGCCGCACGCCGCCAGGCCGGCGGCGAGGCCGGCCGCCAGCAACATTCGTCGGAATCGGAAGCCGGTGCGACGGTGCATGGCTGCTCCTGGGTCCGTGATAATGTTGTACGCCGCATCGTATATCAGATAGGACATGCCATTGGCCACGTTCGAGGAGCAGAAGCACCGACTCTCGGGCGTGGTGGCCATCCCGGTCACGCCGTTCGACGCCGAGGGCGCCGTCGACGCCGGGACGTACGCGAAGCTGGTGGACCGGCTGGTCACCGGCGGCATCGAGGTCGTGACGCCGAACGGGAACACCGGCGAGTTCTACGCGCTCGACGCCGCCGAAGCCCGGCAGTGCCTGGAGATCACCGTCGAGGCCACCGCGGGCCGGGCCAGCGTGCTCGCCGGGATCGGGCACGACGTCGCTTCGGCGACGCGGGCCGCTATCCATGCGCGGGATGCCGGTGCCGACATGATCATGGTCCACCAGCCGGTGCACCCGTACGTCTCCGGCGAGGGCTGGGTGGACTACCACGCGGCGATCGCCGGCGCGGTGCCGGAACTCGGCGTCGTGCTCTACGTCCGCAACCCCGCGATCGCCGGCGAACAGCTGCGCGCGCTGGGCGAGGCGACGCCGAACGTCATCGGCGTGAAGTACGCGGTGCCGGATCCGGTCCGGTTCGGGTCGGTGGCCCGCGACGCCGGGTTCGAGCGGTTCGTCTGGATCGCCGGGCTGGCGGAGCTTTCGGCACCCGGCTACTTCGCCGTCGGCGCCACCGGCTTCACGTCCGGGCTGGTGAACGTCGACCCGGCGACGTCGCTGGCGATGTTCCACGCACTGTCCACACGGGACTACCCGGCGGCGATGGCGGTCTGGGAGCGGATCCGGCCCTTCGAAGAGCTCCGCGCGGCGAACGGGAACGCCAACAACGTCAGCGTGGTGAAGGACGCCCTCGCCCAGCTGGGCCTGTGCCGCCCCGACGTCCGGCCGCCGAGCCGGCTGCTGACGGCGGCCGAACGGGAGCGGCTCTTCGGGCTCCTGTCCTCGTGGGGACTCTCCTAGAGCTCCATCGGCAGGCCGAACGACGGGAAGACCGCCGGGACGAACGTCGTCACCTCGGTCACCCGGTCACCGTCGATCGACAGCGCGTTCAAGCCGAACGCGTGGAAGCGGCCGTCGTGGCGCAGGTACGTCGCCACGGCCGGGCCGCCGTTCGCGCGGGTCGGCCGCATGCGCAGCTCCATCGACACCGGGCCGTGCAGCACCGGGGCCCAGCCTTCGAGGACCGTCGCCAGGCCGCCGTACCAGGTCGGTTCCGGACCGTCGTGGCCGCCGGCGCCCGGCTGGTGGCTGCAGCGGACGTCGTCGCTCAGCACGGCCGCGATGGCCGTGTCGTCCGCGGCCGTGATCGCCGCGATGTAGCGGGACACGACCGCGCGCTCCTCGCTGCTCGACTCGACGCGCCACTCCGTGCGCCGCGCGGGCAGCTGCTCCTTCAGCTCGGCTCGCGCGCGCTGAAGCGAGCTACTCACCGAAGCGGGGGTTGTCTCCAACGCGGCCGCCGTCTCCTTCGCCGACCAGCCGACGACGTCGCGGAGGATCAGCACCGCGCGTTGCCGGGGCGAGAGGTACTGGAGGGCGGCGAGGAACGCCAGCTCGACCGTCTCGCGAGCGATCGCCGCGTCCAGCAGGTCGTCCGGTGCCGGCTGCAGCCACGGGACCGCCGCCGCCGGCCGGGGCGCCAGGTGCGAGCCGGACGCCACCGGCAGGTCCACCGACGGAACCACGCGCGGCGTGCGGTCGAGGAAGTCGAGGCAGGCGTTCGTGGCGATCTTGTACAGCCAGGCCCGCACGCTCGCCCGGCCCGCGTACTGCTCACGGCCGCGCCAGGCGCGCAGGAAGGTCTCCTGCACCAGGTCCTCGGCCTCGTCGAGCGACCCCAGGAACCGGTAGCAGTGCACCCGCAGCTCCCGCCGGTGCTGCTCGGTCAGTTCGGCGAACTCGGTCTCGTCCATCGTGTCGGTAACCATGCCCGGTGTGACGCCACCCGGCACCGGAAATCAACTCTTCGCAGGTCAACCAGGGTGTGGCCGAAGTTACTCGCGCGTTAAGGACGAGTAAGCGACCGGGTACCGGCCGTCAGGACCGCATTCACGGGGGACGCCCGGCAGCGCGGACGGCGGTGTCCTGGCGGGGTCCGATCCGCCGCGATGCCCGGAGGCACCCGTGACGCTCAGCGAGCTTCTTCCCAGCCTCGGCTGCGAAGCCGCCGATCACCTCGAGCCAGGAGTCTGGCCGCGAAGCACCCGACTCGGCGAAGACGGCGAACTCCTCTTCGCCGGCGCGCGAGTCAGCCACCTCGCCGCCCGCTTCGGGACGCCGTCCTACCTCATCGACGAGCAGCAGGTCCGCGACACCGCCCGCGAGTACCGCGAAACACTCCCGGACGTCGAGGTCGCGTACGCGAGCAAGGCCCTCTGCACCCGCGCCGTGCTGCGCTGGGTCGCCGAGGAGGGGCTGTCGCTCGACACCTGCTCCGCCGGGGAGATCGCCGTCGCCCGGTCCGTCGGCTTTCCCGCCGAGCGGATGCTGCTGCACGGCAACGCGAAGACGCCAGAAGACCTGAAAGCCGCGCTCGGGTACGGCGTGCGGCGGATCGTGGTCGACTCGCTCGACGAGATCGAGCAGCTCGGCGCGCTCGCCCACGGCGGGCAGCAGGTGATGATCCGGGTGACGCCGGGTGTCGCGGCCGGGGCGCACGCCGCCATCAGCACCGGCGCCGAGGGGCAGAAGTTCGGGTTCTCGCTGCTGGACGGCGTTCCCGACAACGTCGACGCCGCCGCCGAGGCCGTGCTGGCGCAACCCGGGTTGCGGCTGGCCGGCCTGCACTGCCACATCGGCTCGCAGGTCTCGCGGGTCGACCGGTACGAAGCCGCCGCGCGGCGGATGGCCGGGGTGCTCGTCCGGCTGCGGGACGCCCACGGCGTCACGTTGCGGGAGCTCGACCTCGGCGGCGGGCACGCCGTGCCGTACGTCGGCGGCGAGCCCGCGTTCGACCTCGGCGGGTATTCGCGGCGGCTGCGCGTGGCGCTCGCCTACGAGTGCGCGGCGCACGGTTTCCCGTTGCCCCGCTTGACGATCGAGCCGGGCCGGGCGCTCGTCGGTCCGGCCGGCATCACGGTGTACCGCGTGTGCGCGGTCAAGCGCGGCAGCCGCACGTTCGTCGCGGTCGACGGCGGCATGAGCGACAACGCGCGGCCGTCGCTCTACGGCGCCCGGTACACGACGCGCCTGGTCGGCCGGCGCTCCACCGCGAAGCGCGTCCCGATGACCGTCGTCGGCAGGCACTGCGAAGCCGGCGACGTCCTGGCCGACGGCCTCGCCCTGCCCGCCGACCTGCGCGCGGGCGACCTGCTGGCCGTGCCGTGCACCGGCGCGTACCACCACTCGCTGGCGTCGAACTACAACCAGGTCGGCCGCCCGCCGCTGGTCGGCGTGAAGAACGGCGTCGCGACGCTGCTGGTGCGCCGCGAAACCGAGGAGGACCTCAGCCGCCGCGACCTGGGCTAGTCGCTTCCAGCCCGGCGAGCAGCACACCGAGGGCGTAGCGGAAGTCCTCCTCGACCGTCGACCCGGCGCGTTCGCGCAGGCCACCGGCCATCAGCGGGAACGGGAAAGCCGCCGAAGCGATCGCGGCGGCTTCCTCCTCGGGCGGCAGCCGCGTCTGGTCCTCGACGGCCCGGCCGAGCACGAAGTGCACCAGCAGCCCGGCCGCGCGGGTCGCTTCGCCGAGCGAGAAGCCCGCGTCGTGCAGGACACCGGTCGCGCGTTCGGCCAGTTCGCCGAGCGCGCGGGCCACCCGGAGGTCCGCGCCGAGCGCGACGCGGGCGCCGTCGCGGTGCGCGAGCAACGCCGTGTGCAGCGCGAAACCCGCGTCCTCGAGCCACTTCAGCCACGGACCGGAAGCGGGCAGCCCGGCGACGACCGGCGCCACGATCGCGTCCGCCAGGTGGTCGAGCAACGCCCGCTTGCTCTGGAAATGCCAGTACAACGCGGGTGCTTTGACGCCGAGCTCGGTGGCGAGCCGCCGCACGGTCAGCTTGTCGAGCCCCTCGTCTTCCAGCAGGTTCAGCGCGACGCGCACCGCGTCGGCGACTTCCAGCGGCATGCTGCTCCTTGACGCCTTAACTTGTTAAGGACATCCTAGCCCTTAACAAGTTAAGGAGAAAGCATGGATGCCGACGTGATCGTCGTGGGCGCCGGTCCGGTGGGCCTGTTCCTCGCCGCGGAGCTCAAGCTCGCGGGCGCCGAGCCGCTGGTCCTCGAACGCCGGGAGACGCCTTCCGGAGAGCCGAGAGCACGCGGTCTCGGCGCGCTGGCCACCGAAGCGCTCTGGCGCCGGGGCCTCGGTGAGCAGCTGGCCGCCGCCGACGTCGAAGGCACGAAGGACCTCGCGCGTGACCACGGCAGCACCCGCGGCCACTTCGCGAACATCTTCAAGATCGTGCCCAGCGACGACCGGCCGCGGACCAACATCTGGCAGCCGGAACTGGAGCGCGTCCTGGCCGAGCACGCGGAAGGCGTCCGGATCCTGCGCGGGCACGAAGTCACCGCGCTCGAGTCCGATGTGGACGGCGTCACGGTCACCGCGGGGAGGACCTGGCGCGCCCGTTACGTCGTCGGTTGCGACGGCGGCCGCAGCACCGTCCGCAAGCTCGCCGGGTTCGGCTTCCCGGGCACACCCGCACTGCTGCGCACGATCGCCGGCCAGGCGCGGTTCGCCGGCGACGTGCCGCCGGCCGGACGCCACCCCGGTGGCACGTTCCTGCACGGCGGCAGCATGGTCGGGGTCACCGAACCCGCGTCAGCCCCGGAGACGGCCGGCTTCGCCGCGAGCGTCCGGCGCGTCACCGGCGTGGACGTCGTCGTCGAGGAGTTCCGCGAAGAACGGCGGTTCACCGACCAGGCCCGCCAGGCCGACACCTACCGCCGCGGCCGCGTCCTGCTCGCCGGCGACGCCGCGCACGTTCACTCGCCGAGCGGTGGCCAGGGCCTCAACCTCGGCATCCCGGACGCGGCCAACCTCGGCTGGAAGCTCGGCGCCGTCCTCCGCGGCGACAAGCCCGAAGCGTTCCTCGACACCTACACCCGCGAACGGCACCCGGCCGGCGAAGCGGTGCTGCGCAACACAAGGGCGCAGTCGGCGCTGCTCGCGCCCGGCCCGCACGTCGACGCGCTGCGGGAGATCGTCGCGGACGTCATGGACCTGCCCGAGGCGAACCGGTACTTCGCGGAACTCCTGGCCGGCACCAAGATCCGCTACGACTTCCCGTACCCCGCCGGACGACCGGCCGGCGAACACTGCCCGGACCTCGAGATCGTCGATGCCGGCGGCCGGAAGTCCCGGCTGCACGAGCACACGCGCACCGGCCGCGGCCTCCTGCTGACGTCGGAGGACCTCGCCGATCCGCGTGTCGACGTCGTCCCGGCGGCCAACACCGGCCCGCTGCTGCTCCGCCCGGACGGGGTGATCGCCTGGGCCGGCGATGGCGACCTGGCCACCGCCCTCGGTACCTGGTTCTAGCCCGGTTCGATGACGTCGCCCCCGCGCCGCACCACGCCACGCGGCAGGCGGCGCCCGGCGAAGAAGTCGCGGCAGGCGCGGTGCACCGCGAACATCAGCGGCACCCCCAGCACGATCGACACCACGCCGATCACCGCGACGCCGCCGATGCCGAACACCGTCGTCTCGCCCGCGTCCGGCCGCGCGTACTCGATCAGCGCGAACCCCAGCACGGCCAGGAAGAACACCCCGCCGGCGAACGGCAGCAGCCCGCGCAGCAGGAAGTTGCGCACGCTCGCGAAGAGCGTGCGGCGGAACACCCAGACGCACGCGAGCGCCGTCATCGTGTACTCGATCGCGATGGTCAGCCCGACCGCGTCGACCGAGTCCGCCAGCACGTTGTCGCTGACCAGCGCCAGCAGCACGTACACCGCCAACGACACCAGCCCGAACGTCCAGGTGGCCACCGACGGCGTCCGGAACTTCGGGTGCACGCGCCCGAAGACGCGGGGCAGCGCGCCGTGGCTGGCCATCGACAACGTCGTGCGCGCGGCGGGCATGATCGTCGCCTGGCTGGTGGCCGCGCCGCTGGTCAGCACCGAGACGATCAGCAGCACGCCCAGCACCTTGCCGCCCGCGCCGTCGCCGAAGACCGCGCCGCCGAGACCGGCGAGGACGTCGTCGGAGTTCGCCTCGTTGCCCAGCCCGATCCCTTCGGTGCCGACGCCCGCGAAGGCCAGCGCGGCGACCGTGACGAGCAGGTAGTTCAGCACCAGCAGCACGGTCGAAAGCACCGCCGCACGGCCCGGCGCGTGCCGCGGGTCGGCGGACTCTTCGTTCACCGACAGCGAGCTTTCCCAGCCCCAGTAGATGAACACGGCGAGCAGCACCGCCGAAACCGCGGTCCCGGCGCCGACCCCGCCCGGCCACAGCCAGTCGAGGCGCGGGACCGTCGCCTGCGGGCCGGCCGTGCCCTCGAAGACGCGGACCAGCGCCACGACCGAAAAGAGCACGAGCACGACCAGCTCCACGCCGAGCAGGATCCACTGCGCCCGCGCGGACACCTCGATGCCGCGGTAGCAGAGCCAGCACAGCGCGAGCAGCCACGCGGCCCCGATCGCCGTCGTGACCCACCGGTTGCCCGCCGCGTCGGACGCGCCGAACAGCAGCAGCGTGTACCGGCCGGTGAGCGCGGACTGGCTGCTCATCACCAGCAGCTGCGCGACCGTGACGACCCAGCCGGTGAACCACCCGGCGTGCGGGCCGAACGCGCGCGCCGCCCACGTGAAGTTCGTGCCGCAGTCGGGTTCCGCGGTGTTCAGCTCGCGGAACGCGACCGCGACGAACAGCACCGGCACGAACGACAGCAGGACGAACGCCGCTGCCTTGAAGCCGGTGCCCGCCAAGACGATCAGCCCGAGCGTGGCCGCGATCGAATACGCCGGGGCGGTCGACGACATGCCGATGACCATCGACGACACCATGCCCAGGGCGCCGCCGCGCAGTCCCTTTTCCGGGATGGCGGGAGCGGCGCCGAGCGCCACGGCCTCCGACATGCGTTGGTCCTCCTGGGGTAACGGCAGACGACAGAGCCGCCAGACGGTACCCGGCGGCGCCCGCCGGGCGCGTGCGGCTGTGCGCGGGCGCACAAAACCGCCTCGGAAAGCCTCGTGATCGTCCTCCCGAGCCACCGATTCCTCGGCTGACGGCGACGTGCACGCCGGATCACGCGAAGCTGGCGCTGGGGTCTCGCTTTCTGGTCAGGTCTCGATACGCTGCGCACTTGACAAATCACATGCCGAAACACAGGGAGGGACGGCATGGGTGACGATTCACGTGCGCGCGGACTGGACAACACGGACAGATCGTTGATCGCCCTGCTCCAGCAGGACGGCCGCGCGTCGTTCACCGCGCTCGCGAAGGCGGTGGGGCTTTCGGAGGGAGCCGTCCGCCAGCGCGTGCAGCGGCTGCTGCGCGACGACCTCATGCAGATCGTGGCGGTGACCGACCCGGTCAACGTCGACCTGACCAGACAGGCGATGGTCGGGATCAGCGTCGACGGCGCCGATCCGCGCGAGGTGGCGGGCAAGCTCTCCGAACTGCCGAACGTGCACTACGTCGTGTTGTGCGCCGGGCGGTACGACCTGCTGGCCGAGCTGGTCTGCCGGGACGACGACCACATGCTCGAAGTGCTCGGCGAGGAGATCCGGCAGATCCCGGGCGTCTCCGGCACCGAGCTGTTCGTGTACCTCAAGCTGGCCAAGCAGAACTACTCCTGGGGCCGGCTCACCGCGTAGCGGTCGGCGAGCCCCGACAACACCGCCGGCAACGGTTCCCGGTGCAGCACCCCGAGGCGCTGCGTGGCACGGGTGAGCGCGACGTACAACTCGGCCGCGCCACGCGGGCCCTCGGCCAGGATCCGCTCGGGTTCGACGACGAGGACGGCGTCGAACTCCAGGCCCTTGGTGGCCGACGGCGGAACCGCGCCGGGCACGCCCGGCGGACCGATCACGACGGCCGTGCCTTCACGGCCGTCTTCGTCGCGGGTGAAATCGGCGATGGCGTCCGGCAATTCGCCATCCGCAACTTGTCTGGACCAAGGCCGGACGCCGCTCGCGCGCACCGATTCCGGCGGCCGCGCGTCCGGCGCGAACCGCGCCAGCAGGGCGCCGGCGACGGTCATGATCTCCGCCGGGGTGCGGTAGTTCACGGTCAGTTCCCGGTACTGCCACCGGTCGCCGGCGTACGGCGCCAGCATCGCGGCCCAGGACGTCGCCCCGGCCGCCGACCGGCGCTGGGCCAGGTCGCCGACGATCGTGAACGACCGGCTCGGGCACCGCCGCACCAGCACCCGCCAGTCCATTTCGGACAGTTCCTGCGCCTCGTCGACGACGACGTGCCCGTACGTCCAGTCGCGGTCCGCGGCCGCGCGTTCGGCGAGGTCACGCGTGTCGCGCTCGCCGAAGCGGTCGGCCAGGTCTTCGGCGTACAGCAGGTTTTCCGCGCTCAGCAGGACGTCTTCGTCCATCTCCTCGCGGTCCAGCTTGAGCACGTCCAGGACCCCGGCGGAGTACTCGGCCGCTTCGGCCGCCCGCCGTCGCGCGGCGGTCCGGTCGGCGGCGTCGTCGCGGCCGAGCAGGTCGACCAGCTCGTCGAGCAGCGGCACGTCCGACACCGTCCAGGCACCGCCGTCCGCGCGGAACAACGCGGGATCGGCGCCGGCGGCGGCCAGCCGGCGCGGCGACATGTACAGCGGCGCCAGCAGCGTCTCCGGCGTCAGCTCCGGCCACAGCCCGTCGAGGACGGCGTCGAGCTGCTCGTGCTCCGCCAGTTCTTCGCGGACGTCGGCGCGCAGATCGGCCCACGCCCCGCGATCCGCCGGGGTCAGCCAGCCCTCGCCGATCTTCGCCACGGCGCGCTCGGCGAGGAGCGCGACGACGTGCTCGCGGAACACCGCACGGGCTTCGTTGTGCGGCAAGCCCGACCGACGGGCTTCGAGCCTGGCTTCGGCCGCGACGCCCCGGTCGAGGTCGACGGTGACGTCGGCCAGCTCGACCGGCACCGGCTCGTCCGGCACCCGCTGCCGGTCGGCGACCGCTGCCGCGAGGACGCCGACCATCTTCGAAGACCCCTTGAGCCGCGCCACCTCCGGCGCGTCTTCGGCGGTGACGCGCAGGCCGGGCACGAGGTCGCCGGTGGTCGCGAAGACGACGTCCGATTCGCCGAGCGAAGGCAGCACGCGGCCGATGTGGTCGAGGAACAGCGGGCTCGGCCCGACCACCAGCACGCCGGTGCGCGACATCCGCTCGCGCTGGGTGTAGAGCAGGTAGGCGACGCGGTGCAGCGCGACGGCGGTCTTCCCGGTCCCCGGGCCGCCCTCGACCACCAGGACGCCCGCGTGGCCCAGCCGGATGATCTCGTCCTGCTCGGCCTGGATCGTCGCGACGATGTCCCGCATGCCCTCGCCCCGGGGCGCGGTGACAGCGGCGAGCAAGGCGGCATCCCCGCGCTCGCCGGCCCCCGGCCGACCGAACACCTCGTCGGTGAACCCGGTGACGCGGCGGCCGACGGAATGGAACTGACGGCGGCGGCGCATGTTTTCCGGCGACGCCGCGGTGGCGACGTAGAACGGGCGCGCCGCCGGCGCCCGCCAATCCAGGAGCAGGGGCTCGTAGTCGTTTTCACCGTCGAAGAGGCCGATCCGGCCGATGTAGCCGCGTTCGCCCGAAAGGGTGTCCAGCCTGCCGAAGCAAAGCCCGTTGTCGACGGCGTTCAGCCGCGTCGCCTCCCGGGCCCGGATGCGCACGTCGGCGTCCCGGTCCACCAGCGCGATCCCGGTTTCCCCCAGCGCGGCGCGGTAGCGGGCCCGCGCCTGTTCGCGTTCGCGGTCGAGCCGCGCGTACAGCCCCGCGATGTACGCGCGCTCGTCCCGCAATTCCTCGTCGTACCCCTGATTTGACAATTTCCCCTCACAGCGGTTAGACTGGCACCAGATTCGGCGAGTTCTCCTTTTCGTTTCGGAGAGCACGCCGATTTTTTATTGTCCACCCGCTGTCAAGGGGCTCAGCCCAGCATGAATTCGCGCGGGTTCAGCGGCCGGTCCACCACCCGCACGTCACCCAGCAGCCCGGCGAAGCTCCGGTCGACCTTCCCGTCGTAGGAGGAGGCCCCGACCAGCCACGAGCCACCCGGGTCGGCGAGCCCGACCGCCGGCGTGGCCGGGTTCCGCACCACCGGGCAGCCGTCGACGTAGACGATCGTGCGCCGGCCGTCGTTGACCACGGCGACGTGCCACCACTTTTCGACCGCCAGCTCGTGCCCCCAGTTCGTCGAGGTCCGGTCCTGGTTGAGCGGGTACACCGCCCACTGCAGCTCCCCACCGTCCGAAAGGGACAGCGTGGCGGCCGATTCCTTCGGGTCGTCGCCGGTCTTGCCCGCCGCCGCGCCGCTGCCCTGCCGGGCGAACAGGCCGCACCAGCCGTGGTGGCCGTCCTTGAAGTTCGCCGGCAGCCGGAAGAACGCCTCGACGGTGTAGCCGCGCTCGAACTTCAGCCGGTTCATCGGCGCCGAGTCGACCGTGCGCAGGTACGCGCCCCGGCTCGGGTCGCGGCCGCCGTCGAAGCGCAGGCTCGCCCGCGACGGCTGCCGCGGCGAGAACTCGCTCGCGTACTTCAGCGCGTCGGGCCCGCTGCCGGGCGCGGTGACGCGCGTGAGGTCGTTGCCGCGGCCGGTCTGGTCCCGCACGACAACGCTGTCCGGCACGGGCTTGCCGTCCTGGCCGCCCTCGAAGCGCCAGTAGGCGACGGTTCCGGGCACGAGCAGCTGCTTCGCCGGACGTCCCGGCGGGACCGGCACCGGCGCGAAGCCCTTGAACCGCTCGGCGAAGTCGATCTCGAGGCTGAAGTAGTCGGCCGAGCCGCTGCGCTCGACCTCGATCCGCTGCATCTCGCTCAGGTGGTCCTGCGCGGCGAGCCACGGCGAGAACGTCCGGACGTCGATCACGCCGCGCGCGAGGTCGAACTGGTAGAGCCGGACCATCGCGCTGCCGCCGTAGTAGCGGTCCTGGTAGTTGGCGATGTGGACGTGGACGTCGTGCCCGGCGGCGTTCTTGCGGACCGTGCGCCCGGTCGGCCAGTAGTGGCCGTTCAGCGTCAGGAAGATCTGGTCGTTGCCGTCGACGAGCTCCTTCCAGACCAGCTCGCCGAAGGTGGAGAACTGCGCCTGGTGGTCGTCGTCGGCCCAGACCAGCTCGTGGATGGTGAGGATCGCGGGCAACGCCGGGTGCTGCGCGAGGACCTGCTTCGCCCAGTTCAAGCCACCCGCCGACGGCCGCCAGTCCAGGGCGAGCAGCAGCCATTCGCGGCCACCGCCGCGGAAGATGTGGAAGGTGTTGTAGCCGTCCTTGGACGCGCCCTTGAACGTCGGCGAGTTGCGGTGGCGCTGCGGGCCGAAGGCGTCGAGGTACGGCGAGGGCCCGCGCTGGTCGTCCTTCGAGCCGTCGATGTCGTGGTTGCCCGCGAGGGTGCTGTACGGGAACCGGCGGCGGTCGAGCGCCTGGAACGACTTGCTGATCCTGGCGAACTCGTCGGCGCGGCCGTTCTGGGTGAGATCTCCGAGGTGAGCGAGGAAGACAACGTTGTCATCCGACTCGTCGAGGACGTACCGCAGCGACGCGTCCAGCGGGGCCGCGTCGCCGCGGTCCTCGTCGAACAGGTACTGGGTGTCCGGCATGACCACGAGCGTGAAGCGCGGGTCTTCCTGGTCCGGGCGGTGCGGGCCCTGCGCGTGGGCGGCCGGCGCGCCGAGGACGCCCGGCAGGGTCGCGGCGGCGGCGACGGCCGGGGCGCCGAGGAGGAAGGTCCGGCGAGAAGTGTCAGTCACGGGCGGGAAGCTACGGGCGCCGCCCGACCGCACCGGCAACTGCCGCCGAACGCGGGATGAACAGCGGTACTGTTCGCGCATGAGCGGCCCGCGGGTGTTCCGGTTGATCCAGCCCGTCGACGACGTCGAAGTCGCCGTCGCGTTCTACACCGCCGTCCTCGGCGACCCCGGCGAGCGGATCGCCGTCAACCGCCACTACTTCCGCTGCGGCGACGTCGTGCTCGCCTGCGTGGAAGCGCCGCTCGAGCACCGCGAGCCGCGGCCGCGGCGAGACCCGCGGATCGTCTACCTCGCGGTCGACGACGTCGACGAGACCTTCGAGCGCGTGCGCGCGGCCGGGCCGCGCTGGATCGACGACGCCATCGAGACGCAGTTCTGGGGCGAGCGCTCCTTCTACGCCGACGACCCGTTCGGCAACCCGCTCTGCTTCGTGCAGGAGGACACGCTCTACTTGGGCGGGCCCGTCGGCTGATCGCCGTTGGCCGGGTGCATCCGGATCGGCATGACGAACCAGAGGATCCCGAAGATCAGCAAGCAGAGCGCGGCCATGACGACCATCGCGATCCAGCCGTAGACGACCTTCGCGATCAGCGCGACGGTCGACGTGATCGCCAGCGCCAGGCAGACCAGCCCGACCAGCACGAGCCGGTTGCCCACGGTCAGGATCCGTTCCCGGCTCCCCGTGCGGAACAGCAGCCGGTGCCAGGCCGCGGGCGCGGTCAGCAGCGCCGTCGCGGCCACGGCGAGCGCGACCGCGGACAGGTGCAGCGACTTCTCGAACCCGCTCGCGTCGTGGAAGCGGTCGGTGAACACCACCGACAGCAGGAACCCGAACAGGATCTGCACGCCGGCCTGCGCGACCCGCAGCTCTTGCAGCAGCTCGCCGACGTTGCGCGTCAGCTGCTCGTTGCGGGTCTCGCCGGTGTGTTCGGGCACACAACGACCTTAACCGGGCCCGGGATCTCCCACCGGATGGGAAAAGCGTGAGTTTCCCCCGCCGCCGGCCACTCCTTCGTGTGAAGATCATGGCGACCGGCGTTCGCGCTGCTAGAGAAGGACCATGCGTCTCCTCCCGGCTTTCGCCGCCGCGGCGGCCCTCACCGCGTTCTTCCCCGCCGTCGCGTCCGCCTCACCCGTGCACGTCGCGACCGCGCACGGCACGTTCACCGCGTATGCCCCCAGCGCACACGCGGTGACGTACCGCCCCGACCTCGTCCCCGCGGGTGCCCGCGCGCACGTGTTCAGCCTCTCGGCGGCGCACGCGGGCACGACGACCACGCTGGTCGTCACCGGCCTGCGGCCCGGGCGCGCGTACGGCGCCCACGCGCACGCGCAGCGGTGCGGCGCCACCGGTGACGCCGCCGGGCCGCACTTCCAGCACGTGCCGGACCCGGTGAAGCCGTCGACCGACCCCGCGTACGCCAACCCCCGCAACGAGATCTGGCTCGACTTCACCACCGACCGGCTCGGCACCGGCTTCGCCCGGTCCACTGTGGACTGGACGTTCGCCGGGCGGCGGGCCCGGTCCGTGGTCGTGCACGAGACGCACACGCACACCGATCCCGGTCACGCGGGCACGGCGGGCGCCCGGCTGGCCTGCCTGGACGTGGACTTCTAGTCACCACCCCCAAGAGCGCTCGGGCACCACGCGGATGCGCACGGAGTACTCGGCGTCGAAGGCTTCCGGTGTCCCGAAGCCGATCGCCGCGTAGTCGGAGCCGTACTTCTCGAGGTACCCCGGCGCCTCCGACGCCTTCGCCTCGTCGACGGTCGCCTTCCCGTTGACGACGAGGATCGAGCCGCCGTGCTCGTCGCCGTTGAGGTGGAAGCTCACCTCGGGGTTCGCCTCGATGTGCCGGAGCTTCGCGGTGTCCGGCTTGCTGAACAGCACGACGTCGTCGCCGTCGAGCACGAACCACACCGGCCGCGGTGCCGGCCGGCCCTTCGGCGTGACGGTGGTCAGCCACGCGATCTTCTCGCCCGCCCGGTCGGCGAGCTTCGGTTCCGCCATGTCGGTGCCCCCTGGCTCCTCGGTCCTGTGACCCAGGTAACCACGGGGCACCGACAATTCTTCCCGGCTAGCGCGAGGCGACCCGGCGGGCGTAGCGCGTCCCGGCCGCCAGCAGCACCAGCCCGGCGCCGAGGAACGCGCCGACCCGCGCCAGCCCGTCCAGCGCCGACAGGTCGAACAGCACCAGCTTGAGCACCGCGGCACCGACCAGGACCAGCCCGGTCACGCGCAGCCCGACGACGTCGATCCCGCGCAGCAGGAGCACGAGCGCGGCGACCGTCCAGGACACCGTGATCAGCGCGTGGCCGAGCAGGAAGCCCGAGCGGCCGGGTACCGCGAGCAGCGACCCGCACAGCACCACCCCGGCGGCGCCGTACAGCGCCGCGACCCCGGCGAGCAGCCACACCGGCAGGTCGTCGGCCGGCCCGCGGAACACCGCCAGCCGGGCCGCCGCCCACGGCAGCGCGACCGACACGGCGAGGATGAGCGCGGCCACCGCGAGCGCGCCGGCCAGCTCGGCGGCCGAGCGGGTGCGCGGGACGATCAGCAGCGCGGGCGTGACGTCGAAGAACACGCCGATCAGGCCGCCGATCGCGGCGAACCCGAGCGCGGCGCCGAGCGCGAACCGGTTGCGGCCGGCGACCGCGGCCACGACCAGCAGCAGCGCCTCGCCGAGCAGCACCCCGGCGCGGGCCGCGCCGTCGAACTGCGTGACGGTCGCCTGCAGGATCGCGAGCAGGCCGGCCAGCCCGGCCAGGTGCCCGGCGACGCCCGGCCAGAAGCGACGCGCCGCCCAGACGGCGAGCAGGAGCGCGCCGGCGCCCGCGGTGATCGGCACGGCCTGCGCCTTCGGCAGCAGCAGCGCGGCGAGGAGCGTGGGCAGCACGGCGGTCGCCAGCACCGAAAGCGCGGCGGGGTCGTTCTCGCGGCGGCGCAGCACGATCAGCGCGAGGACGATCCCGACGACGCCGGCCCCGCCCGCCGCGGCCGTGTTGGCCCAGCCGCCGCCCTGGCCGAGCACCGCCGTGCTGATCACGGAGGCGAACAGCGGCGGGACCCCGGCGGCGAGCGTCAGCGACGACCAGTCGCGGCGCAGCTGCACCGGCGTCGTCGCGAGCTGGACCATGAGCAGGAAGGTGACCAGTTCGGCGGTGAACCCGCGGGTGATCATCGGCGCGCAGACGACGCAGCCGACGACGACGGCGGAGGCCAGCAGCGGCGACTCCCAGCGCACGGCCACGAGCAGCCCGCCGACGGTGATCGCCAGCCCGGCGGCCAGCCCGGCGAGCACCGGCAGGAATTCGTAGAGCGACGTCGCGGCGACGGCGTCCAGGTAGAGCGTCGCGATGCCGGTGGCGGCGAGCGCGAAGGCCCCGGTGCGCCCGGCGGGCTTGCGGTGCAGCCACACGCCGGTGCCGGTCAGCGCCAGCCCGAAGGCGGCGCCGACGAGCACCCGCGGCAGCGGCCCGAGCCAGCCCCGCTGGACGGCCAGCACCAGCAGCAGGACGACGCCGAGCAGCGTGACGGCCCCGCCGACCCAGGCGAGCACGCGGCTGCCCGCGCCTTCCTTGCCGAGCTTCTCGCCCAGCGTCGGGCGCGGAACGGGCGGCTGGGGAGGCTGCGGGAAGTACTGCGGCCGGGGCGGCTGCCATTGGTACTGCGGCCACGGCGGCGGCATCGGCTGAGGTTGCGGCTGGGGCTGGGGTTGCGGCTGGGCCGGTGCGGCCTGCTGCGGAGCGGGCTTCGGCTGCTCGGCGCGGGCGGTCCGCAGTTCGGCACCCACCACGGCGAGACGACGCCCCAGGTCGTCGATCTCGCCGGCGAGCCGGAGGAGCACATCTGCTTCGGTGGTCATACCGCACAGGGTCACGCACCGGCGCCCACCTGCGGATCCGTAGCACTACTCAAACCCGGGTCACGTCCTGGTCGCGGCCAGCACCTCGTCCACGGTGGTCATGATCGAAACGGTCTCGGCCAGCGGCATCAGCGGGCTCTCGGTCTCGCCGTTCGCCAGCCGGAGCGCCACCTCGTCGGCCTGGTACCGCAGGCCACGCCCCTCGTCGACGTACTCGAACCGGCTCCGCTCGCCCTCGCGCGGGATGAGCGTGAAGGAGGCCGGCGCGTAGAAGGCGCCCTCGATCTCGATGCGCGCGTCGGTGCCCACGATCGACGCGGTGGTCGGCGAAGCCGCGCTGAGCGTGCAGCTGAGCACGGCCTGCGCGCCGCTCTCGTAGCCGAACAGCATGGACATCTGCGCGTCCACGCCGGTGAACGCGGGCGTCGCCATGGCGGCGACGCGCGCGGGCGGGCCGAGCACCATCGAGGCGAACGAAACGGGGTAGATCCCCAGGTCGAGCAGGGCGCCGCCGCCGAGTTCGGGGGCGAACAGCCGGAACCCGGGGTCCTCGGCGAACCACTGCCCGTGGTCGGCGGACACGGTGACGACCCGGCCGAGGCGCGGCAGCAGCTCGCGGACGTGCCGGATGTGCGGGAGGAACCGCGTCCACATGGCCTCCATGAGGAAGAGGTCCTTCTCCCGCGCCAGCTCGACGAGGTCCCGCGCTTCGGCGGCGTTCATCGTGAAGGGCTTCTCGACGAGCACCGGCTTGCCTGCTTCGAGCGCGAGCCGCGCGTTGGCGTGGTGCAGGGGGTGCGGCGTGGCGACGTAGACGACATCGATGTCAGGGTCGTTCGCGAGGGCTTCGTAGCTGCCGTGCCGAGCGGGGACGCCCCGCGCGTCGGCGAACCGCCCGGCGGCCTCGGCGGTCCGGGACCCGACGGCGGCGACGACGCCGGAGCTGGTCAGCGCCAAGTCGTCGGCGAAGGCCTTCGCGATGCCGCCGGTGCCCATGATTCCCCAGCGCAGGGGCTTGTCGTTCATGCCGACGAGCCTAGGCGCCCCACTTCGCGGCGCGCCCAGGCCGCGGCGAGCGAGCGCCGCCACAGCTCCTGCTCGTGGTCGGCCAGGTAGAAGGAGGCGGCCTGCCCGGTCGAAACCCCGTCGGGGACGGGGAAGACGAACCAGGCGTGCGTCGGCGGAGCCGTCACGCACCCGCCGCTTCGAAAGCAGGACTTCCCCCGCGCCGCCTTCCGTCAGTGACCGGTTGTGGCCACTCGCTTTTGGTCCACGCGGAAGGAAGGGAACGTGATCGGGGTGACGAACACGGTGGTGATCTGCGCGGCGCTGGACGTCGAATACCTCGCCGTCCGCGAACACCTCCGCGGTCCCGTCACCGAACGCGAAGAACGCGGTGCCCTGTACGACGTCGGCGCCTTCGGCGGCTGGACGGTCGCGCTGGCGCAGACCGGCGCCGGCGGTACCCCGGCGGGAGTCGAGCTGGAACGGGCCATCGCCGCGTTCCGCCCGCGGGTCGTGTTGTTCGTCGGCGTCGCGGGCGGCCGCAAGGACGTCTCGCTCGGCGACGTCGTGGTCGCCGACCACGTCTACGACTACGAGTCCGGCAAGGACACCGCCGACGGCTACCTGCCGCGCATCAAGACCGCCGCCGCGTCCATGCCGCTGGTGCGCCGGGCCCGGCAGCTCGCCCGCGACTCCGCGTGGCAGCACCGCATCCGGCCCGCGGTCCCGGACCCGGCGCCGCGCGCGGTGGTGAAGCCGATCGCGGCGGGCGGCAAGGTCGTCGCCGGCACCGCGTCGGCGACCGCCGGGTTCCTGGAGCGGCATTGCGGCGACGCGGCCGCCGTCGAGATGGAGGCCCACGGCTTCCTCTACGGCGCCTACGTCAACGAAGGCGTGCAGGCCCTGGTCGTCCGCGGGATCTCGGACCTGCTGTCCGGCAAGACCGGGACGGCCGACGAGCACTGGCAGCCGGTGGCGTCCCGGCACGCGGCCGCGTTCGCCTTCGAGCTGCTCACCGTGCTGAGCGGGCGGGACACCGAGCAAGCCGAGCAGGCCTACGCGACCGCCGGCGAGCTGAGCCTGAAGTGGGACAAGACGGCCGACGACCTGGTCGAGATCGAGCGGCTCTACCGCCAGGCGGCGGACGGCGGCCACCCCGATGCGATGGCCATGGTCGGGCTGAGCGCCGAAGGCAGGCTGCGGGCGAGCGTCCTCGGCCAGCCGTCCGGCGACCCGTCCGCCGCGGACGTCCGGGCCGCGCTGCACTGGTACGCCAAGGCCGCGGACCACGGCAGCGCGTTCGGCGCCTTCCACCTCGGCCGGGTCCACGAAGAGCACTACGGCGATCCCGACGAGGCCCTCAAGTGGTACGAGAAGGCCGCCGCCGGCGGTCACGGAGCCGCGCGCGCGAGCTTGGCCGGGCTG
The DNA here is from genome assembly GCF_003937945.1 of Amycolatopsis eburnea. GTDB lineage: Bacteria > Actinomycetota > Actinomycetes > Mycobacteriales > Pseudonocardiaceae > Amycolatopsis > Amycolatopsis eburnea. Next base: position 692,091 of record NZ_RSEC01000036.1, read on the forward strand.
CGGCGCCGGCTGGAGCTGGGCCTCGGCGCGCTCGCGGGCCACACACCTTTCGAACGCCCACCGTTGGAGCAAGACCCGAGCGAAGGGGAACCCATGCCAGTCGACACCGAGTACGCGCGCTGGGCCAAAACGGAATTCCGCAGCGAGGTGGAGGCCACCGCCATCTGCCTCGGCGAATTGCAGGAAGCCTGCGGCGGCCAGTACGGGGAATGGGGCACGCTGGCCGAACAGGAGGTCGCGGCGGTCCTCAGCCACTTCTGCACCCTCATGCCCGCACAGGCGCACCTGCCCGCGGTCGCGTTCGAGTACTACGACCGCATCGGCGAAGGCAACCTGCGGGCGTTCGCGGCGCGGCTGCGGTCATCGGGCGCCCCGGCGCCCGCGGAGTGCACCCCCATCTGGTGGCGGCAGCGCGCCGAAAACCGGGTCAGCACGGTGGAAAACTTCTACGGGTTCAAGCTCTCCGTGCAGGACTACGACTGGACGACGTCCCTGGTCGGCGACCTCATCGAGCAGCTGAGGGGCGACGCGAAACCCGACGCCGGCCTCCGCGAGACCATCCTCCACCTGCGGCTGGTAGTCCGCGTCATGACGAAGCGGCGCGACCTGGCCACCCCCGTGGGTTCCGGCCAGGACGAGGCGTGGTTCTCCCTGCTGCTCACGCCGGAGCAGTTCGCGGTGCTCGTCCGCGTCGCCGCCAACGCGTCCCAGGTGACGGACGCCGAACCCGGCTTCCGCGAGTTCTGGCAGCGCGTCCACCGGGCCCTCGTGACGGCGAACGTCGAGCAGTTCGAGTAACAGCCCTAGCGGACAGCTCACTCCGGCGAAGTCGTCCACAAGGCACTGATCGGAAGACAAGCGAGATTCTCCCCGAAAGGGAGTTTCTGGTCGCCACAATAAAGTACGAAGCCGGCGCGCAAGCGGTCACCGAGACGCCGTTGGAGCACCCGAAGAGAACGAAAGTCGTCAGAGCGAACGGTTTCAGCGGCTTTCACCTCGACGGCGACGACACGGCCGGAGTTGTCCTCGAGAACGGCATCGACCTCGTAGCCATCACGGTCACGATAGTGGTGCAGGCGCGGCATCGTCTGGCTCCAAGTGACCTGACGCGCGAGTTCGCCGATGACGAAGGTCTCGACGAGCCCACCTGTCGTTGCGTCGTTGGCGACGCCGGACACCAGGTGCCCGGCCAGGCCGACGTCATTGAAGACCAGCTTCGGCGTGGCGACAGCTCGGGCCGTCGCGTTCGCAGACCAAGCGGGGACCAGCTTGATCAGGTAGACCAGTTCGAGGAGTCCGACATAGTCACGGACGGTCGACGCGGGTAGACCCAAGTCCGAGGACAAGCGACTGTAGTTGAGCAGACCGGCGGACTGAGCGGCAAGAGCTCCGACCAAGCGTCGCATTTCAGAGCCGCGCTGGATGTCCGCGACCTGGTGTACGTCCCGGCTCATGATGTCGTCGAGGTACGACCTGAAGAACTGGGCTCGCCGCCGAGGCGAAGTCCGGCGAACGGCCTCGGGGTACCCGCCGCGGGTCGCAAGAGCCAGGTAGTCGCGGCGCCGAAGTTCTGAAGGGACCGCTCGGATCCCACTACCGTGCTCGAACGCGGCATCGACGAATCCGTCGGGGTTGCCGTTGATCTCCCCTTGGGACAGGGGGAACAGCTCGATCGTCTCCGAGCGTCCGGGCAGTGCATCGGGAAGCTGACTCAGGCCGAGCAGTCTTGCCGAGCCGGTCAGCAGGAACCGGCCGGGGCGAGGGTCACGATCGACTACATGCTTGATCGTCAACCACAACTCCGGAACACGCTGGACCTCATCGATGAGCATGGGACCCGGAGCGTCGAGGAAAGCTACCGGATCCGCGGCGGCGGAGGCCCTCGTCCGAGGATCGTCGAGGTACCGCCGCAAGACATCCGGCTGGTCGCGCAAACACAACTCGGCAAGCGTGCTCTTACCCGTCTGGCGTGCTCCGTTGACGATGACCACGCGCGTGTCTCCGAGCGCTTCCGCGACCAGCTCAGCGGCCTTTCTCGGAAGGTAGTCGTCAGCTTCGCGCACGACTCGACAGTACCAGCCCTCCGTGGATCTGCCGATGAACGCTTCGCTGATTTGCCGATACCTCCGTCGCTGATCTGCCGACGCACGTGTCGTGCATCTGCCGAAGGATAGCCAGCTCAGCCGGCGCGGCCAGGCGTCATCAGCTGCTGACGTCGTAGAGTACTGGGCCGATCACTTGACGCCGACTGGGCGCAGCACGGAAGGACGCGTCTTTCTCCTTAACGTGTCCTCGACGGGAACACGCTTCGCACCCATGTCACCGTCTGGAACAAAAGACGCGGTAACAGCCCCTGGTCGACGTGATCGACACCACAAGCGACAATGGAGCACGTGACCGCCACCCTGAGCAAGCCCGCCCTGAAGATCGGCCCCTACCAGGTCGATCCGCCAGTCGTGCTCGCTCCGATGGCCGGCATCACCAACGTCGCCTTCCGCCGGCTCTGCCAGGAGTACGGCGCGGGCATCTACGTGTGCGAAATGATCACCGCCCGCGCCGTCGTCGAACGGCACCCCGGCACCATGCACATGATGACCTTCGGGGCGAACGAAAAGCCCAGGTCCATGCAGCTCTACGGCGTCGACCCGAAGACCATGGCCGAAGCCGTCCGCATCATCGTCGGCGAGGGGCTGGCCGACCACGTCGACTCCAACTTCGGCTGTCCGGTCGCGAAGGTGACGCGCAAGGGCGGCGGGGCGGCGCTGCCGTTCAAGCGGAAGCTGTTCGAGGCCATCGTCCGCGAGTCCGCCCGCGCGGCGGGTGACGTCCCGTTCACCGTGAAGTTCCGCATCGGCATCGACGACGACCACCGCACCTTCCTCGACGCCGGCCGCATCGCCGAGGCCGAGGGCGCCGCCGCCGTCAGCCTGCACGCGCGCACCGCCGCCCAGCGCTACTCCGGCCAGGCCGACTGGACCAAGATCGCCGAGCTGAAAGAAGCCGTCACCAGTATCCCGGTGCTCGGCAACGGCGACATCTTCTCCGCCGACGACGCCCTGCGCATGGTCGCCGAAACGGGCTGCGACGGCGTCGTCGTCGGTCGCGGCTGCCTGGGCCGGCCGTGGCTGTTCGGCGAGCTGGAGGCGGCCTTCCGGGGCACCGAAATCCCGACCCCGCCGAACCTCGGCGAAGTCGCCCGCGTGCTCCGCCGCCACACCGAGCTGCTCATCGAGCACGACGGCCACGACAAGGCCATGCGCGACATCCGCAAGCACATGGCCTGGTACCTGATGGGGTTCCCGGTCGGCTCCGAACTGCGCCGCGGGTTCGCGATGCTGTCGAGCATGGCCCAGCTGGACGACCTGATCGCCCAGCTCGACCACGACGCGCCCTTCCCCGAAGCCGCCACCGGACCCCGCGGCCGCCAGGGCTCGCCGGGCAAGGTCACGCTGCCGCACGGCTGGCTCGACGACCCGGACGACGACTGCGTCCCCGAAGCGGAAGACATGCACTCAGGCGGCTGAGGCTCACCCCGAACAGCAGCACCCCGAGCGGCACGTGCACGGCCGTGACGTGCGCGATCCCCAGCACGACCTGCGCGGTCACGAGCGCGAGGAAAACCACGGCGTACCCGATCGGCCACGGCGAACCCCCGCCCGGCTTCCACGCCAGTACCGCGGCGACCACCTGGACGACGGCGACGACGAACACCGTGTACGCCGCCGCGCTGTGCAGCGCATGCCCGTTCGGCGTGGTGAGCAGCAGGCCGGCGGTGACCGCCGAGAGGAAGACCGCGAGGGTCGGCAAGACGCGCATGAACGTTCCCATGCCCACCCGACGACGCAGCCCCGCGGAACGTGAGGCCGTGACATCTGTCAGGCCGAAGTCGTGGCGGACGGCATCCGTCCCACACCTCCCGCCGCGACAAGCTTTTCGCATGACGAAGAACGGTTCCCCGCTCCAGACCCTGGCCATCGAGATCGCCGTCCCGATCGGCGTCTACTACGGGCTCCACGCGCTCGGCGTCAGCGTCTTCCTGAGCCTCGCCCTCAGCGGTGTCGTCCCGCTCGCCCGGACGCTCCACCAGTTCGCGAAGAACCGGACCCTCAACGGCCTCGCGCTGGTCGTGCTGGTCACGAACGTCGTCGGCATGCTGCTGACGTTCGTCTCCGGCGACGCCCGCATGATGATCGCGAAGGACTCGATCGGCAGCGGCATCACCGGGCTCGTCATCCTCGCCTCCGCCTGCACCGCGGCGCCGATCATGACCAAGACGATCCAGCCGTTCCTCATCCGCGGCAAGGCCGAGAACGAAGCCGCGTGGGCACGCCTGAGCGGCACCCGGCCGTTCGACTCGATCCTGCGCCGCACCAGCGTCATCTGGGGGATCGGGTTCGTGCTCGAGTCCGCCGCCCGCGTCGTCGGTGCCTTCACGCTGCCGATCGAGACCATGGTGTGGCTGAGCACCGTCATCTTCGCGGGCACGTTCGCCGTGCTGATGGTCGTCGGCGGGAAGGTCGCCGAGCGGGCGGGCAAGCTGATCGTCGCCGACGTCGAGGCGCACTCCCGGCCGCTCGTCGCCGCTTGACCTGCGGCAACCCGGGGTGTACAGGTGTGTACATGTACAGCAAGCGGCAGCAACTGGTCGGCGACCTCACCGACCTGATCCGCTCCGGGCGCCTCGCCAACGGCGAACGCCTCCCCGGGGAGAACCAGCTCGCCCTGCGGTACCAGGTCAGCCGCGGCACGGTCCGCAGCGCGCTGTCCGAGCTGCAGCAGCTCGAACTCATCTCCACCCAGGCCGGCGTCGGGTCGTTCGTCACCTTCGACGGCGTCCAGCTCGACCAGCGGATCGGCTGGGCCCGCGCGCTCGCCGACGCCGGCGCGCCCGTCACCACCGAGCTCCTCGGCATCGAAACGGTCCAGGACCAGGCGCTCCACGAGGAGTTCGGCCAGGAGACCTACGTCGCCGTCCGGCGGCTGCGGCGGGAGCGCGACCGCGGGGTCTCCCTCGAAACCGCCACCGTGCCCGCCGTCGGGCCGCTCGCCGACCTCCCCGGCACCGGCCTGCGGGACGGCTCCCTCACCAAGACCCTCGAAGCCGCCGGCCTGGTCGCCGTCGGCGGCGACCAGTGGATCAGCACCGAACGCCTCGACGCCTGCGCCGCGGAGCTCCTCGGCCGCAGCATCGGCGAGCTCTTCCTCCGCGCCGAGCGCACCTCGGTCGACGTCGAGGGACGGCTGGTCGAGCGGGTGGTCAGCCTGCTGGACCCGGACCGCTTCCAGTTCCACCTCACCTTCGGACACCGGTGAACGCGCGGGACCGGGCGCTCGGCGCGTTCACCGGGCTGGCGGTTGGCGACGCGCTCGGGATGCCGACGCAGTCGATGTCCCGCGCCGCGATCGCCGCCACCTACGGGCCGGTCACCGGCCTGCTGACCGCCGCCGCCGAGCAGCCGGTCGCGCCCTTGATGCCCGCCGGGTCGGTCACCGACGACACCGAGCAGGCCGTCCTGCTGGCCCGGCTGCTCATCGACGGCCGCGGCACGGTCGAACCGCACGTCTTCGCCGACGCACTGCTCATCTGGGAAGCGGACATGGTCCGCCGCGGGTCCGCGGACCTGCTCGGCCCGTCGACGAAGCGCGCGCTTTCCCGGCTGCAGAACGGCGTCCCGGCCGACGAAGCCGGCCGCACCGGCACCACCAACGGCGCCGCCATGCGGGTCACGCCGGTCGGCATCGCCACGCCGGCCGACGACCTGCACCGCCTGGTCGACGCCGTCGTCGCGACCGCGCGGGTCACGCACAACACCAGCCTGGGCATCGCGTCCGCCGCCGCGGTCGCGGCCGCCGTCTCGGCCGGGGTCGACGGCGCGAGCCTGGCCGAAGCACTCGACGCGGGCGAGCGCGCCGCCGTCGTCGGCGGGGAACGCGGGCACTGGGCGCCCGGCGGTGAGATCGCCGCCCGGATCGGCTGGGCCCGCGGCTGGGTGCGGGGCATGGCGCCGGCCGCCGTCGCCGACGCGGTGGCCCGGGTGATCGGGACTTCGGTGGCGTCGCAGGAGTCGGTCGTGGCGGCGTTCGCGCTGGCCGAAGCCATGGGCGACGACCCGCCGTCGGCGCTGCGGCTGGCCGCCGGGCTGGGTGGCGACACCGACACCGTGGCCGCGATCTGCGGCGCGATGCTCGGGGCCGCGCACGGCGTCGACGCCTTCCGCCCCGACGTCGTCGAGACCGTGCTCAGCGTGAACCGCCTGGAGTTCGGTCCGCTGGTCGACGAGCTCCTCAAGCTGCGCCGTCGATGACCGGCCGGCTGGTGCACACCGGGCAGGTCGTCCTCGACCTGGTCATGGCGGTACCGGCCCCGCCCCCGCCCGGCGGCGACGTCATGGCGACGTCGACGAACCTCTTGCCCGGCGGCGGGTTCAACGTGATGGCCGCGGCCGCGCGGTCCGGTGCGCGGGTGCTCTACGCGGGCACGCACGGCACCGGCGTGCTGGGCGACCTCGCGCGCGCCGCGCTGGCCGCCGAGGGGGTCGAACTGGCCCAGGAACCGACGCCGGGCCTGGACACCGGCGTCGTCGTCGCGCTGGTCGACGCGAGCGGTGAGCGCACGTTCGCGACCGGTACCGGCGCCGAGGGGCAGCTGGAACCCGCGTTGCTCGACCGGGTCCTACTAAGTGATGACGACGTGGTGTACGTGACTGGCTACAGTTTGTTGCACGAGATCAATCGCGGGGCTCTCGTCGAGTGGCTGCCCAAGCTGCCCGGCTCGAGGATCCTGTTCGACCCCGGCCCGCTGGTGGCCGAAATCAACCCTGGAGACCTCCATGACATTCTGTCCATTGTAGACATCGTGAGCTGCACCGCCCGCGAAGCCGACGTGCTCGGCGAGCTGCCCGACGTCGCCGTCGTCCGCGAAGGCGCGAAGGGCTGCCGCGTCCACGAGCACGGCCGGACCACCGAGGTCCCCGGCCTCGCCGTCGACGCGGTGGACACCAACGGCGCCGGGGACACGCACTGCGGCGTCCTGGCCGCGGAGCTGCTGCGCGGCAGTACCCTCCTCGACGCCGCCGTGCGCGCCAACACGGCGGCGGCGCTTTCGGTGACCCGCCGCGGCCCGGCGACGGCACCGAGCCGGGCGGAGATCGACCACTGGGTGGAGGCCACGACATGAGCGGTACCCGCAGGCTCGAGGTGGAGACCAACGGCCTCGACGTGATCGACGACGCCGAGCGGCGCGGCAGGCCGCGGCAGCTGTTCTGGCCGTGGTTCGGCGCGAACGTGTCGGTGCTGGGGCTGAGCTACGGCTCGTTCACCCTCGGCTTCGGCATCTCGTTCTGGCAGGCGCTGGTCGCCGGCGTGGCCGGCATCCTGTTCTCGTTCCTGCTGTGCGGGTTCATCGCGATCGCCGGCAAGCGCGGGTCGGCGCCGACGATGCTGCTCTCGCGGGCGGCCTTCGGCGTCCGCGGCAACCGGCTGCCGTCGGCGATTTCGTGGCTGCTGACGGTCGGCTGGGAAACCGTGCTGACGGCGCTGGCGACACTGGCGACGGCGACGGTGTTCGACCGCCTCGGCTGGGGCGGCGGCACGGTGACGAAGGTGGTCGCGCTGGTGGTCGTCGCCGCGCTGACCGTCGCCGCCGGCGTGCTGGGCTTCGACGCGATCATGAAGCTGCAGACGTGGATCACGGCGATCACCGGCGTGCTCACGGTCGTCTACGTGGTCCTGGTGGCGGGCGACGTGCACTGGGAAGCTGTCAGTGCGCTGCCGTCCGGCTCGGCGCAGCAGTGGGTGGGCGCGCTGGTGTTCCTGATGACCGGCTTCGGCCTCGGCTGGGTCAACGCGGCCGCGGACTACTCGCGTTACCTCCCGCGCTCGTCGTCGAGCCGGGGCGTGGTCGGCTGGACGACGTTCGGCGCGTCGGTGGCGCCGCTGGTGCTGCTGGTGTTCGGGCTGCTGCTGGCGGGATCGTCGCCGGACCTGAACAAGGCGATCGCGGCGGACCCGATCGGCGCGCTGACGACGTTGCTGCCGCTGTGGTTCCTGGTGCCGTTCGCGATCGTCGCGGTGCTCGGCCTGGTCGGCGGCGCGGTGCTGGACATCTATTCGTCGGGCCTGGCGCTGCTCTCGGCAGGCCTGCGCGTCCCCCGCCCGGTGGCGGCGCTCGTCGACGGCGTGCTGATGGTGCTGGGCACGGTCTACATCGTGTTCTTCGGCGGCGAGTTCCTCGGCCAGTTCCAGGGTTTCCTGGTCACGCTGGGCGTCCCGGTGGCGGCCTGGTGCGGCGTGATGCTCGCGGACGTCCTGCTGCGCCGCCGCGACTACGCCGAGCCGGAACTGTTCGACCCGGCGGGCCGCTACGGCGACGTCCGCGCCGGCCCGATCGCACTGGTGCTGGCGGCCACCGCGCTCGGCTGGGGCCTGGTGACGAACACGTCCGCGGACTGGCTGAAGTGGCAGGGCTACCTGCTGGAGCCGTTCGGCCTCGGCGGCCGCGAAGGAGCGTGGGCGTTCGCGAACCTCGGCGTACTGCTCGCACTGGCCCTCGGTTTCCTGGTCACGTTGCTGACGCGGCAGCGGGTCCGCGCGCAGGAGGCGGCGTGAAAGCGATCCTGGCGGTCATCGACCTGCAAAACGTCTTCGCCGACCCGGCCAGCGAGTGGTTCACCCCGCGCTTCGCGTCGGTGGTGCCGCGGATCCGCCGCTTGGTGACGGCGTTCGGCGACGACGTCGTGTTCACCCGGTTCGTCGCGCCTTCGCGCCCGGAAGGTGCGTGGAAGCAGTACTACGCGCAGTGGCCCTTCGCCCTGCAACCCCCGGACGCCCCGCTGTACCAAGTAATCTCGGACTTCCAGCCGAAGTCCACAGTGGACGCGACAACGTTCGGCAAGTGGACCCCGCGCATGGCGACCCGAGTGGGCGGCGCCCGCCTGGTGCTGGCAGGGGTGTCGACGGACTGCTGCGTCCTGTCGACAGCCCTGGCCGCGGCGGACGCGGGCGTCGCGGTGACGGTGGTGTCCGACGCGTGCGCGGGCGTGGACGACGAGAGCCACGAGAAGGCCCTGGACATCATGAGGCTGTACGGCCCCTTGGTGACGGTGGCCGGCACGGAGGAGGTGCTCGGTCAGGCTCGTTGACCTCACGTTCACCCCGGCGAAGTAGATTCGGCCCCGTGATCGACCACATCAGCATCCCCACCGAGGCCGGAACCTTCGACGCCATCGCCGCCGGGCCCGAGGACGGGCGGCCCGTGCTGCTGCTGCACGGCTTCCCCGAAGCCGCGACCGAGTGGGAGCACCAGGTCGCCACGCTCGGGGTGCTCGGGTTCCGGGCCGTCGCGCCCGACCAGCGGGGTTACTCGCCCGGGGTGCGGCCGGAGCAGGCCACCGACTACTCCATCGACCACCTCGTCGAGGACGTCGTCACGATCACCGAAAAGCTCGGGTGGCAGCGGTTCGACCTCGTCGGGCACGACTGGGGTGGCGCCGTCGCGTGGTGGACCGCCGACGCGCACCCCGAGCGGCTGCGCAGCCTCGCCGTCGTCTCCACTCCGCACCCCGCCGCGCTCGCCGAGGCCATGAAGACCGACGAGGACCAGCACCTGCGCACGCGGTACATGACCGAGTGGCGGCAGACCCGCGTCACCGAGCGGCGCATGCTGGAGAACGACGGCCGGGCGCTGCGGGACATGTTCGAGCGGCGGGTGTCGCCCTCGAAGGTCGACGACTACGTGCGGCGGCTGTCCGAGCCGGGTGCGCTCACCGCGGCGCTCAACTGGTACCGGGCGGGGCGGCCGGGCGGGAAGATCGGGAAGATCGCCGTGCCGACGCTGTACGTCTGGAGCACCGAGGACGTCTCCTTCGGCTCGGCGGCCGCGCTCGACACCGCGAACTGGGTGACCGGGCCGTACCGCTTCGAGATGCTCGAGGACGTCACGCACTGGGTGCCCGAAGAGGCGCCGGAGGCCGTCACCTCGCTGCTCGTCGAACACCTCAACGCGCGGTAACCGCCCGTCACCCCGCCGGGCGGATCGCGGGTAACCCACCCACATCGCGGTACGGCCGGTTCGGCGCGTTCGTGTTCACTGGGGCGCGTGGATACCGCGACCGAACCCGAGACCGAGCAGGTCGTCTTCGTCACCGAAGACGGCGTGCCCACCGGCGAAACCGGCCCGAAGCTGGCCAGCCACCACGAGCACACCCGGTTGCACCTGGCCTTCTCGTGCTACGTCCTGCGCCGCAGCGACGACGCGCTGCTGATCACCCAGCGCGCCTTCGAGAAGCGGGTCTGGCCGGGGGTCTGGACCAACAGCGTCTGCGGCCACCCCGCGCCCGGCGAGTCGCTCGAAGCCGCCGTCGGCCGCCGCGCGGCCTACGAGCTCGGGCTGCCGTCGCTGTCCGGGCTGCGCTGCGTGCTGCCGAACTACCGCTACCGGACGCCGCCGTTCCAGGGGATCGTCGAGAACGAGTTCTGCCCGGTGTTCGTCGCGTGGGCCGACGACGAGCCGTCGCCGAACCCGGTCGAGGTCGGCGACTGGCGCTGGGTCGCCTGGGCCGACTACACCGAGCTACTGAACGACGTCACGGCGGATGTGAGTTACTGGGCCAAAGATCAGTTCGCGCAGCTCAAGGGCATCGAGCCGTTCTCCGGCCTCTGAGGTGCCCACTCCGCAGAGTCACCACCGCTGTCCCGTTTGAGCGAAATTCACCTTCGTCCGCACCGACGCCTCAAGAGTGGCCTCCGCCGCGACGACAACCAATGCGTGGTGGAGGTGGGCATGGTCGCCGAGGGTGAAGGCGCGCTGAGCCGGCCCGGTCGCCCTCGGCCGCCGGACCTGCTCCGCCTGCACGAAGCCATCGCCGGCCTCTTCGCGACCCAAGGCGACTGGCGGCGCGCGTACCACCACCTGCGGTCCGCGCTGGACATCGCCCGCGACGGCAGCCTGCGTGACGCACTGACGTCGAGCTACAACCGCCGCTACCTCGACGAGCGTCTCTACGGACCGTTCACCGACCGTCCCCCACTCGGGATCGCACTGGTCGATCTGGACCGCTTCAAGCGCATCAACGACACGTACGGTCACCTCGTGGGCGACCGCGTCCTCCGCCGGGTCGCCGATCTGCTGCAGGAGGAACTGCCCCCGGAGGCCTTCTGCGCCCGCTACGGCGGCGAAGAGTTCGTGCTGTGGCTGCCGGGTGTCGACGCCGGCCACGCGATCCGCATCGTCGACGCGGCCCGGGCACGCGTGGCCCGTCATCCCTGGTCAGAACTCCAGCCGGGGTTGCACGTGACGATCAGCGCCGGGCTGGCGCACGAGGCCGGGGCGCCGTCGTCCCCCGAGCGCCAGCTGCGAAGCGCCGACTGCCTGCTTTATGCGGCGAAACGCGCGGGCCGCAACAAAGTGGCCTATCACGACGCGGAAAGCACGCAGTTAATAACCCACTCTGAGTAACGTAAACACGGCATTACTCCGGATTGCCGACGAGGTGCTTCACCCGTTTGTCGACGCCGACCGGCCGTTCGTCGACTCAAGGTGAAGAAATTTCCGGGAGGGTGTCGTCACGAACGGGGGGTATCCGTACGATAACGAAAACCTCCGGGGGAACGATCACCTCCTGCGGGGGAGGACGTCCTAGTCGAGATCGTGCGGAAGGAGACCGAGTGCCGGACGAGCACGACAGCCCGGGAACCGGTCGCCGCACCGAGGGTCCGGCGCGACCCCGGACGGGTAGACGCAGGTCGATGGAGGACCAGGGCGGCATCAGCGTCTCGGACGTCGTGGCCAAGACCACCGGTGTGCGGCCGACGCCTCCAGACCAGCCGGGTCGCCGGGCCGCGGAGCCGCCGTCCCGGACGCGGGCACCGCAGCCTCCCGCCGAAGACCCAGTACCCACGGACGCGAACCGTCAACCACGCCCCCCGCGTCCCCGCCAGCCCCGCCGCACGACAGCGGCGGCCCCGGCTCCGGAGGCTCCCCTCCAGCGCCGCCCCCCGGCGGCCAACCCGGGCCCCCAGCAGACCTCGGCGGCCCCCCAGCCCCCGCGACGGCCCCGCCGCCCAGGCGCGGACGCAACGCCGCCGGCCGACGGCGCCGCACCCCGCCGCTCGCTCGAGGGCCCCGCGGCCCGCCGGGCGACCGCGCCCGAGGACCCCGCCCGCCGCAACCCCGCAGCCGACATCCCCGCCGGCCGACGTACAGCGGCACCCGAGGACCTCGCCGCCCGACACGCGCCCGAGGACGTCACCGGTCGGCGCGGCCCCGCAGCCGACATCCCCGCAAGCCGACGCGCCACCGCACCCGACGACGCCCGACCTACTCCCGCCACCGACGGCACCGCTCGTCGCACCGGCGCGCCCGACACCGCGGCCCCCGCAGGCCGACGCGCAGCCGTACCCGACGACGCCGCTCCTCGACGCGCCCCCGCCGCCGATGGGCCCGCCCGTCGCGCGGGTGCGCCGGACGGTGCAGCACCTCGCCACCCTGCCGCCGACATCCCCGCCGGCCGACGTGCGCCGGAGGGGCTCGCTCCCCGGGATGCCGCCACTCGCAACGCTCCGGTGGTCGATGGGCCTCGCCGGGGTGCCACACCGGACGGGCCTGCCCCGCACCGTTCTCCCGAAGCCGGCGGACCTCGGCGACCCGCGACCGCCCGGCCGGTCGGACCGCCCGGCACCCCGGACAGCCCGGCACCTCGCCGGGGAGCCGCGCCCGAGGACCACGTCGGCCGCGCCGCCATGCCCGAGGGGGCGCCCCGCCGTCCCGTTGCCGACAGCCCGGCCAGCCGGCGCCCCGACAACGTCGCCGCCGCGCCGGCCGACAGCCCGGCGCCCCGGCCCACGTCCGATGTGCCGCCGCGGGCCGCGCTCGATCCGCTCACCATGACCGATGAGATGGAAGCGATCGACGAGGCGACCCAGTACCGGCGCAAGATCGACCACACGCTCGCCCGGTTCTCCGCCGCGCACGACGAGATGGAAGCCGAAGAGGCGAAGCGGCGCGAACGCCGTGAGCGCCTCTCGCCCGCGTCGATCATCGAGAGCACCCGCACCGCCCTTCAGCGCGTTGTCACCGCCACGCCGCAGGGGGAAAGCGAAGCCGTCTCCGAGGAGCAGGCCGCGCAGACGCGGTTGCAGGAGAAGAAGGCGCGGAAGATCGAACGCTCCGTGCGGTTCGGGCGGATCGCCGCGGCCGTCGTCGCCGGGCTCGTCTTCCTCGGGATCGGGGGCGCGTGGGGCGCCCAGACGTACTTCGACGCGAAGTTCACCCAGGTTTCCGCGCTCGACGAGAACTCGTCCGACATCCAGGACGCCGACGCGCAGGCCAACGACGAGAACTTCCTGATGGTCGGCTCCGACACCCGCGACGGCGCCTCCGCCGAGGAGGGCGTCGGCACCGCGGACAGCAACCCGGGCGCGCGCTCCGACACCGTGATGGTGGCGCACATCCCCGCGGACCGGAAGCGGGTCGTCGTCACGTCCTTCCCGCGTGACCTCGAGATCGACCGGCCCGAGTGCCAGCGCTGGGATCCCGCGCAGAGCAAGACGACCGACGAGAAGGTCCCCGAGCAGAAGATCGCGAAGCTCAACACCGCCTACGCGGTCGGCGGCCCGCCCTGCACCACCAAGGTCATCCAGCAGCTCACCGGCCTGCGGATCAACCACTTCGTCGGCATCGACTTCAACGGCTTCAAGGAAATGGTCGACGCCGTGCACGGGGTCACCGTGCACAACGAGACCCCGATCGACGACACGACCCTCGGCAAGGTGCTGATGGAGACCGGCGACGTCACGATCTCCGGTGACCAGGCGCTGAACTTCGTCCGCGCGCGGCACGTCAAGGGCGACCCGACGTCGGACTACGGCCGGATCAAGCGGCAGCAGGAGTTCATCGGCGCGCTGCTGAAGAAGGTCATGTCGTCGGACGTCGTGCTCGACCCGGGCAAGCTCAGCGACTTCATCACCGCGTTCGCGAAGGCCACCTTCGGCGACAACCTCGGCGTCAAGCAGATGATGACGCTGGCGCAGTCGATGAAGGGCCTGGACGCCTCGAAGATCACCTTCCTCACCGTGCCGACGGTCGGCCTGCCCAACTCGCGCGGCAACGAGGTGCTCGTCCGCAGCAAGACGAAGGCGCTCTTCGACGCGCTGCGCAACAACACCCCGCTGCCCGACCCGAACGCGCCGGTCCCGGCGAGCGAGCAGGCGCCGCCGACCAGCACGTCGAAGTCGAAGACCGGCAGCTCCAAGAGCACCACGACCAGCAAGAAGAGCAGCACCACGGGCTGATCCGCGAGGATCGTTAGGCCGGGTTCACGTGCGGTTCACCCGGCGATGCGGTGTTTGGTCACGGTTGCCCGTAGGGTTGGGCCATGCGTGAGGCTTACCATGTCGAACTCGAACAGCTCGCCGACCACCTGGCCGCCATGTCGGTCCAGGTCGCCGACGCCATGGAGCGGGCCACGAGGGCACTGCTGGAGGTCGATCTCAGTCTCGCCGAGCAGGTGATCAGCGACGACGCCAAGGTCGACGACGCACGCGCCCAGTGCGAGGAGCAGGCGTACGCCCTGCTGGCCCTGCAGGCGCCCGTGGCGACCGACCTGCGCACCGTCCTCGCGGCGATCCACGCCGCGGAAAGCCTGGAGCGGATGGGCGATCTGGCGCTGCACGTGGCGAAGGCCGCGCGGCGCCGCCACCCCGACCCGGTGCTGCCCGAGTCCGTGCGTCCCTACTTCGCCGAGATGGGCGAGGTCGCGGTCAAGCTGGCCCGCTCGACCGAGCAGGTCATCAAGACGAAGGACGTCGAAGCGGCGAAGACGCTCGAGTCCGACGACGACCAGGTCGACGACATCCACCGCCACCTGTTCACGGTCCTGATGGACCGCGAGTGGCCGCACGGCGTCGCCGCGGCGGTCGACGTGACGCTGCTGGGCCGCTTCTACGAGCGCTACGCCGACCACGCGGTGTCGGTCGCGAAGCGGATGATCTTCGTCGTCACCGGCAAGATGCCGGGCTACGGCTCGGACGACGACATCTGAGTCCTGGCAAGGAAAAGCCCCCGGTCGCCACCGGGGGCTTTTTCGTTGCTCCACTTAGGACAAAAGAAGAAGGCCTTTCCCGCCGACCCCGAGCACCGGCGAGAAAGGCCTTCTCCGACAACGACAACTCAGCCGAAACGGCCGGAAATGTAATCCTCCGTGGCCTTTTCATCCGGGTTGGAGAAGATCTTCTCCGTGTCGTTGAGCTCCACCAGCCGGCCCGGCTGCCCCACGCCGGCCAGGTTGAAGAACGCCGTCTGGTCGGAAACCCGGGCCGCCTGCTGCATGTTGTGCGTGACGATGACGATCGTGTAGTCCTTCTTCAGCTCCCCGATCAGGTCCTCGATCGCGAGCGTCGAGATCGGGTCCAGCGCCGAGCACGGCTCGTCCATCAGCAGGACGTCCGGCTGGACCGCGATCGCGCGGGCGATGCAGAGGCGCTGCTGCTGACCGCCGGACAGGCCGCCGCCTGGCTTGTTGAGGCGGTCCTTGACCTCGTTCCACAGGTTCGCGCCGCGCAGGGCGCGCTCGGCGATGTCGTCGAGGGTCTTCTTGCCCTTGGTGCCACCCAGCTTCAGGCCCGCGACGACGTTGTCCTTGATGGACATCGTCGGGAACGGGTTGGGGCGCTGGAACACCATGCCGATCGTGCGGCGGACCTGGACCGGGTCGACCGAGGACGCGTAGATGTCCTCGCCGTCGAGCAGCACCTGGCCGTCCACGCGGGCGCCGGGGATCACTTCGTGCATGCGGTTGAGCGTGCGCAGCACCGTCGACTTGCCGCAGCCCGACGGGCCGATGAACGCGGTGACGTTGCGCGGCGGCACGGACAGGGTGACGCCGTCCACGGCGTGGAACTTGCCGTAGTAGATGTCGACGTCCTTGACATCGATTCGCTTGGCCATCAGGAACAGCTCACTTCTTCTTCGGGGCGACGAGGCGCGCGAACACGGTGGCGAGGAGGTTGATCAGCGCGATGATGAGCACCAGGGTCAGCGCCGCGCCCCAGATGCGGTCGAAGCCGACCGTGCCGGGGTCCATCGGGTTGCTGACGCGTTCGTTGTTCATCAGCAGCGGCAGCGCCGCCTGTTCGCCGCTGAAGATGTCCCAGTTCGTGTAAGCCGAGTAGCCGACGAGGACCAGCAGGGGCGCGGTCTCGCCCATCACGCGGGCGAGGGCCATCATGACACCGCCGACGATGCCGGACAGGGCCGTCGGGAGCACGATCTTCATGATCGTCTTCCACTTCGGCACACCCAGCGCGTACGACGCCTCACGCAGGTCGTCGGGGACGATCCGCAGCATTTCCTCGGACGACCGGACGACCACCGGGATCATCAGCAGCACCAGGGCCAGCGACACGGCGAAACCGCTGCGCGGCAGGCCGAGCGTGGTGATCCAGAGCGCGTAGATGAACAGCGCGGCCACGATCGACGGGACACCGGACAGGATGTCCACCATGAACGTGGTCGCCTTGGCGAGCTTGCCGCCCCGCCCGTACTCGACGAGGTAGATCGCGACCAGCATGCCGATCGGCACCGCGATGATCGCGCAGACCAGGCCCTGCAGCAGGCTGCCGATGATCGCGTGCAGCACGCCGCCGCCGACCTCGTCGGACAGCACGTCCCCGAAGTCCTCGGTCCACCAGTTGCTGTACGGGATGCGCGTGATGCCGTCGACGACGACCGTGTAGAGCACCCACACCAGCGGGATGACGGCGATCAGGAACGACAGCCAGACCAGCGTGGTCGCGACGCCGTTCTTGACCTTGCGGGCCAGGCTGACCTGCTGGAACGCCGGGGTCGCGGCGGGAGCTTCGAGCGTCGTGGTGGACATGCTCAGTCCCCCTTCTTGCCGATGATGGACCGCGCGGCGAAGTTGACGAGGAAGGTCAGCACGAACAGCACCAGGCCGGCCGCGATGTACGCGCCGGCCGAGACCTCGTTGTTGAACTCGCTGTAGTTCGCGGCGATCTTCGAGGCGAACGTCGAGCCGCCGTCGAAGAGGCTCCAGTCGAAGTTCTTGCCCTGCGGGATGAGCAGGATGACGGCCAGCGCGATCGTCTCGCCCAGCGCGCGGCCGAGGCCGAGCATGGACGCGCCGACGTAGCCCGCCTTGCCGAACGGCAGCACCGTGGTGCGGATGACCTCCCAGCGGGTGGCGCCGAGGGCCAGCGCGCCTTCGATGTGCGGCGTCGGCGTCCGCTCGAACACCTCGCGCGAAAGCGAGGTGATGATCGGCAGGATCATTACAGCGAGCACGATGCCTGCGGTGAAGATGGTGCCGCGCACGCTGGGCGCCACGTTGCCGGGCGCCAGCAGCGGGAACCACGAGAACGTGTCGTTGACCCACTTCGAGAACGGCTCGATCGCCGGGGCGAAGACGAGGATGCCCCAGAGGCCGAAGATGATCGACGGCACCGCGGCGAGCAGGTCGACGATGTAGGCGAAGGGCCGCGCGAGCCGCCTCGGCGCGTACTGGGTCAGGAACAGCGCGATGCCCAGCGAAACCGGCATCGCGATGATCAGCGCCACGACCGACGTCGCCACGGTGACCTCGAGCAGGTCGAGGATGCCGAACGACATGTTCGCCGGGTCGTTGGTCGACCAGCCGTGGTTGGTCAGGAAGTTGACCTTGTTCGCCTGCAGCGCGGGGATCGCCTGGATGAGCAGGAAGAGCCCGATCAGGCCGATCAGGGCGACGACGAAGATCCCGGCCCCGGTGGTCAGGTTCTGGAAGATGCGGTCACCGGCCCGCACCTTCTTCGCTTTCTCGCCCGCGGGCGGCGGCGCCGCCGGCGGGGCTGGTTGCTCCGAAATCGGGACCTCCGGGGGCGTCGTGGCGGACGACGAACGCCCACCGGGGTCGCCGGTGGGCGTTCGCGTCGAGGATGACTCGCTCATCAGGACTTCTGACCAGCCTCTATCACTCGTGTGTCAGTCGCAACGCCGGGTCAGGAGATGGCCTTGATGGAGTCCAGGACCTTGGTCTGCAGCGACTGCGGGATCGGCACGTAGCCCTTCGAGGACAGCGGCTGCTGGCCGTCGGTGGCGGCCACCGTCAGGAACGCCTTGACGGCCTTCGCGACGTTCGGGTCCGCGTACTTCGAGCAGACGATCTCGTAGGTCGTCAGCAGCAGCGGGTAGGCGCCCGGGGTGTTGCTGGCGTAGATGCCGTTGAGGTCGAGCGCGAGGTCCTTCGAGCCCTCCTTCAGGAACTTGGCCGCGTCCAGGGACTTCGCCACGTTCGCCGCGTTGAGCTCGACGCCGCCGGAGCCGCTGTCGATGAGGGCCGCGCTCAGGCCGTCCTTGGCGAACGCGCCCTCGACGTAGGTGATGCCGCCGTCGGAGGCCTTCACCGCGGTCGCGACACCGTTGGAGCCCTGCGCACCGTTGCCGACGCCACCGTTGAACTTCTTGCCGGCGCCCTTGGTCCAGTCGGCCTTCGCCGCCGCGCCCAGGTACTTCTGGAAGTTGTCGGTGGTACCCGACTCGTCGGCGCGCGAGACGACCTGGATGGCCTTGTCCGGCAGGTTCAGGCTCTCGTTGCCCTTGACGGCCTTGATGGCCGGGTCGTTCCACTTGGTGATGGCACCGCTGAAGATCTTCGCGGTCACGGCCGGGGTCAGCACCAGCTTGTCCACGCCGGACAGCTTGTAGGCGACCGCGATCGGGCCGACGACCAGCGGGATGTTCAGCGCGTCGCTCGCGCAGCGCTTGTTGGCCGCCTCGAGGTCCGCGTCCTTGATCGGCGAGTCCGAGCCGCCGAAGTCGATCTGGTTGGCGTTGAACTGCTTGACGCCGGCGCCCGAACCACTCGGGTTGTAGTTGACCTGCTGGCCGGAGCACTTCTTGCCGTACTGCTGCGTGAAGATGTCGATGGCGTTCTTCTGCGCCGACGAACCTTCCGCGGAGAGCGGGGTCTTGCCGCCGCACTCCACGTCGGCGGTGCCGGTCGCAGCGGGCGCCGAAGCCGAGTTCGAGCTGCTGCTGTTGGTCGCCGCGGGGTCGGAACCACAGGCGGCGAGCACGAGGGCGGCGCTCGCGACGATGCCCACCGCGCTCAGGGGCCGCATGATCTTCACTGCTGTTTCCTCCATCAGGAGCTTGACCGGGTCGCCGCGGCGTGCTGCCGCAACGGATCCGGACATTAGGCAGCGCCGGTGGACGGGCGCCCCTCTCCAGATGAACGAAAAGTGAACAAGGCTCCGGATGTGAGGAGTGCTACTGCCCCGACAGGATGCCGTGTCCGGGCCGTGACCTGCGCGTTCGCACACCGTGACGAGGTGTTCGCGCCGCGTCCACCGTGGTCACCGACCGTACTGGACGTCGGTTTCGTGACGGGCAAACCCGAGCTTGGTGTAGACCGCGAGCGCCGGCGCGTTGTCGCCCTCGACGTACAGGATGATCTGCCCCAGCCCGCGGCTCGCGAGGTACCGCAGCCCGGCCAGCGTCAGCGCCCGGCCGAGGCCGCCGCCCTGCGCCGCCGGGTCGACGCCGACGACGTAGACCTCGCCGACGCGCTCGCCGCCGAACCGGCCGGGGGTGGGCTCGTGGACCTTCGTCCAGTGGAAGCCGATGACCTGCCCGGCCTCTTCGGCGAGGAAGAAGCCGTCGGCGTCGAACCAGGCGCGCGCCTCGTCGGCGCGGATGTCGTCGGCGGTCAGCGCGCCCTGCTCGGGGTGCCAGTCGAAGGCGCGCGCGTTGACCCGGACCACGGCGTCCTCGTCCCGCCCCGGCACGAACGTCCGCAGCGAGACGCCGTCGCGCAGCCGCGGCTCGGGCCAGTCCGCGCCCTTGACGTCGGTGTGCAGGATCAGCAGCTCGCGCTTGCGTTCCAGGCCGGCCTTCAGCGCCAGTTTCCGGGCGGCGGGGTGGTCGCCGTGCGCCCAGAGCCGGAAGCCGACCGCGGCGCGCTCGTCGAGCGCCTGAAGCAGCTTCGCGCCGTAGCCGCGGTTGCGGTGGGCCGGGTGCACGAACAGCTCCGCGACCTGGTGCCCGAAGGAGTCGCCGGTGGTGTCGAGGTGCGCGTAGCCGACGACTTCGCCTTCGACGCAGGCGACGAGGTGCTCACCGCCGTCGAACTCGCCGGGCAGCGGCCCGTCCGGTTCGACCTCGGGCCGCCCGTCGGCGTCGCGGACGGCCAGCAGCAGCCTCCGGACGTCCTCGAGCTGCTTGCCGTCCAGTTCCTGCCGCCACTCGCCTTCACCGGTCACCCTGCGACCGTACCCGCGAGCCCGCACTTTCACGTGAAAGTGCGGCTTTGGTGGTGTCAGCGGGCGAGCTCGGGGGTCTCCGCCGGTGCCTCGGCCGGGGCCGGCTGGCGGGGCACGCCGCCCTTGGCGGGCCGCTCGAACTTGTAGCCGACGTTGCGCACGGTGCCGATCATCTGCTCGTGCTCCGGGCCGAGCTTGGCGCGCAGCCGCCGGACGTGCACGTCGACCGTGCGGGTGCCGCCGAAGAAGTCGTAGCCCCAGACCTCCTGCAGCAGCTGGGCGCGGGTGAAAACCCGGCCGGCGTGCTGGGCGAGGTACTTGAGCAGCTCGAACTCCTTGTAGGTGAGCTCGAGGGTGCGCTTGCGCAGGCGGGCGGTGTAGGTCGCCTCGTCGATGACCAGCTCGCCGACCCGCAGCTCGGCGTCGACCTGCGCGGAACCGCCGTCGCGCGTGGTGACCAGCCGCAGCCGGGCGTCGACCTCGGCCGGGCCGGCGGTCGGCAGCAGGATGTCGTCGGTGCGCCACTCGGCGCTGACCGCCACCAGGCCGCCTTCGCCGACGACGGCGATGATCGGCGTGGCCGCCTCGTCCTCACCCGCTCCCTTGAGCAGCCGGCAGAGGCTCTTCGCCGAGGCCAGGTCGCTGCGGGCGTCCAGGACGATGACGTCCCGGTGGCCCGCGTCGAGCAGGGCCGTCACCTCGGGCGGGCGGACGCGTACGGTGTGCGGCAGCAGATCCAGCGCGGGCAGCACCGAGGTGGCGTCGGCTTCCGCAGTCAGCACCAGAAGGTCCAGGCTCATGAGCCGCACCGCCTCCACAAATCGTCGCCGCACGGTGGCGTTGTTCGGTGCTAAGTGAGAATAGCGGTTCGACCGCCCGGTACCTAACCCTTGCTGGATCGATCACACCTGGAGAAACCCCGGTGGACCCGACGAACAGGAGTACGGACGCGATGGTGAGCAGGCCCGTGACCCGGGACGACCGACCCGGACCGCCGCCGGACGCGCGGCGCCGCGGACGCCGGGCGCGGCGCTGGGTGATCGCACTGGTCGTCCTGGTGCTGCTGCTGGTCGGCGCCGATTTCGGGGCTGCCGCGTTCGCCGAGCACATGATCTCGCAGAAGGCGCGCGAGCAGCTCCAGCTGAGCGACGACCCGTCGGTGACGATCCACGGCTTCCCGTTCCTCACGCAGGCGCTCGGCGGTGACTACCGTCACATCAGCGTGTCCGCCGCCGGCCTCCCGGTCGCGGACAAGCTCCAGGACGTCGCGGTGAACGCCGAGCTGGAGAACGTCTCGGCGCCGCTGTCCGACCTCACGGCGGGCAACACGAAGTCGATCACCATCGGCGAGCTGACCGGCTCGGTCACCATCAAGGCCGCCGACCTGGCCCGCCTCTCGCCGCTGGACAAGATCAAGGACCTGCGGATCGAGCCGTCGAGCACCGACTACGTCGAGAACGGCGACTCCGGCCAGAGCGAGCCGGCGCCGACCACCACGACCGGCGCCGACGGCCAGCCCGTCGACGAGTCGAGCACCGGTGTCCGCATTTCGGGACACCTTCAGTTCGCGGGCAAGGATCTGGAAATCTTCTGCTTCGCGATGATCGAAGCCGACGCGAAGGGCGGGACGATCAACTTCGTCCCCAAGCGGCTGCAGTTCGGGAACGACCAGGAGACCACGGTCGTCCCCGCGGCGGTGCAGAAGGCGCTGATGCCGAACTTCAAGGCGTCGATCAACACGAAGGACCTGCCGCTGTCGGTCACCCCGACCGGAGTGCGGGTGCAGAGCGGATCGGTCACGATCAAGGGCGAAGCGACCAATGTGTCCTTCGCGGACCTGAGCAAGTAAGAGGAGCGGTGCGGTGACGGGACTGTGGGTGCTCGCGGCGACGCTGGTGGCCGCCGTGGCCGTCGGCGTCCTGCTGAAGGCCCGCAACGGGCGCGTGCGCGAGGCGAAGCCCGCCGCGCGCGAGCTGCCCGGTCCCGTCGCCGCCGCCCTCGACCCGGCGTCCGCCGTGACGCTGGTCCAGATCTCCACCACCTTCTGCGCGCCCTGCCGGCACGCGAAGGCCGTCCTCGGTCCGCTCGCCGAGCGGACCGAGGGCCTGCACCACGTCGAACTCGACGTCACGAACTCCCCGGAGGTCGCGCAGTCGCTGTCCGTGCTGCGGACGCCGACCACGATCGCGCTGACCCCGGACGGCCGGGAGCTGCTGCGCGTCGGCGGTGTCCCGAAAGGACCCGAGCTGCTGGCCGCGCTGGAGCCCCATCTCACGACTCGGACGTCCTGACCAGGGGCCTTCCCGCCAATTGGGATTTCTCCCAGAGTGTGAACGTGGTTCCCACTCTGAGGGAGAGCTGGGTACGCTCGCACCCGTGACCAGGCTGAGCACATTCCTCACGCAGCGACGCGCAGTAGACCTCTGCCGCGTCCGCAGCAGCCTGTGTCGCGCGTCGTCCGACCGGCGCTGAACCACGCCCGTCCCCGCCAGCCCTGATGCCGCTGACTCGTGCCGTTCGCACGTAATCTCTCGCTCCAGCTGGAGGATCCATGTCCGCCGGACCGGCCGTCGACCCGCGAGGCCCGCGGTTCGCCGCCATCCTGACCACGATCGTGCTCGCGGTCGTGCTGGTCACCCAGTGGTGGCCGCTGCTGGCGTTCCAGACCGTCGTGTTCGCCATCGGCGCCTTCGTCGGGCTCAAGCCGGCGCCCTACTCGATCGTGTACCGCACCCTCGTGGCCCCGCGCCTCGGCCCGACCGACGAGCGCGAGGACGCGGCACCGCTGCGGTTCGCCCAGGCCGTCGGGTTCGTGTTCGCGCTCGTCGGCACGATCGGCTTCGCCGCCGGGATCACCCCGCTCGGCATCGTCGCGACCGCGTTCGCGTTGTTCGCGGCCTTCCTCAACGCGGCGTTCAACTTCTGCCTCGGCTGCGAGATGTTCTTGCTCATCAAGCGTTTCACCCCCGCCCGCGCGTCCTGAAAGTTCAACCCCAGAAAGAGAGTCCGTTCCATGAGCCGTGAAGACGTCCTGGTCACCACTCAGTGGGCCGAGGAGAACCTGGACACCCCCGGCGTCGTGTTCGCCGAGGTCGACGAGGACACCACCGCCTACGACGGGGGCCACATCCGGGGCGCGGTGAAGTTCGACTGGCGCAAGGACCTCCAGGACGGGGTGCGCCGCGACTTCGTCTCCAAGGAGGGCTTCGAGAAGCTCCTGTCGGAGAAGGGCATCTCGAACGACGACCGCGTGATCCTCTACGGCGGCAACAACAACTGGTTCGCCGCCTACGCGTACTGGTACTTCAAGCTGTACGGCCACGAGAACGTCCAGCTGCTCGACGGCGGGCGCAAGAAGTGGGAGCTCGACGGCCGTGAGCTGAGCTCCGACGAGGTCAAGCGCCCCGCCACCGAGTACAAGGCGCAGGACCAGGACCTGAGCCTCCGCGCGTTCCGCGACGAGGTCGTCCAGTCGATCGGGTCGAAGAACTTCGTCGACGTGCGCTCGCCCGACGAGTTCTCCGGCAAGCTGCTCGCCCCGGCGCACCTGCCGCAGGAGCAGTCCCAGGTTCCGGGTCACATCCCCGGTGCGCTGAACGTGCCGTGGGCGAAGGTCGCCAACGAAGACGGCACGTTCAAGACCGAGGACGAGATCAAGGAGCTCTACAAGGAGGAGGGCATCGACGAGGGCAAGGGCACCATCGCCTACTGCCGCATCGGCGAGCGCTCTTCGATCGCGTGGTTCGCGCTCCACGAGCTGCTGGGCTACGAGGACGTGAAGAACTACGACGGTTCATGGACGGAATACGGCTCGCTCGTGGGCGTGCCGGTCGAGTTGGGAGCCAAGTGATGGCGGTTGACGACAGCTGCGGCGCACCGGTCCAGGAGGCCACGCCCGCGGATTACGACACGCGTGGCCAGGTCGTGCTGGCCGGCAAGGTGACGGGTGCGAACGGGCCGGTCGGCGGCGCGTTCGTCCGGCTCCTCGACGGTGGCGGCGACTTCACCGGCGAGGTGGTCTCCTCGGCCGAGGGCGACTTCCGCTTCTACGCGGCGCCGGGCGACTGGACGGTCCGCGCCCTGCACCGCTCCGGCAACGGCGAGGCCTCGGTCACCGCCGAGGGCCCCGGCCTGCACCAGCTGGCGATCTCGGTCGCCTGAGTCCCGAGTCCGTGAAGGCCTCCTTACCGGCTTTTATGCCCGGTAAGGAGGCCTTCACGGCTTTTCGGCGATCGCCAGTCGCCGTGCTCCGGGCCGCGCAGGACGGCGGCGATCTCGTCCAGGCTGAGCAAACCCGTGTCCTGCAACATCTTCGCCGCGGCCAGGCGGTGCAGCTCGTCCGGCCCGTAGTGGCGCTTCCCGCCGCGCCGCGCCGCCGGGGTGACGAGGCCGCGCTCGTCCCAGTACCGCAGCGTGGACACCGAAACCCCCACGGCCGCCGCCGCTTCGCCGATCGAAAGCATGCGGGGAGTTGACCTCAAGCCGGGTTGAGGTCGCAAGCTGATTAGGTGACCCTAACGTCCCCCGCCACCCGCACCGGCCTGCTCACCGCCGTCTTCCTGGGCAGCTTCATGGCCCTGCTCGACGTCAGCGTGGTGAGCGTCGCGCTGCCGACCATGCAGCGGACGCTCGGCGCGGGCTTCAGCGGCCTGCAGTGGATCGTCGACGGCTACACCGTGGCGCTCACGGCCGTGATCCTCTCCGGCGGGACGCTGGGCGACCGCTACGGCCGCAAGCTCGTGTACCTGAGCGGCCTGACCGTCTTCACCGTCGCCTCGGTCGGCTGCGCGCTGGCGCCGACGCTCGGATGGCTGGTCGCCGCCCGGGTCGTCCAGGGGTTCGCCGCCTCCGCCGTGATCCCCGGCGCCGTCGCGCTGCTCGCGCACGCCTTCCCGGAACCCGCCGCGCGGGCGCGGGTGATGGGCCTGTGGGGCACGGTCGCCGGCTGCGCGCTCGTGCTCGGCCCGCTCGTCGGCGGCCCGCTGACCGACGCGTTCGGCTGGCCGTCGATCTTCCTGGTCAACGTGCCGATCGGGCTCGTCGCCGTGCTCACCGGCCGCCGCGGGATCACCGAGTCCCGCGACCCGGCGCACGGCGCGCTCGACCTGACCGGGCAGCTGCTCGGCGCGCTGTGGATCGGCCTGCTGACGTTCGCCGTGATCGAGGCAGGCCGGCTCGGCGCGAGCCCGTCCGTGCTGGTCACCGGGGCCGTCGGGCTCGCCGCGCTGATCGCCTTCGTCGTGGTCGAGCTGCGCGTGCCACACCCGATGCTGCCGGTGCGGCTGTTCGCGCGCACCCGGTTCTCGGTGGCCATCTTCGCCGCGTGGAGCCTCGGGTTCGCGGCTTACCCGGCGGTCTTCCTGATCGGCATCTACCTGCAGCAGGCGCGCGGCGCGACGGCGTCCGAGGCGGGCGTCCAGATGCTGCCGTACGTGCTGGCCAACGTCGCCGCCGCCTTCACCGCCGGCCGGCTCTCCGCCCGCTACGGCGCCGAACGGCTGCTGCCGGTCAGCTACGCGGTCGCGGCGGCGGGCTCGTTCGCGTTCCTGCTCCTCGACGCCTCGACGCCGTATTGGCTGGTCGCGGTGGCTTTCGCGGCCGCGGGAGCCGGGGTCGGGCTGTCCGTGACGCCGTCGAACATCGTCGGGCTCGCCGGGCTGCCGGGGCACCGCAGCGGGATCGCGTCGGCGACGGTCAACGCCGCCCGCCAGACCGGCACCGCGCTCGGCGTCGCCGCGCTGGGCGCGCTGGTGGCCGCCGGTCCGACCCTGCCGAGCGGCCTGCACCTGGCCATGGCGGTGGCCGGGCTGGTCCTGCTGTCGGTGACCGTGCTCACCGCGGCGACCCTGCGCCGGGCCGCGTGAGGCCGGGCGGACTATCCTCCGAGGCGTGGAAATCCTGTTTACGACCCTGCTGGTGCTGGCGGGCATCGCGATCACCTGGTTCGCCGTGTACGTCGTCTACCGGCTGTACGCGGACCAGCGCTGACCCATGACCGCCAGCGGCGACGAAGCCATCGCGGCAGCGGAGAGGCGCGCGGAGAGCACCCGGGCGCGCAACCTCCCGCTGTGGGACGACCTGCCCATCCCCAACGACACCGCGAACCTGCGCGAAGGGGCGAACCTCAACGACGCCTGCCTCGCGCTGCTGCCGCTCGTCGGCGTCTGGCGGGGTGAGGGCGAGGTCGACTACCCGACCATCGACGGCCCGCGCAAGTTCGCGCAGCAGCTCACGATCTCGCACGACGGCCGGCCGTTCCTGATCCACGAGGCCCGCGCCTGGCTGCTCGACGACGAGGGCAACGTCATCCGCCCCGCCGCCCGCGAGTCCGGGTTCTGGCGGCCGCAGGAGGACGACACCATCGAGCTGCTGCTCACGCACAACACCGGCATCGTCGAGCTGTACTACGGCAAGCCGCGCAACCAGACGTCCTGGGAGCTCGGCACCGACGCGGTGGTCCGCACGGCCACGGCGAAGGACGTCACCGCCGCCCAGCGGCTGTACGGCCTGATCGAGGGCTCCCTCGGCTACGTCGAGGAGCGCGCGATGGTCGGCCAGGAGATGCAGCCCCACAGCTCCGCGCTGCTGCACCGCGTCGTCGGCTGACGCCGTGCGCTGGCGGCGGTGCGGCGAGGACGCCGCCCTGCTCGACTGCGACTCGCCCGGCCAGGTGCGGGCCGCGCACGCGATCGTGCTGGCCGCCCGGCCCGCGGCGGTCGTCGACCTCGTGCCCGGCGCGCGCAGCCTGCTGGTCGTCGGGGGTGTCGCCGCGGTGCGGGCGCTGCTGGACGGCGCCGATCTCTCCCACCCGCCCGACGGCGAGCCGCGCGAAGTCACCCTCGACGTCGTCTACGACGGCGAGGACCTCGACCTGATCGCTTCGGACGCCGGGATCTCCGCCGACGCGGTCGTCGAGCTGCACACCGGGGCCGTGTACACGGTCGCGTTCACCGGGTTCGCGCCCGGCTTCGGCTACCTGACCGGCCTGCCCGAACCGCTGCGCCAGCCGCGCCTGGAGTCGCCGCGGACCCGCGTCCCGGCCGGCTCGGTCGGGCTGGCGGGCGAGTTCACCGGCGTCTACCCGCGCGAATCACCGGGCGGCTGGCGGCTGCTCGGGCACACGTCGGCGACGCTGTTCGACCCGCACGCGGATCCGCCCGCGTTGTTCGCGCCGGGCGACCGCGTCCGCTTCCGGAGCGTCCGATGAGGTGCCTGGAAGTCGTGGACCCGGGCCGCTACGCGCTGGTCGAGGACCTCGGCAGGCCCGGCTACGCGCACCTCGGCGTCGCGCCTTCCGGGGCGCTCGACACGGCGTCGCTGCGGCTGGCGAACCGCCTGGTGGGCAACGCCGAAGCCGCCGCGGGGATCGAAGCCCTGCTCGGCGGCCTCTCGGCGCGGTTCCCGGCCGCCGCGACGGTCGCCGTCACCGGCCCGGCGGTCCCCGTCGCCGTCGACGGCCGTCCCGTCGGCTCCCACGCGCCGGTGCCGGTGCGCGCCGGGCAGACGCTGTCCATCGGCACCCCGGCGACCGGGCTGCGCTGCTACCTGGCGGTGTCCGGCGGCATCGCCGTCGAGCCGGTGCTGGGCAGCCGGTCGCGGGACGTCCTGTCCGGCATCGGACCCGAACCGCTGCGCGCCGGCGACGTGCTCCCGCTCGGCGCGCCCACGGGGATCCCGGCGGGCGCGGACGTCGTCGTGCCCGTCCCGGCGCCCGGCGAACTCGTGGTGCCGGTGACGCTCGGCCCCCGCGACGACTGGCTCGAGGACGCGGCAGGCGGCCTCTCGGCGTGGTGGACGGTCACGGCCGAGTCCAACCGCATCGGCCTGCGCCTCGACGGGCCACCGCTGCGCCGGGCGGTCGACGGCGAGCTGCCCAGCGAAGGCGTCGTCACCGGCGCGGTCCAGGTGCCGCCCAGCGGTCGGCCGGTGGTGTTCCTCGCCGACCACCCGACCACCGGCGGCTACCCGGTCGCCGCCGTCGTCCGCGCGGCCGCGCTGAGCGCCCTCGCCCAGGCCCGGCCGGGCACCCGCGTCCGATTCCGGCTGTCCTGAAAGCCCGGTACCGCCAGGCAGGTGAGACCTGCCCGGTGCACCCGTCCGGGTAAG
Organism: Amycolatopsis eburnea; assembly: GCF_003937945.1. Classification (GTDB taxonomy): domain Bacteria; phylum Actinomycetota; class Actinomycetes; order Mycobacteriales; family Pseudonocardiaceae; genus Amycolatopsis; species Amycolatopsis eburnea. Next base: position 720,450 of record NZ_RSEC01000036.1, read on the forward strand.
GGCCGGAACCATGTCGCGCCGTCGCCCGTCCTGATAACTGTGGAACAGGTGACGATCAGCGGTGGCACGGGTTTCCTCGACGTGAACACGCGGGCGCGGGCGGAGCTCCCGCAGTCGCTGCGGATCGCGCTGGCGACCGGGCAGCTGCGCCGACCGCTGGCCACCACGCTCGGCCCCGTCCTCGACCTGCTCGTCGACGGCGACTACCGCGTGAGCGGGCCGGAACGGCTCGCCGCGGACCAGGAGCTGACGCCGACCGACACCTGGCCGCCGTCCGACGAAGCCCGCGTCGGGTACTACCGGACCGCCATCCGCACCGGGCACCGGCCGGTCGCGGTGGTGCTGGCCGACGGCGAACGCGAGCTGATCATCGACGGCCACCACAAGATCGCCGCGTACCGCGAAGAAGCGGTCGAGCCGGCGATCGTGCGGATCATTCAGGCGTACTCGCCCTCGTAGGCCGCCACCAGCTCGGCGTACACCGCGGAAGAGTCGGGGAGGCGTTCGCCGTCGAGCGTGTGCACCCGGGTCAGCTTGCGCACGCTGGAGGCCATGAAGACGCCGTCGCCCTCCACGAGGTCGCGGACCGCCAGCGGCTCCACCTTGACCGCCCAGCCCGCCTTCTCGGCGCCGCGGAACAGCGCGGCCTGGGTGGTGCCCGGCAGGATGCCGATGCTCGACGGCGGCGTGTAGAGCGTCCGGCCCTTCGCCAGCACGACGGTCGACGTCGGCCCTTCGAAGACCGAACCGTCGGCGGCGGTGAAAATCACATCTTCGGCGCCGCGCCGCCCGGCTTCGCGCACCGCGGCCATGTTCATCGCGTAGGACAACGGCTTCGCGCCGAGCAGCAGCCAGGGCGCGCGCTCGGCGAGGTCCGGCGGGAAACCGCGTTCGAGGGTGATCGCGGCGACGCCTTCGGCACGGGCCTTCAAGATCGACGGCGGCACCTCGGAACCGAGCGCGAACCCGGTCGGCTTCGCGGCGGGATCGCCGTCGGATCCCCTGGTGTACACCAGTTTCAGCGTCATTTCGGGGCCGCCGGTCCACCTTTCGAGCACCTGCGCGACCACGCGTTCCCACGCGGCGAGGTCGGGCTCGGGCAGGTCGAGCATGGCCGCCGACCGGGCCAGCCGCTCGAGGTGCGGGCGCAGCTCACGGGGCTTGCCGTCGACGACGAGGATCGTCTCGAAGACGCCGTCACCGCGCATCAGACCGAGGTCGTCGACCTTGATCTGGGCGACGTCGGGGTCGGCCGGGGTTCCGTCGAGGAAGACGAGGACGCGCATGCGGCCACGGTACTCACCTAGGCTGAGGGGTATGCCGTACCGCTCGCCGCTGCTGGACGTGCCCGGATCGATCGCCGCCCCTGACGACCACCCCGAGGCCGGAGTGCCCTGGCACTGGGGAGACCCGTTCGCGGAGCAGCGCACGGCCTCGCGCGGTGTGGTCGTGATCGACCGGTCGCACCGCGAGTTCCTCGCCGTCACCGGCGAAGAGCGGCTGTCGTGGCTGCACCTGGTCATCTCGCAGCACGTGACCGGGCTCGCCGAGGGCTCCGGCACCGAGGCGCTGGTCCTCGACAGCCAGGGCCGCGTCGAGACGCACATGGTGGTCGCGCACGTCGACGGCACGGTGTACCTGGACACCGACCCGGGGCCGAGCGTCACCAGCGCGCTCCCCAAGGGCGGCCCGCAGACGCTGCTCGAATACCTCGAAGCCATGAAGTTCTGGTCCAAGGTGGACATCCGCGACGCGACCGCCGAGCTCGCGCTGCTCACCGTGCTCGGCCCGGACGCCGAACGCGTGCTGAGCGCGGTCGGCGCCGAGATCGGGCCGGAGCCGTACGCGGTGGCGCCGCTCCCGGGCGGCGGCTTCGCGCGGCGGATGCCGTGGCCGGGCCGCTCCAGCGTCGACCTGGCCGTCCCGCGGGCGGCGCTGCTCGACTGGTGGAAGCGGCTGACCGACGCGGGCGCGCGGGCCGCGGGCAGCTGGGTGTTCGACGCCCTGCGCGTCGAGTCGGTGCGCCCCCGGCTGGGCGTGGACACCGACGACCGCACGATCCCGCACGAGGTCGGCTGGGTCGGCTCGGCCGCGCACGTCGCGAAGGGCTGCTACCGCGGCCAGGAGACGGTGTCGAAGGTGCACAACGTCGGCCGCCCGCCGCGCAACCTGCTGCTGCTGCACCTGGACGGTTCGCCGGAGGTCACGCCGGAACCGGGCGACCCGCTGCTGCTCGACGGCCGCACGGTCGGCCGGATCGGCACGGTCATCCAGCACCACGAGCTCGGCCCGATCGCGTTGGCGCTGGTCAAGCGGTCGACGCCGGTGGACGCGGAGCTGCTGGCGGGGTCGGAGGACAACCTCGTCCAGGCGGCGATCGACCCGGACTCGGTGCCGTCCGAGCTGCCCGCACCGGGCCGCGCGGCGGCGGCGCAACTCCGTGGCTGAACGAAAGCCCCTGACAGCGAGATCACGCTCAACCGGGATAAACTGCGCTGTGATCGAAGTGCGGCCCGGCGGCAGGCGGCGGATCGACCGCGTGCTCGGCCCGGGGTACCTCAGCGGCTTGGGCGAGTTGCCGTTGAAGGTGCTGCGCGAGCGGCGCGACGAAGCCGCGCAGGAAGAGACGGACCTGTCCTACCTGCGGCGGCTCCTGCACGCGCGCATCGACATCGTGCGCGCCGAGCAGGTGCGGCGCAGCTCCGGCGGCGAAGCGAGCATCGTCGACCAGCTGGCGACGATCCTGGCCGACAACGCGCTGGGCCCGGCCGCGGGTTCGGGCCGCCACCAGCAGCTGGAGCCGTCCCGGGCCGGCGAACACCGGCGGCACGCGGAAGCCCTGATCGGCGACACCGACCTCACCGACGTCGGCTCCCTCTCGGACGAGAAGCTCGCCTCCGCTTTGGACACCTACGCCAGCGAAGAGCTGTCGGTGTCGTCCTTCCGGCGCGAAGTCCAGGGCGTGATGGACACGCTGAACGCGGAGATCGCGAAGCGCTACCAGCAGGGTTCGGCCACTGTGGACGAGCTGCTCGAGAGCGAACGAGGACGCGGCGAGCAGTGACCAACCCCGTACTGGCCGAGGTCGTCCGCTCCGGTTTCGTCGAAAGCGTCCACCGCGGTGCCCTGGTCGTGACCGGCCCCGAAGGCGAAGCCCGCCTGGTGCTGGGCGACGTCACCTCGCCGGTGTACCCGCGCTCGTCGAACAAGCCCCTGCAGGCGGTCGGCATGCTGCGCGCGGGCCTGGACTTCGACGGCGAGGACCTCGCACTGGCGTGCGCGTCGCACTCCGGCGAGCCGGGCCACGTCAAGCGCGTCCTGGAGCTGCTGGAAGCGGCCGGCCTGCGCGAAGACGAGCTGGCGTGCCCGCCGGACTTCCCGCTGCACGTCCCGAGCATGCGCGACGCCGCCGAGCCCCGCCGCGTGATGATGAACTGCTCCGGCAAGCACACGGCGATGCTGACCACCTGCCTCCGCGCCGGCTGGCCGACGTCGGGGTACGAGGCCCCGGACCACCCGCTGCAGCAGGAGATCGCGGCCGCCGTCGCCGAGCTGACGGGCGAGCCGATCGCCCACACGGGAGTGGACGGCTGCGGCGCCCCGCTGTTCGCGTTCTCCCTGACCGGCCTGGCCCGCGCGTTCGGCAGGCTGGCGGTCGCGCCGGACGGCCCCGAAAGCCGGGTGGCCACGGCGATGCGGACGCACCCGTGGCTGGTCGGCGGCACCGGCCGCGAGGACACGGACCTGATGTCCGCGGTGGACGGCCTGGTCTCGAAGGCGGGCGCGGAGGGCGTCCAGGCGTTCGCGCTCCCGGACGGCTTCGCGGTGGCGATCAAGATCGACGACGGCACCAAGCGCGCGTGCGCGCCCCTGGCGGTGGCGGCCCTGCGCTACCTGGGGGTCGACGTCTCGGCGCTGCCGGAGCTCGCCCACGGCTCGATCCTGGGCGGCGGCCGCCCGGTCGGCGAGATCCGGGTCCCGGAACTGCGCGGCTGAGCTCAGTTGGCGCGTTCGCGGGCGGCGATGTCGCCCCAGAACTCGCGCAGGTCCGAGAACAGCTCGGCCAGCTCCTCCACGTTGCCCGAGCGCAGCGCGTCCAGGATGTCGTGGACCTCGTCCGCGGTGTTGTCGGCTTCCAGGACCGCGTCGGCGAAGAGCTGGACCAGGCCGCCGTAGTCGAGCTCGATCACCGAGTCCGGGTGGAAGTTGTCGAGCCAGCGACGGGTCTCGAAGAGCACGCGGCCCGGGCCGGAGTCGCCGAAGGTCTGCTCCAGCAGTTCACCGGCCTCGCGGGCGCGGTGCTGGGCGTCGGCGAGCGTCGCGCGCCAGGAGAGTTCGCGCTTCGGGTCGTCGCGGCCGTCGCCGAGGACCAGGCGGCGGTCGTCCGGGTCGATCAGCACGAACCACGGCAGCGGGACCGTCCACGTCGTCGACAGCGTGTGGGCCGCCGACGTGCTCAGGTCCGCCATCGCCGACTTGGTGCGGGCGCGGATCGTCTCCTGGGTGAAGCCGCCCTCGTCGAGGACGACGTTCTTCAGCGCCGGGTGCGCGTCGCCCAGGAACGTCACCAGCGCGGCCGCCGACCGGGCGCGCAGTTCCAGCGGGCAGACCAGCGGGCCGGCTTCGGCCTTGCCGCCCGGGACGTCCTGCGGGTCGAGCACCAGGACGTCGGTCAGCAGGCTCGGCGCCGGACGGCCGTCGGCCAGCTCGGCGGGCAGCAACCGCCGCGGGGCGGCGACCTGTGACTTGAGCCACATGGCCTGCTCACGAGCGCCCGCGTCCGTCCGCCGCAGCTTGGCCGCCGCGACGGCCGCACGCAGCCGTTCGTCCGGCGGGTCGCCCAGGGCGAGCAGGGGTTCGTACACCCGCAGGTAGGCCACGAAGGGACGGAGCACGGGTAGATCGTGGCACGTTTACCTGCGCCGATCGTCACCGACCGGCCGGTAACCGGTGTCCGGCCGACACTGTCACCACCGGCACACCGTGCCACGTCGCATCGAACCCCCCGGACACGGTACGGTGTGAGCAGGAAAGAATTGTCGAGACGATGCGGGGCCGCCGATTCCCCCGGCCGCCCCGCCCCTGTGCGAGGGGGTCGAGCCATGGGGCGCGGCCGGGCTAAGGCCAAGCAGACGAAGGTGGCGCGCGAGCTCAAGTACAGCTCGCACGAGACCGACTTCGATGCTTTGCAGCGCGAGCTGTCGAGTAACTCCTCCAGCGGTCATCACGAGGAGTCCGACAGCGAAGATCAAGACCCGTACGACGACGGGTACGACGAGTACCGTCGTTGAGCACGCGTAACCGCGCGAGGGCGAGCCGGGCAAAACCCGGTAACCGCCCTCGCGCGCTGCGTGCTGCCCAAGAACGGGCCTGCGAAGCGATGAAGGAGTGAGCCGGTGGTCAGTCGAGTCGGAGTCGTCGGAGCGGGCCTGATGGGGTCCGGCATCGCCGAGGTGCACGCCAGGGCCGGGTTGGACGTCGTGGTCACCGAGGTGAACCAGCCGGCGCTCGACGCGGGCAAGGCGCGCATCGAGAAGTCCCTGCAGCGCGGCGTGAAGAGCGGCAAGCTGTCGGCCGAGGACGCCGACGCGGCCCTCGGCCGGGTCCGGTTCACCACCGACATCGCCGAGTTCGCCGACCGCGAACTGGTCGTCGAGGCGATCCTCGAGCAGGAGCAGGCGAAGGTCGACGTCTTCCGCCAGCTGGACAAGATCGTCGAGGCGGAGGACGCGGTGTTCGCGTCCAACACGTCGTCGATCCCGATCATGAAGCTGGGCATGGCGACGAGCCGGCCGCAGCAGGTGGTCGGCATCCACTTCTTCAACCCGGTGCCGGTGCTGCCGCTGGTGGAGCTGGTGCCCTCGCTGCTGACGAGCGAGGAGACTTCCCGCCGCGCGGAGGAACACGCGACGACGGCGCTGGGCAAGACCGTGATCCGCTCGCAGGACCGCGCCGGGTTCATCGTGAACTCGCTGCTGGTGCCGTACCTCCTTTCGGCGATCCGCATGATCGAGTCGGGCTTCGCTTCGGCGGAGGACATCGACCGCGGCATGGAGCTTGGCACCGCCCACCCGATGGGTCCGCTGCGGCTGTCCGACCTGATCGGGCTGGACACGATCAAGGCCATCGCGGACTCGATGTACGCGGAGTTCAAGGAGCCGCTGTACTCGTCGCCGCCGCTGCTGCTGCGCATGGTGGACGCGGGCCTGCTCGGCAAGAAGACCGGCCGCGGCTTCTACTCCTACAGCTGAAAGGCCGCCCGCCGCGCGGCTCGGCGCAGCACCGCGAGGATGGCCGGCCCGAGGAAGACGATGGCGACGGCGTTGGTGATCGCACGCCCGGTGTCCCAGCCGAGGGTCGAGGTCAGCACGGTGTACACCGCGAACCGGTGGAGGTTCTCCACCAGCGGCGCGCCGGCGACGAAGCCGAGCTGAGCGCTGTCACCGGCGAGGAACGGCCACGACCACAGGCTCATGAGCAGCCCGAAGAAGTAGGCCGCGAACACGCCGTACGCGACGAGCAGCGCGATCTCGGCCTTGCCGCGCGCCCGCGGCAGCAGCCCGGCACCGAGCCCGATCAGCGACGACGCAAGCATCTGGAACGGCAGCCACGGCCCGACCCCGGCGGTGAGCAGCGCGCTGGTGAACAGCGACGTCGAGCCCAGCACGAACCCGAACCCGGGCCCGAAGACCCGCCCGGCGAGCACGAGCAGGAAGAAGACCAGCTCGATGCCCCCGGTCCCGGCCCCGAGCGGCCTCAGCCCGGCGTTGACGGCGGAGAGCACCCCGAGGAGGGCGAGCGCCTTGGCGTCGATCCCCCCGCGGGACAGCTCGGCGAGGACGACGAGGATCAGCACCGGCAGCGTCGCCATGAAGACGAACGGCGCGTCGGCGGTGTGGGCGGCGGCAGTGGGTTGCGGGTGGGCGAAGAGGGGCCAGCAGAACATGGCCAGGCCGAGGAGGCTCGCGGTGGTGAGGACCAGCGCGGGCCTGGGGGTGAGGCGGATGGTGCGGGAGGCCGGGAGGAAGTCGGTCATGGCGCCGGCTTCGGTGCTGGTTCGGGGGCTTGGGGTGTTCGGGGCACGCCGGTGGCCGACCCAGCTCGAGCAGCTCGAGGCACCCAGGTAGCCGACGCAGCACCGGCAGCACCGGCAGCACCGGCAGCTCCGGCAGCTCCGGCAGCTCCGGCAGCTCCGGCAGCTCCGGCAGCTCCGGCAGCTCCGGCAGCTCCGGCAGCTCCGGCAGCTCCGGCAGCTCCGGACGAGCCTGCGCCGCTCGCTGGCCGTGCTCGGCCGCGGCTCGGCGCCGTGCAGGGCGCGGCTGGGTAGCCGGGCACGCTGAAGCCCGCGCCGACCTGCGGCTGGGGCGCCCCAACGCCCCTGGCCGACCGTGCTCCGGCAGCTCCGGGCACGCCGGTGTCCGGCCTTGCGCGGCCGCAGCTCGGCGCGCCGGGCACGACCGGGCGACCCGCCGCGCTCACTCGCGCGGGGGCGTGCAGCCCGGCCGGCGTGGGCGGGCGTGGCGGTGGTGCCGTCGGAGGTCTCATGCCAAGGCCTCCGCGACCTCGTCCACCGTCAGCCACCGCTCCGGCGCCAGGATCTTCGCCACCTGCGGGGCGAACGCCGGTGAGGCGACGATGACCTCCTTGGTCGGGCCGTCCGCGACGATCTCGCCCTCGGCCATGACCACCACGCGGGTGGCCACCGTGGCCACGAACTCGACGTCGTGGGTGGCCAGCAGCACCGCGTGGTCCTGCGAGGCCAGCTCTCGCAGGACCGCCGCGAAGCGCCGTTTCGCGTGGTAGTCCAGGCCGCGGGTGGGCTCGTCCAGCAGCACGACCGGCGGTGCCGCGGCCAGCTGGACCGCCAGCACCAGGGCCAGGCGCTGTCCCTCCGAGAGGTCGCCGGGGTGCGCTTCGCCGGCGATTCCCGGGGACAGCCGGTCCAGCAGCTCACGCGTCGTTCCCGCCGCCACCCGCGATTCGGTGTCCGCCTGTGCGCACTCGGCGGCCACCGAATCGAGGTACAGCAGGTCCGCCGGTGTCTGCGGGACCAGCCCCACGCGCTGACGGGCCGCTCGTGGCTTGAGCGACGCGGGATCCGCGCCCCCGACGTCGACCTTCCCCGCCGACCTCGGGCCGCTGCCCTGCACCGCCCAGAGAAGCGACGACTTGCCGGAGCCGTTGCGTCCCATCAGCGCGATCACTTCCCCCGGCCCGGCACGCAGGTCCACCCCGCGCACCGCCGAGACATCTCCGTAGCGGACCACCACCCCTCTCACGTCCAGTGCTTGACCGGTCACCGACAGGCTACGACCCACCACCGACAATTTCTGCAGCCTCGATCGCAGGGGCCCCGCGACGCGCCGCGCGTCCCGGACCGACAGCGGCAGCGGTGACCAGCCCGCGAGCCGTCCCAGCTCGGCGATCGGGGGTGCGATCGAGGACGTCGCCAGGATCTCCGCGGGCGGCCCGGACCGGACCGAGCCGTCACCCGGCAGGTACAGCAGGCGGTCCGCGTACTGCGCGACGCGCTCCATCCGGTGCTCCGCCACGACCACCGTCGTCCCGAGGTCGTGCACCAGCCGGGTGATCGCCGCGAGCACGTCCTCGGCCGCGGTCGGGTCCAGCGCCGACGTCGGCTCGTCGAGCACGACCACGGACGGGTGCGCCGTCAGCACCGAGCCGATCGCGACGCGCTGCTGCTGGCCACCCGAAAGCGTCCGAAGTGGACGATTGCGCAGGTCTGCGATGCCCAGCAGGTCCAAGGTTTCCTCGACCCGCTTGCGCATGACGTCCGGCGGCACCGCCAGCTGCTCCATCGCGTACGCGAGCTCCTCCTCGACGGTGTCCGTCACGAACCCGGCCAAGGGGTCCTGCCCGACGACGCCGACGACCGAGGCCAGCTCGCGAGGGGGATGCACCGCGGTGTCCAGCCCGGCCACGAGCACCCGGCCCGCCATGCGGCCGCCGGTGAAGTGCGGGACGAGCCCGTTCAACGCGCCGAGCAACGTCGATTTCCCCGCCCCGGTCGGCCCCGCGACCAGGCACAGCTCGCCTTCCTCGACCTCCAGCGTCACGTCGGAAAGCACCGGGCGCGAGGCGTCCGGGTAGGTCACCGTGACCCGCGAGAACTCGATCACCGGACGACCTCCGACAACGACGGCGGCGGGGGCGCGACGAACGCCGGCAGCGCCGCGACCAGCACGGACAACGCGTGCACCCAGGAAACCTCCGGCCAGCGCAGCGGGCTCAGCGAGGGGAACAACCGGCCGGGGTCGATCCGCGCGGTGGCGAACAGCAGCGCGCACGCCCCGACCCCGGACGCGACGACCAGCGTCTCCGGCCACCGCCACGGGTCGGGCCGGTACGCCGTCCGCCGGACGCGCCGCCCGCCGAGGACGAACCCCACGACCGCCACCACCAGCCCCGCGGCCAGCAGCGGGATCCCGAGCCACGACGACGTCCCGTCGAGCACGCCGTAGACGCCGACGCACACGCCGACCAAGCCGGCCAGGACGCAGGTGGCGATCAGCGCCCGCAGGCCGAGGCTCAGGTACGCCCGGCGCCCGTAGCCCCGGGAGTCCATCGCGGCCGCCAGCCGCAGCGAGCGGTCCATCGCGTCCTCCAGCACCGGCACCACGATGCCCTTGACCGCCCGCGGCCCGCGAGTCCGGCCCGCCCGCAGCCGCCGCGCACGCCGGACGCGTTGCACGCTTTCGACGAGCTGGGGCGCGACCGACAGCGCCACCGTCACGGCCGTGCCCACCTCGTACAGCGCGCCCGGGACCGCCTTGAGCAGCCGTTTCGGGTTCGCCAACGCGTTCGCCGCGCCGACGCAGACCACCATCGTGGCCAGCCGCAGGCCGTCGTAAAAACCGCCGAGCAGCTCCTCCGCCGACGTCGGCCCGAGCAGGGACAGCCCGGCGGCGAGCGGGATCCGCGGCAGCGAGAACAGCACGTGCCCGCCGTCGTCCCCGCCGACCAGGATGCGGAAGACCACGCGCGAAGCGACGATCACGGCGCCGACGTACGCGTAGAGCCGGAACGCCAGCGCCCAGGGCGCGTCACTCCGCCGGTTCGCGACGACGAACCCGGCGACGGCGATGATCAGGCCGAGCAGCAGCGGGTTCGTCGTGCGGCTCGCCGCGACGGCCAGCGCGAGCGCCCACGCCCACCAGGCGCCGGGGTGCAGCGCCCTACTGCGCACGCCGGCGACGGGCGACGACGATCCCGGCGCCGCCGACCACCACGATCACGACCGCGCCGATCACCAGGCCCCACGGGAACGAACTGCCCTGCTCAGCGGGTGCGGGAGCAGCCGTCGCGGCCTGCCGCACCGGCGCCACCCGCGGCGGCGTGGGCAGGTCGTTCGCCGACTTCGGCCGCGCGAACGCCCAGCCCTCGAACCCGCCGGGCGCCGGCTTCGCGGTCTGCGCGCCCTCCTGGCTCGACGTCCAGCTGCCGCCGGCGGAGGCGTGCCAGTAGCTCCAGTACGCCGTCGCCGACGGCATCCCCGCGCACGACTCGACGTCGGGTCCCGGCTTGCCCGCGATCCGGCAGGCCACGGCCAGGCCGTACTTCTGCGAGCCGGCGACCTCGATGCCGGCGTCCTGCAGGGCCGCGATGCCGTTCGCCGGCGTGCCGGGGGCGCAGCGGACCAGCGGCTGCGGGCCCAGGTCGCCGAAGTCGACGACCACCGTGACGCCGCCGCCCTCCGGGCAGGTCCCGTCCGTGCCCGCCGCCGATGCGGGCGCGGCGCCCACGAAGGCGGCACCGAACAGGAGTGCGCAGACGACGGCGAACCGGGAGGCGATCATGCAGGCACTTTATCCAGCGCGGCCCCCGCCGAAGGTGCGGTTCCGGCGCGACGAGCGACACACCTAGACTGCGGGCCGTGGGACAGCTCATCGCGGACGGACAGCTGCGCGTCGGCCTGATCGGCGCCGGCCCGTGGGCGAAGACGGTGCACGCACCGGGCCTCGCGGACCACCCCGGCACGGCACTGACCGCGGTCTGGGCGCGGCGGCCGGAGGCGGCGCAAGCGCTTGCGGAGGCCCACTGCGCGAACACCGCGGGCAGCGTCGAGGAGCTGTTCGAGCAGGTCGACGCGGTCGCGCTGGCCGTCCCGCCGTCGATCCAGGCCGAACTGGGCGTGCGCGCGGCCGAAGCCGGGAAGCACCTGATCCTCGAGAAGCCGATCGCCGCCGACCTCGACGGCGCGCGACGGCTGGCCGACGCGGTCGCTGCCGCCGACGTCGCCGCGCTCGTCGTGCTGACCCTGCGGTACTCGACGCAGACCCAGGAGTGGCTGGCCGGCCTCGCCCAGGCGGGCGGCTGGGCGGGCGGGGGCGCGCGCTGGCTGTCCGGTGCGCTGCTCGGCGGCCAGTACGCGGCGTCGGAGTGGCGCCAGGACGACGGCGGCGCGCTGTTCGACATCGGCCCGCACGCGCTCGACCTCCTCGACGCCGCGCTCGGCCCGATCACCGGCGTCGTCGCCGCGCGGCGGAGCCCCGGCGACCTCTGGCACCTGATGCTCGCCCACGACGGCGGCGTGATCAGCACCGCCACGCTCTCGCTGCGGCTGCCGGTGCAGCCGACCGTCGTCGAACTAGCCGTCTGGGGCGAGCACGGCTACCGGACGCTCGGCCGCAAACCGGGCTCGGCGCAGGAGTCCTACACCGCGCTCCTGGACGACTTCGCGGCGATGATCGCCAGCGGCACGACGGCCCACCCGTGCGACGTCCGGCGCGGCCTGCACCTGCAGACGCTGCTCGACCAGGCCCGCCGGCTCGCCGAGTAGTACACAGGCTGCTCGCGCGCGTTTCCGTTGCCGAACAACGGTTTCCGCCACCATCCCCCATTTCTTCCACAGGGTTGTCCACAGTTTCCACTGTGGACAGTGTGCCTCCCGACCGAACCACGGCGGGGCGGACTCCGCCACCGGAAAGATCACCGAATAGTGCGGCTCGCTCGGACTGCCGAGTCGATCTTGCAATGCGAAGGTGATTTCAGTGGAGGGGTTCCGAGAGAGGAGGCGCATGGAAGCCCTGCTTCGCGCCTTCTGGGGGATGATTCCGATAACCGCCATCGCGCTGCCGTACGCGCTGCTCGGCTGGCCGCTGCTCGCGGCCCGGCGCCGCCGAAGACTCCCGGCCCGCTTCGCGACCGCGACAGCCGGCGTCGACTGCGCCGCCCTGCTCGTTGCCCTTCTGGTGTTTTGCCTGGTCATCATGCCGGTCGGCGACTCTTCCGAGAGCACCCTCGATCTCGTTCCCGGCTCCGACATCACCGCGGCGTTCGCCGACGACGGTTCACTCTGGCAGGTGATCGGCAACGTCCTGCTCCTCTGCCCGCTCGGCGCCCTGCTCCCCCTCCGGATGCGGCGGCTGCGCACGCTCGCGCGCGTCGCGCTGGCCGCGTTGCTCGCGTCGCTGCTGGTGGAAGGTACGCAATATCTGATCCACTCCGGCCGGGTGACCTCGACCGACGACGTCCTGCTGAACACCGCGGGCGCGACCCTCGGCGCGGCGCTGAGCCGCCGCGGCTGGCGCGCGCTGGACCCGCCACCGCCGGTGCCGGTCGCCATCCCGGCGCAACGCAGGCGGATCTGCGAGTCGCCCACGCTCCGCACGCGCGTGCCGCGTTCGGTGTGGGACACGCGCTACGCCGCCATCTCGCACCAGAAGCGCCGATAATCCGGTTGAAGCCCGTGCGAAACTGAGCGCGAAGAGCCCCTTCGAGTCAAGGACTGACCGCCTATGCCTGGCGCCGCTTCCGGCGTCGGCCTCCGCTAGGCCCGACGCCCGGCGATCCACCCGCGAGCCCACCGGGCCGCGGTTCCTTGACGTGCTTTCGAAAGGCTCGAATGTCCACCATCCAGAACTACGTCCGCGCAACGGCGCCGCGCGGCCGCGAGACCGAGCGGGTCGGCCCGTTCCTGGCGACCTACTCGCCGGGCACGGCGCACACGATGCTCAACTACGCGATCCCGGACGACGGCGCGAAGCCGGCCGCGGCCGAGATCGCCGCGCTCACCGCGGCGTTCCGGCGGCGGGACCTGCTCCCGCGGCTGGAGTACTTCACCGACGTCGCCCCCGACCTGGAGAACCTGCTGGTCGAGGCGGGGTTCGCGCTGGAACGGCGGGTGCCGCTGATGACGTGCGGCCCCGCCGACCGGGTCGACAAACCGGCACCGGCGGGGATCCGGCTGCGCGCTCCGGAGTCCGGCGAAGACTTCCGGCGCCTGCGGGCGGCGCAGAACACGGCGTTCGGCGAGCCCGCGGAGATCGGTGACGACGAAGTCGAAGAGCCGAGGTCCGGCGTCCGGCACCTCCTCGCGGAGGCCGACGGCGTGGTCGTCGGCGGCGGCCTCGCGCTCGAGGTCGTCGACGGCACCACCGAGATCGCCGGCATCGCCGTGCTCGAGCCGTACCGGGGCCGCGGGATCGCCGCGGCGCTCACCGCGCGGCTCACCCGGGAAGTCCACGAAGCCGGCGCGCACACGGCGTTCCTCACCCCCGGCGACCTGGGGATCGGGAACGTCTACGCCCGGGTCGGCTACCGGCCGGCCGGGGAGTGCGTGCACCTCTCGCTGGCCTAGTCGTCGAAGCGGCCGGAGCGGCCTCGTTTCACGTCGCTCCGGCGCTTCTTCGACGCCAGGCGGCGTTCCTTCGAACCCCGCGAGGGTTTCGTGGGGCGCCGCTTGGCCGGCGGTGGTGCCGACGCGTCGAGCAGCAGGTTCGCCAGCCGGCCGCGCGCCGCTTCGCGGTTCTGCAGCTGCGAGCGGTGTTCGCTGGCCGCGATGGTCAGGACGCCGTCGACCAGCCGGTTTTCGAGCGCGGCCAGCACGCGGTCGCGCAGGTGCTCCGGGATCGACGGCGACGCGGCGACGTCGAACGACAGCTCGACGCGCGAGTCCGTGGTGTTGACGCCCTGACCGCCGGGGCCGGACGAGCGCGAGAAGCGTTCGCTCAGCTCGGCTTCCGGGATGACGAACCGGGAGCCGACCACGACGTCCCCGGTGGCCACGCCTCAGAACCGCGGGTGGTCGCCCGAGAGCACCGCGCGCGGGCCGTCGACGTCACCGGCCGGCTGGACGTCGCCCAGGATCCACGCCGGGACGTGCCGCGCGGTCAGCATGGCCAGCGCGCGGTCGACGTCCTCGGAGCCGACGATCGCGACCATGCCGACGCCCATGTTGAACGTCTTTTCCAGCTCGGCTCGCTCGACCTTGCCGCGCTGGCCGATCAGGGCGAACACCGGCGCCGGCGTCCAGGTGCCGCGCTCGAGGCGGGCGACCAGGCCGCGCGGCATGACACGGGCGAGGTTGGCCTCCAGGCCACCGCCGGTGATGTGCGCGAACGTCCGGACCTCGGTCTCGGCGGCGAGCGCCAGGCAGTCCTTCGCGTAGATCCGCGTCGGCTCCAGCAGCTCCTCGCCGAGCGTGCGGCCGAACTCCTCGACGTGGCCGTCGAGCGGCATCCGCGCGATGTCGAGCAGCACGTGCCGGGCCAGGGAGTACCCGTTCGAGTGCAATCCGGACGAGCCGAGGGCCAGCACGACGTCACCCGGACGGACCTTTTCCGGCGAGAGCAGCTGCGCCGCCTCGACCACGCCGACGCCGGTGGCCGACATGTCGTAGTCGTGCTCGCCCATCAGGCCCGGGTGCTCCGCGGTCTCGCCGCCGAGCAGGGCGCAGCCGGCCTGGACACAGCCCTCGGCGATGCCTCCGACCAGGGCGGCGACCTTCTCCGGGTGCACCTTGCCGACGGCGATGTAGTCCTGCAGGAACAGCGGCTCGGCGCCAGTCACGACCAGGTCGTCGACCACCATGGCGACCAGGTCGATGCCGACCGTGTCGTGCTTGTCCAGCGCCTGCGCGACCGCGATCTTGGTGCCGACGCCGTCGGTCGAGGACGCGAGCACCGGCTCCTTCCACTTGTCGAGCTTGAGGGAGAAGAGCCCGGCGAAACCGCCGACACCGCCCATGACCTCGGGCCGCGTGGCCCGCTCGGCGTGCGGCTTGAGCAGCTCGACGGCTTGGTCGCCGGCGTCGATGCTGACTCCGGCGGCGGCGTACGTGGCGCTCGTGGACTCGCTCACGGTGGAAGGACTCCCTACTGGACTGTCACGGACGCCGGACGGCGTCTTCGGCACCGTACCCGGCGGGGCTGACGGGAGTTGCCGCACCATTGACCGAGTCGAGGCTTTCGAGCAGGTGCTTCCCGATCAGCGCGTCCTCCGGGAGCGCGATCGGGTACTCGCCGGAGAAGCACGCCGTGCACAGCCGCGACTTCGGCTGTTCCGCCGCCGCGACCAGGCCGTCCAGGGAAATGTAACCCAGGGAGTCGGCCCCGATCGAGCGCCGGATGCCGTCGAGGTCGACGCCGTTCGCGACCAGCTCGGCGCGCGAGGCGAAGTCGATGCCGTAGAAGCACGGCCAGCGCACGGGCGGTGACGCGATCCGGACGTGCACCTCGAGCGCGCCGGCCTCCCGCAGCATCCGGACGAGCGCGCGCTGGGTGTTGCCGCGGACGATCGAGTCGTCCACCACGACCAGGCGCTTGCCGCGGATGACGTCGCGCAGCGGGTTCAGCTTGAGGCGGATGCCGAGCTGGCGGATGGTCTGCGACGGCTGGATGAACGTGCGCCCGACGTAGGCGTTCTTCACCAGGCCGGTGCCGTAGGGGATGCCGGAGCCCTGCGCGTACCCGATCGCGGCGGGCGTCCCGGATTCCGGCACCGGCATGACCAGGTCGGCCTCGACCGGCTGCTCGGCGGCCAGGCGGCGGCCGATCTCGACGCGGGTGGCGTGCACGCCGCGGCCGGCGATCGTGGTGTCGGGGCGGGCGAGGTAGACGTACTCGAAGACGCAGCCCTTGGGGTCCGGGTTCGCGAACCGCGAAGAGCGCAGGCCCTCGGCGTCGATCGCGATCAGCTCACCGGGCTCGACCTCGCGGACGAAGGACGCGCCGACGATGTCGAGGCCGGCCGTCTCGCTCGAGACGACCCAGCCGCGCTCGAGCCGCCCGAGCACCAGCGGGTGGACGCCGTGCGGGTCACGCGCCGCGTACAGCGTGTTCTCGTCGGAGAACACCAGGCAGAAGGCGCCCTTCAGGGTGGGCAGCAGCTCCATGGCCGCGGCCTCGATGCCCTTGTCGGCGGCGTTCGCGGCGAGCAGGCCGCAGATCAGGTCCGAGTCGCTCGACGAGCCGGTCAGGCCCGCGTGCGGCTTCAGGCCCGCCTCGATGGTGCGTTCGCGCAGCTCGGCGGTGTTGACGAGGTTGCCGTTGTGCGCGAAGGAAAGGCCGCTGCCGGTCTCGGTGGTGCGGAAGATCGGCTGCGCGTTCTCCCAGATGGTCGCGCCGGTGGTCGAGTACCGGCAGTGCCCGACGGCGATGTGCCCCTGCAGGGACTGCAGGATCTGCTCGTCGAACACCTGGCTGACCAGGCCGAGGTCCTTGAAGACCACGATCTGCGAGCCGTCGGAGACGGAGATGCCGGCGGCCTCCTGGCCCCGGTGCTGCAGGGCGTAGAGGCCGTAGTAGGTCAGCTTCGCGACTTCTTCCCCGGGAGCCCAGACGCCGAAGACGCCACACTCCTCGCGGGGTTCCGGTTCGGGCTGGTCGGACACGAGCTGGGGGTCGGAAACCACCGAGGAGCTCCTGGGAAGACGTGGTCAGGCCGGTTTCAGTGTAGACGGTGCGGACATGACTCAGGCCCCGCCCGGAGTGGTTCTGACCACTTCGAACGGGGCCTGAAAGCTTGGGTTCCTAGCACGCGTCCGGCAACGAGAGGATCTCGGAGAGCACCTGTGCGCCTTCGCCACGGCGGCGCCACAGCCACCGCTCCGGCTCGAAGATGTTGTCTTCGGTGCCGGGCATCCGGGTCGCCACCACGTCGTCCTCGGCATTGAGCCGGACCACGTCCACCACGTCGTCGTGCACCCGCACGCCGACGACGGCGAGGACCTCGCCGGTCTCGTCGGCGGGGTGGACGAACTGGTAACCGCGAGCCACCAGCTCCTGCAATCCGGTTTCGATGTCGAAGACGGAGGCGACAGCCTCAGCCGAGGACATCGTCGAATTCACCGTCCTTGGCGCCGGCCAGGAAGGCCGCCATCTCCGCGCGCGTGTAGACGAGCGCCGGACCGGTCGGGAAGCGCGAGTTGCGCATCGCGATCTCGCCGCTGGCCAGCGGCGCCACCTCGACGCAGTTGCCCACCGCGCCGCTGTAGCTCGCCTTGCGCCACTGGGCGCCGGAGAGCCGATCGGCCGGGATGCCGTTCTCGAATCGCTCAGCCATGTTCCCACCTCTCGAAGCGGAATATGCCCTCGGGCACTGCATCTGCATGTGCATTTGCCCGCGTATCGAAGGCTAGCACGTGTGCCTGCAACGGTAAATGCACGTGCAGAATTTCTTGCAAAGTTCTCCGACGGTAAAGAATCACCTGGTCACGGTTAACCTATCGGGTGATAGGTGGATGCCCTTTCGGGTTAACCACTACGAGTAGTTACCGGTGACCGGGGCTGGTTTGGCCGGAGACTCCGGAGAGTGACGACGGAACGCGGCAGGCTGGGATGTCGTGAAAGGGTCGTTCATGTCGTCTGGCGAGGTGAACGACTCGTTCATGTCATTGCGGCCGGCGTCGAAGCCGCGCGTCAGATCGACTCTGCGCGTCAGATCTCCGCGCGTCGCTTCGCCAGCAGGGCCCGGCTCCGCTCCGGCGTCTCCGAGTCGACCGCCAGCATGTCGAGCGCCCGGCTGTACTTCTCGATCTCTTCGCGCTTCTCGATGTAGTGCGCGCCGGTCAGGTATTCGACGTAGGCGATGTTCGGCAGTTCCGGTTCACCGAACCGCAGCAGCGAAAACGCGTGTTCCGCGGACAGCCCGCTGCGGCTGTACGGCAGCACCTGGACCGATACGTGCGGCAGCGCGCTCATCTCGAGCAGGTATTCGATCTGCTGCTTGAGCACCTTCACGCCGCCGATCGGCCGGTACAGGACCGACTCGTCGAGCACCATCCACACGCGGGGCGCGTCCGGCCTGCTGAACATCTTCTGCCGGCGCATGCGCAGCGCGACCAGCTGGTCGACCCGCTCGTCGGCCATCTCCGGGCGGCCGTGGCTGAAGATCGCGCGGGCGTACGGCTCGATCTGGAGCAGGCCCGACACGTAGATCGGCTCCCAGATCTGGATTCGCGCGGCGGCTTCTTCCAGGCCGACGAGGTCGGTGAACCAGTTCGGCATGGTGTCGCCGAAGCGCCGCCACCAGCCCGGCTCGTTCGACTGCTTGACCATGTCGAGGAACGTCTGGCGTTCCGTCGAGTCCTCGACGCCGTACATCGTCAGGAGGTCGGTGACGTCGCGTTCCTTGAAGCCGACGCGGCCCAGTTCGAGGCGGCTGATCTTCGATTCGGACCCGCGGATGTTGTACCCGGCCTGCTGGCGGGTGATGCCGGCTTCCTCACGGAGCCGCCGCAGCTGCGAGCCCAGGATCATGCGGCGCGCCGTGGGGCCGATGTTCTGTTCTCCTGCGGACGCGTTCACCGCGTTCATTCCCGGACCTTCCGCGCTCACGTCACCAGGGGGTTCTAGCCCGACTACCGAAAGTACACGTTAACCCGTCCTGCGCAAAGAGGTGACCCGGTTTACCCCGTGCGCGCGTCGGCCTACTCTACGTAGAGTACGAGACTTTCGACACAGAACTTGCGAGGTTCAAGATGCCCGACGCCGCGACCCGGACCGAACGAGTTCCCGTGGGGGTCGACCCGACCCGTGCCAGCATCGCGCGCGTGTACGACGCCTTCCTGCTGGGGAAGGACAACTACGAGATCGACCGGGAGGTCCTGCACAAGGTGCAGAAGGCCGCCCCGGAGGCGCAGGACCTCGCGTTCGAGAACCGCGGCTTCCTCATCCGCGCCTGCCGGTTCCTGGCGAGCCAGACCGGCATCACCCAGTTCCTCGACCTCGGCTCGGGCCTGCCCACGGCGGAGAACACCCACCAGGTCGTCCAGCGGATCAACCCGGAGACCACGGTCGTCTACGTCGACAACGACCCGGTCGTCCTCGCCCACGGCCGGGCGCTGCTGGAGGAGAACGAGCACACCCACTTCGTCGCCGAAGACATCTTCGAGCCGCAGCGGATCCTCGAGCACGAGGTCATCCGCGAGCACATCGACTTCACGCAGCCGCTCGTGTTGCTGCAGATGGGCACGCTGCACCACTTCAACGGCGACCACCACCGGCCGGCCGAGATCATGAAGGAGTTCGTCGACGCGCTGCCGTCCGGCTCCTTCGTCGGGGTCAGCCACTTCTTCGACCCCGAGGACGAAGACTCCAAGACCGCCCGCCGGATGGAGGAGTTCTTCCTGCACAGCCCGATGGGCTCCGGCACCTTCCGGACGCAGAAGGAGATCGAAGAGCTGTTCCCCGGCCTCGAGATGGTGCCGCCGGGCGTGGTCCGGTGCGCCGACTGGTGGCCGGACGGCCCGCGGCTCAAGGACCTGAACGTCGCGCAGCGGACGATCGCCGGCGGCGTCGGCCGCAAGCCGTAGGGCTCCCGTCCGTCAGAGGCGGACGAGGGGGAGCCAATGGGAGAGGTCGGCCCGGGTGCCCGACGCGGACACCCGGCCGTCCGCCACCGCGGTGGTCCAGTCCAGTCGGCCGGTGGCCAGTTCGAGCCACGTGCGCGGGTCGGTCTCGACCACGTTCGGCGGGGTGCCCCGGGTGTGCCGCGGCCCTTCCACGCACTGCACCGCCGCGAACGGCGGCACGCGGACTTCGACCGTGCGGCCCGGCGCGTCGGCCGCCAGCGCGCGCAGGCTGAGCCGGACCGCCGCGGCGAGTTCGGGGCGCGCGGGGTCCGGCGCATCCCCCTGCAGCCACGGGGAAACCGCCACCACCGCCGCACGTAACTGTCCGGGGTCGACCGAACGCGAAGAGGCCATGGGCAAACAGTAGAGTGGCCCACCAAGAGTTTTACGGCACACCCGAGAACGTGGGGACTAGATGGCGCAGCGGGACGAGGCGGATCGGATGGTTTCGCAGCAGCCCACCGGAAGCGGGCCGGAACACCCCGGCAGGCACAGCCGCGCGGCGCGGCGCGGGGGCCAGCAGGCCCGGCGCTCCGGCAAGCAGGGCACGCCCGAGATCACCGCGGAGATGCGGGCGAACGCGCGCGCCAACCCCAACAGCTGGCTCTACGTCATCGACGAGGCCTTCGACCCGAACGGGCCGGTCCCGTCGTGGGCGGTCGTCGGCGCCTACCCGGTGAACGGCGTCGGCGACGTCGTCGCGGACTTCCACCCCAACGACCGCTACCGGCCTTCGCCGAAGGCGCTCGGCTTCCCGGAGCCGACGAACGACCTCGAGCACCTGCTGCAGCTCGTCCGCACCGAGCACCGCCCGGCGTCGGACCTGCCGAAGGTCGTCCTCGACTCGACGCTGTTCGTCTACGCGATGTCGCCGGTGCAGCGCACGGTCATCGGGTTCCACAACACCGACGGCCGCGTGATGGTGCCGGCGTACACCCGCAAGGCGCTGGTGCCGAGCGAGTGGCCGCACGCCCGCGCCGTGCTGGGCCGCGACATCGTCGGCCTGCTCGGCGGTCACCCGGTCGCGATCAACCCGCACGACCTGATCACGGCCGTCGTGCCGGCCGAGCACCTCGTGAAGGCGATCGCGGACGAACAGCGCTGACCTGCGGGTTTAACCCCATCGAGTGACCACCCGAGTCGCCGGATCTGCGGCTCGGGTGCATCGTGAGGCTGGAGAAGACTCACGAGATCGGTGGGGAGCAAGAGGGTGAACAGACGGGTATTGCTTCCCTTCGCCGCCGCGGTCCTGCTCGTCGCGGGGCAGGCGCCGGCGACCGCCCAGGACATCTACGCGGGGGCCGAAGACCACTTCGCGGGCTCGCAGATCGCCAAGGTCGAAGGCGTCGACGCGGTCCCCGGCGTGCTGTACGGGTCCGACGACCAGCAGCTCGGCCACGACGTCAGCGGCCACCAGGGGCCGGTCGACTGGCCGGGCGCGGCGCGGTCCGGCGCCAAGTTCGTCTACGTCAAGGCGACCGAGGGCACCGGCTTCGTCAACCCGCAGTTCGCGCAGCAGTACAACGGCTCGTACGACGCCGGCCTGATCCGCGGCGCCTATCACTTCGCGCGCCCGGACATCTCCGACGGCGCGGCGCAGGCGCGGTACTTCCTCGCCCACGGCGGCGGCTGGTCGGCCGACGGCCGGACCCTGCCCGGCGCGCTCGACGCGGAGTACAACCCCTACGGCGAGACCTGCTACGGCAAGGACGCCGCGGGCATGGTCCGCTGGCTCAGCGACTTCTCCGAGACCTACCGCGCGGCGACCGGCCGCTACCCGACGATCTACACGTCGACGAGCTGGTGGAAGCGCTGCACCGCGAACAACGGCGGCTTCGGGGACAACCCGCTCTGGATCGCCCGCTACAACACCTACATCGGCGAGCTGCCCGCCGGCTGGGGCGTCCACACGATCTGGCAGTTCGCCGACCGCGGCACCCTGCCCGGCGACCAGAACTGGTTCAACGGCTCGGCCGACCGGCTGCGCGCCCTCGCGCTGGGCTGAACGGCGCAACGCCGCCGGTAATAGGTGTTAACCAGTCACGAATTGAAGATCGACTTCCCGAGAAAATCACCCACCCGTATACCCAATTTCACGGAACTGAGTGACAAACCGCCATCTCGTCCTCAACAATCGTGCCCGGGCGGCTACCTGCACATAGCCGCCCTCAGCGAGGGTTCTGTGAAGGGATTCCAACATGTCCACTTCCCGAAGAGGGCGGTTCTTCGCCGCCCTGGTCGTCCCGGCCACGCTGCTCCTGCTCGGCAGCACGGCGCAGGCGGCGACGTTCTCCCCCGAGGCCGACCCGGTCGCCGCGATCAACGCGGACATCGCACAGCACAACCACGAACTGGGGTCGCAGATCCGGCGCGTCGAAGGCGACAAGTCGACACCGGATTCGCAGAAGGCGGCGCAGCAACCGCAGCCGGCCCAGGCCGTCCCCAACAGCGTGCTGGCCACCGTCGCCGGCATGGACGTCGCCAGCTACCAGGGCAACGTCAACTGGGCGAGCTGGTGGAACCAGGGCAAGCGGTTCGTCTGGACCAAGGCCACCGAGAGCACCAGCTACACCAACCCGTACTTCGCGCAGCAGTACAACGGCTCCTATAACCAGGGCTTCATCCGCGGCGCGTACCACTTCGCCACGCCGAACACCTCGAGCGGCGCGGCGCAGGCCAGGTACTTCGTCGCCCACGGCGGCGGCTGGTCCAGGGACGGCAAGACCCTGCCCGGCGCGCTCGACATGGAGTACAACCCGTACGGCTCGACCTGCTACGGGCTGAGCAAGGCCGGGATGACGTCGTGGATCCTCGACTTCCACGACACCTACCACTCCCTGACCGGCCGGTACCCGGTGATCTACACGTCGACGAGCTGGTGGAGCAGCTGCGTGAGCGGTGACTTCTCCAGCACGGCCCCGCTGTGGGTCGCGCGGTACGCGTCGACGGTGGGCACCCTGCCGTACAACTGGAGCTACTACACCGTCTGGCAGTACACCTCGAGCCCGCTCGACCAGGACACCTTCAACGGTGCCTACGACCGGCTCCAGGCGCTCGCCAACGGCTGACCCGCCCCCACCCGGCTCCCGGATCGTGACGACTTCGCGTCGGCACGGCCGGGAGCCGGTTTCATGCCGTACCGTCCGACCTTGCAGAATGCTGCGCACACGTCCGGGGGAACCGCTCGCGTCCGCCGGACGTCGGATCGCAGACGTTCAACCAGCGCCCGGAAGGCATGAAAGATGACGTACCCGCCTCAGCCGGGCCAGCCCGGCCAGCCCGACCCGTACGGCCAGCAGCCCCAGTCCGGTGGCTTCCAGCAGCCGTACCCGCAGCAGGGTGGGTGGGACCCCAACCAGCAGCAGCAGCCGTACCCGACGCAGCAGTACCCGCAGGGCTGGGACCCGAGCCAGCAGCAGGGTTACCCGAGCCCGCAGCCGCAGTGGGGCGACGGAGGTGCGCAGCAGCAGTCGGCGTGGGCGGACCCGAACGCGCAGCAGTACGGCCAGCAGGCCTGGGACCCGAACCAGGGCGGCCAGATGTCCGGCTGGGACCAGTCGACGGCCGGTTACGGGCAGGGCTTCGGCGGGCCGCCGGCGCCGCCGAAGAAGAGCAAGACCGGGATGTGGATCGCCATCGGCGCCACCGTGGTCGTCGTGCTGGCGGCGCTGGGCGTCACCGGCTTCGTCGCGCCCGGGTTCTTCCTTTCGAAGGACGACAACACGACCGTCGCGGCGCCGCCGTCGTCGAGCACGTCCGCGAAGCCGACGGCGCCGAAGACGAGCACGCCCAAGAAGACCACGACGCCGACCTCGAAGCCGCCGTCCAGCTCCGGCGCGTCGGACGCCAAGGCGGTCCTGCAGGGCTTCATCGACAAGCTCAACGGGGGCGACAAGGCCGGCGCGCTCGCGCTGGGCTGCTCCGACTCGAAGGACCTGCTCGACTCGTGGCTCGACACGTTCCTCAAGCCGCCGCTGCAGCTGAAGCTCGGCGAGGTGCCGGACGACGAGTACCTGGTCGAGGGCCAGGTGACCGGGACGTCCGCGGGCAAGAACGTCAAGGGCACGCTGAGCGCGACGAACTTCGACGACAAGGGCTTCTGCGTCAGCACCATGCTGGTTTCCTGAGCGGGTGAAGCTGTGGCGATCGCCGCTGGCGTGGACGTTCTTCGCGTCGGTGGCGCTGCTGCTCGGGGTCGGCGGCTGGCTGCTGACCGACCCCGCCACCAGCCGCAGTGACGCGCTGAAGACGGGCGGCCTCGCCGGCGGCGCGGTCGTGGCGCTGTACGCGCTGTGGCTCAACGACCGGCGCCGCCGGGTCGAGGAAGGCCGCCACGACGTCGAACGGCGTCGGCACGAACTCGAGTCGCAGCGCGCGGAACAGGACCGCGAGCGGGTGGCGGACGAGCGGTTCGCGAAGGCGGTCGAGCTGCTCGGCCACACCGCGGACCAGGTGCGCGTGGGTGCGCTGCACGCGCTGGCGGGGCTGGCGCGCAGCCGTCCGGAGTACACGCAGACGGTGCTGGACGTGCTGTGCTCGTACCTGCGGCGGCCGTTTTCGCACACCCGCGACCCGGAGCAGGAACGCGAACTCACGGTCCGGCTCACGGCCCAACGGCTCGTCACCGACCTGCTCCCGGCCCGCGACGCCGAGGGTCCGGTCTACGACCTGGACCTGACCGGTGCCCGGCTGGAGTACTTCGACCTCTCGGGCAAGCTGATCGGCGGCCTGCTGCTCCGGTACGCGGAGCTGCACAGCAGCACGAACCTCAGCGGCTGCCGCTTCACCGGCCGGGTGTACTTCACCGCCGCGGGCACCGAGTCCGGCCGCCTGATCGGCTACTTCCGGTGCCGCGGCGCGGTTTTCGAGAGCCACGCGTGGTTCAGCGGGACGGCCTTCGCCGAAGACGTGGACTTCACGGACACAACGTTCGCCGGGGAGACGACGTTCAAGGACGCGAAGTTCGCGAAGGACGCGACGTTCGGCGGGGTCCGGGCGACGGGGTCGCTCGACCTGCGGCGGGCTTCGTTCGCCGGGCAGACGGATCTGCGGTTCGCTTCGCTGCCGGCGGCGGTTTCGCTGTACAACACGCGGGTTCGGGCCGAGAAGGACGTGCGGTTGCCGGAAGCGTGGGACTTCGAGGAACTGCACGACGGGGAACTGCGGATCGTCGCGAAGCGGGGCTGAGCGGAGGGCACTGGCCGAAGCCGGCGCCCTCCGGTGCTCAGTCGAACAGCGCCGGCAGGGCGCCTTCCCACGCCTCGCGCAGCTCGTCCAGCGTGAACTCGGTGATGCCCTGCAGCTCCAGCGTGCCCGACTCCGGGTCGACCACGCCGGTCTTGCGCCACGGCAGCCCGCGGGCCGTGCACATCTCCGTGAAGCGCAGCTCCTCCGTGCGCGGGACCGCCACCAGCACCCGGCCCGCCGACTCGGAGAACAGCTGGACGAACGGGTCCTGGTCGGTGTCGAGGAAGACGCGGGCGCCGCACTGTCCGATGAGGACGGTCTCGACCAGCGTCTGGATCAGGCCGCCGTCGGAGAGGTCGTGCGCCGCCGAGATCATGCCGTCGCGGGAGCCCGCCACCAGGATCTCGCCCAGCAGCTTCTCGCGCGCCAGGTCCACACGCGGGGGCACGCCGCCGAGGTGGCCGTGGAGTTCGCGGGCCCACGCGGAGCCGTCCAGCTCGTCGTGCGTTTCGCCCAGCAGCAGCAGGGTTTCGCCCGCTTCCGCGCCGATGCCGGTCGGGATGCGGCGGGTGACGTCGTCGATCACGCCGAGGACGCCGATCACCGGGGTCGGCAGGATCGCCGTCGAACCGGTCTGGTTGAAGAAGCTCACGTTGCCGCCCGTCACCGGGATGCCCAGCTCGACGCAGCCGTCCGCGAGGCCGTGGACCGCCTGCTCGAACTGCCACATCACGCCCGGGTCGGTCGGGGCGCCGAAGTTCAGGCAGTCGGAGACCGCGACCGGGGTCGCGCCGCCCGCCGCGACGTTGCGGTACGCCTCCGCCAGCGCCAGCTGCGCGCCGCGGTACGGGTCGAGGTAGACGAACTTGCTGTTGCAGTCCGTCGCGACCGAAACACCGCGGCCGGACGACTCGTCGATCCGGATCATGCCGGAGTCCGACGGCTGCGAGAGCACGGAATTGCCGCGCACGTACCGGTCGTACTGCGAGGTCACCCATTCCTTCGACGCCTGGTTCGGCGAGGAAATCAGGCGAAGGACGTCCGCGCGGATTTCGTCCGAAGTGGACGGACGAGGAAGCGAAGCCGATGTGTCCGCGATCAACGCGTCCTGAAAGGACGGACGCTCGATCGGCCGGTCGTACACCGGGCCCTGGTGCGCCACGGTGTGCGCCGGGACGTCGACGACGACCTCGTCGTTCCACGTGATGACGAGGTGCTCGCCGTCGGTGACCTCGCCGATGTCGGTGGCGATGACGTCCCACTTGCGGCAGACCGCCATGAACGCCTCGACGTTCTCCGGCGAGACGACCGCGCACATGCGCTCCTGCGACTCGCTCGAGAGCACCTCGGCGGGCGTCATCCCGGTGGCGCGCAACGGAACGCGGTCGAGGTAGATGTGCATGCCGCCGTCGCCGGCCGCGGCCAGCTCCGACGTCGCGCAGGACAGCCCGGCGCCGCCGAGGTCCTGGATGCCGACGACGAGCTTCTGGGCGAACAGCTCGAGGCAGCACTCGATGAGCACCTTCTCGGTGAACGGGTCGCCGACCTGCACGCTCGGCAGCTTCTTGCGGCCGGACGCCGACTCGTCACCCGAAAAGGTGTCACTCGCCAGGACGGAGACGCCGCCGATGCCGTCGAGGCCGGTGCGCGCGCCGAACAGGATGATCTTGTTGCCGGTGCCGGACGCGAACGCCAGGTGCAGGTCTTCGACGCGCATCGCGCCGACGCAGAGGGCGTTCACCAGCGGGTTGCCGGAGTAGGACGGGTCGAAGACGAGCTCGCCGCCGATGTTCGGCAGGCCGAGGCAGTTGCCGTAGCCGCCGACGCCGGCCACGACGCCGGGCAGCACGCGCTTGGTGTCGGGGGCGTCGGCCGGGCCGAAGCGCAGCGCGTCGGCGACCGCGAGCGGCCGCGCGCCCATCGCCATGATGTCGCGGACGATGCCGCCGACGCCGGTCGCGGCGCCCTGGTACGGCTCCACATAGGACGGGTGGTTGTGGCTCTCCACCTTGAAGGTGACCGCCCAGCCCTCGCCGATGTCGACGACGCCCGCGTTTTCGCCGATGCCGGCCAGCATCTTGGCCTTCATCTCGTCGGTGGCGGTCTCCCCGAAGTACCGCAGGTGCTTCTTCGACGACTTGTAGGAGCAGTGCTCGCTCCACATCACCGAGTACATGGCCAGCTCGGCGTCGGTGGGCCGGCGGCCGAGGATTTCCCGGATGCGGGCGTACTCGTCGTCGGCAAGGCCCAGTTCCCGATACGGCTGGGTGTGCTCCGGGGTCGCCCCGGCGCGCTCGGTGGTGTCAACGGTGCTGGTCACGGTGTCCGTGTCAGGGTTCGCCACGGCCGCCAGGATACGGGGCGCACCCGGGTGCCCCGGACGGTGGGCCGCCGAAATCGGACGGCCGTCGCGCGGTGTGAGCGGCGCGACACCACGTCCCGGCCTGGGGGCAACCCAGACGCGCGGCGCCGGAATTGTCGGTCCCCGCGGGTAACGTTGAAACCGGGGGTCCCCCGAGCCGCGGCGCGCGAAAATCGGTCGCCTTCGCCCGGGTACCGGCTTAACGTCGAGAATCGTGCTTTCCGCCACATACCCCCTTCCGCCGCTGCGGCTGCCCGCGCGGCCGACCGCGAGCCGCTTCCTGCTCGCCGTCTTCCGGGCTCGGCTCGGGACGGTGCTGGGCGCGGCCGCGATCGGTGTCGTCTGGGCGCTTCCCGGTGCGCTGCTGCCGCTGGTCGTCGGCCAGGGCATCGGCGCCATCGGCGCGCACGACGGCGCCGCCGTCGGGCGCTGGGCGCTCGCGGCGGCCGTCCTCGGCCTGGTCCAGACGGTCTTCGGGACCTGGCTGCACTTCCTCAACTACGGCCTGTGGCTGCACGGCGCGGGCACGACGCAGCGCACCGTGTCGGCGCACACCACCCGCGTCGGCGCGGGCCTGCGCGAGCAGACGACCACCGGCAACCTCGTCGCCGTCAGCACCACCGACATCAACCACGTCGGCAACACCGTCGAGATGACCGGGCGGGCGGTCGGGTCGCTGCTGGCGTTCGTCGTGGTCGCGGTGTGGCTGGTTTCGACGTCGCCGCTGCTCGGCGTGGTCGCGCTGGTCGGCGTGCCGGTCGCGGTGCTCGGCATCGGCCCGCTGCTGGCGCCGCTGCAGAAGCGCAAGGCAAAGCAGCGTGAGCAACGCGGGGACGTCAACGCCCTGGGCGCGGACATCGTGTCCGGCCTGCGGATCCTGCGCGGCATCGGCGGCGAGCGGCGGTTCTTCGCCCGCTTCCGCGAGACGAGCCAGCGGGTGCGGCGGGCCGGCATCGAGGTCGGCAGGGCCGAGGCGTGGCTGGCCGCGGCGGAGATCGCGCTGCCGGGCCTGGTCACGGTGGTGATCACCTGGCTCGGCGCGCGGCTGGCCGTGGCCGGCTCGATCGACGTCGGGCAGCTGGTGGCCTTCTACGGCGTTTCGGCGTT
Organism: Amycolatopsis eburnea; assembly: GCF_003937945.1. Classification (GTDB taxonomy): domain Bacteria; phylum Actinomycetota; class Actinomycetes; order Mycobacteriales; family Pseudonocardiaceae; genus Amycolatopsis; species Amycolatopsis eburnea. The sequence continues at coordinate 748,700 of NZ_RSEC01000036.1, forward strand.
CCTGATCTGGCCGGTCACGGCCGCCACGGAGGCGGTCGGCTCGATCACGTCCGGGCTGGTCGCGTCGCGGAAGGTCGTGGCGCTGCTGGCGATCCGCCCGAAGCTGGCCGACCCGGAGACGCCGGTGCCGCTGCCCGAAGGGCCTCTGGAGCTGGTCGACACCGAGTCCGGGGTCCGGGTCGCGCCCGGCCGCCTGACGGTCGTCGACTTCGGCGCCGACGGCGAAGCGGTGGCCGACCGGCTGGCCCGCTTCGCCGACCCGGCCGACGGCGAAGCGGTGCTGGTCGGCGGCGTCCGGGCGGACCAGGTCGCGCTCGCGGAGCTGCGGCGGCGGATCGTCTACGCGCACAACCAGGACATCTGGTTCTCCGGTGTGCTGCGCGAGCAGCTGGCACCGGCGCGGGAGACGGGCGTGGGCATCACCGAAGCGCTCTACGCGGCCGACGCCGACGACATCGTGGAGGCACTGCCCGGCGGCGTCGACGAGGTGATCGGCGAGCGCGGGCGCGAGGTGTCCGGCGGCCAGCGGCAACGGCTGAACCTGGCCCGCGCGCTGGCGACCGACGCCGACGTGCTGGTGCTGGACGAGCCGACGTCGGCGGTCGACGCGCACACGGAGGCACGCATCACCGAGCGCGTCGCGGCCCTGCGCCGCGGCAAGACGACGGTGGTGTTCAGCCAAAGTCCTTTGTGGACACACGTAGCGGACGAAGTCTTCACGGCGAAGGTGGTGACGGTGTGAAACGGCTCCCCACGGCGTCCCGGCGGGACGTCCGCCGCTGGGCGCTGCGGACGGCGGCGGTCCACAGACGCGAGTTCGGCCTGCTGCTGGGCTCGCTGGCGGTGGCCACCCTGATCGGGCTGGCCGGGCCGCAGCTGCTCGGCGCGCTCGTCGACGACGTCGCGGCCGGCACCACCACCGGCCACGTCGACGTGCTCGCGGCGGCGTTCGTCGGGATCCTGCTCCTGCAGGCGCTGGCGCGGAAGATCGCGCGGATGCGCGGGGCGGTGTTCGGCGAGCTGGTGCTGGCCAACACGCGCGAAGAGTTCGTCGGGACGGCGCTGAAGCTGCCGCTCGGCACCGTCGAGGCGGCCGGCACCGGCGACCTGCTCAGCCGGGCCACCACCGACCTCGGCCGGATCGACCACGCGGCGCGGTTCGCGGCGCCGGAGATCCTGGTCGCGGCGGTGACCGTGGTGTTCACGGTCGTCGCGATGGTGCTGACGTCGCCGCTGCTGGCGCTGGGCCTGCTGGTCGCGGTGCCGCTGCTGGTGCCGGTCAACGTCTGGTACCAGCGGCGGATCCCAGCGGTCATGCAGTGGATGCTGGACCGCTGGGCGGACCTGACCACGAGCGTCCACGAGACGGCCGAAGGCGCGCGCACCGTGGAGGCGCTCGGCCTGACCGACCGGCGGGTCGGCGCGGCGTACGACGCCCTGGACCGCGGCATCCTCGGCGAGCGCCGGATGCGGGCGCTGCAGCTGCGCTGGCTGCCGTCGCTGGAGATCAGCTACGTCGTGCCGCTGGCGGTCATGCTGCCGCTCGGGCTGCTCGCGTACACGCGGGGCTGGGCCGGGCTCGGCGAGATCACCACGATGCTGCTGTACATGCAGGCGATGGCGGCGCCGCTGAACGAGGCGCTGTTCTGGCTGGAGGACCTGCAGGTCGCGGCGGCCGCGGCGCGCCGGATCCGCGGCGTCCACGCGGTGGCCGCCGAGGGCGCGGAGAAGGTGACGGAGGTGCCGCGCGGACGTGACATCGACGTGCGCGACGTCCGGTTCGCCTACACCGCCGACCGCGAGGTGCTGCACGGCATCGACCTGCGGGTACCGCGCGGCGAGCGGCTGGCGATCGTCGGGCCGTCCGGCGCGGGCAAGTCGACGCTGGGCCGCCTGCTGGCCGGCATCGCGGCGCCGTCGTCGGGTTCGGTGCGGATCGGCGGCCAGGACGTCTCGGCGCTGGCCGACGACGTCCTGCGCGGCGAGGTGCTGCTGCTGACCCAGGAACACCACGTGTTCTCGGGGACGCTGCGGCAGAACCTGGCGCTGCCGGCCCGGCGCTCGGGCGGCGACTGGACCGACGACGAGCTGCTGGCCGCGCTGGCCTCGGCGGGCGCGGCGGAGTGGGTGGCGTCGCTGCCGTCCGGCCTCGACACGAAGCTGGGCTCCGGCGAGCACCCGGTGCCGGCGGCGATCGCGCAGCAGCTGGCGCTGGCCAGGGTGGTGCTGGCCGACCCGCACACGCTGGTGCTCGACGAAGCGACGTCGCTGCTGGACACGGGCTCGGCGCGGGACCTGGAGCGGTCGCTGAACAGCGTGCTGTCCGGCCGCACGGTGATCGCGATCGCCCACCGCCTGCACACGGCCGCGGCGGCCGACCGGGTCGCGGTGGTCGAGGACGGCCGCATCACGGAGCTGGGCCCGCACGCGGACCTGCTGTCGGCGGGCGGCTCCTACGCGCGTCTGGTGGCGGCGGCTTCGTAGTCCGGAATGTCCGGACGTGGTGGCGTGTTGCTCCCCGGTGTCAACGGACACCGGGGAGTGGCATGTCGTCTTTCGTGATGACCGCGGCGGAGCGCGAGGAGTTCCTGAGCGGGGTGCACGTCGGGGTGCTGGCGGTGGAGCGCGCGGGCCGGGCCCCGCTGGCGGTCCCCGTTTGGTACGACTACTCGCCGGGCGGCGAGCTGCTGATCTGGATGGAGCGGGACACGGTCAAGGACCGCTCGATCCGGGCCGCGGGGCGGTTGAGCCTGGTGGCGCAGGACGAGAACCCGCCGTACCGGTACGTGACGGTCGAGGGCCCGGTGGTGGCGAACGACGCGCCGCCGACGCGGGAACAGGCGCTGCGGATCGCGCACCGGTACTGGCCGCCGGAGCAGGCGACGGCCTATGTGGACGCGTCGCTGGGTGAGCGGTCGGTGCTGGTGCGGGTGCGGCCGGAGAAGTGGCTGTCGAACGACCAGAGCAAGACCTGACGACGGCTGCTCCGAACAGGTGAAAGGTCCGCTCGGGTCCCAACCGCGAGCCCGGGCCGGGCGTGGTGGCCGGTGCTGGAGCCGCCCGACCCGAGGAGAAGTTTGATGTCGCCGACACGCCGAGCACTGCGGACCGGGGTGGCCGCGGCCGCCGCCGCGATCACCATGACGGCGACGGTGGTCGCGCCGGCCGCGGCGGCGACCTGGCCGAACGACACCTTCGATCTGTGCGCGACGAACTGCGGCGTCGGCGGGACCTGGGGCGGTGTCGTGTGGGGCAATCGCACCGCCGAACTACAGGGGACCATGTACGACAGCGGCGGGGTCGGTACGACCGTCTACTTCGAGGCCTACGCCGGGTCCGTCAAGATCGACGGCACGACCAGGAGCACCCCCGCCGATTCGGCGTCGCCGTTCCACTTCACGATCGGCGACCCCGACCTCGTCGGCGGGTTCGACCGCCTCAAGATCCAGGTGTGCCAGACGAACAGCGGCCCCTACTGGTGCAGCAGGCCGGTCAACGCGGACCGCGACGGCGTGGCTGAACACCTGAGCAGCAACTGAAGGAACGGGCGGGCGCCCCGCGTCGCCCGCCCGTTCGTCAGGCCTTGACCAGCGCGTCCACCGCGCTGAAGAACATCCCGAGCCCGTCGTCCGACGGCCCGGTCAGCGCGTCGATCGCGTGCTCCGGGTGCGGCATCAGGCCCACGACCCGGCCGTTCTCGCTGCGGATGCCCGCGATGTCGTTGCGCGAGCCGTTCGGGTTGCCGCCGACGTACCGGAACACCACGCGGCCCTCGGCCTCCAGCTCGTCCAAAGTGGACTGCTCGGCCATGTAGCAGCCGTCGATGTTCTTCATCGGGATGAGGATCTCGGCGCCCTCGTCGTAGCGCGTCGTCCACGCCGTCGAGGTGTTCTCCACGCGGAGCCACTGGTCGCGGCAGATGAAGTGGAGGCCCTGGTTGCGGATCATCGCGCCCGGCAGGAGGCCCGCCTCGCACAGGATCTGGAAGCCGTTGCAGATGCCGAGGACCGGCATGCCGCCGCGCGCCGCTTCGATCACCGGGGTCATCACCGGCGCGAAGCGGGCGATCACGCCCGCGCGGAGGTAGTCGCCGTAGGAGAAGCCGCCCGGGACGACGACCGCGTCGACGTCGTGGAGGTTCTCGTCCGCGTGCCAGAGCGGGACCGCCTCGGCGCCGGCGTAGCGGACCGCGCGGGCCGCGTCGCCGTCGTCCAGGGTGCCCGGGAAGGTGATGACGCCGATGCGCGCGCTCACGCGTCCACCCGCTTGATGGTCCACTGCTCGATCACCGGGTTCGCCAGGAAGCCTTCGGCGATCTTCTCCAGCGTGGCGTCGTCGACCGTGTCGTCGACCTCGATCTCGAAGTGCTTGCCCTGGCGGATCTCCTTGATCCCGGTGAAGCCGAGGCGGCCGGCGGCGCCGAGCGCGGCCTGTCCCTGCGGGTCGAGGATTTCGGGCTTCGGCATGACGTCGACGACGACTCGGGCCACGGCAGGCTGCTCCTTATTCACGCAGGTCGTGGGTACCGGACCAGCATAGTTGACCCCGTTCGCCGCCCTCGCGCCCAGGTGGCGAGGGCCACCGGAAAACCTAGACTGGCCGAGGGCGCGGCGCTGCGCCATGATGAGTCGTTGACATCTCGCCAACAGGAGGCACCGTGGCCGTCCAGGAGTCCTTCGACTACGTCATCGTCGGCGCCGGCAGCGCGGGCTGCGTGCTCGCCAACCGCCTGACCGAAGACCCGTCGGCCCAGGTCCTGCTGCTCGAAGCCGGCGGCGAGGACACCGCGGACGAGGTCCACATCCCCGCCGCGTTCCCCTCGCTGTTCAAGACCAAGTGGGACTGGAACTACGAGACCGTCGAGCAGAAGCACACCGGCAAGACGTCCTACTGGCCGCGCGGCAAGCTGCTCGGCGGCTGCTCGTCGATCAACGCGATGATCTACATCCGCGGCAACCGCGCCGACTACGACGGCTGGCGCGATTCCCACGGCGCCGAGGGCTGGGGCTGGGACGACGTCCTGCCGTACTTCAAGCGCGCCGAGGGCAACCAGCGCCTCGGCGGGCCGCTGCACGGCACCGACGGCCCGCTGCACGTCGAGGACCGGCGGTTCACCCACGAGCTGTCACACGCCTGGGTGGACTCCGCGGTCGCGTGGGGCCTCAAGCGCACCGACGACTTCAACGGCGAGAGCCAGGAAGGCGCCGGCGTCTACCAGGTGACCTGCAAGAAGGGCCGCCGCTGGTCCACCGCGGACGCCTACCTGCGCCCGGCGCTCGAGCGGCCGAACCTCACCGTGAAGACGTGCTCGCCCGCGACCCGGATCGTCTTCGAGGGCACCCGCGCCGCCGGCGTGTCCTATTTGGACAACGGCGTCGAGCGCACCGCGCACGCGTCCACCGAGGTGCTCCTCTCCGGCGGCGCGGTGAACTCGCCGCAGCTGCTGATGGTCTCCGGTGTCGGGCCCGCGGAACACCTGCGCGAGCACGGCATCGACGTCGTCGCCGCGCTGCCCGGCGTCGGCGAGAACCTGCACGACCACCCGGCCTGCGGGATCATCTGGTCCACCCGCGGCACCACCGACCTGGTGGACGCGGCGACCCCGCGCGGGCTCGTCCGCTACCAGCTGACCAAGCGCGGGCCGCTGGCGTCCAACATCGGCGAGGCGGGCGCGTTCTTCCCGACCGGGGACGGCCTGCCCGCGCCGGACATGCAGATCCACGTGGCGCCGACGTTGTTCTACGACAACGGGTTGCGCGAACCGACGGTCCCCGGGTTCACGTCGGCGGCGACGCTGGTGGACGTCGCGAGCCGCGGCCGGCTGCGGCTGAAGTCGGCGAACCCGTTGTGGAAGCCGGAAATCGACCCGGCGTACTACGCGGAGCCGAAGGACATGGAGACGATGATCGCCGGCCTGCGCGCGCTGATCGACATCGGGAAGTCGGGGCCGCTCAAGCGGTTCCTCGACCAGCCGTTCCTGCCCGCGCGGCACGACCTGAGCGATTCCGAGCTGGCCGACCACATCCGCGAGAACACGCAGACGCTCTACCACCCGGTCGGAACCTGCTCGATCGGCACGGTCGTCGACCCGCAGCTGCGGGTCAACGGCGTCGAGGGCCTGCGCGTGGTCGACGCGTCCGTGATGCCCGTGGTGCCGCGGGGCAACACGAACGCGCCGACCATCATGGTCGCGGAAAAGGCGGCGGACCTGATCCGGGGCCGCTAGCGCTTGCCGTGCAGGATGGTCACCAGCTTGGCGACCAGCGCGTCCGTCGATTCCTTGCGGCTGAACGACGTCAGCGTCAGCGGGGCGGTGAACCGCTGACGCGCGATCGCCTTCGTGCGGGCGAACTCGCGCAGCCCCTCCGGGCCGTGGATGCGGCCGAAGCCGGAGTCGCCGACCCCGCCGAACGGCAGGGAAGCGATGCCCGCGAACGACAGCGGCGCGTTGATCGCCGTCATGCCCGTGCGCAGCTTCTCGGCCAGCTCGACGCCGCGGGACTTCGAGAACACCGTCGAGCCCAGGCCGTACTTCGTGCTGTTCGCCAGCTCGACGGCTTCGTCCATGTCGCGGACCTTCGCGATCGTCACCGTCGGGCCGAAGGTCTCCTCGGTGACCGCCTCGGAGTCCTCCGGGACGTCGATTAGCACCGTCGGCTGGGCGTAGCGGTCGCCGACCGCGTCCTCGCCGCCGAGGACCGCCTTGCCGCCGCGGGCCAGCGCGTCCTGGATGTGGCGCTTGATCACGCCGAGCTGGGACGGCATGGTCACCGGCCCGTACTGCGCGGCCTCGTCCGACCCCGCGCGCACGTCCTTGGACTTCTCGACGACCTTCGCGACGAACGCGTCGTGCACCTTCTCGTGGACGTACACGCGCTCGACGCCGATGCAGGTCTGGCCGGAGTTGGAGAACGCGCCCCAGACCGTGGCGTCGGCGGCGGCGTCGAGGTCGGCGTCCGCGTCGACGAGCACCGGGTCCTTGCCGCCCGCCTCGATGACGACCGGGGTGAGCGTCTCGGCGGCCGCGGCCATGATGCGCTTGCCGGTGGCGGTCGAGCCGGTGAACGCGATCTTGTCGACGCCGGCGCCGACCAGCGCCGCGCCGGTCTCGCCGAAGCCGGTGATCAGCTGCAGCACCGGCTGCTCCGGGACGATCTCGGCGAACGCGTCGACCAGCCACTTCCCGACGCCGGGGGTGTACTCGCTGGGCTTGAAGACGACGGCGTTGCCCGCCGCGAGCGCGTACGCGATGGAGCCGAGCGGGGTGAACACCGGGTAGTTCCACGGGCCGATCACGCCGACCACGCCGAGCGGCTGGTACTCGACGGTGGCGGCCTGGTTCGACATCAGCAGCCCGGCCGAGCGCTTCTGCTTGCCGAGGATCTTCTTCGCGTGCTTGCCCGCCCAGGCGATGTGCTCGATGGCCAGGACGCTCTCGAGCTGCGCGTCGACGATCGGCTTGCCCGTCTCGTCGCGGACCACCTGGCACAGCTGCGGCAGCCGCCGCGTCAGCACGCCCTTCCAGCTCCTCAGCCGCTCCGCGCGCCCGGCGAAGCCGAGCCCTTCCCACCACTGGGCGGCGACGCGCGCCCGCTCGACGGCGGCCTTGACGTCTTCCGCCGTGTGGATCGGGTAAGTTCCGACCACCTCGTCGGTCGCCGGGCTGAGCGAGTCGAAGGTTTCGCCGACCGACGTCGGCTTCGGCTGGACGGCGGTCATCGGCGTCTCCCGTGGGTCGAGGTTCAGCCCAGGTTACGACGTTACTGACACTGTGCCAATAGCTCGCGCGGGCTTCACCACCAGCATTGCACCGGCGATCGCCGCGGCAAAGACACCGAAGAGCGGGGCGAGCCACAACGGCAGCACGCCGACCGCCAGCGAACCCAGCCCGAACCCGCACGCCTGCACGGTGAAGCTCAGCGAGAACCCCGCTGACCTGCGGTTCTTCGGCAGCAGACGCTGGAGGTTGACCGACGTCGTGGCGACCAGCGGCCCGGTGCACCCGCCGATGACCGCGATCGAGGCGATCAGCCCCGGCCAGCCGAGGTCGGCGGCGAGGGTGAGCCCGCCGGCGACGAACCCGGCGAGGAACAGCCGTGGGTCGCCGGTCTTGCCGCGCCACGCGTAGAGCGCGCTGCCCAGGATGCTCGCCCCGCTGAGCACGGCGATCACCACCGGCGCGGCCGTCTCCGGCGCGCCGAGGCGCTGCACCAGCGGCAGCGGCGCGACCTCGATCGTCGACAGCAGCAGCCCGACGGTGAACGCGCAGCACAGCCACGGCAGGTAGGTGAGAACGCCCGCGGGCGGGACGTCGTCCGCGGATTCCACCCGTTCGTGCTCACCCACGCGGCGCGGGACGAGTGCCGCGGCGGCCACGCACGCGACCGCCATGGCGGCGACCGGCACCACCGGGCCGGCCAGGTCGAGCAGCGCGACCAGCGCCGGGCCGCCGATCAGGACGCCTTCGAGGATCATCGCGTCGACGGAGATGGCGCGGGGCAGCAGCTCGTCGTCGACCGTGTCGGCCAGGAGCGTCCGGAAGCCGCCGGACAGCGCGCCGGCCGGGATCCCGGGGAGCAGGACGAGCGCGAGCAGCACCGGCGTCGGCGCCTCCGCGGCGGCGGCCAGCACGGCGAACCCGGCGGCGGTGAAGAGCAGCAACGCCGTGAGGCCGCGGGCCGGCCCGACGCGGTCGAGCAGCCGTCCGACCGGCACCGCACCGGCCATCTCGGCGACGACGAAGACCGACATGAGCACGCCACCCAGCCGGTACGACCCGGTCGTGGCCGTGGTGAGCAGGGTGAACGCGAGCGGCGCCATGGTCGCCGGGAGCCGGGCGAACTGCACGCCCGCCGACCAGCGCCAGTAGGCGCGATGGGTGAACAACGACATGACTGCACCCTCGTCGGCGGCATTCGTACGGCACACTGATTCGGGTGAGAGCGAATCCGCGATGATCGAGCTCGTCCTGACCGCGGCCGGCAGCCAGCGCGTCCGGTTCGCGATTTCACCGCTGGAAGAGGTGCTGGGCGCCGTCCAGACGCTGCTCGGCGTCCGCGCGCACCCCGCGCACCCGCCGTGGCTGTCCGAGCTACCCGACGTGCCCGAGCTGGCCGCGGTGCTGGGCGCGCGGCACTACATCACCGAGTTCCTGAGCCCACCGCCCGCCGGCCCGGAGACGACGGCCGCGGCGCAGCTGCGTGCCGTGCGCGCGACCCCGCCGTCCCAGGTGGCGCTGGAGCTGGGGATGGTCGACGCGGACCTGTCGCTGTTGCCGGACGACCCGGCGACCGCGCGCGACCTGCTCGCCGACCAGCTCGAGACGGTGTGGCACGCGCTGCTCGAACCGCAGTGGCCCCGCCTGCGCGAACTGCTGGCGGCGGACATCGCGTTCCGCACGCGGCAGCTGGGGTCGGGCGGCATCGCCGCGATGTTCTCGGAGCTGCACCCGCGCGTCCGGCTGTCGGGAACGTCGGTGCTGGTCGACGTCCGGGCCCGCGAACGGCTGGAGATCGACTCGCGGGGGCTGCTGCTGATCCCGGCGGTGTTCGCGTGGCCGGGCGTGGGCGTGGTGACGGTGCCGCCGTGGCAGATTTCGGTGCTGTACCCGGCTCGCGGAGTCGCTTCGCTCTGGACGTCGGCGCCGGCGTTGCCGAACGCGCTGGCCGAGGTGCTCGGCCGGACCCGGGCGCTGTTGCTGGCGACGTTGGACCGTCCCGCGGCGACGACCGAGCTGGCATCGCGGCACGGCTTGGCCCCGGCAACGGTGTCGGCGCACTTGACGGCGTTGCGGGGCGCGGGATTGCTGGCTTCGGAACGGCGGGGGCACCGGGTGCTGTACCGGCGGACGGAACTCGGGGACGCCTTGCTCGCGGGGAAGCTGTGAGCAACGGACAACAAGACCTTCACGACTCTTCACTTAAAATAAATCATCTTATCGAGCGGAAAACCGCTCGTGATCGGCTTCGAGGCGCTAGAGTCGCCAGTCTTCGACCGGCTCGTCCGGCCGAAGAGTTCCGTGATGTCCAGCAGAGGATGAGAATGATTCACAACGGTGGCGAAGGCGGAGACACGTAGTTCCGCCTGCAACAGCACAAAGAGGGCCCCGTCCCTCGGGCGAGCTACCTCGGCTTTTTGAGGTCAAGGCGCATCCCGACGCGCACCCGTGGCGGGATGTTCCTCACCACCAGGGAGACCTCGGTCGGCCCGACACCGTTGCGCCGGACCGCCAGCGTGTAGTCGTGCTCCCCCTTCACCAGTCCGATCGCGTCGCAAGCCACGTCGCTCCCCTCCGGTAGCTGCACGGCGTACTCCAAGTAGTCGGCGACACAAGCGAACGTCAACGCGAATTCGTCGGGCTGCCGGTCCCGCATCAGGGGAGCACACTTTCCCGGCCATTCCTTTTCGATCACCATGACGATTTCGTCACCACGCCTGGCGGGACTTCCGAAATGGGCGATGACTTCCAACCTGTCGTCATTCAGCCAGGTGGATGTCGCATCGCGACGCGTGCCACCGATGCCGTCCACTTCCAGCGACTTGACGTTTATCTTCACTTTGCGGCGCGCCTTCTCGGACTGGTGCCAGCCCGCGCCGGTGCGAATGGCGAAGAAATCGAGCAGGTCGCATTCGACGACCGCCCTGACGGTGATCACCTCGCTCGCGTCGCCGTTGGCCCGCACCGCGGCGGACTCCACCCAGCTGGCGATCCGCCACGAGTGACCGTGCCGTTCCTTGAGGACGCTGCAGTAGTACTGGAGCAGCCGTCGGTCGAGTTCCGTTCGTGACCGCCATTCGACCCGGTTCGCGATCAGGAGGACGTACAAGCCGATCACCCCGAGGAGAACGGCGACGATTGCGCCCGCCTTTATCGCGGTATTCCCGAGCAATGCGCTGAGCAGCCCGCCGAAGGCCAGGATACCCAGCACGCCTTCCACCAGCCCCACAATGCCGGTGTAGACGACGTAGTCCCGGAGCCAGCCGAGGAAACTCTTGAGCATCTGGACGCCCACTCCTCACCGCGACGAGTGCCAGACACTCCAGAATAAGCCACCGAGACACAATTCGACGAAGTTGCTCCGTTCGGGGTGGACAGATCAAGGACATTTTTCGAAACAGAAACCGAGCGTCACCGACGACGCGGATTCCGGCTCAGCCGCCGGGCCGCGGCCGACGCCCGGCCACCGAGCGTGTTGGCGAGGTGACGACAAGCGGGACTAGGCTGGAATCGTCCACGTGCAAAGGAGAACATCGATGCGTATCGTCCATTTCGGACACGCCTGCCTGCTGCTGGAGACCGGCTCCGAGCGGATCCTGATCGACCCCGGCGCGTTCTCCACCGGGTTCGAGGGCGAGCGGGAGCTGTCCGCCGTGCTGGTCACGCACCAGCACTTCGACCACCTCGACGTCGAGAAGCTGCCGAAGATCCTGGAAGCCAACCCGGAAGCGAAGCTGATCGTCGATCCCGGGTCCGCCGAAGCCGTCCAGAAGCTGGGGGTCCAGTTCGACGTAGCCAACGTCGGGGACGCCTTCGCGATCGGGGACACGTCCGTCAAGGCCGTCGGCGGGGAGCACGCCGTCATCCACTCGGACATCCCCGTCATCCCGAACATCGGGTACGTCTTCGACGACGGCGCCTTCTTCCACCCCGGTGACTCGTTCTTCGTGCCGGAGCAGAAGATCGACGTGCTCGGGCTGCCGACCGGCGCGCCGTGGCTGAAGGCCGGGGAAGCCGTCGACTACCTGCGGGCCGTCGCGCCGCGGGTGGCCGTGCCCATTCACGAAGCCGTGCTCGCGAACCCCGCCATGCACTACGGGCTGTTCGGCAACCTCGCGCCCGAAGGGACCGAGGTCAAGGTGCTCGAGCGGGCCGAGCCCGCGAAGTTCTGAGCCGCGCGGCGTGCCGGTCACGACACCGGTACGCCGCACAACTCGGCCGAGCCACGCCACAGCTCCTCCTCCCGCTCCTCGTCGTACGACTCCGGTGAAGACGGCACGACCCGGCCGCGGTCGAGGTACGCCCCGGACTCGCCCGGCCGAGCCGTCGTCATGGCCGCCGCCAGCTTGACTCCGGCCGCCTGCGGGCTGGTCGCGATGGGCGTCGCCCACAACAGCGGAAGCAACCACCGGAACCCGAAGCGCTGGATCGGGCCGGCGTCACGGGCGAGGCCCGTGCCCGGGACCAGCCCGGGGGTGTAGGCGTAGACGTCGAGCTCGGGGAACCGCCTCGCGAACGCGTGCACCAGGTACTGCACGCCGAGCTTGCTCGTCGAATAGGCCCGGCGCCCCGCGGTCACGGTTTCGGCTTCGGGGCCGGTGCCCGGCCGGGCGAGATCCCGGGTGCTCGTCCAGCGGGGCGCCGGAACGAGACCCAGGTTGTGCCGGAAGTCGCCGAAGTGCGACTCACTGCCGGTGAGCACCACGCGCGCGCCCGCTTCGAACCGGTCGGCGAGCAGGCGGAGCAGCAGGTAGTTCGCCAGGACGTTGATCCCGAACGTGGCTTCGAAGCCATCCGCCGTCACCTTCGCGGCCGACGCCATCTGGACCCCCGCGTTGCCCAGGAAGCCCGCCAGCGGCGGGATTTCCCGCTCGTCCAGCATCGCCCGCACGGCTTCCGCCGCCGCGCGCACCTCCGCCAGGGAGCCGAGGTCGCACGACACCGGCCGGACGTTCGCGTTCCCCGTGCGCTCGGCCAGCTCCCGCGCGAGCCGGCGCCCGGCCTCCTCCCCGCGCACGACGACGAGCAGCAGCTGGTCAGGCCGGTCCCGCAGCAGCCGTTCGGCCGCGACCCGGCCGATGCCCCGGCTCGCACCGGTCATGAGCAGCGTCTTCGTCGCTTCGGTCATCCCGTCCCCCTTCACTCGATCAGGTACTCGATTCGAACTGGTACTCGGTACCGTAGCGCACTCGATACCGGATCCGCTACCGTGGAGCCATGAATCAACGCCCCTCGCTGCGGGAGCGGAAGCAGAAACAGGCTCGCGAGCAGATCGTGGAGGCCGCCTTCGAACTGTTCGCGGAGCGCGGCTTCGCCGAGGTCACGGTCACGGACATCGCGGAGCGCGCGGAGGTCGGGCGCACGACCTTCTTCCGGTACTTCGGCGACAAGCAGGAGGTGGTGTTCTCGGACGAGCAGCAGCTGCTGGACCACCTGGCGGAGCGACAGCGGGCCTTACCCGGCGAGGCACCGCAAAGCCTGCCGGCCGCACTGGAGCAGATCCGCGCCCTGGTGCTGGAGGTGTGCGGCGAGGCTACGACGGACGCCAAGCGCTACGAGATGCACCAGCGCCTGGTGGAGCAGAACACGGAGCTCAAGGACCGCAGCGCGCGGAAGCTGCAACGGTTCGCCGAGCTGGGCGAAGCGATCCTGCTGGAGCGCGGCGCGCCCCGCGAGGTCGCGGTACTGGCGGCGCAGATCGCCGTGGCCTGCTACCAGGCGGGCAACCGGCTGGCCGGGGCGGACGCACCCGCACTCGCCCCGGCGGTCGACGTGGCCTTCGGTCAGCTCGACGCGGTGCTCGACCCGAACCCGGTGCACGGATTCGGGAGCGAGGTCCGTCCTCCCTCGGGAGGCGGCGGTGTTTGACAACTCCAGAGTGAGAAGCGATGTCCCGCGGGTCGTTCAGGCCGCCACCGCGCGCAGCGAACCGTAGGTCGCGCCGAACGCGCGGTTCTCCAGCGCGACGTCGACGGCGTCCAGCAAGGCCTGCCGGAGGCCGGGGCGGGTGAGGTCCGTGGCTTCCACCCCCAGCCGGACCAGCCCGCCCCGGCGGGCCGCGCGAGCCGCCGCCAGCACCAGCGCGAAGCAGCGGACCGTCTCCGTGCGGTGCGACTGGCTCGTGAACTCGCTGACGCGGGCGCGGCGGACCTCGCCGGTGACGAGGTCGCGCACCGCGCCGAGGTCGGCGCACAGCCGGAAGCCGTGCTCGGCCAGCGCCTGCAGCGTGCCCTGGGACGCGATCCAGCGCGGCGGCGCGAAGCCGTCGACGTCGAGGCCGGCCGTGTCCAGCAACGCCTTCGCCGCGATCAGCCGGAGCCGGGCCTCGTGCGCCGGCAGCGTCGCGAACTCCGCCTTCTTGCCCAGGTACACCGTGCGGTGGGTGGGCGTGACGGTGTGGTCGTAGCCGTGCAGCAGCACGGAATCGCCGCTGCGGGCGCGGGCGCGCACCCACTCCGTCACCGGGCCTTCGCCGGTGCGAGCGGCGTACAGCAGGGACAACGGCACTTTCCGGCGGTCGAGTTCCGCCGCGAGGTCGGCGCACCGGTGCAGCGTGCGCGGGGTGATTCCCGACAGCGAAACCAGCAGGCGAGCGTCCACGCCACCATTGGGACGCACGCGTCTGACACTCCCGTGAACTGCGCAGAACGGGCGGGCGACCGTTGCCGGAAGGGTCAGACGCCGTCCCGCAGCAGCCGCACGGCCATCGCGATCCGCCCGCGCAGGTCGGGGTCGGCGACCTGCCCGTCGGCGACGTCGGCGCGCGAGACCGGGATCCGGGCGCACGCCTCGTCGACGATCTTCGCGCCCGCGTACGTAAGCACCTTGCGCAGCGTGTCGTGCGCGTCCCGGCCGCCGGTCGGCGCCGCGATCGAGGACGCGTTGATCCACGCCACCGGCTTGCCGTAGATCTCGCCGCCGCCGACCGTCCAGTCCAGGAGGTTCTTGAACGAGCCCGGCAGCCCGCCGGCGTACTCCGGGGTGCAGATCAGGATCGCGTCGGCGGCCTTGATCGCCTCCCGGAGCGCGGCGACCTCCGGGTGCAGCGGGTCGCGGTCGTCATCGGGGTTGAAGTGCGGCAGAGCGCCGAGACCGGTGTACGTCTGGCTCGCGGTGAGCGTCGCGACGGTCCCCAGCACCGCCGCATTGCCCGAGCCTGCTCGCAGGCTGCCGCAGATCAACAGGATCACGCGGCCAGTCTGCCAGGGAAAGCCCGGTGATGCGGTGGTACGCCTCGAGGTACCGGTCGCGCGTGGCGGTCACCACGGCCGGCGGCAGCGGCGGCGGCGCGGACACGCAGTCCCAGCCGGACGACGGACCGACCAGCCAGTCGCGCACGTGCTGCTTGTCGAACGACGGCCGCGGGCGGCCGGGCCGGTGGTCGCCGGCGAGCCAGTAGCGCGCCGAATCCGGGGTCAGCACCTCGTCCGCGAGCACCAGCCCGCCGGACGCCCCGATGCCGAACTCGAACTTCGTGTCCGCGAGCAGCAGCCCCTGCTCCGCGGCCCGCGCGGCGCCCCGGCGGTACAGCTCCAGCGACGCCTCGCGGACCTCTTCGGCGAGCGTGCGCCCGAGGATCGCCGCGAAGGTGTCGAAGTCGATGTTCTCGTCCGGTTCACCCGGTCGCGCCTTGGTGGACGGCGTGAAGATCGGCTCCGGCAGCCGGGCGCACTCGGGCAGCCCGGCCGGCAGCCCGAGCCCGCAGACCACGCCCGACCGGCGGTAGTCGGCGTACCCGCGCCCGGTCAGGTACCCGCGGACGACCGCCTCCACCGGCAGCATGTCGAGCCGCTCGACCAGCAGCCCGCGGCCGCGGAAGGCGGCGGGTACCAGGGGCCCGTCCGAGGCCACCAGGTGGTTCGGCAGGACGTCGGCGAGCTCGCGGAACCAGAACGCGCTCATCGCGGTGAGCACCCGGCCCTTGTCCGGGACCGGGGTGGGGAACACGCGCTCGAAGGCCGAAATGCGGTCGGAGGCGACGACCAGCAGGTGGTCGGCGCCCACGGCGTAGAGGTCGCGGACCTTGCCGGCGGCGACGGTGGGGAGGGGTGTCACGGACTGAACCCTAACGCGCACCCTCCGCCACCATGGATGATGCTGGCATGGCGTACGACTGGATCTCGGTGACCACCGACTACGGCCTGCGCGACGGCTTCGTGGCGGCCTGCCACGGCGTGATCGCCCGGCTCGCGCCCGCCGTGCGGGTGATCGACGTGACGCACGAAGTCCCCCCTCAGGACATCCGGCACGGGGCCATGGCGCTGGCCCAGACCGCGCCCTTCCTGCCCGCGTCGGTGCACGTCGCCGTCGTCGACCCGGGCGTGGGCACGGCCCGGCTCGGCGTGGTCGTCGTCGCTGGGGAAGGGCTGCTGGTCGGGCCGGACAACGGGCTCCTGCTGCCGGCCGCGCACGCGCTGGGCGGGGTCCGGGCGGCCTACGAGCTGGCCGAGCCGTCGCTGCGGCTGCCGGTCACGTCGGCGACGTTCCACGGGCGGGACGTCTTCGCCCCCGCGGCCGCGCACCTGGCGCTGGGGGTCGAACCCTCGGCGTTCGGCGACCCGGTGACCGACCTCGTCGCGATGCCGGAACCGTTCGTCGCGGCCTTCCCCGGGAAGCTGGTGTCGGAGGTGCTGACGGTCGACCACTTCGGCAACGTCCAGCTCGCCGCGACGCCGGCCGATCTCGAGCTGTCCGGGCTGGCCGGCGCGGTGTCCGTGCACAGCGAGCGGGTCGCGGTCACGACGGTGCTCGGGCGGACGTTCGCGGACGTCCCGGCCGGCGCGAGCGTCCTCTACACCGACTCGGCCGGGCGGCTCGCGGTTGCCGTCAACGGTGGTTCGGCGGCCGCGGTGCTGGGGCTCGGGCCCGCCCAGGAGTGCACGATCACCTCGTCGCCCACCGCCAGCTGACCCGGGCGCAGCACGGCGGCCTTCATCCCGAAGACCACGCCGCCGTCGGCGTGCCGCCGGTAGGTCGCCAGCGTGCGGATCGGCTCCGGGCCGGCCTTCTCGCCGGTCTCCTGGTCGACCATCGGCACCGTGCAGCGCACGCACTGCTTCGCGTAGCCGAACTCCGCGGTGCCCGCCGCCATCGAGCGGACTTCGTCCTCGGTGTGCGGCTCGAGCCAGCCGGAGACGACGACGTTGGGGCGGAAGCGGTCCATCGGCACGGGTTCGCCGCCGCGTTCGAGGATGCGGGCATTCAATCCGTCCAAAGAGGACTCCGACGCGACGAGCAGCGCGTGGCCGTCGGCGAACGCGGCCGTGCCCGGCGTTTCCCCGCTCGTGACGCGTTCGTGGTCCGGCGCCACCCCGATCAGCACCGAGGGCAGGCCGAGCAGGTCCGAGAACCACTCGGCCGCGGCTGTTCCCTGGTGGACGCCTTCGCCCTGCCAGGAAAACGTCGAACCCGGGTGCCGAGGGCCGTCGCGGCGGATGTCGAGTTCGAGGTCGCCGTGACCCGGCGCGGACAGCGCGAGCCGGTCGCCGAGCACCCGCGGCCGGACCGCGGCGAGCACCGGGTAGCGGCGCTGGCTGCGGAAGTCGCCGTCCGGCGCGACGACCTGGAAGACCCGGTCGTGCGCCAGCCCGGCCGGCCCGACCTCGGCGGTCGGCACCGAAGTGCCGGCACACCCCTTGACCGGGTAGTACGTCAGCCGCGCGATCCTCGCCATGCCCGCAGGCTACCCGGAGGACGCTCCGGGGCCGGACCGCATTTCCGGAGACGCCTGGTCGTCGCGGCCGGTGCCACGCTCTTGTCGCGCGAGTCAGGAGAGGATCGGTCGGTCACCATGACTTCGGACCAGGATCGGCCACGGATATCGGTGGTCATCCCCACGTACAACCGTTGCGAGATGCTGCGCACCACCCTCGAACACCTCACGCGGCAGCAGCTGCCGGCCGCCGAGTTCGAGGTGATCGTCGCCGACGACGGGTCCTCCGACGCGACGGCGGAAGTGGTCCGGTCCTTCGCGGACCGGCTGCGGGTGAAGTACCACTTCCAGGAGGACCTCGGGTTCCGGGCGGGCACCGCGCGGAACGCGGGGGCCGCGCTGGCCACCGCGCCCATCCTGTTCTTCCTGGACACCGGGCCGCTGTTCGGCACCGACCTCCTGCTCCACCACCTCGCGGCGCACAGCCGGGACACCGAACGCCGGGCGGTCATCGGGTACGCGCACGGGTACAGCCCGGAGAAGGACACGTCCTGGGTCACCGAGGCCGTGGAACGGCTGGGACCGGAGGAAACCGTCGCGCGCTACGCCGACGACCCCGATTTCCGCGACGTCCGGCACGAGCAGCTGATGAACGTCAAGGCAGGCACCGACCTCCTGCCCTGGCGGCTGTTCTGGACCATCAACTGTTCCCTGCGCCTGGCCGACTTCCGCGCGGTGGGCGGCTTCGACGAGCGGTTCCACGGCTGGGGCGGGGAGGACACCGAACTCGGGTTCCGGCTGGCCCGCCACGGCGTGCGGTTCGAGGTCGGCGAAGACGCGTGGGTGGTCGACCTGCCCCACGAGCGGGAGCAGTTCGACCTGTGGGAACAGTTCGCCCAGAACATGCTCCACTTCCTGGCGGAGCACCGCGAGCCGGTCGTCGAGATCGGCTGGGCGCTGGCCGTCCAGCACCTCTTCATCAGCTACGAAGAGGACTACCGCGCCCTGGTGGAGTGGCAGGAGCGGGCGCGCGACACGGACATCGCGGCCGAGCTGGCCGAGGCCGTGCGGCACGTCCCCGCGGGCGCGAAGATCGCCGTTCTCGGTGCCGGCGCGGAAATCCCGGCGGCCGTACCGCCCGCGATCGTGCTGGACTTCGACGCCTCGCTGCTGGCGAAGGCGACCGCGTCGGGACGGCACACCGGGCACCACACCATGGGCCTGCGCACGCCGTTGCCCGACCAGTCCGTGGACGCGGTGATCGTCACGTCGAGGATGGCCGGGCTGTGGGACCGGTGGCGGACCGAGCTGCTGGCCGAAGCCCGCCGCATCGGCCGCGAAGTCCACGTCCCGGACGGCTTCTGAGTGCGGTCGTTCAGAGCACCTGGGACAGGAACCGCTGCAGGCGCGGGCTCTGCGGCTCGTCGAAGAGGCGGGCCGGCGGGCCCTGCTCGACGATCTTCCCCGCGTCCATGAACGCCACCTCGTCGGCCACGCTCCTGGCGAACCCCATCTCGTGCGTGACCACGATCAGCGTCAGGCCCCGCTCCGCCAGGCCGGCCATCAGGTTCAGCACGCCCTTGACCAGCTCGGGGTCGAGCGCGCTGGTGGCCTCGTCGAAGAGCATCACCTCGGGGTCCATGGCCAGCGCCCGCGCGATCGCGACGCGCTGCTGCTGACCGCCCGAAAGCGCGCTCGGGCGGTACGGCGCCTTGTCCGCGAGGCCGACCTCGGCGAGGCGGGCGCGCGCGATCTCCGCCGCTTCCTCCTTGCCGAGCTTCTTCACGCTGCGCAGCGGAAGCACGATGTTGTCCAGCACGCTCCGGTGCCCGAAGAGGTTGAAGTGCTGGAACACCATGCCCACGCGCTGGCGCAGCGCGTCCGGGTCGGCCTTGATCACCGACTCGCCGTCGAGCAGCAGGTCGCCGGAATCGGGCTCCTGCAGGCGGTTCACGCACCGCAGGAGCGTCGACTTGCCGGAGCCGGACGGCCCGATGACGCACGTCGTCTTGCCGCTGGGCACCTTGAGGTCGACCCCGCGCAGGACTTCCAGCGTGCCGAAGCTGACGTGGATGTCGCGCAGCTCCACACTGGACGTTCGCACCGCCGTCGTCACCACGTGCTCACCCTCCCGCCCGGGCTGAGCTCCACCGGGTCGCCGTCGTCCGGGTCGTCGACCCGCACCTTGCGCCCGGTCCGGAGCTTCTCGTCGATGTAGTTCACCAGGTGCGTCAGCGGCACGGTGATGACCAGGAAGAACACCCCGGCGGCGACCAGCGGCGAGAGGTTGCCGGTGTTGGCCGCGAGGTCCTGGCCGATCCGGAACAGCTCGCGCTGCCCGGACAGCAGCCCGAGCACGTAGACGAGGCTGGAGTCCTTGACCAGCGCGATGAACTGGTTCACCAGCGCGGGCAGCACCCGCCGGACGCCCTGCGGGATGATCACCAGCAGCATCGACTTGGTGTAGCTCATCCCGAGCGCCCGGCTGGCCTCCATCTGCCCCTTGTCCACGCTCTGGATGCCGGACCGGAAGATCTCGCCGATGTAGGCGGCGGCGATCAGCGACAGCGCCAGGATGCCCATCGGGTACGGGTTCGTGCCGACGACGTCCCGCGCGAGCGTGCCGAGCCCCTGGCCGATCAGCAGGATCGTCAGGATGGCGGGCAGCCCGCGGAAGATGTCGGTGTAGATCCGCGCCGGCCAGCGCAGCCACCACTTGGTGGACAGGCCCATGACCGCCAGCACCATGCCGACCACGATGCCGATCAGCGCCGAGGACACCGACAGGACGAGCGTGTTCAGCAGGCCGGTCTTCAGCAGGTCCGGCAGGACCTGGGAAATGTAGTCCCAGTCGAGAAAGGTGTTGATGAAGTCGTCCATTGTGGACTACTGCCCCGCCTTGAACTCCGCCGGCACCGGCGCGGTGGGCTCGAACTGGTCGTGCACCTTGACCCAGGTTCCGTCCGCGATGACCTTCTTGAGCCCGTCGTTGATCTTGTTGATGAGGTCCGTGTTGCCCTTCTTGAAGGCGAACCCGTGCGGGATGGTCGTGGTGATCGCCTTGGTCACCTTGAGCTTCGCGTCGGCGTTGTTCTTCGCGTAGTCCTCGGCGGTGGCCTGGTCGAACACCGCGCCGTCGATCGCGCCGGTCTTGAGCGCGTTGAGGGCGGCCGCGTCGTTCGGGAAGCGGACGGCCTGCGCGGTCGGCGCGTTCGAGCCGAGCCAGGTGTCCGACACCGTGCCCTGGACGACGCCGATCCGCTTGCCGGCCAACGAGTTCTCGTCGGTGATGCCGGCGGTCTCCTTGGCCTCGATGCCGAGGGCCTGGTAGTTGTACGGCGCGGAGAAGTCGACGGTCTTCTTGCGGGCCTCGGTCTGGGAGATCGCCGAGCTGCCGATGTCGAAGGTGCCGTTGGCGACCTGGCCGAGCAGCGCCGAGAACTCCGTCGCGGCGAACTCCAGCTTGAGGCCTTCCTTGGCCGCGATGGCCTTGAGCAGCTCGTTGTCGAACCCGGTGTAGTTGCCGTTCTCCTGGTAGGCGTTCGGCTTCGAGTCGCTCAGCGTGCCGATCCGCAGGGTCTTGCCGTCGCCGCTGTCCGAGCCGCCGCACGCCGTGAGCGCCGCCAGCAAGGTCGCGGTGAGCGCCGTGACCAGTGTCTTCTTCATGCTTCTCCTAACCCTGGAACCCGGCCGGCACCGGAGCGGTCGGCAGGAACTGCTGGTGCAGCTTAAGCCAGGTCCCGTCGGCGATCACCTGCTTGAGCCCGTCGTCGACCTTCTTGAGCAGGTCGGCGTTGCCCTTCTTCACGGCGAACCCGTGCGGCACGTCGGTGACGAAGCTCTTCACGACGACGAGCTTGGCGTCCGGGTTGTCGGTGACGTTCTTCTCGGCGATGCTCTGGTCGAGGATGTACGCGTCGACGGCGCCGGTCTTCAGCGCGGTCAGCGCGGCGGCGTAGTCGGGGAAGCGCACGGCCTGCGCGGCGGGCACCGTGCTGGTCAGCCAGTGGTCGCCGACGGTCGCCTGGATGACGGCGACGCGCTTGCCCGCCAGGCCCTTCTCGTCGGTCACCGGGGTGCCCTGCTTGGCCTGGATGCTCATGGTCTCGAAGTCGTAGGCCGCGGAGAAGTCGACCGTCTTCTTGCGCTCGTCGGTCTGCGCGATCGCCGAGCTGGCGATGTCGAAGCGGCCGGAGGCGACCTGCCCGAGCAGCGCGGAGAAGTCGGTCGCGGCGAACTCCAGCTTCAGGTTCTGCTTGGCCGCGATGGCCTTGAGCAGCTCGTTGTCGAAGCCGGTGTAGTTGCCGTCCTTCAGGTAGATGTTGGGCGGCGCGTCGCTCAGCGTCCCCACGCGCAGCGTCGTGGAAGCGCTGTCGGAACCCCCGCCGCACGCGGTGAGCGTGAGCGCGGCGGCCAGCACCGTGACGATCAGCTTCTTCATGTCACGCACCCGCGTTCTTGACCGGCAGGCCGGGGCCGCCCTGCTGGAGTTCCTTCGACAGCGGCGTGTTCTTGTAGAACTGGCCGTAGATCCGGGCGACCGTACCGTCGGCGACGGCCTTCCGCAGCCCGTCGTTGAGCTTGTTCAGCAGATCGGTGTTCGTCTTGGCCACCGCGAACGCCGACGGGGTGTCCTTGTCCTCGACCGTGTAGCCGAGCTCCAGCGGCACGCCGGGGTTCTGGTCCAGGTACTTCTGACCGATGTCCTGCGGCACGACCCAGCCGTCCAGCGTGCCGTTCTTCAGCTGCGCGAAACCCGCGTTGTAGTCGGGGAAGCGGACGACCTGGGCCCCGGCGGTCTTGCCGGCGAGCTCGTCCTGCACCGAACCCTGGACCACGCCGAGGCGCTTGCCCGACAGCGCGGCGACGTCCTTGAGGTTCGCGCCCTTGGCCGTGACGACCGTGGTGAAGCCGGTGTTGTAGCCGTCGGAGAAGGCGACCGTCTTCTTGCGCGCCTCGGTGCTCGAGATCGTCGAGCTGCCGATGTCGAACTTGCCGGTCGCGACGCCGGCCAGCAGGCTGGAGAACTCGGTGCCGACGAACTCGACCTCGAAGCCCTCACGCTGGGCGATGTCGCGCAGCAGCTCGTTGTCGTAGCCGGTGAAGCGGCCGTTCTCCAGGTAGATGGACGGCGGGGCGTCGCTGAGGGTCCCGACGCGCAGGGTCTTCGTCCCCGCGTCGGAACCACCGCAGGCGGCCAGGGTCAACGTCAGCGCACCCGCGGTCAGGGCGGCGGCGATCTTGGACAGCGTGGATCTCATCGCTTCTTCCATGGTGAGGATGAGCGCGGGACAGCGCTCGCGGGGTCAGCGATCGAGATTAGGGATTTCGCCCGTTCGAGTGGATTCGTTCCATTCTGTGGACGGGTGCGTCAGCTCACAGGATCGGCTGCGGCGCGTAGCCCGCCGCCTCGGGGAACCGCTCCAGGAGCCGCTCGACGCGCTCGGCCACCTGCGCCACCTGGCGCCCGGCCGTCCCGGTGAACGAGATCCGGTCGGCGAGGAGTTTGTCCAGCTCACCGCGGTCGAGCGGGATGCGCTCGTCGGCGGCGAAGCGGTCGAGGAGGTCGTTTTCGGCGCGGCCTTCGCGCATTTCGAGCGCGACGGCGACGGCGTGCTCCTTGATGGCTTCGTGGGCCGTCTCACGTCCGACGCCACCGCGGACCGACGCCATGAGCACCTTCGTCGTCGTCAGGAACGGCAGGTAGCGATCCAGCTCACGCTCGATCACCGCCGGGAAGGCGCCGAATTCGGTGAGCACCGTGAGGAAGGTCTCCAGCAGGCCGTCGAGCGCGAAGAACGCGTCCGGCAGCGCGACGCGGCGGACGACCGAGTCGGAGACGTCGCCCTCGTTCCACTGGTCGCCGGCCAGCTCGCCGATCATCGACAGGTAGCCGCGCAGCACGACGGCGAGGCCGTTCACGCGCTCGCACGAGCGGGTGTTCATCTTGTGCGGCATGGCCGAGGAGCCGACCTGGCCGGGCTTGAAGCCCTCGGTGACCAGCTCGTGGCCGGCCATCAGCCGGATCGTCTTGGCCAGGCTGGACGGCGCCGCGGCGAGCTGGACCACAGTGGACAGCACGTCGAAGTCGAGCGAGCGCGGGTACACCTGCCCGACGCTGGTGAACCGCCGGTTGAAGCCCAGGTGCTGCATCACGCGGTCTTCCAGCTGGTCCAAAGTGGACTCGTCGCCGAGCAGGTCGAGCATGTCCTGCGCGGTGCCGACCGGGCCCTTGATGCCGCGCAGCGGGTACCGCTCGATGAGGTTGTCGAGCCGCTCGAAGGCGACCAGCAGCTCGTCGGCCGCGGTGGCGAACCGCTTGCCGAGCGTGGTGGCCTGCGCGGCGACGTTGTGCGAGCGCCCGGCCATGACGGTGTCCGCGTGCTCGACGGCGAGCGCGGCCAGCCGCGCCAGCACGGCGGCGACGCGGGTGCGCACCAGCTCGAGGGAACGGAGCAGCTGCAGCTGCTCGACGTTCTCGGTGAGGTCGCGCGAGGTCATGCCCTTGTGGATGTGCTCCTGCCCGGCGAGGTCGCTGAACTCCTCGATCCGCGCCTTGACGTCGTGCCGGGTGACGCGCTCCCGCTCGGCGATCGAGTTGAGGTCGACGGTGCCCAGGACGCGCTCGTACGCCTCGACGACGCCGTCCGGCACCTCGACGCCGAGGTCCCGCTGCGCCTTGAGGACGGCGAGCCAGAGCTGCCGCTCCAGCACGACCTTCTGCTCCGGCGACCAGAGCGAAACCAGCTCCGCCGAGGCGTAGCGGGCGGCGAGCACGTTCGGAATGCGGGGCTTGTCCGTCACGCCCTCACGATACCCGCGTGGATGGTCAGGCTCGTCGTGGCGCCCGGCTCGAGCCTGGTCAGCGGGCCGAGCACCTCCAGCTCGACGATCCGGGCGGGCGGGTCGAGGTCGCCGAGGGACGCCAGCGGCGCCGGGAGCGGGTGCTCCAGCCAGATCTCCAGCGGCGAGCCCTCGTCCGGGTACTCGGCCGCCGGGTCGACGTCGAAGCTCAACGTCAGGGCGCCGTAGGAAACCCAGCCCGAAGTGCCCGGCACGCCGAGCTTGCCGACGACGTCCTGCGGCGGCACGACCAGCCGGTCACCGTCCACTGTGTACTCCGGCGTGCCGGTGCCCGCGACCAGCGCGACGACGTCGGGGCGCCGCAGCCCCGCGATGACCGTGCCGCCGCCGGGCAGCTGGGTCACGTTCCACAGCGCCCACCGGACCGGGCGGTCCGCGGTGTTGAGCGCGGTCAGCCGCAGTGCGTAGCCGTCGTCGAGGAGCGTGATCGCGCGGGTGAGCCGCAAGCCGGTGCGCGGGTCCGGCGCGCTGGTCATCGTCGCCGTGTCGCCGTCGACGGCCAGTGCGTACGGGCCGGAGTCGAGGACCGGGTCGGGCGGGCCCGGCCACTGGTCCGGACCGTCCCAGCCCTGTGGCGCGGGCCACGTCTTGTCGCCGCCGTAGTTGACCCAGTCGCCCAGCCGGCCGGAGTTCGGCGCGTACTCGCCGACGAGGTCGTCGCCGAGCAGGGCCGGGTTGCGCCAGAGCAGCTCGACGCCGTCGCGGGACACCGAAAGCAGCCGCCCGCCCAGCTCCGGCACCAGGCCGAGGCGCAGGCCGCCGCGCTCGAGCCAGGTCACCATTCGGCGAGCCCGCCGTCGTCGTGGCGCCAGACCGGCGAGCGCCAGCGGTGCCCGACCTCGTCGGCGCGCCGGACGGCCTCCTCGTCGACCTCGATGCCGAGCCCGGGCTTCAGCGGGCGGGCCGCGTAGCCGTCCTGGAAGGCGAAGATCGACGCGTCCGCGAGGTACTGGTGTTCGCGACCCTCGTGGTAGTGCATGCCGACGCTCTGTTCCTGGATCAGGAAGTTCGGCGTGGCGAACGCCACCTGCAGCGACGCCGCCAGGGAGATCGGGCCGAGCGGGCAGTGCGGGGCGAGCGAGGCGCCGTACAGCTCCGCGAGCGCGCCGATCCGCCGCAGCTCGGAGATGCCGCCCGCGTGCGAGGGATCCGGCTGGACGACCGCGACCCCGGCGTCGAGCACCGGCTTGAACTCCCAGCGCGAGTAGAGCCGCTCGCCGGCCGCGATCGGCACCGTGGACGCCTCGACGACCGAGCGCAGCGCGTCGCCCTGCGTCTCCGGCAGGATCGGCTCCTCGACGAACATCGGCTGGACGTCTTCGAGCAGCTTGACCAGCCGCCGCGCCATCGCGGGCGAGACGCGGCCGTGGAAGTCGATCGCGAGGTCGCGGTGCGGCCCGAGCACCTCCCGCGCCTCCCACGCGCGCGCCACCGCGGCTTCGGCTTCAGCGGGGGACGCGATCGCGGTCAGCGGGCCGGCGACATTCATCTTCACCGCGGTGAACCCGGCCTCGACCTGCGCGGAGACGGCTTCGCGGATGCCCGACGGCCGGTCGCCGCCGACCCAGCTGTAGACCCGGACGCGGTCGCGGACCGGGCCGCCGAGCAGCTCGTGCACCGGCGCGTCGCGGACCTTGCCCGCGATGTCCCACAGCGCGTGGTCGTAGCCGGCGAGCGCGCTGGAAAGCACCGGCCCGCCGCGGTAGAAGCCGCCGCGGCGCAACACCTGCCAGTGGTCCTCGATGCGCAGCGGGTCCTGCCCGATCAGCAGCTCGGACAGCTCGTGGACGGCCGCGCGCACGGTCTCCGCGCGGCCCTCGACCACGGGCTCGCCCCAGCCGCAGACGCCCTCGTCCGTGCTGAGCTTGAGGAACAGCCAGCGCGGCGCGACCAGAAACGTTTCAACCCCGGTGATCTTCACCCGTGTCCCCCATCTACGCGGAATCCTTGGCGGCGGACCAGCCGCCGTCGACGGTCAGCTCGGCTCCGGTGACGAACGACGCGGCGTCCGAGAGCAGGAAGGCGATCGTGTTCGCCACTTCGGCCGGGTCGCCGAGCCGTCCCGCCGGCGTCGCCCGGGCGCTGCGTTCGCGGTCCTCCGGCGAGATGCGCGCCCAGGCTTCGGTGAGCACCGGGCCCGGCAGCACGGAGTTGACGCGCACGCCGGGGGCGTATTCGACGGCCAGCTGCCGGGCCAGCGCGACGAGCGCGCCCTTGCTGGCGGCGTACGCGGGGTGGCCCGGCAGCCCGAAGTGCGCGTGCACCGAGGAGACCAGCACGACCGCGCCGCCGTTCTTCCGCAGCGACGGCAGGCACGCCTTCAGCGCGAGGTACGTGCCGGTGAGGTTGACGTCGAGCTGGCGTTCCCACTCGGCGCGGCCGATCTCGTGCAGGGGCCCGGTGCTGGGGACGTAGGCGTTGCTGACCAGGGCGTCCACCTCGCCGAGGCCGGCCCAGGTCGCTTCGTCGCTGACGCTGCCCCGGATCGGGACGACGCCGTCGGGGAGTTCGGCGATGTCCACGCCCAGCACGCGGTAGCCGTCCGCCAGGAGCTTCCGGGCGGTCGCCTTGCCGATCCCGGACGCCGCTCCGGTCACCACCGCCGTGCGCGTGGACATCGCCTATCCCTTCGTCAGAACTTCGCTACGTGGACATGGTCGTCCGGACCGCGCGCCGCGAACCACAGCGACGCGCCGTCGGATGCCGCGCCCAGGGTGCCCACGATGCTCCCGCTC
Source organism: Amycolatopsis eburnea (assembly GCF_003937945.1). Classification (GTDB taxonomy): domain Bacteria; phylum Actinomycetota; class Actinomycetes; order Mycobacteriales; family Pseudonocardiaceae; genus Amycolatopsis; species Amycolatopsis eburnea. The sequence goes on from NZ_RSEC01000036.1 coordinate 775,668, forward strand.
GGGTACTCCGGCCGCTTGAACCAGCCCGCCCAGGAGCCGGTCCAGTCGTTGGCCCACAGCGTGTAGTCGCTCGCGGACGCGGTGAGCGCGACCTTCGCGCCGGCCGCGACCAGCGTCGGGCTGCTGCTGATCGTGCCGCCGATGGACGCCCAGTCCGACCACGCGCCGCCGGTCTTCGTGCGCACCCAGACGCTGTCGTCGGCGGTCCGGACGGCGACGACCGTGCCGCTCGTGGACGTCGCCGCGCCGGGACGGCCGTAGATCGGCTTGCCGCCGGGCGCGCCGAGACCGGACCACTGACCGGCGCTGGTCCGCTGCCAGACCTGGCCGTCGCCGCCGCGGACGAAGACCGTGCCGTCGCCGGTCACCGACGGCGAGTCGGTGAGCGTGCCGCCGAGCCGCTCCCAGTCACCCCAGCGGTCGGAGTAACTGCGCTGGTAGAGGGCGTTGTCGAGGCCGCGGACGTAGACGTCGATCCGGTCGCCGGACGCGATCGCCGCGGGCTGGCCGAGGAAGCCGCCGCCGACCTGGCGCGGGCCGTCGAGGCCGGTCTGCTGGAGGTTCCCGGCGCGGTCGCGGAAGAACGTGACGGTCTTCCCGCCGGCGCGGACCACCGCGGGGCTGGCCGACGCGGGCCCGGCGACGTCGGTGCCGGGGACGAGGTCGGTGCCGTGCAGGCGGAGGAACGCGGTCCCGTGCGCGGGCACGGTGACGGTGTACTCGCCGACGGCGCCGCCGCGGTCGGCGCGAGCCCGGAGGTCGCGAATGGACACTCGCCCGGTGAGCCCGGCGTCGGCGAACTCCACCGTCATCCGCGTCGGCGCTTCACCGCGGTTGAGCAGCACGACGGCCCGGTCGCCCCGCTGGGAGAGGACCTTGCTGTAGGTGTCCGTGGTGCCGGTCGTCGCGACGCGAACGCCCTGGATGCCGAGGCGATCCTGGTTGACGCCGATGATTTCCGGGTTCTTCAGGGTGTTCAGCATCGACGCGGGCAGCGTGCGCGGGTCGGAGCCGAGGATGAGCGGGGAGGCCATCTCCGCCCACATCACGAACTGGGTGGTCGACTCCTCCTCGTTCAGCTCGTAGGTGCCCTGCTCGGTCCGGCGCATCGGGATGAGGTAGTCGGGGTCGTTGTAGTGCCCGGGCCCGTTCGCCTCCGGGTGCGCGGCGTTGGCGTCCATGTTGCGCAGGACGTCCTTCCAGATGCCCTCGTACGGCGTGCCGAACGCGATGTCGGTGCTGGTGCGCCAGGAGTCGGCGACGAGCGGGCCGTAGCTGTAGGCGATGCCGGCGACCTGGTCCGGGCCGTGCGGGACGCCCCACTCGTCCGTGACCGGGTTGCAGATGTTGAGCACCATCGGGCGGCCCGCCTTCGCGAGGGCCTGGCTGAACTGCGTGAACGCCTCGGCGGGCTTGAGGTTCTGGGCGATGCCGCAGAGGAAGTCGACCTTGACGGCGTCGAACTGCCAGCTCGCGAAGCGCTTGGTGTCCTGCTCGTAGTAGCCGCCGGAGCCGGCCGCGCAGTTCTTGCCGTCCGAGGCGCCCGCGTCGGTGTAGATGCCGGCCTTCAGCCCGCGGTCGTGGATGTAGCTGACCAAAGTGGACAGTCCACTGGGGAACTTGGCGCGGTCTTCGTGGAGGTTGCCCTGCTGGTCGCGCGGATCGGGCGCGGTCCAGCCGCCGTCGATCCAGACGTAGCGGTAGCCGGCGTCGCGCAGGCCGCTTGAGACGAGGAAGTCCGCGACGGACTCGACCGACGCCTCGCTCGGCGCGCCGAGGCCGTAGTAGGTGTTCCAGCCCATGTACGGGGTCTTCGCGACACCGCTGTCGTAGTAGTCGGGAGCGCCTTGGTCCGCTGCCGGGGTCGCGTACGCGGGTGCCGCCGTGACGCCGATGGCGACCGCGGCGACCACCGCGAGGGTTCTCTTCAGGAGCATGTGCCGGACGCCTTTCTCCGGTGAACTGCGAGCCGGGAGCAGCATGCCGGGGCTCGTCGGGCGCCGTCAAGAATAAATCGTAAATTAAGATTTCACGCGGTAGGCTCGGGCGATGAGCTATCGCTGGGAGATCACCGCGAACGCACTCCGCCAAGGCGTCGTCGGGATCGTGCGCACGCACGACGCGGAGTCGGCCGTGGCCGCGGCCCGCGCGGCCCTCGAAGCGGGGCTGCGCTCGGTGGAGCTGCCCCTCACCAACCCGGGCGCGCTCGACGCGATCTCCGGGCTGTCCGCGGCCTACCCGGACGCGGCGATCGGCGCCGGCACGGTCCTCGACGAGGCGTCGGCGGTACTGGCGATCCGCGCGGGGGCGCGGTTCCTGGTGTCGCCGTCGGTGGACGCGGCGGTGATCCGTACCGCTCACCGGTACGGCGCGGCCGCCTTCCCGGGCGCCGGCTCGGTGACGGAAATCGTGCGCGCGCTGGAAGAAGGCGCCGACGCGGTGAAGGTGTTCCCGGCGTCCGCGCTGTCGCCGTCGTGGATCTCCGACGTCCGGGCGGCGCTGCCGCAGGCGCCGCTGGTGCCCACCGGCGGCATCGCACCGGAAGACGTGTCAGGCTGGCTGTCGGCGGGCGCGGTGGCCTGCGGGGTCGGCTCGGCGCTGACCCGCGGGTCCGGCGCGGAGATCGCCGTCCGGGTCGAGACGCTGTTGAGGAGCACGCATGGCTGAACTGGTCTTCGTCGGGTGCTACACCGGTGAAGCGGGCAACGGCACGGGGATCACGACGTTCTCGCGGTCTCCGGCGGGATCGCTGACCGAGGTCGCCTCGCTGCCGTTGGAGTGTCCGTCGTGGCTGGTGCGGCACCCGTCGCTGCCGGTGCTGTACGCGGTGAACGAGACCAGCACGGGCTCGGTGACGGCGCTGTCCTTCGACGCTTCGGGCTCGTTGTCCGTGCTGGGCACCCTGGAGACGGGCGGGGCGCACCCGTGCCACCTGGCGGTGACCCCGGACGGCCGCTTCCTGCTGTGCGCCAACTACACCGGCGGCAGCCTGGCGGTGTTCTCGCTGTCTTCGTCCGGCGCGCTGGAGTCCCGGACAGCGCTGGCGCAGCACTCCGGCAGCGGACCGCGCACCGACCGCCAGGAGGCGGCGCACGTCCACATGGCGGTCCCCGGCCCGGGCATCGTGAGCGCGGTCGACCTGGGGACGGACGAAATCCGCAGCTACACGCTGACGTCGTCCGGCGGCCTGGAGCCGCTGGCGGTGTCCTCGCTGCCGGCGGGCACGGGCCCGCGCCAGCTGGTCCGTCGTCCGGGGACGGATCTGGCGTACGTCGTCGGCGAGCTGGCCGGGACGCTGCTGACGGTCCGGGAGACGTCCCCGGGCGCGTTTTCGGTGGTCGCTTCGACCGCGTCGACGCTGTCGCCGCCTTCGGTGCCGAACCTGGTGGCGCACCTGGAACTGACCGACTCGCGCCTGTACGTGTCGAACCGCGGCCCGGACTGCGTGACGGAGTTCGCCCTCGACGAGGCGGCCGCGGTGGCCGACCAGCCCTGCGGCGCGAACCCCCGCCACTTCGCGCTGGTGGACGGCACCTGCTACGTGGCGGCGCAGTCGGCGGACGCGATCACGGCGTTCACGCTGACCGCGTCGGGGGAGGCGGAGCCGCGGTACTACCCGACGGGGTCGCCGACGTTCGTGCTGCCGGTTTCGCTGCCCTGACGCCCACCGCCAGCGCACCATTGAACTCGTACACAGGTACGCGAGTAACACACTCCACTTCCCGAACGACGTCACCAGGACGCTTAGAAAGGTTGATTCACCACTCAACACAACTGTCGCCGTGGGCGAGGGATCTGGGGTAGAGGATGTCATCTGCGACTCAAGTCGACACTCGATCCGAGACACTCATAGTGACAGCGCCCGAGGGCATAGACCACCTGACCAGCCTGATCGAGTACTTGTCGTGCGTTTCAGACCTGCACGATTTCTGCTGGCGCCTGACCGTGGGACTCGAGACCCTGATCGAAGGTACCGACGGACGAGCCAGTCCCGTCGCAGATCCGTTCCCCAGGTTCAGTCCAAGCCTCGATGTGCGTGAGATAAGAAGAGGCTCACTGGTCTTGGATCTCGTGAGTGACCTTGGGTCGGGGTGGAGACTGGGCATAAGTGCCACAACGGCGAGTGCAGCGCTTTGGTTGCTCCGCCGCCTGTTCAAGAACGGTCCACGCGCGGTCGCCGAATTCATCGGCGAAGTCATCAGCATGAAGGCAACGGCCACAACTCGAGCGAGCAAGTCCCGGACAGCGCTCGCCGAGGCTGAGGCCGAAGAAGCAGACGCAGAGGTAAAGGCAATCGAGGCACGAGTCCGCCGCTGGCTGGCTCAGGGGAACGAGGACCTGCTTTGGACTCGCTACCAGCAACTGCTGAACATCTCACCCGACCTTGAAGCAAAGATAGTCGACGAAAGCGGCGAGACGCTGGAAGCGCCAGATTCAGCTACTTCACGACCAGAAGTCTGAACCTGCGGATTCTTCAGTGACGCCGAAGGACCACGACGTCCGCGTCGTGTGAAGCGGTCCAGTCGAACGGGAGGCCCGCGTACTTCAGGTGCGCCCCCGAGTACCGGGCCCCCGACCCGTCCACATAGGACGAATTCGGGCGCACGTCGAGACGCACGCGCGACGAGCGGCCCGGCACCAGCGGTGCGCCCGTCAGCTCGCCGGTGTTCCACGCCAGCACGACAACGGTGTCGCCGTCTTCGGCGGTGTACTGGATCGCACCCTCCTGGACCCGGGCGACGCCGTGGTGGATCACGTCGCGGATCGACTTGTACAGCGCCACCAGGGACGCCGCTTCCGCGTGCTGAGCAGGCGTCCACCGCGAAAGGTCCGCGCCGATCCCCAGCACGCCCGCCATCGCCGTCACGAAGCGGAAGCGCAGCGACCGCGGCCGCGGGTCGAACACGCCCGGGGAGTCCGTCACCCAGGAACTCATCAGGTGCGGGGCGTGCGCCAGCAGGAAGCCGTCCTGGATCGCCAGCCGGTCGAGCGGGCCCGTGTTGTCGCTCGGCCAGACCACGTCCGCGCGGGCCACCGTCGCCAGGTCGGCGCGGCCACCGCCGCCCGCGCACGCCTCCAGCGTCACGTGCGGGTGGGAAGCCCGCAGGTGGTCCAGCACCGACAGGTAGCCGGCCACGTGCTCGGCGTCCAGGTCCGCGGCCGGCGAGCCGGGGCGGCCGCGTTCGGTCGGCGGGCGGTTCATGTCCCACTTCAGGTACGAGATCGGGTACGTCGTCAGCAACCGGTCCAAAGTGGACTTGATGAACTCCACCACCGGCGGCAGGCCCAGGTCGAGCAGCAGCTGGTTGCGGATCAACGTCGGCGGGCGGCCGTCGATCCGGTACACCCAGTCCGGGTGCTCGGCGTACAGCCGCGACTTCGGGCTGACCGCCTCCGGCTCGACCCACAGCCCGAACTCCAGGCCCAGCTCCCGCACCGAGTCGACGAACGCGCCGAACGTCGGCTCCGCCGGCGTCCAGTCGCCGAGTCCGCCGGTGTCGTCGTCGCGGCCGGTGAACCAGCCGTCGTCCACCACGAACAGCTCGACGCCGAGGTCCGCCGCCCGCTTCGCCAGCTCCAGCTGGTGGGCGCCGCGGACGTCGAAGCCGGTCGCCTCCCACGAGTTGTAGAGCACCGGACGCGGGCGCCGCCACCGCGGACCCGCCAGGACGCGGTCGTAGTCGTGCCACACCGCCGCCAGCCCGGCGAGACCGTCCACACTGGACGCCAGAGCAACCGGCGGCGTCACCAGGGAGGCACCCGGTTCGAGCAGGACGGGCCCCGGCGACGGCAGTCGCCCGACCCGGACGCGCGTCAGCCCCGACGGCTCGACATCGGCCTCGATGGACCACGAACCCGGCCACTCCAGGGAGACGCCGTAAGCAGCGCCACCGGAAGCGTCCTGCACCGCCAGCCACGGCACGTGCGCGTGCCCGGGGACGCCGAAACGGCTCTCCATCCGGAAGCCGCCCGCGGGCAGGTCCAGCGACCGGCGGGTGAACTCCTGCGACCACTGGCCGGTCAGGTACGTCAACCGGGCGCCGGACACCGTCGGCACGCAGACGCCCGCCGAGCCGAGCCGGTCGAACTCCACAGTGGACGATCCGGTGTTCTCGAACTCGACCCAGCGCTTCAGGACATCGGTCTCCGGAACCGAGCGGTAGCAGAGCACCGCACGCAGTCCGGAAACGTCGTCCACAAAGGTCAAGCGCAGGTCAGCACCCGAGGACGCCGAATCGAACCGCCACCAGGAACCCCCGCGCACGGCGACGTCCGCGCCGGAGAACGGGCGCAGGCCCAGCGGGGCGTATTCGACCGGGGCCGCGTCGGCTTCGGTCATGAAGTGGACGTCGCCGCGGTTGGCGAACACCGACGGCCCGTCCTCGACGCCCGAAGGCCCCCACGCGACGAGTTCGGCCCATCGCGAAGAAGGATCGAGCGCCACGGTGTAGGAGGTCGACGCCATCGGCACGGTCCACGTCACTTGATCGCCCCGATCGCGAGCCCGGAAATGAAGTGCTTCTGGAACCGCAGGAACACGGCCACGGTCGGGACGGCCGCGAGGACCGACCCCGCCGCGATCACGTTCCAGTTGGACACGTACTGCCCCTGCAGGCCGAGCAGCGCCGGCGTCACCGGCATCACCGAACCGGTGCGCAGCACGGTGATCGACCACAGCAGGTCGTTGAACGTCCAGGTGAACGCCAGCGCGCCGAGCGCCGCCAGCGCCGGGCGGGTCATCGGCAGGATGATCCGCCAGAAGATCTGGCCGACGCCGGCGCCGTCGATCAGCGCGGCCTGCTGGACCTCGTCCGGGATGGACCGCATGAAGCCCTGCAGCACGAACGTGTAGAACCCCAGCCCGAAGCCGACCTGGACGACGATCAGCGCGGTCAGCGTGTCGTAGATGCCGAGCAGTTCGGCCAGCTTCGCCACCGGTACCAGCAGGATCTGCGGTGGCAGCAGGTTGCCGGACAGCATCACCAGGATCAGCGTGCGGCGGAACGGGATCGCGTACCGGCTCAGCGCGAACGCCGCCGCCGAGCTGAGAAGCAACGCCAGGAACACGGTCGGGACGGTGACCAGCAGGCTGTTCAGCATCGCGTGCCCGCCGCCACCCTCGCCCCACGCCTGCCCGAAGCCGTCCAAGGTGAACGACGCGGGCAGCGCGCCGAGGCCGTTCGCCGCGATGTCCGGAAAGGACCGGACGCTCGTGGTCAGCACGAGCAGGATCGGCAGCAGCCACAGCACCGCGAGCCCGCCCGCGACCAGGTGGAACCCGATGGTCCGCGGCTTCACGAGTCCTCCCGGAACGCGCGCACGAGGTAGGTCACGATGACGCCGAACGCCAGCAGGAAGATCACCACGGCCAGCGCGGACGCGTAGCCGAGCCGCAGCGACTGGAACGCCGTCGCGTACATGTACGTGCTGAGCAGCTCCGACGAGTGGTACGGCCCGCCCTTCGTCATCGACCACACGACGTCGAAGGAGCGCAGCGAGTCGATGATGATCACCGACAGGACCACCGAGTTGACGCTGCGCAGCTGCGGCCAGGTGACGTTGCGGAACTGCTGCCACGCGGTGGCACCGTCCAGTTTGGCCGCCTCGTACAGCGCGGGGTCGATGCCCTTGAGCCCGGCCAGGTACAGCACCATCACGTACCCGACCTGGCGCCACAGCGCCGGGACGAGCACCGCGTACAGCGCGGTTTTCGGGTCGGCCAGCCAGGAATGCTGCCAGGACTCCAGCCCGAGCGCGCCGAGCACCTGGTTGAAGACGCCGTCCGGCTGGTAGATCACCTGCCAGATCAGCGAGGTCGCGACCAGCGAGAACACCACCGGCGTGAACAGCGCGGCCCGGTAGAACCCGACGCCGCGGCGTTCCCGCTGCAGCAACGTCGCCAGCGCGAGACCGCCGGCCGCCGAAAGCCCGCCGAAGAGCACCAGCCAGATCACCGTGTCGAGCGCGGCGGTCCGGAAGATGTCGTCGGAGAGCATCTCGGCGAAGTTCCCTAAGCCGACGAACGTCGGCGCCGAGACGCCGTCCCAGTTCGTCAGCGCCAGGTAGAAGCCCTGCAAGGCGGGCCAGAACACCCAGAACCCCTCGACGAGCAGGGGCACCAGGACGAACGCCAGCAATACGGGCGAGATTCGGCGGCGGCGTTTCACATCCCGCGCCGCGGTCTTCGGCCGTTCGGCGATCAGCACCGCCATGTCAGGACTGCCAGACCTTCTGCGCGGCGATCTGCCAGTCGGCCAGGATCGAGTCCAGCTCGTTGGGCTTCTGGATGAACCGGATCAGCGCGGCGTCGGCGGTCGGCTGCAGCGCGTCGGAGGAGTCGCGGTTGAAGAACTGCGTGATCTCCTTGGCGTCCGCGAGCATCTTCCGTCCCTTTTGGACCAGCGGCGTGCCGGTGTCCTTCGCCGACGGGTTGGTCGGCAGCACGGTGCCGGAGGAGTTCTTGATGTAGAGCTCCTGGGCTTCGGCCGTGGCGACGTACTTGAACCACTCCTTGACCTCGGCGACGTGCGGTGTGCGCGCGCTGGCGAAGAGGCCGTCGGTCGGGCCCTCTTCGGCGACCGGCACCGCGGGGTCGAGGATCGGGAACTGGAAGAAGTCGAGGTCGCCGAGCGCGTCCTTCGGGGCGGCGTCGGCGAAGAACGTGCCGGTCAGCACCATGCCGGTGCGGCCCTGCAGCAGCACGGTGGTGGCATCCTGGAACGCGATCGCGGTGCCGTTCGGGTCGAAGTACGGCAGGGCCTGGCGCCACGGGTCGAAGATCTTCTTGACGCGCGGGTCGTCGAAGCGCTGCTTGCCGGATAGGAGTTCGCGGTGGAAGGGGGCGCCGTTGATCCGGATGTTCAGGTAGTCGAACCAGGCGGACGCGGTCCACGGTGTGTTGCCGCCCGCGCCGAGCCCGATCGGCGCGATCCCCTTGCCCTTCAGGGTTTCGCACAGCGCGAGGAACTCGGTCCAGTTGGTGGGCGGCTGGACGCCCCACTTGGCGAAGTTCGACTTCCGGTAGAAGAAGCCCCACCAGTAGTAGGACGTCGGGACGAAGACCTGGTGGCCGGCGCCGTCGCCGGAGAGCGCACGGAAGGCGGCGCTGTAGTCGCCCATGGTCTGCCAGACGTCGCCGACGTCGAGGAGCAGGCCCTTGCGGGCGTAGCCGGACAGCAGCGAGCCCGGGTACCACGTGTAGGTGTCGGGCGGGTTGGCCGCGGTGAGGTAGCTGGGCAGCTGGGTGCGGAAGGTCTCCGACGCCACCGTGTTCACGGTCGCCGTCGCCCCGCCCTTCTCGCCGAACGCCTTGGCCAGCGCCTCGATCGCCTTCTTCGCCTCGGGCGAGGACAGGTTCGACTGGACGGTGACCGCGCCGGCGGCCTGCTTGACCGGGCCGCTGGAGGCGGAAGTGGCGCAGGCGGCCAGGAAGCTGCCCGAACCGACGGCCCCCAGCCCGGCGAGGCTCGCGGTGCGCAGGAAACGACGGCGGGACAGGCCGGCACTCGTCATGTCGTGACCCCTTTGTCTTGGCGCGTGACTGCTGCCAAAGAGTGCAACCGGGCGTCCCCGCTGTCAAGATGTATTCATAATTTATGACGACTTCGCGGGCAGCGTAGGATGTCCTTCCGCCAGTCCGCGAGCTGAGAGGCCCTCCATTGACCGAACACCGGCCACGCGGGTTGCACGGCCAGACCGTGGAGGCACTGGCCAGCCGGATCCTCTCCGACGAGTGGGGCGAGGGCACCGTCCTCGATCTGCCGGCACTGCGCGAAGAGCTCGACATCAGCCTGACCGCCCTGCGCGAGGCGCTCAAAGTGCTGGCCGCGAAGGGCATGATCGACGCCCGGCAGAAGCGCGGCACGTTCGTCCAGCCGCGCGAGAAGTGGAACATGCTCGACGCCGACGTCATGCGCTGGCAGACCGCGGCCGCCGACGACCCGGGCCTGCTCGACGAGCTCACCGAAGTCCGTGCGGTCGTCGAACCGGCCGCGGCGCGCATCGCGGCCGGGCGCGCGTCGGCTGAGGACATCGAGGGGCTGCGGGAAGCGCTCGCCGACATGGCCGCGGCGGCCGGCGACGCGGAGGCGAGCGTCCAGGCCGACCTCGCCTTCCACCGGCGGCTGATGGCCGCCACCCACAACAACTTCCTGATGCGGATGGAACGGGTGATCGCGATCGGGCTGGCCGAGCGCGACAAACTGGTGCACGGGGCGTCGTCGGCGGAGGACCCGGTGCCGAGCCACCGCAAGGTGTTCGACGCGATCGTTTCCGGCGACCCCGCGGCCGCCGAACAGGCGATGCTGGCCCTGGTCACCAAGTCCCGCGACGACCTGGAGCGGGCTCAGCGCGAGTCGTGAGCCCTCAGGCCAGCGCGGCCTGGAGCATCCGGGCCGCGGCCGCGCGGGGTTCGGGGTCGATCTCGATCAGCGCGTTGACGACGGCGCCGTCGACCAGCGCGATCAGGCGCTCGAGCTCGACGGCGGAGACCGGCGTGCCGGAGCGGGCGAAGATCTCCGCCAGCAGCTCGTTGAGCTGGGCCGACAGCGTCCGCATCAACGGCCGCAGGTACGGGCGGCGGCCGGTCGCGACCAGGCGCTCGTAGCGCAGGAGGACCGCTTCGGCGTCGGCCTCCGGGTCACCGCTCTCCGGACCGAGCAGCATCTCCAGCACCAGCTCGACCGTCGCCTGCACGCCGCGGTTGCGGGTGGCGAGCTCCTCGAGCCGACGCCGTCCGGTCTCCAGCTCGGCGTTCGAGTGGTGCTCGACGGCCGCCGTGACCAGGTCTTCGAGCGAGTCGAAGTAGTACGTCGTCGACGCGAGCGGCAGGCCGGCCCGTTCGGCGACCGCCCGGTGCCGGACGGCGTCGAACCCGCCCTCGACGAGCAGCTTCGCGGCGGCCTCGACGAGCGCGGCGCGGCGTCGCTCCCCCTTCGGGGTGGTCGCTCCGGTCATGGCCGGTCATTCTGCCAACCGGGCGAACCCGGGCTCAGAAGCGGGGCGCGAGTGCGTGCGCGAACTGGTCAAGCTGCCCCGCGTACGGCGCCGTCGCCCCGCTCGCGGGCACGCTGATCAGCAGCAACGAGCCACCGGACGCCGTCGTGACCCGGGCCGTGGCCGTGCCGGCGGGCTGGGACTTGAAGACCACCGGGATGCCCTTCGGGTACGCCGCCGCGGCCACTTCACCACCCGGCACCCGGAACCCGGCGGAACGCGACGCCGTCGAACAGGCGCCGCCCGGGGACGCCTCGGAAACGGCGACGGGGACAGGGAGCTCGCCAGCGAGGGCGATGGCGAGCTCCCTGTCCACCTGTTCGCACCCGGAGGCGCCTTCGGCCAGGTGGCCGGTCTTCCCGTCCCCGTCACCCCCCTGCTGAGGTGGCTGGGCCGGGAAGTTCGGTGACTCCCCACCGACTTGAGGACGCATCGAGCCGTCCCCGGGTTGCGCCGAGCCGGCTTCCGATTGCGCCGAAACGGCGTTGTCCTTGGCCGCGGTCAACAACCCGGGGGTACCCCCGGAGAGCAGTCCGTACGCACCGAATCCGACGACGACCAGCGCGGCGGCGCTCACGCCCGCGGTGATCCGGTTGCGGCGGCGCACGGTCTGGCGGCGGGATTCGCGGACGACGTCGTCCTGGGAGAACGTGGGTTCGGGGGCCTCCGGCGGCGCGGCGGAGAACAACGCGCGCAGCTCCTGCTCATCCATTGGTCTCCACCTCCCGTTCCAGCACCTGCTTGAGGTTCGCCAGCCCGCGCGCGGTCTGGCTCTTCACGTTGCCTTCGCTGCAGCCCAGCGCCTTCGCCGCACTGGTCACGTCGAGCCCCTCGAAGTACCGCATGACCAGCACCGCCCGCTGCCTGGGCGGCACTTCCTTCAGCGCCGCGAGCAGGTCTTCCCTGGTCGCGACCAGGTCGTCGAGACCGGGCGAGTCGTCGGCGGGCTCGGGCAGCGTCTCGGTCTGCCACTCACGCCGCCACGGACGCCGCGATTCGTCGATCGACGCCCGGACGAGCGTCGTGCGGACGTACGCGTCCGTCGCCGCGCGATCCCTGATCTTCTTCCACCTCCGGTGCAGTGCGACGAACGCCGTCTGCGCGAGGTCGTCCGCCCGGTGCCAGTCACCGCAGAGCATGTACGCGGTCCGGCGCACGGCGTCCCGCCTGGCGGCGAAGTACTCCGCGAACTCCTCCTCGTCGCGCTGGTCCACGCGCAGTCGTGCTCCGCTCTGGTTGTCGTTCGCCCATGAGGACGGAATCAGGGGCGTCCACGGTTGCACGGACCGAGTGGGTTCGACCACTCAAGGGCTGATTGATCCTCACGAGGCGGGTGTGATGTGATCGGTCTGTGACCTTCACGCTGCCGCCGCTGGACTTCCGCTCCGACACCGTCACCCGTCCGGATGAAACGATGCGCGCGGCGATGGCGTCGGCCGAGGTCGGTGACAACGTCCTCGAGCACGACCCGACGGTCGCCGCCCTGGAGGAACGCGCCGCGCACGTCCTGGGCATGGCGGCCGCGCTCTGGGTGCCGAGCGGGACGATGGCCAACCTGATCGCGCTGAGCCTGCACCTGCAGCGCGGCGACCGGTTCCTGGCCACCCGCGGCGCGCACGTGCTGGCCAACGAGCTGGGCTCGGCCGCGTGGCTGGCCGGCGGCATGCCGGACATCCTCGAGCACGATGGCGGCCCGGGCCGCCCGTCTCCCGACGCCCTCGCGGCCGCGATCGGACAACCCGGGCCGTACTTCACATTACGGACATCGCTGCTCTGCCTGGAGAACACCCACAACGCGGCCGGCGGCGCCGTGACCCCGCCCGACGAGCACGCCCAGCTGCTGTCGGTCGCGAAGGAAGCCGGCCTGACCGTGCACCTCGACGGCGCCCGGCTCTGGCAAGCCGCGGTGGCGCTGCAGGTCCCGCCCGCCGCGCTGACCGTCGGCGTCGACACCGTCTCGGCCTGCTTCAGCAAGGGCCTCGGCGCGCCGGTCGGGTCGGTCGTCGCGGGCAGCAGGACGTTCGTCGAGCGCGCCCGCCGGATGCGCCAGATGCTCGGCGGCGGCGTCCGCCAGGGCGGCGTGCTGGCCGCGGCCTGCCTGGTCGCCCTGGACCGCGTCCCGGACCTGGCCGACTCGCACGAGAACGCCGCGCGCCTCGCCGACGGTCTGCGCGAGTACGGCTGGCCGACGAACGTGCCGGACACCAACATCGTGCTCGCCGAGGTGCCCGACATCCCGACCGCGCTGAGCTGGCTCGACTCGCTCGGGATCCGCGCGGTGCCGATGGCGGGCAAGGTCCGGTTCGTCACCCACCGGGACCTCAGCGCGACCGACGTCGAAGAAGCCCTGCGCCGGATCAAGACCGGCGCCTGACGCACTGGGGGACCCGTGAACTGGATCGTGTTCGACTACGGCGACGTGCTGAGCAAGCCGAGCGCCGCCCGCCCCGACCTGGCCGCGGCCATGGGCGCCCCGCTGCCGGAGTTCGAAAAGGCGTACTGGGACCTGCGGCTCCCGTACGACGCCGGCAGCACGCCGCTGGAGTACTGGCAGGCCGTGGGCCAGGCGCTCGGCGTACCGGTCGACGAGGCGCTGTCGGCCGAGCTGACCCGCATTGACATCGAGGGCTGGGGCTACCTCGAGCCGTCGTCGGAAGCCCTGCTCGAGACGCTCGCCGAAGCCGGCGCGCCGCTCGCGCTGCTGTCGAACGCGCCCGCGGTGTTCGGCGAATGGGCCCGCGCGCAGGACTGGGCGCGGCACTTCCGCGTGACGCTGTTCTCGGGCGACGTCCGGTGCGTCAAACCGGACGCGAAGATCTTCCGCCTGCTGCTCGACGAGCTCGGCGCGGAGCCGTCGGACTGCCTGTTCTTCGACGACCGGCAGTCCAATGTGGACGGCGCGCGGGCGGCCGGGCTGAAGGCCGAGCTGTGGAACGGCGCCGACGCGGCCCGCGCCTGGCTGGACTGAACGACTCACCCACCCCGCACGGCCGCCTACCCGCCGTGATCCGCGTGTCCTAGGCTGGGCACGTCCCCCCGCCGACTTCCCCGGTAGGTAGCCCATGGCGACGAGCGAACGACCGTCGGCCCGCGTCGACTTCGACCGGCCGAGCTTCGCTCGCGTCTCGGACGCGTTGCTGGGCGGCCAGAACAACTACGAGGCCGACCGCGCCGTGCTGCGGCAGATCCTGGACATCGCGCCGGAAGCCCCGGCGATGGCGCGGGAGATGCGGCAATGGCTCGTCCGGGCCGTCCGCTACCTGACCGAGCGGCTCGGCGTCGACCAGTTCGTCGACCTCGGCTCGGGCTTCCCGACGGTGGAGAACACCCACCAGGTGGCGCAGAAGTACAACCCGGAGGCGCACGTCGTCTACGTCGACGACGACCCGGTGGTGGAAGCGCACGGCCGGGCCCTGCTCGTCGACAACGACTTCACGCACATCTGCGGCACCGACCCGCTGAACCCCGGCGAGACCCTCACCGGGGTGGCGCGGTACATCGACCTCGACCGCCCGGCCGGGCTCGTGCTGTGCGGGGTCGTCGACCACATCGCCGACCTCCAGCAGGCGCAGCAGGTGGTCAAGTCCTACGCGGGCGCGCTGGCCCCGGGCTCGTACCTGCTCCTGCTGCACCGCCACAACCCGCTCGACGCCACCGAGGCGGCGACCGTCGCGGCAGCGCTCGAGGACCGGTTCGGCCGCACCGGGCTCGAGACGCGCTACCGCGCGGAGGCCGAGATCGCGTCCTTCTTCGACGGCCTCGACCTGCTCGAACCCGGGCTGGTCGCGCCCCACCTGTGGTGGCCGGACGGGCCGCGCCTGGCGCCGCTGACGCCGGTCAACCGGACGGCGCTGGGCGGCGTGGCGCGAATCCCGTAAAAGCTGGAGAGGCTTGTTCAGCCGTCGGCCGCCACACGACTTTCGCGGGTGACCGGCGGCATCCGCGTGGGCCGTGGCGGCCTAACCAGAACAAGCCTCTCAGTACCGGTTGATGCGCTTCGGGTCCTTGTTGCCGGTGATCGCCTTGTAGCCGGCCGCGCCGAGGAAGGCGATGCCGCCGATGATGGCGATCCACAGGACGGCCTTGAACACGAACCCGATCACGGCGCCCAGCACCATGAACGCCACCCAGGCGACGATCAGGCCGCCGACGATCTTCCAGAACATGGTTCCTCCGCTGTGTCCCCGTGGCCCCACCGGCCCGGTGACTCCAATGTGCCACCTCCGGCGGGGAAACTCCCCTTTGAGAGCCAACGTTCGGGGTTAAATCAGGGTTCCCCCTGGCCGAGCCAGGCACCGAGGCGCCGAACGCCTTCGTCGATGTCCTCGGCGCTGCCGGCGAAGGAGAACCGCACGTACTTCCCGCCGTCGACCGGGTCGAAGTCGACGCCGGGGGTGATGGCGAGCCCGGTGTCGGCGAGCAGCCGCTGGCACCAGCTGAGGCTGTCTTCGGTGTACTCGCTGACGTCGGCGTAGGCGTAGAAGGCGCCGTCCGCGGGCGCGAGCTTGTCGAGACCGATGCGCTTCAGTCCTTCGAAGAGCCGGTCGCGGTTGGCGCGGTACCGCTCGACGTGCGCGTCGGCTTCCGCGTACGCCTCGGGCGTGAAGGCGGCGAGCGCCGCGTACTGCGAGACCGCCGGCGGGCAGATGGTGAAGTTGCCGGTCAGCACGTCGATCGCGCGGTGCAGGCGCTGCGGCGCGAGCATCCAGCCGAGCCGCCAGCCGGTCATCGCGAAGTACTTCGAGAAGCTGCCGAGCACGATCGGCTCCCGGCCGTACTGCCACGCGCAGTCGAGCTCGGCGCCGTAGGAGATGCCGTGGTAGATCTCGTCGCTGATCAGCTGCACCCCGTGCGACGCGCACCAGCCGGTGATGGCGGCGAGTTCGCCGGGCGGCAGCACGGTCCCGGTCGGGTTGCTCGGGCTGGCGACGATCAGGCCGTCGATCGGGCCGAGCCGGTCGAGGAGCTTCACGGTGGGCTGGAAGTTCGTCTCGGCGGTGGTGGCGAACTCGACGACCTCGCAGCCCAGCACGGAGAGCAGGTTGCGGTAGGCCGGGTAGCCCGGCCGCGCCATGGCGACCTTCGCGCCGGGGTCGAAGGCGCTGAGGAAGGCGAGCAGGAACCCCCCGGAGGACCCGGTGGTCAGGACGACGTCGTGCGCCTGGACGTCGACGTCGTACCGCCGCCGGTAGTGCCCGGCGACGGCCTCGCGCAGCTCCGGGATGCCGAGCTGTTCGGTGTAGCCGAGCGTGCTGTCCTGCAGCGCCTTCGCCGCGGCCTCGAGCACGGGCCGCGGCGCGGGCGCGGAGGGCTGCCCGGCCGCGAGCGACACGAGGTCACCGTGGCTGCGCTGCCGCGCGCCGGCCGCGGAGAGGACGTCCATGACGTGGAAGGGCGGTACGCCGGCCCGCAGCGCGGGACCGGCGAAGGCTCCGAGGTCGACCATGCGGCCAGGCTAGTTCTAGTAGCCCCGGTAAGCACCGCCGTGGGCCATGGCCTTGATGCCCGGCACGTTGTCGAGGCTGCCGTAGCGGTCGAAGGAGTACCGGACACCCGCGATGATGTTGTCGACCGGGTTGTAGATGTTGTCGTGCCCGGGCAGCTTGTGCGCGTTGAAGGTCGAGTCGATGCACTGCATGAGCCCCTTGGACGGGTGCCCGGCGGCGGCATTGGAATCCCAATTGTTTATAGCGTTTGGATTCCCGCCCGACTCGTGCTGGATGATCGCCCAGATCTTCGGGATGTCGGCGTCGGTCACCGGGATGCCCGCGGCCTGCAGGGCCTTCATGGCTTCCTGGATCCACTGCTGGACGTTGCCCGGGGGCGGGGAGGAGGGCGGGCCGCCGCTGGGGCCGAGGCCGCCGCCCCCGCCACCACCACCGCCGCCTCCGCCACCGCCGCCGTGGGAGGAGCCGTTGCTGTGGATGCCGCCGGTGCTCTTGGGGGCCGCGGCGGAGCTGGCAGGCAGCGGGACCTGGTCGTAACCGCCCTCGATCTGCTGGGACATCAGCTTCTGCGACGCCTTGATCGCGGTGTCGGCCTGGGCCTGGAGGCCGGCCACGTCGCCGTCGAACCCGGCGGTGATGTTGTGGATGTCGGTCTTCGCCGTGGCCAGGATCTGGTCGGCGGACGGGTTCGGCCCCGGCTTGCCCTCTTCGTGCGCCGTCTTCGCGTCGGCGATCGCCTTCTTGATCTGGGTCTCAGCCGTCGCGTTGCGCTCGTTGACCGCCTTCTCCGCGGCGAGCTGCTTGTCCCCGACGTTCTTCTTGACCTGCTCGAGGGTCGACGCGAGGTCGTCGAGGTCCTTGGCGACGTCCTCGAGGTGGGTCTGCACCTTGGTGCCGGCGTCGCGGACCTGGCGGACGTACTTGAAGAATTCGTCGGCCGCCGGGCCGGCCCACACGCCGCCGTTGAGCGCGTCCGTCGAATTCTTCAGCGACGCCGTGTGGTCGCCGGCGTTCTTGCCCGCCTCGCGGAACTGCGCGGCCGCCGCGGTGATTTTTCCCAAATCGACCTTTTCGACCTGGTCGACCTTCTTCATGAAGGCTTCCCAGTTGTCCGGCGTTCCGGCGCCGCCCGGGTTCAATCCCACTCTGGTGCCCCCTGCTCAGATCACTTGTCGACGTGCAGCTTGAGGTCGCTCGCCCCGACCTGGTCGGTCTCGGCGACCAGCCCCGCGGCCTTGCGCATGGCGAACCCCAGTGCCTCCATGTGCTTGCCCGCCGCGTCGAACTGGCTGTGCACGCCGTCCTTGAACTTGCCGACGGCGCCGTGCGCATCGCCCTTGTCGTCCATCCCGCCGAAGGGGCTTTCCTTCTCGTGGTCCAAGCCGGTGACCTTCTGCTTGGACTTTTCGAACTCGTCCTTGAGCTTCTCCACCTGGCCGGCCGCGATGGCCATCGAGTCGGCGTCGTAGACAGGCACGGTTCGTCATCCCCTTCGGAAAACTTGTGTCCGCCCGATCGGACGTCGTCATGACCAGGACGGTTCCCGCGTTCACTTTATGACTTCCCGAGGGGTGCGCGTGCGGTTCCCGGCCAACTTCCACCCGGCGGGGCTCACGCCTCCGCCATCAGTTCCCGGATCCTCGTCGCGAGCAGCGCGTTGTCCGCCGGGGTCACGGTCGCCCACTCGCGGCCTTCCCGGTCGGTTTCCACCTGGAACAGGTAGCGCCCGGAGTCGGTGTCGAAGAACGCCACCACCCGGTTCGCGCGGTGGACGACGCCGTCTCGGCCGACGCGCTCCGCGCCGAACTGGCCGCGGGCTTCCTGGCCGAGCAGCATCCCGGACAGCTCCTGGGCGTGGAACAGCGCCACGCCGCGGTCCTCCAGCGCCGTCACCAGTGCCTTCGGGTCGCCCTTCGCCGCCGCGTCGGCCGACTTCAGGGTCTCGTACGGGATGCTCACCGTCTGGCCGATGCCCGGGGCCAGGTCGCCCGCCACCGAGACCGCCGCCTCCGCGAGGGCGTCCTCCGTCGCCGGGATCAGCCACACCTCCGCGTTGTCCACCACCGCCAGCACCGCCTGGCCGCGGTGGCTGACCGCGCGGCCGCGGATCTCCCGTTCCGCCCAGACCCAGACGTCGACGCCGAACTGGGGGCGGGCGAGCAGGTGGAGCAGGTCGGTCAGCTCGCCGGAGGGGCGGCGGTTGCGGGCCAGGCGCCGCTCGCCGAGCGACGCCCACGCCGATGCCACCAGCTCCGACCGCTCGGTGCGGGTGGTTCCTTCACTCGGCACGTCGATCGCGACGTGCCGGCGCGGCAGTTCGAACGACTCCCAGAGCACGTCGAACTCCGACGCCGACAGCACCAAGGACACGGTCAGCGACCGTCCGAACCGTGGTCGCCGATCACGTCGGGGGAAACCATCCGCTGGTCGGCGAACAGGTCCTGGTCGTCGACGCCGAAGCGGCGGATGTGCTCGGCGTCCTCCTCCTGCGGGGCCGCCTCCGACAGGAACCTCGTCTCGCCGCGCTGCTGCTTCGGGCTGATCTGCTCGGACTTCCGCAGCGCGACGGCTTCCTCCTCGGGCAGCTCGCCGACCGGCAGCGGTCGCACCGGTCCCTTCGGCTGGCCCTTCTCCCGCCGCTGGCGTTCCTTGTCGCCGCTGAGCGCGCCACCGGCGGCGCCCGCGCCGACCGCCGCCGCGCCCGCGCCGATTTCGCCCGGGGTGACGCCGGGCTTCGCCGTGAAGCCGCGCTCGGCCGTGTACTGGCCCGGCTGGAGCGGGGGCTGCGGCATCGCGCCGACCGTGCGGCCCTTGGCCAGCAGCCCGTCGGGGCCGCGGCTGAGCGAGCTGTCGACGCCGCCCGTGCCGCCGGACGTGCCACCGCCGCCGCCGAGCGACTTGATCGGCGCGGTCACCGGGTTCGAGCCGGGCGGCAGGGAGCCGGGGGCACCCGGCGGGACGAACTGCTCGCCACCGCCGCCGACGGCCAGGCCCGGGGTGAACCTGGTGGTGTCGCCGCCGCCCGTGCCGCGGCCGGGGGCGTTGACCCAGCCGGGGCCGGGCGAGGTCGACGTCGGCGGCTTCACGCCGGACGGCGTCGTCGAGGACGAAGGCGTCGTGTGCTGCCCGGCGGGCGCGGTCACCGAGCCGGTCTGCCGCGTCGGCGGCGCGGGCCGGGACGGCTGCTGCGCCGCGACGCCGTAGACCGGGGTCGGCGGGTCGGCGTGCACCTGGTGCGCAACCGGCTGCACGACGGGCGGGTCGACGTGCACCGACCGGACCTTGTCCGAAGCGGGCCGCACGCCGCCGTCCGGCGTCACCGCGACCGCCGCGCCGGCGACGTCCAGCACGCCCGGCGTGACACCGGGCGCGGCCAGCTTCAGCGACTCGGGGTCGGACAGCGACTGCGTCGAGAGCAGGTTCGTGCCGCTCTCCTGCGCGTACTCGTTCAGTGCCTGCTGCGCCTGCGCCTTGGCGTTGTTCGCCGCCTCGACCTGCCGGGCGTGGTCGGTCTCGAAGCCGATCAGGGACAGCAGGAGCCCGTCGGTCAGCGTGTAGCCGCCCGCGCCCTTCCGGACCGTTTCGGCGTCCGGCAGCTTGTACTTGGTGCGGTTGAAGGACTCGCCCTGCTCGAAGACCATTTCCGCGGCGTGCGCGACCTTCGAGGTGGCGTCCTGGGAGAACCCGGCCTGCTCGGTCAGCACCTGGCCGGCCGCGCCCCCGGCCTGGCTCTGCCACTCGACGCCGAGCTTCAGCAGCTGCGCGCGCAGCGTCTGGTCGGTGTGGGCGAGCGCGGCCGCGACGGCCTTCAGCGCGTCGACGGCGGTGCCGATGCTGCCGGTGCCGTCGCCGTTGACGATCCGCGTGATCTGGTCGGCGATCGCGGTGTTGGTCCAGCCGTCGAACCGGTGGTTCTGGATCCCGGCCGCGAGCTCGGAGAATTCCACGCGCCCTCCCTAGTTGCGTGCTTTCAAGGTCTGCAGCGCCAGGTCGGCGGCGTGCGCCGACATGTCGCACAGCTGCGGCTGGGTGAGCTTGCCGCGGGTGATGGGGAACGTCCGGATGGTCAGCGTCCGGCCCTTCGCGACGCCGACGAGCGTGGTGCAGTCGGCCGGGTCGGCGGCCGCGCGGTAGCTCGTCAGCGCCGGGTAGCCGTCGATGGCCTTCGGTTCGGTGGTCATGCTGTTCTTGCGCCGGGCCCCGGTGATCCACTCGTCGAGGTCGGCGGTCACCGCGCCCACCTGGTAGCCGTGGAAGGGCTCTTCGCGGTCGGCGTCGAGCACGCAGACGGGTCCGTCCGCGCTGTCGGCCTGGCGGGGCGTGCTGCTGATCTTCATCGCGTCGAGCTGCACCTGCGGGAACAGGTCGCAGAGGTCGACGCCCTGCAGCGGCAGGTCGGCCGGGCGCTGGGGCAGCTGGGCGGCCTTCGCGCTCTGCGACGCCGCGGTGGCGGCTGTCTCGACGGGGTAGGGGGTGCCGTCCTTGTCCGCCGAGCAGCCGGCGAGCGCCGCCGTCGCGAGCACGCCGCCGGTGAGCAGCACCGCGCTGCTACGCACCGTGCTTGCCGCGGTCACCGAACACCGCCGCCTTTTCTTCGTCGCTGACCTTGTAGTCCTTCGCGGCGTCGCGCAGCTGCGACACCAGCCGCTTGAGGCCCGCGACGTACTCGCGGACCTGGCCGGCGTAGGACCGGTCGCCGTCGGCGATCAGGGAGTTCCACGCTTCGATCGACTGCGTGCTGATCACGTCCGCCGACGGCGCGTCGACCCGCAGCTGGTCCAGGCGGGTGATCAGCTGGTCCTCGAGGGCGTTGGCCTGCTCTTCGACGATCCGGGCGACGTCGAGCAGCTTGTCCGGGCGGACCAGGACGTCCGCCACGGCCGGCGCCACCGGGACGGCTGGGCTCAGGTCGTACGAGGGTCCTGACATGCTCTCCCCTGACGTCATACGGACAGTGACCGGCCGGCTTCTCGTCGAGGCTACCAACGCGGGCGCGGCAGCAGCCTGGGTTTGGACGAAGATCGTGCCCGGCCGGTTCCCGTGAAATCAGGCGCGCTGCTTCGCGGCCGGGGCGCCGACCTCTCCGTTCGCCGCCTTCAGCGCGATGTCCGTGCGGTGGTGCGAGCCCGCGAGGTGCACCTTCTCCACGGTTTCGTACGCGTGCTTGCGCGCCGACTTGAGCGTCTTGCCGGTGCCGACGACCGACAGCACGCGGCCGCCGGCGGAGACGACGGCGCCGTCGTCGCGGCGGCGCGTGCCGGCGTGCAGCACGCCTTCCAGCTCGGCCCCGGTGATGACGTCGCCGGTGCGCGGCTTGCCCGGGTAGCCGTCGGCGGCGATCACGACGGTGACCGCGGCACCGCCCGCCCACTCCAGCGGCGGGTGCTCGGCGAGCTTGCCGGTGGCGGTGGCGTGCATCAGCCCGGCGATCGGCGTGCGCAGCAGGGCCAGCACGACCTGGGTCTCCGGGTCGCCGAAGCGGCAGTTGAACTCGATGACCTGGGGGCCTTCGGAGGTCAGCGCGAGCCCGGCGTAGAGCAGGCCGGAGAACGGCGCGCCGCGGTTGACCAGCTCGTCCGCGACCGGCTGGACGACCTTCTCGACCAGGTCGTCGACCAGGTTTTCGGGCGCCCACGGCAGCGGCGCGTACGCACCCATGCCGCCGGTGTTCGGGCCCGCGTCACCGTCGCCGACGCGCTTGAAGTCCTGCGCGGGCAGCAGCGGCACGACGGTGCCGCCGTCGACGAAGCAGAACAGCGACGCCTCCGGACCGTCCAAAAAGGACTCCAGGAGCACCGGGTGGCCGCCGTCGAGCAGCATGATCGCGTGCTTGCGCGCGACGTCGTAGTCGGTGGTGACGACGACGCCCTTGCCGGCGGCGAGCCCGTCGTCCTTGACCACCCAGGTCGGCCCGAAGCGCGCGAGCGCGGCGTCGAGGCGAGCCGGGTTGTCGACCACCTCGCTGCGCGCGGTCGGCACACCCGCCGCGGCCATGACGTCCTTCGCGAACGCCTTCGAGCCTTCGATCCGGGCCGCCGCGGCCGAGGGGCCGAAGCAGGCGATGCCCGCCTTGCGCACGGCGTCGGCGACGCCGGCGACGAGCGGGACCTCCGGCCCGACCACGACGAGATCGGCCTGCCAGCTCTTCGCGAGCGCGGCGACCGCCTCCGGGTCGGCCGCGTCGACACCGAGTTGCTCGGCCACCGAGGCGGTCCCGGCGTTGCCGGGGGCGCAGGCCAGCGCCGTGACGGCGGGATCGCCGGAAGCCGCGAGGACGAGGGCGTGCTCACGAGCGCCGGAGCCGATTACCAGTACGCGCACGCAGCACAGCGTATCCGGCCGGGTTCCGGCCGGACATTTCGCCGCCCCAGGCACGGCGGGTGAGGGTCGCCGCGCGGTCCGTGACGAGCTGGCTCGGGTGGCGCCGTCGGGGCCGGAGGTCATGAACGACCCTTTCATCTCGTCCGGCGAGGTGAACGACCCTTTCATGACATCGCGGGCCACCGCGCCCCGTGAGCAGGAGTCCACGCGGCTGGCGGCACCAGGGTCCTGGCGAAGCGCAGCAGACCTCGCCGCCGTGCCGCGGGACACAG
Source organism: Amycolatopsis eburnea (assembly GCF_003937945.1). GTDB lineage: Bacteria > Actinomycetota > Actinomycetes > Mycobacteriales > Pseudonocardiaceae > Amycolatopsis > Amycolatopsis eburnea. The sequence goes on from NZ_RSEC01000036.1 coordinate 798,703, forward strand.
CCCGGCGAGCAGGAGTCCACGTGTCGTTCACCGTCCTGTTCGTCCGGATACCCCCGCGAGACGCTTGCGGCATCGAAGGTGACGCGGGTAGTCAGGGCACACCCTGTGTGAAAAGAGGTCACCAGATGAAGCGCAAACGTGTCGGTGTACTGGCATTGGCCGGGTTGGCGTTGCTGAGCGTCACCGGGCTGGCCGTCGGGTCGGCGGGCGCGTCCGAAACCGGGTCCGCCGATGCGGCCGCGCACGGGCGGGGCCACGATGACCCCGTGATCATCGGACACCGCGGCGCGCCCGGGTACCGGCCGGAGCACACCCTCGCCTCCTACGAGCTCGCGTACCGGATGGGCGTCGACTGGGTCGACGTCGACCTCGTGCCCACCAAGGACGGCCAGCTCGTCGCCCGGCACGAGCCGGAGATCGGCGGCACCACCGACGTCGCGAGCCACCCGGAGTTCGCGAACCGGAAGAAGACCGTCGTGCTCGACGGTGTCAGCACCACCGGCTGGTTCACCCAGGACTTCACCCTGGCCGAGCTGAAGACGCTGCGCGCGGTCGAGCGGATCCCGGCGAACCGCCCGCACAACACGCTCTACAACGGCCGCTACCAGATCGCCTCCTACCAGGAGGTGCTCGACCTGACCAAGCGGCTCGGCCGGGAGCTGCACCGGACGCTGGGCACCTACCCCGAGGTCAAGCACTCGACGTTCTTCTCCTCGATCGGCAACCCGACCGAGCCGAAGCTGGTGGCGCTGCTCAAGCGCAACGGCCTCGACCGGCCGGACGCGCCCGCGATCATCCAGTCGTTCGAGGTGTCGAACCTCATCGAGCTGCACAAGCAGGTCCGGACGCCGCTGCTGCAGCTGACTTCGGCCAAGGGCGCGCCGGCGGACTTCGTCGCGAAGGGCGACAAGCGGACGTACGCCGACCTCGTGACCCCGCAGGGCCTGCGCGACGTCGCGAAGTACGCGAAGTACCTCGGCCCGGAGAAGGGGCAGATCATCCCGCTGGACGCCGCCGGGAACCTGACCACGCCGACCGCGCTCGTCGCGGACGCGCACAAGGCGGGCCTGAAGGTGCAGCCGTACACGTTCCGGAACGAGAACCCGTTCCTGCCGGCGAACCTGCGTTCCTCGGCCGAGCCGGACGCCTACGGTGACGTCTTCACCGAGGAAGCCGCGTTCTTCAAGGCCGGCGTCGACGGCTTCTTCGCCGACCAGCCGGACACCGCGCTCGAGTCGCTGCACGCGTTCCTGGGCCGGTAATCCTTTTGCCGCGACGGGCGCTTCCGTGGACGCTGAATCCATGGAAGCGCCCTTTTCCGGTGTCGTGCTGGTCACCCGCGGCGAGGAGACGCTCGTCGAGGAGGCCCACGGGTACGCGCACATCGCCCACGGCGTAGCGAACACGATCGACACCCGGTTCGCGATCGCCAGCGGTACCAAGGGTTTCACGGCGCTGGTCGTCGTCGGCCTGATCGCCGAGGCACGCCTCGAACTCACGACGAAAGCCCGCGAAGTCCTGGGCGGCGACCTCCCGCTGATCGACGACCGCGTGACCGTCGAACACCTGCTGACGCACACCTCCGGCATCGGCGACTACTGCGACGAAGACGAAGACCCGCCGCCCACGCCCCTGCTCGCCACGTCGGCGGACTACCTCGCCGCGCTCGACGGCTACCCGCAGCGGTTCCCGCCCGGCGAACGGTTCCACTACAACAACGGCGCCTTCGCCGTCCTGAGCCTGATCGCCGAACGGATCGCGGGCATACCTTTCGCCGAGCTCGTCCGGACCCGCGTGACCGAACCCGCGGGGATGACCGACACGGCGTTCCTCCGCTCGGACGCGCTGCCCGCCCGGACCGCCACCGGCTACCTGGAAGACGGCCGCACCAACGTGTTCAGCCTGCCCGTCGTCGGCTTCGGCGACGGCGGGATCTACAGCTCGGCGCCGGATTTCCGCAAGTTCTGGCCCGCGTTCCTCGACGGCCGGATCGTGCCCCGCGGGTGGGTCGGGCGGATGCTGCGCGGCGGGCGCTACGGCCTCGGTTTCTGGCTGCCGCGCCCCGGCGTCGTCCGGTTGGAGGGTGGCGACCACGGCGTCACGTTCCGGAGCACGCACCAGCCGTCGTCCGGCGTCACCGCGACGCTGATCTCGAACGACCACCGAGGTGGCGGGCCCCTGCTGGGGCAGCTGGACGAGTTCTTGACGAAGGCTTGACACCCCTCGGGACCAGGGCTACCTTCGGCGAATTCAATGGTCTGGCCGCATACCTTTCAAGAGGTGCCCGATGGACGTTTCCGACCAGCAGACCACTCCCGAGCACGCTGACGAAGACAGCGCCCGCCTGCACCAGCTGGGGTACGCGCAGGAACTCAAACGGACGATGTCGGCGTTCTCGAACTTCGCCGTCTCCTTCACGATCATTTCGATCCTCTCCGGCTGCCTGACGCTCTACGGCTTCGGCATGAAGACCGGCGGCCCGGCCGCGATGATCTGGGGCTGGCCGCTGGTCGGGGTGTTCGTCATCCTGGTCGGCCTCGGCATGGCGGAGGTCTGCTCCAGCTACCCGACCGCGGGCGGCCTCTACTACTGGGCGGCGAAGCTGGCGCCGGACAAGTCCGGGCCCGTGTGGTCGTGGTTCACCGGCTGGTTCAACCTCATCGGGCAGATCGCCGTCACCGCGGGCATCGACTTCGGGGCGGCGCTGTTCCTCAACGCCTTCCTCGACCTGCAGTGGGGCTACGCCGCGACGCCGGGGCACACGATCCTGCTGCTCGCGATCATCCTCGTGGTGCACGGCCTGCTGAACACCTTCGGCGTCCGGATCGTGGCGATCCTCAACAACGTCAGCGTGTGGTGGCACCTCATCGGCGTGCTGGTGATCGTCGGCGTGCTCGTCTTCGTGCCGGCCAAGCACCAGGACGCGTCCTTCGTCTTCGGCAGCTTCGTGAACCAGACGGGCTGGGGCTCGACGTTCTACGTGTTCGCGCTCGGCCTGCTGGTCGCGCAGTACACGCTGACCGGGTACGACGCCTCGGCGCACATGACCGAGGAGACGAAGAGCGCGGCGACGGCCGGGCCGCGCGGCATCGTGATGTCGATCGTCGTGTCGCTCGTCGCGGGCTGGATCCTGCTGATCGGCCTGACGTTCGCGATCCAGGACTACGACGGCGCGGTCGGCTCGGCCACCGGCGTCCCGCCCGCGCAGATCTTCATCGACGCGACCGGCGCGGTCACCGGCAAGTTCCTGCTGCTGATCTGCATCGGCGCGCAGCTGTTCTGCGGCATGGCGTCGGTGACGGCGAACTCGCGGATGATCTACGCCTTCGCCCGCGACGGCGCGATCCCCGGGTCCGGCTTCTGGCACAAGATCAACAAGCGCACGCAGACGCCGACCAACGCCGTGTGGCTCGCCGCGGGTGGCGCGCTGGTCCTGGCCCTGCCCTACCTCTGGAGCGCGACGGCCTACGCGGCGGTGACGTCGATCGCCGTGGTCGGCCTGTACGTGGCGTACGTGATCCCGGTGTTCCTGCGCGTGCGGCGCGGGGACTCGTTCGAGCCGGGGCCGTGGACGCTCGGCAAGTGGGGCAAGCCGGTCGGGATCGTCGCGACGATCTGGGTCGTGCTGATCTTCTTCCTGTTCATGCTGCCGCAGGTGTCGCCGGTGACGGTGGATTCCTTCAACTACACGCCGATCGCGTTCCTGGTCGTGCTCGGCGGCGCGGCCCTGTGGTGGGTGCTCTCGGCCCGCAAGTGGTTCAAGGGCCCGAAGGTCCAGGGGTCCGAAGCCGAACTCGCCGCCGTGGAACAGGAACTCAAGGACCTGGCCTGACGCTCGCTCGAAAGTCCGTGAAGGCCTCCTTACCGGCATTTATGACCGGTAAGGAGGCCTTCACGGACTTTCACGTGTGGCGGGGCGGGACTCCGAGGCGGGGGCGGGGGTGGCGGCCGGGGAGTTGCGGCCGGGGCGGACCAGCGTGACCGCGGCCGCGCCCAGGGCGCCGACGCCGGCGAACGCGTAGAAGCCCCACGGGTACGCGATGCCCGCCGTCAGCAGCGCGCCGCCCAGGAGCGGGCCCGAGATCGCGCCGAGGCGGCCGATGCCCGCGGACCAGCCGAGGCCGGTCGCGCGGATCGCGTCCGGGTAGATGCGGCCGATGTAGGCGTACACCAGCACCTGGGCGCTGAACACGAAGCAGCCGGTCAGGAACACCGCCGCGTACAGCCCGACCGCCGGCAGCTTCACGCTCAGCAGCGCCAGGAACACCGCGCCCGCGACGAACCAGATCCGGGCGGACGGGCGGATACCGACGCGGTCGGCGACCCGGCCCGCGACGAGCAGCCCGGCGATGCCGCCGACGTTCAGCGTCAGCAGCAGGCTCAGCGCGGCGCCTAGCGGGTAGCCGGCCTGGCGCATGATCTCCGGCAGCCAGGTGTTCAGCCCGTACACCAGCAGCAGACCCATGAACGACGTCACCCAGAAGGCGATCGTCGCGCGCAGCAGCCCGCCGCGGAACAGGCCGGCGACGGCGTGCCCGGCCGACCGCTCGGTCTCGCGGACCCGCTGGAACGACTCGGACTCCGGCAGGAACTTCAGCATCAGCGGGATCAGCACGACGGCCGGGATCGCCCCGGCGACGAACATCGCGCGCCAGCCCAGTGGCGAGATCAGCACGATGCCCAGCAGCGCCGTCAGCACCGCGCCGACGTGGTAGCCGGTCATCACCGTGGTCGTCGCGCTGCCGGACCTGCCGCGGCGCGCGTACTCGGTGACCAGCGTGATCGCCGTCGGCAGGCAGCCGCCGAGGCCGAGCCCGGCGACGAACCGCAGCAGGCCGAAGACGAACGTCGACGGCGCGAACGCGCACAGCAGCGTGCAGAGGGAGAACAGCGCCACGGAGATGATCAGGGACTTCCGGCGCCCGATGACGTCGGTGATCGTGCCGATCGCCAGGCCGCCCAGCATCATCCCGGCCAGCCCGACCGTCGACACGACCGACGCCGTGGCGGGGGTCAGGCCCCAGACGTGGTCGCGGAGCAGCACGGGCAGCACGGTGCCGAGCACGACCAGGTCGAACCCGTCGAGCAGGACGGCGGTCCAGGCCAGGGGCACGACCCAGGAGCGGGTGCCAGGGGACATGGGGAACCTCCGGATGTGCGTCGGTGCACGTGATCCGCACAGGTGTGCGTATCGCGCACAAGTATGCACAGGGGGTACGACGTAATCCAGCTCACTTCCACTGAGCGGAAGCCGAGCGCAGGGCTTCTACCTGCGGGAAGATCACGCGCGTGGAGATCCTGACGCTGATGGGCGTGCTCGCCGGCTCGCTCGCGCTGACCGCACTGGCCCGGCGCTACAACCTGTCCGCGCCGCTGCTGGTGGTCCTCGTCGCGCTCGGGGTCGCGCTGATCCCCGGCGTGCCGCGGTTCGAGCTGGAGCCCGAGCTGGTGCTCACCGTCGTGCTGCCGCCGCTGCTCTACTCGACGTCGCTGGAAAGCTCGCTGACGCACTTCAAGCGGGCGCTGCGGCCGATCGTCGCGCTCGGCGTGGTGCTGGTGGCGGTGACCGCCGTGGTCGTCGCCGTCGTCGTGCACCTGCTGCTGCCGGACGTGCCCTTCGCCTCCGCGCTGGTCCTCGGCGCGGTCGTGGCGCCGCCGGACGCGGTGACGGCGGTGGCGATCGGCCGCAAGCTCGGCCTGCCGCGGCGGGTGATGACCGTGCTGACCGGCGAGAGCCTGGTGAACGACGCCGCCGCGCTGACGCTGTACAAGGTCGCGCTCGCCGCCGTCGCGGGCACCGCGGGCTCGGCCGGGCACGGGTTCGCGGTGTTCGGCGTGGCGACCGTGCTCGGCATCGCGGTCGGCCTGGCGATCGGCGCGCTCGTCGTGCTGATCCGCCGCCGGCTCGACGACCCGCTGATGGAGTCGGCGTTCGGGATCATCGTGCCGTTCGCCGCGTACGTCGCCGCCGAGCACCTGCACCCCTTCAGCGACGACTTCAGCGGCTCCGGCGTGCTCGCCGTCGTCGCGGCGGGCCTGCTGCTGGGGCACCGCGCGCTGTACGCGTCCCCCGCGACCCGCATGCAGGACAGATCCGTCTGGGCGTCGATCGACGTCCTGCTGGAAGCGCTGGTGTTCGCGCTGATGGGGCTGCAGCTGCCGTTCGTCCTCGAAGGCGCGCAGCACGCGGCCCGGGACAACGGGACGCTCGCGCTGGTCGCGGTGGCCGTGCTGCTGGTGACGATGCTGGTGCGGATCCCGGCGGTGTTCGTCTCGGCGTACCTGCCGCAGACCGTGCGGCTGTTCGGCCGCGACCGCGCGACGCCGTCGTGGCGGACGCTGGCGGTGGTGTCGTGGACCGGCATGCGCGGCGTGGTCACGCTCGCCGCCGCGGCCGGCGTCCCGGCGGGGACCCCGGGTCGCGAGGAGATCCAGCTGTTCGCGTTCACCGTGGCGATCGGGACGGTGCTGATCCAGGGGCTGACGCTGCCGCCGCTGATCCGCGCGCTCAAGGTGCAGGACCCGGCGGAGGCGTCGCGGGACGAGGCCGAGGAGCTCGCCGCGCGCGAGGTCGCGAAAAAGGCGGCGCAGGAACGGCTGCGCGAGATCAGCCACGAACGGCTGGCTTCGCTGGACCTGCCCGAGGAGAAGGTCGACCGGCTCAAGGAACGGCTCCAGCGGCTGATCGACACGCGCTACCGCTTCGCCAAGGCCGCGATCACGTTGTCCGGCGAAGACCGGTCCGGCAGCCCGCAGGCCCAGTTCGCGAAGGCCCGGCGGGAACTCCTGATCACGCAACGCAAGGCGATGATCGAGGAGAACCGCGCCGGGCGGCTCGACGACGAGGTCCTCCGGAAGGTGCTGCGGGAACTGGACCTGGAGGAGATGTCGGTGACGGCGACCCTCACGAACCGAATGAGCTGACGACCTCCCACGTCCGCAGCCGCTCCTCGGCGGAGCGGATGCCGGTCTGCGAAACGAGGACGTCCGTTGCGCCGGCGTCGTAGTAGCGCTGGAGTCCGTTCAGAACGGTCTTCTCGTCGCCGATGAGCGCCAGTTCGGCCGCGTGCTCGACGCCTTCCGCGGCCAGGATCCGCTGGTACGACGGGATCTGGTGGTAGAAGGCCATCTGTTCGAAGGCCAGCGCGCGCACGGCGTCGGGTTCGTCGGTGACGATCGCGGGCACGGCCGCGAGGATCCGCTTGCCCGCGGGCAGGTGGGGGACGATCTGTTCGGAAAGCGCTCTCGGCCCGGCGAGGAACGGCAGCGTGCCGTCGGCGAGCTCGCCGGTGACCCGCAGCGCCTGCGGCCCCATCGCGGCCACGATCACCTGCACGTCACCGCCCACAGTGGACGGTCCGGGCGGGTGCGCTTCGAGCGTTTCGCCGCGGAAGTCCACGGTTTCGCCGTCGAAGACCTGCCGCAGCACGGTCAGGTACTCGCGCAGGTGCCGGATCGGCGGCGGGTACTCGACGCCGTAGACGGGCCCGAGGAACCCCTTCGACCCGAGCCCGATCCCGAGCGTGAACCGCCCACCGGTGGCGGCCTGCGCGGTCTGCGCGGCGCTCGCGACCAGCAGCGGGTGCCGCGGGTAGGCGGGCACGACGGACGTCCCGACCTCGATCCCGGGCACGGCCCGCCCGGCGAGCGCGGCGACGGTGATGGCGTCCTGGCTCAGCGGAAGCTGCGAGAACCAGACGGACTTCAGCCCGGCGTCGGCGGCCTGCCGGGTCTGGGCGATGAGCTCGTCGACGAGGTTCGGCGCGGCCCCGGTGTCGCCGGCCGGCAGCGTGACTCCGATGGTCATGGTCCCAAGCTAGCGAGCGGCGCGACCGATTTCCGGGTTCCCAGGAATTGAGAACCCGAGCGCGCTCGGCGGGATTCGCCCACCCTGTGGCACATCCCTCACGATCTTCAGGAGAGCCCATGTCGCTGACCGAAGTCATCGAAGGCACCCGCAAGGCCGTCGACGCCGATCCGCACAACGCCGCCGTTTCCTTCAGCGTGGACCACACCCTCAAGCCCGGCACCCGGACCGAGGTCGAGGTCAAGGTGCGGGACCACGGCTTCACCGTCGACGAGCCACCCGCGCTCGGCGGGACGGACCAGGCCGCCAACCCCGTCGAGTACGCGCTCGCCGCGCTCGGGTCGTGCCAGGTGATCACGTACCAGTTCTGGGCGGCGAAGCGCGGGATCCCGATCGACTCGATCAAGGTCACCGTCGACGGCGACCTCGACCTGCACGGCTTCTTCGGGTTCGCCTTCAACACCCGCCCCGGGTTCGGGGACGTGCGGGTGTCCGTCGAACTCGAAGGCCCGGCGAGCCGGGAGCGCTACGAAGACCTCAAGCGCGAGGTCGACGAGCACTGCCCGGTGCTCGACCTGTTCCGCAACGAGACGCCGGTGACGACGAAGCTGACCTAGACGAACTGGTGCCGGACGATCGTCTGGTCGCGGCCCGGACCGACGCCGATCGCCGAGATCCGCGCGCCGGAAAGCTCTTCCAGGCGCTCGACGTACGCGCGCGCGTTCGCCGGGAGCTCCTCGAACGTGCGGCAGCCCGAGATGTCCTCGAACCAGCCCGGCAGCTCTTCGTAGATCGGGATCGCGTGGTGCACGTCGGTCTGCGTCATCGGCATGTCCTGCGTGCGGAAGCCGTCGACCTCGTAGCCGACGCACACCGGCACCTTCTCCAGGCCGGACAGCACGTCCAGCTTCGTGAGGAAGTAGTCGGTGATGCCGTTGACGCGAACCGCGTACCGCGCGATCACCGCGTCGAACCAGCCGGTGCGCCGCGACCGGCCGGTCGTGACGCCGAACTCGCCGCCCTGCTTGCGCAGGTACTCACCGGACTCGTCGTGCAGCTCGGTCGGGAACGGGCCGGAGCCGACGCGGGTGGTGTAGGCCTTGAGGATGCCGAGCACCGTGGTGATCCGGCCCGGGCCGATGCCCGAACCCGCGCTCGCGCCGCCGGACGTCGGGTTCGACGACGTCACGAACGGGTAGGTGCCGTGGTCGACGTCGAGCAGCGTGCCCTGCGACCCCTCCAGCAGCACGGTTTCGCCACGCTCGAGGGCCTGGTTGAGCTGCAGCCGGGTGTCGGCGATGCGGTGCGAGAACTTCTCGCCCGCCGCGAGCACCTCGTCGGCGACCTGGTCGGCGTCGAGCGCCTTGCGGTTGTAGACCTTCACCAGCACCTGGTTCTTGAACTCCAGCGCCGCCTCGACCTTCTGGCGGAAGATCTTCTCGTCGAGCAGGTCCTGCACGCGGACGCCGACGCGGGCGATCTTGTCCTGGTAGCACGGGCCGATGCCGCGGCCGGTGGTGCCGATCTTGCGGCTGCCCAGGTACCGCTCGGTGACTTTGTCGATGGCCACGTGGTACGGCATGATCAGGTGCGCGTCGGCCGAGATCAGCAGCTTGGACGTGTCGACGTCCCGCGCTTCGAGGCCGGAGAGCTCGTCGAGCAGCACACCGGGGTCGACCACCACGCCGTTGCCGATGACGTTGGTCACGCCCGGCGTCAGGATGCCGGACGGGATGAGGTGGAGGGCGAAGTTCTCGCCGTTCGGCAGGACGACCGTGTGACCGGCGTTGTTGCCACCCTGGTAGCGGACGACCCACTGGACGCGGTCACCCATCAGGTCGGTGGCCTTGCCCTTGCCTTCGTCTCCCCATTGGGCACCGATGAGCACGATGGCCGGCATGTGACACTCCAGTTGTTCGACGACTGAGGTTAAGTGTCCCGGACGGACACCGGTGGCGCTGACGAAATGCCGGTGCATGACTGTAACGGAGGACCTGCGGGTGCGCGGAATCGTGGTGGCCTGTGGCGACGGCGCGGCCGGCTTCGAAGAGGTCGACGACGTCGAGTCGATCCGCGTCCCGAGCCTCCCCGGCAAGGCGGAAATCGACCCCTTGCTGGGCGAACACGATCACCTGGTGGTGTCGGGCACGGACGCGGACCTCGCGGCGGTCGTGCTGCGGCTGCTCCGGAAGGACGCGCTCTCCGGCGTGTCGGTCGGCTTCGTGCCGTCGGCGCCGGACTCGTCGGTCGCCGCGCTGTGGGGGCTGCCGAAGACGCCGCTGCAGGCCCTCGCGCTGGCCCTGCGCGGCGAGGTCGACCCGGTGCCGCTGATCCGCGACGACGTCGGCGGCGTGCTGGTCGGGCGCGGGCTGCTGCGGCTGGTCCGCGGGGTGGCCTACGCCGACGAGCAGGTGGCGCTGCGCGGGCCGGCCGCGTCGATCGAGGTGACGCCGGACCCGGGCGGGCCCGGGCTGGCCATCCGGGTGGTGAAGGGCACGATCTTCAAGCGGCCGACGACGCTGTACTCGCGGGCCTTCCAGATCGGCTGCATCCCGACCCGGCCGGTGCGCGACGACGTCGTCTACGAGCGCGCGGTGAACAAGTGGACCTGGTACCGGCACACGGAAGACCTTCGGCTGGTCCGCGGAGCCGTCTGACCTGCTATTTTCACGGTCGGGTGAGCTGCTGGCCACGGCGTGTTCACCGACGGACAGCAACATGTCACCTATACGTGTTGCACACGCCACTCCCGTGTATCAGGGTTAGCTGTCCCCACACCTGACACGGAGGCAGCAAAATGCCAACCAGGCGTGCTGTTCGTCATTCGTTCACCATCCTCGCGGCCACCGTCGTGCTCTCCGGGACGCTGGTCAGCGTCGCCGAGGCCACCCCGCCGGGCATCCCGTCGGCGACGACGGCGAAGACCGAGCTCGCGGCACTGACCGTCAAGGCCGACGGGTCGCAGACCGGCTACAGCCGCGACAAGTTCCCGCACTGGATCGACCAGGGCGGCGGCTGCAACACCCGCGAGGTGGTGCTCAAGCGCGACGGCACGAACGTGGTCACCGACTCCAGCTGCGCCGCGACGTCCGGCAGCTGGAAGAGCCCGTACGACGGCGCGACCTGGACCGCGGCGTCCGATGTGGACATCGACCACGTCGTGCCGCTGGCCGACGCGTGGCGCACCGGCGCGTCCTCCTGGACGACCGCGCAGCGCCAGGCGTACGCGAACGACCTCTCCGACCCGCAGCTGATCGCCGTGACGGACAACGTCAACCAGGAGAAGGGCGACAAGTCGCCCGACCAGTGGAAGCCGCCGCTGACGTCGTACTGGTGCACCTACGCGAAGATGTGGGTCGCGGTGAAGTACAAGTTCAAGCTGACGATCAACTCCGCGGAGAAGACCGCGCTGACGGACATGCTGGGCCGCTGCTGACCCCTGTCAAGGCCGAATCCGCGCGGTGCCAGGGAATGGGACCGCGGTTCGCCTGCTGGGACGGCCTTCAGCGCGAGATTAGCGTCGGCGGTTGAAGACGCAACCACTCCCGCTGGAGGCCGTCCGGTGTCCCTGCTTCCCCGCGCCCGCAACGCCGCGGCCCTGCTCACCCTGCCCGTTCTGCTGACCGCCTGCGCCGCCGCGGGCACCGAACAAGCCGCTTCCGGGCCGCCGAAATCCGGTGGCGTGCTCCGGCTCGGCATCTCGTCCGCGCCCGACTGCGTCGACGCGCAGCAGGTCGCCACGAACGCGTCCGTCAACGTCGCGCGTCAGCTCGTCGACTCGCTCACCGACCAGGATCCGAAGACCGGCGAGATCAAGCCGTGGCTCGCCGAGAAGTGGGAGAGCAACGCCGATTCGACGGCGTTCACCTTCCACCTGCGGTCCGGCGCGACGTTTTCCGACGGCACCCCGGTCGACGCCGCCGCGGTGAAGACCAGCTTCGACGGCATCAAGGCCCTCGGCACCAAGGCCCAGCTCGGTTACGGCTACCTCGCCGCGTACAAGGGCTCCAGCGTGGTCGACCCGCAGACCGTCCGCCTCGAGTTCTCCGCGCCCAGCGCCCAGTTCCTGCAGGCCAGCTCGACCGTGTCGCTCGGCGTTCTCGCGCCGGCGGCGTTCAAGAAGACGCCGGAACAGCGTTGCCAGGGCGACGGCCTGATCGCCTCCGGCCCCTTCGTCTTCGAGAGCTTCAAGCAGAACCAGGAGATCGTCCTGGCCAAGCGCAAGGGGTACGCCTGGGGCTCGTCGCTGTTCAAGCACCAGGGCGAGGCGTACCTGGACAAGATCGACTACAAGATCGTGCCGGAGCCCGGCGTCCGCACCGGCAGCCTCGCGTCCGGCCAGCTCGACGCGATCACCGACGTGCAGCCGGTCGACGAGCCGCAGTTCACCGGCAACGGCTTCAGCGAGAACGTCCGGCCGAACCCCGGCGTCGTGTTCAACCTGCACGCCAACACCACCCGCGGGGTGCTCACCGACGAGAAGGTGCGCCAGGCCGTGCTCAAGGGCGTCGACCGCGCCGAGGTGGTGAACACCGTGCTGACGCCGAACTACAAGGCCGCCACCAGCATCCTCGGCTCGGCGACGCCGCTGGTCAGCGACCTGTCCGCGCAGCTCGCACACGACCCGAAGGGCGCTGCGGCACTCCTGGACGGCGACGGCTGGGTGCCGGGCGCCGACGGGATCCGCGTCAAGAACGGGCAGCGGCTGAGCGCGGCCGTCGTGTTCTCGCCGGTGTTCAACCAGAACCGCAGCGTGCTGGAGCTGATCCAGCAGCAGCTGCGCAAGATCGGCTTCGACCTGAAGATCGAGCAGCACACCACGGCGGAAACCACGCAGATCCAGCTGTCCGGGAACTACGACTTCCTCTGGTACAACGTCACGCGCGCCGACCCGGACATCCTGCGCGGCCAGTTCTCCACCAAGGCCGGCAACCGCAGCAGGCTGACCCCGGGCAACCCCCTCGACGTGGCGCTGGACGCCCAGTCGTCCACAGTGGACAGTGCCAAGCGCAAGCCGTCGGCCGAGGAGGCCCAGAAGCTGATCATCGAGCACGCCTACGCGGTCCCGGTGTTCGAGCTGACCCAGGTCGTCGCGCTGAGCTCGAAGGCGCACGCCGTCGACTTCGAGGCGTCGTCGCGGCTGCAGCTGTTCGACGCGTGGCTCTCGTGAGGCGCTACCTCCTCCGCCGCGCCGGGCAGGCGGTGTTCGTGCTGTGGGCGGCGTTCACGCTGTCGTTCCTGATCCTCTACCTGCTGCCGGGCGACGCCGTTTCGGCGAAGCTCGCCGGCGGCGAGGCCGGGGCGTCGACGACGCCGGAGCAGGTCGCAGCGGCCCGCGCGGAGTACGGCCTCGACTCGCCGCTGCCGGTGCAGTACCTGAAACGGCTGGTCTCGGCGCTGCACGGCGACTTCGGGCGCAGCGTCGCGACCGGCGACGACGCCACGCACATGGTGGTGACGGCGTTGCCGCCGACGCTCGCGGTGACCGGGCTGGCGCTGGTGTTCGCGGTGCTGTTCGGCGGCGGCTCGGCGTTCCTCGGCACGTTCACGCGGTTCCGCTGGCTACGGCAGGCGCTGCTGTCCCTGCCGTCGCTGGCGATCTCGCTGCCACCGTTCTGGGTCGGGCTGCTGCTGATCCAGTTCTTCTCGTTCCGCCTGCGGCTGCTGCCCGCGCTCGGCACGCAGGGCTTCGCGGCGCTGCTCCTGCCGGCCCTCACCCTCGCCCTGCCGACCGGCGCGATCATCGGGCAGGTGCTGGCCAAGAGCCTGGCGACGCAGCAGGAACAGCCGTACGCGGAGATCGCGGCGGCGAAGGGCGCGAGCCGCTGGCGCGTCCACTTCGGACACCTGCTGCGCAACGCGGCCGTGCCGACGCTGACCGTCGCCGGGGTCGTCGCGGGCAACCTCGTGGCGGGTTCGGTGATCACCGAGACGGTGTTCTCGCGCGACGGCGTCGGCCGGGTCACCGCGTCCGCCGTCACAGCGCAGGACGTCCCGGTGGTACAGGCGGTGATCGTGCTGGCCGCGCTGGTGTTCGTGGTGCTCAACCTGGTCGTCGACCTGCTCTACCCGCTGCTCGACCCGCGCATCGCCCCCACCCCGGAGGTGGCCCGTGGCTGACCTCGCCCTGACCCCGAAGCCGCACTTTCACGTGAAAGTGCGGCTCCCGCCCGGGCTGGTGCTCGCGGTGGCGGTGCTCGCGGTCGTGCTGCTCGCGGCCTTCGTGCCGGGGCTGCTGACCGGGCACGACCCGATCACCGGCGTTCCCGCCGAACGGCTGCAGGGACCGTCGCTGCGGCACCTGTTCGGCACCGACGAGACCGGCCGCGACGTCTACGCGCGGGTGATCCACGGCGCGTCGCTCTCGTTGCGGGCCACCGCGATCGCCGTGCTCGTGGCGCTGGTGGCCGGTTCGGCACTCGGCCTGCTGGCCGGGTTCCGCGGCGGCTGGGCGGACACCGTGATCATGCGGGTGGTCGACGTCTTCCTGGCCATCCCGCCGATCCTGCTGTCGCTGGCGCTGGTCACGGCGCTGGGCTTCGGCACGACGAACGTCGCGATCGCCGTCGGCATCGCGAACCTGGCCTCCTTCGCGCGGGTCATGCGCGCGGAGGTGCTGCGCGTGCGCACCGGCGTGTTCGTCGAAGCCGCGCGGGCGTCCGGCGTGCGCTGGTCGGGGGTGCTGCTGCGGCACGTCCTGCCGAACGCGGCGGGCCCGGTGCTCGCGCTGGCGACGTTGACGCTGGGCACCGCGGTGCTCGAGGTGTCGGCGCTGAGCTTCCTCGGCTTCGGCGCGACCCCGCCGACCCCGGAGTGGGGCTCGCTGGTCGCGGGCGGCCGCAGTTTCCTGGCCACGGCCTGGTGGATGACGACGTTCCCGGGACTGACGGTCGCGGCGGTGGTCCTCGCCGCGAACCGGCTGTCCCGCGCGCTGGACGGAGGAGACCGATGACCCTGCTGCGGATTTCGGACCTGGCCGTGTCGTACCGAGGGGTGCCCGCCGTGCGCGACGTCGGCTTCGACGTCGGCGCGGGCGAAGTGGTGGCCGTCGTCGGCGAGTCGGGCTCGGGCAAGTCGACCACGGCGCACGCGGCGATCGGCCTGCTGCCCCGCGGCGGCCGCGTCGACGGCGGCTCGATCACGTTCGACGGCCGGGACCTGCTTTCGCTGTCGTCCCGCCAGTGGCGCTCGGTGCGCGGGCGCGAGATCGCGCTGGTGCCGCAGGACCCGGCGGTGTCGCTGAACCCGGTGCACCGCATCGGCGACCAGGTCGCGGAGGTGCTGAAGATCCACGGCCTCGCGGACCGGCGATCGGCTCCGCTGCAGGCCATCGAGCTGCTGGAGCGGGCGGGCGTGCCGTCGCCGTCCGTGCGAGCGCGCCAGTACCCGCACCAGCTGTCGGGCGGCTTGCGGCAGCGGGTCCTGATCGCGGCGGCGCTGGCCGGGCGGCCGAAGCTGATCATCGCGGACGAGCCGACGTCGGCGCTGGACGTGACGGTGCAGCGCCACATCCTCGACCACCTGACAGCGCTGGCGGCGGAGTCCGGGACGGCGATCCTGCTCATCACGCACGACCTCGGCGTCGCGGCCGACCGCGCGTCGCGGCTGGTGGTGCTGTCGGAGGGCTCGGTCGTGGAAGAGGGCCCGTCGGTCGTCAGCGCGCCGACGCACCCGTACACGCGGCAGCTGATCGCGGCCGCACCGAGCCTGTCCAGCCCTTCCCGCCCACCCGCACCCGCGGCCGAGGCCCTGGTCTCGGTACGCGACCTCGCGAAGACGTTCGACGGCGGCATCCGCGCGGTCGACGGCGTTTCGTTCGACATCCCCCGCGGCCAGACCCTGGCCCTGGTCGGCGAATCCGGCTCCGGCAAGTCGACGACGGCGCGCATGGTCCTGCGCCTGGAAACCCCGTCGGCGGGCTCGATCTCGTTCGACGGCCAGGACATCACCGCGCTGAGCGGCCCCGAGCTGCGCCGGCTGCGGCGGCGGATGCAGATCGTGTACCAGAACCCGTACGCGTCGCTGAACCCGAAGTTTTCGATCGAGGACGTCGTCGCGGAGCCGCTGCGGGCGTTCGGGCTCCCGCGCACTTCGGTGCCGTCGCTGCTCGACCAGGTGGCGTTGCCGTCGTCGGTGGCGCGCCGGAAACCGTCGGAGCTGTCCGGTGGTCAGCGCCAGCGGGTGGCGATCGCGCGGGCGCTGGCGCTGCGCCCGGACCTGGTGGTGTGCGACGAACCGGTGTCGGCGCTGGACGTGTCGGTGCAGGCCCAGATCCTGGCGTTGCTGGCGGAGCTGCAGTCGTCGCTGGGGTTGTCGTACTTGTTCATCTCGCACGACCTGGCGGTGGTCCGGCAGCTGGCGGACCAGGTGGGCGTGATGCGGGAGGGAGTGCTGGTGGAGCTGGGGGCGGCGGCGCGGGTGCTGGCGGAGCCGGAGGCGGAGTACACGAAGGAGCTGCTGGCCGCGATTCCCGGGCGCTCGGTGCAGGAGGTGGGCTGAGGTTCAGTGGGTGCGGCAGATCGCCCCGGTGGTCAGGGGTTGACCAGCGCCAGGATCTCGCGCGCGACCGCGTCGTTCTGCCGGAACGACAAGGCGTTCGTCCGCGGCCGCGTGAAGGCCGCCGCCGAGCGGGCGCTCGTGTGGGGGCCGACGGCGAAGCGGTGCGGGTGCGGCCGGCCGGTGCCGTCGAGCAGGCGGGAATCCGAGACGCGCGTGTGGATGCGGCCGGACGGCAGGCGCGCGCCCGTGACCGGGTCCGCCACCGTCTCTTCGGCCAGCTCGCCCGCGTCGCGCAGCTGGCGGAGCAGGCCGTCGGCCGCGCGGGTCACGCTCGGGCCCGGCAGCCGCGCCTCGACGAGCGTCCGGGCCTCGACCGTTCCCGGGAAACTGGCGCTGGAGGCGGCAAAAGTGCCGCGCTCGGCCGACACCGCCATCTCCGCGCCCGCGAAGGACACGATCCCCGCGTCGTGCAGCGCCAGCAGCTCCTCCAGCCGACGCGGTGGCGGACCGCTGGCGTAGTAGGAGAAGAAGCCGTGGAACCAGCCGTCCATATCGGACACCTGGGACGCCGCGTCCAGACGTCCTTTGTGGACCAGTGTGGGCAGCTGGCTGTACACCGAAAGCAACGCCGCGAACGCGCCCAGGTCGGCGCTGAACTCCTGATCGGCGCGGCGGGCCAGGTCGCCCTCGATGTATTCGCGCAGCTCCTTGCCGAACTCCTCGGCCGTGCCGAACACGCGGCCCGCCATCGGGCGGTCGACGCGGTCGAGGTCGAGGCGGTCCGCTTCGGCGGGCACCGCCCGCTCGACGAGGTCGCGCATGCCCGGCGAATCCCAGGCCAGGTCGGCGAACGCGTCGGCGAACACCGCGAAGTCCAGGCGCACGCGGTCCGGGTGGCCGGTGAACAGCTCCGTGTAGTAGCCCCAAGCAAGTTCCTTCGCGATCAACGGCCAGACGTCGGTGCGGAAGTCGAGCGCGCCGGGTGCGCCGGCCAGCTCGTCGATGGCGTAGGCGTCGAAGAACCTGGGCAGCCGCGCCGGTTTCCCGCGTAGCCGGTAGCCGATCTTCGCGTGGTACGGGACCCCGCGCCGCGAGCCGACGTGCAGGACCGGCTCGGCGCCGCTCGGGTGGTAGCGGAGGCCGCCGCAGGCCAGCTCCTCGAAGCGGCCGCCGCGGCCCTCGGTGAGCAGCAGCATCAGGTCGACGAACGCCAGCCCGAACCCCCGCACCAGCACCGTTTCGCCGGGCGCGATGGCGGAGTAGTCGACGTCGGCGGTGTAGCCGGCCGGGTAGTAGGCCAGCCCGTGCCGCGCGGCGAAGGACACCAGTTCGCGCTCGCGGTCGTCCGGTTCCGCGTCGAGGTGCCCGACGGTGAACACCACGGCGTCCGCCCGCACGGCCGTCCCGTCGGACAGGCTGACGGTGTACCCGTCCACCCCGACCGCCCGCGCGGCGTGCTCGACGACGTCGACGCCGTCGGGGAGGTCCTCGACGATCTTCCGGTAGACCCAGGTCAGGTAGGCGCTCTGCAGGCGCCGGGTGGGGAAGTCGAACGGGTCGAGCGCGGTCAGCTCGGCGGCGACATCGGGCGGGACCTCGGCGTCGAGGCCGCCGTCGCGGACCTTGCGGGCCCAGTCGAGCAGCGTCGGGCCCGGGCGCACCGGGCCGGTCATCTGCACCGATTCGTCGGTGAACATCGTGACGTCCTCCGGCATGGAGTTCATGCGCAGGAGCGGCGACTGGTCGTAGCGCCACACGCGGCCGGGGCCGGGCGGGAAGGGGTCGATCAGGTGCACCTCGAGCCGGCGGCCGCCGAGCAGTTCCGCCGCGTTCGCGCCGAGCCGTTCGAGGACGCCGACCCCACGGGGTCCGGCGCCCACGACGGCAAGGGTGAACGGCGGGGAATCGGCCACGAACCCGAAGCTACGCCGGGGTTGTGGCGGGAAACGGCCTTCCCACAGAGCGGAACCAATCACCCGGGCCACCGGCTCCGAATCCCCGGCACGCCGACGGAAGGAGCCGAGTTGTCCCTCGTCCACCCAGGCGCCCGGGCCTCAGCCGCACCGCCCCGCCGTCGAAGACGTGGCCGCTGAGATCGGTCCACCGCACCGCGTCCACACCGCGCAGGACGTGGTCGACACCCTCCGCCGGGGGAACTGGGCGATCCTCGCCCACGAATGGGCCGGCGAAATCGACCCCGAGCACTGGCAGGACGTCGTCGAGGCCGCCGCGGAGGCGGCCGGGGTCGACGTCGAGTTCGTCGTGATCCCGCGCCGGTCCCTGACCGTCGTGTTCAACCGGGCGGCCCCGCCGACGTTCGAGCAGGTCCGCGCGTCGATCGACGTCATCGAGCGGCACCGGTGAGGCGTTCCACCCTGCGGACGTCGTTGCCACCCCCGTGCGCCCGGCGTAGCCCTGGAAAAGGGGGCGCGAGGGTTGGAGGACGGTATGCCGGTCGAATTCCTGGGCATCGGGGGCACGCACGACGGGTCCGAAACGCACGCCCGCACGGGCGGGGTGTTCGACAAGGAGTACACGTTGCGCCTGGCCCGCGCGCACGAGGACTTCGGCTGGGACCGGGTGCTGTTCGCCTACGGTTCCGGCTCGCCGGACCCCGCGCAGGCGGCCGCGTACGTCGCCACGAAGCTCGACAAGCTGCAGATCCTGCTCGCCCACCGCCCCAACGTCTCGTACCCGACGTTCGCCGCGAAGACGTTCGCCACGCTCGACCAGATCTCCGACGGCCGCCTCACGGTCCACTTCATCACCGGCGGCAACGACCACGAGCAGCAGCGCGAAGGCGACTACCTCAGCAAGGACGAGCGTTACGGGCGCACCCGCGAAGCCATCCAGATCATCAAGAAGGCGTGGACGTCCGACGAGCCCTTCAGCTTCGAAGGCCAGTACTACCGCTTCGCGGACTACGTCAGCGACGTCAAGCCGGTCCAGCAGCCCCGGCCCGGCGTGTCCTTCGGCGGGTCGTCGCCGGCCGCGTACGCCGCCGGTGGCGCCGAAGCGGACATCTACTGCCTCTGGGGCGAGCCGCTGGACCGGACCGCGGAGCAGATCGCGTCGGTCAAGGCCGCGGCGCTGGCCGCCGGCCGCACCGACGTGCCGCGGATCCAGGTCGCGTTCCGGCCGATCATCGCGCCGACCGAGGAGCTGGCCTGGGAAAAGGCGCACGCGACGGTGGGCGCGATCAAGGACCGCACCAAGGGCGGCCGGCCGCTGACGCGGCGGCACAAGCTCACCGAGCCCGAGAACACCGGATCGCAGCGGCTGCTGGAGATCGCGGCGAACGGCGAGCGCTTCGACCGCGCGCTCTGGACCCCGACGGCGGCCGCGACCGGCGGCGCGGGCAACTCGAACGCGCTGGTCGGGACCCCGGAGACGGTCGCGCAGGCGCTGCTCGACTACTACGACCTCGGCGTGGAGATCCTCTCCGCCCGCGGCTACGACATGCTCGGCGACACGATCGACTTCGGGCGCTACGTCATCCCGATCGTCCGCGAGGAGGTCGCCAAGCGCGACGTCGCCCGCGCCGCGATCGCGGCCCGCGGACCACGGGACGACGCCCTCACCATCGACGGCTGACCGCCGCCTGCGCCCCAGGTAGCCACCTCGCGAACGCGAGGTGGCTACTTTTGCCTCTGGTCCTCCGGCCATCGGGTGCGGAATGATCCATTGGTGACTCCTGAGCCACCGGTCAGACACTGCGGGCTATCGTCTGATCCGTTCGGGAAAGCTCCGTGACACCTTGGATACCAGCGAAAGAACCTAGAGATTCACCAACAGTCACGGGACACTGGCTGGGGTAACTCACGTACCGTGACTGCCCCATGACCGGCTGGTCGTCTCGTCACCAGCAGTCATGGGACTGACGCGGTCTGCACAAGAGGTCGGGAGAAAACGCATGGCAGCACCGCCGGATCGGGTCACGTTCCGCGAGGTGTTCGGGATCGCCGAGTTCCGGGCGCTGTGGTTCGGCGAGCTGCTGTCGATCGCCGGTGACCAGCTGGCCAGGGTCGCGCTGTCCATCCTCGTCTTCACCGGCACCAACTCGGCGACCCTGACCGGCCTGACGTACGCCCTGACCTACGCCCCGTCGCTGCTCGGCGGCATCTTCCTGACCGGCTTCGCCGACCGCTTCCCCCGCCGCACCGTGATGGTGCTCGTCGACCTCCTGCGCGCCGCGCTGATCCTGCTCGTCGCGCTGCCCGGCATGCCGTTCTGGCTGATGTGCGTGCTCGTCGGCGGCGTGTCCCTGGTCAACCCGCCGTTCAAGGCGTCCCAGCTGGCGCTGCTGCCGCAGGTGCTCGAAGGCGACCGGTTCGTCGTCGGGATGGGCATCCGCAGCATGACCGTGCAGAGCGCCCAGCTGCTCGGGTTCGCCGGCGGCGGCGCGCTGCTGATCGCCCTCGACCCGCACGTCGCGCTCGCCATCGACGCCGCCACCTTCCTGCTCTCGGCCGCGTTCGTCCGCTTCGGCCTGCGCGCCCGGCCGGCCGCGGCGAGCGGGGAGCAGCGCAAGTCGTTCTTCGCGACGCTGGGCGGCGGCGGCCGGACCGCGTTCGCCAGCTCTCCACTGCGGACGCTCGTGCTGTTCACCTGGCTGATGGGGCTGCTGCCGGTCTACGAGGGCATCGCCGCGCCGTACGTCGCGGCGGCGGGCGGCGGGCCCGAAGCGATCGGCCTGCTGCTGGCGGCCGACCCGATCGGCAGCGTCATCGCGACCTTCGCCTACACGCGCTGGGTGCCCGCGCACCTGCGGCCGAAGCTGATCGGCCCGCTGGCGGCGCTGTGCGCGGTGCCGCTGGTGCTCTGCTTCCTCAACCCCGGCCCGGTGTTCTCGATCGTCCTGTTCATCGTATCCGGCGGGTTCGGCACGGTCTGCCTGCTGCAGGCGACCGCGTCGCTGACCCTGGCCGTGCCCGACGAGCAGCGCGCGCAGGTGATGGGCCTGTCCAACACCGGGCTGACCACGATGATGGGCATCAGCCCGCTCATCGGCGGCGTGCTCGCGGATCAGCTGACCCCGCACGGCACGGTCGGCATCTTCGGCATCGTGGGAGTGGTGCTCACCCTGCCGCTGGCGGCGCTGTGGGCCCGATCGTTATCGGCGGAACCCGGCCGGTGGCACGACAAAGAAGCCGCACGCGCCGAACATGCTTGACATGCCCCGCGCGTGGGCCCGACCTGCGCGACCTTGCGGTGCGCTGTGCGGTCACTGATCTTTGCCGCGCATCGCTGGCCACCTCTCGTTCCGGTGTCAACCAAAAAGTACACACCGAAAGCCCTTGTGGACAGCTGGCAAACGGTCTGAAACTGTCCGTGAGTAGATTGTCACTGATCACCTGCGCAAGGGGCTGGGGGAAAAATGGTCACATCGGGGGAACGGTCTGGACAAGCCTCGGTTCGTGGTGTTGCCGACTGGGCACTGTGGTCGCGGCCACGGGCCTGGGTCGCCGTCACGCTCACCGCGATCGCCGTCATGCTGGCCTGGACCACCGCGGCCACGCTCACGATTCCGGTCACGCTCGCGAACTTGGGGACGTTCGCGCTGCTCACCGCCCTGGCGGTGACCCAGACCGAGGTCAGCAGGCGCATCGAGCGCCAGCGCCGGATCCTGAGCAACGGGCCGCACATCAACATGACTTCGGTCTGGCTGCTGCCCGCCGGACTGCTCGTGCCGCCGCAACTGGTGGCCGTCCTCGGCACGGTGCTGTACGTCTACCTCGCGTTCCGTAGCTGGTCCGGCTTCCGACCGGGTGAATTTCACCGCGTCGCGGCCAACGCGACCACGATGATCCTCTCCGGGTTCGCCGCGAACTTCGTCGCGCAGGCGCTGCACGGGCACGGGATGACCGCCGTGGCGCTCGCCGCCATCGCCTTCTTCGCCACCAACACCGCGCTCACCGGGCTCGGGCTGTACCTGGCCGCGCCGGAGAAGGCGACCGCCGAAGGCTGCCTCGGCAACATGGACGACAACCTGCTGGAGCTGGCCACGCTGTGCGTCGGCGGCCTGCTGGTGATGGTCTTGACCACCGAGCCGCTGCTGTCGGTGCTGGTGATCCTGCCGCTCTACGTGCTGCAGCGGTCCGTGCTGATCAAGCGGCTCGAGGAGCTCGCCACGACCGACCAGAAGACGCAGCTGCTCAACGCCACCACCTGGCAGGACGGCGCGCAGCGCGAGATTTCGCGCGCGGAGCGGGAAAACGGCAGCTTCGGCGCCATGATGATCGACCTCGACCACTTCAAGCGGATCAACGACACCTACGGGCACCTCGCGGGGGACGACGTGCTCAAGGCGGTCGCGGCCGTGGTCAAGCAGGAGACCAGGGCGCACGACCTGGTCGGGCGGTTCGGCGGTGAGGAGTTCGTCGCGCTGCTGCCCGCGACGTCCAAGGAGGACGCGATCGTCACCGCCGAGCGGATCCGGCAACGGGTCAGCGAGCTGGTGATCAGCACGAAGACCAACGAAGGCACGGCGGTCGACATCGAACGCCAGACGGCGTCCATCGGCGTCGCCGCGTACCCGCTCGACGGGTCGTCGATCGAGGAAGTGATGTCCTCCGCCGACGCCGCCGTCTACGCGGCCAAGCACGGCGGGCGGAACCGGGTGGTCGGCTCCGTCGCGCTCCCGGAGATGGCCGTCGCTTAGCTGCCGTCGGAGTCAGCGCAGCCGGTCGATGACGTCGCTCGCCTTGGTCTGGAGGCGGGCGACGCCGCCGACGGTGAACTCGGTCAGCAAGTCGATCAAGGCGTCCTGGTCCGGCGGTTCGCCGTCCCAGGTGGCCTGGACCAGTGACTCGGTCATCGCGAAGAAGAGCGTGACGAGCGCGCGGTCCGCGCGGCCGGAGTCGATGCCGTGCGCGGCCCACCGCTTGCGGCTGGCTTCGGCGTAGACGACGGCCAGCCTCTCCCTCAACCGGGTGAGGGCAGGGTCGCCCGCGCGCTCGGCCGCGCGGAGCACGCCGTAGCCCTCGGGGTGGTCGGCGACGAAGGTGACCATGTTGGCGTAGTTGGCCCGCGCCCAGGCCCGCAGCCCGGGCTGCTCGTCGGCCACCGAAGGGCCCGCGATGGCGGCGAAGGCGCTTTCCTCGGTGGCCGCCACGACCTCTGCGAACAGCGTCGCCCGGTCGCCGAACTGCTCGTAGACGGCCTGCCGCGAGACGCCGGCTTCGCGCGCGATCTGCTCGATCGTGGCGCCCTGCATCCCGTGCTGCGCGACGACCCGCGCCGTGGCGCCCAGCACGCGGGCGCGCTGCTCCCCGACCGGGAGCTTGCGCGGCCGCCCACGCGGAGCGGGGCTTGACATGGTGGTCCACCTCACGTGATTCTTTTTCCGACACCTCTGTCTAAAAAGGTGTTCCCCGCGCACTCGTCCTGCTCAACGAGGAGCAAGCATGCGTATCTTCCCCCGCCGCGCCCTGGCCGCGGCCGTCGCCACGGTTTCCGTGCTGGCACTGCTGGCACCCGGCGCCTCCGCCGCGTCCTTCTACGATCCCCCTTCACCGCTTCCGGCGGGCAGCAACGGCGACGTCATCCGCCACGAAGCGTCGACGTTCTACATCGACCCGATCAAGCTGATCAAGGCCGACGCGGACGTGCAGCGGATCATGTACCGCAGCACCGACACGCACGGCTCGCCGATCGCCGTCACCGGCACGGTGCTGACGCCGCGGTCGGCGTGGCACGGCGCCGGCGCGCGCCCGATCGTCTCCTACGCCGTCGGCACGCAGGGCGAGGGCGACGACTGCGCGCCGTCGAAAGCGCTTGCCGCCGGCTTCGAGTACGAAGGCCCGTTCATCGCCGGGCTCCTGACGCGGGGCTACGGCGTCGTCGTCACCGACTACGAAGGACTCGGGACACCGGGCGACCACACGTACGTCAACCGCGCGGCGGAGGCGCACGCGGTGCTCGACGCGGTCCGCGCGGCGCAGCGGCTGCCGGAAGCCGGGCTGCCGGACGACGGCCCGGTCGCGATCGCGGGCTACTCCCAGGGCGGCGGCGCGTCGGCCGCGGCGGCGGAACTCCAGCCGAGCTACGCGCCGGAGCTGAAGCTGAAGGGCGCGTACGCGGGCGCGGTGCCGGCGGACCTGGCTTCGGTGGCCAAGAACCTCGACGGGCACTACGCGGTCGGCTTCCTCGGCTTCGCGCTGGTGAGCATGAACTACGCGTATCCGGAGCTGAACATCCCGGCGCTGCTCAACGCGCGCGGCAAGCAGCTGTTCGAGCAGGTCCGGACCGAGTGCACGGTGGAGGCGGTCGCGGCGCACGCGTTCACGCAGTCTTCGACGCTGACCAACGACGGCCGCTCGCTGACTGCGTACCTCGGCGAGGAGCCGTACGCGTCGCGGGTGGCGGAGCAGAAGATCGGGGCGCTCAAGCCGGCGGTGCCGGTGCTGATCGTCCACAGCGCGCTCGACGACATCGTGCCCTACGCCCAGGATCGCGACCTGGGCCGGACGTGGTGCGGCAAGGGCGTGAAGGTGCAGTTCAGCACGTCACTGGTGCCGACGCACGTGCTCGCGGCGGTGCGGGCGTTCCCGGAGGCGTTCGCGTGGCTCGAAGGCCGCTTCGCCGGCCTCCCGGCCCTCTCCAACTGCGGCCTGTTCTGACGTTCGTGAAGGCCACCTTGAGGAACTCTACGTTCCTCAAGGTGGCCTTCACGAAGTTGGCGTCACTTGAGGCCGGTGGCTTCCGCGGCAGCGGGGTCGGAGTCGGCGAGGAACGTCCGGCAGCGGTCGTACTCCTCGGTCTCGCCGATCTTGCCGGCGGCCTTGCCCAGCACGGCGAGGGAGCGCAGGAAGCCCTGGTTGGGGCGGTGCGCCCACGGCACCGGGCCGAAGCCCTTCCAGCCCGCGCGGCGCAGCTGGTCGAGCCCGCGGTGGTAGCCGGTGCGGGCGTACGCGTAGGCGGCGATGGTCTCGCCCGCCTCGAAGGCCTTCTCGGCCAGCGACGCCCACGCCTCGCTGTAGTAGGGGTGTTCGGCCGCGACGGTGGCCGGGTCGCTCCCGGCGTCGAGCGCGGCCTGGGCGGCGGTGTGCTCGGGCAGCAGCGTCGGCTCGGGGCCGAGCAGGTTGTGCGTCATGCCGCCCATTCTGCCCTCAGAAGAGCAGGGCTCCGAGCACCCCGCCACCGGCCAGCACCAGGGCGCCGATCAGGACGGCGGCCACGACTCGTTTCGGCATCATGGCGGCACACCATGCCAACTTCCGCACGCCGGAAGCAAATCGGCCACCCCTACGGGTGAACCCCGGTTTTCGGCGGTCTTAGCCCGCTCGTGACCATGACCGGCCATGATGTCCGGCATGGCCAAGGCAGTCGACGTCCCGGTGGACGTGATCCCGCGCAGCCCCATCGGCAAGACGCGGCTGTTCTTCACGCGGCACTGGCACCGCGGTGCCCCCGGGCAGCCGACGCCGGACTGGGTGCTCCGGTTCTGCTACGGGATGTGGCTGGCGGCGTTCGCGTTCAAGCTGCTCGGCTCGTCGTGGGACATGTCGTGGCACTTCATGTGGCTGCGCGACGACCTGGCCCCGCCACACCTGATCAACACCGTCGGCACGGTGATCATCGTGGTGCTGGTGGCGATCCACAGCTACACGGGCCTGGGCTGCGACAAGCGGTCCCTGCGGCTGATGCAGATCGGCCTGCTGGTGTTCCTGGTCGCGGCGCCGCTGGACGTCATCAACCACCGCGTCAACGGCCTCGACCTGACGGCGTGGAGCCCGTCGCACATGATGCTGTACCTGGGCACGGGCATCATGCAGGCCGGCGTGCTGCTGGGCTGGCTGCGCTACGCGCCCCCGGGCCGCTTCCGCACCGGCGTGCTGCTCGCGCTGTGGGCGTTCTTCCTGGAGAACACGTTCTTCCCGAACGGCCAGCAGGAGTACGGCATCCTCGGCCTGCGCGCGTGGGAGCGCGGCGAGCCGGAGGCGGAGAAGTCCCTGCTCGACTTCGCGGCCAACCAGATCGGCCACCCGGTCGACCGGACGGCGGTGCTGCACTTCACGATGCCGATCCCATCGTGGGTGTACCCGTTGTGGGGCATCGGCGTGATGGCGTTGATCCTGGTCCTGGCGCGTCGCACCCTGGGCTTCCGCTGGGCGGCGACCTCGGTGGCGCTGGCGTACGTGGCGTACCGGTCGGTGATGTGGCCGCTGCTGCTGGGCCTGGGTTTCCCGGTGTCGACGGTGCCGTTCTACCTGCTGTTCGTGGGCCTGGCGGTGGACCTGGCGTTCGCTCTCGGCTCAGGTGCGGTACGGGCCGGCGCGGGCGCGCTGCTGGTGACGGCGTTCGGGTTCGGGGCGCTGTGGGTGCAGTCGCAGTTCCGGCCGTGGGTACTGGGCGACGCGCACACGGAGTCGGCGCCGCCGGTGGCGTACTGGACGGCTTTGGCGGTGCTGGTCGGGGTGTTCGTCTTGTGGGCGGCGGCCGGCCCGGCTTCCCGGCGGTGGACCGCGAGCCGGGTAACCGCGTAGCACCAGGTGCTACACTTGCTTCATGAAGATCATCAGCCAGCGGGAGCTTCGCAACGGCTCCGCCGCGATCATGGACGCGGTCGAAGCCGGCGAGACCTTCCACGTCACGCGCAACGGCGTGGAGATCGCCGAACTTCGCCCCCTGGCCCCGCGGCGTCGGCTCACCACCGAGGAGCTGGTCGCCAAGCACCGCCGTATGCCCCGGGTCGACGCGACGGAGATGCGCAGGGACATCGACGAGTTCTTCGGCGATGATCGGCTGAGCGACGACGACCCCTGGGACCGGTCGCGTGGCTGACCAGCGCGATGCGGGCGTGCTCGACACCTGCGTGTACATAGACTTGAACTTGTTGGAACCGGCACAGCTGCCGAAGGTCACCGAGCTCACCGCGATCTCGATGGCCGAGTTGCACCAAGGCGTCGTGGTGGCCAAGGACTCCGCGCTGCGTGCCTCGCGAACCGAAAAGCTCGGCGCGGCGATCACCGATTTCAGCCCGCTCCCCTTCGACGGCGACGCGGCCACCCGGTACGGCACGTTCGTCGCGATGGTGCTCGCCACCGGACGCGACCCGCGACCACGCAAAATGGACCTGATGATCGCCGCGATCGCCTCGGTGCGCGGCCTGCCGCTGTACACCCGGAACGCGAAGGACTTCCGCGGCCTCGAGAGCCTGCTGGAAGTCGTCGAGGTCTGAACACGACGAAGGGGCCGCACTTTCACGTGAAAGTGCGGCCCCTTCGCGCGAAGAGACCTACTTGAGCTTCGTGCCCGCCGAGCCCAGGGCCTGGCAGGCCTCCACGACGCGCTGAGCCATCCCGGCCTCGGCCGCCTTCAGGTACGAACGCGGGTCGTAGACCTTCTTGTTGCCGACCTCGCCGTCGATCTTCAGGACGCCGTCGTAGTTCTTGAAGAAGTGGTCCACGATCGGGCGGGTGAAGGCGTACTGGGTGTCGGTGTCGACGTTCATCTTCACCACGCCGTAGGACACCGCCTCGCGGATCTCCTCCGGCAGCGAACCCGAACCGCCGTGGAAGACCAGCTCGAACGGCTTCGACCCGGCGTCCAGGCCGAGCTTCTTGGCCGCGGCTTCCTGGCCGCCCTTGAGGACGTCCGGGCGGAGCTTGACGTTGCCCGGCTTGTACACGCCGTGGACGTTGCCGAAGGTCGCCGCGAGCAGGTAGCGGCCCTTCTCGCCGGCGCCGAGGGCGTCGATGGTCTTGAGGAAGTCGCCTTCGGCGGTGTAGAGCTTCTCGTTGATCTCCGCCTCGACGCCGTCTTCTTCGCCGCCGACGACGCCGATCTCGACCTCGAGGATGATGTTCGCCGCGGCGGTCTTGGCCAGCAGCTCCTGCGCGATTTCGAGGTTTTCGTCGAGGTCGATCGCCGAGCCGTCCCACATGTGGGACTGGAAGAGCGGGTTCTGGCCGTTCTTGACCCGCTCGGCGGAGATCTCGATCAGCGGGCGGACGAAGCCGTCGAGCTTGTCCTTGGGGCAGTGGTCGGTGTGCAGCGCGACGTTGACGTCGTACTTCGCGGCGACGACCTGGGCGAACTCGGCCAGGGCGGTGGCGCCGGTGACCATGTCCTTGACCTTCTGGCCGGACGCGAACTCGGCACCGCCGGTGGAGAACTGGATGATGCCGTCGCTCTCCGCCTCGGCGAAGCCGCGGATGGCGGCGTTCACGGTCTCGGACGAGGTCACGTTGATGGCCGGGTAGGCGAACTCGTTCGCCTTGGCCCGGTCGAGCATCTCCGCGTAGACCTCGGGGGTGGCGATGGGCATCGTTACTCCTCCTTGGCACGGGGTGGGTCCCGACCGCATCGTACGAGGTGTACCGCCGTCGCACACCGGTCCCCGCGCAGAAACTTCCCCGCACGTCGAATCGGTTCAGAAGGAGGGCGTCCAGCCGCCGGGGGAACCGGCGGCCGGACGGAGATCACAGCAGCTCGGCGGCCAGCGCGCGGTACGCCGGCCACGGGTCCTCGTTGAGCACCTGGATGTTGACGTGGTCGGCACCCGCCTCGAGGTGGGCCGACACGCCGCGAGCCACGGTCGGGGCGTCGCCCTGGAGGACCAGCGCGTCGACCAGGCGGTCGCTGCCCTCGCCCTCGAGGTCCTCGTCGGTGAAGCCGAGTTTCCGCAGGTTGGCGACGTAGTTCGAGAGGCCGAGGTAGAACTTGACGGTCTTGCGACCGATCGCCCGGGTCTCGGCGGCGTCGGTGCCGAGGACCACCTTGTGCTCCGGGGCCAGCAGCTTGCCCTCGCCCAGGATCTCCCGCGTCTCGCGCGTGTGCTCCGGCGTCGTTAGGTACGGGTGCGCGCCCGCCGTGCGGTCGCCGGCGAGCTTGACGACCTTCGGGCCGAGCGCCGCCAGCGCGCGGCCTTCGACGGGCACGCCGGCCGCGTCCAGGCCGTCCAGGTAGTCGACCAGCGCCGTGTACGGCTTCTTGTACTCCTTCGTCGCTTCGCGGTGACCCGCGCCGACGCCGAGCAGGAAGCGGTCCGGGTACTTGCCCGCGATCCGCTCGTACACGCGGGCGATGTCCGCGGGCTCGTCCTGCCAGATGTTCACGATGCCGGTCGCGATGACCAGCGAGTCCGTCGCCGCGAGGAGGTCGTCGACGTAGGACAGGTCGCCGCTCGGGGACGCCCCCAGCCAGATCGCGCCGTAGCCGAGTTTCTCCGCCTCCGCCGCGAACTGCGCGTCGACGCCCGAGTAGTGCCGCCAGATACCGAGCTTGCCGAGTTCGATTGCCATGGAACACTCCAACGCGTGGGACGGCGATTTTCCTCCCGGATCCGCGAACTACCGTCGAAGGCATGACCAAGCTGGGAAACACCGACCTCGACGTGTACGGGCTCAACCTCGGCGGCAACGTCTTCGGCTGGACGGCCGACGAGCCCCAGTCCTTCGCCGTCCTGGACGCCTACGCCGCCGCCGGCGGCAACTTCGTGGACTCCGCCGACCTCTACGGCGGGGGCGGCGGCTCCGAGGAGATCCTCGGCGACTGGCTCGCCGCGCGCGGCAACCGGGACGACGTCGTCGTCGCGACCAAGGTCGGCATGTGGGAGGGCCGCCCGGGCCTGTCCGCGAAGAACATCCAGGCCGCGGCCGAGGACTCGCTGCGCCGCCTCCAGACCGACCACATCGACCTCTACTACGCCCACGTCGACGACCCGGACACCCCGCTGGAGGAGACGCTGAGCGCGTTCGACGCCCTGGTCCGCGCGGGCAAGGTCCGCTACCTCGGCGCGTCCAACTACAGCGCCGAGCGGCTCGGCGAAGCACTGTCCATTTCGGACCGAAACGGCTTCGCGCGGTACGCCGTGCTGCAGCCGCACTACAACCTCGTCGAGCGGGACTACGAGCGCGAACTGGCCCCGCTCGTCGAGCGCGAAGGCCTGGCCACGCTGCCGTACTTCTCCCTCGCGAAGGGCTTCCTGACCGGCAAGTACCGCACGAAGGGCGCCGTGACCGGCAGCCCGCGGGCCGCCCGCGCCGAGTCCTATTTGGACAACGGCGGCGAGCGCGTCCTGGCCGAGCTCGACGAGGTCGCGCAGGCGCACGGCGTCTCGGTCGCCACGGTCGCGCTCGCCTGGCTGCGGCAGCAGCCGACGGTCGCCGCGCCGATCGCCAGCGCCCGCACGCCGGAGCAGCTCACCGACCTGATCGCGTCGGTCACCCTCGACCTGACTCCAGACGAAGTAGCGTCACTTTCCCTATGAAAGATGCGTACCGAGGCCCTGACGACGCAACTTTCTCACCGAAAGTGGCGCCTACTCTTGGGTAGCTTACTGCGGGTAAGGTGAGGTACGGTGCCCTCACGTGACATCTAGGAGGGCACCGTGGCCAACCCGTTTTCGCTGCTGAGCGGTACCAAGAAGGTCGACGGGAAGGTCGTGCTGATCACCGGCGCGGCCCGCGGCATCGGCGCCGGGCTGGCCGAGCGCCTGGCCGCCCGCGGCGCGAAGGTGGCCCTCGTCGGCCTCGAAGCCGAAGAGCAGCAGAAGGTCGCCGACCGGATCGGCCCGAACGCGCACGCCTGGGAAGCCGACGTCACCAGCTGGGACGCCCTCGAGCAGGCGACCAAGGGCGTCGTCGAGCACTTCGGCGGCATCGACGTCGTCATCGCCAACGCCGGCATCGCGACCGCGGGCTTCGTCCGCTCGGTCGACCGCGCCGCGTTCGAGAAGGTCATCGAGGTCGACCTCCTCGGCGTCTGGCGGACGTTCCGCGTCACGCTCCCGCACGTCATCGAGCGCAAGGGCTACCTGCTCGCCATCTCCAGCCTCGCCGCGATCACGCACGCGCCGGGCATGGCCAACTACGCCGCCGCGAAGGCCGGCGTCGAAGCCTTCTCCAACAGCCTCCGCGCCGAGGTCGCCCACCTGGGCGTGAAGGTCGGCGTCGCGCACCCGACGTGGATCCGCACCGACCTGGTCGAGAGCGCCGACGCGCACCCCGTGTTCGGCAAGCTCCGCGCGTCGATGCCCGGCCTGATCGGCAAGACCTACCCGCTCGACACCGCGCTGGACGACCTCGAGGCGGGCATCCTCAAGCGCGCCCGGACCATCCACGTGCCGCGCTGGGTCGGCGGGCTGAAGCTGCTCCGCGCGTTCCTGCCGCCGATCATCGAAATCGGCTCCTGCAGCCGGGTACCTTCGGCGGACAAGGCCGCGCTCGCCGACATCGAGGCCCGCGGCGCGTTCGAGTCGGCGGTCACCGGCCACGGCGGCCGGGCCGCCACCAAGGGGTGAAGATGTCCCGTCGTGACCAGATCCGGATGACCGAGGACGAGGTCCGCGAGTACCTCGCCGAGCAGAAGGTCATCAACGTCGCCAGCGTCGGCCCGAACGGGCGGCCGCACCTCGCGCCGCTCTGGTACTTCCCGCACGAGGACGGCGTCGCGACCTGGACGTACGGCACGTCCCAGAAGGCCAAGAACCTGCGCCGGCTCGCGCAAGCGACCGTGCTCGTCGAGGACGGCGACACCTACGAGAAGCTCCGCGGCGTCTCCTTCGAGGCCGACGTCGAGATCGTCGAGGACACCGCCGAAGTCACCCGGATGGGGATCGAGCTCATGCAGCGGTACGCGGGCGCCAAGCCGGGCGACCCGGTGCCCGACGAGCTGCGTGCCTTCATCGCAGGTCAGGCCCCCAAGCGCATCGGGCTGATCTTCCGGCCGACCAAGGTCGCCAGCTGGAACCACGGCAAGCTCGGCGGGACGTACTGATCGGTAGGGAGTACTTCCAAGTAACTGTTACTTGAGGTAACGTCATCTGGGCAGCATCCTCGAAGCAGCGGAGGCCGACAGATGACCGAGCGGTTCAAGGTCGTGATCGTGGGCACCGGGTTTTCCGGGCTCGGCCAGGCGATCCAGCTCGAAAAGGCCGGCATCCGGGACTACGTGATCCTGGAGAAGGCCACCGAGGTGGGTGGCACCTGGCGCGACAACTCCTACCCCGGGTGCGCGTGCGACGTGCAGTCGCACATGTACTCGTTCTCGTACGAGCAGAACCCGGACTGGTCGCGGTCGTTCTCGCCGCAGCCGGAGATCTTCGAGTACCTCAAGGGCGTCGCGGACAAGTACCGGCTGCGCGAGAAGATCCGGTTCGGCGTCGAGCTCACCGGCGCGCACTGGGACGAGCGCGAGCGCCGCTGGACGGCGACGACCAAGGACGGCCGCGAGTTCGTCGCGCAGTTCCTCGTCTCCGGCGTCGGCGGCCTGCACATCCCGCAGGTCCCCGAGCTGCCGGGGATCGCGAAGTTCAAGGGCCAGACCTGGCACTCCGCGCAGTGGAACCACGAGTACGACATGCGCGGCAAGCGGGTCGCCGTGGTCGGGACCGGCGCCAGCGCCGTCCAGTTCGTCCCGAAGATCGCCCCGGACGTCGCCGAGCTGACGCTCTTCCAGCGCACGCCGCCGTGGATCATGCCGAAGCCCGACCACGCGATGCCGTCGTGGGCGCAGACGCTGTTCAAGCGCGTCCCCGGCACCCAGCGGGCCTACCGCAACGCGCTGTACTGGCTGCTCGAAGCCCGCGCCATCGGCTTCAACGGCCACCCGGCGATCATGAAGGCCGGCGAGCTGATCGCGAAGCGCAACATCGCGAAGGGCATCAAGGACCCCGCGCTGCGCAAGAAGGTCACGCCGGACTACACCATGGGCTGCAAGCGCGTCCTGATCTCCAACGACTACTACCCGGCGCTGAACCGGCCGAACGTCGACGTGAACACGTCCGGGATTAAGGAGGTCAAGGCGCACTCGATCGTCGACGCCGCCGGGGTCGAGCACGAGGTCGACGCGATCATCTACGGCACCGGGTTCAAGGTCACCGACGCGCTGGAGTACCTCGACATCACCGGTGTCGACGGCCGCGACCTGGCCAAGGAGTGGGCGGCCGAGGGGATGCGGACGCACAAGGGCATCACCGTGTCCGGCTTCCCGAACCTGTTCTTCCTGCTCGGGCCGAACACCGCGCTGGGCCACAACTCCGTCGTGTTCATGATCGAGTCGCAGTCGAAGTACGTCGTCGACGCCATCAAGCTCGCCGACTCCCGCGACGCCGCCGCGCTCGACGTGCGGCCGAGCGTGCAGGACAAGTTCCAGCGGGAGATCCAGGACAAGCTGGTCAAGGGCGTCTGGACGCAGGGCGGCTGCAAGAGCTGGTACCTCGACGCCAAGGGCGTGAACCGGACGATCTGGCCGGGCTTCACCTGGCGCTACTGGCTGGAGACGCGCAAGGTCGACCCGGCGGACTACGAGCTGTCCGGCCGCGCGTCATGACCTCGCCGGACGAACAGCTCGTGCTGCACGCCCGGGACGTGAAGTTCGACTGGGCGGCGCTGCCGATGCACTGGGTCCCCGGCGAACCGCAGGTCACGCACACCATCAACGTCCTGCACCTCGCGCTGCCCGAAGGCGAGCGGTGGTTCGTCGAGGTGTTCAAGC
This sequence comes from Amycolatopsis eburnea, assembly GCF_003937945.1. Taxonomy (GTDB): domain Bacteria; phylum Actinomycetota; class Actinomycetes; order Mycobacteriales; family Pseudonocardiaceae; genus Amycolatopsis; species Amycolatopsis eburnea. Next base: position 832,451 of record NZ_RSEC01000036.1, read on the forward strand.
AGGCGGTCCCGCTGATCCGCGACGAGCGGCTCAAGGCCGACGTCCTCGGCTTCATCGGCCAGGAGGCGGTGCACGCGGAGGCCCACGACGGCGCCGCGGCGCACCTCGAGGCCGCCGGCGTGCCGGTGCGGCCGTTCATCGCCCAGATGGAGTGGCTGTTCCGGAAGCTGCTCGGCGACCGCGACCTGACCGGCGCGAAGGCCGAGGAGTGGCTGGTCGAACGGCTGGGGATCGTCGCCGCGATCGAGCACTACACCGCGTTCCTCGGCCAGTGGGTGCTCGACGCGCCCCTCGAAGAGGCGGGCGCCGACCCGGTGATGCTGGACCTGCTGCGCTGGCACGGCGCCGAAGAGGTCGAGCACCGGTCGGTCGCGTTCGACCTGTTCATGCACCTCGACGGCCGGTACACGCGCCGGGTGCGCAGCATGGCGGCGGTGACGCCGGTGCTGGCGTGGGTCTTCTCGCGCGGCACCCGGTACCTGATGCGCCACGACCCGACCCGCCCCGGCCGCGCGACCCTGCGGGCCTACCGCCGGGCCGCTCGCCGAGGTCTGCTGCCGACCGGACGTCAGCTCCTGCGAGAAATCCGGCCGTACTTCCGGAAGTCGTACCACCCGACGGAGACGGGGAACACCGACCAAGCGGTGGCGTACCTCGCCAGCTCCCCGGCCGCCCAGGCAGCGGGGTGACCAAGCCGGACCCCGCACTTTCACGTGAAAGTGCCCACCTGGGCCCCGCACTTTCACGTGAAAGTGCGGGGCTTGGGCGGCCGGTCCGGCTGGACGGCAGCGGGCGGACCGACCTCCTGCTGTCCACTTTGGTCGGCGTGGTGGGTGTTTACCGGCGGATGTCGGGCTGGAGCGGGAAGCGGCGGCCGCCGGTGCGCGCGGTCGACCGGGACCTGCCGCTGGTCGTCGAGAGCGTCCGCACCGAAGCCGAGGACGTCGTCAGCCTGCGGCTCGCGAACGGCTCCCCGCTGCCGCGCTGGCGGCCGGGCGCGCACGTCGATCTCGTGCTGCCGTCCGGGCTGGTGCGGCAGTACTCGCTGTGCGGCGACCCGGCCGAAACCGGCCACTACCGCATCGCCGTGCGGAAGATCGGCGCCGCGTCCGGCGAGGTCCACGCGCTCGAGCCGGGCACGCGGGTGACCGTCCGGGGTCCCCGGACCGCGTTCCCCTTCGTCGGCGCCGGGCCGTTCCTGTTCATCGCGGGCGGCATCGGGATCACGCCGATCCTGCCGATGGTCCGCGCGGCGGCGGCGAGCGGCGCCGACTGGCGGCTGGTCTACACCGGCCGCAGCCGCGCATCGATGCCGTTCCTCGACGAGCTGCCGGACGGCGAGCGCGTGCGGATCCGCCCGGACACCGAATACGGCATCCCGGCGTCGGGCGCGGAACTGCTGGAAGACCTGCCCGAAGGGGCGGCGGTGTACTGCTGCGGTCCGGTGCCGATGATCACCGGCGTGCGCGTGGACCTGACCCTGACCAGCGCGAAAGCCGTGCACTTCGAGCGGTTCGCGCCGCCGCCGATCGTCTCCGGGGCGCCGTTCCGGCTGACGCTGCGCCGGTCGCGGCAGGTGCTCGACGTCCCGGGCGACCGCAGCGCGCTGGACGTCCTCCTGGCCGCCCGGCCGGGGACGCCGTACTCCTGCCGCCAGGGTTTCTGCGGGACCTGCGCGGTGCCGACGGCCGACGGCGGATCGATGCGGATCTGCGTCGACCGCGGCCCCGCGGTGCTCGACCTATGACCCTTCGGGCAGCCAGGCGCCGATCACCGGCTTGAACTCGCGGACGCTGCGCTCGGCGACGACGCCCTCCAGGAAGTACGGGTCCTGGTCGATCGTCTCCTTGAGGTGCGCCTCGTCGTCGGCCTGGTAGAGCGTGAGGCCGCCGGTGCCGTCGCCCAGCGGGCCGGCGACCGCGACGCGGCCCTGCTCGGCCAGCTTGCCCAGGAACTCGCGGTGCCGCGGCCGCACCTCCTGGAGCTTCTCCTGGACGTAGGTGATTTCGACGAGGTACCAGGCCATGTGGATCTCCGGTGGCAGGCGCGGGCGGGACGCCACCGACGCTACCCGTGTCACAGTCGTGTCCCAGCATCCGACCTGTGGCGACGGAGGGCCAACCCGATAGGCTGGGCGTGCGTCAGTACCTGTGTGAGCGCTGTGAATACCGTGAACCTGCTGACGCGACGCACCGTGCAAACCGGGGTCGGAGACAGGCAGGGGTTCATGCTCGAGGGCAATGCGGAACGCAGTGTCGAGGCGACCCTCGGCCACCTGCGGGTCATGGACGGTCCGGCCCCGGCGCAGACAGCCGCGCCGCTGACCCTCGAAGACCTCTACCGCCAGCACCGGATGCGGCTGGTCCGGCTGGCGATCCTGCTGGTGGACGAGCCCGCGACCGCGGAAGACGTCGTCCAGGAGGCGTTCACCGGCCTGCACCGCAACTGGGGGCGCCTGCGGGACGCCGCGGCGGCCGTCGGCTACCTGCGCACCGCCGTGGTCAACGGGTCGCGCAGCGTGCTGCGCCGGCGCAAGACCGCCCGCGAGTACGTGCCGCCGCACGCCGTGAACGCCCGGTCCGCCGAGAGCCTCGCGATGCTCTCCAGCGAGCACCAGGCCGTCGTGTCCGCCTTGTCCAAGTTGCCGCCCCGCCAGCGTGAAGTGCTGGTGCTCCGGTACTACGGAGGGCTGAGCGAAGCCGAAATCTCTGAGGCGGCAGGCATTTCCAAGGGTACCGTTAAATCGACCGCCAGCCGGGCGCTCGAGGCGCTCCAGAAGGCCATGCAAGCCCCACAGTGACCCGGGTGGACCATTCCGATCACTGAGTCGTATCACCATGCTTGGTCCAGACCAATATATGCTGGGGTGCGTGAGAGGCGCCGGAGATTTCGTGATCATGGGCGGCCGGGTCGCCGCCCCGGACCGTGTACTCGACGACGGCTGGGTAGCCGTCTCCGACGGGCGGATCGCCGGCGTGGGTTCCGGGACCCCGCCGTCCGGCGAGCACGTGGACGTCGGAGGGGCGCTGGTCGTCCCCGGGTTCATCGACACCCACTGCCACGGCGGGGGAGGTGCTTCGTTCACCTCCCTCGATCCGGAGGAACTCCTGACGGCGGTGCGGGCGCACCGCCGTCACGGCACCACGACCATGCTGGCCAGCCTGGTCTCCGACCCGGTCGACATCCTGCGTGAGCAGGTCGCCGCGCTGCGCGAGCTCGTCCAGGACGGCGAGGTCGCGGGCATCCACCTGGAAGGGCCGTTCATCTCGAAGGCCCGCTGCGGCGCCCACGACCCGGAGACGCTCCTCGAGCCGGACACCGGCACGGTCGAGAAGCTCCTGCGCGCGGGCCAGGGCGCGATCCGGATGGTCACCATCGCCCCCGAGCTGCACGGCGGCGTGAAGGCCGTCCGGCAGCTGGCCGAGTCCGGCGTCATCGCCGCCATCGGCCACACCGACGGCGTCGAGGAGCAGCTGCTGCCCGCCATCGACGCGGGCGCGACGGTCGCGACCCACCTGTTCAACGGCATGCGCCCGCTCCACCACCGCGAACCCGGCCCGATCGGGGCACTGCTCGATGACGAGCGCATCACGATCGAGCTCATCTGCGACCTGGTCCACCTGCACCCGACGGTGGTCCGGCTGGCCGCGAAGCACGCGGGCCGCGACCGCACGGTCCTCATCACCGACGCGATGTCGGCCACCGACGCGGCCGACGGCCGCTACACGCTGGGCCGCCTCGAGGTCGACGTCCACGACGGCGTCGCGACCCTCGCCGACAACGGCTCGCTGGCCGGCAGCACCCTGACGATGGACACCGCCTTCCGTAACCTGGTCCAGGGTGCGAAACTCGGCATCCTCGACGCGGTGCACGCGACGTCGCAACGGCCCGCGGAGCTGCTCGGCATCGCCGACCGCACCGGCATGCTGTGCACCGGCCACGAGGCCGACATCGTGGTCCTCGACCAGGACCTGCGGCCGTCGAAGGTGCTGCGCCGGGGTGAATGGGTCGCCGAAGTGGGTACGGCTACCTTGAGCACCTGAGGTTTCCCGAACGAGGACGGGCGGAGATGAGCGAGCCGAAGGACCCCGAGCAGCTGCTGGCGGACGCCCTTCGCGCGCAAGCCGTCTTCGCCCCTTCGGCGTCACCCGCCCGCGACCCGGAACCGGCGACCGACGCCGTCCCGACCAGCGCGATCAACGAGCTGCCCTCGGCGTACGGCCTGCTCTCGGGCGCGAGCGCGGACTCACTGGAGCGCGAGCGCGCGGCGCTGGACCCGGTCGCCGAAGCGCCGACCGCATACACCCCGCCGCCGCCCCCGCGTTCGTCGGCGCAGCTGCCCGCGTACTGGATCTTGCTGCTGGCGGTGCTGCTGGGCCTCGCGGCGGGGTCCGTGGTGGGCCTGCTCACGCTGGTCTGACGGGTCTCAGTAACGACTCAGGGTGACCCTGTACCGTTTTCGAGGTGATTCTCGCCCAGAGCACGGTCAACACGATGTCGCTGCTGCCGTCATGGCTGGACCCGCAGCACCTGCTGAGCGGCCTGACGACGCCGGTCATCGCGGTGCTGTGCCTGATCATCTTCATCGAGAGCAGCATCTTCCCGGTGCTGCCCGGTGACTCCCTGCTGTTCACGGCCGGCCTGTTCATCGCGAACGGAACCCTCGACGCGCCGTTGTGGCTGGTCTGCGTCCTGGTGACGGTCGCGGCCCTGCTCGGCAACGTGGTCGGGTACTACATCGGCTACTTCGTCGGGCCCAAGCTGTTCAACCGGCCGGACTCCAAGTTCTTCAAGAAGGAGTACGTCGACAAGACGCACGAGTTCCTGGAGAAGCACGGCCCCAAGGCGGTGGTGCTGGCCCGGTTCGTGCCGTTCGTCCGGACGTTCATCACGTGGATCGCGGGCATCGGCCGCATGGACCCGAAGCGCTACTTCACGTACACGGTCATCGGCGGCATCCTGTGGGCCGCGGGCATCACGGTGCTGGGCTCGCTGCTGGGCGGGGTGTCGTTCATCGCGAACAACGTCGACGCGATCTTCGTGCTGATCGTGCTGGTGTCGGTGGTCCCGATCGTGCTGGAGTACCTGAAGGCGCGGCGTGAGAAGAAGGCGGCGCTGTCTTCGGCGGACCCGGAGGTCACGCAGCGGATCCCGCGGATCAAGGACTGAGGTTCTTCAGCGGAGTTTCGGGGCCCCACCGGTCGGCGGTGGGGCCCTTTTCCGTCCCGGCGGCGCGCCCGCGGCTCAGGTCATCGAGAACATCGATCCCGGGTTGAACAGGTTCTCCGGGTCCAGCGCCTGCTTGATCTGCCGGTGCACCCGCAGCCCCACCGGGCCGATCTCCCGCGCCAGCCACTCGCGCTTGATCTTCCCGACCCCGTGCTCCCCCGTCACCGTCCCGCCGAGGGACAGCCCGACCTCGAGGATCTCGTCGAACGCCCGCTGGGCCCGCGCGAACTCGTCCGGGTCGTCCGGCTGGTACACGATCGTCGGGTGCATGTTGCCGTCGCCGGCGTGCCCGACCACCGCGATCCGCAGGCCGACCTCGGCGCTGATCTTCTCGCAGCCGCGGATCAGCTCGGCGATGCGCGTGCGCGGCACGCAGACGTCGTCGGTGAGCCACAGCCCGTACGTCTCCAGCGCGGTCAGGACCACCCGGCGGGCCTGCAGCAGCATCCGCCCCTCTTCGAGGTCCTCCGTCGTGTACGCCAGGTCGGCGCCGCAGTCGACGCAGATCTGCTCCAGCGCCGCCAGCTCGCGGCGGGCGACCTCGCCGCCCGCGTCGGACTGGCCCAGCAGCAGCGCCTGGCAGTCCGAGCCCGCGCCCAGGTCCGTCTTCAGGTACGTCTCGGACGCCTTGATCGACGACGCGTCCATGATCTCCAGCAACGACGGCACGAGCCCTTCGCGCACCACCCGCGCCACGGCCTCGCCGGCCGCCTCGGTCGTCGAGAAGCCCGCGACGAGCGTGGCCGGGGCCTGGGGCAGTGGCTTGAGCTGGACCGTCGCCTGCGTGATGACGCCGAGCGTGCCCTCGCTGCCGACGAACAGGCGGGCCAGGTCGTAGCCCGCCACGCCCTTGACCGTCCGGCGGCCCGTCTTCAGCAGCGACCCGTCCGCCAGGACGACTTCGAGGCCGAGCACCGAGTCGGTCGTGACGCCGTACTTCACGCAGCAGAGGCCGCCCGCGTTGGTCGACAGGTTGCCGCCGATCGTGCACCAGTCGTAGCTGGACGGGTCCGGCGGGTAGAACAGCCCGTGCTTCTCCACGGCGGTGCGGAAGTCCAGGTTGACGACGCCGGGCTGCACCACGGCCAGCCGGTTGCCCGGGTCGATCTCGACGATCTCGTTCAGCTTGGTGAGCGACAGCGTCACGCAGCCGTCGATCGCGTTCGCGGCGCCGGACAGGCCGCTGCCCGCGCCGCGCGGCACGATCGGCACGCCGGCTTCGGCACACGCCTTGACCACCGCCTGGACCTGCTCGGTGTTCGCCGGCAGCACCACCGCCAAGGGCTTGCCGGACGGCGCCAGCGGCATCATGTCGCGCGCGTACGACGCCGTGACGTCGGTGTCGGTGAGCACGGCGCTCTTGCCGAGCAGGTCGCGGAGCTTGGTGACCAGGGCTTCGTTGCTCATGGCCTCATCGTAAGCCCGAAGAGTCCGCACTGCGGAAGTAAAGTTTCAAAACCAGCCGCGCGGAGCAGCCGTCACCGGACCAGGCCGAGCAGCTTCTCGATGTGGATCGTGAGCAGTACCCGCTGGTCGGCGACCATCGCCGCGCGGTACTCGGCCCAGTCCGGGTGCTCGCCCGCCGCCCGGCGGTAGTAGTCGACCAGCGCCTCGACCGTCGCGTCGTCCGGCGCGGCCGCCGGTGCCGTGAGCGACGCGCGGCCCTCCGCGACGACGTAGCTCCAGCCGTCCTCGCTGCCGACGTGGAACGTCACCCGCGGGTCGCGGCGCATGTTCTTCGTCTTCGCCCTGGTCTCGGTGATCGACGCGATTATCGTGGCCGATTCCCGGTCATACAGGTGCGTGATGGTGGACAGCTGGGGCCGCCCGTCACGCCGGATGGTGGCGAGGACGCCGTGGCGGTGGGCGGCAAGGAAGTCCTTCAGCGCTGTGTCGTCGGTCATACCTTCTCCAACCGGCGAGCGCCGACGTTGTTCCGACCGCAGCCCGGAGGAAATCTGCTTGCATACGGCAACTAAAGTGTGTTCGGACACACCGAGCGCCCGTCCGCTTGCATAACCGGTGGTACAGGCACATCCTTGCCTGAGGCAACTAGTTGCAGCCGCCAACCAACGCCGTTGAAGGATCCCTCATGGCACCGAACAGCTCCGCCACCCGGCCCACCGCCGAACTCGACCTCGCCGACCAGCTCGGCCACGAGCTCGTGCGCCTGGTCCGCCTGATCAACAAGGCGAAGTCGCAGGTCTCCAAGCAGGGCCCGGACGGCATCGAGCGGGCGGCGTACGCGATCCTCTTCACCCTCATCCACGAGGGCCCGCAGCGCACCAGCCGGCTCGCGGAATCGCTCCACTCCGAGATCTCCACGATCAGCAGGCAGTCGAGCTCCCTCGTGCAGCACGGCCTGGTCGAACGCCAGGCCGACCCCGAAGACGGCCGGGCGTGCCTGCTCGCGCCCACCGCCGAGGGCATGCGGGTGTTCGAAGAGAACCGCAAGCAGCGCAACCAGTGGCTGGCCGAAGTGCTCGGGGACTGGACGGAAGGGGAAATCCAGACCCTGAACCGCCTCTTCGGCCGGCTCAACACAGGTATCGAGAACCACTCTCCACAGCTGGCCGACGCGCACGCGTCCGCCGGTGCTCCGGCCAAGGGGGCCAACGCATGAGTTCGACCACCGAAGCAGTCGCCAAGCCCGAGGTGGGGCAACCACCCCGGCTGACCCACCGCCAGATCGTCACGATCCTGAGCGGCTTGATGTGCGGCATGTTCCTCGCCGCGCTGGACCAGACGATCGTCGGTACGTCGATCGTCAAGATCGCCAACGACCTGCACGGCTTCGACCTGCAGGCGTGGGCGACCACGGCGTACCTGATCACCTCGACGATCGTCACGCCGATCTACGGCAAGCTCTCCGACATCTACGGCCGCAAGCCGTTCTACCTGGCCGCGATCGGCATCTTCGTCGCCGGCTCGCTGGCCTCGACGTTCGCGACGTCGATGTACCAGCTCGCCGCGTTCCGCGCGGTCCAGGGCCTCGGCGCCGGCGGTCTGATGTCGCTGGCCATGACCATCCTCGGCGACATCGTCCCGCCGCGTGAGCGGGCGAAGTACCAGGGTTACATCCTGGCCGTGTTCGGCCTGTCCACCGTGCTCGGCCCGGTGCTCGGCGGGTTCTTCGCCGGCATCGACACCCTGGCCGGCCTGCACGGCTGGCGCTGGGTCTTCCTGATCAACGTCCCGATCGGCGTCATCGCGCTGTTCGTCGTGGCCAAGGTCCTGAACGTGCCGCACGAGCGCCACGAGCACAAGATCGACTGGTGGGGCGCGCTGACGATGGTCGTCGCGGTCGTGCCGTTCCTGATCGTCGCGGAGCAGGGCCAGAAGTGGGGCTGGGGCGACCAGAAGGCCATCCTCTGCTACGTCGTCGGCGGCGTCGGCGTCATCGCCTTCATCGTGGTCGAGAAGCTGATGAAGGACGCCGCGCTCATCCCGCTGCGCCTGTTCAAGAACTCGACGTTCACCGTGGCGATCATCGGCGGCGTCATCGTCGGTGTCGCGATGTTCGGCGCGATCACGATGATCCCGCAGTTCATGCAGGTCGTGCAGGGCTACACGCCGACCGAGTCCGGTCTGCTGATGCTGCCGCTGATGGCGGGCATCATGACCAGCTCGATCGTGTCCGGCCGGCTCACCGGGAAGACCGGGCGCTACAAGATCTTCCCGATCGTCGGCACCATCCTGATCGCCGGCGGCGCCTTCTTCTTCGCGCAGGTCAAGTACGACTCGCCGCTGTGGCACCCGCTCGTCGCGGCCGCCATCATCGGTCTCGGCCTCGGCCAGTGCATGCAGACGCTGATCATCGCGGTGCAGAACGCCGGCCCGCGCAGCGACATGGGCGTCTCGACCGCGTCGGCGACGTTCTTCCGCCAGATCGGTGGTACCGCCGGTGTCGCGATCTTCCTGACGGTCCTGTTCAACACGCTGCTGCCGAACATCACCAAGGCGTTCGGCGGGCAGCTCCCGGCCGGCGCCGGGGCGGGCATCGGCAACCTGTCGGAGAACACCAGCGGCATCCAGAACCTGCCCGAGGCGATCCGGACCCCGGTGCTGATCGGCTTCACCGAGTCGATCACCACGGTGTTCTACATCGCGGGTGGCGTGGCGCTGCTGGCCACGATCGTGCTGCTGTTCATGAAGGAGATCCCGCTGACCAACGCGGCCCCGGCCGCGGCGGCCATGGAGGGCGGCGAGGCGCTGCTCGAGGCGGACCAGCACGACTTCGCCGACGAGCCCACCGAGATCGTCGAGCCGGTCAAGCCGGCCGACCGCGAGCCGGCACTGGTCGGCGGCGGGAAGCACGCGCTGAACACCAACGGCCACGGCGACTACCAGGCCGTGTCGGGCGCGCTGCCGATGCCGATCACCAACTCCGTCGCGGACTCCGAGGTCGACACCCCGGTCGGCGCGGGTGGCGTGCCGGTGATCGGGCACGTGCGGCGGCAGGACGGCAGCCACGTCCCGGGTGCCGCGCTGACGCTGATCGACCAGCGCGGCCGCCAGGTCGCGCGGGCCACCGGCGCCGCGGACGGCAGCTACTCGGTGCCCAGCCAGGGCCCGGGCGCGTACGTCCTCATCGTGTCGGCCCACGGCCACCAGCCGCAGGCCTCCAGCGTCGTGATCAGCAACGGGCCGGCGACGGTCGACGTCACGCTCACCGGGTCCGGCGAGCTGACCGGCACCGTGCGGGCGGCCTCGACCGGCCAGCCGCTGGCGAACGTGACGGTGACGCTGACCGACGGGCGCGGCGAGGTGAACGGCGCGTTCATCACGACCGCGGACGGCACCTACGCCTTCGTCGGGGTCGGCGCCGGGGCGTACACCCTGGTCGCCAGCGGCGCGGGCTACCGGCCCGTCGCGCTCACGCTGACCGTGCCGGACAGCGGCGTGCTGCGCCACGACGTCGAGTTGTCCAGCTCGGTGCAGCTCACCGGCACCGCGCGGACCGAGGGCGACCGGATCGTGCCGGACGCGCGGATCACCGTGCTCGACGCCGAGGGCAACGTGGCGGCGGTCGCGCGGACCGACGGCGAAGGCCGGTACGTGGTCAGCGACCTGCCCGCGGGCGCGTACACCGTGGTCGCGAGCGGCTACCCGCCGGCGACCAGCCAGGTGGAGCTGACCGGCGGCGAAGCCGACCACGACGTCCGCCTGGGCTACGACCAGGCCCTCGACGAGCTGGTCGACCGGTCATGACCGGCCTGCGCGCGACCTTCCGGACGGCCGAGGGCTGGGCGGTGGAGCACGCGGTGCTCACCGTCACGGACCCGGCCGGCCGCCAGGTCGCCCGGCAGGCGGCCGACGTCCGCGGGGAGGTCGTCACCGACGGCCTCCCGGCGGGGGTGTACACCGCGGTCGTCACGGCGGCCGGGTACACCCCGGTCGCCCGGACGGCGCAGATCGCGTCGGACGGCTCCGGCTCGCTCGGCGACGTCGTGCTGGCGCCGGTCGCCGAGGCGATCGACCTGCCGCCGGCCGGCCCGTGGGTGATCGACCCGATGCACTCGTCGGTCATGGCGACGGCGCGGCACCTGGGCATCGCGAGCATCAAGGCGCGGTTCCCGGACGTGTCCGGCCGGATCGAGATCGGCCGCCCGGCCGAGCGGTCGTCGGTGCACGCCGAGATCAAGGCGGCGAGCATCGAAACCGGCATCAAGATGCGCGACGACCACCTGCGGTCGCCGGACTTCCTCGACGTCGACGTGCACCCCGTGATCACGTTCACGAGCACCGGGCTGCGCCAGCGCGGCGTCGACTCGTGGACGCTGCTGGGCGAGCTGACGCTGCACGGCGAGCGCCGTGAGATCGAGCTCGAGCTGACCTACGGCGGCTGGGGCCCGGACCCGTGGGGCGGCGTGCGCGCGGCGTTCCACGCGGAGACGACGCTGCACCGGAACGACTTCGCGATCAACTACAGCGCGATGGTCCGGGCCGGGGTCGCGGCGGTCGGCACGACGGTGAAGATCGAGCTGGACATCGAAGCGGTGCAGGGCGAGTCGCTGCCGCAGTTCTGAAGTTCCGTGAAGGCCTCCTTCCCGGCTTTTATGACCGGGAAGGAGGCCTTCACGGTTTCTACAGCCGGTAAGGGGGCCTTCACGGCATGTCGAACCTGAATATCCCGGCGCGCTCGATTCGACCGTTCGCCGTGGGGTGTTCACCTGGGCCACGTAGGCTCCCGGTGTGAACGTCGTGAGCATCGAGGCCGCGGGCGTCGGCGTGAGCTGGCTGGACACCGCCGGGCCGCTGCTCGTCTGGGTGATCGTGCTGAGCTTCGTGCTGGTCGAATGCGCGCTGATCATCGGGCTGTTCCTGCCCGGCGACTCGCTGCTGTTCGGGGCCGGCGTGGTGCTGGCGCAGCACGGGTCGGACGCGAACGCGTGGTTCCTGTCGGGGGCCGCGCTGATCGTCGCCTTGCTCGGCAACCAGATCGGCTACTACATCGGCCGCGGCAGCGGCACCAAGCTCATCGCGCGCCGCGACGGCAAGGTGCTCAACCGCCACAACCTGGAGCGCGCGCAGCGGTTCCTGGACCGCAAGGGGTTCTTCGCGATCGTGGCGGCCCGGTGGATCCCGTGGATCCGCACGCTGGCCCCGCTGATCGCCGGCGCCGCCCGGATGGACCCCCGCCGCTTCATGGCGGCGACGGCACTGGGCGGCCTGCTGTGGGTGCCGACGCTGGTCCTGCTCGGCTACTACGGCGCGGGCCTGCTGGACGCCCTGCCGTGGGTCAAGACGGCGGCCCTGTGGGTCAGCATCGCGTTCTTCGTGGTCGGCACGGGGTACGGCGTCCTGCGCTACCGCCAGGAGATGCGGCGCCCGGTCGACGAGCGCGACGACGCCCGCGCCTGAGGCGTTGCGGCGGCTCGCTCGGCGGCGGCCTCATCGATGTCTTGAATGAGTCATTCAGGTCTTCGGAGGTCTTGAATGAGTCATTCAAGACCTCCCGCGCCGGGCGTCAGAGTTCCGGGTCGGCCCAGATCTCGAGCTGGATGCCGTCCGGATCGCGGAACACGACCACCTTCGAGCCCTCGAACGTGCGCGACGGCGCCGTCGGCAGGTAGGAGACGCCGAACTCCGCCAGTCGCTCTTCCCACTCGGCCAGTTCGGCCGTCGAGCTGACGCGGAACGCCACGTGTTCGAGGCCGGCGCGGTGTTCGTCGAAGCCGCGTCTGCCGGTGTCCGCGTGCTGCACCAGCACCACGGAGAACTCGTCCCCGGCGGAGCGGAGCACGACCTTCCGCAGCCCCGTGTCCGGCTCTTCGCGCCGGAGGACCTCCTCGAGGTCGAGGACGCGGGCGTACCACGGCACGCTGCGGTCCACGTCGGTCACGGTGAGCGCGAGGTGGTGCACGGACATGAGTTTGGCCATGGCTTCCGAAGCCGTCCTTTCGCGTGGCGGCTTCCCAGAGTTGCACAGCGTTCGCCCGCCGAAACCGAGGTGACCAAGTCCGCGTCCGATCGTGATCTCGCCGTCTCCGGGCGTCCCAGCAGGCGGACGCCGGTGACCGAAGGTCATTCGTGTTTGCCGGAGAGTACTCGCTCGGTCACCGGCCGCCACCGACCTCCAGTACGGCTCCCGTGGTGAACGACGACGCCGGCGACAGCAGGAACAGCACCGCTTCGGCGATCTCCGCCGGCTCGCCCGGCCGTCCCATCGGGATCTGCGGCGCGAGCCGGTCGAGGCGGTCCGGGAGGCCGGCCGCGTCGTGCAAGCCGGTCCGGATCATGCCCGGACGCACGGAATTGACCCGGATCCCTTCGCCGGCGACCTCCTGGGCCAGCCCGAACGTCAGCGTGTCCACGGCGGCCTTCGACGCCGCGTAGTGCACCCACTCGCCGGCCGAGCCGGTGCGCGCCGCCGTCGAGGAGATGGTGACGATCGCGCCGCCGTGGCCGCCGTGGCGCGTCGACATGCGGCGGACCGCCTCGCGGCAGCACAGGAACACCCCCGTCACGTTGACGTCGAGGGTGCGCCGGACGACGTCCACCTCGTAGGAATCGAGCCGGCCGGGGGTGTTGCCGGTGATCGCCGCGTTGTTGACCAGCCCGGTCACCGGCCCCAGCTCGGCCGCCGCGTCGAACAGCGCGACGACGTCGTCCTCGACGGACACGTCCGCGCGCACCGGCAGCGCCTGGCGGCCCGAAGCACGGACCTCGTCGGCCACGGCGAGCGCGGGCGCGGGATCGCCCGAGTAGTTGACCACGACGTCGTGGCCGCGCCGGGCCGCGAGCACGCAGATGGCGGCGCCGATCCCGCGGCTGCCGCCCGTGACGACGAGGGTCAAATCGCGAAGTTCGCCAGCGGCAGGTTCTCCAGCACCAGGTCGGCCCGGTCCCGGGTTTGCGAGATCAGGTCGGCGTTGCGCTGGTCCGAGCCGAGCGCGCGGCGCCGGGCCTCGACCAGCGAACGGCCGTAGCGGCGGTGGCGCGAGACCAGCCGTTCGATCCGCTCGGGCTCGTCCGGCGCGAGGAACCAGGCCTCGGTGAGCAGCGGCCGGATGGCACTCCACGGGTCGTCCGGCAGCAACAGGTAGTTGCCCTCGGTGATGACGAGCTGGACCTCCGGCGGCACGGCGACCGCGCCGGCGATCGGCTCCTCGATCTCGCGGCGGAACTCCGGCGCGTACACCGTCTCGCGGCCTTCGGCGAGGCGGCGGATCAGGTGGTAGTAGCCGGCCGCGTCGAACGTGTCCGGGGCGCCCTTGCGCTCGGTGCGCTCCAGCCGGCGCAGCTCGACCTGCGCGAGGTGGAAGCCGTCCATGCCGACCACCGCGGCGCGCGAGCCGAGCGCGTTGGCCAGCGCCCACGCGAGCGTGGTCTTGCCCGACGCGGGCGCGCCGATGATGCCCAGCACGTTGCGCTGCCCGCGCACGGTCAGGCCCTCGGCCCTGGCCAGCAAGTCGTCGAACGCCGTCATGTCCTGTTCCTTCCTGCGATCGCGGTCGTCCACGACCGCGGTCCCACCTGCCGCACCCGTTCGGCGGCCACCTCGTTGGCGAAGCGGATCCGGTCCGGCACCGTCCGTTCACGGGCCACGGCCACGGCGAGCGCGCCGTGCCAGACGTCGCCCGCCCCTAGTGTGTCCCGCGCTTCCACCGCGGGAACAGGCACCTCACCCGAGCCGCCGTCCGCTGTGGACCACCGCACCGGGCCGGGCCCGGCGGTGGTGATGACGGTGGGGACGCCGCGCGCGTGCAGCCCCGGCTCTGGCGCCTTGAAGTGCGCGGAGCACGCGGCGACGTCGACCAGCGGCAGCAGCTCGTCGAGCACCGGCTTCCAGCTCCCGGCGTCCAGCACGACCGGCGCCTTCGTTCCCCGCGCGACGGCCAGCGCCAGCTCCGGATAATGCCCGTCGAGCAGCACCACATCCGCCCCACGCACCTCATCAGCCCCAAAAAACGGCACTTTCTCTAGGAAAGTGCGGTCTTGGGCGTTGCGGGAGACGACGGTGCGCTCGCCGTCGTGGTCGCGGACGGCGACGGCGCTGACCGGGGGCGGGTCAGGTAGGGAGGGGGCCAGGTCGATCAGGTGGACGCCGTGGGACTCCAGGTCGGCGCGGGCGAGGGCCGCCAGCGGGTGTGCGCCGAGGACGGTCAGCAGGGTCGCCTCGGCGCCGAGCGCGGCGGCCGTCACCGCGGCGTTCGTCGCCGGCCCCCCGGCCGCGACGTCCACCCGCAGCGACTGGACCTTCTCGCCCGGCGCCGGGAGCTCGTCGACCCGCTGGACGACGTCCACGGTGCACAGACCCGCCAGCAGCAACTTCACTTCAGGCCGGCCACGTGGGTAGCGGCGGCGGCTTCCTCGACCTCGCCGTTTTCGTTGAGCCGCAACGCACCCGTGAGCAGGCCGACGACCTGGTTCATCGTGTGCGTCTTCGGCGAGACGACCGCGACGCGCTTGCCGAGGCGGTGCACGTGGATGCGGTCGGCGATGTCGAACACGTGCGGCATGTTGTGGCTGATCAGCACCACCGGCAGGCCGCGGTCGCGGATCCGGCCGATCAGGTCGAGCACCTTGCCGGACTCGGCGACACCCAGTGCGGCGGTCGGCTCGTCCATGATCACGGCCTTGGTGCCGAACGCGGCCGCGCGCGCCACGGCGACACCTTGGCGCTGGCCACCGGAAAGCGTCTCGACGGGCTGCGTGATCGACTTGATGTTGATGCCCAGCTCGTCGAGGATCCGCTGCGCCTCGGACCGCATCGTGCCGGTGTCGAGCTTGCGGAACAGCCCGAACGGTCCCTTGAGCCGCTTTTCCCGGCCCAGGAACATGTTCGACGCGATGTCGAGCGCGGGCGCGACGGCGAGGTCCTGGTACACCGTCTCGATCCCGTAGTGCCGAGCGTCCAAAGGGGACTTGAAGTGGACGGTCTGTCCGTCCACTTTGATCTCGCCTTCGTCGGGGATCACCGCGCCGGACAGGGCTTTGATCAGCGACGACTTCCCGGCGCCGTTGTCGCCGACCACGGCGAGCACTTCGCCGGGCAGCAGGTCGAAGTCGGCGCCGTCGATGGCGGTCACCCGGCCGTAGCGCTTGACCAGTCCGCGAGCCTGGAGGATGGGTTCACTCATGACTGCTGCTGCCTCCTCGCGATCCGGTCCACCACGACGGCGGCGATGAGCAGGGCCCCGGTGGCGAGGTCCTGGTAGTTGCCGTCGACGTTCATCTGCGTCAGGCCCGACCGCAGCACCGCCACGACCAGCGCGCCCATCAGCGTCCCGAGCACCGAACCGCGGCCGCCGAAGAGGCTCGTGCCGCCGAGGACGACGGCGGTGATCGAGTCGAGGTTGCCGAGCTGGAACTGGTTCGGGTCGGCGTTCGGCGTCCGGCCGAGCGCCTGCCAGGCCGCGATGCCGAACGTCAGCCCGGCGACGATGTACACCGACAGCACCGTGCGGTTGACCTTGATGCCGGACAGCCGCGCGGACTCCGGCGCGTTGCCGACCGCGTAGACGTGCTTGCCCCACGCGGTTTTCGTCAGCGCGTACCAGACGCCGAGGTACATCAGCAGCGCCAGCGTCATGCCGTAGGTGATCGGGATGCCGCCGAAGAGGTAGCGCTTGGTGCCGAGCCACTGCAGCAGCCCGTCGGTCACCGGCACGGCCTGGCCGCCGGCGATCAGCTTCGACACCGCGGTCAGCATCGTGAACGTGCCGAGCGTGATGATGAACGCCGGCAGCTTGATCCGCGTCGCGAGCCCGCCGATGAACATGCCGACGATGATCGTCAGCACCACGCCGGCGAGCAGCGCGACGAAGCCGTTGGTCCCGGCCGCGGCGAGCTTCGCCATGATCAGCGTCGCGACGACCATCGACGCCGCGTTGGACAGGTCGATCCCCGAGATGAGGATGACGAGCGTCTGCCCGAGCGCGAGCGTGCCGACGACCAGCGACTGCTGGACCACCGTGGACAGGTTGTCGAGGTCGAAGAACGTGTCCGTGGCCAGCGAGAACACGACGATGGCGACGACCAGCGCCAGCGCCGGGCCGACCGCGGGAGCGCGGAGGAGGAATTCGCCGAGGGACTCACGGTCCCTCGCCGGAGCGGCGGTCGCCGTGGTCATTTGTTTCCTCCCCAGCAGTTCTGCAAGCCCCAGGCCGAGTCGTGGCTCTCGATGCCGGGCAGCGGCTTGTCGGTGATCACGGCGGACCCGGTGTTCACGAAGCCGGACGGCTTCTTCCCGGTCTTGGCGTATTCGACGGCGGCGAGCACACCCTGCTCGGCCATCTTCTTCGGGAACTGCATGACGGTGGCGGCGAACTGCCCGTTCTTGACGTTCTGGACGCCTTCGCAGCCGCCGTCGATCGAACCCATCACGATCTGCCCGGTGAGTCCGCGGGCGTTCAGCGCCGCGTACGCGCCGCGGCCCATCGGCTCGTTCATCGAGTAGACGGCGTTGATGTCGGTGCTGCGCTGGAGCAGGTTCTCCATGCCCTGCTGGGCGAGGCTCTGGTCGCCGTTGGCCGCGGTGTGGCCCTTGATCTCCGGCGAGCCGTCGGTCAGCCCGATGCCCTTGAGGAAGCCGCCGTGGCGCTGGGTGTCGACCGTGCTGCCGGCCGTGCCGTCGACCATCAGGAGCTTCGGCGGGACACCCTTGAGCGCGGCCTTGACGTAGGCGCCCTGCTGCTCGCCCGCGGCGAAGTTGTCGGTGGCGAAGGTGGCGTCGACGGCGTCGGCCGGTTCGGTGGCGGTGTCGAGGGCGATCACCAGGATGCCCGCGTCACGCGCGTCCTTGATCGCCTTGAGCACGCCGGTCGACGAGCTGGGCGTGATCAGGATGGTGTTCGCGCCCTGCTGCACCAGGTTCTCGATCGCGCGGACCTGGCCGTCGTTGTCGCCGTCGAACTGGCCGGCGAGCGCGCTGAAGTCGGCGCCGTTGGCCTGGGCGGCCGCTCTCGCGGCGTTGCGCAGTTCCACGAAGTAGGGGTTGGTGTCGGTCTTGGTGACCAGGCCGACCTTGGCCTTGCCGCTCCCGCCGGTGTTGGTGTTGCCGCCCCAGTGCCGTTCGACCGTGCACCCGGTCGTCGCGGCGAGGACGGCGGCCAGCACCACCGCGGTGAGACTCCGCTGTCTCATGGGTTCCTGCCCCTTTGTCTGGGTTCGAGGCTTGCCGATGGACGGGAAGGTAGACAGACTGCTCCGTGGACGCAAGCGTTTGCGCAAACGCTTGCCGGAAAGGATTGGCATGCCCCAGCCGAGGTCGTCGCGGCCGACCCAGCGCGACATCGCCGAGCTCGCCGGCGTTTCGATCACCACCGTCTCGCACGTGGTGAACGGGACGCGGGCGGTCGCCGAGGACACCAAAGCGGCCGTGCTGCGGGCGATCGAGACGACCGGCTACACCGGTGACGCGATCGCTCGTTCCCTGGTCACCGGCGGTACGCGGTCGATCGGGATGGCGATCTCGCTGGTCGCCAACCCGTACTTCGCGATGCTGATGCAGGCGATCGAGCGGGAGGCGTCGCTGCACGGGTACACCGTCCTGCTGGCCGACACGCACGACGCGGCGGACACCGAGCGTGACACGGTACGCGCGCTGCGCTCCCGGCGCGTCGACGGCCTGCTCATCACCCCGGCGCCCGGTGACGGGCCGGTGATCGGCGAGCTCGTGTCGCTGGACGTGCCGACGGTGCTCATCGACCGGCTGGCCACCCGCACCGACGTCGACCAGGTGGGCTCGGAGAACATCCAGGCGACGTCGGCGCTGACCGCGCACCTGGCGACGCTCGGGCACCGGCGGGTCGGGATGATCAGCGGCGCGCCCGGGCTGTCGACCAGCGAGGAGCGGGTGCTGGGCTACCGGCTGGGGCTGGGCCGGTCCGGGCTGACCTGGTCCTCCGACCTCGTGGCCTGCGGGAACTCGTCGCGCGAAGGCGGCGCGCTGGCGTTGAGCACGCTGCTGGCGCTGCCCGAGCCGCCGACCGCGCTGGTCGTCGGGAACGACAGCATGATGGTCGGGGTGCTGCACGAGGCGCGGCGGCGCGGGCTGCGGATCGGGCGCGACCTGCCGGTCGTGGTCTACGACGACGTCGAGTGGGCGGACCTGGTCGACCCGCCGCTCACGACGATGGCGCAGCCGATCGAGGAGATCGGCCGCCAGGCGGTCCGGCTCCTGCTGGCCCGCATCAACGACCCGGCGCGCAAGGCCGAGACGGTCCGGCTGGCACCCACCCTGCGTCACCGTGAGTCGTGCGGCTGCCCGCCGGTTCACTCACATCAGTGATTCTGGAGTTTTGCCGTCATCTCGCGGGCGGTCAGCGGATACCTTTCGGCTGAGCGTCTGCGAGGGCATATGACGGCACTTTCGCCGGAGCTCCGGTTGTGGGACCCCCCGGTCACCTACCGGATCGGCGTCGCGATGGGTGTGCACGCGAACCCCTACTCGGGTGAGCTGCTGCGCGCCATCAGGGCGACCGCTGATCACGCGGGCTGCGACGTCGTGCTGGCGGACACCGAAGACGCGGTCGGCGAAGAAGCGGAGCTCGTCCGCGCGCTGCGGGCCGACCTGGTGGACGGCGTGCTGCTGGTCCCCTCGGCGGGCGACGAAGCGGTGATCAACGGGCTGGTCCGGATGGGCGTGCCGACGGTGCTGGTGGACCGGGTGGCCGCGCGCAACGACGTCGACCAGGTGGGCACGGAGAACGTGCACGCGGTGGCGTCGCTGGTCCGCCACCTGACGGCGGGACGGCACCGCAAGATCGGCCTGATCTCGGGCGACGACGGCCAGGAAGTCAGCCGCGAGCGCGTCCGCGGCTACCGCCTCGGCCTCGAGCAGTCGGGCCTGCGTTTCAACCGCGAGCTGGTCGAAAGCGGCTTGTCGTCTTCGGGCGGCGCGGCCCGCGCGACGGCGAAGCTCCTGGACGGCTGGCCCTCCCCGACGGCGCTGGTGGTGGCGGACGAGTCGATGCTGGTCGGCGTCCAGTACGAGGCCCACCGCCGCGGCATCCGCATCGGCTCGGAACTGGCGGTGGTGGGTTACGGCGACATGGACTGGGCCCGCCGGGTGAGCCCGGCGGTGACGACACTGGCCCAGCCGGTGGCCGAAATGGGGCGGCGGGCGGTGCAGCTGCTGATGTCGAGGATGGCGGACCCGGACCGGCCCCCGGAGTCGGTGTGGCTGACCCCGAAGTTCCTGCACGGCGCGTCCTGCGGGTGCTGACGCCGGTCAGAGCGTCGCCGCCGCCTCCAGGAGCATCCAGCCGCCCACCTGGACCGACAGGTCCCGCTCCGGCGCGTCGGCCGGCAACGGCCACGGCGCCGCGCGGTCCCAGTACGCGCTGAACACCGGCCCCGGCGCCGCGCCCGACCAGCAGGCCTCCGCCGACGTCAGCACCAGCGACCGCGCCGTCGAGGCCTCCGGGCCCGGCAACGACCGGGCCGCCAACGCCAGGTACCGCGCCAGGATCGCCGCGAACAACCCGCCGTCGCCGCCGCCCTGGCCGCGGATCACGCCGTCCGGAGCGCAATGCTCGGCAACCGCTCGCACCGTCCGGGCCGCTGCGTCCATTGAGGACAGTTCCAGGCAAGCGCCGAGGTAAACCCCTTGGCAGTAGGTGAAAATGTGCTTCACCAGCTCACCCGTGTCCGCACGGATCCCGTCCCACACCAATCCGGACTCAGGATCGACCAAAGTGGACGAAAGCCAGTCGAGCATCGCCTGCGCGCGAGCGACGTTCCCCGACCGGGCGTGGAAGATCGCCGCGGGACCGTTCGCCGGGGCGTTCTTGAAGTCGTCCCCCTTGCGCCACCAGATCCCACCCCCGGCCGCCGGTGTCCAGGCCGACAGCAGCTCGGTGTCGATCGCCGCCAGCGCGGGGCCGGTGTCGATGCCCAGCGCGGAAACCCGTTGCAGGGCCAGGCCGAGCCACGCCATGTCGTCGTAGTAGTCGTTCGTCCAGCGGCCGAAGTTGCGCAGCCGCACCGAACGCGCGAACGAGCGGATCACGGACAGCCGCGCCGGCGTTGGCGCGCGCAGCTGGGCGTCCACCAGCGTGTCCAGCAGGTGCGCCTGCCACCAGTAGTTCCAGTGCCAGTGCAGCCGCTGGCCGGGCGACGGGGGCCAGCCGCTGCGGCCGAGCGCCGTCGCGGGCAGGGCCCACACGCGGCGCAGGTGGCGGGAGGTCACCGCGCGTTCGGCGGCCGAGACGTCCATGGCGCAATCGTGCCTTGCCCCTCGACATACCGCTCGGTATGTTCAGTGGTCATGACGACCGCTCACGTCACCTGCCCGCTGTGCGAAGCCACCTGCGGCCTCGAGGTCACCCTGGACGAGAACCAGCAGGTCACCCGCGTGCAGGGGGATGACCAGGACGTCTTCTCGAAGGGGTACATCTGCCCGAAGGGCGCCTCGCTCGGCGCGCTGCACCACGACCCCGACCGGCTGACCGCGCCGCTGCTCAAGCGCGACGGCGAGTTCGTCGAGGTCAGCTGGCAGGAGGCCTACGACGAGATCGCGCGCCGCCTCCCGCCGATCATCGAGGAGCACGGCCGGGACGCCGTCGCCGTGTACGCGGGCAACCCCGGCGTGCACAACATCGCGCTGACGCTCTACGGCCGCGTGCTCTACAAAGCCTTGGGCACCAAGAACTTCTACAGCGCGACCTCCGTCGACCAGATGCCGAAGCACTACTCGTCCGGCACCATGTTCGGCGACCCGCT
The DNA here is from genome assembly GCF_003937945.1 of Amycolatopsis eburnea. GTDB lineage: Bacteria > Actinomycetota > Actinomycetes > Mycobacteriales > Pseudonocardiaceae > Amycolatopsis > Amycolatopsis eburnea. The sequence goes on from NZ_RSEC01000036.1 coordinate 853,853, forward strand.
CGCCATCCCCGTGCCCGACCTCGACCGCACCCAGCACCTGCTCGTGCTGGGCGCCAACCCGCTCGTCTCCAACGGCAGCCTGATGACCGCGCCGGACATCCGCGGGCGGCTGCGCGGGATCCGGGACCGCGGCGGCAAGATCGTCGTCGTCGACCCGCGGCGCACGCGCACCGCCGCGTTCGCCGACGAGCACCACCCGATCCGCCCCGGCACCGACGCCTTCCTGCTGTTCGCGCTGGTCAACGTCCTGTTCGAGGAGGACCGCGTCACCCCGGGACGCCTCGCCGAGCACCTCGACGGCCTCGACGACGTCCGCGAGCTGGCCCGGTCGTTCACCCCCGAAGCCGTCGCGCCGCGCACCGGCATCGCCGCCGGCGAGATCCGCCGCATGGCGCGGGAGCTGGCCGACGCCGAAAACGCCGTGGTCTACGGCCGGATCGGCACCACGACCCAGGCGTTCGGGACCATCGCGAGCTGGCTGGTCGACGTCCTCAACGTCCTCACCGGCAACCTCGACGAGCCGGGCGGCGCGATGTTCCCGCTGGCCGCCTGCCAGCCGACCGGGAACCGGCGGCCGTTCAAGGTCGGGCGCTGGCACAGCCGCGTGCGCGGGTACCCCGAGGTCGTCGGGGAACTGCCGGTCGCGACCCTCGCCGACGAGATCGAAAGCCCCGGCGAAGGCCAGGTCCGCGCGCTGATCACGGTCAGCGGCAACCCGTGCCTGAGCACGCCGAACGCGGGGCGCCTGACCCAGGCGCTGGGCAACCTCGACTTCATGATCTCGGTCGACGTCTACCTCAACGAGACCTCGCGCCAGGCCGACGTCGTCCTGCCCGGGCCGTCGCCGCTCGAACGCCCGCACTTCGACCTGGCCTTCTACCAGCTGTCGGTGCGCAACGTCGCCAACTGGACGCCCGCGACCTTGCCGTCGGCGCTGCCCCAGGAGTGGGAGACGATGCTGCGCCTCACCGGCATAGTCGCCGGCCAGGGCCCCGAGGCGGACGTCGCCGCGCTCGATGACTTCGTCGCCGCCGATGTCGCCCGCCGCGCCGGGCTGGAAGTCACCCACGACCGCACCGGGCCCGCCCGGCTGGTCGACCTGATGCTGCGCGCGGGTCCGTACGACGTCACACTGGCCGACCTCGAAGCGGCGCCGCACGGGATGGACTTCGGGCCGCTGAAGCCGCGGATCCCCGAGGTGCTCTGCACCGCGTCCGGCCGGATCGAGCTGGCGCCGGAACCCGTCGTCAAGGACGTCCCGCGCCTGCGCGACGAGCTGGCGAAGCCGGTGGACGACGGCCTCGTGCTGATCGGGCGGCGGCACCTGAGCTCCAACAACTCGTGGATGCACAACCTGGCGCCACTGGTCCGCGGCGGCAACCGCTGCACGGTGCAGGTCCACCCCGCCGACGCGGCCCGCCTGGGCCTCACCGACGGCGGCCTCGCGGCGGTGACGTCCCGAGCCGGCAAGCTCGAGGCGCCGGTGGAGATCACCGACGAGATCCGCCAGGGCGTGATCAGCATCCCCCACGGCTGGGGCCACGACGTCGACGGCGCGCGGACGCGGGTGGCGCGCGCGAACCCCGGCGTCAACTCGAACCTGGTCGCCGACGAAACGCTCCTCGACGTGCCGTCGGGGACGTCGGTGCTCAACGGCATCCCGGTGGAGGTCGCGCCGGCCTGACGCTTGACAGCGGTGCGGAGCCGAGTGCATCCTCAGCGTCGCATGTTTACGTGAACATCGGAGTTCGCATGACCCGTTGTCTGCACGCCGCCATGATCGCCGTCCTCGCGCTGGCCCTCCTCGCCGTCCCGCAGGCTTCCGCCGCCACGAACGCCTTCCGCGGCGTGAACTGGGCCGACGCCCGCGACAACTACGTCGACGGCTGGGTCATCCCGACCGGCCTCACCGCCGGGGACAGCTACGACACCGTCCGCACGAAGGCGGACGGCATCCTCACCGGCTTCCAGCAGCAGCTCGGCGCGAACACCGTGCGCCTGCCGATCAACCCGCAGAGCGTGAACTCGGACTGGTGGGCCCGGTACAAGGGCGCCGCCGACTCCGCGCTGGCGCACGGCATGAAGGTCGTTTTCGGCTACTGGGAAGCGAACAAGGACGGCTTCGTCGACGACGTGACCGCGTGGAACACCATGTGGGACCGGGTCACCGCGGACTACGGCGGCAATTCCGGTGTCTACTTCGAGCCGATGAACGAGCCGTTCGGCTACAGCCTGAGCGCCTGGGTTTTCCTGTGCTCGACCTGGCTGTCCCGGCATTCGGCCATCCCGCGCGGCCGGGTCCTGATCAGCGGGACCGGCTACAACGACAACGTCACCGGGGTCGGCGCGGCGAGCGCGTTGAACGGAACGCTGCTGTCGCTGCACTTCTACGGCTTCTGGGCGTCGGACACGACCCGCGCGGCGTGGACGGCCAACCTCAGCAACCGGCTCGGCGCGTACTCGTCCCGGACCGTCATCGACGAAGCTGGCGCGCCGATGACGACCGGGCTCGACTACTCGGCGGGCCACCAGGACGGCAACAACTTCACCGCCTACTTCGCCGCCACGACGGATCTGGCGCGGTCGCGGCAGATGGGCGTCGTCTACTGGCCCGGCCTGCGTTCGGGCGACCCGTACTCGATCACCCGGCAGAGCGGCAGCGGCCTGGCGACGAACAACGCGTCGGGCGTGGTGCAGCTGCGCTGGGGCTGGGGGCTGTAGCTACCAGGCCGTCGACAGGTCGGCGTGCTGCCGGATCCAGGCGTGCATGACGATCCCGGCCGCGACCCCCGCGTTGATCGACCGGGTGGTGCCGAACTGGGCGATCGACACGACCAGTGACGCGGCTTCCTGCGCCGGCTCGCTCAGCCCGGGGCCTTCCTGGCCGAAGAGGAGCACGCACTCGCGCGGGAGGTCGGCCGTCTCGACCGGCTGCGAACCGGGCGTGTTGTCGACCGCGACGACGGCGAGCCCGCGCTCGGCGGCGTAGGTCACGAGCCCGGAGACGTCGTCGTGGTGGCGCAGGTGCTGGTAGCGGTCGGTCACCATGGCGCCGCGCCGGTTCCAGCGGCGGCGGCCGACGATGTGCACCTCGGCCGCGGCGAACGCGTTGGCCGTGCGCACCACGGTGCCGATGTTGTGGTCGTGCTGGAAGTTCTCGATGGCGACGTGGAACGGGTGCCGCCGCCGGTCCACATCGGACACGATGGCCTCGCGGCGCCAGTACCGGTAGGCGTCGACGACGTTTCGGCGGTCGCCTTCACGCAGCAGTTCCGGGTCGTACTGCTCGCCGGTGGGCCAGTCGCCGGGCCACGGGCCGACGCCGACCTCTTCGCGGCTCACCCACTCGGTGGGTCCGGCGTCGGGGGAGGTGGTCACCCCCCGATTGTCGCTCAGACGGGGTGGACCGGGCGCGCGTGGGTTTCTTCGCCGTCGTGGCGGTGGCGGTGGCGCTGGTACACGCCGACGTACGACAGCACCAGCAGGGTCAGCGCGAAGGCGGCGATCACCGGGAGGAACGAGCGCGGGAAGAGCGTGTCGTAGAAGTAGTAGGCGTTGAAGCCGCCGGGCAGGTCACCGAGACCCTGCTGGTGGCGGAAGTAGTTCTCGAGCGCGGTCAGCGGGCACGGGATCGGGGTGACGTTGACCAGCACGCCCCAGATGGCGAAGAAGACGTGGACGAAGACGACCTTCGGCCAGCGCCACGCCAGGAAGCCGCCGAGGCCGATGAAGACCAGGGCCAGGATGTGCACCAGCACCGTCGCGTCGGCCAGGAACCTCGCCATCACCCGCCCCCTTCCCCGAACCCCCTACCAGCGACTTTACTCCGCTGATCGGGTCCGGCCGCCCTGAAGAGTGCCCCGGTGTGTGATGTTTAACCCACCGGAGCAACCCGTTCACCTGGGCGGTGACGGCGGCGTTACACCCGGTGGGAATTCCGGCGGGCGCTTCGCGGGGTACTGCGTCGGCTCCTCGTGCGGGTACTGCTCCGGCTTCTCCCGGTCGGGCTTCGTCCAGTCCGGCTGCGGCTCCTCCTCCATGGACCCGACGGTACGCCGGGGTCAGCGCGCCCGGACCCCGGATTTCGCCGTCAGCCGAATTTCCAGCCGCACGGGCAGGTCCTCGACTTCGAGGGCCTGCTTCAACCGCGGCACGGCGTGGCCGGTGATGCTCTCCCGGATCGCGGTGGCATCGGCGTCGCGGTCGGTGGTGACGACGAGGAAGAGTTCCGGCGCGTCCCGCGGCCCGGACAGCCAGGCCGACGCGGCCCGGACGCCGTCGTAACCCTCGACGTCGGCGGCCACGGGCGCGGCGGCCGCGCTCGAGTCGAGGACGGTGACGCCGGTGTCCCGCTCGTCCCGCCAGGCGACGCTCTTCGGCCGCCGGAACGCCTGCGCGGCCAGCCACCGCAGGCAGAGCAGGCCGAGGAGCGTCGCGACGGCGATCGCGACCCAGAACACCCAGGTCGGCGGCGCGGCGGCGCCGGGCACGAGCGGCGCGGCCGGGTCGAGCAGGCGGAGCCGCCCGAAGTGCGTGGCGACGGCGAACCCGCCACCGGCGAGGAGCAGCAGCCCGACGAGGGCGAGAAGGCTGCGGTTGAGCCCAGCAGGCCGGTTCATCGCGCACCCCCTCGCTCGCGACCTCGCACCGCCGCGCCCGCTCCCGAGCGCCCCAATGTGGCGTTCGGTGCGTCAGACGCACCCAATGTGGCGTTCGGTGCGCTGGACGCAACCAACGCCACATTGGGGCGTTTGGGGCCGTTCATCGCGTGCCTCCTCGTACCCGGACCCGCACCTTCGGCGGCTCCGCCAGTCCCACCTGCTCCAGCCGTCGCGCGACCGCCGTCTCCACCGCGGTCGCGAGGCCTTCCGTGTTCGTCCGGTTCGTGCGCACCCGCACCTTCACCTTCCGCGGCCGCAGCTTGACCGCGGCCGTCGCCACCCCGTCGACGCCGGCCGCCGTCGAGCGCACCGAGGTGCGCAGGCCGTGGCGGGTCGTGCCCGCCTCGATGCCCGCCGCCGGTGCCAGCGCCAGTACCACCGGGCGGCCCCGCAGGAGTGCCGCCGCCAGGAGCACGAGACCCGCCAGAACCGCTGCCCCGCCCCCGACGAGCACGGGCAGTTCGTTCCACGTCGTCTCGTGCACCCGGGCGGCGACCGCCTCGAACGACAGCAGCGGCCGCTCGCCGAGCAGGCGCTGCACCAGCGCCGTCACGACCAGCGCGCACGCCGCGAGCACGACCAGCGCCGTCAGCACCGCCGGCACGCTCCGCCGGGGGCGCCTCACCGGACCCGCCGCTTCGGCTGTTCGGGCCGCGACAACGCGACCGTGATGTCCACGCGCCGCGCGCTCAGCCCGGTCAGCTCCGTCGTGCGGCCGAGCAGGTGCGCCCGGACCCGTTCGACCGTCGCCGCGATCGGGGCCGGGTAGGCCACCGGCAGCCGGATGTCCAAAGTGGTCGATGCACCGTCCACAGTGGCCTCGGCGCCGACCTCCCCGCCGACGCCGTCGACCTCGCGGGCGGCGTGCGCGGCGATGCGCCGCACCGCCCGCGGGGCCACCGTCGTCACTCCGCGTTCCACGGCTACCTCCGATCGCGTGCGGCGCCCACGAGGGCGGACAGGTCGAGCTTCCCGTCGAGCCAGCGCCCGGCCAGCAGGCCGAGCCCGCCCAGCACGAACACCGCCACGAACGCGCCGAACCCGCCGAACGCGGCCGCGAAACCCAGTGCCAGTCCGTACAAGAGGCCGAGCAGCGTCGCGTTCATCGTCACCGCACCCGGTCCGAAGCGGTGGTCTCGTCGTCGTCACCGGGGAGGTGGACGTCGTTGACGTTGATGTTCACCTCGACGACCTCCAGCCCGGTCATCTGCTCGATCGCGGTGATCACGTTGCGGCGCACCGCCCGCGCGAGGTCGGCGATGGCGACGCCGTACTCGACCAGGATCTGCAGGTCGACCGCCGCCTGCTTCTCGCCGACCTCGACCGAGACGCCCTGGCCGACGCTGGCGGACGCGCCCGGGATGCGGTCGCGGATGGCGCTCAGCGCGCGGGCCGCGCCGCCGCCGAGGTCGTGGACGCCGGTGACCTCGCGGGCGGCGAGCCCGGCGATCTTCTGGACCACGGTGTCGGCGATGGTGGTGGTGCCCTGCTTGGTGACGAGGGCGCTCTCGGTCGTGGTGGCCACGGTGTTCTTCTCGGCCGTCGCGGTCATGGGTCCTCCCTGGATGTCCGTTGCCCCAAGGCTTTTCGCCTGGTTCGTAGTTAAGGACCCAGCGGAGGGGAGATCGTCACTTACCCGTTCGTGTGACGTGGGTCTCCGGCGAACGCGGCGCCGTCGAGGTCGGTGACGACCAGCCGCAGACGCGCCTTTTCCCATTCCGTACCCGCCAGCAGCGGACGCACGAGTTCCGCCGCGCGCTCGAGCAACGGGGGAATCGGCAGCCGGGTCGCGATCAGGCGGATCTGGACGACTTCGGCCGAGAGGTCGACGGCCATGCCCGCCCAGTCCACCGGCAACCACGTCGTCTCCGGCGAAACCGGCGTCGCCGGGCGGAGGCCGTCGATCTCCTCGAGGGCGCCGACGATCCGCTCGACGGCTTCGGCGGCGGTCACCGGGCCGCCGGCTCGATGTCCATGATGGACACCGAGACCTCGTCGACGACCAGCCCGGTCTGCTCGGTGACGAACCGGGTCACCGCGCGCTGGACCGCCCGGCCGACCGCCGCCGCCTGGTCGGCCGTCGCCGTCACCAGGTCGACGTGCACGGTCACGCGGCCGTCCGCGGTGCGCACCCGGACGCCGTCCGCCGGCGCCGGGTCGAGGCCCTTCCAGCGCTGGCGGGCCGCGCGCGTCCACGCCGTGACCAGGCCGCGCAGGCCCGGTTCCAGGCGCACCACCCCCGGTGTGGCGATCGCCGCCCGTGCCGCCACGCTGGCGATCACCGGGTCGGCGACCACGTAGTCAACGCTCATTCCCCTGGCTCCCCGGCAGTGTCTTCGGCATAGATGTCGGCCACGAGCAGGTCGAGCTTCGCCAGCGTCAGGCCCACCCGGGCCGCGGCCGCCGCGGTCACCCGCTCCCGCACCTTCGCCAACGCTTCACCGCCCGTGGCGTTCCGCACGCTCACCGCGAGGGTGAGTTCGACTTCGACGACCCCGTCCGCGCCGGTGCGCACGCGGCAGCGCCGCGCCCGGACGCCGTCGACCGTGTCGGCCGCGTACCGCAGCACCGCCGCCACCGCCTGTTCGCTGATCTCGACGAACCCGGGCTCCGGGGTCGGCAGCCGCACCATCCGGTCGCGCCGCACCTCGGCCCGCACGGCCGACATGATCCGGCCGAACAGGTCCGGCGACGGCGCGTCGTCCTCGGCCACCAGCTCCTCGGTGGCCTCGCGCAGCGCCAGCAGGCTTTCGCGCGCGGCCCGGCAGTGCGGGCAGGTCAGTTCGTGTTCGTCGGCCAGCCCGGCGCCGACCGCGTCGAGCCGCTCCCACACCTGCTCGACATCGCGTTCGCAGGGCAGCTCGTACTCCGTCATCGCCATGGCTTCATCACCTCCGCCAGCTGTGCCCTGGCGCGCGCGATCCGGCCGCGGACCGCGGTCGCGTTCGCGCCGACGACTTCGCCGATCTCTTCGTAGGACCGGCCGTGCACCTCACGCAGCAGCCAGCACGCCCGCTGCTCGGGCGTCAGTTCCGCCAGCGCCGCGTTCAACGCCGCGAGCTGCCCGCTCACCTGGGCGGCCCGTTCCGGCTGCAGATCGGCCCGCGGCGACTCGGCGGCGTCCAGGTCGACGTCGGCCCGCGGCCGGCGCGCGCGGATGGCGTTGAGGCAGCGGTTCGTGGTGGCCCGGTAGAGCCAGCCGACGAACGCGGCGTCCTCGCCGAGCTGGCCGAGCTTGCGCCAGGCGTTGAGGAACACCTCCTGGACGACGTCTTCGGCGTCGCCGCGGTTCGCGAGCATCTTCACGGCGAGCCGGAACATCGGGCCCTGGTAGCGCAGCACGAGCTGCTCGTACGCCCGGACGTCGCCGTCCCGGGCGCGGCCGACGAGGGTCGCGTCGTCAAGCGGTGTGGCGGCGGTCGTCACGGCACCTCCTCTCGGGAGGAGGACACCGGTGAGCGGAAAACGTCACGCACCGATTGTGGGTGACGGTGCTCACCGGGGCGAGTCCGTGACGATCACGCGCCCCGGTGGTCTTCCCGGCACCAGGCGCCCCGCCGGGGTGCCACCGCAGAAGGAGGTGTCCGATGTCGTTGGGCGACAAGATCGGCAACAAGGCCGAGGAACTGGGCGGCAAGGCCAAGGAAGCGGCCGGCAACGCCACCGGGGACGAGCAGCTGCGCGCCGAGGGTCAGGCCGACCAGGCGAAGGCCGGGCTCAAGGGCGCCGTCGAGAACGTGAAGGACGCCGCGAAGGACCTGTTCAAGAAGTGAGCCGGGACCGGGGCCCGCCGCGGCGGGCCCCGGCCGGTCAGTTCAGGCCGAGGTCGTCCAGCCCGAGGATGTAACGGTACTCGAGGCCTTCCTTCTCGATGGCCTCGCGCGCGCCGGTGTCGCGGTCGACCACCGTCACCACGCCGATCACGGTCGCGCCCGCCTCACGCAGGGCCGCGACGGCTTCGAGCACGCTGCCGCCGGTCGTGGAGGTGTCCTCGACCGCCAGCACGCGCTGGCCGCGGACCTCCATGCCCTCGATGCGGCGCTGCATGCCGTGTTCCTTGACCGACTTCCGGACCACGAACGCGTCCAGCACGACGCCGTCGGTGGCCGCCGAGTGCAACATCGCCAGCGCGACCGGGTCGGCGCCGAGGGTCAGGCCGCCGGCCGCCACGTAGTCCCAGTCCGCCGTCAGCTGGCGCAGGAGCTTGCCGATCAGCGGCGCGGCCGCGTGGTGCAGCGTCGCCCGCCGGAGATCGATGTAGTAGTCGGCTTCCTTGCCGGACGCCAGGGTCACTTTTCCGTGTACCACGGAAAGATCGGTGACCAGCCTGGCCAGTTCGAGTTTCGCCGCTTGATCCAACCCGGGGTTCGCCACGGCCGAGAGTCTTACACACGGCCGTCCTCACTCACCGATGGATGTGGCGTCGACCGCACGCCCGCGCGTCGCCGCCCAGGCCGGGACCAGGATCGCGACGAGCGCGAGCACCACGGCGATCGCGAGCACCACCAGGTAGACCGCGAGCGGGCCGGTCGGCAGCACCGAGCCGCTCACCACGAGGCAGAACGGCACGATCGCGCCGGCCGCGGTCGCCGTCCCCAGCAGCACGGCGATGGTGGCGATCAGCCCGCCTTCGATACCGGCCATGCGCAGCACCTGGCCGCGGGTGAACCCGCTCAGCCGCTGCAGCCCGAACTCGCGCCGCCGCTTGGCCGTGGCCATCACCAGCGTGTTCACCACCGAAATCACCGTGTACGCGATGATCATGCCGACGAGCAGGTAGTTGACCCAGGCGCCGATCTCGTTGCCCTTCGCGTGCGCCGCGATCAGCGTGTCCCGGTCGCCGACGAACACCGGCGAACCGGCGGTCGCCTCGCGAAGACGTGCGGTCAACGTCGCCGAATCGACGCCGTCGGCGGCGCGGACCAGCAGCTGGGGCGCGAGCCCGAGCGTCGTGTGCGGGGCCAGCAGCCCGGCGGGCAGCACGAGCTTCTCGAACCCGGCGCGCTGGCTCACCACCGCGGTCACCCGCACGTCCACCGGCGCGCCGTCGCCGAGCCGCAGCGACAGCGTGTCGCCGACCTGGCGCCCGAGCGTCGTGGGCACCTCGACGGCGTTCCCGGTCAGCTCGCTGACGCCGAGCGCGGGCCAGCCGTCCTTGTCCTGGTTCGAGTCGAAGGGCTGCTCGATGAACACCGTGCTCGTCACGTACTCCGACGCGCTCGCGACCCCCGGCGTCGCGCGCACCCGTCCCAGCACCGACGGGTCGAGCCCGCTCGGGCCGCCGACGACCGCGTCCGCGCGCAGGTCCTCGGTGTACGCCTGGTTCGAGACGGCTTCCTGGGTGGTCTGCAGGTAGATGTTGGCGGTCGCGATGCCGACCGCGAGCATGATCGGGGTGACCGCGCCCGCCGCGCGCACCGCGCCGACGCGGGTGTTGAGCAGCGCGATCCGGCCGTTGACGCCGGTGATCGCCTGCACCGGCCAGCGCAGCAGCGTCGCCACCAGCTTCGTCACGCCCGGGCTGATCGCCGCCAGGCCGAACGCCCACAGCATCACCGCCGGGCCCGCCGTGCTGGCCGCGACCGGGCCGGTCATCACGGCGACCGTGACGATGGCCAGCGCCGTCCCGCCTGCGAAGCAGAGGAGCGCGGTGACCAGCCGGATCGGCGTCAGCCACCGCCGCTCGACGGCGGCTTCGGCGAGCGCTTCGGTCGGGCGGACCTTCGACGCCCGCCGTCCGGCCACGAAGGACGCGGCCACGACGGCCAGCAGCGACGCGCCCGCGGCGACCGTCGCCGGCAGCCAGCCCTGCTCGAACCGCAGCACGTCCGGCACGACGTGGTTGGCCGCGAGCTGGTCGAACAGCCACTGGCCGAGCACCGGGCCGAGCGCGACGGCCGCGGCCACCGCGAGCAGGCCGACGACGAGCGCCTCGCCGAGCACCATCCGCCGCAGCTGGCGCGGGGTCGCGCCGATCGCGCGCAGCAGCGCGAGTTCGCGCTGGCGCTGCTGGGTGGACAGCGTGAGCGTGCCCGCCACGACGAACACCATGACCATCGCGGACAGCCCGCCGGACACCGCGGCCAGCACGATCAGGTCCTCGCCGCTCTTGTTCACCTCGGGGAACTCCAGCGCGCCGCGGTCGGCGCCGGTCGTCACGACCCCGGCGTCCCCGACCACCGACGCCACCGCGGCGACGTCACCGCCGAAGACGCCGATGGTGTCGAAGCGCCCCGGGTGGCCGGAGAGCCGGTCGGCGTCCGAAGGCGCGAAGAACACAGCGGAGTCGCGCATGGCCTGCGGTGCGTGGGCGATCCCGGAGACGCGGTACTGGCCGGCGACTCCGTGCGCCGCGACCGGGAGCGTGTCCCCGACGGCGAGCCCGAGCCCGGCGTCGACGACGACTTCACCGGGGTTCGGGGCCCGGCCGGCGAGCGTGTACGGCGTCAACACGGCGGAGTCCCAGGCGTGCCCGAACGCGCTCGCGCTGCCGATCTGCGCCGGGAAGCTGACCTCGCCGACGACGTCCGTGACGCCGGGGACCGCGCGCAGGCGGACGGCCATGGAGGCGTCGAGGCGGACGCGCTCGGGCAGGGTCGCGTTGTCGAACTTGTGCTTGTCCTCGGGGTCGAGGGTCGCCGGGTCGTCCTCCGGCAGCTTGAGCGTCTGCTGCCCGCCGACGACGATCGGCGCCGCGGCCAGCCGCTGCACCGGCGTCTCGGACCGGATGCCCGACTCCATCAGGCCACCGCACGCCGAAACGATCAGCGCACCGAAGAACACGGCGACGAACGTCGCCAGGAAGCCGCCCTTGCGCAGGCGCAGCGTCCGCAGCGCGAGTCCGAACATCACGCCGCCACCCGGCCCCACGCGCCGAGGTGGGTCATCCGCTCGGCGACGGCTTCCGCGGTCGGCCGCGCGAGGCGGCCGGCGACCCGGCCGTCGGCCAGGAACACGACCTCGTCGGCGTAGGACGCGGCGACCGGGTCGTGCGTCACCATGATCACCGTCTGGCCGCCGGCCCGGACGGACTCGCGCAGCAGGCCGAGCACGTCGGCGGCGGTGCGGGTGTCGAGCGCGCCGGTCGGCTCGTCGGCGAACAGCACGGCCGGGTCGGCGACCAGGGCCCGCGCGATCGCGACGCGCTGCTGCTGCCCGCCGGAGAGCTGCCCTGGCAGGTGCTTGCGGCGCCCGTCGAGGCCGACGTGCGCGAGGATCCGGGCGACGAGCCGCTTGTCCGGGCGCTTCCCGGCCAGCTGCAGCGGCAGCACGACGTTCTGCTCGACGGTCAGCGCCGGCAGCAGGTTGAACGCCTGGAAGACGAACCCGACGCGGTCGCGCCGCAGCTTCGTCAGGTAGGTCTCGCTCTTGCCGTCGAGGTCCTGGCCGTCGAGCACGACCCGGCCCGACGTCGGCCGGTCGAGGCCGGCCGCGCAGTGCAGGAACGTGCTCTTGCCCGACCCGGACGGGCCCATCACCGCCGTGAAACCGCCGCGCGGGAAGGAGATCGAGACCCCGTCCAGCGCGACCACGCCGCCGTACTCCTTGCGCACGGCCTCGAGCCGAACCGCCTCAGTCGTCATGGGGAAACGCTAGTGAGGCAACCCCCGATCCACCCTGGTGCGCGCGTGCGTCTTCGAGGTGGGGACAGCCCTACCGCGCACTTTCACGTGAAAGTGCGGGTCAGGTGCGGCCGCGGCCGCCGCTGATCCGGCGCAGCACCGCGCGGGGCAGCAGGCCGCCGATCGCGACGACGGCCTTGTACTGCAGGCTCGGCACCGAGATCACCTTGCCGCGCCGCAGGTCCGCGAGCGCTTCGCCGACCACCTGTTCGACACCCAGCCAGGCGATTTTCGGGCCGGGTTTGCCGATGCCGGCCCGCTCGTGGAACTCGGTCGCGGTGAACCCGGGGCAGAGCGCCATCATCCGGATGCCCTTGGGCAGCGAAGCGGCGATGCCTTCGGTGAACGACGTGACCCAGTTCTTGCTGGCCGTGTACGTCGAACCGCGGCCGCTGAAGAACCCGGCCACGCTGCTGACCTGGATGACGTCGCCGTGGCCGCGCTCGATCATGCCGGGCAGCACCGCCCGCGTCAGCCGCAGCACGGCGGTGACGTTGACGTCGAGCTGGCGCTGCAGCGCGTCCGGCGGGATGGTCCAGAAGTCGCCGTTGAGCCCGAACCCGGCGTTGTTCACCAGCAGGTCGACCGGCCCGGCGGCCAGCCGCTCCTCGACCGCGGTCCGTCCCTCCACTTCGGACAGATCGGCGGGGAGCACCTCGACGGCGACCCCGTGTTGTTCCCGCAGCTCGGCGGCATACGCTTCCAGCCGCGCGGCATCGCGGGCGACGAGCACCAGGTCGTACTTCTCGGCGGCGAGCGTGCGCGCGAACTGCGCGCCGATGCCCGCGGTGGCTCCGGTGATCACGGCGGTGGTGGTCATGTGGGTGAACCATACCCCCAGGTCACGGGCAGACATGCGTTCGAGCCGACGGCGAAGTATGGTCCGCCGCATGGGTAAGCACAGCAGGCGGAAAAGCGGCTACCTGCCCAAGGTCGCCGCCGGTGCGGCGCCCGTCGCGCTGTTCTTCGCGACCCCGGCCGCCGCGCTGGCGAGCCCCACCGACATCACGCTGCCGCTGAACGGCATCGCCCTGCCCGTCGACCACCAGCACGCCGGCACGCTCGACGGCGACGGCCTCACCGCGGGCCGCCGCGACGCCGTCACCAAGCGGATCGGCGAGGCCCAGTTCCTCGCCGACGTCGGGGAGGCCGCCGGCGCCGGGACGTCCGGGGCCTTCGCGACCCGGACCGGCCGCCAGGACGTGCGGGTCGGCCAGGTCGCCGCGGCCGCCGGCGACGAGCAGCGCCTGGCCGGCTCGGCCGCGCCCGCCCGCCTCGGCACCAGCGACAGCGCGCACCACGGCGTCTGGCTGGGCAACGGCGTCGACGTGCTGAGCGAGCACGCCGAGCAGGTCGACAGCGGCCTGAGCCACTCGGGGCGGTTCGCCGGCGACCTCACCGGCGGGCTCGCCGTGCGCCGCTCCTCCGGGCAGGCCGTCGACCTCGGCCGGTTCGGCGCCGTCGGCACGTCGTCGGAGCAGCACGCGAGCGGGCAGTTCGCCGGCGACCTCGACCTCGGCCAGAAGCACGAACTGGGCGGGCAGCTCGGCCCCGCCGAGGGGCTGGTGAAGGTGTCCCACGACCTGTCGTCCGGCTCGATCAGCGGCGACCTCGGCGTCGACCACGTCGTCGCGGTGCAGGGCGGGGCGGCCACGGTGCGCGGCACCCTCACCCCGTCGTTCTCGGGCAGCCTGTTCGACCACCCGCTGAACCCCTAGTCCTGCTGCGGCGGGTCCGCGGGCGGCTGCTGGACCGGCGTCCCAGCGGCAGGGGTGGGCGGGGTCGAACCCGGCGTCGGGATGGGCGCGCTCGCCTGGTGGCGGCCGGCGTCGTAGTCCTCGTCGAACGGGTCGACGATGTCCGCGATCTCGCCGAGGTCGCGCAGCAGCCGCTCGAGCCGCGAGGGCCCGGCGGTCGGGACGACGCTGGCGAGCACCCACTCGTTCTCCAGCCAGGCCACGCCGACGTCGCCGCCGAGCTGGTCCGCGGCGTCGACGAGCTCCTGGGTGATCACGACGCGGGCGCCGTCGGCGTCGTCCGCGAAGGCGTAGCGCGAGCCGATCGGGCCGAGCATCTCGGGCATGTCGGCGCGCTGGAAGGGCACGCTGGACAGCCACATCTCGATCGGGATCCGGTGCTTCTTGTTGCAGCGCACGGCGACGACGACCGCGGGAATCTGCCCCTCGGACTCGATGTCGAAGATGAACACCGGGCGGCGGCCGTCGGAGGTGAAGGTCGAGCCCGCGACGACGTTGACGGCGGCGTCCGCGCCGAAGTAGCCGATCGCCCCACCGGACCACTGCTGCGGCAGCCGTTCGTCCTCCTCGACGAACTGCCAGCCGCGCAACTGCGCCCAGCGCATGCGCTCGCGGTTGCGCGAGCCCTCCTTCGCCCGGTCGGCCGCGAGCAGCCCGAGGCCCGCCACCAGGGCGACGGCCGCGATGACGAACCAGATCCACGCCGGAATACCCACGACGTGCAGGGTATCGCCTGCTAGGCCGAAGAGCTGAGGGCCGGTACCCGTGTCGCCGAGCCCGTTCGGACCAATTCCCCCTCCGCAAGTCGACAAGTCTCTACTGTGGACGTCCGCGAAACGCCGTGAAGGCCTCCTTCCCGGGCAAAAAAGCCGGTAAGGAGGCCTTCACGGATTTCAGGCGCGGGTGACGGTCAGCGAGTCACCGGCTTCCAGCTCCGGGCTGTCGACGCGCACCGTGTCGCCGTCGCGGATCTCGCCGGACAGCAGCTCCTTCGCCAGCTTGTCGCCGATCGCCGACTGGACCAGCCGCCGGAGCGGGCGGGCGCCGTAGATCGGGTCGAAGCCGTTGAGCGCGAGCCACTCGCGGGCGCCGTCGGTGACCTCCAGGTGCAGCCGCCGCTGGGCCAGCCGCGCGGCCAGCCGGGCGACCTGGATGTCCACAATGGACGTCAGCTGCTCGGTGCCGAGCGAGTGGAACACGACGATGTCGTCGAGCCGGTTGAGGAACTCCGGCTTGAACTGCCGCTGCACCACCGAGAGCACCGCGTCGTTGCGCTGCCGCTCGTCGAGCGACGGGTCGGCGATGGCCTGCGAGCCGAGGTTCGACGTCAGGATCAGGATGGTGTTCCGGAAGTCCACCGTCCGGCCCTGCCCGTCGGTCAGCCGCCCGTCGTCGAGGACCTGCAGCAGCACGTCGAAGACGTCCGGGTGGGCCTTCTCGACCTCGTCCAGCAGCACCACCGAGTACGGCCGGCGCCGGACGGCCTCGGTCAGCTGGCCGCCCTGGTCGTACCCGACGTAGCCCGGCGGGGCACCGACCAGGCGCGCCACCGAGTGCTTCTCGGCGTACTCGCTCATGTCGATGCGCTGCATCGCGCGCTCGTCGTCGAACAGGAACTCCGCCAGCGCCTTCGCCAGCTCGGTCTTGCCGACGCCGGTCGGGCCGAGGAACAGGAACGACCCGGTCGGGCGGTCGGGGTCGGCGACGCCGGCCCGGCTGCGGCGCACCGCGTCCGAGACGACCTGCACGGCCTCCTTCTGCCCGATGACCCGCCTGCCCAGCTCGTCCTCCATCCGGAGCAGCTTGCCGGTCTCGCCCTCCAGCAGCCGTCCCGCCGGGATGCCGGTCCACGCGCTGACCACGTCCGCGACGTCGTCCGCGCCGACCTCTTCCTTGAGCATGACGTTCTGCTGGCTGGCCTCGTTCGCCGCGGTGGCCGCTTCGAACTCCTTCTCCAGCGCCGGGATCCGGCCGTAGCGCAGCTCGGCGGCCTTGCCGAGGTCGCCGTCGCGCTCGGCGCGTTCGGACTCGCCGCGCAGCTGTTCGAGCTGCTCCTGGAGCTCGCGGACGCGCTCGATGGAGCCCTTCTCGTTCTGCCAGCGCGCGGTCAGCGCCGTCAGCGTCTCGCGCTTCTCGGCCAGTTCGGCGCGCAGCGCGGCGAGGCGCTCCTTGGACGCGGAGTCCTCCTCCTTGGCGAGCGCCATCTCCTCGATCTCCATGCGGCGCACGGCGCGCTCGACCTCGTCGATCTCCACCGGCCGCGAGTCGATCTCCATGCGCAGCTTGGACGCGGCTTCGTCGACCAGGTCGATCGCCTTGTCCGGCAGGAAGCGCGCGGTGATGTAGCGGTCGGACAGCGTCGCGGCGGCGACCAGCGCGGCGTCGGTGATCCGGACACCGTGGTGCACCTCGTAGCGCTCCTTCAGCCCGCGCAGGATCGCGATGGTGTCCTCCGGCGACGGCTCGCCGACGAGCACCTGCTGGAAGCGCCGCTCCAGGGCGGCGTCCTTCTCGATGTGCTGGCGGTACTCGTCGAGCGTGGTCGCGCCGACCATCCGCAGCTCACCGCGGGCGAGCATCGGCTTGATCATGTTGCCCGCGTCCATCGCGCCCTCGCCGGTGGCACCGGCGCCGACGATGGTGTGCAGCTCGTCGATGAAGGTGACGACCTCGCCCGCCGAGTCGGTGATCTCCTTGAGCACGGCCTTCAGCCGCTCCTCGAACTCGCCGCGGAACTTCGCGCCGGCCACCATCGACCCGAGGTCGAGGGCGACGACGCGCTTGCCGCGCAGCGATTCCGGCACGTCGCCGGCGACGATGCGCTGGGCCAGCCCTTCGACGATGGCAGTCTTGCCGACGCCCGGCTCGCCGATCAGCACCGGGTTGTTCTTGGTGCGCCGCGACAGCACCTGCACCACGCGGCGGATCTCGGTGTCCCGGCCGATGACCGGGTCGAGCTCGCCGTTGCGGGCGCGCGCGGTCAGGTCGACGCCGTACTTCTCCAGCGCCTTGAACGTGCTCTCCGGGTCTTCGCTGGTGATCCGGGCGGAGCCGCGGACCTTGACGAACGCCTCCTGCAGCGCGTCCGGCGTGGCGCCGTGGCGCCTGAGCAGGTCGGCGACCTGGCCGCCCTCGGTCGCGAGCCCGACGAGCAGGTGCTCGGTCGAGACGTACTCGTCGCCCAGCTCGGTGGCGAGCTTCTGGGCGCGCGTCAGCGACTTGACGGCGTTGGTGTCGAACTGCGGGCTCGACACGGTCGCGCCGGTCGCCGACGGCAGCGCCGCGATGAGCGGCTCCAGCTCCTTGTGCACCACCTCCGGGTCGGCCCCGACCGCGGTCAGCAGCGGTGCGGTGAGCCCCTCACCCTGCGCCAGCAGGGCGCCCAGCAGGTGCGCGGCCGACACGTGCGGGTTGCCCGCCATCGTGGCCGCCTGCGCCGCCGACGAGATCGCCTGCTGGGTCTTCGTGGTCGGGTTGAAAGCGTCCATCCCTCACCTCATGCTCGGTAACTCAAAAGTACTGGTGGCAGGCCTGACCACGACCTGACACCATCTTCAACGCACGAAAACTTGAGTCTGTTCCGCTCAACTCTGACCAGGTGCGACGGCGCTCGCCGGCAGCCGTGAGCCCAGTGTCCCGAGCCCGGCCACGGCTAGCCCGGCGCACGCCCCGACCAGCACCCAGGGTAACCAGTCGGCCACCGAAAACAACGCGACCACGACCGGCGCGATCACCTGCGCCACGGTGAACGCGTACTGGTAGGCAGCCAGATAACGGCCGCGGGCCACCGGAGGTGCCGCGGCTTCGGCCAGCGCACCCGAACGCGGCCCGAAGACCAGGTCGCCGGCGGCGAACACCAGCGTCGACGCCAGCAGGTAGACCACCTGCCAGCCGGCGGGCACCAGCAGCACGCCCAGGCTGACCAGGCACCACACGGCGAACAACGCCGAGCCCGCGCGCATCGCCGCGATCCGCGTCAGCCGCGCGGTGAGGCGCAGCGCGAGCGTGCCCCCGACGCTGGTCAGCACGGTCAGCAGGGCGAGGATCGCGCCGGGCAGCCAGGCCGGGCCGTGCAGCCGGTCGAGCACGAACACCGGCATGCCGATCAGGAAGAAGTCGAGCGAGAGCCCGAAGAGCCCGCTGAAGAGGATCAGCGCGAGGTACGGCCGGTTCCGGAGCACCCGGACCGGCCGCTCGGCGTGCGCCCTGGCCGGGCGCGCCAGCCGGACGAAGAAGAGCAGGATCAAGGCCGCCACGCAGAACGTCAGCGCGTCGAGGGCGACCGCGACGCGGTACCCGGCCGGGCCGGCCCACGTCAGCAGCGCGCCCGCCGTGAGCCCACCGAGGCCGAAGCAGCCGGCCCGCACCATCCCCGCTTCGGCGAACGGCCGATCCTTCGGGACGTCGCCCGCGACGTCGGCGATGAGCACGAACAGGGAGCTGTAGAACAACTGCTGCCCGGTCGCGAGCAGGACCGCCGCGACCACCACCGGGCCCGGGCCGCCGGCGACGAGGTACGCGCCCGCCCCCGCCGCCTGGAGCAGCTGGGCGCCGATCACCACCGTGCGCGGCCCGACGCGGTCGACGAGCCGACCGGCGAGCGGCGGTACGACGAGGCCGCCGACGGTGCCGAGCGTGACCGCCGTGCCCGCCATCGCGAGCGGCACGCCGACCACCTGGGTCACGTAGACCAGGGCCAGCGGGAGGAACAGACCCGAGCCGAAGTTGTCGATCCCCAGCGCGCACAGCAGTGCGACCCGGCTATGCGTCACCCACCGAAGGTAACCCCGGAAAACGCCGACCGGTCAGGACCGAACGGAGACTTTCCCGCGTGCGAAAGCCAACTGCGAGTGGTACTCCGGCGGCACTGCGTCACTTGACCGGGGCGGCCTGGCATTCGGCGCTGCCGAGGGCACGGCGGAGGTCCGCGTTCATCCCCGCGAGCCGCTCGGTGAGGTCGGTGACGCGTTCGTCGTCCCAGCCGCCGAGCGCCTTTTCCATGAATTCGAGGTAGTTGGCGCGCCAGCGGGCGAGTTCGGCCCGGCCCTTTTCCGACACGCTCACCAGCGACGCCCGGCCGTCTTCGGGCGCGGGACGGCGGTCGACCAGCCCGGCGGCGGAAAGCTGGGCGATCTGCCTGCTCACCACGGACAGGTCGACGAACCGGCGCTTGGCCAGTTCGGACGGCCTGGCCTCACCGTTCTTGGACAGGTCCGAGAGCAGCATCGCGGCCGCCGGATGCAGCCCCGGCTCGCTCTGCCAAGCTTGCATGATCCAGGCGTGCTGGAGCTGGGAAGCGGTCTTCAGCTCGCGCATGAGCTCGACCCGGACGTCGTCGTCGATGTCGTCGAAGCCCATCGGCACCTCCCTTAGTTGTGCAATACAAGTTTATTGCCGGACGCTTGCTCTGGGCAACCATCCGATCGGTGAGGTCGCCCACGCGTGGCCGGGGGAAATACACCCGGTCGGAGCAACAATGCGGGCAAAAGGCCGCCCGGCGGCTACCCTGCGGACGGGCCGTGCGCGCGGCGCGTTCAGGTGACGTTGAGTGACGAGGTGGCAGCAGTGGCGATGGACCCGGGAGGCGGTCCCCGACCCGTGAACACCCCCGCATGACAGCCGACTCCGTCAGCCCGCTCCCGCGGTCGCCGGCCTCGCGCGAAGCCCCCGCCGCGGTCGCTGCGATGGTCAAGCTCATCCGGGACAGCTGGGCGAAGTCCGAGCCGTACATCGCGGACATCTCGCAGTTCTTCTACGGGATGCTGTTCACCCTCGCCCCGACCACGCGCGACTTCTTCCCGATCAACATGGAGATCCAGCGCGGCAGGCTGGTGCGCGCGCTGGTGCACATCGTGCAGATGGTGGACCGCCCCGACGACCTGGCGCCGTTCCTGCGCCAGCTCGGCCGCGACCACCGCAAGTTCGGCGTGGTGCCGCGGCACTACGAAGCGGTCGGGACGGCGCTGCTGGCGTCGCTCAAGAACCACCTCGGCCGGGAGTGGACGCCCGAGGTCGAACGGGCGTGGGCCGAAGCCTTCACGATCGCCGCGCGCGCCATGCAGGACGCGGCCGCGGCCGACCAGAACCCGCCGTCGTGGCAGGCCACCGTGGTCGAGCACCGGCGGCTGACCTGGGACCTCGCCCTCGTCCGGCTGCTGCCCGAGCAGCCGGTGCCCTACCACCCCGGCCAGTACATCAGCGTCGAAGTGCCGCAGCGGCCGCGGCTGTGGCGCTACCTCTCCCCGGCGAACGCGCCGCGTGAGGACGGCGGCATCGAGTTCCACGTCCGCGCGGTCGACGGCGGCTGGGTCTCGCGCGCCATCGTCAGCCACACCCAGCCCGGCGACGTCTGGCGGCTCGGCCCGCCACTCGGCAGGCTGACGGTCGACCGCGAAGCGTCACGGGGCGTGCTGATGGTCGCCGGCGGGACCGGCATCGCGCCGCTGCGCGCGATCCTCGACCACCTCGCGCTGTGGGGCGAGAACCCCAAGACGCACCTCTTCTACGGCGGCCCGGCCCGCGAGGACCTCTACGACCTCGAAGAGCTGCGCGCGCTCGCGGCCACCAACCCGTGGCTCACCGTCACGCCGGTGGTGGAGCGCGGCGGCGACGTCCCCGGGTTCGAGCAGGGGACGCTGGCCGAGGCCGTCACGCGCTACGGCGCCTGGCCCGGCCACGACATCCTGGTGTCCGGCTCGCCGTCGATGATCCGCGCGACGGTGTCGCGCATGCTCGTGGCGGGCAGCGCACTGGACCAGATCCAATACGACCCGTTCACGATCGACTGATTGTTTTCACGCACCGCCAGATCGGGTTGACCGGTTGTGGCCAAATTGGTCCGTTCGAGCGGGACCGCGCGGAATCACGCGCATCTGCACGGGAATACGCCTAGAGTCGGGAACCCTCGGGGGCGGTACCGCGACAGCGACGCCGCATGGACGGCGCTTTTACCTGTGCACGACTGGAGATTACCGTTCCCGATGAATGCTGAATCCGTGAAGATCTCCACGGTGCCCGAGACAGTTCCCGTTTCGGCCGTGGAAAGTCGCGAACTCGCTCGATTGATTCGTGAAAGCTTTGCGGCCGTCGAGCCGAGAGCCGACGAACTGGCGCAGTACTTCTACGGCGCGTTGTTCGTGATCGCGCCCGATTGCCGCGAGCTGTTCCCGGTGACGATGACGACCCAGCGGAGCAGGCTGCTGCGCGCGCTCGTGTACGTCGTGCAGATGGTCGACCGCCCCGACGAGCTGGTCACCTTCCTCGGGCAGCTGGGCCGCGACCACCGCAAGTTCGCCGTCGTGTCCCGCCACTACGGCGCCGTCGGGCTCGCGTTGATCGCGGCGCTCAAGCGGTTCCTCAAGGAGAAGTGGACGCCCGACGTCGAAGCGGCGTGGACCGCGGCGTACGGGCTCATCGCCAAGACCATGCGCGAGGCGGCCCAGGCGGAGACCGGGCCGGCGGCGTGGTCGGCGACCGTGCTGGAGCACCGGAAACTCGCCCGCGACGTCGCGCTGGTGAAGGTGCGTACCGAGGGTCTCCTGCCGTACCGCGCCGGCGGGTACGTCAGCGTGGAAGTGCCGCAGCGGCCGCGGTTCTGGCGGTACCTGTCCCCGGCGAACGCGCCCCGCGGCGACGGCCGGCTCACGTTCCACGTGCGCGCGGTGCCCGGCGGCTGGGTCAGCGGCAGCATCGTCAACCACACGAAACCGGGCGACGTCTGGCGCCTCGGCCCGTCGATGGGCGCGCTCGACGTGCGGCCGACCACCACCAAGCGGCGGCTGCTGCTGATCGGCGGCGGCACCGGGATCACGCCGTTGCTGGCGATCCTCGACGACCTTTCCCGGTGGAAGCGGAACCCGCCGGTGCACCTGTTCTTCGGCGGCCGAAGACCGGAGGATTTGTACGCTTTGGACGATCTGCGCCGGCTGGCCTCGACGTCCAAATGGCTGACGGTCACCCCGGTCACCGAAGAAGGCGCGGTGCTCGGCGGCGACCGCGGCACGCTCGCGCACGCGGTGACCCAGCGGGGCTCGTGGAAGAACCACGACGTCCTCGTTTCCGGCTCGCCACCGATGATCCAGTCCACCATCGCCCAGCTGCTCGCCAAGGGCATCGACCTGGAGCGGATTTCGTACGACCCCTTCACCTTGGATTGAACGCGCTATCGTCGCCGATATGGAGACGACGATTCCGGTTTCGGACGGCACCATCGGCGGCTACCTGGCGGAGCCCGCCGGCGACGGGCCGCACCCCGGCGTGGTGCTCATCCACGACGCGTTCGGGCTGAGCCAGGACACGAAGAACATCACCGACCGCTTCGCCGCCGAGGGGTACTTGGCGCTCAGCCCGGACATGTACTCGCGCGGGGGCATGCGCCGCTGCGTGCGCCGGGTGTTTTCGGACATGTTCGCCAACCAGGGGCGCAGCTTCGACGACATCGAGGCGTCCCGCGCGCTGCTCGCGGCCCGCCCGGACTGCACGGGCCGGATCGGCATCGCCGGCTTCTGCATGGGCGGCGGCTTCGCCCTCGTCGCGGCGTCCCGCGGGTTCGAGGCGTCGGCGCCCTACTACGGCCAGCTCCCGAAGAACCTGTCGGTGCTCGACGACGCCTGCCCGGTCGTCGCCAGCTTCGGCAAGAAGGACTTCGGGTTGCGCGGCGCGGCGGCGAAGCTCGAGACGGCGCTGACCGAGCGCGAGATCCCGCACGACGTCAAGGAGTACCCCGGCGCGAGCCACGGGTTCGCGAACAAGATCGACGTCGCGCTACCGCTGAACCTGCTGCTCAAGGTCGTCGGGTTCACCTACCACCACGAAGCGTCGGAGGACGCGTGGCGCCGAGTGACGTCTTTCTTCGGCGAACACCTGCAGCAGCCGTCCCGACCTTCGCACTGAGCCGAGCGGAGCAGCGAAATCGTCGAACGGCGGTAGTTCGTTGACCGTTGTGCCCGAATCGCCTTATGGTCTAGACCACATCTTCCCCGGATGTGCTCGTTCGTCCTCCCTCCGGAACAGAGCTGTTCCCCCTCGAGGAGCCGAAATGACCTGGAAACGCAAGCTCTTCGCGGCCGCGGCCGGTGCACTGCTCGCACCGGTGCTGGTCGTGGTCCTCCCCGCCGCCACCGCGAGCGCGCACGGTTACGTGTCCGACCCGCCCAGCCGCCAGGCCAACTGCGCGGCCGGGAAGGTCCCGAACTGCGGCAGCATCATCTACGAACCGCAGAGCGTCGAAGGCCCGAAGGGGCTGCGCAGCTGCAACGGCGGGCTGTCCCAGTTCGCCGAGCTGAACGACGAATCGAAGCCGTGGCCCGCGAAGTCCGTCGGCAGCACGGTGACGTTCAACTGGGTGTTCACCGCCCGCCACTCGACGACGAACTACGAGTACTACGTCGGCAACACGCGCGTCGCGGTCTTCAGCGGCAACAACCAGCAGCCGCCGCCGACGCTGTCGCACACGGTGAACCTGGCGGGGTACTCGGGCCGGATCAAGGTGCTGGCCATCTGGAACATCGCGGACACGGCCAACGCGTTCTACAGCTGCGTCGACCTGCAGGTCGGCGGCGGGGGCACCACGCCGCCGCCCACCACCACGCCGCCCCCGACCACGACCCCGCCGCCCACCACGACCCCGCCCCCGACGACGACCCCGCCGTCGACCGGCACCTGGTCGGCGGGCACGGCGTACAAAGCGGGCGACGTCGTGACGTACAACGGCGTCAGCTACCGCTGCCTCCAGCCGCACACGGCGATCGCGGGCTGGGAGCCGCCGAACACCCCGGCCCTCTGGCAACGCCAGTGAGACTGGTCCTGGCCGTCGTCGCGCTGCTGCTGACCGGATGCGGCAGCGGCGCGACGCCGGCCACCCCTTCGCACAACGCGGCCGACGTGATGTTCCTGCAGATGCTGATCCCCCAGAACGAGCAGGGCATCGAGATCGTCCGCCTGGCCGCGGACCGGCCGGTACCGGCGTCGCTGAAGGAGCTCTCGGCGGCGATCGAGGTGACGCAGCGCACCGAGGTCGACCAGATGAAGGGCTGGCTCCGGGCCTGGAACGAGCCCGCGTCGATGGATGCGAACCCCCAGGCCCACGCCGGCCACGGCGGCATGAAGATGACGGCCCCGGACTTGGTGGGCGCGCTGAAGTCGGCGCCGGACCCGGAGTTCACCCGCAAGTTCCTGGACGTCCTGACCGGCCAGCAGCAAGGCGCGGTCGAGCTGGCCCAGACGGAGAACGGAACGAACGGCGGCGTGCACCCCGAGGTCCGCGACCTCGCCCGCCGGGTGATCGAGTCGCGGACGGCCGAGGTGAAGCAGCTGCTGAACTTCAAGACCTGACCCGCGGCGCGGAACCGCGGGCAGCCGGGAGGGGCTGCTCGCGGTTGCGCCGTTATTCACTTGGCCCCGCCCGGCCGCGCGGTTAGCCTCGTGATCATGTGCTCCAGTCCCGTCTTCATGAGGTTGCGGACCCGCCGCTGACGGCGGCGCACCCCCCTTTCTGCCCGCCGTTCCGGTCCTCGCCGGGCGGCCGCTTCCGTGCTGCCCGGCTCCCTCCTGAGCCGCGGAGCCACCTTTGTCTTCCCCTGCTTTTCCTTCGCCTGCCCACCTTCGCGCGGAAAACGTCGGCGTCACCCTGGGTGCACGCCGGGTGCTGCACGACGTCAGCGTCACCGTTTCCGCCCGGTCGCGGCTGGCGATCGTCGGCGAGAACGGGCGTGGCAAGACCACGCTGCTGCACGTCCTCGCCGGTCTTCGCGCGCCCGACCACGGCGTCGTCCACCGGGCCGGCACCGTCGGGGTCGCCCGGCAGGCGCTGCCGTTCCGGTCCGGTGAGACCGTCGGGACGCTGACCACCGAGGCATTGCGGGACGTCCACGCCGCCCTGCGCGCGCTCGACGTCGCCGCCGAAGACCTCGCGCGGTCGGCCGAAGGCGCCGAAGATCGCTACGCCGTCGCACTGGACGCGGCCACGCGCCTCGACGCGTGGGACGCCGAGCGCCGCGTCAACGTCGCGCTCGAAGCACTCGACGCCTGCGCGGATCGCGGCCGCGAGCTGAGCACGCTCTCGGTGGGTCAGCGCTACCGCGTGCGGCTGGCCTGCCTGCTCGGGGCGCGGTACGACTTCCTGCTGCTCGACGAGCCCGGCAACCACCTCGACGCCGCCGGCCTGGCGTTCCTCACCACCCGCCTGCGCGGGCACGACGGCGGGGTCGCGCTGGTCAGCCACGACCGGGCGCTGCTGGCGGACGTCGCGACCGAGTTCCTCGACCTCGACCCCAGCCAGGACGGCCGCCCGCGCCGGTACGCCGGCGGCTACGACGCCTGGCAGGACGGGCGCCGCCGCGACCGCGAGCGGTGGGTGCAGGAGCACGAGGAACAGCAGGACGCGCGCCGTCAGCTGACCGCCGCGGTGGCGCAGGCCCGTGACCGGCTCAGCACCGGCTGGCGCCCGGACAAGGGCACCGGACGGCACCAGCGCCAGACCCGCGCGCCCGGCGTCGTCCAGGCGCTGAACCGGGAACGGGCCGCGCTGGAAGCCCACCGCGTCACCGTGCCCGAACCGCCGTTGTCGTTGCGCTGGCCCGATCTCGGCGCTCCCACCGGCGCGGCCCTGATCCGGGTGACGGACGTCAGTGTCGACGGCCGCCTCGACGGCCCGGTCACGCTGACCCTCGACCACGGCGACCGGCTGCTGGTCACCGGCGGCAACGGCGCCGGGAAGTCGACGCTGCTGTCGGCCATCGCCGGCGAGCTGACGCCGACCACCGGCTCGGTGCGGCACCTGGCCGGCGCGCGCGTGGCGTTGATCGGCCAGGAAGTCCCGGCC
Organism: Amycolatopsis eburnea; assembly: GCF_003937945.1. Taxonomy (GTDB): domain Bacteria; phylum Actinomycetota; class Actinomycetes; order Mycobacteriales; family Pseudonocardiaceae; genus Amycolatopsis; species Amycolatopsis eburnea. The sequence continues at coordinate 879,714 of NZ_RSEC01000036.1, forward strand.
TGGCCGGAAGACCTGACGGCTCGCCGGCTCTACGAACGCGCCGGCGTCCCGTTTTCGGCGATGGGTCTCCTGGACGCCGAGGCACTGCGCACCCCGGTCGGGCGGATGTCGCAGGGGCAGCAACGCCGGCTGGACCTCGCGCTGCGGCTGGCCGGACGGCCGGACGTGCTCGTCTTCGACGAGCCGACCAACCACCTGTCGGCGGTGCTCGTCGAGGAGCTGACCGAGGCCCTGCTGGCCACCCCGGCCGCGGTGGTCGTCGCGACGCACGACCGCCGGATGCTGGCGGACCTGGCGGCCTGGCCCCGGCTCGAGCTCTGACGCGAGAAGGCCTCCCCGGTCACCCGGGGAGGCCTTCTCGGTTCACCTGCGCTTGGGCCGCCAGACCACCATCGCGGTCTGCTGGTTGAGCGGCACCAGATCCCGGCGGTAGGACGCGTGCGCCGCCGCCGCGGCCTGTTCACCCGCGACGTACGCCGCGGCCAGTTCTTCGGTCAGCTCGGTGATCCGGGCCCGCAGCGCGTCGACCTGGTTCTCCAGCTCGATGATGCGCTTGATGCCCGCCAGGTTGACGCCGTCCTCCTGCGACAGGCGCTGGACTTCGCGCAGCAGCGCGATGTCCCGCATCGAGTAGCGCCGCCCGCCACCGGACGTGCGGCCCGGCGACACCAGGCCCTGCCGGTCGTAGGTGCGCAATGTCTGCGCGTGCATCCCGGCGAGCTGTGCCGCCACCGAGATGACGAACACCGGGGTCTCTTCGTCGCCTTCCTGGGGGATCCCGCCGAACATCCCACTCACCTGCCTTCGAGCAGCTCAGTGATCTCGGGCCGGGGGTCGTGCCCGGCCATCGCCTCGGCGTACGCCTGCAGAGCTTCGCGCGCCTTGTCGTCCAGTTTGGCGGGAATCGCCGCCTGGAGGGTGACGAGCAGATCACCTTGCGAACCGTCCCGCTTGGCGATGCCCTTGCCGCGCACGCGCAGCACCCGCCCGCTCGCCGTGCCCGGCGGCACCTTGAGCGAGACCTTGCCTTCGAGCGTCGGCACCGTGATCGTGGTGCCCAGCGCCAGTTCCGTGAAGTCCACCGGCACGGTGATCGTCAGGTCGAGCCCCTTGCGCCCGAACAGCGCGTGCGGTGCCACGTGCACCCGGACGTACAGGTCGCCCGCCTGCGCGCCACCCCGGCCCGGCTCACCCTGGCCGGCCAGCCGGATCCGCTGGTCGTCGTCGACGCCCGGCGGGATCCGGACGGTCAGCGTGCGGGTGCGCGTGCTGACGCCTTCGCCGCCGCACTCGGGGCACGGGTCGTCGATGATCGTCCCGCGGCCACGGCAGTCGCGGCACGGCTCCGAGAACGCGAAGGCACCCTGGCTGCGGCTGACCAGCCCCGACCCGGAACAGGTCGGGCAGGTCCGCGGCGACGTGCCCGGCTTCGCGCCGTTGCCGCCGCACGTCGAGCAGGTCGCCGGGCTCGACAGCCGCAGCGGCAGGGTCGCGCCCTTGACCGCCTCGGTGAAGTCGATCCGGACGTCCGTCTCGACGTCGGCCCCGCGCTGCGGCCGGTTCGCCGTCGCGCCCGCCGAGGCGCGGCCCCGGCCGAACAGCCCGCCGAGGATGTCCCCGAGCCCGCCGAAGCCGCCCTGCTGGCCGGCCCCGGCCTGGCCGAAGATGTCGCCGACGTCGAAGCTGCCGGTGCCACTTCCACTTCCAGGGAAGTTGAACCCGCCCCCGCCGCCGAAGAGCCGCCGCGCTTCGTCGTACTCCTTGCGCTTGCTCGCGTCGGAGAGCACGCCGTAGGCCTCGGAGACCGCCTTGAACTTCTGCTCCGCGTCCGCGTTGCCGGCGTTCGCGTCGGGGTGGTTCTCCTTGGCCAGCTTCCGGTAGGCCTTCTTGATCTCGTCCGCGGTGGCGTCGGAGGAGACGCCCAGCTCACGGTAGAAGTCCTTACCGATCCATTCCCGTGCGCTCATCGGGCGTCTCCTCCTCCCACTGGGTTTCTCCTACTGCTGCTGGTCATCTGGTCCGCCGTCGAGTGGCAGCTCGCCACCGACGGACGGGTCCACCGGGGCCGCGCCGGGCTCGTGGTCGGTCACGCCGACCAGCGCCGCCCGCAGAACGCGGTCCCCGAAGCGGTAGCCGCGGCGCATGACCACGGTGACCGTCGGGCCCGCCACGTCCGGCGAGGTGTTGTGCTGCACGGCCTCGTGCACGCTCGGGTCGAAGGCCTCGCCCTCGGCGCCGAACGACTCGAGCCCCGCGCGCTGCAGGCCGCTGATGAGCTTGTCGCCCACGGCCTTGAACGCGCCGGTGAGGTCACCGTGCTGCTCGGCCCGCTCGAGGTCGTCGAGCAGCGGCAGCAGGTCGTTCACCACGGTCGCCTTCGCGCCGAGGACGACCGCCTCGCGGTCGCGCTCGACCCGCTTGCGGTAGTTGGCGTACTCCGCCTGCAGGCGCTGGAGGTCGGCGGTGCGCTCGGCCAGCTCCTTCTCCACGTCGGAGACCACCGACACCGACTCGTCCACAATGGACTCGCCGAGCGAGGGGCCCGCGTGCTCCACGGGCTCCTCCGCCGGCTCCGGCGCGGCGTGGGCCGGACCGGGCGGGCGGACCTGCCCGGTCTGGGGGTCCACCCGCCGCCGATCCCGCACGACCACCGGCTCCTCGGGGCCTCGGCCCTGGTTCTCGGATTCGTCGTAGCTATGGGTCACTTCTTCTCGTCCTCTTCGACGATCTCGGCGTCCACCACGTCATCGGCCTTGGCCTGGCCGCCGGCCGCACCGGCGTCCCCGGCCGCCCCCGCGGCACCTTCGGCGCCCGGCGCACCGGCGTTCGCGTTGGCGTACAGCGCGGTGCCCAGCTCCTGCGAAGCGGTGTTCAGCTTCTCGATCGCCTCGCGGATCTTGGCCGAGTCCGTGCCCTTCAGCGCTTCGTTGGCCTCGTCGATGGCGGACTTGACCTTGCCCTTGAGCTCCTCGGGCAGCTTGTCGTCGTTGTCCTTGAGGAACTTCTCGGTCTGGTAGACCAGCGTCTCGGCCTGGTTGCGGGTCTCGGCCTCTTCGCGGCGGGCCTTGTCCTCCTCGGCGTGCGCCTCGGCGTCCTTGACCATGCGCTCGATGTCGTCCTTCGGCAGCGCGGAGCCACCGGTGATCGTCATCGACTGCTCCTTGTTCGTGCCCAGGTCCTTCGCGGTCACGTGCACGATGCCGTTGGCGTCGATGTCGAAGGTGACCTCGATCTGCGGCACGCCGCGCGGGGCCGGCGGGAGACCGGTCAGCTCGAACATGCCGAGCTTCTTGTTGTGCGCCGCGATCTCGCGCTCACCCTGGAACACCTGGATCTGCACCGACGGCTGGTTGTCGTCCGCGGTGGAGAAGATCTCCGAGCGCTTGGTCGGGATCGTGGTGTTGCGCTCGATGAGCTTGGTGAACACGCCACCCTTGGTCTCGATGCCCAGCGACAGCGGGGTCACGTCCAGCAGCAGGACGTCCTTGACCTCACCCTTCAGGACGCCGGCCTGCAGCGCGGCGCCGACGGCGACGACCTCGTCCGGGTTCACGCCCTTGTTCGGCTCGCGGCCGCCGGTCAGCTCCTTGACCAGCTCGGCGACGGCCGGCATGCGGGTGGAACCACCGACGAGCACGACGTGGTCGATGTCGCCGACGGAGATGCCCGCGTCCCGGATGACGTTGTTGAACGGCGCCTTGGTGCGGTCGAGCAGGTCCGAGGTGATCTTCTGGAACTCGGCGCGCGACAGCGTCTCGTCGAGGAACAGCGGGTTCTTGTCCGCGTCCACGGTGATGTACGGCAGGTTGATGCTGGCCGAGTTCGAGCTGGACAGCTCGATCTTCGCCTTCTCCGCCGCCTCGCGGATGCGCTGCAGCGCCATCTTGTCCTTGGTCAGGTCGATGCCGTTCGTGGCCTTGAACTTGTCGACCAGCCACTTGACGATGCGCTCGTCCCAGTCGTCACCACCGAGGTGGTTGTCACCGGAGGTCGCGCGGACCTCGACGACGCCCTCGCCGATCTCCAGCAGCGAGACGTCGAACGTGCCGCCACCGAGGTCGAAGACCAGGATGGTCTGTTCCTTCTCGCCCTTGTCCAGGCCGTACGCCAGCGCGGCGGCGGTCGGCTCGTTGACGATGCGGAGCACGTTCAGGCCGGCGATCTGCCCGGCCTCCTTGGTGGCCTGCCGCTGCGCGTCCTCGAAGTACGCCGGGACGGTGATCACCGCGTCGGTGATGGTCTCGCCCAGGTACGCCTCGGCGTCGCGCTTGAGCTTCATCAGCACCCGGGCGCTGATCTCCTGCGACGTGTAGTTCTTCCCGTCGATCTCGGTCTTCCAGTCGGTGCCGATGTGCCGCTTCACGGACCGGATCGTCCGGTCGACGTTCGTCACGGCCTGGTTCTTCGCCGGCTGACCGGTCAGCACTTCGCCGTTCTTGGCGAAGGCGACGATCGAGGGGGTGGTCCGGGAGCCTTCCGAGTTGGCGATGACCGTCGGCTCGCCGCCCTCAAGGACGGCGACGACCGAGTTGGTCGTGCCGAGGTCGATGCCGACCGCTCGCGCCATGGTGCTTTCCTCCTGTGTAAGCCTGCTATGTTCGTGACCTGCACGTTCGTCCCCGCCTTGAGCGGGTCCCTGGCAAGTTTAGTCAGGTCTTCGCGGGCCTCGTCAAGCCGGACTTGAGTCGACTGCGCTCAACCTTCGTACTCAGCCTAACGAGGCTGCCCCGGTTCTTGTTCCCGGGTTCAGCGGCAGAGCCGGCGAGAACCGGGTGTGAGCCCGCTCACCAGGTACTCCACCTCGGCCGCGCGGGCGCAGGCCGAGTTGAGCAGGCCCGTGTGGCCGTCGTCGAGGCGGGTGAGCAGGGCCGACCCGTCGATGCTCGCCGCCAGGCCGCGGGCCCAGGACAGCGGGGTCGCCGGGTCGTGGGCGCCGCCGACCACCAGGATCGGCGGGGCGCCGTGGACCGGGTCGGGCCGCGGCGGGTTCTTCGCCGGGATCGGCCAGCCGGTGCAGCCGCTCGTGAAGTCCCAGTACTCGGAGTACCGCCAGCTGTGCGGCGCCACCGCGCGGAGCAGCCCGGCCAGCGCGCCCATGTCCGCCGGCCCGGTGAACGGCGACGGGAAGTCGTGGCAGCCGATCGCCCGGTAGGCGCCGTAGCTCGGCGACCCGAACTGGTTCCGCTCGGTCAGCCCGCGGGCGTCCGGGAACTCGCCGCCGGCCGCGGCCAGCGCCTTGCCCAGCGCGGGCCACTCGTCCCGGAGGTAGAGGTGGTTGTAGACCCCCGCCGAGACCTCGTCGGCCGTCGCGTGGCGCCCCAGGTTGCTCGACCAGATCGCGCCGCGCGCCGCCCGCCCCACGACGTCGTCGTAGAACCGGAGGACGTCCTGGCCGTGCAACGCGCACTCGGCCGAGCCACGGCACCAGTCCGCGAACCGGACCAGCGCGTCCTCGGTCGCCGCGGCCTCCTCGAGGATCGCCTGCCGCACCGGCCGGGCGTGGTCGACCGCGCCGTCCAAAACCATCGTGCGCACCCGGCCGGGGTGCGCCGATGCGTAGACCGCGCCCAGCTCAGTGCCGTACGACAGGCCCAGCCACGAGATCTTCGGCTCGCCCAGCGCGACGCGGATCGCCTCGATGTCTTCGGCCGCGCTCCGCGTGTCCGCGTTCGCCAGCAGCGGCCCGGTGCGGGCCAGGCAGTCCTCGCCCGCCTCGCGGTTGTGCGCCACCAGCGCCTCGAACTCCGGCCGGGACGCCGGGAACCGGTTCAGCGCCGGATCCCACAACGACGGACCGCAGGTGATGCGCGGCGTGCTGAACCAGTCCCCGCGCGGGTCGAAGCCCACGACGTCGAACCGCTGCCGCAGCCGGGCGAGGTCCGGCGAGGCCAGCCCGCCGAACCGCACGAACCCGACCCCCGAGCCGCCCGGCCCGCCCGGGTTCACCAGCAGCGAGCCGATCCGGTGCGCCCGGTCGAGCGCGGGCAGCCGGGTCAGCGCCAGCCGCGCCGACCCCGGTTCCGGTTTCGCGCGGTCGATCGGTACGTCGACCGACGCGCATTCCGCCGTCGGCTCCTGCCGCGTGGCACAAGGTCTCCACGACAGCGAAGAAGCCTCGGCGACGGCCGGCACCGCCGCCACGAGCACGGCCACCGCGACGGCCGCCGCGATCCGGCGCAGATCCATGATGCGTTCCCTCCCCCTGCACGCCGTCCTTCGGCGCACCCCATTCCTAACAGCGACCCCCGACAGGATCAGGAGCGCCGGGTGGTCCAGGAGGAGAGGAAGAAATCGGAGTTCCCTTGCCGCACAACGACTTCCGCGGGCGTACCCACCCACGAAGTCACTCGATAGTGGGAATCCACGGCGACCGGCACCCCCTGCGCCGGAGCCGCCGCGGACCCAACCCGCGCGAAGCCGACGACGCCGAACATCGCGATCGCGCCCAGCAGCGCGGCAGCCAGCACGCGCCGTTCGATCTTGCCCATCGGAAAAATCCCCCGTAGTAAGGAAAAAGTCAGGCCGCGCGGACCGTGACGCTGCCGCTTTCGGTCGTGAGGTCGAGCGTGTGCGCCGCGGACCCGTCGGTCGGCACGTCGATGTCGCGGTGCCCGCTGTCGCTGCCGCCGACAACGCGGTACGGCCCGCCCGGCACGGTGACGTCGACGCTCCCGCTGTCGGCCTTCACCTTCACGTTGTTGGCCTGCTCCAGCGCGAATTCGACGCTGCCGCTCTCGGACGTCACGTCGACCGGGCCGCGCACGCCCTTGCCCTCGATGCTGCCGGAACTGGCGTGCACCTGGACCTCGCCGACGTTCTCCAGGTCGATGCCGCCGCTTTCCAGCCGCAGCTTCACCAGGCCCGGCACGTCTTCGACCTTGGCGTGCCCGGAGTCGGCCTGAACGTCCACACTGGCCACCCCGCGGACGTCCAGCCCGCCGGAGTCCAGCCTGCCGCTGACCGGCACGCCTTCCGGCACGACGACCTCGAAGTCGACCGAGCAGTTGCTCCCGCAGTCGGTGAGCACGAGCTGGTCGCCGTCGACGCGGTAGAACGTGTCGCCCGGCTTGCTCCGCCAGTGGTAGTTCACCGACTGGTGCACGGTCGACGGCCCCGAGCCGGTGCGGATCTTCACCGAGCCCGAGTCGCCTTCCAGCTTCACGCTGCGAATCGTCTCCGCCAGCGTCTTGCTGTTCTCGAAGTCCGATCCCCAGCCCCAGCCGAACGCGGTCGCCAGCCCGACGCCGATCAGGACGATGCCACCCAGAGCCAATAGCGGGCGCGCCATGGTCGTGGTCCCCTCAGTGTTGTTTCCTCTGCATCGAGAACGTTATGGCCGGGGTGGGACCGCGTACATGGGGGTAACCCCCCGAAGAACCCTGAGATCCGTCCCTGACACGCGGGGGCGGTGCCGGGGGCCTAACCTGGCGCAAGGCTCCAGTTCCGTGATCAGGAGGATCCATGCCGCAAGCACCCGGTCCGTACGATTCCCTGCCCGACGTGCCGTCGTTCACCCTCCGCAGCAGCGACGTCGCCGACGGCGAAACCCTGGCCACGCCCCACTTGTCCGGCATCTTCGGCGCCGGCGGCGAGGACCGGTCGCCGCAGCTGTCGTGGGAGGGCTTCCCGGCGGAGACGAAGAGCTTCGCGATCACCTGCTACGACCCCGACGCCCCGACCGGCAGCGGCTTCTGGCACTGGGCCGTGTTCAACGTCCCGGCGTCGGTGACGGAGCTGGCGTCCGGCGCGGGCGACGGCTCGGGCCTCCCCGAAGGCGCGGTGACGCTGAAGGGCGACGGCGGGGTCAAGCGGTTCCTCGGCGCCGCGCCCCCGCCCGGGCACGGCCCGCACCGGTACTTCTTCGCGGTGCACGCGCTGGACGTCGACAAGCTCGAGGTCCCGGAGGACGCGACGCCGGCGTTCCTCGGCTTCAACATGTTCGGCCACACCCTCGCCCGCGCCGTGATCACACCGGTGTACGAGAACAAGGGCTGACCCGCCGCACGGCCCGGCACCGGCGCGAACCGGTGCCGGGCCTTTTTCTGCCACCGTGACCCATTCGTAGTCGAAAGCCCTGTTCAGCCGGGTTACAGTCCTGCTCCGAGGCTCGCGGCGCCGGAGCCTCTCGGGGGGAAGGATTCGACGTCGATGAGCGGGTTCGTCGCCGCGGCCACGGGTTTTCCGGCCGTGCTCTTCAGCTTCCTGCTGATCGTCGTGATCGGCTACTGGCTGCTGGCCCTGCTCGGCGCCATCGACCTCGACCACGGCCACGTCTTCGACGACGGGGTGTTCGCCGGGTTCGGCGGCGTACCGCTGGCCATCTCCCTCTCGCTGCTCACCGCGTTCAGCTGGTTCCTCAGCCTCGCCGGCACGGTGGTTCTCCAGGCCGTCCGCCCGGCCACGCCGGTGCGGGTGCTCCTCGGGGTCGTCGTCCTGCTGGTCGCCCTGGTCCTCGGCGCGCTCGCCACCCGGGTGCTCGTGGTGCCGTTGCGCCGGCTCTTCTCCGGTGCGGCCGAGCCGACGCGGGCGGACTTCGTCGGACGGCCCTGCGTCGTCCGCACATCGACCGTGACGCACGACTTCGGGCAGGCCGAAGTCACCGCCGCCGACGGCTCGTCGGCCATCGTCCAGGTCCGGTTGGCCGGCGAAGGCAACCTCCACGCGGGCAGCCGCGTGGTCATCCACGAATACGACTCCGAGGGCGAGTTCTTCTGGGTCAGCCCGCTGGAACTCGAAGCAGAAAAGGACTGAGCTGGAATGGATGCCATCGGCCTGGGGGCCGGCGTGGTGATCGCCGTCGTCGTTCTGATCGTTCTGGTGCTGTTGTTCGTCGTGAGCCGGCTGTTCCGCAAGGTGCCGCAGGGCAAGGCGCTGATCATCTCCAAGGTGCGCAAGGTCGACGTCACCTTCACCGGGGCCATCGTGCTGCCCGTGCTGCACAAGGCCGAGGTCATGGACATCTCGGTGAAGACGATCGACATCGCCCGCACCGGCCAGGAAGGCCTGATCTGCCGCGACAACATCCGCGCCGACATCCGGATTTCGTTCTTCGTGCGTGTCAACAAGACCGTCGAGGACGTCGTGAAGGTCGCGCAGGCGATCGGCACCGAGCGCGCGAGCGACCAGGGAACCCTGCAGGAGCTGTTCAACGCCAAGTTCTCCGAGGCGCTGAAGACCGTCGGCAAGCAGCTCGACTTCGTCGACCTCTACACCCAGCGCAACGAGTTCCGCGACCAGATCATCCGCGTCATCGGCACCGACCTGAACGGCTACAGCCTCGAAGACGCCGCGATCGACTACCTCGAGCAGACCCCGATGGCGTCGCTCGACGCGGCGAACATCCTCGACGCGCAGGGCATCCGCAAGATCACCGAGCTGACGGCGATCGAGCACGTGCGCACCAACGAGTTCCGCCGCAACGAGGAGAAGGAGATCACCCGCCAGGACGTGGACGCCCGCGAGGCGATCCTCGAACTGGAGCGGCGCCAGTCCGACGCGGAGATCAAGCAGCGCCGCGAGGTCGAGACCACGCGGGCGCGCGAAGAGGCCGAGATCGCCAAGGTGCAGGCCGAGGAGCGGCTCAAGGCGCAGGCCGCGCAGCTGCGCACGGACGAGCAGCTCGGCATCCAGCAGCAGAACCAGCAGCGCGAGATCGAGGTCGCGGGCAAGAACCGCGAGCGCGTCATCGCCATCGAGTCCGAGCGGATCGAGAAGGACCGCCTGCTCGAGGTGATCGGCCGCGAGCGCGAGACCGAGCTGTCCCGGATCGCGAAGGACAAGGAGCTCGAAGGCGAGAAGCGGTCGATCGCCGAGGTGATCCGCGAGCGGATCGCCGTCGAGAAGACCGTGGCCGAGCAGGAAGAGAACATCAAGAAGCTGCGCGTGCTCGAAGAGGCGCAGCGCTCGCGCGAGGCGCTCGTCATCCGTGCCGAAGCCGAGGCGCAGGAGAACCTGGTCAAGGACATCAAGGCCGCCGAGGCCGCCGAGCAGGCCGCGAAGCACAAGGCGCGGGAAGAGCTGATCCTCGCCGAGGCGCGGCAGCAGGCCGCAGAGCTGGAGACGCGGGCCAAGATCCGGCTGGCGGAAGGCATCCAGGCCGAGGAGGCCGCCACGGGGCTCGCCGCCGCCCAGGTCAAGGAACGCGACGCCGTCGCGCTGGAGAAGGTCGGCCGCGCCGAGGCGATCGTCGAGCGCGAGAAGGCGACCGTGGTCGCCGAGGCCCTGCGCGACAAGCTGAAGGGCGAAGCCGAAGGCCTCACCGAGAAGGCCGCCGCGATGGCCGCGCTGGACAACGCGAGCCGGGAGCACGAGGAGTACCGGCTGCGGCTGGACGCCGAGAAGGAGATCCGGCTCGCCGCGCTCGATGTGCAGCGGGACGTCGCCGAGGCACAGGCGGTCGTGCTCAGTGCCGGGCTGGAGAAGGCGGACATCGACATCGTCGGCGGGGAGACGGCGTTCTTCGACCGGATCGTCGGCTCGATCGGCCTCGGCAAGAGCGTGGACGGCTTCGTGCAGCACTCCGACGTCGTCCAGTCGCTCGCGCGGCCCTACCTCGACGGCTCGGCCAGCTTCACCGACGACCTCGCCAAGCTGATCGGCGCGGTGAGCACCGAGGACGTGAAGAACCTGACGCTGTCGGCCTTCCTGGCCCAGCAGCTGAAGACGGGCGGCCCGGACAGCGACAAGCTGCGTGAGCTGATGGTGACGGCGCAACGGCTCGGCCTCGCCGAGACGTCGGTGGCCACCCTCGTGCCCGCGAAGCAGTGACCGCGGCCGCACCGGAGCTGGACGCGGGCACCTACGAGGTGCTCCGCGCCCGGCTGGCCGCACAGGCGGCGGAGCTGGCGAAGCGCGCGGACGAGCTCAACGCGCGGCGGCTGGAGGTCTTCGGCGGCACGCAGCTCGCGCTGGTCGGCACCGAACGCATCCGCACGGCGAACAACTGCGTGCCGCGGGACATCGTCGCGGTCGGCGGGCGGATGTTGTTCGGCTACAACGTCTTCATCGGGCTCAAGCCCGAGACGGCGGTCGACGACGTCTTCTCGCTGCAGCGCTTCAGCCACGACGAAGACGCGTTCCGGTTCGACGACGTGAGCGCCGCCGAACTGCCCGAGCTGCTGCGCGACGAGCAGTTCGGGCGGGACTTCGGCGAGCTGTACCGGTACTACCGGCAGGCGCGGCTGCTGCAGCTGCGGCGGCTCGAGGGGAAGCTGCTCGCGGTGTTCCAGATCGGCCCGCGCACCGAGGACATCCGCGTGCTGCGGTGGGCGGTCGCGGCCGACGGCGCGGTGTCCTACTTGGACAACCGCGGCGAGCGCGACCACGTCTTCCCGCCTTCGCACGATTTCGAGTGGGTCGAGACCACCCGCGAGCACCACGTCCTCGGCAGGCACCCGCACATCTCGATCGAGGACGAGGTGTTCGTCGAGACCGTCGGCGGCACGCTGACGATCAAGGTCGAGAACAACACCGAGACCGGGGAGGGCGTCTACGCCGAGCCCGTCGACGAGCCGTTGCAGAGCCTCGCGGACGCCGAAGTGTCGTACGCGCGGATCGGCCCGCTGATCCTGCTGCGCATGCTGCCGTACAAGGAGACCGAGTACCGCTACCTGGTCTTCAACACGCGCACGAAGGACGTCGCGCGGCTCGACGGCATCGGGCAGGCGTGCCAGCGGCTGCCGGAGGACCACGGCATCATCTTCCCCGGCGGCTACTACCTCGACACGGGCGCCGGCAAGACGTTCGACACCACGGTGGACGGCCTCGAGTTCGAGCGCGTGATCCGCTCGCCCAACGGCGAGGACGTGCTGTACGTCTTCCACGCGCGGGCCGAAGGACGCTCGCTCCTGCTGCCGTACAACGTGATCCGCAAGGAGGTCGCGACCCCGATCCCGTGCCACGGCTACTCGCTGTTCGACGACGGCACGATGATCCTGTTCCGCGCGCTGTCCGACGAACCGAGCCGCGTGCACCCGATGCAGGTCTGGCGAACGCCGTTCCAGTCGGACACCTACGCGGCGGCGCAGCCGGCCGGCACCGGGCCGCTGGAGCGGGTCGGCAACGCCGACCTCGTCCGCGGGATCTCCGACTGCCTCTCGATCACGCGGATGGCCGGCGAGATGGCGCCGTCGGCGGCGGTGTTCGAAGCCCTGATCACCGCCTGCGCCCGCGTGTTCGACCACTACCACTGGCTCGGCGAGGCCGAGCTGGGTGATCTGCGCACGCCGCTGACCGACGTCCGGGTGACCGCCGAGCAGGTGCTGGACGAGTTCGAGACGGTTACCTCGCTCACCGCGCAGGCGGCCGAGGCCGTCGACTCGGCGGCGGCGGACACGGCGTCCCTCGTGCGGCGGGTGCGGGGCGAGGCGCTGAACGCGGCGGACGCGTGGGTGCGCCGTCTCGCCGAGCTGCACCGGGCCCGCGGGCGCCTGGTGACCGTGCGCGAGCTGCGCTACGCCGACACCGCCCGCGTGGACGAGCTGGTCGGCGAGCTGGACACGGCGTTTTCCGAAACGGCGCAGCGGGCGGTGCGGTTCCTCCAGGGGGAGGACGCGTTCACCGGCTACCACGCCGAGGTGGCCGCGTTGATCACCGCGGCGGGCGCGATCACGACGGTCGCCGAGGCCGCGCCGGTCGCCGAGCGGCTCGACGAGCAGTCCGCCGGCCTGGCGGTCCTCACCGACGTCGTGGGCGGGCTCGACATCGCCGACGCCGTCGTGCGCACCAAGATCCTCGAGCGCGTCGGCGAGGTGACCGGCGCCCTCAACCGCGCGCGGGCCACGCTCGACGCGCGCCGCCGGGAGCTGCTCGCGGCCGAGGGCCGGGCCGAGTTCGCCGCCGAGTTCGCGCTGCTCGCCCAGGCCGTCACGGCCGGGCTCGCGGTCGCCGACACCCCGGAGCGCTGTGACGAGCAGCTCGGCAGGCTGCTGCTGCAGCTGGAGAACCTCGAGTCCCGGTTCGGGGAGTTCGACGACTTCCTGACCGCGCTCGGGGAGAAGCGCACCGACGTCTACGAGGCCTTCTCGTCCCGCAAGCAGGCGTTGCTCGACGAGCGGGCGCGCCGGGCGGACCGGCTGGCCGGCTCGGCCGAGCGGATCCTCGGCAGCGTGACGCGCCGGGTCGGCTCGCTCGCCTCCGCCGAGGAGATCAACACCTACTTCGCGGCCGACCCGATGGTCGCGAAGCTGCGCGGGGTCGTCGCCGAGCTGCGGGAACTGGGCGACCAGGTCCGCGCCGAGGAGCTCGAAGGCCGGGTGAAGGCCGCTCGCCAGGAGGCCGGCCGGGCCCTGCGCGACCGGCTGGACCTCTACGGCGAGGGCGGCGAGACCATCCGCCTCGGCCGCCACACCTTCGCCGTCAACACGCAGGACATCGACCTGACGCTGGTACCGCACGACGGCTCGATGCGGTTCGCGATCACCGGTACCGACTACCGGGCGCCGGTGCGCGACGAGGCGTTCGAGGCGACGCGGCCGTACTGGGACCAGCTGCTGGTGTCGGAGTCGCCGGAGGTGTACCGGGCCGAGTACCTGGCGACGTCGATCCTCGCCGAACGGCCGGCCGCGGCGCTGGTCGAAGCCGACCTGCTCGACGTCGTGCGCGAGACCGCCGCGGGCCGGTACGACGAGGGGTACGCGCGCGGCGTGCACGACCACGACGCGGCCGCGATCCTGGCGGCCCTGCTGCGCCTGCGGTCCGCGGCCGGGCTGCTGCGGTTCCCGCCCGCGGCGCGCGCGGCGGCCCAGGTGTTCTGGGCCTTCGGTGCCGGCGAGCGGGCGAAGGCCGCTTGGACGACGCGGGCCGCGTCGCTCGCGCGGGTCCGGGACGCCTTCGGCCCCCCGCGGGCGATGGCCGACCTGGCGCGGGAGCTGAGCGAAGCCGTGCGCGCGTTCTTCGACGGCGTGGGACTGGCGCTCGAAACCGAGTTCGCCGGGGAGTACCTGGTCGAAGAGCTGGCGGTCGCCCCGGCCGGCTTCGTCGCGAGTGCCGGCGCGCGGGCGGTGCTCGACAAGTTCCGGCTCGACCGGCGGAGCCTGGCCGAGGACCTCGGTGCCCTCGACGACCTCGCCGACCGCCACCAGCTCGCGGACGCCTGGCTGCGGTCGTTCGCCGAGGTGACCGGCCTGCCCGCCGACGAGCTCCCGGAAGCCGTCGCGATCGAGCTGTGCGACCTCCCGCGCTACGACTCGTCGGCGACGCTGGTGACCACCGTGGACGGCCTGCTCGGCGCCCACCCGCGGATCATCGGCCGCTCGATGACGCTGCGGCTCGACGAGACGCTGGCCAGGACGCACCGCTTCCGCCGGGACCGCGTGCCGGGCTACCGCGACTACCAGCGGCGGCGCAACGCGCTCGTGGCCGCCGAAAGCGAACGGCTGCGGCTGGCGGAGTACCGGCCGAAGGTGATGAGCGCGTTCGTGCGCAACCGCCTGCTGGACGAGGTGTACCTGCCGCTGATCGGCGACAACCTGGCCAAGCAGCTCGGCGCGACCGGGGACGCCAAGCGCACCGACCAGTCCGGCCTGCTGCTGCTCATCTCGCCGCCGGGGTACGGCAAGACGACGCTCATGGAGTACGTCGCCAGCCGCCTCGGGCTGGTCTTCGTGAAGGTCAACGGGCCGGCGCTCGGCAACGGCGTCACGTCGGTGGACCCGGCCGACGCGCCCGACGCGACCGCGCGCCAGGAGGTCGAGAAGATCTCGTTCGCGCTCGAACAGGGCAACAACGTGCTGCTGTACCTCGACGACATCCAGCACACGTCCCCGGAGCTGCTGCAGAAGTTCATCTCGCTGTGCGACTCGCAGCGGCGGATGGAAGGCGTCTGGGAGGGTCGCACGCGAACCTACGACCTGCGCGGCAAGCGGTTCGCGGTGTGCATGGCCGGGAACCCGTACACCGAGCAGGGCAAGCGGTTCCGCATCCCGGACATGCTCGCCAACCGCGCGGACGTGTGGAACCTCGGCGACGTGCTGTCGGGCAAGGAAGAGCTGTTCGCGCTCAGCTTCATCGAGAACGCGCTGACGGCGAACCCCGTCCTGGCACCGCTCGCCGCGCGCGACCGGTCCGATGTGGACGCGCTGGTCCGGATGGCGGGCGGGGACGGTTCGGTGCGTGCCGACCAGCTGGGGCACGCCTATTCGGCGACCGAGCTGGAGCAGGTCCTGTCGGTGCTCCGGAAGCTCCTGCGGGTGCAGCGGATCGTGCTGGCCGCCAACCAGGCCTACATCGCCTCGGCGGCGCAGGCGGAGGCCTCCCGCACCGAACCGCCGTTCCAGCTGCAGGGTTCCTACCGGAACATGACCAAGCTCGCCGAGCGGATCGTGCCCGCGATGAACGACGCGGAGCTCGAAGCACTGGTCGACGACCACTACGCCGGTGAGGCGCAGACCCTGACCTCGGGTGCCGAAGCCAACCTGCTGAAGCTGGCCGAGCTGCGGGGACGGCTGTCGCCGGAGCAGGCGCGGAGGTGGGCCGACGTGAAGGCCGCGTACCTGCGCGCCCGGGCGCTGGGCGGGGCCGAGGACGACCCGATGAGCCGCGCGGTCGGCGCGGTGGGGCTGCTGGCCGACCGGGTGGGAGCGGTCGAGTCGGCCATCGAGCGGGCAGCGGGACGGCTGGCGTCCGGGATACCGGACTGAATCGCGGACCCGGGCCCGGCGCTGTACTAGCGCAGGGCTTCCTGGTTGACGCCTTCGCGTTCCAGGTAGCGGCCCTTGGTGTGCTCGCCGAAGCCGAACTGGCGGTACAGCCCGTGCGCGTCGGCGGTGTGCAGCATCCAGCGGAAGCCGGCGCCGGGCCCGTTGTCGATCATCTCCCGGACGAGTTCCTTGCCGAGGCCGGTGCCGCGGGCGGAGTCGACGACGAAGACGTCGGCCAGGTACGCCGAGCCGACGCCGTCGGAGAAGGCCCGCGCGAAGCCGACCTGCTCGGCGCCGCGGTAGGCGCCGACGACCCGCCACGAGCCGTCGATCGCGGCTTCGACCTGCTCGCGCGTGCGCCAGCGGCCCCAGTAGGCCTCGGTGGAGAGGAACTTCCACACCACGTCGAGGTCCAGCCGTGCCCGGTCGTCGTCCAGTTCGTATTCACCGAAGGTCCGCATGATCCGAAACTAAGCCCGGCGTCAACGCGGTTTCAGCAGGTAGTCCACGACGGGGCGCAGCTCGTCCGCGGACGGCGGCTCGTCGTCGATCAGGCCCTGGATCAGCAGCCCGTCGATACCCGCGAGGAACACCCGGAAGGCCACTTCGTCGTCGTGGCGGACCATCGACGTCAGCACGTCGAGCCAGCGCCGCGCGGCCGGGCGCAGCTCCGGCTTCCGCGCGGCCAGGAGGTACAGCTCGTACTCGGCCATCGTGCGCCCGCGCCGCGGGCCGAGCGCCTCGGCGAGCAGGCCGGCGACCTCCTCGGCGCCGCGCGAACCGCGTGACCGGGCCCGGTCGATCATCCAGTAGACCTCGGTCGCCATGTCGCGGGCGCACGAGATGAGGGTCGCGATCAGCAGGTCGTCGAGCGAGGAGAAGTGGTACGTCGTGGACGTCGTCGGCACGCCGGCCTCGGCCGCGACGGTCCGGTGGGTCACGCCCGCGACGCCGTCGCGCTCGATGATGCGCAGCGTGGCCTCGATGATCTCCGCGCGCCGCTTCTCTCCCCGCGCCTTCCGGCCGTCGACCTGCAGTTTCACGTCGAAGCACTCCCGATTTCGATCAGCACGACACCGCCGATGACCAGCGCCAGCCCGGCGATCATGGCCGCGTTGACCGGCTCCTTGAGGAACACGACGCCGACGATCGCGACCAGCGCGACGCCGGCCGCGGCCCAGATCGCGTAGGCGACGCCGATCGGCAGCCCCAGCTTGAGCACGTACGACAGGGCGACGAACGCGACGGCGTACCCGAGCACCACGACGATCGACGGCCCGAGCTTCGAGAAGCCCTCGGAGAGCTTCAGCGAGACCGTCGCGGAGACCTCGGCGGCGATCGCCAGCGCGAGGAGGAGGTACGCACCCATAGGGTGAAAACTACCTGAACGATCGTCCCAAAACAAAGAGCGACGTACACCACATCGGTGGGACTTAGCCCCACTCAACGGGTTACTCATCAGTAAGGAAGGTTAGTCTCCCGGCACCACCACAGTTTGATCCGGACGAAAGGCACCCGAACGATGGGCGCTCTGCAACTGACGCTCGGCGGGATCTCGGTCCTGCTCGGCGTCGTCGCCTGGGGAATGTTCGCCGCGACGATCGCGCGCTTCGTGCGCATCATCCGTCTCGGGCAGCCCGACTCGACGCGCAACGGGCCGTTCATCCCGCGGCTCAAGACGCTGATCAAGGAGTTCGCCGCGCACACGCGGATGAACCGCAAGCGCAGCGTCGGGCCGGCGCACTGGCTCGTGATGTGGGGCTTCCTGCTCGGCTCCCTCGCGCTGTTCGAGGCCTACGGCGAGGTCTTCGTCCCGAGCTGGGGCTGGCCGATCCTCGACGACTTCCCGCCGTTCCAGCTGCTCATGGAGCTGCTCGGGCTCGGCACGATCGTCGGCATCCTGGTGCTGATGGCGATCCGCCAGCGCAACCACCCGCGCCGCGCCGACCGCCAGAGCCGGTTCGCCGGCTCCAACTTCAAGTGGGCGTACTTCATCGAGGCCGTCGTCCTGATCGAGGGCATCGGCATCATCGGCGTCCGCGCCGCGAAGGCCGCGCTCGGCGCGCACGAGACGCCGACCTGGGCCGCCTTCGTCTCGAACCCGCTCGGCGAGCTGCTGCCGGCCAGCCCGAACCTGGTCACGGTGTTCGCGTTCGTCAAGCTGATGAGCGCCACGGTCTGGCTGATCGTGGTCGCGCGCACGATGACCATGGGCATCGCCTGGCACCGCTTCAGCGCGTTCTTCAACATCTACTTCAAGCGCGAGGCCGACGGCGGCGTCGCCCTCGGCGCGCTCAAGCCGATGATGAGCGGCGGCAAGGTCCTCGACCTCGAGGAAGCCGACCCCGACGAGGACACCTTCGGCGTCGGCAAGGTCGAGGACTTCAGCTGGAAGGGCTGGCTGGACTTCTCCACGTGCACCGAGTGCGGCCGCTGCCAGGAGCAGTGCCCCGCGTGGAACACGGGCAAGCCGCTGTCGCCGAAGCTGGTCATCACGCAGCTGCGCGACCACGCCTACGCGAAGGCGCCGTACCTGCTGGCCGGCGGCAAGCGCGACATGGCGGGCGACGAGGTCGGCCTGTCCGGCGACAACATGTACGCCGGGATCGACGTCCTCGCGATCGCCGAGTCGCAGAAAGCGCTGGTCGGCGACGACGGCGGCGTCATCGACCCCGACGTCCTGTGGTCCTGCACCAGCTGCGGTGCCTGCGTCGAGCAGTGCCCGGTCGACATCGAGCACGTCGACCACATCGTCGACATGCGCCGCTACCAGGTGATGATCGAGTCGTCGTTCCCCAGCGAGCTGAACGGCATGTTCAAGAACCTGGAGAACAAGGGCAACCCGTGGGGCCAGAACGCCAAGGACCGGCTGGCCTGGACCGAGGACCTCGACTTCGAGGTGCCGGTGTTCGACGGCGACCTGGAAGACGCGGAGTACCTGTTCTGGGTCGGCTGCGCCGGCGCGTTCGAGGACCGCGCGAAGAAGACGACGCGCGCGGTCGCCGAGCTGCTGCACATGGCCGACGTGAAGTACAAGGTGCTGGGCTCGGAGGAGTCCTGCACCGGCGACCCGGCCCGCCGCGCGGGCAACGAGTTCCTGTTCCAGATGCTGGCGCAGCAGAACGTCGAGATCCTGAACTCGGTGTTCGAGGGACGTGAGCGGAAGGCGCGCAAGGTCGTCGTGACCTGCGCGCACTGCTTCAACACCCTCGCCAACGAGTACCCGGAGCTGGGCGGCCAGTTCGACGTCGTGCACCACACGCAGCTGCTCAACCGCCTGGTGCGGGAGAAGCAGCTGGTGCCGGTGGCGCCGGTCGCCGAGGACGTCACCTACCACGACCCGTGCTACCTCGGCCGCCACAACAAGGTGTACGAGGCGCCGCGCGAGCTGGTCGGCGCGACCGGCGCGCGGCTGCGCGAGATGCCGCGGCACGGCGACAAGTCGATGTGCTGCGGTGCCGGCGGCGCGCGGATGTGGATGGAAGAGAAGATCGGCAAGCGGATCAACGTCGAGCGCGTCGACGAGGCGCTCGGCACCGCGCCGTCGAAGATCGCGACCGGCTGCCCGTTCTGCAAGGTGATGCTGAACGACGGCCTGACCGCCCGGCAAAGCGACGGCAGCGCGAGCGAGAAGGTCGAGATCGTCGACGTCGCGCAGATGCTGCTCGAGTCGGTCAAGCGCAAGCCGGCCGCGAAGCCGCTACCGACCGGAGCGCCTTCGCTCGCAAAAGAGTGACGAAACATTTCGTACACGGCCCCGGCCAGGAACTCCCTGGTCGGGGCCGATTGCATTGCGCGATTTCCGGCGCGGTAATCGTTTTCCTGAAAGTTGTTCATGAAATTCACCGAAATGGCCCATCAGGTGGAGGACAAACGAAGACCTGAACCCTGGACAGCGGGCGTATCCTGACGTTTCCTTCGCCGCCGCCGATGCCAGCGAAGGCTTCCTTTCGACGATCACGGAAACAGGGGGCGGCCACGTATGAGCGAGGACCGGAGCACCACGACCGGGCGACACGCTCTCCGCACCTACATCGACGACATGGACGTCCGGTTCCCCGGCGCCGGTGCCCAGGACCCCGTGCCCGCCCAGCGGACGCTCGTGCGCCCGTACGTCCTGACCCGCGGCCGCACGCAGTCGCGCCGGCACCTGGCGATCGAAGCGCTCGTCTCGACGCGCGCCGGCGCCCACTGGAACGGCGCCCGGCTGAGCGGCGAGTTCCGCTCGGTCCGCACGCTCTGCTCCCGCCCGCGCTCGGTCGCCGAGGTCGCGGCCACGCTGAGCGTGCCGCTCGGCGTCGTCCGCGTGCTGCTGGACGACATGGCCGAGCAGGGCCTGGTCACCATCCACGACAACCGGGTCAACGCCGAGGGCCGCCCGGCGGTGGCGCTGATGGAGCGCGTTCTGCACGGCTTGCGCAGCCTCTGAGCATTACGCTCACCGAGTGACCGAGGAAACCGAGAACTCCGGTGGCGAAAGCACTCTGACCGTCCTGCTCGCCGGCGGGGTGAACCTGGCGATCGCCGTCATGAAGCTGATCGCGGGCATCATCACCGGCTCGGGCGCGATGCTCTCCGAAGCGGCCCACTCGGTGGCCGACACGTTCACCGAAGTCCTGCTGCTGACCGCGTTGAAACGTTCCGACCGCCCGGCCGACCGCGTGCACCCCTTCGGCTACGGCAAGGAGCGCTACTTCTGGTCGCTGCTCGCGGCGGTGTCGATCTTCGCGTCCGGCTCGATGTTCGCGCTCTACGAGGGCGTGTCGACGCTGCTCGGCCACGGCGAAGCGCAGAGCACGTCGATCCTCAGCTACATCGTGCTCGCGGTGGCGTTCCTGCTCGAGGGCACGTCGTGGGTGCAGGCGGTGCGCCAGACCGTGCGGGAGTCCAAGGCCGAGAGCCGGTCGTTCTGGACCTACCTCCGCCTGATCGACGACCCGACGCCGAAGACCGTGCTGTTCGAGGACTCCGCGGCGCTGATCGGCCTGCTGGTCGCGTTCGCCGGCATCGGGCTGCACCAGCTCACCGGCTCGGAGGTCTGGGACGGCGTCGCGTCGATCGTCATCGGCGTGCTGCTCGCGTTCGTCGCCTACCTGCTCGGGCGGACGAACCGCGGCCTGCTCATCGGCCGCCAGGCCAGCCCGGAAATCGTCCGCGGCGTCCGCGACCACCTCTCGGCCGCGCCGGAGATCGAAGCCGTCGTGGACCTGCAGACCATGCTGATGGGCACCGACCAGGTCCTCGTCTGCACCCGCGTCGACTTCGACGACGCACTGGGCGCCGGCGACGTCGAACGCGCGTGCGTCCGGCTGGCGGGCGAGCTGACCGAGTCGTTCAACGACGTCACCGAGGTGTTCATCGAGCCGGTGCCGCGGACGGATCCCGACCTGCGCGCGACGGTGCTGGCGCGCTACGGCGACATCGCGGAGCGGTGGAACACCCCGTAGCTCAGTACCCGAAGTCCTGGACCCAGTAGTTGCCCGCCTTGGTGAAGCCGACGCCGAGCTTCTTGAGGGTGCAGTTCAGGATGTTCGCGCGGTGGCCCTCGGAGTTCATCCAGGCGTCCATGACCTGCGCCGCGGACGTCTGGCCCTTCGCGATGTTCTCCGCGCCCGGCTTCGAGTAGCCGGCGATCTTGATGCGCTGGTCGAACGTGGTGCCGTCCGGGCTGGTGTGCGAGAAGAAGTCGCCGGCCGACATCTGGTCGCTGTAGTCCTGCGCGGCCTTGGTCAGGTGCGATTCCTCGGTCAGCGGGTCGCAGCCCGCCTTCGCGCGCTCGTCGTTGACCAGGTCGAGGACCTGGCCGGCGACGGTCGACGCGACCTTGGCCGCGGACTTGGTGGTCGGCGGCGGCGCCTCCGACGTCGTCGGCTGCGGGGGCGCGGAGGTCTCGGTCGGGGCAGGCGCGGCGCTGGACGTCGTCGGAGCCGGGTCGGCGGGGGCGGGCTCGGCCGGCTTCGCGGGCTGGGTCCGGCCGCCGGCGAGGTCGGTGCCGCTGCCGCCACCGGATCCGGCGGGCGCGTTGGGGAGCACGAGCGCCGCGGCGCCGAGCTCGGCGGTGTTTCCTTCCGCGGTGGCCAGCCAAGTGCCGGTCGCGGCGGAAAAAACGCCGAGCAGCACACTGAGTGACACCATCACCACGCGAGCACGTTCACCAAGGGGGGACACGGCGCAGGAACGTATCACGGGACGATTACGGCGAGAACCTGCTAACGCACTGATCACATTTCTTCGGCCGCGCTCGTCGGCGACGGGCAGGAATTCCGCGGCAATCGGACGCTCCCGCGTTACTCCGTTCAGCCGCCTCGCACGACGAACGTCGCGTCGCCGGACGCCGACACCGGGCGGCCGGTCGAGTCCAGCCCGGTCGCGGTCGCCCTGCTCGTGAAGCCCTGTTTTCCGGCGACAACCGTGCAGGTGTAGGTGATTTCCGCATCCACGGCCAGGTCCGGCGAGGTGTGCCCGCACGACGGCGTGTGGTCGTCGGCGACGGACACGGCGGTCAGCGGCACGTCACCGGTGTTCTTGACCAACACGGAAAAGGTGACGATGTCGCCTTCCCGGACTTCGTACGGCGTCGCGTCCTTCATCACCGCGATTTCGGGGTGGACGACGTCGACTTTCGCTTCCGCCGACGATTGCACGGAGCGACCGGTCGGATCCGTTCCGGTCACTTCCGCGGAGCCGGTGAAATCGTCGTCGGGCGCTTTCCTGGTGCAGGTGTACGTCTGGGTCGCACCGGCGGACAGGCGGTCGAACGCCTTCGCGCACGGCTGATCGTCCACAACGGACACCCCGGTCAGCGCGACGTCGCCGGTGTTGTGCACGACGATGGTGAACGTGACGTCGTCGCCCGCGCGCACCGTCGCGGGCTTCGCGTCCTTCGTCAGCTTCAGCGCCGGGTGGATGACGTCGACCTCGTCGCTGTCCGCCGCGGTGACCGGCGGGCCGACGGGGGCGTCCGCCGTGGCTTTCGCGGTGCTGACGACGTCGTCGGCCGGGGCGGTCGTGGTGCAGTCGAACTTCTGCGCGGCGCCCGCTTCCAGCTTGTCGAACGCCTTCGCGCACGGCCCTTCGACCCGCACCGCGGTCAGCGGGCCGTCGCCGGTGTTGGTGACGGTGATCGTCGAGGTCACCGTGTCGCCCGGGTGGAAGGGGCCGCCGTGGACGTCCTGCGCGATCGCGAGTCCGGGGTGCAGCACGGTGTACGCCGCGTCGTCGGTGGCGCTGACCTGGCGGTTCGTCGGATCGGTTCCCGTCGCGGTGGCCGAGCTCGCGAAATTGTCGGTGCCGGCGGTTACCTTGCAGGAGTGGCGCTGGGAGGCGCCGGGGAGGAGGGTGCCGATGGACTGAGCGCACTCCGGCGTGCGGCTGTCCACAATGGACACGTCGGCCAGTGGCACGTCACCGGTGTTCGCGACGACGAGGGTGAACGTCACGGTGTCGCCTTGCCTGACCTGCGCGGGCGCCGCGTCGTTCGTGATCGTGACCGCGGGGTGGATGACCTTGACCGAGACCTCGGCGGTGGCGGTCACCGGACGGTTCGTGGCGTCGGTACCGGTCGCCTTCGCGGTGGCCGTGAAGTCGGCGTCGCCGGCGATCTCGGTGCAGCTGTAAGTCTGCTTCGCCTGTGGTTCCAGCGTTCCCAGTGACTTGGTGCAGTCCGGGGCGAGCTGGTCGGCCACCGAAACTTCCCGCAGCGAGCTGTCGCCGGTGTTCGTGACGGTGATCGTCGAGGTCACGGTGTCGCCTCGGCGGACCACCTTCGGGTCGGCGGTCCTCGTGATCGCGATGGCCGGGTGGACGACGTCCACGGCGGCGACGGCGGAGGCGGTGACGTCCGGGCCGGTCGGTGGGGTGGCGCTCACCCGCACGGTGCGGGTGACGTCGTCGGCCGGGGCGGTGGCGGTGCAGCCGAACTCGCGGGTGCCGCCGGGCTCGAGGGCCCCGTCGATCACCTGGGTGCAGCCGGTGGCTCGCGCGGTTTGTGCGTCCGTGACGTGGAGGCCGGTGAGCGGCACGTCGCCGGTGTTGCGCACGGTGATCCGGAACGGCACGGTGTCGCCCTCGCGGAACGGGCCGCCGGTGACGTCCGCGGTGAGCGTGACGGCGGGGTGCTGCACGGCGAACGCGGCTTCGGCGCTCGCCGTGACCGGCCGGGCGGTCGGATCGGTGCCGGTCACCACCGGCTTGTTCGTGAAGCCGGCGGCGGCCGCGACGGTGGTGCACGTGGAGGTCTGCGTGGCCTGCGGCTGGAGCGTCCCGAGGGACTTCGCGCAGGCGGCGACCTGGTCGTCCGCGACCGCGACGCCGGTGAGCGGCACGTCGCCGGTGTTGGTGGCGGTGATCGTCCAGGTCACCGTGTCGCCTTCGCGGACCTGCGCGGGCGCGGCCTTCGCGGCGAGCGCGACGGCGGGGTGGATGACGTCGACGACGGCGTCGTCGGTGACCTTCACCGTGCCGCCGAGCTGGTCCTTGGCGGTCGCGGTGGCCGTGTTGGCGAAGTCGTCGGCCGGGGCGGGCGCGGTGCAGGTGTACGTCTGCTTGCCCTGCGGTGGCAGCGCGCCGATCGCCTTGGCGCAGGCCGGGGTCCGGTCGTCGGCGACGGCGACGTCGGTCAGCGGCCCGTCGCCCGCGTTGGCCACGGTGATCGTGAAGGTCACCGGGTCGCCGGGGCGGGCGACGGCCGGGGCGGCGTCCTTCGCGAGCGTCAGCGCCGGGGTGATCACCGTGACGGTGGCCGGCGCGGTGGCGATCACCGGCCGGCCGCTGAGGTCGGTGCCGGTGGCGGTCGCGTGGGACGTCGTCGTGCGGGACGGGTTCGCCGTGCACGTGTACGTCTGCGTCGCACCCGCGGCCAGGCCGCCGGGAAACGCGCGCGAGCACGACGTCGTCGTGTCGTCGGTGACGGTGACCGGCGCCAGCGGGCTGTCGCCGGTGTTGTGCACGGTGACGGTCCAGGTGACGGGGTCGCCGGCGTGGATCACCGGCGGGTTCGCGGTCTTGGTGAGCTCGACGGCGGGCGCGATCGTGGGCGCGGGTGTGTCCGCGGTGGCCGTGACCTGCTTGCCGAGCTCGTCGGTGGCCGTGGCGGTCGCGGTGGTGACGCCGTCGGCGATCGGGGCCTGCGCCGTGCACTCCCACGTCCGGCTCGCGCCGGGAGCGAGCGCGCCGGGCGGCGACTGCGCGCACGAAGGCATCTTCGGGTCGGTGACCCGGAGGCCGCTGAGCGTGGTGTCGCCGGTGTTCACGGCTTTGACCGTGAACGTCGCGGTGTCGCCGGCGCGGTAGGCGGGCCGGTCGGCAGTCGTCGTGAGGCCGAGCGCCGGGTGCAGGACGTCGACGTGGGCGGCGGCGACGCCGTCGAGGGGGTCGCCGAGCGCGCTCGTGCCGGTCGCCTTGGCTTCGTTCGTGAAGTCGTCGGCCGGGGCGGGTCCGGTGCAGGTGTAGTTGACCGTCTGCCCCGGGGCGAGCGTGCCGAGTGGCTTCGCACACGCCGGGACGGCGTCGGCCGACACCTGCACGCCGGTCGCCGGGACCCCGCCCGGGTTGGTGACCGCGACGGCGAACGTCACCGGGTCGCCGGCGTGCGCCTTGGGCTGGGTCGCGCGCAGGGCGACCTGGAGTTCGGGCACCGGCACCGAGAACGCGAGGTTCTGCGCGAGGTAGGCGTCGCCGCTGGTGACGAAGCCGAGCTTCGCGCTGGTCGCGCCGGCGGCGACGCGGTCGACGTTGAACGCCTTCGCGTCGACGCTGAAGTTGTTCTTCGCGGCCGGGGCGGCCGCGTTGTCGGCGTTCGAGACGAAGAAGTCGGACGTGCCGCCGGTCGCGGGTTCGGCGGCCGGCGCGCCGTCGACGAGGAACTGGTCGCCGGAGGCACCCCAGTCGCCGTCGTAGGCGGTGACGCCGAGGTGCGCGTCGGCGGCCGCGGCGCGGAAGCCGGTGATCGCCGTCTCCGCGGCCGGGGCGCCGGCGGTCTGGTGGACGTGCCCGTCGTAGACGACGACCTTGCGCTTGTTCGGCGCGAAGTCCACGTTGCGCTCGGGGTAGGCGTAGACGAGGGCGATCGACCACCCGCCGACGCAGTCGAAACCCTTGGCGGCCCAGACGTTCCCGACCGTCAGGTCCAGCGGTGCTCCGGTCGGGGCGCCCGCGAACCGGTCGGTCACGTCGGCGTGCGCCGAGTAGTAGCCCGCGTCTTCGGCGTACCCCGAAGGCGCGAGGTCGACGGGCTTCGCGCTGCCGACGGAAAGCCGGACGTTCTGCTTCGCGGGCGTACCGGGCGGCGACACGGCGCTCTTGCACGTCGTGCTGCCCGCCCAGTTCAGCCGGGCGAACGCGATCTTCGCGCCCGGCGGGATGCTCACCGACGCGCCGGCCGAGTCGAAGGTGCCCGGATCGGCGTCGATGTCGGCCCACTGCAGGAAGAAGTCGTCGTTGGTCAGGGTGTCCTTGCGGTCCGCGGCGTTCGCGCAGGCCGCGGGCGTGGCGGCCGGGCCCGACGTCGGCGCGTGGTCGGCGGCGACCGGACAGCGGAGAACGCCGTTGCCCGCGTACAGGAAGTCGCCGTAGACGACGGCGTCGTAGCCCACCGCGAACGGCGGGGCCGCGGTCGCGCTCGCCGACGGCACCACGGCCGAAGCCAGGAAGACCAGTGCCAGCACCACAACCAGGCGAAGCGGTCTTTCGGGCAACGGCACTCCTCGCCACCTCCGGGGCCGAGACGACCTTGGGAGCCTGGCACGAGCGCCGGGTTTACGCCTTCGAACTCACTCGTTCGTGGATCCGGTGAGGTTCGCCGTCGACTCGTGGGTGAGGGTCGTCGCCGCCTCGACGAAACCGATGATCGTCCGGAGTTCGTCGTCGGTGTAGCGGTCGCAAAGCTCGTACATGCCCTTGACCAGGTGGTCCCACAGGTGCACGCCGCTCGCGATGGCCTGCTCGTCCAGCGCGATCAGCACCCGGCGGCGGTCGTCGGGGTGCGGGCGGCGGTCGACGATGCCCTTGCGCTCCAGCCGGTCGATCATCGCCGTCACGGAGGCGGGCGCGAGCCCGGACAGGCGCGCGAGCTCCTTCGGCGTCTGCGGGCCGAAGCGCGCGAGGTAGTCGAGGACCTTGCTCTCCACCGCCGACAGCCCGCGGGTCTCGGAGATCGCCGTGTGGAACATGACCGTCTCGGTCGACAGCTCCCGCGACCTGAGCAGGACTTTCTCGACCAGCTGCGCACGCTCGCTTGACACGGGCCTCAGCCTAGCGCACTCTTTAGTTCGACAGAACGAATTAGTTTCTAAGAGATTCGAGGGGACGAACGAGATGACACGGGCACTGATCATCGGGGGCGGCATCGCGGGCACGATCACGGCCATCGCCCTGCACGAGGCCGGGCACGAGCCGGTGCTGTTCGAGGCGTACGACCGCGGCGCGGAAGGCGTCGGCGCGTTCCTGACCCTGGCGGTGAACGGCCTGGACGCCCTGCTCCCGCTGGGCCTGAAGGACGTCGTCCGGCGCACGGGCTTCGACTCGCCGCGGATGTCGATCGGGCTCGGCGACGGCACCCGGCTCGCCGAATTCTCCTTGGGCGGCGCGCTGCCGGACGGCACCGTGAGCCAGACCGTGCTGCGCTCCGAGCTCTACGTCGCCCTGCGCGACGAGGCCGCGCGGCGCGGCATCCACGCCGGGTACGGCAAGCGCCTGATCGGCGCGAGCCAGACGGACACGCACGTCAGAGCCGACTTCTCCGACGGCTCGCACGCCGAGGGCGACCTCCTGATCGGCGCCGACGGCCTCCGCTCGCGGGTCCGCACGGTCATCGACCCGGACGCGCCGTCGCCACGGTACGTCCCCTTGCTGAACACCGGCGGGTTCGCCGAAGGACTGGCGCTGCCGGACGAGCCCGGGGTGCTGAACATGGTGTTCGGCAAGCGAGTCTTCTTCTGCCACGTCGTGAGCCCGGACGGCCGCGTCTGGTGGTTCGCGAACCCGGCCCGCAAGACCGAGCCGACCGCGTCCGAACTGGCCGGGCTCGCCGGGGAGAAGCTGCGCGCCGAACTCCTGGACCTGGTGTCCCGCGACCGGACGCCGGCCACCGAGATCATCCGCGCCACGCGGGAGCTCTACCCGGCGTGGCCGACGTACGACTTCCCGTCGGTCCCGGTCTGGCACCGCGGCCGCATGGTGATCATCGGCGACGCGGCGCACGCGACGTCACCGGCGGCCGGCCAGGGCGCGTCGATGGCCATCGAAGACGCCGTCACGCTGGCCAAGTGCCTCCGCGACGTGCCGGAGGTCCCGCACGCCCTCGCCACCTACGAGGGCCTGCGGCGCGAGCGCGTCGAAGCGGTCGTCGCGGCCGGCAAGCGCAACGGCGAGCAGAAGGTGATCGGCCCGGTCGGCCGCGTGGTGCGCGACTTCTTCATCAAGCGGGCGTTCTCGAAGCCGTTCGACGAGGACCCGAACGCCTTCATGTGGGACCACCGCATCGACTGGAACGCGAAGGTCGCGGCCTAGCGCCAGGTGTCGACGCGGTGGAAGTTCTTGTACGCCCGGCTCGGGGTCGGGCCGCGCTGCCCCTGGTAGCGGGACCCGGCTTCGGTGGAGCCGTACGGGTGCTCGGCCGCGCTCGACAGGCGGAAGATGCAGAGCTGGCCGATCTTCATGCCCGGCCAGAGCGTGATCGGCAGGTTGGCGACGTTCGACAGCTCGAGCGTGATGTGCCCGGAGAAGCCGGGGTCGATGAACCCGGCGGTCGAGTGCGTGAGCAGCCCGAGGCGCCCGAGCGAGGACTTGCCCTCGAGGCGGCCGGCCAGGTCGTCGGCGAGGGTGACGAGCTCGTAGGTCGACCCGAGGACGAACTCGCCCGGGTGCAGCACGAAGGGTTCATCGCCCTCCTTCTCGACCAGCGACGTCAGCTCGTCTTGCTGCAGCTGCGGGTCGATGTGCGTGTACTTGCTGTTGTCGAAGACGCGGAAGAACCGGTCGAGCCGGACGTCGATGCTGGACGGCTGGACCATGCCGGCATCGAAGGGGTCGATGCCGAGCCGGCCGGCGTCGAGCTCTTTGCGGAGGTCACGGTCACTGAGCAGCACGCCCGGCAGCCTATCCGGTGGACTCAGGCCACCCGCATGTGCTGCGCGTAGGAGGTATCGGGCGCGAAGATCTTCTCGAGCCGCTTCACGTACCCACGGCGTCCCGCGCGCCCGATCCGTTCCTGCAGCGCGGTGGCCCCGGGGATGAACCGCCGCACGGTCTCGGCGGCGAAGTTGACCCCGGCCACCGCGACGATCGCGGCCTGCGCCACGGGATCGTTCGGCAGCTCGAGGAAGTCGGCGTTGGTCTTCCCGAGCACGAGCCTGCTGATCGACGAGTGCACGGCGACGGAAACGTGCGACAGGACCTTCCCGACCGCCCCGCGCCCCTCTCCGACGGCGGCGTTGGCCTCGACGAGCGCCTTGGCGAGCCGCTTGGAGTCGTCGTCCGGGATGAACTCGGTGGCGGCGAGCAGCCACAGCAGGCGCCAGGCGTCTTCTTCGGACGTGGGCAGCAGCTCGTCGTCGACGCCCATGAGCCAGCCGATGTACCGCCAGAGGTGCAGAATGTCGCCGCGCTCGCGGGCGGAGTACCGGAGGCCGAGCAGCTGCGTGCCGAAGACGTAGACGAGCGAGAAGAGCAGCAGCGTCCCGGCGGTCTGCACCTGGTTGACGGGCCGGTCCCACGCCTCGTAGTCCCAGTCGTCCCGCCCGTTCATGGCGGCGCGCACGTGGGCGTGCACGAGCCGGATCCGCAGCGCGGAGGCGTACCCCTTCTCCCCGTGCTTGAGCGACCCGGGCGTGGTGACGTCGATCCACCAGGTGGCGGTCTCGACGAGCCGCCGCGTGGCCTTGTACTCGATCTCCCCGGTCCCGACCAGCGCTTTCGTCGCCCGGGACGCGAGGTAGCCGCCCATCAGCGACATGTCCCCGAGCGGGAAGAGCCCCAGCAACCCGGCCCGCGTGATGGCCCGCGCCCCGCGCTCGAGCCGCTCGTCGTCGACCCAGTACGGCTTGGCGTCGACCTGCTCGAAGAACTCCTTGAGCGGCCCGGCCGCGACCGGACCACCGCGCAGCGCGTCCTCGAAGAGCCGCCGCCCCTGCCCCTTCGGCTGCCGCGCCATCCACGCGACGACGTCGTCGGCGAGCCGGTCCTGCACCTGCGCGAACTCCCGCAGCCGCGCCACCTGCCGCTCGTCCCCCCGGATGTCCCCGTCGATGAACAGCCGCGCCGCGAGCCGGAACCCACCCTGGCGGAACAGCTCGGGCTCCTCCATGCTCACCTCCGAGGTCGACAACAAGTGTTGTCACTTGACGCGCCGACGTCAAGGAGGGAGGGGTCTGGACAAGGGGATCACGCCGCCGTGTATGCTGGCGACGCACTGCGGATGTAGTTCAATGGTAGAACATCAGCTTCCCAAGCTGAATACGCGGGTTCGATTCCCGTCATCCGCTCTCACCGGAACCCCGGGCATTCCGCCCGGGGTTTTCGCTTTCCAGCCGAGCCCGCAATTCCGCCGCGTGCGCCTCCGGCAATCCCGTTTCCACCGCCCGTTCCAACGCCGCGAAAGCCGACGGCGAACCCAAGCGGTGCAACAACTCCGCGCGCGAAGCGTGCCACCACGGGTAATCCGCCAAATCCGGCAACGCGTCCACCAATGCCAGGACCGCCGACGGTCCATCGCGTTCCGCGACCGCGGCCGCGCGGTTCAAGCGGACCACCGGGGTGTCCTGGATCGACAACAGCACGTCGTACCAGGAAATCACCGCGTCCCAGTTCGTCTCCGCGTACGACGGCGCCAGGTCGTGGCACGCCGCGATCGCCGCCTGGACCACGTACGGGTTGGGGACCGCCGGGGTTCGGCGCAGGCCCACGCCGACCAGCTCGACGCCCTCCTTGATCAGCTCGAAGTCCCACGTCGAACGGTCCTGGTCGGCCAGCAGCACCGGCACGTCCCCGGCGAACCGGGCCGGGCGGCGGGCGTCCTGCAACAACACCAAGGCCAACAAGCCCAGCGCCGTCGGCTCGTCCGGCATCAGCGACGCCAGCAACCGGGCCAGCCGGACGGCCTCGTCGAGCAGGGAAACGCGGCCCGTGTAGCCCTCGTTGAAGATCAAGTACACCGTCGACGCCACGCCGGACAGGCGCAGGGGCAGCTCCGAAGCCGCGGGCACCCGGTACGGGATCCGCGCCTGGGCGATCTTCTGCTTCGCGCGCGTCAGGCGCTTCGCCATCGTCGCTTCGGGGACCAGGAGCCCGCGAGCCACCTCCGCGGTCGACAAACCGCCAAGGGTCCGAAGCGCCAAAGCCACCTGGGCGTCCAGCGACAACGCCGGGTGGCAGCACGTGAACACCAGCCGCAGGAGGTCGTCGCGGACCGAAACCGGGTCGGGGAACGGGTCGATGGCCGGCATCGCGTCCACCTCCTTCCCGAGGCGCTTCGCTTCGCGGCGGACGACGTCGACCGCGCGGCGGCGGGCCGCCACCAGGAGCCAGGCGCGGGGGTTGGCGGGGACGCCGTCGCGCGGCCACGTCTCCAGCGCGCGCACGACGGCGTCCTGGACCGCGTCCTCGGCCAGGTCGACGCTGCCGGTGACGCGGACCAGCGTGGCCAGCACCCGGGTGCCCTCGTCCCGGACCAGCCGCGCGACCGCGTCCCCGGCGTCGGTCACTTGCCGAAGTCGACGACCGGCCGGACCTCGATCGCGCCGTCCCAGGCGCCCGGGATCTGCGCCGCGACCTTGACGGCTTCGTCGAGGTCGGCGCATTCGAGCAGGTAGAAGCCGGTCAGGGCTTCCTTGGTCTCCGCGTACGGGCCGTCGCTGGTGACGATGTCGCCGCCCTTGCCGCCGGTGACGCGGACCGTCGTCGCGGTCGCCGTCGGGTACAGCGCCGCGCCGCCGCGGATGACGGCCTGCGCGGCCGCGCCGAACTCGTTGTAGTCCTCCAGCAACGGGGCGGCCTCGGGCTTGGTCGGGTCGACGTCGGAGGCGTAGATGAACGCGGCGTACTGGGGCATGGCTGCTCCTCACAGGTCCTCAACCGGCGCCGATCGCCGGCTCTCACTGTAAGGACGAACGGCGCCGGCGTCGCCGGGACAACCGCGCCGGACTTTTTTCTCAGCCCTCGACGAGCTCCCACTCGGCGTCCGGGGTGGCGCGGTCGTAGACCTGGCCGGGCGCGGCCTTCAGCACCGTGCGGACGTCCGGGTACAGGTTCGCGACGTGCTCCAGTTCCAGGCCTTCGACCTCGAAGTCCTCCGCTTCCGGGACCTCGAACCCGACGAACAGCCACGTGCCGTCCGGCTCGCGGACGACCTGGCGGACCGCGCGCAGCGGCTGCTGCGGACCCGTCGGGATCTCCGTCAAGCCGCTGCTGATCTGGGCTTCGTCGTCCGGCGAGCCTTCGAACTCCCACGCCGCGCGCCGCTGGGCCAGCAGCCGGATGTCCTCGTCTTCGTCGTCCGAACCGGTCACCGACGACAGCAGCCAGGTGCGGCGCTCGGGGTCCCAGTCGGCGGCCATGCCCGTCGGGAGGCCGGCCAGCGCGCCCAGCTGGGGCAGCAGCTCGACGGCTTCGCGCAGCGACATCTTCCCGAAGCTTTCGCGGTTGACCACCACGTCGTCCGACAGCTCGGTGCCGTCGCTGATGAAGAAGTCGTCCTCGTCGTCCAGTACGACGAAACCCAGCGCGTCCGGGTCGTTGACCAGAGCCAGTGCGATGATCACCGGCGCTTCCGGGTCCTGGCGCAGCGGCCATGCGGTCGACATGCGCAACATCCCACCATCGGCGCGGTGCGGGCGGGGAGCCGGGGTCACCCGATCGACTAATTCATCGGTTGTTGATTATTTCCCCGAGCGGGACCACCATGGGGCCATGGTGCTCTCCAAGCGAGTCGCCCGCTTCAACCGCGTCGCGACCAACCAGGTCCTCAAGCACGTCGCCGGCTGGGCCCCCGGCTTCGCCATCGTCGTCCACAAGGGACGGAAGTCCGGCCGCGAGTTCCGCACGCCGGTCAACGTCTTCCGCACGAAGGACGGCTTCGTCGTCGCGCTGACCTACGGGCCCGCCGCCGACTGGGTGAAGAACGTGCTCGCCGCCGGCCGCTGCACGCTCGTCTTCCGGCGGAAAAATGTCGGCGTGCACGGCGCCGAGCTCGTGCATGATGAGTCGCGGCAGGCCATGCCGGTGCCGATCCGGCAGGTGCTCGGCCTGCTGGACGTCCACGACTTCCTGCTGCTGAAGCGGGACTAGGGGGAGAAGTGCTCGAAGGCGAACTCGTCCGGCTGCGCGCGCTCGAGCCGGAGGACGCCGACAAGATCCACGGCTGGGTGCACGACCCCGAAGTCGGCCGGTGGATGGTCAACGACCACCCGCGCTCGCTCGCACAACTCCGCAAGAAAGCCGAAGAACGCCCGGTCAACAGCTACGAGCTCGTCGTCCTCGGCATCGAGGCCGACGGCAAGCTCATCGGCATCGTCGACCTCCGGGACGCCGTGCCCGAGATCGGCAACGCCGAACTGGACATCTACATCGGCGACGCCGACTACCGCAACGGCGGCGGCTACGGCACCGAAGCCCTGCGCCTGATGTGCCGCTACGGCTTCAACTCCATGCGGCTGCACATGATCACGCTCTGGGTGGTCGCCGAGAACGAGCGCGCGCGGCACGTCTACCGCAAGGTCGGGTTCGCCGAGGACGGCCGCCACCGCGAGGCGTTCGTCGCGGCCGACGGCCGGCGGCACGACATGATCCTGATGAGCATGCTCAAGGGCGAACTCAAGTGGTGAGCCGCCGGGGTGCCCGCAGCCGCCACGCCTCTTCGAGCAGCTCGCGCAGCTGATCGACGTCGACCTTGTCGAGGTCGACGATCACCATTCCGTGCCCGTCGTAGTGCGGGGTCGTGAAGAAGGCCGCGTCGCCGGAATCCAGCAACGCGGCCTTCTCGTCGAGCCCGCACAGCACGACCAGGCCGCCCTCGGCCTCGGTGCGCAGCCGCGCGAACCCCTTGCCCGCCACCTTCAGCGCGGGCGTGCGGTACCAGGTCGACGCCTCGACCTCGGGGAGTCCCGAGGCCAGGCGGACGACTTCTTCCCAAGTCGGCATGGGTCCATTGTCGACCCGGCGTCTTGGAAAAAGCGGACCTACGGCAGGCGGGTGATCCGGTCCGCCGCGGGCGGGGCCAGGTTCGGGTGGGCGCCGAGGTACGCGATGAACGCGTCCAGGTCCACCGGTCCGCCGGCCAGGTTGGTGCCCTTGGTGAACTCGGTGAAGCCGTCCCCGCCGGCGGCGAGGAAGTTGTTCACCGAAACGCGGTACGACGCCGCCGGGTCGACCGGCGTGCCGTTGACCGTGATGTTCGAGACCCGCGAGCCCTGCGGCGCGGCCGCCGAGTAGCTGTAGTGCAGCGAGCTCGAGATCTGCAGGATGCGCGTGGTCGTGCCCTGCCACTGCTGCTCGAGCACGTTCTTCAGGTTCGCGCCGGTCAGCGTGATCGTCTGCATGATGTTCGCGAACGGCTGGACGGTGAACGCCTCGCCGTAGGTCACCACGCCGTCGCCCTCGTTGTTCGCCGAGGACTTGTAGGTCAGGTCGGCGCGGATGCCGCCCGGGTTGGTGATGGCGATGACGGCGTTGTTCGACTGCGTGCCCGCGAGCTGCGCGTCGGCGATGACGTCGCCGAGCGAGGACTCACCGGCCGCGTTGCCCGCCGCCGGCAGGTCCGCGGCGATGGTGCCGACCTGCTTGTTCGCGATCGGCGCGGCCTTGGTCTTGGCGTCGGCGACCAGCGCCGCCACGGCCGGGTCCGGCGTGACCGTGCGCGTCACGATCTCGTTGTGCGCCTTGGTCTGCGCCCGGACGACGTCGCGCGTCTTCAGGTCGATCTTCAGGTCCACCACGGACAGCAGGCGGCCGAAGGACGAGCCCTGGATGACCGTGCGCGGCTGGCCGGCGGGGTCGTTGATGACGCAGTTGTACTGCTGGTGGCTGTGCCCGGTGAAGATCGCGTCGACCTTCGGGGTCACCGCCTTGGCGATCGCGGTGGCCGGGCCCGGCAGGGTCTTGCAGTCGTTCGGGCCGGTGGCCTCGGTGTTGTCGCCCTGGTGCAGCAGCACGACCTGCGACTTGACGCCGAAGAAGTCGAGCAGGTTCGCGGTGCGGTTGATCGCCTCGACCTCGTCGCCGAACTTGAGGCCCTTGATGGCCTCTGGCGTGACGACGGTCGGCAGGTCCTTCAGCGTCGCGCCGATGACGCCGATCGGCACGCCGCCTTCGAACTTGACGGTGAACGGCAACAACGCGGGCAGGCCGTTGGTGAAGTACACATTGGACCCGAGGAACGGGAACTTCGCACCCTTGAAGGTGCTTTCGAACTGGCACCCGTCGGTCGGGTGGCAGCCGCCGGACTGCATCCGTTGCAGTTCCTGGTACCCCTCGTCGAACTCGTGGTTGCCGACGACGGACGCGCTCACCCCGAGCTGGTTCAGGAAGTCGATGGTCGGCTCGTCGTGGAACAGCGCCGAGATCACCGGCGACGCGCCGACGTTGTCACCGGCGGACAGCACGAGCGAGTTCTTCACCTGCGAACGCAGTTCCTTGACGTGCGTCGCCAGGTAAGCGGCGCCACCGGCGTCCACAGTGGTCCCGTCGGACTGCACGACCCGGCCGCTGGAGCCGGACGGCGGCTCGAGGTTCCCGTGGAAGTCGTTGAACGTGATGATCCGGACGTCGGTGGTGGGGTCCGGACGCTGACCGGCGAACGCGGGTGCGGTGGTCACCGCCGTCGTCGCCAGTGCGGCCGCGGCGCAGACCGCGAGCCGGGTTGAAAGCCTCATGCGTGTGTTTCCTCCGATTTCGCGCCCAAGGTCCCCGAACGGGCGCACGGCGGAGGATTCTGCCTCGCGGACGAGTCAGCTACCAGGGTCAAAAGACGGACGTAAAGCGAATGTCACCTAACGGCTTCCGTCGAGCAGCACCCGCGCGACGAGCGCCGGGTCGTCGTTCATCGGCACGTGGCCGCAGCCGGGCAGCAGCTTGAACGTCCCTTCGGGAGCGACCTTCCGCAGGTCGGCGACGCGCGGGCGGGCGAGGATCCGGTCGTGCGCGGCCCACGCGATGGTCACCGGGACGCCGGTGACCGGGCCGGTGAAGCGGAAGTCCCCACGCGACTGCGCGGCGGTCGGCTCGAAGCCGGGCGCGGTCGCGAGCGCGTGCGCGTCCTCGACGACGGCGTCCGGGGTCAGCAGCGCCGGCTTCCCGACGATCATCCCGGTCAGCGCCGTGCGGCCGGCCGCGGTCGCGGCGATGCGGCGCACGACGTGCGGCGGCGTGCGCTGGGCGAGCGCGCGGTGGGCCTTGAGCGCGGCGATCGCGTACACCTTCTGCGTCCGGTTCCACAGCCCGGCGGGCGACAACGCCGTGACGCTGCGGACGAGCCCGGCCTGGCCGAGCGCCAGCGACAGCAGCCCGCCGAGCGAGTTGCCCGCGACGTGCGGCCGGTCGAGCCCGAGGTCGGTGAAGAGCTGCTTGAAGAGCACCAGCGCGGGCTCGATGCCGTACCCGTTCGACGGCTCGGGCGACTCGCCGAAGCCGGGCAGGTCGACGGCGATGACGTCGCGGTGCGGCGTGAGCAGCGGCACCACCGGCGCCCAAGCCTGGCGGCGGTGGCCGATGCCGTGGATCAGCACCAGCGGTTCGCCGGTGCCCGCGCGGTCGTAGACGACGTCGTCCATTACCCGAGGGTAAGTTGCGCCCGGCGGAAAATCTACAACCGCCGGTAACAGTTACTCTGCGTCCGGGTGAATCCGCGTCCCGGTGTCGGCCGACCGCTGGACGGCGTCGAGCACCCGGTGCACCCGCAGGGCGTGCGAGAAGTCCGGCAGGTCGCCCTTGAGGTGCCGCGCGTAGGCGTGCGCGACGTTGTACGACGGCTCAGCGCTGCGCCCGGCGAGCTGCGGCAGCTCGTAGCGCGCGGGCACGGTGAGCTTCTCCAGCGTGCCGGTCCGGCTGCCCCGCAGGGTCAGCTTCGCGATCCAGAACAGCGGGTCGGCCGCCTCGACGACCAGCGTGCCCTCGGTGCCGTTGACCTCCCAGTGGAAGTCCGTGGCGGGCGACGTCCCGCCGCGCAGGTGCACCGACGCGACCGCGCCACCGGCCAGCACCCCGGTGACGGCGATCTGGTCCGGCGCGGTCATCGCGACCGAGTCGCCGGTGACCTCGTCGCGCACCCGCGGCCGGACGGTCGCCATCGTCGCCGACAGCTCGGTGAACCCGCCGAGCACCATGTCGAGGGCGTCGACGGTGTGCGCGAACGGGATGGTCAGCATCGTGGCGCCGCCCTCGGGGTGCAGCTGGTAGCTCCGCCCGGCGCGCACGCTCGGACCCCAGTTGCCGCCCGAGCCGATCAGCGACGTCGACAGCACGCGGCCGACGTAGCCGTCCTTGATGAGGTCACGCAGGTAGCGCAACGCGGGCGCGGACCGTCCTTGCAGGCCGACCGCGGTCTGCCCGGTCTTCGCGGCTTCGGCGAGCGCGCGCGTTTCGGCCAGGCTGACGCCCAGCGGCCACTCGCTCAGCACCTGCTTGCCCGCGGCGAGCGCGGGCTCGATGAGCGCCCGGTGCTCGGGCACCTTCACCGCGACGACGACGAGGTCGACCTCCGGGTGCCGGGCCAGCTCACCGGCGTCGCCGAAGGTCAGCGGCACGCCGTACTTCTCCCCGGCCACCCGCGCCGACTCGGCGCTGCTCCCGCTCAGCGCGCGGAGCTCGTAGCCCTCCACCGCGGCCAGCGCGGGCACGTGCGCGGTCGCGGCCCAGCCGCCGTTCGCGCTGAGCCCGACGATGCCGACCCGGACCGGTGCCATGAGCGTTCCTTTCGTTGCCTGCACAACACTCCGACGTGCGAAGCGTCGTAGTCATTCCCGGTCCGGCGCAAGCCGCATCCGGTTATCGCTGAATGACTTCGGCCACGCCCCGGCACTGACCGATCGGCCCGTGGCGGGGTCGGCCAAGTGGCCGATGGGCGCCCGGACCGTCCGGCTCATCGACCGAAGCGGCACCCCGGTCAAGATCCATAACGTCGGTGGCATGACGAACGCACAGGTCACGGCCCTGCAGTACGGGTTCATCGGCTTCCTCGCGCTGTGGACCGTCGTCCTGGTGCCGCAGCTGCTCACCCAGCTCGCCCGGTACGGCGGCCTGCGCCCGCGCGGCATCGCCACCACCGCGGCGGTGCTGTTCTACGCGTGCATGACGCTGGCGGTCGTCTTCCTCCCGCTGCCCGGGCCCGGCACCCGCCGGCTGACGCAGACGGTGCAGCTGCACCCGTTCCAGTGGATCACCGACATCCACAGCGAGCTGCTCAAGCACGGGGAGCCGCTGACGCAGTGGTTCGCGACGCAGACGTTCCAGCAGGCCTGCCTGAACGTGCTCCTGTTCGTCCCGCTGGGGGTGTTCGCCCGGATCCTGTGGCGCCGCGGCCTGATCGGCACCACCCTGATCGGCTTCACGGCGTCGTTGCTCATCGAGATCACGCAGGTCACGGCGAACTTCGGCACGGCGCCCTACGTCTACCGGATCTTCGACGTCGACGACCTCATGAACAACGCGTTCGGCGCCGGCGTCGGCTGGGTCTTCGGCGCCCTCCTGCTCACGCTGCTGCGCGGCAGCCGTTCACCGGTCGGCGTGCAGCCGGCTCGGCGCGAGCGGATCCACCTCGCCCAGACGCGCTAACCGCGCCTTCCGCTGGAGCGCGGCCCGCTTGGCGGCCCGCCTGTCCTCGAGGACCACGACGAGCGCGGCGACGGCCAGCACGAGCGCGACGAGCCCGAGGATGAGCGGAAGCTGCACGAAATCCTCCTCGGTACGACGCTGTGCGGGAGATCACACAGGGTACGCAGGTCCGTGCGTGCTCCGCTACCCCCGGCGACCGGCGCGAGCGGCGAACCAGGTCCGGTCGTCGGTCAGCCAGCCGTCGAAGCTCAGGTCGGCCGAGGTCAGGGCCGTTCCGAGGGCGAATCGGCGGCAGGTGAACTCTTGCCGCCAGTGTCGTCCGCGCGCCGAATACCGGGCGGTAGCCGAGAGCAGGTCGCCGTCGCGGACGACGTCGGCCAGCTCGACCGCCACTTCGCCGATCAGGCCGCCTTGGCCGGACGCGACGGTGTCGAACCACTCCGGCGGGTGCCACTCGACGATCAGCCGCCCGGACGGGGCAAGGTGACGCCTGGCCGCGGCGAGCACCGCGTCGCGGTCGGTGTCCTGCGCGGTGTTGATCAGGTGGCTACCGAGCAGCACGGCGTCGAACGTCCGGCCGAGGTCGAGGTCGGCGATCCGCGCGCACACCGTTTCGGTTTGGACGTGGGCCAGCATCGCGGGCGAGTCGTCGACTGCGACGACCTCGTGGCCCAGCTCGAGGAGCGGGTGGGTGACGCGGCCCGGGCCGCTGCCCAGCTCGAGGATCGAGGCGCCGGGCGGGATCGCCGCGTGCACGATCTCCGGCTCGCCGGCAGGCGGCAGGAGCAGGTAGACCTCGACCGAGCAGCCGTCGGCGGTGACGTCCATGTCCCGAGCGTGCCCGAAACTGGACCCGTGAGCACCCGACCAGCCCCTCCTCCGGCGGTCCGGACGTCATGAACGACCCGTTCATCGCGTCTGGCGAGGTGAACGACCCGTTCATGACATACCGGCCCCTCGTTGCGACACCTGAGTGATCAGGAATCACAACGCATGATGACGTAACCGGGCCGGGACAGTCCGGCCGCAAGCGTGACCGGCTTGCTCAGACCTGCCACACCCGAGCGAGCGTGCCCGAAACTGGACCCGTGAGCACCCGACCCACCAAGGACCAGCTGGCCGCCGCGCACGGCACGACCATCCCCGACGTCATCGCCCCCGACCTCGACGTCCTCTTCTGCGGCATCAACCCCGGCCTCTACTCCGGCGTGCTCCAGCAGCACTTCGCCCGCCCGGGCAACCGCTTCTGGCCCGCCCTCCACGCCGGCGGCTTCACCCCGCGCCTTTACCTGCCCAGCGAGCAGGAGCGGCTCCTCGACCTCCGCCTCGGCATCACGAACGTCGTCGCGAGGACCACCGCCCGCGCCGACGAACTCACCGACGACGAGCTGCGCGAAGGCGGCAAGATCCTCGTCGCGAAAGTGCTCGAGTACCGGCCCGAGTGGCTCGCCGTCGTCGGGATCACGGCGTACCGGACCGCGTTCGGCTTCCCGAAGGCGCGCGTGGGGCCGCAGGATCAGCCCATCGGCGACACCCACGTGTGGGTGCTCCCCAACCCGAGTGGGCTCAACGCGCACTGGACGCCGGCCGCGCTCGGCGAGGAGTTCGGACGGCTGCGAGCCGCATCCCTCGATCGTCGAAATCGTTGAACGACCTGCGGGCCACCCTCAGTAGCAAGGACACCCCCATCAGGACCTCACCAGCCCCACCGCACGATCCCGTCCACACCGTTTTCTACCCAGAGTTTGCTGTGACCGGACGGTTGGGCCATGAGGGGGAATTGGCGTCATGAGCTGCGCAATCGCGACTCGTACCAAGCAGGAGGAGTCACTTTTGGCCGGTCCCGGCAGGGGGGACCGGGCGACGCCGGGGAGGCGTCCCAGGAGCGACGGCGCAGGAGACGGAGGCCCACGATGCACGGCATCGAGCCCACCCGCAGGCCCACGGGGCCGATCGGACCCGGCGGGCGCAGTCTCGGCGTGGCGGTCGTCGATCCCGTCCCGATCTACCGGGACGGCCTCGCCGCGCTCGTCCACCGCAGCCAGGGGCTGCACTGGGCGGGACAGGCGGCCAGCCACCACGCCGCGTTGCAACTGTGCGAGCAGGTCAAACCGGACGTCGTCGTGCTCGATTCGGCGCTCGACCCGAACTGCCACCTGACCAAGCTGCTCAACGCCGGTGACCCGGCACTGATCCTGGTCACGCTCATCCGTGACACGAATCGCACCCAGCAGTACCTGGCGGCCGCGATCGCCGCGGGCGCGCACGCGATCGTGCCGCGGTCGATCGATTCACGACGGCTCGCCGAAGCGATCCGGCGGGCCCACACCGAACGCCGGTACATCGACCCGGCGCTGGCCGCGCTCACCGCCCGGCCGAAGCGGTCGACCGTGCCGAAGGGCGACCTCGCCCACGACAGCCCGCCCGCCGGGCGCGGCCCGATGCCGCTGTCCAGGCGCGAATACCAGGTGCTCCAGCTCGTCGCCGAAGGTCTCGAGAACTCGGCGATCGCGAAGCTGCTGTTCCTCTCCGTGGAGACGGTCCGGACGCACGTGAAGAGCATCCTGCGCAAGCTTTCCGCGCGGGACCGGACACACGCGGTCACCATCGCCTTCCGCGGCGGGATCCTCGTCGCGCGAACCGAGGACGGCCACGTGCCGGTGACGGCCGACACAGCGGCGATCCACAGCCACCGCTGAGGCCGTTCCCCAGCGAGAACGCCACTTCCGTGTGGATTTCCGGTACTCGGTCGTGCGGATCTGCTTGCTCCAGTTACCCGCAGGTAATATCCTGAAGTTACCGGCGAGTAAGGCGAGTATGTGCCCGGCCGGGGAGCCGAACACATTGGAGTGACGACATGGGCCACTACAAGAGCAACGTCCGAGACCTGGAGTTCAACCTCTTCGAGGTACTCGGCGTACAGGAGCGCCTGGGCAAGGGCGTGCTCGCCGAGTCCGACGAGGAGACCGCCCGCGGGGTGCTGTCCGAGCTGAACAAGCTCGCGACCGGCCCGCTCGCCGAGTCCTTCGCCGACGCCGACCGCAACCCGCCCGTGTACGACCCGAAGACCTTCAGCGTCAAGATCCCGGAGTCGTTCAAGAAGAGCTACAAGCAGCTCCTCGACGGCGAGTGGTGGCGCCTCGGCCTGACCAACGACCTCGGCGGCTTCGGGCTGCCCCCGACCGTGCAGTGGGCGGCGTCCGAGCTCATCCTCGGCGCGAACGCCCCGCTGTTCATGTACATGGCGGGCCCGAACTTCGCCATGATCGTGAACAAGAACGGCACCGAAGAGCAGAAGCACTGGGCCCAGCTCATGATCGACCGGCAGTGGGGCGCCACCATGGTGCTGACCGAGCCGGACGCCGGCTCCGACGTCGGCGCGGGCCGCACCAAGGCCACCAAGCAGGAGGACGGCTCCTGGCACATCGACGGCGTGAAGCGGTTCATCACCTCCGCCGAGCACGACATGAGCGAAAACATCATGCACCTGGTGCTCGCTCGCCCCGAGGGCCCCGGCATCGAGACCAAGCCGGGCACCAAGGGCCTGTCGCTGTTCCTCGTGCCGAAGTTCCACTTCGACTCCAAGACCGGTGAGCTGGGCGAGCGCAACGGCGCCTACGTCACCAACGTCGAGCACAAGATGGGCATCAAGGCCTCGACGACGTGCGAGCTGACCTTCGGCCAGCACGGCACCCCGGCCAAGGGCTGGCTGCTCGGCGAGGTCCACGACGGCATCGCGCAGATGTTCCAG
Organism: Amycolatopsis eburnea; assembly: GCF_003937945.1. Lineage (GTDB taxonomy): Bacteria > Actinomycetota > Actinomycetes > Mycobacteriales > Pseudonocardiaceae > Amycolatopsis > Amycolatopsis eburnea. The sequence goes on from NZ_RSEC01000036.1 coordinate 921,861, forward strand.
GTCATCGAGTACGCCCGGATGATGGTCGGCACGAAGGCCATCGCGACGCTGTCGACCGGCTACCTCAACGCGCTCGAGTACGCCAAGGAGCGCGTCCAGGGCGCCGACCTGCCGAACATGCTGAACAAGACCGCGCCGCGCGTCACCATCACGCACCACCCGGACGTCCGCCGCTCGCTGATGCTGCAGAAGGCGTACGCCGAGGGCCTGCGCGCGGTGTACCTGTACACGGCGTCGTTCCAGGACCAGCTGTGGACCGGCGAGGGCGACCAGAAGATCGCGCACGGCGTCAACGACCTGCTGCTGCCGATCGTCAAGGGCGTCGGCTCCGAGCGCGCCACCGAGCAGCTCGTGCAGTCGCTGCAGACCCTCGGCGGGTCCGGCTTCCTGCAGGACTACCCGATCGAGCAGTACATCCGCGACGCCAAGATCGACTCGCTGTACGAGGGCACCACGGCGATCCAGTCGCTGGACTTCTTCTTCCGCAAGATCGTCCGCGACAAGGGCCAGTCGCTGGCCTTCGTCGCCGGCGAGATCACGAAGTTCATCGAGTCCGAGGCGGGCAACGGCCGGCTCAAGAACGAGCGCGGGCTGCTCAAGCAGGCCCTCGAGGACACCCAGGGCATGCTGGGCTCGCTGATCGGCTACCTGACGGCGTCGCAGGAAGACCCGCAGAACATCAACAAGGTCGGCCAGCACACGGTCCGCCTGCTGATGTCGGTCGGCGACCTGCTCGTCGGCTGGCAGCTGCTCAAGCACGCCGAGGTCGCCATCGGCAAGCTCGACGCGGGCGCGTCCGCCAAGGACGTCCCGTTCTACGAGGGCAAGATCGCCGTGGCGTCGTTCTTCGCGAAGCAGGTGCTGCCGGAGCTGACCGCCCGCCGCGCCATCGTCGACGCCGCCGACAACGCGCTGATGGAGCTGGACGAAGCCGCTTTCTGATGGTCACGAAATGGGCTCTCCCCGGGCGGGGAGGGCCCATTTCGCGTTTCAGGCCCGAGTAGGGCGGGCACTCCGCTCACCGAGTCCGACGGACGCCTGGTCCGCGGATCCTTGAGAGGAGAAAGTGATGACTGTCGCCGGCATCGTCAGCGCACTCATCGTCGGGCTGATCATCGGTGTGCTGGGTCGTCTCGTCGCTCCCGGCAAGCAGAGCATCCCGATCTGGCTGACCATCGTGATCGGTATCGTCGCCGCCTTCATCGGCACGGCCATCGCGCGCGGTCTCGGGTACGCCGACACCAACGGCATCGACTGGCTGGAGATCCTGACCCAGGTCGTCCTCGCCGCCATCGGCGTGAGCATCGCCGCCGGCGCGTACGGCCGCCGAGGCGTCACCAGGTAACCCCGTCCCAGGCCGATCCGGCCCGGTTCGCCGTCGGGGGCGAACCGGGCCGGATCCTTTTCTCACCCATCGGGGGGTCTCCGGGGGCGAGGCAACGGGATCGGTGCGACGGTAGCTCTCATCGCCTACCCGAGGAGGCAACCGTGCTCGGCGGACTTTGGGGCATCATCTCGACGATCATCGTGGGCCTGATCCTGGGCGTGCTCGGCCGCTTGTTCGCGCCGGGCGACCAGAAGATCCCGATCTGGCTGACGATCGTCGTCGGCATCGTCGCGGCGTTCATCGGCAACTGGCTCGCCGGCGTGTTCGGCGTCCGCGACACCGCCGGCATCGACTGGATCCGGCACATCTTCCAGATCGTCGCGGCCGTCGTCGGCGTCATCGCGGCCTCGGCGATCTACGCGAAGGTCAAGGGCGGCAACCGCACTACCGCCTGACGGCCAGGCCTGCGCCGACGAGCAGCAGCGCGGCGGCGCAGGCCATCGCCGTGGTGAGCGCGGACGCGGACGACGTCACGGCCAGGGTCAGGAACAGGCTGCCGAACGTGGCCACGCCGACGACCTGACCCAGCTGCAGCGTGGTGGTCAGCAGACCGCTGACGTCCGCCGCGCGCTCGAGCGGGACGTGCGTCAGCGCGTTCGCCATCAGGGAGCCGAACGCGGGCCCCATCGACAGCCCGAACAGCAGCAGGGCCACGAAGAACAGCGTCCCGCCGTCCCGGCCGAGCCCGAGCAACGCGTAGGCGACCGCGGATCCCACGTAGCCGCACGGCGTCAGCCAGGCGTGCACCCGCCCCGGCAGCCGGTTCCAGAAGAACCCGCAGAGGCCGAAGACGATGCCGCCGGGTGCCATCGCCAGGCCGGCGGCCATCGCCGTCTTGCCGAGGCCCGACTGCAGGTGCAGGGACACGCAGAAGAGGAAGCCGCCGTAGGAGGCGACGCCCGCGGCGAGCGTGGCCAGTCCCGGTGCGACACCACGGATCCTGAGCACGGTCAGGTCGACGAGCGGGTCGCGCACGCGGCGTTCCACGACCACGAACAGCACGGCCAGCAGCAGGCCCGCGGCGATCGAGCCGTACGTCCAGGCGGGCCAGCCGGTTTCGTGCCCGAGCACCAGCGGCAGCACGACGAGCACCACCGACGGCACGGCGATCGCGAGCCCGGCGAGGTCGAGCTTGCGGCCCGCCTTCGCGCCGCCGCCGGGCACCACCTTGACGGCGAGCACGGCCACGAGCACGCCGATCGGCACGTTCACCAGGAAGATCGGCCGCCAGCCGGCGCCGAACAGGTCCGCGCCGACGAGCACCCCGCCGAGCACCTGACCGGCCACGAAGGCGACCGAGATGACCGCGGTGTACGCGCTGAGCGCCTTGGCCCGCGCGGCACCGGTGAACCGCGCCTGGATGAGGCTGATGACCTGCGGCATCATCAGCGCGGCGCCCGCGCCCTGGGCGATCCGGGCGACGATGAGGACGGTTTCGCCCGGTGCCAGGCCGCAGAGCGCGGAGCAGGCGGTGAAGGCGACCGTGCCGAGGACGAACAGCTTGCGCCGCCCGTACAGCTCGCCGAGGCGGGCGCCGGTGATCAGCAGCATCGCGTAACCCACGGTGTAGCCGGAGACGACGAGCTGCAGTGCGGCGCCGGAAGCGCCGAGGTCGGTGCGGATGTAGGTCATGGCGACGTTCACGACGGTGACGTCGAGCAGCGCCATGAACTGGCCGAGCAGCAGGACGGCCAGCATGAACCACGGCCGCCGGTCCGGCCGGGCTTCCCGGTCCGAGGCCGGGGCAGAGGTGGTCAGAGTCATGGCTCCGAGCCTGCTTTTCGCGGCCTGAGCGGGGAGAGAGCCTGCTGGTGCTGGTGCTGTGAGTACCCGGCTCGGCCGCTGAGCCGTCCAAAACTGTCGTACCCCTCGGGCACCATGTCCCGCATGACCCAGACGCAGGTCCACGCGAACCGCCGGGAGGAACTCGGCCAGTTCCTCAAGGCGTGCCGGGCGCGGATTGGCCCGGCGGAGGTCGGCCTCCCGCCCGGCCCGCGCCGTCGGCTCAGCGGGTTGCGCCGCGAGGAGGTGGCGCTGCTCGCCGGTGTCGGCGTCACCTGGTACACGTGGCTCGAACAGGGGCGGCCGATCAACGCGAGTTCCCAGGTGCTCGACGCGGTGGCGCGCACGCTGCGGCTCGACCACCCCGAGCGGGAGCACCTGTACCGGCTCGCGGAGCTGACGCCGTCCCGGCTGCCGTCGGCGGCCGAGGTGGTGCCGGACGCGGTGCGCGAGGTGCTGCGCGCACTCGACCCGCTGCCCGCCACGGTCGTCAACGGCCGGTTCGACGTGCTGGAGTCGAACGCGGCGCAGGAGGAGATGTTCTGGGAGTGGCACAGCATGCCGTGCCTGCACAAGAACCTGCTGTGGTGCTGCGTGACCGAGCCGAACGCGCGGCGGTTCCTGCTGAACTACGACGAGGAGGTGCCCCACATGGTCGCGCGGATGCGCGCCGAGTACGGCAGGCACGTCGGCGATCCGACCTGGGAAGAGGACATCCGCCGGCTGTCCGCGCTGAGCCCGGAGTTCGTCGAGCTGTGGGCGCGGCACGAGGTGGCCGAACCGCGGGCGCGGCTGCGGCGGATGGACCACCCGCGGGCCGGGCGGCTGAACCTCCGGCTCACCGAGCTGGCGGTGTCCGAAGCGCCGGGGCTGCGGATCCAGGTGTCCACTCCGGACGACGCGGCGACGTGGGCGCTGCTGCCCTCGACCAGGCGGTCGTCGTGACGGCTCTCGACCTCAGCGACCGGGGGCTCACGTCGGTGCCCGCGCTGCCACCCGGCCTGACCCGGCTCGACCTGTACAAGAACGCGCTCACGGAGGTGCCCGCGTCGCTGTGGTCGCAGACCGGGCTGCGCGTGCTGAACCTGGCGGCGAACCGGATTTCCGCGCTGCCGCCGGGGATTTCGGCGCTCGAGTCGGTGCACACGCTCGACCTGGCGCACAACCTGTTCGACTCGCTGCCGGACGAGCTGGGCGACCTGGCCGGGCTCACGGAATACCTGTACGTCAGTGACAACCGGCTCACGGAGTTCCCGGCGGCGTGGTGCCGGTTGGGCAGGTTGCGGTACCTGGGCTGCACGGACAACCGGCTCACGGCGTTGCCCGCCGACCTGTCGGGGTTCGCGTCCCTGCGCGAACTCCGGCTGTACCGCAACGAGCTGACCGCGTTGCCGGAGTCGATCGGCAGCCTCGGGGCGTTGCGGGAGCTGCACCTGCGGGGCAACCGGCTGACTTCGGTGCCGTCGTCGATCGGTTCGCTGAGCGAGCTGCGTCAGCTCGACCTGCGGGAGAACGCGCTGGTCTCGCTGCCGGCGTCGATCGCCCGGCTGTCCAAATTGGACAAGCTGGATCTGCGCTGGAACAAGCACTTCCGGGAGCCGGCCTGGTTGCGCGACTTCGAGGAGGCGGGGTGCATGGTCCTTCGCTGACAACTCAACAGAGAACGGTCGGGCGCGGACCGTAGGTCGCCGTGTGCGACGTCCGGCGGACTTCGGCTCCGCTGGCGGCGTCGTAGAGCACGCGCGTGTCGGTGACGCTGAAGCCGGGTGAGCCGATCGACGGCTGGCACGGGCCGGGCGTGCCGGAGCCGAACTGGACCGGCGGCGGGGCACCGGGTGTCTGGGCTCCGGTCTGGCCTTCGACGCGGTAGTGCCGGGTGCCCCAGATCCGGACGGTCACCGAGTCGCCGGAAACGACGGCCTGGATGGCGATCCCGGTGGGCGCGTCGTTGGTCAGCTTGAGCTCGACGGGACTGCCGTCGGCGTTGACGGCCTTGGCGTCGCGGCCGGCGGGGTAGCGGTCGAGGTACTGGTCGTGCTCGAGGTGACCGGCGTCGGTCAGGCCGGCGAGGTAGCCCGCGTTGTACAAAGTGGACGCCAGCTGCGAGACGCCACCACCGACGACGGTGGCGCCGGTGCCGTCCTCGCCGACGGGCGCGGGCACGTAGCCGTTGTCCGCGGTGCGCGGGCCGGAGCGGCCGCCGAGGCTGAACGTCTCGCCGGGCTTGACGATGGCGCCGGAAACGCGATCGGCCAGCGTCCGGTTGTTCGTCGCGGCCGGCCCGGCGAGGCCACCGGTGGTGAACTCGCCGATGACCTCCTTGATGCCGAGCGCACTGGCGGCGTCGGTGGTCACGCCGGGCTTCGACGCGCTGTAGACGACGGGGAGGTCGCGCCCGTCGGTCTTCTTCAGCACGTCGATGAGCGGCAGGAAGGTCTTCTCCCAGTTGACCTTCCGGGCGTCCTCGGAGGGCTCGACGGCCGGTTGGTCGCCGGTGAAGACGATCTGCGCGTCCTTGCCGTCAGTCTCGGTGCCGGCGAGGGGCTCCTTGAGCGCGCCCTGCAGCTTGCCCTGGTCGATGCGCACCTCGACGGCCCCGCCCTCGACCGCGGCGAACTGGAACGACGCGGCGATGGCGTCGGGCTTGAGCGGCACGTCCTTGCCCTGCCCGTGCACGACAACGGGCTTGGCGACCGCGGGCACGACGATCTGCTGGTAGGCCGCCTGCACCCCGGCCGCGGTCGCCTTGACCGGCGTGATCGCCATCGCCAGCCGGACCCCGCCGGGGTCCAGCCAGTGCTCGGTGACGGCGTGCACGGCCCCGGCCAGGTCGAGCAGCTGCTGCCCTTGCCGCGGCAGGACGGGGTAGGGGTCGACGCCACCGTCGCTGCCCGGAACCGGCCGGAACCCGACCGCCCCTTCGGTGGCCGGGTGGTCGAGCCTGCCCTGGGCGAGCTGCCGCACGGCCTCGGTGATCTGCCGTTCATCGGTGCGCGTGGCGACCCCGACCTCGCGGCTGCTGAAGAACGACATGATCCGCGTGATCGGACTGAGCGGCTGGTGCCCGGCGAGCCCGAGGGTGTTCGGCCAGTCGAGCCCCAGCCCCGACCGCGACGGCACGAGCTCGGCTTGGACATCGCCCCCGTGCACGACAACGGGCCGGATCAGCCGAGGCTCGAGCTCCCGGCGCAGCTTGGCTTCGGCATCGGCATGGCTGAGCCCCCCGACTTCGATCCCGGCGACGGTCACCCCGCGCGGAACGTCCCCGGCGCTGACGATCAGGTCGATCGCGTAGAGGATGACGAACAACCCGAGCGCGAGCCCGATGGCCATCATGGTGCGCGCGACACCCTTGCGCAGCTTCCGCGCGGGAGTCTCGGGCGGGGGCGGGAGAACGGGGGTTTCGAGGAGTTCGCCGAGGAGGTCATCGGCGAAGAGATCGGTGGTGCCGACGGCGGGCTCAGCCACCTCCGCCTCCGGCCCGCCGACGACCACAGCTTCCGCCGCGGCCGGCTCGGGCCCCGGCTCGACTTCGGCGGGCTCGGCCGCAGCCGCGGGGGCGGGCTCCGGCGCGACCTCGGTAGCCAGCTCGGCGGGCTGGACCTCAACCGCAGGCTCGAGCCCCGGAGCGACCTCGGTAGCCGGCTCGGCGGGCTGGACCTCAACCGCAGGCTCGGGGCCAGGCGCAGCCTCGGCGTCCGGCGCGACCTCCGTAGGCGGCTCGGCAGCCTCGGGCTCCTGCGCGGCGCTCGCGACCGGCGCCACCTCGGTGACCGGCTCAGCCCGCTCGACTTCGGCCCCCGCCGCAGACTCCTGCGCGGCCTCGGCGGGCGGCTCGGCAGCCTCGGGCACCTGAGAGGCGTCCGCGACCGGCGCCACTTCGGCGGGCGGCTCAGCGCGCTCGATCTCGGCGGCAGGCTCGGCAGGCGGCGTCGCGCGCTCCGGTTCGAGCGTTTCCGCGCGCTCGGTCACCTCTTCGTCTGCCACGCCCTCGCCCTCCGCGGGACCCGACTCGCCTACAGGTAGAGCCCCGTGCCGTGCTCGGTTCGCTCGGTGGCGACCGCGTGGATGTCGCGTTCGCGCATCACCAGGTGCCCTTCGCCCTGGATTTCGACCTCGAGCTGGTCTTCCGGGTTGAAGAGCACGCGGTCGCCGGTCTTGACGTTGCGTACGCTGTTGCCCACGCCCAGCACGTCGCCCCAGGCGAGCCTGCGTGCGACCTGCGCCGTGGCGGGGATCACGATGCCGCCGCTGCTGCGGCGCTCGCCTTCCTCGGGGGACAGCCGGACGAGGACGCGGTCGTGCAGCATCTGGATCTCGAGTTTCGCCCCGTCAGACACGGCCTGCATGTTACCCGTCGGTCCGCGGTGCCCCGGCCATGACCAGGCTGAGCTCGTTCGCCCCGCCCTTTTCCAGCCGGATCGGGACGCCCCAGTCCTGCCTCGTGATCCGGCACGCCGGGTGCTCGCCGCCGTCGTCGCAGCTCGCGGCCTGGGCCACGACCTGCAGGACGCCCTCCGCGACGCCGTCGGCCAGGCGGATCTTGCGGGTCAGGTCCGTGCCGGTGCCGGTGCCGTCGGCCAGCAGCTCGGGCGGGGAAGCGCTGATCTCCAGGCGCGTCGACGGGCCGAAGCGGTCGTCCAGCTTCTCGCCGGGCGGGGCCGTGAACACCACCGAAAAGTCGATCTCGCCCGGCGCGAGCACCGTCGGCGGCCGGCGCACGGCGTGCGCGTCGCCCGCCACGACCGTCGGTTCGCCCGTGGGCAGCGGGCCGACGCGGTTGCCCGCGGACTCCACGACCAGCAGCTCGCCCTCGTGCGCCACCAGTCCCTGCGGCTCGGCGAGGCCGGTCGCGATCGTGGTCACCTCGCGGGTGAAGACGTCGAAGGAGCGGACCGCGCCGTTGTACGTGTCGGCGATCGCGACCTTGTCGCCGGCCAGCACAGCGAGGCCCAGCGGGTGCTGCAGCAGCGCCTTGTCGGCCGGGCCGTCGGTGTGGCCGAAGGAGAAGAGGTCGGTGCCGATCGCCGTGTGGACGGTGAAGGACTCGCCGTCGGGCTCGATCCAGCGCAGCGCCGACGTCTCCGCGTCGACGAGCCAGAGCTTGTCGCCGTCCACGGCCAGGCCGGACGTCTGCGCGAAGAACGCTTCGCCGACGTCGCCGTCTCGCAGGCCCTCGACGGTCGTGCCGGCGAAGCGGCGGATCGTGCCCGAGACCGGGTCGAACACGCCCAGCGTGTGGTTGCCCGCCATCGCGACGACGACGCCGCCCGCCGGGCCCCACCAGGCGACGTCCCAGGGACTCGTCAGGTCGACCTCGACGCCCTTGCCCGAGTCCGGCCCGCTGCGCCACTGGTTGCCGGTGCCGGCGACGGTCGTCACGTCGCCGGTGATGAGGTCGAGGCCGCGCAGCCGGTGGCCGGCGGTGTCCGCGACGACGGCGTGGTAGCCGACGCGCTCGGCGACGTCGTACGGCAGCAGCGCGATGCCCGACGGCTCGGCGAAGGTCGCGACGTCGAACGGGCCGTCCTGGCCGCCGCGGGCCCCGCTGCCGAAGCGGCGGATGACGGTCTCGCCGTCCGAGGCGAACTCGACGATCGCGTGGTGCCCGGTGTCCGCGACGAGGATCCGCCCCTCGGCGGTGGCGACGGCCTTGCTCGGGAACCGCAGCTCGCTGACCTGCTCCTCGACCGGGACGTACGGGCTGCCGCCGCGGCGGAGCGTCCCCTTCGCTTCGTGCTTCGCGACGAGGTCGGCGATCACGCGGCGCAGCGCCTCTTCGTGGCCTTCGCCCGCGGCGACGTGCACGACGTAGCCCTCGGGGTCGACGACCGCGAGCGTCGGCCACGCGCGGACCGCGTACTGCGACCACAGCTCCATCTTCGGGTCGTTGACCACGGGGTGGTGCACGTCGTAGCGCCGGACCGCGGCTTCGATCGACGCGCGCTCGCCCTCGTGCAGGAACTTCGGCGAGTGGACACCGATCGTGACCAGCACGTCCGCGAACTCGGCCTCGAGCGGGCGCAGCTCGTCCAGCACGTGGAGGCAGTTGATGCACCCGCTGGTCCAGAAGTCCAGCAGCACGATGCGCCCGCGCAGCTCGGCGAGGGTCAGCGGGCGGCCGCCGGTGTTCAGCCAGACGTCGCCGCGCAGCTCGGGGGCACGCACGCGGCTCTGCGGTCGTGGGGAAGTCACGGCAAGAGTGAACTACACGCGCTCACGCTGTGTTCCACGGTCCGGCCGATGAGAGAACAAACTCACCCCTTGTGGGTGGTCGAAAAAGGACGCGCGAGCCGGTGAGCCGCCGCTTAGGCTCGGCTCATGACCCCCGTCCAGCCGGCCGGCGCCCTCACCCCCGAGGAGGCACGGCACCTGCAGGAGAACCTCCGGGAACCGGTGCGCCCGGGGCTGAGCGAAGCCGAGCTCGACGACGTCGAGCGCCGGTTCGGCTTCCGCTTCGCCGCGGACCACCGCACGTTCCTGTCCGCCGGCGTGCCCATCGGCGACCGCTGGCCCGACTGGCGCTGCGGCAACCCCGAGCAGCTGCGCAAACGTTTGGCATGGCCGGTCGACGGCGTGCTGTACGACGTCGAGCACAACGGCTTCTGGCTCCCCGACTGGGGCACCCGCCCGGTCGGCCCGGAGGACGCGGTCCGCGAAGCCCGGCGGCGCCTGGCCGACGTGCCGCAGCTGGTGCCGGTGTGCGGGCACCGCTACCTGCCCGGCCTGGCGGGCACGGTGGGTTACCCGGTGCTGTCGGTGTACCAGACGGACATCATCGTCTACGGCAGCGACCTGCGCGATTACCTGCACCGCGAGTTCGCGACGGGCGGCATCAGCACGGCGCCCCCGGACGGCCCTCGCTACATCCCGTTCTGGTCCCGCTTCATCGACTAGCCTCGGCGGCCCGCTTCAGCCGGGCCAGGGTGGCGGCGATGTTGGCCGCGTTCGCCTCGTCCCGGTTCCACACGCCGGTGACCGTCGACGTCGGCACCTTGAACCACGCCGGCCGCCGTTCCCACATGCTTTCGACGACGACGCAGCCGCCGTCCGTGGCTTCGAAGTCGTACTGCCACCGCGAGACGGGCAACCCGGCGACCGAGGTCACCTCGAACCCGAACCGCCGCCCGGGTTCGGCGTCGGTGATGGTCGAGAGCGTGCTCCAACGCCGGAAGCCCCGCCGGTTGCGCCCGCGGAACTTCGCGCCGACGGCGGGCTCGGAGCCCTTGACCCACCGGTGCCCGGCGTACTCCTCGGCGACGTCCGCCAGCTTCCCGGGGTCACTGACCAGCTCGTACACGGTTTCGGGCGCCGCGCCGATCTCGATCCGGCCGGTGGCATCGGGTGCGTTCAAGGGGACCTCCACACTGAGGGACATACCGAGGGTATGTCAGCGACCGCCGTTAGGGAACAGCCTGTGGATGCCGAACGGGTGATGTGGACAGCTTCCACCGGAACGCCCGGATCAGCCGGGATTGTCGGCCGCCGCCGATAAACTGGACTGGGGACGCCCCCCGGAGAGGGTGGGGGCTGGTCCGGGGTCGTGGCGGGGCCCTCAGTTGTCCCGGCGCAGCATGCGGCTCACGCCCGCCGCCACCGTGGTGGCCAGGATCCAGCCCGACGCCGTGAAGCCCGCCGCCACCCAGTTGTCCGTTCCGTGCATGTACCAGCGGCTCTTGTTGCCGAAGTCCACGATCGGGACCAGCAGGTCCGCCGTGTAGATCACCGGGTTCCACTGCAGGCCCGTGTCCTGCTGGTTCACCACGCAGCGGTCGCCGTTGGCGATGATCTGGTGGGCCGGGTCCGAGGTCGCCCAGTGGATGCAGTCGTCGGTGCCCAGGCCGAACCACAGGCTGCCCAGCACCAGCAGCGTCAGCAGCCAGCCGAGGGCGCGGACCGGGCGGTAGCCGTAGCCGACCATCGAGCGCTGCAGCCAGCTCCACAGCCGGACGCCCGGGCCGAAGAACTTGAAGCCGCGCGCCAGTGCCTCGTACCTGAACTGCTGCTTGCGCAGCGCGACCGTCGACGCGTGCTCTTCGTTACCCGCCGCGCGCAGCATGTGCGCCAGCTGGTCGTACGGGCCCGGCCGGTAGCCGCGCATGGCCTTTCTCAGCAGCTCGATGCGGTGGTCGAGGGCCTTGTCGTCGTCGAGGGGGATGCCGCGGCCGAGCGCGTCGTAGCGGAAGTCCTCCAGCTCGATGCCGCTGGAGGCGGCCCAAAACTCGTCGTTGTCGGTCAGCGTTCCGCAGTGCGCGCGGCGCAGCACGACCCGGCCTTCCGGCGGGAAGTTGGGCGTCAGCGTGAACTCGTCCGCCGCGACGTCGCCCGCGTCCAGTGCCACGTGGAACGGCGGCAGCGACCGCAGCTCCGAACCCCGCAGGTCCACGCGCCGCGCGACCTGGGCGCCGTCCAGGTTGACGCCGCCCTCGGCGGTGAACGGGCGGCCGTTGTTGTCGCGCAGAGTCAGGTCGCGGCCGATCCGGCCGGTGCGGACGTCGAGGGAAAAACTGCTGGTCGCGCGCATACCCGGCTCCGTCAGGCGCGTGCCGGCCAGGTTGATCGAACCGCCGACCTCGACGCCCTGCAGGCGCAGGGTCCCGTGGATGGTGGCGTCCGTCAGCTGGAAGTTGCCCGCGATCTTGGACCGGCGGGCCGAGAACACGTCGCGGCCGGGGTGGCGGAACATCGAATTCCACGCCAGGAAGTTGCCGCCGACCGTGACGTCCGCGAGCCGCAGCTGCCCCGCGGGCACGCGCAGGCTGGTCGCCTCGATATCGCCGCCGATCTCGGTGCCGTCCAGGTGCAACGCGCGGTCGTAGTAGGGCTGCGACTTGCCGCGCTCGACCCGCACCTCCGCGCCGGCCAGCCGCAGCGAGCCGCCGATGCGGGCGTTGACCATGCGCAACGTCCCCAGCGCCTGCAGCCCGTCGGACAGCTCGACGTTGCCGTCGACGCGCAGGCGGTCGGCGACCAGCGCGGGCCGCGGATCGAGGTACGGGTCGTTCGACTTCCACGCGTCGACGGCGATCGGCCCGTGCTGGGACACCGTCAGCTTCGCTTCGCGCATGACGATGTCGCTGTCGACCGTGGCGCTCGGCAGGTACACGATCCCGGTCGCGGAGAAGCGTTTGCGCTGGCTGGCGGGCCCGTAGTTGTCGACTTCGCAGAGCAGGCTGCCGCCGATGTGCAGGCCGTTGCCGTTGAGCGCGAAGCCGTCCGGGTTGTTCAGCGTGGCGCCGGAAAAGTTGACGTTACCGCCGGTCCGCAGGCCGGGGAGCCGGACTTCGCCGTTCGCGACCATGCGGTAGGCCAGCAGCGCGCCGGTCAGCACCAGCCGGTCGGCGTGGATCGCCTTCCCGTGCGGGTGCGAGATGACGGTGCGGGTGAGCACCATCGACCCCTCGATCACCGCGTCGGTGAAGTTGACGGCGGCGTTCGGCATCCCGCGTTCGCGGTCGTCGCCGCGCTGGACGGTCGTCTCCTCGATCTCGCGGTCGGCGCCGTCGACCTGGACGACGCTGCGGATCAGCCGGACGTCGTTGCGGCTGCGCATGTTGCGGGCCTTGAGCCCGGGCAGCCAGCACTTCCGGAACACCAGCCCCAGCAAATTCGCTTCGCGCACGTCCGGCGGGTGCTCGAACCGGCAGCGCTCGAACCGGAAGAGGTACTTGAGGTCCGCGGCGCGCAGGTCGAGCGTGCCGGTGATGTAGGCGTCTTCGACGTAGACGATCGGCGCGTTCGTGGCCTGCCGCCGCCAGCGCAGCAGGCCCGCGTTGCCGGGTTTCAGCAGATCGGCGGCTTTGACTTCGTAGCGCCGATCCGGAATTCCGGCGAACGGGTCGAGAGGGGGAAGCGCGCTTTCGGTCGTCAAAACACCCGTCCCCCTCTGTCACCCGCTTTCAAAATAGCGAATCCGGACGGTTTCGTCAGGCGTTCGGGTTGAGCACCCGGGCGAGGAACGACTTGGTCCGCTCTTCGCGCGGGTTCCCGATGACCTGGTCGGGCGGGCCCTCTTCGACGACGACGCCGCCGTCCATGAACAGCACCTTGTCCGCCACCTCCCGCGCGAACTGCATCTCGTGCGTGACGACGACCATGGTCATGCCGTCCTTGGCGAGCTGCTTCATCACGCCCAGGACGTCGCCGACGAGCTCCGGGTCCAGCGCGGACGTCGGCTCGTCGAACAGCATCAGCTTCGGCTGCATGGCCAGCGCCCGCGCGATGGCGACGCGCTGCTGCTGCCCGCCGGACAGCTGCGACGGGTAGTTCTTCGCCTTGTCGCCGAGGCCGACGCGCTCCAGCAGCTCCTGCGCGCGCTGGCGTACCTGGGCCTTCGGCTCGCGGCGGACCTGGATCGGCGCCTCCATGACGTTCTCGAGCGCCGTCATGTGCGGGAAGAGGTTGAAGCGCTGGAACACCATGCCGATGTCCTTGCGCTGGAACGCGACTTCCTTCTCCCGCAGCTCGTGCAGCTTGTCGCCGCGCTGCTTGTAGCCGACGAGCACGCCGTCGACGTAGAGCCGGCCGGCGTCGATCTTCTCGAGGTGGTTGATGCAGCGCAGGAGCGTCGACTTGCCCGAGCCGGACGGCCCGATCAGGCAGAGCACCTCGCGTTCGTGCACCTCGAGGTCGATGCCCTTGAGGACGTCGACGCTGCCGAAGCTCTTGCAGATCCGCTGCGCGGACACCACGGGGGTCATGAAACGTTCCCTCCACCCCGGCTGAACATCCTCGACGCCCAGCCTTGGCGCTGGACCACATCACGCGAAGTGCCGCGGGAGAACCGCTTCTCGATCTGGACCTGGATGATCGTCAGGATCGACGTCATGAACAGGTACCAGGCCGCGGCCGTGATCAGCAGCGGGACCGTCTTGTAGTTCTGCGAGTAGATGGTCTGCACCGCGACCATCAGCTCGAAGTAGCCGATGACCACGACCAGCGACGTCGTCTTCAGCATGGAGATCGTCTCGTTGCCGGTCGGCGGGATGATCACCCGCATCGCCTGCGGCAGGATGATCCGCCGCAGCGTCTTCGTCCGGCTCATGCCGAGCGCGCTCGCCGCCTCCAGCTGGCCGTCGTCGACCGACTGGATGCCACCGCGCACGATCTCCGCCATGTACGCGGCTTCGTTGAGGCCGAGGCCGAGCAGCGACGCGGTGAACTGCGTGATCAGCTGGTTGGTGTCCCAGCTGACGAACTCCGGCCCGAACGGCACCCCGAGCCCGAGCCGGGGGTAGGCCAGCGCCAGGAAGTTCCAGATCACCAGCTGCGTGATCAGCGGCGTCCCGCGGAACAGCCAGATGTAGATGGCCGCCGCGCCCGAGGTCAGCGGGTTCGGCGACAGCCGCATGACCGCGAGCAGGATGCCGCCGACGATCCCGATGACCATCGAGATCACCGTCAGGATCAGCGTGTTCTGCAGGCCGCGCAGCACCCGGTCGTCGAAGAGGTAGTCCCCGACGACCGGCCACTGCAGGGCGTCGTTCGTGATCACGCTGCGGATCACGATGAACGCGACGAAGACGATGATCACCCCGGCCACCCAGCGCCCGTAGTGGCGCACCGGGACGGCCTTGATGGGCTCGGCGTCGATCGGCGCCTCGGGCGGAGGCGCTTCGGAGGAACTCACGAACTCAGTCCTTAACTCAGGAAGCCGGGTTGATCTCCGACTTGGTGACCGCGCCCGTCGCGTTCAGACCCCACTTGTCCAGGATCTTCTTGTACGCGCCGCTGTCGATCAGCTTCTGGATCGCGCCCTGGACGGCCTTGCCGTAGTCGCCGCTGCCCTTCGGGAGCACGATGCCGTACGGCGCCGTGTCGTACGGCGCGCCGACCGACTCGAGCTGGCCGTTCGTCTGCTTGACCGCGTAGTCGATGACCGGGGAGTCGGCCAGCTCGCCCTGGACGCGCTTGGCCGTGAGGGCCAGGTTGACGTCGGTCTGGGCCTGCAGCTGGGTGACCTCGATGGCCGGCTTGCCGGCGCCGGTGCAGGCGGCGTTCTTCTTGTCGAGGTCCTCGACCTGGGTGGTGCCCTTCTGGACGGCGATCTTCTTGCCGCAGAGGTCGTCGACCTTCAGGCCGTCGGGGTTGCCCTTCAGCACGGCCAGCGAGGTGCCCGCGCTGTAGTAGGAGATCATGTCGACCGACTGCAGCCGCTCGGCGTTGATGCTGAACGACGAGATGCCCATCTCGTACTTCTTCGCGCCGAGGCCGGGGATGATGCCGTCGAACGAGGAGTTCTGGAACTCCAGCGGCACGCCGAGCACCTGGCCGATGGCGGTGCCGAGGTCGACGTCGAAGCCGGTGGCCTTGCCGCCGTCCTGGAACTCGTTCGGCGGGTAGCTCTGGTCCTGCCCGACCAGGATCTTGCCGTCGGCCTTGACGTCGGCCGGGACCATGGCGGCGAGCGCGTCGTCCTTGGCGACCGTGCCCACGTCACCCGAACCGGTGCCGGGCGCGGCGGCGGAGCTGCTCGTGCCGACGTCGCCGGCCCCGCTCCCGCCCGCTCCGCAGGCCACGGTCAGGCCGACCAGGGCGAACGCGGGCAGCATCGCGAGCGCCTTGAGTTGGGTTCCTCGGGCCACGTCGTCACTCCTCGTAGTTCTCAGTTCGTGAGAGCACGCATATTGCCACTCATCCATACCAAAGCACAGCACTGTCGAGTTACGGCGAAGTTTCGCACCGCGCCCACGGCTGTGCGAGTGTCGCGCACGAAGGGGCACGTGCGTCAGGATGTCGCTCATGAACGCCACCCCGCCCCGGCTGCCCCCGTCCGGTCGACGCGCGAGGAAGGCGGCGAGCAGCCGGATCACCCGGCCCGGGGCCCGGTTCGACGGCTACCTCAGCCCGGAGCGGCCGCACGCCGGCGCCTACGACGAGATGTTCGCCGGCGACGGCACGGTCCGGGGTCCGTACCGCGCGCTGTACGAGTCGATCGCGGCGCTCGACGCGCACGACCTGAACTCGCGGTCGGCCGCGCTGGACCGGGCGATGGTCGACCAGGGCATCACCTTCTCCCTGTCGGGGCAGGAGCGGCCGTTCCCGCTGGACCTGGTGCCGCGGGTGATCCAGGCCGCCGAGTGGACGAAGCTCGAGCGCGGCGTGGCCCAGCGCGTCCGCGCGCTCGAGGCGTTCCTCGCCGACGTCTACGGCGACCGGCAGATCCTGCGCGACGGCGTGCTGCCGCGGCGGCTGATCACGTCGTGCGAGCACTTCCGCCGCGAGGCGTACGGCATCACCCCGCCGAACGGCGTGCGCATCCACGTGTCCGGGGTGGACCTGGTGCGCGACGAAGAGGGCACGTTCCGGGTGCTGGAGGACAACCTCCGCAACCCGTCCGGGGTGTCGTACGTGATGGAGAACCGGCGCACGATGGCCCGGGTCTTCCCGGACCTGTTCGCCCAGCACCGGGTGCGCCCGGTCGGGGACTACGCGTCGCACCTGCTGCGGGCGCTGCGCGCGGCGGCCGCGGCGAACGTGGCCGACCCGATGGTCGTCGTGCTGACCCCCGGCGTGCACAACTCGGCGTACTTCGAGCACTCGCTGCTGGCCCGGCTGATGGGTGTCGAGCTGGTCGAAGGCCGGGACATGTTCTGCCGCGACAACGTCGTCTACCTGCGGACCACCGAGGGCGAGCGCCAGGTCGACGTCATCTACCGGCGGATCGACGACGAGTTCCTCGATCCGGTGCACTACCGGCCGGACTCGGTGCTCGGCGTCGCCGGGATCCAGAACGCGGCGCGCGCGGGCAACGTCGTGGTCGCGAACGCCATCGGCAACGGCGTCGGCGACGACAAGCTCGTCTACACCTACGTGCCGGAAATGGTGAAGTACTACCTGAACGAGAAGCCGTTGCTGCCCAACGTGGACACCTTCCGGTGCTGGCTGCCGGACGAGTTCGACCACGTCATGGCGCACCTCGACGAGCTGGTGATCAAGCCGGTCGAGGGCTCCGGCGGCTACGGGATCGTGTTCGGGCCGGAGGCGACGAAGAAGGAGCTGGACACCCTGCGGCGCAAGGTCCGCGCGCACCGGCGCGGCTGGATCGCGCAGCCGGTGGTCCAGCTGTCGACCGTGCCGGCCAAGGTGGACGACCGGCTCGCGCCGCGGCACGTCGACCTGCGGCCGTTCGCGGTCAACGACGGCAAGGAGATCTTCGTGCTGCCCGGCGGGCTGACCCGGGTGGCGCTGCCGGAAGGCAGCCTGGTCGTCAACTCCTCGCAGGGCGGCGGCTCGAAGGACACGTGGGTGCTGGCGTCCCGCGCGTCGACGGCCGAGCGGGAGCTGGAGCGGCCCGCGCTCGGCGCGATGTCCACTGTGGACGGCCTGGTCGCCGAGCAGGGGCCGGAGCTGTCGACGTCCCAGCAGCAACAGCAACAGCAGCAGAGCTAGGGAGGTTCGAAGTGCTGGCACGCAACGCGGAGTCGCTGTACTGGATCGGCCGGTACGTCGAACGCGCCGACGACACCTCCCGCATCCTCAACGTCTCGGTCCACCAGCTGCTGGAGGACGCGACCGTCGACCCGGACCACGCGAGCCGCCAGCTCCTGGCCGTCCTGGGCATCGACACCCCCGACGGCGAGGCGCTCGACGTCTGGAAGCTGACCGAGCTGGTGGCGTACGCGAAGGACAACCCCGCGTCGATCGTCGGCTCGATCAACTCGGCGCGGGAGAACACCCGCGGCGCACGCGAGGTCGTCTCGACCGAGCTGTGGGAATGCCTGAACGCGACGTGGAACGCGGTGCCGGACCGGCAGCGCTACGCGCGGCGCGCCGGGCCGCACGCGTTCCTGTCCTTCGTGGAGGAGCGCGCGGCGATGTTCGCCGGCCTCGCCGACTCGACGATGTCGCGCGACGACGGCTGGCTGTTCATGGTGCTCGGCCGCTCGATCGAACGCGCCGACATGGTCGTGCGGCTGCTGCTGTCCCGGGTCGCGGACCGCGCGTCGTCGCCGGGCTGGATCACGGTGCTGCGTTCGGCCGGCGCGCAGGACACGTACCTGCGGACGTACCGGGGCGCGCTGGACGCCGGCCGCGTCGTGCAGTTCCTGTTGCGGGACACGCTGTTCCCGCGCTCGGTGTTCCACGCGCTGCGCCAGGCCGAGGACTGCCTCCAGCGGCTCGACCCGGGCGGCGGCTCGCGCAGCAACGAGAAGTCCGAGGCGCTGCGCCAGCTCGGCCGCGCACGCAGCGAGCTGGAGTTCCTCCGCCCGTCGGACCTGCTGACCGACCTGCCGCGGCGGCTCGGCTCGTTGCAGACGACGATCAGGGAGATCGGCGAAGCGGTGTCGTTGCAGTACTTCAGCACGTCGCCGTGGGTGGCGTGGAGCGGTGCGGAGGTTTCGCTGTGACGTGGCAGCTGCGCGTGGCGCACCGGACCGGCTACCGGTACGCGACCCCGGCGACGCAGTCGTACAACGAGGCCCGGCTGACCCCGCGCTCGGACCGACGGCAGACGACGGTCGCGACGCGCATCGAGACCACGCCGGCGACGCGGGCGTACCGGTACACGGACTACTGGGGCACGGTCGTGACGTCGTTCGACCTCCACGCGCCGCACACCGAGTTCACGGTCCTCGCGACGTCGGTGGTCGAGACGGCGGACGAGGCCGAACCGATCCGGACGGCTTCCTGGAAGGACCTGCGGTCCGACACGGTCGTCGACCACCGCACCGAGTACCTGACCCCGACCGACTACACCCCGCGTGACGTCTCGTTGGCACGCGAGGCTCGTTCCCTGCGGACGGGGCTGGACCCGGCGGACGCGGTGCTGGCGGTGTGCGAGTGGGTGAACAAGCAGCTCAAGTACCAACCGGGCACCACGGGCGTCCACTCGACGGCGACCGACGCGTGGCAGGCGCGCGAAGGCGTCTGCCAGGACTTCGCGCACGTGACGCTGGTGATGCTGCGGGCGATCGGCATCCCGGCCCGGTACGTGTCGGGCTACCTGCACACGAAACCGGACGCGAAGCTCGGCGAGGTGGTGGAAGGCGAGTCGCACGCGTGGGTCGACGTCTGGACCGGTGGCTGGTGGGCGTACGACCCGACGAACGCGATCCCGGTCGGGCCGCGGCACGTGTGGGTGGCGATGGGGCGGGACTACGCGGACGTGGCGCCGCTGAAGGGGATCTTCACCGGGGGCGGGCAGTCCACTTTGGACGTCTCGGTCCACCTGACCCGGTTGGCCTAGGGTTCAGCTCGCGGTGCGCGCGTCGAGCAGGTTCTTCAGGTGGTCGATGGTGGCGCGGACGTCGTTCTCCCAGCGCTGCGCCTTTTCGTCGGCACCCCGCGCGGCGTCGAGCTGGGCGAGCACCCAGGTCCGGATCAAGGCCGTCGGCTGCACACCCCGCTCGGCGGCGAGGCCGCGCAACTCTTCGATCCGGTCGACCGGGATGCGAACGCTGTAGACCGCACTCGGCCCCTTCGACGGCTCGCGGTGCGGCACCCAGCCGACCTCGGCATCGGGATCGGCTTCGGCCGCCTCCGCGATCCGGTCGCTGGTCTCCCTGTCCGGCATCATCACACCTCCCGTAGCCCTCGATACGCTTGTCGAACCCGCTTGTCCGCCGGCCAGGCCGTCGCGACGTGCCAAATTCCGTCCGGCGGATGCCGATCCGGCACGAGGACCACGACGAGCAACCGGCCCATCCCCGTGGAATACCCGACGACGCGAACAGCTTCTCCAGTCCGCGACGACGGATCCCGACCGATCAGCCTCCGCGGATCGAACACCTCCTCCAACGGCAGGCGCTCGATCGGTATCCCGTCGTAGATTTCGCCTTCCACTCAGCCAACGTATTACAGCGTAATACGCTTACCCGATCGGGGCAACACCGTCGCTCCAACCGCACAGGTCAAAGCAGGAACGTCCCGCCCGCCGCTTCGGCCACCTCCGCGCCCAGCGCCGACGCCGGGGTGTGCGCGCCCGGCTTGCCCTCGCCGCGGGCCAGGCGGGCCGCCACCTCGGCCACCACTGACGTCGTGAAGTCCATGGCCTCGCCCGCGCGGAGCCAGCCCTCGCGTGTCGTGCCGTCGGGCCAGGTGGCGACCGCGTGACCCCAGGTGTGCGGGCGCGGGCGGGGCGCGGGCTTCGTGCGGACCGCGGCGAGCCGCCGGACGGCGAAGCGGCGCACGGCCGGGATCGACACCAGGCGCGCGAGCAGCGGGAGCAGCGCCCGGACCACCGGGGCGGTCGGGGCGAGCCCGGAGTAGACCGTGACGTCCGGTGCGCCGCTCGCGCGCCGGGCGGCGATCAGCTCACCCGAGGGGATGCTCGCCACGGTCACCGTCTCGCCGTCGGGCAGGACGAGCGTGCGCGGGCTCGCGCCCCTGGCCGAGGCCGCGGTCAGGCCGTCGACGATGCTGGCGGCCAGCGCGATCCCGACGGTCCCGCCCTCGGACGCCACGGAGGCCAGCGCGTCGGCCCGCACGCGGCTCGGCGTGTCCCGCCCTTCGCACAGCTTCGCGACGACGGCTTCCGTGGCCAGGACCCCGAACCCGGCGCCGGTCACGAACGTGCTCCCGCCGGCGAGCGCCTCTTCGTGCAGGTCCAGCAGCCGCGAGACGGCGGCCAGGTCCGCGGCCAGGTCGACGTAGTGCCCGCCCGGCAGGCACGCCCGCGCGATCGTCCCCGCCGTGGCGGCGTACTCGCCGATCGTGTTGACCACGACCGTCGGCCGCCGGCGCCGGATCTCGGCGGCGATGGCCTCGACGCCGTCCGCGACGACGTACTTCGCGCCGGTCGCCGCCAGGCGTTCGCGGTCGCGGCCGACCAGCACGACCGGCAGGCCGCGGGCCGTCACCTCGGCGGTGATCCCGCGGCCGGTCCGGCCCAGTGCCCCGAGCACCCAGATCTCCATGACGTCCTCCAGTGATGTCTCAGTGTGTCATCACTGAGGCTAGCACGTGACGACACACTGAGACATCGCCAGTTAGACTGCACCCGTGGCCAGATGGGATCCCGGAACCGCGGACCGGCTGCGGAAAGCCGCGCTGGAGCTGTACGCCGAGCACGGGTACGACGCCGTGACCGTGACGCAGATCGCCGAGCGCGCGGGGATCACCCGCCGCTCGTACTTCCGCTACTTCCCCGACAAGCGCGAAGTCCTCTTCGCCGGTGCGGAGCAGCTTCCGCCCGCCATCGCCGAAGCCGTCCTGGCCGCCGAGGACGCCGGGTCGCCGCTGCGCACGGCTCTCGCGGCGCTCGCCGACGTCGGCACGCAGGTGACGCGGCTCATCGACCCCTCACCCGAGCGCCGGGCCGTCATCGCGGCCACCGCGGAGCTCCAGGAGCGCGAACGGACCAAGGCGGCCGCGGTCACCGCCGCGCTCCGCGACGCCCTCGAGCGCCGGGGCACCCCGCCGGACCAGGCGAAGGCGGCGGCGCAGGTCGCGGCGATCGTCTTCGGCGACGCGTTCGACCGGTGGATCGACGCCGGCGGCGCCGAGGACTTCCCGGCCTACCTCGACGCGGCCACCACGACCCTGCGCGACGCCTGCCGCTAGGGCGGCACTTTCACGTGAAAGTGACCCGGAGGGAGCCTCCGGGTCACTTTCGTGGGGAAAGTTGCGTCTCAGCCGCGGGCGTGCGCGTCCAGGATGTGCGCGACGGCCTCGGTGACCTGCTGCGCGTAGTCCAGGTGCAGCCACTCGTCCGGGACGTGGATGTTCGAGTCCGACCCGCAGGCGCCGGTGACCAGGAACTGCGCGTCCGGGTACTTCCGCGAGAGCAGGCCCATGAACGGGATCGACCCGCCCATGCCGGTCGCGCGGTGCGGGCGGCCGAAGACCTCATCGCTGACCGTGCGCAGGGCCGCCGTCAGCCACGGCGCCTCGCTCGGGGCGTTCCAGCCGTCCTCGGACTGCGGGTTGTCGCCGAAGGTGACCTTCGCGCCGTACGGGACGTCGGTGGTCAGCGCCTTCTTCACGGCTTCAAGCGCCTTCGCGGCGTCGGCCGTCGGCGGCAGCCGGAAACTCAGGGTGAGCGTGGTGCTCTCGCGCAGGACGTTCCCCGCGTCGGCCGGCTTCGGGAAGCCGTCGGCGCCGATCACCGACAGCGTCGGGCGCCACGCGTTGTTGAGCATCAGTTCCAACGCGTCTTCGGTGATCACGCGCCCGCCTTCGACCAGCGGGAACGCCTTCGCCAGCGCGTCGGGGAAGTCCTTCGAGACGGCTTCGAGCTCGGCCAGCCGGTCCGCCGGGACGTCGACCTTGAGCTCGTCGAGCAGCAGCTCGCCGGTCTCGCTGTCCTCGAGCCGCTCGATCAGGCGCCGCAGCACCCGGAACGAGCTGGCGACCACGCCCGACGCGACGCCGGAGTGCTGCGCCGAGGCCAGCAGCTGGACGGTGACGTCGAGGTGCAGCATTCCGCGCAGGCTCGTGACCAGCCACAACCGCTCGTAGTCGCTGCCGCCGGCGTCCAGGCAGACGACCAGCGAGACGTCGCCGATCCGGTCCGCCAGGTGCTCGACGTAGGCGGGCAGGTCCGGGCTGCCGGACTCCTCGCCGGTCTCCAGCAGCACGACCGTGCGGGCGTGCTCGCCGCCGGCCGCGTGCACGGCTTCGAGCGCCGTCGTCGCCGCGTAGCCGGAGTAGCCGTCGTCGACGGACCCGCGGCCGTACAGCCGCCCGTCGCGCAGCACCGGCGTCCACGGGCCGAGGCCCTCGGACCAGCCGCCGACCGGGGGCTGCTTGTCGAGGTGGCCGTACATCAGGACGGTGCCCTTGTCCGCCGCGCCCGGGGTCGCCGGGACGTCGACGAGCAGCAGGGGCGTGCGGTCTTCGAGCTGCACGACCTCGAGGGTGGCGCCGGGCAGGCCGCGCCCGGCGATCCACGCCCGGACGTGCTCGACGGCGGCGGCGAGGTGGCCGCTCTTCGCCCAGTCGGCGTCGAACGCCGGGGACAGCGCGGGGATCGCCACGAGCCCGGACAAGCTGGGCACGACTTCGCCGGTCCAAGCGGACACGACGGCTTCACGAACGGATTTCTGCTCCACGCCGCCATCGTGCCACGGGGCTACCGGCGTGCGGCACATCACAAGGTCGCCACGGGCGGTGCGGGAGCGCTCACCCCCGGCGCGGTGATCACCCGGCCGTACCAGGTGAGCGCCCGGACCGACGCCCGACCCTCGCAGGTCCGATGCTCGGGCTTCCTAACGTTTGCCCTGTTCAGCGCCTATTTCTCAGCAACAAATAAGTATCCGTGACTCACCAAAGGGCGGACCATCGTGCCAGGATGTCCGCGTGAACCGTCAACGCCGACGGCGACCGAGCGCTTCGGACCCGATGCGCTGGTCCCCGCCGGTGCAGTCGCTGTGGTCGCCACAAGCGGCCGCCAGAGGCACCGACACGAGGAGTACTGCGCATGCCGTCCGAACAGTGGACGCACCCGGAACCCGGGGACGGGCCCGCCGCCGTGGCGGCCCAGCCTTCCCCGGAGCAGGTGATCGCCGGATTGCGAGCAACCAGCGAAGGTGGCGCTGAGCTGACTCAGCTGCTCACCCCCGAAGGCGAACGGGTGCCCTCGCCCCAGTTCGACAAGTACGTCGACGACATCGACGCCGAAGCCCTGCGCGGCCTGTACCGCGACATGGTGCTGGTGCGGCGGGCCGACCGCGAGGCCAACGCCATGCAGCGCCAGGGCCAGCTCGGCATCTGGGTCCCGCTGCTCGGCCAGGAAGCCGCGCAGATCGGCTCCGGCCGCGCGCTGCGGGCGAACGACATGGCCTTCCCCAGCTACCGCGAGCACGGCGTCGCGTTCGCGCGCGGGGTCGACATGAAGGACCTGCTCGGCATCTTCCGGTGCACCGACCACAGCGGCTGGGACTACCAGCGCCACGGCTTCCACCCGTACACCATCGTGATCGGCAACCAGGTGCTCAACGCCGCCGGGTACGCGATGGGCCAGAAGTTCGAGGGCAAGGTCGGCGACGACGACGGCGAAGCGACCATCGTCTACTTCGGAGACGGCGCGACCTCGCAGGGCGACGTCCACGAAGGATTCGTCTGGGCCGCGGTCTACGACGCGCCGCTGGTGTTCTTCTGCCAGAACAACCAGTGGGCGATCTCCGAGCCGACCGAGCGCCAGTCGCGCCTGCCGCTGTACCAGCGCGCCCGCGGCTACGGCTTCCCCGGCATCCGCGTCGACGGCAACGACGTCCTGGCCTGCCTCGCGGTGTCGCGCTGGGCGCTCGACGAGTGCCGCCACGGCAACGGACCCGTCCTGATCGAGGCGTTCACCTACCGGATGGACGCGCACACGACGACCGACGACCCCACCCGCTACCGGCTCTCCGACGAGCTGGAGGAGTGGAAGCTGAAGGACCCGATCGAGCGCGTCCGGGCGTTCCTCGCCCGCGGTGGCGGCGCCGACCAGGCGTTCTTCGACAGCGTCCAGGAAGAGGCCGACAAGTTCGCGGCCGACCTGCGCGAGTACACGTTCAACATGCCGGAACCGCCGCCGGACCGGATCTTCAGCAACGTCTACGCCGAGGGCAACCCGGTGCTGGAGGCGCAGCGCGAAGAGTTCCTGTCCTACCTCGACGGTTTCGCTTCGGCGGGTGAGCACTGATGACCGACCTCCAGAAACTCACCATCGGCAAGGCGCTCAACCTCGGCCTGCGCCGCGCGATGGAAGAAGACCCCAAGGTCCTGATCATGGGTGAGGACGTCGGCAAGCTCGGCGGCGTCTTCCGGATCACCGACGGCCTCCAGAAGGACTTCGGCGAGCAGCGCGTGCTGGACACGCCGCTCGCGGAGTCCGGCATCATCGGCACCGCGGTCGGCCTGGCCGTGCGCGGGTTCCGGCCGGTGTGCGAGATCCAGTTCGAGGGCTTCATCTTCCCCGGCTTCGACCAGATCTCCTCGCAGCTGGCGAAGCTGCACTACCGGACGCAGGGCAAGGTCAAGATGCCCGTCGTGATCCGGGTGCCGTTCGGCGGCGGGATCGGCGCGGTCGAGCACCACTCGGAGTCGCCGGAGTCGCTGTTCGCGCACATCCCGGGCCTCAAGGTCGTGTCCATTTCGAACGCCGTCGACGCCTACTGGGGCATCCAGCAGGCGATCAAGTCGGACGACCCGATCCTGTTCTTCGAGCCCAAGCGGCTCTACCACTCGGGCGCGCTGCGCGCGGAGATCGACACCGACGGCACCGCGCCGCAGGTGTTCTCCTCGCAGGTGGTGCGCGAGGGCACGACCGCGACGGTCGTCGCGTACGGCCCTTCGGTGAAGGTCGCCCTCGACGCGGCCGCCGCGGCCGAGGACGAAGGCCACTCGCTCGAGGTCGTCGACCTGCGCACGCTCTCGCCGCTGGACCTCGGCCCGGTGTTCGAGTCGGTCCGCAAGACCGGACGGCTGATCGCGCTGTCGGAAGCGCCGTCCGAGTCGTCGCTGACCTCGGAGATCGCCGCGCGTGTCCAGCAGGAGTGCTTCTACTCGCTGGAAGCGCCGGTCCTCCGGGTGACCGGGTTCGACACGCCGTACCCGCCGGCCAAGCTCGAGGAGCACTACCTCCCCGACCTGGACCGGGTGCTGCACGCCGTCGACCGCTCGCTCGCCTGGTAAGGGGGACTTCCGCGCAATGCCTACGTACAAAGAGTTCCCCTTGGCGGACACCGCCGAGGGGCTGACCGAAGCCGACATCCTGAACTGGCACGTGAAGCCGGGCGACACGGTGACCGTCAACCAGATCGTGGTCGAGATCGAGACCGCGAAGGCCGCCGTGGAGCTGCCGATCCCGTGGGCCGGGGTCGTGACGGAGCTGCACGTCGAGCCGGGCCAGACGGTGGAGGTCGGCACGCCGATCCTCACCATCGACGTCGACCCCGGTGGCGCGGCCGCGCCTGCCGCCGCGGCGCCGGCTCCTGCTTCGGCTCCGGTCGAGGAAGAGGAGATGAAGCCGCTGGTCGGCTACGGCTCCAAGGCCGTGGTCACGCAGCGGCGGGCCCGGAAGGGCGCTGCTCCGGCTCCCGCTCCGGCCGCCGTCGCCGCTCCGCCTGCTCCAGCCGCTCCGGTCGCTCCCCGTGGTGGGTACGTCCCGCTCGCGAAGCCGCCGGTGCGGAAGCTGGCGAAGGACCTCGGCGTCGACCTGCACGCGCTGACCGGATCCGCGGACGGCGGCGTCATCACCCGCGAGGACGTCGAGCGCGCCGCCAACGGCTCGGCACCCGCGCCCGCGGCGTCCACTGTGGACACCGGCTACGACCCGGCCACCCGCGAGCGGCGCGTGCCGATCAAGGGCGTCCGCAAGATGACCGCGGCGGCGATGGTGCAGAGCGCGTACACCGCTCCGCACGTCACGGAGTTCCTGACCATCGACGTCACGCCGATGATGGAGTTCCGCGAGAAGCTGAAGAAGTCGCGGGAGTTCGCCGGGGTCAAGGTCACGCCGCTGACGTTCGCCGCGAAGGCCGTGTGCCTGGCGGCGAAGCGCACCCCGGACATCAACGCGGTCTGGGACGAGGCGGCGCAGGAGATCGTCTACAAGGACTACGTCCACCTGGGCATCGCGGCCGCCACGCCGCGCGGCCTGATCGTGCCGAAGGTCCGCGACGCCGACTCGCTGTCGCTCAAGGAGCTGGCTGTTGCGTTGACGCAGCTCACGGACGTGGCCCGCGAGGGCAAGACGTCCCCGGCGGACATGGCGAACGGCACGATCACGATCACCAACGTGGGCGTGTTCGGCGTCGACACCGGAACGCCGATCATCAACCCGGGCGAGTCCGCGATCCTGTGCCTCGGCGCGATCAAGGACCAGCCGTGGGTGGTGGACGGCGAGATCAAGGTCCGCAAGGTGCTCCAGCTGTCGCTGAGCTTCGACCACCGCGTGGTCGACGGCCAGCAGGGCTCGGAGTTCCTGGCTGACGTCGGCGCATTGCTGGCCGACCCGGCGATGGCGATGACTTACTGAGTTTTCGCGGGTGAGGGCCGTCTTCGGGCGGCCCTCACCTCTTGCGGAAGACGATCTTCCCGGCGTCGAGGTCGACTCGGGTGTCGCCGCCGGCCTGGTCCTCGACCAGCATCAGCTGGACCTGGCGCTGTTCCAGCTCGTGCTGCTTCGTGCCGCCGAGGATCGCCTCGACCTCTTCGGTCGCGACGGTGCCACGCCCATGGGGCGAACCATACTCATTTGACGGAGTGAGCACTCACTCCGCACACTGGTGACATGACACCAGCCCCCGAAACCCGGCGGAGAGCGCCGGGCATGAGCGTCGAAGACCGGCGCGCCATGATCGTGCACGCGGTGCTGCCGCTCCTCATCGAGCACGGCGCCGGCGTCACGACCAGCCAGATCGCCCGCGCCGCCGGGATCGGCGAGGGCACCATCTTCCGCGCGTTCAAGGACAAGGACGAGCTGTTCGACGCCTGCACCGCCGAGGCGCTCAAGCCCGACCACGTGCTCGACGCGATCGCCGAGATCCCGATCGACCAGCCCCTCGAAGACCGGCTCGTCGAGGCCGCCGACGCGCTCGGCGCGCACCTCGAGCGGATGGGCGCGCTGATGGGCGCCCTGCACGCGTCCGGCCGCGTCAAGCACCGCGATCCCGAGCAGCGCCTGAAGGACCGCCGGACGCTGAAGGGCGGCCGCAGCGAGTCGATGGCCGCGATGCGCGGCGCGATCACCGAGCTGTTCGAGCCCGAGAAGGACCGGCTGCGGCTGTCCCCCGAGCAGCTGGCCGCGTTGTTCCTGACCCTGTTGTTCGGCGGCCGGCGGATGGCCCCGGTCGACGACGCCCCCACCACGCGCCAGGTGGTCGACGTCTTCCTGCACGGCGCCGTGGAGGCCAAGTGATCCCGGGCGGTGGGGGCGGGATGGAGTTCATGCTGGCCCGCCGCGGCCGTCGCCGGCACGCGACGACCGTGCCGGAGAGCGGGCTCACGGGCCCGGTCGACATCCCGGAGCCGAAACCGGACGACCAGCCGAAGGACCTGCGCTCGCGGCTGAAGCGCGCGAAGACGTCCGTGGCGGGCACGGTCCGCGGCCTGCCGAAGGTCGCGAAGCTGACGTGGCAGGCGAGCCCGCCCCTGACGATCGTGCTGGCGCTGATCACGCTGTTGTCGGGCCTCCTGCCGACGGTGACGGCGTACGTCGCGAAGCTCCTGCTCGACTCCGTCGTCGCGGCGATCCAGGGCAAGGGCACCACCGGCGACATCGTGAACGTCGCGCTGTTCCAGTTCGCCGTGCTCGCCGGTACGGCGATCAGCAGCGCGTTGACGTCGATCGCGCAGGCCCTGCTGCAGGAGCGCATGACGCTGACCATCCGCCACCGCGTGATGGCGCACGCGAGCGAGCTGCACCTGGCGTACTTCGAGGGCTCGACGTCCTACGACATGCTGCGCCAGGCGGCGCAGGAAGCACCGACGCGGCCGCTGTCGATGATGAACTCCGCGCTGGGCCTGGTCCGGACGCTGATCACGTTCGGCAGCATGATCGCGCTGCTCGTCTCGATCAGCCCGCTGCTGGCGCTGGTCGCGCTGCTGGCGCCGATCCCGGCGTTCATCTCGCAGTCCAAGTACGGCTCGCGCGCGTTCTGGCTGACGTTCCTGATGTCGCCGATCAAGCGGCGGATGGACTACCTGTCTTCGCTGGTCACGACGGACACGTACGCCAAGGAGACGAAGCTGTTCGGCCTCGGCCCGTACTTCGTCGACCGCTTCCGCCGCCTCGGCGTCGTGTCGTACGAGCGGCAGCGCAAGCTGACGATCAACCGCAACGTCAGCTCGACGTCCTGGGGCCTGTTGAGCACGCTCGCGGGCTCGGCGATCGCGCTGTACATCGCCCTGGAGGCGGTCGGCGGCCGGCTGACGCTGGGCGACCTCGCCCTGTACACGGCGGCGGCGACGTCCGTGCAGGCGTCGGTGTCCGGGCTGTTCACGGCGTTTTCGGGGATGTACGAGAACAACCTCTACCTGGACACGCTCTACCGGTTCCTGGACACGAAGCCGGAGATCACGGCGCCCGCGGCACCGCGCCCGTTCCCGTCCGTCGTGGCCGGTCACATCGAGTTCGAGTCGGTGACGTTCGCCTACCCGGGCTCGGAGGAGCCGGCGCTGGAGGACGTCAGCTTCGAGATCCGCCCGGGCGAGACGGTGGCGGTGGTGGGCCGCAACGGCGCGGGCAAGTCGACGCTGTTCAAGCTCCTGTGCCGGTTGTACGACCCGACCGCCGGCCGGATCCTGCTGGACGGCGTCGACATCCGCGAGTACGACCCGGTCGAGCTGCGAACGCGGATCAGCGCGATGTTCCAGGACTACGTGACGTACCAGGGAACCGCGGCGGAGAACATCGGCTTGGGCGACCTGTCCCGGCTGGAGGACCGCGCGCACATCGAGGCTTCGGCCCGCCGGGCGGGCGCGGACGAGCGCATCGAGCGCCTCCCGTCCGGCTACGACAGCCCGCTCGGCCGCTGGTTCGACCAGGGCGTCTCCCTGTCCGGCGGCGAGTGGCAGAAGATCGCGCTGGCTCGGGCGTTCCAGCGCGAAGCGCCGCTGTTGATCCTGGACGAACCGACGTCGGCGCTGGACGCGCAGGCCGAGCACGACCTGTTCTCGCGGCTGCGTCAGCTGTCGGAGGGGCGGACGACGTTGTACATCTCGCACCGGTTCTCGACGGTCCGGCAGGCGGAGCGGATCCTGCTGCTGGACCACGGGAAGGTGGCGGAGTACGGAACGCACGAGGAGCTGATGGCGGCGAAGGCCGGGTACGCCGATCTGTTCACGCTTCAGGCACAGGCGTACTTGGACGAGGTGCCGAGCTAGCCCGGACGAACTCCGCGGGGATCTCGGTACCCCCGCGGAGTTCGACGTCCCGCAGGTTCAGCCAGGGTTTGGCGTCCTCGTCCGCGTTGAGCTCGACGGCCACGGCGTCGAGCGCGCAGTCCCGGAGCCAGATCATCCGCTCGCGCGCGCTCCACAGCTCCAGCCGCAGGCGACCGCGGGTGAACCGCACGTCTTCGAAGACCAGCCGCGGGAACCCACCCGAGTCGTCTTGCCAGCCGGCGTCGAGGTCCTTGAAATCCACGTGGGTGTCCGACAGCTCCATCTGCTCGAAGCGCACTTCGCCGGCTTCGATGCTGAGCTGCGTGAAGTCCAGGCGTTCGCACGCGACCCGGCACCGGTAGAAGTCGGTCGTGCCCCCTCGGACGGTCGAGCCGGCCCAGCTGAGCTCGCGCCCGGCGAATTCGGCGCCGACGAACTCGATGCCGCCGTCGAAGAGCACGCTGCCGAAGGTGGTGCGCTCGGCAGCGAACCGGGTGCCGTGGCAGCTGAGGCCGCCGCTGAAGCGCGCGCGGTCGAACGAGGTCAGCTGCCCGGTGAACTCCGCCCGGTCGAGGATCAGCCGCCCGCGGAACCGCAGCCCGGAGAAGTCGGCGTTCTCGAACACGACCTCGGTGAAGTCGAAGTCGACCGGGTGCCGCCACCAGCGGAGCCCGGTCAGCCGGTCGCGGAACATCCGGAGGATCGCCTCGCGCACCACGGACTCGCCGGGCGTCATGGTTTCGGGCTGCAGGCGCAGGTAGCCGCAGAGGACGTCGATGCAGACCTGGCGCTTGTCCACCCAGTCGTCGGCGAGCCCGGCGAGGGCGTAGACGCCGGTCAACCGCACCGCGGGACTGTCGTGCGCCAGCTGCTCGGCGGCGGCGCCCAGGCGTTCGTTGAACCCCTGGACGGTCTCCCGCTCGGCCTTCTCGACGGCGAGGGCGTGCTCGTTCTCGGTGACCCGCTGCTTCCGGTAGTTGACCGCGAGCAGCACCACCCCACCCAACCCGGCGACGACGGACAGCGCGATCTTCAGCAGATCGAGCAACTGGGTGACGTCGAAGGCGCCTGTGGCGGGCAGCCGCGGCCAGTCGAGGAACCAGAGAAGCCCGCCCCCAGCCGCGCCCGCGACGACGACGGCGATCGCCAACCAGACGAGCACGGACGCGGCGATACCGGCTCTCACCTGCGGAAACTCCGGGAGCCTCAGCCGTCGACGCGCGGCCAGCGCCACGCCGCCGAGCACCGCGAGCGCGATCAGGAGCCAGCGGAACCAGTCGGGCACGAAGGGTGAGACTAGCCGGTGGGTTTCGGCCGCGGGAGCAAATCGGACAGGTCGTTCGTTGTCCCGGGTATGGCTGTCGCGTTCCTGCTCTACGTCTTCGCCGAGATCGCCGCGATCTGGGCGGTGGGCTCGGCCGTCGGCGTGCTCGGCACCCTGGGCCTCCTGCTCGCTGGCGCCTTCGTCGGCTCCTGGCTCGCGCGCCGTGAGGGTGCGAAGGCGATGCGGGCGTTCGTGGAGTCCGCGCGGATGGGACGCCCGTCGGAGAAGGAACTGACCGACGGGATGCTGGTCGGGCTCGGCGGGGTGCTGATCCTGGTGCCGGGGTTCGTGAGTGACGTGCTGGGGCTGCTGCTGATTCTGCCGCCTTCGCGTGCCGTGGCGCGGCGGTTGTGGTTGAAGCGGATGGAGAAGCGGGCGGTGCGGTTCGCTAATCAGCGACGGGGGCCGGTGATGGTGGTGGACAGTGAGGTTGTGTCCTCGGAGGAGCCGAGGCGCGATCAGCCGACGGTGATCGAGGGGCGCGTCATCGAGGGGTAGTCCCCGCTGGGCTCGAACCTTGTCACAATGTGCGCGTGGAGCGCTTGAAGACCACATCCGCGGTACGAGTCCGGATGAGCAAGCAGAAGTCCCGGAACACCGGGATCGAGATGGCCTTGCGCAGACTCCTCCACAGCGCCGGTTTCCGTTATCGAGTGCACCGGCGACCGGTCAAAGGGGTACGCCGAGAGGCGGACCTGGTATTCGGTCCCGCCCGAGTCGCGGTCTTCGTCGACGGATGCTTCTGGCACGGGTGTCCGGAGCACGCGACGTGGCCGAAGAACAACGCGGAGTTCTGGCGCGAGAAGATCGAGACCAACCGCAGGCGCGACGCCGACACCGACTCTCGGCTGCACGACGCCGGGTGGCTGTCGGTTCGCGTATGGGAGCACGAAACCGCGGAAACGGCGGCGGACCGGGTGAGCACCGCGGTCCGCGAGCGCCGCAGGAACTAGTCGGAGTCCTTGATGAGACCCTCGACGCCAGTACGGGACTCCCACCAACTCTGCTTGACACATCGGTCCAGCACGGTGTCGTCAAGTTTCTTGCCCAGCGCTGCCGCGAGGACGTGTGCGCCCAGCCGCGGCGGGATAGCGTTGCCGATCTGTTGTGCGATACCTCGCCCGGACCAGGGGTAGTCGTATGGGAACGTCTGGAGCTTGCCTGCTTCGTGGTCGGAGAACCGGTCGGGCAACCCCTTCGCCCGACCGACGAGGCGGTTGCGGGACACCTTGCCGGTCACCGTGAACGCAGGCTGCGTCAAATCCCTTCGCCCACGCAGCTTCGGGTTCCCGCCGGTGCCGTAGTTCGATACCACGGTGACCCGTCCCGACCAGCCGAGCGCCTCACCCATCGTCTTCCAGGGCTGGAGGCTCAAGTCACCTTCGCCCCTGGCTTGTCCCTTGCGGTAGCGACGATGAGTCGGAGCGGGCAATTTCGCCTCGCCCTCGAGCCTGGCGATCAGGATGGCTCGGCGACGTGTTTGTGGAACGCCGAAGTCTTCGGTGTGGAGAATGCCGCAGTCGATTTTGTAGCCCTTCGCGCCGAGGACGCGACCGAACGCCCTCCACACGGGAAGCACCGCCGGAACCTGTTCCAGCAGGATCGCCTCGTACGGGGCGCCGCGATCAGCTGCATCGAGAGCCCACCTCAAGGGCTCCAAGACGAGGCCGGTTCGCTCGTCCTTCAGCTTCCTGAGCGCCGGAATCACGTCTTGGCCCCGTTGCATGGCCTCCACAAAACCCAGAACCCGATCGAGCGCTTTGCGGCCTTCACCCTTCCCGGCGACCGTATACGTCTGACACGGAGGTCCTCCGGTGAGGATCCGAGCGTCCGGGTAGTCGAGCGGCTTGGAGTGGCGGACATCGCCGTGTTCGGTGCGCAGCTGGGCCTTCCGGCGGGTCTCGCAGGCGTCGTCGTCCCACTCGATGCCTGCGACGGACACCCCGAGCCAGTGGGCCGCGACGTCGAGACCCCCGGGACCGGCGAAGAGGTCCACCATCTCGACCTGCGGAGACGAAGGCGAGGGCGGTTGTCCGTCGGTCATGAAAAGGGAGTCTATAAGTCAGGTACGACACTCCGAACGAGTCCCGAACCCGACACGCCGGCAGGTCCCCAGCCGGCCGTGTCACTCGCGGGACAATACAGCTAGTCCACTGTCGGCTTGGGGATGTCGAAGTAGCTCGAGAACCGCACCGCCGGGGCGTACTCGCCCTTCACCTTCACCCGGCCCGTCACGAACATCGCCGCCACCGCGGCGTTGCCCGTGGCCATCCGGATGAAGTCGTCCACCGACAGCGTGATCGTCGTGTCCGGCGAACGGGACAAATCCGTCGAAGAGACGCACACGCCGTCCTCGATGACCGTCTGGAAGCGGTCGTAGCCGTCTTCGCCGGCGCCCTCTGAAAAGCGCCAGGAAACCACGAAATCGACGTGGCGCGCCTTCTCCGGGAGGAAATGCTCCGACATGCGGCGGAATATCTCGTCGAGAAACACCGGGCGCAACTCGGGGTGCTCCGCGATCGCCTTCAACTGGTCACGGGAAGCTCGCCGGACGACGTCGACCAGGACGTCCGTCGACAGCGAGCTCAGCTCGATCCCCGCTCCCGCGGAGCCCAGCATGTGCAGGGTTTCCAGGACCTGGACAAACTGCGAGGGCGTCAGGTTGCCGAGGACCAGCTTCTCCGCGAACGCGTTCACCACGTGGCTGCCGCGGATGGCACGGGGCCGGGAAAGGCGCCACTTCGCTTTTCGGGGCACGGGCAGGAATTATACTGGATGGGGCAGATCGAAAAAGCCGATGAGGCCCGCCGCGAAGGCCAAATCGCCCTTGACCTTTATCCTCCCGGTGACGAACAACACCGCCGGGGTGGCCTGGTGGGTGATCAGCCGGAAGAAGTCGGCCGGGGCGATCGAGATCGTGACGCGGGGGGTCTCGCGCATCTCGCGGCTGACCGTGCACGAGCCGTGGGAGATCACCGTCTCGTAGCGGTCGTGGCCGCCTTCGCCGATGCCTCCCGAGAGGCGCCAGTGGACCACCGCGTGCAGGTCGCGGGCGCGCTCCGGTCTGATGTGGGAGCCCATGCGCGCGAAGATCTCCGCCAGCACGCGCTCGCGCAGGGGGCGCTCGGCCACCACGCTTTCGAGCTGCGCGCGGGACGCCGACGAGACCAACGACGCGAAGCGCGCCGGCTCGACCTTGCTCAGGTCGAACGCCGGAGCGCGCGAGGCCAGCGTGAGCAGCGCTTTCAGGAACCGACGGAAGTCGTCCTTGCCGAGGTCGCGCGGGTTCAGCGCTTCGGCGAGGGCGTTGACGTCCAAGGCGTGCGCCTCGGGGCTCAGCGGGTCGAGGCGCTCCAGCGCGTCGAGCAGCGGCGCCCCGCGGAGGGCCGCGACGCGATCGGCGCTGGTCATCCCGGCGTTGTCGGCCATGGTCACTCCCTCTCCAGTTACCCGAGCGTAAGGCTACCCGCCAGTAGGTAGGCGGGCAAGCGTGCCGAAATCACCCTCCCGTGGGCACGACCGGTACCGTCTCCGGGCAGCAACGAGGAGGTCCAGCGTGTCAGAGGATGATCAGCGTCCGCCCGAACGGGCCAGGCGGCTGCCGCGCGCCGTGCGCGAGCGGCAGATCCTGGACGCGGCCGTCCAGGTCTTCTCGCGCCACGGCTACCACGCGGCGTCGATGGACGAGATCTCCGACGTCGCCGGCGTCTCGAAGCCGATGATCTACACCTACCTCGGCTCCAAGGAGGACCTCTTCGGCGCGTGCATCCGCCGCGAGGCGACGCGGCTGCTCGAGGCCATCCAGGCCGGCGTCCAGCCCGATCTGCCGCCGGACATGCAGCTCTGGCACGGCCTTCGGTCCTTCTACCGCTTCGTCGCCGAGTACCGCGAGTCGTGGACGGTCCTGCACCGCCAGGCCCTGACCGTCGGCGGGGCCTTCGCCGCCGAGATCACCGACATGCGGGCGCGGGCGATCCAGCTGGTCGCCGCGCTCGTCGTGTCCGCCGGCACCCGCAAGGGCGTCGGCGAGCAGGCCGAGTTCTCCGGTGAGGGCCTGTCCGCGGCGCTGGTCGGGGCGGCCGAGTCGCTGGCCGACTGGGCCCTCGACCACCCCGACATCTCCGACGGCGTCCTGGCGTCGTGGCTGATGAACCTCGTCTGGCTCGGCTTCAACGACCTCATCGAGGGCGAGGTCTGGAAGCCCTCAGAGTGAGGTGATCGTGCCGTCCAGGTGCGGCTTCGACCTGCCCCACAGCTCGAACGCCCAGCCATCACCATCGGCCCACGACGTGAAGCCCACCTTGGCCGGCAGCAGCACCGGCTGCTTGAAGCGGACGTCCACCGTGAACGCCGCCGGCAGCCTGCCCTCGAACGCCGCCAGTGCGTGGGCCTTGGTCCACATCCCGTGAGCGATCGCCTTCGGGAAGCCGAACAGGCGGGCCGTCAGCGGGTGCAGGTGGATCGGGTTGCGGTCGCCGGAGACCTCCGCGTAGCGGCGGCCAATGTCGCCCGGGACGCGCCAGATCGCGTCCGGCGTCGGGGGCGCCAGCTGCTCGCGGCGACCACCTGAACCGGACCCCGAGCCGCGGCGCAGGTACGTGCTGACGTCGCTCCAGACCAGGTCGTCGCCGGCCCAAGCTTCGCTGATGACGTCGAACTGGCGGCCCTTCTCGTGCGGGCGCAGGTTCTCCGCGCGCACGCGGATCGTCAGGGGCTCGGCCAGGCGCAACGGCCGGTGCTGGGTGATCCGGTTCGCCACGTGCACCATGCCGAGCAGCGGGAACGGGAACGCCGGCTCGGTCATCAGCGCCATCTGCAGCGGGAACGCCAGCATGTGCGGGTACGTCGCCGGCAGCTCGTCGCTCAGCCGGAAGCCGCAGACCGCGTTGTACGCGGCGAGGTGCGCCGGGTCGACCACGACGCCCGTGCGGACCAGCTCGGTGTCGGGCAGCGCTGAGCCCGCTTTGCGAAAGCCGAGCAGCGCCTTCGGGTAGAGCGTGGCCAGGCTCGGGGTGCTGTCGAGTTCGCGGATCGCCACGTCAGGCCCCCAGCAGCGCCTGGCCGCAGACGCGGACCACGTTGCCGTTGACCGCCGACGACGCCGGGTTCGCATACCAGGCGATCGTCTCGGCGACGTCGACCGGCAGCCCGCCCTGGCCGAGGCTGGACAGCCGGCGCCCGGCCTCGCGGATGAACAGCGGGACCGCCGCCGTCATCTTGGTCTCGATGAAGCCGGGCGCGACGGCGTTGATCGTGCCGCCGTACGCCGCGAGCTGCGGCGCGCCGACGTTGACCATGCCGATCACGCCCGCCTTGGACGTCGCGTAGTTCGTCTGGCCGACGTTGCCGGCGATGCCCGCGATCGACGAGACACCGATGATGCGGCCGTTCTCGTTCAGCACCTTGTCGCCGAGCAGCTTGTCGTTCACCGCGAGCTGCGAGGCGAGGTTCACCGCGATGACCGAGTCCCACGCGCTCTCGCTCATGTTGCCCAGCGTCTTGTCGCGGGTAATCCCCGCGTTGTGGACGACGACGTCGACGCCGCCGTGGCGCTCCTTCAGGTACTCCGCGAGCTTCGCGGGCGCGCTCGGCGAGGTGATGTCGAGCTGCAGCGCCGACCCGCCGACCTTGTTCGCGACCTTCGAGAGGTCGCCGCCCTGCGCGGGGATGTCGAGCGCGACGACGTGCGCGCCGTCGCGGGCCAGCACCTCGGCGATCGCCGCGCCGATGCCGCGGGACGCGCCCGTGACCAGCGCGACCTTGCCGTCCAGCGGCTTCTCCCAGTTCGCGGGCGCGGAAGCCGTCTTGCCCTCGGCACCGATCCGGATGACCTGCGCGTCGACGAACGCGGACTTCGCCGAGAGCAGGAAGCGCAACGTCGACTCCGTCGCCTCTTCGGCGCCTTCCGCGACGTACACGAGCTGGGCGGTCGCGCCGCGCTTCAGCTCCTTGCCGACCGAACGCACGAAGCCTTCGAGCGCGCGCTGCGCGATCCGCTCGCGGCCTTCGACCTGCTCCGGCGGCGTGCCCAGGACGACGACGCGGCCGGACGGGCCGACGCTGCGGATCACCGGGTGGAAGAAGTCGTAGACCTCGCGCAGGCGGGCGGGCTCGGTGACGCCGGTGGCGTCGAAGACGAGCGCCGCGTGCCGGTCGGCCGCCGACGTGATGACCTCGATGCCCGCGTCGGCGAGCTGGTCGCGCAGGGTCTTCTCCAGCCGTCCGCCGGGCGCCGCGCCGAGAAGTGCGGGACCCTCGAGGGCGGGTTGCCCGGGCTTGTACCGGCGCAGCGTGGCGGGGTTGGGCAGGCCGAGCTTCGGCACCACGAACTTCCCCAACGGGGTTTTCGTGAACTGCTGGTACCTGTCAGCCATCGGTTGCCTCCCGTGCAGTCTGCGTCACGTCGCAGTCTAACCTACTCCCCAGTAGGTTACAGTGTGAGAGACACGACCAGAGAGGTGAGTTCATGCCGCCGAAGCCGAAGCAACCAAAGCAGGCGCCTGCCGTGCGCAAGGTCGCGATCATCGGGGGCAACCGGATCCCCTTCGCGAGGTCGAACGGCCCGTACGCGAAGGCGTCGAACCAGGACATGCTCACCGCCGCCATCGACGGTCTGGTCAGCCGCTTCTCCCTGCAGGGCGAGGTGATCGGCGAGGTCGCGGCCGGCGCGGTGCTCAAGCACTCGAAGGACTTCAACCTGGCGCGCGAGAGCGTGCTCGGCAGCAAGCTTTCGCCCGCGACGCCCGCCGCCGACGTCCAGATGGCGTGCGGCACCGGACTGCAGGCGATCGTCAACGTCGCCAACAAGATCGCGCTCGGCCAGATCGACTCGGCCATCGCGGGCGGCGTCGACACCACGAGCGACGCGCCGCTGGCCGTCAACGAGGACCTCCGGCAGATCCTCATCCAGCTCAACAGCGCGAAGACGCTCGGCGACCGGCTCAAGCTCGTCGCGAAGATCCGGCCCGGGCACATCGTCCCGGCCATCCCGCGCAACTCCGAACCGCGCACCGGCCTCTCGATGGGCGAGCACGCGGCCCTGACCGCGAAGGTCTGGGAGATCACCCGCGAGGCGCAGGACGAACTGGCCGCGGCCAGCCACCAGCACCTCGCCGCGGCCTACGACCGCGGGTTCTTCGACGACCTCGTGACGCCGTTCCTCAAGCTCGCGCGCGACCAGAACCTGCGCCCGGACTCGACCGCGGAGAAGCTGGCCAAGCTGAAGCCGGCGTTCGGCGGCCCGGACGGCACGATGACGGCGGGCAACTCGACGCCGTTGACCGACGGCGCGTCGACGGTCCTGCTCGCCACCGAGGAGTGGGCGAAGGCGCACAAGCTGCCGGTGCAGGCGTACCTGACGTTCTCGCAGACCGCGGCCGTCGACTACGTCCACGGCGAAGAGGGCCTGCTGATGGCGCCCGCGTACGCCGTGCCGCGAATGCTCGCGAAGGCCGGGCTGACGCTGCAGGACTTCGACTTCTACGAGATCCACGAAGCGTTCGCGTCGCAGGTGCTGGCCACGCTCAAGGCGTGGGAGGACCCGGCGTTCGCCAAGGAGAAGCTGGAACTGGACGCGCCGCTGGGCGCGATCGACCGGGCGAAGCTGAACGTCAACGGCTCGTCGCTGGCGGCCGGGCACCCGTTCGCCGCGACCGGCGGCCGGATCGTCGCGACGCTGGCGAAGCTGCTGCACGAGAAGGGGTCGGGCCGCGGCCTGATCTCCATCTGCGCGGCCGGCGGCCAGGGCGTCACCGCGATCCTGGAGAAGTAGTCCAGCATGCCGTTAAGGCCACCTTACGGGCGTCTGACGCCCGTAAGGTGGCCTTGACGGCACTTCAGGTCAGTTCGGAAGCGCCTTCTGGGCGCGCTTCGCGAGCTTGTTGGCGCGCTTCTCGGCCTTGCGGCTCAGCTTGCCGGCCGCGGCGCCGACGTCCTTCGCGGCGTGACGCGCGCGCCAGGCCGCCGACGGCTTGCCGTGCGTGTCGCCGACCGCGAGCAGGAGGCCACCGGCCAGGCTCGCGTTCTTGAAGAACTGGATCTGCTGCTGCTGGCGCTCGCCCGGGTCCTTGATGGCCCAGAAGCTGTGCGCCGCGAGCGTCGTCGGCACGAGGCTGCCGAGGAGCAGCCCGGCCGCGAGCCGCGGCGCCTTCCCCGACGCGAGCGCGAGACCGGCGCCGACCTTCACGGCGGCGTCGATCCGGACGAGCGTCACCGGGTCGCGCGGAACCTGCTCCGGGAGGACGTCGCCGAACTTGTCCAAGGCGTTGTTGAGGAACGGTTCCGCCGCCTTGGCGTGGCCCTCGGCCTGCCTCAGCGCATTGATCCCGCCCGTCACGAAGATCGTGGCGAGCAGGGGACGAGCCACTCGACGGAGTATCACGGTCATTGCCTTCCTCGTACGGGCCGCTGCCTGGTCGAACCTACCGCCTGGGTGCCCGCTCGGCCCGTGCCCGAATCCTCATCGGGCTTTCTGGCGAAGTATCGTCCTGACGCTAGAAAGCGCTAGAGAATCCGATGGTTGACCTTGACGCAGCGTCAACTTCTATCGTCGAAGCCATGGAGTGGTCGATCCAGGACATCGCCCGCTCGGCGGGGACCACGAGCCGGACGCTGCGCCACTACGGCGCGGTCGGCCTGCTCGAGCCCAGCCGGATCGGCGGCAACGGCTACCGCTACTACGACGAGCGCGCGCTCGTCCGGCTGCAGCGGATCCTGTTGCTGCGCGAACTGGGCCTCGGGCTCCCGGCGATCGCGGAGGTGCTCGACGGGCAACGCGACAGCGCCGCGGCGCTCGAGACCCACCTGGAGCTGCTCGAACAGGAGCAGCGGCGGATCGGGCGGCAGATCGAGTCCGTCCGCACGACGCTCCGGAAACTGAAGGGAGGTGAACGACTGATGGCAGAAGAGGTTTTCGACGGCTTCGACCACACGAAGTACGAGGAAGAGGTCACGTCGCGCTGGGGCGCCGACGCCTACCGGCGTGGTGACCAGTGGTGGAGTTCGTTGTCCGCGGCGGAGAAGCAGGCGCACCAGCAGGAGCAGCGGGACATCTGGGCCGCGTTCGGCGCGGCTTGCTCGGCCGGGCTGACCCCGGACGCGGACGAGGTCCAGGCGATCACGGGCCGGCTGCACGCGTGGCTGCGACCGGCGGTTTCGTCGGTGTCCGCGGGGTACTTCGCGGGCCTGGGGCAGCTGTACGTGGACGACCCGCGGTACGGGCTGGAAGGCGCGACGGCGGAGTTCGTCCGGGACGCGATGAAGATCTACGCGGAGCGGAACCTCAGCGAGTGATGCCGCGTCGTAGTGCGCGCTGGGGGTAGGGACGAGCAGGGCTGCAGACCTGTTCG
Source organism: Amycolatopsis eburnea (assembly GCF_003937945.1). Classification (GTDB taxonomy): domain Bacteria; phylum Actinomycetota; class Actinomycetes; order Mycobacteriales; family Pseudonocardiaceae; genus Amycolatopsis; species Amycolatopsis eburnea. Next base: position 962,455 of record NZ_RSEC01000036.1, read on the forward strand.
TCTCTATGTACCCGCAGGACGGAGCAGGGTGCGCCGGGTCGTGTCGAGGTGGCGGACCACCTCGTAGCCGGCAGTGCTGCCGACTTCGGGCAGCTCACCGTCCTCTTCGAGGCGCGACCAGCCGCCCACGTACCGGACGGTGTACGAGCCGTCCGAGACGTAGGCGTCGCTCACCACCGCCGTCAGGAGCGTGCCGACCGGGTAACGCGCCTTTCGCGCCAGCCACTCTTCTGCCGATACCCCGTTGTCGAATGACCCGTCGCGGAACGCGGGGTCGAGCGGCCAGAGACGGATCTGTCCCGGCCTGCGGGTGAGCACTTCGAAGGTCGTCGTGGTGCCGACCGCCGGCCACGATTCCACCTGCCGCGGCAAGCTCAGGACGTCCACGAAGCCCTGCACCCCGTCCACGTCCACGAGGATGCCGATGGCACCCGGCCGCGGGATCAACGAAACCGTGCCGGTCACCGTGGCGCCGAGCTCGAACCGGCGCCAGCCTTCCGCTGCGGCCACTTCATCACTCTGGCACAGCCGCTGGGCCGACTGGTCGAACATCGGCGACACGCGCTAGCCGTCTATGGCGGAATATCGGGTCCGCGCTAGATACGCCGATAGCGTGGCAGAGTGGACCCCATCCGCAACCCCTTCGCACCGGGCGCCGGGCAGCGGCCGCCGGAGCTGGCCGGGCGCGAGCGTGAGCTCAAGGCGTTCGAGGTGGTGCTGGAGCGCGTTGCGCGGGGGAGACCCGAACGCAGTCTCGTGCTCACCGGGCTGCGAGGCGTCGGCAAGACCGTGCTGCTCGGGGAGCTGCGCGCGATGGCCGTGCGGCACAAGTGGGGGGCGGGCAAGATCGAGGCGCGGCCGGACGCCGAGCTGCGCCGGCCGCTTTCCGCCGCGTTGCACCGGGCCATCCGGGACCTCGCCGTGCGGCACCGAGCGCCGGACCGGGTCGAAGAGGTGCTCGGGGTGCTCAAGGCGTTCGCCCTGCGGGCCAACAAGGCCGACGCGAAGCTGCGTGACCGGTGGCAGCCGGGCATCGACGTGCCCGCCGCGCAGGGGCGGGCCGACTCCGGGGACATCGAGATCGACCTCGTCGAGCTCTTCACCGACGTCGCCGAGCTGGCCGCGGACGTCGGCACCGGGGTCGCGCTGCTCATCGACGAGATCCAGGACCTGCAGCCCGACGACGTCTCGGCGTTGTGCGCGGCCTGCCACGAGCTTTCGCAGTCCGGGGCGCCGCTCGTGGTCGTCGGCGCCGGGCTGCCGCACGTGCCCGCGGTGCTGTCCGCGTCCAAGTCCTACTCCGAACGCCTCTTCCGGTACGCCCGCATCGACCGGCTCAGCCGCGAGGACGCCGACTACGCCGTGATGGCGCCGATCGAGCGCGAGGACGCCGGCATCGAGCCGGAAGCGCTCGACGCGCTCTTCGACGCGTCCGGCGGCTACCCCTACTTCATCCAGGCCTACGGCAAGGCGGCATGGGACGCGGCGCCGTCCGACCCGATCACGGTCAAGGACGTCCAGGTCGCGGCACCCGAGGCGGAGTCGGAGCTGGCGGTCGGCTTCTTCGGCTCGCGGTACGAACGCGCGACGCCCGCCGAGCGGGAGTACCTGCAGGCGATGGCCGAGCTGACGCAGGGGCGCGACGAGCCGGCCGGCACCGCCGACGTCGCCGTGTTCCTCGGGCGGAAGCCGTCCTCGCTGTCGCCCGCGCGCGACAGCCTGATGAAGAAAGGCCTGGTCTACTCCGCCGAGCGGGGCCAGATCGCCTTCACCGTGCCGCACTTCGGCCACTACCTGCTCGGCCGCGACTGACCCGCTATCCGCGTTTCTGAAGCTTTCTAGCGCAGCAGCTAGAGAGCTTTAGAGACGCGTATCGGATTGCTCCGCCGTGACCACGGCCACCCTCGATCTCTCCGGCCCATACCCAAGTTGGCCGATGATTCATCGGCAAGTGCGCCACATCACCGGATATTCGTTGGATTCCTTGTGAAAAAAGGCGCATACTAGAGGCACAAGCCACCGAGACCCTCCGAAGGGGATGCAGAAACCGATGAACAACATCGCCGCCAAGCTCCGTGCCCGTCGCGCCGAGACTCGCACTCGCCGGGCGCTGAACCGGGCGATCGACACCGCCGCGACCGCGACGGTCCGTCAGGAACTCATCGCGATCGCGCAGGCTCGCTCGGGCTACATGCGCTGATCTCTCACCCCGTGGCGGTCGCCCATTCGAGTGACCTATGCCACATAGTGCTCAAGGTGTAACGACGCGCTAAGTGCCGTCGATACCCACTACGACCCCGTGATGCTGGCGGACCCCCGACCTGGCAGCATCGCGGGGTTTCCCATTTTCCGATAACCTTTGACTTCGTCAACGAACTTGTTGAGGTGGTCAATGAACGACGATCGGGTGGCCGCGGTCCGGGCCTTCAACCGGCTCTACACCGGAGTCATCGGCGTGCTCGACGAAGGCCCGGCCGACGCCGAGTACTCGCTGCCGGAAGCCCGGGTGCTCTTCGAGCTCGCCCACCAGGACCCGGTGCCGGTCACCGACCTGCGGAAACGTCTCGACCTCGACGCCGGCTACGCGAGCAGGCTGCTCGCCCGCCTCGAATCGCGCGGGCTGATCGAACGCGAACGCTCCGAGGAAGACGCCCGCCGCCAGCTCGTGCGCCCGACCGCTGCGGGCCGCGACGCGTTCGCCGTGCTCAACCAGCGCTCGACCGAGCAGATCGGCGGCCTGCTCCGCCGGTTCGCCGACGAAGACCAGGAGCGCCTGCTGGCCGCGATGCGCACGATCGGCGACCTGGTCGGCGACCGCCGCCGCGACCCGGTGCTCGTCCTGCGTCCACCACGACCGGGTGACCTCGGCTGGGTGGTGGAACGTCACGGCGCGTTGTACGGCCGGGAGTACGGCTTCGACGACCGCTTCGAGGGACTCGTCGCGCGGATCGTCGCGGACTTCGTCGACACCCGCGACGACCCGGGGCAAGCGTTCTGGATCGCCGAGCTGGACGGCGAGCGCGTCGGCGGCATCGCGTGCACGCGCGCGGCCGAGGACACGGCGAAGCTGCGGCTGCTGCTGCTCGAACCGGCAGCGCGCGGGCACGGCGTCGGCAAGCGGCTGGTGACGGAGTGCGTGGAGTTCGCACGCTCGCACGGCTACCGGGCGATGGAGCTGTCGACGGTGTCGATCCTGACGGCCGCGCGCTCGATCTACCGCGCGGCCGGGTTCCAGCTGGTCGCCGAAGCGGAGTTCGACGACTGGGGCCCGAAGCTGACCGACGAGACCTGGCGCCTGGAGTTCTAGCGGGGCACGCGGCCCAGCAGGAAGAACTCGGGGTTCGGGCGCAGCGCGGTCAGGTGGGCGAGGCGGTTCGACATCGCGAACAACGCCGTGATCGCGCCGACGTCCCAAATCTCGTCGTCGGTCAGGCCCGAGTTGCGCGCGGCTTCGAGGTCGCCCTCGCCGAACAGCGCGGAGTCCTGGGCGAGCGCCAGGGCCAGGTCGACGATCGCGCGGCCGCGTTCGTCCAGCTCCACCTGCCACGGGTTGCTCGACACGCGGTCGGCCAGCTCGGGGTCCTTCGCGCGGATGCGCAGGATGGCGCCGTGCGCGACGACGCAGTACGTGCAGTGGTTGGCGCCGGAGGTGGCGACGACGACCAGCTCGCGCTCGGCCTTGGTGAGTCCGCCGGAGCGTTCCATGAGGGCGTCGTGGTAGTCGAGGAACGCGCGCAGCTCGGCGGGCCGGTGGCCGAGGGCGCGGAAGATGTTGGGCACGAAGCCCGACTTCTCCGCGATGACGCCGACGCGCTCGCGCAGGTCGTCGGGCAGGTCTTCGAGGTCCACCACCGGGAACCGGCTCACCGAATCGCTCATGGGCTTCACGCTAGCCGTGGTTGGCTGGTCCCGTGACGGACTACGTCGACGGGTACTGCGAACGCGTCGCGCCCGGGCTCTGGGGAGAACCGCTCAACAGTCTGAGCAACCTGGCGTTCCTCGTCGCCGCCGTGCTCGTGTGGCGGCTGGCCAAGGGGGACCGGACCGGGCGGCTGCTCGCCGGGTTGATCGGGCTGGTTTTCGTCGCCAGCAGCGTCTTCCACCTGCTCGCGACGCGGTGGGCGGCCGTCGCGGACTCGGGAGCCATCCTCGTTTTCGTGCTGGTGTACGCGGTGGTGTTCGCGCGCGAGTACTGGAGCCCGCGGTGGGGGTGGGTCGCCGCGCCCGGGTTCCTCGCGCTGACCGTGGTCACCGCGCTGCTGGGCGGCGGGCTCTACCTCACCCCGCTGATCGGGCTGTTCGCCTTCGCCGCGTTGCTGGCCCTGAAACGCGACGCCGCCTGGACGCACTTCGCCGTCGCGGGAGCGGTTTTCGCGCTCTCGCTGAGCCTGCGCACGCTCGACCGGGACGTGTGCGACTACGTCCCGGCCGGCACGCACTTCCTCTGGCACCTGCTCAACGGCGTGGTGCTCTACCTCGTTTCGCGGGCGGCCATCCGTCCTCAGTGGACTTAGTGGACACCGATCGGGCGCAGGTCCTTGTCGTGCTCGTCGGCCTGGTAGTCCTCGGGGTTGGTGTCGTCGGTGCCGTTGAACACCTTCAGCTGCCGGGCGATCACCGTGACGATCGCCGCGACCACCAGGTTCGCGATCAGGGCGACGAAGCCGACGTAGATCTGGACCTGGGAGCCCGCGAACGGGTGCCAGCCGAAGATCGACATGTTGCCCAGCGGCAGCGCCGACCCGCCGAAGTGGAGCTTGCCGTTGGCCGGGTTCGGGATGCCGTACAGCATGATCAGGCCCCAGCCGATGCCGACGACCCAGCCCGCGATCAGGCCCCAGCGGTGGAACCAGCGCGTGTACAGCGCGAGCGCCACGGCGGGGAGCGTCTGCAGGATCAGCACGCCGCCGATGAGCTGGAGGTCGATCGAGAACTGCGGGTCGATCAGGATGATCACGGCCACCGCGCCGAGCTTGACGACCAGCGAAGCGAGCTTCGCCTGCTTCGCTTCTTCCTGCGGCGTCGCGTTCTTGCGGATGTACTCCTTGTAGATGTTGCGGGTCCACAGGTTCGCCGCGGCGATCGACATGATCGCCGCCGGCACCAGCGCGCCGATGCCGATCGCGGCGAACGCGATACCGGCGAACCACGACGAGAAGGTGCTGTCGAACAGGACCGGGACGATCGTGTTGCCGTCCGCCTTGCCGGTCGCCGCGTTCGTCAGCGGCTTGACGCCCGCCGTGATCGCGACGTACCCGAGCAGCGCCAGCAGGCCGAGCACCAGCGAGTACGCCGGCAGCGCGACCATGTTCCGCTTGATCACGCTGCGGCCGCGCGAGGCCAGCACGCTGGTCAGCGAGTGCGGGTACAGGAACAGCGCGAGGGCCGAGCCCAGCGCCAGGGTGGCGTACTGGAGCTGGTTGTTGGTGTTCAGCAGGACGCCGTCGGCCTTGGACGGGGTCTTGTCGAACTTGGCCACCGCGGTGTCGAAGATGTGCGACCAGCCGCCCAGCTTCGAGGGCAGGTAGATGATCGCCACCAGGATCACGACGTAGATCAGGATGTCCTTGACGAACGCGATCAGCGCGGGCGCCCGCAAGCCGGACTGGTAGGTGTAGAAGGCCAGGATGACGAAGGCGACCAGCAGCGGCAGGTGGCCGACGATGCCGGAGCCGTTGATGCCCATCGTCCGCAGCACGGCTTCGAGGCCGACCAGCTGCAGCGCGATGTACGGCATGGTCGCGACGATGCCGGTGATCGCCACCAGCAGCGCGAGGATCGGCGAACCGAAGCGGCCGCGCACGAAGTCGGCCGGGGTCACGTAGCCGCGGACCCGCGAGACCGACCACATCCGCAGCGCCGGGAGCAGCACGATCGGGTAGACGACGATCGTGTACGGCAGCGCGTAAAGGCCCAGCGCGCCGGCGCTGAAGACCAGCGCGGGCACCGCGACGAAGGTGTACGCCGTGTAGAGGTCACCGCCGAGCAGGAACCACGTGATCCACGAGCCGAACTTGCGGCCGCCGAGGCCCCATTCGTCGAGGTGGTCCAGCGCGCCGCCGCGCTGCCAGCGCGACGCCATGAAGCCGAGCACGGTGACCAGTGCGAAGAGGACCGTGAAGATGATCAGCTCGGGCCACTGCAGGTTGCTCATCGAGCGTCCCCCTCGTCCAGGTCGTCGACGCTCAGCCGGTCGGGGGCGTCCGTGGTGGGCTTGTCCCGCGTCATCAGGTAGACGATCCAGGTGGACAGCACCCCGACCGCGACCATGAGGAACTGGAACCAGTAGAAGAACGGCATCCCGAACAGCCGCGGACCGTCCACGTTGAACAGCGGCGTGACCAGGACGAGCAGCGGGACGATCAGAAGGAGGTTCCACGGGTTGAACCCGCGCCCCTTCCCGTCGTGCTTCACAGTCGACATCGACCTCACCTAACACTCCCGTAACCGACCGCCTGACCTTAGAACCTGGGTGACAGCGAGTCACGTCTGTCCGATATCGATTTGATCGCCGCGGTCCCCGTTGCCGACCAACGTCGGTTGCCCCGCCCCGGCCCGCCCTATATCAATAGCCGGACTCCGCACGTGAAAAGCCAAAAAGGGGCAACCGTATGACACGACTCCGCTACGCGGTGGTGATCCCGGCGATCGCCGGCACCCTGCTGGCCGGGTTCACGCCGGCCTTCGCGGGCCAGGGGGCGGCGGCCGGCAAGCAGCCGCTGAACTCCACGAACATCCCGCCGCAGTACGCGAACCAGAAGCTCGACTGGCACAAGTGCGCCGTTCCTTCCGAGCTGCCGACGGCCCCGCCCGCCGGCGCCGAGGACATGGAGTGCGCGACCTACAAGACGCCGCGCAACTGGTACCAGGCCAACGCCCAGATCGACCTGACCATCGCCGTCAGCCGCCTCAAGGCGACCAAGGACGCGACCGCCAGCGTCGTCACCAACCCCGGCGGCCCTGGCGCGCCCGGCCGGAACTTCCCGGCCCGCCTGCGCAACCAGCCGAAGCTGCGCGAGCACCAGGAGATCGTCGGCTTCGACCCGCGCGGCACCGGCAAGAGCACGAACATCACGTGCGGCGGCGCCATCGGCACCGGCTCGGACCTCGACCCGCGTGACCGCGACCGGCAGAACCTGAACCTGATCGTCGCGGCGACGAAGTACGCGGCGCTGTCCTGCCAGCAGAAGTCCGGCGAGCTGGGCCCGCTGATCAACACCGACCAGACGGTCAAGGACATCGACCTGCTGCGCGTGCTGCTCGGCCGCGACAAGATCAACTGGGTCGGCTACTCGGCGGGCACCTGGATGGGCGCGCACTACGCGCAGGCCTACCCGACGCGCACCGGCCGGTTCGTCCTCGACTCGGCCACGGAGTTCACCACGACCTGGCAGAAGTCGTTCGACTGGCAGCCGCTCGGCTTCGAGCGCCGCTGGCGGCAGGACTTCCTCCCGTGGATGGCGAAGTACGACAAGCTCTACCACTTCGGCACCACCGGTGAAGCGGCCCGCCAGACCTACGAGCAGGTCCGCTACGCCCTGACCCAGGGCGCGGTCACCCTGCCCGACGGCTCGACCGTCTCGGCCAACGGCCTGGACTCCTTCATCGCGTCGAGCATCTACTCGAAGCGCGCCTTCCCGGGCCTGGCCGACTACCTGGTCAGCGTCCGCACGCTGACCCAGGGCACCGCGTCCGCGCAGGCCAAGACGTCGGCCGCGCAGAAGGTCAAGGCCGCCGACAAGAGCACCGAGACCTCCGGCGCCCAGCCGCTGATGGTCCCGACCGACGGCGACGCCTACGACGCCAGCTTCTGGACCATCCCGTGCAACGAGGGCCCGTGGACCGGCACGGTCAACAGCGCCATCAAGGACTCGCAGCGGCTGATCGACAAGCAGCTGCCGCTCCTGGGCGCCGGCTGGTTCATCCAGCCGTGCCTGTTCTGGAAGAAGCAGCCGGCGCCGCTCCCGGTGCTGGACGGCAAGGGTGTCCCGCCGGTGCTGATCGTCGAGTCGGAGCACGACCCGGCGACGCCGATCGAGGGCGCGCGGCGCGCGCACAAGGCGTTCGCGGGTTCGCGGATGCTGACGATCACCGGCGAGGGTGACCACGGCATCTACGCCGGCGGCAACGCGGGTGTGGACAAGGTCGTGGAGGCCTACCTGGTCGACGGCGTCGTGCCGAACGACCAGAGCCTGCCCGGCGTGGCACTTCCGGTGCCTCCGGGGGCCTGACGCCACAAGGTGTAGTGGGAGCCCCGCCGAACGGAGGTTCGGCGGGGCTTTTCCACACCTGTGCACAGAGTTGTCCACAGGCAGTGGACAACTCCACTGGTATTCCATCCATGCCCCCGCCACCACCCTCAACGGAGACGCTTCGCGCCGCAGCGGTATTAGTATTGGTCCCATGGTTCGAGTACCGCTGACAGACGACGAGCGCGAGCGAGGCGAGCGCCTCGGCCAGGCGCTGCGGACGGCGCGGGCCGGCCGGAGCATGGTCGACGTCGCCGCCGAAGCCGGGATCTCGGTCGAGACGCTCCGGAAGATCGAAACCGGGCGGATCCCGACGCCGGCGTTCTTCACGGTCACGGCCATCGCCGACGCCGTGGGCCTGCCGCTGGACGAGCTGCGCGCGGCGGTCGAACCCGCCGCGGCACCGTCCCTCAGCCAGGCGAGTTAGACCGGGCGCAGCTGGTTCAGGATGTGCTCGCGGTCGTTGAGGAACGCGCAGGCCGCCACCGGCAGGTCGTAGCTGTTGAGCAGCTTCTCGAAGTCGGAGAACTCGTCCGCCGAGAAGGCGAAGCCCAGCTTGACCGCGTGCGCGGCCAGCACGTCCCCCAGCTCCTCCCACTCGCCGGACCACAGCAGCGTCCGGTAGTGCGTGTAGTCCTCGGCGGAGAGCCGGTCGGCGAGGCCGGTCAGGACGCTGTCGGCGAAGAAGCTGATGCGGTTGCCCGTGAGGTCGGCGACCGTCGGGTTCGCCGGGTCGCGGGCGGTGTCCGGGTTGCGGACGACGCCGGGGCCCGCCACCGGGTACGCGGTGTGCACGTGCCCGTTCTCCTCGACCAGGACGATCAGGTGCACGTTGTAGCGCTCGCCGGCGCAGCGCCAGCGGCCGTTCGGCTGCCGCCGCCGGGCCTCGCTGGGGTCGTTCGCGACGTCCTTGACGACCGAGATGATCTGCTCGTCGGTCCAGCCGGCCGGGAACTCGCTGGTCGCCCTCCGCCCGACGCCCGGTGCGTGTCCACCGCCCACTGGCTGCTCCCTTCGTCGGAGCGAGCGTAGGTCAAACGGCGGCAGCGAGCACCACGATCCCGATCGCCTGGAGGTCGAGACCGCGGAACAGCTGGCGCACGAGGTTAGCCGGCATCGGGCCCATCGGGGTGTCGACGAACGCCGGATTGCCGTAGTCGACGGCGGTCCGGGTGACCGTGCGCAGGATCGAGAGCACCGACAGCGGCACCGCCAGCCAGGCGCCGAGGCCGAACGACGTCCCACCCGCGAGGGTGACCACGGCGAGCAGCGCCGCCCAGCCGATCCCGGTGCCCGCGAGCGCCAGTCCGTGGGTCAGCACCAGCTCGCGGTTCGAGGTGCCGAGCCACCGGCGACGGCCAGGATTGCGCCAGAGCTCGCCGAGCCCGCCGGCGAACGGCGTCAGCGCGACGTACGCGCCGATGCCGACGAGGACCGCGCCTGGCACGGTCGGCAGTGCGATGTGGGCGGCGACGACCGCGAAGCCGACCAGCGCCGCCGCGCCCGCGTACCGGGAGCGGCCGAGCGTTCCCGCGAGGGCCAGCCGGAGCGCGGTCGGGCGGCGCAGCGAGAAGCGCCCGATCGGGGCCGACGGCGGCAGCAGCATCATCGGGTCGAGGAAGGTGACGGCGACCGAGCGCAGCACCCGGCCGTCCCACCCGGCAAGCAGCGCCGCCCGGCCCGCGCGGTGGACCGGCTCGCCGCCGAACGCCAGCGGCAGCGCCGCGACCAGCACGCCCGCGGCGACGAACTGCACGGTCACCGGCCCGAGCCGGAACGCGGCGATGACCAGCCCGGCGACGGCGAGCGCGAGCGGGCCCAGCGCGTCCAGCCGCAGCGCCGTCCGGCGGGCGGAGGCGAACGCGACGACGGCGGTCGCGAGGACCACCGAGACGGCCGCGCGCCACTGGTCGAGCCTGGCGCCGCCGACGGCGAGCAGCAGCGCGGCCAGGTAGCCGGTGACCGCCAGGACGCCGGTCCAGGCACCGAGCAGCCGCAGCGTGACGACGCGCCCGCGGTCCACGGGAGCGAAGTCGAGCCAGGTCAGCTCCGCCGGCTCGACCCACGCGAACCCGCGGCGCAGCAGGCCGCGCCAGCCGACCGCGCAGCAGAGCGTGAGCAGCCCGAGCACGGCCGGGAAGTCCACGTGGGACGAGCCGTAGAGCGCCGGGCGCCAGCCGTCGACGTGGAAGAAGGCGGTGAACAGGAACCCGAAGGCGAACAGGAAGAGGAACGACGCGGTGTCGCCGCTGAAGATCCCGCCGAACCGCTTGCGGCCCGGGATCCTCATCCGCTTCGGCGCCAGAGTCACCACAGCTCGAGCACGCTGTCCGCGGCTTCGAGCAGCGGCGGGTGGTGGGTGGCCACCACGACCGCCGCGCCGGCCGCCGTCGACCGGGCGATCACCTCGACCAGCCACTCCTTGCCCGCGGTGTCCAGCGCGCGCTCCGGCTCGTCGAGCAGCAGCACCCGGTGCGGGCGCGCGGTGACGCCGAGCAGCAGCAGGCGGCGGCGCTGGCCCGCCGAGAAGTGCCCGGCCGTGACGCGCATGCGTTCGCCGAGACCCGCGTCGCGCAGCAGCTCTTCGTGGTCGCCGAGGTCGGCGCCGAACGAGCCGGCCAGGAGCTCGAGGTGCTGCAACGGCGTCAGCTCCGCGAAGAAGTCCGAGTCGTCGAACAGCACCGAGACCTTGCGGCGGAATTCGACGTCCCGCTCGTCCGGCACCTTGCGGTCGACCAGCACGCGGCCCCGCTGCGGCGTCTGCATCCCGTAGAGGCACCGCAGCAAAGTCGACTTGCCGACACCGTTCGGCCCGACGATCGCCGCGCACTCGCCGGGGTCGACGGAGAAGTCCAGGTCGTCGAACAGCCAGTGCTCGCCGGCCCGGACGCCGATCGCCCGCGCGTCGATCATCGGAGCGCTTCGAGCACCGGGGCGAACTGCGCCAAGTTGTGCTCCAGGACGGTGTAGTAGGTCAGGCCGAACCGCTCGCGGTGCGCGTGGAGCTGCTCCGCGACCTGGGCGGGCGAGCCGATCAGCGCGGTCGGGACCTCGGCGAGCTGGTCGGCGCTCAAGGCGCCCTTCGTGCGCTTCGCCAGCTCCTCGAGCGCGCCGGCGCGGTCTTCGGTGATGTGCACGAAGTGGCAGAGCAGGTTGAACTCGGCCTTGCGGCCACCGAGCTTCCCCCGGACGAACTCGACGCGCTCCTCGATGTCCGCCGCGCTCGCCGGGACCAGCTCGGCGCCGTCCGGCGACTTCGCGGTGCCGGTGAAACCGATGGTGTCGGCGTGCTCGGCGGCGAGGGTCAGGATCCGGTCGCCGCGACCGGCGAGCAGCAGCGGCGGACCTTCGGGCCGCGTCGGCGAGGGCTTGTGCTCCGGGTCCGCGTACAGCCGCTTGAGTTCGAGGATGGTCCGTTCGAGGTGGTCGACGCGCTCGCGGGCGGACGGGAACGGCATCCCGGCGGCCTCGAACTCCGCCTTCACGTACCCGGCGCCGAGCCCCAGCTCCAGGCGCCCGTCGGTGAACTGGTCGGTGCCCGTGACGTCCCGCGCGAGCAGCACCGGGTTGTAGAACGGCGTGTTGAGCACGAAGGTGTTCAGCTTGACGCGCGAGGTGACCTCACCGGCCAGCACCAGCGCCGGGAACGGCGGCGCCATGCCCAGGTGGTCGGCCGCGGACAGGACGTCGTAGCCCAGGTCCTCGACCTTGCGGCACTTCTCGACCCACGCGGCGCGGCTGTCCGGCACGATCAGGTTGACCCCGAAGCGGAATTCCCCAGTCATGCCCCCAACGTACTCAGCGGAGTTTCGCGATCACCGGGGCCAGCCGCGCGAGGTCGTCTTCGATCACGGTGAAGTAGCTGATGCCCAGCGTCTCGCGGGTGCGAAGCAGCTGCTCGGCGACCGCTTCGGCGGATCCCACGAGGACGGTCGGCAGCTCGCCCAGCTCGTCCACGGACAGGTCGGGCACGCGCCGGTGGACGGCTTCGAGCGTGCTGCACCGGTCGTCGGTCACGCGGGTGACGTGCACCAGCAGGTTCAGCTCGGCGTCCCGGCCGTCGAGCGCCGCGCGCGCGAACTCGACGCGTTCGGTCAGCTCGGCGAGCCCGGCCAGGGACATCCGCCCTTCGACCTTCGCCGCGGCGGTGCCGGTGAAGCCGACGATGTCGGCGTGCTCCGCGGCCAGCTTCAGCACGCGGTCGCCGCGGCCGCCGAGCAGCAGCGGCGGCCCGGGTTTCTGCACCGGTTCCGGTTTGTGCGACGGGTCCGCGTACAGCCGCTTCAGCTCCAGCACCGCGCGTTCGAGCCGGGCGAACCGCTGCCCGGGCGTGCCCCACTCGATGCCGGCCGCGTGGAACTCCGCCTCGACGTACCCCGCGCCGATGCCCAGCTCGAGGCGGCCGTCGGTGAACTGGTCGGTGCCCGTGACGTCCCGCGCGAGCAGCACCGGGTTGTGGAAGCAGGCGTTGATGACGAACGTGTTGAGCCGGACCCGCTCGGTCGCCTCGGCCGCGAGCACGAGCGCGGGGAACGGCGGCGCCATCCCGACGTGGTCGGCCGCGCCGACGACGTCGTAGCCGAGGTCCTCGGCCTTGCGGCACTTCGCCACCCACTCGGCCCGGGAGCCGGGCACCACCAGATCCACGCCGAACCGGAACGGTCTCATGTCGCGAAGCTACCGGGAAAGGAAGAAGGGGACGCCTCCCGGATGCGGCCGGGAGGCGTCCCCTTCTCGTTCAGGGTGGTCAGCCCAGGCGCTGGGCCAGCGCGTCGAGCTCGTCACGCAGCGAGGTGGGCACCTCGCCGATCTTCTCGAACCACTCCTCGATCAGCGGCAGCTCCGCGCGCCACTCCTCGGGCTTGACCTCGAGGGCGGCCTGGATGTCCTCGATCGGCTCGGTGAGGCCCTCGGTGTCGAGGTCCTCGGCCCGCGGCACGAAGCCCACCGGCGTCTCGACCGCGTTGCCGCGACCCTCGACGCGCTCGATGACCCACTTGAGGATCCGCGAGTTCTCGCCGAAGCCCGGCCACAGGAAGCGGCCGTCGTCGCCGCGGCGGAACCAGTTGACGTAGAAGATCTTCGGCAGCTTGTTCGCGTCGGCGTTCTTGCCCAGGGTCAGCCAGTGCTTGAAGTAGTCACCGGCGTGGTAGCCGAGGAACGGCAGCATCGCCATCGGGTCGCGGCGCACGTTGCCGACCGCGCCGGCCGCGGCCGCCGTGGTCTCCGACGACATCGTGGCGCCCATGAAGACGCCGTGCTGCCAGTCGCGGGCCTCGTTCACCAGCGGCACCGTCGTCTTGCGGCGGCCGCCGAACAGGATCGCCGAGATCGGCACGCCCTTCGGGTCGTCCCACTCCGGGGCGAGGATCGGGCACTGCGACATCGGCGTGCAGTAGCGCGAGTTCGGGTGGGCGGCCTTCTCGTCCGAGTCGGGCGTCCAGTCCTGCTTCTTCCACGACGTGGCGTGCTCGGGCTTGTTCTCCATGCCCTCCCACCAGATGTCGCCGTCGTCGGTCAGGGCGACGTTCGTGAAGACCGTGTTGCCCTTTTCGATGGTGCGCATGGCGTTCGGGTTGGTGTGCCAGTCGGTACCCGGCGCGACGCCGAAGAAGCCGAACTCCGGGTTGACCGCGTACAGCCGGCCGTCCTCGCCGAAGCGCATCCACGCGATGTCGTCGCCGAGGGTCTCGGCACGCCAGCCCGGGATGGTCGGCTGCAGCATGGCGAGGTTGGTCTTGCCGCAAGCGCTCGGGAACGCCGCCGCGACGTAGTGGACCTTGTCCTCGGGCGAGATCAGCTTGAGGATCAGCATGTGCTCGGCGAGCCAGCCCTCGTCGCGCGCCATCACCGAGGCGATGCGCAGCGAGTAGCACTTCTTGCCCAGCAGCGAGTTGCCGCCGTAGCCCGAGCCGTAGCTCCAGATCGCGCGCTCTTCGGGGAAGTGCGAAATGTACTTCGTTTCGTTGCAGGGCCAGGAAACGTCCTGCTGGCCCGGCTCGAGCGGCGCACCCACGGAGTGGAGCGCCGGCACGAATTCGCGCTCACTGCCGTCCGGCGCGATGAACTTCTCGAGGGCCGCCTTGCCCGCGCGGGTCATCACGCGCATCGAAGCGACAACGTAGGCGAAATCGGTAATTTCGATACCCAGCTTGGGATTCTCGTCGCCGAGCGGGCCCATGCAGAACGGGATGACGTACATCGTGCGGCCGCGCATCGAGCCCCGGAAGAGCTCGGTCATGGTGGCCTTCATCTCGGCCGGGTCCATCCAGTTGTTCGTCGGCCCGGCGTCCTCGGGACGCTTCGAACAGATGAAGGTGCGGTCTTCGACGCGGGCGACGTCGTTGGGGTCGGAAGTGGCCCAGAAGGAGTTCGGCTTCGACTTGAGCTGCACGAACGTGCCCGCGTCGACCAGCTCCTGGTTGATCCGGGCGGCTTCTTCGTCAGACCCGTCGACCCACACCACGCGGTCCGGGGTGGTCAGCTCGGCGACCTCCCGGACGAAGGACAGCACGCCACTGTGCGTCGTCGGCGCGGTGTCCAGTCCGGGGATGGCGACTGCGGTCATCTCTACTCCTGACTTCCGACGACAAACAAGCCCGCACCGGAACGACGCTGTCCCGGTGCGGGCGTCATTGCCGGCGACCGAATGGCTTCGCACACCGGCTGGCTAACCGGTGTGCGGATTTTGGGATTCTTCGAGAGTAGCCGCATGACCGGCAGGTAACAGAGAGCTGACGTGTACGTTCTCTCACAAGACCGATAAGGGAATCGATTCAGAAGCCGGTTTCTTTTCATTGAAGACATGAAGAAAGCCCGAGGCCGAAGCCCCGGGCTTTCAAACTGTGACCTCGCTTACCCCTAGTTGGGGGAGATCCACTGCCCCGTGCCGGAGTCGATGCGCGCGACGCCTTCGAGCGTCTGCGTGCCGGCCTCGCCCCACGCGGCGTCCGCGGCGAGGTCGCCGTCGCTGCCGGAGTCCATCAGCCCGCTCGAGACTTCGGTCCACTGGCCGGGGCCGGAGTGCTCGAACGTCGTGGTCGTGCCGTCGGCGTCGGTCTGCACCGCGATGTCCGCTTCGCCGTCGCCGTCCTTGTCGGTGAAGGCGATGGTGCCGCCGCTCTTCGTCTCGACGATGGCGGTGTCGTTGTGGCCGTCGTGGTCGGTGTCGATGGTCGCGACCCCCGCGTCGACCTCACCGTCCGGCAGGTCGGCGTGGATGTGGCCGCCGGAGCCGTCGTCGCGGCCGCCGGTGTCGGAGTCGTCGTGGCCCCCGCCGCCGTGCGACTCGACCCACTCGCCGCTGGCCTCGTCGTAGACGGCCTGCTCGACGACGTGCCCGGTCTCGTCGAGCACGGCGTACTGGTCGGCCTCACCGTCGTGGTTCGTGTCGATGAAGGCCTGCGAGGTGCCGTCGTCGTGCTCGATGATCGCCGTGTCGTTGACGCCGTCCTCGTTCACGTCGTAGTTGACCTCGGCCTGGTACTCCTGGCCGTCGACGTGAACGGTCATCGCGTCCGGGCTGGAGGCGTCGGTGTCGCTGCCGCCACTCTCGTCGACCCACATGGGAACTTCCCCCTTTTAACCGGGTAACGCCGTCTCTGACCTGCTGTCCGAGGGTATGACTCACCGTATGCCGGTTCGGTTCCGCTCCACAACCGGACGGGCGTCAAGCCGTCTTGTCGCGCAGGGCCCGGATCCTGGTCAGGAAGGTTTCGGCGCGCTCACGGCCGTCGCTGACCTCCTTGAGGCGCTTCGACACGACGGCGATCTTCTTGGCGCGCTCCTGGGCGCCCATCTTGATCGTCTTGTCGACTTCCTTCAGCTCGGCCTCGATGGCGTCGATGCGCCGGCCCAGCGCCTCGTCCAGCGCCATCGACAGCTGCTGCTCGGCCTCGATGAGCTGCTCGGCGACCAGCTGGTCGAGCGTCGAGCGGGCGTCCGCGATGGCCTCGACCAGCCACTGCTTCATGTGCTGCTTGTCGGCCGCGTGCTTGCGCGTGCGGGCCATCCACCAGCCGGCGCCCAGGCCGATGATGATCGTCGCGGGCAGCACGACGGGGTTGAGGATCGCGACCCCGGCCAGCGGCAGCGCGGCCACTTTGCCGGCCCCGACGCCGCCGGAGATGCCCATGAAGACGAGCAGCTTGTCCTCGGCCGTCGGCGGCTTCTTGTCCGGCGGGCGCAGCACCACCGGCGGCCCGCCGGCCCGGGCGAACTGCGCGCGGATGACGTCGAGCTCTTCGGGCGAGAACAGCTCCGACAACGAGACGTTGGTGACCTGGTTGAGGCGCTGGGAGAGCAGCATCGAGATCCGCTGCGACGTCGTCTGCAGCGCGATGTCGACCTGCTGGGGCAGCGCGGCCAGCTCGTCGCGCTTGGCCGCGTCGATCAGCTGGCGGAAGTGGGTCTGCGCGTCCCGCATCTGCCTGCTGCTCTCGTGGCCGACCTCGACGCGGGTGCGCTGCACCTCGCCGCGCAGCTTGAGCTGCCAGCCGCGGGTCGAGCTGCGGCGTTCGGCCTGCAGCTGGTCACGGCGTTCGCGCAGCTGCTCGGCCTCGGCCTCGCCGGCGGAC
This sequence comes from Amycolatopsis eburnea, assembly GCF_003937945.1. Taxonomy (GTDB): domain Bacteria; phylum Actinomycetota; class Actinomycetes; order Mycobacteriales; family Pseudonocardiaceae; genus Amycolatopsis; species Amycolatopsis eburnea. The sequence continues at coordinate 979,280 of NZ_RSEC01000036.1, forward strand.
AGCGCCCGGCTCTCGGCCTGCAGCTTCGCCTTGAGCTCGCCCAGCGCGCTGGAGAGCGCGCGCAGCGTGTTGGCCTCGCCGAGCATCGCCGAGCGGCCGACGAGCAGCTCCTGCAACGCCGTCTGGATCGCGGCGACCCCGGACTTCTCCCGCAGCATCGCGGCCATCTGCTCGTTGGGGGCCTTCGCCGCCGTCTCGAACATCCGCGCCGACACCGGGTGGAAGACCGCATCGGCGAACCGGGGCGCGTGCTCGCGCAACAGCTGCTTGTCGGCCTCCATGACCTCGCGCCAGCCGCGGAACATGTCCACTTTGGTCAGCGCGAACACGACGGTCTCGACGCGCTCGCCGACGTCGCGCAGGAACTGCAGCTCGGTCGAGGTGAACGGCGCCGACGCGTCGACGACGAACAGCAGCGCGGTCGCGCCCGCCGCGGCTTCCTTGGCCAGCTCGCCGTGCAGCGAGTCGAGCCCGCCGACGCCCGGGGTGTCGACCAGCGAAAGCCGCTCCAGCAGCGGCACCGGCCCGGTGACCTCGACGTACCGCGGCGGGATCTGGCCCGGCGGCAGCTCGTGCGCGGCGGACACCCAGTTGATCAGCTGGCCGAGGTCGATCGGCACCGGCGCGAGCTGGCCGGGGTAGCAGGCCTGCGCGCCCCACGCGTCGGCGTGGTCGAACACCAGGTAGGTCGCGGTGGCGACGTCGGCGTCCACCGGGGACAGTCCCGGCATCGCGAGCAGCGCGTTGACCAGCGAGCTCTTGCCGCGGTTGGTCTCGCCGACGACCACGACGGCCGGCTTCTTCGGCCGGGCCTTCCGGATGTCCTCGACCCACTTGGCGGCGGCCGGGTCGGCGTCGCGGACGGTGGCCAGCAGCTGGTCTCGCGCCGCCGCGACCTGCGCGGGCAGGCTCGGCGCGGTGGGTGCGCTCACGGGGTCTTCTTCGCGTAGACGGTGACGATCGGGGCGCGCAGCAGGCGGTCGTGGTCGGCGAACCCGGTGACCTCGGTTTCCGCGACGAGGCCGTCGAGCGCCGGGTCCTCGGTCGGGACGGCGCCGCCGGCTTCGTGGCGAGCCGGGTCGAAGCGCTCACCATCGGGGCGAAGGGCGTGGACGCCGATCGCGGCGAGGCCTTCTTCCAAGCGTTCGACGACGCCGCCGCTGCGGGCGCGGTCCAGGGCGTACAGGCACATCTGGATCAGTGCCTGGCGATCCGCGAGCGCGCGCTCGAGATCGCTTACCTGCTGCTGCAAGGGGTGCACATCGGTGTCCGACGCGGCGGACCCGCGGTCGGTTCCGTCCTTGCGAAACCACGCCATGCCCACAGTCTGGCGGATTCAGCCACCGGCCGGGGGCGAAACCGGCCGAAGGAACCGGATCAGGATCGTCCGGAGGATCGCTTGTTCGGCGGCCAGATCGAGGCCGGGGTCGAGGCTGGCCCGCGAAATCATCGCGTCGAGCAGCCCCGCGACCCAGCCGGCGGCCGCGCGCGGCGCGATCCCGGGGTCGATCAGCCCCGCGTCCTCGGCCCGTTCGACCAGGACCGCCAGGCCGTCGCGCAGGGCGCTGTCGTTGCGGTGGATCAGCTCGGCGAACTCGTCGTCGCGGGCGGCCTGCGCGGCGGCCTCCAGCACCAGCCGGACGACGGCCGGGTGCGCGAGCTGCCCGGCCAGCTCCGCGACGACGTCGAGCAGCGCGGCCCACGGGTCCGCGGCCTTCGCCGCGGCTTCGAGGCGTTCGGCCGTCTCGACGGCGTCGTCGGTGAAGATCGCCGTGAACACCGCGCGCTTGCTGGGGAAGTAGTGGAAGAGGCTGCCGGAGCTGATGCCCGCCGCGCGGCAGATGTCCGCGGTCGTCGTCCGCTCGAAGCCCTTCTCGGCGAAGCAGCCGGCCGCGGCGTCGACGATCGCGCGGCGCTTGGCCGCGTGCTTGGCCGGGTCGACGGTCCTCATCGCTCGACCGGCGGGTCGTCGCGCCAGGGGTAGCCGTGTTCGGCGAACGCGGGGGCCAGCTCGTGGTTGCGCAGGTCGGTCTTCTCGCGCGCGATCTCCCGGCCGTCGGTGGTGCGCAGGACGAGCTCCTTGCCGTCGAGGTAGACGGCGTCGAGGTCGGCCTCGATGCGGCGGGTCTTGTCGCCGCGGACCAGCGTGACGCGGGTCGGGGAGACCGTGACGACCAGGCGGTCGCGGGCCCAGACGACGGCGAACACCAGGCCGAGCACCAGCCCGCCGGCGACCGCGGCCAGCGTGGCCCACGGCTGCGGCAGCTTCGTGAGCACCTTGAACACGCCCTGGAACGGGAACGCGGGCAGGTCGCTGACCCACGCGGCGATGGCCCAGACGCCCACGCCGAGCGCGCCCCCGATCAGCGGGCAGCCGATCCAGGACCCGGTGCGCAGCCACGGCGGCTCGTCGACGGTCGTTTCCATGCGGCCTATTATCAGACCGCGTGCTCGGTTTATGAAAGCCGGGGTCAGACCAGCTGGGCGATCACGTCGCGGAGCACGGCCTCCAGGCCCGGGCCGTCTTCGGCGAGCCGGGACGAGACCAGCAGCTGGTCGTCGGCCGTGCGCAGCCAGATCGACCCGGCGACGGAGATCTCGATGACGTTCAGCCGGAACGGGTAGGCACGCCGGCCCTGCTTGACCTCGGCCTCCCGCACCAGCTGGCCGAGCCGCTCGCCGGCCACGATCTGGCGCCGGTAGAAGCCGGGCGCCCACGGGTTCTCGCCGGCCGGCTCGTGCGCGCCACGCAGGGCGGGGCCGCGGGCGTTGGCGAAGTGGCGGGCCGCGACCGGCCCGAAGTAGTCGACCGCCTGCCGCATGGCCGAGCCGTGTTCCAGCGTGGGCCTGCCGTAGCGGGTGCGCGGGCTGCGCGGGTCCGGGTCCTCGCGGCTGCGCAGCGACGCCAGCAGCTCGGTCCACCACGCGGCCCACTGGTCCTGGACCGCCGCCCGGTCGATCCCCGGCGGGACGTGCACCGGAACCCGCGGCTCCACCGGCGGCAGCACCTGGCCTTCGGAAACGGACAGGGCCAGGGCGTCACGGATGTACAGCGCGACGTCGACGTCCGTCTCGCTGCTCCACCCCGCTCGCCAGGATGTCGTGTTTTCCAGTCGCACGTTTTCCACAGTACGCGGGAAACCGGCCCGACCTGGGAAAGTCGGCAACCAGCAACAAACTCAGGCTTCGCGCACCTGCTGCCACATCAGGAAGTACGCCCGGTGCACGACGTGCGCGACGCGGCTCTGCGCCGGCGTCGCGCCGAAGGACGCGAAGGACCGCCACCAGCCCGCGCGTTCGAGGGCGTGCGCGGCCAGCTCCGACCGAGGGGCGCCGGGCTTGCCGAGCTGGGCGCCGATGTCGGCGTTGCTGCCCACCCGGAGCACCTCTTCGGACAGGTCTTCGGGCATGTCGACCGCGCCGGACGCGACCAGCGTCAGCGCTTCGAGCAGCCGCAGCTGGTGGGCCTCGGGCTTGGCGAGCAGCACCTCGATGGCGTCGTGGACGCGCTGGCGCTCGGCCGGGTCCGCCGAGGCGTGCGCGAGCGCGGTGACGGACGCGAGGGCGGCGGCCGCCTTGATGCCGTCGGCGCGGGCGGCGAACACGATCGACAGCCGCTGCCGCACCGCCTCCAGGCCGGACGCGTCGAGCAGCGACCGCCGCAGCGCGCCCGCGGTGATCTCCGGTTCCTTGCGGATGGCCTCGACGGCGTGGGAGACGCCGAACAGGTCGAGCTTCTCCAGCAGCCGCAGCCGCGTGCCCGCCGGGACGTCGCACTCCCAGCTGGTGAAGATGTCGGCCGAGATCAGCATGGTCTGCAGGACGTCGTCGTCGAGCTCGGCGAGCTGCCGCAGCGCCTCGGCGTCGGCGGAGGTGAAGCCGCCGGACTCGGCCGACTCGGCGATCAGCCCGATCACCGGCAGCACGTCCGCGACCCGCGGCTTCAGCGTGCTTGCCTGCTTCTCCGACAGGATCGTCGCGGCCTTCCAGACGTCGCCGTCCGCGCCTTCGACCGACTCCGGCGCGATGGTGTCGGCCTTGTTCAGCACGGCGATGGCGTTGACCGGGCCGGCCTCGCGGCTCGCGGTGGCGGCGGTGAAGGCGGCGAGGGCCTGCTGGTCGTCGGCGCGGACGCCCTGGGTGACGACGTAGAGGACGGCCTCGGCACCCGCGACGGCGTTGCGCGAAGTGTCGTCCAGCTCGTCCGAGCCCTCTTCGTCGTCCTCGTCCTTGCGGTGCTTCGCGGCACCCAGGAGCTGCTCGGTGCGGGACACCGAAGCGGCGTCGAGCGACCCGAGGCCCGGGGTGTCGATCACCGTCATGCCCTGCAGGACGGCGTTGGTGAGGTACGCCTCGATGTGCGACACCTTTTCGATGTCGACGCCCAGCTCGGCGGGGATCATCCCGTCGGCGGCGAAGGGCAGCACCTGCTTGCGGCCGTCGGTGAAGACGATCTCGACGCGGTCCACCGTCCCGTACTGGAACCGGGTCACCAGCCGCGTGCACTCGCCGATGTCGGTCGGCGCGACCCGGCGCCCGATCAGCGCGTTGACCAGCGTGGACTTGCCGGACTTGATCCGGCCGGCGACGGCCACCTGCAGCGGCGCGCCGAGCCGGCGCAGCACCTCGGCGAACCCGGCGGCGGTGCGCGCGGAGACCTGCGGCTGCAGGCGGTGGCACAGGTTGGCCACCGACATCGACAGCGGACCCGCGAGCCGGCCCTGCTCCGGTGACGTCACGGCCCCCAGCCCTCTCGTCGTACGGACAACCCCGTGAATCGTGCCATGTCCCTCATCCGGAGGTCGCACCCAAGGTGGTACCGCCGACCGACGCGCGCCCGCCACGCCGGGACCTAGTGTTGTCTGGTGCGACGGCTGAGCCTCTGGATGCGTGCCCACCCCATGGCGGGCGACACGGTGCTGGCCGTCCTGCTCGGCTTGATCGACATGCTGCTCTTCGTCGCCGACGGCCTGGCCGACATCGCCGAGCTGCCGCCCTGGTACATCGCCGTGCCGGTGAACATCGCGATGGTGGTGCCGCTGGTGTTCCGGCGGAAGTCGCCGCTGTGGTCGGCCTACGTCGTGCTGGTGATCAGCGTCGTGCACGCGACTCTGCAGCTCGGCGTCGCCAGCGTCGCCGGCCTGGCGATGAGCATCTACTCGGTGGTCGTCTACGCCGGGCGGCGGCAGGGGCTGGTGTTCGTCGGCGCGGTCGTCGTCTCGTCGGCGCTGCAGCTGGCGCTGGACCAGACCGACGAGTTGTTCATCTCGGTGCTGTTCCTCGCGTTCGGCATCGCCCTGTGCTGGACGCTCGGCGAGTTCGTCGGGGCCCGGCGCGCCTACGACGTGGAAGTGGAGGCCAGGTTGCACCTGCTCGAGACCGAACGGGACCAGGCCACCCGGATCGCGGTGGCGGAGGAGCGCGGCCGGATCGCGCGCGAGCTGCACGACGTCGTCGCGCACGCGGTGAGCGTGATGGTGGTGCAGGCCGACGGCGCGTCGTACGCGCTGGAGAGCAACCCCGACCTCGCCCGGCGGGCCCTGCAAACGATTTCCGAGACCGGCCGCGGCGCTCTCGGCGAGCTGCGGCGCCTGCTCGACGTGCTGCGCAGCGACGACGCGGACGGCGAACCGCGCGTCCCGCAGCCGGACGCGCACGCCCTCGCCGAGCTGGCCGAGCGGATGCGGACCGCCGGCGTGCCGGTGGAGCTGGAGACCAACGAGCTCGGCGACCTGCCGGCCGGCGTCTCGCTGGGGATCTACCGGATCGTCCAGGAGTCGCTGACCAACACGCTCAAGCACGCCGGCCGCGGCGCGACGGCGTCGGTGCGGGTGCACCGGACCGGCGACCTGGTCGAGGTGCTGGTGTCCGACGACGGCGCGGGCCGCGTCCCGCAGCTGGCCGGTTCCACGCAGCGCCTGCCGGGCGGCAACGGCTTGATCGGCATGCGCGAACGCGCGCACGTCTACGGCGGCACGTTGGAAGTGGGCCCGGCTCAGGGCGGTGGGTGGCAGGTCCGCGCGGCCCTGCCGGTTAGGTTGGACAAGTGATCCGCGTGGTGGTCGTCGACGACCAGGAACTGATGCGCGTCGGCTTCCGGATGGTGCTCGGCGCACAGGCCGACATCGACGTCGTCGGCGAGGCCGGCGACGGCGCCCAGGCGATCGAGCTGGCTTCGCAGCTGCGGCCGGACGTCGTGCTGATGGACGTCCGCATGCCGGTGCTCGACGGCGTCGAAGCGACCAAGCGGATCGTCGCGGCCGGCACCGCGCGGGTGCTCGTGATGACGACGTTCGACCTCGACGAGTACGTCTACGCGGCGCTCCAAGGCGGCGCGAGCGGGTTCCTGCTCAAGGACACCCAGCCCGGCCACCTGGTGTCGGCCCTGCGAGCGGTGGCCTCGGGCGACGCGGTGGTGTCGCCGTCGGTGACCCGCCGGCTCCTCGACCGCTTCGTCGGTTCCGGCGGCACGCCGATGCGGGACACCGCGGAGCTGGACGTGCTGACCGACCGGGAGCGCGAGGTCCTGGTGCTGATCGCGAAGGGCATGTCGAACCTGGAGATCGCGGAGGCGCTGTTCCTTTCCGAGGCGACGGTGAAGACGCACGTGGGGCGGATCCTGGCGAAGCTGGAGCTGCGGGACCGGGTGCAGGCGGTGGTGCTGGCCTACGAAACCGGCCTCGCCCGCCCCGGCCTCGCCTGAGCGTCAAGCCGCACTTTCACGTGAAAGTGCGGCCCGGACTGACGCCACCACGGCCTTGGGCGCCTCGTAGAGCTCGGCTTTGGTGACGATCACGAAGCGCCAGCCGAGCGAGCGGATCGCGCGCCGTCGTACCTCATCCCGCTGCGGCTGGTCACCATCGCGATGCCAGTCGCCGTCGTACTCCACTGCGAGCTTGTGCGCGGGAAAGGCCAGATCCAGCCGGCCGACGAAGGCGCCCCGTTCGTCGTGGACCGGGACCTGGAGGTCGGGTTCGAGGCCCGCGAGCGCGAGCCAGACCCGCAGTTCGGACTCCGGGATGCTCTCCGCGCGGGGATCGGCCAGCCGGAGCGCCTTCTTCGCGCGCACGATCCCGTTGTCGCGGCGGCCCCTCAGGTAGTCCACGAGCACTGGAGCGTCCACCTCGCCGGCCCTCAGCAGAGCGTCGAGGTAGCCGACGACTCTCGGCAACGATCGATGCAGCTTCGTGTTGGTCAGGATGTCGAGGGCAAGACGCGGTGAAGAGGCCAGCCGGATCCCGTGCCACGGCTCGCTGTCGATCGCTCCCCGGCTGGTCCGCCGGACGTGCACGCCGTCCTGCCGGCCGAACAGCACGCTTTCCGGCAGGACCAACTCGACCGGGTCGCGCGCTCCGACCAGCTCCACGCCACGGACGGCCGCCGCCGAGCACCCGGTGAGAACCGCACTCGGCGGCGCGACCAGCGCTGCGGCCCTGCATCGGAGCAAGTGCGTGACCGAGACCGTCGAGGCCACATAGACGTTGCGCAAGAGCCTGGTGAAGAGCGGCGACCTCAGGGCGCGTTCGGTGACCGCGCCTTCGGCGATGGCGTGGCTGCCCAGGAACGGCTCGGTGAACTCGAAGTCCGCGGAGGTGAACGACACGGCACGAGCGTGCCGCACGCCCAGCCGCCGTCAGCCCTTCCAGGCTCTCCCGACCACCACCTGTCCACACCCGCCCGTAGTTGTGGACAACCGCCGCTTTCACGTGAAAGCGGCGACCAGGAGGCGTAGCTTTCACGTGAAAGTGACGCTTTGAGGGTTAGCGGAAGTTGTCGGGTGGGGTGGTTGCTGGGTCTTTGCCTGCGTGGCGGACTTCGGTGAGCCAGCGGCCGAAGTCCGGGCGGTCGCCGTCGATGTCCGTGTAGTTGTACTCGTGCATCAAGGTCCACGAGGCCAGCGTTTGGCCGGCGAAGCGGGACACGGAGGGGTCCTGTGCGAGGGCCGCGACGCCTCGGGCCAGGAGGTACGGCGTTTCCGAGATCTTGAAGTCGACCGGGGCCAGCTTGCCGACCGCGTCGCGCCAGTTGGCCTCGGTGACCTCGAAGTGGTCGAGCATCGACTCCGATCGAAGGAAGCCCGGCGTCACCGCGAGGCCGACGCAGTCGTTCTTCTTCAGTTCCACGCCCAGTGCCCGGCCGAGTGCGCGGATGCCGCACTTCGCGAGGTAGTACGGCAGGCCCGCGCCGACGTAGTCGTCGTTGTCGCCGTCGGTCACCTCGAGGACCAGACCGCGGCGGGCGACCACCAGCGGGAGCAGCTTGTGCAGCGCGATCAGGTGCGTGTCGAGCGCGTTGTGCGTCAGGTTCAGCGCGTCTTCCAGCGGCGTCTCCCAGAAGGGCGCGTCGAAGTGGAAGTACATGTCGCCGCCCCAGACGTCGTCGACCAGGATGTCGATTCCGTCCACTTCGGACTCGATGCGCGCCTTCAGTGCGTCCACATCGGACACCGAGGTGAAGTCGCAGCGGACGACCACGGCTCGGCCGCCCGCCGCCTCGACCAGTTCGCCCGTCTCTTCGATCGTTTCCGGGCGCTTCAGCGGTGACGAAGTTTCGCGCGTCGTGCGGCCGGTGACGTACACCGTCGCGCCCGCGCGGCCCAGTTCCACCGCGATCGCCCGGCCGCAGCCCCGGGTCGCCCCGGTCACCACGGCCACCTTGCCCTGCAAGCTCATGCGTCCTCCCGTCCGCGCCACGCGGTCAGCACCGCGTCGACGTCTTCCGCCAGCCGGTCGGCCAGCCGCCCGTGCGGCCGGATCGACCAGTCGATCGACACCCCGTTGATCACGTCCAGCACCACCCGGGCGGCCCGCGGCACGCTCGGCGCGTGCGGCAGCGAAGGAGCCGCCACCCGCACGAGCCGCCGCAGTTCTTCCTCGACCGCCGTGAAGTGCTCGCCCAGCAGCGACCGCAGCACCGGGTCGCCGATGTCCACGCCGAGCTGGCCCAGGTGGTTCGCCGCCTCTTCGGCGTCCCCGAGCACCGCGTAGACCGACACCGCCGCGGCGCGCAGGCCGTCGACCGGGTCGGCCGCCCGCTCGGCGCACTCCCGCATCTGCACGACCGCCCGCCGCGTGGCCCGCCGGCTCATCGCCTGCAGCAGGCCGCTCTTCGAGCCGAACCGCTGCGCGACCGTGCCGACCGAAACCCCGGCTTCCGAAGCGACCTGGGCGAGCGTGAAACCGGGGCCGCAGCGGCCGATCACGGTCTCCGCCGCGCCCAGCAGCCGTTCGTCGGTGATGCTCCTCGGCCGGGCCACCCCATTATTGAACCACAGTTCATTAATGACGTCGAATCAGGGTCGCCTCAGGGTCATCACGGATCGCGCATCGGCCGAAGAGCCAGCAAGGTACTACTCAGGTAGGGGGACCGGTTCGGTCTACAGGGTGACGCGCGAACCACCCCCGACCCGCGACGATGAACGCGTCGTAAGCGAGGGGCGGAAGAGGAGCAGCCATGATCGAGGCAACCGGCCTCACCAAGCGGTATGGAAAGACACTGGCGGTGAACAACCTGTCGTTTTCCGTGTCCGCGGGTCAGGTCACCGGCTTCCTCGGCCCGAACGGGGCCGGCAAGTCCACCACCATGCGCATGATCCTCGGCCTGGACAACCCGACGGGCGGCCAGGTCACCATCGGGGGCAAGAAGTACCACGACCTCAAGGAACCGCTGCGCACCGTCGGCGCGCTGCTCGACGCGAAGTGGGTGCACCCCAACCGCTCGGCGCGCGCCCACCTGCAGTGGATGGCGAAGTCCAACCGCATCCCGAACAGCCGCGTCGACGAGGTCCTCGACACCGTCGGCCTGACGAGCGTCGCCGGCAAGCGCGCCGGCGGGTTCTCGCTCGGCATGTCGCAGCGGCTCGGCATCGCGGCCGCCCTGCTCGGCGACCCCGAGGTGCTGCTGTTCGACGAGCCGGTGAACGGCCTGGACCCCGAGGGCATCCTCTGGATCCGGAAGTTCATGCACCGGCTGGCCGAGGAAGGCCGCACCGTGTTCGTGTCGAGCCACCTGCTTTCGGAGATGGCGCTGACCGCGAGCAACCTCGTGGTGATCGGCCGGGGACAGCTGATTTCGCAGTCGTCGACCCAGGACTTCGTCGCCCGCGCGGCGGAGAACACGGTCAAGGTCCGCTCGCCGCAGCTGGCGGAACTGCGCGACGCGCTCGAGCGCGCCAGCGCCGGCGTCACCGGGGACGACACCGGGCTCGTCGTCTCGGGCATGGACAGCGAAAAGATCGGCGAGATCGCCGCGGCCAACCGGATCGTCCTGCACGAGCTGAGCCCGCAGACCGGCTCGCTGGAGCAGGCCTTCATGCAGATCACCGGCGACTCCGTCGAGTACCACACCGGGCTCGACGCCGAGGCGCAGCACGTGCTCGAGTCCGCCAAGTAAACGGGGAAACCAAGACCATGAACCTGCTCGCGGTAGAACGCATCAAGCTGTTCTCCACCCGCTCGCCGTGGTGGTGCGCGCTCATCACCCTGGCCCTGTCCGTCGGCTTCGCGGCCATCATGGCCGGGGCGACCGAACCGACCGACCCGGTGACGATCTCCGCCACCCAGTTCGGCGCTTCCCAGTTCGGCATCGCCGTCGTCATGGTGCTCGCGGCCCTCGCCGTGACCACCGAATACCGCTTCAACACCATCCGCACGACGTTCCAGGCGGTGCCGCACCGCTCGCCGGCGCTGGTCGCCAAGGCCGCCGTCGTCGGCCTGCTGAGCCTGGTGCTCGGCGAGATCGCCGCGTTCGGGGCCTGGGGCCTCGGCGTGGTGATGCGCCCGAACGACAACCTCGGCCTGCACACGACGCAGGACTGGCTGAACGTCGCCGGCATCGGCCCGGTCTTCGCGCTCAGCGCCGTGCTCGCGGTCGCCGTCGGCATCCTGGTCCGGCACAGCGCGGGCGCCATCGCCCTGCTGCTGATCTACTACTTGGCCGTCGAAGAGCTGGTGCAGCTGATCCCGAAGATCGGCGCCCACATCCACGAGTGGCTGCCGTTCAACGTGGCCAACAAGTTCCTCCGCGGCTCGGAGGTGGTCAACGGCCCGGCGCCGTCGGACTCGCCGCTGAGCCCCGGCTGGGCGCTGGCGTACTTCGCCGGCATCGCGATCGTGTTCCTGCTCGTCGCACTCGGGGTTGCGAAGAAGCGGGACGCTTGAGGGGATACAGGGGAAAAACACCGGATCCGGGTCGCGCTGTCGGGGGGCGACCCGGATCCGGTGTTTCGCAGTAGGCTCCTGGTGACGGGACGGGGGAGCGCATGATCGAAGCCAACGCGCTGACCAAGCGGTACGGCACGACGACCGCGGTCGACGAGCTGACGTTCACCGCGCGGTCCGGGCGGGTCACCGGGTTCCTCGGGCCGAACGGCGCCGGGAAGTCCACGACCATGCGGCTGGTCCTCGGCCTCGACACGCCCGACGCGGGCACGGTGCTCGTCGACGGCGTCCCGTACCGCGAGCTGAAAGATCCACTTCGGACGGTCGGCGCGATGCTGGACGCCACCTGGCGCCACCCCGGCCGCAGCGGGCGCGACCACCTGCGCTGGCTGGCCGCCACCAACGGCATCACCGACAAGCGCGTCGAAGAGGTGCTCGCGCTGGTCGGGCTGACGAGCGTCGGCAAGACCCGCGTCCTGCAGTACTCCCTCGGCATGCAGCAGCGGCTCGGCATCGCCGCCGCGATGCTCGGCGACCCGCGGGTGCTGCTGTTCGACGAGCCGGTGAACGGCCTCGACCCGGAGGGCATGGCCTGGATCCGGCAGCTGCTGCACGCGCTGGCGGCCGAGGGCCGGACCGTGTTCGTGTCCAGCCACCTGCTGCCCGAGATGGCGCAGACCGCGCAGGACCTCGTGGTGATCGGCCGGGGACGGCTCATCTACCAGGGGACGATGGCCGACTTCGTCGCGCGGACGAGCGAACACGGCGTGCGCGTGCGCACCCCGCACGCCGACGAGCTGCGGGCCGCGCTCACCGGGCAGGCCGAGTTCAGCGAGGCCGACGGCGCCTTCCTGGTGTCCGGAATGGACAGTGACCGGATCGGGCAGCTCGCCTTCGACGCCGGCGCGACGCTGCACGAGCTGAGCCCGATCACCGGCTCGCTGGAGCAGGCCTACCTCGACCTCACCCGCGAATCCGTCGAGTTCGCGGGCCCGGCTCCGGAGGCGTCCCGATGATCACCAACCTCCTCCGCGCCGAGCGCATCAAGCTCTTCAGCACCCGCGCGCCCTGGTGGTGCCTGGCGATCGCGTTCGTCGCGCCGCTCGGCTTCACCGCGTTGTTCTTCGCGCTGGCCGGGCCGGAGATCCCGGCGACCGTCGGCAACACCCAGCTCGCCAGCGGCAACGGCCGGACCGTGCTGCTCGTCCTCGCGATCCTCGCGACGGCGTCGGAGTTCAACTGGGGCACCATGCGGCTGACCTTCCAGGCGGTGCCGAGCCGGGTGCCCGCGCTGGTGGCGAAGCTGGCGGTGCTCGCCGCGCTCGGCGCGGTGCTCGGGCTGGTCGTCGGCTTCGGCTCGTGGGGGCTGGCGTCGCTGGTGCAGCCGGACGCCGACCTCGCGCTGCACTCGGCCGCGGACTGGCGCGCGGTGCTCGGCCAGAGCCTGGTGTTCCTGTTCACCGCGGTGGCCGGCGTCGGCGTCGCGCTCCTGCTGCGCAGCGTCGCCTTCGGGCTGACCGTGGTGCTGGTGTGGACGCAGGTGCTGGAGGGCCTGGTGATCTTGATCCCGGGCGCCGGCAAGCACATCTACCAGTGGATGCCGTTCCACGCCGCCGACGAGTTCGTCGGCGCCGGCGGGTTCGCCGCGGGGCCGCTGCAGCTGCCGGACGCGCCGCTCGGCCCGTGGGGCTACCTCGGCTACTTCGCGGCGATCACCGTTGCCCTGTTCGTGGCCGGCGTGCTCGCAACGGCACGCCGCGATGCCTGAGCGTGACCGTGGTCTCAATACCGCAAAAACCTTTGTTAAAAGAAGATGAAACCCCTGTGGCTTCTCTCACAGCCACCGGACATAATGCTATGACCAGGCAATATTCGTAAGAGAGAGCGTGCCGGACCCGTCTGAGCTCCCCTGGAGGTGATCCTTGACGGTGGACACCGGTCAAGAATTGGGCAGCACGATTCCCCGAGCCCGCGTCGAAGACGACGCTCCGCAGCTCGAACCCATGCTGGACCTCGAATGGTCGCGGGCGATCGAGCTCCCGCGGGCCGCCATGACCGCGGCGACGCCCGCCGAACTCCGCCGGGCGTGGGTGCACCGCGCGCCGGAAGACCGCGTCCTGGCCCTGTTCCGCGCTTCGGCCGGGATGGCGGGCCCGATCCCCGCGCCGTGGTGGCTGCGGGCGGTGGCGGACGGGACCCTCGATTCACGGGAACAGGGTTTCCGCGTCGAGGACCGGATCGCGCAACTGCTCGGCAGGCGCCCGGGCTGGGAATTCGTCCCGTGGGCCGCGGACGGCGAATCCGGGTACTGGGAGTTCATGCCGTCCGAACGCGGGAAATCGGGACACGCGATTCCGACGACGGTCATGAACACCGACCGGCACCCGGGCTGGATCGACGTGCTCCCCGCGCACACGGGGGCGACGCCGGACCCGATCGCCATCGCCGGGCTGGCGGGGCTGCGGTCTCGTCTCGGGGAGCTGGAAGCCGTTCGTTAACCTCGGTGAGTGGAAAACGAGCACCAACCCCGGCTGCGCAGCGTCGTCAGCTACGTGAAGCGCGGCGGCCGGATGACCGTCGGGCAGCAACGCGCGTGGGACGAACTGTGGCCGGAGCTCGGCCGCACGGTCGGTGAGCTGCCCGCCGGAACGCTGGACTTCACCGAGTGGTTCGGCCGCGAAGCGCCGGTGATGCTGGAGATCGGCTCCGGCATGGGCGAGACGACGTCGCAGCTGGCCGCCGCGGCGCCGGAGCTGAACTATGTCGCGGCCGAAGTCTACGACCCGGGCCTCGGCCAGCTGATGCTGCGCGCCGAAAAGCTGGGCGTCGGGAACCTGCGGCTGCTGCACGGCGACGCCGTCGTGTTCCTGACCGAGCACGTCGAGCCGGACACGCTGCACGGCGTCCGGCTGTTCTTCCCGGACCCGTGGCCGAAGAAGAAGCACCACAAGCGGCGGATCGTGTCGCCGTCGTTCGCCGCGCTGGTGGCGTCGCGGCTCGCGCCCGGCGGCACGTTCCACATGGCGACCGACTGGGAGAGCTACGCCGAGCAGATGCTGGAGGTCTGCTCCGCCGAGCCGGCGTTGAAGAACCGGTACGACGGCTGGGCGCCGCGGCCGGACTGGCGGCCGGTGACCAAGTTCGAGCAGCGCGCCGACGTCGAAGGCCGCGTCTCGCACGACCTCATCTTCGAAAAGCGGTAGGAGTTCGCCCCTCCCCCGACAGAGGGGCGAACGTCCTCCCTATTCGTCGGCCAGCGGTTCGGCCTGGACCCGCTTGAGCGCGGGGGTGCAGACCGACGCGCCGAGCAACGCCACGCCGACGCCGAGCACGACCGGCGCCAGCAGCCACGGGCTGAGCACGATGCCCCGCTCGTCGACCATGCTGTACAGCCCAACGCCGACGAGCACCCCGACGATTCCCGCCCCGATGGTGGCGACCAGCGCCGGCAGCGCAGCCTCCATCCGCAGCGCCCTCGCCAGCACCCGGACCGGCGTGCCGGCCGCCATCAACGCCCCGAACGTGCGACGGCGGTCCATCACCGACCCCGCGGTCGCGACCGCGGCGCTGCAGCCCGCCAGCACACCGGCGGCGATCAGCCCGATCACCGTGACCCGGCGCAGGTCGCCGAGCTCGGTCTGCTGGTTGAACAGGTACTGGTCCCGGCTGCCGATCTCCTCGCCGGCGGCCGGCCCGGCCAGCGCCGTGCGGACGATCTCGCGGTTCGCGTCGGTCGTCGGCGCGACCACCGTGACGTACTTCGGCGTGAAGCCGTCCGGCAGCGCGGCCGGGTCGATGATCGACGTGCTCGACAGGTCCGCGTCGGGCAGGTGGATCGCTTCCGCCCGCGTCCCCGACTTCACGGCCACCGCCGGCCCTTCCCAGTTGTCGGTGAGCTTGTACCGCGCAAGGTCGAGCGCCGAGTCGCCGAAGACGGCCGGACCGCCCGTGCAGTTCTCCGCGGTGAGGTCGAACCGGGTCAGCTTGACGGCGTCGGCGCAGGTCATCACCAGCGCGCGGTGGCCGGTGCGGTTGTTCCCCTCGCCCTCGACGAGGTAGACCTCGCCGACCGCGACCGCCTGCTCGGACTGGCCGTACTTCCGCAGGGACCCGTTCGCCTGCTCGACGATCTTGCCCGCGTGCTGGTTGTCCGTGTCGACGTAGAGCACCGAGTCGACGAAGGACCGCCCGCCACCGGCCATCGACTCGAACGTCGGCAGCAGCGTCAGCGCCATCGACCCGGCGAACACCGCGAGCACGATCCCGGCGGACGCGCGGTAGGCGCCCTTCGGGTCGTCACGCAGGCGACGACCGGCGAGCAGCGCGGACGGGCGCCGCCAGATCCGGACGAACGTGCCGCCGACCGCCGACGTCACCCACGGCCCGACGATCGCGGCCGAGCCGACCAGCAGGAACAGCCCCGCCATGACCAGCGTGATGCCGCCGGAGTCCTTCGCCGTCGTCACCGCGACCAGGAAGAACAGCCCCGCCGCGGGCAGCGCCAGCAGGCGCCACCAGCGCAACGGCTTCTTCGTGTGGCCACCGGTCGCGAACAGCGGGTTCTTCAGCACGCGGCGCAGGCCGAGGACGCCGGCCAGCACCACGAGCACCGGGATGGCCAGGACGATGAACACCGTCAGGCCGACCGGCAGGGCGAAGTCGGACGCGAGCCACGTGCCACCGGCCCACGGGACGAACGACGCGAGGCCGTGCAGGGCCGGGCTGATCAGCAGGCCGAGCAGGGCGCCGATGCCGGCGGACAACGTCGTCTCGGCGGCCACCATGTTCGTGACCTGCCCCGGAGTGGCGCCGGCCAGCCGGATCGCGGCGAGCCGCCGTTCGCGCCGGGCGGCGGTCAGCCGCGCCGAGGACGCCACCAGCACCAGGCTCGGCACCAGCAGCACGATGATCCCGACCCAGGACAGCAGCATGAGCAGGGGATCCGGGCTCGCCTTCCCCGCCGGGAAGCCGGGCACCTGGTTGGCGCTCTCCGGCATCGCGTCCGCGGTGTGCCCGGTGAGCGCGACGAGCTGCTCCGGGAAGCGGAGGCCGTCCTCGCCGATGGCGCCGACGGGCTTGCCGAACCGGTCGCCGAGCTGGTCGGCCGGGTGGCCCTGGAGGAGCCGGCCGAGCGCGGGCGACACGACGGTCTCGCCCGGTCCCGGCAGCTGCGGCACGCCCGGCGGCAGCTGGACGCCCGCCGCGGTCACGCCCGGCGCCAGTGCGACGTCGACGCGGATGATCTGCTGCCCGTCGAAGTAGTCCTTCGAGGAGCTGAACAGCAGCTTGGCCGGCACGTCGGAGCCGCGGCTGTAGAAGTGCTCGCCCTGCCAGAGGGCGCGTTGCTCGCGGTTCTGCGTGGCGAACGGCAGCGTCGCCAGCAGCAGCACCAGCCCGGTCGCGACGGCCACCCCGATCGCGGTGAGGATCGCCGACGTCCGGGTCCGCCGGTCGACCCTCAGCACCCGCAGGGCGATCTGCAGCGAGTTCACGCCGCCTGCCTCGTGGCGATCAGCCCGTCGCGGATGGCGACGGTCTTCGGCATCGACTCGGCCAGCTCGCGGTCGTGCGTCACCACGATCACCGCGGCGCCCGTCTCGTGGGCGGCGCCGAGCAGGGCGTCCATCGTCTCGCGGCCGGTGCGGGTGTCGAGCGCGCCGGTCGGCTCGTCGGCGAAGATCACCTTCGGCCGGTGGGTCAGCGCCCGCGCGATCGCGACGCGCTGGGCCTCACCGCCGGACAGCTCGCCGGGGCGGCGCTTTTCCTTGCCGGCCAGCCCGAGGCGCGAGAGCCACTGGCGGCCGGCGTCGATGGCCTCCTTGCGGCCGAGCCCGGCCAGCAGCGACGGCAGCGCGACGTTCTCTTCGGCCGACAGCTCCGCGACCAGCATCCCCGACTGGAAGACGAAGCCGAACTCGGTGCGGCGCAGTTCGCTGCGCTTCTTCTCGCCGAGGTGGTCGATCCGCTGCCCGGCCAGGAAGATCTGCCCGTCGTCGGCCCGGAGGATGCCGGCCAGCACGTGCAGCAGCGACGTTTTGCCCGAGCCGGACGGGCCGACGATGGCGACGGCGTCCCGCGGCTGGATGTCGATGTCGATGCCGGCCAGGGCGTACTGCGCGCCGTAGCGCTTCACCAGCCCACGGCCGGACAGCACCGGTCCGCCGGTCCACTGTGGAGTGTTCGGGTCCACGAGGTTCTCCCTGTCGGTTCGGATCTTGGTGCCGATGAGCTTCGCCGAAACCCCGGGTTGTCCACTTCGGGCAGACGGCCAGTCACGGCCCGGCCCGCATCGGCCGATCGGCCGAGGGAGCACGAGCCGGTCGGCCAAGGTGCGAACGCCCGCGGATCCTCTAACGTCACGTTGTGACCGCCGCGCCCCCGCCGAAAACGCTGTACACCCGCGCCGCCGCTCTCGTGCGGCGCGTCGGCGTGCCCACGGCCGTCCTCTTCGCCGCGCTGATCTTCGACGTCGTCTACACGACGCAGGCCGCCCTCGACGACAACGGCCCGCGGTTCGTCGACTTCGGGCTGCTGCCCGGCATCTTCGCGATGACGGCGTGCGCGGTGTGGGCCCAGAAGCGCGCGGCCGTCGCCGGCGTGGCCGGGGGCGGGGTGCTGGTGTTCTCCACCCTCTTCATCCACGCGTTCCACATCCCGCCGTACTCCAGCGTGCTGCCGAAGGTGACCATCACCGAGGTCGTGGCCGGGGTGCTGATGGTCTACTACCTGGCCCGCCGGGCCCGGGCGGGCGTGGCGTTCTGCGTGATCGGCTTCCTGGTCGTCAGCGGCCTCGTCGCCGTCTTCGGCCGGTACGCCGGGGTCGGCGAGATCGACAGCGGCACGGGTTCGCAGGCGCTGCTGTTCGGCCTGCTGCTGCTCGCCGGGCCGCTCGTGCCCGCGATCGCGGCGCGGGACCGCCGTCCGCAAGCCGGGCCGCGGACCCGGCGGCTGCGCCGGGTGAACGAGCTGGCGATGGGGCAGTGGCCGCTGATGGGCCTGCTCGGCTTCGCGCTGCTGTTCGAGTTCGGCTACACGTATTCGAGCAACGCCCGCGGCTTCCCGATCCTGTTCTGCTCGATCGTCGCGGCGGCCATCGCGGTGCTCTCGCCGCGCCGGCCGGCGGACGCGCTCCTCGGCATCGCCGGGATGCTGCTGCTGTCGGCGGTCATCACGCCGTTCCTGCACCTGCGCTACGACTACCCGATGCCGGGCGGCGTGCCGTTCGTGCAGGTCATCGCCGCGATGGGCGTGGTGGTGAACGTGACCCGCGCCCGCGGCCTCAACGCGTCGTGGCCGCGGGTGTCGATCCTCTCGGGGGTGGTCGCGCTCGCCGCGATCCTCAACTCGAACACGCCCCGCGGCCTGCAGACCGACCCGCAGACGTTGTCCATCCTGGCCTTCGCCGCGGCGCTGCTGCTCGGCATCTCGATCGCCACCGGCCTGATGCTGCGCTCGCGGGACTCCGAGCGCACCACGGTCGTCAAGTCGGCGGTGGCCGACGCGCAGACGGCCGAGCGGATGGCGCTGGCGCGGGAGCTGCACGACGTCGTCGCCCACCACGTCACCGGCATCGTCGTGCAGGCCCAGGCCGCGCGGATGATGGCCGAGCAGAAGCCGGAGGTCGCCGTCGAGGCGATGGCCCGGATCGAGAACGCCGGCGTCGAAGCGCTCGCGGCGATGCGGCGGCTGGTCCGCTCGATGCGCGGGGACGCACCGGCCGGGTCGAGCGAGTTCAGCGAGCAGGCCACCACGGATCTGGGCGCCGACCTGCGGAAGCTGGTCGGCAGCGGCAACCACGGCGTGCCGACGTCGCTGCACCTCGACCTGCCGCCGGACCTGCCGCACGAGGTCGGCCGCTCGGCGCTGCGGCTGGTGCAGGAGTCGCTGACGAACGTCGGCAAGCACGCGTCCGGCGCGACCGAGGCGTTCGTCGTGGCCGAGGTGCAGGGTCCCGAACTGCACCTGCGGGTGACGGACGACGGACGCGAGCCGGCACACCGGCCGGCCGGTGGGTCGGGCGGCTACGGTCTGGTCGGGATGCGCGAACGCGTCGCATTGCTCAAGGGACGGCTGTCGGCCGGGCGCGACCCGGACGGGGGCTGGCGGGTCGAAGCGTGGCTGCCGCTGGCCGCCGGGGAAGGGGACGAGTGATCCGGGTACTGATCGCCGACGACCAGGAAATGGTGCGGATGGGCTTCCGCATGATCCTGGACGCCCAGGACGACATCGAGGTCGTCGCCGACGTCCCGGACGGCGTCTCGGCGGTGTCGAAGGCCCGCGAGCTGCGCCCGGACGTCTGCCTGCTCGACATCCGCATGCCCGGCCTCGACGGGCTGGAGGTCACCCGCCAGCTGGCCGGGCCGGACGTGAGCGATCCGCTGAAGGTCGTCGTGGTCACCACGTTCGACCTCGACGAGTACGTCCACACGGCGCTGCGCAACGGCGCGCACGGCTTCCTGCTGAAGGACGCGGGCCCGGCGCTGCTGATCGAGGCGGTCCGCGCGGCCGACCGCGGCGACGCGCTGGTCTCGCCGCAGATCACCATCCGGCTGCTCAAGCACTTCGACGGCGGCGGCGCGGCGAAGGCGCAGGTCGCCCCGCCGTCGGAACCGCTGACCGCGCGGGAGCTGGACGTCGTGCAGGCGGCCGCGCGGGGGCTGACGAACACCGAGATCGGGTCGGAGCTGTTCCTCTCGCTGTCCACGGTGAAGACGCACCTGGCGTCGGTGCAGGGCAAGATCGGCGCGCGCAACCGCGTGGAGATCGCGGCGTGGGCGTGGCGGAGTGGAGTCGTCTCGTAATCCAGGGTGCGTAGTATCCAGAGATGCAACGCCGTTTCCTCGCCCCCGTCGTTCTCCCGGCCGACCCGTCCTGTTCGCTTCTTCGTGACGCGGCCGTCGATGTCGACGCCGATGGGCGCATTTCCTACTGCGGACCGGCGGCCACCGCCCCCGAGTCCGCCGCGCCGGTCACCACCCTGACCGGCATCCTGCTGCCCGGCCTGGTCAACACGCACGCGCACAGCCCGATGACGCTGCTGCGCGGCATGGGCGGCGACCTGCCGCTGCTGCCGTGGCTCAACGAGATCATCTGGCCGGCCGAGGCGAAGCTGCGTCCCGAAGACGTGCGCACCGGCATGCTGCTCGGCTCGGTCGAGATGCTGCGCCACGGCGTCACGACCAGCGCCGAGATGTACTTCGAAGGCGAGCAGCTGGTCGACGCGGTGCTCACCACCGGTGGCCGGGTGCTGGTGGCGCCGCCGGTGATGGAGCTGCCCGGCTTGGACTGGCGGGCGCAGCTGGCCGGCATCGAGCGCTGGATCGACGCCGACGGCCTGCGCTTCGGCCACGGCGACCGCGTCGAGCTGGGTTACGGCCCGCACTCGGCGTACATGCTGTCGGCGGAAGCCCTGCGGGCGACGGCGGAGTCGGCCCAGTCGCGCGGGGCGCTGATCCAGATCCACGTCGCCGAGGCGGCTCTCGAAGACACCGCGGTCCGGGAATCGCACGGTTCGGTGCCCGCGCTGCTTCGTGAGCTGGGAATGCTCGACGGCCGGGTGCTGGCGGCGCACGCGATCCACCTGTCGGACGCCGACATCGCGTTGTTCGCCGCGCACGGCGTCGGCATGGCGCACTGCCCGGGCTCGAACGCGAAGCTGGCTTCGGGCATCGCGCGGATCAAGGACCTGCGTGAGGCGGGCGTCGCGGTCGGTCTCGGCACCGACGGCCCGGCGTCCAACGACGACATCGACCTGTGGGAAGAACTGCAGCTCGCGGCCATGTTCGCCCGGCTCGCGACGGGCGACTCGACGGTGCTGACCGCGGCCGACGTCTTCCTGCTGGCGACCCGCGGCGGCGCGGCGGCGCTCGGCCGGTCCGACATCGGGGCCATCGAGGCGGGCCGCTGGGCCGACCTGGTGCACATCGACCTGGACGACCCGGCCTTCGCGTGCGGCCTGGACGTGCCGGACGTGCAGCTGCTGTCGAACCTCGTGTGGGCGGCCGGGTCGCGGCGGGTCCGGGACGTGTGGGTCGCGGGCGAGCAGGTCGTCGCCGAGGGCGAGTCGGTGAAGGTGGACCGCGCGAAGGTCCAGGCCGGGGTGGCCGAGACCGCCGCGCGCCTGCGCGCCTAGTTCGGCCGCAGGATCAGCTCGGTCAGGTGTGCGTCCGGGGTGGCCGACACCGCCGTCACCACCGCGGTCGCCACCGAGTCCGCGCGCAGGAGGTGCGTGGTGTCGTAGTCGCGGCCCTCGCCCTTGAAGATCTCCTGCTGCATCGGCGTGTCCGTGCGGCCGGGGTAGACCGACGTCACGCGGATGTCCGGCTCCTCCTCGCGCAGGGCGTCGGCGAAGGCGCGGACGGCGAACTTGCTCGCGGCGTACGGCGACCAGCCCGGACGCGCGTTGCGGCCGGCGCCGGAGTTGATCACGACCACGTGGCCGCGGGCCGTGCGCAACGCCGGGAGCAGGAGGCGGGTCAGCTCGACCACCGCCAGGGTGTTGACCTCGAAGTTCTCCCGCCACGCCGCGGCGGACGCCTCCTCGACGCGGCCGAGCCGGGCGACGCCGGCGGAGTGGACCAGGACGTCGAGCGACTCGACGTCCGCGACCGCGCGTTCGAGGGAGGCCGGATCGGTGAGGTCGACCGGCCACGGCTTCGCGCCCGGGAGCTCCTTCGCCAGCGCGGACAGCGCTTCGGCGTCGCGGCCACCGAGCAGCAGGCGGTGGGTCGGCGCGAGCTGGTGCGCGACCGCCGCGCCGATCCCGCGGGAAGCGCCGGTCACGAGAGCCAAGGGCAAGTCCGTCATGCCCCCACCGTAACTAGGCGAAGCCGACGTCGACTGTGCGGTCGTCACGCGCGCCGGGGCCGAGCGTCCGCGGGTCCGCGCAGCCGGACGCCGGGTCCGCGTCGGAGTCCTTCGCGTCGTCGCCGGCGTCCTTCTTCGTCGGGTGGTGGCCCTCCGCCGTGAAGCAGACCTGGTAGCTGCCGTCTTCGAGGCCGGTGAAGGCGTACGCGCCGTCCGGGCCGGTGACGACGCTGACGCCGTTGCTCAGCACGGCCTTGACGCCGGCCAGGCCGGGCTCGCCCGGGTCCTGGAGGCCGTTGCCGTTGGTGTCGGCCCAGGCGAAGTCGCCGATCCGGTTCGTCGGCGGGGCGAGCCCGAGGTCCACCGTGAAGTCCTCGCGCGCCGGGCCGCCGAGCGTGCGCGGGGCGGTGCAGCCGTCCGGGTCGGCGTCGGAGTCGCGGTCGTCGGCGGCCGCGTCCTTGCGCGTCACCGTGAAGTCCGCCGGGACGGTGAAGCAGACCTGGTAGGTGCCGTCCTTCAGCTTCTCGAACCCGTACTTCCCGCCGGCGTCGGTGGTCGCGGTGCCGACCGTGCCGCCCGCGCCGTCCTTCAGCGTCACCTTCACGCCCGCGACGCCGGGTTCGTCCGGGTCCTGGATCCCGTCGCGGTTGCGGTCCTTCCACGCGAAGTCGCCGATCTTCGCGATCGCGGGCGGCGGCAGGACGGTGATCGTGGCCGACGCCGTCTTGTCGCCTAGAGTGCCGCCCGCGAACTTCACGCCGGTGACCTTCGCCGTGTTGACGTGCCCGTTGTCGGCCACCGTGAGGTCCGGGTGGTCGCAAATCAGCTGCTTGTTCGCGCCCGCGGCCAGCGCGAACGGCTCGAACGGCGCCGGGCACCACGGGTCCTGCACCGAGATCCCGGTCAGCTCCTCGGTGCCGTCGTTCGTCACGGTGATCCGGTAGTGCGCGGTGTCGCCGGCGGTGACCGTCGCGAACGAGCCCCACGCACCGGTCGCCGGGTTCTGCACTTCCTTCTTCACCGAGTACGCGGCCAGGTTCAGGTCGACGCAGTCCCAGCGCAGCCGTTCGAGGCTGGTCGTGGTGAAGAACTTCACCGCGCCGGCCTTCGCCGGGGCCGTCACCGCCGGGAACTGCTGCCGGGCCAGGTGGCCGTCGCTCGCGTTGTGGTCGACGGCGAGCTTGCTCTCCTGCACCTGCGCGCCGGACGCGTCGAAGAACCGCAGGCCGGTCGCCGCGCCGTTGCCCGGGGCGTGCGAAGCGGTCCAGACGCTCAGCGTGTAGACGCCGCCGGGGACGAACTTCTCGGCCTGGACGGCGGTGCTGGCCTTGCCGTCCGGCGTCTGGACGACCGCCGAACGCTGCCCGTCGACCGCGTACGCCTGGTCGGTCAGCAGCTTCGGCGCCTTCGCGGCCGGCGTCCCGGGCGGCACGGGCGCGGCCGGGGTGAACACGTACCCGTCGGGAGCGCCGTTGCGCGCCGTCTCCTCGACGCTCGGGTTCGCCGCGACCCCGCCGCAGGACGGCGGCGGCTCCGCGGCGGCCGTGGGTACGACCGTCCCCGAGAGCGCCACCACCGCCACTGCCACCACGCGCGCCGAACGGACCATGCTTCGACTATGGCGCGTGGCAGGGGCCCGCACCGGGCGAGAACCGTCCACTTAAGAGTGAACCTCGCCGGTGCGGGCCGGGTGTGTCAGCGCTCGCCGATGCGGCCGGGCAGCCCGAAGCGGCCCTTCTTCCACACCGAGACGATCGACGGCCGCGGCTGCGCGGTGCCGCCGTCGGGCCAGTGCGACGTCGGGTTCGCCGAGCTGGTCGCGTTCTCGCCCGGGTGCTGGACCGCGACGAGCACCAGGTTGTCCGTCACGACCGGGCCGCACGTCTCGGCGCCGACCGGCACCGAGAGGAACTGCTTGACGTGCCCGCGCTCCGGGCCGGTGACCGGCACCGAGAAGAGGCCGTCGTTCGCGCCCAGCGCGTTGCCGTCGGTGGCGATCCACAGGTTGCCGTGGCGGTCGAAGGCCACGTTGTCCGGGCAGGAGATCGGGCTGACCTGGTCCTTCGGGAAGCCGCCGAAGTAGGTGTCCGCCGCCTTCGGGTCACCGCAGACCAGCAGCAGCCGCCAGGCGAACCGGGTGGACGCCGCGTCGCCGCGGTCCTCCTCCCACTCCAGGATGTGCCCGTTCTTGTTGCCCACCCGCGGGTTCGGCTCGTCGGCGCCGGCCTTGCCGGTCGCGCCGCGGTCGGAGTTGTTGGTCAGCGCCGCGTAGATCCGGCCGTTGACCGGGTTCGGCTCGATGTCCTCGGGCCGGTCCATCTTCGTCGCGGCCACCTTGTCCGCGGCCTGCCGGGTGAAGACGTAGACCTCCTCGGCGGTGAAGCCGTCCACAAAGGACTGGTCGCCGCTGGCCAGCGGGATCCACTCGCCGCGGCCGTCGAACTCGCCGTCGGACGGCAGCTTGCCGGTGCCGTCGATCTCCGCGGCCGGGCTGTCGCCGGTGAACCGGCCGACGTACAGCGTGCCCTCGTCGAGCAGCGCGGAGTTGTGCCGCCGCGCGTGCGCGCTCTTGCCCGGCTTGTACTTGCCCTTCGAGACGAACTTGTAGATGTACTCGAAGCGGCTGTCGTCCCCGGAGTAGACGGCGACGCGGCCGTCGGCGGTGATCTTGATGTTCGCGGCTTCGTGCTTGAACCGGCCGAGCGCGGTGTGCTTGACCGGCGTCGAGTTCGGGTCGTTGGGGTCGATTTCGATCACCCAGCCGAAGCGGTTCGGCTCGTTCGGCTCCTGCGAGACGTCCCAGCGCTTGTCGAACCGCTCCCACTTGCGGGTGCTCGTGCCGCTGCCGACGGAGTAGCGCTTGAGCCGCGCCGCCTCGACCGGGTCGGTGACCTTGTCGGAGTTCGCGAAGTACTGGTCGAAGTTCTCTTCGCCGGAGAGCACCGTGCCCCACGGCGTCACGCCGCCGGAGCAGTTGTTCTGCGTGCCGCGGACCTTGCGCCCGCTCGGGTCGGCCGACGTCTTGAGGAACTTCGAGCCGGCGGCCGGGCCGCGCACCTCGAAGATCGTGTCGAGCGTGATCCGGCGGCCGTACCGGCTGGGGACCACCTCGAGGCCGCCGCGGACCGGGTCGCGGCGGGTCAGCAGCACCGAAAGGCCGTGCGCGGCCCAGGCGATCTTGACCTGCTCCTCGGTCGGGTTCGCCGGGTCGTACTGGTCGGCCGGGAACATGTGGACCTCGGTCGTGTACTCGTGGTTGACCACGAGCAGGTTCGTCAGGCCCAGTGCGTCCTGCGGGATCAGGCCGACGAAGTCGTTGTTGTAGCCGAACTGCTTCGCCTGCGCGGCCGCGGTCTGCTTGGTGAAGTCGAACTTCGGCGCGCCCGCGACGACCGGGTCGCCCCACCGGACGACGACGCGCTGCGCGTAGGCGTCGGGGATGCTGACCGCGTCGAGCTTGTTCGGCGGGACGGGGTCGAAGTCGGTGCCCGGCACCGGACGCGACGGCGGCTGGGGCTTCTGGAGCGGTGCGGC
The DNA here is from genome assembly GCF_003937945.1 of Amycolatopsis eburnea. GTDB lineage: Bacteria > Actinomycetota > Actinomycetes > Mycobacteriales > Pseudonocardiaceae > Amycolatopsis > Amycolatopsis eburnea. The sequence goes on from NZ_RSEC01000036.1 coordinate 1,004,779, forward strand.
CGCGGCGGTACCGGACAGCGCGGCGAACCCGCCCGCGGCGGCGGCCATCACGGCTCCGGCCTTGAAGACCCGGCGGCGGGAGATGTCCTTGACGACGTCACCGAAGTACTCGTTCCCGGAGTCGTTCGCCTCGGGGTGGGCGCACGCGTTGCCGCAGCGGTACTCGCAGGTGATCGGGGAACGGCCGCCCGGGTGAGCGGCGAACAACGGGAGCAGGCGGTCGGGCACAGCGCCTCCATGGTGGGGATTCGGGAACGGACCGAACCTAAGCGCCCAAAACCAGTCTTTCCGGACTTCTGAGTGAACAACGGGTGTACAGCGGACAGCCCCGGGACGCGGATCCCGGGGCTGTCACGGTGGGTGCGGAACTCAGAACTCTTCGCCGACGAGCACCGCTTCCCGCGGCACGGTGTGCGGGTCGGCCTTCTTCTCCCGCAGCGAGAGCAGCGCACCGGCGACGACGCACAGGATGGCCGAGACGACGAACGGCGCCTGCGGCGAGCCGAACCACTCGGCGACGTGCCCGACGAGCGTCGCGGCCACGGCGCCACCGAGCCACCGGCAGAAGTTGTAGCCCGCGCTGGCGACCGGGCGCGGCGCGTCGCTGATCGACATCGCGGTGCCGGTGAACAGCGTGTTCAGCAGGCCGGACACCAGCCCGGAGACGATGATCCCGGCGACCAGCACCGGCTTGCTCGGCACCGCGAGCACCAGCATCAGCACGGCGTAGCCGAAGACGGCGGCCGCGGCCGCGTGCCGCTCGCCGAGCTTGGCGGCCAGCCGCGGCGCGAGGGCGACGCCGGCGACCGCGACGCACAGGCCCCAGCCGCAGAAGATCAGCCCGACGGCGATGGCGCTCCAACCGAGGACGAACGGCGACCAGGCCAGCACCGCGAAGAACGCGGCGGTGTAGAGCGCCGAGGCGACGGAGGTGCGCAGCAGACCGGTGTGCTTGAGCGCGCGGAGCGGGTCGAGCAGCTTGATCGGCTCGCGCTTCTCGTGCTTGTCGCTCTTGAGGAACACCGCGCACAGCACGAGCGCGCCCGCCATCAGGATCGCGGTGCCGAGGAACGGGCCGCGCCACGAGATGCTGCCGAGCAGCGCGCCCAGCAGCGGGCCGACCGACAGGCCGACGCCGAGCGCGGCTTCGTAGAGCAGGATCGCGCCGGACTGGCCGCCGGTCGCGGCGCCGACGATCACCGAAAGCGCCGTCGCGATGAAGAACGCGTTGCCGAGGCCCCAGACCGCGCGCAGCCCGACGAGCTGCTCGATCGACCCGGCGGCCGCGCACAGGGCGGTGGCCGCGACGATCAGCGTCAGCCCGACCAGCACCGTGCGCTTGGCGCCGAACTTGGCGCTCGCCGTGCCGGTGACCAGCATCGCGATGACCTGGACGCCGAGGTAGGACGAGAAGAGCAGGGTGACCTGGGACGGCGTCGCGTCCAGGCCCTTGGCGATGGACAGCAGGATCGGGTCGACCAGCCCGATCCCCATGAAGGCGATGACCGCGGCGAACGCGGTGATCCACACCTGCTTGGGCTGGCCCTTGACGGCGTCCAGCAGGCTCGAGTGGTGTTCAGCGCTCATCGCTGATCAGTTCCTCCTTCTTGGTGTCGACAAGCAACTTCGCGAGGGCCGGGAGGGCGGCTTCGATCGCGGCGCGGTCGGTGTCGTCCATGGCGATGAGCCGCTCGCGGAGGAACTCCTCCCGGGCGGCCACCGTCTCGGCGTAGAAGCGGCGGCCCTCGTCGGTGACGTCCACGAGCACGGCCCGGCCGTCGGCGGGGTCCGGCATGCGGGTGGCGAGGCCGAGCCGTTCGAGGCGGCCGACGACGTCGGTCATCGACGGCAGCTTGACCTGCTCGAACTCGGCGAGCGCGCTCATCCGCCGCGGGCCGCCGTTGACCAGCTCGCTCAGCACCGACCCCTGGGTGAGGGTCAGCGACAGCTGCGGGGTCTGGCGGCGCACCTGGTGGTACAGCCGGAAGACCAGCGGCCGCAGCCGGTGGGCGAGGTCGGCGATCGGGGAAGTCACTTAGCCAGGCTAACAAAAATTAGTAAGGGTGGCTAAGTAACTCCTCTCACAAGCTACGCTCGGAGGTATGGACGCGGTGATCTTCGACCTCGACGGCGTACTGGTGGACTCCGAGCGGATCTGGGACGAGGTGCGCCGCGCGGTCGTCGCCGAGCACGGCGGCACCTGGCGCGAGGAGGCGACGCGCGCCCAGCAGGGGATGAGCACCCCGGAATGGGCCCGCTACCTGGTGGAGGAGCTCGGCGCGCGGACGACGCCGGCCGAGATCGCGACGATCGTCGTCAAGCGGATGGCCGCCCGGTACGCCGCGGAGCCGCCGCTGATCCCCGGCGCGGTGGACGTCGTGCGGCAGGTGTCGGCCCGGTGGCCGGTGGCGATCGCCAGCTCGTCGCCGGTGCTGCTGATCAAGGGCTTCCTCGACGTGACCGGCCTGCCGGTCGGCGCGGCGGTGTCGTCCGAGCAGGTCGGCGCCGGCAAACCGGCACCGGACGTCTACCTGCGGGCGGCCGAGCTGCTCGGCGTCGCGCCGGAGGACTGCGCCGCCGTGGAGGACACGACGAACGGCCTGCGGTCCGCGCTGGCGGCGAAGATGGCGGTGTACGCGGTGCCGAACCCGCACTTCCCGCCGGATCCCGAGGTGCTCGCGGAGGCGACGGCGGTGGTGCCGGAGATCACCGGCTTGCCGGGTGCGCTTGGACTGAGTTGACCTCGTACCGCACGGGCGGCGAGCCGGGCGGCACGTCGGCGAGGAACACCGGGCCGCGCTGGAGCGTGCCCACCATCTTGGCCAGGCTCAGGTTGCCCGCCTCGTCGTAGAGACGCAGCACCTGTGTCGTCCGGTCGGCGAGGAAGACCGCCTTGCCCGCCGGCAGCGGGCCCCCGTTCTTGCCGATGTACCCGGCGCTCACGGGGGAATCCGACACGGGGACGCAGGACGGCGACTCGATGCCGAAGTTCGACTCCGGCCCGCCGTGGGTCGCGCCCTTGGGCAGCGCTTCGAGGCAGAACATGCGCTGCCCGGCGGCGTCGGTGGCGTCGGAGGCGTACGAGGTCCAGGCGTCCGTTTGCCCCGCGAAGTCGACCAGCGCCTTCGGCTCACCGACGAAGTTCACGCCCGGCGGCGAGATCACCGGCTTCGGGAGCACCAGGTCCTGGCCCGGCCGCGACGCCGGGGCCGGCGGCGGCTGGACCGTGTTCACCTGGGTGGCGATCGCCACACTGGTCAGCACCACGAGCACCGCGGCGAGCGGGGCGACCCACACCGCGGCCCGGCGGCGGCGGGGCCGGTGCTGCCGCCGCAGCTGCTCGGCCCACGCCGCGTCGAGGTTGGGCGTGACCTTCTCCGCCTCCGCACGCAGTGCGTCGGCCAGCTTGCGTTCGAGGTCGGTCATCGCTCACCTCCCAGGTCGTCCCCCCAGTGCTTGCGCAGGTTCTCCATCGCGTGGTGGGTGGTCGCCTTGACGGTGCCGGGCGAGATGCCGAGCGTCTCCGCGATGGCCGCCGTGCTCAGGTCCAGCCAATACCTCAGCACGAGGACCTCGCGCTGTCGCCTCGACAGCTTCCCGACCACCTCGCGCAGCTGCTGGTGCTCCCAGTTGGCCACCGCCCTGACCTCGGCCGACAGCTCGTCCGGCGGCCGGTCCTGCGGGGCGCGCCGGACCACGCGCAGGTGCCGCGTCCGCGAACGCGACAGGTTCACCACGGTCGTGCGCAGGTAGCCGGCCACCCGGGCGTGGTCGGTCAGGGTGTCCCAGCGCTGGTGGAGCTTGACGAAGGCCTCCTGGGCGACGTTCTCCGCGTCGTCCGCGCCGAGCAGGTGCGCCAGCCGGGTCATCTGCCCGAAGTACTCGCGGAACAGGTCGTGGAAGGTCGGCGCGCCCAGATCCCCCGGCGCGCTTTCGCCCACGCTCGCACTCACACCCCGCCAACGCGCACCCCGCCCCACCGGTTTAGTGCACCACACGAAAAGCCGTGAAGGCCTCCTTACCGGCGCTTATGACCGGCAAGGAGGCCTTCACGGCTTTTGCGAGCGGAGTGAGTCAGCGCTCGACCTCGCCGCGGATGAACTTCTCCACGGCGTCGCGCGCGGTCGCGTCGTCGTACTGCTCCGGCGGCGACTTCATGAAGTAGGAGGAGGCCGACAGGATCGGGCCGCCGATGCCGCGGTCCTTGGCGATCTTCGCCGCGCGCACCGCGTCGATGATGATGCCCGCCGAGTTCGGCGAGTCCCACACCTCGAGCTTGTACTCCAGGTTCAGCGGCACGTCGCCGAAGGCGCGGCCCTCGAGCCGGACGTAGGCCCACTTGCGGTCGTCGAGCCACTGCACGTAGTCGGACGGGCCGATGTGGACGTTGCCCTTGCCGAGGTCGCGGTCGACCTGCGAGGTGACCGACTGCGTCTTCGAGATCTTCTTCGACTCGAGCCGCTCGAGCTCCTTCATGTTCAGGAAGTCCATGTTCCCGCCCACGTTGAGCTGCATCGTCCGGTCGAGCTGGACGCCGCGGTCCTCGAACAGCTTCGCCAGCACGCGGTGCGTGATGGTGGCGCCGACCTGGGACTTGATGTCGTCGCCGACGATCGGGACGCCGGCGTCTTCGAACTTCTTCGCCCACTCGGGGTCGGAGGCGATGAACACGGGCAGCGCGTTGACGAACGCCACACCGGCGTCGATCGCGGCCTGGGCGTAGAACTTGTCCGCCACCTCGGAGCCCACCGGCAGGTACGACACGAGCACGTCGACCTCGGCCTCGCGCAGCGCCGCGACGACGTCGACCGGGGCCTCGTCGGACTCCTCGATCGTCTCGCGGTAGAAGCGGCCGAGCCCGTCGTGGGTGTGGCCGCGCTGGACGGTGACGCCGAGCGGCGGCACGTCGGCGATCTTGATCGTGTTGTTCTCCGAGGCGAAGATCGCCTCGGACAGGTCGCGGCTGACCTTCTTGGCGTCCACGTCGAACGCGGCGGCGAACTCGATGTCGCGGACGTGGTAGCCGCCGAAGTCGACGTGCATCAGACCGGGGACGCGGGTGGCCGGGTCCGCGTCGCGGTAGTACTGGACACCCTGGACCAGCGACGCCGCGCAGTTGCCGACGCCCACGATGGCCACCCGTACGCGGCGGTTCTCGCCCATGGGGGTTTCTCCTTCAATCCGTGTCTGTTCAGTAGGTCTGGTGCCGCGACGCTGCGGCCCGCGCCGAACGGCTCAGGTCTCCGGACCCTGCCGTTCGGCTTGTTCGTGCGCGATCAGCTCGTTGAGCCAGCGCACCTCCCGCTCGCTGGTCTCCAGCCCGAGCCGGTGCAGCTCGCGGGTGTAGCGATCGATCTTCTCCTCGGCCCGCGACAGCGCCGCCCGCAAACCCTCGCGGCGCTCCTCGACCCGGCGGCGGCGGCCCTCGAGGATCCGCATCCGCACGTCGGCCGGGGTACGCGAGAAGAAGGCCAGGTGAACACCGAAGCCTTCGTCGTCCCAGGTCTGCGGCCCGGCGTCGCCGAGCAGCTCACCGAAGCGCTCCTTGCCCTCCGCGGTGAGCTTGTAGACCCGCCGTCCGCGCCGCGACCACGCCCGGTCGTCGGCCTCGTCCAGCTCCTCGACCAGGTACCCGGCCCGCAGCAGCTTCCGCAGGGTCGGGTACAGCGAGCCGTACGAGAACGTCCGGAGCGTGCCGAGCGTCTCGTGCAGCCGCTTGCGCAGCACGTACCCGTGCATGGGCGCTTCGTGCAGGAGACCCAGGATCGCGAACTCCAGCACACCGCACCCCCTTCCGGGAACAAACCGTGACGACGCGCGTTGCTCCGAACGGGTCGCCTCGATCCAACCTACTCAGCCACTATATCGCGCCGATACATCGAAGTGGCGAAGCTAACGAGCGCCCTCACTCTGGAGTGGGCGAAATTCACCGGAGAGTTATCGAACGTCCGGCGTGTCCGCCCCGGTCCGGCAGGCGCTCGCGCTAGGGGGCGTGGACGACACAGCAAGAGCCCGTACTCTGTCCTGGTGATTAACCAGCGGCAGGTCGTGGACTACGCGCTGCAGCGCCGTGCGCTGCTGGCCGAAGTCCGCTCCGGGCGCGTCGGCAGCTACGAAGCCTGCGACGCGAGCCCGTACCTGCTGCGGGCGGCGAAGTTCCACGGCCGGGCCGGTGACCAGCCCTGCCCGATCTGCCGCCAGGAACCGCTGACCCTGGTGTCCTGGGTCTACGGTGACGAACTCAAGCACGTCGCGGGTTCGGCGAGGACGCCCGAAGAGCTGGCCCGGATGGCCGGCATGTTCGCCGAGTTCACCGTGTACGACGTCGAAGTGTGCCGCGCGTGCCACTGGAACCACCTGGTCCGGTCGTACGTCCTCGGCACAGGGGAGCCGGCCGGCCCACGAAGGACCGCAGGCCGGTGAGCTGGAACACAACCGCTGAAGAGCGCAGAACGGCGCACCACCGGGCGCCGGTCTGGGAGGCCCATTCGTGAACGACGACCGCAACCGCTCCTGGCCCGGCCAGGAGCCAGATGCACCTCGCCGTGCCCAGTCAGGCCCGTGGCCGGGGGAAGACCCCGGACCGGCGTGGCCCGGCGAAGAAGCCCCCCGCCGACCTCAGCGCAACACCCCGCCCCGCGGCAACCCGCGCGGCGGCGGTGGCGCGCCCGAGTGGCCGTCCGGCGACGAAGGCGGCCCGCAGTGGCCGGGTGAGGAGCCGCCCCGGCGGCCGCAGCGGCCCCGCGGCCAGCAGGGCATGCCGCCCCGGCGGGCCGTCCCGCCGCCCGGCCAGCGTCCCCAGCAGGCCCCGCCCGCTTCGCCCCCGGAGGGCTTCCGCCAGCCGCGCGGCGGCCGGCCGGTGCCGCCCCCCGGCCGTGAACCGGACCTCATCACCCACCACGCCCACAACGGCACCGACGACTTCCTCCGCGACCCGTACGACGACGGCTACGACGACGCCGCCTTCAACGAGTTCGCCGACGACGTCGAGCCCCAGGCGGAGCTCGACGAAAACGGCAAGCGGGTCCTGACGCCGGCGCAGCGGAAGAAGCGCCGCTGGAAGATCGTCCGCCGGGTGGCCTACGCCTGCGTCGGCCTGTTCTTCGTGGTCCCCGCGATCGCGTTCGTCATCACGTACTTCCTGGTCGACGTGCCGACGCCGGAGAGCATCAAGTCGCTGCAGAACCAGCCGATCACCTACTACGACGCCGGTGGCCAGGTGATGGGCCGCGAGCTCCCGCCGGGCGGCGACCGCCAGCTGCTCAAGCCGGGCGAGGTCCCCGAGGTCGTCAAGCACGCCGTGTACTCGGCCGAGGACGCGACGTTCGAGACCAACTCGGGCTTCGACGTCACCGGCATCCTGCGCGCGGTCTGGAACCAGGTTTCCGGTGGCCAGGGCGGTGGTTCGACCATCTCCCAGCAGTACATCAAGCAGGCCACGCAGAACGACGCCCCGACACTGACCCGCAAGTGGACCGAGCTGGCGAAGTCGTTCAAGATGAACAACCAGCAGTCCAAGGAAGAGATCATCACTTCCTACCTGAACATCGTCTACTTCGGCCGCGGCGCGAACGGCATCCAGGCGGCCGCGAAGGCGTACTTCAACAAGGACGCCAAGGACCTCAACGCGTCCGAAGCCGCGCTGCTGGCCGGCCTGATCCAGGGTCCGGGCCGCTCGGAAAACCAGCCGTACGCCCAGAAACGCTGGACGTACGTGATGGACCAGATGGTCGCGAACAAGTGGCTGCGCGCGGACGAGCGCGCCGCCGCCCAGTTCCCGACACCGATCGCGAAGAACGCGAACAAGGAGGAAAACTCCGGGAAGATGACCTACCAGCTCCAGCAGCGGGTCAAGGACGAGCTGGCGGCGAAGGGGTACGACGAGAACAAGCTGTTCTCCACCGGAGCGAAGATCTACACCACGATCGACCCGGCGGCGCAGGCCGCGGCGGAGCAGGCCGCCCAGGAGGGCATGAAGGGCCAGACCGACGAAAACCTGCTCAACGCCCTGGTCGCGGTCAACCCGAAGACGGGCGGCGTGATCGCCTACTACGGCGGTCCGGAGCTGGTGAAGGACGCGAACGGCAAGGACCAGATCGGCCAGGACCGGGCGAACCAGGCGCGGAACCCGGGTTCGTCGGTGAAGGCGTTCGACCTCACGGCGTTCCTCAAGATGGGCAAGGGCCTCGGCGAGACCTTCGACGGCTCCAACAACCGGGTGCTCGGCGGCCGCACGGTCCGGAACGCGGGTGACAGCGCCAGCTGCGGCAAGGACTGCACCGTCGCCAAGGCGATGGAGATCTCGGCGAACACCGTGTTCTACGACATGGTCCTGAACGTGACGAAGCCGTCGCGGGTCGCGGAAGCGGCCAAGGAAGCCGGGGTCAAGGTGGCGCCGGACGGCAAGAGCGTCCTCTACACCGACGACAACAACATCTCGCTCGGCGGTGGTGGCACGGCCGTGACGCCGGAGGACATGGCGGCCGCGTACGCGTCGTTCGCCAGCGGCGGCACCTACCACGAACAGCACTTCGTCGCGAAGCTGACGAACAAGCAGGACGAAGTCGAGTTCGACGAGAACAACATCAAGACCAACCCGGCGTTCGACGACGACGCGGCCAAGAGCCAGCAGATCGCCGGCAACGTCACCGAGGCGCTGATCCCGGTCATCGACCACTCGAAGCTGAAGTGCCCGACCGGCCACGAGTGCGCCGGCAAGACCGGTACGCAGCAGTACACCGCCAAGGACGACGACCCCGCGTCGTACAAGGACCGCAACGCGCAGACCTGGATGGTCGGCTACACGCCGTCGGTGTCGGCCGCGGTCTGGGTCGGCGGCGACGGCAACAAGCCGCTGCACGACCCGAAGAACAAGCCGATCTTCGGTGCCACGATCGCCGGTCCGACGTGGCAGAACTTCATGAACCTCTACCTCAAGGGCAAGCCGGCGGAGAAGTTCGACAAGGTCGCGCCGATCGGCAAGGACGTCAACGACGTGACCACGACGCCGACGAAGACGTCGGAGGCACCGAGCACGACCACGACACCGCCGAGCACCACCGAAACCCCGCCCAGCACCGAGTCGTCGGAGTCCGAAACGACCACGCCCCGGACCCGGCCGACCCGGCCCGGACCGGGCGAAACCCCGACGTTCCCGCTGGGCAACACCTCGGGTGGTGGTGGCGGGGTCGCTGCGCCACCGGGCGCCGGCCCGGGCTAGCCCGCAGGGCCCTCCGCGATCGCGCGGAGGGCCCTGAGTCGTTTTCGGGGTGATCATCCGGCAACCCGCCGGGGTCACAAGCGTCCTTTCCTAGAGGGCGTGGCGATCGTCGCTGCCCGCGAACCTGGAGGACTGCCCCGTGCCCGACGATCGATCCCGCTCCTGGCCGCCGGGCCAGGGTCCTGATCCGCGCCGTCGTGGGCCGTCCGCACCGCAGGGCCCGTACGGCCAGGGACCGCGGCGCCCGGTGCCCCCGCCGCCCGGCCGCCCGCAGCAGCCGCCACGCGGGTACCGGCCCGAGCCGCCGCCGATGAGCGGCGGGCCCGAGCTGATGACGCACCACGCGTACGACGAGCCGTCCGGCTACGACGACGTCGAGCCCGAAGGCGACGGCAAGCCGGTCCTCACCCCGGCGCAGAAGAAGAAGCGCCGCTGGAAGATCATCCGGCGGGTCGCGTACGGGTTCTTCGGGTTGTTCTTCGTGGTGCCCGCGATCGCGTTCGTCATCACGTACTTCCTGGTCGACGTGCCCTCGCCGACCGAGGTCGCGCAGAACCAGAGCCAGGCGGTGACCTACCTCTACGCCGACGGCTCGCCGATGGGCAAGGACGTCCCGCGCGGCGGCAACCGGGTGCTGCTGACCCCCGACCAGATCCCGGACGTCATGAAGCACGCGGCGATCGCGACCGAAGACGACTCGTTCGAGACCAACTCCGGCTTCGACGTCGGCGGCCTGCTGCGCGCGGTCTACAACCAGGCCACCGGCGGCACCGGCGGTGGTTCGACGATTTCGCAGCAGTACATCAAGAAGGCCACCGACAACGACGCCCCGACGTTGACGCGCAAGTGGACCGAGCTGGCCAAGTCCTTCAAGATGAACCAGACGTACGAGAAGAAGGACATCATCACCGCGTACCTGAACATCATCTACTTCGGGCGCGGGGCGTACGGCGTGGGCGCGGCGTCGCAGGCCTTCTTCCACAAGGAAGCCAAGGACCTGACCTTCTCGGAAGCCGCGTTGCTCGCGGGCCTGATCCAGCAGCCGGGCCGCTCGGAGAACCCCAAGGTCGCGAACGACCGCTGGAACACCGCGCTCGACCGGATGGTGAAGAACAACTACATCAGCGCGGCCGACCGCGCGGCGGCGCAGTTCCCGACGCCGATCCCGCTGGAGGACAGCAAGCAGCAGGCCGGCGCGCCGCCCGCGTTCGTCGTGCAGCAGGTGAAGGAAGAGCTGGCCGCGCACGACATCCCGGAAGACCGGTACTACGCCGGCGGTTTCGTGGTCCAGACGACGATCGACCCGAAGGCGCAGCAGGCCGCCGAGCAGGCCGCGACCGACGCGCTGAAGAACCAGGTCGACGACAACCTGCTCAACGCGCTCGTCGCCGTCGACCCGAAGACCGGCGGCGTGCTCGCCTACTACGGCGGCAAGCCGATCGTGCAGGTCAACGGCCAGGACCAGGCCGGGCGCGACTGGGCGGACACCCCGCAGAACCCGGGTTCGTCGATGAAGCCGTTCGACCTCACGGCGCTGCTCAAGATGGGCAAGGGCCTCGACACCACCTACGACGGCTCCAACAACCGCGTCTTCGACGGCCGCGTCGTCCGCAACGCCGGCCCGGGCAGCACCTGCTCCCAGCAGTGCACGGTGGCGGAAGCGATGATGCGGTCGGCGAACACCGTGTTCTACGACATGGTCCTGCACGACACCAAGCAGGGCCCGGTCAAGGAAGCCGCGAAGGAAGCCGGCGTCAAGGTCAAGGAGGACGGCGGCCAGTCGATCATCTCCACCAAGGACAACAACATCTCCCTCGGCGGCGGCGAAACCCAGATCACCCCGCTGGACATGGCCGCGGCGTACGCGACCTTCGCGGCCAACGGCCAGCAGCGCGACCGCCACTTCGTGCAGAAGGTGACCAACGCGCAGAACGAAGTCGCGTGGGAAGCCCCGACCGACGCCAAGGCCGTGTTCGACAGCGACGCGGACAAGAGCCGGCAGATCGCCGGCAACGTCACCGAAGCGCTGAAGCCGGTCATCGGGTTCTCGAAGCTGAAGTGCCCCAACGGCCACGAGTGCGCCGGCAAGACCGGGACGCAGCAGCACACGAAGACCGCGGGCGAGCCGGCGTGGGCGGCGAACGCGAACTCGCAGACGTGGATGGTCGGGTACACGCCGTCGGTCTCGGTGGCGGCCTGGGTCGGCGGCGACGGCAACAAGCCGCTGCACGGCAAGAACAACTCGCCGATCTACGGCTCCACGATCGCCGGCCCGATGTGGCAGAAGTTCCTGTCGCTGTACCTGACGGGCAAGCCGGGCGAGCGCTTCGACAAGGTCGAGCGCATCGGCGGCGAGGTCGCGCCCCCGCCGTCGTCCGAGGTGGCGACGACGACGGACGCGACCCCGACCGACGAGAACACCGACGGCGACCAGGGCGACAACGGCAACGGCCACGGGCACGACGGCGACCCGTCGTCGTCGAAGGAGAGCACGCCGAAGCACCCGAAGCCGTCGACGACCCCGAAGGAGACGCCGACCGGCACGCCGGACCCGGAGGAGTAGCCGGCTGAACCACGGTGGGCGGCGGTACGTGTGCCTCCCGAGAGGACTGCGTCCGCAGCCCACCGTGGAGGACGGCCCGTGAACCACGACCGGCAGCCCGAACCCCGACGTCGTCGCGCCCGGCGGCCCGTGCCGCGTGCCGGGCTGCTGGGCAGCGAGCCCGAGCTGATCACCCACCACGCGCACAACGGGACCGAGCCGGACGACCCGCCCACCGTGCCGATCATCCGGCCGCGCCCGGGTCGGCCGCCGCGCCGGCCGCGCCCGCTCACCGCGCAGGACCTGCGGCGACGGCGGTGGAAGCGGGTCCGGCGGATCGCCTACGTGGCGGCCGGGCTGTTCTTCTTCGTCCCCGGGATCGCGTTCGCGATCACCTACTTCGCCGTCGACGTCCCTTCGCCGGAGACGATCGCGCAGGCGCAGGGCCAGGCCGTCACCTACCTGTTCAGCGACGGCACCGAAATGGGCAAGGACGTCCCCACCGGCGGCAACCGGCAGATCCTCGCGCCGAACCAGATCCCGGACGTCGTCAAGAAGGCCGTGATCGCCACCGAGGACGCGTCGTTCGAGACGAACTCCGGCTTCGACGTCGGCGGCATCCTGCGCGCGGCCTACAACCAGGTCACCGGTGGTTCCGGCGGCGGCTCGACGATTTCGCAGCAGTACATCAAGAACGCGTCCGGCGACGACGACCCGACGTTGACGCGCAAGTGGGTCGAGCTCGCGAAGTCGTTCAAGATGAACCAGACCTACGAGAAGGCGGACATCATAACCGCCTACCTCAACATCATCTACTTCGGCCGCGGCGCGTACGGGATCCAGGCCGCCGCGCAGGCGTACTTCGGCAAGGACGCCGGCCAGCTCGACTACTCGCAGGCCGCGCTGCTCGCCGGGCTGATCCAGCAGCCGGGCCGCTCGGAGAACACGGCCGTCGCGACGAGCCGGTGGACCACGGCGCTGGACCGGATGCTCAAGAACGGCTACCTGACGCCGGCCCAGCGCGCCGCCGCGAAGTTCCCGACGCCGATCCCGCTGCGCGAGAGCAAGCAGGCCGGCGCGCTCAACCCGTTCCTCAAGAAGCAGGTCAAGGCCGAGCTGGCGGCGCAGGGGATCGACGAGAAGCAGTACTACTCGGGCGGTTTCCAGGTCTTCACCACGATCGACCCGCAGGCGCAGCAGTCCGCCGAGCAGGCCGTGGCCGAAGGGATGGCGGACCAGACCGACGACCGGATCCTGAACGCGCTGGTGGCCGTCGACCCGAAGACCGGCGGCGTGCTCGCGTACTACGGCGGCGACGCGATCGTGAAGGGCCCGAACGGCGAAGACCTCGCCGGGCGCGACTGGGCCGACGAGGCGCACAACCCCGGGTCGTCGATGAAGCCGTTCGACCTGGCGGCGTTCCTCAAGCTCGGCCGCGGCCTCGACGCGCGGTTCGACGGCACGTCCCCGCGCACGTTCCCCGGCGTCGACCTGCCGATCCGCAACGCCGGCGACAGCAGCAGCTGCTCGACGGAGTGCACCGTCTCCGAGGCGATGCAGCGGTCCACGAACACGGTGTTCTACGACATGGTCCTCAACGTCACGAAGCCGTCCGGCGTGGCGGAAGCCGCGCGCGAAGCGGGTATCCGGACGAAGGACAACGGCGGCCGCAGCGAGCTGTTCACCGGCGACAACAACATCTCCATCGGCGGAGGCGGCACGCAGGTCACGCCGGCCGACATGGCCTCGGCGTACGCGACCTTCGCCGCGGGCGGCGTCCAGCGCGACCGGCACTTCGTGCAGAAGGTGACGAACGCGAACGGCGAAACCGCGTACGAGGCGAAGCTCCGTTCGGTCGACGCGTTCGCCGACAACGACACGCAGAAGAGCGCGCAGATCGCCGGGAACGTCACGGCCGCGCTCGCGCCGGTGATCCCGTTCTCCCGGCTGAGCTGCCCGAACGGCCACGAGTGCGCGGGCAAGACGGGGACCCAGCAGCACACGCCGCAGAACGACGAACCCGCGTCGGCGGCGAACGCGAACTCCCAGACGTGGATGGTCGGCTACACGCCTTCGGTGTCGGCCGCGGTCTGGGTGGGCAGCGACGGCGACAAGGCCCTGCGCGGCCCGGGTGGCGCCCCGCTGTTCGGCTCGACGCTCGCCGGGCCGATCTGGGACCGGTTCATGCAGCTCTACCTGACCGGTCGGCCGGGGGAGCGCTTCGACCGCGTCGCGGCGATCAGCTCGCCGCAGGACCGGGTGCAGGTCCAGCAGCCACCGCCGCAGCAACAGCAGCGGGACCAGCGGGATTCGGTCCGGTTCGGCGACGGCAACCGGCAGCAGGACGACCAGCTCGACCGGATCCGTGAATTCCAGCAGCGGCTGCAGGAGCTGCAGGACCAGCAGCGCGGCCGGAGGAGGCCGTGACCTCGGAGCTGGGGGTCACCGAGGTCACGGCCGGTCAGAGGGCGATCGTCACGCCTTCGACGCCGGAGCGGCGCGCGGCTTCGATCACGCGCAGGGCCGCGACCGACGACTCGGGGTCGACCGGGAACTCGCCTTCACCGCGCAGCGCGTCGCGCACCTGCGCGTAGAACTGCTCGTAGCGGCCGGTTTCGGTGGGGACGGTCTTGACGTCGTTGCCGACGCCGATCTTGCCCGCGTCCGAGGCCGGCTCGACGCCCCACGCGTCGTCGCCCGGGCGCATGCCCGCCTTGATCTGCGGTTCCTGCACGTCGAGGCCGTACTTGGTGAAGGTCGCCTGGTCGCCGAGCACCCGGAACCGCGGGTTCTGCGTGCCGGCGAGCGCGGACGCCCACAGGTGCGAACGGACGCCGTTGGCGTGCTTCAACGCGACGAAGACGTCGTCGTCGACCTGGACACCGGCGCGGCGGCGGTCGGTCTCCGCGTAGACCTGCGCGACCGGGCCGAACAGCTGCAGCGCCTGGTCGACGATGTGCGCGCCGAGGTCGTAGAGCAGGCCGCCGGCCTCGGCCGGGTCGCCGAACTCGCGCCAGTTGTCCTTGGGCTTGGGCACCCAGCGGTCGTAGCGGGACTCGAAGCGGAAGACCTCGCCGAGCTTCCCGGACTCGAGGACCTTCCGGACGGTCAGGAAGTCGGAGTCGAGCCGCCGGTTCTGGAACACGGTCAGGCCGACGCCCGCCGCCTTCGCCGCGGCCACGACCCGCTCGGCCTCGGCCGCGGTCGGCGCGAACGGCTTGTCGACGACCACCGGCAGGCCGGCATCGATCGCCCGCAGCGCGAGCGGCACGTGCGTGCGGTTCGGCGTGCTGACCACGACGAGGTCCAGCTCGTCGGCGTGCTCGAAGAACGCATCGGCGTCCGGCACGACCTCCGCGCCGGGGTGGTCGGTGCGCGCCTGGGCGGCGTTGGACGAGGTCGTGATCACCGCGGGGGTGAGCCCGGGTGTCGCCGCCACCAGCGGGGCGTGGAAGACGCGGCCGCCGATGCCGTACCCGAGAACACCCACGCGCAAGTCACTCATGCCGCCATTAAACAACACTGTTGCGTAATTGGCCAGACGTGCGAAGATCCTGACCATGGCGGACACCGGCGTCAACCTGCGCAGCGTGCGGGAGCACAACCGCGCCCTGCTGCTCACGCACATCCTGCGCGCCGGCGGCCTCAGCCGCGTCGAACTCGCCGAACGCACCGGGCTGACCCAGCAGGCCGTCTCCAAGATCGTGCCCGAACTCCTCGACGCCGGCTTGCTGGACGAACAGCGCCAGCCGTCCGCCGGCGTCGGCAAGCCGCGGACGTTGCTGACCATCCGCCCCGGCGCCAGGCACGCGCTCGGCGCGCGCCTCGACCGCGACGAGTTCCGCGTGCTGCGCACCAACCTCATCGGCGAGGTCGAGGAGACCGCGGGTGGGCCGCTTCCGCCCGGGTTCACGCCCGAGCAGGCGGTCGAGGCCATCGGGGCGGCCGCGCTCGAGCTCGCCGACGGCTTCGACGTGCTCGGCCTCGGCCTGGGCGCGGTCGGCCCGCTCGACCACCTCGCCGGCCTGGTCCGCGACGCGACGAACATGCCCGGCTGGCACGACGTCCCCCTGCGCGACCTGCTGGAGAAGCGCACCGGGCTGCCGGTGACGCTCGACAAGAACACCAACGCCGCCGCGTTCGCCCGGCTGTGGCCGCACGGCGAGCCGACGGCGACCGCGGTGGTGCTCGTCGGCACCGGCATCGGCGTCGGCCTGCTGATCGACGGGCGGCTCTACCGCGGCCCGCGGACCAACGCGGGTGAGTTCGGGCACACCACGATCGCCTACGACGGGCCCCGCTGCGCCTGCGGGCGGCGCGGCTGCGTCGAGATCATGGCCAAGGGCGCGCCGGACACCCGGGCCGCTGCCGGCTTCCTCGGCATCGGGCTCGCCGACCTGGTCCAGGTGCTCGACCTGGAGCGGATCGTGCTGGCCGGGCGGGCCGTGCGGGACGAACCGGACGTGCACCGCGACGCCGTTTCGGCCCGGCTCGAGGAACTGCTGCCGCTGCCGCACTGGCAGCGGATCGAGGTCGTCGAAGACACCTCCGGCGAGGAGCTCGTCACCCGCGGCGCCGCCGCCGAGGTCCTGGCCTCGTACTACGCGAATCCGGCATGATCACCGGCTTCACCGCCGCACCCGGCGATCACCGATACGATCCGCCTCGTGCCAGAGGAGACCACGCGCGAGCCGGACCCCGGCCCCGTGACGCTGACCCGGGCGGACCGGGTCGTCCCGAGCTGGAACGAGCCACTCGCGGCGGCGGTCACCAGACCCGTCGGCGGCCCGCTCGGTGAGCACGCGGCGATCGGCAGGCACTGGTTCTGGTCACCCCAGCGCGTCGGGCTGCTGCTCGCCACGCTCGCGCTGATGCTCTGCTGGTTCGGCAAGGGCTCCTGCATCCAGCAGTACCAGGACTCCAGCGGCGCCACCCAGCTCGACTGGCGCGCGGGCCGCCCGTTCGTCGCGATGTGCTACTCCGACATCGTGCCGCTCTACAGCTCCGAGCGGCTCGACCGGCCGGGCACCTTCCCGTACTACACGTCGTGGAAGGAGAACTCCCAGACGGCGGAGAACGGCACCCGGTACATGGAGTACCCGGTGTTCACCGGCCTCTTCCAGTGGGCGAACGCCAAGCTCGCGGCGGGCTGGTACCACGTCGCCGAAGCCGGCTGGCTGCCCGGCGGCCTGCCGGTGGCCATCTACTTCGACATCACGGCGTTCTTCCTGGCGCTCGCCTGGCTCGTCACCGTCTGGGCCACCGGGCGGACCGTGAAACGCCGGCCGTGGGACATGGTGCTGGTGGCGATCTCGCCGCTGGTGCTGGTGCACGCGTTCACCAACTTCGACGCGATCGCGACCGCGTTCACCGCGACCGGCCTGCTGGCCTGGGCGCGCAAGCGGCCGCTGCTCGCCGGGCTCCTGCTCGGCCTGGGCGCGACGGCGAAGCTCTACCCGCTGTTCCTGCTCGGCGTGCTGTTCTTCCTGTGCCTGCGCGCCGGGAAGCTGACGCCGTTCTGGAAGACCGCGGCCGCCACCGTCGTGACGTGGCTGGCGGTGAACGCGCCGTTCATCCTCACCGCCACCCGCGGCTGGTGGGAGTTCTTCCGGATGAACACCCTGCGGCCGATGGACCCGGACTCGCTGTACAACGTCCTGTCGTACACGACGGGCTGGGCCGGCTTCGACGGCGTGCTGCAGAAGAACCAGACGCCGACGTACCTGAACCTGACGGTGGCCGTGCTGTTCCTCGCCTGCTGCGCGGGGATCGCGTACCTCGCGCTCGCCGCGCCGCGACGGCCGCGTGTCGGCCAGCTGGCGTTCCTGGTCGTGGCCGCGTTCCTGCTGACGAACAAGGTGTGGAGCCCGCAGTACTCGCTGTGGCTGGTGCCGCTGGCGGTGCTGGCGATCCCGCGCTGGCGGCTGCTGCTCGGCTGGATGCTCATCGACGCGCTGGTCTGGGTGCCGCGGATGTTCTACTACCTCGGCGTCGACCACAAGGGCCTGCCCGAAGGCTGGTTCCTCGGCACGGTCGTGGTGCGCGACCTGGCCGTGGTGGCGTTGTGCGTGCTGGTGGTGCGGGAGATCTACCGCCCGTCGACCGACCTGGTCCGGCTCGACGGCGACGACGACCCGGCCGGCGGCTTCCTCGACGGCGCCCGCGACGTGATCATCCCGAACGCCACGAGGCGCCGCCGGAAGGCCGTGGCCGTCTAACCGAGCTTTTCCCGCAGGTAGGCGATGTCGGTGGCCTGGCCTTCGGCCGGGGTCTCGACGACGACCGGGGCACCCGCCGCGCGGGCCACCTCGACCAGCACCTCGGGGTCGATCGTGCCTTCGCCCTCGACGACGTTGGCGTGCCGGTCGCGGGTGGAGCCGAACTCGTCGCGCGAGTTGTTGAGGTGCACCAGGTCGATCCGGCCGGTGATGGCCTTGACCTTTTCGACGGCGGTTTCGAGGTCCCAGCCCGCGGCGAACGCGTGGCAGGTGTCCAGGCAGAAGCCGGCGCCGAACTCGCCGACCTTGTCCCAGAGCCGGGCGATGACGTCGAGGTCGCGGGTCATCGCGTTCTCGCCGCCCGCCGTGTTCTCGATGAGGATCGGGACCTTGAAGCCGCCCTTCTCCTGCTCGCGCTCGAAGAGCTTGCGCCAGTTGTCGAGGCCGGTCTCGGCGTCGTCGTTCGCGCCGACGTGCCCGCCGTGCACGATCAGGCCCTTCGCGCCAATCGCTGCCGCACCGTCCGCGTGCTGCGTGACGTTCTTACGGGATGGGATCCGGATCCGGTTGTTCAGCGAAGCCACGTTGATGAGGTAAGGAGAGTGGATGAACACCTCGACGGGGTCGGCCGCGATGGCCTCGCCGTGGGGGTGCGGCTTCGGGGCCTTCCAGCCCTGCGGATCCGAGAGGAAGAACTGGACGACGTCGGCTTTGCGCTCGGCGACCGCGGTCAACGGGTCGTCGTCACGGACATGGGCGCCAATCAGCATGCCGAGCACGCTACTCCGGCTTCTCCTTTCCCCTGCGGGACCGGTTGGTGACGCTTGTGGAGTACCGTGAGCGCGTTCCGTGATCCAGATTGGTCCGACTGCCGGAGGGCATCGATGGGGAAGCAGTTCGCACGGATCACCGCACTGGGGTTCACTTTCGCCGCTTCGGCCGCCTTGGCACTGCCGGGCACGGCGAGCGCCGATCCGAGCCCGACCCTCGGTGGCGACTGCGCGTCAACGCTGCAGAAGGACGGCGGGTCGACCGGTCTCGTCCTCGACGCCGGTGCCCCGCTGAACGCCCCGAACCAGCTGAGCGTCGGGCTGGACTCGACCTCGCGGAACACGAACGGCACGGCGCCGCTGCTCACGCTGCCGGTCGGCGACACCGTCCGCGCGCTCGGCGTCGGCGACGTGCCGGTGGTCGGCGACGCGGCGGCGAAGGGCGTCTGCCCGGCCGCGCAGGGCACGGTCAACACGGTCGGGAACATCACCCAGGGCGTCGCGGGCGAGCTGCCCCCGCTGCCGCTCCCGCCGGCCCCGAACCCGCCCCAGCCCGCGCCGCCGTCCCCGGTGCCGCCGGGGCCGAACCCGCCGCCGGGCGACAGCACCGGCCCGGTGACCACCGGCCCGGGCAACGCGGGCCTGCCGGGCGACGCGATCTCCGGCATCTTCACCAACGCCGCGCTGCTGCCGGGCACCCTGGTGCAGGCACCGGTGGTCGCCCAGGTCATCCCGGGCCAGCAGGTTCCGACCGTCGACGCCCAGAAGTCCGGCACCGCGGAGGCCCTGCCGGGCGTCACCCCGCCGGCGAAACTGCCGATGCTGCTGGCGGTGCTGGCGCTCGCGATCGTGGCCGCGGCCCTCGTCCGGGCCTGGATCCGCCGCAAGCCGGCCTGATCTTGACGCAGGGTGACGCCCGCTTCCACTCGAATGCCGGACATTTCTGAGCGAGCGGGCGTTACTCGGCTGCCCTAACGTCGTTGTCCTGGGAAAGAGGCCACGACACCAGGGGCGGCGCGCATGCAGGAGCGGACACGGAGGGCAACGGCGGTCGGTGCGACGGCGTTCGTGCTCGCGGGTTCGGCCGTCCTCGGCCTGCCCGGCACGGCGTCGGCCGAGACCAAGACGGTGCCCTGCGGCAGCACGGTGACCGCCAAGCCCGGTGACCACATCCAAGGCACGCTGCTCGGCATTCCCACCATCGACCTGGGCATCGTCGGCCAGGCGACCACCGTGCTCACGAGCGCCGTCGGCGGCCTGCTCAACACGGTCTGCAAGGTCACCGTCAACGTGGTGAACACCGTGGTCTCGCCGGTGCCGGTGGTCGGCGCACCGGCCGCGAGCGCGCTCAACCAGACCGCCGACGGGCTCAACTCCGCCGGAACGAGCGGCCTCAACTCGATCAACGGTGGCGGCAAGCAGTCGTCCCCGCAGCCCGGCACCGGCGGCAACCAGCAGCAACCGCCGTCCGGCGGGACCGGCGGCAACCAGCAGGGCGGCACGCAGCAGGGCGGCGGCATCCCGGAAGCCAACAGCCCGCTGCTCCCCGGCTTCTCCGGCGGCGGCGCCAGCCCGGCGTTCGGCGGCTTCCCGTTCAGCATCGGCACCGGCTACGCCCCGATGCGCGACTACAGCGGCATCCCGTTCGCGACGGCCGGCCTGTTCACGCCGTCGCCCGCGATCCGGTACGGCAGCCAGATCCCGGGTTACGCCCCGCAGTACGGCCTCACCGGCCCGGACGGCACCGCGGCGGACGGCAGTTCCGGCGTCCAGACGGCGGGCCGCGCCGAAGCGCTACCGTCCGCATCGGACGGTTTCACGAACGGGTCGAATCTGCCGCTGCTCATTGCGGTACTGGCACTCTCCGGAGTCAGCGCGGGCCTCGTCCGCACCTGGGTGCTCCGCCGAATGGCCGCTGCGAATTGACCCGACTGCCGAGTATCTTTCACGTATCTCCTTCGTTGATCCTGGTGTTGCCTGGAACGACGCCCCCGTAATTCTTTCTGGAGGACAGTGCTCGTGCGGAAGATCCCCACCTGGCAGACGACCCGCCGCGCACTGACCGTCACCGCCGTCGCCGCCTTCGTGACCGGGGGAGCGTTCCTCTCCGCGGGCCCGGCTTCGGCCGCGACGACGCTCGCGGGCACCTGCTCGGGCGCGGTGAACGGCAGCATGGGCGACACCGTCGCCGTGCAGGGCACGTCGGTGAAGGAGCTCGTCCGCAAGGGCGCGCAGGACCAGGTCAACGCACTGACGTTCGCAACCGTCTGGCCGAACTCGCTCGCCGACACCATCGCGGGCAAAGGCGCGCTCAACGTGGGCACCGTGCCGAACTCCGCGGGCGGGACCATCGCCGGGGACGCGATCGGCACCGTCGTGGCGAACGCGCTGAAGGGCGCCGCCGGGCTCGGCCTGCTGCCCGACACCCAGACCAAGGTGCTCAACTCGATCAAGAGCCGGGTCGCCCAGGGCTGCGGGCTGACCACCGTCGCCACCAACTACGCCCCGCCGTCCACGCCGGGCGCGGGCGGCACCGGCACCCAGCCGGGCGGCGGCACCGGGACCGTCCCCGGCGGCACCTCGGGCAACCTCTCCAACCTGAACCCCGGCACCACCGGTGGCACGGGTGGCAGCGCCCCGATGCGCGACTACAGCGGCATCCCGACCGCGACCGCCGGCACGGCCGTCGCCCCGGGCGTGCGCTACCCGGCGAACGGCACCCTGCCGGGTGACGCTTCCGCGCCGCAGGCGGGGCAGGGCGACCAGAGCGGGCAGGGCGCGGACATCCGCGACGCCGGCAACGCGCAGTCGCTCGCCTCGAACGGCGCTTCGAACGACGTGCAGCTGCCGATGCTGCTGGCCGTGATCGTGCTGGCCGGGGTGACCGCCGGTCTAGTCCGGACCTGGGTCCTGCGGCGCGCGAGCTGACCCCGCCGTCCGGTCCTGCCGGTACCCCCAGGTAGCCTTACCTGGACAAACCCTCCTGCCACGGACAGTCCGTGGCCGCGAGCCCATAGGAGGTGAGTGGTTGTGTCACGCCATTACGAGGTAATGGTCATCCTGGACCCCACGCTCGACGAGCGCACGGTCGCCCCCACCCTCGACACGTTCCTCAACGTGATCCGCACTTCGGGCGGAAGCGTCGAGAAGGTCGACGTCTGGGGCCGTCGTCGCCTCTCGTACGAGATCAAGAAGCACGCGGAGGGCATCTACGCCCTGCTCGACCTGAACTCGTCCTCGGACGCGGTGAAGGAGCTGGACCGCCAGCTGTCGCTGCAGGAGACCGTGCTCCGCACCAAGGTCATGCGCCGCGAGGTCAAGCGCGCCGCGGCCAAGCCCGCTGCCGCCAAGGCCTGAGCCCGAGGGGAACCCCGATGGCTGGAGACACCGTCATCACGGTGGTCGGCAACCTGACGTCCGACCCGGAACTGCGCTTCACCCCGTCCGGTGCGGCGGTCGCGAACTTCACCGTCGCGTCCACCCCGCGCACCCTCGACCGGCAGTCCGGCGAGTGGAAGGACGGCGAGGCGCTGTTCCTGCGCTGCAACATCTGGCGGCAGGCGGCGGAGAACGTCGCCGAGTCGCTGACGCGCGGCGCCCGCGTCGTCGTGCAGGGCCGCCTCAAGCAGCGGTCGTTCGAGACGAAGGAAGGCGAGAAGCGCACCGTCGTCGAGCTCGAGGTCGACGAAATCGGCCCCTCGCTGCGCTACGCCACGGCCAAGGTCAACAAGGTCAGCCGCGGTGGCGGCGGCGGTGGTGACTTCGGCGGCGGCGGAGGCGGTGGCAACCGCGGTGGCGGCGGCGCGCCGGCCGACGACCCGTGGGGTTCCGCGCCTGCCGCGAGCAGCGGTGGCGGCGGCTTCTCGGACGAGCCCCCCTTCTGATCTCGTACACATCCACAAGATTTGAATTTCCAGGAGTAGACAGTGGCCAAGCCACCCATCCGCAAGCCCAAGAAGAAGGTCTGCGTGTTCTGCAAGGCCGAGAAGAAGGGCCGCCCGGAACTGATCGACTACAAGGACACCAACCTGCTGCGGAAGTACATCTCCGACCGCGGCAAGATCCGTGCCCGTCGCGTCACCGGCAACTGCAGCCAGCACCAGCGTGACATCGCCATCGCGGTCAAGAACTCCCGCGAGATGGCGCTGCTGCCCTACACCTCGACCGCGCGCTAAGGGAGGGCACCGACATGGCGAAGATCATCCTCACCACGGACGTGGCCAACCTGGGCGGCCCCGGCGACATCGTCGAGGTCAAGGACGGCTACGCGCGCAACTACCTGCTCCCGCGGGGCTACGCGATCGTGGCCTCCAAGGGCGCGGAGAAGAACGTCCGCACGATCCAGCGCGCGCAGGAGAGCCGTCGCATCCGCGACCTCGACCACGCCAAGGAGATCAAGGCGACGCTGGAGGGCCTCGGCGCCATCCAGCTCACCGGCAAGGCGGCCGAGGGCTCGAAGAAGCTCTTCGGTTCGATCACCGCCGGCGAGATCGTCGACGCGATCAAGGCGGCCGGTGGCCCGCTGCTCGACAAGCGCGTCATCGAGCTCCGCGACCACATCAAGACCGTGGGCAAGCACTCGGTCGGCGCCCGGCTTCACCCGGACGTGAAGGTCGACGTGCGGCTCGAGGTCAAGGCCGTCGCGCAGTAAGGCAGTACGTCGTGGAAGGCGGGTCGTCCCTGGTGGGCGGCCCGCCTTCACGCGTTTCGGGGGAACCCCGGACAGGCGGGCGGCGTCGGAGGAGAATGGGCGGGGACGCGAAGGGGATGGATCCGGATGGCCAATGAAGTCAACATGTCAGCACCGGCCGGCGGTGGTGGCTTCACGTTCGACGCCGACAAGATCGACGCCGTCATCAAGAAGTGGCAGGATCTGCGGGCCGACCTGAAGCGCGACTACGACGACGCCAACCTCATGGCGAACGTGAAGGCACCCGGCAAGGAGTTCGCGAGCGAGGACTGGGAGAAGCTCGCGAACCCGTCCGGCAAGGCCTTCCTCGAGCAGAACCGCAAGATGCAGGAATACGTCACGAACTACATCGACGCGCTGACCGCGGCGAAGAAGAAGATCACCACCAAGGAGTCGGAGACGCAGGCCGACATGGCGAAGACGGGGAACCAGGCCACGTGAACCGACGACTGCTCGCCGTTCCGGCACTGGCCTTCGCCGTGCTCGCCGTCGCCGGGTGCGGCGGCAAGACCAGGGGCAGCGCCAACCCGGCGCCGTCGACCGCCGGATCCAGCAGCGAGACGCGCTCCGTCGCCGACACCGCGCCGCGGGTGCCGAGCCCGCTGAACACCGGCGCGATCACCTCGGACGCCTGCGCGACGCTGTCCGCGTCGGCGCGCTCCGACCTCGGCTTCGGCGAAGGCGAGCCGCGGACCACGGGCAACGGCCCGAGCTGCACGTTCACCGAGTCGGCCGATCCGGGCAACCAGATCGACGTGACCACGGTGACCGCGAACAAGAACGGGCTCCAGGACGTCTACGACACCAAGGCCAACGACGCGTACTGGGGCGAGACGCAGGCCGCCGGCTACCCGGGCGTCTACGCCGCCGCGGTCGACGACCGCAAGAACGGCAAGTGCGGCCTGTTCGTCGCGGCGACCGACGAGCTCGCGGTCAACATCCTGGTGCAGTACGACAACGGCACCGGCGCTTCGGACCCCTGCTCGGTCGCGATGAAGTTCGGCGAAGCGATGATCCACACCCTGGGAGGCTGAGATGCTGGAACTGGTGCTGCTGGGCGGCTTCGCCGCCTACAACATGGCCACCACGCACTCCGACGACCACACCTCGACGCAGGGCGATCGGAAGATCGACTGCTACGACATCTGGGAAAAGATCACCCACGGTCCCGGCGCGGGCTCGATCGCGAACGGGCAGTCGGCGGCGAGCCGGCTCAAGGGCGCCTACGCCGAGCGGCTCAGCACGATCGACGACCTGGCCAAGGAGATGGACGCGGCCTGGACCGGCGGCGGTTCCGAGGCGGCGCAGAACGCCGGCGCGCACCCGCTGCGGGTGTGGATGGAGGACTCCGGCACCAAGCTGACCGAGTCCGACAAGTACCTCGGCGAGCAGCACAACGCCTTCACCACCGTGCACACGCAGGTCCAGGAGGTCCCGAAGGACCCGCCGAAGAACAACCTGCTCAACGCGATGACGCCGTGGACGACCGACACCGACCGGGCGATCCGCGACTACAACACCAAGGGCCAGGCCAACGTCGACGCCTTCAACACCTACTACAAGGCGAGCAACGACAACGGCCAGAAGATGCCGACGTACTCCGCGCTGAAGGGGCAGCAGGAGAACGTCAACGTCGACGACGGCAAGAACGGCAAGAAGAAGCCGGGCGACGACGGCAACGGGAACGGCGACGGGAACGGGAACGGCAACGGCACCGGTTCGGTGCCCGGCGTGAACATGCCCGGCTCGGGCAGCGTGCCCTCCTTCGGCGGCCAGCCGACGACGCCCGGCGGCAAGTTCGACCCGTCCCAGATCCCCGGCGGCAACTACACCCCGCCGAAGTTCGACCCCTCGCAGGTCCCCGGCGGGAAGTACGACCCGTCGCAGATCCCGGGTGGCAGCTACACCCCGCCGAACTTCGGCGACGGCACCCACTCGTCCGGCTTCACGCCGCCGAAGATCCCCGGTGCCGGCGGTTTCGGTCCCGGTGGTTCGGGTGGCGCGGGCGACTTCTCGATCCCCGGCGGCGGGGGCTTCGGCCCCGGCGGCTCGGGCGGGGTCGGCGACCCCTCGGGCTTCGGGCCGGGCGGCGCGGGCTTCGGGCCCGGCGGCTCGACCGGCGCGGCCATCCCGGGTGGCGCGGGTGCGGGCCGGGGCGGCATGGGGGCCGGCGCCGCCGGTGGCGCGATGGGCGCGGGCGGCGCGGGCGCGGGCCGGACCGGGGCCACCGGGATGGGTGGCATGGGCGGCATGGGCCACGGCGCCAAGGGCCAGGGCGGCGGCGACGAGGAACGCACGTCGAAGTACCTCCTCGGCGACGACCCGAACGACATCTTCGGAACCGACGAACTCACCGCGCCGCCGGTCATCGGCGAGTAGCGCACGCGGGAGCGCCGGGCGCGTGCCAAGATGAGCGCGCCCGGCTCCTTCGGGTTCACCAACAGTCTTCAATGGGGGAAGAGCGGTGCTGGACAGGCAAGTCACCATCTCGACCGGCACCCTGGTCAACCTGATCCGGCGCCGGGGCGGCGAGCCGCACACGGTGCTGGTGGAGACGCCGACCTGGTACAGCGACGAGGCCCAGCGCGCCGAGGACGAGCGGGTCAACGCCGAGCTCGCCAAGGCCGGGCTGTTCGGCCCGCGCGGCATGCACCCCGGCTTCGTCGCGACGGTCGAGGCGATCGCGCGGCCGCAGCTGGAGTACTACGGCTGGATCGACGGCGGCTTCCAGGGCAAGCCGGTCAGCTACCGGCTGCTCGGCGGCAGCGCCGGCGGTGAGGCGTTCGTGCTGGCCAAGCACGAGGAGCTGGACGTCGTCGTGCTCGGGTCGTCGCGGCCCGGCGAGCTGCTCGACGACTTCCTCGGCCAGATCCCGAAGCTGGCCCCCGGCCGCGGCACGCCGCTGGCGGTGCCGAAGAGCCAGATCGAAGGCACCGCCCGGGGCGACGAGGGCGAGTTCGCGGTGCTCCGCAACGACCGGCCGGCCGAGGGTTCGCAGGAGGCCGACGAGCTCCGCCGGATCCTCGCGTTGCGCCGAATGGGCAGCGGCAGCCTCTACGTCGCGGCCCGCAACCGGACCGGCGCGCGCCACCGGATCGAACGCCCGGTGAACTACATCGATACGTCGGAAGGCCGGTGGCTGACCGAAGAGATTCCGGGGCGTGGGGAGAACCGGATCGCCTTCACCCCGGCCGACCAGCGCGTTCTCGCTGACCGGTTACGCAGCGCACAGGGCCGGCTCACCGCGGCCTGAGGCCGGCGCCGTTCAGTCCACCGGGTGACCGCTCTACCCTCCGTGATATTCATCCACAGGCCGTGGGGGTCAATGGGTCCGGGCTGGTCCACGACACGCCGAAGAACGGACTTCGCGCGACACGCCGGACGAGTTTTCCGGCAGTTCTCCACAGCTTGTACACAGCCCTTGACCTGCGAGTTCGGCGAAGCCGATCACGCTTGTCCCCAACTTGTCCACAGCTCTCGCGGCACCTGTGACTGGTTACCCCCGTTCATCCCCAGGTTGTCCACAGAAGGGTCCCCACCCGGAATTGCCATCGGCCGGTCGGGGGATCTAGCGTGCCGCCTCGGGCCTGTACTCACCGTGGCGCTCCGCGTGTCTGCGCCAGCCGGACGACGTCGTCGTCGATCATCTCCGGTGACGAGGTCCGGGTGATGGGGAAGCACGGCACGAGCCGCGTGCTTCGAGAGCGAAGATCCGGCATAATCGAACGGGTGTTCGACACGATGAGGAGGTGTCCGGGGCGGTGGCGCTGACCGACGACCGTGGTCCGATGTACGCGGAGTCCGACCCGGGGCCGAGCGAGCCGCCACCCGAGGGCGGCGGCGGCGGGGGCGGCGGGTTCGACCGCCAGCCACCGCAGGACATCGCGGCCGAGCAGTCCGTGCTCGGCGGCATGCTGCTGTCCAAGGACGCGGTCGCCGACGTCATCGAGGCCCTCGGGCCCGACGACTTCTACCGGCCCGCGCACCAGGCGATCTACGACTGCATCCTCGACCTCTACGGCCGCGGCGAGCCGGCCGACCCGATCACGGTGTCGGCCGAGCTGGAGCGGCGCGGCGAGCTGGGCCGCGTCGGTGGCGCGCCCTACCTGCACACGCTGATCGCGACGGTGCCGACGGCGGCGAACGCCGGGTACTACGCGGAGATCGTCTCGGAGAAGGCGGTGCTGCGCCGGCTGGTCGAGGCGGGCACCCGGATCGTGCAGTACGGCTACGGCGCGGCCGCGGCCGACGGCGCGAACATCGACGAGGTGGTCGACCGCGCGCAGGCCGCGATCTACGACGTCACCGAGCGCCGGACCAGCGAGGACTACGTCGCGCTGGAAGAGCTGCTGCAGCCGACGATGGACGAGATCGACGCCATCGCCTCGCGCGGCGGCCAGTCCCAGGGCATCCCGACCGGGTTCACCGACTTCGACGAGCTGACCAACGGCCTGCACCCGGGTCAGATGATCATCGTCGCCGCCCGTCCCGGTGTCGGCAAGTCGACACTGGGCCTGGACTTCGCGCGCTCGGCGTCGATCCGGCACGGCATGACCAGCGTCATCTTCTCCCTGGAAATGAGCCGGACCGAGATCGTCATGCGCATGCTCTCGGCCGAGGCGAAGATCCGCCTCGCCGACATGCGCGGCGGCAAGATGTCCGACGACGACTGGACGCGGCTGGCCCGCCGGATGAGCGAGGTCTCCGAGGCACCGCTGTTCGTCGACGACTCGCCGAACATGACGATGATGGAGATCCGGGCCAAGGCGCGGCGGCTGAAGCAGCGCAACGACCTGAAGCTCGTCGTCCTCGACTACCTCCAGCTGATGACGTCCGGCAAGCGCGTCGAGTCGCGGCAGCAGGAAGTCTCGGAGTTCTCGCGGCAGATGAAGCTGCTGGCGAAGGAGATCGAGGTCCCGGTGATCGCGATCAGCCAGCTGAACCGTGGTCCGGAACAGCGCACGGACAAGCGCCCGATGCTGTCCGACCTGCGTGAGTCCGGCTCACTGGAGCAGGACGCCGACCTCGTCATCCTGGTCAACCGCCCGGACGCCTGGGAGCGCGACGACCCGCGGGCCGGCGAGGCGGACCTGATCATCGCGAAGCACCGTGCCGGCCCGACGGCGACGATCACCGTCGCGCACCAGCTGCACTACAGCCGTTTCGTGGACCTCTCGCACGACTAGCCGAGAGCGCCGTACCCGCGGACGAACGCGGTGAGCAGCCGGCCGAAGGTGTCGCGGTCCTCGTCCGGCCAGTCCGCCATGACCTCCGCGAACACCGAGCGGCGGAAGGCGTGCAGCTCGTCGAGGTGCGCCTGGCCGGCCTCGGTCGGCACGAGCACCGCGCGCCGTCCGTCGCGCTGATCGGCTTCACGGCGGAGCAGCCCCTGTTCGACCGCGCGCGCCACCAGGCGGCTCGCGCGGGGCTGGTCGACGCCCATCGCCGCGCTCAAGGCCGTCACCGTGCTGGGCTCGCCGCGGTCGGCGAGCTCCTCGACGACGTCGAGCAGTTCGTGCACCGGGTCGTGCGCGCCACGGCCCCTGGCCTTGCCGATCCGGCTCAGGGCCCGCCGCTGCTGGCTGCGGCGGATCGCGATCATGGCGCGCTCGACGTCGGCCACCGCGTCCGTCATGGTTGCTCCACCTCCAAACTACATGTACTTTTACATGCAGTTGTTCACCGACATATCGGAGTTCCCATGAAACCCCTCGGCTGGTGGCTGCGCCACCTCCACGAGCTCCTCGAGTCCTCCATGGCCCGGGTCCTCGAAGCGGAATCGCTGACCCGGCGGCACTGGCAGGTACTCAACACGATCGCCCTCGGCGCCCGCACGCCGGAGGAGGTCGACGCGGCCATGGCGCCGTTCGTCACCGCCGAGGGCTCGATGGCCCCGAAGGTGGCCGACCTGCGCACCCGCGGCTGGGTCGCCGAAGACGGCGCCTTGACCGCCGACGGCGTCGCGGCCCATGCCCGCGTCGAAGCGCGCGTCCAGGAGTTCCGCGCGAAGTCCATGGCGGGCATCGGCGACGACGACTACCGGACGACGATCCGCACGCTGGAGCGGTGCGCGGCCAACCTCGCCTGAGGAATATCCCGGGTCCGTCCGGCGTCGGGTATCCTAGTAGTTGAACTTTCAAATACTTGGAGCGCTCGATGACCCGCACCCCGGTCCTCTACCTCAGCCACGGCGCCCCGCCGCTCGCCGACGACGCCACCTGGACCCGCCAGCTCGCCGGCTGGTCGGCCGACCTGCCGAAGCCCCGCGCGATCCTCGTCGTGTCGGCGCACTGGGAGGAGGCGCCGCTGACCCTCGGCGCGACGACGACCGTGCCGCTCGTGTACGACTTCTGGGGCTTCCCCGAGCGCTACTACCAGGTGAAGTACGCGGCTCCTGGCGCGCCGGAGCTGGCCGCGAAGGTGCGTAAGCTGCTTCGCTCGACGGAGACGCCGGTGCACGACGCGCCGGAGCGGGGTCTCGACCACGGCGCCTACGTGCCGCTCGTCGAGATGTACCCGGACGCCGACATCCCGGTGCTGCAGGTCTCGATGCCGTCGCTGGACCCGCGGGAGCTGTTCGAACTCGGCCGCAAGCTCGCGCCGCTGCGCGACGAAGGCGTGCTGATCGTCGGCAGCGGCTTCTTCACCCACAACCTCAGCGGCATGGCCCGCGCCACCGACGGCACCCCGCCGGCGTGGTCGGCCGAGTTCGACCACTGGGGCGACGAGGTCCTGCGCAGCGGAGACGTCGACACGCTGCTCGACTTCCGGCACAAGGCACCGGCGGCGACGCTCGCGCACCCGCGGATCGAGCACTTCGCGCCGCTGTTCGTCTCCCTCGGCGCCAGCTCCGACGAAGGCTCCGGCCGAACCGTGATCGACGGGTTCTGGCACGGCCTGGCGAAGCGCTCCCTGCAGTTCTCCTGACGTTCCCCGGACACGAACGAACCCCAGGGGCCGGGTGGGCTCCTGGGGTTCGTCCTCTCCAGGGAAGGAGAGCCTTTTCGAGAACCGCGATCGCGGGTGGGAGGCGTTCCGTGCGAGGTCACCCTCGCGGCGCGGTGGAACGCCTGCCCGTGACGGCGGGGTACGGGGGCCGGGCGGGCTCTGGCTGAACCCGCCCGGCGTCCGGAACTACTTGCGCTTGACCAGACCCAGCAGCTTCGCGAGGAAGCCGGTCGAGTCCAGGCCCGACATGGCCGGGACCTGCGCGGCCGGGGCCGCGCTGTCCAGCACCGGCAGCTTGGCGTTCACCGGCAGGGCCGGAGTGGCCGGCAGCGCGGTCGGCAGCGCCGGGGTGGCCGGCAGGGCCGGGGTCACCGGCAGCGCGACCGGCAGGGCCGGGACCGCGGGCAGGCCGGCGGTCGGCAGGTCGGCACGCTCGGTGCCACCCAGCGCCGGCAGCGACGGCAGCAGGCCGCCGTTCAGGGCCGGGATGTGCACCGGCAGGCCACCGGTCGGCAGGTCGGCGCGCTGGGCGCCGTGCCCGGCCAGGGAACCACCCAGGCCCGAGAGCCCGTTCAGACCCGGCAGGCCACCCGCGGTCGGCAGGTGGGGCAGCCCGGCCATCGGGGACACCGGCACGTCGGCGCGCTGCGCCGGCACGGCGGTGGGCAGTGCGGGCAGGCCCGCGGTGGGCAGCCCCGCCGTCGGCAGGCCGCTGGCGAGCCCGGTCAGCGAGGGCAGCTCGCCGGCACCCAGCTCCGAACCCTCGACCGGGTTCGCGATCGCGTCGGCCGCGTCCGTGGCCTCGCCGTTGATGCTGGTCATGTCGGTCGCGTCGGCGGTGGCCACGCCGAGCAGCTCCAGGGGCACCCCGAAGATCTGCACCGGCGCCACGATGTCGTGGTAGAAGTTGTAGCCCGACAGGCTGGACCCGTCGCCCTCGGTGGTCGGCTCGCCGCCGTTCTCCGTGGTCAGCGTGTTGTCGCCGACGGCGTGCGCGACGCCGCCCACGGCCACCGAGTCGCCGAACAGCTGCGCGATCGCCGTGGCCGGGATGTCGAGGATGTTGCCGGAGATGGCGCCCTCGACACCGGAGGTGGTGTCGTCGCCCGCGTTCTCGACCGAGGTCATGCTGACGCCGGTGCCGGTCGCGACACCCGCGGCGCTGACCGCGTCACCGAAGACCTGCACCACCGGCAGCGCGTCCGCGCCGACGATGTTGCCGGCCACCGCGCCACCGTCACCGTTGGTGGTGGCGTCGCCGCCGGCCACCGAGCTGGTGTCGTTGGTGCCCAGGCCGTGGCCCAGGGCCGCACCCGCGACGCCGTCGCTGAAGACCTGCGCGACACCGGCGACCGGCGCCTTCACGATGTTGCCGGTGAGGGCACCGTCCTGCCCGTCGGTGAGGGCGTCGCCGCCCGCCGAGGAGTCGGTGATGTTGTCGTTCTCACCGGTGCCGATGCCCGCGAGGGCGGCGCCGCTGCCGGCGGCCAGCACCGGGAGCGAGACCGGGGCCTCGACGATGTTGCCGGCGCCGGCGCCCGCGGGGCCGTCCGCCGTGACGTCGCCGCCCGCGTTGGACGTCGTGTCGGTCGAGCCCTTGCCGTGGCCCTGGCCGACGAACGCGCCGCCGATGTTGGCGACCTGCACCGGCAGCGAAGCTGGCACGGTGCCCAGGTTGGAGCTCAGGAAGCCGTTGTCGTCGTGGGTGGAGCCACCGCCGCCACCGGAGACGACCTTGGTCTCCTCGGCCGAGCCGGAGCCCTGGCCGATGAACGAGCCGCCCACGCCGAAGACCTCGGCGGGCACGGCGACCGGCACCTGGACGACGTTGCCCGAGCCGGACGAGTCGTTGCCCTGCGTGCCGTCGTACGCCCCGGCGGTGACCGTCTTGTCCTCGGTCGCCGTGCCGGTCGCGTTGCCGATGTGGCTGCCGCCGATGCCGAAGACCTCGGGCGCGCCCGCGGTCTGGGTGTTGACGATGTTGCCGCCCAGCACGGAGTCGTTGCCCCGGGTGTAGCTGCCGTTGCCCGCGTTGGCGTCGGTGGTGTTGTCGTGCGCGGCGTTGGCCTGGCCGATGTAGGTGCCACCGATGCCGAAGGCCTCGACCGGCAGCGCGACCGACGGGTTCAGGACGTTGCCCGAGCCGCTCGCGTTGTCGCCGGCGGTCTTGACGAAGCCGCCCGAGTCGACCGTGCTGGAGGAGCTGCCGGTCTCGGGGATGCCCGCGGAGGCGTTGCCGATCCACGAACCCGCGACACCCGCGACGTTCGCGATCGGGGACAGCGAGGCCGCCCCGCCGTTGCCGGACAGGAACGAGTCGTTGCCGCTCGTCTCGAGGTAGGTCGGGATGCCGAGGCTGCCCTCGCGCGTGTCCCCGGCCGTCGCGTCGGCGGAGGTGTTGCAGCCGTCGGAGTTCGACAGCGAGCCCCACACGGCGCCCGAGTTGCAGTTGAACTTGACCGGCAGGGCGATCGGCGCGCCGACCACGTTGCCCGATCCGGCGCTGTTGTCGCCGGAGCTGAACAGCGAGCCGCCGGAGGTGGCGACCGTGTCGGCCGAGTAGCCGTGGCTCTGGCCGTTGCCGAGCAGGTACGACGCGGCGTTGCCGGTCACCTGCACCGGGGTGGCGAACTGGCCGGCCACCACGTTGCCGGAGAGGGCCGAGCCGTCGCCGTTGGTGTCGACGTTCCCGGTCTCGGTGGTGCTCTGGCTGGCCGACCCGCCGGTCACGCGGCCGGTGCCGCCGGCGACGCCGCCGCCGTTCCCGGCGATCTGGACGGGGAGCGCCCAGTCGAGGGCGACCGCGTTGCCCGCGAGGCTCGAGTCCTCACCGGTGGTCGCGATGTCCTGGTTGTGCTCCCAGGTCTGGGTGTGGTCGCCGCCCTCGACGGTCGCGTCGCCGAGCACCCCGACCGCGTTGTCCACGATCTGGATCGGGACGACGACGTCGCCGGTGACCTTGTTGCCCTTGAGGTTGTTGTGGCTCGGGGTGAAGGCGCCCGCGCCGTCGGCCTTGGTGACACCGCCGAGGGTGCTCTGGCTGATCGGGCTCGCTTCGTCGAGCTGCTTCGCCGCTTCGTTCGCCGCGTTCGTGACCGGCTTGGCGCTCAGCTCCGTCTGCCCGGCGGGCAGGTCCAGCTGGCCGAAGGGGGTCCCGACCGCGTTGTTGGCCTCCTGGATGGGGACCGTCACGTTGAGGTCGAGCGGGGACGCCGGGGCGTCCGGGTTGACGTTCTCGTCGGCCGAGGCGATGCCGGTACCCAGCATCAGCAACCCACCCGTGACAAGTGCGGTCTGGAGTCCGCGCTTTGCCCACGTCTGCATGGGGTTTTTCTCCTTTATTTCGGGTTCCCTTGCGGGTTCATGGCGATGCGTCGCAGCGCATCGAGGGGGAAGGAACTTCTTGCGGGCGCGACAAAGCGCACCGCCGTGTCACGGGTTTTTCGCGGACGCGGACGCCGTCAGCCGAAGACGGACTCGGGCGCGTCAGCTACCCGTGATGGGAGGTGTTCAGTCAGGAGTGACACCGGGCTGCTCGCCCGGGGTGCGCATCGCGGTGCGCAGGCCGACGCGGCTCATGGCCGCGACGGCGGAGTCGACGGCTTCGGTCGTCCAGAAGGGGACGCCGAAGTTGAGGCCGTCGAGGTGACCACCGGGGGCGGTGCTGCCACCCGGGGCGGTGGGGACGGACGGCGCAACCGGGAGCTGCGCCGGGGTCAGCGGCGACGGCAGGTCACGGTGGGAATCGCGGGACTCGCCCGCCGCACCCGTGACGTCGTCGTGCTGAAGACCCGTCGGCGTCGCGAATCGCGACGCGGCGGGGAGTTCGACGGTCGTGACGGCGACCGGTTCCGTGGCCTGGGCGACGGCGGTGGTCACCGGCTCCTGCTCGACCGGGGCGATCCCCGGGAGCGGGACCAGGTCACCGTGGCCGGCCGGGTCGAGCAGCTGCAGCACGTCGTGCGCCGGCTCGGGGGTGAAGGTCTGCTCGAGGACCTCGCGGGTGTCCTGCGGCTCGCGGACGATGTGCTCGACCGCGCCGAGGGTGCGCTGCGCCGGGCTCACGACGGCTTCGTCGGCGAGGTCCGAAACCGAGTCGCTGACGCGGTCGGAGACCTCGTGCCCGAGGACGCGGGCGCACGGCTCGCTCCACGCCGTGGCGTCCTGCGCGCAGCTCGTGGCGGAGACGTCCTTCGCCGCGTCCGTGGCACCGGTGTTCACGTCGCCGACGCTGCCGGTGGCGGCCTCGGTGATCGGGGCGGTGCCCACCTCGACGGTGTCCGCGGAAGCGGTCGCACCGGAGACGAGCCACGCGGCGGCGGTGCCGGCCACGGCCCCGCCGAGCACGAGCAGCGCACGCGACACGAAGCGGCGGGTGCGCTTGGCGCCCTGCCCCTCGTTCGTCGCGTGGTCGGCCACTGGTGCGTCTCCTGGTGCTCGGTGGAAGTCCGGCGAAGTGCCGTTGCGAGAGCGACCTAATCAAATCCGCGACGCGGCTCGCATCCTCGACACGACTTGATGCCCCCATCGTGTGAAGAACACAGCGTGCGATCGGGTGTCACGACGGGTGATCGCGGCTGGCCGGTCAGCGTGTCGGACTCGGCTCCCGGAAAGCGGCCGAATCGGACGGTGTTGCCAGTACGGTGAGCCGGTGAGCCACGCGCGACGCGAAGACCCGTTCCTGCCGGAGCACGAGGACATCACCGGGCTGATCCCCCGGGGCCTGCGCATCAGCGCGGCGCTGGCGTGGCGGTTCATCGTGGTGATCGCCGCGTTGTACGCCGTGGTCTGGGTGATCGGCTACCTCTCGGTGGTCGTCATCCCGCTGTCCATCGCCCTGCTGGTGTCCGCGCTCCTCGCGCCGGCGGTGCAGAAGCTGGTGGCGGTGCGGTTCCCGCGGGGGCTGGCGACAGCGATCGTGCTGATCGCCGGGCTGGCCGTGCTGGGCGGGCTGCTGACGTTCGTCATCACGCAGTTCTCCTCCGGCCTGCCGCAGCTGCAGCAGCAGGTGAACGCGAGCCTCGACCAGATCAAGAACTGGCTGCTCAACGGGCCGCCGCACCTGCGCCAGGAGCAGATCCAGGACTTCATCAACCAGGCGATCGGGTTCATCCAGAACAACCAGGCGTCCATCACGACGACCGCGCTGACCACGGCGAGCACGGTCGGCGAGATCCTCACCGGCTTCCTGCTGACGCTGTTCATCACGATCTTCTTCCTCAGCGGCGGCGACGGCATCTGGACGTTCCTCGTGCGCGCGGTGCCCGGCCGGGTCCGCGCCCGGGTCGACGTCGCCGGCCGCCGCGGGTTCGCGTCGCTGGTCAGCTACGTGCGGGCGACGGCGGCGGTCGCCGTGGTCGACGCCGTCGGCATCGGCATCGGCCTGTGGATCATGGGTGTCCCGCTGGTGATCCCGCTGGCGACGCTGGTGTTCATCGGCGCGTTCATCCCGATCATCGGCGCGGTCATCACCGGCGGCGTCGCGGTGCTGATCGCGCTGGTGACGAACGGCTTCATCGGCGCGGTGATCGTGTTGGGCATCGTGATCGGCGTGATGCAGCTGGAAAGCCACATCCTGCAGCCGCTGCTGCTCGGGCGGGCCGTGAAGCTGCACCCGCTGGCCGTGGTCCTAGCCATCACCGCCGGCCTGGTCGCGGGCGGGATCGCTGGCGCGCTGCTGGCCGTGCCGCTGCTCGCGGTGCTCAACGCCGGCGTCCGGTCGCTGCTGCACGAGACCAACCCGGACCCGGCCGACGTGGACGTCCTCAAGGACCAGGCGGCGCAGCCGAACGACGCCGAACCGGGATCGCCCCGCGCGGAAGTGCCGACCCGCGGCGAAGAAGACGAATGACCGTCGCGCGGACCCCCGATCCGATCACGCCCATGTGGCGGGGCGTGATCGCGTTCCGCTGGCTCACCTGGGCGTTCGCCTGCGGCACCGTGATCGTCCAGAGCGGGCACTACCAGCGCGAGTGGCTGGCGTGGTCGATCGTCGGCGTGATGGCGCTGTGGTCGGTCGTCAGCAGCTTCCTCTACCTGCGCGAGCGGACGCGGCCGCCGGCGCTGGTCGTCTTCGACCTGGTGTTCACGACGGCGTTGCTGCTGACCTCGCCGTGGGTGCTCAGCGACGCGCAGTTCGCCCTGAACGTCCCGCTCATCACCACGGTCTGGGCGGCCGTGCCGCCGGTCGCCGCGGGCGCCCGCTTCGGGGCGAGCGGTGGCGTGCTGGCCGGGCTGGTCGTCGGCGTGGCGACCGGGCTGGCGCGCGAGAAGTTCGACCTCGACGTCGCCCGCGACGGCGTCCTGCTCGCCGCCGCCGGCCTGCTGGTCGGTATGGCCGCGACCATGGGCCGCCGGTCCGCCGCGCGGCTGGAGCAGGCGCTGCGGAAGGAAGCGGCGACGGCCGAGCGGGAGCGGCTGGCCCGCTCGATCCACGACAGCGTGCTGCAGGTGCTCGCCCGGGTCCGCAAACGCGGCAACGAGGTCGGCGGTGAAGCGGCGGAGCTGGCGCGGCTGGCCGGCGAGCAGGAGATCGCGCTGCGGTCGCTGGTGACCACCGAGCCGCTGACGCCGAACGACGGCGGCACGGTGAGCCTGCGCGCGGCGCTGCAGCTGCTCGCGACGTCGTCGGTGCAGGTCTCGACGCCGGCGGACGACGTCGAGCTGCCCGCGCGCGTCACCGAGGAGCTCGTCGCGGTCACCCGCGAAGCGCTGGCGAACGTCGAGAAGCACGCCGGTCCCGGCGCGCACGCGTGGGTGCTGCTGGAAGACCTCGGCAGCGAAGTCGTGGTGAGCATCCGCGACGACGGACCGGGCATTCCGGACGGCGTTCTCGAGCGAGCGGCAGCGGAAGGGCACCTCGGCGTGGTGGAATCCATCCGGGGGCGGGTCCGCGATCTCGGGGGGAGCGCGACCCTCGACACCGCGCCCGGCCAGGGCACGGAGTGGGAGGTCAGGGTGCCGAGCACGAGGGGTGCGAAATGAGCGAGCCGCGGATTTCGGTCATGGTGGTCGACGACCACCCGATCTGGCGCGACGGGGTGGCCCGCGACCTGACCGAGCACGGCTTCGACGTCAAGGCGACCGCGCCGGACGCCGACGCGGCGCTGCGCATCGCGCGGACCGTCCGGCCGGACGTCGTGCTGATGGACCTCAACCTCGGCACCACCTCGGGCGTGGACGCCACCCGCGAGATCACCGCGGCGCTCCCGTCGACGAAGGTGCTGGTGCTCTCGGCGAGCGGGGAGCACAAGGACGTCCTGGAGGCGGTGAAGGCCGGCGCGTCCGGCTACCTGGTCAAGTCGGCGTCCGCCGCGGAGCTGGTGGACGCCGTGCACCGGACCGCGGCGGGCGACCCGGTGTTCACCGCCGGGCTGGCCGGGCTGGTCCTCGGGGAGTACCGGCGGATGGCCGACGCCGGCGACACCACGGGTGCCGAGCCGCCCCGGCTGACCGAGCGCGAAACCGACGTCCTGCGCCTGGTCGCGAAGGGGCTGACCGCCCGGCAGATCGCCGAGCGGCTGGTGCTGTCGCACCGGACGGTGGAGAACCACGTGCAGTCGACGCTGCGGAAGCTGCAGCTGCACAACCGCGTCGAGCTGGCCCGCTACGCGATCGAGCACGGCCTCGACGAGGAGTGACCCTCACGGCAGGACGGCGAGGCCCGACCAGTCGCTCGACGGCAGCGCGGCCGCGCCGAGGCGCCACCGCGGCTCGCCGGGGTGCCAGGCCCCGATGACGCCGTCCGCGAGCACGAGGTCGCCGTTCTCGGTCCAGTCGAGACCGCCGCCGCGGTTGAGGTGCTCGGTCACGTACGGCATGCCCGGGGCGTGTTCCCAGGTCAGCGCGTCGGTGCGGAGCAGCCAGACGTCCCGGACCTGCGTGTTCGTGCCGCGGTAGGCCGCGTTGGCGAAGTCGGCCGCGATCAGGCTGCCTTCGCGCGACGGGGCGACGGTCAGCCGGCCGCCGATCGCCGGTCTGCTGAGCTGCTTGCGGCCGTGGTCGCGCAGGTCGACGAGGGTGAGATCGGTCAGGCCGTCGAGCAGCATCCGGTCGCCGGCGACGGCGAGGATGCGCGGCGCCTGTTCGACCGTGCGGCCGGTCGCCGGGTCGATCAGCGCGTCGGTCGACTCGGCGGCGCCGGAGTTGATGGTGATCAGCAGGCCGTGCGCGGTCTCGGCGCGGACCTGGGTGCGGCAGCTGGCGGGCTGGCCCCGGTCGGGCTCGCCGTCGCCCAGCGGGACGTGCTGGAGCCGGCAGTCGTCCGGCGCGTCCTGCCGGATCAGCCACACGCCTTCGCCGGCGGCGTCCGGCGCGACCGACCAGGCGCGGCCGAGGTCCCGCGGTGGCGTCGACGGGCCGGTGTAGCCGAGGATTCCGGACGGCTCGGTGCCGTGGGTGACGGTGAGGACGGCGGTCTTCCCGACCCGGAGCACCGTCGCCTCGGCGTCACCGCCGGGGTAGCCGGGCGGGGTGGCGGCGGCCCCGCGGTCGGCGTCGAAGAGGGTGGGGCCGGCGGTGGGGAGCAGCGCCGTGACCCCGATCCCGCCGGTCGCGCGCATGCCGGTGAGGCCTTGCGGCAGCGGCGCGGCGGTAGTCGTCGGCGGAGGCGGTGGAGGGGTGTCTTCGCCGGTGCACCCGGACAGCAGAACCAGCGCCGCGCAGGCGGCGGCACCGCGGAATACGGGTCCGTTCAGGGTTTTCCCCCGATCTGCGAGGTGAAATCCGGTTCTACCATCGTGACCATGGGCGAGGAAGAGAACGCGGCGGCCGAGCGGGCCACCGAAACCAAGCCGTTGAGCGAGCGCGATCTGCGGGTCTCCGACGACGAGCGCGAACACGTCGTCGGCGTGCTCCAGAAGGCGATCGGCCGCGGCATGATCGACCTCGACGAGTTCACCGAGCGGACCGACCGCGCGCTGGCGTCGAGGACGCGCGGCGAGCTGAACGCGGTGCTGGCCGACCTCGCCGGCCTCTACCACCCGAGCGCGGCCGTCGCCGCCGCGCCGGCGTACGCGCCGCCGCCGGTGGGGTACGCGCCGGGCCGCCGGTTCGAGCTCAACGCGAAGTACTCCTCGCTGCACCGCGGCGGCCCGTGGGTGGTGCCGTCCGAGCTGGTCGTCCGCAACAAGTACGGGTCGACGAAGCTGGACTTCACCGAAGCCCAGGTCCAGTCGCCGGTGGTGCACATCGAGCTGGACGCCAAGTGGGGTTCGGTCGAGATCATCATCCCCGAGCACGCGGCGGTGGACCTCAACGCGATCAGCGACGTCAAGTTCGGCGCGATGGAGGACAAGACCCGCAGCAACGGCCGCATGGGCAACCCGCGCTACGTGCTGAGCGGCCGCGTCCACGGCGGCTCGCTGGTCATCCGGCACCCGCGGCGCGGGCTCTTCGGCTAGCCGGGGTCCCTCTGCCCCCGGCGTCAAGGAGGCCTCCCCGCCCAGGCATCGGGCGGGGAGGCCTTCGCTTTCAGGCGGTCCGCAGGTTCTTCGCGACGAACCCCACGAGCACGGCGAACGCGACGGCGGCGAGCCCGGCGACGACGTGCAGGCCACTGGCGAACCCGTACGACCGCGCGACGGCGCTGCCCAGCGTCCCGACGGTCGCCAGGCCGAGCGAGTAGCCGAACTCGTTGACGGTCTGCGCGAGCGCGGAAGCGGCCCCGGCCTTGCGCACGGGAACCGAGCCGACGACGAGATCGGTCCCCAGCGCGACCATCGGCCCGACCCCCAGCGACGTCACGGCGAACCCGAGCGCGGGCCACGCGGGCCCGCCGGCCGGCTCGACGAAGGCGAGGATCGCCATCCCGGCCGCGGCGAGCGCGACCCCACCGGCGATCAGCACCCGCTGCGGCACCCGCCGGGCGAGCACGGGCGCGGCGAGGAAGCTGACGGTCGAGGCGGCCATCCCCGGCAGCAACCCGAGCGCGGCCCCGACCGGCGAGAGCTGCTGCGCGACCTGGAAGAACTGCGCGACGAACAGCATCGTGGTCCCGCCGAGCACGCTGAACAGCAGCATCCCGCCGAGCGTGGTCCGAAACGCCTTCGCGGCGAAGAGGCTGAAGTCGACCAGTGGCTCGTCGAGCGTCCGCTGCCGCTTGACGAAGACGTACCCGACGATCCCGCCGATCACCAGGGCGACCACGGCGGTGAGGTGGACGCCGTCGCGAGCGAGCTCCTTGACGCCGTAGACGGCGGGCAGGATCGCGGCGAGCGAGAGCCCGACGCTCGGCAGGTCGAGCCGCCCGGCGGTTTCGTCGCGGTACTCGGGCAGCAGCTTCGGACCGATGAGCAGCAGCAGGACCATGGCGGGCACGCCGAGCAGGAAGACCGAGCCCCACCGGAAGTGTTCGAGCATGAAGCCCCCGACCACCGGCCCGACGATCGCCCCGACGGTGAAGCACCCGGCCCAGATCCCGATCGCCTCGGCTCGCTGCCGCGGGTTCGCGAACATGGCCCCGATCAGCGAGAGCGTGGAAGGAGCGAGCGTCGCCCCGGCAACCCCGAGCACGGCCCGCGCGGCGATGAGCATCCCGGCACTGGTGGAGAAGGCGGCGACGACGGAGGCGACCCCGAAGGCGGCGGCCCCGATCAGCAGCAGCTTCCGCCGCCCGATCCGGTCCCCGAGCGTCCCCATGGTGACCATGAACCCGGCGACCATGAAGCCGTAGATGTCCATGATCCAGAGCTGTTCGGTCCCATCGGCGTGCAGGCTGAGGGCGAGCTTCGGCAGCGCGAGAACGAGCACGAAGACGTCGAGCGAGACGAGCAGAGCCGGCAAGGCCAGCACGGCCAGCCCCACCCACTCCCGACGCCCGGCCCTGGCTCCGGCAACCGGAGCGGCGATGGTGGCGGTCATGTGCGGTCCTCTCGGCTCGACTGGGGTTCTTCACCTGTTCGTCGAGCGGGAGGAGCGGGGATCGACAACCCCGGGAGGGTTTCTTTTGCGTGAGACCGGGGTTGTCCACACCCCTCGAACAATGTGGACAACCCCGGGGCTTCAGGTTCGCACAGCCCGCCACGGTCGGTGATGACCGATAGACTGAAAGTGGGGGGGCGCCCCTCGGCCTGCCTACTCGAGCGACGCGCGTTCGGACGTCGGCGGGCGGGTCCACCTGCGCCCGCCGAGCCGCCCACGGCTCGCCCGCCAGGGGCGAGCCGCTACCGAGGCCGACTGCTCCGCGACCCGCGCCGCGGTTGCCGAGCCCGTCCCCAGTCAGGCCGCAACCGGGGCAGGCCTGCCGAACAGCCCCGCGCCGCTGCTGCGGTCGGCGTCGCCGAGCCCGTCCCCGGTCAGGGGCGAGCCGCCGCGCGGGCTGCCGCGGGGTCCGAGGTGGCCAGTGCGGCTTCCGCCAGCGCTTCGCACTCGGCGAGCGTCGTCGCGGCCAGGCCGGCGCCGACCGTGCGGATCGCCGGGGCGTTCATCGACAGGCTCGTCAGGCCCAAGCCGGCCAGGACGAGGGCCAGGCGCGGGTCCGCGGCCGCTTCGCCGCAGACGCCCGCCGGCTTGCCCGTGGCCTTGGCCGCGTCGCCGATCAGCTTCAGCAGGCGCAGCAGACCCGGCTGCCAGGGGTCGTTGAGCTTCGCGACCGCGCCGAGCTGGCGGTCCGCCGCGAAGGTGTACTGGGCCAGGTCATTCGTGCCGACCGAGACGAAGTCGACCGCCTCGAGGATCTCGCGGGCGCTCAGTGCCGCCGCCGGGATCTCGATCATCACGCCCGCCCGGGGGATGCCCGCCGCGCGGACGCGGTCGGCGAACCAGGCGGCTTCCTCGACCGTCGCGACCATCGGGGCCATCACCGAGACCTCGGCACCCGAGTCCTCCGCCGCGCCGGCGATCGCCTCGAGCTGGCGGTCGAGGACCTCGGGGCGGTCGAACGCCACGCGGAGCCCGCGGACGCCGAGCGCCGGGTTGGGTTCGGCTTCCGGGGAGAGGAAGGCCAGTGGCTTGTCGGCGCCCGCGTCCAGGGTGCGGACGATCACCGGCTTGCCGCGGAACGGGGCGAGCACCGCGGTGTACGCGGCGCGCTGGTCGGCGACCGACGGCTCGTCCGAGGCGTCCAGGTAGCAGAACTCGGTGCGGAACAGGCCGACGCCCTCGGCGCCCGCGTCCGCCGCGGCCTGCGCGTCGGCCGGGGAGCCGACGTTGCCGTAGACCTTCACGCGGTGGCCGTCGGCCGTCGCGCCCGTGCCGTTCCACTCGGCGAGCTGGGCGACCGTCGCCGTGACCACCGGTGCCGACGGGTCCACGACCTCGACCACGCCCGTGTCGCCGTCGACCGCAAGCGCTTGCGCGTCCAGGGCGAGGAGCCCGCGCACCGCGACGACGGCCGGGATGCCGAGTGCACGCGCCAGGATCGCGGTGTGGCTGGTCGGGCCACCTTCCTCGGTGACCAGGGCGAGGACCTTCGCCGGGTCGAGGCCCGCGGTGTCGGCCGGGGCGAGGTCGCGGGCGACCAGCACGGCCGGCGACGTCAGTTCGGGCACGCCCGGGGGCGCGATGCCGAGCAGCTCGGCGATCAGGCGGTCGCGCACGTCGCGGACGTCGCGGACGCGTTCCGCCATGTACCCGCCAGCCGCGGCCAGCGCTTCGGCGAAGCCCTCGGCGGCCTGGTGGACGGCGCGTGCGGCGGGCAGGTTCTGCGTCTTGACCAGCTGTTCCGCCTGCGCGGCGAGCGCCGGGTCGGCGGCCATCGCGGCGGTCGTGATCAGGATCGTCGCCGCTTCGCCGGTCGCGGTCTCGGCCTGTTTCTCCAGGCGGCCGGCGACGATCGCGGCGGCGGGGGCGATCCGGGCGGCCTCGGCGGCCGGATCGGCCGGGGCCGGGGTGGCGGCGGGCTCGCCGAGCGGCTCCGCGACGCGGACGACGGGACCACTGGCACGGCCGGGGCTGACGGCGACCCCGGGCAGAGAGTCAGACATGGTCTAGACCATAGCTCAGATACGTCTGGATATCTCGTGGTGGCGGGCACAAACCGCGCTGCTTGACCTGTTCGAGCACCGGCCCGACCTCCTCGCGCCACCACGCTTCGGCCAGTTCGCCGCGGCTGCGGACCGGCCGTCCGGCCAGCATACGGCGGAATCCCCAGGCCTCGGCCGAGTCGGCGAGCCGGAACCAGTCGGCGGGGTCGTCGAGCCACAGCCCGAGGCGGACGTCGTCGGGGAGGGGAACGCGCTCGAGGAACATCCGCTCGGCGGTCTTCGACGGCAGGTCGGCGAGCGTCAGGCAGCGCAGCGCGCACGCGACCGTGCTGATCCAGCGGACCCGCGCGCGGATGACCCGGGCGCCGCGGGCGCGCGCGATGGCGACGCGGTGGTGACCGTCCTCGACGAAGAACATGTCGGAGAGCCGCACGAGCCGCACCGGTGGCAAGTCGGCCGACGTCCGCGTCAGGTGCTCCCATCGGTCACGCAGCGCCCGGTTGCGTGGCCGGAACTCGCGGTCGAAGTCCCCGGCGCGGGCGACCGTGCCGACAACGCCCTCCAGCGGCACGTCGTAGACACCTTCGTCCAGTTCGGTCTGCTTGCCGAGCGCCTCGAGGGTTTCCGCGAGCGGCATGATCGCGAGGTGGTCCGGCCGCCTCGCCTCGGCGATCGCCCTCAACTGGGCGGCGTAGCCGCGCCACCAGGCCGAACCGAACGAATCGCCCATGTGACGGGCAACACGCGCGACGGCGCGATCATTCCGCCAGATCGGCGGCGGTCGGGTAGGACGGCTGTGCACCGCGCCGCGTCACGCTGAACGCGGCGACCCGCACCGCGCGCTCGGCCGCCGCGACCAGGCCCGCGCCGTCGGCGAGGGACGCGGCAAGCGCACCCGCGAAGGCGTCCCCGGCGCCGGTGGTGTCGACGGCCTCGACTTTCGGTGACGCGACCTCGGTGACCCCGCCGGCTTCGACGACGACGGCTCCGGCCGCTCCGAGCGTGACGACGGCGGCCCGCGGCCCGAGGCCGAGCAGCTTCCCGAAGTCGCCGCCGGGCCCGGTCAGCCACGCGGCTTCGTGCTCGTTGACCAGCAGGACGTCGAGCTTGGCCAGCGTCGCGGGCGAGAGCTTCGCCGCGGGCGACAGGTTCAGCAGCACCTTGACGCCGTGTTCGGCAGCGCGGGCGACGGCGTGCTCGACGGTCGGCAACGGCACCTCGAGCGAAAGGACGACGATTTCCACGCCGTCGAAAACGGCGTCGACGTCGCCGGGTTCCAGGCTCGAATTGGCGCCGGGGGAGACGAGGATCGAGTTCTCGCCGTCCGGGGTGACGGTGATGTAGGCGATCCCGGTCGGCCGGTCGCTGGTGCGCACGAGCCCGGTGTCGACGCCGGCGGCGCGGAGGGAGTCGAGCAGCAACCGACCGTAGGGGTCGTCGCCGACGGCACCGAGCAACGCGACGTCCGCGCCGAGCCGGCCGGCCGCGACCGCGGTGTTGGCGCCCTTGCCGCCCGGCGAGAGCACGGTGTCCCCGCCCAGCACGGTCTCCCCACCACCCGGCCGCCGATCCACCGCGACGACGAGGTCGGCATTGGCGGATCCCACAACGAGCACGTCGGAGTT
The DNA here is from genome assembly GCF_003937945.1 of Amycolatopsis eburnea. Lineage (GTDB taxonomy): Bacteria > Actinomycetota > Actinomycetes > Mycobacteriales > Pseudonocardiaceae > Amycolatopsis > Amycolatopsis eburnea. The sequence continues at coordinate 1,049,715 of NZ_RSEC01000036.1, forward strand.
CATCCCCGCACTGTGCCACGAAACCGGTCCGGGCCAGGTCAGGACCGGCGAGGAAGGGGAAAGTGAAGGTTTTTGTAACTTATCCGGGGCTGAGTGCGACAATCATGCGAGCAGCGGATACCCGTCACTCGATCGGGGGATGTCCGTCCCCCGGCCGTCACTTCGCGGACCGGTCCCGCTCTCCTGGTGCGTCATCACGCTCGACGTGGTGGTGACGTTGCCCCAACCGGCGCGAGCCGGGCAGGGCATCGGGTCGCCGGCGCCGATCACGTAGCCCCCCGAGTGATCGGCGTCGGCGGCGCCCCGCCCGACGGTCACCGTCACCTCGTCGAGTTCGGCGGTGAACTCAGCCCGCCCATGCGATGCGGCAACACCTCGCGGATGCGCGTGTCGAGTTCTTTCGCCGCCGTCGCGCTCAGCCTGGCCGGTAGCCGGTACCAGCCGTCGGTCTGCCGGAGTTCGTCCAGCTCCGGGCGGCGGAGCGGGAAGTCGTCGCCGGCCGGCCGGAACTCGAGGAGCCGCGTCGGTGTCCGCAGCTCGGCGATTTCCGGCCAGGAGACCACGATCTGGCGGTAGTAGGTCTTCCAGTGGAGGCCGGCGGCAGACAGCTCCAGCGTGATTCGGAACCGCCGGGAACGGCTCTGCTGCCAACCGATCTCCCGCCAGGTCATGCCGACGAAAACCGCGATGAACACGACGACACCGGCCGTGCGGAGCCCGTTGCGCGGCCCGAACTCGATCGCGACGCCGAGTCCCAGCTCGATCGCGAGCGCGAAGAACCGGAGCCACCAATGGGCCGCGCGGTCCCAGCCGTTCACGTGGATCTTGACGGAACCGGACGGTTGCAGCGGCGGCATCCACTCGGGCGCCGCGGCCGCGACCGGTGGTGGCGCGGGAACCCGCGCGCCGGCAACGCGTTCGGCCTGGACGCCGACGTGCTTCGCCAGTGCCTCGCGCACTCGCGGAACTTCTCGCTCGGACAACCCGATCCCGGCCACCTGGAAGTCACCGCCTCCGATGCGGACCAGGCTGTGGTGGGGGCTTGCGAAATCGTCCCGAGCCGGGCTGAGCACGACTTGATGGCGCTCGTGCTTCCGTCCGTTGCCGACGACCGACGCGGCGGCGAGTTCGTCCCACCGCAGAGCCCAGACGACGCCGCCGATCACCCGGGAGACGCCGGCCGCGTCGATGATCAGCTCGTTGCGGGCCGGCTGGCGCACCGACCGCCGGACCAGGTTCAGCCCGAGCAGCCCGAAGGCTCCGCCGAAAACCCAGCCCGCGACGCCTGGACTTCGCTGCGTCGAAGCCAGCGCCAGCCAAACGAACCCGCCGGCGACGAGGAGCAGCACCCCGGCCAAGATCCAGTGGCGCCCCTCCGTCCGCGAGACGACGACGCTTTCGTTCACGGGTTGACCAGCCGAAGCACGTTCTTGGCCGCCCCCGGGGAAACTTTCGCGGCCAGCAGGCGATCCTCCCCGCGACGGAGGATCGCGTGGACCGAGACGTAGCGGCGCGTGGCTTTCTTCGTCGAGAGTTCGACGGTCAGCCGGGCGAGGTCGGCGCGCCGCACCCGGACCGGATCGCCTTCCTCGGGCCGCCACGTGATCGTGTCGGCGGTGAGGGCGAACTCGCCGGCGTCACCGCGGAAGCGAGTCAGGTAGAGCAGCACCCAGATCACCAGGGCGACCGGCAGCGGGATGCCCGGCGGGATGTCGTAGAAGGCCGGCGCCACGAAGTCGGCGATGACGGCCAGCCAGGCCACCCACAGGACGAACAGCCGGCCGGCGGAGGCCCGATCGGCGCGGACGAGCGTGCGCGCCGAGTCCGCGCTCCAGCGTTTGACCAGCCGCTTCACCGGGTTCGGGATGCCGAAACCACCGCGCCGGACGTCCTTCGACGTCCACCGCACGAGGCCGGGGCGGTACAGCTTGATCGCCGCCGACGCCTTTTCCGCCTCTTCCAGGGCCATCGCCGACGACAGGATGAAGCCGTCTTCGGACTTGTGCCGGCAGTCGGGGTTCAGGTTCCGGATCGCTTCGTCGTCCACCAGCGAAACGGCGAGCGCGACGCGGCCGTTCGGCTGCCCTCGGCGGAAGTCGAACCGGCGGACGTCGTCCCAGGGCAGGACGAGCGTCGTCTTGTCCTCGAGCGGCTGCCGGAACCCGTCCGGGCCGAATTCGACCCTCGCCGTCACCAGCGCGCCGTTGCGGCGGAGGTACCGCCCCAAGATCGGCTTGGCGCAGAAGCACAGGACCGCCAACGCACCGAGAACGGGCGAGACCAGGTACATGACCGGGTCCCCGCTGCGCACCCATGCCAGGGCGCAGGCGGCGGCAGCCAGCACGACGCCGAAGAACGCCATGCACCCGACGGCCGTCCTCAGTTCGGACGGCGGGTTGTGGATCGGCAGCCGGACCTGCACCGCGTCGGTTTCCGGCTCGCCGGGAGTCGTCGACACCACCGCGGCTAGATGGACCCGGAGATGCGCTGGCCACCCTGCTGCTGGAAGACGGGTTCGGCGGCCGGCTTCTTCTCGTTGTAGTGGTTCTCGCGGTAGTTCTTGTCGGCCTCGTCGTAGGCGCCCGCGAGCTTCTTGCCGCCTTCCTTGCCTGCCTCTTCACCGAGCGCCTTGGGCAGTTCCTTGAGGCCGTCCTTGAAGACGCCCGGCGCCGCGTGTGCCGCGTCCCGCAGGGCGGCGAGCAGCTTCTGACCGACTGTCCGGAAAAGCCCGCTGAGGTGGTTGAACTGGCTGATGCCCTTCTGGAAGGCCCGCATGAGCTTCTGCAGCCACTCCGACATCCGCGTGCCGCAGCTGACGATCTCGGCCGTGCCTTCACCGGCCAGGCCCGCCGGTGCGGCAGGCCCCGGGTACCGCATGAGGATGCTGATCAGCTTGCCGATGCACTCGGTGAGCAGGTCGCGCAGCACGCTGCGCACGACGTTCAGGATGCTCTTGCAGACGTCGATCAGCACGGAGACGGCCTTCGCACCGCCCGCGACCCCGGAGTACATGTCGCCGAGTTCGGCGACGAACGCGCGATACGCGTCCGCGCCTTCCCCTTGCCACTCCGCGCTGTCGGCCTTCACCGTTTCGAGGAGGTCTTTGGCGATGGCGTCGATCTCGTCGCTGATGCCGCTCCACGTCTCCTGCATGACGTCGAGCTGCTCCTGGTTCCCGGTGACCCAGTCCAGCGGGGCGCGCAGGAACTCGACGTGCTCGATCAGCCAGCCGAGTCCCATGCTGGCCAGGCCGGCGATCGGGTCGCGGAGGAAGTCCATCACGCCCATGGCGCCGAAGCCGAGGTTGAGCAGGCCTTCGGTCCAGTCGCCGTCGGCCGCCTTCGTCGCCGCGTCCCAGAAGTCCTGCGCCATCCCGGCGCCTTCGAGGGCCGAAGACCCCTCGTCGACCTTCTTCTTGGCTTCCGTCACCAATGCGTTCTCAGTCAAGGTGAATGCCTTCCAGGCTCGCCTTGACGTCCTGCTCGCGCCAGTCGACGTGCTGGGACCAGGTGCGGACGCGGTCGATCTGCTCCTGGGCCACGTTCTTCGCGTGACCGATGGAGTCGCTCCCCAGGGTCTGGGCGACGGCGCACAGCGCGCCGAGGCCGCAGGCCTGTCCGACGAGGCCGAACGCCATCGGGTCGACGACCTGGGCCGCGGCGTCCAGCGTCTTCGAGAACCGGTCGACCAACGGTTCGAGCTTCTTCGCGTGGGACAGCAACTGCTCCGGCTTGATCCGGATGTCCGCCTGCGGGTTGTTCACGATGTTCCCCTCCCCTGATGCCCTGGTCAGCGCAGGTAGTCGCCGTCGCTGAAGTAGTCGTCGTCGCTGCCGGCCTCGGGTGCGGGACGCGGCGGCGCCGGTTTCGGCTTCGGCTTCGGTGCCGGCGGTGGCTCTTCCTCGGCGATGAAGCGCGCCCCGTCGTTCGCGGGCGCCGGGTGGCCACCGTCCACGAAGCCCGGTGGCTCCGGCTCCGGGAATTCCCGGTGGAGCTGGTCGACCAGCTCGTTCATGGTCTCGGTGCCCGCGATCGACGGCATCCCGGCCTGCACGGCACCGGCCAGCCTGCTCTGCGCGCGCTGGACGGTCCGCAGGATCTCGTCGGCGAGGTTCGCCTTCTCCCGCACGGTGTGCCCGATTTCCAGCCCGACGAGGTTGCCGAGGTGGTTGACCTTGACCGCGATCTGGCCGTCCGGGCTGCGCTCGGCCACGGAGACCGCCGCCATCTCGGCCTGCATGCGCTCGCCCCGCTGCTTGGCCTCGGCGATCTTCGCGTCGAAGCTCGCCAGCAGTTGCTCAGGATTCGACACGCGAACCTCCCCGTTCACGTCGGTAACCGTATGGCGACCGAGTGTGGCACACGGGTCCGACAGATTCGGCGGACTTCCGGTTTTCCCCACCCACTCGGGACGGTCACCCTGGTGTTCGCGCTGGTCAGCGGCTCGTAGCGTGATCTGCCATGACCATCTCCGACTGGAAACGAACGATCTACGCGCTCCTGGCGCTCCCCGCGTACCTGGCCGGTCCGAAAGCGCGGGGGCGGCTCGCGCGGCGGTGGCTCGGCGCCGAACCCGGGCTGGGTGGCTTCGGCGCCGCCGTCGCGGCGTTCCCGGTCGGCTTGCTGGTCTGGTACCTCGTCGGGCGGATCGCGACCTTCGGGTTCTTCTGGACCGAGGCCGGGGCCGCCGGGTCGTGGGGTGGACCGTCGCTGCTCGGGGCGTGGGTCGTGCACTTCTTCTGCGCGCAGGGCATGGCCGTCGTGTGCATGTGGCTGCTGCGGCCGCTGACCCGGTGGCAGGTGCGGACGCCTGACCTGGTCGATTCGCCGCACAGCCGGTAACGGGTGCGGTATTGTCCGTGACGCAAGAGGGGAGATCGAACGCGAGGGGAGCGCGGTTCGGTGGGGTTGTTCGGCGACATGCTCGACGCTGCCAAGCACGTCGGGTCGGAGATCGCGCACGCGGTCCAGTCGGGTGGTGAGCGGCTCGGCAACGTCCTTACCGGCGCGGGCGTCGGCCTGCTCGCGGGCGGTGTGCCCGGCGCGATCGCGGGGGCGTACGTCGGCTCGCAGACCGGCACCGGCGCGGCGAACCCGCAGGCCTCGGGGCTGTCACCCGGGCAGCTGGTCCAGGCCGTGATGAACGGTCCCGGCACCGAGTCGCTGCAGAAGGTGCACCAGGCCGGCGTCGACCAGTCGGCTTATCAGCGGCAGCTCGAGCAGGGCACGCGCGAGCTGACGTCCGGCCTCGAATCCGCGTGGACGGGCGGCGCGTCGGACGCGGCACGGGAACGGCTCCAGCCGCTGACGGCGTCGGCGACCTCGGCGTCCACGACGCTGGACCGCAACTCGACGCTGGCCCAGGCGCAGATCGACCAGTTCCACCAGATGAAGAACTCGCTGCACCCGGACGTCACCGACCAGCCGCCGACGCGCAGTGCCTGGGACGTCGCGACGCCGTGGGACACCGACACCGAAGACAAGATCAACCAGTACAACCAGAAGGCCCAGGAGAACGTCGAGCGGTACAACGCGTACTCGCAGCAGTCCAGCTCGAACACCGCGGCCCGGACGATCGACTACGGCCAGCTCCGCGAGTACACCGGCGGCGACTTCACGGTGCAGGACCCGAAGAAGCCCGTCGAGCCGCCGCCCCAGAAGCGGACGCCGGGCGGTGGGGACGACGACCGGACGATCGGGGCGCAGGTCCAGCCGCCGCCCGCGGTGCACCCGCCCGTCGTCCAGCCGCCGCCTCCTCCGGGACACGTCACGCCCCCCGGGCAGGTCACGCCACCGGGAGCGCACACGCCGGGCGTGGACGACAGCGTTCGCGCGCAGGGTTACGTGCCGCCGTCGGCGCAATATCCGCCGGGCTACCAGCCACCAGGTACGGGACCGAGCACCGGCTTTGGTCCCGGTTCGGGTCCTGGCGGTGGGTTCGGTCCCGGCTTCGGCCCCGTTGGCGGCGGTTTCGGGCCGGGCTCGTCGTCCGGCTCGTCGTCCGGCTCGAGCGCCGGCACCGGAGCCCGCGGCCCGGGAGCGGCGACCGGTGCCGGTGCCCTGGGCGAAGGGCGTCCCGGCGCGGCCGGCGGGGTCCGCGGCGGCGCGGCGGGCAAGCCGGGCTCGCCGGGGATGGGCGGCATGGGCCACGGCGCCAAGGGCGGCAACGGGGAGGAGGACGCGGAGCACCAGCGCGCGTCCTACCTGGTGGAGGCCGATCCGGAGAGCGTCTTCGGCGGCTCTGACGAGCGGACGGTGCCCCCGGTGATCGGGCTGTGATCTTCCTGCCCAAGGCCGCCCTGCTCACCGCGTGGGAGTGGGAACGGCACGGCCCGCCGCCCGCGGTCCTCGGCGCCGACAACCTCTGGCTCGGCGACGAGACCCGCAAGCGGCTCGACGAGCAGGTCCTCGACGTCCTGGCCTCGCTCCGCCTCGCGGCGGGCGGCACGCTTACGCGCGAGTTCCGCGACGTCCTGCGCGTGTTGGCGAAGGGCGCGCACCAGTTCACGGCGTGGCTCGGCGACATCGAAGCGGACGAGTCGGGCGCGGTGCTCGTCTCCGTCGACGGCCCGGACGCGCTCCGGCTGATCCGGAAGGACGACACCGTCCGGATCGACGTCGTGGAACCGTCGCGGCCGGCGGAGTCGCTGGTGGACGTGCTGCCGCCGGTGCCGCCGGCGCGGATTTCGGCGGTGTCGATCCCGGAGGCGCGGTTCTCGGGCCGGGCGGTGGAGGAGTCGTACGACCTCGACGACCCGACCTCGGATCACGGCGGCGACCCGTTGCCGTGGGCGCGCCGGCTGATGGCGGCGCGGCGGACGGGGTTGCACCAGTGCTACGCCGTGAACCGGGGTTCTCGGAGTGCGCCGATCACGGCGGTGGATGTCGCTGGGACCGGGCGGGTGCTGACTTACGTGTATCCGGGGCGGGAGCGGATGGTCAGCTTCCAGCCGGGGACCCGGGGTGCGCTGACCGAGGTGCTGTACGCGACCCTGAACGGGTTGGGGGGAGGACGATGACGGGCTCGTTTTTCAGCGGGATCGGTTTCTGGGCGACGGACCTGCCGAGCGCGGGGGCGGCGCCTGCCGGTGGGCAGGGGTTCGCGATGAGCTCGGACGAGATGCGGGCCATGCTCAAGAAGGCCGAAGACCAGCGCACTGCCCTCGGACAGCAGATGCGGGCCGCCGAATTCACGTTCAAGGCAGTGCCTCCAGCCGAGGAGCCGGTCAGCCAGGCAGCCGTGAACGGGCCGAACGGGGTGAACGAGGCCGGCGAGTACTACCACGGACACCTGCAGTACCAGTTCAACTACTACTCCGAACTGATCCGGCGGTTGCGACAGGCACTTGGCATCACCGAAGCCGCGGATCAGCAAGCAGCGGATTCGACCAAGACGATCAAGGGGTCGCTCGAATGAGGCATCGAATTCTCGTGTTCGCGGCCGTCGTCGCCGCCGGAGCGACGCTACTTACCTCTTGTACCGGTAAGGAAGCCTTGTCCGGCACGCCGACGCCCGCGCCTGCAAGCACTCCGGAGCTGCCGAACGGCGGAGCTCCGAAGGTCGACAACCCGTTGCCGGCCAAGGTGCTGGACGGCAGTCCTTGCGATTCCGCACTGACCGCGGATCAGGTGAAGGGTTACCTCGGGGAGACGGACCCAGCCGATGCGAAGGACACGGAGCTGGGTCCTTCGTGCGACTGGAGCAGCAGTTCGGGAAGTGCCGCCGGCATCCTCGTCGGCTACGAGACGAAAACCGGCCAGGGAATCAGTCTCACCTACAAGAACGTGAAGCCGAAGGCAAGGCGGTGGGTCGACAACCTGGATCCGGTGCAGGGCTACCCGACCGTGGGCTACGTCGGTGTCGGGACCACCGACAACCGGACGTGCGTGGTTGTCGTCGGTGTCGCGGACGACCTCGCCTACTCCGTCTCGTTGAGCATCGGCGACTCGGCCGTCCAAGCCGGCAAGGACGCCTGCCAGCTCGGGCGCGGTGTGGCCGACACCGTGCTCACCAACCTCAAGGCGCGGGCCTGAGCTGCATCTTTTCGTTACGACGGAGATCGCGTTAATGCAAGACTTGTCGTAGTAAGCACCTAGACTGTTCGGATGAGCCACCCCACGCGGAGGGGTCGCGCGCGTGCGGCTACCGAACAGGACATCCGGCGGACCGCCCGGAAGCTGCTCGTCGAGCAGGGGCCGGAGGCGGTTACGCTGCGCGCCATCGCGCGGGAGCTGGGGATCACCGCGCCCGCGCTCTACCGGTACTACGAGTCGCGGGATGACCTCGTCGAGAACCTGCGGCTGGACGTCTGCGCAGATCTGGCGGACGACCTCGCCGAGGAGATCGCCGAGCTGCCGGATGACGGGATGCTGCAGCTGTTCGCCATCTGCAAGGGGTTCCGGCGGTGGGCGCTCACCCACACGAAGGAATTCACCCTCGTCTTCGCCTCGCCGACCGGGGGCGTGGGCTCGACCGCCGGGAGTGCGCTGAGCCGGGTCGACGAGCCGTTCGGGCGGATCTTCCTGGCTGCCGCGGGGCGGGTGCTCGCGCGGCACGACATCGTCCTCCCTTCGGCCAGCGGGGTGCCCGACGAGCTGCGGGACGACCTCAAGACGTTCCAGGAATCGCTGGTCACCGTGCTCGTCGAGTCCGACCAGGGCGTGCCGGTGGAGAAGATCGACCTCGGCGTGACGTACCTGATGATCCAGTTCTGGGCCCGGCTCTACGGGCACGTCACGCTCGAGGTCTTCGGCAACTACCCGATCCCGATGTCCAAGCCGGACGTCCTGTTCGAGGCGATGCTCGCGGACCTCGCCCGGGAGATCGGGCTCTACTCCGGTTAGGCCGCGTGGCCGCCGTCCACCGACAGCACCGCCGCCGTCACGTACTCGGCGCCGGGTGAGGCCAGGTAAGCGACCGCCGCCGCCACTTCGGACGGCGAGCCGTAGCGGTCGAACGCCGTCATCGCCGCTTGGTCCGCCGCATAGGGGCCGTCGGCCGGGTTCATGTCCGTGTCCGTCGGGCCCGGGTGGACCAGGTTGACCGTGATGCCGCGCGGCCCCAGTTCGCGCGCCAGCGCCTTGGTCAGGCCGACCATCGCCGCCTTGCTCGTCGCGTACAGCGCCATGCCCGGGCCGGGTACGCGGTCCGTGACGCAGCTGCCGATCGTGATCACGCGGCCGCCGTCGCTCAGCACGTCGGCCGCCGCCTGGGTTGCCGCGAACACGCCGCGGACGTTCACCGCCAGCACGCGGTCGACATCCTCCAGCGACGTCTCGGCGAACGCGCCCACGAAGCCGACGCCCGCGTTGTTGACCAGCACGTCCAGCCGGCCGAACTCCGCCACCACGGCCGAAACGGCGGCCGAAAGCGCCGCGGCGTCCGCCGAATCCGCCTGGATCGCCAGCGCGCGGCGGCCGAGGCTCTTGATCTTGTCGACCACCTCGGCCGCCAGCGTGCCGTTGTGCTGGTACGTCAGCGCGACGTCCGCGCCGTCCTCGGCGAGCCGCAGGGCCGTAGCCGCCCCGATGCCGCGGCTGCCGCCCGTCACCAGTGCCACCTTGCCGTCGAGGGTCATTCCCGGTTCTCCTTCGATCGAGCCGTTTTCGTTGACAGCTCAATCAAATCGGGAACGCCGAAGAACTACCGGCGGCTTTCCGACAGCGCGCTAGAGGACGATGTTGACCAGCCGCCCCGGCACCACGATCACCTTGCGCGGCGAGCCGTCGCCGACCATCGCCGCGACCTTCTCGTCCGCCAGCGCCGCCGCCTGGACGTCGTCGGAAGACGCCGAAGCCGCGACCGTCACGCGGGAGCGAACCTTGCCGTTGACCTGGATCGGGTACTCGACGGAGTCCTCGACCAGGTACTTCTCGTCCACCACCGGGAACGGCCCCTGCACCAGCGAGTCCGCGTGGCCCAGCCGGTGCCACAGCTCCTCCGCCAGGTGCGGGGCCAGCGGCGCCAGCATCAGCACCAGCGGCTCGGCCAGCTCACGCGGCGTCGACGCGGCCGCGCCGTACACCTTGGTGACGTGGTTGTTCAGCTCGATCAGCTTCGCGCCGGCCGTGTTGAACCGCATCTCCGCGTAGTCCTCGCGGACACCCGCAATAGTGCGGTGCAGTGCCTTGCGGTCCGCCTCCGAAGCGTCCTCATTGGACACTCGCAGCTCGCCGGTCGTCTCGTCGACGACCAGGCGCCACAGCCGCTGCAGGAACCGGTGCGCGCCGACGACGTCCTTGGTCGCCCACGGGCGCGACATGGCCAGCGGGCCCATCGCCATCTCGTAGAACCGGAACGTGTCGGCGCCGTAGTTCTCGGCCATCTCGTCCGGCGTGACGACGTTCTTCAGGCTCTTGCCCATCTTGCCGTACTCCTGGGTGACTTCCTCACCGTTGTAGAAGTACTTGCCGTCGCGCTCCTCGACCTGCTCGGCCGGGACGTAGACACCGCGCGAGTCGGTGTACGCGTACGCCTCGATGTAGCCCTGGTTGAACAGCTTCCGGTACGGCTCCTTGGACGTCACGTGCCCCAGGTCGAACAGCACCTTGTGCCAGAACCGCGAGTACAGCAGGTGCAGCACCGCGTGCTCGACACCACCGACGTACAGGTCGACGCCGCCGGTGTCGTCCGCGCCGTACTCGCCGGGCCGCGGGCCCATCCAGTACTGCTCGTTCTCCGGCGCGCAGAACGTCTCGGCGTTGGTCGGGTCCAGGTAACGCAGCTGGTACCAGCAGGAACCCGCCCAGTTCGGCATCGTGTTGATGTCGCGGCGGTACTTCTTGACGCCGTCGCCCAGGTCCAGCTCGACCTCGACCCAGTCCGTCGCGCGTGCCAGCGGCGACGACGGCGTCGAGTCGCGGTCCTCCGGGTCGAACGTCACCGGCGAGTAGTCGGCGACCTCCGGCAGCTCGATCGGCAGCATCGACTCCGGAACGGCGTGCACCTCGCCGTTTTCGTCGTAGACCACCGGGAACGGCTCGCCCCAGTAGCGCTGGCGCGAGAACAGCCAGTCGCGCAGCTTGTACTGGACGGTCCCGGTGCCGGCGCCCTTCTCGGCCAGCCAGTCGATGATCGTCTTCTTGGCCTCGGCGACGTCCATGCCGTCCAGGAAGCCGGAGTTGATCGCCGGGCCGTCACCGGTGAACGCCTTGCCGTCGAAGCCTTCCGACGGCTGCACGGTCCGGATGATCTCCAGGCCGAACTTCTCGGCGAACTCCCAGTCGCGGACGTCCTGGCCGGGCACGGCCATGATCGCGCCGGTGCCGTAGCCCATCAGCACGTAGTCGGCGACGAAGATCGGGATCTGCTTGTCGTTGACCGGGTTCGTCGCGTACGCGCCGGTGAAGACGCCGGTCTTCTCCTTGTTCTCCTGCCGGTCCAGCTCGGACTTGCGCGACGCGGCGACGCGGTACTCCTTGATGGCGTCGGCGGGCGTCGCGGCACCGCCGGTCCACCGGGAGTCGACGTCCTCGGGCCACGACGCCGCGGTCAGCTTGTCGACCAGCGGGTGTTCCGGCGCCAGCACCATGTAGGTGGCGCCGAACAGCGTGTCCGGGCGGGTCGTGAAGACCTCGATCGCGTCCTCGCCGGACTTGAACGTGACGCGGGCGCCGTGCGAGCGGCCGATCCAGTTCCGCTGCATGGACTTGACCTTCTCCGGCCAGTCCAGCAGGTCCAGGTCGTCGACCAGGCGATCGGCGTACGCGGTGATCCGCATCATCCACTGCCGCAGGTTGCGGCGGAAGACCGGGAAGTTGCCGCGCTCGCTGCGGCCCTCGGCGGTGACCTCTTCGTTCGACAGCACCGTGCCCAGGCCCGGGCACCAGTTGACCGGCGCTTCGGAGATGTACACCAGCCGGTGGTCGTCGATCACCTTCTTCCGCTCGGACGCGCTCAGCGCCGCCCAGTCACGGCCGTCCGGCGTCGGCCGCGAGCCGTCCGCGAACGCGGCTTCCAGCTCGGCGATCGGCCGCGCTTTGCCCGCCTCCGTGTCGTACCAGCTGTTGAAGATCCGCAGGAAGATCCACTGCGTCCAGCGGTAGTACTCGGGGTCGATCGTGGAGATGCGACGGCGTTCGTCGTGGCCCAGGCCCAGGCGCCGGATCTGGCGCAGGTAGGTCCGGATGTTCTCCTCGGTCGTCTTGCGCGGGTGCTGCCCGGTCTGGACCGCGTACTGCTCGGCCGGCAGGCCGAACGCGTCGAAGCCCATCGTGTGCAGCACGTTGCGCCCGATCATCCGGTGGTAGCGGGCGAAGACGTCGGTGCTGATGAAGCCCAGCGGGTGCCCGACGTGCAGGCCGGAGCCCGACGGGTACGGGAACATGTCCTGGACGAACAGCTTGTCGCTGGGCACCTGCTGCCCCTCGACGGCGAGCGGCCCGACGGGGTTGGGCGCGTGGAAGGTGCCCTGGTCGGCCCAGTGGTCCTGCCAGCGCTGCTCGATCTGACCCGCCAGCGCGGCCGTGTAGCGGTGCGCCGGGACGTCGGTCCCTGTCGCCTCAGTCATGACGTCTTCCTCCGTCGGAGCCACTCCAGAAACAACTCGACCCCTCAGCCACCAGGGCATGAGGGGTCGCCGCGCCGGCCGGGCCGGGCCCGGTCAGCGCGGCAGGCTAAGGAGCAGCCGAGCCGTGTTCATGTGCACATCGTAACTTGCTGGTCAAAGCCGTTCGGAGGGGACCGCCAGTGCGACGAACTGGGTGACCTGCGTCGCGGAGAAGTTGTTGTCGCTGACCAAGATCAAACTGCGCTCGCCGTTCGGCAGCTTCGGACCCCAGGTCATGCCCTCGAGGTTGTCTACAGTGGACAACCCGAGGTCGGCCGCGTCGAAGAGGAACCGCTTCTTCACCGGCTTGACGTGCTTGGCGCCGGCCAGGGACCTGACGTTCAGGACGTTCGTGGCGCCGCTGGTGTCGATCTCGTAGACGCGCACCTTGTTGCCGACGCCGGTGCTGAACGAGCGCTCCATCATCAGGAACTTCGTCGGGTCGGCCTGGTCGACCGCCAGCATCGAGGACACGCCGGTCGTCGCGAACGCCGTCGGCGGCACCGGCGCGGCGAACAGCGGCTCCTGCGGGTAGGCGTACTGGGCCAGGACCGGCCCGAAGCGCGACTGCAGGGTGATCCTCGAGAGCGCGCCGGACGTCGTGGTCGCCTCCGGGCCGTCCTGCAGCAGCGGGCCCTCGACTTCACTGGCGATCAGCGAACCGAACCCGGCGAACGTGAGGCCCTCGAGGACCAGGTTCTGCCGCGGCCCGGCCGTCGGCGTCATCTTCTCGTTCGCGGGGATCGGCAGGTCGCGGACGTATTTCCCGTCGCGGCGCGCCTCGCGGATCGACGGGTCGATCAACGTCGTCGCGGTGCGCTCGCCCTCCTGCGACCAGTAGTAGCCGCCGCTCCACGGGTCGACGCGCAGCTCTTCCGGGTCGATCGTCTGCTCGTTCTGCGGCTTCGAGGGGTCGTTCTGCGTGAGCGGCGGGTACGGCGTGCCGTCGGGGCGCAGGAGCGGCTTCGTCCCCGTGAGGGTGACCGGGCCGACGCCGTCCGCGGACACCGGGAAGGTCGCGGTGTAGAAGCGGGCCGGGTTGATCGCCGACCGGTCGTCGCAGATCAGCGCGTAGCCGCCGGTCCGGGGGTCGTAGTCGATGCTGGACAGGCCGCCGACCGTCGTGCCCTGGAACTGCAGGGCGTTCGGGACGATCGTTTCGCCGAGCAGCCGGACGGGCCGCTGGTGACTCTCGGTGGCACTCGCCGGCGCCGCGGCGAGGATTCCCCCGATCAGGGCAGCGGTCAGGACGGTGGGCAGTACACGCGGTGACATGGCCTGTAGCACAGTCGATCAGGGTATCCGGCAGGTTGCCGGGACGTCACGCTTATCCTTGACCGGTGTTCGCTATCGCGCTGGTTCCGGTCGTGCTGGGTCTGCTCGTCGGTTTTGGTGGGTTCCTCGGGTTCCGCGAGCGCTTGACGCGCGAGGGCGGCACCGGAGTGCGCACGGAAGCGGCGTTGCGCAGCGAAGAAGCCTTCAAGCTGGCCAACCGCGTCGCGGGCCTGCCGACCATGGCCGGGGGCGCGATCGCCGTGCTCTCCGGGCTGGCCGGGCTGGCCATGCCGACGACCGGCGGCCTGATCTCCGCCGCGCTCGCGGGCATCCTCGCCATGGTGCTGCTGGTCATGGGCGGTGGCGTGCTCGGCAACCGGGCCGCGCTGACCGTGCCCGCGTCGGCTCCGGCGGCGCCCGCCGGCTGCAGCGGCTGCGCGTGCGGCGCCGGTGGCTGCGGTGTCTTCAAGAAGGAAGACGCCTAGTTTTCGAATGTCTCAGTTCCGCTGGAGGTCGCCCGGGTGGGTGGCCAGCAGCGCGAGCGGGATGCCCTGGCGGCGCAGCACCTGGCTCCACAGGTCGCCGTGGGGCGAGGCCAGGATGTCGCTCGGCAGCGCGGGCACGATGACCCAGTCCTCGCGCTCGATCTCGCCCGCCAGCTGCCCCGAGTCCCAGCCCGCGTAGCCGGCGAAGACGCGCACGCCGCGGACCTTCGGGACCAGCGCCTCGGGGTCGGTGTCCAGGTCGACCAGCGCGACCGGCCCGCGGACCGCGATCACGCCCGGCACGCTCGCCGCCGTCTCGCCGGTGCGCAGCGCGGCCAGGCACAGCGCCGTCTTCTTCTCGACCGGACCGCCGACGAACACCGCCTGCGGCTCGGCGACGTGCCCGCCCCAGTTGGGCAGCACGTCGTGCACGGCGACGTCGCTCGGCCGGTTCAGGACCACGCCGAGCGTGCCTTCGTCCCGGTGATCGATGACGAACACCACGGTCCGCTTGAAGTTGGGGTCGACCATCGTGGGGGCGGCGACCAGGAGCGTTCCCGGCTCAACCTCGGCGTCCGCTGGCACGCGACCCATGATCTCACCTTCGGCCCGGCGAATTACTTCGGCTCGGGAACAATCGCCCCAAGAGCCTCGTTTGAAACAGTGGTCGGCGCACTCCGTGTCCCCCGGGCTCACTGAAGAACCGCCTTTGTGGAATACCGTCCGGCTGGAGCCACACTGCGCATAGCCGCCGAGAGGCGACCTCAGTGCGTCGACCACCTACTACTCTGGCTCCGTGACGATCAGCGCCGGTGCCGAGACCAGCCGACAGGGCCCCCGGGAGCTGTTGAAGGACCCGGACTTCCGGCGTCTGCTCTTCACCCGCTTCGCCGCCAGCTGGGGCGACGGCGTCTTCCGCGCCGGGCTCGCCGGAGCCGTGCTGTTCAACCCCGAGCGCGGCGCCAACCCGCTGGCCATCGCCGGCGGGTTCGCCGCGTTGCTGCTTCCGTACTCCGTGGTCGGGCCCTTCGCGGGCGCGTTGCTGGACCGGTGGGACCGCCGTCGCGTCCTGATCTTCGCGAACCTGCTCCGCGGGCTGGCGATCGTCGCCGCGTCCGCCGCTGTCGGACTCGGGTTCGGCGGGCTCGGGCTGTTTTCGCTGGCACTGGCCGCGGAAGGCATCTCGCGCTTCATCGGCTCCGGGCTTTCGGCGTCGCTGCCGCACGTCGTGCGCGCCGAGAGCGTCGTGACGGCGAACGCCTTCGCGACGACGCTCGGGTCCGTGGTCGCCGTCATCGGCGGCGGGTGCGCGATCGGCCTGCGCGCGCTCTTCGGCGGCGACGACGTCGGATCGGCCGAGACCACCGCGTTCGCCGTCGTCGGCACGCTGGTCTCGGCGTTCATCGCGCGCGGGTTCGCCAGGGGCGTGCTCGGCCCGTCCGTGGTCGACGAGCCGACGAACCCGGTGCTGGCCGTCGCGCGCGGGCTGGCGGACGGCGCCCGCCACGCCTGGCGCGCGCCCAGCGTCACGGCCGGGTTTCTGGCGCTGTTCGCGCACCGGGCGTCGTTCGGGGTGTCGCTGCTGGTCACCGTGCTGCTGATGCGCAACTACTTCACCGACCACGGGCTCTTCCGCGCCGGCCTGCCCGGGCTGGGGCAGATGGCCGCGCTCGCCGGCACCGGCCTGCTGCTGGCCGGGCTGCTGACCGCGCGGCTCATCCGCAGGTTCGGCCGGCTGCGCGCGGTGCTCGGCTCGCTGCTGCTGGCGGCGATCGCGCAGTCCGCGCTGGGCCTGCCGATGGTGCTGCCGCTGGCGCTGCTCGCGTCGTTCGTGATCACCGGGGCGGGGCAGGTGCTCAAGCTCTGCGTCGACTCGTCGATCCAGCTCGACGTCGCCGACGAGGCACGCGGCCGGGTGTTCGCGCTGTACGACACGCTCTTCAACATCACGCAGGTCGCCGCGGTGTCACTGGCCGCGCTCGTCGTGCCGGACGACGGCCGCGCGCCGGGCCTGCTCATCGCCGCGACGGCCTGCTACCTCGTCGGCGGGGCCGGGTACGCGCTGGCCCGGCGGCGCGCGATTCGCTGACGCAAAGACCCGAACCGGTCACGATGACTGCTCCATTGGCATTAGGGTGACGAGCGATCATTAGTAGGTTCGAGGGACACCGGGGGCACCTGTGACCACCGCGGGCGACGACCGTGCACGGCTCGAAGCACGCAATGCCGCGATGAAGGACCAGATGGACACCCTCCTGGAGAACTTCGAGCGGCAGACCGCGCAGCTGCGCGACGCCCAGGCCGCGGCCGCCGAGACCACCGCGCAGGTGAGTTCGCCCGACGGCCTGGTCCGCGCCACGATCGACGCCGGTGGCAGCCTCGCGAAGCTCGAATTCGCGCCGACCACCTTCGAGCGCACGACTCCCGCACAGCTCGCGAACACCGTCCAGACGTTGGTGCGGCAAGGGTCGCTGCAGGTCAAGCAGAAGATCGCGGACCTGATGGCGCCGATCACCGAAGGGCTGCCGGACCTCGCCGACCTGGTCGAGGGCGCGCCGTCGCTGGCCGGGCTGGTACCGCAGATCCCCGAGTTCGTCGAGGAAGAAGCGCCCGCGCCGCGTCCGGAGTCGTTCGAAGACGGCGGTTCGATCCTGCGCAACGAGCAAGCGCCCCCGATGCCGGCCCCGAAGCCGGCCCCCAAGCGCGTCCGCCCGCCGCGGGACGACGACGAAGAGCCGCCGTCGTCCTGGATGACGAGGGGTGACTGATGCCGGAGGGGGGATCCGGCTTCACCGCGGAACCCGACGCGGTCCTGCGCGCGTCGAACGGCCTGGTCACGGCCGCGGACGGACTCGACAACGCGGTCAAGGCGCTGCAGAGCGCGCTCGCCGCGCAGGGTGAGTGCTGGGGGACCGACGACTCCGGCAAGGAGTTCGCGAAGGACTACGTGCCGGGCGCGCAGGGCGCCGTCGAAGGGTTCACCAACCTCGTGCAGGGGCTGCGGGGGATGCAGCAGAACGTCGCCAAGTCGATGAAGGCCCTCTCGGGTGCCGACGAAGACGTGACGTCCCAGCTGAGCAAGGGGCATTGACGCGTGGGTATGGAGATGCCCGACGCGGTCAAGTGGCTGCTGCCGATCGTCGTCGGGGAGAGCTGGCCCGAGGGCGACGAGACCAAGCTGCGCGCACTGCGCGACGCGTGGCACACGGCGTCGACGGCGATCGCGCCGGCGTCCGAGGCGGGCAACCAGGCAGCGTCCGGCATCCGCGACAACTGGACCGGCGACGGCGCGGACGCGTTCGCCGAGCAGTGGAAGAAGTTTGTCGAGGGCGACGAGGCGTACTTCAAGCAGCTGGCCGACGCGGCTCGGGCGCTGGGTGATTCGTGTGATCAGACGGCGTTGGACGTCGAGTACACGAAGTACATGATCATCATCTCGCTGATCGTGCTGGCCGCCCAGATCGCGGCGATGATCGCGGCGGCGGCGGTCACGTTCGGCGGCTCGACGGCGGGGATCGCGCCGGCCCAGATCGCGACGCGGATGACCGTGCAGATGCTGTTCCGGCAGCTGCTCGAGAAGCTGGCGCAGCAGGGGTTCAAGCAGGTCGCGAAGGAGCTGCTGGAGAAGCTGCTCAAGCAGGGCCTCAAGAAGATCGGCATGGAGGTCCTCAAGAACGAGGCCATCAACCTCGGCATGGACGCGGGTATCCAAGGCCTGCAGATGGCGAAGGGCGACCGCAAGGACTGGGACTGGTCGAAGACCTCGGACGCGGCGATCTCGGGCGCGGTCGGCGGCGTCGTCGGGGCGGCTTCGGGGTCCATCGGGCGCGGGGCGACCGAGGGGTTGTCGCACAGTGCCGGTGGACAGGTCGCGGACGCTGCCATGCGGGCGGGGGCGCGGGGCGCGGTCGAGGGCGTCGCGCAGACGGTCGGGCAGGCGGCGGTTACCGGGGATCTCGGGTCGTTGACGCCGGAGCAGCTGCTGATGGGCGCTTCGAGCGGGGCGGTCGGGGGTGCGGTTGGCGGGGCGAAGGAGCAGCTGCACTCGGTTCACGAGGCGAACATTCCGCGGGCGGAGCCTGATTCGGGGTCTGATTCTGGGTCGGGCTCGCGTGGGGAGTCGGAGGGGCGGGAGTCCGCGCCCGAGGGGCGGTCCGAGTCGGCGGGTCGGTCCGAGTCGGCGCCTGAGTCGGGTGGCGAACAGGCGCGGGGGGAGTCCGCGCCTGAGTCGCGGGGTGAACGGCCTCAGCAGGAATCTGCGCCCGAGTCTCGGGATGAACAGTCGCGGCACGAGTCGGGTGGCGAACAACCTCGGCAGGAGTCCGCGCCAGAGACGCGCGGCGAACAGGCGCGGCAGGAATCTGCGCCCGAATCGCGGGCCGAACAACCTCGGCAGGAATCTGCGCCTGAGCCTCGCGGCGAACAACCTCGGCCGGAGTCGGCGCCGGAGACGCGAAGCGACCAGCCCGAGGCTCGGCGAGAGTCCGCACCCGAGTCCGGTGGCGAACAGCCGCGGCAACAGTCCGCGCCGGAGACACGGGGCGAGGCACCCGAACCTCGGCAGGAGTCCGCACCTGAATTGCGGAGTTCCGAACCCGAGGTGCGTCGGGAGCAGCCGTCGTCCGCCCCCGCCGAGCCGCGGTCGGAACCCGAGGCGCGGAGCGCACCGGATCCTGAGCCGCAGCAACGCGCGGCGAGCCCGGCTCCAGTCGCCCACCAACCCGAGTCACATCGGGCAGCAACGGAACCCCAGGGCGGCTACGGCATGGCGCCGCCCCCGGACCTCGGCCGCCAGAGCGGCGGACGTCCGCTGGACAACGTCGGGGCAGCGGGTTTCACGGGCGGCCAGAGCCAGCCGTTCGCGGCCGATGCCGGACCGGCGCCGATCCAGGGCGGTGGGTCGCCACAGTCGCCGGGTGGGTTCACGCCGCCGCCCCCACCGCCGGGCATGCCGGCCGGCGGTCAGGGGTCGATGCCGTCTCGCGGTGGCGAGCAGCCGCGGATGGCGGATCCGCGCCGGATGATGCAGGGCGGGCAGCCGCCGCTGGCGGGGCCGCCGTCGGGGTTGCCAGGTGGGCAACGGACTGGTCGACCGCAACCGGGCGGCCCGGTTCCCCACGGTGGGCAGGCTTCGCGCGGCGGGCCGGGGGCGCACCCCGGTGGGCAGGCGGGCGGGCGGCCGCCGCATGCTGCGCAGTCTTTTCGGCAGGGTGGCCAGCCACCACACGGTGGGCAGCCGCACCGGCAAGGCCAGCCACCGCTCGGGCAACCGCACCAGCTCGGCGGGCAGCCACCACACAACGGGCAGCCACTCCAGCCGGGTGGCCCTGCCCCGCACGGTGGTCAGCAACCTCAGCCACCACACGGCGGGCAGCCACTCCAGCCGGGCGTCCAAGCACCGCACGGTGGTCAGCCACCCCAGCAAGGTCAGCCACCGCTCGGCGGGCAGCCACACCAGCAAGGCGGGCAGCCACCACACAACGGCCAGCCACCCCAGCAAGGTCAGCCACCGCTCGGCGGGCAGCCACACCAGCAAGGCGGGCAGCCACCACACAACGGCCAGCCACCCCAGCAAGGTCAGCCACCGCTGGGTGGACAGCCGCATCAGCAAGGTGGGCGACCGCCGCAGGGTGGGCAGGCCGGGGGGCCGCCGCGGCAGGGTGGGCCTGCTCCGCAGGATCCGCGGTGGTTGCTGCACGGTGGGCAGCCGCCGGTGCCGGGTGGGCCGGTGGTTCGTGGTGGGCAGCCGCAGGGCGGGCCGCCGCACAGCGGCGGGCCTCAGGGTGGGCCGCCGCGAGGTGGGGCTCAGGGTGGGCCGCCGCCGGTTGGGGGGCCGGTGCATCCTCGGGGGCCTGGTGGGCAGCCGCCGCAGGGTGGGGTGCCTCCGCATGAGCCGCGGCGGATGCCGCCTGTGGGTGGGCAGTGGCCTGCCGGGTATCCGAATCAGCCTCGGGGGCCGCAGGGGCCGGGGCCGCATCCTGGTGGGCGTCCGCCGATGCCGCCTCCGCCGGGTGGGCGTCCGCCGGTGCCTTCGCACGATCCTCGGGTGGGGCCGCCGCGTGGGCCGTTCGAGCCGCCTCGGCCGGTGCACCCGGGTGAGCAGCAACCGCCTGTCGCGCACGAGACGCGCGACGAGCAGCGCCCAGCCGCACCGGCGTCGGCCGAGCGCGCCGGTGTCGAGGCGACGGCTCAGCACACCGCTGAGCAGCGCTCAGTGGAGCCGGAAACCGGCACGCAAGAGCCGCGCGCCGGCGAGCAGCCAAACGCTCAGCACGCCACCGAACAACGCCCGGCGGAGCCGGAAACCGGCACGCGCGATCAGCGGTCGGCAGAACCGGAAACGGCTACCCGCGAACAACAGCCGCCTACCAGCGACGACTCGCCGGGCGCCGCGGAGCAGCCGACGGCCGAGCGTGCTGCGGAACAGCGCCCGACTCAGCCCGAAAACGCCACGCGCGAACAACAGCCGCCTACCAGCGACGACCACGGCACAGCAGAACCGCGCGCCGCGGAGGACCCGGCGGCTGAACAGCGCGCGGAAGAACCCGAAGCGCACGCCGGCGAAGAACACCGCGAAGCGACCGCGGAACAAGCACCCCGGCCCCACGAGCCCTACCTCGACGACGGTGACTTCCACACCGATGATCCCGCTGGGATCCGGCGGGTCGAGGACACCTTCATGGACTCCGGGCGCCAAAGCCTGGAAGACGGCGAGTGGCGGCACGAACAGGTCCGCCGCGAGGCGCTCGGCAAGCGCGACGAGCACCATCCCGGGATGTCCGACGACGGGGCTTTCGCCGTCCACGCCTACACGCGGTACGAGATGGTCGGGCCGCTCAACCGGGCGCTGCGGATGGGCGGTCCAGAGCTGGTCGACCTCGCCCCTCAAGCCGGGGCGCTCGTTTCCGGGCTGAACGAACTGCCGCCGCACGTCGGGACTGTTTCGCGGCGGGTGGACTTCGGGGGGAACCCCTCGCGGCTCGAGGCCTTCATCGCGCGGTTCCATGACGGGGCGCACATCACCGAGCCGTCGTTCCTCAGCTCCTCGAAGGTCGACGCCGATCACCCGCGCAGCAAGTTCCCCGGCGAAGTCGAGATGCGGATCCAGTCCAAGACCGGGCGCGACGTCGAGTCGATGGCCAGCATCGGGCACGAACGCGAGGTGCTCTTCAAGGCCGGGACGCAGTTCAAGATCACCGGCGTCGAAGAGGGGCCGGGGCACCCCAACCACAAGCCGAAGCCGGAGCCGGGGCAGCCGCACTACGTCGTGCACGCCGAGGAGATCGCGCCCGGGGATCCGCGGCACCTGGGGCCCGACGAGGCGCGGCAAGCCATCGAGCAGCGGCGGGCCGACGAGCGCGCCGACGAGGAACGCTTCCAGCGCGAGGCCGACGAAGAACTCGAGCAGTTCTACGCCGAGCACCCCGAGCTGCGGCCGGGAGACATGTCGAAGCTGACCGCCTTCGACGACCCGAACGCCACGCCGTTGCCCGAGCGGGTGCCGCCGGCGACCGGGGAGCCGGACGGCGGGTGGTCGCGGCTCGCCGAGCCGCTGGCGCCGGGTGGGCAGCCCGTGCTGCACGCCGGGTCGGTCGAGACCCCGCAGCAGCACGCGCGGCTCGTGCGGGACGCCGTTCCCGAGCTGGGCGCGGTCAACACCCGCAACCACTACGGCCCGGACGCCCTGCAGAACGGCTTCCGGACCAACGCCGCCGAGTCGATGGTCGCGTTCGAACGGCGGATGAACGGCGAGGACGTCGTCGCCGGGCCCGCTCGGCAGCAGAGTCTCGGCGAACTGGGCGAGCAGCTCGGCGGGCAGTGGCACGGCCGGGGCAGCTTCGACGACGTCGCCCGTGACCTCGGGGAACGTCCCGTCGGCGCGCGGACGGCCGTCGCCTTCGAGACGCCGAACGGCGAGACGCGGCTGGTCGCCGGCGTGCACACCGAGCACGGGGTGCTCTTCGCCGATCCCGTGACCGGGCGGCTCGCCGAGCTGCCGCACGACGCCACCGGCATCCACGCCATGCCGCTCGGGGGCGGGGACGCGCCGCCGGTGCACCACGAGGGCATCGCCGACCGGCTCAACCCGACGACCGAACGGGTGCCGCACGACGAGGGCTACCTCTTCGACGGCGAGCACCGGGGCACCCCGGCCGACCACGAGAGCATCCGCCGCGCGGTCGGTGACGAGGACATCTACCAGCAGATCCACGACCGCGCGCTGGACCGCCGGGACGCCGCGGGGCTGCCGCTCACCGACGAGGGCGCCGTCGCGCTGCACGGCTACACCCGCGGCGAGTACGCCTACGACGTCAACGAGGCCCTGCGGCGCGGCCCGGACCATCCCGGGTTCGACCTCGCGCACGAGAACACCCGCGCGATCGTGGACGGCCTCAACCAGGTCCCCCGCACGTCCGGGGAGAGCGTGCGCGGTATCGACGTCGGCGGCGATCCGCGGCTGGCCGAGCTGGTCGCCGGGCCGTACGAGCCGGGGGCGGTCGTCGTCGAGCCCGCGTTCTCGAGCGCGTCGATCAAGACCGGCGAGTTCTCGACGTCGAAGTTCGGCGACGACGTCGAGCTGCACGTCCGGTCGGACAACCTGCGCGACATCTCCAAGCTCGCCGAGAACCCGGGCGAGCGCGAGACACTTTCCCCGCCCGGCACCCAGCTCCTGGTGCACGAACGCCGGCTCGAAATCACGCCCGAAGGCCGCCGCAAGTGGGTCATCGAGGCCGAGGAGATCGGGCCGGGCCACCCGCGCTACCTCGATCCCGAGGCCGCGCAGCAGAAGATGGCCGAGCGGCGCGCGGAAAACGACCACAACGCGGCCGAGTTCGAACGCCGCAGGCAAGCCGCGCTGATGGAGCGGCTCAACGGCTTCGACGAGCCCGAGCACGTCGCGCCGTCGCCGGAGCAGCCGACCGTCCACGACACCGTCGACGAGACGCCGGCCGAGCCGGTGCCCGCCGCCGAGCCGGGGCCAGACTACTCGCGGCTGGCGCGCTCGACGAACCCGCCCGCCGAACCGGCCATCCACGCCGGCGGGACGACGCCGAGCGAGCGCGCGGCCTACGTCCAGGACCGGCACCCGCACCTGCGCGACGTCAACCCGGGCTTCCACCAGCCTGGCGCGCTCGAAAACGGGTACATGTCGAACTGCACGCGCGGTCCCGAGGCGTACATGGACCGCATGCGCGGTGGCGACATGACGGCCGAGCCGATCCTGCTGCACGAAATGGGCACCCGCGGCACGCTCGAACACCTCGAAGGCCGGTTCGGCGAGACGTTCTCCGCGCGCGGCAGCTACGACGACGTCATCCGCGAGCTGCGGGAACGGCCGCTCGACCACCACGCCGTGGTCGCCGTGAAGTACGACGGCCCGAACGGCGTCGTGTACGGGCACGTGGCGATGGTCGTGCACACCCGCGACGGCGTCGCGTTCATCGACCCGCAGTCCGGCGACCTCATGCACCTGCCGCAACCGCCGAAGAGCATCAAGCTGATGCACCTCGGCACGCCGGACGAGGTGCACCTCGGGTCCGACCACGTCACCGGCGACCACGGCGGGTACGGGACGGCGGCCCCGCACGACGCCTTCCTGGCCCGCGACGACGTCGCCGCGGCACTCGACGGGCACGCGTCGGCGGACTACATCCGCGAGCACCTCGGGCAGCACCCCGAGCTGATCCGGATCCTGAGCGAGCCGGGCAACGACTACCTGACCCGCTCGCTGCTGGACAACCCGAAGACCCTCGAAAGCCTGCTCAAGCACCCCGAGGCGATCCCGATCCTCGAGGACGCGGTCCACGAGGTGAACGAGCGCGGCTACAGCGTGATCGACGATGTCGAGCGGTCGGAGGTCGAGCCGTTCGACCCGACGCCGGAGCAGGCGGAGATCTCCTCGGACGTCGCGCAGATCGCCGACGGCGCCTCGGCGATCTCGCGGCAACACGGCAGCTTCGACCGAAGCCGGATCGGCGATCCGGAGTACTGCGAGCAATGGGTCGCCGAGGAACGCGAGCGCTGGCCCGAAACCCAGGGCACGCTCAACCGGATCACCGAGCGGATCGCGGGCGAAACGGATGGACACGCCGGGTTCCGCCCGGAGCCGAAGGACGACGTCCGGGCACTGGCGAAGATCGCGAAGCACGAGTGGAACGGCGCGAAGCTGACCGACCTGGTCGGCACCAAGATCCAGTTCGACCAGGTCGCGGACATGTACCGCGCACTGGACGCGGTGCGCAACGATCCCGAACTCAGGATCGTCGACTTCACGGACCGGCTGGCCGAACCGAAGGACAGCGGCTACCGGGACCTGCAGCTCAACGTCCGGCTGCCGAACGGGCACGTGGCCGAACTGCGGCTGCACCTGACGCACATCGACGAGGTGGCGTCGTACGAGCACGCGCTCTACGAGGTGCGCCGCGACTTCGAGACGTTCAGCAGGAAGGACGGGCGTGAAGGACTCCTTTCACCGGAGGAGGCGGCGCTCGCCGCGGCACTGACCGAACAGGTCCGAGGCCGTTTCGAGGAAGCGTTCCGGCGGGGACTGACATCCGAGGAGAACGGCTGATGGCCTTCCAGACCCCCATGTTCTACAAGTACTACTCCCAGACCTACCGGATCGACTCGACGCCCGAGGGCGGGTTGAAGGGCACCATCCTCAACCTCCGCACGGGGTTCTTCGAAGAGGACAGCAGTCACATCCGCGAGCTGATCTGGTCGACGACCGAGTCCAACATTCGCGGCCCCTTCGGCGAAGAGAAGTTCATCCGGGAGACCGAGGTCGAGCGGAACCAGTACCTGACCGGGGACGGCCCGATCTTCGCGCTCTACGAGACGATCAACGGGATTGACAACGCAGCCTTCCGGGAGGGACGCAACCGGACCGCGCAGGAGACCGCGCTGGTCCACGCGCTGCAGAAGCGCACCTTCAAGATGTGGGAGGACGAAGCCGCTCGGCGCGCGGCCGGGCAAGCGCCGACGTTCGAAGCGAAGCCGCGCTACCCGAGGCAATGATTCACGTGGAACAACGACTTTCGCCGGACGAGCAGCGCACCCTCCTGGTGCAGCTGGGAAAGCTCCTGCGCGACCACCGGGTGGACGCCGCCGGGCCCGCGGCCGTCGACTTCCGGCAGGTCGGGGCGCACCGCGAACTCGAAGGCCACAACGCGACGACGTCGGACGCGCTCGGCGAGCTCTTCGCCCAGCTGCGCAAGGGGATGTCCACCGAAGACCGCGGCACCTGGCTGCAGGCGCGCTTCACGCTCAACCCCGACGGCACGTTCGACTTCGACTTCGCCCGCGACGACGAGCCGGTGTGGACCGAGCCGCCGCCCGCGTCCGCCTACCCCGACGAGCTCGCCGCGTTCCCGCGCGCCGACGCGCACATCCCGGACTGGTGGCGGCTGCGCGCGCAACTACCGCTCGGCCTCGAGTTCCGGCACGCCGAGATCGGCGGCCCGGACGTCGAGCGGCCGCCGCTGACCGACACCGAGGTGCCGCTCGTGCTGCAGTACCTCGAACGCGAAGCCGTCGTGCACGAAGACGCCGACCAGCGCTTCCACACCGACGGCACCTGGATCTGGTCCGAGGCGGTGCCGCTCCTGCTCGCGAAGCACGGCGTTCCGCCCGAACCGGACCTGGTGGCGCACATCCGGCGCAACCACTTCCAGCCGCCGTACGTCGAGCCGCTGGTGCGGCGGACCGCCGAGGCGGACCTGCGGGGCGAGCCGCGGCCGAAGCCGGGCCGCGCGGACGTCAAGAAGACCGCCGGGGACGTCGCCGCCGAGCTGGAGACGACGCCGGATCCGAAACTGGCCGACGACGAGCTGCTGATCGTGCTGGTCCAGCGGCTCGGCGAGCACGGCGTCTGGCCCGAGGCCTACCGGGTCGGGGACCGCGCCGACGGCACGTGGTGCCTCAACTTCACGCCCGACGGCTGGGAGGTCGCCGCCTACGCCGGCGGGAAGCCGCGCGAGCCGAAGTACTTCGACCGGCTCGAAGACGCCGCGCAGCAGCTGCTGGGCGCGTTGCTCCTGCACCCGGCCCGGATGACCGCCGGCCACGAAACACCCCTCGAGACGGCCAAAGAGCTCGACGACTGGCCGGTGCACCCGGCTCCGGGTGAGCCTCCCCTCACCCTGCTCCGCAACAAGCGCATCACCCGGCTGGTGGCGGGTACGGTCGTCCTGCGCTTCGGCGAGGAACCCGGCAACCTCGTCCACCACGGGGAGGTACGGTTCGCCACGACGTCGCTGCCGCTGGAACGTGAGCGGGAACGGCGGAGCTACCGGCTGAGACGCCCGCTGCACGTGATCACCGGCATCACGGTTCCGTGGGCGAACCTGCCGGGTGGCGCGGTGGCCTTCGTGCTGCCGAAGCCGATCGCCGAGCACGAGTCCGACGGAAGCCTGGAGAGGATCGAGTAGGTGGAAGCGGCGGAAGCGATTGCCAAGGTCGGCCAGTGGCTGCGCGCGGTGCACGGCCCGGACGTCTCCGGTCCCGCGGGCCTGCGGGTGGACACCGAGAAGGTCCTGCGCATCCCCGAGGGCTGGTCGGTGCCCTACAACACCATCGCGTTCCTCGACGAGGGCCGGCCGGAGAAGGAGATCTTCCCGCCGCCGTCGGTCGTGGTCCGCGAGCCGGACGGCGAGCTGCGCCAGGCGCACCCGCACCCCGGCGGGCTGTCCGTGCCGGTGGCGTTCCCCGGCCAGGAGAACTGGCGCGAGGTCGTCGACCCCGAGTACGTGAAGGCCGGGCTCGGCGAGCTGGGCGTGCCGCTGCAGGCCGTCGCGGGCTGGGTGAAGGTCGACGCCGAGGGCAACCAGACCGGCGAAGAGCGCGAGAACCCCGAGTACAAGGCCGGGCCGATCCGCCGCGGCTACCCGAAGCCGGAAAACACCCTCGAAACGCTGCTGTCGTTCGGCAGCGTCGGCTGGCTGACCCGGGAGCTGCTGCTCATCGGGCTGATCCGCTGCGAGGTGTTCGTCCCGCTCGACCTGGAGACCGGCAAGACCGACCGGTTCTACTTCGCCGAAGAGCGCAACGAGCTCAAGGTGTTCAGCTCGACCCGGCACCTGCCCTCGCGCGAGCACGGCTGGTGGAAGGTCGACGTCGCCACGCTCGCCGAGTTCGAGCACCCGCCGAACCTGGTCATCAACGGCGGCCCGACGACCATCGAGGACGTCTCCAGCGGCGAGCTCGCGGAGATCGTCAAGCGGTTCCCGCGCCACGAACCACGCATCGACGTGCACGGCCGCTGCCCGGAGGCCGAGGAGGACCTGATCCGCGTCGCCGCCGACACCGCGTCGCGGATGGGGCTGCCGGACCCGGTGAAGCCGCCGCTCAAGGCGGCCGAGAAGGCCCGCCGCCGCGGCTTCGAGCTGACCGCGGAGGAGTGCGCGAAGACCGTGCTCGGCGAGTCCTGGCTGAAGCGGCTGCAGATGCCCGAGCCGCCGCGGAGCAAGCCCAACGACCTGCGCGCGAACGGCCTGGCCCCGGCCTACGACAACGCCGGGCGCACGGTGCCGCGGCTCGACACGTTCGGCAAGTACCCCGAGCGCGACCTCGACGGCTTCCGCTACGGCTGGCAGCGCGTCACGGGCGCGTACGTCGGCTTCGCGCTCGGCGAGGCCCTCGGCGCGGCCGTCGACCGGATGATGCTGCACGACATCCACGCGAAGTACGGCATCGAAGGCGTCACCGAGCTGCTGCCGGCGTTCGACCAGGTGGGCCGGATCGGCTCGCTGACGCAGCGGCTGCTGTTCTACACCGAGGCCGTGATCCGCAGCCCGCACCGCGAGCAGCCGGAGTCCCGCGAGGCCGAGCAGCTCTTCCCCGGCGTCGTCCGCGGGGCACTGCAGCGCTGGCTGCGCACCCAGGGCGCGCCGATGGAGAACGCGGACGGCTGGCTCGTCCAGGTCCCCGACCTGCACGCCCGCCGCGACGCCGACGACGCCGAGCTCAACGCCTACCACCAGCTCGCGACCGAGCCGGCCGGCGCGGCGCCGCTGACCGGCCCGGCCGCGCTGATCCCGGCGCTGCCCGCCGCGCTGACCATGGCCGGGCCCGGCAGCGGGTTCAGCGGCGGCGCGCGCCAGGCGGTGCGCGACCTCGTCGGCGTCACCCACCCGACCGAGCCCGACCTGGCCGCCGCGACCTACCTGACCTGGCTGTTCGAGCACGCGCTGACCAAGGAGGCGTTCAGCTTCCCGATCTGGAACCTCAGCCGCGAGGTGCTCAACCCGGACAACCAGTTCCAGCAGGGCCCGGAGTGGACGGCGATCGGGGACATGGTCGCCGAGTCGGTGCCGTTCTTCGGCGAGCACGGACTGCCTGACCTGCGGATGGCGGAGCTGATCGGCGACGGCCAGACGACGCTGTCGGTGCTCGGACGCGCCTTCGCCGCGCTGTCCGGCTTCGAGAACTACCCGGAGCAGGCGCTGCTGCGCGCCGTCAACCACTCCGGCCGCAGCGCCCTCACCGGTGCGCTCACCGGGGCCCTGCTGGGCGCGCGCACCGGGATCCCCGGGCTGCCGCAGAAGTGGGTCGACCAGCTGGAGCTGCGCTACCTGGTCGAGAACGTCGCTTCGGACGCCTACTGGCACTTCGACCGGCACTCGGCGCTGAGCGCGCAGGGTGACGCGTGGATCGAGCGGTACCCGCGGCATTAGCCCGAGGATGGGGAGAATGGAAGAACAGGAAGCCGTCGCTCGCGTGCGGGAGTGGTTGCGCACGCGACCGGGCGGTGACCGGCTGCGGATCCGGGACGAGTTCACCGTGCGCCGCCCGGACGGCTGGCGCTTCACGGTCAACGCGGCCGCCTACCTCGACGGCACCGACATCGGCGCCGGCCTGGTGCCCAGCCCGGTGGTGTTCGTGCCGGACGACGGCGGCGAGATCACGCTCGACCAGGAATCGATGGCGAGCACCCCGGCCGAGGACCAGTGGCGGCCCGACATCGACCCCGAGTTCGACGAGAAGGCGTTCCCGGACCTGCCGGTGCGGGCGATCCGCGGCTGGACCCGGCCGACCGGCGAGTACCGGGTCAACGAGCAGTACACGCCGGGCCCGGTCTGGCGCGGGTTCCCGGTGCCGGCGACGGACGCCGCGAAGCTGCTGAACTACCTGGCCGTGGGCTGGATCAGCCGCCCCGAGTTCGCGCGGGCGCTGCTCGACTGCGAAGTGCTGGTGCCGCTGCCGGACGGCGAGCCGCTGG
Source organism: Amycolatopsis eburnea (assembly GCF_003937945.1). Taxonomy (GTDB): domain Bacteria; phylum Actinomycetota; class Actinomycetes; order Mycobacteriales; family Pseudonocardiaceae; genus Amycolatopsis; species Amycolatopsis eburnea. The sequence goes on from NZ_RSEC01000036.1 coordinate 1,079,242, forward strand.
TGCGGCCGGTGCCCGCCACCGGCGAACGCGAAGTCATCGCCTACAGCTCGTCGGCGCTGGTGCCCGGGCGCTACCCGCGCCGGTGGCGGGTGCCGGTCCGCGAGCTGCCGCCGTCCGCCGGGCTGACGCTCGACCCCGGCAGCGGGCTGGTCCGCAGCCTGACCGCGGCCGAGCTGGGCGCGACCGGCGAACGCGGCCCGCGGGTCGAGGAGCCCGCGCCGGAAGCCGGGCCCGCGGTCGCCGAGGCGCTGCCCGCGCTGGTCGAGGAGTTCGGCGTCGAGCCGCCCGACCTGCTCGAACGGCACCTGCGGTACGCGGTCAACCACGCCCGCGACCACCACTTCGAGCTGACGCCCGAGGAGTGCGTCCGCTACCTGCGCGGGTTCGCCTGGCAGTACCGCAACGGCGTCCGGCGCCGCGCGGGCCAGGCCCCGCAATGGCCCGCCGACCTGGGCGCGAACGGCCTGATCGCGCACGTCGGCGAGGACGCGCAGCCGCGGCCCGTGCCCTGGACGTTCGGGAAGTTCTCCGCCTTCGGCACCCCGGCCGGCCGCTTCGCGTGGCACCGGATCGTCGGCGCGTACGTCGGCTTCGCGATCGGCGACGCGCTCGGCGGCGGTGCCGACCCGGCCGGCCCGCTGCCGCTCGGCGGGCTGACGCGCCACCTGCTGTTCCACACCGACATCGTGCTGCGCGGCCTGCCGCCGGTGCCGACCGGCGAAGTCCCGGCCACGCTGCCCGAACCGGACCCGGTCGGCTGGCTCGCCGTCGCGACCCGGCACGCCGGCCCGCCGCCCGCGGAGTTCTCCGCGCTGCTGGCCACGGCGCTGGCCGCGACCCCGGCCGGCGCGGTCGCGCTCGCCGACGTCGACGGCGAGCGGTACGCGAAGGACGTCGCCCGCGAGCTGACCGGCAGCGGCGCCGGTGCCGAGGTCACCGAAGGCGTCGAGCTGCTGATCGCGGTGTTCCAGGCTCTGCTCACCCGCGACGCGTTCGCGCTGCCGGTGCACGTCCGCCTGCGGGAGCTGGGCGGCGACCTCGCCGAGTCGACGCTGGCGCTGCGCGAAGACCGCGACGCCGACGACGTCGCCCAGCTCGAAAGCATCGGCGACGGCCGCAGCGTGCGCTCGGTGCTCGGCCGCGCGCTGCTCGCCGCCGCCAAGCGCGGCTACGACCCGGCGGCGGCGATCACGCTCGCCGCGCGGTCCGGCCCGGTGGCCGGCGCCATCGCCGGCGCGCTGGTCGGCGCCCGGAGCGGCCTGCCCGGCCTGCCCTGGGTGACCTCGCTGCCCGACCTCGGGCTGCTGGAAGACATCGCGAGCGACGTCTTCTGGTACTTCAACCGCAACGGCCTCCAGACGGAGACCGTGGAACACGCGCGGTGGGAGCGCCGGTACCCGAGCGGCCGGTTCACCCCGCGGCCGAAGGGACCGGACATGCGATCGCGACTGCGGGGGAGCCTGCTGGCCGGGGCGATCGGCGACGCGCTGGGCGCGAAGACGGAGTTCGACTCGATCGACCGGATCCGCGAGATCGCGGGGCCGGCCGGGATCACCGACTTCATCCCCGCGTACGGCGGCGTCGGCCGGATCACCGACGACACGCAGATGACGCTCTTCACGCTCGAAGCGCTGATCCGGGCGCACGCCCAGCAGCGGAAGACCGGGTCCGCGGACGTCGTGCACTCGCTGCAGCTGGCCTACCAGCGCTGGCTGCACACGCAGGGCGTCGCGTGGGACCGGGCGCGCGGCCCGCAGTCGGCCGTCGAGGCGCCGGACGGCTGGCTGATCACCCACCAGGAGCTGTTCAGCCGCCGCGCGCCGGGCCTGACCTGCTTCGGCGAGCTCGAGGCGTACGGCCGCTCGGGCGTCCGCGGCACCATCGAGCGGCCGATCAACAACTCGAAGGGCTGCGGCGGCGTGATGCGGGCCGCGCCGGTCGCGCTGTGGTCGGACGACCTCGCCGAGGTGTTCCGGCTCGGTGCCGAGAGCGCGGCGCTGACCCACGGTCACCCGAGCGGGTATTTGTCGTCCGGGTGCTTCGCGGTGATCGTGCACGAGCTGCTCCGCGGCAAGCCGCTGCTCGACGCGGTCGCGACCGCGCGGGCCGAGCTGGTGAAGCACGCGGGGCACGAAGAGCAGAGCGATGCGCTCGACGCGGCGCTCGCGCTGGCCGAGCAGGGGCCGCCGACGCCGGAGAAGCTCGAATCGCTCGGCGCGGGCAACATCGGCGAGACCGCGTTGTCGATGTCGGTGTACGTCGCGCTGACCACCGCGGACGCCGACACGGCGCTGCTCGCGGCGGTCAACCACAGCGGGGACAGCGACTCGACCGGCTCGGTCTGCGGCAACCTCGTCGGCGCGATGTACGGCGAGGAAGCACTGCGGAAGAGCTGGCTGGAGCAGCTGGAACTCCGCGACGTCATCGTCGGCCTGGCGGACGACGCGATCACCGAATTCGGCCCGGGTGCGCCGGCCGACGACCGGTGGTTCGCTCGGTACCCGGTCGACTAAGTTTCCTGGGGTCACTGGGGCAGGGGAGGACAAAACGTGCGTTACCGGGTTGAGGTGGCCGAACGCCCGGACGGCCTGTACGCGACGTGGGGCGAGGGGACGTTCCGCGCGCAGCGGTCCACCACGGACGGCACCGTGCTGCTGTCCGTGCTGCCGGAGGAAGAGGCGCCGGACGGGTTCGACAAGGAGCACGACGGGCGGCCCGCGCGGGTGGTGCCGGCGAGCGAGGTGCCCTCGACGTTCACGCTGCGCACCTTCGCGGAGTACGACGGCGAGGTCTTCGAGGTCGCCCCGGGCGAGCGGCCCGAGCTGACCCTGCGCTGGGTCCGCGACGACGCCGTCCGCGCGGCTCAGCTGGGGCTGACCGACTTCTCGGTCACCGTGCCGGCCAAGCAGCTCACGGCGTTGTGGCAGACGCGGCTCGACTTCACCGAGGCACCGGAGGCCCGGCCGCGGCCGGGCGGCGACGACCAGAACGCGCTGCTGCGCGCGATCGGCCGGACGCTGCTGCACACCGTGCCGGGCGGCTGGTCGCGGGTCGGGGCGCAGTTCCGGCAGGTCGGCGACTACGCGGAGATCGAGGTCCGCGCGGTCGGCGACGAGGACGGCCCGGTGTCGGTGTCGCTGCCCGCGGTGCCCCGGCTCGGCGGGCTCTTCGCGCGGCTGCGCGCCGCCATGTTCCAGCCCGAGGCCGGCACCTGGTTCCAGGGCACGTTCACGCTCGACTCGGCGTCGTCGTTCGACTTCGACTTCGACGCCGACCGCGAGCCGGACTGGCGGGTGCCGCCCAACGACGGCGGGCGCCCGTCGACCGCCGCCTACGAGCTGGAGCTGGCGACCTACCCGCGCGCGCCGAAGCACATGCCGCCGTGGCTGACCGCGAAGGCCGGGCTCCCGCTGGACCTCGCGTTCCGCCTCGCGCGGGCCGCGGACGCGCACACCGAGGGCGAGCGCCCGGTGGTCAACCGGCCGCCGGTGCCGCCGGACCAGATCCGCGGGGTGCTCGACTACCTGTTCCGCTCGCCGGTCGCGCTGCACCGGCCCGCGCCGCTGCCGGACATCTTCGGCGCGCCGGGCGCCAAGCCGGACGTGCCGAACGCGTTCCACACCGACGGCACCTGGATCTGGCCCGCCGCCGTGCCGCACTACCTGCGCAAGTACGGGGTGCCGCCGGAGCCGGAACTGGTCGAGCACATCCGGGCGGCCGGGTTCCGCCCGCCGTTCGTCGGCGAGCTCGTGCGCGCGACGGCGGAGGCGGAGGTCAACGGCTCGCCGCGGCCGGCGCAGACGCCCGCCGACCTGCCGGACGAGCGCGCGCTGACCCGCGTCGCCCGCGGTGAGCAGGTGCGGAACCTGCGCGGCGCGGAGACGCTGGAGCTGCTCCAGCAGCGGCTCGCCGAGCACGGCGTGCCGGCGGCCGCCTACCGGATCGGCGCGAACGAGGTGCCCGCCGAGGGTGTCTGGACGCTTCGCCGGGCCGAGAACGGCTGGGAGGTCTCACGGCCGCCGTTCGACGAGCCGGTGGCGTTCGGCTCGCTCGGCGACGCGGCCCGGTTCCTGCTCGGCGTGCTGCTGATGCTGCCGCCGCGCCCGGCCGAGGAGTCCGACCAGCCCGCCGACTGGCCCATCCTGCCGATGCGCGGCGAACCGCCGTTGAACTTCTACCGCGGCAAGCGCCTGATCACGCTCGCGCCGGGCACCACGGTCGTCCGGTTCGGCAACGAGACCGGCAACCTGGTGCACGCCGACGGCTCGCGGTTCGTCGAGACGTCGCTGGCGTTCGAGCGCGAACGCGAGAAGCGGCTGTACCGGGTGCTGCGCGGGGTGCGCGTGCTGACCGGCGTGACGGCGCCGTGGGGCGGGATGCCGGGCGGCGCGGTCGCGTACCTGCTGCCGCGGCCGCTCGCCCAGCACGTCGAGACGGGCGCGCTCAGCAGGCAGTGATCAGGACGGCGGGCGACCACCAGTAGTCGGCGAGCGGGGTGACGTCGACGTCGGTGAAGCCCGCCGTCTCGAGCTGCTCGACCCAGCCTTCGGCCGGTTGCTCCCAGTTCGTGCGCTCCTGCCCGGAGACGATCCCGAGCAGCACCGGCAGCAGGAAACCCTGCGCGACCAGGGAGGCGTCGTCGCCGTACTCGGCGACCCCGCGCTCGTAGCGTTCGACGAGCGAGCGCAGGTGCGCCGGCGAGCCTTCCTCGAACTCGGGGACGTCGAACTCGGCGATGACCAGCTTCCCGGTGCGCAGCTGCAGGGCGCGCAGCACGTCCGCGCGCTGCTCGGGCTCGATGGACTGCAGCGCGAACGTCGACTGGGCGAAGTCCCACCCGAGATCGTCGCGGGCCAGGAAGTCCTGGGCGGTCGACTGCCAGCACTGGGCCGAGGGCACCCGCTCGTGGACGCCGTCGAGCAGCGCGGCCGACGGCTCGACCAGGTCGATCCGCGCCGGGGTGTGCGCCGCCTGCTCCAGCGCGGGCACGACGGCGAGGCCGTCCCCGCAGCCCAGGTCGAGCAGCGATTCGGGCTTCTCGGCGTCGTAGCGCTCGGCGAGCGCGGCGCTCAGCGCCCGGTACAGGCCGACGTTGCCGCCACCGCGGATGAACGCCGTGAACGCGCCCGGCTGGTCGTACACCGGCGCCGAGCCGTCCCCGCCCAGGTAGGCCCGCAGTTCGTCGGCCAGCGAAGAGCCGGCGCGCCCGGCTTGGGCGGCGAGGGCGGCGGCCTGGTCGCGGTCACCGGCGCGGTGGGCGGCGAGGGCGTCGGCGAGCAGCTCGATCGAGGTCATGTCTCAGGGGATATCAGAACGGGACCCAGAGCGTCACTCGCGTGCCGCCCCCGGCGAGTCCCGATTCGACCCGCGAGGTCCCGCCGACCTCGGCCAGCCGCGCGGTGATGGACTCGCTGATGCCGAACCCGGCCGGGTGATCGGCGGCGCTGAAGCCGCTGCCGTGGTCGCGGGTGATCACCGCGATGCCGCCGTCGCGCTCCTCGACCCGGACCACCACCCGGTCGGTGCCGGAGTGCTTCATCGTGTTCCGCAGCGCCTCGCGCACGGCGTCGCGGATCGCGATCTGCCGGACCTCCGACAGCGTGTCGTCGTCCAGCTCCGCCACCACGAGCTGGGCGCGCAGGCCGTCGCGCGCCATCTCGGCGGCGAGCGCGGCGAGCTTCTCGCCCAGCGGCCGGGCCCCCGCCTCGGCCCGCTCGGACTTCGCAGTCTCGATCGTCTGCCGGATCTCCATCGCCTGCGCCCGCGCGAGCCGCTGGATCTCGACCAGCCGCTCTTCGGGGTTCGCGGTCCCGGACAGCGCCATCGCCTCGAGCGTCTGCAGCACGGTGTCGTGCAACATCCGGTGCTGCTGGGCGCGTTCGGCGAGCCGTCCGTTGCGGGTGCCGTACGCCAGCGCCAGCCGGGTGCCGAGGCCGGTCAGCAGCAGCGCGGCGGTGGCCAGGAACAGCTCCGCGAGCAGCACCGAGTACGTCGAGAACGCGGCGCCGACCTCGAACCGGCCGGTGTTGAGCCAGTTCGCGAGCATCCGCAGCGGGAAGCTCGCCAGCCCGAACACCAGCCCGCTCGGGACGCCCAGCGCGAGCGTCAGCAGCCCGGCCTCGCCGAAGAGGTGGACGCTGCTCACCGCGAGCGCGTCGAAGTAGCCGTCCGCCGGCACGGTCACGGCGAGGACGAGCGGCGAGAGCACGGTGAAGACCAGGTCGACGGCGAGGAGCTTTCCGGCGTCCCGGCCGCGGAACGGCGCCGAGCGGAACATCCAGCGGAGGCCGATCACGTTCAGCGCCACCGACAGCAGCGTGAACACCCCGACCGGCAGCAGCCCGGTCGAGCCGTGGTGGGCGGCGTAGACGCCGAACTGGCCGGGCACGGCGAGCAGCCGGTAGGCCAGCGGGATGAGCACGACGTACCGGGTGGCGCGCAGCAGCAGGCCGTCCCGCTCGCCCGGGTCGATCGGGCCGTTCATCCGCGAGATGCGCCGCAGCGCGTGCATCGGCGTGGGGTCGGCGATCTCGTCGGGCAGCTCGCTCGTGGCGGCGGCGATCGCGGGGGCGCCGCGGCGCATCAGCGCCACCAGGAAGCTGCCCCCGCCCCCCGTCACGGCTCAGCCGTTCCCGATGCCGTTTTCCGCGGCCCACTGCCTGAGCTCGGCCACGGCTTCGTCGTGCGCCAGCGGCCCCCGGTCCAGCCGGAGGTCCTTGAGGAACTTCCACGCCTTCCCGACGTCCGGCCCCGGCTGGATGCCCAGCAGCTCCATGATCTGCTCGCCGTTGAGGTCCGGGCGGACGCGGTCGAGGTCCTCCTTGGCCTTCAACGCCGTGATCCGGGCCTCGAGGTCGTCGTACGTCGCCTGCAGCGCGGCCGCCTTCCGGCGGTTGCGCGTGGTGCAGTCGGCGCGGACCAGCTTGTGCAGCCGGGTCAGCAGGTGGCCGGCGTCGGTGACGTACCGGCGGACCGCCGAGTCCGTCCACTCGCCCTTGCCGTAGCCGTGGAACCGCAGGTGGAGGAACACGAGCTGGGAGACGTCGTCGACGATCTCCTTCGAGTACTTCAGCGCCCGCAAACGTTTGCGGGCCATCCGCGCGCCGACGACTTCGTGGTGGTGGAAGCTGACGCCGCCGCCCGGCTGGAACTCGCGCGTCGCCGGCTTCCCGGCGTCGTGCAGCAGCGCCGCCAGCCGCAGGATGAGGTCCGGCTCCGACGTCGGCTCGTGCGACTTCTCCAGCTCGATCGCCTGGGCGAGCACGGTCAGCGAGTGCTGGTAGACGTCCTTGTGCTGGTGGTGCTCGTCGATGGCCAGCCGCATCCCGGGCACCTCGGGCAGCACCCGGTCGGCGAGCCCGGTGTCGACCAGCAGCTCCAGGCCCGGCCGCGGGTCGTCGGCCAGCAGCAGCTTCGACAGCTCGGCCTGCACGCGCTCGGCGGTGATCCGGTCGATCTCGCCCGCCATCGACGTCATCGCGTCGACCACCCGCGGCGCGGCGGTGAAGCCCAGCTGCGCGGCGAACCGGGCGGCCCGCAGCATCCGCAGCGGGTCGTCGGCGAACGACTCCTGCGGCGTCGCGGGCGTGTCGAGGACCTTCTCCTTCAAGGCGCTCAAGCCGTCGTGCGGGTCGATGAACGTCCCGGACGCCAGCTCGACGGCCATCGCGTTGACCGTGAAGTCGCGGCGGAGCAGGTCGCCCTCGATGCTGTCGCCGAAGGTGACCTCGGGGTTGCGGCCGACGCGGTCGTAGCTGTCCGCGCGGAACGTCGTGATCTCGAGCTGCATGCCCTTCTTGGTCACGCCGATGGTGCCGAAGGCGATCCCGACGTCCCAGACCGCGTCGCCCCACTCGCTGACGATCTTCAGCACCCGGTCCGGCCGGGCGTCCGTGGTGAAGTCGAGGTCGCCGGAGCGCCGGCCGAGCAGCGCGTCGCGCACGCTGCCCCCGACCAGGTAAAGGCGGTGGCCGGCACTGGCGAACCGCTCCGCCAGTTCCTCGGCCAGGGGGGAGACCCGCATCAGCTCCACCACCGCGTTCTGCTTGACGACCACGTCGTTCACGAAAATCCCACTACGTTCCAGGTGCGCTTGCTCCGAGCACCGCCGGACACGGACACGGAGAGCCAGCCTACCGGGGCAACCGTTTGCTCTAGCATCGCAGCATGTCTGGATCAGCCGGCCGACCCGGCGCCTCGAAGCCGCGGAGGCGGCGCAGGCGTCAGCGCGGCAGGCGCCTGACCACGGTCGACGAGACGTCGGCCGGCGGCCTCGTGGTGGACGCGGCACGCGAACAGGCGGTGCTGATCGGCCGGCTCGACCGGCACGGCAGACTGCTGTGGTCGCTGCCCAAGGGCCACATCGAGGACGGTGAGACGGTGGAACAGACGGCCGTGCGCGAGGTGAAGGAGGAAACCGGCATCTCCGCGCGCGTCATGCGGCCGCTGGGCACCATCGACTACTGGTTCGTGGCCGAGCGGCGGCGCATCCACAAGACCGTCCACCACTTCCTGCTCGAGGCGCTCGGCGGTGAGCTGTCCGACGAGGACGTCGAGGTCACCGAGGTGGCCTGGGTCCCGCTGGCCGAGCTGGAGACCAAACTCGCCTACTCCGACGAGCGCAAGCTCGTCCGGAAGGCCAAGGAACTTTTCGCGCGCCCGGACGTCCACGGACGAGACGAGCACGCCCCTGAGGGAGCCCCCGAGTGAAGCGGTTCGCCGCAGCCTTCCTTTCCGTCCTCTTCCTGGCCGTCCCCGCCTTCACCGGAGCCTCGGTGGCCCAGGCGGAAGAGGGCGCCCGCCTGCGCGTCGACCTGAACGAGCTCGCCCCGCGCGTGCTCACCGGGTCGACGACGACGCTGACCGTCGCGGGCACGGTAACCAACACCGGCGACCGGAAGATCACCCGGCCGCAGGTCCGCCTGCAGGTCGGCGACCGGGTCACGACCTCGCGCGGGGTCAACGACGTGCTCTCCGGCGCCGTCGTCAAGGACAGCCCGCTGACCGACTTCGCCCCGGTCGCGGACGCGCTGGAGCCGGGGCAGACCGCGCCGCTGAACATCACGGTGAACCTGACCGGCGCCCGCGCGGAGCGGTTCAGCCGCCCCGGCGTCTACCCGCTGCTGGTGAACGTGAACGGCACGCCGGAGTTCGGCGGGCCCGCGCGGCTCGGCGCGGTCAGCATGCTGATGCCGGTGCTGGCCGCCCCCGGCAAGCAGGCCACCGGCCGCGCCGGCGCGCCGAGCATGACCATGCTGTGGCCGCTGACCAGCAGCGTCCCGCAGGTGTACGCGGCGCCGTACGGCCAGCCGCTGGTGCTGCGCGACGACCGCCTTGCCGCCGAGATCGAGGGCGATGGCCGGTTGAACGCGCTGGTCACCGCCGCGGCCGCGGCCGTGCACGGCAACTCGAACCTCGCGAAGTCGATGTGCTTCGCCCTCGACCCGGACCTCCTGACCACGGTCGACGCGATGAGCCGCGGCTACCAGGTGCACACCGACGGCGGGAACGTCCAGGGCAAGGGCACCGAAGCCGCGAAGACGTGGCTCGCCTCGCTCAAGACGCTGCTGACCGGCCGGTGCGTCGTGGCCCTGCCCTTCGCCGACGCCGACCTCGACGCCGTCGCCAAGATCCGCCCGGGCGACACCTCCCTGGTGACCGCCGCGGTCTCGGGCGCGGCCACCATCCAGCAGCTGGCGGGTGTCACGCCGCAGACCGGTGTGCTCTGGCCGGGCGGCACGCCGAGCGAAGCGGTGCTCGCGGCGTTGTCCCAGGCCGGCGTCCGCACGGTGCTGACCGACGCGGGCAAGCTCGCGCCCGCCGCGGCCGGCGGCGGCGTGACCGTGCAGGGCAGCTCCGTGCGCGCGCAGCCGACCGACTCGCTGGTGTCGGCCGCCATGACGGGCGTGCCGACCGTGCCCGACTCGGTCACCGTGCCGGCGAACACCGAGCGCGCGATCTCGAGCCAGAACGGCCTCGGCGCCCTCGCCTTCCGGGCCGGCCTCGGCCAGCCCGCCGGCCAGGAGCGGCCCGACCACCTGCTGGTCGCCCCGCCGCGGCGCTGGGACGCGCCGGCCGCGGAGCTGACCGCGTACCTCGAGCAGGTGGCCGGCTTCATCAGCGCCGGCGTGGTCACCCCGATCGCCCTCCCGTCGCTGCTCTCGGCCGACCCGGCCGCCACCGGCGCGGTCGGCGACACCGGCCAGGACCCGAGCGCGGCGGTCGACCCCCAGGTCGTCTCGACGCTCTCGGCCGTCGAAGGCCAGGCCGCCGGCATGGCGTCCTCGATGCAGCTCGACGCCACCAAACGGGTGAAACCGGACGACGTCGTCGCCCCGGTCCGGCTGGCCGAGCTCCGCGGCACGTCGACGGCGTGGCGCGGCCTGCCCGCCGACGCGGCGACCGCGAACGCCCAGGCGGAGATCGCGGCGATCAGCGACCGCGTGAGCGTCCAGCAGCCGCGGCAGACGATCGCGCTGGCGTCCGGCAACTCCCCGCTGCCGGTGTACGTGGTGAACGACCTGCCGGTCGGCATCAACGCGCGGTTCACCCTGAGCAACAACACGGGCCTGCGCGCGGACGTCAGCAAGGAGGTCTCCTTCCCGGCGGGCGGCGGCCGGCAGTACCTGCTCCCGGTCGAGGCGCTGCGGGCCGGCCGGTTCAGCGTCGATGTGTCGTTGAGCACGCCCAGCGATACCCCGCTCGGGTCATCCGCGCGGTTCGAACTGACCTCCACGGAGTACGGCGCGATCACCATCATCGCGACCGTCGCCGCAGGTGTGGCGCTGCTTCTGCTCGCGTCGAGGCGCATCTACCGGCGGGTAAAGGACGCCCGGGCCGGACGCGATGTAGTGGACTGATCCCTCGGCCTTCGAGTGTTCCGGGCGGTTCCCGATTACCCTTGGTCCGCACGTGCGCGGCACCGGGCCGCGGCGACGGAGTAGAGCACCGAGGATTGGGCGCGCGTTGGAGAGAGAGCCGGGCTTACCACCCGAGCGTGCGAGTCGTCCTCGGCGCGAAGCCGGTCCGCCCCCGCAACGGGGGGACGGGCCCCCGCGCGCGTCCCAGCCGGCCCGCCGCCAGCAGCCGCCACCCCCGGAGGAGCGCGGCCGCAGGCAGCCGCCCCGAAACGGCCACACCCGCCAGCTGCCGACCCCGGACGACCCCCCGCGCCCGCCCCGCGACGGCCAGCCCCGCCGCGACGACCGCGCCCCGGCCGACGACCGCCAGCGGCGCCGGGGCCGGGACGACCTCCCGCCTCGCGACGACCGCCGCGACCGCGCGCCTCGCCCGGCCCGCGACGACCGCGCCCCGCGCGGCGACCGGCCGGTCCGGCCCCGCCGCGACGACCGAGTTCCCCAGGGCGAACGACCGCGCGACGACTGGCCCCAAGAAGACCCGCCACGCGACGACTGGCCACCGGACGAGCGCGCCCCCCGCGGCGGCGACCGCCCCGTCGACGACCGCGCCCTCCGCGAGGACCGGCCGCAGCGCCGCGGTCCGCAGGGACCACCACCTCAGCAGCTCCCGCCACGCGGCGGGCAGCCACCTCGCGGCGCCGGTGGCCCGGCGCCGACCCGGGTCCAGCCCGTGCCACCGCTCCCGCCACAGCCGGGCGGCCGCCCGCAGCCACCGGGTGGCGACCGCCTGGGCGGGTTGCAACCGGGTCAGCCGCTGAGTGGTGCCCAGCCCGTCACGTCCCAGCCAGGCGGCCAGCAGCCGGGCGGCGACCGCCCAGGCGGACCACCGCCGGGCCAGCCACCGGGCGGCGACCGCCCGGGTGGGCCACAGCAAGGCCAGCCACCGGGCGGCGACCGCCTCGGCGGATTGCAGCCAGGTCAGCCGCTGAGCGGTGCCCAACCCGTCACGTCACAGCCAGGCGGCCTGCCGCCGAGCGGCGACCGCCCAGGCGGGCCACCGCCGGGCCAGCCACCGGGTAGCGACCGCCTGGGTGGCGGCCAGCAGCCGGGTGGCGACCGCGCGAGCGGGTCACAGCAAGGCCAGCCACCGGGCGGCGACCGCCTCGGCGGGTTGCAACCGGGTCAGCCGCTCAGCGGTGCCCAGCCCGTCACGTCACAGCCGGGCGGCCTGCCGCCGGGTGTGCCGCCGAGCGGCGGCCAGCCCGTCGCGCCTCCGCCGAACCAGCCGCCGGCCGGTGACCGGCTCGGTGGGCTCCAGCCGGGTCAGCCGCTGAGCGGTGCCCAGCCCGTCGTCTCGCCGAGCGGTGACCGGCCGGGTGGCCCGCACCAGGGGCGGCTGCCGCAGCCGAGCCCGCCCGCGACCCCGCCGCCCGGCACGCCGGTTCCGCCGCGTGGTCGCGGTACCCGGCGGCCGGCGCCGGTACGGCCGTGGCAGGACGAGGCCCAGCGCCCGCCCGACCCGGAGGCCACGCGGTTCATCCCGCGCACCGCCGGCGTGCCGATGAACTCGCGGTGGCCGGTCGCCGACCCGGACGTCATGCGCCCGTACGACGCGCTGGCGACCCAGGTCATGCCGGCGCTCAAGGGGCCGCTGGTCAAGCCCCGGCCGGACGGGGAAGCGCCGGAGGCGCCGGCCAAGGCGCCGTCGCTGGCGAAGGCGTCCGGGCGGATGGCGATCGCGTCGCTGATCAGCCGGATCACCGGCTTCCTGTGGAAGCTGCTGCTGGTCGGCGCGATCGGCCAGGGCATCGCGAACGACTCGTTCAACGTCGCCAACACGATGCCGAACATCATCTTCGAGCTGCTGATGGGTGGCGTGCTCGCCAGCGTGGTGGTGCCGCTGCTGGTGCGCTCGCAGGACGACGACGACGGCGGCACGGCCTACACCCAGCGCCTGATCACCGTGGCGTTCACGCTGCTGCTGGTCGGCACGGTCGTCGCGGTGATCGCGGCACCGGCGTTCACCAGCCTCTACGTCGACCAGTCCGGCAAGGCGAGCGCGGAGCTGACCACGGCGTTCGCCTACCTGCTGCTGCCCGAAATCTTCTTCTACGGCGTCTTCGCGCTGCTCTCGGCGGTGCTGAACGCCAAGCAGATCTTCGGCCCCACCGCGTGGGCGCCGGTGATCAACAACCTGGTCGTCATCTTCACGATCCTGGTCGTCTGGATCATGCCCGGCGACATCAACACCGAGCAGGTGTCGATCACCGACCCGAAGGTGCTGACGCTGGGCATCGGCGTGACCGGCGGCATCGTCGCGCAGGCGCTGCTGCTGGTGCCGCCGCTGCTGCGGTCCGGCTTCCGGTTCAAGTGGCGCTGGGGCATCGACAAGCAGATGAAGGAGTTCGGCGGCCTCGCGCTCTGGATCCTCGGCTACGTCGCCGTCAGCCAGATCGGCTACACGATCAACACGCGCGTCCTGACCAGCGGTTCACCCGGTGGTGTGACGGCCTACAGCAACGCCTGGCTGCTCTTCCAGCTCCCGTACGGCGTCATCGGCGTCTCGCTGCTGACGGCGATCATGCCGCGGATGAGCCGCGCGGCCGCCGACGGCGACCACAAGAAGCTGATCGGCGACCTCTCCTACGCGTCGCGGATCTCGACGGTGATGCTCGTGCCGATCTCCGCGGTGATGACCGTGGTCGGCGGTTCGATCGGCATCGCGCTGTTCACCTTCGGCAAGGGCACGGTCGAGACCGCCGAGCGGCTCGGCGACGCGCTGGCCATCTCGGCGTTCGCGCTGCTGCCGTACGCGCTGGTGATGCTGCAGATGCGCGTGTTCTACGCGATGAAGGACGCGCGCACGCCGACGCTGATCATGATCGTGATGACGCTGGTCAAGGTGCCGCTGCTGTACCTGTGCCCGGTGCTGCTGTCGCCGGACAACGTCGTGCTCGGCGTCATGATGGTCAACGCGCTGACGTTCGTGGTCGGCGCGATCCTCGGCCAGGTGTGGCTCTGGGTGACGCTGGGCAACCTGCGGAGCAAGCGGGTGATCGGCGTGATCCTCTTCACGGTGGTGGCGAGCGTGCTCGGCGTCGCCGCGGCGTGGGTCGCGGGCAAGCTGGTGCCGGAGTCGTTCGGGCCGACATTCGGTGCGTGGGTGAAACTTCTCCTGCAGAGCGTCGTGGGCATCGTCGTCTCGTTCGGCGTGCTGATGGCGCTCAAGGTGGAGGAGCTGAAGCCGGCCACTTCGAGGTTCACCCGGTTGATCAAGCGCGGGTAACGATTCCGGTACGGATGGCGACGACTCGTGCGTCGTATTCTGGGTACCCTCGACAGCGGGGATCGAGCGGGAGCGAGTGAGGGTGGACACGAGGCGGAGCGAACAGGCGGGGGGTGCGAACCACGTGGGCAAGGCCCAGGTCGGATCGCTGGCCCCCGGGCGTGTGGTCGGCGACGGCCGCTACCGCCTCCTCGCGCAGTTCGGCGTGGACGAGCGGGGCGACGCGCACCTTTGGCGCGCCCGGGACGGGCAGCTGAAGCGGGACGTCGCGCTGACCCTGCTGGTCGGCGACCCGGCCGATCCCGAAGCCGCCCGGCTGGCCCGGCGCACCCTGGAACGCGCCACCCACGCGTCCAAGTTCGGCCACGGCGGCGTCGCCCGCGTGCTGGACGTGCTCGCGCTCGGCAGCGGCATCACCTCCAGCGAAGGCCTGCTCGGCGTTGTCGTCGCGGAGTGGACCAAGGGCAGCGACCTGGTCGACCTCGTCGCGCAGCGGCCGGTGGCGCCCGCCGCGGCCGCGCGGATGGTGCAGGCGCTGGCCGAAGCCGTCGAGCAGGCGCACCAGAACGGGCTCGTCCTCGGGCTCGACCACCCGCAGCGCCTCCGCCTGACGCCGAACGGCGCGCTCAAGCTCGCCTTCCCCGGCCCGCTGCCGGAAGCCACCCTCCGCGACGACGTCAAGGCGCTCGGCGCGGTCCTCTACCTGCTGCTGACCGGCCGCTGGGCGCTGCCCGGCGGCCCGCCCGCGATCCCGGCGGCGCCGCAGTCGCCGCAGGGGCGGATCGTCCCGCCCCGCCAGCTGGTGCCGACGGTCCCGGCGGACCTGTCGTCACTGGCCGTCCGCACGATCGAGGACGGCGGCAACGGCGGCATCCGCACCAGCGCGGCCATCCTCCGGATGCTCGACCAGGTGGCCGAGGAGGAAGAGCGCACCCAGCTGATCAAGGCCGTCGGGGGTGACCCGGCCGAGGGCGAAGGCACCGTCTGGACCACGAAGAAGCCGGTCAAGGACGTCGCCCGGCGGCGCAAGCTCGCGCTCGGCGTCACCGTGCTGGTGGTCGCGACCGTCGTCATCCTCGCCTGGGGCGGGCTGATGCTGATCAACGTCTTCCAGGGCGACTCGAAGGCGAGCGGGCCGACGATCAACGTCGCCGCGCCGCCGGCGTCGAGCCAGCCCGCCGGGCAGCCACCCGCCTCGAGCCAGCCGGCCCCGCCGCCGTCGCCCACCGTCGGCGCGCCGGTGAAGCCGCAGGCCATCGCCGTCTACAACCCCGAGGGCAAGGGCGACAACACCGCGCGGGCGAAGTACGCGATCGACGGCAAGGCCGAGACGCAGTGGCGGACCGAGCAGTACAAGCAGCAGTTCCCGGCCATCAAGCCGGGCGTCGGGCTGGTCGTCACCTTCAAGGACCCGATCACCCTCAGCCAGGTGCAGGTGTCCGGCGGCACCGCGGGCACCAAGGTCGAGATCCGCTCGGCAACCGAGAAGAACCCCGATCTGGCCGACACGAAGGTGGTCGGGAACGGCGATCTGAAGGACGGCGACACCACGATCCCGCTGGCCCAGCCGACCCAGGGTGAGTACTTCATCGTCTGGATCACCCAGCTGGGTGGAGCCGACGACGAGTTCCAGACGGAAATCGCGGACCTGACCTTCCTGCCTGCGGGGTGACGCACCCGACAGGGTCAGTAGGCTCTGCCGGGTGACAGCTGCAGCTCCCACGGATGCGGATCTGATAGCGGCTCACGCCGCGGGGGACCCCCATGCGTTCAGCGAACTCGTCCAACGGCACCGCGACCGCATGTGGGCGGTCGCCCTGCGCACGGTCCGCGACCCCGAAGAGGCCGCCGACGCGTTGCAGGACGCGTTCATCTCGGCGTTCCGGGCCGCCGACAAGTTCCGGGCGGAGTCGCAGGTCACGACGTGGCTGCACCGGATCGTGGTGAACGCCTGCCTCGACCGGATCCGCCGCCGCCAGGCCCGCCCGACCGTCCCGCTGCCGGAGACCGGCTTCAACGAGCCGGCGTCGCCGCGCGACTCGATGGCCGAGCGCGAGACCAGCCTGCTCGTGCGCGAAGCCCTCGAGCAGCTGCCCGAGGACCAGCGCGCCCCGATCGTGCTCGTCGACGTCGAGGGCTACTCGGTCGCCGAGACGGCGAAGCTCCTGGGCATCGCCGAAGGCACCGTGAAGAGCCGGTGCGCGCGGGGCCGCGGAAAACTCGCGAAGGTTCTCGGGCACCTGCGGAACCCCGATGCGATTGCGAACGTCCCAACTCACGAAAGCAAACGGGCCGGGCGTCAGCCGGGTAGCGGGGAGGGACGATGACGGACGAAAGCCGGGGGATCGGGGGGACCGTCGGTCCGCCCTGGTCTGTCGACGTGCTCGCCGACCTCCACGCCGGGGTACTGGACGACGCTCAGGCGGCCGAGCTGTGGCCGCTGGTCCACGCGGATCCGGAGGCCCAGGCGATCCTGGACGCCCTCGACGCCACGCAGGCCGACCTGGCCTCGTTCGCCGACGCGCCCGCGCCGCCGATGCCCGCGGAGTTCGCGGCCCGGCTGGACGCGGCGCTGGCCGCCGAAGCAGCGGCCAGGTTTCCCGAAGCCCGGCCGTCAGCTCCGGCACCGCGGGACGCCCAGGTGGTGGACCTCGCGGCGGCCCGGCGGCGGCGGACCAAGCGGCTCGGCTGGGCGGCCGGGGTGCTGACCGCGGCCGCGGCGGCGGTCGTCGCCGTGACGGTCGCCATCCCGGGGACGTCGCAGCAGAGCGGCACGCCGGACGTCGCCGCGCCGGCGCCTTCGGGCCCGTCGGTGGGCAACGACGGCGCCGGGGCGCAGGCACTGGTCGGCAAGGCGATCGGCGTCCGCGACTTCGGCCCGCTGCGGACCGAGGACAAGCTGGACGCGTGCATCGCGGCCGCCGGCCTCGACCCGAAGGTGCGGCCGGAGGGCATCCGCCCGGTGAACGTCGGCGGCAAGGCCGGGGTGATGATCATCCTGACCACCGGGAAGCTCGCGCAGTTCCGCCTGGTGGCCTTCGGCGCCGACTGCGGGCCCGGTAACCCGGCTGTGTTGTTCGACAAGGTCGTTGGGGAGAAGTAGCGGCTGTCACGGCTGGGAACATGGCCACCTACCATCGTGTTGAGCCTGGTACACGGGTCACTACGAGCGGAGGTCACGGGTGGCTGCCGAGGAAATCAGGAACCTGATCATCGTGGGGTCGGGTCCTGCCGGATACACCGCTGCCGTCTACGCGGCGCGGGCCCAGCTGGAACCGCTGGTGTTCGAGGGCACGCAGTTCGGCGGCGCGCTGATGACGACGACCGAGGTCGAGAACTTCCCCGGGTTCCGCGACGGCATCATGGGTCCCGACCTGATGGAGGAGATGCGCAAGCAGGCGGAGCGCTTCGGCGCCGAGCTGCGCGCGGAGGACGTCGAGTCGCTGGAGCTGACCGGGGACGTCAAGTACGTCCACGCGAACGGCAAGCGCTACGCCGCCCGCGCGGTCATCCTCGCCATGGGTGCGGCGGCGCGGTACCTGAACGTGCCGGGTGAGCAGGAACTGCTCGGCCGCGGGGTGTCGGCCTGTGCGACCTGTGACGGCTTCTTCTTCCGCGACCACGACATCGTGGTCGCCGGCGGTGGCGACTCGGCGATGGAGGAGGCGACCTTCCTGACGAAGTTCGCGAAGTCCGTCACCGTCGTCCACCGGCGCGACGAGTTCCGCGCGTCCAAGATCATGCTCGAGCGCGCCCGCGCGAACGAGAAGATCAAGTGGCGGCTGAACTCCCAGATCACCGAGGTGCTCGGCGACGGCAAGGTCGAGGGCCTGCGGCTGAAGGACACCAAGGACGGCAGCGAGTCCACGCTGGACGTCTCGGGCTTCTTCGTCGCGATCGGCCACGACCCCCGCAGCGAGCTCGTGCGCGGGCAGGTCGACCTGGACGAGGACGGCTACGTCATCACCCAGGGCCGCACCTCCTACACCAACGTCGACGGCGTCTTCGCGGCCGGCGACCTGGTCGACCGCACGTACCGGCAGGCGATCACCGCCTCGGGCTCCGGGTGCAGCGCGGCGATCGACGCGGAACGATGGCTCGCGGAGCACGGCGAATCGGACGCGCACGAGGCGGCCGAGCTCGTCGGCGGCGGCTACGGCGCCGGCACCAACTGACTTTCCGGCGTTCACTCACCCCTGAAGGAGAAACCATGGCCAACACCGTGAAGGTGACCGACGCGACGTTCGTCGACGAGGTCCTGACCAGCGAAAAGCCGGTTCTCGTCGACTTCTGGGCCACCTGGTGCGGGCCGTGCAAGATGGTCGCCCCGGTGCTCGAGGAGATCGCGGCCGAGAACGGCGAGAAGCTGACCATCGCCAAGATCGACATCGACGAGAACCCGAACACGCCGCGTGACTACCAGGTGATGTCGATCCCGACGCTGATCCTGTTCCAGGGCGGCAAGCCGGTGAAGCAGATCGTCGGCGCCAAGCCGAAGGCCGCGCTGCTGTCCGACCTCGCCGACGTTCTCTGAGCCCAGGCACACCCGGCGGACCCGGGGCCTGCGGGAATGCTCCCGCGGGTCCCGGGTCTTCGTCGTTCGGGGGAATCACACCGGTGTGGGTCGATCGAGCGTGACGAGGACCACTGAAGGTTCAGCACGAACGGGTTCTTGACGCACCTACCGGGCCTGCGCTGTCACCGAGAGTTCGCAAGGCACAATAGAAGACCTGGGCTTGTCCCAGCGAAGGTTTTCTGCCACGCACCGAGCCCCCGATTCGGTGCCTTAGGAAGAGCGAGGAGTGCATGCGGGTACTCCGCCGCGGTGACGCCGGTCCGGACGTCGCCGAGATCAGGTCCATCCTGGCCGGGATGGACCTGCTCCCGCCGGTCACCGGTACCGGCGACTACGGCACGTTCGACGTCGCCGTCGAGCACGCCGTCCGTGCCTTCCAGCAGCGCCGTGGGCTCATCACCGACGGCGTCGTGGGTCCGGCGACGTTCCAGGCGCTCAAGGGCGCCAGCTACCACCTGGGCAGCCGTCCGCTGTCCTACATGATCGCGTCGCCCGTCCACGGCGACGACGTCTTCACGCTCCAGGAGCGGCTGACCGAGCTGGGCTTCGACGCCGGCCGCCCCGACGGCTACTTCGGCCCGGCGACCGAGCGCGCGCTCAAGACGTTCCAGCGCGACATGCGCCTGACGCCGGACGGCATGTGCGGCCCGGCGACCATCCGCGAGCTGCACCGCCTGTCCTCGCCGCGCGCCCGCGGCGGCCGCCCCGTCTTCCTGCGCGAGCAGGAGCAGGTGCGCCAGGCCGGCCCCCGGCTGCGCGGCAAGCGCATCGTGATCGACCCCGGCCACGGCGGCGACGACCTCGGCGTGGTCGCCGGCAGCCTGCGCGAGGCCGACATCGCGTGGGACCTCGCGCGCCGCCTGGAAGGCCGGATGAAGGCCACCGGCATGGAGGCGCTGATCTCCCGCGGCCCGAACCACAGCCCGACCGAGCTGGAGCGCGCCCGCTTCGCGAACGACGCCGGCGCCGACCTGTTCCTGTCCCTGCACAGCGACGGCAACCCCTCGCCGCGCGCGCAGGGCATCGCGAGCTTCCACTTCGGCACCGGCAACGGCACGACGTCGACGGTGGGCGAGCTGCTGGCCGGCTTCATCCAGCGCGAGGTCGCGGCCCGCACGGGCATGCTGGACTGCCGCACGCACTACAAGACGTGGGAGATCTTCACCCGCACCCGCTGCCCGGCGGTCCGCGTGGAGATCGGCTACCTGACGAACCCGGACGACAGCCGCAAGCTGGCCGACCCGGCGTTCCGCGACATCGTCGCCGAGGGCATCCTCATCGCCGTCAAGCGGTTGTACCTGCTCGGCGAGGGCGACCAGCCGACGGGAACGTTCACGTTCGCCGACGTCCTGGCGCACGAGCTCGCGAAGGCCGAGTAGGCCCGACCACAACCCCTAGCGGCTCACCTTCACCTGCTCCACCACACCTGGGGACGCGCGCTCGCCGTCCCCAGGGTGGAGGGCAGTTCTCCACAGCTTGTCCACCGCTCCTATCAGCGCTCTGTGGATAACTCGGCACTTCATCCACAGTTGTGCACAGCACAATTTCGAGCGTGACGAAACGCAGGCGCAAACGTTTGCGGAGAGGGTCAGGCGCGGCCGAGACTCGGCTCGGCGGTGGTGATCGTCACCTGGCCGAGGAGCCGCTCCAGCGCGGCCTCGACGTCTTCCTTCCAGGTGATCGCCGAGCGCAGCTCGAGGCGCAGGCGCGGCCACTTCGGGTGCGGGCGGACCGTCTTGAAGCCGACGCTCTGCAGGAAGGCCGCGGGCAGCACGCAGCTGTGGCCGCCGTCCGGGTCCGTCTCGTCGGGGCGCGCGTCGCCGAACGCCTCGATCGCGCGGACGCCGCGCTTGGTGAGGTCCTTGGCGACCGCCTGGACCAGCATCCGGCCGAGCCCGCCGCCGCGGAACTCCGGGAGGACCTGGAAGGACGTGAGGAGCACCGCGTCCGCGCTCGGCGGGGACGTCGGGAAGGCCAGCGCGCGCGGGACGGCGTTCGGCGGGGCGTACAGCACGAACCCGACCGGCAGCGTGTCGCTGTAGACGATGCGGCCGCAGGAACCCCACTCGAGCAGCACGCTCGAGACCCAGGCTTCCTTCTCGACCTCGGTGGCGCCGAACTCCTCCGCCTGGTTCTTCAGGTGCGGGGCGAGCTCCCAGTACACGCACCGGCGGCAGCTCTTCGGCAAGTGCTCAAGGTTGTCCAGTGTGACGCCCACGACGCGACGCGACACCCGCGACCTCCCTGACCTGCGCTCCCGACCGGCTGCCCGGCCGTCAAGCCGCGCGGGACCACAGCACGAACACGGGAGCCATGGTCGAGGATAGGCCGATGTGACGAGCGCCGAAAGGCCAGGGGTCCCGGATGGGTGCACGGTTACACTCGACGGGATCTGTTAACCGAGCCCCGGGTGAATCGTCGATGACCGAGAACCGCCCCAGCAAGCCGCACAGCGGCCGCCAGAACCTCGATCCGCACCTCGAGCGGTACGCCGCCCGCACCGCGGGGATGACCGCCTCGGAGATCCGAGCGCTCTTCGCGGTCGCCAGCCGGCCCGAGGTGGTTTCGCTGGCCGGCGGCATGCCGAACCTGGCGGCGCTCCCGCTCGACACGCTGTCGGCGCAGGTGGCGGAAATCATCGCCGAAGACGGCCTCGTGGCGCTGCAGTACGGCTCGGCGCACGGCGTCCCCGTGCTGCGCGAGCAGATCTGCGAAATCATGGCACTCGAAGGCATCAAGGCGCACCCGGACGACGTCGTCGTGACCGTCGGCTCCCAGATGGGCCTGGACATGGTCACCCGGCTGTTCTGCGACCCCGGTGACGTCGTGATCGCCGAAGGCCCGTCCTACGTCGGCGCGCTGGGCTCGTTCGCCGCCTACCAGGCGCAGGTCGTGCACGTGGCGATGGACGACAACGGCCTGGTGCCTTCGCTGCTCCGGGAAGCACTCGATCAGGCGAAGAAGGCCGGCCGCCGGGTCAAGTTCCTCTACACGATCCCGAACTTCCACAACCCCGCCGGCGTCACGCTGGCCGTCGAGCGCCGCGCGGAGATCCTCGAGATCTGCCGCGAGCACGGCGTCCTGGTCGTCGAAGACAACCCGTACGGGTTGCTCGGCTTCGACGGCCAGACGTACCCGGCGCTGCGCTCGACCGACCCCGAGAACGTCGTCTACCTCGGGTCGTTCTCCAAGACGTTCGCCTCCGGCCTGCGCGTCGGCTGGGTGCTCGCGCCGCACGCCGTGCGCGAGAAGCTGGTGCTGGCCGCGGAGTCGGCGACGCTGTGCCCGCCGACGTTCAACCAGATGATCGTGTCGCGCTACCTGGCCACGCACGACTGGAAGGGCCAGATCAAGAAGTTCCGGGAGAACTACCGCGACCGGCGCGACGCGATGCTGTCCGCGCTGGAGCAGTACCTGCCCCCGGGCTGCTCGTGGACGAAGCCGGACGGCGGGTTCTACGTCTGGGTGACGGTGCCGGAAGGCGTTGACACCAAAGCGATGCTGCCGCGCGCGGTGACCGCCCGGGTGGCGTACGCGTCCGGCACCGGCTTCTACGCCGACGGCTTCGGCAGCCGCCAGATGCGGCTGTCGTACTGCTACCCGACACCGGAGCGCATCCGCGAGGGCGTGCGGCGGCTGGCGGCCGTGCTGGAGTCCGAAATGGACCTGGCCCGCACCTTCGGTAACGTGAGCGCGCGCCAGATCCAGGGGCCGCAGACACCGTCCCCGGACACGGTTTAGTTCTTTTCTAAGGAGTTTCCACGGTGGTCGACCGTACCGTTGCCGTGCTCGCCGGCGGGCTTTCGCACGAACGCGACGTCTCGCTGAGGTCCGGGCGACGGCTTTCCGCGGCGCTCAAGTCCGAAGGCCTCGGCATCGAGGAGTGGGACACCGACGCGGGCCTGCTGGAGCGCCTGCGCACCCAGCGGCCGGACGCGGTGGTCGTCGCGCTGCACGGCGGCGAGGGCGAGAACGGCTCGGTGCAGACGGTGCTGGAGATGCTGGACGTGCCGTTCGTCGGCACCGGCTCCCAGGGCTGCCGCCGCGCGTGGGACAAGCCGACCGCGAAGGCGTTGCTGCAGAACGCCGGGTTCGCCACGCCGGGCTGGGTGGTGCTGCCGCACAGCACGTTCCGCGAGCTGGGCGCCCAAGCGGTGCTCGACGCGATGGTGGAGCGCCTCGGCCTGCCGCTGATCCTCAAGCCCGACCAGGGTGGCTCGGCGCTCGGCACCCAGGTGGTCCGCGAGGCCGCGGAGCTGCCCGCGGCGATGGTCGGCTGCTTCGCCTACGGCGACACGGTGCTCGCCGAGCGGTTCGTGGACGGCGTCGAGGTGGCCGTGACGGTCATCGAGGGCGAGGACGGCCCCGAGGCCCTCCCGGCGGTCGAGATCGTCCCGGAGAGCGGCGTGTACGACTACACGGCCCGCTACACGGCCGGCCTGACCGACTTCTTCACCCCGGCCCGCCTCGACGACACCGCGGCCAAGGCGGTGGCCGAGCTGGCCGTCGCCGCGCACCGCGTGCTCGGCCTGCGCGACATCTCCCGCACCGACGCGGTCGTCGCTCCGGACGGCACGGTGCACTTCCTCGAGGTGAACCCGTCGCCGGGCCTCACCGAGACGTCGACGGTCCCGATGGCGATCGAGGCCGCGGGCAAGTCGCTCGGCACGGTGTTCGGCGAACTGATCGGGCGCGCGATCTCCCGCTGACTCAGAGGTACGGACTGAAGTGGTCGGCCACCAGGCCGGCCACTTCTTCTGCGTTCCGGGAGCCGTCGACCTCCACCACCCGGATGCCGTGTTCGCGCGCGGTGCGGACGGCGTCGTCGGCGAGCAGCCGGTCCCGCGCGATCCGGTTCTGCTGCGCGCGCACGGGATCGCTGACCTTGGTCGTGACCACACCGGCCCGCGGCAGGGACTTCAGCTGGTGCTGCCGGAACTCCTCGGTCGGCACCAGCACCACCATCCGCCGCGGCGAGTCGAGCAGCGGCGCCACGAACTCCGGGCGCAACCCCCACCCCTCGGCGAGCAACGGCCGGCCGGAGTCGAGTGCGCGCAGGTCGTCGAGCGCCCACTCGAACCGCAACGCGAAAACCTCGCGCGTCGCGGCCGCCATCTCCTCCGGCGTCGAGCGCACCCACATCCGTTCCGGATCGCGCGGGGGTGCGCCGGTGGCGAGCAAGCGATCGTTGTGGCCGCGCGCGTCGTGGTAGTCGTAGTGGTACGCCGTCAGCCCGTGCCGGACGGCGAGCAGCCGGGCGACGGTCGACTTGCCCGCCCACTGCGCGCCGCCGATCCAGAGCGCGCGGGCGATCGAACCGGTCGGGTCCCACACGTTTCCCCCCGTTGCTCAGCGTCGCGGCGGAGTGATCCCTCCGCAATCATCACCGTGACGAAACACCCCGGGGTGATCCCTAATCGGTTTTCGGCGTCTGATTCGTCCCATTCGCATCGATGATCGCGACGATCCGCTCGAGGTCGTCGACCGAGCCGAACTCGAGCGTGATCCGGCCCTTGCGGCGGCCGAGGTCGACCTTCACGCGGGTGTCGAACCGGTCCGAGAGGCGGTTCGCGAGCTCCTGCAACCCGGGCGCCTGGATCGGCTTGCGCGGCGCGGGCTTCGGCTTGGCCGGCTTCTCGCTCTTCTTGAGCGTGACGGCTTCCTCGGTCGCCCGGACCGACATGCCTTCCGCGACGATCTTGGCGGCGAGCTCTTCCTGGCTTTCCGCGTCCTCCAGCGACAGCAACGCGCGCGCGTGCCCGGCGGACAGGACGCCCGCGGCGACCCGGCGCTGCACCGGCAGGGGGAGCTTGAGGAGCCGGATCGTGTTGGTGATGACCGGGCGGCTGCGGCCGATCCGGCTCGCCAGCTCCTCGTGCGTCACCGCGAACTCGTCGAGCAGCTGCTGGTACGCCGCCGCCTCTTCGAGCGGGTTCAGCTGGACGCGGTGGATGTTCTCCAGGAGCGCGTCGCGCAGCATCGACTCGTCGGCGGTCTGCCGGACGATCGCCGGGATCGCCTCGAGCTCCGCCTGCTGCGATGCCCGGAGCCGCCGCTCGCCCATGACGAGCTCGTACTCGTCGTTGCCGAGCTCGCGGACCACGATGGGCTGCATGAGCCCGAACTCGCGGATCGAGTGCTCGAGTTCGGCGAGCGCGTCCTCGTCGAAGACCTGCCGCGGCTGCTTCGGGTTGGGCTTGACCGAGCCGACCGGGATCTCGCGGTAGACGGCGCCGGCGACCTCGCCGCTGTGCTGCTTCGCCTGACCGTTGGCCGCGAACCAGCCCTTGTCTTCGGTCGCCTTCTTGTCCGCCGCCGCGTCGCCGCCCGCGGGCAGGGGACCGCCGGTGGCGGGTCCGGTCGGGATCAGGGCGGCGAGGCCGCGCCCCAGCCCTCCTCGACGCTCGGTCATGTCGAACTACCCCTCTCCAACTGTGCGCCGCGCTCGGCGATCTCCTTGGCCGCGTCGACGTAGCTCATCGCACCACGCGAACCGGGATCGTAAGCGAGGACGGTCTGGCCGTACCCGGGCGCCTCCGACACCTTCACGCTGCGGGGGATGACGGTCTTCAGCACGGTGTCGCCGAAGTGGTTGCGGACCTCGTTCGTCACCTGGTCGGCCAGCTTGGTCCGGCCGTCGTACATGGTGAGGAGGATCGTCGAGACGTGGAGCTCGCGGTTGAGGTGCTGCTGCACGAGCTCGATGTTGCTCAGCAGCTGCCCGAGTCCTTCGAGCGCGTAGTACTCGCACTGGATCGGGATGAGCACCTCCTGCGCGGCGACCATCGCGTTGACCGTGAGGAGGCCGAGCGACGGCGGGCAGTCGATGAAGACGTAGTCGACGCCGATCTCGTTGAGGATCTCCGAGGAGATCGCTTCCTTGAGCCGGGACTCGCGGGACGCCATCGAGACGAGCTCGATCTCGGCGCCGGCGAGGTCGATCGTCGCGGGGACGCAGAAGAGGTTCGGCGACTGCTCGGTCGGCTGCGCGGCGTCCGCGAGCGTCACCTCGCCGATCAGCACCTCGTAGATGGACGGCGTCCCGGACCGGTGGTCAACGTCGAGCGCGGTGCTCGCGTTGCCCTGCGGGTCGAGGTCGACGACGAGCGTCTTGAGCCCGTGGACGGCGAGCGCGGCGGCGAGGTTGACCGTGCTCGTGGTCTTGCCGACGCCGCCCTTCTGGTTGGCGACGGTCAGCACGCGACGGCGACCGGGGCGGGGGAGTTCCCCCTCCTTCGGGTGCAGCAGACGCGCGGCGCGGGCGGCTTCTTCGGCGATCGGGGTCCAGCCCACGTCGGGGGTGGTCTCCGTGGAGTCGGACGGCGGGGGATTCACCGGTCTCGACACCTCCTCCATGTAGACGTCTGGTCGGTGGTCGAGTCGCGTCGTTTCACGTGGAACATGGCGACCCGTTAACGCTTCCTGCTCCGCGCCTTCGGCTTGGTTGCCGTCGGCAGGCGACGGATCTTCACAACCGTGCTGGGGACCTCTAGTACTGCGGCACCGCATTCGACGATCAGCGGATCGGCCCCGCCGGCCTTGCGGATGGCGGCGCCGTCCCGGTCGATCTCCTCCGCCGCGCTGGCGCCCTTGAGAGCTACCAGGAAGCCATCGGGACGAACGAGCGGCAAGCACCAGTCCGTGAGCTTGGCGAGCGGGGCAACCGCGCGAGCGGTGACGATGTCGGCGCCACCGAGCTGCTCACGCACAGGCCGCTCCTCCGCGCGTCCACGGACGACGGTGATCGGGAGTTCCAGCTTCTCGGCCACCTCGGCCAGCCAGTCCACCCGGCGAGCCATCGGTTCAAGCAAGACGATATCGAGGTCCGGTCGCGCGATCGCGAGCGGTACTCCCGGAAGCCCCGCCCCCGAGCCGACGTCGACAACACGAGCCCCTTCGGGCATCTGCTCACCGATGACGGCCGAGTTGAGGACGTGCCGCTCCCACAGCCGCTCGACCTCCCGCGGCCCGATCAGCCCACGCTCGACGCCGTGACGCTCCAGGAGTTCGACGTACCCAGCCGCTTGGTCGACGTGCTCTCCGAACACCCGCTCCGCCGCGGCCCGTACCGCCACCGCGGCCTGCTCCAAGCTCACTCCGTCTACTCCTCGTCCGCGCGTTTCACGTGAAACGCGCTCGTTCGATTGTCCCTGATGTCGGAGCGAAAACGAGCCGACAGACCGCAGATGTGGACAAGTCCACTCACCCGGCGGCCCCCCTGTGGGTGGTTCCACGTGAAACACGGCGGTCGCGTCGTCGGGCGGGAGTCAGTTCCACGTGAAACATCACCGCTGTAATTCGCTCGGCCGCGGCCGGGCGTCTCACAAGCAGATCCCGCTGAAGCCGAGCGAACTCGTCGACGTGAAGCGCGAGCAGATCGCCGACGGGCTCCGCGGCGACACCACGAGTGGTCCGCGGCGGTTGTCGTCGAAACCGGCCAAGCCAACGCGCGGGGGTACTGGCGCGGGAACCACCTGGCTACAAAGAAGCGGCCCCACCCGACCGAAGTCGAGTGGGGCCGCTTCGCCAAACCGGGTCTCAGGATTCCGGGAAGATCACCACGCGGCGCTTCGGGTCTTCGCCCTCGCTCTCGCTGGTGACGCCGGCGACCGTCGCCACCGCGTCGTGGACCACCTTGCGCTCGAACGGGCTCATCGGCTGGAGCCGCACCCGCTCGCCGCTCTGGAGGACCGACTCCGCCGTCGAGCGGCCGAGCTCGCGGAGCTCCTCGCGGCGGTCCGCGCGCCAGCCCGCGATGTCCAGCATCAGCCGGCTGCGCGAGCCGGTCTCCTGCTGGACCGCGAGGCGGGTCAGCTCCTGCAGCGCCTCGAGCACCGTGCCGCGGGGGCCGACGAGCTTCTCGAGGTCTTCGCCGCCGTCGATGCTGACGATCGCGCGGCCCGCTTCGACGTCCAGGTCGATGTCGCCGTCGTAGTCGAGCAGGTCGAGCAGGCGCTCGAGGTAGTCGCCGGCGATGTCGCCCTCTTGGACGAGGACGTCATCACCGCCGCCCGCCTTCTGCTCGCCGGCTTCGTCGGCGGCGGGGGTCACGTCGTCCTTATCGGCGTCGATCGTCTCGATCGTCTCCGACATCATTCGTCTCCTCTCCGAACCGGTCGCGCCTCAGCGGCGCTTCCGGCCCGACTTCCTGGTCGAGTCTTTGAGAAGGCCCGGCACGCCGGTGCCGTTGTCCTTCGAGCCGTTCTGGCCGTTGGTCTCGGTGGGCGTCGAATCGCTCGCCGAAGACGTCTGGGCGAAGCCGTGGGCCGAACCCGCCTTCGTGACCTTCTTCGCGGTGCCGCCCTGGGCGGGCTGGTTCTTCTTCTGCTGGACCGGCTTCTGACCGACCTTCGGCGCGGTCGGCTTCTGGCCCGGCTTCGGGCCGAGCGACGCGCGCTTCTCCGCGGCCTCCGCCTTGCGGGCCGCCTCTTCCTTGTCGATCTTCGTGTAGACGAGCCGCTGCTGCATCAGGGTCCAGCCGTTGTTCGCCAGCCAGTAGAAGAGGAGGCCGAGCGGGAACAGCGCACCGAAGACGAGCACACCGAGCGGGAAGATGTACATCGTCAGCTTGTTCATGATCGCGGTCTGCGGGGTGGCCGACGCGGCGTTCTGGCGGGCCACCGAGTGGCGCGCGGTGAGGTGCGTGGCGATCGACGCGACGATCATCAGGGGCAGCGCGACCGGGAGCACGCTCCAGTGGAAGCCGACGTTCGTGGCGCCGCCGCTGACGACGCCGACACCGTTGTAGACGGCCTCACCGAGGTTGACGCCGAAGAGCTTCGCGTTGACGTAGGACTCGACGTCGTGCTGGCTGAAGAAGTAGTTCTCGGTCTTCGGCCCGCCACCGGGCGGCGGCATCGTGAACGCGCGCAGGACGTGGTTCAGGCCGATGAAGACCGGGATCTGGAGCAGCATCGGCAGGCAGCTGCCGAGCGGGTTGACGCCGTGCTCGCGCTGGAGCTTCTGCATCTCCTGCGCCTGGCGCTGCCGGTCGCTCGCGTACTTCTTCTGGATCTTCTTCATCTCCGGCGCGAAGTCCTGCATCTTCTTCATCGACCGGACCTGGTTCACGAACGGCTTGAACATGATGCCGCGGACCGTGAACGTGAGGAAGATGATGCCGAGGATCCAGGCGACCGCCGTCGACTCCCCGAAGATGAACCCGAAGACCTTGTGCCAACACCAGAGGATGAAGGACACGGGGTAGTAGATGAAATCGAGCACTGCTGCTACTCCTCGATCGGTGTTTCAGGTCGTCGGTGGCGCCACGAGAACTCCTCGGGCACGGGGTCGCGGCCGGGTGGCGTCCAGGGGCCGCAGCGCAGCAGCCGGCGCAGCGCGAGGTAGGAGCCACGGCCGGCACCGTGCCGGGTGAGGGCTTCGACTGCGTACGCGCTGCAGCTCGGGTAGAACCGGCAAGCCGGCGGGAGGAAGGGCGAGATCGCCTTGCGGTAGAGCTTGATGGGGAGCAGCAGGACCCAGGCGACGGGACCGGGGCGCGGGGGCGCGGGTTCGACGTCGTGGTCGTGGTCGTGCTCGGGGGTGGCTCGCATGCCGGTCACACCGCTGATCCGTGGTCGGGGGTCGCGTCCGCGGGACGCGTCGGGCGGGGGACATCCCCGGCCGGACGGCGCGACAGCAGCCCCAGTCGACGGAGTGCGGCGTCGAGATCGGCACCCAGCTCGGCGCTGGACGCGGTCGACGACGGCGGCAATGCCCTAACGACCAACGCACAGCCGGGCGGCAGGGTTCCGAGCCGCGCGGAAACGAGGTGACGCAGCCGCCGGGTGACGCGGTGGCGGACCACCGAGTTGCCGACGGCCTTGCTCACCACAAAACCCGCCCTGGCCGCCGACAGCACAGCGTCGGCGGCCCCGGACGGGTCCGTGGTCAGTGCGTGGACGACGAGGCGACGCCTGCCTGCCCGGGACCCGCGACGGAGAACCACGCGGAAATCCTCGCTCCGCCGCAGACGTGCGGCAGCCGGCAGCACGGCGCGCCCCGACGTGCCGGATCAGGCGGACAGCGCGGCGCGGCCCTTGCGACGACGGCCAGCCAGGATGGCCCGGCCGGCACGCGTCCGCATGCGCAGGCGGAAGCCGTGCGTCTTGGCGCGGCGGCGGTTGTTCGGCTGGAAGGTGCGCTTACCCTTGCTCACTGCTTCTCCTGTGTGTCGCGTCGGGCGGGAAGAATCTCTTCCCCCCACCTGGCGTGTCGTGCGGGCGCACGGCAGTCTCTGGTGTCTCCTACCAACGTGTGGCCTCGTCACGACGAGCGACGACAACGTGGGCACGCGAATAGCACCCGTCGCATACGGGAGACCTTACGAGGGTACGCACCCCCGTCGGGCGGCCGGTAAGCACCCCCTCGGCCACGGTACGCGACCGGCTCGCGGGGCCGAGATCATCGACGCCGCGGCACCGAATGGCAACACGCCGTACACCGTGAAATGCTGGCCGCCGAGGATGCCTTGTGGCAGCGGGCGGGGCTTGTTAGCGTGCCCCTCTCGGGTCACCGGTCGAGGTGCACGAGTATCCGGGTGGTGGAGTGCCCACCGGCGTACGACGAGCCCGCAGGTGGCGTCGCCGCGGGTCGCCGTACATTAGTGCACAGCTGTGGACAACTATGTGGATATTCGCTGTGCCGGTGCACACGCGGGTCCGCTGCGGAGCGCGGGCCGCGTGACCAGGGGCGTTCGGCCGTCCACGCCGACGAGGGGAGGGGAGCCAGTCAGGTGTCGGAGCACCAGCACAATCTGGGTGTCATCTGGGAACAGGTGGTACGCGAACTTTCGGACGGGACCCTGTCCCCGCAGCAGCGCGCGTGGATGCGCGTCACCCGCCCGATCGGCCTGCTCGACGGCACCGCTCTGCTGGCGGCTCCCAGCGACTTCGCGAAGGAAGCGATCGAACGCGGCCTGCGCGGCGCGATCACGGACGCGCTCTCCCGGCGGCTCGGCCGCGCCATCTCGCTCGCGGTGAAGGTCGACAGCGCCGAAGCGGTCGCCCCGGCCCCCGCTCCCCGCTACGCGCCGTCACCCGGCCGGGTGGAAAACGGCGCGAGCCCCGAGCCCGTCCCGTCGCTGCCGGCCAACGGCGCGCCGATGATGCCCCCGCCGCGTCCCGAACCCGTTCCGCCGCTGCCGCCGCACCAGGCCGTCGCCGCGAAGCCGGACGAGGGGGACGACACCGACGAAGAGGTGGACGAAGAAGGCGACGCGCTCGCCGCCGTCCACGAGATCTGGCCGACGTTCTCCGGGCAGCCGATCGCCGGCCAGCCCTACACCGCGCCGGCGCAGCCGCAGACGTCGAAGACGAAGCTGAACGAGAAGTACACGTTCGACACCTTCGTCATCGGCGCGTCCAACCGCTTCGCGCACGCGGCCGCGGTCGCCGTCGCCGAAGCGCCCGCCCGCGCGTACAACCCGCTCTTCATCTGGGGTGAGTCCGGGCTCGGCAAGACGCACCTGCTGCACGCGGTCGGCCACTACGCGCAACGGCTCTTCCCCGGCATGCGCGTCCGGTACGTCTCGACCGAAGAGTTCACGAACGACTTCATCAACTCGCTGCGCGACGACCGCAAGGTCGCCTTCCAGCGGCGCTACCGCGACATCGACATCCTGCTCGTCGACGACATCCAGTTCCTGGAAGGCAAAGAAGGTACGCAGGAAGAGTTCTTCCACACCTTCAACACCCTCCACAACGCGAACAAGCAGATCGTCGTCAGCTCCGACCGCCCGCCGAAGCGCCTCGAGACGCTGGAAGACCGGCTGCGGACCCGGTTCGAGTGGGGCCTGATCACCGACATCCAGCCGCCCGAACTGGAGACGCGCATCGCGATCCTCCGGAAGAAGGCGGCGCAGGACAGGCTGGCGGTGCCCGGCGAGGTCCTGGAGTTCATCGCTTCGCGCGTCGAGGCGAACATCCGGGAGCTCGAAGGCGCGCTCATCCGCGTCACGGCGTTCGCGTCGCTGAACCAGCAGCCGGTCGACGTCGGGCTCGCGGAGATCGTGCTGCGGGACCTGATCCCGGACTCGCACGCGCCTGAGATCACCGCGCCGACCATCATGGGCGTCACGGCCGAGTTCTTCGACGTGACGCTCGACGACCTGTGCGGCCCCGGCAAGACGAAGGCGCTCGCCACGGCCCGCCAGATCGCGATGTACCTCTGCCGCGAGCTGACCGACATGTCGCTGCCGAAGATCGGGCAGACGTTCGGCGGCCGCGACCACACCACCGTCATGCACGCGGACAAGAAGATCCGCAAGGAGATGGCCGAGCGCCGGCGCATCTACGACCAGGTGCAGGAGCTGACGTCGCGCATCAAGCAGCGCGCCCGCCAGTAGCACTTCTCCCTTACCGCACAACGGCTTCGGGGCGTCCGCACACAGTGGACGCCCCGAAGTCGTCTTCGGCGTGCGCTGGCGAAATTCGTGGAACTTCTTTGTACACAGCCGAGTTTCCCCATGGTGTGGGCAGTTTGCCCACAGTGCCAACGGATCCCCCAACAGCGACGACGCGGATTCCGTCCACACCCCGTCCCCAGGTGATCCACAGCGCATCCACACCCTTGTCCACGCTGATTCCACAGGTTGCCCACATTCTGTGCACAGGCGGAGCCGATCACTCGGTAGGGCGATTCGGACCCCTCCCGGCACCCCCAGAGCCTGGGGACGGATCGCCCCACACCTGGGGACAACCGTGGGGACAACTGGGGATGACTGTGGACGGATCGGCGACCGCCCGAATCCATCCACCGACGCCCCGATCTGCCCACAGGTCCGCCACCAGGGTTCTCCACACGCCCGCGAGCGCCCCGACCTGCGCGAACGAGCTCCATCCACACAATCCACAACGCTTACTACTGCTACTGCCCTTAGATCTTTTCCAAGAGAGAACAAAACAAAAACAGGCGATGGACGAAGTTGGGGACAGCCGCGAGAACGTGTCGTCAAGTCGACAAAGTCAAGGGGAGGCCGAGGTGACGTCGGCCGCCGCGACGGCCTAACGTGGACGCCTGCACCTGGTCCGCGCTCCGGCCGCTCGCGCGGAGGGCGGACCGGCCGGAGGGGGCAGCCGGTCACTGTCCCGCGAGAAGAGGCCTGGCCCGAGCCACCGCGGCTCGGTCGTCGAAAGGATGCGCGCATGAAGATCCGCGTCGAGCGTGACGGGCTCGCCGACGCCGTCGCGTGGGTGGCCAGAAGCCTCCCCTCCCGGCCTCCCGTGCCGGTTCTCGGCGGTGTCCTCCTCGACGCCGGTCCGGACGGCGACACCGACGCACTGACCGTCTCGGGCTTCGACTACGAGGTTTCCGCGACCGTGGGCGTCCCGGCGACCATCGCCGACGGCGGCCGCCTGCTGGTCTCCGGCCGCCTCCTCGCCGACATCACCAAGGCGCTGCCCGCGCAGCCGGTCGAGATCTCCGTCGACGGCGCGCGCGCCACCATCACGTGCGGCAGCGCGCGCTTCTCCCTGCCGACCATGCCGGTCGAGGACTACCCGCAGCTGCCGTCCCAGCCCGCCTTCGCGGGCGAGCTCGCCGGCGACGCGTTCGGCCAGGCCGTCACCCAGGTCGTCGTCGCCGCGGGCAAGGACGACACCCTGCCGATGCTGACCGGCATGCGGCTCGAGATCTCCGGCAGCTCGCTGACCCTGGTCGCGACCGACCGCTTCCGGCTCGCCATGCGCGAGTTCACCTGGCAGCCGGCCGAGGGCCTGGCCGACGCCGCGGTGCTCGTCCCGGCGCGCACCCTCGCCGAGGCGGCCAAGACGCTCGGCGCGAGCGGCGCCACCATCCGCCTCGCCCTCGCCAGCGGCGAAGGCCTGCTCGGGCTGTCCGGTTCCGGCCGCTACACGACGACCCGCCTGCTCGACGCGGAATTCCCGCCGTACCGCCAGTTGCTGCCCGCGTCGCACACCTCACGCGCGGTCATCGACGTGTCCGCTCTCACCGAGTCCATCAAGCGCGTTTCGCTGGTGGCGGAGCGGGGGACTCAGGTACGACTGGAGTTCGGGGACAACACGCTGCGGTTGTCCGCGGGCGGCGACGACGAGGGAAGCGCCGAAGAGGAGCTTCAGGTCGAGTACGAAGGTGATCCGGTGACCATCGCGTTCAACCCGGGTTACCTCGTCGACGGCCTCGGCGCGCTCCACAGCGACCGGGCGGAACTGACGTTCACCACGCCGAACCGCCCCGCGCTGATCAAGCCCGCCGACGCCGAGGGCAACGTCGTCCCCGGCTACCTCTACCTCCTGATGCCGGTCCGCCTGCCGGGCTGACCCGCACCTTTTCCTGAGCACGTAAGGGGATCTCATGGTTCAGCTCGGTCTGATCGGCCTGGGCAAGATGGGCTTCAACATGCGTGAGCGGCTGCGCGCGGCCGGTCACGAGGTGGTCGGCTACGACCGCAACCCGGACGTCTCCGACACGACGTCGCTCGAAGACCTGGTGTCCAAACTGGACGGCCCGCGGATCGTCTGGATCATGGTCCCGGCCGGCGAGCCGACCCGGCAGACCGTCACCGAGCTGAGCAACCTGCTCGCCGACGGCGACATGGTCATCGACGGCGGCAACTCGAAGTACACCGACGACAAGCTGAACGCCGACCTGCTCGCGGCGAAGAACATCGGCTACGTCGACTGCGGCGTGTCCGGTGGCGTGTGGGGCAAGGACAACGGCTACGGCCTGATGGTCGGCGGTGCGGCCGCCGACGTCGAGAAGGCGATGCCGATCTTCGACGCGCTGCGTCCGGAGGGTCCGCGCGAAGAGGGCTTCTCGCACGCCGGCGACGTCGGCGCGGGGCACTACGCGAAGATGATCCACAACGGCATCGAGTACGGCATGATGCAGGCCTTCGCCGAAGGCTTCGAGCTGCTCGAGGCCGCGAAGGTCGTCAAGGACGTACCCGCGGTGATCAAGGGCTGGCAGCGCGGCACGGTCGTCCGGTCCTGGCTGCTCGACCTGCTCGTGCGCGCGCTCGACGAGGACCCGGAGCTGGACGACCTCGAAGGCTACGTCGAGGATTCCGGCGAAGGCCGCTGGACGCTGGAAGAGGCGATCAACAACGCGGTGCCGGCGCCGGTCATCTCGGCGGCGCTCTTCGCGCGGTTCGCTTCGCGCCAGGAGCACTCGGCCGCGATGCGCGCGGTCGCCGCGCTGCGCAACCAGTTCGGCGGGCACGCCGTGAAGAAGGTCGGCGGATAAGGAGCAGCTGGTGTATCTGCGTCACCTGCAGGTCACCGACTTCCGCTCCTGGCCGCAGGCCGATCTCGCGCTCGAACCGGGGCCGACCGTGCTGGTCGGCCAGAACGGTCGCGGCAAGACCAACCTGCTGGAGGCGATCGGGTACGTCGCGACGCTGGGCTCGCACCGCGTCGCGACGGACGCGCCGCTGATCCGGCACGGCTGCGAGCGCGCGCTGGTGCGGGTCGCGGTGGTCAACGACGACCGCGAGCTGACCGTCGAGCTGGAGATCACGGCGGGCCGCGCGAACCGCGCCCGGGTCAACCGCGGCCAGGTCAGCAGGCCGCGGGACGTGCTCGGGATCCTGCGCACGGTGCTGTTCTCGCCGGAGGACCTGGCGCTCGTGCGGGGCGATCCCGGCGAGCGCCGCCGGTTCCTCGACGAGCTGCTCGTGCTGCGGGCGCCGCGGTACGCCGGGGTCCGCGCGGACTACGAGAAGGTGCTGAAGCAGCGCAACGCCCTGCTCAAGACGGCCGGGAAACGGCGTACGGGCCGCGAAGACCCGTACGCGCTTTCGACGCTGGAAGTCTGGGACGACCACCTCTCGGTGGCGGGCGCGGAGCTGCTGGCCGCGCGCCTGAACCTCGTCGCGGACCTCGGGCCGCACGCGGCCGCGGCGTACCTGGGGGTGGCGCCGGACTCCCGGCCGGCGAAGATCGCGTACCGCTCGTCGCTGGGTGCCGCCCTGCCGCCGACGTACGGCGTCCCGGACGGGGAACGCGCGCAACCCGATGTCCTCAAGGACGTCTTGCTCAAGGCGCTCGGTGAAGCCCGGAAGGCCGAACTCGAGCGCGGGATCAGCCTGGTCGGCCCGCACCGGGACGAGCTGGAGCTGATCCTGGGCGAGGCGCCGGCCAAGGGCTACGCGAGCCACGGCGAGTCGTGGTCGTTCGCGCTGGCCCTCCGGCTCGGCAGCTACGAGCTGCTGCGCGGGGAGGCAGGCGAACCGGTGCTGCTGCTCGACGACGTGTTCGCCGAGCTGGACCGCAAGCGCCGGGCCCGGCTGGCCGAGGTGGCGGCGAGCGCCGAGCAGGTGCTGGTGACCGCCGCGGTCGACGAAGACGTGCCCAGCGAGCTGGCCGGCGGCCGGTTCGTGGTGGCGGATGGCGAGATCACGCGTGGCTGAGCCGAACGAGAGAGCACCCGGTGTGACGGGCCGCACAAACCGCACCCGATCTGGGGACAAACCTGTGGACAGTGTGGATAACACGGTGAATGAGTTATCGCTGCCCGTGACCGTGCGGCCAGATAGGTGGCATAAAACGCCCGAAACCGACAGTGGGCCTACCGTCGGTAGTGAGGGTGACGGCGGCGTTGCGTCGAACGGGGCAGCGCCGACCGGCCGCGACCTCGCCCACGCCGCGCTCGAAGCGGCCAAGGCGAAGGCCAAGGAACGGGGCACCTCGCCGGGCTACCGGCGGCGCGCCGTCGGGGGTGGCGGCGGGCAGAACCCCCGGCGTCGCCGCTGGTCAGGGCCGGGAGCGGACCCGCGCGACCCGCAGCCGCTCGGCCGGCTCGTCTCCCGGCTGGTCACCGACCGGGGCTGGAACGAGAGCGTCACGAGCGCCCGCGTCTTCGCCCAGTGGGCGCGGCTGGTCGGCGAAGACGTCGCGGAACACGCCCAGCCGGTCGCGCTGAAAGACGGCGAACTCACCGTCCGCGCCAGCTCCACGGCGTGGGCCACCCAGCTGCGGTTGCTGCAGGGAAAACTGCTGCACAAGATCGCCGCGGGCGTCGGGAACGGCGTCGTCAAGCGGATGCGGATCCAGGGTCCGACCGCCCCGAGCTGGCGGAAAGGCCCCCGGCACGTGCCGGGGCGCGGCCCGCGTGACACGTACGGCTGACCCGGGTTGCGCGTTGCTCGGTTGAATGCCCCGAGAACGCATCCAGACCTCCCGAGATACGTCAAGACTCGGCTCGAACCGATTTCGTTCGTCTGTGACGCGTTCAGGGGTGTCCTTGCCGCATGTCAGCGGACGCGGCCAAGTACACTGGGAGGGAGCGAGCGTCCGCTCGGGCGAGACGAGGAGAAACAACGCCGGTGACCGAGAACAAGAGCGAGTACAACGCGTCGTCGATCACGGTGCTCGAAGGCCTCGAAGCGGTCCGCAAGCGCCCCGGCATGTACATCGGTTCCACCGGTGAACGCGGGCTGCACCACCTCGTCCAGGAAGTCGTGGACAACTCCGTCGACGAGGCGATGGCCGGGTACGCCACCAAGGTCGAGGTTACCCTCCTCGCCGACGGCGGGGTGCGCGTCGTGGACGACGGCCGCGGCATCCCGGTCGACATGCACCCCAAGGAGAACAAGCCGACCATCGAGGTCGTGCTCACCCAGCTCCACGCGGGCGGCAAGTTCGACAGCGACTCCTACGCGGTGTCCGGCGGTCTGCACGGCGTCGGCATCTCCGTGGTGAACGCGCTGTCGACGAAGCTGCTCGCCGAGGTCAAGTACGGCGGCCGCAGCTGGCGCCAGGAATACACGAACCAGATCCCGGGGCCGCTCGAAGACCTCGGCCCGGCCACCGAGACCGGGACGACGATGACGTTCTGGGCCGACGGCGGCATCTTCGAGACCACGACGTACAACTTCGAGACGATCTCGCGCCGGCTCCAGGAGATGGCGTTCCTCAACAAGGGGCTGACGCTGTCCCTGCGCGACGAGCGCGTCGCCGACGAGGAGACCGAGGAGGACGCGGAGGGCAAGGTCGCCCGCGTCAAGGAGAAGGTCTACTGCTACCCGGGCGGGCTCGAGGACTTCGTCAAGCACATCAACGGCAGCAAGGACCCGATCCACCCCAGCGTGATCTCCTTCGACGCGAAGGGCACCGGCCTCGAGGTCGAGGTCGCGATGCAGTGGAACACCGGGTTCACGCCGTCGGTCTACACGTTCGCCAACACGATCAACACGCACGAGGGCGGCACCCACGAAGAGGGCTTCCGCGCCGCGCTGACCCGCGTCGTCAACGCGTACGCGCGCGACAAGAAGCTGCTCAAGGAGAAGGACGCCAACCTGACCGGTGACGACGTGCGCGAGGGTCTCGCCGCCATCGTCTCGATCAAGCTGGGCGAGCCGCAGTTCGAGGGCCAGACCAAGACCAAGCTGGGCAACAGCGAGGCCAAGACGTTCGTGCAGCAGCAGTCGAACGAGTGGCTGGCGGACTGGTTCGAGCGGAACCCGGCCGAGGCGAAGACGATCATCAACAAGTCGATCTCCTCGGCGCAGGCCCGGATGGCCGCCCGCAAGGCGCGCGACCTGGTCCGCCGCAAGGGCGCGCTCGACATCGGCGGCCTGCCGGGCAAGCTCAAGGACTGCCGCTCCACCAAGCCGGAGGAGTGCGAGCTCTACATCGTCGAGGGTGACTCGGCGGGCGGCTCGGCCAAGGAGGGCCGGGACTCGATGTACCAGGCGATCCTGCCGATCCGCGGCAAGATCATCAACGTCGAGAAGGCGCGCATCGACCGCGTCCTCAAGAACACCGAGGTCCAGTCGCTGATCACCGCGCTCGGCACCGGCATCCACGACGAGTTCGACCTGTCGAAGCTGCGCTACCACAAGATCGTGCTGATGGCCGACGCCGACGTCGACGGCCAGCACATCACCACGCTGCTGCTCACCCTGCTGTTCCGCTTCATGACCCCGCTGATCGAGCACGGCCACGTCTTCCTGTCGCGGCCGCCGCTGTACAAGATCAAGTGGCCGCGGATGGAACCGGAGTACGCGTACTCCGACCGCGAGCGCGACGCCGTCATCAAGGCGGGTGTCGAGGCCGGCAAGAAGCTGCCGAAGGACGACGCGATCCAGCGGTACAAGGGTCTCGGCGAGATGAACGCCGAAGAGCTGTGGGAGACCACGATGGACCCGGCGAACCGCCTGCTGGGCCGGGTCACCATGGACGACGCCGCACAGGCCGACGACCTGTTCTCGGTCCTGATGGGCGAGGACGTCGAGGCCCGCCGCTCGTTCATCACGCGCAACGCCAAGGACGTGCGCTTCCTGGACGTGTGAGCGTCCCCCGACCTTGTCCCGCCAGGACCCACCCGAGAAGGACCAGATGACGGAAACCCTGCCGCCGGCTCCGGAGAACGACCGGATCGAACCGGTCGACATCCAGCAGGAGATGCAGCGCTCCTACATCGACTACGCGATGAGCGTGATCGTGTCGCGCGCGCTGCCCGACGTCCGCGACGGCCTCAAGCCGGTCGCGCGCCGCATCCTGTACTCGATGTTCGACTCCGGCTTCCGGCCGGACCGCGGGTACAACAAGTGCTCCCGCGTCGTCGGCGACGTCATGGGCAACTACCACCCGCACGGCGACTCGGCGATCTACGACGCCCTCGTGCGGCTCGCCCAGCCGTGGTCGCTGCGCTACCCGCTGATCGACGGCCAGGGCAACTTCGGCTCGTCGGGCAACGACCCCGCGGCCGCCATGCGGTACACGGAGTCCCGGCTCGCGCCGCTGGCCATGCAGATGCTGGCCGACATCGAAGAAGACACCGTCGACTTCTCCGACAACTACGACGGCCGCACGCAGGAGCCCGACGTCCTGCCGTCGCGGTTCCCGAACCTGCTGGTCAACGGTGGTTCCGGGATCGCGGTCGGGATGGCGACCAACATCCCGCCGCACAACCTGCGCGAGGTCTCCGAGGGCGTCGTCTGGGCGCTGGAGAACCCGGACGCGACCGACGACGAGCTGCTGGCCGCGCTGCTGGTCCGCATCAAGGGCCCGGACTTCCCGACCAAGGCGATGATCCTCGGCACGTCCGGCATCGAAGACGCCTACCGCACCGGCCGCGGCTCGATCCGCATGCGCGCGGTCGTCGAGGTCGAGGAAGACGCGAAGGGCCGCACGATCCTGGTCGTGTCCGAGCTGCCGTACCAGGTCAACCCGGACAACCTGGTCGAGAACATCGCGAACCTGGTCCGCGACGGCAAGCTCACCGGCATCGCCGACATCGCCGACGAGTCCAACAGCCGCTCCGGCATGCGGATCGTCGTCACGATCAAGCGGGACGCGGTCGCGAAGGTCGTGCTGAACAACCTGTTCAAGCACACCCAGCTGCAGCAGAACTTCGGCGTCAACATGCTGGCGCTGGTCGACGGCGTGCCGCGCACGCTGCGGCTCGACCAGATCATCCGGCACTACGTGAAGCACCAGGTCGACGTCATCGTCCGGCGGACCAGGTTCCGCCTGAAGAAGGCCGAAGAGCGGGCCCACATCCTGCGCGGGTACGTCAAGGCGCTGGACATGCTCGACGAGGTCATCGCCCTCATCCGGCGGTCGCCCTCGGCGGACGAAGCCCGGCCGGCCCTGATGGAGCTGCTGGACGTCGACGAGATCCAGGCCACCGCGATCCTCGACATGCAGCTGCGGCGCCTGGCCGCACTGGAGCGCCAGCGGATCATCGACCAGCTGGCCGAGATCGAGCTCGAGATCGCCGACCTCAAGGACATCCTCGAGAAGCCGGAGCGGCAGCGCGCGCTGATCCGCGACGAGCTGATGGCGATCGTCGAGAAGTACGGCGACGACCGGCGCACCCAGATCGTCGGTTTCGGCGGCGACGTGACCGACGAAGAGCTCATCGCGGTCGAGGACGTCGTCGTCACCATCACCCGCACGGGGTACGCCAAGCGGACGAAAACCGATCTGTACCGCTCGCAGAAGCGCGGCGGCAAGGGCGTGCAGGGCGCGACGCTGAAGCAGGACGACATCGTCCAGCACTTCTTCGTCTGCTCGACGCACGACTGGATCTTGTTCTTCACGAACAAGGGCCGCGTCTACCGGACCAAGACCTACGAGCTGCCCGAGGCCAACCGCAACGCGCGCGGCCAGCACGTGGCGAACCTCATGGCGTTCCAGCCGGACGAGCAGATCGCCCAGGTCATCCAGATCAAGAACTACGAAGTGGCGCCGTACCTGGTGCTCGCCACCAAGCGCGGCCTGGTGAAGAAGACCAAGCTCACGGACTTCGACTCCAACCGCTCGGGCGGCCTGATCGCCATCAACCTGCGCGAAGGCGACGAGCTGGTCGGCGCGGTGCTGGCCGGCGCCGAGGACGACCTGCTGCTGGTGTCGGCCGAGGGCCAGTCGATCCGCTTCCACGCGACCGACGAGGCACTGCGCCCGATGGGCCGCCCGACGTCCGGCGTGATGGGCATGCGCTTCAACGACGGCGACGAGCTGCTCGGCATCAGCGTCGTCAAGGAGGGCAAGTTCCTGCTCGTCGCCACCGACGGCGGGTACTCCAAGCGCACCCCGATCGAGGACTACCCGGTCCAGGGCCGCGGCGGCAAGGGCGTGCTCACCATTCAGCACGACCGCAAACGTGGCAGGCTGGTGGGAGCGCTCATCGTCGACGCCGAGGACGAGCTGTACGCGATCACCTCGAGCGGCGGCGTGATCCGCACGCCGGCGGGCGACGTGCGCAAGGCAGGACGGCAGACGAAGGGGGTCCGGCTGATGAATCTCGGCGAAGGAACCACTCTTCTCGCCGTCGCACGCAACGCGGACGAGCCCTCGGACGTCGCCAACGGTGACACCCCCGAGGACGCACCGGCTCCGGAAGCACCTGACGCGGGTGAGGAAACGACGGCCACGCCGGAGCAGTAAGTTTGCTCCGACGGCGGCCCCACGGCACGGGTAAGGACTGACTCTTCGTGACACCATCCGAGAATCCCGAGGCAGCGGGTTCGAACGGGACTCCGGCGAGCCCGCCCTGGCAGCGGGTCGACAAGGAAGGCGACTCCGAAGCGACGGTCAAGCTGGCCACGGAGCAGCCGGCCGGGGAGACCCAGCCGGTCTCCCCGGAGCAGCGCCCGGTGGTGACCGGAAGCGCCGCCCCCCGCCTCTTCGGCGGCGGCGACACCCCACCGGGCGGCGAGCAGGCGGTGCCGTCGGCGTCGGCCCAGCGAGCCCGCCCCAGCGCGCTCCGCCGCCCGGGCCGCGGCCCGCGCCGGGCCTCGCTGCAGGTGAAGCGGTTCGACCCGTGGTCGGTCCTGAAGCTGTCCCTGGTGCTCGGCGTGGCGATGTTCTTCGTCTGGCTGGTCGCGGTCGGCGTCCTGTACACGGTCCTCGACGGCATGGGCGTCTGGGACAAGCTGAACGGCACGTACTCGTCCCTGGTCGGCGGCGAAGGCGCGAACGCGTCGGCGGAACCCCTGATCAGCGCCGGCCGCGTCTTCGGCATCGCGGCCATCCTCGGCGCGATCAACATCGTCCTGGTGTCCGCGCTGGCCACGGTGAGCGCGTTCATCTACAACGTGTCCGCCGACCTGGCCGGCGGCCTCGAAGTCACGCTGTCGGAACGGGAGTGACCCGGTTGCAGGGCCCCTTCGGGGGTCCTGTAAAGTTCTCCTCGTTCAAGGGCCTATAGCTCAGGCGGTTAGAGCGCTTCGCTGATAACGAAGAGGTCCCAGGTTCAAGTCCTGGTAGGCCCACGCAGGTCAAAGGCCGGTTCGCATGTCGCGAACCGGCCTTTTGCATGACCTGGGTGACAAACAGGGTGACTAAGCGGCTGGATCCGGGAATAGCGTGTCCATCGCCGTCGCCCCGTTCTGGATCACCGGGCGCAGCTGGTGGCGGTAGACCAACTCGGTCACCTTCGTGTCGGAGTGGCCCACGAGTCGGGAGATCTCCTCGATGCTGAGGCCGCTGTCGGAGAGCAGGGACACGAAGCTGTGCCGCAGCTCACGCGGTGTCCAGTCCTTCGGTTCCAACCCGGCAAGCTTCAAGATGCGTCGGAAGCCGCGCCGGACGTTGGCGGCGTCGAGCTCGGTCCCGACGTCCGAGGCGAAGACGATGCCGAGCTCGTGCCACCGTTCGCCGGCCAACTCGCGTTGGCGCGCCTGCCTTCGCTCCTGGCGCGTCAGCGCCTCGATTGCCCGACCGGGGAGCGCGAGCGACCGGCGCGACTTCTTGGTCTTCGTGTCCCCGCCGGCGCGCACCGACCGCCACACGTTGACGTGCGGGGGAATCGGCGGACTCGCGTCCGGTTTCCCGACCTTGTCGACCTCCGACCAGGACAGTGGGCGGGCCTCTTCCGTCCGCGCCCCGGTCAGCAACGACACGACGGTGTAGTCGCCGTAGGTTGAGTCCTCCGCCTCAGCCGCGGCGAGTACCGCGACGGCCTGAGCGAGGGTCAACGACTTCGACCGCCGGCCATCACGACCGACCGGAAGTTCGTCGCACAGCAGCACCACGTTCCGGATTCCCTTGGTTCGCTTCGCTGCCCGGTTGATCGAGCGGCGAAGGACCGAACGGAGATCTTGAAGGGTGCGGGTGGCGAGTACTTCCGCCTTCTCGGCTAGCCAGGCGTCGACATCGTCGGCGCTCAGCTCGTTTTTCTGCTTCGGATCCAGAAGAACCCGTGCTCCGAGATCGGGAATGATGTGAGTTTCGGCGAGGATGGTCAGCTTCTCGACGGTCGAGGCGCTGCGACCGTTCAGGCCGTGTCGGAGCCAGTCGCGCACCGCCTTTTCCACCGTGAACCCGCCGACCGCTGTTGCCGTGCCTTCTTTCCTGCGCTCGACCAACCGGTCAAGGGCAGCCTTTGCCTCCGTCTTCGTTTTCCCGCTGGCCTTGCGCACGATCCGCTTGCCGTTGGGGCGGTAGCCGACCGTCAGCTCAGCAATCCACCGCTGCCGGGGTTCCGACCAGTAGAGCCCGCCATCTCCGCGACTACGCCGCGTGGCCATAGCCGGTCACCTCCGCTTCGCTGATGAGCATGTCCACGTACTGCTGGATGGCTTTCGCCGGAATGAGCCGCGCCCGGCCCTGCTTCACGGACCCAAGGCGACCGGCGCGCAATTGCTCGTAAATCACCGAACGGCTCATGGAAAGCAGCTGCTTGGCTTCCTCGACCGTGTACAGGTGCCGCGCGGGAACCGCGGCCGGCGTGATTGCGGTATCCATCGGGTGTGTCCCCTCGGGTCGTGCTGCTGCTGACGGGCGGGAGCGATGAACATCGGTGACTCCTTTCGGTGGGTGTCACAGCTGGTGTCACACCTGTTTGTGCTGGTCAAGGTGGGTTGAGTGACGGAGTGACAGGTGTGACACCTGCGGGGTGGTCGCTGGTGTCACACCCGGCCGGGGACGTGACAACGTGCAGGTCAGGCGGCTAGGCGAGGCCGCGGCGCTTCTGCTCGGCACGGATCGCGTCGTAGATCTGCGAGGGGGTGAGCGGATCGCGCAGGGCCGCGGCTAGGTCATCGGCGCTGGCGTTGCCGACGCCGGCGGCCTGGACACGGTCCTTTGCGGAGTTGTCACGCGGTTTTTCGATGCAGATGAGGTGCTGGGGTTCTCCGCTGTAGTCCACCGCCGCGGCGTGGTCTTCGTCGGTCAGGGCCTTGCGGTTGTCCTCCATCGTGAGGTGGACATTGGGGTTCGTGCGCGCCATTTCGCGCAGGGTGCGGCTCACTTCGTCGTGGTCGACGTCCCCAAGCATCTTGCGGAGGTCCACAAGACCGACCCATCCGCCTTCCTCTCGGGCCAGCTTGGCGACGGCGTCGCGGATGCGGTCCTGGGTGGAGCTGGCCGGGGTCGTCGGTTCGGGTTTGCTCGGCTGCGGTTCGCTGCGCTTGGACATCGGCTTCTCCGGTGCGGTCGGTTCGGGTGTGGTGGGCAGCTGGCCGGCGAACGTGCCGACGTCGGGCGGCGGTCCGCCGGTGACGGCGGTGTACTTCGCTTCGGCGGCGGCAATCCGGTCCGGGTCGCCGGCGGCGCGAGCGGCTTCCAGGCCGCGGCGGGCGCGGGAGCGGGCTTGGCGGGCGCGGGCGCCGGCGGCTCCGCAGCTGCGTCCGCTGCACCGGCGGCCACCTTCGGCGGCTGAGCGACACATCCGGTTCTCCTCTCGGGTGCGGTGAGCTGGGCTTTGTCACGTCCCCACCGAGTGGGCGGCGGCTCGCGGCGGTGACGGCGGGGTGTGACAGGTCC
This sequence comes from Amycolatopsis eburnea, assembly GCF_003937945.1. GTDB lineage: Bacteria > Actinomycetota > Actinomycetes > Mycobacteriales > Pseudonocardiaceae > Amycolatopsis > Amycolatopsis eburnea. The sequence continues at coordinate 1,124,137 of NZ_RSEC01000036.1, forward strand.
GAGGGGTGTCACACCCGCTGTCACTCCTGTTCGTGCTGGTCAGCGGTTTGGAGTGACAGCGGTGACAGGGGTGACAGGGCGGGGGTGGTGCTGCTGTCACCGCTCCCGCCGGGCGCGCTGTAGGTGCCGTCCACGGTGCGGGCGAGCTGGCCGGCGTCGCCCATGCGCTTGCAGGTCTGGCGGATGCTGCCCGGGTTGGCCCCGAGCGCTTCGGCGATCCGCGCGGGCTTGAGCGGCCCGTGCTCACGCAGCAACCGCAGGATGTCCGCGCGGGTGTCGCCGACCAGGTGATCGGCGGCGGGGCCGTCGAGCTTGGTCCAGGCGCCGGCGGTGGCGTCGAAGCTCATGGCGTAGTCGGCCTCTTCGACGTCCCGGCCGGTCACGTGCAGCACCCCGTCCGCCTGCCCACGGCCGCGCTCCAGCACCAGGGTGGCGTCCACAGCGCCGGTGATGCCCGCCGTGCCAGAAACGAGGTTCTGCCAGTCTTCGGCGCTCTGCTTGCGGACGTGGTGGATGAGCAGAAACGGGACGCTGTAGTGGTCGGCCAGCTGCTTGAACCGGCCGGCCGCGGCGTAGTCGGCGCTGTAGGCCGACGCGCCCGCGGCGTCGCTGCCGCGCATCTTCTCGAAGGTGTCGATGATGACCAGCCGCGCGTGCGGGTTCTCCTCCAGCCACTCGACCAGCACCGCGTCACCGCCGTTGGTCATGGTGGGGCAGGCGGTTTCGAGGGTGAGCAGCGGCGCGGCCCGGCCGCCGGCGGCGAGCATCTGCCGCCGCCGGCGCTGCAACCGCCGGCCGGTGTCCTCCAGCGCGCAGTACAGGACCGGGCCGCGCTCCACCTCGATCGACCCCAACACCGGGTCGCCGTTGGCGATCGCGGCACCGGTACCGAGGGAAAACCACGACTTGCCCAGCTTCGGCGCGCCGGCCAGCAGGTTCAGCCCTTCCGCGAGCAGACCGGGAACGGCCCACTTCGGCGGCGGGAACTCCTCTCGCATCAGCTCCGCATCGGTCCACCGGGTGCGGCGGGCGGGCGGTGTCGGCACGGCGGCCAGCGGCCGGGGCGTGGTCATGGTTCGGACCTCCAGGGACGTGACAACGTGCAGGTCAGGCGGTCAGGCCGCGGCGGGGACCGGAACGGCAGCGCGAGCGAGCAGCGGCGCGAGCACCGCGGCGGCCAGCGGCGGCGGCATCGCGTCGCCGATCTGCTGCTGTCGCGCTGTCACGTCCCCGCGCCACGGGTAGTCGGCCGGAAACCCTTGCAGCTGCCCGGCTTCGGCGAGGGTGAGCGGGCGGCGGGTGCCGTCCGGGTGCTCCCACTTGTTGCGTCCACATCGGCCGGTCACGGTGAACGCGGGCGCGGTCATCGGCCGCCGGCCGCGGCGCTTGGGGTCGCCGCCGGTGCCGTAGTTGGACACCAGCACCGCACCGCCCCACCCGAGCGCGTCCGCCATCGACACCGGCACCGGGGACGTGACACACGGCCGCTCGACCGGCCGCCCGTCGCGACGGGCCATCAGCACCGCGCGACGCCGGGTTTGCGGGACGCCGTAGTCCTCCGCGGCCAGCACCCCGCACCAGACCCGGTAGCCGAGCTGGGTCAGCAGCTCGGCAGCGTGCTCCCACAACGGCAGCCCCGCACGGACCTGCTCCAGCGCCACCCACCGCGGCGCCAGCGCCCGAACCCACCGCAGCGGCTCCGCCGTCAACGGCGAGCGGGGGTCCGCCCACGCCACCGCCGGCGGGACGTCGCCGGCGGCGAAGGCGGTCATCCGGTCGGCGATCGCCGGACGGTCCCCGAGGCCCTTGCGGGCACCGGCGACCGACAGCCCCGGGCACGGCGGGGACAACACCACCCCGTCCACCGGGCCGAACAGCCGGACGTCGACCGCGGCGACGTCGCCGCGCACCCGCTCGTGCCCGGCCGCCCGCGCGGTCGCACAGGCGTCGGCGTTCAGCTCGACCCCGCGCGCGCGACCGGAGAACCCGGCCATGCGCAGGCCCTGCGACCAGCCGCCCGGCCCGGCGAACCCCTCCACCACCTGCTCGTTCTCGGTGAACATCAGGCCACCTTTCGCGGTCGGTTGGCGCCGGCGCGCAGGCCGGACGTGATCGTGGTTTCCGCCTCGCGGGCGGTGAACTGCCGCGTCCCGATGTGGCGCCCGGCCGCGGTCATCAGCGCCGCACGAACCTCCTCTTCGGTGAGCGCGTTCCCGGCCACCAGCTGTCCGAGCGCGAGCGCGGCGGCGTAGAGGGTGGCGTTGCGGTTCTGTGTGGCGTCGGCGACCTTCCCGGCTTCGGCCCGTACCGCGGCGTCGAGGTAGCGGGAGCGCCGGTCACCGGCGGGCCGGATCGGCAGGACCGGCGCGGCCGGCAGCGGGGCGGGGGTGAGCCGCTCGACCAACCAGCCGGGCAGCGGGGCCACCGGCCCGTCCCAGAGGAACGCGTACCGGCCGGCGGCGGTGAGCGTGCCGGGGCCGACGACGTAGCCGCCGCCGGCGCGGGTGTCGACCTTCCAGCCCAGGCCGTTGCCGTCCTCGCCGCGGGTGTTCCGCAGTGTCACGTCCCCCGGCACCCGGTAGTACAGGTGCAGCCCACCCGAGGGGGTCCGGACGGTGAGGGTGTCCCCGGGCAGTTCCTGCCCGGCCTCGTCGGCGACGACGGCGAGCACGTCCTCTCCGGACCGGGCGCCGGCCGCGGCCCACCGCGCGGGGATCTCCTCGCCTGCCTTGAGCGTGTCGAGGTCCAGCACGCACAGCCCGGACGGGCCGGTCGCGATGCCGATCCCGTACGGGGCGTGCGTCCACGCGGCCCGGATCTTGGCCGGGTCGGTGGTGGCGCGCTGCTCCCAGGTGCGGTGTCCGCCGGCGCACCGGCCGGTGCCGGGGCACCGGTCCTCGGGGTGGCCGGCGGGGCGCTTGCTGCCGGGGCGGAGCGGGAAGACGTGCCACCCGCGGGCGGCGGCGGCGAGTGCGGCGTCCAAAGTGGTCGGTTCCATCGCAGGCTCCTTTCAGTACAGCGACGTGGTGATGGGCAGGGCACCTGGTGTGCCGGCGGGAACGGGCGCATACGTCACGTCCCCGTCCGGGATGCCGGGAACCGGGTTGAGCACCCAGCCGACTTCGAGGTCTGCCGGTGTCTGCGCGTTCAGGTCGCGTAGGGCTTCCGGGTCGTCGAGGTAGGCGGCGTGCTCGCGCAGCAGCGTCAGGGCCTGCTCCCGTGTGCACGGCCCAACCACGTGGTAGTTGGCGTCCTCGTCGACGAAGACGGTCAGCGACCGCGCGCCGGCGCTCATCGGGGCACCTCCAGGTTGAGGCGGTTCAGGGCACTGACGGCGTCGGCGAGGATGTTCGCGTGGTCGAAGGCGACGGAGCCGCGGTTGCGCAGCAGCCACGGCACCGACACCCACGCGGCGTGGGCGGCGTCGTCGCCGGCGGTGGGCATGACCGGGGCGGGCAGGACGGTGTAGAACGCGACGTTCACGTAACGGCCCCGCGGATCACGCTCGGGGTGGTCGTAGATCCCCAGCACCCGCAGGTCGGACAGTCGGAGCCCGGTTTCCTCGGTCAGCTCGCGGGCGGCGGCGGCCCGGAACGTCTCGCCCGGGTCGACGTGCCCGCCGGGGAAAGCCCAGCAGCCGCGGAACGGCTCCCAGCGGCGCTGGATCATCAGGATGTGCCAGATGGTGCGGCGGCGGACGAACACGAGTGCGTCCGCGGTCAAGCGGACCACTTCGGGCGTGTCGTGGGTGGATTCCATCGCAAGGTGTCCTTTCGGGACGGTCGCGGGAGGTGTCGCGTCCCCGCGGTGATCAGGGGAAAGGCGGGTCACTGGTCGGCGGTGTCGTGGATGGTGCCGCCGAAGACGAACCCGACCTGCGTGCGCACCTGGTCGTCTCCGGTGGTGGTGTTGGTGTTCGTCCGCTCGCCTGCCTGGCGGCGGGCCTTGGTGCGGGCGTGGGCCGCGGCCTGCTGCGCGCGGCGGACCGCGTCGCTGACGTCGGCCGGTGCGGCGCCGGCGTCCCGGTGGTCGGCGCCGGCGGCGTCGCCGTAGACCACGCCGTGCTGTTCGCCGACGTGCGCGCCGGGCGCGGCGTAGTTGACGTTGGTGAACGTCGCACCGCCGGGCAGGGTGTGGTGGGTGACCTGCGCGGTGTCACGTCCCCCGGGGCCACCGCTCGCGTCGTCGGCGACGTACGTGAACTGGCGGCCGTTCCCGCCGTGGACGAAACGCGGGTCCTCCCCGAACGTCTCGACCCAGCGACCCCCACCCTGCTCGGATGCCGGTGCGGGAGCGTCGAGGCCGCGGGCGCGTCGCGACGCCGCGACGTCTCCGGCCGTGGTCGTCCACTCCGGTCCCAACTCGACCGAGTCGCCGGCCGCGGTCGAGCCGCTGACGCTGTTGACCTGGTCGGTGTGGGACTCGGGGCCGGCGACCGGGATGGGGGTACTGCCGTGGTTGTGGAAGACGTTGTCTCCGATGCGGTAGCTCTGGCCGGGCTGCACGAAGAACCCGCCGTTCGCTGTCGTGTCCCCCTCGTGGCCACGGGTTTCGCCGTGCCCCGCCGTGTCGGCGGCGTCGGGGTCGGCGCTGTCGGGCATGGTGTCGTCGGTCATGGCGGTGTCCTCTCCGGTGTCGCGTCCCCGCTGCGGGGCGGCGGCGGGGGTGTGCGGGTGCGCTGCACGGGTCTGCTCCAGGCGGTTTTCCGCGGTGGCGAGCCGGGTTTCCGCGGCGGTGACGGCGTCCGGGTCGCCGGCGGTGTGCGCCTGGTCGAGGCGCCCGCGGGCACGCTCGACGGCCTTGCGGGCGGTGCCCAGCGCGCGGGTGCGGTGCCGGCTGCTGCCGGAGCAGCGGCGCCCGCCGTCCGAAGTGGAGCGGCACATCGCTACTTGCCCCCGTTCTTCTGCACCGCCAGGCAGTCCGGGCAGGTCTTGACGAAAACGGGGAACCACAACGACTTGGCGTTGTCGGACGGGAGGATGAGCCCGCAGAGGGTCTTGACGTCGCCGGACCACCAGGACTTCTTGCCGATGTGCGCGTACTGGGTAGCCATGTCGACCCCTTCCGATCGGTGACTGTGTGTGCCTGTTTTTGGGTAGGAGGTGCCGACGCGAGCACCCTGAGGCGGTGTCGCGTGGCGGTGAGATCGGTGAGTTAGGCCGCGGATTTCGGGTTAGGTTCCTAACCCGATGGGTTAGAGACCTGGTCAAGCCGCTGGCCTGCGGTTAGTGAGGTGAGTTAGGTGGGTTAGCCCGTCGCCGGCGGCCGGGTTTCCGGCCGGATTCCGGGGTGTGAGCGGGCCGGCGGGCGAGCTAACCCGGGCTAGCTTTCGTCGTCGAGGTCAGCGGTCGCCTGCCCGGCCAGGGCCTTACGGATCGTGACCGGGTCGACCGGGTAGCGGTTCTGCGAGCTGGGCACCTTCACCCCGACCGCGGCGAGATCGGCGCACAGCTGCTTGCCGGTCAGGCCGCTGTAGTCGGTCGCGAGCGCGATGAGCAGCGGCGCAGCCTTCGCGGCCGGCACCGGCTCGTCCCCGAGGACCTCGGAGAGATCTTCCAGGAGGTTCCGCGGCGCCGGCGGCGCCTCCAGCTCGCCGTTTGCCCTGGTGGACCAGGGGACGCGACCGCGCTTGGCGATCGCGGCCAACCCTCGTTCGATGATCGGGGTGACCTGGTCGTGGTCCTTGGAGACGTCCAGGAAGTACACCTGCACGATCTCCGAGCGCTCCCCGGAGAAGCCCTTGACCACCGCGGTTCCCTTGTCGGTGCCCGGAATCAGCTCCGTTGCGCGGTGCCCGGCCGCGTAGGCGCCCTGCCCGAGCAGCGCGTCGTTGGCGACGTGGTCCCCGACGGCGAACGCGATACCGTTGGAGCAGTTGCGTGTCACGTCCCTGGGCATGCTGTCCTTGGTCGGCGCCTGCGTCGAAACGATCAGGTGGATGGCGCGCTTGCGGCCCAGGCGGACGATGTCCACCAGCAGCTGGCCGATGTCCTCGCCGTACTTCTTGTGCTGGATCGCCACGTGCGCCTCCTCCAGCAGGCAGAAGATCGGGTGCAGCCCGACGTTCTTCGACGCCAACTCCCGGGTCACCGCGGGAATCTCGTTCTTGACCAGCAGGTCACCGCGGCGCTGGACCTCCGCGTGCAGTTCTTGCAGGTCGGCGAGGATCTGCGCGATCTTGTCGTCTTCGGCGCCCATCACGTAGCGGGAGCAGCGCGGCGCGAACACCTCGAAGTCGAAGTTCGCGTCCGGCACCCAAATCCGCAGCTCCGCGGTCGGGTCCAGGGCGGCGCCGGCCATGATGACCCGGGCCGCGGACGACTTGCCCTGACCGGGCATACCCCCGCAGATGGTGTTGCGCTCCAGCAGCGGCGCCATCATCGGCTCCCCACGCAACGTCCGTCCGAACGGGACACCCTTGAACACGTCCACCGTGCCGTCTTCCAGCAGCGGGTAGTCCCCGGCGCCTTCGGCGAGCGCGCCCTTGTCGGCCACCCACAGGTCCAGGATCCCTGCTTCGCTGCCGGTGGTCGGCCAGACCTCTTTGGACAGCCGGTGCAACCCGGTGGCCAAGTCGGCGCGGCGGCGGGCGACCTTTTCCGCGGTCACCCCGGCCGGGAGCCGCACGACGGCGTGCGTGCCGCGGCCGTCCCGGCGCGCCGGGGTGAGGTACTGCATCGGCAACCCTTCCTTGAGGTAGTTGGTGATCTGCGGAATCCGAAGCGCGCCAAGGGCTTGCGCGATGGTCGTCTCGTCGATCGCGACATCGGAGTCCTGTGTGGACGTCGCCAGCCAGCCCGGGACCTTGCCGCGCTGGCGGCCTTCGCGCCACGCGGCGAGCACCACCCCGACGCTGACCACGTAGGGGGCGACCAGCGCCAACGGGGTCCAGGCCCACGCGATGGCGGTGAAGATGAACCGCAGCGCGTCCATCACCGCGCCCACGACGCGGGTGAACTCGCCGGCGCCGGACAGCTGCACGAGCAGCCCGATCAGCAGCACGATCACCACCAGCGCGGCCAGGCCGATCACCCCGGCCTTGACCAGCCCGACCAGCAGTTTCGGCAGGTCCATCAGCCGGCGGTGCCGGGCCTCCTGCACCCGGGCCTTGCGCTCCAGCCAGTCCGCCACGAGGGTCTGGTCGCCCATCGCTTCGGCGGCCTTGATCTGCCGGCGGTAGACGCCCATCGTGCTCGCGTCCCACGCCCGGCCGCGCCACGAGTCCAGCCCCTGAATCACGGTCAGGCCGTGGTTGAGCACAGTTTTGGTCTTCTGGTGCGTCGCGGCCTTCTTGGCTGCGGTGGCGGCCAGCACGACGTCACGGCGGTACCCCTCGTAGCGGGCGAGCGCGCGGGCTTTCTGGGAGGTGAGGCGCTGGTACTCCTCCTCGGAGATGATCTCGCCTTCGATCGCCTCGCCCTGCTCGGTGGCGACGGGCAGGTGGTGGACGGTGGCCAGCTCGCCGGCGGCCGGGTTCGTCTCGGTGCTCATGGTCGTGTCCCTCTCGGCTCAGGCGCGGTTGGCGTGTTCGTCGCGCAGCTGGCGGGCGTACTTCGGCGCGCAGCGCAGCGTCTTGCGGATCGACTCCGCCGACTTCGGGTTGATCGCCACATCGGGGTTGTCCAGGGCCGCGGTGAACGCGGCGCGCAGGTCCTCGATCGACCGCACCTTGGGCGCGCGCGGCGGCCGGGGCTTGCGGGTCGATTTCGGCTGGTCGTCCGGCCGATCGAGGGTCAGCACCGGGGAATCGACGATCGGGCCGTCCTCGGGGCGGGTGGCCTGCTCGTGGGCGGTGAAGAACGCGGCGATCTCCTCGTCGAGGACGTCCGCGGCGTGCCGGTCCGGGTCGACCACCGCGGCCAGGCGGCGACCGTCGAGGGTGTAGCGGCCCGGGGTGAACACCAGCCGCGCCGTCCCGTCCGGGGCCAGCTCCGCGACCGCGTGCCGCACGGCGGCGGCCTGGACCCTGGCGACCTTGCGCAGCGTCTTGCGTTCGATCCTCGCCGCGGCCCGCTCCCCCGCCGATCGGGGCGGGGACGCCACCGCGAGCTGGTGAGCGATGACGCCGGCGACGGACACGATGCCCATCACCACCGCCGCGTCGGCGCCCCGGTGCCAGCCGTGCAGGACGTTGAGGGCGAACCCGACGCCGGCGAACACCCATACTCCGAGCTGCAACGCCCACACCGGCCGGTCGGGGTGGCGGTGGCGGGTGATCTCGACCGCGAACGCGAACGCCCACATGCCCAGCTCCGACAGCGCGGGCAGCGCGGTGCCGGTCACGTCCCCGTAGACCTGCGCGCCGTAGCCGGCCATCGCCGGCACCGCCATACCCGCCGACACCAGCGCGAGCAGGTAGATCGGCAGCCGCACCCGGTTCGTCGACAACCACCCCGCGAGGTTCGCGAGGAAGGCGGCGCGGCGTGCCCGGCGGGCCTCGCGCTGCTTGTCGGCCAGCTTCACCGCCGCCGCGGTGTCGGTGCGGCGCTGCTCGGCGCGGGCGGCCTGCTCGCGCAGCTTCCGTTCGGTCGCGGCGGCGGCGTCCTGGCGGCGCTGCTCCGCGGTGGCCGCGTGGTTCGCGCGGCGCTCTTCGGCCCACGTGCTCATCGGGTCACCTCCCGGTTCTCACGGCTGGTCGTCTCGTCGTCGGCGGCGGCCGGGGCCGGCAGCTGCTTGCGGTCGGTGGCGCCGGCCCGCAACCGGGTCTGCTCGCGGTGGTCGCGCACCTCGTGCACCGCCCACCCCGCGGCCACGACCACCGACACCAGGGCGAACCACGGGGTGAACACCACTGCCAGCACCAGCGGTCCGAGGACGCCGGCCAGCTCACCGAAGTGCCACACCGCCCACTCCATGACCAGCTCCAGGCGGGTTCGCTGCTCGCGCTGCACGTTCATCGGGGCACCTCCTGCCCGGTGGGGAAGTTGAGAGGGAAGAACTGGTTCACCGGCCGCCGCGGCGGGCGCGCGGCCTGCCGGGTGGCGGCCTGGTCGAGGCGGACCAGCACGCCGGCCAGGATCCGTTCGGCGATCACCAGCGGGATCCGCAGCAGGTGCAGGACCAGGAACAGGCACACGGTGCCGGCAAACCGGATCAGGGCGAGAGTTCCGCGCTGCTGCAACACCTCGAACGTGCTCACGTGCGCTCACCCCGCTTCGGCACGTTGGTGATCGCGGCCCAGTCCTCGCCGTCTGCCGGCGACGCGCCGTTGTTCATCCGCGCCCCGAGGGCCGTCGCCGCGGCCAACGCGAGCGTCGCGTGAACCTGAGCCAAGCCGATCCTCTCCATGCGGTGCTCGTGGGAGAGCGTGACGTTGCCGTCGTTTTCGACCTGGTTGATCAGGAAGTTCGCGGTTGCGTAGTGCTCGGGACCGGTCTGGGGCTGGTAGCGGTGGCGAGTCATCGGTTCTCCCTCTTGGCTTTGGCTTCGGCTTCGCGGCGGGCGCGTTCGGCTGCTTCGGCCTGGCGCTGCATCTCGGTGTGCCAGGCACCGGAGTCGTTGGTGGTCACGCGGCCACCTCCGCCCGGTCGGCCTGCTCGCCCTCGAAGCAGGTCCAGCACTGGCGGGTGCTGGTCGGCACGCAGTAGTCCTGCACTTCGGTGCAGTCCACGCAGGTGCGGCGGGCTTCCATCGCGTGGTCCAGCTGCCCCGGCACCGGCGGGCGCTTGGCCGCGGCCCGCTCGACGGAGAACAGCTCCGCCACGGTTTCCCGGGCGTAGGGCTTGACGTGCCGGAACACCAGCAGCGCCACCGGGTCCTGACCGTTCGGGCGCAACCCGACCTCCCGCAGCTGCGAGCGGGTGAGCAGCGTCGAGGGGGCCTCGCCCCAGCCGAACACCGGCAGCCCGTCCCGCTCGCCGCGGCACAGCGCCACGTGGTGCGTGCGGCCGTCGAACACCGTGGTCACCACCTGCCGGCGGCGACGCGGGTTCACCGGGCACCTTCGGTGATGCCGTCCAGCTCGGCGGCGGCCAGCAACCGCAGCTGCGCGGCGACGTCGAGGTACACCCGGGCACGGTCCCGCTTGGCCGCCACCGGCACCGTGTCGTTGGCCAGCAGGAACGCGGCGTTCGACATCAGCGACAGGCCGAGTTCGTGCAGGCGGCCGGAGATCTCGCGGGAGATCAAGCGGTTCAGCTCGGCCGGGGTGTAGGTGAAGGTCGCGGCCTCGCGGGCCGGGGCGGTGGTGTCTACCATCTGGGTTTCCTCCGTGCGGTTTTGTGACTGGGCGGTGGAACCCGGCGCGGTCGGCGCGTTCTTGGCGGAGTGGGCCGCCGCGTCGGGGTGGAAGATCAGGCGAGCGGTCATCGGCGACCACCGGCCCGCAGGGCAAGCCACGTGGTGGTGAGCGAGGCCAGCACGCCGATCGCGCGGTGCGCGGCCTGGTCCAGCTCGGTCAGCGCGGTCCCCGGCCCCGCGGCGTCGATGACGCCGTCGCGGCGCTGGACCGTCGCGTGCTCGACGTAGCCCTGCTTCCCGGCCAGCCGCGCCATCGCCTTGAGCGGTTCCCGGCGGTCGATCACGTAGTGCGTGACCGCGTTGACCGCGGCACCCGCGGCCAGCGCCCGCAGCGGCACCCGGAACCCGAGCACCCGCGTCACCGCGACCGCGGCGCCCACCTGCCCGGCGGTGTAGCTGGCGACGTGGCGGGCGCAGTGCTTGGCGCCCTCGCGGCCCGGCGTGCCCTTGCCCGCGGCGTCCTCGCTGGACTGCAACCACTGGTCGCACAGCGGGTGAATGTCGGCGAACGTGGCCTGCAACGCGGCGAACAGCGCGAGCCCGCGGACGGTCCGGGCGGCCATCAGGCGGCCTCGTCGTCGAACGAGCGGACCAGCTGCACCCGGGTGGGCAGCGCCCGCAGGGCCTCGCGGCCGGCGCGGCGACGTGCCCGGCTCACCCGGCGCTGGTCGTTGAAGTCGTACCGGTAGGCAGCCTGCGCGGCGAACTCGTCCGCGGCGAGCTCGCCGTAGACCTCCTGCAACATCGCGTCGATCGCGGCTTCGGTCAGCCCGTCCGGGTAGACCGCCTCGCCGGCGAACTCGTCGGCGACCGACACGGTGGCGTCGATGCGGCGGCGGTAGACGTTGGTGTCCATTGCGAAGTCCCTTCGAAGAAACGTGCTGGTCAGTGGGGTGTCAGAACGAGCGGAAGAACGTGGTCAGGCTGTGCACGACGTGGCGGACGTGCCCGGCCGCCTCCAGCGGCGACGACACGACGAACACCAGCACCGCGACCACCAGGACCGTGCCGGCGACCTTCCGACCGAACCCCGAACCGGTCTTCAAGACCGGGAACCCCTGCTGCTTCCGTGTCATCGCTGTCTCCCTTGTGCGGTGGCGAACCTTGCGGTTCAGCCGGAGTGATCCGGACCACCAAGAAGCTAACAGTTGAATGGTAAGCAGGTCAACTGTTAGGCGTGAGATTGGTCAAAAGTGGGCCATGACCTGCGGGAACATGGCGACCAACTGATAGGTTCTGATACGGTGACCGTTCAGTTGAACCGATGGGCAACCCGCCCGGCGAGGAGTACGCATGTCGCGCCCAAGGTCGCCTGTGGCCAGGTCTGAGCCGCTAGCGCAGCAGATCGCCCGGAACGTTGAGAACGACATCGAAGCGGGCCGCCTTCGACATGGGCAGCGACTGCCGTCGTCTCGTGACCTGGCGCAAGAGTGGAACGTGAGCGTCTTCACGATCAACGAAGCGATGGACCTGCTCGCGAAAAAGGGGTTGGTGGTGAGCAAGCCGAGAGCTGCTCGAACGGTGAACGCCCCGGATCAGGAGGTCCGCGGGGAGGTTCGTCCCGTGGCTCCGCAGGTCGTCATGATCGGCGGCTACGCCGGCAGCGGGAAGACGGAACTCGGTCGTATCCTCGCGCGCGAGACCGGTTGGCCGATGCTCGATAAGGACACGCTAACTCGGTTCGTGGTCGAGGCTGCCCTTGAAATGCAAGGGCTCTCGCGAAACGATCGTGAATCGGAAACGTATCTGACGAAGATCCGGCCTGCTGAGTACGACTCGTTGCTTGAAGCGATGGCGGAGAACCTGCAATGCGGGAACAATGCGATCGTCACGGCGCCATTTATTCGCGAATTCGCAGACGAAAGCTGGATTCGGCAACGAGAGTTGTTGTGCCGTAATCTCGGTGCTCAGCTGACGATCGTTTGGGTTTACTGTGATGCGGACACAATGCATACCTATGTGCGGCATCGCAATGCGCCACGTGACGCCACGAAGCTTGCCGACTGGGAAACTTACATGAGCGGTGTCAACGTCGAGTTCCGCCCCCCGGTTCAGCATGTTGTTATTGACAATTCTGTTTCCGGTGGCGTCATGGCTGTTCAGGCGCGGCAGCTTATTGATCAGCTTGCATTGAACGGCAAAGGGAAGTAATGACCGCTGCGGTTAAGATTCTTGTTAGTGATGAGACGGACGACGTCGTGGGGCGCGACATCCTGGGTGGCCTTCCAGGTGTCGAGGTTCTGACATATGACCCCAATGTCGCTGAGCTGACGTCGCGACAGTCTGACGCTGCTGTTTTGCTGCCGCCGTACCGCAGCAGTCACCGGCCCATTCCTCTGCTCGCGCAGCTCGGGTCCCTGCGGATGGTGCAGCTCTTGTCCGCAGGGGCAGACGAGTGGTCGGCTGACGTACCAGGCGCGATTATGCTCGCGACCGCGCGGGGTGCGCACGCCGGCCCTGTCGCTGAATGGGTCCTGTCGGCCGTGCTCACGCAGTTTCGTCAGTGGCCTGCGCTTGTCCGATTTCAGGACAAAGGCGTGTGGGCGCATCGCCAATTTGAGGCGGACACGTTGGCGGGCAAAAAAGCGCTCATTGTCGGTGCGGGCGCAATCGGCGGCGAGGTTGCGCGACGTCTCGACGTGTTTGGAATGGAGTCCACGCTCGTCGCTTCACGTGCCCGAGATGGTGTTTTCGGGGCGGACGCGTTGCCAGAAATCGTTTCGGGTCACGCCATTGTGGTGATCACCGCTCCTTTGACGGAGGGGACTCGGGGCATGGTCGGTCCGCAATTTCTGAAGCTCATGGACGATAACGCTCTGCTGGTCAATGCTGGCCGCGGCCAGATCGTCGACACTGACGCCCTGCTCGCCGAGTTGGCGTCGGGACGCTTGCGTGCGGCGCTCGACGTAACCGACCCGGAACCCCTCCCGGCCGATCATCCTCTGTGGGCACAGCGTGGCGCTGTGATCAGTCCTCACTCTGCTCGGACCGTCCCTGGAACCAACCGGCTGTGCTACGAGGTGGCGGCGCGGCAGATCGCTGCGTTCTTGAGGGGTGAGCGGCCGTCCAACGCCGTGCAGCACGGCTGAGCCGCTATGCGGCCTCCCGCTGGCCATCTCGAAGTCGGCGGCCTTACCGGAGAGGTGCCGACGTCGGAGCTCAGGCGCGAAACTGGCTGGTTCTGAGCGGTGCCGGATGACACGAAAGCGGCTGGAACAGGGGGGCTACTCGGTCGATTCGTCGGGTTCGTCGCCCGGCGCGGGAAGTCGTTCGAGGACCTGGCCAACGAGCTGAGTCAGCGAACGAAGTTGAAGGTCCAGCGAGTCGAACCGCCCCGTGTGCTCCTGCTGAGTGCGCTGCACGGTCCGCAGGTCTTCGCGCAACTCCTTGACGTCGTCATCGATGCGGAGCGCGAGCCATCGCGTTTCGGCGTGCTCGACGGCGAGCTTGCGCACCTTACGGCTGAGGTTCTCGTCGTCGGACGGCATGGTAGGCACTCTACCGACGTCCGACGCGCTCGGTCACGGTTGACGCGGCGAGGGCCAGCGAAGCGGCGAGTCCGCCCGTTCCGTCGACTACAGCCGAGCTCAGGCCCCGGAACAGGCCGAATTACGCGCCCTGAGATCGCCGTACGCCGGCGCGCGCGGCCGGGCTGGTGTGGCTGGACCTGCAAACCGGCTCGCGGGCTCTCAGACGGCCGGTTCGCCGGCTCGATTGGTGAGTCGATCGGGAGGTGTGACACTGCTGGGGTGTCGAGGGTGTCACACCTGTCACTCTGTCACTCAACCCTGTCTGACCTGCGTGTTTAGGTGTGACAGGAGAGTGACACCTTCGGTGACAACTCTTTTCCCACTCTAATTCTATGTCTCTGCAGTCACGGGAAGAGGCAAAGAGGCTGAACCAGGAGGCGCCCCCCTGGTTCAGCCTCTTTCGCCAAGCGAGTGTCAAAGTGAGTGACAATCTGGGCGGCGAACCGTGGACGCCTGCGGACGTTCGTGGACTGTGGTCGTGCTGGTCACGGCGGTCCGGGCAAGGTCAAAACTAGCTGAATTTGCCCTGATAACGAAGAGGTCCCAGGTTCAAGTCCTGGTAGGCCCACGCAAAACCAAGCCCGGTTCACCTTCCTGGTGAACCGGGCTTCGTGTTTTCCGCCTGACTGGCCGCCCACGACGCCAACAGGGCCAGCCCGTCCGCGGCCGCCGTGCCGGCCGGCGCGGTGTAGACGTTCAGGAGCAGGCCAGGCTCGGCGGGTAGCTCCATCGTCTCGACGTCCAGATCGAGCCGTCCCACCACCGGGTGGTGCAGCCGCTTGTGCCCGGACCGGTGGAGCCGGACGTCCTGCGACGCCCACCGCTGCCGGAACAGTTCACTGCGCGTCGACAATTCGCCGACCAGGGCGATCAGCCCCTCGTCGTGCGGGTTGCGGCCGGCTTCCATGCGCAGCTTCGCGGCCACGTCGCGGGCGATTCGGTCGTAGTCGACGAAGAACGTGCTCGCCGTTTCGGGAGCCAGGTACACGAAGCGCGCGGTGTTCGCCGGCCGGCGCGGGTCGGCCAGGACCGGTGAATACAGCGCGCGGGCGAGGTGGTTCGCGGCCAGCACGTCGTAACGGCCGTTGCAGATCCACGCCGGCGCTTCGGTGATCGCGTCGAGCACCTGCTGAAGTGCCGGACGCACCGTCGCGGCGGGACGCCGGCGGCGTGGCGCCCTCGACTGCCGCGCGAGGTGGAACAGGTGGTCGCGCTCGGCTTCGTCGAGGTGCAACGCGGCGGCCAACGCGTCGAGCACCTCGTCGGAGGTGCCGGCGAGGCCGCCGCGCTCCATGCGCACGTAGTAGTCGACCGACACCCCGGCCAGCAGGGCTACCTCTTCGCGACGCAGGCCCTTGACCCGGCGGTTGCCGCCGTACGCGGGCAGTCCGGCCTGCTCGGGCGTGATCCGCGCGCGGCGGGAACTCAGGAATTCCTTGATCTCGGTGCGCGGATCGATCGTGGCCACCTCGTCACCGTAGGCCTAGGTACCGGTCGCGGTCGTGGCGATGCCGCCGTCTACCGGGATGACGGTGCCGGTGAGGTAGGACCCGGCCCGGCCGGCGAGGAAAACGGCGACGCCCGCCATGTCGTCGTCGCGGCCGAGCCGGCGCAGCGGGGCCTTCGCCGCGATCCGGTCACCGACGGCGTCGAGCGTGGCCGCCATCATGCGCGACGGGAACGGTCCGGGAGCCACCGCGTTCACCGTGACGTGCTGGGGGCCGAGTTCCCTGGCGAGCACCCGGGTGAGCTGGTGGAGCGCCGCTTTGCTGCCGGCGTAGGAATAGTTGGGCGACTCGGCGACGTGGATGGCGGCGATGCTGCCGATGTTGATGATCCGCGCGGGGTCCTCGGCGGTGCCCGCCCGGCGAAGTGCCGGGAGCAGCGCCTGCGTCAGCCAGAACGGCGCCTTGAGGTTGAGGTCGAGCACGGTGTCCCAGGCCTCGTCCGGGAACGTCTCCAGCGGCTCGCGCCACATCGCTCCCGCGTTGTTGACGAGGATATCCAGGCCTTCGGCCGTGACGAGATCGGCGAGGCGCCGGCATTCGTCGTGCCGGGACAGGTCGGCGGGGATCGCTTGCACGTCACCGAATTCGGACAACAGCTGCTGCGCCTCCGCGCACGCGTCCGCGTCGCGGGAGCTGATGACGACGCGCGCGCCGGCCTGCAGCAGGCCGCGCGCGATCATCAGCCCGATGCCCTTGGTGCCGCCGGTGACGAGTGCGTGCTTCCCGCTCAACTCGAAAAGGCCTGCGTGGGTGGTGAACTGGTTTTCCGACATTCGAGCACCGTGACAGGCGAGGTGGACGGCGGGGAGATCCTGGTGATCAAGGTACTGCGAGGGCCACCCTCGCTGTTCGCGTCAGCAAATAGCTCGGTGTCGTTTCGGCTGTTCCGGGCTTAGCTTCGGGCAATGGCGAACGAACTGACCATTCCGCTCCTGCCGTGCCCTTCCATCGACGAGATCGCGCAGTTCTACGAGATGCTCGGCTTCGAGACCACCTACCGGCAGACGCGGCCGAACCCGCACGTCGCGGTGCGCCGGGAAGACCTCAACCTGCACTTCTTCGGGATGGACGGCTACGACCCGGCGCAGTCGTACAGCACGTGCCTGGTCATCGTGACGGACACCGGCGAGCTGTTCGAGGCCTTCGCGGCGGGAATGCGGTCCGTGCACGGAAAACTGCTCGTCTCCGGCATCCCGCGCATGACCCGGCCGCGGCTGCGCAACGACCGGTACACCGGGTTCACCGTCGTCGACCCGGGCGGCAACTGGATCCGGATCAACGGGGCCGCCCAGGAACCCGAGGCGCGGACCAAGCTCGCGAAAGCCATGGAGAACGCCGCGAGGCAGGCGGACGCGCGCGGTGACGAACGCCAAGGGCTGAAGATCCTGGAAGGCGCGCTGAAGCGGGCGACCGGCGACGAACCGGAGTTCCAGGCGGCGCGGGAGTACCGCGACGAGCTTGTCGAGCGGGTGAACAGGTCAGCCCTGCCGGGAAGAGAAGACCGGCAGGGCTGAGCAGTCACGGCCGATGCGCGCCACGGTCGCCTCTCGGCGATGAGGCTCATCGCGGCTCCAGCCGAACGGTATTCCGCGAAGGCAGTGGTTGAGGCCCGGGGGACACGGTGGGCGCACCGACCAGTGGGTACAACAGGACACCCGGGTCCGGTATTTCCGCCGGCGCGTGACGTCGATCACCGGTGGTTCCACGTGGAACCACCGGCACCCGACATCGGTGCGCGGGCGGTGCAGTAACATCACGGGGTAAGGGAAGCAAGCTGAGAAGGGGGCTTCGGTGAAGAAGCTGCTGGCACTCGCGGTCATCGCGGGCGGCGTCCTGTTCGTCGTGAAGCGCAACAAGGCGGCCAAGGCGGAAGCCGACCTCTGGCGTGAGGCGACCGCGCCGGTCCCCTCGAACAACGGCACCACCCCGGCCAAGCCGGCGGGCGCTTCCCACAACTGAGTTTCCGCGGGCGGCGCGCCGCCCGCGTCCGGGGCTGTAGCTCAATTGGTAGAGCACCGCCTTTGCAAGGCGGGGGTCAGGGGTTCGATTCCCCTCAGCTCCACATCCACGACGAAGGCCAGGTCCGAAGACCTGGCCTTCGTCGTACCCGAAGGTGTCGAAAACCCGAAGCCGGCTCCGTCCCCGGAGTACGAGCGGCCACGGAGGCCGCGTGACACGGGAGGCAATCATGGCGATCCACCGGCTGGACCACACGGGTTTCGTGGTCGAGGACCTCGCGGCCGCCGTCGGGTTCTTCGTCGAACTCGGCATGGAACTCGAAGGCGAGACCACCGTCTCGGGTGACTGGGCCGACCGGCTCATCGGGCTCGACGGCGTCAAAACGGACATCGCCTTCCTGCGCACCCCGGACGGCCACAGCCGGATCGAGGTGTCGACCTTCCACTCGCCGACGTCGACCGTCCCGGCCCCGTGGGCGCCCGCGAACGTGCCCGGCATCCCGCGCATCACCTTCGTCATCGACGACCTCGACGACGTCCTCGCCCGCCTGCGCGGCCACGGCGGTGAACTCGTCGGCGAAGTGGCGCGGTACCAGGACTACTGCCGGTACGCCTACGTCCGCGGCCCCGCGGGCGTCATCGTCGGGCTCGTCGAAGAACTCAGCTGAAGGGAACGCTGCCATGGCCGTAGCCGATGACCTCGATCGCGCCACCGACTCCGCGTGGGATTGGGTTGCCGAGCAGACCCGCACGTACCTGGCCTCCGGAGGAAGCGAAGGGCACGAATCGAACGGGGTGCGCACGCTCATCCTCGCCACGACCGGTCGCCGGACCGGAACTCCGCGGCGCACCTGCCTGATCTACGGCACCTCGGGAGACGACTTCGTCGTCGTCGCCTCGAAGGGCGGCGCCGACGAGGATCCGGCTTGGCTCAAGAACCTGCAGGCGAACCCGAGCGTGGGCGTCCAAGCCGGTACCCGCCGGTTCACCGCCCACGCGCGGGTCGCGTCCCCGGCCGAGCGCGAGACGCTGTGGCCGATGATGGCGGGCATCTTCCCGCTGTACGACGAATACGCGCGGAAGACCGAGCGCGTGATCCCGATCGTGCTGCTCACGCCGCAGGACTGACGTGACAGCGCCCGTGTCAGGGTGAGGTCAGGTCGGTGTCAGGCCGGCCGAACACAGTGCTCCCATGACAGAAATGGCGATCACGGCTTCCGGGCTACGGAAGGCCTACCAGGACAAAGTCGTGCTCGACGGCATCGACTTGCAGGTCCCCGCGGGGACGATCTTCTCCCTCCTCGGCCCGAACGGCGCCGGGAAGACCACGATGGTGAACGTCCTGACCACGCTGCTCAAGGCCGACGGCGGCACGGTCAGCGTCGCCGGGCACGACATCGCGGCCGAGACCAAGAAGGTGCGGGCCGCGATCGGGGTCACCGGGCAGTTCGCGGCCGTCGACGAGCTGCTCACCGGCGAAGAGAACCTCCAGCTCATGGTCGATCTCAGCGGCGTCAAGGACGGCAAGCGCGTCGTCGCGGACCTGCTCGAGCGCTTCGAACTCACGGAGTCGGCGGGCAAGCCGGCGTCGACGTACTCCGGGGGCATGCGGCGGAAGCTCGATCTGGCGATGACGCTCGTCGGCAACCCGCGGATCATCTTCCTCGACGAGCCGACGACGGGCCTGGACCCGCGCAGCCGGCGGACGATGTGGACGATCATCCGGGGACTCGTCGCCGACGGTGTCACGATCTTCCTCACCACGCAGTACCTCGAGGAAGCCGACCAGCTCGCCGACCGGATCGCGGTGCTCGACCAGGGGCGGTTCGTCGCGCAGGGGACCGCCGACGAGCTCAAGCGGCGGCTGCCCGGTACCCACGTCCGGCTCCGGTTCGCCACCGCCGCCGAGCTCGACGCCGCCGCGCGCGTGCTCACCGACGGCACCCGCGACGACGAAGCGCTGGTGCTTCGCGTTCCCGGTGACGGCAGCTCGAAATCGTTGCGCGCCCTGCTCGACCGGCTCGACGAATACGCGCTGAGCGCCGAAGAGTTTTCCGTTCACACCCCCGATCTCGACGACGTCTTCCTCGCCCTCACCGGCCACGCCACGGAGGTTGTTTCCCGATGAGCACCCACGCCACGGTCATGCTCCGCCGCAATTTCAAGCACATCGCCCGGAACCCGACGTCGGTCTTCAACGCCGTCCTGATGCCGATCGTGATCATGCTGATGTTCGTCTACATGCTCGGAGACGCATTCGACGTCGGCGTCCATTACGTCGACTACGCCACGCCGGGCCTGATGCTGCTGGCCATCTGCTACGGCCTCGGTGCCACGGCGACGTCGGTGAACTCCGACATGACGAAGGGAATCATCAACCGCTTCAAGGTCATGGACGTCTCGCGTGGCGCGGTGCTCACCGGGCACGTCGTCGCGAGCGTGCTCACCAACCTGATCGCCATCGCGGCCCTCGTCGGCGTGGCTTTCCTGCTCGGGTTCAGCCCGTCGGCGAGTTTCCTCGATTGGCTCGGCGTGGTCGGCGTGATCGTGCTGCTCGGTTTCGCGGCCGGCTGGTTCACGGTCGCGCTGGGGCTGGCCGCGAAAACGCCGGAAACGGCCGGGATGGCCGCCGTCCCGCTGGTCATGCTGCCGTTCTTCAGCAGCGCGATCGTGCCCGCCGACAAAATGGGTCCCGGGCTCCGGGAATTCGCCGAATACCAGCCGTTCACGCCGATCATCGAAACCGTGCGCGGGCTGCTGACCGGCACGCCGTCCACCGGCTACGCGATCGCCGCGGTTGCCTGGTGCGTCGGGATCGCCGTGATCGGTTACGTCTGGGCGCGCGCGAAGTTCACGAAGCGAGCGTGACGCCGGCCAGCTCGTCCCAGCTCGCCGCCGTCCCCTCCCGCGTCGCCTCGGTGAACCCCTCGTCACCGAGGCGACGCCGGGTTTCCGCTTCGATCCGGGCCACGTCCGGGTGGGAGCGGCCCGGCAGCCCGCGCAGGGCCGCGCTCGCCGCGAGCAGGCGGGCGGCCTGCGCGGGCTCTTCGCCGCGCAGTGCGAGGTCCGCGATCCCCACGATGACCTGCGCGATCATCAGCGGGTGGCCGGTCTCGGACGCCGCCGCGAACGCCGCGGCCCGGTGTTCGCGGGACTCGCCGATGTCCGTGGCCAGGTAGCCGAGCAGGTCTTCGGTCACCGCGCGGACGGTCGGCAACCCGGCGTCGTCGCCCAGCATCGTGGTCGCCACTTCGAGCTGGTGGCGAGCCTGCTCGACGTCACCGCGCCACCGCGCCAGCTCCGCCTTCGACAGCGCCAGCTCGGCCAGCGCGTTCGGCCAGGCGACCCGTTCCGCCGCTCGCTGCGCGGCGGCCAGCGCGGTCGCGCTCGCGTCTTCGTCGCCGAGCAGCCAGTACAGCTGGGCCTGCCGCATCCGCATCCGCACGACGTCCTCGACGGCCCCGACCTCGGTGACCACCACGACGGCTTCCTCGTAGTGCGCGCACGCGGCGGCGAACTCGCCGCGCATGGCCATCCGGTCGGCCAGCTCGGTCAGCGCGAACGACATGCCCCAGCGTTCGCCGATCGCGCGGAACTCGGCGAGCGCCGTCTCGAGGTGCTCGTCAGCCGCACGATCGCCGTGGCCGAACTGGATCCGCATCTTGCCGAGCTGCAGCCGGGCCACCGCGCGGGCCCACGGGTCCTCGTCGGCGAGCAGCGGCTCGAACGCGGTCAGCGCCGCGTCCGGCCCGTGCAGCAGGCGTTCCAGCGCGGGGGCGAACCGCAGCTCCAGGTCGCCGTCCGGGTGCCGCAGGCTGATTTCGTAGGCCTTCCGGATCCAGTCGACCGCCTGGGATTCGTCGCTCTGCTGCCCGGACGTCACGAACTGGACGACGAACGAATAGACGACGCCGCGCAGGACGTCCGGCACCTCGCCGGGCACCGCCGTGGCCGCCAGGACCAGCTCGTTGCCCTCCGCCCGGTGCCCGCCGAGCCACCAGTACCAGGCGGCGCCGGCGGCCAGGCGCATCGCGGCTTCGGCTTCGGCCGCCGCGAGCGCGCCGCGCATCGCCGCCGCGATGTTCTCGTGCTCGGTTTCGAGCCTGGCCAGCCAGTCCAGCTGTTCGGCGCCGCGCAGGTGCGGCTTCGCGGTCTCGGCGAGGTCGGTGAAGTACGCCAGGTGCGCGTGCCGCGCCTGCGTCGTTTCCCCCGCCTCCGCGAGCCGCTGTTCGGCGTACTCCTTGATCGTGCCGAGCATCCGGTACCGCTGCGCGCCGTCGCGCTCGCCGGCCACCACCAGCGACTTCTCGGTCAGCGCGGTCAGCAGCTCGAGGACTTCCCACTCCTCGACGGCGTCGCCGCCGCAGACCCGCTCGGCCGCTTCCAGGCTCGCCCCGCCGGCGAACACCGAGAGCCGGCGCAGCACGACGCGCTCGGCGTCGGTCAGCAGTTCCCAGCTCCAGTCGATGACCGCGCGCAGCGTCCGGTGCCGGGGCAGCGCGGTGCGGCTGCCGCCGGTCAGCAGGCGGAAGCGGTCGTCGAGCCGGTGGGCGAGCTGGTCGAGGGACATGGTGCGCAGCCGCGCCGCGGCGAGTTCGATCGCCAGCGGCATCCCGTCGAGCGCCCGGCAGACGCGGGCCAGCGTCGGCAGCGCGGCGTCGTCGGTCGCCAGCTCCTTGCGCACCGCGCCGGCCCGGTCTCGCAGCAGCCGGACGGCCGGGGCGGCTTCGATCTCGGCGGGGTCGGCGTCCGGCGGGGGCAGGACCAGCGGCGCGAGCTGCCACAGCGCCTCGCCGGTGATGCCGAGCGGCTCCCGGCTCGTGGCGAGGATCCGCAGCCGGCGGCACTCCCCGAGGACCCGGTGGGCGAACGCCGCCGCGGACTCGATGACGTGCTCGCAGTTGTCCAGCACCAGCAGCATCGACCGCTCGCGCAGCGCCGCGATGACCCGGTCCGTCGGTTCCGCGTCCGGTGCCTCGCCGAGCAGCGCGTCCCGCAGCTTGAGCGCGCCGAGCGTGGCTTGCGCGACGTCGCCGTCCGCGCCGATGCCCGCCAGCTCCACCACCCAGGCGCCGTCCGGCAGGTCGGTCAGCAGCTGCCGCGCGGTTTCCGTGGCCAGCCGGGTCTTCCCGGACCCGCCCGGGCCGATCACGGTGGTCAGCCGGTGCTCGGCGATCAGCTCGCCGACCGCGGTGACGTCGGCGTCCTTGCCGACGTAGCTGGTGAGCTCGGCCCGCAGGTTGGTCTTCCGGTCCGCCTCCGGCCGCACCAGCTCGCCCCGCAGCAGCGCGACGTGCAGTGCCGAGAGCTCCGGTGAGGGGTCGACGCCGAGCGAATCGGCGAGCGCGTCCTTCGTGCGCTGGTACACGAGCAGCGCCTCGGTGTCGCGGCCGCTCGCGACGAGGGCCCGCATCAACGCGGCCACCAGCCGTTCACGCAGGGGGTTCGCGGCGACCAGATCGGTCAGCTCGGTGACGACCTGCGCGCCGTGGCCGAGGTTGAGCTCCGCGTCGAAGTACTCCTCCATGGCCGTCAGGCGCAGGGCTTCGAGACGGGTCACCGCAGCCTCGAGCGCGGCGCTTTCCGGCAGGTCGACGTCCTGCAGAGCCGGACCGCGCCACAGCTCGAGCGCTTCCCGCAGCCGGTTCGGATCGGCGGCGAGGCGTTCGAACCGCACGGCGTCGACGTCGTCGGGACCGATCAGCAGCCGGTAGCCGGTCGGCTGGCCGTCGACGGAGCCCTCGGGCAGCGCTTTCCGGAGCCGGGAAACCAGGCGTTGCAACGCGTTCGCGGCGTCGGCGGGCGGGTGCTCGCCCCAGATCCAGTCGACCAGCGTGGCCTTCGGGACGACGTGCCCCGGGTCGAGCGCGAGGGCGGCCAGCAGGCCGCGCAACCGGGCACCCGGCACGTCGGACGGCACGCCGTCGTCCGCGCGGACCTCGAATGGACCCAGCATCCCGATCTGCACCAGGCAGATCTTGCCACGGGCGGCGGTGTCCGAGCGGTGTCAGGCCCGTGTCAGCCGGCCCGGCCACCGTGGTGGCAGCCACCACGAAAGGAAATCCGATGAGCAACGTCCCGCACGGTCTGGCGATGGAACGCGACGCCGGCCCGTTCGACCCGCCGAGCGAGATCAGCCGGCTGCGCGACGCGCGCCCCGTCAGCCCGCTCGTCTTCCCCGACGGCCACGAGGGCTGGCTCGTCACCGGCTACGAAGAAGTGCGGCAGATGATGGCCGACACCCGGTTCAGCTCGCGGCTGGACCTCGACGTCATCCACGTGCCGTACGAGACCGGCATGCCCACCCCGACCGAGCCGTCGCCGCAGCTCCCCGGCATGTTCATCGCGATGGACCCGCCGGACCACGGCCGGCTGCGCCGCAAGCTCACCGGCGCCTTCACCGTCAAGCGGATGAAGACGCTGGAGGACCACATCGTCGAGATCGTCGAGAAGCAGCTGGACCACCTGGCGCGGCTCACCCCGCCGATCGACCTGGTGAAGGAGTTCGCGCTGCCGGTGCCGTCGCTGGTCATCTGCGAGCTGCTCGGCGTCCCGTACGCGGACCGGGACAGCTTCCAGGCGAACTCGGCGCAGTTCATGGTCCGCGACCAGCCGCTCGAGACGAAGATGGGCGCGTACGTCGCGCTGAACACGTACTTGACGGAACTCGTCACGAACAAGCGCGCCGAGCCCGGTGACGACATCCTGTCCGACCTGGCCCGCCACGAAGACCTGACCGTCGAGGAGCTGACCGGCGCCGCGTTCCTGCTGCTGCTCGCCGGCCACGAGACGACCGCGAACATGCTGTCGCTGGGCACCTTCGCGCTCCTGGAGCACCCGGAGCAGGCCGCCGAGCTGCGCGCGAACCCGGACCTGCTGCCGGGCGCCGTCGAGGAGCTGCTGCGCTACCTGTCGGTGGCCGACATCTTCTTCCGCTACGCCACCGAAGACCTGGAGCTGGGCGGCGAAACGATCCCCAAGGGCTCGACGGTCGTGGTTTCGCTGCTGGCCGCGAACCACGACCCCCGCCGCTTCGAAAACCCGGACACCCTCGACGTCCACCGCAACGCCCGCGGCCTGCTCTCCTTCGGCCACGGCGTCCACCAGTGCCTCGGCCAGCAGCTGGCCCGCATCGAGATGCGCGCCGGCTTCGAGGCCCTGCTGCGCCGCTTCCCGACGCTGGAACTCGCCGTGCCGGCCGGGGAGGTGAAGCTGCGGACGGACATGAACATCTACGGCGTGCACGAACTGCCGGTCACCTGGTCGGCTACTGGAGGAAACTGAGCACGGCGTCGCGGCCCGCGTGCCCGCGCTCCCGGTTCTGGATCGAGTGGGATTCGCCCGGCACGATCACCAACCGGCCGCGCGGGGCCTGGGCCGCTTCCTCCTTCGCCCACTCCAGCGGCGTCGACAGGTCTCGGTCGCCGTTGAGCAGCAGCACCGGGACGTCCGGCAGCTTCCCGGCCGGGTTCGAACCCGGGCGTTCGGCCGGCCACGGGAGGCAGCTCTGGATGAATCCCTGCTGCGTCGCGACTTCCGTGGTGTACGGCCAGGTCGCGCTCGGCGGCAACGTCCGGGCGGCCAGCGACAGCAACGGCTGCCGCAGCGACACCGGCGTCGCCGCGGAGCCCCACGGGAAGCGCTGGTCCGCGCACAGCGTCGCCGCGTGGAGGCCGGAGCTGAACCCCGCCGGGTCGTCGCCGCCGGACTTGTACGCCTCCAGCAAGCCGTCCAGGTGCGCTGAACTGCCGCCGCGGGCTTCGTGGAGGGCGCCGATGAGGTCGCCCGCCTCAGCGTTGCGGTAGGTCGGGTCGACGAACTCGTAGGTGACGACCAGGTCGAAGATCCGCACGCCGTCGGCGGTCCCGCGGTGGCGGACCACCCACGCCAGGTCGTCGGCCGGGTCGTAGCCGCAGGCCGGGGCCACCGCGCACGCCGCGCGCAGCACCCGGGCCTCGGCCGTCAGGCCGGTCAGGTACAGCGACGCCGACGCGGTCGCGTGGTGCGGCAGCACGGAATCGAGCACGACCTTGCTGACGTTCGCCGGGTGCGCGAGTGCGTACCGCGCCGCCGTGAAGGAGCCGTACGAGACGCCGTCGACGACCATCTTCGGCACGTCCAGCGCGCGGCGCAGCTGGTCGAAGTCCGCGACGGTCTGGTCGGTCGAGTACAGCGGGGCCGTGTCGCCGAGGATGTGCGCGCACTCGAGCACGGCCTCGCGGGACGGCGTCGCGATGTCGGAGCTGCCCATCTGCTCCTGCAGGCCCGGGCACTTCAGCGCGCCCGACGGGCCGGTGCCGCGCTGGTCGAGCATGACGAACCGGTAGTCCTTCGCGACTTCCGGCAGCCGCTGCTTCGCGATCCGCGTGATGGAGCCGACGCCGCCCTGCCCGGGACCGCCGGTCAGGAACAGCAGCACGCCCTTGGGCGCGTCGGCGTTGTCGGCGGTCGCCACGGCGAGGTCGAGCGTCCCCGGCACGCGGCCGGTGTGGTCGAGCGGCACGGTCAACGTCGAGCAGGTGAAGCCCGGCTGTCCCGGGCACGGGTGCGGATCCGTCAGCTTCGGTCGTCCCCCAGGACGCGCGTCGGCCGAGGCCACACCCCCGAGTGCGGCGGTCAGCGCCAGGACCAGCCCGGCGGTCAGGATCTTCGAGCGCATGGGTGCATCATGCGCACAGCCGCCCGCGTGCGGGATACCCCCGATCAGGGCCAAAGGCGTTCGCGGACCCAGCCGCCGTCGCTCTTGCGGTACCGCAGCCGCACGTGCCGCCGGTCGTGGCTCGCCTGCCAGAACTCGACGGTGTCCGGGTCGACGAGGTACCGCGTCCACGTTTCGGGCGCGGTGGACGGGTTCTCAGCCACCCAGCGTTCCGCTTCCGCGGCCGCCGCGTCGAGGTCCGCCGGGTCCGCCAGCACCTGGGACTGGCGCCCGATGAACGCTTCGACGCGGGAAGCCGGCGGCCGGGCGAGGAAGTCCTCCGCCGACACCTCGGGCGCGGCGGGGGAGACCGGTCCGCGCAGCCGGACCTGACGGCCGCGGCCGGGCCAGAAGAACGTCAGCGCGGCACGGGGATCCTTGCGCAGCTGCAGGCCCTTCGGGCTTTCCGAGCTGGTCGCGACCGCCCAGCCGGCCGGCCCGACGTCCTTGAGGATAACGACGCGGGCGTCCGGCGCGCCATCGGCGTCCACTGTGGACAGCGTGACGGCGTGCGGTGCGAGCACGTGCTCGCCGGCCTCGGTAAGCCACTCCAGGAACAGCGCCTGCGGGTCGGCCGGCGCCGTTTCCGGCGTGAACACGGGGAGTTCTTCGGGGAACGAGGGCCAGCCGCGCAACCGCACCATGTCAGTAACCGTACGGCCCCTGCTGCGGGTGCTGCCCCGGCGGCGGGTAGACCGGCGGCTGCGGACCGGCCGGGCCGACCACCGGTGGCGGCGGGACCTGCGGCATCGGTGGCTGCTGCTGCCAGCCCGGCGGCGGCTGCTGCGGCGCGGGCGGCGGTTGCTGCTGCTGGTGCTGCGCCTGCTGCCACTGCACCTGCTGGTAGACCTCGGCGGGCTGCGGGAAGCAGTAGGTCAGCTTGGCGTTGACCGACCCCTGCACGGCGGCACCCCAGAACTTCCCGCCGACGAAGGCGAACATCTGCCCGGCCGAGAGGTCGACCGCGACCATCCGCGTCTCGCCGCCGAACTGGTTGCCCGACTTCGCGGACGCGGCCTGCGCGGCGTCCGGGTACACGCGCTGGCCGACGAGCCCGGCGATGACGACCGAAGCCGCGGTCCAGCCCATGGTGCCGATCATGTTGGCGCGCGCGTGCTGCGTGGCGCGGCCGGTGAAGTCGTACAGCGCCGCGGCGCTGACCTCGGGCACGGCCGCCGCGATGACGCAGTAGTTCATCGTCGAAAGCATCACCGATTCGGTGAACAGGCCGACGACGGCGGTCGCGGGCCCGATCTGCACGGAGTTCAGCCGGCCGCCCGAGCGCTGGATGCGCTCGGCCACCGCGCCGAGGTACTGCTCGGGGGTGAGCACGCCGGGACCTCCCTGATCTGGACCGACCTCGCGGCCATCGTCTCACGGCGACGTCGGCCAGCGGTTTTCACACACGCCTCATGGTTGACTGTGCGCGCTATGCGACGACTCGTACTTCTCGCGCCCGCCGTGGTCCTGCTGGCCGGCTGCGGCGCCACCACCGTGACCGGCACCGCGACGCCCAGTTCGCCGTCCGCCGCGTCGACGGCCGGCACCGGCCTGCCGCCGGAACCGCAGCCGGGCGCGACCGCGGACTGCCCGTACCTGGACAGCGAATTCGTGGCCGACTCGAACGGCCAGCACGTCTCGAAGGTGCGCGTGTCCGCCGACCAGCCCCACCCGGCGTGCTTCTTCTATCGCCCGGACGGGAAGGTCCAGCTCACCGTTCGGGTGTACGTCGGCGACGCGAAGACGGCGACGGCGCTGGTCAACCAGGCGGCGCCGGTGGACTCGTCGAACCCGGCGAGCGACCCTTCCGGCTGGAAGGGCGGCTATTTGTCCACCGACGACGGCGCTGTCTACGCTGTCGCCAAGGGCCCGGCGGCGGTCATCGCGACCACCAACCAGAAGCAAAGCGTGAAGGCACGCACAGTGGTCAAGAAGGCTATCGCTGCCCTGAAGCTCTAGGTAGCGGGCTCCACACGGGTGAGTGATGTTGATCTTGTATTACCCTGTGCGTCACGCGCAGGCTTCGTGGACTCGCGCACCGCAGCCACCGGGGCATCCCCACCCCGGGGCGGGGCACCAACTCTGCAACGACAAAGGACAAGATTCGTGGCTGACACCCTCAAGGAAATCCTGCTCGACTCCAGCCGTCGCCCGGCGGTCGTGACCGACTTCGAGACCCTCGTCGACGCCGAGGTCTCGGACAAGGGCGGCGTTTCGGGTGCCGTTGTGAAGACCGGCTTCGCCGCGGTCAAGAAGATCAAGCCGGGCATCATCCCCTCGGCCGTCGACACCCTGCTGCCCGACTTCGTGGTCGCGCTCGAGCCGTTCTACGGCGACTACCGCGCCAAGGGCGGCAACGACTTCGGTGCCTACCTGTCCAGCCGCTCGGACGAGGCTTCCGACGCGCTGCTGAGCGTCACCGACTCGCGCGCGGAGAAGAGCAGCCGCGACAGCATCAAGAAGGTCTACAGCAAGCTGCGCCCGAACGGCAAGAAGAACGTCGAGGAGGCGCTGCCCCGCCTGGGCGCGCTGGTCGACAAGCACGCCGCCAACGCGTGAGCTAGCCCCGAGCACGACTGAAGAGGCCCCCGGTGCACCCCCGGGGGCCTCTTCGCGTCGCGTTCAGTTCTTCTTTTCGGCGGGCGCGGGCGCGGGCGAGGGCGCCTTGCCGTTGGCCTGCGGGGTCG
Source organism: Amycolatopsis eburnea (assembly GCF_003937945.1). Taxonomy (GTDB): domain Bacteria; phylum Actinomycetota; class Actinomycetes; order Mycobacteriales; family Pseudonocardiaceae; genus Amycolatopsis; species Amycolatopsis eburnea. Next base: position 1,152,757 of record NZ_RSEC01000036.1, read on the forward strand.
GCTTCGCCGCTTCGGCGGGCTTCGGCGCGGGCGGGGTGGCCTTCGGCGGCGCGGGCGCGACCGGCGGCTCCTGCTTCGAGCGGAGGGCGTAGGCGGCGCCGGCGCCGACCACGACCAGGCCGAGCAGCCACGGCCACTTGCGACGGCCGCGGGTGCCCTTCGCGGCCGACTTGGCCTCGGTCACGGCAGCGTAGAAGTCCTTCTTCGCCGCCTTGAAGTCCTTCTTGCCGCGGCGCTTCGACTCGCCGGCCGCCTTCGCGGCCTTGATGGCGGCCTTCTTCGCCTTGCGACCCGGCTTGCGCAGCTCGGACAGGCGCGCGAGCGCCTCCTGGCGAGCGGCCTTCGAGCTCTTCTTGAGCTCCTTGCGGGTCAGTTCCGTCTTCTTCGCGAGCTTCTTCTGCGCGCGCCGCCCCTGCTTGACACCCTCGGTGACGAGTTTGTCGGCGGTCTCGACGGCCTGGGCTGTCGCCCGGGACATGGGCTTCACCTCATCATTCGTTTTGACACTGCTCTGTTACCCGTAACCTATCGTGCCCCTTTTTCCCGCCGCCCGCCGCAGATGGCACGATGAGCCTCGTGAAAGCTACGCTGCACACCAACCAGGGTGACATCCACCTGAACCTGCTCCCCGACCACGCGCCGAAGACGGTCGCGAACTTCGTCGGGCTCGCGGAAGGCACCAAGGAGTACACCCAGCCGAACGCGGCGGGCACCAACTCCGGGCCCTTCTACGACGGTTCGATCTTCCACCGGGTCATCGACGGCTTCATGCTGCAGGGCGGCGACCCGACCGGCACCGGCCGCGGCGGACCCGGCTACAAGTTCGGCGACGAGTTCCACCCGGAGCTGCAGTTCAGCAAGCCGTACCTGCTGGCGATGGCGAACGCCGGGCCCGGCACCAACGGCTCGCAGTTCTTCATCACCGTGGCGCCGACCGCCCACCTGAACTTCCGGCACACGATCTTCGGCGAGGTGGCCGACCAGGAGTCGCGCAACGTCGTCGACGCGATCGCCCGGACCGCCACCGGCCCGGCGGACCGCCCGCTGACCGACGTCGTGATCGAAAAGGTCACCATCGAGCACTGACGGCCCGTGCAGCGAGGTTTCGGTAGGTTGGTTCCATCGTGAACCAACCGCCGAACCCCGCCGCCGAACAAGCCGCGCTCCCCGGGTGCTGGTGGCACCCGAACCGCCCGACCGGACTGAGCTGTTCCCGGTGCGGGCGTCCGGCGTGCCCGGATTGCCTCCGCGAAGCCCCCGTCGGCTTCCAGTGCACCGACTGCGTGCACACCGGGGGCCAGCAGCAGCGCCGTCAGCACCGCGGCTACCAGGAAGCCGGCTTCGGCCAGCGGACGGTGTTCGGCGCGCGCCTCTCGCAGTCCGTGCTCGTCACCCAGGTCATCCTCGCGGTGAACGTCCTGGTCTTCCTCTTCACCGTCTTCCAGGCGCAGAGCCTCAACGACAACGACTTCTCGGCGCTGTTCCAGTACGGCAAGCTCTACGGCGACGCGACCCTCGGCAACGGCGAGTGGTGGCGGGTCTTCACCAGCGGCTTCCTGCACTACGGCCCGATCCACGTCGCGGTGAACATGTTCTCGCTGTGGATGATGGGCCGGTCGCTGGAGCAGGTCTGCGGCCGGGGCCGCTACCTGGCGCTCTACTTCATCTCCATGCTCGGCGCGTCCGCGGCCGTGCTGCTGTTCGACGACCCGCAGAAGTCGACGGCCGGCGCGTCCGGCGCGTTGTTCGGCCTGATGGGCGCCTACGCGGTGATCGTGCTCAAGCTCCGGCTGAACCCGACCGGGCTGATCATCACCCTCGCCCTGAACGCCTTCATCACCTTCGGCATCCCGGGCATCTCGATCTACGCGCACGTCGGCGGCCTGGTCACCGGCGCGCTGGTCACGGTCGCCCTGCTCTACGCCCCGGAGGCGAACCAGCTGCGCTGGCAGGCCATCGGGCTGGTGATCATCGTGCTGGCCATCGTGGGCCTGCTGGCGTTCCAAGGGAGCCAGTACGGGCCCGAGACCTGCGGGTTCGTCCAGTACCGCGGGGTTCAGCTCTACAGCTGCGGTTAGCCGCGCGCCCGCAGCGTGCTGAGGACGTCCAGGACGTCCCGCGGGTCCTCGCCGAGGTCCAGCCGGCCGAAGACGTACAGCTGCTCGTCGTGCTCGACCTCGAGGGTGACGCCGTCGCGGCCCATCCGGCGGGTGGTGCGCAGCCGCGTGCGGGTCTGCACCCACGGCAGCCGGTGCTCACCACCCAGCGTGCGGGCCACCAGGCCCTCGGCGTCGGCGGCCAGCCGCGGCCGGACGAGCGTGGCGTGGGCGGCGAACGCGCCGACGGCCACCGCCGCCAGCGCGAACAGCACCAGCCCGCCGCGGTCGCCGCGCAGCGCGTCGGTCACCACGCCGAGCAGCAGCAACGCCGTGACCGCCCAGGCCGATACCACAACGGCCCGGCGCGGCGCCCAAGAGGTGGGGTAGTTATCCACAGGGGTTATCCACACTGGGGATGAGTCACACCGGTGTAATTCGGCGTCAAGCCGCCAATCGGAGTAATAATCAGCGCCAGCGCATAGTCATGAGCAGACCCGCGATCATCAGCGCGAACCCGCCGGCGAAGTTCCAGTTGCCCAGATCGGCCATCCAGGAGATCTTGTCCCCGGCGATGTAGTTCACCAGCAGCCACACCAGGCCCACGAGCATCAGCCCGAACATGGGGATCTTCCAGGCGAGGCCGGTGGGGCCGGCTGCCCGCACCTTCACCGGCGTGCGCCGGTCGGCAGGCGGGGTGTAAGCCGTCTTCTTGCGGACCTTGGACTTGGGCATCGTGTGTTCCTCGCGGTGCTCTTCGGGCTCGTCTGGTGGCGATGTCCCGCTGAGGGTGCGCAACCAGCGCCACGTGCACACGTTAACGTAAACGACCGCAGGAAAGCAGCGGCCGGACTGGTCGGATTTTCCCGCACCGTGACAACGGCGTCACCCAGGGTTCGGCGCGGCTTGAGAGGAGCTTGCGTGGAGATGCGCGAAGGACCGGATGACGACCGGCGCAGACACCCAGGGCAGCGGCCGGTGCCGCCCCGCCGCCCCGCCACGCCTCCTCGCGGCCAGGTGCCGCCGCGGCCGCCCCAGCGCGGCCCCCAGGGCCAGCCGCCCCGGCGTTCGCCCGCGCCCCGCCGCTACGCCAGCCCGCCGCCGCCCGGCGCGAACGAGGAGACCGTCGTCTTCGCCCCGGTCGGGAAGGGTGGCGCCGCGACCAAGGAGAAGCCCGCCCCCGCGCCGCTGGGCAAGGGCGGCGTCGCGATCCGGACGGCCGGCGAAATCCTCATCACGCTGGGCCTGGTCGTGCTGCTGTTCATGGTCTACGAGCTCTACGTGACCGACCTGTTCTCGGCGGGCAAGCAGTCCGAGGCGAGCGACCAGCTCGACGGCGAGTGGGCGCACGACCGGACGCTGCACCCCGAGCTGATCGACGGCAAGGCGTTCGCCCGCATCCACATCCCGTCGTTCGGCGTCGACTACAACTTCACCATCCAGGAGGGCACCGACGAGGCCGCCCTCGAAGTCGGCCCCGGCCACTACAAGGGCACGTCGCTGCCCGGCGAGCCCGGCAACTTCGCCGTGGCCGGCCACCGCGTCGGCAAGGGCGCCCCGTTCAACGACCTGGACAACCTCTCCTCCTGTGACCAGATCGTGATCGAAACCTCGACCGACTTCTACATCTACAAGGTGCTGCCGTACGACGACGAGGTCGAGAACTGGGCGGGCACCAAGGGCGCCGACCCGAAGTGCAAGGGCGTCTCGACCCTGCGCGACCCGAACGCCGAAGACGGCGGCGCGTACAGCGAGACGTTCGGCCGCAAGGTCGTCCTGCCCAGCCAGGGCACCGCGGTGAACCCGGTCCCGTACAAGGACGCCGACACGCTCCCGAAGGCCCAGCAGGCGGCGCTGCTCACGCTCACGACGTGCCACCCGCAGTTCTCCGCCCGCGAGCGGCTCATCATCACCTCGGTGCTGACCCAGCAGGTGCCGAAGAACCAGGTCAAGGACTACGGCGACCTGCTTTCGAAGATCGGGGAGGCCTGATGTACGCCTGGCTGTGGCGGAAGTTCCCCGGCCCGTTCGCGGTCAAGCTGACGATCGCGGTGGTCCTCGTGCTCGGCGTGGTCGCTTTGCTGATGTTCGTGATCTTCCCGTGGCTGGAGCCCCGGCTGTGGTTCAACGAGGTCGCGGTCAACTGAGGTTCGGCGTCTTCCTGGTCAGCGGCCGCTTCCCCGGCCAGCCGGACGGTGACGTCCTGCGCCGGTCCGTCCGCGCCGCCGAGGTGGCCGAGGAAGCCGGGTTCGACGACGTCTGGTTCGCCGAACACCACTTCCTGCCCTACGGCGTCTGCCCGTCGGCCATCACGCTGGCCGGGTACGTGCTCGGGCGGACGTCGCGGATCGGGGTCGGGACCGCGGTGAGCGTCCTGTCGACCACGCACCCGGTCGCGCTTGCCGAGCAGTGGGCGATGCTCGACGCCGTTTCCGGCGGGCGGCTGCGGCTCGGCGTCGGGCGTGGTGGTCCCTGGCAGGACCTCGAGGTCTTCGGCACCGGGCTGGACCGCTACGAGACCGGCTTCGAGGAGACCCTCGACGTCTTCCTGCGGGCCACCACCGGCCGGGTGCACGCGCGAGGGCGGCACTTCGCGTTCCGGGAGGTGCCCGTGGTGCCCGCGCCCGAGCGGCGGCCGGACGTCGTCGTCGCGTGCGGCGGGCCGAAGTCGGACGCGGTGCGCCAAGCGGCGGCGAGGAACCTGCCGCTGCTGCTCGGCCTGCACGCGGACGACGAGGAGAAAGCCAAAACCGTCGCGGCCTACGGGAAGCCGGCGGCGCACGTCTCGACCGTGCTCTGCCAGGTGGGCGACGCCGACGTCGTCCGGCAGGCGCTCCCGGCGTGGCTGAAGGACGGGCTCGGCGCGCACGTGACGGTCGACGGGCGGCCGGGGCCGTCGCGGGATCCGGGCGAGTACACCGAACGGCTCTGCGCGATCCACCCCGTCGGCGACGCGGACCACTGCGTGCGGACCCTGGAGACGAGCCTCCGGCGCACCGGCGTCTCCCACGTGCTGATGTTCGTGGAAGCGTCGGGTACGCCGGAGGGCACGTACGCGAACATCGCGCGGATCGGCACCGAGGTGCTGCCCGCGCTGCGGGCTAGCAGTCCCGCAGTTCCGGGCTCTGGTTGAGCAGCTGGCCGCGCGGCGAGACGAACGCGCGGTAGCGGTCACCGTCCACTTCGGACGTTTTGAACACGGCGACCCGGTGGCAGTTCTGGAACGCCAGCTTGACGCCGAAGTGCCGCTCGAGGCCGCCGCGGATCGCGTCCGAGGCCAGCGCGCGCAGCAGCTGCCCGCGGGCGGCCTCGCTCGGCGGCGGCGTCTCGTTGTCGGCGAAGCCGTCCGCCGCGCCCTCGGCGTCGGCGATGACGCCGGTGATGACCTCCCAGGCGTACGGCAGGGATTCCTTGACGCAGGTGACGAACTCGGCGTCGGTGACCTCCCCGCGCTCGGCCTTCTCCAGCAGCGCGGGTGACACGTCCAGGGACATCGAACCTCCAGTTTGAGCAGGGCCACCCTCTTGGCTACCGGCCGGGTGGCCCGGCCACAAGAGAAAACGATGATCATCACCAATATGGCGGAAGGTCCGGTCACTCCCAGCGAAAGAGCTTCGCCGCCAACGCCGTTCCGGCCACCGCGAAGGCGCCGAGCACGACCAGCTGCAGCGGTTGCACGCCGGCGCCGACCCAGGCGTCCTGCAGCGGCTGCGTGCCCGGCGGGACGTAGTCGCCGATCCGCCGCAGGACCTCCGGCAGCAGCGGCCGCGGCAGGTAGACGCCGCCGAAGAACATCGTGGGCAGGAAAGCGATCAGCGCGAACCCGCCCGCGCTCTTGGCCGTCCGGGCGACCGCGGCCGCCAGCAGGCCGAAGGCGAACATCGAGACCGTGCCGAGCAGCAGCGTCAGCGCGAACGACGCCGGGTGCTTCGGCAGCGGGACGTCGTAGGCGGCGTGGGCCACGCCCAGGGTCAGTCCGATGCCCGCCAGCGCCACGACGACGTGGATCAGCAGCTGCGCGCCCAGCAGGTTCGCCGGGTGCACCGGGGTGGTGGCCAGCCGGCGCAGCACGCCCTGCTCGCGGTAGGCGGCGACCGCGCCCGGGATCGACTGCAGCGCCAGCATCGCCAGGCTGATCACGACCACCGACGGCACCCAGGCGTCGATGAACCGGAGCCCGCCGGCGGCCGGGCTGGGTTCGGTCATGCCGGGGATGGCCCCGACGGCGAGCAGGATCGCGGCCGGCAGCAGGACGCCGGCGATCGCCATGAACGGCGAGCGGAGGAAGAGCTTCGTTTCGGTGGTGGTGATCTTGGCGAAGGTGTTCACAGTGCGCTCCCGGTCAGCGAGACGAACGCGTCGTCCAAAGTGGCTGCCCCGGCCGCGGCGCGGAGCTCGGTCGGGGTGCCGGTCGCGACCACGCGCCCGGCGTCGAAGATCGCGACGCGGTCGCAGAGCCGCTCGGCTTCGTCCATGAAGTGGGTGACGAGCAGGACCGTGACGCCGGTGGCGCGCACGCCTTCGACGAGCTGCCACGTCTCCCGGCGGGCGTGCGGGTCGAGGCCGGTGGTCAGCTCGTCGAGGATCGCCAGTTCGGGCTGCCCCACCAGGGCCAGCGCGATCGAGACGCGCTGCTTCTGGCCACCGGAGAGCTTCCCGAACGGGCGGCGGGCGTGGGCCCGGAGGTCGAGCTGGTCGAGCAGGACGTCGATGTCCGCCGGGTCGGGGTAGAACGACGCGAACAGCTCGAGCGCCTCGCGCACCCGCAGCTTCGCGGGCAACTGGCTTTCCTGCAGCTGGACGCCGACGCGGCGGGTCAGCGCGGTCCGGTCGGCCGCCGGGTCGAGGCCGAGCACGGACAGCGTGCCGCTGTCGGCCCGGCGCAGGCCCTGGAGGCATTCGACGGTGGTGGTCTTCCCGGCGCCGTTCGTGCCGAGGATGCCGAAGATTTCGCCGCGCTCGACGGTGAACGAAACGCCGTCGACCGCGACCCGGGAGCCGTAGCGCTTGCGGAGGTCGGTGACTTCGATGAGGGGCATGCCGACAAAGCTACGAATCGGTCGGCTCGCTCGGAATGACGCTGAAACCCCAGCTCAGGTAGCGTTTTGCTGAAGCGGGGGTGGGGCTGGGCCCACCCCGTTCGTGGGGCTCCGGGCAGTGCGCCCGCGCGGGTGGTTCGGCGAGGATTCCGGGGGAAGGAGGTGCCGGGATGACGTACCCACGGGCCCTCGGCCGGGCGCTGGCGCTGGCCGCGCGGTCGCTGCTGAGCTGGTTCGACGTGCTCGTCGAGCTGATCGCGTTCGCGCTGCTGTGCGTCGGGCTGGTGTTCTTCCTCGGCCCCGCGGTCGAATGGGCCCGCGGCCGCTCGACGACGGCCCGTGCCCTTGCCGGACGCTGGTGTGGCGTCGAAGTCGCGACGCCGTACCAGCCCGAGCCGCCGGAGCCGGTCCGCGAGCGCGACGGCTGGTACCGCGACGGCAACACGCTCTACAAGCGGGCGTTCTGGATCCGCTGGCAGCACCGGCTCACCTGGGCGCTGGAGGACCCGGCGGCCGAGCGCGAGTTCGCGTGGCAGCTGGTGAACCCGCTCGTCACGCTGCTGCTGCCGGTCGCGGTGCTGTTCGGTGGGCCGCCGGTGCTGCGCGGCTACGGCCGGTGGACGCGCTGGTGGCTCGGTCCCCGGCCGGTCGTCGAACGCCGGGGGAACTGGCTGCAGCGGCACCTGGAATCGCTGGGGCACCAAATCGGCATCCTCGTGCTTTCCCTGGTGCAGTTCGTGTTCTCGGCGTGGCAGCTGGTCGTCATCGCCGGCGCGCTGCCGGTGGCGGCCCCGGTCGTGCTGTGGAGCCGGACCATCACCGACACGCTGCGGCGCGAAGCCGGGACCTGGACCGGGGTGCGGATCACCCGCCCGTACCTGCCGCCGCCCGGGCTGCCGGTACCCCGTCCGGACGGGCTCTACCAGGTCGGCAAGCAGCTGTACGAGGAGCCGTTCTGGCCGGTGCAGCACGCGCGGCGGCGGTGGGTCCTCGGCGACCGGGCCACCTGGCGCGACCTCGCCGGCGGCGGCCTGATCCCGCTCGTGTCGCTGGCGCTGACGCTGCCGACGGTGGCGTTGCTCGGCTGGGGGTTCGTCGGCCTGGCGACGCTGTGGATCTGGCGCCCGTTCGTGTCCTCACCGGTCCGCTGGCTGGTCCTGCCTGAGGTGTCGACGCACCTGGGCGCGCTCGCGCAGACCCCGCTGGCGCTGGCGATGATCGTCGCCGGCCTGGTGCCGACCACGTGGCTCGCCCGGCAGCAGGCGCGGTTCGTCAAGCTGTGGCTCGGGCCGACCGAGTCGTCCCGGCTCGCCCGGCGCGTCGAACGGCTCAAGCAGACGCGCACCGACGTCACGGTCGCGCAGGCGGCGGAGCTGCGGCGCATCGAGCGCGACCTGCACGACGGCATCCAGTCCCGGCTGGTCGCGATGGGCATGAAGCTCGGCGCCGTCGAAGCGCTGGTGGACACCGATCCGGCCGCGGCGAAACGGCTCGCGGCCGAGCTGCGCGCGGCGTCGTCGGAGGCGCTCACCGAACTGCGGGTGCTGATCCGCGGCATCCACCCGCCGGTGCTGTCCGAGCGCGGGCTGCTGGACGCCGTGCGCGCGCTGGCGCTGGACAGCCCGCTCAAGGTCCAGGTCACCGGCTCGCTGCCGGGCCGGCTGGAGGAGCCGGTGGAGGCGTGCGCGTACTTCACGGTGTCGGAGCTGCTCGGCAACGCGGCCAAGCACGGCGCGAAACGGGCGTCGATCGACGTTTCCTTCGACGACGACCAGGTGACGCTGGTGGTGACCGACGAGGGCCCGGGCGGCGCCAACCCGGCGCGCGGATCCGGACTCCGCGGAATCGAGCGCCGGCTGGGCGCCTTCGACGGTAGGTTGACGCTGACCAGCCCGATCGGCGGGCCGACCAGGGCGACCGTGGAGCTCCCGTGTCAGATCGACCCAGAACCGTTGTCGCCGAAGACCAGTACCTCCTCCGAGACGGTCTGACGCACTTGCTGGCGGCGCACGGCTTCGACGTCGTCGCGGCGGTCGGCAGCGGCCCGGAACTGGCGGACGCGTTGCGGGAGCACCGTCCTGACGTGTCCATTGTGGACGTCCGGATGCCGCCGACGAACACCGACGAGGGCCTGCAGGTCTCGCTCGCGGCCCGCCGGGAAACCCCGGGGTTGCCGATTTTGGTGCTGTCGCAGCACGTCGAGCAGCTGTACGCGCGCGAGCTGCTCGCCGACGGCACGGGCGCGATCGGCTACCTGTTGAAGGACCGCGTGTTCAACGCCGACCAGTTCATCGACGCGGTCCGCCGGGTCGCCGCCGGCGGCACGGTGATGGACCCCGAGGTGATCGCGAAACTGGTGGCGGGCAACGCTTCCGACCCGCTGGCCGCGTTGACGCCCCGCGAGCGCGAGGTGCTGGGCCTGATGGCGGAAGGCTGTTCGAACGCGGCGATCGCGGCGAAGCTGCACTTCAGCGAAGGCGCGGTCGGCAAGCACACGGCGAACATCTTCGCGAAGCTCGGGATTTCGGCTTCGGACGACACGAACCGCCGCGTGCTGGCCGTGCTCGCCTACCTCGGCGCGGACGTCTAACCGCGCGAAACCCGCGTCATCTCGTCGCGTTCGACCACCTTGATCCGCTCGCGGCCCGCCGCCGAACCGAGCGCCTTCTCGTGCGCGTCGAGGCGGCCCCAGCCGTCCCACGTCGTGAACGGGATGCCGCGGGTGGCCAGGAAGTCCAGGATCGCGTCCGGCGACGAGAACTTCGGCTCCGTCAACGTGTCCGCGTCCGCCAGCAGGCTCGCGACTGTCTCCGCCGCGTCGCCCTTCGTGTGGCCGATCAGGCCGACCGGGCCGCGCTTGATCCAGCCCGTCACGTACACGCCCGGCAGCTGGTTCTCGTCCAGGTCCAGCACCCGGCCCGCCTGGTTCGGGACGACGCCCGCGACGTGGTCGAACGGGATTTCCGGCAGGTGCGAGGACAGGTAGCCGACCGCGCGGTAGACCGCCTGGACGTCCCAGTCGTGGAACTCGCCGGTGCCGCGCACGTTCCCATCGCCGGTCAGCTCGGTGCGTTCGGTGCGCAGCCCGGTGACGCGGCCGTCCGTGCCGACGATCTCCGCGGGGGAGTGGAAGAAGTGCAGGTGGAGCCGCCGCTGCCGGGTACCGGGCTCGCGGATCGCCCACTCCTGCAGCGTCTTCACGACCATGTCGATCTGCTTCGACGCGCGCAGCGCCGCGATGCTGCCCTCGTCGAACTCGATGTCCTCGGGGTACACGATGACCTCGACGTTCGGCGAGTGGTCCAGCTCCCGCAGTTCCAGCGGCGTGAACTTCGCCTGCGCCGGCCCGCGGCGGCCGAACACGTGCACGTCGGTCACCGGGCTGGCCTTAAGGCCCTGGTAGACGTTGTCCGGGATGTCGGTCGTGAGCAGCTCGTCCGCCGTCTTCGCGAGGACGCGCGCGACGTCGAGCGCCACGTTGCCGACCCCGAGCACGGCGACCGAAGTCGCGGTCAGCGGCCAGGTCCGCGGCACGTCCGGGTGGCCGTCGTACCAGGACACGAAGTCGGCGGCGCCGTAGCTGCCGTCGAGGTCGGCACCCGGGATGCCGAGCGCGCGGTCGGCCGACGCGCCGGTGGAGAAGATCACCGCGTCGTAGAACTCGCGCAGCTCGTCGAGCTTGATGTCGGTGCCGTAGTCGATGTTGCCGAGCAGCCGGATGTTCGGCTTCGACAGCACCTTCTCCAGCGCGGTCACGATGCCCTTGATGCGCGGGTGGTCGGGCGCGACGCCGTACCGGATCAGCCCGAACGGCGCCGGCATGCGCTCGAACAGGTCGATCTGCACATCGGCGTCGGACTTGTCCAGGATGTCGGCGGCGTAGATCCCGGCGGGACCGGCGCCCACCACGGCTACGCGAAGAGTTCGGCTCACACGTTCCACCGTAAGTTAGGGTCACCTAACTCGAAATGTGATTTGGCGTACGGTCCACGGACTGGGAGCCGGTAAGCTCGGCGCCATGCGCGTCCTCGTCGTCGACAACTACGACAGCTTCGTCTACAACCTGGTCCAGTACCTGGCCCAGCTCGGCGCCGACTGCACGGTCTGGCGCAACGACGTCGTGGACCTCGACCGCGTGCCCGAGTTCGACGCCGTGCTGGTTTCGCCCGGCCCCGGGACACCCGAACGCGCTGGCCAGAGCATGGACGTCATCCGCAAGTGCGCCGAGACGCGCACGCCGATGCTCGGCGTCTGCCTCGGCCACCAGGCGCTCGGCGTCGTCTACGGCGCCACCGTCGACCGCGCGCCGGAGCTGCTCCACGGCAAGACGAGCCAGGTGCGGCACACCGGCGCCGGCATCCTCAAGGACCTGCCGGCGGAGTTCACAGCCACCCGGTACCACTCCTTGACCGTGCTGCCCGACACGATCGCCGAAGACGTCTTCGAGGTCACCGGGCGCACCGAGTCCGGCATCGTGATGGGCATGCGGCACCGCGAGCTGCCGCTGGAAGGCGTCCAGTTCCACCCGGAGTCCGTGCTCACCGAGGGCGGGCACCGGATGCTGGCGAACTGGCTGGCCGCCGCCGGTCATCCCGTCGACCCGGTCCGGGTGGACGAGCTCGAGCGCGCGACCAAGGCGCTCCAGAAGGCCGCTGTTGCGTGATCCGGCTCGCGGGGGTCGGCAAGCGGTACGGGCGCGGTGACTTCGTCCTCCGCGACGTCGACCTGACCGTCGAACCCGGGCACGTCGTCGGCGTCCTCGGCAGCAACGGGTCCGGCAAGTCGACGCTGCTGCGAATATTGGCGGGCGTCTCGCACCCGACCACCGGGTCCCTCACGGGCAGCCCGCGGATCGGCTACCTGCCGGACCGCTTCCCGGCAGGCCAGCGCATGGGCGCGCGGGCGTACCTGCGGCACATGGCGCGCATCCACGGGCTCACCGACCTCTCGGTGATCGACCCGCTGCTGGAACGGCTGGCGCTGGTCGGCGGTCCGGCCGCGCCGCTGCGGACGCTGTCCAAGGGCAACGCGCAGAAGGTCGGGCTCGCGCAGGCCGTCATGGTGCGCCCCGACCTGCTGATCCTCGACGAGCCGTGGTCCGGCCTCGACGTCGGCACGCACGCGATCCTCGGCGAACTCGTCGCCGAGACGCGGGCGCGCGGGGCGAGCGTTGTGTTCACCGACCACCGCCCGCAGGTCGTGCACGACCACGCCGACGTCGTCCACCTCATCGACGAGGGCAGGCTCACGGCGGAAAGCGCGGAGCCGACCACCCGCATCGTCCTGCGCGGCGGCGGCACCGGCTGGGCCGACGAGCCCGGCGTCCGGCACGCGGTCGTCGAAGGCGCCCAGGTGGTGCTCACGGTCGAAGTCGCTTCGGTGGACGCCGTGCTGCTGCGGGCGCTGAAGGACGGCTGGTCGGTGCGGGAGGTGGCGCCGTGCTCGCCATGACCCGCTACTACTTCGTGCTGCTCGGCCATTCGCAGCGGTACCTGCCCGCGCTGCTGGCCTACCTCGCGCTCTGCGTGATCCTCTACGCCGACCCGAACTCGCCGCCGCTGCCGCTGTTCGGCGTGAGCGCCGGCGGCCTGTTGGTCGTGTCGTGCTGGCTGACGATCGCGCTGCTCGACATCGAGGACCCGGTCCAGCGCCTGGTGACCCTCAGCCACGCCCGCCACTGGCGGCGGCTGGTCACCGGCGCGATCCTCGCGGTGCTGGCCTGTTCGCTGGTCCTCACGGTGATCACCGAGGTCTGGTCGGCGCTCAAGTCGTTGAAGGTCCAGCCGTCGGCGCTGGGCATCGGGCTGCTCGCCCACCTCGCGTGCGCGCTGCTGGGCATCGCGATCGCCCTCCCGTGCTCGCGGCTGCTGGTGCACCGGATCGGCTGGACGGTGCTCGCCGCCGTCATCACGCTGATCGTCGTCCTGCTGGCGAAGATTCCGCTGGTCCACCCGCTGCTGCACGCCCTGACCGACGAGGAACCGGTCGCCGGCCCGCTGGCGCTCGCGCTCGGGACGTCGGCGGCACTGCTGGCTGTCAGCTTCTTCGCCGTCTCCGCACTGGTCCGCCGTCGCTCGTGATTGCAAATTGCAGAATTCAATTTCCGGACCGGACTTCCTGCCGGACCAGGTGTCCGACTAAGGTTCGGGGCCTCTCCGGTTCCGGGTGAAGGGAGAACGGGTGACGGCTGGGATCGTCGCGATCACCGTGCCAGACTCCGACGGCGAGCTCCCCGAGCTCGCCGCCTGGCTGCGCGGCGAAGACGAACTCCGCGGCCGCGTCCAGCTCTTCGACGCCGTCGTGGTCGGCGTGACGAGCAACTCCGCCGGCGTCTTCTGCAGCTCCCTCTTCGCCTGGCTGCGGCGCTGCCGCGAAGCCCGCGTCTCCCTGAAGGTCAAACGCTCCGGCGCGGCCGAGGAACTCGAACTCGACTGCGGCCCGGCGAGCGACGCCGAACAGGTGCTCGGTGCCGTCCGGGGTTTCCTCGACAAAGCCTGAACGACGAAAATCAACCAGTTTCGCGATTGTAGTCCCGCTACCACTCAGAGTTACGATGATCATCATGAGACGTGGATGCCTGCACGCGATGTCGGTGGTGGCGGCCGCAGTGCTGCCGTTGGTAATGGCGACGGCGTCCTACGCCGGTGAACAGCGGGCTGCCCCGGTGAGTGCCCAAGCCAGTTGCTCGGCGGGGTACTTCTGCTTCTTCAACTCATCGTGGGTCTCGCTGGGCTACGTTTCGCCCATCGCGCCCGGGCAATGCTGGGACGGCAACGCTTACGCGTGGACCAACTCGATCAACCACACCGGGGTGCCGCAGCGCATCACCAGCGGGCTTTCCTGCGGCGGTGTTGCCATCGTGATCCCGAACGGCGGCCAGCACGTCGGTGGATCATGGCACTCGCTCGGTGGTTGATCTCTTCACCCGGGCACGAAAAAGCCCCGCACGGCGAACCGTGCGGGGCCTTTTTCGGCTTCGCTAGCGCGAACTCGGCGGCGTGAGCGTGAAGCTCGGGATCCCGTTGCCCTCGGACACGGTCACCGTGACGTTCGCGTCCTTGGCGATCTGCGAGCCCGGCTGCGGGCTCTGGCCGGTGATCGTGCCTTCTTGCGCATTGCTGTTCCGGTCGGACTTCTCGTTCAGCTTCCCGGTCCAGCCCATGCTCCGCAGCTTGTCCTCCGCCTGCTCGGTGGTCATCCCGACCAGCGTTGGCATCTGGATCTGGTCGGTGTTCTCCGGACCCGTCGACACCGTCAGCGTGATCGTCTGGCCCACGGCCAGCGAACCGCCGTTCGGGTTCTGCGTGATGACGCTGTCCTTCGGCACCGAGTCCGAAGCCTGCTCGACCTTCTTGGTCTTGAAGCCGAGCGCGCGCAACGAAGAGTCAGCCTGCGAGTACGGCTTGCCGGTGAAGTCCTGGACCTGCTTGAGCTCCTTGGACTTCGCGACCGTGATCTGCACGCTGGTGCCCTCGTCGACCTCCGACGACGCCGACGGCGTCTGGTTCTGCACCAGGCCGGCCTGGTTCGGGTCGTCGACCTCGATTTCCTGGACGTCCGGGTTCAGCGTCAGCTTCGCGTCGGTCAGCGCCTTCTCCGCCTGGTCGCGGGTCTTGCCCTTGAGGTCCGGCACGCTGGCCTTGCCCGGGGCGACGCCGACGTACATCACGATCTTCGTGCTGGTCGCGACCTGGGTGCCGACCGAGGGGTCGATCTTGACGACCTTGTTGATGTCGTCCTGCCCGCACTGGGGGCTGCCGTCGGTCGGCTGCACCCCGCACGTCACGTTCTTCGTCTCGAAGGTGCTGAAGCCCTTGCCGGTCAACGTTTCCCGGGCCTGGGGCACCGTCTGGTGCAGCACGTCCGGGATCGCGACCGTGGCGTTCTCGTTGCTCTTGAACGAGCCCGACAGCCACATGATGAGCAGCACCGCGCCCAGCACGAACAGCGCGGCGAGCGCGGCCAGGATCGTGCGGCGGCGGCGCTTGGCCTTCGGGTCCTCGTCGTCCGGCTCGCTGTACTCCTCGTAGCGCTGCGGCTGCCGCCGGTCGGCGTTCATGACCTGCGTGCGCTCGTCCTCGGACATCACCATCGGCGCGGCCGGGCGCTGGCCCGACAAGGTGCGCACCAGGTCCGAACGCATCTCCGCCGCCGACTGGTAGCGGTTCGCCGGGCCCTTCGCGAGCGCCTTCAGCACGACGGCGTCCAGCTCCGGGGCCACCGCCGGGTTCACCGACGACGGCGGGTTCGGGTCTTCCCGGACGTGCTGGTAGGCCACCGCGACCGGGGAGTCCCCGGTGAACGGCGGCTCGCCGGTGATCAGCTCGTACAGCACGCAACCCGCGGCGTAGACGTCGGAACGGGCGTCGACGGACTCACCGCGGGCCTGCTCCGGCGACAGGTACTGCGCCGTGCCGATCACCGCGGCGGTCTGGGTCATGGCGGACTGGCCGTCGTGCATCGCGCGCGCGATGCCGAAGTCCATCACCTTGACCGCGCCGTTCTTCGTGATCATCACGTTGGCCGGCTTGACGTCGCGGTGCACGATGCCGTGGCGGTGTGAGAAGTCCAGCGCCGCGCAGACGTCGGCCATGACCTCCATCGCGCGCTTCTGCGACATCGGGCCTTCGGTCTTGACGATGTCGCGCAGCGTCCGGCCTTCGACGTACTCCATGACGATGTACGGCAGCGGCCCGAACTCGGTGTTGGCCTCACCCGTGTCGTAGACCGCGACGATCGCCGGGTGGTTCAGCGCGGCGGCGTTCTGCGCCTCGCGGCGGAAGCGCTCCTGGAACTGCGGGTCCCTGGCGAGGTCGGCACGGAGGATCTTGATCGCGACTTCCCGGCCGAGGCGCACGTCGTGGCCGTGATGGACCTCGGACATGCCTCCGTAGCCGAGCGTTTCGCCCAGCTCGTACCGGTTGGAGAGCAGTCTGGGTGTGCTCATCTCTGGGTGCCGTTCCATTCCGTCCAAGGTGTGGTCATGATGCCTTGCTGGCCATCGTCGGTCGTGCCGGGAGACTCCGCCGGTAGGACACTCGTCGCGGGCGGTTCTTCCGTGGGCGGCTGTCTGCCCGGGACCACCTGGCTCGACGTCTGTCCGGTGTGCGGTGGCGAGCCGGAACTGCCGATCATCTTGGCGATCAGCACGATCCCCGCCACCAGGACAACGAGCAGGATGGCCGCGAGGAGCGCCCACCAGCCCCACTGGGACTTCTTCTTCGGGACCGGCATCATGACCGGCCGCACCGCGGGGCGGGACGGCGGGCCGATGACGACCATGGGGTTCACCGCCGGGGACGGCGGCCCGACCGGCACGTGCTGCTGCTGCGGCGGGACCGGCTGCGGCGGAACCTGCTGCTGCGGCGGCTGTTGCTGCGGTTGCTGGCCGGTCGCGTAGGTGGCGTTGACCAGGCCGGACGGCGTGGGCAACGGCAGCCCGGCCCGGACCGCGGCGACGGCGGCCGCGAACTCGCCGCCGTTGTTGTAGCGCTGCCGCGGGTCCTTGACCAGCGTCGCTTCGATCACCGCGCGGGCCGCGGGCGGCACGTCGGGTGGCAGCGGCGGCGCGATGTCGCGGATGTGCATCATCGCGACCGTGACGGCGTTCTCGGAGAGGAACGGCCGGTGCCCGGCGAGGCACTCGTACCCGCACACCGCCAGCGAGTAGACGTCGGACGCCGGCTCCGCCGGGTGCCCGAGCGCCTGCTCCGGCGCGATGTAGTGCGCGGTGCCCATGACCATGCCGGACCGGGTGACCGGGGCGGCGTCGGCGGCCTTCGCCACCCCGAAGTCGGTGATCTTGACCTGGCCCGTCGACGTCACCAGGATGTTGCCCGGCTTGACGTCGCGGTGGACCAGGCCCTGCTCGTGCGCGGCCTGCAGCGCGTTGCCCGCCTGCTCGAGCATGTCGAGCGTGAACTCCGCCGACAGCCGCCCGTGCTTGGCCAGCAGGCCGGCCAGCGGGTCGCCGTCGACGAGCTCCATCACGAGGTACGCGATCGACAGGTCGCCGTCGAACACGGTCTCGCCGTAGTCGTGCACCGCGGCGATGCCGGGGTGGTTGAGCGACGCCGTCATCCGCGCTTCGGTCCGGAAGCGGTGGAGGAACTCGGCGTCACCGGAGAGCTCGGCCTTGAGGATCTTGACGGCCACGGTCCGGTCCAGCCGGGTGTCGCTGGCCTGCCAGACCTCGCCCATCCCGCCGACGGCGATCCGGCTCGTCAGCTTGTACCTCTCGGCCAGCAGCTGGCCCGAGGACAGCATCCGCTATCCACCCCCGAGCTTGGCGTTGATCGCGGCGCGGCCGATCTCCGCCGCGACGGTGCCGCCGGTGGCCGCGAGCCCGCGGTTGCCGCCGTCCTCGACGATGACGGCGACCGCGATCTGCGGGTCGTTCGCCGGGGCGAAGGCGGTGTACCAGGCGTGCGGTGCGGTGTTCTTGGAGTCCGTGCCGTGCTCGGCGGTACCGGTCTTCGACGCGATCTGGATGTCCGCGCGCTTGCCGCCGCCCTTGGTGAAGCCCTCGGAAGCGATCATCATGTCCTTGAGGATCGCGGCGTTCGACGACGAAAGTGCCGCCGTGCCGGTGAGCTCGGTGGGGCTGTAGTCCTCGATGGTCGACAGGTCCGGGGCCAGCACCGACTGCACCAGCTGCGGCTTCATCGCCATCCCGCCGTTGGCCACGGTGGCCGCGAGCAGGCAGTCCTGCAGGGGCGTCAGCCGGACGTCGCGCTGGCCGATGCCGCTCTGGTAGAGCGCGCCCTGCGAGTCGAGCGGGCCGACGGTCGACGGCGCGACCTTCATCGGCACGGTCAGGTCGGTCTGCCCGATGCCGAAGTTCGCCGCCGTCTTCTTCATCTTGTCCGCGCCGAGCTGGCCGGCGAACTGCGCGAACGGCACGTTGCAGGAGTGCGCGAGCGCGTCCTTGAACGTGGTGCCCGGGCAGGCGGCGCCGGCGTAGTTCTCCAGCGTGACGCTGGTGCCGGGGAGCTTCGTGTTCGGCGCGGGGTCGACCGGGGTGTCCGGGCCCTTGCCGTCTTCGAGCACGGCCGCCGCGGTGACGAGCTTGAACGTCGAGCCCGGCGGGTAGGTCTCCGAGATCGCCCGGTTCAGCATGGGCTTCTTCGGGTCCTTGTTGTTCGCGTTCCAGGCGTCGGTCTGCGCCTTCGACGTGTGCGAAGCCAGCTTGTTCGGGTCGTACGACGGGGTCGAGACCATCGCCAGGATCCGGCCGGTCTTGGGCTCCAGCGCGACGACGGCGCCGGTGTAGCCCTTCTGCGTCATCAGGTCGTACGCGGCCTTCTGCACGGCCGGGTCGATGGTCAGCCGGACGTTGCCGCCGCTGGGGTCGCGGCCGGTGACCATGTCCGACAGCCGCCGCACGAACAGCCGCGGGTCGGAGCCGTTGAGGACGTCGTCCTCGGACCGCTCGAGCCCGCCGGCGCCGTAGTTGATCGAGTAGTAGCCGGTGACCGGCGCGTACATCGGGCCGTCGGCGTAGGTCCGGATGTACTTGTACTTGTCGTTGGACGGGTCGACGCTCGCCAGCACCTCGCCGTTGGCCTGCGACACGATCTTGCCGCGCTGGCGGGCGAACTCGTCGTAGAGCACGCGCGCGTTGCGCGAGTCCGTGCGGTAGTCGTCGGCCTTCACCACCTGGATGTAGGTGGCGTTGGCCAGCAGCAGGACGACCATGACGAGCATCGCCATGCCGACCTTGCGGAGCGGGGTGTTCATGCCTGCGCGCCCCCGTCCGCCGGCGGGCGCTGCACGAGCACGGTGTGCGCTTCCGCGATCGGCGCCTGGGGCTGCTGCTGCGGCTTCGGGCGGGTGGCCGGCTTGCGGGCGGCGTCGGAGATCCGGAGCAGCAGCGCGACCAGGATGTAGTTCGCGAGCAGCGACGAGCCGCCCTTGGACAGGAACGGCGCGGTGATACCGGTCTCCGGGATGAGTTTCGTGACCCCGCCGACGACGACGAAGATCTGCATGACCATGGTGAACGCGAGCCCGCCGCCGAGCAGCTTGCCGAACGTGTCGCGCACGGCGAGCGCGCTGCGCATGCCGCGCATCGCGACCAGCAAGTACAGCATCAGGACGGCGGCCAGCCCGATGAAGCCGAGCTCTTCGCCGATCGCCGCGGTGATGAAGTCGGTGGCCGCCTCGGGCACCATGTCCGGCCGTCCGGCGCCGAGCCCGGTGCCGCCGACGCCGCCGGTGCCGAGCCCGAACAGGCCCTGTGCGAGCTGGTAACCGCCGCCCGCCTGGTCG
The DNA here is from genome assembly GCF_003937945.1 of Amycolatopsis eburnea. Classification (GTDB taxonomy): domain Bacteria; phylum Actinomycetota; class Actinomycetes; order Mycobacteriales; family Pseudonocardiaceae; genus Amycolatopsis; species Amycolatopsis eburnea. The sequence continues at coordinate 1,172,162 of NZ_RSEC01000036.1, forward strand.
TAGGTGGCCAGCGGGTCCAGCCAGTTCGCCACGCGCTGCTGGACGTGCGTGAAGAGGTTGTAGGCGATGACGCAGCCGACGGCGAAGAAGCTGAGCCCGAGCACGACCCAGATGACCCGCTCGGTCGCGACGTAGAGCATCACCAAGATGACGCTGAAGAACAGCAGCGAGGTGCCGAGGTCCTTCTCGAACACCAGGATGCCGATGCAGACGAACGCGGCGATGAGGATCGGGCCGAGGTCGCGGGCGCGCGGCAGCTCGACGCCGACGAGTTTCTTGCCCGCCACCATGAACAGGTCCCGCTTCGACACCAGGAACGATGCGAAGAAGATCATCAGCAGGATCTTCGCGAACTCGCCCGGCTGGATCGAGAAGAACGGCAGCTTCAGCCACACCTTGGCGCCGTTGACCTCGGACAGGCTCGACGGCAGCAGCGCGGGCAGCGCCAGCGCGACGATCCCGACCAGGCCGGCGGTGTAGCCGTAGCGGGTCAGCGTGCGGTGGTCGTTGACCACGATCAGCACGACGACGAAGAACACCAGCGAGATCACCGTGAACAGGACCTGCGCGGTGACGGCGGGCGTGTAGTCCTTGCCGTTCTGCACGGCGCGTTCGGCCAGCGCCAGGTCGATCCGGTGGATCATCACCAGGCCGATGCCGTTCAGCAGCGCGACGCAGGGGAGCAGCACCGGGTCCGCGTACGGCGCCCACTTGCGGACGGCGAGGTGCGCCCCGGTCAGCACGCCGAGGTAGGCGAGGCCGAGCCAGAGGATCGACGTCGTGAGTTCCTGCTCCTGGTTCGCTTCCACCAGCACGAGGGCGATCGTGACGATGAACGTCGCGAACCCCAGCAGGACGAGTTCGGTGTTGCGGCGGGTCGGGACTTCGCGGGGCGGGTTCGTCTGGAACTGGGCGGCGAGCGGTTCGGCGGAACGCGCGACGGGCTGGCCCATCAGTTACCGCCTCCCGTCGTCGGTGCCGTCGAACTCGGCGTCGAGCAGTCCCTCCCCGCTGGCTGGTTCGCCGACGATGGAGCAGTGGAACCGGCCGGGGCCGACGGGATCGTCGTCGGCGTGACCGGGTTGGTCGGCGTCGGCGAGGTCTGACCGCCCGTCGGCGCGCAGTTGTTCAGGCGCTTGTGCAGCTGCAGGAAGTCGTCGATGTACTTCCGGGCGTCGTCGAGGCTGTCCTTCTTGACGCCGTTCTGCACGGCGAGCCGTGCGTCCTCCTGGAGCTGGGTGACGCGCAGCTTGTCCGTGCACACCTGGTTGGGCGGGCAGGAGCCCTGCTCGTAGGTGTGCAGGTCGATGCCGAGGATGCTGCCGGGGACGCCGCGGTAGATGACGACTTCCTCGTCCGCACCTTCGCCGACATAGTACTGACTCAGCACGAAGTACCGGGTGGCGATGGCGGCCGCGGCGAGCACCACGAGGACCACCAGCGCCCCGGCCAGCCAGCGGAACCGCTTCCGCCGCTTGGCCTTCGGGTCTTCGGTCGGCTGCGGCAGTTCCGGGCGCTGCTGCGGTGGCGGCTGGGTCAGGGCCCTGGCCCGCGCCGCGGGCGAATCGCCCTGGTGCAGCTCGTCGCTGCCGTCCCCGGCGGCGCCGCCCACGATGGGCGCGTCCTCGCCGAAGTCGACGTCGACCACGTCGGCGATGATCACCGTGACGTTGTCGGTGCCGCCGCCCTTGAGCGCCAGCTCGATCATCCGGTCCGCGCACTGCTGCGGGTCCGGGATCTGCACGGCCTCGGTCAGCGTCTCGTCGCTGACCATGCCGGACAGGCCGTCCGAGCAGATCAGGTACCGGTCGCCGGCGCGGGCCTCGCGCACGGTCAGGCTCGGCTCCACCTCGTGCCCGGTCAGCGCCTTGAGCAGCAGCGACCGCTGCGGGTGCACCGCCGCCTCTTCCGGCGTGATGCGGCCCTGCTCGAGGAGCTCGTTGACGAAGCTGTCGTCCCGCGTGATCTGCGCGAACTGGCCGCCGCGCAGCAGGTACGCGCGCGAGTCGCCGACGTGCACCAAGCCCAGGCGCGAGCCCGCGAACAGCACCGCGGTGAGCGTCGTGCCCATGCCGTCGAGATCGGGGTCCTGCGAGACGAGCTCGGCGATGGCGGCGTTGCCGTTGGCCACCGCCTCCCGCAGCTGGGCGAGGAGGTCGTCGCGCGGTTCGTCGTCGTCGAGCGGGGCGAGCGAGGCGATGACGACCTTGCTGGCCACCTCACCCGCCGCGTGGCCACCCATACCGTCGGCGAGCGCGAGCAGGCGAGGGCCGGCGTACACGGAGTCCTGGTTGCTCGAACGCACCAGGCCCCGGTCGCTGCGGGCTGCGTAGCGGAGGACGAGAGTCATGGGCGAAGCTCGATCACCGTCTTGCCGATCCGGATGGGGACTCCGAGCGGGACCCGGAGGGGTGCAGTGACCTTAGCCCGGTCGAGGTAGGTCCCGTTCGTCGAGCCCAGATCTTCCACGTACCAGTCCTCACCGCGCTGGGCGATCCGGGCGTGCCGGGTCGACGCGTAGTCGTCGTCGAGCACCAGCGTGGAGTCGTCGGCCCGGCCGATCAGGATCGGCCGGCCGTCCAGCGCGATGCGTGTCCCCGCCAGTGCGCCGTGGGTGACCAGCAGCTGCTGCGGGGACTTGCTGTTGCGCGGCTTCTTCTCTTTCTTGCGCCCGAACGTCGGCACCTGGACGCGCATGCCCGATGCCGCGTAGAGGTCCGAACGGACGACTCTGAGCGCGGCGAACACGAAGAGCCAGAGCAGCACGAGGAAGCCCACCCTGGTGAGTTGTACGACCAGCTCTGGCACTTGGTGTGTCCGCTCCCGACTCGTCCGTGCAGCCGCGACGCGGGTACGCCGCGGTCCCCCCGCACGTCAATTCTGCGGGAACAGTATTCCGTGCCCCGAGTCAGCCCTGTGTACGGAACACGAGGGACGAATGCCCCACCCGGATGACGTCGCCGTCGGCGAGCTGCCAGGTCTGGACCGGGGTCCCGTTCACGGTCGTGCCGTTGGTCGAACCGATGTCGGCGAGCGTCGCGCTCTGGCCGTCCCAGGTGATCTCCAGGTGCCGGCGCGAAACACCGGTGTCCGGGAGGCGGAAGTCCGCGTCCTGGCCGCGGCCCACGACGTTCCCGCCCTGCTTCAGCGAGTACGTGCGGTTCGAGCCGTCGTCGAGCTGCAGGCTCGCGGCGAGCTGGCGCCCGGCCGCGGGCGGGGCGTACCCACCCTGCTGCTGGCCGTACGGGTCACCGGCCGGCTGGCCGTACGCCTGCTGCTGGCCGTACTGGTCGTAGCCCGCCTGCTGCTGGCCGCCGTACTGGTCGTACCCGGCCTGCTGCTGGCCGCCGTACTGGTCGTAGCCACCCTGCTGGTAGCCGCCCTGGTCGTAGCCACCCTGCTGGGGCTGGGCGTAGCCGCCCTGGTCGTAACCGCCCTGCTGGTAGCCACCTTGGTCGTAGCCGCCCTGCTGGGGCTGGGCGTAGCCGCCCTGGTCGTAACCGCCCTGCTGGTAGCCGCCCTGGTCGTAGCCACCCTGCTGGTAGCCACCTTGGTCGTAACCACCCTGCTGCTGGCCGTAACCCTGGTCGTACCCGGGCTGCTGGCCACCCTGCTGTCCGTAGCCGTACTGGCCCTGCTGGCCGTACGGGTCACCCTGGTCGTATTGGCCGTAGCCGGGGGGCTGGCTCATTGCTGGGTCTCCTGCGTTGCTGGGTCGTGCCGACCGCGGTGAACCGGCGCCTGAGGGGCGGGCGTCGGGATCGACGGACGAACGGGTCTTGAACTGTCCAGTATGCAGCGCCTCGTTGCGCTCGAGTGATACGACGACGTCACCATAGGTGTCCAGGCCTTCGGCGGCGAGGTGTTCCGCCACCGCCTTGGCCAGCACCTGGGTGACCCGCTGCTCGTCACCGGCCATGCGCTCGTGGTCAGCCGTCCCCAAGGACACGATGTAGTGATTCGGGGCGAGCTGCCGACCGCCTGCCAGCTCACGAACGTTCTCCTCACTCTCCCGTTCCAGGGCGATCGCCACTTCCTGCGTGACGACGTTGCCACCGAACATGCGCGCGAAAGTGTTCCCCACCAGGTTCTCGAGTCGCCTGTCGAATCTCTCGGCGCGGCCCACCGGGGAAAACCTCCTCACGCTCGTGCTTCCGCATCGATCCTATCCGGGTGAGCGAGCCTCTACACGGCCCCCGGTGAAACCCGTTCAAACGACCTGCTAGTCTTCTCCTCGCTGCCGCAAGGAAGCACTCGGGCGAGTGGCGGAATGGCAGACGCGCACGGTTCAGGTCCGTGTGTCCGAAAGGACGTGAGGGTTCAACTCCCTCCTCGCCCACGCTGTTCAAGGGGCCGGCCGCTAGCGCGACCGGCCCCTTTTCCCGTTGGCCTGGTCTTTCCCGGGGGCCGAGCCCCCGGACCCCCACGGTGCCGTGGGCACCTTTCGTGGTCCGTGGGGTATGTCACGGGGGTTGTGTTCGCCCTGGGCGAAGTTACGCCGTGTGGGTGGTGATCCAGTCCGCGATCACGTCCGCCCGGCTCGTCGTTTCGATCCCCGCGTGCGGGCAGCCGGGTCCGGTCGCCTCCACCGCGACCAGCTTGCCGTCCGCGAAGTACGGGGCTCCCGAGTCGTACGTGCACGCGCTCGTCGTGATCTCCGGGGCCGCGCCGCGGACGCCCAGCGTCGTCGGGTCGACCTTCGCCACCGCGACCGTGCCCTGCTGCAGGCGCTGGGCCGGGACCGGGTTCGTGCCCGTCAGGCTGCCCCAGCCGGCCAGGGTGAGCTGCCGGCCGACCTTCGGGACCGTGCGGTTCACCGCCAGCGGGGGCACCGTCGTCACCGGGGTGTCCAGGCGGATCAGGGCGACGTCGTTCTCCTTGGCCTGGAGGACCTCGGTCGCCTTGCGGGCCACGCCCGATTCGGTGGCTTCGTCGACCAGTCCGAGCGTCACCGTCGTCGGGTACGGGACCTTGCCCGAGACGCGGTTGCGGTGGGCGTCGTGGAAGCAGTGCCCGGTCGTCAGCACCCAGCCGGGCGCGACCAGGGCGCCGGTGCAATAACTCGAGTACGTCGAGCCGTCCGGGCGCGGGATCTTCGTCATCGAGAGCTTCGCGACGAACCCGAACTGACCCGGTGGGACGTCGGAGCCGTGGGCGACGGCCCAGGCCGTCGGCGCGGAGGTGATGGTCAGGACGGCGGCGGCGAGCAGGGCGCGCAGGCGCATTCTTCCCCTTCGTCGAGCGGGTGGTCGACGTTCGAGGCTATTGGCGCCGCGGCGTGCTGGGAATTCCCTGGCCGGGCGTCACTCGGGGGTGACGCCCGGCCGGCCGGTCACCCGGTGTGCGAAGCGATCCAGTCCGCGACGACGTCCGCGCGCGAAGTGGTCTCGAGCTGGTTGTGCGGGCAGTCCGGCCCGGTCGACTCGACGGACACGAGCTGCCCGCCGGACCCGCCGGCGACGAAGTAGGGCGCGCCCGAGTCGTAGACGCAGGCACTGGTGGTCGTCGTCGGCGCGACGCCCTGCACACCGAGTGTCGAGGCGGCGACCTGGCCGACCTTCACCGTCCCCTGCTGCAGCTTCGTCGACGGCGCCGGGTTTGTGGCGGTGAGGCTGCCCCAGCCGGCGAGCGTCAGCAGCTGCCCGACCGACGGCGTGACGCGGTTGACGGTGAGCGGCGTGATGCCGGTGACGTCCGCGTCCAGGGTCGCGATCGCGATGTCGTTGGCGCTCGCCTGGTAGACCGTGACGACGTTGCGCGTCACGCCCGGCGTGCTCTGGTTGACCGTGCCGAGCAGCACCGACGTCGGATAGGGGACCGGCCCGGAGACGCGGTTGCGGTTGGCGTCGTGGAAGCAGTGGCCCGCGGTGATGATCCACTTCTTGGCGATCAGCGCGCCGGAACACGCGCTGTTGTACTTCGTGCCGTCGGGCCGCGGGATGTTCGTCATGGTGAGCTTCGCGGCGAACTGGTACGTCCCGGCCGGGACGTCGGAGCCGTTGGCCACGGCCGCCGCCTGTCCCGCGGTGGCGAGACCGGCGGTCGAAGGCAGGTGATCACTTTCGAGGGTAGTGACGCCACACCGCGCCGAAATACGCTGTTCAGCCCAAGTGCGAGGCGATCCAGTCCGCGACGACGTCCACGCGAGCGGTCGACTCGGCCTGGTCGTGCGGGCAGTCGGGGCCGTCGCTCTCCACCGAGACGATGCGGCCACCCTTGCCGGCCGGGACGAAGTACGGCGCGCCCGAGTCGTAGGTGCACGCGCTCGTCGTCGACGTCGGGGCGACACCCTTGACGCCGGCGTACTGCGGGTCGACGGTGGCGACCTTCATTAAGCCCTGCTGGAGCTTCGTGCCCGGCGTCGGGTCGACGGCGGTGAGGCTGCCCCAGCCCGCCAGCACGACCTTCTGGTCCACCACCGGCGCCTTGCGGCTGAGCGTCAGCGGTTCGATGCCGTAGACGGCCTTGTCGAGTTCCGCGATCGCGATGTCGTTGCTCGGCGACTGGTACACCGTCACGACGTTGCGGGTGATGCCCGGCTGGTCCACGGTCGTGGTGCCCAGCAGCACGGACGTCGGGTACGGCACCGGGCCGGAGACCGGGTTGCGGGCCGCGTCGTGGAAGCAGTGGCCGGCGGTGATGATCCACTTCTTGGCGATCAGCGACCCCGAGCAGGCGCTGTTGTACTTGGTGCCGTCGGGCTTCGGGATGTCCGTCATGGTCAGTTTCGCGGCGAACTTGAACGTCCCCGGCGGGACGTCGGCGCCGTTGGCCACGGCCGAAGCCGGCGTGGCGGTGACGACCGCCGCGGTGAGCGCGAAGAAGGCTGCGGAAAGGAGCGCGCGGGTGCGCATCGGATCCCCCCAGTGCGGGTCGGCGGTGGCGGGCTCTTCCCGCCACCGCCGGACAACCTAGTTCACGCCGACCAGGTCGACGACGAAGATCAGGGTTTCGCCGGGCTTGATCACGCCGCCCGCGCCGCGGTCGCCGTAGGCCAGGTGCGGCGGGATGACGAGCTTGCGGCGGCCACCGATCTTCATGCCCGCGACGCCCTTGTCCCAGCCGGAGATGACCTGGCCGGCGCCGAGGCCGAAGCGCAGCGGCTCGCCGCGGTCCCACGAAGCGTCGAACTGCTCGCCCGACGAGTGCGAGACGCCGACGTAGTGCACGGTGACGGTCTTGCCCGGCGTGGCTTCGGCGCCGTCACCGACCGTGATGTCGGTGATCTCGAGGTCGGCCGGCGCGGGGCCGTCCGGGCGGTCGATTTGGGGCTTTTCCAAGGTCATGGGCCTCACCGTACCCACGCGTGAGGGGCTGCGCCGATCGGCCTACGCCCAAGGAGGGAAAAACGCGAAAACTCTTCACACTTGTCCTACTGCTCGGTAGCGTGCGCTTCGTCACTCTTCTGAGCTGAGGGGAGCCCGGCATGCGACGAGGCATCCGAGCCTTGACCTTCACGGCGTTGGGGGCCCTCGTGGCCGGGCTGACCCAAGTCGCCGTCACCGCGCCGGCCGCGCAGGCGGCCGGGTCGCCCGACGACTACTGCGGCGGGCAGTGCAGCGACATCCTGCCGCCCGGCGAGAACGGCAACGCCACCCTCGCGGACATCCTCGCGCACAAGGTGTTCGGCACCCGCCCGGCGCACGCCTCCGACCAGCTCGGGAAGTACGCCTCGCTGGCCAACGGCTACAAGACGCTGACCACGAGCGCGATCAACCAGTACTTCAACGACTCGTCGTTCGGCGTCGCCGCCGACCAGGTCGCGAGCACGACCAAGCCGCGCTCGGACGTGACGATCGTGCGGGACAAGGCACTCGGCGTCCCGCACATCACCGGCACCACGCGCTCGGGCACCGAGTTCGGCGCGGGGTACGCCGCCGCGCAGGACCGGCTGTGGCTGATGGACGTCCTGCGCCACGCCGCGCGCGGGCAGGTCACCCCGTTCGCCGGCGGCGCGGAAGCCAACCGCGAGCTGGAGCAGCAGTTCTTCGCGAACGCGCCGTACACCGAAGCCGAGCTGCAGCAGCAGATCGACCGCGTCGCGAACAGCGGCCCGCGCGGCGCGCAGGGGCTCGCCGACGCGCAGGCCTACGTCGACGGGATCAACAAGTACATCAGCGACTCCTACAACGGCCGGTACTTCCCGGGCGAGTACGTGCTGACCGGGCACGTCGACTCGATCACCAACGCCGGGTCGATCGACCCGTTCAAGCTGACCGACCTGGTCGCGCTCGCCTCACTGGTCGGCGCCGAGTTCGGCGCGGGCGGCGGCGGTGAGGTGCAGAACGCCATCGCGAAGCTGGCGATGCAGGAGAAGTACGGCGTCGTGCAGGGCGAGAAGGTGTGGCAGAGCCTGCGCTCGGAGGACGACCCCGAAGCCGTCAAGACGCTGCACGACGGCCAGACCTTCCCGTACGGCAAGACGCCGGCCAACGCGGTCGGGCGGGCCATGCCGGACAAGGGGTCGGTGACCGGGCAGCAGCTGGTGTTCGACCAGACCGGTTCGGCTTCGACCGCGACACCGTCCACTGTGGACGTCGCCGCGCCCGCCGACCAGGAGCCCGCCCGCGGGATGTTCGAGGACGGCGTGCTGCCGGGGAACATGCTGAGCGAGAAGCACGGTATGTCCAACGCGCTGCTCGTTTCCGGCGCGAAGACCGCCAGCGGCCACCCGGTCGCCGTGTTCGGCCCGCAGACCGGGTACTTCGCCCCGCAGCTGCTGCTGTTGCAGGAACTGCAGGGCCCGGGCATCAGCTCGCGCGGCGCCGCCTTCGCCGGCCTGAGCATGTACACGCTGCTGGGCCGCGGCCAGGACTACTCGTGGAGCGCGACGACCTCGGCGCAGGACATCATCGACACCTACGCGCTGACGCTGTGCGACCCGAGCGGCAAGGCGCCGACGAAGGACTCGAACTACTACACCTGGCAGGGCCAGTGCATCCCGATGGACACCGTCGAGGTGAAGAACGCCTGGAAGCCGACCGTGGCCGACGGGACCGCGGCGGGTTCGTACACCCTGCGCAGCTACCGGACGAAGTACGGGCCGGTGCAGAGCCGGGCGACCGTCGGCGGCAAGCCGGTGGCGTACGCGGCGCTGCGCTCGTCCTACTTCCACGAGGTCGACTCGCTGATCGGCTTCCAGGAGCTGAACGACCCGGGCTTCGTGAAGTCCGCGGCGGACTTCCAGAAGGCCGCGGCCGACATCAACTACACGTTCAACTGGTTCTACGCCGACTCCAAGGACATCGCCTACTTCAACTCGGGCAGCAACCCCTCGCGGCAGTCCGATGTGGACCCGAACATGCCGGTGTGGGGCGACCAGGGCCACGACTGGAACGGCTGGAACCCGGCGGGCAACGTCGCGACCTACACGCCGGCGTCGCAGCACCCGCAGTCGATCAACCAGGACTACTACGTCAGCTGGAACAACGCACAGGCCAACGGTTACGCGGCCGCCGGCGCGGACAAGTCCGCCGTGCACCGCGTCGACCTGCTCGACTCGCGCGTCAAGCAGCTGATCTCCAGCGGCACCAAGGTCACCCGGGTCAACCTGACCCAGGCGATGGCGGACGCCGCGCTCGCTGACCTGCGTGCCGAGCGCGTCCTGCCGCTGCTGCTGCAGGTGCTCGACAAGACGCCGACCACCGGCGCGGCCGCGGACGCCGAGGCGAAGCTCAAGACGTGGCTCGCGAACGGCCACCTGCGCAAGGAGACTTCGCCGGGCAGCAAGGCGTACGCGGACGCCGACGCGATCCGCATCTTCGACGCCTGGTGGCCGCTGCTCGTCCAGGCCGAGTTCAAGCCGGGCATGGGCGACGACGCCTACAACGCGATGACGAGTGTGCTGGGCATCAACGAAAGCCCGTCCGGCTGGCAGAACGGCAACGGGCAGCACACCGGCCAGCCGCACAAGGGCTCGTCGTTCCAGTTCGGCTGGTGGGGTTACGTCAGCAAGGACCTCCGGCAGGTGCTCGGCCAGCCGGTGGCCGGCCCGCTCGGCCAGACGTTCTGCGGTGGCGGCAACGTCACGACGTGCCGCCAGGCGCTCGTCGACTCGCTGACCACGGCCGCCGGCCAGGCCGCGAACACCGTCTACCCCGGTGACGCGACCTGCTCCGCGGGCGACCAGTGGTGCGCCGACACGATCGTGCACAACCCGCTGGGCGGCATCACGCAGGACAAGATCAGCTGGCAGAACCGCCCGACGTTCCAGCAGGTCGTCGAGTACGCCGCGCACCGGGGCGACAACATCGCCAACCTCGCGCCGGGGAAGACGGTCAGCGCCACCAGCGCCGAGACCGGCTTCTACAACTCGCCGGCGTCGAACGCGATCGACGGCGACGCCTCGACCCGCTGGGCCAGCGACTGGAGCGACGACCAGGCGATCACCGTCGACCTGGGCTCGGTCCAGCAGGTCAGCCGGGTGCTGCTGAGCTGGGAGAAGGCGTACGGCAAGAGCTACAAGATCCAGACTTCGCCGGATGCGGTGAACTGGACGGACGCGGCCGTGGTCACCGACGGCGACGGCGGGCAGGACAACGTCTCGTTCGCCCCGACATCAGCGCGGTTCGTGAAGATGCAGGGCGTCCAGCGCGGCACGAAGTACGGCTACTCGCTGTACGAGTTCGAGGTGTACGCCCACTGAGACCAGGCCGGGCCGTTCGCGGACGCGCGGGCGGCCCGGCCTACCCACCGCGGGTTACCGTGATCGCATGGACGACTGGACGCCCCGCACCAAGGCCATCGCGGCCGGCCGCCCGCACGGCCCCGGCGAGCCGCTCAACACCCCGCTCGTCGCCACCAGCACGTACCAGGCCGGTGGCGATTTCGTGTACGCGCGCGGGGACGGCACGCCGACCTGGCTGGCGCTCGAAGAAGCCGTCGGCGCACTGGAAGGCGGGTACGCGACGGCGTTCGCGTCCGGGGTCGCCACCCTCTCCGCGGTGCTGGACCTGCTGCCGGTCGGGTCGCGGGTCGTCGTGCCGACGTTCAGCTACGCCGTGACGCGCGGGGTGCTCGCCCACGCGCAGAAGCTCGGCAAGCTCGCCGTCACCGAACTCGAGCCGACCGACACCGACGCCTGGGTCGCCGAGGCCGCCACCGCGGACCTGGTCTGGCTCGAGTCGCCGACCAACCCCACGCTCGACGTGATGGCGATCGAGACCATCGCCGCCGCCGCGCGCGGGCGGGTCGTCGTCGACAACACCTTCGCGACGCCGTTGCAGCAGCGGCCCCTCGAGCTGGGCGCGGACGTCGTCGTGCACAGCGCGACCAAGGCCATCGGCGGGCACAGCGACCTGCTGCTCGGCATCACCGTGGCCAAGGACCCGGCGGTCGCCGAGGAGCTGAAGGGTGCGCGGACCCGCGTCGGGTCGACGCCGGGCGCGCTGGAGGCGTGGCTCGCCCTGCGCGGGCTGCGGACCATGCCGGTGCGGCTGGCCGAGCAGTCGAAGACCGCCGCGCTGCTCGCCGGACGCCTGGCCGGGCACCCCGCGGTCCACCGGGTGCGTTACCCGGGCTTCGGGATGATGGTCGCGTTCGAGCTGGCCGACGCCGAGACGGCCGACGCGTTCTGCGCCGCGGTCCGGCTGATCCGGTCGGCGACCAGCCTCGGCGGCGTCGAAAGCCTGGTCGAACGGCGGGCGTGGCTCGCCGGCGAGGAGCGCGTGCCGCCGGGGCTCATCAGGTTCAGCGTCGGTTTGGAGGATCCCGAGGACCTTTGGCAGGACCTGCGCTTCGCCCTCCCGGAGTAACGCGGACGGGTGGGCCCTCGATAGTCCGGCATCGCAGGTCCTCGCCGTTGGGAGTCCACCGTGGGTAGAACGCTGAGCCGGGTCGCGGGTATCGCCGCGGCGGGCGCGCTGATCACCGCCGCCACCGCACCGGCCGCACTGGCCCAGACGGACACCACGACGCCGGAGACGACCTCGACGACGTCCGAGGCGACGACCACCACGGCGCCCAGCACCAGCGAGACCACCACGACCACGGCACCGTCGACGACGGCGACCACCGCAACCACCACGACGCCGTCGCTCACGGACTCGGTGAAGACCGACGAGCCCGACCCGACCAGCACGACGACGACGGCGAGCGAGCCGCCGAAGGACACCTACCAGGACAACGTCGGGCACGGGTTCGTCGGCCTGGGCGGCGAAGGCGTCCTGGTCATCGCCTGCGCGGCCGGCGCGCCGGGGAACGTCGCGACCCAGTACCTGAGCGTCACCGGTGGTCCGGACCAGGACGAGTCCGACGGCCGCTACTGGAACTACTCGGTCCGCGTGGTCGACGCCCCGGCCGGCACCACGACGGCGAAGTTCAGCTGGACCTGCGCCGGTGTCGAGGGCACCGGCGTGGTCGAGTTCGAGCAGGAAGAACCGCCGGTCACGACCACCAGCACCGCGCCGTCGAGCACCGCGCCGGTCACGACGGCGACGTCCGCGACCTCGGCGCCGACATCGGCCGCGCCGGGCAACAGCGCGCCGAAGGCCCAGGTCAAGGTCACGCCCAAGGGCGGGGTCGAGACGGGCTTCGGCGGCACGGCCTGGTGAGCGCCCGGCGGGCGGGTGCCGCACTCGCCCTCGTGCTGGCGCTCGCCGCGTGCGGCACCCCGGAGCAGCCGAAGGCCGCGCCGGCGCCGGTGCCCTCGTCGGTGCCGGTGACCGTGCCGTTCAAGGGGCTCCGGCCGACGTCGGTGAAGATCCACAAGATCGGCGCGGAGTCCAGCCTGCTCGCGGTGGCGGTCAAGCCCGACGGCTCGATCTCCGTCCCGTCGGTGCACACGCCGATGCAGGCGGCTTGGTACAAGCTCTCGCCGGTGCCCGGGGACGTCGGCCCGGCGATCGTGCTCGGGCACGTCGACGGCGACAAGAAGCCGGGCATCTTCTACAAGCTCAAGGACCTGGTCCCGGGCGACGAGGTGGACGTCGACCGCAGCGACGGCAGGAAGCTGAAGTTCGTCGTCGACCGCGTCACGCAGGTCCCGAAGGACACGTTCCCGCGCGAAGCCGTGTACGGCAACAGTGACAAGCCGGAGCTGCGGCTGATCACCTGCGGTGGCGCGTTCGACCACGCCGAACACAGCTACCAGGACAACATCGTCGTCTACGCGAAGCTAGCCGACGCCTGAGCCGGGGTACGGGAACTGCGGCTTCAGCGTGGTTTCCGGGCACACCCAGCGCCGCATCCCGGCGTCGCACACCGCGTAGCCCCAGTTGATCAGGTGGTCCTGCGTCCGCTCGGGCATCCTGGTGAGCCGCGTCTTCGTCACGGCCAGCGCGCGGGTCAGCTCGACGGGCGCCGGCAGCGCGTCCGGCAGGTCGAAGTGCGCGATGTCGCTGTAGGTCGCCCAGTACGTCCCGGCGAACCGCTTGTCCTGGTAGGACTTCAGCAGCGAGCCGGTGCGCAGCTCGCGGACCTGGTTGTCCATCACGGTCAGCACGCGGAACAGCTGCAGCGGCCAGCTGCGCCGCGGCTTTTCCTCGTGCTTCATCTTCTTCCCCGCGTCGCTGACCAGGACGGTCGCGCGCTGGTTCTCGATCGGGTCCAGGCCGAGGTTGTCGTACACGCCCGCGTCGCTGAGCACGATCTTGCGCTCGGGCTGGTGCGGGTCCGGGATCACGACCGGGGAGAGCAGCGGCGGGAACGCCGACGACGCGGCCACCGCCGTCGCGAGGGGAATCCGCCCGTGCGGGCCGGACTGGCGGAAGAACCACCACAGCGAGCCGTCCTGCAGGCTGGTCGCGGTGAACACGAAGTTCGGCCCGGCCGGGTGCAGGTCGGCCAGGCAGCAGTCGCCGAAGAGGTGTTTCGCGTAGCGGCGCGCCAGCTCTTTGCCCGCGCTGCGCCACGGCATCAGCATGGCCTTCAGCGTCACCGGGACGTCGAGGTTCGTGCGGGCCAGTTTCCGCAGCGGCTGCACGACTTCCTTGCCGAAGTTCTCCGCGACGCCGTCGTCGCCGAAGTACAGCTTGTGCCACGCGTGCGCCAGCACCCCGGCCGCGATCGACCCGCCGGAAACGCTCGACACCGTCGTCAGCTTCGGCAGCCAGCCGAGTTCGTTGAGCCGCCAGAGCGCGCCGGCGTGGAAGAGCATCGCCCGGTAACCACCCCCGGAGAGCGCGAGCCCGACACCGTCCCGTTTCGCCGCGTCCACCCGGCCGAGTCTAGGACCGCAGCAACGGCGCGAGCAGCGGGCGTTGCGGCGCGGGGACGTATTCGGCGTAGTTGTCGTACAACGCCTGTTTGGCCAGGTGTGCCGCGCCGGCGCCGTCGGCGGCCCGGATCGCGTCGAGCACCTCGGCGTGGTGCGCGAGCCAGGTGCGCATCAGCGACGTCCGGTTGCTGGCGTGCTCGAGCTTGTCCTCGATGAGCTCCAGCACGACCCCGCGCACGACTTCTTCGCTGACCACCAGCAAGGGGTTGCGCGAGATGCGCGCGATGACCTCGTGGAACGCGACGTCGGCGCGGCTGAACTCGGCGTACCCGTGCGAAACGCCTTCGCGCATGGACTCCAGTGCTGTGTCGAGGCCGGCCAGGTCGTCGTCGGTGCGCAGCTCCGCCGCGAGCAGGTGGGCCGAGCCGTCGAGGATCATCCGGAACTGCAGGAGTTCCGCGAGCCCGACGTGGTTGGCCCGCGCGAGCCGGTGCATCGAGCGGTGCAACGCGGCGGGGGACGCGGCCAGCACTTCGGGACCACGCGGGTCACCGGGCCGCGAGCGGATCATTTCGGCGGCCTGCAGCACGCGCAGGGCTTCCCGGATCGTCGAGCGGCCGACGCCGAACTGCGTCATCAGCTCGCGTTCGCTCGGCAGCCGTTCGCCCGGCTTGAGCTCGCCGCTGATCACGGCCTGCTCGATCTGCTCGACGACCCGCTCGTACGCGCGGACCGGAGCCACCGGTTCGAACCGCATCCCTTGACCTCGTCGTCCCCGCAATGTCAGGCTACTGGTCTGACCAGTGTACTGAGCTGGAGGCCGAATGAAAGCCCGACTTCACGTGGTGGCAGCGGCGCTGCTGCTCGTGGTGTCCGGCTGCTCGGCCGGCTCGTCCGCCAGCGTTTCCGCAGGTCCGGACACGCTCTCCGTCGGCTTCACGGCGGAGCCGGCGAACTTCGACTTCACGCGCACGGACGGCGCCGCGATCCCGCAGGCGTTGCTCTACAACGTCTACGAAGGCCTGGTGAAGCTCGACTCGCAGGGGCGCGTGGTGCCGCTGCTCGCGAAGTCGTGGACGGTCAGCCAGGATCGCAAGACCTACGACTTCCAGCTGCGACCGGGCGTGAAGTTCAGCAACGGCGCGCCCTTCACCGCCGAAGACGTCAAGTTCTCGCTGCTGCGCGTGAAGACGGACTGGACGATCTCGATCAAGTCCACGATGGACGTCGTCGACCACGTCGACGTCGTGGCCCCGGACCACGCGCGGGTCGTGCTCTCGAAGCCGTCCAACGGCTGGCTGTTCAGCCTCACCAGCCGGCTCGGCGCGATGTTCAGCCCCACCGGCGTCGCGGACCTGGCGAACAAGCCAGTCGGCACCGGGCCGTACGTCGTTTCGGCGCGCAAGCGCGGCGACTCCGTGGTGCTGAAGGCGAATCCCGGGTACTGGGGCCGGAAACCGGCGTACTCGACCGTGGTCCTCAAGTACATCAAGGACCCGACCGCGCTCAACAACGCGTTGTCCAGCAACGGCATCGACGTCATCTCGGCGATCACCGCGCCCGACTCGATCCCGCAGTTCCAGGCCGACGACCGGTTCCAGGTCATCCAGGGCACGTCGAACTCCGAGGTCACGCTGGCCATGAACAACCAGCGCGCGCCGCTGAACGACGTCCGCGTGCGGCAGGCGTTGACGTACGCGATCGACCGGAAGGCGCTGCTCGACACGGCGTGGGCCGGCCGCGGCACGCTCATCGGCAGCATGGTCCCGCCGACCGACCCCTGGTACGAGGACCTCGCGAACGTCTACCCGTTCGATCCCGGGCGCGCCAAGGCGATGCTGACCGAAGCCGGCGCGACGAACCTGAACCTGCGCCTGCGGATCCCGAACCTGCCGTACGCCGTATCGGCCGCGCAGGTCGTCCAGTCGCAGCTGGCCGACGTCGGCGTGCGGACCACGATCGAGCCGCTCGACTTCCCGGCGGTGTGGCTGAAGCAGGTGTTCACCGACCACGACTACGACCTGTCGATCATCCAGCACGTCGAAGCGCGCGACATCACGACGTTCGGGAAACCGAAGTACTACTGGGGTTACGACAGCAAGCGCGTCCAGCAGCTGCTCGCCGCCGCCGACAGCGGGACGCCGGAGCAGCAGGTGGCGGACATGAAGCAGGTGGCGCGGCAGCTGAACACCGACGCGGCCGCGGACTGGCTGTTCCTGTTCCCCAACGTGATCGTGGCGAAGGCCAAGGTCGGCGGGTTCACGCGGAACCAGGTCAGCGAGTCGTTCGACCTCACCGGATTGGCGCCGCGATGACCGCGAAGGTGCTGCGCCGGCTGGCGATCTTCGTGGTCAGCGTCCTGGTCGCGTCGATCATCGTGTTCCTCTTCATGGCCGTGCTGCCGGGCGATCCGGCGCAGGTCGCGCTCGGCGTCAACGCGACGCCGGAGCTGCTCGCCAAGACGCGCGCGGAGTTCGGCATCGACCGGCCGCTCGTGACGCAGTACTTCGACTGGATCGGGGGCGTGCTGCACGGCGACTTCGGCCGTTCGTACGTCACGCGCGACGCGATCGGGCCGCAGCTGCTCGACCGCCTCGGCGTCACGCTCTGGCTCGTCGGCGCGGGGATGCTGGTGGCGCTGGTGATCGCCGTGCCTGCCGGGACGTTCGCCGCGGTGAAGCACCGGAAGGCGTCCGGCGCGGGGGTTTCCGGGCTGTCGCAGATCGGCGTCGCGATCCCCGCGTTCCTCGCCGGGATCATCCTGGTGCAGATCTTCGCCGTGCAGCTGCGGTGGCTGCCGTCCGGCGGGTGGACGCCGCCGAACCAGGACTTCGGCGAGTTCTTCCGCGGGCTCGTGCTTCCCGCGTTGTCGCTGGGCTTGGTGCAGGGCGCGGTGCTCACGCGGTACGTGCGGTCCGCTGTGCTCGACACCCTGGGCCAGGACTACCTGCGCACCGCGCGGTCCAAGGGCCTGCGGCCCGGACAGGCGCTGGTGCGCCACGGCCTGCGCAACGCGTCGGTGCCCGTGGTGACGGTGCTCGGCCTGCAGCTGGCGACGCTGCTGATCGGCGCGGTCGTCGTCGAGCGCGTGTTCGTGCTGCCGGGCCTGGGGTCGATGCTGCTGGACGCCGTCGCCGCCCGCGATCTGCTGACCGTGCAGGGCATCGTGCTGGTGCTCGTGGTCGGCGTGCTGCTGGTCAACTTCGTCGTCGACGTCCTCTACACCGTGCTCGATCCGCGATTGCGGGGTTCGTGATGCGCAATCTCGTGATCGGCGGGGTCCTCGTCGGGCTGGTCGTGCTCGCCGCGCTGCTGTCGTTCGTGTGGACGCCGTTCGACCCGGTGAAGGTCGACGCGGCGAACCGGCTGCTCGGCCCGGGCGCGGCGCACTGGTTCGGCACCGACAAGTTCGGCCGCGACCTGCTGAGCCAGATCATGGTCGGCGCCCGGACGACGTTGTACGTCGGCGTCGTCGCGGTCGGCATCGCCGCCGTGATCGGCACGCCGCTGGGCATCCTCGCCGGGATGTCGCCGCGGTGGCTCGGCGAGTTCGTCATGCGCGTCAACGACCTCGTGCTCGCGTTCCCCGCGCTGCTGCTGGCGATCATGTTCGGCGCGGTGTTCGGGGCGGACACGCTGACCGCGATGGTCGCGATCGGCATCGCCACGATCCCGTCGTTCGCCCGGATCGCGCGGTCCGGGACGCTGCAGGTGATGAGCACCGAGTTCGTCCTCGCGGCGCGGGCCGGCGGCCGGTCGCGGCCGCGGATCGCCGTGCGGCACGTGCTGCCGAACATCTCCGGCCTGCTGATCGTCCAGTCTTCGGTGTCGTTCGCGATCGCGGTGCTCGCCGAAGCGGCGTTGTCGTTCCTCGGCTTCGGCACGCGCCCGCCGACGCCGTCGTGGGGCCGGATGCTGCAGGAGTCCCAGGAACTCCTGACCGTGCACCCGCGGCTGGCGCTGGTGCCGGGCATCGCGATCGCCGTCGCCGTCCTCGGCTTCAACCTTCTCGGCGACGGCCTGCGCGACCGGCTGGACCCCCGATTGGCGGCCCGCGTATGACGCTCTCGGTGCGTGGCCTCAGCGTTTCTTCGCTCGTCCGTGACGTGTCGTTCGAAATCGGGGCGGGCGAGCGGGTCGGCCTGATCGGCGAGTCCGGGTCCGGCAAGTCGCTGACCGCGTTGTCGATCATGGGCCTGCTGCCGGACGAACTCCGCGCGTCGGGGTCGATCCGGCTGGGTGACCGCGAGCTGCTCGGAATGTCCGAAAAGGACTTGTCCCGGCTGCGCGGCGACGAGCTGGCGATGGTGTTCCAGGAGCCGATGACGGCGCTGAACCCGGCCATGCGCGTCGGCCGCCAGGTCACCGAGCCCGGCCGGATCCACGGCCGCCGCCACCGCGCGGAAGACCTCCTCGACGCGGTGGGGCTGGCGGGCACCGCGCGCGCGTACCCGCACCAGCTGTCCGGCGGGCAACGGCAGCGGGTGGTGCTGGCGATGGCGCTGGCCAACGAGCCGTCGCTGCTGATCTGCGACGAGCCGACCACCGCGCTCGACGTCACCGTGCAGTCCCAGATCCTCACCCTGATCAAAGCCGCACTTTCACGTGAAAGTGCGCTCCTGTTCATCAGCCACGACCTCGCGGTGGTGGCGTCGGTGTGCGAACGCGTGCTCGTGATGCTGGACGGCGAGATCGTCGAAGCGGGCTCGACGCGCGAAGTCCTGACGGCGCCGAAGCACGAGTACACGCGAAAGCTCCTGGCCGCTTCGGACCTGGAGGCCCGCCGATGAGCATCGTCGAAGTCCGCGACCTCGAACGCCGCTACGCCCGCCGGGACGTGCACGCCCTGCGCGGTGTCAGCTTCGACGTCGAGGCCGGGCAGCGGTTCGGCATCGTCGGCGAGTCCGGTTCCGGCAAGTCGACGCTGGTCCGGCTGCTGGCCGCGCTCGACAAGCCGACCGCGGGCACGGTGACGTTCCAAGGTCGCCGGATCGACAACCTGCCCGAACACAAGCTCGGCTTCCTGCGGTCGGACCTGCAGATCGTCTTCCAGGACCCGATGGGTTCGCTCGACCCGCGCATGCGCGTGCTGGACATCGTTTCCGAGCCGCTCGGCCGTCGCGAACCCGATCGCGTCGCCGAACTGCTCGCCGCCGTCGGCCTGCCGGTCGACGCCGCGCAGCGCTTCCCGCACCAGTTCTCCGGCGGCCAGCGGCAGCGCATCTCGATCGCCCGCGCGCTGGCGCCGAACCCGAGCGTGCTGCTCGCCGACGAGCCGGTCAGCGCGCTCGACGTCTCCGTGCGCGGCCAGATCCTCGACCTCCTCGCGTCGCTGGTCGAGCAGTTCGCGCTGACGCTGATCTTCGTGTCGCACGACCTCGGCGTGGTCCGGCACGTTTGCGACAGCGTCGCCGTGATGCGCCGAGGCGAGATCGTCGAGCTCGGCGACGTCGACCAGGTCTACGAAGCGCCGCAGCACGAGTACACGCGGGAGTTGCTGGCCGCCGCGCCGAACCTGCGCGCCGAGCTGGCCCGGCTGAGCGGAGGCGACGATGGCTGAGTACCCCGGCGGCCTGCCGGTCGGAGCGGGCTGGGTGTCCACTGTGGATGCCGAAGAAATCGTTTTCCCCTACGACGGGAACGTCATCGGCACCGCGCCGGTCGGCACGCCCGAGCTGGCTCGGCAGGCTGTCGACGAAGCTGTCGCCATCGCGCGCGAAGTGGCTTCGCTGCCTTCGCGGGTCCGGCGTTCGCTGCTCAACGACGTCGCTTCGGCGGTGCGGGATCGGCGCGAGGAGTTCGAGAACCTGCTCGTGCTGGAGACCGGGAAGCCGCTGGTCGACTGCCGCGTCGAGGTCGCGCGCACGATCGTCACCTGGGAAGCCGCCGCCGAAGAGGTGTCACGGCTGCACGGCGAGACCGTGCCGCTGGACCTCCTGCCGTCCGGTGACGGGCTGGTCGGGTTCTGGAAGCGCAAGCCGATCGGCGTCGTCGTCGGCATCGCGGGCTTCAACTACCCGCTGCTGCTGGCGTCGCACAAGATCGCCCCTGCGATCGCCGCGGGCTGCCCGGTGATCGTCAAGCCCGCGCCGCAGACACCGCTGGCCACGCTGTGGCTGGTGCACCTGGTCCGGACGCTCGCGCCGCTGCCCGCCATGGTCCAGCTGGTCACCGGCGACGCCGCCGTGGGCGCCGCGCTGACGACCGACCGCCGGATCGGCGCGGTGTCGTTCACCGGCTCGGCCGCGGTCGGCCACCGCATCGCCCGCGACGCCGCGCCCACGAAGACGTTGCTGGAGCTGGGTTCGAACGCGGCCTTGGTCGTCGCCGAGGACGCCGATCTCGAAGCCGCGGTGGACGCCGTGCTGCGCGGTGGTTTCTACGCTTCCGGCCAGGCGTGCATTTCGGTGCAGCGGGTGCTGGTCGTCGAGTCGGTGGCTTCGGACTTCACCGAACGGCTCCTGGCCCGGCTCGACGAAGTCGTCGTCGGCGATCCGCGGGACGAGAAGACGCGGGTGTCCGCGCTGATCGACCCCGCTTCGACCGAGCGCGTCGCCGCGTGGATCGAGAAGTCCGGCGCCCGCCAGGTCGGCGGCGGTGTCGAGGGAACGTTGCTGCGGCCGACCGTCCTGTTCGACGTCCCCGACGGCGTCGAGGCGTGGGACGAAGAGATCTTCGGCCCGGTCGTCTGCGTGCGCACGGTGTCCGATGTGGACGAAGCTTTCGCCGCGGTCAACGCGTCCCGCTACGGCCTCCACGCCAGCGTCTACAGCAAGTCGCTGAACACGGCGTTCCGCGCGCTGGACGAGCTGGAAGTCGGTGGCGTCGTCGTCAACGAGGTGCCCGGCTTCCGCTCGGACACCATGCCCTACGGCGGGGTGAAGGACTCCGGCATCGGCCGCGAAGGGCCGCGGTTCGCCGTCGAAGAGCTGACCGTGACGCGGATGGCGGTGCTGCGCCCGTGAACTACTCGATGTTGTTCCGCTTGGACGGCCGCCGCGCGCTCGTGCTCGGCGCCGGGGGCATCGGCCGCGAAGCCGCGCGAGCCTTGGCCGCGCACGGTGCCGACGTCGTGTGCGCGGACCGCGACCTCGAAGCCGCGCGCGAGGCCGGCGTCGGCGAGGCGTACGAAATCGACCTGCTCGCACCCGGCGCCGTCGACCGGGCCGCGAGCGACCTCGGCCCGCTCGACGTCGTCGTGCTGACCGCCGCGACGAACGTCCGCAAGCGGCTGCTGGAGTACACGCGGGAGGAGTTCGACCGCGTCATCGCGCTGAACCTCGGCGTGACGTTCGAGGTCGTGCGCGTCTTCGGCGCCGACATGGTCGCGCGCGGGCGGGGGAGCATCATCGGCTTCTCGTCGATCCGCGGCACGACCGTCGAGCCCGGCCAGGGTCCGTACGCGGCCACGAAAGCCGGGCTGGTCCAGCTGTTCCGGACCGCGGCGGCGGAGTTCGGCCCGGCCGGCGTCCGGGTCAACGCGATCGCGCCCGGCGTCGTCGAAACGCCGTTGACCGCGCAGATCAAAGCGAACCCCGAGTGGTACGACGCGTACGCGGCGAAGGGCGCGTTGGGCCGCTGGGCGCGTCCGGACGAGCTGGCCGGCGCGGTCGTGTACCTCGCTTCGGACGCTTCGTCGTTCGTCACCGGCTCCGTGCTCGCCGTGGACGGCGGCTGGACCGCCGTCGACGGCCGCTTCGAACCGCCTGCCTCGTAAGGAGCGCGCATGACCGAGTTGCCCGATCTGACCGCCGTCGAACTCGTCGCGCACTACCGCGCGAAGACGCTCTCGCCGGTCGAGGTGACCGAAGCGGTGCTGAGCCGCATCGAGGCGCGAGAGCCGGAGCTGCACGCGTTGTACGCGTACGACCCTTCAGGCGCGCTCGACGACGCGAAGGCGTCCGAAGCGCGTTGGGCGGCCGACGAGCCGCTCGGCCCGATCGACGGCGTCCCGCTGACGCTCAAGGAGAACATCGCGACCCGCGGCACCCCGGTCCCGCTGGGCACGGCGGCGACTGCGCTGACCCCGGCGGCCGCGGACGCCCCGGCGGCGGCGCGCGTCCGCGAGTCCGGCGGTGTCCTGCTGGCCAAGACCACCATGCCGGACTACGGGATGCTGACGTCCGGGCTGTCGAGCTTCCACGAGACGGCCCGGAACCCGTGGCTGTCGTCGGCGTCGCCGGGCGGCTCGAGCGCGGGCGCGGGCGCGGCGGCCGCGGCGGGCTACGGACCCCTCCACGTCGGCACCGACATCGGCGGCTCGATCCGGCTGCCCGCGGGCTGGTGCGGCCTGACCGGCCTGAAGCCGAGCTTCGGCCGCGTCCCGGTCGACCCGCCGTTCCTCGGCCGGGTGGCGGGCCCGATGACCCGGACGGTCGCCGACACGGCGTTGCTGATGAGCGTCCTGTCGGCGCCCGACGAGCGCGACCACCTGAGCCTGCCCCCGGCGGACCTGGACTGGTCGCTCGAGGCGCCGTCGACGCGCCTGCGCATCGGCCTGCACCTCGACCCCGGCGTCGGCCTCCCGGTCGACCCGGCCACCCGCGACGCCGTCACCGCGGCGGCCCGCGCCTTCGAAGCCGCGGGCGCGGTCGTCGAGCCGGTCGAGCCGTTCCTGACCCGCGAAATGCTCGACGGCCTCGACGTCTTCTGGCGCACCCGCGCCTGGTCGGACATGGCGGCGCTGCCGGAAGAGCGGCGCGCGAAGGTCCTGCCGTACATCGCGGACTGGGCCGCGGGCGGCGCGGAGGTGTCCGGAGTGGACGCGTACCGCGGCTTCGCCCAGATCGACGCGATCAGCGTCGCGGCCCTGCGCGCGACCTCGGCGTTCGACGTGGTGCTCTCGCCGACCTGCCCGGTCGCGGCCCCGCCCGCGGAGTGGGCGTCCCCGACGAACGACCCGGCCCGCCCGTTCGAGCACATCGCGTTCACCGTGCCGTACAACATGTCCGGCCAGCCCGCGGTCTCGGTCAACTGCGGCTACACCGACGACGGCCGCCCGATCGGCGTCCAGCTCAGCGGCCGCCGCTTCGACGACACCGGCGTCCTTCGCGCGGCCGCGGCGTACGAGCGGCTCCGCGGCCCGCAGCGGCCTTGGCCGATCGGGTAGGGAAGAAGTTCCGGTCCTGCGGTGAAGTGGAGGCAGCCCCGGTGACCGGCGCCGAGCAGTTCACCGAGGTGCACGACCGCCACTTCGCCGAGGACGGCTCCGCGGAAACCTTCCTGGTGGCCTATCCGCATCGACGACCTGCCGAAGTGACCTCAGCCCTTGACGGCCTCGGCCAGCGCCAGCACCCGCCGCGCGTTGTCGACGTGGAGGTTCTCGATCATCCGGCCGTCCACGGTCACCACGCCGCGGCCCGCGGCGCGCGCCTCCTCGAAGGCCTCGATGATCCGTCGCGAGCGGTCGATCTCCGCCTCCGAAGGCGCGAAGATCCGGTTGCACGGCTCGACCTGCGCGGGGTGGATCAGCGTCTTCCCGTCGAACCCGTACTGCCGCCCCTGCTCGCACTCGGCTTCGAACCCGGGAAGGTCCTTCACGTCGTTGTAGACGCCGTCGAGGATCACGCGACCGGTCGCCCGCGCCGCCAGCAGGCACAGCGAAAGCCCGCCCAGCAGCGGCCCGCGGCCCGGGACGAACTCCGCGTGCAGCTCCTTGGCCAGGTCGTTCGTGCCCATCACCAGCACGGTCAGCCGCTCGGACGCCGCCGCGATCTCCTCCGCGTGCAGCATCGCGACCGGGGTCTCGACCATCGCCCAGATCTTCGTGTGGTCCGGCGCCCCGCCGAGCTCCAGCGCGCGCTCGATGTTGTGCACCTCGGCCGCCGAGTTCACCTTCGGGACGACCACCGCGGCCGGGCCCGCCGACGCGGCCGCGCGCAGGTCCGCGTCGTGCCACTCGGTGTCCAGCCCGTTGACCCGGATCGTCACCTCGCGCGAACCGTACGAACCCACCGCCGCGCAGACCCGCTCGCGCGCGGCTTCCTTGGCGTCCGGGGAGACGGCGTCCTCGAGGTCGAGGATCAGCGCGTCGGCCGGGATGGTCTTGGCCTTCTCCAGCGCTCTTTCGTTCGCGCCGGGCATGTAGAGGACAGAACGCCTCGGCTTCAACTCCGTCATCCGAGGGCCTCCTTGGTGGCCGCGTCGTACGCCGCGGCGAGTTCGGGGTCGTCCGCCGCGAGGGCGTCGGCCAGTTCGGCGACCACGCGGCACTGCTTCACCGACGCGTCGTCCTGCATCTTCCCGTCGATCATCACCGCGCCCGTGCCGTCGCCCATCTCCGCGATGACGCGCCGCGCCCAGGCCACATCGGACGGCGAAGGCGAAAACACCTTCTTCGCGATGTCGATCTGCACGGGGTGCAGGCTCCACGCGCCGACGCAGCCGAGCAGGAACGCGTTGCGGAACTGGTCTTCGCACGCGACGACGTCGCGGATGTCCCCGAAGGGGCCGTAGTACGGCAGGATCCCGTGCATCGCGCAGGCGTCGACCATCCGCGCCACCGTGTAGTGCCAGAGGTCCTGCTGGTAGGTCGTCCGGCCCGCGGTGAGGTCGTCGCCGGTCGGGTCGGTGCGCACCAGGTAGCCGGGGTGACCGCCGCCGACGCGGGTCGTCTTCATCCGGCGGCTCGCGGCCAGGTCGGCCGGGCCGAGGGAGATGCCCTGCATGCGCGGGCTCGCGCCGGCGATCTCCTCCACATTGGCCACGCCGCTCGCCGTCTCCAGGATCGCGTGCACCAGCAACGGCTTCGTGAGGCCGGCGCGGGCTTCGAGCTGGGCCAGCAGCCGGTCGACGTAGTGGATGTCCTGCGCGCCTTCGACCTTCGGCACCATGATCACGTCGAGCTTGTCGCCGATCTCGGTGACCAGCGTGAGCAGGTCGTCGAGCACCCACGGCGAGTCCAGGCTGTTGACCCGCGTCCACAGCTGCGTCCTGCCGAAGTCGTTCGCCTTCGCGATCGACACCAGCCCGGCGCGCGCGGCCTCCTTGCGGTCGGCGCGGACGGCGTCCTCGAGGTTGCCGAGCAGGACGTCGACCTTCTTCGCGATGTCCGGCACCTTCGCGGCCATCTTCTCGTTGCCGGGGTCGAAGAAGTGGATCATCCGGGACGGCGTCACCGGGATCTCGCGCACCGGGGCGGGCGCGCCCAGGGCGAGCGGGGCGAAGAAGTCCTTCGGGGAGCGCATCGGTCCTCCACGGTGACGACTAAGTGACTGATCGGTAACTTTAGTCGCGGGCGCCCGTCACCGCTGCGGCGTAGCTCACCGCCGGCCGGGTGACGGCGGACAACCGCAGCTCAGCGCCCTGCGTCCACTGTGGATTTTCGCGTGGTTGCGCCGAATGGGCTAGTCGGGCCGGGTGGTGGTGTGCTGCCCCTGGTAGTCGGTCGCGGGCGGACGGTAGTGCCACTCACCTCGCGATCACTCGGTTGGCCGCACCGTTCGACCGAAGTCGGATGACCGCCTACCGACCGGTCATCGACCGCTGAGCGCCGCCGATCGCAGCCACGCGCCTTACCCGGCGACGCCGCGCCGCCGCGCTGTTAGACAAGTGAGGTGCCGGTTTTCCCCGGTCACGAAGCGGTGCAGGTAAGAAGGAGGCGGACTCGTGGCGGCTACACCTCAGAACACCGAGCGCTCGACGGTCGCCGGTGGCGCGAAGCGCAGCCGGTCGATGCCGAGCCGCGTGGTGCCGCCGATCGAGCTCCCCGCGAGCGTCGACGAGCTCGCCCGCGCCGCCGCGGCCCAGCTGGGCTGGAACGGCGTCGTCCTCCCCGAGATCACGATCCTCGGCCGCAAGGTCTGCGTGGTCGCCAAGCTCCGCACCGACGTGCACGCCGAGCGCATCGCGATGGGTGCCGGCCCGGTGGCCGACCGCGCCACCGTCGACACCTGGACCTGGCCGGAGCTGGCCGGAACCGCCCCCGCCCCGGCCGCCGAGATCGTCGGCGTCCTGGCCGTCGCGCGCCACTGGCGCACCGCGATGGCCTCCGCGGTTCCGTTCGCCCGCTACGGCGAGGCCGCGATGGTGCTCCCGTCGCCGGCCGTCCTCACCGAGGACTACGTCGGCAACTGCCTCCCGCGCGCCCGCGCGTACGGCCTCGCCGTCGTGACCGCCGACCCGAACGCGGTCGTCGACCTCGACCTCGAGGGCCGCACCGAGCGCGTCCTGCTCGCCGAGGACCCGGTCTCCCGTCTCGTGAACGAGCTGGTCTACGACCACCTGCTCCGGACCGCGGAGGCGCCCGCTTCGCACTAGGCTCCGCTGCATGCGAGTCGTCATTGCTGGTGGACACGGTCAGATCGCGTTGCGGCTCGAGCGGCTGCTCGCCGCGCGCGGTGACGAAGCGGTCGGGATCGTCCGGAACCCCGCCCACGCGGCGGACCTCGAAGCCGCCGGTGCCCAGGCCGTCGTCCTCGACCTGGAGAACTCCGATGTGGACGCCGTCGCCGACGTCCTGAAGGGTGCCGACGCCGCGGTGTTCTCCGCCGGCGCGGGCCCGGGCAGCGGTACCGCCCGCAAGGACACAGTGGATCGGGGCGCGGCGGCGCTATTCGCCGAAGCGGCCGAGCGCGCCGGGGTCCGGCGGCACATCCAGGTCGGCTCGATCGGGGCCGACAACCCGGAGAACCCCGACGTCACCGAGGAATTCCGGCACTACATGCGTGCCAAGCGCGCGGCGGAAGACGACCTCAAGGCCCGCGACCTCGATTGGACGATCCTGCGGCCGGGCGCGCTCACCGACGACCCGGGCACCGGCCTGGTGCTGCTCGCCGAGCGGACCGACCGCGGCCCGATCCCGCGTGACGACGTCGCCGCGGTGCTCGTCGCCCTGCTCGACGCGCCCGAGACCGCGCGGCGCACCCTGACGCTGATCTCGGGTGAAGACGCCATCAGCGAAGCGATCTCCGCGCTGTGATCACCCAGGCTTCGAGAGAAATCGCCGTCTTCAGCGGCAGCGCGCACCCCGAGCTGGCCGAAGAGATCTGCGCCCACCTCGGCGTCCCGTTGCAGCCGGCCGAAGTCCGGCGGTTCGCGAACGACTGCCTCGAGGTCCAGCTGCAGGCGAACTGTCGCGAACGGGACGTCTTCATCATCCAGCCGCTGGTCAAGCCGGTGCAGGAGCACCTGGTCGAGCTGCTGCTGATGCTGGACGCGGCACGGGGCGCGTCGGCGTCGCGGATCACCGCCGTGATGCCGCACTACTCGTACGCGCGCTCGGACAAGAAGGACGCGCCGCGCATCTCCATCGGCGGCCGCCTGGTCGCCGACCTGCTGGTGACGGCGGGAGCGAGCCGCGTGCTGGCGATGACCCTGCATTCGCCGCAGGTGCACGGCTTCTTCAGCGTCCCGGTCGACCACCTGCACGCGCTGCAGGAGCTGGCGAAGCACTTCCGGCAGTACGACCTCTCGCGGACCACGGTCGTCTCACCCGATCTGGGGAACGCGAAGGAGGCGTCGCACTTCGCGCGGCTCCTCGGCGTCCAGGTCGCGGCCGGCGCGAAGGAGCGCTTCCCGGACGACCGCGTCCAGATCTCCTCGGTCATCGGCGAGATCACCGGCCGCGACGTCATCGTGCTCGACGACGAGATCGCCAAGGGCAGCACGGTGCTGGAGCTGCTCGACAAGCTGGCCGAGCTGAAGCCGCGGTCGATCCGCGTCGCCTGTACGCACGGCCTGTTCGCGGCCAAGGCCATCGAGCGCATCGGCGGCCGGCCGGAGGTGCTGGAGATCGTCTGCACCAACACGGTCCCGGTGCCCGAAGAGGAACGCACCGAGAAGCTGAAGATCCTGTCGATCGCGCCGGCCATGGCCGAGGCGATCCGCCGGATCCACAACGGCGAATCGGTGTCGGCGCTCTTCTAGGCCGAGCCCAGCACCCGGTCCAGGTAGGTGTTCGTGAAGACGCGGTTCGGGTCGGTTTCCTTGCGCACGCGCAGGAAGTCGTCGAAGTGCGGGTAGCGCGAGCGGAGGACGCCGGCGTCGAGGTCGTGCATCTTGCCCCAGTGCGGGCGGCCGCCGACCGCGCCGGCGATCTTCTCGAACGCGCTGAAGTACTCGCGGTACGGCATGCCGACGAACTGGTGGATGGCGATGTAGGCGGAGTCGCGGCCCTGCGCGGTCGACAGCCAGATGTCGTCGGCCGCGGCGACCCGCACCTCGACCGGGAACATCACCGGGTCCTTCAGCGTCGGTACCACGGCGCGTAGCTCGGCGAGCACGTCGAGCACTGATTCACGTGGAACAGCGTATTCCGTTTCGGTGAAGCGGACGTTGCGCGCGGTGACGAAGACGCGGTGGGAGGTGTCGCTGTACTCGCGCGCGGAGAGCATGTTCGACGCGAAGTTGTTCAGCGGCCGCACGAGCCGCGGCATCAGCCGGCCGGTCCGGCAGAGTCCGCCGAACGCGACGTTCTCCATGATCTGGTAGTCGACGAACTCGCGGACCTTGCTCAGCGGCTCGGCCGTCTCGCACCGGTTGTTGCGCTTGACCAGTGCGTTCTTGCCGTAGGGGAACCAGTAGAACTCGAAGTGCTCGTTCTCGTCGGCGAAGTCGTGGAAGCCCTCGAGGACCTGCTCCAGCGGCTCCGGCCGTTCCTGCGCGCGCAGCACGAACGACGGTTCGCACTGGAGCGTGACGGTCGTGATGACACCGAGCGCGCCGAGGCCGACGCGGGCGGCGGCGAAGAGGTCGGGCTTTTCGTCGGCCGAGCAGGTGACGACCGAGCCGTCGGCCAAGACGAGTTCGAGCGCGGCGATCTGGGTGGCGATGCCGCCGAGCTTCGCGCCGGTGCCGTGGGTGCCGGTGGAAATCGCGCCGGCGATGGTCTGCGCGTCGATGTCACCGAGGTTGGTCATGGCCAGCCCGAGCGCGTCGAGGGCGGCGTTGAGCTGCTTGATCGTGGTGCCGGAGCGGACGGTGACGAGCCCGGTTTCGAGGTCGGCCCGTTCGATGCCGGTCCAGTACCGCAGGTCGAGGGCGTCGGAGTCGGCGACGGCGATGGCCGTGAAGGAATGCCCGCTGCCCCACGGGCGCACGGTCCGGCCGGCCGCGGCGACGGTTTCGACGGCCGCCACGATCTCGGCCGCGCTGCGCGGCTGGTGAACGTGCCGCGGCGAGGCGGACGCCGTGCCCGCCCAGTTGGTCCACCGGGTCATCCGCGCGCCCTCCATCGGTCGAGTGCCCGAAACAGTAAGTGAATAGTATTCGCGTTTCAAGCCTTCGTGTCGTACTTTAGACCTCGTGACCAGTGCGACGGTGTACGACTTGGCGACCAAGGACCTCGATCCACCCTTGGCCGTCGTCGACTTGGCGGCCTTCGACGCGAACGCCGACGACCTCCGCCGCCGCGCGGCGGGCAAGCCGATCCGCGTGGTCAGCAAGTCGGTCCGCTGCCGGGCGTTGCTGGAGCGCGTGCTCGCGATGCCGGGCTTCGAAGGCCTGATGTGCTACTCGCTCGCCGAAGCCGTCTGGCACGTCGAGCAGGGCACGACCGAGGACATCGTCGTCGCCTACCCGACGGCCGACCACGAAGCCCTCCGCCGCCTGGCCGCGTCCGAGCCCGCGCGGGCCGCGATCGCGATCATGGTCGACTCGCCGGAGCACCTCGACCTGGTGGACGCCGCCCTCGGGCACGGCCACCCGGAAATCCGCGTGTGCCTGGAGCTGGACGCGTCCTGGCGTCCGGTGCCGGGCGTCCACGTCGGCACGCGCCGCTCGCCGGTGTTCACCCCGAAGCAGGCGTCGACGCTGGCCCGCCAGATCCTCGCCCGCCCGGGTTTCCGCCTGGTGGGCGTGATGGCGTACGAAGGCCAGATCGCCGGCCTCGGCGACGCGGCGGGCGCCCGCCTCAACCGCGCGGTGATCGGCTGGATGCAGCGCAGGTCGGCGGCCGAGCTGAACCGCCGCCGCGGCGACGCGGTCCGCGCGGTCCAGGCGGTGACGTCGCTGGAGTTCGTCAATGGCGGCGGCACGGGCAGCATCGAGTCGACGGGCGCGGACGCGGTCGTCACGGAGATCGCGGCGGGCTCGGGCCTGATCGGCCCGACGCTGTTCGACGGCTACACGAAGTTCAAGCCCCGCCCGGCAGCGTTGTTCGCACTGCCGGTGGTCCGCCGCCCGACCCGCACCATCGCCACCCTGTTTTCGGGCGGTTACATCGCTTCCGGCCCGGCGGGCAATTCGCGCGTTCCGCAGCCGTACCTGCCGACGGGCCTGAAGCTGCTGGGCTTCGAAGGCGCGGGCGAGGTCCAGACCCCGGTGACCGGCCGCGCCGCCCGGACGTTGAAGCTGGGCGACCGCGTCTGGCTGCGCCACGCGAAGGCGGGCGAGCTGGCGGAGCGGTTCACGCACTACCACTTGGTGCAGGGCGACCGGGTGGAGCGCACGGTCCCGACGTACCGCGGCGAGCACCAGAACTTCGGCTGACCCCGGCGTGCGGCGTCCGTGCGGCGGAACACCTGGTTCGCCGCACGATCGCTGTCTTGTCCCGACTCCCGGACGGGTGATCTGCCAGCAACGTCGCGACTGTGCCTCACCCCGGCGTCGACCCCAGCGAGAAGGTGGTCCGGTCGACCTGTACCCCGCACAACCGACCCGCCGCGCGCGGCCCGCCCTTCCCCGGGGGAACCCCCGCTTCCAGTCTATCGGCCCCCACCGACAACCCAGCCGAAACCACGACGTTGTCCACAGCTGTGCATACCTGTGGACAACTTCTGTGGACAACTACGATTGTTCCCCGAACCGGGCCGCCAAGTATCCCTTCACCACGTACTTCGCCTCGGCGACGATCTTCTCGTCCCCCCTCGGCTCCTTCCGGAACGCCAGCTTCAGCAGCGCGTCCGCCACCTCGTTGGCGATGCCGATCGCGAACCGCAGGTCCTCGACCGGCCGATCCACCTGCGTGGCCACCAGGTCCGTCAGCGAATCGACGATCACCGCGTTGTTGTCGCGGGTCTCGTCCAGCAGCTGGCGGTCGATGATGTCGCCGAAGTGGACCTTCGAAAACCCGGGGACCGAGCGGTGCATCTCGAGGTAGATGTCGAGGATCGAGTCGACGACGTCCCACCAGTGTTCCGGGCCGAGCTGCTTGAGGCGCTCGTTCACCGCGCCCACGAACCTCTCCAGGTTGCGGGCGGTAAGCGCTTGCACCACGGCGCGCTTGTCCGGGAAGAACTGGTACAGCGACCCCACGGCGACACCCGCGCGCTTGGCGATCAGGGTGGTCGTCAGCGCGTCGTAACCGAGCTCGTCGATCAACGCCGCGCTCGCGTCGAGCATCTGCTCGACGCGCTTGGCGCTGCGTTGCTGAACCGGCTGGCGGCGCAAGGGGGTGGCTTCTGCCGGCACCTTCGCGGCCTGGATGTCGGACACGGCGCTCCTCCTCGTCTGATCTGGGACTTTATCGTGCCGACGGGGTTCCCCACGGACGAGTGAAGACCTAGTATATGAGAACTTTTCATGTTCACCCGTACGGGTGTCCTGACGAAGGGGTCAGCAGCCGGTGCAGAACCCGAACTTCCCGCCCGACTTCCTCTGGGGCGTTTCGACCTCGGCGTTCCAGATCGAGGGCGCCACCAGCGAAGGTGGGCGCGGACCGTCCATCTGGGACACTTTCACCGCGACCGAGGGCAAGATCGCCCGCGGTGAGACCGCAAACGTAGCCGCCGACCACTACCACCGCTACCCCGAAGACATCGCGCTGATGGCGGAACTCGGGGTCGGCGCGTACCGGATGTCCATCGCCTGGCCCCGAATCCAGCCCGACGGGAAAGGCGCGCCCAACGCCGAAGGGCTCGGCTTCTACGACAAGCTCCTGGACGCCTTGTGCGAGGCGGGGATCGCGCCCGCCGTCACGCTCTACCACTGGGACACCCCGCAGGCGATCGAAGATGACGGTGGCTGGCTCTCCCGGGACACCGCTGAGCGCTTCGCCGAGTACGCCCGCATCCTCGGCGAGCGCTTCGCCGATCGGGTGAAACTGTGGATTCCGCTCAACGAGCCCATGGTCATGTCGATCTACGGCTACGCCATCGGGGAGTACGCGCCTGGGCAGACCCTCCTCCTCGACGCCATCCCGACCGCGCACCACCAGAACCTCGCCCACGGCCTCGCCGTCCAGGCGCTGCGGGCGGCCGGGGCGAGGAACATCGGGACCGCCAACAACCATTCGCCCGTCTGGCCCGCCGACGAGAGCGACCGCGACGCCGCCGAGTGGCTCGACGCGCTCATCAACCGGCTCTACGCGGATCCCGTGCTGCTCGGCAGCTACCCCGAGCAGCTCCACCCGCACTTGCCCGCCGGATTCGACAGCGACCTGCCGACGATCGCGCAGCCGCTCGACTTCTACGGCGTCAACTACTACGAGCCGCAGGGGGTCGCGAAGCCCAGCCCGGGGAACCCGCTGCCGTTCGACCTTCGCCCGATCGAGGGCTACCCGATGACGACGAACGACTCGCCGATCGTCCCGCACGCCCTGCGCGAGCTGCTGCTCGACTTCCACGCGCGCTACCGCGACAAGCTGCCGCCGATCCACATCACGGAGAACGGGTGCAGTTTCGCCGACGAGGTCGCCGAAGACGGCGGGGTGCACGACGCCGAGCGCATCGACTTCCTGCACAGCCACCTGGTCGCGCTGCGCGAGGCGATGGACGCCGGCGTCGACGTCCGCGGCTACTTCTGCTGGTCCCTGCTGGACAATTTCGAGTGGTCCAAGGGCTACGCGCCGCGCTTCGGCCTGGTGCACGTCGACTACGAGACCCTGCGGCGGACGCCGAAGGACTCGTTCCACTGGTACCGGAAGCTGGTGCGCCATGAGTGAAACGACCCGAGCCGTCCCGGAGGCGCTCGCCGAACCCGTCGTGCGGGTGCGGCCTGGCTGGATGAGCCTGCTGTTCTTCGCGAACATCGCGCTCTGGCTGGGGATCTACGCGCCGATCCAGGTGCTGCTGCCGCAGCAGGCCGAGCTGCTCGACCAGGTGAACAAGGAGTTCGTGCTCGGACTGGTGATGGGTGTCGGCGCGATCGTGGCGCTGGTCGTCAACCCGGCGGTCGGGCTGCTGTCGGACCGGACGACTTCGCGGTTCGGCCGCCGCCACCCGTGGACGGTGATCGGGGCCGTGGTCGCCGCCGTCGGGTTGCTGGTGCTGGCGTTCGCGCCGGACGTCGCCCTGATGATCACCGGCTGGTGCCTGGTGCAGGCCGGGCTCAACGGCATGCTCGCCACCCTGATGTCCGCGATCGCCGACCGCGTGCCGGTCGGTCAGCGCGCGCAGGTCGGCGGGCTGGTCGGCATCGCGCAGATGCTCGGCACCGTGCTGGGCGCGGTCGTGGTGGTCGTGATGCTCGGCATCGCCGGGCTGCCGCTGGGGTACGCGGCCTGCGCGGTGATCGTCCTGGTGGGCGCCGCGTTCTTCGTGCTCCGGACGCCGGACGCGCGCCTGCCGGTCGAGTTCCGGCCGTCGTCGAAGGCCGGCGAGGTGCTCCGCAACCTCTGGGTCTCGCCGCGGCGGCACCCGGACTTCGCGTGGGCCTGGTCGTGCCACTTCATGATCAACCTCGGCAACGCGTTCGGGACGCTGTACCTGTTGTTCTTCCTCAAGGACGCGGTGCACTACCCGGACCCGGACACCGGGCTGCTCATCATGATGGCGCTCTACGGCGTCGCGCTCGTGATCGGTGCCGTGCTCGCCGGGCACTTCTCCGACAGGTCCGGACGGCGCAAGCCGTACGTCCTGGCGGCCTCCGGCGTGATGGCGCTGGCCGCCTTGCTGCTCGTGCTGTGGCAGAGCTGGCCGGTGGCGCTCGCCGCGTCCCCACTGCTGGGGGTTGGGTTCGGCGCGTACATGGCGGTCGCGCTGGCGATGCTGACCCAGGTGCTGCCGACGGCGCAGGACCGCGCGAAGGACCTGGGCGTCATCAACATCGCGAACTCGCTGCCGCAGGTGGTGGCTCCGCTGGTGACGCCGCTGGTGCTGTCCTACCTCGGCGGCTACCCGGGCCTGTTCGCGGCTTCGGCCGTCGCGACGCTGCTGGCCGCGGGGCTCGTGCTGCGCGTGAAGGCGGTTCGCTAGGAGCTTTGGAACCGCGGGCCGGTGCCGGTCGGGGGAGGGGAGTGCAACGGCACCGGCCCGCGGAATTCAGGGACCGCCCGGGAGGGCGGATCGCCACGGCCGAACCAGTGGTCCATACCGGGGCTTGATGATCAATCTAGCGGGCGATTACCGCTCCGGCTAGGCCTAACGCGGAATTTTTTCGATTAATCGCGGAACGGTTCGGGATGATGGCCGAGGGCTGGTTCGCGCTGCTCGGGGGTGCGGGCGAAACAGCCCTCGGCCGGGGCGAGTACCGGCGCGGGTCCGATGGGGCGATCGGCCGGCCGCGCTCGCCGGATCAGGGGAGGACGCCACTTTCTCCAGGAAAGATGCGCTTCCTCTCGGGGAGGACGTCACTTTCCCTAGGAAAGATGCGTGTCCTCACGCGGACTTCACTTGACGGGGTCAGGCGGTGACCGCTCGGCGCGGGTTCACGAGCGCGTGGCGACCGGTGGTCTCCGCCGCGGTGGGGGCCGGGTGGGCCGGGACCGGGCTCTTGCGGCGGCCCTGCAGGCGGCGGTCGGACGGCGCCTGCTGCTGCGGGGCCAGCCCGCCGGCCACCAGGTGTTCGTGCGCGACCTGCCAGACCGAGCACGGCGCCTTGCAGCGGTGCCACCGGGTCGAGCAGGTCGGGCAGTCGCCGCGCTCGTCGGGCTCGTGCATCTTCAGCATCGCGCGCCACGCCTCCGTCAAGCGGGGCAGTTCGGAGCGCGCGACCGAGACGAGCGACTGGGCGTCGGCGCGGTTCGCCAGGTCGGTCAGCATGTCGAGGCGCTCCCAGACCGCGTTGCGGAGGACCTGCCCGAGTACCTGATCCATGTCAGCTCACCGTTACCTTTCCGCCATCTTGGCGGCTTCGTTGAGCGCGGCGCGCAGCTGGCCGAGCTGGCCGGACGTCAGCCGCGCGGTCTCGCCGGGGGGCGAGACCAGTACCACCTGGTTGTCTTCGACGAACACCGTCACCGCGCGTTCCCGGCTGATCAGGTCGCCGCACTGCACCCGCCACACGAGCTGACCGCCCTCGTAGTGGCGGACGCTCGCGGTGCGGGGGTCCACCGCGGCGGCCGGGGTGACGGGACGGACGGCGGAGACGGGAGAGACCGTCGCGACCGCCGGCCGCACGGCGCGGGTGGCCGTGCCGGCATGTCCTCCTGCGAACGAGTCCACGAACTCCACGCCCTTCTCCGCTCTGTCGAAAGTCTTCGAAGATGCCTTCTGCAACATCTCTTTGTCACAACGCTGCGGTTTTCGTAGCTCTCCGTGATCGCTGCCGGTGTCCGGGCGGTGACGGAGATCTGACAACTACAGTGAGGTGCAACCGGCTGCGATAGAAGGTCGAAATGGCGTCATAGCGGTGACCGGACTCGGTTCCACGGTAAGCGGTCAACGGACTTCGCCCGGACCGATCAGGGCGCCAGTTCGGCAGTTCACACGGTTCACCAGGTTTGCCTACGCTGTTTCACAGACGCCCGACCGGACAGTGGAGGGGGCGCGATGGACGCCAGTAACGGTGGCAGTGCCGAAGCCCGGCAGAGCCACGCGGTTCCCGCTGACGCGTGGGAGCAGCCCGAGATGAGAGCTGCTCTCGCGACGCGCGAGATCAGCGGCGTCTACCGCCTCTTGCGCAAGCACGGTGTCTCGCAGCGCCAGATCGCCGCGATGACCGGACAGTCCCAGTCCGAGGTGTCCGAGATCCTCAAGGGTCGCCAGGTCATGGCCTACGACGTGCTCACGCGCATCGCCGACGGCCTTGGTGTCCCGCGGGGGTACATGGGCCTCGCCTACGACGAGGCCACGGCGATACGCGTCGTCGGCTCCGCCGACGGCCAGCAGGCTGAGGAGGACGAGTCCGTGAAGCGACGGAGGTTCCTCGCGCACGCCGCCCAGGTCACGATGGGTGCGGCGGTGTTCGGTCCGGAATCGGGCACCTGGTCGGCGGGACCGGCGCGCACGCCGGCGCCCGGCCGCATCGGCATGACCGACGTGCGCCAGGTGGAAGCCGCGACGCGCGCGCTCCGGGCGCTGGACTACCAGTACGGCGGCGGGTTCTGCCGCGACGCCGTCGTGGCGCAGCTGTCCTGGGGACAGCAGATGCTCGAGGCGCACGGCACGGAAATCGTCAAGAACCGCCTGTACGTGGCGCTGGCCGACCTCCACTCGCTGGCCGGCTGGACCTCCTTCGACACCGGCCTGATGGACTCCGCCCGCGGGCACTTCGCGAACGCGCTGGACCTGGCCAAGCAGGGCGAGAACCACCCGCTGGTGGCCAACGTCCTCTACCGCATGGGCCGCGTCTACCTGCACCAGGACGCCCCGAACGACGCGCTGAAGCTGTTCCAGCTCGGCCAGATCGCCGCCCAGGAAAGCGGTTCCGAGCTGGCGGTTTCCGTGCTGTGCGCGAACGAGGCCTGGGCCTACGCGATGATGGGCAACGAAGAGCAGGCCGTGAAGCTGCTCGGCCGGAGCAAGGACGAGTTCGAGCGCGCCAACCTGGCCGAGGCCGAGTCCTGGGTGAAGTTCTTCACCGAGACCGACGTCTACGCCATGGTCGGCACCGTCCACACGGTCCTCGCGCAGAAGAACGCCGAGCACACCAAGTACGCGATCCCGGCGCTGACCAGGGCCGTCGACTCCTACGACGACGAAATGGCCCGCTCCAAGACGTTCATGCTGAGCGCGCTGGCCACCAACCACCTGCTCGACGGCGACCTCGACCACGGCGCCAAGGTCGGCGGCAAGGCCATCGACTGCGCCGAGGGCATCAAGTCCGAGCGGGTCAAGGACCGGATGCGGCCGCTGCAGGAAGAGGCGGAGCGCCGCCGCAACAACGCCGACGCACGTGACCTCGCCGATCGCCTCCACGCTTTCTACGCCGCATAACGCCGGGGGCAGCGGGGACACCGGGGCCGTCTTGGCCGGCCGGTTCACAGCCGGGAAACTGCGCGGCGTGCTGGCGGAGACGTGCGCCCTGCTCGGGGTCGACCCGGCGGGCGCGCGGCTGCTGCGGTTCACCAACAACGCGGTGTACGCGCTGGTCAGCGCCCCGCTCGTGATCCGGATCGTCGGCTCGACCCGGCTGCGGCACCGCGTCGGCACCGTCGTGCGCGTGGCCCGGCACTTCGAACGCCACGGCGTCCCCGCGATCCGGCTCCTCGACGGCGTCGAGCAGCCCCTGGAGGTCGGCGGGCACCTGGTGACCGCGTGGCACCAGGTGCCGAGCATCGGCCGCCCGGCGACCGCCACCGACCTCGCCCGGCTGCTGCGCCAGGTGCACGCGCTGCCCGCGCCCGACGGCCTCGCCGAGTGGGCGCCGTTCGCCGCGGTGCGGGCCCGGGTGTCCGACGCCGAAGAGCTCGGCGACGCCGACCGTGAGTTCCTGCTGGAGCGCTGTGCCGAGCTCGAAGACCGGCTGGCCGGGCTGGACTTCCCGCTGGCCAGGGGCCTGGTCCACGGCGACGCGTACCCCGGCAACGTCATCCCCGGCCCGGACGGCCCGGTGCTCTGCGACTTCGATTCCTCGTGCGTCGGCCCGCCGGAGTGGGACCTGACGCCGCTGGCCGTCGGCCGCGAGCGGTTCGGTGACCCGCCGGTGCACTACCGGACGTTCGCCGCGGCCTACGGCTTCGACGTGACGTCGTGGTCCGGGTTCGCGGTGCTCCGCGGCATCCGCGAGCTGAAGCTGACGACGAGCGTGCTGCCCATCCTGCGCAGCCGGCCGCAGGTCCGGCCGGAGCTGTTCCGCCGGTTGGCCGACCTCCGCAGCGGCCGGACGGACGTGCGCTGGACGCGTTACCGCTGACCGTCATCTGTCACTTCATGTGACCGGGACCACAGTCTGCACGTGCATTCGCCGACTGCAAATGACCGTTCGTCGCTTCGGAAATGGCGTCCGCTCAGGGTAGAAAGTTCGGCCCGACGGGTCGCCCCCAATGGTCTACCCGTCATCCCAATGCGCAACTTGCAGCTACGCGCCGTGACTTCGCGCCGGTTCTACCAGCGGGGAAGGGCTTTCAGGAGGCGACGACGGGCGCCCGCGTCAGCACGACGGCGAACCCGAAGGCCAGCCCCATCACGGTCAGCTCCAGCGTCGCCCACGCGGCGAGCGCGGTCCGCTGGTGCCGGACGATCTGCGGCATCAGCCGCCAGCGGACGTTCGCGCCCAGCAGCGCGATGGCGGCGGTGCACACCGCCTTCAGGATGAGCAGCTGCCCGTACGGCGTCGTGAAGATCGCCGCCCAGAACCCGATGGTCGGGTTGAGCGAGACCTCGACCAGCCCGTTGAACAGGCCGGTCGCCGCGGAGATGACCAGGCAGAGCGTCGCGAGCTTCGAGAACCGCGGCAGCGCGTGCGCCAGCAGCGTCCGGTTCGCCACCAGGAGCACGGCCATCGCGCCGAGGCCGCCGGTCCAGGCGACGGCGCTCATGACGTGCAGCTCCATCGAGATCATCGTGTAGTCGTGGTAGTTCCAGTTCGACGCGTGCCCGGTGACCGGCAGCGGCAGCAGCGCGAACAGGCCCAGCCCGACGCGCACCTCCGCGGGCACCTTCTCGCCGAACCGCAGCGCCAGCGCGCCGATCCCGGCGTGGGCGAGCGCGAGCACGGCGACGATGACGAGCGCCTTCCCGGCGCCGACGTCGGCGATGTACTGCCCGATGTCCGACGGTGAGAGCGTCGACGAGCCCGGCTTGTACTCCGCG
This sequence comes from Amycolatopsis eburnea, assembly GCF_003937945.1. GTDB lineage: Bacteria > Actinomycetota > Actinomycetes > Mycobacteriales > Pseudonocardiaceae > Amycolatopsis > Amycolatopsis eburnea. The sequence continues at coordinate 1,211,108 of NZ_RSEC01000036.1, forward strand.
GTCTGCAGGATCAGCGCGACGACCGCGGTCGTGGCCCAGACGAGCGCGGCCGCGACGCCGGCCGGGCGGGCCAGCCGCATGATCGGCTCGGTGAGCTTCGGCCGGTCGTAGCCGACGAGCACGGACAGCAGCGCGAGCCCGATGGTCGTGACCGCGGCCAGGTCGAGCAGGACCCGCACGACCGGGATGCCGGCCGAGACCACCGCGTCGGGCTGCACCACGCCGGGAACCGGCGCGGTGGCGGTGAGCGCGACGCCGATGAGGGCGCCGAGCAGGCCCGCCGTGACGACGCACAGCAGCGTCGAATAGCGGACGTTCGTGGTGGTCTCGGCCTGCGTCATCAGTTCTTCTCTTCGACTTTGCCGCCCGAGCGCAGGGCGACGGTCAGCCCGATGGCCAGCAGCACGACGGCGCCGGCGATCCAGACCCAGATCGGCACCCCGGTGGACGACGACTGCTGCGGCGACGCCGAGGACGCGCTGCCCGGCGAGCGGGCCGCGTCGACGGTCGCCGGCGTGCCGGTGCCCGCCGCGGTCAGGGTGAAGGTGAGCTCACCGGTCACCGGGTGGCCGTCCGCGGACAGCACCCGGTAGCCGACGGTGTACTTCCCCGCCGGGCCGAGCGGCCGCAGCGGCGCGCTGATGACGTTGTTCACCACGCTGATCGGCCCCTCGGCCCACTGGCCGCCGCCGGGTCCGGTCACCGCGATCTGGTTGACGTCCGCGCCCTGCACGTACTGGTCGAACGTCAGGCTGATCTTCTGCGGGCCGGCGGCCACGGACGAGCCGTTCGCCGGGTCCGAGGAGATCAGCACGTTGTGCGCCAGCGCCGGGGTGGCCGTGCCGAGCACGGCCACCACCGTCAACGCCAGCGCGACGAGCGCCTTCCGCATTTAGCTGTTGCCTCCCGACTTGGCCGTGGCCTTGCGGGCCCGGATGGTCGCGCCGGCCCCGACGCCGAGGCCGACGGCGCCGACGAGCAGGCCGGCCCCGCCCAGCCAGCGGGCCGTGCTGTCGGACGACGACGCCGCCGCTTCAGTGTGCTCCCCGGTGGTGGACGCCGTGCCCGCGGCCATCCCGTGCTCGTCGCCTTCGGACTTCGCGGCCAGCTTCACGACCGGCGCCGGGTGCTCCGGCTCCTCGCCGCCCGCCGGGGTCGGCTGGTTCCAGTCGACGACCTTGCCGTCGCTGTAGGTCTGGTGCGCCGGGAACTCGACCTGGTCCACGTTGGTGGGCAGCGGGCCGAAGGAGACCGAGAACTCCTGGTAGTCGGTGGCCTTCAGCTCGCTGCCCGGCTGCGCGGTCCACGTCACCGCGGTGACGGCTTCGGTGACCTGCGTGCCGTTGTCCTTGGTGATCGGGGCCGGCAGCTTCGACTTGGTGACCTCGGCGGTCCAGCCGGGGACCGGCTTCGTCCGCACCGAGCCGATGCCGTAGTCCGCCTTGAAGTCGACGACGACCTTGGTGGTCTTGACGGGGTCCTTCTCCTCGCTCGGCACGCGGAAGACGATCGCCGCGTAGCCGCCCTTCGTGGGCTGCGGGCCGTAGACGTTGGCGGTGACGTGGGCGGACGCGACGCCCGCGCCGAGGAGACCGGCGGCACCGACGGTGGCGGCGAGGAAACCGGCGCGCTTGAAGACGTGCTGGGACATGGGTTCACTCCTGATGAACTCAGTAAGGGGCAGCGGACTCGGGGGTCCGCTGTGTCGGGGGTGAGCTGGGTTTCAGGAGTGGGCAGGCGGGCCGCGCCGCCCGTGGATCCGGCGCAGGTCGACGCCGACGAGGTGGTCCGGGCCGCCCTCGCGGGCGGGGACGAGCGCGGGAGCCGCGGCCGGGACCGGCAGCGGGGTGAGCAGCCGCGGCAGGATCGCGCGCAGCACGGCCAGCACCGTGAGCAGCGTCGCGTCCGCGCGGGCGAGCAGGAGCGCGGTGAGCAGGGTCGCGACCGCGTGCGCGGCGATCATCCCGGCGCCGGCGGGATCCGGCGCCGAGTACATGTCGTGGTGCCCGGCGAGCGTGGTGAGCAGCAGGTGCATCACCAGCTGGGCGGTCCCGAGCAGGGTGATCGTGGCCACCGGGCCGCGGGCCTTGCGGGTGAGCGCGGTGGCCGTCCAGCCGAACAGGCCGGTGAGCAGCAGCGTCATCGCCGGGTCGGGCAGGCCGCCGTCGGCGAGCCGGTGTGCGGTAACGGAAAGTACCGCGGCACTCACGGCGAGCAACGCACCCCGGGTGGCGCCGAGCACAGCGGGTCGCCGTGCCGGAACGCTCATGAGCAGCAGCTTAAGGGACCTGCCCCCGGGTGAGCGTGTGATCCCGTGCAGTGAGCACACACCGAGTACACGCCGCACGCCACGCCGTGGTTCAGCTCATTTCTTGCCGATCCGGGCGGGTTGGGCCACGGTGGGCGGAACCGGTAGCCGACGACGGGGGTTTGGACCGGCTGCGCTCTGGGTACTGAGCCGTCGGTCAGCAACTAGCCCGTTCGGGTGAAGGCCGGCGTGAAGGGCGGGAGAGCGGACACGGATGAACCTCTTCGACTACATCTCCGACCGGGCGAGCAAGCTCTGGTTGGAGGCCTACCTGCACACCAGCATGGTCGTGCAGTGCACGATCCTCGCCGCGGTCCTCGGCGTGCTGATCGGGATCGCGGTCTACCGCAGCCCGATCGGTTCGGCGGTGGCCACGGCGCTGGCGAGCACGATCCTGACGGTCCCGTCGTTCGCCCTTCTGGGCCTGCTGATCCCCCTTTCGGGGCTCGGCCCGACGACGGCCGTGATCGCGCTGGTGCTCTACGGCCTCCTGCCGATCGTCCGGAACACCATCGTCGGGCTCGACGGCGTCGACCCGGCCATCACCGACGCCGCGCGCGGGATCGGGATGAGCCGCTTCGGCGTGCTCACCCGGGTCGAGCTGCGGCTGGCGTGGCCGGCGATCCTCACCGGCATGCGGGTGGCGACGCAGATGCTGATGGGCATCGCGGTGATCGCCGCCTATGCGAAGGGCCCCGGCTTCGGCGCCGAGGTCTTCTCCGGGCTCACGAACGCGGGGAGCACGAACTCCCTGAACCAAGCCGTCACGGGCACGGTCGGGGTGGTCATCCTCGCCCTGATCCTCGACGGCGTCTACGTCCTGATCAAGCGCTTCACCGTCTCTAGGGGTGTCCGTGGCTGAGAACGAGGAAGTCTCCGGCGTCGAGATCGAGCTGGAGCACGTGACGAAGCGGTACCCCGGCACCCGCGACGCGGCCGTCGACGACTTCTCCATGGTCGTGCCCGCCGGCAAGATCGTGGTCTTCGTCGGCCCGTCCGGCTGCGGCAAGACCACGACGATGCGGATGATCAACCGGCTGGTCCAGCCGACCTCCGGCAAGATCACCATCGGCGGCGAGGACGCGGGCAAGCTCGACGTCGACACGCTGCGCCGCCGGATCGGCTACGCCATCCAGCAGGCCGGGCTGTTCCCGCACTTCACCGTGGCGCAGAACATCGCGGTGGTGCCCGGCCTGCTCGGCTGGGACAAGAAGAAGGTCAACGACCGGGTCGAGGAGATGATGGACCTGGTCGGGCTCGACCCGGCCGACTTCCGCGACCGCTTCCCGCGCCAGCTCTCCGGCGGGCAGCAGCAGCGCGTCGGCGTCGCGCGGGCGCTCGCCGCCGACCCGCCGGTGCTGCTGATGGACGAGCCGTTCGGCGCGGTCGACCCGATCACCCGCGGCAACCTGCAGGACGAGCTGCTGCGGCTGCAGGACGAGCTCAAGAAGACGATCGTGTTCGTCACGCACGACTTCGACGAGGCCGTGAAGCTCGGCGACAAGATCGCGGTGCTCGGCAACCAGTCGTCGATCATGCAGTACGACACCCCCGAGGCGATCCTGGCCAACCCGGCGAACGACACGGTCGCCGGCTTCGTCGGCGCGGGCGCGTCGCTGAAGCAGCTGACGCTGCTGCGGGTCCGGGACGTCGAGCTGCAGCAGGACGCGCTGACCGCGACCGTGTCCGACGACCCGGCCGAGGTCCGCAAGAAGCTCGAAGGCCAGCGCAAGCACTTCGCGCTGGTGCTGGACGCGCGCCGCCGCCCGACGCGCTGGGTGCACGTCCGCGAGCTGACGGCGGGGGCGTCGCTGGCCACCGCCGGCAAGCCGCTGCGCGACATCGTCAGCCTGCAGTCGACGCTGCAGGACGCGCTCGAGGCGATGCTCGCCGAAGGCGGCTCGGTGCCGGTGACCGGCGCCCGCGGGGAGTACGCGGGCACCATCCAGCTCGACACCGTGATCGCGACGATCCAGCAGCTGCGGGACGAGCACACCAACGGTGAAGAGGTGTCCGCATGACGGCTGCCGTCGACACCGGTTTCAGCACCGAGTCCGGTTCGAAACGCGCGGAACGCGTCCGGCTGCTCGCCCAGCCCGTCGCGGTACTGGTGATCGTCGCCGTCACGCTGATCTTGGTGTTCTCCAGCGGGCTGAGCGCGACCGAGAAGGAGACGCTCAACGCGTCTTCGCTGCTCACGGCGCTGTGGGACCACCTGCTCATGACGATCGTGGTGACCGCGATCGTCGTGCTGGTCGCCGTGCCGCTCGGCGTGGTCGTGACGCGGCCGTGGGCCCGCTTCCTCGCGCCGGTCTTCCTGGCGATCGCCAACATCGGCCAGGCCGCGCCCGCGCTCGGCGTGCTGGTGCTGTGGTTCATCGTCACCGGCGCGGTCGGCGGGCTGTGGGTGGCGGCGCTGCCGCTGGCCTTCTACTCGCTGCTGCCGGTGCTGCGCAACACGATGGTCGGCATCCAGCAGGTCGACGAGTCGCTGATCGACGCCGGCCGCGGCATCGGGATGTCGGCGAGCGCGGTGCTCTGGCGGGTCGAGCTGCCGCTCGCGGTACCGCTGATCCTGGCCGGCCTGCGCACGTCGCTGGTCCTGGCGGTCGGCACGGCGACGTTCGGCATGTTCGTCAACGCCGGCGGGTTCGGCCTGCTCATCGACACCGGCTACAAGCTGAACCTGACGTCGGTGCTGGTCACCGGTTCGGTGCTGGCGGTCGCGCTGGCGCTGCTGGTGGACTGGCTGGGCGCGGTCGCCGAACAGTTCTTCGGACCGAAGGGGCTGCGATGAAACTCCGGCGACTCAAGGCCCTGCTCGGGGTGGCGGTGCTCGGCGCGACGCTCTCGGCGTGCGGCCTGACCGTCAACCAGGCGGTGCCCTACGACATCCGGCCGGGCACGATCCAGCCGATCCCGGCGCTGCAGGGGCTGAAGGTGACGGTGGGGTCGAAGGACTTCACCGAGAACATCATCCTGGCGTACATGGCCGAGATGGCCCTGACCGCGGCGGGCGCCGACGTCGTCGACCTGTCCGACATCAAGGGCTCCAACTCCTCGCGCCAGGCGCTGCTGTCCGGCCAGACCGACGTCACGTGGGAGTACACCGGCACGGGCTGGATCAACTACCAGGGCAACGAGCTCCCGGTGCCCGGCGGGGAAAAGGCCCAGTACGAGGCGACGGCCAAGGCGGACGAGGAGAAGTTCGGCGTCACGTGGCTGAACTACTCGCCGCTCAACGACCAGTACGCCTTCGCCGTCACCGAGGCCTACGGCGCGAAGAACAACCTGAAGACGACGTCCGACCTGGCGGCGTTCGTCAAGCAGAAGCCGGACCAGGCGGTGTTCTGCTTGGAGACGGAGTTCACCAGCCGTCAGGACGGGTTCCCGGCCGCGGTCAAGGCGTATGGCTTCCAGAACCCGACGGTGAAGAACTTCGGCATCGGCACGATCTACTCGGCGGTGGCGAGCGGAACGTGCCCGGTCGGCGAGGTCTTCACGACGGACGGCCGGATCTCGGGGCTCAACCTACGGGTGCTGGAGGACGACAAGAAAGCGTTCCCCCAGTACAACGCGGTGGCGACGCTGCGCACCGAGTTCATCAAGGCCCACCCGGAACTGCGCGGCCCGCTGGAGGCGGTCAGCGCGGCGATCGACAACGAGCAGATGGTCGAGCTGTGCAAGCAGGTCGACGTCGACGGCCAGGACGCGGGCAAGGTGGCCCACGACTGGATGGTCAAGAAGGGCTTCATCAAGTAGCCCGCGCGGGGGCGCCCCCGTTTTCCACGCTACCGGCCGGCACCGACAGTTTCGCGGTGCCGGCCGGTGCCGTCAGAGGCCCAGCCGGTGCAGCAGCTGGCCTTCCAGCCGCTCCAGCTCGCCGGCCACGGCGCGGTGCACGGACTTGCGCCGCGCCGTCGGCATCCGCTCCGCCGCGCGGACCGACGCCGACAGCTGCTCCAGCGTGCCGAGGGAGTCCTTCGCGAACTCCTGGTCCGCGGTCGACGCCTTCTCGGACTTCTGCAGTTCGCGGCAGCCGTCGGCGACGCCGGCGATGCGGGCGTGCAGGGCCGCGCCGCGGCCGGTGTACAAGCCCAGCTTGTCGACCGAGACCCCCAGCTTGCGCGCCTGGTAGCGGTCGTACGCCTCCCGCGCGGCACCCGCCGCGCGCACCGCGAACGGCGCGACCACCGGGATCACCGCCGGGCCGAGCACCTTCGCCACCGCGACCGCGTTCTTCGCCTTCTTGGGGGTGAACCTGGCTTCACCCTCGACCTTGGCCTTGCGCGCCATGGCACCTCCCTGCGACGTGTCGACGTCGAACTTACTGGTAGCCAGGGTGGCGGGCATGTCGGCTCGGCGGTGGGAAACTAGAGTGATCTCCATGCAGGGTGAGGTGGTACTCGACGCGGGCGCGGTCAGCCGCTGCCGTCGCCGCGTGCACCTCGAGCACGACCCGGCGATGCGCGAGGTACCGCTTTCCCCGCCGGACCCGACGGCGCAGCAGCGGATCGACGACGCCACCGCGCACCGCGAAGACATCGTTGCCAGGCTGATGGCCGCGAACCCCGGCCACTGGGTGAAGATCGGCCGTGACCTGCCCGCGCACGAACGCGTCGAGCGCACCGAGCAGGCCTTCGCCGCGCAAGCGCAGTACATCTGGGGCGCGCTGCTGCCGGTGGACCCGGCCGGGCACCGCCGCGGCGGTATCGATCTGCTCGTGCGCACCGGTCGCGGCTACGTCCCGGTGCTCGTCGTGCGCCACCGCATCACCGACCGCGGCGCGGGCGCGGTCGTCACCGAGCTGACCGACCTCGATCCCGGGCACCGCAAGGCGGACGACGCCCGCAAGGTCCGCTCCCAACCGCGTGACCAGCTCCGGCTGGTGCACATCCGCCGCATGCTGCAGACGCTCGGGCAGGCCGACGAGGCTCTCACCACCGGGGGCGTGATCGGCCTCGACGCCGACGTCGTCGTCTGGCACGACCTCGCCGCGGGCACCTGGCCCGGCGGCCGCAGCGCGCTGACCGAGTACCAGGTCCGGTTCGCCGACCGGCTCGCCATCGCCAGCGCGGCCGCGAACGGCGAGGAGCCGCTGGCCGAGCCGTCGCGCGTGCTGGAGTGCCGCCGCTGCCCGTGGTGGCCGACGTGCGAGGTGGTGCTCACCGAGAGCCGGGACGTCAGCCTCGTCGTCCGCGGCGAGGACGCGGTGGAGCTGCGCCGCGCCGGCGTGTCCACTGTGGACAAGCTGGCCGCGCTCGACCCGGCGGGCGAGCCGCCGGCGGTGAACTGGACGGGCGTCACCTTCCCGGACGCGGTCGTGCTCGCCCGCGCCTGGCTGGCCGACCTCACCCTGGTGCGCCGCGTCGAGGCGGTCGACGTGCCGCGCGGCGACGTCGAGGTCGACGTCGACATGGAGAGCTTCGGCGACGCCGGCGCGTACCTCTGGGGCTGCCTGCTGACCGGCGCCGACATCGGCGTGCCGCAGGGCTACCGCGCCTTCGCGACGTGGGACCCGCTGCCGACCGGCGACGAGGCCCGCTCGTTCGCCGAGTTCTGGGCCTGGCTCACCGACGTCCGCGAGCGCACCGAAGCGGCGGGGCTGACCTTCCGCGCCTACTGCTACAACGCGCTCGCCGAGAACCGCTGGCTCTTCGGCTCCGTCGAGCGCTTCGGCGACCACCCAGGCATTCCCTCGAAGAAGGACATCCAGTCCTTTGTGGACTCCGAGGAGTGGGTCGACCTCTTCCGCAGCGTCACCGACCAGTTCCTGTGCTCCCACGGCAAGGGTCTGAAGGTGATCGCGCCGGTGGCCGGGTTCTCGTGGCGTGATCCCGAGGCGGGCGGCGAGGCTTCGATGCGCTGGTACCGCGACGCCGTGGGCATGGACGGCGAGAAGCCGGACGACGAGCAGCGCGAGCGGCTCCTGCGCTACAACGAGGACGACGTCCTCGCGACGCGGGCACTGCGCGAGTGGATCAGCGCGCGGGCCCAGGCCGAGGTCCCGTACATGTTCGACCTCTGAGGTGCTTTGTCGACTAAGACACTTGCCTGCTGACACGTCCTGGTGGATACTCGTCTGCGAGTACTCGTGGACGAGGAGTGGTGGATGAAGCGGCGGAAGGTCGGCAACCTGCTCGGGCTCGCCGTGCTGTCCGTGCTGATCGACGGCCCCAAGCACCCGTACGAGATGGCCACCGTCATCAAGCAGCGCGGCAAGCAGGGCGACATGCCGATCAAGTGGGGCTCGCTCTACACCGTCGTCGCGAACCTGGAGAAGCACGGCTTCATCGAGGCCGTCGAGAGCGTGAAGGACGGCGGGCGGCCCGAGCGGACGGTCTACCGGATCACGCCGGCCGGGCACGAAGAACTCGAGGACTGGGTCCGGGAGCTCGTCGGCACGCTCGACCCGGAGCCGCCGCGGTTCAAGGCCGGGCTGTCGATGCTGGGCGTGCTCGGCCCGGACCAGGCCACGCGGCAGCTGCGGCTCCGGCTCACCGAGCTCGACGAACGCGCGGCGGCGCTGCGGACTTCGCTCCAGCAGCTGCGCGCGCTCATGCCGCGGCTGTTCCTGGTCGAAGTCGAGTACGACCTGGCGATGGTGGAAGCGGAAACGCGCTGGGTGCGCGGCTTCCTCGACGAACTGACCAGCGGCGCCGTGCCCGGCACCGACGCGTGGCGGCGCTGGTACGAGACCGGCGAATTCCCCGACGACCTGGGGGAGTTCGTGGAGAAATAGCACGGACCCCGGGTGGTGCTGGCACACCGCCCGGGGTCCTCGACCCCGAACCGAGCACGCCCGGCCCCGAGGTGGCACGAAAAGGATAACCGGGCGGCTCTTCGGTTCGGCTCAACCGAAGAGGAGAGAGCCATGGAGACGACCCGCAAGCACCGGGTGCCCGAGATGGAGGGCCTGCAGGCCCGTTGGTACGCGAAGAACCGCGGCACGGCGGCCCAGCTCGCGCAGTACCGCAGGCAGGCCGCCGAGGTCACGTCCGGGCTGCCGGACGGCGCTGAGATCCTGGAGGTGGCGCCCGGGCCCGGCTTCTTCGCCGTCGAGCTGGCGAAGCGCGGCTTCCGCGTCACCGGGCTGGACATCAGCCACACGATGGTCGAGATCGCCCGGGAAACCGGCGCCGGCCTGGAGATCGACTTCCGCCAGGGCGACATCACGCACGCGCCCTTCGCGGCCGAGTCGTTCGACTTCGTGGTCTGCCAGGCCGCGTTCAAGAACTTCCGGCAGCCGGTCGCGGCGCTGGACGAGATGCACCGGGTGCTGCGCCCGGGCGGGTTCGCGGTGATCCACGACCTCAACCACGAAGCCACCTCCGCGGACATCGGCCGCGAGGTCGAATCGATGAACCTCGGCGTGGTCAGCGGCTTCACCGTCCGGCAGACGCTGGGCTGGCTGCGCCGCCGCGCGTTCACCCCGGCGCAGTTCGAGGAGCTGGCCGCGCAAAGCGCGTTCGGCGCCTGCTCGATCACGGCCGACGGCATCGGCCTGGAGGTCCGCCTCACCAAGCCGTAGCTTTCACGTGAAAGCGACCACCTGGGGGCGTAGCTTTCACGTGAAAGCTACGCCCTTCGGGTCAGCGGGGGGCCATGCGCAGGGAGCCGTCCATGCGGATGACCTCGCCGTTCAGGTAGTCGTGGTCGATCAGCGAGAGCGCGAGCTGCGCGTACTCGTCCGGCCGCGCGAGGCGCTTCGGGAACGGGATGCCGGCGGCGAGCGTCGCGCGGAACTCCTCGCTGACCGTGGCCAGCATCGGGGTGTCGACGATGCCCGGCGCGATGGTCAGCACGCGGATGCCGTGCGAGGCCAGGTCGCGGGCGGCCGGCAGGGTCATGCCGACGACGCCGCCCTTGGACGACGAGTAGGCGACCTGCCCGATCTGGCCGTCGAACGCGGCGATCGACGCGGTGTTGATGATGACGCCGCGGGCGTCGTGCTCGAGCGGCTCGGTCTTCGCGATCGCCTCGGAGGCGACGGTCAGCACGTTGAACGTGCCGATCAGGTTGATCTGGATGACCTTCGCGTACAGCGCGAGGTCGTGCCGGCCCTTCTTGGACAGGATCCGCGCGGACGGCCCGATGCCGGCGCAGTTCACCACGGTCCGCAGCGGGACGCCGGCCCCCGACGCCGTCGCGACGGCCGCCTCGACCTGCTCGACGTCGGTGACGTCGGCCTCGACGTAGGTGATGCCGTCGACCTGCTCGGCCTTCTCGATCGACTGCGCCAGGTCGAGCGCGAACACCTTCGCGCCCTTGGCGGCGAGCGCCTTCGCCGTGGCTCCGCCGAGGCCCGACGCGCCGCCCGTGACGAGCGCCGCGGTGTCCGTGATCTGCATCTGTGCCGTTCCCTTCGCTGCTCCGGTTCGCGGACTCAGGTTAACGCTCGTTCGCACGCGCGGTTCGTGTCTTCGCTCACCGCTCTCGGGGGCGTCTGTTTCCGTTAGCGTCGTGGTCAACTCCGGCTGTCACCTTCAGCACCATGACGCCAGCTCGGATCGTGGTGGTAGGTACCGGTTACGTCGGCTTGACCACGGGGGCCTGCCTGGCCAGTCTGGGGCATTCCGTCACGTGCGTGGACGTCGATCGCGCGAAGGTGTCCCGGCTCGGCGCGGGCCGCGTCGACATCCTCGAACCCGGGCTCGCCGACCTGGTCACCCGCGGCATCGCCGCCGGGCGCCTCCAGTTCGTCGTCGGCGCGCGGGACGCGGTCCGCGACGCGCAGGCGGTGTTCCTCTGCGTGCCGACGCCGATGGGGGCCGGCGGCTCCGCGGACCTGCGCGCGGTCGAGGCGGTGACCACCGAGATCGGGGACGTCCTGCCCGCCGGGTGCGCGCTGGTCACGAAGTCGACCGTCCCGGTCGGCACGTCGGAGCGGATCCAGGCGATGCTCGGCCGGCCCGACGTGCCGGTGGTGTCCAACCCCGAGTTCCTCCGCGAAGGCACCGCGGTCGCCGACTTCCTCGGGCCGGACCGGATCGTCGTCGGCTCGGCCGACCTCGCCGCCGCGCGCTGGGTCGGCGAGCTGTACGCCGAGCTGGACGCGCCGGTCGTCGTCGCCGACGCCGCCAGCGCCGAACTGGTCAAGTACGCCGCGAACTGCTACCTCGCGCTGAAGCTGTCCTACGTCAACTCGATCGCCGAGCTGTGCGAACGCCTCGGCGCGGACATCACGCTGGTCACCGAGGGCATGGGTTACGACCGGCGGATCGGCCGGACGTTCCTCAAGCCGGGCCCGGGCTGGGGCGGCTCGTGCCTGCCGAAGGACACCAGCGCGCTGGTCAAGGTGGCCGAGTCGGTGAACTACGACTTCAAGATGCTCACCTCGGCCATCGACGAGAACATCGCCCAGCGCGACCGGATCGTCGCGAAGATCGCCGGCGCGGTCGGCGGCACGCTGGCCGGCGCCCGGATCGGCCTGCTCGGCCTGGCGTTCAAGGCGGGCACCAACGACCTGCGCGACTCGCCCGCGCTCGCCGTGGCGTCCGTGCTGGGCGCGCTCGGCGCCGAGCTGACCGCCTACGACCCGGCGATCGACGGCGGCCTCGACGGGATGACCGTCGTCGACGACGCCTACCAGGTCGCGAAGGACGCGGACGTCGTCGTGGTGCTGACCGAGTGGGCCGAGTTCAAGCACCTCGACTGGGCGGCGATGGCCGAGCTCATGGACGGCATCGACGTCGTCGACACGCGCAATCTGCTCGACCCGCGGGTGCTCGTCGAAGCCGGGCTGGCCTGGCAGGGCGTCGGGCGGCCACGAGCGGCGGCGCGGGTCAAGGTGTCGTGAAATACGGTGCCCGGCGCGACCTCCTTGGCTAAGGTGATCAGCACGGCATCGCGTGTCGGTCACCGGCTGGGTGAGGCATGGAGGTGGCGGGAGTGCCCGTGGAGGCATTTCAACCGTGTCAGTTTCCGTTGAGTTGAACCATCTGATCGTCCCGTCCCGGAACAACCGGGAATCCGCCGAATTCCTGGCGAACCTGCTCGGCCTCGAAGTGGGGCAGGAATGGGGTCCGTTCATCCCGGTCGAGACCCGCAACGGGGTCCGGCTGGACTTCGCGACCGTCCCCGAAGAGGACCTTCGCCTGCAGCACTACTGCTTCTTGATCCCCGAAGACGACTTCGACGCCGTGTTCGCGCGGCTGGTCGAAACCGGCGTGACCTACCACGCCGATCCGATGGGGAAGCAGCCCGGCGAAATCAACCACAACCACGGCGGCCGTGGCGTGTACTTCCTCGATCCCGGCGGCAACGGGATGGAGATCATCACGCAGCCGTACGAGCCGGAGCGGCGGCGTCCGACGGCTTGGTAATTCGTTAGCGTTGCGTACTATCGGGGGCATGTTCACGACGCGGCCGGAGCTGGCCGGCACCTTCGGGATGGTGGCATCGACGCACTGGCTGGCTTCGGCCACCGGGATGGCGGTGCTGGAGGACGGCGGCAACGCGTTCGACGCGGCGGTCGCCGCCGGGTTCGTCCTGCAGGTCGCCGAGCCGCACCTCTGCGGGCCGGCGGGCCAGGTGCCCGGCCTCTTCGTGACCGCGGACGACCCGACCCCGCGGGCGCTGGCCGGTCAAGGCCCGTCGCCCGCGGGGGCCACGCCCGAGCACTTCGCGTCGCTGGGTCTGGACCTGATCCCCGGCAGCGGCCTGCTCCCGGCGACCGTCCCGGGCGCGTGGGACGGCTGGCTGCTGCTGCTTCGCGACTACGGCACGAAGTCGCTTCGCACGGTGCTGTCCTACGCGATCGGCTACGCCCGCAACGGTGTTCCGCTGGTGTCGCGCGTCTCGGACACGATCGGCGCGGTCGCGGGCTTGTTCACCGAGCACTGGCCGACGTCGGCCGCGCTGTGGCTGCCGGACGGCAAACCGGCGTCGGGCCTGCAAAAGAACCCGGCCCTGGCGGACACCTGGGAACGGCTGCTGCGGGAAGCCGAAGCCGTCCCGGGCCGCGAAGCGCAGATCGACGCCGGACGTCGTGCCTGGTCACAGGGTTTCGTCGCCGAAGCGATCGAGGAGTTCAGCCGGACCGCGTTCCGCGACGACTCCGGCCGCGACCATGCGGGCCTGCTGACCGGCGACGACCTGGCGTCGTGGTCGGCGACGTACGAGGAACCGGCGTTCGTGGACGTCGACGACTGGCGCCTGGTCAAGATGGGTGGCTGGACGCAGGGGCCGGCACTGCTCCAGCAGGCGTTGCTGCTGCACGGCTTCCGCGACGAGTTGTCCTTTGTGGACGGAGTCGCGTCGGAGCGCACGGTGCACCTGGCGACCGAGGCGGCGAAGCTCGCCTTCGCGGACCGCGAAGCGTGGTACGGCGACACGGACGTCCCGCTGGATGTCTTGCTCTCGCCGTCGTACACGGACTCGCGACGAGCGTTGATCACCGACACGGCGTCGGATTCCCTGCGCCCGGGCGACGCCCGCGGCCCGGCCCGGCTCCCGGCGATCCTGGACTCACTGCGGGGTGTGCGCGTCGAAGGCGGCGCCACGGGCGAGCCGACGGTCGGCCCCCAGGGCCAGACCCGGGGCGACACGGTCCACCTGGACGTCGTCGACGCGGCCGGCAACCTGGTTTCGCTGACGCCGTCGGGTGGCTGGCTGCAGTCGAGCCCGACGATCCCGTCGCTCGGGTTCTGCCTGGACTCGCGCGGGCAGATGTTCTGGCTGGAGCAGGGCCTCCCGAATTCGCTGGCCCCGCGCAAGCGCCCCCGGATCACGCTGTCCCCGTCCCTGGCCCTGCGCGACGGCGTCCCGACGCTGGCGTTCGGCACCCCCGGCGGCGACCAGCAGGACCAGTGGCAGCTGTGCTTCTGGCTCGCCCACGTCTACGGCGGCCTGAACCTCCAGGAGTCGATCGACGCACCGGCCTGGCACACGACGGCGTTCCCCAGCTCGTTCTACCCGCGCTCCTGGAACCCGCGCGAGCTGGTGGTGGAGTCCAGGCTGGGAAAGTCCACTTTGGACGGCTTGCGCGCCCGCGGCCACGAGGTGGTGGACGCGGGCGATTGGGCACTGGGCCGGTTGTCGGCGGTCTCCCGAACGGACGGGTTGTTGCGAGCGTCGGCCAACGCCCGCGGCATGCAGGGCTACGCCGCGGGGCGTTAGGGCGCGAGCGAGGTCCAGCCGCCGCCCTCGGCGAGCAGCGTGCGCACTCCCTCGGCGTGGCCGGCGAACCCGGCGAGATCGTTGTGCAGCAGCGCCATCCGCTCGCCGTCGAGCGGGGTGGTGTCGCCCTGCCACAGCTCGCAGATCCAGCTGGCCGCCAGGTGCATCGACCGCACCAGCCCGGCGACCTCGGTCCCCGCGGCCGTGGAGACGATCTCGTCGCAGGCGTTCACCAGCTCACGCAGCCCGCACAGCCGAGTTATCCACATGCGCTCCGGCTATCCACAGATTTGCGGCGTCACTCTTTCGAGGCCCCCACTCCCGATACGCTGGACAAGGGGCCGGCCCCCGGAGAGGGCGGGGGCTGGGTAAGTGAGCCAGACAGGCGCTCGGCCCGAGGGATCAGCTGCCGGGCTTCTCCCACAGCCAGAACTCGATGCCCTGGTTGTCGACGCAGTCCGCCGTCGTCCCGTACGGGTGGTTCTCCACCTCACCCGCCCGGCCGCCCTGCTCGCGCACCCGCGTCAACGCCGCGGCGAGGTCGTCGACCGCGTACATCAGCTTCCAGCCCACCTGCCGGTCACCGGCCCACAACCCGCCCTCGAGGCCCGGCCCCGAGAAGCCCCAGGCGTCCGGCACCGACCCCGGCGTGAACTGCCAGCCCAGCACCGCGCCGTAGAACGACTTCGCGGGTTCGGCTTCCGGGACCTGGAACGTGAAGTACATGGCCTCACCCGGCTTCGGCGAGGCCGGGGCGGGGGCTGAGACCGCGGCCTGCGAAACCAGCCAGCGCTGCCCGAACGGGTCACGGAACGAGCCACCCCTTCCGTACGGCGAATCGCTCACCGCCCGGATCAGCGTCGCCCCGCGCTCCAGCGCCCGGGCCACCGACACGTCCGGGTCCGGCACCTCCACCCGCACCGACGCCCCACCCTCGCGTGGGGCGACGTGGCCGATCTCGGGGTATTCCTCGGCGAGCATCAGCACCGCGTCGCCGATGGCCAGCTCGGCGTGGCCGACGCGGCCGTCGTCCATCAGGATCGGGTCGCCGCGGCGGACGGCGCCGAACACCTCGACGTAGAAGTCGAGGGCGGCGCGGGCGTCGGACACCGCCAGGTACGGCGTCAGCGAGCGCAGTTCGGCGGTGGTGGCCGGCGCTTCGGAAGTGGTCGTCATCTCGGCTCCGTTCAGGATCGTGCGGCGCAGGTTGTCGCGCAGCTCGGCGGCGAAGTCCGGGTCGGGTTCGACCCGTGCGGAGGGACGGCGGAGCGCGTCGAACGGCTCAGGCATCGCGACCCTCCTTCTCTTCGTAGGCACGCCGGAACGCGGCGCGGGCCCGCACGAGCAACGCCTCGGTCGCGTGCACGCTGCGGCCCAGGTGGCCGGCGACCTCGGGCACCCCGAGGCCGTCGACGTACCGGAGGGTCAGCGCGGCCCGGTGGTGCGGGCCGAGCGAGTCGAGCACCTGTCTCGCGCGCAGGGCGTCGAGCTGCTCGTCCCACGGGTCTTCGACGTCCGGCTCGCTGTCGTGCACGAGCCGCAAGCCGCGTTCCTCGCGTTCTTTGCGCCGCCAGTGGTCGGCGAGCTTGTGCCGGGCGACGCCGATCAGCCACCCGGTGCTCACTGGAGGTGCGTATTCCTTGCGACAGGCGGCGACCGCGCCGAGGAACGTCTCGGACGTCAGCTCCTCGGCGAGCGTGCGGTCGCCGCAGCGGGACAGCAGGTACCCGTAGACCTCCGGCAGCGCGGTCTCGTAGAGGCCGAGCAGCGCGAAGGCCGGGTCCGGTCGTACCCGAGGTTCCGTCACACCTCCATAGTCGTCCGGGGGACGGCTTTTCCGACGGGTGAAATCCGGGATTTCTAAACCCGCGGGTCCGGCAGCCGCCGCCCGGTGATCGCGACGATCGCCGCCAGCAGCGCCACCACCCCGATCACCACCGCGAACGCGTCCCGGCTGCCCAGCGAGCCGGCGAGTGCCGCGTACAGGCTCCCCAGCGTCGCGACGCCCAGCGCCAGCGACGTCTGCTGGTTCGTCGTCATCACGCCGCTGCCCACGCCGGCCAGGTCGGTCGGCACGTGCGACAGGACGATCCGGAACAGCGTCGTCATGGCGAGGGCGTTCCCGACACCGATCGCCACCATCGACGGCGCCAGGTCGAGCACGGTCAGGTTCGGCCACTGCGCCAGCGTCGTGCACAGCAGCGCCACCATCCCGAGCGCCGTGACCGCGCCGCCGACCGGGACGACCCGCTGGCCGTAGCGGGCCACCAGCCGGCTGCTCAGCATCGACACCGTGAAGTACGCGACGGCCAGCGGCGTCAGCGCGACACCGGCGCCGAGCGGCCCGAAGTGCAGGCCTTCCTGCAGCGTCATGGCGTAGACGAACATGAACGAACCGAACGCGGCGAAGAACGGGATCGCCACCATCAGCCCGCGCCGGACGCTCGGCAGCCGCAGCACCGACGGCGGCAGCAGCGGCGTGCCGCCGGTCCGCTCCAGGCGCCGTTCGACGTGGACCAGTGCCGCGGCCGCGAAGGGGAAGACGGCCAGCAGCGCGATCGTCCACGCCGGCCAGCCCAGCGCGCGGCCTTCCATCAGCGGGACCAGCAACGACAGCAGCGTCACGGCCAGCAGCAGCGTGCCGAGCCGGTCGACGCCCAGCGGGTTGTGCGCGCGGCTCTCCGGCAGGCGGCGGGCCAGCACCAGCACCACCAGGCCGATCGGCACGTTCACCAGGAAGATCGGCCGCCAGCCGCTGCCGAACAGGTCCGCGGCCACCAGGCCGCCACCGAGGAGCTGGCCGACCACCGTGGAGAGGCCGCCGGTCGCGCCGAACAGCCCCAGCGCGCGCGAGCGCTCTTCGCCGGACGTCGTCGCCTGGATGATCGAGAGCACCTGCGGCAGCAGCAACGCCGACGCCGCCCCCTGCGCGGCGCGGGCGATCACCAGCGTGCCCGCCGTCGGCGCGAGCCCGCAGGCCAGCGACGTCAGCGTGAACAGCCAGAGGCCCCAGAAGAACAGCCGCCGCCTGCCGAACGAGTCGCCGAGGCGGCCGCCGACCACCAGCAGCACCGCGTACGCGATGCCGTAGGCGGCGACCACCAGTTCCAGGGTCGCGGTCGAGGCGTGCAGGTCGGCGTTGATCGTCGGCAGCGCGACGTTGACGATGAAGAAGTCGATGATCGGCAGCGCCGCCCCCAGCAGCACCGTGACCAGGCCGGCGGGGGTCAGCCCAGGCCGGACGGGAGCGCCGGTGGTGTTCGGCGCGAGTTCAGTCGTGGTCATGGGTACTACGATCGACCCGGTTTTAAACTGGTACCAGTTGGTGTTCATCCTGGTACTGCCACTACCTGGTACCAGTTTCGCGGGCGTGCCATCCTGGCACCATGACCACCGCCGTCGAATCCGAACTGCGCCGCCAGGAACTCGCGAGGTTCCTGCGCAGCCGGCGCGAGCGGATCACGCCCGAGCAGGTCGGGCTCCCGATCCTGGGCCGCCGCCGCACGCCGGGGCTGCGCCGCGAAGAGGTCGCGCAGCTCGCCGGGGTGGGGGTCACCTGGTACACGTGGCTGGAGCAGGGCCGCGACATCAACGCGTCCGAGCAGGTGCTGCAGGCGATCGCCCGCACGCTGCGGCTCGACCCGCACGAGCACACCCACCTCTTCCGCCTGGCCGGCGCGCCCGAGCCCGAAGGCGAGAAGGACTGCCAGGTCATCACGCCGGCGATGGAGCTGATGCTCCGGAAGCTGGAGCCGTACCCGGTCGCGGTCCGCAACGCGCGCTGCGACCTGCTCGCCTACAACCGCGGCTACACCTGGCTGATGGGCGACGTCGACGCGATCCCGTTCGCCGACCGCAACACCCTGGTCCAGTGCCTGCTCAACCCCGAGTGGCGCGCGCGGATGCTGGACTGGGAGACGAACATCCCGCGCGTGATCGCGTCCTTCCGTGCGGCGATGGCCGACCACGTCGCCGAGCCGGCGTGGAAGCAGCTGGTCAAGCGCCTCAAGGCGGAGTCGCCGCTGTTCGCCGAGCTCTGGCCGCACCACGACGTCAACTCGGAGCCGATCCGCACCAAGCGTTACCAGCACCCCGACGTCGGGCTGCTGCGGTTCAACTTCACCTACCTCCACTACGGCCGCCGCTCGGAGATCACCGTGTCGACCTACACCCCGGCCGACGAGGAGACCGCGGCGAAGCTGCCGCTCGTGTTCTGACTACGGCGTACGGCGTACGCGGGGAGTCGCTCCGAGACGGACGCGGCCCGGCCCCGCGACCGGTAGTTTTCGCGGCATGAGATGGCCGCCGTGGGTGGGGCGCGTGGTGCGCACCGTCGTCGTCACCGGGTTCGTGCTCGGGGCGACCAGTGGTGCGTCGCGCTGGCAGCCCGGCTCGCCGCCGATGACGCCGCTCGCGGTCGCGTGGCTCGCCGCCACCGGGCTGACGCTGCTGCTCGTCCACCGCTTCCCGCTGACGATCTTCCTGCTCACGACGGCGTCGGCGTTCGGCTACTACGCCTCCGGGCTGCCCGGCGGGCCGGTCATCCTCGTCCCGACCGTCGCGCTCTTCCTGCTCACCCGGCAGCGCGGGCCGCTGACCGCCGGGATCACCGGGTCCGCCGCGCTGGCCGTGCTCTACCTGGTCCACATCGTGACGTCGGGGTCGTTCGCGCTGGAGTTCGGCGCCGGGTTCCTCGTCGTCTGGCTGGTCGCGGTGATCGGCGTCGGCACCGCCGTGCGGTACCAGCTCGACGCGCTCGCCGCCCGCCGCGAGCAGGCCGACGAGCACCGCCACCGGCTCGCCGAGCAGGAGCGGCTGCGCATCGCCCGCGAGGTCCACGACGTCGTCGCGCACAGCCTCGCCATGATCAACGTCCAGGCCGGCGTCGCCGCGCACGTCGCCGACCGGCGGCCCGAGCAGGCGAAGGAGGCGCTGCTGAACATCAAGGCGGCCAGCGCGTCCGCGCTCAAGGACCTCCGCGCGACCCTGGCCGTGCTGCGCTCCGGCGAGGACAAGGCACCCGCGCCGAGCCTCGCCCAGGCCGGTGAGCTGCTGGACCACGCCCGCGACGCCGGGCTGGCGGTTGACGTCCACGGCGAGCCGGGCGACCTCCCGGCGCCGGTCGACGCGGCCGCGTACCGGATCCTGCAGGAGTCGCTGACCAACGTCGTCCGGCACGCCGACCGGCCGGAACACGTCGACGTCCGGTTCGAGCGGCGGCCAGGTGCCTTCACGCTGAAGGTGCGTGACGACGGCCGCGGTACAGCCCAGCCGACGCCCGGCCACGGCCTGCGGGGCATGGGCGAACGCGCCGCGGCGCTCGGCGGCCGGTGCACCGCCGGGCCGGTCGACGGCGGTTTCGAAGTGTGCGTCGAGCTACCGATCGAGGGGGAAGCATGATCCGCGTCCTGCTGGCCGACGACCAGGTCCTGGTCCGCGCCGGGTTCCGCGTGCTGCTGGAGACCGAGGACGGCTTCGAGGTGTGCGGCGAGGCGGGCGACGGCGAGCAGGCCGTCGCGTTCGCCGTCGAGCACCACCCGGACATCGTCGTGATGGACGTCCGGATGCCCGGTGTCGACGGCCTCGAAGCGACCCGCCGGATCACCGCCAACCCGGACCTCGCCGGGACGAAAGTGCTGGTCCTGACCACGTTCGACGTCGATGAGTACGTCTACGAAGCCCTGCGCGCCGGCGCGAGCGGGTTCCTGCTGAAGGACACCGAGCCGGTAGAGCTGCTGCGCGCGCTGCGGGTGGTCGCGAGCGGCGAGGCGCTGCTGGCGCCGACGGTCACGCGCCGGCTGATCCAGGAGTTCGTCGGCCGCCCGGAGAACCGGCGCGTGGACACCAGCGCCGTCCGCGAGATCACCGACCGCGAACGCGAGGTCCTCGCGCTCGTCGCGGGTGGCATGTCGAACGACGAAATCGCCGCCCACCTGGTGATCTCGACGGCCACCGCACGCACCCACGTCAGCCGCATCATGACGAAGATCGGCGCACGCGACCGGGCCCAGCTGGTGGTGCTGGCCTACGAGTCCGGCCTGGTCAGCCCGCGTCGCCCCGCCTGACCACCCGCACGGTCCGCACCAGGAACACGACGGCGAGGACCGAGACCAAGCAGATCCAGATCACGGCGCCTCCTCTCCCGGCCGACTCTCTGCTCAAGAGGCGTCCGGGAGTGGGACGGCGTTCATCGACACGGCCGAACTCACCCGTTCGGGTCAGTTGTTGGTGCGCTCCGTCGGCGGCGCCTTCTGGACCTGCGCGGTCAGCAGCGTCTTGAACGAGTTGAGCGTCGCGTCCTTGGACGGGCCGAACGAGTCGATGATGATCACGCGGTTGTAGAGCACGTAGACCGCGCGGTAGACCTGCTGGTTCGCGTCCGCCGCCGAGAACACCTGGACGCCGTGCAGCGACAGGTTGCGGTTGACGGTCAGGCCGCCTTCCTGCTCCGCGTTGCCGTACTCGGCGGCCACCGCGGAGGCGGCCTGCGCGTTCGGCAGCTCCAGCGCGAACAGGCCCAGCGTGACGTCGCCGTCCTTGGTCGTCTTGAGCAGGCCTTCGGTCATGCCGCTCTGCTTGGCCTTCTCGATGACCGTGGTCGGCAGGTACTTGGCCGACTGCAGCTTGTCGAGGTCGAACTCGCCACCGCCGGCGCGGGTGGTGCCCGCCGGGGTGACCAGCGCGGCGGAGTTGTCGGCAGGCTCCGGCTTGGCCGCGGGCGGCTCCGGGAGCGGCTTGACGGTCGGCGCGGGCGGCGGCTGCTGCTGGCTCGAGCTCTGCGCGACCGGCGGGTTCTGGCCGCCGTCCTTGATGAACAGCGCCCAGACGCCGAAGCCGAGGCCGGCCACCACGAGCACCGCGATGACGGCGAAGGCGATCTTCTTGCCCTTGCCGGACGACGGCTGGGTCTGGAAGCTCTCCGGGCCCTGGCTGATCCAGTCCGCGTTGTTCGACGGCGCCAGCGGCGGGAAGTCCGAGCCGCCCCACGGCGGGCTGACGTCCTGCTGCTGCGCGCCCCACGGGTTCTGCTGCTGCATCGGCTGGGCGAACCCGCCGGCGGGGGAGTGCTGGCCGTACTGCGGGGGCGGCTGCTGCTGCGGGAACCCGCCCGACGGCGAGTGCGGGTGCTGCTGTTGCTGCCACTGCGGGACCACCTGGGTCCGCTCGCCACCGCCGGCGTCGGCCGCGGAGACGACCTGCGTCGCCTCGGCGGAGTTCTCCTGCGGCTGCTGGGGCGGCGACACCGGCGGGATGATCTGGGTCTCGGCGGCGTTCCCGGACGACTGCGGCTGGGCGGGCTGTGCGGGGGCCGCCGACTGGCTCTCGCCGGTCGACACGGCCATGGACAGCACGCGATCCCGGCGCGCCCGGTATTCGTCGGCCGTCAGGTTGCCTGCCGCGAGCTCCTCGTCAAGCCTGCGCAGCTCTTCCTGCCAGGTCACCCCGGTACCCCCTTGGGTATATCGCCTGCGAGTGCGAACCGGAGGTCCGCACGGAGTCATTGTGCACGGGTGTGCTCACCTGTTCGTCGCCCACCACCCCGTCGTTACCTCCGCGTGGCGGAGGTCAGCGCGGGTGGGCGGCGAGCACCTGCCCGAGCAGGTCGATCGTCTGGTCGCGCAGCAGCGCCGACGACCCGCCGATGACGCTGCGCTCGACCAGCTCGAAGGTCACGACGTCGCGGTCGGCGAACAGGCCGGCCAGCTCCGGCGCGGTGCTCTGCGCCACCGTCTCGGCGTGCACGATGGTGACGTCCTGGCAGGCCGCGGCCAGGAACGGGCTGGCGAACTGGGTGAACGAGTCGGCGACCACCGCCGTGTTCGGAGCTATCGAGCCCGGCGGCTTGGCGCCGTCCGGCTGGCTCAGGTGCAGCGGCGTCTTGAAGTCGCTGGCGATGTAGCGGGTGCGGTCGGCGCCGCCGTCGGTGGCGAGGCTGTAGGTCGTCAGCGAGCGCTGCTCGTTCTTGCCGAGCACGCGGGCCAGGTCGGCGGGCCACGGCCGGACGCCGTTCGGGGCCGCCTGCCAGTTCGCCGTGGTGCCGGGCTGGATGGCCGCGCCCAGCGCGTACGTCATGACCAGGCCGCCGTCGAACGACCAGTGCGTGTCGTTGCGGTCGTACAGCGAGTGCCCGACGCGCTTTTCCGCGTCGGCGAGCGCGGGGCGCAGGTCGATCGCGCCGGACTCGCGCGGGACGCGGTTCCAGAACTCGGCGGTCCGCGCCTGCGCGCACGGCTTGCCGACGTAGGTGTCGGGCAGGTGCGACGGCTCTTCGCTGTACTTGTCCGGCGCGATGACCAGCTCGAACTTCCGCCCGGACCGCTCGACCACGCCCCGCAGCTTCCGCAGGGCGGCGACGACGTGGTCGGTGTCCATCACCGGGCGGCACCGCGCGTTGACGTCCTCGCCGAGGTACAGCCAGCCGTCCTTGCCGGGGAGCACGGTCGGGTAGACGTACCCCGGGACGTCGCCGGTGTTCGGCTGCCCCTGGTCGACGCCGACGGTGCCGCCGTCGTGGCTGGTGCCCTGCCCGGACCCCGGCGGGTCGCCGAAGACGCCGGTGCCGACCGCGTCGGCGGCCTGGACCCCGGCCTGGCGCAGCGGCAGGTGGTCGGTCGCCCAGCCGGACAGGCCGGTGAAGAAGCCGAAGCCCTCGGACAGACTCGGGAAGTCGCGCAGCGGCCGGTTTTCGAACGCCTCGGGCCGCACGCCGACCGCGGACAGGAACAGCGGCGTGACGAAGAAGAAGGCCGCGCAGGCCAGCGCCGTGCGCTGCCGCTTGCTGTGCCGCGGCCGGTAGAGGTTGTGCTCCTTGGGCAGGAACGACTCCGGGGTCCTGGGCAGCAGCGGCGGGGTGGGCAACTGCGACGGAGGACGGGAGGACACGGCCGTATCCTAGCGCCGGGCCGGTGACAGGCGGTTCGGAACAGGTGAACCCGAGGGGACGTGCGATGAACGGTGGCCGAGGACCGGGCTACGAGGCGCGGCTGGCCAGGGAGCGCGAAACCTTCGCCGGCCAGGAGGAGATCCACGGCAACCTGCCGCCGTCGGCGCACCGGTGGTCCAACCGGCACGTGCGCCCGAAGCTCGAAGCGCTCGGCGTGCCGGGCCTCGACGAGCTGATCGTCGGGCAGATCGCCGACCGCGCGCGAGTGCTTTCCCGCGACGCCGTCGTGCTGTCGCTGGGCAGCGGCAACGGCGACCAGGAGCTCGGCTGGCTGCGCGGCCTGGCCGCCGAAGGCCTGGACAACGTCCGGCTGCGGCTGCTGGAGCTCAACCCCGAGATGCAGGCGCGCGCCGAGGCGTCCGCCCGCGAGCAGGGCGTCGCCGACCGCGTCGAGCTGATCACCGCGGACTTCAACACCTGGCGCGCCGACGCCGAGCACGACGTCGTCGTCGGGTTCCAGGCCCTGCACCACGTGCTGGACCTGGAGCACCTCTACGGCCAGATCAAGACCAGCCTGACCGCGGACGGCGTGCTGGTCGTGCACGACATGATCGGCCGCAACGGGCACCGCCGCTGGCCCGAAGCGCACGAGGTCGTCGACCGGATCTGGGCGACCCTGCCGCCGGAGCTGCGGCACAACTCGCTGACCGGGCGGACCGACGAGCGGTTCGAAGACGTCGACTGCGCCGCCGACGGGTTCGAGGGCATCCGGGCCCAGGACGTCCTGCCGGTGCTGCTCGACCACCTGCACCCGAGCCTGTTCCTGCCCTACGGCAACGTGATCGACCCGTTCGTCGACCGCATCTACGGCCACAACTTCGACATGGGCAACCCGGAACACGTCGCCCTGATCGACGAGATCGGCGTGCTCGACGACAGCCTGCTCGACCTCGGGCTGGTCACCGGCACGCGGCTGACCGCGCTGTTCCACCCCACGCCGCAGCCGCTGCGGGTGCACGGCAACCGGACGCCCGAGCGGTCGGTGCGCGACACCCGCGTCGTCGATCCCGCGGGCCGCGTCTCGTTCCGGCCCGGCGGCACCAACGGCGAACGGCTGGTGCGTGGCGCGGGCCTGGTGACCGGGCGGATGAACGGCATCGCGCACGACGACTGGGCGGCGCCGTCGGTCGAGTTCCCGCTGCTGACGACCGCCGCGGTCGAAACGATCGAGCTCAAGACCTACCTGCCCGACGACGCCACCGAGCACGGCAGCGTCACGGTGTCCGTGGACGGCGTGCCGGTCGCGAAGGCCGACGTCGGCGCCGGGCTGACCGAGCAGGTGCTGCCGGTCCGGCTCGCCGCCCACCGGCAGGTGCGGCTCTCGCTCGACGCGGACTGGTCGATCACCGCCGGGCTGGGCGGCGACCGCCGCACCCTGGCGTACGTCCTGGTCGGACTGGACCTCCGCTAATCTGCCCGCCATGGGCAAGGGGACGAGCGGTGAGCGCCTGATCGAGTGGACCGGCGAGCGGTGCGTGCCGTGGACCGACGACCTCCAGGTGATCTACGAGCACTACCACCGCTACGCGTTCGCGAGCCGGTTCACCGACGGCAAGCGCGTCCTCGACCTGGCCAGCGGCGAGGGCTACGGCGCCGCGCTGGTCGCCACGGGAGCCCGTGAGGTCGTCGGGCTCGAGATCGACCCCCGGACCGTCGAGCACGCCAGGGCCCGCTACCCGCACGTCCGGTTCGAGGTCGGCTCGATCACCGACCCGGCCGCGCTCGACGGCGAGGTCTTCGACGTCATCACGTGCTTCGAGGCGATCGAGCACGTCGACGAGCAGGACCGGCTGATGGAACTGGTCCGCAACCGGCTCGCGCCGGGCGGGGTGTTCCTCTGCAGCACCCCGGACATCGAGGTCTACACGCACGACCACGGCAACGAGAACCCCTACCACGTGCACGAGCTGACCGAATCGGCGTTCCGCGCGCTGCTGGCCGGCAGCTTCGAGCACGTCGTCGTGCTGCGGCAGAACGTCGCCGTCGGCTCGCTGATCCACGACAACGGCGCGGGTGCCGGCGCGGAGGTCTTCGCGCTGCAGCCCGACGACGCCGACGGCTGGGTCATCGAACCGGGCGCGCCCCACACGTACTTCGTCTCCGTCGCGTCGGCCGAGCCGCTCGACGTGCCCTCGACGTCGGCGCTGATCGACCCGAAGCTGACCCTCGTGGCGCGGGCCGCCGCCGAGGCCGGCCGCCTGCGCGACGGGCTGGGCCGCGCGGAAGCCGAACGCGACCAGGCGACGGCGTCGGTCACCCGGCTCACTGGTGAACTCGCCACGGTCACCGCGGCCGAGCAGCGGGCCGCGGCCGAACGCGACGAGGCGCTCCGGCAGGCCGAGCACGCCCGCGAGGACCGGCAGCGCGCGGCCGACGAGCTGAACCGCTTGCAGCGCAAGGCGGGCTACGACCGCGAACGCCTGGAATGGCTGGCGCGCAACAACACCGGCCTCAGCGAAAGCGTCGGCAGGCTCGCCGCGGAGAACGAGAAGCTGCGCGCCGAGACGTCCGCGCTGGTCCAGCGCGCGATCGGGAAGTACCGCGGCACCATCGAGAAGTACGCGCCCCGCGGCACCCGCCGCCGCGACTTCTACGAGACGGCGCTCGGCCGCCCGGCCGGCGTGCTGCCCGGCGAGCCCGTCGGCGTCCCCGGTCCGGTCGCGGTGACCACCAGCGACCAGCCGATCGTCAGCGTCGTCATCCCGGTGTACGGCAACTGGAACTACACCCGCGGCTGCCTCGACTCGATCCAGCGGCACCTGCCCTCGACGCCGTTCGAGGTGATCGTCGTCGACGACAAGTCGCCGGACGACTCCGCCGACCGCGTCGCCGGGTGCGCCGGGGTCCGGCTGATCCGGGCGCCGAAGAACCTGGGCTTCGTCGGCGCCTGCAACCTCGGCGCCGAGAACGCGCGCGGCGACTTCATCTTCTTCCTCAACAACGACACCGAAGTCCGCGCGGGCTGGCTGGACGAGCTGGTCGCCGTCGTCGAGACGCGGCCGGACGTCGGGCTCGTCGGGTCCAAGCTGGTCTACCCGGACGGCCGCCTGCAGGAGTGCGGCGGCATCATCTGGGCCGACGGCACCGGCTGGAACTACGGCAGGCTGCAGAACCCGGACGCGCCCTGGTACCAGGCCCTGCGCGACGTCGACTACTGCTCCGGCGCGGCCCTGCTCGTCCGCCGTGAGCTGTTCGAGCGCGTCGGCGGCTTCGACCAGCGCTTCGCGCCCGCGTACTACGAGGACACCGACCTCGCGTTCGCCGTGCGGGCGGCCGGGTACCGGACGATGGTCCAGCCCGCGTCGGTCGTCGTGCACCACGAAGGCATCACCAACGGCACGGACGTCTCCTCCGGCGTGAAGCGCCACCAGGAGCTCAACCGCGGCGTCTTCGTCGACAAGTGGAGCGTCCAGCTGCGCGACCACTTCCCCGAGGCGAGCCCGCGCGCGGTCTGGGCCGGGCGGCAGCGCACGAAGGACGGCCACCGCGGCGGCACCGTGCTGGTCGCCGACCACCAGGTGCCGATGCCGGACAAGGACTCCGGCTCGGTGCGGATGTCCCGCATCCTCGAACTGCTCGTCGGCCTCGGCCAGCGCGTGGTGTTCATGCCGCTGAACAACGCGCTCCCGGAGCCGTACGCCGACGCGCTGTACCGCGCGGGCGTCACCGTGGTGACCGGGCTCGGCGAACAGCTCGAGTTCCTGCGCGACGCCGGCGCCGACCTGAGCCTGGCGATCCTGTCGCGGCCGCACGTGGCCTGGCAGCTGCTGGAGCAGGTCCGCGAGCACGCGCCCGACTGCGTCATCGCCTACGACACGGTCGACCTGCACTTCGTCCGGCTCAACCGGCAGGCCGACCTGGCCGCGCAGCTCGGCGAGACGCGTGAAGAGCTGACGCTGCGGCGCCGCGCCGAAGTGCTGCGGGAGTCCGAACTCGGGCTGACCCGCGCCACCGACGTCACCTTCGTCGTGTCCGATGTGGAGCGTGCGCTGCTGCAGGAGCTCGTGCCGTCGGCACGCGTCGAGGTGCTGTCCAACGTGCACTACGCGAACGGCTCGGTCGCGACCCCCGAAGGCCGCTCCGGCGTGCTGTTCGTCGGCAGCTTCGACCACCTGCCCAACCGGGACGCGGCCCGCTGGCTGGCGGAGGAGATCATGCCGCTGGTGCGCCGCCGCCGTCCGGACGCGGTCGCGCAGATCGTCGGCAGCAACCCGCCGCAGGAGATGTTCGACCTCGAGCGCGACGGCGTCGTCGTCCGCGGCTGGGTGCCGAACCTCGAAAGCGCGTACGGCGAGACCCGGGTCGTCATCGCGCCGCTGCGCTTCGGCGCGGGCGTGAAGGGGAAGCTGGGCGAGAGCCTCGGCTACGGCGTCCCCGTGGTCGCCACCCCGCTGGCCGCCGAGGGCATGCACCTGACGCACGGGCAGGACGTCCTCGTCGGCGCTTCGGCGCAGGAGCTCGCCGACGAGATCGTCACCCTCCTCGAGGACGACAAGCTGTGGCAGCGGCTGTCCGAAGAGGGCAAGACCGTCGTGGACCGCCTGTTCGGCGCCGACGTCGCCCGCCGCACGCTGGCCGGGGTGCTCGACCGGCGCGGCTGATCAGCTCGGCGGCAGCGCTTTCTTGAACACCGCGACGGCGTTGTCCAGGCTGGTCTTCAGCTCGTCCTTGTCCTTGGCGAACGGCTGGGACGCCCAGAGCACGACGGCGACCTTGCCCGAGGTGTACCAGGTGCCGTCGAGGCGCTGGTCGTCGTTGCGGCCGGTGACCGACGCGGGGTCGGCCGCGATCGGGACGAACCCGCCTGCCGCGGCGGCCTCGCGCAGGTAGTCGACGATCGCCTTCGCGCCCTCGGCGTTTTCGGCGGGGATCGCGTAGCCGAGGAACCCGGTGTCGCCGGCCGACGAGGCGCGGTACACGAGCTGCGTGACGCCGTGCTGCGAGAAGACCTGCGCGGCCTCCTTGGGGTACAGCTTCAGGTCCAGGCCGCGGGCCAGCGACATCGTCGAGCTCTCCGGGTGCTGCATCCCGGGCAGCGGCGGCACCTGGTCCTCCAGCTGCGGCTGGGACGCGGCGACGGGCGGCTGCGTCACCGACGGCGTGAACGACGAGAGCGCGCTGGGCGCCGGGTCGTCCTTGCCGAGCCACAGCGTCGCGCCGACGACCATACCGAGCACCACCAGCACGCCCAGCGCGATGAACGGCCAGGTCGGCCGGCCCGACGACGGGCCGTCGGTGTCCCACCGGTGCTTGCCGGCGGTGCCGTCCGGTTCGAGCTGCGGCGGGCGCGTTTCGCCACCCGGCGGCGTGATCGGCGGGAACCGGCTGCCCGGACCCTGCTCGGCGGGCCCGTCGACGCGCAGGTAGCGGGTCGGCGTGATGTCGGCCGGGCTCGGCGCGGTCGTCATGTGGTCGGGGATCGCGGGCACGTGGCTCGTCGAGACCGTCTTCGGCAGCCCGGTCCGCTGCCACGGCGGGGGCGGCAGCGGCGCGGGCCGGGGCGACTCCACGCGCTGCTGCGGCGGGACGGGGTGCACCGGCGCGGGTTGGCTCGCGGGGTTGGCACTCCGCCAGGTATCACCCGGACGGCGTAGCGGCGAGGGCACCGGTGACGGCACCGTCGAACCGGAGGCCTGCGCGAGCAGCTCATCCCGCTGTTTGCGGTGGTCAGCGGGCTCGATGCGACCCTCGGCAAGCTCCGCGTCGAGACGGCGAAGCTCTTCCTGCCAGCTCATCCAAGGACCCCCATCCACCGTTCGGGGCATCAGTCTGGCACGCGCTGCCGACCTGCGAGGTTGCGGTTTGAGGTTGATCGGCAACGTAGCGCAAGTCGGCCGCTTTCGGGAGTCCCCTCGCGGGTCACCCGTCGAGCGGCCGAAAACTGTCGTACATATGTTCTAAAATTGGCGTTGTCCAGGGGAGATGCCGCTCGCGACCGCGGGCGGCGTGATGGAGGAAGGCAGGGCCATGGCCTACATCACCCTGTCCACGTTCGTGGGCTACAGCGCGAGTTCCGGTCCGTCGCGGTCGTCGTTCGTCCGGCGGCAGCGGAGGCAGTACGAAGACCCGGCGCGAGCGGCGTTCAACTACTACCGGCGGGCGGCCAACGCGGTGCGGTCCGGCCGGGCGGCGAACCAGGACGAGGTGGCGCTGCGCGCGCTCGTCAACGCCGCCGACGACCGGACGAAGCCGCACTACGCGGCGATAGCCGAGGGCTGGCTGCGGTACCTCGGCCGCAAGTCGCCGAAGCTGGTCGAGGTCGGCCGCGGCCGCTGCCGGATCGGCGAGCTGGAGATCGGCGTCAGCCCGCAGATGGGGCTCCGCAAGAGCGACGGCCGCCGGTACGCCACCTGGCTCTACTTCAAGGAGGAGCCGTTGACGAAGTCGTCGGCGCAGCTCGCGCTGTGGGTGCTGGAGCAGGCGATGCCCGACGTCCTGCCGGGCGGCGAGGCGCTGGTGATCGACGTCCGCCGCGCGAAGGAGTACCAGCTCTCCGCCCGTGATCGCGAGCGGCTGAGGCCCTGGGCACGCAGTGAGGCCTCGGCGTTCCTCACCCTCTGGGACGCCGCCTGAGCCGGGGAGGCGCCGGGTCCGCCCGGCGCCTCCCTTAGCATCGCCCCCGAGCGTTCAGGGGGGGGCGACGATGAGACTGGTCGCGGGGCGGTACGCGATCTCGGCCGAGCTGGGCCGCGGCGGGATGGGCGTGGTCTGGTGCGCCGAAGACCAGGTGCTCGGGCGCCCGGTCGCGTTGAAGGAACTGGCCACCCCGCCGGGCACGAACCTCGAACGCGTCATGCGCGAAGCCCGGACAGCGGGGCGGCTCAACGACCCCGGCGTCGTCACGGTGTACGACGTCGTCAGCGAGCAGGGCGCCACCTTCATCGTGATGGAGCTCGTCGTCGCGCCGACGCTCGCGGACGTCGTGGGCCGCGAAGGGGCGCTGGCGAACGACCGCGTCGCGGCGCTCGGCCTGCAGGTGCTCAGCGCGCTCGAAAGCGCGCACCGGGCCGGCATCGTGCACCGGGACGTCAAGCCCAGCAACATCATGGTGCTGCCCGGCGACCGCGTGAAGCTCGCCGACTTCGGCATCGCGCGGGCGATGGACGACCCGGCCCTGACGCAGACCGGCGGTGTCATGGGGTCGCCCGGCTACATGGCGCCCGAGCTGTTCGCCGGCGCGGGCCCGGCGCCCGCGTCGGACCTCTGGTCGCTCGGCGCGACGCTGTTCCACGCCGCCGAAGGCCGCGCGCCCTTCCAGCGCACCACCACGGCCGCGACGCTGCACGCGATCATGTACGACCAGCCGGTGCTGGAGCGCTGCCGCGGCCCGCTCGCCGACGCCGTCCGCGGCCTGCTCACGCAGTCCACTTCGGACCGGCTGACCGCGTCGGGCGTGCGCGGGCTGCTGGAAACCGCGCGCACGGCGATCACCGACTCGCCGACGCAGGCCGTGGATCCGGCGTCGCTGCCGACCATCGTCTTCGAGCCGGTGACCGCGAAGGTCGCCGCGCCGTCACCGACCACAGTGGACTGGAACCGGCCGCGCCGGAAGCGGCTCCCGCTGGTGCTGGCCGGCGTCGCGGCGGCCGTGGTCGTCGCGCTCGGCGCGATCTTCCTGCTCAAGCCGTCGGCGCAGACCCCGGTGGCGGCCGCGGGGGTGACGTCGGAGCAGGCCGAGCCGTCGCCGTCGAAGACCACCTCGCCCAGCCACAAGAAGTCCTCGGCACCGCCGTCCACGAGCGCGTCCGCGTTGCCGGGCGCGAGTTCGGCCGCCGCCCCGCCGCCGTCGTCGAGCGCGGGGGAGAAGCCGGAGCCGGCCAAGGTGCCGCTGACCCGGTTCCACCACCCCGAAGGCGGCCACTTCAGCGGTACCAAGAAGGTCGGTCCGCCGGCGGGCTTCACCAAGGAGGGCGTCTTCGGTTCGCTCGTCGCGACGGCCGAGCCGGGGACGCGGAAGCTGTTCGCCTGCAAGGTGAAGGACCAGAAGGACTGGTTCAGCTCGACCGACCAGAGCGGCAAGTGCGAGGGCCAGCAGGCACTCGGCCTGCTCGGGTACCTCTACGCCAACCCGCCGTCCTGGGCGGCCGCGCGGGCGCTCTACCGCTGCAATGCGGGTGCGAGCCACTTCGACTCCCTCGACGCCGGCTGCGAGGGCAAGACGAAGGAGTTCCTGATGGGCTACGTCGTCAGCTGAAGCAACACGTCGGCGACCAGTTCGGGCCGCGTGACGAACGGGTGGTGCGCCACCGGCAGCTCGACGACGTCGGTCGCGCGGGCGGCGTGTTCCCGCTGCATCTGCGGCGGCGTCGCGAGATCGTCCCCGCAGACGAGGTAGGTCGACGGCTTGTGGCGCCACGCGGCTTCGGTCGTCCGCTGGCCGAACACGACCTCGTTCTGCGCAGTGAGCCGCGCGGCGGCCGCGGCGTAGGTGGCGTCGTCGAAGTCCTGGGCGAACAGCGGCCGCACGAGCTCCTCCCGGACGCTCGCGGTGCCGTCGCCGTGGCTGACGTGCCGCGGCTCCCCGCCGCCGAAGTCCGCGAGCGCCTCGCCGACGTCCGGCAGGAACGACGTCACGTAGACCAGCCGGTGCACCGCCGGGTGCCGGCCGGCCTGGGTGATCACCATCCCACCGTAGGAGTGTCCGACGAGCAGAACAGGCTCGTCGGACGCGTCGAGCAGCGCGCGGACGGCCGCGGCGTCGTCGAACAGATCACCCCGCGGCTCGGCCTCGCAACTCGGCAGCACGGCCGCTGAACTGCGCAAACCGTGTCGCGCCAGTGCGTCCGCGGCCGGCTGCCACCACCAGGCGCCGTCGCGGACGAAGGCGCCGTGGACGAAGACGATTCGCATGGTGACAAGCTGGCACAACCCACCCGGTCGAGTGACACAGTTCGCGGCGAGCGGACGGGGACTGGACAAACCGAGAGGTGAACACGAAGCTTTCGCGTGTTCTTCCGTGCCTGGCCGACTTCGAGGTCCTCAAAGTGAATGCTGCCTGGGAAGCCGTCTCCCGCGTCGTGGACGAGCCCGCCTGGTACTGGGTGTACGACAAGCTGGGGTTCTGGCCGAGCACCTACGCCCACGCCTGGCCGGGCTTCCGCGAGCCGGCGCCGTCGCGCACCTGGGACCTCTCGCCCGGCGACCTCGACCGCGCGTCGGCCGAGTTCCGCCTCGGCCCGTACGCGGTCGAAGAGCACCAGGTGGCCGCCATCGCGCTGGCCGCGTTCCGCGAGGTCTGCGGCCCGGACGACTGGCTGTGGGCGCTGCACTGGCAGCACCAGTCCTACCGCGTCCGCCCGCACCTGATGACCGAAGGCGCCCGCTGGCCGGTGCCGGCGTTCCCGCGCGCGGACTACCACCTGTTCCTGGCGTCCGACTTCTCGTTCGGCACGCTCGGCCACCCGTGGGAGCGCACGCTGTGCGTCTTCGGCGAGAAGCTGGTGCCGGCGTTCGAGCGCCACGGCGAAGGCGTGCTGACCAACGTCCTGCGCCGCGACGGAAAGCCGTCCGCACTGGCCCGCTGAGCCCTTGCTACCGTTCTGCGGGTGTTCGAATTCCACGGCTGGGTGACCATCCAGGCGACCGCGAGCGGCGACGACGACGCGGCCCTCCTGGAGCGACTGGTCGACCGCGTCCACCGCGCGATCCGCGACGCCGGCGACTTCGACCTGATCGACCTCCGCTGGAGCGGCGGCATGCCGATGCTCCACATCGCGGGCTTCGACAAGCACGGCGGCCGCGGCCTGGAACTGCTCGACCTCTTCACCCGGGTCGGCGAACTGGCGGCGGGCTCGTACGGCCTGCTCCACGTCTGGGACGACCAGGACACCGAGCACGACAACGAGTTCCGCGTCTACCGGATGGCCCGCGGCCAGGTGACCGAACGCGAAGACCCGCACCTGACGCCGGTCGCCCCGACGGTCCTGGACGTCTACGAGCTGTAGCCACTTCGCAACCGCGCCTGAGTAGAACTGCTCAAGACGCCGCGGCCGCCGGACGAGACCGTGGTCACATGACCAAATCCGGCACCACGTCCCCCACCACGACGGCCTTCTACGTCCAGGCGGCGCTTTCGTTCGGCCTGGCGCTCGCCGCGGTCACCGGCGGCATCGCGTACCTCCCGGTCGACGGCTGGGTCCGCGGCTTCCTCGCCCTCGGCATGCTCTACCTGGTCACCTCGACGTTCACGCTCGCCAAGTGCGTCCGGGACAGACAGGACGAGACCTCGGTGGTCTCCCGCGTCGACCAAGCCCGGCTCGAGAAGCTCCTCGCCGAGCACGACCCCTACCAGACCCACGCGGTGTGACAGCGATCACGCGCTCTCGAAAGACTGAAGGCCGCCTCCCGGACGAACCGGGAAGCGGCCTTCGATCTTGAGCGGATGACGGGATTCGAACCCGCGACCCTCACCTTGGCAAGGTGATGCGCTACCAGCTGCGCTACATCCGCACTGCCTTGCTGATGGGAAGACTCTATACCCTCCCCCGAGTGGGCCGAACGCCGGGTCCCCCCATGCCCTGACCCGGTGCTTCGGTGTCACAGCTGGCGTACAAGGGGTGACGACGGCTGATTCCCTCCGTATGGTGTCCCCATTCGACCGAATGGGGAGACCTTCGGGGAGGAGGTGCCGGGCCGGATGACCGAGCTGGGCACGGTGCCGCCACCAGCGGCCTCGGAATCCGACGAGCAGGCACTGCTGCAACGGCTCCGCAACGGCGAAGACGCCGCGTTCGGGGAGCTGTTCGAGCTGCACGCCGCCGCCGTGCGCCGGCTCGCGCAGAGCCTGGCCGCCGACCGGTCCGAGGCCGAGGACATCACCGCGGAGACCTTCTTCCGCGTGCTGCAGGCCCTCCGCCGCGGCGCCGGCCCCCGCGACTACGTCCGCGCCTACCTGCTCACCGTCGCCCGCCGCGTTTCGTGGGAGTGGCACGGCGCCCGCCGGGACGTCCCGGTCTCCGACGACGAACTCACCTTCCGCGCCGGCGCGGGTGCCGACACGCACGCCCGCACCGCGGAGCACACGCTGATCACCACCGCGTTCACCAGCCTGCCGGAGCGCTGGCGGACGGTGCTGTGGCAGACCGAGGTCGAGGGCGAGCAGCCCGCGATGGTCGCGCCGCACTTCGGGCTGAGCGCGAACGCCACCGCGGCGCTGGCCCGCCGGGCGCGCCAGGGGCTGCGCGCGGCGTACCTGCAGGCCCACCTTTCGGTGAACCGCGGGCCGGACTCGTGCCGCGCGGTCGTCGAAAAGCTCGGCGGGTTCACCGCGGGCAGCGTCACCGGTGCCGAGGCCGAGCGGATCAAGGCGCACCTGCACGGCTGCGCGTCGTGCCGCGCCACCCAGGACGAGCTCCGCGACGTCTGTTCGTCGCTGCGCGCGCACGCCGGCGTGCTGGTGCTGCTCGTGCCCGCGGCCGCGTCGCTCGGCGGCAGCGGGGTGCTGGCCGGGCTCGGCACGACGATCAAGGGTGTCCTGGTCGGGTCGAAGGTCAAGATCGGGCTCGCGCTGGCGTCGACCGCCGCCGTGGGCGCGGTCGGGGTCGCGGCCGGTCCGGTGCTGTTCGGGCCGACGCCGGTCCAGGACGTCGGGCTGACCGGCGGCGCGCCGGAGCTGGTGGTGGTGCCGCCGACCGAGACGCACCACGAGCCGCCGCCGCAGCCGCAGCCCGATCCCCGGATCGGCATCGGCGTGCTCAACGGCCGCGGCACCGGGGTCGCGGTGCCGATCCGGCCGCGTGCCGCCGGCACCGGGCAGCTCGGCGCGCACGAGGTGCCGCACGTCCCCGCGGGCGACGTCCCGGCCGGGGAGGTGGGCGGCAGCACCGGCGGCGACGGCGTAACCCCGCGCGAAGACCTCACGTCCTCGACGTTCAGCACGCCCGACCACCCGGCGACGTCGCCGCGGCTCGACACGACGACGACCCCGAACCTGACGATGACCACCGAGTCGAGCGACTCGCCGGAAAGCGCCGACGCACCCGAGCTGTCGCCGACCGACGGGTCGACGGAGGCGAAGGGCAGGCCGACGGACACCAGCACGACCGAACCGACGACGACGGTCACGCCGACGTCCGGGAAACCGTGCCCGAGCAGCACGTCCGAAGTCACTGGTTCGAGCGAATCCGCCGAACCGGCGCCGACCGGCTCCGAACAGCGGTGATCCACTTCGCCGGGTGGGATGTCCGATTCCTCCCTCGCGCGTTCGCGGCCGCGCACGGTACCGTTGTGCTGCTCACCCTGCGGGCGGCCCTGGAGGCAACTGAATGAACCGGCTGGTGCGCGGCGAAGACGGCCGCGACTGGGTGGTCCGTGCCCAGATGGAATGGCGTGCGCCGGCGACGGCCGACGACTTCGAGCACGACGTCGCGGGCAGTTACGGCCCCGGCATCGCGATGATCGTGGTGACCGCGCTGCTGGCCGTCATCCTCGTCGTGTGGACGCCGGACCAGGTCAACATCCCCGCGTGGGTGCTGCTCGCGCTGCTGCTCGTGATCCTGTTCTTCCCCCTGCGGTGGATCCTGCGCCGGCCGTGGACGGTCGTCGCGGAGACCGAGGGCGACGTGACCGGCGACCGGCCGTCCGAGCGCTGGGTCGGCACCATCCGCGGCATGTTCACCGTGCAGGGCGAGGTCAAGAAGATCTCCAAGACCATCCAGCGGCACTCGCTGCCGGACTTCGACGGGCCGCTGCACCCGGTCGAATAGCCAGTACCGGAATTCGGCCGAAGGGGTGAAACTGGGGACATGCCCGAGCTACCCGAGGTCGAAGCGCTGGCCCACCACCTGCGCGAGAACGCGGTCGGCCAGACGATCTTCCGCATCGATGTCGCATCGCTGAGCGTGCTGAAGACGGCGACCCCGCCGTGGACCGAAATGCACGGCCGCGAGATCACCGGCGCGACCCGGCACGGCAAGCACCTCGACGTCGTCGCCGGCGACCTGCACCTGGTCGTCCACCTGGCGCGCGCGGGCTGGCTGCGCTGGTCCGACGGCCTCGCCGCGGCGCCGCTGAAGCCCGGCAAGGGCCCGATCTCGCTGCGCGTGCACCTCGAGTCCGCGACCGGGCCCGGGTTCGACCTCACCGAAGCGGGCACGAAGAAGGGCCTCGCGGTGTGGATCGTCAAGGACCCGCAGGAGATCGCGAGCGTGGCACGCCTCGGCCCGGACGCCCTCTCGCTGGACGCGACCCAGCTGCGTGAGCTGTTCGCGGGCAAGAACACCCGCTTGAAGTGGGCGCTCACCGACCAGTCGCTCATCGCCGGGATCGGCAACGCGTACTCCGACGAGATCATGCACCGCGCGAAGCTCTCGCCGTACGCGACGATCGGCAAGCTCGACGACGGCGCACTGGAAACCCTCGCCGAGGCGATCGTCGAAATCGAGTCCGACGCCGTCAACCGCTCGGTCGGCCAGAAAGCCGCGCGGCTGAAGGGCGAGAAGCGCTCAGGCCTGCGGGTCCACGCCCGCACCGGCCTGCCCTGCCCGGTCTGCGGCGACACGATCCGCGAGATCTCCTTCGCCGACAAGTCGTTCCAGTACTGCCCGACCTGCCAGACCGGCGGCAAGCCGCTCGCCGACCGCCGCATGTCGCGGCTCCTCAAGTAGCAGATTCGCCCGTTCGGCCGCAGGTGCTGCGCCGCGCGTCGCCGAGCGCGGGGTCGTCGGCGGCGAAACCGCGTCCTTCCTGCTGCTTTCGCCGGAAGGGGTGGAACAGGCGACGCCTCCCGCGTGTTGCGGACAGTGACCATGAGGGCCTGGATCCGACTCTCGGTAGGGTCGTATCAACCCTCGGTCAGCACAGTTGGACAGAAAGTGGGAACAGGCCTTGCACCCGGTTGGTCGAGCGCAGAGCATGGACGCCGTGTCCGGGTTTCCGCTTGCGCAGATCATTCCCTGGGGTGTCGCGGCAGTCCTCCTCGTCGTGGTGATCGTGCTGCTCGTGAAACAGCGCAAGCCGGCCAGCGTGGTGGAAGACGCCATGCTGCAGGCCGTGCACCGGATGTCGAAGGCGGCGCCGAACCTCCGCTCCGGCCTGGACGAAGACGCCGCCGACAAGATCACCACGCAGCTGCTGCAGATGCTCGACTGCGTGGCCGTCGGCATCACCGACTGCGAAGGCACGCTGCTGTCCTGGGACGGGGAGGCGAACGAGCACTACGTCGACCTCGTCGACGCGATCGGCGCGGCCATCCGCAAGCACCGCCGCGAGGTCGTGGCCCACGACCGGATGCCGTGCAACCACCGCGGCACCTGCCGGATGAAGACGGCGGTCATCGTGCCGCTGCTGGTCGAGGGCGAGACCGAGGCGGCGCTGATCGTCGTCGGCCGGACCCGCGGGCGCCTGGTGCAGATGGCCGACGCGGTCGCGCAGTTCGTCTGCACGCAGTTCGAGCTGTCCCGGCTCGACGAGTCGAAGCAGCAGCTCCAGCAGGCGGAGATCAAGGCGCTGCGCGCGCAGATCTCGCCGCACTTCGTCTACAACGCGCTGAACACGATCTCCGCGCTGATCCGCACGGACCCCGAAGAGGCGCGAGAGCTGCTTCAGGACTTCGCCGACTTCACGCGCTACTCGTTCCGTTCGTCGGGCATGTTCACCTCGCTCGCCGAGGAGCTGCGCAACATCGACCGCTACCTGACCATCGAGAACGCCCGCTTCGGCGGCCGGCTCGAGGTGCGGATGAAGATCGCGCCCGAGGTGCTCAGCGTCGTCGTGCCGTTCCTGATCATCCAGCCGCTGGTGGAGAACGCGGTCAAGCACGGACTGGCCAGCAAGCCCAGCGGCGGCTGCGTCACGGTGATCGCGCAGGACCACGGCGCCGAGGCGCTGATCAGCGTCGAGGACGACGGGATCGGCATGGACCCGCGGCGGCTCAACGACGTCAAGAACGCGCACAGCACCGGCGCGCACGTCGGGCTCGGCAACATCAGCCAGCGCATGCAGCAGGTGTTCGGCAACGACTACGCGGTGATGGTCGAGACCGCGCCCGGCGCCGGCATGAAGGTGACGCTGCGGGTGCCGAAGTTCGTCCCGGGCGTCCGCCCGAACATGCCGGACTACAGCTCCGAGGAGGCCGACGTCCCGGCGCAGAGCGGGCCGGCCCAGCTGAACGGCGCCGACGTGTCCGGGGTGAACGGTTCGCGCTCCGGCATCCTCCCCATGGGCTGAGTCCCGGCTAGCCTGGCTTCATGAGCGTTACGGACAAGCTGGCTTCGCGGATCCCGGTGCTCGCCGACCGGGTCGAGCGCAAGGACGTCGTGGCCGTGGTCAAGCTGCACGGCGTGATCACGCCGTCGCCGTCCCCGCTGGCCAGGGGCGCGATCAACCTGAGCGCGGTCGAATCGGCCCTGACCAGGGCGTTCGGCCACGAGCGGCTGAAGGCGGTCGCGCTGCTGGTGAACTCGCCCGGTGGCGCGCCGACGCAGTCCGGGCTGGTCGCCGAGCGCATCCGCCAGCTGGCAGACGAGAAGAAGGTGCCGGTACTGGCGTTCTGCGAAGACGTCGCCGCGTCCGGCGGATACTGGCTGGCCTGCGCGGCCGACGAGATCTACGCCCACCGCACCTCCATGGTCGGCTCGATCGGCGTGATCAGCGGCGGCTTCGGCTTCACGGGCCTGCTGGAACGCTTCGGCATCGAGCGCCGCCTGCACACCGCGGGCGCCAACAAGTCGCGCCTCGACCCGTTCTCGCCGGAGAAGCCGGAAGACGTCGAGTGGCTGAAGAAGATGCACACCCAGCTCCACGACCTGTTCGTCAGCTGGGTCAAGGAACGCCGCGGCGACCGCCTGAGCGACGCGGAGGACCTCTTCACCGGCGACGTCTGGCTCGGCGCGAAGGCGCAGGAACTGGGCCTGGTCGACGGCCTCGGCAGCCTCCGCCAGATCGTCACCGAGCGCTTCCCGGACGCGGAGATCTCGGTGGCCGAGCCCAAGCGCCCCCTCCTGGCCCGTCTCGGAGTCGGCGCCCCAGCAGCGGCTTCGGCGGTGCTGGAGGCGGTCACGCAGAAGGCGGCGTGGTCCCGCTTCGGCCTCTGACGAGTGACTTGCGCAGACTTCTGAAAAAGTTCAGAATAGTGCCATGGCCACCGAAGTGCAGTGGAGCGAGTTGCAGCGCGATCCCAAAAGCGTCGCTGCGCTCGCTGACGAGGGCGACGTCCGGGTACGTCGCCGCGACGGTGCTGCCCTGCTGTTGACCAGGGAAGACAGGGCGAACTCGGCGTCGGAAGGATCGGTGGCCGCGGCGCGTGCGCTGCGCAATGTGCTGGCTCACCTGCCACACGACGTCGCGGCGGCGGCCCTTCTTGACGAGTTCCCCTGGGTGGACGTCCTGCCGAAGGCGGAGCAGGCGCAGTTCGTCCACGACTTCGCACGCGCGTTTCAGGCTTCCGCGGAGCTGGGGCAGTGGTCCGTTCTCGCCCAGACGATCACGGAGTGGCGCAGCACCGCGGCCATCCACGCTGATCCGGCACTCGCAGGCAAGCTCAGCGGTCCGATCGACGAGGACTTCGGTCCGGTGCCGGGTCCTACGGACGGCTGAGCGATGCCTGCGAAACGCGGTGACCGCGTCGCGCCGCCCGCGCGACCCGGTGGCTGGGAGGCGCGCTTCGCGACTTCCGAGGCAGCAAAGGGTTGGGAAGCCTTGTGCCAGGCTGCGAGGTCGAACACCTGGGAAGCGTGGATCGTCCTGACTGAACGGCCGACTGCTCCGGAAAACCCAGGGCGGCAGCATCGGCTCCGGCAGGCGCGTCGTCTGGGTGGTCTTGGCGAGCACGGGCCACCCGAAGAACACCGAGTGACAGCTGTCCGGTTTGAGCACTTCC
The DNA here is from genome assembly GCF_003937945.1 of Amycolatopsis eburnea. GTDB lineage: Bacteria > Actinomycetota > Actinomycetes > Mycobacteriales > Pseudonocardiaceae > Amycolatopsis > Amycolatopsis eburnea. The sequence goes on from NZ_RSEC01000036.1 coordinate 1,251,296, forward strand.
GGGCAAACTTTGTGACCCACATCACCCTTCCCCGGTAACGCCTCTGGCCCCGCACTGAGGCGTCAGGTCTCCTAGTCGACGGGCTTTGTTGCGATCGGCAACAAATCCGGACGACAAGGAGGTCGTACCCGATGCCCCACTCCCGAAGACTCGCCATCGGTGCCGTCGTCGGCGCCGCGCTGATCACCGTGCCCCTCACGCTGAACGCCGAAGCGTCGATCCCGCCGCCCGAATCGGGCTGGACGACCGTCTTCGCCGACGACTTCACCGGCGGCGCGAACACCCTGCCCTCGAGCGCCAACTGGATCATCGACACCGGCCACAGCTACCCCGGCGGGCCCGGCAACTGGGGCACCGGCGAGATCCAGAACTACACGTCGAGCACCGGCAACGTCTCGCAGGACGGCGTCGGCAACCTCCGCATCACGCCGTTGCGCGACGGGTCCGGCAACTGGACGTCGGCGCGGATCGAAACCCAGCGCGCGAACTTCAAGCCGCCGGCGGGCGGGGTCATGCGGATCGAAAGCCGGATCCAGATGCCGAACGTCACCGGCGCCGCCGCGCTCGGGTACTGGCCCGCGTTCTGGGCGCTCGGCGGCCCCTACCGCGGCAACTGGTGGAACTGGCCCGCCATCGGCGAGTTCGACATCATGGAGAATGTCAACGGGATCAACTCCGTCTGGGGCGTGCTGCACTGCGGCGTCAACCCCGGCGGCCCGTGCAACGAGACGACCGGCCTGCCCGCCAACCGCGCGTGCCCCGGCAGCAGCTGCCAGTCGGCCTTCCACACCTACCGCTTCGAATGGGACGCGAGCACCAGCCCGCAGGTGTTCCGCTGGTTCGTCGACGGCCAGCAGTTCCACTCGGTGAGCCAGAACCAGGTCGATGCCACAACCTGGGCGAACATGACCACCCACCAGGGCTACTTCGTGTTGCTGAACGTCGCCATCGGTGGCGCGTTCCCGAACAACAACTCCGGCACCACCACGCCCGGACCGGGGATCGTGCCCGGCCACCCGATGGTCGTCGACTACGTCACCGTCACCACCCGCGGCGGAACCGGTGGCGGCACGACGACCCCGCCGACCACGACGACTCCGCCCACCGGCGGGAGCAGCGCGTACAGCACCATCCAGGCCGAGTCCTTCAGCCAGCAGTCCGGCGTGATCACCGAGGCCACCACGGACTCCGGCGGCGGCCGGAACATCGGCGCGGTGGGCAACGGCGACTGGGCGCTCTACCCGAACGTCGACTTCGGCAGCAGCGCGGCGACCAACTTCCAGGCCCGCGTCGCGTCCGGGGCGGCGGCCGGCGTGAGCGGGCTCGTCGAGGTGCGGCTCGACAGCCGGTCCAACGCGCCCATCGGCAGCTTCGCCGTCGCCAACACGGGCGGCTGGCAGAGCTGGCGGACCGTGCCGGCCAACATCAGCGCGGTCACCGGCGTGCACAACGTCTACCTGACGTTCACGAGCGGCCAGCCCGCGGACTTCGTGAACCTCAACTGGTTCACGTTCGTGCATTGAGACAGGGACCCGCGGGCGGCCGGGCCGTCCGCGGGTCTCCCCACTTCAGGCAGACGGGGGCTGGACATTGCACTCGGCAATGGGCAGGATGCGTTTCACTGTGAGTGCTCACGATGACACCCGGAAACTCGTGGTCCTGGCTGTGGACGACGAGCCGAACGGTCTTGACGAACTCGTCCACTGCCTGCGCAACAGCCCGCACGTGGCGAAGGTGTTCCCGGCGATCGACGCCTCCGAGGCGCTTCGGTTGCTGTCCACCGACGACCCGCGGCTGCGCGAGCGCAAGGACCGCGGCCTGCCGATCGTCGACGCCGTCTTCGCGGACATCGACATGCCCGGCCTGTCCGGCATGGAGATGTCGCGCGTGTTCGCCGCGCTCCGGCCGTCGCCCGCGCTGGTGTTCGTCACCGGGCACGCCGAAGAGGCGGTCAACGCGTTCGACCTCGGCGCGCTCGACTACGTCCTCAAGCCGTACCAGCAGGACCGCCTCGACCGCGCGATCACGCGCGTGATCGACAAGCTGGCCTCCGCGGCGGCGCCCCCGCCCGGCGCGCTGGGCGGCGAGCCGGTGAAGAACGACGACGAGGTCATCCCGGTCGAGCTGGCCGGCACCACCAAGCTCATCCCGCGCTCCTCGGTCCGCTGGGTCGAGGCGCAGGGCGACTACGCGCGGCTGTTCACCACCGAAGGCAGCCACCTGGTCCGCATCCCGCTGGCGCAGCTCGAGGAGCGCTGGGAGAAGGCCGGTTTCGTCCGGATCCACCGGTCGTTCCTCGTCGCGCTGCCGCTGATCACCGAGCTGCGCATGGGCCAGGGCGGCTACCAGGTCGTGATCGGCAACGAGGAGAAGGTGCTCCCGGTGAGCCGGCGGCACACCCGCGCGCTGAAGGACCGGCTGGTCGGTTCGGGCCGGAACGGCTGACCCGGGACCGGTCATGACCGACGACTTCTACGAGCGCCGCGCGAACGGCGTCCGCGAACCGGATCCGACGCTCGGCAGGCGCGCCCGCCAGCGGCCGTTGCCGCAGCCGACCGACCGGGCCGTCGTCGAATCGCTGCCGCCCGCGCCGGAGCCGGAGAAGCCGCCGAAGCCGGAGCACCACGCGAAACCCAAGCGGGAGCGGGTGATCCTCGCCGACCCGCGCCGGGTGGGCGGCACCCTGCGCGCCCGCGTCGAGCTGGAAGAGCAGACCAGCTGGGGGAAGCTGCTCGTCCGCGACCACCTGGTGAAGGTGCAGCTGCGGACGGCGGTCCTGCTGGCCTTGCTGGTCGTCGTCGTGTTCGGCTCGCTGCCGGTGCTGTTCTACCTGGTTCCGGGCTTCTCCCGGGCCAGTCTCGGCGGCATCCCGGTGGCGTGGCTGATCCTCGGCGTGCTGCCGTTCCCGTTCCTGTTCGGCATCGGGATCTGGTACAACCGCCTGGCCGAACGCAACGAACGCGCGTTCGTGGACATGATCGAGAACTAGTTCCGCACCGAGTCGTGCGAGGATTCCCCCCGTGCAGCTGAACCCGTGGGCGTTGACCGGCATCGTGCTGGTCGCCGTGGTGACGTTCTTCATCGGTCACCGCTCCGCGCGGTCCGCCACGAGCACGCACGACTTCCTGGTCGCCCGCCGCACCGTGCGCTCCCGCCGCAACGCCGCCGCGATCTCCGGGGAGTACCTGTCGGCGGCGTCGTTCCTCGGCATCGCCGGGATCGTGCTCAAGGACGGCGCCGACGCGCTGTGGTTCCCGATCGGCTTCACCGCGGGGTACCTCGCCCTGATGCTCTTCGTCGCGGCGCCGCTGCGGCGCTCCGGCGCGTACACGCTGCCGGACTTCGTCGAAATGCGGCTCGGCTCGAAGGGCTTGCGCCGGTTCTCGACGGCGTTCGTCGTGTTCATCGGGATCCTCTACATGGTCCCGCAGCTGCAGGGCGCCGGCCTGACGCTGGCGACGATCCTCCCGGTGCCGGTCTGGACCGGCGCGATCGCGGTGATGGTCGTGGTGGCGTTCAACGTGATCGCCGGCGGCATGCGTGCGATCACCGTGGTCCAGGCCTTCCAGTACTGGCTCAAGCTGTTCGCCATCGCCGTGCCCGCGTTCGTGCTGTGCATGGTCTTCTTCGCCGGTGGCGGCCCGGACGGCTTCCGCCCGCTCGGCGCGGCCGCGCCGCCGGTGTTCACCAGCGACACCACGGTCGACGTGCAGACCGACGTCACGCTGCACGTCACGTCGGACACCTTCCTGTACGCCTACGGCCGCACCGACAACGGCCCGGCCGCCGGGCCGACGCACTGGACCCCGCTGGCCCCGCACACGGTCGCCGAAGGCACCAAGCTGAAGTTCCTGGCCGGCACGCCGGTGCCGGTGGTCAGCGATTCGGTGGCCGAGAACGCGAACTGGCTGCACCCGGCGTCGGGCAGCCTCACCGACCTGCTCCAGACGTACTCGCTGATGTTCGCGACGTTCCTGGGCACGATGGGCCTGCCGCACGTGCTGGTCCGCTTCTACACCAACCCCGACGGCAAGGCCGCGCGCCGCACCACCGTGCACGTCCTGCTGCTGCTGGGCCTGTTCTACCTGTTCCCGACGCTGCTGGGCGCGCTGTCCCGGATGTACGTCCCGGAGCTGCTCGTCACCGGCAAGACGGACGCGGCGATCCTGCGGCTGCCCTCGGCGATCCTGCCGGGGGTCGGCGGGCAGATCCTCGGCGCGGTCACCGCGGCCGGCGCGTTCGCCGCGTTCCTCTCCAGCACGTCCGGGCTGCTGGTGAGCGTCGCCGGGGTGGTGTCGACCGACCTGCTGCCCGGCCGGGTGCGGGACTTCCGCGTGGCGACCGGGCTGGTCGCGCTGTTCCCGATCGGGCTGGCGGTCGCGCTGCGGCCGGAGGACATCTCGCTGTCGATCGGGCTGACGTTCGCGCTCGCGGCGTCGACCTTCAGCCCGCTGCTGGTGCTGGGCATCTGGTGGCGCAAGCTGTCCTGGCCCGGCGCGCTGGCCGGGATGTTCGTCGGCGGCGGCCTGGTGCTGGCCGCGCTCGTCGTCAACGTCGTGAGCGGCTACAGCGGCGGCTGGGCGCCCTGGTTCGTCAACCAGCCCGCGCTGATCACGGTGCCTGCCGCGTTCGTCACGACCTACTTCGTCAGCCGCGCGACCGGCTACGGCCGCCCGGAGCACGTCCACGACATCATGCTGCGGCTGCACGCGCCCGATCCGCTCGGTTTCATGCGGGATCGGGCGGTCGCCAGATTCGGACAAGCCGAAGAAAAGACGCGAATCGCCGGTCGAGGCCGGCACCGCAAGTAAAGCGCTGACAGCGAGTAATAAAGTAATACCCGATCGAGGGATTACGAACTACACGATAGCCCCATACGTTCCGTTGGTTTCTACCGATACCAAATACGGGAAAGTGGGGATTCGCCGTGAGCAGCACCGAGCAAGACGTCGGTGGCGCGGAGCCGCAGACCGACTGGGAGAGGATCCAGGGAAGTCCCGAATTCACGGACCTGCGCCGACGGCTGCGGGTGTTCGTGTTCCCGATGACCGCGCTGTTCCTGCTCTGGTACCTGCTGTACGTGCTCCTCGCGGACTACGCGCACGGCTTCATGAGCACCAAGCTGGTCGGGAACATCACCGTCGGCCTGGTCTTCGGCCTGCTGCAGTTCGTCTCGACGTTCGTCATCACGGGCTTGTACGTGCGCTACGCCAACCGGAAGCTCGACCCGGTCGCCGACGGGATCCGCGCCGAAATCGAAGGGGAACCGCGCCGATGAACCTCGCGGCGGGCGTGGAGGGCAGCAACTCCACCCTCAACATCATCATCTTCCTGGTCTTCGTCGCGATCACGCTGGTGATCGTGTTCCGGGCCAGCCGGAACACGAAGACCGCGTCGGACTACTACGCCGCCGGGCGCGCGTTCACCGGTCCGCAGAACGGCATCGCCATTTCCGGCGACTACCTTTCGGCGGCGTCGTTCCTCGGCATCGCGGGCGCGATCGCGATCAACGGCTACGACGGCTTCCTCTATTCGATCGGCTTCCTCGTGGCGTGGCTCGTCGCCTTGCTGCTGGTCGCGGAACTGCTGCGCAACACCGGCAAGTTCACGATGGGCGACGTGCTCGCGTTCCGCATGAAGCAGACGCCGGTGCGCGCGGCGGCCGCCGTTTCGACGCTGGCGGTCTCGTTCTTCTACCTCTTGGCGCAGATGGCGGGCGCCGGCGGCCTGGTCAACCTGCTGCTGGGTATCGAAGGCGAAGCGGGGCAGGACGTCGTGATCGCCGTCGTCGGCGTGATCATGATCCTGTACGTGCTGATCGGCGGCATGAAGGGCACCACCTGGGTGCAGATCATCAAGGCGGCGCTGCTGATCGTCGGTGCCTTCGCGATGACGCTGTGGGTGCTCGGCAAGTACGGCTTCAACCTGTCGGACCTGTTCCAGGCCGCCGTCGACAAGGGCGGCAAGAGCGGCGCGGCGCTGCTCGACCCGGGCAAGCAGTACGGCAAGACGGGCACGACCAAGCTCGACTTCCTGTCGCTGGGCATCGCGCTGGTCCTCGGCACGGCGGGCCTGCCGCACGTCCTGATGCGCTTCTACACGGTGCCGACCGCCCGCGACGCGCGTCGCTCGGTGGTCTGGGCGATCGTGCTGATCGGCGTGTTCTACCTGTTCACGCTGGTGCTCGGCTACGGCGCGGGTGCGCTCGTCGGGCCGGAGAAGATCTCGAAGGCGCCCGGCACGACGAACTCGGCGGCCCCGCTGCTCGCGCTGGAACTGGGCGGGCCGGTGCTGCTCGGGTTCATCTCCGCGGTCGCGTTCGCGACGATCCTCGCGGTGGTGGCGGGCCTGACGATCACGGCGTCGGCGTCCTTCGCGCACGACGTCTACGCCAACGTGATCAAGAAGGGCCAGATCTCGACCGGCGGCGAGGTGAAGGTCGCCCGGATCACCGCGCTGGTGATCGGTGCGCTGGCCATCGCGGGCGGCATCCTCGCGAAGAGCCAGAACGTGGCGTTCCTGGTGGCGCTCGCGTTCGCCGTGGCGGCGTCGGCGAACCTGCCGACGATCCTGTACTCGCTGTTCTGGAAGCGGTTCAACACCCAGGGTGCGCTCTGGTCGATCTACGGCGGCCTGTTCGTCACGATCGTGCTGATCGTCTTCTCGCCCGCCGTTTCCGGCAAGCCGGTGGACGCCAAGACGGGCAAGAGCGCGTCGATGATCCAGGGCGTCGACTTCCACTGGTTCCCGCTCGACAACCCGGGTCTCGTCTCGATCCCGGCCGCGTTCCTGCTCGGCTGGCTGGGCACGGTCCTGTCGAAGGAGCGCAACGCGAAGAAGTACGCCGAGATGGAGGTGCGCGCGCTGACCGGCGCGGGTGCCGAGAAGGCCGTCCAGCACTGACCGCCGCCGGGGGCGTTGACCTCACGCGCGGGCAACGCCCCCGCATGGCAGCATGGAGATCGTGGTGAGCCCTGCTGAACTGCCGACCGCCGAGGTCCGCGACCTGCCCAAGGACGGCCTCGTGCTGCTCGACGTCCGCGAAGACGACGAGTGGGCCGCCGGCCACGCGCCCGGCGCCGTGCACATCCCGATGGGGGAGCTGCCCGCCCGCGTCGGCGAGCTGACCGACCTGCCCGACGACCAGCCGATCCACGTGATCTGCCGCAGCGGCGGCCGGTCCGCGCGCGCGGCCGCGTGGCTCAACCAGAGCGGCTGGGACGCGGTGAACGTCGCCGGCGGCATGGGCGCGTGGCAGCGCGAAGGCCGGCCGATGGTCGGCGAGCACCCCGGCATCGACCCCGAAGTGATCTAGCCTTGCAGCCGCCTCCGCCTGGGTACTGGCCGCGTCAGGTGCCGCCGCCTTCGGCGCAGCAGCTGCACGGCCGGACGCTGGCCGCCCAGCCGGAGCCGTACCCGTACCACCACCGTCCGGCGTACCGGCCGAAGCTGCGCTGGGTGGCCACCCCGCCGCCGGGCGCGTGGCCGCGCCGCCGCGTGACGCCGCCCGAGCGGTACTACGGCCCGCCGTCGTACCCGGTCCCGCCGCGCTGGGGCTTCCCGAACCTGGTCTGGCGCCGCCCGACGTCGGTGCCCGGCACGGCGTCCGACGAGATCCGCCCGATCGATCGTATGCCGGTGCTCAGCCGCAGCCTGGTCGCCGTCCTGTTCGGGTTCGCCGCGCTCGCCGTGGTCGCCGCCGGCGCGGAGATCTGGCGGTACGTGCTGCTCGTGCTGGGCCGGGACGCCGCGCTGTCCCGCTCGGTGGTGGCGTTCTCCGACGGGTTCGTGCTCACCGCGGGCCTGCTGGCCTCGATCCTCGCGCTGCTGCCCGCCGGCCTGTCGCTGTGGTGGCTGCTGGTCGCTCGCCAGGCGGCCGCCGACGTCTCGGGCGACGACCCGCCGCGCCCGGTGTGGCAGGTGCTCGTCGGCGTCCTCGTGCCGATCGCGAACCTGCCGATGGCGCTTTCGATCGTCGGCGAGCTGGAGCACGCCGTGCTGAGCCGCCCGCGTGACGTCCGCCCGAAGCCGTCTCGCCAGGTCGTGGTGTGGTGGGGCGCCTGGCTCCTGAACTGGGTGTTGCTCGGCGGTTCGATCGTCTGGCGCTTCCGCGGCGACGTGCAGTCGATGGCCGACAGCGTCGTGCTGGTCGCGCTGACCGACCTGGCCGCGGCCGCGCTCGCCGTGCTGACCGCGCTGGTCGTCCGGCGGTTCTCGGCCCTGCTCGCGCCCTCGGACGCACGGGCCGTGCGCTCGATGCGCGTGCTCAAGGTGGCCGGCGCCCCGGAGCCCGAGCTGCGGACCGCGCGGCCGGCCGGAGCCGCCCGCTAGTAGCCGCCGAAGGCCGGTTCCAGCTGGTCGAAGGCCTGTTCGGCGACCGGCCACAGCTCGTCGGCGATCGCTTCGCCGTTCTCCAGCGTCCGGTCGAAGACCTCCTGGAAGAGCACCCGCAGCACGGCCGTGAGGTGCGCCGCGGCGAGCACCGGGGGCAGGCCCTGTTCGGGGTGCCGCCGGACCAGCAGGTCGGCGAGGTTCTCTTCGCGCTCGCGGTGCATCTCGTGCAGCGCGTTCGTCAGGACCGGGCTCTCCTTGACCATCCGCACGAAACCCGGCCCGGAGAAGCCGACCAGTGCGTGCTTGGCGCCCAGCGCCTCGAAGTAGAGCTCGCGGGTGTCGTGGAAGGCGCTGTCGCGGATCAGCGACGCCGGCCACGCCGTGAAGTCCGCGCGGATGTCGAAGACCAGGTCTTCCTTGCGCGGGAAGTGGTTCGTGACGGTCATCTTGGCCACGCGCGCCTCGGTGGCGATCTCGGCGATCGTCACGTCCTCGAAGCCGTTGCGGATGAACAGCCGCGTGGCCACGTCCGAGATGGTCTTCCTGGTCTCGTGCTTCTTCTGGGCACGGAGTCCCTCGCTCATGCCCGTCACCCTACTGGGTCGGACCCAAGATTGTGCTTGACCCAGTGAGTGGGTCGGACCTAATCTGAGGTTCGACCTAATCTTCCGGGGGTGGATGTGACAACGGCGGTGGCTCGTCCCGACGCGGCGCTGTGGCGGCTCGGGGGCGTCCTGATCATGGGCGCGGTGCTGTCGATCCTGGACGCGACGATCGTGACCGTCGGGATCGACTCGATCGCCCGTGACCTGGACAGCCCGCTGACCACGGTGCAGTGGGTGGCGAGCGCGTACCTGCTGGCGGCGTCGGTGGCGATCCCGCTGTCGGGCTGGCTGACCGACCGCTTCGGCGGCCGCGCGGTGTGGCTGACCGCGGTCGCGCTCTTCACGGCGGGCACGCTGCTGTGCGGCTTCGCCTGGTCGGCTCCGGCGCTGATCGCGTTCCGGGTGCTCCACGGCCTGGGCGGCGGGCTCATGCAGCCGGTCGGCCAGGCGGTGTTCGCGCAGGCGGCGGGCCCGGCGCTGGGCCGGATGATCGGCGTGATCACCCTGCCGGCGACGGTGGCCCCGGTACTGGGCCCGATGCTCGGCGGCGCGCTGGTGGCGGACTTCGGCTGGCGCTGGATGTTCTTCGGCATCGTCCCGCTGGGCGTGGCGACGTTCCTGTTCGCCCGCCGCCTCCTCCCGGCCCCCGAGCCCGGCGGCGTCCGCGCGCCGCTCGACGTCGTCGGGATCGCGCTGCTGTCACCGGGGCTGGGCGCGCTCGTCTACGGCTTGTCCGAGGGCGTCCTGGTGGCCACGGTGGTGGGAGTGGTGCTGCTGCTGGCGTACGGCGTGCACGCGTCGCGGACGCCGTCGCCGGTGCTGGACCTGACGCTGTTCCGGAACCGCGGGTTCGCGGTGGCGAGCGCGAGCACGTTCCTGCTCGGGGCGTCGCTGTACAGCTCGATGCTGCTGCTCCCGCTGTACTACCAGCAGGTCGAGCAGGCGAGCGCGTTGCGCGCCGGCCTGCTGCTGGCACCCCAGGCCCTGGGCTCGGCGGCGGTGATGCTCGCGGGCGGCCGGCTCTTGGCTCGCTTCGGCCCCCGCCGGATGATGCTGGCCGGCATCGCGCTGTCGGTGCTGGGCACGATCACGTTCACCCAGCTCGGCTCCGAGCCGAGCGGTCTGCTCCTGACGCTGTCCCTCTTGATCCGCGGCGCCGGCCTCGGCGCGGCGACGACCCCGGGCATGACAACGCTGTACGGCTCGCTGGAGCGGTCTCGCATCCCCCGCGCGGCAAGCGCGTTCAACGTGGTCAACCGCATCGGCGGTTCCCTCGGCACGGCCTTGCTGGCCGCGATCCTGCACCACGCGCTGAGCGCGTCGCCGCCCCCGACGGCGTTCGGCACGACGTTCACCTGGGCCCTGGCGCTGTCGGCCCTGACCCTGATCCCCGCAGCCTTCTTCCCCCAGAGGAGCCCCCGATGACCCTCCGCCTGCTGAGCGTCCACGCCCACCCCGACGACGAGTCCAGCAAGGGCGCGGCCACCTTGGCCCGCTACGCCGCCGAAGGCGTCGACGTCCTGGTAGCCACGTGCACCGGCGGCGAGCGCGGCGACATCCTGAACCCAGCCGTCGACACGGCGGAGAACCGCGCGAACCTCCCAGCGATCCGCCGCCGCGAAATGGCGGCCGCGGCGGAGATCCTCGGCGTCCGCCACCGCTTCCTCGGCCTGACCGACTCCGGCCTCCCCGCCGCCGGCGACCCACCACCCGCAGGCTCCTTCGCGGCGCTGCCGCTGGCCGAGGCGGCGGCCCCGCTGGTCGCGTTGATCCGCGAGTTCCGCCCCCACGTCCTGATCACGTACGACGAAACGGGCGGCTACCCCCACCCGGACCACATCCGCACCCACGAGGTGACAGTCGAAGCCTTCTCCGCGGCTGCCGACCCTGCCCGCTACCCGGGCACGGGAGCCCCGTGGCAGCCGCAGAAGCTGTACTACCAGGCCACCCTGAGCCGAGCGTGGTTCCTGGCCCTCCACGAAGCCACCCTGGCCGCCGGCCTGGAGTCCCCGATGACCGAGGTCCTGGCCGAACTCACCCCATGACCACCGCCCCCGCCCCGACCTTCCCGCGTGGCCCCCCGCGCCCAGCCCCCACCGCCCCACGGCCGCAGCCACAGTCCCGCTGCCATCGGCTGGCCCGCGCTTCCGCCGCGCTCGCCCCATTCGGCTCGGCTGGTCGCAGCCCCACCGCCAAGCTGCCGCGGACTCTCCCACCGGCCACACCTGCCCCGCCGGCTCGCGTCGCCCCGCGGCGGCCGGCCACCGGCCGCGCAACTGTCGTCCGCTGCTCGCCCCGGGCCCGCGCAGCCGCCCGGCCCAGCCGCCACGCCTCACACCGTGACCCGCAGCTCCTTCAACCCCCGAATCACGAACTCCGGCCGCCGCGGCGGAGCCTCCACCAACCGCAGCCCCGGCACCTTCTCCACCAAAGCACTCAACGCAGCAGCGATCTCCACCCGAGCCAGCGGAGCCCCCACGCAATAGTGAATCCCCATCCCGAACCCCAGATGCGCATTGGGCGTCCGCCCGATGTCCAAGCGATCCGGCTCGTCGAACACCTCCGGATCCCGCGCCGCCGCACCCAGCAGCGCCCCGATCTTCTGACCCTCCGAAACGACATACCCGCGAATCGACACGTCCTCGGTGGCCGTCCGCTCGAACAGCTGCAGCGGCGCGTCGAACCGGATCAGCTCCTCCACGCACGAATCCAGCAAGGAAGGTGAGGCCAGCAGCCGCTCCCACTGGTCGCGGTGCGTCAGCAGCGCCGTGATCCCGTTGCCGAGCACGTTCACCGTCGCTTCGTGGCCCGCCATCAGCAGCAGCACCGCGGTGGCCACCAGCTCGTCGGGCGTCAGCTCGCTGCGCAGGAGGTCGCTGATGATGTCGTCGCCCGGTGCCGCGGCGCGGGCGGACGCCACCGACCGGACGTACGACACGAACTCGGCGGACGCCTGCTCGGCGGCGTCGCGGTCCGACTCCGGGCGGCCGAACTCGTACATCTTCACGATGGCGTTGGACAGCTCGACCATCCGCGGCCCGTCCGACCCCGGCACGCCGAGCAGCTCGGCGATCACCGCGACCGGCAGGGGCTGGGCGAGGTGCTCGAGCAGGTCGGCGCTGCCGTCGGCGGCGATCGCGGCGGCCAGGTTGTCGACCATGTCGGCGGCCAGCGCGGCGACCATCGGGCGCAGGCGCTGGACGTGGCCGCGGCCGAAAGCGCCCGCGATCAGGCGGCGGAGGCGGGTGTGCGCCGGGGGTTCGTTCTCGAGCAGCGAATTGCGGTGCAGCAGGTTGAACGAGGCGAACCGCTCCAGCGGCTGGGCGTCCTGCCAGATCCGGCCCAGCCCGCGGTGGCGCAGCACCGCCGCCGAGGCCGCGTGCGACACCGCGATGGCCATGCCGAGGCCTTCGTGGAAATGGACGTCGCCTTGGGCGCGCAGGGCGGCGAAGGCCGGGTACGGGTCTTCGAGGAACTCGGGATCGCGGGGGTCGAACACGTCGCGAGACTAACCCTTCGATAGCGTTCCAGGCCGAGCCAGAGGAGGCAGCAGTGGGCAAGGGCGCGCGCAAGAAGGGTCCCAAGCAGGCGTCGGACCGCAAGCCGAAGGTGCGCGACGTCTTCGTCGGTCAGCCGTTCGAGGGGCTGGCGGCGGAGCCCGAGCTGATCGCGCTGCGCGAGTTCGTGCCGTCCGCGACGGCCAAGCTGACCCTCGCCGACGGTGGGGACGTCACGCTCGGCACGGTGCTGCCGATGGCGGCCGCCGCGTTCGTGCGGTCGGACGGGGAGCGCTACCTCGGGCTGCAGGTCCAGACCCGGTCCTCCGACATCAGCCGTGACCTCGGCCGGTCGCTGAAGTGGCTGCTCGACGCCAAGGAGGGCGACGTCCTCGGCGTGCCGGACACGACCACGCTGCCCACCGCCGACGAGCACGCCCGGCTGCAGGACCTGCTCGCGCCGGGCGCCGAACTCGACGTCACGCTGCACACCGATTTCGCGTGGTGGCTGCCCGAGGACGCCGACGCCACCGGGGACGTCGCGGTGTCGCTCGAGCGCGCGAACGCCGCGATCATGCCCACCGAGCGGCTCGGCGCCGGGGCCTACTGGGTCCTCGCCGGCGAGAAGGCGCACCTGCGCTGGGTGCGTCCGGAGCCGGAGAACCTGCTGCTCCAGGCGCTGGCGCGGCTGTCCGCGGCCGGCGAGCTCGGGCTCGGCGAGGGCACGCGGTACGCGGGCTCGTTCCGGGCGCACGGCCTGCTGGTCCCCGTCTGGGACCTCGACCCCGAGGCCCACGCCCGCGAGTGGGCCGAGGCGAAGGACGCCCTCGGCGCCCGCCTCGAGACCGCGCTCAAGTCGCTCGACGACGAGCCGCTGAACGCCACCGAGCGGCGCGCACGGGACGGCCTCATCGGCCGTCAGCTCACCCTGCGCTGACCGGCGCTCACGGGGTGTCCGACCACTCCGTGAGCGTTCAACCAGGGGTTTTGTGGCGCACGAGACACCGCCGCCCGACCGTGCCGGTGGGACGATTCTCGGCGTGATACTCCACATCTGCGGGGCGGCCGACTGGGCCGAAGTGGGCGAGGGCGGGGAGTACCGGCCGCCGTCGCTGGACGACGTCGGGTTCATCCACTGCTCCGACTTCGGCACGGCGCACCTGCCGGCCAACGCGCTCTACCGGGGCCGCACCGACCTGGTGCTGCTCGAGATCGACCCGGGGAAGGTCGGCGTCCCGGTCCGCTGGGAGGACGGCGAGCCGCCGCACCCGGCCGGGGTCCGGTTCCCCCACGTCTACGGGCCGCTGCCGCACGCCGCGGTCGTCGGCGTGCACGAGTTCGGCGAGGTGGACGGCGGCGGGTTCCGGCTGCCGGCCGCGCTCGCGCACCGCTGACGTGGGCAGCTCGAACCGCCCGGATTCGGGCGGGAACGCAGGCAACCTGAGGGGGCTGTGATGCGTGTTGGGGGAGAAAGCGACTCGGCTTCTGGCTACCCGACCCCGATGGGAGGCGATACGGTGACCGCTGCGGCACCCGTCTTCACCGGGGGAGATACCTGGGTGACCAGCGCAGGCCGAGGGAGGGCCGCGACGTTGCCGGGCGAGTTCACCGACTTCGGCGACTTCGTGCAGGCCACCCTGCCGGGGCTGCTGCGGTACGGGCACGCGCTCACCGGCAACCCGCACGACGCGGCCGACCTGGTGCAGACCGTGCTGGAGAAGATCGGCTCGCGCTGGCACCACGTGCACGAGAAGACCGGTGACCCGCTGGCCTACGTCCGCCGGTCGATGGCGAACGCGCACGTCAGCCGCTGGCGCCGGACGCGCCGCGAGAACCTGGTGGCTGACCTGCCGGACACCACGCCGCACGTGCCCGCCGACCCGTTCGAGCACGAGCCGCTGTGGCGTGCGTTACGGACGTTGCCGCCGAGGCAACGCGCCGTGATGGTGCTGCGTTACTACGAAGGTCTCTCGGAAGCGGAGATCGCCGGGGCCCTCGGCGTCACGCAGGGCACCGTCAAGAGCCAGGCCAGCAAGGCGATCACGTCGCTGCGGACGAAGCTCAAGGCGACCGGCACCGAAGGCGAAGGGAGTGACGCGGGTTGAACATCTCCGAGGACGAGCTGGAGCAGCGCCTGCGCGCGATGTTCGCCGATGAGCGGCTGGACCTGCCGCCGCCACCGGAAGCGGGCGCGGCGATCGTCGCGGGCGCGGGACGACGTCGTCGCCGGCGCCGGAACCTGCAGGCCGTCACCGGTGTCGCCGCGGCCGTGGTCGTCGTCTCGGCCGGGCTGACGATGGTCCGGATCCACACCGAGGACGGCACCGCGGTGATGTCCGCCGACGGCGCCGACATCAGCGTCAAACCCCCGGAAAACCTGACGGCGGGCCGGTCACCGCAGCCGTCCGCGCCCGGGCCGACCGGGACCCACAGCATCGAAGTTTCCGTGCCGCCGGGCACGCCGACGTCGAAGCCGCCACGGCCGCCGACGTCGCGCCCGCCGACGGCGCTGCCCAGCGTGTCGACCGGGCCGCTGCTGGCGGCGGACGGCTTCGGCCGGCTCAAGCTCGGCATGTCCGAAGCCGACGTCGCCGCGCAGGAAGTCACGCTCAGCGAGGCGCAGGCGGGGCCGAGCTGCACCGTCTACAAGGTGGACGGCAGCGGTGTCCCAGCCGCCGCGAGCGTCGTCATTTCGAAGGCGGTCGGGCTGGTCGTCGTGACCCCCGACGTCGTCGCGCACACGCCCGAAGGCGTCGGTGCCGGAGCCACCAAGGAGCAGGTGCTCGCCGCCTACCCCGCGGCCAAGGACGAGACCGGTGGCGTGGTCGCCCCGGCGAGCGCGACCGCCGACTACCACTTCCTGCTCGGTACGGCGGGAGTCGCGCAGACGAGCTTGATGAGCGTCAACCAGGACTGCGCCGGCTGATCAGCCGGCGCACGCGGAAGCCCGGGCCATCCACAGGGGGAGGGCCCGGGCTTCCGTTCGTGGTGGGAGCGAAGTCCTAGAGTGCGCCGCCGGCCACGGGCGGCATCTGGGAGTCGGCGCCGGCGTCGCCGACCGACTCGCGGTAAAGGTGGTTCTCCACCTCGAACAGGTTGCCGTTCGCGCGCTTGACGACGTTCAGCAGCGTGCTCATCTGGGAGATCTCTTCGACCTGCTCCTTGAGGAACCACTGCGTGAACTGCTCGCCGATGTAGTCCTCTTCGGCCCGCGCCGCCTTCGTCATCGCGGAGATGTCGGCGGCGACCTCCTTCTCCTGCTCCAGCGCCAGTTCGATGAGTTCGGTGACGCTCGAGAAGTCGTTGCGCACTTCGCCGGTGCCGGGGATTTCGACGTGGTGGTCGCGGTCGAGCAGGTACTGCACGAGCGCCATCGCGTGGTTGCGCTCTTCGACGGACTGCTTGTAGAAGTGCTTCGCCAGCTGCGGCAGGTCCTCGGCGTCGAACCACACCGCGAGCGCGATGTACTGCTGGGACGCGTTGAACTCGTTGTGGATCTGCGCCTGCAGCAGTTCGTAGAACTTCGAGCGCGGTTCTTTCTTGGTGAGGGCCATGCAGACCAGAATAGATCAAGATTGGCGGAAATGCCAATCGGGACTGGTGATCCACCCCCTATTAGGGTTACCATTCCTAAAGAAGACGTACCTAATTTAAGTAAGCCTTCCCTAAATTGTCGTGTGCATTTAGGGAAGGCTTACTTCGTTTATCGCAACGGTTCGCGGCGGATCGGGCACGACATGCAGCGCGGGCCGCCGCGGCCGGAACCGAGCTCCGAACCCGCGATCGGCAGCACCTCGATGCCGGCCGCCTCCAGGCGCTCGTTCGTCTCGACGTTCCGCTCGTAGCCCACGACGACGCCCGGGGCCAGCGCGAGCGTGTTGTTGCCGTCGTCCCACTGCTCGCGCTCGGCGGTCACCGGGTCGAGGCCGGTGTCGATGACGCGCAGCCGGTCGATCTCCATCGCTTCGGCCGCGGCCACCAGGAACGGGGCCGGCCCGGCCACCTTCACGCCGCCGTCGCCGGTCGGGCGCAGCGTGAACGCCGTCAGGGAGTCGCGCGCCAGCGGGTACATCACGACCGCGTCGGCGTCGACCATCGTGCAGACCGTGTCCAGGTGCATGGTCGCGCGGGACTGCTCGATCGGCACCGCCAGCACGGTGTGCGCGATGCCGTCGGCGAACACCGAACGGGCGAGGGACTCGGCGCCGGCCGCCGTCGTGCGCTCGCCGACGCCGATGGCCAGCACGCCCGGGGCCAGCAGCATCACGTCGCCGCCCTCGATCGGCGCGGAATGCGCGCCGTACGCGCGCGCGGCGTGCCGGAAGTGCGGGTGGTAGGCGTAGATCAGGTCCAGCACCGCGGTTTCCCGGCGGCGCGCGGGCATGGTCAGCGACGAAACCGCCACCCGGTCGGCGATCCACGCCGACGAGTCGCGGGTGAACAGCAGGTTCGGCAGCGGGTCGACGGCGAAGTCGTGCGGGTGGTTCATCATCCGCACCAGCGACGCGCCCTCCGCGGACGGCAGCTCCTCGAACGTCATCCCGGCCATCAGCACCTCGGCGAGGCCGGCCGCGTCGGCGCTCGAGAGGTGCGACCGCAGCGAGTCGGCCAGGTCGCCGCCGAGCCGCCGGTCGTCGACGGCCGCGTGGACGCCCGCCGCGTGGGCGCGGTCGTCCTCCAGCGCCGTGCGGAGCGCGTCGGCCAGCAGCAGGACGTCGACGCCGCGGCTGCGCAGCACCTCGGCGAACGCGTCGTGCTCGGCCTGTGCCCGGTCGACCCACGGGATCGAGTCGAACAGCAGCTGGTCGTTGTTGCGGGGCGTCAGCCTTTTGAGCTCGTTGCCGGGCCGGTGCAGCAGCACCGCGCGCAGGGGTCCGACTTCGCTGTCCACCCGGGGAGGTGTCGTTTCGTCGTTCACCACCCGATCCTATTCACGGCAGCCAGGAAACGTGACCTTTGAGCAGCGAATACCCGACGAACGACACGAAGTCGAACAGCGTGTGCGCGGCCACCAGCGGCCACAGCCGGTTCGTCTTCTGCCACAGCCTGCCGAACACCAGGCCCATGACCAGGTTGCCGACGAACCCGCCGAAGCCCTGGTACAGGTGGTACGACCCGCGCAGCACGGCGGCGCCGAACACGGCGTTGTTCTCGCGGACGCCGAGCTGCCGCAGCCGGGTCAGCAGGTAGCCGACGACCAGGACCTCTTCGGCGAAGGCGTTGCCGAACGCCGACAGCGTCAGCGTGATCGGGCGCCACCACGTGTCGTTCAAAGTGGACGGTTGGACCGCCAGGCTGAAGCCCAGGTGGTAGGAGATGAAGTACAGCGCCAGGCCGGGGATGCCGATCAGCGCGGCGAGCGCGAGCGTCAGCAGTGCGTCGCGACCGGGGGTGCGGCGGTCCAGCCCGACCTGCGCGAGCTTGACCCCGGCGCGCCACAGGAAGTACAGCCCGAGCGCGCCCCAGCCGACCAGCTGGGCGGCCGAGAGCAGCTGCTTGAGCAGGTCGATCAGGCTCGCCGCGGCCTGGGGCACGTTGAGCTGGACCTGCTGCTGGGCCAGCGGCGTCGGCTGCAGCAGCGAGTCCACAAGGGACAGCAGGCTGCGCACACCGGACAGGCCGAGCGTGATGCCGAAGACGATCAGCAGCTCGAGCTTGATCGCGCGGCGCTCCGCCGGGTCTTCGATCGTCCCGGGGAACTCGGGGCGGGCCGGGGCCAGCCACGATCGCGCGGTGAACGTCATGTGCGCACGCTACCTTCGGGGTATGCCGAGGAGCATCGCCACCAACGAAACCGTCGACCGCACCGCGCTGGTCGAGTTCCTGTCCACCCGCCACCGCGCGATCCTGCTGACCACGAAGGCCGACGGCGGGCCGCAGCTGTCGCCGGTCACCTGCGGGGTCGACGCCGAGGGCAGGCTGGTCATCTCGACCTACCCGAAGCGCGCCAAGATCGTGAACATCAAGCGCAACCCGAAGGTCTCGGCCTGCGTCCTGTCCGACGAGTGGAACGACCAGTGGGTGCAGCTCAACGGCACCGCCGAGGTGCTGGACATCCCGGATTCGGTCGAGCCGCTCGTCGACTACTTCCGCGCCATTTCCGGCGAGCACCCCGACTGGGACGAATACCGCGAAGCCATGGTCAAGCAGGGCAAGAGCATCATCCGGATCACCATCGAGAGCTGGGGCCCGATCGCCAAGGGCGGCTTCCCCGCCGAACTAGCCTGACGCGCCCCGCAGGAACGGGCAGCCGACCAGCCGCCGCAGCTCCGTCGCGAGCTGCGGCGGGCTGTCGACGGACTTCGAGAACGCCAGCCGCACGTCGTGGTCGCCCGCCTCGGACTCGACGCGCAGCCGCAGCCCGAACCGGTCGAGCCCGAGCGGGCGGATCCGGCCGCCTCGCAGGTCCGCCGGCAGGTGCTTCGCCAGCTGGTCGACGACGTCGGAGTGGTCGCTTTCCAGGTGCCGCAGCCACTGGGCCTCGTAGTCGTGGAACGGGTCGGGCGGCGCGGCGCTGAACATGTGCGGGCGCAGCGAGTGCGTGCCCTCGGCGTCGGCGAGCACGAGCGACGCCGGGGTGAGCCGCAGCAGCGTGACGCCGTGGCCGACGTCGAGCAGCCGCTCGTCCGGCCGCGTTTCGGCGATCGCGACCGCTCGCGCGCGGGCCGACACCGGGGAGAGCGGCCGCAGCCAGCCGGTGATCCACAGCAGCCCGCGGATCGGTTCCCGCAGCGCGACCGGCGCCTGGTCGGCGAGCTCGACCATCACGGCCAGCTCGCCGCGCTGGGTCTGCTTCGCCGCGGTGACCATGGGGTGGTCGTCGGCCAGCAGCACGCTCACGCTGCCGCTGTGGTGCACGTGGTGCAGGACCGGGACGACGCGCTCGCCGTCGAGACCGGCGCGTTCGCAGGTGGGCAGCAAGGACGCGGGACCGTTGCGGGTCGCGATCGTCTTGGCGCGCTCGGCGGGGTTCGGCGCCGGCGGGCGGCGGATGGATGCGGGGGCCTGGGTCACGGCTCACCTCCTACTTAGGTGAGCCTAACCTGAATTCGACGGTCTGGGTAGTCACCCGGGTCACGCCCGGCGTTCCGCTGAACGGAGTATCCGGTAACGCCGGTGACCGGTTCACCGAAAAGCCGGTGACCAAAGCCGACACGGTGGGGGCCTAGCGTGCAGATCGTCCCGGTTCCCGAACGCGTGCCGGCGTTCGAACTCGACCCCGCGATGCCGTCCGGGGCGCTGCCGATCTTCGGCGAGTACCTCGACCGCATCGGCCGGAGCACCGCGGACCGGCGGGTGCTGTCCTGGCTGTTCCTGGTGTTCGGGGTCGTCCAGTTCTTCACCGGCGCCGGCCTCGCGCTGCCGGTGGGCACGCTCGTGCTGGCCGGCTCGGTCGAGGCGTGGTGGCTCTACCGCGCGTACGTGAGGGTGCCCGAAACGCGGCTGAAGCGGGAGGCGTTCCGGCAGGTGGACGTCACCGCACTGGTCGCGGCCGGCCGGACGGTCGGCGTCCGCCTCCCGGACGGCCGCTGGCTGCGCGTCCGCCTCGACGAAGCCCACCGGCTGCTGCTGGCCGGGCACCGGCGGGTCTGGCTGCTGGGACGTGGTCCGAAGGTCTTCGTCGGCTTCTCCGGGCTGGTCCGCGTCCGCCGCGCCCGCGTCCACGAGACGCCGCCGCCGGGCGCCACGGCGGTCCCGGTCCCGGCCGGCTCGGGCTCGCCGCGGCTCGACCCGGTCCTCGCCGCGCACCGCCGCGGACTCGCCCGCGAACTGCGCCGGACGGCGGCGTTCCTGCTGGTACTGGCCGGTTTCGCGCTGTGGGTCCGGCTCGATTTCCCGGTCATCGGCTGGATCGCGTGGGCCTTCGCGGCCGGCGCGCTGCTGGGCGCGCTCGCGATGGGACTGCGTTCGCTCGCCCACGGCCGCCCGCTGACGGCCGACCACTGGACGGAACTGCGCGCGGTCCCGGACGGCCCGGTCCGCATGGACCGCCGCGGCACGGCGCGGCTGAGCGGCCTGACCATGCTGGCCGACGGCACGGTGGTCCCCTTCCGCCTCGCCAAGGCGGACCCGTCGATGGCCGCGAACATCGCGTCGACGGGCCGCCTGTGGATCGCGGGCGTCCCCCGACCGGGCGCGGCACGCACGGGCCTGCCGGGCTACCCGGTCCTGGGCACGGTCCGGCTGGGCTGAGCGTCCCACCGCGGGTGCCAAGCGTCGTTCGCCCGGGTGCCCTGGCCCAGGTAGGACCGCAGCGCCGCCAGCGCCGGGTGCGGGTTGTCGCGGCGCCACACCAGCGAATGCGGGTACACCGGCACCGGCCGTTCGATCCGCACCCGCCGCAGGTCGTGCTCCGCCGGCCACAACAGCCGGGCGCCCGTGGGGAACAGCGTCGCCACCTCCGCCGACTCAGCGACCGTGTCCAGCACCACCTCGGTCCCGAAGTTCGGGCCGGCCGCGTCGATCGACAGCCCGAACGCCGTCGCGAACGCGCCGTAGTACGCACCCCACTCGGTCCCGGGCGCGACCCCCGGCAGCCACAGCCGGTGCCCCGCCAGCTCCGCCGGGGTCACCGACGACGTGCCGGCCAGCGGGTGCCGGGGTCCGCACAGCAGCTCGATGGGCTCGTCGAACACCCACCGCGCGTCGAGGTCCGGCGGCAGCTGCACCACCGCGCGGAACGACGCGTCGATCTTGCCGGTACGGAGCGCGGTGGCCGCCGTGTCGAACAGGGTCACCACCTCCAGCGCGATCTCCGGGTGCGACTCGTGGAACTCCCGCAGCAACGTCGCCGGGCACAGGCGGCGGCCGATGACGTCGACGCGCAGCGGGCCGGTGCGGACCGACGCCAGTGCTCGCGCCTCCGCCGAAAGCAGCTCCCTCGCGTGCGGCAGGAACGCTTCGCCTTCGGTGGTCAGCCGCGCGCCGCGGGCGGTGCGGGTGAACAAGCGGGCGCCGAGGGTCTTCTCCAACGTCGCGATGCGCTTCGAGACCGCCTGCTGCGTGATCGACAAGTCCACCGCGGCGTCCTGGAACCGGCCCGCCGAAACGACGGCCACGAAGGTGCGCACTGCGTCGAGGTCCACGGCGACCGACCTTAGGACCACAACCCCGCGTTGTGGCTCGCCGACGCGTCGGTTGTTTGCGCCGCTCGCCCGCTCCTCGCTTTGATCTCCCGGTGACGCGGAGGCAGCTCGGGCGGGGATTCAGGTGGCTTTGGTCGGCGTACGCGGTGAGCGCGTTCGGCACCTGGCTCGGGTTCGGCGCGTTCCCCATGCTCGCGATCCTCGTGCTGCACGCCGGGCCCACGGCGGTGTCGGCGCTCGCCGCGATCGGGCCCGCGGTGGGGGCGCTCGTGGCCGTGCCGCTGGGACCGTGGGTGGACCGGCGGCGGAAGCGGCCGGTCATGGTGGCCATGGACCTGGTGCGGTTCGGCGCGCTGCTCAGCGTGCCCGCCTGCTACGCCCTCGGGTTGCTGAGCTTCGGCCAGCTCCTCGCCGTCTCCGTGGTCGTCGCCGCGGCGGACATCACCTTCACCTCGGCGAGCGGGGCCTTCCTGAAGGGGCTCGTCGCGCCGGAGGACCTGCTCGTGGCCAACGGCCGGTTCGAATCGACGAACTGGACGGCCACCGCGCTCGGGCCGCCGCTCGGCGGGGCCGCGTTCGCCGTGCTCGGGCCGGTGACGTCGGTGGCGGCCAACGCCGCCAGTTTCCTGCTCTCCGCGCTCGGGATCCGGGCGATCGGCGGGGACGAGCCGCGCCCGCGCCACACCGAGCGGCTGCGCGCGCGTGAGCTGGCCGACGGGTGGCGCTTCCTGCTGGCCCACCGAGGACTGCGCCCGCTGCTCTTCAACGCGATGGTCTTCAACGGCCTGGTGATGGCGACCGAGCCGCTGCTCGCGGTGCTGATGCTGGGCGAGCTCGGGCTCACGCCGTGGCAGTACGGGCTCGCGTTCGCGGTGCCGTGCCTCGGCGGGCTGGCCGGTTCGCGGCTGACCCCGCGGCTCGTCGCCCGGTTCGGGCGGCACCCCGTGCTGCTGACGTCGGGCGCGGTCCGGGCGTGCTGGCTGCTCGCGCTGGCGTTCCTGCCCGGCGGCGCGAGCGGGCTGGTCTTCGTCATGGTCGTAGAGCTGGGCCTGATCGTCAGCTGCAGCGTGTTCAACCCCGTGCTGGCCACCTACCGGCTCGAACAGCTGCCGCCGGACCGCGCCGCCCGCACGCTCTCGGCGTGGTCGGTCAGCACCAAGGCGGCGATCGCCGCGCTGACCGCCCTGTGGGGGGTGCTCGCCGGCTGCACCGGCCCGCGGGTCGCGATCGGGGTCGCCGGGGTGCTCGTGCTCGTGACGCCGTTGCTGCTGCCCCGGCGCGATCGGACGCCGGTCGCCGTCTAGCCCAGCGACTTCCGGGTCGCCTGCTCGGTTTCCAGCACGCCTTGGCGGATGCCTTCCAGCTGGTCGCTCAGCTCCCGGACGGCGCCGGTGTCGACGGCGACGTCCGTCGTCGCGGCGGTCAGCTCCGCGACCCGCGCCACCAGGCTGTCCAGGCCGAGCGCGCCGGACTGCAGCTGCGCCAGCAGCTTGTCGCGCGCGCCGGACAGCCGGGTGTGCACGTCGGCCTGTGCCTGCACCGCCGTCAGCGCCTGCTCCAGGTCGCCGCGCACTTCCGCGCGCGCCGAACGCAGCTCGCGCTCCAGGCGGCGTCGCTCCTTCGAGACGGCGTCGAGGTCCACCCGCGAGAGCGCCTTCCCGGTCGCCGAGGCACGCCCGGCCAGGCGCCGCAGCGTCACCAGCGTCTCCTGGACCACCGGTGCCATGTCCGCGACGCGGTCGGCGAGCGGCCCCGCGTCCAGGGAGTCGCTGAGCGAGCCGAAGCCCTCGGCCGCGCTTTCGGCCCGGCGCAGCCAGTTCTCTTCGGGCGAGCCGGGCGCGACGTCGAGCACCCGCGCCTCACGCGGTCGCGGCTCCTTCTCGCGGGTCGCGACGGCGACGCCCGCCCGCGCGGCGAGCACCGCCACCCCGACCCCGACGGCGGCGACGACCGGCAGCTGCACGGCCCACGCCACCCCGGCCGACGTGGCGGCGAACAGCAGCCCCCACGGTTCGGCGAGCTCACGGGCGAACTTCATGTCAGAAATTCGAGATCACGGAGGTGAACACCTGGTTGATCGAGTCCGGTTTGGACGAATCGTACTCCGATCCCTCGGTCGCTTCCGCGATCTGCTTCAGCACGCCCTGGTCGGCGTCCGAGCCGTAGGCGATGGTGAACAGCCGGACCGTCTCCGCGTTGCCCTCCGGCCGCAGCTGCGGCAGCAGGTGCTCGAGGTCGATGCCGCCGGAGTCCTCGTTGCGGCCGTCGGTCAGCACGACGACCGCGTTGATCGCGGCCGGGTCGAGGTGCGCCTTCAGGTACTCGTACGCGGCCTGCGACGAGTCGTAGAGCCCGGTGCCCGCCTGCGGCGTCAGCCCGCTCAGCCGCATCGCGAGGGTTTCCTTGCCGCTGTTCCCGAGCGCCTGCACCGGGACCAGCTCCTGGTAGTCCTTGTCGCCGTCGAGGTGGGTGGAGAACTGCCAGAGCCCGACCTGGTCGCGCGGCACGAACTGGCCGAGCGCGTCGATCGCGGCCTGCTTGGCCAGGTCGATCTTGCTCTTGCCGGTGCCCTTGACCTCGTCGCCCATCGAGCCCGAGACGTCCACGACGAGCAGCACGTTCGCCTTCTTGCGCAGCTCGGTCCACGACGCCAGCAGCTTCGAAAGCACGGTCGGCGACGGCGGCCGGATGAAGTTGATCTTCGCGTCCGGCTGGACGCCGTTCTGGATCGTCGCCTGCGGACCCGGCTGGCCGTCGAACGAGCGGAAGCCGAGCGCGGCGAACCGCTGCTGGGTCTCCGGGCCGCGCAGGTAGCCGAGGAAGTCCGCGGCGATCTGCTTGCGCGTCGGGTCGGCCCAGTTCAGCGTGACGAACGGGTGGTCGGAGTTGAGCGTGCCGTCGGCCGGGTAGATCGCGACGATCGGCACCTTCGGCGGCGCGTGCTGGCCGACCTTCGCCGGGTCGTTCGTCGGGTTGCCCTGGTTGTAGCCGATCAGGGAGCTCTCCTCGACGGTCACCGCCGAGATGTAGGACAGCGCCGCGCCGCGGTCGTCGGCCTTCTGCAGGTTGGTCAGGAACGTCAGCGTGTTGTCGCCGTAGTGCACGATCGCCTGCTCGATGTTCGAGACGAACTGCCGGGCCTCCGGCTTCTCGAGCGCGGCCGCGGTGAGGTCGGACGACGTCCCGGTGGCCGCGTAGTAGGCGCCGATCGTGGCGTTCAACCCCGCCGTCGAGATGTTCGGGTTCGTCTTGCCGAGCCGGAACCTGCCCCACTCGGGGTGGCCGAACTTCGCCCAGCCCGCCGGGTCGGTCGCCAGCGTCGCGAGGTCCTTCCAGCCGATCGGCTTGGCCGGCCAGCCCAGCGCCTCGGCCATCGGCTTCGGCATGGCGACGGTCAGCGGCGAGTTCGCGATCGACTGCGGGTCGCCGTCCGGCACGATCGACGCCGTGTCGCCCTTCGCGTTGACGCGCAGCAGGTTGACCCAGCCGCTCGCGGCCGGCGTCCAGACGTCCGGGCGCGGGCCGTCGGTGGCCTCGTTCCAGCCGTTCGCCAGCGCCTGCATCGCGACGCCCGACGACTTCGATTTCACGACGACGTCGACGCAATGGCCGGCGACCGTCCGTCCGGAGTAGGCCTTGGCGGCCTCCTGGACTATTCCGGCCTTTTCCGGCGACGACGCGACGGTGAGCGCGACGGCGTCCGAGCCGGTGCACTTCGGCGCGTCGGCCTCGTCGTCCGAGCCGCTGGTCCAGGCCCGGATCCCGATGATCAGCCCGGCGGCGACCACGATCGCGGCCAGGAACGGGAGAATCTTTCTCCTTCGCCGTGCTGGCTGGGAATTGATCATCGAATCCTCCCCGTTCCGCGACCGGAAATTCCATTATCCGGCAGCGGAACGGGAAGAGGACGGTATTTTGACTATTGCTTAGGGCCGCGGCGCGACCACGTCCACGCGTAGCCGGGGTCCTCGGACGCGTCGGCGGCCTCGCCGAGTTCGAGCGGCGCGAACGTGTCGACCATGACCGCGGTCTCGTCGAAGAACTCCGCGCCGATCGACGCCTCCGCCGCGCCCGGCTGCGGGCCGTGCGTGAAGCCGGACGGGTGCAGCGACAGCGAGCCGACGCCGATGCCCGAGCCCTTGCGGGCTTCGTAGTTGCCGCGCACGTAGAACATCAGCTCGTCGGAGTCGACGTTCGCGTGGTTGTACGGCACCGGGATCGAGTCCTCGTGGTAGTCGACCTTCCGCGGGCAGAAGGAGCAGACGACGAAGTTCGGGCCCTCGAACGTCTGGTGCACCGGCGGCGGCTGGTGCACGCGGCCGGTGATCGGCTCGAAGTCGTCGATGTTGAAGGCCCACGGGTAGAGGCAGCCGTCCCAGCCGACGACGTCGAAGGGGTGCGTCGCGTACGTGTAGCGCGTGAGGCCCGCGCGGTGCCGCACGAGCACCTCGACGTCCTCGCCGTCCACCACCAGCGGCGCCGACGGCCCGCGGATGTCGCGCTCGCAGTACGGCGCGTGCTCCAGGAACTGGCCCTTCGCCGACAGGTACCGCTTCGGCGGGCCGATGTGGCCGCGCGCCTCCAGCGTGAAGAGGTTGATCTCGCCGTGGGGGACCACCCGGTAGGTGCACGACGTCGGGATCACCAGGTAGTCGCCGTCGCCCACGTCGATGCTGCCGTAGATCGTCTCGACCGTCGCCGAGCCGCCGTGGACGTAGAAGAGCTCGTCGCCGGCCGCGTTGCGGTAGAGCGGGCTGGGCGCGGTCGCGGTGACGAAGCCGATCGTGACGTCGTTGTTGCCGAACAGCCGCCGCCGGTCGGTCACGGCGTCGGTCTCGCCGCCGAACTTGAGGTCCTGGGTCTTGAAGGCACGCGGCTTGAGCGGCAGGTTCGGGGTGAGCGGGCCGCGGTCCTCCTCGACCGCGACGGCGTCGACGATCGCCGTCGGCAGGCCGCGGTGGTAGAGCAGCGCGGAGTCGGCGGAGAAGCCCTCGACGCCCATCAGCTCCTCGGCGTAGAGGCCGCCGTCCGGCTTGCGGAACGCGGTGTGCCGCTTGTGCGGGATCTCGCCTACTTGCCGGTAGTAAGGCATCGGCGTCCCCTTCATACGTGTCCGTTGTGCGAACGATTTTGTCCTGATGTCGTACGCTACTAGCGTGTCAGTCGTGTCAAGCGCTGTGGAACTCACGCCCCCCGGCCCCCGTGGGATTCCTCCCCTGTTCGCGAGGCTCGTCGACGACTCGGCGCTGTTCCCTCCGGGCGATGCGGCCATGCCCGAAGCTCTGCGCTCGCACTTCGCGAGCCGGGAGTCCGAACACGCGGGTGTCCTGGGGGTTTTTCTCTGTCAAGCCTCCCGGTTGCCGGAGCTGATCACCGAGCTGATCAAGATCAAGCCGAAGCAGCCGCTCCCGCTGTCGCTGATCATCGACACCGGCCTCGGCGGCGTCCCGAAGGCCATCTCGATCGTCGAGTCGCGCAGTGAGCTGCTCGCGCTGCGGATGGTCGAGATGCCCGCGCCGTCGGACGTCGACGAGGTCTGGCTGGAGCGCGTTTCGGAGTTCGTCCCCGAGGACGTCATCCGCGTGGTCGAGCCGCGGCGCGGCGTCGGCTGGCTGGACGGCGTGCGCAAGGTGATCGAGCACGGCAGCTGGCCGAAGATCCGCTGCGGCGGCAAGGCGGGGGAGAACTTCCCCAACGTCGACGAGGTCGCGGACTTCCTCGCCGTGGTCTCCGGGTCCAGCGGGGCCTCGTTCAAGGCGACGAACAGCCTGCACCGCGCGGTCCGGCACACCGACCCGGAAACCGGCTTCGTGCACCACGGCTTCCTGAACCTGCTCGTGGCGTCCGCGCGCAGCCTCGCCGGCGGTGACGTCCGGGCGGCGCTGGAGTCGACCGACGCCCAGGCGCTGGCCGACGAGGCCCGGGCGCTGTCCGAGCCGGCCGCCAAGGCCGTGCGGGCGCTCTTCGCGTCCTACGCGGCGGCGTCGTTCGAGGAGCCGGTCGCCGACCTGGGCGAACTCGGCTTGCTGTGACCAGCCGGGAGGGGTCGCTGACGCTCGACCGCGGGCTGGCCCTGCTGCAGGCAGTGGCCGACGCCGGTGGCGACGCGGCGACCATCTCCGAGCTGGCGGTCACCATCGGGGCCAGCCGCGCGGCCGTCTACCGGCTGCTCGTGCCGCTGTCGGAGCGCGGGCTGGTCTGGCGCGACGGCACCAAGGTGCGACTCGGCGTCGGGCTGCTGCGGCTGGCCGGGCAGGTGCTCCCGCAGCTGCGGGACGCGGCCGGCCCGGTGCTGCGCGAGCTGGCCGAAAAGGTGGGCGCGACCGCGCACCTGTCGGTCGCGCAGGGGGAGCAAGCGCTTGCGGTGGCCGTCGTGGAGCCGTCCTGGACGAGTTTCCACGTCGCCTACCGCGTCGGGAGCCGCCACTCGCTGACCGCCGGCGCGGCGGGCAAAGCGATGTCCCTGCGGCCCGGCGGCGACGGCTGGGTGACGTCCACCGGCGAGCTGCAGGCGGGCGCGTCCGGCGTCGCGGCGCCGGTCCGCGGGGTGCCGGGGCTGAAGGCGAGCGTCGGGGTCGTCTCGATGGAGCCGTTGCAGGCCGCCGAGGTGGGTCCGCAGGTCGTCGCGGCCGCCGTGCGGCTGGCGGACATCCTGAAGGCTTAGCGCAGCGGCCGGACCATCGTCAGCAGCAGCGTGACGTCGACGGTGAACAGCAGCCGCTCGAACAGGCCGAGCGTGACCTCCTGGTTCGCCGGGCCGAGGACGAGCGTCAGGACGAACCCGCCCAGCACCACGCCGACGCTGGCGAAGCTCGCCGTGGCCAGGCGGCGGATCGTCGTCCGGCGCGGTTCCCAGGGGCAGCGTTCGCGGCCCTTCTTCGTCAGCACGAAGGCGGCCGCCGGCAGGGCGAGGAACGCCGTGAGCGCGGCGAGGTTGTGGACCTGCCCGGCGAGCGAGCGCGCCTGGCCGTCGGGGTCCACCGGGACGAGCCCGCACACGAGCAGCCCGGCCGACCACACGCCGAGCAGCACGCAGACGGCGGTGGTGCCCGGCCGGTGCGCTTTCGCGATGCCGGCGAGCAGGGCGACCGAGCCGAGCGACAGGGCCAGGCACATCACGCTGAACAGCGGCGCGGCCGACGCCGTGCCGAGCCTGCCGTAGACGTACTCCGAGAGCGTCTGCCAGATCGGGCTGACCTGGCCGGACAGGCTCAGGTGCAGGTCGAGCGAGATGGCCACGGCGAGGCCGATGCCACCGAGCGCGAGCCTGCCGTGCCACGGCGAGACCGCGGTCAATGGCTTGTTCACCTGGCTTCCACCCTTTCGTTTCCGAAAGGTTACCGGGTGAACCTGTGAGGCAGCGGTCAGAAGGTCAGCTGGAGCAGGGCGAACGCGGCGAAACCGGCGAACACGAACCCGGCGCAGCGCTGGATCAGCTTCGGCTTGATCCGGCTGCGGATCTTCCCGCCGATGAACACGGCCAGCCCGGCGACGACGACGAGCGCGGCGAACGCGCCGACGCCGACGGCGACGGGGTTGCCGATCCGGGCGGCGAGGCTGGCGGTGGCGAGCTGGGAGGCGTCACCCCACTCCGCGGCGAAGAGCACGCCGAACGACGTCATCGCGGAGCGCAGGAAGGACAGCGGAGCCGGGCCGATGCGCGAAGCGTCTTCACCGGCTTCGTCCGCTTCGCTGAATCCTTCGCGAAGGAGCATGAAAGAACCGAGGCCGAACATCGCGGCGACGGCGAGGGAAAGGACGACGTCCGGCAACAGCGTCAGGACACTGCCGAACGCGACCGCGATCACGCATTGCACGGCGAACGCGGCGCACACACCCGCGAATACCGGACCGCCGCGGAAGCGCGTGGTCAGCACGAGGGTCGCGACCAGCGTCTTGTCCGGCAGCTCCACGGCGAGGACCAGGCCGAACGCGCTGATCAACGCCACCATCGCGGAAGTCATGTGATTTCTTCGCCCCTTTCACTGCAACGATAAAGGGGCGATTCAGAGAACCGCAAGCTGATGGCGATCGCGAAATCGCCTGATCGGCAGCCATGAATTTGTCATCCAGCCGGGGCGCACAATTTTCTTCGGCACCCCGAATTTTCGTTTGCGGGCTCCGGTAGGTTGACGGTCATGGGGTCAGAGGCGCGTGTCGCGCAGGTCAACGAGGTCATCCGCCGGCTGGAAGCGCACTACGTCTTCCCGGCCGTCGCCGCGAAGCTGGCGGACGTGCTCCGCGGCCGTCTCGACGAAGGGGCGTACGCGGACGTGGACGACGCCGAATTCGCGACGCTCGTCACGGCCGACCTGCAGTCCGTCAACGGCGACCCGCACCTGCGCCTGCGCCACCACGCCGACCCGGTGGCCGACGACGGCGACGCGGCGATGAACTCCGAGGACTTCCGGGTCGAGGCCGAGCTGGAGGGCTTCGGCGTCGCGGCCGTCCGGCGGCTGGCCGGCAACGTCGGCTACCTCGACACGACGATGCTGTACCCGGCGGAGCTGGCCGGTCCCGCGATCTCGGCGGCGATGACGCTGCTCGCGACGACGGACGCGCTGCTGCTCGACGTGCGCCGCAACCGCGGCGGCAGCCCGGGCACCAGCGCGCTGCTGCAGACCTACCTCGTCGACGAGCAGGTGCACTACCTCGACATCTACGAGCGCGAGGGCGACAAGACGACCCAGATGTGGACGCTGCCGTACGTGCCGGGCCCGCGGTTCGGCGGCACGAAACCGATCTGGGTGCTGACCGGCCCGCGGACGTTCTCCGGCGGCGAAGACCTGGCGTTCTCGCTCCAGCAGCAGGGCCGCGCGAAGACGGTCGGCGAGGCCACCCGCGGCGGCGCCCACCCGCGTGAGCAGTACAAGGTGGACACGTACCTCGACGTCACGGTGTCCATCGCGCGTTCGCTGCACCCGGAGACGGGGGAGAACTGGGAAGGCACCGGCGTCCGCCCGGACCTCCCGGTGGCTGCGGACCAGGCGTTCGACACGGCGTACGCGCTGGCGCTGAAGCACGTCCTCACGCTGGGTTCGGCCGGGGCGCGGCGCGGCGTCGCCGAGGAGGCGCGGGAGGCACTCGGTCAGGTGAAGGACGTTGGTCCCGGGAGGGACGGGACCGAATGATCTAGCTGGGTCCGGCGGCCCGGAGCACGCTGGACCACGTGGAGGTCCTTGAGCTAGCGCGGTGGCAGTTCGGCATCACCACCGTCTACCACTTCCTGATGGTCCCGCTGACCATCGGGCTGTCGATCCTGGTCGCGGCGATGCAGACCCGGTGGGTCCGCACCGGCGATCCGCGGCACCTGAAGATGACGAAGTTCTGGGGCAAGCTGCTGCTGGTCAACTTCGCGATGGGCGTCGTGACCGGCATCGTGCAGGAGTTCCAGTTCGGGATGAACTGGAGCGCGTACTCCCGCTTCGTCGGCGACGTCTTCGGCGCGCCGCTGGCGATGGAAGGGCTCGTCGCGTTCTTCGTCGAGTCGACGTTCCTCGGCCTGTGGATCTTCGGCTGGGACCGGCTGCCGAAGAAGGTGCACCTGGCGTGCGCCTGGGCGTTTTCGCTGGCCACCATGGCTTCGGCGTACTTCATCCTGGCCGCGAACTCGTGGATGCAGCACCCGGTCGGCGTGACGTTCGAGAACGGCAAGCCGACGATGAACTCGATCTGGGCGGTGCTGACGAACAACACGGCGCTGGCCGCGATCCCGCACACGCTCGCGGGCGCGTTCTCGGTGGCCGCGGCCTTCCTGGTCGGCGTCGCGGGCTGGCACCTCTGGCGGCGCCGGTCGAACCAGGACGTGTGGCGCTCCTCGCTGCGCCTCGGCGGCTGGGTCGGCGTGGCGGCGTTCGCGGTGCTGGCGATCACCGGTGACGCGCAGGGCAAGCTGATGTTCGAGCAGCAGCCGATGAAGATGGCGTCGGCGGAAGCGCTGTGCCACACGGAGCAGCCGGCGAGCTTCTCGATCATCGCGATCGGCGACGTCGCGGGGTCGAACTGCGAGGACGTCAAGACGTTCAACGTGCCGGCGCTGCTGTCGTTCCTCGCGCACAACGACTTCAAGACCGAGGTCAAGGGCGTCGAGGACCTGATCACCGAGTACCAGGCGAAGTACGGCACGAACTACCCGGACGACCCGGAGCTGGGTTCGCTCGCGGGCAAGCCGATCGACTACGTGCCCAACCTGCCTGTGACGTACTGGGGCTTCCGGATGATGATCGGCTTCGGCGCGGTCTCGGCGGGCATCGGGCTGCTGGCGCTGTGGCTGACCCGTCGCGACCGGATCCCCACCGGGCGCTGGTTCCCGCTGCTGGTCCTGGGCGGCATCGCGACGCCGTTCCTCGGCAACAGCGCGGGCTGGATCTTCACGGAGATGGGCCGTCAGCCGTTCGTGGTCGTCCCGAACCCGTCGGGCGTGGACGGCGTCTGGATGTTCACGGCCCAGGCGGTGTCGCGCCTGACGACCGGTGAGGTCTGGACGTCACTGATCGCCCTGACCACGGTGTACGCGGCCCTCGGCGTGGTGGAGCTGTTCCTGATGCGCAAGTACGTCCGCGGCGGCGTCGAAGCGGTGATGCCCCCGGAGAAGAAGGATTCCGACAAACCGGGCGAGGACACGCTCGCCTTCGCCTACTGAGGTGCTGACGATGAGTGCCGATGTGATCACCCGCGCGGGTTACCCACAGCCTGCCTGTGGACAACTCCGCCGGTTGTGGACAACTCACGGCGACCGAGTGGGAGGAGTGGCCCGATGACCCTCGAAATCGCCTGGTTCGTCGTCATCGCCTTCTTCTGGCTCGGCTACCTGTTCCTCGAGGGCTTCGACTTCGGCGTCGGCATGCTGCTGCCGGTCCTCGCCCGCGACAACACCGAACGCCGGGTCATGGTCAACACCATCGGACCGGTCTGGGACGGCAACGAGGTCTGGCTCATCGTCGCCGGCGGGGCCATGTTCGCGGCCTTCCCCGGCTGGTACGCCAGCCTGTTCTCGGCCGCCTACCTGCCGCTCCTGCTCCTGCTGCTCGCCCTCATCGGCCGCGGCGTCGCCTTCGAGTACCGCGGCAAGGTCGACTCCGACCGCTGGCGCCGCACCTGGGACCGCGTGATCATGATCGGCTCGTGGATCCCGCCGCTGGGCGTCGGGCTCGTCCTCGCGACGACCGTGCTCGGCCTGCCCCTGGACGCCGACGGCAACCGCGTCGGCTCCGCGTTCGCCGCCCTCCGCTGGGACACCCTGCTCGGCGCGGTCGCGATCGCCGCCTTCTCGATCACGCACGGCGCGGCGTTCCTGGCCCTGAAGACCAGCGGTGACCTGCGGGAACGTGCCCGTCGCCTGGCGCTTCGCGCGCTGCCGGTCGCGATGGTGCCGATCGTCGCCTTCCTGACGGTCGTCCAGTGGCGCGAAGGCACGCTGTGGACGCTGCTCGCGTTCGGCGTCGCCGCCGTGGCCGCGGTCGTGGCCTGGTTCAGGCTGCGCGCGGACCGCGACGGCCAGGCGTTCGCCGCGCTCGGGGTGCTGATCGCCGCGGCCGCCGTCGTGCTGTTCGGGTCGCTGTTCCCGAACGTGCTGCCCTCGACCCTCGACGCCGCGAACTCGCTGAGCATCGAAGGCACCGCGTCGAGCCCGTACACGCTGACCGTGATGACCTGGGTCGCCGTCTTCGGCGCCCCGGCGGTGCTGATCTACCAGGGCTGGACGTACTGGGTGTTCCGCAAGCGGATCGGGACCCAGCACATCCCGGCGGTGCACGCACCATGACCAAGCATCGTTTCGGGGGTTCCGGGTGGCGGAGCCCCCGGCCCGGGGCGGAGCCCCGGTTGTTACAGCCTCCCGGACGCGCGACCCTTCTCGCCTCGGAGTCCACAGTGGACTCGGCGCGGCCGGGGAAGGGCCCGCTCGGCGCACTCCCGGCCCTCGTGCCCGCCGTGCGCCGGGCGCTGGCCCTGGTGGGGTTCCTCTCGTTCCTCAACGCCGCCGCGCTGGTGGCGCAGGCGTTCCTGCTCGCCGACGTCCTCGCGGCGATCGTCGGAGCAGGGCCCGGGGGACGCACCGCCCAGCTGGCCGCGCTGCTCGCGCTCGTCGTGACGCGCGCGTTGACCGGCTGGGCGGTGCGCACGGTCTCGGCCCGCGCCGCCGCGACCGCCCAGCGCGAGCTGCGCGCCCACGCCGTCGACCACGCGCTGCGCCTGGGCCCGGAGTGGATCGCCCGCCGCGGCCACGGCGAGCTGACCGCGCTCACCACCCGCGGCCTCGACGCGCTCGACGCCTACTTCCGCGAGTACCTGCCCGCCCTCGTGACGGCGGCCGTCGTCCCGCTCGGCGCGGGCGCGGCGATCCTGTTCGCCGACTGGCCGTCCGGCGTGATCATCGCGCTGACCGTGCCGCTGCTGCCGATGTTCGCGATCCTCGTCGGCAAGTACACGGCCGGCCGCGTCGCCGGCGCGACCGACGCGACGCACCGGATGTCCGAGCGCCTGCTCGAACTCGTGCGCGTGCTCCCGGTGCTGACCGCGTTCCGCCGCGCGGCCGCCCAGGGCGAGACCGTGCGGCAGCTGTCCGAACGCCACCGCCGCGCGACGCTCAAGACGTTGAAGGTGGCGTTCTCCTCGGCGTTCGTCCTCGAACTCGCCGCGACGCTGTCGGTGGCCCTGGTCGCGGTCGTCATCGGCGTCCGGCTGGCCGGCGGCCACCTGCCGCTGGCCATCGGGCTCGGCGTGCTGATCCTCGCGCCGGAGTGCTACCAGCCGCTGCGCGCGGTCGGCGCCGCGTTCCACAGCAGCGAGGACGGCGTCGAAGCGGTCCGGCGCGTCGCCGACCTGCTGGCCACGCCGGCTCCCACGCCCGGCACCGCCGTCCCGTCGCGCGGCGAGCTGCGGGTGTCTTCGCTCCGGGTGGCCCGGCGCGACGGCTTCGCCCCGGACGGCGAGACGTTCACGGTCCGCCCGGGCGAGACGGTCTGGCTCCGCGCCCCGAGCGGCGGCGGCAAGTCGACGACGCTCGCCGCCCTGCTCGGCTTCGTCCCGGCGCACGACGGCGAAATCGCGGTCGGCGCGGTGAACCTCGCCGACGCCGACCTCGAGCGGTGGCGCGAGCAGGTCGCGTGGGTGCCGCAGGCGCCGGTGTTCGCCGGGGGAACGGTTCGTGAGGAAGTCGGCTCCGACGCGCTGCTCGGCGAACTCGGCCTGACCGGGCTCGCCGACCGCCCGGTCGCGAAGCTGTCGCTGGGCCAGCGGCAGCGGGTCGCCGTCGCCCGGGCGCTGGTCCGGGTGCGCGAAGGTGCCTGGCTGCTGCTCCTCGACGAGCCGACGGCACACCTCGACGAGGCCACCGCCCGGCTGGTCCTCGACGCGGTCCAGCGCGCGGTCGACAACGGCGCGGCGGCCGTCATCGCGGCCCACGAGCGCACGTCCGCGGTCGACGTGGCTCCCGACCCCGCCCCGGCTCCCGAAGCGTCCACAAAGGACGCTGTCATCGAGCCGCTTCGCTGGCGCGCGCTCCTCGACGGCCGCCTGTTCGGCGGCGCCGTGCTGGGCGCGGTGGCGCTGCTGGCCGGGGTGGCGCTGACCGCGACGTCGGGCTGGCTCATCGCCAAGGCCTCGCAGCAGCCGCCGATCCTGACCCTGACGGTCGCGGTCGTCGGCGTCCGCGCCTTCGGGCTGGGCCGCGCCGGGCTGCGGTACGTCGAGCGCCTGGTCACCCACGACGCCGCGTTCCGCATCGCCGGCCGCCTGCGGGTGCGGGTCTGGAACGCGCTGGTCCGGCTCGGACCCGCGCGCGGACCGCGCGCCGGCGAGGGCCAGCGCCGCCTGGTCGCCGACGTCGACACCGTGCGCGACCTCCTGCCCCGCGTGGTGTCGCCGCCGCTGGTGGTGGCGCTGGTCGCGGCGGGCGCGATCGCCGTCCAGACGTGGGTCCTGCCCGCGGCGGGCCTGACCCTCGCGGCCGCGGTGGCCCTCGGGCTGGCCGCGCCGTGGGTCGCGCTGCGCACCGAACGCCGGGCGACGTCGGCGCTGGCGACCGGCCGCCGCGACGTGGCCTCGCGAGTGCTGGTCCTGTTCGAGGCGGCAGCCGAACTCCTCGCCTACGGCACGGCCCGCGACCACCGCCGTGCCCTGGCGGACGCCGACACCCGCCTGGCCGCGCAAGCGCGTCGTCAGGCGTTCGGCGCGGGCGCGGCGGAAGCGCTGGTGACGCTGGCCTGCGGGACGGCCGCGGTCGTCAGCACGGCCCTCGCCGCCTCGGCGGTCACGTCCGGGCAGCTCGACCCGGTCCTGGCGCCCCTGCTGGCCCTGGTCCCGCTCGCGCTGGCGGAGGTCCTCGCGCTGCTGCCGCCGGTGGCGCAGCACTGGGACACGCTGCAGCGCGCCCGCCGCCGTCTCGCCGACGGACCGCCCCCGGCGCCTCGCCCCGAGCACCCCGGCGCGGACGTCGAGCTGCGTGGAGCGGACCTCGGCTGGCCGGACGGCCCGGTCGTCCTCCACGACGTCGACGTGCACCTGCGCCAGGGCACGTACGCGGCGGTGGTCGGCCCGAGCGGCGCCGGCAAGTCGACGCTCGTCGCCGCCCTGCTGGGCTTCGTCGCGCCGCGCGGCGGCGTGGTCGCGGTCCCGGACGCGGTCGCGTGGGCCCCGCAGGAGCCGATGCTCGCGGCCACGACGGTCGCCGAGAACCTCCGCCTCGCCCGCCCCACGGCGACCGAAGCCGACCTCCGCCAAGCCCTCCACCAGGCCGCGCTCGACGACGTCGACCCGGCCACCCCGCTCGGCAGCGGCGGCAGCGGGCTGTCCGGCGGGCAGGCCCAGCGCGTCGCACTGGCCCGCGCCCTGCTCGGCGCGCCGGCGGCCGGGCTCGTCCTGCTGGACGAACCGACCGCGCACCTCGACGAACCGACAGCCCAGGCCGTCCGCGCCCACCTGCGCGAAGCCCTGGCCGGCCGCACCGTACTGCACGTGACCCACCGAGCCGACGAGGCCGCCGACGCGGACGTGGTCCTCGAGGTCCGCGACGGCCGGGTCCTGACCCGGGTACCGGTGCCGTGATCGCACCTCCACTGCGCCGCGCGATAATGACGGAACTCATGGATCCGACGCTTGCCGCGCGGGCACTGTCCGCCGCCACCGAGATCACGAGCACCGCCCTGTCCGGTGACGACCCGGGCGCGGTGCTCGACACGGTCGTCGCCCGCGCCGCCGAGCTCGCCGACGCCGACCTCGGCCTCGCCATGGTGAGCGCCGACGACGGCCGCGTGGTCGTCGAGGCCGCGCACTACGCGACGGCGCACCCGGCCGACGAGGACGACGTCCGCGCGCCTGCCGGTGAACCGGCGTCGAAGGTGAGTCCCGCTGAGTCGGCCGGGGAGTCCTTGCGAGGCCTCGCGCTGCCCGCCGACTCCGCCGCCGGGCACGTCGCGCGCGGTGGGGAGCCCGTGGCCAGCGACGACTTCACCGTCGATCCGCGCACCGCGCCCTACGTCCCCGCCGAGCTCCACGGCTACGGGCCGTTCGCGGCGGCGCCGTTCGGCTCAGGGGGCCGGGTGCTGGGCGCGCTGACCGTCTACCGGAAGCGGGGCCGCGAGCCCTTCTCCGCCGGCACCGTCGAGATGCTCGTCGCCTTCGCCGCGCAGGCCGGGGTCGTGCTCGCGCTCGCCGAGGGCGCCAACGCCCGCCACCGCGTCGCGCTGTACGAGGAACGGGAGCGCATCGCCCGTGAGCTCCACGACGTCATCGTCCAGCGGCTCTACGGCGCCGGCATGCAGCTCGACCGGGTCCGCCGCAACATGCGCAAGCGGTTCGCCCAGGCCGACGGGGCCCGCCTCTCGGACGCGATCGACCAGCTCGACCAGACCATCGAGGAGATCCGCGGCACCGTGCGCGCGCTGCGGTCCCCGGAGCCTCGCCACGACACCGGCACGCCCACC
This sequence comes from Amycolatopsis eburnea, assembly GCF_003937945.1. Classification (GTDB taxonomy): domain Bacteria; phylum Actinomycetota; class Actinomycetes; order Mycobacteriales; family Pseudonocardiaceae; genus Amycolatopsis; species Amycolatopsis eburnea. The sequence continues at coordinate 1,288,741 of NZ_RSEC01000036.1, forward strand.
GACCTCGCCGAGTCGGCGCGCGGCGAGGTCCGCATCGCCGGCGAGCTGCTCGGCTACCCGCCGACCCTGGAGCTGTCCGGCGAATTCGCCGACATCCCCGCGGAACGCGCCGACCACATCCGGGCCGCCCTGCGCGAAGCACTGTCCAATGTGGTCAGACACTCCGGCGCCAGCGAAACCCGCGTGACGCTGGCGAGGGACTCCGACGGTGTCAAACTCCGCGTCCGGGACAACGGTTCCGGTGTTCCTCAGGGCGTCGCCACCCGCGGTCTGCGTCATCTCGCCGAACGCGCGGACGCCGCGGGCGGGAAGTTCTTCCTGAACTCCTCACCCAGCCTTGGCACGCTCGTCGCGTTCGACCTCCCACTCGACTGACCGGTTCTCCTGCGGACTCAACCTTCTCGGGTCATCCAGCCTCCCTTCCACGCCCTCGAATTGATCGTACCGCCTTATCGAACACACATTCGACTCACGTTCGAGTGAATCTCTTACGACGTCGACGGCGAGCGGCGTGGCGGAACGTGACGAGAACCGAAAAAGGTGCCAGCGAACGGCGGATTGCGGACGCGCCGGTAGCGAGGTGTTACTTCTCGCGCCGCGCGATCCAGGCGGCGGCCTGCGTCCGGCGCTGCATGCCGAGCTTCGCGAGCACCGACGTGACGTAGTTCTTGACCGTCTTCTCCGCGAGGAACAGCCGCTCGGCGATTTCGCGGTTCGACAGGCCCTGGCCGATCAGCTCGAGCACGTCGCGTTCGCGCTCGGTCAGCGTCGCCAGCTCGTCCGTCGGCGGGTGGCGCATCTTGTCCAGCACCCGCGCGGTGCTCAGCGGGTCCAGCAGCGAGCGCCCGGCCGCGACCTCGCGCACCGCGTGCACGACGTCCTGCCCGCGCACCTGCTTCAGCAGGTACCCCGCGGCACCGGCCATGATGGCGCCGACCATCGCCTCTTCGTCGTCGAACGCCGTGAGCATCAGGCAGGCCGGCGGGTTCGGCTTCGACCGCAGTTCGCGGCAGAGCGTGATGCCGTCGCCGTCGCCGAGGCGGACGTCGACCACCGCGACCTCCGGTTCGACGTGCATGGCCACCGCCATTGCCTCTTCGACGCTGCTCGCCTCGGCGACGACCTCGATGTCGGGCTCGTCGCCGAGGAGGTCGCGGAGCCCGCGGCGGACCAGTTCGTGGTCGTCGACGAGCAGCACCTGGATCGGCATACCCCGAGGTTACGGGGTTGCCGGCCGCCGGGTGACGGCCGGTCGGCACCGGCACACGTGAATTGCGCCCGGGAAAGAATCACGGGAATTCCGCGCAGTGGTGGATCGCTGCCATTCCGGAAATACCGCGATGATCCGTAACAAGGTCGGCGAGGTCGCGATACTTACCACGCAATCGCACCGATTCCCCCTCTGAAAGGACTTCCGTTGTCCTTGTTCCGACGTGCCCTGACGACGTCCGTCGCCGTCGCCGGACTCGCCATCCTCGGTCCCGTGCCCTTCGCCTCCGCGCAGCTCGCGACCCCGCTCGCGGCCGACGTCGACTGCGGCGATTTCCAGTACCAGGAAGATGCGCAAGCCGTCCTGGACGCGACCCCGGGAGACCCGAACCACCTCGACGACGACAAAGACGGCATCGCCTGCGAATCCCTGCCGCACCGCCCGCGGCAGAGCACCACCGCCCCCGCGCCGACGTCCGAACGGCCCACCGCCACGACGACCCGGACCCAGCCCGCCCCGAAGACCACCACCAAGAAGCCCGCCGGCACGGGCACCCAGGTCAAGGTCAAGCCGGTCGGCGGCGTGGCCACCGGCGGCGGCGAACCCGACGCCGAGGTCCCCGGCCTGCTGCTGCTCAGCGGTGCCGTCGTCGCCGCGGCGGTGTCCGGCGGCATGGTGCTCTACCTGCGCCGGCGCCCGAGTTGAGGCACCCGCGCCTGTGGCCCGCGGTCACGGCGGTCGCCGCGGCGCTCGGCGTCGTACTGGCCGTGGCGCTCGTCCTCGTCCTGTCGCCGCGGGCGGCGGAGCCGGTCGGCCCGCCGAGCCCGGCCGTCCCGGCCGCCACGGTCACCTCGAGCAGCCAGGCGACCGCCGGCGTCCTTCCGGCGGCGAAACCGGCGTCGTTGAGCATCCCGGCGATCGGGGTCCGGGCCGACCGGATCGAGGACCTCGGGCTGACCGCGGACGGCGCGCTCGAGGTCCCACCCGACGCCACGACCGTCGGCTGGTTCACCGGCGCGCCGTCGCCCGGCGAGACCGGCCCGGCGGTGCTGGCCGGGCACGTCGACTACAAGCACGTGCCCGGCGCGTTCTCCCGGCTCAAGGAGCTGCGCCCGGGCGAGCAGGCCAGGGTCGGCCGCGCCGACGGCCGGATCGCGGTCTTCACCGTCTACCGCGTCGACCGCTACGCGAAGGCCGAGTTCCCGACCGACCGGGTGTACGGCGACACGCCCGATCCCGAGCTGCGGCTGATCACCTGCGGCGGGGCGTTCGACCGGGCGAGCGGCAACTACCTCGACAACGTCGTCGTCTACGCCCGGCTGAGCGCGGTCGAGGTCTGAGCCAGGTCGATCCGCGCCAACTCGAGCCGCCGGTAGGCGCGGTCGCCGAGCGACCAGACGTCGAGGACGTCGCCGTCCAGTTCGGGGTAGGCGATCACCAGCCGCGCGGGCTCGGCGCCGTCCGCGCGGTACACGACGTCCACCGGGATCCCGGCTTCGAGCTGCCAGCAGAGCTGTTGCTGCTTCGGCGTGAGCCGGCCCGCGTACCGGTCGCTCATCGCGCGGGCGAGCTGGCCGCGCAGCAGCGCCGGACCGCTCGCCGGGGCCGCCAGCAACCGCTCGGCGTGGTCGGCGGGATCGGGCGGGAGGTCGCCGGGATCGGCGTCGCGGAGGACGGCCGTCGGTTCGGGTTGCTCGCGCGCGGGCAGCACGATGGAGCCGTCGGCGGCGTGGCGGGTCGGCGCGTAACCGGCTTCCCGCAACGCTTCGAGCGTGCCGGTCGCGTCCACAGTGGACGTCAGCACGGTCGGCGCCACGGACCGCAGGCCGAGCTTGGCGAGCTTGCGGTGCGCGGCGAGTTCGGCCAGCACGGCGGGTTCCCCGACGACGACGCTCGCGACGTCGATCACCTGCGCCTCGCCGTGCCGCCGCGCGACGTCGTTGACCAGGTACACCAGCGGCTGCGGCAGCTCGCCCGCGGCGATCGCACCGAGGTCGTCGAGCAGCTCGGCGGCCGTCGCGCCCTGGTCGAACGCGCGCCGGACGGACGCGGGCGAGAACCGCCAGCTCGTCGCGGTGCCCTGGGCTTCGCGGTCGGCGGCGCGGTCGAGCAGCGCGGCCAGCCGGGCGTCGGGCGAGCCGGGCACGATCGCCGTCAGGTCGGTGCCGAACAACGCCGTCGTCCGCGCGCGGGCGACGAGCGCGTCGGTGACCTCGACGAGCTGGTCGCCCGACAGCAACGCGCGCCCGGCGGCGGTGACCGCGCCGTGCGCGAAGACGCCGAGCAGCTCGCCCTCGGCGACCGCGGTGGCGACGTGCGCGGCGAGGTCGTCGGTCGGCAGCAGCGGCGCGTGCCACGCGGCGAGGGACGTCAGGTCGCCGGTGACCGCCGTCCCGGGTTCGAGGCGCGCCAGCAACCGCACGAGCAGCCGCCGGACGAACGCGTCGACGTCCGTCCCGTGCTCGGGCGGTACCGGGTTCCACCAGGTCGTCAGCAGCAGGCGGTACAGCAACGCCGGCGCCGGCCGCGCGAGGTCCGGGTCCGGCGCGAGCGTGGGCGGCGGCGCCTTGTGGCCGCGGCGGGGGACCGGCGGCTCGTCGGCGAGCAGCAGCCCCGCCTGCGCCGCGAGGTCGATGGCCAGCTCGACCTCGGCCGGCGTCGCCCCGATGTCCTTGGCGACCTTCTTGACCAGCCGGGTCCCGATCGTGCCGTCCTTGAGCAGCGGGAGCGGCTCGGCGGCGGCGAGCTCGAGGATCGCCGAAACGCGGTCCAGCAACCGCAGCGCGGCGGCCGACGAAGTGGCCTCGCCCGCCTCGGTCCCGACGTGCGCGACGGCGCACTCCGGCTCCGCGGGCGTGAACGGCAGCCGGTGGTCCGGACCACGCAGGGCGAGCGCGACCTCGATCGGCATCGCGGTGCCGCCGTAGTAGGTGCCGAACAGGAAACCGTGGTCGAGCGCCCAGCCGAGCGGCGGCATGCCATCGACCTCGGGAACGCCGTCGGCCATGTCCCGCAACACCTTCCGCGTCGGCTCGGGCGCGGTGGCGAACAGCTCCCGGACGCGGTCGCCGTCGCGGAAGTGCCGGACGAGGTCCTTGGGCGCCACCCCCAGGTTGCGGGCCAGGTGCGCCCGCTGGATGGTGGTGAGCTCCGCGAGCAGGTCGGCCACGGGCTGGCCGAGCCCTTCGGCACGGAAGCTGTGGCGCTGCAGCACTTCCGGCAGCACGACTTCGCCGGCTTCACACCACAGCAGGGCGCGCTCGGCGAGTTCGTCCACAAAGGACTCGACGGCGGCGCCCCCGAGCAGCTCGCCGACGTCGCCCAGCGGGACCGGCGCCTGGCTCAGCGCGTCGCACAACTGGACGGCGCGCAGCACCTGCGCCTGCGGTGTGGACAACCCGAGCAGCGCTTCGTCGACGGATTCGGGCGCCGCGAGCCGCGCGGCGACGACGTCGAGCCGGCGCGGCCACGGCTCCGCGAGCACGTCCGGCCGGTGGGCCAGCACCTTGGCCAGCTCGTCCCGGTCCAGGCCGACGAGCCTGCCGAGCAGTTCCCCGGCGGTGGTCATCGGACCAGGTTAGATCACCGTTCGCAGGCCACGCCGTCGCCGTCGCGATCGAGGGCGGACCGGTAACCCGGTTCGCCGCGGTGCAGCGGGGCGGCGCCGGCGGCCTTCGCGGCGGCGCAGTTCGCGTAGTAGGCGCTGTGGTCCGGTTCGGGGGCCGGCGGCTCTTCGGTGGTCCGCACGACGGGCGGCGGCTTCGGGGCCGCCTTGGTCGTCGCGGGCGGGGGCGGGGCCACCGGCTGGACCGCCGTCGTGGGCGCCGGGGCGTCGATGGTGCCGTTGCACGGCGGGCCCCACAGGCCGGTGGTCGCCTGCTTCGCTGCGGATTCGGCAGCGGCGAGCGCGGGCAGCGTCGCGTCCGCGGCGTACTTCAGGTATCCCAGCTGGATCGCGAGAGCGGCGTAATCCCGGCCGTCGGCGAGGGTCACCGCGATGCCCCGCGCGGTTTCCGCGCCGAGCGTCACGGCTTTGCCGGAAAGCGTCGTGACCGCCCAGTTCAGCGATTCCGTCGCGTAGCAGCCGGTGCCGGCGAGCGGGGCGACGACGCCGAGCACGCGCACCGTTTTCGTGGTGCCGTCGCTGCCGTTGACGACGACGGTGGTCCCGTCGGTCACCGCGCTGACGGTGTAGGTGACCGCGGCCGGTGCCGTCGTCGAAGCCGTGCTGGCCGGCGGGGGTGTGGACGACGCCGGAGCGGCCGCCACGACCGGCTCCGGCTCCGGTGCCTCGCCGAAGATCGCGCCGAGCACGAACAGGACGCCGAAGGCGGCCAAGACGATCTTCAGCCAGTTCGGAAAGCGCTTCATCGGGGATTCCCTGTTCTTCGACGCGGGGTGCCGACGGTGTACTCGGGAAACCTCCCGCCGTTGTTACGCCCGGGCCCGTGATCGACCACCAGTCGTTATCGGGCGGAATGTTGCCGTCACGATCTCGTCACGAACCGCGCGCCCACACCGAAAAGCTGTGACAACGCCGGCCGGGAAAACGACCAGCGGGGCGTGATCGAATCCCTCCCGCTGCTCGGCGCCGGCGGACATCCCGCGCAGGGCACCGACTTCACCGCGCTGGACATCCGCACGACCGGGCTGCGGCCGGGGCACGTCGTCGAGCTGGCCGCGGTCCGGGTCCGCGCCGACGGCGCCGTCGTCGGCGAGCTGTCGACACTGGTCGACCCCGGACCCGGCGTGCCGCCCGGCCCGGTCCTCCTGCACGGCATCACGCGCGCCGACCTCGACGGCGCGCCGACGTTCGGCGCGGCGCTGGGATCGCTGCTGAACCTGTGCCGCGGCAGCGTCGTCGTGGCGCACGACCTGCCGTTCGCCGCTTCGTTCCTGGGCCACGAGGCCGCCCGGCTCGGCGCCCGGGTGCCGGTGCTGCCCGGCGTGGACACGCTGGCCGCCGCGCAGACCGCCGTCCGGCTGCCCAACCACCGGCTGGCCACCGTCGCACCCGCCTTCGGGATCGCGGCCCGGCCGGGGCGAACGGCGTTGTCCGGCGCGCGCACCGTCGCGCAGCTCGCCGTCAGCCTCTTCGGCCGCCACGGCTTCACGTTCGCCGCGCCGCCCGTCCTGCCGGCGCTGCCGCGGTTCGCCATCGGCCCGCTGCGCCCGCGCGCCGACGTCCCGGTCGCCGAACCGGGGTGGATGGCCGAGGCCGTCGAGCGGGTGGCGATCGGCGCGGGCGGCGACGCCTACCTGGACCTGCTCGCCGGCGTCGTCGCCGACCGGCACCTGGCGCCGGACGAGGTGTCGGCGCTGGCCGAGCTGGCGGCCGAAGCCGGGTGGCCGGCCGACCGCGTGCGCTCGACGCACGAGCGGTTCGTGGTGGCGCTGCGCGAAGTCGCGGAACGGGACGGCGTGGTGACCGCCGCGGAGGCCCGTGAACTGCGGCAGGTGGCGACCGCGCTCGGCGTCGCGGCCGCCGGCGACCTCCAGCCGACGGCCGGTGGCAAACCGGCCCGCGTGCTCGTCCTCGGCACCACCGCGGCGGCCGACCGGCTGCGCGCCCGGGTGCTGGCGGAAGGCGTGCAGCTGGCCAAGAAGCTGACCGCGAGCGTGACGCACCTCGTCGCCGACCCGACCGTGCCCGCGAACGAACCGCGCCTGACCAGAGCCGGCGAGCTGGGCGCGGTCGTGCTCGACGTCCAGTCGGCACCGGTCGCGCTCGGCTTCGAGCCGCCGCCACCACCGCCCGCGCCCGCGCGACCGGTCGCGGCCGCGACCCGGACGCCGAAGCTCGTCGGCGGGCGGATCCTGATGGGCGTCGGGCTGCTGCTGATGTTCTTCATCGTCGTCGGCATGTTCGCGGGGACACCGCTGGCGGCCGGGATCTTCGTCGCCGTCCTGGGAGTCGGTGCCCTGCTCGGCGGCTGGTGGCTCGCCGAGCCCGCGCCGCGCTAACGTCGGGGTGGTGCCGAAGCTGATCCACCTGAACGGGCCGTCCGGGATCGGGAAGTCCACGATCGCGCAGGTCTACGCCGAGCGGCATCCCGGGGTGCTGAACCTCGACACCGATCGGGTCGTCTGCCTCATCGGGGGGTGGCGGGAGACCTTCTTCGAGACCTTCCGGGCCGCCCAGCTGCTGACCCGGGCCATGGCGGAGACGCACCTGAAGACCGGGCACGACGTCGTGATGCCGCAGCTCGCCACCCGTGTTGTCGACGTCGAGGCCTTCGAGCGCGTCGCCGTGGAATGCGGGGCCGAGTACCGGGAAATCCTGCTCACCGCCGGGAAGCCGGTCGCCACGGCGCGGTTCGCCGCGCGGGCCGCGCAGGGGGACGCCGCGACCAAGGGGGTCGACGACGTCGTGAACGAGCGGGGTGGCACCGCCATGGTCGAGCGGATCCACGACCAGCTCACCGCCTACCTGCCGCAGCGGCCCGGGTGCGTCGTCGTCGAAACCGGCGGGCGGGCGCCCGAGGAGACCTATGACGCCGTGGTCGCCCACCTGCGCGGGCGGTGAGGCGGTCCGGTTCACTGGTCAGCATGGCGGGCATCCCGGAATTCGCGCTGCGGCAGATCGAGCGCTGGTGTGCCCGGCGCGTGCCCGAACACCTGCGTGACCGGCTGCGGGTCGAGTGCCGCACGCGGGGGCGGGCCGTCACCATCTTCGAGCTGCGGGACGGGGCCGAGCGGGAGATCGCGCAGCTGCGCGTCGACGAATTCGGGATCTGGTCGGTGTTCTGGGCCGACCCGGACGGGGAGTGGCTGGCGCACCCGGACGCGCCCGTCGCCAGCACGCCCCCGCCGTTGCTGGCCGAAATCGAACGGCACTGCGAGCGGGGCTAGGTGTGATGTCCAGGCAGGTTGGTCAGTCGGGTGACCGGCGGTTTGCCGCCGGTTGCACTGTGGGGTCGATGGTGATTGTAGAAGTGCAGC
>NZ_RSEC01000037.1 GCF_003937945.1 Amycolatopsis eburnea
GAGCGTGGGACCTGATTTCGTAGTAGTCAAGCGATGGGGTGACGCAGGAAGGTAGCTCCGCCAGGCGATGGTTGTCCTGGTGTAAGCGTGTAGGGAAGCTGGTAGGCAAATCCGCCGGCTACATATCCTGAGACGTGATGCGTAGCCGTTTGAGGCGAAGTAGAGTGATCCTATGCTGCCGAGAAAAGCCTCTAGTGAGTGCATGCACGGCCCGTACCCCA
>NZ_RSEC01000003.1 GCF_003937945.1 Amycolatopsis eburnea
TGGGTCCCACAACACCGCACACACAACGCCTGACAGCTTGACATATGCACGGTTTAGCCTCTTCCGCTTTCGCTCGCCACTACTCACGGAATCACGGTTGTTTTCTCTTCCTACGGGTACTGAGATGTTTCACTTCCCCGCGTTCCCTCCACACACCCTATATATTCAGGTGCGGGTAACACCACATCACTGGTGCTGGGTTTCCCCATTCGGAAATCCTCGGATCACAGCTCGGTTGACAGCTCCCCGAGGCTTATCGCAGCCTCCTACGTCCTTCATCGGCTCCTGAAGCCAAGACATCCACCATGTGCCCTTAACAACTTGACCACAAAGATGCTCGCATCCACTCTACAGTTCTCAAACACCACACCAGAAACAAAC
>NZ_RSEC01000038.1 GCF_003937945.1 Amycolatopsis eburnea
TGTGATGTCCAGGCAGGTTGGTCAGTCGGGTGACCGGCGGTTTGCCGCCGGTTGCACTGTGGGGTCGATGGTGATTGTAGAAGTGCAGCCAGCCCGGTAGCGCCGCCCGCCGCAGTGTCTCCGTCGGATAGAAGCAGGCGTAGGCCCACCCGTCGGCCAGAGTCCGGTGGAACCGTTCGATCTTGCCGTTGGTCTGTGGCCGGTAGGGCCGGGTCCGTTTCGGGGTGACCCCGAGGTTGGTACAGGTGTCGCGCCAGGCGTGCGAGCGGTAGGCCGAGCCGTTGTCGGACAGGACGCGTTCGACGGTGACGCCGAGGTCGGCGAACCAGGCCACGGCCCGGCGCAGGACCGCGGTGGCAGTCACCGCGGTTTCGTCGGTGTGGATTTCGGCGTAGGCGACGCGGGAGTGGTCGTCGATGACGGTGTGCACGAAGGCGGTGCCGGTGCGGGGCTTGTAGTCCGCGCCGCGGGGCAGCCCCGGGGTGGCTCGTTTGTTGCGCTCGCCTTGCTGCCGGCCGACATAGCGGTGTCCGCCGCCGTCGGGGATGTTGCCGAACTTGGTGACATCGACATGGATCAGCGAACCGGGATGGTCGTGTTCGTAGCGGCGCAGGGGTTCGCCGGTGACCCGGTCGATGCGGGACAGGCGGTTGATCCGGCACCGCACCAGCACCGCGTGCACGGTGGAGGCCGGCAGGCCGAGCCGGCCGCCGATCTGGACCGGGCCCAGCCGGTGCCGCCACCGCAGCCGCACAATCGCCCGCACCACCGGCCCGGGTGTGCGGGCCGGGCTGCGGCGGGGCCGGCTGCTGCGATCAGCCATCCCGGCCTCACCCTCGGCGCGGTAGCGCTTGGCCCACTTCGCAGCGGTCTTTGCGGCGACCATGAACATCTTCGCCGCTTCGGTGTGGGTCCAGCCTTGCTCGACGATCAGGCGGGCCAGCCGCAGCCGGGTGCGTGGGGTGAGGGTGGCGTTAGGGTGGGACATGAAGGCCTCCGGCGGCGTGATGTGGTTCCTAGACAGCTCCACTTCACATCCGGAGGCCTTCACCTGTCTGCACGACAGGCCGTCACCGGTCACCTCAACTCGGGACAACGTCCCCGGACATCACA
>NZ_RSEC01000039.1 GCF_003937945.1 Amycolatopsis eburnea
GGTCAGTCGTTCATAGGGTCAGACCCTGGCGGGAGGTGCTCACCCCCATCCTCTCTGTCGTTCATGTCGTCTGGCGAGGTGAACGACCCTTTCACGACATCGCGGACCGCCGGTCGGCGACGGTCCGGAGGTCTCAGTCCTCTTCGGGCTTCGCGTGGTCGGGCTTGCCCGGGTTCGGGTCGCGCGACAGGTCGATCAGCGGGTGCACGCCGGCCCCCTCGGGCGCCGCGTGGCTCCCGGTCGACTTCGGCTCCTCGTCGGGCCGGCCGGCCCCTTCGGTGCTGGTCATCACACACTCCTAGCGTTCATCCCTGCTTCCCCTTGCGGCCGGAAACCTACCCATTACCCGACCGGGTGACGCAGTGGGATCGGATCGGCCGTTCCGTGCGTCACACCGCCACGATGGGCACACACGCGATCGGGAGGGGACGAAGGGCATGGCGGCCGAGTTCGAGCAGCTGGTGACCGAGTTCGAGCGGTTCCAGTCGGGCATCCGGAACGTCGACGAGCGGTTCGCCGGTCTCGGGGCGATGCGGCAGCAGCTCTCCGAGCTGCGGGCGGGGGCGTCGTCGCCGGACGGCGGGGTGACCGTGGTCACCGGGCCGGGCGGGGCGGTGCTCGACGTCAAGTTCACCGACGCCGCGCTGGCGAAGGGGCCGCAGGCGCTGTCCGCGGCGCTGATGGCGACGCTGCGGGAGGCGGTCGGCGAAGCGGCCCGGCGGCAGGCCGTGCTCGTCCAGGAGCACCTCGGCGACGACCACGGCCTGGTCGACCAGGTCCTGGAGACCCAGGCCGAGGCGTTCGGAACCACCGTCGAAGAAATGCGGTCGAAGCTGGCGGAAGAGACGCCCGCCCGGGAGCGGCCGGCCGCTCCGGACGACTTCTCCGAGGAGCGGGTGCTGCGGCCGTCCGACGACGCGGCGCCGCCCCCGGCACCACCGTCGACCGGTGGGTCCGCGGGCGACACCTTCCTGAAGAACCTGTTCGACGAGGAGGACTGATGCCCGACGGGACCGGCGGCTACCAGGTCGAGGTCGAAGCGCTGCGGAAGTACGTCGGCGTGCTCGGCAAGTACAAGGACCAGGGCGCGAAGTTCACCGAGAAGGTCGGGCAGGCCGACGTCGGCGACAAGTCGTGGGGCGTGGTGGGCCTGTTCACCAAGCACGGGTACGACGAGACGCTGCACGAGCTGCGCGACCTGCTGGCGTCGATGGCCGACGGCCTGACGTCGGCGCAGGGCAAGTTCACCGACGCGGCGAACGTCTACCAGGGCACCGAAGACGACCACAAGGCCTTCTTCGGGCAGGTCGAGGTCCTGCTCGACGGCCCGAAGAAGCCCTGAGGGGGCCACCACGATGGCGGAGTACCAAGACGTCGCGAGCGGCGTGAACGTCAAGAGCGACGACCCGGACACCGTGCTGGGCGTCAACGTCGGCAACGCGGTCAAGGCCATCCCCATCGCCGGCAGCGCCGTCACGGTGGGCAAGGACGTCTTCTCGGTGGCCAAGGCCGCCACGGCGCCGCACCCGGACGGTGTCGACATCGCGCTCGGGCTCGGCACGATCGCGACCGACACGACGTCCTTCATCCAGTCGAGCGCGAGCACGATCACCGACATCGCCACCGACCCGCTCGGCTGGCTCGTCGGGCAGGGGCTGAACTTCCTGATCAGCGCCGTCCAGCCGATCCAGGACGCGATCCACTTCGTCAGCGGCGACGGGCCGGCGCTCGGGATCGCGGCCGACAACTTCAACGCCATCGCGACCGGGCTGGACCAGCTGGCGAAGAACTTCGCCGAGGTCGCCGACACGTCGCTGGCGGACTGGAAGGGCGACGCCGGCGACGCGGCGCGCAGGTCGCTGGGCGAGTTCGCGCACGGCATCGGCGGCGTCTCCGCGAAGTCCGGCGACATGGCGCAGATGCTGCAGCTGAGCAGCATGCTGATGAGCTTCATCGAGGACCTGATCAAGGCGATCCTCACCGAGCTGGTCACCTGGCTGATCATGATCTGGATCCCGGCGCTGGCCGCCGCCGTGCCGAGCTGCGGCGCGTCGGTCGCGACCGCGGGGACGGCGTCGGAGGTCAAGCTCGGCACGACCGCGGCGAAGACGACGAAGAAGGTCTCGAAGGTCCGCGAGCTGCTGCAGAAGATCCTCGACTGGCTGCAGAAGATGAAGGCCAAGCTGGCCGCGACGAAGCTGGGCAAGGTGTTCGCCGAGGGCAAGACCGCGAAGAAGCTGGGCGAGATCGCGGAGCGCGACGCGGGCATGGGCCTGGTCGACAAGCTCAAGGGCGCCGAAGGCATGATCGGCAAGCGGGCCGGGAAGAACGCCCTGTCGGAGATCGCGAAGAAGGGCGGCGAGGCGGCCGCGAAGGGCGTCTTCGGGTTCAACCCGGCCAAGCCCGGCGACAACCCGGCGAAGACGCTCAACGATCACCTCGGCAAGCTCAACAGCCACGTCAAGAACGCCAAGAAGGCGAGCGACTACGGCGAGACCGGCCGGAACCAATCCGACGAAGAGACCCGCGAGGACCTGGACTTCTGATGCTCTTGGCTGTGGTGCTCGTGCTCGTCGCCGCGATCTTCGTGGCCGCGGGAGCGATCTGGTGGCGCTCGCACACGAAGTTCGTCGAAAGCCGCAAGGAGCACTGGTTCAAGGCGTTCGCGGCCGAGCGCGGCGGGGTCTTCGACAGCGGGGTGCCCACCGACGCGCGGGCGGTGCCGACGTTCGGGGTGCGCCACCCGAGCGGCCGCCCGCTGGCCGGCAGCGCCACGACCTGGGTCGAGTTCCGCCAGGGCGACCGGCCGGCCATCGCGATCGACGCGCAGGAGCCGTACCGGCACTTCGACGACCACACGTACTTCCGCGACGTCCACGTCACGCAGGTGCGGGTGCCGCCGTGCCCGGAGCTGCGGATCACCGCGGGCAAGGTGTCGATGCCGACGGACGCGCGGCTCGAGGCCGAGCTGGCCCGGTGGCTGGCCGCCCACCCGCGGTTCGCCCAGCGGGACGTCGTCGTCGAACACGGCTCGGCGCGGACGTGGGGGCCGGGCTGCGCGACCCGGGAGAACATCGTGGCCGAGGCCGGTTACCTGGACGACCTGGCGGACAGCCTGCCCGCGGCGCTGTGGAGCGTCAGCGGCGGCGCGTAGTGAGGTGGGTCAGCCCCGCCGACAACGCGAACACCAGGCCCAGGCCCACGACGTACGGGCCCGCCAGCAGGGCGAAGCCGGCGCCGATGTTGGCGTCGGGCTGATCGGACGTCGCCCGGAAGCCGATCGCGCCCACCGACAGCAGGATCGCGCCCGCCGTGATGAGCAGGACGGCCACCACCGCCAGGCGCTTCGTGAGAGGCGTCATCCCCCCATCGTGCCCGGGCCACGGGGAATTCGCTGGACAGCGACCGCAGGATGAGGACGTGGACTGGAAGATCACCCGGATCGACGTCGCCCACCCGGACGCCGTCGCGATCATGCGCGACTACATGGCCGAAGTCGCTTCGCGCTACTTCGGCCGCCCGATCACCGAGGCGGAGCTCGCGCACTACGTGGCCGAAGAGCCGGGCACCGACCTGGTGCCGCCCACCGGGGCGTTCCTCGTCGGGTACCTCGGCGGGGAGGTCGGCGGCTGCGCCGGCACCCGGGTCGTCGCGCCGGGGATCAGCGAGCTGACCAAGGTCTTCGTCAAGCCGGCCCACCGGGGCACCGGCGGCGCGCCCGCGCTGGTGGCGGCCGCCGAGGACGCCGCCCGGCAGCTCGGTTCGCGGCTCATGCGGCTCGACACCCGCCACGACCTCGTCGAGGCCCGCGCGCTCTACGCGAAGGTCGGCTACGCCGAGGTCGAGCCGTTCAACGACGAGCAGTTCGCCGAGCACTGGTTCGCGAAGGCACTCAGCTGACGCAGGCGGCGACCTCGCCGGGTGCCGACTTCTGCGTCTTGACCACCCGGCCGCCGACCGCGGCATTCGACCGCGCCGCTCCCCTGCCCGAGCAGCTGGATCGACCCCGGTGCCGCCCACGAGAGCTCCTTGCGCCACGGCAGCGGGACCTCGAGCTCCTGGTGGACCAGGCCGAGGCCGTTCGCGTCGTAGACGACGGTCGCCGTGCCGGTGCCGGCCAGCTCGTAGACCACCTGGTAGCCGGACGGCGCGGGCGGGGTCGAGGTGGACGTCACCGTCGCCATGATCGTGCGCGGCGGCACCGACGACAGGGACGGCTCCCCCACCACGGCGACCGCCGGCGGCGAGGGCGGCGAACCGTCGTCGCCGAGGATGAAGATGCCCGCGGTCACGGCCGCGATCGCGATCACGGCGATGCCGAGCCTGCCCACCAGCTGCCGGTTCATGAGGACTCCCCAGGGAAAGCGGCGGCCCCTCGGGCGCGAGGGGCCGCCGTCGGGTCAGAAGGAGGGCAGGATCTTGCCCGGCACGCCGTTGATCGACTGGATCAGGCCGAGCACCGGGACGCCCAGCGGCGCGAACGTCCAGATGTTGTTCAGGCCGCTGGTGTCCGGCTCGTCGACCACGACGACCCCGGGGGCGTCGGCGGCCAGTGCCGGCGCCGCCGCGCCGAACAGGGCCGCACCGGTGAGGAGCGCGACAGCGAGGGTCTTCTTCATGGGGTGCCTGCCTTTCAGGAAACAGCGGTGATCAGGTCGAAGACGGGGGCGAGCAGGTCGACCGGCTGACCGACCGGCCCGAGCACACTGCCGAGGTCGACGCCGGGCACGAGCCAGACGGAACCGTCGGTCGGGTCGGCCGAGGCGACACCGGCGGCGAGGCCGGTGAACGCCGTCGCCGCGACGAGCGGCAGCAGCACGCGGGCAGCGAGACGCTTCATGCTTTTCCTTTCGTGGTAACGGTTTTTCAGCGGAGAACCGACGTGATCGGCACGATGGTTCCGTCGGGGACCCACTGGCCCGCGTAGTCGCGGTCCATCACCATCCCGGTGGCGTGGGGTTCGGTGGGATACATCGGCATGGCGTTGACCTGGGCGGCGGCGAAGATCTGGACGTCGCCCGCGGACCCGGCCGCACCGAGCCAGTTCCGGAAGCCGCCCAGCGTCGGGCTTTCGCCGCCGAAGCGGTTGCCGACCGCCACGGCGTACCCGACCGCCGTCGCCTCGCGCGGGTCGAACCGCAACGGCAGCGACGCGCTCGCGACGGCGTTGACGATCGGCCCGTTCAGCAGCCACGGCGCCAGGTACAGCCCGTACTGGTGGATGGGTTCGAGGCGTTGCAGCTCGGCGGCGCGAGTCATCGCGGTGTATCCGGCGCTCCAGCCGGAGACGACGACGAGCGCGGTGTCGGGCCCGGCGTCCGGCCGCACGGCGAGGCCCGTGCGCGCCGCGGTTTCCCGCACCAGCTTCGCGGCCGCGAGCCCGCGCGGGGAGTCGTCCTCGACCAGCGTCAGCGCGGACGGCTTGCGCCCGGCGAGGAACTCGACGAGCTTGACCAGCGCTCCCCCGTCTTCCGGCGTCAGCGCGTCGGACGGGCACGCGCTCAGCACGTCGGCGCGGCCGGCGACCAGGCCGCCGAGCGCGGCCGAAGCGCACTCCGGCGCGTCGGCGTCGGTGATCGCCGGACCGGCCGCGGTCCCCGCGTCCACCTCGACGACGCTCGTCGTGTCACCGCGGTGGATTTCCAGGTCGCTGCGGCCGGGTGGCAGCTCGACGTCGGCCCAGGTGCCCTCGGCGCCCGGCCGCGCGACGGCCTTCGTGACCAGCCCGGCGGCTCCCACGGACAAGTCGTTGCCCGCGCTCGCCGGGAAGTGGACGACGTTGCGGCCCGGCCGTTGCGGGCTGACCAGCACCGGGAACCCGGCCTCGTCGGCGAGCAGCGGCACGCCGGGCACCGGCAGCGGCGGCGGCACCGGGATCGCGCCGAGCGCGCTCCACGCGACGAACCCGAGCGCGACGCCGAGCACGCCGAACCGGTACGCGCGGGCCTTGAAGACCCCGGCGAGCACGCTCACCACGACCGGCAGCACCACCACGGCGACCACGGCGAGCCCGAAGAGCGTGCTGTAGAGCCGCCGGTCGAAGCCGAGGCCGGACAACCCGAACCGCACCGCGCCGGCCAGCACCAGCAGGCCGCCGAGCGTGAGCGCGAGGGGCCCGGGCCGGACGGCCGCCGTCGTGGCCGGGCCGAGCAGCGCGAAGCCGAACCACACGGCCGCGGCGGCGACGAACACCGTGTCGATCGCGAACTCGACGCCGGTGCCGCCGAGCGACGTCTCCAGCACGACGAGCACCAGCAGCGCGGCCGACGTCCAGCGGGTGGCCCGCGGGAGGACCGGCACCGCCACCGCGAGCACGACGTGGATCGCCAGCGCGACCACGTTGACGTCGGCGGCGAAGGCCGACACCACGGCGAGCAGCGCCGAGACCCCGCCGAGGACGTACAGCGTGCGCCGCGGCCGCTGCCCCGGCGCGCGCAGGAGGCCGCCACCGGCGAGGAACGCCGTGGACAGCAGCAGGGCCAGCCGGAGCACCAGCGCCAGGACGTCCACAGTGGACGAACCGGTGGGCGCGGAGTGGTCGTGTTCCATCGTGACCTTCCGGGGAGAGGCGGGCGGGGCCGCGAACGACCCCGCCCGCGTCGGCTACTTGATGTTCGCGTCGGCGACCACGAACAGCTCGGAGTGCGGCTTGGCGTTGCCGAAGTCCCCGTGCGGCCACGACTTGCGGTTGAAGTTGATGCCGACCTGGCCGGTGAACTCGTCCCGGAAGTTCGAGTCGACCGACACCTTCCCGTCCGGGCCCAGGTTCAGCAGGTTGACCTTGTGGTCACCGTCCAAACCGGACCGGGCGACGAAGTAGTTCGACACCGCGAGGTGCTGCGGCGACGTGGTTTCGTGGTAGAAGCCGTCGCTGCCGAGCGCCCAGTTGTCGTAGGCGCCCCAGTGCGGGCCCGCGCCCGGCGTGCCGGGGTTGATCGGGGCCGCGCCGACGACGGTCGGCAGGTCGCCGCCCCCGCCCTGCTGCGCCTTCGCCTTGGTGTCGACCCGGCCCTGGATGTCCTCGATCCGGTCGCCGGCGTTGACCAGCTTCTGGATGTCGAGGACGTAGACGCCGCCGGTCGTGCCGGGGTCGTCGGCCGAGAGGGTGCCCTTCTGCCGCCCGACGATCGCGCGGTAGAGGTACTTGTCGTCCGGGCTCGTCTGGATCCAGCCACCGTTGGAGCTGGCGCCGTTCGAGTCGTTGTTGGCGTAGATCGACTTGTTCGCGGCGCCGTCGTCGAACACCTCGATCCAGTGCGGCTCGGCCGCGGTGATGTCCGGCGTGTAGAACACCGCGCCGCCCTGCATGGTCTGGGCGAACGCGCCCTTGTGGCCCGGCAGGTTGGTCACCGTGGTCTCCATGACCGCGCGGCTCTCGGCGTGCAGCGGGTCGGCCGGATCGGCGCGCGGGCCGTCCTGCAGGTACGACACCGACTTCAGCTTCGGGTGGTTGCGGTCGGAGATGTCCCAGGTCCGCACGGTCGGCCGGCGCAGGTACGGCGACGGCTGCTTCACCGGGTCGAGGATGATGTTGCGCGGCTCGGCGTAGTCGGACGTGACCAGCGTGTTCAGGTCCTCGCGGGCCTGGATCCCGTGCGGGTTGGCGCAGGTCGGCTTGCCCAGCTGCGGCAGGTTGTCGCAGAGTTTCTGGTTGTCGCCCTGCGGGGTCGCCGCCGGTGACTCGGAAAGCACCTCGGCGTTCTGTCCGAAGTGGACGACCTCGCCGGGGCTGCCCGCGAAGCCGTTGCCGATCTGCGTGGAGCCGTCGGCGTAGGCGTGCGGGCCCGGGACGACCGGGCCGCCCATGTACGTCCCGTACGCGGTGCCGTCCTTGAGCACCCAGTAGGCGTCGGGGACGCTCCCGCCGAGCGTGTTGGTCGGCAGGCTGACGCCCTTGAGCTTCAGCTGCGGCAGCGCGCTGACGTCGAAGGCGTACGTCGCGGCGGCGAACAGCGCCCCGGCGTAGATGGTGTCGCCCTTGTGCCAGACGTACTGCATGTGGTGCGGCTCGTTCTCGACCAGCGGCCCGACGGTCGCGGTGTTGACGACCTTGCCGTAGGTCGGCGAACCCTGCGTTGCGTCGATCACGGCGAGGAAGTCCGGACCCGGCAAGGCGTTCTTGATCTTGTTGAGCCCGCCGCCGAGCGTGCCCGGCAGGTTCTTGACGTCCTTGACGAGCGTGTCGGCGATGTTCTCGTCACCGGCCCAGACGAGCAGCCACTTCTTGGGCGTGCCGCTCTCCGACCGCGCGAGGTCCTTCGTCACCAGGTGGTTCTGCACCCAGTACTGCTTGCCGTCGGCCGCCGTCTTCGCGTCGGTGACGGTCTGGACGTCGGCGTAGGCGCCGGTCGACGAACCGGTGTACGTGACGGCGCCTGCCGCGAGGGCGAGAGCCGCGGCGCCGGTCACCACCTTTCGCCACCGGCCCGGGCGCAACGGGGTTGATCGCATGGTTCTCCCAGTTCTTTGTTCACGGACGGAAACCGTTGGGACACAACGGAAAGCTGACGTCAGCCGACCTGGACGGGATATTCGCGCCAAGCGGACGAAGCGTCCAGCCGTGATCAAAGAATGAGACTCGACCCAATCGGGTGAATCTCCCACGAGGTGGACCGAGTTGACGAGCACCTCTAGGCCGAATGGGTGAGCGGGACGTCTAGACCAACCGGTCGTGTCACGGTTGGTCACAATGGCGCAGCCCCGGCGCCTGAACGCCGGGGCTGCGAGTTATGGATTCGTTATGAAGTGCCGGGAACTCCGGTCAGAGTTTGGTGCCGCAATCCGAGCAGAACAGCGCGCCCGGCTTGTTGCCCTCGCTCCCGCAGCCGCCGCAGCGGACCTTCAGTGCCAGGGACGTGCCGCAGGACGAGCAGAACTTGCCGCCGTCGGCCTTGAGCCCGCAGCCGGGGCAGGTGACCTTCGCCCGGGTGTCGAGGTCGAGGTCGGCGGTCCAGTCCTTCTCGCGGGCCTTGTCCCAGATCTGGTCGCGCTGGGCCGACGCCTGGGCGCGCGAGATCTCCTCCGCGACGCTCGGCGAGCAGCGCAGGCACTGGCCGATCTCCTCGTTCCAGCACTGGTCGTGGCACATCCAGTCACCGCAGCCGCGGCACTGGCGGAAGCTCGGGGTGATCTCCTGGACGGCGGCGGCCAGCGCCCGGTCCTTGGCCGGCGAGTTCGTCGCGCGGTCGTAGCGCCACTGGTCGGCGGAGTTGCTGAGGTCCCGGAGGGTCCCGCCGAAGAACGAGCCGACGGCGCGAAGCACGCTTCGCCCGGTCTCGACGTTGTCGCGCTGGAACGCGGAGCGGAAGCCGTTCCCGCAGCGCTCGCAGCGGAACTCGAACTGGTACCCCTGCGTGTTGGAGAGGTCCGCGAAGTTGTCCGTGAAGGGCACAGAGTCAGCCACGGCCCATCTTCGCCACCCGGCCGCGGCGCCGGGGACGAGAGATTTGCCGACAACGACGCGGCTACCGCCCGTCACGGGATGCCGGCAGGGCCAACGGAAGCAGCGCCAGCACGCCGCCGACGACCGCGACGAGCGCGTACCCGCCGCCGGCGAACAGCTGTCCCGACCCCAAACCGGCCAAAGCGGACGCGGACCAGACCACCGCGTCGACGGTCCCCTGCACCCGGCTGCGCGTCGCGGGCGCGAGGTCGCGGCTCAGCTGCGCGCTGCCGCCGACGAACACCAGGTTCCAGCCGTACCCGAGCAGGAACAACGCCACCGGCAAGCCGGACGCGTGCGCGGTCGGGGCGGCGAGCGCGGTCGCCGACGCGAGCGCGAGCACGCCGAGGCCCGCGTTGATCGTGACGCGCGGGCCCCAGCGGTCGGCGATCCGGCCGGACAGCGGCGCCAGCGCGAACATGCCGAACAGGTGCGCGCTCAGCACCCAGCCGACGACGCCGAGGCCGTGCCCGTGGTCCTGCAGCTGCAACGGCGTCATGGTCATGACCGCGACCATGGTGAGCTGCGCGGCGACCATCGCGACCAGCGGCCGCGCGACGCCGGTCGCCCGCCCGGGAGCGCTCACCGGCGCTTCCCGCCGGACCGGGACGTGCCGCGGCAGGAACGCCGCCGCCAGCGCCGCGCCGGCCGTGGCGAGGACCGCGACGGCGACCGGTCCGGACAACGCCGGCCAGCCGAAGCTCCCCGCCGCCTCCGCCGCGGGGGCCATCAGCGCCGGCCCGGCGAGCGCGCCGATCGTCCCGGCCCAAACGACGTTCGAAAGCGCGCGGCCGCGGCGGTCCTCGGGGTAGAGGTCCGCGGCCAGGTAGCGCGACAGCTGCGCGCCGCCGTTGCCGAGCCCGACCAGCAGGATGCCGAGCAGCAGCGGCACGAGCGACGTCATCAGCGCGCCGGCGAACGCGACGAGCGCCCCCGCCGCGGCGACCGCGTACCCGGCGGTCAGCACGCGGCGCCGGCCGTGGCCCGGCAGCAGCAGGCCCGCGCCCAGCGCTCCGGCGGCCGTGCCGAGCACGTTCGCCACGCTCGGCAAGCCGCTCCAGCCTGGCCCGCTGCCCGCGGCGACGATCAGCGTCGCCGCCGTGCTCAGGCCGACCGTCGCGGTGTTGAGCAACGCGACACCGGCGAACAGCGCTCCCACGGACCGAGCCCGGCCGGTCGTCGTCAAAGTCCCCATGACCAGCCACTTTAGGAACTTCGGTGGGCCGTTCGAAGGAGCCGTGAACGGCAAATGCGTGGCCCCGGCCGCGGTTCGGAAGGAAAATGGGGCCCATGACCTTCCGTTCGGAAAAGCCGCTGGACGACGTCGACTGGCGGCTGCTGGACCTGCTGCAGGCCGACGGGCGGCTGTCGTTCAAGGAACTGGGCCGCCGGATCAACCTGTCGGCGCCGGCGGTCGCCGAGCGGGTGCGGCGGCTGGAGGAGACCGGGGTGATCACCGGCTACCGCGCGCGGGTCGACGCGCGGCGCGCGGGCCAGCCGCTGCAGGCGTTCGTGGAGATGCGCTGCGCGCTGAGCAGCTGCCTGCTGAAGACGTCGAAGTCCGAGGACTACCCGGAGGTCGTGGAGATCCACCGCCTCTCCGGCGACTACTGCACGATGCTGAAGATCCGGGCGGCGTCGCTCGAGCACTTCGAGGGCCTGCTGGAGCGGCTGGGCAAGCACGGCGAGCTGCGGTCGTCGGTGGTGCTGTCGACGCAGTTCGAGGGACGGCCGGTGCAGCCGCCGTCCGATGATTTTCTTCGCGCGACGACGTCGGAAGGCTGGTCCTGACCGGTTGGCGGCTGATCGCCGGGTGCCGAGCTGGTAGACGAGTGGGATGCCGATCTTCCGCGCACTGGTCGTGGCCCTGACCGCCTCGGCCGCTTTCGCCGTCCCCGCCCAGGCCGCCGCCCCGCCTTCCGGCTTCGTCGCGCTGTCCGACGTCGCGCCGTCGATCCTGCAGGACATCCGCTACGCCACCCGGCACAACTTCGTCGGGCAGCGGATCGACGGTTACCTCGAGCCGACCTGCATCCTGACCCGCCAAGCCGCCGCGGGGCTGCGGCAGGCGCAGGCCCAGGTGCTCCGGCAGGGCTACACGCTGAAGGTGTACGACTGCTACCGCCCGCAGCGCGCGGTCGACCACTTCGTCCGGTGGGCGAAGGACCTCGCCGACGAGAAGATGAAGGCCGAGTTCTACCCGAACGTCGAGAAGGACCGGCTGTTCGAAGAGGGGTACATCGCCGAGAAGTCCGGGCACAGCCGCGGCAGCACCATGGACCTCACGCTGGTGAAGCTCCCGGCCCGCCACCAGCGGCCGTACCGTCCCGGCGAACCGCTGAAGCCGTGCTTCGCGGAGGACCGGTTCCCGGACAACATGGTCGACATGGGCACCGGGTACGACTGCTTCGACCCGCTGGCCCACACCGACAACCCGGCGATCACGGGCATCGCGCGCACGAACCGCGACGTGCTGCGGAACGCCATGACGGCGGCGGGATTCCGGAACCTGCCCGAGGAGTGGTGGCACTACACGCTGAACGGCGAGCCGTTCCCGGACACGTACTTCGACTTCCCGGTGTCCCACCGCGGCTTGCGCTGACGACGGCGGCCCCGGTCCACTGTGGACCGGGGCCGCCGGTTTCGTTCGGTCAGGCCGAACGACGCCGACGGGCGCCGAGCACCAGGCCACCGCCGAGCGCGAGAGCGATCAGTGCGAGCGCGCCGATCCCGAGCGCGTCGACGCCGGTGCTGGCGAGGCCACTGCCGCTTTCGCCACCCCCGGTCCCACCGGCGGCGGGGGTGGTCGAGGTCGGGGTGGTGGCGGTGCAGTCCGCGGGGTTGACCGGCACGGCCGGCGCCGGGGCGTCGCCCTGCTCCAGGTCGATGCCCACCCGGCTCGGGTGGTCCTCCGGCCCGAAGACCTGGATCGGTGCCGGGTTTTCGTACTTGACCTTCCAACCGGCCGGCGGCAGGAAGTACAGCCGGTAGTCGGGTCCGGGGACCACACCGTGGAACTCGAAGTGCCCCTTCGCGTCGGTCGTCTGCTCGCCGGCGACCGGGCAGTGCTCGCCGGACACGAGCACGACCTTGACCCCGGCGATCACCTGCTTCAGCTCGCCGCGGTCGCCGTACACCCCGACGTCACCGACGACGGCGGCCTTCGCACCAGGAACCGCGGCCCGGTCGTCGGCCTTCGCGTGGTTTTCGATGTCGACCTCGCGGTAGCCGAAGTCGCAGGACGCCGTCACGAGACCGCGGTCGAACGCGCCCGCCGGCACCGTCTCGGACACGTCGAACGTCCGGGTCTGCCCGGGGGCGATCGTCACCCCGCGAGACCAGTGGAGATCGCCCCAGCCGCTGCCGCGGCCGGTCAGCTCGTAGTTCGCCCCGAACCGGGCGCAGGCGGCGACGATGCCGGTGAGCGGGAGCGAGCCGGAGTTGGCGAGCGTCACGGTGAGGTGCGCGACGTCGCCCACCTCGTAGGTGTCGTGTGTGAAGGCCATCGACGCCTTGAGCGCGCCGTTCAGCGGCGGTGCCCCGCGGACGAGCAGATCCTTCGTGGCGGGTCCGATGTGGACGGTCTGGTACGGGATCAGCCAGCCCTGGACCGGCAGGCCGCCGAGGTTGTAGTCCGCGGCCGGGAGCGCGACCGAGAACTTGCCGTCGGCGTCGCTGACCACCTTGTACGTGTTCGCGCCGCTGCCGTAGGCGTAACTCAGGTTGAACTCCGCGCCGGCCAGCTGCTCGCCCGCGTCGAACACGCCGTTGCCGTTCTTGTCGCCGAACACCAGGCCCTGCGGGTGAACAACTGCTTTGGTCACCGGAACGCTGAAGCCGAACGACGGAGCGACATTGGCGCCGGTCTCGTCGAACACGGCTCCCGCCACGGTCGCCGAGGTCTGTTCGACGTCGTGGATCTTCCCGGTGAGCGCCAGCTCGAAGGTCTTTCCCGGGTCGAGGGCGATACCGGGCTGGCCCTTGAGCGGACCCCAGCTGTCGTACGGGACCTGCAGGTCGGTCGGCGCGCCGAAGGCGTTGAACACCCGGAGACCGACCGCGCGTACCTCGCCGGTGTTCGTCAGCCGGAAGGTGAAGTGCACCTCTTCGTCGGTCGCGTAGGAGTCCTTGTCGAAGTCGACAGCCACCTCGACCTGCGCTGTCTGCGCGGGCTCTTCCTGCGGCCGAGCGGCCGGCTCGCTTTCCGGCGCGCTGGACGTCGGCTGCGCCGAACTGCTCGGCGCTGCTTCCGAAGTGGACGGCGCGGTCGAGGCCGGCTCCTCCTGCGCCCCGGCCGGTACCGCGAACACGCCGGTCAGCGCCGACGCGGTGGCGAGCGTGGCGGCGTAGACCGCCGCTCTTCGCACGATGGATCTGTTCACGAAGTGACACCCCTGATTACCCGTTGGATACGCGCAAAGCCCCCGAACCGCGTGAACCTGACCAACCTAGTCCCGTGACCGGCCATTTCGGATATCACTTCGGAAACGCCGAAAGGCCCCCGCCGGAAACCGGCGAGGGCCTTTCGGGTGACTCAGCTTCAGCGGAAGTCGCGGCCGAAGTCGTAGTCGTCCAGCGGGACCGCGGCACCGGTGCCCGTACCGAACACGTCCGGGGTGTAGTAGCCGTCGTCGTAGGACGGGATCGCGTAAGCGGCGACCCGCGCCTCCTCGGTCGGCTGCACCTGGATGTTGCGGTACTTGTTGATGCCCGTACCGGCCGGGATCAGCTTACCGATGATCACGTTCTCCTTGAGGCCCACGAGCTTGTCCGAGCGGCCGTTGATGGCCGCGTCGGTCAGGACTCGCGTGGTCTCCTGGAACGACGCCGCCGACAGCCACGAGTCCGTGGTCAGCGACGCCTTCGTGATGCCCATCAGCACCGGACGGCCCGAAGCCGGCTCGCCGCCCTCGGCGACCGCGGCCCGGTTCGTCGCCTCGAACTTGGTCCGCTCGGGCAGCTCGCCCGGGAGGAAGTCCGTGGCACCGGAGTCGATGATCGTCACGCGGCGCAGCATCTGCCGCACGATGACCTCGATGTGCTTGTCGTGGATCGACACACCCTGCGCCCGGTACACCTTCTGGACCTCGTCCGTCAGGTGCATCTGCGCCTCGCGCGGCCCCATGACCCGCAGGACCTCGTGCGGGTCCGGCGTGCCCTCGAGCAGCTGCTGGCCGACGTTGACGTGGTCGCCGTCGCCCAGCGGGCCGTTCGGGGTGTTCGCGAGCCGCTGACGCTTGGACAGCTTGTCGAAGACGATCTCTTCGCCGCCGTCGTCCGGGATCAGCGTGATCTTCCAGAACCGCTCGCTCTCCTCGATGCGCACGCGGCCATCGACGTCGGCGATCGGCGCCTTGCCCTTCGGGACACGAGCTTCGAAGAGCTCCTGCACACGGGGCAGACCGGTCGTGATGTCGTCACCGGCGACACCACCCTGGTGGAACGTACGCATCGTCAGCTGCGTACCGGGCTCACCGATCGACTGGGCCGCGACGATACCCACGGCCTCGCCGACGTCGACGAGCTGGCCGGTCGCCATCGAGCGGCCGTAGCAGGTCGCGCAGATGCCGACGGCCGACTCGCAGGTCAGCACTGAGCGGACCTTGACCTTCGAGATGCCGCTGGAGAGCAGCTTCTCGATGGCCGGGTCGCCGATGTCGTCGCCCGCGTTCAGCACGACGTTGCCCTTGGCGTCGACCGCGTCCGTCGCGAGGTTCCGCGCGTACACCGAGGTCTCGACGTGCTGGTCGCGCAGGACCTTGCCGTCGCCGATGTCCTCGCCGATCGGCATCATGATGCCGCGGGTGGTGCCGCAGTCGATCTCGCGGACGATGACGTCCTGCGAGACGTCCACCAGACGCCGGGTCAGGTAACCCGAGTCGGCGGTGCGGAGCGCCGTGTCCGCCAGACCCTTCCGGGCACCGTGCGTCGCGATGAAGTACTCCGCCACCGACAGGCCTTCACGGAAGTTGGCCTTGATCGGACGCGGGATGTACTCACCCTTCGGGTTCGACACCAGGCCACGCATGCCGGCCAGCGACCGGACCTGCGTCATGTTACCGGCGGCGCCCGACTTCACGATCATGGCGATCGGGTTGTCGTCCGGCAGCGCCGTCTCCATGATCTTGTGGACCTCTTCGGTGGCCTGCGTCCACACCTTGACGAGCTCGTTGTTGCGCTCGGTGTGCGACAGCTGACCGCGCTGGTAGCGCTTCTCCACCTGGGAGGCCTTGCCCTCGTACTCGTCGAGGATGGCCTTCTTGCCCACCGGGGTGAGCACGTCCGAGATGGCGACGGTGACGCCCGAGCGGGTCGCCCAGTAGAAACCGGCGTCCTTCAGGCGGTCCAGGGTCTGCGCGACCTGGGTCATCGAGTACCGCTCGGCGAGGTCGTTCACGATCGCGGCCTGACGCTTCTTCGGCATCGGCTCGTTGATGAACGGGTAGTCCGCCGGCAGCAGCTCGTTGAACAGCACGCGGCCCAGGGTCGTCTCGGCCAGCCACGGCTTGCCCGGCTCCCAGCCCTTCTCCGCGAGCGCCGCTTCGTCGGCCTTGGCCGGCTGGCGGTCGGTGACGCGGATCTTGATCGGGGCGTGCAGGCCCAGCGCCTTGCGGTCGAAGGCCATGATGGCCTCGGCCGGCGACGAGTACGCGTTGCCCGCGCCCTCGGCGTTCTCGTTGAGGCGGGTCAGGTGGAACAGACCCGTCACCATGTCCAGTCGCGGCATGGCGAGCGGACGGCCCGACGCCGGCGAGAGGATGTTGTTCGCCGACAGCATCAGGATCCGGGCCTCGGCCTGCGCCTCGGCCGACAGCGGCAGGTGCACCGCCATCTGGTCACCGTCGAAGTCCGCGTTGAACGCCTCGCAGACCAGCGGGTGCAGCTGGATGGCCTTGCCCTCGACCAGCTGCGGCTCGAAGGCCTGGATGCCGAGGCGGTGCAGCGTCGGCGCGCGGTTCAGCATCACCGGGTGGCCGGTGATGACCTCTTCCAGCACGTCCCACACCTGCGGCCGCGAGCGCTCCACCATCCGCTTGGCGGACTTGATGTTCTGCGCGTGGTTCAGGTCGACCAGCCGCTTCATGACGAACGGCTTGAACAGCTCGAGCGCCATGTCCTTCGGCAGGCCGCACTGGTGCAGCTTCAGCTGCGGGCCGACGATGATGACCGAACGGCCCGAGTAGTCGACGCGCTTGCCGAGCAGGTTCTGGCGGAACCGGCCCTGCTTGCCCTTGAGGAGGTCGGACAGCGACTTCAGCGGCCGGTTGCCCGGGCCGGTGACCGGACGCCCGCGGCGGCCGTTGTCGAACAGCGCGTCGACGGCCTCCTGCAGCATCCGCTTCTCGTTGTTGACGATGATCTCGGGCGCGCCGAGGTCGATCAGCCGCTTGAGGCGGTTGTTCCGGTTGATCACCCGGCGGTACAGGTCGTTCAGGTCGGAGGTCGCGAAGCGGCCACCGTCCAGCTGCACCATCGGACGCAGGTCCGGCGGGATGACCGGGACGGCGTCGAGCACCATGCCGCGCGGGTCGTTGCCGGTGGCCTGGAACGCCGCGACGACCTTGAGCCGCTTCAGCGCGCGGAGCTTCTTCTGCCCCTTGCCGTTGCGGATCGTGTCGCGCAGGCTCTCGGCCTCCGCGGCGACGTCGAACTCGGTGGCCAGCTTCTGGATGGCCTCCGCGCCCATGCCGCCGGTGAAGTACTCGCCGTAGCGGTCGACGAGCTCGCGGTAGAGCAGCTCGTCGGCGATCAGCTGGCGGGTGTCGAGCTTCGTGAAGGTCGTCCAGACCTCCTCGAGGCGGTCCAGCTCGCGGCCGGCGCGGTCGCGGATCTGGCGCATCTCCCGCTCGCCGCCCTCCTTGACCTTGCGGCGGACGTCGGACTTGGCGCCCTCCGCCTCCAGCTCGGCCAGGTCGGCTTCCAGCTTCTGCGCGCGGGCCTCGATGTCCGCGTCACGCTTGGTCTCGAGGTTCTTGCGCTCGACGCCGATCTCGTTCTCGAGGGTCGGCAGGTCGTTGTGGCGCAGCTCCGTGTTCACGCCGGTGATGACGTAAGCCGCGAAGTAGATGATCTTCTCGAGGTCCTTCGGCGCCAGGTCCAGCAGGTAGCCCAGGCGGGACGGAACACCCTTGAAGTACCAGATGTGGGTGACGGGCGCGGCCAGCTCGATGTGGCCCATCCGCTCGCGGCGCACCTTGGCGCGGGTCACCTCGACGCCGCAGCGCTCACAGATGATGCCCTTGAAGCGGACGCGCTTGTACTTGCCGCAGTAGCACTCCCAGTCCCGGGTCGGGCCGAAGATCTTCTCGCAGAAGAGGCCGTCCTTCTCGGGCTTGAGCGTCCGGTAGTTGATGGTCTCCGGCTTCTTGACCTCGCCGTACGACCACTGACGGATGTCGTCGGCCGTGGCGAGACCAATGCGGAGCTCATCGAAGAAGTTGACGTCCAGCACGTCTAGATCCCCTTGGGGTTGTTTCGGCTAGAGAGGGGGCGGGCGAGCGAGGGGGCCCTGCGGGAGGCCGGTCCCCCTCGCTCAGCTCGCGATCAGTGCACGACGTCGTCCACCGAGGGCGACTCGTTGCGGGACAGGTTGATGCCGAGGTTGGCCGCGGCGCGCTCGAGGTCCTCGTCGTCGGAGTCGCGCATCTCGATCGCCGCGCCGTCGCTGGAGAGCACCTCGACGTTGAGGCACAGCGACTGGAGCTCCTTGAGGAGCACCTTGAACGACTCCGGGATGCCCGGCTCGGGGATGTTCTCCCCCTTGACGATGGCCTCGTACACCTTGACGCGGCCGACCACGTCGTCCGACTTGATCGTCAGCAGCTCCTGCAGCGTGTAGGCGGCGCCGTACGCCTGCATCGCCCAGCACTCCATCTCACCGAAGCGCTGGCCACCGAACTGCGCCTTACCACCCAGCGGCTGCTGCGTGATCATCGAGTACGGGCCGGTGGAGCGGGCGTGGATCTTGTCGTCGACCAGGTGGTGCAGCTTCAGGATGTACATGTAGCCGACCGACACCGGGTACGGGTACGGCTCGCCGGAGCGGCCGTCGAACAGCGTGGCCTTGCCGTTCTCCTTGACCATGCGCTCGCCGTCGCGGTTCGGCTTGGTCGCCCCGAGCAGCCCGGTGAGCTCCTCTTCCTTCGCGCCGTCGAACACCGGGGTCGCGGTGTTCGTGCCCGGCGCGACGTCGTAGAGCTCCTCGGACAGGTTCTTCGCCCAGTCCGGGTTGCCTTCGATCGTCCAGCCCTGCGAGGCCAGCCAGCCCAGGTGCAGCTCGAGGATCTGGCCGATGTTCATCCGTCGCGGAACACCGTGGGTGTTCAGGATGATGTCGACCGGGGTGCCGTCCTCCATGAACGGCATGTCCTCGACCGGCAGGATCTTGCCGATGACACCCTTGTTGCCGTGCCGGCCGGCGAGCTTGTCGCCCGGCTGGATCTTGCGCTTCTGGGCCACGTAGACGCGGACCAGCTCGTTGACGCCCGGGGGCAGCTCGTCGTCGTCCTCGCGCGAGAACACGCGGATGCCGATGACCTTGCCGGTCTCGCCGTGCGGCACCTTCAGCGAGGTGTCGCGGACTTCGCGGGCCTTCTCGCCGAAGATCGCGCGGAGCAGGCGCTCCTCCGGGGTCAGCTCGGTCTCGCCCTTCGGCGTGACCTTGCCGACCAGGATGTCGCCGTCGCGGACCTCGGCACCGATCCGGATGATGCCGCGCTCGTCGAGGTCGGCCAGGACCTCCTCGGAGACGTTCGGGATGTCCCGGGTGATCTCCTCGGCGCCCAGCTTCGTGTCGCGGGCGTCGATCTCGTGCTCCTCGATGTGGATCGACGTCAGCACGTCGTCCTGCACCAGGCGCTCGGAGAGGATGATCGCGTCCTCGTAGTTGTGGCCCTCCCACGGCATGACCGCGACGAGCAGGTTCTTGCCGAGCGCCATCTCACCGTTCTCGGTGGACGGGCCGTCGGCGATGACCTGACCCTGCTCGACCCGGTCGCCCTCGTTGACGATCGGGCGGTGGTTGAAGCAGGTGCCGTGGTTCGAGCGGCGGAACTTGTACAGCCCGTAGCTCTTCCGCGTGCCGTCGTCGTGCATGATCGTGATCAGGTCCGCCGAGAGCTCCTCGACGATGCCGGCCTGCTCGGCGACGAGCACGTCACCGGCGTCGACCGCGGCGCGCAGCTCCACACCCGTGCCCACGTACGGGGCCTGGTTGCGCAGCAGCGGCACGGCCTGGCGCTGCATGTTCGCACCCATCAGGGCGCGGTTCGCGTCGTCGTGCTCGAGGAACGGGATCATCGCCGTCGCGACCGAGACCATCTGCCGCGGCGAGACGTCCATGTAGTCGATGTCGAGCGGGTCGATCAGCTCGACCTCGCCACCCTTGCGGCGGGCCATGACCCGGTCTTCCACGAAGGTGCCGTCGTCCGAGATCGGCGCGTTGGCCTGGGCCTTGACGTACCGGTCCTCTTCGTCCGCGGTCAGGTAGTCGACCTGGTCGGTGACCCGGCCCTCGACGACCTTGCGGTACGGCGTCTCGATGAAGCCGAACGGGTTGACCCGCGCGTACGAGCAGAGCGAGCCGATCAGGCCGATGTTCGGGCCTTCCGGCGTCTCGATCGGGCACATCCGGCCGTAGTGCGACGGGTGGACGTCCCGGACCTCCATGCCGGCGCGCTCACGCGACAGACCACCCGGGCCGAGGGCCGAGAGGCGACGCTTGTGCGTCAGGCCCGACAGCGGGTTGTTCTGGTCCATGAACTGCGACAGCTGCGAGGTACCGAAGAACTCCTTGATCGCCGCGCCGATCGGGCGGATGTTGATCAGGGTCTGCGGCGTGATCGCCTCGACGTCCTGCGTGGTCATGCGCTCGCGCACGACGCGCTCGGTGCGGGAGAGGCCGACCCGGATCTGGTTCTGGATCAGCTCGCCGACCGTGCGCAGGCGCCGGTTGCCGAAGTGGTCGATGTCGTCGGTCTCGACCGGGATCTCGGTGCCGTTCGCGGCCTCCATCTTGTCCTCGCCGGCGTGCAGCCGGACCAGGTACTCGATGGTCGTGACGATGTCCTCTTCGGTCAGCGTCCCGGTGTCGTACGGCGTCTCGAGGCCCAGCTTCTTGTTGACCTTGTACCGGCCGACCTTGGCCAGGTCGTAGCGCTTCGCCTTGAAGAACAGGTTCTCCAGCAGGGTCTGCGCGCTCTCCTTCGTGGGCGGCTCGCCCGGGCGCAGCTTGCGGTAGATGTCGAGCAGCGCCTCGTCGGTGCCGGCGGTGTGGTCCTTCTCGAGGGTGGCCAGCAGCGTCTCCGAGAAGGAGAAGCGCTCGCGGATCGCCTCGGTGGTCCAGCCCAGCGCCTTCAGCAGCACGGTGACCGGCTGGCGGCGCTTGCGGTCGATGCGCACGCCGACGGTGTCGCGCTTGTCGACGTCGAACTCGAGCCACGCGCCGCGGCTCGGGATCACGCGGACGCTGAAGACGTCCTTGTCGGTCGTCTTGTCGACGTCCTTCGAGTAGTAGACGCCCGGCGAGCGGACCAGCTGGGACACGACGACACGCTCGGTGCCGTTGATGATGAACGTGCCCTTGTCGGTCATCACCGGGAAGTCGCCGAGGAAGACCGTCTGGCTCTTGATCTCGCCCGTGTTGTTGTTGACGAACTCGGCCGTGACGAACAGCGGCGCGGCGTACGTCATGTCCTTGTCCTTGCACTCCTCGATCGAGGCCTTGACCTCGTCGAAGCGCGGAGCGGAGAAGGACAGGGACATCGAACCGGAGAAGTCCTCGATCGGGGAGATCTCGTTCAGGACCTCTTCGAGGCCGCCGATCGGGTTTTCTTCACCTTCTTCGACACGGCGTTCGAACCACGCTTCGTCCCCGGTGAACCACTGGAACGACTGGATCTGGACGTCGAGCAGGTTGGGGGTGCTGAGGGGTTCGCGAATCTTTGCGAAGGAAACCCGCTTGGGCGCGCCGGGGATTCCCGTGGACTCCGAGCGAGATTCAGCCGAGGTGGTCGCAGCAGTGGCCTGGTTCGCGGGAGAGACTGCCAAGATGCGTCCTTCCGGGGACAATGAGCGGTGACGGCCGCCATAGCAACAGCTATCAGCGACTGTCAAGGGTGCCGTGTGCCCACTATCCTAACTACCGGCTCCGGGCAGCCTGAAAGAGGGCAGCGCAAAGAGGCAGTCTAGCCCGAACGGCGCGGTCTGTCCAGGGGGCGCTCCCGATGGGGCCCAGCCTGCCTCGCGACGTCTTCAGGTATGCCTCCAGGCGAGCCGGTTGTCCCTCCCGCAAGGGCCGCCGGTTTCGCCGTCGGGAGTAAGCGTGAACCCAGCGGCGCCGAGAGTCAAGATGCCACACGGGGGTGGGCCCGGTTGGCGCAGCGTTGAAGAGGGTCAGCGGAGCGTAAGCGGCCGAATATCATGCAGGTTACTGGCTGGTAGCGCCAGTAAAGCGGCTCGACCTGGGGTTTTTCCACGGATTCCGTCGTCGTCGCTGTGCCGTACGCCACCCGGCACGGGCGGAGAAGTTCTCCGGACGGGCGCGTCGGAGCGTTCTCACGGGCCGTGCAGGAGGGGCTCGGAGTGCGTCACAGCGGTCACTCGTGCCCCAGGCGCCACGGGGCCCGTGAGGGGGCTCCGAGGGGCCGTGAGGGGCCTCTCGGGGCGCCGGTGGTCCGGTGGTCCCGGCGGGCCGCTGAACGCCGTACAAGAGCGCCTGGGGACCGGACACCCGGCCGCGCGGTCTACCCGGCGTCGCGCGGAGACGCCATGAAAGGGTCGTTCATGTCGTCCGGCGAGGTGAACGACCCTTTCATGACGTTCGGAGGCGCGGCTACTTGCTCGGCGAGGGCGACGCCGGTGCCGACGACGCCGGCGCCTGGCTGGCCGCCGGGATCTTCGGGGCGTTGTAGGTGTCCATGTCCGTGATCTTCCACTTGTCGCCCTGGAGCTGGGCGTTCAAGTGGAGCTGGGCGGTACCCGCGGTCGTCTTCTTCGTGTCCGTGCGGGTCGAGGTCTGGTCGACGAAGACCATCACCTTCGCCAGGTCGCCGTTCAGCATGATGACCGCCGAGCGGGTCACCTTGCAGGTCACGACCATCTTCTGCTCCGGCGCGAGCCGCTTGACCTCGCCCATCAGGGAGTTGTACTTGGCGCGGACGTCGTCGTTGGCCAGCAGGTCGTTGGCCGCGTCCTCGGTCTTCTTGATGTTGTTGAAGTCGTACGAGAACAGCGCCTCGGCCGCCTTCGACACCGAGTCCTTCACCTGCGCCGTCTTCGCGACGTCCAGCAGGGCCGTGTTGCTGGTCGCCGAGGAGACCTGGACCTCTTCGTACTTGAACCAGAACGCCAGGCCGCCCAGCACCAGCGCCACGAGCACCAGCGCGCCCGCCACGACGTACGGCTTCTGCACGCGCGAGCCCGCGGCCGGCGTCGCTTCCGAAGCGGCTTCGGCGACCGCGACCTCGGACTCCTCCGTCGGCTTCGCGATGCCCGTGTCCCGTTTCTTGCGCCGCGGCGCGGGGCGGGCGGGGGCCTCGTCGGTCTCGGCCTCGGGTTCGGGCTCGCCGGTCAGCGCGTCGACCGAAGGCTCCTCCTCGGTGCCGACGGCCGCGAACACCGCCGTGTCCTCGGCGGACGGCGCCGTGTCGAGCTGCCCGCTCGCGGCTTCGAACGCCTCCGGCTTCGTGGCCGGACGCGGTGCCGGGCGCGGGGCCGGCCGGGGGCGCGGCTTGCGCGGCTCGGCGGGGAGCTGGCCGGTCCGCTCGGCGGCGGACTCGTCCGTCGACGGCTTGCGCAGACCGGCCACGCGCGGCCGGCGCGACGGCGTGGTGCTGCTGCTGCGAGGCGGCTGGCGGCGGGAGGGGGGCACTACGGGCTCCTTAACGGGTGACGCTACTGGCCGGCCGCGACGAGCGGGACGCTGTCGATGCCGGACAGCTTCCACGCGTCGCCCACGCGGGTCATCGACACCTCGAGGCGCAACGGCTTCGCGCTGCTCTTGTCACCCTGGGTGACGGTCGTGGCGATGGCGGCGAGGAAGCTGGCCTTGCCTTCGTGGTCGTCCAGCTCCTCGACGGCGATGTCCTGGACGTCCGTGGTGACCTTGGTCTTGGCGTCGGCGAGCGCCTTGCGGAACGTCGGCGCCGACTGGTCGATCTGCTGGGCCATCTTGTCGTCCGACACGGACTTCTGCCGGGCGAAGAAGCCGTCGAGGTCCTGGTAGTCGACCTCGGTGTAGGCCTTCAGCGCGTTGCTGCCCGCCTTGACGACGGCCTCGCGCGAGGCCGCCAGCTCGGCGTTGTCGTCGGCCGCGGCCGCCCACCACTGGATCCCGAAGAACGCGGCGGCGATCAGCGCGGCCAGCGCCAGCGCGCCGGCGCCGAGCACCAGCGTCCGCGAGGCGGACCGCTCCTGGGCGGGCGTCGGGGTGACGTCGGCGTCGTCCTCGACGACGGCCGGCTCGTCCGTACTCATGGCACTCCAGGGTAGGGGGCGGTCATCAAATCCACGTCAGGCCAGTCCGAGCAGCGCGCCCAGGCTGTTCAGGCTGACTCCCGGGCTGCCGACGATGCCCGGCACGCCGCGGGTGTTGCGCTCGTCCGCCAGCTCCTCGGCCGGCCGGTTCTGGTTGGCCGCGACGTCGGCGTCGGACGGCGCGACCGGGACCCCGCCGTACGGCGCGTTCTGCGCGCCGCGGACGTTGATCGGGCTGCCCTTCGGCTCGGCACAGTACGCCTTGTCGTCCGCGGGCCGCGGCGACAGGTTGTTCCCGGTCCGGTACTGCGAGTACGGCATGTACCCCTTGGTGCAGGACGGCGGGTTGAACAGGTTGAGCACCAGGCCGAGGTGGGCGGTCCCGTCGCCGGGGGCGACGCTGCTGGCCGCGCCGGCCAGTGCCGGGTAGGTGACCAGGCCCTGCTCGATGCCGTCGAGGCGGGTCACGGTCAGGTTGGCCGTGGTCAGCAGGTTCGCCGTCAGCGCGCCCAGGCCCGGCCCGGACTCCTTCAGCACCTGGCTGACCTGCGCGGCCACCTGCGGCGTGATGCCGATGAGCTTGCGCAGGTCGCCGTCGGAGTTCTTCAGCGTGCCGGTGAGCTCGTTGAGGCTCTTGCTGAACGACGCGAAGTTCGCCGCCTCGTCGTTCTGCGTGTCGAGCACCTTCCCGCCCTGGTCCAGCAGCTGGATGGTCTGCGGGAGGTACTCCTGCGCGGTCGTGGTGAAGCTGCGCGCGGTGTCCAGCAGCTTCTGCAGGTCGCCACCGGTGCCGCGGAACGCGTCGTAGGACTCGTCGACGACGGTCCGCAGCGAGTCGACCGGGACCGACGCGGCGAGCGAGTCGAGGTCGCCGATCAGCCGGTCGGTGCTGACCGGGGTGGTCGTCTTGGCCGCCGGGATCACCGAGCCGGCCGCCAGGTACGGGCCCTTGTCGGCCTTCGGCTTCAGGTCGACGTACTGCTCGCCGACCGCGGACCGGTTGGCGACGACCGCGTCGAGGTCCGCCGGCACCTGGGGCGCCGACGGGTCGATGTTGAGGTCGGCTTCGAGCCCGGTCGGGGTCAGCCGCATTTCGCCGACCCGGCCGATGTTGTAGCCGCGGTAGGTGACTTCGGCGTTGGTGAAGATGCCGCCCGACTCGTTGAGCTGCAGCTTCACCGTGTAGCCGTCGTTGCCGAACACGGTGCCGAGCCCGGCGAACCGGATCAGCGCGTACACGATCGCGACGACGGAAATGACCGCGAAGGCGATCAGCTGGATCTTCGTCCGGCGCACCAGCATCAGCCCGCACCTCCCGACAGGAGCCCGAAGAGGTTGCCGAGGCCGGGCTGGGACTGCCCGGCCTGCCCGCTCTCGCCCGGGATCGGCAGCGGCGGCGGCTGGTTGGCGGGGGTGCCCTCGACGCCGCCGGTGAGCCCCGGCAGCGGGATCTGCCCGGCGAGCGCGTTCTGCCTGCTGTTGCCGAGGTTTTCGACGACGGTCTTCAGGTTCAGGTCCACCTTCGCGAACAGGTTGAAGTAGTCGCCCTTGACGTCGTTGACGGCCTGGTCGCTGAACGGGAACGTCAGCAGGATCTCCAGCGCCTTCGGCAGGTCGTTGCCCGCCTCGCCGAGCTTCTGCAACGTCGGGGTCAGCGCCTTCAGGTCGGCGACGAGGTCCTTCTGCGACCGGTTCACGGTGTCGGTGGCGACGCCGGAGAGGTTGTCCAGCGCCTGCAGCATCGTGACCAGCTGGCCGCGCTGCGACTCCAGCACGCCGAGGCCGGGCGCGAGGTTGTCGACCGCGCCGACCAGCTTGTCCTTCTGCCCGTTCAGGGTCGAGGACAGCCGGTTCAGCCCGTCGAGCGCGCGGGTGATGTTGCGCGACTGCTGGTCGAGGTTCGTGACCAGCTGGTTCGCGTTGTCCAGCAGCGCCTTGATGTCCGGCTCGCGGCCGGAGGTGGCGTTGTTGAGCTCCTTGGTGATGGTGTTGAGCTGGTCGACCCCACCACCGTTGAGCAGCAGCGACAGCGCGCCGAGCAGCTCTTCGACCTCGACGCTGCGGTTCGTGCGGGCCAGCGGGATGGTCGCGTTGTCGGCGAGCTTGCCCTGGGCCTGGTCGTCGCCGGGCGAGGCCAGCTCGACGTACTTCTCGCCGAGCAGGCTCGACTGCTTGATGTTGGCCAGCGCGTTGGCAGGCAGCTTGACGTCGCCGTTGACCCGCAGCGTGACCAGCGCGTGCCAGCCGTCCTTGGTGAGGCCGACGTTCTCGACGCGGCCGATCGGCACCTCGTTGACCTTCACCCCGGCCTGCGGGGTCAGGTCGAGCACGTCCCGGAACTCGACGTTCACCGTGTACGGGTGGTCGCCGAGGTCGGCGCCGCCGGGCAGCGGCAGGTCGTAGATGCCCTTGAACGCGCAGCCGGAGAGCACCAGCGCGGACGCCGTGGCGAGCGCTCCGACGGTCAGCAGCTTCCTCACTGGCCACCTCCGTAGAGCTGTCCCGCGATGGGCAGCGGGAGCGGCGGCAGCTGACCGGACTGCAGGGCCTGCACGGTCTGCGCCACGGACGGCAGCGGGATCGCCTTGTCGACGACGCCGGCGATGCTCTCGCAGGCGTTGCCGAGCACGTCCGGAATGCTGTTGGTGCCGACCTGCTTGAGCAGCCGGCAGATCATCACCAGCGGGGGCTGGGTCAGCTCGTTGAGGTTCGGCCGGGCGTCGAGCGTGCCCGCCGAGCCGTTGTAGGTGTTGACCAGGTTGCTCAGGCCGACCGGGGCGACGTCGAGGATCTCGGCGAGCGAGCTGCGCTGGTCGACGAGCACCTTGGTGACGCCGGCCAGCTTGTCCACGTTGGACTTGAGCCGGTCGTGGTTGGCGTCGATGAACGACTGCACCGCGGTGAGCGTGGTGCCCAGCTGCTGCACGGTCGCGGCCAGGTTGTCCTTTTCGGACGCCAGGTAGCCGCTGACGTCGGCGAGCTGGCTCTCGAAGGTGCGGACCTGCTTGTCGGAGTCGGCCAGCGTCTGCGAGAACTTGCCGAGGTTCTCCACGGTGGAGAACAGGTCGTCCTTGTTGCCGGCCAGCGTCCCGGCCGCCTGGCCGAGCTTGGTGATCGTGTCGTGCAGGGCCTGGCCGTTGCCGTCGACGTTGGCCGCCGCGGTGTTCAGCAGGTTCGACAGCGACCCTTCCTTGTTGGCGCCGTTCGGGCCGAGGGTCTCGCTGACCCGGGCCAGGCTGGACGCGAGCTGGTCGACCTCGAGGGGCACCTCGGTGCGGTCGAGGCCGATGACCGCGCCGTCGGTGATCCGCGGGCCGCCGGTGTAGGCCGGGGCGAGCTGGACGTAGCGGTCCGACACCAGCGACGGCGCCACGATGAGCGCCTTCGCGTCGGCCGGGACGGCGACCGAGCGGTCGTACTCGAGCTCGACCTTCACCTGGTTGCCCATGGGCTGGATCTTGGTGACCGTGCCCATGTCGACGCCGAGCATCCGCACGCTGTTGCCCTCGTAGAGGCCGACGGCGCCGGCGAAGTACGCGGTCAGGTGGTTGCGGCCGGCGTCCTTGAGCGTCCACCAGATCCCGCCGGCGACGACGAGCGCGAGGACGATCGCGATGGTGAAGCCCCTGGTGAGGGTCTGGCCGAAGCGGGTGTCACTCATTTCGTGTAGCACCCCTCTTCGTTGATCGGGCCCATCGAGGGCAGCAGCAGGCCGCAGATGTAGTTGTCGAACCAGCGCCCGTTGCCGATGGTGTTGGTGAAGACCCGGATGAACGGCGCGAACTTCTTGATGCCGTCGGCCAGGGAGTCCTGGTTGCGCTGCAGCATCGACGTCAGCTGGTCCAGCGAGGTGAGCACCGGGTCGAGCTGCTTGTCGTTGTCGTCGATCAGGCCCTGCAGCTGCGTCGCCAGCTCACGCGAGCCGTTGAGCAGCGAGCTGATCGCGTCTTCGCGCTTCGACAGCTCGTCCAGCAGCTTGTTGCCGTCGGTGAGCAGCTTCTGCACCTCGGCGTCGCGGTCGACCAGCGTCTGCGACACCTCGCGGGTGTTGGCCAGCAGGTTGGACAGCTGCTCGTCGCGCGAAGCGATGGTGTCCGACAGCTTCGACAGGCCCGACAGCGCGCCCTTCACGTCTTCCGGCGTGTTGGCGAAGGTCTGCGAGATGGTGTCGAAGCTCTGCGCCAGCTGCTTGGTGTCGATGTTGTCGACGGTCTGGGACAGCCCGCGGAAGGCGTCGAGCACGTCGTAGGGGGCCATCGTGCGGTCCCGCGGGATCGCCGTGCCCGGGTTGAGCGCGCCCTGGCCCTGCGGGTCCAGCGACAGGTACTTCTGGCCGAGCAGCGTCTTGATCTTGATCGCGGCGCTGGTCCGGTCGCCCAGCCAGGCGTCCTTGACCTTGAACGACACCTTGACCGACGCGCCGTCGAGCTCGATGTCGCTGACCTTGCCGACCTTGACGCCGGCGACCCGGACGTCGTTGTCCTTCTGCAGCCCGGAGGCCTCGCTGAACTCGGCGGTGTAGGTGGTGCCGCCGCCGATCACCGGCAGGTCGTCGGAGTTGAGCGCGGCGAGGAAGCCGAGCGCCAGCACGACGATGCCGACCAGGGCGATCGGGACGGGGTTGCGCTTCTGGAAGGACTTCATCCCTTGCACCTCTCCCGGTTCGCGGGCAGCAGGGGCAGGGGCACGTCGTTGATCAGCGGCGGCAAGCTGACGCTCCCGGTGAACTCGCAGGCGTAGAAGTTGAACCAGGAGCCGTAGTCCGCGGTGCGGGTCAGCGTGCTCACCTTGGTGGGCAGGAACTGGATGAAGTGCTCCAGCTCCGGCTCGTTCTTGTTCAGCTGGTTCGTGAGGTTGCCGAGCGCGCTGATGTCGTTCTTCAGCGGCTCGCGGACCTCGCCGAGCAGCCCGGACGTCGTCTGCGCCAGGTTGCCGAGGCTCTCGATGGCGTCCCCGATCGGCTTGCGGTCCGCGGCCAGCCCGGAGGTCAGCTGCTGCAGCTTGACGATGAGGTCGTTGAGCTGCGGCGTGTGCGCGTTGACCGTGTCCAGCACCGAGTTGAGGTTGTCGATGACCTCGCCGATGACCTGGTCCTTGTTGGCGATCGTGGTGGCCAGCGAGGCGGTGTGCGAAAGCAGGCTTTCGACGGTGCCGCCCTCGCCCTGCAGGACCTGGATGACCTCGTAGGACAGCTTGTTGACGTCGTCCGGGTTGAGCGCGGTGAACAGCGGCTTGAAGCCGTTGAACAGCTCGGTCAGGTCCAGCGCCGGCGTGGTGCGGTCCAGCGGGATGGTGCCGCCGGGGTCCAGCGTCTTGCCGCCGGAGTTCTCGCCTTCGCCGAGGGAGACGTAGCGCTGGCCGACCAGGTTGCGGAACTTGATCTGCGCGGTCACCCCGGCGGGCAGCTGCCGGCCGGCGTCGACCTCGAACTCGACCTCGGCCTGGCGCTTGTCGACGATCTTGACGTCCTTGACCTGCCCGACCCGGACGCCGGCGATGCGGACGTCGTC
The DNA here is from genome assembly GCF_003937945.1 of Amycolatopsis eburnea. Lineage (GTDB taxonomy): Bacteria > Actinomycetota > Actinomycetes > Mycobacteriales > Pseudonocardiaceae > Amycolatopsis > Amycolatopsis eburnea. Next base: position 29,428 of record NZ_RSEC01000039.1, read on the forward strand.
GTTGGGCAGCAGGAGCGTCGCGTCGGTGAAGCGCGCCTTGTAGGCGTTGGTGCTGGTGGTGTTGATGTTGGCGATGCTGATCCCGAGGATCGTCGTGAACAGCACGGTGACGACCACGAAGATGCCGAGCTTGATCAGCGGCGCGAGCAGGCCCCTCACTTGACCGTCACCTCCGCGCCCCGGTACAGCGGGCCGACGAGCAGGGCGCTCCAGCCCGGGACGTCCGAAGCGTTCATGCCCAGCTGCGGGCCGAGCAGGTCGGCCAGGAAGCCCTGTTCCGCGCTCGAGTACGCCAGGTCACCGGCACCCGCGCCGTTGCCGGCCGCGTCCGCCTTGAACTTGGCCGGGTTGAGGCCATCGCCGACGGTCTTCGGGGCGGCCTGGTGCTTCGTGCCGTCCTTGAAGGCGCCGTCCGGTGGCTCCGACGGGAACGGCTTCGGGATGTCCTTGATGTCGTAGCAGCGCGGCCCGCGCTTGTCCTCGAACCGCGGCTCTTCCTTGCCCGCCTCGTACGGCGCGCGCGGCACGATGATCTCGATCGTCGCGTGCAGGCCGGGCTTGTCGGTGCCCTTGCCGAGCGCCTGGTCGATCAGCGGCACGTTCCGGGCCATCTGGGAGATCACGCAGGGGTACTCCGGCGCGTACTTCGCCAGCAGCTCGGCCGTCGGCCGGGCGGTGTCGGCGAGGGAGATGATGTTTTCCTTGTTGTTCTGCAGGAACGTCTGCAGGTCGACCGACGCGCTCGTGAGGCTGCCGTAGAGGTTCGACAGGTTCTGCTGCTGGTCGACCACGGTCCGGGTGGTCGTGCTCAGGTTGTCGAGGCTCTGCACCAGGTCCGGCGCGGCGTCCTTCAGGTGGTCGGAGAACTCCGCGAGCGCCTTGAGGTTGTGCTGCAGCTCCGGCTCGTGCGGGTTCAGCTCGCCGATGTAGGTGCCCAGCTGCGTCAGCGTGTCGCCGAGCTGGTCGCCGCGGCCCTGCAGGGCGGTCGAGATCGCGGTGAGCGTCGCCGACAGCTTCTGCGGCTGCACCGCCTGCAGCACCGGCATCAAGTGCTCGAAGGCCTGGTCCAGCTCGACCGCGCTGGCGGTGCGGTCCTGCGGGATGACGTCGCCGCTTGCGATCGTCTTCGCGGACGGGTCCTTCGGGATCTCCAGCGAGACGAACCGCTCGCCGAAGAGCGTCTTCGGCAGGAACCGCGCCGAGACGTTCTCCGGGATCAGCTTCGCCGACTCCGGCTTGAGCGCCAGCGTGAGCTCGGCACCTTCGGCGGTGGCGGTGATGTCCTCGACCGAGCCGACGATCAGCCCGCGCACCTTGACGTCGGACTGCTTGATCAGCTGGTTGCCGATCTTGCCCGCCTGGAGCTTGACCGTGACGACCGGCGTGAACGCCTTGTCGTAGAGCGCGATGGACAGCGCCACCCCGCCGACCATCACGGCGATGAGCAGCAGGCCGAGCAGCCTGCGTCGGAGCGTCCTCATCCCGCGATCCTTACCGTGACGTCGGTTCCCCAGATGGCGAACCCGATGAAGAAGTTCATGATCGACACCGTGACGATGGAGAGCCGCACGGCCTTGCCGACCGCGACGCCGACACCCGCCGGGCCGCCGGTCGCGCGGTAGCCGAAGTAGCAGTGCGACAGGATGATCAAGACGCTGAACAGCAGCACCTTGATGAACGAATAGAGCACGTCCTGCGGCGGTAGGAAGAGGTCGAAGTAGTGGTCGTAGGTCCCTGCTGACTGGTTGTAGATGTAAATAACGACCAGCCGGGACGCGAGGTACGAACTGAGCAGGCCGATGATGTAGAGCGGGATGACCGCGACGAACCCGGCGATGATCCGCGTCGTCACCAGGTACGGCAGGCTCGGCACGCCCATGACTTCCAGCGCGTCGATCTCCTCGGAGATCCGCATCGCGCCCAGCTGGGCGGTGAACCCGGCGCCGACGGTGGCGCTCAGCGCGAGGCCGGCGACCAGCGGCGCGATCTCGCGGGTGTTGAAGAACGCGGTCAGGAAGCCGGTGAAGGCCGACGTCCCGATCGAGTTCAGCGCCGAGTAGCCCTGGAGGCCGACGAGGACACCGGTGAACAGCGTCAGGCCGACCATCACGCCGACCGTGCCGCCGATGACCGCCAGCGAGCCGGAGCCGAAGCTCACCTCGGCCAGCAGCCGGAGGACCTCTTTGGTGTACCGGCGCAGCGTCCGCGGCGTCCACAGCAGCGCGCGGCCGTAGAACGACATCTGGTCACCGAGGGTGTCCAGCGTCTGCAACGGACGGTTGGCGACGCGTTTCGCGCCCTGGAGGAACGTCATGGCGCTAGTCCAGCTTTCCGGGCACGATCTGCAGGTAGATCAGGGTGATCACGAAGTTCACGACGAACAGCAGCAGGAACGTGATGACCACCGACTGGTTCACCGCGTCCCCGACGCCCTTCGGGCCACCGGAGGGGTTGAGGCCCCGGTAGGACGCGACGACGGCGGCGATGAACCCGAAGATCAGCGCCTTGATCTCGCCGACCCAGAGGTCGGGCAGCTGCGCGAGGGCGGAGAAGCTCGCCAGGTACGCGCCCGGCGTCCCGCCCTGCAGCACGACGTTGAAGAAGTAGCCGCCCAGCACGCCGATGACGCTGACCATGCCGTTGAGCAGCAGCGCGACCAGCATCATCGCGAGGGTGCGCGGCACGATCAGCCGCTGCACCGCGGAGACGCCGAGCACCTCCATCGCGGCGATCTCTTCGCGGATGGTCCGGGCGCCGATGTCGGCGCAGACGGCGGAGCCGCCCGCGCCCGCCACCAGCAGCGCGGTGACCAGCGGACTGGCCTGCTGCACGGTGGCGAGCACGGAGCCCGCGCCGGTGTAGGACTGCGCGCCCAGCTGGCGGGCGAGCGAACCGAACTGCAGCGAGATGACCGCGCCGAACGGGATCGCCACGAGGGCCGTCGGCAGGATGGTCACGCTCGCGATGAACCACGACTGCTGGATGAACTCCCGCAGCTGGAACGGGCGCTGGAACAGGCCGCGGACGATGTCCAGGCCGAGAGCGAACAGGTTCCCGGTCTCTCGGAGCATCCCGATCCCGGGGATCTTCGCCTGTGTTGCGGGAGAGCTCACCGGCCACCTGGCCCGTTGTCGCGCGGCGGCGGCATCCGGTGCGAGCCCGGTCTCGGCGGCTGGCCGCCCGGGATGCGCGCCACCTGGTCGGCGGGCAGCTGCCCGTGGTGCTGGTTCGGGACGCCGTCAGCCTGCGGCCGGGCGCCGGCCGGCACCTGCTGCTGTTGCTGCTGCTGGGCCTGGGCGACGCGGCGGGGGCTGACGCCGTAGTGGCGCTGCTCCTCGGGGCTCAGGGAGGCGATGATGCCCTCCTGCGCGGCCTGCGGCAGCCGGTGCAGGACCTCCATGACCCGGTCCTTGCGGCGGACCGCGCCCATCCGCTGCGGCACGCCCGGCGTCGTCTGCATCTGCGGCGGCACCCCGGAGATGTCCTCGACCCCGCCCGCGTGGTGGCCGGCGTCGAACATCGCCTGCTCGGCGGCCATCTGGGCGGAGTCCTTCTCCTCGGACATGCCGATCGGGCCCTGCATCCGGCCGTTCAGGAACTGCTTCACGACCGGCTCTTCGCTGGTCAGCAGCACCTCGCGCGGGCCGAACATGACCAGTTCCTTGCGGAAGAGCATGCCCAGGTTGTCCGGCACCGTGCGGGCCAGGTTGATGTTGTGCGTGACGATCAGGAACGTCGCGTCGATCTGCGCGTTGACGTCGAGGAACAGCTGCGAGATGTAGGTGGTGCGGACCGGGTCGAGACCCGAGTCCGGCTCGTCGACCAGGATGATCTCGGGGTCGAGCACCAGGGCGCGGGCGAGGCCGGCGCGCTTGCGCATACCGCCGGAGATCTCGCCGGGGAGCTTCTTGTCGGCGCCGTTCAAACCGGTCATGTCGAGCTTTTCGAGGACGATCCGGCGGATTTCCGTCTCGGACTTCTTCGTGTGCTCGCGCAGCGGGAAGGCGACGTTGTCGTAGAGGTTCATCGAGCCGAACAGCGCGCCGTCCTGGAAGAGGACGCCGAAGAGCTTCCGGATCTCGTAGAGCTTGTGTTCGGAGCAGGTGACGATGTCCACGCCGTTGATCACGCAGCGGCCGCGGTCGGGCTTGAGCAGCCCGATCATCGACTTCAGGAACACCGACTTGCCGGTTCCGGACGGTCCGAGCATCGCCGACACCTCGCCCGGGGGCAGGGTCAACGTGACGTCCCGCCAGATGGCCTGCTTACCGAAGGACTTGGTCAGACCTTCGATGACCACCTCGGCACCCATCGCACCTCCAGGAGCTGTTCCGCGTCATTGCGCCCGCTGCCACACCCTGCCACCCACGCCGGCGGCGGGTGCGGGCCTTGGCGCCCACGAACCCGCGTCAACCAGGTGCAACGAGCTGAGTGCGAACAGGTTACTCACCAGTTTTCTTTTCTGGCCAGCCCCGGACCCATCGTCACCCCGCCGTGATCGGCAACGGGAGGCACGGTAGTCCAATCGGGGCAATGACGCAGATCTCCGGGGCCCCGAACCCTCGATTTAGGGACCCGGGGCCAATCGGACACCGCTCCTAGGGGGCCTCGCTGACCAGGCAAAACGGAAGGGGCGGGCATCCGAGTGGATGCCCGCCCCTTCTCGAGGTGGTGCTTGGGCGCTCGCGCGCCCGAGATCACTTGATGGTGATCTTGGCGCCGGCGGCCTCGAGCTTCTCCTTGGCGGCGTCGGCGGCCTCCTTGTCGACCTTCTCCAGGAGGGCCTTGGGAGCGGCCTCGACCAGCTCCTTGGCCTCCTTCAGGCCCAGGCCCGAGACGACCTCGCGGACGACCTTGATGACCTGGATCTTCTTGTCACCGGCGGACTCGAGGACGACGTCGAACTCGTCCTGCTCCTCGGCGGCGGCCGGGGCGGCACCCGCGGGGCCGGCGGCGGCGGCGACGGCGACCGGCGCGGCGGCGGTCACGTCGAAGACCTCTTCGAACTCCTTCACGAACTCGGACAGCTCGAGGAGGGTGAGCTCCTTGAAGGCGTCGATCAGCTCGGCGGTGCTCAGCTTCGCCATGATGGCTTCCTCTCAGAAAAACGAACTAGACGTTCGGGGTGGGGGTGGTTCAGCTCTCGGCGGGTGCTTCGGCTGCTTCGGTACCGGCGGCGTTGCGCTGCTTCTCCTCCAGCGCGGCAGCCAGGCGGGCGACCTGGGACGCCGGCGCCTGGAACAGCGCGGCGGCCTGGGACAGCTTCGCCTTGAACGCGCCCGCCGCCTTGGCGAGCAGGACCTCACGGCTGTCGAGATCGGCGATCCGGTTGATCTCGTCCACGGACAGCGCTTTGCCGTCCATGTAGCCGCCCTTGATCACAAGCGCGTTGTTGTCCTTCGCGAAGTCGCGAAGCGCCTTGGCGGCGTCGACCGCTTCACCCTCGACGAAGGCGATGGCGGTGGCACCGACGAACAGGTCCTCGAGCCCCGTGACGCCCGCGTCTTCGGCGGCGCGCTTGACGAGGGTGTTCTTCGCGACCCGGTACTTGGCACTGGTGCCGAGAGCGCGGCGCAGCTGGGACAGCTGGGACACGGAGAGGCCGGTGTACTGGGTAACGACGGTGGCCGAGCTGTTGCGGAAGCTCTCCGCGATCTCGGCGACGGCCGCCACCTTGTCGGGCTTCGCCATGGTCGCCTCCTCTCTTGGCTAGTGTTTCCACTGGCGTCGAGGAGCCCCCAAACGACGAAACGCCCACGCGCAAGCAGGCGCGGGGCGTCGTACGGCACACGGTGGTGCCAGCCTCGTTCCTCCTGCGCGGGCCGCCCGGCGAATGCGGGACCTTCGTTCCCCACGGAAGCGGGGAAAACCAGCGGTCTTCGGTAGAACCGTCGACAACTATACCGGGTGGTTCGCCGACGCTTCTCCCGGGGGCCGCCCTGACCTGCGTTTAGGGCGGCTGGGGGTTCCCCGCGGCGCCCCGGAGGGCATCATGGTGACGTGGCGGAGCAGCGCGATGACGGAAAGCCGGGCTCGGAAGTCGAAGCGGCGGGCTCGAACCCGCCCGCACCTCCCCCGCCGATGGACCCGGCGCAGCTCGAGGAGTTCCGGCAGTTCCAGCAGTTCCAGGACTACTTGCGCTTCACCCAGTCCCAGCAGGGCAACGCCCCTGCGCCGGCCCCGGACGCCGGGGTGGTGCAGGCACCGCCGTCCCAGCCGCCGGTGATCCCGCCGGGTTACCAGCTCGTCCCGGCCGAGCGCCGCCGTGCGCCGAAGTGGGTGAGCTGGCTCGGGAAGAAGGTCATCGCGTGGGTGTTGGCGCTGGTGATCCTGGGGGTGGCGGGGACGTGGCTGTACAACCACTTCTTCCCGAACGACTCGGGGAAGACGTCGGCCCAGCTCGCCCAGGAGGGCGGCGGGAAGTACCAGACCAACCACATCCTTTCGACCAGCCCGTACGAAGCCGTCCGAGAGGTCTACGACGCCGTCGCGCAGAACCTCGTGCCGCAGGCGTGCGGGCGGATGGACGAGCCGATCCAGCAGAAGTTCGCCCAGGACCTGGGCTACGCGGACTGCCAGGTCGCGGTGCACGAGCTGAACCGCAAGGTCACCAGCAAGAACAAGTACGCCGAGTCGATGCCGTCCTACGTCTCGGAGCCCGTTCCGGGTGACCGCTTCACGATCAGCTCGTGCCAGTTCGGCATCGAGGGCGGCCCCGCACTCGGCGCGTTCACCGTGCAGAAGGTCGAAAAGGGCCAGTGGCTCATCACGGCCCACACGAACGAGCCGAACCCGTGCCCGGCGCCGACACCCACGACCCGCTAGGCCGTCAGCGCGGGTGGGGTGCCGACAGGAACGCCACCAGTGCCTCCGAAAACGCCGGGGACATCACCGCCGTCATGTGGTCGCCAGGGATGCGGACCAGGCGGGCCCCCGCGATCGCCGCCGCCAGTCTTTCCGGTTCCGCCGCCAGCTGGTCCTGATCACCGGCCAGCACCAACGTCGGCACGCCGATCGACGACAGGTCCAAGTGCCCTTCCTTCGACGCCAGCGCCACCGCCGCCAGCGCGCGCCGGTCGCCGCCCGTTGCATCGGCCAGGAGGCGGAACGGGACGCCCGAGGGCGGGACCGTCGAAGGGTCCTCGGCCAGCAGCGCCGAAGCGATGTCCGCCGGCTTCACCACCCTGAGGTCGACGCCGCCGAAGTCGACGATGCCCGAGCCGACGCCGCCGGTGGCCAGGCAGCGGATGCGCTTGTCCGCCGCCGTCGCGGAGAGGGCGATGATCGCGCCCATCGAGTAGCCGACCATCGAGACCTCGTCGAGGGCCAGCTCGTCCAGCAGCGCCGAGACGTCGCGGGCCATCGTGTCTTCGGTGTAGCGGGCCTCGTCGTGGGGCTTCTCCGAACGGCCGTGGCCGCGCGCGTCCAGGGAGATCACGGTCAGGCCGGCGGAGCGCAGCGCCGCCACGACGCCGGTGGAGATCCAGTTCGCGTTCGTGTCGGCCGCGAAGCCGTGTTGGAGCAGCACCGGGCGGTGGGCGCCGTCGCCCTCCCACACGGTGTAGTTCAACCGGAGCCCGTCGAACGACGCGAAAGTCGGCATGGCGTCCATCAGACACGAAAAAAGGGCGCCCCCGCAGCAAGCAGGGGCGCCCTTTCTGGTGATCTCAGACTCAGACGGCAGCTTCCTCGGTGAGGAGGTTGCGGGTCCGCAGCGGGTCGACCGGGATGCCCGGGCCCATCGTCGTGGTGAAGGTGACCTTCTTCAGGTAGCGGCCCTTCGCCGAGGACGGCTTGGCGCGGAGGATCTCGTCCAGCGCGGCGGCGTAGTTCTCGACCAGCTTCTCCGTGTCGAAGGAAGCCTTGCCGATCACCAGGTGCAGGTTGGCCTGCTTGTCGACGCGGAAGTTGATCTTACCGCCCTTGATGTCCTTCACGGCCTTCTCGACCGCGGGGGTCACCGTGCCGGTCTTCGGGTTCGGCATCAGGCCACGCGGGCCGAGGATGCGGGCGATGCGGCCCACCTTGGCCATCTGGTCCGGCGTCGCGATCGCGGCGTCGAAGTCGAGCCAGCCACCCTGGATGCGCTCGATCAGTTCGTCGGTGCCGACCGCGTCCGCGCCGGCGGCTTCGGCCTCGGCGGCCTTGTCGCCGACGGCGAAGACGATGACGCGGGCGGTCTTACCGGTGCCGTGCGGCAGGTTCACGGTGCCGCGGACCATCTGGTCGGCCTTGCGGGGGTCCACACCGAGACGCATCGCGACCTCGACGGTCGCGTCCATCTTGGTCTTGGAGGTCTCCTTCGCCAGCTTCGCGGCCTCGAGCGGCGCGTACAGGCGCGCCTTGTCGACGAGTTCCGCAGCCTGGCGGTAAGCCTTGCTGTGCTTGGTCATGCTTCTGTCCTTACTTCAAAAACGGATCAGTGTGGTGTCAGAGCCAGCACCCGGCTCTCCCACGTGGTGCTGCGAACGTCAGGCGTCGACGACCGTGATGCCCATCGAACGAGCAGTGCCGGCGATGATCTTCGCGGCCTGGTCGATGTCGTGCGCGTTGAGGTCGGTCTCCTTGGTCTTGGCGATCTCGCGGACCTGGTCCCAGGTGACCTTGGCGACCTTGGTCTTGTGCGGCTCGCCGGAGCCCTTCTCCACGCCCGCGGCCTTCAGCAGCAGCTTGGCGGCCGGCGGCGTCTTCAGCTTGAAGTCGAACGACCGGTCTTCGTACACGGAGATCTCGACCGGGACGACGTCCCCGCGCTGCGACTCGGTCGCGGCGTTGTAGGCCTTGCAGAACTCCATGATGTTGACGCCGTGCTGACCCAGCGCCGGGCCGACCGGCGGCGCGGGGTTGGCCGCACCCGCCTTGATCTGCAGCTTGATGATCGCCGCAAGCTTCTTCTTCTTGGGTGGCATTTCTTTTCCTGTCCTGTACTACGTTCCCCGCGTACCTGCCGTGGACGTGGGGACTGCGGCCGGGGAGGCCGGCCGTCAGATCTTGGAGACCTGGTTGAACGACAGCTCGACCGGGGTCTCCCGGCCGAAGATCGACACCAGGACCTTCAGCTTCTGCCCGTCGACGTTGACCTCGGAGATCGTCGCCGGCAGCGTCGCGAACGGGCCGTCCATGACCGTGACCGACTCGCCGACCTCGAAGTCGACCTCGACGGCCGGGGCGCCCAGCGGCGCGGACGCGGCGGCCTCGCCCTTGCTGGCCTTGGCCGGGGCTTCCTTCTCGACCTGCGGGGCGAGGAACTTCAGCACCTCGTCCACGGTCAGCGGCGACGGCCGCGAGGTGGCGCCGACGAACCCGGTGACGCCCGGCGTGTTGCGCACCGCGCTCCACGAGGCGTCGTTCAGGTCCATCCGGACCAGGATGTAGCCGGGCAGCACCTTGCGCTGCACCTGCTTGCGCTGGCCGTTCTTGATCTCGGTGACCTCTTCGGTCGGGACCTCGATCTGGAAGATGTAGTCCTCGACGTCCAGGGTCTGCGTCCGGGTTTCGAGGTTGGTCTTCACCTTGTTCTCGTAACCGGCGTACGAGTGCACGACGTACCACTCGCCGGGCGCGGCGAGGAGCTCGGCGCGCAGCTTGGCGACCGGGTCCTCGTCGTCCGCCTCGGGCTCGGTGGCCTCTTCGGCCACGTCGTCGCCGTCTGCGTCAACGGAAGCGGCTTCGTCGACCTCGTCGGACACCTCGACGGGCTCCAGGTGCTCGGACTCCTCGTCACCGAGTGCCGCGTGCACCTGCTCGTCGGAAAGCTCGGTCAGGTCGTGACCGGCTGATGTGCCGTTGTCGGAGGTCACGTTCCGTCCTCTCAGTTGATCATTGCCGGGTCGGTCAGGCCGGCCCGCACGGCACGGCGGCGGGTCAGCCGAAGATCGCGCCGATGCCCTTCTTGAACGCGAAGTCCAAGACGCTCACCAGTGCCACCATGAACACCACGAAGACCAGCACGACCGCGGTGTAGGTGACCATCTGCTTGCGGTTGGGCCAGATGACCTTGCGCAGCTCCGCCCACACCTCGCGGATGAAGCGCATCAGCCGTGCGAACACGGAGGCCTTCTTCGCCTTCTGATCCCGCTTCGGAGTCGGAGCGCCCTTGGCGTCGGGGGCGGTCTTCTCCCCCGACTTCCCGGCCGGGCGGGTCTTGTCGTCCGCACGTGCCGCGGACTTGCCCGCCGGACGAGCGGTCGCACGGCGCTCACGCCGGGCAGCGGCTGTGACGGGACGGGACGGGCTCTCGGGCTTCTGCCCGTTGCCGTCCTGCTCCTGCTCGCCGCCGCTGGCGTCGCTGTCGCTCACGACCACTCCTCCGCTCCACCAGTTCCGTTACGCAGGGGTGACAGGACTTGAACCTGCAACCTGCGGTTTTGGAGACCGCTGCTCTGCCAATTGAGCTACACCCCTGTGGAGCCCCGATCGCTCGGAGCCCCGGAGGACGCATTCCATCATCCCCACCATCCAGGCGGGGATGACCGTAGTGCGTTCCAAGTCCCGAAGTCTACGGCAAGCCTCACGAGAGCCCGCAACCGCGCCCCCCGATCGACCGCCGTACCCCGGCCGGCCTGCGGAAAACTCCCCGCCGGCCCCGTGATCATGCCAGGATGTCCGCCATGACGGACACCCCCGGTCGGAGGGTGGTGGCCGGGACCCGCCTGGGGCTCGCGCTGCCCCAGTACGGCGCCCTCGCCGACCCCGCCGCCGTCGCGCGCTTCGCGACCGCCGCGGAGGACCTCGGCTTCGGCTCGCTCTGGGTCGGCGACCGGATCCTGACGCCCCGGGAGCCGTCGGACCTGTACCCCGGCGGCGGGACGCCGGAGCAGCCGTACCCGAAGGAGTTCGAGACCTTCGCCGACCCGTTCACGACGCTGGCCACCGCGGCCGCCGTGACCCGCACGGCCCGCCTCGGGATGAGCGCGCTGACCGGCCCGGTCTATTCCCCGGTCCTGCTCGCCAGGGCCCTGACCTCGCTCGACCTGGCCAGTTCGGGACGGCTCGACGTCGGCTTCGGGCTCGGCTGGCTGCGCGAGGAGTACTTCGCGACCGGCGTCCCGTGGGAAGGCCGGGGCAAGCGGCTCGACGCGGTGCTCGACGCGCTGGAGGCGCTCTGGACCGGCGATCCGGTGGCGCACGAAGGCCCGCAGTGGCGGATCGCGCCGTCGACGGTCGGCCTGCGCCCGGCGCAGGACCCGCGGCCGCCGGTGCTGCTCGGCGGGTTCTCCCCGCCGGCGCTGGCCCGGATCGGGCGCCGCGCGGACGGCTGGCTGGCCGGGTGGATGCCGAAGCAGCACCTCGACGGCCTCTGGTCGGTCGCGCTCGAAGCCGCCGAAAAGGCCGGGCGCGACCCCGGCACCCTGCGGCGGGTGGTGCGGATCAACCCGCGCGCGGGTACCGGGGTCGAGTCGGCCGGGGACGTCCTGCGGTGCCTGGACGTGGCCGGCGAGCTGGGCGTCTCGGAGGCCCTGGTGGACCTGCACTACGTCGCGAAGGACGTCGACCACGCCCTGGAGCTGGCGGCCGAGCTGGCCGCCTGAGCGGTCAGCTCTCGCTGTCGGCGAGGGCCGCGAGCGCCTGCGCCTTGACGGCGTACTTCCAGTTCGCGAGGTCGCGGATCGTCTTGATCTTCAGCTCGGCGAGCAGTTCGTCGTGCTTCGGCGTGAGCCCCTCGAGCGCCGACGGCGGGGCGTCCAGCAGCTCGTTGATCGTCTTGTCCTCGTAGGCCTTGTCGACGAGCTTGTTCAGGTTCAGGCTCACTGCGGCTTCCTGCCTTTCTCGCAACGGTTCGGAACGCGCACCACCCTCGTTGTGATTCTCGTCGCACGCAACAGCCGATCCCTCGATCAGGTTCACCCACCCGTCCGTCACCCGGATCGCCGCAGCCGAAACCGCCCCCGCTTCGGTAGAAACGACCGGGTGGCGAAGAAAAGCGGTGGGGGCGGCTGTCTCGTCGTGGTGCTCGTGCTCGCGCTACTCGGCTTCGGGTACTACAAGTGGCAGCACGGCTCGTCGTCGGCGCCACCGGACGGCGCGGACACCGGCGGCGGCAGCGGCCGCTACGTGGCGCTGGGCGACTCGTACACGTCTTCGCCGCGCACCGGGCGGCAGGCGGGCACCCCGGCGGGCTGCCAGCGCTCGGACGACAACTACCCGCACCTGGTCTCGGCGAGGCTGAAGCCGGCCCAGTTCGCCGACGTCAGCTGCGGCGGCGCGACCACCGCGCACCTGACCGCCCCGCAGAAGACGGACAACGGCACGAACCCGGCGCAGCTGGACGCCGTCACCAAGGACACGACGCTGGTGACCCTCGGCATCGGCGGCAACGACGTCGGCTTCTTCGCGTACGCGGCGGGCTGCGCGACGGCGCACTCGACCGCGTCCCCGTGCAGGGACAAGCTCACCGCGGGCGGCCACGACCAGCTCGCCGAGCGGATCGACGCGGCCGCCCCGAAGGTCGGCGCGGTCCTCGACCGCATCCACGACAAGGCCCCGAAGGCGAAGGTCGTGGTCGTCGGCTACCCGACGGTCCTCCCGGACGGCGACGGCTGCTGGCCGGTCCTGCCCTTCGGCAGCGGCGACATCGCGTACTTCCGCGAAGCGCTCGGCAAGCTGAACAAGATGCTCGAGGACCAGGCGGACAGCCACCGCGCGGGCTACGCGGACACCGCGACCCCCGGCAAGGGCCACGACGTCTGCTCGGCGTCGGACACGCGCTGGGTGGAGGGCCTGCTGCCCGCGTCGCCGGCCGCCCCGCTGCACCCGAACGCGCGGGGCGAGCAGGGCATGGCCGACGCCGTGCTGGCGGTGCTGAAGCTGCCTTAGACCCGGACGACGGCCTGCGGCTTGCCCAGCACCGTCTTGCCGTCGAACTTCACCACGAGGTCGATCCGCGCGGTCCCGTCGCCGGTGACCTCGCCGACCTTCCCGGTGATCTCCACGAGCGCGCCTTCCGGCGTGTTCGGGACGACGACCGGACGGGTGAAGCGGGCGCTGAAGTCGACCAGGCGGCCCGGGTCGCCGAGCCAGTCGGTCACGACGCGGCCGGACACGGCCATCGTCAGCATGCCGTGGGCGATGACGTCCGGGAGGCCGACGTCCTTCGCGAACGCCTCGTTCCAGTGGATCGGGTTGAAGTCCAGCGCCGCGCCGGCGTAGCGCACCAGCTGTTCGCGGGTGATCCGGACCTCGAGGGCGGGCAGTTCGTCGCCGGTGTTCACGCGGCCTCCCCCCGGACCACGAGCTGGGCGCGCGTGGTGGCGATGTGGGCGCCGTCGCCGTCGGTGATTTCGGCGCGCAGGTTGATGAAGTCGTTGCCGGCCCTGGCCATGATCCGGTCGATGTGGGTGGTCAGCAGCAGCGTGTCGCCGGCGTGGGCCGGGCGGCTGTAGCTGAACTGCTGGTCGCCGTGGACCATCCGCGAGTAGTCGAGGCCGAGCTCGGGGTCGGAGACGATCTGGTTGATCGACGCGAGGTTGACGATCGTGAGGAACGTCGGCGGCGCGATCACGTCCGGGTAGCCGGCCGCCTTCGCGGCTTCGGGGTCCCGGTAGAGCGGGTTCGCGTCACCGATCGCGTCGGCGAACTCCCGGATCTTCTCCCGGCTCACTTCGTAGCTGGTCTGCGGCGGGTAGACCCGCCCGGTGAACGACTCGTCCAAAGGCACCCGAGGAGGCTACCAACAGCAAAGAGCCGCCCCGGTGGTCCAGGGCGGCTCTTCGAAGCTGGTGAACGCGTACGCGTCAGCGGGTTTCCTTGTGCGTCCGGTGCGTACCGCAGTTCGGGCAGAACTTCTTCATCTCCAGGCGATCCGGGTTGTTGCGCCGGTTCTTCTTGGTGATGTAGTTGCGGTGCTTGCACTCTTCGCACGCCAGCGTGATCTTGGGTCGCACGTCGGTGGCAGCCACAGCGTTTCCTTCTCTCTCAGGTCCGGGGGCCAGCCCCGTCGTTACCGCGTAGCGGTGGCCGGACTTGAACCGGCGACACAGCGATTATGAGCCGCTTGCTCTGCCAACTGAGCTACACCGCCCTTACATGACCCAAGCCGCGACACGCAGGCGTGACGCGGCTGAGGTCGAGAGCCCCTTTACGGAATCGAACCGTAGACCTTCTCCTTACCATGGAGACGCTCTGCCGACTGAGCTAAAGGGGCCTGCCTCTCGCGAGGACTTGGAAAGATTAGCAAGGGCGGTCACCCGGCCGTGCAACCGGGGTCGCTTAACCGCAAAACCTCAGGTCAGCAGGGTCAGCACGGTCTCCGAGTGCCGCCCCGGCGAGCGCGCGGTGCGGGCCTGCAGCCACGCCTCCAGGCGGTCTTCCGGCAGCGGCCGCGAGATCAGGTAGCCCTGGGCGACGTCGCAGCCCATCGCCTCCAGCTGGTCGCGCGCGACGTCCTCCTCGACGCCCTCCGCCACCACCGTCAGCCCGAGCGAATGCCCGAGCTCGACGATCGAGCGGACCACCGCGAGGTCGCCGAGGTCGGTGCCCATCCCGAGGACGAAGCTCTTGTCGATCTTGACCTGGTCGACCGGCAGCTGCCGCAGGTACGCCAGCGACGAGTAGCCGGTGCCGAAGTCGTCCACCGCCAGCACGATGCCCAGCGAGTGCAGCTCGCGCAGGATCGGCAGCGCCTTCTGCGGGTCGGACATCACGCCGGACTCGGTCAGCTCGAACGTCAGCAGCTCCGGCGGGATGCCGTGGTGCTCCAGCTCGCGGGCGACCTTGTTCGGGAAGTCCTCGTCGGCCAGGTTGCGCACCGACAGGTTGACCGCGACCGAGATCCGCAGGCCTTCGTCGAGCCACTTGCGGCAGCGCTTGAGCGCCTCGCCGAGCACGAACGACGTCAGCACGCCGATCAGGCCGGCCGCTTCGATGGCCGGGACGAACTCGTCCGGGCCGAGCCGCCCGAACTCCGGGTGCACCCAGCGGACGAGCGCCTCGACGCCGGCCACCTGCCGGTTGGGCAGGGTGATCTTCGGCTGGTAGTGGACGCTGACCTGGCCGTCCTCGAGGGACTGCCGGAACTGCGTGACCATCTGGAAGCGGCGCAGGAAGATCTGGCCCATGCTCGGCACGTAGCCGCGGACCTCTTCGCCGCCCTTCGTGGCGCGGACGGCGACGTCGGCGCGCTGCAGCAGGCCTTCGACGTCGACGACGTCGCCCGACTCCTCCGGAGTCGTCGTCGCGTAGCCGATCATCGCGTTCGCCTCGACCGAGAGCCGGTCGACCGGGTACGGCGCGGAAAGCCCTTCGCGCAGCCGTTCCGCCGCGTCGTGGGCGTCCTCCGGCGGGCAGCCGACGAGCAGGGCCGCGAAGGACGCGCCTTCCAGCCGGGCGAGCGGGACGTCGGGGCCGAGCGCGTCGCGGATGCGGCGGGCGGCGGCGATGACCATCCGGTCGGCCCAGGCGTAGCCCAGCGCGTCGCTGACCGTGGAGAAGACGTCGAGGTCGATGCGGAGCACCACGGCGTCGGTGGCGAACTCCCGCAGCGGTTCCTTCGCCACCTGCCGGAAGCCCAGCCGGTTGAGGTGCCCGGTGAGCGGGTCGTGGTAGGCGTCGTGGCGCAGCGTCGCCAGCAGCCGCCGGTTGTCCAGCGACGTCGCGAGGTGGCTGGCCATGGTGCCGAGCAGCTGGACGTCGTACTTGCCGAAGCCGCGCCAGCGGGACAGCCGGTCGTGCGCCTCGACGACGCCGAGCAGCTGGTTCGCGCTGCGCAGCGGCACGACGAGCGCCTCCTGGGCGCCGCGGTCGAGCAGCGCCGCGCGGACGTCGGGGTTGGCCTCGGTGATCCGGAAGTGCCGGACGTGCGCGCCGGGCAGCCGCAGCAGCGGGTCGTCGGCGGTGGGGTCGGCGGGCGGCAGCTCGTCGCCCGCGACGACGACGCGCAGCGGGTCCTTCGCCTCGAGCCGCAGCCGGAGCACCACGCGGCCGGCGGCGAGCTGGTCCTTGATGCGCTCGGCGATCGTCGCCCACTCGCGGACGTCGACGCCGCCGACGAGCTCGTCCGCGCGACCGGCCGGGCGGGCCGCGGCGAGCTGGCCGGAGCGGGCGACCATCAGGCTCACGTCGGAGAGCGCTTCCATGTCCCGCTGCTCGCGCAGCAGGTCCGAATAGGCCCAGTAGAGCGCGGTCAGGCCGAGGAAGACGGCGAGCACGAGCGGCCACGCCTTGGGCGTGTTCGAAATGACGAGGTAGCCCGAGAGGCCGACGGAGGCGTTGACGAACCCGACGACCAGGATCCGCGCGGTGAGCCGGACCGCGGTGCTGACGCGCATCCGGCGCCGCAGCACGCGGACCGCGGCCAGCGCGAGCAACGTGCTCACCAGCGGCGCGGTCAGGGTGCCCGCCAGCGCGGCGACCCACGGGAACTTGTCGCCGCCACCGGCGCCGACGGCGTACTTGACGAGCCCGGCGACGGCGAACGCGCCGGTGATCTCCAGCAGGAACGCGCCCGCGTTGTAGAGGACGCGGCCGGCGACCTTCCGCGCGAGCAGCGTGCCGATGCCGGCGACCAGGTGCGCGGCCAGCACGACCTCGAACGGCGCGATGAAGAAGCCGATGACGAGCGGGATCTCGGTGAACGAGATGGTCCACGAGATGCCGCTGCGGACGTCGACGTTGATGCCGAGCTGCTCGGCGAGCAGGAACGCGACCGCGAGCACCGGCCCGATCCACAGCAGCTTGCTGTCCCAGTGGAACGGTTGCCACGAGCCGACGGCGAACGCGGCGACGAGCCCCAGGCTCAGCACGGCGAAGGTGTAGGCGCGGAACCGGCGTTCGTCCGTGCGGGCTTCGGCGGAGGCGGCGGGTTGCGGTGGTGTCCCGGAAGCGGCTCCCGGCCCGGGCTGCGCCTGCGCGACGGCGTCGCCGTGGGCGTTGGTGTCCGGCATCCGACCTTCCCTCCCGGCTTGTCCACCGGTGCTGATCCGTGACTTCGGGTGTGGACAAGGGCCATACCGTACCCCGTAGGGCGTACCCGTGTCCCTTTCGAGACAGTAGGAGATCACCCCAGGGTTAACAATGCCTCGAACGCGCTGACCTGCGTGGACCAAGGAGTGAAACACGGGGTGCCGCCCTTCGAGCGGTCCTCCGCCCACGCGAGCCGCGATAGCGCTTGAATGTGCCCCATGCACAGCGATGCGATCGCCACCGAACACGCGGCCAGGCTCGCGGCGGTGGACTCCCTGCTCCCCGGCTCGACCCCGTTCGAAGCGGCCGAAAACGCCGTGGTCCTGGAGGTGGCGACGGGCGACTCCGCCGCGTCCGGGCTGGCTTCCCGCGTCCAGGTCGACCGCGACGCCCCCAACGCGCCCTGGCGCGCGCTGACCGAGCACCGCCTCGACCTCCAGCTCGCGGGACCCCGGCCGGCCGGTGCGCTCGACGCCCTCCTCACTCGATGGGATGAACATCTGCGCGCGGTCGCCGAGCACGGCGACACCGAGACCGCCGCGATCGTCCCCCGCGCGAGCCGGGACGCCGCCGGCGCGCGCGAAATGCTGCACCACGGCTTCGCGCCGCTGCGGGTGGTCGCGGTCCGGCCGGCCCAGCGGATGATCCCGGCGACGCCGCTCGGCACCCCCGGCGTCAAGATCCGCCGCGCCGAGCCCGGCGACCTCGAGACCGCCGTGGCGCTCGGCATGGAGCTGCACTCCTACGACGCCCAGTACGGCACGGTGAACTGGCGCACCGGCGTCGAGGACATCCTGGCCAAGGACCTGGCCGAGCAGCTGAACCGGCCGGAACCGCCACTGTGGATCGCCGAGCTGTACGGCCGCCCGCTCGGCATGGTGAGCGTCCAGCACCCGGGCGAGACCGGCTGGATCAGCGACCGCGTGGCCGCGGCCCGCGTCGGCTACCTGTCGTGGCTGGCCGTCGCGGAGGCGGCGCGCTCGTCCGGAGTCGGCACCGCGCTGGCCACCCACGCCCACCACGTCCTGGACGAGGAGGGCGCCGACGTCGTCCTGCTGCACCACGCCGCGGCGAACCCGCTGTCGACGCCGTTCTGGTACGCGCAGGGGTACCGGCCGTTGTGGACGTACTGGCAGCGCCGCCCGGCCGTGCGCTGAACGAACGGAGGATTACCCGCGCCGCGCGGTCCTTATAGGCTGGCGTCCGGAGAGTGAGGGGAGCCGGGAGTGAGCGACCAGCGGGATTCCGCGCCGAGAGCGCCCGAGGGCGTCGACACCGAGAAGCCGTCCGCGGCCCGGATCTACGACTGGTACCTGGGCGGTACCCAGAACTGGGCCGTGGACCGCGAGTTCGGCAGGCGCATGGAGCAGCAGTGGCCGCTGGTGCGGCCCGGCTCGAAGCAGAACCGCGAGTTCATGAACCGCGCGGTGCGGGCCGCCCTGCGCGCCGGGATCCGGCAGTTCATCGACCTCGGCTCCGGCGTCCCGACGGCCGGGAACGTGCACGAGGTCGTCGAGGCCGAGCTGCCCGAGGACCACGACGCCAAGGTCGTCTACGTCGACTACGAGCCGGTCGCCGTGGCGCACGCGACGCTGATCCTCGAAGAGGGCGCGGCGACCGACTGGGCCGGCATCGTCCAGGCGGACATGCGGGACCCGAAGGCCGTCCTGCGCGCGGAGGAGACGAAGCGGCTCATCGACTTTTCGCAGCCGGTCTGCCTGATGATGATGGCGGTGCTGCACTTCGTCGGCCCGGACGACGACCCCGAGGGCATCCTCGCGGCGTACCGCGAAAAGCTCGCGCCCGGCAGCTGGCTGGCCATCTCGCAGATGAGCGAGGGCGACGGCAGCGGCGAGACGCTCGAAGGCCTGCGCTGGTTCGTCGAGCAGTACCGCAAGACCAGCAACCCGGTCTGGCTGCGCGACCGCGAAGAGATCGAGCCGCTGTTCGGCGACTGGCCGCTGCTCGAACCGGGCATCGTGCACCTGCCGGACTGGCGGCCCGACCGGAAGCTGAACGCGCTGGAGGCGGAGGCCCGGCCGTACGCGTGGTGCGGCATCGCGGCCCGGCCAGGCGGCTGACCTGCGGTTTCCCCGATCGCTGTGGGCGAACGCACCATCGGAAACAAACACACCCATCGGAGAGTTGAGCTAGGGAGACTCAACTAACCGAGGAGTGCACATGTCCGACACCCGCCTCCTGCCCGTGCTCCCGCTCGATGACGACGTCGTGCTGCCGGGCATGGTCGTCCCGCTCGACCTGAGCGACACCGAGACGCGGGCCGCGGTGGAGTCCGCCCAGGCCAACACCCCCTCCCAGGCGTCCTTCCCCGGCATCCGGTCGACCGGGACCGCCAAGGCCGAGGTCCTCATCGTCCCGCGCGTCCACGGCGAGTACGCCGAGTTCGGCACCGTCGCCACGGTCGAGCGCATCGGCCGCGTGCCCGGCGGCAAGGCCGCCGTGCTGCTGCGCGGCACGTCCCGCGCGCTCGTCGGCCGGATCGCCGACGGCCCCGGCGCCGCCCGCTGGGTGCACGCCGAGGACGCCCCCGAGACCACGGACGACCAGACCGCGAAGCTCGCGGCCGAGTACAAGGCCGTCGTCATCTCGATCCTCCAGCAGCGCGGCGGCTGGCAGCTGATCGACGCCGTCCAGCAGGTCGAAGACGCGTCCGCGATCGCCGACCTGTCCGGCAACGCGCCGTACCTGTCCACCGACCAGAAGCTCGAGCTGCTCGGCGCCCTGGACGTCACCGCACGCCTGGAGAAGGCGCTCGAGTGGAGCAAGGAGCACCTGGCCGAGCTCGAGGTCACCGACACCATCCGCAAGGACGTCGCCGAGGGCATGGAGAAGCAGCAGAAGGAGTTCCTGCTGCGCCGCCAGCTCGAAGCGATCCGCAAGGAGCTCGGCGAGCTCGACGGCACCGCTCAGGACGACGACTACCGCGCCCGCGTCGAGGGCGCCGAGCTGCCCGACGCCGTCAAGAAGGCCGCGCTGGCCGAAGTGGACAAGCTGGACCGCACGTCCGAGCAGTCCCCCGAAGGCGGCTGGATCCGCACCTGGCTGGACACCGTCCTGGAGCTGCCCTGGAACGAGCGCACCGAGGACGTCTACGACATCGCGGCCGCGCGGGCCGTCCTGGACGCCGACCACGCCGGTCTCGACGACGTCAAGGAACGCATCATCGAGTACCTGGCCGTCCGGAAGCGCCGTGCGGAATCGGGCCTCGGCCCGGTCGGCGGACGTCGTTCGGGTGCCGTGCTCGCCCTCGCCGGTCCTCCCGGGGTCGGCAAGACGTCGCTGGGTGAGTCCGTCGCGAAGGCCATGGGACGCAAGTTCGTCCGGGTGGCGCTGGGCGGCATCCGCGACGAGGCGGAGATCCGCGGCCACCGCCGCACGTACGTCGGCGCGCTGCCCGGCCGGATCGTCCGCGCCATCAAGGAAGCCGGCTCGATGAACCCGGTCGTGCTGCTCGACGAGATCGACAAGGTCGGCGCCGACTACCGCGGCGACCCGACCGCGGCGCTGCTCGAAGTGCTGGACCCGGAGCAGAACCACACGTTCCGCGACCACTACCTCGAGGTCGAGCTGGACCTGTCCGACGTCGTGTTCCTGGCGACGGCCAACGCGCTCGAGACCATCCCCGGCCCGCTGCTGGACCGCATGGAGCTCGTCACGCTGGACGGCTACACCGAGCACGAGAAGGTCACCATCGCCCGCGACCACCTGCTCCCCCGCGAGCTGGAGCGCGCCGGCCTGGGCGCCACGGACGTCGTCTTGACGGACGCCGCGTTCAGCCGGATCGCCGCCGAGTACACCCGCGAGGCGGGCGTGCGCGACGCGAACCGCACGATCGCGAAGGTGCTGCGGAAGGTCGCGACGAAGGTGGCGCTGGACGAGGTTGCGCTGCCGCTTTCCATCGACGCGGCCGATCTGGACGCCTACCTGGGCCGCCCGCGGCACATCCCGGAGTCGTCGCTCCCGGCGTCGACGCAGCGCACGGCGACCCCGGGCGTGGCGACCGGCCTGGCGGTGACCGGCGCCGGCGGTGACGTCCTCTACATCGAGGCGTCGCTCGCCGACGAGGAGTCCGGCGCGTCCGGGCTGCAGCTGACCGGCCAGCTCGGCGACGTGATGAAGGAGTCGGCGCAGATCGCGCTGTCCTACCTGCGCTCGCACGGCGCGGAGCTGGAGCTGCCGGTGGGCGACCTGCGCAAGCGCGGCATCCACGTCCACGTCCCGGCGGGCGCGGTCCCGAAGGACGGCCCGTCGGCGGGCGTCACGATGACGACGGCGCTGGCGTCGCTGCTCTCGGGCCGCGTGGTCCGCGCGGACGTCGCGATGACCGGCGAGGTGTCGCTGACCGGCCGGGTGCTCCCGATCGGCGGCGTCAAGCAGAAGCTGCTGGCCGCGCACCGGGCGGGGATGAAGACGGTGATCATCCCGCAGCGCAACGAGCCGGACCTCGACGACGTCCCGGCCGAGGTGCTGGCCCAGCTGGACGTCCACGCGGTGGCGAACGTCCGCGAGGTCCTCGACCTCGCCCTGACCCCGGCGTCCACGCCGGTGCACCAGGCGGCGTAACCCCGAGCGCCGCCACCCGACGAACGGCCGGTTTCCCCCTTCCCCCTGGGGAAACCGGCCGTTCGCGTGCGGTCCCAGCGCACCGCGGCCGACCGTCCTTTCCGGACGGCCGGTCGGCGGGATCACGGCGGTCGTTACCGGTTCACGGAAGTATTTTTCCTCGCGGGCAAATCGACGACGAGGGTCATTCCTCGGCAATTCGCGCGATCGCGGCGCAGCCGACGAACATCGGCGGCCTGGCATGATGGAGTTCCGCTCGACGGCTAGGGGTTCCGATGGATCGCGAATACCGGTACTGGGCTTGGCTCTCCGAGGGCGAGCACTCCGTGGACGCCGCACGGGAGATCATCCGTACGTGGCAGGACCCCCGCGGCCTGGAGAAGGAGGAGTCCCACACCCCCGATGGCTGGCGCACGACGTGGACCTACCAGGACGTGCGGGACCAGCACAAGCGCGGCCACCTGCTGCCGATCACCGCCGAGGTCGCCGAACAGCGGACGCGGAGCTAGCCCACGAAAAAGCCCCGCACCGTGGTGCGGGGCTTTCGCTGGGTGGCGGGTGAGGGATTCGAACCCCCGTAGGCGTAAGCCAACTGGTTTACAGCCAGTCCCCTTTGGCCACTCGGGTAACCCGCCAAGGCCGGGCGAACCGGCCGGGGAGAAGCTTACCGAACGGGTTCGGGCGGGGGTCAACCGGGATACCCGTCCCCCGGTGGGGGCTAGGCTGGGTGGCCCCTGACAAGCGAGTACGAGGTGTGAGGACACGTGGCGGATCCCTCTTTCGACGTCGTGAGCAAGGTCGACCGCCAGGAGGTGGACAACGCGCTCAACCAGGCGAGCAAGGAGCTCGGAACGCGCTTCGACTTCCGCGGCACGGGCACGACGATCAACTGGTCCGGCGAGGAGGCGATCGCGATCGAGTCCGAGACCGAGGAGCGCGCCCTGGCCGCGGTCGAGGTCTTCAAGGAGAAGCTGATCAAGCGCAACATCTCCCTGAAGGCGTTCGAAGCGGGCGAGCCGGCCCTCTCGGGCAAGATCTACAAGATCGGCGGCAAGATCCTCCAGGGCATCGCCTCGGACAAGGCGAAGCAGATCGCGAAGTTCATCCGCGACGAAGGCCCGAAGGGCGTCCAGGCCCAGATCCAGGGCGACCAGCTGCGGGTGTCGGGCAAGAAGAAGGACCAGCTGCAGGACGTGATCGCGTTGCTGAAGGGCAAGGACTTCGAGATCGCGCTGCAGTTCACGAACTACCGGTGATCGATGGGCTCTGACCTGCGGGTATCTGGTTTCAGGTGCCCGTGGGTACAACCCCGGTACAACCGAGCGCGGAGTCCACGAGCGTCCGCGTCTGGTCCACCGCGTCCGGCCAGTAGCCGACGTAGGTGTTGAGCGTCACCGTGGGCGTGGTGTGGCCCATGGCGAGCTGGACGGTCTTGACGTTCGCTCCACCGAAGATCAGCACCGTGGCGAAGTAGTGCCGCAGGCCGAAGCCCTCCGGCAGGCCAGCGGCCTTCGCGGCCGGACGCCAGATATACGACCAGTCGGCCCGGTGGATCGGGCGGGCCGTCGCCTCGGGTGAACACCAGGTCGGCGGGCCGCCGGATCGGCCCGCGGGGGTCGGCCTCGTCGGCGATCTCCTCCGGCAGCGTCCGGAAGGTCTCCAGGTGGCCGCGCAGGGAGTTCGCGACCAGCGTCGGCAGGTCGTTCGCGCGGCGGCTGGTCTTGGGCTTTGCGTCCATGGTTGGCCAGACGGCATCTCGTTAATTGGTTCGATCCCGTTTTAGCTTTCTGCCCGGCGATGCGTAAGCCCGATCAAGCAGTTCTTCTAACTCGGCGACGAGTGGCTCAATTTCCTCATACAGCCCACTTGGCGACCCTGCCGAAAACCGGAAATGTCGGTACAGCAACGGCGCAAGTCCATCCAATAAAGGCGGAAACTTCCCCTTAAAGGCATCATTCAGGGCCGCCTCACTGGCTTCGATAACAAGGTTCCCCGAGTAGCCGGGCAGGCCAACCGGAGGCCTGAGACCGCAGTCAATCCGGGATTCTTTCTCCAACTCCCAGTACCTAGAGCGACACTCGTCCACGCGATCCTGCAACGCGCGCAGACTAGCCATTCCCAAGGAATAGGACGCCGAGTCCTTTAGCTCAACCAGTGAAGTAAGTTTTACGTTAGTTAGCTCGGCAGCCTCATGCGCGCCACTCTGAAAACCGCTTTCCGCCATCAACAAGCCGCGATCAGCACCGACATCCGAAACAATCTCTCGAAGTGCAAGCACGTGAAGCTTGGAAACCGGCTTACTCCAACGCTTACATTCGACAATCCACAACATATCAAAGCCAACGTGCTCAGACCTGACTACCACGTCAATGTCGTGCGACGTTCGAGCTCCGCTAATAGGAACGTTCGTCGCAGCATCAAGACCTAATCCTCGAAAAAATGAGGCGACTTCTTCCTGGTAGTCATCCCACTCGGCCATGCCCCATTATCCATCATGCAAGTACTCCGGCAGCAACATTCAGCCCCTCCGGTACAAATCCGGTACAGATGGCACCAACCAGCGACGACCGACGACGACCACCAACGGACACAAACCCGCAGCTCAGAGCCCCGCACCACGACATCGCCGCAGGCAGGACGTGATCGCGTTGCTGAAGGGCAAGGACTTCGAGATCGCGCTGCAGTTCACGAACTACCGCTGACGTCGCCGCGGGCACCCGGCCACCGGGTGCCCGCTCAAGACGGCGTCAACGTCCAGCTCGCCTCGTACCCATCCACCTTCAGGTACCCCGGCCCCCGCACATCCCGCTCCACCTGCACGTCCCCGATCTGGTTCAGCAGCAGGTCCCGGAAGTCCCCGGCATGGATCCACAGCGCGATGTTCCCCCGCGTCTTCGCCGTGAACCGCACCCGCGACACGCCCTCCGGCAGCCGCAGCACCGCCTCGCCCTTGCCCTTCGACTCCTGGCCCAGCACCACCGCGGGCAGGCTCCGGAAGTCCGAAATCGTCGCCGTCCACGCCGCGTTCGCGTGGACCGTCACCCGCTTCGTCGGGCGGTCCTCGTACGTGTTCAGCCACGTCGTGCCCTTGTACGCGCCGATCGCGTTGACCAGGCCGTGCTCGCCGCCGTCGGAGTCGATGATCACGTTGGACGTGCACTTCGGGCAGTCGAACGTGAAGAACCCCAGCTGGTCGGCGGGCCAGCTGGTCTCGAACTCGCCGCTGCCCTTGCCCGTGTGCGTCTCCGTCGGGACTTCGCGTGGCGCCGGGGGCGCGGTCGAGGTCGCGGTCGGCATCCGGACGGACGCGCCGGACACGGTCTCGATCGTCCCGTAGCCGCCGCCGGGGGCGCACCCCGCCGCCAGTGCCAGCACGACGACGCCGAACAGCCGTAGTTTCATCATTCCCCCTCCGGTGATCTTTCGACCGACCACACCTCCGCGTTACCGTCACGCGCCGCGACCGGTCACCCGATGGCGCACGGCAAACCCCCCGAACGCGCGAATGGGCCGTGTGACTGTCCACGGCGGACCCGATCAGCGTGTTGTAATCGCGCGGTCACGCCGTGGAGAGGGTCAGGATGCGCCGTTTTCTTGTCTTCGTGCTGCCGCTGACGCTCATCGCGACGTTGGTCACGCCCGCGAGCGCGGCCGAGCGCAAGCAGCTCGTGCCCGGCTACGGTTCGTACGCGCGGCTCATCCGGCTCGACCACTCGATCATCGGCCGCGGGCGCATCATCGCCACGCTGACCAGCGAAGACGCCGGCGGCAAGTTCACGCCGGTGCTGGAGAGCACCGACGAAGGCGAGTCGTTCCACAAGATCGGCGAGATCCACGACCCCGACGGCCGGTACGGCATGTGCTGCGGCACCGTCTACGAGCTGCCGCAGCGGGTCGGCAAGCTCCGCGCCGGCACGCTGCTGTGGGCCGCGTCCTACCGGCAGGACGCCGGGCCGCAGCGCCGCGTCGGGATCCGGATCTGGGCCAGCAAGGACGGCGGCCGCGCGTGGAGCTTCCTGTCCGAGGCCGCGCGGTCGCACAACATCGACGGCATCTGGGAGCCCGAGTTCACCGTCGACGCCGGCGGCACGCTCTGGCTC
Organism: Amycolatopsis eburnea; assembly: GCF_003937945.1. Taxonomy (GTDB): domain Bacteria; phylum Actinomycetota; class Actinomycetes; order Mycobacteriales; family Pseudonocardiaceae; genus Amycolatopsis; species Amycolatopsis eburnea. The sequence goes on from NZ_RSEC01000039.1 coordinate 55,011, forward strand.
CACTACGCCGACGAGACGCAGGCGCCGAAGTACGCGCAGGTGCTCAACCGGGTCGCCTCGACCGACGGCGTGACCTGGGGCACCAAGCAGCTCACCATGGCGATCCCGCCCGACCGCGTCCGGCCCGGCATGCCGATCATCCGGCGGCTGCCCGACGGCCGGTACTACTTCGCCTACGAGATCTGCAACTACCGCGACCGCTACTGCGACCCGTACTTCAAGATCTCGGCCGACGGCGCCAACTGGGGCGACCCCGCCGACCCCGGCACCCGCGTGAACACCGCCAACGGCAACTACTTCCAGCACGCGCAGACGATCACGCTGTTCCCCGGCGGCCCGAACGGCGTGCGGATCGTCATGGTCGGGCAGATCTACACCAACGCCAAGGGCAAGCCGCAGCCGAACAACGGCCAGGTCCTGCTGGCGAACGACAACTTCGGGGCCGGGCACTGGTACGAACTGCCCGCTCCCGTGCACATCACCGGCATCTACAACAACTTCTGCCCCAACTACTCCTCGACGCTGCTGCCGGTCGACGACGGCAAGAACGTGCTGGAGATCGCCACCGAGTACAACCTGGGCTGCAAGGCCTACTTCGGCAAAGGACCGGCCTTCTAGCGCTTCTCGATCGGCCGCGCCGGCCCAGCCCGTAGGGTGGGGACGCAGTCGTGGCCGACGAGAGGGAGGCAGTTCATGAAGGGCATCGTGCTGGCCGGAGGCAGCGGGACCCGCCTGCACCCGATCACCCAGGCGGTGTCGAAGCAGCTGCTGCCGGTCTACGACAAGCCGATGGTCTACTACCCGATCTCGGTGCTGATGCTGGCCGGGATCCGCGAGATCCTCATCATCTCCACCCCCACCGACCTGCCGATGTTCCGCCGGCTGCTGGGCAGCGGCGACCAGTTCGGCGTCTCGTTCTCCTACGCCGAGCAGCCCAGCCCCAACGGCCTGGCCGAGGCGTTCGTGATCGGCGCGGACTTCATCGGCGACGACGACGTGGCGCTCGTGCTCGGCGACAACATCTTCTACGGCCAGGGCTTCTCCAGCCGCCTGCAGCAGGCCGTGCGCGAGCTCGACGGCTGCGTCCTGTTCGGCTACCCGGTGAAGGACCCCGAGCGCTACGGCGTCGGCGAGGTCGGCCCCGACGGCAAGCTGCGCACGATCGAAGAAAAGCCCGCGAAGCCGCGTTCGAACAAGGCGATCACCGGGCTGTACTTCTACGAGAACGACGTCGTCGAAATCGCGCGCTCGCTGAAGCCGTCGCGGCGCGGCGAGCTGGAGATCACCGACGTCAACCTGACCTACCTGCGGCAGGACCGGGCCACGCTGGTCGAGCTCAGCCGCGGGTTCGCCTGGCTCGACACCGGCACGCACGACTCGCTGCTCGAAGCCGGCCAGTTCGTGCAGGTGCTGGAGCACCGCACCGGCGTGCGCATCGCGTGCCTGGAGGAGATCGCGCTGCGGATGGGCTTCATCGACGCCCAGGAGTGCTACGCGCTGGGCGCGAAGCTGGCGAAGTCCGGCTACGGCGACTACGTCAAGGCGGTCGCCGTCGCGGCGGGAGCGTCGGCCTAGAAGCCGCCCGGCCCGCGGCGGGCCATTTCCTCGAGCCGCCGGATCCGGTCGGCGATCGGCGGGTGCGTGGAGAAGAGCTTGCTCAGGCCCTCGCCGGGGCGGAACGGGTTCGCGATCATCAGGTGCGACTGCGACACCAGCTGCGGCTCGGCCACCAGCGGCCGCGCCCGCGTGCCCGCGTCGAGCTTCCGCAGCGCCGAGGCCAGGCCCAGCGGGTCGCCGGTGAGCTCGGCGCCGGACGCGTCGGCCTGGTACTCCCGCGACCGGCTCACACCCATCCGGATCACGGCGGCCGCGATCGGCCCTACGAAGATCAACATGAGGCTGACCAGGGGACTGCCGTCGCGGTTGTTGCCCCCGAAGAACAGCGCGATGTTCGCGAGCACGCTGATCACGCTGGCCAGCGCGCCGGCCACGCACGAGATCAGGATGTCGCGGTTGTAGACGTGGGACAGCTCGTGCCCGAGCACGGCCCGCAGCTCGCGCTCGTCGAGCAGGTCGAGGATGCCGGTGGTGCAGCACACGGCCGCGTGCCGCGGGCTGCGGCCGGTGGCGAACGCGTTCGGCGCGACCGTCGGGCTCAGGTAGAGCTGCGGCATCGGCTGGCGGGCGACCTGCGCCAGCTCGCGCACGATCCGGTACATCGCGGGCTGCTCGACCTCGGACACCGGCCGCGCCCGCATCGCGCGCAGCGCCAGCTTGTCCGAGTTGAAGTACGCGTAGGCGTTCATCCCGAGCGCGATGAGCAGGCCGATGACCAGGGCACCGCGGCCGAAGAGCCCGCTGATCGCGATGATGATCGCCGACAGCAGGCCGAGCAGCAACGCCGTCTTGAGTCCGTTCTGGTGCCCGTGCACGCGCGCTCGCCTCCGTCCGCTCTGGAAGTGGGGTTACCCATCGGAAACAACGCGATCGGGCGACGCGAAGTTCCTTCACGTGAGCATCGCGCGGGTTACGCTCGGAAGGCGAGTTGATCACGAGCGGAGGCGCCGATGCGAGGTCGCCCGATCGGCCGGAGGGCCCTGTTCGCCCTGGTCACGGCCGGCGCCGGGGCTCTGGTCCTGCCGGGGGCGGCGCGCGCGGAAGAGGTCCGCTCGATCGACGTCGGCGGCACGCCGACCGGGGTGGCGGTGAACCCGGTCACGGGGCTCGCGTACGTCGCCGATCCCGAGGCGGGTGCGGTGTCCGTCGTCGACCCGCGCAGCGCCGCGGTGGTCGCGCTGGTCCACGTCGGCGGCGAGCCGGGCGACGTCGCCGTCGACCCGAAGGCCGGCCGGATCTACGTCGCGAACCCGCCGGCGGGCACCGTCGTGGTCCTCGACGGCCGCACGCACGACCTGGTGAGCGTGATCGGCGCCGGGACGGGAGCGGCCACGCTCGCCGTGGACGAGCAGGCCAACCGCGTCTACGCGGCGAGCGCCGCCACCGGCACGCTCGCCGTGCTCGACGGCGTCAGCTGCACGCTGGCGGCCCTCGTGCCGGGGCCGAAGCCGAGCCTCGCCGGGATCGCCGTCGACCCCGGCCGCAAGCTGGCCTACTGCGCCAGCACGGCGACCGATTCGGTCGAGGTCTTTTCGATCGACAGCGGTAAGTTTGTGACCAGCGTGAAGGTCGGGGCGCGGCCCACGGCGGTCGCGGTGCACGCGGCGAGCGGCACGGTGTACGTCGCGAACTCCGGCATCCACCACATGTCCATTGTGGACGCGGCCACCCACGCCGAGCGCAAGACCGTGTTGCTGCGCAGTGAATCCTCGGCGCTGGCCGTGCACCAGGGCACGAACACGGTGTACACCAACGGCGGCCAGAACGGCCTCAGCCGGGTCGACGGCGCGACCGGCACGCTGACCGGCGAGCTGTCGCTGGGCGTGAACCCCGGCGACGTCGCGGTCGACCAGCGCACGCGCGCGGTGTGGGTCACCGATCCCCTGAACGGCCGGGTTTCCGTCGTCGGCGATTTCTGAGCCCGCGGCTGGGGCAACTCCAGGTATACGGTCGGGAAGCATGAAACTCGGACTGCAGATCCCCGACTTCACCTGGCCGAACGGGGCGTCCGCGCTGGGCGCCGACCTGGCCGCCGTCGTCCGCACCGCCGACAGCGCGGGCTTCGACTCCATCGCAGTGATGGACCACTTCTTCCAGATCGGCGGGGTCGGCGCGATAGAAAACGACATGCTCGAGGCGTACACGACCCTCGGTTTCATCGCGGCGCACACTTCGCGGGCGAAGCTCCTCACGGTCGTCACCGGCGTCCTCTACCGCCACCCGGGCCTGCTGGCCAAGGCGATCACGACCCTGGACGTCCTCTCGGGCGGCCGCGCGATCCTCGGCATCGGCGCGGGCTGGAACGAGGACGAGTCCCGCGGCCTCGGCTTCCCCTTCCCGCCGGTCGCCGAGCGCTTCGAGCTGCTGGAGGAGAACCTCCAGTACGTGCTGCAGATGTGGGCGGACGGCGACGAGCCGTTCAAGAGCAAGCACTTCGACGCGGCGCGGCTGCTGAACGTCCCACAGGCCCTGTCGGACCCGCGTCCCCCGATCATGATCGGCGGCGGGGGCGAGAAGAAGACGCTGCGGCTGGTCGCGAAGTACGCCGACCAGTGCAACCTGTTCAACAGCCCGGAGCTGGAGCACAAGCTCGACGTCCTCAAGCAGCACTGCGAGAACGAGGGCCGCGACTACGACTCGATCACCAAGACCGTCTACCACATCCTCGACATCGGCGAGGACGGCTCGAAGTCCGGCGAGCTGCTGAAGGAACTGGAGCGGCTGCACGGGCTGGGTATCGACGTGGCGCTCGGAATGGTCCCGCACGTCCACAACCCGGCGGTGCTGGAGAAGTTCGGCACCGACGTGATCCCGGCCGCGGAAAAGATCGGCTGAGCGATTTTCGTTCGGCAATTTGCCTGAGCCCTCTGCGCCATTGCGGCGCGGAGGGCTTCAGCCGTCTTTGGCGACGACGCGGGTCAGCGCCGCGACGCCGATGCCGGCCACCGCCAGTACGATCCCGCTCACCGGCCACCCCACCAGCACGAGCACCACGCCGGCGCCCGCGAACAGGGCGAACTCCACCAGGAAGCGGGCCGGTTCCGGGAGGCGGCGGCGGGCGCGCGGGGCGATGAACAGGCCCCAGAGCGCGGCGGCGACCAGCGGCAACAGGACCGCGTCGACGATCGCCAGCGCCACCCCGGTGCCGAGCTGGGTGCCCGCCAGGGCGAGGCCGCCCAGCAGGGCCAGCTCGGTGAGGAAGCGGATCGTGAGCACCACGCCCGCGAACCCGCCCAGGCGGGGTGTCGGCTCCGAAGTCATCCGGCCAGCCTATGACCGGTCCACTGTGGACGTTACGGGTACGATCCGGTACGATGCGTGATCTCCGCCACTATTAGGCCATTCAGGTTGCGGTTCCGAATCGGTCCACGACCGGCTCCCGCGTCGCTGTAACGGCGATCCACCCCTGCTCGACGTGTTAAGCGCACATCGCGACCGCGAGCCAAGGAGCCTGGTAGATGACCACATGTCGACTCTGCGGTTCGACAAACACGGCCGGCGTCGTCGACCTCGGCGCGACTCCCCCGTGTGAGCGATTCCTGACCGCCGAACAGCTCGACGAGCCGGAGGCCACCTTCCCGCTCCACCTCAAGGTGTGCACCGACTGCTGGCTCGCCCAGATCCCCCCGCTGATCGACCCCGACGACACCTTCACCGAGTACGCCTACTTCTCGTCCTTTTCGACGTCGTGGGTCGAGCACGCGAAGCGGTTCGTCGACGGCGCGGTCGAGCGGCTCGGGCTCGGCGAGAAGTCCTTCGTCGTCGAGGTCGCGAGCAACGACGGCTACCTGCTCAAGCACGTCGTCGGGCACGGCATCCGGTGTCTGGGCGTGGAACCCTCGGTGAACGTCGGGCAAGCCGCGCGCGACGCCGGCGTGCCCACCCTGACCGCGTTCCTCTCCGAGGAAACCGGCCGCCAGGTGCGCGAGGAGCACGGCCCGGCCGACCTCGTCGCCGCGAACAACGTGTACGCGCACATCCCCGACGTCCTCGGCTTCACCAAGGGCCTGCGGGCGCTGGTGGCGGACGACGGCTGGGTCTCCATCGAGGTCCAGCACCTGCTCACGCTGATCGAGAAGAACCAGTACGACACGATCTACCACGAGCACTTCCAGTACTACACGGTCGAATCCGCGCGCCGGGCCCTCGCGACCGGCGGCCTGACCGTGGTCGACGTCGAACTGCTGCCGACGCACGGTGGGTCCATCCGGCTGTGGGCGCGTCCCGACGGCGTCGCCGGTGAGCCGAGCGAGCGGATGACCGACGTGCTGGAGCGCGAGAAGGCCGCCGGGCTGCACGAGCTGTCCGGGTACACCGAGTTCGCCGAGCGCGTCACCCGCGTGCGGCTGGACCTGCTGAAGTTCCTCATCGAGGCGCGCAACGACGGGAAGACCGTCGTCGGCTACGGCGCCCCGGGCAAGGGCAACACCCTGCTCAACCACTGCGGCATCCGGACGGACCTGCTGCCGTACACGGTCGATCGCAACCCGTACAAGCACGGCCGGTTCACCCCGGGCACCCGGATCCCGGTGCTGCCCCCGGAGCGCATCGAAGCCGACCGGCCCGACTACGTGCTCGTCCTCCCGTGGAACCTCCGGGAGGAACTGACCGGACAACTCTCCTACATCGGGGCGTGGGGCGGAAAGCTCGTGTTCCCGATCCCCCACCTGGAAATCGTCGAGGTGCAGTGACGTGAAGGTCGTTCTCTTCTGCGGTGGCTACGGGATGCGGATGCGCAACGGCGCGGCCGACGACGTCCCGAAGCCGATGGCGATGGTCGGTCCGAGACCGCTCATCTGGCACGTGATGCGTTACTACGCGCATTTCGGCCACACCGAATTCATCCTGTGCCTCGGTTACGGCGCGGCGCACATCAAGAACTTCTTCCTGAACTACCAGGAAACCATTTCCAACGACTTCATCCTGCGCAACGGGCAGGCGGAACTGCTCTCGACCGACATCGCCGACTGGACGATCACCTTCGTGCAGACCGGCATCGAGTCGCCGATCGGCGAGCGCCTGCGCCGCGTCCGCGACTACCTCGACGGCGACGAGATGTTCCTCGCGAACTACGCCGACGTCCTGTCCGACGTCCCGCTGCCCGACATGATCGAGCGCTTCCGCAACACCGACGCGGGAGCGTCGATGATGGTCGTGCCGCCGCAGTCGTCGTTCCACTGCGTCGAAATGGACGAGGGCGGCATGGTCGGCTCGATCACCGCGGTCAGCGAAATGCCGCTGTGGGAGAACGGCGGCTACTTCGTGCTGCGGCAGGAAGTGTTCGACCACATCCCGGAGAACGGCGACCTGGTCGCCGACGGCTGCGGCGAGCTGGCCAAGCGCGGGCGGCTGCTGGCCTACCCGTACCGCGGGTTCTGGAAGCCGACCGACACGGTCAAGGAGCGCGCGGCGCTCGACGACGCCTACACCCACGGCGACCGGCCGTGGGCGCTCTGGGAGCGCCCCGTCGCGAGCACGGCGTGATCGGGCTGCGGCCGGGACGGCTCGGCAGCGTGGTCGCGCTCGGCGCGCACTGCGACGACATCGCGATCGGCGCCGGCGGCACGCTGCTGACGCTGTGCGCGTCCCGGCCGGGCCTGCGCGTCGACGCGCTGGTCCTCTCCGGCGGCGGCACGCCCCGCGAGGACGAGGAGCGGGCCGCGCTGGCCGCGTTCTGCCCGGGCGCGGACGTCGACGTCACGGTGCTCAAGCTGCCCGACGGCCGGTTCCCGGCGCATTGGGAAGAGGCCAAGAACGCGCTCGAAGAGCTGCGGCGGCGGACCGACCCGGACCTCATCCTGGCGCCTCGCACCGACGACGCGCACCAGGACCACCGCGGCCTCGCCAAGCTGGTGCCGACGGCGTTCCGCGACCACCTGGCGCTGGGGTACGAGATCGTCAAGTGGGACGGCGACCTCGGCAGCCCCTCGGTGTACCAGCCGCTCGACGACGACGTCGCCGAATCGAAGGTCCGGCTACTGCAGGAGCACTACGCGTCGCAGCGGCACCGCGGCTGGTACGACCGCGAAGCGTTCCTCGGGCTGGCCCGGATCCGCGGCATCGAAGCCGCCGCGAAGTACGCCGAAGCGTTTTTCGTCAAGAAACTCACTCTCGACCTGAAGGGCTGAATCCGATGCGGGTGTTGCTGACGGGGCACAAGGGCTACCTGGGGACGGTGATGGCCCCGGTGCTCGCCGCCGCCGGCCACGAGGTCGTCGGCCTCGACTCCGGGCTCTTCGAGTCCTGCCTGCTCGGCCCGGCCCCGGCCGACCCGGCCGGGGTGGCCGTCGACCTGCGCGACGTCACCGTTTCGCACGTCGAGGGCTTCGACGCCGTGATCCACCTGGCCGCGCTGTCGAACGACCCGCTGGGCTCGCTCGCGCCCGAGCTGACCTACGACATCAACCACCACGCGTCGGTGAAGCTCGCGAAGCTGGCGAAGGACGCCGGCGTCCAGCGGTACATCTACGCGTCGACCTGCTCGGTGTACGGCGCCGGCGGCGACAACCTGGTCGACGAGGACGCGCCGCTGAAGCCGGTGACGCCGTACGCCGAGTCGAAGGTGCGCGTCGAGGCCGACGTCCACGAGCTCGCCGACGACGACTTCACCCCGGTCTACATGCGCAACGCGACCGCGTTCGGCTACTCGCCGCGGCTGCGCGGCGACATCGTGCTGAACAACCTGACCGCGCACGCGCACCTGTCCGGCGAGGTGCTGGTGCTCTCGGACGGCACGCCGTGGCGGCCGCTGGTGCACGCCCAGGACATCGCGCGCGCCTTCACCGCGGCCCTGACCGCGCCGAAGGAGGCCGTGCACAACAAGGCGTTCAACATCGGCACCGAGGACAACAACGTCACCGTCGCCGAGATCGCCCAGGAGGTCGTCGAGGCCGTGCCGGGCTCGACGCTGAACATCACCGGCGAGGCCGGCGCCGACCCGCGCTCGTACCGCGTCGACTTCTCGCGCTTCCGCGAGGCCATCCCGGGCTTCGCGTGCGAATGGTCGGTCAAGGACGGCGCCGTCGAACTGATCGAGGCGTACCGCAAGTACGGGCTGACCCGGGAGTCGTTCCAGCAGCTGTTCACCCGGCTCGCCTGGCTGAAGAGCGAAGGCGAAGCCGGCCGCATCGACGACACCATGCGGCGGCGTTAGGTGACGGGCCCGCAGCTGCGGACGGGCGCGGAGCTGCACGCCCTGGTCGAACGGCTGTACCCGATCTGCCGCAGCATCACCGGCGACGGCGTGCGGCAGACCCTGGACATCATCGGCGAGCACATCCCCTTGGAACGCCATGAAGTCCCGACGGGCACCGCGGTGCTGGACTGGACGATCCCGCAGGAGTGGAACATCTGGGACGCGTACGTCGCTTCGCCTTCGGGTGAGCGCGTGATCGACTTCCAGGAGCTGAACCTGCACGTCGTCGGCTACAGCGTCCCGGTGCGGCGGCGGATGCCGCTGAGTGAGCTGCGGGAGCACCTGCACACGCTGCCGGACCAGCCGTCGTGGGTGCCCTACCGGACCAGCTACTACGCCCCGGCCTGGGGTTTCTGCCTCGCGCAGGAGAAGCTCGACGCGCTGCCCGACGGCGAGTACGACGTCGTCATCGACTCGACCCTCGCCGACGGCTCGCTGACCTACGGCGAGCACGTCGTCCCGGGCCGCGTCACCGACGAGGTCATCGTGTCCTGCCACGTCTGCCACCCGTCGCTGGCGAACGACAACCTGGCCGGCATCGCGGTGGCGATCTCGCTGGCGCAGCAGCTGGTTGATCCCCATTACACGTACCGCTTCCTGTTCATGCCGGGGACGATCGGCTCGATCACCTGGCTGGCGCGCAACGCTTCCCGGATCGAGAAGGTTCGTCACGGCCTGGTGCTGGCCTGCGCGGGCGACCCGGGGCCGTTGACGTACAAGAAGTCCCGCCGCGACGACGCCGAGATCGACCGCGTCATGCAGCACGTGCTGCGCTCGCGCGAACACCGCGTCGTCGACTTCTCGCCGTACGGCTACGACGAGCGCCAGTTCTGCTCGCCGGGCTTCAACCTCGGCGTCGGCTCCCTGACGCGGACGCCGTACGCGGGCTACCCCGAGTACCACACGTCGGCCGACAACCCGGGTTTCGTCTCGCCCGCGGCCATGGAGGACACGCTCAGCGCGTTGCGGGATGCCATCGGCGTCCTGGACCGCAACCGCCGGTACGTCAACCTCAGCCCGTACGGCGAGCCGCAGCTCGGCAAGCGCGGGCTGTACGACTCGCTCGGCGGCCGCAGCGACGCCAAGCAGGCCCAGATGGCGATGCTGTGGGTGCTCAACCTCTCCGACGGTTCGCACAGCCTCCTCGACATCGCCGAGCGGGCCGGGCTGCCCTTCGACATCGTCGACGTCGCCGCCCGCGCCCTCCACGACGCCGGCCTGGTCAAGGAGTGAGCGACGTGGCCAACCACCGCCGTGCCCCGCGCTCGATCTTCCGGTCGGGCGCGGTGCGCGCGATGGCCGGACGGTTGAGCTGGGGCCTCGGCGACCAGGCGGTGTCCAGCCTGACGAACTTCGCCGTCGGGCTGTACGTGGCCCGCGAGCTCGGCACGTTCGCGTTCGGCATCTTCAGCCTCGCCTGGGTCACCTACGGCGTGGTGCTGAACGTGTCCCGCGGCCTGGCCACCGACCCGCTGATGGTGCGGTTCAGCGCGGTGCCCGAGGACCGCTGGCGCCTGGGGGTCGCCAGCGCGTCGGGCACCGCCATCGGCGTCGGCTGCGTGACCGGCCTGATCAGCCTGGTCGCCGGGCTGGCCGCGGGCGGCCCGCTCGGCAACGCCTTCGTCGCGCTCGCCGTCGTCCTGCCGGGCCTGCTGCTGCAGGACGCCTGGCGGTTCGCGTTCTTCGCCCGCGGGCAGGGCAAGAAGGCGTTCCTCAACGACGTCGTGTGCGGCGTCGCCCTGATCCCGGCGCTGTTCATCGCCGGCCGGGTCGGGACGGTCGTCGCGTTCGTGCTCGCCTGGGGCATCGCGGCCGCGCTCGCCGCGGTCTACGGCTGGTTCCAGACCGGCATCCTCCCGCACCCGCGGGAGCTGGCCGGCTGGCTCCGCAACCAGCGCGACCTCAGCGTCCGGTACCTGGTCGAGAACGTCAGCAACAGCGGCGCGTCCCAGCTGCGCGCCTACGGCCTCGGCGCCATCGCCGGCATCACCGCCGTCGGCGCGGTCCGCGGCGCCGAACAGCTCCTCGGCCCCTTCCTGGCCCTGCTCATGGGGCTTTCCCTGGTCACCGTCGCCGAGGGCGCGCGGGTGCTTCAGCGGGCGCCGCACCGGCTGAAGCACTTCTGCGTGATCCTCGGCGGCGGGCAGGCCGCCGCCGCCCTGTGCTGGGGCCTCGGCCTGCTGCTCCTGGTGCCCGACAGCGCCGGCCGCTGGGTGATGGGCTCGGTGTGGGACTCCTCGTCCCCGCTGATCCTCCCCGTCACCCTGGCCGTGGTCGGCGCGAGCTTCGCCACCGGCGCGGCCGCCGGGCTCCGCGCGCTGGGCGCGGCCAAGCGGAGCCTGCGTTCCCAGCTGATCGCCTCCCTGTTCTACGTCACGTTCGGCATCGCCGGCGCCTTCCTCGGCGGCGCGGCCGGATCCGCGTGGGGCGTCGCGACCGCGACGCTCACCGGCTCCGTCGTCTGGTGGCTGCAGTTGCGCCTCGGGCTGCGCGACTACGTCCCGCCGTCCGCCGACGAGCCCACCGTCGTCTTCGAGCCGATCAAAGAGCCCATCAAGGAATGAGGACTCCATGACCACCGTCCCGCGGCTGAGCCTCGGCCTCCCGGTGTACAACGGCGAGGAGTACCTCGCCGAGTCACTGGAAGCCCTGCTCGGCCAGACCTACGAAGACTTCGAGCTGGTCATCTCGGACAACGCCTCCACGGACGGCACGGACGAGATCTGCCGCCGCTACGCGGAGAAGGACTCCCGCATCCGCTACGTCCGCCAGCCGAAGAACATCGGCGCGACGCCGAACCACAACTTCGTGTTCGACGTCTCCCGCACCGAGCTCTTCAAGTGGGTCTCCCACGACGACCTCTACGCCCGCGACCTGCTCAAGCGGTGCGTCGACGCCCTCGACGAGCGCCCGGACATCATCCTCGCCCACTGCGACCAGGCCATCATCGACGGCGACGGCCGCATCGTCCAGCCGCTGCAGTACACGTTGGACACCGGCTCCCGGCACGCGCCGGACCGCTTCCGCAGCATCCTGTTCGAGCCCGGCGGCGACGACTTCTACGGCGTCATCCGCGCCGACGTCCTCCGCCGCGTCAAGCCGCTCGACAGCTACCACCACGCGGACCGGACGTACTCGGCCGAGATGGCCCTGCACGGCCCCTTCTACCAGGTACCCGAGCTGCTCTACTTCCGCCGCGACCACCCGGGCCGCGCGGAACGGGCCAACCCGACCATCCGGAGCCGGTGCGCGAATCTGGACCCGCGGCGCGCGAACCGGCTCCGGAATCCCACCGTCCGCCTGCTCGGCGAGTACGTCTACGGGTTCGCGGACCTCATCCGGCGCGCGCCGATCTCGGCCGCCGACAAGCGCGAGTGCTTCGGCCACCTCGGCGCCTGGCTGACGAACCGGGCGCGCTCCGGCCACGGCGAACGCGTCGAGGACCGCGCGCCGACCGCCTCCGACGTGACCACGGTCAACGAGATCGTGGCCGGCCGGGAAGGCAGGCTCGCGTGAAGCGTGCCCCGCGCGTCGGCGTCTTCGGCCTGCTCGGCTCGGGGAACCTCGGCAACGACGGTTCCCTCGAAGCCGTGCTCGGCTACCTGCGCGCCGAACACCCGGACGCCGTCCTGACCGGCCTGGTGGGCGGCCCGGACATCGTCCGCGAGCGGTACGGCGTCGACACCACGCCCCTGCACTGGAACCAGGCCGAGTACGAGACGGCGTCCGGCCTGCGGTCGATCGTCCTCAAGGGATTCGGCAAGCTGGTCGACATCGGCCGCACGGCCGCCTGGGTCCGCGAGCAGGACGTCGTCATCGTGCCCGGCATGGGCGTCCTCGAAGCGACGCTTCCGCTGCGTCCGTGGGGTTTTCCGTATTCGCTCTTCCTCCTTTCCGCCACCGGGCGGCTCTTCGGCACCAAGATCGCGCTGGTCAGCGTCGGCGCGAACCACATCAGCGCGCGGGCGACCCGGACGCTCGTCCGCTGGGCCGGCCGCCTGGCCGCCTACCGCTCCTACCGGGACGACATCTCCCGTGACGCCATGCGCGCCATGGGTGTCGACACCAGCCGCGACGAGGTCTACCCCGACCTCGCGTTCTCCCTCCCCACCCCGGCCGCCGACGGCCCGCCGGGCACCGTCGGAGTCGGCGTGATGGCCTACTACGGCGGCAACGACGACCGCGCCGACGGCGACCGCATCTACCGCCACTACGTGGACACGATGAACCGTTTCGTCGCCTGGCTCGTTGACCAGGGCAGACCGGTCCGGTTGTTCATCGGCGACCAGATCGACCGGCAGGTCGTCGACGAGATCCTCGAGAAGACCGCTTCCCCGCTGGTCACGGCGGCCTCGGCGGAGACCTTGGACGAGCTGATGCACGAGATGGCGGCGGTGGACAGCGTGGTGGCCACGCGCTACCACAACGTGCTCTGCGCTCTGAAGGTCGCGAAACCGACCGTCGCGATCGGGTACGCGCGGAAGAACGACGTGCTCATGGCGGAGATGGGCCTCGACGGCTTCACCCAGCGGGCGAAGACCGTCGACTTCGACCGGCTCGTCGAGCAGTTCACCGAACTCGAAAGCCGTTCGCCGGAGCTGCGCCAGATCCTGGCGGAACGGAACGAGAACAACGTGCAACGACTCAAGGACCAGTTCGCCGCCCTTTCGGCGGCCCTCTTCGGGGGTGCGCGATGAAGGCCATTCCGGTGCCCGAGATCGAGGGCGTGTACCTGTTCGAGCCGACCCCGCACGCCGACCAGCGCGGCTTCTTCAGCCGGACGTTCGACCGCGATGTCGTCGCGTCGGTGGGCATCGACCCGGACGGCTTCGCCCAGGACAGCCTTTCCCGCTCCCGCAAGGGAGTCGTCCGCGGCATGCACCTGCGCGGCGGGGCCGGCGAGGCGAAGCTGGTGCGGTGCTCGTACGGCGCGATCTTCGACGTCGTGGTGGATCTCCGACCGGATTCGCCCACGTTCCGCAATGTCAAAACGTTCGAACTTTCCGGTGAGACGCAGGTTTCCGTGTACATCCCGGCCGGCTGCGCGCACGGATTCCAGTCACTCACCGAAGTCTCGGACGTGTCGTACCGTATCGACCGGCCGCACGACCCGTCGGAAGACATCACAATTTCGTACAAAGACCCAGAATTGGACATTTCGTGGCCACTGTCGGTCACAATGGTCAGTGACCGGGATGAGCGCGCGCCGTCTCTCCTAGAGGCGTTGAAACCAACGAGGTGACCCCCATGGGAACGAACTTGCCCCGCTCCACGGAGGCGAACGCCCGCCTGCACCGGGTCATCCCGGGCGGTGCCCACACCTACGCCAAGGGCTCGGACCAGTATCCCGAAGGGATGGCCCCGGTCATCTCCCACGGCCGCGGCGGCCACGTCTGGGACGTCGACGGCAACGAGTACATCGAGTACGGCTCCGGACTCCGGGCGGTCATCCTCGGCCACGCCCACCCGCGGGTGCTCGAAGCGGTCCGCGGCGAGCTCGAAAAGGGCAGCAACTTCATCCGCCCGTCGATCATCGAGGCCGAGGCGGCCGAGCGGTTCCTCGAGAACGTCCCGACCGCCGACATGGTGAAGTTCACCAAGAACGGCTCCGACGCCACGACCGCCGCCGTCAAGCTGGCCCGCGCCGCCACCGGCCGCAAGCTGGTCGCCAAGTGCGCCGACCACGCCTTCTTCTCCACCGACGACTGGTTCATCGGCACCACGCCGATGAACGCCGGCATCCCGGCCGAGGCGACCGAGTCGACGGTGTCCTTCCCGTACGGCGACCTGCAGGCCACGGAGGAGCTGCTGCAGCGCCACGACGGCGAGATCGCGTGCCTGATCCTGGAGGCGGCCGCGGCGGTGGAGCCGCCGCCGGGGTACCTGCAGGGCCTGCGCGAGCTGGCCACCCGGTACGGCGTGGTGCTGGTCTTCGACGAGATGATCACCGGCTTCCGGTGGTCCGCCCACGGCGCGCAGGGCCTCTACGGCGTCACGCCCGACCTCTCGACGTTCGGCAAGGCGCTCGGCAACGGCTTCGCCGTCTCGGCGCTGGCCGGCAAGCGGGAGCTGATGGAGCTCGGCGGCCTGCGCAGCGACCGCGAACGCGTTTTCCTGCTGTCCACCACCCACGGCGCCGAGACCCACTCGCTCGCCGCCGCGATGGCGGTGATGGACGTCTACCGCGACGAGGACGTCGTCGGCAGGCTCCACGCACTCGGCGACCGGCTCGCCACCGGCGTCCGCGAGGTGGCGGCCGGGATGGGCGTCGAGGACCACGTCGTCGTCCGCGGCCGGGCCAGCAACCTCGTCTTCGGCACGCTCGACGAGCAGGGCAAGCCGTCGCAGCCCTACCGGACGCTGTTCCTGCGCGAGCTGATCGGCGGCGGCGTGCTCGGACCGTCCTTCGTGGTCAGTGCCGCGCTCACCGAAGCCGACATCGACAAGACGATCGACGTGGTCTCCCAGGCCTGCACGGTGTACCGGAAGGCGCTCGACGCCCAGGACCCGGCGCCCTGGATGGGCGGGCGCCCGGTGCAGCCCGTGTTCCGCAAGTACGCCTGACCCCGCGCGGCCCCTCGCCGACGGGCCGGATTCACCCCGTGGGTCCGATGAGGACGCCGGAGGGGGACTGTTTTCCGGCCCGTTCGTGCGTAGCTTCCTGCCATGGGCAGATCCCGTGCGCTCCTCGTCGCCGCTTGCTCGCTCCTGATCGCCGCGGCCTGCCCGGCGATCGCGCAGGCGGCCGACGGTCCCGGGCCGGTGTGCGACCACCAGCCCGCGGAACACGAGGAACCGCCTTCCGGAGCCGTCTCCGTCGATCCGGGCGTCGACGGGGACCTCTCCGCCCAGACGGCGGCGCACCCGCCCGGCACGACGTTCTGGCTCCGCCCCGGCACCCACACCCTCGGCACGGACGAGTTCGGCCAGGTCGCCCCGAAGGACGGCGACGTCTACCTCGGCGCACCGGGCGCCGTCGTCGACGGCCGCGGCGTCAACCGCGCGGCCTTCACCCAGCGGGCGCGTGACGTCGAGATCCGCGGGCTCACCATCCGCGGCTTCGCCGCCCTCCAGGACCAGGGCGTGGTCAACCACGACTCCGGCGACGGCTGGCTCATCGAGAACACCACCATCGAAGACAACGCCGGCGCCGGCCTGATGGCCGGGGCGCACCAGGTCGTCCGGCACACCTGCCTGCGCGACAACGGCCAGTACGGGCTCAACGCCTACCAGGCCGGCGACGGCATCACCGGGCTCGTGCTGGAGGGCAACGAGATCACCGGCAACAACACCGGCGACTGGGAGACCAAGGTGCCGGGCTGCGGGTGCAGCGGCGGCGCCAAGTTCTGGGCCGTGAACGGGGCCGACGTCCGCGGCAACTGGGTCCACGGCAACCACGGCGCGGGCCTGTGGGCCGACACGAACAACAACGACTTCCTCGTCGAGGACAACCTGTTCGAGGCGAACGCGGCCGAGGCGCTGTTCTACGAGACCAGCTACAACCTCGTGCTGCGCGGCAACACGTTCCGCGGCAACACCCTGGTGCAGGGCCGCGCGTTCGCCGCCCGCGGCGACAACTTCCCGGTGGCGACGGTGTACCTGTCGGAGTCCGGCGGCGAACCCCGCGTGCCGGCGCGGACCTCGACCGTCGACATCAGCGGGAACACCTTCGAGGACAACTGGGCCGGGATCACGTTGTGGGAGAACGCCGACCGCTTCTGCAACAGCCCGGCGAACACGTCTTCGGGCTACTGCACCAAGGTCGCGCAGAAGTCTTCGTGCGCCGCGGGCACGATCGAGAAGCCGCCGGCGTACGACGACTGCCGCTGGAAGACGCAGCTGGTCGAGATCCACGGGAACACCTTCCGGTTCGACCCCGGCCGGGTCGGCTGCACGAGCCTGTGCGGCCGGATGGCGCTGCTTTCGAACTACGGGACCTTCCCGGACTGGTCCCCCTACAAGGGAACCGCGGTCGAGGAGGCCATCACGTTCCACCAGGACGACCGGTGGCACGCCAACTCCTACACCGGGCCGTGGGCCTTCGTCGTTCATGACACCTCCAGGACGGTCGACACTGCGGGCTGGCGGGCCGAGCCCTACTCGCAGGACGAGTGCTCTTCGTTCGACGGTGGGCCCGCCGGCTGCTGATCACGAGCTTGCCGACCGGGTCCGACAGTTTCCACCGGCGTCCGCTCCGATTGCCGAGATTTCCCTTGTCGCACAAGGGAAAAGTCGCGAACGGAGAATTTCGGACGCACACACTTCACCCTTTTCAGCGATGGCGCTCGCACAAGTGTTCGGTACCGTCGAAGACATGGCCCCATCGACCTCCACTCCCCCAGCCCGCGACCGCGACGCGATCGACGTCGTGGTCTTCGACGCCATGGGCGTGCTCTACTCGTGCGCCGACGACGTCGCGGACCTGCTGGTGCCGTACCTCCGCAGCCACGGCTGCGTGCTGGACGGCGCGGAAATCGCCCAGCTGTACCGGGAATGCAGCCTGGGCAAGATGTCCTCCGCGGACTTCTGGGCGGCAGCGGGCACAACCGGGACGTCGGACGAGGCGTACTGCCTGAACCACCGCCTCACCGAAGGCGCGGTCGCCCTGCTCGCCGAACTCGAAGCCACCAGCGTGCGGCTCGCCTGCCTGAGCAACGACGTGAGCGAGTGGTCGAAACTGCTGCGCGAGCGGTTCGGGCTCGGCGAGTACATCACCGACTGGTTCGTCAGCGGGGACATCGGCGTGCGCAAGCCCGATCCGGAAGCGTTCGCCACGCTGTGCCGCCGGCTCGACGTGGTACCCGACCGCGTGCTGCTCATCGACGACCGCGAAGAAAACGTCAGCGCCGCCCGCGACGCCGGTTTCCAGGCGTTGCGGTTCGGCACCCCTCGTCTATCCACAATGGACCAATTGCGGAAGGAACTCAGACCGTGGTGAAGCGCGCACTCGCCTCCCCTCGAAGACGCCCGGCGGGCAACCGCCGATCGCACAGCACGAGCAACAGGTCCTGGGCCGCCCCGGTGAGCGGGGCGCCGGAGCCGTACGACCAGTCGAGGTCGTCGGCACGCAAGGCGACGCCGTCCAGGTCGGCTCCGAAGTACTTGACCTGCTTGGGCTTCATCGTCGCGAAGATCACCTCGAGGCGTTCCAGCGGAACCCGGCGTTCGAGACCGAGAGCGGTCGTGATGTCCAGCCCGTGGATCACGTCGTGGCTCAAGGCACCTTCCGCCCCGCCGCCCGGCGGCCGCCACGGGTGGTCGGCGTTGTCCCGCAGCGAGGCGACCAGTTCTTCGCGGGACAGCTCGGCCGCGTCGCGGCGGGCCACGCGGTCGGCCATGGCGTTGAACCGCCCGCCGGACTTCAGCATCTCCCGCACGAACCGCCCGGCCGAGAACCGGAACGGCATGGTCACGTGCGCGACGACCTCGGGCACCCGCCAGCCGGCGCACAAGGTCGGCGCCACCCAGTCAGCCGGCGAAAGCCCGTCCAGCACGGCGGCCAGCTCCCGCCGCTCGGCCGCGATCAGGTCTTGGATCATGGGGGTCTCCTTCACGAGTCGGACACCCCACCGACGAACGACCCTCGCCCGGACCGACAGCCCCGGCGCACCGATCGGCAACGCGCTCCCTCAGCCGCGGCCGGCCACCAGCCGACCGGCGGAAGGGATCGGCCGCCCCCAGACCGCCGACGGCCCGGCCGAGCCCACCGAACACGTCCTCCTCCAGCCGGCACCAGCTCAGCAAGCCGCTACCCGCCGGGCCCCCGAGCCCACCGGCGACTCGCTCCCCCAGCCGACACCCGCCCACCAAGCCACCACCCGCCAGGCTCCCAAACCCGCTGGCCACTCGCTCCCCCAGCCGCCCCCGGCTCGCCAACCCCGCAGCAAGTCCTCAGAGCCGGTCGGCGACGCGGTCCACCACCCACCCGGTCGCCGGGACCGCGGCCAGCGCGGCGCAGAACCCGCCGACCGCGTCCGTCGGGTAATGCGCCCCCAAGGCCACCTCGGCCCAGCCCATCGCGATCCCGGCGATCAGCGCCAGGCCGAGGACCAGCGGCACCGCGCTCGCCCGCCCGAGCCCCAGCCGGTCGGCCAGCAGCAGGCCGATGATCAGCGCGAGCGCCGTCGCCAGCGCCGTGTGCCCGCTCGGGTACGACAGGAACTCACCGTGGATGGTGCGCCCGACGATCGGCTTCAGGAGTGTCGTCACCGCCACCGTCACCAGGACGCCCAGCACCGTCAGCACGGCCGTCCGCGCGCGACGGGCCAGAATGCACACCCCCGCAATCAGGGCGACCAGCACGACCGACCCCACCGGTTCGCCGCCGAAGTCGATGACGAGCGCGACGTACCGCCACGGTGGCTCGACCCCGTCGAGCGACGGCAGGACCGCGGCGTCGACGCCCGTCAGCCCGGAGTCGTGGAAGTGGAGGATGGCGAGCGCGACGAGTACCGCCGTCGCCAGCGCCCCCGACATCGCGAGCGGCGTGCGCAGCGCGGCCGGCAGGACCGCGGGTGCCGTCCGGACCAGCTGCTTCACGCCTCGATCGCCGCCTTGTACCCGGCGATCAGCCGGTCCAGGCCGACCGCCGGGGTGAAGTCCTTCTCGTACCGGACGCGGGCCGCGTCGCCCATCTCGTGGTTGCGGTCGCCGACGATCTCGCGCAGCCGTTCCGCGAGCGACACCTCGTCGTCCGGCTGGTGGAGGAGCCCGGTGATGCCGTCCTCGACGAGCTCCGGGAACGCCCCGTGGGCGGCCGCGACCGTGGGCACGCCCGCCGCCATCGCCTCCACCACCACGAGGCCGAACGCCTCCAGCCACGTCGACGGCGCGACCACCGCCACCGCTTCGGCCGTGAGCGCACGGCACTCGGCCTTGTTCTGGAGGCCCACGTACGAGACGTCGGAGCGTCCACCCGCCCAGGCCGCGACCTCGTCCTGCATCGGGCCCGTGCCGGCGATGACCAGCGGAACGCCGAGGGCACCGCCGAGGCGGTCCCAGGCCCGCATCAGCAGGCCGACCCCCTTCTCCGCGGTGATCCGGCCGAGGAACAGCACGTGCTTGCCGTCGCCGGTGCGGCGGACGCCGGGGTCGGTGA
Organism: Amycolatopsis eburnea; assembly: GCF_003937945.1. GTDB lineage: Bacteria > Actinomycetota > Actinomycetes > Mycobacteriales > Pseudonocardiaceae > Amycolatopsis > Amycolatopsis eburnea. Next base: position 74,921 of record NZ_RSEC01000039.1, read on the forward strand.
CGAAGTTGTGCTTCACCGCCATCCGCTCGCCGGGCATCCCGGCCGACACCAGGAGGTCGCGTTGCGCCGCCGAAATGCAGAAGAACCGCGAAACGCCCGTCCACCACCGGCGGCGGTTCGCGACCATGCTCGCCGCCATCGGGAGCGTGGCCGCGGTCGAACCGCGGTAGCAGCCGTGCTTCACCGCCGGCAACGGCGAGCCGCCGACGCACTCGGTGCAGATGTGGCCGTCGCGGTGGAGCGTGCCGGGCGGGCAGACCATCGTGTAGTTGTGCAGCGTCGCGACCGCGGGCACCCCCGCGTCCGCGCAGGCGGCGACCACCGACGGCGACAGCAGCGGGAACGTGTTGTGGATGTGCACGACGTCCGGGCGCTTCGCGCGCAGCCGGGCGGCGAGCTCCTTCCGCACCGCCGGGTTCCACGGCACCATCAGCGGCACCGCGGCCTTGCGGGGCAGCGGCATCGCCGCGATGTCGTCGCTGCGGCGTTCGAACAGCGACACCTCGTGACCGCCCTCGGCCAGCAGCGAGACTTCGGCGTCGACGACGTTGTTCTCGCCGCTCGGCTGCTCGGACCGGTACCGGTTGTGCACCACGAGCACCCTCACGCGCTTGCCCCCTTCGCCGGGATGAATGCTTGTTCGTCGGACTGCGGCACCCCGCGGACCAGCAGTGACGCGGCCACGGCCAGGTGCAGCAGATACGGCGACGCGTCGCCGAGACCAGCTTCGGTGTAGGAGGCCGATACGCAGTAGGTGATCAGGAAGATCGCGCACGCCCTCGCCAGCGAAGGTGGCCGCAGGACCGCGACGACGATCAGCGTCAGCAGGAACGCGGCGACCAGGGCGATCCCGACGAAGCCCTGCTCGTGGTAGACCGCGAGCCAGCTGTTGTCGATCGGGAGGCCGTCGTAGGACTTGTCGGTCAGGCCGACGCCGAAGATGTACTCGGCCGTCGTTCGGGGGGCTTCCAGCAGGGCGTCCCACACCTTCGCCCGGCCGGTGAGGCTGGAGAAGTTGTCCGCACTCTGCCCGCGGAGGAACCACGTCTGGAGCGCGCCCGCGAGCACCAGGCCGGCGACCCCGCCGACGCCGACCGTCCACGCGAACACCTTCCGCGCGCGGGGGCTGGTCAGCAGCATCGACAGGAAGGCCACCGCGAGCCCGGCGACGAGGCCGAGTGTCGCGGTGCGGGTGTGCGTGAGCATCAGCAGGCCCAGCACCGGCACCACGATGAACACCGCGCTGCGCCACGTCGTGCGGCGCCCGAACCAGAGGAGGAGCGTGAGCCCGGCGATGACCGCCGCGTACTGGCCGATCTGCGGCGGGGTGAGCGGCCAGATCGCCCCCGAAAGCCGGCCGCCGTAGATGTCCGGCATCGCGTTGCCCGGGGAGATCACCAGGCCGATCGCCACGGACGCGAGCACGATGGCGTAGGTGCGGATGTGGTAGCGGACGAAGGTGAAGCCGCCGTCCCACCAGCGGGTCAGCAGCCAGAGCGTGGACACGAACACCGTCAGCCGGAAGCACCGGAACAGCGCGCCGGCGCCTTCCTGCAGGTCGGCGCTGGAGAGGATGCTGGTCACCAGCAACAGCGTCAGCAGCAGCAGGTAGGCGCTCGGGCGGATCCGCAGGTGCTTGTTCAGCACCAGCGCGATCACGAAGGCCGTCATCAGCGCGCCCATCGTGACCAGCTGGCTGACCGAACGCGGCAGCGGGATGACCGTCTTCGCGCCCGTCGAGCCGAGCGTGTTGAGGATGAGCAGCGCCCAGGCGAGCCCTGCCCACTTCGGCGTCGCGGACGGCGGTTCGGCCGCGGCCTCGCCGCGGATGCCCGCCACCGATGCGGTGTGCGCCGTCATGTCAGCCCCCGCCCTGTGCGCTGTACGTGCTCCCGGTGTCCTGCGAGTACGGCGTGCCTTCCCACTCGCCGACCTCGAGGACGCGGTCGGTCGTGTAGACGATGAACGTCCACGGGCCGGTGTAGCTGTTGTCGTGCCAGCGGTTGTCCTGCTTGAACGTGATCGCTTCCTGGACCGCCTCGCCCTTGTACGGCGACCAGTCCGGGTAGGTGCCGAAGTTCGACAGCAGGCCCATCCGGCCGCACGCGGCCTGGCAGCCGACGATCGCCGGGTCGAGGACGAACTTGTTGTCGTGGATGTCGACGTGCTGGGTCTTCCAGCGGCAGTCGGCCAGCAACGGGCCGGTCGTGATGGCCGGGGCCGCGCACTGCTTCACGTTCGGTACGAGCCGGGTGCAGTCGCCGGAGGAGGTGTTGGCGGGGCTGTTGCAGAAGCGGTCGGCGTTCTCCCACAACGTGATCCCGGACCAGTTGTTCTCCAGGTAGTTGCGGGAGATCTCGATCTTCGCGGTGCGTGCCTTGATCCTCGGCTCGCCGCCGGACTCGGAGATGTAGATCGTCGGCGTCGGGAAGTTGTCGCCGCGGTCGGCGTACCGGCGGCCGTCGACCCAGTTGTTCTTGCGGATCGTGTTGTCCCGGATGACGGCGTTGTAGCTGATCTCGTAGATCAGGGCGGCACCGTCGTTGTTCTCGATGAGGTTGCCTTCGATGAGGAAGTCGTTGTTGTTCGTGTCGGCCCAGAGCCCGGTGCCGTGGTTGTCGTGCACCCAGTTGCCGCGCACGTCGGCGCCGTTGACGTCCCAGAACTTGATCCCGCCGCTGCAGCCGCAGCCGTCGATCTTCGTCTCCCAGTCGCCGGTGTTGTTGCCGGCGATCTCGTTGCCCTCCACGACGAGCGCGGTGAGCGGGGTGGCGCCGGAGTAGGCGTTGATCCCGTACTGGCCGTTGCGGCGCAGGCAGTTGCCGCGCACCTGTTGGCGCGCGCCCGCCATCAGGCCGGCGCCGTCGTTGTCCTGGATGGTCGAGTGCTCGATCAGCCAGCCGTCCCCGGAGTCGTGGTTGACGACGCCTTCGTCGTGCGGCGCGGCGAAGCCCTGCACGGTCACGTAGGTGATCTTGACGTTCACCGCGTGCCCGGTGAACGCGTACTGGTTGATCTTGCGGCCGTCGACGATCGCGCCCGGGGCGCCGATGTAGACGTCGCCGTCCTTGGGGGTGACCTGGTCGTACTTGTCGTCGCCGAGGATGTGCTTGCCCGGCTTGAGCCAGAACGTCGTGCCCGGGCCTGCCGAGCGCGTCTTCGCCGCGAGGTCGCCCGGCACCGCCGGGTCGACGACGACCGCTCCCGCGGGTGCGGTCGTCGGGCCGGCGGGTTCCTTGTCGCACACGGCCGCGACCGAACCGCTGGGTGCCGGGGTGGCCTGGGCCGGTCCCCCTTCGGTGTCCGGGCCGCCCGAGCACGCCGCGACCGTGAGCAGGACACCGAGCAGCGGGGCGGCACGGCGGAGTCGGAGGCGGCGGGCTGTCACGGGCGGGTCCTAACTGAAGCGGAGCAGGGTGGTGAGGTGTCCGGGCGTCCCGGAGCCGACGAGGGTGGTCGAGGGTTCCTTCCGGCCGAAGCCCGCGGAGTACCAGCCGAGCGGCGGCTCGACCTCACCGCGGTGGGCGCTCCAGGACAGCTCGGGTGGCAACTCGAGCACAGCGGTCCGCACTCCGCCACCGGCGAGGGACCCGGACACCCGGCCGGCGACCGGTTCGAGTTCGTCGCCGGAGGAGGCGGACGCGGCACCGGACCGACCTTCCGCCGCCGTGGTCAGCGCGTCGGGGGCGGGCCAGCGGAGGTGCGCCGCCGTCCCGTCGAGCACGACCGTCACCTCGGGGCCCAGGTGGAACGCCAACCGGCCCGCCGAACCCGCTTCGCCCAGGACTTCGTCGACGATCGTCAGCACTTCGCCGTCCAGCTCGACCGTGCGGCGGTGGACCGCCGGCGCGTAGCCGTCGTGGGCGGCCGACCAGTGCGACGGGCCGCCGGGCGGGGTGCGGACGTCGAGGACCTTCGTCACCGCGTGCCGGGTCCACAGGAACGGGCCGCCCGAGACGGACTGGTCGCGGGCGTTGAGTTCCAGGGTGTTGTGGCCGAGCGTCGAGCGGAAGTACGACCGCCACTGGGGCTCGCCGTGGTAGCAGAACGTGCCCGGGTCGGCCAGGATCTCCACGCCGTCGTGGCGGACCTCCACCGACAGGGCGTCCGCGTGGGCGTGGGCCGCGATCGACAGGAAGCCGTGGGGGCCGCCGTCGCAGCGGGCCCACACGCGGCCCGACCGCAAGATCGTCATCCCCGCGTCGCGCAGGTGCGCCGGACGGCGACCGGAGCGGACGCCGGACGCCCGCGGGGTGCGCGTGGCGAGCGACGCCAGCAGCGGCGTGCGGACGTCGTCGCCCGGGGCCGCCGGCCACCAGTCCAGGCGGCCGAACAGAACCTCGCCGGACGCCAGGAGCGAGGCCCAGCGGTTCGTTCCCTCGCCGTCGACGATCAGGCCGAAGCCGTCGTCGGCGTCGCCCTGGCGCGGGGGGTGCACCCTGTTGTCCACAATGGACGCCAGAGCGTCGGTCATCCGGAGCAGGACGTCCCACGTCGAATCCGGCACCGGCGCGCCCGCCGTGTCGGCCTCGAGCGCGGCCGCGAGGCCCAGCTCCAGGACCAGGCCGTGGTACTCCGAGGCCAGTTCGGCGTTCAACCCGGACGGGAACGTGTTGCGGCCGAGCTGGACGTCCAGCGAACGCGTCGCCGAAGCCCGCCAGGCCGCCGACTCCGGGAACCAGCCGAACGCGCACGCCGCGGCCAGCAGGCCGGCGTCCTCGGCGATCACGTGGTTGTTGGCCGACGAGCCGTGGCTGCGCAGGGTCGCGAGCCAGTTCTGGTGGTGCCACAGCTGGAGCTGGAAGTCCGGGTTGTCCTCGAACAGCTCCGGCGCGCCCGCCCAGCCGTCGAGCAGGCGGCGCGTCCAAACCCACGACAGCAGCCGGATGCCGAGCTCGATGCCGCTCACCCAGTGCGGGCCCTGCAACGGCGGGTTCTCCGCCCACCACGAACGCAGGTGCGCGGCCACGCGCGTGGCGTACGCCGGGGTGCCGGTCAAGGCGTACGCCGCGGCCAGCACGGTCAGGTGCTGGTGGCGCGACGGCTCCCAGATCTGCTTGATGTCGCCGACCTCGTCCTCCGACCGGTACGGGACGTCGAACGCGTACCGGTCCGAAGGCGCGCGGCGGCCGGTCTTCGGGTCGAGGAACCAGTCCGGCGACACCATGTCCGTGCGCACCACGCCGAAGTACTCGGCGCGGCCCGCCATCAGCTCGTCGGCGGTGGCCAGGAGCCGCGACACCGCCTCGGCGGACACCTTGCCCAGCACGCCCGGCGGCAGCGTCGCGGTGAACCGCGGGTGCGACGGCCAGTCGGGCGCCGCCGGCAAGGCAGACCGCCATTGCCGCTGGACGACGGCGTGCCGCGCGCGGCCGATGACCTCCGCCGGCCCCATCCGGGACAGCCGGCGCAGGTACCAGCCGGGGCCCATCACGGCCGGACCCCCGCGGTCCGCAGCCGCTCCGACGCCACGCCCGCCGGCCCTCGCACGGCTGCCGCCGGCGCCGCGCCCGGCAGCTCCCGCACGACTGCCGTCGACAACCGCGCCGACGCCACGCCCGCCGCGATCCGCGGCCGTTCCGACGCCACGCCCACCGCCGTCCGCAGCCACTCCGACGCCACGCCCACCGCGATCCGCAGCTGTCCCGCCGCCACGCCCGGCAGCTTCCGCACGGCAGTCCGGAGGCTGGCCGATCCCGGTGAGTGGCAGCCGGAGGCCACGACGGCGGCACCTCGCCCGCCCTGCCGCCGATCACGCTCGGGCACGTGAGCCGCCGCTTCGGCGAGGTGGTCGCTCGCGGAGGCGCGGTCCGCTTCCGGCGAGGGCGTCATGCCGGGGCGCCCGTCTTCCGCGGCAGCTCGATCCGCACCGGTGCCGCGTTCGCGGCGCTCGACTGCGCGGCCAGCGTCGCCAGGGTCGTCGCGGCCAAGGACTCGACCGAGATCGGCATCGGCGCACCCGTGCGGACCGCGGTCAGGAAGGCGTCGACCTCGGCGGCCTGGCCCTTGTCGCGGCCCTTCGGGATGCGGGAGCTCGCCCACTTCTTGCGCGAGTACACCGAGGCGCGGACGAAGTCGTCGAACTTCAGGACCTTGCCGTCGGCCGTCAGGTCCAGGGTTTCTTTCGGGAAGCCCGAGGAGCCCGTCTCGGCGTAGGTGATCACCGCCGTCGAGCCGTCCGCGTAGCCCAGGGTCACCTGGAGGTCTCCGGTCGCGTACACCGATACCGGGTCGGCGTCGAGGAGCCAGCTCACCGTGTCGATGAAGTGGCCGCCCTCGCCCACGAAACGGGAGCCTTCCGAGTCCGTCTGGTTGTACCAGCTGCCGTGGTCGAGGCGGCCCGCGTTGACCAGGTAGCGGACCGTCGCCGGGCCGACGCGGGGGCCGAACTGGGCCCTGGCTTCGTGCAGCAACGGCGCGAAGCGGCGGTTGAAGCCGACCTGGAGGCGGTCGTTGCCGGACTCCTCGATCGCGTCGAGGACCTTCTGCAGCTCCTGCTCGGACAGCGCCAGCGGCTTCTCGACGAACACCGTCTTGCCCGCCAGCAGCGCCTGGCGCGTCAGCTCGGCGTGCGAGCTGTGCCGCGTCACCACGAAGACCGCGTCGATCGAGGAGTCGCCGAGAACGTTGTCGATGTCGGTGGACGCCTCGGCGAAGCCGAACTTGCGGCGGGCGTTGGCGCCGGACAGCGCCGACGTCGTCGCGACGTGCTTGAGCTGGACGTCGGTGCGCTCGACCAGGTGCGGCAGCAGCATCGACGACGCGTAGTTGCCCGCCCCGATGAAGCCCAGCCGGACGGGCTGCCCGGCCGGCAACGCGGCCGCGGGCGACGAAGCCACGCCGACCCGCGCGGACGTCACGACCGGCTCCGTCCTGGCGACCGCGTCCTGGTAGCGGAACAGCACCGCGACCGCCTTGAGCGACCCGTCGTTCAGCGACTGGTACGTCGAGACCGCGTCGGAGAAGTCCGAGACGTGCGTGATCAGCGGCTCGACGTCCAGGCGGTCGCGTGCGATCAGGTCGAGGACGCACTCGAGGTTGCGGCGCTCGGTCCAGCGGACCTGGCCGATCGGGTAGTCCCGCCCCTCCAGCTCGTACGACGGGTCGTAGCGGCCCGGCCCGTACGACCGTGAGAACCGGACGTCCAGTTCCTTCTCGTAGTAGGCGTTCCACGGCAGGTCGAGCTTGCACTTGCCGATGTCGATCACGCGGCCGCGGTCGCGCGACAGCTTCGCGGCCAGCTCGACCGGGTCGTTCGTGTTGCCGCCGGCCGCCAGGTACGTCTGGTCGACGCCCGCGCCGTGGGTCAGCTCGGCCACGGCGTTGTCGACGATGCCGGACGCCGGGTGCGCGCAGGTCAGCGCGCCGAGGCTCTCGGCGAGCTTGCAGCGCTCCGGGTCGGGGTCGACGCCGACCACGCGCACGCCGGACGACGTCAGCAGCTGCACGACCAGCTGGCCGATCAGGCCGAGCCCGATCACCAGCGCGACGTCGCCGATCTGCGGTTCGCCGCGGCGGACACCCTGCATCGCGATGGACCCGACGGTGCCGAACGCCGCGTGGCGCGGGTCGACGCCGGTGGGCACCGGCGAGTAGAGGTTCTTGGGCACCCAGTTCAGCTCGGCGTGCAGGGCGTGCTCGTTGCCCGCGCAGGCGACGAGGTCGCCGACCTTCACGTCGGTGATGCCGGCGCCGACCTGCTCGACGATGCCGCACAGCGAGTAGCCGAGCGGGGTGTAGGAGTCCAGTTTGGACGTCACCTTGCGGTAGGTCGCGGAAAGCCCGTTGGTGGCGACGCTCTGCATCACCTTCGCGACCTGGTCGGGCCGGGCCTTCGCCTTGCCCACGAGCGACATGCTGGCCTCGGACACCTTCATCATCTCGGTGCCGGTCGAGATCAGCGAGTACACCGTCCGCACCAGCACGCCACCCGGCTTGCAGGCGGGCTCGGGGACCTCGAGGAGCGCCAGTTCCCCGCTCTTGTAGTTCTGGACTACCTGCTTCACTTCGCTCCCGCTCCAGACATCGCGTTCCGGTACCAGTACTCGAGGGTCAAGACGTGCCAGAGGTGCTTGCCGCGGTCTTCCTGGCCGGCGGCGTCCTCGGCGACCATGCGCTGCAACGCCTCGCGCTGCAGGAAACCCGACGAAACGAGCACGCCCTCGTTGACGACTTCGCGCACCAGCGGCGCCAGGTCGCGGCTCATCCACGCCCGCAGCGGCGCGCTGAACAGGCCCTTCGGCCGGTGCACGATCTCGCTGGGCAGGATGTTCAGCGCGGCGTTCTTCAGCGCGACCTTGCCCGCGCGGCCGACGATCTTCTTGTTCCCGGGGATCTTGAACGCCGCCCGCACGACCTCGACGTCGACGAACGGCGTGCGCACCTCGGTGGACGCCGCCATCGTCGAGCGGTCGGTGTAGGTCAGGTTCAGCCCGGGCAGGAACAGCCGCGAGTCGGCCAGGCACATGCGGTTGACGAAGTCGTCCAGCGCCTGGTCGTGGTAGGTGTCCGCGTGCTCGGTCAAAACCGCGTCGACGTCGGCCGCCAGGTCCGGGTTGACCAGGTCGAGCAGCTCCGCGCGGTCGTACATCGTGTAGCTGCGCCGGAACGCCGTCTCCTCGGGCAGGCCCGCGAAGGACAGGAACCGCTTCGCGAACCGCACCGACCGGTACCCGCGCTTGGCCGACGCCACCGGCAGCCGGTCCACCAGGGACTCGACCGGCTTGCGCACCGCGCCCGGCACCTTGTGGTAGCGCAGCGCGATCAGGTTCGCGAGGTGCTTGCGGTAGCCGGCGAACAGCTCGTCGGCGCCCATCCCGGACAGCATCACCTTGACGCCGGCCTCGCGCGCGGCCGAGCAGATCAGGAACGAGTTGATCGCCGCCGGGTCGCCGATCGGCTCGTCGAGGTGGTAGGTCATCTTCGGCAGCAGGTCGAGCACCTGCGGCGCGATCTCGATCTCGTGCAGGTCGACGCCGAACTTCTCCGCCACGATCCGCGCATAGCGCAGGTCGTCCGGCATGGCCTCGAACTTGGCGTCTTCGGCGCGGAAACCGATGGTGTAGGCCGAAATGCCCGGCTGCGAGCGCGCGGCCAGCGCCGTCAGGTAGCTGGAGTCCAGCCCGCCGGAGAGGAACGTCGCCACCGGGACGTCCGAGAGCAGGTGCTTGGCCGTCGACTCCGCGATGACCTCGTGCAGGTCGACCTCGCCGTCGAAGGCGGCGCCCTCCTCGGCGACCTCCCGCAGCGACCAGAACCGGCCGCGGTCGACCTGGCCGTCCGGGCGGCAACGCAGCCACGTGCCCGGCTGCAGCTTCTCCGCGCCCTGGTAGGCGCACCGGCTGTCCGGCACCCAGTAGTAGAGCAGCGACGCGATCAGCGCCCCGCTGTCGACCTGCAGCGACCCGCCCAGCTCACCCGCGAGGGCTTTCAGCTCCGAGGCGAACGCGACGCCGCCGCCCCGCCGCACGAAGAACAGCGGCTTGATGCCCAGCTGGTCGCGCACCAGGAACAACTCGCCGGTGCCCTCTTCGAACATGGCGAAGGCGAACATCCCGCGCAGCTTCGGCAGGCAGTCGGTGCCCCAGCGCCGCCACGCCTGCAACAGCACCTCGGTGTCGGACGTGCCGCGGAAGCGCACGCCGGCGGCTTCCAGCTCGGCCCGCAGCTCCGGCGCGTTGTACAGCTCGCCGTTGTAGCTCAGCGCCAGGCCGTCGAGGACCATCGGCTGCGCGCCGGTTTCCGACAGGTCGATGATCGACAGCCTGCGGTGTCCCAAGTGGACGGAGCCGGCGCCGGCGGCGTGGTCGTACCGGCCGGAGCCGTCCGGCCCGCGGTGGGCCAGTGTCTTGGTCAGCCGGTCGGTCAGCGGCCCGCCGTCCGGCCAGAGGTAGGTGCCTGCGATGCCGCACATCTCGAGTGGGCTCCCCTTGTGTCGCGGCGCGGGTCAGGAGACCTCCGCGCTCTTTTCTGGCTCGAGTTCGGCGTTCAGCTCGCCCGTGTGGGCGGGTTCGCCGTGGTCGCGCTTGAACGGCGTCGGCCGCTTCGGGGGCTTGACCGGGGCGAACTTCTTCGTCGGGGCGTCCAGGTGGTCCGGGACGCTGACGGAGCCGGGGGCCGGCAGCGGCGCCGCCGGCGGTTGGGGGGTGGCGAGCGCCGGCGGGAGCACCGGCCGGACCGGGGTGAACCGGCGGGTCGGCGGCTCGGTCCTGGCGACGCGCTCGGCGATCCGGGCGGCCAGCTCGTCCAGGCGGTCTTCCTGCTCGACCGGGACGGCGGGCGCGGCGGGCGCGTGCCCGGCGCGGCCGCGCAACGCCGTGTGCAGGCCGTCCCACAGCGTGCCGTCGGACTTGTCCCGCGGGTCCGGGTCGACCAGCACCACGCCGATGATCGGGATGCGCTGGTCGGCGAGCTGCCGCGCGACGGTGTGCAGCCAGAGCGTGTTGGCGTGCCCGGCCTTGACGACCAGCACGGTCTCCTTGCCGAGGTGTTCCAGGTCGGTCCACGCCGTGCCGGGCGCGACCGTGCCGACGCCGATGCGGCGCTCGCCCGGCTCGGCGGCGGCGTCACCGGCGCCGAGCACCGGGACGTCGCTCTTGGCCTCCGCCGCCAGCTTGCGGACGTCCTCGCCGGGCAGGTCGTCGACGACGCTCGCGCGGCCGCCGTCCGCCAGCTGCCCGGCGATGTCGAGGGCGAGCGCGGCGGCGACCTTCGGCGCGCCGAGCTCGAGCACCGACACCCCGCGCGGGTCCTTCTTGACCACGCGCGCCAGCGTCGTGGCGACGCGCTCGCGTTCGGACACCACCCGCGAGCGCTGCCACACCCTCGCCAGGCCGCGTCGCTTCGACGGCAGCTGGGCGAGCACGGACGCGCCGAGGTGCGCCGAGATCTCCCGGCGCAGCACCGGCCGGTCGCGCGACACCGCGCCGACCGCGACGAGCGCGAGCCCGAGTGCCAGGCCGAGCGCGAACCCGATGCCGGCGTTGGTCGCGGTGGTCTTGAGGAACGCCTTCGGCAGCACGCGGGGCGCGTCGACGATCTGGGTGCCCGCGGCGACCTGCGGGCTGCCGATGCCGGCCTGCTGGGCGCGGGAGTCGAAGTCGGAGATCTGCGACGCGAGCGCCGCCCGGCGGCCGTAGAGGCCTTCGAGGGTGCTGGCGTTGGCGTTGCGGCCCTTGCCGGTCTCGTCGGCGATCTGCTGGTCGACCTTGGCCAGCTCGTCCTGGGCGTTCTTGCGCTGGTCGAGGATGGCCTTGGACTGCGCGGCCGCCGCGGCCTGGCTGCGCTGGACGTGGTCGGCGATGAACGTGTCGGCCAGCGCCTGCGCCTGCGCCACGGCCTCTTCGCCGCTCTTGGCCTTGACGGTGATCTGCAGGACGTTGTTCGTCAGGCCCAGTCCCGCGTAGTTCTTCATGAACTCTTCGGGCGCTTCGGTGCTGCCCAGCTTCTTCAGCGCGCCTTGGGCGATCTGCGTGGTCTGCAGCACGGCGACGTCGGTGCGCATGAGCGTGCCGCTGTCGGTCGGCGAGTCGTCCTGGTGGACGACGATCACCTTGGTCACCGCGGTCGGCGGGGCCGGCAGCACGATCGCGACCGCCGCGCCGGCGATCAGCCCGAGCAGCGCGGTGGCGAGCCAGACGCGCTTGCGGCGGCGGATCGCGACGAAGAGGCGCTGGAGGTCGACCAGCGGCGCGGCCGGGGTCTCGGAGGTAGTCGTCACGCCGAACCTGCCAGGGCTTTCTCGGGGGCTTCCGCCACGGGTTCGGGCTTCTTCGCCGGCTCAGCCGGCCGGACGGGGTGGGTCAGGACGGCGCCGACGATCTCCTGGCCGGCGTCGGCGCAGGCCTCGGCGAGCCGGACCAGCTCCCACGCGGTGCGGGTGCCGGCGCCGAGGACGACCAGGACGCCGGAGTCGGGACCGGCGTCCGGCACGGTCGGCCGCGCGGGCGAGAACTCGAAGACGCGCAGCGGCACGGACAGCCGGTCGGCCAGCCGGGCGAGCTGCTGCGCGGCCAGGCGGCCGGTCTCGTCGTCGTCGCCGACCAGGAGCAGGACGTCGGCGGGGCCGGTGGACAGCCGGGCCAGCACCCGCCGGTAGCGGATGTCGCGGTTGACCTCGTCGGCCGAGGTCGCCACCGGCGGCAGCACCCACGGCCGGTCGCCGCCGAGCAGCCGCCGCACCTTGCCGGCGAAGCCGGTCGCCGGGAGCTGGTCGCCCTGCGGCGTCGTGACGTCGACGCCGGCGAGGATCGGCGCGCCGAGCGCGGACGCGATCTGCGGTTCGCCGCGCAGCCGCCGGTCGGCGCGGGCGCTGAACAGGTGGCCGAAGACGCCGGCGAGGAAGAACAGCACCGCGCCGCCGACGGCGAGCTGCGTCAGCGTCGGCGCGGCCGCCCCGTCCGGGCGTTCGGCGCTGCCCATCACGACGGTGTTGCCGATGCCGGTGGCGAGGTCGGCCTGGTTCAGGTCGTTGATCGCCTGCTCCAGCGACGTCCGCAGCCCTTCGAGCTGGGTGCGGACCTGGACGCTCTCGACGGTCAGGTCACCACCGACGCCCTTGGCGATGTCGCTGATCTTCTCGGTGGTCAGCTTGACCTGGTTGCGCAGCGTCTCGCGCTGCTCCTGGGCCAGCTGCACCGACGCGTCCGCGGAGTTGCTGGCCAGCTGCCCGGAGTACTTGACGAACTGCTGCGCGACCTGGTCGGCGAGCTGCTGGGCGTGCTCGGCGGTGTCGGCCGAGACGGTGATCGTCACGACGTTGCCGTTCGCCACCGACGTCTTGACCTGCTTCTTCAGGTCGGCGCCGGTGGGGTGCCAGGCCAGCTGCGCGGCGGCGCGGTCGAGGACGACCGAGCTGGTCGCGACCTCGGCCTGGGTGAGCAGCTCGTCGGCCTGCCGCGGTCCCTGAAGCAGCACGCTCGACGACGTCTGGTAACCCGGCGAGAGCAGGAACGACGCCGCGGCACCGACCGCGGCGCCCAGGACGGCGAGGGCGGTCAGCAGCCGCCATCGCCGTCGGACGACCTGCCCGATCAGGGCCAGGCGCACCGTGTCTTCAGTCAACGGCGGTATCTCCATTCCTGAGACGGGTACGCCGAACGGGGTCGGTGAATCGGCCGGTTACCCGAACCGTCGTCGGACCGGGAGCATTGGTTACACGTCCGGTGAGTTCTTGACCGAACGGCGATCAGGACTTCACAGCGTGCTCATACGCGGCGATGAGGTTCTTCGCCGAGTTCTCCCACGAGAGCGCGCCCGCGACCCGCGCCTGCCCCAGCTTGCCCATCCGGACGCGCTCCTCGGGGTCGTCGAGCAGCTGGGAGACGAGCTTCGCGAACGCCGACTCGTCGTTGGCCGGGGCGTACACCGCCGCGTCGCCGGCCGAGACGCGCGCCTCGCGCAGCTCGAACGAGACGATCGGCTTGCTCATCGCCATGTACTCCATGACCTTGTTCATCGTGGAGACGTCGTTGAGCGGGTTCAGCGGGTCCGGCGACAGGCAGACATCGGCGGTCGAGAGGTAGCGGACCAGGTCCTCGTCGGGGATCCGGCCGGTGAACTCGACCTGGTTGGCCAGCCCGAGCTTCGCCGAGAGCGCGACCATGTCGTCGAAGGCGTCGCCCGAACCGACGAACACCGCGTGCCAGTCGGTGCGCCCGACCTCGTCCCGCAGCTTCGCGAGCGCGCGCAACGCGTAGTCGACGCCGTCCTGCGGGCCCATCACGCCGAGGTAGGCCAGCATGAACGGCTTGCCCTGCTTCAGCTCGGGCTCCGCCGGGACCTCCTTGAACCGCTCGACGACCGGGGCGCTGCGCACCACGAAGACGTCCTCGGGCCGCTTGCCGCCGCGGATCCGGGCGACCTGCTTGTAGCTCTCGTTCGTCGAGATGACGACGTCGGCGGCGCGGTAGGTGGCGCGTTCGAGTGCGCAGACACCGCGGTAGAGCAGGTCCTGGCCGCGGTCGAAGCGCGAGAGGTACAGCTCGGGGCACAGGTCGTGCTGGTCGAAGATGAACTTCGCGCCTTGGCGCTTCAGCACCTTCGCGACCAGGTACAGCAGGTCCGGCGGGTTGCAGGCGTGCACGACGTCGACCGGGCCGACCTTGCGGGCCAGCCGCAGCGTGTGCCACAGCGCGCTGCCGTACTCCTGCAGGTAGCCCGCGGGCCCGCCGGTCGCCGCCTTGAGCGGGTACCGGTGGATGTGGACGCCGTCGACGACGGCTTCGGGCTCGGTGTCGCGTTTCGTGCCCTGCGGGCAGATCACGTGGACTTCCCACCCGGCGTCGCGCAGGGTCGTGGACTCCTGCCAGACCCGCCGGTCGAAGGGAACGGACAGGTTTTCGACGAGGATGAGCGCTTTACCAGGCAAGGCCGGCATATCCCTCTTCAAGGCGACGCGTCGCCGCGTCGGGCAGGCGGACGAGGTCGACGAGCACCCGGTCGCCGCCGTGCGGCAGGGCCGCCAGCACGTCCGGGTCCTTGCAGCCGACGACGAGGACGTCGGCGTGGTCCACGACTTCTTCGACGGACCCGGCGAGCAGCTGGCCGAGGTGCGGCAACCGGCCCTCGATGTATTCGCGGTTCGCGCCCATCAGCCGCGAGAGGCTGACGTTCGCGTCGTAGATCTTGAGGTCGTAGCCCTTGCCGAGCAGCTTCTCGGCCAGCTCGACCAGCGGGGACTCGCGCAGGTCGTCGGTGCCCGGCTTGAACGACAGCCCGAACAGCCCGACCTTGCGCTTGCCGGTGCGCGCGACCAGGTCGAACGCGCGCTGCAGGTGCTCGTCGTTGGACGCGAGCACGTGCGACAGGATCGGCACGCTGACGTCGGCGCGGTGCGCGGCGTAGACCAGCCCGCGCAGGTCCTTGGGCAGGCACGAGCCGCCGAAGGCGAACCCGGGCTTGAGGTAGGCCGGGCTGACGTTGAGCTTGGTGTCGGCGAGGAAGACGTCGATCACCTGGTGCGAGTCGAGGCCCAGCGCCCGGCAGATCGAGCCGAGCTCGTTCGCGAAGCCGATCTTCAGGCCGTGGAAGGAGTTGTCGGCGTACTTCGTCATTTCCGCGACCGGGATCGGCACGCGGAAGACCGGCCCCGGCAGGCCCTCGTACAGCGCCGCGACGGCGTCGCCGCTGGCTTCGTCGATCTCGCCGATGACCGTCTTCGGCGGGTCGAAGAAGTCCTTGACGCTGGTGCCCTCGCGCAGGAACTCGGGGTTCACCGCGACGCCGAAGTCGACACCCGCGGTGCGGCCCGACGCCTTCTCCAGGATCGGGATCAGCAGGTCCAGGCAGGTGCCCGGCAGCATCGTGCTGCGGAAGACGACGGTGTGCCGCTCGCTCTTCTTCGCGAGCGCCTCGCCGATCTCCTCGGCGACGCGCTCGAGGTAGACCGTCGAGAGGCTGCCGTTCGGCGCCGACGGCGTGCCGACGCAGACCAGCGAAATTTCGCTGTCCGCGACGGCTTCCGCGACGTCGGTCGTGGCTCTCAGCGCGCCGCTCGCGACGACTTCGGCGGTCAGCTCGCCGATCCGCTCCTCGACCACCGGCGCCTTGCCTGCCGTGATGAGGTCGATCTTGACCGGGTTGACGTCCACGCCGACCACCCGGTGCCCCTGCCCCGCCAGGCACGCGGCGGAGACACAGCCGACGTAACCGAGCCCGAAGACACTGATCTTCACGCCACAACCTCCGCTTTTCCCGCGCGACCCATCCCTTGGTCGGCGGGCACCCCTGGATCGTTACCGCGAGGGTGGCGAACGGGGTAAAGCGTGAGACTGCCGTGAGGTGCAACGGTTAGCGCGCCACGAGTTCAGTTGCTGTTCACGAAAGTCGTTGCCAGGCTCTCGCCCTTGCTGATCGCGTTGGCGTGGTTCTCGATCGGCGAAACGGACGAGTTCTTGAAGCAGATGTACGTCACGCCGGAGTCGGTGCCGCCGTTGGAGGGGTCGGGGTTGATGCCGAGGTCCTTGGCCGTCGCGTAGGACGCTTCGCCGATGATCTGCGACGGGCCGGTGTCGCCGATGACGGCGTACTCGACCTTGCCGTTGTAGATCACCGCGCAGGAACCGCCGCCCTTCAGCTTCGACGACGTGTACTTCCAGATGCCGCTGGAGCTCGGCACGACGATGTAGGGCAGCTTCGCGGCGTTGAGCGCCTTACCGTCGGACTGGTGGAACGCGGTGTCGTCCTGGAAGCAGCAGTCGGTGTTTTCGTTGCACTGCGTGGTGCGCTGGCCGTCGCAGTCGATGTCCATGTCGGCTTTCCAGAACACGGCGCCGTTGGCGTCGCAGACGGCGACCGTCTTGCTCGAGACGTCTTCGTCGGTCTTGTACTTGCCGTTCGAAATCTGGTGGCAGCTGGTCGTCTTGGCCAGCAGCTGGGCCGCCGTCGGCCCGGCTTCGACGGTGGCCGGCGCGGCCGGCGCGGCGGTGGCGAGCGTGGCGGGCATCATGGCCGAGGCCAGCGCCAGGGTCGCGAGCAGGATCAGTTTCCGCATTTCCGGTGCTCCCTTTAGTTAGGAAACTTTCCTTACGGCGGCGGGGCACCAGGATGCACCGCGGGCGGCGCCGGGTTCAAGACCTCCGGGTGCGGGAATTTCCCATCATGCGGCCGGATTTGACGAAAAGGCTGCTCATCGGGCGCAGCTGCGGAAAAGTGGTCTGGACCGTGTTCCGGTCATCGGCAAAGCGGCTGGTCCGCCGACCGGACAAAACCGGCGTCAGCCGCGGCGGAACAGCCGCGTCACCCAGTGCGGCCGCCTGTGGCCGCCGTCGAGCACACCCTCGAGCCACTCGCCGTCGAGGTCGTGGCGCAGCTCCGTGCGGGCCTGCAGCCAGCCGTCGCGGCTGACCGCTCCGCCGTCGCTCGAGTAGACCCGCGTCGCGCCAGCCTGGCGCAGCCGCTCCAGCACCCGCTTGTCGTAGGCGCCGAACGGCAGCGAGTACCGCCGCACCGGCTTGCCGCACAGGTCGCCGAGGAGCTTCGGCGCGTCGGTCAGCTCGCGGCGGGCGTGGCGGTCGTCGAGCCGCCGCCAGTCGCGCGGCTCCCAGCCGTGCGACCCGATCTCCATGCCGGCGCGCACGAGCTCGCGCAGGCCGTCGCGGTCGAGGTAGCCGCGCTGCCCGAGGCGGCCGGCCAGCGGGAAGAACTCCGCCGTGAGCCCGCGGTCGAGCAGCCTCGGCAGCGCGATCTCGACGTCGGACTCGTTGCCGTCGTCGAAGGTCAGGTGGACGTCCTCCCGCTCGGCGACGTCGAGCACATCGTCGAACTGCTCGACGGTCAGCCAGCGCTCGTCTTCGCCCGGGTCGAGCTGGCGAGCCGGCCGGCCTATCCCGTGCACGGCGAGGACCACCGCCACCATTCCCACCGCCTGCCACCGCGAGTAGTCGATTTGTTACTTCGATTAATCGCCGTGGCAAACGGGTGAGTTACAGGTTCCGGACGGATTCACCCCTTGCGAATCTCCAAGGTGCAGCACTTCGGGCCGCCACCGGCTTTCCGCAGCTCGGAGATGTCGACGTAAACCGGCTCGTAACCACGCTCCGCAAGCAAGCCACCCAATCGAGTGGCCTCCACGGGGAGGACGACATTGCGGCCGTCGGAGACGCCGTTGAGGCCGAAGCATTCGGCGTCTTCCTTCGTCGCGTGCACGGCGTCCGGGAACAGCCGCTGGAGCACGCGGCGCGAGCCGGCCGAGAAGGCCTCCGGGTAGTAGACGATCTGCGCCCGCGTCGTGTCGGTCGCTTCCGCGAGCACGAACAGCGCCGTGTCGAGGTGGTAGTAGCGCGGGTCGACCAGCTGCAGCGAGACGACCGGGACCCCGAGGACCTCCTGCGCCTCGGCGTGCGCGGCCGGGTCGGTGCGGAAGCCGGTGCCGGCGAGCAGCAGGGAACCGGTCCAGGCGAAGTCGCCCTCGGCCTCGTTGATCTTCTCGGGCATGGTGATGTCGCGGTAGCCGTGCTCGACGAACCAGCGGCGGAAGTGCTCGGCCTCGGCGGCCCGCTGCGGCGCGCGGAACCGCGAGCCGAGCACGCGGCCGTCGACGACGGTGCCGGAGTTGGCGGCGAAGACCATGTCCGGCAGCCCGGGCTGGGCGTCGATCTCCTCGACGGTGTGGCCGAGGCGGCGGTAGGTGTCGCGCAGCTCGGTCCACTGCGCGACGGCGACGTCGGCGCTGACCGGCTGGGTCGGGTCCATCCAGGGGTTGATCACGTAGTCCACCGCGAAGTAGCGCGGCGGGCACATGAGGTATCGACGGGTGGTCGGTACACGCATCTCCTGCATGGTTGCAGGGTAAGGCGCGCCTAATTCCGCAATCAATCGCTGTTCGCTGCGCACATCTGTGCTAAGTGTTGCGTGTGAACACCATCGACCAGCGAATCGTTTCGTGTCTCGTGGCGAACGCGCGCTCCAGCTACGCGGAGATCGGCAAGGTGGTCGGCCTGTCGGCGCCGGCGGTGAAGCGGCGGGTCGACCGGCTCCTGGAAACGGGCATCCTCCGGGGCTTCACGGCGGTGGTCGACCCGGAGGCGCTGGGCTGGGGAACGGAGGCGTTCGTCGAGGTCACGTGCCAGGGCAACATCACCCCGGCGCGCATCCGGGCGCGGCTGGAGCCGCTGCCGGAGGTGGTGGCGGCGTACACGGTGTCGGGCGCGGCGGACGCGATCGTCCACCTGCGGGCGGCGGACATCCACCACCTGGAGACGGCGCTGGAGCGGCTGCGGGGGTTGGAGATCGTGGACCGGACGGTGTCGACCGTGGTGCTTTCGCGGCTGCTGGAGCGGCCGCCGACGCCGGAGGAGTGACGCCTCCGGCCCCCGTCTTCAAGCTTATCGGCGGGGGCCGACAGTTTTGCCGCGCTCAGCCCGCCAGCGCCCGCAGCACCAGCGAAGCCTCGTCCGGGTGCAGCCGCAGCTCCGTCCGCCCTCCCGCCGAGTGGAACGTCACCGCCTGGCGGTCGACCGCCTGCATCGTCAGCTCACCCGGGTCGAACGGCACCGGCTCCCCGCCCGGCGTACGCCACGTCGCCGCGCCCTCTCCGACCGCGATCCAGCCGCGGCGCTCCCGGCCCTCCGTCAGGTCCTCGGACCGCAGCACGCACGGCACCGACACCCGCTCCCCGCGCGCGAACGCCGCGGCCCTGGCCCGTCGGCGGCGGGCGCCGAACAGCTCCGTCATGTCGATCATCGTCAGCAGGTTGCCGACCAGCACCACCAGCAATTCCCCCATGCACCACCAATACCCTGGCCCGATGACCGACAGCATCGTCAGCGAGCACGCGGGCGGCGTCGCGCTCCTCACCATCGACGCGCCCGGCAGCCGCAACGCGCTGACCCTCGACCTGTCCGCCCAGCTCGCCGCCGCCGTCGAGGCCGCCGAACGGGACGAATCCGTGCACGCCGTCGTCGTCACCGGGACGCCGCCCGCCTTCTGCGCCGGGGCCGATCTCTCCGCGCTCAGCCACGCCGACGAAGCCGGGTTGCGGGCCATCTACGAAGGCTTCCTCGCCGTCGCGCGCTGCTCGTTGCCGACCATCGCCGCCGTGGGTGGGGCGGCCGTCGGGGCCGGGCTGAACCTCGCGCTCGCCGCCGATGTGCGGCTCGCCGGGCCGCGGGCGAAGTTCGTCGCCCGGTTCCTCGAGCTCGGGCTGCACCCGGGTGGCGGCATGACGTGGATGACGCAGCGCATCGCCGGGCCGCAGCAGGCCGCCGCGATGACGTTGTTCGGGCAGCCGCTCGACGCCGAGGCCGCCGTGCGCGCCGGGCTGGCGCTGCGGGTCGTCGAGGGCGACCTCGTCGCCGCCGCCCGCGAGCTCGCCGCCCCCGCGGTCGCCGCTCCGCGCGAAGCCCTCCTCGCCACCAAGCGCAGCCTCCGCACGACCGGGTCGCTCGGCGCCCACGCGGACGCCGTCGATGTCGAGATCGAGCCGCAGCTGGCGTCGCTGGCGTCCCCGGAATTCGCCGAGCGGGTCGAGGCGATGCGGGCGCGGATCCGGTCCCGCTCGTGAATCCCACCAGGTGGACATCGGGCCGCGAGACGCGCATCACAACGGACCCCCTAAGTTAACCGTTACCATCGGTTACAGGTATTTGTCGGACCAGCACAGAGGACCGACAGGGCATAACAGAGGTCGCCAACGACCCCGGACGCGCGGAAACATGGGCGCCGGGCGCGAGCTAACCTCGTGGTAGTGCCTGGTGATCCGCCTGTCGCGACACCGGGCAGGCGATCGACGGCCGCAACGTCGGGAGAGAGGGATTCCCTGACTCATGAGCACGAGTGCGAACGGCAACGGCGCTGGTCACGGCTCGCTCGCCGCGACCAGGACGACCGAGGTCAGCAAGCTCGACCGGGTGGTCATCCGGTTCGCGGGCGACTCCGGTGACGGTATGCAGCTGACCGGTGACCGCTTCACCTCCGAAGCCGCCGCCTTCGGCAACGACCTGTCGACGATGCCGAACTTCCCCGCCGAGATCCGCGCCCCGCAGGGCACCATCCCCGGCGTCTCTTCGTTCCAGGTGCACTTCGCCGACTACGACATCCTCACGCCCGGCGACCGGCCGGACGTGCTCGTGGCGATGAACCCGGCCGCGCTGAAGGCGAACCTCGGCGACGTCCCGCAGGGCGGGACGATCATCCTGAACACCGACGACTTCATCAAGCGCAACCTGGTCAAGGTCGGCTACGCGACCGACCCGCTCGACGACGACACGCTCGAGGGCTACCAGGTGCACCGGGTCGCCATGTCGACACTGACCCAGGGCGCGCTCGCGGACACCGGCCTCGGCAAGAAGGACGCCGAGCGCTGCAAGAACATGTTCGCGCTCGGCCTGCTGTCCTGGATGTACCACCGGCCCACCGAGGGCACCGAGCGGTTCCTGCGCGAGAAGTTCGCGAAGAAGCCGGACATCGCCGAGGCGAACATCCTGGCCTTCCGCGCGGGCTGGAACTACGGCGAGACGACCGAGTCGTTCGCGACGACGTTCGAGGTCGCCCCCGCGAAGCTGGCGCGGGGCACCTACCGGCAGATCACCGGCAACACCGCGCTGGCCTACGGGATCGTCGCCGCCGGGCAGCGCTCGGGCCTGCAGATCCTGCTCGGGACGTACCCGATCACGCCGGCCTCGGACATCCTCCACGAGCTGTCCAAGCACAAGAACTTCGGCATCATCACCTTCCAGGCCGAGGACGAGATCGCCGGCATCGGCGCCGCGCTCGGGGCGTCCTACGGCGGCGCGCTCGGCGTCACCTCGACGTCCGGCCCGGGTGTCGCGCTGAAGTCCGAAGCCGTCGGCCTCGGCGTGATGGTCGAGCTGCCGCTGGTGGTCATCGACGTCCAGCGCGGTGGCCCGTCGACCGGCCTGCCGACCAAGACCGAGCAGGCCGACCTGCTGCAGGCGATGTTCGGCCGCAACGGCGAGTCGCCGGTCCCGATCGTGGCGCCGCTGTCCCCCGCGGACTGCTTCGACGCGGCCGTCGAGGCCACCCGGATCGCGCTGAAGTACCGCACGCCGGTGCTGCTGCTCTCCGACGGCGCGATCGCGAACGGCTCCGAGCCGTGGCTGATCCCGGACGTCGAGACGCTGCCCGACCTGCGCGTCGAATTCGCGTCCGAGCCCAACGCGGACAACGACTCCGGCGAGTTCTGGCCGTACGTCCGCGATCCCGAGACCCTCGCCCGCGCGTGGGCGATCCCGGGCACGCCGGGTCTGCAGCACCGCATCGGCGGGCTGGAGAAGGCCGACAAGACCGGCCACATCTCCTACGACCCGGACAACCACGACAAGATGGTCCGGCTGCGGCAGGCGAAGGTCGACGGCATCGACGTCCCCGACCTCGTCGTCGACGACCCGAGCGGCGGCAAGGCCCGCGTGCTCGCGCTCGGCTGGGGTTCGTCGTTCGGCCCGATCGGCGCGGCCTGCCGGCGCGTGCGCAAGCTCGGGATGCCGATCGCGCAGGCGCACCTGCGGCACCTCAACCCGTTGCCCGCCAACCTCGGCGACATCCTGCGCAGCTACGACAAGGTCGTGGTGCCGGAGATGAACCTGGGCCAGCTCGCGCTGCTGCTGCGCGCGAAGTACCTCGTGGACGTCCACTCGCACACCAAGGTCGCCGGGCTGCCGTTCAAGGCGGAGGAACTGCAGAACCTGTTCTCGGAGATCATCACCAGCGTCACGACGGAGGCGGCGAAATGACCGCGATCGATCTGGGGATACCCAACCTCGGCGGCCTGGACCTCGTGCCCACCACCGACGAGCCGCAGAAGGCCAAGGACTACAAGTCCGACCAGGAAGTCCGCTGGTGCCCCGGCTGCGGCGACTACGTCGTGCTCAACGCGGTCCAGTCGTTCCTGCCGACGCTCGGCCTCAAGCGCGAGAACATCGTGTTCATCTCGGGCATCGGCTGCTCGTCGCGCTTCCCGTACTACCTCAACACCTACGGCATGCACTCGATCCACGGCCGCGCGCCGTCGATCGCGACCGGGCTGGCCACCACGCGGCCGGACCTGTCGGTGTGGGTCGTCACCGGTGACGGCGACGCGCTGTCCATCGGCGGCAACCACCTGATCCACGCGCTGCGCCGCAACGTGAACATCAAGATCCTGCTGTTCAACAACCGGATCTACGGCCTCACCAAGGGCCAGTACTCGCCGACGTCGGGCCAGGGCATGGTCACGAAGTCGACGCCGATGGGCTCGGTGGACACGCCGTTCAACCCGCTCTCGCTGGCGATCGGCGCGGAGGCGTCGTTCGTGGGCCGCGCGCTGGACTCCGACCGCAAGGGCCTCACCGAGGTCCTGCAGGCCGCGGCGGAGCACCGCGGGTCGGCGCTGGTCGAGATCTACCAGAACTGCCCGATCTTCAACGACGGCGCGTTCGACGTCCTCAAGGACGCCGACGAGGCCGCCACCCGCCTGATCCCGCTGCGCGCGGGCGAGCCGATCCGCTTCGGGCCGAACCAGGAGTTCGGCGTGAAGCGCGGCGACTGGGGCGGGCTGGACGTGGCGAAGGTCGCGGACATCGGCGAGGACAACATCGTCGTGCACGACCCGTCGATCGCCGACACGTCGTACGCGTTCGCGCTGTCCCGCCTCGGCGACCAGAGCCTCAACCACGTCCCGACGGGCATCCTCCGCCAGGTCGAGCGCCCGACGTACGACGACGGCGCGCGCGCCCAGGTCGAGCAGGCCCGCGCGGCCCGCACGCCGGACCTGCAGGGCCTCCTGCGCGGCAAGGACACCTGGACCGTCGCTTAGGCAAAAGCCGTGAAGGCCTCCTTACCGGCTTTTTTGCCCGGTAAGGAGGCCTTCACGGCTTTTGAGCGCTCAGGTGAGCGGGCGGAACCCGACGCGCTCGGCGTCTTCGGCGGTCCGGAACCAGACCTCGGCGACCATCTTCGGGAACTGCGCGGATTCTTCGGTGCAGTACCGCAAGGCCGTGACGCTCGCCTTCACCGCGAAGCTGTCGCTGGGCGCCCCGCCGCCGGGGCGCGGCATCGCGGAGCCGGGGCCGAACGGGCCGGGCGGGACCGCGTCGTCCGCCGCCTGCCGCGCGGGCGGCGGCTCGGGCGCGGACACCGCCGCTTGGTTCGGCTGCACCGACGGCTCGAACAGCGAGCCGCTGTGCCCGCCGGACAGGTCGGGATCGCGCCGTTCGACCGTGCGCATCGACGGCTGGATCGGCTGGGGCGCGTCGAAGCCGCCCCGGACCGTCGCCTCGCGCGGCTGCCGCTTCGGCAGCACCTGGGTCGCCTCGGCCGGCGTCTCCGGCGGCACGTCGAGCTCGCCGCCGGTCGACTCGTCGCCGCCGAACGCGTACTGCGGTGGCTCGGTCTCCGCCGGCTCGTCCTCCGACGCGGAACCCGCGGGCACGCTGAGGTATCGCGTGCGCTCGACCGGCTCCTCGAACGCCGACCGCTCGGCGGGCGGCTCGTGGTCGAACCAGTCCGGGTCCGGCGAGTGGTGCTCCGCCGGCGGCGACTGGAACAGCGAGCCCGCCGTCGAGTCCGGGTCGAGCTGCTGCTCGAGGCGCGAGAGCGCCGGGGAGGCGGGCTCGGGCTCGTCGTCCGGGACGAGGTACTCGGTCGCGGCGGACCGGTAGGGCTCCGGCTCGGTCTCGGGGACCGGCGTCAGGAACTGCGTCGCCGCGGCCCGGTACGGGTCGTCGTCGTCCGCGGGCTCCGGCTCGTGGGCCGCCTCGCGCTCCGGCTCCGGCGGCGTCCGCGCCGGGACCTGGGAGTCGAGCTCGGCGAAGTCCTGGTCGATGTCGTCGTGGACGTCGTCCCGGTGGATCGGCGGCGTCGCGAGCAGGGTGCCCGGGTAGGACGTCTCCTGGCGCGACGGCTCCGGTTCGGGCCGCGGCTCGGGCCGCGAGAACACCTGGGTGCCCGCCGCGCCGGCGTTCGCGGGCGTCCGCGCGGCGTCGGCGTGGGCCTGGGCCAGCGCGCTCTCGAGCTTGCGGACGCTCTTGCGGAGCGGCAGCACGAGCACCAGCCAGGTCAGGAGCACCCCGACGAAGAACGCCGCCAGGCTCCACAGCCAAACCTGTCCGAAAATGGACATCTTCCTCTGCCCCTAGTTCAGTGCGTGCGCGCGACCAGGTAGTCGGCGACCGACTCGCAAGCGTCCCGGGCGGGTGACGCGGGCAACGCGGTGAGCTCGGCTCGCGCGCGCTGAGCGTAGTCGGAAAGGGTGACGCGTGCGCGTTCGAGTCCGCTACTGGCCCGCAGCAGCTCCAGCGCCTCCTGGACGAGGGCGTCGTCGGCGATCGGGCCGGACAGGAGTTCGACCAGCCGGGGGTCGGTCCCCGGGTCGGCCAGCGCGTACAGCATGGGCAGCGTCCGGACGCCTTCGCGCAGGTCGGTGCCCTGCGCCTTGCCGAGCTCGGCGGACGGCGACGCGATGTCGATGATGTCGTCGGAGATCTGGAACGCGGTGCCGATGATGTCGCCGAACCGGCGCAGCGCCTCGATGTGCTCCTCGGCGGCGCCGGACATCATCCCGCCGAACCGGCCGGACGTGGCGATCAGCGAGCCGGTCTTCTGCGCGATCACGGTGAGGTAGTGCGCGACGGCGTCGTCACCCGGTCCGGGGCCGACGGTCTCGCGCATCTGGCCGGTGACCAGCTCGCCGAAGGTCTCGGCGATGATCCGCGCGGCGTCCGTGCCGAGGTCGGCGACCAGGCGCGAGGCGTGCGCGAAGAGGAAGTCGCCGGTGAGGATGGCGATGGTGTTGTCCCAGCGCGCGTTGACGCTCTCGGCGCCGCGCCGCATGTCGGCTTCGTCCATGACGTCGTCGTGGTAGAGCGTGGCCAGGTGCACCAGCTCGACCGCGGCCGCGGCGATCACGACGTGGTCGTCCTGCTTGGGGCCGAACTGCGCGGACAGCAGGGTGAACAGCGGGCGGAAGCGTTTGCCCCCCGCCTCGACCAGGTGCAACGCGGCGTCGTGGACGGCCTGGACGTCGCTGCGGACGACCTCGCGCAGCAGCTTCTCGACGTCGGCCAGGCCGCCGGCGATCGCGCGCAGGAGGGCTTCGTCGTCGATCTGCAGGCCGACCGACGCGCGCAGGTCCTCGAGGGCGCCACCCGGCGCAGCGGGGAGGGATCCCGCCCCGGGGGCTGGGGAAGGCACAGACACGTCGGCTCCGCTTCTACTCGTGCACCGGTCGGGTTGTCCCTTGAGCGTAGTGGCTACCCCGCGCGGTCGTTTACCCGCTGTCCAGCGGAAACGGTGACGAACATGACACCCGGCCGGGTCACCGGAGGGGGTGGTTCATGATCCACGAACGGGTGGTTGGCGATTTCGGGCGCAACGGACGTCTCCGGCGAGCGGATATTCAGCCTTGAGGACCGGCGGCTCGCCCGGTCGGCAAGGAGGACAGCGACATGCGCACCACCACCGCTCTCGCCGGAGCGCTGCTGGCGGCCGGGCTCGCGGCGACCGCGACACCCGCCCAGGCCAGCCCCCAACCGGGCGTGGCCAACATCGGTTCGGCCGAGTTCACGAAAGCGGGCACGACGATCAAGGTCCCGACCCAGGGCCACTGCTCGATCGACGGCCCGACCACCGCAACGGCCCAGGTCGTCACCAAAACGGGCATCACCTTCGGCGGCGGCACATCGTCCTGCACGACCACGGTGACGGACCCGGACACGGACACGACATCGACCCTGTCCACGGCAACGGGCAAGAACTTCGAGCTCTCGGCCCTGGTGAGCGTGGGCGGCCCGCGGGTCAAGCTGTCGACGTTCACGGTGAAGTGCGCGGCCACCCAGACCCAGACGAGCGCGAACTGGTCGTTCGGCGGCATGTCGGGCATCCCGAACCCGCCGAGCCCGGTGCCGGTGGGGTACGTGTCCCCGATCAAGAAGTCGAACGGAACGGTTTTGGCGAACGCGGTGTTCAACATCCAGAACCTGCCGGGCGACGGGAGCATCGGGCTGACGATGCTGCGCATCGATTTCCTGCCGGCGTCGGGAATCAGCGGTCAGGTGGTACTGGGACACACTTCCTGTTCACCGACACCTTGACGGCGGGGGTGCCACGGCCGGGGACCAGCCGAGAGGACGGCCGTGGCACCTTCGATGTCGTGCTCGCGGCTGGGTCAGCGCCGCGGTCCGAACCAGTGCTCCAGAACTGACGCGACAACAGCCTTTGCCTTCAGCACGACCTCGGCCGGCAAAACCGGCTGACCATCGGTGTCGATGCCGCGCTCCCGCTCGGCGCTGATCCGAAGCCGCACCTGCCCCCTACGCCCGAGGTCGCCGTAGGGGACGCGTAAACGGAGTACTCGTTCCCGGCCAGATTGCGGAAGACCACGGCCGGCTTCTTGCCAAGGGTGACGATCTGCCGGTCTGTCCAGAGGTTCGGATCAGAACCGAAAATGCGGGATGGTCACCCGAAGCCGTCGCACCGGCTTCGATCCGGAGACGATGCTGCGGCTCGACGAACCAGCAGGCCTCGGGCGTCGCCACGGGTTCGAACGCGCTCCCGAAGGCCGTCGCGACGGCTTCCCGGAACACCGCGCATTCGACGTTCGGATCGCGCGCCCCCGCATCGAGCAGGGCGTCCACCCCGCCGACCGGCACCTCGACGTCGACGGCGGGGTCGCAATCGTGTCCATCGGTGTTGACGACCACGTTCGCGCAAGCCCCGACCCGCCCGGAATCCTGACCGCCGGGCGGGTAAACGAGGTCTTTCGGGAGTGAGCGGGCACCCGCGGTGGCGAATTCGCTCACGATTTCACAATGAGCGTTGTCTTCCCGCGCACCATAGGCTATTTCGAACCGCACCGCGCGGACGAAGCTGACCGGGGCGAGCACGCTGCAACCGACGACGTGCCCCTGGACGCGACGCTCCGTCTGGTAGCCCTTCACGCCCGACAGATCGACGATCGCACCATCGTTTCGAAGCGAAGCGGTCTCCGGAGGCTCGTCACGAACAGTGATCAACGCGAAGTCGTCGCGCACGAGTTCACACTGGCGCCGACCGTCGAAGACCCTGGCTTGCCGCGCGACCGGCGCACTACCCGGCGCCTTCCGGCGGTCGTAGACACCGAGGTCGATCAGCGTGCACAGGTCCAGGGCCGCGAGTGCGGCATCGACCACCTTTTCGTCCCGATCCGCCGGCCGAGATCGCTTCGGATGCCACGGCACCGGGGACGGCGCGTGACGCGTCGCCTCCGAGGTCTCGCCGGCACAGCCCGAGGAAACCAACAGACATGCCACGAGGGCGGTGGCGAGCTGTCGCAGGGAACTCATTACACAGAGTGTGCACACCGATTTCCCTGTCGGCCAGCAAACGGCTTCCCTTCCGGGCGAATTCAACCGAACTGATTATCACGTAATGTCACTACGTTCCCGCTCGTCATTCCGGGAGGAACGGATCTTCTTGCAAGGGGGAACTGACCGGCGGGAACCCTGGTAATCTCCGACACGTCGAACTACGCAGGGTGCCCGGGGTGGAGCACCGTGCAGCCAAGGGGAGAGCAACAGTGACGACGACGGCTTCGGGGCGCCTCAGCCCTGTCACACCCGGTCGGTTCGAGCCGACAGGGGTGCAAGACGATGCCTGACGGCCAGCCACCGGTCTACGACCCGAACACGCGGCGGGCACCGCTGACGCCGGTCACCCCGCATGCGGGGACGTACGGGGGGACTGCGGGGGTGGGTGCGGGCGGCCCGGGCTTCAAGTACGACCGGGCGACGCTGGAGCAGCTCGCGAAGGACTGGAACGACATGGCCAACGAGTTCAAGGCCGACCGCGACGAAGCAAACGCGATCGCTCGCGCCAAAGGCCCCGGCCTTGAATACGCCAGCGGCGGCAATGCCGAAGAGGTCCGAGGTTCCGGCCAAGCCCTGCTCGCAACTCTCACCGCACGTGAGGAGTACTGCAGGTCGATGGCGAAGAAGTTCGAAGCGGCCCTGGGGCAGTACGCCAAGACCGAAGACGAGCACACTTCCGAGATCCATCGAACCGGGGGCAGCCTCTGATGCGCCGCACAATTCTTCTGATCAGCGCATCGTTGCTGGTCCTCACTGCATGCACGCAGAAGAACGACGGCTCGCCCTCTGCGTCGGCCAACACGCCCGGCCAAGCATCGCCGCCCAGTTCAACGGACCAGGTCCCTGGGCCAGGCGTCCCGAAGGTCGAGACCCCGATTGATGTCACACACTTCCAGCAGACGCCCTGTGACTCGCTCACACCCAACCAGATCAACGATCTGCTCGGTTCGAACATCACCCCCAAGCCGGAGCCGACCAGTCCGGCCGGTCCAAGTTGCATCTGGAATACGCCCAATATCTCCCAAGCAGGCGTACACGTGACCTTCACCAATGTGGACAAGCTCGGTCTCACCAGCGTCTATCGCGCCCGGGGAACAACCTACCCCTTTTTCAAACCGCTGGAACCGGTCGACGGTTACCCACTGGTTGCTTATGACGGAGAGGGCGATCAGTCCACCAAGGGGCGCTGCACGGTGGCGATGGGAACCAGCGATACACAGACTGTCGACATCAACATCGCACAGTCAGAAGCCAACATCGGGAAGAAAGATCCGTGTGCCGCCGCACGCGAAGTGGCTGGCAAGGTGCTTGAAAATTTGCGGAACGGAAAATAATGGTTACCGAAGGACCACTGACTGCCGCACAAATCTTCGAGCAGGTTACCGGCGGCGAGGGAACTCGATACCTTCTCGACGCTCAGGACGGCGCTAGCCAGCTGACTCGGCGGATGGTCGAGCGGGCCGAGCGGATCAACGCCCTCCGGGCCAAGACCATGAGCGGCTGGCAAGGCGGCGCCGGAAACGCCGCTGCGGACGCGACGGCGCCGCTCATGCAGGCCGCGATGGACGACGCCATTCACCTTCGGAACGCGCAAACCGCGGTCGAAGCCCAGATCGGTGCTTTCGGGACCGCGAAGAACTCCGTGAAGCCGGTCTCGGCTCAGCCTCCCGAAATCACCGCCAAGGACGTTCTCGACACGTTCACGGGCGATGGCAAGTCGTACCAGACCAAGGTTGCGGGGTGGCAGGCTGACAGCCAGGCCAACATCGACGTCTTCCGCGTCTACCACTCCGCCAGCACCGCCAACGGCACGCAGATGCCCGCCCAGTACGCCCAGCTGACCGACTCCGGCGCGCCGATCACGATGGATACCGGGACGCCGCCGCCCACGGGCAGGACCACCGATACCGAGTGGCGAGCGCGAGACCGGCAGCAGACTCGTCAGCAAGTTGTCCCGGACCAGACTCAGTTCCGGCCCGGCACGCAGACCGGGCAAAACCAGACCGGGCAGGACCAGACCGCGCAGAACCGAACCGGGAGCAACCAGACCGGGCACAACCAGTCTGGGCAGAACCAGGACCAGATCGGCGCCCGCCCGCCGGGCACCGTCGCTCCGGCTGCCTCGGACGGCACGCACGCGAACAGCTACGTCCCCAACCCCGCCATGCCGCCCGCGGCCGGCGGTGGGTACCAGTTCGGGCCGACCGGGCAGCCGATCAACTCGCTCGGACCGGGTGGGTCCGGTCCGTACGGGCCCGGAAGTGAGTTCGGGCCGGGAAGCGGGTTCGGTCCCGGCTCGGGCAGCGGCGGTTACCGCGGCACCGGCAGCGGCGTGGTGAGCGAGCCAGGCGGACGCGGGGTGGGAGCGGGCCCCGGCTCGGGGCGGGGCGTGCCCGGCGAGCGCGTTGCCGGTGGGCGGCCCGGTGCGGTCGGCGCCGCCGGTGGACGGGGTGCCAATGGGATGCCCATGGGCGCCGTCGGCGGGCAGGGCAAGAAAGAGGAGGACAAGGAGAAGAAGGCCGCGGCCTATCTCCGCAATCCCGATCCGGAGGGCATCTTCGGCGGCGACATCGAAAAGCCGATGCCACCCGTGATCGGCGAAAAGCGCTCGCCGCGCTAGCACCACACCAAAGGGGAGGAAACGCGTGGTGCGCAACCAAGTTGAAATTTCGCTGGACACCCTGCTGACCGCGATGCGGCAAGCAGGATGCGGTGAGCCGCACCAGGTTTTCGCCGGTGGGTTGCGGTACGTTCCGCCGTCCTTGGCGAGCCGGGTGAATCGTGCGGCGTTCGAGGAGCTGAGCGAGTACGGATTCACCCAGGGGGACGGGTTCACGTCCGAATTCGAGGAGATCCTGCAGCTGCTCGACCGCCCGGCGACCGAATACTTCGCCTATGCCCGTGACATGGACGAACAGTGCGGTGTCCTGGTCGCCGTCCAGGGGCGGTCCGCGGTCGCCGCGCGGTGCCAGGGCGACCGTGTCTGGCTCAAGACCGTTTCGCCGGACAGCAGCCCGGTCGACGCGTTGATCGCCCACCTGCCGCAGTACGCGCCGGCCCGCTTTACGCCGTTTTCGATAACCCAGGAAGAATTCCGGCGGGAAGAAGAAGTCGACGACATCTACGACAACGGTCCGACACGAAGCCGCGACGCCCGGCAGCTCGACAAGATCTTCGGTCAGCCCCACTACGGTGTCGGCCAGTTCTACGCGGCGATGCGCAGCCCGGGCGGACCACGGACGATGACCCGGGATTCGGTCAGCTACCTCGACGTCGACTCCGGGCGCATCGCCATGACGCTCACGGGCTCACCGGACAACCGGTACATCACCGTGCTGCCCGGCGAGCCGGGCTTGCTGGCCCGGAAAGTCGCCGCCCTGCGGGCGAGCCTCGACCACTGACTCGTACCGGGCGGCGAGCTGCTCGATCAGCCGCCGCGACCGCATCGGGTCGAGCGCGACCGAGTCCAGCGTGGCCACAGCACGAACGTAGGGCTCGACATGGGCAGCCTGGTCGAGAACCAGTCCGGATCCGGGCTGCTCGACGTACACCAGCGGGCCGGCGTCGGCGAAGTCGAGCAGCTCGAAGCCCGCAGGATGGCGGCCGGCGCCGAACGGTACGACGCGCACCTCGACCTGCGCGCGCTCCGTCATCGCGGCCAGCTGCCTCAGTTGGTGCGCCATCAGCCGGGGGCCGCCGGCCACGCGGTGGAGCGCTACCTCGTCGACATAGGCCAGCAGCGTCGGACCGGACTTGCGGTCGAGCACCGACTGGCGCTCCGGCCTGAGGTTCGGCACGGCCGGCAACGAGCCGGCGTATCCCGACGTCTGCAGGAGCACGGGGATCGAGGTGACCGCGGACTCGACGATCCGGACCGCTTCGGCTTCGTACCGCGCAAGAACCTCGGCCTCGCGTGACATCTCGAGCAGTTTGGCCCGCCGGGCGCCGGTCACCTGGTAGACCGCCAGCAATGCGGCGACTTCTTCGCTCGAAGCGTTGCGCAGGCCGGTTTCCATGCGGCTCAACGTTGCCTCGGACCACCCCAGTTTGCCCGCCACCTCGACCATGGCGAGCTTGCACGCCCGGCGTTCGGCCCGCAATCCCTCGGCAAAACCACGAGCCTGCGGCTTGGGTAAGGGAAAGCCGGCCGAACACAACCCGTCCAGGGCGCAGAACGAAGGCCACCACCAGAGGTTCTGGTGGTGGCCTTCGGCAGATGAAACTCAGAGCGCGAAGCCGCCCGAACCGGCCCACCCCAGCGCGAACGCCGGGACCAGGCCCAGCACCAGCGTCACCGCCGTGCCCAGGAAGATCGCCGTTCCCGTGCCGAAGCCCGGGACCGTTACCGAGGGGCCGTCGGCGGCCGGCTCGGAGAAGTACATCAGGACGATCACGCGGAGGTAGAAGAACGCCGCCACCGCGCTGAACACCAGGGCCACCACCACCAGCGGGGCCATGCCGTCGGACAGCGCCGCCGAGAACACCACGAACTTGCCCACGAAGCCCGACGTCAGCGGGATGCCGGCCAGGGCCAGCAGCAAGAACGTGAACACCGCCGCCAGCAACGGGGAGCGCTTCGCCAGGCCGGCCCACGCCGAGAGGTGCGTTGCCTCGCCCGAGGAGTCGCGGACCAGGCTGATCACGCCGAACGCCGCCAGCGTCGTGAAGCCGTACGCCAGCAGGTAGAACAGCGTGCTGGACAGGCCGTCGCGGGTCATCGCGATCGCGCCGATGAGCAGGAAGCCCGCGTGGGCGATCGACGAGTACGCGATCATGCGCTTGACGTCCGTCTGCGTGAGGCCGAGCACCGCGCCGATCACCATCGAGATGATCGCTACGCCCCACAGGACCCCGCGCCACTCCCACGACGTCGGCGAGAACGCCACCGACAGCACCCGCAGGATGCCGCCGAAGGCCGCGACCTTCGTGCACGCCGCCATGAACGCCGTGACCGGGGTCGGGGCGCCCTGGTAGACGTCCGGGGTCCACGTGTGGAACGGGCCGACCGAGCCCTTGAACAGCAGGCCGACGACCAGCAGGCCGATGCCCGCGAACAGGAGCGTGTCCGAGCGGTCCGAACCCGCTGCCGCCGCGGCGATGTCGCCCAGCTTCACCGAGTTCGCGTAGCCGTACAGCAGCGCCAGGCCGTACAGGAAGAACGCCGAGGAGAACGCGCCCAGCAGGAAGTACTTGACCGCCGCTTCCTGGGACAGCAGCCGGCGGCGGCGCGCGAGGCCGCACATCAGGTACAGCGGCAGCGACAGCACTTCCAGCGCGATGAACATCGTCAGCAGGTCGTTCGCCGCGCAGAACGCCATCATGCCGCCGAGGGCGAACAGCGTCAGCGGGAACACCTCGGTCTGCATCACCGTCGCCGTCTGGGCGCGGTCCTGGACCGTGCCCGGGCGGATGCCGGCCTGCGCGACCAGCGCGCCGCCCGGCTCGACCACGCGGTCCGAGATCAGCAGCACCGCGCCGAGGGCCAGCGCCAGGAGCGTGCCCCAGAGGAACAGCGCCGGGCGGTCGATCGAGATCGCGCGGCTGAACGTCGTGACGCCGCCCGCCGGGGCGGACCCGGTCGCGTACACGATCAGCGCGACGCCCGCGCCGACGATCGCGACCAGGCTCAGGACCACCTGCGAGCGGAACCGCGAGCCCTTCGGGAAGAACGCCTCGACCAGCACGCTCAGGCACGCCGCGCCGAAGACGATCAGCACCGGCAGCACGGCCGGGTAGTCGACCGACGGCACCTGCACCGGCTGCGGTGCCTGGGTCAGGAGGATGTCGAGCACGGTTACTTGCCTCCCTGGACCGCGGACAGCGTCTGCTGCACCGTCGGGGTGACTGTGTCGAGCACCGGCTTCGGGTAGAAGCCGAGGAAGATGATCAGCACGACCAGCGGGGCGAGGATCGCGATCTCCCGGCCACCCAGGTCGCGGATGGCCTTCTTCGCACCCAGCTCCGGCGCGATGGCCGTGCCCGGGCCCCCGCCGACACCCACGAGAGCGTCACCGCGGACCGGGCCCTGGAACACCCGCTGGTAGAGCCACAGGACGTACGCCGCGGCCAGGACCATGCCGACCGTCGCGAGGATCGTGTAGACCGGCTGGTCCACATAGGACCCGATGAGCACCAGGAACTCCGAGACGAAGGAGTTGGTGCCCGGCAGGGACAACGTGGACAGACCGGCGAGGAGGAACAGGCCCGCGAGCAGCGGCGTCACCTTCGCCATGCCGCCGTAGTCGGAAATGCGGGACGACCCGCCGCGCGCGATCACCAGGCCGATCACCACGATCAGCATGCCGGTCGCGAGGCTGTGGTTGAGCATGTACGTCGCCGAGCCGACCATCGCCTGCTCGTTGAACGCGAAGATGCCCAACGAGATGAAGCCGAAGTGCGCGATGGACACGTACGCGATGAACCGCTTCATGTCCCGCTGCCCCGCGGCCAGGATCGAGCCGTAAAGGACGCCGACCACCGAGAGCACCAGCACCAGCGGGGCCAGGGTCTTGCTCGCGTCCGGGAACATCGGCAGGCAGTAGCGCAGGAACCCGAACGTGCCGACCTTGTCCAGCACGCCGACCAGCAGGACGGCGACGCCGATCGGCGCCTCCCCCGCCGCGTCCGGCAGCCAGGTGTGGAACGGCACCAGCGGCGCCTTGATCGCGAAGGCCAGGAAGAACCCGAGGAACAGCCAGATCTGCGTGGACAGCGGCGCGTCGCGCACCACCGTGACCAGCGTGGCCCAGTCGAACGTGCCCTTGCCGAGCTTGTCCGACGCCAGCGAGTACGCCCCGATCGCCGACGCCAGCATGATCAGGCCGCCGAGGAACGAGTAGAGGAAGAACTTCACCGCCGCGTACTGCCGGTTCGCGCCGCCGTAGCCGCCGATGAGGAAGTACATCGGGATCAGCATGATCTCGAACAGCACGTAGAACAGGAAGACGTCGGTCGCGGCGAACACGCCGATCGTGAGCGCTTCCTGCAGCAGGATCAGCGAGAGGAACCCGCCCGCGCTGCGCCCGGCGGGGAGCTTGTCCACCGCGCCGAGCCCGCCGACGACGATCGGCACCAGCAGCGCGATGACCGCGATCATGATCAGCGCGATGCCGTCGGTGCCGAACGCGATGTGCACGCCGAAGCTGGGGATCCAGTCGAAGCTCGACGTCATCTGCAGCCGAGGCCCGGACGCGTTGTAGCTGAGCCAGAACGGGATCACCAGCAGGAACTCGAGGATCGAGAACCCGAGCGCGGCCAGCACCGCGGCGCGGTCGTTCCCCTTGAGGAACGCCAGCACCAGGGAACCGGCCAGCGGCACCAGGATGAGGATGAGCAACCAGGTCATCAGGAGAACCTCACCAGCAGGAGAGCCGCCAGAAGCAGGAACGTGCCGCCCAGCATCGACAGCGCGTAGGACCGGACGAACCCGGTCTGGAGCCGCCTCAGCCGGCCGGAGCCGCCGCCGAGGGAGGCGGCGAGGCCGTTGACCGCGCCGTCGACGCCGCGGTTGTCGACGAACACCAGCGCCCGCGCGAGCCAGGTGCCCGGGCGGGCGACCAGCGTCTCGTTGAGGGCGTTGCCGTACAGGTCCTTGCGCGCGGCGCGGGTGACGAAGGAGACGCGCTGCGGCTGTTCGACCGGGATGTCGCGGCGGAAGATCAGGTACGCGAGCACCACGCCGAGCACGGAGAACACGATCGCGGCGATGGAGATCACGCCCGCGCTCAACGGCGAGTGGTGCGCTTCCTCCAGCTCGCCGACCGACGGGGTCAGCCAGTGGGCGAAGCGGTCACCGAGTGCGAAGAACGCGCCGGCGCCGACCGAGCCGACCGCCAGCACCGCCATCGGGACCCACATGATCGCCGTGGACTCGTGCGGGTGGAAGTCGCGGCCGTCGGTGGACTTGATGTCCTTCCAGCGCTCCTTGCCGAAGAACGTCATCACCATCAGGCGGGTCATGTAGAACGCGGTGAGCCCGGCGCCCAGCAGCGCCGCGCCGCCCATCACCCAGCCGCGCCAGCCGCCCTGGCCGAACGCCGCTTCGATGATCGCGTCCTTGGTGAAGAAGCCCGACAGCGGCGGGATGCCGATCAGGGCCAGGTACCCGAGGCCGAAGGTGATGAAGGTGATCGGCATCTTCTTGCGCAGGCCGCCGAACTTCCGCATGTCGACCTCGTCGTTCATGCCGTGCATGACCGACCCGGCCCCGAGGAACAGCCCGGCCTTGAAGAAGCCGTGCGCGACCAGGTGCATGATGCCCAGCGCGTACGCGATCGGCCCGAGGCCGACGGCGAGCATCATGTAGCCGATCTGGCTGACCGTCGAGTACGCGAGGACCTTCTTGATGTCGTCGTACGCGCAGCCGATGATGCACCCGAGCAGCAGGGTGACCGTGCCGACCAGCGTGACGATCAGGCGGCCGTCTTCGGTGGCGTTGAAGATGTCCTTCGAGCGGGCCACCAGGTAGACGCCCGCGGTCACCATCGTCGCCGCGTGGATGAGGGCCGACACGGGGGTCGGGCCCTCCATCGCGTCCGGGAGCCACGCCTGCAGCGGGAACTGGCCGGACTTACCGCAGGCACCCAGCAGGAGCAGGATCGCCATCGCGGTGATCGCGCCCGTGGAGAACTTGCCGTCGCCGACCGCCTTGAAGACCTCGGCGTAGCCGGTCGAGCCCGCGTACTTGAACATGATGAAGATCGCCAGCGCCAGCCCGACGTCACCGACGCGGTTCATCAGGAACGCCTTCTTCGCCGCGGTCGCGGCGGACGGGCGGCCCTGGTACCAGCCGATGAGCAGGTAGGACGCGAGACCCACGCCCTCCCAGCCCAGGTAGAGCGTCACGAAGCTGTTGCCCAGCACGAGGACCAGCATCGAGGCGACGAAGAGGTTGAGGTAGGCGAAGAAGCGGTACCGGCCCTCGTCGTCGGCCATGTAGCCGATCGAGTAGTAGTGGATCAGCATGCCGACGCCGGTGATGAGCAGCACGAACGTCAGCGACAGCGCGTCGATCCGCAGCCCGAAGTCCACCTGCAGCTGGCCGACCGGGATCCACGAGTACACCTTGGTGTCCACAGTGGACGACGTGTCGGCCGTGAAGAACAGGATCAGCCCGTAGACGAAGGCGAGGGTGACGGTGGCACAGCCGAGCAGATGCCCCCAGGCCTTCGCCCGCTTGCCCGCCAGCAGCAGGATGAGGGCGCCGAGGCCAGGGAGGGCCACCAGCAGCCACGATGATGCGGTCACTCGGTGTCTCCTAGTACTTCAGCAGGTTGGTGTCGTCGACCGAGGCCGAGCGCCGGGTGCGGAAGATGGCCATGATGATCGCCAGGCCGACCACGACCTCGGCGGCCGCGACGACCATGACGAAGAACGCCATGATCTGGCCGTCGAGCCCGCCGTTGATCCGGGCGAACGTGACCAGCGACAGGTTCACCGCGTTGAGCATCAGCTCGATGCACATGAACACGACGATCGCGTTGCGCCGCACCAGCACGCCGACCGCGCCGAGCGCGAACAGCAGCGCCGACAGCAG
Source organism: Amycolatopsis eburnea (assembly GCF_003937945.1). Taxonomy (GTDB): domain Bacteria; phylum Actinomycetota; class Actinomycetes; order Mycobacteriales; family Pseudonocardiaceae; genus Amycolatopsis; species Amycolatopsis eburnea. Next base: position 112,235 of record NZ_RSEC01000039.1, read on the forward strand.
CAGGTAGTACGTCGGGGTCATTCCTTCTCCCCCTCGGTTTTCGAAGAGTCGGTGCCGACCAGCGCGTGCGCGTCCGGGTGCTCGACGTCGTCCGCGACCAGCTTGCGTTCCTTCGCCAGCTCGATCGCCGAGGTGGACTCGATGATCGCCGAGAGCGACTCCGGGGCGACCGAGCCGTCCGGCAGCAGGGCCGGCGTGGCCACCGAGTTGGCGGTGGCGAAGACACCCGGGCCGGGCAGCGGCGAGGGCCGGTCGTGCTCGCCGCGGAAGCGGGCGACGACCAGTTCCTTCTGGGTGCGCTTCCCGCCCTTGGCGTGCCGGTCGGTGAAGGCCAGCACCATCGCGCCGATGGCGGCGGTGATGAGCAGCGCCGACGTCAGCTCGAACGGGAACAGGTAGTCGGTGAAGATCAGCTTGCCGAGGCCCTTCGGACCGCCGCCGGCCGGCGTCGCCGAGTCGAGCGGCGTGGCCGGGGTGACGTTCTCCATCGCCCGGTAGATGCCGGTGGCCAGCAGCGCCGCCATCCCGATGCCGAGCACGGTGGCGGCGAGCCGCTGGCCGCGCAGGACCTCGACGACGGAGTCGGAGCTTTCGCGGCCGACCAGCATCAGCACGAACAGGAACAGCATCATGATCGCGCCGGTGTAGACGATGATCTGCGTGAAGCCCAGGAACGGCGCCGACTGGATCATGTACAGCGCGCCCAGGCTCAGCATCGTCAGGACCAGCCACAACGCCGAGTGCACGGCGTTGCGGGAGAAGATCATGCCGAGCGCGCCGAGCAGGCAGAGCGGGCCGAGGATCCAGAACGCGATGGCCTCGCCGACGGAAACGCCCGCGGCGGCCCCGGTCGGGGCCTGGGTCAGGAGAGCGGCGATCACTTGATGCCCTCCCCGCGTGCCAGCTCGGGGCCGTTCACGTAGTAGTCCTGCTCGTTGTCGCCGAGCCGCATCGGGTGCGGCGGCTGCTCCATGCCGGGCAGCAGCGGGGCGAGCAGGTCCTCCTTCGTGTAGATCAGCCGCTGGCGGTCGTCGTCGGCCAGCTCGTAGAAGTTGATCATCGTCAGCGACCGCGTCGGGCACGCCTCGATGCAGAGGCCGCAGCCGATGCAGCGCAGGTAGTTGATCTGGTAGTCCGCGCCGTACCGCTCGCCCGGCGAGTACCGGGCCTCCTCGGTGTTGTCACCGCCCTCGACGAAGATCGCGTCCGCCGGGCACGCCCACGCGCACAGCTCGCAGCCGACGCACTTCTCGAGGCCGTCCGGGTGGCGGTTCAGCTGGTGGCGCCCGTGGTACCGCGGCGCGGCGGGCGCGCCCGCCTCCGGGTACTCCTCGGTGGCGACCTTCTTGAACATCATCCCGAAGGTGACGCCGAAGCCCTTGACGGGATCAAGAAACCCCATCTTGCGCTCCTTCCTTTGCGGTACCGACGGCTGCCGGCTTGCGGCGGGCCGCCTTCGCCTCGGCCTTGGCCAGGGCCTTCTGACGCGGGGTGGTCTGCGGGACCTTGAGGTCCAGCGGCGGGACCGGGAAACCGCCGCCGGTCACCGGGATCGTCTCGCTCTCCTCTTCGCGGCCCGCCGCGCGGACGTAGAAGAACAGGGCGACGACGATGAAGATGGCGACCGCGGCGATGATGATGGACGCGGTGTTCCAGGCGATGACCTTCGCGAAGGTCACCATGATGATCCACACCAGGTTCAGCGGGACCAGGACCTTCCAGCCCAGCCGCATGAACTGGTCGTAGCGCAGGCGGGGCAGCGTGCCGCGCAGCCAGATGAACCCGAAGAGCAGGATGAACATCTTCGCGAAGAACCACAGCACCGGCCACCAGCCGGTGTTGAGCACGTTGTTCCCGATCAGCGACAGCGGCCACGGGGCCATCCAGCCACCAAGGAACAGCGTGGTCGCGAACGCCGAGACGATCACCATGTTGACGTACTCGGCGAGGAAGAACATCGCGAACTTCATCGAGCTGTACTCGGTGTGGAAGCCGCCGACCAGCTCCGACTCGGCCTCGGGGAGGTCGAACGGGGCGCGGTTGGTCTCGCCGACCATCGAGATCAGGTAGATCACGAAGCTCGGGACCAGGTAGAGGAACCAGGCCGGCTGCTGCTTCGAGACGATGTCGGCCAGGTCGAGCGAGCCGGCCTGCAGGATCACCGCGACGATCGAGAGCCCCATCGCGATCTCGTAGGAGATCACCTGCGCCGCGCTGCGCATGCCGCCGAGCAGCGGGTACGGCGAGCCGGACGCCCAGCCGGCGAGCACGATGCCGTAGACGCCGATCGAGGAGCAGGCCAGGATCACCAGCGCGCTGACCGGCAGGTCGAGCAGCTGCAGCACGGTCCGCTCGCCGAAGATCGACACCACCGGGCCGAACGGGATCGCCGACAGCGCGATCAGCGACGGCACCACGCACATGACCGGCGCGAGGAAGTACACCTTGCGGTCGGCGGTGTCCGGGATGATCTGTTCCTTGAACGGCAGCTTGATCGCGTCCGCGAGGGACTGCAGGTAGCCGCCCGGGCCGACCCGGTTGGGGCCGGGCCGGTTCTGCATCCGGCCGACCGCCTTGCGCTCCCAGACGATCAGGAAGATCGTCATGATCGGGCCGATCAGCAGGATGACCACGCACTTGAGCAGGATCAGCCACAACGGGTCGTCGGCCAGCAGCGCCGCCCGCGTCGCCGCGTCGGGAACGCTCCCGACGGCGGCTTCGGTCAGCAGCGGGGTCATTGCCCACCTCCAGCGAGGTTCACCACGGCGCCATGACCGGCGCCGAGCGTCTTGAACACGGCGGAGCCGTCGGAGTTGCCCGGCAGCCACACGACGCCGTCGGGCAGGTCCGCGATCTCCACCGGCAGCGTGATCGCGCCGCGTTCGGTGCTCACCTTGACGGTGCCGCCCAGCCCTTCCGCGGTCTTCGCGGACAGCCGCGCGACCGGCGTGCGCTGGGTGCCCTTGAGGTGCGGCTCGCCGTCCTGCAGGGACCCGTTGTCGATCAGCTGGCGCCAGGTCGACAGGATCGCCTGCCCGGCGGCCGGGGTCACCGGGGCCGGCGCCTCGACGGCGACGTGGGCCCAGTTCAGCGCCGAGGCCTTGCCGAGCTTCTCGAAGTCACCGCGGGCGGCGGCCGGGGTCTGCGTGAACAGGTCGGCGTCCATCTCGACGGCGAGGGTGTCGAGCACCCGGCAGTCCGGCAGGGCGCCGGTGCCTTCGAGGGTGACGTCGAACGGGCGGGTGCGGCCCTCCCAGTTGAGGTAGCTGCCCGCCTTCTCGTCCGACGCCGCCACCGGGAGCACGACGTCCGCGCGCTCGGTCACCGCGCTGTGGCGGAGTTCGAGGCTGACGACGAAGCCCGCGTTGTCGAGCGCCCGCAGTGCGAGGTCCGGGTCCGGCAGGTCGTACGGGTCGACGCCGCCGACGACCAGGCCGCCCAGCTCCTGGCTGGACGCGGCCTCGAGGATGCCGGTGGTGTCGCGGCCCGGCGTGGCCGGAACCGGGACGCCCCAAGCGTTTTCGACGGCGACGCGGGCGGCGTCGTCGGTGACGCGGCGGCCGCCCGGCAGCAGCGTCGGGACGCAGCCGGCCTGCAGCGCGCCGCGGTCGCCTGCCCGGCGCGGGATCCACGCGAGCCGGACACCGGTGCGCTCCACCAGGTCCTGCAGCGCGGAGAAGAGGCCGGGCACCTGCGCGGCGCGCTCGCCGACCAGGACGACCGAACCCTCGCCGCGCAGGGCCTCGTCGAGGTCCGGCGCGTGCTTGGCGATGCCGTCGATGGCGGCGGCTTCCTGGCCGGGGACGCAGGCGAGCAGCTCGCCGAAGGTCTTGCGCACCGACGAGGTCGTCCACTGTCCCAAGTGGACGACGCGGGTGCGGTTCTTGCGGGCCGCCTTGCGCAGCCGCAGGAACACGATCGGCGCCTCGTCCTCGGGCTCGAAGGCGACGCACAGGACCGTGCGGGCCCGCTCGATCTCGCCGAAGGTGACGCCGGACTCCGCCGTCACGCCCACGACCCGGGAGGTGAGGAACGCCAGCTCCTCGGCCGAGTGCGGGCGGGCGCGGAAGTCGACGTCGTTGGTGTGCAGGGCGACCCGGGCGAACTTCGAGTACGCGTAGGCGTCCTCGACGGTCAGCCGGCCACCGGGCAGGACGCCGACGCCACCGTTCGAGCGGGCCGCGGTGAGGCCTTCCGCGGCGACGCGCAGGGCGTCGGTCCAGGAGGCCTCCTCCAGCTCACCGGTCGTCTTGTTCCGGACGAGCGGACGCCGGATGCGGTCGTCGGCCGAGGTGTAGCGGAAGGCGAAGCGGCCCTTGTCGCAGAGCCACTCCTCGTTGACCTCGGGGTCGTCGCCGGCCAGCTTGCGCTGGACCTTGCCGCGCCGGAAGTCGGTCCGCTCGGCGCAGCCGGACGAGCAGTGCTCGCAGACGCTCGGCGAGGACACCAGGTCGAACGGCCGCGACCGGAAGCGGTAGGCCGCGCTGGTCAGGGCCCCGACCGGGCAGATCTGGATGACGTTGCCGGAGAAGTAGCTCTGGAACGGCTGGCCGGACGTCGTCCGCGACGCCAGGTCGAGCACGTCCGCCGTCTCGGCGGTGCCGATCTGCTGGTGCGCGCCGCGTTCGAGCAGCTCGATGAACGGGTCGCCGGCGATCTCGCGGGAGAACCGGGTGCAGCGCTGGCAGAGCACGCAGCGCTCGCGGTCCAGCAGCACCTGCGTGGAGATCGGCAGCGGCTTCGGGAACGTCCGCTTCGTGTCGACGAACCGCGACTCGGGACGCCCGTGCGCCATCGCCTGGTTCTGCAGCGGGCACTCACCGCCCTTGTCGCAGATCGGGCAGTCCAGCGGGTGGTTGATGAGCAGCAGCTCCATCACGCCCTGCTGGGCCTTGTCCGCAACCGGCGACGTCAGCTGCGTCTTGACGACCATGCCGTCGGCGACGGTCATCGTGCAGGACGCCTGCGGCTTCGGCATCGGACGGCCGCCCATCTCGACCTCGACCAGGCACTGGCGGCAGGCGCCTGCCGGGTCGAGGAGCGGGTGGTCGCAGAACCGCGGGATGACGGTGCCGAGGCGCTCGGCCGTGCGGATGAGCAGCTCGCCCTTGGGGGCGATGACCTCTTCGCCGTCGATGACCAGCTTGACGTGGCCTTCGGGGACCGGCGTCTCGGTGGTCTCGGGCTTGTCGGGCGCGATCGTCATGCCTGCGCTCCCACCAGTTCACGCTTGTTCGCTTCACACAGGGCGAGGAACTCGTCCCTGAAGTACTTGATGCCGCTCTGGATCGGCGAGACCGCGCCGTCGCCGAGGGCGCAGAACGACCGGCCGAGGATGTTGTCGCAGACGTCGAGGAGGGTGTCGATGTCCTCCTCGGTGCCGTGGCCCTCGACCATCCGCTCGAGGATCTGCGCCAGCCAGTACGTGCCTTCGCGGCACGGCGTGCACTTGCCGCAGGACTCGTGCTCGTAGAACTGGGTCCACTTCATCACGGCCCACGGCACCGACACGGTCTCGTTGAAGACCTGGACGGCGGTGGTGCCCAGCATCGACCCGGCTTCCGCCGCGCCTTCGAAGTCCAGCGGAACGTCGAGGTGCTCGGCGGTGAACATCGGGGTGGACGAGCCGCCCGGGGTCCAGAACTTGAGCGGGATGCCGTCCTTCATGCCGCCCGCCATGTCCAGCAGCTCGCGCAGGGTCGTCCCCAGCGGGCACTCGTACTGGCCGGGCTTCTCGACGTGGCCGGAGATCGAGTAGATCTTCGGGCCGGGCGACTTCTCGCGGCCCATCTCGCGGAACCAGCTGGACCCGCCGTTGACGATGAACGGCGCGCTCGCGATGGTCTCGACGTTGTTGACCGTGGTCGGCGCGGCGTACAGACCGGCGGCCGCGGGGAACGGCGGCTTGAGCCGCGGCTGGCCACGACGGCCTTCCAGCGAGTCCAGCAGCGCCGTCTCCTCGCCGCAGATGTACGCGCCCGCGCCCGCGTGCACGGTGATCTTGAGGTCGAAGCCCGAGCCGAGGATGTTCTCGCCCAGGTAGCCCGCCGCTTCGGCTTCGCGCACGGCCGCGTTGAGGCGGCGGATGCAGTGCAGCGCCTCGCCGCGGACGTAGATGAAGCAGTGGTTGGACCGCATCGCGTACGAGGCGATGATGCAGCCCTCGATGAGCGAGTGCGGGTCCGCCATCATCAGCGGGATGTCCTTGCAGGTCCCGGGTTCGCCCTCGTCGGCGTTGATCACCAGGTAGTGCGGCTTGTCGAAGTTCGGCGGCATGAACGACCACTTGATGCCGGCCGGGAAGCCCGCGCCGCCGCGGCCGCGCAGGCCGGAGTCCTTGACCACCTGGACGAGCTGCTCCGGTGTCCCGGCGAGCGCCTTGCGGACGGCGGTGTAGCCCTCGAGTGCTTCGTACGTCCCGATCTGCCAGGAGTTCGGCGACAGCCAGCGCTTCGTGAGGACCGGGGTAATGGGATCGGCCATTACTTCTTCTCCACTTCAGGAAGCGGGACATCCTGGGCGACCGGGGCGACCCAGCCGCGCTCCTGCGCGAGCTTCGCGCCCCGCAGCGTCTCGACGGCCTGCGACGGCCCGTCGACGTCCCGGCGGTAGGCCGCCTCGTCCTCCGGGAAGAACCCGGCGAGCTGCAGTTCGGCGCCCTTGAACGTGGACAGCGGCGCGCCGCGCGTCGGCGCCGGCTTCTTGCCCGCCCGCAGCGCATCGACCAGCGCGACGGCCTTGTCCTCGGTCTGGTTGTCGAAGTACTCGTAGTTGACCTGGATGACCGGCGCGAGGTCGCAGGCCGCGAGGCACTCGGCGTGCTCGAGGGTGATCGAGCCCGGCTCGTTCGGCGTGCCCGCGGTTTCGTTGTGCCCCAGCGGTTCCTCCTCGGACCCGAGGTGGGTCTGGAGCCGCTTGTAGATCGCGTCGCCGCCCATGGCCGCGCACAGCGTGTTGGTGCAGACGCTCACGAGGTGCTCGCCGCACGGCTTGCGCTTGTACATCGTGTAGAACGTCGCGACCGCGCTGACCTCGGCGTCGGACAGGTCGAGCTGCTTCGCGCAGAACGCGATGCCCTCCTGGCTGACGTAGCCCTGCACGGACTGCACGAGGTGCAGCATCGGCAGCAGCGCCGAGCGGGACATCGGGTAGCGGGAGATGATCTCCTGCGCCTGTGCCGTGGTGCCGGCGTCGAAGATGTCCTCGAGCGGCGTGTCTTCGATGATCCCGGCGGCCACCTCGGGGTCCGGCGCGATGGCGACCACGTCGACGTCCGGCCCGGCCGCCGCGTGCGTCGTCACGGCGTCCTTCGGGCCGGGTTCGGGAACTGCTGTGCTCATCGGTCCACTCCCCCCATGACGGGGTCGATCGAGGCGATCGCGGCGATCACGTCCGCGACCAGGCCGCCTTCGGCCATTGCGGGCATCGACTGCAGGTTCACGAAGCTCGGTTCGCGCACGTGGACCCGCAGCGGCCGGGTGCCGCCGTCGGAGACCAGGTGCGCGCCCAGCTCGCCGCGGGGCGACTCGACCGCCGCGTAGACCTGCCCGGCCGGCACCTTGAAGCCCTCGGTGACCAGCTTGAAGTGGTGGATCAGGGACTCCATCGACTGGCCCATGATCTTCTTGACGTGCTCGAGCGAGTTGCCCATGCCGTCGCTGCCGATCGACAGCTGCGCGGGCCACGCGATCTTCTTGTCCTCGACCATGACCGGGCCCGGCTCGAGCTTCTCGAGGCACTGCTCGATGATCTTGAGGCTCTCGTGCATCTCGTGGACGCGGATCAGGTAGCGCGACCAGCAGTCGGCACCGTTGTCCACCGGCACGTCGAAGTCGAACTCGTCGTAGCAGGAGTACGGCTCGGTCTTGCGCAGGTCCCACGGCAGGCCCGCGGACCGCAGCACCGGGCCGGTGACACCCAGCGCGAGGCACGCGTCGACCGGCAGGTACCCGACGCCCTTGAGCCGGTTGCGCCAGATCGGCTGGCCGGTGAAGAGCTTGTCGTACAGCGGAAGGCGCTTCTTCATCGTCTTGATGAACTCGCTGACCTTCTCGTGGTAGTCGGCCGGCATGTCCTGCGCGAGGCCGCCGGGGCGGATGAACGCGTGGTTCATCCGCAGGCCGGTCAGGTGCTCCAGCAGGTGCAGCACCTCTTCGCGCTCGCGGAAGCCGAGCGTCATCGCGGTGGTGGCGCCCAGCTCCATACCGCCGGTGGCGATGTAGACCAGGTGCGAGCCAATGCGGTTGATCTCCAGCAGCATCACGCGCAGCAGCTGCGCGCGGCGCGGGGCCTCGATCTGCAGCAGCTTCTCGACGCCGAGGCAGTACGCCATTTCCGTCGAGAGCGGGGCCAGGTAGTCCATGCGCGTCACGAAGGTGACGCCCTGGGTCCAGGTCCGGTACTCGCAGTTCTTCTCGATGCCGGTGTGCAGGTAGCCGATGACCGACCGCAGCTGCGTGACGGTCTCGCCCTCCATCTCCAGCACGAGCCGGAGCACGCCGTGCGTCGACGGGTGCTGCGGGCCCATGTTGATGACCATGCGCTCGTCGTGCTGGGCGTCGGCGACGACGTCGTCCCAGTCGCCGCCGGAGACCGTGTAGACGCGGCCTTCGGTGGTGTCGCGGGAATCGGCGTATTCGACGCTGTCCGAGCCTTCGGGGGAAGTGTCGGTGCCGGTCGTGACGTCGGACAGGTTCTCGGTGCTCACGAGTACGACCTCCGCTGGTCCGGCGGCGGGATCTCCGCGCCCTTGTATTCGACCGGGATCCCGCCGAGCGGGTAGTCCTTGCGCTGGGGGTGGCCGTCCCAGTCGTCCGGCATGAGGATGCGGGTCAGTGCCGGGTGGCCGTCGAAGACGATGCCGAACATGTCCCAGGTCTCGCGCTCCTGCCAGTCCGCCGTCGGGTAGACCCCGACCAGCGACGGCACGTGCGGGTCCTCGACGTCGAGGGTGACCTCGAGGCGGATCCGGCGGCGGTAGGTCAGCGACGTGAAGTGGTAGACCGCGTGCAGCCGCTGCGGGACGTCGACGCCGTAGTCCACGCCGGACACCGAGGACAGCAGTTCGAAGCGGAGGCCGCCGTCGTCGCGCAGCGTCTTGGCGATCTCGACCAGCTTCTCGCGGTCGACGTAGAAGGTGATCTCGCCGCGGTCGACCGTCGTCTGCAGGATCGACTCGGCGGGGATCTTGCGCTCGGCCAGCGCCGCGTAGAACTCGTCGGCGAACTGGTCGAACCAGCCGCCGTACGGGCGCTCGGCCGGCGCCGGGCTGTAGGCCGGGAGCCGGACGCCGCCGTAGCCGGAGGTGTCGCCGGTGCCGTGGACGCCGAACATGCCCTGGCGTTCGCGGCCGGTGACGACGGGTTCGGCGGGGCGGGCGCCCTGGGGCTCGAGGCCGCCTTCGGGACGGTCGGCGCTGGACTGCTCGCCGCCGGTCTCAGGAGTTTCAGTCATCGCTTACTTCTTCGCGTACTTGATCGACGACGCGACGAGCTCGGTGCGCGCCCCGCTGGCGGCGCGGATGGCGGCGCGGCGGGCGTTGATCGGCTCGTCCTGGATCTTGGCGTGCAGCTTGAGGATCGCGTCCAGCAGCATCTCCGGCCGCGGCGGGCAGCCGGGCAGGTACATGTCGACCGGCACGATGTGGTCGACGCCCTGGACCACGGCGTAGTTGTTGAACATGCCGCCGGAGGAGGCGCAGACGCCCATGGCGAGCACCCAGCGCGGCTCGGCCATCTGGTCGTAGATCTGGCGCAGGACCGGGGCCATCTTCTGCGTGACGCGCCCGGCGACGATCATCAGGTCGGCCTGCCGCGGCGTCGCGCTGAAGCGCTCCATGCCGAAGCGGGCGATGTCGTAGCGGGAACCGCCGACCGTCATCATCTCGATCGCGCAGCACGCGAGGCCGAAGGTCGCGGGCCACAGCGAGTTCTTGCGCGCCCAGTTGACGAGGCCTTCGAGGCTGGCCAGCAGGATGCCGTTGGGGAGTTTCTCTTCGAGGCCCATGGGTCTAGTTCCAATCCAGGCCGCCGCGCCGCCACACGTAGGCGTACGCGAAGCCGACCGTCGCGATGAACAGCAGGATCTCCACCAGGCCGAACGTGCCCAGCGCGTCCGCCTGCACGGCGAACGGGTAGAGGAAGACCATCTCGATGTCGAACAGGATGAACAGCATCGCGGTGATGTAGTAGGCCACCGGCATCCGCCCGGCGCCGACGAGCGGCTGCGGCGACGGCTCGATGCCGCACTCGTAGGCGGAGAGCTTGGCCTTGTTGTAGCGGCTGGGGCCGACGAGCGGGCCCAGCAGGACCGACAGCACGGCGAACGCCAGGGCCAGGACGAACAAGATCACGATGGGCAGGTAGGGCTTCAGGCTCGGGGCCTCTTGCGCCAGCTGCACCGTTTCGGTCCGGGTCAGCAACGTCAGCACGGGGTCTTCGCCATCCTTTCCGCGCCGCTGCGGTTGTGCTTGTGGTGGGGAACCGCTTGGCCTCGTCGGCACCCTAAGGGACCTGGGTCACACCGCCGAGGGTCAGGGTCTCCTTACGGCCCGTGGCTGGACCGGGATGTGCTTGTGAAATAGTTCACAAGCCACTCGTCGTGGATGTGAAGGGATTCACAAAGCATGGGGGGAGTCTAGGACGCGACTCACACTCTTGTCCCTAGGCCCCCGTGTTATAAGGGTGCCCTAAGTTCCGCCGCCATCGTTGTCACGACGCGATGACGTCGCCCGCGCGACCTGCGCTTAGGCGCTCCAAGATCGCTTCACGGCCGGACAATCCGGACGTCGGCGTGTGAGCTATCCCACTGACCGCACGGCCAACTTGCTAGGCCACTCGTGTGTCCGCGCGCGCACAAGCGTCGCTTTCACGTGAAAGCGACGCTTCGGAAACGGTAGTCAGCGGGGGCTGGGAGCGGCCTTCGCGAGGGCCGCGATCAGGCGGTCGACGCCGTCGCCGCCTTTGGCGTCGTAGCAGCCGGACAGGCCCTTGTAGACCAGCGGCAGCAGCTTGTTGATGCGCAGCCCGTACTTCGTGCAGGCGTGCATGATCTTCGGCTTGCCGATGATCTTCGCGAAGACGTTGCCCAGCTGGTAGTACCCGCCCATCAGCTCGCGCACCGCGCGCGGGTAGGCCTCCAGAGCACGCTCACGGGAGGGGCCTTCGCGCCGCGCAAGCGCTTGCACGACGACCTCCGCCGCGATCTGCGCGGACTCCATCGCCGCCGAGATGCCTTCGCCGTTGAACGGGCTGACCATGCCGCCCGCGTCGCCGAGGAGCAGGAGCCCATCGCGGTAGTGCGGGGTGCGGTTGAAACCCATCGGGAGGCCGGCGCCGCCGACCTTGCCGATCGCGTTCTCCTCGCGGTAGCCCCACTCCTCCGGCGTCCCGTCCAGCCACTGGCGCAGCAGCGCGCGGTAGTCGGTGTTCCGGAACGAGGCCGACGTCGAGAGCATGCCGAGGCCGACGTTCACCGTGCCGTCGCCGAGCGGGAACGCCCAGCCGTAGCCCGGCAGCAGCTTCGGGTCGCGCGGGTCGGAGCGGTCCCACAGCTCGAGGTGGCCCTCGATGAACGGGTCGTCGTGGCGCGGGCTCTTGTAGTACTGGCGCACGGCGACGCCCATCGGGCGCTTCTCGTTCTTCTGGATCCCGACGCTCAACGCGAGCCGCGCGGAGACGCCGTCGCAGGCCAGGACCAGCGGCGCGCGGTAGTGCACCGGCGTCTTCTCCGGGCCGACCTTCGCCTCGACGCCGATCACACGCCCGCTCGCGTTCGTGATCGCGCTGGTCACGGTGGTGCGCTCGTAGAGGCGCGCGCCCGCCTTGACCGCGAGCTTTGCGAGCAGGTCGTCGAAGTCGTGACGGGTGCGGGAAACGCCGTACGGCGGGTAGCTCGTGAGGTCCGGCCAGTCCAGCTCCAGAGTGAGGTCGCCGGTGAGGATCCGCAGGCCGCGGCTGTGCACCCAGCCGGCGTCCTCGCTGGTGTCGATGCCCAGGTCGATGAGCTGCTTGACGCCGCGCGGGGTCAGGCCGTCGCCGCAGACCTTCTCGCGCGGGAATTCGGTCTTCTCCAGCAGCAGGACGTCGACGCCCGCGCGCGCCAGGTAGGTGGCCACGGTGGATCCGGCGGGCCCGGCGCCGACGACGATGACTTCGGCGTCCTGGTCTGCGGTGCGACGACTCATGAACGCGAGTTTAGGCAGGCTTGCGGGCGCGGTGGATCGCCACGACCCCGAATGTGAGGTTCAACCACTCGACGTCGGCCCAGCCCGCGCTCGCGATGATCTCGCCGAGCGTGCGCTGGTCCGGCCACGCCAGCATCGATTCGGCCAGGTAGGAGTAGGCCTCGGGGTTGGACGACGTGCGCTTGCCGACCCAGGTCAGCAGCTTCAGCATGAACCGCCGGTGGATGAACCGGATCGGCGCGAACGGCGGCGTCGAGACCTCGCAGATCACCAGGCGGCCGCCCGGCTTGACCACGCGGGCGATCTCCGTGAGCGCGGCCTTCGTGTCGACGAAGTTGCGCAGCGCCAGGGAGATCGTCACGGCGTCGAAGCTGTCGTCGGCGAACGGCAGGTTGAGCGCGTCGGCCGCGACCATCGGCACGTTGCGGTGCTTGCCCGCGCGGAGCATACCGAACGAGAAGTCCGCCGCCAGGCACCAGGCGCCACCGCGGGCGTACTCGACGGTGGAGACCCCGGTGCCGGCGGCCAGGTCCAGGACCTTCTCGCCGCGGCGGGCGTCGAGCACGCGGGCGGTGGTGGTGCGCCAGCGCCGGTCGAAACCGAAGGTCATGAACGAGTTCGCCCGGTCGTACCCGGACGCGACGCCGTCGAACATCGCGGCGACTTCGTGCGGGTCCTTGTCCAGGCTTGCGCGTGACATGACTCGAATCTAGACAGTCGGGCGAAGCCCGTCCGTTGAGGGTGGCGGCGGGGCGGGGTCTGGGTAGTCGCGGCGCTTGACGAAGGTCGCGAGCACCAGCCAGACGAGCCCGCCGAAGCGCGCGACCGGGATCAACGGGTACAGCACGTCGGTCAGCATGCTCAGCGCCGAGAGCCCGGCCAGCGCGGCGACGACGTAGCCGGTGACCGCGAGCCACTTCGGCGTGTTGGCCGGTACCCCGGCGATCAGAAGCGCGAGCGGCACCGCGAACCCGAACGCGCCCGCGGCGAAGGCCAGCGAGGTGAACGGGCGGGCGACGTCCGGGTTCTGCGCGGCCGTCCAGGTGGCGAGGCCGCTCAGCAGGAGCGAGCCCGATGCGAGCAGGCCGCCCGCGTAGCCGAGTCGCGGCGGGCCGGCCGCTGCCGTCCACGTCGCGAGGGACAGCCCGGCGCCGAAGACGACGAGCGCCAGCAGCTGGACGAGCCCCTGGTGGGCGGCGTCGTAGGCGGTGACCTCGGCCGCGGACGAGTCCGGGCGGGTGCCGGTGGCGCCGAGGACTCCCCCGGCGACGGTGAACAGGGCGTAGGCGGTGATCGCGATTCGTTTCATGCCATAAACGATTACACTGGTGTAATCGATTGTCAACCGCTACGGTTCCGGACATGAACGGTTTCGGCAGCGCGTTCCTGCTGGCCCAGGTGGGCGCGCACGCGGCGCAGCGGTTCACCGAACGCATCGGCGAGCTGGACCTGACGCCGCCGCAGGCCGGGCTGCTGCGGCTGGTCGCGGCGCGGCCGGGGCAGAGCCAGCAGGCGATCGCGGCCCAGCTCGGCACACCGGCGACGCGGCTGGTCGCGCTGGTCGACGGCCTGGAGAAGCGCGGGCTGATCGAGCGCCGCCGCAACCCCGACGACCGGCGCCTCTACGCGGTCGAGCTGACCGAGGACGGCCGCGCGTTCATGGGCCGCGTCGCCCAGGCCGCGGCCGCCCACGACCGCGCGCTCACCGCGGCGCTGTCGGACGGCGAACGCGCGACCCTCCACGCCCTCCTGACCAAGATCGCCACCGACCAGGGCCTCACCCCCGGCGTCCACCCCGGCTACGCGAAGCCATGAGGGTCAGCGGAAGGCGGCGAGCATGCCGGCCACCGCGGCGGGCCAGGTGAACTGCTCCGCGCGGGCGCGGGCCGCCGCCCGGCGCAGTTCTTCGGGGCTGTCGAGGAGGTTCGTGACGGCCGAAGCGAACGCGGGCGCGTGGTCGTCGACCGCCGCGCCGCAGCCCGGGCCGACGATCTCCCGCAGCGCCGACGACGCCGACACCACCACCGGCGTCCCGGACGCCAGCGCCTCCAGCGCCGCCAGCCCGAACGTCTCGTGCGGGCCGGGCGCCAGGGAGACGTCCGCGCTGGCCAGCAGCCGCGCGACGTCGCCGCGGCCGGACAGGAACCCCAGGAACGTCACCGGCAGACCGCGCGCCCGGCGTTCCAGCGCCCGACGGCGGGGGCCGTCACCGGCCACCACCAGCCGCACCTTCACGCCGGCTTCGGTCAGCGAAGCGACGGTGTCCACGCTGCGCTCCACGTGCTTCTCCGGCGACAGCCGTCCACAGTGGACGAGCAGGGCGTCCGCGCCGTCCGCCAGGTCGGTGCGCCAGCCGTCGTCGCGCATGGCGGGCCGGAACGTCGCGAGGTCGACGCCGAGCGGCACCCGGTGGACGTTCGGGGCGTGGATCCGGTCGAACTCCGCACGCGCGAACGCCGTCGTGCAGACCACCGCGTCGTAGCTTTCGGCCATCCGCCGGTTCGCGACGTCGGCGACGCGGCGCGCGACCGGCTCGGGCAGCAGGAACTGCTCCAGCAGCCGGTCGAGGCGCTCGTGCGAGATGACCGTGCTGGGGACGCCGTGCCGCCGCGCCCAGCCACCCATCCCGCGCAGCGTCAGCCGGTCCGACACCTCCAGCCGGTCCGGCTCGAGTCTTCGCAGCACCGCCCGGACGCGGTGCGGGTCGACCGCGCGATACCCGCCGGTGCCCGGGATCCTGGGCGCGGGCAGGGAAAACCGCCGCACGCCGGTCGGCAGGACCTCGTCGGCGTACCGGGTGCCGGGCACGACGAGCGTCACCTCGTGGCCGCTCGCGACGTATCCCGCGCCGAGGTGGTGCAGCGCCGTGCGGAGGCCGCCCGAGCGCGGCCCGTAGAAGTTCGCGAGCTGGACGATGTGCATGTCAGGCCGCGCGGACGGCCCGGCCCCGCACGGCTTCGTAGTGCCCCACGAGCTCGTGGCAGACGGCGGGCCAGGTCCGGCCGAGCACGACCTTGCGCGCCTTCTCGCCGAGCCTCGCCCGCAGCGCCGCGTCCCGCAGCGCGTCGACCTTCTCGACCAGCGCCGGGCCGAAACCCTCGCGGTCGGCGGGCAGCAGGTAGCCGGTGCGGCCGGGCAGGACGAGGTCCTTCGGGCCGCCCGCGTCCGGGGCGAGCACGGGCAGGCCGGACGCCATCGCCTCCTGCACCGCCTGGCAGAACGTCTCGTGCGGTCCCGTGTGGACGAAGACGTCGAAGCTCGCGTACGCCTTGGAGAGGTCGTCGCCGTACTTCGCGCCGAGGAAGGCGGCGCCGGGCAGCTGTTCTTTCAGGTTTTCGAGTTCGGGTCCGTCGCCGACGACGACCACGCGGATGCCCGGCACCCCGGCCAGCGCGGCCAGCCGGTCGACCTCCTTTTCGGGTGCCAGCCTGCCGACGAACCCGACGAGCAGCTCGCCGTCCGGCGCCAGCTCGGTCCGCAGCGCCGGGTCGGCGTGCGACGGCGAGAAGCGGTCGATGTCGACGCCCCGCGCCCACCGGTGCACGCGCGGGACGCCGTGCAGCTCCAGCTGCGCGACCGAGTCGCTGGACGGCGCGAGGGTCCGGTCGGCCCGCGAGTGCAGCCGCCGCACCCACCGCCAGGCGGCGCGCGCGGCGATGCCGAAGCCGTACGCGGCGGCGAACCCGGCGATGTCGGTCTGGTAGACGGCGATCGACGGCACGCGCAGCCGCCGCGCCGCCGCGAGCCCTCTAGCGCCGACGACGAACGGCGACGCCAGGTGCACGACGTCCGGCCCGAACGCGCTGAGCGCGTTCAGCACGGTGCGCGTCGGCACGCCGATCGGCAGGGAGCTGACCCCGGGGAAGTCCAGCGCGGGGATCCGGACGACCGGGGCGCCGCGGTAGGAGTCCGGGCCGGGCCCGGGCGCGATGATCAGCACGTCGTGCGCGCGTTCGCGCAGGTGCTCGACGACCCGCAGGACGGAGTTGGTCACGCCGTTCACCTGGGGCAGGAAACTTTCGGTGACTATGGCGACTCGCACGTCTTGGACGATCGCACCCGATACTGGCGACCGCGTGACACGGCGGCCAACGCTGCCGGAACAGATCGGCTACGACATGTCATCTCAAGGTCGTGTCCTGGAAACCACGGGGGCCCAGACTAAGCAGGCATGACCCTCTTGTCCTCCCGGCCGCCGCGGCCCGTCGAGCCCGGCCTGCTGTCGAGGGCGCTCGAAGTGGCCGGACGGCTGGCCAACGACGCCACCGACGTGATCACCGCGACCGCCGGCCGCGGCGCCCACCCGTCGACGCTGGACTCGCCGTTCGACTGGGTCACCGACACCGACCGCATCCTGGAGCGCCACACGCGCCGCGTCCTGACGGCGGAGTTCCCGGGCATCCCGGTGGTCGGCCACGAGTTCGGCGCGGACCACGGGGCGGACGTCGCGGAGTACCGCTGGGTGGTCGACTCGGTCGACGGGACGGCGAACTACGTGGCCGGCGTGCCCTGGTGCGCGTACAGCCTGGCGCTGGTGGACGAGGCCGGACCGGTGGTGGGGGTGGTCGCGGACCCGTACCGCGCCCAGATCTACGCCGCGGCGCGCGGACGAGGGGCCCGCGCGAACGGCAAACCGGTCCGCCTCACGGACCGCTGCGTGACGGCGGGCGCGCTGGTCTGTACGGAGTTCGCGAGGAAGGGCCCGTGGCCGGGCATGGGCGGCTTCA
Source organism: Amycolatopsis eburnea (assembly GCF_003937945.1). Taxonomy (GTDB): domain Bacteria; phylum Actinomycetota; class Actinomycetes; order Mycobacteriales; family Pseudonocardiaceae; genus Amycolatopsis; species Amycolatopsis eburnea. The sequence continues at coordinate 129,146 of NZ_RSEC01000039.1, forward strand.
TCGAGCGAGCCGCGGCAGCCCACGCGGGCGTCCGGGTCCTGGGCTCGGCAGCGCTGTCGATCGCCCAGGTGGCCCTGGGCCACGCGGCAGCGGCGGTGTTGCACAGCTACCACGAGTGGGACGTGGCGGGCTCGGTCGCGATGGCGATCGAGGCGGGCGCGGTGGTGCTGGACAAGCACGGCGAGGACACGGCGTTGCCGACGGACGGCCTCCTGGTGGCGGCACCGGGGGTAGCGGACGAGGTGCTGGGCTGGTGGCAGGAGACCGCCCACGCAGGCTGAGACGTAATGAACGACCCTTTCATGTCATCAGACGACATGAAAGGGTCGTTCATTACACCGGCAGCCCGGCAGCGGCTCCGCCGACGTCCTGAATGACTCATTCAGGTCTTCGGAGGTCCTGAATGACTCATTCAAGACACCACAAGTCGAACCGATCAGGCGTAGCTTTCACGTGAAAGCGACACCCGCCCTAGACCTCCCCCGCCCCTCGTCCCAGCCGCAGTCAGCACCGGAGCCCGAGGAGCCGGGAAGATCTCAGGCAGCGGGAACAGCGGCCCGCTTCCCCACCCGCCGAATCCACCAAAGCAACGGCCCCGCCACCAACCAAGTGAAAAACACAAAACTCCCCAACGGCAGCAACGTCAACGCAGCCGACCGCCCAGCCACCCGAGCCAGCTCCGGATCAGACGCGTCGTACTCGATCCGAACCAGCTGCCCCGCCGCCAGCCCGTCCGGGTACAACACCCCATTGGCCGGACTGTGCACAATCCCATCCGGCGTCTCGAAGTGGATGATCGTCCGATCGAACGCCACCGAGTCGACCGTCGCCGTCGCCGTACCTAGCTGAGCGGAGATCGCACCGTCGTTCCGGATCGCCGCGAACAGCAAGCAGACGCACATCACGGTGAGCAGCGAGGCGACGCCGAGGGTGGCCCACCACCCGACGCGCCTCGCCCGCTCACCTCTCGTGCTCACGCCGCGAGCGTAGCGGTCCCGCTCAGTGCGCGTGTTCGGCGGCGAGAATCCGGTGGTTCGCCTGGATCTGGTCGTACGACCGGGGCTTCGCCGGAGCAGCGAAGCGGGAAACCGCGGCCGCGCCGTTCGGGCCCACCGCAGGCTTCCCAGCCGTGTACAGCCACGTCTGGAACAGGTCGTGCAGCGGCTTGCCCGAGATCTTCTCCGCCAGCGCGATGAAGTCGAGGATCCGCCCGTCCGACCCGCCCCGCTGGACCTGCCACGCCTTCAAAATGGCGAAGAACGCCTCGTCGCCGACCGCGGTCCGCAGCGCCTGCAGCGTCAGCGCGCCGCGGTCGTACACGGCGTTGTCGAACTGGTTGTCCGCGCCCGGGTCGGCCGGGACGAGCTTCCACAGGTCGGCGTCGGCTGCGTTGGAGTCGTAGGTGTACTGCGCCAGCTCGGCGACCGTGCCCTCGCCCTCGTGCTCCGACCACAGCCACTCGGCGTAGGACGCGAAGCCCTCGTTCAGCCAGATGTCGCTCCAGCGGCCGAGGGAGACGTTGTCGCCGAACCACTGGTGCGCGTTCTCGTGCGCGATCAGCGTCGTGTTGGAACCCGCGCGGAAGTTGCGGGCGCCGTAGGTCGGCCGGGTCTGGTTCTCCAGGGAGAACGTGATGCCGCTGGTGACGACGCCGCCCTCGGCCTCGAACGGGTACGGGCCGAACTGGGTGGCCAGGAACTCGTTGATCTCCGGCGTCCGCTCGACGCTCGCCTTCGCCGCGTACAGCGAGTCGCCGAGGTCGGCGCCGTACGCGGTGACGAACGGCTTACCGTCCGGCGTCGTGGACTGGACCAGCTCGTACTTGCCGACGATGAACGACGTCAGGTAGGTCGCCTGCGGCTTGGTGCTGCGCCACTGCCAGCGGGTCCAGCCGGCCCGGCTCTTCGTGGTGCGCACGAGCGAGCCGTTGGAGATGGCAACGTTGTCGTCCGGGGCTTCGATCGAGACGTCGTAGGTCGCCTTGTCGGTCGGGTGGTCGTTGGCCGGGAACCACCACGCCGAACTCTGCGGCTCGTCGATGCCCAGCGCGCCGAACGCCCCCTTCTTCCAGGCGTTGAGGCCGTCCACCTTTTCGGTCGAGGGCGTGTCCGAGTACGCCACGACGACGGTGGCGGTCTGGCCCTTGAGCAGCGGCTGCGCCGGGGTGACGACGAGCTCGCCGTTGCCGGTCTGGTTCGTGAACTGCGCCGGGCGGTTGTTCACGCGCACGCTCGACGCCTTCAGCGCGAAGTCGAGGTCGAACCGCGAGAGGTCCTGCGTCGCGGTGAGCAGCAGCGTGGTGGTGCCGGCCAGCACGTCGGTCGCGGGCTGGTAGCTCAGGCGGATGTCGTAGTGGAGCACGTCCGTGCCGCCGTTGCCGGCGTTCGGGTAGTACGCGTCACCGACGCCGGGGGCACCGGGTGACGGGGCCGCACTGGCGGTACCGGCGAGCAGCACCGAGGCGACCCCGGCCGCGAGCACACCGAGGCCGGTGCGAGTTCTTGCACGCATTCGAATCCCTCCAACGGGTGAGGTTCAGCGCGCTCGAACGTAGCCAGCCAACGGGGTGCCAGGTACCGGCGAAGGAAGGTTCTTACCTCCTGGGACCGGGCCCGGAAACCGGTTGACTCAGGCCGGGGAAACCGCCGCGGACACGGCCGCGCGCAGGCGGGCGTGCAGGTCGCGGTGCCGGGCCCGGTCGACCCGCACCTCGACGACCCGCAGGCCCGGCGCGGGGGCCAGCGCGGCCCGGAACTCCGTGAGCGTCTCCGCCACGACGTGCGGGACCCGGTAGCCGGCGCACAGGGCGCCCAGGTCGGCGCCGTGCGGGGTGCCGAAGACGCGCTCGAAGCTCGCCGAGTGCTCCGGCGCGCCCTGCTCCAGCAGCGAGAAGATGCCGCCGCCGTCGTCGTTGAGCACCACGATCGTCAGGTCCGGGCGCTGCTCGGCCGGCCCGGTCAGCAGGCCGGACGCGTCGTGCAGGAACGTCAGGTCGCCCAGCAGCGCGTACGACGGGCCGCGGTGGACGTACGCGGCGCCGATCGCGGTGGACACCGTGCCGTCGATGCCCGCGACGCCGCGGTTGCGGTGCACCAGGACGTCCGGGCGCAGCCGGCCCGCCAGCGCCACGTCCCGGGTCGGGTTGGACGAGCCCACGACCAGCAGCGAGTCCGGCGGCAGCGCGTCCACCAGCTCGGTCGCCACGCGCAGCCCGCTCGGCCACGGCTCCTCGGCCAGCGTCGCGGCCACGGCGGACGCGGCCGCCTCGTCGGCGCGGCGCCAGCTCGCCAGCCACTCCGGGTCGGCGGGCTTGGTCGGCTCGTCGAACCACTGCCCGACCTGCCGGACGTTGTGCGCGGGCGCCGGCCAGTCCGAATCCGGCCGGACCAGCAGCACCTCCACCGACGCGTCCGAGAGGACCTTCTGGATCTGCCGGAACACCGTCGGGCGGCCGAGGCAGAGCACCTGCTCCGGCTTGTGCCGCGAAATGAACTCCTCCACGCCCAGCAGCCACGCGCCGGACGAGATCGCCGTGCCGCCGGACAGCCCGATCCCGCCGGTCTCCGAAATCACCGGCCAGCCGTGCTGCTCGGCCCACTCACTGGCCGCCTGGACGCCGGTGTCGCACGCGATCACCAGGCCGTGCCGCGCCGACGGCACCACGAACGACGGCAACGCGCCGAAGTCCGGCAGCTCGGTCCACCGGGAGCCGTCGGGACGGCCGTCCAGGGACTCGTACCACTCGCCGTCGTCGTCCACGTCGGGCACCAGCGGCTCGCGGAACGGGATGTTCAGGTGCACCGGCCCGCAGCGCCACTCGCCGTAGGCGGCGTTCCACGCCCGGCAGATCTGGCTGCGCCAGTACGAGTTCTGCCCGGCCCGCCGTTCGGCCACGGCCAGCTCGTCGAAGTACCGGACGGCGTCGCCGTAGAGCTGGTGCTGGTCGATGACCTGCGACGCCCCCGCCGCGCGCAGCTCCGGCGGCCGGTCGGCGGTCAGCACGATCAGCGGGACACCCGCGCGGTCGGCCTCCAGGACCGCCGGGTGGAAGTTCGCGGCCGCGGTCCCGGACGTGCAGAGCACGGCCACCGGGCGGCCGGTGCGGGCGGCGATGCCGAGGGCGAGGAACGCGGCGCCGCGCTCGTCGATGCGGACGTGGAGCTGCAGCTTCCCGGCCGCCGCCGCGTCGTACAGCGCGATGGACAGCGGCGCGTTGCGGGAGCCCGGGCAGAGGACGACGTGCGAAACGGTGTTGCGGACGAGTTCGTCGACGATCACCCTGGCCTGCGCGGTGGAAGGGTTCACCGGCAGGCCTCGCATCCATCGACTGTGTTCAATGCCGCCTCCGCGGGAGGGAGTACGTCGGCGGTAGATGTGTCCACAGGTCCTATTCTCCCAAACGTGGATGACGCCCGAGTTTCCGAGCTGTTCGACCCCGCCGCGTGGACCGAGGTCGAAGGTTTCGCCTTCACCGACATCACCTACCACCGCTCCGCTGAGAGCCGCGGCGGCAAACGCGTCGTACGCGTCGCGTTCGACCGCCCGGAGGTCCGCAACGCCTTCCGCCCGCACACCGTCGACGAGCTCTACCGGGCGCTCGACCACGCCCGGATGAGCTCGGACGTCGGCTGCGTCCTGCTCACCGGCAACGGCCCCTCGCCCAAGGACGGCGGGTGGGCGTTCTGCTCCGGTGGTGACCAGCGTATTCGCGGACGCTCCGGCTATCAGTACGCGAGCGGCGAGACCTCCGACACGGTGGACCCCGCGCAGGCAGGCCGGCTGCACATCCTCGAGGTCCAGCGGCTGATCCGGTTCCTGCCGAAACCCGTGATCGCGGTCGTCCCCGGCTGGGCCGCGGGCGGCGGGCACTCCCTGCACGTGGTGTGCGATCTCACCCTCGCCTCCGCCGAGCACGCCAAGTTCAAGCAGACCGACGCCGACGTCGGCTCGTTCGACGCCGGCTACGGCTCGGCCTACCTGGCCAAGATGGTCGGGCAGAAGTTCGCCCGCGAGATCTTCTTCCTCGGCCGCGAGTACTCCGCCGAGCAGATGCACCACATGGGCGCGGTCAACGCCGTCGTCCCGCACGCCGACCTCGAAAAAGAGGCACTGGACTGGGCGTGGACGATCGTCGGCAAGTCGCCGACGGCGCAGCGGATGCTCAAGTACGCGTTCAACCTCACCGACGACGGCATGGTCGGCCAGCAGCTGTTCGCCGGCGAGACCACCCGTCTGGCCTACATGCAGGACGAAGCCGTCGAAGGCCGCGACGCGTTCCTGCAGAAGCGCGACCCCGACTTCAAGGACGTCCCCTATTACTACTGAGCTGCTCCCGATCCCCCTCGACGGCTCCCCCGAGGCCCTCGAGACCCTGCGGCGCGCGGTCGCGGACGCCCTCGACGGCGGCCCGGCCGTGCTGCCGTACACCGACCGGGCGCTGCGGGACGCGATGGCCCCGGGTGAGCCCGCCGAGCCGGAGACGGCCGTGGTCATCGCCACCTCCGGCTCGACCGGCGCGCCGAAGGGCGTGCTGCTCTCGGCCCGCGCGCTGACCGCGTCCGCCGAGGCCACCCACGCAAGGCTCGGCGGCCCCGGCCAGTGGCTGCTGGCCACCCCCGCCCACTACATCGGCGGGCTCCAAGTCCTGGTCAGGTCCATGCTGGCGGGCACCACCCCGGTGTTCCTGACCGGCACCGGCTTCCGCCCGGACGACTTCGCCGCCGCGGCCGCGCAGCTCACCGGCGGCCCCCGCTACACCGCGCTGGTCCCCACCCAGCTGGTCCGCCTCCTCGACGACGGCGGCGCCGGGCTCGCCGCGGCCCGCACCTTCGACGCGATCGTCCTGGGTGCGGCCGCGACCACGCCGGCACTGCGGGAACGCGCCGCCGAGGCCGGGGTCCGGATCGTGCCCGCCTACGGGATGAGCGAGACCGCCAGCGGCTGCGTCTACGACGGCGTCCCCCTCGACGGCGTCCACGTCGACCTCGCCGACGGGCGGATCCGCATCGCCGGTGCCGTCCTCGCCCACGGCTACCGGCTCCGCCCCGACCTCACCGCGGACGCGTTCGCCGACGGCTGGTTCACCACCTCCGACCGCGGGATCCGCCACGACGACGGCCGGATCGAAGTTCTCGGCCGCGCCGACGACATGATCAACACCGGCGGCGTGAAGGTCTCGGCGAACGCGATCGAACGCGTGCTGTGCGCGCAGCCCGGCGTCCGCGACGCCTGCGTGGTCGGCGTGGCGGACCCGGAGTGGGGCGAGGCCGTGGTCGCGCTGGTCGTCCCGGCAGGTGAGCCGGGTGACCTGCGTGCGGCGGTCCGCGCGGAACTCGGGCCCGCCTCGACCCCCAAACGCATCGAATTCGGCGCCGAGCTGCCCCTGCGCGGGCCGGGAAAGATCGACCGGGCGGCGGTGAAGACCCGGCTCCAGCCGGGTTCGCACGGCTGAATGGCGGCACTTCGTTGACATTCACGGCCTGCGCACGCTTGGCTACCCACCATGACGCGCTGGTTTCGTACCGCTCTGATCAGCACCGCCGTCGCCCTGGGGGTCCTCCTTCCCGCGGGCGCGGCGCTGGCCGACGGCCCCGCCGTGGACCCGAACAGCGGCCAGCTCACCTGGCAGCTGCCCCCGACCGACTGAGCCCCGGGTCCGCCCGGCGGGCACCGCGCCAACCCCTCGATGGCGCGGGTCCCGCCGGGCTGAGTCCACCGTGCTCCCGCCACCTTGCGCGAACCTTGCGCAGGGCTTGACCGGGTTCTCGCCGGTCACTGATCGACATGGCGTTGAATGGCGCCATGGCTTCAGTGAGCGAGTGGATCGAGGGGGCCCGCCCGCGGACGCTGCCCAACGCGGTGGCGCCGGTGGTGGCGGGGGTCGGCGCGGCGATCGCGCTGGAGGCGTTTTCGTGGTGGCGTTCGGTGCTGGCGCTGCTGGTCTCGCTCTCGCTGATCGTCGGCGTCAACTACGCCAACGACTACTCCGACGGCATCCGCGGCACGGACGAGAACCGCGTCGGGCCGCTGCGGCTGGTCGGCTCGGGGGTGGCCGCGCCGAAGGCCGTGCTGACCGCCGCGCTGGTCTCGCTGGGCCTGGCCGGGGTGCTGGGGCTCGTGCTGGTGGTCACCAGTGGGCACTGGTGGCTGCTGGTGATGGGCGCGCTGTGCATCCTCGGCGCCTGGTTCTACACCGGTGGCAAGAAGCCCTACGGCTACTACGGCTTCGGCGAGATCGCCGTGTTCGTGTTCTTCGGGCTGGCCGGCGTGCTCGGCACGGTGTACGTCCAGGCGGGCCGGGTCAGCTGGGCCGCGCTGGCGTGCGCGGTGGCGGTCGGGTCGTTCTCGACGGCGGTCCTGACGGCCAACAACCTGCGCGACATCCCGACCGACATCGAGTCCGGCAAGCGCACCCTGGCCACCCGCCTCGGCGACGGCGGCACCCGGCGGCTGTACCTGGTGCTGATCACGGTGCCGTACGTGCTGAGCGTGGTACTGGGGATCTTCCACCCGCTGCTGCTGATCACGCTCGTGACCGCGCCCCTGCTGCTGAAGTCGGTCCGCGCGGTGGGCGGCGGGCAGCGGGGGCGGGCGCTGATCCCCGCGCTGCGGGACACCGGCCTGGCGATGCTCGCCTGGGCCGTGCTCGCCGCCGTGGCGCTGGGCTTCTAACCCTCCGGGACGAAGAACTTCCCGGTCGTCAGGAACTCCTCGAACAACGCCGTGTGCGGCGCCAGGTCCAGGCCCTGCCGGTCCAGCCACTCGTCGTTGTAGTACGTGTGCGCGTACCGCTCGCCGCCGTCGCAGAGGAGCGTCACGACGCTGCCCGCCTGGCCGTCCTCGACCATCCGCGAGATGAGCCGGAAGGCGCCGTAGAGGTTGGTGCCGGTCGAGCCGCCCGCCCAGTGGCCGGTGCGCTCGCGCAGCAGGCGGATGGCCGCCAGGGAGCCCGCGTCGGGGATCCGGAACATCTCGTCGATGACGCCGGGCACGAACGACGGCTCGCAGCGCGGGCGCCCGATGCCTTCGATCCGCGACGGCATGCCGGTGGCGTAGTCGAGCGCGCCGGTTTCCCAGGCGCCGTAGAACGACGAGTTCTCCGGGTCGACCACGCAGATCTTCGTGGTGTGGCGCTTGTAGCGGACGTACCGGCCGAAGGTCGCGCTCGTGCCGCCGGTGCCCGCGCCGACCACGATCCACGCCGGCACCGGGTGGCGTTCCGAGCGCATCTGCGCGAACACCGACTCGGCGATGTTGTTGTTGCCGCGCCAGTCCGTCGCGCGCTCGGCGTAGGTGAACTGGTCGAGGTAGTGCCCGCCGCACTCGGCCGCGAGGCGCTCGGCCTCGGGGTACATGGCCGGGGCTTCGTCGACGTAGTGGCACTCGCCGCCGTAGAACTCGATCAGCGCGATCTTCTCCCGGGACGTGCGCCGCGGCACGACCGTGATGAAGCGCAGCCCGAGCATCCGGGCGAAGTAGGCCTCGGACACCGCGGTCGAGCCGCTGGAGGCCTCGACCAGCACGGTGTCCGGCCCGATCTGGCCGTTGACCAGCCCGTACAGGAACAGCGACCGGGCCAGCCGATGCTTCAGCGAGCCGGTCGGGTGGACGGACTCGTCCTTGAGGTAGAGGTCGATGCCCCACTCCGGGGGCAGCGGGAAGACGTGCAGGTGCGTGTCGGCGCTGCGGTTGGCGTCGGCTTCGATGATCCGGACGGCTTCGCGGACCCAGCTGCGGCTGTGGCTCATTCCGGCTGCCCGGCCGAGTCGCCGCGGAGCTGCGCACGCAGCTGGGCACGGGCCCGGGCGCGCTTCTCGTTGCGCTTCGCCAGGCCGGCCGTGACCCGGGCGTTGAGGCCGCGGAACAGCAGCAGGCCCAGCGGGAGCCCGACGACCAGGCCGATGAGCAGCGCCACCAGCAGCGGCACGCCGGCCAGGGACAGGCCCCAGGCGATCACGCCGACCAGCACGAACCGCGCCAGCAGGTACAGCGTCAGGTCACGCGGCAGGTTTCCGGCCTTCTCGTCGCTCACACCGAAGCAGGCTACGCCCCGCCGGACCGGTCCTTCTGCAGGCCCGCGTTGTTCGGGCGGCCCTCGAACCGCGTCGAGAGCACGACCGTGGTGTTCGTCCGCCCGACGCCGGGGATGCGGCGGAGCCGGCCCAGGGTCCGCTCCAGCTCGTCGACGGTCGGCACGCGCACCTTGACGACGAACGCCTCGTCACCCGCGACGGCGTAGCAGCTCTCGACCTCGTCGAGCTCGCCGAGCGCCTGGGCGACGTCGTCCTCGGTCGCGGTGTCGGTGGGATGGATGCCGACGAGGGCGGTGACGCCGAGCCCGACCGAGCTCGGGTCGACGACCGCGTGGTAGCCGGTGATCACGCCGGCGGCTTCCAGCTTGCCCACCCGCTCGTGCACCGATGACGCGGACAGCCCGACGGCCCGCCCGAGGTCGGCGTAGGTGGCCCGTCCGTTGATGCGCAACGCCGCGATGATCTTCCGGTCCAACTGATCCACGGGGATCACTCTATGCGGTTGGACAATCCCCCATTGGCACCACACCTCGCCGCCGGTGACCGGCAGCGACGGCGTTTCCGCACGTCGCGTCACGGAACAATAAGTTGCAGACCGTAAACAAACTGTCCGTTTTGACCTTTAAGGGCTCTTTACTCTTGGACAACCGTTCGAGTACCTGACGGGTGAAGTGCAACGATTGCCGTGTTGGCTACCCCGGCGCGACGGGCAGAAGGGCCCGGATGCCTCCGGTATAGCAGTGAGTTCGTTAAGGAGGCGGAAAATGACCGCGACGATGGGCGGACGCCTGCTCACCCCAGGAGAGGTGGCAGCGCTGTTCCGGGTTGACCCCAAGACGGTGACGCGGTGGGCGACGGCGGGCCGCATCGGCTCCATCCGGACCCCGGGCGGGCACCGGCGGTTCCGGGAGTCCGAGGTGAACGAGCTCCTGGCCGAGCTGACCACCGACGCCAGCGAACCGGCGCGCAACGCCTGAACCAGCTCCGGCGCGGGGCCGTGTCGGGTACAGGGAAGCACCCCGTCCCGCGCGGCCCCTTTTCGTTCGCCGCGTCACCCGGGTGACGCCGCGGCAGCCGAAACCCGGCCGAAGAGGCTAACCTCGGGGGACCCACACGGAAGGATCCGGCATGCTCGCTCTGCTCGCGGCGGTCGGCGCGCTGGTCGTCGCCCTGCTCCTGTGGCGGTCGTTCGCCGGCCAGCGGATGGTGCCCTCGACCCCGCGCCGCGCCCCGCTCGCCCCGGACGACGACCCCGACTTCCTGCGCCAGCTGGCCGAACAGCAGCGCAAGCGCCGGGACGAAGAGGGCTGAGCGAGGCTTTCACGACCGGGTGGGCGAGCGGCTCAGCGGTAACCCTGCGAAAGCGGGGTCGCGAAGCCGTCGGCGACCGTCGCCGCCAGCTCCAGCAGCGCCAAGCGCGTGTCGCCGGTGAGCCGGTCCAGCTCGATCTCCGCGCCTTCCTCCAGGTGCGGGTCGAACGGCACCTTGCAGACCGCCCGGACCTTCGCGCCGAAGTGGGCCGACAGCTTGTCGAGGTCGACCGAGCCGCCCTTGGGGCGGACCGAGTTGATCACCGCGACCGAACGCTTGACCAGCTCGCCGTAGCCGTGGGCTTCGAGCCAGTCCAGCGTCGCCGAGGCGCTGCGGGCGCCGTCGACCGAGCCGGACGAGACCACCACCAGCGCGTCCGCGACGTCCAGGACGCCCTTCATCGCCGAGTGCATCAGTCCGGTGCCGCAGTCGGTGAGCACGATGTTGTAGAAGTGCTCCAGCAGGTTGACCGTCCGCCGGTAGTCGTCCTCGGAGAAGGCCTCGGAGACGGCCGGGTCCTGCTCGCTGGCGAGGATTTCCAGGCGGCTGGAGCCCTGGGACGTGTACGACCGGACGTCGCTGTAGCGCGTGATGCGGGCCGCGTCGCGCAGGAGGTGGCGGACCGTCGCCGTGGTCTCCAGCGGGAGCTTCTGCGACAGCGTGCCGCGGTCCGGGTTGGCGTCCACGGCGACCACCCGGTCACCGCGCAGGGAGGCGAACGTCGCGCCCAGCGTCGTCGTCACCGTGGTCTTGCCGACGCCGCCCTTCAGCGACAGCATCGCGATCTTGTAGCAGCCGCGCAGGGGCTGGTTGACGCGCGCGATCAGCTCGCGGCGGCGGGTGTCCGCCGGGCTCTCGCCCGGGTTGACCAGCTTGCCGCTGCCGACGTAGAGGGCCTTGCGCCAGCCGGACTGCGGGGGCCGCTTGACCTGCTTGACCAGGTGCGCCGTGGACAGGTCGTGGCCATGACCCGGGTGCTGCTGCGGCGGCGGCGCCGCGTGCCGCCCGCCCTGGGGCTGCGGCAAGCCGGACGGCTGCTGCGGGTACTGGGCCTGGGCGTACTGCTGCGCCGGGTCGCCGTACTGCGGCTGCAGCGGCGGCAGGTTCTGGTCGTAGCCGTACGGCTGCCCCTGGGGCACCTGGTGCGGCCCCGAGACGGCCGGGTTGACCTGGTGCGGGCCGGACGTCGCCGGGTTGGGCGGCGGCGGGACGGCCTGCGTGGGCTGCACGTCGTAGGCCCCGGACGTCTCCGGGTGCGGGTGGGAGTCCGTCCGATCCTCGGCGAACAGGCCCGGTTGCTGCGGGGCAGCGGCCGGTTCAGCCTGTTCGGGGTGGCCAGGAGCCGATTCTTCGCTGGGTCCGGTCACCGGTGTAAACCTCCGCGCACTCCGCCCGACATCGCACTCCCCCGGTCACGACGGTAGTCGGAGTCCTCGCGGGACGCTCAGCCCACCCCGGCGTAGGAGTGCAAGCCCGCCGTGACGAGGTTCACGAAGAACAGGTTGAAGATGATCGCGGCGAACCCGACGATGTTGATGGCCGCGGCCCGGGCCCCGCGCCAGCCCGCGGTCGCCCGCGAGTGCAGGTACGCCGCGTAGACCACCCAGGCGATGAACGCGACGGTCTCCTTGGGGTCCCAGCCCCAGAACCGGCCCCACGCCGACTCGGCCCAGACGGCGCCGCAGAGCACGCCGAAGGTGAACACCGGGAAGGCGAAGATGGTGGTCCGGTAGGCGATCCGGTCGAGGACGTCGGCCGCCGGCAGCTTCGAGGCGAACCGGGCGTACTTGGTCTCGTCCTTCTCGTAGGCCGCGCGGAACAGGTAGAGCACGCTCGCCACGCCCGGCACCAGGAACACGCCCGAGCCGATGATGGCCGCCGAGACGTGGATGACCAGCCAGTACGACTGCAGCGCGGGCTGGACCGGCGCCGCGATCGTGTACAGCAGCGTGCCGTTGATGAACATCAGGATCACGACGGGCAGCAGCAGGAAGCCGGTGAGGTGCCGGACCGGGAACTTCCACATCACGAGGATCCAGGTGACCACCGTGATGAAGGTGACCGCCATGCCGTACTCGTACATGTTGCCCCACGGCGCGCGGTGCACGGCGAGCCCGCGCAGCACGATCGCCGACAGCTGCAGCAGCGCGCCGAGCACGAGCAGCGACGCGCCCATCTTGCCGATCCGCTCGGGACGGCCGGACGTGCGCTGCTCGGCCTGGACCTCTTCGGTCGGCGGCCCGCCGGCGCCGACGAGCTCGCGCGCGCGGAGCTTCGCCCGCTCGGTGGCGAGCCTGCCCTTGGCGCCGAAGCCCTGCTCGATCAGCGTCATCATCAGCGCGACGACGTAGATCGCCGCGGCGGTGGTGTAGAGCCAGTCGCTGTAGGTCGACAGCGTCTCGTTGATCGGCATGCCTCAGCCCTTCTGACCACTGATCAGGCGTTCACTGATCCGGTGGAACTCTTCGCCGTACCCGGCCTGGTCGGTGCGGGCCAGCCCGGCGACCTCGATCACGGTACCCGGCTCGTCTTCGGTTCCCGGCTTCACCCGCACCCACAGCCGCCGCCGCTTGACCAGCAACGACGCGCCGAGACCGAGGAACATCGCGATGGCGAAGCCGAGCACGAACCCCTGCGTCGGGTCGTGGGAGACCTGCAGGGAAACCCAGTGGTTGACGCCGTCGAAGCGGACCTTCGTGCCGTCGTCGAGCTTGATCTCCTGGCCGACCTTGAGGTTCTCGCGGGCGACCTTCTTCAGCCTGCCGTCGTCCACCAGTGACTGGTCGATCTCGAACACCGACTGCCCGCGCCCGGCGTCGAGGCCGAGGTCGCCGCGCATGATGTCCACCGCCACGGACGGGTTGTTCAGCTCCGGCGCCGACGACGTCAGGACGTTGCCGTGCAGGAAGGCCGTCGGGGCGAACAGGCCGGTGATGGCCAGCTGCCGGGTCCGCCGCTGCACCTCGTCGGTGACGCCGGGCTGGTCGAACTTCGTCGCGCCCTCGGCGAGCATCGTGGTCGGGTCGACCGTGCGCCACTGGGTATTCTGGGTGCGCTGGGTGCCGTCCGGGAAGGTGACGGTGAACTGCGGCGAGTACCCCTGGCCGAGCAGGTAGACGCGGTCGCCCGCGGTCCGCAGCGGCGAGTTGACCTCGAGGCCGTACGGGCGCCAGGTGTTCGTTTCGAGGTCTTCGCCGGACTGGTACTGGATGTTCGCGTGGTAGTACTCCGGCTCGCCGGCCGGGGTGTAGCGCACGGTGAAGTCGTTCACCTTCACGCAGAACGGGTCGAGGTCGGTGCCGTCGACGCGCAGGCCGGCGTTGAAGGAGTCGTAGTTGTAGATGCCGGAGTTGCAGAAGCTGTCGCCGTCGGCCTGGACGATGACCTGGCCCTCGTAGCCGAACATCTTGCCCAGCGCGAAGAACACGATCAGGCCGAGCATGCTGAAGTGGAAGACGAGGTTGCCGGTCTCGCGCAGGAACCCGCGTTCGGCGGAGATCGTGCGGACGCCGTCGGCTTCCTCGCGCTCGATCCGGCGCCAGCCCGACAGGTGCTTGTGGACGGCCGCGATCTCGGCGGCGACGTCGGACTTGCCGCGGCCCAGCCGGTAGTGCGGCATCCGGGCCAGGTTGCGCGGGGTCAGCACCGGCTTGGCGCGCATCGCCTTGACGTACTCGAAGCTGCGCGGCGTCAGGCAGCCGACCAGCGAGATCATCAGCAGCAGGTAGATGGCCGAGAACCAGATGCTGGAGTAGACGTCGTAGAACTCGAGCTTGTCGAGCAGGGTGCCCCACCAGCCGTGCGCGCTGATGTACTCGTCGACCTTGGGGGCGTTGAGCTTCCGCTGCGGCAGGAGCGCGCCCGGCAGGGCGGCCAGCGCGAGCAGGAACAGCAGGACGAGCGCGGTGCGCATCGACGTCAGGCCGCGCCAGGTGTTGCGGATGAAGGCGAAGGTGCGCTTCGCGGGCGTCGGGCCCTGCGGGGTCTTGGGAGGCGCTTCGGTGGTCGTCACAGCGGCAGCTCCAGGTTGCCCGCGAGCTCGTTGCGGAGCCAGCCCATCAGGTCCCCCCAGACGCCGGTGACCAGCAGGATGCCGACGACCATCAGCAGCACGCCGCCGAAGACCTGCACCTGGCGGCCGTGGCGGCGCACCCAGTCGGTGGCGCGCACGGCCCAGCGCGCGCCGAGCGCGATGAGCAGGAACGGCAGCCCGAGGCCGAGGCAGTAGACGGCGATCAGCAGGTAGCCGCGGGCCTCGGCCCCGCCGGTGGCGCTGGCCAGCGTGGTGACGGCGGAGAGCGTCGGGCCGATGCAGGGCGTCCAGCCGAGCCCGAAGATCGCGCCGAGCAGCGGGGCGCCCCAGACCCCGCCGCGCGGGACGTGGTGCGAGCGGACCTCGCGCTGCAGGCCGGGGATCCAGCCGAGGAAGACCAGCGCCATGGCGATGGTCAGGACCCCGCCGATGCGCTGGAGGATGTCCTGGTTGAGCACGAGCGTGTCGGCCAGCCAGACGAGCGTGCCGAGGGTGGCGACGAACACGACGGTGAACCCGAGCACGAAGAGCAGCGCGGCGCCGAGCACGGCCCACCGGCCCTTCTTGCGCTCTTCGTCGGCGCTGACCGCGGGGGCGTCCGCCCCGACGAGCGCGGCGAGGTACGCGAGGTACCCCGGCACGAGCGGCACCACGCACGGCGAGGCGAAGGAGATGGTGCCGGCCAGCAGCGCGACGCCCGCGGCGAGCAGCAGCGGTCCGGAGATCGCCAGCTCGGTAACGGAGTTCACCCCGTTGAGGGTAGGGAGTGAGGTCCGGGTGAGAACGCCGGGGCCGCTTCACAGGACCTCGGTCACAGCAGTTCAGGACCTTGGTCCCGCCCGTACGGCTCGCACCGGAGCGCCCCAATGTGGCGTTCGGTGCGTCAGACGCACCCAATGTGGCGTTCGGTGCGCTGGACGCAACCAACGCCACATTGGGGCGCTTGGGGCGTAGCGGGTCAGGCCGCCTCGGCCTCCAGGCGCTGGGTCACCGGGAGGAGGTCCTGGGCCAGCACCGGACGCAGGAAGACCGCCGCCACTCGATGCTGTTTGTCCAGGACGATCGTCGACGGGATGATGTTGCGCGGGTAGCCGCTCAGCTTGAGCAGCACGCGGCCGTCCGGGTCGTAGATCGAGGGGTACGTCAGCTGCCGGTCGCGGACGAAGTCCTGGGCCACCTCGCGCGCGGGGTCGCGGACGTCGATGCCCACCACCTGGATGCCCGGGGCCTGGCGAGCCAGCGACTCCAGCTCCGGCACCTCCGTGCGGCACGGCCCGCACCACTGGCCCCACAGGTTGAGCACCACGACCTTGCCGGGGAAGTCCGCCAGCGACAGCTGCTTGCCCTCGTGCATCAGGTCGTCACCCGCCAGCACCGGCGCGGTCTGGCGCTGGGCGGTGTCGTAGGTGATGTCGACCTTGCCGCCCGGGGAGACGAAGCTGAAGCTGCTCCCCTGCACCACCGCGTCCTTGCCCGCGCTGCAGCCGGCCAGCGCCAGCACCGCCACGGCCCCGATGACCAGCCGCTTCATGCCCCGGTCACCTTCGGGTCGGTGGTCCCCGCCGGCTCGCTGTAGACGATCTCCCGCAGCGCGTCGCCGTCGAAGACCAGTGACGTCAGCGACGCCAGCGAGCACTGGCGGCGGCGGGGGTCGTGCCACAGCTTCTTGCCCTCGAGGAACCGCCGGAGCGTCCAGATCGGCAGCTGGTGCGACACGCAGAGAGCCTCGTGCCCCTCCGCCGCCTCGCGGGCCCGGTGGACCGCGCCGAGCATCCGGTGCGCGATTTCGAGGTACGGCTCGCCCCACGACGGCTTGAACGGGTTGACCAGCTTGGGCCAGTGGCGAGGCTCCCGCAGCGCGCCGTCGCCGACCGCCACCTGCAGGCCCTCGAACTGGTTGCCCGCTTCGATCAGGTCCTCGTCGGTCGCGATGTCGAGCCGGTGCGCCGCGGCGATCGGGCCCGCCGTCTCCTGCGCGCGCTGCAGCGGCGACGCGACGACGTACGCGAGGTCGTGGCCCGCGACGGCCTCGGCGACCGTCAGCGCCTGGCGCTGCCCGCGCTCGGACAGCCGGTAGCCCGGCAGCCGGCCGTAGAGGATCTTCTCCGGGTTGTGCACTTCGCCGTGCCGCAGCAGGTGGACGACGGTGGTCACTGGACGGCTCCGGCCGCCGCGCGCGCCGCCGCGGGCAGGGCCGCTTCGATCACCGAGAACGCTTCGTCGTCCATGGCCGCGTTGACGAACCAGGCCTCGTACGCGCTCGGGGGCGCGTACACGCCTCCGTCGAGCAACGCGTGGAAGAACGGCGGGAACCGCCACGTCTCGGATGCCTGCGCGCCCGCGTAGTCGCGTACCTGCTTCTCGCCGAAGAACACGCTCACCAGGTTGCCCGCGTACTGGACGTTGTGCGCAACCCCCGCTTCGCTCAGCGCTGCGTCGAAGAGCGAGCCGAGGCGCTTCGCGTTGGCGTCTAGAGCCGCGTAGACGGCGTCGTCGGCCGCGCGCAGCGTCGCCAGGCCCGTGGCGACCGCGACGGGGTTCCCCGACAGCGTCCCGGCCTGGTAGACCGGCCCACCCGGGGCGAGCTTGGCCATCACGTCGGCGCGGCCGCCGAAGGCCGCCGCCGGCAGGCCGCCGGACATCACCTTGCCGAACGTGTAGAGGTCGCCCGCCACGCCTTCGAGGCCGAACCAGCCCGCGCGCGAGACGCGGAACCCGGTCATCACCTCGTCCATGATGAGCAGCGCGCCGTGCTCGTGGGCGATGTCACGCAGGGCCGCGTTGAAGCCCTCGTCCGGCGCGACCGCGCCCATGTTGCCGGCCGCGGCCTCGGTGATCACCGCGGCGATCTCGCCCGGGTTGTCCGCAAAGGACTTCCGGACCGCGTCGAGGTCGTTGTACGGCAGCACCAGCGTGTCCGCGGCCTGGGCGCCGGTGACCCCCGGCGACGTCGGCAGCCCCAGCGTGGCGACGCCGGAGCCGGCCTGCGCGAGCAGCGCGTCGACGTGACCGTGGTAACACCCGGCGAACTTCACGATCTTCGAGCGGCCGGTGAACCCGCGGGCCAGCCGGATCGCGCTCATCGTGGCCTCGGTGCCCGAGTTGACCAGGCGCACCCGCTCGACCGGCCCGACCCGGCCGATGATCTCCTCGGCCAGCTCGACCTCGCCGATCGTCGGGGTGCCGAACGACAGCCCGGACGTCGCCGCCGCACGCGCCGCCTCGACGACCGCCGGGTGCGCGTGGCCGAGGATCATCGGGCCCCACGAGGAGACCAGGTCGACGTAGCGGTTGCCGTCGGCGTCCCACAGGTGCGGGCCTTCGCCGCGGACCATGAACCGCGGGGTGCCGCCGACGGAGTTGAACGCCCGGACCGGCGAGTTCACCCCACCCGGGATGGCCGCCTTCGCGCGTTCGAACCATGCCTTGGACTGCTCGGTTCCAGTGCTCACCCCTTCAGTCTCGCAAACGCTAGCGAGCAGCCTCTTGGGTGATGGCCTGGGCGGTGACCGAGCCGTCTTCGCCCGCCTGGCCCTGGACGACGACGGTCGAGCCCGGCTTGAGGTCGGACAGCTTGGCCTGCTGGGTCACGCCGACCGTGGTCGAGTCCGATGTGGACACCTTGACCTCGGTGCCCTGCGCGGTCTTGACGTACACCGTGGTGCCCTCGACGCGGTCGACCGTGCCCGTGGTGCCGCGGCCGCCGCGGAACCCACCGGCCTGCTGGCCGCCTTGGGTGCCTTGGGTGCCCTGCGTGGCGGCCGGGCGGGTGGGGGTCGACGAGGACGTCGAGCCGAACGCCGCGTGCGTCCAGGCGCCGCCGCCGAACGCGACCGCGAGGACGACGAGACCGGCCAGTACCAGCGTCGCGCGCGAGAACGGCTTGGCCGCCCGGCGCATCTCGGCGTTCAGGTCGCCGTCGACCGCCGGGGTCGCGACGATCTCCTCCGCGCTCGGCGGGGTCGTGGGGGAAGACATCGGAACTCCTTATTCGTGCCGCAGGGCGTCGATGGGCCGGAGCTTGGCGGCCCGGTTCGCCGGGAAGCTGCCGAAGAACAGCCCGATCAGGGCGGAGACCGCGAAGGCGAGCAGGATCGACGACGGCACCACGACGGGTTTGATCCCGGAGATGGTGAACCGGCTGCCGACCAGCCCGATCGCGACGCCGAGCAGCCCGCCGAACAGGCTGAGCATGGTCGCTTCGGCGAGGAACTGGCCGAGGATGGCCGCGCGCGGGGCGCCGATGGCCTTGCGGATGCCGATTTCGCGGATCCGCTCCGTCACCGTGACGAGCATGATGTTCGTGACCCCGATGCCGCCGACCAGCAGCGAGATCGCCGCGACCGCCGCCAGCAGCACGGTGAACGTCTCGGTCGCCGACGTCCGGGTCGCCAGGAGCTGCTCGGAGTTCTGGATCTGGTAGTCGGCGGTGCCGCCGAGCCGGATGCCGTGGCGGGCGTTGAGGATCGCGGTGATCTCGGACTGGGCCAGCGACACCGAGTCCGCGCTGGTGGCCTGGACCGCGATCTGGCTGAGGCTGCCGTACCCGGCCAGGGAGTTCTGGACGGCGGAGATCGGCGCGATGGCGACGTCGTCGGCGTTCTGCAGCCCGGTGCTGCCCTTCGCCTGCAGCACGCCGACCACGGTGAACTGGATGCTGTTGAGCAGCACGTTCTTGCCGACCGGGTCCGCCGTGCCGAAGATCGACTCCGCGGTCGTCGGGCCGAGCACGACGACCTTCCGCGCGGCCGTGACGTCCTCCGCGGTGAACAGTTGGCCCTGCGCGAGCTCGCGGTTGGTGGTCGTGAAGTACGCGGGTTCGGTGCCGGCGACGCTGGAGATGTCGTACGACGTCTGCCCGTAGGTCGCGGTCGCCGTGGTGTTCACCACCGGTGACGCGGCTTTGACGTCCGGCGCGCCGACGGGGTCGACGAGCGCGTGCGCGTCCTGGACGGTCAGCGGCCGCGCCGACGCGCCCTGCCCGCCGCCGCGCGCCGGGGAGACGTTGACCACGTTGGTGCCGAGGCCCTGGATGCTGGCCGCGATGGCCGCGGACGCGCCGTTGCCGACCGCGACGAGCAGGATCACCGCGGCGACGCCGATGGTGATGCCGAGCGTGGTGAGCGCCGAGCGCAGCTTGTTCGCGGTGAGCCCGCGGACCGCGAAGCGCAGGATTTCGAGGAGGTTCACGAGACCGCTCCGACCGCGCGGGTCACTTCGTCCGACACGATGAGCCCGTCGTCTACCCGCACTACGCGGTGCGCGTGCGCGGCGACCTCGTCCTCGTGCGTGATGACGACGATGGTGCGGCCGAGGGCGTTGAGCCGGTCGAACACGCCGAGGACGTCTTCGGTGCTGCGGCGGTCGAGGTTGCCGGTCGGCTCGTCGGCCAGCAGCATCGCCGGGCCGGTGACCAGCGCCCGCGCCACGGCGACGCGCTGGATCTGCCCGCCCGACAGCTCGCTCGGCAGGTGCTTGGCCCGGTCGGACAGGCCGACCATCTCCAGCGCCGCCAGCGCGCGCCGCCGCCGCTCCGACCGCTTCAGTCCACTGTAGACGAGCGGTAGCTCCACATTGGACAACGCCGACGTTCGCGGCACGAGGTTGAACGACTGGAAGATGAAGCCGATCTTCCGGTTGCGCAGCAACGCCAATTGCCGTTCGTTCAGCTTGCCGACGCCGAAGCCGTCGAGGAGGTACTGGCCGGACGTCGGGACGTCGAGGCAGCCCAGCATGTTCAGCAGCGTCGACTTCCCCGAGCCGGACGCACCCATGATGGCGACGTACTCGCCCGGCCAGACGGTCAGTTCGACGCCGCGCAGCGCGTGCACCGCCGTCTCGCCTTCGCCGTAGGTCTTGCGCAGCGCGGAAACCGCGATCACGGGCTTCACCCGCGGCCGCCGAATCCGCCGCCGGCGCCGGTGCCCGTCCCCGTGCCGCGCTGGCCGCCGCCGGGGAACCCGCCGGTCCCGCCGCCGGGGAAGCCACCGGTGCCGCCGGTCCCGGTGCCGGTCCGGCCGGTCCCAGTGGCCGCGGAGGCGCCGGTGAGCACGACGCTCTCGCCCTCGGTCAGCCCGGACGTGATCTGCACGGTCGACTCGCCGCGGATGCCGACCTGCACCTGGCGCGTCACGTTCTGGCCGTTCTCCTGCACGGTGACGACGTTGGTGTTCCCGGCGGTCGTCACGGCCGCGGCCGGCACGCTCAGCGCGTTGTCGGCGGAGGCGACGGTGATCACGACGCTCGCCGACTGGCCGGGCCGCAGCCCGTCCGGCGGTGCGGTCAGCGCGAGCTGGGCGCCGTAGGAGACGACACTGCCGCTCGTGGTCGGGGTCAGGTTGACGCTCGACACGGTGGCCTGGATCGGCTTGTCCGGCAGCGCGTTGAGCGTCACCGTGGCCTTCTGACCGGTCTTGACCTTGCTGACGTCGATCTCAGCGACCGAGGTGTTCACGACCAGGCCGGTCAGGTTGGTGATGGTGATGAAGCCGCTGCTGGAGCTGGAGCTGCTGCTCGACGCGGTGCTGTTCGACGAGCCCTGCCCGCCCTGGCCGCTGCCGCTGCTGCTGCTCGACGACTGGGAGCTGCCGGCCGAGCCGCTGGAGGACTGCTGGCCGACGGTGCCGTTGACGGCGGTGACCGTGCCGGCGCCGGGCGCGTAGAGCGTCGTGTTGTCGAGGGCTTCCTGCGCGGTCTGGACGTCCAGCTGGGCCTGGTCGAGCTTGGCCTGCGCCGACGTGACGCTGTTGGCCGCCGACTGCGTGCTGTTCTGGCCGTTCTGCCCGGTCGCCGGGGTGGCCTCGGCGTCCTCGGCGGTGTCCAGGTTGTCCTGGGCGACCGCGAGGTTCGCCTTCGCGACCTGGAGCTGTTTCGCCGCCTGCGTGCTGTCGACCGTCGCGAGCTTCTGACCGGCGCTGACGACGTCCCCGACCTTGACGTCGATCGAGGTGACCTTGCCGGCCGTCGCGAAGTTCGCCGCGCCGGTGTAGCTGCTGGCGAGGGTTCCGGCGGCGGAGATGGTCTCGGTGACCGTCGCGCGGCGCACCGGTGTGCTGCGCGTCTGCGCCTGCGCCGTGTTCGGTTCGGGGCTGAATGCCTGGTATATCCCGAAACCCGCTCCGGCCAGCAGTACGACCAGAGCACCGTTGATCACCCATGCCTTCGAGGCACGCACCCGCGTCATGCGGCAACCTTGGGACCGCCGCTTAGCAATTGACTGGGGGTTCCCTGTGCGGGAGCTGTGTATCAGTCCTTGCGCTTGAGCTGCCGCGCACGCATCGCGAGCAGCAGCTGACGCACCGCGTCGACCAGCAGCAGCGCGGCCACGGTCCCGAGCCCGATGGCGGCGGCGAGCGACCCGCCGAAGTACCGGTGCGACTCGAGCACGGCGCCGTCGTCGGTCCGCGTGACGACCGTGGCGGCACCGGACTGCCAGAGCGCGTAGGCCCCCCACCCGGCGGCCACGGCCAGCACGACTTCCACGACGGCGACGAGCAGCCGCCACGGCTGGTTCAGCCGTGCCTGCGGGCCGGGTTCTGCCGGCGGCCAGAGCTCGGCCCCGGTGGGCTGCGGAAGGTCGATCACAGCGGGGATTTTCTCATGCTTCCTTCCGTGTCGCCCGGACGAGCCGGTCGAGCGCGTCCCGCAGGGCCTCGACGTCCTTCGCCCACGCCAGCACCACGCTGCCGTCCGCGAGCTTCACCGGCAGCGAGTCGTACTTCCGCGGCACCGACCAGCCGCCGCCGAGGACGCGGGTCCCGACCGGGGCACCGACGTCCGTCACCGAGGCGAGCTGGTCCGCCGGGACCTTCTCGCGGCCCTGGCGCAGCTGCTTCGTCGTCACCTCGAGCGAGAGGAACCGGCGCCGCGCGTACACCCACGGCACCGTGATCGCGCACAGCCCCACGCCGACCAGCAGCCAGCCCACGACGTGCACCGGGCCGCCGGTGACCAGCTCGAACAGCGCGCCGAACACCGCGAACACCGGGCCCCACACGACGGCGCCCCAGCTCACGCCGGACTCGGCGTAGAGCCGGTCGCTCACGGCTTGCGGCCGGCCTTAGGGAAGTAGCCCGCCACCGACGGCAGGTACATCAGGACCAGCGCGATCACGAACAGCAGCACCGAAACCAGCGTCAGGTAGTTGATGATCGGCGCGATCGTCATGATCAGCAGCAGCATCACGATCGGCAGGATGGTCAGCACCGTCCGGGCCGAGCGCGTGCCTTCGCGGGCCTTGTACGCGAAGAGCAGGAACAGCAGCACGAACACGACCGCGCCGCCGAGCAGGTACCACAGCAGCGTCGTGACGCCGTCCGCGATCATCTGCGGCGTGTACTTCGGGTCGGTGGTCGCCTTCACGAACTGGTCGATGACGGCCGACTTGCTGCTCAGCAGCTGGACGTAGCTGAGGATGAGCACCACGCCACCGGCGAGCCACAGCCAGAACGACACGGCCACCGGACGCGGCGGCGTCGCCTTGGGCGCTTTCTGCCCCGGCAGCACCGGGTCCGGCGAGCGGCCCTTCTTGCGGCGTTCGTCGTCGGTCAGACCGGTGAGGTCCTCTTTGTCTTCCACGGCGTGGACTCTAACGGGTCAGTCCAGCCAGGCAGCGGCTTCCGCGGCCCAGTACGTGAGGATCATGTCGGCGCCCGCGCGGCGGATCGACGTGAGGACCTCGAGCACGGTCCGTTCGCGGTCCAGCCAGCCGTTCGCCGCGGCGGCTTCGACCATCGCGTACTCGCCCGAGATGTTGTACGCCGCCACCGGCACCGGGGAGATGTCCGCGGCCGCCTTGATCACGTCGAGGTAGGCGAGCGCCGGCTTGACCATGATCATGTCCGCGCCCTCGGCGAGGTCCAGCTCGATCTCGCGCAGCGCCTCACGGCCGTTGCCCGGGTCCTGCTGGTAGGTCTTGCGGTCGCCCTTGAGCTGCGAGTCGACGGCCTCGCGGAACGGGCCGTAGAACGCGCTGGCGTACTTCGCGGAGTAGGCGAGGATGGCCTTGTCGCTGTGGCCGACCTCGTCGAGCGCCCGGCGGATGACGCCGATCTGGCCGTCCATCATCCCGGACGGCCCGAGCACGTGCGCCCCGGCTTCGGCCTGCGCGACGGCCATCTCGGCGTAGATGCGCAGGGTGGCGTCGTTGTCGACCGCGCCGTCGGCGTCCAGGACGCCGCAGTGGCCGTGGTCGGTGAACTCGTCGAGGCAGGTGTCGGCCATCAGCACGGTGGCGTCGCCGAGTTCGTGCCGCAGGTCGCGCAGGGCGACGTTGAGGATGCCGTTTTCGTCGACGGCTCCGGTGCCTTCGGCGTCCCGCGTCTTCGGGATGCCGAACAGCATCAGCCCGCCGACCCCGGCGTTGACCGCGTCGACGGCGGCCTTCCGCAGCGTGTCGCGGGTGTGCTGGACGACGCCCGGCATGCTCGAGATCGGCCGTGGCGCGTCGAGGCCTTCGGCGACGAACATGGGGAGAATCAGCTGGCGTGGCCGCAGCGTCGTTTCGCCCACCAGCCTGCGCATGGCCGGGGTGGTGCGAAGCCTGCGGGGACGATGCTCAGGGAACACTCCTACCAAGGTACTCCCGCCCGTTCCCGAAAAGCCGTGAAGGCCTCCTTCCCGGTCATAAAAGCCGGTAAGGAGGCCTTCACGGACTACGCGAACCTCAGGAGCGGCGGGCCCGCTTCGCCTTGCGCGGCGGCGGCAGGGCGCCTTCGGCGCGCAGGCGAGCGGCGTGCTCGGCCAGCGCGTCCACCAGGTGCGGGACGTCCGCCTTCTCCGGCTGGACGTCGACCCGGAGCCCGAATTCCACCGCGGTTTCCGCGGTCTTCGGGCCGATGCACGCGACCAGCGTGCGGGTGTGCGGCTTGCCGGCGATGCCGACCAGGTTCCGCACGGTCGAAGACGAGGTGAAGCAGACCGCGTCGAAACCGCCGGTCTTGATCATCTCGCGGGTCTCGGCGGGCGGCGGGGCGGCCCGGACGGTCCGGTAGGCCGTCACGTCGTCGATCTCCCAGCCGCGCTCGCGCAGGCCGGCCGACAGGGTCTCGGTGGCGATGTCCGCCCGCGGCAGCAGCACGCGGTCGACCGGGTCGAGGACGTCGTCGTACGGCGGGAACTCGGCCAGCAGGCCCTCGGAGGACTGCTCGCCCGACGGGACCAGCTCCGGGATGATGCCGAACGAGCGCACCTTCGCCGCGGTCGACTCGCCGACGCAGGCGATCTTCACGCCGGAGAACGCGCGGGCGTCGAGCCCGAACTCCTCGAACTTCTCCCACACCGCGCGCACGGCGTTGGTGGAGGTGAAGACGATCCACTGGTAGCGGCCGTCGACCAGGCCCTTGACCGAGCGCTCCATCTGCGCCGGGCTGCGGGGCGGCTCGACCGAGATGGTCGGGACCTCGTGGGACGTCGCGCCGTGGCCGCGCAGGCGCTCGGCCATCTCGCCCGCCTGCTCCTTGGTGCGCGGCACCAGGACCTTCCAGCCGTACAGCGCGCGCGACTCCCACCACGACAGCTTCGAGCGCTGCCCGGCGGCCTGGCCGATCGTGACGATCAGCGGCCCGACGAGCTCGCCGGCGTCGTTGGCGACCTTCTCGAGCGTGGTGTCGAGGGTGCGCTGGGTGTTGATGGTGCCGTTCGCGGTGACCGCGACCGGGGTCGACGCCGGGAGGCCGTTGCCGGTCAGCGCCGACGCGGCCTCGGCCAGGTGCGCCGACGTCGCGTGCAGCACCAGCGGGCCGGGCGCGGCGGCCAGCGCCGCCCAGTCGACGTCGCCGCGGACGTCGACCTCGACGTGCGTGCCGCCGAGCGCGACACCCGCGTACGCCGGGACGGCCGCGCCCGGGGAGACGCCCGGGATGACGTCGAACACGGCGCTCGTGCGCGCGACGGCCTGGACCTCGGCCACCACGGCCGGGGTGGTCAGCGGGTCGCCCGCGACCAGCCGCAGCACCAGCCGGCCGGCCTTGGCTTCGGCGGTGAGGTCCTTGGCGACCTCGGCGGCCTCGCCGACGGCGGGCCGGACCTCGGCGCCTTCGGCGGCCATGGCCAGCACGGCCTGGGGCACGTCGGGGTCGGTCACCACGACCTCGGCCTTGGTCAGCAGCTCCTGGGCACGGACCGTGAGCAGGCCGGCGTCGCCGGGCCCGGAGCCCACGAACGCTACGCGCCCGGTGGTCTTTCGCGCGGGGGTCATTTCTCTCCTCTTGCGGCGGCCGTGCGCGATCGCACTGCCACAGGTCTCCTACGTCTTCGAAGCGCTCGCGAGAGCGCTACTGGGCGGGGCCGGAGAGGGCTCCGGCTCCGAGGTCCAGCAGCTCGGCGGCCAGGTCCTTGCCCAGCTGGGCGGCCTGGTCCTTGTCGGCCAGCGCGATGGCCCGGACCATGTCCACCGCGCCGTTCTCGCCCTCGGCCGCGGCGGTGCCGCGCAGCGAGATCCGTTCCACGACCTTGCCTTCGGCGTCGAGATCTTCGACGATCTCGGCGAGCGCGCCCACCGGCGCGCTGCACCCCGCCTCGAGCGCGGCCAGCAGGGCCCGCTCGGCCGTCACCGCGGCCCGCGTGCCCTCGTCGTCCAAAGTGGAGGTGAGCAGCTGCTCCAGTTCCACGTCGGCGGACCGGCACTCCACCGCCAGCGCGCCCTGTGCGGGCGCGGGCAGCATCTGGATCGGGTCGAGGGTCTCGGTGATCGCCTCGGCCAGTCCGACCCTGGCCAGTCCGGCACGCGCGAGCACCACGGCGTCGAGCTCGCCGTCGGTCACCTTGCGCATGCGGGTGTCGATATTGCCGCGAATCGGCACGATTTCCAAACCGAGACCCAGCGCGCGCAGCTGCGCGGTGCGCCGCGGCGAGCCGGTGCCCACCGTGGCCCCGGGCAGCAGCTCGCCCAGCGTGAGCCCGTCGCGCGCGATGAGCGCGTCCCGCGGGTCCTCGCGCGGCGGCACGGCGGCCAGGGTGATGCCCGGCTCCGGCGTGGTCGGCAGGTCCTTGTACGAGTGGACGATGACGTCGACTTCGTTGCGCAGCAAGGCTTCCCGCAACGCCGACGTGAAGACGCCGACCCCGATCGTGGGAATCGGCGCGGAAGACTGGTCACCGGGCGTGGTCACCTTGACGATCTCGACCTCGGCGCCGGTGGCGCGCAGGGCGTCGGCGACGGTCCCGGTCTGGGCGAGCGCGAGCTTGGAGCCGCGCGTGCCCATGCGAATGACTCTGGTCACTACTACTTCTTCTCTGCTGGGGGCTTCGGGCTCGCCACGGCGGCCGGTGCCTGCGGGTCGAGGCAGAACAGTTCGCGCAACGCGTTCGCGTAGTCGGTGTCGGCCGTCTCGGCGGCCAGCTGCTTGACCCGCACCGTCGGCGCGTGGAGCAGCTTGTCGACCACCCGGCGAACCGTGCGGCCGACCTCTTCGCGGACCCCGGCGTCGAGCTCCGGGAGCCGGTTGTCCAGCCGCAGCAGCTCGGCGTCGACGACCTCGGCCGCGCGCTTGCGCAACGCCGTCACGGTCGGGGTCACCTCGGCGCTGCGCTGCCCGGCGAGGTAGTCGCGGACCTCGTCGAGGACGATCCCGGTCGCCTTGGCGGTCTGGCGCTCGGTGGTCGGGGTGCCCGCTTCGCGCATCCGGCGCTGGATGGTGGCCAGGTCGACGACCCGGACGTCGGCCAGCTCGCCGACCGCCGGGTCGACGTCGCGCGGCAGGCCGAGGTCGCAGACGACGAGGGCGCGGCCACCGCGGGGCAGCACGTGCTCCGGCGTGAAGACGGCGTCCTGCGCGCCGGTGCAGCAGATCACGATGTCGGCGTCGCGAACGGCGTCGGCGACCCCGGACAGCGGGACCGCGCGGGCCGGCACGCCCTGCTCGGTGACGTTCGCGGCGAGCCGTCGCGCGCGGGCGTCGGTGCGGTTGGCGACGGTGATCTCGCCGATGCCCGCCTTGCGCAGCTGCGACGCGCTCAGCGCGCCCATCGAGCCGGCGCCGACGATGACGGCGTGCTTGCCGGTGACGTCCCCGGCCGCGGCGAGCGCTTCGGACACGACCGACGCGCCGAGCTGGTCGAGCCCGGTCTCGGTGTGGACGCGCTTGCCGACGCGCAGCGTGGTCTGGATCAGCTCGTGCAGCGTGCGGCCGACGGTGCCGGCCTCGCGCGCGGTGGCGTACGCGGACCGGATCTGGCCGAGGATCTGCGTCTCGCCGACGACCATCGAGTCGAGGCCCGAGGTGACCGAGAAGAGGTGCTCGACGGCGGCGCCGGCGTAGTGGACGTACAGGCTGTCGTAGAGCTCGGCGGGTTCCATCCCGGCCTGGCGGGCAAGCACGTCGGAGACGTCGTTGAGGCCGCCGTGGAAGGTCTCGACGACGGCGTAGACCTCGATCCGGTTGCACGTCGAGACGAGCATGACCTCGCTGACGTGCTGGGCCTGCTGCAGCTCGTCGAGCACCTTGCCGACCTCGGGCGCGGGGATCGCGGCGCGCTCGAGCGTGCTCAGCTCCGCACTCCGGTGCGAAAGACCGACCGCCAAAACGCTCATGAGCGCACCACCATTTCCCGTCCGCCGTCCGGACCCGAACCGTTCCGCCTGCCGTTCCCATTCTCGGACGGCGCACCGGGGGCGCGTAATCCGGAATTGCCCTGATCCGCGGCGGCGTCATCCGCGCGGCGGGCTACATGGAACGAGAGTATCTGCAGCTCGACGGCCAAATCCACTTTGCGGACCTCGATGTGAGCAGGAACCTGCAACACGACCGGGGCGAAGTTGAGGATGCACTGGACACCGCCCGCGACCAGCCGGTCACACACCGACTGCGCGGCGGTCGGCGGGGTGGCGATGACGCCGATGGAGATGCCGCGCTCGGCGCAGATCCGCGGGATGTCGTCCATGTGCGACACCGGGAGCCCGCCGACGGGCACGCCGATCAGGTCCGGGTCCAGGTCGAACAGGGCCTCGACCGGGAAGCCGCGCCCCGGGAAGCCGCCGTAGTTCGCCAGCGCGTGGCCCAGGTTGCCGATCCCGACCACGGCGACCTTGTGCTGCCGGGTCAGGCCGAGGATGCGCTCGATCTGGCTCACCAGGACGCTGACTTCGTAGCCGACGCCGCGGGTGCCGTACGAACCGAGGTAGGAGAGGTCCTTGCGCAGTTTCGCGGAATTCACGCCTGCGGCCTGCGACAGCTCTTCGCTCGACACCGTCGTGGCGCCCTGGTCGCGCAGACCGGACAGCACCCGCAGGTAGACGGCGAGCCGCGCGACGGCCGCTTCGGGGATCGACTTCGCCCGGACGGCCTCGGGAGCATCCCCGTTGCGCCCGTCGGCGTCGGCGGGTACGGCGGGCATCTCGGCGGTGGGGGCGTTGTCGGCGTCCGGTGCGGTCGAGCGGCGGGCCCGTCGCGGCGCCCGGCCCGGGGAGTCCGCCGCGTCGCGCCTCCCCCGCTGTGTCACCACGCCCGTAGTCTCCTGCCCGCTGTGCACCCGGCGGCCATCGCCACGGCCGTGCCGAACTGTGTCTTGACCCAGGACGCGGAGTCCGGTTCGATGCCGGACCGCCCGGGGGCGATGGCCCTACGGTAGACCACTTGTGAACGCACGCACAAAGTCACTGGTCGGAGGCGGTTCCCAGGGGCTGGAACCGGGCGCGCGATCATGACACGGCGTCAGAATCCTTGCCCGCCAGGCACTTCCGGCACTCGGCGAACCGGCGCCGGGACGACATGAACGAGTCGTTCACCTCGTCCGACGACAGGGTTCCGGCAAAGTCGCTTGCGTGGCCGTGCCACCGGTGTCGCTCAGGTGCGGGGCGGATCGCCCGGAACGGCCAGTTCGGCGACCGGAGTGGCCAACACACCGGAGACCCGCACGTGTTGGCCCTTCCGGTCGTTGTGTTGGCCGTTCCGGTCGGCATGTTGGCCGCTTCGGTCGGCGCGAACCCCGAAGTCGCACAGCATCGTCTGTGGAGATGAATGAGTCATTCAGGCGTCTCCGCCGGTCCCACCGGGCAGGCACTTCCGGCACTCAGCTCGCGTCGAGGCTCACCGAGTGCCGTCCTCACGACGCGGCGAGCGGCCCGTCGGACGCGCTGAACGGCTCGGGTCGCGCACCCCGGTGTCTTGAATGAGTCATTCAGGTCGTCGGAGGTCCTGAATGACTCATTCAAGACCTTTGGCACGCCGCCAGGGCCATGCGCACTCAGCTCGCGTCGAGGCTCACCGAGTGCCAGCCCGTCGCCCCGTCCGGGACCGGGTCCGCGCGGTTCTCCGTCTGCGTGTAGCCGTCCTGGTCCGTCGCCCGGACGAACGCCTGGTGCGTCCCCTTCGGCACGTCCAGCTCGGCCCACCACATGCGCCAGGTGTCCTTGCTCACCTCCGCCGACAGCGTCGCCAGCTGCCACGGGCCCTGGTCCAGCCGGACCTCGACCTTCGCGATGCCGGTGTGCTGGGCCCACGCCGTCCCCGCCAGGCGGACCTTGCCCGCCGGGACGCGGGCGAAGCCGGACGGGGTGTCGATGCGCGACTCGGTCTTGATCGGCGCCTGCTCGCCCCAGCCGCGGCTGAGCCAGTACGCCTGCCGGTCGCTCCACTTCGTGAACTCCAGCGACTGGACCCACTTCGTCGCCGACACGTACCCGTACAGCCCGGGGATCACGATCCGGGCCGGGAAGCCGTGCTCGACCGGGAGGGGTTCGCCGTTCATGCCGATCGCCAGCATCGCGCCGCGCTGGGGGTCGAGGGCGACGTTCGCGGGGGTGCCGCACGTCCAGCCGTCGACGCTGGTGGCGAACATCTGCTCCGCGCCCGCCTGCACGCCGGCTTCGTCGAGCAGGTCCACCAGGTCCACGCCGATCCAGCTGGCGTTGGAGATCAGCGGGCCGCCGACCTCGTTGGACACGCACGTCAGCGTCACCCGGCGTTCGACCAGCGGCCGGTTCCGGATGTCGGCGTAGGAGAACGTCACCTCGCGGTCGACCAGCCCGTGGATCTTCAGGCTCCAGTCCTCGGTCCGGATCTGCGGCACGACCAGCGCGGTGTCGATGCGGTAGAAGTCGCCGTTCGGCGTGATGAACGGCGGTGAGCCCAGCTTCGCGAAGTCGGCGTCCGCGGGCAGCGGCGGCGCGGTCCGCGCGGGCACCAGCGGGCCGACGGTGGCCCGGGAGTCCTCGGCGTTCGAGCTGGTCCCGGCCACTTGGCCGACCACCGCCGCGACCCCGGAACCCGCCACGACACCAACCCCGGCGCGCAGGAACTTCCGCCGCGACGCCCCGGATGCCGCACTTTCACGTGAAAGTGCGGCCCCCTGGTCGGCACTTTCACGTGAAAGTGCGAGCCGGTGCAGCGAGGTGAACGCGGCGAGGCCGGCGACCAGGGCCGCGATCGGCGCCAGCAGCGACACCTGACCGAGGTCGGAACGCGCGTACACCGCGGCGACCCCGGCGGCGCCGAGCAGGACGACCAGGATCTGCCCGGCCCGCGGCGTCCGGCGCGAAAGCTGCCCGGCCAGCAGCGCGAACAGCACCAGCACCACGGCCAGCCCGACCTTCAGCACCGGCTTGTCCCAGGTGCCCAGCGTCCGCTCGGCCCACTTCACGACGGCCGTCGGGCTGTGGTCGACCACGTAGTTCGCCACCGCGATGAACGGCGAAGCCGTGTACCCGACGAAGCCCGCGACCAGGTGCCCCACGCCGAGGGCGGCGGCCAGCGCGAGGACGCCGACCAGGGCCGCGACCGGCAGCGAAAGCCGCCGCGGCGGCGCGTCTTGCAGAGTGGTCACGCCTCCATCTTCGCCAGGCGGAGCGTGAACAGGCTGCCGGATACCGCTTACGGACGTGTTACGGCTGGGCCAGCGCGCGCCGCAGCCGGTCCTCTTCGACGCGCCAGTAGCCGTGCTCGGCGCCGTCGACCAGGATCACCGGGACGCGGTCGCCGTACTCCGCGCGCCACTCCGGGTCGGTGTCGACGTCCTCGGCCTTCCACGCGACGCCGAGCTCCCCGCAGATCCGCGCGACCTCGGCCTCCGCGACCTCGCAGAGGTGGCAGCCCTCGCGGCCCATGACCGTCACTTCGTGCGCCATGGCGTCCTTCCTACCGCAGCCGCAGGCGGCGCAGCTTCCCGGTGGCCGAGTGCGGCAGCGACTCGGCGAACTCGACCAGGTGCGGCACCTTGTACCCGGCCAGGTGGGCCGTGCAGTGGTCGACGACCTGCTGCTCGGACAGCGCCGCCCCGGCCGCCGGCACCACGAACGCCTTCACCGCTTCGCCGCTTCGCTCGTCCACGACCCCGACGACGGCGGCCTCGGCCACCCCGGGCAGCTGCCCGATGACCTCCTCCACCTCCCGCGGGAAGACGTTGAAGCCGTTGACGATGATCAGGTCGTTGGCCCGGTCGACCAGGTGCAGGTCGCCGTCGACGTCGAGGTAGCCGACGTCGCCGGTGCGGAACCAGCCCTCGTCGTCCGGCCCGTGCTCGCCGTCGGGCCAGTAGCCGGAGAAGAGGTTCGCGCCGCGGATCGACACCAGCCCGGTCTCGCCCTCGGCCTCGAAGACGTCGTCGACGTCGTCCGGGTCGAGCGGCACGGCCTGGTCGGTGCCGTCGCTGTCGACCAGCCGCAGCTCGATCCCGGGCAGCGGGCGCCCGACCGAACCGGGCTTCGGGTAGCCCGTGACCAGCGTCGACGTCACCACCGGCGCGCATTCGGTCAGGCCGTAGCCCTCGTAGACGTCGACGCCGGCGGCCTCCCGGATCGCCGTCAGCACCTTCGGGTGCAGCGGCGCGGCGCCCGACGTCATCCGGCGCACGGTGGCCAGGCCGCGGCGCAGCTCGTCGGCGCCGAGCGCGGCGAACTCGGCGTACATGGTCGGGACGCCGGTGATCGTGGTGACGCCGTGCTTCGCGCAGTCGTCCAGCGTGCGCTGCGGCTCGAAGCGCTCCGAGAGGACGGCGGTCGCGCCGACGGCGATGGCGTGCAGCAGGCCGGGCCCGAGGCCGTAGACGTGGAAGAGCGGGATGGTGAGCAGCACGCGGTCGTCGTGCTCGAGGGCGCCTTCGACCTGGCCGAGCTGTTCCAGGTTCGCCAGCAGCGCGCGGTGCGAGAGCATCACGCCGCGCGGCGGGCCGGTCGTCCCGGAGGTGTAGGAAACGACCGCGATGTCCTCCCCGGCGCGCCCGGCGTCGACGAATTCGACTACTCCATCCGGGTCGCTTCGCGGAGTGAGCCCGCTCACCCCGGCCGGCAGTTCGGCGTCCGCGTCCCGCTGGATGACAACCTTGGCACCGCTGTGCGCGAGCAGGCGCTCGAGCTCCGGGCCGGGTACCTGCGGCGACAGCGGCACGACGACCGCACCGGCGCGCAGGGCGCCGAAGAAGCCGACCGCGAAATCGACCGAGGTCGGCAGCCGCAGCGCGACCGGGTCGCCGGGCACCACCCCGGCGTCCGCGAGGGCCTGGGCCTGGGCCTGGGCGGCGGCTTCGAGCTGCCCGCAGGTCAGCCCGCGGCCGCTGCCGGTCTCGAGCACGGCCGGGTGGTCCGGCCACGTGGCCGCGGCCCGGGAAAGCAGCCCGCCGACCCCCGACGTCGTCCCCTCTGGAGCACTCACCCGCGGCCCGCCTTTCTCCGATCCCGGCCAAAGCGTTGCAAGTCTGTCATTCGGAGCGACGTCATGGGTGCTGACCGCGAGCGTCGCTTCTTCGCAACCCCGGAGCCACTACCTACTTCGCGGTAACTACACGTATGCTGCACTGCGTCGCGGGGTGGTGTTGATCACCACCGCGACCGGAGAGAGGGAGTCGCCGTGACGAACTTGCTTGCCCACGAAGTCGTGGGGCACGCGAGCCGGCAGGCCCCTGCTCGTCCGGGTTCCGGGGGTCCAGTGGCCCGCGGGGCCAGCTTCGCCGCCGGAGGTGCCGCCCGATGACCGTGCCGACCGCCGTGAGCCGCGGGCCCGTCTTCATGTTCGCCGAGCGCGTGTTCGGCCGCTCTTCGGCCGTGCCCGTGAGCCGGCAGGCGTCCGACGACGAGCGCGCCGAAGCCGCGAAGGCCGAGGCGTGGGAGCTCGTGCGCGCCGCCCAGGACGGCGACTCGTCCGCCTTCGGCCGCCTCTACGACCGCTACGTCGACGTCGTCTACCGGTACGTCCTGTTCCGGCTCGGCGACCGCGACCTGGCCGAGGACGTCACCAGCGAGACGTTCCTGCGCGCGCTGCGCCGGATCACGTCGGTGAGCTACCAGGGGCGTGACGTCGGCGCCTGGTTCGTCACCATCGCCCGCAACCTCGTGCTCGACCACGTGAAGTCGAGCCGGTTCAAGCTCGAAGTGGTCACCGACGAGGTGACCGAGCCGGGCTCGGCGCCGTTCAGCGTCGGCGCGACCGCCCAGGCGGGCCCCGAGCAGGAAGCCATCACCCGCGCGACCCGCGCCGAGCTGCTGCGCTGCGTCGCGGAACTGGGCGACGACCAGCGGGAATGCATCATCCTGCGGTTCCTGCAGGGCCTGTCGGTGGCGGAGACGGCCGAGATCATGAACCGCAACGAAGGGGCGATCAAGGCGCTCCAGCACCGCGCGGTACGCCGATTGGCACAACTTCTGCCCACGGGATTGCGCTGATCCCGCGAACTTTTCGGCCCATCGACCGGAACCGGTAACCCTGGCGGCTTCTGGATCGTTACTCCTGCCAGACCGGTGTCAGGACCGGCCACGGCCCGAGATGGAGCACTGCGGTGAGGTTTGCGCGTGAGCGAGCCGAGATCGACCGGTTCGCGCGTGCCCTGGAGCCGTCCCCGGTACGCCGGGACGGCGAGTTCGCCGACGAGCTGGCTCTCGTCGGCGCCCTGCGTGACCTCGGCGATGCCGGGGCGCCGGACCTGGCGACCCGGCAGCGGATCCGCGCGGAGATCGCGGGCCGCCTGGAGACGGCGGCGGCCCTCCCGCGTCGGAGGTGGCGGCCGCGGACCGCCGACCTGGTGGCCGCCGCGCTCTTCCTCGTCCTGGTGCTCTCGGGCCTGACGCTGGTGCTGTCCAGGAACGCGTTGCCGGGTGACGCGCTGTACAGCGTGAAGCGCGCCGGGGAGTCGACGGCGCTGAGCCTGACGTTCGGCGACCAGGCGAAGGCGAAGAAGCACCTGGAGTTCGCCACCAACCGGATCACCGAGCTCGGCGAGCTGGCCGAAGAAGGCGCGAGCCAGGCCGACTACCAAACCGCGTACGACGACTTCGCCGCCGACCTGAAGGCGGGCGTCGCCCAGCTGGCCGCGGTGGCCACGAGCGACAGCGGCGGGGCGCAGGCCCTGGCCGACGTCCGGCTGTGGGCGCGCAACCAGGCTGCGCGGCTGGCGACGCAGCCGCAACCGGCCGACGCGGCACCGGTGTTCGGCGACGTCCGCGACCTGCTGGGCAAGGTCCAGGAACGCACGAGCGGCCTGGTGGCCCGGCTGAACTGCTACGAGATCACCACCGGCACGTCCGACGAACTGGGCGTGGTCCCGGCGACCGGCGAGTGCACGGCCCGGCCGGCGCCGGCCGCGGGCGAGCAGCAGACGCCCCCGCCGAGTTCGTCGACCCCGGGCGAAAGCACCGCGCCGGTGGCGACCGGCACGCAGCTGCCGCCCTCGGACGCGGCAGCCACCCCGGGCATCCCGGCGCCGACCGGCGGCGTGACGCCCCCGCCGGTGTACGGCCAGCCGCCGACGACCACCCGGCCGCCGACGACGACGATCCCGACGACGTCCCCGCCGCCGCTGGTTTCGCTCCCGCCGTTGCTGCCGGGTCTGCCGCCGATCGTGATCGGCTGAGGTCCCGGCCACACCTGCGACGAGGCGGTGGGCGGCTCGCTACGCTGTGCGAAGGACCAAGACGTGCCGGACGTGGGCAGACGTGGAGGCGGTGTGCGTGTCAGCGTGGCGTGGCAGGGATAAGAGTCAGGAGCTGGAACGGCTCGCCACGCTCGCGGGCGAGGCGTCGGCCGAGGCCGCCCACGCCCTTTCCGAGCCCCCCGCGCCGCCCGCGCCACCGGACCTGACGGCGGCGGCGTTCTTCGACGTCGACAACACGATGATGATGGGCGCGTCGATCTTCTACTTCGCCCGCGGGCTCGCCGCGCGCAAGTTCTTCACCTCGTCGGACCTGGCCGGGTTCGTCTGGGGCCAGATCAAGTTCCGGCTCGGCGGCCGCGAGAACAAAGAGGACATCAAGACCCACCGCGAGCGCGCACTGTCCTTTGTGGCCGGCCGCACGGTGGCGGAGCTGACGTCGATCAGCGAAGAGATCTACGACGAGCTGATGGCGGACAAGATCTGGTCCGGCACGCGCGCGCTGGCTCAGATGCACCTCGACGCGGGCCAGCGCGTCTGGCTGGTGACGGCGACCCCGATCGAGCTGGCGGCGATCATCTCGCGCCGGCTGGGCCTCACCGGCGCGCTCGGCACGGTCGCCGAGACCCGGGACGGCGTGTACACCGGCCGCCTGGTGGGCGACCTGCTGCACGGCCGCGCGAAGGCGCACGCGGTGCGCGCGCTCGCGTCCCGCGAAGGGCTGAACCTCAAGCGCTGCACGGCTTATTCGGACTCGGCCAACGACATCCCGATGCTGTCCGCGGTCGGCACGGCGGTGGCGGTCAACCCGGACGGCGGCCTGCGCGACGTCGCCCGCGCCCGCGGCTGGGAGATCCGCGACTTCCGCACCGGCCGCAAGGCGGCGAAGATCGGCGTGCCGTCGGTGCTGGGCGCGGGCGCGCTGGCGGGCGCGGTGGCGGCCGGGATGGCCTACCGCCGCCGCTGAGGCTCAGCCCCGAAAGACCGACTTCCGCTGGGAAAGCCGCTGGTACAGGGTCTGCTGGATCGACTCGCGGACCTGGTCGGTCAGCTGGAACACCAGCATCGGGTCGTCCACCGCGTCCGGGTCGAACTCGTCGGTGCGGATCGGCTCGCCGAACTCGATGCTCCACTTCGTCGGCAGCGGGACCGCGCCCAGCAGGCCGAAGTGCGGGAAGAACGGCGTCACCGGGAAGTACGGCAGGCCCAGCATCCGGGCCAGCACCTTGATGTCGCCGAGCTTCGGGTAGATCTCCTCGGCGCCGATCACCGACACCGGGATGATCGGCACGCCGGCCTTCAGCGCGGCCGACACGAAGCCGCCGCGGCCGAAGCGCTGGAGCTTGTAGCGGGACGAGAACGGCTTGCCGACGCCCTTGAAGCCCTCCGGCCACACGCCGACCAGCTCGCCCTTGCGCAGCAGGCGTTCCGCGTCCGCGTGGCACGCCAGCGTCTGGCCGGACTTGCGCGCGAACGACCCCACCAGCGGCACCTGGAACACCAGGTCGGCGCCGAGGCCACGCAGGTGCCTGCCGCCGGTCTCGTCGTGCACCGCGACCGCCGTCATCAGCGAGTCGAGCGGGATCGTGCCCGAGTGGTTCGACACCAGCAGCGCGCCGCCCGACGCCGGGAGGTGCTCGACGCCGTGGGTCTCGACGCGGAACCACTTCTTGTACAGCGCGCGCAGCGGCGGCAGGAAGACCGCGTCGGTCAGCTCGGCGTCGAAGCCGAACTCGTCGACGGTGTAGTCGCCGGTCAGCCGGTCGCGGAGGAAGCCGAGCGCCGAGCGCGCGGCCGCCGAGAGGGGCTCGTCCGGGGTCTCCTTCTCCGCTCCCGGGAACGCGACGACCGGCGCGTCCGCCCGGGCGGCGTCCTCCTCGCGGAGGTCTCGTTCGGCTTCCGGCTTCTCCCGGCCCGGTCCGTGCAGTGGGATGACCTGCGCTTCGGCACCGCCCACCGTCTCCGCCTCGCTTCCCAAGTCGTCCAAGTCGTGCGGTCTGCTCATCGGCTCTGGCCCGTCGCGGCGGCGACGAGCACCTTCCCCGCCAGGCCCGCCAGCTTGCCGCCGTCGAGCACCGGCCGGAGCCCGCGTCCGGTGATGTAGTCGTCGAACGCCTCTCGCGTGGTCCACCGCGGGGTGTACCCGAACTCGTTCTTCAGCTTGGTGATGTCGACGACCCGGCCGAAGTTCAGCAGCCGGACCTGGTCGGCGGAGAAGTCGACGACGCGCGCGCCGCGCAGGACCTTGCCGACCGACGGCACCACGCTCCGCGGCATCGGCAGCTCGACCCGGCCCGCGCGCCGGATCGCCTGCGACAGCGTGAGCACCCCCTCCGAACCGACGTTGAAAACGCCGGGCTGGTCGGTCAGGCTCGCGCGTTCGAGCACGGCCAGCGCGTCCGAAGAGTGCAGCAGCTGGATCCGGGCGTCGTAACCGAAGACCGTCGGCACCACCGGGAGGGCGAAGTAGCGCGAAAGGACGGTGTCGGTCGACGGCCCGATGATGTTGGCGAAGCGGAACAGCGTCGTGGTGATGTCCGGGCGGCGGCGGACGAGGCCGCGCACGTAGCCCTCCATCTCGACCGCGTCCTTCGCGTACCCGCTGGTCGACGTCGGGATGAGCTCGGAGTCCTCGGTGAACACCGCCTGCGAGCGGGCGCCGGCGCCGTAGACCGCCGCCGTCGACTTCACCACGAGCTTGCGGACCAGGGGCGAGCGCTGGCACGCGGCGAGCAGCCGCATCGTGCCGATGACGTTGACTTCCTTGATCGCCGTGCGGCGGCCCGGCCCGGCCGGGTGCGCGGTGCAGGAGGCGTGCACCACCGTGTCGACCTTGGCGGTACTGATCACCTTGGCGATCAACGGGTTCCGGATGTCCGCGCGGACGAACTCCGCGTGGCCCATGCGCTGCAGGACGGTCTTGTCCGGGGGAACCGTGTCGACACCGATGACCCGCTCGAAATCGGGGTTGTTGCCCAGCCGGGCGAGCAGTTTCCCGCCCAGTTCGCCGGCGACCCCGGTGACGAGCACGATCTTCGACGGCATGCGACTCCCTGCGGCGTAGGGCGTGGTGGGGGTGGACGATCACCCGAAGTGCGCGGGCCTGCACTCACTGGAAGCATCGCGCGGACACCCTTGAGATGTTACCGCTCTTCAGTGGTAGCTCCCGGGTGTCTTACGTGCTATTAACCGCCATTCCCCGGAAAGCGACGAAGGCCTCACTCGAACGGGGGGAACCGGCCCACCACATGGACGTGGCCCGTCCAGGGACTGGACGGGCCACGGTCACGCTCGGCAGGATTACTTGCCGGCCTTACGACGCTGAACGCGCGTACGGCGAAGCAGCTTGCGGTGCTTCTTCTTCGACATGCGCTTGCGGCGCTTCTTGATCACAGAGCCCATGGGCGCTCCTTAGGTCGTCGTCGGTCACGCTGCCCGGCGCAGCGTCCAACGGGTGGAGCGCACAGGCACGAGCGGTTTTCCAGGTTACCCGGCACCCGGTGCGGGCCGGTCGGCGGGCACGTCGTAAGGCGACGTGCCGCCGGCCGCGAGGGGGTTCACCCCACGTCGTAGTACGCGCCCTGGAGGTACTCGTGCACTGCTTTTTCCGGCACCCGGAAGGACTTCCCGACCCTGACGGCGGGCAGCTCACCCGAGTGCACGAGACGGTAGACGGTCATCTTGGAGACCCGCATCAGCGTGGCGACCTCGGCGACCGTCAGGAACTGGACCTGCCCGACTGCCGGCAGATCCTCCTTCTTGTTCGGCGACATGTTTACCGCGTCCTTCGACACGTGTCGCGCCACGAGGCTTCCCCACCTGTGGTATCGACACGCACGTGCTCTATCGAGAGTAGCGGGACTGGTGGGACTAATGCGACGCCTGTCACCGAGATGGGCCCCTACCAGCGCTAACGCACAAGCACCCGCGCGTGCAAGACCTCGGGAATCGCCCATTACGGCGAATTCGGACCCGTCGTGCCCGGTTCGAGGGGCAGCCGCAGCGCCCGCACGGTGAACGAAATCGCGTGGTACCAACCGCAGACGAGCAGCACGTCGAGCGCGCCGTCGTCGCCGACGGCGTTCGTCAGGTCCGCCCAGGTGCCGTCCGCGAGGTCGTGGGTGGCGTGGAGTTCGTCGACGGCTTTCAGGACCGCGCGGTCGCTCGCGTCCCAGCACTCGTCGGCCGGGCCACCGGCGGCGAGCGAGCGGATCTGGTCGTCCCGGAGGCCGGCCTTCTCGGCGAAGGTGGCGAGGTGGACGCCCCATTCGTAAGCGGCGCCGCAGAGCGCGGTCGTGCGGTCGATGACCAGCTCGCGTTGCCGGACGGTCAGCGCCGACTGCCGCGAGAAGTAGTACCGCCCCCAGTCCGCGACGCCCCTGGCCAGCGCCGGACGGCGGGCCCACACGCGGAAGAGCCCGATCGGCGGCCCGAGCCGGTCGAGCACCTCGGCCGTTCCGGCGTCGAACGGCGGCTCGAGCGGCGCGATCCGCGGCTGCTTCGATTTCAGAGGCATGTCCGGCACGCTAACATCGGCGCTTCGGAAAGGAAAGCAATTGACGACGCCCCTCCCCGGCCGCCCGGTCCGCGGGTCCACGACCGGCCGCCCGATCATGGCGCTGCTCGACCTGCTCGGCAGGCGGTGGACGCTGCGGATCCTCTGGGAACTGCGCGACGACGAGCCGTTGACGTTCCGCGTGCTCCAGCAGCGGTGCGACGGGGTGTCGTCGAGCGTGCTGGCCACCCGGCTGCGCGAACTCGGCGAGGCGGACCTGGTCGGCCACGCCGAGGGCTACACCCTCACCGAGCAGGGCAGATCGCTGTTCGGGACGCTGGTGCGGCTCGACGCGTGGGCGGCGGACTGGCGGCCGCGTCAGCCTTCGTGAGCCTTGCCCAGCTCGACCGAGCGGTCCTTCGCGGCTTCGATGGCGGCCAGCAGCGCGGCGCGGACGCCGTGCTTCTCCAGCTCGCGGATGGCGTTGATGGTGGTGCCCGCGGGCGAGGTCACGGCCTCGCGCAGCAGCACCGGGTGCTCCTCGGACTCGGCGAGCATCTTCGCCGCCCCGACGGCCGACTGGATGATCAGCTGCCCGGCGAGCGCCCGCGGCAGGCCGAGCAGGATCCCGGCGTCGATCATGGCCTCGACCAGGTAGAAGAAGTACGCCGGCCCGGACCCGGAGAGCGCGGTGACGGCGTCCTGCTGCCCTTCGGGCACCTCGACGACCTGCCCGACGTGCGAGAGCAGGTCCCGCACCACGGCGAGGTGCTCGGCCGTCGCGTACTTGCCGGCGGAGATGGCGCTCATGGCCTCGTTGACCAGCATCGGCGTGTTGGGCATGACCCGCACGACCGGCACGCCGTCGGCCAGCCGCCGCTCGTAGAGCGACGTCGGCAGCCCGGCGCACAGCGAAACGACGAGCGACGACGGCCCGAGCAGCGGCGCGAGCTCGTCGAGCACGGGATCGATGTCCTGCGGCTTCACGGCGACGACGAGCACATCGGCCTGCTTGGCGGCGTCTTCGACCTCGACGCCGCGGATGCCGTACCGGGCGGTGAGCTCTTCGACGCGCGCCGGGTACCGCTCGGTGAAGAGCAGGTCGCCCGGCTGGTGGCCGCCGTGCAGCAGCCCCGAGAGCAACGCCTCGCCGATCTTCCCCGCACCCAGCACCGCGATGACCGTCATGCGGTCAAGCGTGCCAAACGCGGCGGGCAGCCGTGGTGGCGGGGCGCGCTTGCCCTGAACGACTCGTTCATCTCGCCGGACGCCATGAAAGGGTCGTTCATGGCGTCGCGGCCCGCACGCAAGCCGGTCCGGCCGCGAGCCGGGCGTGGCGGGGCGTGCTCAGCCGCCGGGGGCCGGGGCGAGGCCCAGCTGGCGGGCCTGGCACACCAGCCGCCCCTGGGAGTCCACCACCGTCGCGTCCGAGTCGAACCACGACTCGTGCACCGACCTCGACTCCACCACCACCCGCAGCCACCCGGGTGCCGGCCGCGTGCGCAGCAACGCCGTGAGCTGGACCGTCGGGGCCCAGCCGATGCGGCCCAGGTTCATCACCACCGGCGGGTTCACGTCGGAGGCCAGCAGCGTGAAGTACGGGTCGACCAGGCTGTGCCGCGGCCGGACCCACAGCCGCATGCGGGGTGGCTCGCCGGTGCGGCCGGCCAGGTAGCCCGCCGTCGCCGGGTCGAGGCGGACCTCGCAGCCCTTGGCCAGGTTGAACGGGCCCTCCGTGCTCTCCGCCATCGCCAGCGCGCCCGGTGGGGGCTCGGCGGGCATCGCCGGGACGTCGGTCCACTCCGGGCGGCGCATCGGGAGGCGGCCGGTGGTCACGCGCGCCTCGACGCAGCTGCGGCCGCGCTGCTCCAGGCGGACCTCGACGACCGTCGCGCGGCGGCCGACCTTGCGGACGTCCGTGCGCAGCAGCACCGGGCCCAGCGCCGGCGCGTGCAGGAACTCCGCGCTGACGACGAGGGGCTCCGCGTGCGGCTCCCCGCGTTCGTGCAGCGCGGCGATCGCCGCCTTGGCCAGCAGGGCCAGCAGGAAACCCCCGTGCGGGTGCGAGCCGATGGCCCACTCCGCGCGCAGCACCGCGGTGAAGGTGCCGTCCCCCAGCGACCGCGCCGCACTCGCCGTGTCGAAGGACGCGGCGGTGCCGTCCGATCCGCTCACGAACGCTCCGCGCCGATCGGGGAATCCGGGAAGGGGTCGATCAACGCGGGCGACGGGTTCACGGTCCGAACTTTACGGGTTGCACCCGCCGAAATGCAGACGGGAGTAGTCGTGTCCTGTCGGAACGTGCTCGTTCATTGCCCGAGGTGGAAACGCGCGAACAAAAGCGCCTCCGCCAGATCGCGCACCCGCTGGGCCGCGGTGACCGCGTGCCGGGTGTTGATCTCCAGCACGATCTGGCCGGTGAAACCGCCGCTGACCAGCTTCTCGAGCAGTTCGGCGCAAGGCTGGCCACCCCGTCCGGGTACCAGGTGTTCGTCCTTCGGGACGCCGGTGCCGTCCGCCAAGTGGACGTGCGTGAGGCCCTCCCCCATCCGCTGCGCGAGCGCCAGCGCGTCCATTCCGGCTGCCGCTGTGTGGGACAGGTCGAGCGTGTAGTGCCGGAACCCGACGTCCGTGGGGTCGATGGACGGCCGGAATGCCGACACGCGGGAAGTGCGCGAACCGCCGGGCGGGCGCACCTTGAACATGTTTTCCACGGCGATTTCGACGCCGCTCGACTCTTCCAGCTCGTCGACGAGATCCCCGAACGCGTCGCCGTAGCGGCGCTGCCAGCGGAACGGCGGGTGCACCACGACCGTGCGGGCCCCGAGCTCGAGCGCGGCCTCGACCGACAGCCGCAGCCGGACGACCGGGTCCGGCGACCAGATCCGCTGCGTGATCAGCAGCGATGGCGAGTGGATCGACAGCACCGGCACCCCGGTGCGGCGCGACCAGCGCCGCAGTGCCGAGACGTCCTGGCTGACCGGGTCGGCCCAGACCATCACCTCGACGCCGTCGTAGCCGAGCTCGGCGGCGAGCTCGAAGGCCGCGCCCGCTTTGAGCGGCCACACCGACGCCGTGCTCAGGCCGACCGGCACCGGCTTCTCGTCTGTCACGCGCGCCATCCTGCCTCGTCACCGAGGGTGCGCGGAGCCGCCGGGCCGGTAGGGGGACGCGGATCACCGCGTCCCCCGCGGACGTCAGCGGCCGACGAGCAGCAGCGCGGCGGGCGACACCGTCACCACCAGGCCGACCAGCACGGCCAGCACCGTGGTCTGCAGGTCTTCGGCGCGGCGGATCTTCCGCACGATCCAGACCAGCGCGACGACCACCAGCAGCGCCGCGACCAGCGCCGCGGCCGGGATGTTCACCCACAGCCAGTTGAAGCCGAGCCAGACGGCGGCACCGCCGACCACGCCCATCGCCAGCTGGCCGGCGAGCGCGAGCCACGCCTTGCCCGGCGACGCCGCGGCCGCGGGTTCCGCGACCGGCTCGGGCGCGTCGTCGTACTCGTCTTCGTAGCCGTCGCCCTGCTCGTAGCCGTAGTCGTCCCGTTCGAAGTCCGGGCCGTCCGCCGGGTAGCCGTCGGCGAACTCGCGCTCGTACGGCTCGAGGTCGTCCGGGATCGGCGCGCGCGACGCGCGGTCGCCGGGGGCGAACGGCATCGGCGGCGGGTACGCGCCGGTCGGCGGCCCCGCGTCGTAGGCGGCCTGGTAGCCGCTGCTTTCCGGGGCGAACCCTTCGGGCTCGAAGTCGTCTTCGGGGTAGCCGTCGCCGGGCGCGTCGGTGGGCACCGCCGGCATCACGCCGATCTCGGTGTCCTCCATCTGCTCCTTCTGCCGCCGCTTGCGCCAGTTCGCGAGACCGGCCGGCGAGGAGGGCTCGTCACCCTTCTTCGGCGGCGCGGGCGGCTCGTCGTCGGGCACCGCCGAGAACTGCTCGGTGTACGCCTCCGGCTGGGGCTGCGGACGGCGGCCGGGCGCCCGGCGCGGGCGGCCCGGCGCGGCGGGCGGCGTGGCGAACGTGCCGCTGGCCATCGGGCCGGGCGGGACGTCGACGTCGGCGTCCGGGGTGCCGTTGAGCCCGTCCAGCCGCGCCGACAGCGGGCCGGACGGCGGCGGGACGGGGAGCTGCTGCGAGGGCTGCGGCGGGGTCGTCAGCGGCTGCGACGACTGCGGCGGACCGGGACGGC
The DNA here is from genome assembly GCF_003937945.1 of Amycolatopsis eburnea. Lineage (GTDB taxonomy): Bacteria > Actinomycetota > Actinomycetes > Mycobacteriales > Pseudonocardiaceae > Amycolatopsis > Amycolatopsis eburnea. The sequence continues at coordinate 172,999 of NZ_RSEC01000039.1, forward strand.
GCCGCACCGGCGGGACGGCCCCGCGGGTCTCTTCGGCGGCGGCCGGCGGGACCGGCAGCTGCTGCGACGGCTGCGGGGGCGGCGGCTGGCGCCGGGGCGCGCGCGGCGGCACGGGCAGCTGCGCGGACTCCTGCGGCCGCGGGGCCGCGGGCGGCTCCGGCGGCGCCGGACGCGTGAACTGGCCGGACTCCTGCGGCGGCCGGGCGAACTGGCCCGGCTCCGGCGGCGCCGGGCGCTGGTACTGGCCGGATTCGGCGCCACCGGGCGCGGGCCGCGCCGGCGGCGGGACCGGCCGGGGCAGCGGCTGGGAGTCCTGCGGGACCGCGCGGGGCGCGGGCGGCGGCGGGGGCGGCGGTTCGGCGCGGCGCCGGCCACCGGGGCGGCCGGGCGGCGGGGTGCCTTCCGAGGCGACCCGGTCGATGATCGCCTGCGGGCCGGTGTCGCTCACGCCCGGGCGCCGGTGCGAGCCGGTCGCGCCCGGCGGGGCTTCGGGGGTGCCGGGTTCGTCGTCGTCATCGGCCGCGCGCCGACGACGGCGGCGTCCGCCGTCGACCTGGGCGCCGTGCTGGGCGAGCAGCTCAGCCACGGTCTTCTGCGGCTGGTCGCCTCCGGTCTGGTCCGTCATACCTGGTATTCCCCTGCGCGCTCCGGGTTCTCGGCACCTCGCGGGGAGGTACCCGACGGCATTCCGGCGGCGCGGCGCGCGCTGTACGCCGACCTCTGCATGTCCGTCACCTCTCCACCGTGCCCGTTCTCCGTCCGGGAAGTCCAGCCGGGTGCTTTCACCGGTCCTCCTGTGCGCCCAAGAGCCCCGCGAGGGCGGCTCCAGTCTCATCCGCGCCGTTGGAATGGTCCAGCCGCCGCAGGATCACACCCTCTCGCAGAGCCCACGGGCAAATCTCGAGTTCGGGCACACCGAGCGCCCGCATCGTGGCCTGCGCGACGAGCGCGCCCGCCACCAGCTGGTGGGAGCGGCTCGAACTGACCCCCTCGAGGTGGGCCAAATCGGCCGAGGACATCCGCGAAATGAAGGCCAGGAGCTGGCGCAACGCGGTGTCCGTGAGCGTACGTCGCACGCGCGGGCCCGCCGCCGAGGGGGCGGCGCCGGTCAGCCGCGCGAGCGAGCGGAAGGTCTTCGACGTCGCGACCACGCGGTCCGGTTCACCCCATTTGGTGACTTTCCGCGCGAGCTCGGTGAGCTGGTCGTCCAGCCACGCCGACGTCGCGACGAGTTCCGAGCGCGTCGGCGGGTCGTGCTTGAAGCGGGTGCGGGTGGTGCGACCGGCGCCCAGTGGCAGCGATTCGGCCAGCACGGGCTCTTCGTCGCGGCCCATCGCGACCTCCAGCGAGCCGCCGCCGATGTCGAGCACGAGCAGCTGCCCGGCCGACCAGCCGTACCAGCGGCGGACGGCGAGGAAGGTGTGCCGGGCCTCGTCGACCCCGGAAAGGACCTGCAGCTCGACGCCGGTCTTGTCGGCCACGCGGGCCAGCACCTTGGCGGAGTTCTTCGCTTCGCGGACCGCGGAGGTGGCGAAGGCCATCAGCTCTTCGCAGCCGAGCCGCGCGGCGGCGTCCTTGGCGGATTCGACGGCGGTCACCAGCTCGTCGGCCCCGGCCTTGGTCAGCTCACCGCCCGGGGTGATCTGCTCGGCCAGCCGCAGCACCGACTTTTCGGAATGCATCGGCGTCGGGTGGGCGCCCCGGTGGGCGTCGACCACGAGCAGGTGGACGGTGTTGGAACCGACGTCGAGTACCCCTAGGCGCACGGGGGTCCAGGGTACCGGCCCCGGCGCCAGGTCTCGAACTTGTAACCGAAAACACTCGGTGCGGCTTCGCCCCGGCGCGCCTCCCACCGGGACGAAGCCGTACGAAAGGGACTTACGTCTCGAACTTGTAGCCCAGGCCGCGGACCGTCACCAGGTGCCGCGGCGAGCCCGGGTCCGGTTCGATCTTCGAGCGCAGCCGCTTCACGTGGACGTCGAGCGTCTTCGTGTCGCCGACGTAGTCCGCGCCCCACACCCGGTCGATCAGCTGCCCGCGGGTCAGCACCCGGCCGACGTTGCGCAGCAGGTACTCCAGGAGGTCGAACTCCTTGAGCGGCAGCGAAACCTCGGCGCCGTCGACGGTCACCACGTGCCGCTCGACGTCCATCCGCACCGGGCCCGCCGAGAGCACCAGCGGGGCCAGCTCACCCTCCGCGCCCGGCTCGCCGCCGCGGCGCAGCACCGCGCGGACCCGCGCGATCAGCTCCCGCGCCGAGTACGGCTTGGTGACGTAGTCGTCCGCGCCCAGTTCCAGGCCGACGACCTTGTCGATCTCGCTGTCGCGCGCGGTCACCATGATCACCGGCACGGCGGAGCGCTGGCGCAGCTGCTTGCAGACGTCGGTGCCGCTCATCCCGGGCAGCATCAGGTCGAGCAGCACGATGTCGGCGCCGTTGCGGTCGAACTCCTCCAGCGCGGCCTGGCCCGTCCCGGCGACGGCCGCGGTGAACCCTTCCTTGCGCAGCAGGAAGGCGAGGGGGTCGGCGAACGACTCCTCGTCCTCGACGATGAGAACCCTGGTCACAGGTTTCCTCCATGATCTGGGCTGTCCTGCCCGGTAACCACGAGCCTCGGGGTGCGCTCGGGGGTCTTCTCCTGCCGCGGTGCCGGCGAGGTCTTGGCGCCCTTGGCCGGCTCCGTGGCCGGCTCGGCGCGGACGTGCGCGGGGATGCGCAGGGTGAACGTCGAGCCGGTGCCCGGACGGCTCCACAGCCCGACCGAGCCGCCGTGGTTGGCCGCGACGTGCTTGACGATCGCCAGGCCCAGCCCGGTGCCGCCGGTGGCGCGCGAGCGGGCCTTGTCGGCGCGGTAGAAGCGCTCGAACACCCGCTGCTGCTCCTCTTCGGCGATGCCGATGCCGCGGTCGGTGACGGCGATTTCGACCATCCCGTCCGCGAGCCGCCTGCTGATCGAGACCGGGCTGCCGGCCGGCGAGTACGCGACCGCGTTCTCCAGCAGGTTCGACAGCGCGGTGACCAGCAGCGTCCGGTCGCCCTCGATGAGCAGGTCGCTGGGGTTGTCGGTGGTGATCCGGATGTCGGCCGACTCGGCCGAGAGCGTGGTGCGGCCGAGCGCCTCGCGGACGACCGCGTCGACCTCGACGACGTTGAGGTCGGGCAGCCGTTCGGCGCCCTGCAGCCGCGACAGCGCGATCAGCTCGGTGACGAGCTGGCCCAGCCGGGTGGACTCGCGCAGGATCTTGCCGCCGAAGCGGCGGACCTCTTCGACGTCCTCGGCGGCGTCGAGCACGGCCTCGGTGAGCAGCGCGATCGCGCCGACCGGGGTCTTGAGCTCGTGGCTGACGTTGGCGACGAAGTCGCGGCGCACGGCCTCCAGCCGGATGGCCTCGGAGTGGTCGACGGCCTCGACGACGGTGAACCCGTCGCCGAGCGGCCGGACCTGGCCGAGCACCGCCTCCGGCTGGCGGCCGCGCGCCTCCAGCGGCGAAAGGTCGATCTCCATCGGCTCGTCGGTCTCGACGACCTGCTCGGCGGCCGCGCGGGCCCGCGCGTCGGCCTGGTTGACCTTGACGAGACCCAGCTCGTACGCGCGCGGGTTGTGCAGCACCATGTCGCCGAACCGGTTGAGCACGACGATGCCGTTGGCCGACGAGCGGACCAGCCGTTCGAGGAGCTCCGCGACGGTCGGGCCCGGCGGCCGGGCTTCCTCGCGGCGGGTGCGTGCCCGCGCCAGGAAGTAGCCGACCACCGCACCGGCCACCAGTGCGCCGATGGCCAGTGCGAGTGAAACAGGCGTGGTCACGGGCCGATCGTAAGCTGAGAAGTGGCCCTTCGGCCTAGCGTTGTCCGCCTTGTCGTGAGCACCGCGACACCTGCGGAGCACATGTTCGCCGGGGCTTCAGGCGGCGTTCACCCGATCGATTCCGTCGCGAGACATACCGGGTGAATTCACCCGTCCGCGTCCAGCGTCTTCAGATCGTCCTCGGTGAGCTCCAGCGCGGCCGCCGCGACGTTCTGCTCGAGGTGCGCGACGTCGCCGGTGCCGGGGATGGCGAGCACGTGCGGGCCCTGGTGCAGGGTCCACGCGAGCCGCACCTGCGCCGGGGTGGCGCCGTGGCGCCGGGCGACCTCGGCGACGCGCCGGTCCTCGCCCTGCCCGCTGGCGACGGCGAAGAACGGCACGAACGCGATCCCGCGCTCGGCGCACATCCGGACGATCTCGTCGTCCTCCCGGCGGGCGGTGAGGCCGTACTGGTTCTGCACGCAGACGACCGGCGCGATCTCGAGGGCCTCGGTGAGGTGCTCCGGGCCGACGTTGGAGATGCCCAGCTCGCGGATGAGTCCTTCCTCGCGCAGCTCGGCGAGCGCGCCGAAGCCGTCGGCGAGCGAGCCCTCGCCGCGGTCGAGGGCCTGGCCGATCCGGTAGTTGGCGACGTCGAGGTGGTCGAGGCCCAGCTCGCGCAGGTTCTCCTCGACCTGGGCCCGCAGCTGGTCCGGCCGCGCGGTGTAGAACTCGCCGGTGAAGTCGCGGCCGGGTCCGACCTTGGTGGTGATCGTCAGGCCGTCGTACGGCGCGAGGGCGCGGTTGATCAGCTCGTTCGCCGAACGCGGGCCCGCGAAGTAGAAGACGGCGGTGTCGATGTGGTTGACGCCGAGTTCGACGGCGCGGCGCAGCACGGCGATCGAGGTCTCGCGGGCGCGGATGCCGCCGTCCGAAGTGGACATCAGGCGCATCGCGCCGAAACCGAGCCGGTTGACTTCGAAGGAGCCGAGCTGCCAGGTGCCCGCCGCGGCGGCGGGGAGGGTGGTGGTGTTCGTGGTCATGGCTCCAGCCTTCCGACCTGGCCCGGAAGCCGCCGGGTTTGGCATTTAGCTGCCAGACTGGAATACGTGGAGAGAGTCAGTGACGTGGTCGTGGTGCGCGGCGAAGCCGAGCTGTTCGAGCGGACGGCCCACCTGTTCGCGACGGCGACCGAGGTCTCGTGCGCGGCCCGCGACCTGCACACCTGGTCCGTGGCGCACCCGACGGCACCCGAGCGCGAGCAGGCCGTGCGCACGACGTCCGTGCGCAAGATGTACCTGCCCGGCGTGCTCTTCGACCCGGCGCTGGCCGAGCACCTGCGGTTCATGGCCACGCACGGCGCGCGCATCCGGATCACCGAGCGCGAGATCAACGAGACGATCCTGCTGGACCGCCGGATCGCGATCGTGGCGGGCGACCACGTCGCGGGGGTCCGCAGCTACACCGTGGTCAGCAGCCCGGAACTGGTCCAGGGCATCCAGTCGCTGTTCGAGGCGGCCTGGGCGGGCGGCACCGACCTCGAGTCGTACCAGGCCCGGTTCAGCGAGCTGGGCGCGCGCGAAATCCTGGAGCAGCTCGCGTCCGGCTGCAAGGACGAGACGGCGGCCCGCGCGCTGGGCGTCGGCCTGCGGACCTACCGGCGCCGGGTGGCGGAGCTGATGGAGCTGCTGGGCGCGTCTTCGCGGTTCCAGGCCGGGGCGCGGGCGCGCGAAGCCGGACTCCTGTGAAGCGGGTGCTGCTGGCGCTCGTCCTGACGACGTCGGCGTGCTCGTCGGCGGTCTCCGGCACGGCGACGCCGTTGACGGGCAACCTCGCGGTGGTCAACGCGCCCGGGACGGCGGCCGCACTCGCCGCCGTGAAAACCGCGGCCGAGGCGGTGTTCAGCTACGACTCGGCGAACCCGGCGGCGTTCGACCAGGCCGTCGCCGCGAACGTCACGGGGGCGGCGAAGGCCCAGCTCACGGCGTTGTTCGAGCAGATCAGGAAGAACCCGCAACCGGTGCGGCTGAGCACGACGGTCGCGCGGGCGGCGGCGGTGGAGCTGACCGGCGGGAAGGTCCGCGAACTGGCGGTGCTGGAGCAGGTCAACGGCACCACGAAGGGCCTGGCGACGGTGGCGTTCACCGCGCTCGAGGAGGGCGGGCGCTGGCGGCTCTCGGACATCGCCGTCAACCCGGCGCAACCGTCCCCGGCCGCGCACCCGGACGACGGCAGCCTGCCCGGCCTGCGCGATGCGGCACTGGCCGGCGCGCGCACGGCCGCGGGCGCGCTGTTCACGACCGACAGCGGCGACCCGGAGGGCTCGTACGCACGGGCCGAGGCGGTCGCGGCCGAGCCGTTGCTGAGCGACTACCGCGCGAAGAAGGCGACCTACGTCGACGCGATCCGGCGAAGCGGCACGAAGGTGGCGCTCGGCCCGGACCCGATGGCCGGCGTGGTCTCGCTGACCGGCGGCCGCGCGACGGTGGTGTTCTTCACCACGCTCAAGGTGACCGCGGCGACCGGCACCACCGACCGCCCGTTCACCACCGAACTGGACCTGGTCCGCGAAGGCCCCACCTGGAAGACCACGGCCGTCCGCCCGATCACCACCGCCTGAAAAGCCGTGAAGGCCTCCTTACCGGCGTTTTCGACCGGTAAGGAGGCCTTCACGGCTTTGGGCGTCAGCGGCCCTGGTTGGCGACCGCGGCGGCGGCTTCCTTGGCGGCCTCGGGGTCGAGGTACTCGCCGCCCGGCTTCAGCGGCTTGAGGTCGTCGCCCAGGTCGTAGCGCAGCGGGATGCCGGTCGGGATGTTCAGGCCGGCGATGTCGGCGTCGGAGATCCCGTCGAGGTGCTTGACGAGCGCGCGCAGCGAGTTGCCGTGCGCGGCGACCAGCACGGTCTTGCCCGCGCGCAGGTCCGGCACGATCGCGGACTCCCAGTACGGCAGCAGCCGCTCGACGACGTCCTTGAGGCACTCGGTCAGCGGCGCGTCGTCGCCGAGGTCCGCGTACCGGGCGTCGCCGGCCTGGCTCCACTCGTCCTTCGGGTCGATCGCGGGCGGCGGGGTGTCGTAGGAGCGGCGCCAGAGCATGAACTGCTCCTCGCCGAACTCCGCGAGGGTCTGCTTCTTGTCCTTGCCCTGCAGCGCGCCGTAGTGGCGCTCGTTGAGCCGCCAGTCGCGCTTCACCGGGATCCAGTGCCGGTCGGCGGCGTCCAGCGCGATGTTCGCGGTGGCGATCGCGCGGCGCAGCAGCGAGGTGTGCACCACGTCCGGCAGCAGGCCGGCCTCGGCCAGCAGCCGGCCGCCCTGGCGGGCTTCGCCTTCACCCTGCTCCGACAGCGGCACGTCCACCCAGCCGGTGAACAGGTTTTCCGCGTTCCACGTGCTCTGCCCGTGGCGGAGCAGCACCAACGTCCCGAGTTCAGCCATACCGTCAGCCTGCCAGAACCGGTCCGTGATTCCACCAGTGACCTCGACCTACCGAGAGTGTGTTACTTGGGAGTAACACCTCACCCTTCGACAAGTCCGACCGCCAACAACGCGCAAATTCCGGGCCACAAACTGCACACCGTTATCGCTCACCGGTAAATTCACTCGAACGGACTAGTGAGTAGTCTTGTGATTACACGTCGAGATCTGACAGGTTGACTACGTCCCGAGCGGCCGGATTCCACGCACTCCCCGGCCGGATTCGGGCTTTGACCGCGGCTCGTCTCCCCCCTGCCGAGCCGCGGCCCGCCCGGCCCCGTTGGCACCCCCCTCGTCACCGGGTCCTGATCGGCGGGAACTTCAGCGGGGCGGCTCGAGATCGCGACTCCCCCCTCCCTCGAGCCGTCCCGCCTGCCCGCTCCCGCTCACACCTCGGCCGCTCCGGCAAAGTTGCCGAGGGCCGGCCGCTCGGTCTGAACCGACCGGTGCCGACCGCGGCGAGCGGCGCCGGGCGGCCCTGCGGTGTCTTGAATGAGTCATTCAGGACCTCCGAAGACCTGAATGACTCATTCAAGACGTCGGCGAAGCCGCCGCCGGGCAAACCGCCGCGACTTGCCGGAGCCCGTTCACCTCGCCAGACGACATGAACGACAGAGAGGATGGGGGTGAGCACCTCCCGCCAGGGTCTGACCCTATGAACGACTGACCCTTGGGTCT
>NZ_RSEC01000040.1 GCF_003937945.1 Amycolatopsis eburnea
AAACTACCCATCAGGCACTGTCCCTGAACCAGATCATGGCCCGAGGTTCAGATTCCCAATTCGACCAGAGTGGTATTTCAACAACGACTCCACAGTAACTAGCGTCACCGCTTCACAGTCTCCCACCTATCCTACACAAGCCGAACCGAAAACCAATACCAAACTATAGTAAAGGTCCCGGGGTCTTTCCGTCCTGCCGCGC
>NZ_RSEC01000041.1 GCF_003937945.1 Amycolatopsis eburnea
TGGGGTACGGGCCGTGCATGCACTCACTAGAGGCTTTTCTCGGCAGCATAGGATCACTCTACTTCGCCTCAAACGGCTACGCATCACGTCTCAGCCCATGTGAGTGGCGGATTTGCCTACCACTCGGCCTACACGCTTACACCAGGACAACCATCGCCTGGCGGAGCTACCTTCCTGCGTCACCCCATCGCTTGACTACTACGAAATCAGGTCCCACGCTC
>NZ_RSEC01000042.1 GCF_003937945.1 Amycolatopsis eburnea
GTGGAGGGTGTGGGAGTGAGAATGCAGGCATGAGTAGCGAATGCAGAGTGAGAAACTCTGCCGCCGGATGACCAAGGGTTCCTGGGCCAGGCTAATCCGCCCAGGGTAAGTCGGGACCTAAGGCGAGGCCGACAGGCGTAGTCGATGGACAACGGGTTGATATTCCCGTACCCGAGCATGTGCGCCCATGACGAGGCGTTTGATACTAACCACCCAAAGC
>NZ_RSEC01000043.1 GCF_003937945.1 Amycolatopsis eburnea
ACACGCTTACACCAGGACAACCATCGCCTGGCGGAGCTACCTTCCTGCGTCACCCCATCGCTTGACTACTACGAAATCAGGTCCCACGCTCCACACACCATCCTCCGTCCGAAGACATTGGACGATGGCTTTGGGTGGTTAGTATCAAACGCCTCGTCATGGGCGCACATGCTCGGGTACGGGAATATCAACCCGTTGTCCATCGACTACGCCTGTCGGCCTCGCCTTAGGTCCCGACTTACCCTGGGCGGATTAGCCTGGCCCAGGAACCCTTGGTCATCCGGCGGCAGAGTTTCTCACTCTGCATTCGCTACTCATGCCTGCATTCTCACTCCCACACCCTCCACGACTGGCTTCCGCCGCCGCTTCCCTGGATGCAGGACGCTCCCCTACCCATCAACACGACTACACACAAACCTCAAGGGTTCGCATGGATCTATTGTGTCAATGACACAGCTTCGGCGGTGTGCTTAAGCCCCGCTACATTGTCGGCGCAGGACCACTTGACCAGTGAGCTATTACGCACTCTTTCAAGGGTGG
>NZ_RSEC01000044.1 GCF_003937945.1 Amycolatopsis eburnea
GGCCGACAGGCGTAGTCGATGGACAACGGGTTGATATTCCCGTACCCGAGCATGTGCGCCCATGACGAGGCGTTTGATACTAACCACCCAAAGCTTGGAGGGAAGTCTTCGGATGGAACTTCACGTGGAGCGTGGGACCTGATTTCGTAGTAGTCAAGCGATGGGGTGACGCAGGAAGGTAGCTCCGCCAGGCGATGGTTGTCCTGGTGTAAGCGTGT
>NZ_RSEC01000045.1 GCF_003937945.1 Amycolatopsis eburnea
GTAATAGCTCACTGGTCAAGTGGTCCTGCGCCGACAATGTAGCGGGGCTTAAGCACACCGCCGAAGCTGTGTCATTCATGCAATACATCGGCTTGGACTCTTGAAGTCCTTGTCTAGTGGTATGGATGGGTAGGGGAGCGTCCTGCATCCAGGGAAGCGGCGGCGGAAGCCAGTCGTGGAGGGTGTGGGAGTGAGAATGCAGGCATGAGTAGCGAATGCAGAGTGAGAAACTCTGCCGCCGGATGACCAAGGGTTCCTGGGCCAGGCTA
>NZ_RSEC01000046.1 GCF_003937945.1 Amycolatopsis eburnea
CGTTCCTGACTCTCGACAAGCCAGAAACTAAGCCGGACAACGGCGTGCGCCCCCACGCCACGCTCAACCACCCACACATCGGTACAAAGAGCCCCTTAACGGCATGGGGTCCGGACCCGCGCGAGCGTGACGCCGATCGCCGTCAGCCAGAGTGCGGCCGCGATCGCGGCCGCCGCGTGCAGTCCCGGGACGAAGCCCGGGCCCGGCGCGCCCGCCACCGCGCCGAGGACCGCCACCCCGAGCGCACCGCCCGCCTGCCGGGCGGTGTTGTTGACCCCGCTGGCCACGCCCGCCCGCTCGGACGGCAGGCCGGAGACCGCGGCCGTCACCACCGCCGTCGTCAGCAGGCCCATGCCCACGCCGAGCCCCAGCAGCGTCGGCAGGAGGGCCGCGTAGCCGCTGTTTTCCTTCAGCAGCACCAGGTTCAGCATCCCGAGCACACCCAGCGCGAGCCCGGCGACCATGAGCGGCCGCGGGCCGAACCGGCCGGTCAGCCGGCCCGCGACCGGGGCCAGCACCGACAGCGGGCCGAACAGCGGCAGGACTTCGAGCCCGGCCGCCAGCGGGGACGCGTGCCGCACGCCCTGCAGGTACAGCGTCAGCAGCAGGATCGCGCCGATCCCGGCGAAGTTCATCGCCGCCGAAACGAAGTTGGCGCTCAGCGTCCGCCCGACGACGTCCAGGGGCAGCATCGGGTCCGGTGCCCGGCGTTCCACGGCCACGAACACGGCCAGCGCGACGACCGCCACCCCCGCGGCCACGACGCTCCCGCCGATGACCGCGTACACCCCGGCGCCGAGGGCGGGCGCGGCGGTGACGACCCCGGCGACGTCGACCCGCCGTCCGGGCGCGCGCGTGCCGCGGGGGACGAGCCGCCAGGTCGCGAAGGCCGCCGCCAGCACGAGGGGGACGTTGAGCCAGAACACCGGGCGCCAGCCCGCCGCCGTCACGACCGCGCCGCCCAGCACCGGGCCCGCCGCCAGCGCGAGCGCGGACACCCCGGCCCAGACACCGAGGGCACGGGCCCGCTCGGCGCGTCCCGGGTAGGCGTTCGTGATCACGGCGAGCGTGCCGGGCAGCAGCAACGCCGCGCCCAGGCCCTGCCCGGCGCGGGCGGCGACGAGGACCGGCGCGGTGGCCGCGAGCCCGCACGCGGCCGAGGCCGCGCCGAAGAGCCCGAAGCCGGTGAGGACGACGCGGCGGTGGCCGAAGACGTCGCCGAGGGCACCGCCGGTGAGCAGGAACGCGGCCAGGACGACGGTGTAGCCGTCGACCACCCACTGCTGCGCCGCGAGATCCGCGTGCAGGTCCGTGCCCAGCGTGGGCAGGGCGACGTTGACGACCGTGACGTCCAGCTGCACCAGGAACATCCCGGCGCACATGGTGAACAGCAGCATGCCCCCAGTGCACCGCGCGGACGCTTCCGTCGCGGTGGAACTGTCCCGGGGGCATCCTGGAGGTGTGGAAGGGGACGCCGACATCGCCCGCACCGCCGCGTTGTTCGCGGACCCGGCGCGGGTCCGGGTGCTGCTCGCCCTCGGCGACGGCCGGGCGCTGGCGGCGTCCGTGCTGGCCGCCGAGGCCCGGCTGTCCGCGCAGGGCGTCAGCGCGCACCTGGCGAAGCTGCGGGCAGCGGGCCTGGTCGTCGCGGAGAAGTCGGGGCGGCACCGGTTCTACCGGCTGGCCGGGCCGGATCCCGCCGAGCTGCTGGAGACGCTCGCGCGGTTCTCGCCGTCCCAGCCGGTGACGTCGTTGCGCGAAGGCACGCGCGCGGAGGCGCTGCGCACGGCCCGCACGTGCTACGACCACCTGGCCGGCCGCCTCGGGGTCGCGGTCACGGCCGCGCTGCTGGCGCGGGGCGCGCTGGCCGGCGCCCCGGACACGCGACGCCGGGCGGGCGACCGGATTTCGGCCCCGCTGCGCGAGCACCCGTACACGCTGGGCCCGGCCGCGGAGCCGGTGTTCGACGCGCTGGGCGTCGACCTGACGGCGGCGTCGTCCGGACGGCGGCCGTTGCTGAAGTTCTGCCTGGACTGGAGCGAGCAACGCCACCACCTGGCGGGGGCGTTGGGTGCTGCGGTGGCGACGCGGTTCCGGGACGCGGGCTGGGTCCGGCGGCGCGCGGACGCCCACCGCGCGCTGCGGCTCACGCCGGCGGGGGCGCGGGCGTTGGAGACGCACTTGGGGTTGGCGGGCCTGGCGGCCTGAGCGGTGGCCGCGCTACGACGCCGAGGGGTGGGCACAACCGACGCTGCCGATCGCTGGGCGGTGCGGCGAGCAAGCCCGCAGCGGGCGCGGCCGATTCCGCGCGGTGCGGCCGAACAAGCTCGCGGCGAGCGTAGGCCGACCGCAGCCGAGCGGCTGCCCGCGGCGGCCGAGCGAGGGAGCGGCCGCTGTCGGGCCGCGGCCTCTCCAAAGGGCGTCAGCGGTGCGCGGCCACCAAGGTCGCGTCCGGGGTGCAGCGGGCGCAGGGGGTGAAGCCGAGCTGGCGGGCCTCGCCGATGCCGATCGGGATGAGTTCGCGGGCGCCCAGCCACGGGCAGGCCCTCAGGTGGTAGCGCGGGTGCTCGTCCACGACCACGACCTCGTCGTCGAGGTCCGCCAAGACGGCGATGTCGTCAGCCGGGGTTTCTTCCTCGCCGGGCTCGGCCGGCTCTTCCGCGACCGGCTCCGGCGTGTCGGCCGGGTCGCCCAGCTCACCGGCCTTCGGGATGAGCGTGGTCTGCTCCGCTTCCTCGGTCTCCGGAGCAGGCTCCGCCTCCGGAGCCGGCTCGGCCTCGGGAGCGGCCGCTGGAGCCGCCGAGGTGCGGCGACGGCGGCGCAGCCAGTCGGCCACCAGGAGCAGGCCCGCCAGTACCGACAGGCCGATGGAAACCCACGCCCACAACGACGATGCGGTGATCAGCGCGGTGACGAGCAACCCCAGAGCCGCCAGTACCAGGACCAGCACTATGTAAAGCACGCTGCATTACAACACGAACCGGGCAAGATCGGACCGCGACCCACCCACGTGCCGTACCGGATCGACTCCGAACCGTGGCCTGCCCCGCCGGCTCACACCGGCGGGGCGGGCACGGACGAAACTCAGCCGGCTTCGGCGCGTGGGCCGAAGGAGTAGCCCTGGCCACCGCTGGAGGAGCCGGACGACTGGCTCGAGCCGGACGAGGCCGACGCGGGCGCGGCGGAACCGCGGTCGTCGAGCTCGCGCAGCTGGGACTCGAGGAACCCGCGCAGCCTCGTGCGGTACTCCCGCTCGATCGTGCGCAGCTCTTCGATCTTCTTGCCCAGCCCGCTCTTCTCGGAGTTGAGGCTGTTCATCGTCTCGGTGTACTTGCGCTGCGACTCGCGCTCGAGCGTCGTCGCCTTGTCGCGCGCCTGGCGCTCCAGGGTCTCCGCCCGGGTCCGCGCGTCGTTCAGCATCGTGTCGACGCGGGTGCGGGCCTCGTTGACCATCGAGTCGGACTTCGCCCGTGCGTCCGAGAGCAGCTGCTCGGACTTGGTGCGGGCCTCGGCCAGCATCCCGTCGGACTCGGTCTTCGCCTCGGCGGTCAGCCGGTCGGCCATTTCCTGGGCCAGGCCCAGGACCTTGGCGGCCTGCACGTTCGGCTCCGTGCTGTCGCCGACCATCGAGTGCGCCTGGGTCTGCTCCATGGCGGACTGCGGCGGCGGCACCGGGGCGAGCCGCCGCGAGGGCTCTTCACGCATCGGGGGCGCCGACTTGGCGCTGTCGAGCTCGCTCCGAGCCGACTCGAGCTCGGCGTCGAGCTGCTCCATCTGCTGGCGCAGCTCGTTGTTGTCCTCGATCAAGCGGGCCAGCTCGGTCTCCACCAGGTCGAGGAACGCGTCCACCTCGTCCTCGTTGTAGCCCCTCTTGCCGATGGGCGGCTTGCTGAACGCAACGTTATGCACGTCAGCGGGGGTCAACGACATCAGATCACCTCACGCACTCCATGGCCTGCAGGGTCCACCCAAGTCTCCCCGATCAACTTGGAGTCGCCAGTTGCATCGCGAAGAACACAACCAACAGCAGCACCATAATCGACAAGTCCAGTCCGACGCCGCCGATCCGGACCATCGGAATGATCCTCCTGAACAACCGGACCGGCGGGTCCGTCACTGTGTAGATGGTCTCGAGCGTCACCGCAACCCCACCGGCGGGATGCCACTCACGCGCGAACGTCCGGACGAGTTCGACCACGATCCGCGCCGTCAGCAGCAGCCAGAAGGCGAACAGCACGTACCAGACGACCAGCCACACAGCTTCCACGTACCTACTCTAACCAGGCGTCCGGGCATAAGACGCAGTCAAGGGGGGTCGACGCCGCATCGAGTCGACAAAATCACGTCTGCTTGCGCTCAGCGGTCCACGCGACTTCAGCCCCGCAAAAACAATCCCCCTTCGGCGATCCGCCGACGGTCTTCGGCGGTCACGTCCACATCGGGCGGTGAGAGAAGGAACACCTTGTTGGTGACCTTGTCCATCGACCCGCGCAGCGCGAACGCCAGCCCGGCGGCGAAGTCCACGAGCCGCTTGGCGTCCGCGTTCTCCATCTCGGTGAGGTTCATGATCACCGGGATGCCCTCGCGGTAGTGCTCCCCGATCGCCCGCGCCTCCGCGTAGCTGGTCGGGTGCAGCGTGGTGATCCGGCTCAACGGGTCACGCACCGGCTGCCGCACGACCGGCTCCGTGACCGGCCGCAGCCGCGCCACGGGTTCCGGCTGCCGGTCCATCGCGAGCGCGCCGTGGACGGCCGGCTCCGCGGTGGCCACGGAGCGTGACCGACTGCGGCTGACGGGCTCGTCGTACGTGTCGTCGACGTCGCGGTACCGTGAACGCGACGACCGCGGAGCAGGCTCCTCGTAGGAGTCGTACTCGTCGTCGTAACCGCGCCGGTAGTCGTCCTCGACGTCGTAACCGTCGTCGTCAGCGGGCACCATCCCGAAGTAGGCCTTCAGCTTCTGCAGCGCGCTCATGCCTCTCCCTAGCCCTAGCCGCTCCCGCACCAACGATTCTCCACGCCGTCAGTGCCCCGCGCGGACGACCACTAAACGTGACGGCCGTGCGGGCTCCCTACGGCGAGGCTAAACCGCGTCCACCGAGCAACGCGGTTCCGACACGCACACAGGTGGAGCCGTGCGTGATCGCCTGCTCGAGATCATGGCTCATCCCAGCGGACACGGTTGCGGCATTCGGGTGATCTTTGCGGAGCGCCTCCCCCGCGCGAGCGAGGCGTTCGAAGGCGGCGGCCGGGTCGGCGCCGAGCGGGGCGACGGCCATCAGCCCGCGAAGCCGCAGCTCATCCATGTGGGTGACATGCTCGGCGAGCGCGCCCAGCTCGCCGAGGGGGCAGCCGCCGCGCGACGGGTCGTCGTCGAGGCTCGCCTGGATCAGCACGTCGAGGGGTTCGTCACGTATCTGGGCGTCGCGAACCGCACGCACCGCCTTCGCCAGCGCGTCGGCGAGCCGGGCCGAGTCGAGGGACTGCACCTCGTCGGCCCAGCCGGCCACGGAGCGTGCCTTGTTCCGCTGGAGCCTGCCGACCATGTGCCAGCGCAGCCCGGGGACTTCGGCGGCCTTCGGGCCCGCCTCCTGGTCGCGGTTCTCGCCGACGTCGGTGACGCCGAGCTCGGCGAGCAGGGCGACGTCGGACGCGGGGAAGGTCTTCGTGATGGCGATCAGCTTGACGTCGTCGCGGGCGCGCCCGGCGGCGCGGCACGCGGCGGCGATCCGGTCCTCGACCTCGGCCAGGTTCGCGGCCAGCTCGGCCTTGCGGTCGGTCATGCCTCGACCCAGGTGATGCCCGCGATCCGCCCGGTCGTGCCGTCGCGGCGGTAGCTGAACAGCGTCTTGTCCTCGTTCGTGCAGCGCGGGTCGACGCCGATCTTGCCGACGCCGAGGTCGGCGAGCTGGCGCCAGAGGCCGGCGCGCAGGTCGAGGCCGGGCGTGCCCTTGCGGGTCTTGCACGCGCTGCCGGGGACGTGCTTCTCGACGTCGGCGGCCATTTCGGCGGGGACCTCGTAGCAGTCGCCGCAGATCGCGGGGCCGAGCAGAGCTTCGATCCGGTGCGGCTCGGCGCCCGCCTC
The DNA here is from genome assembly GCF_003937945.1 of Amycolatopsis eburnea. Lineage (GTDB taxonomy): Bacteria > Actinomycetota > Actinomycetes > Mycobacteriales > Pseudonocardiaceae > Amycolatopsis > Amycolatopsis eburnea. The sequence goes on from NZ_RSEC01000046.1 coordinate 6,085, forward strand.
CCGCATCGCGGCCAGCGCGGCCGGGACGACGCCGACGCGCGTGCCGACGCGGCCCGCGTGCACCGCGGAGACCACCCCGGCCTCGGCGTCGGCCAGCAGGATCGGCACGCAGTCGGCGACCAGCACCACGAGCGCGACCCCCGGGGTCGCGGTCACCAGCGCGTCGGTCGCCTCGGCGGCCCGGGTCTCGGAACCGTCCACGATGGTCGCGGTGCGGCCGTGGACCTGCTCCATCCAGGCCAGCTTGTCCTCGGCCAGGCCCAGCTCGGCCGCCAGGCGCTTGCGGTTGGCGTAGACGTTGCCCTCGTCGTCGCCGACGTGGTCCCCCAGGTTGAAGGTGTCGTACGGCGGCCGCGACGCGCCGCCCGCCCTGGTGGTCACCACTCGCCGAACCCGCATGCCTTCATCCTCCCAAACGCCGTGAAGGCCTCCTTACCGGCTCTTAAGGCCGGTAAGGAGGCCTTCACGGACCACCTGTGTCTAGCGGCGCATGAACGGCGGGACGTCGACCTCGTCGTCCGACGGGTCGTCGTGCACCGGCATCGCGCGCCCAGGCAGGCTGCCCTGGGCCGGGTTGGAGCCGATCGGCGAGTAGCCGCGCGAGCCGCCGCCGGGCTGCGGGAGACCGCCGCCGGACGGCTGTCCGCCGGTCGCCGGCGGCATCGGCGAGTGCGTGCGCGGCGGCGCGACCGGGTAGCCGGAGCCGCCCGTGGAGGGCACCGGCGTGGCGCCCGACGGCGGGGTCGGCGGGTTCGAGACCTGGCCGGCCGAAGCCGACGCGGTCGTCGACGCCGGGCGCGAGCCGGAGCCGAAGGTCGACGGGTCGAGCTTCTTGTGGGTCGGCGCGCCGGCGTCGAACCCGGCCGCGATCACCGTGACGCGGACCTCGTCGCCGAGGGAGTCGTCGATGATCGTGCCGAAGATGATGTTGGCGTCCGGGTGCGCGGACTCCTGCACCAGCGACGCGGCCTCGTTGATCTCGAACAGGCCCAGGTCGGAGCCGCCGGCGATGGACAGCAGCGCGCCGTGGGCGCCGTCCATCGACGCCTCCAGCAGCGGCGAGTTGATCGCCTTCTCCGCCGCCTGGATCGCCCGGCCCTCTCCTCTGGCCGACCCGATGCCCATCAGCGCGGACCCGGCGCCGGACATGACGCTCTTGACGTCGGCGAAGTCGAGGTTGATCAGGCCCGGGGTGGTGATCAGGTCGGTGATGCCCTGGACACCGGACAGCAGCACCTCGTCCGCGGAGCGGAACGCGTCCATCAGCGAGACGCCGATGTCGCCGAGCTGCAGCAGCCGGTCGTTCGGGATCACGATCAGCGTGTCGCACTCGTTGCGCAGCGCCTGGATGCCGTCCTCGGCCTGCTTGCCGCGGCGCTTGCCCTCGAAGGTGAACGGGCGGGTCACGACGCCGATGGTCAGCGCGCCCAGCTTGCGGGCGATCTGCGCCACGACCGGGGCGCCGCCGGTGCCGGTGCCACCGCCCTCGCCCGCGGTCACGAACACCATGTCGGCGCCCTTGATGACCTCTTCGATCTCTTCGCGGTGGTCTTCGGCGGCCTTCTGGCCGACCTCGGGGGCGGCGCCCGCGCCGAGGCCCCGGGTGAGTTCGCGGCCGATGTCCAGCTTGACGTCGGCGTCGGACATGAGCAGTGCCTGTGCGTCGGTGTTCACCGCGATGAACTCGACACCCTTGAGGCCGACCTCGATCATGCGGTTCACGGCGTTCACGCCGCCACCGCCGATGCCGACCACCTTGATCACCGCAAGGTAGTTGTGCGGGGGCGTCATCGAAGTCCGCCTTCCTGATCGTTGTGCCCGTACAGCCCGCCGGCGGGTGATCGACTCTCAACCTCAACCGCAGATCGAGAGTTATGTCAACTGCCGACGTTAGGCAGGACGGTAGGCACCAGGCAGGCTCTAATCCAGTAGGCACGCCGTGTGTCGCAAAGGTGTTTTGCCACAACACGTTCGAGCGCGCAAGAGCGAGGAGCCGCGAGCACCGCCGGCGTCCGGTCTGCTATGGCGCCCGGCTCAAGCCGGTACGGGCATGCTCATGAGCACCTCGGTGGGCGTCCCGCTGGGCGATCCCCCGGCCTGCTCGAGGCTCACCGCCAGGTGGTCGGCGCTCCCGACGCCGTCCGCGACGACCAGTCCCCCGTCGGCCGGCGGCGCGAGCACCCCGGCCGAGCGCGGCGCGTCCGTCCCGGTGATCAGCCAGGCCTCGTAGACCTTCCCGCCGGGTTGGGCCGGCAGCCCGGCGTCCATCACCATCACGCGGTTCAGCGTCTTGGACAGCACGACCGTCACGCCGCCGCCGGCGGGCGCCTGGCCGTGCGCGGTCTTCGCGTCCGGCGCGGCGAGCAGCGCCGCCACCGGGGCGTAGCGCTCCTTCGCCTGGTCGAGCTGCGTCTGCGCGGTCCGCAGCTCCTGCTGCTGGGTCAGCGCGATCCCGCCGAACACCCCACCCGCGGCGAGCCCGACGACGGCGGCCGCGGCCGCCACGACGACCGCCCAGCGCGGGGCCCGCGCCGAACGGCGGGACCGCTCGGGCGAGCCGGGCCGGGTCCGCGGCGGCAGCTGGCGGGTGGCGTGCATGGCCGCCAGGACGCGGTCCTTGAACTCCGGCGGCGGCTCCTCGGCCATCGCCGCGCCGAGCCGGGCCGCGGTCGCGCGCAGCTCGGCGACCTCCTGCGCGCACGACTCGCACTGCTCGAGGTGGCGGGCGAACTCCGCGCGCTCGACGTCGTTGACCGCGTCGAGGGCGAAGGCGCCGGCCAGGGTGTGCATTTCGGGCGTGCTCAAGCGGTCACCCCCAGGCAGTCCCGCAGGCGGATCAGCCCGTCCCGCAGCCGCGTCTTGATGGTTCCCTGCGGCGTCGACAGCACTTCGGCCACCTCGCGATACGTATAGCCCTGGTAGTAGGCGAGCAGCACGGACTCGCGCTGCAGGTCGGTCAGGAAGGACAGGCACCGGCGCACCTGCGAGCGTTCGAGCCGCGCGGTGACGGACTCGGCGACCTCGTCGAACGGACGGCCGCGGGCGGCTTCGAAGGTCGCCTTCTGCTCGCGCTCGGTGCTGGCGCGCGCCGAGCGGACGCGGTCGACCGCGCGGCGGTGCGCCAGCGTCATCGCCCAGTTCAGCGCGGACCCCTTGGCCGGCGCGTACCGCGTCGCGGTGCGCCACAGCTCGACGAGGACCTCCTGGGCGACCTCTTCGGACTGGGCCGCGTCGCGCACGATCCGCCGGACGAGCCCGAAGATCGGCCCGGCGAGCTGGTCGTAGAGCAGCTCGAAGGCGCGTTCGTCGCCTTTCGCGACGCGCACCATCAGCTCTTCCGCCGTCGGACCGGCCGGCGCGGCTTCGGGCACGGGCGCCAGGGAACGCTGGCGGGCCTGCTCATCCATGGAGCTGTCCTCCGGCGGTCTGCGGGGTGCGCGGCACGACCGCGGCCTTGCGCAGCCACAACGCGATGCCGTGGCGGCGGATCAGCGCGGACACCCGCTGCGGGAGCAGCGGCCGGGCCAGCACGAGCCGGGCCAGCCACCGCGGGTTCACCGGGCGGCGAACTCCCCGCAGCGTAGCGACCAACGGGGTCGAGGTCCCGCGGCGCAACGCGACGGTGAGGTCGAGCAGCGCTTCCGGGCGCGGCAGGCGCATCCGGTACTCGCCGTCCATCTCCTGGAACGGCGAGACGTAGAACTCCTTGGCCGCGCGGGCGAGCCCGGCTTCGTCGGGGCGCAGCAGGTAGGCGTGGCGGCCGCCGTAGGTGTTGTGCACTTCCGCGACGACGCACTCGAGGCGGCCTTCGGGGTCGTGGCACCAGTAGACGCTGATCGGGTTGAACACGTACCCGAGCACGCGCGCGGCGGCGAGCATCACGACCTTCCCGCCGCGCAGGTCGACGCCGCGTTCGGCGAGCCAGGCGTCCAGCTTCTCCCGGATCCCGCGCGGGTCGGCCGCGGTGAAGTGGTCCCGGTGGTCGAAGCGGGCGAACGGCCGCAGCCACCACGGCAGCCGCGGCGGCGCGTCGAGGTCCACCAGCCACAGGTACACGCGGTGCGCGAAGGCGTGCGGCGGGTCGATCCGCCGCACGTGCGCGACCGTGGCGTCGTAGAGCGCGTTCGTCACCAGGCCACTCCGAGGCTTTCGGCGGCGCGGGCACCCGAGGAGCAGCCGTCCTCGTGGAAGCCCCAGCCGTGGTAGGCGCCGGCGTAGGCGAACACGCCGTCGTTGAGCTCGGGCAGCCGGCGTTGCGCCGCAACGGATTCCGGCGTGTAGACCGGGTGCTCGTACCGCATCCGCGCGACCAGGTGGTCCTTCTCGGGGCCGTCGCCCGGGTTCAGCGTGACGACGTAGCCGGTCGGCTCGTCGAGGCGCATCAGGCGGTTCATGTCGTAGCTGACCTGGACGGCGCCGGTCGGCGCGCCGCAGACGGGCGCGCGGTAGTTCCACCCGGCCCGCGCGTCGGCCAGCGTGGGCAGCACGCTCGTGTCGGTGTGCAGCCAGGCTTCGTTGGCGGAGTAGCGGAACGCGCCGAGCACCTCGCGCTCGGCGGCGGTCGGGGTGGCCAGCAGGGCCAGCGCCTGGTCGGCGTGCGTGGCGACGACGACCTTGCCGACCCGGTGCGGCGTGTCGGCGTCGTCGCGGATCTCGACGCCGTTCGCGGTCCGCAGCACCGAGCGGACCGGCGTGGACAGGTGGACCGCGGTGAGCTGCTTGGCGGCGCGCTCGACGTACTCGCGGGAGCCGCCGACGACGGTCCGCCAGGACGGCGAGTTCTTGACGCTGAGCATGCCGTGGTTGCGGAGGAACTCGAACAGGTACCGCGCGGGGTAGCGGAGGGTGTCGCTGCGGTCGGCCGACCAGACCGTGGACACCAGCGGCAGCATGAAGTGGTCGACGAAGTAGCGCGTGTAGCCGCCGATGGCGAGGAACGCGCCGAGGGTGACGTCGCCCGCGTCCTCGGCCGTCAGCAGCCGCTTCGCGTGCCGGTGGAACCGCTTCACCTCGGTGAGCATCCGCAGGTAGCGGGGCCGGGTGAGGTTGCCGCGCTGGGCGAACAGCCCGGCCAGCCCCTTCGCGCCGGCGTACTGGAGACCGCAGCCGTCGCAGCGGATGCTCATCGACATCTCGGTGTCGCGCGTGCGCACGCCGAGCTCCGCGAACAGCTTGAGCAGCGTCGGGTAGGTGCGCTCGTTGTGGACGATGAACCCCGAGTCCACGCCGATGGTGCCGCCGTGGGCGCTGGGCACGTCGTGGGTGTGCGCGTGCCCGCCGAGCCGGTCGTCGGACTCGAAGAGCAGGACCTCGTGCTTGCGTTGCAGCAGGTATGCCGCCGTCAGCCCGGCCACCCCGCTGCCGATGACGGCGATGCGTTCTCCCGTGATCTCCACACCGGTACTTCGCCGCCGCGCCGGGACCGGATTGGCCGGGGGCCGGACCAATCCACCGCGCGGGGCGGAGCGAATCCCCGACATGCCGAACAGCACCGCGCACCGCCTCGCCTCGTTCGCCGGGAAGCTCCTCGGGGGGCACCTCCCGGTCGGCCTCCGGACCTGGGACGGGACCCGGGCGGGTCCCGTGGACGCGCCCACGGTGGTCCTGCGCAACCGCCGCGCCCTGCGCCGCCTGCTCTACGCGCCCGGCGAGCTGGGGCTCGCCCGCGCCTACGTGACCGGTGACCTCGACGTCGAAGGAGATCTGGCGGACGGCTTCCGCCGGATCTGGGCCCTCACCCGCGCCGGGGAGCTGAACCGGGTGAAGCTCGGGCCGCGCGACTGGGCCGAAGCGATCCGGCTCGCGGCCTCGCTGGGCGTCGTCGGGCCGCCGCCGAAGCCGCCCGCCGAGGAAGCCCGCCTGACCGGCAAGCTGCACAGCCTGCTGCGAGACAGGTCCGCCATCGCGCACCACTACGACCTGAGCAACGCCTTCTACCAGCTGCTCCTGGACGAGTCGATGGCGTACTCGAGCGCGTACTTCACCTCCGGCGAGCCGGGCTACGGCCTCGAGCAGGCGCAGCACGACAAGCTGGAAATGATCTGCCGCAAGCTGGGGCTGCGGCCCGGCATGAGGCTGCTCGACGTCGGCTGCGGCTGGGGCTCGCTGCTGGTCCACGCGGCCAAGCACCACGGCGTGCACGCCGTCGGCATCACGCTCTCGGCCGAGCAGCTGCAGCACGTCCGCGCCCGGCTCGCCCAGCACGACCTCGAAGACCGCGTCGAGGTGCGCCGGCAGGACTACCGCGAGCTGCCGGACGCGCCGTTCGACGCGGTGGCGTCGATCGAGATGGGCGAGCACGTCGGCGAGGTCAACTACCCGGCGTACGCGGCGACGCTGCACCGCATGGTGAAGCCCGGCGGCCGGGTGCTGCTCCAGCAGATGTCGCGCGGGAACGTCGCCCCCGGCGGCGGCGCGTTCATCGAGCGGTACATCGCCCCGGACATGACCATGCGCCCGGTCGGGCGGACGGTCGAGCACCTGGAGACCGCCGGCCTCGAGGTCCGGGACGTGCACGCGATGCGCGAGCACTACGTCTGGACGGTGCGCGCCTGGGCCGACACCCTGGAGAAGAACTGGACCGACGTCGTCGCGCTGATCGGCGAGACCGGCGCGCGGGTCTGGCGGCTGTACCTGGTGGGCGGGGCACTGGCGTTCGAGGAGAACCGGATGGGCGTGGACCAGATCCTTGCGGTGCGACCCGACGAGCACGGCCGGTCCGGGATGCCCGCGACGCGGGAGTGGCTCTGATGCCGCAGCTGCTCGTCACGGCCGCCGTCACGCTCGTGGCGGTGGTGCTGACCTTCGGGATCGCGCGGGCGCGCAAGCGCTACGACACGATCGACACGTTCTGGGGGCTCGGGTTCGCGATCGTCGCGGTCGCCGCGTTCCCCTTCGGCGACGGGCCGCTGCACCTGCGGCTCGTGGTGGTGCTCCTGACGGTGGTCTGGGGTGTGCGGTTGTCGGTGCACCTGCACCTGCGCAACCACAAGCTGCCCGAGGACCCGCGGTACGCGCGGATGGGCCACGGGCCGCTCAAGATGTTCGTGCGCGTCTACCTCTTCCAGGCCGTGGTCCTCTACTTCGTCTCCCTTCCGGTGCAGTTCGCGGTGGACGGCACCGGGATCAGCGTGCTGGGCTGGCTGGGCATCGTCGTGTGGGCGGTCGGCTTCGGGTTCGAGACGGTCGGCGACGACCAGCTGCGCCGCTTCAAGGCCGACCCGGCCAACCGCGGCCGCGTGCTGGACACCGGCCTGTGGCGCTACACGCGGCACCCGAACTACTTCGGCGACGCGTGCGTGTGGTGGGGCCTCTACCTGCTGGCCTGCTCCACGTGGCCGGGCGCGCTGACGATCCTCTCCCCCGTGGCGATGACGTTCACGCTCGCCCGCGGCACGGGCAAACCCATGCTGGAGAAGGGGATGGCGAAGACGCGCCCGGCGTACGCGCACTACGTCGAGCGCACCAGCGGCTTCTTCCCGTTGCCGCCGAAGAAGGTCACTCGCCGGTGAGGCCGTCGGTCAGCTCGCGCAGGACGTCGAGGTGGCCGACGTGCCGGGCGGTCTCCTCGATCATGTGCGTGAGCACCCAGCGGACGTTGAAGGTCTCGTGCTTGTGCGTCACCTCGTCGTCGAAGCTGTGTTTCGCGATGATCTCCCGGCTACGGGCGCACTGCGTTTCGTAGTCGGCGAGCAGCGTTTCGACAGTGGTCCCGGGCGGGACCCGGAACTCGGCGTCCGGGTCCAGCTCGAGCCGCTCCGCCCAGGTGTCCTCCTCGCCGTCGACGACGACGGCGAACCAGAACCACTCGTTCAGGGTCAGGTGGGCGATCAGCCCGGCGACGGTGGTCAGCTCGCTCGGCAGGTGCGCCCGGCGGGCCTGGTCTTCGGTGAGCCCGCCGGACTTCCACGCGACGGTGGCGCGGTGGTAGTCGAGCAGGCCGGTCAGGATCTCGCGCTCGCCGCCGGTGAGCGGGACTTCCGGGCGCCGCGGTCGTTCGGTCATGATCGGCACTCTGCCAGAGGGGTCCGACAGTTCCGAATACCTTGCGCACGATGTAATCGTGGGCTAGGTTTGTGGACGTGCCGGACGAGTTCCTCTTGGATGAGCAAGCCTGCTTCGCGCTCTACGCGGCGTCGCGCGCGGTGACGGACACCTACCGTCCCCTGCTGGGCGAGCTGGGTCTCACGTACCCGCAGTACCTCGTGCTGCTGGTGCTGTGGGAGTCCGACGCCCGGCCGGTCAAGGAGATCGGCGAGGCGCTGCACCTGGACTACGGCACGCTTTCCCCGCTGCTCAAACGACTCGAGGCCAACGGGCTCGTCACCCGGGCACGCCTGCCCGAAGACGAACGCACCGTGGTGGTCAGCCTGACCGAGGAAGGCCGTTCGACGCGCACGCGCGCCGCGGGCGTCCCCTCGGCGATCGGCTGCGCGCTGGGCCTCGACGACAGCGAGCGGCGGCAGCTCATCGACACCCTGAGGCGGCTGACGGCGTCGGCCGCCGCCTACTCACTTGGAGGCCCTGATGCCCAGCCGTGACGCGACCACCCACTGGGTCGGCGGACTGCAGAACGGGAAGGGCGAGGTCACCCTGGACTCGTCCAACGCCGGCACGTTCTCCGTGTCCTTCCCGACCCGAGCGGGCAACCCGGACGGCCAGACGAGCCCCGAGGAGCTCATCGCGGCCGCCCACTCGTCGTGCCTGGCGATGAACCTGTCCGGCGTGCTCGAGGCCCAGAAGATCACCGCGGACTCGATCGACGTGAGCGCGGAGGTGACGCTCGGCCCGGCGGCAGGCGGCGGCTTCGAGATCAGCGGCATCGCGATCACGCTGCGCGCGTCCATCGAGGGCGTCACGGCGGAGCAGTTCGCCGAGTACGCCGAGACGGCGGAGAAGACGTGCCCGGTGTCGAAGGCACTGGCGGGCACGACGATCACGCTGGACGCGGCGCTCAACTGACCCCGGCCCGAGCGCCCCAAGGCGGCCTTGGTTGCGTCTGACGCACCGAAGGCCGCCTTGGGTGCGTCAGACGCACCGAAGGCCACATTGGGGCGCTAGCCCTGCGCCGTCGCTTTGGCTCGATAAGTCGACTTCTTCGCCTGGTTGCCGCAGATCTCCATCGAGCACCACCGGCGCGTGCCCGGCCTCGACGTGTCCAGGAACAGCGCGCCGCACGCCGGCCCCGCGCAGCGCCGGACCCGCGCGAACTCGCGGGACGTCGCCAGCTCAAGCGCGTCGCGGGTCAGCAGCGCCAGCATCGCGGCCGCGGGATCCTCGGCCTGCCAGCGCAGTTCTCCCGACGGCGTCAGCGAAGGCGCCGGTACCGGCAGCGCCGCGAACCGGTTCAACCGCTGCCGCGACGAAGGGCGCAGCGAGCCGGTGAGCAGTTCGTGGATCGCTTCGCGCGCCGCTCGCGCGTCGGCCACCCCGGCCGGGCGGACCGGCGCGGAAAACGGGCCCAGCTGGTCGATCCACGCGCCCCACGCCGCCGCGTCCGGGAGTTCCTCCGTCTCCGTGGGCGTGCCGCGGTAGCGCAGTGTGCGGACGAAGTCGAGGCACGGCCTGCCCGCACCCGAGCGGAAGCGTTCCGTCATGCGGCTCACAGTACGTCGGAACCGGTTTGACTGGTACCGTCGGGAACCGATCAAACCGGTTCCTGGGAGCGCGATGACCGACACGAAGCAGCACGCACCACCCGGCTGGCTCGTCCTGCTGCTGGCCGTCTCCTGTGGACTGACGGTCGCCAACCTCTACTACGCCCAGCCGCTGCTCGCGGAGCTGCGCGGGACGTTCGGGGTGGGCGAAGCCGCCGCCGGCGGGGTCGTCACCGCCACCCAGATCGGGTACGCCGCCGGGATGCTGCTGCTCGTCCCGCTCGGGGACCGGCTCGAGAACCGCGGGCTCGTCGCGACTCTGCTCGCGGTCGCTTCCGCGGGTTTGGTCGTCACCGGCGTCGCGCCCGGGTTCGCCGTGCTGCTGATCGCTTCGCTGCTCGTCGGGGCGACGTCGGTCGTCGTGCAGATCCTCATCCCGTTCGCCGCCGACCTCTCCCCCGACGACATCCGCGGCCGGATCGTCGGGCGGGTCGTGAGCGGGCTGCTGTTCGGCATCCTGCTCTCCCGCGTGGTCGCGAGCCTGCTGGCCGAGGTGACGAGCTGGCGCGTCGTGTTCCTCATCTCGGCGGCGGCGATGGCCGCGCTCGCCGCCGTGCTGCGGTTCGCCCTGCCGCGGCGGGCGCCCAAGACCGACGTCCGCTACGGGCAGCTGATCCGCTCGACGCTGGCCATGTGGCGCAAGCACCCGGCGCTGCGCCACCGCGCGCTGTACCAGTCGGCGATGTTCGGCGCCTTCAGCGCGTTCTGGACCACCATCGCCTTCGTGCTCACCGCTCCGCCGTTCAACTACAGCCAGCTGGGCGTCGGCCTGTTCGCGCTGGCCGGTGCCGCGGGCGCCGCGGTGGCACCGCTGGCCGGGCGGTGGTCGGACCACGGCCACGGCCGGCGGCTCACCGCGGGCGCCTTCGTGCTCTGCGCGGCGGCGTTCGCGCTCGCCGGCTTCGGCGCGCACAGCGTCGTCCTGCTGGCGATCGCCGCGATCGCCGTCGACATGGCGGTCCAGACGACGCTGGTGACCGGCCAGCACGTGATCTACCAGCTCGACCCGGCCGCCCGCGCCCGCGTCAACAGCGTGTACCTGGGCACGTTCTTCGTCGGCGGCGCGATCGGCTCCCAGGCGGGCTCGATCGCGTTCCACCTCGGCGGCTGGCCGGCCGTGGTCGTGTTCGCCGGCGCGCTGCCGCTGCTCGGCCTGGCCGGGATGACCCGCACGCGCGTCTAGCGCGGTGACCACGAAGGTTCACCGGGTCGGGATCCTGTGGTCGGGCCGGCGCGTGCCGGTCAGTCGGCGATCGGCAGGTTCTCGATGTACTTCTTCGCCGCCTCCTCCGTCTTGGCTTCGACCGTCGCCTTGACCTTCGCGTAGTGGCTCATGTCGAGGGTCTGGTCGGACGTCGCGTAGAACACCGACGTCTGGCTGGACTTCAGGGTGGCGAACAGGATGTTCACGGTCTCGGACTCGGCGGAGATCGCGAAGAACACCGGCTTGAACGTCGGCCAGGCGTGACTGTCCTCGCCGACGACGCCGAGGTCGAAGTTGACCTCCTTGTCCGCCGCCTTGTCCTTGCCGAGCAGGCGGATCTGCTCGTTCGACGAGTAGCCCGTCTTCAGCACCGTCAGCGCCGTCTCCAGCAGCTCCAGCTGCGGGCCGACCAGCAGGCCCGTCAGCAGCTCGATGAGCACCCGGCTGATCTCGAGGCTGGAGCTGGACGACGAGTACTGCCGCCACTTGCTGTAGTTCTGCACCCAGCCGCAGTAGCCGAGGATCTCCATGTACTTCTGGTAGTACTTGTCGGTTTCGCGGTTGACGTCGAACTGGGTGCGGGCGCCCATCTGCGCCAGCAGCTTCGTGCGCATGACAGCCGTGTAGTTGGCGTCACCCATCGCGTCGGGTGCCACGATCGTGTCCTGGGCGGCCGAGTTGCCGTTCGCCGGGGTCACCTTCGAGGTGCCGAAGGTGTCGCCGGTCGGCAGGTACAGGCCACCCCGGCCGGGCTGGTGTTCGACGTCGAAGTCGGCGAGCGGCAGGTTTTCCAGGTAGTCCACCGCGCGGTCGCGCTGCCCGGGGAGGGACGCGACGGCGTCGTCCGAGAGCGTGAAGGGGGCTTCCTTGGTGATCATCGGTTTCCTCGTTTCACTTGATCGGTGTGCGGTAGAGGTATTTCTCGACCCGGTCGCCGAGTGCTTTCGCGATCCGCTGCTGGATCGCGTCGTATCCGGCCTTCGTGGTATCGATCGTGTATTTCGACAGCCGCAGGAATGCGTCGTCCACTTCGGCCCATGGGCACGGCGCCAGCGGGTTGTCGACGCTCAGGTCGGATTTGAAGCGGTAGGCGACGGCACCCAGCACGACGGACAGCGCACCCGGCCGCGGCGTCACGTCCGCCACCGCGCACAGCACGGCGACGTCCGCGCTCGCCACGGCCCCGAACCGCAGCGCGCCGCGCAGCGGGTAGTGCTCCGAGCGCACGGCGACCAGCGCCCGCTCGGTGTCCGCGGTGCCGTCCGGCAGGATCACGGCCAGGTCGAACGGGCTGCCCGACCGGGTCACGCGCTTCCAGGAGCCCGCGTCGACGACCCACTCCGCACCGGTCTGGATCGTGTCGTCGAACGTCCTGAACCACTCATCGCTCTGCAGGCCGATGTTGTACTTCGCACCGGCGGCCAGCACGGCCAGCAGCAGCACGTTGTCGATCTGGCCGCGGTTTTCCGCCGGCACGGCGACGGTGTGCCGGACCGCCGCCACGGACGACACCACGGTCAGCGTTTCGCCATCGATTCCGGTGTTCGTCACGATTCACCAGCTCCTGACAATGGTCTTCGAACGTGACTGCCGGTGCGCACCAAGCGAACCGATGGTACCGAGGAAGCCACCCCGGATCGGGGCGATGACCTGAAGGTGTGGGAACGCGTGGAAACGGCGAAAAAACCCGCAGGGGTGAACCCGGGGAAACATTCAGGAAATCCCGGCGAAAATGCCGGAACGCGCGGGCCCGCCGCATCGGGCGAACGCACTACGCCGGGACGGTGAACGGCCTCGCCCTTCATGATCACGCACGGGAAGCCCCGCGGCGATCCGGGAACCGTTCGGCGGCGCCGCCCGCCCCGTCGGAGGGCGGCGCCTCGCCGGCGCACGGGGCGTCCGCGGCCTCGAACAATTGCCTCGACAGCCGGGCGCGCGCTTCACCTTCCGAGTGAATCGAACGGCCGCACGCGGGTCTAAGCGAAGACGTCCCGCCGCGCCGCAGCCCATTCCGCGTACGTCGTCCCCGGACGGCCGAGCAGCTCTTCGACGACACCGGTCGGTACCTGCGGGTGCCGCAGGGTCTCTTCGAAGCCGTCCAGCAGCCAGTCGACGGCCGTTTCCGGGACGCCGTAGCCGATCCACTGCGCACGCTGCTCCTCGCGGGTCAGCTCGCGGAAGCGGATTTCCCTGCCCAGCACCGAACCCAGCGTCGCGACCTGCTCACGCAGGCTGATCGCCTCCGGTCCACTGAGGACGTGCGTGGCGCCGACGTGCCCGTCCTCGACGCACACCCGGGCCGCCACCGCCGCGATGTCCCCGAGGTCGATCGGCGTCTGCGTGGCGTCGCCGTAGGCCATCCTGACCTCGCCGGCGCGGACCATGTCCGCCCAGTCGAGCGTGTTGTTCATGAACACCCCCGGCCGCAGGAAGGTCCAGGCGAACCCGGCCTCCCGCACGGCCGCCTCGACGGCGCCGTACTCGTTGCCGCTGGAGCCCTCGTGGCCGTCCCCGACACTGCTGCCCGACAGCGCGACCACCCGCTCGACCCCGGCGGCGGCCGCGAGTTCGCAGAACCGCCGCACGGTCCGCGCCATCGGCGCCAGGTAGACCGCCGAAACCCCCTTGAGCGCCACCGGCAGCGTGGCCGGCTTCGCCAGCGAGCCGACCACCACCTCGGCGTCCGGTGGCAGCTTCGCGCGTCCGGGGTCGACGGTCAGCGCGCGCACCGGCACGCCCGCGGCCAGCAGTTCGTCGACCACCAGGCGCCCCACGCTGCCGGTCGCGCCCGTCACCAAGATCGTCATCGCAATCCCCTTCTCGTATGCCGTACGACATCGTACGGTATACGAGAAGGGGTCAGGCGCAGCCGGCGGCGTCCACCGCGAGCAGCGGGTCGTTGACCGGTCGCGCGGTGATCGGCGTCGACTCCTGGACGCTCAGCGCGCCGTCGCGCAGGGTGTACGCCGTGCGCGTGCCCGAGTAGGTGAACTGGCCGGTCGGCCGGCTGACGTCGTCGTTCTCGCTGGCCACGACGGCGAACGCGCGGCCGCGCTCGAAGGGGTTGCACGTGTAGCCGAGGTGGGCCGCGACGCCGCCGCCTTCGGCGAACGAGAACGGCTGGTCGTCCGGACCCACGACGGGGCTGAGGGTGCGGCCGTCGAAGTGCAGCGCGGAGAAGAACGTCGTGTTGGCGCCGACCGACCGGGTCACGATCAGCTCGGCGCGGCCGTCGCCGTTGAGGTCGGCCACCCGCAGGGCCTCGAGGCCGAACTGGCTGTCCAGCGGGAGGCGGATCGAGGTGGAGGTGCCGTCCACGGTGGCCGAGATCAGCTGGTCGTCCCCCGTCTGCCGCACGGTCACGGTCTCGAGCTCGCCGTCGCCGTTCAGGTCGGCGGCCGTGGTGACCGGGGGCGCGGCCAGCGCCGGCGCGGCGGCGGCGAGGCCCAGCGCGGCGGTGACGCCGGCGACGGTCGCGGTGCGGACGATTCCGGTGCGGTTCATGAGATCTCCCTCCACCTTCCGGTGATCTTTTCACCGGAAGTGCTCTCGTGAAGAAAGACGCTCACGCTGCCGCGGGGTGCGCCCGGGGTGTGATGTGCCACACAAACGCAACCGGGCCACGGCGGAATGCCGGCGGCCCGAATTTAGTCATATTTCTTGACTATCAAGAACCTTGACCGGGAGCCGAAGATGTCCGTCATCGAAATGACCACCTTCACCGTGAAGCCCGAGAACACTCAGGCGATGCTGGCCGCGCGGCCGGGCATGGTGGCGGCGTTCCGGGCCGACCGGCGCGGGTTCCGGTCCGCGCGCCTGGTCCGCGTCGGCGAGAACACCTGGCTGGACTTCGTCGAGTGGACCGACGACGCCGCGTGGGACGAGTCGAAGGCCAAGGGCGCGAACCTGCCCGCCATCGCCGCCTTCTTCGGCACCATCGACGGGCTCGTCGGCGCCGAGCGCGGCGTGCGCTACGACGACCCCGGGGACGCTCGCGTGCGGACCGTCGCCTACGGGCCCGAGCCGTCGCAGGTGGGTGAGCTGTACCTGCCCGAAGGCGACGGCCCGTTCCCCGTCGTGGCCCTGTTCCACGGCGGCTACTGGACGGCGCTCTGGGACCGCCGCCAGCTCACCGGTGTCGCCGACGACCTGGTCGCGCGCGGGTACGCGGTGTGGAACGCCGAGTACCGGCGGATCGGCGAGCCCGGCGGCGGCTGGCCCGGGACGTTCCTCGACGTCGCCGCCGCGGTCGACGCCCTGGACGGCATGGACCCCGCCCTCGACACGAGCCGCGTCGTGCTGCTCGGCCACTCGGCGGGCGGGCACCTCGCCGCGTGGGCGGCCCACCGCCAGGCGCTCCCGCCGGCGGCGCCGGGCGCCGGGCCGAAGGTGGTTCCGGTCGGCGTGGTGACCCTGGCCGGCGCGCTCGACCTGGAGACCGCCGCCGCGACCAAGGTCGGCGCCGTCCTCGCCGACCCGGCGGCCGAGCCGCCGGCGGATGCGCCCGAGCCGGCCCGGCCGGAGCTGTGGCCCGCCATCGCCGAGACCGTCGGCGACGGCGTCGTCCCGCTGCTCATCGGCGGGCCCGAACACCTCGGCTGGGCGTCGCCGCTCGAACTGCCCGACGCGGGCGTCCCGGTCCTGGCGGTGCACGGCACCGCGGACGAGGTGGTTCCGGCAGGGTGGAGCCGCCGCTACGCGGAGCAGAGCGGGGAACGTCGCTACGTCGAGGTCGACGGCGGAACCCACTTCGACGTCGTGCGGCCCGAGCACCCGGCCTGGCCGGCCGTCGCCGAGTGGATCGGCGTCAGGACCGGCCGCGCTGGTGCTCGGTGATGTCGATCAGCACCCGCTTGAACTCCCGGTAGCCGCGCGGCCCGACGCGTTCCTCGTGCCGCCGCTGGATGGCGGCCATGATCGCGTCGGCCGCGCGCATCTGGGCGAGCCCGCGCCCGGTGGGGCAGATCAGCTTCGCGCGCCGGTCACGCGGGTCGGGCCGCCGCTCCACGTACCCGAGGGCTTCCAGCTCGTCGACGAGCGTCCCGATGATCTGCTTGTGCTGCCCGGACGAGCGCGACAGCTCGGTCGCCCGGACGCCGCCTTCGTCGAGGTACGCGAGCACGGCGCCGTGGCGGGGCTTCAGGTCGTCGAAGCCCTCGGCGGCGAGCGTGGCGAAGAGCTCCCGCTGGACGGCGAACAGCAACCGGCCGGACAGGACACCCAGATCGGGGTCCGTCGCGTTCCGCTCCGCCCGGGTCACCACGTCCCCACCTTAACGACCCGGCTCACGTGCGGAACAGTCCAACCACCCGGCGTTCCTGTTGGTTGAACTTTGCCCGATTCGCCGCTAAGCTCCGTTCCGCACTGGGAGCGCTCCCACATGGATCAGCACCACCTCATCGCCGAGAATGGAGGCCCATCCATGCGCAAGTGCAACATCCTCGCGCTGATCATCGCCACGCTGACCGGACTGCTCATCTGGGTACCGGCGGCGTCGGCGCACGGCACCATCGTCAGCCCCGCCACCCGCGCCTACCAGTGCTGGACGGACTGGGGCAGCCAGCACACGAACCCGGCCATGCAGCAGCAGGACCCCATGTGCTGGCAGGCTTTCCAGGCCAACGCCGACACCATGTGGAACTGGATGAGCGCGCTGCGGGACGGGCTCGGCGGCAACTTCCAGGGTTCGACGCCCGACGGCCAGCTCTGCAGCAACGCCCTGTCCCGCAACAACGCCCTCAACACCCCGGGCGCGTGGAAGACCACCAGCCTCGGCAGCAGCTTCTCGATGCACCTGTACGACCAGGCCAGCCACGGCGCCGACTACTTCCGGGTCTACATCAGCAAGAACGGGTTCGACCCCACCACCCAGCGCCTCGGCTGGGGCAACCTCGACTTCATCACCCAGACCGGGAAGTACGCCCCCGCCAAGGACATCACGTTCAACGTCCAGACGTCCGGCGCCTACCGCGGACGCCACGTGGTCTTCACGATCTGGCAGGCCTCGCACCTGGACCAGACCTACATGTGGTGCAGTGACGTGAACTTCGGCTAGCGGGGCGCGGCGAGGTAGGCCGAGACCGCCTCGCCGTCCCCCGCGTCGGAGATCAGGCCGAGGTGGCCGTCGGGCCGGATCAGCACGAGCGTGCGCCCGGTCGCGCCGTAGGCCTCGGCGAGGCGACCGGCGGTGTCGGCGATTTCGCCGGCACCGGCCGGCCGGTCCACCACGCGGAAGATCCGCGGGCCGGGCGGCAGGGTCGCGTTCCCGAAGTCCAGCACCGTGAAGCGGCCGCCGCGGGTCAGGTCGAACAGCCGGCACGCACCGTCCACTGTCGACAGCCCGGTCGCGTCCGGGGCCCGGTCGCCGGCCCGGAGCGCGGCCGCCTCGTCGCGGTCGTCGCGCGCCAGGACCGAGCCGCGGTAGTTCACGGCGAGCTGCGTCGTCCGGGCGTCCCGGCGGATCGGGATGCTCTTCTCGTCGACCGCCTGCTTGAGGCGCGCGTCGGAAAGCGCGAGCACGTCCGCGGCGACCGGCCGCCGTTCGGCCTCGTAGCTGTCGAGCAGCACCGGCGAGGCACCCATTGCGAGCTTCCAGCCGAGGTTGTGGGCGTCCTGGATACCGGTGTTCATCCCCTGCCCGCCGGCGGGCGAATGGATGTGCGCGGCGTCGCCGGCGAGGAACACGCGCCCTTCGCGGTAGCGGGCGGCGAGCCGGACGTTGGCGCGCCACAGCGAAACCCACTCCGGCTCGCCGAGCCGGACGTCGGTGCGGCCACTGCGGCGTTCGAGGACCGCCTGCAGGTTCGCCAGGCCGAGCCCGGGATCCTGGCCCGGCGTGACGGAGGCCTGGTACTGGAACAGGTCCGTCGACGGCAGCGGGCAGAGGGTGACGAGCCCTTCCGCGTGCCGCCACATGTGCCAGGCCTCGCGATCGAGCCCGTCGACGCGGACGTCGGCGACGATCATCCGCACCTCGTCGCGGGTTTCGCCCTCGAACGGGATCCCGGCCCGCTTGCGGACGACGCTGTGGCCGCCGTCGCACCCCACCAGCCACCGCGCGGTGACCGTCTCGGTTTCGCCGTCCTTGACGAGCACCGCCGACACGCCGTCGCCGGACTGCTCGAAGCCGTCGAGCGCGGTCCCGAACTCGACGGTGCCGCCGAGTTCCGCCAGGCGCAGCCGCAGCGCTTCTTCGACGCGCCATTCGGGCGTGATCAGGCCGGCCGGGTAAGGGATGCCGGGGCGCTCCCCCGGGTCCGGCTCGTTCGACGTCACGCGGCCGTCGGGGCCGGTCGACCGGATCGGCATCCCCAGTCGGCCGTGGGCGAGCACGCGGTCGACGACGCCGAGGTCGTCGAACACCTCCAGCGTGCGCGGCTGGACCCCCTTGCCGCGCGAGCCCGGCCGCGGGACGGGGGCGGCCTCGACCAGGCGGAACGGGACGCCGCCGCGCGCGAGTTCGCAGGCCAGCGTGAGGCCGGTCGGCCCGGCACCGGCGATCAGGACTTCGGGTGACATCGTTCCCCCCGCACGTAAGAAAGTCTTTCCTTTCTTGTCAGGCTAGCCCGGGTTGTCAAGAAAGGAAAGACTTTCTATCGTGGGGTGTGCCCACCGAACCCGTCCGCCGTCGCCGGCACGGCAAGCAGCTCGAAGCCGAACTGCTCGCCGCGGGCTGGGACGAGCTGGTGGAGACCGGCTACGCCCGCCTGACGATGGAGTCGATCGCCGTCCGCGCGCACACCAGCGAGGCCGTGCTCTACCGCCGCTGGGCCCACAAGGACGAGGTCGTCCTGGCCGCGATCGAGCACTACGGCGCCACCCACCCGGTCGCGGCCCCCGACACCGGCACCCTGCGCGGCGACCTGATCGCCGGGCTGACGGCGCTGGGCGAAACCCGCGCCACGTTCTTCGCCATCGCCGCGGCCACCGCGTTCTCGGGACTGCTGGCCAGCACCGGCCTGACCCCCGCGCAGGTCCGGACCAAGATGATGGGCGAGGCGGCCAACCCGCGCGAACGACCCCTCTACCGGCGCGCCCACGACCGTGGCGAGATCGACCTCGAGCGCCTGCCCACCGCCCTGCTCGAAATGCCGTTCGACCTGGTGCGCCACGACCTGCTCATGGAGCTGAAGGCACCGTCGCCCACCCGCATCCGGGCGATCGTCGACGAGCTGTTCCTGCCGCTGCTCGACCGGGCTGGAGAGTGAACCCGAACCGCGCGATCACCGGACCCCAGCGCCGGTAGGTGGCGAGGTCGTCGAGCATGCCCGGCCAGGTGGGGCGGGTGAACCCGGGCCGCGCGATCACCGGACCCAACACCAGTAAGTGGCTAGGTCGTCGAGCGCGCCCGACCAGCTGTGGCGGGTGAACCCCGGCCGCGCGATCACCGGACCCAACACCAGTAAGTGGCTGGGTCGTCGAGCGCACCCGGCCAGCTGTGGCGGATGAACCCGCCAGCGCGATCACCAGGCCCCAGCGCCGGCAAGCAGCGAGCCGCCGAACACCCCCGACCACGACTAGAGAGTGAACCCGAAGCGCGCGATCACCGGACCCCAGCGCCGGTAGGTGGCGAGGTCGTCGAGCGTGCCCGGCCGGTGGCTCGCCTCGAGGCCGCGGTGCAGGCGCGCCCACTCCGCGAGGTCGTGCTCGGGGAGGGCGGGGACCAGTTCGCCGGGCTCGGCGTCCTTCGTCCCCGGCGCCAGCCGCGCGACGAAGCCCACCCAGCTGTCCCCGTCCGCGTCCTGGAGGGCGAGGAGCAGCGGGTTCGCCAGCGTCGGGTGGCCGGCGACCGCCGCGAGCAGGGTCAGCACCGCCTGGAACCCGCCCGGCCGCCCGTCGCCGCCGAGGAAGCGCGACCGCGACCCGACGTGCTGGGTCGCCCGGATCAGGCGGTAGGTGTTCATCAGCCGCTTCGCCGCGCGCGGGCTGGTGACCAGCGCGCCCAGCTGCTGGGCGAACTCCACCTCGGGCCCGGTGAGCCCGATCCGCTCCCCCGGGTCGGCGGCGGCCGCGGACCCGGGCTCGACGTCCAGCTTGGCCCGGGCCGGCGTGCGCTCCTCGCCGGCGGTCACGACCGGCAGGCCGGCGTCGATCGTGTCCGCCGGGTCCGCGCGCACCGGCGGCACCGGGAGGTCCGCGACGCTCCCGATCAGCCGGGCGTAGGAGTCCGGGTCCATTTCCGGCAGGGTGAAGGGGATCTGGAAGATCTTCTCGAGGTATTCGACCGGCATGCCGCGCAGGTAGGCGTCGGTGCGCGGGTCGCCGCCGACGGCGAGGTCGCGGTACTGGTGCCACAGGCTGCTGCTCAGCCAGCGCGGGTCCACGCCGACGACGACCACGAACAGCTCCAGCGCGAGCAGCAGGTGCACGGCTTCCAGCACTTCGAGGACCTTCGCCGGCGGGCACCGGTCGAGGTCGTCGATGTAGAGCACGACCCGCGAGACGGGTTTGACGCCGGCTTCGCGGCTCCGGCGGTGGTTGCGCAGGAGGGCGTCGAGGAACCGGAAGTCGCGGTGCAGCGTGCCGACCACGCCCTGGTGCTTCTGGTACCCCGAGGCGCGGTCGTTGAGGAACTCGTACAGCTTCCGCCCGACGCTGAGCGCCTCGGCGGCGGCCCGTGCGGTCGCGATCTTCTCGTCGAGCGCGGTGATCGCCTGCGTGGTCTCGGCGATCGCGCGCTCGGCGTCGGCGAGTTCGAGGTCGAGGACGCGCTCCTCACGGCTTCGCTTGCTCCGCAGGGTTTCGCGCGCCTCGGTGGTGATCCGGATCGCGTCCTGGACGTGCCCGAGCGCGGTGTTGACCCGCTTCGCGGCCGGCCGGACCAGCTGGGTGACCCCGACGATCGAGGCGGTGGTGGCGCCCAGGGAGTAGAGCCACTCCACTCCCCCGCGCCCCGCGAGGGCGATGGTGAGCACGGCCAGCACGGCGAACGCGGCGGCGAGCGTCGCGACCACGGACTTGGGGCCGATGCCCCGCCAGAGGGCGGGCAGGTAGCCGGCCGTGGTGCGGAGGTCCTTGCCGAGCCCGGTGAGCTCGTCGATCGCCGGTTCGAAGCCCAGCTCCTTCGAGACGTCCTTCAGCTTGGCCTGCACTTCGGGGTTTTGGGCGAGTTCTTTGGCGACGTCGGTGAGCCGGACCTTCTCGATCTCCGCCTTGCGCTTCTCCGCGGCCTGGGTCCGCCGCCGCTTGAGCTGCTTGCGCTCGTCTTCCAGCTGCGCGCACTCGGCGTCCAATGTGGACTTCGCGTCGCGGTAGGTCTCCAGTTCGGACAGCAGCGCCTCACGCCGGGCGCGGTGCGCGTCGCCGTGGCTGCGGTGCCAGTTCTCCCGGAGCTCGGGGTCGACGGGTTCGGGGTCGGCCAGGCGCTCGAAGATCTCGATCGCGAGACTCGCCCAGAGGCTGGTGTCCGCGTAGTGCCAGGCGTTGAAGCGGATCTGGGTGATGGTGAACTCGCCGTCGCCGGGAACGCGAGCGGCTATCCGTTCCCGCATCTTCTCCATGAAGAAGCTCTTGCCGGTACCCCACTTGCCGAAGAGCCCGATGGAGAGGGGCGGGGTGACGGCGGGGTCGGTGATGACTTCGCAGACGGCGTTGACGTCCCCCTGGACGTCCAGCTGGTCGGCGCCGCCGGTGCCGTCGTTGCGGTAGCCGTGGGCGAAGCGGACGCCGTTCAGGACGGGCCAGAGGCGCGAACCGGGCGGGGCGACGGCCTCGTCGATCTCGGTGAGCAGCGCGCTCCACGCGCCTTCGCTCTTGAGCGATTCCAGCAGGTTGGGGGCGTCGAGCCCCAGCCCGAGCAGGAACAACCGCCCGTCGAGCACCTCGTGGCGGGTCTTCGCGACGACGTCGGCGTCGAACCAGCGCGCGACTGCCTCGTACCACTCGTCCCAGTCGCGCTGCCGTCGCGGGCTCCGGGTGACGACCGACCCCAGCCGGCCGGCGGCGTACTCCGGGTGCCGTCGCGCGATCGCCCGGACGATTTCCAGCGTGGTCAGCCCGGTCGGGGGCAGGCTGTCGGCCACCGCCTGCATGCTGCGCGACAACGGCACCAGTCCATGGGTGGCCGTCCCGGTGAGCCGCGCGAGGTTGGCCAGTGCCACGTCAATGTCGGCGCCCATCTGCCGCAGCCGCTGGGGCAGCTCGCCGCCCCGCTGGTTCCGCGCCGAGCGCAGGATCGCGATCGCGATGTCGGCGAGGTCGACGACCCGGCCGCGAGGCAGCACCCGCAGGTGGGCGTCAAGGGCACTGGCGAACTCGAGGGCCATCGGCCCGTCACCGGCGGACGAGCCGAGCGTGAGCTTGTCGAGCGAGAGGATCGACCCGAGCCGGTCGGGTTCCACGCCGCTGTCCAGCAGCGCGCGCCTGATGCCCTCGTCCAGGAGCATGAGCGCCACGAGCGCGGTGGACCTGGTGATCCCGGCCATGTCGCCGGCCCCCGACAGCTGGCGGTACCGCTGCGCGGCCGAGACCGTCGCGGCGAACTCGGGGATCCGCGGGCCCGGCCTGCGGCCCGACGCCTCGATGAGCTGCACGACGGTCGGCGGAGTGTCGGTCACCCTCGATGAGTCGCCCTCAGCGGGGCGATCGTTTCAGGGCCCGGTCGATCGCCGGCATGTTCTCCTCCGCCCACGTCCGCAAGGCGGCGAGCGGCACCTCCAGAGACAGGCCCAGCTCGGTCAGGCGGTAGTGCACCTTCGGCGGGACCGTCGGCTCCACCCGGCGGGCGACGAGCCCGTCTCCGGTCAGGCTCTGCAGGGTCGCCGACAGCATCTTCTGCGAGACGCCCGGCATGCGGCGTTGCAGCTCCGCGAACCGCACTTCGGCCGGGGCGGCTTCGGCCAGGACCTTGACCGCCATGGACGTCCACTTGGTGCCGATGCGGTCGAGGAGCTTGCGGGTCGGGCAGGCGGGGTCGAAGAGGTCGCCGCGCGTGCCTTTCGGTGAGGGGGTCACCTGGAGCTCACCACCTGTCGGGGAAGTGCCGTCTTGGCCCGGCCGGGCCGGTTACTTACGCTCAGCCGGTAACTGATGGTAACCCCTTGGCGGAGGTCACGTGCGCGAGCGGCGAATCAAGGCGAACGGCATCGAGGTGAACGTGGCCGTCACCGGGGAGGGGCCGGCTTTCCTGCTCCTGCACGGCTTCCCGCACACCTGGCGGCTGTGGACGGAGGTCGTCCCGCACCTCGCCCGGCACCACCGCGTGATCGCGCCGGACCTGCGCGGCCTCGGCGCGACCACCGGTGCGGGTGGCTACGACGCGGGAACCCTCGCCGACGACGCCGAGGCGCTCCTCGACGCGCTGGGCGAACCCGAGGCGACGGTCGCGGGCATCGACGCGGGCACGCCACCCGCGTTCCTGCTGGCGATGCGGCGCTCGGAGCGGGTGCGACGGCTCGTGCTGATGGAGTCGCTGCTCGGCCGGCTGCCCGGCGCCGAGGACTTCCTCGCGGGCGGGCCGCCGTGGTGGTTCGGGTTCCACGCCGTGCCCGGGCTCGGCGAGACGGTGCTCGCCGGGCACGAGGCCGAGTACGTCGACTGGTTCCTCGACGCGGGCACGCTGGGGCGCGGAGTGCCGCCGGCGATCCGGGACCAGTTCGCGGCCGCGTACACCGGGCGCTCGGCGTTGCGGAGTGCCTTCGGCCATTACCGGGCGATGCCGGAAAGCGCGCGGCAGATCGCCGACGCCGTCGCAGGCGGACGGCTCACCGTGCCCACGACGGCGATCGGCGCGCACCCCGTGGGGGACGCCCTCGCCCGGCAGCTGCGGCCGGTGGCCGACGACCTCACGGAGCACGTGGTCGAGGACTGCGGGCACATCATTCCGCTGGACCGGCCCGACGCTCTGGTGCCGTTGCTGCTCGGGTGACGAGCGGCGGCGGGCCGGTCCGCAGGTCCAGGTGGCGAGGGTCGAACGAGCTGCGCCCGGCCCGCCGGCCGAGCCGCCGCAGTGTCAGCCCAAGCCCTGCTGGCCCAGCCAGTCCTTCGCCACGTCCGCTGCCTTCTCGCCCTCCGAATCCACTCGCTTGTTCAGCTCTCGCATCCCCTCCGTCGTCAGCTTGGCGCTCACCGCGTTGACCACCGCCGCGAAATCGGCGCCGCGTTCGTCCAGGACCTTCTTGTTCACCGCCGGGACCACGTTCTCCGTGGGCACGATGTTCAGGTCGTCCTTCAGCGCCACGTACTTCGGGTCGCCGGCCAGCGGGCTCACCGAGTCGACCGGGATCACCGTGACCGCGCCGGAATCGAGCTGCTGCGCGCGCGGGCCCAGCTCCTGCACCGTCTGGAACGTCACGTTCGTCAGCTTGTAGACGTCCGTGAAGCCCTTGAAGCACGTCGTGCGCTTCTCGCACTCCGGGCCGCCCGCCAGGACGACCTTGTCGAGCTTCTTCAGGTCGCCGATGGTCGCGATGCCCTTCGACTGCGCCAGGTCCGCCTTCACGATGTAGGTGTTCTTGTCTTCGGCCGCGGCGTAGTCCAGCAGCGAGACGCCGCTGGGTTCGAGCAGCTTCGCCAGCTGCTCGTGTTCGCCCTTCGCGTCCTTCACCGGCTCCTTGCCGAAGCCGGCCGCGATCGCCGAGCCCTGGTACTCCGGGATGAACTGCAGCTCGCCCGACTTCAGCGACGGGTAGATCAGCTCCCGCGAGCCCAGGTTCAGCTTCTTCGCCACCGGGTAGCCCTTGGCTTCCAGCGCGCCGGCGTAGATCTCGGCCAGGATCTGGCTGTCGGTGAAGTTGAAGGACGCGACGACGATCGGCGCCCCGCCCTTGCCCGCCGCGGCGGGCTTGTCGTCCCCGCCGCCGCACGCTGTCAGGCCCAGAGCGGCCACCGCCAGCAGCGCGGCCACTCGGATGTTCCGGGTCCAGCCCACGTCCCACTCTCCTTCGTCAAGATCGGACGGTCAGGACACTAGCCAGCACCACCGACAGAAACCACATGCTGGGATTCACCCGGCGAGGTGCGCACGCAGCGTCGAGCCCTCGTATTCCGTGCGATACCGGCCCTTGCGCTGCAGGATCGGCACGACGTGGTCGACGAACGCGGTCAGCTCGTACGGCAGCGTCGATCCCATGATGGTGAACCCGTCGACGGCGCCGGCGTCCTGCCAGGTGAGCACGTGGTCGGCGAGCTGCTCGGGCGTGCCGACGAAGTGGACCTGCCCCGCTCCCCCGGTGATCCGCGCCGCGATCTCGCGCAGCGGGGCCTCGGGCCGCTCCCGCGCCGCCGCCGCGAGCTGCTGCAGCCGGGACGACCCGCCGCCGTCGCGCAGCCCGGCGGGCAGCGGGGCGTCCGGGTCGAAGGCATCCGGGTCGAGGCCCGCGGTGTACAACGCGTTCTGCCAGCGGAACTCCGGGCTGGCCAGCTCTTCGAGCCGTTCCGCGCGCGCCTTCGCCTCGGCCTCGGTGCCGCCCAGCGTCACCATCAGCGCGGGCAGGACCTTCACCGCCGACGGGTCCCGGCCCGCCGCGACGACCTGCGCGTCCAGCTCGGCGCGGAACTTCACCGCCGCTTCGAGCGACGGCGGGCCGGAGAACACCAGCTCCGCGTACCGGGCGGCGAGCCCGATCCCGGCGGCCGACTGTCCCGCTTGGACGAGCACCGGCCGTCCCTGCGGCGACCGCGGGAACGGCAGGACGCCCTCGACGTCGTAGAACCGGCCGTGGAAGCGCGGCGCGCGCAGCTTGGCGCGGTCGGCCCAGACGCCCTTCTCGCGGTCGCCGACGATCGCGTCCTCGGCCCAGCTGTCCCACGCCCGCGTGACGACGTCGACGAACTCGTGCGCGCGCTCGTACCGGTCGGCGTGGTCGGGGTGGGCCTTTTCGCCGAAGTTGGCCGCGGCCAGCGGGGTGATGGTGGTGACGATGTTCCAGCCCGCGCGCCCGCCGCTGAGGTGGTCCAGCGTGGCGAACCGGCGGGCCAGCTCCCACGGCTTGCTGTAGGTCGTGGACCCGGTGCCGATCAGGCCGATCTTCCCGGTGACCGCGGCCAGCGCGGACAGCACGGCGATCGGGTCGAACTGCGTCTGCGGCAGGTGCGTCACCCGGTATTCGGCGATGGCGATGTTGTCGGCCAGGAAGATCGAGTCCATCAGGCCGCGCTCGGCGGTCCGCGCGATGTCCGCGTAGTACGGCAGCCCGAGCACCCCGCGGACGTCGTCGCCGACCACCCGCCACGCGGACTCGTGGTAGCCGTTCGGCCAGATGAAGGCGTTGAAGTGCAACGAACTCACAGCGCGGCTCCTTCGATCGTGCTCGCCGCGTCGGCGGCGGTGCGCCCGTGGACGGCCGGGCGGCCGCCGTACGGGTCCTGCCCGGTCCACAATGCCGTCGGCGCGGCCGCGCGCACCACCGGCACGACCTCGGCGGCGAACCGTTCGAGCATGGCGAGCTGCTGCTCGTGCGGGATCATCGTGGGCAGGCTGAAGGACTGCAGGTCGTGCCCGTAGGCCTCGTGCCACCACAGGATCTTCTCGGCGACCTGCGCCGGGCTGCCGACCAGGACCGGCCCGCGCGCGATCGCGTCGTCGATGGTCGGGAACTCCATCGCGTTGCCCGGCGTGTGGTTCCCCGGCTGGTTGAAGTACTCGACGATCCGCTCGTAGGTCGGGCCGAACGCCTCCCGCGCCTCCTGCGTGGTGTCGGCCAGGTACAGGAATCCGGCGCCCGCCCCGACGAAGGCGAAGCGCGGGTCGTGGCCGTGTCCGGCGTAGTGCTTGCGGTAGTGCTCGATCAGCACGGTGTAGTTGTCGCGCGGCTGGATCGCGTTCGCGGAGAACAGCGGGTCGCCCCACCGCGCCGCCAGCTCGGCCGACGTCACCGTGGTCGCCGAACCGTGCCAGACGCGGGGCGCGCCGGCGAACGGGCGCGGCAGGCTGGTGACCTCGCGCAGCGGACCGCGGAACCGCCCCTCCCAGGTGACGTCCTCCTCGCGCCAGAGCCGCCGCAGCAGCGCGTACTTCTCCGCCAGCGCGTCCCACTGGTCGCCGTTCCCGATGCCGAACATCGGCAGCTGGCGCAGCTCGTTGCCCTTGCCGATGACCAGTTCCAGCCGGCCGCGGGACAGCTGGTCGACGGTGGCGTAGTCCTCCGCGACGCGCAGCGGGTCGTGGATCGACAGCACCGAAACGCCGGTCTGGATGCGGACGCGGCTCGTCGTCGCGGCGATCGCGCCCAGCAGCACGGTCACGCCGCTGCTCAGGAAGTGGCCGGCGTGGCGTTCGCCGAGCGCGACGGCGTCGAACCCGAACTCCTCGGCGTAGCGCGCCGAAGTGAGCGCCTGCGCGAAACGCTCGTCGGTGCGGATCCGGCGGCCGGTCACCGGGTTCGTCAGGTGGGGCAGGATGTCCAGGACCTGGAATCTCATCGCGGTTCCTCGCTCGCGCCGGGGGTACGCGATCATCGTGCGGAAACCGGCTGTCCGGGCGGCGGCCGTCCCACCCCTCGGACGCTCAGGTGCGGCGGAGCCCGTTGACGAGGACCCGCACGAGCCGGCGCGGGTCGTAGGCGGTGCCCGCGCCGGCGCACAGGCTGCCGACGCCGCGCATCAGCTCGTACGGGTCCTGGCCGGGCTCGATCTCGCCGGCCGCCGCGGCCGCGTCCAGCAGCCGCGTGCACACCGGGCCGAGGCGCTCCAGGAAGTAGGCGTGCAGCGGGTCGTAGCACGGTTCGTCGGACTGCAGCACCGACGCGAGGCCCTGCTTGGTGATGACGAAGTCGACGAACCGGTCGATCCACGCGGCGAGCGCGCGGTGCGGACCCGGTTCGCTCGCCAGCAGCGCCGGGCCGGCTTCGGCCAGCGACTCGACCTGCAGCCGGTACACCGCGAGGATCAGGTCGGCGCGGGTCGGGTAGTGGCGGTAGATGGTCGCCGTGCCCACGCCGGCCCGGGCGGCGATCTCCCGGATCGGCGCTTCGACGCCAGCGGTCACGAACACCGCAGCCGCGGCCTCCAGGACGTTCTCGGCGTTGCGCCGCGCGTCGGCACGCTTCACCCCCGCAGGCTACCGGCCCCGACCCGGTCGCCGACGTCCAGCAGCAGCCCGGCGAGCTCGGCGGGCGCGGTGATCATGCAGTCGTGCCCGGTGGCCAGCTCGCGCACGTCCGCCGGTTCGCCGTTCGGCTGCACCGCGGGCACCGGGCGGCGGTCGAACCCTTCGGGCTTCACCGTGCAGTGGATGTGCGTGCGCGGGATGGCGTCGAGCGCCGGGTTGTCCATCGCCACCGGCTCTTCCAGGCACCGCAGCGACTGGTCGCCCAGCATGGTCCGCACCCAGGCGACGTCGCCGGGATCGGTCACCCCGAAGAGGCCGAAGGGCGCGGGGAGCTCGGGCAGCGGCGGCACGCGCCAGCCGTCGCCCAGCATGGCCCGCGTGGCCGGCATGACGTCGAGCGCGTTCTCGCCGTCGGTGGGCACCATCGCGTCGAGGTAGACCAGCCGTGCGATGCGCTCGGGCACCTGGTTGGCGACGGCGGAGATCACCAGGCCCGCGTAGCTGTGCCCGACCAGGACGACGTCGCGCAGGTCTTCCTCGACCAGCAGCCGCACGACGTCGGCGGTGTGCGTGCCGAGCCCGACGTCGGGCCCGAGCAGGTGCGCGGTCTCGCCGTAGCCGGTCAGCGTCGGGGTGAAGACCCGGCGGCCGCTCGCCGCGAGGTGGGGTACGACCCGCGCCCAGGCCTGCCCGGTGTGCCAAGCGCCGTGGACCAGCACGTACGTCGTCGTCATGAACGGTCACCCTTCAAGTGGGACAGTGTCCCGGTTACTATATGGGACAGTGTTCCACTTAGGAAGTCTGGGTGTCCCACCAGACTTCGCGCCCGCCGCTGGGCCGGGGCGGCCCGCGGGCGGTTCACTGGGACTCCCCGCGGGTGCGGGCGGAGAAGGGGGAACCGGGCGCGATGCGGATGGCCGAGCTCAGCGCGGAAACGGGTGTTCCGGTCGCGACGGTGAAGTACTACCTGCGCGAGGGACTGCTGCCCGCCGGCCGCCGGGTCGGGCCCAACCAGGCGCAGTACACCCCCGAGCACGTCAAGCGGCTGCGGCTCGTCTGCGCGCTGCGCGAGATCGGCGGGCTGTCGCTGGCCGAGGTGGCCGACGTGCTCGGGGTGCTCGACGCCGGCCGTGCGGCCCGGGTCGTGCTCGGCGTCGCGCAGGACGGCCGGGTCACCGTCCGGCCGGTTTCCGCGGCGGCGCGGGCGTGGGCGCTCGGGCGCGTCGGCGAGCTGTTCGGCGCGCCGGCCGACGACACCGATCCCGCCGTGGCGAACCTGGTCACCGTGCTGGCCGTCTGCCACGGGCTCGGGCACGACGCCGTCTCCGGCAAGCTCGCCGAGTACGCCGCCCTCGCGCGTGAGGTCGCCGCCGT
Organism: Amycolatopsis eburnea; assembly: GCF_003937945.1. Classification (GTDB taxonomy): domain Bacteria; phylum Actinomycetota; class Actinomycetes; order Mycobacteriales; family Pseudonocardiaceae; genus Amycolatopsis; species Amycolatopsis eburnea. Next base: position 35,306 of record NZ_RSEC01000046.1, read on the forward strand.
CGACGCGGCCTTGATCGACGACGTCGGGCCGTCCCGGCGCCCGGCCGAAACCGCGCTGATCACGACTCTGCTCGGCGAGCGGCTCTTCGCGGGGTTGCGGCACTTCGCGCTCGTGGACGCGCTGGGGGCGGCGCCGGCCGAGGCCTGACGCGCGCATGTCATGAAAGGGTCGTTCATGTCGTCTGGCGAGGTGAACGACCCTTTCATGACATCTCCGGCTCGCTCAGCGCGACCGGTTCAGCGGCGCCCGGCCCGCGTACTCGGCCGCCGTGCCCAGGTCCTCCTCGATCCGCAGCAGCTGGTTGTACTTCGCCGTGCGGTCGGCCCGCGACAGCGACCCCGTCTTGATCTGACCGCAGTCCACCGCGACCGACAGGTCGGCGATCGTCGTGTCCTCGGTCTCCCCCGACCGGTGAGACAGCACAACGCCGTACCCGGCGCGCGAAGCGACCTCGACCGCGTCGAGCGTCTCGGTCAGCGTGCCGATCTGGTTGACCTTGATGAGGATCGCGTTGGCGACGTCCTGCTCGATGCCCTCGGTCAGCAGCCCCACGTTCGTGCAGAAGACGTCGTCGCCGACGAGCTGGATCTCCTCCCCCAGCGCCCGCGTCACCAGCTGCCAGCCGTCCTTGTCGTCCTCCGCCATGGCGTCCTCGATGGACGCGATCGGGTACCGGGCGACCAGGTCGCGCAGGTAGCCGGCGTGCTCGGACGCCGAGCGCTTCACCCCTTCGCCGCGGTAGTGGTAGATCCCGTCCTCGTAGAACTCCGACGCGGCCAGGTCCAGCATCAGCGCCACGTCGTCGCCGGGCACGTACCCGGCGCGCTCGATCGCCCGCACCACGAAGTCCAGCGCCTGCTCGGCCGTGTCGAGCTGCGGCGCGAAGCCGCCCTCGTCCCCGACGTTCGTGTTGTGCCCCGCGTCGCGCAGGATCCCGCGCAGCGTGTGGAAGACCTCGGCGCCGATCCGGACCGCATCGGCGAAGCTCGACGCGCCGACCGGCGCGATCATGAACTCCTGGAAGTCGATCCCGTTGTCGGCGTGCACCCCGCCGTTGACGATGTTCATCATCGGCGTCGGCAGCCGGTACGTGCCTTCCCCGCCGAGGTGGCGGTACAGCGGCAGCACGTGCGCCTGCGCGGCCGCCTTCGCCGCCGCCAGCGAAACCCCGAGGATCGCGTTCGCGCCCAGGCGCGCCTTGTTCGGCGTGCCGTCCAGCTCGCACAGCACCCGGTCGACCTCGACCTGCGACCGCGAATCGAGGCCGACGACCGCGGCGGCGATTTCGCCGTTGACCGCGGCGACGGCCTTCCGGACCCCCTTGCCCAGGAACCGGCCCGGATCACCGTCCCGCAGCTCGACGGCCTCGCGCGTGCCCGTCGACGCACCCGACGGCACCGCCGCGCGCCCGAACGACCCGTCGGCCAGCTCGACGTCGACCTCGACCGTCGGGTTGCCGCGGCTGTCCAGGATCTCCCGGCCGGTGACTTGGACGATGGCAGTCATGGTTCTCCTCAGCGGCACGACGGCGTCGCACCTCGGGGTCAGGGGAAGGTCCGGCGGGACGAACACGGCACGGGCGGGACGACGTCGTCACCTGCCACCGGCCGGACCGGTACCACCGTTCTACCGGGCCGCCACTGGGGAAAACCCCAGCATCGCGCCGCCCATCGCTGCCCCCGACGTAGTTCACGCGTCCTGGAGGATCCGGGTGATCTCCCCCGGATCCTCCGACGCGCGCAGGACGTCCAAGTGCGCCGGGTGGACGAGCAGCGCGGTGATCCGGCAGAGGATTTCGACGTGCGCGGCGGCCGACGCGGCGATCGAGATGCACAGCGAGACTTTTTCACCGTCCCACGGCACGGGATCGGTGAACCGGGTGACGACCAGGCCCGGGTTGACCAGAAGGTAGTCGTGGATGCGCAATCCGTGCGGAACGGCGATTCCGTACCCGAGATAAGTCGACGCACGGCGTTCCCGCGCGTGCAGCGAGTCACGGTATCCGGCGTGGACGGACCCGGCGCTTTCGAAGGCGTTTCCGATGTGCGCCAAGGCTTCCCACCGAGTGGTCGCCGCGACACCGAGTTCGACCGCGTGCACGCGCAGGGGTAGCACTTTTTCGTTCGTCACTGAGGGGTTCTTTCCTGGGGATGGGGGAAAAGACGGCCGGGTCACGTCGTCGTGCGCGCTCACCGTACGGCACGGCGGCGCGATCCGGCGAAAACCCGGTCGCGCGTCACACCATTCGCAAAATTGCGCGAAAACGCTTCGAATATCGGCGCGCTCGCCGTTGTCAAGTATTTCCGGACAAGTCTGGGGAAATCCGGGTCCGCGCCCCGGCCGGGGCCGGTGCCGCGCGCGCCCGGCCGATGGGCCAGGCTGGGAACCCGCCGGCACGGGCTCCGGCGATCGCGCGCGGACGGGAGAGCTGTGGCTGTTCGGAGTGGGGTGCGGGCATCGGCCCGGCCCGAGCTGGCGGGCCGGGACTGGGAACTGCGGGTGCTCACCGACCGGGCGCGGGCCGCCGCGCTCGGCGAGGGGCAGGCCGTGCTGCTGCGCGGGCCCGCCGGGATCGGGAAGACCGGGCTGCTCGCCGCCGCGCTCGACGGGCTGGACGGCACCGTGCTCACCGTGACCTGCGCCGACACCGGCGCCGGGGCCTACGAAGCGGTCCGGGCGCTGTTCGGTCCACTGTGGCCGCGCGGCGACGCCGGCGAGGCCGGCCAGCTCGCCGGCAGCGCCCGGCTCGCCCTGCCCGCGCTCGCCCCCGGCCGCGGCGACGGCACCGCCGACACCTACTCGGTGATGCACGGCCTCTACTGGCTGGTCGCCGGCCTGGCCGCCCGCGGCCCGGTCGTGCTCGCCGTCGACGACGCCCAGTGGTGCGACGAAACCTCCCTGCGGTGGCTGGGCTTCCTGCTGCGCCGGGCCGAGGACCTGCCGGTGCTGGTGCTGCTGACCCAGCGCACCGGGTCCGACGGGCCGGGCCCGGCGGTGCTCGCCGAACTCGGCACCGCGGCGAACTGCCTCGCGGTCGACCTCGCGCCGCTGACCGCCGACGCGGTCGCCGACGTGCTGGCCGCCGGGTTCGGCACGGCCCCGGACCCCGAGTTCGCCCGCCACGCGGCCGAGATCACCGGCGGCAACCCGTTCCTGCTCGACCGCGTGGTCGGCGCGTTGCGCGGCCGCGTGCCGCCGGACGCCGGGCACGTCGGCGAACTCGACGAGCTCGGCCGGGAAGCCGTGGTGCGCCCGCTGCTGGACCGGCTGTCCCCGGACGCGCTGGCCGTCGCGCGCGCGATCGCCGTGCTGGGCGGGGAAGAGCTGGAGACGATCGCCGCGCTCGCCGGCACCCGGCCCGGGCCGGCGCGGCACGCCGTGCAGGCGTTGCGCGACGGCGAGCTGCTCGAACCGGACCGGCTGGACTACGCCCACGACCTGATCCGCGCCGCCGCGCTGAACACCGCGGAGCCGGCCGAGCTGGCCCGCCTGCGCGAACGCGCGGCCACGCTGCTCAACGACAGCGGCCGCTCCAGCGAGGAGGTCGCCGTCCACCTGCTGGTGCTCGACGGGCCGCCGCAGCCGTGGATGGTCACCGTCCTGCGGGAAGCGGCCGCGGCGGCCGAAAGCCGGGGCGCTCCCACGGCGGCGGCGCGGTACCTGACGCAGGTGCTGCGGGCCCACGCGGACGACGTCGCGGTGCTCGTGCACCTGTCCCGGGTGCTCGGGCAGACCGACCCGGCGGCGTCGCTGCGGCACCTCGAGCACGCGCTCGGGCTGGTGGCCGACCCGCGGCGGCGGGTGCCGATCGTCATGCAGTACGTCATGGTGTCGCTGGGCGCGCAGAATTCGCGGCGGTCCTACGCGCTGGCGACGGAGGTGGCCGACGCGCTCGAAGCGGTGATCGGTCCCGCCCCCTCCCCCGCCGACCGGGCGCTGCGCATGGTCGGCCAGTCGGCGCTGCTGCTGTCCGGATTGGACGAAAAGGCGACCGTTTCCCGGGTCGGCGCACGGTTGCGCGACGTCGTCCCGCCGCCGGGCGACACCGCCGAGGAACGCGAGCTGCTCGGCATGCTCTCGTCGCTGGGAACGTTGCAGGGGCGGCCCGCCGGCGAGGTCGTCGCCCAGGCCGCCCAGGTGCTGCGCATCGGCGACGTCGCCCCGGGCGGCTGGGCCGTGCTCGGCGCCGTGCTCACGCTCTACCTCGCCGACCGGCCCGAGCCCGCGCTGGCGGCGCTCGGCGGCGTGCTCGACCACGCGCAGCGCCGCGGCCAGGGCTGGACCTACGTCCTCGGCGCGACCACGCGCGCGCTCGTCCACCAGTTCTGCGGCAACCTCACCGACGCGCTGGCGGACGCGCAGTACGCGTTCGACGTCATCACGCAGGAACGCTGGGCACCCGGCACCGCGATGCCGCAGACCGTGCTGGCCTCGCTGCTCGTGCGCCAGGGCGACCCGGCCGGGGCGGAAGCGGCGCTGGCCGCGATCGTGCGGCCGCGGCTCGAGCACTTCACCCTCGAGTACCACTGGTACCTGATCGCGAAGGCCCGCGCCCGGGCCGCGTCCGGCGACGTCGAAGGCGCGCTCGCCGTACTGCGGACCTGCGGGGAAAGCCTGGCGGGCAACGGGATCGGCAACCCGGTGCTGGCGCCGTGGTGGTACGAATCGGCCGAGCTGCTGGGCGGGCTCGGCCGCCGGGCCGAGGGCGAGGCCGTGCTCGACGACGTCGAACCGGCGGTCCGCCGCTGGGGCACCAACCGGGCACTGGGCATGCTCCAGACGTCGCGCGGGGTGCTGGCCGACGGGGACGCGGCGATCGAGCGGCTGCGCGAGGCGGCCGAGCTGCTCGCGGATTCGCCCGCGAAGGTGGAGCAGGCGAAGGCCGAGTACCTGCTCGGCAGGCGGCTGCTGGCCCGCGGGGACGCCGAAGGCGCGCGGGAACGGCTGCGCCGGTCGATCGACCTTTCCGTGCTCAGCCGGGACAAGCAGCAGCTCGGGCTGTCGCTGCCGGCGCTGGCCGAAGCGGGCGGCCGGATGCGCCACGGCACGGATTCGCCGTCGGACGCCCTGAGCGGCAGCGAGCGGCGGGTGGCCGAGCGGGCCGCGGAGGGCGCGACCAACCGGGAGATCGCCGAGTCGTTGTTCATCACGCAGCGCACGGTCGAGGTGCACCTGACGAGCGTCTACCGGAAGCTCGGCATCGGCGGCCGCGCCGAACTGGCGGCCGCGTTGCGCGACCACTGAGTCACGATCGGTCGCGAATTGCCCGCCCGTCCCCGGGAATCCTGGCCGCGCGGGCAGAGCTCCGCCCGCGGGCGCCCGCCCCGGTGTCACCCCCGCTGAGGCGGCTTAGGCTGCCCTCGGTCCGGGTCGACGCCGACCCGGCCGGAGGAGGTCGTCCCCGTGCGCCAATCGCGTCTCGTCGGCCGGGAACGCGCGATCAGCGTGCTCGACGACCTGCTCGCGGGCCTGTCACGGGGCGAGGGGGCGACGGCCTGCATCTCGGGGGCCGCCGGTGCCGGGCGAACGGCGTTGCTTTCGCGGGTGGGCGGCGTCGTGGCTTCTTGTGTGCCGGACGGGGTTCCGTTCGGGGCGGTGACGCAGCTGGCGGCGGCTTTGCTGTCTCCGGCCGCTTTCGGTGACCTGGTGAGCGCGTGCCTCGACGATCGGGAGGGCGCGGCGGGGCGGCTGTGCGACGCGTTCACCGGCCTGGCAGTGAATCGGCCGGTGGTGCTGGCCGTGGATGACCTGCAGTGGGCGGACGAGTGGTCGGTGCGGTGGTTCGCGGAGATGGCCGGGCGGACTGGTGAGGTGCCGGTGCTGCTGGTGGCTACGGCGTACGAGCCGGTGGGGTGGGGGCAGCGGATTCCGGTGGCCCCGTTGACGCCGGCGGAGACCGCGGTGCTGGTGCGGCAGGTGCTGGGTGAGTTGCCGGTGGAGGTCGAGGCGGCGGTGCTCGACGTCGTCCGCGGGCGGCCGGCGGTGCTGCACGAGCTGGCCGAGCGGTGGGTGGATACTTCGGGCGAGCGGTGGAGCCCGGGACGGGCGGCGGCTTCGGCTGAGCAGTACCCGGCCGCCGACGGCTGGGTGACGGCCTCGGCCGAGCAGTACCCCGCCGCCAATGGCTGGGCGGCACCCCCTGGCGAGCAGTGGACTCCGGCGCGGGCGACAGCTGCCGGGCGGGCGGTGACCTCGGCCGAGCAGCACCCCGCCGCCACTGGCTGGGCGGCACCCCCTGGCGAGCAGTGGACTCCGGCGCGGGTGACAGCTGCCGGGCGGGCGGTGACGTCGGCGCGCGCGGCCCGGATCCGCCGGGGGCTGCCGCCGGATGCGCTGAGGCTCTTGCGGGCGACGGCGGTCTCGGAGCGGCTGGACGTCGTCGCCGCGGCCGAGCTGGCCGGGCTGGAGGCGGCGGAGGTGCCCGGGGCGCTCAGTGCGCTGGAGGCGAGCGGCCTGGTCGCGGACGGGCGCCCGGCGGAGCCGCACCTCGCCGCGGACGTGCTGGCGGAGCTGGCCGAACCGGAGCGGGACGAGCTGTACCGCCGGGGCGCGGAACTGGCGCACCGGACGGGGGCGGGTGCGCTCGTCGCGGCGGAACTGCTGCGTGCGGCGCCGCCGGTCGGCGAGCCGTGGGCGCGGGCGGTGCTCACCGAAGCGGCCGAACAGTGGTCCGCCCAGGGCAACCCGCTGGCGGCGGCCGAGTCCCTGCGGCGCGCGCTGGCCGAGCCCGCCTCCCCCGCCGAACGCGCGACACTGCTCGTCCGGCTGGCTTCGGCGGTGGTCCGCCGCGATCCCGACCACGCGGACCGCAGGCTGGTGCAGGTCCTGGCCGAACCGGCGCTGGCCACCCTCCCCACCGCCACGACGGCGGCGGACCTCCTCCTCGCGCGCGGCGACGCCGAGACGGTGCACCGCCTGGTCGCGGAACCGGGCCGGGCGTCCACTGTGGACCCTGCCCTCGTGGCGCTGGCCCGGCTCGCCAGGGAGGAAGGCGCGGCCGATCCGGAAATGCCGGTGCCGCCGCTGCCCGGCACGGACACGATCGGCGTGGACCCGGCCCGCCCGGCCGCCGCCGACCCGGCCGCGGTCGACCCGGCCACGGCCCGTCCAGCCGCAGCCCCGGTCGGAGCCGCAGCCGCTGTGTTAGCCGGAGTCGATGCCGCAGCCCGAGCCAGTGCCGGTCCCGGTGCCGCAGCCGCAGCCGCAGCCGCTCGCGGTGCCGGTGCCGGTGCCGGTGCCGGTGCCGGTGCCCAAGTCGAAGCCGCCACCCGAGCCCCGGTCGGAGCCGCAGCCGGTGCTGCAGCCCGAGCCGGAACCCCAGCCAGTGCCGCGGCCGCATCCGGAGCCAGTGCCGGCGCTGGTGCAGCAGCCGGAGCCTCGGTCGGTCCCGGTGCCGCAGTCAGCACCGACACGCGCAACGAGCGGCACACCCCGCCCAAGCCCCTCCCCGCCTTCCCCGGCACCACCACCCCAGACCCCGCCGACGCCGGGGTCGCCGCCTTCCGGCTCGCCGTGCGCGGGGAACACCGCGCCGCCGTGCTCGATCTCGCCTCGCGTGCACTCGTCGTGCGGGAAGAAGCTCCGCTCATGCCGCGGATCGCCGCCTGCCGGGCGTTGGTCTGTGCCGGTGTCCTGGGTGATGCCGTCGACGCGCTCACCGTCGTCGTCGCGGCCGCGCGGCGCCGGGATGCCCGCGCCGCCGCTGCTCAGGCTCTCGTGCACCGGGCCGCCGTCGCGCTGCGGGACGACCGTCCCGAGGAGGCGCTGCGGGATCTCGCCGCCGCCGATCGGGAGTTGCCCGTGCGGTGCTGGCATCCGCTCGCCCTGCCGTTGCGGGTCGCCGTCGAGATCACCGCGCGGCTGCGGGTCGGGCGGATCGAACACGCGCGGCACCTCGGGGCCGAGCCGCTGCCCCGCCCAAGCGGGTACGGGGCGGCCGTCGCGTTCCTCCGGCACGCCGAGGCGGAACTCGCGCTGGCCGAAGACGACCCGGCCAGCGCCCTCGAGTCGGCTCTCGAATGCGGACGCGTCCTGCGCGCACGCGGGTGGGTCAACCCGATGGTCGCCACCTGGCGGACGACGGCGAGCCTCGCGCTGCGCCGTCTCGGGGAGCACGGCGCCGCGGCCGCCCTCGCCGCCGAGGAGCTGGCCCTCGCCGAACACTGGGGGACGGCCGCCGCGCTCGAACCGTTGCGCGAGCGGGCCGCCGCCGGGCCGCGGCGTACCGTGCCCGCGCCGCGGCGGCCCGCCGATCCGCTGCCCGCGGCGCGGTTCCCGGTGACCCGTCCCGACGCGCTCTCCCCCGCCGAACGCGACGTCGCCGAACTCGCCGCCCGCGGGCTCGCCAACCGCGAGATCGCCCGGGAGCTGTCGATCGCGCTGCGGACCGTCGAGCTGCGGCTGACCAAGGTGTACCGCAAGCTCGGGCTCAACGGCCGCGCGGCGCTCGCCGACCACTGGCCCACCCGGACGCCAAGGAGCTGACGCGGGTGCTGTTCGAACGCGAGGCACAGGAAGCCGCCCTGGCCGGCGCGCTGCGGCAGGACGGCGGCGTCGTCGCGGTGCGCGGCGAAACCGGGACCGGCCGCACGGCGCTGCTGCGGCTCCTCGGCCACCTCGCCACCGGCCGCGGCGCGCGGGTGCTGCGGGCGGGCGGGGCGCCGGCCGAGCGGGACTTCCCCTTCGGCGTCGTGCGGCAGCTCGTCCTGCCCCTGCACGGCGAAGCCGCGCTGCCGCCGCTCGCTGCGAAGCTGCTCCAGTCGGCGGCCGGGCCCGGTTGCGACGACGCCGTGACGCTCCACGGCCTGCACGTCCTGCTGGTCTCACTCGCCGCCCGCAAGCCGGTCGTGGTGCTGGTCGACGACGTGCGCTGGGCCGACGAACCTTCCTTGCGCGCCTTGGCTTTCCTCGCCGGACGGCTGCGCGGGACCCGGGTGCTGCTCGGCGTCGTGCTGCCGGACGCCCCGCGGGCGCCGGCGCTGCAGGAGCTCGCGCGGGCCGCCGGCGTCCGCGCGCGGCCGCTGTCGGCCGACGGCACGCGCCGGGTGGCCGCGGCGCGGATCGGCGCCGGGCTCGAGCCCGCGTTCGCGACGGCCTGCCACGAACTCACCGGCGGGCGGCCGAAGGAGCTCGACGAGCTGCTGTCCCGCGCCTTCGCCCAGCGCCTGACCGGCCGCGCCGCGGACTGCGTGCCGCTGCGCGACCTCGGTGCCGCGCTCCGCCGGGAACGGCTGCGGCTGCTGGTCCGGCGCGAGCCGGAGGTCGAAGCGCTGGCGCGGGCGGTCGTGACGCTCGGCCGGCACGCGGAACCCGAGCTGGTCACGCGCCTGGCCGGGCTGGACGCGGCGGCGTGCGCCGAAGCCCGCGCGCTGCTCGGGGACGCGTGGCTGAGCACGGCCGTCGACGGGCGCCTGGTTCCCGAGCCCGCGCTGGTGCGGGTGGTCGAGGAGACGCGGAGCGCGGCGAGCACCGCGGAAGCGCACCGGGCCGCGGCGGCTTTGCTGACGGCGCAAGGGTTTCCGCCCGAGCACGTCGCCGCGCAGCTGCTCAGCGTCGACACCCTCCGCGGCGACGAGGACATCGCGACCCTGCGGACGGCGGCCGTCGCGGCCCAGCGCCGCGGCGCCCCGGACCTGGCCGCGCGGTACCTGCGCCGAGCCCTGCTGGACGTCCCACCGGGCGACCCCGGCCGCGCCCGGCTGCTGACCGAGCTGGCCGCCGCCGAACCCGACCCGCGCGCGGCGGTGCGGTACCTGGTGCAGGCCGCGCCGCTGCTGCCGCCGGGGCGCGAGCGGGCGGAGGCGGTGGCCCGGATCCCGCTCACCGCCGCGGCGCGCGGGCCGCTGGTGACGGAGCTGGTCCGCGCGGTCACCGACCCGGGCAAGCCGGAAGCCGCCGAACGCGGACCGTTGGCAACGCACCACGCCCGCGCGGTCACCGACCCGGGCGAGCCGGAAGCCGCCGCACGCGAACCGTTGGCGACCGGGCTGGCCCCCACGGTCACCGAGCGACACAATCGCGAAACCGCCGCCACACCCGGACCACTCGCCACCGACCTAGCCCACACAGACCCGCGCAAGCCCAAAGCGACCACCGCGATCCTGCCCACACGCGGACCATCGGCGACCGACCCGGCCCCCACGGTCACCGAGCCACACGACCGCGAAACCGCCGCCACACCCGGACCACTCGCCACCGAGCTGGCCCGCACCGACCCGGACGAGCCCGAACCAGCCGCGTGCGGGACGCTGGTAACCGAGCAAACCCACCCCACCCCGAACGACCCCGACCTCGCGCCGCGCCTCGAAGCCCGAGACTGGTTCACCGCCCTGGAAGACCCGGGACGCCCGGCCGCCGCCGCGGAGCGCCTGCGCCGGCTTCCCGACCGCCCAACCAACCCCGGAGACCGCGAACTACGCGCCGTCCTGCTCCTGACCGCCACCCTCGGCGGCCGCATCACCGCCGACGAAGCCGCCCGCCACGCCAGCCTGCTCCTGGACCACGAACCCGCGAGCACCGTCCGGGCCGGCACCGCCCTGCGCATCGTCCCCCTCGTGCTGATCGCCGCCGGCCGCCCGGACTCCGTGACGTCCTGGCTGGCCTCCGCAGGCGGGCCAAGGGCCTCGACCGCGACACGCGTCCTCGTCGACGTCCACCAAGCCCTCGCGCTGCTCGCCCGCGGCCGGTTCGCCGAAGCCGGGGAGCCCGCTCAACGAGCCTTCCGCGCGGCCGACCCCGGAAGCTACGACGTTCTGGCCCTCCCGGCCACCACCCTCGCCCTGGTCGCCGACTCCGCGCGCAGCCGTGAGCTGGCCCGCCAAGTGCTCGACGGCCTGCCCGACGCCGACGACCTCGCGGTGTTCGCGGTCCGGCGGGGGCTGCAGGGGATGCTGGCCGCCCGGGAGAACCCGGACGCGGCGCTCGCTCAGTTCCTCGATCGCGGCCGGCTGCTCGACCGGGCGGGGTGGCGCAATCCGGCGATCTACGCGTGGCGGGGGTCGGCCGCGCTGCTCGCCCGGCGGCTCGGGCGGATCGAGCAGGCGCGGCAGCTCGCCGAGGAGCACCACCGCCACTCCGTCGCGTGGGGCGCGCCCGCGCTCGTCGGGCGGTCGCTGCGGGTGCTCGCCGCGCTGGGCGGGCGGCGGCAGGCGGTCGAGCTGCTGCGGGAGGCCGTCGAGCTGCTCGATGGCGCGCCGGACGAGCTGGAAGCGGCCAAGGCCTGCGCCGACCTCGGGACGTGCCTGCGCGAGACGGAGCCGGAGGCGTCACGACGGTGGCTGGCCCGGGCGCGGGAGCTGGCCGAAAGCTGCGGCGCGGGCCGGCTGGAAGCGCGTGAAGACGGCACCCACGCGGAACTTCCCCGGCCCGCGGCGGAGCTGACCGCCGGCGAGGCGACCGTCGGGCGCCTGGCGGCCGGCGGGCGGACCAACACCGAGATCGCCGTCGAGCTGAGCATCAGCCGCCGGGCCGTCGAGAAGCACCTGACGAGCCTGTACCGCAAGCTGAAGATCGACGGTCGCGCCCAGCTGGCCTCGGTGCTGGACCGCCGCTGAAGCTCACGTCCGGTCGTGGTCCGCCACCAGCGCGAACCGGACCGCGGCCACCGCCGCGCGGGTCGCCGAAAGGGCCTCCCGCAACGCCTTCTCCGACGACGCCCGCGTGCCACCCGCGTCGAGGACGAGGCCGCCGAGCAGCTCGGTCGCCTCCCGGCACTGGTGGTAGGCCTCGGCGACCGCGTCGGCGGTCACGGTCGCGGTCATGCCGGGGCGACCGTGAAGAACCGCAGGTTCCACAGCTCCTGCAGCTCGGCGGCGACCTCCGCGGGCAGCTCCGGCGCCAGGTCGCCGATCCGGGTGTGGCCGTCGAGCCGGGTCAGCAGCTCGTACGTCGAGGCGAGCACCGTCAGCTCCGGGCCGCCCGGGTAGTCGAGGTACACCTGGTGCGCGGGCTCGCCCTCGGCGCGGGTCGTCGTGCGCAGCCGGGTCACCGGGCGGAACGCGAAGACCAGCTCGGCGAGCGCCGCGGCCCGGTCGAGGCCGGGGCGGACGACGAAGTCGCCGACCACCAGGTAGTCCAGGTCGGTGGTGAGGAACGTGGTCACCGCGTCGGCGACGGTCTGCACGATCGGCTCGGCGTTGTTGTTGAACGACGTGTTGAGCACCACCGGCGTCCCGGTCACGCGCCCGAACTCTTCGATGAGGGCGTGGAAGCGCGGGTTCGCGTCGGCCTCGACGACCTGGACGCGCGCGGTGCCGTCGACGTGGGTGACCGCGCCGAGCTCTTCGCGGCGGTCGGGCCGCACGTGCAGCGCGAAGGACATGAAGTCGAAGTTGCCGCGCGTCTCGGGGATCTCGAAGTAGTCGGCGGCGGCCTCGGCGGTCACCGACGGCGCGAACGGCCGGTAGCTCTCGCGCTTCTTGACGATCGCGTTGATCCGGGTCTGGTTCTCCTTCGGCCGCGGGTCGGCGAGGATGCTGCGGTGGCCGAGCGAGCGCGGCCCGAACTCCGACGCGCCCTGCACCCAGCCGAGCACCGCGCCCTCGGCGAGGCGGCCCGCCGACCACGTCGTGACGTCGTCGTGCGCCTCGAACTCGACCAGGCCCGACCACGCCTTGAGCGCGGTCTCGATCTCCGCGGTCGTCCCGATGTCCGGGCCGAGGTCCGCGCGCCGCAACCGGATCGGCGCGGGCAGTGCGCCGGTGAGCTGCTCGTGCGCGGCCAGCGCCGCGCCCTCCCCCGCGCCCGCGTCGTGCGACGCCGGGTGGACGAAGACCTCGTCGAACAGGCCGCTGCGCAGCAGTTTCCCGTTGAAGCTGCAGTTGTGCGCGACGCCGCCGCCGAACGCCAGCTTGCGCAGCCCGGTTTCCTGCGCCCAGTGTTCCAGGACGTGGGTGAGGATCTTCTCGAGCGCCTCCTGCAGCGCGGCGGCGAAGTCCTTGTGGTCCTGGGTGAACTCCTCGCCCTTGCGCCGCAGCGCCAGCCGCGGGTCGGCGTAGAAGTCCTGCATGTAGTGGTAGCCCGCGGGCCGGAAGTTGAAGTAGAACTGGCCTTCCGGGAGCAGGCCGTAGAGGCTTTCCAGCTGCGGGCGCAGCACCGCCGGGTCGCCGTAGGGGGCCAGGCCCATCACCTTGTACTCGTCGCCGACGCCGTACCCGAGCCGCCAGGTGCCGAGGCTGTAGAGCAGGCCGAGGCTGAACATCGCGGGCACCTGGGCGAGAACTTCGAGTTTGCCGCCGACGGCTTTGTAGACGCTGGTGGACTCCCAGTCGCCGCGGCCGTCGGCGACCAGCACGAGCGCGTCGTCGAAGCCCGAGCGGGTGTAGCTCGAGAGGGCGTGGCTGTAGTGGTGGTTGAAGAACAGCAGTTTCTCGTCGGGCAGCTGCCAGCCGAGGTCTTCCGCGAAGCGTTCCTTGATCAGTTCCCGGGAATAGCGTGCCGGGACGCGCGGATTGCGCATGTAGAGCTCGTTGAGGGTGCTGTCGGCGAAGTCCTCGGTGACGTAGAAGGCGACCGCGTCGATCTCCTCGGGTCGCACGTCCGCCTTCGCCAGGCACGCCCGCACCGCCCTGGCCGGGAACTTCGTGGTCTGCTTGATCCGGTTGAGCCGCTCCTCCTCGACCGCGGCGATCAGCTCGCCGTCGCGGAGCAGGCTCGCCGACGAGTCGTGGAACGAATACTCCTCGACGCGGGCGATCTCTTCACCCTCGGCCGAGAAGTTGCCGTTTATTCCCAGAATCAGCATCTCGGTTCGCCAATCTTTTTCCTACGGACTGGGATGATGGGCGAAGCGTAAGCAGCGCGGACTGGGGTTTTCCCGCGAGAATCCATGATCGGCTTGCGCTCACTCGCCGGCTCCCAGCTTCTCGTCCAGCAGCGCGAACATCTCGTCGTCACTGGCGTCGTCGAAGTCGAACCCGGCGTCGACGTCGTCGCGGGCGCTCCACGCCCCGCGCACCTGCTCGAGGCGCGCGGTGATCTCGTCGCGGGCGCCGGGGTCGATCGCGGTGTCCCGCAACGCCTTTTCCAGCCGGGCCAGGTCGGCCAGGATCGCCTGTTCCGGCTTCTCGTCCGGGGCGAGCAGCTCCGCCAGGTGCGTGGCGAGGTCGCGCGGGGTCGGCTGGTCGAACGCCAGTGTCGCCGGCAGCGCCAGGCCCGTCACCGCGGTCAGGCGGCGGCGCAGCTCGACCGCGGTCAGCGAGTCGAAGCCCAGTTCCGTGAACGCCTGGTCCGGCCCGACGCTGTCCTGGTCGCCGTGTTCGAGGACCACCGCGACGGCGTCGGCGACCACGTCCAGCAGCAGCTCGACCCGCTCCGCCGCGCCGAGCCCGGCCAGCCGGGGCGCGAGATCCGGCACGGCCGCCGCGGCGGGACGCGCCGCGGCCCGCCGGGGCGGGACGAGCGCGCGCAGCACCGGCGGCACGTCGTCGAGGGCGCGCAGGTCGAGGTGCACCGGCACCACGAGCGGGTCCGTGCCCGCGCGGACGGCGTCGAACGCGGCCAGGCCGTCGCCGGCGGCGAGGAGCCCGACGCCCGCGCGGGCCAGCCGCCGGACCTCCGCTTCGGGCAGGTTCGCCGTCATGCCGGTTTCGGCCGTCCACGGCCCCCACGCGAGCGACACCGCGGGCAGGCCGCGGCGCTGCCGGTGGACGGCGAGCGCGTCGAGGACCGCGTTCGCGGCCGCGTAGTTCGCCTGCCCGGCCCCGCCGAACGTGCCCGCCAGCGAGGAGAACAGCACGAACCCGGCGAGGTCGCGCCCGGCCGTCAGCTCGTGCAGGTGCCGGGCGCCGTCGGCCTTGGGCCGCAGCACGGTGTCGAACCGCTCCGGCGACAGCGCGCCGACGACGCCGTCGTCGAGGACGCCGGCCGCGTGCACGACGGCTGTGAGGTCGAGGCCGTCGAGCAGGGCCGCGACCGCCGCGCAGTCCCCGACGTCGCAAGCCCGCACGTCGGCTTCGGCGCCGAGGGCCGCCAGCTCGTCGAGGAGGCCGGGTTCGGGGCGGCCCGACCGGCTGACCAGGACCAGGTGCCGGTGCCCGTCCGCGGCGAGGTGGCGGGCGACCAGCGCGCCGAGGCCGCTCGTGCCGCCGGTGACGAGCACCGCGCGGTCGCGGTCCCACTCGGTGCCCGGCTCCCCCGGCGTGGCCCGGCCGACGCGCGCGGCCGACACGACTCCGTCCACGATGGACAGCTCCGGTTCGCCGTTGCCGAGAACATCCTGTGTCAAAAGGGATCCGTCGGAGTCGACGAGCACGAACCGGCCCGGATTCTCCTGCTGCGCGGAGCGCACCAGACCCCAGACGGCGGCCGCGGCGAAGTCCTCGCCGTCGAGCGCGCCGGTGGTCCGGACGACCAGCTTCGCGCCGCCGAACCGGGAGTCGGCCAGCCAAGTCTGCACGAGTGCCAGCACCTCGGCCGTGACGGCGCGGATGTCCCCGCCCGGCGGGACGGCCACCTCGGCGAACTCGGGGACCACCGCCAATTCGTCCAGCGCGTACCCGGAAACCGTGACGACGTCGGCGGGTGCGGCCGCGACCGGTGTCCAATTGAGCCGGTAGAGGTGGGCGGCCCGCGGCTGCCCGGGTTCGCGGACGGTGAGGCCCTCGACCGACGCCACCGGTGCGCCGGACGCGTCGGCGATGGCCAGGCTGATCGTGTCCGGGCCCGCCGGGGCGAGCCGGACGCGCAGGTCGGTCGCGCCGGGCCGGTGCACCGACACCCCGCGCCAGGTGAACGGCAGCGCGGGCGGGCCGTCGGGGTCGGCCACGAGCTGGGCGTGCAGGACGGCGTCGAGCAGTGCCGGGTGCAGACCGAAGCCCTCGGCCTCGTCGAGGCGAACCTCGGCGAACAGCTCGTCGCCGCGCCGCCACAGCGCCTTCAGGCCTTGGAACGCCGGGCCGTAGGTGAACCCTCGCTCGGCCAGGGCTTCGTAGGCACCATCCACAGTGAACTCAACGGCGTCCGCGGGCGGCCATTCCCCGATCTCGTTGTCCGGCAACGAGTCCGGGGTGAGGACGCCGGTCGCGTGGCGGGTCCACTCACCGTCGTCGCCGCAGGAGTGGATTTCGACCGGGCGGTGGCCGTTCGCGTCGGGGGTGGCGACCGAAACCTGGACAGTGACCCCGCCGGTGAGAACCAGCGGCGAGAGGAGCGTCAAGTCGCCGACGCGCGGGCAGCCCGCTTCGGCTCCGGCGTGGCGGGCCAGTTCGAGGAACGCCGTGCCGGGCACGAGATTCGCGCCGAAGACGGTGTGGTCGGCCAGCCACGGCTGGGTGGACGCCGACAGGCGGCCGGTGCTGACGAGCGAGCCCGTCCCCGCCACTTCGACGGCCGCGCCGAGCACCGGGTGCCCGCCTCCCGGGCGGGCCGGTGGCCAGAAGCGCCGGTGTTCGAACGGGTACGCGGGCAGGTCGGCCCGCGGTCCTGTGGTCGCCCAGTCGACGTCGAGCCCGGAGACGTGCAGCCGGGCCAGCGCGGTGAGCAGCGTCCGCTCCTCGCCGCGGTCGCGGCGGGCGACCGGCACGACGACCGCATCGGGCACGTCGACCAGGCCGGACAGCACCGCGTCCGGGCCGACCTCGACGAACCGGGCCGCCCCGGCCAGCCGGTCCAGGGCATCGGCGAACCGGACGGTGTCGCGCACGTGCCGCACCCAGTACCCGGGATCGGTGACGTCGCCCGAGGCGATCAGCGGGATCTTCGGCTCGGCGAACGTCAGACCGGCCACGGCCTCGCCGAACTCCGCCAGCATCGGGTCCATCAGCAGCGAGTGGAACGCGTGCGAGACGCGCAGCCGCCGCTGCTTGCCGAACTTGCCCGCGACCGCGGTGACGGCGTCCTCCAGACCGGACAGCACCACCGACGTGGGCCCGTTGACGGCCGCGAGGTCGACGCCCTCACCCAGCAGCGGGCGAATGTCCGCTTCGGACGCCTGGACGGCGATCATCGCACCGCCTTCGGGCAACGCGCCCATCAGCCGGGCCCGGGCCGAGACGAGCGCGCAGGCGGCGTCGAGGCTCAGCACCCCGGCGATGTGCGCGGCCGCGATCTCCCCCACCGAGTGCCCGGCGACGAAGTCCGGGCGCACGCCCCGCGATGCGAGCAGCCGCGCGGCGGCGACCTCGAACGCGAACAGCGCCGGCTGGGTGTATTCGGTGCGGTGCACGCGCTCGTCGTCCACAGCGGACCGGACGGCCGGGTCGAGCCGGTCGAGGACCTCCTCGAAGGCGCTGGCGAACACGGGGAAGCGCGCGGCCAGTTCGCGGCCCATGCCCGGCCGCTGCGCACCTTGCCCGGAGAACAGGAAAGCGGTCGGCCCGGTCGTGGCCACGCCTTCGACGACGTCCGGAGCCGGTTCACCGGCGACGAAGGCGGCCAAGGCTTCGGCAGGCCGCTCGGACACGACGACCGCGCGGTGCGCGAACCGCGAACGCAGAGTCAGCGCCCGGCTGACGTCGCCCGCCGGGACATCCTCCACAGTGGACGCCAACCGGGCCGCGTGGGTCCGCAGCGCCGCGGCCGAGCGCGCCGACAGCGGCCAGATCACCGGCCCGGCAAGAGGTTCAGCCGAAGCAGCCACCTCGGGTGCCTGCTCGATGATCACGTGCGCGTTGGTGCCGCTGATGCCGAACGACGAGATCCCGGCCCGCCGCGGCCGGTCCGACGTCGGCCAGGCGCGGCTTTCGGTGACGACCTCGACCGCGCCCGCCGCCCAGTCCACATGGGACGACGGCGTTCCGGCGTGCAGGCTTGCCGGGACGACGCCGTGCCGCATCGCCTGGATCATCTTGATGATGCCCGCGACGCCCGCCGCGGCCTGGGTGTGGCCGATGTTGGACTTCACGGACCCGAGCAGGAGCGGCGTCGAGCGGTCCTGGCCGTAGGTGGCCAGCAGGGCCTGGGCCTCGATCGGGTCGCCCAGCGCGGTCCCGGTTCCGTGCGCCTCGACGACGTCGACGTCTGATGTGGACAGTCCGGCGCCGGCGAGCGCGGCGCGGATGACCCGCTGCTGCGACGGGCCGTTCGGCGCGGTCAGCCCGTTGGAGGCGCCGTCCTGGTTGACCGCGGAACCCCGGACCACGGCGAGGATCCGGTGCCCGTTGCGGAGCGCGTCCGACCGGCGTTCCAGCACCAGCAGGCCGACGCCTTCGGCCCAGCCGGTGCCGTCGGCGTCGTCGGAGAACGCCTTGCAGCGCCCGTCCGGGGACAGCCCGCGCTGGCGGGCGAATTCGACGAACGTGGCCGGGGTCGCCATCACCGTGACCCCGCCGGCCAGCGCCAGGGTGCATTCCCCCGCGCGCAGGGCTTGCGCCGCCCAGTGCAGCGCCACCAGCGACGACGAACACGCCGTGTCCACGGTGACCGCCGGGCCTTCCAAGCCGAGGGTGTAGGCGACGCGGCCGGACGCGACGCTCGGCGCGCTGCCGTTGCCCTGCTGGCCTTCGTAGTCACTGCCGGCGAGCAGGCCGCCGTAGTCGCTGTACATCACGCCGGCGAACACGCCGGTCGCGGAGCCGCGCAGCGTCGCCGGGTCGATGCCCGCGTGTTCCAGTGCCTCCCACGACGTCTCGAGCAGCAGCCGCTGCTGGGCGTCGGTGGCGACCGCCTCGCGCGGGCTCATGCCGAAGAACGCGGCGTCGAAGTCCGCGGCGCCGGCGAGGAACCCGCCCGCCCGCGCGTAGGTCGTGCCCGGGTGGTCGGGGTCCGGGTCGTAGAGCGCGGACAGGTCCCAGCCGCGGTCGGCGGGGAACGGGCCGACGGCGTCGCGCCCGGCGGCGACCAGGTCCCAGAACTCGTCGGGCGACGCGGCGCCGCCCGGGTAGCGGCAGCCCATGCCGACCACGACGATCGGGTCGTCGTCGCGGGCGCGAGCCGGGCGGGCCGCGGCGGTGGCCGCCTCGGCGCCGGTCAGCTCGGCCAGCAGGAACGCGGTGAGGGCGGCGCTGTTCGGGTGGTCGAACACCAGCGTCGTGGGCAGCCGCAGGCCGGTCGCGGTGGCGAGCCGGTTGCGCAGCTCGACGCCGGTGAGCGAGTCGAAGCCCAGCGCGGAGAACGCGCGGGAGGGCTCGACGGCCGCGCGGTCGGCATGCCCGAGCACCGCCGCGACCTGGGCGGTGACCAGGTCGGCGACGACGTCGTGGCGTTCGGCTTCCGGCAGTCCGGCCAGGCGCTCGGCGAGCCCGCCGACGGCGCGGCGCGCGGTCGTCCGGACCAGGCCGCGCAGCGGGGGCGCGACCTCGCCGGACGCGGTCGCGGCCAGCCGGACCGGCACCAGCGCCGGTGTCCCGGCACCGACCGCCGCGTCGAACAGGGCGAGGCCGTCTTCCGGGGTCAGCGCGGTGATCCCGGCCCGGGCCATCCGCGCGACCTCGGCACCGCCGAGCTGCGCGGTCATGCCGCCGGCCCCGGTCCACGGGCCCCAGGCGAGCGACACCGCGGGCAGCCCGCGGGCGGCGCGGTGCTCGGCGAGGGCGTCGAGGTAGGCGTTGGCGGCGGCGTAGTTGGCCTGCCCGGCACCGCCGATGGTCCCCGCGACCGAGGAGAACAGCACGAACCCGTCGAGGTCCGCGGTCAGCTCGTGCAGCAGCCACGCGGCTTCGGCCTTGGGACGCCACACACGGTCGAACTGCTCGGTGGTCAGCGTTTCGACCGTGCCGTCGTCGAGGACGCCGGCCGCGTGCACGACGGCGGTCAGCCGGTGGCCGTCGAGAACGGCGGCGAGCGCGGCACGATCGGTGACGTCGCAGGCGGCGACGGTCACCTCGGCCCCGGCGTCGGTCAGGTCGGTGACGTCGGCTTCACCGCTGCGGCTGAGCAGCAGCAGGCGGCGCATGCCGTGCGCGGTGACCAGGTGCGTAGCCAGCAGTCGGCCGAGGCCGCCGGTCCCGCCGGTGATCAGGACGGTCCCCTCGGGGTCCCAGCCCAGCGGCGCCGGTTCGGCCGACGCCTTCGCGAGCCGCGGGACCTCGACGACGCCGTCGCGCACGCGCGCCTGCGGCTCCCCCGCGGCCAGTGCGACGTCGGCCGGGTCGGCGCTGTCGACGAGCGCGAACCGGCCCGGGTGCTCGGACTGCGCCGCGCGGACCAGGCCCCACACGGCGGCAGCTTCGAGGTCGGTGCCGTCGGTGGCGCCGGTGGTGCGGAAGACGAGTTCGGCGTCCCGGGGTTCGGCCAGCCAGTCGCGGACCAGCTCCAGGGCCCGAGCGGGACCGTCGGCTTCGACGACGACCTGCTCGCGTGGCTCCTGGCGGGCCGGGGTGGCCGGGAGCCAGCCGAGCCGGAACAAGGCGTCCTGGGTGCGGGCGGCGGGCCGGAAGGTCACCGCGTCGACGTCGGCGACCGGAGTACCATCGGCGTCCACAAAGGACAGGGAGACCGCGTTGTCCCCGGCCGGGGTGATGCGGACGCGCAGGAGTGTCGCAGCCTTGGCGTACAAGCGGATCCCGCGCCAGCTGAACGGGACGTGCGGCCGGTCGTGCCCGGCGGTCAGGGCGACCGCGTGCAGGGCGGCGTCGAGCAACGCCGGGTGCAGGCCGAACGCCGTGGCCGGTTCGTCGCCGAGGCTCAGCTCGGCGAAGACGTCGTCGCCGTGGCGCCAGGCGCGCCGCAGGCACTGGAACGCGGGGCCGTAGCCGAGGCCCAGCGCGGCCAGGCGGTCGTAGGCGTCGCCGACGGCCAGGGGTTCGGCGTCGTCCGGGAGGGTCGCGTCCCGCGGTGCGGCGCCGGGGTCCGGTTCGAGGACGCCGGTCGCGTGCCGGGTCCAGGCGCCGTCGCTGCCCTCGGCGCGGGAGTACACGCCGAAGTCGCGCAGCCCGTCGTCATCCCCCTCGGCCACGCGGACCTGCAGGTGCACGGCGGCGTCGGCGGGGATCACGAGCGGCTCGAGGACGGCCAGCTCGCGCACGGCGCCCAGTGCCAGCGCCAGCTCGGTGAAGGCCGCGCCGGGCAGGACGGTCGAGCCCAGCACGGTGTGGTCGGCCAGCCACGGCTGTGCCGCCAAGGAAATCCGGCCGGTGAGCAGGCGGCCGGTGCCGTCGGCGAGGTCGACCACGCCGCCGAGCAGGGGGTGCCCGGCCGCGCCGAGCCCGAGGCCCGCGGGGTCGCCGGCGGCGCGGCGGGGCGCGGGCCAGAACCGTTCGTGCTGGAAGGCGTAGCCCGGCAGCGGGACCGCGCGGCCGTCGGCGAGGCCGGGCCACTCGACCGGCAGGCCGGAAGCGAAGAGGCGGGCGAGCGCGGTGCGGAAGGTGCGGGGTTCGTCGCGGTCGCGGCGCAGCAGCGGCACGACCACGGCGTCGTCGCTCGCGGCGAGCCCGGCGAGGACCGCGTCCGGGCCGACTTCGACGAACTTGTCGACGTGCCACGCCCGCAGCGCGCGCAGGGCGTCGGCGAAGCGGACCGTGTCGCGGACCTGCCGCACCCAGTACGCCGGGTCGGTGACGCTTCCGTTCGCCACCACCGGAATCACGGGCTCGTGGTAGGTCACCCCGGCCGCGACCTCGCCGAACGCGGCGAGCATCGGGTCCATCGCGGACGAATGGAAGGCGTGCGAGACCGAGAGCCGTTTGGCGTCACCGAAGTGCGCCGCGACCGCCGTGACGGCGTCCTCGGGGCCGGAGATGACGACCGACCGCGGGCCGTTGACGGCGGCGAGGTCGACGCCGTCGGTCAGCAGGGGCCGGACTTCGGCTTCGGTGGCCCGCACGGCGATCATCGCCCCGCCGCGCGGCAGCGCCTGCATGAGCCGGCCGCGGGCGGTGACCAGCCGGGCCGCGTCGGCCAGGGAGAACACCCCGGCGACGTGCGCGGCCGCGAGTTCGCCGATCGAATGCCCGGCGACGTAGTCCGGGCGGACGCCGCGCGCGGCCACCGTGTGGAACAGCGCGACTTCGACGGCGAACAGCGCGGCCTGGGCGTACTCGGTCCGGTCCAGCGCGGCGGCGTCGCCGCCCCACATGACGCCGCGGACCGCCGGGTCGAGTTCGGCGAGCACGGTGTCGAGCGCGGCCGCGAAGTCCGGGTCGGCGGCCAGCTCGCGGCCCATACCGAGACGTTGGGAACCCTGGCCGGAGAACAGGAACGCGGTCCGGCCCGGCGCGGGCGTGCCGGTGACGACGCCGGGATGCTCGCTGCCCCCGGCGAACGCAGTCAGTGCGTCGTGGCCGAAGACTACGGCTCGCTCGTCGAAGCGGGCACGGCCGTGGGTCAGCGTCCACGCGACGTCGCGCGGATCGTGCTGTCCGATGTGGATGCTGAGGCGCTTTGCCTGCTCGCGCAGGGCTTCCGGGCTCTTGGCGCTGAGCAGCCACGGCACCTCGGGCGCCGCGCGCCGCGCGGGCGCCGGGCGTGGGGTGGGCTGTTCCAGAATGACGTGGGCGTTCGTGCCGCTGATGCCGAAGGACGACACGCCGGCCCGGCGGGGACGGTCCGCGGCGGGCCACGGCGTTTCGGCGGTGGCCAGCTCGACCGCGCCCGCGGTCCAGTCCACGTGCCCGGACGGTTCGGTGACGTGCAGGGTTCGCGGCACGACGCCGTGGCGCATCGCCTGGACGACCTTGATGATCCCGGCAACCCCGGACGCGGCTTGCGTATGACCGATATTGGACTTCACCGAGCCGAGCAGGAGCGGCGTCGAGCGGTCCTGCCCGTAGGTCGCGAGGAGGGCCTGCGCTTCGATCGGGTCGCCCAGGGTGGTGCCGGTGCCGTGCGCTTCCACGACGTCGACGTCCGAAGTGGACAGACCGGCGCCGGCGAGCGCGGCGCGGATGACGCGCTGCTGCGAGGGGCCGTTGGGGGCGGTGAGCCCGTTGGACGCGCCGTCCTGGTTGACCGCGGATCCCCGGACCACGGCGAGGATCTCGTGGCCGTGGCGTTCGGCGTCGGACAGCCGTTCCAGCACGAGCATGCCGACGCCCTCGGACCAGCCGACGCCGTTCGCGCTCGCGGAGAACGGCTTGCAGCGGCCGTCGGGGGCGAGCCCGCG
The DNA here is from genome assembly GCF_003937945.1 of Amycolatopsis eburnea. Classification (GTDB taxonomy): domain Bacteria; phylum Actinomycetota; class Actinomycetes; order Mycobacteriales; family Pseudonocardiaceae; genus Amycolatopsis; species Amycolatopsis eburnea. The sequence goes on from NZ_RSEC01000046.1 coordinate 58,282, forward strand.
CTGGCGGGAGAACTCGACGAAGGCGGCCGGGGTCGACATGACCGTGACGCCGCCGGCGAGCGCGAGGTCGCAGTCGCCGGACCGCAGGGCCTGCGCGGCCCAGTGCAACGCCACCAGCGACGACGAACACGCCGTGTCCACGGTGACGGCGGGACCTTCCAGCCCGAGGGTGTAGGCGACCCGGCCGGACGCGACGCTGCCCGCGCTGCCGCTGGTCTTGTACCCCTCGGCGTCTTCGCCACCGTCGAGCAGGCGGCTGTAGTCGCCGTACATCACGCCGGCGAACACCCCGGTGGCGCTGCCGCGCAGCGACGACGGGTCGACGCCCGCGCTTTCCACCGCGGCCCACGAAGTTTCGAGCAGCAAGCGCTGCTGGACGTCGGTCGCGACGGCCTCGCGCGGGCTCATCCCGAAGAACCCGGCGTCGAACTCGGCGGCGTCGTGCAGGAACCCGCCGTGGCGCGTGTAGGACGTGCCGGGATGGGCCGGGTCCGGGTCGTAGAGCGCGGCGAGGTCCCAGCCGCGGTTCGCCGGGAAGCCGGAGATGGCGTCGCCGCCGGTTTCGACCAGCCGCCAGAGGTCCTCGGGCGAGGCGACCCCGCCCGGGTAGCGGCAGGCCATGCCGACGATGACGATCGGGTCGCCGTCGACGGCCTTCGCGACGGGGGCGGTCTCGGCCGGTGCGTCGCCGGCGAGGTGGTCGGCCAGCGCGCCGACGGTCGGGTAGTCGAAGACGAGCGTCGCGGGCAGCCGCAGCCCGGTGGCGGCGGTGAGCCGGTTGCGCAGTTCGACGGCGGTGAGCGAGTCGAAGCCGAGTTCGGCGAACGACTTGGCGGCGGTGATCCGCTCGGTGCCGCGGTGGCCGAGGACGTGCGCGACCTCGTTCGCGACGACGACCCCGGCTTCGGCGCGGTCGCGCGGCCGCCGTTCCCGGGTGGCCGCTGCCCGGCGCGCCGGGGCCCGGACCAAGCCGCGCAGCGGGTACGGGAGGTCGTCGCGGCGGCGCAGGACCGCCTTGTCGAGCCGAACGGGCAGCACCACGGGCGTGCCGGCGGCGAGGGCGGCGTCGAAGAGCGCGGTGCCCTGCTCGACGGTGAGCGGCGGGTAACCGGCGCGGGCGAGCCGGTCGAGGCCGGTGTCGCCGAGGTCGGCGGTCATGCCGGACGTCGGGACCCACGGACCCCACGCGAGGCTGACAGTGCGCGGGCGGTGGCGGGCGAGCGCGTCGAGGAACGCGTTGGCGGCGGCGTAGTTGCCCTGGCCGGGGAGTCCGAGGGTGCCGGAGACGGACGAGAAGAGGACGAGGGTGGTATCGGCCGCGACGAGTTCGCTCAGGTGCCAGGCGGCGTCGGCCTTGGGCCGCTGCACGGCCGCGAGACGCTCCGGCGTGAGGTCGGCGAGAAGAGCGTCGTCGAGCACCCCGGCGGCGTGGACGACGACGTCGATCCGACGGCCCCGGAGCAGTTCCTCAAGCGCTCCCCGATCGCCGACATCGCAGGCCACGACCGTGACGTCAGCGCCCGCCTCAGTGAGTTCGCCGACCAGTTCGGCCGCACCAGGGCTGTCGGCCCCGCGACGGCTGACGAGCACCAGGCGCCGGGCCCCCTTCGCGACCAGATGCCGGGCGATGACCGCACCAAGCCCCCCGGTCCCCCCAGTGACCAGCACACTCCCGTCCGGCCCCCAGCCCGCACTTTCACGTGAAAGTGCGGGGCCCAGGTCGGCACTTTCACGTGAAAGTGCCGCTTTGCCGCGCAAAGCGTAGCTTTCACGTGAAAGCGGCGCTCGGGTGAGGCGGGCGGCGAGGAGGGTGTGGTCGCGGAGGGCGAGCTGGGGTTCGTCGCTGGCGAGGGCGGCGAGGAGGAGGTCGGGGGATGCGGGCTCGGCGAGGTCGACCAGGCCGAAGCGGCCCGGGTGCTCCGACTGCGCCGCCCGGATCAGGCCCCACACCGCGGCGGCCGGGAGGTCCGTGCCGTCGGTCGCGCCGCGGGTCAGGAAAACCAGCTTGCCCGTTTCGGACTCCGCGACCCAGCGTTGGGCCAGCTCCAGCGCCCGGCTGGTCAGGGCGTGCGCCGACGCCGGGACGTCCGCGCCGCCGGTCAGGCACGTCGCCACCAGCGGCGCTCCGGTGAGGTCGTCGGTGGTGGGCAGCGTGACGCCGAACGGGTTTTCGCCCCACAGGACCGCGGTGGACGCGGCGGGTGCGGGCACCGGGGTCCAGTCCAGGGTGAACAAGGCGTCGGCGCGTGGGGTGACCGGGCGGTGTTCGCGCAGGTCGAGGGCGTCGATGGTGGCCACCGGGGTGCCGTCCGGGGCGGTCAGGGACAGGGCATCGCCGCGGACGTGGACCCGCAGGGCCACCGCGCCCGACGCGTGCAGGGAGACCCCGCGCCACGAGAACGGGAGCACCCGCGACGGCGTGCCCGGGCGCAGCGTCAGTGCGTGCAAGGCCGCGTCGAGCAGGGCGGGGTGCAGGCCGAACTCCGCCGCCTCCGCGTGGTGCCCGGTGTCGAGCGCGACCTCGGCGAACACCTCGTCGCCCCGGCGCCACGCCGCACGCAGGCCGCGGAACCGGGGGCCGTACTCGAAGCCGTCCGCAGCGAAGTCCGCGTAGAAGTCGTCCAGCGCGACGGGTTGGGCGTCGGCGGGCGGCCAAGCGTCGGAAACGGCTGCGGGAGCAGGCAAAGCCGCGCTCAGCGTGCCGGTGGCGTGTTCGGTCCACGCGTCCTCTTCGGACTGTCGTGAGTGGATCGCGACGGCCCGGGTGCCGTGCTCCCCCGCCTCCCCGACGCGCACCTGCACCCGCGCGGGCACCACCAGCGGGACGGCCATGGTCAGCTCGTCGAGCCGCGGGCAGCCGCACTCGTCGCCGGCGCGGATGGCCAGCTCGGCCAGCGCCGTACCCGGCAGGGGGGTCGCGCCCGCCACGACGTGCTCGGCCAGCCACGGCTGCGCGGCCACCGACAGGCTGCCGGTCAGCACCAGCTCGTCCGACCCGGCCAGCGCGACGACGTCGTCGAGCAGCGGGTGCGTCATCGTGCCCGCGGCGCGGACGGGCCGGGCCGCGGGCCAGAACCGTTCGCGCTGGAAGGGGTACGTCGGCAGGTCCACCGCCCGGCCGCCGGTCGGCCAGCCGACGTCGACACCGGCCACGAAGAGCCGGGCCGCGGCCTCGACGAACGCGGCTTCTTCACCGCGGTCGCGGCGCAGCAGCGGTACCGCGAGCCCGTCCGGGACCAGCGCGGACAGCACGCCGTCCGGACCGGCCTCGACGAACCGGGTCACCCCGGACGCGGTCAGCGCCGTGACGGCGTCGGCGAACCGGACCGCCTCCCGCGCGTGTCGCACCCAGTAGTCCACTGTGGTCGGCACCAAACCCGATTCCACAGTGGACACGAACGGAATGCGCGGCGCCGAGAAGGTGATTCCGCTCAGGACTTCGGCGAACTCCGCGAGCATCGGTTCCATCAACGGCGAATGGAACGCGTGCGACACCGCCAGCCGCCGCGACTTCTCGAACCGCGACGCGACCGCGTCGACCGCCTCCGCCGTGCCGGACAGGACGATCGACCGCGGCCCGTTGACGGCGGCGAGCGCGACGTCCGGGCCGAGCAGCGGGCGGACGTCGTCCTCGCTCGCCACCACCGCGACCATCGCGCCGCCGCCCGGGAGCGCCTGCATCAGCGCGCCGCGGGCGGCGACCAGGCGGCACGCGTCGGCCAGGGAGAACACCCCCGCGACGTGCGCGGCCGCGATCTCGCCGATCGAATGCCCGGCGACGGCGTCGGGCGTGACACCCCACGATTCTGCCAGCCGCAGCAACGCGACCTGCAACGCGAACAACCCCGGCTGCGCGAACTCGGTGCGGTCCAAGCGGGCTTGGTCGTCTCCCCGCACGACCGCCGCGACCTCAGGCCCGAACTCCGCGAGAACGGCGTCGTAGGCCTCGGCGAACACCGGGAACCGCTCCGCCAGCTCCCGGCCCATACCGGTGCGCTGGCCGCCCTGACCGCTGAAGAGGAACGCGGTCTTCCCGGGAACCGCGGCACCGGTGATGGCGGCCGGGTGGTCGAGCGTCAGTGCGTCCCGCGTGGACGCCGGGTCGGTGGCGAGCACGACGGCCCGGTGCGCGAACCGCGACCGGCCGGCCAGGGTGTGCCCGACGTCGAGGGGTTCGTCGGCGAACGCCGTCAAGGCCGCGGCTTGGGCCCGCAACGCGGCCTCGGACTTGGCCGACAGCGGCCATGGGACGACCGCGGGGGTGGGTGCCGAAGGAGTGTCCGAAGTGGCCGGTGGCTGTTCGAGGACGACGTGGGCATTGGTGCCGCTGATCCCGAACGACGAGACCGCCGCCCGGCGCGGCCGCCCGCGCTCGGGCCACTCGGCCGTTTCGCCGAGCAGCACGACTCCGCCGTCTTCCCAGTCGACGCGCGACGACGGCGTGTCCGCGTGCAGGGTCCGCGGCAGCACGCCGTGCCGCATCGCGAGGACCATCTTGATCACGCTCGCGACACCGGCGGCGGCTTGCGTGTGCCCGATGTTGGACTTCACCGAGCCCAGTAGCAGCCGGGTTTCCCGGTCCTGCCCGTAGGTCGCGATGAGCGCCTGCGCCTCGATCGGGTCGCCCAGCGGCGTGCCGGTGCCGTGCCCGTCGACCGCGTCGACGTCCGAAGTGGACAGACCGGCGTCGGCCAGCGCGGCACGGATGACGCGTTGCTGCGAAGGGCCGTTCGGCGCGGTGAGGCCGTTGGACGCGCCGTCCTGGTTGAGCGCGGATCCCTTGACCACGGCCAGGATCCGGTGCCCGTTCCGCTCAGCGTCGGAAAGCCGTTCCAGCAGCAGCATTCCCGCGCCTTCGGCCCAGCCGGTGCCGTCCGCGCCGTCACCGAAGGAGCGGCAGCGGCCGTCCGCGGACAGGCCGCGCTGGCGGGAGAACTCGATGAACGTCGACGGCGTCGCCATCACCGTGACACCCCCGGCGAGCGCGAGGTCGCACTCCCCCGACCGCAGCGCCTGCGTCGCGAGGTGCAGGGACACGAGCGACGACGAGCACGCCGTGTCCACGGTGACCGCCGGGCCTTCCAGACCGAGCACATAGGACACCCGGCCGGACGCGACACTGCCCGCGCTGCCGCTGGTCAGGTAGCCCTCGGCGTCCTCGCTGCCGCTGAGCAGGCTGCTGTAGTCGTGGTACATCACCCCGGCGAACACGCCGGTCGCGGTGCCGCGCAGGCGCACCGGGTCGATGCCCGCGCGCTCGACGGCCTCCCACGACGTTTCGAGCAGCAGCCGCTGCTGGGCGTCGGTGGCGAGGGCTTCCCGCGGGCTCATGCCGAAGAACTCGGCGTCGAACTCGGCCGCGTCGTGCAGGAACCCGCCGTGCCGGGTGTAGGACGTGCCGGGGTGCGCGGGGTCCGGGTCGTAGAGCGCGTCGAGGTCCCAGCCGCGGTCGGCGGGGAACTCCGAAACGGCGTCCCGCCCGTCGAGGACGAGGTCCCAGAGCTGCTCCGGCGTGCGGACCCCGCCCGGGTAGCGGCAGGCCATGCCCACGATGACGACCGGGTCGCCGGTGACCGCGCGGCGCGTCCCGGCGACCGGCGCGTCGGCGTCGAAGAGTTCGGCCAGCAGGTACGCGGCGAGCGCGGTGACGGTCGGGTGGTCGAACACCAGCGTGCTGGGCAGGCGCAGGCCGGTGGCGGCGGCGAGGCGGTTGCGCAGGTCGACGCCGCTGAGCGAGTCGAAGCCGAGGTCGGAGAAGGCGCGCGCGGGGTCGATGGCGGCCGCGTCGGCGTGCCCGAGGGCGAGCGCGACGTGCGTGGCGACCAGCCCGGCGAGGGCCTCCGCCCGTTCGGCCGCCGGGAGCGGCGCGAGGGTGCGGGTCAGGTCGACGGCCTGCGCGGACCCCGCGGCGGCGCGGCGGCGGCCGGGCCGGACCAGGCCGCGCAGGACGTGCGGGATCTCCGGCTGCCGCCGGACGGCCGCGAGGTCGAGCGGCAGCGGGAGGAGCGCGGGCTCGCCGGCGCCGCGGGCGGCGTCGAACAGGGCGAGCCCGGCTTCCACGCTTACTGACGGCATCCCCGCCTCGGCGAGCCGCCGCAAGTCCACTTCGGACAACGTCGACGTCATGCCGCTGCCGGACTCCCACGGTCCCCAGCCGAGGGACACCGTGTGCGAGCGGCGGCGGGCGAGCGCGTCGAGGAAAGCGTTTGCGGCGGCGTAGTTCGCCTGCCCGGCGCCGCCGAACGTACCGACGACCGAGGAGAAGAAGATCAGCTCGGTGCCGGGCGCGGTAAGTTCACTGAGGTACCAGGCACTGTCGGCTTTGGCGCGCAGGACGTTCTCGAAGCGTTCGGGGGTGAGCGCGGCGAGGGTGCCGTCGTCGAGGACCCCGGCGGCGTGGACGACGGTGCTGATTTCGCGGTCGTGGAGCAGTTCTTCGAGGGCGCCCCGGTCGCCGACGTCGCAGGCGGCCACCTCGACGCGGGCGCCGAGGTCGGCAAGCAGCGCGGGATCCGCGGTGCCGGAGCGGCTGACGAGCAGCAGGTCACGGTGGCCCTGGCCCGCGAGGTGGCGGGCGACGGCACTGCCGAGGCCGCCGGTGCCGCCGGTGATGAGAACGGTGCCGTCGCGCTCGGCGGGTTCGGCGGGCGGCGCGGTGACGCGGGCGAGGCGGGCGGCGAAGAGGCGGCCGCCCTCGATCTTGAGGACGGGTTCGTCCGCGGCGACGGCCGGGTCGAGGGAACCGTCGGTCTCGACGAGCACGAAACGGCCCGGGTGCTCCGCTTGGGCGGCGCGAACAAGCCCTCCAGCGGCGGCCGCGACCGGGTCCGCCGCGGGGATGACGACGACGAGAGTGCGGTCGTGGGTGAGCGCCTCCTGGAGTTCGGTCAGGACGTGGGCGGTGACCTCGCGCAGGGACCGCGGGACGTCGGTCAGGTCCCCGGCGACGGTGAGGACGTCGGTTTGGACGGCCTCGGGTGAGACGGGGGTCCAGTCGAGGCGCAGGAGCGGTTGCGGGGCCTTGGCCGCGCCCGGACGGCGGAGGACGAGCCGCTCGACGGAGACGACGGGGGTGCCGGCCGGATCGGTGGCGGTCACCTGCACGCCGCCGTCGGCCGGGGTGAGCCGGACGCGCAGGGCGGCGGCGCCGGTGGCGTGCAGGGCGATGCCGTGCCAGGAGAACGGGACGCTGCCGGCGAGGCCGGGGTCGAGGAGGGCGACGAGCCGCAGCGTCGCGTCGAAGAGGGCGGGGTGGAGGCCGTACGCCCCGGCGTCGGGACGCTGCGGTTCGGCCAGTGAGACTTCGGCGAAGACTTCGTGGTCCCGGCGCCAGGCGGCGGAGGGACCGGGGAACGCGGGGCCGTAGCCGAGCCCGTCGGCGGCGAGGCGGTCGGTCAGGCCGGTGAGGTCGAGGGGTTCGGCACCGGCGGGCGGCCAGGTGTCCGGGAACTCCTCGGGCACGGCGGTTTCCAGGGCCAGGCGGCCGGTCGCGTGCCGCACCCACGGCTCGTCCGTCCCGTCCGGACGCGAGGACACGGTGAACTCCCGCATGCCGTCGGCCGCGGGACCCAGCCGGACCTGGAGGGTGCGGTCCGCCGTCAAGTCCACCGGGAACTCGATGGTCAGCTCGTCGACGCCGAGGTCCCCGCCCGCCGCGAGGGCCAGCTCCGCGAACGCCGTGCCGGGCAGGACGGGCGTGCCGTGGACGGCGTGGTCCGCCAGCCACGGCTGGGTCGCCGTCGTGAGGACGCTCGTCCGGACCACGCCGCCGTCGGTGAGGTCCACGGCCGGGCCCAGCAGCGGGTGCCCCGGGGCCGACGGCCAGAAACGCCGGTGCTGGAACGGGTACGTCGGCAGGTCGGTCACCCGCGCGCCGGTGCCGGCGAACCACGCGGGCCAGTCCACAGTGGACCCTGCGACGTGCAGGCGGCCCAGCGCCTCGAGGACGGCGACCGGCTCCGGGCGGTCGCGGCGCAGCACGGCCGTGACCACCGCGGCCGGGTCGTCGACCAGGCCGGCCAGCACCGCGTCCGGGCCGATCTCGGCGAACGTCGTCACGCCAGCGTCGCGCAACGAGCCGAGCGCGTCGGCGAACCGGACCGTCGCGCGCACGTGCCCGACCCAGTACTCCGGGGACGTCACGTCGCCGGCCGCGACCACCGGGATCTCCGGCGGGGCGAACGACAGTTCCGCCACGACCTCGCGGAACTCGGCCAGCATCGGGTCCATCAGGTGGGAGTGGAACGCGTGCGACACACTGAGCCGCTTGGACTTCCCGAAGCGGGAAGCCACTGCGAGGACCGCGTCCTCGACGCCGGACACCACCACCGACCGCGGTCCGTTCACCGCGGCGAGATCGGCGCCGTCGATCAGCGCGGCGCGAACGTCCACTTCGGATGCTTCGATCGCCACCATCGCCCCGCCGCGCGGCAGGGCCTGCATCAGCCGGCCGCGCGCGGCGACCAAGGTGCTCGCGTCGGGCAGCGACAGCACCCCGGCCACGTGCGCGGCCGCGATCTCCCCCACCGAGTGCCCGGCGACGAAGTCCGGGCGGACACCCCACGACGCCAGCAGCCGGGCCAGCGCCACTTCGATCGCGAACAACGCCGGTTGCGCGATCCCGGTTTCGGCCAGCGCTTCGGCGTCGGCACCCCACACCACGGAGCGCACCGCGGGGTCGAACGCCGAGAGGACCTCGTCGAACGCGTCCGCGAACACCGGGTACGCCGCGGCCAGCTCCCGGCCCATCCCGATCCGCTGGGCGCCCTGCCCGGTGAACAGGAAGGCCAGCGGTCCCGGCGACGCGACACCGCGGGCGACCTCGCGGACCCCGTCGGTCCCGGCCAGCAGGACGGCGCGGTGCGCGAACCGCGCCCGTGCGGTCGCCAAAGTGAACCCGGCGTCGAGCGGCGCGGGGGAAACGGCGGTGACGCGGTCGATCTGGTCGGTCAAGGCGGCTTCGGAACGCGCCGAAAGCACCCACGGCACCAGCGGGCGCTCGGCAGCGGGCGCCGGTTCGGCGACCAGCGTCGGCTCGGCGGCGGGCACCAGCGGGCGCTCGGCGGCGCGCGCCGGTTCGGCGACCGGCGCCTCGATGACGACATGGGCGTTGGTGCCGCTGATCCCGAACGACGACACCCCGGCCCGCCGCGGCCGGTCGAGCACCGGCCACTCCCGGGCCTCGGCGACCAGCTCGACCGACCCCGACTCCCAGTCCACATGCGACGACGGCTTCCCCGCCCACAGCGACTTCGGCACCACGCCGTGCCGCATGGCGAGGATCATCTTGATGATCCCGGCCACCCCGGCGGCGGCCTGAGTGTGGCCGATGTTCGACTTCACCGACCCCAGCAGCAGGGGCGTCGAACGGTCCTGACCGTAGGTGGCCAGCAGTGCCTGCGCCTCGATCGGGTCGCCCAGCGTGGTGCCGGTACCGTGCGCTTCGACGACGTCGACGTCCGAAGTGGACAGTCCGGACTCGGCCAGCGCGGCGAGGATCACGCGCTGCTGCGACGGGCCGTTCGGGGCGGTGAGGCCGTTCGACGCCCCGTCCTGGTTGACCGCGGAACCCTTGACGACGGCCAGGATCCGGTGCCCGTTGCGGACGGCGTCGGACTGCCGTTCCAGCACGAGCAGGCCGACGCCCTCGGACCACCCGGTGCCGTCGGCGTCGTCCGAAAAGGACTTGCAGCGGCCGTCACCCGCGAGACCGCCTTGGCGTGCGAAGTCGAGGAACGTCGCCGGGGTCGACATCACCGTGACGCCACCGGCCAGTGCCAGCGAACACTCCCCCGACCGCAGCGCCTGCGCCGCCCAGTGCAACGCCACCAGCGACGACGAACACGCCGTGTCCACCGTGACCGCCGGGCCTTCCAGGCCGAGCGCGTAGGCGACCCGGCCGGAGGCGATGCTGCCCGCGGTGCCGTTGACGTCGAAGCCGCGCGCCTCGGGATCCTGCGCGATCGCCGCGTAGTCGTGGTACATCACCCCGGCGAAGACGCCGGTGTCGGAGCCCTTCAGCGACGTCGGGTCGATGCCCGCCCGCTCGAACGCCTCCCACGAGACTTCCAGGAGCAGCCGCTGCTGCGGGTCGGCGCTGAGCGCGTCGCGCGGGGAGATGCCGAAGAAGTCGGCGTCGAACCCGGTCGCCTCGTGCAGGAAGCCGCCCGCGAAGTCCGCGCCGGGGACGTGCCAGCCGCGGTCGGCGGGGAACGGCGTGATGCCTTCACGGCCTTCGGTGAGCAGCTCCCAGAAGTTCTCCGGCGACGCCACGCCGCCCGGGTACCGGCAGGCCATCCCGACCACGACGATCGGGTCGTCGTCGCGCACCGCCGTGACGCGGGACGGACGCAGCGACCGGCCGTCCTCGAGGAACGCGGTGACGGCGTCCGGGGTCGGGTGGTCGAACACCAGCGTCGCGGGCAGCCGGCGCCCGGTCGCTTCCGCGAGCCGGTTGCGCAGCTCCACCGACGTCAGCGAGTCCAGGCCCAGCTCGCGGAACGTCAGCGACGAGTCGACCGACGCCGCGGACGCGTGACCCAGGACGTTCGCCACCGTCGCCACGACCAGCGCGCCGAAGTCGGTCGCCGCCGCGGCCGCGCGGCGCGGGCGCGGCGGGGCCAGGCGGTGGAACACCGGCGGGACGACGTCCAGCGCGCGCAGGGCGGTGCGGTCGACGTGCGCGGCGACGACCGCGGGCTCGCTCCCGGCGAGGGCCGCGTCGAACCAGGCCAGGCCCTCCTCGACGGTGTGCGTCGGCAGCCCGGCGCGCGCCATCCGCCGCAGCGCGGCTTCCGACAGCGTGCCGGTCATGCCGCTTTCCCGTGCCCACGGGCCCCACGCGATCGCGCGGGCGGGCAGCCCGGCGGCGGCGCGCGTGCGCACGAGGTCGTCGAGGGCCGCGTTGGCAGCGGTGTAGGCGCCCTGTCCGCCGTTGCCGAGCACGCCGAACACCGACGTGAACACGACGAACGCGGACAGCTCGGGCGCGAGTTCGTGCAGGTGCCACGCCGCGTCGACCTTCGGGGCGAGGACGCGGGCGAGCCGGGCGGGGGTCAGCGCGTCGAGTACGCCGTCGTCGAGGACCCCGGCGGCGTGCACCACGCCGGTGACGTCGTGCGCGGCGAGCAGGGCGGCGACGGCGTCGCGATCGGAGACGTCGCAGGCGACCAGTGCCACCGACGCGCCGAGACCGGTCAGCTCTTCGGCCAGTTCAGGAGCGCCGGGCGCGTCGGCACCCCGGCGGCCGGCGAGGACCAGCCGCGTGACGCCGTGGGTCGTCACCAGGTGCCGGGCGAGGTGGCCGCCGAGGCCGCCCGTGCCGCCGGTGATCAGAACGGCGCCGTCACCCCAGTCGACCGGGCCCGGCTCGGCGGCGGCCACCGGCGCCAGGCGCGGGACCTCGACGCGGCCGTCGCGGACGCGGACCTCGGTCTCCTCGGACGCCGGGAGCGCGGCCAGCTCCGCCGCCGAGGGCACGCCGGAGAGCAGGAAGAACCGGCCCGGGCGTTCGGCCTGCGCCGAGCGGACGAGCCCTTCGGCGGCCGCTGCGGCCGGACCGCCGCGGGTGACGAACACCAGCTTCTTGCCGTCCTCGAGGTGCCCGCGCAGGTGGCTCAGCACGGTCGACGTCGCCAGGCGGACGCCGTCCGGGACGGGCAGGCCGACCGGGTCCGGGACCGGGATCAGCAGCACGTCGGCCGACGACGGGACCGCGTGGCGCCCGGCCAGCAGCGCGCCGAAGCCGTCCTCGTCCGTGCCGACGACGGTCCAGGTCAGCTCGGCCGGGCCGCCGAGGTCCTTGGGCGTCCATTCGACGTGCAGCAACGGCGGTGCCGCCGGGGCCGCGTCGGCCGGGGGCCGCAGCACGAGCGAGCCGACGGTGGCGACCGGCGCGCCTTCGGGGTCGGTCACCGCCAGGGTCACGGTGTCCGGGCCGAGCCGGCGGAGCCGCAGCCGCAGGGTGGACGCGCCGGCCGCGTGCAGGCCGACGTCGGAGAAGACGAACGGCAGCCGGGCGCGCGGGCGCGGGTCGAGCCCGAGGAACGGCACCAGGTGCAGGGCGGCGTCGAACAGCGCCGGGTGCAGCAGGTAGCCCGCCGGATCGCCGGCTTCCTGGGGCAGCACGAGATCCGCGCACAGGTCGTCGCCCTCGTGCCAGGCCGCGCGGACCCCGCGGAACGCCGGCCCGTAGGCCAGCCCGGCCGCGGCCAGGGTCGGGTACAGCTCGTCGACGTCGATCGCCTCGCCGCGTTCGGTGGCCGGGAGCACCGGGGCCGCGACGGCCGGGACCAGGCGGCCGGTCGCGTGCTCCGTCCACGTGCCGTCGGCCGCGCGCGAGTGCACGGTGACCGGGCGGCCGCCGTCGTCGGCACCGACGCGGACCTGGACGGTCACGCCGTCACCCGGCAGCGGCAGCGGCGCGGTGAGGGTCAGCTCGGCGAGCGCGCCGCAGCCGAATTCGGCACCGGCGCGCAGCGCGAGTTCGACGAACCCGGTGCCGGGGAACAGGATCCGGCCTTCGACGACGTGGTCGGCCGGCCACGGCAGCGCGTCCGGCGAGACGTGCCCGGTGAGCACGACGCCGTCCTCGCCGGGCAGCTCGACGGCCGCGCCGAGCAGGGGGTGGTCCGCGCGGTCGACCGGGCGGGCCGGGGGCCGGGCGGTGACCCAGAAGCGTTCGTGCTGGAAGGGGTAGGTGGGCAGGGCGACGCGGCGGGCGCCGGTGCCCGCGTAGAACGCCCTCCAGTCGAGTTCGGCGCCGAGGACGTGCAGGCGGCCGAGCGCGGTCGCGAACGCCGTCTCTTCCGGCCGGTCCGAACGCAGCAGCGGGACCGGGGACGCGTCCGGCAGCGTGCGCGCGACCAGCCCGGACAGCGTGCTGTCCGGTCCTATTTCGACAAAAGTGCTGATGTCGTTTTCCCGCAACGACTCCAGCGCGTCGGCGAAGCGCACGGTCGCGATCACCTGCGCGACCCAGTAGCCGGGATCGGTCAGCTCGCCGGGCTCGGCCGGACGGCCGGTGACCGTCGAGACGACCGGCAGCGCCGGCTCGTGGAACGTCAGTTCTTCGGCCACGCGGCGGAAGTCGTCGAGCATCGGCGCCATCAACGGCGAGTGGAACGCGTGCGACACCGAGAGCCGCCGCGCCTCCTCGAAGGACGCCGCCAGCCGCAGCAGCGCGTCCTCCTCGCCGGACACGACCAGCGATTCGGGGGCGTTGACGGCGGCGATCGCGACGCCGTCGGTGAGCAGCGGCCGGACCTCGGCTTCGGTGGCCTGCAAAGCGATCATCGCGCCGCCCTCGGGCAGCGCCTCCATCAGGCGGCCGCGGGCGACGACGAGCGCGCACGCGTCCGGCAGGTCGAGCACGCCGGCGACGTGCGCCGCGGCCAGCTCGCCGATCGAATGCCCGGCGACCCGGTCCGCGCGCACGCCGAGCGACTCGGCGAGCCGGAACAACGCGACTTCGAGGGCGAACAACGCGGGCTGGGCGACGCCGGTGCGGTCGAGCACGGCCGGGTCTCCGGTGGCGATCGCCTCGGCCACCTCGGCCGGGAAGTGCCTGCAGACCTCGGCGTACGCGGCCGCGAAGGCCGGGAACCGGGCGGCCAGCTCGCGGCCCATGCCGGTACGCTGCGTGCCCTGCCCGGCGAAGACCGCTGCGACGGCGGGCGCCACCGCGGGCGCTATGCCGCTCGCGATCTCGGCCCCGCCCAGCAGGACGGCCCGGCGGTCGAACGAAGACCGGGTGGTGAGCAGGGAATGCCCGACGTCGACCGGGTCGGCGTCGATCTCGCGGAGGTTCTCGACGGCCGCCCGCAACGCCGGTTCGGATCGTGCGGAGACGACCCACGGGACGGCGGTGGCGACGACTTCGCGTGCGGGCTCGGCGACGGTTTCCGCGGGCGCCTGCTCCAGGATCAGGTGGGCGTTGGTGCCGCTGATGCCGAACGACGACACGGCCGCGCGGCGCGGCCGTCCGGCGTCCGGCCACTCGCGAGCCGCGGTGACGAGGTCGATCGCGCCCGCGCTCCAGTCCACATGGGACGATGGCGTGTCGGCGTGCAGTGTCCGCGGGACGACACCGTGGCGCATCGCCGCGATCATCTTGATGACGCCCGCGATCCCGGCCGCGGCCTGCGTGTGCCCGATGTTCGACTTGATCGACCCGAGCAGCAGCGGCGTTTCGCGGTCCTGGCCGTAGACGGCGAGCGCGGCGCGCGCTTCGATCGGGTCGCCGAGCCGGGTGCCGGTGCCGTGCGCTTCGAGGACGTCGACGTCGGCGGGCGCGAGCCCGGCGTCGCCGAGCGCCTCGCGGATCACGCGCTGCTGCGCCGGTCCGCTCGGCGCGGTGAGGCCGTTGGACGCGCCGTCGGAGTTGACCGCGGAGCCGCGCACGACCGCGAGGACGTCGTGGCCGAGTTCGCGGGCGCGCGAAAGCCGTTCGACGACGACCATGCCGACGCCCTCGGCCCAGCCGGTGCCGTCCGCACTGTCGCCGAACGCCTTGCAGCGCCCGTCTTCCGACAGCCCGCCCTGCTTGGCGAACTCGACGAAGATGCCGGGCTCGGCCATGACGGTGACCCCGCCGGCGATGGCCAGCGACGTCTCCCCCGAGCGCACCGACCGGACGGCCAGGTGCAGCGCGACCAGCGACGACGAGCACGCCGTGTCCACGGTGACCGCCGGGCCGCCGGTGCCGAGGACGTAGGCGACGCGGCCGGAGACCAGGCTCGGCGAGGTTCCCGTGAGGACGTACCCCTCGGCGTCGCCGCTGCCTTCGGCGAGCCGCGGGCCGTAGTCCTGTGCGGTGGCGCCGACGAACACGCCGGTCCGGGTGCCGCGCAGCGACGAGGGCGCGATGCCGGCGCGTTCCAGGGTTTCCCAGACGACTTCGAGCACCAGGCGCTGCTGCGGTTCCATCGCCTGGGCTTCCCGCGGCGAGATGCCGAACAGGCCGGCGTCGAACCCGGCGACGTCGGCGAGGAACCCGCCCGGCCGCCCGGTGCCGAGCACCGACGCGGGCCAGCCGCGGTCGGCGGGCATCGCGGTGATCGCGTCCACTTCGGACTCGACCAGCCGCCAGAGTTCTTCGGGGGAACCGGCTCCGCCCGGGTAGCGGCAGCCGAGGCCGACGATGACGACCGGATCCGCGTCGCCGGCCGAACCGGTTTCGGGTGCGGTCGCGGGCGCCGTGCCGGCGAGGTGCTCGGCCAGCGCGCGGGCGGTGGGGTGGTCGAACAGCGCGGTCGTGGCCAGCGTGCGGCCGGTCGCGGCACCGAGGCGGACGGCGAGGTCGACGTTCATCGCCGAGTCGAAGCCCAGCTCGCGGAACGACGTGCCGGGGTCGACGGCACCGCCGAGGACCGCGGCGGCCTCGGCGGTCACGAGCTTCAGCAGGTCGCGATCGACCGGCGCCGCCGCGGGGTGCGGTGCCGGGGCGTCGAACCAGTGGCGTTCGCGGTCGAAGGCGTAGGTCGGCAGGTCGACCGTGCGGCCGCCGCCGGTGAGCTGCGTCCAGTCGACGTCGACGCCGTGGACGTGCAGCTCGGCCAGCGCCGCGAGGGCACCGAAGTCCTCCGTGCGGCGGGAGCGCGACGACCGCACGGTCACCACGTCGTCCAGGCAAGCGCGGACCAGCGAAGTGAGGGTGCCGTCCGGGCCCAGCTCGAGGAACGCCGTGATTCCCTGGCGGGACAACGCGGTGACGGCGTCGGCGAAGCGGACGGTGTCGCGGGCCTGGCGGACCCAGTACTCGGGATCGCACAGCTGGGCCTGGCGGATGACGCGGCCGGTCACCGTCGAGACGATCGGCCGGCGCGGCGGGCGCAGGTCGAGCTGTTCGACGACCCGGCGGTACTCGGCCAGCATCGGGTCCATCAGCGGCGAGTGGAACGCGTGCGAGACGGCCAGGCGGGTGACCTTGCGGCCGCCGGCCTCGAACCGCGCGGCCAGCGCCAGCACCGGCGCCTCCGGACCGGCGAGCACGACGTGGGCGGGCCCGTTGACCGCGGCGAGCACGACGTCGTCGCCCAGCAGGGGCTCGACCTCCGCGGCGGCGGCGCGCACGGAGACCATCGCGCCGCCCGGCGGCAGCGAGCCCATCAGCCGGCCGCGGGCGGTGACCAGCACGCAGGCGTCGTCGAGCGACAGCACACCCGCGACGTGGGCGGCGGCGATCTCCCCGACCGAGTGCCCGGCGACGTGGTCCGGCTCGACGCCCCACGAGGCGAACAGCCGGTACAGCGCCACTTCGTAGGCGAACAGCGCGGGCTGGGTGTGCCCGGTTTCGGCGAGCACGGCGGCGTCGGCCGAACCCGGCTCGGCGAACAGGACGTCCCGCAGCGGGCGTTCGGTGTCGCAGCGCGCGCAGATCTCGTCGAGGGCCTCGGCGAACACCGGGAACCGCTCGTACAGCTCGCGGCCCATGCCGGGCCGCTGGGCACCCTGGCCGGGGAAGAGGATCGCGAGGCGGTGCTCGCCCGCCGTCCCGGTGACGACGTCGGCCGACGGTTCGCCGGCCGCGAGCGCGGGCAGCGCGGCGGGGTCGAGCACGACGGCCCGGTGCGGGAACGTGCTGCGGGTGGTGGCCAGGGAATGCGCGACGTCGAGCGGCTCGGCGTCTCGTCCGGCCAGGGCGGCGGCTTGGCCGTGCAGGCCGCCCGGGGTGCGGGCCGACAGCACCCAAGGGGCTTCTTTGCGCACGCGTGGGGGCGGCTCCGGGGCCGGGGGCGCGGCGGAGAGGACGAGGTGGCAGTTGGTGCCGCCCATGCCGAACGAGGAGACGCCGGCGTAGGCGTTTTCCGGCCAGGGCACGGATTCCCGTGCGACGCGCAGGCGCCAGTCGTCGAACCGGATGGCCGGGTTCGGGTGTTCGTGGTTGCGGCTGGGCGGGACTTCGCCGTGGGACAACGAAAGCGCGACCTTCAACAGGCCCGCGATGCCGGCGGCGCCTTCGAGGTGACCGATGTTCGTCTTGACCGAGCCGACCCACAGCGGGTCCTCTCCGCGTCCGGGCGCGAAGACGGCGCCGAGCGCGGCGGCTTCAAGGGGGTCGCCGACGCGGGTGCCGGTGCCGTGCAGCTCGACGTACCGGACGGCGTCGGCTGGGACGTCCGCGCGCTTGAGCGCGGCCCGGATGACGGCTTCCTGGGCTTCGGCGCTGGGTGTGGTGAGGGTTTCGCTGAAGCCGTCGTTGTTGACGGCGCCGCCTTCGATGACGCAGTGGACGCGATCGCCGTCCCGCAGCGCGGCGGCGAGCGGCTTGAGGACGACGAAGCCACCGCCCTCGCCGCGGACGTAACCGTTGGCGCGGGCGTCGAAGGTGTAGCAGCGGCCGTCCGGCGAGAGCCCGCCGAACCGGTCGGCGGCGATCGTGCTCTCGGGGGCCAGGTTCAGTTGCACGCCCCCGGCCAACGCCAGCTCGGCTTCGCCGCTGCGCAGGGCTTCGCAGGCGAGGTGCACGGCGACCAGCGACGACGACTGCCCGGTGTCGACCGACAGGCTGGGCCCGCGCAGGCCGAAGGCGTAGGAGATCCGGTTGGCGACGACGGCGCGGCTCTGCCCGGTGAGGGTGTGGTGCCCGATCGCCTTCGGGCCGCCTTGCTTGAGCAGGGTGGCGTAGTCGTCCGCGCTCGCGCCGACGAAGACGCCGGTCGAGGAGCCTTCGAGGTGCTTGGGGACGATCCGCGCGTCTTCGAGGGCTTCCCAGCCGAGTTCGAGGGCGAGGCGCTGCTGCGGATCCATCGTGGCGGCTTCGCGGGCCGGGATGCCGAAGAACGCGGCGTCGAAGGTGTCCACTTCGGACAGGAAGCCGCCGCGGCGGGTGCCGGGCGGGACCGAATCGCGGCGGTCCGGCGGGACGTCGGTCGTGCCGTCGGCACCGCCGCGCAGCAGGCTCCAGAAGGCACCGGGCGCGGGCGCCGAGGGCAGGCGGCAGGCCAGCCCCACGATCGCGACGGCACCTTCGCGGGCAACGTGCTCGGCTCGATCCACCGCGGCGCTCCCAGTGATCCGGTTCGGGCGGACGCCGGAGCCACCGCCGGGGTTCAGGTCGAAGGCGACTATGCCCGGGGCGGGCCCGGTTTTTCCCCAGAGATCGGCCCGGGTGCCGCGGTCTTGAATGAGTCGTTCAGGACGCCGCGGCGGGACGGCAGCCTGGTGAGGCCGAGCGACGAGAGCCCTGCCGGGCGGCGGCCGGTGTGGCCTCGCGACGTCGGCGGTCGGGCGTGCCGGGACGTCATGAACGAGTCGTTCATGTCGTCTGGCGAGGTGAACGACCCTTTCATGACATCGCGGACCGCCCCGACTCACCCGCGAAGTCTGCGGTTTTCCGTGGTTTCCCGGCGGCATGCTCGTCGCGCCGGATGTCCCGAAGGAAGGCAGGCCATGGCAAGCATCGGACGGGCGTTGAGACGCCCCTGGATCATCCCCTTCTACTTCCTGGTGTTCGGGTTCCTCGCGTTCCGGCTGCCGAACTACCTCGGCTTCGACCCGGGCAAGTCGACCGCGGCCACCCGCCTCGACCTGCCGTTCTACTACCCGCTGCTGGTGGCGCACATCCTCTTCGGCTCGGTGGCGTTCGTGACGGCGTCGATCCAGGTCTGGCCGTGGCTGCGCAACCGCAGCCCGAAGCTGCACCGCATCTCGGGCCGCGTCTACGTCCTAGGCGGCGCGCTGCCGGCCGGCCTCGCGATCCTCACGATCACGCCGTTCCTCACCCACGGCCCGGGCCAGAAGGCGGGCAACGCGCTGCTGGGCCTGCTCTGGCTGGGCACGACGATCGTCGGCTTCCGCCGGGCGCGGCAGGGGCGGATCGTCGAGCACCGCGAGTGGATGCTGCGCAGCTTCGCGCTGTGCTTCTCGATCCTGGCGTCCCGGTTCTGGCTGGGCCCGGCGATCCTGTGGCTGGAGCCCGAGGTCTTCACGATGGGCGTCGACGGCCCGCCGGCGGTGCAGGACCAGGTGTCGACGCTGACGTCGTGGGTGCCGTGGGTGGTCAACCTGCTGATCGCGGAGTGGTTCAACCACCGGGCGCGCTACAAGGCCTTGGGCCGCCAGGCGGCCAAGCGCGCGGCGAAGGCCGTCGCGCCCGCACTGGCGCCGGAGACGAAGACCCCGGTCCTGGAGCGGCCCACCCCCGACCCCGTCCCCTAGTCTCGCGGCTGCCTTCCCGCGGCGGAAGAACCCCGGCACGACCCCAGGTGCCGGGGTTCTTCCGTGCGGTCAGTCCAGCGGGACCAAGTCCGCACCCACCCGCGCAGAACACTGCCCGTCGGCGTCGATTGCCGTAGATGGCGCTCCTGCCAGTCGCCGAATCGCGTACCTCGAACTCGAGCCCGAGCCGACGGCCCGGCCCGACGAGCACCCCCGGACGCTAGCCGGCCGGGGACAGCCAGGCCTGTACCGCCGCGACCGCGTCCGCGATGTGCTCCTCGACGATCGTGAAGTGGTTGCCCGGCACGTCGATCACCGTGTCCGCGTGCGCCCACGCCGAGCGCCAGTCCACCGACTCCTGCGCCGCGACGATCGGCTCCGACGCCCGGACCAGCAGCGTCGGGCACGGCAGCGGGCCCAGCTCCCAGCCTTCCATCAGGTCGAAGCACCAGGCCATCGCCGACAGCCCCGCGCTCGTCACCTCGGTGTACTGCTGGTTGCGCTTGTACAGCCCCTGCATCAGGCCGCCACCCGCGCTCGCGACGAACTCGCTGTCCACCGCGTACGGATCCAGCAGCGCGACGCCGGCCGGGGGTGTGCCGCGGCGGCAGAGCTCCGTCGCGATCGCGTGGACCAGCAGGCCGCCGGTGGACACGCCGAGCACGATCGCCGGTTCGCCGCCCGTGTACGCCGAGATCGCGTCGGCTTCGGCCGAGACCAGCGCCTGGCGGTCGGCGGGGAGGGCTTCGCCGTCGGTGAAGCCCGGGATCGGGACCGCCGAGACGTCGTGGCGGCCGCGGCAGGACGCTGCGAACAGCGAGTACTGCTGCACCCCCGCCATCGCCACCAGGGCCGGGACGCAGATCAGGTGCGGGCCGGGTGCCGCGTCCGGGGACCGGCGCGCGAGCCGCAGCGGGCGGATCGGGCGGGTCAGCTCCCCGGACGTGCGGAACTTCGGGCGCAACGTCGCCGCCGCGCGCAGGAACGCGATCGCGTCCGCCTGCTGCCCGGCCTTGAGCGCCTCGGTGAACAGGCCCGCGATCGTCTCCGGGGCCTGCACCGACACCGTCGTGGCAACCTCGTCGGACGTCGGTCCGGCCGCCAGCTCGGCAGCCAGGTGGGCGGCCAGCTCCTCCGGTGTCGGGTGGTCGAACACCACGCCGACCTGCAGGATCAGGCCGGTCGCGGTCTGCAGGCGGTTGCGCAGGTCCATCGCGGTCAGCGAGTCGAAGCCCAGCTCCGGGAAGCTGCCGTCGACCGGGACCGCGGCGGCGCCCGGGTGCCCGAGCACGGCGGCGGCCAGGCCGCGGACCAGCTCCAGCACCGCGGCCGGCCGGTCGTCGGCGGGCAGCTGCGCGTACGTCCGGGCGAACGAGCCCGCGTCCTGTTCGGCCGTGGCCGCCGAGCGGCGGGACGGCGGCGGGAGCAGTGCGTGCATCATCCGCGGGACCTCGCCGGCCGCGCGCATCGCGGCCAGGTCGAGCCGGATCGCGGCGAGCACCGGCTCCGGGCGCGCGAGGGCGGCGTCGAACAGGGCCACGCCCTGCTCGGGCGACAGCGCCAGCGCTCCCCCGCGTTCCTGACGGCGGCGGCTCGTCTCGTCGAGCCGGGCCGCCATCACGCTGCGGTCCCCGGCCCAGGTACCCCACGCGATCGACGTCCCCGGCAGGCCGAGGGCACGCCGATGACGGGCGAGGGCGTCGAGGAAAGCGTTTGCGGCGGCGTAGTTGGCCTGCCCCGCGGTGCCCGCCAGCCCGGCGAACGACGAGAACAGCACGAACGCCGTCAGCTCGCGGTCGCGGGTCAGTTCGTGGAGGTGCCAGGCCGCGTCGAGCTTCGGTGCGAACACCGTGTCGAGCTTCTTCGGCGTCAGCGACGCCAGGACGCCGTCCTCCAACGCACCCGCGGTGTGGACGACCGCCCGGACCGACGGCTCCGCCTCGAGCAGCCGCGCAAGAGCGTCCCGATCGGACACGTCGCAGGCCCGGATGTCCACATCGGCGTCCAGTTCGGCGGCGAACTCCGCCGCGCCCGGCGCGTCCGGCCCGCTGCGGCTGACCAGCAGCAGTTCGCGGACGCCGTGCTCGGCGACCAGGTGCCGGGCGACCGAACGGGCCAGTGCGCCGGTGCCCCCGGTAATCAGCACCTTGCCCGTCCAGTCCACAGTGGACTCGGAGCCGCGCGCGCGGGTCAGGCGGCCGACGTGCGGGACGCCGTCGCGCAGCACCACCTGCGGCTCGCCCGAAGCGAGCAGGCCGGGCAGCAGCGGCAGCAGGTCGCGAATGGACTGGTCGCCCTCGCGTTCGAGGTCGGCCAGCACGATCCGGCCCGGGTTCTCCGTCTGCGCCGAGCGCAGCAGGCCCCACGCGGTCGCGCCGGCCAGTGCGTCTTCGGTCGCGCCGCGGGTGACGAACACCAGCCGCGTGGTGCGCAGCCGGTCCTCCTCAAGGAACGCCTGTACCTCGCCGAGCACCCACTTCGCCAGGTCGCGGGCGGCGTCGCGGTCGTTCTCGGGACGCACCGGCACCAGCGGCATCAGGATCACCTGGGGCGCGGGCAGGCCGTCGTCGAGGGCGCTGGTCAGCGCGCCGATGCCGAGGAACGTCTCGACCGCGCGGCCGAGGGTGTAGACCGCGCCGGTCAGGCCGAACTCGTCGGCGCCGGCGACGACCCACGTGCCGTCGGCGAGCCGGCCGGGTTCCGGGGCCGGCACCGGCTGCCACTCCCAGCGGAAGAGGCTGTCGCCGTACATCGGGGCGGTCTCGATGGCGCCGGCCGCGCGCAGCAGCAGCGAGCCGACCGAGACGATCGGCGTGCCGGTGTGGTCGGCCAGGTCGACGCGGACGCTGTCGGTGCCGGCCGGGCTGATCCGCACCCGCGCCTTCGACGCGCCGACCGCGTACAGCTCGACATCGGTCCACGAGAACGGCAGCCGGCTGCGGCCCTCCCCGGTGAACGACGCCGCGTGCAGCGCCGCGTCGAGCAGCGCGGGGTGCAGGGCGCACGCGGCCGCCTCGGCGCGGTTGGCTTCCGGCAGCGCGACCTCGGCGTAGACGTCTTCCCCGTGGCGCCACGCCTTTTCGAGACCGCGGAAGAGCGAGCCGTACCCGAAACCGTTCTCGGCGGCCGTTTCGTAGAACCCGGTCAGGTCGATCGGCTCGGCGCCGGACGGCGGCCACTCGGCGGGAAACTCCCCCGCTTCCGGCACGTCGCGGGCCTGCAGCACGCCGGTGGCATGGCACGTCCACGGCTCATCGCCGGTGTCGGGTCGCGCGTAGACGGACAGCGTGCGCCGCCCGGCCGGGGTCAGCGGGCCAAGCACCACCTGCGTGCGCACGGCCTGTCCGGGCGGGACGACCAGCGGCACGGCCAGGGTCAGCTCGTCGACGACCGGGCAGCCCGCCTCGTCGCCGGCGCGGATGGCCAGCTCCAGGAACGCGGTGCCGGGCAACAGGACGGCGCCGCCGAAGGTGTGTTCGGCGAGCCACGGGTGCGTCGGCACCGACAGCCGCGAGGTGAACAGGAAGCCTTCGGTGTCGGGCAACGCCGTCACGGCGCCGAGCAGCGGGTGGTCGGCGGAAGCGAGGCCGAGCGCGGCGATGTCGCCGGTCGCCTGCAGCGTGCCGCGCGGCCAGAAGTCCGTGCGCTGGAAGGGATACGTCGGCAGCGCGACGCGTTCACCTTCGGGGACCTGCCAGTCGACGTCGGCGCCGCGCGCGAACGCGGCGCCGAGCGCGGCCAGGAACCGGTCCGGGCCGCCGTGGCCGAGCAGCAGGGTCGCCGACGCCGTCGCGCCCGTGCCCGACTGCTCCAGCAGCGCCTGCAACCCGAGGCTGAGCACCGGCTGCGGGCTGATCTCGACGAAGTGACGGGCGCCGCGCTCGAGCGCGGCGAGGACGCCCGCGTCGAACCGCACGGTGCGTTCCAGGTTGCGGTACCAGTATTCACCGTCCATTTCGGACCCGTCGAGCCATCGCCGGTCGGCGGTCGAGAAGAACGGGATCGCGGACTCGCCGGGGTGCAGTTCGCCCAGGACTTCCCGGAGTTCGTCGTGCAGTACGCGCACCTGCGGGCTGTGCGCGGCGAAATCGACGCCCTCGACGCGCCAGCGCATCAGCCCGGCCGCCGAGAGGCGCTTTTCCAGCGTGGTCAACGCTTCCGGCTCGCCGGCGACGGTGACCGTGCGCGGTCCGTTGACCGCGGCGATCGACAACGTGCCTTCGAAGTCGCCGAGCAGTTCGCCGACTTCGGCTTCGGACGCCATCACCGACAGCAGGCCGCCGTGGCCGGCCAGCCGGTCGCCGATCAGGCGGCTGCGCAGGGTCACGATCCGCGCGGCTTCGGGCAGCGAAAGGACTCCGGCGAAGCACGCGGCGGCGATCTCGCCCTGCGAGTGCCCGAGCACCGCGGCGGGCTGCACGCCGTACGACCGCCAGAGGTGCGCGAGCGAAACCATCACCGAGAAGAGCACCGGCTGCACGACGTCGACCCGGTCCACCGAAGGTGCGCCGTCGGCGCCGGTCAGGACGTCCAGCAGCGACCAGTCGACGTACGGCCGCAAGGCTTCGGCGCACTCTTCGATGCGGGCGCGGAAGACCGGCTGGGTGTCCAGCAGCGCCATCGCCATCTCGGGCCACTGCGAACCCTGGCCGGGGAACACGAACACCGGACCGGGCGCGGCGGCCACCGTGCCGGTGGCGACGGTCGGCGCCGGGACGCCGGCCGCGAGCGCGGACAGGCCTTCGCGGAAGGTGGCGTGATCGGTGCCGGCCACGACGGCGCGGTGGTCGAAGCGGCTGCGGGCCAGCAGCGTGCGGGCGATCCCGGAGAGCGGCTGGGCGGGGTGCTCGTCGAGGTGGGCCAGCAGCCGGGAGGCCTGCGCGGCCAGCGCTTCCGGCGACTTCGCCGACAGCACCCACGGGATCGCGGCCGGTTCCGCGGCGGCCGCGGGCGGCTCGGCGGGCGGCGCCTGTTCGAGGACGACGTGCGCGTTGGTCCCGCTGACACCGAAGGACGACACGGCGGCCCGGCGCGGCGCCCCGGTGCGCGGCCACGGCCGGGGTTCGGTGAGCAGCTCGACGTCGCCGGCGGTCCAGTCGATCTTCGTGGACGGCTGCTCGGCGTGCAGGGTGCGCGGCAGGACGCCGTTGCGCATGGCGAGGATCATCTTCAGCACCCCGCCGACGCCGGCCGCCGCTTGGGTGTGCCCGATGTTCGACTTCAGCGAACCGAGCCACAGCGGCCGGCCTTCGGGCCGGTCCTGGCCGTACACCGAGATCAGCGCCTGCGCTTCGATCGGGTCGCCGAGCGACGTGCCGGTGCCGTGCGCCTCGACGACGTCCACATCGGACGGCGAGAGCTTCGCGTCGGCCAGCGCGGCGCGGATCACGCGTTGCTGCGACGGGCCGTTCGGCGCGGTGAGGCCGTTGGACGCGCCGTCGGAGTTGACCGCGGACCCGCGCAGCACGGCCAGGACCTCGTGGCCGTTGCGCCGCGCGTCGGACAGCTTTTCCAGCGCCAGCATGCCGACGCCTTCGGACCAGCCGGTGCCGTCGGCGCCCTCGGCGAACGCGCGGGAGCGGCCGGTCGGCGAGAGCGCGCCTTGGCGGCTGTACTCGATGAACACCATCGGCGTCGCCATGATCGCGACGCCACCGGCGAGCGCCAGCGAACATTCGCCGCGGCGCAGGGCTTGCGCGGCGAGGTGCAGTGTCACGAGCGAGGACGAACAGGCCGTGTCGACGCTGACCGTCGGGCCTTCGAAACCGAAGGTGTAGGAAATGCGTCCCGACGCGACACTGCCCGCGCTGCCGTTGCTCTGGTAGCCCTCCAGGTCTTCGGTGACGCCCTGCAGCGCTATCGCGTAGTCGTTGTACATCACGCCGACGAACACGCCGGTGTCGCTGCCGCGCAGGGAAAGCGGGTCGATGCCCGCGCTTTCGCAGGCCTCCCAGGCGGTTTCGAGCAGCAGCCGCTGCTGCGGGTCGGTGGCCAGCGCCTCGCGCGGGCTCATCCCGAAGAACGCCGCGTCGAACCCGCCCGCGCCGTGCAGGAAGCCGCCCTCGGCGGTCGCCGACGTGCCGGGCCCGCCGACGTCGCCGAGCAGGTCGGCCAGCGGCCAGCCGCGGTCGTCCGGGAAGCCGGAGATCGCGTCGGTGCCGTCGTCGACCAGCCGCCACAGCGCTTCGGGGGTGTCGACGTCGCCGGGGTAGCGGCAGCTCATGCCGACCACGGCGATCGGCTCGTCACCCGCGGACTCCGCGGCGACCAGGCGCTCGCGGGTCCGCTGCAGGTCGGCGGTCACCCGGCGGAGGTAGTCGAGCAGCTCGGCTTCGGTCGCCACGGGTCACTTCACCCCCAAGTCGTTGTCGATGAACGCGAGGAGCTCGTCGGCGCCCAGCGCGCCGGCGGACGGCGTTTCGGCCGCCTCGCCGGGTCCGGTCCACTTGACGAGCAGGGCTTGCAGCCGCACGGTGATGGCCGTGCGGGCGTCGTCGTCGGAGGCCACCGCCGAGAGCAGGCTTTCCAGTTTCTCGATCTCGGCCAGCGCCGGGCGGGCGGCGGCGCCGTCGCCGAGCGCGGTGGCGACGAGGAACTCGGCGACCCGGGTGATCGTCGGGTGGTCGAAGACCAGCGTCGCGGGGAGCCGCAGGCCGGTGCGGGCTTCCAGCCGGTTGCGCAGTTCGACTGACGTGAGCGAGTCGAAGCCGAGGTCGGTGAAGCTGACGTCGGGCCCGACCGTCCCGTCGTGGCCGAGGACGGCCTCGACCTGCTTGCCGACCAGGCCGATCGCGACCGGCAGCCGTTCTTCGGCCGGCAGCGGCGCCAGCCGGGCGGCCAGGTCGCCGCCGGGTTCGACGGCGGCGGTGCGCCGCGCGGTGGTGGTGACCAGGCCGCGCAGAGCCGGCAGGAGCGGGTCCTGGCCGCGCAGCACGGCGAGGTCGAGCCGCAGGGCCGCGACCGCGGGCAGGCCGGTGCCCAAGGCGGTGTCGAACAGCGCGACGCCGTCCTCCGTGGACAGCGGGGGCAGGCCGGTGCGGTGCATCCGCGCGAGTTCGGCTTCGGTGAGCGTGCCTGCCATGCCGGTGTTCCACGCGCCCCAGGCGATCGAGACGGCGGCCTTGCCTTCGGCGGTCCGCTGGTGGGCGAGCGCGTCGAGGAAGGCGTTGGCGGCGGCGTAGTTCGCCTGGCCGGCGGCGCCGAGGGTGCCCGCGATCGAGGAGAAGAAGACCAGCGGGGTCTCGGGTGCGGTGAGTTCGTGCAGGTGCCACGCGGCGTCCACCTTCGGCGCGAACACGGTGTCGAGGCGGTCCGGGGTCAGTGCCCCGAGAACGCCGTCGTCGAGGACGCCCGCCGCGTGCACGACGGCCGTCGGCTCGGCCTCTTCCAGGACCTTCGCGAGCGCGTCCCGATCACTGACGTCGCAGGCCACGACCCGGGCTTCCGCCCCGAGTCCCGCCAGCTCGGCGACGAGGTCGGCGACACCCGGCGCGGCTTCCCCGCGTCGGCCGAGCAGCACCAGGTGCCGGACACCGCGTCCGGCGAGGTGCCGCGCGAACGTCGCCCCCAGCCCCCCAGTCCCGCCGGTGATGAGCACGGACTCCCCCAAGCCCGCACTTTCACGTGAAAGTGCGGGGGTCAGGCGGGCGGCGTGGAGGCGGCCGGCGCGCAGGGCGACCTGGGGTTCGGCGGCTGAGATGGCGCCCGCGACGGCGGTCTCCGGGATCTCGTCGACGTCCGAGTCGACGAGGACGATCCGGCCCGGGTGCTCCAGCTGGGCCGCGCGGAGCAGGCCCCAGACGGCGGCGTGGGCGAGGTCGACGTGCTCGGTGGGTTCGACGGCGACGCCGTGGCGGGTGACGACCACGAGGGTCGGCTCGTCGGCGCGGGCGCGCTGGACGTCCGCGAGCACCCGGGCCGTGACCGCGCGGACGGAGTCGGGCACCGGACCGGCCGGGGAAGGCACGCGGAGCAGCGTGACCGGGGGCAGCTCGGACGGGACCGGCGCTTCGGGCAGGGCGGGCCAGGTGAGCTGGTAGGCGGTCGGTGCCGGGGACGCCGGGGTGGGGACGGCTCGCAGGGACAGGGAGCGGACGGCGACCACCGGGGTGCCGTCCGGCGTGGTCGCGGTGACTTGGAGCCCGCCGTCGACCGGGGCGAGCCGGACCCGCAGCGACGTCGCCCCGGACGCCAGGAACGCCGCGCCCGACCAGCTGAAGGGCAGCCCGCCGCCGATCTCCAGCAGGGACGCTGCGTGCAGCGCGGAGTCCAGCAGCGCGGGGTGCACGACGAACCGCGCGGCGGCGTCGTGGTCGTCCTCGGCCAGCGAGACTTCGGCGTAGACGTCGTCGCCGTGCCGCCACGCCCGGGTCAGGCCCTGGAAAATCGGGCCGTACCCGAGGCCGCGGTCGGCCATCGTGTCGTAGAAGCCGTCCAGGGCAACGGCTTCCGCGCCCGCCGGTGGCCACTCCGGCCACGAGACGGCCGGTTCGTCCACAGGGGACACGAGCGTGCCGCTCGCGTGGCGGGTCCAGGCCGCGCCCGGCTCGCCCTCGTCGCGGGAGTAGACGCGCAGGGTGCGGACGCCGTCCTCCTCACCGCTGACGGCGACCTGGACGACGACCCGGCCGCCGTCCGGGACGACCAGCGGGGCTTCCAGCGTCAGTTCGCCGACGCGCGGGCACCCGGCCTGGTCGCCGGCGCGCACGGCCAGCTCCAGCAGCGCCGTTCCCGGGACCACGACGGCCCCGCCGACGGTGTGCCCGGCCAGCCACGGCTGGGCGGCGAGCGACAGCCGGCCGGTGAACAGCAGGCCGCCGGAGTCCGGCAGCTCGACCGCGGCACCGACCAGCGGGTGCCCGGCGGCCCAGAGCCCGGCCGCCGAGACGTCACCGGCCTGGGACAGCCCGCCGCCCGGCCAGATCCACTGGTGCTGGAAGGCGTAGGTGGGCAGCGGCACGGCCCGCGCGTCCGGCCCGAACACCGCGCGCCAGTCGAGGGCGACGCCGGACACGTGCAGCCGGCCGAGGGCCTCCACGACGGCATCGGCCTCGGACCGGTCGCGGCGCAGGAACGGGACCGCGAGGTGACCGGCGCCGAGGGATTCGGCGGCCATCGCGGACACCGTCGCGTCCGGGCCCAGCTCGGCGAACGCGGTGACGCCCAGCTCGGTCAGCCGCCGCACGGCGGGGCCGAACAGCACCGGTCGCCAGACCTGCTCGACCCAGTGGTCGGCCGACGCCAGCACCGACGCGGTGACGAGATCGCCGGTGACGGTCGAGACGATCGGCAGCGCGGGCTCCGAAAAGGTGATCCCGGCGACGACCTTGCGGAAGTCGTCGAGCATCGGCGTCATCAGCGGCGAGTGGAACGCGTGGCTGACGCGCAGCCGCCGCGTCTTGCGGCCGTCGGCGGCGAAGTGCGCGGCGATCTCCTCGACGCGGTGGGCGGCACCGGAGACGACGACCGACGCCGGCCCGTTGACCGCGGCCAGCGCGACCTCGTCCTCGCGGCCGGTCAGCAGCGGCCGGACCTCGGCTTCGGTGGCCTGCACGGCGATCATCGCGCCGCCGGACGGCAGCTGCTGCATGAGCCGGCCGCGCGCGGCGACCAGCGTGCAGGCGTCGTCGAGGCCGAACACCCCGGCAACGTGCGCGGCCGCGATCTCGCCGATCGAATGCCCGGCCAGGTACTCCGGCGTGATCCCCAACGAGCGGACCAGGTGGTACAGCGCGACTTCGAAGGCGAACAGCGCGGGCTGCGCGTACTGCGTCTCGTCGAGCGCGTCCGCGTCGTCGGCGAAGAGCAGCTCGCGCAGCGGGCGGTCCAGCTCCCGGTCGAGCCGCGCGAGCACGGTGTCGAGCGCTTCGGCGAACACCGGGAAGCGTTCGTACAGGTCACGGCCCATGCCGGCGCGCTGGCTGCCCTGCCCGGCGAAGAGGAACGCGGGCACCTGCTCCCCCGCCGTCCCGGTGACCAGCCCGGCGACACTTCCGCCACGGGCCAGTACCTCCAGGCGGGTCTCGAGGTCGGTCCGGGTTTCGCCGGTGACGACCGCCCGCTCGGCGAACGACGTCCGGGTGGTGGCCAGCGCGAACCCGATGTCGGCCGGGTTCGCGTCGCGGTGCCCGGCGAGGTGCGCGAGCAGCCGGGAAGCCTGCTCCCGCACGGCTTCCGGGGTGCGCCCGGACAGCGGCCAGGCCAGTACCGGCGGCGCCGGCTCGGCGCGCGGCGGGACCGGCGCGGACGGCGGAGCTTCGAGCACGGTGTGGGCGTTGGTGCCGCTGATGCCGAACGACGACACGGCGGCGCGGCGCGGGCGGCCGTGGTCGGGCCAGGCACGCGGCTCGGTGAGCAGCTCGATCGCGCCGCCCGACCAGTCGACGTGCGTCGACGGCTCGGTGACGTGCAGGGTGCGCGGCAGCGAGCCGGCCCGCATGGCCTGGACCACCTTGATGATCCCGGCGACGCCGGAGGCGGCCTGGGTGTGGCCGAGGTTCGACTTGACCGACCCGAGCAGCAGCGGCGTTTCCCGGTCGTGGCCGTAGGTGGCCAGCAGCGCCTGGGCTTCGATCGGGTCGCCGAGAGTGGTTCCGGTGCCGTGCGCCTCCACGACGTCGATGTCCGAAGTGGACAGACCGGAGGCGGCGAGGGCCTGGCGGATCACGCGTTGCTGGGCCGGGCCGTTCGGGGCGGTGAGGCCGTTGGACGCGCCGTCGGAGTTGACCGCGCTGCCGCGGACCACGGCGAGGATCTCGTGGCCGTTGCGCTTCGCGTCCGACATCCGTTCCAGCACGAGGATCCCGGCGCCTTCGGACCAGCCGACGCCGTCGGCGGTGTCCGAAAAGGACTTGCAACGGCCGTCGGCGGACAGGCCGCGCTGGCGGCTGAAGCCGATGAACGTGCTCGGCGTGGACATCACCGTGACGCCGCCGGCGAGGGCGAGAGAGCACTCCCCGTTCTGCAGGGCGCGGGCCGCGAGGTGCAGGGCGACCAGCGACGACGAACACGCCGTGTCGACCGTGAGCGTCGGGCCTTCCAGCCCGAACGCGTAGGCGACGCGGCCGGAGGCGACGCTGGGCGCGCTGCCGTTGCCCTGGTAGCCCTCGGTATCCGGGCTGCCCTGCAGCAGCAGGCCGTAATCGGAGTACATCACGCCGACGAACACGCCGGTCCGGGAGCCGCGCAGCGAGCGCGGGTCGACGCCGGTCCGCTCGACGGCCTCCCAGGAGACCTCCAGCAGCAGCCGCTGCTGGGCGTCGGTCGCGAGGGCTTCGCGGGGGCTCATCCCGAAGAACGCCGGGTCGAATTCGCCCGCCTCGTGCAGGAAGCCGCCGCGGCGGGTGTAAGACGTGCCGGGGTGGTCGGGGTCCGGGTGGTAGAGGCCGTCGACGTCCCAGCCGCGGTTGGCCGGGAAGTCGGTGACGGCGTCGACGCCCTGGTCCACGAGGGTCCAGAGGTCTTCGGGCGAGCCGACGCCGCCCGGGTAGCGGCAGCCCATGCCGACGATGACGACCGGGTCGCCGTCCACCGCGGCCGCCGTGGCGACCGGCTCGGGGACGTCGACCTCGCCGAGCAGGAACGCGGCCAGCTCGGCCGGGGTCGGGTAGTCGAAGGTGAGCGTGGCGGGCAGCCGCAACCCCGTGGCCGCGTCGAGGCGGTTGCGCAGTTCGACGGCGGTGAGCGAGTCGAAGCCCAGCTCGCGGAACGGCCGGTCGGCGGCGACTCCCGCGGTCCCGGTGTGCCCGAGCACCGCCGCGACCTGCGCGCGGACCAGGTCGAGCACGGCACGCGAACGCTCCGGGCCGCTGAGGCCGAGGAGGGGGCCGTCGAGCCGCGGGAGGTTGGCCGCGGCTTGCCGGGCGGGGGTGCGGACCAGGCCGCGCAGCAGGTGCGTGACCTCGGGCAACGCGCCGAGCGCGGCGAAGTCGAGCCGGACCGGCAGGACGGTGTCGAGCCCGCTGGCGCAGGCGGCGTCGAACAGCGCGAGGGCGTGGTCCGGTTCGAGCGCGGGCATGCCGGTGGCGGCCATCCGGCGCAGGTCGGCGTCGGTGAGGGTGGCGGTCATGCCGCCCGCGCGCGACCACGCGCCCCAGCCGAGCGAAAGCGCGTGCTGCCCCCGGGCCCGGCGGCGCCGGACGAGCGCGTCGAGGGCCGCGTTGGCCGCGGTGTAGTTCGCCTGCCCGGCCGCGCCGAACGTGCCCGCGACCGAGGAGTAGACGACGAACGCGGTCAGGTCGAGGTGGCGGGTCAGCTCGTCGAGGTGCCAGGCGGCGTCGAACTTGGGCGCCAGCACGGTGTCGAGCCGCTCGGGGGTGAGCGAGCCGAGGGTGCCGTCGTCGAGGACGCCGGCGGTGTGCACGACGGCGGACAGCTCGACGCCGTCCAGGACACGGGCCAGTTCGGCGCGGTCGGCGACGTCCGCCGCGCGGACGTCGACCTCGGCGCCCGCCGCGGTCAGCTCGGCGACCAGCTCGGCCGCGCCGGGCGCGCCGGGTCCGCGGCGGCTGACCAGCAGCAGCCGCCGGGCGCCGTGGGCGGTCACCAGGTGGCGGGCCAGCGTGGCGCCGAGCCCGCCGGTGCCGCCGGTGACGAGCACGGTGCCTTCGTCCCACTTCGGCGGGACGACGTCGTCGGCGTGGGGGACGCGGGCGAGCCGGGCGGCGCTGATCTCGCCGTCCCGCACGATGGTCTGCGGTTCGCCGGACGCCACCACGGCGGGCAGCGCGGCGAGGGACTCCGGCGCGTCGTCCACATCGGACAGGAAGAACCGGCCCGGGTGTTCTCGTTGCGCCGAACGGACGAGTCCCCAGACGGCCGCGGCGGCAGGATCGTCCATTCCGGACGTGACGAACACCAGCTTGGAGTCCTCCGAGGACTGCAGCACCGCCAGCGCGTCGGCAGTCGCGGCACGCACCCCCTCGGGTCCGGCGGCCGCGACGTGGTGGACGGCGAACTCGGCTTCCTCGGCCGGGCGCGGGACCGGGACCCAGTCGAGGCGGTAGAGCGAGTCGACGGGCCGGGTCCGGGCCGGGGCCGCGGGGCGCAGCACGAGCGAGCCGACCGAGGCGACCGGATCACCGGCCGCGTCGCGCAGTTCGATGGCGACGGAGTCCTCGCCGAGGCGGGTCAGCTTGGCCCGCACGACCGCCGCGCCTCCCGCGTGGAGCGTGACGTCGCTCCAGGCGAACGGGAGACGGCCACCGGCCACATCGGTCAACCCGGCGTGCTCGGCGGCGTGTAAGACGGCGTCCAGCAGGGCCGGGTGCAGCCCGAAGGCGGCCGCGTCCCGCTCGGCTTCCTCGGGCAGCACGACGTCGGCGTACACCGCCTCGGGGGTGCGCCAGACGGCCTTGAGCCCGCGGAACAGCGGCCCGTAGGCGAACCCTCCGGAGGCGAGGCGCTCGTAGAAGCCTTCCAGCGCAACGGCTTCGGCTTCCGGCGGCGGCCAGGCGGACGAGTCGTCCGGGGTGGCCGCGCCGGTGCCGAGGCGGCCGCTCGCGTGCCGCGTCCACGGCTGCTCGCCGCCACCCGCCGGGCTGGAGTACACGGCCAGGGCCCGCTCGCCGGCGGCACCGGCCGGGCCGACGACGACCTGGAGCCGCACCGCGCCGTCGGACGGCAGGACCAGCGGGACTTCGAGGGTCAGCTCGTCGACGCGGGCGCAGCCCGCCCGGTCGGCGGCGCGGATCGCGAGGTCGAGGTAGGCGGTGCCGGGCAGCAGGGCCGCGCCGAGCACGAAGTGGCCGGCCAGCCACGGCTGCGTGCGCAGCGACAGCTGGGCGGTGAACAGGAACCCGCCGGAGTCCGGCAGCTCGACGCCGGCGCCGAGCAAGGGGTGCCGGGCCGCGTCGAGCCCGGCGGCACCGAGGTCGCCGGGCACCGCGCCGGACGTGCGCGGCCAGTGGCGTTCGCGCTGGAACGGGTAGGTCGGCAGGTCCGGGCCGGGACCACCGGCCGGGCCGAAGAACGCGGGCCAGCCGACCCGCACGCCGGCGACGTGCAGGCGGCCGAGCGCCGTCACGAACGCGGTCTCCTCGGGCTGGTCGCGGCGCAGCAGCGGGACGCAGGCGACGCCGGAGCCGAGGACCTCGCTCGCGGCGGCGGACAGCGACCCGTCCGGGCCCAGCTCGACGACGGCGGCCGCGTCCTGTTCGCCGAGCACGCGGACGGCGTCGGCGAAGCGGACAGGCTCGCGGACGTGCGCGAGCCAGTACTCCGGCGTGCGCGGGTCGGCGAGTGCACCGGTCACCGTGGACACGATCGGCAGCCGCGGCTCGCCGAACTCCAGGCCCGCCAGCACTTCGGCGAAATCGTCGAGCATCGGGTCCATCAGCGGCGAGTGGAACGCGTGGCTGACCGCGAGGCGCCGGACGTGGTGCCCGGCGTCCTCGAGCGCGTCCGTGGTCCGCGTGACGGCGGCTTCGGTCCCGGCGACCACGACCGCGCGCGGCCCGTTGACCGCGGCGATCGTCACGCCCTCGGCCAGGAACTCGCGGACTTCGGCTTCGGGCGCGCGAACCGCGGCCATCGCACCCCCGGCCGGGAGCGCGGCCATCAGGCGGCCGCGGGCGGCGACGAGCGTGCACGCGTCCTTCAGGGACAGTACCCCGGCGACGTGAGCGGCGGCGATCTCGCCGACGGAGTGCCCGGCGAGCCAGGACGGCTTGACGCCCAACGATTCCAGCAGCTGGTACTGCGCGACGCCGAGGGCGAAGATCGCCGGTTGCGTCCAGTCGGTGCGGTCGAGCAGCGTGCCGTCCTCGGCGAAGACGACGTCCCGCAGCGGCAGGTCCAGCTGGGCGCAGACGGCGTCGAAGGCTTCGGCGAACACCGGGAACCGCTGGTACAGCTCGGATCCCATGCCCGGCCGTTGCGCGCCTTGCCCGGCGAAGACGAACGCGGCCTTGGCGCGGGCCCGCGCGGGGGTCGCGACCGGCGTCTCGGCGAGCGCGGCCAGCTGGTCGAGAGGATCGCCGACGAGGGCCGCGCGGTACGGGAACGCGGTGCGGGTGGTGGCGAGCGCGCGGGCGATCCCGGCCGGGGCGCGGTCGGCCAGGAGCGCGTGCAGCCGGGCGGCCTGCGCGGACAACGCCTGGGGCGTGCGCGCGGACAGCAGCAGCGGCGCGACCGGCGGCTCATCGACGACCGCGGGTTCGAAAACCGGGGCCTGTTCGAGGATCGCGTGCGCGTTGGTGCCGCTCAGCCCGAACGACGAGACGCCCGCACGACGCGGCCGGCCGGACTCGGGCCAGGCGCGGTGCTCGGTGAGCACGCGCACCGCGCCCGCGGTCCAGTCGACGCGGGTCGACGGCTCGTCGACGTGCAGCGTCTTCGGCAGCTCGCCGTGCCGCAGCGCGAGGACCATCTTGATGATCCCGGCGACCCCGGCCGCCGCCTGGGTGTGGCCGAGGTTGGACTTGACGGCGCCGAGCCACAGCGGTTCTTCGCGGTCACGGCCGTAGGTGGCCAGCAGGGCCTGCGCTTCGATCGGGTCGCCGAGCACGGTGCCGGTGCCGTGCGCTTCCACCGCGTCCACGTCCGATGTGGACAGTCCGGCGTCGGCGAGTGCCTGGCGGATCACGCGTTGCTGGGCGGGCCCGTTGGGGGCGGTGAGGCCGTTGGACGCGCCGTCGGAGTTGACGGCGGTGCCCCGGACCACCGCGAGCACCGGGTGGCCCTGTTCCCGCGCGGCCGAAAGCCGTTCCACGACGAGGATCCCGGCGCCTTCGGACCAGCCCGTGCCGTCGGCGGCCTCGGCGAACGGCTTGCAGCGGCCGTCCGCGGCGAGGCCGCCCTGCCGGGCGAACTCGGCGAAGGAATTGGGCGTGGCCATGATCGTGACGCCGCCGGCGAGCGCGGTCGTGCACTCCCCGCGGCGCAGGGCCTGCGCCGCCCAGTGCAGCGCGACCATGGACGACGAGCACGCGGTGTCGACGGTGACCGACGGGCCTTCCAGCCCGAGCGTGTAGGACAGCCGTCCGGAAAGGACACTGGCGGTGGTGCCGGTGGCCAGGTGGCCTTGGACGTCCTCACCCGAGGTGGCCAGCAAGGTGCCGTAGTCCTGGCCGTTGGTGCCGACGAACACGCCGGTGTCGCCACCGTGCAGTGTCGCCGGGTCGATCCCGGCGCGTTCGAGGGCCTCCCAGGACACTTCCAGCAGCAGCCGCTGCTGCGGGTCCATCGCCAATGCCTCGCGCGGCGAGATGCCGAAGAAGTCGGCGTCGAAGTCGGTGACGCCGTCGAGGAAACCGCCGGTCAGCGCGTACTCGTAGCCGGAGGCGAGGGTGGCGAGGTCCCAGCCGCGGTCCTCGGGGAAGCCGGTGATGCCGTCCTCGCCGCCGGCAAGGAGGCGCCAGAAGTCGTCGGGGCCCCGGACGCCGCCGGGGAACCGGCAGCCGATGCCGACGATGACGATCGGGTCGTCGTCGGCCGCCGCACGCATCGGCGCGGCCGCTTCGACGAGCGTCCCGGCGAGTTCGCCGAGCAGGTGGCGGGTGAGGATCTCCGGGGTCGGGTGGTCGAACACCAGCGACGGCGGCAGGTCCAGCCCGGTCGCCAGCGCGACGACGTTGCGCAGCTCGACGGCGGTGAGCGAGTCGAAGCCGAGGTCGCGGAAGGCGCGGTCGGGCGCCACTCCCCCGGTGCCGCTGTGGCCGAGGACCAGCGCGACCTGCTCCAGCAGCAGCCCGAGCAGGAAGTCGAACCGGTCGTCCTCGGGGACGGCGGCGAGCCGGGCGCGCAGCTCTTCGTCCCCGCGCGGGGCCTCGACGCGTGCGGCGGCCGGGATGCCGCCGAGCAGCGGGCCGGGGCGCAGCACCTGCGCGTAGCGGGTCCAGTCGATGTCGGCGACGACGACGGTGGTGTCCGCCAGCACCCGGTCCAGGGCGGCGGCCGCGCGTTCCGGGGCGAGCGGGGTGAGACCACCGCGGCGGGCCCGGTCGGCGACGGCGGGGTCGGCGGCGAGCATGCCGCCGCCGGCCCACGGGCCCCAGGCGATGGCCGTCGCGGGGAGGCCGAGGCCGCGGCGGTGCTCGGCGAGGGCGTCGAGGGTGGCGTTGGCCGCCGCGTACGCCGCCTGGCCGGCCGAGCCGAAGGTGCCCGCGACGGACGAGAACAGCACGAAACTGCGCAGGTCGGCGGTCAGTTCGTGCAGGTTCCACGCGGCCTCCGCCTTGGCGCGGTACCCGGCTGCGAAGCGGTCCGGGGTGAGCGTGTCGAGGACGCCGTCGTCGAGGACACCGGCGGTGTGCACGACGTCGGTCAGGTCCGGGATCCCGGCCAGGACAGCGGCGAGGGCGTCCCGGTCGGCGGCGTCGCAGGCGGTGATGGTGACGTCGGAGCCGAGCTCGGTGAGTTCGCGGCGGAGTTCGTCCGCGCCCGGGGCGCCGGGGCCGCGGCGGCTCAGCAGGACCAGGGTGCGACCGGCCTTGGCGAGGCGGCGCGCGACTTCGGCACCGAGCGCGCCGGTACCACCCGTAATGAGCGTGGTTCCGTCACCGCGCTCGGGGGCGCGGCCGGGTGCCGGGGGCGCGGCGACGACCCGGCGGCCGAACAGCCCGGCCGCGCGGATCGCCAGCTGGTCCTCACCGCCGGCGCCGGTCAGGGCGGCGGCCAGGCGGCGCGGGACCTCGGCGTCCAGCTCCGCGGGCAGGTCGACGAGACCGCCCCAGCGCTGCGGGAGTTCGAGCGCGGCGGCACGGCCGAGGCCCCAGACGGCGGCCTGCGCGGGCCGGGCCACCGGGTCACCCGGCGACACCGCGACGGCCTCGCGGGTCACCGACCACAGTGGCGTGTTCCCTAGCGCCCGCAGCAGCGTGGCCGTGGCGGTGAGCCCGGCCGGGACACCCGGGAAGCCGGTTTCGTCCAGTGCCAGCAGGGACAGCACGTGGTCGAACTCGCGCTCGCGCAGGCGGTCGCCGATGGTGTCGTCGAAGACCACGGGCTCGCCGTCGAAGTACCCGGCGACGGTGGTGACCCACGGGTCGGCGGCCAGCGCGGCCGGGACGACCACGAGCCACGAGCCGGTGCCGGGACGGGCCGCGCTGACCGGGACCCACGTCGCTTTGTAGCGCCATCTGTCCACAACGGACTCTTCGTGACGCGAACGACGGTAGGAGGACAACGCGGGCAGCAGCGCGCCCAC
Source organism: Amycolatopsis eburnea (assembly GCF_003937945.1). Lineage (GTDB taxonomy): Bacteria > Actinomycetota > Actinomycetes > Mycobacteriales > Pseudonocardiaceae > Amycolatopsis > Amycolatopsis eburnea. Next base: position 95,585 of record NZ_RSEC01000046.1, read on the forward strand.
CGAAGCGTCGTCGACGTCGAGGCGGGCGGCCAGTCCCACGGCGTCACCCCGGTCGACGGCGGCCCAGAACTCGGCGTCGGCCGTCCCGCCGGTGGGTGCGGCGGCCGAGGGCCAGAACCACTCGTGCTGGAACGCGTACGTGGGCAACGGAACCCGGCGGGCGCCGGTCCCGGCGAAGAAGGCGGACCAGTCGATCCGGACGCCGGAGACGTGCAGCTGCCCGACGGCGCCGACCAGGGTCTCGACGTCGTCGCGGCCGCGGCGGGCCACCGGGATACCGCCGGTCAGGGTGGACAAGACCGCGTCCGGGCCGATTTCGACGACCAGCCCGGCTTCCCGCAGCTGCTCGGCGGTGGCGGCGAACCGGACCGGTTCCCGGACGTGCGCGACCCAGCGTTCCGGGTCGGTGACGTCGCCCTCGGCGAGCATCGGCACGGCGGGCGCGTCGAAGGTCAGGTCCGCGACGGCCTCGCGGAAGGCGGGCAGCATCGGGTCCATCAGCGGCGAGTGGAACGCGTGCGACACGGTGAGCCGCTTGGTGTCCGCGAAGTTCTCCGCCGCGGCGAGCACGGCGGCTTCGACCCCGGACAGCACGACCGAATCCGGGCCGTTGACCGCCGCGAGCGCGACCTCGTCGCTCAGGTACGGCGTGACTTCTTCCTCGGTGGCGCGGACGGCGACCATCACACCGCCCGGCTCGAGGTCCTGCATCAGGGACGCGCGGGCGGTGACCAGCGCGCAGGCGTCCGCCAGCGACAGCACGCCGGCCACGTGCGCGGCGGCGATCTCGCCGACGGAGTGGCCGCCGACGAAGTCCGGCCGGATCCCCCACGAGCCCAGCAACCGGACGAGTGCGACCTCGACCGCGAACAGCGCGGGCTGCGCGAACCCCGTCCGCGCCAGCGCCTCGGCGTCCTCGCCCCAGAGGACGTCGCGCACCCGCGGGTCCAGCCGGTCGAGCACGGCGTCGAGCGCGGCGGCGTAAGCCGGGAAGGCGTCGTAGAGGCCGCGGGTCATGCCGGGCCGCTGGGCACCCTGGCCGGTGAAGACGAACGCGACCTTCGGGGCGCCCTTCGCCTCACCGGTGGTGACCAGTGGCGACGGGCGGCCCTCGGCGAGCGCGGCGAGCCCCTCGGCGGTGAAGGCGACGGCGCGGTGGTCGAACGCCGAGCGCGTCGTGGCCAGGGAGTACCCGAGGTCGACCGGGTCCGCGGTGATGTCCCGGAGCCGGGCCGCCTGCGCACGCAGGGCTTCCGGCGTCCGTCCACTGAGGACCAGCGGAACGCATGGCAGCTCACGCTCGGCTTCGTCGCGGGCGGGGATGACGACGGGCGGTTCTTCGATGATGGCGTGGGCGTTGGTGCCGCTGATGCCGAACGACGAGACCCCGGCCCGGCGCGGGCGGCCGGCTTCGGCAGGCCACGGCCGCGCGTCGGTGAGCAGCTCGACGTTCCCGGCGGCCCACTCGACGTGCGTCGACGGTTCGGTGACGTGCAGCGTGCGCGGCAGGGTGCCGTGGCGCATCGCCTGCACGACCTTGATGATCCCGGCGACACCCGCGGCGGCCTGGGCGTGCCCGATGTTGGACTTGATCGAGCCGAGCAGCAACGGGTTTTCCCGGTCCTGGCCGTAGGTGGCGAGCAGGGCCTGCGCCTCGATCGGGTCGCCCAGCGTGGTGCCGGTGCCGTGCGCTTCGACGACGTCGACGTCCTTCGTGGACAGTCCGGACGCGGCGAGTGCCTGGCGGATCACGCGTTGCTGCGACGGGCCGTTCGGCGCGGTCAGGCCGTTGGACGCGCCGTCGGAGTTGACCGCGCTGCCGCGGACGACCGCGAGGATCTCGTGGCCGTTGCGGCGCGCGTCCGACATCCTTTCCAGCACCAGGATCCCGGCGCCCTCGGACCAGCCGACGCCGTCGGCGCTGTCCGAAAAGGACTTGCAGCGGCCGTCGGCGGCGATGCCGCGCTGGCGGCTGGAGGCGACGAACGAGCCGGGGGTCGACATGACCGTGACCCCGCCGGCCAGCGCGAGGGAGCACTCGCCTTGCCGGAGTGCTTGCGCGGCCCAGTGCAGCGCGACCAGCGACGACGAGCACGCGGTGTCGACCGTGACGGTCGGCCCTTCGAGGCCCATCGTGTACGCGATCCGGCCGGACGCGACGCTGGGCGCGCTGCCGTTGCCCTGGTAGGCCTCGGCTTCCGGGCTGCCCTGCAGCAGCATCCCGTAGTCCGAGTACATCACGCCGACGAACACGCCGGTCCGGGAACCGCGCAGCGACACCGGGTCGACGCCCGCGCGTTCCACGGCTTCCCACGACACTTCGAGCAGCAGCCGTTGCTGCGAGTCGGTGGCAAGCGCTTCCCGCGGGCTCATCCCGAAGAACGCCGGGTCGAACTCCCCCGCCTCGTGCAGGAACCCGCCGTGGCGCGTGTAGGACGTGCCGGGGTGGTCGGGGTCCGGGTGGTAGAGACCCTCGACGTCCCAGCCGCGGTTGACCGGGAAGCCGGACACCGCGTCGACGCCGTCTTCGACCAGCCGCCACAGGTCTTCGGGCGAGCCGACGCCGCCCGGGTAGCGGCAGCCCATGCCGACGATGACGATCGGGTCGTCGGTCACCGGCCGCACAGACACCGACGTGTCTTCGGTGACCGTCCCGGACAGCTCCCGGTCCAGGTACGCGGAAAGCGCTTCCGGTGTCGGGTAGTCGAAGACGAGGGTGGCGGGCAGGCGCAGGCCGGTCGCCGCGTCGAGGCGGTTGCGCAGCTCGACGGCGGTCAGCGAGTCGAACCCGAGGTCCTTGAATGCGCTCCGGCCGTCGACGGTGTCGGTCGCCGCGTAGCCGAGCACGAGCCCGGCCTCGGTGCGCACCAGGTCTTCCAGCGCCCGGGCGCGGTCGGCTTCGGGGAGCCCGCCGAGCCGGTCGGCCAGCGCGGACGCGGGGCGGCTCGCGCCCGGTGCGGCACCGCCGGGCACGAGCCCGCGCAGCAACGCCGGGACACCCGGGCGGCCGCGCAGGGCGCCGACGTCCACGCGCATCGGCAGGACCGCCGGTTCGGCCTCGCCCAGTGCCGCGTCGAACAGCGCCAGTCCCTCGGCCGGGTCGAGCGGGGGCAGGCCCGCCGCGGCGAGACGGCGGTGGTCCGCGTCGGACAGCCGGGCCGCCATGCCGGCGTCCCCGGCCCAGGCGCCCCAGGCCAGCGACTGCGCGGGCAGTCCTTCGGCGCGACGCCGTTGCGCGAGGGCGTCGAGGTAGGCGTTGGCGGCCGCGTAGGTGGCCTGCCCCGGGCTGCCGAGCACGCCGGCGGCCGAGGAGAACAGGACGAAGGCGCCGAGGTCGCCGGTCAGCTCGTGCAGGTTCCAGGCCGCGTCGGCCTTCGCGCGGAGAACCGTCGCGATGCGTTCGGGGGTAAGGGTTTCGACGACGCCGTCATCCAGGACCCCGGCCGCGTGCACGACCGCGCCGACCGGGTGCTCGGCCAGCAGCGCGGCGAGGGCGTCGCGGTCGGCGGCGTCGCAGGCGGCGATGGTGACGTCGGCGCCGAGCGCGGTCAGCTCTTCGCGGAGTTCGGGCGCGCCCGGGGTGTCGGGGCCGCGGCGGCCGACGAGCAGCAGGCTGCGGACGCCGTGAGTGGTGACCAGGTGCTTCGCGACCAGGCCGCCGAGCCCGCCGGTGCCGCCGGTGACCAGGACGGTGGCGCCGTCCGGGAAGTGCGCGGCCGGGCCGTCGCCGACCGGGAGGCGCGCCAGCCGCGGCAGGACGATCCCGCCGTCGCGCAGGGCGGCCTGGGCTTCGCCGGAGTCGAGGACGCGCTGCAACGGCGCGGTGAGGTGCTCGGGTTCGTCGACGTCGACGAGGACGAACCGGTCGGGGTGCTCGGCCTGTGCCGAGCGGACCAGGCCCCAGACCGCCGCGGCGGCCGGGTCGACGAGGTCGCCCGCGGCGGCCGGGACGGCGTGCGAGGTGACGAAGACCAGGCGCGACCGGGCGAAGTCCGGCTCGGCGATCCAGGTCCGCAGCAGTTCGAGGGCCCACGAGGTGGCCGCGTGCGCGGCTGCCGCGTCGCCGTCGCCGGAGGGCACCGGGGCGAGGACGACGGACGGGACCCCGCCGATCCGGACGGTCGCGAGGTCGGGGAAGACGGCCGGGGTGGCGAACCCCAGCCCGGTGCCGAGGACGACCCAGTCGGCGTCGTCGGCGGGCTGGGTGACGGCGACCGCGGGCGCGGGTGTCCACACCGGACGGAAGAGGGCTTCGTGCCGGGTCGCGCGCAGTTCCCCGGCGGCGACCGGGCGGAACGCCAGCGCGTCGGCGGCCAGCACGGGCGTGCCCGCGGGATCGGTGACGGCGAGCGCGACGGCGTTCTCCCCGACCGGGGTGAGCCGGGCGCGCAGGGTGGTGGCGTGGGCGGGCTGCACGCCGACGCCGGTCCACGAGAACGGCAGGCCCTCGCGGCCTTCGAGGTGCGCGGAGGCGTGCAGGACGGCGTCCAGCAGCGCCGGGTGCAGGCCGAACGACGCGGCTTCGGTCTCGTGTTCCGGCGGGAGCGCGACTTCGGCCAGTACCTCGTCGCCGAGCCGCCAGGCCGCGCGCAGGCCCTGGAACGCCGGGCCGTAGCCGAGGCCCTGCTCGGCCAGGTCCGCGTAGAAGCCGGTCAGGTCCAGGGGTTCGGCGCCGGCGGGCGGCCACTCCCCCGGCAGGACCGCGGCGGGCGCGCCGCCGACCCCGAGCCGGCCGGAAGCGTGCCGCACCCAGGTTTCCTCCTGCTGGGAGTAGACGCTGACCGAGCGGCTGCCGTCCTCGGCGGCGGGACCGGCGACGACCTGCACGCGCACGCCCCCGGACGCGGGCAGCACGAGCGGCGCCGCGAAGGTCAGCTCTTCGACGCGGGCGCAGCCGACCTGCGCGCCGGCCCGGCCCGCCAGTTCGAGGAACGCCGTGCCGGGCAGGAGTTTCGTCCCGAGGATCTCGTGCTGGCCGAGCCACGCCTGCCGCCGCACGGACAGCTCGCCGGCGAACAGGAAGCCGCCGGACTCGGGCAGCTCGACGGCCGCGCCGAGCAGCGGGTGCCCGGCCGGGTCGAGCCCGGCCTGGCCGAGGTCGCCGCCGGTGCCGCCTTCGAGCCAGTAGGTGCGACGCTGGAAGGCGTAGGTGGGCAGGTCGACGACGCGGGCGCCGGTGCCGTCGTGCCACGCCGTCCAGTCGAAGGCGCCGCCGCGGACGTGCCAGCGGGCGAGCGCCGAAAGCAGCGTCGTGGTTTCGTCGCGGCCGCGGCGGGCGGTGGGGATGCAGTCGGTGTCCGGGCCGGTCAGCTCGGCGGTCATCGCCGAGAGCGTCGCGTCCGGGCCGACTTCGAGGAACGTGGTGACGCCGCGGCCGGTCAGGTCGGCCACGGTGTCGGCGTAGCGGACGGTGTCGCGCACATGTCGCACCCAGTAGTCCACAGTGGACACATCGCCGTTCGCGATCATCGGGAGCGACGGCTCGGCGAAGGTCAGGGTTTCCAGCACCGCGCGGAAGTCGTCGAGCATCGGGTCCATCAGCGGCGAGTGGAACGCGTGGCTCACCGCGAGCCGCTTGGTCTTCCCGAAGCGCGCGGCGAGGGCGAGGACCGCGTCCTCGGCGCCGGACACGACCACCGCGTCCGGACCGTTGACGGCCGCGATCGAGACGTCTTCGGGGAGCAACGGGAGGACGTCGGCTTCGGCGGCCTGGATCGCGACCATGGCGCCACCGGCGGGCAGCGCCCGCATCAGGCGGCCGCGGGCTTCGACGAGCTTGACCGCGTCGGGCAGGGACAGCACCCCGGCGACGTGGGCGGCGGCGATCTCGCCGACCGAATGCCCGGCGACGAAGTCCGGGCGCACGCCCAGGGATTCGAGCAGGCGGAAGAGCGCGACCTCGAAGGCGAACAGCGCGGGCTGCGCCACCCCGGTGTCGTCCACACCGGACTCTTCGGGCAGGTCGAGGAGTGCGAGGATCTCCGCGCGGGCCTGGGTGAACACCGGGAAGTCCAGCGTGTCGCCCATGCCGGCGCGCTGGGAACCCTGGCCGGTGAACAGGAACGCCGACGAGCCGGGGTGCCCGGCCGAGCCGGTGTGCACGCCGGGGGCGGCGGCCGACGTGGCGAGCGCGTGCAGCCCGGTGAGCAGCTCGTCGCGGCCCGCGCCGGTGACCACGGCGCGGTGCGGGAAGGCGACGCGCGTGGCCGCGAGGGAGTGCGCGACGTCGAGCGGGGTGTGCTCCGGGCGGGCGTCGAGGTGGGCCAGCAGGCGGGCGGCCTGCTCGCGCAGCGCGTCCGGGGTGCGACCGGACACCGGCCACAGGTACCCGGCCGGTTCCCGGCGTTCGACGGCTTCGACCGGTTCGGGCACCGGCTGCTCGAGGATCAGGTGCGCGTTGGTCCCGCTGATGCCGAACGACGAAACGGCCGCGCGGCGCGGTTTCCCGGTGTCCGGCCACGGCCGCGGCTCGGTCAGCAGCGAGACCCGCCCGGCGGTCCAGTCCACATGGGACGTCGGCGCGTCGACGTGCAGGGTCCGCGGCAGGACGCCGTGGCGCATGGCCTGGATGGTCTTGATGACGCCGCCGACACCGGCCGCGGACTGCGTGTGCCCGACGTTCGACTTGAACGACCCGAGCCACAGCGGCTCGCCCGCCCGCTCGCGGCCGTAGGTGGCCAGCAGCGCCTGCGCCTCGATGGGGTCGCCCAGCACGGTGCCGGTGCCGTGGGCCTCGACGGCGTCGATGTCGTCGGTGGTCAGCCCGGCGTTTTCCAGCGCCTGGCGGATCACGCGCTGCTGGGAGGGGCCGTTGGGGGCGGTGAGGCCGTTGGAGGCGCCGTCGGAGTTGACCGCGGAGCCGCGGATGACGGCGAGCACCTCGTGGCCGTTGCGGCGGGCGTCGGACAGCCGTTCCAGCAGCAGGAGCCCGGCGCCTTCGGAGAACCCGGCGCCGTCGGCGGCCTCGGCGAAGGACTTGCAGCGGCCGTCGGAGGCGAGGCCGCCCTGGCGGTCGAACTCGCCGTAGAGGCCCGGGGTGGCCATCACCGCGACGCCGCCGGCGAGGGCGAAGGAGCACTCCCGGGCCCGCAGCGCGCGGGCGGCCCAGTGCAGCGCGACCAGCGACGACGAGCACGCCGTGTCGACGGTGACGGCGGGGCCTTCGAGGCCGTAGAAGTAGGCGATGCGGCCGGAGATGACCGAGGATTCGGTGCCGGTGACGAGGTAGCCCTCGACGCCGTCGGGCAGCGCGGCGAGCCCGCGGCCGTACCCCATGGACCCGGCGCCGACGAAGACGCCGCCGGTGCCGCCCTCGACCTCGCGCGGGTCGATGCCGGCGCGTTCGAAGGCTTCCCAGGCCAGCTCGAGGACGATCCGCTGCTGCGGGTCCATGGCCAGCGCCTCGCGCGGCGAGATGCCGAAGAAGGCGGGGTCGAAGTCCCCGGCGCGGTGCAGGAACCCGCCCTGGTGGGGCGAATCCGGCCAGCCGCGGCCCTCGGGGAACCCGGTGACGGCGTCGACGCCGTCGTCGACGAGCCGCCACAGGTCCTCGGGCGACTGCACGCCACCCGGGTACCGGCAGCTCATGGCGACCACGGCGACCGGTTCGGCCGCCGCGGCGAGCAGCGTGGTGTTCTGCCGCCGCAGCTGCTTGTTCTCCTGCACGGCGACGCGCAGTGCTTCGACGACTCGATCCGACCCGGCCGGCATAGACATCTCCAGGGTGAGCGTGTTCTTACCCGGGTGACGCCACCGCGACGGCGTTCGGCGCCGAGCGACGTCCACTTGCCGGGGAGTCAACCGCACCCCCAGCAGGGAAACCCCCAGACTTGCCCCTCGGCCTGCGGCCCGCACCGGCGCACGCCGAAAGCGGCACTTTCGTGGGGAAAGTGCCGCCTCCGCGAGCCCGGGGTCAGGCTTCGTCGCCGCCCAGGACGAAGCGGACCAGGTCGTCCGCGTCCATGTCGCCGACGTCGCCGTCCTCCGCCGGCTGCGCGGTCTCCTCCGCCGCCTCCGAGAGCAGCTCCACCAGGCCCAGGGACCGCAGCTGGTCGAACGACGCCGACGCCAGGAACTTCCGGACCCTCGCCTCCTCCGCCGACGCCGGGACGGCGCCCTCGTCGCCCTCGTCGCCGAACAGCTCGCGGTGCAGGTGCGCCGCCACCGCCTGGGAGGTCGGGTGGTCGAACACCAGCGTCGACGGCAGCCGCAGGCCCGTGCGCTCGCCCAGGACGTTGCGGACCTCCACCGCGGCCAGGGAATCCACGCCCATCTCGCGGAACGCCTGGGACGGCTCGATGTCGCCCGGTTCGCCGTAGCCGAGCAGCTCCGCCGCCACCGTGCGGACCAGGTGGAGCAGCGCGTCCCGCCGTTCCGCCGGGCCGAGGCCGGCCAGTTCCTCGTGCAGCGTCGCCTCGGCCACCACCGCGTCGCGTTCGGAGCCCGCCGCCGCAAGGGCCTGACGGACCTCCGGCAGTTCGCTGAGCAGCGGGCTTTCGCGGGGCAGCGTGAACGTCTGCGCGAAGCGGTTCCAGTCGAAGTCCGCCGCCAGCACCGAACCGCGGACGCTCAGGGCCCGCCCGAACGCCACCATCGCCTCTTCCGGGACCAGCGGCACCAGGCCGTGGCGCTGCATGTGCTCCAGCATGTCGCCCTGCAGCGCCATGCCGGCCTCGCCCCACACGCCCCAGCCGATCGACACGCCGGCCAGTCCACGGCGTTCGCGGTCCTCGGCCAGCGCGTTCAAGTACGCGTTCGCCGCGGCGTACGCGCTGAGCTTGCCGCTGCCGAGCATGCCCGACACCGACGAGTACAGCACGAAGAAGTCCAGCTCCCGGTCGCCGACCAGCTCGTCGAGGTGCCTTGCACCCTCCACTTTGGACTTCAGGACGCCTTCGACCTCCTCCAGGGTCAGCGCGACGACGTCGGCGCCGTCCTGGGCGACGCCCGCGGCGTGGACGACGCCGCGCAGCGGGTCGGACTCGGGGATGGCCGCCAGCACCGCGGCCACCTGGTCGCGGTCCGAGACGTCGCACGCCACGACCGACACCGAGGCGCCGCGGCCGGTCAGCTCCTCGACCAGCTCGGTCGCGCCCGGTGCGGCGGGGCCGCGGCGGCTGGTCAGCACCAGCCGCCGGACGCCGGCGTCGGCCAGCCAGCGGGCCGTCTCGACGCCGAGCGCGCCCGTGCCGCCGGTGATGAGCACCGTGCCCGGCCCGGCCAGCGCCGGGGTGACCGACGGGGTCTCCGCCGCTGTCGTGCGCCGCAGGCGGCGGCCCAGCAGGCGGCCGTCGCGCAGGGCGATCTGGTCTTCGCCGCCGAGCCCGGCCAGCACGTGCGGCAGGTGCCGCAGGTCGGCTTCGCCGGGTTCGGCGGGCAGCTCCACCAGGCCGCCCCAGGCCGCCGCGCGTTCCAGCGCGACGGTGCGGCCGAAGCCCCAGACCGCCGCCTGGCCGACGGTGTCCGCGGCCGCGTGCTTGCCTTCGACCGGCAGCGCTTCGCGGGTGAGGCACCACAGCTTGGCTTCGACCCCGGCCCGGGCCAGTGCCTGGACCAGCACCGCGGTGAGCACGACACCCGGCGGCGCGGTCGGCGCCGCGTCGATCGGGCGCGTGCTCAGCGCGAGCAGCGAGACGACGGCGTCGAACGGCCCCGGCAACTCCCCGAGCCGGGCGGCGAGGGCGGCCGGGTCGGGGTCGGTCACCGTGACGACGGTGACGTCGCCGGGCAGCGCGCCCAGCACCCGGGCGCCCCAGTCGCCGCCGTCCTCGGGGACGACGGCCAGCCAGCGGCCCGGCCCGGCGGCACCCGCCGGGGGCTTCAGCGGCGTCCAGTCGATGCGGTACCACCAGCGGTCGACGGCGGCTTCGGTGCGCAGCTTCTCCCGCCACGACGTCAGCGCGGGCAGCACGGCGTCCAGCGCGGCCCGGTCGACGTCCAGCGCCGAGGCCAGCACGTCGCCGTCGGTCGCCGCGACCAGGCCCCACAGCCGCGCGTCGGCGGCGCTTTCGCCGCCCTCAGGGACCGCCTGTGGCGCCGGCTCGGGCCAGTAGGTCTTGCGCTGGAAGGCATACGTCGGCAGCGGCACCCGCGCGGTGACGCCCGCGCGTTCGTAGAAGGCGTTCCAGTCGATCGTGACGCCTTGGGCGTGTGCGCCGGCAACCGCGGTGACCACCCGGCGCCAGTCGCCTTCGCCGGTGTGCAGCGTTTCCTGGAACACCAGCGGTTCGCCGGTGCGGTCCATGGTCTGTTCGAGGGCCAGCTTCAGCACCGGGTTCGGGCTGGGCTCGACGAACGCGCTCGCGCCGCCGGCCACCATCGCGTCGGCCGCTTCCCCGAACAGCACGGTCTGGCGCAGGTTCCGGTACCAGTACCGGGCGTCCAGCTCCGCGGTGTCCAGCAGCCCGCCGGTCACCGACGAGTAGAACGGGACGCCGGAACTGCGCGGGGCCACCGGCTCGAGCAGCTCCAGCAGGTCGTCTTCCAGCAGCTCGACCTGCGGCGAATGCGCGGCGAAGTTGACCCCGGCCAGGCGCCAGCGCATCATGCCGGCGGCCGAGAGCCGCTTCTCCAGCTTCGCCATCGCGGCCTCGTCGGCGGAGACGGTGACCAGCTTGGGCCCGTTCACCGCGGCGATCGAGACGTCGTCGCCCACGAGCGCGCGGACGTCGTCGACCGGGGCCACCACCGAGAGCATCACGCCGGTGCGGGCCAGCTTCTGCCGGATCAGGCGGCTGCGCAGGGCGACCACCCTGGCACCGTCCTGAAGGGACAGTCCACCCGCGACACACGCGGCGGCGATCTCCCCTTGCGAGTGCCCGGCGACGGCGGCGGGTTCGACGCCGAACTCGCGCCACAGCGCGGCGAGCGACACCATCACCGCCCACAGCGCGGGCTGGACGATGTCGACCTCCTCGAGCGCCTCGGCGTCGTCGAGGACGTCGAACAGCGACCACTCGACGAACTCGCTCAGCGCGGCGGCGCACTCGGCCATCGTCGCGGCGAACACCGGCGACGCGGCCAGGAGGTCGCGCGCCATGCCGGCCCACTGCGAACCCTGCCCGGGGAAGACGAACGCGGGGGTGCGGGTGCCGGACGCGCGTCCGGTCACGACGTCCGGGGCCGCTTCGCCCGCCGCCACCGCGGTCAGCGCGGCGACGAGCCCGGCCCGGTCCTCGCCGACGACGACGGCCCGGTGCCCGAACGATGTCCGGCCCGCCAGCGCGCGGCCGACGGCGCAGATGTCCTGGTCGGTGAGGTGCGTCAGGAGCCGTTCGGCCTGGCCGCGCAGGGCACCGGCGGTCCGCCCGGACAGCACCCACGGCACGATCGACGGCGGCTCCGCCGGTTCCGGCGCGGGCACCGGCGCCGGGCCGGCTTCGAGCACGGCGTGCGCGTTGGTGCCGCTGATGCCGAACGACGACACCGCGGCGCGGCGCACCCGCCCGGTCTCCGGCCACGGCCGGGCCGCCGACAGCACCTCGACGCCGCTGCCGTCCCAGTCCACGTGGGACGACCGGGTTTCGGTGTGCAGCGAGCGCGGCAGGACGCCGTGGCGCATCGCGAGGACCATCTTGATGATCCCGGCAACACCCGCGGCGGCCTGGGCGTGCCCGATGTTGGACTTGACCGAGCCGATCGGCAGCGGGGTTTCGCGGTCGCGGCCGTAGGTGGCGATGAGCGCCTGCGCCTCGATCGGGTCGCCGAGCGCGGTACCGGTGCCGTGCGCCTCGACCGCGTCGACGTCCTTCGTGGACAGTCCGGACGCGGCGAGTGCCTGGCGGATCACGCGTTGCTGCGACGGGCCGTTCGGCGCGGTCAGGCCGTTCGACGCGCCGTCGGAGTTGACCGCACTGCCGCGGACGACCGCGAGGATCTCGTGGCCGTTGCGGATCGCGTCGGACTGCCGTTCCAGCACCAGCATGCCGACGCCCTCGGCGAAGCCCAGCCCGTCGGCGTCGTCGGAGAACGCCTTGCAGCGCCCGTCCGCGGCGAGCCCGCGCTGGCGGCTGAAGCCGACGAAGGTGCCCGGCGTGGCCATCACCGTCGCGCCACCGGCCAGCGCCAGTTCGCATTCCCCGCCGCGCAGGGCCTGCGCGGCCAGGTGCAGGGTGACCAGCGACGACGAGCACGCCGTGTCGACGGTCAGCGTCGGCCCTTCGAAGCCGAACGTGTAGGCGACGCGGCCCGAAGCGACGCTCGGGGAGCTGCCGTTGCTCTCGTAGCCGTCGGTGTCGGCGAGGTGGTTGAGCGTCAGGCCGTAGTCGTTGTACATGACGCCGACGAATACGCCGGTGCGGCTGCCGCGCAGGCTCACCGGGTCGATGCCGGCGCGTTCGACGGCCTCCCAGCCGGTCTCCAGCAGCAGGCGCTGCTGGGCGTCGGTGGCGAGGGCTTCGCGGGGGTTCATGCCGAAGAACTCGGGGTCGAAGTCGCCCGCGTCGTGCAGGAAGCCGCCTTCGCGGGTGTACGTCGTGCCCGGGTGGTCGGGGTCCGGGTGGTAGAGCGCGGCGACGTCCCAGCCGCGGTTGGCCGGGAACGCCGTGATGGCGTCGCGTTCGTCGGTGAGCAGCCGCCAGAGGTCCTCGGGCGACTCGACGCCGCCGGGGAAGCGGCAGCTCATGCCGACGATGACGATCGGGTCGCCGGCCACGGCGGCCGGGGCGGGCGTGTCGTCGGCGACGGCCCCGGAGCCGAGCAGCGCCTCCAGCAGGTGCTCGCCCAGCGCGGCGACGGTCGGGTAGTCGAACACGGCGGTGGCGCCGAGCCGGACACCGGTCGCGCCGTCGAGCCGGTTGCGCAGCTCGAGGGCAGTCAGGGAATCGAAGCCGAGCTGCTGGAACGTCTGGCCGGCGTCGATCGCACCGCCGTCGGCGTGCCCGAGCACCTGCGCGACCTGGGTGACCACCAGCTCGCGGACTGCGCGGGTGCGCCCGGCGGAGTCGAGCGCGCCGAGCCGCTGGACCAGCCCGACGGCCGCTTCGGCGCCCGCCGCGGACCGCTTGAGCGGGACGCGGATGAGGCCGCGCAGCACCGGCGGGACGTCGCCCAGCGCGCGCAGCACCGGCAGGTCGAGCCGCACCGGGGCGACGTCGGGGACGCCGGTGGCGAGCGCGGCGTCGAACAGGCTCGTGCCCAGCTCGGCGGGGATGGCCGGGGTGCCCGCGCGGGCCATCCGGGCGAGGTCGGCGTCGGACAGGTCGCTGGTCATGCCGCTGCCGGCCGCCCACGGGCCCCAGCCGAGGGAGGTCGCGGGCAGGCCCGTTTCGTGGCGGTGCCGGGCGAGGGCGTCGAGGAAGGCGTTGGCGGCGGCGTAGTTGGACTGGCCCGCGGTGCCGACGGTGCCGGCGACCGAGGAGAACACGACGAACGAGCGCAGGTCGCGGGTCAGTTCGTGCAGGTTCCAGGCGCCGGCGACCTTGGGTCGCAGGACGCGCTCGAAGCTCTCCGCGGTCTGCGAGCCGAGCACGCCGTCGTCGAGGACGCCGGCGCTGTGCACGACGGCGGTGAGCGGGTGCTCGAGGCCGTCGATCAGCGTGCGCAGCGCGTCCCGATCGGCGACGTCGCAGGCGGCAGTGGTGACTTCGGTGCCGTGCGCGGCGAGTTCGGCGACGAGGGTGGCGACTTCGGCGGGGTCTCCCCCGCTGCGGCTGACGAGCAGCAGCCGCCGCATCCCGTGCTCGGCGGCGAGGTGGCGGGCGAAGACCGCGCCGAGACCGCCGGTGCCCCCGGTGATGAGGACGGTGCCGTCGGGGTCGCCGAATGCGCGCACCTCGGGCTGCGCCGCGACGCGGGCGAGCCGTCCGCCGTGCACGAGCCCGTTCTTGACGGCGACCTGCGGTTCGTCCGCGGCGAGGGCGGCTGCCAGGTGCTCGCCGGTGTCGTCGAGGTCGACGAGCATGAGGCGGCCGGGGTGTTCGGCCTGGGCGGAGCGGACCAGGCCCCACACGGCGGCGGCGACGGGGTTGCCTTCGGTGGCGTCGCGGGTGACGACGGCGAGGCGGGTTTCGCGCAGGCGGTCGTCGGTGAGCCAGCGCTGGAGGAGGCCGAGGAGGCGGGTGGTGACGTCGAGGGCGGCGGCCGCGGGGTCGTCGGTCGGCGGGTCGAGGAGCGGGAGGACGACGAGGTTCGGCGCGGCGGTGGCGGCGGCTTCGAGGTCGGCGAAGGATTCCGCGTCCGGAAGCACATCAGCCGACCCGAGAACGCCGAAATCGGTGAGTTCCTTCGGCTCGACGGCCAGCGGCGTCCACGTGAGCCGGTACAGGTTCTCCTGGCTCACCTGCCGGACCTCCGTCGGCCGCCGCAGGCGCAGGGTGGCCACCTCGGCCACCAGCTCCCCCGCGGTGTCGGTGATCGCGAGCGAAACGCCCGGCCCGGCGCGCGTGATCCGCACCCGGACCGACGAAGCACCGGTGGCGTGCAGCTGCACCCCCTCCCACGCGAACGGCAGCCCGGCCTCGCCGCCGAGCAGGCCGATCGCGTGCAGGCACGCGTCGAACAGCGCCGGGTGCAGGCCGAACGCGCCCGCCTCCCCCGCGTCGTCGGCGGGCAGCGCCACCTCGGCGAACACCTCGTCGCCGGACTGCCACGCCGCGCGCAGGCCGCGGAAGGTGCCGTCGTAGGACAGTCCTCCTTCGGTCAGGCGCGCGTAGTGGTCGGAAAGGTCGACGGGTGCAGCGGTGGGCGGCCACGGGAAAGGTGCCGCCGGTGCCCGGCGCGGGCCGAGCACGCCGGTCGCGTGCTGGATCCACGTCAGGTCGTCGCCGTCCTCCGGTCGCGAGTGGACGGTCAGCGTCCGGCGCCCGTCCTCGCGCGGTGCGGACACGCGCAGCTGCAGCTGGACCCCGCCCCGCTCGGGCAGCACCAGCGGCGCCTCCAGCGTGAGGTCGTCCAGGCACGGCGTCCCGGCTTCGTCGCCCGCCCGCAACGCCAGCTCCGCGAACACCGTGCCGGGCAGCACGACCGCGCCGCCGACGACGTGGCCGCGCAGCCACGGGTGCCCGGACACCGACAACCGGCTGGTCAGCAGCACCTCACCCGACCCGGCCGGGCGCACCACGGCCCCGACCATCGGGTGGCCGCCGACACCGAGCCCGGCCGCGGTGGCGTCACCGCGCGGGGTCGCGCCGCCGCGCGGCCAGAACCGCTCGCGCTGGAACGCGTACGTCGGCAGGTCCACGCGCCGGCCACCCGGGAGCACCGCGGGCCAGTCGACCCGGGCGCCGGTCACGTGCAGCCCGGCGAGCCCGGCCAAGGCCGCTCGCGGCTCGGGGGTTTCCTTGCGCAGCACCGGAACCGTGATCGCGTCGGCCAGCGTGCCTGCCGTCATGGCGGAGAGGACACCGTCCGGGCCGAACTCGGCGAACACGCGCACACCGTGCTCGTGCAGCGCCGTGACGCCGTCGGCGAAGCGGACCGTCCGGCGCACGTTGGCCACCCAGTGCTCCGCGGTGAAGTCCGTGACGAGTGCACCGGTGACCGTCGAAACCACCGGGATCCGCGGCGGCGCATACGTCAGTTCCTCGGCCACCGCGCGGAATTCGTCGAGCATCGGGTCCATCAGCGGCGAGTGGAACGCGTGCGACACCGTGAGCCGTTTGGCCTTCTCGAACCGCCCGGCCACCGCGAGCACGGCCTCTTCCGCACCGGCGAGCACGACGGCGTCCGGGCCGTTGACCGCCGCGATCGCGACGTCGTCGCCGAGCAGCGGCTCGACCTCCGCGGCGGTGGCGCGCACGGACACCATCGCGCCGCCGGACGGCAGCGCGCCCATCAGCTCGGCGCGCGCCCGCACCAGCGTGCACGCGTCGGCCAGGGTCAGCACGCCCGCGACGTGCGCGGCCGCGATCTCGCCGACCGAGTGCCCGAGCACGTAGTCGGGCCGCACGCCCCACGACTCGAAGAGCCGGTACAGCGCGACTTCGAGCGCGAACAGCGCGGGTTGCGCCGCGGCCGTGTCCGCGAGCCGCCGCGCGTCCTCACCCCAGACGATCCCGGCCCACTCGCCGGGCAGCTGCTCGGCGATCGCGTCCCAGGCCTGCGCGAACACGGGGTAGCGCGCGTAGAGCCGCCGTCCCATGCCCAGCCGCTGGGCACCCTGCCCGGCGAACAACGCGGCGAGCTTCGCCGACTCGACGACCCGTCCGGTGATCACGGCGGGGTGCGGCTCGCCGGACGCCAGCGCGTCCAGGGCCGCGGCCAGTTCGGCGCGGTGCTCCGACAGCACCACCGCGCGGTGGTCGAACGCGGCCCGGCCGGTGGCCAGGGTGTACCCGGCGTCGACGCGGTTGACGTCGAGACCGGCCAGCCGCGCGGCCTGCTCCCGCAGCGCGCGTCCGGTCGTCGCCGACACCGGCCACGGCACGACCCCGGCGTCCGGCGGCGCTTCCGCGAGCACCGGTTCCGGGGCCTGCTCGATGATCGTGTGCGCGTTGGTGCCGCTGATGCCGAACGACGACACCGCCGCCCGCCGCACCCGGCCGGTCTCCGGCCACGGCCGGTTTTCGGTGACGACCTCGACGTCCCCGGCCGTCCAGTCCACGTGCGACGACACTTCCCCGGCGTGCAGCGACGGCGGGACGACCCCGTGCCGCAGCGCGGCGACGACCTTGATCACGCCCGCGACCCCGGCCGCGGCCTGGGTGTGGCCGATGTTCGACTTCACCGAGCCGAGCAGCAGCGGCGTTTCGCGATCCTGGCCGTAGGTCGCGAGCAGCGCCTGGGCCTCGATGGGGTCACCCAGGGTCGTACCGGTGCCGTGCCCTTCGACGACGTCGACGTCCGAAGTGGACAGACCGGCGACCGACAAGGCCTGCCGGATCACCCGTTGCTGCGACGGGCCGTTCGGGGCGGTCAAGCCGTTGGACGCGCCGTCGGAGTTGACTGCGCTGCCGCGGACCACCGCCAGGATCGGGTGGCCGTTGCGGCGGGCGTCGGAAACCCGTTCCAGCAAGAGCATTCCGGCGCCTTCGGACCAGCCGACGCCGTCGGCGGTGTCCGAAAAGGACTTGCAGCGGCCGTCCGGGGAAAGCCCGCGCTGGCGCGAGAACCCGACGAACGTGCCCGGCGTCGACATCACCGTGACACCACCGGCCAGCGCCAGCGAGCATTCGCCCGAGCGCAGTGCCTGCGCGGCCCAGTGCAGTGCCACCAGCGACGACGAACACGCCGTGTCGACCGTGACCGCCGGGCCCTCCAGCCCGAGCACGTAGGCGACGCGCCCGGACGCGACACTGCCCGCGCTGCCGTTGCCCTGGTAGGCCTCCAGGTCCGCGCCCGCGACCAGGCTGTTGTAGTCGTTGTACATCACGCCGGCGAACACGCCGGTGCGGCTACCTCGCAGGGTGCGCGGGTCGATGCCGGCCCGCTCGAACGCCTCCCACGACACTTCCAGCAGCAGCCGTTGCTGGGTGTCGGTGGCGACGGCTTCGCGCGGGCTCATCCCGAAGAACGCGGCGTCGAACTCGGCCGCGTCGTGCAGGAACCCGCCGTGCCGCGTGTAGGACGTGCCGGGGTGGTCCGGGTCGGGGTCGTAGAGGGCGTCGACGTCCCAGCCGCGGTCGGCGGGGAACTCGGTGATCGCGTCGGTGCCGCCGGTGACCAGGTCCCAGAGCTGCTCGGGGGTGGTGACGCCACCCGGGTAGCGGCAGCTCATCGCGACGATCGCGATCGGCTCGTCGGCCACCGCGGCGGTCACCGGGGTGACGTCGGCGCGGTCGCCGTCGGCTTCGCCCAGCTGCTCGGCGAGGTGGCGGGCCAGCGCCGTGACGGTCGGGTAGTCGAACACCGTCGTGGCCGGCAGCGCGACCCCGGACGCGGCGGTCAGCTTGTTGCGCAGGTCGACCGCGGTGAGCGAGTCGAACCCCTGCTCCTGGAACGTCTTCGCGGCCGGCACGGCCGTGGCGTCGGCGTGCCCGAGCACGAGCGCGACCTGCTCGCGCACCAGCGTCAGCAGGGCGTCGGCGCGCTCCTCCGGCGTCAGCCCGGCCAGGCGGCGGGCCAGCGCGGCCGAGCCGCGGCCGGCCTGCTTGCGGCCGGTGACGCGGACGAGGCCGCGCAGCAGCGGCGGGAGCTCCGGCTGCGTCCGCAGCACCGGGAGGTCGAGGCGGACCGGCAGCAGCACCGCGCGGTCCGTGGTGAGCGCCCGGTCGAACAGGCGGATGCTCTGCTCCGGCTGCAGCACGGGCATGCCGAGCCGGGCCATCCGCTCGAAGTCGGCGTCGCTGAGCGTCCGCGTCATCCCGGTCGCCGCGGCCCACGGGCCCCAGCCGAGCGACTGCGCGGGGAGGCCGTCGGCGGCGCGGTGCAGGGCGAGCGCGTCGAGGAAGGCGTTGGCGGCCGCGTAGTTCGCCTGCCCGGCGCCGCCGAAGGTGCCGGCGACCGAGGAGAACGAGACGAACGCGGCGAGCGGGAGGTCGCGGGTCAGCTCGTGCAGGTTCCAGGCCGCGTCGACCTTGGGCCGCAGCACGGCCGCGAGCCGTTCGGGCGTGAGCGAGCCGAGGACGCCGTCGTCGAGGACACCGGCGGTCTGCACGACGGCGGTCAGCGGGTGCTCGGCCGGAACGTCGTCGAGCAGGGCCCGCAGCGCGTCGCGGTCGGCGATGTCGCAGGCCCGGACGTCGACGTGGGCGCCGGCGGCGGTGAGGTCGGCGGCCAGCTCGGCGGCGCCCTCGGCGGCCGGCCCCCGGCGGCTCACCAGCAGCAGTCGCCGGACACCGCGCTCGGTGACCAGATGCCGGGCCAGCAACCCCCCAAGCCCCCCGGTCCCGCCGGTGATCAACACGGTCCCGTCCGGCTCCCAGCCCGCACTTTCACGTGAAAGTGCGGCCCCCTGGTGCGCACTTTCACGTGAAAGTGCGGGGTCGGGGCGGGCGAGGCGGGCGGCGCGGGGTTCGCCGTTGACGAGCGTGAGCTGCGGTTCTCCGGTGGTGAGGGAGGTCGGCAGGGCGGCCAGGGACGCGTCGGTGCCGTCGAGGTCGATCAGCGCGACGCGGCCCGGGTGCTCGACCTGCGCGGTGCGGACCAGGCCCCAGACGGCGGCCGCGGGCAGGTCGGACCCGGTCGTCGCGCCCCGGGTGACGAGCACGAGCCGCGCGGGCCGTTCCTCGGCCAGCCAGTCCTGCAGGATGCCCAGCACGTGCGTGGTCAGCTCGTGCGTCTCCTGGACGACGCCGGCGGCCTCGTCGGCGGCGATCGGCCACAGGACGACGCCGTCTTCGGCCACCAAGGGGCCGGAAAGCGTTGGGGCATCGGGGAAGACGGCCGCCACGCCGAGCGGGTCGACCCCGGCGACCGAGACCGCGCCGGTTTCCGGCGCGCCGACCGCGATCGGGGTCCAGTCGAGCTGGAACAGCGAGTCGCGGTCGGCGGCCGGGGCCGCGGACTGGGGCCGCAGCACCAGCGAACGCACGGTCGCGACCGGTTCGCCGTCGAGGCCGGTCAGGTGCAGGGACACCGCGTCGTCGCCGGCGGGCGAGACGCGCAGCAGCACCGCGGTCGCGCCCGAGGCGTGCACGGTGACGCCCGCCCACGAGAACGGCAGGGCCCCCGGCCGGACGGTGGTGCCGAACGACGTGGCGTGCAGGCACGCGTCGAGCAGCGCCGGGTGCAGCCCGAACGCCTCGGCCGGCTCGTCTTCGGGCAGCTCGACCTCGGCGTAGACGTCCTCGCCGTGACGCCAGGCGGCGGTCAGGCCGCGGAAGGCCGGGCCGTACTCGAAGCCCTGGTCGGCGAGCCGGTCGTAGAGGCCGTCGAGGTCGATCTCGGTCGCGTCCGCCGGCCGCGCGACCGGCTCGGCGGGGTCGCCGGTGGTGCGCAGCGTGCCGCCCGCGTGGCGGATCCACAGCTCGTCGGGGGCGTCTTCGCGGCGGGAGTAGATCGAGACCGGCCGCTCGCCGTCCTCGCCCGGGGCGCCGACGGCGACCTGGACGTGCGTGCCGGCCACCTCGGCCAGGACCAGCGGTGCTTCGAGGGTCAGCTCGCCGACGACCGGGCAGCCCGCCTGCTCACCGGCCGCGGCGGCCAGTTCCAGCAGCGCGGTGCCGGGCAGCAGCAGCGAACCGGCGATCCGGTGCCCGGACAGCCACGGGTGCGAGGCGAGGGAAAGCCTTGCGGTGTAGAGGAATCCGCCGGATTCGGGCAGCTCGATGCCGCCGCCGAGCATCGGGTGGGCGACGGCGTCGAGGCCGGTCCCGCCGGTCAGCAGCGCCACCCGCGGCCAGAACCGTTCGTGCTGGAACGGGTACGTCGGCAGCTCGACCCGGCGGCCACCGTCCAGGTAGGACGCCCACTCGACGTCGACCCCGTGCAGGTGCAGCGCGGTGAGCGCGTCGACGACGGACTCCTCCTCGTCGCGGTCGCGCCGCAGGCACGGCACCGCGACCGCTTCCGGCGGCAGGGTTTCCGCGGCCAGCGCGCTGAGCACGCCGGCCGGACCCAGTTCCAGGAACGCCGTGACGCCGTCGGCGAGCAGGGTCGCGATCCCGTCGGCGAACCGGACGGCGCCGCGAACGTGCCGCACCCAGTAGTCCGCTGTGGACAGTTCCGGGCCGGCGACCGCGCCGGTCAGGTTCGACACCACCGGCAGTTCCGCGGGCGCGTACTCGATCGTCTCGGCGACCGCGCGGAACTCGCCGAGCATCGGGTCCATCAGCGGCGAGTGGAAGGCGTGGCTCACGTCGAGGCGCCGGGTGCGGTGACCGTCCGCGGCGAAGGCGGCGGCGATGTCCGTGACGGCGTCCTCGGGACCCGAGATGACCACCGATTCCGGCCCGTTGACCGCGGCGATCGACACGCGTTCGTCGAGCGCTTCCGCCACGACGGCTTCGGGCGCGTTGATTGCGGCCATCGCGCCACCGGCGGGCAGCGCGGCCATCAGCCGGCCGCGGGCCGCGACCAGGCGGCAGGCGTCCTCGAGCGAGAACACCCCGGCGACGTGCGCCGCAGCCAGCTCACCGATCGAGTGGCCGAGCAGCAGGCCGGGGGTGACGCCCCACGAACGCACGAGCCGGAACAGCGCGACCTCGATCGCGAACAACGCGGGCTGGGCGACGTCGGTCGAGTCCAGCGACGCGTCGGCGTCGAACATCCGCTCCCGCAGCGACGGGTCGAAGTGCGCCAAGACCTCGTCGAGGGCGGCGGCGAACACCGGGAACCGCTCGTACAGCGCACGACCCGCCCCGGCGCGCTGGGCGCCCTGGCCGGTGAACAGGAACGCCGTGCGCGCACCGGAAACCGCCTCGCCGACCGCGAGCCCGGGCGCGTCGGCGCCGTCGGCCAGCGCGGCGAGGGCGGCCATGGGGTCGCCGGTCAGCACCGCGCGGTGCTCGAACGTGGTGCGGGTGGTGGCCAGCGACCAGGCGGCGTCGCCCGGGTCGAGGGCGAGCAGCCGGGCCGCCTGCGCGCGCAGGGCTTCCGGGGTGCGCGCGGACAGCAGCCACGGCGACGGCCGTCCGGTCCGCGTGGGCGCGGGCTCGGCGGCCGGGGGCTGTTCCAGCACGACGTGGGCGTTGGTGCCGCTGATCCCGAACGACGACACCGCCGCGCGGCGCGGGCGCCCGGTCTCCGGCCACGGCCGGGTCGCGGTGACCAGCTCGATGTCGCCTGCCGTCCAGTCCACATGGGACGACGGCGCGTCGACGTGCAGCGTCTTCGGCACGACCCCGGACCGCAGCGCGTACACGGACTTGATCACGCCCGCCACACCGGCCGCCGCCTGGGTGTGCCCCAGGTTCGACTTGATCGAGCCGAGCAGCAGGGGCCGGAACTCGTCGCGGTCCTGACCGTAGGTGGCCAGCAGGGCCTGGGCTTCGATCGGGTCGCCCAAAGTCGTGCCGGTGCCGTGCCCTTCGACGACGTCCACGTCCGAAGTGGACAGACCGGCGGCCGACAGCGCCTGCCGGATCACGCGTTGCTGCGACGGGCCGTTCGGCGCGGTCAAGCCGTTGGACGCGCCGTCGGAGTTGACCGCGCTGCCCCGGACGACCGCCAGGACCGGGTGGCCGTTGCGGCGGGCGTCGGAAAGCCGTTCCAGGACCAGCACACCGACGCCTTCGGACCAGCCGACCCCGTCGGCGGCGTCCGCGTAGGACTTGCAGCGGCCGTCGGCGGCGAGGCCGCGCTGGCGGCTGAAGTCGATGAACGTCCCCGGGGTCGCCATCACGGTGACACCACCGGCCAGGGCCAGCTCGCACTCGCCGCGCTGCAGCGCGGTCGCGGCCATGTGCAACGCGACCAGCGAAGACGAGCACGCCGTGTCGACGGTGACCGACGGTCCTTCCAGCCCGAAGACGTACGACAGGCGGCCGGACAGCACGCTGCCCGCGTTGCCGGTGCCGAGGTAGCCGAGCGAGTCGGCCGGGAACTCGACGTTCGCGCCGAGGTAGTCGTGGTACATGATTCCGGCGTAGACACCGGTGCGGCTGCCGCGCAGGGTTTCCGGCCGGATCCCGGCGCGCTCCAGGGCTTCCCACGACGTCTCGAGCAGCTGGCGCTGCTGCGGGTCCATCGCGAGGGCCTCGCGCGGGGAGATGCCGAAGAAGCCGGGGTCGAAGCCGGCGACGTCGTCGAGGAAGCCGCCTTCGCGGGTGTAGCTGGTGCCCGCGTGATCGGGGTCAGGGTGGTAGAGGGCATCGACCGGCCAGCCACGGTCGCCCGGGAAGCGGGAAACGCCGTCGCCGTCGGCGAGCACGAAGTCCCACAGCTCGTCGGGCGAGGTGATGCCGCCCGGGTAGCGGCAGCCCATGGACACGATGACGACCGGGTCGGCCTCGGCCGGGGTCGTCCGCGCCGGGGCCTGGACGGCTTCGAGGGTGCCGACCAGTTCGTCGTGCAGGTGGCGGGCGAGGGCGAGGACCGTCGGGTAGTCGAAGACGAGCGTCGCGGGCAGCCGCAGGCCGGTGTCGGCCTGGACGGCGTTGCGCAGCTCGACCGCGGACAGCGAGTCGAAGCCGAGGTCCGAAAAGGACTGTCCCGGCTCGACCTGGCCGATCGAGCTGTAGCCGAGCAGCCCGACGACGTGCGTGCGGACGAGGTCGACGAGCGCGCGCTGCCGGTCGGCCGGGGCCAGCCCGGCGAGGCGGGCGGTGAGCCCGGAGTCGGCGCGGGCCCGCCGGCGCGTGCTGCCGCGGACCAGGCGGCGCAGCAGCGGCGGCACCTCGGGCGCGGCGGACAGCGTGTCGAGGTCGAGCCGGACCGGCGCGAGGAGGGCGTCGTCCGCGCCGAGGGCGGCGTCGAACAGGCCGAGACCCTGGTCGAGGGCCAGTGGCGGGGTGCCGGCGCGGGTCATCCGGTCGCGGTCGGCGGCGGTGAGGGTGCCGGCCATGCCGGTCTCCCACGCGCCCCAGGCGAGGCTGACGGCGGGGAGACCCTGCGCACGCCGGTGGGCGGCGAGGGCGTCGAGGTAGGCGTTGCCGGCGGCGTAGTTGCCCTGCCCGGCCGCGCCGAAAACCCCGGCCACGGACGAGAACAGCACGAACGTCTCGGCGTGTTCGGCGAGTTCGTGGAGGTTCCAGGCGGCGTCGACCTTGGGCCGCAGGACGGCGTCGAGTTGGTCCGGGGTCAGCGACCCGAAAGTGGCGTCGTCGAGCACGCCCGCGGTGTGCACGACGGCGGTGATCTCGTGCTCGGCGAAGACCGCGGCCAGTGCCTCGCGATCGGTGACGTCGCAGGCGATCGCGGTGGCCTCGACGCCCAGCTCGGCGATCAGCTCGGCCGCGCCGGGGGTGTCCGGGCCGCGGCGGCCGAGCAGGAGCAGGCGGCGGGCGCCGTGCTCGGCGACCAGGTACCGGGCGAGGTGCGAACCCAGGCCACCGAGGCCTCCGGTGAGCAGGACGGTGCCGTCGAAGCGGCCTTCGGACGCGGGCGCGACGGCGGCCCGGCCGAGCCGCGGGACGTGCAGCTTCCCGTCACGGACGACGACCTTCGGCTCCCCCAGTGCGACGGCGGCGGCGAGCAGGGCGTCGTCGGTGGTGTCGACGAGGGTGATGCGGCCGGGCTGTTCGGCCTGCGCCGAGCCGAGGAGGCCCCAGATCGGCGCGGTGGCGAGGTCGGTCGAACTGGCCACGACGACCAGGTGCGTGTCGGCGAAGCGGTCGTCGGCCAGGAAGGTCTGGACGGTGTGGAGGACTTCGCGCAGGGTCTCGCGGACGGCTTCGGGGGTGTCTCCGCCGGTGGGCCGGTAGACGACGTGGGACGGCGACCCGGTGGCCTCCTCGAGCGGCGGCCAGTCCACCGGGCCGGTCGCCGCGTTCGCCGGAACCGGTACCCAGTCGACGGTGAACAGCGATTCGTGCCGGGCTTTCCGCGCGGCGCCCGTGCCCGCGGCGACCGGGCGCAACGCCAGTGCCTCCACCGACGCCACCGGCTCGCCCGCGGTGTCGGTGACCTCGATCGCCACCGAGAGCGGGTCGGCCGCGTCGATCCGGACCCGCAGCGCCGAAGCACCCGGGGCGTGCAGCGTCACGCCCGTCCACGCAAACGGCAGCAGCCGGTCGGCGTCCGCGCCGCGGTCCGCCGCGCCCAAGGCGTGCAGAGCCGCGTCGAGGACCGCCGGGTGCAGGCCGTACGCGTCCGTCGCGCCCGCCTGCCGCGGGGCGGTGACCTCGGCGAACACCTCGGTGCCCCGGCGCCAGACGCGCTCCAGGCCCTGGAACGCCGGGCCGTAGCCGAACCCGGCCGAGGCGAGGCCGTCGTAGAAGCCGGTGAGGTCGACCTCCTCGGCGTCCGCGGGCGGCCACGCCACGGGCACGGGGTCCGCGGCCCCGGGAGCGAGCACGCCCCCGGCGTGGCGCTCCCACGCGGTGTCCTCGGGTTCGTCCTCGAGTCGCGAGTGGATGGTGAACGCGCGCCGCCCGCTGTGGTCCGGGGCGCCGAGGAGCAGCTGCAGCCGGACGCCGCCGCGTTCGGGCAGGACCAGCGGCGCCTCCAGGGTCAGCTCGGCGACGCGCGGGCAGCCGACGCTGTCGCCCGCCCGCGTCGCCAGCTCCAGGAAAGCCGTGCCGGGCAACAGGATCGCGCCCATGATCACGTGGTCGGCCAGCCACGGCGCCGCCGCCGCGGAGAGCCGGCCGGTGAACAGGTGCCCCTCGCCGTCGGCCAGCCCGGTGGCCGCGCCGAGCAGCGGGTGCCCGGCCGCCGTCAGGCCCAGCCCGCCCGGGTCGGTCGCCGCCGCGCCCGGCGGGGTCGCCTCCGGCCAGTACCGTTCGTGCTGGAAGGCGTACGTCGGAAGGTCGATCAGCCGCGCGCCGGTGCCGGCGTAGAAACCCTTCCAGTCCAACGGAACGCCCGCGACGTGCAGAGCCGCGACCGCCGCGGCGATGGTGTGCTCCTCCGGCCGCCCGGCCCGCAGCAGCGGCACGCACTTGACGTCGTCGCCGGTCGCCATCGCGGACAGCACGGCGTCGGGGCCCAGCTCGACGAACCGGGTGACGTCCCGCTCGGTCAGCCACCGCACGCCGTCGCCGAAGCGGACGGTGTCCCGCACGTGCGACACCCAGTACGCCGGGTCCTGCAGCTCCCCCGCCGCAGCAACGCGGCCGGTGCGGTTCGACACGACGGGCAGCGTCGCCTCGCCGTAGGAGATCCGGCGTGCGACGGCCGCGAACTCGCCGAGCATCGGCTCCATCCGCGCCGAGTGGAAGGCGTGGCTGACGCGCAGCCGCTTGGTCCGCCGGCCGCTCAACGCCGTTTCGAGGGCGTCGATGGCCGCCGCGTCCCCGGAGAAGACGACGGAGCCCGGCCCGTTGACCGCGGCCAGCGACACCTCCGGGCCGGTGATCAGGTCGAGCGCTTCGGCTTCGGTGATTTCGGCGGCGAGCATCGCGCCGCCCGCCGGCAGCTCCTGCATCAGCCGGCCGCGGGCGGTGACGAGCGCGCAGGCGTCTTCCAGGGAGAACACCCCGGCGACGTGCGCCGCGGCCAGCTCACCGACGGAGTGCCCGAGGAGGTAGTCCGGCCGCAGCCCCCACGACTCCACGAGCCGGAAGAGCGCGACCTCCAGCGCGAACAGCGCGGCCTGCGCGTGCTTCGTGTCGTCGAGCCCCTCACCGGTGCGCACGACCTCGGCGAGCGCCGGGTCGAGGTGGGCGCACACCGCGTCCCACGCCTCCGCGAACACCGGGAACGCTTCCCGCAGTTCGAGCCCCATCCCGGCACGCTGCGATCCCTGTCCGGTGAACAGGAACGCGACGGCGCCCGAAGTCGCGACACCGGAAGGGCCGCGCCCCTCCGCCAACGCGGTGAGCCCGGCGCGCAGGTCGTCCACAGTGGACCCGGTGAGCACCGCTCGATGGGGCAGCGCGGCCCGCGACGTACCCAGGGAGAACGCGAGGTCCAACGGCGAAGAGTCCACAACGGACAGCAGCCGCTCGGCCTGACCCCGCAACCCGGCCGCGTTCTTGCCCGACACCGGCCAGTTCAGCACCCCGGGCACCCGCGGCGACGGCTCGGCGACGGCCTCGACCGCGGGCGCCTGCTCCAGGATGACGTGCGCGTTGGTGCCGCTCAGCCCGAACGACGAGACGCCGGCCCGGCGCGGCCGCCCGGTCGCCGGCCACGGCCGGGTGCCGGTGACCAGCGCGAGCCCGCTGCCGTCCCAGTCGAGCGCCGACGTCGGCGCGTCGACGCCCAGGGTTTCCGGCAGGACGCCGTGCTGCAGCGCCAAGACCATCTTCAGCACCCCGGCCACGCCGGCGGCGGCCTGGGTGTGGCCCAGGTTCGACTTCACCGAGCCGAGCCACAGCGGTTCGCCGTCGCGGTCGCGGCCGTAGGTGGCGGCCAGCGCGCGGGCTTCGATCGGGTCGCCGAGCGTGGTGCCGGTGCCGTGCGCCTCGACGGCGTCGACGTCCGAAGGGGACAGTCCGGCGCCGGCGAGTGCCGCGCGGATGACGCGTTCCTGCGCCGGTCCGCTCGGCGCGGTGAGGCCGTTGGACGCGCCGTCCTGGTTGACCGCGCTGCCCCGCAGCACGGCGAGGACCCGGTGGCCGTTGCGTTCGGCGTCGGACAGCTTCTCCAGCACGAGCACGCCCGCGCCCTCACCCCAGCCGGTGCCCGCCGCGCCCTCGGCGAACGAGCGGCAGCGGCCGTCGGGGGCGAGCCCGCGCTGGCGGCTGAAGGCGATGAACAACGTCGGGGTGGCCATCACGGTCGCGCCGCCGGCCAGCGCGAGCGAGCAGTCGCCGCGGCGCAGGGCGTGCGCGGCCAGGTGCAGTGCGACCAGCGACGCCGAACACGCCGTGTCGACGGTGATCGCGGGTCCCTCCAGGCCGAACGCGTAGGCGACGCGTCCGGAAAGGACACTGGACGCGTTGGCCGTGGAGAGGTAGTCCTCGGCGCCTTCGGCCGCGCTCGCGGCGAGGTGGATGTAGTCCTGGAAGTTCGTGCCGGAGAAGACGCCGGTGGCCGAGCCGCGCAGCGACGCCGGGTCGATGCCCGCGCGCTCGATCGCCTCCCACGAGATCTCCAGCATCAGCCGCTGCTGCGGGTCCATGACCAGCGCTTCCCGCGGCGAGATGCCGAAGAACGCCGGGTCGAAGTCGCCGGCCTCGGGCAGGAAACCGCCGTGGCGCACCGAAGACGTGCCGCGCGTGGTGCCGTCCGGGTCGTGCAGCCGGTCGACGTCCCAGCCGCGGTCGGCCGGGAACTCCGTGATCGCGTGCCGTCCCGAGGAAAGCAGGTCCCACAGCGCTTCGGGCGTCGACGCGCCACCCGGGAACCGGCAGCCGAGGCCGACGATCGCGATCGGTTCCTGGTCGGCCGTCTCGGCCTCCCGCAGCTTCGCGCGCGTCTCCTGCAGCTCCACGGTGACGCGCTTGAGGAAGTGCCGGAGCTTCTCTTCGTTGTCCATCAGCGCTCGCCCATCCTGCGTGCTCACGAGATCCCGAACTCCTTGCCGAGCAGGTCGAACATTTCGTCGTCCGAAGCCGCGAAGACGTCTTCGCCGTCCACGCGCTCCGTGCGCAGCCCGTCGAGCAGGCGGTGCAGCCGCCGGGACACCGCGTCCCGGCGGGCTTCGTCGAGGTCACCGGCGGCCATCGCCCGTTCCAGGGCGGCCAGCTCGGCGTCCAGCGGGTCAGTCGCGGGCTGGCCGGCCGGGACCAGCTCGGCCCGCAGGTACTGCGCGAGCGCGAGCGGCGTCGGGTGGTCGAAGACCAGGCCCTGCGGCAGGTTCAGCCCGGTGCGCCGGGCCAGCAGGTTGCGGAATTCGACCGCGCTCAGCGAGTCGAAGCCGAGCAGGCCGAACTTCGCCTCGGGCTCGATGGCGTCCGCCGAGGCGTGCCCGAGGATCATCGCGGCGGCCGTCCGCACCGCCTTCGACAGCGTGCTGACGCGCTCGGGCTCGGACATGCCGGCCAGCTGCTCGGCCAGCGGCGCCTCGGCGGTCTCCGGGGCTTTGCGCGCGGCGTCGATGGCCGTGCGGGCGCTGGGGATGCCGTCGAGCAGGTGCGTCGTCCGCATCAGCGCCATGCCGGGCGCGTACCGCGTCCAGTCGATGTCGGCGACGGTGACCGAGGTGTCGCCCCGGCGCAGGGCTTCGCCGAGGGCGAGCAGCGCCCGGCGCGGGGCGAGGGCGGCGGCCCCGCTGCGGCGCATGCGTTCCTGGATGGCCGGGTCGGCCGCCATGCCGACCTCGCCCCAGGCACCCCAGGCGACCGACAGCGCGGGCAGCCCGGCGGCGGCCCGCTGTTCGGCGAGCGCGTCGAGCACGGCGTTCGCGGCGGCGTAGCTGCCCTGCCCGGGCCCGCCGACGGTGCCGGCGATCGAGGCGAAGAGGACGAAGAGGCTGAGGTCGGCGGTCAGTTCGTGCAGGTTGACGGCGGCGGTGGTCTTGGGCCGCAGGACCGTTTCGAACCGGCTCGGGTCGACAGCGTCCACCACGCAGTCGTCGAGCACCCCGGCCGCGTGGACGACGCCGCGCAGCGGGAACTCCGCGGGCAGGCTCTCGATGAGGCTCCGCAGCGCGTCCCGGTCGGCGACGTCGCAGGCGGCGACGGTCACCCGGGCCCCCGCGGCGGTGAGTTCGTCGACCAGCTCACGGGCACCAGGAGCGTCGATGCCCCGGCGGCTGGTGAGGACGATGTGGCCCGCGCCGGCGTCGGCGAGCCAGTGCGCGAGCTTGCCGCCCAGTGCGCCGGTACCCCCGGTGACGAGCACGGTGCCGTCCGCGGGCACCTCGCCGCCGGACCCGGTGGGTGGTCCGGCCGGGTCGGGCACGAGCCGTCGCACCAGCGCGCCGTTCGCACGCAGGGCGATCTGGTCCTCTTCCCCGGCCGCGGCCAGGGTTCCGGGCAGCCGGGTCAGCGCGCGCGGTTCGAAGTCCGGCGGCACGTCGATCAGCCCGCCCCAGCGGCCGGGGTACTCCATCGCGGCGACCCGGCCCAGGCCCCACACGGCGGCCTGCGCGAGGCTGCCCGCCGCGTCGCCCGGTCCGGTCCGCACGCCGCCGGTGGTCAGACACCACAGCGGCGCGTCGACCCCGGCGTCCCCGAGTGCCTGCACCAGCGTCGCCGTCGTGGCGAGGCCGCCGGGCACCGACGGCGCGTCCGGGGACGGCGTCTCGTCGAGCGCGAGCAGCGACAGCACGCCAGCCGGGCTCGGGAACGTCTCCAGCAGCGTCGTGATCCGCTCGGCCAGCGCCGCGCGGTCCGGCCCGTCGACGACCAGCCGGACGGTGTCCGCGCCCAGGACGTCGACCAGCACGTCGACGCGCTCGTCGCCGTCGAGGGCGGCGGGCACCGCGATCAGCCAGTCCTCCCGGCGCGGCGCGGCCGTACCCGTGAACGGCTGCCAGTCGACGCGGTAGCGCCAGCCGTCCGTTGTGGACCTGTCGGCATATCCCTTGCGGTGCGCGGAAAGCGTGGGCAGCACCCGGGCCAGCTCACCGGCGTCGGCGCCGAGTTCCGCCGCCAGTGCGTCGACGTCGGTGCCCTCGATCGCCTCCCAGAAGCCGTCGGCGGGTTCGGCTGCGGGAGCCACGGGTTCCGGCCAGAACCGCTCGCCGTCGAACGGGTACGTCGGCAGCCGGACCCCGCGCGCGTCGACCCCGGCGAAGAACCGGTGCCAGTCGATCGCCGCGCCGTCGACGTGCAACCGGCCCAGCGCGGTGACGATCGCCGTCTCCTCGTCGTGGCCCGCCCGCAGCAACGGCACGAACGTGGCGTCGACGGTCTCGGCGGCCATCCCGCACAGCACGGCGTCCGGGCCGACCTCGACGAACCGCGTGACCCCGCGCCCGGCCAGGTCCGCGACTACGTCGCCGAAGCGGACGGTCCGGCGCACGTGGCCGACCCAGTACTCGGCGGTGGCGAACAGCTCGTGCTCCGGCTGCCCGGTCACCGCGGAGAGCAGCGACCGCCGCGGCACCCGCAGGTCGAGCCCGGCGACGACCTTGGCGAAGTCCTCGAGCATCGGTTCCATCAGCGGCGAGTGGAACGCGTGGCTGACGGTGAGCCGCCGGGCCTTCTCGAACCGGTCCGCGACCGCCAGCACGGCCGTTTCGGTCCCGGCGATCACCACCGACGACGGCCCGTTGACGGCGGCGAGCACGACGTCCGGGCCGAGCAGCGGCTCGACGTCGGCGGCGCTCGCGCGCAGGGCGACCATCGCCCCGCCCGCGGGCAGGTCCTGCATCAGCCGGGCCCGGGCGCCGACGAGCGTGCACGCGTCGGTCAGCGACAGCACTCCCGCCGCGTGGGCGGCGGCGATCTCGCCGATCGAGTGCCCGGCCAGGTGATCGGCGCGGACACCCCAGTCCTCCAGCAGGCGCAGCAGCGCGACCTCGACGGCGAAGATCGCGGGTTGCGCCCAGCCGGTGGTGTCCAGCCGGGCGGCGTCGCCGAAGACGACGTCCTTCAGCTCGTCGCCGAACTCGGCGCAGACCTCGTCGAAGGCCGCCCGGAACACCGGGTAGCGGTCGTACAGGCCGCGGCCCATGCCGAGCCGCTGCGAACCCTGGCCGGTGAACAGCAGCGCCGTGCCGCCGTCGTGCGCGGTGCCTTCGACGAGGTTCCCGGCCAGGTTTGCGCGCATCGTCTCGGCGTCCGCGCCGACGACGACCGCACGGTGCTCCAGCGCGGCGCGGCGGGTGGCGAGGGCGAGCCCGGTGGCGGCGAGCGGCGTTCCGGCGCCGGCCAGGCGGGCGGCTTGGGCGTGCAGCGCGGTCCGGCTGCGGGCCGAGAGCACCCACGGCACCACGGCGGCGGGCGGTTCCGGCGCCGGGGCGGGCGGTTCGGGGGCCTGTTCGAGCACGACGTGCGCGTTGGTCCCGCTGACCCCGAACGCGGACACCGCGGCCCGGCGCGGCCGGTTCACCTCGGGCCACGGCGTCGCCGCGGTGACCAGGTCGATCGACCCGGCCGTCCAGTCCACATGGGACGACGGCGCGTCGACGTGCAGGGTCGGCGGGACCAGGCCGTGCCGCATCGCCTGGACGACCTTGATCACCCCGCCGACCCCGGCGGCGGCTTGCGTGTGGCCGATGTTCGACTTGAACGACCCCAGCAGCAACGGCGTTTCGCGGTCCTGGCCGTAAGTGGCGAGGAGGGCCTGGGCTTCGATCGGGTCGCCGAGGGTGGTGCCGGTGCCGTGCGCTTCGACGACGTCGACGTCCGAAGTGGACAGTCCGGCGTCGGCGAGCGCGGCGCGGATCACCCGCCGTTGCGACGGGCCGTTGGGTGCGGTGAGGCCGTTGGACGCGCCGTCGGAGTTGACCGCGGACCCGCGCACCACGGCGAGCACCTCGTGGCCGTGGCGGCGGGCGTCGGAAAGCCGTTCCACGACGAGCATCCCGACACCCTCGGCCCAGCCGGTGCCGTCGGCCGCGTCGGCGAACGCCTTGCAGCGCCCGTCCGGCGCGAGGCCGCCCTGCTGGCTGGTGCCGAGGAAGTAGTTGGGGCTGGACATCACGAGCACACCGCCGACGAGCGCCAGCTCGCACTCCCCCGCCCGCAGCGCTTGCGCCGCCAGGTGCAGCGCGACCAGCGACGAGGAGCACGCGGTGTCGACCGTCAGCGACGGGCCTTCGAGACCGAGCACATAGGACACCCGGCCGGACACCGCG
The DNA here is from genome assembly GCF_003937945.1 of Amycolatopsis eburnea. GTDB lineage: Bacteria > Actinomycetota > Actinomycetes > Mycobacteriales > Pseudonocardiaceae > Amycolatopsis > Amycolatopsis eburnea. The sequence continues at coordinate 127,638 of NZ_RSEC01000046.1, forward strand.
CTGGCGGCGTTGCCGAGCCCGGCGTGCGCGCCGACGTCGGCGTCGCTGCCCGCGAGGACGCTCGCGTAGTCCTGGCCGTTGGTGCCGACGAACACGCCGGTCGGGGTGGCGCGCAGGCCGAGCGGGTCGATCCCGGCGTCCTCCAAGGCCTCCCAAGAGGTTTCCAGGACCTGCCGCTGCTGCGGGTCCATCGCGAGGGCCTCGCGCGGGGAGATGCCGAAGAACGCGGCGTCGAAGCGGTCGATCTCGTCGAGGAACCCGCCGTAGGTGGTGGCGGACGCGCCCGCGGCGAGCGCCGCGAGGTCCCAGCCGCGGTCGCGGGGGAACGGGCCGACGGCGTCGTGGCCGTTCACGACCATCGTCCAGAGGTCTTCGGGCGAGCGGACGCCACCCGGGTAGCGGCAGCTCATGCCGACGATGACGACCGGGTCGTCGGTGCGCGCCCGGGTCCGGCGGACCGGGCCGGCGCGCTCGTCGTCGCCGAAGAGCCCGGCCAGCAGCAGGCGGGCGACGGCGGCCGGGGTCGGGTGGTCGAACACGAGCGTGGCCGGCAGGTCGAGCGCGGTGGCCGCGGTGAGCCGGTTGCGCAGCTCGACCGACATCATCGAGTCGAAGCCGAGGTCGGTGAAGGGGTCGCCGGTGCCGACCGCGCCGGTGTCGCCGTGGCCGAGTACGGCGGCGACGGTGGTGCGGACCAGATCCTCGGCCGCGCGGACGCGGTCCGCTTCGCCAAGCGCGGCCCAGTCACCGGCGACCGGGCTCGCCGGGACGCGCACCGGCGTCGCCGGCGTGGCTTCGATTTCGCGGACGGCGCCGCCGAACTCGACCTCGGCGGCGGTGAACACGGGCCGGTCGGCGGAGTCGAGCAGGGCGAGGCTGACCATGGTGCCGCCGAGCGGGGCGACACGCAGCCGCAGCCGGGTCAAGCCCTGCGCGTGCAGCGAAACCCCGCGCCAGGCAACCGCTTCCGCACCGCAAGCTTGCGTGGCTTCAGCGAGCAGCAGGGGGTGGATGTCGAACGCGCCCGGGTCCCCATCGAGCGTGACATCGGTCAGGTACGCACCTTCGGCCAGCACGGCGGGCTCCGGTCCCGCGGCCGCGGCCAGGACGCCCGTGGCGTGGTGCGCCCACCCCGCACTTTCACGTGAAAGTGCGGCCCCCAGGTGCGCACTTTCACGTGAAAGTGCGGGGGCGGAGTGGATGTCGATCGGGCGGCGGCCGTCGGCGGTCGGCGGGCCTACCCGGACCTGCAGGGTGGCGACGTCCTTCGGGGACAGGGCGAGCGGTTCGGTGAGGGTGAACTCGGCGATCTCCGGGCAGCCGAGGTTGCGGGCCGCGCGCAGGGCGAGTTCGAGGAATCCCGCGCCGGGGAACTTCGTGCGGCCCGCGAGCCAGGGCTGGGTGGCCGAGGAGACGGTTCCGGTGAGCACGGTCTCGGTGCTCGCGGCGACGTCGAGGGCGGCGCCGAGGAGCGGGTGCCGGACGGGGGTGAGGCCGAGCCCGGCCGCGTCGCCGGTGCGCGGGGTGAGCGTGGGCCAGTAGCGCTCGCGCTGGAAGGCGTAGGTGGGCAGGTCGACCGTGCGGGCACCGGCGTGCACGGCGGCCCAGTCGACGGCGCCGCCCGCGACGTGCAGCGCGGCCAGCCCGGCGATGAGCGCGACATCTTCGCCGTGGTCCTTGCGCGCGAGGGGGATCGCGCCGGGCACGAGTCCGGAAAGGACGGCCGACGGGCCCAGTTCGGCGAACCGCGTCACCCCGGCCGCGGTGAGCCGGTCGACGGCGTCGCCGAAGCGGACGGTGTCGCGGACCTGCCGGACCCAGTACTCCGGGTCGGTGACGTCCCCGCCCGCGACCAGCGGGATTTCCGGCTCGGCGAAGGACAGTCGCGCGACCACGGCGCGGAAGTCGTCGAGCATCGGGTCCATCAGGCGCGAGTGGAAAGCGTGGGACACCTTGAGCCGCCGCGCGCCGGGGAACCTGGCGGCGGCCGCGGCGACGGCGTCCTCGGGTCCGGAGAGCACCACCGACTCCGGACCGTTCACGGCGGCGATGTCGACGCCCTCGGCAGTGATGTCCACTTCGGACGCCCGGACCGAGAACATGGCGCCGCCTCCGGGCAGCGCGCCCATCAGCTTCGCGCGGGCCGAGACGAGGGTGCAGGCGTCGTCGAGCGAGAGCACCCCGGCGACGTGCGCGGCCGCGATCTCCCCCACCGAATGCCCGGCCAGGAACGCCGGGCGCACGCCCCACGATTCGAGGAGCCGGAACAGGGCGACTTCGTAGGCGAACAGCGCGGGCTGGGCGTGCTCCGTCCGCTCGAGCCGGTCGTCGGTGACCACGCCGAGGCGGTCCGAGAGGGCGGCGAACGTCTCGGCGAAGACCGGGTGGACCTCGGCGAGCCGGCTGCCCATCGCGATCCGCTGCGCGCCTTGGCCGGAGAAGAGGAACGCGGTCTCGCCACGCGACGCCGTTCCGGTGGTCACGTTCGGGGCGGTCCCCTGCTCGAGCCAGGAACGCAGATCCGCGCGCAGGGCCGCGGTGTCCGGTCCGGTGACCGCGAGGCGGTGTTCGAAGGCCGTGCGGGTGGTCACGGTCGACAAAGCGATGTCGGCCGGGTCGGCGTCGTCGGCGGTGGCGGCCAGCAGTGCCTCGGCCTGGGCGCGCAGGGCGGGTTCCGAGCGGGCGGAGACGAACCACGGCACCGGCCCGGCGGCGCGCGGCCCGCGGTCCCCCGGCTCGGGTTCCGGGGCCTGCTCGACGATCGTGTGCGCGTTGGTGCCGCTGACCCCGAAGGACGACACGGCGGCGCGGCGCGGGCGGCCGGTCTCCGGCCACGCCTCCGGTTCGCTGACCGGCCGGACGGCGCCGGAACTCCAGTCCACTTCGGCCGTGAGGCGGCCGGCGTGCAGCGTGCGCGGCACCTCGCCGTGGCGGATGGCCAGGACCGCCTTGATGATCCCGGCGACGCCGGCCGCGGCCTGGGTGTGCCCGAAGTTGGACTTGATCGAGCCGATCAGCAGGTCGTGCTCGCGGTCGCGGCCGTAGGTGGCCAGCAGCGCCTGCGCTTCGATCGGGTCGCCGAGCCGGGTGCCGGTGCCGTGCGCCTCGACGACGTCGATGTCCTGAGTGGACAGTCCGGACGCGGCGAGCGCGGCGTGGATCACCCGCTGCTGCGAAGGTCCATTGGGGACGGTCAGGCCGCTGCTGGCGCCGTCGGAGTTGACGGCGGTGCCGCGCAGCACCGCGAGGACGGGGTGGCCGTGGCGCCGGGCGTCGGAAAGCCGTTCCAGGACCAGGATCCCGGCGCCCTCGGCCCAGCCGACGCCGTCCGCGCCGTCGGCGAACGCCTTGCAGCGCCCGTCCGGCGCGAGGCCGCCCTGCTTGCTGAACTCCGCGAACGCCTCGGGCGTCGCCATTACCGTGACGCCACCGGCGAGCGCGAGCGAGCACTCGCCGGAGCGCAGGGCCTGCGTCGCCCAGTGCGCGGCGACCAAAGAGGACGAACACGCGGTGTCGACGGTGACCGACGGGCCTTCGAAGCCGAAGGAGTAGGCGACGCGGCCGGAGAGCACGGCCGCGGTGGTGCCGGTGCCGGCGTGGCCTTCGACGGTCTCGCCGGACGCGGCGAGCAGCTTGCCGTAGCTCTGGCCGTTGGTGCCGACGAACACCCCGGTGCGGCTGCCGCGCAGGCTCGCGGGCACGATGCGGGCGCGTTCGAGGGCCTCCCACGTGACTTCGAGGAGGAGGCGCTGCTGCGGGTCCATGGCGAGGGCCTCGCGGGGCGAGACGCGGAAGAACCCGGCGTCGAACCGGTCGGCGTCGTCGACGAACCCGCCGCGCCACGCGTCGACGTCCCCGAGGCTGATGGTGCTGCGGTCCACGCCGGCGAGCAGCGCGGACCACCCGCGGTCGGCGGGCAGCGGCCCGATCGCGTCGGTGCCGGCGGCGACCAGGTCCCACAGCTGGTCCGGCGTCGCCACCCCACCGGGAAACCGGCACCCGATCCCGACGACCGCCACCGGCTCCCCGGCGGCGGCTTCCATCTCCCGCACGCGCTGCCGCGACCGGTGCAGGTCGGCGGTGACGCGCTTGAGGTAGTCACGCAGCTGGCTCTCGCTGGCCATCCTCGCCTCTCGGTGTCGTCCGGCCGGGACTCGCGGCACCGCGGTCCGGGTTCCGCATCGCTGGAGTCAACCGCGTCCGGCGCCCGAGAACCCTTAGTCTTCGCGCCCGGCGAGCGGGTGACCGGCGGCAGAGAGCCTGGCCGCGTGGTCTGCCCGGCGCCGCAGGGATGTCATGAAAGGGTCGTTCATGTCGTCTGGCGAGGTGAACGACCCTTTCATGACATCCCGGATCGCCGGACCGGCCGCGCTCGGGCGCTCGGCGGCGGCTCGCCGGCGTCCTGAATGACTCATTCAGGTCTTCGGCGGTCCTGAATGACTCATTCAAGACCTTGCCTGGGGGCTCGAAACCGGCGCGGAATGTAGGTGATTCACGGAAAAGGCGTTGTTACGGTCGCGGCGGCCGTGTGCTCCCGCCGAGGAAAGGTGCTTCTCCATGAGCCGAGAACGGCGTCCGATCCTGTTCGTCAGCTCACCCGACAGCGGGCTGGTCAACTCCCTGCTCGTGCTGGCCGCGGAACTGTCCCGGCGCGGGGTTCCCGACGTCTGCTTCGCCACCTTCGACAACCGCCGCGCCGAGGTCGAGGCCATCGGGGCCGATGGCAGCGGCAGCCGCGTGGAGTTCCGGTCGCTCGGGGCGCCGATCCCCGAGCTGTCCTCCGGGTCGTGGGACGACGAGACCTACCACGCCGTCACCCAGAAGTCGCGCTGGAAGGCGCACAAGGCGCTGATGCGCCACACCTTCGACACCCGCTTCCGCGACCAGGCCTACCGCGCGCTCGCCGAGATCGTGCGCGAGGTCGAGCCGGCCGCGATGGTGGTCGATTCGCTGCTGCACGCCGGGTTCGAGCTGGCCGTCACAAAGCGGATCCCCCACGTCGTGAGCGTGCCCTTCTCGGTGAGCAACCACCTGACGAAGCTGCCGCCGGGCTTCCCCGTCCCGCACTCCGGGCTGCCGCTGGACATGACGGCCGGGCAGCGGCTGGCGAACGCGTGGTTCGGGTTCCGCCGCAAGGCGCTGTACTTCACCGATTCCCTGCTGCGCAAGCGGGTCGTCGAATACGTCAAGTCCAACAAGGAGCTCGGCGTCTCGCGGCTGGCCGCGAAGTACACGTCCCGCATCGACGAAGCCGCGCTCGTGCTGGTCTACTCGCTCGCCGAGCTGGAGTACCCGGTCGACATCCCGGCGCACTTCCGGATGCTCGGCGCGATCGTGCCGCCGCTGCCGGAACTGCCGGGCGAACAGGACGTCAAGGGCTGGCTCGACCGGCACGAATCGGTGGTCTACATCGGGTTCGGCACGGTCGTGCGGCTGAGCGAGGCCGAGGTCGAGGGCCTGGTCGAGGTCGCGCGGCGGCTCGAAGGCAAGCACGCTGTGCTCTGGCGGCTGCCGGCCCAGTCGTGGCACCTGCTGCCGCCGACCACCGAGCTGCCGTCGAACCTGCGGGCCGAGAAGTGGCTGCCCTCGCAGCTCGACGTCCTCGCCCACCCGCACGTGCGCGCGCACTTCACCCACGGTGGCGGCAACGGCTACATCGAGAGCCTCTACTTCGGCAAGCCGCTGCTGCTGCGGCCGCTGTTCGTCGACGGCTACGACCAGGCCGTCCGCGCGCGCGACACCGGCGTCGGCCTGGTGGTCGAGTCCTCGCACGGCATCGACGTCGACGACGTCACCGCGAAGCTGACCGAGGTGCTGGAGAACCCGTCCTTCACCGCGCGGGCTCAGGAAATGGCGCGGTTGCAGCAGGAGCCGGGCCGTGGCCGGGAGGGTGCCGTCGACGCGCTGCTCGCGCTCGCCGCCGGGACGCCGGCCGCGACCGAGCCGGCCCGGTGATCGAGGCCGCGGGCCTGGCCCGCACCTTCACCGCCGGCGGCCGGGAAGTCGCCGCCGTCCGCGGGGTCGACCTGCGGGTCGAGGCCGGCGAGATCGTCGCGTTCCTCGGCCCGAACGGCGCCGGCAAGACCACGACCATGCGGATGCTCACGACGTTGCTGCGCCCGACCGCCGGGCACGCCCGGATCGCCGGCGCCGACCTGCTCACCGAGCAGAAGCGCGTCCGGCGGCACATCGGCTACGTCGCCCAGGGCGGCGGCACGGTCGACGAGCGCAAGGTCCGCGAAGAGCTCATGCTGCAGGCCCGCCTCTACGGGCTCAACAAGACCGACGCCGCCGAGCGCGTCCGCGAGATCTCGGGGCAGCTGGGCCTGACCGGCCTGGAAGACCGGCTGACGTCGGCGATGTCGGGCGGCCAGCGGCGGCGGCTCGACCTGGCGCTGGGCATGGTGCACCTGCCGGTGGTGCTGTTCCTCGACGAGCCGACCACCGGCCTCGACCCGCAGAGCCGCGCCCACCTGTGGAGCCACATCCGGCGGCTGCGCGACGAGCAGGGCGTGACGGTCTTCCTCTCGACGCACTACCTCGACGAAGCCGACGCGCTCGCCGACCGGATCCAGGTCATCGACGACGGCGTGATCGTCGCCGAGGACACCCCGGACGCGCTCAAGTCCCGCCTGCTCGGCGACGGTGTCGAGGTGACGGTGCCGCCGGACCGCGCGGACCACGCGGAACTGCTGGTGGCCGGGCTGCCCGGGATCCACGGCCTGCGCCGCGACGACGCGACGTTGCGGTTCCGGGCCGGGCAGAGCGAGGAGGTCCTGTCGCCGCTGGTGCGGGCCCTGGACCAGCAGGACATCCCGCTGGTCGCGCTGCGCGTGCGGCGCCCGACGCTCGACGACGTGTTCTTCGCCCTGACCGGCCGGGGCCTGCGCGAGCCTGCCGAGGAGGTGACCGATGCTGCGTGAAGCGATCCTGGTCTACCGCAGCGAGCTGGCGGTGGTGCTGCGCAACAAGCCGTACCTGGTGATGGGCATGATCCAGCCGGTGCTGTACCTGGTGCTGTGCGGGCCGCTGCTGGCGGTGCTGGTCAGCAAGACGCCCGGGGTCGCGGCCCAGACGTCCTGGGTGGACCTCACCCCGGCGCTGATCATCCAGATCGCGGCGACCAACGGTGTCTACTGTGGATTCGTCCTGCTGTCCGGCATCAAGGCGGGCGCGGTCGACCGGCTGCGCGTGACGCCGGTGAGCCGCACGGCGCTGAGCCTCGGCCAGGCCCTGCCGTCGGTGACGCTGTCGCTGGTGCAGGGCGTGATCATCCTGCTGCTCGCGAGCCTGGTGTTCGGCGTGGCGGTGAGCGCGGTGGGCGTGGCACTGGTCCTGGTGATCACGGCGCTGACGGCGCTGTCGATCGCGTGCTGCGCGGACGCGATCGTGCTCAAGCTGCGCAACGAAGAGACGTTCTCGTCGATCGTGAACATCGTGATCCTGCCGCTGACGCTGCTGTCGGGCATCCTGCTGCCGATCACGCCGGACCGGGCGCCGATGTGGCTGTACGTGCTGTCGCGGTTCAACCCGCTGGCGTACGTGGTCGACATCAGCCGGGCGAGTTTCCGGGAGACGTTGCCGCTGGTGCCGACGCTGGTGGGCGCGGTGGTGATCATCGGCCTGACCGCGCTGGCGGTGCGCTGGAACTCGCGCACCTTCCAGGCGGTCGCCGCCTGACCTCACTCCACCAACCGGGCCGGGGATCCCTTCCCCGGCCCGGTTTTCCGTGCCCGACGTTTCGTGAAGGCCACCTTGAGGAACGTAAAGTTCCTCAAGGTGGCCTTCACGAAGGATCACCGGGGGTCGGTCAGTCGGTGCCCAGCTCCGAGTCGATCAGGCGGAACAGTTCGCCGTCGTCCGCCGAGTCCAGCGACTCCAGGAACTCGCTGGGGCCGTCCAGGCGGTCCAGGAGGGAACGCAGCCGCGTCGTCAGGACGCCGACCGTCTCGGGTGCCAGTGAAGGATCCGAGACCAGCGCCTCGAAGTGGCTCAGCGACGACAGCACCTGCGCGGACGCGTCCACCGGCTCCGGGCTCAGCAGCGACAGCAGGTGCGCGCTCAGCACCCGCGGGTTCGGGTGGTCGAACAGCACTGTCGCCGGCAGCGTCAGGCCCGTCGCGTAACCCAGGCGGTTGCGCAGCTCCACCACCGTCAGGGAGTCGAAGCCGATCTCCGTGAAGCCGGTGTCCGGGTCGATCGCCGCCGGGGAGCCGTGGCCGAGGACGCTCGCCGCCAGTTCGCGGACCAGGTCCAGCAGCTCGCGGTCCCGCGCGTCCGGGGCCAGCTCGCCCAGGCGGGATACGAACGAGCGGACGCCGTCGGCGTCGATGCGGGCCGTGCGGCGGGTTTTGGGGACCAGGTCGCCGAGCACCGGCGGGACGATGTGGCCGCGCAGCACCGCCAGGTCCAGGCCCACCGGGACGACCACCGCGGCCGGGGACGCCAGCGCCGTGTCGAACAGCGCCAGGCCCTCCTCCGGGGTGAACCGGCGCAGGCCGGACTTCGCCAGGCGCTGGGCGTCGACGTCGGCGAGCGTGCCCGCCATGCCGTCCTCCTGCGCCCACGGGCCCCACGCCAGCGACACCGCCGGCAGGCCCTCCGCGCGCCGGGCCGACGCCAGTGCGTCGAGGAACGAGTTCGCCGCCGCGTAGTTGCCCTGGCCGACGCCGCCGAGCAGGCCGCTCGCCGACGAATACAGGACGAACGCCGCCAAGTCGAGGTCGCGGGTCAGCTCGTGCAGGTGCCAGGCGCCGTCCACCTTGGGGCGCAGCACCTTCTTGAGCCGCGCCGGGGTCAGCGAGCCCACGACGCCGTCGTCGAGGACGCCGGCCGCGTGCACCACCGCCGTCAGCGGGTGGCCTTCCGGGATGCCGGACAGCAGGTCGGCGACGTCTTCGCGGTCGGCGGTGTCGCACGCCGCGACGCGGACGTCCGCGCCCAGGCCCTTCAGCTCGTTCACCAGTTCGGCGGCGCCGGCGGAGCCGAGGCCTCGGCGGCCGGCCAGCAGCAGGTGCCGGACGCCGTGGTGGGTCACCAGGTGCCGGGCCAGCAGCCGGCCCAGGCCGCCCGTGCCGCCGGTGACGAGCACCGTGCCGTCCGGGTTGCCGATGCCGGGCGCCGGCCGGTCCGCCGCGGGCGCCCGGACCAGCCGGGCGCGGTGCGGGACGCCGTCGCGCACCGACACCTGCGGCTCGCCCGAGGCGACGGCCGCGTCGACGGCGTCGCCCTCGACCAGCAGGAACCGGCCCGGGTTCTCCGACTGCGCCGCCCGGACCAGGCCCTGCACCGCCGCGGCCGCGGGGCCCTCGCCGGTCTGGAACACGACCTGGACGTCGGTGGCCAGGAAGGACTGCAGCTGCTCGAGGACCTGCGTGGTCGCGCGGTGGGTCGCGGTGACCGGGTCGCCGCTCGTGTCCACCGGCACCACGACCACGGCATCGTCCGCCAGGTCGGTGGCGTCCTCGCCGAACACGACGAACCGCCTACCGGACGGCTCGGCCGAAGGCAGCGGCGTCCACTCGAGGTGGAACAGCGAGTCGTGCCCCTGCTGCCGCGGGGCGGCGGCTTCCCCGAACGACACGGCCTCCGCGGACGCGACCAGCGCGCCGCCGAGGTCGGTCAGCGTGAGGGCGATCGTGTCTTCGGTACGGCGGAGGTGGACGCGTGCGGCCGCCGCGCCACTGGCGTGGAGCGCGAACCGGGTCCAGCCCGTCGCCGGGCGCAGCGGCAGGTCCAGCAGCGTGACGGCCTGCAGCGCCGCGTCGAGCAGCGCCGGGTGCAGCCCGAACGCGTCGTCTTGACGCGACGCGGGCAGCGCCACCTCGGCGAAGACGTCGTCGCCCGAGCGCCACGCCGCTTGCAGGCCACGGAAAGCCGCGCCGACCTGGGCATGGTCGTCGTAGAAGCCGTCGAGGGCCAGTTCCACCGCGGCCGGCGGCCAGGCCGGGTCGACCGCCGGTTCGGACGCGCCGGGCGCGAGCCGCCCGGCCGCGGTCCGCGTCCACGGCTGCTCGCCTTCGCCTTCCGGCCGGGTCCAGATGGTCAGTTCGCGCGTGCCCCCGGTGCCTTCCGGGCCGACGACGACCTGAGCGTGCACGCCCCCGACCGGCGGCAGCGTGAGCGGGACCTCGACGGTCAGCTCTTCGAGCAGGTCGCAGCCGACCTCGTCGCCCGCGCGCACGGCCAGCTCCACGAACCCGGCCTCGGGGAACACGATCACGCCGTCGACGGTGTGGTCGGCCAGCCACGGCTGCAGCTGCGGCGAAAGCGCGCCGGTGAACAGGAACCCGCCCGACTCCGGCAGCGCGACCCCGGCGCCGAGCAGCGGGTGCTCGGCGGAGTGCAAGCCGGACAGGCGCAGGTCGCCGTGCGCGCCGTGGAAGCCTTCGGGCCAGTAGCGGTCCGGCGCGAACGGGTAGGTCGGCAGCGCGACCGGACGGCCGCCGCCGAAGAACTTCGCCCAGTCCACGGGGACGCGGGCGTGGTGCAGCCGCGTCAGGGCGGTCACCAGCGTCCGGGGCTCGTCGCGCACCGCCGCGACGACTTCGCCGCCGGTCAGGTTTTCGGCCGCCATCGCCGCGGCGACACCGTCCGGGCCGACGTCGAGGAACGCCGTGACGCCTGCCGAGGCCAACGTCGTGACGGCGTCGGCGAACCGCACGGCTTCGCGGGCCTGCCGCACCCAGTACTCCGGCGAGGTGAAGTCGGCCTCGCCGGCGACGGTCGAGACGATCGGGATCGACGGCGCCTCGAGTTCCAGCCCGGCCACTACCCGGCCGAACTCGTCCAGGGCGGGTTCGATGAGCGGCGAGTGGAAGGCGTGCGAGACGGCGAGCCGCTTGGTCTTGGCGAAGTGCTCCCCCACCGCGAGGACGGCGGCTTCGGTGCCGGAGACGACGACCGAGCGCGGGCCGTTGACCGCGGCGATCACGACGTCGTCGCCGAGCAGCGGCGCGACCTCTTCTTCGCTCGCCACCACGGAAAGCATCGCGCCACCCGGCGGGAGCGCCTGCATCAGGCGGCCGCGCGCGGCGACCAGCCGGCACGCCCCGGCCAGGCTGAACACCCCGGCGACGTGCGCGGCCGCGATCTCGCCGACCGAGTGCCCGGCCAGCAGGTCCGGGGTGATCCCCCACGACTCCAGGAGCCGGAACAGCGCGACTTCGAACGCGAAGATCGCCGCCTGCGCGTACTGCGTCTGGTCGAGCAGGCTCGCGTCGTCGCCGTGCATGACCTCGCGCAGCGGGCGGTCCAGTTCGACGTCGAGGTGGGCGAGGACGGCGTCGAGCGCGTCCGCGAACACCGGGTAGGTGGCGGCCAGCTCGCGACCCATGCCGAGGTGCTGGCTGCCCTGCCCGGCGAACAGGACGGCGAGCTTGCCGTCCGGCCCGGCGAGGGTGGGCCCGCCGATTTCGCGCAGGCCGGCCAGCAGCTCGTCCCGGTCGGCGGCGACGACCGCGGTGCGGTGCTCGAAGTGCGTGCGGGTCGTCGCCAGCGCGGCGGCGAGATCGGTGAGATCCGGTTGCGTGGCAACGAAGTCCGCGATCCGCGCGGCCTGCGCGGCGAGCCGCTCCGGCGTGCGGGCGGAGAGCAGCACCGGCACCGGGCCGGTCACCGACGCTTCGGAAATCTCGGTGTCCTCGGCCTGTTCGAGGATCACGTGCGCGTTCGTCCCGCTGACCCCGAACGACGACACGGCGCCGCGGCGGGGCCGGCCGGTCTCGGGCCACGGGCGCTGCTCGGTCAGCAGCGAGATCGCCCCGGCCGTCCAGTCCACTTGGGACGTCGGCTCGTCGAGGTGCACCGTCTTCGGCAGCACGCCGTGGCGGAGGGCCTCGATCATCTTGATCACGCCCGCGACCCCCGCGGCCGACTGGGCGTGCCCGAGGTTCGACTTGATCGAGCCGAGCAGCAAGGGCTCTTGACGATCCTGGCCGTAGGTGGCCAGCAGGGCCTGGGCTTCGATCGGGTCGCCGAGCGACGTACCGGTGCCGTGCGCCTCGACCGCATCGACGTCCGAAGTAGACAGTCCGGCGTTGGCGAGTGCCTGGCGGATCACGCGTTGCTGCGAGGGACCGTTGGGCGCGGTGAGGCCGTTGGACGCGCCGTCGGAGTTGACGGCGGTGCCGCGCAGCACGGCCAGGGGCTGGTGGCCGTTGCGGCGGGCGTCGGACAGCCGTTCCAGCAGGAGCAGGCCGGTGCCTTCGGACCAGCCGGTGCCGCCCGCGGTCTCGGCGAACGACCGGCAGCGCCCGTCGGGAGCGAGGCCGCCCTGGTAGCTGAACTCGACGAACGCACTCGGCGTCGCCATCACGGTGACCCCGCCCGCGACGGCCAGCGAGCATTCGCCCGAGGCCAGCGCCCGCGCCGCCATGTGCAGCGCGACCAGCGACGACGAGCACGCGGTGTCGACGGTGACCGACGGGCCTTCCAGCCCGAACAGGTAGGAGATCCGGCCGGACAGGACACTGGTCGCGGCGCCGGTGAGCAGGTGCCCGGCCAGTTCCGGCGGCGGCGTGTAGCCGTTGCCGGAACCGCCGACGTAGACGCCGGTCGTGCTGCCGCGCAGGCCTTCGGGGTCGACGCCGGCGCGTTCGAACAGCTCCCACGCCACTTCGAGGAGCTGGCGCTGCTGCGGGTCCATCGCGAGGGCTTCGCGCGGAGAGATGCCGAAGAAGCCGGCGTCGAAGTTCGCGACGCCGTCGACGAAGCCGCCTTCGTGGACGTAGGACGCGCCGTCGCGGAGGCCGAGCAGGTCCCAGCCGCGGTCGCCGGGGAACTCCGTGATGGCGTCGGTACCGTCGGCGACCAGGCGCCACAGGTCTTCGGGCGAGCGGACGCCGCCCGGGTAGCGGCAGCTCATGCCGACCACGACGATCGGGTCGCCGTCGACCGCCCCGGTCACCGCGGGGGCCGCGGCCGGGTCGTCGTCGCCGAGCAGTTCGGTGGCCAGCAGCCGCGCGACGGCGTCCGGGCGCGGGTGGTCGAAGACCAAAGTGGACGGCAGCGTCAGGCCGGTCGCCGCGTTGATCCGGTTGCGCAGCTCGACCGACGTCAAGGAGTCGAAGCCGAGTTCCTTGAACGGGCGGCGGGGTTCGACCGCGGCCGCGCCCGCGTAGCCGAGCAGGCCGGCGACCTGCTCGCGGACCAGGTCCAGCAGCAGGGTCTCCCGCTCCCGCGGGTCGGCCTCGCGCAAGCGTCCCAGCAGCCCTGACGCCGCCGTGACATCGCCCGCCCCGGTGTCGGCGAGCGCGCGCACCTCGGGCAGCTCGCCGAGCAGGGTGCCGTCGCGGCGCGAGGTGATCGCCGGGACGAACCGGTCCCAGTGGACGTCGGCGAGCACGACGGCGGTGTCGTCGTGGGCGACGGCCTGGCCGAGGGCGAGCAGGGCCTGCTCGACCGGCAGCGGCCGGAGGCCGCGGGCGCGCAGGAACCCGGCGGTCTCCTCGTCTTCGGCGACGCCGGTGCCTTCCCAGGCGCTCCACGCGACGGCGGTCGCGGTCCGGCCGCGGTCGCGGCGGTGCCGGGCGAGCGCTTCCAGGCCGGTGTCGACGGCGGCGCGGTCGCGCTGGCCTTCGGCACCCCACACCGCGCTCACCGAGGTGAACAGCACGAACGCTTCGAGGTCGGTGCCGGCGAGGGCGGCGTCGAGCTGGACGGCGGTGGTCCACGCGCCGGGGTCGCCGGTCATCCCGGCGGTGTGCAGGACGGCGGTCAGCGGCCGGTCTCCGGGGATCTCGGTCACGACCTCGGCGCCGGATTCGGTGACCCACTCGGCGACGCGCGCGCCGAAGCCTTCTTCGGCGCCGGTGACCAGCACGGTGCCGTGCGGGCGCCACGGTTCGGCGGCGCCCCCGGCCGCGGCATGCACGAGACGCCGCGCGAAGAGGCCGGACGCGCGGACGGCGACCTGGTCCTCCGGGCCGCCGAGCGCGGCGGCGAACCGGGCGGCGGCCCGCTCGTCGAGCGTCTCCGGCAGGTCGATCAGGCCGCCCCAGGCCCGCGGGTACTCCAGCGCGAGGACCCGCCCGGCACCCCAGAGCGCGGCACGGGCGGGGTCGGCGAGCGGGTCGGAGCGGCCGACGGATACGGCGCCGCGGGTGACCGCCCACAGCGGCACGACCGGATCCGCTTCGGCGAGGAATTCGACCAGTGCGGCCGTCGTGGTGAAGGTCGTCCCGTCCAGGTCCAGGAAGGAGACGACGCCGGTGTGCTCGCCGAGTCCTTCCCGGAGCACCTCGACCGGGTCGGCGTCGGGCGCCACCACCAGGCGGTCGGCCTCGAAGGGGACGTCGAGACCTTCGGGGACGAGCGCGAGCCAGCGCCCGGTCGCGGATGTCCCGTCGGGCAACGGCTTCCACGTGACGCGGTAACGCCAGCCGTCCACAGCGGACTGCTCGCCGCGGCGGCGGCGCCACGACGACAGCGCGGGCAGCACGCGGGTGAGCGCGTCCTCTTCGACGTCGAGGGTGGTGCTGAGCGCGGCGAAATCGGCGTCGTCGACCGCGGTCCAGAACTCGGCCTCGGCCGGGTCCGCGGTCCTCGCCTCAGCGGGCTCGGGCCAGTAGTTCTCGTGCTGGAAGGCGTACGTCGGCAGCGGGACGATCCGCGCGCCCTCGGCGAGGAAGGTCGTCCAGTCCGGGCTGACCCCGCGGACGTGCGCTTTGGCCACCGACGTCAGGAACCGGTCGAGGCCGCCGTCGGTGCGGCGCAGCGTGCCGGTGACGACCGCGCGGGCACCGGCGTCCTCGGCGATCTCCTGCAGCGGGACGTTGAGCACGGGGTGCGAGCTGATCTCCAGGAACGCCTGGTACTGCAAGGAAAGCAGTTCGCGGATGGCCTCCTCGAACCGGACGCGCTGCCGCAGGTTTCGGTACCAGTAACCGGCGTCCATCCGGGTCGTGTCGAGCCACTCGCCGTCCACAGTGGAGAAGAACGGGATCTCCGACTGCCGCGGCCGCAGCCCGGCCAGCGCCGCGGTCAGCTCGTCTTCGATCAGCTCGACGTGCGCGGAGTGCGAGGCGTAGTCGACGTCGATGCGGCGGGCCCGCAGGCCGGCTTCGGCCAGCTCGGCCAGGAACTCCTCCCCCGCCGCCGGGTCGCCGGCGACGACGACGGACGACGGGCTGTTGGCCACCGCGACCGACAGCCTGCCCCCGAACCGGGCGAGGCGGGCTTCGACGTCGGCGGCGGGCACCGAGGCCGACAGCATGATCCCGGCCCCGGCGAGGCGTCGCGCGATGGCCTGGCTGCGCAGGGCGACGACGCGGGCGGCGTCGTCGAGGCCGAGCGCGCCGGACACGCAGGCCGCGGCGATCTCGCCCTGGGAGTGGCCGACGACGGCGTCCGGGGTGATCCCGTGGGCCTGCCACAGCGCGGCGAGGGCGACCATCACGGCGAAGGACGCGGGCTGCACGACGTCGACGCGATCGAGCGGAGCCGCACCACGCAGGACGTCGGTCAGCGACCAGTCGATGTACGGGGAGAGCGCGGCCTCGCACTCGGCGATGCGGGCGGCGAACACCGGCGACTCGTCGAGCAGCCGGGCCCCCATCCCCGCCCACTGCGCGCCCTGGCCGGGGAAGACGAACACGACCCGGCCGTCGATGTCGGCGACGCCGGTGGTGACCGCCGGGCCGGGGGTACCGGCGGCGAGCGCCGCGAGGTCGTCGCGCGGGTCCTCGGCGACGATGACGGCCCGGTGGTCGAGCGCGGCCCGCGACTTCGCCAGCGACCACGCCACGTCGGCCGCCGAAGCGTCGCCGGAGTCGAGGTGGTCACGCAGGCGGGCGGCCTGCGCGGCGAGCGCGGCTTCGGTGCGCCCGGCCACGACGAACGCCCGCACCCCGGGCCGGGCCTCGGTGTCCGGGCGCTCGGCGGGTTCGGGCTGTTCGAGGATGACGTGGGCGTTGGTGCCGCTGATGCCGAACGACGACACCGCCGAACGGCGGACGCGGCCGGTTTCGGGCCACGGCGTGTGCTCGGTGACGACCTCGACGGCACCCGCCGTCCAGTCCACATGGGACGAGGGCTCGTCGAGGTGCACCGACTTGGGCACGACGCCGTGGCGCATGGCCTGCACCATCTTGATCACGCCCGCGACGCCCGCGGCCGCCTGGGTGTGCCCGATGTTGGACTTGACCGACCCCAGCAGCAGCGGCGTCGACCGGCCCTTGCCGTAGGTCGCGAGGAGGCTCTGCGCCTCGATCGGGTCGCCGAGGGGCGTGCCGGTGCCGTGCCCTTCGACGACGTCCACATCGGACACCGTGAGCCCGGAAGTGCCGAGCGCCTGGCGGATCACCCGCTGCTGCGACGGTCCGTTGGGCGCGGTGAGACCGTTGGACGCGCCGTCCTGGTTGACCGCCGAACCGCGCAGCACCGCGAGGACTTCGTGGCCGTTGCGGCGCGCGTCCGAGAGCCGCTCCAGCAGGACGAGGCCGACGCCTTCGGCCCAGCCGACGCCGTCGGCGGACTCGGCGTAGGACTTGCACCGCCCGTCGCGGGCGAGGCCGCCCTGCGCCGAGAAGTCCACAAAGGACCCCGGGGTGGCCATGATCGTGACGCCACCGGCGATCGCCAGTTCGCAGTCCCCCGCCCGCAGCGCTTGCGCCGCCCAGTGCATCGCCACCAGCGACGACGAGCACGCCGTGTCGATCGTGACGGCCGGGCCTTCCAGGCCGAGGGTGTAGGAAACGCGGCCGGACAGCACGCTGCCCGCGGTGCCGACCCCGAGGAAGCCCAGCGCTTCTTCCGGGAACCGCGCGCCCTGGCCGTAGTCGTGGTACATCACGCCGGCGAAGACGCCCGTTTTGCTGCCACGCAGCGAAAGCGGGTCGAGGCCGGCGCGTTCGATCACCTCCCAGGAGACCTCGAGGAGGTGACGCTGCTGCGGGTCCATGGCCAGCGCCTCGCGCGGGGAGATGCCGAAGAGGCCAGGATCGAAGCGGCCCGCATGGTCGAGAAAACCGCCTTCACGAACGTACGAACGTCCTCTTTCATCGCCGAACAGACCTCCCAGGTCCCAGCCCCGGTCTTCCGGGAACGCTCCGATGCCGTCGCCGCCGTCGAGCACGAGCTCCCACAGCCCCTCGGGCGAGGTGACCCCGCCCGGGTAGCGGCAGGCCATCGACACGATCGCGACGGGTTCCGGCTCCGCCGTTTCGAGCTCCTCGACGCGCTTGCGCGTCTTGGCCAGGTCGGCGGTGACCCACTTCAGGTACTCGACGAGCTTCTTGTCCTCGGTCATGACGGCCTCAGCCCTCCTGCTCGAGTCCGGACCCGTCGCCGAGCCGGCCCAGTTCGTTGTCGATGAAGGCGAAGATGTCGTCCGTGCTGGCCGCGTCGAGCCGCTCGGAGACGTCTTCGCCGGCGGGCGCCGCGATCTTCGCCAGGAGCCGGCGCAGCCGGGCCGCGACGTCCGCCGCCGCGAACTCGCTCGCGGTCCCCGTGGCGACCAGCTCTTCGAGCCGGTCCAGCTCGTCCGGCAGCGACGTCGCGGCGGCCGGGGCGGGCGCCAGCTCGGCCCGCAGGTGCGCGGCGAGCCCGGCCGGGGTCGGGTAGTCGAAGACGACGGTCGCCGACAGGGTCAGCCCGGTCGCGGCGGTGAGCCGGTTGCGGAACTCGACCGCGGTCAGCGAGTCGAAGCCCAGCTCGCGGAACTCCAGCCCGGCCCCGACCTGCTCGGCCGGGTGGCCGAGCACCGCTGAGACCTGGGCGCGCACCAGGGAAAGCAGCGTGCGTTCCTGCTCGCTCTCCCGCATCGACGCCAGCTGTCCGCGCAGGTCGGCCGCGGCGGCGCGGTCCGGGCCGGCGGCCGCGCTGCGGCGTCCGGGACGGCCCACCGGGCGCAGCAGCCACGGCAGCTCGCCGCGGGTGCGCAGGGTCGGCAGGTCGACGCGCACCGGGACGACGTGCGGAGCGGTGCCGTCGATCGCGCGGTCGAACAGCTCCGTGCCCTGCCCGGCGCTCAGCGGCGGCATCCCGCCGCGGACCATCCGCTCGCGGTCGGCGTCGGTGAGGTCGCCGGTCATGCCGGTGTCCCAAGCACCCCAGGCCAGGCTCACGCCGGCCAGGCCGCGGCCGGCGCGGTGGGCGGCGAGGGCGTCGAGGAACGCGTTGGCCGCCGCGTAGTTGGCCTGGCCCGGCGTGCCGATCGTGCCGGCCACCGAGGAGAACAGCACGAACCCGGCGACGTCGCCGGCGAGTTCGTGCAGGTGCCAGGCGGCGTCGAGCTTCGGCGCGAACACCGTCGCCAGCCGCTCCGGCGACTGCGACGCGAGCACGCCGTCGTCGACGACCCCGGCGGTGTGCACGACGGCGGTCAGATCGGGCACCTCAGCCAGCACGGCGGCCAGCGCGTCCCGATCGCCGACGTCACACGCCACCACCCGCACTTCGGCCCCGGCCAGCTCCGCGACCAGCGCATCAACCCCTTCCGCGGCCGGCCCACGACGGCTGAGCAGCAGCAGCTTCCGCGCCCCACGCGCCACGAGGTGCCGCGCGAAAACCCGCCCCAACCCGCCGGTCCCACCCGTGATGAGCACCGTCCCGTCCGGGTCCCAGCCCGCACTTTCACGTGAAAGTGCGGGGCCCAGGTCGGCACTTTCACGTGAAAGTGCGGCTCGGGTCAGGCGGGCGACGCTCAGGGTGCCGTCGCGCAGGAGGAGCTGGGGCTCGCCGGTGGCCAGGGCCGCGCGGAGGGTGGCGCCGTCGGGCTCGTCGACGTCCAGCAGGACGAAGCGACCGGGCTCCTCGGACTGCGCCGAGCGCACCAGGCCCCAGACCGCGGCCGCGGCGACGTCGTCCCCGGCGATGGCGCCGCGGGTGACGAACACCAGCCGCGGGGCGGGACTTTGCAGGTACTCCAGGACTTCCGCGGTGAGCGCGTGGGCCGAAGCCGCCGCGTCGGGGCCGCCGGTCACCGGGACGGCGATGACGTCGGCGCCGGACGCCAGCGCGGTCGCGAAGTCCGGCTGGACCGCGCAGCCGAGGGCGGTGGCGAGGTCGTCGCCGACGGCCGCCCAGGTTTCGGTGCCCGGCTCGGGCAGCGGGACGGGCGTCCAGCGCAGCTCGAACAGCGCGTCGGCCTCGGCGGGGGCTTCGGCCGCGCGGAGGGTGACGCCGGTGGCGGTCAGGACCGGCTTCCCGGCGTCGTCGGTCAGCGCCAGTGCCACGGCGTCGCCGCCCGCGGGCGTGATCCGGACCCGGGCGCGGCTCGCGCCGGACGCGTGCAGGGTGACGCCGGTCCAGGCGAACGGCAGCCCGGCCGGGGCGCCTTCGCCGAAGCCGATGGCCTGCAGGGCCGCGTCGAGCAACGCCGGGTGCAGCCCGAACCGCCCGGCTTCGACGCCGTCGGGCAAACCCAGTTCGGCGTAGACCTCGGCGGCGGAGCGCCAGACGCGCCGCAGGCCCTGGAACGCGAGCCCGTAGGCGAACCCGGCTTCGGCGGCCTGGGCGTAGAAGTCCGTGAGGTCGGCCTCAACGGCCCCGGCGGGCGGCCACGCGTCGGGCAGCGGCTCGGCGGCCACCGCGCGCGGGACCAGGGTGCCGGTCGCGTGCCGGGTCCAGTCGTCGTCGGTCCGCGAGGAGATCGTCAGCTCGCGGCGGCCGCCTTCGCCCGGCTCGCCCACGGTCAGCTGCAGCACGACGGCGCCGTCCGGGTCGAGCGCGAGGGGCACTGCCAGGGTCAGGTCCTCGACCGCCGCGCAGCCGACCTCGTCGGCCGCGCGGACCGCCAGTTCGAGGAAAGCCGCGCCGGGGAACAGGATCGTGCCGCCGACGACGTGGTCGCGCAGCCACGGCTGGGTGGCCGCGGACAGCCGTCCCGAGAACACCACGCCCGGCGAGTCCGCCAGCGCGAGGGTCGCGCCGAGCAGCGGGTGCCCGGCCGGGGCGAGGCCGAGGCCGGTGGCGTCGCCGCCGGTGGCCGGCAGCGGCCAGAACCACTCGTGCTGGAAGGCGTACGTCGGCAGCGCGACGCGCCGGGCGTCCGGGAAGCGGGCGGCCCAGTCGACGGCGACCCCGGCGACGTGCAGCCGGGCGAGGGCTTCGGCGGCCGCGGCGGTCTCGTCCCGGTCCTTGCGCTGCACCGGGATCACGTGCGCGGCCGGTTCGTCGACGACCGCGGTGAGCGTGGCGTCCGGGCCCAGCTCGGCGAACACCGTCACGCCCGCCTCGGTGAGCCGCTCGATCGCGTCGCCGAAGCGGACGGTGTCGCGGATCTGGCTGACCCAGTACGCCGGGGACGTGACGTCGCCCGCCGACACGACCGGGATCCGCGGCTCGGCGAACGCCAGCTTCGCCACGACGTCGCCGAACTCGGCGAGCATCGGCTCCATCAGCACGGAGTGGAACGCGTGCGAGACGCGCAGCCGCCGGTGCTTGGCGAACTTCGCCGCGACCGCGACGACGGCGTCTTCGTGCCCGGAAAGGACGACCGAGCCGCGGCCGTTCACGGCGGCGACGTCGACGCCGTCGCCGACGAACGGCAGAACGTCCTCTTCGGACGCCCGCACCGCGACCATGACGCCACCCTCGGGCAGCGCGCCCATCAGCCGGGACCGCGCGGAAACCAGCGCGCACGCGTCCGGCAGGGACAGCACGCCCGCCACGTGGGCGGCGGCGATCTCGCCGACGGAGTGCCCGGTGACGAAGTCGGGGTGCACGCCCCAGGACGCCAGGAGCCGGAACAGCGCGACCTCGAAGGCGAACAGCGCGGGCTGCGCGAACTCCGTGCGGTCGATCCGGCTCTCGTCGTCGAGCGCGGCGCGCACCTCCGGGTCGAGCAGCGACAGTGCCTCGTCGAACGCGGCCGCGAACACCGGGTGCGCGACGGAGAGGTCCCGTCCCATGTGGACGCGCTGGGAACCCTGACCGGAGAAGAGGAACGCGACCGGCGGCGCGACGCGAGCCTCACCCTGCACGGCCGCTTCCCCGGCGGCGACGGCACGCAGCCCGGCGACGACTTCGGCGAGTTCGCTGCCGACGACCGCGGCGCGGTGCGTGAACGCGGCTCGGGTGGTCGCGGCCGCGTGCGCCAGATCCGTCACCGGGATCTCGGTGGTCTCGACATGGTCGGCCAGGCGGGCGGCCTGGGCGCGCAGGGCTTCGGGCGTCCGGCCGGAGACCACGACCGGCACCGCACCGGCGTCGGGCGTCGCGGGCCGGGGCACGGGCTGCTCGGCCGGCTGTTCGAGGATGACGTGGGCGTTGGTGCCGCTGATCCCGAACGACGACACCGCCGAGCGGCGGACGCGGCCGGTCTCGGGCCACGCGGTGGTCTCCGGGACCAGGTCGACCGCACCTTCGGTCCAGTCCACATGGGACGACGGTTCGGCGGAGTAGCGCGACTGGGGCACGACGCCGTAGCGCATGGCCTGGACCATCTTGATCACGCCCGCGACCCCCGCGGCCGCCTGGGTGTGCCCGATGTTGGCCTTGACCGACCCGAGCAGCAACGGCGTTTCGCGGTCACGGCCGTAGGTGGCCAGGAGGCTCTGCGCCTCGATCGGGTCGCCCAGCGGCGTGCCGGTGCCGTGCCCCTCGACGACGTCCACATCGGACGTCGTGAGCCCGGAGACGGCCAGCGCCTGGCGGATAACCCGTTGCTGCGACGGTCCGTTGGGGGCGGTGAGACCGTTGGACGCGCCGTCCTGGTTGACCGCCGAACCGCGCACCACGGCGAGGACTTCGTGGCCGTTGCGGCGGGCGTCCGAGAGCCGCTCCAGCAGGACCACGCCGACGCCTTCGGCCCAGCCGACGCCGTCGGCGGAGTCGGAGAACGACTTGCACCGCCCGTCCCGCGCGAGGCCACCCTGAGCCGAGAAATCGACAAAGGCACCCGGGGTCGCCATGACCGTGACACCACCGGCGATCGCGAGTTCACAGTCCCCGGCGCGCAGGGCCTGGGCGGCCCAGTGCATCGCCACCAGCGACGACGAACACGCCGTGTCGACGGTGACCGCCGGACCCTCCAAGCCGAGCGCGTAGGCGACGCGGCCGGACATGACGCTGCCCGCGGTGCCGATGCCGAGGAAGCCGAGCGCCTCCTCCGGGAACTGCACGCCCTGACCGTAGTCGTGGTACATCACGCCGGCGAACACGCCCGTCTTGCTGCCGCGCAAGGAAAGCGGGTCGACACCGGCGCGTTCGATGACCTCCCAGGACGTCTCCAGCAGCAGGCGCTGCTGCGGGTCCATCGCGAGGGCTTCGCGCGGCGAGATCCCGAACAAGCCGGGGTCGAACATCCCGGCCTCGCCGAGGAACCCGCCCTCTTGGACGTACGAGCGGCCGCGGTCCGCGCCGAACAGCCCGGCGAGGTCCCAGCCGCGGTCGGCCGGGAACGGACCGACGCCGTCGCCGCCGTCGAGGACCAGCTGCCACAGCTCTTCGGGCGAGGTGACCCCGCCCGGGTAGCGGCAGGCCATCGACACGATGGCGATCGGGTCGTCGGACACCGGCGCCTTGACCGTGGCGCGCGCGACCGGCACGTCCTCGCCGGCGAGTTCGCCGCGCAGGAAGCCGGCCAGCACGACCGGGGTCGGGTGGTCGAACACCAGGGTGGCGGGCAGCCGCAGGCCGGTCGCGGTGGCGAGCTGGTTGCGGAACTCGACCGCGGTGAGCGAGTCGAAGCCGAGGCCGCGGAACTCGCGCTCGACGTCGACGCTCGCGGCGTCGAACCCGAGCACAGCGGCGACCTGCGTGCGGATGACCTCCAGCAGGGCCTTGCGCTGCTCACCCTCGCGGAGGCCGGAAAGCCGTTCGCGCAGGGCGTTCGCGGCCGGCGTGGCCCGGCCCGCGCCACGGCGGGCCGGGCGGCCGACCGGGCGCAGCAGCCACGGCGGTTCGGCCAGTCCGCGCAGGCGCGGCAGGTCCAGCAGCACCGGCACGAGCACGGGTTCGGTGCGCGCGACGGCCCGGTCGAAGAGCGCGCAGCCCTGCTCGACCGGCAACGGCGGCATGCCGGCGCGGGTCATCCGCTCGCGGTCGGCGTCGGTGAGGGTGCCGACCATGCCAGTCTCCCACGCGCCCCACGCCAGCGACGTCGCGGCGAGCCCGCGGGCGTGCCGGTGGGCGGCAAGGGCGTCGAGGAAGGCGTTGGCGGCGGCGTAGTTCGCCTGCCCCGGCGAGCCGATGGTGCCGGCGACCGAGGAGAACAGCACGAACGCGTCGACGTCGCCGGCCAGCTCGTGCAGGTTCCAGGCGGCGTCGGCCTTCGGGCGCAGCACGGTCTCGAGGCGCCCGGCGTCGAGGGAGGCGAGGACGCCGTCGTCGAGCACGCCGGCGGCGTGCAGGACCGCGGTCAGCGGCCGGTCGGCGGGGATACTGCCGAGGAGCTTCGCGGCGGCGTCGCGGTCGGCGAAGTCGCAGGCGGCGACGGTGACCTCGGTGCCGTGCGCGGCGAGTTCGGCGACGAGTTCGACGACGCCGTCGGCATCCCCGCCGCGACGGCTGGCGAGCAGGACGTGCTTGACGCCGTACTCGGCGGCCAGGTGCCGGGCGAAAACCCGCCCCAGCCCACCCGTCCCCCCGGTGATCAGCACCGTCCCGTCGGGGTCCCAGCCCGCACTTTCACGTGAAAGTGCGGGGCCCAGGTCGGCACTTTCACGTGAAAGTGCCGCTTTGCCGCGCAAAGCGTAGCTTTCACGTGAAAGCGGCGCTCGGGTGAGGCGGGCGGCGCGGGCGGTGCCGTCGCGGAGCAGGAGCTGGGGTTCGCCGGTCGCGACGGCGGCGGGGAGTCCGGTGAGGGACGCGTCGTCGACGTCGGCGAGCACGAACCGGCCGGGGTTCTCGGTCTGCGCGGAGCGGACCAGACCCCAGACGGCGGCCGCGGCGAGGTCTTCCCCGGCGACGGCGCCTTCGGTGACGAAGACGATGCGAGTGGTTTCGTTCGGGGTCTGGAGGATCGTCAGCACTTCGGCGGTGAGGCGGTGCGTGTCGGCGACCACGTCGGTGCCGCCGTGCACCGGGATCAGCAGGACGTCCGGCTCCGCGGCCAGCGCCGTGGCCAGGTCCGGGTACCGCGTGCCCAGGTCCGCGAGCCGGGAGCCGAGCACCGCGCGGCTGCCCTCCGGCTCGGCGCCGGACAGGGGCAGCCAGTCGAGGCGGAACAACGACTCCGGGCCGGTCTCGACCGGCGTCGCCGCCCGCAAGGTGAGCGCGTCGACCGACAGCACCAGCGCGCCCGTCTCGTCGGCCAGGTCCAGGGTCACCGAGTCGTCGCCGGCCCGGGCGATCCGCGCGCGCACACGGCGAGCGCCCGTCGCGTGCAGCTCCGCGCCCGCCCAGGAGAACGGGAGCCCGCCCGGCACTGAATCAGCGAAAGTGATCGCGTGCAGCACCGAGTCGAGCAGGGCCGGGTGCAGGCCGTACTCCTCGGCGTCGTCGCCGGGCAGCTCGGCTTCGGCGAAGACCTCGCCGTCGCGCAGCCACACCCGCCGCAGGCCGCGGAACTGCGGCCCGTACGCGAAACCCGCCTCGGCGAAGGTGTCGTAGAACCCGGTCAAGTCCACTTCGGACGCTCCGGCGGGCGGCCACTCCCCCGCGTCGAAGCCGGCCGGGAGCGAAGCCGGGGCCAGGACGCCGGTACCGTGCCGGACCCACTCGCCGTCGGCGCGGGAGGACACGCTGACCTCGCGGCGGCCGTCGGGGTCCGGGGCGCCGGCCACGACCTGCACGAGCGTCGGGCCGGACAGCACCAGCGGGGCCGCCACGGTGAAGTCCTCCACCCGGCCGCAGCCGGCCTGGTCGCCGGCGCGTGCCACCAGTTCGAGGAACCCGGCGCCGGGGAACAGCACCTGGCCACCGATGACGTGCTCGTCGAGCCACGACGTCGCGAGCCGGCCGGAGAAGACCACCTCGCCGGAGCCCGCCACCTCGGTGACGGCGCCGAGCAGCGGGTGCCCGGCCGCGGTGATGCCGAGCTGGTGCGCGCCCGGGACGAGCCGCGGCCAGTACCGCTGCCGCTGGAAGGCATACGTCGGCAGCGCGACGCGCCGGGCGCCGGTGCCCTCGAACAGCGCCGCCCACTCGACCGGCACGCCGTTGACGTGCAGCGCGGCCAGCGCGGTCACGGCGGTGGTCTCCTCGTCACGTCCGGCGCGCAGCAGCGGGGCGAGGACTTCGCCGTCGACGAGCGCGGTGAGCACGGCGTCCGGGCCCAGCTCGGCGAACGCCGTGACCCCGGCGTCGAGCAGGCGCGCGGTCGTGTCGGCGAAGCGGACGGTGTCGCGGACCTGCCGCACCCAGTACTCCGGCGAGGTGAAGTCGCCGACGACCGGGATTTCCGGCTCGGCGAACGCCAACCCGGCCACGACCGCGCGGAACTCGTCGAGCATCGGGTCCATCGCCGCGGAGTGGAAGGCGTGGGACACGGTGAGCCGCTTGGTCTGCTCGAAGCCCGCGGCCGCGGCCAGCACGGCGTCCTCGGTGCCGGACAGCACGACCGACGACGGCCCGTTCACCGCGGCGAGCGCGACGTCGGCCGACAGCAGCGGCCGGACCTCCTCCTCGGTGGCGCGCACGGCGACCATCGCCCCGCCGGACGGCAGCGCCTGCATGAGCCGGGCGCGCGCCGCGACGAGCGTGCACGCGTCGGCCAGCGACAGCACCCCGGCGGCGTGGGCGGCGGCGATCTCGCCGACCGAATGCCCGGCGACGAACGCGGGCCGCACGCCCCACGAGCGCACCAGGCGGAACAGCGCGACTTCCAGCGCGAACAGCGCGGGCTGCGCCCAGCCGGTTTCGTCGAGCAGCGCGGCATCGTCGCCGAAGACGACGTCGCGCAGCGGACGCGGCAGAGCGGGGTCGAGGTGGGCGCAGACGGCGTCGAAGGCGTCGGCGAACACCCCGAACCGCTCGTAGAGCCCGCGGCCCATGCCGAGCCGCTGCGAACCCTGGCCGGTGAACAGGAACGCCACCGACCGCTCCCGCGCGACCCCGCGGGCGACCGGGGTCCCGTCGACGAGCACGGCCCGGTGTTCGAACGCCGAACGCGTGGTGGCGAGCGAGAAACCGGCGTCGACCGGATCGACGTCGCGGGGCAGGGCGGCGAGCTGGGCTTCGAGGGCGGCTTCGGACCGGCCCGAGACCGGCCACGGCACCACACCCGGCGTGACCTCGCGCCGCGGTTCGACGGGCGCGTAGGCCGGAGCCTGTTCGATGATGACGTGCGCGTTGGTGCCGGACAGCCCGAACGACGAGACACCGGCCCGGCGCGGGTGCCCGTTCTCCCGCCAGTCGACGGCTTCGGTGAGCAGCTCGACACCGCCCGACGACCAGTCGACGTGGCTGGAGGGCTCGGTCACGTGCAGCGACGCCGGGATCCGTTCCCGTTGCAGCGCAAGGATCATCTTGATGACCCCGGCGACGCCCGCGGCGGCCTGGGTGTGCCCGAGGTTCGACTTGACCGACCCCAGCAGCAACGGTGACGAGCGGTCCTGGCCGTAGGCCGCCAAGAGCGCCTGCGCCTCGATCGGGTCGCCGAGGGTCGTGCCGGTGCCGTGCCCTTCGACGACGTCCACTTCGGACGGACGCAGGCCCGCACTGGCCAAGGCCTGCCGGATCACGCGCTGCTGCGAGGGACCATTGGGGGCGGTGAGGCCGTTGGACGCGCCGTCGGAGTTGATGGCCGAACCGGCGACCACGGCGAGGACGTCGTGGCCGTGCCGCCGGGCGTCGGACAGCCGCTCGACGACGAGCACGCCGACGCCTTCGGACCAGCTCGTGCCGTCGGCCGAATCGGAGTACGCCTTGCACAGCCCGTCGGGCGCGAGGCCGTTCTGGCGGCTGAAGCCGACGAAACTGACCGGCGTGGCCATGACCGTGACCCCGCCGGCGAGCGCGAGGTCGCACTCCCCCGCGCGCAGGGCCTGCGCCGCCAGGTGCAGCGCGACCAGCGACGACGAGCACGCCGTGTCGATCGTCATCGCCGGGCCTTCGAGTCCGAGCACATAGGACAGTCGCCCGGACACGACGCTCGCCGCGACGCCGGTGCCCGCGTGGGCCTCGACGTCGGTGGCGGAGCGGACGACCACCCCGGCGTAGTCCTGGCCGTTGGTGCCGACGAACACGCCGGTGCGGCTGCCGCGCAGGCCGGCCGGGTCGATGCCGGTGCGCTCGACGGCTTCCCACGACGTCTCCAGGAGCACGCGCTGCTGCGGATCCATCGCCAGAGCTTCGCGCGGGGAGATCCCGAAGAACCCGGGGTCGAAGTCGGCGGCATCGGGCAGGAACCCGCCGCGGTCGACGTAGCTGCTGCCACGGCCCTCGCCCGCCAGCGCCGACATGTCCCAGCCGCGATCGGCCGGGAACCCGGTGATCGCGTCGCGGCCCTCGGCCAGCAGCGTCCACAGGTCCTCGGGCGTGCGGACGCCGCCGGGGAAGCGGCAGCTCATGCCGACCACGACGATCGGGTCGTCGGTGGCGGTCGCCGGGCCCGTCACAGCGGTCGCCGGGGCGTCGCCGCCGACGACTTCGGCGAGCAGGAACTCCGCCAGGGCAAGGGGATTCGGGTGGTCGAACACCAGCGTCGCGGGCAGGCCGATCCCGGTCACAGCGTCCAGCCGGTTGCGCAGCTCGATCGCGGTCAACGAGTCAAACCCGAGGTCGGAAAACGCCCGCGTGGCCCCGATTTCGGCGGTGCCCGCGTGGCCGAGGACGGTGGCGACGTGCTCGCGGACCAGGTCCAGCAGCACGCTCGCGCGTTCGCCGGCGGGGGTCGCGAGCAGCCGCGTCGCCAGCGCTCCGCCGGCCGCGGGAGCCGTCTCGAGTTCGGCGAGGACCCGGCGGACCACCGGCAGGTCGGCCAGCAGCGGGCTGCGGCGGACGCTCAGCAGCGGCCGCAGGACGTCGGCGTTCTGGATGTCGGCGACGACGAGCTGCGCGTTCGGGCCGCCCGCGTCGGCGAGCACGGTGACGGCGAGGTCGGGATCCAGTCCGCCGCCGAGGCCGGCGGCCATGCCGTCACCGGCCCAAGCGCCCCAGGCGATCGACGTCGCCACCTGGCCGCGGGCGCGCCGGGCTTCGGCGAGCGCGTCGAGCACGGCGTTGGCGGCGGCGTAGTTGGCCTGACCGGGGTTGCCGACGGCGCCGGCGACCGAGGAGAACAGGATGAACGCGTCGAGGTCGCCGGTCAGTTCGTCGAGCAGCAGCGCCGAATCGACCTTCGCGCGGAAGACGGCGTCGAAGCGGTCCGGGGTGAGGCCGCCGAGGACGCAGTCGTCGAGCACCCCGGCCGCGTGCACAACGGCGTCGGGCCGGTGCTCGGCCAGCAACTCGGTGAGCTGCGCGCGATCCGCGACGTCGCAGCGGGCGACGACCACGCGCTCGTCGGGGCCGGGCTCGCCGCCGGAGCGGCTGGCCAGCACGACCCGGTCGGCACCCTGGCCGAGCAGCCACTTCGTGACGTGGCGGCCGAGCGCGCCGGTGCCGCCGGTGACGAGGACGGTGCCGCGCGGCTGCCACGGCGTGACCGCGGCGGTGGCCGGGACGAGGCGGCGGCCGTAGACCCCCGAGGCGCGGACGGCGATCTGGTCGTCGTCGCCGTCGAGGGCCCCGGCGAAGCGGGCGAGGAGCCGGGCGTCGAGGTCGGCCGGGAGGTCGGCGAGACCACCCCAGCGGCGCGGGTACTCCAGCGCGGCGACGCGGCCGAGGCCCCAGATCGCGGCCTGCCCGGGTGCGGTGACCGGGTCGGCCGGGCCGGTGGAGACGGCGCCGCGGGTGACGCACCACAACGCCGTGTCGGCGCCGAGGTCGTCCAGCGCCTGGATGAGCGCGGTGGTCTCCTCGAGTGCGAGCAACGAGACGATGGTCGGGGTGAGCCGCGAGCGCAGGAGGTCGGCCAGCTCTTCACGGTCCACAGTGGACACTATCAGGGGCGTGCCCAGCGCGTCCGCGACCTCGCGGACCCACGGGTCGGCCGTGGGCGGGACGAGGACCAGCCGGTCGCCCGCGGTCGCGGCCGACGCGGGCAAGGGGCGCCATTCGACGCGGTAGCGCCAGCCGTCCACAACGGACTGCCGCTGCCGGCGGGCGCGCAGGGCCGACAGCGCCGGGACGACCGACTCCAGTGCCGGGGCGTCCACCTGGAGATCCGCCGCCAGCGACGCGAGGTCGCCGTTCTCCACCACCGACCAGAAGGAGTCGTCCGCGGTGGTCCGCGCGGCGGGTTCCGGCCAGTAGCGGCGGTGCTGGAAGGCGTAGGTGGGCAGGTCCGTCACGCGGGCGCCGGTGCCGTCGAACCAGGCCGCCCAGTCGATCCGGATGCCGGCCCGGTACAGCGCGGCCACCGCGGCGGCCACGGCGGCGCGGTCGCCGCGGTCCCGGCGCAGGACGGGAACGACGGTCGCGCCCGGGACGTCCACCAGCGCGGTGAGCACGGCGTCCGGCCCGACCTCGACGAACGACGTCACCCCGCGCTCGGCCAGCCCGGCGACCGCGTCGGCGAACCGGACGGTGCCGCGCACGTGCCCGACCCAGTACTCCGGGTCGGTGACGTCCCCGGCGGCGACGACCGGGATCTCCGGCTCGGCGAACGCCAGCCCGGCGACGACCGCGCGGAAGTCGTCGAGCATCGGGTCCATCAGGTGCGAGTGGAACGCGTGGCTGACGCTGAGCCGCTTGGTCTTCTCGAACCGTCCGGCGACGGCGAGCACGGCGTCCTCGGTGCCGGAGAGCACGACCGCGCGCGGGCCGTTCACCGCCGCGATGTCGACACCGTCCACCAGCCGGGCGCGAACGTCCTCTTCGGACGCTTCGACGGCGACCATCGCGCCACCGGGCGCAAGCGCTTGCATCAGGCGTCCTCGCGCGGAAACCAGCGCACAAGCGTCCGAAAGGGACAGCACCCCGGCGACGTGCGCGGCCGCGATCTCGCCGACCGAGTGCCCGGCGACGAAGTCCGGCCGCACGTCCCACGACGCCAGCAGCCGCACCAGGGCGACCTCGATCGCGAACAGCGCGGGCTGGGCGTGGCCGGTCTGGGCCAGGGCGTCGGCGTCCGCACCCCAGACGACGTCCCGCAGCCCGGGGTCGAAGCAGGCGAGCACCTCGTCGAGCGCTTCCGCGAAGACCGGGTAGGCGTCGGCGAGTTCGCGGCCCATGCCGAGCCGCTGCGCGCCCTGGCCGGTGAAGAGGAACGCCTGCACGGGCGGGCGGCCGGTCTCGGTGGTTCCGGCCAGTGCCCGCAGTTCGCGGACCGCCGTGTCGGGTTCGGTGGCGACGACGGCGGCCCGGTGCGCGAAGCTCGCGCGGGTGGTGGCCGCGGCGAACGCGACGTCGAGGAGGTCGCCGGACGTCTCGATCCGGGCGGCGAGCCGGGCGGCCTGCTCCTGCAGCGCCTCGGCGGTCCGGCCGGAGACGACGAGCGGCACCGGAAGTGCGGCGGCCTCCTCGCGCGGCTGCTGCGGCCGGGCCTCCGGAGCTTCGAGGATGACGTGCGCGTTGGTGCCGCTGATCCCGAACGACGAGACCCCGGCGCGGCGGACCCGGTCGACCGCCGGCCACTCGACCGGCTCGGCGACGACCTCGACCGCCCCGGCTTCCCAGTCCACATGGGACGAAGGCGTGCCGACGTGCAGCGACTTCGGCACGATCCCGTGCCGCATCGCCTCGATCACCTTGATCATCCCCGCGACGCCGGCGGCGGCCTGGGTGTGCCCGATGTTGGACTTGACCGACCCGAGCAGCAACGGCGTCACGCGGTCCTGGCCATACGTCGCCAGCAGCGCCTGGGCTTCGATCGGGTCGCCCAAGGTCGTGCCGGTGCCGTGCGCTTCCACGACGTCGACGTCCGCAGTGGACAGTCCGGCGTTGGCGAGCGCCGCGCGGATCACGCGTTGCTGCGACGGGCCGTTCGGGGCGGTGAGACCGTTGGACGCGCCGTCCTGGTTGACCGCGGAACCCCGCACCACCGCGAGGATCCGGTGCCCGTGGCGCAGCGCGTCGGACTGCCGCTCCACGACGAGCAGGCCCGCGCCTTCGGACCAGCCGGTGCCGTCGGCGGCGTCGGAGAACGCCTTGCAGCGGCCGTCGGGCGCGAGGCCGCTCTGGCCGCTGAACCCGATGAACCCGCCCGGGGTGGCCATCACGGTCACGCCGCCGGCCAGCGCCAGGTCGCACTCCCCCGACCGCAGCGACTGCGCGGCCAGGTGCAGCGCCACCAGCGACGACGAGCACGCGGTGTCGATCGTCATCGCCGGGCCCTCCAGGCCCAGCACGTACGACAGGCGGCCGGAGGCGACGCTCGCGGCCAGCCCCGTGCCGGTCTGCCCGCGCAAATCGGCGTCGGTCGTCATGAGCAGGTCGGAGTAGGTCTGGCCGTTGGTGCCGACGAACACACCGGTGCGCGAGCCGCGCAACCGCGTCGCATCCAGCCCGGCACGCTCGAACGCCTCCCACGAAACTTCGAGGAGCAACCGCTGCTGCGGGTCCATCGCGACCGCTTCACGCGGGGAGATCCCGAAGAACGCGGCGTCGAATTCCGCCGCGTCGTACAGGAACCCGCCCGCCTGGGTGTCGCTGGCGGCGAGCGCGGCGGTGTCCCAGCCGCGGTCGGCCGGGAAGCCCGAAACGGCGTCCCCACCCGAGGCGACCAGGTCCCACAGCCCGTCCGGACCGGTGACGCCGCCGGGGAACCGGCAGGCCATCCCGACCACCACGACCGGGTCGTCGGACACCGGCCCGGCGGTCACGACGGCGGTACCGGTCCCGCCCGAGCCGACCAGCTCGTCGCGCAGGAACTCCGCGACCGCGCCCGGGGTCGGGTAGTCGAACACCAGCGTCGAGGGCAGCCGCAGCCCGGTCACCGCGGCGAGCCGGTTGCGGAACTCCACCGCGGTCAGCGAGTCGAAGCCCAGCTCGCGGAACTCCCGCGTGGTCTCGACGTCCTCGGGCGCGTGCCCCAGTACCGTGCCGACCTCGGTCGCGACGTGCCCGCTGAGCACCCGCAGCTGCTCGGCTCCGCGCATCCCGGCCAGCTGCTCGCGCAGCGACCCGCGCACGTGCTCGGCGTCGCCGCCCGCGCGGCGGCGGCCCGGCCGGGCGACCGGGCGCAGCAGCCACGGCAGCTCGCCTTGGGCCCGCAGGGCCGTCAGGTCCACGCGCATCGGCACGACCACGGCGCTCGGCGAGCGGGTCGCCCGGTCGAATAGCCGGATGCCCTGCTCGACGGTCAGCGGCGGGACGCCACCGCGGGCCATCCGCTCGCGGTCGGCGTCGGTGAGCGTGCCGACCATGCCGGTTTCCCAGCCGCCCCAGGCCAAGGACAGCGCGGCGCGGCCTTCGACGTGGCGGCGCTGGGCGAAGGCGTCGAGGAAGGCGTTGGCGGCGGCGTAGTTGCCCTGCCCGGCCGAGCCGACCGTGCCGGCGACCGAGGAGAAGACGATGAACGCCGACAGGTCGAGGTCGCGGGTCAGCTCGTCGAGGTGGACGACGGCGTCGGCCTTGGGCCGCAGCACGGTGTCCAGGCGCGCCGGGTCGAGCGAGGCGACGACGCCGTCGTCGAGGACGCCGGCGGTGTGCACGACGCCCCGCAGCGGGTGTTCGGCCGGGATCCGGGCCAGGACGGCGGCGAGCTGGTCGCGGTCGGCGGCGTCGCAGGCTTCGATCCGGACGTCCACGCCCAGCTCGTCCCGCAGCTCGGCCGCGCCGGGGGCGTCGGGCCCGCGGCGGCTGGTGAGCACGAGGTGCCGGACGCCGTACGTGCGCACGAGGTGCCGGGCCAGCTCGCGGCCGAGCCCGCCGGTGCCGCCGGTGATGAGCACGGTGCCGTCGGGTTCCCAGCGCGGCGGCAGGGTCAGCACGATCTTGCCGACGTGCTTCGCGCGGCTCATGTGCCGGAAGGCGGCCGGGGCCTGGCGCAGGTCCCAGCTGCGGATCGGCAGCGGCGTCAGGACGCCTTCGGCGAACAGGCGCAGCAGCTCGCCGAGCAGTTCGGCGGTGCGGTCGGGCCCGGCTTCGCCGAGGTCGAAGGCGCGGTAGCGGATCCGCGGCAGCGCGGCGGCGTCGCGGATGTCGGTCTTGCCCATCTCGAGGAACCGGCCGCCGTCGGCGAGCAGGTTCAGCGAGGCGTCGGCGAACTCGCCGGCCAGCGCGTTGAGCACGACGTCGACGCCCGCGCCGCCGGTGACGCGGCGGAAGTCGGCCTCGAACTCCAGCGAGCGGGAGGAGGCGATGTGGTCGTCGGCGACGCCGAGCTCGCGCAGGACGTGCTGCTTGCCCGCGCTCGCGGTCGCGAAGACCTCGGCGCCGAGGTGGCGGGCCAGCTGGATGGCGGCCATGCCGACGCCGCCGGCACCCGCGTGGATCAGGATCTTCTGGCCGGGCTTGAGGTCCGCGAGGTCGACCAGCGCGTAGTACGCGGTCAGGAAGACCAGCGGGACGGACGCGGCCGTGCGCGCGGACCACCCGGCGGGCACCGGCGCGAGGTAGCGCGTGTCGGAAACGCTGTGCGTGCCGAACGAGCCGGGCAGCATGCCGAAGACGCGCTCGCCGACGCGGGCCGGGTCGACGCCCGGGCCGGTCGCTTCGATGACACCGGCGCCTTCCGCGCCGAGGTCGCCGAGCTTGCCGGGGTACATGCCGAGCACGGACAGGACGTCGCGGAAGTTGAGCCCGGCCGCTTCGAGGCGGATCCGGACGTGCCCGGCGGGCGGGTCGCCGAGGACGTCCGGGCACGCTTCGGCGCCCAGGTCGTCGATGCCCGCGGGACCGGCGGTGAGCCGCCACGCCGGTACCGCGGGGGGCAGGAGGTCGCCGTTGCCGGCGAGGCGGCCGAGCCGCGCGACGCGGACGCTTTCGCCGCGCACGGCGAACTGGGGTTCCCCGGAGACGACGAACCCGGTGCCGGGCAGGCCGGCGCCGGCTTCGAGGTCGACGAGGACGAACCGGCCGGGCTGCTCGGACTGCGCGGAGCGGATCAGCCCCCAGGCGGCCGCGGCGGCGAGGTCGGCGACGCGGTCACCGGGCTCGACGGCGACGGCTTCCCGGGTCACGAAGACGACCCGCCCGGCCCGCTCGTCGGCGGCCTGCAGCACGTTCAGCGCGTGGGCGGTGACTTCGCGGACGGCCGCGAGCAGGTCGTCGTTCTCCGCGCCGAGCGGGACCAGCAGGACGTCCGGCTCCAGGGCGAGCGCCGTTTCGAGGTCCGCGCACGGGCGGGCGACGGACGCCAGCAGCGGGTCGTCGCCCAGGAGGGCCCACGTGCCCGCCGGGGCGTCCTTGGCCAGGGCGGCCGGAACCCACGCCGTCTGGAACAGGGAGTCGTCGTCGGCGTCGCGCTGGGCCGCTTCACGCAGCTGGAGCGACTGGACCGTGAGCACCGGCGCGCCGGTCTCGTCGGTGACGGCGATCGCCACCGACTCGCGGTCCACCGGGGTGATCCGGGCGCGGATGCGGGTGGCGCCCGAGGCGTGCAGCGAGACGCCGGACCACGCGAACGGCAGGCCGCCCGCGACCGGGTCGAGCCGGTGGAGGGCGTGCAGGGCCGCGTCGGACAGGGCCGGGTGCAGGCCGTAGTCGCCGTCGGCTTCGCCCGGCAACTCGGCTTCGGCGAGCAGCGTGTCGCCGTCCAGCCAGGCGCGGGTCAGGCCGCGGAACGCGGGCCCGTAGGCGAGGCCGGTCGCGGCCAGCTCGTCGTACACAGTGGACACGTCGAGTTCGGTGGCACCGGCGGGCGGCCACTCCCCCAGCGCGACCGGCGGGTGTTCGCCGACCGCGACGAAGCCCGCCGCGTGCTGCACCCACTCGGCGTCCGGGCCGGTACCGCGCGACGAAATGGTCAGCTCTCGGCGCCCGGCGTCGTCGGGCCCGCCGGCGGCGATCTGCAGCAGCACCGGCTCGTCCGGGCGCAGCCACAGCGGCGTGGCGATGGACAGGCTTTCCACGGCCGAGCAGCCGACCTGGTCCGCCGCGCGGACGGCGAGGTCGAGGAACCCGGTGCCGGGGAACAGCACGTGCCCGCCGACGACGTGGTCGGCCAGCCACGGCTGCCCGTCCCGGGACAGCAGCCCGGAGAGCACGACGCCGCCCGAGTCGGCGAGGTCGACGGCGAAATCCAGCAGCGGGTGCCCGGCCGGGGTCAGCCCGAGGCGCTCGACGGCGCCGCGGCCCGGCACGACCCGCGGCCAGAAGTGCTGCCGCTGGAAGGCGTACGTGGGCAACGTGGTCCGCCGCGCGCCGGGGAACCACGGCGTCCAGTCGACGCCGGCGCCGGCGACGTGCAGCCGGGCCAGCCCGGTGAGGAAGGCCTCGGGTTCCGGGCGGTCCTTGCGCAGCAACGGGGTCACGAGCGCGCCGGGCTCGTCGACCATCGCCGAGAGCACGCCGTCGGGGCCGATCTCGACGAACGCCGTGACGTCGAAGTCCGCCAGGACATCGGCGAAGCGGACGGTGTCGCGGACGTGGCGGACCCAGTGCTCCGGATCGGTGACGTCGCCGGTCGTGACGAGCGGGATCCGCGGCGCCGCGAAGGTGAGTCCGGCGACGACGTCGCGGAAGCCGTCGAGCATCGGGTCCATCAGGTGCGAGTGGAACGCGTGGCTCACCTCGAGCCGCTTGGTCTTCGCGAAGTTCGCCGCCACCGTCAGCACGGCGTCTTCGGTGCCGGACAGGACAACCGCGCGCGGGCCGTTCACCGCGGCGATGTCGACGCCGTCGACCAGCCGGGCGCGAACGTCCTCTTCGGACGCTTCGACGGCCACCATCGCGCCGCCGCGCGGCAGTTCCTGCATCAGGCGGCCGCGAGCGGTCACCAGTACGCAGGCGTCTTCGAGGGACAGCACCCCGGCGAGGTGGGCGGCGGCGATCTCGCCGACCGAGTGCCCGGCGACGCGGGCGGGCCGGACGCCGTGCGCCTCGGCCGTGCGGGCCAGAGCGACTTCCAAGGCGAACAAAGCGGGTTGCGCCCAGCCGGTCTCGGCGAGCAGGCTCGCGTCGTCGCCCCACAGGACGTCCCGCAGGCCGGGGTCGAGGTGGGCGAGGACGGCGTCGAGCGTGTCGGCGAACGGCTTCGAGGCGGCGTACAGCTCGCGGCCCATGCCGAGCCGCTGGGAGCCCTGGCCGGTGAACAGGAAACCCACCGACGGCGTGTCCGCGGTTCCCCTCGCGACCTCGCGGACGCCGTCGGGCGTGGCCAGGAGCACCGCGCGGTGCGGGAAGCTCGCCCGGGTCGTGACCAGGGAATACCCGACGTCGAGCGAGTCGGGCCCGGCCTCGGGCAGCCGGGCGATCTGGGCGGTGAGGGCGTCCTCGGTCTTGGCCGAGACGACCCACGGCACCACCGGAACCGCCGGTCGCGCCGCCGGGACCGGCCGCGGTCCGGGTGCCTCCAGGATGACGTGCGCGTTGGTGCCGCTGATGCCGAACGACGAGACACCCGCCCGTCGCGGCCGCTGGACCACGGGCCAGGCCACGGCTTCCGAGACGACCTCGACGGAACCCGCTTCCCAGTCCACATGGGACGACGGCGTGCCGACGTGCAGCGACTTCGGGACGACCCCGTGCCGCATCGCCTCGATCACCTTGATCACCCCGGCGACCCCGGCGGCCGCCTGGGTGTGCCCGATGTTCGACTTCACCGAACCCAGCAGCAGCGGGGTTTCCCGGTCCTGGCCGTAGGTCGCCAGCAGCGCCTGGGCTTCGATCGGGTCGCCCAGAGTCGTGCCGGTGCCGTGCGCTTCCACGACGTCGACGTCCGATGTGGACAGTCCGGCGTCGGCCAGCGCGGCGCGGATGACCCGCTGCTGCGACGGCCCGTTCGGAGCGGTCAGGCCGTTGGACGCGCCGTCCTGGTTGACCGCGGATCCCCTGAGCACAGCGAGGATCTCGTGCCCGGCGCGGATCGCCTCGGACTGGCGGGCCAGCACCAGGACGCCGACGCCTTCGGACCAGCCGGTGCCGTCGGCGTCGTCGGAGAAGGCCTTGCAGTTGCCGTCCGGGGCGAGGCCGTTCTGGCCGCTGAACCCGACGAACCCGCCCGGGGTGGCCATCACCGTGACGCCACCGGCGAGGGCGAGGTCGCATTCCCCCGCGCGCAGCGACTGGGCGGCCAGGTGCATCGCGACCAGCGAAGACGAGCAGGCGGTGTCGATCGTCATCGCCGGGCCTTCGAGGCCCAGCACGTAGGACAGCCGTCCGGACACGACGCTGCCCGCGATGCCGGTGCCGGTCTGGCCGCGCAGCTCGACGTCGGCGGTGAGGAAGAGGTCGGAGTAGGTCTGGCCGTTGGTGCCGACGAACACGCCGGTGCGCGAGCCGCGCAACCGCGTCGCGTCCAGCCCGGCGCGTTCCAGGGCCTCCCACGAGACTTCGAGCAGCTGCCGCTGCTGCGGGTCCATGGCGACGGCTTCGCGCGGTGAGATCCCGAAGAATCCGGCGTCGAATTCGGCGGCGTCGTAGAGGAATCCGCCCGCGCGGGTGTCGGACGCGGCGAGCGCGGCGGCGTCCCAGCCGCGGTCGGCCGGGAAGCTCGACACGCCGCTGCGGCCGTCGGCGACCAGATCCCAGAGGTCTTCGGGGCTCTCGACCCCGCCGGGGAACCGGCAGGCGACGCCGACCACGACGATCGGGTCGTCGTCCCGCCGTCCGGCCGCCACCGCGGTGGGCGCGTCGGTGCCGCCGAACAGCTCGGCCAGCACCAGCCGGGCGACGGCGACCGGCGTCGGGTGGTCGAACACCAGGGTCGAGGGCAGGCGCAGGCCGGTGAGCGCGGCGAGGCGGTTGCGCAGCTCGACGGCGGTCAGGGAGTCGAAACCCAGGTCGGAGAACGACTTCTCGGCGCCGACCGCGGCGGCGCCGGCGTGGCCGAGGATGGTCGCGGCGCGGCCGCGGACGAGGTCGGTGACCTTCGCCAGCCGCTCTTCGTCGCTCAGGACGCGCAACTGCCCCGCGAGGTCGGCGGCCGCGGCGGACGTCGTGGCGGCCGAGCGGCGGATGCCCCCGGCGAGGCCGCGCAGGATCGGCGGCAGCTCTTCCAGCAGGCGCAGGGCGGCGAGGTCGACGGCGACCGGCACCACCACGGCCCGCGGCAGCGCGAGCGCGGCGTCGAACAGCGCGAGGCCGTGCTCGAGTTCCAGCGGCGGCATGCCCGAGCGGGCCATCCGCGCGCGGTCGGCCTCGGCGAGCGAGCCGGCCATGCCGACCGTCCAGGAACCCCAGGCCAGGGACTGCCCGGGCAGGCCGGCGGCGCGACGGTGGGCGGCGAGGGCGTCGAGGAAGCTGTTGGCGGCGGCGTAGCTGCCCTGCCCGGCGCCGCCCATGATCCCGGCGACGGAGGAGAACAGCACGAACGCGCCGAGGTCGCGGGTCAGCTCGTGCAGGTGCCACGCGGCGGCGGCCTTGGCGGCCAGCACCGGGGCGAGCCGCTCGGGGGTGAGCGCGGTGACGACGCCGTCGTCGAGCACGCCGGCCGCGTGCACGACCGCGGTCAGCGGGTGCTCGGCGGGGATCGCGGCGAGCGCCGCGGCCAGGTCGGCCCGGTCGGCGACGTCGCAGGCGCGGATCTCGACGTCGACGCCGAGTTCGTCCCGCAGCTCCCGCGCCCCGGGCGCGTCCGGCCCGCGGCGGCTGAGCAGCAGCAGGTGCCGGACACCGTGCTCGCGCACGAGGTGCCGCGCCAGCTCGGCCCCCAGCCCCCCAGTCCCCCCAGTGATCAGCACGGTCCCGTCCCAGCCCGCACTTTCACGTGAAAGTGCGGCCCCCAGGTGCGCACTTTCACGTGAAAGTGCGGGGTCTACGCGGGCGAGACGGGCGGCGCGGGCGGTGGTGCCGCGTAGCTGCAGCTGGGGTTCGTCGAGGGCGAGGGCACGCCGGAGGGCGTCGTCGGTGGTCTCCGCGTCGACGTCGGCCAGCACGAAGCGGCCCGGGTTCTCCGCCTGGGCGGTGCGGATCAGGCCGTGCACGGCCGCGGCGGCGAGGTCGTCGGCCTCGGTCACGAAGACCAGCCGTGAGGTCGCCGAACCGTCGTCGGCCAGCCAGTCCTGGACCAGTTCGAGGGCGCGGGTGGTCAGCGCGGTGAGGCCGTCGAGGGGACTGCCGTCAGTGGTCAGCCGGACGAGCGTGACGTCGGTGGCCGGCTCCGGGGGCAGCACGACCGGCACCCAGCGCGGCTCGAACAGCGAGTCCACATCGGACTCCCCGGTCACGGCTTCCGAGCGCACCGCACCGATCGACGCCACCGGCTGCCCGGCGGCGTCGGTGAGGGCCAGCGAGGGGCCGTCACCGACCTGGACGCGGACGCGGGCCGCGCCCGCCGCGTGCAGCGAAACCCGCGTCCACCGGGTCGGGTACCCGGTGATGCCCGCGGCCCGCAGGACCTCCTCGAGCAGCCGCGGGTGCAGCCCGAAGCGTGCCGTCTCGGCTTCGTCTTCACCGAAAGCGACTTCGATGTCCGAGTCCGCGAAGGGTTCGTGGTGCGCCCCGGTGGCCAGCACGCCCTCGGCGCGACGCACCCAGCTGCCCTCGGCCCGGGTGTGGACGTCCAGGCGACGGCGGCCGGTCTCGTCCGGCTCGCCGACCGAAAGCTGCAGGTCGACGGCCTCGCCGTCGGCCAGCTCCAGCGGTGCGCCGAGGGTGAGTTCCTCGACCAGGTCGCAGCCGAGGTCGAGCCCCGCGCGCAGGGCGAGTTCGACGAACCCGGTACCCGGGAACACGCCGTCGGTCAGCCACGGGTGGGTGCGCGCGGAGATCCGCCCGGTCAGCAGCAGCCCGTCGGACCCGGCCGGGGCCAGGGACGCGCCGAGCAGCGGGTGGGTCACCGGGTCGAGGCCGAGCCCGGCCGCGTCGGCGGCGGCGTCCACAGTGGAGGGCCAGAAGCGTTCGCTCTGGAACGGGTAGGTCGGCAAAGCCACCGTGCGGGCGCCGGTGCCGTCGAAGAACGTCGTCCAGTCGACCCGGACCCCGGCGGTGTGCAACCGGGCCAGCGCTTCGGTGAGCACCGCGGGCTCGTCGGAGTCCCGGCGTGCCACCGGAATCGCGGTGACGTCCTCGATGAGCGGGGTGAGCGCGGCGTCCGGACCCAGCTCGGCGATCACCGAGGCGCCGGACTCGGCGAGCCGCGCCACGGCGTCGGCGAACCGGACCGGCTCACGCACGTGGCTCACCCAGTACTCGGGCGAGGCCACGTCCCCGGAAGCGAGGAACGGCAGCACCGGCTCGGCGAACGTCAGCCCGGAAACGACCGCGCGGAAGTCGTCGAGCATCGGGTCCATCAGCGGCGAGTGGAACGCGTGCGACACCGCGAGCCGGCGCGGGCGCTCGAAGTGCGCGGCGGCGGCCAGCACGGCGTCCTCGGCGCCGGACAGCACGACCGAGCGCGGCCCGTTGACCGCGGCGACGGCGACGTCGTCGCCCAGGTACGGCCGGACGTCGTCCTCGCTCGCGCGGACGGCGACCATCGCACCCCCGGCGGGCAGCGCCTGCATCAGCCGGGCCCGCGCGCCGACGAGCACGCAGGCGTCGTCCAGCGACAGCACCCCGGACACGTGCGCGGCGGCGATCTCGCCGACCGAGTGCCCGGCGACGAAGTCGGGCCGGATCCCCCACGACTCCAGGAGCCGGAACAGCGCGACCTCGATCGCGAACAACGCGGGCTGCGCGTACCCGGTCCGGTCCAGCGCGGCGGCATCCGCCCCCTGCAGCACTTCCCGGACGGCCGGGTCGAGCCGGTCCAGCGACGCGGCGAGCGCGTCGGCGAAGACGGGGAACCGCGCGGCCAGCGCCCGGCCCATGCCGAGCCACTGCGCGCCCTGGCCGGT
This sequence comes from Amycolatopsis eburnea, assembly GCF_003937945.1. Lineage (GTDB taxonomy): Bacteria > Actinomycetota > Actinomycetes > Mycobacteriales > Pseudonocardiaceae > Amycolatopsis > Amycolatopsis eburnea. The sequence continues at coordinate 168,389 of NZ_RSEC01000046.1, forward strand.
GAAGACGTACGCGAGCGCGGGCGGCCGCTCGACCGAACCCGTGACGACGCCGGGCGCGTCCCCGTCCGCCAGCCAGGCGGCCAGCGCCGCCCGCGGGTCCGGGTCGAGGACGCTCAGCCGCTCTTCGAACGCCGAGCGCGTGGTGGCGAGCGAGAACGCGACGTCCAGGGGATCGGCGTCGATGTCGACGATCCGGGCGACCTGAGCGCGCAACGCGGCCGGGGTCCGTCCGGAAAGGAGCCACGGCGCCGGAACATCGGCACGCTGCGTCGTGCTGACCGGCGCTTCGGGGGCCTGTTCGATCAGCACGTGCGCGTTGGTCCCGCTGACCCCGAACGACGACACCCCGGCCCGGCGTTCGCGGCCGGTCGCGGGCCACGGCTGGTTCTCGGTGGCGAGCCGGACCGCACCCGCCGTCCAGTCCACATGGGACGACGGGGTGTCCGCGTGCAACGTCCGCGGCACGACGCCGTGCCGGATCGCCTCGACCACCTTGATGATCCCGGCAACCCCCGCCGCCGCCTGGGTGTGCCCGATGTTGGACTTGACCGACCCCAGCAGCAGCGGCGTTTCCCGGTCCTGCCCGTACGTGGCCAGCAGCGCCTGTGCTTCGATCGGGTCGCCGAGCTTCGTCCCGGTGCCGTGCGCCTCGACGACATCGACGTCCGAAGTGGACAGCCCGGACGCGGCGAGCGCGGCCCGGATCACGCGTTGCTGCGAGGGGCCGTTGGGTGCGGTGAAGCCGTTGGACGCGCCGTCGGAGTTCACCGCGGTGCCGCGGACCACGGCGAGCACCTCGTGCCCGTTGCGCCGCGCGTCGGACAGCTTTTCCAGCACCAGCACGCCGATGCCTTCGGACCAGCCGGTGCCGTCGGCGTCGTCGGAGAACGCCTTGCAGCGGCCGTCGGCCGACAGCCCGCCCTGGCGGCTGAACTCCAGCAGCGACCCCGGCGTCGACATCACGTTCACGCCCGCGGCCAAGGCGAGGGTGCACTCCCCCGCGCGCAGGGCCTGCGCGGCCAGGTGGACCGCGACCAGCGACGACGAGCACGCCGTGTCGACCGTGACGACCGGGCCCTCGAGCCCGAGCGTGTAGGCCACCCGGCCGGCCAGCGCGCTCGCCGCGATGCCGGTGCCGACCGAACCGTCGGCATCGGCCAGCGAGCGGACCATCAGGTAGGCGTAGTCCTGCCCGTTGGTGCCGGTGAAGACGCCGGTCCGGCTGCCGCGCAACCGTTTCGGGTCGAGACCGGCCCGTTCGATCGCCTCCCAGGACACCTCCAGCAGCAGCCGCTGCTGCGGGTCCAGGGAAACCGCTTCCCGCGGCGAGATCCCGAAGAACGCCGCGTCGAAGTCCGTTGCGCCGTCGAGGAACCCGCCCGCCTGGCTGACGCCCATGCCCCGCTCGTCGACCCCGGCGCCGGTGACCGCCTCGACGTCCCAGCCGCGGTCGGCCGGGAACGGCCCGATCGCGTCCCCGCCGTCCTCGACGAGGCGCCACAGCGCTTCGGGGCCGCGGACGCCGCCGGGGAACCGGCAGCCCATGGCCACGATGGCGATCGGCTCCGTGGCGGCGGCACGCAGCTCCTGGTTCTGCCGCTTGAGCCGCTCGGACTCCTTCATCGCGGCACGGAGTGCTTCGACGACCCGGTCGCTCGGGGTGGACATGTGTCAGCTCCGTAGGTTCATCGGGGGTCAGGTGGCCTCGCCGTCGAGCGCCGCGCGGACCAGGTCGTCGACCGACATGCCGTCGATGTCGGCGGCCTCGTCCCCGGCCTGGGCGGGCCCGGCCAGGCGGCGCAAGGTGTCCAGCACGCCGCTTTCCCGCAGGCGTGCCGGGGAAACGGCCGCGAGCAGGGCCCGCAGCTCGGTGTCCACGTCGCCGGTGCCCGGCGCCAGCTGCCGCACCAGGTCGGCGGCGAGCACGGCCGGGGACGGCTGGTCGAACACCAGGGTCGCGGGCAGGTCGAGCCCGGTCGCCGCGGCGAGCTGGTTGCGCAGCTCGATCGCGCTGAGCGAGTCGAAGCCGAGCCCGGAGAACGGCCGCTCCGGGTCGACCGCGTGCGGCCCGGCGAACCCGAGCACCGCCGCGACCTGGGTGCGGACGACGTCGAGCGCGGCCTTCTCGCGGTCGGACGGCGGCAGCTTGGCCAGCCGCTCCCGCAGCACCGCGCCGGCCTCGACCGGCGCTTCCGCCGTGAGCCGGTGGTACTCCGGCAGATCGGTCAGCAGCGGCGCCGGCCGGGCCGCGGTGAACGCGCGCAGGAAGGTGGCGTGGTCGATGTCGGCCACCACCGGTACCGCGTCGGCCGCGAGCACGGCTTGCGCGAACGCGATGAGCGCCAGCTCGGGCGGCACCGGGCGGGTGCCGGTGCGCTGGGCCCGCGCGGCCGCGTCGGCGGTCTCGGCCATGCCCGCTTGCCAAGCGCCCCAGGCGATCGAGGTGCCCGGCAGCCCGTCCGCGCGCCGCTGTTCGGCGACGGCGTCGAGCACGGCGTTCGCCGCGGCGTAGTTCGCCTGGCCGGCGTTGCCGACCGAGCTGGACGCCGAGGAGAACAACGCGAAGACGTCGAGGTTCAGGTCCCGGGAGACCCGGTCGAGCACCAGCGCGGACTCGGCCTTCGCCGCGAACACGGCGTCGAACCGGTCCGGGCCGTAGCCCTCGAGCACGCCGTCGTCGAGGACACCGGCCGCGTGGATCACCGCGGTGACGTCGGCGGTGAGCAGCTCGCGGACGGCGGCCGGGTCGGTCAGGTCGCAGGCGACGACCGAGGCCCGCGGGCCCAGGTCGGCCAGCAGCGCGACGGCGTCCGGGGTGTCCGGGCCGCGGCGGCCGGTGAGCACGACCCGCGCGGCGCCTTCGGCGAGCACCCAGCGGGCGACGTGCTTGCCGAGCGCGCCGGTGCCGCCGGTGACGACCACGGTGCCGCGCGGCTGCCACGCCCGTGCCGGCGGACCGGCCGGGGCCCGCACGAGCCGCCGGGCGAACGCGCCCGCCGCGCGCACCGCGACCTGGTCCTCGGTCCCGGTGAGCACCGCGCCCAGCCGGGCGAAGGCGTGTTCGTCGACGTCGGCGGGCAGGTCGGCGAGGCCGCCCCAGCGCTGCGGCTGTTCCAGCGCGGCAACCCGGCCCAGCCCCCAGAGCGCGGCCTGCGCGACCGAGGTGACCCGGTCCGACGGCACGGCGGTGACCGCGCCGCGGGTCAGGCACCACAGCCGGGCCGCGCTGCCGGTGCCCGCGAGGGCCTGCAGCAGCGCGGTGGTCGCCGCGACCCCCGCGGTCGGCGTCGATTCGTCGAGGCCCAGCAGGGAAACGACGCCGGTGACGCCGTCGAGCGCCGCGGTCAGGGTCTCGGGGCCGGTGACGTCGGCGCCGAGCGCCTCGGCCACACCGGCGACCCACGGGTCTTCGGTGAAGCCGGCGGGCACGACGACCAGCCACGACCCGTCCGGCACCGTCCCCGGCGCACCGCCGAGCGGCTTCCAGGTGACCCGGTACCGCAGCTCGTCCACAGTGGACTGCCGGGCTCGCCGGTGCTGCAGGTCCAGCAGGGCGGGCAGCACGGCGTCGAGCGCGGCGGGGTCGACGTCGATCTCCTTGGCGAGCACGTCGGCGTCCAGCCCGGACAGGAAGTCCGGCGTGGTGGCCGTGACCGGGGCGTCCGGCCAGAAGCGTTCGTGGTGGAAGCGGTAGGTGGGCAGGTCGACCGGCTGGGCGCCGGTGAGCAGGCCGGCCCAGTCGACCGGGGTGCCGCCGACGTCGAGCCGGGCGAGCGCCGAGACCAGCGCCGGCTCGTCCGCGCGGCCGGCGCGGAGGGCGGCGGTCACGGTGGCGGCCTCGCCGGTGAGCGTCCGGGTGAGCGCCGCGAGGGTGCTGTCCGGGCCCAGTTCCAGGTACTTCGTGACGCCGAGTGAGCCGAGCGCGGCGACGGCTCCGGCGAAGAGCACCGGACGGCGGACGTGGTCGGCCCAGTACGCCGCCGTGCCCAGCTCGCCGGTGACCGGGGACGCGGTGACGGTGGACACGACCGGGAGCGCCGGCGGGGCGAACTGCACCCCCGCGGCGATCCGCTCGAACTCGTCCCTCATCGCGTTCATATGCGACGAGTGAAACGCGTGGCTGACCCTTAAACGCCTAGTCTTTCGGCCCCGGGCCGCGACCAGCTCCGCGACCTCGGCGACGGCGCCGGTGTCACCCGACACGACCACCGCCTCGGGCCCGTTGACCGCGGCGATCGACAGCGGCCGCCCGCTGATCAGCGCTTCCGCCTCGGCTTCGGTGACCTGCAGCGCGGCCATCGCCCCGCCCGGCAGCTCCTGCATGAGCCTGCCGCGGGCGGCGACCAGCCGGGCCGCGTCGGCCAGCGACAGCACGCCGGCCGCGTGGGCGGCGGCGAACTCGCCGATCGAGTGCCCGGCCAGGTGGTCCGGCCGCACGCCCCACGACTCGACGAGCCGGTAGAGCGCGACCTCCACGGCGAACACGGCCGGCTGCGACCACCGGGTCTGCGCCAGCACCTCGGCGTCGCCGCCGAAGACGACGTCCCGGAGCGGGCCGGGCAGCTCGAGGTCGAGGTGCGCGCAGGCCTCGTCGAACGCGGCGGCGAACACCGGGAACCGCTCGTAGAGGTCCCGGCCCATGCCCGGGTACTGCGAACCCTGGCCGGAGAACAGGAACGCGAGCTTCCCGGCTGCGGGCTCGCCGGTGTGCACCAGCGGCGACGGCGTTCCCGCCGCGAGCGCGCCGAGCCCGGTCAGCAGCTCGTCGCGGTCCGCGGCGACGACGACCGCCCGCGACTCGAACCAGGCGCGGGTCGTCGCGGCCGAGTAGGCGACGTCGGGCAGCGCGAGCGCGGGGTGCGCGGTCAGGTGGTCGCGCAGGGCCCTGGCCTGGACGCGCAGGCCGCCGTCGGTACGCGCGGACAGCCGGACCGGCACGGTCGCCGGGGTGACGGCCGGCCGCGGGTCCGCCGGCGGAGCCTGCTCCAGCACCAGGTGGGCGTTGGTACCGCTGGCGCCGAACGCGGAGATCCCGGCCCGGCGCGGGTGCCCGGTCTCCGGCCACGGCCGGCTCTCGGTGAGCAGCTCGACGCGGCCCGCGGACCAGTCGACGTGCCCGGACGGCCGGTCCACGTGCAACGTCTTGGGCAGCAGCCCGTGCCGCATCGCCAGCACCATCTTGATCACCGCGGCCGCACCGGCCGCGGCCTGCGTGTGGCCGAGGTTGGACTTCACCGAGCCGAGCAGCAGCGGCTGCTCGCGCTCGCGGCCGTAGGTGGCCAGCAGCGCCTGCGCCTCGATCGGGTCGCCGAGCTTCGTGCCGGTGCCGTGCGCCTCCACAGCGTCCACTTCGGACGGTGCCAGCCCGGACACGGCCAGCGCGCGCTTGATCACGCGCTGCTGGGCCGGGCCGCTGGGCGCGGTGAGCCCGTTGGACGCGCCGTCGGAGTTGACCGCCGAACCCCGCACCACGGCGAGGATCCGGTGACCGTGGCGGCGGGCGTCGGACTCGCGTTCCAGCACGATCATGCCGACGCCTTCGGACCAGCCGGTGCCGTCGGCCGCGTCGGCGAACGCCTTGCAGCGCCCGTCCGGCGACAGCGCGCCCATCTCGCCGAACTCGACGAACCCGGTGGGGCTCGACATCACCATCACACCGCCGGCCACGGCGAGGGAGCACTCCCCCGCCCGCAGCGCCTGCGCGGCCAGGTGCAGCGCGACCAGCGACGACGAGCACGCGGTGTCCACGCTGACCGACGGGCCTTCCAGCCCGAAGGCGTAGGAGACGCGGCCCGACAGCAGGCTGGCCGCCTGCGCGGTGGCCTGGTGCCCGGCCGTGTCGGCGGGCGGGGTGTAGTCGCCCGAGCCGCCGCCGATGTAGACGCCGGTGTCGCCGCCGCGCAGCCCGGTGGCGTCGATGCCGGCGCGTTCGAAGGCCTCCCACGCCACTTCGAGGACGAGCCGCTGCTGCGGGTCCATCACGATCGCCTCGCGGGGCGCGATCCCGAAGAAGCCGGGGTCGAACTCGGCCGCGTCGTGCAGGAAGCCGCCTTCCTTGGCGGCGCTGCTGCCCGGGCCGTCGCCGGTCAGGGTGGCCAGGTCCCAGCCGCGGTCGGCCGGGAAGCCGCCGACGACGTCCCGCTCGTCGACGACCGCCTGCCAGAGGTCCTCGGGCGAGCCGATGCCGCCGGGGTAGCGGCAGCTCATGCCGACGATGACGACCGGGTCGTCGGTGCGGGCCGCCGGGGCGGCTTCGGCAGTGACTTCTTCCTCGCCGAACAGCTCGGCCAGCAGGAACGCGGTCAGCTCGCGCGGGGTCGGGTGGTCGAACACCAGCGTCGCCGGCAGCCGCAGCCCGGTCTCGGCGCTCAGCGCCGTGCGGAGGTCCATCGCGGTGAGCGAGTCGAAGCCCAGTGCGGAGAACGCGCGGTCGGGTTCGATCCGGTCGGTGCCGGTGTGCCGCAGCACGGTCGCCGCGGCCGTCCGGACCAGGTCCAGGACGACGTCGGACCGCTCGCCCGGTGCCAGGTCTCGCAGCCCGGGCCCGGTCGCCGGGGCCGGGGTGTACAGCGGCGACAGCAGCGGGCTCGGCCGCGCCGCGGTGAACGCCGCGCCGAAGCGGTCCCAGCGGACGTCGGCGACGACCGTGGTGAGGTCGGCGGACCGGACGGCGGCGAGCAGCGCGGTGGTGGCGGCGGCCGGGTCGAGCACGGGCAGCCCGCTGTCGCGCAGGTGGGCTTCGTCCTCGCCGGTGCCGGCCCAGGCCGAGAAGGCGACGACGGACGCGGGTTCGCCGCGGTCACGCCGTTGCCGCGCGAAGGCCTCCAGTTCGGCGGCCTCGGCGGCTTCGTCACCGCGGCCGCGGACGCCCCAGACCCCGGCGACCGAGGTGAGCAGGACGAACGCTTCCAGCGGCCATTCCGCGTACTGCCTGGCCTCCTCGAGACTTCCACTGTGGACGACCGCGTCGGGCGGGGAGGTCAGTGCGGCCGGATCGCGGACGACGTCGACCCCGGGCAACTGGTCGGCGAGGAGGGCGGCCGGGCCGTCCCCGGTGACGAGCACGGTCCCGCGCGGCTCCCAGCGCTCGCCGCCCCCGGTGGCGCGGGTCAGGCGGCGGCCGTAGACCCCGGCCGCACGGACGGCGACCTGGTCTTCTTCGCCGCCGAGCACCGCGCGCAGCCGGGCTGCCGCGCGGGTGTCCAAAACGGACGGGACGTCGACGAGCCCGCCCCAGCGCTGCGGGTCGTGCAGGGCCGCGACGCGGCCGAAGCCCCACAGCGCGGCCGGTCCGTCAACACGCTCCGCCGGGGTGACCGCGACGGCGCCGCGTGTCACGCACCAGACGGGGACGTCGACCTCGCGGAGGAGTTCCCTTGTGCCCGCAACGGTTTCCCGCAGGGATACGACCACGTCGGCGTCAGCCAGGTCGCGCCCGGCCCCGAGGGCTGCGGTGACCTGATCGGCCCACCCGGCGTCGTCGCCGGGGACGACCACGATGGTCGCGGCCTTCGGCTCGGCGACGGTGACCGGCTGCCAGGTGATCCGGTAGCGCAGTTCGTCGGCCGCGGCCGCTTCGGCCTGCTTGCGGCGCCAGGCGGCGAGCGCGGGCAGGACCGCGTCGAGCGCGGCGGGTTCGACGGCGAGCTGCTCAGCCAGCCCGGCGGTGTCGGCGCGGTCGACCGAGGCCCAGAAGCCGTCGTCGGCCGGGCCGCCGGTGACGGCCTCGGGCCAGTAGCGCTCGTGCTCGAACGGGTAGGTCGGCAGCTCGGCGCGGCGGGCGCCGGTGCCCTTGAACCACGCGGCCCAGTCCGGGTCCACGCCCGCGGTGAACAGCGTGCCCAGCGCGATCGCCGCACTGTCCTCTTCGGACCGGCCACGGCGCGCCAGCGGCACGATCACGCGGTCGCCGGCCGGTTCGACCAGCGGCGTCAGCGCGGCGTCCGGCCCGACCTCGACGAACAGCGACACCTCGGCCAGCCGGTCGAGGGCGTCGCCGAAGCGGACGGTTTCGCGGACGTGCCGCACCCAGTACTCGGGATCGGTGACGTCGCCGTCGGTGACCAGCGGGATGACCGGGGCGGCGAACCGCAGCCCCGTCACGACGTCCCGGAACGCCGGCAACATCGGGTCCATCAGCGGTGAGTGGAAGGCGTGGCTGACGGTGAGCCGCCGTCCGCCGCCGAAGGTTTCGGCGACCGCGAGCACCGCGTCCTCTTCCCCGGAGAGCACAAGGGACTCCGGGCCGTTGACCGCCGCGATCGCCACCTCGTCCGTGAGCTGAGTGCGGATTTCGGCCTCGGAGGCGCGGAGGGCGACCATCGCGCCGCCCTCGGGCAGCTCCTGCATCAGCCGAGCCCGTGCGGCGACGAGCGCGCAGGCGTCTTCGAGCGACAGCACCCCGGCCACGTGGGCCGCGGCGACCTCGCCGATCGAGTGCCCGGCGACGAAGTCCGGGCGCACGCCCCACGACTCCAGCAGCCGGAACGCGGCGACCTCGAAGGCGAACAACGCGGGCTGCGCCCAGCCGGTCCGGTCCAGCTCGGCCGCGTCGTCGCCCCAAGCGACGTTGCCCAGCGTCAGCCCGAGGTGCGCACAGACCTCGTCCCACGCGTCGGCGAACACGGGATACCGCGCGTACAGCTCGCGGCCCATGCCCAGGCGCTGGGCACCCTGGCCGGAGAAGAGGAACGCCGTGACGCGCTCGCGGGCGACGCCCCGGCTCACGACCTCGCCGCCGAGCAGCACCGCCCGGTGGTCGAACGCGGCCCGGCCGGTGGCCAGGGTGTAGCCGGTGTCGAGCGCGTCACCGGCCACAGTGGAGAGCAGCTCGTCCAGCGCCGTGGCCGTCCGCGCGGACACCGGCCACGGCACCACGGCGGGCGCGGTCCCCGGCACGGCTTCCCGTGCGGGCGGGGCTTCCAGGATGACGTGCGCGTTCGTGCCGCTGACCCCGAAGGACGACACAGCGGCGCGGCGCGGGCGGGCCGTCTCCGGCCACGCGGTCGCCTCGGTGACCAGGCGCACGGACCCGGCGGTCCAGTCCACATGGGACGACGGCTCGCCGACGTGCAGTGTCTTCGGCACCATGGCGTGGCCGAGCGAGAGCACCATCTTGATCACGCCCGCCGCGCCCGCGGCGGCCTGCGTGTGGCCGAGGTTCGACTTCACCGACCCCAGCAGCACCGGCGTCTCGCGGTCCCGCCCGTAGGTGGCGAGCAACGCCTGCGCCTCGATCGGATCACCCAGGGTCGTGCCGGTGCCGTGCGCCTCGACGACGTCGACGTCCGAAGTGGACAGACCGGCGTCGGCCAGTGCAGCGCGGATGACGCGTTGCTGCGACGGGCCGTTCGGCGCGGTGAGGCCGTTCGAAGCGCCGTCCTGGTTGATGGCGGAGCCACGCACCACGGCGAGGATCTCGTGGCCGTGCCGCAGCGCGTCGGACTGCCGTTCGACGACCAGGACACCGGCGCCTTCCGACCACGCGGTGCCGTCGGCGGCGTCGGAGAACGCCTTGCAGCGGCCGTCCGCGGCGAGGCCGCCCTGGGCGTCGAACTCGGTGAACGAGAAGGGGCTGGTCATCACGGTGACGCCGCCGACCAGCGCCAGCGAGCACTCGCCGTCGGCCAGCGCGCGGGCCGCCCAGTGCAGGGCGACCAGCGACGACGAGCACGCCGTGTCGACCGTGACGGCCGGGCCTTCCAGGCCGAGGGTGTAGGAGAGCCGTCCGGAAAGGACGCTCGCCGTGGTGCCGGTGGCCAGGTGCCCGGCGACGTCGGCGCCGGAGTTGAGCAGCAGCCCGGTGTAGTCCTGGCCGTTGGTGCCGACGAAGACGCCGGTGGCGGTGCCGCGCAGGCTCGCCGGGTCGATGCCGGCGTGCTCCAGGGACTCCCACGACGTCTCCAGCAGCAGCCGCTGCTGCGGGTCCATCGCCAGTGCCTCCCGCGGCGAGATGCCGAAGAAGCCCGCGTCGAACCCGGCCGCGTCGGGCAGGAACCCGCCGTGGCCGTCGCCGAGCTCGGCGAGGTCCCAGCCGCGGTCGGCCGGGAACGGCCCGATCACGTCGCCGCCCTCTTCGAGGAGCTGCCAGAACGTGCGGGGCGACGTGACACCGCCGGGGAAGCGGCAGCCGATGCCGACGATCACGACCGGGTCGTCCACGGTGGCGCGGGTCGTGACCGGCGTGGTCACCGGGGTGTCGGTGCCGACCAGTTCGCCGAGGAGGAACGTCGTGAGCGCGCGCGGGGTCGGGTGGTCGAACACCAGCGACGACGGCAGCGCCAGGCCGGTCGCCGCGCCGATGCCGTTGCGCAGCTCGACCGCGGTGAGCGAGTCGAACCCGAGGTCGGCGAACGCGGCGTCCGGCGCGACCGCCCCGGCGCCGTCGTGGCCGAGCACCAGCGCGACCTGCGTGCGCAGCAGGCCCAGCAGGTGCTTCTCGCGGTCCGCGGGCGGCAGCCCGGCGAGGGTGCCGCGCAGGTCGCCGCGCTCCCCCGCTTCCCGGGCTTCGCTGAGCACGGCCTTCGCCGCGGGCAGGTCGGCCAGGAGCGGGAGCGGCCGTCCGATCGTGAACGCCGGCACGAACCGCGCGAAGTCGATGTCCGCGACCAGGATTTCGGTGTCCCCGGCGCCGATCGCCCGCCGCAGCGCGGCCACGGCCCGGTCCGGCGGCAGCAGCGCGAGCCCGCCGCGGCCGACGCGGTCCTGCACGCCGGCGTCACCGCTGAGCATCCCGGCACCCGCCCACGGGCCCCACGCGATCGACGTCGCGACCCGCCCGGCGGCCCGCCGGCGAGCGGCGAGGGCGTCGAGGTGGGCGTTGGCGGCCGCGTAGTTGCCCTGCCCGGCCGCGCCGAACGTGCCCGCGGTCGAAGAGAACAGCACGAACGCGTCGAGGTCCAGATCCGCGGTCAGCTCGTCGAGGTGTTCGGCGCCGACGCACTTCGCCGCGAAGACGCGCTCGAACTGCTCCGCGGTCAGGGAATCCGTGGTGCCGTCGTCGACCACGCCCGCCGTGTGCACCACGGCGGTCAGGTCCGGGATCGCTGCGATGACCCGGGCCAGCGCGGCGCGGTCGGTGACGTCGCAGGCCTCGACGGTCGCGTTCAGCTCCTCGGCCAGCTCGGCCGCGCCCGGAGCGGCCATACCCCGGCGGCTGAGCAGGACGAGGCGCTCGGCACCCGCGTCGGCGAGCCGTCGCGCGACCTCCGCGCCGAGTCCGCCGGTGCCGCCGGTGATCAGCACCGTGCCCCGCGGGGTGTAGTCCGTTATACGCGCGGCCGGCGCGGTGGCGAGCCGCCGGGCGAAGACTCCCGTGGGCCGGATGGCGACCTGGTCTTCGTCGCCGATTCCGCGCAGGACGGCGAAGAGGCGGCCGACCGCGCGGGCGTCGAGGACTTCGGGCAGGTCGACGAGCCCGCCCCAGCGTTGCGGCTGCTCGAGGCCCAGCACGCGGCCGAGGCCCCAGAGCGCCGCCGCGCGCGGGTCGGGCGCGGCGTCGGCGGGGCCGGTGCTGACGGCGCCGCGGGTGGCCCACCACAGCGGGACCTCGCCCCCGAGTCGCCGCGCGAGGAGCAGGGACTCGGCGGGGTCGGTCAGCAGCGACAGCACGTGGTCGAATTCGCCCGCGCCGGCCAGGTCGTCATCCGGTTCGACGCGGGTGCCGCCGATCGCTTCGGCGACCGAGTCGGCCCACGGCGTGGACTCGGCCACGACGAGCACACGGCTCGGCGCGGCGGGCTCGGTCCGGACCGGACGCCAGACGACGCGGTAGCGCCACTCGTCCACTTCGGACTCTTCGCGCACGCGGTGGCGCCACGCGGTGAGCGCGGGCAGAACGGTCCCCAGCGCGTCCCGGTCGACGGCCAAAGTGGCCGACAGCTCTTCGACGTCCGCAGCGGCCAACGCGGTCCAGAAGCCGGTGTCGGCTTCTGGAGCGGCGGGTGCGGGCTCCGGCCAGTAGCGGGACCGCTGGAACGCGTACGTGGGCAGATCGATCCGGCGCGCGCCGGTCCCGGCGAAGTACGCGGCCCAGTCCGGCCGGTGGCCGCGGACGTGCAGGTCGCCGAGCACCGCGGCGACGGTCTCCTGCTCCGGCCGGTCCTCGCGCAGCATCGGCTTCGCCCCGGACATCGCGGACAGCACCGCGTCCGGGCCGAGTTCGACGTAGGCGGTGACACCGGCTTCGTCGAGGGTCGTGAGCGCGTCGGCGAACCGGACGGCTTCGCGGGCGTGGCGCACCCAGTAGTCCGGGCCGTCGGCGAGGTCGGCGCCGTCGACGGTGGATACGAACGACAGCTCCGGCGCCGAGAAGGTGAGCCCGGCGATGGCGCCGCGGAACTCGTCCAGCATCGGGTCCATCAGCGCGGAGTGGAACGCGTGCGACACGGTCAGCCGCTTGGTCTTCTCAAACTGATTGGCGAACGCGAGCACGGCGTCCTCGGGCCCGGAGACCACAATGGACTCCGGGCCGTTGACCGCGGCGACGTCGACGCCGTCCGGCAGCTGCGCGCGGACGTCGGCCTCGGTGGCGCGGATCGCGACCATCGCGCCGCCGGCCGGGAGGGCCTGCATGAGCCGGCCGCGGGCCTCCACCAGCGCGGCCGCGTCCGCCAGGGACAGCACCCCGGCGACGTGCGCGGCGGCGATCTCGCCGACGGAGTGCCCGGCGACGTGGTCGGGCCGCACGTCCCAGGACTCCAGGAGCCGGAACAGCGCGACCTCGATCGCGAACAGCGCGGGCTGGGCGTAGCGGGTTTCGTTCAGCAGCGCGGCTTCCGGCGTACCCGGTTCCGCGAAGAGCACGTCCCGATCCACTTCGAGGTGCGCGAGGACTTCGTCCAGCGCCTCGGCGAACACCGGGAACCGCTCGGCCAGCTCCCGGCCCGCACCCGGACGCTGGCTGCCCTGCCCGCTGAACAGGAACGCCGTCGTGGGACGGCTGGTCGAGGTGCCGCGCAGGACGTGCGCGGCGGGTTCGGCTTCGGCGATCGCGGCGAGTCCGGTTTGGACATCCTCGGGCGTGGCGGCCAGGATGACCGCGCGGTGGCTCAGGGCGGCGCGGGCGGTGGCCAGGGTGAAGGCGAGGTCGGCCGGTTCGCCGGGCCGGTCGCGCAGGCGGGCGGCTTGCGCGCGCAGGGCTTCCGGCGTCCGGGCCGACACCACCACGGGCACGGTGCCCAGTGCCCTCGGCTCGGGCGCCTCGGCCGGCTCGGGGGCCTGCTCCAGTACCGTGTGGACGTTCGTCCCGCTCAGGCCGAACGACGACACCGCGGCCCGCCGGGGCGCGCCGGTCTCCGGCCACTCGGTGGCTTCGCCGAGCAGCCGGATCGCGCCGCCCGACCAGTCGATGTGCGACGACGGCGTGGCGGCGTGCAGGGTTTTCGGCAGCACGCCGTGGCGCATGGCCATGACGAGCTTGAGCACCCCGGCGATACCGGACGCCATCTGCGTGTGGCCGAGGTTCGACTTGACCGAGCCGAGCAGCAGCGGCCGGTCGCGGTCGCGGCCGCGGCCGTAGGTGGCCTGCAGCGCCTGGACCTCGATCGGGTCCCCGAGCGGCGTGCCGGTGCCGTGCCCCTCGACGGCGTCGATGTCCGAAGAGGACAGCCCGGACACGGCGAGCGCGGCGCGGATCACGCGTTGCTGCGACGGGCCGTTCGGCGCGGTCATGCCGTTGGACGCGCCGTCGGAGTTCATCGCCGAGCCGCGGACGACCGCGAGGATCTCGTGGCCGTTGCGCTGGGCGTCGGAGAGCCGCTCGACCAGGACGAGCCCGACGCCTTCGGCGAGGCTCATGCCGTCGGCGTCGTCGGAGTAGGCCTTGCAGCGGCCGTCGGGCGCCATCGCGCGCTGGCGGCTGAACCCGATCCACGGCGCCGGGGTCGCCATCACCGTGACGCCACCGGCGAGTGCCAGCTCCGACTCGCCCGAGCGCAGCGACTGGCACGCCAGGTGCAGCGCGACCAGCGACGACGAGCACGCCGTGTCGAGCGTGACCGCCGGGCCCTCCAGCCCGAACAGGTAGGCGATCCGTCCGGAAAGGACACTCGACACCGCGCCGGTGATCATGTGCCCCTCGGAACCCTCGGCCGCGTTGAGCACGGTCGAGGCGTAGTCCTGGTAGCTGGCGCCGACGAACACGCCGGTCCGGCTCCCGCGCGCCGAGGCCGGGTCGACGCCCGCGCGTTCGAAGGTCTCCCAGGCCACTTCCAGCAGCAGGCGCTGCTGCGGGTCCATCGACAGGGCTTCCCGCGGGGAGATCCCGAAGAACCCGGCGTCGAAGTCCGCGACGCCGTCGAGGAACCCGCCGAGCGTCGAGTACGTCTTGCCGCTGCGGTCCGGGTCGGCGTCGAACAGCCCGGCGGCGTCCCAGCCGCGGTCGGGCGGGAACGACGAGATCGCGTCGCCGCCGCCGATGACCAGGTCCCACAACGCTTCCGGCGACGTGACCCCGCCGGGGAACCGGCAGCTCATGCCGACGATGGCGATCGGCTCGTCGACGGCGGTGGCCGCGACGACGGTCTCGCCGGCCACCGTGCCGTCCAATGTGGACAGAATGAATCCGGCGAGGGTGTCGGCGTTCGGGTAGTCGAACACGACGGTGCTCGGCAGGCTGAGCCCGGTCACGACTTCCAGGCGGTTGCGCAGGTCGACCGCGGTGAGCGAGTCGAAGCCCAGCTCGCGGAACGCGCGGTCGGCCTCGACGGCGTCGCCACCGGAGTGCCCGAGCACGGCGGCCGCCTCGGAGCGCACGAGGTCGACGACGAGCCGGCGGCCCGCGGGCGCGGGCAGCGCCCGGACCCGGCCCGCGAACGCCGAGGCGTCCGCGGTGTCGTCGGCCGCCTCGGCGAGCTTCCGGACGGACGGCAGCTCGGAGAACAGCGGGCTGGGCCGCACCGACGTGAACACCGGGTGGTAGCGGTCCCAGTCGAGATCGGCGATGAGCAGCGCCGTTTCGTCGTCGGCCAGGGCGCGCTTCAGCCCGGCGAGCGCGAGGCGCGGTTCCATGAACCGCAGGCCGCTGCGCAGGATCCGGCCCGGGTCGACGCGGCCGAGTTCGCGGTCGTCGGCCCAGATGCCCCAGGCGACGGTGGTGGCCGGAACACCGCGGGCGCGTCGCTGCTCGGCGAGGGCGACGAGGTGGGCGTTGGCGGCGGAGTAGGCGCCGTGGTCGCCGCTGCCCCACAGGCCCGCGGTCGAGGAGTACAGGACGAAGTGCTCGAGCTCGCCTTCGTCGAGCAGCTCGTCGAGGACGGCGTCGAGGTTCGCCGCGCCGGTGACCTTGGCGTCGAGGACCTCGGCGAACGCGGTCGCGTCGGTGCCGGCGAGCGGGGCGAGCGCGATGTGGGCGGCGGTGTGCACGACGGTGGTGATCCGCCGTCCCTCGCCCTTGAGCCGCGTGATCAGCCCGGCGACGGCGTCCCGGTCGGTGACGTCGAGCGAGACCACCTCGGCCGACGTGCCGAGTTCGGCCACCAGGGCACGGGCGTGGGGCGCGTCCGGCCCGCGGCGGCCGGTGAGGACGATGTGGTCGGCGCCTTCGGCCGCGAGCCAGCGGGCCAGGTGCGGGCCGAGGGTGCCGGTGCCGCCGGTGATGACGGCGGTGCCGTGCGCGCGCCAAGCCCGCTTGGGGGCGCTCGTGACCGGCGCCGGCACCAGGCGGCGTGCGAAGACGCCCCCGGACCGGACGGCGAGCTGGTCCTCGTCCCCCGCCCCGGCGAGCACGGCGACCAGCCGCCGGGCGGCGGCCGCGTCGAGGGTCTCGGGGAGGTCGACGAGCCCGGCCCAGTGCGCCGGGTGTTCGAGGGCGGCGGCCCAGCCGAGGCCGTGGACCTGGGCTTGGGCGGGGTCGCGGACGGGGTCGTCCGGCCCGGTGGAGACGGCGCCGCGGGTGAGTGCCCACACGCGCGGCGGTGCCGCGGCATCCGCGTGGGCCTGCACCAGGGAGAGCGTGCGCAGGAGCCCGCGGTCGAGGCCCGGGTGCTCCGTCGGCGCGTGGTCGGCCGCCAGCAGCGAGACGATGCCGGACACGCCGTCCGCGTCGCCGAGCGCGGCGGCCAAGTCCTCGCGGCTGCTCTGGTCCGCGCCGAGCACCACCGGGCGCACCTGGGCGCCGTGGGAGCGCAGGACCTCCGCGATCTCCTCCTCGCCCGGCTCGCCGGTGCCGAGCACCAGCCACGTGCCGGACAGCGTCGTGCCGGCCGGGCGGACCGGGCGCCACGCGATCCGGTACCGCCAGGAGTCCACAGTGGACTCGTCATCGCGCCGGGCGTGCCACGCCGACAGCGCGGGCAGCAGGTCGTCCAACGCGGTGCGCTGCCGGTCGTCCAGCTCCAGCAGGTTCGCGAGCCCGGCCCGGTCGTCGCGGCCGATGGCCTGCCACAGCTCGTCGTCGGCCGGGGCCGCGGAAGCCCCGGTTTCGTCGATGGCCCAGTAGTGCTCGTGCTGGAACGCGTACGTCGGCAGGTCGATCCGCCGTCCGCCGGTGAGCGTGTCGCCCCAGCCGACCGCCACGCCCCGGGTGTGCGCCTCCGCGAGCGACTTCAGGAACCGCTCCACACCCCCGTCGTCACGGCGCAGCGTGCCCAGCGCCGTGACCGGGACGCCCGCCGCCTCGGCCAGCTCGCCGATCGCCATGCCGAACACCGGGTGCGGGCTCGACTCGACGAACACGGTGTGCCCGTCGGCGACCGCGGCCGCCAGCGCCGCGGCGAACTCGACCGTGCCGCGCAGGTTCCGGCACCAGTAGTCACCGGTCAGCTCGGCCGGCTCGACGAGCCCGCCGGTCACCGTCGAGTAGAACCGGGCACCGGTGTCCCGCGGGGAAACCGGTGCCAGCAGCTCCGCCAGCTCGGCGGCGATCCCGTCGACCTGCGGCGAGTGCGCGGCGAAGTCGACGCCGTCGAGCCGCCAGCGCATCAGCCCGGCCTTGGCCAGCCGGACCTCGAACTCCGCCAGCGCGGCGGGCTCGCCGGAGACGGTGACCGAGCGCGGCCCGTTCACCGCGGCGACGGCGATCCGGTCGGCCAGGTCGCCGATCAGCGCCCGCACTTCGTCGCCGCCCGCGACGACCGACAGCATCGCGCCGTGCCCGGACAGCCGCTCGGCGATGAGCTTCGAGCGCAGCGCGACCACCCGCGCGCCGTCCTCAAGGGACAGTGCACCCGCGACGCACGCCGCGGCGATTTCCCCTTGCGAGTGCCCGAGCACCGCGACCGGCTCGACCCCGTGCGCGCGCCACAGCTCGGCCAGCGACACGAGCACGGCCCACAACACCGGCTGGACGACGTCGACGCCGGTCGCCGCGTCGTCGTGCAGGACGTCCGCCAGCTTCCAGTCGACGAAGGGGTCGAGCGCGGCGGCGCACTCGGCCATCCGCGCGGCGAACACCGGCGACGTGGTCAGGAGTTCGCGCGCCATGCCCGGCCACTGCGAGTCCTGGCCGGGGAAGACGAACACCGGCGCGCCGGACCGCTTGGCCGCGCCCTGCACGAGCGCGGGGTCGGCGGTGTTCCCGGCGAGCGCGGCCAGCCCGCGCCGCAGGTCGGCGACGTCCTCGCCGACGACGACGGCCCGCTGCTCGAACACCGAGCGGTGGTGCGCGAGCGTCCAGCCGACGTCGACCGGGCGCTCGTCGCCGAGGAAGTCCAGCAGCCGCGCCGCCTGGGCCTTCAGCGCGGCCGCGCTCTTCGCCGACAGCGGCCACACGACCGGCCCGGTCCGCTCCGGCGGCGGGACTTCCTCGACCGCGGGCGCGGCCTCGACGATCGCGTGGGCGTTGGTGCCGCTGATGCCGAACGACGAAACGCCGGCGCGGCGCGGGTGCCCGGTCTCCGGCCAGGCCGTCTCCTCGGCGAGGAGCTCGATCGCACCGGCCGTCCAGTCGATCTTCGTGGACGGCTTGGCGACGTGCAGGGTGCGCGGCAGCACGCCGTGGCGCATGGCGTGCACCATCTTGATCAGGCTGGCGACGCCGGCGGCGGACTGGGTGTGCCCGATGTTGGACTTCACCGAGCCGATCAGCAACGGCCGGTCGCGCTCGCGGCCGTAGGTGGCCTGCAGTGCCTGGACTTCGATGGGGTCGCCGAGCGCGGTCCCGGTGCCGTGCGCGTCGAGCGCGTCCACTTCGGACGGTTCGAGCCCGGCGTTGGCCAGCGCCTGGCGGATGACGCGCTGCTGCGACGGGCCGTTGGGCGCGGTGAGGCCGTTGGACGCGCCGTCGGAGTTGACCGCCGTACCGCGCACGACTGCGAGGACCGGGTGGCCGAGGCGCCGGGCCTCGGAAAGCCGTTCCAGCACGAGCATCCCGGCGCCTTCGGCCAGCGACATGCCGTCGCCTTCGTCGGAGAACGCCTTGCAGCGGCCGTCGAAGGCGAGCGCGCGCTGGCGGCTGAACGCGACGAACGGATCGGGCGACGCCATCACCGTGACACCGCCCGCGATGGCGAGCTCGGACTCGCCGGAGCGCAGTGACTGGCACGCCAGGTGCAGCGCGACCAGCGACGACGAGCACGCCGTGTCGACGGTGACCGACGGGCCTTCGAAGCCGAACAGGTACGACAACCGTCCGGAAAGGACACTCGGGATGGTGCCGGTGACGAGGTGGCCTTCGGTGCCGTCGCCGGTCGCGACGCCGTAGTCCTGGAAGCTGGAGCCGACGAACACGCCGGTCCGGCTCCCCCGCACGGCCGCCGGGTCGACACCCGCGCGTTCGAAGGCCTCCCAGGACACTTCGAGCAGCAGGCGCTGCTGCGGGTCCATCGACAGCGCCTCGCGCGGCGAGATGCCGAAGAACCCGGCGTCGAACTCGGCGGCGTTCTCGAGGAACCCGCCCAGCGTCGAGTAGGTCTTGCCGCCGCGTTCGGGATCGGGGTCGAACAGGCCGGCGGCGTCCCAGCCGCGGTCGCCCGGGAACGCCGAAATCGCGTCGACACCGCCGGTGACCAGCGCCCAGAGCTCCTCCGGCGTGGTGACGCCGCCGGGGAAGCGGCAGCCCATGCCGACGATGGCGATCGGCTCGTCGGTGGCCCCGGTCGCGGCGGCGACGGCGCCGGCGGTGTCCGAGCCGTCGATCTCGGTGCGCAGGAACGCGACCAGGCCGAGCGGCGTCGGGTGGTCGAAGACGAGGGTGGCGGGCAGGGCCAGGCCGGTGGCGTCGGCGAGCCGGCGGCGGAACTCGACGGCGGTGAGCGAGTCGAAGCCGAGGTCCCGGAAAGCGCGTTCTTCGGCGACGGCGTCCGCGGTGACGTGCCCGAGCACGGCGGCGGCCTCGGTGCGGACCAGGTCGAGCAGCGCGCGATCGCGTTCGTCCTCCGACATCCCGGCGAAGCGGGCGGCGAAGGCGCTGACCGCGGCGGTCACGGCGGCGGGCTGGGCCTCGGCGAAGGCGTCGAAGAGCCGGGTGGCGCGGGTGGCGGTGAAGACGGGCAGGAAGGTGTCCCAGTCGATGTCGGCGACGACGACGGCGGTGTCGTCGCGGACGAGGGCGCGTTCGAGTTCGGCAAGGGCGCTTCCGGCCGGCAGGAACCCGAGCCCGCGGCGGCTCAGCTGCCCGGCGACGTGCTCGTCGGTGGCCATCCCCTCTTCGGCCCAGGCCCCCCAGGCGATGGACGTCGCCCGCCGCCCGGCGTCCCGCCGTGCCTCGGCGAGGGCGTCGAGGTAGGCGTTCCCGGCGGCGTAGGCGGCCTGGCCCCCGCTGCCCCAGACGCCCGCGACGGACCCGAAGAGCACGAAGAAGTCGAGGTCGTGGCCGGCGAGGAGGGCGTCGAGGTGCTTGGCGCCGTGGGTCTTGGCGGCCATCACGCGGGTGAATTCGGCGAAGTCCGTGGTGTGGACGGGGTCCATGGCCTGCGCGAGGCCGGCGGTGTGCACGACGCCGGTGAGGTCCGGGTGGTGCTTGAGCAGGGCTTCGACGGCGTCTTTGTCCGCGATGTCGGCTTGGGCGATGGTGACGCGGGCGCCGGTCGCGGTGAGTTCCGCTTCGAGTTCGGCGGCACCCTCCGCGGTCGCCCCCCGGCGGCTGACGAGGACGAGGTGTTCGGCTCCGGCGTTCGCGAGCCAGCGGGCGACGGACGCGCCGAGGGCGCCGGTGCCGCCGGTGATCAGGACGGTGCCGCGGGCCCGGAAGCGGCCGGGGGTGTCGGCGGGCCGGTAGCGCACGATCCGGCGGCCGAAGGCGCCTTGGGGCCTCAGAGCGATCTGGTCTTCCCCGCTGGTGAGGACCGCGGCCAGGCGGCGGCTGGCGGGGAGGTCGAGGGTGGTGGGCAGGTCGATCAGGCCGCCCCAGAGCGCGGGTTGTTCGAGGGCGACGGTGCGGCCGAAGCCCCAGATGCGGGCGGCGGCGGGGCCGGGGGCGTGGTCACCGGGGGTCGCGACGGCGCCGGTGGTGAGGCACCAGAGGCGGGCTTCGAGGTCGGTGTCGGTGAGGGCTTGGACGAGGGTGAGGAGGTCCGCGAGGCCACGGTCCCCGGCGGCGGGGAGGTGGATGACGCCGTCGGCCGGTCCGGCAGCGGTCAGGGCGGCGGCGAGGGTGGTGCGGTCGGTGGTTGCGGAGTCGGTGTTCGACGCCGCACCACCGGAAACCGCGCCGCCCGGGGTCTCCGCGGCAGCGAGGTCGCCGGTCACGAGGTCAGCGGCGGCCGCGCCACCCCGCGCCTCGCCCGCAGCGAGATCGGCTGCGGCCAAGTCGCCGGACACCGGCTCGGTGCTCGACGCCACCGCCACACCACCCGCAACCCCGCCGCCCGGGGTCGCCCCGGCAGCGAGATCGCTGGCCACAGGCTCGGTGCTCGACGCCGCACCACCGGCAACCGCGCCCCCCAGGGTCTTCCCGGCAGCGAGGTCAGCAGCCGCCGGGAGGTCGGCGGTCGCGATCCGAACCACCGTCGCACCATGCGCCACCAGCGCGGCCTCGACCTCCGCTCCCTCCCCCGCCCCCGACGTCACCAGCAGCCACCGGCCACCCAGCACCGGCGCCTCCGCGGTCCGGAACGAAGTCCACTCCGCCCGGTACCGCCAAGACTTCGCCGTCTCCTCGGCCGCCCGCCGGTCACGCCAGCCGGTCAGCGCCGGAAGCAGGGTCTCCAACGACGACCGCTGCTCCTCCCCCAAGTCCAGCAACCCCGCCAGCTCCGCCGCGTCACCCCGGCCGATCGCCTCCCACAGCGGGCCCTCGGCCTGCTCAGGAGTCCGCGGAACCGCCGCCGCCCAGTAG
The DNA here is from genome assembly GCF_003937945.1 of Amycolatopsis eburnea. Lineage (GTDB taxonomy): Bacteria > Actinomycetota > Actinomycetes > Mycobacteriales > Pseudonocardiaceae > Amycolatopsis > Amycolatopsis eburnea. The sequence goes on from NZ_RSEC01000046.1 coordinate 189,603, forward strand.
TGCTCGCGCTGGAACGGGTACGTCGGCAGGTCCACCGTCCGCCCGCCGCCCAGGTACGCGCGCCAGTCCACCTCACACCCGCGCGTGTGCAGGGTCGCCAAAGCCGCCGCCGCCGACTCCGCCTCGGGGCGGTCCTTGCGCAGCAGCGGCACCGTCCCGGGACGGTCCAGCAACGCCGAAAGCGTCCCGTCCGGCCCCAGCTCCAGGTACGTCGACGCCACGTCCGCGACCGTCTCCGTGAACCGGACCGTCGCCCGCACGTGCTCGACCCAGTACTCCGGCGAACACACGTCACCACCGGAAACGAACGACAACGTCGGCGCCGAGAACGTCAAAGTGGAGACCACCGCGCGGAACTCGTCCAGCATCGGGTCCATCAGGTGCGAGTGGAACGCGTGCGACACCGAAAGCCGCGTCGTCTTTCCGAAGCGGGCCGCGACCGCCAGCACCGCGTCCTCGACACCAGACAGCACCACCGACTCCGGCCCGTTCACGGCCGCCAGGTCGACACCGTCCACAAGGGCCGCTCGAACGTCCTCTTCGGACGCCCGGACCGCGACCATCGCCCCACCGGACGGCAACGCCTCCATCAGGCGCGCACGAGCCGACACCAGCGCACACGCGTCCTCCAGGGACAGCACCCCGGAGACGTGCGCCGCCGCGATCTCGCCGACCGAATGCCCGGCGACGACGTCCGGGCGCATGCCCCACGACTCCAGCAGCCGGAACGCCGCCACGCCGAACGCGAACAGCGCCGGCTGCGCGTTCCCGGTCCGCTCCAGCGCCGCCGGATCGTCACCCCACACGACGTCACGCAGGCCCGGATCGCACCGGTCGAGCACGTCGGCGAACACCGAAGCGAACACGGGGAACCGCGAAGCCAGCGAGCGGCCCATCCCGAGCCGCTGGGCACCCTGACCAGGGAACACGAAGGCGAGGCCGCCATCGGTAACCACGCCGCTCACCACGCCCGGGGCCGGTGCACCGGCAGCCAACGACGAAAGCGCCAGCGGAACGTCCGGGCCGAGCACGACCGCCCGGTGCTCGAACGCCGTCCGCGTCGTCGCCAGCGACCAAGCCAGGTCGCCGCGTGGGACGTCGAGCCGGGCGAGGTTCGCGGCCTGGGCCCGCAGCCCGTCGGCGGTCCGGGCCGAGAGCAGCAGCGGAGCGTCCTCGAAAGTCGAGGCGGGCGAAGGCGAAACCGCCGGAGCCGCTTCCAGCACCACGTGCGCGTTGGTCCCGCTGATGCCGAACGACGAAACGCCCGCGCGCCGCGGCCGGTCCACAGCGGGCCACGGCGTCGACGAGGAGGCCAGTGACACCGCCCCGGCCGTCCAGTCCACATGGGACGACGGCGTGCCCGCGTGCGGTGAACCCGGCACCGTCCCGTGCTCCATCGCCAGGACCATCTTGATGATCCCGGCAACCCCGGCCGCCGCCTGGGTGTGCCCGATGTTCGACTTCACCGAGCCCAGCAGCAGCGGCGTCGAGCGGTCCTGACCGTAGGTCGCCAGCAGCGCTTGCGCTTCGATCGGATCGCCCAGCGTCGTTCCGGTGCCGTGCCCTTCGACGACGTCGACGTCCGAAGCAGACAAACCGGAGACGGCCAGCGCCGACCGGATGACCCGCTGCTGCGAGGGGCCGTTCGGCGCGGTCAGGCCGTTGGACGCGCCGTCGGAGTTCACCGCCGAACCGCGCACGACGGCGAGCACCCGGTGCCCGTGCCGGCGCGCGTCCGACAGCCGTTCCAGCACCAGCACGCCGACCCCTTCGGACCAGCCGACCCCGTCGGCCTCGTCCACATAGGACCGGCAGCGGCCGTCCGGCGAAAGCCCGCGCTGCCGCGAAAACTCGATGAACGAGTTCGGCGTGGACATCACCGTGACACCGCCGGCCAGGGCGAGCGAGCACTCCCCCGACCGCAGCGCGTGCGCCGCCCAGTGCAGCGCGACCAGCGACGACGAGCACGCCGTGTCCACGGTGACCGCGGGCCCTTCGAGGCCGAGGGCGTAGGCGACCCGGCCGGACACGACGCTCGACGCCGTCCCGCTGCCCTGGAAGCCTTCGAAGTCGCCGCCGGCCAGCACCAGGCCGTAGTCGTTGTACATCACGCCGGCAAACACGCCGGTCGCGCTGCCGCGCAGGGTTCGCGGGTCGATGCCGGCGCGCTCGATCGCCGTCCAGGACGCCTCCAGCAGCAGGCGCTGCTGCGGGTCCGTCGCCTCGGCTTCGCGCGGGCTCATGCCGAAGAACCCGGCGTCGAATTCGCCCGCGTCGTGCAGGAAACCGCCTTCGCGGGTGTAGGACGTGCCCGCGTGGTCGGGGTCCGGGTGGTACAGCGCGCCGAGGTCCCAGCCGCGGTTGACCGGGAACGGCGACGTCGTGTCGCGCCCCTCGGCCACCGCCGCCCAGAGGTCCTCCGGCGACGCGATGCCGCCGGGGAACCGGCAGCTCATGCCGACGATGACGATCGGGTCGTCCGCGGCGACGGCGGTCCGGGTGACGGCCGGACCGGCCTCGGCACCGAGCAGCCGGTCGCGCAGGTGGCCGGCGAGCGCGGCCGGGGTCGGGTAGTCGAACGCCGTCGTGGCGGACAGCCGCAGGCCGGTCGCCGCGTCGAGCCGGTTGCGCAGCTCGACCGCGGTCAGCGAATCGAAGCCCAGTTCGGCGAACGACCGCGCGGGGTCGACCGCTCCCGCGCCCGCGTGCCCGAGCACGGCGGCGACTTCGCGGCGCACCAGGTCGGTCACCCGCGCGACGCGCCCGGCGTCGTCCAAAGTGGACAACTGGTGCGCCAGCCGCCCGGCGCCGCCGGCGGTCCGGACCGCACGGCGGGTGCCGACCAGCGAGCGCAGCACCGCAGGCGGTTCCGGCTGCGCGGCGAGCACCGGCAGGTCGAAGCGAACCGGCACGACGGCGGGTTCGCCGGTCGTCAGCGCGGCGTCGAACAGGGCGAGGCCCTCGGCTTCGGTCAGCGCCGGGATGCCCAGGCGGGCGAACCGGCCGCCGGCGCCGCCCGCCATGCCATCACCGCCCCACGGGCCCCACGCCAGCGACACCGCGGGCAGCCCCGCGTCCCGGCGCAGCTGGGCGAGCGCGTCGAGGAACGCGTTGGCCGCGGCGTAGTTGGCCTGCCCGGCCGCGCCGAGCGTGCCGGCCAGCGAGGAGAACAGCACGAACGCGCCGAGTTCGAGGTCGCGGGTCAGCTCGTGCAGGTTCCAGGCGGCGTCGGCCTTCGGCGCGAGGACCTTCGCGAGCCGGTCTTCGTCGAGGCTGTCCAGGAGTCCGTCGTCGAGGACGCCGGCGGCGTGCACGACGGCGGTGAGCGGGTGCGCGGCCGGGATCCCGGCCAGCAGCGCGGCGAGCGCGTCGCGGTCGCTCGCGTCGCACGCGGCGACCGTGACGTCGGCGCCGAGCCCGGCCAGCTCGGTGACCAGGCCGCCGGGTGCGGCGCCGCTCCGGCTGACCAGCAGCAGGTGCCGGACGCCGTGTTCGCGCACCAGGTGCGCGGCCAGCGCACGGCCCAGCTCGCCGGTGCCGCCGGTGATCAGGACGGTCCCGTCCGGGTTCCACTCGTGCGCCTCGCCGGTCGTCGTGCGCACCAGCCGCGGCGCGAGGACGCGCCCGTCGCGGACCAGGAGCCGGGGCTCGCCGGTCGACAACGCCGTCTCCAGCACCTCCGCGGACACGTCCTCAGTGGACTCGACCAGGAAGAACCGGCCCGGGTGTTCCTGCTGCGCGGCCAGGACCAGGCCTCGCACGGCGGCGGCGGGCAGCTCGGCCGGGACGACCAGCGCCAGCCGGCGAGCGTCCTCCGCCAGCCGTTCCCGCAGCAGCTCCAGGGTCTCCCCCGCGAGCGCGCGGGCGGCCTCGGGCGGGGTCCCGTCCGGAATGGACAGTGTGACGACGTCGGCGTCGGCCTCGGTGACGCCGGTGACCGGTTCGGTACAGTCCACCCGGTACACGCCGCCCCCGGTCACCGGGACCTCGGCCGCGATCGGGCGCACGGTGAGGGCGCCGACAGTCGCGACGGCGTCGCCTTCGGGCGTGGTCAGCGAAAGCGCCAGGGTGTCGTCGCCGGTCTTGCGCAGCGCGACCCGCAGTGCGGTCGCGCCGACCGCGCGCACGGCGACGTCCTGCCACGAGAACGGCACGCCACCCGGGCCCGCGAAGAACGCGGCGGCGTGCAGGGCCGCGTCGAACAGCGCGGGGTGCAGGTCGAACGTCTCGGCCTCGACGTCGTCGGGCAGCGCGACCTCGGCGAAGACGTCGTCACCGTGCTGCCAGGCCGCGCGCAGTCCTTGGAACGCCGGGCCGTACTCGCGTTCGTCGTAGAAGCCGGTGAGGTCGACGGCGGTGGCGTCCGCCGGCGGCCAGGCGGCGGGGACGTCCGCCGAGGTCTCGATCCGCTCGGCCAGCCTGCCGACCGCATGCGAGGTCCAGCTGACTTCGCCGTCGGGTCGCGAGTGGACGGCGACCGGGCGGCGGCCGCGCTCGTCGGGCGCGCCGACCCACACCTGCACGACGACCCGCTCCCCCGCGGCGCCGAGCACCAGCGGGCGGGTCAGCGTCAGGTCTTCGACGTCCGGGCAGCCGGTCTCGGCGCCGGCGCGCACGGCCAGTTCCAGCAGCGCGGCGCCAGGCACGACGACGGCGCCGCCGACGCGGTGGTCGGCGAGCCACGTGTGCGTGCCCGCGTCGAGGCGGCCGGTGAGCAGCAGGCCGCTCGCGTCGGCGACCTCGACCGCCGTGCCCAGCAGCGGGTGGTCGACGCTGCGCAGCCCGGCCGAGCGCAGGTCACCGCGGGCGCGGCCGGTGTCGCGCGGCCAGAACCGCTGCCGCTGGAAGGCGTACGTGGGCAGGTCGACTCGGCTGCCGATCCCGGCGAAGTACGCGGTCCAGTCCACCGCGACGCCGTCGCCGTGCAGCCGGCCGAGCGCCTCGGCGGCCGCCGTGATCTCGTCGCGGTCCCTGCGCAGCACCGGCACGGCGAGCGCGCCGGGCACGTCGACCAGTGGCGTCAGCGCGGCTTCCGGCCCCACCTCGGCGAACCGCCGCACACCCGACTCCGCGAGCCGGGCGAGGACGTCGCCGAAGCGGACGGTGTCGCGGACGTGCCGCACCCAGAACTCCGGGTCGGTGACCTCGCCCGCGGTGACCAGCGGCACCGACGGCTCGGCGAAGGTCAATCCCGAGACGACCTCGCGGAACGCGGGCAGCATCGGGTCCATCAGGTGCGAATGGAACGCGTGGGACGCGCGCAGCCGGGTCGTGCGCTCGAAGCGCGCGGCGACGGCCAGGACGGCGTCCTCCACACCGGACACCACCACCGACGACGGCCCGTTGACGGCCGCGATGTCGGCACCGTCCACCAGCGCCGCCCGGACGTCCTCTTCGGACGCGCGCACGGCGACCATCGCGCCCCCGGCGGGCAGCGCGCCCATCAGGCGGGCGCGGGCCGACACCAGCGCGCAGGCGTCGTCGAGGGAGAGCACCCCGGCGCAGTGGGCGGCGGCGATCTCCCCGGCGGAATGTCCGGCCAGGACGTCCGGCCGGATCCCCCACGACTCCAGGAGCCGGAACAGCGCGACCTCGACGGCGAAGATCGCCGGCTGGGCCTGTGCGGTGTCGGCGAGGCGGTCGGTGTCAGTACCCCAGACGACGTCCCGCAGCCCGGGCTCGAGCCGGTCGAGGACCTCGTCGAAGGCGGCCGCGAACACCGGGTACGCGCGGTGCAGCGCCTGCCCCATCCCCAGGTGCTGGGAACCCTGGCCGGTGAACAGGAAGGCGGTCTTGCCCTTCGGCCGCGGCGAGGCGAGGCCGGTCAGATCACGCAAGGCGGCGACGACCGCGGCGGGGTCGGCACCGACCACAGTGGACCGGACGTCGAAGGCGGTCCGCGCGGTGGCGGCGGAGAAAGCCACATCGGCGAGCGGGGTCCCCCGCTCCAGCACGTCGGCCAGCCTCGCGGCCTGCGCCCGCACGGCCGCCTCGGACTTGCCCGAAACCAGGATCGGCATCGGCCGCGCGACGTTTTCCCGCGCCCGTTCCTCGACGGGCGGCGCCTGCTCGACGAGCACGTGCGCGTTCGTCCCGCTCAGCCCGAACGAAGAAACGCCGGCCCGGCGCGGTTCGCCGGTCTCCGGCCACGGCGTCGCCGCGGTCGCCAGCTCGACGCTCCCGCCCGTCCAGTCCACATGGGACGACGGCGCGTCGACGTGCAGCGTCGGCGGGACGACGCCGTGGCGCATCGCGAGCACGACCTTGATCACCCCGGCGACACCGGCCGCCGCCTGGGTGTGCCCGAAGTTCGACTTGACCGAACCGAGCAGCAGCGCGCGGTCGCGGTCCTGCCCGTAGGTCGCCAGCAGGGCCTGCGCCTCGACCGGGTCGCCGAGCGTGGTGCCGGTGCCGTGCGCCTCGACGACGTCGACCTGCGCGGGCGCGAGCCCGGACGCCTTCAGCGCCTCCCGGATCACGCGCTGCTGCGACGGGCCGTTCGGGGCGGTGAGGCCGTTGGTGGCGCCGTCCTGGTTGACCGCGCTGCCGCGGAGCACGGCGATGACGGGGTGCCCGTGCCGCTGGGCATCGGACAGCCGCTCCAGCACCAGCACGCCCGCGCCCTCGGCCCAGCCGGTGCCGGCCGCGGAGTCGGCGAACGAGCGGCAGCGGCCGTCCGGGGACAGCCCGCCCTGGCGGCTGAACTCGACGAACGTCGTCGGCGCGGACATCACCGTGACGCCACCGGCCAGCGCCAGCTCCGACTCGCCGGACCGCAGCGACTGCGCGGCCAGGTGGAGCGCGACCAGCGACGACGAGCAGGCGGTGTCCACCGTGACCGCCGGGCCGACCAGCCCGAGGACGTAGGCGAGCCGGCCGGACAGCACGCTGTTCGTGTTGCCGGTCAGCAGGAAGCCCTCGGACGGGCCCGCCGCGCCGGTCAGGTACTCCTGCGCCATCGCGCCGACGAACACGCCCGTGCGGGTGCCCTTCAACGCGGACGGCACGATGCCCGCGCGTTCGATCGCCTCCCACGCGGTCTCGAGCAGGATCCGCTGCTGCGGGTCCATTTCGGCCGCCTCGCGCGGCGAGATGCCGAAGAAGCCCGCGTCGAACTCGGCCGCGTCGAGCAGGAAGCCGCCGGACATCGCCGCCTCGCCGCCGTCCGCGGCGAGCGCGCCGAGGTCCCAGCCGCGGTCGGTGGGCAGCCCGGTGACGCCGTCGCGGCCGGTGCTCAGCAGCTCCCAGAAGTCCTCCGGTCCGGCGACGCCGCCGGGGTAGCGGCAGCCCAGCCCGACGATCGCGATCGGCTCGGCCGCGCGGCTCTCCAGCTCCGCCAGCTTCCGCTGGGTGCGCACGAGGTCCGCGCTCGCCCGCTTGAGGTAGCTCCGCAGCTTCTGTTCGTTGTCCATGAATCAGCAACCCATCCCGACACGACGGCGAGCGGTGCGCCCCGGTGACGGCTGCTGCTCCGGCAACCCGGCGCCCGGCGGTGTGGCCGCCCGGGGCGCGAATGTCTTGGTTTCCCTCGCGGGAGAAAGCGGTTACCAGACGGCGGCGGTCAGCGCCTCACCGAGGTCCAGCTCGCGGCTGGTCTGGTTCAGGTCGGACTCGACCATCATCCGCATCAGTTCTTCGAACGTCACGACCGGCTTCCAGCCGAGTTCGGTGCGGGCCCGCGTCGCGTCGGCGCAGAGCACCTCGACCTCGGCCGGGCGCACCAGGCTCGGGTCGATCACGACGTGGTCGCGCCAGTCGAGCCCGACGGAGGCGAACGCGATCTCGGCGGCCTCGCGGACGGTGTGCATCCGGCCGGTGCCGATGACGTAGTCGACGGGCTCGTCCTGCTGCAGCATCAGGTGCATCGCGCGGACGTAGTCGCCGGCGAAGCCCCAGTCGCGGACCGCGTCGAGGTTGCCCAGCCGCAGCTCGTCCTGCACCCCCAGCTTGATCCGCGCGACCGCGCTGGAGATCTTGCGGGTGACGAACTCCATCCCGCGCCGCGGCGACTCGTGGTTGAACAGGATGCCCGAGACGCCGAACATCCCGTACGACTCGCGGTAGTTGCGGGTGATGTAGTGGCCGTAGGCCTTCGCGACGCCGTACGGGCTGCGCGGGTGCAGGATCGTCCGCTCGTTCTGCGGGGTTTCCGCGGCCTTGCCGAACATCTCCGACGACGAAGCCTGGTAGAAGCGGATCCCGCCGCCGGTGGTGGGCCGCGACTTGTCGAGCCCGCAGACCATCCGGATCGCTTCGAGCACCCGCAGCGCGCCCATGCCGTTGACATCGGAAGTGAGCTCGGCCTGCTGCCACGACATCGGGACGAAGGAGATCGCGCCGAGGTTGTACACCTCGTCCGGCTGCACCAGGTCCACCGCCGCGACCAGGCTCGCCTGGTCCAGCAGGTCGCCGTTGACGAAGCTGAGCTCCGTGGCGAGCTTGCTGACGCGCAGCTTGCGCGGATTGGCCTGGCCGCGCACCAGGCCCCACACCTGGTACCCCAGGCCCAGCAGGTACTCGGCGAGGTAGGAGCCGTCCTGCCCCGTGATGCCCGTGATCAATGCTCGTTTCGTCATGGTTCTCCCACGTCCACCGGCCGGCTGCGCCCACGGCTTCCCGAGACTGCCGCTGATCGGCTCCCATTGGACGCCCCGCCGACTCGGGAAAACATTGGAGAATCCCGGTGTTCCGCGGCGATCACTGGTGTTTTCCAGTCGCGGGCGGCCCCATTCTGGCGCTTTCCTCCCATCCCCGAGCCGAGCGAGGAACCGATGGCCTTTGCCTACCCCGTGTCCCAGCCGTACCTGACCGGGCGGGAGAGCGACTACGTCACCGAAGCGGTCGGCACGGGCTGGATCTCCGCGCAGGGACCGTTCGTGACGCGGTTCGAGGCGGCTTTCGCCGAATGGAACGGCGTCGCGCACGGCGTCGCGTGCTCGTCGGGAACGGCGGCGCTGACGCTGGCCCTGCGCGCGCTGGGCGTCGGCCCGGGCGACGAGGTGCTGGTGCCCGAGTTCACCTTCGTGGCTTCGGCGTGGGCGGTCACCTACACCGGCGCGACGCCGGTGTTCGTGGACTGCCGCGACGACCTCACGATCGACCCGGCACTCGCCGAGGCGGCGATCACGCCGCGCACCAAGGCGATCATGCCGGTCCACGTGCACGGACGGCGGTGCGACATGGACGCCGTGATGGAGCTGGCGTTCGAGTACAACCTGCGGGTGGTCGAGGACTCCGCGGAGGCGCACGGCGTCCGCCCGGTCGGCGACATCGCGTGCTTTTCGCTGTACGCCAACAAGATCGTGACGGCGGGCGAGGGCGGGATCTGCCTGACCGGCGACCCGCGCCTGGCCGCCCAGATGGCGCACCTGCGCGGCTTCGCGACCGGCAAGGCGCACGACTTCGTGCACAAGAACCTGGCGTACAACTTCCGGATGACGAACCTGCAGGCGGCCGTCGCGCTGGCGCAGGTCGAGCGGCTGGACGAGATCCTGGAGCTGCGGTCGCAGATCGAGAAGCGCTATGACGAGCGTCTGGACATCCCGGGCATCACGCGGATGCCGGGCCGCGACGTGCTGTGGATGTACGACCTCCTGGCCGAGGACCGCGACGAGCTGAAGGCCCACCTGGCCGCGGCGGGCATCGAGACGCGGGTGTTCTTCCCGCCGATGAGCCGCCAGCCGATGTACCTCAGTCCCACGTGGACGGACCTCAACGCGGCGAAGTTCGCGTCCGCCGGCCTGTGTCTGCCCACGCACACGGGACTGTCCGAAGCGGACCAGGACACCATCGCCACCCGCGTCCGCGACTTCTACGGCGTCCGCTGACGCGTCGCTTTCACGTGAAAGCGACACGGAGGGCGGACCTCCGGATCACTTTCACGTGAAAGTGCGAGCCGGGAGACGGAAGAACCGCCCACCGGGGAGGTGGGCGGTTCGGTTCGTGGGGCTCCGGCGGGCCGCCCGCACAGTGGGGCAGACGACCCGCCGGAAGCAAGGGGCCGGCGGGGCCCGGCCTGGGGGTCACCGGGCGCCCGCCGGCGCGGGCCGGGTGAGTCCACGAAGCTCCCCGGCCGCACAGGGGCGTCAGGCGGGTGCCTGTTCCGCCGAATCGAGGTCGCGGGCCAGCAGCTCGGCGACCTGCGTCACCGCGTCCTCGGCACCTTCGCCTTCCGCCGTCACCAGCACCTCTTCGCCGCCGCGGACGCCGAGGGCCATCAGCGCGAGGATGCTGGCCGCGTCGACCAGCTGGTTCTCGTCGCGGCCGATCTTCACCGGCACCGGCAGGCGCCCGGCCAGCTCCACGAGCAGCTTCGCCGGCCGCGCGTGCAGCCCGACGGGCGAGCCGATCACCACTTTCCTACTGGACATCAGGATTTCCCCATCTCGTGAACGCTGGTCTTCCGTGATCCTGCTGGATCTACGTTGTGGTGGCCGTTCCGGTCGGTCAGGTGGGCTTTCCGGTCGTGGCCGGGTGCGCCCCGATGGACGTCACGGCGCCCGGAACGGCCACCATGCCGACCGGAGTGGCCGACTCGGCGACCGGAAAAGCTAGTCGACCGACCGGGCCGAGAACTCTTCGACGACCTTCCGCGCCGACGGCACGTCCGGCGCCCCCAGCACTTCACCGGCCAGGATCCGGCACTGCTCCACCGTGTAGTCCTTCAACGCGGCCCGCACCGCCGGGACCGCGGACACCGACATCGACAGGCTCGTGATGCCCAGCCCCGCGAACACCGGCGCCAGGCCCGGGTCGCTCGCCGCCTCGCCGCAGATGCCGGCGGGCTTGCCCGCTTCCTGCGCCGCCGCGGCGACGTTGGCCACCAGGGCCAGCAGCGCCGGCTGCCACGGGTCCAGCAGCTCGCCCAGCTCGCCGAGCATGCGGTCGGCGGCGTAGGTGTACTGCGAGAGGTCGTTGGTGCCGATGCTGACGAAGTCGACCTCCGCCAGGATGTCCCGCGCCCGGATGGCCGCGGCCGGCACCTCGATCATCACGCCGACCTTGCCGATCCCGTGCTCCCGCGCCAGTTCCCGGAACGCCGCCGCCTCCGCCGGGGTGGCGATCATCGGCGCCATCACCCGCACGTCCGCGTCGTGGTCGGCCGCCGCCAGGCTGATCGCCTTCAGCTGCGCGGCGAGCAGGCCCGGGTTCCGGACGCCGACGCGGTAGCCGCGTACACCCAGGGCCGGGTTCGGCTCGTCCTCGGTGTTGGCGAACGGGATGTACTTGTCGGCGCCGGCGTCGAGCGTGCGGATGACGACCTGGCGGCCGGAAAACCCGCGCAGCACTTCGCCGTACGCCGCCCGCTGCTCCTCGACCGTCGGGGCTTCCGTGCGGTCCAGGAACAGGAACTCGGTGCGGAACAGCCCGACCCCTTCGGCGTCGGCCGCGGCGTCGGAGGCCGCCCCGCCGGCGCTGCCGACGTTGAGCAGCAGCTTGACCGGGTGACCGTCCGCCGTGGCGCCGGGACCGCTGTGCGCGGCGAGCTTTTCCTTCAGCGACGCCGCTTCCGCTTCGATCCGGTGGACGTAGTCGTCGTCCGGGTCGACGGCGACCGTGCCGCGGGTGCCGTCGACCGCGATCCGCTGCCCGTCCGCCAGGCCCGCGGCGCCGGCGCAGCCGACCACCGCGGGGATCCCCAGTGCGCGGGCGACGATCGCCGTGTGGCTGGTCGGGCCGCCCTTCTCGGTGACGATGCCGAGCACCTTCGCCGGGTCGAGCAGCACCGTGTCGGCCGGCGCGATGTCCTGGCCCACCAGGACGAACGCGCCGTCCACCGCCGGGATGCCCGGCTGGGCCAGGCCCAGCGCGGCGGCGATGGCCCGGTCGCGGATGTCGATCAGGTCCGCCGCCCGCTCGCCGAGGTAGCCGCCGATGGCCTCCAGCGCGGCCACGTGCTTGCCGAACGCGTCGCGGATGGCCCAGGCCGCGGGACGGCCGCCGGCCACCCCGTCGGCGATGCCGGTCCGCAGCGACGGGTCCTGCGCCATCATGATCTGGGTGTCCATGATGGACTTCGACTCGCCCGACACCGAAGCCGCGCGCTTCTCCAGGTCCGCCACCGCCGCGTCGAGCGCTTCGGTCGCCGCCGCCAGCTCCGCTTCGGGAGCCGCCGGGGCGTCCCAGTGCTCCGGCAGCACCGGGGGCGGCGTCAGCCGCACCACCGGGCCGGCGGCCGCGCCCGGGCTCGCCGGGTTGCCGCGCAGTTCGTCAACCACCGTTGGTCGCCTCCTCAGGGTCCGCACGCACCGCTTACGCGGAAACGGTGCCCGGCTCGATCGTCACCTTGATCGCCTCGCCGCTGCTGACGATGTCGATCGCCTTCAGCACGTCCGACAGCGGCAGGTGGTGGGTGATCAGGTCGTCGACCGGGACCTTGCCCGAGGAGATCAGCTCGAGCGCCTGGCGGTTGTGGTCCGGGCTGGACCCGTTGGCGCCGTAGATGGTCAGCTCCCGGTAGTGCACCAGGTTCGAGTCGCACGCGATGATCGGGTTGTCCTTCGGCAGGCCGCCGAAGAAGCTGATCCGGCCGCGGCGCGCGGTCATCTTCAGCGCGTCCTCCTGGGCCTTGCCCGCCGCCGCGGCCGTGATGACCACGTCGGCGCCGTCGCCGCCGGTGAGCTCGAGGACCTTCTCGACGACGTCGACCTCGCTGCCGCAGATCGCGGCGTCCGGCTTGACGAGGTCGGCCGCCAGATCCAGCCGGTTGCGGTTGAGCTCGACCAGGTAGACCGCGGCCGCGCCCTTGGCACGGGCCAGCCGCACGTGCAGGCAGCCGATCGGGCCGGCGCCGACGACCACGACGACGTCGCCCTCGCCGACCTGCGCGAAGTTCTGTCCATTGAGGACACACGCGAGCGGCTCGGCGACCGAGGCCTCGGCGTAGCTGACGCCGTCGGGGATCCGGTTGACGCCGTCGACCTTGAGGACCTGCTTCGGCACGATCATGTACTCGGCGAACCCGCCGTCGAAGTGGTAGCCCATCGACAGCTGGTTCGGGCAGACCTGCTGCAGCCCCTTGCGGCACTGCTTGCACTCGCCGCACGGGATGGCGGCGATGACCTGCACGCGGTCGCCCGCCGCCCAGCCCGCCGTGTTCGCGCCGGTTTCCACGACCTCGCCGGCGATCTCGTGGCCGATCACGCGCGGCGGGTCGATGTGGTGGTGCCCGTGCCGGAAGATCTTCAGGTCGGTCCCGCAGGTCGACGTGTTGTGCACGCGGATCTTGATCTCGTCCGGGCCGGGCTTCGGCTCGTCCGCGTCTTCGACCCGCAGGTCACCGGGCGCGTAGAAACGTGCCACCTTCATCGGGAAAACTCCTCGTCCACTTCGTTCAACAGTCGCAGGATCGTTTCGGCGTCCGGTGCCTCGCGCAGCTGCTTGACCTGTTCGGAGTCCATCAGGATCCGGGCCAGCGAGGACAGGATCCCGACCTGCTCCGAACCCTTGGCCGCGATGCCGACGCAGAGCCGGACGTCGTTGCCGTCCCAGTCCACCCCGGCGGGGAACTGGAGGATCGCCAGCGCGGTGCGCTTGACGAACTTGCGGGATTCGTCGGTGCCGTGCGGGATCGCGACGCCCTCGCCGAGGTAGGTCGACACCGACTTCTCGCGCGCGTGCATCGCGTCGAGGTACCCCGGCTCCACCGCCCCCAGTTCGAGGAGCTTGTTCCCGACCTGGGTGATCGCGTCCGCCTGGTCGGGGGCGGTGCAGCCGATGAGCACGGACTCGGGCCCGAGGATGGTGGCGTCAGTCGGCAAGGGAACCGCCGTCCCGGATCGCCTGCTCGACGCGGTCGAAGACCGGGTCGCCGAGGAAGCTCTGGAAGCCCAGGATCACCGCGCCGGTACCGGCCTTGCGCGCCCGGTTGACCAAAGTGGACTGGCACAGCACGACCTGCGCGTCCGCCGGGATCTCGTTGACCGGGGTGTGCTCGACCTTGACCGAGTACGGCTTCAGCCGCTTGGCCAGCTGGGAGGCGACCATCACGCTGCTGCCCATGCCGGCGTCGCAGGCGATGATGACCTTCTTGACTTCCTTGCCTTCGATGCTGCTCATCCTCGTGGTTCCTTCCTTCGATCGACGGTGATCGTCACGCCACCGAGCCACCGGCGGCGATCGCCGCGGCGCGTTCTTCCTTGCGGGCGTCCCGCCCGAACTTCAGCAGCACCGCCGCGACGATGAACGACACGGCCGCCGCGATCACGACACCGGCGATCACGCCCACGTAGCCGCCCTTCGGCGTCACCGCGAGGACCGCGATGATGCTGCCCGGCGACGGCGTGGCGGTCAGGCCGGCGTTGAAGATGCTGAACGTCGCGACACCGGCCGCGCCACCGGCGATCGCGGCCAGGATCAGCCGCGGGGTCGCCAGGATGTACGGGAAGTAGATCTCGTGGATGCCGCCGAGGAACTGGATGACGATCGCGCCCGGGGCGGTGGCCCGCGCGCTGCGGGCGCCGAAGAAGGTCAGCGCCAGCAGGATGCCGAGGCCGGGGCCGGGGTTCGGCTCGATCAGGAACTCGATCGCCTTGCCGTCCTTCAGCGCGTCCGCCACGCCCAGCGGGCTCAGCACGCCGTGGTTGATCGCGTTGTTGAGGAAGAGGACCTTGGCCGGCTCGACGATGATCGAGACCAGGGGCAGCAGGTGCGCGTCGATCAGGCCCTGCACACCGTTGCCGAGCGCCTTGGTGATGCCCTGCACGACCGGGCCGATGCCCAGCATGCCCAGCACCGCCATCGCGCCGCCGATGATGCCGGCGCTGAAGTTGTCGACCAGCATCTTGAAGCCCGGCGCGGTCTTGCTGCCGACCTTCTCGTCCCACAGCTTGATCAGGAAGCCGCCCAGCGGGCCCACGATCATCGCGCCGAGGAACATCGGGATCGACGCGCCGACCGCGATGCCGACCGTCGCGACCGCGCCGACGACCGCACCGCGCTGGCCGTGGACCATCCGGCCGCCGGTGTAGCCGATCAGCACCGGCAGCAGGAAGTTGATCATCGGGTCGACGAGCTCGGCGATGTGCGCGTTCGGCGTCCACCCGCTCGGGATGAACAGCGCGGTGATCAGGCCCCAGGCGATGAACGCGCCGATGTTCGGCATGACCATGCCGGCGAGGTGCCCGCCGAACCGCTGGATGCCGACCCGCGCGCGTTCCGCCCTCGACGGAGTGGCTTCCTCTTCGCGCTCCGCAGTGGTAGTCATCGTTGGCTTCCTTTTCTGGGAAAGGGGTTGGGGAGGGATCGCCATCCGGGGATGGCGGTGAGCGGTCCGGGCCGGCGCGCTACTCGCGCACCTTCTCGTCCCACTCCGGACGCGGGTCCACCCGCACTCGACGCGCCCCCACGTCTTCGGGACCCGGCATCGTGCTTCCGGGCAGCGACACTGCTGCCGCTCCCCAGGCGACGGCTGTGGCCAGCGCCTGCGGGCCACTCCCCCCTGCCGCCAGGAAACCGGCGAGCATCGCGTCGCCGGCACCGACCGAGCTGCGCGGTTCGGCCGATGCGTTGGCGCACCAGACCCCCGCTTCCTCCACCAGCACGGCACCCTTGCTGCCGAGGCTGGCGAGAACCGTGCCCGCGCCGAGCGCGCGGAGTTCCTGTGCGGCGTCGACGACGTCCCGCACGGTGTCCAGCTGCCTGCCGACCGCTTCCTCGAGCTCGTCGAGGTTCGGCTTGACCAGCGCCGGCCCGGCCTTGACCGACGTCCGGAACGCCGGGCCGCTGGTGTCCACGACGACCTTGGCGCCGGTGGTGGCCAGGCGCGCGATCAGGTCGGCGTAGAAGTCTTCACCGGCACCGGGTGGCAGGCTTCCCGCCGCCACCACCCATTCCGCGTCGGCCACGTGGGACATCAGGGTGTCGCACAGGGTTTCCAGTTCCGCACCGGAAAGGTGCGGTCCGCTCTCGTTCACCTTGGTGACGGTCGCGTCCGGTTCGACCACGCTGATGTTGCTGCGCACGGGTTCCGCGGTCGGTACCCGGACCACGTCGATGTTGTAGTCGTGCAGCAGGCTGATCAGGTGGTCGCCGTCGGCGCCGCCGGCCGGGACGACCGCACGGGCCTTGAGCCCGTTGCGCACGAGCGCGCGTGCGACGTTGATGCCCTTGCCTCCCGGCTGGACACGCGCACCCGTAGCCCGGTGCAGCTCGCCCCGGATGAGCCGGTCGACCTCGATCGTCCGGTCCACACTCGGGTTCGCCGTCAGGGTCACGAACACTTCAGCACACCTCCGCCGGGGTCCTCGTTGATTTGGTTGATATTGCCTGTGTTCATCTGCGTTTGCAAGACCCAACTTCACCGGAAGTTCAACCGTTATCTTCGGAAGCACCTGATCTTTGCGCTGTGGCCAGGAAGAACGTCGACCACACCGCGTGGCAGAAAACCAACACAAAGCCATATCAACGGCCCCGTCGGCGAACCCGACAAAGCGGGCCGGGTCGCCCTCCGGTTCTCCGAAGGTCACCCGGCCCGCCAAGCTGTTTCCGCACGTCACGCCGCTTCGCCCACCGTCCCGAGCGCCGCGGCTCCCGCTCGCGTCAGCCGGGCCCGCACCCGCTGCCCCACCCGGCCCGGCCGCGCCGGGGCCAGCAGGCCGCGGTGCGCGAGCTCGTGGGCGGTGTACTGGTCGCAGCACACCAGCCCGTCGATGTAGAGGTCGGGCTCGCAGCTGCACGCGATTTCCGCGCGGCCGGCCGCGACCGCGCGCAGCATCGCCAATGCCCGGTGGGTCAGTTCGTCCGGGAGCTTCGTCGCACCCATCGCGGCCACGGCCCCGTCACCGCACGAAGTCCGGCAGCGCGCGGGGAGGCCACGACCCGACCCCGAAGATGCCCATGGAGTAGGCCTTCGAGATCAGCGCCGGCCGGTTCTTCACCTTCATCTTCCGCAGCAGCGTCGTCACGTGGTACTCCACGCCGCCGCGGCTCATGTAGAGGTTGGCCGCGAGCTGGATCGTGGAGACCCCGGAGGCGACGCCTTCGAGGATGCGGGCGTCGATCTCGGACAGGATCTTCTTCTTGCTGCAGGCCACCTGGTTGCCGCGCTCGTTCTTGTCCGGCCGGAACACGACCGTCAGGCTGTCGAGCCGGTCGCCGACGCCGTGCACCGTCGAGCCGATGAACTCGCCCGAAAGCGTCGTGCCGTTCTCGCGCATCACCAGGATCCGCTCGACGAACCGGCTGCGCTCACCGCGGGCCAGCAGCCGCAGCTGGTTCTCGACCTTGCTCCGCACGCTGGGGTGCAGCAGGTCGCAGAGACCGGTGCCGGTCACCGCGTCCGAGCTGCGCTCGAAGACGCGGAAGAACTCCATGCTGGCCGACACGATCCGCAACCGGTGGTCGAGGTTCACCATGCACATCTCGGGGGTGATCGCCCGCAGCGCGGGCTTGCGGGGGGCGGTCCGGGCGGCCCGGTCCACGACCACGGCCACTTCGGCACCCACAGCCAGATCCGCAACGTCCGCACTCATGAAGGCATTCCTTTCTCCGGCTGGAAGCTGAAGCCCCGGGGGCGAGAAGGCCGACGGCTGCGAGTCACTGGGTGAGCCGTGTCTCCGGGGTGATGCAGATCATGTTATGCACGCTTGATTATCCCGGGCAACACAATCCGGACACCCGGTCTTAACACTGTGGTGCGGGGGCGGTGGGGGTACGGAGGTACGGACCGCCGTGCGGTGCGGTGCGGTACCGAACCCGGGCACAGGCGGGCAACCGCGCTGCCCTTTTGGCTCCTGACCTGGGAAATCCGGCGATCCGGGGGTCCGTACCCCCGCACCCCGCACCGCACCCGCGTACCGAACCCCGCACGCGGAGTGCGGGGTTCGGGGTGCGGCAAGGGGAATCAGCTCTCCTGGTCGAGCGCGCCGAGCCGCTCGATGAGCTCGGCGCGGCCGCTGACCTCGAGCTTGCGGTAGGTGCCGGTGAGGTTCTTCTCCACCGCGCGCCGGGTGACGCCGAGGGAGTCGGCGATCCGCTGGTTCGTCCAGCCCTGGACGACGAGCCGCGCGACCGCGGCTTCGGTTTTGGTGAGGTTTCCCAGGCTGTCGCCGGAAAACCGCAGCACGGGGCCGTTCAGCTCGGTTTCGCCGGTGCCGTCCAACCAGGACGCGCCGATCGCCTTGACCAGTTCCCGGCCCTCCGCCAGCAGTTCTTCGGCGTCGGGCAGGCCGGCGTCGAGCAGCCGGGCACCCAGTACGACGGCGGTGCGGGCGCGCTCGACGACGTTCTCCGACTCGCGCAGGATGCCCGCCGCCTCCTGCAGCAGCGCGATGCCGTCCGCGCCGCCGGTCAGCATCCCCTGCAGGCGCAGGGAACGCCCGACGCTCAGCGGGGTGCCCCAGGCTTGCGCGAACTGGTCCTCTTCGGCCGCGTGCGCCTGGGCCGCGGCGAGGTCGCCGAGCCGCTGGCGCACCAGCGCCGCCCAGATCCGCCACGGGTACTGGGGAGTGGTGACCCAGCCTTCGCGTTCCAGGCGCCGCCCGCAGTCGAGGAACCGTCCCAGCGCCGTCGCCGGGTCGCCGCGGACCAGGTCGATCATCCCGCGGGTCAGCCGCCGCGCGGCGAACACGCGGTGGTCGGTGCCGTCCATCGGCGTGCCCAGCAGGCGTTCGCCGAGCTCGGGATCCTGCGTCTCCAAAGCGATCTGGGCGAGGGTGGTGACCGACCGGGCGAGCGCGTCCGGCCAGGCTTCGTGGTCGGTGCCCTCCAGGACGCCCAGCGCGATCCGCCGCGCCTTGGCCAGCTCCCCTTGCGCCAGCTTGACTTCCGCGAGCTCGGCGGCGATCAGCGGCGCGGTGTCCGGCCAGTGCTCCTGCGCCGCCTGCGCGGCCGCGGTCAGCGCGGGCTCGAGCACGGCGGCGCCGTCGGCGAGGACCGCGGTGGACACCAGCAGCGGCAAGGACGTGTAGGCGTGCCGCGGGTCGAGCGGCTCTTCGCTGACCAGTCGCTTGAGGACGGTCTCGACGTCGTCGACCGGCACGCTGCCGGACAGCACCGCGGAGTGCAGCAGCACCACGGCGAGCTCCCGGCCGGCCGGGGTGTCCAGGCGCTCGGTGAGCTCGAGTTCGGTGAGGCGGGCCAGCGCGGCCTCGCCCCGGCCGGGCTGCCCGATGCCCGGGTACCAGGTCCGGGCTTCGGCCCGCAGCGCCAGCTCCGCCGGTTCCCCTTCGCGCAGCACGGGTTCGACGGCGGCGCGCACGGCCGCGCCGACGTTCGGCGCCGCCGCGGCGAACGCGGGCGGGATCCACAGCGCCGCTTCCGCCTGCTGCGGCCCGGGCGGCAGCAGCGACAACGCCTGCGACAGGTGCCGTGCGGCGGCGACCAGGTCGAAACCCCGTTCCGCGGCGGCGAGCTCGACGAGCAGCCTGCCGCGTTCTTCGCTGTCGGGCGCGGTGTTCAGCAAGGCCCGGCGCAGGTAGCGCGCCGCGAGTTCGCCGGCCCCGCGCTCCAGCACGCTGCCCGCGGCCGAGCTGAGGATCCGCACTTCCCAGGGGTCTTCGGCGATGCCGACCTTCATCAGCGTCTCGGCCACCCGCTCGGCCGGGCGGCCGTGCTCGTAGAGCAGCCTCGCCGCGCGCCGGTAGAGGTCTTCGCGCAGTTCGACCGGGATCGCGGACTCGATGCCGTCCCGCACGCTCGTGGTGACGAAACCGATCCGCCCGTCCTCGCGGCCGGCCAGGCCCAGCCGTTCCAGGTGCTGCACCGCGGCGGAGTACTCGACGTCGTCGAGCCCGACGAGGTCGGCGGCGAGCCCGGGCTCGGCGAGGTCGCCGAGCACCGCGACCGCGCGGGCCAGCGCGAGCACCGCGGGCGGCTGCGACCCCAGCGACATCAGGACGCGGTGGTCGAGCAGCCGCACGGCTTCGGCTTCCGCGGCCGCGGTCTGCGCGGCGACCGGCCGCAGCCCTTCGGCGACCAGTCCGGTGAGGACGGTCGCGACGTCGGCCGGGTTGCCGCGGGAAACCTCGTGCAGCATCGCGGTGAAGGGTTCCTCGGCGCGTTCGCCGAACGCGACCTCCGCCATCGACGCGACCGCGGACCGCGAAAGCGGTGCGGGCACGACGATCCGCGCGGCCGCGGTCACCAGTTCGTGCACCAGCGGGTACTTCGGCGCCTCGCACTCGTCGGCCAGCGCCAGCGCGAGCAGGATCCGCGACCCGCTCAGCCGCTTGGCGAGGTAGCCCAGCAGGCGCAGCGATCCCTGGTCGGCCCACTGCAGGTCGTCGACGATCACCACGACCAGGTCGTCGTGGGACATCGCGTGCACGACCGTGTGCAGTCCATAGAGGACGGCTTCGGTGGGCAGGTAGTGCTCGTGGCCGTCGGTGATGAGCCGTTCTTCGGTCAGGGCGCGCAGGATCTGCTCGGACGCGCCCTGGAACCACCGGTCCCGCTCGGCTTCGCCGGCCGCGACGAGCACCGGGCGGCACAGCTGCTGGGCGATGCCGAACGCGAAGTCCTCTTCGAGCCGGGTGGCGTCCGCGCGCAGCACCCGCGCGCCCGCGCCGAACGCCGCCGCCGTGGTGTCCCGCAGCAGCGCGGACTTCCCGCTGCCGGCCGGGCCGCTGACCAGCAGCACGGAACCGTCCCCGCCCGCGGCCGCGTTCAGCGCGGTCGCGATCGCGGCTCGTTCGGCGTCTCGCTCCAGCAGCACCGGCCATCAACTCGCTGCGGAGCCGGGGCTCATCAGCTCGGCGAGCTGCCCCCGGCCGGTCACGGTCAGCTTGCGGTAGATCCGGGTCAGGCGCAGCTCCACCAAGCGGCTGCTCAGCTGCAGCGCCCGCGCGATCTCCGGGTTGGTCCGGCCCGCGGCGGCGAGCGCGGCGATCCGGGCCTCCTGTTCGGACAGTGCGCCCGCGGGGCCGGCGGCGGGCCGCGCGGCGGCGTCCGGCCCGCGGCGGGCCAGCCGGCCGGAGACGTCGCGGATCTTCTCCGCGAGCCCGGCCGGCAGCAGCTGCGGCCGCAGCGTCGCCACCCGCCCGATCAGGGCGGTCGCCTCGGCGACGTCCCCGTCGTCGAGGCGCGCGGCGGCGAGTTCGGTGACGGCGGTGAGGAAGTCGACGCGCCGGGCGGTCCCTTCCAGCAGCAGGACCGCGCGTTCCAGGTGCGCCCGGCGCTCGCCGCCGGTGAAGACGTCGGCCAGGCGCAGGCTCGTGGCCCCGCGCGCGCCCGGCACGCCCCAGGTTTCCGCGCGTGCCAACGCTTCCCGCGCCAGTTCGGCGGCGCCGTCGGAGCCGGAGCGGGCGAGTGCCAGCGCCGCGCCGGTCCGCCAGGGCAGGTCGACGGGGTTGCCTTCGCGCCGTCCGGTGGTGCCGCGGCCGGCCGCGCGGAACGCTTCGAGCGCGGCCCGCGCGTCGCCCTTGGCCAGGTGCACGCGGCCGCGTTGCAGCAGCAGGTACCCGGCGGCCAGCCCGTCGTCGGCACCGGGCGGGAGCACCGGGCCCACCGCGCGTTCGGCTTCGTCGAGCCGCATCGCGGCCAGTGCCGCTTCCGCGCGCACGGCCCGCAGGCCGGGCAGCGCCCGCGGGTGCCAGGCGCGTTCGGGCAGCCGCGCCACCGCGGCTTCGAGATCCGCCTGCGCCTGGCCGAGGTTGCCGCGGCGCAGTTCGCAGCGCGCCCGCAGCAGCACCGCGTTCGCCGCGACCGCGCGGGCCCCGGCCCGGACCGCGTCCTGGTGGACGTCGGTGAGGCCGAGCACCGCCTCGGAAAGCTCGTCGGCGCACAGCAGCACCCACGCGGCACCCAGGCGCAGGCTGTGCGGCAGGTTCGCGCGCGGTTCGAGCGCGAGCCGGGCGAGGTCCCGCGCCCGGCCGGGTTCCCGGCCGCGGCGGGCGAGTTCGACCGCGGTCGTCGCCGCGCGCACCGGGTCGGTGTCCCCGGGTTCCGCGCGCGGCACGTCGAAGGCGGGCGCCGGGACCACCGGGCCGGCCGCGCAGTCCTCCTGCGCCAGCCTGCCGAGCGCGGCCAGCGCGGACGTCCCCGCCTCGAACCCGCTGCGGCGCCGGCAGGTCGCGGCGATCACCCGGTGCGCGGTGCGGGTGTCGCCGCGGGCGAGCAGGTGGTCGGCCGCCTCGAGCAGCACCGCGCCGGAGACCTCCGGGCCGGTGTCGAGCAGGACGCGCTGCAGGCGCTGGTCGCTCAGCTCCGGTTCGTCGGCGACCTCGGCCAGCGCGAGGCCCAGCATCAGCTTCCGGCGTTCGGCCGGGCTGACCGGCTCGCGCAGCGCCCGGCCGAGCAACCGGGCCGCGCCCGCGTCGTCCCCGAGCACCCGGCGCCGTTCCGCGGCCCGGCGCAGCGTCGCGACCGCCCACGACGCGCCGACCGGGCGCACCTGGGCGAGCAGCTCGGCGAGCTGATCGTCCGGCACCGCCGCGCGGTAGGCCAGTTCGACGCACCGGTTCGCGAGCTCGCCGCGGCCGGCCGCGCTCAGCGTGCCGAGGGCGGCGTCGGCGGTGGTGCCGTCGGCGATGCGCGTCGGCGCGCCGTCCCGCACCAGGCCGAACCCGACCAGCTGGCGCAGCGCGTCGCCGACGCGGCCGGCGAGCGGGCCGGCCAGGTTCGTCACGAGGTCGAAGTCGAGCAGCCCGCGGCACACCGCGATGGCGCGCAGCAGGGCCAGCGCGTCGGCGGGCAGCGCGGCGATGGACACGGCCAGCTCGGCGGCGCGGACGTCGGCGAGGTGCGCGCTGACGGCGGGCAGGTGCCCGGCCACCGGCTCGCCCCCGGCGGCGGCGAGCCGTTCGAGCACCGGCGCGACGAGCGCGGGCCGCCCGCCGGTGAGGCCGTGCAGGCCCGTGGTGAAGCGCGGGTCGGGCAGGCTGCCGGGGAAGCGGTCGGCGACCAGCTGCCGCAGGCCGTCTTCGCTGAGCAGCCGGACGGCGACGGTGTCCCCGCCGGGCACGGCCGCGTGCTCCCCGGTGGCGAGCACGGACCGCACCAGCAGCATCGGTGCCTGCTGCAGCCGGTGTTCCATGGCTTCGAGCCAGGCTTTGGAACCGGGGTCGGCCCACTGGGCGTCGTCGACGGCGATCAGCAGCGGCCCCTGGCTGGCGACGCCCACGAAATCACCGCACAGGGTCGGGATCGACCGCTCGGCCGAGGCGCGGCCGCAGGAGCGCGGCCCGCCGTCGAGCCGGCAGTCGGCGTCGGCGATGTCGGCGAACAGCCGGTTGATGACGCCGCGGTGCACGGCCGATTCCCCGGGCGAACAGGAGGCGAAGGCGGTGATCACGCCGGCGACCCTGGCTTCCCGCACGGCGGCGGCGAGCAGCGCGCTGCGCCCCGCCCCGCGCGGCCCGACGACGGTCACCTGCCCGGACCGCCCGGCCAGCACCCCGCGAATCCCGCGGCGCAGCACGGCGATCTCGTCTTCCCGTTCGACCAGCGGCGTTTCGGCGGTGCGGCGCGAGCGGTCGTCCCGCTCCCCGAGCCACGGAACGGTCAGCACCGGCGCGGGGACGGCGGAGCCTTCGGTGGGCAGGACAGGCGCGACCGGCCACGCCGATCCGGCACTCCCTGGTCCGGGCACCACTATCACCCTCCGCCCCACAGCGGCTCCTTGCCGTCACGCCGCCGGCGGTGTGCCGGTGGGTGACGTGGCTCTCCAGCCTAAGGCGCCCAATGTTGGTTTAACAAGTCCAGCACCTTCGTTTTGTCTGCGGTTGGCCCCTCCCGACAACGCACTACCCACGAAGACCCAGAAATCCCTACATTAAGGCAAAGTGACTTGACACCCCGCCGGTGCCGTGGGTGAAGGTGACCCGACACCCCGTCCGACCGGTTTCGAGGCCGCGAACATGAAAAACTCCCACGATCGCCGCCGCGCGAAGCTCGGATCAGCCGCCCTGTCGTTCGGCGGGTGGGGCGACTACGAGGTGTGGGCAGCGCATGGATTCACACCCAAACCCAACTCGGCCCCGGGTGCGAGCCGCACCGAGGACCGCGAGCCCGGCACCGGCTCCCACGAAGCCGCAGGCGACGCGACCCGCATGACCGCCGCCTCTCACCGCGGTGAACCCACCACCGCTCGCGGCACAGGGAGGCGCCGAACCGGCGAGGGCGGTGGTCCAAACCGGACCGGCGACATCGACACCGGTCGCGGCGAGACCGCCGCCGCCCGCGGCGCGGGCCGACGCCGAACCGGCGACGGCGGTGGCCCGAACCGCACCGGCGACCGCGAGCCCGGCACCGACACGCACCGGACCGGCCCCCGCGAAACCCCCGGCGACGCAAGCCGCGGCACGCACGCCTCCCCCACCACCGACCCACGCACCGCCGACCGCGAGCCCGGCACCGACACGCACCGGACCGGCCCCCGCGAAACCACCAGCGAACCAAGCCGCGGCACGCACGCCTCCCCCACCACCGACCCACGCCCCGGCAACCGCGAGCCCGGCACCGACACGCACCGAACCGGCCGCCGCGAAACCACCAGCGAACCAAGCCGCGGCACGCACGCCTCTCCCACCGCCGACCCACGCCCCGGCAAGCCCGCCGACCCCACCGGCGACGACCGCACCCGTGGCCGCCGGTCCGCGACCCTCGGCACCCGCCCCGAAGACCCCCGCACGACCCGGGACCGCCCCCGCCCCTACGTCCGCGGCAGCACGCCCCCTCCCCCGCAACCCCGCCACGTCCTGCCCCCAGAGGTCATGCTCTTCGCCACCGGCCGCCACCGCGCCGCCGGGACTCTCGATCCGGACCTGAACGCGCTCTGCCGGATGTGCCAGATCCCCACCTCGATCGCCGAGGTCTCCGCCTACCTCCGCCAATCGCTCGACGCCACCCGCACCCTCGTCCAGCGCGGCATCGACAGCGGCCTGCTCGTCGCGGACGTCGCGGACCTCCGGGAAGGGCGGCCGCCACTCGCCCTCCTCCAGCGCGTGCACCAGGGATTGCTGCGGCTGTGAACTAGACACTTCCAGGATCCGGCGAACCTAGGCTTCCGCCATGGCGACCCAACTACTGGCGTCCTCCGACGTGCTCGGCTACGTGAGCGAGCATTCGCAAGCCGAGGACGAGATCCTGCGCGAACTGCGCGACGAGACGGCCTCGCTGCCCATGGGCGCGGCGATGCAGGTGTCCGCGGAAGAAGGCCGGCTGCTCGCGCTGCTGGTCAAGCTCACCCGGGCGCGCCTGGTGGTGGAGGTCGGCACCTTCACCGGCTACAGCTCCCTCTGCATGGCCCGGGCGCTGCCCGCCTCCGGGCTGCTCATCACCTGCGACGTCACCGACCGGTGGCCGGCGTTCGGGCGGCCCTACTGGCGGCGGGCCGGCGTCGAAGACCGGATCGACCTGCGGATCGATCCCGCCACGCAAGTGCTCGACGCCCTCTTCTACGAGTACGGGCCGGGCACGGTCGACCTGGTCTTCATCGACGCCGACAAGGTCGGGTACGCCGCCTACTACGAGGCCGCGCTCGGGCTGCTGGCCCCCGACGGGCTCATCGTGGTCGACAACACCCTCTTCTTCGGGCGCGTCACCGATCCCGCGGCGCAGGACCCCGACACGGTCGCCATCCGCGAGTTCAACCGCTTCGTGCGCGACGACCCGCGCGTGGAGATGTCGCTGCTGCCGATGGCCGACGGCATCACGCTCATCCGCAAGGCGAGCTGAAGCGCCCCGGCACCGCCCGCCCGCGTTGCCTCGCGACCCAGTCGCACCGATCGGCGGCATCGCAGTGGGTGGTGACGTCTTGAATGACTCATTCAGGACCTCCGAAGACCTGAATGAGTCATTCAAGACGCGAGCGCAGCCGCTGGTGAGAAAACCCCACGAGCAAGGCCCGCCCCCGAACCGGGAGCGGGCCTTCTTCGCGACTTCCTCAGCGGACCCCGACCGGCTCGCCGAGGTCGGGCGCCACCAGGGTCACCGTCGTGGGCTCCTCCTGCGGCACCGGCTCCAGGTGCAGCCGCTGCAGGCCCGGGACCTCGCCCGAGGGCAGCACGGCCGTGCACGCGCACGCGTCGTCGGCGAAACCCGCGAAGCGGTAGGCGATCTCCATCATCCGGTTGCGGTCGGTCGCCCGGAAGTCGGCGACCAGGTGCGCGTCCGCGGCGGCCGCCTGGTTGGCCAGCCAGCGCAGGATGATCGAGCCCGCGCCGAACGACACCACGCGGCACGACGTCGCCAGCAGCTTCAGGTGCCAGAACTCCTCGAACGTCTCCAGCAGGATCACCCCGACCGCGCCGTGCGGGCCGAAGCGGTCGCGCATGCTGACCACCAGCACGCGGTGCGCCGGGTCGTCCAGCAGGGCGCGCAGCTTCTCGTCGGAGTAGTGGATGCCGGTGGCGTTCATCTGGCTCGTGCGCCGGGTCAGCTCCTCCACCCGGGACAGCTCGGTGTCGGTGGCGGGGAGGATCGTCATCCGCAGGTCCAGCGAGCGCAGGAAGTCCTCGTCCGGCCCGGCGAACCCGGCCTGGGCCTCCTGGCGGCGGAAGGACGCCTGGTACATCTGGCGCCGCCGGCGGGAGTCGACGGTGACCGTCTCCGGGCTGAACTCCGGCAGGTTCGCCAGCTCCAGCACGTCCGCCGCGCGGTAGGTGCGCACCTGCGGGTGGTGGTAGGTCACCTCGGCCAGCTCGCTGTCGCGGTCGTCGACGAAGGCGATCGTCTCGAGGGCGAACTTCAGCTCGTCGGCGATCGCCTTGACCGACTGCGACTTCGCGTGCCAGCCGATCTGCGGCAGCACGAAGTACTCCGCGAGGCCCAGTTCCTCCAGCCGCGCCCAGGCGTGCTCGTGGTCGTTCTTGCTCGCGACCGACTGCAGGATGCCGCGCGCGTCGAGGGTCTTCACGAGCTGGCGGATCTCGTCCGCGACCTCGACCGCGCCGTCTTCGAGCAGCGTGCCGTTCCACAGGGTTTCGTCGAGGTCCCACACCAGGCACTTGACCATGGTCGTGCTTGCCACCGGAATCCTCCTCAGTCGCCGGTATTCACGAGGACACGGGTGTGCCCCGCCAGGATGAGCTGGCAGATCTCGTTGCTGCCTTCGATGAGTTCCATCAGCTTCGCGTCGCGGTGCGCCCGGGCGACCACGTGGCCGTCCTGGGCCGCGGCCGACGCCAGCACCTGCACCGCCGCGCCCGAGCCGCGGGCCGCCGCCGTCGAGCTGACGTACTTGGCCAGCACGGTCGCGACGACCATTTCGGGTGAGCGCCCGTCCCAGGCGCGGCTGGCGTGCTCGCACACGCGGGTCGCGGCCTGCTCGTCGGCGTACAGGTCGGCCAGGTGCCGGGCGACGAGCTGGCGGTCGGCCAGCGCGACGCCGCCCTGGTGCCGGTTCGCCGCGTGCGCGCCTGCCGCGGCCAGGCAGGCCCGCAGGATGCCGACGCAGCCCCACGCGACCGAGATCCGGCCGTAGGCGAGCGCGGTCGTGATGAGCATGGACAGCTCGACCCCGCCGCCGCCGAGGACCGCCGAGCGCGGCAGCCGGACGTCGCGGAGCCGGACGGTCGAGTGGCCGGCGGCGCGGCACCCGCTGGGGTGCGGGACGCGCTCGATCGTGACGCCCTCGGCGGTCGAGGGCACCACGACCGCCGTGCCGAGGCCGTCGAGCTCGCCGACGACCACGATCAGGTCCGCGTACGCCGCCGCGGTGATCCAGACCTTCTCGCCGTTGACCACGACGTCGTCGCCGTCGGCGCGGACGGTGGTGGCCACCGACGACAGGTCGCTGCCCGCCGCGGGTTCGCTGAACGCCACCGCGGCCAGGTCGCCGGAGGTGAGCCGGCCGAGGTAGGCCGCCCGCTGGGCGCGGTCGCCGAAGCGCTGGATGGTCCAGGCCGCCATGCCCTGCGACGTCATCACGCTGCGCAGGGAGCTGCACAGCGAACCGGCGTGCGCGGTGAACCGTCCACTGTGGAGGCTACTTGCGCCGAGCCCGCCGTATTCGGCGGGCACTTCGGCGCACAGCAGGCCTCGGGCGCCCAGCGCGCGCAACAGGTCCTCGGGCAGCAGCCCGTCGACGTCCCAGGCCGCCGCCCGGTCCCCGACCCGCGCGGTCAGCTCGGCGGCGGCCGCTTCCAGGGGGTTGTCACTCATCGAGCAGACGTCCCACGAGCGAGGTCATGCCCTCGACGGTGCGGAAGTTGTCCAGCTTGAGGTCCGGGCCGACGATGGCGATGCCGTAGGTCTGCTCGAGGAACACGACCAGCTCCATGGCGAACATCGACGAGACCAGGCCGGTGCGGAAGAGGTCCTGGTCGACCGGGACGTCCTGCTTGACGCGCCCGGCCAGGAACTCGCGGATCTCCCGCGTGACGGCCTCCGGCGTGCGCGCCGGGGTTGCGGTGGTGGAGACGTCGTTCACTCAGAACACCTTCCCGTACTCGTAAAAGCCCCGGCCGGATTTCCGGCCGAGGTGGCCGTCGGCCACTTTGGACCGCAGCAGCGCGCACGGCGCGTGCCGCGGGTCGCCGGTGCGTTCGGCGAGCGCCCGCAGCGCGTCCGCGAGGTTGTCCAGTCCGATCAGGTCGGCGGTGCGCAGCGGGCCGGTCGGGTGACCGAGGCAGCCCTGCATCAGCTCGTCGACCGCTTCCACCGACGCGGTGCCTGCTTCGACCACGCGCGCGGCGTCGTTGATCATGGGGTGCAGCAGCCTGCTGGTGACGAACCCCGGCGAGTCCCGCACGACGATCGGCTTGCGGCTCAGCCGTTCCAGCAGGCCCAGCACCGCGTCCAGAGTGGACTGCCCGGTGCGCGGGCCGCGGACGACCTCGACGTTGGGAATGAGGTACGCCGGGTTCATGAAGTGCGTCGCCAGCAGGTCCGCGGGCCGCTCGACCGCTTCGGCGAGTTCGTCGACCGGGATGCCGGAAGTGTTGGTGATCAAGGGGGTTCCCGGTGCGACCAGCGCCGAAAGCTCGCCGAGCACCGCGGCCTTGACCTTGTCGTCTTCGACGATCGCTTCGACGACCGCGGTCGCGTCCCGCGCCGCGGCCAGGCCGGTCGTCGCGGTCAGTTCGCCTTCGGGGACATCGGGGAACGCGCCCATCAGCCGGGCGTGCCGCAGTTGCTGCGCCACCCGCCGCTTCGCCAGTTCCACCGCTTCGCCGTCGATTTCGACCAGGGTGACCGGAACCCCGTGTCCCAGCGCCATCGCCGTGATGGCCGAGCCCATCACCCCGCCGCCGATCACGGCCGGCCGATCCTGCGCCTGCCCGCCCACCGCGCCTCCCTGAGTCTCGGGATTTTTCCCTTGTGCGCCTGCGAGCGTCGGCCACCGCGGTGGTACGGGTCAACGAACAGCGCGCATATCTAGGGTTTTCCGTCGGCCGCGTCGGTGCTCAGCACGCCGAGGGCGGCCAGGTCGCCCATCCACGCGCGCAGGGAACCGGCCAGCTCGGCCGGTTCGAGGTCGCACGTGGGCGCGAGCGCGAGCGCCGCAGCGGCGGGATCCCAGTCGTGCTGGGCCAGCGCGATCCACATCGCCGCGCCGAGACCGCTGGCGAGCACGCGGTGTTCGCCCGTGGGCAGCACCATTTCGAGCACGCCGGTGTCGTCGACGATCACCGCCAGCCCGGGTACCGGACGCATGGCACTCCCCCGTGTTTTCCCCGTGTCACCGGTCACAGCGCCGGTTCCGGCGCGAGCAGGCCGCCGGGGAACCGCTCCTGCAGCTGGGTGCGGCCGGTCACGCCCAGCTTGCGGTAGACGCTCGTCAGGTGGATCTCGACGGTCCGCACGGCGAGCTGGAGCGCGTCGGCGATGGCCCGGTTGGTGGCGCCGGTCGCGGCGAGCTCGCCGACCCGCCGCTCCCCCAGCGTCAGCACGTCGGTCACGCTGCCGGTGACCGGGTAGTTGCGCCCGCCGGCCGCGGTCACCCCGGCCTGCGCCTCCTCGGCCCGGCTCCAGAACCCCGACCGCACCGAGAGGTCCACGGCCGCCCGGAAGGCCCGGCGCGCGCCCTGGTGGTCACCGGCGCGCAGGAGTGCTTGCCCCAGCGCGGTTTCCGCTTCAGCGAGGTACCAGGACGCCGCCGTCGTGCCGAGCACCTCGGCCGCCGCGGTGAGCCCGTCGACGGCCGCGTCGCCTTCGGCCACCAGGCCGCGGCCCAGCAACGCCAGCCCGCGCGCCGACGCCGATCCCCAGGCACGGGCCAGTTCTTCGCCGTGCGCCACGAGTTCCGCGGCTTCGCCCCGCCGTCCCAGCCGGACGAGCACGCGGGCGCCGTCGAGCCACCACGGGACGAACAGCGGGTTGGCGCCGCCTTCGGCACGAAGAGCGGCACCGCACCGGCGCAGGTGCGCCAGTGCCCCGTCCAGGTCGCCGCGGGCCTCGGCGAGCCGTCCCCGCGCGAGCAGGTGGAACGGGAAGCGGAGCACCGACCCGTCGGGCCCGGCCCGGTCGGCACGCGTCATCGCCGCGGCGGCACCGTCGATGTCGCCCTGCTGCAGCAGAACCAGCGCCTGGGCGACCAGGGGCGCGGTCGCCAGCTCGGCGCGGTCGTCGCGCTCGGCGGCGCGCACGGCCGCCGTCGCGTCCGAAAGCGCGCGGGACAGGTCGCCCGCGCCGCAGGTGAGCCACGAATGCGCGGTCAGCGCCACGACTTCCGCCCAGCCGGTGCCGTCGCGCACCGGGCCGGGCGACAGACCGCCCAGCGCGTGCAGTGCTTCGTCGACCTCGTCGGCGGCGAACAGGACGTAGGCGGCCAGCGAACAGGCCCACCGCACCGGCGGTTCCGGACGTTCGAGGGCCCGGCGCGCGCAGGAGACGGCGAGGTCCCGGTCGGTGCCGCGGATCAGGTGCGCCACCGCCGCCAGCGCCAGCACACCGACCTCGGCCGGGGTCTGGCCGGTCAGCGCGGACATCGCGGACAGCCGCCCGGCGACGAGGTCCAGCGAGCCCGGCTGTTCGAAGGCGACGGCCAGCAGCGCGGCCTCCAGCTCGGTCCGCAGGCCGCGGTCGGCGTCGCCGACGCGGTCGGCGCGGTCGGCGCCCCCGGCGCAGTCGGCACCCCCGACGCGGTCGGCACCCCCAGCGCGGTGGCCGCCCTCGGCTCGGTCGGCGCGATCGCCGCGGCCTGCGCCTCCAGCGCGGTCGCCGCCCCCAGCGCGATCGGCACCCCCAGCGCGGTCGCCGCCCCCGGCGCGATCGGCACCCCCGGCTCGGTCACCGCGATCGCCGCGGTCGGCACCCCCAGCGCGGTCTGCGCGGTCGCCGCCCCCGGCATGATCGGCGTCCCCGGCATGATCGGCGTCCCCGGCGCGATCGGCGTCGAGCTGCTCGAGCGCGCCGGTCAGCAGCCGCGTCGCCTCCTGCGGTTCGCGGGCCGACAGCGCGGCGATGGCCAGCTGCAAGGAGATCCGGGCCCGGCTGCGGACGTCTTCGGCCTGTTCGGCCATCCCGGCGAGCGTCGCGTACGCGGCCAGGGGGTCGCGCACGCCGACCAGGCGGGCGAACTCGATCCGCACCAGCATGTCCTGGGGCCGGTCGGCGACGAGCACCCCGAGGTACCGGGCCGCGTCGTGCGGGCGGCCCGACCGTTCCGCAGTGCGCGCGGCCTCGGCGAGCACGTCCCGCATCCACCGCTCGGGCAGCAGCCGGCGGCCGAGCAGGTGCGCTCCGACGTCCTCGGGCGGCCGGCCGCGGTCGTTGAGCAGCCGGGCCGCGGTCAGCCGCAGCGGGCCGAGCCGCCGTTCCGGCACGCCGGCCAGCACCGCGTCGCGGACCGCGAGCTTCCCGTCGGGCAGCAGCCCTTCGGCGGCCAGGACCCCGAGCGCGTCGGCGACGAGCGGTTCGGGCACGCCGCCGAGCAGGGCGACCAGCTCCACGTCGGGCGCGCCGAACACGGCCACCGCCTCGGCGACGTGCCGCACGTGCGGCGGGCGGCCGGCGAGGACCCGCTCGACCAGCCGCGCGCGGGCACCCGGGGCGAGCACGCGGGCCCGCGCCAGCGCCTGCTCGTCGGGGGCGAGCCCTTCCAGGTGCAAGGCGGCGCAGACTTCGCCGAGCACGGCGGGGTTGCCGCCGGTCAGCGCGGACAGCTCGCGGGCGAAGCCGGGACCCGGCGCCTCGGACCACCACGCGGCGGCCACTTCGGCGACTTCGGGTTCGGTGAAGGCCGCGAGGTCGACGGTCGCGACGTCGCCGGGCGGCAGCGTCATCGGCGGCCACAGCGGCTGGCCGGCCGGGCGCTGCGCGACCACGACGAGCAGGGGCTGTTCCGCGCCCCGGTGCGCCTGGTGGGCCAGCACCCGGACGGAGGCCTCGTCGCAGTGGTGGAAGTCGTCGAGCAGGACGACGACGGGCCCGGCCACGGTCAGGTCCGCCAGCCGGCGGCCCAGCCGCCGCGACAGCACGGGCACCGGCATGCCGTACCGGCTCCCGGCGTCCGGCAGCAGCCCTTCGGCGGCCCGCCCGGTGCTCCCGCCGCCCGGCCGGCGGCACGTCTCCGACAGCACGACCGCGCGGTCGCCGACCGACCGCGCGAACTCCGCCAGCACCGCCGTCTTGCCGGTGCCGGTCGCCCCGCGCACCCGCACCAGGGTCGCCGAACCGGCCCGCGCGTTGGCGAACGCCGAACCGAGGACCTCCAGCTCCCGCCGCCGGCCGACCACGCGCCCGGCGACCGCCGTCACCTCCGCCATCCTCACCCTGCTTTCACGGAAGGCGGCGGCCGCCCAGCCCCTCGTCGTCGGCGCCGTGCCACATTTCCCTGGCGTACGGCGTGTCCGGCACGAGCACCCGCTCGGCGGCCGCGAGCGGCGTGGCGGGCAGCTCGCCCAGCCCGCTCTCGATCCAGCCGAGGTCGCTCATCAGCCGCCGCATCGGCGGGGTGTCCCCGTGGATCCGGTGCAGCGACTGGATGGCCCGGCGCAGCTCGGTCGCCTTGCGCCGGGCGGCGGTGAGCGCGTCAGCGGTCATCAGGACTCCTCCCGTCGGGGCACGGCCGATCGCGTGCCCCGCCGACGGTAGGTGGCCGCCGACCCGGAAAACCCCGAACCTCGGCGGATTCCGCGGCCGCCAAGACACCGGGGGCGCGGCGTGTGAGCGGCAACACTAAGGAATCCGTGGCCCGGGCCGGGGTTCACTGACGGACCTGACCCGCGTCGAAGGGAAACGCTCTCGTGAACATCGCGGACAACGCCACGACGTCGTGGATCCGCCGCTACCACCCCGCGCCCGGTGCGGGCACCCGGCTCGTCTGCTTCCCCCACGCCGGTGGTTCGGCCAGCTACTTCCACCCGGTCTCGGCCCGGTTCGCGCCGGACGTCGACGTCGTTTCGCTGCAGTACCCGGGGCGGCAGGACCGGCGCCGGGAGCCGAACGTGGACTCGATCGCCGGGCTGGCCGATCTGGTCGCCGACGAGCTGGCCGCGCTCTCCGACAAGCCCGCCGTGTTCTTCGGGCACAGCATGGGCGCGGTCCTCGCCTTCGAAACCGCCTGGCGGCTGGAACTGCGCGGCCTGCGGGCGCCGGGGGCGATCGTCGCGTCCGGGCGGCGCGGGCCCTCGACGTTCCGCGACGAGCGGATCCACGAGCGCGACGACGACGGCGTGCTCGACGAGGTCCGGGAGCTCAACCGGGTGGACCGGACGGTCATCGGCGACGACGAGATCCTGCGGATGGCGCTGCCCGCGATCCGCGCCGACTACCGGGCGATCGAAACCTACGCCTGCCCGGCCGGGCGCCGCGTCCGCTGCCCGGTCACCGTCCTGATCGGCGACCAGGACCCGAAGGTGACCGCCGAGGAGGCCGGGAACTGGGGCGAGCACACCGAAGGCGGCTTCCGGCTGGAGGTCTTCCCCGGTGGCCACTTCTTCCTCGCCCGGCACCAGAGCGCGGTGAACGCCCAGCTCCAGCGTGAGCTGCAGGCCCTCAGCGCGCCCGCGGCGGCATTGCACTCCGGGCGCGATTCAACATAAAGTAACATCAGCAACCACACAGAACGACATGAGCGGGGGTCGCGGTGTACGCGGAAGAGCGTCAGCAGCTGATCCTCGAGCAGGCCCGGTCGCGCGGCCGGGTCGACGTGGCCGAGCTCGCCGGCGAGTTCGCCGTGACGACGGAGACGATCCGCCGCGACCTCACGACGCTCGAACGCCACGGGTCGCTCCGCCGGGTGCACGGCGGGGCGATCCCCATCGAGCGGCTGGGCTTCGAGCCGGCGTTGAACACGCGCGAAAGCGTGATGACGGCGGAAAAGAAGCGCATCGGCAAGGCCGCGCTCGCCGAGCTGCCCGCGGAGGGCGCGATCCTGCTCGACGCGGGCACGACCACCGCGCACCTCGCGGAAGCGCTTCCCATCGACTGCAACCTCACGGTGGTCACCAACTCGGTGAACATCGCGCTGACGCTGTCCAAGCGCCCCAACCTCACGGTGATGCTGGTGGGCGGCCGGCTCCGGGCGCGCACGCTCGCGTCGGTCGACTCGTGGGCGCTGCACTCGCTCAGCGAAACGTTCGTCGAAGTGGCGTTCATGGCGACCAACGGCCTGTCGGTCGAGCGCGGCCTCACCACCCCGGACCCGGCGGAAGCGATGGTCAAGCGCGCCTCGATCGCCGGGGCCCGCCGCGTGGTGCTGCTGGCCGACCACACGAAGGTGGGCAACGACCACTTCGCCCGCTTCGCCGAACTGTCCGAAGTGGACACCTTCATCACCGACGGCGGCATCGATTCGACGGTGGCCGCGGAAATCGAGCGCGAAGGCGTGAACGTCCTGACCGCCTGAGCTACCAGCGCACCGGCAGCGCGTAGAGTCCGAAGAGGACTCCGTCGTGCTTGAACTCCAGTTCGTCCGCCGGTACCGCCAGCCGCAGCCGCGGCACCCGCTCGAACAACGTCGTCAGCGCGACGTCCATTTCGAGACGGGCCAGGTGCTGTCCGATGCACTGGTGGATCCCGTACCCGAAGGCGACGTGGTGGCGCGCCGAGCGGGCCGGGCAGAACTCGCCGGCGTCCTCGAACACGGTGCCGTCGTGCCCGGCCGCCAGCCCGAGCGGCGCGACCCCTTCGCCGCGGCGGATCAGCTGACCCGAGATTTCGAGGTCCTCGGTGGCGACGCGCAGGCTGACGACGTCGGAGATGGAGAAGAACCGCAGCAGCTCTTCGACGACGCCCTCGTGCCCGATCCACTGTGGATTCTCCAGCAGCGTCACGACGCCGAGCGACAGCATGTTCGCGGTGGTCTCGTGCCCGGCGACCAGCAGCAGCATGGCCACGCCGAGCAGCTCGGCGTCGTCCAGCACGCCCCCGGCGATGAGCCGGCTGATCAGGTCCTCCCCCGGTGCCGAGCGCTTCGCGGCGATCAGTTCGGTGAGGTAGGTGTTGATCTCGCCGAGCGCGACTTCCCGTTGCCGGGCGGTCGAAGCGAGGCTGACCAGGACGCGCGTGCGGGACTCGAAGTGCTCGTGGTCGGAGTACGGCACGCCGAGCAGCTGGCAGATGACCAGCGACGGCAGCACGAGGCAGAACGCGGACACGAGGTCCGCGGAGTTCCCGGCGGCCAGCATGGCGTCGATCCGCTCGTCGACGACCTGCTGGATGCCGGGCCGCAGCTCCCGCACCTTCCGCACGGTGAACTCGGGGATGAGCAGCTTCCGGTACCGCGTGTGCTCGGGCGCGTCCATGGCCACGAACCACCCGGGAAGCGCTTCCGGCGCCCCACCGGTGGCGGGGAACCCCGGCTTCGACGGGTCGGAACTCAGCCGCGGATCGGTCAGCGCGGCCCGCACGTCTTCGTGCCGGGCGACGAGCCACACGGGCGTCCCCCCGGGCAGGACGGTCCGGCACAACCCGGGGCGGGCCCGCAGCTCGGCGTACCCGTCGGGCGGGGTGACCTGACCGGGGGCCCGCCGCGGGAAGCCGACGATTCCGGGTTCCGTGCTCACCATGCCCCGGTTCTACCCCGCCGCGGCGCCCGCGTCCGCGAGGGCGGCGAAAGTCTGGAAGAACCCCTAGGGCTGGTAGGTGCACAGCGCGCCGACGCACCGGTGGTGACCTCCAGGACGACGGTGTGCTTGGCCGGCGCGGTCAGGAGGGAGCCCTGGCCAGACCGCGGCTCAGCGGTCGCCGGTGCCCGGCGCAGGCCGGACTTTCCCGCGGCTTCCCTCCGCGAATCGCCCCCGCGCGGCCCGGCCACCGCATACGATCGCGCCATGACACCCCTGGCGTTGACGACCATCGAGATCATCCCGCGGGTGCTGCTGCTCGTGGTGGGCCTGCTCGGCCTGATCTTCGCGATCAAGGCGCGCGCGAACGGCGGCTCGGGCCTGATGGTGGCCGCCTTCGTCATCATGCTCCTGACGACGGCGGCGGCCATCGCGTGGCAGTACGTGTCGCTGGACGCGGCCTCCTGGATCAGCCGCGGCAACCTGAGCGCGAGCGACCTCAGCCTGATCTTCATGGCGGTGGCCATCCCCCTGGACGTCGCCACCGCGATCTCCTGGCTCCTGGTCGCGCTCGCGGTCGTCAAGGGCCGCCGGCCGCGCGCCACGGCGTACCCCGGGTTCGCCGGCCCGCCGCCCGGCTACGGCCAGCCCGGGTACCTGCAGCCCCCGAACTGACGCGGACGGGCCGGGGCGGACGCGGTGTCCGCCCCGGCCCGCTTCACCCGGTCACCGCCGGCAGGGGTTGCCCGCCGGGTGCGCGGCGGTGCCGTGCACGTCGGCCTGGGACTCCGCCAGCACGATCTTCGCGAGCGCGGTGTCCAGCGCCACCGCCTGCTGCTTCACGACGCCGCCGGACACGGTCTGGCCGTTCAGCTTCAGCGAGCCGATCACCAGCGGGATGGTCAGCGGCGCGGACCCGACCGTGACCGGGACGCCGTTGATCTTCAGCGACGCGACGTTCGAGCTGCCGGTCAGCGCCGGGGCGAGCCCGCCGGTCACCGGCTGGCAGGTCGCCGCCGCCTGGGACTGGATCACGCCCAGCTCGATCGTCAGCCCGACCGTGCTGATCACCGTCTTGTCGATCTTGGCCGACGCCTGCGCGTGGTCGCCGGCCGCCGGGGCCGCGGACTGGTTGTCCGGGGTCACGTCGGTCGAGGACGTCAGCGCGTGGGTCTGCACCTTGATCAGGCCCGCGTTGAGCGTCGCGTCGAGGACGGTTTCGCTGTCGTCGGCGCACGGCAGGTTCTGCTGGTTCGCCACGGCGGCGGTGATCCCGACGACGTTCGCCGCGGTGCCGGTGCAGGAGAACACGCCGTCGCGGTCGTCGTCGAGGATCGTGCCGACGCCGGTCGGGTCGACCAGCCCGGCACCGGCCGGGGCGGAGAGGTTCACGGTGAACGTCTCGTCCGGCTCGTCGACGGTGTCCGGGTTGACCAGGACCGTCACCGGCTTGGCCGTCTCACCCGGCGCGAAGGTGAGGTCCCCGCTCGTGGCCGCGTAGTCGGCCGGTGCGGTGGCGGTGCCGTTCGCGGTGGCGTAGTGGACGCTCACCGGGTCCGCGCTCGCGCCGCCGAGCAGGGACACCGTGAACGTCGCCGGCACCGGGGCGCCGCCGGAGCCTTCGGCGACCGAGACGTCGTTGACGCTCAAGCCGAGCACGCGCACGGTCGTCGTCTCGACGTACCCGCGCGAGACGCCGTCGACCTGGTAGTCGACCGTGCAGTGGTAGGTCCCCGGCGCGGCGCTGGCCGCGGCGGCGACGGTCTCGGTGAACGTCGCGACGTCGCCGCTGGTCACCTTCACGCTCGCCGGCGCGTTGGTCACGGTCAGCTGCGGGTCGCAGGACGTGACCTTCGGGGTCACCGTGACCTCGATGGACTTGATGCCGTCCAGGATGGCCTGCGACACCTGGCCCGAGGGCACGTTGTTCAGCAGCACGCCACCGGTGGCTTCGGTGATGGCCGTGGCCTGCCCCTCGGCGTCGAGAGCGCCGACGTTGACGGCGACCACGCGGATGTTCGCCGCCTTGAGCGCGGCGATCGTGTCGGCCAGCGAGTGCCCACCGCTGGGGTCGTGCGACGGCGCGTCGCCGAACCAGGCGACGATGCGGGTGCCGTCGGGGC
The DNA here is from genome assembly GCF_003937945.1 of Amycolatopsis eburnea. Lineage (GTDB taxonomy): Bacteria > Actinomycetota > Actinomycetes > Mycobacteriales > Pseudonocardiaceae > Amycolatopsis > Amycolatopsis eburnea. The sequence continues at coordinate 227,557 of NZ_RSEC01000046.1, forward strand.
GGAAGGTGACCGCGCCGGTGGCCAGTTCGTAGAGCGCGTTGAGGTCGGCTTCGGGGAAGTCCCCGCCGCCGGAAGCCACCCACTGGTCCGTGCCCGCCTGGACCGCGGCGGTGTCGCCGGTGATGCCCTGGTTGACCTTGAACGGCACGGTGTCGGTGAAGTCCTTGTACTCGGCGACGCCGAACCGGGCGGTCGGCTGGGCGGCGAGCACGTCCCCGGTGATGGCGTTGGCGTTGGCGCGGACGTTCGAGATCGCGCTGCCCATGCTGCCGGTGGTGTCGGCGAGCAGGACGAGGTCGGGGTTCGGCGGCACGGCCGAGGTGGTGACGTGCTTGGTGACGGTGGTGCTCTGCCCGGCGGCGAGCGTGAGGTCGACGGTGGCCGGATCGACCCCCGGTGGCGCGGCGGCCGCCACCGCCGTCGGGGCCAGCAGCGCGCTGACCGCGGTGAGGGCGACGAAAATCGATCTTCGCGACATGGACGTCCCTTTCGATCCGGCGTGGGGGTGCCTGGAAAAAGACGAACCAGGCGCGGATTTGTTAGCGGAATTCGCCAACGTCACCCGGAGCGCCCCACGCACAGGGCTCAACGGGTTACCGCGGCGCGCACAGGCCCACGCAGATCGAACGGAAATGCGCCGAACGATGCGTAACGTACGGACGCGCGTCACACTTCGGAGCGACGATGACCGCGTTTTCCGGAACCGCTGGTAACGCTTTTCCCGCGGTTTCCGGGGCGCGGCGCGAAAATCACCTCCGGATGGCGCAACGCTCGGGCGCGGCCGCGGTGCGCCGGTCCACCGCGACCCCGGCCAGCGCCAGCGCGAGCCCGACGACGCTGACCACCACGCCCGCCCACGCCGTCGCGCGGTAGCCCAGTCCCGCCGCGATGACCACGCTGCCCAGTGCCGCGCCGAGGCTGTTGGCCGTGTTGAAGGCCGACTGGTTCAGCGCCGCGCCCATCAGCTGGGCGCCCGGGGCCACCTCGATCAGCCGGGACTGCAGCACCGGGCCCAGGAAGACGATCGTCCCGCCGATCAGGAACGCGCCGGTGAACAGCCCGAACGCCGAGCCCGCCGCCAGTCCGAAGTAGACGTTCGCGGCGATCACCGCCGTGAAGCCGGTCAGCAGGGCGCGGCGCAGGTTCCGGTCGGCCTGCCACCCGCCCAGGAAGTTGCCGACGGTCATGCCGAGCCCCACGGCGACCAGCACCCACGGCACCGCGCCCGGCGAGAGCCCGGTGACCGACGTCGTGATCGGCGCGAGGTAGCTGTTCACCGCGAAGAAGCCGGCGATCCCGATCGACGCGGTCACCACCACCAGCCACACCAGCGGCCGGCGCAGCGCCCGCAGCTCGCCGGCCGGGGAGCCGCCCGCCGCCGGCGCGCCCGGCACCCGGACCGCCACCGCCAGCAGCGCGAGCAGGAACACGCCCGCGATGACCAGGTACGCGGTCCGCCAGCCGGCGGCCTGCCCGAGCCGGGTGATCACCGGGACCCCGGCCACGTTGGCCACCGTCAGCCCGCTCAGCACGACGGCGAAGCCCCGCCCTTCGCTCCCCGGCCCCATCAGCTTGGCCGCCAGCAGGGCGGCGGCCCCGAAGTACGCGCCGTGCGGCAGACCGGCGATGAACCGGGCCACCAGCACCAGGGCGAACGTCGGCGCCACCGCCGAGGCGAGGGTGCCCACCACCAGCAGCACCAGCAGCCCGAGCACCAGGCGCTTGCGCGGCAGCCGGGCGGTGACCGTGGCGAGGACGGGCGCGCCCACGACGACGCCGAGCGCGTACGCGGTGAACACCCATCCCGTCCGCGCGACCGCGTCCGGTTCGGCGTTCCCGAGCAGGGTGTGCGCCATTTCCGGCAGCAGGCCGGCGGGCACGAACTCCGTCAGGCCGATCCCCACCGACCCGAGGGCCAGTGCGAGCAGGGCGGCCCAGCGGCGGCGCCGGGTGAGGTCCTCCATTCCGGCGACTTTAGCAACGCTGTTGCGTTAATGACAGCGCCCGGCGCTAAGGTGACGCGGTGCACCTGGCTTTCCTGCGGGACTACCACGAAGCGCTGGTGCTCGCGCTGGCCCGGACCACACCCACGCTCGAGCGCGGCACCGTCGCCGAACGCACCGGGCTGACCCCGCAGGCCGTGTCGAAGGTGCTCGCCCGCCTGGTCGAGGAAGGGCTGCTCGAACCCGCCGGCGTGCGGCGCCCGGCGCGCGGCAAGCCGGCCGCGGTCTACCGGCTCGTCCCGGCGAGCCGCTGGGCGATCGGCGCGCACGTCACCCGCCGCGAGCTGCGCCTGGTCCGCACCGACCTGGCCGGCACCGTCCACACGTCCACGGCGTCCCCGCTGCCCGCCGACTTCACCCCGGCGGAACTGCTGGACGAACTGGCGGCCGGCGTCACGGCGATGATCGACGAGCACCGGATGACCACGCCGGAGCTCGCCGGGGTCGGCATCGGCATGATCGGGCCGCTGGACCAGTCGACCGGCACCGTCCGCGGCGCGCACCGGCTGCGGCACTGGCACGACGTCCCGCTGGCCGAGCTCGCCGGGCGGCGGCTGGGCCTGCCGGTGATCGTGGACAAGGACGTCACCGCCGGCGTCACGGCCGAAGCCTGGCGCCGCGGCACCACCTTCCGCGACGCGGCACTGGTCGTGGTCGACGCCGGGGTCGGCGCCGGGCTGTGGCTGGGCGGCGCGGCCCACCGCGGCGCGCACACGAACGCCAGCGAGTTCGGCCACGCCGTCGTCCAGCTCGACGGCCCGCGCTGCGCCTGCGGCAGGCACGGCTGCCTGGAAGCCGTCCACGAGCGCGCGGCCGGTCCCGCCGCCGCGGCCGCCGTGCTCGCGACCGGGGTCGTCAACCTCCTCCAGACCCTCGACCTCGGCCACGTCGTCCTCGGCGGCGCGGACCTGCTCCCCCACGGCGAGCTCTACCGCGCCGCCGTCGAGCACGCCGTGCGCACCCAGCTGCCGGGCGCGGACTGGCTCGACGTCGAGGTTTCGCTGACCTCGCTGGGCACCGACGTCGTGGCGGCCGGGGCGGCCATGCAGGTGCTCGACGCCCGCTACGGCCTCCCCGACCCGGCCCGGCACCGCCGGTCGACCGTCAGCTGATCGGCTCGACCCAGACGTTGCGGAACCGCGGGTTCGCCCCGGCGTCCCCGTGGTCCTGCAGCCGGATCGCGCCGGGGCCGGCGCCTTCCGGGGCGCCGCCGCCGGTCGGGCCGGTGATGGCGACGTCGTTGTGCACGGTCACGCCGTTCCAGACGACGGTCACCCGGGCGTTGTCGGTCTTGGTGCCGGCGCTGTCGAATCGCGCCGCCCGGAACGTGATGTCGTAGGTCTGCCACGTCAGCGGCGCGGTCGCGGCGTTGACGTCCGGCGCCTTCTGCGAGTAGATCGAGCCGGCCTCGTCGTTGGCCAACGTGGTGTCCCCGAAGGAATCGAGCACCTGCAGCTCGTACCGGTCCTGCAGGTAGACGCCGCTGTTGCCGCGCGCCTGGCCGGTCACCTCCGGCGGGTACTGCGGCTCGTACCACTCGACGTGCAGCTTGAAGTCGCCGAACTTCTGCCGGGTCCGGATGTCCCCGCCGAGCGCCTCCATCGACCCGCCCGCGATCGGCCACGGTGCCGCGCCACCCGAGCGGAGCTCCCACGCGTCCAAATCGGACCCGTCGAACAGCGGGACGCGGGTGGCCGCGGTGACGGTGATGTTGTCGAGGTTGACGTTGCCGGCGTCGCCGCTGTCGAACCGGTAGGAGATCGAGTTGGCGCCCGCGGTGAGCGCCAGCGCTTCCGGCTGCAGGGCCCAGCCGTCCCACGTCGTCGTGCTGGCGAGCCGGGTCTGCCGGACCTTCGCGCCGTTGACGTAGACGCTCACGGATTTCGTTCCGGCGCTGGGATTCGGGCCGTTCGAGTACCGCAGGCCGACATTGTAGGTCCCGGCCGCGGGCACGTTCACCGCGAACGTCGTGGCGGCACCGGGGTTCCAGTACCCGTCGACGAACCCGGTGGCCTGGTAGCCCGGGTGGTCGGTGTTGACCGCCGCGCCGCCGCTCAGCGCGGCCCGCTCCGCTTCGTAGGTCACCGCGGCCGGCGGGCCGCCCACGACGGAGTTGAGGGTGTACCAGGCTTCCGTGCTCCACAACGGCGTGCCGGATTCGGCCGCGAACGGGCGGGGCGACCGGACGTGCACGACGCGCCCGGCCTGCAGGCCGCCGATCCGCAGCGTGACCTTCTTGCGGTCGGCGGACACCGTCGTCCCGGTCACGCCGAGCGTCTGCTCGTCGACCTTGGGGCCGCCGTACGCGGCTGTCGGCGCGTAACGCCATTGCGAGACCTGGTACTTCGTCCCCAGGTCCGCCACGGTCGCGGCGGACAACGACTGGGTGTACTCGAGTTCGAACCCGCCCGCGACCGCGCGCATGGCGAGGATGTCGAAGGCGGTGGTGCCGTTGGGGGTGAGCTTCTGCAGCCCGTAGGCGAGCTTGCCCGGCTGGCCCCAGTTGCCGCCGCCGTCGATCCCGCCGGTGTAGATCGCGCCGTCCGGGCCGAGGCTGATCCGGCTGACCCCGGACTCGAGCCCTTGCGTCATGCGGAAAACGGCGCCCTGGTACTCGCCGTTGACCTTCTCGAGGTAGACGCGCTGCAGGCCGCCGTAGGTCACGTCGCCGTAGACGAGCTGGCCGGCGAAGGTGCCCTGGGTCAGCTGGACCGGGTTGCTGGGCGAGTTGGCGATTTCGTTGTGCGGCAACCACACCACCGGCGCGGTCACCGGCTGCGCGTCGAACGGGCCCGCCGGATTGGTGTAGTGGTTGAAGAAGCGGTTCTGCTTGATCCGCACGAGCTTGTTCGCGGGCAGCCAGCCGCCCTGGTTGTCGGTGACGAAGACGTCGCCTTCCGGACCCCAGCCGATGCCGTGCGGGGTGCGCAGGCCCCCGGCGATGGTCGAGACGGCGCCGGTGTTCTTGTCGACCTTGAGGGTGACGCCGCGGCCGGGCGCGGGCTGCGGATCGGTGGTCGCGCCGCCGAGGTCGATCGCCACGGACAGGTTGAGGTAGAAGAAGCCGTCCTTGTACAGCAACCCGAACGCGAATTCGTGGAAGTTGCCGCCGAACGGCCAGGTCGCGACCGTGCGGTAGACGTCGGTCACGCCGTCGCCGTCGGTGTCGTTCAGTTCGACGAGCCGGTTCTTCTCGGACACGTACAGCTTGCCGTCGACGTACTTGACGCCCATGGGTTCCTTGAGGCCACTGGCGATCCGCTGGGTCCGCACCCGGGACGGGTCCGTGGTGCCGGTGGCGCCGCTGATCAGGTGGACCTCGCCCGCGGTGTTGTTCGAACCACCCCAGGTCGCGATGGCGAGCCGGCCGTCGGGCAGCCAGTCCATGCCGGTCACCTGCGGCTGGAAACCGTTGGGGCGCAAGTCCGTCAGCGTGAAACCGGGGTGGACGCCGGTCAGCGGCAGGCCGTCGCCGGGCGAGTCGGCGGTGCCTTCGCACTCCTTCTTCCCCGGCGACGTCACCCGCACGACCCCGGCGTCGGTGCTGAGCACGGAGGTGGGGACCACCGCGAAGGCCGACGAGCCGGGCGGCTGCCATTCGAGGGTGAGCTGCTGCTCGCCGGCGTTGTCGAAGTGCTCGATCCGCAGCGCGTGGTAGCCGGTGCTCAGCGAGACCGAGCCGGTCACCGCGGCCGACCCGTGCAGCCCGTCGTTGGTGATCACGACCTGTCCGTCGACGCGCAGGCGGGAGCCGTCGTCGCTGGTCAGCCGGAACTGGTGGGTGCCTGCCGTCGCGATGGAGATGTTGGCGGTGACCTCGGAGACGAAGAAGTCGCCGACGCCGAAGTCGCCGGTGCCGGTCCAGTTGATCGACGGCATCAGCTTGTCGACGTTGGGGGTCAACCCGGGCTTGATGGTGCAGAGCTTGGTCAGTTCGGTCTGCATGTCGAACACCCGCAGCGTCACCCCCGGCTCCTGCGGCGGCACGACGGCGTGCGCGGGTGCGGCGAGGACCGCGGACAGGGCGGTGACCAGGACGGTCAGTACCAAGAGGGCCCGGCGGCAGCGTTCACGGACGGCCAGAAGCATCGTTGCTCCTCGGGGAGAGAGCCAGGGTCTCTACCTGACGCCCCGCGAGGGTAAAGAGGACTTTTGCACGAAGTCAACGAAAGTATGTCGCATTTGTGCGAAATTACGCCGTCCAGACGCAAAAGTTCAGTCCCGCGTTCAGTTCCGGCCGAGCTGCAGGATCCGGACGCACGGCTCGTGGTCCTGCCACGGCTGGAGCCGGACGTAGCCCGTGACGGTGCGCTGGTGGGTCGTTCCGGCGACGTCGACCTCGATCACCGGATCGTGGAACCGCACCTCGCCCTGGACTTCCAGCTGGGTCGGAGCCTCGACGTTGAGCAGGATCGTGCCGCCGAGCTTTGAGGCGCCGCACGAACTCCTCCGCCACGGTCCGGGCCGCTTCGAGCTGACTGTCGCTGTCACGGGAGAACGACGACGTGGCCGGCGGCGCCGGGCTCGGCGGCGGTACGGCCGACCGGCCAAGGAAGAACCCCGGAGCGACGAACCCGGTCACCGCCACCGCCGCGGCGACCACGACCAGCCCGAGCACGGCGACCGCGACCCACAACCCGGTGCGCCGCGGTGGCGGCGGTACCGGGCCACCGAACCGCCCGGGCCACGACGACGGGCCGTGTTGCCGATAGGACATCTCGCGCGAACCTCCCCTGATCGCTTGACCGGAGCGGCGCTTCAGGCGGTGGGGTCCGGACCCAGCGCGAGATCCAGCAGCTCACCCAGCTGATCGAGCTGTTCGCCCGACAGGTCCTGGAACGACGACGCCGCGACGCCGTCGACGAGCGCTTGTCCTTCCGCGCGCAGCCTCGCGCCTTCTTCGGTCAACCGGTGCCGCACCGCCCGGCCCGGTCCCGGGACGCGCTCGATCAGGCCGCGCTCCGCCATACGGGCCGCCAGCGAGCCGAAGGACTGGTCGGTCTGGAAGGTCAGCACCGCGAGGTCGTGCAGCGAGGCGTCCGGCTTGCGGTGCAGGTGGCGCAGCGTGTCCCACTGCACGAGCGAGAGCCCGAGCGGCGCCAGCGCGCGGCTCAACGCGCGGTGGTGGCGGTACTGCAGGCGCTTGACGGCCAGGGAGACGTCGCCGGGGCGGTATTTCATGCGCTCACCTTAAGGCCCGCGAAGCCAGGTTGCTTATCTAAGGATCCTTATATAAGGTTCCTTAGGTACCCACCGAGGAGGACGCATGACGACGCACCCCGAGGCCGGCTCGCTCCGGCCCGCCCGCACCGGAACCCACGCGCTCGACCTGGGCGGCGTGACCGTCCGGGACCTCGACCGCACACGCCCGTACCTGCTGCTGCACGGCGGTGGCGGCGTCGCGACGATGACCGGCTTCGCCGACCTGCTCGCCGAACGCACCCACTCCCGGGTGCTGCTGCCCTCCCACCCGGGCTTCGGCGGCACCCCGAAGGCCGACGGCCTCACCGACGTGATCGCGCTGGCGCGGCTGTACGTCGAGCTGCTCGACCGGCTCGACCTCACCGACGTGACGGTGGTCGGCAACTCCTTCGGCGGCTGGCTGGCCGCCGAAATCGCCCTGCTGAAGAGCCCGCGGGTCAGCGGCGCCGTGATCGTCGACGGGATCGGCATCGAGGTCGACGGCCACCCGCCGACCGACATCACCGGCCTCTCCCCCGCCGAAATCCGGGCGCACTCCTGGCACGACCCGGCCAAGGCGCCCGTCCCGCCCGGCGGCGGCACCGGGCCCAGCCCGGACATCCTCGCCCTCGTCGGCTACACCGGCCCCGCGATGACGGACCCGACGCTCGCCGGGCGGCTCGGGGACCTCGACGTTCCCGTACACGTCGTCTGGGGCGAAAGCGACGGCATCGTCGATCCCGAGTACGGGAAGGCCTACGCCGCGGCGATCCCGCTGGCGGAGTTCACGCTGCTCCCCCGCACCGGCCACCTGCCGCAGGTCGAGTCCCCCGAAGAGCTGCTCGGCGCACTGCTCGACCTCGGCGCATGAGCACCCGCCTGCGCGTCACCCGGATCGGGCACGCCTGTCAGCTGATCGAGTTCGGCGCGCTCCGCGTGCTGACCGACCCGTGGTTCACCCAGACCGCGACCTACTACCAGGGCGAGCCGGTCGCCTCGACCGTCGCGGCGCTGGGCCGCGTCGACGCGGTCGTCATCAGCCACGAGCACTACGACCACTGCGACCTCGACGCGCTGGTCACCGGCGGCTTCGACCTCGCGACGCCGGTGATCGGGCCGGGCACCGTCGCGACCCTCGCGCGGGACAAGGGTTTTCGCGACGTCCGGGCCATCGAGGCGTGGGAAGCCACGACGGTCGGCGACCTCACCGTGACGGCGGCACCGGGCAAGCACGGCGTCCACGAAGTCACCTTCGTGCTCCAGTCGGGCGAGCGCACGGTCTTCTTCGGCGGCGACTCGCTGCGCGTCCCGGAACTCGACACGATCCCGGACCGGTTCGGCCCCGTCGACCTGGCGATCCTGCCGACGAACGGCCTGTGCGTCCGGCCGCTGAACCACCAGCAGGTGGTCATGGACACCGAGGAGGCGGCCGGCCTGACGGCGGTGCTGCGGCCGGCCATGGCCATCCCGCACCACTACGCGTTCCACAGCGGCCGGCTGGGCGACCGCATGCTCACCCGGGGCGACCAGGACCCGCGCCACTACGCCGATGCTGTCGCGCGGCTCGCGCCGGGGGTGGCCGTCCGCTTGGTGCTGCCCGGGGTCCCGGTCGAAGTTCCCTGAGCCAAGCCGGTCCGCGGTGTCTTGAATGACTCATTCAAGACCTCCGAAGACCTGAATGACTCATTCAAGACGTCAGCGAAGCCGCCGCGCCCACCTTGCCGAGCCGCCCCGGACACCGGTCGAAGTTCCCTGAGCGAACCGTGTCGAGAACGGCCGATCGGCTCCGACTGAGGGGTACGCGGCGGCCACCCCAGGCCGCCCCCACGAAAGGCGGACCCACGATGACCAAGGTGACGGCCCAGATGTCGGTATCCCTCGACGGCTGCTACACCGGCCCCCGCGACCCCCAGGCCCCGACCGACATGAGCCGCTGGATGCAGGGGCCCGAAGCGCCCGGGTTCTTCCGGGTCACCCGGTGGGCCGTCGACGCCATGGCCTGGCGGGAGCGGCAGGGCTTCGCCGGCGGCGAGCAGTCCGCCGACTCCGACATCGTCGCGGAGACGTTCGCGGCCGCCGGGGCCTACGTGATGGGGCGGCGGATGTTCGACGCCGGCGAGGTTCCCTGGGGTGACGAGCCGCCGTTCCACGCGCCGGTGTTCGTCGTCACCCACCGGCCCCGGGCGGTGCTCGAACGCCGGGGCACGTCCTTCACCTTCGTCACCGAGGGGCCCGGGCGGGCCGTCGAGCTGGCCCGCGCAGCCGCCGGGGACAAGGACGTCGCGGTCGCCGGTGGCGGGGAGCTGCTGCGCCAGGTGCTGACCGCCGGGCTGCTCGACCAGCTCGAACTGCACATCGCCCCGGTGCTGCTCGGCGACGGCCAGCGCCTGTTCGACGGCCTCGGCCTCGGCGCGGACGACGGCGTCGAGCTGGTCCCCGCCCGGGTCGTCGAATCGCCGGGGGTGACCCACGTCCGCTATACCGTCACGGGGCGGTCGAAGCTGGTGCTGGACGACCGCGGCGCCAGTGGCGAGCTGGTCGGGCGGTGAGCGAGGAGCGAGCGATGAAGTACATGCTGCTGATCTACGGCAACGAAGAAGCCTTCACCTCGGTGGGCGCGGAGACCCTCGCCGAGATCATCCGCGAGACCGACGCCCTCAACCAGGAGCTGTTCGAGTCGGGCGAGCTGGTCGGCGCCTACGGCGTCGCCGACGAGGTGAACACCAAGATGGTCCGGGTCACCGACGGGACGCCGGTGGTGACCGACGGGCCGTACGCCGAGGCCAAGGAGTTCCTCGGCAGCTTCATGATCGTCGACTGCGACAGCCTGGACCGGGCCCTGGAAATCGCGGCGCGCGCCCCGTCCGCGCGCTACTGGGGCGTCGAGGTCCGGCCGCTGATGCACGAGGCGAACGTCGAGCCGTGACCGGCTGGCAGGCCGTCCGGCGGCTGGTGCCCGAGGTGCTCGGCGTGCTGGTCCGCCGGTACGGCCGCTTCGACGCCTGCGAAGACGCCGTCCAGGAAGCGCTGGTGGCCGCCAGCGTCCAGTGGCCGGTGGAGGGCTGGCCGGAGAACCCGCGCGCGTGGCTGGTGACGGTCGCGTCGCGGCGCCTCGCCGACCAGGTGCGCGGCGACGCCGCCCGCCGCCGCCGGGAGGAGGCCGACGCCCGCCGGACCCCTCCCGCCGGCGGCGAGGTGTACCCCGACGACACCCTCACCCTGCTGTTCCTGTGCTGCCACCCGGTGCTGACGCCGGCGTCGCAGATCGCGCTGACGCTGCGCGCCGTCGGCGGCCTGTCGACCGCCGAGATCGCCCGGGCCTTCCTCGTGCCCGAAGCGACCATGGCGCAGCGCATCAGCCGCGCGAAGCAGCGCATCAAGGCCGCCGGAGCCGGCTTCGCCCTGCCACCGCCCGCCGAGCAAGCGGCCCGGCTCGGCGTCGTGCTCCACGTGATCTACCTCGTCTTCAACGAGGGTTACACGGCCACGTCCGGGACGCGGCTGGTGCGGGCGGACCTGACGGCCGAGGCGATCCGGCTCGCCCGCGACCTCCACCGGCTGGTCCCCGCCGACGGCGAGGTGGCCGGGCTCCTGGCGCTCCTGCTGCTGACCGACGCCCGCCGCGAGGCCCGCACCGCCCCGGACGGGTCGCTGGTCCCGCTCGGCGAGCAGGACCGGACGCTTTGGGACGCCGAAGCCATCGCCGAGGGCGTCGCGCTGGTGACCGGGGCGCTGGCGAGCGGCCCGGTCGGCCCGTACCAGCTGCAGGCCGCCATCGCCGCCGTCCACGACGAGGCCGCCACCGCCGACGTCACCGACTGGCGGCAGATCCTGGCCCTCTACACCGTTCTCGAGCGCGTGGCGCCCAACCCGGCGGTGACGCTCAACCGGGCGGTCGCGGTGGCCGAGGTCCACGGGCCCGCGCCCGCGCTGGCCCTGCTCGACACCCTTTCGGCCGACGAACGCATCGCCGCCTCGCACCACCTCGTGTCCGTGCGCGCCCACCTGCTGGAACTGGCCGGCGACCACGACGCGGCGCGCGCGGGCTACCAGGAGGCGGCCCGCCGCACCACCAGCGAACCCGAGCGGCGGCACCTCCTGGGCCGCGCCGCCCGCTTGGCCTGACCGGTCAGTGCCGCGGCAAAGCCTTGCGGGGCCGGGGAATCGCCTTCCGCCCGAGCTTCGGTTCGCCTTCGCCGAGGGTGAACCGCAGTGCGAGGTCGAAGGCGTGCTCCAGCCTCGCCACGTGCACCCGCACGACGTCGTCGTCGGCGGCCGACCTCGCGTCCGCCAGGCTGCGGCTGACGTTCGCGATCCGACGACGGGAGGCCGCTTGGAGCGCAGCCTGTTCTTCCATGGTGAAAATCCTTTGATCAGCAGCGAAAAGCGGGTTTCCTTCGGCGGGCGACTCTAGCACTGCGCGTGACCGGCCAACGTGGACAGTCGCACTCGTCGATCACCTCCCCCGCACGGGGGAACGTGCCTCGCGAGCGCGTAAGGACCGCCGGCGGGCGAAGTCGCACCCACGCAGAGGAAAGCAGCACCCCGAGCTGAGAACCGGGCCCGCGTAGGGGGCGGGCCCGGTTCTCGTCGTGCGTGCGGCAGCCGCCCTTGTCCGGGTGCGGCCAATGGCCGAATTCGCTCATGCGCCACCGCGGAATCCCTTCCTAAGCTCTGCCCCGTCGAGCCGCCTTCCCGGGGCCGCGGCCGGCGAAATCCATTCGACGAGGGGTTTTCCCATGTTCAGATCCAGAGTGCGCGCCGCGGTGCTGGCGTTCCTCGTGCTGCTCGGCGGCTTGACCACGACCGCGCTGACCGCCGCGCCCGCCTCGGCCGCCGCGTCGTGCGCCGGCGGGGTTTCGGTCTACGGCGTGCTGCCCGACGGCCGGCTGAGCTACACCACGATCGACCCGGACAACGGCAACATCACGCACGTCGTCGTTTCCTCGAAGACGCTCGGGTTCACCGCGAAAGCACTGGCCACGCTCAACTTCAACACGCTGCTCGTGACCTCGACGTCCGGTGTGCTCTACCGCGTCGACGTCGTCACCAACAGCGGCAGCCTCACCTTCAACGACCCGATCGACGTCCAGCACGGCTGGACCCACAACCTGCTGTCCTACGACGGCCACGGCCACCTCTACGGCACGACCTCCGGTGGTTCCCTGCTGCAGTACCTCGTCTCGGCGGCCAAGCCGGGGACGAACCAGATCGGGCAGCGCCGTGAGATCGGCAGCGGTGGGTTCACGCTCAAGACCCTCGCGGCGGCCGGGGACGACCGGCTCATCGCGACCGCGTCCGACGGCCAGCTGATCAGCTACGCCGTTTCGCAGACCGGCACCACCTACACCCGCGCGCAGCTCGACGACGCCGGCTGGCAGAGCTTCGAAAACCTCGTCTCCCCCGGCGGCGGCCTGTACTACGGCAAGAACCCCGACGGCGCCATGTACTGGTACGAGGACGACGACCCCGCCGACGGGTCCGGCACGGACATCGCCTACCACCTGAACGACCCGGTCGCTTCGCGCGGCTGGACGCAGTACCTGCTCTCGGCGGACCCGGCCGGCTGCACCAGCACCACCCCGGTCAAGCCGCTGCGCTCGAAGATCGCCACCCTCGCCACCGGCGAAGTCGGCACCACCGAAGCGAGCTGCGACAAGTACAACGACGGCTGCAACTACGGCGCCAACGACTGGTGCGCGATGTTCGCCACCTGGACCTGGGCGGCGGCCGGCGTCGCGGACGTGCCGCGCAGCACCTGGGTCGCCCGCGGCCTCGGCAAGTGGGGTGTCGACCACGGCCTGTTCAAGTACCGCTCCAGCAGCACCCACGGCAGCCCGAAGATCGGTGACTGGGTCATCTACGGCCCGCCGGACGGCACCACGGGCGGCCACGTCGACGTGATCACCGCGGTGCACCCCGACGGCACGCTCACCGTCGTCGGCGGCAACGTCAGCAACAAGGTGACGCGGCGGGTGATCGACCCCGACACGGCCCGCTCCGGCGCGGACAACGTGCTGATCTCCGGCTACGTCTCCCCGCCCGGCGCCTGACCTTCCCTTCCTCGCGGTGCCGCGGCCACCACCGCGGCACCGCCCCAACCCACCTGGAGCTTTCCCATGCGCATCACCACGAGATCGATCGCGGCGGGCCTCGCCGCGCTGGCCGTCCTGACCGCCGGCGCCACCGCCGCGAGCGCCACCACCGAGACCGACGCCATGGCCGCCCGCGTCCAGCAGCTGGCCGCCTACGCGACGGCACCCTGCGTCACGGGCGGCCCGACGGCGGCGGACAGCGCGGCGGCCACCCGCCTCAACAGCGTCCTCACCGGCGCGTTGAAGGGCTACATGACGCCGTACCGCGTGTCCTGCGCCCGGGCTGTCATCAACGCCGTGCAGGCCCGCGGGCTCGACGAGCGCGCCGCGGTCATCGCGATCACCACCACCATCGTCGAATCCACCATCGAAAACATCAGCGAGCAGGTCGACCACACCAGCCTCGGCCTGTTCCAGCAGCTCGACTCCTGGGGCACCGCGACGCAGCGGCTCAACCCGGCCTGGGCCACCAACGCGTTCCTGGACGTGATGGAGGACTTCTACCCGAACGGCAGCTGGCGCACCGCCACGATCGGCGACGTCTGCCAGCGCGTGCAGCGGTCCGCCTTCCCCGAGCGCTACCAGCCGCAGGCCGCGGACGCGCAGCGCATCGTCGACGAGCTGAGCAGCCCCGCCGCGACCACCGTGTCGGTCTACGGCGCGCTCTCCGACGGGCGGCTGACCTACAGCACCATCAACTCGCAGACCGGCGACCGCACCAAGACCCTCGTCTCGAGCGACAACCTCGGGTTCACGCCCAAGGCGCTGGCCACGCTGAACTTCAACACCGTGCTCGCGACCTCGCCGGCCGGCGTGCTCTACCGCGTCGACGTCATCACGAACAACAACTCGCTGCAGTTCGGCACGCCGGTCGCGCTCGGCAGCGGCTGGACCCACGACATGCTGACCTACGACGGCCACGGCCACCTCTACGGCATCGCGGGCAGCACGCTGATGTCCTACGTGGTCTCCCGGCCCAAGCCCGCGAGCACCCAGATCGGCCAGCGCGCCGTGATCGGCACCGGCTTCACCATGCGCACCATCGCCGCCACCGGCGACGACTGGCTCATCGGCATCAGCACCACCGGCGTCCTGCGCTCGTACCACATCGCGCCCGACTACACGTGGAGCGGAACGACGCTGGCGGACCGCTGGAGCAGCTTCGACCAGATCGTCTCCCCCGGCTACGGCCTGTACTACGGCCAGACCCGCGACGGCGCGCTGTACCGCTACCACGACCACAACCCGTTCGACTTCGACGGCTCGGACATCCAGGGCTTCGGCACCGACCCGGTCGACACCAGCGGCTGGACGCAGACCCTGCTCTCGGCCCAGCCGTTCGGCGCCTAGCCCGGCCGTGGCGGACGAACCGGCCGCCCCCTGGTGGGGCGAGACGGGCGGCCCCCGTCCCGACCCGCCGGGGTGGTGGCCCGAACCGGACAACCTGCACTGGGTGGGGAACCCGGAGCCGGAAGAGGAGCCCCCGGCCCGGCCCCCGTGACCGGATCCGGACAGTGGCCGGACTTGCTCTCCCGGCGTAAGACGTCGCGGCCTAACTTGTCACACAGCAGAGATGATCGCTTTTCGCGGGGAGGACGACATGATCAAGCGGATGGTGGCCGGGGTGCTGGCGGCGGTGCTCGCGTTCGGGGCCGTGGCGGCGCCGGAAGCGTCGGCGGCGGACAAGCCGCGGACGGGGTGCGTGTGGATCTGGACCGCGGGCGTGCCCACGTGCCAGCTGCAATGACGGAGGGGTGATGGAGGCCTCCGGTCGTGGAGTGGAGCTGTCGGGGGACCGCTTCACCGGCCGGAGGCCTTCGTCGTGCGCCGGGTCTTCGGGCCGCCGCTCGCTGGGGACGCTCCGAAGTGGACCCGGCCGCGGACCGGCGGCAAGGTCGAGCGGCCCGGCCGCGTTGAGCCCGGGACACTCCGAAGTCGACCCGGCCACGCGCCCGACGCCACCGCAGTGCCGATCAAGGCGGCAACCCAAGCCGACGGCCGCGGACCAGCGACAAGGCCGAGGACCCCAGCCGCGGTCAAGCCGACAGCATTCCGAAGTGGACCCCAGCCGCGTCGGCAACCCCAGCCAAACAAGCCGGGTCGTCGCGTAGAGCCCGCAGCCCGCCGAAGTCGACCCGGCCACGCGCCCGACGCCACCGCAGTGCCGATCAAGGCGGCGACCCAAGCCGACGGCCGCGGACCAGCGACAAGGCCGAGGAGCCCAGCCGCGGTCAAGCCGACAGCCCTCCGAAGTGGACCCGAGCCGCTTCGGCTACCCCAGCCAGCCGAGCCGGGTCGCCGCGTGGACCGCCGCCACCCGGTTGTCCGCCTGCAGGGCGTCGAGCAGGCCCTGGACGTGGCGGCGCACCGTCCGCTCGCTCACGTCGAGGTGGCGGGCGATGGCGCCGTCGGTCATGCCGGTGGCCAGCAGGTCGAGCACCTTGGCCTGGGTCGGCGTCAAGCCGTGGCGCTGCTGCCCGCCGTCGCCGATCGGGACGGCCTGGCTCCACACCAGCTCGAACAGCATCCGCAGGCCGGCGACGATGGTCGGGCTGCGGACGAAGACCGCGCCTTCCATCCCGCTCGGGTCGAGCGGCAGCAGCGCCGAGTGCTGGTCGGCGATCACCATCTTCATCGGCAGCTCGGGCGCCACCCGCATGATCCAGCCGGCGGCGATGCTGGCCTCGACGACGCCCTTCGCCCCCTCGAACTCCAGCGCCGCGCGCTCGTAGACGTTGCGCAGCCGCACCCCGCGCTCGGTCACCGCTTCGGGCAGGGCCATCGCCGTGTTCGCGTCGGGTTTGCGCTTGAAGTGCCGCGTGGTGAAGGTGAGGAACTCCTCCTTCGCCGACAGGCACAGCTCGAGCGACAGCGCGCCGATCCGCTGCGGGTCGGACAGCACCTCGACGGCCGCGTCGCTGCCGCCGCCGTAGGTCGCCCGGTAGACGGTCTGCAACATGTCCAGCTGCTGACGCGCCGAGACAATCTGGCGCTGCTGCTCGACCAGCCGCTGCTGCGCGCCGAGGATCGCGTGGTCGACGGCCCGGACCGGCTCCATCGGCGCCAGCACGGGGTCATCGCGGTAGTCGCGCCGGACGAAGCCGCGGTCGATCAGCTCCCGCATCTCCGGGCTCGCGGCGCGCGGGTCGTCCAGCGGCACCGGCCCGGACCGCACCATCGCGTCGTACAGCGCACCCGCGTCCGCCGACAGCAGCCCTTCCAGCATCCCCACACCCTCCGGCGCTCACCACGGCCCATGGTAAGCCATTTCGATCTTCCCAGCGGCGCACGGCGACCACGCCCGCGAGCGGCAACCGGTTGAGGGAGCGGCCCCAGTGTCACCCGGTCGGCCGAGTGGGATCAGAGGCGGTCGTACTCGTCGAGCAGCGCGCAGCCGGGCGGCACGGCGGAACGGCAGCGGGCTACCGCGGGCTGCCGTCGCCGTAGTCCAGCCACGTCCCCACTGGAGGCCGCTGGCCGACGCCCGGACGCCGGTAGTCGCACACCCCGCCGGGGAACGCCGCGCGCAGCCGCTGCTGGTCCGCCGCGGTGAAAGTAACCGGGTAGTCGCGGAAGTCCAGCGGCTTCAGGCGGCACTTCAGCACGTCGAGCGCCAGCCCCTCCCCCGCGACCATGCGCGTGTTGGCCGCCACCGGGTACAGCGCGCCGCACTGACCGCTCGCCGGGTACGTCAGCGCTTCGGTGACCCGCGACGACGCGGACAGGTAGCACCCGTCGCCGAGGTCGCCCGGCCGGTTCGCCAGCACCTTCTGCGGCCGGCTCCGGTGCGAACGGTCGGCGTCGATCGCGGTCAGCCAGCGGTCCATCGCGTCGAGCTCGTACGCGCTCGCGGCCGCCGCTTCCGCCGCCGTGGCGTGGTTTTCGATGATGACCTGGTTCGCCGCGGTGCCGTTGGCGCGCAGAAGCCGTTGCCGCAGCACGTAAGACCACTCGGTGGTGTGGATGTCGTTGCCGGGGCCGGCGAAGTCGAGGTCGGTCCGCTGGTCGATGATCGGCGTCTCCCGCAAGCCCTGCGACGCCGAGTTCACGATGCCGTCGGCGTACGCGGCGTCCAGCGCCCTCGGGTCGGCCGCGGTCCGCTCAGCCACCGGCGTCCCCGTGTAGTCAAGACCGCCGATGCTCGCGTTGAGGTCGGCGAACTGCGCCGCGGTGATCGTCCCGGACTTCAGCGCGGCCAAGCCGTACTGCACGCCCGTGGTGTCCAGCGTGCTGCGCACGAACCCGGTCCGCGGGTCGCGCCCGAGCTGGTTGACCAGCTGCTCGTTCGAGTTGCACTTGACCCCGCCCGGGTTGGTGACCGGATCCCAGCGCGCCGCGACCGGGATGGCCGCGTTGCAGCTGCCGGTCGCGGTCGCGCGGCTGGCGAAGGTCAGGTCCCAGGAGACGCAGGAGTCGTAGCTGGCGAAGCCCGCGACGGCCTGCTTCTGCGCCGCGGTGAACGACGCGCCCGGCCCGGCGAAGTACCGGTCCAGCAGGCGGCAGTCCGACACCGGGCCGCCGACGCTCAGCGGGTCCGGGAACGAGACGCCGGGGATGATGCCGTCGACGATGCCCGGGTAGTTCTCGGCGATGTCGTACTGCTGGATCGCCCCGCCCGAGCCGCCCCAGCCGATGGTGTGGGCGATCGGGCCGTAGGTCTCGGCGAAGTGCTCCTTGACCATCATCGCCGCCTCGGCCGAGATGATCGGGCTGCAGTTGGTGTCGAGCACGTTCAGGCTCGACGACGCGACCGCGAAGCCCCGCGCCAGGAACAGGTCGTTGACGACGCCGCCGGTCGAGGCGCCCTGGTGGTAGCCCCCGTTGCAGCCGCCGCCGAAGGTGTAGACCAGCTTCCCGTTCCAGCCGGGGTCCGGCGCGGTCGGCGACGGCGTACCGGCGTAGAGCGCCGCCATTTCGTAGACGGCGCGGTCGATCGTGCCGCGCTCGACGCGGACGACGTAGGGCACCGCGTGCCCGTCGACGGTGGCCGTCGCGAGGTCCGCGGGCCGGCTCGCCGGGTCCGCCAGCGGCGCGAACGCCCCGGCGGTCGTCCGGTACTGGTAGCTCACCTGCGTCGGTGCGCTGCACAACGGCTGCTGCGCGGCGGGGAGGCCGAACGCCTGGGTCTCGCAGTAGAACGGGCGCTGCTGCGCGCCGGAGAAGACCGGCCCGCTGATCGGGTGGTCGGTGACGCGCAGGCCGGCCCGCTGGTCCGGGCCGGGCCCGCCGGTCCGGGCGACCAGGTCGTTGGTTCCCACGCGCAGGCCGGTCACCAGGCCGAGCAGGCTGCCGTCCGGCTGGGCGCGGAAGCTCGCGGTGACGTCGCGGCCGTTCGCCCGGACGGTGACCCGCCCCCGCTCCGGCGGGACGACCTTGACCAGGACCTGTTCCCCGCTGACGAGCGCGGGCCGCGGATTCGACACCGTCTCGATCGTCAGCCGCCGCCCCGGTGGCGTGCCGGGAGCCGCCACCGCGGCCGCGGTCCCCGTCAAGAGGAGGGGCGCGACCAGCGCCGCCACTGCGAAAGCACGGTTCGCCACCGGACACTCCGCTCGCTCGTGGCGTCGCGTCCGCGCGACACCGGGCCGCTGCCGGTATAGCACCCGCGCCCCGGCCGGAACAACGTTCTTACGGGCTCCGGAATCAGCCCTGCGCCCGCGCGGACAGGTCCTGCCACTGGGCCCAGGTGTCGAGCCGGTCGGCGTAGACCTGCTTGAGCATCGGGTAGAAGCCCTGTCCGAAGAGCACGCGCAGCGGCGGGCGGTCGGTGTCGACGAGGGTGAGCAGGGCCTGCGCGGCGGCGGCCGGGTCGCCGGCGGGCTGGTCGCGCATGGCTCCGGCGAGCCGGGTGCGCAGACCCGCGTAGGCGGGGATCGGGTCGGCGAGGTGGCCGTTGGCGAGCGGATCCGGGTTCTTGCCGTCGCGGGTGGCGAAGCCGGCGGGCTCGACGATGGTGACCTTGACGCCGAACTCGGCGACCTCCTGGGCGAGGGTCTCGTTGAGGGCTTCGAGCGCCCACTTGGAGGCCTGGTAGACGCCGCCGAGCGGCATCGCGATCAGCCCGGCGGCCGACGACAGCTGGATGATGTGCCCGGCGCGCTGCTCCCGCAAATAGGGCAATACGGCCTGAATGACCCAAATCGCGCCGAAGAAGTTCGTTTCCAGCTGGTCGCGCAGCTGCTGTTCGGTCAGTTCTTCGATCGCGCCGATCTGGGCATAACCGGCATTGTTCACGACGACGTCCAGCCGGCCGAAGTGCTCGGCGGCCCGCTTGACGGCCTCGGTGACGGCGGCCTTGTCGGTGACGTCCACGGCCAGCGGGAGCAGGTCGTCACCGTGGGCCTCGGCGAGCGCGTCGAAGCTCGCGATCGACCGCGCGGTCGCGGCGACCCGGTCGCCACGCGAGAGCGCGGCTTCCACGAACTGGCGGCCCAAGCCGCGGGACGAACCGGTGACGAACCAGACCTTGCTCACGGTGTCTCTCCACTTCCTGCGCTGCCGGATGGCTTGCGATCGACCACCAGACACCGGCAGGCGGAACGCCGTGACAGCGGCGGGACGTAACCCCGCTCACACGGCCGCAGCCAGGGCCGAGCAAGCTTGCGGCGGCTTCGCCGACGTCTTGAATGACTCATTCAGGTCTTCGGAGGTCCTGAATGAGTCATTCAAGACACCGCCGGACCGGCCGCGTCGATCCGACTGCGCCGGCCCACTGCGGCCACGGCGAGCAGGCGTGTTTCCCGCGGCTTCAGCGGCCGGCGACGAGGTGCAGCAGGTCGTGCGCCGCGGACAGGCTCTCCGGGAGCGGGTACCAGCGGACCTCCGGCCGGGCCGCGGTGACCAGCTGCGGATCACCGCGCAGCCGATCGCCGATCTCGCGTCGCAGGATGCGGACGCGGTGCTCCATCCCGGTGTCGCGCTCGGCGAGGACGGCCGCCGTCGACCGGCCGAGCGCCGCGGCCGTCTCGCCGCTGTCGAACACCCGCCGCAGGACGTCGGCGAGCAGGACCATCGCCATCGGGCTCGACCAGCTGTCCACCCGCGACAGGTCGAGCCCGATCACCAGCAGCACCGGCTCGCCCCCGGTCCGCGCGACGCGCCGGTACACCTCCCCCAGCCGCACCCGCAGGTACCCCTCGGTCGCCAACCCGCTGAACGACTCGGCCGCCGCACCGCCGGGCGCCTCGCCCGCGAGGTCGGCCCACCCCACCGCGGCGGCGCGCAGCATGCCGAACGGCGCGGCGCCGGGGTCGGCGGCGATCAGCCCGTCGGAGTTGTGCTCCAGGACCGCGTGCAACGCGGCGACGTCGTACAACGTCTCGTCCAGCCCGGCGCCGGTCCAGGCCCGGGACCGGCCGAGGCCGCCCAGCGCGCCGTCGACGTCGCCGCCGGACAGGACGGCGCGGCACACCGCGTCCACTTCGGGGACCGCCCAGTCGCTCGGGAACCGCCAGCCGCTGCTGATGCTCGCGATCCGCCACCGGCTCCGGAGATCCCGCACGGCTTTGCCGGCGCACTCTCGATCGGTCACCGCTCACCCCTTCGCGTGACGACCTACCCGGTCCTTCCCGTTGGTCTCGGGAATTCGACGGGCCCGGTCGCCGACCGTGACGCTGGGGCGGCGAGAGATCCACCGGATGAGCTAACCCTCAGGGGTGTCCGTTCGCGGGGCGGCCTCGGTGTCGTCCGCGCAGAACCACCCGTTCGTGTGCTGTTCCCCGCTCGCCGTGGGCGAAGCGTCCACCCAGGACAGTCCGGCCTCGGCGAGCAGCGTGTCGAAGATGGGCGTCGCCGCGCCGTCGTGCGGTGTGTCCACTGTGTTCATCGGCGTTCCTGTCACGGGGCCGGGGTCGTCGGCGTGCGGTGGCCGGCGCGGCGGGCGGTGGCACCGATGAACACCTTGAGGGCGAACAGGCCTTCCCGGGCCGCGCCGGGCACGGCCTGCCGGCACGACGTGCATTCGGCGAGGTGCGCCGCGACCGTCGAGGCGCAGGCGTCGTACCGCCCGCCGCGCAACCAGATTTCCAGCTGGCGCAACGCATCCCGGCAGGCCTGCGTCCGGGGCGCGGGGAGCTGCTGGGCCTGCAGGTAGGCCAGCCGCAGGCCCGCGCGGGCGCGGCCGGCCAGCGCCGCGACGCCGTTCGCGGAGATGCCCATGACCGGCGCCAGGTCGGCCGGGGTGCGGCCTTCGGCGACGATGTTCCAGAGCACGGTCCGCCAGCGCACCGGCAGGGTGTGGAAAGCGGATCTGACCAGCTCGTCGGTCGAGCGTCTGAGCACCAGCTCCTCGGTGCCTTCGGCGACCGCGGCGCCCGGGACCACCGCGTGCGGCTCGACCCGCTCCCGGTAACGGTTCCAGCGGGCGGCGAGGTTCCGCATCGTCACGACCAGGTACGGGCGCAGGTCGTCCTTCGGCCCGCCACCGGCGCGGACCACCGCGAGGACGCAGGCGAACGCCTCCGCCACCAGGTCGTCGCGTTCCGCCGGCTGCCTGGCCCAGCGCGCCGCGACCCGGCGCAGGGGCCCGGCGTGACGACGGAACAGCCGATCCCCCGCGGCGGGGTTCCCCGCCCGCAATTCGGCGAGCAACCGCCGATCCGGCAGGTGGTCGTCGTCAGTGGATTCGTCCATCGCTACTCCGATTCGGCGCCGCTTGCACTCTCGGTGATTTGATCGCGCACAAAGTAACAGTTACAGAAGTGTAGCCCTAAATGGCTACCCGGTACGCTTCGCGAAGTGATGGCTTCCAGAGCGGGCACCGGGCCCGGCGACGGCCGCGCGGCGCGCTGGGCGGGGCAACGCGAGCGCCGGCGCCGCGAATTCGTCGACGCGGCGCTGCGCGCGATCGCCGAACACGGCCCGCGCGTGTCGGCCACCCACATCGCCGACGCCGCCGGCGTGGCCCGCCCCCAGCTGTACCGGCAATTCGACGACGCGGCGGACCTGACGCGCGCCATCGCCGACCGGGCCACCGAGCAGATCATCGTGGCGATGCGGCCGGTGTGGGAGCCCCAGGGCAGCGCCATGCAAATGATCTCCGCGGCCGTCGACGCCCACACCGGCTGGCTCGCCGAAAACGGCAACCTCTACCGCTACCTGACCCTGCACTCCCAGATCGGCCGCCGCGAGGGCGAGGACGCGATCGCCGACGTCAAAACGGTCATCGCGCGCCAATTGACCCAGGTGTTCGAGTACTACCTGACGCTGTTCCAGCTCGACACCCGCGTCGCCACCGTCCTGTCGTTCGGCGCCGTCGGGCTCGTCGACTCCTGCGCCGCGCAGTGGCTCGAAGCCCCGCTCGGGATCACGAAGGCGCAGCTCGCCGAAATGCTCACGCGCTGGATCTGGCACATCCTCGACGACGCTCTCCGCACCGCCGGCATCGAAATCGACCCGGATCTCCCGTTACCGCCACCGCCGCCGCGGCAGCCACCGACGTCCTGATCCGAACACGTTCCCGCGGCCGTGGCAACCACACCCCGGGTTCCCGCCCGCGCTTTTCCGGCTCGCCGAAACGGGGCCGCGACGCTTTCACCAGGAACGCCACCCGGCCGCGCCGCCTCCGGCCGGTGCCGCCGAAGCACCGCAGATCCACCCGCGTGAGGGATCGCCGCCGGGCGCGAACCCCTTGCAGGCGCCGGAAAGCGCGGCAGAGTAACGCCGGCGGGACCGAGAACCTAACGCGAGCGGTGCTCTTCACCCTGGCGCCCGGATGGAGTTGCGGGCCCGTGCCGAACAGCTTTCATTGAACCCAT
This sequence comes from Amycolatopsis eburnea, assembly GCF_003937945.1. Classification (GTDB taxonomy): domain Bacteria; phylum Actinomycetota; class Actinomycetes; order Mycobacteriales; family Pseudonocardiaceae; genus Amycolatopsis; species Amycolatopsis eburnea. The sequence continues at coordinate 250,591 of NZ_RSEC01000046.1, forward strand.
CGGGTCAGCTCACGTGGACGTAGGAGAAGCACCCATGGGGATCGACTTCGACAACCTGAAGAAAATCGCGAGCAGCGAAAACGTCGACGCGGCCGCGGAGTTCGCGAAGTCCCATTGCGGCGACCACGCCGACGAGATCGACGCGGCCGCCGAACGGGCAAAGGTTTTCCTCAGCGGGGAATCGTGCGGTGACGAGCCGGGCGACGGCCCCGCGGCGTGAAGCGCCCCTACCGGTCGCGCTCGCGCGGCACCTTGAGGAACGCCAGCATGATCGCCGAGAGCACCAGGCAGCCGATCGGGAAGTACAGCCCGACCGTGACGTCGGTGTCGGTCGCCGCGAGCCCGATCGCGTACGGGCCGAAGAAGCCGCCCAGCGCCGCGATCGAGTTGATCGCCGCCAGGCCGACGGCGGTGTGCTCCTTCGACAGCACCTTCGCGGCCATCGCCCAGTACGGCGCCAGGTACCCGAGCACGCCGATCGCGGCCAGCGACAGGCTGATCAGCGACAGCGCGGGCACGGACTTGAACTGGATGGCGCCGAAGAAGCCCAGCGCCGCCACGAGCACGAGCGCGATCACGTGTCCCTTGCGCTCGCCGGTCCGGTCGGAGTTGCGGGCGAGCAGCAGCATGCCGACCGCGCCCACGACGTACGGGATCGCGCCGAGCAGGCCGATGTTCGTCGAAGAGTACTTCGGGTCGAGCTGCTTGACGATCAGCGGCAGGAAGAACGTCAGCCCGTACAGCCCGCAGGCGATGAACAGGTTCGAGAACGCCAGGTGCAGCACCTTGCCGTTGCGGACCGCCTTCAGCTGCCCGAGGAAGGTTTCCTTCTCCTCCGGCACGTACTCCTTGTCGATCTCGGCCTGCAGCCAGCCGCTCTCCTCCTTCGTGAGGAACTTCGCGTCGGCCGGTTTGTCGGGCAGCCAAAGGAAAGTGATCACGCCGATCAGCACGGCCGGCGCGCCCTGCAGCACGAACACCCACTGCCAGCTGCTCATCCCGAGCCAGTGCGCGTGGTCGAGGATCCAGCCGCCGGTGAGGCTGCCGAGGATCAGCGCGATCGGCTGCGCCAGCGCGAGCGTGGCGATGGCGCGGCCGCGTTCCTTCCCGCGGAACCACAACGTCAAGTACAGCAGCAGGCCGGGGAACAGCCCCGCTTCGGCGATGCCGAGCACGATCCGCGCGATGAACAGGTGCGTCGTGCTCGCGACGAACCCGGTCACGACGGTGACGATGCCCCAGCTGACCGCGATCCGGCTCAGCCACAGCCGCGCGCCGACCCGCTTCATGATCATGTTGCTCGGGACCTCGAACACGACGTAGGCGAGGAAGAAGATCGCCGACGCCGCCCCGAAGGTCGCCGCGGTGATCGCGAGTTCCTTGCCCATGCCGAGCTGGGCGTAGCCGATGTTGGCCCGGTCCATGTAGTTGAAGATGTAGAGCAGGCCGACGATCGGCATGATCCGCACCGCGACCTTGCGGACGGTGCGTCTCCCGACCGCGGCGCTCGCGGCTCCGGTGTGGACGGTCATGGGGTGCTCCTCGGCGTTGAGTGAGTGGCGGTGCGGCCGGCGACCCGGCCCATGGTGATGGCGTTGGCGACGGCGTTCCCGCCGCCGACGTACCGCGGCCCGAGCACGCCGGCCCCGGCCTCCCCCGCGGCGAACAGGCCGGGCACGCGCTCCCCGCGCGCGTCGAGAACCGCGGCGGTGCCGTCGATCTCGAGCCCGGCGTGGGTGCAGACGAGTTCGGCGGGCAGCGTGCGCGCCGCGTAGAACGGCGGTGTCCCCAGCGGTTCCGGTGGTTCGGTGCGCCCCTTGGCTTTCAGGGTCTCGTGGCGCAGGAAGTCCGGGTCCTCGCCGGTGGGCAGGTGCGCGTTCCAGCGGTCGATGCTCGCCCGCAGCGCGTCGGCGGGGACACCGAGCTTCCCGGCCAGTTCCTCGACGGTGCCGGCGCGGATCGTGCGTCCCGCCTCGGCTTCGGCCAGCACGTGGGCGGCGTCCCAGTGCGCGTACCCGGCGGGCAGGCTCAGCCGGGCCCGCTCGTCGAAGACCGTCCACACGGGACCGTCCTGGGCGTCGATGATCCCGCCGGACACGGCGTAGGAGGCGTCCTCGTCCATGAACCGGCGGCCGTGGGCGTTGACCATGATCCGCGAGACCGGCGGGAAACCGGACTGCCAGTGGTGCAGCCGCTGGAAGTAGGCGGTGGGCAGCAACAACCCCCAGCCGTCGCCTGCGACAGCGGCGTCCACTTGCGACCCGAACGCCAGGTGGTCCCCCCGGGACCCGTCCGCCGCGACGACGAACAGGTCTTCTCCAGCGGCATCGGCGGCCGGGTAGTACCGCGAGACGAGCGCCGGGTCCTGGGCGAACCCGCCGGTCGTGACGATCACCGCCTTCGCGGGCACCTCGACGCCGTCGGCGACCACGCCGGTGACGCGCCCGCCGTCGACGAGCAGTCGTTCCACGCGGGTGTTCAGCACGGCTTCGACGCCGGCCCGGCGTCTGGCCCGGTCGAGGACCTGGACGAGGCCGTAACCCTGGTCCTTCGGGACGTGCGCGCGCCAGACGTCCTCGACACCGGCCCGGGTCAGGCCCGGCGAATGCGCGTTGTGCGACACCTTCGCCGGGATCTCGGCACCCAGCCCGATCAGCCACTCCAGCGCCGGGCCCGCCTCCGCGCAGAACGCGCGGACCAGCCCCGGCTTGAGCTGCCACTGGTTGAGGTCCATGTAGTGCTGAAAGAACTTCTCCGGCGTGTCCTCGATGCCGAGTCCCTTTTGGACACTGGTCCCGGCGGCGGTGAACATCCCCGCCGACAGCTGCGTCGAGCCGCCGAGTTCCTTCTCGGCCTCGAACAGCAGGACGGACGCGCCGTGCTCGGCGGCGGACACGGCGGCCGCGAGGCCCGCTCCCCCGCCGCCCACGACGACGACGTCGTACCCCTCGTCGCTCATCCGAGGTCACCTCCCGACTCCGCGACGATGCGGTGGTAGAGCCCGTTGGAGACGAGGCCGCCGTCGACGGTGACCTCGCTGCCGGTCATGTAGGTGGACTTGGCCGAGAGCAGGAACAGCACGGCGTCGGTGATCTCTTCGGGACGGCCCACGCGCCCGGCCGGGACACTGTCCACAGCGGACCGCACGAACCCGTCGGCCCCGGCCAGCAAGTCCGTGCCGACGAGTCCCGGGTGGACGGAGTTGACCCGGATCCCCCACTTCGCGAAGTTCCCGGCGGCCGATTTGGACAGTCCGGTGAGGCCCCACTTGCTGGCCGAGTACGCGGGCGAGAAGTAGCCGATCTGCCCGGAGATCGACGAGATGTTGACGATCGACCCGCCGCCGGAGTCGCGCATCAGCGGGGCGGCCGCGTGCATCCCGTGGAACGGCCCGCTCAGGTTGACCGCGAGCACCCGGTCCCACACCTCGGCGGTGGTGTCCAGGAACTCCAGCCGCCGCGAGATGCCCGCGTTGTTGACCAGCCCGCCGAGTTTTCCGTGCCGCGTCCGGATTTCGCCGATCACGGCGGCCCACTGCGTCGCGTCGGTGACGTCGAGGTGATGAGGCGAAGCGGAGCCGCCGCCGGCGACGATCTCACCGGCCACAGCGGACGGATCGGCGACGTCGGCGACGCAGACGTGGACGCCGAGGGCCCCGAGCGCGCGGGCGTGAACCGCGCCCATGCCCCCGGCCGCGCCGGTGACCAGGACGACGTCCGGGTACTCAGACATGGCGCGACCCGCCGTCGACGGCGATGCTGTGCCCGGTCACGTACCGCGCGCTGTCCGACAGCAGGAACAGCAGCACGCCGGCGACCTCTTCGGGCGACCCGATCCGGTGCAGCGGCACGGCGTCGAGGGCCTTGGCCAGCGCCGGGGCGTCGTCCTGGATCCACCGCGTCATCTCGGTGTCGATGTAGCCGGGCGCGATCGAGTTGACGCGGATGCCCTGGTCGCCCAGCTCGACGGCGAGCGACTCGGTCAGGTGCGCGACGGCGGCCTTGGAACTGCAGTAGGCGGCGCGCCCCTTGCGCACGCGCACGGCCGACACCGAGGACATGTTGACGATCGCGCCGCCGGGCTTGAGGTGCTTCGCGGCGGCCTGCGCGCCGAACAGCACGCCCTCGACGTTGACCGACAGCGTCGCGCGGATCTGCTCCGGCGTGATCTCGGGGACCTCGGCGAACGGGAAGATCCCGGCGTTGTTGACCCAGAAGTCGATCCGCCCGAACTCGTCGATCGCCTTCTGCGCGAGGGCGAGGTGGTCCTCGGCCTTCGTGACGTCGAGCGTGGCCGGCACGATCCGGCCGGGCTTCGCCTCGAGGGACTGCTCCCCGCTCAGTTCGGCGGCGGTGGCGGCCATCGCGTCACCGTCGATGTCGCCCCCGACGACGTCGACCCCGCGCGTGGCGAGCGCGGCGGTGAACCGGGCGCCCATCCCGCGGGCGGCGCCGGTGACCACGGCGACCTTGCCGGGGAACTCGGGGTAGATCGTGGTGACCGGCTGGTGCAGGACCCGCCCGGGACCGGTGGGCTCGTGGGTCGTCATGCTGTTCTCTCTTCTTTCGCGGTGGATCAGGAATCGCGGTGGACGGTGCGCCGCCGGACGCGCCAGCCATCGGACGTGCGGACGAGGTCGTCCTCGATGACGGTCAGCCGCACCAGGTGGGTGGGCGCGACGATCTGCAGGTAGGCATCGGCGCGCAGCGTGTCCGGGGTGTCGCCCGGGCGGACGTGGATCGTGCTGATCACGTGCCTGAGCGTCTCCCCGGAAGCGTGGAAGCGCTCGGCGAACGCGGTCAGCTCCCCGGTACCGGCGGCGGGCTCGGGGTAGGTCGGCGAGTGGAACTCGCCGTCGGCGGTGAAGGTGGCGGCCCACTCGGCGGCGCGGCCGGAGTCGATGGCGTGGCTCTGCCGGCCGTAGAGCTGGTGCACGGCCACGACGTCTTCGGTCGCCACCATTCCGGAACCTCCGTTGTCCCTGCCTGCCGAACGTGCTATATTCGCACGCAGTGTGCGAATATGTGTAGGACAGTAGGTCGCCACTTTCGTGTCGTCAAGGGAGCCGTGTGTGGATTCGACGCTGCCCGCGTCCGGGACTTCGAAGACCCTGCACCACGGGCTGCAGGTACTGGAGCTGCTGGTCCAGCACCCGAGCGGCCTGACGCTGACCGAGATAGCGGACGGCATCGGCGTGCACCGCACGGTCGCCCACCGCCTGGTGAAGACGCTGGAGGCGCACTACCTCTGCCGCCGCGACCGCTTCAAGCGCATCTCCCTGGGCACCGGCCTGGTCCGCCTGGCCGAACCGGTGGAGCAGGACCTGCGCACCCTGGCCCGCCCCGTCCTGGAGGAGCTGTCGGACTCGGCGCAGGCCTCAGCTCATCTGGTGGTGCGCGAGAACGCGGACCAGGTCCGGATGCTGATGATCGTCGAGCCACGACGAGCCCCGATGCACGTGGCTTTCCGCTCGGGCCAGCTCGACCCGATCGGCCGCGGCTCGGCGGGCCTCGCCCTGCTGGCAGCGGCCCCACCGGTACCAGGTGAGCGCGAAGAGGTAACCCGAGCCCGCGAACGCGGGTTCGCGGTGTCAAAAGGCGAAATAGCCCCAGGCATCACGGGAATCTCGGCGGTGGTCCACACCGGACGCGACCACCCGGAAACCAGCATCGGCCTGTCACTGTTCGAAGCCCCGAACCCGGACGAACTGGGCCGGCTGGTGGTAACGGCCGCAAAGCGGCTGAGCACCCAGCTCACGTAACCTCACCCCAGAGCCTCCGACAACGCATGAGCCTCCCGCAGCAACAAAGCCCCCAGCTGCGGAATGCGCTCAGCCCCGAACCGGTGCTCCACCCCGGTCAAAGTCAACGCCCACCGCGGCGACCCCGCCCGGTCGAAAACCGCGGCCGCCAACCCCCAGCTCCCCTCGACCACCAACCCGGGATTGACCGAATACCCCTGCTTCCGGGTCGCCGCGATATGCCGCCGTATCTCCCCGGCCCCGTGCTGCGGCCCGAAATCGGCAACCAAATCCACGCGGGAGAGATAATCGTCGATCTCCCGATCCGGCAGATGGGCCAGCACCACCATCCCGGCCGACACGACCCCCAACGGAAACCGCGCCCCCTCGAACAAGACGTGACTCCGGATCGGGAACGCCCCGTCCTCCCGGATCAGGCAGATCGTCTCCTCGCCCCGCCGAGCCGAAAAGAACGCGCTCTCCCCCGTGGCCACAGCCAGCCGCCGAACCACCGGCAACGCGACCTCAGTGACGTCATACCGCCGACCCGCGGCAACCCCGAGGAAGTACAACTCGGGCCCCAGCACCCAGTGATCGGACCCGGGCTCCCGCTCGACCAGCCCCACGCCCTGCAGCGAGATCAACAACCGATGCACGGTCGGCCGCGGCAGCCCGGCACCCCGGGCAACGGCCGTCGTCGTCCCCCCACCAGGCTCGTGCGCCGCCACCGCGCGCAGCACCCGGTGAGTCCGGCCGACCAGATCCGCAGGAGCGTCCACTCACTGGACACTACCCCACCGAATCCGACCACGAAGCGAACAATCCGCTGGTAGTCCGCGTCCACTGGTTGACCGCGTGCCACGGGACGTCGTCTGATGACCGGCATGGACAAAGTGTTCGCCTCCCCCGGGGAAGCCATCGCCGACATCCCCGACGGCGCCACCCTCTCCGTCGGCGGGTTCGGGATGTGCGGGGTCCCCGCCGTCCTGATCGGCGCGCTCTTCGAAGCCGGCGCCGGCGACCTCGAAGTCGTGTCCAACAACGCCGGCGTCGACGGCTGGGGCCTCGGGATCCTCCTGGGCGCGGGCCGGCTCCGCCGTGTGGTCGCGTCCTACGTCGGGGAGAACAAGGAGTTCGCGCGCCAGTACCTGTCCGGCGAGCTGGAGGTCGAGCTGACGCCGCAGGGCACGCTCGCCGAGCGGCTGCGCGCGGGCGGCTCCGGCATCCCCGCGTTCTTCACGGCCACCGGCGTCGGCACCCAGGTCGCGGACGGCGGCCTGCCGTGGAAGTACGCCGCCGACGGCACCGTGGCCAAGGCGAGCCCGGCGAAGCAGAAGCAGACGTTCGACGGCCGGGAGTACGTCCTCGAACGCGCGATCGTCGCCGACTTCGGCCTGGTCCGCGCCTGGCGCGGCGACCGGCACGGCAACCTCGTCTTCAAGGACGCGGCCCGCAACTTCAACCCGCTGGCCGCGATGGCCGGCCGGGTCACCGTCGCCGAGGTCGAGGAGCTGGTCGAGCCCGGCGAGCTGAACCCGAACGACGTCCACCTGCCCGGCGCGTTCGTCCACCGCGTCGTCGAGCTGACCCCCGAGCAGGCCGCGGACAAGCCGATCGAAAAGCGCACCGTGCGCATCGCCGAGGAGGGCGCCTGAGATGGCCTGGACCCGCAACCGGATGGCCGCCCGCGCCGCCGCGGAGCTGCGCGACGGCGACTACGTCAACCTCGGGATCGGCCTGCCGACCCTGGTGCCCAACTACGTCCCCGACGACGTCGAGCTCGTCCTGCAGTCGGAGAACGGCATCCTCGGCGTCGGCCCCTACCCGGCCGAGGACGAGGTGGACCCCGACCTGATCAACGCGGGCAAGGAGACGGTGACCGTCCGCAAGGGCGCGTCCTTCTTCGACTCGGCGACGTCGTTCGGCATGATCCGCGGCGGCAAGATCGACGCGGCCATCCTCGGTGCGATGCAGGTCTCCGCCGCCGGCGACCTCGCGAACTGGATGATCCCGGGCAAGATGGTCAAGGGCATGGGCGGCGCGATGGACCTGGTCCACGGCGCGAAGCAGGTCATCGTCCTGATGGAGCACGTCGCCCGCGACGGCGCGCCCAAGATCGTCGACGAGTGCACTCTTCCGTATACCGGCCGCGGCGTCGTCCAGCGGATCATCACCGACCTGTGCGTCCTCGACGTCACGGCGGAGGGTCTGAAGCTGGTCGAACTCGCTCCCGACGTCGACTTCGACGAGGTCCAGGCGAAGACGGAGCCGCGCATCGCCCGCTGAGCTACGCCGCCTCGACCAGGAAGACCTGGTGCGGCCCGCCATCGCACGGGCCCTGGATCAGCTGGACACCGGCCTCGGAACTGCCCTGGTAAACCCCGATGCACCACTTCGCACCGGCGGCCGACTTCAGCAGGTAACCCGGCGTGGGTGCGGTCACCGGCTCGAAGGTGAACCGCTGATCGGCGCGGCCGGGCTCGCAGTTGTCGCCGGCGAGCAGGACTTCGGCGTTCGTGCCGCCGTAGTCGACGGTCACGCAGCCTTCGCCGTTGTCCGGGGAGTGCAGGAGCAGCCGGTATCCGCCGTCGACGGCCTCGACCGACATCGGCGGTGCGGCGGTCGCGCAGTCCTGCTGGCCCAGGACGATCCGTTCGCCGGGGACGAACTTTTCGGTCCCCTCGCCGACGCAGAGCCCGGTGTGCGCGAGCCGCATCCTGGCCGGCCCGGTAGGCGGCCCCGCCTTCGCGGACGCTGGCGCGGCGGACGTCGCGGGGGTGGTCGGGCTTGGTGCGGCTTGGTCGCGCGAGGGGACGAGCACGAGCAGCCCGGCGGCGACGAGGACCACTGCGGCGGCCACGGCAAGCACCGGCCATCGTCGGCGGGTGACTGGCTTCGGCTGGGGAGTCGACTCGGGGGCCGGTGCGGTGCCGGCCGGTTCGACGGGTGCGGCCGATCCGGCGGGCGCGGCCGATCCACCGGGCGCAGCCGATCCAGCGGCGGCCGGCTCGGCGGCGGCCAGCTCGACGGGTCCGGCCGGTCCGGCGGCGGTAGCGGGCTCGGCGGGTGCCGCCGTTTCGGCAGAGGACGGCTCGGTGGACAGCGACTCGACCAGTGGGGCAGTTTCGGCGGCGGGACCGGCCGGTGAAGCCGGTTCGGTGGCGCGCTCGACGGGAGCGGCCAGCTCGGCGGCGCCCGGGTCGGCACGTCGGGCGGTTCCGGCGGCGGAGGCCGCGGCGGGCGGGGCCTGCTCGCTCGCGGCGAGGTCGGCCCGCGCGGTCAGCCAGCGTCCGACGGTGGCGTCGTCACCCCCGCAGGCCCGGATGAAGGTGGCCAGCAGGTCCGCTCTCGGCAGCGTGTCCCGCGAGAGCGCTCCACTGACCGTCGAACTCGGCAGCGATGTCCCCGCCTTCGCGGCGCGGCGTTCGATCACCCGGTAGCTCAGATCGGTGCGGGCACGCAGGGTACGCATCGCCGCGACGAACTGCGCGGCGTCGGCGGCCTCCCGCGGGTCCGGCCAGTCGTCGGCCACGGTCATTCCTCCCCAGGTAGCGGACCCGCCGATCCTAGGGGGTGTCCGGGAGCGTACGGAACTGTCCGAAAACCTTGCCCGAGCTGGGGACGGACGGCTTTCTTCGGCAACGTCCACGTCGACACCCCAGAGGACGATGCCGATGCCGAAACGCCAGTTCCGCCCCGTCCGCCGACGCCGCCGCACCCCGGGCCCGCTCGCCTGGGCGGGCTTCGCCGGCGGAATCACGATGGGCGCGCTCGCCGCGACGCTGATCACCGGGAGCAACGACCAGCCGCCCCCGCAGACGAGCCAGCTCGCGTCGGGCGAGCTGCCGGAAGCACTCCGGAACATGGTCGCCGAGTACCTCGCCGAAGAGGGTTACGTGCCCGCGGGCGACGAGCCGGTGGCCCCGCCCGAATCGCCGGTGCCGCCGCCCGCTCCCACACCGGCCCCGGTCCCGGTGGCCCCCGCCTCGACCCGCGGCGGCTCGAACCCCTGGCCGGTCGAGTTCGTCCCGGAGCCGCTCGCGCTGCCCCTGCCGCCTTCGCCGTTGACGGTCGCCACCCAGCCGCTCGACGCGGTGACGGATGCCGTCCCGGCCGTGGCGCAGGCCGCCGCCGACGCGGTCCCGGCCGTGGCGCAGCCCGTGGCCGACGCGGTGCCCGCCGCCCTGCGAGCGGTCACGGAGCCGGCGCTGGAGGCCCTGAGCGCCGAAGGTGAGCCGGCTGCGCTGCGCGTGGAACCATTCGCGGGTGCGGACGACGAACCGACCGCACTGCAAGCCGAACCGTCCGCGGGCCCGGCCAGCGAGCCGATCGCACTACAAGCCGCCCAGTCCGCGGGCGCCGACGACGTACCAACCACATTGCAAGCCGAGCAATCCGCGGGCGCGGAAGGCGAGCCGACCGTGCTGCGAGCCGAACCATCCGCGAGCCCGGCCAGCGAGCCGACCGCACTGCAGGCCGAGCCGACCGCGAGCGCGATCAACGAGCCAATCGTGCTGCGAGCCGAACCGACCGCATTGCAAGCCGAGCCGACCGCGAGCCCGGCGAACAAGCCAACCAGACTGCGAACCGAACCATCCGCGAGCCCGGCCAGCGAGCCGACCACGCCGACCAGGGCTACCGACGGTGAGCCGCGCACGCTCCGGCTGGCCGAAGCCGATCCCGCTCCCGCCACCAAACTCGCCGCCGCCGAGTCCAGCTCGGACACGGCGCTCGTCGATGCCCGATCCGTCCCGGCCACGCCCGAACCGGCGGTCGCGGAAGCTAACGCGGGCGAAGCCGCGCCGGAGTCGGGCAAGCCGGAGGTCGTCGAATGAACCCGTTGATCAGGCCCCAGCGGGCCATCGGGACCGGCACGCTCGCCGTCACCGGGCTGCTGGCCGCCACGGTGCTGGCGTCCGGGCTGTCGAACACCATCGAATCCGCCGCCGGGCCGGGCGTCCAGCGGGTCGCCTACACCGCGGCCCCGGGAGACGACCAGGGCAAACTGGCGAAAGCCAAGGCCAAGATCCTCGGGAAGATACTCGACCTGGCCGCCCCGCTGGACCCCGCCGACCCGGACTACAAGAAGAAGCTGCTGCAGCAGGTCGTGGCCAACCGGATCGTCGGCGACGTGGGTACCGGCGACGTGAGCATCTCCCAGAGCGACCTCCGGAGCCTCATCACCGACGCGTTCGAGATCCACCGGCGCTCCAAGCAGACGGTCCAGGGCCTGCAGAGCCGGATGTCCAAATTGGACGAACAGATCGCCGGCCTGCAGGAGAAGGTCCGCACGGCGAAGACCGACAAGAAGCGCCAGGCGGCCGACGCGAAGCTGGCGGCGGCGACGAAGAGCCGCAAGGAGCTGAACAAGCTCCTCAAGAAGGCCGAGCACCAGGTCCGGCCGTACAACCGGGACGCGCACATCAGGAACCTCGAACGCACGATCTGGGGGCTCGAGCAGCAGGTCAACGGCAAGCTCAAGAAGGAAACGAAGAAGAAGGTCACCGAGCGCCTCGAGCAGGCCCGCAAGGATCTGAAGACCGTGCTCGAGGACCGCAACCGCGAGCAACGCGGCGGCGACGACGAGGGCGGCGGCACACCGGCCAAGCGGACGGATCCCAAGCAGCCGCCGAAGAACCCCACGACCGTCGCCAAGAACCCGACGACGGCGAAGGTCCGCGTGCCGCAGTCGAACTTCGCGCTGGAGCGAGCGTACCGGGGCGCCAGCCAGCTGCGGGCGGGCATCGGGGCGCTGCAAGGGGTGGTGCCGCCGTACTCCTACAAGGAGCTCCACGACAACCCGTACCTGCCGACGGCCTACGGGTTCGCCAGGGCCCTGCAGGAGGCGCCGACGGAGAAGGACCGGCGGTGGGTCAAGGACAACATCCTGCGGTACGTCCTGCCCGACCCGCGCAAGCGCGCCACGTTCCTCCAGGCGCTGCGCGACACCTACCGGCCCCAGATCGTGCGCGACGACAAGGGCGACTACGTCGAGGCGGTCAACCCGATCCGCACGGAGTGGGAGGAGCACATCGCCCGGGCGTTCCCGGTGAAGGTGCCGACCCCGCGGCAACGCGCCATCGCCAAGCAGGAGCAGATCGACCGCGAGGACAACGCCCGCGGCGGGCCGATCAAGAAGCCCCTCACGCCGAGGGAGCTGGCGATCCGCAAACAGGAGCAGATCGACCGCGAGCAGGCCCGGCGCGGCTCGATCCGGAAGCCGGTTTACTCGCGCAAGGACGCCCTCCGCAAGCAGGAGCAGCTCGATCGGGCGGACGTTCGGCGCGGCGTGGTGAATCCGGCGGCCAAGAAGGCGAAGGTCCCGACATCACGCGAGCTGTCCATCCGCAAGCAAGAACAACTCGACCACACCGACACCCAACGCGGCGTCGTCAAACCAACCACCAAGAAGACAAAGGTCCCCACATCACGAGACCTATCCATCCGCAAGCAAGAACAACTCGACCACACCGACACCCAACGCGGCGTCGTGAATCCGGCGGCCAAGAAGACCCCGGTCACGAAGAAGCCGACCAGCAAGGGGGGTAAGTACATTCCGTCGGCTTCCTGAGAAGACGGCACGGGGAACAGAGAGCTGAACAACGCGTCTGCCGGTGCCGAAACCACGGCGCCGGCAGACGCGCGCTGGTCGACGCGGCGTTCGAGGCACAATACTTGTAGTGCATGAAACTACTGATGTAGTGTCCGGGCATGGCCAACCGCCGTCAGGAGCTTCTCGACGCCGCGATCGCCGTCCTCGGCGGATCGGGAATCCGCGCGCTCACCCACCGGGCCGTGGACGCCGCCGCCGACCTGCCGTCGGGGTCGGCCTCCAACCACTTCCGCAGCCGGGACGCGCTGCTGGAAGCCGTCACCGAACGGATCATCGAGCGGGAACGGGCCCTCTGGGAGGAAATCGCCACGACCGCGGCACCCACCACGCCGGCCAAGCTGGCCGAAACGCTGGTCGAGGCGGCCCGCCAAGTCGCAGGCCGGCACCGGGACCTGACCCTCGCGCGGTACGCGATCCTCCTCGAAGCGGCAAACCACCCGCCGCTGCGGCGGAAGCTGACCGACGGCGGCGCCCGCGTCCTCGCCTGGTTCCTGAACTGGATGCGCATCGCCGGTTCCACCGACCCGGAACGGGAGGCCCCGCTCATCATGAACCACTTCACCGGCCTGGTGCTGCACCAGCTCGCCAACCCCGACCCCGGGTTCGCGCCGACGGCGGAAATCACCGAGCTCGTCCCCCGCGTCATCCGGACGGAGGACCCGTCATGACCGGACTCGGCCACGAGCGGATCTGGCAGGTCATCGGCGACCAGCGGCGAAGCCTCGCCGACCTGCTCGACGGGCTGTCCGGCGAGCAGTGGCGGCACCCGTCGCTGTGCGCCGGCTGGACGGTGAAGGACGTGGCCGCGCACCTGACCCTGCAACAGCTCGGCCCGCGTGACCTGCTCGGGACGATGGTGCGCTGGCGCGGCACGATGGACCGCACCATCCAGCACGAGGCCCGCCGGCGCGCCGCCTCCTGGACCACCGGGCAGCTCACGGCGGAGCTCCGCACCATGGCCGGCTCACGCCGGAAGACCCTCGGTCTCACCGAGCTGGAGCCGCTCACCGACGTCCTGGTCCACAGCCAGGACATCGCCCTGCCGCTGGGCCTCCGGCTGGACATGCCCCCGGACGCCGCGGCCGCCTCGGCCGCCCGGACACTGGCCATGCGCTGGCCGCCGCCGTTGCCGACGGTCCGCGTCGTGCGCGGGTTCGGGCTGGCCGCCACCGACGTGGCCTGGTCGGCCGGTACCGGACCGGAGGTGACCGGACCGATCAGCGCCCTGCTGCTGATCTGCTGCGGCCGCACCGCCGCGCTACCGCAGCTGACCGGTCCCGGCGTCCCGCTCCTCGCCGCCGCCCTGACCTCACCCCAGCGCCGCTGGTGGCGCTCTCGCGGAACGACCGTCCACTGAGGCACTTTCCCCCGTTCTTCCGCCAGGACAACAGATGCGTCTACCGTCAGGGCGAGGAGATGGTCCGCGATGGTCGAGCCGCTGCGGTTCGTGGGGCGTGCCGCCGTGCTGGGCGAGGTCGGCACCGTGCTCGCCGACGCCCGAGCCGGGCGCGGCAGGCTCGTGCTCCTGACCGGCGTCGCGGGTGCAGGCAAAACCCGGATCGCCGCCGAAGTCCTCGCAGCCGCGGCTCCGGATTTCCGCACCGTGTGGGCGTGGTGCCCGCCCGGCGGTGCCGCCGACGCGCTCGCCCCGTGGGCGCAGGTCCTGCGGGAGCTCGTCGCGGCCGACGTCCAGGGCGGCCGGATCGCGCAGTCCTCCCCCGAACTTCGGGCGGTGGTCACCGGGCAAGCGGTACCCGAGGCGGCCGGCAACCCCGAGGAAGCACGGCGGCGCCTCGTCCGCGACGTCGCCGAGACGGTGCGGGCCGGCTCGGCCCGGCAGCCGCTGCTGCTCGTGCTGGACGACGTCCACGAGGCCGACGTGTCGTCGCTGCGGCTGCTGGCCGAGGTCGCGGAGACGATCCGGACCGCGCGGGTCGTCGTCCTGTGCACCGCCCGCGACGACGACCGCGCCTGGTCCGGCCACGTCCAGGCCCGGGCCCTGCTGCTCGGCCGGGCCGTGTGCCTGCCGGTCGGGCCGCTCGCCGGCCCCGAGGTCGCCGAGCTCATCGCGGCGGCGCGCGGCCGGCCGGCGACCGGGGACGAGGTCGACGCGGTCATGGCCCGCACCGGGGGCGAGGCCTTCTTCGTGACCGAGCTGGTCCGGCAAGGCGCGGACGGACCGGTTCCCGCGTCCGTGCGGGCGGCGGTCCAGGCCAGGACCGCGTCGCTGCCGGACGGCTGCGCGCGCGTCCTGACCACGGCGTCGGTACTGGGCGTGCGGTTCGCGCTCGACGTCGTCGCCGAGGTGACCGGGCAGCCGCTCGCCGAAGTGCGCGCGATCCTGGACGACGCGGCCGCCGGGCTGCTCGGCGAGCTGGCGGCCGGCACGGCGACGTTCCGCCACCAGCTCCTGCGGGACGCCGTGTACGACGCCGTCCCGCCGGCCGAGCGGGCGGCCCTGCACGCCGAAGCGGCCGCCGTCCTGATGCGGCACGCCGAACGCGGCCGGGACGTCGGCCCGGCGCAGGTCGCCCACCACCTGCTGCGCGCCGGCCCCGAGCACGCCGCGGCCGCCGCCCGTTACGCGCGGCGCGCCGCCGACCGCGCCGCCGAGCTGCTGGCCCACGACGAAGCCGTCGCCTGGTACGAACGGGCGCGCGAGGCCGGTGTCGGCGGCGACGAGGACCTCGCCGATCTGCTGGTCGCCGCCGGCACGGCCCGGCTCGGCGCGGGCGACCGGGCCGGCTCCCGCGCCGACTTCCGGCAGGCCGCCGCCCACGCCGGTACCCGGCCCGACCTGCTGGCGCGCGCCGCGCTGGGGTTCGGCTCCGGCGCGTCCGGCATCGAGGTCGACCTGCTCGACCGTGAGCAGATCGACCTTCTGGAGCGGGCGAGGACGGCCCTGCCGCCGGACGACTCGGCGCTGCGGGCGGCGGTCACCGCCCGGCTCTCGGTCGCCACGACCCTGCTCGAGTCCGACGAACGGCGGCTGGCGCTGGCCGAGGAAGCGGTCGGGATCGCCCGTCGCGTAGGCGATCCGGCGGCGCTGGCGCAAGCGCTGGCGGCGTTGTGCGACGCCCGCCCGGGCCCGGCGCACTGCGCGGACCGGCTCGGCTGGGCGGGCGACGTCGTGGACCTGGCCCGCCGGCTGCGCGACCCGGTGCTGGAGCTGCTGGGCAGGCGGCTGCGGCTGGTCGCGCTGCTGGAGACCGGGGCGATCACCGGCGCCGACGCCGAGGCCCTGGCCTTCGACCACGTCGCCACCGCGCTGGACCAGCCGTTCTACCGCTGGTACCCGCCGCTGTGGCGGGGCATGCGGGCGCTGCTGGAAGGCCGGTACGACGACGTCCGGGCCGCCCTCGCCCGGACCGAAGAGCTGGGCCGGGCCTCCGGCAGCGCCAACGCGCTGGTGCTCGCCGCGACCCAGCGCTGGTGCCTGCTCACCGACACCGGCGACCAGGCGGAGCTGGCCCGGTTCAGCGCCGAAGCCGGCCTCGAGGACATCCCGGGGATCTGGCCGCAGGTCACGCTCGCCCTGCTGGCCGCGCAGCTCGGCAGGCACGACGAAGCGCGTGCTCGCCTGTCCGCCGTCGCACCCCGGCTGGCGGCGGCGCCGCGGGACTCCGAGTGGCTGCCGATGCTCACCCAGGCCGCCGACGCGATCGCCTTGACCGGCCCGCACCCGGCGGCCCGCCCGATCTACGACTGGCTGACGCCCTACGCGGACCTGTTCGTGGTCGAAGGCCTCGGGGCCGCGGTCCGCGGACCGGTGCACCGGTACCTCGCCCTGCTGGCCGACGCGCTGGGCGAGCCCGCCGCGGCCGGGGAACACCGGGCCCGCGCGCTCGCCGCGGCCCGGTCGATCGGGGCGACCGCCCTGGCCCGCCGGATCGAAGCGGAGTCCGGGGCAGCGCCTCCCGGTGAAGACGCCTTCGCCCGCGACGGCGAGCTGTGGCTGCTCCGGTTCGCCGGGCGCGAGACCCGTTTGCCGGACGCGAAAGGCCTGCACGACCTCGCCCGGCTCCTCGCCCACCCCGGCGTCGCCGTCCCGGCCGTCGAGCTCGCCGGCCACGCCGCACCGGAAGGCGATCTCGGCGAGGTCGTCGACGCCACCGCCCGCACGGCCTACCGGAACCGCCTGCGCGAGCTGGAAAGCGAGGCCGACGCGGCGGACGCCGACGGCGACGAGACGCGGTCGGCACGCGTCGCCGCGGAACGGGAAGCACTGCTCGCGCAGCTGTCCGCCGCCTACGGCATCGGTGGCCGCGCGCGGCGCGCCGGCTCCCCCGCCGAACGGGCCCGCACCGCCGTCACCGCCCGCATCCGCGCCACCGTCGACCGGATCGACCGGGTGCACCCGGAGCTGGCCCGCCACCTGCGCGCCGCGGTCCGCACCGGCGCGCTGTGCGTCTACGAGCCGGAGGCACCGCACACCTGGCGGACCTGACCTCACACCGTGCGGCCGGAACTCACGCCTACCGGGTGAAGACCGTCCACCCACCGTGAGGAGTCCCGATGCCCCGCACCAGCAAGGCCGAAGCCCCGCTGTCCCTCGACGAGCCCGAGATCGAGGGCCGTTACGTCGAACTCGGCGAGTACACCGTCGGCTACGAGACCCACAAGGCCGACCTGGACCCGGCGCCGCTGTTCCGCGGCCTGCCCGGCGACCGCTGCCAGTGCCCGCACTGGGGCACCGTGGTCAGCGGGAAGGTCGTGTTCCGCTACGCCGACCACGACGAGGTCTACCAGGCCGGGGACACCTACTACGGCGCTCCCGGCCACTTGCCGCTCGTGTTCGCCGGCACCGAACTGGTCGAGTTCAGCCCGACGGCCGCGCTGGCCGCCACCATGGCCGTCGTCGGCCGCAACCTGGCCGCCGCGAAGGCGGGCTGAGCGCCGTGTACCTCGCCGCCTACCACTTCGAGGGCAACGCCACCGAGTTGCTGCCCGCCTACGACAAGCTCCTCGCGGCGTTCCCGCCGGAGCAGATCCTGCTGCACGCCTGCGTGACGCGCGCCGGCGGCATCACGGTCTTCGACGCCTGCCCCACCGAAGCCGATTTCACGGCCTTCAGCACCGATCCCGGCTTCGCCGCCGCGATCGCCGATGCCGGGCTGCCCCCGGCCCGGGTCGAACCGCTCGGCGAAGTCCACGCCGCGCACGGATCCCGGACGGTGCCGTCGTGACCGATCTGTCCACACTGGACGCCACCGCGCAGGCCGCGCTGGTCCGCGGCGGTGAGCTCACCGCCGCGGACCTGGTCGACGCCGCCATCGAGCGCGTCGAGCACCTGAACCCGCTCCTCAACGCCGTCATCACCCCGATGTTCGACGCGGCGCGGGCCGCCGCGCCCACCGCGGCCGGCCCGTTCGCCGGGGTTCCGTTCCTGCTCAAGGACCTCGTCACCGAGGTACCGGGCGTCCGGTTCACCGAAGGGTCGGTTTTCCTGCGGGACAACGTGTCCGGCTCCGAATCCGAGCTGGTGCGGCGCCTACGCGGCGCCGGCCTCGTGCTGCTCGGCAAGACCAACACGCCGGAGTTCGGCATGGTCCCGGCGTGCGAACCGGTGCTGCACGGCCCGACGCGCAACCCGTGGGCCCCGGACCGCTCGACGAGCGGCTCCAGCGGCGGCTCGGCGGCGGCGGTCGCCTCCGGAATGGTCCCGATGGCCCACGGCAACGACCTCGGCGGCTCGCTGCGGTTCCCCGCGTCGGCGTGCGGGCTGTTCGGTCTCAAGCCGACACGCGCCCGGGTCCCGCTCGGCCCGGAGTACGGCGACGTGCTGGGCGGCTGGGCCGCCGAACACGCGCTCACCCGCTCGGTCCGCGACAGCGCCGCCCTGCTCGACGCCATCGCCGGGCCCGCGCCGGGTGACCCGTACCCGGCGCCACCGCGGACCCGGCCGTTCGCCGCCGAAGTGACCACCGCCCCCGGCCGGCTGCGCATCGCGTTCAGCCCACGGCTTCCGGACGGTTCGCTCGGTCATCCCGACTGCCTGGCGGCCCTCGACGACGCCGTCGCGCTCTGCACGGCACTCGGCCACGAACTCGTCGAAGCGGATCTGCCCGGCCTGACCCCGGCGGTCGGCACCGCGATCGGAACGGCGTTCAACGCGGCGACCGCGTGGATCGTCGAGTACTGGATCCGCCGGCTGGGCCGCCGCCCGGCCCCCGGCGACCTGGAACCGCTGACCGAGGCCTACTGGGCAGCGGGCCAGCGCGTCAGCGCGGCCGACTACCTGCTGGCCACCGAAGACCTGCAGGCCTTCTCCCGGGTGGTCGCGGAATTCCTCGGCGGGTTCGACGCGTGGCTGACGCCCACGATGTCGGCCCCGCCGGCCCGCATCGGCGAGATCACCTCGACGCCGGAAGAACCCTTGCGAGCGCTGGAACGCGGCGCACCGACGGTCGCCTACCCGGCGGTGGTCGCGAACATCACCGGCAACCCGGCGATGTCGGTTCCGTTGTGGCGCACCACCGATGGCCTCCCGATCGGCGTCCACTTCCTCGGCCGGTTCGGCGGCGAAGCCACCCTGTTCCGCCTCGCCGGGCAGCTCGAGGAGGCCCGCCCGTGGGCGGCCGCTCTGGACGCGTGCGTGGGAGACGCCCTCGCCCGGAGCCGTCAGCGGGTGTCGTCGCCGAGCCTGCGGTGCAGGTCGGCGATCGTGTCGTGAGCCTGGGTGAGCTCGTCCTGCAGGCCGATGATGCGGGCCGCGGCGGCGAGGTTGTGCCCCTCGTCGAGCTGGTCGCGGATGCGGACGGCGAGGGCCAGCTGACGGCGGGAGTAACGGCGGTGCCCGCCGCCGGAACGCTCGGGGCGCACCAGCTCGGCGGCGTCGAGACTGCGCAGGAACGCCTCCTGGACCCCGAGCATCCTGGCCGCCTGCCCGGTGGTGTAGGCGGGGTAGTCCTCGTCGTCCAGCTTCGTCAGGTCGGCCACCCACGACTCCTCGTCCCTTGGTGGTGGCTTCAGGCTATCCGGCCCACCCACTTGACACAATCTCCAGTCAGCGCTATAGAAAATAGTGAGTGGTGAATGACCTGGTTGGGATGAACAACACCGTGCCGGGGGTGATTCACGATGCCGGACACCGCACGCGAAACGGCCGCTCGCGCCGGGTTCGCCGAGCTGATCTGCGCCGACCCGGACTGGGTCCGCGCGGAGTTCGACGCGATGGTGGCCGCGAACTTCCGGACACCCCCGCCTCGTCGCGAACCAGCACCGCGGCCGGATTCCTCCGGGCACCGGACGTCCTCGCGCGGCCACCGCGACGCAGGCCGCCGGACACCGCCGACGATCCCGGTCCCCCCGTGCCCGCGGCGGGAGCGCTCCCCTCCGCGGCCCGCCAGTGACACCGGCAAGGAAGCGCACTTGAAGGGCAGGTGATGCGCCGCCGCGGTGCCGGCCGCCGGGTAGCGACCAGATTCCTTTTCGGGCGAGATCCTCGACGGACCGCCATGCGTCTCGTGGCGCGATGCGCGCACGCTACCCGGGCAGCCGGCGAAACGCGGCTGTGACAGCGAAAGCACGTCGATCACGCACAGCCAACCGGCCGGCGGCAGCGCCGCCGGCCCGCTCCCTTCCGGCCCCGTCGCCCGCGTCCTCCGGGGCGACGGGGCCCTCTCGTACCGCGATGCCGCCGGCGCCCCTCGCCGGCGCGCGGTTCCCTTGTCGTTGTGCCGCGCGTGAGCACGCCGGACCCGCGCGCAACTCCTTCATGGCCGCCGCGAACCGGGCAGTCGGCCGCCGAGATACCGCCATTCGGCGGTAGTTAGCAGTCCGACATGTCTGCTTCGATGCACCCGGTAGCGTTTTACAACGTTGTAAAAATGAAGGGTCCCGCCGATGAGAAGAGCCGCTTCCGTCCTCGTCGCCGCCCTGGTGGCGCTGGGCGTGGCATCCGGCACGCCGCCCGCAGGCGCCGCCGAGCCCGTGCACGGCTTGAAGGCCGAGTACTTCACGCCCTCGGCGCCGGGCGCACACGACTTCGCCACCCTGGCCGGCACCGCGCTCGACTCGGAGGTCGACCACCCCGACCTGACCTCGGTCTTCGGGCTGGTCACCGGGCGCACGGAGAACACGACCGCGCGCTGGACCGGGCAGCTCGCCGTGCCGCAGACCGGCGACTACACGTTCTACGCCATCGGCGACAACGGGTTCCGGCTGTTCCTCGACGGCGCGCCGGTGATCGACCACTGGGTCGGCGACTGGGACAAGGAGCAGACCAGCGCGCCGGTCACGCTGACCGCGGGCAAGCAGTACGACTTCAAGCTGGAGATGTTCCAGGACACCGGCGGCGCCAACATGTTCCTGCGCTGGTCGAGCGCGGCGATCGCGAAGCAGATCGTGCCGCTCTCGGCGTTCACGCCGCCGGCCGGCTTCGCCGTCGTGCCGCGCACGGCGGACATCTCCCACGACGGCCGCACCCTCACGGCCGGCTTCGACGGCCGCGTCTCGGGAACGAACGACCTGAAGGACCACCTGCGCATCGAGGTCGACGCGACGCCGATGCCGGTCTCGTCCGTCACGGCGGGCCGCGACCGGGCCACGATCCAGCTGGCCGAAAAGGTGCTGAAGGGCCAGCGGGTCACGCTGTACTACGACGGCGCGGGCGCGCTCGCGGTGAACGGCACGAAGATCGGCAAGTCCGGGCGCATCGTCGCGAACGCCTCGGCCGAACGGCTCCGGACGCCGTGGGGCGAGCACGTCGACCCGCGCAACCCGCTGCCGGAGTACCCGCGGCCGCAGCTCGAGCGCGACCAGTGGCTCAACCTCAACGGCCCGTGGGAGTTCTCGGCCGCCAAGGAGGGCCAGCAGCCGACGTTCGGCAAGAAGCTGCCCGAGAAGGTGGTCGTGCCCTACCCGATCGAGTCGCAGCTCTCCGGGCTCGAACGGCACGAGGACCACATGTTCTACCGCCGCACGGTCACCGTCCCGCGCGACTGGAGGATCGGCGCCGGGCAGCGCCTCAAGCTCAACTTCGGCGCGGTCGACTACCAGGCCAAGGTCTGGGTCAACGGCAAGCTCGTCGCCGAGCACACCGGCGGTTACACGGCGTTCAGCGCGGACATCACCGACGCGCTCAAGCGCGGCGCCGAGCAGGAGATCGTCGTCGCCGTCACCGACACGACCGGCCCGCACCAGCCCAAGGGCAAGCAGTCCCCCAACCCCGGCGGCATCTTCTACACGCCGTCGTCGGGCATCTGGCAGACGGTGTGGCTGGAACCCGTGGCGGACCAGGGCATCGACGAAATCAAGACGACCCCCGACCTCACCACCAGCTCGCTCGCGCTGAACGTCAAGTCGGCGGGCAACGCCGTCGTCACGGCGGTCGCCAAGGACGCGCGCGGCCGGCAGGTCGGCACGATCACCGGACCGGCGAACGCGAACCTGAAGCTGCCGGTGCCGGACGCGCACCTGTGGACGCCGGACGACCCGTACCTGTACCAGCTGGAGATCAAGCTGGGCGGCGACAAGGTCAAGAGCTACTTCGGCATGCGGTCCACCGGCATCACCAACGTGAACGGCGTCCCCAAGCTGACGCTCAACGGCAAGCCGTTCTTCTCCCTGATGCAGCTGGACCAGGGTTTCTACCCGGACGGCCTCAACACCGCGCCGAGCGACGACGCCCTCGTCTTCGACCTGAAGGCGCAGAAGGACCTCGGCTTCAACGCCGTCCGCAAGCACATCAAGGTCGAGCCCGCCCGCTGGTACTACCACGCGGACCAGCTCGGATTGCTGGTGTGGCAGGACTTCGTGTCCCTCGACGACGGCAACGACCCCGGGGCGCAGCAGGCGTGGCTCAGCCAGGGCCTCGAAGAGATGCACCAGCTGCAGAACTACCCGTCGATCTACGCCTGGATCGTGTTCAACGAGGGCTGGGGCGAGTGGGACAAGGCCGCCACCGGCCGGATCACCGACCAGGTCAAGGCCGCGGACCCGAGCCGGATCGTCAACGCCCACAGCGGGGTGAACTGCTGTGCCTCCAAGGGCGACTCGGGCGCGGGCGACGTCATCGACCACCACGACTACAACAACACCGACCCGGCCCGATCCGACGGCAAGCGCGTCGCGATGGACGGCGAGCACGGCGGCTTCACGCTGCGCACGCCGGGCCACCAGTGGCCGGGTGCGCCGATCGCGATCT
This sequence comes from Amycolatopsis eburnea, assembly GCF_003937945.1. GTDB lineage: Bacteria > Actinomycetota > Actinomycetes > Mycobacteriales > Pseudonocardiaceae > Amycolatopsis > Amycolatopsis eburnea. The sequence goes on from NZ_RSEC01000046.1 coordinate 273,091, forward strand.
ACAGCGGCGTGGCGGACAAGGCGGCGCTGACGGCGAAGTACGTCGACAACACCCGCACGTTCTACCTCGGGCAGGCGCGGGCCGAGCTTTCGGCGTCGGTCTACACGCAGGTCACCGACCTGGAAGGCGAGCTCAACGGGCTCTGGACGTACGACCGCAAGCGCATCAAGGTCGACCCGGGTCCGGTCCGCGAGATCAACCGGCGCGTGATCGAGGCCGGCGCCGACGCGGGCAAGCCGTACCCGTACGCGGGCAAGGGCACGTGGACCCTCGACGAGCAAGGGGGTACGACCGCGAAGGACTCGAGCGGCGGCAACAACCCGCTGACGCTCACCCCGACCGGGGCAGCCTTCAAGGACGGCGCGCTGCAGTTCACCGGCGGCTCGGCCGACACCTACGGCCCGGTCGTCGACACGACCGGTGACTACACGGTGTCCGCGAAGGTGCGGCTCGACGCGCTGCCCGGCAACTACGCGACGGCGGTGAGCCAGGACGGCCGCGAGCGGGAAAGCCCGTTCTACCTCCAGTACGGGCAGGGCGCGTTCGCGTTCAGCACCCCCGGCGGCAACCGGGCCCGGTACGAGGTGGTGCCGGAGATCGGCCGCTGGTACGAACTCACGGGTGTCCGAGCGGGCAACGAGATCCGGCTCTACGTGGACGGCGTGAAGGTCGCGACGGCCCCGGCCGGACCGGCGCTGGTCAGTACGGGTGCGTTCACGGTCGGGCGAGCCAAGTACGACGGCCGCAACGTCGACTTCTGGAGCGGCGCGGTCGACCAGGTCAGCGTGGTCGGCAAGGCGTTGACGGACGCGGAGGTGGCTCAGCTCTCCTGAAGCCATGCGGTGTGGGACCGCTGAGCGCGCGGTCCCACACCGCAGGTCGCCCTCAGCCGAGCGTCGCCCAGAACTCCGTCAGCACCGCGGCGGCGCGGGCCGGCTCGTGGGTCATCCACCAGTGACCGAGGCCGTCGAGCACGGCGACCCGGGCCCCGGCGCGGCCGGCCGCCCGGCGGCGTTGCGCTTCGGTTCCCGCGACGTGGTCGGCCGTGGCCACGATGGCGAGCCCCGGCCGGGCCGCCGCCCGTTCCAGCGGCAAGCCCAGGCCGGGCTCGCCGGCGGACCGGTACACGGCGAGCACCGCTCGCCCCATCGCCTCGCCCTGCCCCGCCGCGACGCGGCCGGCGACGCCCCGGCCCATCCCCCGCCGCACCAAAACCGCCGTCCGCGCTTCGGCCGTGCCACCGAACCGCGCCGCTACGTCGGCCTCGCCGTCGCCTGGCGTCCGCCAGCGGCGCGCGAGTTCGTGCCATTCGTAGCCGGGGTCGTACATCCCCAGCGAGTCGCTGACCCAGCTGCGGACGAGCTCCGGGCGGCTCAGCACGACGTTGACGACGTGCCCGCCACCGAGGTCGTGCCCCACCAAGTCCACCGGTTCGCCGAACGCTTCCAGTTCGCCGATCAGCCAGTCGCGGTAGTCCGCCCGGGTGGCCCCGAACCCGTCGGGCAGCGGCGCGCCGAACCCGGGCGGCGACAGGCAGACCAGGTCCGAACGCGACGAGGCAAGCTCGGCCAGCAGCAGGTCCCAGACCGCCGCCGTCTCCGGGTTTCCGTGGACGAACACCGCGGGCATCAGACCGCCGCCGGCGTCGTCGGCTGCAGCACCGCTTCCACCAGCGCCTCGGTGCGCAGGTGCGTGATCGCCTGGTACTCGGGATCGCGGACCATGGCCGCGAAGGCCCGCCGGTCCGGGTAGCGGACCAGCACCACCATGTCCCACGCCTGCCCGTCCTCGGCGACGAGCGCCGGCCCGCCGGTCCCGAGGTACTCGACCTCCAGGCCGTAGCGAGGGTTGAGTTCGCGGCGCAGGGCTTCGGCGTAGCGCTGGTAGCTTTCGCGGCCGCCGTCCGGGCGGAACCGCAGCAGGTTGAGCATCACGACCGGACCGCCCGGGTCGTCGGCGAGCAGGGCGTCGAGGGCGTGGTCTTCGACTTCGATCATCAGGACCTCCTGGTGTCGCACTGTACACATACTTGTTGATCGACACGCAAGTTAGTTTGCTAGGCTCCCCCCATGCCGCCCCGCCGCACCCAGCAGGAACGCCGCGACCAGGCCGAAGCAGCAATACTGCAGGCCGCCGCCGAACTCGTCGTCGAGCAGGGCGTCCGCTCCCTGACCCTCGCCCGCGTCGGCGAACGCGCGGGGTACAGCCGCGGCATCGTGACCCACCACTTCGGCGGCAAGCAGGCACTGGTCGACCGGCTGGCCCGCGCCACCCAGACCGGCTTCGTCCCGGGCTTGGCGGACCTGCCCCCCGGCCTGGACCGCCTGCTGCGCCTGATCGACGGCTACCTCGGCGAGCTAGGCCGGATCGGCGTGTTCAACCAGGCTTTCCTGCTGCTGTGGGCGGAAGCGGCCACCCAGCCGGACCTGGCCCCGACGTTCCGCGAACGGGACGCAGCCTTCCGCGCGGACCTGCGCGAAGACGTCGAGGCCGGCATCACGGCCGGCGACATCGCGGCGGACGTGGGAGCGGACGAGGTCGCGACCGCGGTTGTCGGGCAGCTGCGTGGGATCGCGTTGCAGCGGCTGCTCGATCCGGAGAGCGTCGACACGGAGGCGCTACGCCGAAGCGTCACCGGCCAGTGGCGCCGCGCCTTGACCACATAGCGCCCCAGCCGGACCAGGGTGAGTCGGCCGCCAAGGGCCCGGGTCGTAGAACCGCACCGCCACGTAACTCCCGGGACTGCCGGCGTCGAGGACAAATCGGTTTCGCTCGCGGTCGACACAGGTGATCGGCACGGCCCGGCCGCCGCCGGCCGCAAGCACCGTCCGACCTTGCTCAACCGACGAGGCGTCCGCGCGGAGTCGGCGCCCACCGGTTCACCGGTCAGAGCAGTTCCAGGTGGACGCCGGTTCCTGTCTCGTCACCCTCGAGGCCGTGATCGCGGATGATCCCGACGATCTCATCGAACAGCGTCGGGCCTTCGCCACGTTTCGCCCTGACAACGCCGGCTTGGATGGCCGGACGGTTTGACGGGTGGCAGGTGAGGAGAAGTTGCTGTCGCTGTCGGATCGTCGCGTCGTAGCCGAGTGCGGACCGGGACCGCTCGGAGTTGAGCCATCGCAGGACCCAGCCGTGGTCGGGCGTCCCGAAGCCTCCGCCGAGGATGTCGTCGAAAGCGTCAAGATTTCCTCGCCACGTGTAGTCACGGAGCAGCCGTGAGAACTCGCGGGTGAACCCGTCGAAGTCGGCGAAGCAGGCTCCGTCGATGATCAACACCGGAAGGTCGTCTCCGTGGTCGGCCACAGAGGCGTGAAAGTTCTTCACCTCGATTGCGGATCACCCAATCGGCACAAAACGAACCAATCGCGTACTGGACAGGTGCTCTGCAGCAATGAGGAACTTCCTGCAAGCGATGCAGGATCCGGTCGTTGCCCGCCGGATCCTGCGCACCGCGGCTCCCGGTCTCCAGATCGCCACCCGGCCTGCACACCAGCCTTGTACTGCGATTCCCGCGTTGCCGCAGCCGGCATTGCTGCTCCGAGCGCGCCCCAAGGTCTCCGGCACCCATGGGACCATGCCAGCATGAGCTACGACTTGGCAGTGTGGGAGGGCCCCACCCTTCAGCCGACCGATGGGCCGAGAGACTCTTTTCGAAACTGTATGAACAATACATCGTCACCGAAGCCGCAGTGCCACCGACCCCGACAATCATACGCTATGTAGAAACATTACTCGAAAAATGGCCAGACCTGAGCACCGAAAACCTAGATACATGCCCATGGACATGTTCATCGTTGATCAGCAATGCGAGCGGACCGATATTCTATTTCAGCATGATCCACGAGATGGCCGACAACGTATCAGCATACGCCACTAAAACAGCAAGAGGTCTTTCGCTGATATGCTACGACCCACAAATACGTAAACTGCGCTAAAAACGTTTACTGACGACTGAACCATTCGCCGATCGACTTCCACTCGAACTTGTCTCGCCACGAGGAGTCGCCCTTCGCCCAGCCAGCAAGGGCCGCGACCACGTCATCCTGAGAATCTGTCAATGTCTGAAAGTGTTCTGTCGCACTTCCCGCTCGATATTCAACCTGATAGCCACCCTCTGGCCGAAGCCTGGCTTGGACATAGTGCACATCAACTTTCCCGTGTTCACCATCGTGTTCCAGAACGAGGTGTTCACCAGACCGAAGGCCAACTACCGTTATTCGGATGTTCAGCTCACTCGCAGGCCGAACAATCGATCCATTGAATTCTCGAATGACAACGTCCGTATCCATGATATCTCCCGCGCGCGTTTCAACTCAATCCCATCAGAGCCGACCCACTCTTTACCTCGATGCCAACATACAGCCGGCAACGGTACCTGTCGTGATCTGCTGTGCCTCCGATCGCGCGCTCAGATCCGTCATGCCGATGACCGGCCGTTCACCAGAACGCCTCATGACAGACGAGCGCATCCGGCAGACTGGCCGTCATGAACCACACCGCTCGCCAGTTCGCACGGTTGCGAGGCATCATCGAGCGGTTGCTCCCCGACACCGCACCCTTCCTGCCCGGCGCGACCGACCACGACCTCGATCGGCTCGCCACCAAAACCGGCCTCACCCTCCCGGTCGATCTCTGCGCCCTGCTGCGCGCCTCGGCCGGCCAGGACGACCCCGACCAACTGTACGGCCCGCTCAACTTCCACCACTTCCTCACCATCGACGAAATGATCGGGATGCACCGCATGCTGACCGACGCAGTCAGCGATATGGCCACTCCCGTGGAACAGCCCGCCTACTACCGGTGGACCGTCTGGTCCGAAAAATGGCTGCCGTTCCTCGCCTTCGAGGGCGACTGCTACTTCGTGGACCTCGACCCCGGCGAACGCGGCACCTCAGGGCAGGTCGCCTTCCGCGCCAACGTGCCGGTCCTGGACAAGCCCAAAGCACCATCGCTCACCGCGTTCCTCACCCGCGTCGCCGACCTCATCGAAACCGGGCACGCCACCACCGAAGAGAGCACACTCGTCCTCCTCGACCTGTGCTGAAATCGGCTCCCGAGAGTGTCTTCCGGCTGCCTCGATGTCTACCGCGGGGTTGACCCCGACGCAGGGTCAACCCCGCAGCATGGTCGCCATGACGACGAAAGCCAGTCAGTTCGAAGTCCACCACAACGGCGTCACGATCTCAGTCTCCCGCGGCGGCCGAGGACGGCCGCTGGTCCTGTGCCCCGGACTCCTCACCACACAAGCCGACCTGCACGAGCTGACCGACCTGCTGCGCCGCGACTACGACGTGACGACCTTCGACCTCCGCGGCCACGGACTCTCCACGCCCGCCGACGAGTACACCTTCGAGGCGTTCCTCAGCGACCTCGACGCCGTCATGACGGCGCTGGAACATCGCTCACCCCTCCTCGTGGGACACTCACTCGGCGCGGACCTGGCCGTGCACTACGCCGCCGAGCACCCGGGCACTGTGGCCGGGCTCGTTCTCGTCGACGGCGCGAACCCGACGCCCGAACCGTTCCTCACCGACGCCGACCTGCCGGACTTCCAAGCGATGGCGGAAGGACTGCGGCACGAACTCGAGCCGGTCAAGGGCACTCCGCGTCAGGTACTCCTGAACCCGCACGACTTCCTCGACGTCAACCTCCAGGTCGAGGCGGTGCGCTCCGGCATCCTCGACCTCTACCAGACGATCGACCAGCCGATCCACCTGATCATGTCCACGTCGATGGCGGGCACCAGCGATGACGCGCGTACGCGGTGGCGCAACCAGAACTGGCGGGCCGGCATCGAGCGGCTCGTGCGCGAGCGGCCGCACGTCACCACGTCGTGGCTCGACGCCGACCACCGGCTCGTCCTCACCCACGCTCCGGAGATCGCCCGGCTGATCTGCGATACGCAGATGCCGAGGACACTGGACCGATGCTGACCATCGGCGAACTGGCGTCGTACGCGGGAGTCACGGTGCGCGCGGTGCGGCACTACCACGCCAAGGGGCTGCTGCCGGAACCCGGACGCGACCGCTCCGGGTACCGGAGGTACGACGCCGGCGCCGTGGTCGAGCTGATCAGGATCAGGACCCTCGCCGAGGCAGGAGTCCCGCTGTCACGGGTGCGGGAGCTGCTCCAGGCCGGCGAAGCGGAGTTCGGCGCGGCGGTCACCGACATCGACAACCGGCTGCGGGCGGAAATCCGGCAGCGGCAGCGGCATCGCCAGCAGATCCGCCGCATCGCCTCCGGAGACAGTCTGGCCCTGCCCACCGAGGTGGTCGAAATCCTCGACCGGCTGCGCGCGCTCGGCGTCGACGAGCGGATCATCCAGGTCGAGCGGGACGGCTGGATCCTGCTCGCCGCGCACTCACCCGACCGGGTCCCCGAGTGGGCGGCGCGCAAGCGGAAGCAGATCGCCGACCCACCCCTCATCGACTTCTACCTCACCTTGGGAGCGGCCCTAGACCGAGCCGACGGCGATCCGGAGCTGGTCGAACTGGCCGACAAGCTGGCCACCTACATCACGCACATGGCCGAGCACGCTGTCGGCGACCCCGACGTCGAGCCGCCGTTCGCCGAGCTGATGGACGCCCTGGCCTTCGACACCGCCCCGCCGGCTCGCCGCCTGATCGAGCTGCTGAGAACGCGCGGCTGGACCGGCTGGACGAAACTCGAACGCGTGGACGCGGCGCCGGAGGAAGACGTCACCCAGCACCGCTGACAGGAGCCGCGTTGCCGCTGGGCGCGGGCTCACCCACGGCGTCAGTCCCAGTAGTTGAAGAGCACTTCACCCAAATCGGCCGAAGCCCGGTACTTCAGGCCGGCCGCCTGGCACCCCGGCCACGTCCGCGCGTCGAACGGCCTCGGCAGATCGGCCGGGCCCATCGCCGCACCAGTTCGCGACTTATCGGCTCATTGATGTCGGGCGTGGATAGTTCAAAGAGAACTACTGGCGGTCGAACGCGGCCACGTACAGCGGGGCCGTCTTCGTGGCCAGTGCCTTCACCGCTTTCACGCTGTCACTCCACTTGCCCTCGAAAGTGATCGACGTGGCACGGTTGCCATGACTCAGGACCAAAACGCAACGCACCAGGTAGCCGGGGCGCAGGTTCGCGCAGAAGCCCGCCTGCGGGTCGGCCAGCTCGGGTACCGAGAAGTCGCCGACGATGGCGAACTGCTCGTCGTGGAACGTCGCCTTCCGGCACGCTGTCGCCTGCTTCACGCTCGCCACGACGTCGGCGCCGGTCACGCCCGCGTACTCCGCTACCAGCTGGTGGAAAGCACCCTTCCCGCCGCCGGGCACGTAGTTGATGCCCTGCGCCGCCCGCTGCACCGACTGGTCCGAGGGCAGGCCACCACACGCCTGGAGGAGGTGGAACGGCGTGTGCTCACCGATCACGTAGGCGATCGGCTTCGTTTCCACGGCCAGACCTGCCTTGTCCACGTCATCCTCTACCGGCAAGTAGACCGTGGCGTCCTTAACGACCGGCGTCGGCGTCGACGTCGCTGACGACGTCGGTGCCGGACTCGACGGCGCCGGAGACGTCGCGGCTTCGGTGCCCGCACAGCCGGCGAGGAGCACTGCCAGGCACGCGAGCGCGACGGTTTTGTACATGTCTCCCCCTTGGTCGGCAGCTTGATCGTCAGCTCTCACGCCGGCGTTACCGCACCGACAGCCCCACGCAGCAAGAACTCCACTGAGCGGTTGCTTACAATTACGGTGTCCCGGCCGGCCGTCGGGACCGCCGTGGAGCGGGGCTGTTTGGGAGGATCACCGGATGACGATGTCGCTGTCGGCCGAACTGTGGCCGGACGTGCAGCCGGAGACCGCTCGGCGGCTGATGCTCGCCGGGGTCGAGGCCTTCGCCAAGCGGGGGTACCACGCCACCACCACGCGGGACATCGCCGGGGCCGCCGGGATGTCGCCCGCCGCGCTGTACGTGCACTTCCCGTCGAAGGCCGCGCTGCTCTTCGCGATCAGCCGGTACGGGCACGAGCAGACCCTCGCGCTGGTCGAGAACGTCGTCGCGAAGGTGTCCGATCCCGTCGAGCGGATCCGGCTGATCGTCGAGGACTTCGTCGCCTGGCACGCGCGGCGGCACACCGTCGCCCGCGTGGTCCAGTACGAGCTGCAGGCGCTGCCCGAGCAGGAGTTCGAGGTGGTCGCCGAGCTGCGGCGGCGGATCGAGCGGATCGTGCGCAAGGTGATCGCGGACGGCGTCGAAGAGGGCGTGTTCACCGTGTCGGACCCGCACATCTCGGCCCGCGCGGTGCTCTCCCTCGGGGTCGACGTCGCCCGCTGGTACAGCGAGCGCGCCCGGCAGACGCCCGCCGCGCTCGGCAAGGAGTACGGCGGGCTGGTGCTGCGGATGCTCGGCGTGGCGCCGCAATAGCGGACGCAACCTGTCCGCTTCCCCTGTCAGAGTGGTCCTCGTGCAGAACGACACCGAACGCAACGACCTCATCGCCGAACTGGCCGCGGCCCGCGCCGCGCTGATCACGGCGGCGCGCGACCTCACCGACGAGCAGGCGGGCGCGCAGCCGACCGTCAGCGCGCTGTGCCTGGGCGGGCTGCTCAAGCACGTCGCCTCCATGGAGGAGAACTGGCTGCGCTTCGCCCTCGAAGGCCCCTCCGCGATGCGCTACGACCTCCCCGACGGCGTCACCTGGGCGGACATCGCGGCCGGCACCGCCCGCGAGTTCCCGCAGTGGGTGATCGACCACCAGAACGAGTTCCGGATGCTGCCCGGCGACACGCTGGCGGCCGTGCTCGCGCGCTACGAAGACGTCGCCAAGCGCAGCGAGGACATCATCGCGAGCCTGCCCGACCTGGCCGTGACGCACCCGCTGCCCGACGCGCCGTGGAACCGGCCCGGCACCGTGTGGAGCGCGCGGCGGGCGGTGCTGCACGTCATCACCGAGACCGCGCAGCACGCCGGGCACGCGGACATCATCCGCGAGGCGCTGGACGGCCGGAAGGCGACGTGACCGTCCTGGACACGCGGGCGCTCAACCGCGCCACGCTCGCCCGCCAGCTCCTGCTCGAGCGCGCCGGGCTGCCGGTGCACGACGCCGTCGCGCACCTCGGCGGCCTGCAGGCGCAGGAGCCGCAGGAGCCGTTCACCGGGTTGTGGTCGCGGCTGCGCGCGTTCGACCCGGCGGCGTTGTCGGAGCTGCTGACCGGGCGGCGCGTCGTGCGGACGCACCTGATGCGCCGCACCGTCCACCTGCTCGCCGCCGAGGACGTCCTGGCGTGGCGGACGCGGTTCGACGCGATGCTGCGCCAGCGCGTCCTGGGCACCTACCGCCGCGAGCTCGCCGGGGTCGACCTCGGTGAGCTCGCGGCGGCGGGCCGCGCGGTGCTGGCCGACGGCGAGCCGCGCTCGATGGGCGAGCTCGCCCGCGCGGTCGCCGATCGGTGGCCGGACGCGGGACCGCGGCCGCTCGGGGAAATGCTGGTCGCCGCGCTGATCCCGATGGCGCAGCTGCCGCCGCGCGGGCTGTGGCGCGTCAAGGCGGGCGTGCGGAACCTGCCGCTGCCGGCGTGGCTCGGCCGCGACGTCGACCCGCTCGCCGGGGACGACGAGGTCGGGCGGGCGCTGGTTCGGCGCTACCTGGCGGCGTTCGGGCCGGCGGCGACGGCCGACCTGCGCGCGTGGAGCGGCCTGGCCGGGCTGCCGGCGGCGGTGAAGGCCGTGCGCGAGGAGCTGGTGGTCTTCCGCGACGAACGCGGCCGCGAGCTGCTGGACCTGCCGGACGCCCCGCGCCCGGACGCGGGCACGCCGGCGCCGGCGCGGTTCCTGCCGGCGTTCGACAACGCGATCCTCGGCTACGACGACCGGAGCCGGATCATCGACGACGCCCACCGCGGGCTTTCGGTGGCCGGCGAGCGGGTGGTGCTGGTGGACGGCCGGGTGTCGGCGACCTGGACGGTCGACGAGGACACCGTCGTGGTGCGGCCGCTGCGGCGGTTCGCGAAAGCGGAACGCGCCGAGGTCACAGCGGAAGGCAGCGCGCTGGCCGCGTTCCTTTCCGACGGCGAAAGCGACCGCGTCCGGATCGATCCCGCCTAGCCGACCGCCCGCGCGAACCGCTCCGCCACTTCCCGCAGCCGTTCCACCAGACCCGGCGGGGCCTCCTCGACCACGAAGTCGAAGCCCCACTGGGCGAGGTAGTACGGGACCGTGTCGAGGGTGTTCGCCCCGGTCCGCACCCGGCAGCAGTGCTCGTCGATCGCCTCGACGGCGCCGGTGGTCGGCGGGACGCGCCGGGCGACCTCCTCGGCCGGGGCGGCCACGCGCAGCACGAGCTGGTGAACGTACGGCGCCGACGAGATCTGGCGCGAGACGTACGCCGCGAGGTCGTCGGCCGGGGGTTCGCGCGGGGTGAAGCGGAAGCTCGCGGCGGGCACGCCGGTGATCCGGTCGACGCGGAAGGTGCGCCAGCCGGCGCGGTCGAGGTCGTAGGCGACCAAGTACCAGCGCCGTCCGGTGCAGACCAGGCGCAGCGGCTCGACCGAGCGTTCGGTCTCCGCGCCGCTCCGGTCGCCGTAGCCGAAGCGCAGGCGCTCGTGGTCCCGGCAGGCCGCGGCGATCGCGGTCAGCACCGACGCGTCCACCGTCGGGCCGGCGCCGGGCAGCGAGACCGTCGCCGCGGCCACGGCGCCGACCCGCGGCCGCAGCCGGGCGGGCAGCACCTGCTCCAGCTTGGCCAGCGCGCGCACCGACGTCTCCTCGATGCCGCCGACCGTGCCGGTCGCCGCCGTGCGCAGGCCGACCGCGACCGCGACGGCTTCGTCGTCGTCCAGCAGCAGCGGCGGCAGCGCGGCACCCGCGCCGAGCCGGTAGCCGCCGGCCACCCCGGGCGTCGCGTGCACCGGGTAGCCGAGGGACCGCAGCCGCTCGACGTCGCGGCGGATCGTGCGGACGTCGACCTCGAGCCGCGACGCGAGGTCCGCACCCGGCCAGTCGCGCCGCGCCTGCAGCAGCGAGAGCAGCCGGAGCAGGCGTTCCGAAGTGCCGTACATGACACGCAGTGTGCCAGACATCGAGGACAGTTCCGGTCCTCGATCCGCCGGATGGTGCAGCCGTGCGGTCAAACACTTGCCAGGCACCGCCTCCGCCGGAAAGAGTGGCGCATGCCGATCGACCCGCACGCCCTGCTCGCCGTCGCCCGCGAGGAAGCCGAGCTGGGCAAGGCCGAAGGCGGCGTGCCGATCGGGGCCGCGCTGTTCGACACCGCGGGCACCCTGCTGGGCCGCGGGCACAACCGGCGCGTGCAGGACGGCGACCCGTCGATGCACGCCGAAACCGCGGCGTTCCGCAACGCCGGCCGCCGCCCGCACTACCGCGACACGATCATGGTCACGACGCTTTCGCCGTGCTGGTACTGCTCCGGGCTCGTCCGTCAGTTCGGGATCGGGCGCGTCGTCATCGGCGAGGCCACGACGTTCCACGGCGGGCACGACTGGCTCGCCGGGCTCGGCGTGGGGATCACCCTGCTCGACGATCCCGCCTGCACCGCGCTGATGACCGAGTTCATCGCCGCGCGCCCGGACCTGTGGTTCGAGGACATCGGGGTCGAGAAGTCCGAATAGGACAGTTGCGAGGAGCCGGTATGCCGTCAACCGTTCCGCTCGTGGACCTTTCGCCGTGGTTCGGCGGGACGTCCGAAGGCCGCGCCGACGTGGCCGGCCGGATCGACCGCGCGCTGCGGGAGTCCGGGTTCCTGCTGGTCACCGGGCACGGCGTGCCGGACGACCTGCGCCGCCGCACGCGCGAGCTGGCGCGGGAGTTCTTCGCGCTGCCCGAGGACGTCAAGCAGCGCTACGCGGTCACGGTCGGCGGCCGCGGCTGGCTGCCGCCCGGGGTCGAGGCCAACGGCTACGCCGAGGGCACCGAGACCCCGCCGGACCTCAAGGAGTCCTACTCCGCCGGCGCGGACGAAGGCGTGGGCGTCGCCGACGTCGACGGGTTCTGGTTCCAGCCCAACGTCTGGCCCGGCGAGGTGGCCGGCTTCGCCGAGACGGCGACGGAGTACATGCGCCGGATGCGCGCGCTGTCGGACCACCTGCTGGAGATCTTCGCCGCGGCGCTCGGCCTGGCCGAAAGCCACTTCACGCGGCACACGGCGCACCCGACGTACACGTTCAACATCAACTGGTACCCGCCGATGACGCACGTCGGCGCGCCGGCGCCGGACCAGTTCCGGATCGGCCCCCACACCGACTTCGGCACGGTCACGGTGCTGGACCGCCAGGCCGGCGTCGGCGGGCTGCAGGTCTGCACGGCCGACGGCGAGTGGGAGGACGCGCCGTTCCACCCGGACGCGTTCACGGTGAACATCGGCGACCTGATGGCCCGCTGGACCGGCGACCGCTGGCGCTCGACCCGCCACCGCGTCCTCCCGCCCGCGGCGACGGCCCCGGACGAGGACCTGGTCTCGCTGATCTTCTTCTACGAGACCGACCACGACGCCCGGATCACGTCGCTGGGGCCGCCGCTGGGCAAGCGGACCTACCCCGAGGTGATCGCGGCGGAGTACCTGCGGGAGAAGCTCGCCGCGATCACGGTCGGCTGAGCCGGCTCACGGCTCCGGCTCAGGCTCCGCGCACAACGCCCGATTCCGCCCCGCCGCCTTCGCACGCAACAACGCCGCCTCCGCCGCCAACAGCACGTCCGCCAACTCACCGTCGGCCGGGCAGGCCGCGACGCCGATCGACGCCGTCACGCCGACGAACTGGGGGCCGTCGCCCGAGGCCTTCAGCGCCACCAGGGTCGAGGCGATGCGCAGGCGGATGCGTTCGGCGATGGCCATCGCGTCGAAGCGGCCGGTGCCGGCCAGCAGGACGGCGAACTCCTCGCCGCCGGAGCGGCCGACGAGGTCGGCAGCGCGGACCTCGTCGCGCAGCGTGTCGGCGACCGCGCGCAGGACCGCGTCGCCGACGCGGGGGCCGTAGCGGTCGTTGAGCCGGCGGAAGTGGTCGAGGTCGAGCAGCAGCACGGCCGGGCCGGCGCCGTGGCCGCCGAGGCGGTCCAGCTGGGCTTCGGCGGCGCCGCGCCACGACGCGGCGGTCAGCACGCCGGTGCCGGGGTCGAGGGTGACGTGGTCGCGGCGGCCGCGGCCGAGGCCGCCGCGGTGCAGCACGACGGTGGCGCCGGCCAGCACTGGCACCAGGAGCGGGGCGGCGACGACGGCCCAGGCCAGCGGCAGGCCGAACGCGGTCATCGCGGCGTCGAAAGCGTGGCCCGGCGCGGCTTCGCGCGGGCGGCGGGGGCCGTCGGCGGCGGTCACGAGCGCGGCGTTCACCGCGAGGAACACCACGCCGGCGACGGCGAGCAGGAGCACGGTGCGGGAATCGAGGACCTCGCCGAGCGGCCGGACGCCGGTCGCGGTGAGGAACGCGCCCGCGACGAGACCGGCCAGTGCCGTCGCCGCGGCGCCGAACACCTGCCGGTACACGGGTCTTCTGCGGACCCGGAACCACTGGTGCAGCGCGGAGAGCGCGATCAGGGCGACCGCGAAGCCGGGCCGGAGCACCAGCACGCCGGCGAAGACCCACGGCGTGTCGACGCCGGGACCGAGGAGGGTGTCTTCGCGGTGGCGCTCGACCGGCCGCGCGAGCTCGGCGGACACCAGCATCCCGCCCAGCAGCAGCGCGAACGGCCCGAGCAGCCCCGGCAGCGGCGGGAACCGGACGGCGGCGAGCGCGACGGCGGCGACGGCGAGGACGTCGACAGTGACGAGGTAGAGGACCTGGCCGCGGCGCGGCAGCCGCCACAGCGCCCAGCGCCCCAGCACGACGGCGGGCAGCAGCCGGCCCGGGCGGCGCCCTCCGCCGGCGGCGACCGAATCCCCCACCATTTCGGCAAAGTAGCCGGAATGCCCGGCGCTGTCGATCCGCCTTCAGGGGAATCTCACACGCGCCGACGCTCGGGAGCCGTCCGCGCACCGTCCGTCATTTTCCGACCGAAGAAGGGTTGACACGCAACATTGGTCTAGTCCACTGTGTGGTGGCACACAGCACTCCTCCCGGGTTGATCCCGCCGCCTCAAACCGGAGGTGCTCCATCCAGCTAGTTTGGAGGACCCCCATGAACCCAGTGCGCCGTCTGGTCACCCTCGCGGTCGCGGCCGGAGCCGCGATGGCGACGGCGGTCGGCCTCGCCCCGCAGGCCATGGCCGCGGTGGACCCGGTGCTCGCCTCCCCGTACCTGTACCAGTGGGGCGGCCAGACCAGCCCGACCGCGGCGATGTCCGCGACCGGCGTGAAAGCGTTTACCCTCGCCTTCGTCCTGTCGGACGGCACCTGCAACCCGAAGTGGGACGGCAGCCGCTCGCTGACCGGCTCGGACAAGACGATGATCCAGAACATCCGCAACGCGGGCGGGGACGTGATCCCGTCCTTCGGCGGCTGGTCCGGCACGAAGCTGGGCTCGAAGTGCACGTCGGCCTCGGCGCTGGCGGGCGCGTACCAGAAGGTGATCGACGCCTACGGCCTCAAGGCGATCGACCTCGACATCGAGAACACCGACGAGTTCCAGAACAACACCGTGCAGGACCGCATCCTCAACGCGGTCAAGCTGACCAAGCAGAAGAACCCGAACCTGAAGGTCGTCATCACCATCGGCACCACCACGACCGGCCCCGACTCGTGGGGCAAGCGCCTGATCAACCAGGCCAAGGCGATCGGCGCGCCGGTCGACGTCTGGTCGGTCATGCCGTTCGACTTCTCCAGCGGCGGCGACATGGCCGCGATGACGAAGTCCGCGGTCGACGGGCTGAAGAACCAGCTCAAGACCACGTTCGGCTGGAGCGACGACACCGCCTACCGGCACAGCGGCCTCTCCTCGATGAACGGCAAGACCGACAACGCGGGCGAAACCGTCACGGTGTCGAACTTCAATTCCATCCGCAGCTACGCGACGAGCCACCACCTGGCCCGCTTCACGTTCTGGGCCACCAACCGCGACTGCAGCGGCGGCGGCGAGTGCAGCGGGATCACGCAGGACAAGTACGCGTTCACGAAGATCGTCGCCGGCTACACCGGCTGACCCCCGAACCCGTAGTGGGGCTGTCGGAGGCCCTCTCACCGGCATCGGGGCCGGTGAGGGGGTCTTCGCGGGTACCGGTCACCGGGAACTGCGAAACCGTCACACCGCCGCAACTTCCACCGCTTACCGTCCTCCCATGACGAGGACCGAGGACGCCGGCTACGGCGACAAGGTGGTGGCCGTCGAGCCCGGCGGGGTCGAGCCCGTCGCCGACGCCGACCGGCACGGGACGCCGCGGCAACTGGCCTGGACCTGGGCCTCCCCCAACCTCGAGTTCGCCACGGTCTTCGTCGGCGTCCTCGCGGTCACCGCCTTCGGGCTGACCTTCTGGCAGGCCGCGCTCGCGGCCGTCGTCGGGAACGGGCTGGGCGCGCTCGCGCACGGCGTCCTGTCCGCGCGCGGGCCGCGGTACGGCGTGCCGCAGATGGTGCTCGGGCGGGCCGCGTTCGGCTACCGCGGCAACCTGCTGCCCGCCGCGCTGATGTCGGTCATGGCGGGGATCGGGTGGTTCGCCGTCAACAGCGTCAGCGGCGCCTTCGCCCTCGCCGGCCTCACCGGGCTGCCGGTGCTCGCGTGCCTCGTGCTGGTCGTCGCGCTGCAGATCGCCATCGCCTTCTTCGGGCACAACCTCGTGCAGGCCTACGAAAAGTACGTCTTCGCCGTCCTCGCCGTCGTGTTCGCCGCGGCGAGCGTCGTCGTCTTCACGAAGTCGGGCCCCACCGCGAACACCGGGAGCGTCGGCGGGTTCCTGCTCACCGTCGGCACCGCGTTCGGCTACACCGCGGGCTGGAACCCCTACGCCGCCGACTACACGCGCTACCTGCCGAAAACCGCGTCGAAACGCGCGATCGGCCGCTACGCCGGGCTCGGGCTGTTCCTGTCCACCACCGTCCTGATGCTCGCCGGCGCCGCGTCGGCGACCATCGGCGGCCCGGACGACACCAACCCGGCGACGGCGTTCACCGGGCACCTGCCCGGGCTCCTCGCCGCGGCGACGCTGCTGGCCATCACGCTCGGCGCGGTCGCGGCGAACGTCCTGAACGTCTACTCGGGCGCGCTCGCCTTCCTCGCCCTCGGGGTCCGGCTGCCGCTGGCCTGGCGCCGCGCCGTCGTCGCGCTCGCCTTCGGCGCGGTCGGGTTCGTACTGGCCTGGCTGGGCCTCGCCGACGCCGGCCACGCCTACGAGAACTTCCTGCTGGTCATCGCCTACTGGATCGGCCCGTGGCTCGGCGTGCTGCTGGCCGACCACCACCTGCGCCGCGGCACCGACTTCGGCGCGCTGCTCGCCGACAGGGGCCACCGCAACACCGCCGGGTTCACCGCGTTCCTCGTCGGGCTGGTGGCGTCGGTCGGCCTGTTCGCGAACCAGGCGCTCTACACCGCGCCGATCCCGAAAGCCGTGCCCGGGACCGGTGACCTGACGTTCGCGGCCGGGTTCGCGCTCGCCGCCGGGACCTACCTGCTCCTGCGCCGTCAGCGCACCGGCGTGCCGTCGCGGCGGCAGCCGTAGGGGGAGCAGCGGCCCCAGTCGAACGTCGGCGCCGGGAGGGTGACCGTGGCCGTCGACGGCGGCGGCAGCTGCACCGTCACGGTCGGCGTCGGCGTGGGGTCCGGCGTCCGGCGCGCGTGCATCATCACCGGGGACGGCGTCGTCGTGGTCGTCGGCGCGGCGACCGCGCTCGACGACGGGACGCCGGTGGCCGGCTGCAGCTGCGGGAACTGCGTCGAGCCGGGCACGGGTTCCGGCCGCGTCGCCAGCGCGAGCACCAGCCCGCCCAGCACGACGACGACCGCCGCCGCCAGCACGAGCCGGCCGCCGGAACCGCGCGGCTCGGGCTCGGTGCCACGCCGGGCCGCCGCTTCGGCCGAGCGCGAACCGGGTTTGCGCGGCCGCGCCCCGGCGGCCCGCAGCAGTTCGTCGACCGTGACCCGATCCCGCCGCCTGCGCGCGCTGCGCGTCATGCACGACCTCCGCCCCATCGCTGATCCGGGTGATCGTAGGAAGCCGCGCCGGAATTGTAAACGCGCTGATCGCAGCGGTCTCGTAATCGTTTCGAGACATCCGATCGCGGTCGGTGGCCGTAGTCGTCAACGAGGCGAGAGGCGCCGCAGGAGACCGGCCACGCGCCGCGTCACGGGGGTGAATTCGGGGAGCTTCAGCAGCGCCAGCAACCCGAACGGGACGGCCATCCCGAGCAAGGTCTGGACCGGCAGTTTCACCCAGGCGCCCGCGATCGCGCCGAGCGAGCCGGGCACCGCGTAGCCGGCGAGCACCGCGGCCCCGACGCCGAGCGCGCTCGCCCCCAGCACGATCAGGCCGACCCGCAGCGACCGCTTGCTGCGCAGGTGCCCGAGCCGGACCCACAGCCAGACCTGGCCGAGCACGGCGCCGACCACGAACCCGGCGCCGTTGACGAGCATCACGCCGTAGACGATGTGCTCGCCGTCGAGCAGTCCCCGGCAGAGCAGCAGCAGCGGGATCTTCACCGCGGTCATCACGAGCATGATCAACGTCGGCGTCCGGGCGTCCTTCATCGCGTAGAACACCCGCAGCTGCAACATGACCAGCGCGAACGGCAGCAGCCCGACGGCCGAGACGGCGAGGGTCTGGCCGAGCCGCTCGGCGTCCGCCAGCGTGCCGCGGCCCCAGGTGAAGATCGCGATGCCGACCGGGGTGCCGACCACGGCCAGCACCGCCGAGATGGGCACGAACAGCACCGTGGACATCCGGGACGCGAGCGAAAGGTCGCCGACGAGCGAACCCGTGTCCCCGTCCGCGGCGGCGCGGCTCATCCGCGGCATCAGTGCGGTCAGCAGCGAAACGCCGAGGATCCCGTACGGCAGCTGGAAAAGCAGCGACGCGTAGCTGTAGGCCGTGACCCCGCCGCTGGTGCCGCCGGTCAGCACCCGGGTGGTGACGACGAACCCGACGTGGCTGACCACGACGTAGCCCAGGATCCACGCGGCGAGCCCGCCGAACTCCTTGATCCGCGGGTCGAAGCCCCAGCGCCAGCGGAACCGGAACCCGGTGCGCAGCAACGCCGGGATCAGCACGACGGCCTGGGCCACGATGCCGAGCGTGGTGCCGAGGCCGAGCACGAGCAGCTTCGGGTCGCTCATCCGGACCGGGTCGAGGGTCAGCTCCCCCGGCACGACGGCGAACACCACGAGCGTGCCGGTGACGACGACGTTGTTGAGCACCGGCGCCCAGGCCGGCGGGCCGAAGACGTTCTGGGCGTTGAGGATCGCCGACAGCAGCGCGAAGAGGCCGTAGAAGAGGATCTGCGGCAGCAGCAGGTACGCGAGCGCGGTGGTCAGCCCGGGATTGGCCTCCGCGGACGATTTGTCGACGTAGAGCGCGGTGAACAGCGGGGCGATCGCCACCGCGACCGCGGTGCCGACGGTGAGCAGCACCAGCGCCATCGTGATCAGCCGCTGGGTGTAGGCGCGGCCGCCGTCCGGGTCGTCGTGGGACCGCACGAGCAGCGGGACGACGACGCTGGCGAGCACGCCGCCGAAGAGCAGCTCGAAGACGATGTTGGGCAGCGTGTTCGCGACGGTGAAGGAGTCGTTGACCACGCCGGTCCCGACCACGGCGGCCAGCAGCAGCTTGGCGACGAACCCGGTGACCCGGCTGACCGCGGACGCGACCGCCATCCGCCCGCTCGAGCGGGCCAGCGACGAGCCGGCGCCCTCGCCGCGGCCGGCGCTGACCGGGGACGCGGGCGGGCGCGCGACGATCTGGGTCGCGAACTCGTCGTAGGGCCGCCGGGAGACGTCGAGGTCACGCGTCGGCCAGTGCGGGCCGCGCAGCTCGCGCGGGAGGAGGACCGTCGCGTCGTCGTCCACGGGTGGTGGGGGTTCCGCCATGGCCCAAGCCTGCCAGGTCGGACGGGTTTCGTCCCCGACTGGTATTCCTATACCGGATTCGTGCTACGGTTCCGGTATAACTATACCAACCGGGCACCGAGAGGTTCACGTGATCGAACTGAAGACGCCGGCGGAAGTCGACCGCATGCACGTCGCCGGGCGCTTCGTCGCCGAGGTGCTGACCGAGGTCGGCCGGCTCGCCGACGTGGGCGTCAACCTCATGGACCTGGAGCACCACGTGCGCGGCATGATCAAGCGGCGCGGGGCGGAGTCGTGCTACTGGGACTACGCGCCGTCCTTCGGCAAGGGCCCGTTCCGCAACGTCATCTGCCTGTCGGTCAACGACGCCGTGCTGCACGGCCTCCCCCACGACTACGTGCTGCGCGACGGCGACGTGCTCACCGCCGACCTCGCGGTGAGCGTCGACGGCTGGACGGCCGACTCGGCGCGCACGGTCATCGTCGGCACCCCCGCCGAGGAGGACCTGCGGATCATCCGCGCCACCGAGGAAGCGCTGGAAGCGGCGATCGAGGCGGCCCGCCCCGGCAACCGGCTGGGCGACATCTCCGCGGCGATCTGGGCGGTGGCCCGCGAGTACGGCTACCCGGTCAACACCGAGTTCGGCGGCCACGGCATCGGCCGCACCATGCACGAGGACCTGCACGTCCCCAACAAGGGCAAGGCCGGCCGCGGGATGCAGCTCAAGCCGGGCCTGACGCTGGCGCTCGAGCCGTGGTTCGCGCGCACCACCGACCGGATCGTGTTCGACCCCGACGGCTGGACCATCCGCTCGGCCGACGGCTCCCGCACGGCGCACTCCGAGCACACGGTCGCGGTCACCGAGGACGCGCCCCGCGTGCTGACCAGGCGCGAAGCGGAGCTCGGGAACAGCTGAGCGATCCGCGACGCTGCGTGACCCGCGTCAGGCGGCGACGGTGATCTCCAGCGCGGCCCGGCCGGCCTCGGTGAGCTCGGCCGGCACCCGCCCGGCGGCGGCTTCGACGGCGGGCCGCAGGTAGCCGCCGTGGGCGAGCGCGTGGGCGGTCATCTGATCGCAGCAGGCGAATCCGTCGATGAACAGGTCGGGCTCGCAGCTGCACGACATCTGCGCGCGTCCCGCCGCCACCGCCCTCAGCATCGCCATCGCGCGGTGGGTGAGCTCGACTCCTGAACCGGACACCGGATCGCCTTTCTCCTCGAAACCGCTACGCATAGTCATTCGCCCGTTGGGCCGATTGTGTTACTTACGGCACTATGACGTTTCGGGTGCGAGTGAGGTTCCGCCGGGTCTCGGACCGGTTCGGGAGCGGCCGGACGTCAGCCGTCGGCGAGCCGCAGCTCCAGGGTGCGCGCCCACTCGCGCACGATCTGCCTCCGCCGGCGCGTGTCGTCCGTCAGCAGGTTCGCCAGGCCGAGCCCGCGGCCGAGGTCCAGGGTGGCCTGGACCAGCTCGCGCACCCCCGGCCGGGACTCGTCGACGCCCAGCAGCTCCACCGTCACCCGGTGCGCCTCCCGGCCGACCCTCGCCTCCAGCGGGACCAGCACGTCGCGCAGGGCGTCGTCGGTCGCCGCGACCGCCCACAGCTGGAGGGCCGCGCGGAACAGCGGGCCGGTGTAGAGGTTCAGCACCATCTCGACGACGCGCTCGATCCGGGACGCGCCGGTCGGCAGGTCCGCGGCCTGGGCGCGCAGCTCGTCGATCTGGGACTGCCCCAGCAGGTCGACCGCCGCCACCACGAGGTCCTCGCGCGCCGGGAAGTGGTGCTGGGCGGCGCCGCGGGAAACGCCGGCGCGCTCGGCGATCCCGGCCACCGTGACGCCGTGCCAGCCGCGCTCGCCGAAGCTGTCGAGCGCGGCCTCGATCAGCCGCCGCCGCGTGGTGCGGCTGCGTTCCTGCTGGGGTTCGCGGACGCCGGTCAAGCCGGGTCCACCCAGAAGTCGAGCTGCAGGTCTTCCTCCGCGGTGTCCCCGACGCGGTACTTGGCGAAGTCCGTGACACCCTCCGCGCGCAGCACCTCGTCGTCGAGGAAGAAGTTCCCGGTGACCTCCCGGCTCGGCTTGGTCAGGATCGCGTACGCGGCGTCGGCCATGATCTCCGGTGTCCGGCTGCGCGACGCCAGTTCCGCGCCGACGACATTGCGGATCGCCGCGGTGTCGATCGTGGTGCGCGGCCACAGCGAGTTCGCCGCGATGCCGTCCTTCTTCAGTTCGGCCGCGAGCCCGACGGTCACCAGGCTCATCGAGTACTTCGCGATGCTGTACGCGAGGTGCCCGGCGGTGAACCACTTCTCGTCGAGGCTGATCGGCGGCGACAGCGTCAGGATGTGCCCGTTGGCTGCCTGCTTCAGGTGCGGGATGGCCAGTTTGGACAGCAGGAACGTGCCGCGCGCGTTGATGTCCTGCATGAGGTCGTAGCGCTTCATGCTGACCTGCTCGGTCGGCGTCAGGTCGATCGCGCTCGCGTTGTTCACGACGATGTCGATGCCGCCGAACTGCTCGACGGTCTTCGCCACCGCCGCGGCGACCCCGTCGTCGTCGCGGACGTCGCCGAGGATCGGCAGCGCGTGTCCGCCCGCCTTCTCGATCGCCTCCGCCGCCGTGTAGATCGTGCCCGGCAGCTTCGGGTGCGGCTCGGCCGTCTTCGCCAGCAGCGCGACGTTCGCGCCGTCGGCGGCCGCCCGCAGCGCGATCGCCTCGCCGATGCCGCGGCTGCCGCCGGACATGATGATCGTCTTGCCGTCCAATCCAGCCATGTAAAACCTCCGTGAGGAAGTGCCGCTTTCACGTGAAAGCGACGCTTCGGGGTCTGTAGTCAGTAGGACTTGGGGAGGCCGAGGCTGTGCTGACCGACGAAGTTCAGCACCATCTCCCGGCTGACCGGCGCGATCCGGCCCAGCCGGACCGCCGTGACGAGCGTGCCGAGACCGTACTCGGTGGCGAGGCCGTTGCCGCCGTGGGTCTGGACGGCCTGGTCGGTCGCGCGGATGGCCACCTCGGCGGCGGCGTACTTGGCCATGTTGGCCGACTCCCCCGCGCCGAAGTCGTCGCCGGAGTCGTAGAGCGACGCCGCCTTCTGCGTCATCAGCTTCGCCAGCTCCAGCTCGATCTTGATCTCGGCGAGCGGGTGCGCGAGGCCCTGGTGGGTGCCGATCGGGGCGCCCCAGACCTGCCGCTCGTTCGCGTAGCCGACGGCCTTCGCCAGCGCGTACCGGGCGATGCCGAGGGAGAATGACGCGCCCATGATGCGTTCCGGGTTGAGGCCCGCGAACAGCTGCGCGATCGCCGCGTCCTCCTCGCCGACCAGCGCTTCGGCCGGGAGCTTGACGTCGTCGAGGAACAGCGAGAACTGGTTCTCCGGCGCGATGATGTCCATCGGGATCTTCGTGTACTCGAAGCCCTCGGTCCCGGTCGGCAGGATGAACAGCGCGGGCTTGAGCCGGCCGGTCTTCGCGTCCTCGGTGCGGCCGACGACGAGCACGGCGTCGGCCTCGTCGACGCCGGAGATGTAGACCTTGCGTCCACTGAGGACCCAGCCGTCGCCGTCGCGCTTGGCGGTGGTGGTGATCTTGTGCGAGTTCGACCCGGCGTCCGGCTCGGTGATCGCGAAGACCATCCGCTTGCTGCCGTCGGCGATGCCCGGCAGCCACTGCTTCTTCTGCTCTTCGGTGCCGAAGCGGGAGATGACGGTGCCGCAGATGGCCGGCGAGACGACCATGAGCAGCAGCGGCGAACCCGCGGCGGCGAATTCTTCCAGCACCGCGGCGAGGTCGGCGATGCCCGCGCCCCCGCCGCCGTACTCCTCGGGGATGTTGACACCGAGGTAGCCGAGACGCCCGGCCTCGTCCCAGAGTTCGTGCGTCTTCTCGTCGGCGCGGGCCTTGCGGGCGTAGTACTCGTGCCCGTACTTGGCGCCCAGCTCGGCGACGGCCTTGCGAAGCGCGATCCGCTCCTCCGGCTCGATGAAGTTCATGGCGTTCATTCTGCTTCTCCCACCACCGCGAGGATCGTGCCGACTTCGACCTGTTGTCCGACCGTCACCGGCAGCTCCGCGACCACGCCGTCGGCGGGCGCGGCGATCCGGTGTTCCATCTTCATCGCTTCGAGCCACAGCAACGGGTCGCCCGCCTTGACGGGGTCACCGGCCTGGACGGCGAGCCGCACGACCGTGCCGGGCATCGGCGCGACCAGCGACCCGGCGGCCAAGGCCGCGTCCGGGTCGGCGAACCGCGGCTCGGCCTTCAGCGCCACCGAGCCGAGCGCGGAGTCCACGTAGGACACACCGTCGTGCCGGGCGACGTCGAACGCGCGCCGCACCCCGGCGACGTCCAGCACGACCCGCCCCGGCTCGGCGCTGACCAGCTCGGCCTCGAACCCTTCCGCGCGAAGGCCGTCCCGCGTGAGCGAGTAGACGACCTCGTACTCGCGGTCGGCCACCGTGAAGACCTTGCGCTGCCCGGCCGAACGGACATTGCGCCAGCCGCTCGGCAGCCTGCGCTGGGTGGTCGCCGACGCCCGGTTGCCCGCCGCGTCCGCCAAGGCCGCCGCGAGGGCGGACAGCCGTTCGGTGTCCACTGTGGCCAGCGGCGCGGCGAGGGTGCCGAGGCCGTGGCGGTCGAAGAACGCCGTGTCGGTCTCCCCCGCCAGGAACGCCTCGTGGCGCAGGATGTTCACGAGGAGGTCGCGGTTCGTGACGACGCCGTGGATCTTCGCCGCCGCCAAGGCCTTCGCGAGCCGCCGGGCGGCTTCGGCGCGGGTCGGCGCCCAGGTGATCACCTTGGCGAGCATCGGGTCGTAGTGGACGCCCACCACCGAACCGGTTTCGAAGCCGGAGTCGAGCCGCAGACCGGGCCCGTGCGTGAACGAACGGTCCACATCGGGCAGTTCGAACGTGTGCAGCGTGCCGCTCTGCGGCTGCCAGTTCGCCGCCGGGTCTTCGGCGTAGAGCCGGACCTCGATGGAATGCCCCACCGTGGGTGGCGGGTCGGCCGGGAGCCGCTCGCCCTCGGCGATCCGTAGCTGCAGCGCGACGAGGTCGAGGCCGGTGACGTTCTCGGTGACCGGGTGCTCGACCTGCAGCCGGGTGTTCATCTCGAGGAAGTAGAACCGCCCGTCCGGTCCGGCGAGGAACTCGACCGTGCCCGCGCCGACGTAGTCGATCGCCTTGGCGGCCTTGCGCGCGGCTTCGAACAGCTCCTCGCGCATGGCGGCGTCGACGAACGGCGACGGCGCCTCTTCGACGACCTTCTGGTGCCGGCGCTGGATCGAGCACTCCCGCTCCCCCACCGCCCACACCGTTCCGTGCTGGTCGGCCAGCACCTGGACCTCGATGTGGCGGCCGGTCTCCAGGTACCGCTCGCAGAAGACGGTCGGGTCGCCGAACGCCGACCCGGCCTCCGCGCTCGCGCCTTCGACCGCCTCGGCCAGCTCGTCGAGGGAGCGGACCACGCGCATGCCACGGCCACCACCGCCCGCGGACGCCTTGACCAGCAACGGCAGGTCGTCCTCGGTGACCGAAGCCGGGTCCAGTTCGGACAGCACCGGGACTCCGGCGGCGGCCATCAGCCGCTTGGACTCCACTTTGGAGCCTATGGTCTCGATGGCCTCCGGCGGCGGCCCGACCCAGGTCAGCCCCGCGTCGAGCACGGCGCGGGCGAACGTGGCGTTCTCGGACAGGAAGCCGTAGCCCGGGTGGACGGCGTCGGCGCCGGTCTCGGCCGCGGCCTTCACCAGCAGCTCGGCCCGGAGGTAGGTCTCGGACGGCGCGTTGCCGGGCAGCCGCACGGCCGCGTCGGCCTCGAGGACGTGCGGCGCGGCGGCATCGGCGTCGGAGAACACCGCCACCGTGCCGATCCCGGCGTCCCGGCAGCTTCGGAAGACGCGGCGGGCGATCTCGCCGCGGTTGGCGACCAGCAGGTTCTGGATCATCGCTCACTCACATCCGGAAGACGCCGAAGCCCTCGGCGCCCTTCACTGGTCCATTGTGGATCGCGGACAGGCTCAGGCCCAGCACGGTGCGGGTGTCGCGCGGGTCGATGATGCCGTCGTCGTAGAGCATGCCGGAAAGGAACATCGGCATCGACTCGGCTTCGATCTGGCCTTCCACCATGGCGCGCATGGCCTTGTCGTGCTCTTCGTTGTACTCCTGGCCACGACTCTCGGCCGCCGCGCGGGCCACGATGGACAGCACGCCAGCCAGCTGCGCCGGGCCCATCACCGCGGACTTCGCGCTCGGCCACGCGAACAGGAAGCGGGGATCGTAGGCCCGGCCGCACATGCCGTAGTGCCCGGCGCCGTAGGACGCTCCCATGAGGACGGACAGGTGCGGCACCTTCGAGTTCGACACGGCGTTGATCATCATGGCGCCGTGCTTGATGATGCCGCTCTGCTCGTACTCCTTGCCGACCATGTAGCCGGTCGTGTTGTGCAGGAACACCAGCGGCGTGTCGATCTGGTTGGCCAGCTGGATGAACTGCGCGGCCTTCTGCGACTCCTCGCCGAACAGCACGCCCTGCGCGTTGGCCAGCACGCCGACCGGGTAGCCGTGGATGCTCGCCCAGCCCGTCACCAGCGAAGAGCCGTAGAGCGGCTTGAACTCGTCGAAGTCGGAGCCGTCGACGACGCGGGCGATGACCTCGCGCGGGTCGAAGGGCACCTTGAGATCGGTCGGGACGATCCCGAGCAGGTCCTCGGCGTCGTAGAGCGGCTCTTCGTAGTCCGGCTTCGGCGTCGGACCCTGCTTGGTCCAGTTGAGCCGCTTGATGATGTTCCGGCCCAGGCGGATCGCGTCCTGCTCGTCGACGGCCAGGTAGTCGGCCAGGCCCGAGGTCCGCGCGTGCATCTCGGCGCCGCCGAGCGACTCGTCGTCGGACTCCTCGCCGGTCGCCATCTTGACCAGCGGCGGCCCGCCGAGGAACACCTTCGCGCGTTCCTTGACCATCACGACGTAGTCCGACATGCCCGGCAGGTACGCGCCACCGGCGGTGGAGTTGCCGAAGACCAGCGCGACCGTCGGGCAGCCCGCGGCCGAGGCCCGCGTGATGTCGCGGAAGATCCGGCCGCCGGGGATGAAGATCTCCTTCTGCGTCGGCAGGTCCGCGCCGCCCGACTCGACGAGGTTGATCGACGGCAGCCGGTTCTGCGCGGCGATGTCCGCCGCCCGGAAGGACTTCTTCGTCGTCCACGGGTTGCTCGCGCCACCCTTGACCGTCGGGTCGCTGGCCGAGATCAGGCACTCGACGCCTTCGACGACCCCGATGCCGGTCACCAGGCTCGCGCCGACGCGGTAGTCGGTGCCCCACGCGGCCAGCGGGGACAGCTCCAGGAACGGCGAGTCCTGGTCGAGCAGCAGCTCGATCCGCTCGCGGGCCAGGAGCTTGCCGCGCTTGCGGTGGCGCTCGACGTACTTCTCGCCGCCGCCGGCCACGGCCTTGGCCTGCTCGGCGTCGATCTCGGCGAGCTTCTCCAGCATCGCCTCGCGGTTCGCGCCGAACTCGGCGGCCCGCGTGTCCACTGTGGACCTCAAGGTAGTCACGAGGTGTATCCCAATCGCTTCGCGGCCAGGCCGGTGAGGATCTCGGTGGTGCCGCCGCCGATGCCGAGGATCCGGACGTCGCGGTAGTGCCGCTCCACTTCGGACTCGCGCATGTAGCCGAGCCCGCCGTGCAGCTGGACGGCCTCGTTGACCACCCATTCGGCAGCCTCGACGGCGGTGTTCTTCGCGAAACAGGCTTCGGCGATGACCTCTTCCCCGGACACGTGCCGGATCGCGGCCTGCCGGGTGTAGACGCGGGTGACGTCGATCTTCCGCGCCATCTCGGTGAGCTTGTGCTGCACGACCTGCCGCGAGATGAGCGGCCTGCCGAACGTCTCGCGCAGCCGGCACCAGTCCAGCGTCAGGTCGAGCGCCCGCTGGGCGTGCGCGTACGCCTGCACCGCCAGCGAAAGCCGTTCGGTGACGAACTGGGTGGCCACCTGCGCGAACCCGCTGTTCTCGGCGCCGATCAGGTTCTCCACCGGCACCCGGACGTCCACGTAGGACAGTTCGGCGGTGTCGGAGCAGAGCCAGCCCATCTTCTCCAGCTTGCGCGACACGGTGAACCCGGGCGTCCCGCGCTCGACGACGATCAGCGAAAGCCCGTGGGCGCCGTCGCCGCCGGTGCGCACGACCGTCGTGACGAAGTCCGCGCGGCAGCCGGAGGTGATGTAGGTCTTGGCGCCGTTGATGACGTATTCGTCGCCCTCGCGGACGGCGGTGGTCCGGATCCCGGCGACGTCGGACCCGCCGTCGGGTTCGGTCACGGCCAGTGAACCGATCTTGTCGCCGGCCAGCGTCGGGCGGACCCAGCGTTCGATCTGCACCGGGTCGTTCGCTTCGGCGATGTGCGGGACGGCGATGCCGCAGGTGAACAGCGACGCGAAGAGCCCGCCGGACCCGCCCGCGTAGTGCATCTCCTCGGCGACGACCAGCGCGTCGAGGTAGTTGCCGTCGCCGCCGCCGATCTCCTCGGGGAAGGCGACGCCGAGCAGGCCCAGCTCGCCGGCCTTGCGGTGCAGGTCGCGCGGCAGCTCGCCGGCACGCTCCCAGTCGTCGAGGTGCGGCAGGACTTCCTGCTCGACGAACTTGCGGACGGTCTTGCGCAGCTCGGCCCGTTCGGGCGTCCGGAAGGGATCGGTCACAGGAGCACCTCGGGGACGTCGATTTCACGGGAGCGCAGCCATTCGCCGAAGGCCTTGGCCTGCGGGTCGAACCGCGCCTGCGACGCGACCCCCTGGCCGAGGATGCCCTCGACGACGAAGTTCATCGCCCACAGGTTGGGCAGCAGGTAACGCGTCACCGGCAGGTCGGCGGTCTCGGGCAGCAGCAGCTTGAACTCGGCGACGGTCAGCCGGTGCACCAGCCAGCGCCACGCCGCTTCCGAGCGCACCCAGACGCCGAGGTTGGCGTTGCCGCCCTTGTCGCCGCTGCGAGCCCCGGCGATGGTGCCCAGCGGGACGCGGCGCACCGGCCCGTGGTCCAGGGGCTCGGGCTGCGCGGGCTCGTCCACATCGGACAGGTCCTGAGTGGACGTCGAAGGCGCTATGTCGACTCGCATCCCGTCCGGCAGCACGGCCACGTGCGGGACCTTTTCCGCGGCCACGTAAGCCGCGGTGTAGACGCCGTACGGCGAGGCGTCCGACGGCGGCGCGGTGACGTGGAACCCGGGGTAGCTCGCCAGCGCCAGTTCGACGGCGGCACCGGTGAACGCACGCCCGGCCACCTTCGGGTCGGCGTCCTTGACGGCGACGTGCAGCAGCGCGCTGGCCGTTTGCTCGGTGTCGGCGTCGGCGTGGTCGGTCCGGGCGAGGGTCCACCGGACGTCGGCGGGCGGCCGGTCCTTCATGGACGCTTCGAGCTGTTCCCGCACCAGTGCGGCTTTCGCTTCGATGTCGAGTCCGGTGAGGACGAACGTCGTCTCGTTGCGGAACCCGCCGAGGGTGTTCAGCGCGACCTTCAGCGTCGGCGGCGGCGCTTCCCCGCGGACGCCGGAGATGCGGACGCGGTCCGGCCCGTCTTCGGTGAGCGACAGCGTGTCGAACCGGGTCGTCACATCGGGCCCGGCGTACCGCGCGCCAGTGATCTCGTACAGCAGCTGGGCTTTGACCGTGCCGGTGTTCACCACTCCCCCGGTGCCCGGGTGCTTGGTGATCACGCTGGAGCCGTCGGCTTCGATCTCAGCGATGGGGAATCCCGGCACGCCCAGGGAATGCTCGGTGAAGAAGGCGTAGTTGCCGCCGGTGGCCTGGGCACCGCATTCGATGACGTGCCCGGCCGCGACCGCGCCGGCGAGGGCGTCGAAGTCGTCGCGAGCCCAGCCGTAGTGCGCGGCGGCCGGGCCGACGATGACCGAGGCGTCGGTGACGCGGCCGGTGACGACGACGTCGGCGCCCGCGTTGAGACACTCGACGATGCCCCACGCGCCGAGGTAGGCGTTGGCGGTCAACGGTTTCCCGAGGTCCAGCTCGTCCGCGCGGGCCACCAGGTCGTCGCCTTCGACGTGCGCGATCTTGACGTCGAGGCCGAGCTTGGCCGCCAGTTCGCGGAGCGCGTCGGCGAGCCCGGCCGGGTTGAGCCCACCCGCGTTGGCGACGATCTTGACGCCCTTTTCCCGCGCCAGACCGAGGTTCTCCTCCATCTGGCGCAGGAACGTCTTGGCGTAGCCCCGGTTCGCGTCCTTCATCCGGTCGCGGCCGAGGATGAGCATGGTCAGCTCGGCGAGGTAGTCGCCGGTCAGGACGTCGAGGGGGCCGCCAGTGAGCATCTCGCGGACCGCGGAGAACCGGTCGCCGTAGAAGCCGGACGCGTTGCCGATGCGGTAGGTCATGCGAACTGCCCCGGCTTCCGGCCTGCCCCGGGCGGCCCGGCGAAGGCCTGCGCGATGCCGAGCCACTCTTCGACGTCGGCGCCGTGCGCGACCAGGTCGGTGTCGGCCGGGTGCCGCCGCTGCGTGACGACGAGGCAGAAGTCGAGCGCGCTGCCGGTGAGCTTCTGCTCGGCGTCTTCGGGACCGAACGTCCAGGTGGCGCCGTCCGGCGCGGTGAGTTCGACGCGGAACTCCTCCGCGGGCGGGGCCAGGGAGTTGACCTTGTAGGCGAAGTCGCGGGTGCGGGTGCCGAAGCGGGCGATGTGCCAGATGCGGGCGGTCGGCTCGCGGGTGAGCCCGAGGGCGTCGAAGACGTCCTGGCCGTGCGCCCAGGTCTCCATCATCCGCGCGGTCGCCATCGAGGCGGCGCTCATCGGCGGGCCGTACCAGGGCAGCTTCTGCCCGTCCGGCACCGCGGCGAGCGCCTCGGCCAGCGCGGCCCGGCCGTCCCGCCAGTCCGCGAGGATCTCCGCGGGCGGCCGCCGCGCCCCGGCCTCGGCGCCGTCGTCGACGTAGGTCTCCCCCGCCTTGAGCAGCTCCTCGACCTCGGCCTGCCAGTCTTCCGGGTGCGCCGCCGCGATCAGGGCCTTGCGGTCGGTCCAGGCCAGGTGCGCGATCTGGTGCGCGACGGTCCAGCCCGCCGCCGGCGTCGCCCGCGCCCAGTCCGGCGCCGGCAGGTCCGCCACCACGTCGTCGATCGTCCGTGTCTCCGCGTCGAGATCCCCGAGGATCACGCCGAGATCCGCCATCCGCCGCCTCCTTGCGTCCTGGCGCCCAGCGTCGCACCGGCCGCCGGAAAAATCAAGCACGCCTGATTGTTTCGCCCCGGACGCTGCGGAGCCACTATTGACATCTTGCCAGTAGCGTCGGACTGCAATACTTTCCTGACCATGGCCGACTACGCCGAGATCACCTACGCCGTCGCGGACCGGATCGCCACGGTGACGCTGAACCGCCCCGAGGCGCGCAACGGCTACACGATCCGGATGGCCGACGAGCTCGGCGCGGCGATGGACCGCGCGGACCGCGACGAGGACGTCCGCGTGGTCGTGCTGACCGGCGCGGGCAAGGACTTCTGCGTGGGCGCCGACCTCTCGCAGGACGGCTTCGACTTCGACCCGTCGACCGGCCCGGACGCGGCGTGGCAGGAGCCCGCCGGCCGGTGCTCGAAGCGGATCTTCGCGATGAACAAGCCGGTGATCGCGGCCCTGCACGGCGCGGCGGTCGGCGGCGGCGTCACGATCACGCTGTCGTGCGACTACCGGCTCGCTTCGGAGGACTCGCGCTTCGGCTTCGTGTTCACCCGACGCGGCATCTACCCCGAAGGCGCGTCGGCGTGGTTCCTCCCCCGGCTCGTCGGCATGGGGACGGCGCTGGACTGGATGATCAGCGGCCGGGTGTTCCCCGCGGCCGAAGCGCTCGAAAAAGGCCTGGTGCACAAGGTTTTCCCGGCCGGGACGGTCCTCGACGAGGCCTACGCGCTGGCCCGCGAGATCGTCACGGCGACGGCGCCGGTGTCGGTCGCGGTGACCCGCCAGCTGCTCTACCGGATGGCGAGCGCGGCATCGCCGTTCCCGGTGCACGAACTGGATTCGCGGCTGATCGGCGGCCTGGGCGCGAGCCCGGACGCCGTCGAAGGCGTCATGTCGTTCCTGCAGAAGCGGCCGCCGGAGTTCGGCATGCGCGTCGACAAGGACCTGCCCCCGTACCTCCCTTGGTTGGACGCATGAGCCTCTACCCACCGCAGCCCTGGCACCTGACCGCCGACGCGCGGGTCTCGATCTGGCGCGTGCCGCCGTCCGCTCTTCCCGCGCTGCCCGCGGAGCCTTTGATGGTGGCCGGGATGGCGTCGGTGTTCACGGCGTGGATCGACTACACCCCGCCGGGGCAGCTGTCCTACCACGAGCTGCTGGCGGCGGTGTCGATCAAGGCGCGCCGGGCGTCGTGTTCGATCACGGAGATCTGGGTCGACAGCGAGGCGTCGATGGCCGGCGGCCGCGAGCTGTGGGCGATCCCGAAGGGCCTGGCCACCCTGGACTTCACGAGCGGCCCCGCCTTCACGGCGACCGCGGCGACGTCCGGCGACTGGATCGCGACGGCGGCGTTCAAGCGCCGCCCGGGCCTGCCGCTGCGGGTCCCGACGTCGTTCGAGGTGGTCCAGGAGCGCGACGGCCTGCTCCGGACCCCGGTGGGCGCGAAGATCCGGCCGCGCCCGGCGTCGGCGGACTGGAGCTTCAACCCGGACGGCCCGCTGGGCTACCTCGACGGCCGCCGCCCGGTGGCGAGCCTGGAGCTGCCTTCCTCGGAGTTGCGCTTCGGCGCCTGAGCCCGGCCCGCATGTCAGGGTCCCGGCGAAGTCGCCCGGCCGCATGGCCTGCGCGGCGTCACGGGATGTCGTGAAAGGGTCGTTCATGTCGTCTGGCGAGATGAACGACCCTTTCATGACATCGCGGAGGGGCGGATCGGCCGCGCTGCCCGACTTTGCCGGGGGCCCGCCACCCGCGCACCCGACCGGACCACCCGCCCACGCGGTCTGAACTGCGCCTCTCGGTGATCACGTAACCCGCCAGGGTGAGCACGCGACACGCCACCCGTTGGGGCACGTGCGGCCCCCAACCCCTACATGTAGTCTCTGGTGACCGGCAGCCCCCAGCGACGGGGAGACCGCTGCAGAGGGTCGCCGGGCAGCTTTGAAGAACCTGCAGCGCACGGCCTCGTGAGGCCGTGCGGCGATCCGACGCGCCCAAATTTGGAGACACGCATGTCAGTCGAAACCGGTCAGCGGCCCTCCGCGACCGACACACCCACCGCGATCCGGGTCATCCGGCGGGACGGCAGCGTGTCGCCGTTCGACGCCGGGAAGATCTCGGTCGCGCTGACGAAGGCGTTCCTCGCGGTCGAGGGCGGCGACGCCGCCGCGTCCTCCCGCGTGCACCACGTCGTCGCGGAGCTGACCCAGCAGGTCGAGACCACCCTGCTGCGCCACGCCGGCCCCGAAACCGCCCTGCACATCGAGCAGATCCAGGACATCGTCGAGCTCGCCCTGATGCGCGGCGAGCACCACAAGGTCGCCCGCGCCTACGTCCTCTACCGCGAGGAGCGCAGCAAGGCCCGCGAGGCCGCCAAGCCCGCCACCACCGAAGCGACCCTGAACGTCAAGGGCGCCGACGGCGTCCTGCGCCCGCTCGACTGGGCCCGCGTGTCTCACGTCGTGGGCGAGGCCGTCGCCGGGCTCGAGGACGTCGAAGCCGAGCCGGTGCTGGCCGAGGCCAAGCGCAACCTCTACGACGGCATCAGCGCCGACGAGCTGGCGCTGGCCCAGGTGCTGGCCGCCCGCGTGCTGGTCGAGCAGGAGCCGAACTACTCGTTCGTCTCCGCCCGCCTGCTGCTGGACAAGCTGCGCGGCGAGGCGCTGAGCTACCTGGCGGGCAAGCCGCGCCAGGCCAGCCAGGACGAGATGGCCGGTGAGTACCCCGCGTACTTCCGCGCCTACCTGCGCCGCGCGGTCGAGCTGGAGCTGGTCGACGGCGAGCTGCTGCGCTTCGACCTGGACAAGATCACCGCCGCGATCCGGCCCGAGCGCGACCTCGACTTCGGGTTCCTCGGCCTGCAGACGCTCTACGACCGGTACTTCCAGCACCACGAGGGCATCCGCTTCGAGCTGCCGCAGGCGTTCTTCATGCGCGTCGCGATGGGTCTCGCCATCCGCGAGAAGGACAAGGAAGCCCGCGCGATCGAGTTCTACGAGCTGCTCTCCAGCTTCCACTTCATGGCGTCCACCCCGACGCTGTTCAACTCGGGCACCACGCGCCCGCAGCTGTCGTCCTGCTTCCTGACCACGGTGGACGACGACCTGGACTCGATCTTCCAGGCGTACAAGAACAACGCGCTGCTGGCCAAGTACTCGGGCGGCCTCGGCAACGACTGGACCCCGGTCCGCGGCCTCGGCGCGCACATCAAGGGCACCAACGGCCAGTCCCAGGGCGTCGTGCCGTTCCTCAAGATCGCCAACGACACCGCCGTCGCGGTCAACCAGGGCGGCAAGCGCAAGGGCGCGGCCTGCGCGTACCTCGAGACGTGGCACGTGGACATCGAGGAGTTCCTCGACCTGCGCAAGAACACCGGTGACGACCGCCGCCGCACCCACGACATGAACACCGCGAACTGGGTGCCCGACGAGTTCCTCCGCCGCGTCGAGGCCAACGCCGAGTGGACGCTGTTCTCGCCGAACGAGACGCCGGACCTGCACGACCTGTACGGCAACGAGTTCGCGCAGCGCTACCGCGAGTACGAGGCGATGGCCGCCCGCGGCGAGATCAAGGTCTTCCGCAAGATCCGCGCGGTGGAGCTGTGGCGCCGCATGCTGACCATGCTGTTCGAGACCGGCCACCCGTGGATCACGTTCAAGGACCCGTGCAACCTGCGCTCGCCGCAGCAGCACGTCG
Organism: Amycolatopsis eburnea; assembly: GCF_003937945.1. Taxonomy (GTDB): domain Bacteria; phylum Actinomycetota; class Actinomycetes; order Mycobacteriales; family Pseudonocardiaceae; genus Amycolatopsis; species Amycolatopsis eburnea. Next base: position 306,855 of record NZ_RSEC01000046.1, read on the forward strand.
GTGTCGTGCACTCGTCCAACCTGTGCACCGAGATCACGCTGAACACCAACAGCGAAGAGGTCGCGGTCTGCAACCTCGGCTCGGTCAACCTGCTCAAGCACGTCACCCCCGAGGGCCTGGACACGAAGCGCCTCGAGAAGACCGTGCGCACGGCCGTCCGCATGCTGGACAACGTGATCGACATCAACTTCTACACGATCCCGGAGGCGCGCCGCTCCAACCTGCGCCACCGCCCGGTCGGCCTGGGCATCATGGGCTTCCAGGACGCGCTGTTCGAGATCGGCGTCCCCTTCGCCTCCGAAGAGGCCGTGAAGTTCGCCGACGTCTCGATGGAGCACCTCTCCTACTACGCGATCTCGGCGTCGACCGACCTCGCCGAGGAGCGCGGCCAGTACCAGTCGTTCGAGGGATCGCTGTGGAGCAAGGGCATCCTGCCGATCGACTCGCTGCAGCTGCTCATCGACGCCCGCCAGGGTGACGCCCTCGACATCGACACCTCGTCCACCCTGGACTGGGCGCCGCTGCGCGAGCGCGTCAAGACCGTCGGCATGCGCAACTCCAACGTGATGGCGATCGCGCCCACCGCGACGATCTCCAACATCTCCGGCGTCGGCCAGTCGATCGAGCCGCTGTTCCAGAACCTGTTCGTCAAGTCGAACATGTCCGGCGACTTCACCGTGGTCAACCCGCACCTGGTCCGCTCGCTCAAGCAGCGCGGCCTGTGGGACGAGGTCATGGTGTCGGACCTGAAGTACTTCGACGGCAGCCTCGGCCAGATCGACCGCGTCCCGGACGACCTGAAGGCGTTGTACGCCACGGCGTTCGAGATCGAGTCGAAGTGGATCGTGGACGCCGGCTCGGTGCGCCAGAAGTGGATCGACCAGGCGCAGTCGCTGAACCTCTACATCGCGGCGCCGAGCGGCCGCAAGCTCGACCAGCTGTACCGCTACGCGTGGCACAAGGGCCTCAAGACCACGTACTACCTGCGCGCGCAGTCCGCGACGCACGTGGAGAAGAGCACCCTGCGCGGCACCGACGGCAAGCTGAACGCCGTCTCGGCCACCCCGGCCGTCGCGGCCCCCGCGGCCACCCCGGCCCCGGCGCCCGCGCCCGCTCCGACGCCCGCTCCCGCCCCCAAGCCGGAGCCCGACGTCGACTTCGTGGCCACCGAAGGCGCCGCCTGCCGCATCGACGACCCCGACTGCGAAGCCTGCCAGTAAAGGAATCCCTGCACAGATGACGAACGTGGAGACGACGGACGCGACCGGCCTCGGGGAGATCGAGGTCGGCGCCGCCCGGATCAACGTCGACGACAAGCGCATGATCAACGCGCGCGCCGACGTCAACCAGCTGCTGCCGATGAAGTACAAGTGGGCGTGGGAGAAGTACCTCGCCGGCTGCAACAACCACTGGATGCCGACCGAGGTCGCCATGCAGGCCGACATCGCGCTGTGGAAGTCGCCGGACGGCCTCACCGAGGACGAGCGGCAGATGCTCAAGCGCAACCTCGGCTTCTTCGCGACCGCGGAGTCCTTGGTGGCCAACAACATCGTGCTCGCGGTGTACCGGCAGATCACCAACCCCGAGTGCCGCCAGTACCTGCTGCGCCAGGCGTTCGAGGAGGCCGTGCACACGCACACCTTCCAGTACATCTGCGAGAGCCTCGGCCTGGTCGAGGGCGAGCTGTTCAACATGTACCGCGAGGTCCCGTCCATTTCGGACAAGGACGCGTGGGCGCTGAAGTACACGCAGAACCTGGAGAACCCGGACTTCGAGACCGGCACGCCGGAAGCCGACCAGGCGTTCCTGCGCGACCTCGTCGCGTTCTACGTGATCTTCGAGGGCATGTGGTTCTACACCGGCTTCGCGCAGATCCTGTCGCTGGGCCGCCGGAACAAGATGGTCGGCATCGCCGAGCAGTACCAGTACATCCTGCGCGACGAGTCGATCCACCTGAACTTCGGCATCGACTGCATCAACCAGATCAAGATCGAGAACCCGCACCTGTGGACCGAAGAGTTCCAGGCCGAGGTGCGCGGGATGCTGCAGGAGGCGTGCGAGCTGGAGGTCGCGTACGCGCGCGACACCATGCCGCGCGGCATGCTGGGGTTGTCGGCGCAGCTGTGCGAGCAGTACATGCACTTCATCACCGACCGCCGCGCGCAGCAGATCGGGCTGGCCCCGATCTTCGGTGAGACCGAGAACCCGTTCCCGTGGATGTCCGAGGCGATGGACCTGAAGAAGGAGAAGAACTTCTTCGAGACCCGCGTCATCGAGTACCAGTCGGGCGGCGCCCTCGACTGGGACTGAGCCCGGACGACGGCTCGGCCACGCCACCGGCGAACCGGGGCGTGGCCGAGCCGTCCGGCCGCTCAGCCGAACGTGCGGTCGAGTTCCTGCCCCGCCTTCTCCAGCGCCTCTTTCGCCGAAGCGTCCTTCCGCTCGAGGTAGTTCGCCGCGGCGATCAGGTACTCCCCCACCTCCACCACCTGGTTCGCGGTCGCGTCGACGGTGCCCGCCAGATCGTCGCGAACCTGGCTCCACTGCGGCCACGAGCCGGTCGGCCCGAGGCCGATCGCCCGGCCCCCGCTCAGCTCCGGGCGTTCCCACGTCGCGCTCGTCGAGTAGACGTCGCGCACTCCCCTGGCGACGGCGCGGAGCTCCTCGCCCAGTTCGTCCGCGAACGTCTTCCCCGCGTCGCGCAGGCGCTCGAACTCGACGCTGATGTCGACGTCGAGGGGCTTGTCCTGGTGGGAGTCGGACCGGACGTCGCTCAGGTCCATCGTGAAGTACGTCTTGTAGGTGTTCGCTTCCGCGTTGTACACCGTGTGGTCCCCGATGTGCGCGTGAGCGACGCCGAGCACGTCGGCACTGTCGCTTTCGTCGAGCTGGACCTGGGTCTCGAGGTCGAGGAGCTGACCGCTGTCCAGCGTGTCCGCCACCGCCTGGATGATCTCCTCCGCGGTGGCCCCGTCGATCGCCGCCGGGATGTCGAACACCTCCTTGGACTCGTCCTCGATCTTGCCGAGGATCTCGTCCGCTCCGGCCAGGATGAGTCCCGTAGCCGCCAGGCCGATGCCCACCGCATCGGCCACCGGGATCAGTCCCATGGCGCCGACGACCCAGCCGGCGCTCTTGATCATGGCCTGGGTGGTGCCGCCGTCGCCCGTGAAATCCATTCTGCGCGTGGCCTGCCTGCCGATTTCCATGACACCCTCCCGGGTGCTCTGCCACATGTTCCCGAGGCCCTCGAGCTGGGCGGCCAGCATTTCGCCGAGGATGTAGAGGTTCAGGAGGGTGCCCTGCAGCGGGATGACGAACCGGTCGATCGGGCCGTTGATCTGCGGCGCCCACATCCGCGCGGGCGGGGTGGTGCCCTGCGCTCCCGGATCGTGGGCGACGAGACCGAGCGTGCGGCACGCCAGGTAGTAGGACTCACCCGGAACGTTGACGACACCCAGCGGCTTGATCGCGTCGCGCAGCCGCGTGGCGGCCTCCCAGAAGTCCTTCTCGTACGGGATCCGGTCGGGCTCGCCCCAGCCGGTGAAGATCTTGTCCACCCGCTGCGCCCACTTCGCGTAGAGGCCTTGGACCCCGGACGCCTCGGCGTTCCCCGGGTCCGCCCACACGTCGAATTCGGCGACGCGGTTGCCCTGGTAGTCCTCCTGCCACGCCGTCCGGTGCTTCGTTTCGGTGCGGGTACGGGGAACCGGCGGGAAGTGGTGGTGGGTCATCCACCGCGGCGGTTCGTACCCGGGCTCGTTTTCCCGGTCGTGGAAGGTTTCGTCGTGGTCGAACGAGACGCGGTAGCCGCCGTCCGCGTTCCCGGTGTAGCAGCACATCGGATTCTTGCCGAGGGTCCGGTCCCAGATCTCGCGGTTGATCGCGGATCTGACCAGCCCCCACTTCATCGTCTCGATGCCTTCTCGCGTAAAGGATTCCCGACGTTCGTTGGCCATGGCTCCCCGTCCCCCAGACGACCACGGCGCCGAAGATCACTTCCCCGGCCGGCAGCCGCGGTGCGGGCACTATACCCCGAAACGTCCGTTTCGGGCGGGGATTCGCACCGGTGGTCAATACGCGTAGCGGCGCACCTTCTCCGGGTGGAGGACCAAGCGGAGCTGGTCCACAGCCAGGATTTCCTTCAGCCCGGCGGCGCGGCCGGGGTCGCCGAGGTCCCAGTAGCGGGCCGCCAGGCGCCCGGCCAGGTCGTGGGCGCCGTCCGGTTCCAGGGAAACGGTGCCCTCGGCCGAAACCCAGCGTTCGCGCTCGCCCACCGGGGCCGCCACGACGAGTGACGCGCGCGGGTTCCGGCGGAGGCGGCGGACCTTGGGTGCGTCCGGTTCCGAGAACAGCTGCAGCGTGCCGTCCGCCGTCGCCTCGAACCAGACCGGGCGTGGCTGGCCGCCCGCCACGGTCAGGAAGCCGTGCAGCGGGCGCCGGAGGAAGTCGAGGTCCGTGGGGGTCAAGGTGTCCATGCCCCGATTCAACCTGCCCCGCTCGGACGATCCCATGGGTGAAAAGCCGGATCTCCTGTGCGATCGTCTGAAGGGTGGACGTACTGGGTGACCTCTTCCGCGGTGTGCGAGCCCACGGCTCGCTCTTCGGCAGCTCCGCGCTCTCCCCGCCCTGGTCGCTGCGCTTCGTCGACGGCGCGCCGCTCACCCTCTGCACCGTGCTCGACGGCGCCGGCTGGGTCGTGCCCGAAGACGGCCCGGCCGAGCCGTTGCGGGCCTACGAGACCGTCGTCGTGCGCGGGCCCGGGACCTTCCGCTTCGTCGACGAGGTCGGCACGCGCGCCGAACCCGTCGACTGCGGGGAGTTCTGCGCCGTGCCCGAGCAGGGCGGGACGCGGCACCGGCGGGGCTGGTACGACCCCGGCGACGGCGGCACGACCCTGATCGTCGGTGCCTACCCGGTCGGCGGGGAGATCAGCCGCCCGCTGCTGGACGCGCTGCCCGTCGTGCTGCGCGTGGACGGCGGGCGCACCGGGGACGCCGTCCTCGACCACCTCGCCGCCGAGGTCGCCGCCGACACGCCGGGGCAGCAGGTCGTGCTCGACCGGCTGCTCGACTGGATGCTCGTCTGCACGCTGCGCGAGTGGTTCGACCGGCCCGGCGGCGAGCCCCCGGCGTGGTGGACCGCGCAACGCGACCCCGTCGTCGGCCACGCGCTGCGGCTGCTGCACGACGAGCCCGCGGCGCCGTGGACCGTCGGCGCGCTCGCGAGCCGGGCCGGCGTGTCGCGCTCGACGCTCGCCAAGCGCTTCGCCGAGCTGGTGGGCGAACCGCCGCTGACCTACCTCACCCGGCGTCGCATGACGCTGGCGGCCGATCTCCTCCGCGAGCGGGACGGCGTGAGCGTCGCGGCCGTCGCGCGCGAAGTCGGGTACGCGGACCCGTTCGCGTTCAGCGCGGCGTTCAAGCGGGTCCGCGGCGTCAACCCGAGCGCGGTGCGGAAGCGGCGACCACCCGAAAAGACGGCGACCCAGGTGTTGTCAGGTCGTCAACAAGGGTGCATCGTGGAGGGGTAGCCGATCTCGACGGGGAGATGGTCACTTTGCCGGGCACCGTGAGCCGAGCCACCGAAGCACTGCGTGAACGCGTGCCGCCGTTGACGGCACTTCCCCTCCCCCGCGGCGTCGACGAGCGCTGGCTGCGGTCGCGCTGGCCGGTCAAGGAACTCGCGACGCCGCCCGCGGGCAGCGGCCTCAAGCCGGTGCTCGGCGACGAAGGCCCGCCGGTGGTCGGGCACATGCTCGAGATGATGCGCTTCGGCCCGGCGTTCGGCCTCCGGCGCTACGAGCTCTACGGCCCGGTCTCCTGGACCGCCGGCTTCGGGCGCCGGATCGTCGCGCTGTCCGGGCCGGAAGCCACCCAGATCGCGCTCGTCAACAAGGACAAGGCGTTCTCGCAGGAGGGCTGGAAGTTCTTCATCGAGAAGTTCTTCGAGCGCGGCCTGATGCTGATGGACTTCGGCGAGCACCACCTGCACCGCCGGATCATGCAGGAGGCCTTCACCCGGCAGCGGCTGACCGGCTACGTCAACGAGATGGGCCCCGCGCTGCGCGAAGGCGTCGCGAGCTGGGGTTCGAGCGAGCGGCCGCGGCTGTACTGGGCGCTCAAGCAGCTGACCCTCGACGTCGCGACGCGCGTGTTCATGGGCATGCGCAGCGGCGCCGGCGCACACCGGATCAACCGCGCGTTCGTCAACTCCGTGCGCGCCGGCACGGCGTTCGTGCGCTTTCCCGTGCCGGGCGGGCGCTGGTCGGCCGGCCTGCACGGGCGGCGCGTCCTCGAGCGCTACTTCGGCGAGAACCTCCCCGCCAAGCGGGCTTCCGACGGCGACGACCTGTTCTCCGCGCTCTGCCACGCCACCACCGAGGACGGCGACCGCTTCACCGACACCGACATCGTCAACCACATGATCTTCCTGATGATGGCCGCGCACGACACGACCACCATCACCAGCAGCGCCATGGCCTACTACCTGGCCAAGTACCCCGAGTGGCAGGAACGCGCCCGCGCGGAGTCCCTCGCGCTGGGCGACGACGTCCTCGACATCGACGCCGTCGAGAAGCTCGAAACGCTCGACCTGGTGATGAAGGAGGCGCTGCGGCTGGTCGCGCCGGTGCCGTCGCTGACCCGCCAGACGGTCAAGGACACCGAGGTGCTCGGCCACTACATCCCGGCGAACACGCTGGTCGGCGTGTCGCCGACGGTCAACCACTTCACGCCGGAGTGCTGGACGAACCCCTTCGAGTTCGACCCGGAGCGGTTCGCCGAGCCGCGCCGCGAGGACAAGTCGCACCGGATGGCGTGGATGCCCTTCGGCGGCGGCGCGCACAAGTGCATCGGCCTCCACTTCGGCGGTCTCGAGGTGAAGTTGCTGATGCACGAAATGCTCCGCGCCCACCGCTGGTCGGTTCCGGAGAGTTACACCGCGAAGTGGGACTACGTCTCATTGCCGGTCCCGGCCGACGGTTTACCGGTGCGGTTGACCCCTCGCTGACGCAGGTCGCGTCTACCACGGCATACACGCCGTGACAAGATGTCACCTCATGTGGACACTCGTTCACTCGTTCAGCCGGTAGACACCCCGTGACCCGCATGATGGCGTGGCATCGGTCGCGGGCGAGGGGTACCCGGTGTGGCTGTGCACCCCCTGGCACCGCGGCTGAACTGGCCTGACCTGCGCGTGAAGAGGTGGAGTGTGCCTGAGCCCGGAGCCGCGCCAGGACTGCTGGACGTGGCCCGCCGGTGGGCGGCGACGTTGGCCGACACCAAAGGAGTAACACTTCCCCCGGAGGAGCTCGAACCGCTCCTGCTGGAAGTCGCGAACGAGGCGGCCGTCCACGCCGGCTCCCGGCACGACGGCGCGCTGCTGCGGTTCTCCGCGCTCTACGCCGCGTCGCCGATGGGGATCGCGCTGGCCGACCCGGACGGCGACATCGTCGAGGCCAACCTCGCGCTCGGCCAGCTGCTCGGCTGCTCGCCGGAAAAGCTGCGGGGCAGGCACCTGACGGACCTCGGCTCGACCGACCACGACGTCTCGCGGCTCAAGGCGGGGCTGGAGCAGGTGCGCACGGCGCGCGAGCGGTACCAGGAGCGGATGCTGCTCGACCACGCCGAGGACGGGCAGCTCTGGACCGACGTCACGCTCGCCCGGCTGCCCGGCGACAAGCCCGGGTCGGTCTACCCGGTGCTGATGGTGTCCGACGCGAACGAGCTGCACCTGCTGCAGGAACGGCTGCTGCACCAGAACGTGCACGACCCGCTGACCGGGCTGCCGAACGCGTCGTCGTTCACGACCAAGCTGGAAGCCGCGCTCGGCGCCGGCGCGCGCGACGACATCGCGCTGATCTACCTCGACGTCGACGGCTTCAAGGTGATCAACGACGGCCTCGGCGCCGGCGTCGGCGACCAGGTGCTGCGCGGGGTGGCGGGCAAGCTGTCGGCGGTCTTCACCGGGCACCACGACGGGTTCGTCGCGCGCCTGTCCGGCGACGGCTTCGCGGTGCTGCTGCGCGGCGAGCTGGCCGCCACCGAGGTCGTGACCCTGGTCGAGCGCGCGCTGGAGGACCTCAACGAGCCGATCTACCTGGGCGGGCACGGCATCGGCGTCAGCGCGAGCGCGGGCATCGTGGTGCGCGCGGCCGTCGAGGGCGGCGCGGCCGAGCTGCTGCGGGCGGCGGAGATCGCGCTGCACCGGGCCAAGGAGGCAGGCAAGGCGCAGTGGATGCTGTTCGACCCGGAGCTCGACGCCCGCGACCGCGGCCGCTACCAGCTCGGCGCGGTGATCGCCGGCGCGCTGGAGAACGGCGAGTTCTCGCTCGTCTACCAGCCGACCGTCCGGCTCGCCCGCACCGAAGAGCTCGCCGCGGTCAACGCGGGGCTGCGGTGGAACCACCCGGAGAAGGGCGAGCTGAGCTCCGACGAGTTCTACCCGCTGGCCCAGACGACGGGCATGACGGTGCCGCTCGGCCGCTGGCTCCTGGCCGAGTCCCTGGCGGCGACGGCCCGCTGGCACGCCCGCTTCGGCGACGCGGCCCCGGACGTCTGCGTCCGCCTGCCGACGCGGCTGGCCATCGACCCGGACCTGGTCCTGCTGGTGAAGGAGCAGCTGGACAAGCACGAGCTGCCGGCGAAGGCCCTGCGCCTGTGCACGGACCGCGACTCGGTCCTCGACCCGGGCGGCGAGGTCCTGGAGTCGTTCGCGGTGCTGTCCGACCTCGGCGCGCAGCTGGTCCTGACGATTTCGGGCTCGGCGGACCTGGAGCTGATCCCCCAGCACCGCCTCCCGATCCGCCACGTGATCCTGTCCGGCCCGGTGGTCGACGCGCTCGACGCGGACGAGCCCGCGGAGGCGGACATCCGGCACCTGACCCAGCTGATCACCCGCGCCCGCGAGCTGAAGCTGCGGGTGGGCGCGGAGGGCGTCCGCACCCACGAGCAGGCGGCCCGCCTGCGCCAGCTGGGCGTCCTCGCGGCCCGCGGCCCGTTCGTGGCGGACTCGGCGACGGGCGACGAGGTCGACGAGCTGATCGCGCGGCACCCGGGCTCCTGACCAAAGCGCCCCAATGTGGCCTTCGGTGCGTCACACGCACCCAAGGCGGCCTTCGGTGCGTCAGACGCAACCAAGGCCGCCTTGGGGCGCTCCTGACCAAGCCGGTCGCGGGGTGGCTCCGAAGGACCGGCAGGATGGGTTCTGCCGCCGACGAGAAGGGACGTCCATGGACGCCGGAGACCTCGCCCCCGACTTCACGCTGCCCGACGAGCGGGGAGCCGACCGCACGCTGTCGGACTTCCTGGCCACCGGGCCGGTCGTGCTGTTCTTCTACCCCGCCGCCATGACCAGCGGCTGCACCGCCGAAAGCTGCCACTTCCGCGACCTCGCCGCCGAGTTCGCCGAGGTCGGCGCGCACCGGATCGGGATCAGCCCGGACGGCGTCACCAAGCAGCGGCAGTTCTCCGAGGCCCACGGCTTCGACTACCCGCTGCTGTCCGATGTGGACGGCGAGGTCGCGAAGCGGTTCGGCGTCTGGCGGAAACTCCTGCCGCTGCACGCCAAGCGCGTCACCTTCGTGATCGGCGAGGACCGCAGGGTGCTCGAGAAGATCAAGAGCGAGCTGAACTTCACGGTCCACGCCGACCAGGCGCTCAAGGTGCTGCGGGAGCGGGACAAGGTGTCCTGAGCGGTCAGCGGCGCCAGCCGCGCGGCGGCCAGCCCGGCGGCCGGCGCACCCCGCCCGAGGGCCACCCCCGCGGCCGGTCGCGCCGGCGCCGCCCGTACTCGTGGACCTCGGCGCGGTTCCCGCGTCGCTCGGCCCGGCTCGCGACCTGGCGTCGCTCGCACAGCCACCGGTGCCCCGGATCGGTCACCCAGATCACGGCTTCTCCTTGCGCCAGACGTGGTTGGTGCCCGTGCACGACGGCGCCAGCGGCTTGTCCGCCGGCTCCTCGCGCACCTTCGTGAAGCCGAGGCGCGCGGGCACCGCTCCACTTCGGACGTTCAGCTCGTCGTGCTTGATCTCGACGTAGCCCGCCCCGAGCCGGAACGCCTCCGCGGTCAGGAAACCGGCGGCCCGGGTGATCAGGCCGCGCCCGGTGTACGGCTGCGCGAGCCAGTACCCGATCTCGACGCCGCCTTCGCGCGCCATGATCCCGATGGCACCGGCGAGCGCGCCGTCGACGCGCACGGCGAAGTCGTGCGTTTCGCCGCTCTCCCAGTTTTCCCTGGTGCGCTTCAGGAATTCGGCGGAGTCGTCGGCCGAGTAGCCCCCGGCGGCCCAGATCATCCACGCGCCGATGTGCCCGAGGGACCCGGCGACCGTCGACGTCAGCTCGGGCCCGTCGGCGAACTGCCAGCGGGCCAAGGTGAATTCGTCCACGCGATACGTCTCGGCCGGGGTCTCCATGGCTTCCATGGTGCCCCGGCCGAGGAACGAGCGCGCGTGAATTAATTGACGATGACGCTGTCCGGGATCTCGCTGTCGTTCTTCAGCGCGTCGAACAGCTGCTTCGACTTGTTCTTGTCCCAGTTCTCCGCCGACGCGCTGGTCACCGGCACCGTCGTCGTCACCACGCCGCCCGAGGAGATGCCGCGCATCGCGATCGCCAGGCCGGCCAGGTTGTGGACGTGGTCGCCCGAGTCCATCGTCAGCGCGTCCGGCGCCGAGGACAGCAGGGGGAAGAAGTCGAACGGGTTGAGCAGCGTGCCCGGGCTCGCGATCTGGCTCACCAGCGCGCCGATGAACTTGCGCTGGTTGGCGACGCGGTCGAGGTCCGAGCGCGGGGTCGCGTCGCTGTGGCGCATGCGGACGAAGCCCAGCGCGGAGCGGCCGTCGAGCGACTGGCAGCCGGCCTTGATGCTGATGCCGGTCATCGTGTCGTTCATGTCCTTGTCGATGCACATGTCGACGCCGCCGATCGCGTCGACGATCTTGGCGAAGCCGCCGAAGCCGATTTCCGCGTAGTGGTCGAGGTGCAGGCCGGTGGCGCCTTCGACGGTCTGCGCGAGCAGCTTCGGGCCGCCGAGGGAGAACGCCGCGTTGATCTTGTTCGTGCCGTGGCCCGGGATCTTCACCTGGGAGTCGCGCGGCAGAGACAGCAGCGTCGGCTTGGTGTCGTTGTCCGGGATGTGCGCGACCATGATCGTGTCGGTGCGCTGCCCGCCGCCTGCCGCGGCGACGTCGCCGGTGGCCAGCCGCTCCTCGTCCTCGGCCGTCAGGCCCTCACGGCTGTCCGAGCCGACGATCAGCCAGTTGGTGCCGGACGCGGCGACCGGGCGGCCGGAGTAGTCCGCGATCGCGTCGACGCGCTTGATCGAGAACTCCAGGTAGACCCAGATGCCGGCGAGGAAGACGACGAAGACCAGCACCAGGGCGCCGATCACCTTGCCGAAGCTCCACCGGCGACGGCGCGGCGGCCGGGACGGCGGGTAGTCGTCGGCCGGGCGCGGGGGCTCGCGGCGCGGCGGCGGGGGCGGGGCGTACTGGGGCTCGGGCTCCCCCATCGGGCGCGTGCGCTCGTCGTAGGGGCTGCGGCCCCGTCCGGGCAGCGGCATCATCTGCGCGCGCTGGTGCTCCCGGGAACGCCCGGCGGGCGGCCGGGGCGGCGGCATCCGGCGGCCGCCGTCGTCGCCTCGGTACGTCATCACCATCACCCAATCCCGATCCGGACAAACCTGTCGTCGTCAGTAGACCGCACGCCCTCACTTCGAGGACGTCCGGCACCGGGGTCGGGTTGCGAGACGAAGTTACTCGCTGGTCGCCTCGTAGCCGAACTGGTGGACCTTGAGGTACCCGGAGCGGAACCCGGCTTCCGAATAGGCCAGGTAGAACTCCCACATCCGGCGGAAGACGTCGTCGAACCCGAACCCGGCGATGTCGGCCCAGCGGTGCAGGAACCGTTCGCGCCACAACCGTAACGTGCGCGCGTAGTCTTGGCCGAACTCGCGCATCCCGGCCAGCTTGAGCCGGGTGTTCGCCTTGACGCCCTCCTCGATCGAGCGCACCGACGGGATGATGCCGCCCGGGAAGATGTACTTGTGGATCCAGGTGTAGGCGCGCGACGACGCCAGCATCCGGTCGTGGTCCATGGTGATGGCCTGCAGGCCGAACCGCCCGCCGGGGCGCAGCCGCTCGCCGATCGTCTCGTAGAACGCCGGCCAGTAGGACGCGCCGACGGCCTCGATCATCTCGACGCTGACCACGGCGTCGTACTGGCCGCTGGACTCGCGGTAGTCGCACAGCTTCACGTCGACGCGGTCGGAGAACCCCGCCGCGGCGATGCGCTCGGTGGCCAGCGCGCGCTGCTCCTCCGAAATGGTCAGCGACGTCACGCGCGCCCCGCGGGCGGCGGCGCGGATGGCGAGTTCACCCCATCCGGTACCGATTTCGAGGACTTCGCTGCCGTCGCGCACCCCCGCGTAGTCGAGCACGCTGTCGATCTTGCGGTGCTGGGCGGCGGTGAGGTCGTCACCGGGGCCGAACAGCGCCGAGGAGTACGTCATCGACCGGTCGAGGAAGGTCGCGAACAGGTCGTTGGACAGGTCGTAGTGCCGGTGGATGTTGGCCCGCGCGCCTTCGAGGGTGTTCTCCTCGGACGGCGGCTGCGTGCGTTCGGCGATCCGCCGGAACTTCTGCAGCACCGGCGGCACCAGGGTGGCCATGCGTTCGGCGAACGGCGTCAGCACCTCGGCCAGGTCGGACGCGGTCCAGTCACCGGCCATGTAGGACTCGCCGAAGCCGATCTTGGCGTCGGCGCCGAGGCGGTGGAAGAAGGCTTGCGGGCGCAGAATGCGCATTTCGGGCGATTCCGGCCCACCGGCGCCGAGCACGGTGCCGTCCGGGAACGTCACCCGGACGTCGAGCGGGCGGACCGCCCGGCGGAACAGCGCGGCGGCGATCCGCGCGCGCAGCGGTGAATGCGGCGGGCCGGCCAGGCCCGGCCAGCGATCCTCTTCCGGCACGTCCCCGGCGGACGCCCGGTCAACGCTCGAAGTGGTCACGATGCTCCCTCCGGCCGGCTACGCCGGTGATCGATCCTAGTCGCCGCACCCCGCGGCGCGCTTCACCGAATGCCCTGTTCGGGGCGTTCTCAGACGGGTATTCGGAGCCGCTCGGGGCCCGGCGCGGCCCAGGCACCGCGCAGCTCTTCACCCGTGCTCCCCGCCAGCACTTCCAGTGTGAAAGCAATCGTCAGCCGGGTCCACACGGACGAGCGGCGCAGCATCGCGTGGCCCTCGTTGGCGATCTCGAACCGGGCGACCCGGGCGGCGACGCCCTCGGCGCGTTCGGCGAAGGCGTGCGACTCCGCCGGGCTGGTCATCCGGTCGCGGGTGCCGTGCACGATGAGCACCGACCGCCCGGCCACGGCCGCGACCGGTTCACCCCGCGGGGTCCACGGCGCCAGCGCGCAGATCCCGCGCACGGCGGGGTCGTCGGCGACGCGCAGCGCCACCCGGCCGCCCATGGAGTGCCCGACCAGCACCACCGGCACGCCGGGGTGCTCGGCGCGGATCCGGCCGAGGGCCCAGCGGGCGTCGTCGACGGGGTCCATGGCGGGCGCGTTCCAGCCGTACCGCCGGTTGCGCAGCAGCCGCACCTCGACGCCGTGCGCGCGGCCGGCCCGGTGCAGGGCGCGCGCGATCGGGACCATCCGCAGGTAGGCGAGCTTCCAGGGCGGCACCGCGCCGAGGCCGCGTTCCGCGCCGCCGTGCAGCACGAGCACGACCGCCTCGGTCCGCCCGCGCGCCGGCCACACCGACACCGCCGGTTCCGCCTCGCTCACCCGTCCTCCTCCACGCCCGCATTCGGGTCAACCCGGATCGGCCACCCGGCTATTCCACCGCGCACCACCATCTTCGCGGTAGATTCGGCGCCCGATCCCCGACGGAAGGGTGGGTGTGGTGAGCGCCACGGACATCTCCGGCAGTGTCGCCAAGCAACTGGCGGACGTCGAACAGGCCAACGCCGAAGCAGTGCGCGAAGCGGCGGATCTGGTCCTGGGGGTGATCCGGGCCGACGCACTGGTCTATACCGCGGGCGCCGGGCACTCGCTGGCCGCGGTCGCCGAGACGTTCTACCGGGCCGGCGGGCTCGCCTGCGTCTACCCGCTCTACCACCCGGACCTGCTGCCGCTGCACGGCGCGGTGAGCAGCACGCAGACCGAGCGGCGCACCGGCCTGGCCGCCGAAGTGCTGGCCGAGCGGGCGCCGGGACCGGACGACGTGCTGGTGGTCTTCTCGACGTCCGGCTCGAACCCGTACCCGGTCGAGCTGTGCATCGAAGCCCGCAAGCGCGGGGCGGCGGTCATCGCGATCACGTCGCGGGCGTGCGTGGCGGCGGCGCCGAAGCGGTCGTCGAGCACCCTGGTGGAGCAGGGCACGGTGGTGCTGGACTCGCTGGTGATCCCCGGCGACGCGAGCTACCCGCCGGACGCGCCGCGCACCGCGCCGCTGTCCACTGTGGTCAACGCGTTCCTGTGGAACCTGGTGCTGGCCCAGGTCTACGACCGCGGCGTGGCTGAGGGCCTGGACGTCCCGCTGTGGCGCAGCTCCAATGTGGCGGGCGGCGACGAGGCGAACGCGGCGCTGCTGGCCAAGTACGGCGAGATCGTGCCGCGGCTGCGCTAGTCCTTCTCGTGAAGGCCGCGCTCCGGCGTGCGGTCGACGACAGCTCCGCCGACGTCCTGAATGAGTCATTCAGGTCTTCGGAGGTCCTGAATGACTCATTCAAGACCTCCGCGAGCGCATCCGGCGCGACTCTGCCGGGGAACCTGACCTCGCGATCCGTGAAAAAGCACCGGCCGGGCACGCCTTGACGGGCGTGCCCGGCCCCCTCTAGCGTCGCCATACCGACTGGTCGGTGTGGACCGGTCGTTCCCCCGAGGAGGTCCGATGGACAGCGCCACGGCGACCGTGCACGGCGAGTGCGCGCCTGGGTTCGAACCGGTGCGCGAGGCCTTCGAAGAGAACTTCCGCTCCCGCGGCGAGCTGGGCGCCGCGTTCACCGCCACCCGGCACGGCGAGGTCGTCGTGGACCTGTGGGGAGGCTGGACCGGCCCGGAGCGCGACGCGGCCTGGCAGCCGGACACCCTCGCCAACGTGTGGTCGACGACCAAGGGCATGACCGCGCTCTGCGCGCACCGGCTCGCCGACGCGGGCGAGCTGGACATCGACGCCCCGGTGGCGAAGTACTGGCCGGAGTTCGCCGCGGCGGGCAAGGCCGAGGTGCCGGTGCGGTGGCTGCTCTCGCACCGCTCCGGCGTGCCCGGGATCGGGATCGACCGGCCGGTCCGGACCGACGAGCTGTACGACTGGGACCTGATGACGTCGCTGCTGGCGGCGCAGGAACCGCTGTGCGAGCCGGGATCCGCGGGCGGCTACCACGCGCTGGCCTACGGGTGGCTCGTCGGCGAGGTCGTGCGGCGGGTGGCCGGGCAGGGCATCCGCGAGTTCTTCGCCGAGCAGGTCGCCGTCCCGCTCGGCGCCGACTTCTCGATCGGCCTTGCCGACGACGCCGACCTGGGCCGGTGCGCGACCCTGGTCGACCCGGTGATGACCGAGGAGGTGGCGAACGCGCTGGCCGCGGCGTTCGCGAGCGCGGGGCCGGTCGCGCAGGCCGCGCTGGCCAACCCGCGCCTGTCCGGCCACGACGCGAACGAGCCCGCCTTCCGCCGGGCCGTCATGCCCGCGCTGAACGGCCACGGCACGGCCCGCGCGATCGCCACCATCTACGGCGCGCTGGCCACCGGCGGGCTGCTGTCCGCGCCGGCGCTGGCCCGCGCGCGGGAGAGCCAGGGCAAGGAGATCGACGCGGTCCTCGGCCTGCCGAACGAGTGGGGCCTGGGCTTCTACCTCGGCAGCGACGCCCGCGGCTTCGGCCCCAACCCAGCGGCCTTCGGCCACGACGGCCTCGGCGGCTCCACCGGCGGCGCCGACCCGGAGAACGGCATCTCGTTCGGCTACACGCTCAACCAGCTCGGCCCGCTGATCCGCGACGATCCCCGCAAGATGGCCCTGGTCAACGCGGTCTACACCAGTTTGGCGGGGCAGGACGCCTGATCGACGCTCCGCAGGGCCGACGGGCCAGGCGCATGGCAGGCGGGCCGGGCCCGGCGCACGGCCGACGAGCCCGTGCACAATCGACAGGGCAGACGTGTAGCCGACGAGCCCGCCGCGTGGCCCACCGGGCCAGGCACATGCTCGGCAGCTCGGCGCGCGATGCCGTCCCGCACCACAGGCCCGAGCGGGCATCCCGGCACCGCTCGGCCGAGCAGGACGCCTGATCGACGAGGTGGCGCACGGAATCCCGCGCGCCACCGCCCATTCAAGCCACCGCCCATTCAAGCCACCGCCGGTTCCTCCTCCGCGAACTGCGTCGCGTGCAACGTCGCGTACCGCCCACCCCGGGCCAGCAGTTCCTCGTGCGTCCCGCGCTCGACGATCTCCCCGTGCTCCAGCACCAGGATCTGGTCCGCCGCCCGGACCGTCGACAGCCGGTGTGCGATGACCAGGGCCGTGCGGCCCGCCAGTGCGTGCGTCAGGGCCTCGCCCACCGCCGCCTCGGACTCCGAGTCCAGGTGGGCCGTCGCCTCGTCGAGGATGACCACCTTGGGCTGGGCCAGCAGCAGCCGCGCGATGGTGAGGCGCTGGCGCTCGCCGCCGGAGAGGCGGTAGCCGCGCTCGCCCACCGTGGTGTCGAGGCCGTCCGGGAGCGAGTGGACCAGTTCGCCCAGCCGGGCCCGGTCCAGGGCTTCCCAGATCTCGTCGTCGGTGACGCCGGGGCGCGCGTACGCCAGGTTCGCGCGGATCGTGTCGTGGAACAGGTGCCCGTCCTGGGTCACCACCCCCACCGTTTGCCGCAGCGAAGCGAAACTCAGGTCGCGGACGTCCACATCGGACAGCCGCACCGAGCCCGAATCCACGTCGTACAAGCGTGGCAGCAGCGAAGCGATCGTCGACTTGCCCGCGCCCGAAGACCCGACCAGCGCGACCATCTGCCCCGGCTCGGCGCGGAACGAGATGCCGTGCAGCACCTCTTCGCCGCCGCGGTGGTCGAGCGTGGCGACGTCTTCCAGCGACGCCAGCGAATACCGGTCCGCCGCCGGGTAGCCGAAGCGGACGTCCGAGAACTCCACCGAGACGCCGGAAGAAGCCGGCAGCGTCCGCGCGGACGGCTTCTCCTTGATCATCGGCTCCAGGTCCAGGACCTCGAAGACCCGCTCGAACGACACCAGCGCGGTCATCACGTCCACGCGGACGTTGGCCAGCGCGGTCAGGGGCGCGTAGAGCCGGGTCAGCAGCAGCGCCAGCGCGACCACGGTGCCCGGCGCGAGCTTGCCGGTCAGCGCGAGGTAGCCGCCGAGGCCGTAGACCAGCGCCTGCGCCAGCGCCGACACCAGGGTCAGGCTCGTCATGAACCAGCGCGTCAGCATCGCCGTGCGCACGCCGATGTCGCGCACGCGCCCGGCCCGCAGCGCGAAGTCGTCCGCCTCCTGCGCCGGACGGCCGAAGAGCTTCACCAGCGTGGCGCCCGGCGCGGAGAAGCGCTCGGTCATCTGCGTGGTCATGCCGGCGTTGAGGTTCGCGGCTTCCCGCTGCAGCCCGGCCATCCGGCGGCCGAGCCGGCGCGCGGGGATGACGAAGATCGGCAGCAGCACCAGCGCGAGCAGCGTGACCTGCCAGGACAGCGTGAGCATGACCGCCAGCGACAGCGCCAGCTGGATGACGTTCGTGACCAGCCCGGACAACGTCGCGGTGAACGTCCGCTGCGCGCCGATGACGTCGTTGTTGAGCCGCGAGACGAGCGCGCCGGTGCGCGTGCGGGTGAAGAACGCGACCGGCATCCGCTGCACGTGCTCGAACACCGCGCGGCGCAGGTCGAAGATGATGCCCTCGCCGATGCGCGCGGACTGCCAGCGCTCGATCAGGCCGAACCCGGCGTCCGCGATCGCCAGCGCGGCGATGACGACGGCGAGCCAGACGACGACCGGCAGGTCGTGCCCGCCGACGATCGCGTCGACCACCTTGCCCGCCAGCACCGGCGTGGTCACGGCCAGCACGGCCGAGACGACCGTCAGGATCAGGAAAGCCAGCAAGCGCCGCCAGTGCGGCCGGGCGAAGCGGGCGACGCGCTTGAGCGTGCCGCGGCTGAGCCCCTTCGGCACGTCGCCGGCGCGCATCGCCGAACTCCACAGCCCCCACATGTTGTCCATGGGAAAACCCCCAGTCTCTAAACCTCTAGCTTAGCTGAGGTTTTCTCCGGATATGACCTGGACAACGCCACCATCGCCCGTTTCCTTCCCGCCGCGGTTCACTCCGCGCGAACAACCCGGAGCAGTGCGGCGCGCAGCCCGTCGGCCCCCTCGGCGGACAACGGTGCCAGCAACAGTGCCTCAGCCCGCCGTGTGGCCGCTTCTCCCGCCTCGCGGACCCGCTCCCCTTCGGCGGTCAGCGTCACCAGCCGCTTGCGCCGATCGCCCGGCGCGACCTCCCGCCGGACCAGACCTTTCGCTTCAAGCTCGTCGACGAGCGCGACCATCGTCGTCCGGTCGACGCCGAGGCGCGCCGCGCCGTCCTGCTGCGACTGCCCCGGGCCATCGCCGAAGAGCGCGAGCAGCGCGAGCTGCCGCCCGGTGACCCCGAGCGGCTCGTACTCCGGCTCGGCCAATTCGGCGAGCCGCAGCTGGGCGTGCTTGAGCAGGTAACCGAGCCGCTGGGTGACGGCCGGGGGCGCTTCGAGGTCGCTGGACACAGGAAGACTCTACCCCTACGCTGATCGTCAGTCTTACTGATGATTTTTCAAAATGATAATCAGGAGTCACGCATGACCACGATCGGCTTGAAACCACCCCAGCAGCACGTCGGCATCGCCGCGCTCCGCGAGACGTGGCAGATCGCCGACGAGGCCGGGTTCGACGGCTGCTGGGTGTTCGACCACCTCGCCCCGATGGGCCCGGACCGCACCGGCGACGTCTTCGACGGCTGGAGCCTGCTGGCCGCGATGGCCGAGGCGACGAACCGGGTGCGCATCGGGTGCCTGGTGGCCGGGAACACCAACCGCCACCCGGGCACGTTCGCGAAGATCGCGGCCACCGTCGACCACCTCTCCGGCGGCCGGCTCGACGTCGGCCTCGGCGCGGGCGGCGACACCCACACCGACGCGATGATGGGCACCCCGACGCCGCCGGCCGTCGAACGCGTCGAAAGGCTCGCCGAGGCCTGCGAAATCCTCCGTCTGCTGTGGACCCGGCCGGTGATGGACTTCGCCGGCCGGCACTACACGCTGACCGGCGCGGTCGGCGATCCGAAGCCGCTGCAGGCGAAGCCGCCGCTGTGGCTGGGCAGCAGCGGCGAAAAGCTTGGCCTGCGGGTGGTCGCCGAGCACGCCGACGTCTGGCTCAACGCGGCCCTGCCGGGCACCCCGATCGCCGAGCTGCGCCGGCTTTCCCGGGTCCTCGACGAGCACTGCGCCGCCGCCGGCCGCGATCCCGCGGCGATCCGCCGCGCCGTGCAGTTCCGGCTGCCCGCCGACGCGGACACGGCGCTGCGGCTGACGCGGGACTACGTCGAAGCGGGCTTCACCGAGCTGGTCCTGATACCCACCGGGCCGGACGGCGTGGTCGCGGCCTGCGAAACGGCGGCGAAGCTCCTCCCCCGCCTGCGAGACGTCGGCTGAACCGGGCGGCGGGCGCCTCGGTAGCCTGGCCCGGTGGGAACGGAGGTGGGCCGGGCGCCCGCATGGCGGCGCGCGGCACGGCTCTTCACCGCACCGGCGCGCACCCCCGACGTCGCCGCGTTGCGCTGGGACCTGGGGTTCTACCTCGTCTGCCTGGCCTTCGCGCTGCCGACGGCGCTCAAGTCGGAGTTCTACGGCTACCGCGTCTGGGGCAACTTCGCGACGGTCGCGTACGGCTTCGGCGTGCTGCACAGCGGGTGGCTGCTGTGGTCCGCGCGCACGGGCCGTGCACCGCGCGGCGCGCTGGGCTCGCGCTGGTGCGGCATCGCCGCCGTCGGCTTGTTGGCAATGATCCTTCCGTTGGCGCTGCTGGTGATTCGCCGGCTGACCGGAGTGGACTGGCTGATCACGCCGTTCTCCTGGGCCGCGCAGCCCGAAGTCTGGGTGATCGAGCGGTCCGCGGATCTGCTGCTGCACCACGGAACCCCGTACGTCGACGTCACCGCGCTCGGCCGCGCCCCCGTGGTAAACGATTACACACCCTACGGTCCGGTGATGGCGCTCTTCGGCCTGCCGCGGGCGGTGTTCGGCGGCTCACCGGTGGCGGACGCGCTCACCGACGCCCGCTGGGTGTTCGCGCTGGCCGCCTGCGCGTGCGTGCTGGGCACGCTCAAGCTCCTGAAGTGGCCGAAGGTCCCGGTCGGCGCCGCGCAGCTCGCGCTCGCCTGCCCGCTCACCGCGCTCACCTGGGCCGTCGCCGGCCCGGACCTCGCGATCGTCGGCTTGCTGGTGCTGTCCTGCGCGCTCGCGGCCACCGGGCGGGTCGCCTGGTCGGGACTCGTGCTGGCGCTGGTGATCAGCGCGAAGCTCATCGTCGCGCCCGCGGCCGCGGTGCTGGCGGTGTTCGTGCTGGTGCGCCGCGGAAAGCCCGCGCTGACGCGGTTCCTGGCGGCGCTCGTGGCGACGACGGCCGCGCTGCACCTGCCCGTGTACCTCGTGGACCCGGCCGCGTTCGTCGAACACGTCTTCCGGTTCCCCCTCGGGATGGGCGCCGTGCGCTCGCCCGCGGCGAGCCCGCTGCCGGGCCACCTCATCGCCGGTCTCGGCGTGGCCGGCCAGGTGACGGCGTTCGTCCTCGTCGGCGCCGCCGCCGTGGCCATGCTGGTCTGGCTGGTGCGCCGGCCCCCCGCGAACGGCTCCGGCGCACTGCTGCGCATCGCCGTCGGACTCGGCGCGTTGATCCTGCTCACCCCGGCCACCCGCTACGGCTACCTGGTGTATCCCCTGGTCCTGCTCGGGGCCCACCTGGTGTTCCGCATGGCCGAAGCCTCGGCTGCGCGCCCCCCGCGCAGCACTCCGGGAACTACTTCTTCTTGACCCGCGTGGCCCCGCCGCGCCCCCGCAGCTGGACTCCGGACTCCGACAGCACCCGGTGCACGAACCCGTAGGACCGGCCCGTCGACTCCGCGAGGGCCCGGATGCTCGAGCCCTTCTCGTATTTCTTCTTCAGGTCAGCGGCCAGCTTGTCGCGCGTGTTGCCGGTGATCCGCGCGCCTTTCTTGAGATCAGCCACGTCGATCGCCTTCCCGCCGAGAGTGTTCTGGGCCACATATCGGCCCCTGCCGGGGCAATGATCGAACACTGAGCGCCGGATTGCCAGACGACAGCCGGAAAACGACCGAAATTGCGATCACATTGGGCCATTCCAGTGCCTCACCGGGAGTGATCTTGCACCCGAATGGACGCACGGCTCAGGCGAGCTGGACAAGTTCCAGGTAGTCCGCCGACCAGTGGTCCTCGGTCCCGTCGGGCAGCAGGATGACGCGCTCGGGCTCCAGGGCCTCGACCGCGCCCGGGTCGTGGGTCACCAGGACGACGGCGCCGGAGAAGCTGCGCAAAGCGTCCAGGACCTGCGCACGGCTGGCCGGGTCGAGGTTGTTCGTCGGCTCGTCGAGCAGCAGGACGTTGGCAGCGCTGGAGACCAGGCCGGCCAGCGCGAGCCGGGTCTTCTCGCCGCCGGAAAGCGTGCCGGCCGGCTGGTCGAGTTGTTCGCCGGTGAAGAGGAACGAACCCAGCAGGTTCCGCAACTCCTGCGCCCCGGTGTCCGGGGAGAGATGTCGGATGTTTTCCCACACCGACGCATCATGATCAAGAGTTTCGTGTTCCTGTGCGTAATAGCCCAAACGCATTCCGTGACCCGGCACGATCTCGCCGGTGTCCGGGGTTTCCATTCCGCCGAGGAGCCGGAGCAAAGTGGTCTTTCCCGCGCCGTTCAGGCCGAGTACGACCACCTTCGAGCCGCGGTCGATGGCGAGGTCGACGCCGGTGAAGATTTCCAGTGAGCCGTACGACTTCGACAGCCCCTCGGCGGTCAGCGGCGTGCGGCCGCAGGGCGCCGGGTCCGGGAACTTGATCCGCGCGACCTTGTCGGCCACCCGGGTCTCGTCCAGCGAGGAGAGCATCTGCTCGGCGCGGCGCGCCATGTTCTTCGCCGCCACGGCCTTCGTCGCCTTCGCGCCGAGCTTCGCGGCCTGCTGCTGCAGCGCCGACGCCTTCTTCTCGGCGTTGGCGCGCTCGCGGCGGCGGCGCTTCTCGTCGGTGGCGCGCGCGTCGAGGTAGCGCTGCCAGCCCATGTTGTACAGGTCGAGCTCGCCGCGGGTGGCGTCGAGGAACCAGACCTTGTTGACGACGTCGGCCAGCAGCTCGACGTCGTGGCTGATCACGACCAGGCCGCCGTCGTGCTGCTTGAGGAAGCCGCGCAGCCAGTTGATGGAGTCGGCGTCGAGGTGGTTGGTCGGCTCGTCGAGCAGCAGGATCGTCTCGGACTTGCCGCCGGCGCCCGCTTCGGCCGCGGCGAACAGGATGCGCGCCAGCTCGACGCGACGGCGCTGACCACCGGAAAGCGTCTGCAGCGTCTGCGCCAGGATGCGGTCGGCGAGGCCGAGGTTCGAGCAGATCCGCGCGGCTTCGCTCTCCGCCGCGTACCCGCCGAGCGAGGCGAAGCGCTCTTCGAGCCGGGCGTAGCGGTTGATGGCCTTGTCGCGCGCGGCGTCGTCGACGAGCTCGGCCATGGAGGCCTGCGCCTTCTCCATGTCGCGCATCAGCTTGTCGAGGCCGCGCGCGGAGAGCACGCGGTCCTTGGCGGTCACCGAAAGATCACCTTCGCGCGGGTCCTGCGGCAGGTAGCCGAGCTCACCGCTGCGGCGGACCTCGCCCGCGTGCGGCTCGCCCTCGCCGGCGAGGACCTTCAGCGAGGTGGTCTTGCCCGCGCCGTTGCGGCCGACGAGACCGATGCGGTCGCCGGGCTGGATGCGGAGGGTGACGCCGTTGAGCAGGATGCGCGAACCCGCGCGCAGCTCAAGGCCGGTGGCCGTGATCAAGGGAACTCCCGTGGACGGGGGTGAACGGAGGACAGCGACAGGCGGCCACTCGGGGCCGCGGCGTCACTCCAGCTGGATATCCACGGAAGCCAGTGTACGGGGCGGGGGCCACGGGTTTTTCCGGACGTGTGCGGTCTCACCCGTCGCGCAGCGTGACCTGCACCGACACCGCGCGCGTCGCCGCTTCTTCGAGAACGGCGAAACTCGGCTCGCCGATCTCCAGCATCCGGGGCTCCGCGCGGGCGAACAGCGGCGCCAGCCCGCGGTCCGCGCGCAGCCCGTCGAGGGCCCGCCGGTCGCCGCCGAGCACCACGGCGTCCACTTCGGACAGCCGAGGGACGAGCACTTCGAGGGCGTCCTTCGCCGCGTCCTGGAGCGCGTGCCGCGCCTGTCCCGCGCGACGCCGGGCGAAGCGCTGCTGCGACCAGCCACCGGCGGCGGACCGGCCGTGCACGAGGTGCCGGTCGGTGCGCGAGACCTCGACCCGGCCGTCGCGCGCGATCCCCACGCTGTGCCCGCCGAGCCGCACGAGCAGGAGCGCGATCCGCCGCGGCACCAGCGCGTGCGCGACGAGCGCGTCGAGGGACGGTTCTTCGAGCGGTCCGAAAGGGACGGTGGCGGTCGCGGTGGTGCCGTCGGCGGCGGTCACCCGGACTTCGTCCGGCGCGGCTTCGGTTCCGGTGATCCCGCCGTGCGACAACGAAAACCGCTCGATCCAGCCGCGCAGCCGTTCCGGCGGGACCGCGACGGCCCGCCCGCCGCCCGCGACCTGCCGTGCCTTCGCCATGAGCCCACGTTACGGGGCCAAAAGCCGTGAAGGCCTCCTTGCCGGGCATAAACGCCGGTAAGGAGGCCTTCACGGACTTGCGGAGGGATTACAGCGGGTGCACCGGGCCGTTGTTGGTCACGCCCCGCACGTTCGACGGCGCGCCGGCCGCCGGGGGCTGGACGAACCCGTTGATGTGCAGGGCGACCGAGCGGATCGACCCCGCGTCGCCGCCCGCGGCGTCGACCACGGAGAACGTCCACGTGCCGTCCGCGGCCGCGCCGGTCAGGCCGCCGGTCAGGGACTGCGTCGGCCGCCAGGTGCCGGTGAACGGCGCGTTCGCCGAGGTCACCGTGCTGAACGCCGCCGCCGCGGTGTCGGCGAAGACGACCTTGCACAGGTTCTTGCCCGAGCTGCCGTTGCGCTGGAACACCGTCGCCTTGGCGCCCGACGGCGCGGTCAGCGTGCCGACCAGGTCACCGACGTACGAGTGGTTCAGACCCACCGTCGTCGACGCCGGGTCGGTGCTGCACGTGGTGCCGTCGACGGAGAACGTCACCTTGGACGCGCGGCCGACCCCGGTGACCGGGATGGTCACCGACGCGCCGACCGGGCTGTTGTCCGGGATCGCCACCGGCGCGCCGGTGTAGGCGAAGTCCTGCGCGACCGGCGACGGGGTGCCGACCGGGAGCGAGAACGTCTGCGTCGTCGGCGAGTGCGCCCCCGCGAAGCTGACGCGGGCGTTCAGCACCACCGGCACGCCGAGCTGCTGGCTCGCCGGGACGGTGATGGTGAAGTCGTTGACGCCGGTCTGCCCCGGGCTGATGGTGCCGTAGGACTTGGCCCGCGGCGCGACCGTGACCCCCGGGGTCGGGCTGGTGAGCACGACGCTGGTGGACACGGCGGTGCCGTCGCCTTCGTTGGTCACCGGCAGGGTGACCTTGGCGGTGTCGCCCGGGTCGAGCGCGGAGCCGCCGTCGGCCGGGGTGACCGTCGGCTGCTTGGCCACCGCGAGCGGCTGCGGGCTGGCGCCGGTGTAGGCGAGCACCTTGTCCGCGAGGATGACGCCGGCGCCGGTGTAGTTGTCGCGGCCCGGGCTTTCGATGTCGATCGCGGTGTTGATCAGCGCCTCGCGCACCTCGGCCGGCGGCAGCCCGGGGTTGCCGGACAGCACGAGCGAGGCGATGGCGGCGGCGTGCGGCGCGGCCGCCGAGGTGCCGAAGAACGGGTTGAAGCCGGTCACGCTGGTGGTGACGCCGTCGGCCGCGGTGATCTCCGGCTTGTTCCGGACCTCGCCGCCGGTCGAGGAGACGTTGCCCGGGGTGATGGGCGTGCCGTCGGCCTCGTAGAACACCCGCCGCGGGCCGTCGGAGCTGAACCGCTCGGCCTTGGTGGCGCCGCTGAACGAGCCCGGGTACGGGCCGGCCGGGTTGGCCGGGTCACCCGGCTCGAGGAGCCGGCCGAACGCCTTGGCCGCCGGGGCCGCCGCGACGCTGAAGGCGTCCCGCGCGGCCGAGTGGCCGACCGTCACGCCCGGGGTGGTGAAGGCCTTGAGCCCGTCGGCCGAGTCGGAGAACCGGCCGCGCAGCGCGGACAGCGACAGGTAGCGGTTCTGGCCGGAGAACTTCACGATGGCCAGCCGCAGTCCGGTGCCGCCGAACGCCGGCGTCGTGACGCGCTCGTACGGGTCCTGGGTGCCGGTCTGGACGTCCTGACTGAAGCTGACGACCGCGCCCGCGGAGTTGAGCAGGTAGAGGTCGTAGTCGTTCGCCGAGGCGCCCAGCGGGTCGGACCAGTGCAGCGTCACCGGGACGCCGGCCGAGGAGGCGTTCGAGATGGGCTCGTAGATCTGGTTGCCCGCCGCGCCCGCGAAGTTGTGCGCGGTGCCGGCGAACTTCCCGACCGACTTGCCCGAGTCGACGAAGTCGCCTTCCCAGTGCCCGGCGGTGCCGCTGGCGACGTTGCCTTCGTTGCCCGCCGAGGAGAAGTACAGCGCGCCGTCGGCGGTCACGTCGTTCACGGCCTGGGCGATGATCCAGTCCTGGAACGGCGATTCCTTGAAGTAGATGACGTCGTCGACGATGACGTCGCAGTGCGACTCGAAGCGCAGCTTGCGGATGTTGTCGGCGAAGCTGGCGTCGGAGTTGAACGCGGAGGCGAAGCCCAGCTTCGCGTTGGGCGCGAGGTCGTGGATGATTTCGAGCATCGCGGTGCCCTCGTCGCCGTCGCCCTCCTGGCCGGCGATGACGTCGACGTCCGGCGGCAGCTCGCCCTTGGCCACCGAAGCGGCCAGCGAGTCGACGCCGTCGGACAGCGCGCACGCCTTGACGCCGACGCCGGTGACGCCGAACTGCTGGCGGGCGAGGTCGGCGTTGTGGGCGCGGTCGCCCTCGCTGGTGAGGGTCGCGGCCGCGGCGGCGCTGCGCTGCGCCTTGGCGTTGACGGCTTTCTGCAGCTCGCCGGCGATGCGGTCGGCCTTCTGCTGCTTGGTTTCGGTCTTGCCCGGGGTGGTCGCGGGCGTGGCCAGCTCGCGGGCGGTCATCGCCCCGTCGGCCTGCTCGACGCGCTTGACGTCGTCGCGGGCGGCGATCTCGCTGACCTTCGCGACGGGGACTTCGGCCCGGACGCTGGCGTAGCGGTCGGACACCGCGCGGATGCCCGCGCCGGCCTTGGTGAGCCCGGCGATCAGCTCCGGCGTGACCTTGCTCGCGCGGATGTCGACCAGGGTGGTCCCCGCGTCGGAGACGCCGGACTGGAGCGCGTTCAGCTGCTTGGTGACGCCCTTTTCGGCGGCGAGCAGCTTGCTGTCCACTTTGGACTCGGTGGCGGTGCGGCCCGCCTTGACCGCCTGCAGCGCGGCGATCTGCTGCTGCGCGGTTTCGGTGAAGGCGTCCGGGGCGGACGCGGTGGCGGCCCCCGCGACGGGCGGGGAAACCAGGCCGAGCGCGGCGAGCAACGCCGCGGCCCCGGCGGTCAGCAAGGTGGATCTCGATCTCGTGGAACGGGTACGACGCACGTGCGCCCTCCGAATCTCCAGGCGCGTGCCCCGACTCACGCTGACCGATCGCCGGTGATCACCGGCTGGATCAAGCTAAGTACGGTGGGTACGGCGTAAATACCCGCCGTTCGAGTGACAAAGGACGGGTAATTTCCGGAACCGGACGGATGTCGTAGGCCGTTCAGCGCAGCGGTGAATTTCCCACCGGACATGGGCGGGACAACGGGTTCGCCGCAAGGGCGCCCACCGGCTGGGAAGTCCGCTCGCGCGGGTGCGGCCTCAGAGGACGAACGAATCCGACCACGGCTGCGCGGCCCGGCCGGACAGCGCGTCCAAAAGGGTCACTGCCTGCTTGTCGGTCAGCGAAGCCACGAAGTCGACCACCGCGCGCCCGCGGGCCAGCCCGCGCACGGCGTCCGGTCCGGACACCCGCTCGCCGGTCGCGCCGACGAGCAGTTCCGGTGCGGTGCGCGCGAGCCCGGTGTACTCCGCGTGCGCCAGCTCGACCAGGTCGTGCAGCCGGCGCGGCAGCCGGGACACCTCGTCGCGGTCGAGCAGCCACGCGTCGAGCGCGTCGACCAGGCTCGTCACCAGCCCGGCCTGGCCGCGCTGGTGCAGTGCCAGGTCCGGGCGCAGCAGCACGAACCGGCGGTGCACGAACTTGAGCACCTGGACCTCGTGCCACTGGGCGGGCCGCAGCGAGACGTGCCCGGTCCGGGTGGACGGGGCGGCGAGCACGAACACGCCGTCGACCAGCCGGGCGGTCCAGTTCGCCGAGAACGCCGCCGTGGCCTGCTCGGCTTCGATCGAGCCGTCGAACTCCCCGGCGAGGAGCCCGTCGACCAGCTCCGCGCGCACCCGCGCGACGGCGGCGGCGAACGCGTCGTCGTCGACGATCCACGCGTCCTTGGCGTGCATGCGGCGGCGCAGGCGTTCCAGGGAACGGCCCGGGCGGCGCAGGTCCGCGTGCAGCGCCTCGTCGTCCAGCCCGGCCAGCTCGACGGCGTGCTCGAGCCACTCCCCCAGCTCCGCGGCGACCGGCGCGTGCTGCAGCACCCCGATGCGGTGGAAGTCCTGGAGGTCGTGGATGGCGTAGGCGATGTCGTCGGCGGTGTCCATCACGGACGCCTCGACGGTCTGCTGCCAGCTTTCGACGCGGCCCGCGAACGCCGCGCGCGCCTGCTCGAAGTCGTCGAGTTCGGTGGCGTAGGCGGAGAACTTGGCCGCGCCGGTGCCCGGCAGGTCACCGGGCTCGCCGGCCCCGCGCGGCGGCACGCCCATCGCCGACGGGTGCGGCGCGGGGTGGTGCAGCCGCAGCCACGGGTACTTCAGCACGGCGGCGCGCACCGCCGTGGTCAGGTCGAGCCCGACCGCCGACGGCCCGCGCACGTCGGTCGTGGTGATGATCCGGAACGACTGCGCGTTGCCCTCGAAGCCGTCGGCGAGGCCGAAGCGGTGCCGGGCGATCCGGTCGAGCGTCTGCTCGCCGAGGTGCCCGAACGGCGGGTGCCCGAGGTCGTGCGCGAGCGCGGCGGCCTCGGCGACGTCGGGGTCGCAGCCGCCCAGCTTGTCGGCGAGCCCGGCGTCGGGCCCGGTGGCGATGCGCTCGGCGACGGCGCGGGCGACCTGCGCGACCTTCAGGCTGTGCGTGAGCCGGTTGTGCAGCAGCCCGGCCCCGCCGGCGCTGACCACCTGCGTCACCCCGCCGAGGCGCGCGAAGAACGGCGACGCGGCGATCCGGTCGCGGTCGATCCGGAACGGGCTGGTCGCCAGGTCGGTGAACCCGCCGGCCCCGGCAACGGGGTCGCGCCGGGCTGCGCGCGGGTCGCTCTCCTGATCCATGCGCCCGACCCTATCCGGCGATTCACCCCGGCGCGGACAGGCCGCGGCCGCGATGTCATGAAAGGGTCGTTCACCTCGCCAGACGACAGAGCTCCGGCAAAGTCGCCGGGGCCGACCGGCCTTGGTCCGAACCCACCGGGGCCGACCGCGGCGAGTGGTGCCGGGCGGCCCTGCGGTGTCTTGAATGAGTCATTCAGGACCTCCGAAGACCTGAATGAGTCATTCAAGACGTCGGCGAAGCCGCCGCCGGGCAAACCGCGCGGCCAGGGCATCTCCGCGACGCCGGTGGTGCGGAACGCCCGCTCGCTAAGCCTCCGGCTGGGCCGTGTAGGCCGCCAAGCAGCGGTCCGCCTGCCCGCGCGCCACTGCCTCGTCCTCCCCGCCGGCCACGTGCGCCTCGAACCACGCCTCCCCCGCCTTCGTCACGAACCCGACCCCTTCCGGCGACGCCATCCAGGCCATCGCCTCGGCCGGGTCGACGACGTACTCCGGGCCGGCGGCCAGGTGGCGGACCAGTGCCGTCAGCGCCATGTCCCAGCCGATGCCGACCGCGCCCGGGCCGAACTGCTCCCAGTGGTCGTCGACGTGCGCGGTGTGCTCCAGCTCGAAGCGCGTGCCGTCGCCTTCGGGGGTCAGGCGGACCTCGATCCAGCTGACGCCGCCGTTGAACTCCCAGGTCGCGGCGAAGCTCTTCGGCGGGTCGCAGCGCTCGACCGTGCCGCCCGCGTTGCCCTCGAGCTGGTACTTCCCGCCGACCCGCAGCTCGCCGCTGACCGGCAGGAACCAGCGCGGGATGCGGTCGGCGTTCGTGACCGCGTCCCACATGTCGTCGACGTCGGTGTCGTAGACCTGGCTGATGGTCATGACCCGCGCCTCCCCCGCCTCGAGGACGCGCTTGCCGACCGTGCGGCGGACGGCGCTGATCTGGTGGTTGACGTCGATCACGAACTGTCTCCTTCGGTGAGGCGCCGGGCGCGCTTGCCGCGGGCGATTTCGGTGGCCAGTGCGTCCAGGGGCGGCGTCCAGTACCGGCGGAACCGGTCGAGCCAGACGTCGACGTCGCGCAGCGGGGCGTGGCCGACCGCGTAGAGCCGCCTCGTCCCCTCCTGCCGGACGACCGCGAAGCCGTTGTCCCGCAACACCTTCAGGTGCTGCGACACGGCGGGCTGCGAGATGCCGAACTCGGCCCGGATCGCCTCGGTGACCGACCCGGCGGCCCGCTCGCCGTCGGCCAGCAGCTCGAGGATCCGGCGGCGGACCGGGTCGCCGAGGACGTCGAACGCGTGCACCCCGTCAAGCTACAAGCTGTCACTTATATAAGTCAAGGCTGAACAAGTGGCAATCGTCACCCGCAGTTACTCCGATGTGGGTAACGCCGGTGAACATCAGACGACATCGGTTCCGTTCGGCCCACCGCACCCGGGAGTATCGGGTCGTGAAGTCGCCACGCGCGGTCCGCTTCGCCTTCCAGCCGCTGTACAGCCTCCAGACGGGGGGCGTCGTGGCTCACGAAGCGCTGGCCAGGCCCGGCCACGGAACGGTCCCCGAACTCCTCGCGCAGGCCCGCCGCGAAGGCCGGCTCGCCGAGGCCGACCTCGGCCTCGCCGTCGCCGCCGTCCGCCAGGACGCCGCCGAGCCGACGGCGCTGCCCCTGCACCTCAACCTCTCCGCGCGCACCCTCGCCGCGCCGCTCGCTATGTTCGACGACCTGCTCGAAGAGCTCGGCGACGCCGGCCGCCGCACCCGGGACGTCGTGCTCGAGATCGGCCCGCCGTTCGCGGCGGTGCCCGGCGAGCGCGCGCTGTCCGGGATGCGGGCGCTGACCGAGCTGGGCTTCCGGCTCGCGCTCGACGGGCTCGGCCGCGGCGACCTCCCGCTGGGCCTGCTGGTCGACGCGCCGGTCGACGTCGTCAAGCTCGACCGCACGGTGCTGCGCGGGCTGCCGGACGACGCGGCGGCGGTCGCCGTCGTCGAGGCGCTGCTGCACTTCACCAACCGCACCGGCACGCGGCTGGTCGCCACCGGCCTGGAGACCGACGCCCAGCTCGAAGCCGTCCGCGGGCTCGGCGTCCGGATCGCCCAGGGCAACCTGCTGGCCCCGCCGACCGCCGAAGGCCCCGCCCCGGCCCTGCTGACGCGGCCGCGCGCGGCCGCCGTCGCGCCGGGTCCGGCGAAGTGCGTCGGCGACTTCCTGCGCCCGGCGACGACGCTGCCGGAAACCGCCACGTGCGACGAGGTCCGCGAAGTGCTCGCGGCGGCCGACGCGCCGTCCGGCGTGGTCGGGGTGGACGAGCTGAACCGGCCGCGCTGGTCGGTCGACCGGACGCGGTTCCTGGTCGCGGTGACCGGCCCGTACGGGCACGCGCTGCACGCCAAGCGCCCGGCGGCGCGGCTGGCCGACACCCCGCACACGATCGAGGCCCGTGCCGGCGCGATGGAGTTCCTCGAGCTGGTGACCGACGCCGACTGGGGCCGCACCGGCGACGACGTCGTCGTGGTCGACGAGGTGGGCCGCTGCCTCGGCGTCGTGCTGGTGACCGAGGTGGTGCGCGGGGTGGCTGAGGCGAAGGTCGAGGCCGCGGCGGCGCTGAACCCGCTGACCCGGCTGCCGGGCAGCGACACGGTCGCCCGCGACGTCACCCGCCGCATCACCATCGGCGAGCCGTTCGTGGCGGCGTGGCTCGACATCGACAGCTTCAAGGCGGTCAACGACACCGCGGGGTTCGCCGCGGGCGACAACCTGATCCGCGAGCTGGGCGGGGCGCTGACCGAGCTGTCCGGCGGCCTGCGCCGGATGCGCGTCAGCCACGTCGGCGGCGACGACTTCCTGGTGGTCTGCGACGTCGACGAGATCGCCACGGTGGCGGGCGCCCTGCTGGACCGCCACTGGTCGGCCGACGGCCTGCCGGTGACGGTGTCGCTGGCCACGCTGGTCTGCGCGAGCGACGCGATCCGCTCCTACCAGGAGGTTTCGCGGCTGCTGGCGCCGTTGAAGAAGCGCGCGAAGGCGGTGCCCGGGTCGAGCTGGGTGCTCGGCCGCCCGGGCTCCGACCGCGTGGAGGTCCTGCGCGGCATCGGCAGCCGCGGCCTGCAGGCCGCCGCCGGTTAACGGCCGGTCGAGCCGTCGAGCAGCTCGCGCAGGATGTCCAGGTGCCCGGCGTGGCGCGCGGTCTCCTCGATCAGGTGGGTCAGCGTCCACCGCAGCTCGGCGACGTCGGCCTCGGCCACCCGCGCGTTCACCCGCGCCGCCGTCTCGCGGTAAGCGTCGATGATGTCCTCGGCGCTTTCGCCCGGCTTCGCGCGGAACGTCGCCGCCCACTTCGTCGTCCGCTCGCCGAGCACCCAATGGCGTTCGACGTGGGTCAGGTGCTTGACCAGCCCGAGCAGGTTCGTCCCCGACGGCACTCCCGGAGTCCGCACGGCCGGTTCCGCCACGCCCTCGACCTTGGCGATCACCGACGCGCGCAGGTAGTCGAGGAAACCCAGCAGCACCTCTCGCTCCCCCGGCCCGGTCCGGGGCGGCCCGGCGTCCCGGCGCGCCATCAGGCGGCCCGCCGGACGACCAGCACGTGGTCGGTCACGGTCGCGGTCTGCCCGCCCGGCCCGGTCGCCGTTCGCCGGGGCGCGTCCGCGCGCTCGGCCCGCCAGCCGGCGTCCAGCTCCAGTTCGGCGAAAACCTCGTCGGGCGTGGGAAAATCGCCGTCACGGTTCCACGACCAGGGTGCGACCGAACCGTGGTCGACGACGACCAGCCGCCCGCCGGGGCGCAGCGCGTGCGCCGCGGTGCGCAGGACCCGCGCCCGCGGCAGCTCGAACGGCGTGTGGAAGTACTGCGCGGACACCAGGTCGAACTCTCCCGCGGGGAACTCCGCGGCGAGGTCGGCGCGGACCGCGGTCACCGGCAGGCCGCGCGCGTTCTCGGCCAGCCGCGTCACGGCGTTGGCCGAGATGTCGACGGCGGTGACCCGCCAGCCGCGCGCGGCCAGCCAGAGCGTGTCGCCGCCGGCGCCGCAGCCCAGGTCCAGCGCGGTGCCCGCGGGCAGGTCCGCGGCGATCTCGGCGAGCACCGGGTTCACCCGGGCGGTGCGGGGCTCGCGGTAGTGGTCGTCCCAGAAGCGGACGGCGTCCATGGTTCTCCTTCGTGCCGGGGTACGGCGTTCACCGTGCCCCGCGGGCGCCGCCGGGCGCACGGAAACTTGCCGGACCGGCAAGACTCGCGACCGAGGTCCAGCGCGGCCGGTCCGACGGCCCGCGATGTCATGAAAGAGTCGTTCACCACGCCGCCCGGACTTGCCGGATCGGCAAGACTGGGGGTATGAGCGAGGAGATCGACACCGTCCTGGCCGCGGTCGGGCCGCGGTTGCGGGCCCTGCGGCGGCAGCGCGGCGCCACCCTGGCCGCCGTCTCGGCCGAAACCGGGATCTCGGAAAGCACCCTGTCCCGGCTGGAAAGCGGGCAGCGGCGGCCGAACCTGGAGCTGCTGCTGCCGCTGTCACGCGCCTACGACGTCCCGCTCGACGACCTCGTCGGCGCCCCGCGCACCGGCGACCCGCGCGTCCACCTGCACCCGGTGCACCGCTACGGCATGACGTTCGTGCCGCTCACCCGCCGCCCCGGCGGGATGCACGCGTACAAGATGCTCATCCCGGCCGGCGGCCCCGCCGAGCCCACGCCGCAGACGCACAGCGGCTACGAATGGCTCTACGTCCTCAACGGGACGCTGCGGCTGGTCGTCGGCGACCGCGACCTGACCCTGCCACCAGGCGAAGCCGCCGAGTTCGACACGACGGAGCCGCACTGGCTGGGGTCGGCCGACGGCCGCGCCGTGGAACTGGTCATCCTGTTCGGGCTGCAGGGCGAGCGCGTCCACGTCCGGTCGCGCGACGGCGATCAGCCGTAGACGGCCCGGTAGCCCGCGAACCGCTCGTCGACTTCTTCGGGCGTCAGGCCGAAGTCCGCCAAGCTGTACCGGTGCACGGGTTTCCGTTCCCCGGTGCGGCTCCGCTCGTGGACGGCGGTCATCGCCGCCCGCGCCTCGTCCGTCAGCTCCAGTCCGAAGTGGTCGTACACAGTGGACACCGTGCCGACCGGGTCGGCGACGAAGTCCTCGTAGGCCACGTCGCAGAACTGCGCCGGGTCGTACCGGCCGCGCGCGTGCAGGAACTCGTCGGCACCGCGGGCCCACAGGTCGAGCTGCCCGCGGCCGATCACCTCACCGCGGAACTTGGTGGACCAGCCGTCCGCCGCTTTCTCGGCGAGGCTGCACATCGAGCCCATGATCGTCCGCGGTGCCCGGTGCGTCTGGATCACCAGCGCGTCCGGGTAGTTCGCCATCAGCGCGTCGAGGGCGAAGAGGTGGCTCGGGTTCTTGAGCACCCACCGCTTGCCCGCGTCCGGCAGCCCGATCAGCTGCAGGTTGCGCCGGTGCCGGGCGTAGGCGTCGGTCCAATCCTGCTTCGCCAGCCAGCGCGAGTACCGCGGCACGTGCGCGAGGCATTCGAACGACACCGAGCGCATCGACTGGCGCAGCAGCTGCCAGCACTCCTCGACCTGGTCGGCGGACATGTGGTGCACGCCCATGAACTCCGGGTGCTCGACGTGGTGGCGTTCGTACCCGGCCTGAATCCCTTGGAAGATCGGGTTGTCCGCCCACGTCTCCCGTGGCGGCCGCGGCTGCGGGACCTCCGCGAGCCACACCTCGAGGCCCTGGTGCGCCGGGTCCTCGACGAGCAGCCGGTGCAGCGCGGTCGTCCCGGTGCGGGGCAGGCCGGTCACGAAGATCGGCCGTTCGACGCGGACGTCCGCGTGTGCCGGGTGCTGCTTCCACGACGCCTCGCTGAGCAGCCGCGCCACCAGCGCGCCGCGCAGCATCGCCCGGTGCACCTTGTTGCCGAACGGCGTGAGGTCCTCGTCGGCCTCGTACGCCTCCAGCAGCACGCTCAGGCCCTCGACGTGCTCGCCGCTGCCGAAGTCGTCGAGGCCGGTCAGCTTCGACGCCGAAGCGTGCAGGTCCTCGACGGTGCCGACGTCTTCGCGGCCGGGGAGCATCGAACCTCCTAGTGGTGGTACTCGCCGCCGTTGACGTCGAGGCACTGCCCGGTGATCGCGCGCGCCATCGGCGAGGCGAGGAACACCACCGCGTCGGCGATCTCGTCCGGCTCCGGCAGCTTGCGCAGGTCTATTGTGGACGCCGTTTCGGCGTACACCTCTTCGGGCGTGATACCGCGTTCCTTGGCCAGGTAACCGAAGTACCACTTGAGGTTCGGCGCCCAGATGTAGCCGGGGGCGACGGTGTTGACGCGGATCCCGTCCGGCCCGAGTTCGCTCGCGAGGCTCTGCGACAGCGACAGCAGCGCCGACTTCGCCATCTTGTACGCGCCGAACGTGCGCCGGGAATGCCGCAGCACGGCGGAGTTGATCATCACCAGCGAGCCCTTGCTCTCCTTGAGCGCGGGCAGGAACAACCGCGTCAGCCGCAGCACCGAGATGCCGGCCGTTTCGAACCCGGCCCGGACGGCGTCGAGGTCCACTGTGGCCAGATCGGTCAACGGTGGAACGGCGAAGGCGTTGTGCACCACGGCGTCCACGCGCCCGAACGCTTCCAGTGCTTCGTTCACCAGGTTCTCGGCGGAGTCCGCGTCGTCGATGTCGGTCCGGATCGCGACGGCGCGGCGCCCGAGGTCGGTGACCTCCTTGGCGACCTCGGTGAGCCGGGACTCGGTGCGCGCGGCGAGCACGACATCCGCGCCCGCCGCCGCGCTCCGCACGGCGATCGACCGGCCGAGCCCCGGCCCGATGCCGGAGACGACGACCACCTTGCCCTGCAGCAGATCCGGCATCCTCACCCCAGCATCCGGGCGGCGACGGCGTCCTGCCGGGCCGCGATCCGCGCCGCCCACTCGGCCGGCGTCACGCGTGCTTCCCGGTGGTAGGGCAGCCGGTCCGGCAGCTCGTCCACCTTGACGACCTCGACGACCGGGCCGTCCTCCGGGCCGAGGTCGCGCGCCAGCCGCTGCCAGCGGATCTGGACGTACCCCCGGTCGTGCCCGGTGCGCTCCAGCCAGTTCGCCAGGCCGGGGTCGCGTTCGCTGATCACGAACCGGATCTTGCCGTCCGGGTCGACGCGCGCCTGGTCCGCGGTGAGGCTCGTCTGGTGGTTGATGTAGTCGAGCGAGACGTACCAGAGGCTGCCGAGCTGGATGCCCTGGTAGGGCGCGTCCGCGCAGCGCGGCACGGTGACGATCATCGCCTCTTCCTCGCCAAGGTCGTAGTGCCCGGCCGAGGAGAACTGCGTGGTCAGCCCGCCCGGCGTCGACCGCGGCTCGGTCATCGTGTTGACCGGCAGGTTGTCGTAGAACCACTTCGGGAACGCGAGGAACGTCTTCAGGCGGCTCAGCAGGATCTTGCCGGTGACGCCGTAGCGCTTGGCCAGCGCGGAGCGGTCCGGCACCGGCGGCGCCTGGCCGGCCGTGTCGACGCACTGGATGCGGATCTCGCCGCGCTTCTCGGTCGCCCAGTCGCTGTGGACCTCGCGCACGACGAGCATCGACGAGCCCTCGCCGAGCACGAAGTAGTTCGGTCCCGGGTTCTCGCGAGCCGGCCCGAAGCGCAGCTCGAACCGGCCGTCTTCGCCGATTTCGATGGCCCGGTCGTCGAACGCCGCGAGGCTGTCGGGCACCACCACCGGCGAGTAGTCGCCGTTGAGGATCTGGAAGCTCAGGTCGGCGGTGGTCCCGCGGACGCCGGTGACGAGGTACTCGCGGTCGGGGCGGATGTTCGCGTTGAAGTACAGCGTGTCCGGGTTGTCGAGGCCCATCTTCGTGTACGGCCCGGTGGACGCGGTGAAGTACGGGAAGTCGCGCTGGTAGGCCCAGGCCATCTGCAGCGACGCGCGGATGCTGCCGGCGAGGTAGTCGAGCCCCTCCAGCAGGCCCTGCTCGGTCTGCGCCGGCGGGGCCTCCGCGATCAGCTTCTCGGCCTCGACGATCGCGTCGGCGAACGGCCGGGTCAACGAGAACTCGTTCTCGATCATGCCGGCACGGCCCAGCGGTTGGCGAGCAGCCGGAAGCCCGGGTTGCCCTCCCAGGAGAGCATCGACTCGTAGGTCCGGACGTACCCGATGTGCGACATCCGCCAGGCGCCGTCGGCGTCCCGGCGGTAGGTGTCCTCGTAGAAGGCGGCGCCCTCGATGATCACCTTGTGGTCGGGGACGATGACCTTGTCGGTGAACGACCACCGCCCGGTCGCGGTGTCGCCGTCGACCTCGATCTCGGGCTGACCTGCGTGGTGGACGGTGATGATGCCGTTGCCGAGGCTCGTGGTGAGGAACTCGAGGATGGCGTCGCGTCCCTCGAACTTCTTCCCGTCCCCGCCGACGGCGTGCGTCCCGTAGTCGGCCGTGGCGTCGACGGTGAAGGTGTCGGCCACCTCGTCCCACAGCTTGAGGTCCACCCCGCGCAGGTACCGGTACTTCAGCCGCTTGATCTCTTCGAGTACGACCAGGTCCATGCTCACAGGGTCTCGCACCGCTTGACCAATGACAAGAACATGTTCTACTTTTTTCCGGTGTCCGTGGCCTACGAACTGTCCCACCTGGCGGCGCTCGAAGCGGAGGCCGTGCACGTCTTCCGCGAGGTCGCGGCGACCTTCGAACGCCCGGTGCTGCTCTTTTCCGGTGGCAAGGACTCGGTGGTGATGCTGCACGCCGCCGCGAAGGCGTTCTGGCCGGCGCCGCTGCCCTTCCCCGTGCTGCACGTCGACACCGGCCACAACTTCGACGAGGTCATCCGGTTCCGGGACGAGACCGTCGCCGCGCTGAACCTGCGCCTTCTGGTCGCGAGTGTGCAGGACGACATCGACGCCGGCCGCGTCGTCGAGGAGACCGGCCCGGGCGCCAGCCGCAACCGGCTGCAGACCGTCACGCTGCTGCGCGCCATCCGCGAGGGTGGGTTCGACGCCGTGTTCGGCGGGGCCCGCCGCGACGAGGAGAAGGCCCGCGCGAAGGAACGCGTCTTCAGCTTCCGCGACGAGCACGGCCAGTGGGATCCGCGGGCCCAGCGGCCGGAGCTGTGGAACCTCTACAACGGGCGACACCGGCGCGGCGAGCACATCCGCGTCTTCCCGCTGTCGAACTGGACCGAGCTGGACATCTGGCAGTACATCCGGGACGAGCGGATCGCCTTGCCGCCGTTGTACTACGCGCACCGGCGCCCGGTCGTCCAGCGCGACGGCATGCTGCTGGCGGCGACCCGGTTTCTGTCCCTTGTGGACGGCGAGAAACCGTACGAGGCGACCGTGCGCTTCCGGACGGTCGGCGACGCCACCTGCACCGGCTGCGTCGAGTCGTCGGCGGCGACACCGTCCGAAGTGGTCGCCGAAGTGGCCGCCACGCGCGTCACCGAGCGCGGCGCCACGCGCGCCGACGACCGGATTTCCGAAGCAGGCATGGAAGACCGCAAGCGGGAGGGCTACTTCTGATGCAGCTGCTGCGGATCGCCACGGCGGGCAGCGTTGACGACGGGAAGTCCACGTTGATCGGCCGGCTGCTGTTCGACTCGAAGGCGATCTTCACCGACCAGCTCGCCGCCGTCGAACGCGCCAGCCGCGAGCGCGGCGAGGACTACCCGGACCTCGCGCTGCTCACCGACGGCCTGCGCGCCGAGCGCGAGCAGGGCATCACCATCGACGTCGCCCACCGCTACTTCGCCACGCCCAAGCGGAAGTTCATCATCGCCGACACCCCGGGCCACCTGCAGTACACGCGGAACATGGTGACCGGCGCGTCGACGGCCGACCTGGCGCTGATCCTCGTGGACGCGCGCAAGGGCGTGCTGGAGCAGTCGCGGCGGCACGCGTTTTTGGCTTCACTGCTGGGGATCGGGCACCTCGTGGTGTGCGTGAACAAGATGGACCTCGTCGGCTGGTCCCGGGAGCGGTTCGACGAGATCCGCGAGGAGTTCCGCCGGTTCGCGATGAAGCTCGACGTCGCCGACCTGACGTTCGTGCCGGTTTCGGCGCTGCACGGCGACAACGTCGTCCACCGCAGCGCGAGCATGCCGTGGTACGAAGGGACTTCGCTGCTGCACCAGCTCGAAGAGGTGCACGTCGCGTCCGACCGCAACCTGATCGACGCCCGGTTCCCGGTGCAGTACGTGATCCGCCGGCCGGACTTCCGCGGCTACGCGGGCACCATCGCGGGCGGGGTGTTCAAGCCGGGCGACGAGGTTGTGGCGCTGCCGTCGGGGTTCACCTCCCGCGTCCGGGCGGTCTGGGGTCCCGGCGGGACGCCGCTCGCGGAAGCGTTCACCGGGCAGGCGGTGACGGTCGAGCTGACCGACGACCTCGACCTGGGCCGCGGCGCGATGCTGTGCCGCCCGGGCAACCGCGCGGAGTCGGCCCGCGAGGTCGACGCGCTGGTGTGCTGGTTCTCGTCGCGCTCGTCGCTGGCACCCGGCGCTTCCTACGCGGTCCGCCACACGACGACCGAGACGCGGGGCACGGTGGAGCGGCTGGAGTACCGCCTCGACGTGACGACGCTGCACCGCTCCGAGGCGGAGTCGTTGTCCCTGAACGACATCGGCCGCGTCCGGCTGCGCACGCGGGCGCCGCTGCTGTTCGACCCCTACCGCCGCAACCGCGCCACGGGCGGCTTCCTGCTGGTGGACGAGCACACCGGCGACACGGTCGCGGCGGGCATGATCACCGGCGCGGTCGCGTCCCCGGTCGTCTGGCACACCGCGGCGGTCCGCCGCGAGGACCGCCCGACCCGCGGCGCGACGGTGTGGCTCACCGGCCTGTCGGCGTCGGGCAAGTCGTCGGTGGCGGTCGAGCTGGAACGCCGCCTGGTCGCGGCGGGCCGCCCGGCGTACCTGCTGGACGGCGACAACCTGCGCCACGGGCTGAACGCCGGGCTAGGGTTCAGCCCTTCGGACCGCGCCGAGAACGTGCGCCGGGTCGCGGAGGTGGCACGCCTGTTCGCGGACGCGGGCGTGGTGGCGATCGCGTCCCTGATCAGCCCGTACGCTTCGGACCGGGCTCGCGCGCGCGAAGTGCACGCGGACCTGCCGTTCGTGGAGGTCTTCGTGGACACGCCCCTGGAGGTGTGCGAGGCGCGCGACCCGAAGGGGATGTACGCGAAGGCGCGCGCCGGGGAGATCAAGGGGTTCACCGGCATCGACGCGCCGTACGAGCGCCCGGAGTCCCCGGACCTGGTGCTGCACCCGGCCGACGGCGACCCGGCGACCATGGCCGCCGCCGTCCAGGCCCTGCTGGACGACCTCGGCTAACCGGCTTCGAGCACGAAGAACAGGAAGCTCGGGAAGGTGTCGAGGATCGGGAAGTCGTCCGGGAACAGCTCACGCGCGGCCGCCGTGGGCCGGGGTTCGTGGACGACGGCGAGCCGGAACCCCGCCGCGGTGAAGGCGTCGGTCATCGCGTGCAGCGGCTTGTGCCAGAAGGTCATCCGCCCGGTCTGACCGTGCAGCGGGAATTCGTCGGTCCAGGTGTAGTGCGCGAAGTAGTCGGGCCGGGGGCCTTCCTGGCGGTGCGTGAGGTTGACCATGAGCGGGTGGTTGACCGACGCGATCAGCCGTCCTCCGGGCTTGAGCACCCGTTTCAGCTCGCCCAGCGTCGGCGCCCAATCGCGCAGGTAGTGCAGCACGAGCGACGCGGTGACGAGGTCGAACTCGCCGTCGGGGTAGGGCAGCGGTTCGGCGAGGTCGGCGACCCGCAGATCGGCATCGTCCCCGAGCCGCCGCCGGGCCTGCTCGACCATCCCGGCGCTCTGGTCGAACCCGGAAACCACGGCACCCCGCTCCCGCAGCGCGGCGAAGAGCGGCCCGGACCCGCACCCGGCGTCGAGCACCCGCTGCCCGGCCACGTCCCCGGCCAGCGCCAGCGCGGCGGGCCGCTCGTAGTGGGCGTTCATCAGACTGGACTCGTTCTCGGCCGCGTAGGCCTCGGCGAAGCTGTCGTATTGAGCGGTCATGCCTTCATCCTGCCGGAATCACGAAGCCCGAGTCGTAAGCCCGGATCACGGCCTGGGTCCGGTCGCGGGCACCCAGCTTCGCCAGTACGTTGCCCACGTGGGTCTTCACCGTCTGGACGCCCAGGTACAACTGCCCCGCGATCTCCACATTGGACAGTCCGGCGGCCATCAGCCGCAGGACTTCGCGCTCCCGCTCGGTCAGGTTGACGCTCGCCAGCCCGTCCCCGCTCGGCGCGTGCCCCGCGGCCAGGCGGCGGATCGCCGCGGGGAACAGCAGCGACTCCCCCGCCACCACGGTCCGGATCGCCGCCACGATCTCCTCCGGCCGGGCCCGCTTGAGCAGGAACCCGCTGGCCCCGGCGCGCAGGGCGTCGTAGACGTAGTCGTCGTTCTCGAACGTGGTCACCACGATCACCTTCGGCGGGTCCACAGTGGACATGAGGTGCGTCGTGGCGGCGATCCCGTCCACGGCGGGCATCCGCACGTCCATCAGGACGACGTCGGGCCACAGCCGGACGACGAGCCCGGGCACTTCGGCGCCGTCGGTGGCCTCGCCGACGACGGAGAGGCCGGCTTCGCTGTCGACGATCGCCCGTAACCCGGCCCGGATCAGGGGCTCGTCGTCGACCAGCAGCACCCCGACGCTCACCGCCCGCTCCCCCACGGCACCCGCACCACGACCTCCCACCGCTCGTCCACCCGTCCCGCCGACAGCTCGCCGCCCAGCACCGCCGCCCGCTCGGCCATCCCGCGCACCCCGCGACCGCCACCGGCGCGGCCGGACCCGGGCGAAAGCGGGTTCGTCACCCGGGCCACCAGCTCCTGCCCCGCGACCGACACGACCACCGCCACCGGGACCCTACCGGCGTGCCGGACCGCGTTGGTCAGGCATTCCTGCAGGATCCGGTACACCTCGCGGGACACCACCGCCGGCACCGCGGCCAGGTCGCCGTCGATCGAGGCCGTCACGGCGGTGCCCGCCAGCCGGGTCGTCTCCAGCAGCGTCGGCAGCTCGGTCAGCGCCGGGCGCGGCGTGCGGGACGCCGCCTCTTCGCGCAGCAGGCCGAGGACGTGGTCGAGGTCGTCGAGCGCCGTGCGGGCCGAGTCCTCGATCGCGCCCAGCGCGCGCTCGGTGAAGGCCGGGTCGGTGCGCAGCGTCCGCCGGGCCGCGCCCGCCTGGAGCGTGACGACGCTCAGCGCGTGCCCCACCGAGTCGTGCAGTTCCCTGGCCAGGCGGTTGCGCTCGGCGAGCTGCTCGGTCCGGCGTTCCAGCCGGGCGATGCGGTCGGCCGCGCTCATCCCGAGCAGCCCCGTCGCGGCCCGGCGCAGCAGGCCGCCGATCGCCCAGACCGCGTACACCAGCAGCACCCCGCCGAGCACGAACACCGCGGGCAGCCACGCCGACGCCCAGCCCACCGGCACCGTCAGCGCGCCGTCGGTGGTCTCGACGAGCTGCCCGGTGAACACCGCGCTCACCGACAACCCGATCGCGGCCGGCGCGAGCAGGCTGAAGAAGCTGACGACGAACCCGGCCACGACGTGCAGCACGAACATCCCCGCGGCCTGCCGCCGGCCGCGGCGGGTGTGCGGTTTCGCCGGGGCGTCCGGCACCGGGTCGTCCAGCAGCTCGCGGACGGCGGTGGATTCGAGCACGTGCACCGCGGGCAGGAACGCCGTGCCGGCCAGCACCAGCAGCGTGAGCCCGCCGCCGATCACGGTCGCCCGCTCCATCGACGTGACGAACGGCAGCACCGACGGCACTGCGATCGCGGAAAACAGCAGGTAGGGCACGCTGATCGCGCCGCCGAGGACGAGGTAGACCCAGCGGCGGTAGGTCGCCTTGGCCGTCAGGGGGCGGAGAACGCGCACCGGCCGATCTTCGCAGCCCCGGGCGGCGCGCGCCTCCCCCTCGCGATGGACGCGCTAGCGGACCGAAACCCGGGTCTCCGTCCGCGCCGCCGCGAAGCCGTTCACCCACAACGACTGCACCTTCGCGGCCTCGGTCGCGTCCGGGTTCGCGTTCTTGCACGCCGTGCCCGGGCCGTGGCCGGACATCAGCTCGGTGCACGGGCCGCTGTAGTGGTCGGGCAGGCCGAGGTTGTGGCCGAGCTCGTGCGCGGCGATCCGGGTCGGGTCGTAGCCCTCGGCGACCTGGCTGGTGTCGAGGTAGATGTCGCCGCGGCCGTGGCCGTTCGTGTTCGTGTACGAGCCGCCGCTGTGGATCTCGTGGAACTTGATCGTCGCGCTCGTGTTCCGCTTGACCAGCTTCACGTCGGTGACGGCGGCGTTCCAGTTGGCCGCGCCCTGGTCGATCTGGGCGAGGTAGTCCGGCGCGCCCGAGGAGCTGTAGTACAACGTCGTGACGGCGGCCGCCGAGGCTTCGGGGGCGAATCCGAGGGCCAGCGGGGCCACCAGCGCCAGGGCCGCGACCCGGGCGAGCACGCGTGCGTCCATCGTGTCTCCTTCGTCCGATTCAGAGAACACTTCACCGTGGTTCGAGCGATCAGGTTAGAAGTCAACGAACAAGGGTGGCCACGGCCGAAAGTAGTTCCCTCGCGGGAGGGAGCCGGGTCCCGCCGCCGCGTGAGCCGCCCGGGCCCGCCGCCGTGGTCTGCTCTCCGGCGTGGACATCCTGCTGGGCCTGCTGACCCTCCCCCTGTACGCGCTGGTGCTGTGGCCGCTCGTGGTGGCCTCGCGCCGGGTGCTCGGCGTCCGGATCGGCGCCGTGCGGGCGTTGTGCGGCGCCGGCTTCGGCTGGCTCGTCGCGGGCGGGATCGCCCAGGCGTTCCCGGTTTCCCTGCGGCACAACGGCGGCGCGGCGCTCGGCCTGCTGATCCCGTTGGCGGGCAGCGCTTTCCTCGCGACGCTGATCTTCCTCCTGGTCGCCGAGATGGCCCTGCCGAACGGGTTCCGGGTGCGCGCGCTGGGCACCAAGATCGCGCGCGCCCGCCGGTACTCGCAGATCAGCCGGATCGCCATCAAGCACGGGCTCGGCCGCTACCTCGCGGGCCGCCGCGATCCCGATCTCGCCCCGGGGCGGCACGCCAAGCTCGCCCGGTCCCTGCGCCAGGCGCTGGAAGAGGGCGGCGTGACGTTCGTGAAGCTCGGCCAGCTGCTCTCGACCCGCGCGGACCTGCTGCCGCCGGTGTTCGTCGACGAACTCGCGAAGCTGCAGGACAAGGTCGCGCCCGCCCGCGCCGACGCCGTGTGGGCCGTGCTGACCGCCGAGCTCGGCGGCTCGCCCGACGACGTCTTCGCCGAGTTCGACCCCGAACCGCTCGCGGCCGCGTCGGTCGCGCAGGTCTACCGCGCGAAGCTGCGCGGTGGCGAGGAAGTCGTGGTGAAGGTCCAGCGCCCGGGCGTGCGGGAGCAGGCCGAGCGCGACATCGACATCGTCCGGCGCGTCGCCGCGGCCCTCGAGGAACGCGCGGACTGGGCGCGCTCGCTCGGCGTCGCCGACCTGGCCGACGGTTTCGCCGAAGCACTCGCCGAGGAGCTCGACTTCACCATCGAGGCCCGCAACATCGCCGCCGTGGCCGCGACTTCCCACCCCGACGTCGTGCTGCCGACCGTCCACAAAGCACTGTCCACCGAGCGCGTCCTGGTGATGTCCCGGCTGACGGGCAAGCCGTTGGAAGCGGCGCCGCCCGCCGACCGCAAGCGGCTCGCGCGGTCGTTGCTGCGCTGCCTGCTCGATCAGTTGCTGATTGGCGGCGTCTTCCACGCCGACCCGCACCCGGGCAACCTCATGCTGCTCCCCGGCGGCCGCCTGGGCCTGCTCGACTTCGGCTCGGTCGGCCGCCTCGACGCCGGCCTGCGCGGCGGCCTGCAGAACCTGGTGCTGGCGCTGGACCGCGGTGACCCGGCGGCCCTGCGCGACGGGCTGCTGGAGATCGTCGACCGCACCGGCGACATCGACGAACAGCGGCTCGAACGCGCCCT
This sequence comes from Amycolatopsis eburnea, assembly GCF_003937945.1. GTDB lineage: Bacteria > Actinomycetota > Actinomycetes > Mycobacteriales > Pseudonocardiaceae > Amycolatopsis > Amycolatopsis eburnea. The sequence goes on from NZ_RSEC01000046.1 coordinate 351,453, forward strand.
CGGCGCGCTGGTCGCCCGCCACTTCGGCCCCGGCCGCACGCCCGGCATCGACCTGTTCACCGGGCTGTTCCGGGTGGTCGCGGACTTCCGGCTGAGCGTGCCGCCCCCGGTGGCCGCGGTGTTCCGCGCGCTGGCGACGGTGGAGGGCACGCTCGCCGCCCTCGACCCCGGCTTCGACGTGATGGCCGAGTCCCGCGCGTTCGCCGCCGAGCAGGTCGGCGCGGGCCTGCGCCCGGAGCCGCTGCGCCGCACGGCGGTCAACGAGGTGCTGGCGCTGCTCCCGGTGCTGCGCCGCCTCCCCCGCCGCGTCGACCGCATCGGCGCGGCCCTGGAGGAGGGCAGGCTGTCGGTCAACGTCCGCCTGTTCTCGGACGAGCGCGACCGCGACGTGGTGACGGGCCTGGTCCACGAGGTCCTGCTGGCGTTCGTGGGCGCGGCGACCGGGCTGATGGCGGTGTTCCTGCTGACCGGCACCGGCGGGCCCCGGATCCTGCCGGACCTGACGCTGCACCAGGTGTTCGGCTACAACCTGCTCGTGATCAGCGCGCTGGTGGGCCTGCGGCTGCTGTTCGTCGTCTTCCGGCGCTCCGGACGGCGGCCACGATCAGCCCGGTGAGCCCGGCCGCGGACAGCGCCGCACCGCCGAGGACCCACCACCGCACCCCGGTCAGGGTTTCGTCGGCGTACGGGGTTCCCGGCAGGCCCGCGTCGGTGAACGCGTTCGTGCGGGCCAGCGGCGACGGGTGCAGCACGGACCCGGTACCGACCACGAACCCGGTGACCGCGGAAAGCGGGACGACGCCGAGGACGCGCGAATCGCGGGCCCGGCCCCGCTCGTCCCCGAGCACGAACACCGTCCCTTCGTGCAGGCGCGTGAGGTAGGGCGTGGTGGCGTGCGGATCGTGCGCGTACGCGTCCTGGCTGAGGTAGGTCTCGGTGATCGGCTCGCCGTCGACCACGAGCCGCCCGTCGGTGCAGCAGGCGACGACGTCCCCGCCGACCGCGACGACCCGCAGCGCCGACGACCCGGCGGAATCCGCGTGGGCGAACGCGCCGCGGTCGAACACGACCAGGTCCCCACGGTGGACCACCTCGCCGTGGCGGACGCGCACGACGGCCGAATCCCCCGGCTTCACGGTGGGGCTCATCGCCACGCCCGGCACCCGGTAGGACCGGTAGTCGAGGAAGTCCGTGCCCAGGCCGTAGCCGGCGGCCCCGAACCCGAGGAGCAGCACGACGATCCACCCCGCTAGGACCAGGGAAATCCTACGGCGCTTCGGCGGCGCGAGTTCGGTCACGGTGATCTATCGAGCCGCGACCTGCGCCGTTACCCCGTCCGCGGCGCGTACATGATCACCGCGACCCCGGCCAGGCACAGCAGCGCGCCGATGACGTCGTAGCGGTCCGGGCGGTAACCATCCGCGACCATCCCCCACGCCAGTGATCCCGCCACGAACACGCCGCCGTACGCGGCGAGGATGCGGCCGAAGTGGGCGTCCGGCTGCAGCGTCGCCACGAAGCCGTACAGGCCGAGGGCGAGCAGGCCGCCGCCGATCCAGAGCCAGCCACGGTGTTCGCGGATGCCCTGCCAGATCAGCCACGCGCCGCCGATTTCGCAGATCGCCGCCGCGAGGAACAGGAGGATCGAGCGCAGGACCACCCCCGGGATACTAGCCGGGTGCCGTTCACGCTGAGTCATCCCGCCGCCGTGCTGCCGCTGGCGAGGCGGCCGCTGGTGGCGTCCGCGCTCGTCGCCGGGTCGGTCGCGCCGGACGTCTTCTGGTTCGTGCCGCGGCTGCCCGGGGTCGGGCTGACGAAGACCCACGAGCTCGCCTCGGTCCTCTGGCTGGACCCGCTTCTCGCGCTGGTGATCCTGGCCGTGTTCCAGCTGCTCCTGAAGGAGCCGCTGCTGGCGCTGGCCCCGAGGCCGCTGGCCGAACGGCTCCCCCGCGGCTTCAGCTGGCGACGGCCGGGCTGGATCGCCCTCTCCCTGGTGCTCGGCGCCGCCACCCACGTCGGGTGGGACGCGTTCACCCACGAAAGCGGCGGCTTCCCGTTCCTGCGGATCCCGCTGGTCACCGGCGTCGACGTCGGGCGGCTCATCCAGCTCGTCAGCACGATCGCCGGGGCCGCGGTCCTCGCCTGGTGGCTGCGGAACTGGTACCGCGCCGCGCCCACCCGTCCGGTCCCGCCGGGCACTCGCCACCGCAAGCCCGTCGCGGCCTTCCTCACCGCCGGGGCGCTCACCGGCATGGCCGCCGAACTACTGCCGTTCCTGGCCCACCACGACCCGATGACCCGCGCGGGCGTGGCCGGCAACGCGACCTACCTACTGGTCACCGGCGCGTGCAGCGGGTTCCTCGCCGCACTCGTCCTCTACGCGCTCGCCTGGCACGCCCGGAAAAGCCGTGAAGGCCACCTTGGGGAACTTGAAGTTCCTCAAGGTGGCCTTCACGAAGCAGACGAGATCAGACGGTGAAGCCGAGGGCGCGCAGCTGCTCGCGGCCGTCCTCGGTGATCTTCTCCGGGCCCCACGGCGGCATCCAGACCCAGTTGATCCGGAAGTCCTTGACGAGCCCGCCGCTGGTCAGCGCGGCCGACGTCTGGTCCTCGATGACGTCGGTCAGCGGGCAGGCCGCGGACGTCAGGGTCATGTCGAGGGTCGCCGTGTTGTCCGGCTCGACGCGGATGTCGTAGACCAGGCCGAGGTCGACGACGTTGATGCCGAGCTCGGGGTCGACGACGTCGCGCATGGCCTCCTCGACGTCCTCGATCTTGGCGAGGTCGAGGTCCTGCTTCGCCGTGGTCTCGGCGTCGAGGTCGGCGGCGGTCCGGCCTTCGCGAGCGTCGGTGGCGGTGTCTTCGGTCATGCTTTCTCAGCTCCGTTGGTGGTCCGGGCGACGGCGTCCTTGAAAGCCATCCAGCCGAGGAGGGCGCACTTGACGCGGGCGGGGTACTTGGCGACGCCCGCGAAGGCGACCCCGTCCTCCAGCACGTCCTCGTCCGGCTCGATCTTTCCCTTGCCCTGCATCAGTTCCACGAAGGCGTCCATGGTGGTGAACGCCTCCTCAAGCGTGTGGCCGACGACCAGATCCGTCAAGACCGACGTCGAGGCCTGGCTGATCGAGCAGCCCTGGCCGTCGTAGGAGACGTCGGCGACCTTCCCGTCGTCGAGCTTCACCCGCAGCGTCACCTCGTCGCCGCAGGTCGGGTTGACCTGGAACGACTCGGCGTCGAACGGGTCGCGCAGGCCGCGCCCGTGCGGGTGCTTGTAGTGGTCCAGGATGATCTCCTGGTACATGCTCTCCAAGTTCACTGCGCCACCCCGAAGAACTTCTGCGCCTCGCGGATGCCCGCGACGAGCGCGTCCACTTCGGACAGGTCGTTGTACAGGTAGAACGACGCGCGCACGGTCGCCTGCGCGTTGCACGCGCGGTGCAGCGGCCACGCGCAGTGGTGGCCGACGCGCACGGCGATGCCGAGGCTGTCGAGCACCTGGCCGGCGTCGTGCGGGTGCACGCCGTCGATCACGAACGACACGGTCGCGCCGCGGTCCGCCAGGTCCGTCGGCCCGACGATCCGCACGCCCGGGATCGCGCCGATGCCTTCCAGCGCCGCCGCGGCCAGCTCGTGCTCGTGGGCCGCGATCCGGTCCATGCCGACGGCCGAGAGGTAGTCGACGGCCGCGCCGAGGCCGATGGCCTGCGACGTCATCGGGACGCCCGCCTCGAACCGCTGCGGCGGCGGCGCGAAGGTGGAGCCCTCCATGCGGACCATCTCGATCATCGACCCGCCGGTCAGGAACGGCGGCATGGCCGACAGCAGCTCGGTGCGGCCGTAGAGGACGCCGATGCCGGACGGGCCGAGCATCTTGTGCCCGGAGAACGCCGCGAAGTCGACACCCAGCGCGTGGAAGTCGACCGCACCGTGTCCATACAAACCGTGGGGCACCGACTGGCAGGCGTCGAGCACGGTGAACGCGCCGACCGCGCGAGCCTTCTCGACCAGCAGCGAAACCGGGTTGACCGTGCCGAGCACGTTGGACTGGTGCGCGAACGCGACCACCTTCGTGCGCGGCGTGATCAGTTCGTCCACATCGGACAGGTCGAGGCGGCCCTCCGGCGTCACCTTGAACCACTTCAGCGTCGCCCCGGTGCGCTGGCAGAGCTGCTGCCACGGCACGAGGTTCGCGTGGTGCTCCATCTCGGTGACGACGATCTCGTCACCCGGGCCGACCACGAACCGCGAGGCCTCGGGACCGGCGGTGGCGGCGTTGCCGAACGAGTAGGCGACCAGGTTGATGCCCTCGGTGGCGTTCTTGGTGAACACCAGCTCCTCGGGGTCGGCGCCGACGAACTCGGCGATCTTCGCCCGGGCCGACTCGTAGGCGTCGGTCGCTTCTTCGGACAGCTGGTGCGCGCCGCGGTGCACGGCGGAGTTCGACGTGAAGACGTAGTCGCGTTCGGCGTCGAACACCGCCTGCGGACGTTGCGAGGTCGCTCCGGAGTCCAGGTACACCAAGGGTTTCCCGTCGCGGACGGTGCGCGACAGGATGGGGAAGTCGGCCCTCAGGGCCGCCACGTCGAGTGGCAAAGAGCTGGCCGAGGTGGTGGTCATCGGGCCGACTCCTCTCTTTCTCGGTGTACGGGGGAACGTCAGACGGACGCGGGCTCGGACTTGCCCACGTACTTGACGTAACCGTTCTCCTCCAGCTCGTCGGCGAGCTCCTTGCCGCCCGACTCGACGATCTTGCCGCCGGCGAAGACGTGCACGAAGTCCGGCGTGATGTGGCGGAGGATCCGGGTGTAGTGCGTGATCAGCATGACGCCGACCTCGCTCGAAGCCTTGTACGCGTTGACACCCTCGGAGACGACGCGCAGGGCGTCGACGTCCAGCCCGGAGTCGGTCTCGTCGAGGATGGCGAACTTCGGCTTGAGCAGCGCCAGCTGCAGGATCTCGTGGCGCTTCTTCTCGCCGCCGGAGAAGCCCTCGTTGACCGAGCGCTCGGCGAACTCCTGCGAGATCTCGAGCTTGCCCATCTCCTCCTTGACCTCCTTGACCCAGTGGCGCAGCTTGGGGGCCTCGCCACGGACCGCGGTGGCCGCGGTGCGGAGGAAGTTGGACATGGACACGCCCGGCACCTCGACCGGGTACTGCATCGCGAGGAACAGGCCCGCGCGGGCGCGCTCGTCGACGCTCATCTCGAGGACGTTCTCGCCGTCGAGGAGCACCTCACCCGAGGTGACTTCGTACTTCGGGTGCCCGGCGATCGCGTAGGACAGCGTGGACTTGCCCGAGCCGTTCGGGCCCATGATCGCGTGCGTCTCGCCCGACTTGATGGTCAGGTTGACGCCCTTGAGGATCTCCTTGGCGCCTTCGTCGGTCGTGACCGAGGCGTGGAGGTCCTTGATTTCCAGGGTAGCCATTTCTTCGTTTCCTAAGTCAGAGAGGGCGGTCAGGCGCCAACGGCTTCGAGTTCGGCTTCGATCGCGGCTTCGAGGCGCTCGCGCACCTCGGGGACGTCGATCTTCACCAGGATCTCGTGGAAGAACCCGCGCACGACCAGGCGCCGCGCGGCCTCTTCGGCGATCCCGCGCGACTGGAGGTAGAACAACTGCTCGTCGTCGAACCTTCCCGTCGCGCTCGCGTGGCCGGCGCCTTCGATCTCGCCGGTCTCGATCTCGAGGTTCGGCACCGAGTCCGCGCGCGCCCCGGGCGTGAGCACCAGGTTGCGGTTGAGCTCGTAGGTGTCGGTGGCCTCGGCCGCGGCCCGGATCAGGACGTCGCCGATCCAGACCGCGTGCGCGTCGTCGCCCTGCAGCGCGCCCTTGTACATCACGCGCGACTTGCAGTTCGGGACCGCGTGGTCGACGAAGAGGCGGTGCTCCTGGTGCTGGCCCTTGTCCGCGAAGTAGACGCCGAGCATCTCGACGTCGCCGCCCTTGTCCGCGAAGGTCGCGGTGGGCGAGATCCGGACGAGGTCGCCGCCGAGGGTGATCACGGTGTGCCGCAGCGCGGCGTCGCGGCCGAGCTTCAGGTGCTGCTCGGAGACGTGCACGGCGTCGTCGGCCCAGTCCTGGACGCTGACCACGGTGACCTTGGCGCCGTCGCCGATGACGAACTCGACGTTGTCGGCGTAGGTGCCGGAGCCGACGTGGTCGAGCACGATGACGGCCTCGGCGAACGCCTCGGCGCGGACCTGCAGGTGCCCGTAGGCGACCTCGCCCTCGCCCGGGCCGTGGATCCGCAGCACGGACGGCTTCGACGCCTTCGTCTCCTTGGGCACCGTCACGACGGTGGCCTTGGTGAACGCCGAGTACGCCTGCGCGGCGATCCGGTCGCTCGGGACGCCGGCCTCGCCGAGGCGCGCGTCGTCGCGGCCGACGGTCTCGATCTTCAGCTCGTCCGCCGCGTCGGCGTCGAGGGTGATCTCCCCGGTGGCGGCGGCGGTGCCGTTGTGCAGGCCGCGAAGGCGCTTCATCGGCGTGAAGCGCCAGTTCTCCTCACGACCGCCCGGGACCTCGAAGGCCTCGACGTCGTAGGAGGTGAAGCGCTCCGCGCGGGAGGCGGCCGGAATGACCGCCCCCTCGCGAAGAGCCTCGGAAACGTTGTTCTCGGTAACCGACATGACTAGCCGACGGACCCTTCCATCTGGAGCTCGATCAGGCGGTTCAGCTCGAGCGCGTACTCCATCGGCAGCTCACGGGCGATCGGCTCCACGAAGCCGCGCACGATCATCGCCATCGCCTCGGCCTCGTCGAGACCGCGCGACATCAGGTAGAACAGCTGGTCCTCGCTGACCTTGGACACCGTGGCCTCGTGGCCCATGGACACCTCGTCGTTGCGGATGTCCACGTACGGGTACGTGTCCGACCGCGAGATGGTGTCGACCAGCAGCGCGTCGCAGACCACGCTGGAGCGCGAGTGGTGCGCCCGCTTCGCGACCTTGACCAGGCCGCGGTAGGACGTCCGGCCGCCGCCGCGCGCCACCGACTTCGACACGATGGTCGAGGAGGTGTACGGCGCGAGGTGCTCCATCTTGGCGCCCGCGTCCTGGTGCTGGCCCTCGCCCGCGAACGCGACCGACAGGACCTCGCCCTTGGCGTGCTCGCCCATGAGGAACACCGACGGGTACTTCATCGTCACCTTGGAACCGATGTTGCCGTCGATCCATTCCATGGTCGCGCCGGCTTCGCACTTGGCGCGCTTGGTGACCAGGTTGTAGACGTTGTTCGACCAGTTCTGGATGGTCGTGTACCGGCAGCGGGCGCCCTTCTTGACGATGATCTCCACGACCGCCGAGTGCAGCGAGTCGGACTGGTAGATCGGCGCCGTGCAGCCCTCGACGTAGTGCACGTAGGCGTCTTCGTCGACGATGATCAGGGTGCGCTCGAACTGGCCCATGTTCTCGGTGTTGATCCGGAAGTAGGCCTGCAGCGGGATCTCGACGTGCACGCCCTTCGGCACGTAGATGAACGAGCCGCCGGACCACACCGCCGTGTTCAGCGCGGAGAACTTGTTGTCGCCGGCCGGGATGACCGAGCCGAAGTACTCCTGGAACAGCTCCGGGTGCTCCTTGAGCGCGGAGTCGGTGTCCAGGAACAGGACGCCCTGCTCCTCCAGGTCCTCGCGGATCTGGTGGTAGACGACCTCGGACTCGTACTGCGCGGCGACACCGGCGACGAGGCGCTGCTTCTCCGCCTCGGGGATGCCGAGCTTGTCGTACGTGTTCTTGATGTCCTCGGGCAGGTCCTCCCAGGAGGTGGCCTGCTTCTCCGTGGACCGCACGAAGTACTTGATGTTCTCGAAGTCGATCCCGGAGAGGTCCGCGCCCCAGTTGGGCATGGGCTTCTTCTCGAAGAGCTTGAGCGCCTTGAGTCGCGCTTCGCGCATCCACTCCGGCTCGGACTTCTTCGCGGAGATGTCGGTGACGACGTCCTCGTTCAGCCCGCGACGGGCGCTGGCGCCCGCTTCGTCGGAGTCGGCCCAGCCGAACGCGTACTTGCCAAGGGACTCGATGGTCTCTTCCTGGCTCAGTGGCGCGGTGGTGGGAGTGCGCTGCTCGGCAGCGGCAGTCATGCGGGTTTCCCTCCATTCGGGATCCGTGCTTCGCGCCCAGTGGGCACCGTGCTTCCCGGCTCGGGATGGGCCGGGTTACCCGTCGTGACGGGCACGTGTGTGGTGCACGCGGAATCACCGCGCGCGATGGTCGCCAGCCGCTGGACGTGGGTGCCCAGCAGCCGCGCGAACGCCTCCGTCTCGGCCTCGCACAGCTGCGGGAACTCCGCGGCGACGTGGGCGACCGGACAGTGGTGCTGGCAGAGCTGCGCCCCCACGTTCTGGCCAGGGGCCGGTGCGCCGACCTGACGGGTCGACGCAGCGTAGCCCTCCCTGCTCAGGGCGGTCGCCAAGGCCTCCGCGCGCGCCGCCGGATCACTCGAACCGGTGATCGCCGGGCGGTGCGGGCCGACCAGCTTCTCGACGCGCTGCTCGGCGAAGGCGCGTACGGCGTCTTCACCGGCGTGCTCGGCGAGGAAGCGGATGGCGGAGACGGCGAGGTCGTCGTAGGCGTGGCCGAACCGGGCGCGGCCGGGCTCGGTGAGGAGGAACAGCTTCGCCGGACGGCCCCGGCCCCGGGGTCCGCGGCGCGGCGCGTCCCTCGTCTCGGCCTCGCCGTCGGCGAGCAGGGCGTCGAGGTGCCGGCGGACGGCCGTCGGGCTGATGCCGAGCTGCTCGGCGACCACGGCGGCGGTCATGGGACCCTGTTCCAGCAGCAGCCGGGCGACCTCTTGCCGGGTCTTGCCGTCGGCGCTGACCTGCGACGGGACGTGCGGGTGCGGGGCACGCGGCATGTCGCCGCCCGCCTGGTCACCCGCCTCCGTCTTTTTCACAACACAAGTGTGTCTTATTTCCCCGCGGTCGGCAAAGGCGGGGTGTCCGGCAGTGATCCGACTCACTCCGGGGCGGACCGATACCCTGCACCCGTGGCAGTGGGTGAGCAGGACCAGCAGGCGGCGGTGATCGCGACGGAGGGCGCACACCCGGTGACGCTTTCGCCCGTCCGCCCCCTCGAACCGCTCCCCCTCGAAGCCGACGAGCGGCGCGGGCTGAACGTCGTGCGCCGGTTCGGCACGGTCGGGTCGCTCTTCCTCGCCCTCGGCTCGCTCGGCGCCGGCGCCGCCCCGGTGATCAACCCGGTGCAGGAGATCCCGGTGCTGCGGCTGTTCACCCGCATCCCGACGGTGTCGCTGGCCATCGCCATCTCCGGGATGGGCATCCTGGTGCTGAGCTGGCTGATGCTCGGCCGGTTCGCCCAGCCCAGCCGCGAGCGGCTCGCGTCGCAGGGCCAGCTCGCCCGCACCATCGCGCTGTGGGTGCTGCCGCTGCTGGTGATCCCGCCGCTGTTCTCCCGCGACGTCTACAGCTACCTCGCGCAGAGCGAGATCGTGCACCGCGGCATGGACCCGTACGTGCTCGGCCCGGCGCAGGCGCTCGGCGTCGCCGACCCGTACACCGCGGGCGTGTCGAACATGTGGCGCGAGACGCCGGCGCCGTACGGGCCGCTGGTGCTGCGCCTCGGCGGCTGGCTGGCGCCCCTGGCGGGCAACAGCATCGCGGTCGGCGTGCTGCTGCAGCGCGTGCTCGCGCTGGCCGGCGTCGTCCTCATCGTCTGGGCGCTGCCGCGGCTGGCGCGCCGGTTCGGCGTCCAGCCCGCGACCGCGCTGTGGCTCGGCGCGCTGAACCCGCTGCTGATCTTCCACTTCGTCGCCGGCGCCCACAACGACGCGCTCGCCGTCGGCCTGATGCTCGCCGGGCTGGAGGTGGGCATCCGGCGGCTGCCGATCCGGGTGAAGGGCGACACGCCCCCGCCGCTGGCGCGGGGCGAACTGCTCTACATCGGGCTGGGCGTGGCGATCATCACGCTCGGCGTCGCGGTGAAGCTGCCCGCGGTGTTCGCGCTGCCGTTCTTCGCCGTGATGGTCGCGCGGCGCTGGCACGGCAGGCTCAAGGACCTCTTCCTGGCGGGCGCGCCGATGGCGGCGTGGTTCGGCGTCGTGCTGGTCGCCGTCTGCTTCGGCACCGGGCTCGGCTTCGGCTGGTTCGGGGCGACGTTCAACACCCCCGGGCTGGTCCGGTCGTGGATCTCCCCCACCGCCGAGCTGGCCAACCTCTCCGGCGTCCTGGGCATCGCGCTCGGGCTCGGCAACCACACGAACGGCCTGGTACCGATCCTCGGCGCGCTCGGCTACCTCGTCGCCGTCGCCATCACGTTCAAGTTCCTCTGGGACAGCTTCAAGTGGCGCTACCGGCCGATCATCGGGCTGGGCGTCTCCCTGGGCGCGGTGATGATCCTGCAGATCAACCTGCAGCCCTGGTACGTGCTGTGGGCGGTGATCCCGCTCGCCGCGGCGGCCGGGACGTCCCGCTTCCGGGTGGCCGCGGCGGTGCTGTCGGCGGCCCTGCCGTTCCTGCTGCCGCCCACCGGCAGCACGTTCGACGGCCGCCCGTACGTGCTGCCGTTCGCCTACGTCGCGGCGATCGTGGTGTGCGGCGGCGGGCTGCTGATCGTCCGGCGGCTGGCGCCCGTGCTGCTGTCCAGGCCGTCCCCGCGGGTGCCCGCGCGGGCCGAGCCCGTATCGTGACCCGATGTGAGTGCCCCCGCCGTCGAGATCACCGGGCTGGTCAAAAGCTACGGCTCCACCCGCGCGGTCGACGGTCTCGACCTGCGGATGGAGCGCGGCAGCGTGCTGGCCCTGCTCGGCCCGAACGGGGCCGGCAAGACCACCACCGTCGAGCTCTGCGAAGGCTTCCTCAAGCCTGACGCGGGCACGGTGCGCGTCCTCGGCCTCGACCCGGTCCGCGAGTCGGCGGCCCTGCGCCCCCGCGTCGGCATCATGCCCCAGGGCGGCGGCGCGTACCCCGGCGTCCGCGCCGACGAGATGCTCCGCCTGGTGGCGTCCTGCGCGGCGTCCCCGCTGGACCCGGCCTGGCTCCTGGACACCCTCGGGCTGGCGTCGGTGCGCCGCACGCCGTTCAAGCGCCTTTCCGGCGGCCAGCAGCAGCGGCTGTCACTGGCGTGCGCCCTGGTCGGGCGCCCGGAGCTGGTGTTCCTCGACGAGCCGACGGCGGGCATGGACCCCCAGGCCCGCCGCCTGGTCTGGGACCTGCTGGCGGCGTTGCGCCGCGACGGCGTCTCGGTGCTGCTGACCACGCACCTGATGGAAGAGGCGGAGGCGCTGGCCGACACGGTGGTGATCGTCGACCACGGCAAGGTCGTCGTTTCGGGCGCGCCCCAATCGCTGACGACGGACGAGACCGGCGCGGCGGGGTTGCGGTTCAAGGCCCGCACGCGGCTCGACACGGCGCTGCTGACGGCGGCGCTGCCGGAGGGGTACGCGGTGCGCGAGTCGGCGCCCGGGACGTACGTGGTGGTCGGCTCGGTCGACCCGCAGGTGGTCTCGACGGTCACGGCGTGGTGCGCCCAGCAGGGCGTGCTGCCGGAGGAGCTGCAGGTCGGCAAGCGGACGCTCGAAGAAGTCTTCCTGGAGCTGACCGGACGGGAGCTGCGGGCATGACGGTTTTCGAACCGGGCACCTTCACCCCGGCCCCCGGCCGCGGGTCGCTGGGCCGGATGCTGCGCACCCACGCGCGGGTCGAAGCGAGCCTGACGCTGCGCCACGGCGAGCAGGTCCTGCTCACGCTGCTCATCCCGCTGGCCCTGCTCATCGGGTTGTCGCTGCTGGACATCCTGCCTGCGTCGTCGCTGGGCTCGACGTCCAAAGTGGACTGGATCACGCCCAGGATCCTGGCGCTGGCGGTGATGTCCTCGGCGTTCACCGGCCAGGCGATCGCACTGGGCTTCGACCGGCGGTACGGCGTGCTGAAGCGGTTGTCGGCGACGGCGTTGCCGCGCTGGCTCCTGGTGGCCGGGCGCGTGGTGGCGGCGCTGGTGGTGGTCGCGCTGCAGTCGGTGATCATCGGCGTGGTGGCGGCGTTCCTGGGCTGGTCGCCTTCGGCTTCCGGGCTGGTGTCGGCTCTGGTTCTGCTTGTCTTGGGGACGCTGGCGTTCGGCGCGCTGGGCGTGCTGCTGGGTGGCGCGTTGCGCGCGGAAGCCGTGCTGGCGCTGGCGAACGTGGTGTGGTTCATGCTGCTGCTGGCGGGCGGGATCCTGCTGGCGCCGTCGTCGTTGCCCGCGGGGCTGGCTTTCGTCGTCGAGCTGCTGCCGTCGGGCGCGCTGGCGGAGGGCATGCGAGCGGCGCTGGTGGACGGGGCGTTCGCGCCGGGACCGATGGCGGTACTGGCGGTGTGGGCGGTCCTGGCGGGCGCGCTGGCTTCGCGGACCACGAAACTCACCTGAGTCCCCAGCGCCCCAAGGTGGCCTTCGGTGCGTCAGACGCACCCAAGGCGGCCTTCGGTGCGCGAGACGCAACCAATGTGGCCTTGGGGCGCTCCGTCCCGGTCTTCGCGTGACCTAGGTCCCTTGTGGCCGCGCCACCGTTCTGGGCGCCCGGACCTGCCGGAAGCGCGTTTCCCGGGCGCTCTACCATCGATGGGTGCCGTTCACCAGCCTCGTCGCCCGCCTGCCGTTTCCGTCCGCCGCCGTGCAGCGGGCCGTCGGGATCGCCGCGGTCCTCGCGCAGGCGCTGATCGGCGTCACCGGCTCCATCGTGCGCGTCACCGGGTCCGGGCTCGGCTGCCCGACCTGGCCGCAGTGCGTGGCCGGCAGCCTCGTGCCGAAGCACGACTCCGGGATCGACGCACTCAACCAGTGGATCGAGTTCGGCAACCGGATGCTGACCGGCGTCGTCATCGCCGTGGCCGCGGTCGCCGTCGTCACCGCGTGGCGCGTGCAGATCGACCACCCGGGCCGCACCCGCCTGGTGAAGCTGGCCTGGACGATGCCCGGCGGCGTCGTGCTGCAGGCCGTCGTCGGCGGGCTCACCGTGCTCGCGAAGCTGGAGTGGTGGACGGTCGCGATCCACTTCCTCGCCACGACCCCGCTCGTCTGGCTCGCCGTCCTGCTGCTGCGCGCGTTCCGCGAAGGCGACGAGCCCGCGAAGCCGCTGGTCCCCGCCGCCGGCCGGGGCATCCTGGTCGCGCTGGCCGCGGTGATGTGGCTCGTCCTCGCGGCGGGCACCACGGTCACCGGCGCCGGCCCGCACAGCGGCGACCTCAACACCCACCGCCTGAACGCCCCGGTCGAAGCGCTCGCCCAGGTCCACGGCGGGCTCCTGGTGCTCTACCTGCTGCTGCTCGCGGTGTTCGGCCTCCAGCTGATGCGCGTCGGCGCGCCGAAGAGCCTGTGGCAGCGCTACACGGCGGTCTGGGTGATCGCGCTGGCGCAGGGCGGTCTCGGTTCGCTGCAGTACGCGCTGGGCGTGCCGGAGGCCATGGTGTCCTTCCACGTGCTCGGCGCGATGGCGGTCATCATCGCGACGGCGACCCTGTGGACCGGCAGCCGCGACCGCGGCCCGGTGGTCTCGCTGGAGCCCGCGCCGCGCGAACTCGCGGCCGCCTGACCGCAACGCACTGGTAACTCCGCGTCGGGGTGCCCGTTTCGCCCGTCGGTTACTGTTCGCGCCATGACCTCGCGCGCCGCCCCCAAGCCGCTGATCTCCCACCGCCGCGGCACGGGCGAGATGATCGTGCTCAAGACGTTCCTCCTCGTGCCGTTCGCGGCGCTGCTCATCGCGATCCCGCTGGTCTGGGGCTGGGGCATGACCTGGCTCGACCTGATCCTCGCCGCGGTGTTCTACGTCTTCGCGACGCTGGGCGTGACGGTCGGCTACCACCGCTACTTCACCCACGGCGCGTTCAAGGCCCCGCGCCCGCTGCGGGTGGCGCTGGCCATCGCGGGCAGTATGGCGGTCCAGGGTTCGGTGATCTTCTGGGTGGCCAGCCACCGCCGCCACCACGCGTTCGCCGACCGCGAGGGCGACCCGCACTCCCCCTGGCTGTTCGGCACCTCACCGGCGGCGCTGCTGCGCGGCTTCTGGCACGCGCACATGGGCTGGATGTTCGGCCGCGAGGTCACCAACGCGGACCGCTTCGCCCCGGACCTCGTCGCGGACGACGACCTGCGCTGGGTGAACCGCTACTTCTGGCTGTGGATCACCCTCAGCCTGGCGCTGCCGGCGGTGCTGGGCGGCCTGATCAGCTGGTCGTGGTGGGGCGTCGTGACGGCGTTCTTCTGGGCCGGGCTGGTGCGCATCGCGTTCCTGCACCACGTTTCGTGGTCGGTCAATTCGGTGTGCCACCTGATCGGCGAGCGGCCGTTCGCCAGCCGCGACAAGGCGGCGAACTTCTGGCCGCTGGCGGTGCTGTCGATGGGCGAGTCCTGGCACAACTCCCACCACGCGGACCCGACGTGCGCGCGGCACGGGGTGCTGCGGGGGCAGGTGGACATTTCGGCGCGGGTGATCCGGACGTTCGAGCAGCTGGGCTGGGCGACGGACGTGCGGTGGCCGAGGGCGGACCGGCTGGCCGCCAAACGGGCCTGAGTTCACCCACGGTAACCTTCTCTCGCGGACAGTGATCCGCGCATCCGAACAAGTACACAGAGGGAGAGAGCGCGTGGTGCACCACGACCACGCCGGTGGCGGCGGCGAAGGCGGCGGCAACACCGGCAACTGAGGTCAGCGCTCTCCAGGGAAGGGAATGAAGCCACGTTGGCGTGATGTGGCTTCGTTTTCACCGCTGCGGCCAGCGGAACGCGATCCCGTACTCCTCCCTCGGCTGGCAGCTCCCCTCGAAGGTGTGCTGCACGAACCCGTCGCCGACGTCGAGCAGGCGCGGATCACCCGGCGCCGGCCGCCGCAGCCGTTCCACCTCGAGCTGCTCCGCGTACCACCAGCAGGCAGCCGGCAAGCAGGCCTCGTCGAACTTGACCCGGATCGTCAGCCCGCCCGGCGCGACCCCGTGGTGGTCGACCTCGACGCTGATCCACCGCCGCACTTCGTCGAGTTTCCAGTCCAGTGCCTCGGAAACGAACGCGTAGCGCTCGCCCAGCCGCAGCTTCCGCCGGAACCGCAGCCGGGCCAGCACGGGGTCGCCCGGGTCCTCGCCGGGCACCGCGACCAGGCGGCAGTTCCACAGGGCGACCACCGGCAGCTCGGTGAGGTTCCCGGACCACCCGGTCCCCGCTTGGACGTCGTAGCCGTCGAGACCGTCCTTGCGGGCGACGATGTCCCGTTCGGTGATGCGGCGCAGCGCCGTCCGCCGGTGCATGACGACGGTGACCAGCATCCGCTCCACGAACACCGGCTGCGCGCCCTCGGACGGGGCACGGAACTCCTCCGGGCTCCCGCCGCCGGGCGGTGTTCCCGTCATGGCCGACCGCCCGATCTCCACGTAGGGCAGCCAGTCTTCGCCTTCGAGGTGCCCGAGCCGGCCTGCCACGGCGGCGGCGAGCATTTCCAGCGCGCCGGCCCAGGCTTTGTTCATCGGCGTGTTCGACAGCGGTTTGCGGGCCCCGAAAAGACCGCGCACCTCGGCCAGCTGCCCGAACCGTTCACCGAGGGTCGGCGCCCAGCCGCTGTCGGGAACGGGCGGCAGCCGGAACGCCGCGAGCAGGACGAAATGCTCCCGCGGTTCCACCACCGAGCCCACTTTGCCGATTTCGTCGACGACGAGTCCCCAGACCGCGAATGCACGCGTTTCCGGACTGGCCGACGGTAGCGAAGCGGTCGGGGCGACGAGGCAGCCGAGCACGTTCGCGGAGCCGTTCGACGACGGCTCGGCCGCACGCCTGAGGGCTCCGAGCAGGTCATCGTCGCGGCGCCGGGCCAGCGATCCCAGCGCCGCCTTTTCGGGAAGCCCCGGCAAAGATCGACAATCGGCAGAAAAGTCCGGCAAGCAGAAACACCTCCGCACCACCAAAGATCATTTCCGATCGCAGCCCCCGCGCGGCACCCTGAAAGGAGCGTACTAGTACACCATAGAGAGGGGTAGTACGGTGGGCAATGGGGAACGCGACCGGGACGATTCCCGGAGACTGCGGAAATTGATCAAAGCCGGCCTCACCGGAATCGGCGGGCTCTATTTGATCACCGGCTCGATGGCGGTGACCACGATCGGCGCGGTCGTCGCGCTGGCGCTCGCCGCTGTGCAGCGAGCCGCCGAGTGACTACGCCAGCTGCTGCCGCACCGCGGACGCGAAACGCAGCGCCGCGCTCGGGTCCGTCTGGCGGAAGCCCAACGACGGCTCCGTCAGCTCCAGCTCCAGCAGCAGTGGCTTCCCGTCCGCCCCGCGCACCAGGTCCACCCGGGCGTACAGCAGCTCGGCCCGCAGGATCCCCAGCAGCGCCGAAGCCGCGTCGAGGACGTCTTCGGCCAGTGCCAGCGCTTCCGCGGGCGGCGAAGCCGGTGCCAGCTTCTCCGTCAGGTACAGGCCGGAGGCGTCCATTGTGGACCCCAGCATCGCGCCCTTCGAGAAGGCGTGCGAGTAGATCCCGCCCAGGTAGACCAGCGCCAGCTCGCCCGAAGTGTCCACACTGGACTGGTACGGCTGGATCAGCGCCGTGTGGCCCTCGGCGTGCAGCGCGGCCACGTGCGCGGAAGCGTCGGCCCCGGCGGTGAAGCGGGCCGCGCCGCGCGAGCCCGCGCCCACCGACGGCTTCACCACGAAGTCCGTGGCGGGGAAGCGGGCGTCGTCGCCGGGCGCGGCCAGTGCGGTCGGCACCACGGCCAGACCCGCGTCGAGCAGCTCGGTCAGGTACGTCTTGTCCGTGTTCCACCGGACGACGTCGGCGGAGTTCAGCAGCGACGGGACCGATTCGCACCAGTCGAGGAACTCCGGGCGGCGGGCGGCGTAGTCCCAGGTCGCGCGCAGGACGACCGCGTCCGCCGCGGCGAAGTCGAACGACGAGTCCCACGGTGCCCACGACACCGAGAAGCCCAGTGACGCCAGCGCGGGCACGACAGCGTCGTCGTCGCCGTCGCCTTCCGGCAGCTCCGAACAGCTGACCAGGACCGCGGTGGGGCTCACCTGCCCGCCATCTTGCGGCGGTGCTCCGGGCCGATCTTCGTGGCCTGCACCGTCTCCGCGTCCCACGTGGCCGGTGCGAGGTCCTCGACGGCCTCGACCAGTGCCTCGCCGGTTGCGATGGTGGGCACTACGACGTCGCCGAGCGCGCCGTCGGCGCCGACGAGCACGACGCGGGCGCCCGCCCGGCCGATGTTCTCCACCACCGCGCGGGACGGCTTGCCGTGCGCCTTCACGAACTTGCGGGCCGCACCCAGCTGCGCGCTGGTCGGCGGAACAGTCTCTTCAGCCACGTTCCGAACCATAACGAAGAACCCGCCGGAACGCGGAACAGCGTGGCGTCGGCCATAGTTGCACCGGGAGAACCCGACCCGAGGAGGACCCATGCCCACCGCAGTGCAGGTGACGAAGACCGGCGGCCCGGAAGTGCTCGAACCGGCCGAAGTGGACGTCGCGGGCCCGGGGGCCGGCGAGCTGCTGGTCGACGTCGCCGCGGCCGGCGTGAACTACATCGACACCTACCAGCGCCAGGGCATCTACCCGATGGAGCTGCCCTTCGTGCTCGGCCTCGAAGGCGCCGGGACGGTCGTCGAAGCCGGCGATGGCACCGGCTTCGCGCCCGGCGACCGCGTCGCGTGGCAGGGCTCGATCGGCAGCTACGCGGCCCGCAAGCTCGTCCCGGCGTCGGTGGCCGTCCGGGTACCCGAGGGCGTCTCCCTCGAGACCGCCGCCGCGACGATGCTGCAGGGCATCACCGCGCACTACCTGGTCGCCTCGACCTTCGAGGTCAAGCCGGGCCACGACGTGCTGGTGCACGCGGCCGCCGGCGGCGTCGGGCTGCTGCTGGTCCAGCTGGCGAAGGCGCGCGGGGCCCGGGTCATCGGCACGGTGTCGACCGAGGAGAAGGAGAAGCTCGCCCGCGAAGCCGGCGCCGACGAGGTGATCCGCTACGACCGCGACGACTTCGCCAAGCTCACCCGCGAGCTGACCGGCGGCGAGGGCGTCGACGTCGTCTACGACGGCGTGGGCAAGGACACCGTCGACGGCAGCCTCGCCAGCCTCAAGGTCCGCGGCCTGCTGGCGCTGTTCGGCGCCTCGAGCGGCCCGGTCCCGCCGCTGGACCCGCAGCGCCTCAACGCGGGCGGGTCGCTGTACCTGACCCGCCCGACGTCGGTGCACTACACGCGCACGCGCGAGGAGATCGACTGGCGGTCGAAGGAGCTGTTCGACGCGATCCTCGCGGGTGAGCTGACCGTCCGCATCGGGGGCAAGTACCCGCTGGCCGACGCCCGCCGGGCCCACGAAGACCTCCAGGCCCGGCGCACGACCGGCAAGCTCCTGCTCATCCCCTGACCGTAGCTTTCACGTGAAAGCTACGGTCAGCCCTGGTTGCCGGGGACCGAGACGGCGTCGGTGACGAAGACCAGGGTCTCGTTCGGCTTGATCCCCCGGCCGCCCTCGCGGTACGCGAGGTCGGGCGGGATGATCAGCAGGCGGCGGCCGCCCTGCTTGATGCCGGTGAGGCCCTGGTCCCAGCCCGGGATGACCTCGCCCGCGCCCAGGTTCAGGTCGAACGTCTCGCCGCGGTCGTAGGAGTTGTCCAGGACCTTCTTGTCCGACCACGTCACGAGCAGGTAGTTCATCTTCAGCTTCTGCCCGGCCGCGGCCGCCGGACCGGTGCCCTCGGACAGGTCCTTCGTGATCAGCTTCTTCGGCGGGTCGCAGTCGTCCGGGACGGTGATCTCGGGCTTTTCGCCGAACTTCCCCGTCGTCTTGATGTCCTCGGCGGCGCACTCGCGGCCCTTGCTCTGGGTCGCCGGGGCGGCGTTGGACGAGGGGACGGCCGGGCCCGCCGGGGCCGCCGTTTCGGTCTTGGCGTCCTGGCCGCACGCGGCCAGCGACAGCGCCGCCGCGGCGACGACCACGAACTTCCCGATCTTCTGCATGCGAGGCACCCTAGCCAAGCACGGAGAGTGCCGGTACCTCGTCACCGGTCCGGACCACGCCGAGCCGCCGGGTCGCGCGCGTCAGGGCCACGTACAGGTCGTTGAGCCCGCGCGGCGAGCCCGCGACGACCTCGTCCGGCGCCACCAGCACCACCGAGTCGAACTCCAGGCCCTTCGACCGCTCGACCGTCAGCACGCTCAGCCGCTCGTCCGACGCCCCGAGCAGCTCCGAAACCGCCTCGAGCCGGGACGGCGGCACCAGCACCGCCACCGTGCCACCGTCCACTTCGGACAACTCGCGCGAAACCAGCCCGGGCAGCTCCGCGGCGAGCGATGCCGGGCGCGCCGACCACGGCGGCACCCCGGTCTCCCGCACCGAAGACGGCGCCGCCAGCTCCGGGGACACCTCCGCGAGGACCCGCGCGGCCACGGCCATGATCTCGGCGGGCGTCCGGTAGTTCACGGTCAGCTCTTCCAGCCGCCACCGGTCCGCGACGTACGGCGAGAGCACCTCGCCCCACGACCGCGCCCCGCCCGCCGCGCCGGTCTGGGCGACGTCGCCGACCAGCGTCATCGAGCGGTTCGGTGAGCGGCGCATGAGCAGCCGCCAGTCCATCGCCGAGAGCTCCTGGGCCTCGTCGACGATCACGTGCCCGAACGTCCAGGTCCGGTCCTGCGCCGCCCGCTGGGCCGCGGTCAGCTCGCTGCGCGCGACCTGGCGCTCGGCGAACAGCTCGGCGTCGAGGACGTCGGAGACGCGCAGCAGCTCCTCGTCGATGATCTCCTCGTCCTGCTCGAGGATGTCGAGCACGCCCTCGGCGTACGCGCGGTCCTCGCGCTCACGGCGTTTGCGCTCGACGCGGGCTTCGGTGTCGTCGACGCCGATCAGCTCGGCCAGCTCGTCGAGCAGCGGCACGTCGGCGGGCGTCCAGCGCGCGTCCCGTCCGCTTTCCAGCAGGGCGCGATCCTCGGGCGACAGCAGTTTCCGGGCCGCGCTGTCCAAGCGTTCGCGGTCGGCGAACAGGTCGTCGAGGACGCCTTCCGGGGTCAGCACGGGCCACAGCGCATCCAGCGCCGCGGCGACGTTCTCGTCGGCCGCCAGCTCGGCCCGGATGTCCTGGAGGTCCTGCCCGTCGAGCAGGTCGTCCCCCAGCTTCCGCGCGGCCTGCCGGGTCAGCGCGTCGAGGACGTCGGAGACGAACAGGCGCCGCGCCGGGTTGTGCGGGCGGCGCGAACGGCGGGCACGGGTGCGCGCGTCGGCGCACGTCTTGCGGTCCAGGCGCAGCACGTCGTGCTCGTACTCGATCTCCAGCACCGGCTCGGGCACGCGCTGGCGGTCGCGGACGGCGTTGGCGAGCACGTCGGCCATCACCAGCCGGCCCTTGACCTCGGTGGTCTCGCGGGGTTCGGCGCCGTCGGCGTCCAGGCCCGGGTAGAGCTGCCCGATGGTGGCCAGCAGCACGCCGGTCTCGCCGAGCGACGGCAGCACCTGGCCGATGTAGCGCAGGAACGTGCTGTTCGGCCCGACGACCAGCACGCCGCGCGTGGTGAGCTGCTGCCGGTGCGTGTAGAGCAGGTAGGCGGCGCGGTGCAGGGCGACGGCGGTCTTGCCGGTGCCCGGCCCGCCCTGCACGACCATGACGCCGCCCAGCGGGGCGCGGATGATGCGGTCCTGCTCGGCCTGGATGGTGGCGACGATGTCGCTCATCTCACCCGTGCGCCGCTGCTCCAGGGCGGCCAGCAGCGCGGCCTCGCCGGCCAGCCCGAGGTCCTGGCCCTGGTCGGCGGCGGTGAGGTCGAGGACCTCGTCGTCGAAGCCGGTGACCTTGCGGGTCAGCGACCGCAGGTGCCGCCGCCGGCGCACCCCTTCGGGCGACGCCGCGGTGGCGAGGTAGAACGGCCGCGCGACCGGCGCCCGCCAGTCGACGAGCAGCGGCTTGTAGTCGTCGTCCTCGTCGAACAGCCCGAGCCGGCCGATGTAGGTGGTTTCCTCGGCGCTCCCGGGGACGAAGTCGAGCCGCCCGAAGGCGAGGCCCTGCTCGACGGAGCCGAGCTGGGCGAGCCGGTCGGTGTAGAGGGTGGTGGCGACGTCGCGCTCGGTCCGGGCCTGCGGGGTCCCGCCGGTCAGCCGCAACGTCTCGTCGAGGCGGCGCTGGGCGTCGGCGCGCTCGGCGTCGAGCTTCGCGTAGAGCGTGGTGACGTACGCCTGCTCGCGGGCGAGCTCGGCGGAGAAGTCGTCCGAAGACAAAGATCCTGCTTTCGCCTCAAGGAAAAGAGCCAACAGAGTCTAACGGCGGTCGCCGCGCGATCATTCCGTCCCGAGGGCGCAGTACGGGGAGATCTCGCCGGCCCGGACGGCGACGGGCAGCACCTTCTCCCCCGGCGCGCACGACACGTCCGCCGGCGGCAGCTGCGCACCCCCGGTGATTTGCCCGTCCGGGGCACGGAACACCACCGCGGCACCGCGGCTGGTCAGCGCACGGCAGTTTCCGGAGCGGTAGCGGACCCCTCCGGGGACGACGTCGGCGGTCACGGGCGTGAAGCCGCCGAGGGACTCCGAGGGCAGCCAGGTGACCGGGCCGACGGCGGGCCGGTCGAGGACGACGCCGATCCGCTGTCCCGGGGTGAGCGCCGGCACCTCCACGGTCCGGGTGCCGGCCGTGACGACGATCCGGTAGGCGGCGAGGGTGCTGGTGTTCTCCAGCACGGCGGCACCCGGGCCCTGTTCGGCGACGCGGACGGCGCCGCCGTCGGGGGCCGGGCCGGGGACCGCGGTGATCTTGGCCGGGATGGCGCAGCCGGTCCCGAGGAGCCGGTTCTGGTCGAGGTCGACCCGGCCCCGGCCGAGGAGGACGAGCAGGCCCAGGACGACGACCGCGGCGGCCGCGGTCCCGATCCGTCTCAGAACGGCAGGCCGAGGGTGGGCAGGCCGATCGCCGAGTCGACGGCCAGCGCGACGAACACGATCATCAGGTACGTGTTCGAGCGGTGGAACAGCGCCATCGGCTTGGTCTCCTCACCGCGCCGCACCGCGGCCTGCAGGCTGTGCGCGTAGAAGAGGAACCAGCCGCCGGCGAGGATGGCGAAGGTGCCGTACAGCCAGGACGTCACCGGGAGCAGCAGCAGCGTCCAGGCCACCATCACCCACGAGTAGATGACGATCTGGCGGGCGACGTGCTGGGCGGTGGCGACCACCGGCAGCATCGGGACGCCGGCGCGCTCGTAGTCGTCGCGGTACTTCATGCCCAGCGCCCACGTGTGCGGCGGCGTCCAGAAGAAGATGACGCCGAACATCACGAACGCCGGCCACTGCACGGTGCCGGTGACGGCCGCCCAGCCGATGACCACCGGCATGCAGCCCGCCGCGCCGCCCCAGACGACGTTCTGCGACGTGCGCCGCTTCAGGCCGAGCGTGTAGACGAAGATGTAGAAGAGGATCGTCGCGACCGCGAGGATCGCCGAGAGCAGGTTCACCGTGAGGTAGAGCACGGCGGCCGAGGCGACGCCCAGGACCAGGCCGAAGATCAGCGCGCCGCGGCGGGGCACCGAGTCCTTGACCAGCGGGCGGCGCTTCGTGCGGTTCATCACCTTGTCGATGTCCGCGTCGATCACGCAGTTGAGCGCGTTCGCGCTGCCCGCGGCCATCGTCCCGCCGACCAGCGTGGCCAGGACCAGCCACGGCGACGGGATCTGACGGCCGGCGAGGAACATCGCCGGGATGGTGGTGACGAGGAGGAGCTCGATCACCCGCGGCTTCGCGAGCGCCGCGTAGGCGCCGACGACCCGGCGGAGGCTTCGCCGCTCACCGTGCGGTCGCTCACCGGTCGGGTGCACCGCGCTGGTGTCGTCACTGCGTCCGTGCGCAGCGTTCACCAACGACATTTCACTCCCTGCGTCAGGTTCGGGCGGGGCCAGTCCGGGTAGCCGGAGAACCAGCCCTACTGAACCCTCGAACGATGTTAGACGTGGTGAATCCCGTGGGTGATCGCGGGTCCTCGACAGCCCGAAGCACTAGGCTGGCCGCGACGGGCCGCGATTGCCCCTGCGCATGGCCGCGAGCAGGAATATCGTCCCTTCGGGATCGATTGAGATGAGTAGCCGCGCACACGGGTGACCGGAACGAGGAAGACCAGCCGCAACCATCATGACCGGGAGTTGGAGTTCAGTGTCCGAAACCGCCACTACCAGCGAGAACAACCCACTCCTCCGGCGCAACGTGCCCGCCGACTGGACCGAGACCGACACCCGCGCCGTGGACACCGTCCGGGTGCTCGCGGCCGACGCGGTCGAAAACTGTGGCAGCGGCCACCCCGGCACCGCGATGAGCCTGGCGCCGCTGGCCTACACGCTCTTCCAGCGCACGCTGCGTCACGACCCGAACGACCAGAACTGGCCGGGCCGCGACCGGTTCGTCCTCTCGGCCGGGCACTCGAGCCTGACGCTCTACATCCAGCTCTTCCTCGCCGGCTACGGCCTCGAGCTCGAGGACCTCAAGCAGCTGCGCAAGTGGGGCTCCAAGACCCCGGGCCACCCGGAGTACCGCCACACCGACGGCGTCGAGACCACCACCGGCCCGCTCGGGCAGGGCCTGGCCAACGCCGTGGGCATGGCGATGGCGGCCCGCCGCGAGCGCGGCCTGCTCGACCCGGACGCCGCGCCCGGCGAGAGCATCTTCGACCACTTCGTCTACGTCGTCGCCTCCGACGGCGACATCGAAGAGGGCGTCACCTCCGAGGCGTCGTCCATCGCGGGCCGCCAGGAGCTGGGGAACCTGATCGTCTTCTACGACGACAACAAGATCTCGATCGAGGACGACACCAACATCGCGCTGTCGG
Source organism: Amycolatopsis eburnea (assembly GCF_003937945.1). Lineage (GTDB taxonomy): Bacteria > Actinomycetota > Actinomycetes > Mycobacteriales > Pseudonocardiaceae > Amycolatopsis > Amycolatopsis eburnea. The sequence continues at coordinate 375,218 of NZ_RSEC01000046.1, forward strand.
AGGACACCGTCGCGCGCTACGAGGCCTACGGGTGGCACACCCAGGTCGTCGAGGGCGGCGAGGACGTCGTCGCGATCGAGGAGGCGATCAAGGCCGCCAAGGCCGAGACGCAGCGGCCGTCGTTCATCGCGCTGCGGACCGTCATCGGCTACCCGGCCCCGAAGAAGATGGGCACCGGCAAGGCGCACGGCGCCGCGCTGGGCGCCGAAGAGGTCGCCGCGGTCAAGGAGATCCTGGGCTTCGACCCGGAGCAGTCGTTCCAGGTCGAGGACGAGGTGCTCAAGCACACCCGCCAGGCGCTCGACCGCGGGAAGGCCGCGCACGCGGAGTGGACCAAGAAGTTCGAGGCGTGGGGCGCCGCGAACCCGGAGCGCAAGAAGCTGGCGGACCGCCTGTCCACCCGCACGCTGCCCGAGGGCTTCGCCGACAACCTGCCGAAGTGGGAGCCGGACGCCAAGGGCATCGCCACCCGCAAGGCCTCCGGTGAGGTGCTGAACGCGCTGGCCGACCCGCTGCCGGAGCTGTGGGGCGGCTCGGCCGACCTGGCCGAGAGCAACAACACGACGATGAAGGGCGCCGACTCGTTCGGTCCCGAGAAGGCCGCCACCGACATGTGGCAGGCCAACCCGTACGGCCGGACGCTGCACTTCGGCGTCCGCGAGCACGCCATGGGCTCGATCCTCAACGGGATCGCGCTGCACGGCGGCACCCGCCCGTACGGTGCGACGTTCCTCATCTTCTCCGACTACATGCGCCCGCCGGTCCGGCTGGCCGCGCTGATGAAGGCGCCGGTCACCTACGTGTGGACGCACGACTCGATCGGCCTCGGCGAGGACGGGCCGACGCACCAGCCGATCGAGCAGCTCTCCGCGCTGCGCGCGATCCCGGGCCTCAACGTCGTCCGCCCGGCGGACGCCAACGAGACCGCGTACGCGTGGAAGGCGGTCCTGGAGGACATCCACCACCCGTCCGGCCTGGCGCTGACCCGCCAGAACGTGCCGGTGCTCGAGGGCACCAGCGCGGAGGGCGTCGCCAAGGGCGGGTACGTCCTGGCCGACTCCGACGGCACCCCGGACGTGGTCCTCATCGCCACCGGTTCCGAGGTCCAGCTCGCCGTCGAGGCGAAGAAGACCCTGGACGCCGACGGCGTCAAGGCGCGAGTCGTGTCCATGCCGTGCGTCGAGTGGTTCGACGCGCAGGACGCGGCCTACCGCGAATCCGTCATCCCGGCCGGGGTGAAGGCCCGCGTGTCCGTCGAGGCGGGGATCGCCCAGTCGTGGCACCGCTTCACCGGTGACGCCGGGGTGAACGTTTCGATCGAGCACTTCGGCGCCTCCGCCGATGCCGCCACACTGTTCCGTGAGTTCGGTTTCACCGCGGAAGCAGTCGTCGAGGCCGCGCGCCGCTCGATCCAGAACACCAAGAATTCCTGAAGGGGATGACAGTAATGAGCAACGACAAGCTCGCCGCGCTGTCCGAGGCCGGTGTCTCGATCTGGCTCGACGACCTCTCGCGTGAACGCCTGAACACCGGCAACCTGGCCGGCCTGATCCGCGACAAGCACGTCGTCGGCGTCACGACCAACCCGACGATCTTCGCCAACGCGATGTCGAAGGGCGACGCCTACGACGAGCGGACCCGGGAACTGGCCGCCCAGGGCGCCGACGTCGAGGCGACCATCCGCGACCTGACCACGACCGACGTGCGCAACGCCGCGGACCTGTTCCGCGAGGTCTACAACGCCACGAACGGCGTCGACGGCCGTGTCTCGATCGAGGTGGACCCGCGCCTGGCCAAGGACACCGGCAAGACGGTGGCCGAGGCGAAGGACCTGTGGAAGACCGTCGACCGGCCGAACGTGCTGATCAAGATCCCGGCCACCGAAGAGGGCCTGCCGGCGATCACCGCCACGCTCGCCGAGGGCATCAGCGTCAACGTCACGCTGATCTTCTCCGTGGAGCGCTACCGGGCCGTCATCGAGGCCTTCTTCGCCGGCCTGGAGCAGGCCAAGGCCAACGGCCACGACCTGCGCGGCATCCACTCGGTCGCGTCGTTCTTCGTCTCCCGCGTGGACACCGAGATCGACAAGCGCCTGGACGCCATCGGCACCGACGAGGCCAAGGCCCTGCGCGGCAAGGCCGCCGTCGCCAACGCCCGGCTCGCCTACGCGGCCTTCGAGGAGCTGTTCGCTTCGGACCGCTGGAAGGCCCTCGCGGCCGACGGCGCCAACGCGCAGCGCCCGCTGTGGGCCTCGACCGGCGTGAAGAACCCGGACTACTCGCCGACGCTCTACGTCGACGACCTGGTGGTCAAGGACACCGTCAACACCATGCCGGAGAAGACCCTGGACGCCGTCGCGGAGCATGCTGAGCTCAAGGGCGACCAGGTCACCGGGCGCGGCGCCGAGGCGCAGGAGGTCTTCGACCGGCTGGCGGCCGCCGGCATCGACATCACCGACGTCTTCCTGGTGCTGGAGAACGAAGGCGTCGAGAAGTTCGAGAAGTCGTGGACCGAGCTTCTGGAGACCGTGAACGGGCAGCTCGAGAAGGCGAAGGGCTGAAGCACGACATGACCACAGGTGAGAAGACCGGCGTCGAGATCGTGGACGCCGCACTGGCGGAGCGCGCCGCGCCGCTGGCCGACCGGCTGGTCGCCGACCAGGCCGCGTCGAAGCTGGCGGCGCAGGACGCGACGCTCTGGGGGCCGGACGCCGAACCCGAGGCGTCGATCCGGCTGTCGTGGACGACGCTGCACAAGTCGTCGCGGCCGCTGATCGGCGAGATCGAGGCGCTGCGGACCGAGCTGCGGTCCGAAGGCGTCGACCGCGTCGTGCTGGCCGGCATGGGCGGCTCGTCGCTGGCGCCCGAGGTGATCACCGCGACCGACGGCGTGCCGCTGACCGTCCTCGACACCACCGACCCGGGCCAGGTCGCCGACGCGCTCGCCGGCGACCTGGAGCGCACGGTGATCGTGGTGTCGTCGAAGTCGGGCGGCACCGTCGAGACCGACAGTCACCGGCGGATCTTCGCGAAAGCGTTCGCCGACGCGGGGATCGATGCGGCGCGGCGGATCGTGGTCGTCACCGACCCGGGCTCGCCGTTCCAGGAACTGTCCGAAAAAGAGGGGTACCGCAAGGTCTTCCTCGCCGACCCGCACGTCGGCGGCCGCTACTCGGCGCTGACCGCGTTCGGGCTCGTCCCGGCCGGGCTGGCCGGCGCGGACGTCGCCCGGCTGCTCGACCAGGCCGCTTCGGTGGCCGACGAGCTGGCCGCGGACTCCGCGGACAACCCGGCGGTCAAGCTGGCCGCCGCGTGGGCCGCGGCGCACGAGGCGGGCGCCGAGAAGGTCGTGCTGGCCGACACGGGCTCCGGGATCAAGGGCTTCCCCGACTGGGCGGAGCAGCTGATCGCCGAGTCCACCGGCAAGCAGGGCACCGGCCTGCTGCCGGTCGCGGTCGAAGGCCCGGAGGCGGCCGGCTTCGCCGACGCGAAGTCGGACGCCACGGCCACCGCGGTCGGCAGCCCGCAGGGTGCGGCGAAGATCGCCGTCACCGGCTCGCTCGGCGCGCAGTTCCTGCTCTGGGAGTTCGCGACGGCGCTCGCCGGCCGGCTGCTCGGGATCAACCCGTTCGACCAGCCGGACGTCGAGGCGGCCAAGAAGGCGGCCCGCGCGCTGCTGGACGACCCGGAGAAGCTCAAGGGCGGCGAGGCCGCGTCCAATGTGGACGGACCGGTCGAGATCTTCGGCAGTGACGGCGTTTCCACGGACGGCAGCCTGACCGACGTGCTGCGCGCGTTCTTCGCTTCGGCGCCGGACGCGGGCTACATCGCGGTGCAGGCCTACCTCGACCGGCTCGACGACGCCTCGACGTCCCTGCTGCGCGGCGAGATCGCCAAGCGCACCGGGAAGCAGACGACGTTCGGCTGGGGACCGCGGTTCCTGCACTCCACCGGCCAGTACCACAAGGGCGGGCACCAGAACGGCGTGTTCCTGCAGCTGACCGGCGCGGTCGAGCAGGACCTCGACGTGCCGGACCGGCCCTACACGCTCGGCCAGCTGCAGCACGCGCAGGCACTGGGTGACGGGCAGGTGCTCGCCGAGCACGGCCGCCCGGTGCTGCGTCTGCACCTGACCGACCGGGCCGCGGGCCTCGCGGCGGTCGTCCGCGCGGTACAGGAGGTCGGCGCATGACGTGGAGCAACCCCCTTCGCGATCCGCGGGACAAGCGGCTCCCCCGGATCGCCGGGCCGTCCAGCCTGGTGATCTTCGGTGTCACCGGCGACCTGGCCCGCAAGAAGCTGATGCCCGCCATCTACGACCTGGCCAACCGCGGGCTGCTGCCCGCGGGCTTCTCGCTCGTCGGGTTCGCCCGGCGCGACTGGGAGCACCAGGACTTCGGCGAGCTCGTGCACGACTCGGTCAAGGAGCACGCGCGGACGCCGTTCAAGGAGTCGGTGTGGAACCGGCTCGCCGAAGGCATCCGGTTCGTGCAGGGCACCTTCGACGACGACGACGCCTTCGACCGGCTCGCGCAGACTGTGAAGGACCTCGACCAGGAACGCGGCACCGGCGGCAACACCGCGTTCTACCTGTCGATCCCGCCGAGCGCGTTCCCGGTGGTGACCAAGCAGCTGGCCCGCTCCGGGCTGGCGAACGCCGACGACAAGACGTGGCGGCGCGTGGTCATCGAGAAGCCCTTCGGGCACGACCTGAAGAGCGCCGAAGAGCTGAACGCGATCGTCAACGACGTCTTCCCCGAGGAGTCGGTGTTCCGCATCGACCACTACCTCGGCAAGGAGACGGTGCAGAACATCCTGGCGCTGCGCTTCGCGAACCAGCTGTTCGAGCCGATCTGGAACGCCAACTTCGTCGACCACGTGCAGATCACCATGGCCGAGGACATCGGCCTCGGCGGCCGCGCGGGGTACTACGACGGCATCGGCGCGGCCCGGGACGTCATCCAGAACCACCTGCTGCAGCTGCTGGCCTTCACCGCGATGGAGGAGCCGCTGTCGTTCGAGCCGCGGGCCCTGCGCGCGGAGAAGATCAAGGTGCTTTCGGGCACCAAGCCGCTCGGGCCGCTGAACAAGACGAGCGCGCGCGGCCAGTACGCGGGCGGCTGGCAGGGCGGCACGAAGGTGCCGGGCCTGCTGCAGGAAGAGGGTTTCGCGAAGGACTCGAAGACCGAGACCTACGCGGCGGTGACCCTCGAGGTGCAGAACCGCCGCTGGGCCGGGGTGCCGTTCTACCTGCGCACCGGCAAGCGGCTCGGCCGCCGCGTCACCGAGATCGCCGTCGTGTTCAAGCGGGCGCCGCACCTGCCGTTCGACTCGACGTCGACCGAGGAGCTGGGGCAGAACGCCCTGGTCATCCGGGTGCAGCCGGACGAGGGCATCACGCTGCGGTTCGGCTCGAAGGTGCCGGGGACCACGATGGAGGTCCGCGACGTCACGATGGACTTCGGCTACGGCCACGCGTTCACCGAGTCCTCCCCCGAGGCCTACGAGCGCCTGATCCTCGACGTCCTGCTGGGCGAGCCGTCGCTGTTCCCGGTGAACGAAGAGGTCGAGCTGTCCTGGAAGATCCTGGACCCGATCCTCGACCACTGGGCCAAGGAAGGCGCGCCCGAGCAGTACCCGCCGGGCACCTGGGGGCCGCCGTCCGCCGACGAAATGCTGGAGCGCACCGGCCGGAAATGGAGGCGCCCGTGATCATCGACCTGCCGTCCACCACGACTTCGGCGTTGAACAAGAAGCTGGTGGAGATCCGCGAACAGGGCGGGCAAGTGGCGCTCGGGCGGGTGCTGACGCTGGTCATCGTGGCCGACGACGACGCCAGGCTGGAAGAGGCGATCGAAGCGGCCAACGGCGCCAGCCGCGAGCACCCGTCGCGGGTGATCGTGGTGGCCAAGGGCGCCCGCACCGCGGCCCCGCGCATCGACGGCCAGATCCGCGTCGGCGGCGATGCCGGCGCGAGCGAGGTCATCGTGCTGCGGCTCTACGGCCCGCTGGCCTCGCAGGGCCAGAGCGCGGTGGTGCCGCTGCTGCTGCCGGACGCGCCGATCGTCTGCTGGTGGCCGGGTGCCGGCCCGAAGGACCCGGCGAACGACCCGCTGGGCCAGCTGGCGCAGCGCCGGATCACCGACTCCGCCGCGGAGAAGAGCCCGGTCCGGGCCCTGACCACGCGCGCGAAGGCGTACACCGCGGGCGACACCGACCTGGCGTGGACCCGGCTGACCCGCTGGCGGGCGCAGCTGGTGTCGGCGCTGGACCTGCCGCCGTTCGAGAAGATCACCGGCGCGACGGTGACGGGTGAGGCCGACTCGCCGTCCACCGAGCTGCTGGCCGGCTGGCTGGCGGAGTACCTGAAGGCGCCGGTGAAGCGCGTGAAGAGCGCGGGCGCGGCCGGGATCATCTCGGTGACCCTGGACCGCCGCTCCGGGCCGGTGGAGCTGCACCGCCCGGACGGCCGCGTCGGCACGCTGACCCAGCCGGGCCAGCCGACCCGCCGGATCGCGCTGCAGCGCCGCAACAACCAGGACTGCCTGATCGAGGAGCTCCGCCGGCTCGACCCGGACGAGATCTACGAGGCGGCCCTGCACGGCCTGGGCAAGATCGCCACGGGCACCAACGGCAAGACGGGAGCCCCGCCGAAGGCCGACGTCACGTCCCCCGCCGCCGCGGCGGCGGCCGGTGCCAAGAAATGAGCAAGACGGAAGTAGTCGTCTACGCGAACCAGGACCTCCTGGCCGCCGCGGCGGCCGCCCGGCTGGTCACGCGGCTGGTGGACGTCCAGGCGGCCAAGGGCACGGCGTCCCTGGTGCTGACCGGCGGCGGGACGGGCATCGCGGTGCTGTCGGAGCTGCGCGCTTCGGCGGCCCGCGACGCGATCGACTGGTCCCGCCTCGACATCTACTGGGGCGACGAGCGGTTCGTCCCGGCGGATTCGGACGAGCGGAACGAGAAGCAGGCCCGCGAGGCGCTGCTGGACCACGTCCCGCTGGACCCGAAGCGCGTCCACGCGATCGCGGCGTCCGACGGCGAGTTCGGTGACGACGTCGACGCCGCGGCGGCGTCGTACGCCTCGGTGCTGGCGGACAACGCCGGCCCGGAGGACCACGGCAACGTCCCGACGTTCGACATCATGCTGCTGGGTCTCGGCGGCGAGGGCCACACGGCGTCGGTGTTCCCGGAGTCGCCCGCGGTGTACGAGACCGAGCGTTCGGTGGTGGCGGTGCGCAACTGCCCGAAGCCGCCGCCGACGCGGGTTTCGCTGACGCTGCCGGCGATCCGGCAGGCGCGGGATGTGTGGCTGATGACGGCGGGTTCGGCGAAGGCGGACGCGGTGGCGTTGGCTCTGTCGGGGGCCGGTGAGGTTCAGCTGCCGGTGGCCGGGGCCCGCGGGCACCGGCGGACGCTGTGGCTGCTGGACCGGTCCGCGGCGGGCAAGCTGACAAAGGTGTACCAGCCGCCCACGGCCTAGCTTTTCGGTGGTTCGTGAAGGCCACCTTGAGGAACTTGAAGTTCCTCAAGGTGGCCTTCACGGCTTTCCGGGGTCACTCCGTGCGCCAGCCGCGCTCCAGGCAGCCGAAGATCTCCTCCGCGGCCCAGCGGGGGTTTTCGTGGGCCGTGATCAGGTCGCGGGAGGCCAGGGCGAACCTCGCCAGTGCCGCGGACCGGACGTCGCCCGCCGGCGCGCCCGACTCCGCCGCGATGGCGTCGGCGAGCGCCGTCTCGTGGCGCATCCACATGCGCCTGCCGTACTCGCGCAGGGCCGGGGTGCTCTCGATCAGGCGCAGGAACTCCTCGTCCGGGCCGCCGTCGGAGACGTCGCGGAGGATGTGCTTGCGCAGCGCGTCCACGATCGTGTGGCCCGGCGGGCGGCCGTGGACCGCGGCGACCAGGGCCGCCTCGATGTCGTCGTCCTGGTCGAACAGCAGCGCTTCCTTGCTCGGGAAGTACTTGAACAACGTCGTGACCGAGACGTCGGCGGCGTCCGCGACCTCCTTCACCCCGACCTCGTCGTAGCCGCGTTCGAGGAACAGCTTCAGCGCGGCGTCGGCCAGCGCCTGCCGCGTCTGCGCCTTCTTGCGCTCGCGGCGCCCGGTCACTTCGGTCATGGCGCCAGCCTACGTGATGGTGAACTCACTTCAAAAGTTGAGTCGTTGCACTTTTTGAGTCACTGTGCTTTTCTGGGTTCAGGCCGCCGGACCGACCGGCGGCCCCGAACTCCCAGGGGGAAGCCATGAACTCCATCGCGATCGTCGGCGCCGGCCTCGGCGGCCTGGCCTGTGCCCGCGTCCTGCAGCTGCACGGCGTCGACGTCACCGTCTTCGAACAAGAGGCCTCGGCCGACGCCCGTCCCCAGGGCGGCACGCTCGACATGCACGGCGACACCGGCCAGGTCGCCCTGCGCACCGCCGGCCTGTACGACCGGTTCCGGGAACTCGCGCGCCCCGAAGGGCAGCAGATGCGCGCCCTCGACCCGCACACCGCGGAGGTCGTCATCGACGAAACCCCCGACGGCGACTTCCGCCCCGAAATCGACCGCGGCCAGCTCCGCGGTCTCCTCCTCGACTCGCTCGCCCCCGGCACCGTCCACTGGGGACAGGCGGTCACCGACGTCGCCGGCGCGCGGCTGACGTTCGACGGCGGCGAGACCAGGGACTTCGACCTCGTGATCGGCGCGGACGGCGCGTGGTCCCGCGTCCGCCGGGCCCTGACCGGCGTCCGGCCGGTCTACAGCGGGGTGACGTTCGTCGAGTTCGGCCACGACGCCGCCTCGGATCTCGCGGCCGTGACCGGCCGGGGCACGATGGTGACCAAGGCGGGCGGGCACGCGCTCTTCGCGCAGCGCACGAGCAACGGCGACGTCCGCTGCTACGCCGTGTTCTACGCGCCCGAGGACTGGCACGCCGGCCTCGACTTCGCCGACACCGCCGCCGTGCGCGCGAACCTGCTCGAGCGCTACGCCGGCTGGCACCCGGACGTGCTCCGGTTCCTGGCCGACGTCGAGGGCGGGTTCACCCACCGGCCGCTGCACGTGCTGCCGGTCCCCCACGCGTGGACGCACACGCCGGGCCTGACCCTGCTCGGCGACGCGGCCCACCTGATGCCGCCGCTCGGGGTCGGCGCGAACCTCGCCCTCCTCGACGGCACCGAGCTGGCGACCGCGCTGGCGACGGCGCCGAGCGTCGACGAGGCGGCCATGGCCTACGAGGCCGGGATGCTGCCGCGGTCGATCGAGACGGCGAAGGCGTGCGCGAGCGGTCTCGACGACCTGCTCAGCGACGACCTCAACTCGATGGCGGCCTGAAGAACTTCCGCCGGACGGCCACACGTGGGTAACATGATTCCCACGATGTGGTCGTCCGGGTACACGCAGAGCAGCACTTGCTCCACTCTGAGTAGCACCCTGGCGCGACCTTCCCCCTTTTGGACCAAGTCGTTACGGAATCCGGACGCCGGAACACCGACGGCGGGTGAAACTTACTGTCTTCGTACGCGACCTCGTTAGCATCCGCACATTTGTTCGTTGCTGCGCGTCCCGATCGGGCCCTGAGCACCTCTCACCAACAAGTCCACAAGACGAATGGGGTCGCCAGCGATGAGTACAGAGGGACTCTCGATTCCAGGCATCTCGATCGCGAGCTCGGGGCCGTCGGCCGCCGAGCGGGTGCGAAAGCGGGGGCTGAGCGTGTTCGGCTCACTGCCCCGGCCCGCCGTGGTCACGTTCGCCATCGAGGCGGCCGCGGTCATCCTGGCGGTGCTCGACGTCTGGCTGGTGATCCCCGAGAAGGCCCAGCCGTACTCGATCTGGCTCTCCGGCGCCGCCTGCCTCGCGGTGGTGTTCCGGCGGAAGTTCCCGTTCCTCGCGGTGCTCGTCGCGGTCCCCGGCTTCCTGGCCGGCTGGGCACAGCTCGCCTCGATGATCACGCTCGGCATGCTCGCCACCCGCCGCCAGCTGCACTGGCAGACCTGGGTCGGCGCGGCGCTGGTGTGGATCTGCCGGTTCGTGCAGTGGCCACTGGAGGACTTCGCCGAGCTCAGCTGGCGTGAGCACATCCTCGACGGCATCTACGGCGTCCTCGTCGCCGGCATGCCGATCGCGATCGGCCTCCTCATCGGGGCGCGGGCCGAGGTCGCGAACAAGCTCGCCGAGCTGGCCACGAGCCGCGACCGCGAGCGCCGCTTCCACGCCGACGCCGTCCGCGCCGAAGAGCGCGCCCGGCTGGCCCGCGAGATGCACGATGTGGTGTCCCACCAGATCACCCTGATCGCCATGCAGGCCGGCGCGCTGCAGGCCCAGACCACGGACGACCGGGCGCAGGAGACCGCGCAGGTCATCCGGACGCTGTCGAAGCGGACGCTCGAGGAACTGCGCTCGCTGCTGAGCGTGCTGCGCGCGGGCGCCGACGACGACGGCCCGCGCCCGGGGATCAACGACCTCGACCGGCTGATCCGGACCTCGGAGGTCCCGGTCCACCTGTCCGTGGAGCACCTCCCGGAGGCCCTCCCCAACCAGGTCTCGGCGGCGGCGTACCGGACTGTCCAGGAGTGCCTGACGAACGTCCACAAGCACGCCCCGGGCGCGACGGCGACCATCCGCATCCAGGGTGAGCACGGCGCACTCAAGATCGAGGTCCGCAACGACCGCGCGAGCCGCCCGGGCGAGTCGCTCCCCTCGGGCGGTCACGGGCTCACCGGTCTGGCCGAGCGGGCCCGCCTGCTGGGCGGCAGTTTCGAGACGTCGAAGTCGAAGGACGGCGGCTTCCGGGTGCGGGCCCGGTACCCGCTGGACCGCTGACGCCGCACTGAGCAGCCCCCGTTTTCCACGCTAGCCCCGGGTACCGACAGTTCCGGTCGTGCGCAAAGCCGTGAAGGCCACCTTGAGGGACTTTAAGTCCGTGAAGGTGGCCTTCACGGCTTTCGGCGCACGGAACTGTCGGTGCTCCCCGGTAGCGTGGAAAACGGGGGCTGCTCGCGTCCGGGTGCGCGCGAAAAACCACCCCGAGGAGTCCCGGGGTGGTCTGGGGCCCGACCCGCTAGAGGATTTCCCGGCGCTTGCGCAGGCGCTCCAGCGCCTCCGCCAGGATGGCCTCGCCGTCGGAGTCGCTGCGGCGCTCCTTCACGTAGGCCAGGTGCGTCTTGTAGGGCTCGGTCCGCGGCGCGGCCGGCGGGTTCTTCTCGTCCTGCCCGCCCGGGAGCCCGCAGCGGGGGCAGTCCCACTCGTCGGGGATTTCCGCGTCGAGCGCGAACGACGGCCGGGCCTCGTGGCCGTTGGCGCACCAATAAGCTACGCGGCGCCGCGGCGCCGATTCACCCCGTTCCGATTCGCCCGTAGGACCGGCACCCACCCTGGTGCCCCGAATCGCGTTACCGCCAACCATGAATCCTCACACCTAGGAATCGGCGGCGCGCCCCCCTATAGGCACGCCGAATCGCGCGTTCCGCCGTCGGATCCGGTCGCGATCGCGGCGGGACGCCGGACGCGTCACACCTTGAGCAGCAGACCCAGGCCCACGATGCTGATCAGCCAGACCGCGCCCAGCAGCAGGGTGATCCGGTCGAGGTTCTTCTCGGCCACGCTCGACCCGGCCAGGCTCGACTGCATCCCACCGCCGAACAGCGACGACAGGCCACCGCCCCGGCCACGGTGCAGCAGCACGGCGACCACCAGCAGGACGCTGGAGACGATCAACAGGATTTGCAGGAACAGCTTCATGTCATCCTCTGGGCTCTAGGAGAATGCAGGGGTACGGCATGGTCGTTTCCGACCTCCACCGTACCCCTGGACTCGTCCACTGCTGTGTGACGGACCGGATACACAGGTTACCCGGTCGTGGCCTCGATCAGGGCAGCGGCCCGCCCGCGGCGAGTGCGCAGAGTTTCGTGAACTCCTCGCCGTCGAGGCTCGCTCCGCCGACCAGGGCACCGTCGATGTTCTCGCAGGCCACCAGCTCGCTGATGTTGCCCGACTTCACCGATCCCCCGTAGAGCACCCGGACGGACGAAGCGACCTCGTCGCCGTACTTCTCCTGGAGGGTGGCCCGGATGGCCTTGCAGACCTCTTCGGCGTCGGCCGAGGAGGCGACCTTCCCGGTGCCGATCGCCCAGACCGGCTCGTACGCGACGACCACGCTCTGGACCTGCTCGGCCTTGAGGCCCTTCAGTCCCTCGATCAGCTGCGTCGTGGTGTGGTGGATGTGCTCGCCGGCCTCGCGGACCTCGAGCTTCTCCCCGATGCAGAGGATCGGCGTGATGCCGTGCTTGAGCGCGGCCTTGACCTTCTTGTTGACCAGCTCGTCGGACTCGGCGTGGTACTCGCGCCGCTCCGAGTGCCCGACGGCGACGAACTTGCAGCCCAGCTTCGCCAGCATCGGGCCCGACACGTCACCGGTGTAGGCACCCGAGTCCTGCGGCGCGATGTCCTGTGCGCCGTAGGTGAGCGACAGCTTGTCGCCGTCGACCAGGGTCTGCACGCTGCGGATGTCGGTGAACGGCGGCAGCACCGCCACGTCGACCTTCGCGTAGTACTTCTCCGGCAGCGCGAAGGCGATCTTCTGGACGAGCGCGATCGCCTCGAGGTGGTTCTGGTTCATCTTCCAGTTGCCGGCGATGAACGGCTTGCGTGCCACTAGTTCTTCTCCTCCAGGGCCGTCACGCCCGGCAGTTCCTTGCCCTCGAGGTACTCCAGCGAGGCACCGCCACCGGTGGAGATGTGCGAGAAGCCGTCTTCGGGCAGGCCCAGCTGCCGCACCGCGGCCGCCGAGTCGCCGCCGCCGACCACGGTGAACGCGTCGCTCTTCACCAGCGCCTCCGCGACGGCGCGCGTGCCACCGGAGAAGGCCTCGAACTCGAACACGCCCATCGGGCCGTTCCAGAACACGGTCTTCGCGTCGGCCAGCTTGCCCGCGAACAGCTCGCGCGAGCGCGGGCCGATGTCGAGGCCCTGGCGGTCGGCCGGGATCGCGGTGGCGTCGACGACCTCGTTCTCCGCGTCGGCGGCGAACTCGGTCGCGGCGAGCACGTCGACCGGCAGGACCAGTTCGACGCCGCGCTTCTCCGCCTCGGCGAGGAAGCCCTTGACCTGGTCGAGCTGGTCGGCCTGCAGCAGCGACTGGCCGACCTCGTGGCCCTGGGCCTTGAGGAAGGTGTAGGCCATGCCGCCGCCGATGAGCAGCCGGTCGACCTTGGTCAGCAGGTTCGCGATGACGCCGAGCTTGTCGGACACCTTCGCGCCGCCGAGCACGACCACGTAGGGCCGCTGGACGTCGTCGGTCAGCTTCTTCAGCACGTCCAGCTCGGCCAGCACCAGGCCACCCGCGTACGCCGGCAGCACCGAAGCGACCTCGTAGACCGAGGCCTGCTTGCGGTGGACGACGCCGAAGCCGTCGGACACGAACGCGCCGCCGGGGACGAGCGCGCCCAGCTCGGCCGCCAGCTCGGAGCGGTCCGCGGCGTCCTTGCTGGTCTCGCGCGCGTCGAAGCGCACGTTCTCCAGCAGGACGACGCCGCCGTCGGCCAGGCCGCCGGTCAGCGCCTTCGCGGACTCGCCGACCAGGTCACCCGCCAGCGCGACCTCGGCACCGAGCAGCTCGGAGAGCCGCTTGGCGACGGGCGCGAGGGTGTACTTCGGGTCCGGCTCGCCCTTGGGGCGGCCGAGGTGCGCGGTGACGACGACCTTCGCGCCCGCGTCGGCGAGCTTCTTGATCGTCGGCAGCGCGGCGCGGACCCGGCCGTCGTCGGTGATGCGGTCCCCGTCGAGCGGGACGTTCAGGTCGGACCGCACGAGCACGTACCGGCCCTGAACGCCCTCGCCCAGCAGGTCGTCGAGGTTCTTGACGCTCATCGGGTTCAGGAGATCTTCGTACCGACGAGCTTGACCAGGTCGGCGAGGCGGTTGGAGTAGCCCCACTCGTTGTCGTACCAGCCGACGACCTTGACCTGGTTGCCGATGACCTTGGTCAGCGGCGCGTCGTAGATGCAGGACGCCGGGTCGGTGACGATGTCGGCCGACACGATCGGGTCGTCCGAGTAGCGCAGGATGCCCGCGAGGGGACCTTCGGCGGCGGCCTTGTAGGCGGCGTTGATCTCCTCGACCGTGGCGGCCTTGGTGAGGGTGACCGTGAGGTCGGTGGCCGAGCCGGTCGGGACCGGGACGCGCAGCGCGTAGCCGTCCAGCTTGCCCTGCAGCTCCGGCAGCACGAGGCCGATGGCCTTGGCGGCACCGGTCGAGGTCGGGACGACGGAGAGGGCGGCGGCGCGGGCGCGGCGCAGGTCCTTGTGCGGCGCGTCCTGCAGGTTCTGGTCCTGCGTGTAGGCGTGGACGGTGGTCATCAGGCCCTGCTCGATGCCGAAGGCGTCGTGCAGCACCTTGGCCAGCGGGCCGAGGCAGTTGGTGGTGCAGGACGCGTTCGAGATGATGTTCTGCGAGCCGTCGTACTTGTCGTCGTTGACGCCGAGCACGATGGTGAGGTCCTCGCCCTTGGCGGGCGCGGAGATGATGACCTTCTTGGCACCGCCGGCGATGTGCGCCTTGGCGGCGTCGGCGTTGGTGAAGAAGCCGGTCGACTCGACGACGACGTCCACGCCCAGGTCACCCCAGGGCAGGTTGGCCGGGTCGCGCTCGGCGAGGGCCTTGATGGTCTTGCCGTCCACGACGATGCCCTCGTCGCTGACGCTGACCTCACCCGGGAACCGGCCCAGGATGGAGTCGTACTTCAGCAGGTGGGCCATGGTGGCGACGTCGCCGAGGTCGTTGAACGCGACCACCTCGATGTCGTGGCCGCTCGCCTTGACGGCGCGGAAGAAGTTGCGGCCGATCCGGCCGAAGCCGTTGACACCTACGCGAACGGTCACTGCTGCCACTCCTCTGAGGATCGGCCGGGGCGTCCGGCCGTGACTTGCGGGCTCGCGGCAACCCTAGCGTGCGGGCATGCGCGTCCCTGACTGCCCTGACGAGACTTCCACCACTTGGCGAACGGGTCAAGAATCGATTAAGAAGCCTGGTGATTTTGCTGGAGTTCCCGGGGGCGGACCACGGCGGACCAGTGGGGGTGGACGGTTCGGGGGCCGGGACCGGTTCCGGCTGGGTGCGCGGGGTGCGGCGGGTGTTCGCCGCGCTCCCGCGAGGGGCGCACTTTGACTGCTGGATCGATTCAGGCCGGGCGGGGTTTCTGAGGTGGGTTCCGGGGGTGGGGCGGGCGCGGTCCGACCCCGGGCGTGAGGTCCATGACTCGACCGATCCAGGGACGGCCGGGACGGCGGGTACACCCGGGCGAGGGGTTCTCGACGGGCGGCTCGGCGGCCGCTCGCCGAGGGTCGGCGCCCACCACGGCAAGCTCCAGAACGGCGCGGCTCGGCGCCCACCACGGCAAGGTTCGGCGCAGCGGGGCTCGGCGCCCGCCGCGCAAGGGTTCGGCACGGCGAGGCCCGGCACCCACCACGGCAAGCTCCGGCGCGGCGAGGCTCGGCACCCACCACGGCAGGCTCCGGCGCAGCGGGGCTCGGCGCCCGCCGCGCAAGGGTTCGGCACGGCGAGGCCCGGCACCCACCACGGCAAGCTCCGGCACAGCGCGGCCCGGCACCCACCACGGCAGGCTCCGGCGCAGCGGGGCTCGGCGCCCGCCGCGCAAGGGTTCGGCGCGGCGGGTTCGGCGCGCGAAGAGTGGTTCGGCCCGCCCGGCCGCCCCCGGTGACGAGCCGCGCGCTACGCCGACAGCTCCCGTTCCAGCGGGGTCCGGAACCGGGGCACCGCCCGCACTTCACCGAACCACTCCGCGCAGCGCTCCGCCGCCACCTCGACCGCCTTCGTCACCTCCCCGCCCACGTCCTCCAGCAGCCGCCAGGCGATCTCGCCCGAGGGGCGCTGGGCCCAGCCGCCGACGACCCGGCCGTCGGACCAGATCGTCGGGCCGATGTTGCCGCTGCGGTCGAACAGGGCCGGGCGGTGGGGGCCCAGGAACCAGTCGCGGTCCTGCCAGCCCATCGGGGTCGGGTCCAGTGCCGGGAGGAACGCCACCCACGGGTCCGGCGCCGGCACCGGATCCAGGTCGTCCGCCAGTGCCACCGCGGCGACGCCGTCGAGGTCGACCTCGGCCACCGGCAGGCCGGCCAGTGCCTTCTTCGCCTGGCCCGCCGTCCAGCCCGTCCACCACCTCAAATCGGACACCGGGGCCGGGCCGTACGCGCGCAGCCAGCGGCGGGCCAGTTCGACGCGGGCCTCCTCCGGGTCCCACGAGCGCAGGCCGCCCGGGACCCACTCGTCCAGGGGGTGCCAGACGTACTGCGTGCTGGTCCAGCTCCCACGCGGCCTCCCCCGCGCCATCCGGCCGCCCGCGGCCAGCAGGAACAGGACGCGGCTCGTCACGTTTCCGATCGCTTCGTACGGCTTGCCCGCCGCCATCCGCAGCTGCTGGCGCAGGCGGGGCTCGTCCTCGCTCAGCTGCTGCGCCGTCGCCGAGCCACGCGCGCGCAGCGCCTCCTCCACCGAAGCTTCGACCGAAGCCAGCCACTTCGCCGGCTCCGGGACGTTCTCCGGGTGCCCCTGCTGCGCGAGGTGCTGCTCCAGCAGTTTCCGTTGCTTCACCAGGATGTCCGCCGCGCACCCGGCCTGCACCAGCGCCGCCGTTTCCAGGTCCGTCACGAACACCGTGCGCCGCATGCCGAGCAGCCTCAACAGGGAACGATCTTCGTAGAGTGCTTGCTCCACCAGGGAAACCGCGGGTGACGCCAGCCGCGCGGAGGCCGAGAGGTGGACGGTCGCCGGGTCGGTCGCGTGCAGGGCGACGATCCCCGCCACCGCTTCCGCCACCGTGGCGGCGGGCGCGGCGAGGTGGTGCCGGACCGCGAGGCGGGCCCGGCGCTGCTCGGTGCTGATCTGCTGAGGCACCCGCTTTTCCTACCACCCGCCACCGACAAAAACGCCTGGAAACCCCCACGACCAGCGGATAGTCTCGCGGCATGGTCTCCGGTGCGCACCTGGCGGCGTTCGCCGCGCTGACGTTCCTCATGGTCGTGGTCCCCGGGCCGAGCGTGCTGTTCACGATCAGCCGCGCGCTCACCGTCGGGCGCCGCGACGCGCTGCTCACCGTCGTGGGCAACTCCGCCGGCGTGTACACGCAGGTCGTCGCCGTCGCGTTCGGGCTCGGCGCGCTGGTCACGACGTCGGCCGCGCTGTTCACCGCGATCAAGGTCGCCGGCGCGCTCTACCTCGTCTACCTGGGCGTCCAGGCCGTCCGGCACCGCCGCAAGCTGACCGACGCGATGGCCGCGAAGGTGCGCGCCACGCCCGGCCGCGTCCTCACCGTCCTGCGTGACGGCTTCGTCGTCGGCTTCGCGAACCCGAAGTCGATCGTCTTCCTGGCGGCCCTGCTCCCCCAGTTCGTCGACCCCGCCGCCGGGTCCGTCCCCGCGCAGATGCTGGTCCTCGGGCTCTGCCTGCCCGCGATCGCGCTCGCGACCGACAGCGCGTGGGCGCTGGTCGCGGGCACCGCGCGCGCCTGGTTCGCCCGCTCGCCGAAGCGCCTCGAAGCGGTCGGCGGCACCGGCGGCCTGGTCATGATCGGCCTCGGCGCCGGGCTGGCGTTCACCGGCCGGGGTGACTGAGCACCAGGTCGAGCAACCCGGGGAAGGCCGCGTCGAATTCGGGGCGCCGCAAGCGGTTCAGCCGCCGCGGGCCCTCGTCGCGCTGCTCGATCAGGCCGGCCGCGCGCAGCACCGCGAAGTGGTGGCTGCGGGTCGCCTTCGCCACCGGCAGGTCGAACGTGCCGCACGCCTTCGTCCACTCGGGCACGGCGGCCAGCTCGCGCAGGATGCTGCGGCGCACCGGATCGGCGACCGCGGCCAGCGCGTCCTGCAGCGAAACCTCCGCCGGGGGCGCGTGCGAGAGCCCCCGGGCCCGTGCCGTGCTCACCGGATCGCCGCCACCAGCCCCGGCCACCACTCCCGCGGCAGCGCGTCGAGCGGGACGACCACCTGGTCCGCCCCCGCGGCCCGGAACTCCCGCAGCCGTGCCACGACGGCGTCGAAGCCGCCCCACACCGTGACGCCGTCGACCAGCCGGTCCGACAGCCCCGCGATGTCCTCGTCGGAGAAGCCCATCCGCCGGAAGTTGGCCGCGTAGCCCGGCACGCCGGCCAGGAACTTCAGCGATCCGCCGCGGACGGTCTCCCGCATCGCGGCGGCGTCGGTCTCCGCCACGACGTTCAGCAGCACGGACAGCTGCGGGCCCGCGCCGAGGATCTCCCGCGCCGACGCGACGTAGTCGGTCGTCACGAGGTACGGGTACGCGCCCGAAGCGCGGTCGCGCGCCAGCCCGAGCATCCGCGGCCCGAGCGCCGACAAGACCCGCGCGGACGGCGGCACGACGTCCTCGATCTCGTCGAGGTAGTCGTTCAGCGCCGCCAGCGGCCGCGGCCCGTGCGCCCCGCCCAAGCCGACGACGAACCGGCCCGCGGGCAGGTCCGCGTACGTCGCGGCCACCGAGGCGGCCGGGACGCGGTCGACCGACAGGATCCCGCTGGCCACCTGGATGCGCGAGGTGCCGCGGACCACCTCGGCGATGCGCGGCAGGTTGTTCCCCTGGCCGCCGGGCAGCCACAGCGTGGCGTAGCCCAGCTCCTCCAGCTCGGCCGCGGCCGGCACGGCGGCGTCGGTGTCCAGCGCGGTGTGGGTGGCCCCCAGCGGCCCCAGCTTCGTCATGCGCGGAGGAACCACGAAGACGCCGGGGTTGTTCCCGTCACGCGCTCTGTTCGTCCTCGGCGGAATCCCCGGCGTCCTCGGCCGGCCGCGTGAACATCCGCGTGGCCGAGAGCCGCGCGACGCCGTCCGGGTCGCCCAGGTCGTCCATCGAGGTGCGGATCGTGGCGTCGACCGACAGGTACTTGCGGCCCGCGCGCAGGTCGGCGTCGTTGCGCAGCCGCACGATCAGCGGGAACTCCGACAGCGCGCCCGCGTCGAACAGGCCGGTCGTGTAGATCAGCTGCACGCCCAGCGCCTCGGCCACCGCCCGCTGCAGTTCCAGGAGGTACCCGGCCGACGCGCGGCCGATCGGGTTGTCGAGGAACAGCACGCCCGAATGCCGGTTGCGGGCCTTGCCGCGGTTGTTCGCCCGCAACGCCGCCAGCGTGCAGTACAGGATGATCGCCGCGGTCAGCTGCTGGCCGCCGGAGAAGACGTCCCGGATCTCCGAGACGCGCTGGCGTTCGGTCCGCAGCACCGAGTCCGGCTTGAGCATGTCGACGCGGAAGCCCTTGGGCGCCGCGGCCCGGACTCCGCGCAGCACCAGGGAAAGCCCGTCGCGCTTGACGTCCCGGCCGTCCGCGGTCTTGCCGACGGCGGCCTCGTCGACGACCTCGCCCAGCTTCTCGGTGAGCGCGTTGTCCTCCAGCTCGGTGAAGCGGATGCGGAGGAACTCCTGCCCGGACCAGTCGCCGAGGCCGTCGGGCAGCCGCGAGACGCGCTGGGCCGAGCGCAGCGTCCGGAGCGCGCCGTCGACCATGCCCTGCAGGCGGGTGATGATGCCGCCGCGGTGCCGGTCGATCTGCGCGAGGTCGTCGGTGAGCGACCGCAGCCGCGGCCGCAGCGCCTCGGCCCACTCCGCGGCGTGCGCCGGGAGCTGGTCGCGCTTGACCGAGATGACCTGCTGGCGCACCGGCGTGCTCAGCTTCTCGAACCGCTTCTCCGTCGCGTACTGCGCCAGCTGGTCGGCGGCCGCGCGCACCCGCCGGTCGCCCGCGTCGGCGGCTTCCTGCGCGTCGGTGAAGGTCGCGTTCAGGCGGGTGTGCTGGGCGCGCGCGGTCTCGACGTCGCCGTCGTAGGCCGCGGCGCCGGTGTCGGTGACCAGGTGGGCCATCGACTCGGCGAGCAGCGAGAAGCCCGACGCCGAACTGCGCGCCGACTCCAGCGTCGCTTCGGCCGCGGCCCGGCGTTCCTGCAGCTCTTCCCACTTCCGGGCGGCCGCGGACGCCTCCAGCCCGGCCGCGTCGATCAGCTCCAGGCCGTGCTCGATGTCGCGCGGCTTCTCGCCGGTCGCGCCGTTCTGCGTCGGCAGCGCGTCCAGCTCGGCGCGGCGCGTCGAGACGAGCCCGATCGCTTCGGTGCGCTCGTCTTCGCACGCGTCGACGACCCGGCGGGCACGGGCCAGGGCGGCCGCGCGGGCCGAGGCGTCGGACCCGTCGGGCGTCTCCAGCAGCTCCGCTGCCCGTGCGCGGACGGCCGCGTCGAGGGACTCGACGGCCGAACCCGCGGCCGCTTCGGCCGCTTCGGCCTGCTCCAGCTCGCCGCGCAGGTCGCTGCCGACCTCGACTTTCGCGTACGCCTCCGACGCCGACGCGTACGTCCGGCGCAGCGCGTCGACCGGTTCGGTCGGCGCCGGGCCGTCGGCCGCCTCGGCCGCGCCCGGCACCTCGGCCAGCTCCGCCCGCGCGGTGGTCGCGGTGCGGCGGTGGCCGTCGGCGGTGCGCTGCTCCTCCCCCGCCTGCTCGCGCAGCCGCGCGGCCTTGCCCGCCGCGTCGGACGCCTGGAGGTCGGCGCGTTCGGCGATCTCGGTCGCGCGTTCGGTCTCTTCGGTCCACTCCGCGATCCGGGCGCTGCGGGCGCCCAGCTCGCCGAGCTTCCGTGCCCGTTCCTCGGCTTCGGCGGCGGCCGCCCGCAGCTCGGGGACGCGTTCGCGCAGGGACGCCGTCTTTTCGCTCAACCGCGCGAATTCCGCCTCGGCCTGCTCCAGCGCCGTGCGGGCGGTCTCGCGCGCGGTGCGGGCCGCCTGGGCCTGTTCGGCGAGGGTCGCGATCGCGCCCGGCGGGTAGTCCTCGCGCCAGGTGGTGAGCTTCCACGTCAACGCGCCGTCCGCGGACAGCTTGGCGGACAACGCTTCGAGCCGCCGCTGCCGCTCGGTGTGCCGCCGCGCCACGGCTTCCCGCTCGGCGTCCGCGGCTTCTTCGTCGTACATCGCGGGGTTCGGCGGCACCAGGAACTCGACGCCGGGGGCGGCACTTTCACGTGAAAGTGCCGCCTCGGTCGTGCCGACGGCGATGATGGAGCTGGGGAGGAGGCGGCGCTTCGTCAGGACTTCGCGGGCGCGGTCGGCGTGCGCGGCGTCGTTGAGCAGGACGCCGGAGACCAGTTGCGGCAGGCTTTCCAGCACCTCGGCACGGCGGGATGGGTCCAGTTTGGACAGATAACGCCAGCCGGACCACGCGGTGATCCCCGCTTCTTCCAGCGCGTCCAGCGCGGCCTGGACGTCCTCCGGCGGCGGCAGCAGCCCGCCGGACCCCAGCGCGGCCAGCGCGCGTTCGTCGGCGGACTCCTCCATCCGCAGCGCGGTCTGCTCCTTCTCGACGGCCGCGCTCGCCTCGCGCAGCCGCTCCAGCAGTACCGGGAGGTCGCTTTCGAGGGCGACGTCGTCCGCGCCGAGCAGCTCGACCAGCCGGCCTTCGGCGGCGAGCGCGTCGGTCCGGCGGTGGGCCCGGTCGAGGTCCTCGGTGGCGCGCTCGAAGCGGTCCTGGGTGGTGCCCGCGAGCTGGTGGGCCTCGTTCACGGCCCGTTGCGCCGCTTGGAGATCCGCCGCGACGCGGTCGAGTTCCTGCTCGCGCCGGGCGAGTTCCGCGGTGGCCGCTTCGGCGGCGCTACGGGACGCGCGAGCCGCTTCGGCGACGTCGGCGCCGGACGGCAGCAACCCCGCGCGCACGGCGTTCTGGACCTCTTCACGCAGCTCGGTGATCCGCGCGGTGAGCCCACGCGCCTCGGCCCGCTTGGCGGCCGCGAGGTTCGCGGCCTCGTCGCGTTCGGTCTGTGCCTTCTCGGCTTCGGCGCGCAACGCGCCCGCGTGCGCCTCGGCCTTGTCCGCCTGCCGCTGTGCGTCCTGCGCCAGCGCGTGCAACCCGCGCGCGAGAGCCGCGGCGGCGTCGTTGCGCGCCTTCAAGGCAGGCCGCGCCTTCTCCTCCCGGTTGCCGACGAGTTCCCGCAGGTCCTTCGCCTTGCGCGCCGCGTTCAAGGAGTTGAGCACGGTCGCCGTCTCGCGCCAGGCTTCGGCTTCGGTCTTCGCCGCGGCCAGTTCGGCGTCGACGCGCTTGCGGGCCTCCTGGGCCTCGTCGAGGCGCAGCACGGCGACCTGGCGGCGCAGCTCCGTGACGGCCGCGGCGAGCCGCCGGTGGTCGCCCTCGGCGAGCTTCTCGGCGGACTTGACCTCGGTGACGTGGTCTTCGAGCCCGGCCAGCCGCGCGTTCTCCAGCTCGTTGCGCGCGACGACCCGCCCGGCCAGCTCCGCCATGTCGGCTTTCGCCGATTCGGCGATCTTGCGCGACTCCGCGGCGACACCCTCCTCGGCGCCCAGCGGACCGAGCAGCTCCAGGGCGCCCGCGACGAAATCCCGCTCCGACAACAGGTCCCCGCGCTGGGCGAGGTTGTGCGCGTAGGTCGCGACGACCTCGGCGAGGTCCTTCGGCTCGTCCTCGGCGATCACCGCGCGCAGCAGGAACTCGACGAACGCGTCGTCGGTGCCGAAGGCGAACGCGTCCGCCGCCTCGCCTTCGCCGGCGTTCATCGCGCGCTGGTAGCGGAACAGCTCGGTGTCGAGGCCGAGGGAGTCCAGGCGGCCGGTCCACTCGTGGTGGCGGCGGGTCCAGGACAGCTCCAGCTCGGGCTCGGCCAGCTGCGCGGCGGTCAGCTTGTCGTGGAAGCCGGACATGGTGAGCAGCCGGCCGTCCTGCGTCATCGGCAGGGAGTCGAGTCCCAGCGCCGGCGTCGGGCGGAAGCAGTACCAGGAGTCGACGAGGTTCTCGGAGTCGGCGGACACGACGTGCCCGCGCCATTCGGAGACCTTGCCGGTGATGATCCGGTGGCCGCTCTCGACGTGCAGCCACTCCAGCACGACGTGCGAAACGTCCTTGGCGGCGACGAACTTCTCGAGGACCTTCGTGCTCGTGGTGCCGACGACCTGGCGGCGGCCGGGCAGCATCACCGAGAAGATCAGCTTGATGAGCACGGACTTGCCGCCGCCGTTCTCCAGGAACAGCACGCTCGCCGGCGACGGGCGGCGCAGCTCGGCGGGCCCGGTCGCGTGGATGCCGGCGCTGAACAGCGCGTCCTGCTGGGGCGCGGTGATCTTGGCGCCGACGCCGCTGAAGTCGAGCACGACGTCCTGGTAGCGGGCACCCGCCGGGCCCACCGAATGCAGGCGGACCCGCGAAAGCTCGTACATCGATTCCCCTCTACAGCGTGTCCGAGGACGCCGCGCGCAGCGTGCCCCCGGCGTTCGCGA
This sequence comes from Amycolatopsis eburnea, assembly GCF_003937945.1. Lineage (GTDB taxonomy): Bacteria > Actinomycetota > Actinomycetes > Mycobacteriales > Pseudonocardiaceae > Amycolatopsis > Amycolatopsis eburnea. The sequence goes on from NZ_RSEC01000046.1 coordinate 398,480, forward strand.
CCGCCACGACGTCCAGCGCGAGCAGGTCGTCGAAGGCGGCGTCGGCGGCGAGTTCCCGCACCTGGATCTGGTAGCGCGGCGTGGTCCGGTAGGTGCCGCCCTGCTCGTCGCTCACCGGGACCAGGAAGCCCTGGTCGGCGAGGAAGCGCAGGGCGCGGCTGACCATGCCGCGGGTGGTGTCGGCGGCCAGGCGCCCGTCCTTGGTCGCCGCCGCTGCCGGACGGCGGGCGTAGGCGCGCCACGCCTGTTCCAGCTCGGGCGCGTCGGCCAGCGGGTCGTTGTTGGCTTCGGCCGCCGCGGCGCGTTCGTCGAGCATGCGGGCGGCCTCGCGGACCATCGCGTCGACCTGTTCGACGCTGACGCGGCCGATGTAGGTGTCGTTGGCCAGGTCGTCCGGCCGCGGGTAGCCCAGCGCGGCGGTGGCGAGGTGGATCAGGCCGTGCAGCACCTTCTCCGTCTCGCGGCGCTCGCGGATCTTGGCCTGCCGGGCGTAGGAGTCCATCTTGATCTCGAAGACGGACTCGTCGGTGGCCGCCAGCACCGCGCCGGCCTGCTGGTTGACCTCCAGCACCATCAGCCCGAGCCCGGCGGCGACGGCATGGGTGAGCGCCTTGAACGCGTTGTCCTCGCCGTAGCGGCGCACGAGGTCGCCGTAGACGACGTCACGCGCGGGCAGCTGCTTCGGCCGCATGCCGAAGGCGACCAGCCGGGCCGCGGCTTCGGCGTCCACGCTGCTGTGGGACAGCGCCATTACGCGACTTCCTCTTCTTCGTCGGCCCGCTCTACGGCGGCGGTGAACAGGAGCAGGTCGGCGCCGCCGAACTCCGGGTCGTCCAGGAGGGTGCCGTCGTCGACGGCGAGCAGCACCTGGCGGTCGCCCTGGCGGCGGGCCGCGCCGACCCCGGGACTGTAGGCGTGCACCGCGCGCAGCGCGACCAGGGCGGCGAGCCCGGGCCGTCGGCTGCGGCGGGCCTCTTCGAGCAGCCCGGACAGCCGGCGCGGCACCTCGGGCAGGTCGAGCAGCTCGTCGGCGGCGCGCCAGACGTCGTCGCCGAACTTGTCGGTGACCTCGGCGGGCATCAGCTCGGGCTCGGGGACCTCGCCGATCAGCTGGTCGCGCTCCGGCGCGGGCCGCAGCAGCAGCGAAACCAGTGAAGACAGCGAGGGCACGACCGGCGGCGTGATGCCGGCGACGGCGTGGAAGAAGTGCTCGGCCGGGGCGACGGCGTCGGCCAGCGGGAGGCCCAGGGTGGGCACGAGGAGCTGGCCGAAGAGGTCGAGCGTGGCGCGCTGGGGCGGGCCGGAGAACTGCTGGCGGTCCTGCTCGGCGCGGAACACCGCGCCCGCGTCGGCGAGCCGGGACTGCAGGCGGGTGTGCCGGCGGATGCAGTCGGCGACGATGTCGACCAGCTCGGCGGCGCGGCGCTTGCGGTCGAGGTCCTCGGTCTCGTCGCGGGCGGTGGTGATGTTCTTGAGGATGGCGTTCTCGGCGCGGAACCGGGTTTCGATGTGGCTCAGCGCGCTGTCCAGCAGCTCCGGGACCTCGCGCTCCCAGTCGACCGACCGGACGTCCCGGCGGGTCGCGTCGAGCTTCGCGCGCAGGGTCTCGCCGTACTGGACGGTCCGGTAGCGGGCCTGCTCGGCGGCCAGCTTCGCGTCGGCCAGGCGGCCGCGGTTGATGAGGTTCTCGAGCTTGACCTCGGCGGCGATCTGGGCCGACTCGACGTCGGTGTCGAGGGCGCCGACGAGGACGTTGATGGCCTCGTCGGTGGCGCGGAGGTAGACCTCGCCGTCGCGGGCGGCCAGCTCGACGAGCAGCTTGAAGTCGAACTGGCGGCGCTGGTAGCCGCTCGGGCCCATCGAGCCGTAGACGCGCCGGAAGCCGCGCTCGGTGGTGCCGACGTTGATCAGGTTGTCCAGCACCCACTTGGCCACGCGGACGTGCTCCTCGGGCATCCGCGACGGTGCCTGCTGCGCGATGAAGGGCAGCAGCCGGTCGATGACCTCGTCGTGGCCGGCGCCGGTGTCGAAGTCCATCGCGATGGTGACCTGGTCGATCGTGTGCAGCGCGATCTCGGCCATCTGGTAGATGGTGGCGTCGGCCCAGTCGAGCTTCGCCTTCCGCGCGTCCAGGTCGTGCAGCGGCGCGGTGCAGGCCAGCGCCTTGAGGCGGCGCGTCAGCCCCTCGTCGGCCAGTCCGGTAGCCCCCGTGTCGTCTCGCACAGCAGGCCAGGCTAGTCGGCCACCCTCTGCGCACGCGCGGGTGACGGGCTAACGTCCCCCTCATGCGTGAGATGAGCCGTGACGAGTGGTGGCAGTTCGCGTCCGAAGGCACCCGCACGGGCATGCTGGGCCTGGTCAGGAAGGACGGCTCCCCGATCGTGACGCCGGTCTGGTTTCTGCTGAACGAAGGCCCCGACGGCGACGAGCTGATCTTCACGACCGGCACCGAGACGCTGAAAGGCAAGGCCATCGCCCGCGACGGCCGCGTTTCCCTCGCCGTCGACGACCAGAAACCGCCGTATTCGTACGTCCAGTTCACCGCCGAGGCGCGGCTCACCCACGACTTCGACGACATGCTGGCGTGGGCAACGCGCCTCGGAGCGCGGTACATGGGCGCCGAGCGCGCCGAGGAGTACGGCAAGCGCAACGCCGTGCCGGAAGAATCCCTCGTCCGGGCGAAGATCACCAAGGTGATCGCGCGGGCCGACATCGCCGGGTGAACGCCGTTCGCGGGTAGGATGGCCCCGGGGGTGGGGGTATGCCGTCAGGGGACAGACGCGACGCCGTCAAGGCGATGGTGCGGGCCGGCCAGCGGGAGCTCGTAGCCGAACTAGAACGCCTCGACGGCGAAGCCCGCTTCGGCCGCTCCGGCCGGGCACGGCTGCTGGAGAACGGCGCGGTGTTCGAGCGCGCCTGCGTCGTGGTCACCGAGAGCGGCGAGACCGTCGGGCTGACCGTGGCGGTCCACCCGCGCAACCCGTACGTCCCGGCGTTCCACGCCCGGTTCCGGTACTGCGACTACGCGGGGTCGTGGTGGTTCGCCGGCGTGGCCGACCTGCTGCCCTGCTACGGCTTCGCCGAGGACGCGGCGCACTTCCACCGGACGCTCAAGACGTGCTGCGACACCCTCGACCCGGCGTTCCACGCGCAGGCGAAACGCGCCTGCGACGACCTCTACCGGCTGCCCCACCACGACGAACCGCGCGGGATCGGCGGCATCGCGTTCGACCACCTGCGGCCCCCGGGCCCGGACGGCTGGCGCCGCGCGGCCGCGTTCACCGCGGCGGGCATCGCCGCCCTCGCGCCCGCCTACCTGCCGATCGTCCGGCGCCGCAAGGACCGCCCGCACGGCGACCGCGAGCGGCAGTGGCAGCTGCACCGCCGCGGCCGGTTCGTCGAGTCCGCCCTCGCCCCCACGCCGGCGGCCGACGCCGAGACGGTGCTGCTGACGCTGCCGCCGCTGGTGCGGTGGGAAACCGGCGGCACGCCGGAGCCGGGGAGCGCGGAGGCCGAGCTGGTGTCGTTCCTGGAGCCGCGCGACTGGGCGGCGGAGACCACGGTGGCCGCGAGCTGACCCCAGCGCCCCAAGGTGGCCTTGGTTGCGTCTGACGCACCGAAGGCCGCCTTGGGTGCGTCAGACGCACCGAAGGCCACATTGGGGCGCTTGGTCCGGGCCGGCGCACCGGTGAGCGGGAAACCCTTCTTCACCAAGGGTGAGTGACCGTGTCGAGTATTGACACACTCACCCGGAGGGTGTGTGATCTGTCCCATAGATAGGAAACTTTCCTAACTATTTACCCACCGGTGGTCCGCCGACCCATCCCCGCCCCGGTCCCCCGACCCACGCAGGAGGCTCCCAGTGGCACCCCGTCCACCGTGGCGCGTGGTACTGGCCGGTACCGCAGCCGCGGCGCTCGGCTTCACCGCGCTCAGCCCGGTAAGCGCTTTCGCCGCGGACACCGACTACGAGTCCGAATCCGCCGTGATCTCCCAAGGCGCCGTCGAGTCGAACCACGCCGGGTACTCCGGCACCGGGTTCGTCAACTTCGACAACGTCGTGGGCAGCTACGTCGAGTACTCCGTGAACGCCGCGCAGGCGGGCACGCACACCCTGACGTTCCGCTACGCCAACGGAACCGCGGACAACCGGCCGGTGAAGCTCACCGTCGACGGCGGGGACAAGGGCACCGTCGACTTCCCCGGCACCGGCGCCTGGACCACCTGGAAGACCGCCACCGCGACCGTGCAGCTGACCGCCGGCGTCAACAAGGTCCGGACCACCGCGACCACCGCCAACGGCGGCCCGAACGCCGACAAGCTCACCGACACCTTCGTCGCGCCGACCGACGGTGAACCGCCGACGCCGCCGTCGAACCTCAAGGCCAGCAACATCCTGCCGACCGCGGCCACCTTCACCTGGACCGCGGCCACCGACAACGTCGGCGTCGTCCGCTACGAGATCAACCGCGGCGGCAACATCCTCAAGACCGTCGACGGCAACACCACCACGGCAACCGTCGACAACCTGACGCCGAACACGGCCTACGACATCTCGGTCGGCGCGTTCGACGCCGCCGGCAACCCGTCGCAGCAGAGCAACGTCGTCACCTTCACCACGCCGCCGAGCGACGACACCACCCCGCCCACCGTCCCGGGCAACCTGCGCTCCACCGGCGTCACCGCGAACAGCGTTTCGCTGGCGTGGAACGCTTCCACCGACAACGGCGGCACCATCGCCGGCTACGACGTCTACCAGGGCACCGCGAAGGTGGCCACGACGACGTCCCTGAGCACGACGGTCACGAACCTCAACCCGAGCACCTCGTACACCTTCACGGTCAAGGCGCGCGACCCCGACGGCAACAGCTCCGCGGCGAGCAACGCGGTCACCGCCAAGACGTCCGCGCCGGGTGGCGCCGGGGGCATCCCGGAGTACGACAAGGACATCACGAAGGTCGACCTCGGCTGGTCGGTGGACTTCCTGCCGAACGGCAACGCGCTGGTGACCGAGCGGGACCGGTTCGAGCTCGTGCTCGTCACGCCGTCCGGCCAGAAGACGACGCTGGGCAAGGTGCCGGGCGCGGTCACGACCAGCGGCGAGGGCGGACTGCTCGGCCTGGCGATCTCGCCGAACTGGAGCACCGACCACGCGATCTACCTCTACCACACGGCATCCGGGGACAACCGGATCGTGAAGATGACCTACGACGGCACCACGCTGTCCTCGACGTCGACGCCGGTGCTCACCGGGATCGCGAAGAACCGCTACCACAACGGCGGCCGGATCAAGTTCGGCCCGGACGGCAAGCTGTACGCCACCGTCGGCGACGCGAAGAACAGCGACAACGCGCAGAACAAGAGCTCGCTCAACGGGAAGATCCTGCGGCTGAACCCGGACGGTTCCGCGCCGAGCGACAACCCGTTCTACGCCACCGGCGGCAACGCGCGGTACGTCTGGAGCTACGGCCACCGCAACCCGCAGGGCCTGGCCTGGGACTCCCGCGGCCAGCTGTGGGCGGCGGAGTTCGGCGAGAGCAGCCAGGACGAGCTCAACCTGATCCAGAAGGGCGGCAACTTCGGCTGGCCCAGCTGCGAAGGCACGATCGGCAGCTGCAGCGGCTTCATCGCCCCGAAGAAGACCTGGCCGACGTCGCAGGCCGGGCCGAGCGGGGTGGAGATCGTCAACGACTGGATCTACATCGCCGGCGTCACGGGCCAGCAGCTGTTCGCCACGCAGATCAACGCGGCGGGCACGGGCATCGGCACGGTGTCCACGCTGTTCTCCGGCCGCTGGGGCCGCCTGCGCTCGGTCACGAAGACCCCGGACGGCGGGCTCTGGCTGACCTCGACCAACAACGACAAGAACGGCGGCACGCCGTCGGTGCTGGACAACGTGATCGTGCGGCTGAAGTTCCCCGGCGGCAGCACCCCGGGCGCCTTCAAGCTGACGAGCTCCGCGTTCGCCGACAACGCCACCATCCCGGACAAGTACACGTGTGCCGGGGACGGCACGGCGGGCCAGGACCCGTCGCCGCCGCTGGCGTGGGGTGCCGCCGAGGGCGCCAAGGGCTACGCGGTCGTGTTCGCCGACACCGCGAACGGCGGGAACAAGCTGCACTGGGCGATCTGGGACGTCCCGGCGTCGGCCCGCGCCCTGCCGGAAGGGCTCGGCGCGGGGTACACCGTGCCGGGCCAAGGCGGCGCGAAGCAGAAGGCGATGGGCAGCGGCGCGAACGCCCAGAAGTTCTTCGGCCCGTGCCCGGGCGGCTCCAGCCACCCGTACGCGTTCACGCTCTACGCCCTGAACACCGCGACCGTCCCCGGCCTGTCGTCGTCCTCGACGATGGCCCAGATCGAAACGGCGATCAAGGGCGCGTCGACGGCCAACGTGGTGCTGCGCGGCAAGTCCAGCGCGGCCGCCTAGAAGCCGCGGCAGGGGTGACCGGAGCGGCGCCGGTCACCCCTGCCGCCCTCACCCCTGTTCGGCGAGACCGCGCAGGTGGGCGTCGACGTCGAAGCCGTGTTCCTCCAGCCGCCGCCGGGCGAGCAGGAGCTCGTCGGGGGTGAACAGCTCGGCGTACTCGTCGCGGAGCATCGTCGCCTCCGAGCTGCGGCCGAGCTGGTTCTTCTCCCAGAGCACGGTGAACCCGCCGGCGGTCCCGGCCCCGCGCAGCAGCAGGCGGGCCGCCTCGACACCGCCGTGCTCGCGCACCATCCGCTCGAACTGGGCGGGCCGGTAGCCGTAGTCCCTGGCCAGGACCCGGCAACCGTCGAGCAGGTCCTCGGTGAACCGCGCGGCGAGGCGGGGGTCGGCCGGGACGGGAGTGGCGGGTTCGGGCATCGGGCACCTCTCGACGGGACGGCTTCCCTGATTAATCGCGAACGGGGGCGGTTTCGCTACGCCGTTCGGGAAGTCAATCTGCGGATGCCACTCTCCGTGCGCAGGATAACGGACAAAAGCACCAAAGAGTAACCCCGTGGTGCTCTACGGTCCACTATGGACAGAGGTGGGCCGGATGACGGCCCGCGACGCCATGAAAGAGTCGTTCACCTCACCAGACGACAGGGCTCCGACAAAGTCGCCGAGGGCCGGCCGCCCTCGGTCTGAACCCACTGGCGCCGCCGCGGCGAGTGGCACCGGGCGGCCCTGCGGTGTCTTGAATGAGTCATTCAGGACCTCCGAAGACCTGAATGAGTCATTCAAGACGTCGGCGAAGCCGCCGCGACTTTGCCGGGGCCCTGTCGCCGGACGCCATGAAAGAGTCGTTCACCTCGCCAGACGACATGAACGACCCTTTCATGACATCTCCGCGGCGCCGGGCCAGCGTCACCAGCCGAACAGGCCGCCCATGATCCGGGCGCAGCGGGCCGTCATCGCCGCCGCGTCCTCGTCCGGGCGGTCGATCCACCAGCTGATCAGCGAGTCGACCACGCCGGTCCAGACCTGCGCGATGGCTTCGATGTCGACCGGGTCGGCCAGGCCGCGCGAGGTCATCAGCTCCGTCGCGCCCAGGAGCGCGAACGCGTCCAGGCGGCGCCGGTAGTCCGCGGCCGCCGCGGCGATGTCGCCCGTCGACGGCACCGTCGCATCGCGCAGCAGGCGCCACGCGTAGCGGTCGTGGTCGAACGTCGTGAAGATCGCCGAGAGCACCTTGAGCGGCATCTTCTCGGGCTCGCCGCCGCCCGCCATGGTCGTCGCGACGCCCTCGGTGAGCCGGTCGCCCGCGCGGTGCAGGCAGGCCAGGTAGAGGCCGTCCTTCGAACCGAAGTACTGGTACAGCAACGGCTTCGTGACCCCGACGCGGCGCGCGATCTCGACCATCGACGCGCCCGCGTAGCCCGCCCGGCCGAACTCCTCGGTGCCGGCCACGACGAGCTGGGCCTCGCGTTCCTCGCGGGGCATCCCCTTGGTCCCGACCGCCCTTGACTCCGTCACGCCGCAGAGCCTACCGTTAGTAAAGTGACCCTTGGGTAAGTTACCGCAGGGTCAGATATAAGGAGGCGACGTGGCCGAGTTCCTGGCGCACCTGCGCGACCCCGTGCTGTTCGCGATCCCGGTGTTCCTGCTGTTCGTGGCGATCGAGGTCGTCGCGGTGCACGTGCTCGGGCACGACGACAACGTGGTCGGCTACAGCGTCGCCGACACCCGCACGAGCATGCTGATGGGCACCGCCGCGGTCGGGGTCAACGCGCTGTTCCGGCTGGTCATGCTCGTCGTCTTCGCGGCGCTGTTCGAGCTGGCGCCGGTGCGCCTCGATCCGCGGGACTGGTGGACGTGGGTGCTCATGCTGCTCGGCCAGGAGCTGGTCTTCTACGCCTACCACCGCGCCAGCCACCGCGTGCGGCTGCTGTGGGCCGGGCACCAGGTGCACCACTCCAGCGAGCACTACAACTTCTCGACGGCGCTGCGCCAGAAGTGGACCCCGTACTTCCAGCTGCCGTTCTGGTCGGTGCTGGCGCTGTGCGGGATCCCGCCGTGGATGATCCTGACCGGGCTCTCGATCGACCTCGTCTACCAGTTCTTCGTGCACACCGAGAAGGTCGGCAAGCTGCCGCGCTGGTTCGAGTACGTCTTCAACACCCCGTCGCACCACCGCGTCCACCACGGCAGCGACGCCGAATACCTGGACGCCAACTACGGCGGGATCCTCATCATCTGGGACCGGCTGTTCGGCAGCTTCGTCCCCGAGGGCAAGCGGCCGACGTACGGGCTGACGACGAACATCGAGACGTACAACCTGCTGAAGGTCGGCTTCCACGAGTACGGCTCGATCCTGCGCGACCTCCGCCGCGCCCGGACCTGGCGCGAGCGCGCGGGCTACGTGTTCGGGCCGCCCGGCTGGCAGCCCGAACACGCGCTCGCCTGAGGGCTACGCCGTGTGCCGCAGCGCGAGGCTGTTCAGCGGCGGGCGCTCCGGGGACGTCAGGTCGGTCAGCACCAGCTCGCGCTCGACCCCGCCGGCCGACGCGCCCCGCTGGAACTGGGCGAGCGTGGTGGCCGGCGGCACGGCCGTGACCAGCCGGTCGTAGCGTTGCAGGCGGTCGAACAGCGTCTGCATGATCTGCCCGGCCATCCGGCCCAGCGCCTGCGTGCTCTGGTGCCGGTGGGCGCGGTGGCCGAGGTCCACCTGGGCGAGCGCGTCGAGGCCGCGCAGCTCCAGCAGGTCGATGAGGTGCCCGATCTCGACGCCGTAGTTGGCGACGAACGGGATGCTCTCCAGCACCTCGCGGCGGCCCGCGTACTCGCCGGCGAGGGGCTGGACGAAGCCGGCCAGCTCCGGCCAGAACATGTTGAGCAGCGGCCGCGCGACCAGTTCGGTGACGCGGCCGCCGCCGTCGGCCTCGGTGCCCAGCGGGCGGTGGTAGAAGCCCTTGACGTAGGCCACGGACGGGTCGGTGAGCAGCGGGCCGAGCAGCCCGGTGACGTAGCCGGTGGTGAAGTCGTGCAGGTCGCCGTCGACGAAGACGACGAGGTCGCCCGACGTCGCCGCCACGCCCTTCCAGAGCGCCTCGCCCTTGCCCGGCAGCCCGGCGAGCCCGGGGAAGACGGCGTCCTGCGCGACGACGTCCGCCCCCGCGGCCGCGGCGACCTCGGCGGTGGCGTCGGTGGAGTGGCTGTCGACGACGAGGATCTCGTCGACGAGCACCCCGTAGAGCTCTTCGCGGATGGCGGTGACGATCGCCCCGACGGTGGCTTCCTCGTCCCGGGCCGGGATGACGACGGAAACGCGGGTGCCGCGCTTGGCCGCGACGAGTTCCGCGGTGGTCCGGTCGCCGGCCTTGCTGCTGCGCCGGTCGAGCCAGGAACCGACTTCCGGCGACACCTGCAAGCGTGCGTTGCGCATGGGGTTCCCCTTCCCTCGATCGGTTCCGAGGTTCCGGGCGCCGCGTTTCGGGTACGGCGCCCCGGTGCTACCGCGGTGTTACGAGATGTCGGTTCTCGTTAACGCGACGGGCCGAAAACGGGCTGACCGGCGCGGCCGACCGGCCTAGGCTCGCGGCCGATGAGCCAGTACTTCAGCATCGACGGCCAGGACGTGTGGAACCCGGCCAACGGGCCCGGCACGTTGTTCACGCGCCTCGCCGAGGCGTTCGTCCCGGTGGCCGGGCCGTCGGGGATCGGGGTGACGCCCGGCGACCCCGACGACCACCCGATCGACGGCGCGGCCTTCGCGAAGTTCACCGACGCGCTGATCGCCGAATACCGCGCGGCCTCGCACCCGATCCAGCGAGCGCTCCTGGAGGGTTTCGTGGCGACGGCGGCCGTGCTGGCGCGCCGCGGCGGGCTCGCGCTGCCCGCGCTCGACGGGCCGGCCGCGGTGCCGTCCCGGGACATCCCGGGTGGCGGAGCGGCCGGGCCCGACCGGCTCCTCGAGCTGATGGCCGGGCACGACCGCGCGATGCCGCTGTGATCGAGCCCCGCGACGACCGGACCCGACGGCGGCCGACCCGTCAGGCGTCCTCTTCTTCCAGCATCTCCGGCGTGACCGCGGACTCGGTGTCCGGGATGCTCAGGTCCTTCGCGCGCTTGTCCGCCATCGCCAGCAGCCGGCGGATGCGGCCGGCGACCGCGTCCTTCGTCATCTGCGGGTCCGACAGCTGGCCCAGCTCCTCCAGCGACGCCTGCCGGTTCGACAGGCGCAGCTTGCCCGCGGCCAGCAGGTGGTCCGGCGCCGTCTCGCCGAGGATCTCCAGCGCGCGCTCCACCCGGGCCGCCGCCGCCACCGCCGCGCGGGCCGAGCGGCGGAGGTTCGCGTCGTCGAAGTTGGCCAGGCGGTTGGCCGTCGCGCGGACTTCGCGGCGCATCCGGCGCTCTTCCCACTGCAGGACGCTCGTGTGCGCGCCCAGGCGGGTCAGCAGCGCGCCGATCGCATCGCCGTCGCGGACCACCACGCGGTCCGCGCCGCGGACCTCGCGCGACTTCGCCTGGATGCCCATCCGGCGGGCCGCGCCGACCAGCGCCAGTGCCGCCTCCGGGCCCGGGCACGTGACCTCGAGCGACGACGAGCGCCCCGGCTCGGTCAGCGAGCCGTGCGCGAGGAACGCGCCCCGCCACGCCGCTTCGGCGTCGGCCACGCCCCCGGACACCACGGCCGCGGGCAGCCCGCGCACCGGGCGGCCGCGCTGGTCGATCAGCCCGGTCTGACGGGCCAGGCCCTCGCCGTCCTTCACCACGCGCACGACGTACCGGGTGCCCTTGCGCAGCCCGCCGCTGGCGGTGATGACGTGGACGTCCGAATGGTGCCCGTACAGCTCGTGGATCTCCTTGCGCAGCCGTCGCGCGACCGAACCCGTGTCCAGCTCCGCTTCGACGACCACCCGGCCGGCCACGATGTGCAGCCCGCCGGCGAAGCGAAGCAGCGACGCGACCTCCGCCCGGCGCGGCCCGATCTTCGTGATCTCCAGCCGGCTCAGTTCGTCCTTGACCGCGGCGGTCATCGCCATTGCTGCCCCTCCCTGCCTTTCGCTCCTCCCCCGTGCTCCCCGTCCCTGCCGAGACCGAGAGCCTCCCGCATGCACCGCGCGAGCGCATCAGGATCATGCCGTCCCGCCACTTCCGGGTCGGCCACCGCCCCCAGGTGGGCCCGCGCGCCCAGCCGGGCGGCCGCCCGCCGGAGATTCGCCGGGTCGGGCACGGAATCCCGGTCCGCGATCACCGCGTCGACCCGCAGCAGGGGCGCGTGCTCCGAGAGTACGTCCAGGTGCCGCTCCGGGGAGAATCCCGCGGTTTCCCCCGGCTGGGGGACAAGGTTGAGGACGATCGCCTTGGTGGCGGTCGTGCGCACCAGCGCGTCGTGCAGCTCCGGCACGAGCAGGTGCGGTAAAACGCTCGTGAACCACGAGCCCGGTCCGAGGAAGACGACGTCGGCGGCGAGCACCGCTTCGACCGCTTCCTCGCACGCCACCGGCGGCCGCGCGGAAGCACCCGGGGAGCGCAGGCTGACCCGCCGCACCTGCCCCGGGGTCGAGGCCACCGCGACCTGCCCGCGGATCCGGCGCAGCGCCGACGGGTCTTCGCTGTCCAGGCCGCTGACCTCGCCTTCGATCTCCAGCGGCTCGGGCGACATCGGCAGCACCCGGCCCGAGACGCCCATCAGGCGGCGGGCTTCGTCGAGCGCGGCGACCGGGTCGCCGAGCACCTCGAACAGCCCGGCCAGCAGCAGGTTCCCCACTGCGTGCCCGGCCAGTGCGCCGTCGCCGCCGAAGCGGTGCTGGAAGACCTCGGCCCACAGCGTGCCGCCGTCCTCCGCGGCGAAGGCCGCGAAGGCCTGCCGGAGGTCGCCCGGCGGCAGCAGCCCGAGTTCGCGCCGCAGCCGGCCGGACGATCCGCCGTCGTCGGCCACGGTCACGATCGCCGTGACGTCGGGGGTCACCCGCCGCACCGCGGACAACGTGGCGTGCAGCCCGTGGCCGCCCCCGAGGGCGACCGCGCGCACGTTATTCACGACCAAGGTCGCGGTGCACCACCTTCACGGCCATACCGTCCTCTTTGGACAGACGCTCGGCGAGCTCCACGGACAGCGCCACGCTGCGGTGCTTGCCGCCGGTGCAGCCGACGGCGAGGGTCAGGTACCGCTTGCCCTCGCGCTTGTAGCCGGCGCCGATCAGCCGCAGCAGCTGGTGGTAGCGGTCCAGGAACTCCTCGGCGCCCTCCTGCGAGAGGACGTAGTTGCGGACCTCGCCGTCGAGGCCCGTGTGTTCGCGCAGCTCCGGGATCCAGAACGGGTTCGGCAGGAACCGGACGTCCATCACCAGGTCGGCGTCCATCGGCAGGCCGTACTTGTAGCCGAAGGACAGCACGGTGACCCGGGTCTGGGTGCTCGCCTCGGAGCCGAACGCGTCCTCGATCTTGGCGCGCAGGTCGTGCACCGACAGCGACGACGTGTCGAGCACCAGGTCGGCCTCTTCGCGCAGCGGCTCCAGCAGCGTCCGCTCCGCGGTGATGCCGTCGGCGAGCCGGCCGTCGCCCTGCATCGGGTGGCCGCGGCGGACGGCTTCGAAGCGCCGCACCAGCACCGCGTCGGTCGCCTCCAGGAACAGCACGCGCGGCTTGTAGCCCCGCGCGTCCAGGTCCTTGATGACCGAGGCGAGGTCGTCGGTGAACGCGCGCGAGCGCACGTCCATGACCACCGCCACCTTCGTGATCGCGCCGCGCGCCTGCGCGCCCAGCTCGACCATCGTCGCGATCAGCTCCGGGGGCAGGTTGTCGACGACGAACCAGCCCAGGTCCTCCAGGCACTTGGCCGCCGTGCTGCGGCCCGCCCCGGACAGCCCGGACACGACCGCGACCTCCATGCCGGACCCGCGGATTTCTTCTTGCGCACTCACTGTGTTCCCTACTCCCCTGCTTTTGTGCCGTTGCTCGCGCCGGACTCCCCGGCCAGCGCGGCGACCACGGCCTCCGCGGTGCGCCTGCCGAAGCCGGGCACCGCCTCGATCTCTTCGATCCGGGCCTGCTTGAGCTTCTTCACCGAGCCGAAGTGCTTGATCAGGGCGGCGCGCCGAGCCTGCCCCAACCCCGGCACACTGTCCAATTCGGACGTCACCAGCCGCTTGGAGCGCTTCTCCCGGTGGTAGGCGATGGCGAAGCGGTGGGCCTCGTCCCGCAGCCGCTGCAGCAGGTACAGCCCCTCCGACGTCCGCGGCAGGATCACCGGGTCGGGGTCGGCGGGCAGCCACACCTCTTCCAGCCGCTTCGCCAGCCCCACCACGGCGATGTCGGTGATGCCCAGCTCGGCCAGCACGTCGGCGGCCGCGGTGGCCTGCGGGCCCGCACCGTCGACGACCAGCAGGTTCGGCGGGTAGGCGAACTTCTTCGGCCGCCCGGTCTCCGGGTCGAGGCCGGGCTTGCCCGACTCCTCCGCGGTTTCCTTGAGGTAGCGGTGGAACCGCCGCCGCACGACTTCGGCGATCGACGCGACGTCACCCTCGGTGGCCGCCTCGCGCAGCGCGAAGCGGCGGTACTCGGACTTGCGCGCCAGCCCGTCCTCGAAGACGACCAGCGACGCCACGACGTCGCTGCCCTGGATGTGGCTGATGTCGATGCACTCGATGCGCAGCGGCGCGGTGTCCAGCGCCAGGAACTCCTGCAGCTCGGTGAGCGCCGCCGAGCGGGCCGTGAGGTCGCCGGCGCGGCGCAGCTTGTGCTGGGTGAACGCCTCCCCCGCGTTGCGCTCGACCGTCTCGGCGAGGGCCTTCTTGTCGCCGCGCTGCGGCACCCGCAGCTGCACCCGGGAGCCGCGCAGCCCGCTCAGCCACTCCGCGACCGCGTCGGCGTCGGCGGGCAGCTCCGGCACCAGCACCTCGCGCGGGACGACCGGCCCGGCGTCGACGTCGTCGCGGGCGTCCAGCTCGGCCTCGTCGCCGTAGAACTGGGTGAGGAAGTGGTCGACCAGCGCCGGGACGTCCATCTCCTCGGCCTTGTCGATCACCCAGCCGCGCTGGCCGCGGACCCGGCCGCCGCGCACGTGGAAGACCTGGACCGCGGCTTCCAGCTCGTCGTGCGCGAACGCCACGACGTCGGCGTCCGTGCCGTCGCCGAGCACCACGGCCTGCTTCTCCATGGCGCGGCGCAGGGCGCCGAGGTCGTCGCGCAGCCGGGCCGCGCGCTCGAACTCGAGCTCCTCGGACGCCGCGGCCATCTCGGCTTCGAGGCGCTTGATCATGACGTCGGTCTTGCCGGCGAGGAAGTCGCAGAAGTCCTCGACGATGTCGCGGTGCTCGTCGGCCGAGACGCGGCCGACGCAGGGCGCCGAGCACTTGTCGATGTAGCCGAGCAGGCAGGGGCGGCCGATCTGGCCGTGGCGGCGGAACACCCCGGCCGAGCAGGTGCGGGCCGGGAAGACGCGCAGCAGCAGGTCGAGCGTCTCCCGGATGGCCCACGCGTGCGCGTACGGCCCGAAGTAGCGGACGCCCTTCTTGCGCGCGCCGCGGTAGACGTGCAGGCGGGGGAACTCCTCGTTCAGCGTCACCGCGAGCACCGGGTAGCTCTTGTCGTCGCGGTAGCGGACGTTGAACCGGGGGTCGAACTCCTTGATCCAGTTGTACTCGAGCTGGAGCGCCTCGACCTCGGTGGTGACGACGGTCCATTCGACGCTCGCGGCCGTGGTGACCATCTGGCGGGTGCGCGGGTGCAGGCCGGAGAGGTCGGCGAAGTAGGAGTTCAGCCTGCTGCGGAGGCTTTTCGCCTTGCCGACGTAGATGACCCGCCTGGTCGCGTCGCGGAACTTGTACACGCCAGGGGCATCCGGGATGCTCCCCGGCGAGGGACGGTAGGTGGTCGGGTCAGCCACACTCACAGAGTATTTGGCACCACCGACAGTTCTCGCGCGCCCCCGCTCGCCCCGCCGGAAGTAGGGTGATCGCCGGCTTCCGACCTTAGTCGGTGTCCCCCTGGGTGACGCGGTGGTTACTTTCCGACCGGCCGATCCGGCCCCCGTCCGAAAGGATCCCCACCGTGAGCTCTCTCCGTCTCCTCGGCGCCGCTTCGGCGGCCGCCGTCGCGCTGACTCTCGCGGGTGGCGCCGTGGCTTCCGCCGGCGTCCAGCCGAACATCGTCGGCGGCTCCACCGCTCCCACCGTGTCGTGGGGCGCCCAGGTGTACGTCAACACCCCCGGGCGCGACTACCAGGGCTTCAACTGCTCGGGCACGGTCATCGCGGCGCGCTGGGTGCTGACCGCGGTGCACTGCCTCGACCAGGACGGCTCGGGCATGTACGTCCGGGTCGGCAGCAACACGCTGCTGTCGGGCACGAAGATCGCCGTCGACAACGAGTACGAGTCCCCGAACGGCGACATCGCGCTGCTGCACCTGGCGTCGGCGACGAGCACCGCGCCGATCTCGCTGGGCAGCTCGGACCCGGCCGTCGGCAGCACCAACCAGATCTACGGCTGGGGCCGCACCACCCCGACCGGCCCGCCGGCGACGTCGCTGAAGACGGCGAACGTCCAGGTGACCGGCCGCTCGACGGACGCCTACGGCGGCCGCGCGATCCAGAGCGTCGGCATCAACGGCTCGGCGTGGAAGGGCGACTCGGGCGGGCCCGAGGTCGCCAACGGGGTTCAGGTCGGCGTCGCGTCGACGGTCCAGAACCAGAGCGGGTCGAACACGCGCGGCACGAACAACTACGCGAGCGTGGCGGCGAGCCGCTCGTGGATCCGGACGACCGCGGGCGTCTGACACATGCCGTCAAGGCCACCTTGCGGGCGTCTGACGCCCGCAAGGTGGCCTTGACGGCATTTCCTGTCGGGGGCCTGTGGGATGCTCGCGGGCATGCGGATCGCCACCTGGAACGTGAACTCCATCGTCCCCCGCCTGCCCCGGGTGCTGGGCTTCCTGGGGGAGACGGCGCCGGACGTGCTGTGCCTGCAGGAGCTGAAGACCACGACGGAGAAGTTCCCGCTGGCCGAGGTCGAGGCGCTGGGCTACGAGGTGGCGGCGTACGGGCTGGGGCGCTGGAACGGCGTCGGGATCGTCTCGCGCGTGGGACTGTCCGACGTCGTGCGGGGCCTGCCGGAGGAGCCGCAGTTCGACGGCGCCGCGGAGGCACGCGCGATCGGCGCCACCTGCGGCGGCGTGCGGGTGTGGTCGGTGTACGTGCCGAACGGGCGCGAGCCGGACAACCCGCACTACGCGTACAAGCTGGCGTGGCTGTCGTCGCTGCATTCGCTGGTGGCTTCCGAGATTTCGGCCGGGCCGTTCGCGGTGCTGGGCGACTTCAACGTGGCGCCGACCGACGCGGACGTCTGGGACATCGCGCTGTTCGCGGAGTCGACGCACGTGACGCCCCCGGAACGCGAAGCCCTGGCGCGCCTGCGGAAGCTGGGGCTGTCGGACGTGTTCCCGCGGCCGTTGAAGTACGACCACCCGTTCACGTACTGGGACTACCGGGCCGGGAACTTCCCCAACAACAAGGGGATGCGGATCGACCTGGTCTACGGGAACGCCGCCTTTTCGGATGCGGTGAAGGATTCCTATGTGGACCGGAACATGCGGAAGGGGAAGGGGCCGTCGGACCACGCGCCGATCGTGGTGGACCTGGACCTCTGACGGCGTAACAGTGCGGGCGATCGACTGCACCCCCGGCAAAGCCGAACCGCTGGCCGGCCACGACCGTGCCCTGCCGCTGGTGACGTGCGGGGAACCGACGACACGGCCTACCTCCTCGAACCCGCGTTCCTGCCCGGGAGCGAGGTGTCCGACGCGACGTCCGGCTACGACGCGCAGCTCGGGCAGTGGGTCGTGGACAGCCGGGTCGTCTCGGTGATGACCGTCCGGATCGCCGTCCTCGACGGAATGGCCCGGATCTCCGGCAAGCTCACCGAACAGCGTGCCGGCGAGCTGGCTCGTCAGATCGAGGGCGACTAGCCGCCGGTGGCCGCGCGGTGCAGTTTCCGCAGTGCCCGCACCGCTTCCACCGCCCGGTCCCGGTCCACCGCCTGCACCGCCATCACCGCGTGGTACTCGTCGTCCGGCAGCTCCAGCCGCGCCCACGACGCGCCGTCCGGGAAGCTCACCGACAGCACCTCGTTCCACGCGAACCGTCGGGTCATCACGACGTTCCGGACCTCGATGCCCTCTTCGTCCGCGCGCACCCGGGCGATCGCGAACAGCATCACGCCGCACGCCAGCAGGATGCCGATGCCGACCATCGCCGCCTGGTCGGAGCGCTGGAAGTGGACGCCCGTGTCGCCGTTGCGCAGCAGCACCGCCACCACCACGAACACCGCCAGCAGCGCCACGGCCAGGATGCTGCACACGATCAGCGCGCGCCGCGGGCGGATCACCAGGAGCGTCTTCACGGTCACACGAATCCCCGCTCGGTCCACGGCTGGCGCAGGCTCTTCAGCACGTGCGCGGTGTCCAGTGCCGCGACCGTCGCCTCGTAGCCCTTGTCCTCCTTGGCACCCGGCCGGCCGGAGCGGTCGACCGCCTGCTCGTGCGTGTCGCACGTCAGGACGCCGTTGCCGACCGCCGTGCTCTCGTCGAGCGCCACGCGGGTCAGGCCCGCCGTCACCGCGTCGCACACGTACTCGAAGTGCGGGGTGCCGCCGCGGATGACCACGCCCAGCGCGACCACGGCGTCGTGGTTGCGGGCCAGTGCCTGCGCCACCACCGGGAGCTCCACCGCGCCCGCGACGTGGACCACGGTCGGGTCCTCTTCCAGCTCCGCCTCGCGAGCCGCGACCAGGGCGCGCTCCAGCAGGACGTCGGTGATGTCCGAGTTCCAGCGGGTCGCGACGATGCCGAGCTTGAGGGACTTGCAGCCGGTCAGGTCGAGGGATACGTCGGGACGGCCTTCGCCGCTCACAGTGCTCCTCCGTCGGGGTGCTCGGTGCCCGCGCCGACCTGGTCGTAGTGCTCGAGCTGGGCCAGGTCGTGGCCCATCCGGTCGCGCTTGGTCCGCAGGTAGCGCAGGTTCTCCGGGTTCGGCGAGATCGGCAGCGGCACGCGCCCGGTGACGCGCAGGCCGTAGCCCTCGAGGCCGATCCGCTTGGCCGGGTTGTTCGACAGCAGCCGCATGGTGCGGACGCCGAGGTCGCACAGGATCTGCGCGCCGGTGCCGTAGTCGCGGGCGTCGGCCGGGACGCCGAGGGCGAGGTTCGCGTCGACCGTGTCGGCGCCGTCGTCCTGCAGCTGGTAGGCCTGCAGCTTGTGCAGCAGGCCGATGCCGCGGCCTTCGTGCCCGCGGATGTAGAGCACGACGCCGCGGCCTTCGGTGGCCACCGCTTCCAGTGCCGCTTCCAGCTGGGGGCCGCAGTCGCAGCGCAGCGAGCCGAAGACGTCGCCGGTGAGGCACTCGGAGTGCACGCGCACCAGGATGTCCTGGCCGTCGCCGATTTCGCCGTAGACGAACGCGACGTGCTCGATGCCGTCCAGGAGCGAGTCGTAGCCGACCGCGCGGAACGTGCCCGCGGCCAGCGGGATACGGGCCTCGGCGACCCGCTCGACCTGCTTCTCGGTGCGGCGGCGGTAGGCGATCAGGTCGGCGATGGTGATGATCGCGAGGTCGTGGTCGGCGGCGAACACCTCGAGCTCGTCGCGGCGCGCCATGTCGCCTTCGTCCTTCTGCGACACGATCTCGCAGAGCACGCCCGCCGGGGCCAGCCCGGCCATCCGGGCCAGGTCGACCGACGCCTCGGTGTGCCCGGGGCGGCGCAGCACGCCGCCCTCCTTGGCGCGCAGCGGCACGACGTGGCCGGGACGGCGGAAGTCCTTCGCCGTCGACGCCGGGTCGGCCAGCAGCCGGATCGTGTGCGCGCGGTCGGCGGCCGAGATGCCGGTGGTGATGCCGTCGGCGGCGTCGACCGTGACGCTGTACGCGGTGCCCCGCGCGTCCTGGTTGGTGTGGTACATCGGCGGCAGGTCCAGCCGGTCCGCTTCGGACTCGGTCAGCGCCACGCAGACGTACCCCGAGGTGTAGCGGACCATGAAGGCCAGCAGCTCCGGCGTCGCCTTCTCGGCGGCGAAGATGAGGTCGCCCTCGTTTTCGCGGTCTTCGTCGTCGACCACGACGACCGGGCGGCCCGCCGCGATGTCCGAGATGGCCCGCTCGATGGCGTCGGCGTCGAACACCGCCCCGGCGCCGCAGGGGGTCCAGCCCGCCGCGGGCTCTGCCGCGCTCGTCTCACTCATGACCGCTCCTCCGTGCCGCCGCTGTCCCGATTCTGCACCTGATCGCGGATATGCGCTTCGGCCAGCTTCTCCACGTACTTCGCGACCACGTCGACTTCGAGGTTGACCAGGTCGCCCGCTTCGCGCCCGCCGAGCGTGGTCGCCTCGAGCGTGGTCGGGATCAGCGCCACCTTGAACCGGTCGCCGGTGACCGCGGCGACGGTGAGGGAGATCCCGTCGACGGCGATCGAGCCCTTCTCGACCACGTACCGGGACAGGTGCTCCGGCAGCGAGAACGTCGTGACGCCGTTCTCGTCGCGGGAGAGGAACACGCCCGTCCCGTCGACGTGGCCCTGCATGATGTGCCCGCCGAGCCGCCCGCCCGCCGGGGTCGCGCGCTCCAGGTTGACCCGGTCGCCGGTCGCGACCTTGGCCAGGCTCGACCGCTGCAGGGTCTCGTTCACGACGTCCACGGTGAACTCGCCGCCGGCCACCTCGACGACCGTGAGGCAGACGCCGCTGACCGCGATGGAGTCGCCATGCCCGGCGTCGCTGGTGACCAGGGGGCCGCGGACCCGCAGCCGCGCCGCGTTGGTCAGCTGCTCGACCGAGGTGATCTCGCCGATCTCCTCGACAATGCCGGTGAACACGTCCTGCCTCCTTGTGAGCCGCTGCTCCCCATCCAACACCCGGCGGCTTCGCCGGTGCCGCCCGGCCGGTCAGCCGGCCCGGCCGCGCGCCGCCTGCTCGCGCAGCGCGGCGACCGCCTTGCCCGGGTCGCCGGCGCCGTAGACGGCGGACCCGGCGACGAAGCAGTCGACGCCCGCCTCCGCGGCCTGCTCGATGGTGTCGGCATTGATGCCGCCGTCGATCTCGACGACCAGCTTGAGGTGGCCGGTGTCGACCAGCCGCCGCGCGGTGCGGACCTTCTCCAGCACGTCGGCGATGAACGACTGCCCGCCGAAGCCCGGCTCGACCGACATCACCAGCAGCGTGTCGTAGTGCTTGAGCACGTCGAGCCACGGTTCGAGCGCGGTGCCCGGCTTCAGCGACAGGCCCGCCTTCGCCCCGGCCGCGCGCAGGTTCTTCGCCAGCGCGATCGGGTCCTTCGCGGCTTCGGCGTGCACGGTGACGTTGTAGGCGCCGGCCTCGGCGTAGCCGATCGCCCAGCGGTCCGGGTCCTCGATCATGAGGTGGCAGTCGATCGGCACGTCGGTGCTCTTCAGCAGCGCCTTCACCACGGGGAGGCCGAGGGTCAGGTTCGGCACGAAGTGCGCGTCCATGACGTCGACGTGGACCCAGTCGGCACGGGTCTCCCCGCCGGCCGCGACGGCGGCGATCTCGTCGCCGAGCCGGGCGAAGTCCGCGGACAGGATGCTGGGGGCGATCAGGGGTCGGTCTGCCACGTCCCGAGTGTAGGAGGCCGCTGCTAACGCTCGCTAACCGGTTGTGACCAGGATCTGGCTCCGCGGAGGGAGGTGTGCGCCACTCCGGCCGCAATAGGCTCGCCGCATGTCCGGATTCCTCCAGTCCCTGGCGCGGATCGGCAGCTACCGCGGCCTCCCGTTCGCCGTCGCGGGCGCCGTCCTCATGGTGCCGGTGTCCCCCTTCGCCTTCGCCGCGGCGGTGTCCGTCGAGACCGATTCGCGAGTACGGGCCCTGCTCGCCCTGCTCGCCATCGCGGTGCTGACGGGGCTGCTGGGCCTGCTGGGGCCGGTGCGGCGCCTCGGCATCGGGCTGGCGAACCTGCTGCTCGGCACCACCGTCCCGGCCCCGGCCGGGCGGCCCGACGCCGGGTCGCGGCTGCGCTCGGGCCTGTGGCTCGCCCTGCACACGCTGGTCAGCGGGGTGCTGCTCACCGTGCTCGCGTTCCTCGCGCTGGGGCTGCTCGTGCCCGCGGTCTGGCTGGCCGGCGGCCAGGACCGGATCAGCCTGGTCTGGGACGACGTCCCGCTCGGCGCCTGGACGGTCCCGTTCGGCGTCGTGCTGCTCGCCGGCGCGGTCGTGCTGGTCGCGGGCGCCACCCGCGCGTTCCGGGCCGGTGCCACGGCACTGCTGGGCCCGTCCGACCGCGAACGCGCGGCGCTGGCCGAACGCCGCGCGGCCGTCCTCGCCCAGCGCAACCGGCTGGCCCGCGAGCTGCACGACTCGATCGGGCACACGCTCACGACGTCGACGATCCAGGCGGCGGCCGCGGCCGAGCTGGTGGAAGCCGACCCCGCGCAGGTGCGGCGCGCACTCGGCACGATCGAAGAAGCCTCCCGCAGCGCGCTGGAGGACCTCGACCACGTGCTGGGCCTGCTGCGCGAGGAGCCCGCGGCGAAGGAGCCGCAGCGCACGCTGGCCGAGGTCGACGTCCTCGCCGTGCGCGCCCGCGAAGCCGGGCTCGACGTGCGGCTGGCCGTTACGGGGCCGGTCGCCGCGCTGCCCGCCGCGGTGTCGCGCGAGGGCTACCGGATCGTCCAGGAGGGGCTCACGAACGCACTGCGCCACGCCGGTCCAGGCGCGGTGGACGTCCGGGTCGAGGCCGGGCCGGACGTGCTCGCCATCGCCGTGGTCAACGGGCTGGCGGACGCGGGCCCGCGCACCGGGCGGCACGGCCTGGCCGGGCTCGCCGAGCGCGTCGAAGCCCTCCGCGGCGAGCTGGCCGCGGGCCCGGACGGGGAGCGGTGGCGGTTGCGCGCGACCATCCCGCTGCGGGCGCGCGCATGACCCCGGCGGTGCTGCTCGCCGACGACGAGCCGCTGGTCCGCGCCGGGTTGCGGGCGTTGCTGGAGCAGCAGGGCCTGCGCGTGGTCGGCGAAG
Source organism: Amycolatopsis eburnea (assembly GCF_003937945.1). Lineage (GTDB taxonomy): Bacteria > Actinomycetota > Actinomycetes > Mycobacteriales > Pseudonocardiaceae > Amycolatopsis > Amycolatopsis eburnea. The sequence continues at coordinate 420,903 of NZ_RSEC01000046.1, forward strand.
CCGCCGACGGGGCCGAGGTGCTGCCCGAGGTGCGCCGGAGCCGGCCGGACGTCGTGCTGATGGACGTCCGGATGCCGGGCACCGACGGCATCGAGGCCACCCGGCAGGTGCTGGCCGCGCTCGACGACCCGCCGAAGATCCTGGTCGTCACGACGTTCGACAACGACGACTACGTCCACGAAGCGCTGCTGGCCGGGGCCAGCGGCTTCCTGCTCAAGCGGGCGCGCAAGGAGGAGATCGCGCACGCCGTCCGGACCGTCGCGACCGGCGACTCGCTGCTGTTCCCCGAAGCGATCCGGCGGCTGGTGACCGCGCGGCCGCCGGGCGGGCGGTACGCGCGAGCGGCGAAGACGCTTACCCGGCGCGAAGCCGAGGTGCTCCGGCTGATCGCCGGCGGACTGTCCAACCAGGACATCGCGGCGGCGCTGGTGATCAGCCTGGAGACGGTGAAGACCCACGTGGGCAACATCTTCGCCAAGCTCGGCGCGGGCAACCGGAGCCAGGCAGTGGTCATCGCGTACGAATCGGGCGTGGTCCGGCCGGGACACCTCGCCGGTCGATAACCGACGTGCTCCCGGGCGCTGAGTGGTGGGGTGAACCCCCGGGTTCTTCCGGTGGTCTCCCCGATTCCCCCTGGTGCCCGGTGTCCCTAGCGTGGGGAACACCAAGACACCAGGGGGTTTTCTCATGCGGAAGTCACTGCGGATCGCCACCGCCGGCACGCTCGTCGCCCTGCTCGCCGCCACCACCGCGGCACCGGCGTTCGCGACCGGTTCGGTGCAGGAACGCCTGGACGTCCTCACCGCCCAGGACGGCGTACCGGGCGCGGCGGCAGTGGTCCAGGACGGCCCGCGGACGCGGGTCACGCGCAGCGGCACCGGGGACGTCACCACCGGGAAACCGTTCCCGCGCAACGGTTCCTTCCGCGCGGGCAGCGTCACGAAGACGTTCGTGGCGACGGTCGTGCTGCAGCTCGTCGGCGAGGGCCGGGTGAAGCTGGACGCGCCGGTCGAGCGCTACCTGCCGGGCCTGCTCCCGGACCGGCGGATCACCGTGCGGCAGCTGCTCCAGCACACCAGCGGGCTCTACAACTACACCGACGACCTCGACCTGTCCGACCCGGAAGCCCTGCGCCACCGCGGCGCGGAGCCGGCCGAGCTGGTGGCGATGGCGCTGAAGCACCCGGCGCTGTTCCCGCCCGGCGCGGGCTGGTCGTACTCGAACACGAACTACGTCGTGGCGGGGATGCTCGCCGAGCGGGTGACCGGACGCCCGCTGGCCGACCTCCTCACCCAGCGGATCACCCGCCCGCTGGGCCTGCGCGACACGTACTTGCCCCGGCGCGGCGACGAGAAGCTGCCCGCACCGCACGCGATCGGGTACGCGCCGATCGGCGGCCGGCTGGTGGACTTCAGCGACTTCGACGCGACGATCGCCGGCGCGGCGGGCGGGCTCGTCTCGACCCCGGCGGACCTCGACCGGTTCTACGGTGCGCTGCTGAGCGGACGGCTCCTGCGCCCGGCCGAGCTGGCGGAGATGCGCCGCACGGTCCCGGCCGGCCTCGGCGTCCCGGGCGCGGGCTACGGCCTGGGCCTGGGCCGCATCCCCGTGTCCTGCGGCGAGTTCTGGGGCCACGAAGGCGGGATCATCGGCTTCACCAACCTGGCGGGGGTGGGCCCGGGCGGGCTCCGGGTGACGGTGGTACTGAACGAGAACCCGACCCCGGCGGACACGAACGCCCACCTGCTGGCGGCGGCGGACGCGGCGGTGTGCTCCTAGCCCGGCCCGGAATTGTCGGTGGTGGCGGGTAGCGTGGAAAACGGGGGCGCCCCCGCGGCCGGGGGTCAGGGCAGCAGGTCGAGGGCCTCGGTCCACGGCCGCCGGAGGTCCAGCCGGTGCAGCGTCACCCCGGCGCCCGCGAGGGTGTCGAGGTGGCGCTGCCACGCCGGGTGGTGCGCCCGGGTGTCCTGGATCTGGTACGCCACCACGATCGTGATCCCCGGCGCGCCCAGCACGTCGCCGAGCACCGTCAGGGCCTGGTTGTCCGCGATGCCGAGCGCCAGCTTCGCCACCGAGTTGGCCGACGCCGGCGCGAAGAGGAAGACGTCCGGGTCCGGGTGCGGCCGCGGCTCCCCCGGCAGCCGGGAGACGCTGCGCACCGGCAGGTCGGTGCACGCGGCGACCTCCGCCAGCGCGCCGGTGGACTCCAGCCAGCGCATCGCGGTCGGCGTCAGCGTGATCGCCGTCCGCCAGCCGCGGTCGGCGGCGGGGCGGGCCAGCTCGGCGGCGAACCGGACGTCCAGCCCGCCGCACGAGCCGGCCACCAGCCCGAGGTTCCTCACGGTTTGCGCAGCACGCCGCAGAACATCGCGTCCGTGCCGTGGCGGTGCGGCCAGAGCTGCACGTACGGGCCGTCGCCGAGCTCCGGGACGCCCGGGAAGAACTCGCGCGTGTCCAGCACTTCGGCCTTCAGCCGGCGCGCGGTCTCCGTCAGCACGCCCTCCGTTTCGGCGAGGTGCGGCGAGCAGACGACGTAGGTGAGCGCGCCGCCGGGCCGCAGCAGCGCGTACGCCGCGCTGATCAGCTCGCCCTGCAGCTTCGTCAGGTCCGCGACGTCGGACGGCTGGCGGCGCCAGCGCGCTTCCGGCCGCCGCCGCAGGGCGCCGAGGCCGCTGCACGGCGCGTCGACGAGGATCCGGTCGTAGCCCGGTTCCAGCCCGCTTTCGCGCCCGTCGGCGACGTGCACCTTCACCGGCAACCCGCTCGTGGCCTTCTCGACCAGCTTCGCGCGGTGCGGCGCCTTCTCGACGGCGTCCACGGTGGCCCCGCTCAGCGCCGCCAGCGCGCCGAGCAGCGCGGCCTTGCCGCCGGGGCCGGCGCACAGGTCGAGCCAGCGCTCGTCGGAACCCTCGACGGGCACCGTCGTCGCGGCGATCGCGCAGAGCTGGCTGCCCTCGTCCTGGACCGCGGCCAGCCGTTCGCGGACCGGCTCGGCGTCGGCCGGGTCACCGGCACCGGCGGGCAGGCGCACGCCATACGGCGAGTACGGCGCCGGGTCGCCGCCGGTGATCGCGGCGAGCTCGTCGGCGCTGATCTCCCCGGGCCGGGCGACGAGGTGCACCTCGGGCCGCGCGTCGTCGGCTTCGAGCGCGGCCTTGAGCCCGGCGCCCTTGTCCCCCAGCGCTTCGGCGAACGAACGGGCGATCCAGCGCGGGTGCGCGGTCCGCAGCGCGTAGGCCCCGATCGGGTCGGCCGCCTCGTCCGGCGCGAGCTCGTCGAGCCACGCCGCTTCGTCCTTTTCGGACACCTTGCGCATGATCGCGTTGGCGAACCCCGTTGCCCACGAACCGGCTTCCGCCCGGACGAGGTCCACAGTGGACGTCACGGCGGCGTGCTCGGGGATGCGCGTGCGCAGCAGCTGGTAGGCGCCGAGGCGCAGCGCGTCGAGCACCGCGGGGTCGGTCTGCGAGAGCGGGCGCTCGGCGCAGGCGTCGATCACCGCGTCGAGCAGGCCCTGGGCCCGCGAAGCGCCGTACGCGAGTTCGGTGGCCAACGCGGCGTCGCGGCCGGTGATCCGCCGCTCGCGCAGCAGGTCCGGCAGGACGAGGTTGGCGTAGGCGTCCTTGGTCCGCACGGCGGCGAGGACGTCGAACGCGGCCTGCCGCGCCGGGTCCACCGACGGCGGGCGCCGCGGGCCTTCCTTGCGCGGTGCCGGACGGCCCCGCTGCGGCCGTGACGGACGTCGTTCCCTGTGGTCGTTCACCGGAGGCGCTCTCCCTGGTCGATCCTCGTACCGCGCGCCCAGTCGGTGGCCGCCATCCGTTTCTTGCCGGGTGCCTGGACTTCGCCGAGCCGCAGCGGCTTCGTCGCCGTCCCGACCAGCACCCGTTTGCGTTCCACCACGATCTCCCCCGGCGGCGGGCCGGGTTCGTCGAGCACGGTGACCGGGCCGAGCTTGAACCGCTCGCCGCGGAACTCCGCCCACGCGCCCGGGTCCGGGCTGACCGACCGGATCTGCCGGTCGACCGCCGACGCCGGGTCCGCGAAGGACACCCGCGCGTCCTCGACGGTCACCTTCGGCGCGTAGCTGACGCCCTCGGCGGGCTGCTCGCGCGCGACCAGGCTGCCGTCGGCGAGACCGTCCATGGTGGACAGCAGCAGCTTCGCCCCGGACTCCGCGAGCCGCCCGAGCAGCCCGCCCGCCGTGTCGGTGGCCCCGATGGCCTCGGTGACGACGCCGTAGACCGGGCCGGCGTCCAGCTCCTTGACGATCCGGAAGGTCGAGGCCCCGGTGATCTCGTCCCCAGCCCGGATCGCGGCCTGTACCGGCGCGGCGCCCCGCCACGCGGGCAGCAGCGAGAAGTGCAGGTTCACCCAGCCGAGCCGCGGGATGTCGAGCGCGGCCTGCGGCAGCAACGCTCCGTAAGCGACGACCGGGCAGGCATCCGGCGCGAGCTCGGTGAGCCGCGCGAGGAAGGCCGGATCGCTCGCGCGCGCCGGCGTGAGGACCTCGATGCCGTGCTCGTCGGCGAGCGCGCCGACGGGCGAACGCACGACGCGGCGGCCGCGCCCGGCCTGCGCATCGGGACGGGTGACGACCGCGACGACGTCGTGCCGCCCGGAGTCGAGCAGGGCGCGCAGCGCGGGGACCGCCGGTTCGGGCGTGCCGGCGAAGACGAGCTTCATCGGCCCACCCCCGGCGGGAGCGGGGATTCAGGTGGCTGGAACATCGGACCCGAGTCTAGAAGGCCCGCTTCAGCAGGGCGCGCTCAGCTCGGACCTGGTTGTCCACAGCGCGGTGGCGCTGTGGACAACCGGGCCCTGGGGGCGCGGTTTCCCGGGTTGTCGTCGGGGGGTGCCGATAGGCTGGACAAGGGCACGCCCCCCAGGGAGGGCGGGGGCTGCTGCCGGCGGGGGCTCGCTACCAGCGCGTCGGCCACACCACCTGCGCCGCCCCCGTCCCGCGCCGCACCGGTTCCGCCGCCGCCAGCCAGCGGCCGTCGCGCAGGTGCTCCACCCCGGTCGCCGCGCCGATCTCGGCCGGTGCCGTCGAGAAGCCCTGGCCGCGCGCCCGCAGGTCCGCCGTCTCGGGCTGGTCCAGGAACGCCTGCTCGACCTGGGCGGCCGCCGAGTTGCGCTGCGACGCCCGGGGCGCCGCGATCGCCTCCTCCAGGGACAGGCCGCGGTCGAGGCGGCCGAGGAGCACCTGCAGGACCGTCGTGATGATCGACGCGCCGCCCGGGGAACCGGTCGCGAAGAACGGGCGGCCGTGGTCGAGGACGATCGTCGGGGCCATCGACGAGCGCGGGCGCTTGCCGGGGCCCGGCAGGTTCGGGTCGGGCACGCCCGGCGTCACCGGCGTGAACGAGAAGTCGGTCAGCTCGTTGTTGAGCAGGAACCCGCGGCCCGGCACCACGATGCCGCTGCCGCCCTCCTGCTCGATCGTCAGCGTGTACGCGACGACGTTGCCCCACTTGTCGGCGACCGTCAGGTGGGTGGTGTTCTCACCCTCGTACGGCGTCGGCGCCGCCGTCGTCCCCGCCGCGCACGGCGTGGGGTGGCGGGGGTCGGCCGGGGCGACCGGGCTGGTCGCGGCCTTGTCCTTCGAGATCAGGCACGCCCGCGTGTCGGCGAAGCGCTGGCTGAGCAGCTCCCGAGCCGGGACGTCGACGAACGCCGGGTCGCCGATCCAGCGGTTGCGGTCGGCGAAGGCGAAGCGGGTCGACTCCAGGAAGTACTGCAGGTAGTCGGCCTTGCTCGCGTGCTTCAGGTCGAAGTTCTCGAGGATGTTGAGCGCCTCGGCGACGGTCAGCCCGCCGGACGACGGCGCGGGCATGCCGTAGACGTCGAGGCCGTGGTAGCCGGTGTGCGTCGGGCGGCGCTCGATCACGTCGTAGGCGGCGAGGTCGCCGGTGGTGAGCTTGCCGGGCCGGACGTTCAGCGTCGAGGCCGGGTCCACCGGCGGCTGCTGCACGGTCTTGGCGATGTCCGCGCCGATCGGGCCGTCGTACAGCGCGCCGACGCCCTGGCGTTCCAGCTGCGCGTACGTCGCGGCCAGGTCGGGGTTCTTGAAGACCGTGCCGGGCGCCGGCGGGGCGCCGTTCGGCAGGTAGAGCGAGCGCGTCGACGGGAACGCCGAGAACCGTGCGGCGTTGTTCGCGATCTGCGTCTGGAACGTCGAGTCGACGACGAAGCCGTTGCGCGCGAGGTTCTCCGCGGGCTTCAGCGACTTCGCCAGCGAGCGCGTCCCCCACTTGCGCAGCGCCTCGGACCACGTCGCCGGCGTGCCGGGCACCCCGACGCCGAGCCCGCTGGTGACCGCGTCGGCGAACGGCAGCGGCTTGCCGTTCTCGACGAACAGGTTCTCGTCGGCGGTCGACGGCGCGGTCTCGCGGCCGTCCAAAGTGTGCACACGGTGCGTCTTGGCGTCGTAGTAGACGAAGAACCCGCCCCCGCCGACGCCGGCGGAGAACGGGTCGGTGACCCCGAGCGCGGCGGCGACCGCGACCGCCGCGTCGACGGCGTTCCCGCCGTCGCGCAGCACCTGGGTGCCGATCGCGGTGGCGTCGGCGTCGATGCTGGCCACGGCACCGCCGAAGCCGACGGCGACCGGCGACTTGGGGGTGGGGGTGGCCGCGGAGGCGGGCCCGCTCGCGACGGTGGTGACGAGCGCGGCGGCAGCGGCGATGACGAGGGTTCGGCGGCATCTGAGCGCGGGCATGCGGGCGAGTCTGCCTCTTGGCTTCCCCCGCTACAAGACGCCAACAGGGCCGATACACCCGTTTCGTCAGCTTTTCACACAGTTCAGGGGTTCTGGAAATTAAATCACATGGAGCAGTGACGTTGCCGTACCCGCTGTAACAGAATCGTGCGGCGCGGCCCTGCACTGCCGCGCACAGCGAGGGCAACCGGAAGGAACAACTCAAGATGACTGCACCACGACGGTGGCGCCGCCTGCTCGGCGCCGCACTCGCGGTCTCGACCTCCCTGCTGGTCGCGACCGCCACCGGCGCCGAGGCATCGCCGCCGCTCCCCCAGCAAGACGCCACCGGAAACCACGAAATGGGGGCGGCGATCCGCGCCCACGACGGGGTGGCCCCGGCCGGCTTGGCGCCGGCGTCGGTGGACTCGAGCGTCCCCGGCATCGATGTAAGCGCTTACCAGGGCAACGTGAACTGGGCGTCGTACTGGAGCGCGGGCAAGAAGTTCGCCTACGTCAAGGCGACCGAGGGCACCGGCTACACGAACGCGTACTTCAGCCAGCAGTACACCGGTTCGTACAACGTCGGCATGATCCGCGGCGCGTACCACTACGGCCGCCCGGACACCTCGGGCGGCGCGGCGCAGGCCGACTACTTCGTCGCCCACGGCGGCGGCTGGTCGAAGGACGGCAAGACGCTCCCCGGCACCCTTGACATCGAATGGGGCCCGAACAACGCCTGCTACGGCAAGACGCCGTCCCAGATGGTGGCGTGGATCAAGGCGTTCAGCGACGAGTACCACGCGAAGACGACCCGCTGGCCGGTCATCTACACGGCGACGAGCTGGTGGAGCCAGTGCACCGGCAACACGGGCGACTTCAGCTCGACGAACCCGCTCTGGGTGGCGCGCTACGCGTCCACGGTGGGCACGCTGCCGTACAACTGGGGCTTCTACACGTTCTGGCAGTACAGCTCCTCGCCGATCGACCAGGACACCTTCAGCGCGGACATCACGCGCCTGAAGGTGCTGGCGACCGGCTGATCCCGACTTCCGCGGGTTACGCGGGTGGCGCGGTCGGCGGAAGACTCGGCCGCGTCACCCACGCCGTGGAGGGAAACCGTGCGCCTGACCGCCCTGCTCCCCCTGCTCGCCGCCGTCCCGCTCGTCGCGTTCCCGGCCGTGGCCACCGCCGCGCCCGGCTGCTTCGACGCGGCCGCACCGCTGACCGTGGAAGAACAACGCCTGACCGCGACCCTGCCCGCGGGCGGTCCCGCCGTCGGACCCGAACTGGTCCGGCTGGCCGGGCTCGACCCGCTCGTCGCCGAGGTGAAGCACGACCTCTGCGCGGCGCGCACCCCGCGCCGGGCCGAGCGCCTGCTCACGCGAGCCGGCGACCGGCTGTGGCGCACGGCCGTCGACCGCGCGCAGGGCCGCCGTCCCGACCTCGGCACGCTCGACCGGTTCGACGACCGGCCGCTGTACTGGGCGCGGCTGCAGCTGAGCAGCGCGATCCGGCAGTGGCGGCCGGCGTTCGAGCTGCCGGACCGGACCGCGCTGCTCACGGCGTTCGACCGCGGCTCCCGAGGGCTCGACGACGTCCGCTTCCCGCTCGGCAAAACGCGGCGAGTCATGGTGAGCGGCTTCGACCCGTTCCAGCTGGACGGCCGCGGCCTCTCGATTTCGAACCCCGCCGGGGCGTCGGCGCTGCAGCTGGACGGCCGCGTCCTGGACACGCCGTCGGGCCCGGCCGTCGTCCAGGCGGTGAGCTTCCCGGTGGTGTGGGGCTACTTCGACGACGGCATCGTCGAAGCGGCATACGGCTCGGCACTGCGCGACCGCGCGCGGCGGCCGGACGTCGTGCTGACGATCAGCCAGGGCCGCCCGAGCCGCTTCGACGTCGAACGCTGGGCGGGCGCGTGGCGGGGTGGCTTCCCGGACAACAACAACGCGTCGGTCACGGGCGGTGTCCCGCCGGCCGCGGGCTGGCCGCAGCCGGACGTCCAGTTCATCGAGACGACGCTCCCGTACGCGCGGATGACCGGGGTTCCGGGCGCGTACCCGGTGAACTTCAACCAGGCGTTCTGCGTGTGGCCGGATTCTTCGCACCCGGGCAGCGGAACGCCGGTGTGCCGTTCGGACGCCCCGGCCCCCGGCGAGATCGCGGCTTCGGGCGGGGGCGGGAACTACCTGAGCAATGAATCGATGTTCCGCGCGAACCGGGTCCGGCTGGGGCTGGGCCTGACGTCGGTGGCGGGCGGGCACCTGCACACGCCGGTGCTGGGACAGCCCGCCGACCCGGCGGCGCTGACGGACCCGGCGTTCGAGTCCCGGCGGCAGGCGATCGCGGCCCAGGTGATCTCGCTGACGGCGGCCGCGGCGGGCGGGCCGGACGCGGGAATCCCGCTGCGCCAGACCGAATCCCCGCGTGCGGCGCTGGAGTCCTTGCCGGGCACGGTGGTGAGCCGCTGAGCACCTGCGCACGATCCCTCATTGTGCGCACGAGCCGTGAAGGGTATATCACCAAGTGTGACACGAGGGTTTCGCGCGCTTCTGGGTGAGGATCGCTGGAGCAGGCTCCTGGAATACGGGGTCGACAAGGCGTACCCGCCGGGCCACTGCCTGTTCCGGCAAGGTGATCCCGGCTCGGCAGTTCTCGCTCTGGTTTCCGGACGCGTCAAAGTCCTCGGAACCGAGCCCGACGGCGGCAAACTGCTGATCACATTGCGCGGAGCCGACGATCTGATCGGCGAGGTCGCCGCCCGGCGGTTGTCGAAGCGCACCGCCACCGTCGAGACGATCGATCGCTGCACGGCACGAGTGCTTTCCGTCGACCGGTTCAACGCCTTCCTAAGCCGGCACGACGGACACTCGGTGCTCACCGACTACCTGGTCACCAAGCTTTCCCAAACGGTGCCGTACCAGGTGGAACTCGTGCACTTCAGCCCCGAACGCAAGATCGCGCGGCTGCTCCTGGAAGTCGTGGCCCTCGCCGACCGGTCCTCGGCGAACCCGGACCACATCCCCTTCTCCCAGCAAGAGGTCGCCGACGCGCTGGGCATGGCGCGCAGCACCGTCGCGCTGCACCTCCAGCGGCTCCGCGAGTCCGGCGCGCTTCGAGCCGGACCGCGACTCGCGGTCTCCGACCTCAGCACACTGAAAGCATCCGCCGGAGTGTGACGCACGACACTTTTCAACTGTCCGACGCCGGACAACGCCCGGTCGCGAACCTCGGCACCCTCGTCCTCGCAGCTCGACGACGAGGAGAAACAAGTGCCGCGAACAGCCACCGAACTGCCCCCTTACCGCGCCCTGCTCGCCGTGGACATCCGGGACTTCAGCGGATCCCTCGGCAGGGACCACGCCCGGATCACCGATGCGGTGCCGAAGATCCTGCGCTCCGCGTTCCAGCGGTGCGGTCTCGCCGAAACGTGGCAGGAGATGCGCTTCGGCTTCGGCACCGGCGACGGCTACGCACTCGGTCTTTCCTCGGCCGCGTTGCCGTTCCTGCTGAACCCGTTCCTCCCGGCACTGCAGGAGGAACTCGTCTACCGCGACGAGGTGAACGCCGACCCGGTGCCACTGCGGATGCGCGTCAGCGTCCACGTCGGCCCGGTGACGGATTCGGGAGAGGGGCTGCTCAGTGAAGGCAGTGGAACCGCTCGCATCGAAACCCACCGGTTGCTCGACGCGGAGCCGGTGCGCGAGCTGCTGAACCGGTCCGGTCCGATGACCCGGGTCGCGGCGATCGTGTCCGCCCGAGCGTACGAAGACGCCGTGCTCTCGGGGTACGCGGCGGACGCACCCGAGCACTACGTGCCCGCGCCGGTGAAGGTCAAGAAGCTGACCGACACCGGCTACCTCCGGGTGCCGTCCCCCAGCGGGGACCTGCTCCGTGACGGTTTCCTGCCCCGCATCACCGACCCGGCGGTCGTCGGGGACGAAGGCCACCGCGGCGACGAGGCGGACCGGTCGGGCGCAGGACCCCGGAACGCCTACACCTTCCGCGGTCCGGGCTACGTCCACGGTGGCACCGGCGACCAGTACAACGGACCTCACCCCACGAAGCCGTGATCACCGTGCCGGACAGCTACACATTCGAAGGCCCGGGCTTCGTTCACGGCGGCACCGGCGACCAGCACAACCACTTCGTCGTCGAGATGCGGCGACGGCGACCCGCGCAATTCGTGGCCGGGGAACACATCAAGTGGCTCGCCGAGCGGTTCGTCTGGCCCGAGCCGCTCAGCCGGAGCGCGTTGCGGGACTCGCACACCCTCGTCCTCACCGGTCCCGAAGGCTCCGGCCGCCGCAGCGCCGCGCTGATGTGCCTCACCGAGAAGGCGACGCTGGACGCCGGACGCCTGCGCGAGCTTTCCGACCGCAGCGAAGACGGCGAACTCGCCTTGGACCCGGCAGACATCAGGCCAGGTGAGCGCCTCCTCCTCGACCTCACACACACCGACGACCACCACGTCCGCGAACTCCGCCGCCAGCTCGAAGGGTTCCGCGCCGCGGTGGACGACCAAGACGCCCGGCTCGTCGTGGTGGTCCGGCGCGAGCAACGGATCCTGTTGCCCGAATCGCTCCTCGCCACGGTCATACCGATCGACCGGCCGTCCGGACCCGAGGTGTTCGAGGCCTACCTGTCCGCCGAAGGGCTTTCGCTGCCCAAACCGCTTCCGGCGCTCGACGCGCTCGCTCCGTTCCTGGCGACGTCACCCATGAGCGAAGTCGTCGAACTGGCTTCCTTGACCGTGGCCGAGGCTCGGAGGACCGGACGCGGCACGGTCGCCGAGTGGGCACGAGAAGCAGTGGCGGCGCACTCCGAGCGAGGCGAACAAGCCGCCGCTTTGTTCCGCGAGCACCAGGATCCCGTCCTGCGGGCGCTCCTGGTGGTATCGGCCTTCCTCCCGGGCGCGACGCTGGACGCGATGGTCGAGGCCGAAGGCGCTTTCAGCCGGCTCGTAAACCTCCCCCGAGAGGACAAGCACGTTCTCGACGGGGCTTATCTCGCCGAGCGGATGGCGAAGATCCGGCTCCACACCGACGGCCGCAAGGCTGTCGAATTCAAGGACCTGGCCCTGGACAAGGCCGTGCGAACGCACTTCTGGACCTACTTCCCGGAGCTGCGGGAAAAGATGTCCGAGTGGGTGGCGGCGGTGACCGCTCTCCCGGTTGTCGGCGCACCCGCCGCCGCGGCCCTCGCGGATCATTTCGCCGACCAGGTCCTGACGACGGGCCCGGTCTCGCCCCTCCAGGACCTGGCACGCCGGTGGTCCGTGAACGGCGACCAGAAAGTCCTCGCCCTCCAGGTTCTGGACGCCGGCCTGCAACACGCCACGTACTCGCCGGAGTTCCGCAAGTTCGTCTACGACCAGGCTCGGAAGCCGAACATCGAGGCCGGCTTCGCCGAAGTGCTGATCGAAGCGTGCACCGAAACGATCGCACCGGAGCGGCCGACCCAGGCGATGGTGCGCCTGCACTACTTCACCAGGCACAGCGACCTTTCCGTCCGTGCCTTGGCACAACGGCGGCTGCTCGCCCTCGTCACCGCGCGGGGTTTCGAGCGATGGCTGCTCCACCGGCTGGCGACCGTCACCGCACAGCCGACGGACGACGAGCTCCTGCTGGAGCTGGACATCCCCGCTCGGCTCGCCGCCGAACGCAGCGCCAAGACCAACCTCGGCACCCTCTGGCGCCGGCTGCTCGGGAACGGGATCGACACGTTGCCCGAGGCGTCGGTGCAACGCTGGCTCGACCAGCACCCCGCCGTGCTCGTCGACGCGTGCGACGGGCAGGTACGCCTGCTCAGCACGCTGTACGCGTTCGCCCGCGACCAGGTCGACCGGGCTGTCGACGCGGAAGCGCGGCAGGCCCGGCGCGAAAGCGCGTTGACGCTCCAACATCTCATCGATGCCGCAATGGCACCCGTCCAGCCCGAGGAGCTGCGATGAGCAAGAACACCACCGAAACGATCGCGGGTGGCGCCATCGCCTTGCTCGTGCCGCTGTGCGTGGGCTTCGCCGCGGACTGGCCCGCCTGGGTCACCGTCTCGGCGGCCGTGGTCGCCTTCCTCGTCACGTTGTGGGGGCTGCGCAACTACCACTTCCGCACCGAGCAGGCGCAGCTCCGCGCGGAAAACGCCTACCGGCAGCAGATGGCAGCGCAGCAAGCGCCGCCACCGCCGCCTCCGCCGGCGCCCGGCCCGCCGCCGAGCCGGGCCGTCGCCCCGATGTCGCTGCCCAGCTCGTTGGAAGGCATCCCGTTCACCTTCGGGTGCACGGTGCACTGGGATCCCCCGGAATTGCGGCTCGACCGGGGACACGCCGATCCGGCCGCGGTCGCCACCGCGGCGATCGTGGAACGAGCCCGGGAGATCAGCCAGTCGCACCACCCGGACGACGACGCCGTCGTCCACGCGCTGGCCGCGTCCCTCGGGCGGCCCGCCGCCACGCCCGACCGGCTGCTGCAGGCGTGGGCGACCGACGTCAGAACCCAGGTCGGCCAGCACCACCGCGAGCACCTGAACGCCCTGGCCACCTTGCGACGGCAGCAACAACTGCAGGAACAACGCATCGCGAACCAGCGCATGGTGCGCGCGTACCTGGGCGACGAGGTCCTGACCGACGTCGGCAGCACCGTCGTGTGGTGGCTCGCGCGCAACGAAGAGGAAGTACGCGAGACAGTCGACCTCATCGGAACGCTGGCACGGCTGTCCGCGGCGGCCAACAACCAAGAGGTCGACGAGTTGTTCCGCCACCTCGTGCCCGAACACGCCGCTCCGCGGCCGGCCGTGCCGCCGCAGCCGTTCTTCACCCCGCCGGAGCCGGCGTTCTTCGTCGACGCTGCGGGCGAAGTCAACCCGGTGGCGGAGGACCGGGGTGGCAAGGTCGACCTGCTCCCCGATCCCGGCGATTCCCAGAACAGTCTCTTCGGGCACCAGCTGGCGAATCTCGTCGAGCGGCACGGGCACTCCGACCTGGCACAGGAGTACCGCGAGCGGTACCGGACGGTCGACGCAACCGGACCTTCCAGCTCGGCCGCTCCTCCTGAAGAGCAAGGTGGCTTCTTCGAGCCCGAGCCGCCCTCGACCGAGCCTCCGACGGGGAATGACGGCGCCCCCTCGTCGCCGGAGGCCCCGGATCGGGAACCGGACAGCGAAGACCGGCGTGACTGGGGCGCGGGTGGCTAGCTGAGGTCAGCGGGTCCCGCGGATCCCCTCCGGCGCGGGCGCCACCACGCCGTCCGGGTCGTCGGCGAGGTCGTTGCGGTGGCTTTCCGCCAGCGCGAGCACGCTCAGCACGGTGAGCAGGCAGCACGCGGCGATCACCGCGGAGATCACCAGTGTGCCGGCGCCGGCGATGCTCGCGAACACCACCGGGGCGATGCCCGCGCCGAGGCCGGCGATCTGGTAGCCCAGTGACGCGCCGGTGTAGCGCGTGCGGGTGCCGAACAGCTCGGTGCACAGCGCGGCCAGCGGTCCGTACATCGCCGGGTGCGCGATCGACTGCCCGAGGACGAGCGCCAGGACCAGCAGGCCCGCCGAGTGGCTGTCGACCATCGGGAACAGCAGGAAGCCCACCAGCGCCGTGGCCACCGCGCCGCCGATGACCACCGGGCGGCGGCCGATGCGGTCCGACAGCGCCGAGAACCCGATGATGCCCGCCACCGCTCCCACCGAGGACACCGTGATCGCGTTGAGCACCGTCTGGCGGGAGAAGCCCTGGCCGACCGCGTAGGCGAGGACGTACGTGGTGAGCGTGCCCTGCGCGACGAACGCGCCGAAGCCGACGCCCACCGCCAGCAGCAGGTTCTTCGGGTGCCGCCGCAGCACCTCCAGCAGCGGGGCGCGCGACGGGCGGCTCGTCGCCGCGAAGACCGGTGTTTCGGTCACCTTCAGCCGGACGAACAGGCCGATGGCGAGCAGCACCACGCTGAGCAGGAACGGGATCCGCCAGCCCCACGCCAGGAACTGCGCGTCGGTCGTCACCGCGGCCATGAGCGTCAGCATCAGCGTCGAGACGACCATGCCGCTGGGGGCGCCGGCGTTGGTGAAGCTCGCCCACAGGCCGCGGCGGGTGGTGGCGTGCTCGGCCGACATCAGCACCGCGCCGCCCCACTCGCCGCCGACCGCGACGCCCTGCAGCACGCGCAGCACGATCAGCAGGATCGGGGCCAGGGCGCCGGCCTGGGCGTACGTCGGGAGCACGCCGATCAGCGTGCTCGCGAGGCCCATCATCGTCATGGTGATCACGAGCATCCGCTTGCGGCCGAGCAGGTCCCCGAAGTGCCCGAAGACGATCCCGCCGAGCGGGCGGGCCAGGTAGCCGGTGGTGAAGGTGCCCAGGCTCGCGATCGTGCCGATCACCGGGTCCAGGCCGGAGAAGAAGACCTTGGAGAACACCACGGCCGACGCCGTGGCGTAGAGCAGGAAGTCGTAGTACTCGATCACGCTGCCCAGGTAGCTGGACAGCACCGCCCTGCGCAGCTGCACGGTGTCCGTCATCGCGTGTCCCGCCTCGTCGCCGACCGCCGGATGCGGACGTGGCCTGCGCCACATCCGGCGCAAACATTAAGCACATCGATGACTGCGGTCAATACTGTGCCCAACATCGACTCGCTTATGCTGGCGCGGTGACCACCGTGGCCGACCACGAGACCGAGCAGGGCGACGACCTCTCCCCCGGCGGGACCCCGCGCCCGCAGGCGCTGCTGCTCGCGTTCCTCGGCGCGCACGTCCTCGGCCACGACGTCCAGGTGGCCACGGCGAGCGTGCTCGAGGTGCTCGGCCGGGCCGGCGTCTCCGAGCACGCGGCCCGCTCGACGCTGAGCCGGATGGCCCGGCGCGACCTGCTGCGGCGCACCCGCCGCGGCCGCAACGTCTACATCGGACTGACCGGCCGGTCGCGCGCGATCCTGCTCGACGGCGCGCACCGCATCTGGCACCTCGGCGCGGTCGACCACGAATGGGACGGCACCTGGACCCTGCTCGGCTTTTCGATGCCGGAGTCGTGGCAGCGCCAGCGCCACGTCCTGCGCTCCCGCCTGCTGTGGGCCGGGTTCGGCAGCCTGCAGAGCGGGCTGTGGATCGCACCCTCCACAGTGGACACCGCGCCGCTGCTGGACGGCCTGGGCACCGACGGCCACGTCAAGGTGTTCCAGGCCCGCGCCCTGCCGCCGACGGAGGTCGCCGAGATCGTGCAGGAGGCGTGGGACCTCGAGCGCATCGCGAGCCACTACCGCGGTTTCCTGGACCGCTGGGGCGACCCGGGCGAAGCGGCGGCGCAGGCGCCGGACAGCCTGGCCCGCCACCTCCGGCTGGAAGCCGACTGGCTGCAGACGATCCGCACCGACCCCCGGCTCCCCCGGGACCTCCTGCCCTCCGGCTGGCCCGCGGAGCCGGCCCAGGACCTCTTCCGCGGCGCGAGCACCGAGCTGAAGCGCGCGGCACGGGACATCGCCGGCGGCATCCTCGACACGATCCCCGACGAGCCTGCCGGGCAGGACGGCTGACGGCCCGCCGCACCGAGCGCCGGTAAGCCGCGCCCGCGGTCGGCGAGGTCGCCGCCATACGGCCCCGCCGGAGCCCCGAC
>NZ_RSEC01000047.1 GCF_003937945.1 Amycolatopsis eburnea
GCGTCCGCGGCTACATCTCCACCGCCCGCAAGAACAGCCTCCACGTCATCACCGCACTCCGCGACGCCATCACCGGAAACCCCTGGCTACCAACAACTGCCGAAATGGCCTGAACAGTCACCCTGATCGTGTGATGAACAGGTGTTCGTATTCCCGGTAATCTGGGTGTGTGGACAGAGAAGCGGTGTGGCAAGCGGATGCGGCGGCCTTGGCCGACCGTGTTGTTGCGCTGCTCACTGTGGTGCGGTCTGCTGAGGCGGAAATCGGTGCGCTGCTGGTGGAAATCGAATCCCGCGGCGTCCAGGAACTCTTCGGATACCGCACCACTGCACGCCTTTACGAGCACCTCGCGGACGTTCCGCACGCTGCCGCCAGACGCACCGTCGCCCGTGCCCAAGCCCTCTACTCCTCCGACGCCACCCCCGCCCTCGCCCCGGCCACCGGTGCCGCCGCCGTGACCGGCTCGTTGAGCACTCCGATGATCGACACCATCATCGACGCCGTCTCCCGCATCCCCGCCACCCACCGCGACACCGCCGAAGCCGACCTCCTCACCTTCGCCACCGACGCCGGTCATAAACAAGTCGCCGCCCTCGGCGCGCGGATCCTGGCCCACCTCGACCCCGACGGCGTTGAACCCGAGGACACCGAACCCGCCACCCCGACCCGGGAACTGTCGCTGCGCCGCAAACGCACCGGAACCTGGGAACTCACCGGCCGCTTCGACGACGAAACCGGCACCCGCGCCAGCGCCCTGCTCGACGCGTTGGCCGAACGTCGCGGTGCCGACGACCTCCGCTCCCCGCAGGAACGCTACGGCGACGCCTTCTCCGACGCAGTCGACCTGGCGTTGAATTCCCCAGAGTTACCGACGCAGGCTGGGGAACGCGCCCACGTCATGGTCGCGGTCTCCCTCACCGACCTCCAGTCCGGCCTCGGCACGGCCACCCTCGGCGACACCGGCGTGATTTCGGCCGCCGAAGCCCGCCTTCACGCCTGCGACTGCAAACTGATCCCCGCCGTCCTCGGCTCCGCCAGCGAACCCCTCGACTTAGGTCGTGCCCGCCGCCTGATCTCACCCGGCTTGCGCCGGGCGTTGTTCCTGCGCGACCGCGGCTGCGCCTTCCCCGGCTGCCACCGCCCACCCCGCCACTGCCAGGGCCACCACATCCGCCACTGGGCCGACGGCGGCCCGACGGAACTGGCCAACCTGGTCCTGTTGTGCGGCCACCACCACCGGCTGTTGCACCGCTCCGGCTGGCAAGTCCGCATCGCCACCGACGGCCACCCGGAGTTCCTGCCACCACGGTTCCTGGACAAACGCCGAAAACCCCGGCGCAACAACCTGCATCAGCCGCTGCCCTTCGCAGCCTGAACACGGGACAGGCCCGCAGCCACCGGCTACTGGCCTATCCCCACGTCTGCTGGTACTGGAACTTCCCATCCCAGCCGGTCGTTCCCGTTGGAACGCAACGACCTCGTGGGTGCCGTCCACTTCGGGTCGGTGAACGGCGGCCTGGCAGCCAGCGTCCGCAGCCGGTGGGTGACGGCCCATTCAGGCATCCGCGTCCCGGTGGCACCGCCGCAGTTGCGGTGGACCGTCCGCCGCCACCCGAGTGGCTGAGCGGGCCCGTAAGAGATCGGTAACCGTCAACCGCGGTACGTCTGGGCGATTCGTCCCGTTGAATAGGGCATCGCCGATGACGGAGGACGACCGAGATGAACCGCACGACCCGCCGACTCGCCCGCCCCTGGCTGATCGGCGTCCTGGCAGCAGGCCTGGTCGCGGTCGCGGTGGGCCTGTACTGGTTCCAGCCGTGGCAGCTGTGGGTCGACCAGACGGTGCAGGAAACCCTGCCGACGGCCGCCGCCGCGCCGGCGCCGGAGTCGTCGGCGCCGCAGCCCGTGGCGCCGGTCGAAGTCGCGGCCGGCAAGCTGATCAGCCACGAACACGAGACCACCGGCACCGTCCGGGTCCTGCGCGCCGCCGACGGGTCACTGCTGCTGCGCCTGGAAGACCTGGCCACCAGCAGCGGCCCCGACGTGCACGTCTGGCTCACCGACGCGCCCGTGAAACCGGGCAAGGACGGCTGGGGTGTCTTCGACGACGGCAAGTACCTCGACGCCGGCAAGCTCAAGGGCAACAAGGGAAACCAGAACTACGCCCTTCCGGCGGGCACCGACCTGGCCGGTTACTCCAGCGTCAGCATCTGGTGCGATCGCTTCAACGTGTCGTTCGGGGCCGCGGAACTCAGCCGGTGATCGACTCGGCCGGGTGGGGCGTCCAGGGGATGGCCACGTCGAGGTCGGCGGCGAACGCGACGATCGCGTCCAGGACGGTCACCACCTCCGTGCGGGGTTCGGAGCGGGTCGTGCGGTGCCGGGCGATGAGGGTGCGGGTGCCGAGGCCGGGCAGGGACACCGCCTTGACGCCCTCCGGCACGGCTTCCCGCACCGCCAGCGCGGGTACCAGCGCGATGCCCAGGCCGCCCGCGACCATCGACAGCGCCACGTTGTAGTCGTAGTAGCTGTGCCCCGGTGGCGGTGCCGACGGCAGCGCGCCGCGCGTGCGTTCGGTGGCGGCGTGGGCCGCGGTTTCGGAGTCGACGCCGAGCCAGGTGAGGTGCTGCAGGTCGGCCGTGCTCGCCGGGTCCGCCGTGCCGGTGGGGAGGACCAGCAGCCAGGGCTCTTCGAGGATCGGGACGTCGCGGGTGCCGCGGGCCGGCTTTCCCTGGCCCGCGGGGCTTTCGTCTTCGAGGATGAGCAGGTCGACCGCGCCCGAGCGCAGCGACTGCAGTGCCTTGCGCGTCTCCATTTCGCGGATCACGACTTCCAGGGCGGGGAACTGCTCGCGCAGCTGGTGCAGGAGCGGGATCAGCAGCGTGCGGATGACGGACTGGAAGGCGGCGATGACGACCGTGCCGGTGACGTCTTCGGCCAGCGCGGCGAGGGCCTTGCGCGCGTCGATCAGTTCGGCCTCGATGTGTTCGGCCGCCTCGGCCAGCACCCGCCCGGCGGGGGTCAGCACGGCGCCGGTCGGCTGGCGGTCCAGCACCGCGGTGCCGGTCGACTCCTCGAGGCGGGCGATCTGCTGGGACACCGCCGACGGGGTCAGGTGCAGGAGCTCGGCGGCGGCGAGCACGCCGCCGGCGCGGTGCACGGCGAGCAGGACGGCCAGCCGTCGGGGATCGATCTGCATTCAGCAGAGCTTAACCCCTGGAGCAGATAACTTCGATTGCGCTGCACCCTACGAGCCGGTCACGATGGCGGCATGGAGGAAATGTTGTCGCTGGCCGC
Source organism: Amycolatopsis eburnea (assembly GCF_003937945.1). Classification (GTDB taxonomy): domain Bacteria; phylum Actinomycetota; class Actinomycetes; order Mycobacteriales; family Pseudonocardiaceae; genus Amycolatopsis; species Amycolatopsis eburnea. The sequence continues at coordinate 3,298 of NZ_RSEC01000047.1, forward strand.
CACCGCGGCCGGCTGGCTGGGCGCCGCGGGCACCGCCGCGGCGTACGGTCTGGTGTCCCGCCGGGTGATCGCACCGGAGTCGGCCACGTTCCAGGCGCTCAACCTGTCGGGCGCCGCGCTGCTGGGTGTTTCGGCCGCGGCCACCGGCTCGTGGCCCGCGGTCGCGGCGAACTCCGTCTGGGTCCTGATCAGCGTCGTGACGCTGTTCAGCGCGCGGCCGCTACGGCACCACGACGAACTTCCCGGTCCCCTCGTCGCCCTCCATGGCGCGGTGGGCGGCGACGATGTCGTCCAGCGCGAACACCCGGTCCAAATGGGACGGACACCGACCGGCCTCGACCGCGTCGACGATCCGCCGCAGCACGGCGGCGTTGCCCTTCAGCGTGTCGCTGTGGAAGGCCGTGAGCTTCGTCCCCGACGGGATCGCCGCGATCGGTTCCAGCTCCGGGATCACCCACCCGCTGAGCGAGCCCGCCACGCACACCGTGCCGCCCGGCCGGACCAGGCGCAGGGAGTCCACCGCCGTGCGCGCGCCGACCAGGTCGAGGACGTGGTCCGGGCCTGACGGCCAGATCGCGCGGACGCCGGCCGCCACCGAGGCGCCGTCGTCGACCACGGCGTGGTCGGTGGTCAGGGCCGCGGCTTTGCCTGCCCGGCGGGTCGTGGCGGCGGTCTCGACGCCCCGCGCGGCCGCGAGCGACGCGGCGGCCATGCCCACCGAGGACGTGCCGCCGCGGATCAGCAGCCGGTCGCCCGGCTCCAGGCCGAGGGTGTCCAGGGCGCCCTGCGCGGTCATGAACGTTTCCGGCAGCGCGGCCAGTACCGGCCACGGCAACGTCGTCTCGACCGGCATCAGCAGGGCGTTCGGCACCAGCGCGTACTCCGCGTAGCCGCCGTCGAACTGCCGGCCCAGCTCACCCATCACCGCGGCGACGGTGGTGCCTTCGGCGAGCGCGGGGTCGGTCGATTCGGCCACGACGCCGACGCATTCGATCCCCAGCACGCGCGGGAAGGTGACCGCGGGGGAGTGACCCTGGCGGGTCCGCAGCTCGGAGCGGTTCAAGCCCGCGCCCCGGACGTGGACCAGGCTCCAGCCGGGCCGGACCGCGGGCACCGGGATCTCGCGGACCTCCAGCACTTCCGGGCCACCGGGGCGGACGCAGACCGCTGCTCTCATCTTCATGTCCGCCACTTTGGGCCCGGACCGGCGTGGCCGACCACCGGTAGGATGCCAAGTCATGCCCATCGGACGCCAAGCTTCGCGGATCTGGCCGTCCGGCGGTGCCCACCTGTGGAGTCCGGGGGCGAGCAGCGAGGCGCACACCCACGACCGCGGCCACCTGGTGTACGCGGCTCGCGGGGTGCTGTCGGTGCACTCCGAACGGGGGACGTCGGTGGTGCCCGCCACGCGCGTGGCCTGGATCCCCGCCGGGTTCGGCCACCACCACCGGGCGCACGGCCACACCGACATGCGGATCGTCTTCCTGACGGCGTCCCTGGCCCGGCTCGTTCCCGCGCACCCCGCGGTCTTCGCCGCGTCCGGCCTCGCCCGGGAGGTCCTGCTCGCGCTGACCGGCACCCGCGAGTACGACCGCGCGGCGACCGCCCGCCTGCACCGGGTGCTCGTCGAGGAGCTCCGGGAAGCGCCGGAGCAGCCGCTGCAGCTGCCGGAACCCCGCGACGACCGGCTGCGCGCCGTCGCGCGGGTGCTGTACGAGAACCCCGCCGACACCACCCCGCTCGCCGAGCTGGGCCGCCGGAGCGGGGCGAGCGCCCGCACGCTGAGCCGGCTGTTCCGCGACGAGCTCGGCATGACGTTCTACGAGTGGCGCACCCAGCTGCGCGTCCACCACGCGCTGGTCCTGCTGGCCGAGGGCCACGACACGACGCGCGTGGCGCACGCCTGCGGCTGGGCGAACCCGAGCGGCTTCATCACGGCGTTCACGGCGATCATCGGGACCACCCCGGGCCGCCACCGGCAGCTCACCAGACCAGTTTGATGCCCATGGCCATCGCGGTGAAGCACAGGATCCACAGGACGATCGGGCCCGCGGCGCCGTGGAACTCGACGAGCGTGCCCAGCCGCATCTTGATCCGGTCGAAGCGCGCTTCGAACGCGGCGATGATCAGGAACGAGGCCAAGGCCGCCGACGGGAGGCCGACGATGGCGGGGAAGTGGCCGGCCACCAGGTCCCGGACCCACGGTTCCCGGCGCCAGGACGCCGCGGCCACGGGGAAGGTGAACACGGACATCTGGACGAGGGCAGCCAGGCCGCCGAGCCAGACGACGGCGTGCCGGACGCGGTGGGATCTCTCGGGCTGTTCGGTCACGCCAACAGAGGCGCGGCCCGGGCACCCCGCGTAACGGATTCCGGCTACGGTTCACCTGGACGGCGCAACGGTCAGCCCGCCGCCGGACTGTCCACAAGAGACACCAGCCCGACCGGCAGGCGCTTCCGGTCCGCGACGAAGCCGACGATCGCGTCGCGCAGGGCGCGCACCGCGCGGGTCGGGTCCACCTCCCGCCGGACCGCGAGCTGCACCACCCGGGTCATCCCCGCTTCCGGGGCGAACCGCGTCATCGAGAACCGGTCGCCCGCCACCGTGCTCGGGACCACCGCCGCACCCAATCCCGCGCGGACCAGTTCGAGGACCGCGTCCATCTCCCCGCCCTCGATCGCGAACGCCGGTTCGAAACCCGCGGTGCGGCAGGCGTTCACCGTCGCCTCGCGGACGTCGTACCCGCGGCGGAACATCACCAGCGGGACGTCGGCCAGGTCGCGGATGCCGAGGCGGGTGCTCGCGATCGGGGCGTCGGCCGGGGCGATCACCACCAGTTCCTCCAGCAGCAACGGCGTCGCCGCCAGGTGCGGGTCCGCCGGGGCGCTCGCCAGCAGGGCCAGGTCCAGCGCGCCTTCGGACAGCCGCTGCCGCAGGTCGCCCGAGCCGCTTTCGTGCAGCTCCAGCTGGATGCCCGGGTAGCGGCGGCGGAACGCGGCCAGCATCGCCGGGAGCAGGCCCGTGCACAGGCTGGGCGGCGCGCCCAGCCGCACGCGGCCGCGGTCGAGCTCGTCCAGCTCCCGGATGGCCCGCTGGGCGGTTTCGGTCTCGGCGAGGATGCGCCGCGCGATCGGGAGCAGGGTTTCGCCCGCTTCGGTGAGCGTGACGTTGCCGCGGATCCGGTGGAACAGCGGTGCGCCCAGGTCGTGTTCGAGCGCGCGGATCTGCTGCGACAGCGAGGGCTGGGCGACGCGCACCTGTTCGGCGGCGCGGGTGAAGTGCCGGTGTTCGGCGACGGCCACGAAGTAGGCGAGCTGCTGGAACTGCACGCCATTATGATAGCCGCTGGCTATCGCGAGCAGAGTTATCATGTCTTTGACCTCTCAATGGTGCCCACCTAACGTCGAGCGAGTGGTGAACGACCTCGCAACCCGGCGGCCCGTCCGGGACTTCTGGGCCTCGACGATCGGCAAGAAGATCGTCATGGCGGTGAGCGGCGCGCTGCTGCTCGCGTTCGTCTTCGCGCACATGGTCGGCAACCTCAAGACGTTCCTCGGGGCCGGCGACCTCAACCACTACGCCCACTGGCTGCGCACGATCGGCGAGCCGGTGCTGCGCTACGAGTGGTTCCTCTGGATCCAGCGCGTGGTCCTGTTCGCGGCGCTCGTCCTGCACGTCACCGCGGCGGTGCAGCTGGCCCGGCGCGACCTGCGCGCGCGGCCGGTGCGCTACGTCCACCGGCGGCCGGTACGGGCCACCTTCGCGGTGCGCACCATGCGCTGGGGCGGTGCGACGCTCGCGCTGTTCCTCGTCTGGCACATCCTCGACTTCACCGTCGGCGCGGTGAACCGGGACTTCGTACCCGGCGACCTGTACCACAACCTCGTCGCCGACTTCCAGGTCTGGTGGGTGAACCTGATCTACCTGGCCGCACTCGCGATGCTTGGCCTGCACATCCACCACGGCTTCGCCAGCGCCGCGCGCACGCTGGGCGTCACCAGCGTGCGGCGAGAACGGGCGATCAAGCTCCTCGGCAGCACGACGGCGGTCGTGGTCGCGGGCGGCTACGCCCTCGTCCCGGTCGCGATCATGACAGGACTGGTGCGCTGATGACCGACTACCTGACCGGCGACCCGATCGCCGACACCAAGGCGCCCGCCGTCCCGCTGGAAAACCGCTGGGACGAACGGAAGTTCGCGGCCAAGCTGGTGAACCCGGCGAACCGGCGCAAGCACCGCGTGATCGTGGTGGGCACCGGGCTGGCCGGCGGCTCGGCCGGCGCGACGCTCGCCGAACAGGGCTACCACGTCGTGCAGTTCTGCTTCCAGGACTCGCCGCGGCGCGCGCACTCGGTCGCCGCGCAGGGCGGCATCAACGCCGCGAAGAACTACCGCAACGACGGCGACTCCGTCTACCGGCTCTTCCACGACACGGTCAAGGGCGGCGACTTCCGGTCCCGGGAGTCCAATGTGTACCGGCTCGCCCAGGTGTCGGCGCAGATCATCGACCAGGCCGTGGCCCAGGGCGTGCCGTTCGCCCGCGAGTACGGCGGCCTGCTCGACACCCGCTCGTTCGGCGGGGTGCAGGTGCAGCGCACGTTCTACGCGCGCGGCCAGACCGGCCAGCAGCTGCTGATCGGCGCGTACCAGGCGCTGTCGCGGCAGATCGACGCCGGGAACGTCGAGCTGCACCCGCGGACCGAGATGCTCGACCTGGTCGTCGTCGACGGCCGGGCGCGCGGGATCGTCGCGCGCGACCTCGTCACCGGGGAGATCGAGACGCACCTCGCGGACGCCGTCGTCCTCGCGACCGGGGGCTACGGCAACGTCTTCTACCTGTCCACCAACGCGAAGGGCTCCAACGCCACCGCGATCTGGCGGGCGCACAAGCGCGGGGCGTACTTCGCGAACCCGTGCTTCACCCAGATCCACCCGACGTGCATCCCGCGCTCGGGCGAGCACCAGTCGAAGCTGACGCTGATGAGCGAGTCGCTGCGCAACGACGGCCGCATCTGGGTGCCGAAGCAGCCGGGTGACACCCGGCCGCCGGCGGAGATCCCGGAAGACGAGCGCGACTACTACCTGGAACGCCAGTACCCGAGCTTCGGCAACCTCGTGCCGCGCGACATCGCCTCGCGGGCGGCGAAGAACGTCTGCGACGCCGGGTTCGGCGTCGGGCCCGGCGGTCTCGGCGTCTACCTGGACTTCGCCGACGCGATCACGCGGTTGGGCCGCAAGGCGATCGAAGCCCGCTACGGCAACCTCTTCGACATGTACCAGCGCATCACGGCGGAAGACCCGTACACCGCGCCGATGCGGATCTACCCGGCCATCCACTACACGATGGGCGGGCTCTGGGTGGACTACGACCTGCAGAGCACGATCCCCGGGCTGTTCGTGATCGGCGAGGCGAACTTCTCCGACCACGGCGCGAACCGGCTCGGCGCGTCGGCGCTCATGCAGGGCCTCGCCGACGGCTACTTCGTGCTGCCCGCCACGCTGAACGACTACCTCGGCTCGACCCGGCTCGACGAGGTGCGCCCCGACGCCGCCGCGCCGGTGGAAACCGAGGTGCGCGAACGGATCGAGCGGCTGCTGGCGGTCAAGGGAACGCGGTCGGTCGACTCCTTCCACCGCGAGCTCGGCGTGCTGATGTGGGACCACTGCGGGATGTCCCGCACCCGCGAAGGCCTGCGCAAGGCCCTGGACCGGGTGCCCGAGCTGCGCGCCGAGTTCTGGCGCGACGTCCGGATCCCCGGCAGCGGCGCGGAACTCAACCAGGAGCTGGAAAAGGCGAACCGGGTGGCCGACTTCCTGGAGCTGGCCGAACTCCTGCTCGTCGACGCGCTCGCCCGTGAGGAGTCCTGCGGCGGCCACTTCCGCGAAGAACACCAGACCCCGGACGGCGAAGCCCGCCGCGACGACGAGAACTTCGCGTACGTCGCCGCGTGGGAATACGGCGAGAAACCTGTGCTGCACCGCGAGGAACTCGTCTTCGACCACGTCCACCCGACCCAGCGGAGCTACACGTGAAACTCACCGTCCGCATCTGGCGCCAGGCCGGTCCCGCCACGGAGGGCAGGCTGGTCTCGTACCCGGTCGACGGGATCAGCCCGGACATGTCCTTCCTGGAAATGCTGGACGTGCTCAACCAGGAACTGATCGCCGCCGGCGAGGAACCCGTCGCGTTCGACCACGACTGCCGCGAGGGCATCTGCGGCTCCTGCGGCGTCGTGATCAACGGGCAGGCCCACGGGCCCGAGCGCACGACGTCGTGCCAGCTGCACATGCGCTCGTTCGCCGACGGCGAGGTGATCGACGTCGAACCCTGGCGCGCCAAGGGTTTCCCGGTGATCAAGGACCTGGTCGTGGACCGCTCGGCGCTCGACCGGATCGTCCAGGCCGGCGGTTACGTCAGCGCCCCCACCGGCAGCGCCCCGGACGCCCACGCGACGCCGGTGCCCAAGCCGGACGCGGACCTCGCCTTCGACAACGCGACCTGCATCGGCTGCGGCGCGTGCGTCGCGGCCTGCCCCAACGGCTCGGCCACCCTCTTCACCGCGGCCAAGGTGACCCACCTTTCGCTGCTGCCGCAAGGACAGCCGGAACGCGCCCAGCGGGTGCTGGACATGGTCGACGCGATGGACGCGGAGGGCTTCGGCGGCTGCACGAACACCGGGGAGTGCGTGGCGTCGTGCCCGAAGGGCATCCCGTTCGCGAGCATCTCGGCCCTCAACCGCGAGTTCCGGAAGGCGAGCCGAGCCGGGCGCCGATGATCCCGGCGGCGGCCGCCATGCCCGCGGCGTTCGGGTGGTACGGGTACGCCGGCGACGCCGGCACCGCGCCTTCCAGCCAGCGCACGGCCGGTTCGGCGCACAGGCCGTGCCCGGCGCTCGGCCCCCGGATGTCCACATAGGACGCACCGTGCCGCCGGGACTGCTCGGCGAGCATGGCCATCAGGCGGTCGAACGTCGCCTGGATGAAGTCTGCGTCGGCGGCGGTGTACGGGTCGGCGGGGTAGCAGCCGCCCGGGCGCCAGTACGTCAGGTAGCCGGTCACGACGACGCGTGCCGCGGGGGAGCGGCGGTGGATCTCCGCCAGCGCGCCCGCGATCTTGGTCGCGGTGGCGGCGATCCGCGCGGGGAACACCGTGCCGTACTGCTCTTCGCACGACGGCCCGTCCGGGCTCGCACACGTCACGAACGCCGAGCCGAGCGCGATGTCGTTGGCGCCGATCGCGAGCGTCACCAGTCCGGTGTCGCGCCGCAGCGCGGTGAACTGGGGCGCGACCACCCCCGCCTGCCGCCCGGTGAGGTCGGCGGTGGTCGCGCCGGAACAGGTGACGTCGGTGAGCGCCGCGCCGAGCCGCGCCGCCAGCAGGTGCGGCCAGTCGTGGTCGGAGCGCAGGCACGTCGCGTCGATCTGCGCCGGGATCCCCGGCCCGGCGGCCGAAGAGTCGCCGAGGGCGACGTACCGCAGTGGCCCGGCGGCCGCGGCCGGAGCCGCGAGCAGCCCGGCCAGCAGCGTCACCACCAGCGCGATCCTCATCGGACCGGCAGGTCCGCGCTCGGCACCGCGGCCAGGTCCTTGCGCGCGTCGCGGCGGATCGCGGCCGCCAGCACCGGAACCAGCGCGACCGCGACCACGGCCGCCGCGGCGAAGACGTAGTACGGGGCGACCAGGCTGTCCGTGCTGCTCTCGACCAGGCCGTAGACGTACGGGCCGATGAACCCGCCGGTGATCCCGAGCATGTTGATGAACGCCAGGCCCGCCGCGGCCACCAGCCCGGACAGGCGCGCCATCGCGACCGACCAGAACAGCGGGAGCGTGCCGAAGGCGAAGAAGTTCGAGACGAACAGCAGGCTGACGCTCCACACGGGATCGCGCGAGACGAGGAAGCCCAGCAGTACCAGCAGAACCGCGCTCGCGCACACGCCGATGAGCGCGACCTCGTGGCCGTGGCGGCGCTTGAACCACGGGAAGAAGAGCACGCCGGCCAGCGCCGAGATGCCGCCGCTGCCCGCCACCAGCCCGATCAGGAACGGGCTGTCCAGGCCGAGCGACTGGATGTAGGCCGGGAAGTTGAAGCCGATGCCGCCACCGATCGACTGGTTGATCAGGTAGATGGCGCCGAGCAGCAGCACGGTCGGGCGGCCGAACGCCAGGCGCAGGCTGCCGCGGAGCTTGGCCGGCGACCCCGGGGCCTGGCCGACGGCGCGTTCGGTCAGCACGGCGGCTTCGTCCGGCGTCAGCCACTTCGCGTCGGCGGGACGGCTGGGCAGCGCGAACCAGACGACCACGCCGATGAGGACGGTGACCAGGCCCTCCACCAGGAACATCCACTGCCAGCCGCGCAGCCCGGCGACGCCGTGCAGCTCCATCAGCGCGCCGCCGACGGGGGAGCCGATGATGACGGCGACGCACGGCGCGGTGTAGATCAGCCCGACGACGGTCACCCGGTGCTTCTGCGAGAACCACTGCGTGACCAGGTACATCATCGCCGGGAAGAGACCCGCCTCCGCGGCGCCGAGCAGCAGCCGCAGGAGGTAGAAGGACAGGTCGTCCGCCACGAACATCATCGCGGCCGACACCGCGCCCCAGCTGACGGCGATGCGCGTGATCCAGACGCGGGCGCCGACGCGGTAGAGGATCAGGTTGCTCGGCACCTCGAGCAGCGCGTAGCTCACGAAGAACAGGCCGGCGCCGAGCCCGTACGCGGCCGCGCTGATGCCGACGTCGGCCGCGAGCGCCGTCTTGGCGAGCGCGACGTTCGTCCGGTCCACGTACGACATGAAGTAGGCGATGCCGAGCACCGGCAGCAACCGGGTGACGGCCTTCTTGGTGGCGAGTTCGTGCAGGAGGTCTCGTGCGTTCGTCATCGGACGCCCTTCAGTGCGATACCGCGTCTGACCTGCAATACTACGGAGTATCACGGTAAGGTTGGCGCATGTCGCCGTCAAGGGCCGCCCGGCGGCCGTGAGACGATGGCCCGGTCGCAGGCGAGGAGGACGAACAGTGAGCGCGAGCCCGGACCTCGAGCCCGGCGCGCGGCGGAGGATCCTCGACGCCGCGGCCGAGGCGTTCATGGCGCACGGGTTCGCCAACGCCACGATCGACGACATCGCGCGTGAAGTGGGTGCCACCAAAGGCCTGGTGTACTACCACTTCCGCTCGAAGTTCGACATCTTCCTCGCGGTGTACGAGGAGGCCATGGGCCGCGTCCGCGACCGCGTCGAGCACCACGCGACCGGGCCCGGCACGGGCCGCGACCGGCTCGTCGCCATGGCGGTGGCGCACGCGGTGAACCTGATGGAGGACCTGGCCTACCACCACGTCGTGCACCAGGCCGTGCGCGGGCAGGTCGCGACGGCGCTCAAGCCGCGTCAGCGTGACACGCTCCAGGAGCTGAACGGGCTGCGCGGGGCTTACGAGCAGTTGTTCCGCGGCGTGGTGGCCGACGGCATCGCCGACGGTTCGCTGCGGGAGGTTGATGCCGCGCTGGCGACTCGGACGTTGCTGAGCAACTTGAACGCGATCGACACGTGGTACCACCGGATCCCGGGGCAGGAGCCCGCTGAGTTGCGCGAGCTGGCCGGGCGCATCGTGGACCTGCTGATCGGCGGCCTCGCCGGCTCCTGACCAGCCCGGTGGCGGCGCAGCGACGTCATGAACGACCCTTTCATGGCGTCCGGCGAGGTGAACGACTCTTTCATGACATCGCGGTCCATTGACTGAGGCGGTGCGCCTGGCTACCGTGTGTCTGCGCGCCGGTCTGGGAGCGCTCTCAGGAGTACGCGGTGGTACTCGTGGGACGGGCCGGTCGTTCGAGCACGTCCGGAGCACCCGAACCCCCGAAAGTGTCCGACCATGAAACTTTCCGCACTTCGCGCCGCGCTCGCGGCGACTGCCTCGGTGGCCGCGGTGGGCGCCACACTGCTCACCGCGAGTCCCGCCGGGGCGGCGACCACGCTCGGCGCTTCAGCCGCGCAGAGCGGGCGGTACTTCGGTGCCGCCGTCGCCGCCGCCAAGCTCTCCGACAGCACCTACGTGTCCATTTTGGACCGTGAGTTCAGCATGGTGACGCCGGAGAACGAGATGAAGATGGACGCCACGGAGCCGTCCCAAGGTCAGTTCAACTACACCAATGCCGACCGGATCGTCAACCACGCGCTCGGCGCGGGCATGCGCATGCGCGGGCACACCCTCGCCTGGTACCAGCAGCAACCCGGCTGGATGCAGAGCATGGAGGGCAGCGCGCTGCGGCAGGCGCTGATCAACCACATCACGCAGGTCGCCGGCCACTACAGCGGCAAGATCTACGCCTGGGACGTGGTGAACGAGGCCTTCGCCGACGGCGGGTCCGGCGGCCGCCGCGACTCCAACCTGCAGCGGACCGGCAACGACTGGATCGAGGTCGCCTTCCGGACCGCCCGCGCCGCCGATCCCGTCGCCAAACTCTGTTACAACGACTACAACATCGAGGACTGGTCGGCCGCCAAGACCCAGGGCGTCTACCGGATGGTGCAGGACTTCAAGTCCCGCGGCGTCCCGATCGACTGCGTCGGCTTCCAGTCCCACTTCGGCAGCGGCGGCCCGCCGAGCAGCTTCCAGACGACGCTGACGAACTTCGCCGCGCTCGGCGTCGACGTGCAGCTGACCGAGCTGGACATCGCGCAGGCGTCGTCGAGCGCGTACGCCGCGACCACGCGCGCGTGCGTGAACGTGCCGCGGTGCACCGGGATCACGACGTGGGGCATCCGCGACACCGATTCCTGGCGCTCGGGTGAGAACCCGCTGCTGTTCGACGGGAACGGGAACAAGAAGGCCGCCTACAACGGCGTGCTGGACGCGCTGAACGCGGCGCCGGGCACCCCGACCACCACCCCGACGACACCCACCACACCCACGACCACCCCGACGACCACGACGAGCGCGCCGCCGCCGGGTACGTGTTCCGCCTCGGTTTCGCTGAACGCGTGGAACGGCGGGTTCGTGGCGACGGTCCGGGTCACCGCCGGCTCGGCGGACCTCAACGCCTGGACGGTGACGCTCACCCTGCCGTCCGGGGCCGCGGTGACCAATTCCTGGAACGTCCAGCGCAGCGGTGACCGGTGGTCCAACGTGAGCTACAACGGCCACGTCGCGGCCGGTCAGTACACGGAGTTCGGCTTCCAGGCCACCGGGTCCGGAACGCCGGCGGTGGCCGGCTGCGGCTGAGCCACCCGGTGGGTCGGGTCTGCCGCCCGGGAGGGGTCGGCAGACCCGATCCGCTAGTTCACCGAGGCCGAGAAGGAGTTGACGGCGAGGCCGACGCCGCCGCTCCACGGCTCGAACCCGGCCTGGATGCTGGTCAGGTACCAGGAGCGGTCCACGCGGGTGCGGTTGTCGACGTCGTTGACGAAGTCCATGACGTTGAACGACCAGCCCGAAATCGCGGACTGGGCCACGTAGGACACCACGTCGTTGCCGCCGTTGTTGCCCTGCCAGACGTCCCAGCCGCGCCCGCCGATGCTGGTGGTGCCGACCTTGCCACCGACGGGCTGCACGTTCCCGGTGTGGTTGAACCAGATCATCAGCTCCATCTGGTTGACCCCGTTCGTCTTCGCGGTCGGGTCCATCCAGATGTCGTAGGAGGCGTCGAAGACCGACCCGCCGACGTAGGTGTAGGAGATCGACGACGGCGCGCTGCCGATCCGGCTGAGCTGCCGGGGCAGGTTCGTGCCGGGGGAGCAGTTGCCGTAGTGGCACCCGGCGTAGACGGCCGGGTAGGACAGCGGCGCGCCGCCGCTGGTCGACCCCTGCTGGGTCTGGATGCGGAACCCGCTGCCGGTGACGTTGATGCACTGGGTCGCGCTGCTGCCCCAGCGGTTGTTCATGACGACGTACCGGCCGCCGATCGTCGTCGAGCCGTACTGGTCGCAGATCAGCGTGTCCGCGTGCGCGGCGGGCGCGCCGGCGAGCGGGGCCACCAGTCCGGCCGCGGTCAGCAGGACAGCGGAAAGGGCGTGCCTGAGTTTCATCCTGGAGTCTCCACTTCGTCGTGGTAGCGCTCCTGGGAGCGCTCTCAGCATGAATCGATCCGATGAAACCACAGCGGAACCCCGAGGCAAAGGGGGTGACCGTGATCAATTCACGAAATGCGGCTGTCGCCGTCGGTCGCCGGGTGATTGCCAAGGGCGCGTCGCGCTGGTTACAGTCCCTCCGACTGGGAGCGCTCCCAAACTCGACGACGAGGAGAGGGCGAATGCGGGCGAGGACAACCCTGGCCGTACTGGCCGCCGCGGTGCTGGGGCTGACGGCGGGCGCCGTGCCCGCCGCCGCCGCGGACTACGAGCGGCTGCTCAACGGCACCTTCGACAGCGGCAGCGCCGATCCCTGGTGGGCCGGCTCGGGAACCACCGCCCGGGTCACGGACGGGGAGTTCTGCACCGCCGTCACCGGCGGCACGGCCAACGGCTACGACGCGCTGTCCGGCCAGAACGGCGTGCCCTTCGAAGCCGGGCAGCCGTACACCCTGACGTTCGACGCGCACGCGACGACCAGCCAGCAGATCTCCGCCGTCGCCGGGGAAGCCGTTTCGCCGTACCGGCAGATCTCGCGCACCGACCTGACGGTCACCCCGGTGAAGCAGCACTTCACCGTCACCTTCACGTCCACTTTGGACTTCCCGAACGCCGGGAACGGGCAGCTGGCGTTCTGGTTCGGCGGCCAGGCCGCGGACAACACCGTCTGCCTGGACAACATCTCGCTCGTCGGCGGCGTCATCCCGCCCGGCGGCCTCCCGCCGACCAGTGGCATCCGGGTGAACCAGGAGAGCTACGTGCCCGGCCTGCCCAAGCGGGCCACCGTGATCAGCGACGCGACCACGCCGCAGACGTGGACGCTGAAGAACTCGGCGGGCACCGCCGTCGCCACCGGCCAGACCCGCCCGCGCGGCGCGGACGCCGCCTCCGGCGAGAAGGTGCACGAGATCGACTTCTCCGCCTACGAAACCCAGGGCACCGGCTACACCCTGAGCGTCGGCGCGGAAACCAGCTTCCCGTTCGCCATCGCCGCGGACGGGCTCAAGCAGCTGCGCTACGACTCGCTGGCGTTCTTCTACCACCAGCGCAGCGGGATCGCGATCGACGCCCAGTACGCCGGGGCGGCCTACGCGCGGCCCGCGGGGCACGTCAACGTGGCGCCCAACCAGGGCGACGACCACGTGCCCTGCCGCGCCGACCTGAACTGCGGCTACACCCTCGACGTCCGCGGCGGCTGGTACGACGCGGGCGACCACGGCAAGTACGTCGTCAACGGCGGGATCGCCGCGTGGCAGCTGCTCGACGAGTACGAGCGGGCGTCGCGCGTGGGCGACGCGAGCGCGCTGGGCGACGGCAAGCTCGCCATCCCCGAGCGCGCCAACGGCGTCCCCGACATCCTCGACGAAGCCCGCTGGGAAGTCGACTTCCTGCTGTCGATGCAGGTGCCCGACGGTGCCCCGGACGCGGGCATGGTGCACCACAAGATCCACGACGCGCAGTGGACGGCCCTGCCGACGCGGCCTGACCAGGACAGCCAGCCGCGCCGGCTCTCCGCGCCGAGCACGGCCGCCACGCTGAACATGGCGGCGGTCGCCGCGCAGGCGTCGCGCTTGTGGCGGACGATCGACCCGGCGTACTCGGCGAAGCTGCTCGCCGCGGCCGAAAAAGCGTACGCGGCGGCGAAAGCCAACCCGAACAAGCTCGCCGACCCGAACGACGGCACCGGCGGCGGGACCTACAGCGACGGCACCGTGACCGACGAGTTCTACTGGGCGGCCGCGGAGCTGTTCGCCACCACGGGGAAGAGCGGCTACCGCGGCGACGTCACCGGGTCCGCGCTCTACCGCGGCGCCAGTTTCACGACGCACGGCTTCGACTGGGCCTCGACGGGCGCGCTCGGCGACATCACCCTCGCCCTGGTGCCCACCGACCTGCCCGCGGCCGACGTCTCGGCGATCAAGACGGCGATCACCACGACCGCCGACAGCCACCTGGCGCAGCTCGCCACCATGGGCTACCCGGCGCCGTACCGCACCGCCGACGGCACGTACGAGTGGGGCTCCAACGGCCTGGTCGCGAACAACGGCGTCGTGCTCGCGCTGGCGTACGACTTCACCAAGCAGGACAAGTACCGCGACGGCGCGTTCGCGGCGGTGGACTACCTGCTGGGCCGCAACCCCGCGAACTACTCCTACGTCTCCGGGCACGGCGACCAGCCGGTGCAGAACGTCCACCACCGGTTCTGGGCGCACGAGCTGGACGCCTCGCTGCCGACCGCCCCGCCCGGCGCGCTGTCGGGTGGGCCGAACAGCGGCCTGCAGGACCCGACGGCGGCCCGCCTGCTCGCCGGCTGCGCGCCGCAGCGCTGCTTCGTCGACGACATCCAGGCGTACTCGGTGAACGAGGTCGCGATCAACTGGAACTCGGCGCTGGCGTGGCTGACCAACTGGACGGCGGAGAAGTCGCCGTCGGGGGCGGACACCACCGCCCCGACCGCGCCGGGCACGCCCGCCGTGTCCGCGGTCTCGGCCACCGGCGCGACGCTGACCTGGCCGGCGGCGGCCGACCCGGAGAGCGGCGTAGCGAGTTACGACGTCGTCCGCGTGGACGGCTCGGCACGCACGGTGCTCGCCACCGTCACCGGGACGAGCGCGACGCTGACCGGGCTGACGGCGTCGACCGCCTACAACGTGGTCGTGGTGGCGCGCAACGGAACCGGCCTGAGTTCGCCGGATTCGCCCGCGGCGCGGTTCACGACGCTCGCGGCGGGCGGCTGCTCGGTCACCTACGCGGCGAACACCTGGAACAGCGGCTTCACGGCGACGGTGAACCTGACCAACACCGGCACCACGGCGTGGTCGGCGTGGAAGCTGAAGTTCTCCTTCCCCGGCAACCAGAAGGTGACGCAGGGCTGGTCGGCGACCTGGGCGCAGTCGGGCGCGGACGTGACCGCGACCTCCTTGCCGTGGAACGGTTCGGTGGCGCCGGGCCGCTCGGTGGCGATCGGGTTCAACGGGAGCTACACCGGGAGCAACGCGAACCCTGCGGCGTTCACGGTGAACGGCGCGGCCTGCGGCTGAGCGACGGACGTCACGCGCCCCGGCCGGAACACCGGCCGGGGCCGTGCGTTGTAACGGGTGTCCTGAACTCCCGCTTCCGCTCGCAGGTCGACCCCCCTCAGACCTCCGCTGAGCGGGAGCGGGTCTGCGCCGCTTGCGCGTGCGGGTCGTCCGCGGGCAGCCACGCGTTCCCGGTGACCGGCGAGCCGACGTCCCGCGTCAACGCCGCGAGCACGCCGCGGACCGCCGCGCGGGTCTCGTCCCGGCGGCACACCAGCGACCACGTCCAGAACGGCGCCGGGTCCACGACCGGCCGCCGCGCGAGGTCCGGCGGGACCGGCGCCGTCTGACCCTTGGGGGAGTTCAGCACGGGGCGGCCCAGTTTGCGGACGTGCTCGAAGAACGCCGGCCCGGTGATGCCGCCGTCGTGGGTGCGGACCACCGTCGCCCCCGTGGCGGCGGCGAACTCCTCGGCGAAGGCGTTCCAGGAGGCCCAGCTCGCCGTGTCCGCGTCCACCAGCACGACCGTGTCGGACGCGCGCACCGGGGCGGTGCCGCGGCCGATCGCGTGCAGGCGGTCCGCGCCGATCAGGTGCCCTTCGAGGCCGTGCTCGGCCAGGTCGGCCGCGCGGGCCCAGCTGATGGCCAGGTCGATGCTGCCGTCGGCGACGCGGCGCAGCTGGGCGTGCGAAGGCAGCACCCACGTGTCGACGTGCAGCTGCGCCACTCCCGCGGTCCGGTCGAGCAGGTCGGCGGGCCGCCAGTTGACGTACCCCAGCCGCACCGGTTCGGTCGCGGCGAAGCCCGCCGCCGAGCGCCGCAGGTCGTCCGCCTGCTCCAGCAGCGCGCGGATCCGGGGCAGCAGCGCCTCGCCGCAGGCGGTGAGCGACACCGAACGCCGGTCGCGGTCGAAGAGGCGGACGCCGAGGTCGCGCTCCAGCGCCTTGATCTGCTGGGACAGCGAGGGACCCGCGATGTGCAGCCGCTCCGCGGCCCGGCCGAAGTTCAGTTCCGTGGCGACGGCCACGAAGTACCGAAGCTGGCGTAGCTCCATCCCGGCAGCTTAGTGCGGTGGGAGCGCACCCTCGACGTCGTGCTCCGCCGCTGAGTTTGTGCTCCGGCGCGGCGGGTACACCGAGCGCGGTGGTGTCCCGTCCGGGTTCGAGCTCAGCTCGTGATCTCCGCGGATCCGGGCAGCCGGACGGGTGCCGCTGCCATGATCGGGTGCCAGCGCGTCGCGTCGAAGATCAGCGTGATCGCTTCGATCTTCCCGTCCCGCAACCGGAAGTGCTCGGCCGTGCGCTGGACGCCCACCGGTGTCGCGGTGTGGACGTCGTAGACGAGTGTCGCCTCCGACTCGCCGTACAGCTCGCTGATCAGCTTTCGAACGAGAAGGTGTCGGCGAGGCAGGAAGCCGCGGCGGTCACGTCGCCGTCGAAGCGCGCGCGGTGGTAGGCCTGCACGGCCTCGCGGGTCGGGTCGGTCATCGGTCCTCCAGGTAGCGGGCGAGGTGCTGGTGGTTCTCGACGAGGCGCAGGCACAGGTGCCGGAGCACCGCCATCTCCTCCGGGGTGAAGCCGCGGAACACCGCGGCCATCGCCGCCTGGGACGGGCGCCGGAAGTCCTCGAGCCAGGTCCGGCCGTCCGGGGTGATCCGGACCAGCACCGAGCGGCGGTCACGCGTGTCGGGGACCCGCTCGGCGAGGCCCGCCCGTTCCAGGGTGTCGACGAGGCCGGTGACGTTGCGCGAGCTGACCCCGGCGGACGCGGCCAGGTCTTTGACGTTGGTGCCGGCTTCGCGGCCGGCGACGCGGATGAGGATGTCGAGCGCGCCGGGGCTGAGGCCGCGGTTGTCGGTGCCCCGGGAGCGCAGCTGGTCGAGGGCGCGCGCGGCCGTGCGCACGGCCGCGGCCGCCTCCAGCGCGCCGGTGTCGCCGTCGACGGCGAAGCCCGCCAGCGCCGCGCGGACACCGGGGGAGAACAGGCGGTCGTCGGCGTCCCGGCCGAACGCCGCGTCGGATACGTCGTTCATAGTGAAGCACTACATTAGTACGTACTTCCGTAATTGGGAAGCTCGTTAACCAGGGTTTCAACCGGAGTTAGCCTCTGTCGTGGCACAGGTTCTCGATCAGCGACCCATACTGACCCGGCTCTCCACCACGACACCCCCGGAGTCCCCATGACGGACGTCAATCGTCGGCGCTTCCTGCAGCTGGCCGGCGGCACGGCTGCCCTTTCCGCACTGTCCACCAGCATCGCCCGCGCGGCGGAGATCCCGGCGTACCGGCACAGCGGGACGGTTCGGGACATCGAGCACATCGTGGTCCTGATGCAGGAGAACCGGTCGTTCGACCACTACTTCGGCACGCTGCGCGGCGTGCGCGGCTACGGCGACCCGCGGCCGGCGACCCTGGCGAACGGCAAATCGGTCTGGGCGCAGTCGGACGGCAAGCGCGACATCTACCCCTTCCGTCCCGAAGCGGACAACCTCGGCCTGCAGTTCATCCAGGACCTCCCGCACGGCTGGAACGACACGCACGCGGCGTGGAACGGCGGCAAGTACGACAAGTGGGTGCCCGCCAAGGGATCGACCACCATGGCGTACCTGACGCGCGAGGACATCCCGTTCCACTACGCGCTGGCCGACGCGTTCACGATCTGCGACGCCTACCACTGCTCGTTCATGGGCTCGACCGACCCGAACCGCTACTACATGTGGACGGGCTACACCGGCAACGACGGGCAGGGCGGCGGCCCGGTGCTCGGCAACGACGAAAAGGGCTACTCCTGGACGACCTACCCCGAGCGGCTCGAGAAGGCCGGGGTCTCGTGGAAGATCTACCAGGACATCGGCGACGGCCTCGACGCCGCCGGCGGCTGGGGCTGGATCGACGACGCCTACCGCGGCAACTACGGCGACAACTCGTTGCTGTACTTCAACTCCTACCGCAACGCCAAGCCCGGCGACGCGCTGTACGAGAAGGCCCGCACCGGCACGAACGCCAAGGCGGGCGAGGGCTACTTCGACCGGCTGCGCGCCGACGTCAAGGCGGGGAAGCTGCCGCAGGTTTCGTGGATCACCGCGCCGGAAGCGTTCTGCGAGCACCCGAACTGGCCGGTGAACTACGGCGCCTGGTACATCGCGCAGGTGCTCGACGCGCTCACGGCGAACCCGGAGGTGTGGAGCAAGACCGCGCTGTTCATCACCTACGACGAGAACGACGGCTTCTTCGACCACGTCGTCCCGCCGTACGCGACCGCCGGTCAGTCTACAGTGGACACGACGGGCGAGATCTTCGCCGGCTCGGCGTCGAACCCCGCCGGCCCCTACGGGCTCGGCCAGCGCGTGCCGATGCTCGTGGTGTCGCCGTGGAGCAAGGGTGGCTACGTGTGCTCGGAGACGTTCGACCACACGTCGATCATCCGGTTCATCGAACGGCGCTTCGGCGTCCACGAGCCGAACATCTCGCCCTGGCGGCGCTCGGTGTGCGGCGACCTGACCTCGGCGTTCGACTTCTCCCGCACCGACCCGCGGGTGCCCGCCCTGCCGGACACCGCGGGCTACGAGCCGCCGGACCGCGACCGGCACCCGGACTACGTCCCCGCCGTCCCGGCGACCAACGCGCTGCCCAAGCAGGAACGCGGCTCGCGCCCGGCCCGGGCCCTCCCGTACGACCTGTCGGCCGACGCCCGGCTGACCGGCGGCGGCCTGGCGGTGACGTTCGCCAGCCACGGCCGCGCGGGCGCGGCGTTCTACGTGGTCTCGCCGTCGGGGGAGCCGCGGACGTACACCGCGGGTGCGGGCCAGTCCCTCACGGCCACCCTGCCGGCGGCGGGCGCGTACGACTACACGGCTTACGGGCCGAGCGGTTTCGTCCGCCAGTTCCGCGGCGGCGCGGCGGGCCCCGAGGTCGCGGTCCGCTGCGGCGACGGTGACCTGACCCTGGTCCTGACCAACCCCGGTACGACGCCGGTGCGGCTGACGGTGAAGGACGCCTACGGCCGTCGTGCGGTGACCCGCCTGGTGCGGCCGGGCGCGAAGGTCGTCGAGACGATCGGGATCCGGCGGAGCGGGAACTGGTACGACGTTTCGGTGACCTCGGACGCGGATCCGAAGTTCCTGCGCCGGTTGGCGGGCCACGTCGAGACGGGGCGGCCGAGCACGAGCGACCCGGCGATCCTGACGGAGTGAGCTTGCCGTGAGGGGGCCTGCAACATGACCTCCGGACCTGGGCTCGCGGCGGAAACCATCCCTCGCCGCTGAAGTCACGAACCACCGCGAAAACCCGGTCGGCTCCGCGCCGGCCGGGTTTTCGCATGTCAGCGGCCCTTGCGGATCATATCGAAAATTATATACGATCCTGCCCACGGTCAGCGGACACCAAAGGAGCCGTCATGCGACTGTTCGGAAGCATCGATCGGGAGCACCGCCGGGTGGTTCTCGCGGCGATGGCCGGGACCACCATCGAGTGGTACGACTTCTTCATCTACGCCATCTCGGCCGGGCTCGTCTTCGCCACCCAGTACTTCGCCGCGCTGGGGAAGGACGCGCTGCTGCTGTCCTTCGCGACGGTCGGGATCAGCTTCTTCTTCCGGCCCATCGGCGCCGTGGTCGCCGGGCACCTCGGGGACCGGTTCGGGCGGCGGGCGCTGCTGATCGCCACGCTGCTGCTGATGGGTGTCTCGACCGTGCTGATCGGCCTGGTCCCCGGCGCCGGCTCGATCGGGACCGCGGCCCCCGTGCTGCTGGTCGTGCTGCGGATCGTGCAGGGGCTCTCGGCCGGCGGGGAGTGGGGTGGTGCGGCGCTGCTCGCCGTCGAGCACGCGCCCGCCGACCGGCGGGGGCTCTACGGTGCGTTCCCGCAGATCGGCGTACCGATCGGGCTGCTGCTCGCCAACGGCGCCCTCGCGCTGGCCGCGGCCGTGACGACGCCCGCGCAGTTCCTCGCCTGGGGCTGGCGCATCCCGTTCCTGCTGAGCTTCGTGCTCATCGTCGTGGGTCTGCTGATCCGCGGCCGCGTCGCGGAAAGTCCCGTGTTCGAAGAGGTGCGCCGCACGCGCAGCCGGTCGAGCCTGCCGCTGGTGCCGCTGGTCCGGCACCACGGGGTGCTGGTCCTGCTCGGCGCGGTGCTGTTCGCCGCGAACAACGCCGTCGGGTACATGACGACCGGCGGGTACGTCCAGTCCTACGCGGTCAAGACGCTGCACCTGGACCGGTCCACGGTGCTGGCCGCGGTCATGGTGTCGGCGGTCGCCTGGCTGGTCAGCACGCTCGTCGGCGGGCACCTCGCGGACCGCGTCGGGCGGATCAAGGTGTACCGCATCGGGTTCGCCGTCCAGCTGCTGTGGATGGTGCCGTTCTTCGCGCTGCTCGACACCGCGAACGTGGGCCTGCTCGTGCTCGCGCTGGTGCTGTTCTCCGTCGGCCTCGGGCTCACCTACGGCCCGCAGGCCGCGCTGTACGCGGAGATGTACCCGACGCGGGTCCGCTACAGCGGCGCGGCGATCTCCTACGCCCTCGGCGCCGTCCTGGGCGGGGCGTTCGCGCCGACGATCGCGGAAGCCCTGCAGTCGAGCACCGGGACCGTCTACTCGGTGTGCGCCTACCTCGCGGGGATGACGCTGCTGGGCCTGCTGGCGACCTTCTTCGTCCGCGACCGGCGGGGCGTTCCCCTCCGGACGGCCGAAGTGCCGGCGGAGTCCCGCGCCACCGACCCGACCGGGTAAAGCCGGGGCCCGCGAATTGCGGGGCCCGGGGCCGGGTGGGAGCGTCGGGGGACCGACTGTTTTCCCACCACGGAACCAGGAGCTCGGATGACCACCACCGAAATGCCCGCCGTCCACGAATGCACCGTCAGCGGTTGCTCCTACAACCACGACGGCTGCCACGCGTTCGCCATCACCGTCGGCGGGGACAACGGGTCCGCCGACTGCGGCACGTTCGTCCCGCTGAACACGAAGGGCGGCCTCGACCGCGTCGTCGCGCAGGTCGGCGCGTGCTCCCGCGCGGACTGCCGGCACAACTCGGCGCTGGAGTGCACCGCGCCCAGCGTCCGCGTCGGGGCCGGCCAGGGCGGGCACGCGGCGAACTGCCTGACCTACGAGCCGTAACGGGCCCGGCCGGCGGGCACGAATTCCAGTGCCGTCCGGCCGTCCGACACCGGGCTCGTGCCGCGCGGCTCGAGACCGCTTTCGGCGGCCAGCGCGGTGAGTTCGCCGACCGTCCGTTCGCGGCCGCCGAAGCACATCAGCATGAACAGGTCGATGGCCGTGTCCGCGCCCTGGCCGCGCACCGGCTCGACGACCACCACGGTGGCGCCCTGGCCGGCCGCCCGGCGGCAGTTTTCCAGGATGCGGCGGGCGTGGGCGTCGTCCCAGTCGTGCAGGATGTCCGACAGCAGGTACGCGTCCGCGCCGGTGGGCAGCGGGTCGAAGAAGCTGCCGGGCACCGCGCCGGCGCGGTCCGAGAGCCCGGCCGCGGCGAACCGCTCCGCCGCGGCGGTGGCCGACGGCGCCAGGTCCAGCACCTCACCGCGGACGCCGGGGTGGACCCGCAAGATCGCCTCGAGCAGGGTGCCCGCCCCGCCGCCGACGTCCAGGATCCGCGGGAAGCGGCCCCAGTCGAAGCGCTCGGCGATCTGCGGGGCCTGCACCTGGAAGCGCCAGCGCATCTGCGCGTCGAACGAGCTCCGCAGGGCCGGCTCGGCGTCGATGTCCGCCCAGAAGTCCCGGCCGTAACGGCGGACGTAGGCGGGCTCGCCGGTGGTGATCGTCCCCAGCAGGTCCGCGAACGCCAGTTCGGCGCGCCCGCCCGCGCTGCCGATGTCCAGCAGCGGCTTCACGCCCTCCGGCGCGTCTTCCCGCAGCTGGGCGCCGAGTTCGGTGGGCCGGTACCCGCCCGGCGCGGCTTCGAAGACGCCGACCGCCACCAGGTGGTCGAGCAGGCAGCGCAGGGCCGGGGCCGAGGTGCCGGTCTCCGCGGCGAGCTGCTCGGCGGTCGCGCCCGCGTCGCCCGCGCGTTCGGCCAGGCTGAGCGTCGCCGCCACCCGGATCGCCATCGGGGTGGCCAGGCCGGCCATCGCGAGGATGTTCACCAGGCCCAGGCTAGCGCGTGTCATCATGTCGCTGAACCGAACGGAAGGCGGGGCGAGTGGACGCTTTACCGAACGGCGGTGACCCGTCGATCCGGGACATGCTCGCGGTCAACCTGCGCGCGGCCCGGGCGGCGCGCGAGCTGTCGCTGTCGGAGCTGTCGCGGCGTTCGGGCATCGGCAAGGCGACGCTCTCGCAGCTCGAAGCGGGCACCGGCAACCCGACCATCGAGACGGTCTTCAGCCTGTCCCGCGCCCTCGAGGTGGCGATCTCCGACCTGCTCGACCACCGGCCGCGCGGCGGGCTGACCGTCGTCCGCGGCGCCGACGTCGAGGTGCTCCGCGGCGAGGGTGTCGACCTGCGGCCGCTGCGCCGGATCGAGGCCGAGAACAGCGTCTTCGAGGTCTACGACCAGGTCGTGCGGGGCGACGCGCCCCAGCGTTCGCAAGGGCACGTCGGCGTCGAGCACACCGTCGTGCAGACCGGCGGGCTGCGGGTCGAGGTGGCCGGCCGGGTCGTCGACCTCGGGCCGGGGGACTACGTCGCGTTCGACGCCCGCGAGCCGCACAGCTACACCGCGCTGGCCGCCCCGGTGCACTCCGTCCTGCTGCTGCAGTACCGCGCGGACGAGCGGCTCGACGGCCGCCCGCACCCCGTGCTGCCGGATTGACAGCGTTCCGACGGCGGACCTACGCTCCGATCGTTCGCTTTACCGAACGCTGGAGGGTCGATGAACCGAACGCGGGTGGTGGTGATCGGCGCCGGGATCGTCGGTGCGGCGTGTGCCAGGGAGCTCCGCCTGGCCGGCTTCGACGTCCTCGTCGTCGACCGCGGCCGGCCCGCTGGCGGCACCACCTCGCACGGTGAAGGCAACCTCCTCGTCTCGGACAAGGGACCGGGCGCGGAACTCGCGCTCGCGCGGCTTTCGAACCGGTTGTGGCCGCGGCTCGTCGAAGAACTCACCGCCGAAGACCCGCGCGCGGCGGCCGCGGTGGAGTTCGACCCCAAGGGCGGCATCGTCGTCGCCACCACCGAGGCCGGTGCCCGCGCGCTCACCGCTTTCGCCGCCGCGCAGGCCGCCGCCGGGGTGCGCACCGAGCGGCTGTCCGCGGCGGACGTCGCGGCGGCCGAGCCGGCGCTCACCCGCGAGGTGACCGCCGCCGTCCGCTACCCCGAAGACGCGCAGGTGCAGCCGGCCGGCGCCGCGCTGGCCCTGCTCGGCTCGGCGCTCGCCCACGGCGCCCGGCTGCGCGCGGACACCGAGGTGACCGGCGCCCGCGTCGAAGGCGGCCGGCTGACCGGGGTCCGCGTACCCGGCGAAGTCCTCGACGCGGACGTCGTCGTGAACGCGGCGGGCCCGTGGGCCGGCGAGGTGTCGGCGCGGCTCGGTGCCCCGGTCGCGGTCCGGCCGCGTCGCGGGGAGGTGCTGGTGACCACCCCGATGCCCGGCGTGGTGCGGCACAAGGTCTACGACGCCGACTACGTCGGTGCGGTCGGCACCGGCAGCGGCGACCTGCAGACCTCCGCGGTGGTCGAGTCGACACGCGGCGGCACCGTGCTGATCGGCTCGTCGCGCCGCCGGGTGGGCTTCGACGACGCGATCCGGCCGGAAGTGCTCGGCGCCATCGCGGCCAAGGCCGTCCGGTTGTTCCCCGCCCTCGCCGACGCGGCGGTGATGCGGGCCTACGGCGGGTTCCGGCCCTATGTGGACGATCACCTGCCGGTGCTGGGCGAGGATCCCCGGCTCGGAAACCTTTGGCACGCAACGGGACACGAAGGGGCGGGTATCGGCCTGAGTGTCGGCACCGCGCGGCTGCTGCGGGAGCTGCTCACCGGGCAAACGCCGTCGATGCCGGTCGAAGAGTTCACCGTGGACCGTCCGGCGGTGGTCGCGTGAGCATCGAAATCACCGTCGACGGCGAACGCGTGCGGGGCGTCGAAGGCCAGACCGTGGCGGCCGTCCTGCTGGCGGCCGGGCGGCGGTCCTGGCGCACCACGCGGTCCGGCGCGCCGCGCGGCGTGTTCTGCGGGATCGGCGCCTGCTTCGACTGCCTGCTGACCGTGAACGGCGTACCCGACGTCCGCGCCTGCCGCCGCCGCGCCGCGGACGGCGACGAAATCCGGACCCAGTCCCGGGAGGACGCGTGACGCGGGTGGTCGTCGTCGGCGCCGGGCCCGCCGGGCTCGCGGCCGCCGAACACGCGGTGCGCGCCGGTGCCGACGTCACGCTGCTGGACCAGTCCGACGCGCCGGGCGGGCAGTACCACCGGCAGCCGCCGGGGATGCCGCACGGCTTCGACGCGGTGCTGAGCCGGTGCTCGTGGTGGCCGGAAAGCACGGTGTGGGCGGTCGACGGCAAACGCTTGCACGTCCTGCGCGGCCCGGCCGACGGCGCCGGGCGGGAGCGGCACGTCCTCGAGCCCGACGCGCTGGTCCTCGCCACCGGCGCGCACGACCGCACGCTGCCGTTCCCGGGCTGGCAGCTGCCCGGCGTCTTCACCGCGGGCGCCGCGCAGGCGCTGGCCAAGGGGGAGCGGGTGGCCGTCGGCAGGCGGGTGCTGGTCGCCGGGGCCGGGCCGTTCCTGCTGCCCGTCGCCGAGTCGCTCTTGGCTGCCGGCGCCGGCGTTCTCGCCGTCCTGGAAGCGAACCCGGCGTCGACCGTCCGGAAAGGATGGTCGTGGCGGGACGCGCGCAAGGCGGGGGAGCTGGCCCGGTACGCGGCCGCGCTGGCCCGCCACCGGGTGCCGTACCACCTGGGCCGGACCGTCGTCGAAGCCCGCGGGGACGACCGCGTGCGGGAGGCGGTCACCGCCCGCCTGCGCGCGGACTGGTCGGTCGTGCCCGGCACCGAACGGACCTACGAGGTCGACGCGGTCTGCGTCGGGCACGGGTTCGCGCCGCAGCCGGACCTGGCCGTCGCGGCCGGGTGCGCGCTCGACGGCGGTTTCGTCCGGGTCGGCGAGGACCAGGGCACGAGCGTTACCGGGGTGTTCGCAGCGGGCGAGCTGACCGGCATCGGCGGCGCGGACGCCGCGGCGGCCGAAGGCGCTGTCGCCGGGTGCGCCGCCGCCGGGGGCGTGCCGGACCGCGCGCTGCTGCGCGAGCGGGACCGCACGCGCGCGTTCGCCGATCGGCTGGCCGCCGCCCACCCGATCGGCGCGGCCTGGCCGGGCTGGCTGCGCGAGGACACGATCGTCTGCCGGTGCGAGGAAACGACAGCCGGCGAACTGAAACGCGCGGTCCGCGATCCCGCCGCGCCGGGTCCGCACGCGCTCAAGCTCGGCACCCGCGCCGGCCTCGGCCCCTGCCAGGGCCGGATGTGCGGCGCCGCGGTCAGCGCGCTGTGCGGCACCGCCGAACGCCACCACCGTCCGATCGCCCAGCCGATCCGCCTGGGCGAGCTCGCCGACGCGAAGGAGAACGAGGCATGAAGACCCGTGACCTCGGGGGCGTGGTCGTCGCCGCCGCCCTGCCGTACCGGGAGGACGACCGCGCGCCCGCCGGGCTGGCCGTCGACTACGACGCCTATGCCGAGCACTGCCGCTGGCTGGTCGAAAACGGCTGCCGCGGGGTCGGCCCGAACGGGTCGCTCGGCGAGTACTCCTCCCTCACCGACGAAGAACGGCGCCGCGTCGCGCGCACCGCGATCGAGGCCGTCGGCGACGACGGGATCGTGGTCGTCGGGGTGCACGGCCCCGGCGCGCACCAGGCCCGGTACTGGGCCGAGGCCGCGGCCGAGGACGGCGCCGACGGCGTCCTGTGCCTGCCGCCGACGCTCTACCGCGCCAACCGCGGCGAGGTGCTCGCGCACTTCGAAGCCGTCGCCTCGGTCGGGCTGCCGGTGATGGTCTACAACAACCCCTTCGACACCAAGGTCGACCTCACCCCGGACCTGCTGGCCGAAATCGCGCGGATCGACAACGTCGTGGCGGTCAAGGAGTTCTCCGGGGACGTCCGGCGCGTGCTGGAAATCCGTGAGCGGGCACCGGAACTGGCCGTGATCAGCGGGGCCGACGACGTCGTCCTGGAGAGCCTGCTGATGGGCGCCACGGGCTGGTTCGCCGGGTTCCCCAACGTCTTCCCGGCCGAGTCGGCGCGGCTGTACGAGCTGGCCACCGCGGGCAAGCTCGACGAAGCGAAGGCGCTGTACGAGCCGCTGGTCGCGGCGTTCCGCTGGGACTCGCGCACCGAGTTCGTGCAGGCGATCAAGCTCGGGATGGACCTGGTCGGCCGCCGCGGCGGCCCGTGCCGGCCACCCCGCGGGCCGCTCTCGGACGTCCACCGCGAGCAGGTCCGCGCCGACATGGGCCGCGCGCTGGCCGCGCTGGGGGTGGCGTAGATGCGGTCCTCGCGCGCGATCACGGCGGTCGATTCGCACACCGAAGGCATGCCGACGCGGGTGGTGACCGGCGGCGTCGCTTCGATCCCCGGTGCCACGATGGCCGAGCGGCGGCGGTACTTCATGGCCGAGCTGGACCACATCCGGCAGTTCCTGATGCACGAGCCGCGCGGCCACTCCGCGATGAGCGGCGCGATCCTGCAGCCGCCCTGCCGCGCCGACGCCGACTGGGGCGTGGTGTACATCGAGGTCTCGGGCTGCCTGCCGATGTGCGGCCACGGCACGATCGGCGTCGCGACGGTGCTGGTGGAGACCGGCATGGTCGAGGTGACCGAGCCGGTGACCGTGGTGCGCCTGGACACCCCGGCCGGGCTGGTGCACGCCGAGGTGACCGTCCGCGACGGGCGCGCCGAACGGGTCAAGCTGCGCAACGTCGCGTCGTTCCTCGCCGAGCGCGACGCCGTGGTTTCCGTGCCGGGCCTGGGCGAGGTCCGCTACGACTTGGCCTACGGCGGCAACTTCTACGCCATCCTCGAACTGTCCCAAGTGGACATCCCGTTCGACCGGGCCGAGAAGGACCGGATCCTGGGCGCGGGCCTGGACATCATGGCCGCGATCAACGATCAGCGGCCGCCGAAGCACCCCGAGGACCCGCTGATCGGCGGCTGCAAGCACGTCCAGTTCCTGGCGCCGGGCTCGGACGCGCGGGCGTCGCAAAACGCGATGGCCATCCACCCGGGCTGGTTCGACCGCTCGCCGTGCGGCACCGGCACGTCCGCCCGGATGGCGCAGCTGCACGCCCGCGGCGAGCTGCCGCTGCACACGCCGTTCGAGAACAGCTCGTTCATCGGCACGACGTTCACCGGCGAACTGGTGGGGGAGACCGAGGTGGGCGGGGTGCCGGCGGTGATCCCGGAGTTCTCGGGCCGGGCGTGGATCACCGGCACCGCCACCTACCTGCTGGACCCGGCGGACCCGTTCCCGGCGGGCTTCGTGCTCTAAGCGGCGAGCTGGTCGTCGTCCCGGGCGGCTCGCCGGGCGCCGCGCAGGACGCGCAGCGCCAGGCGGGGCCGCATCAGGGCCTGCGGTGGGTCGATCAGGCCGGCGACGCGCATGAAGGCGTTCGTCACCTCGGCATCGCGCGTCGCCGCGGACTGGACGCGGGCGACGTAGGCGTTGCCGAGGTGCGTCTTGACGCTGCGGCGGCCGGTCACGCCCGGGAACGCCAGGTCGCCGCCGGCCGCGATCTCCCACGGGGCGTCGATCACGCGGGCCGCGTCGGCGAAGAACCGGGCCGGGCGGAGCGTGCCGCCCAGGTGCTGCCGCAGGGTCCGGGCCTGCAACGCCGCCGCGGTCATGCCCTGGCCGTACACCGGGTTGAAGACGCAGAACGCGTCGCCGACGACGAGGAAGCCGTCCGGGACTCGGGGCAGCAGCTCGTAGTGGCGCCGCGTGCTCGCCGGGAAGCGGAAGCAGACCGGTTCGGTCAGCGGTTCCGCGTCCGCGATGGCGTCGTGGACGTCCGGCACGGGCAGGGACTTCGCGTACGCCAGGAACCCTTCGGGGTCCGTCGGCGGGTGGTCGCCCAGCAGCCCGGTGAGCGACAGCAGGCACTCGTCGCCGCCGAGGGTGTGGAAGAACGCCCCGCGCGGGTGGCCCGGGGTGGCGATCACGTTGATCGACTGCTCGTCGGTGAACGGGTTCGTGCGCAGCCGGTAGCGGCGGCTCGTGTACGCCAGGTCGACCTTGACGCGCTCCACGGGCACGTCCGGGTAGCCCAGCGCGCTCAGCCACTTCGGTGCCCGCGAACCGCGGCCGGTGGCGTCGACGACGAGGGCGGCGTCGAGGCGCCGTGGGGTGCTGCCTCCGGTGCGCTCCTGGACGTGGACCCCGGTCACCCGGCTCCCGTCCGCGGTCGCCGCCAGGCCGGCGATGTCGTGGCCCGTCAGGAACCGCACGTTCGGCAGCGCGGCGACCCGTGCCCGAACGTGGTGCTCCAGCACCGGCCGGGCGGCGCCGATGATGAGCAGGCCGGTCGGGCCCGGGCGCAGCCGGTGCCCGTCGACGTACCAGCGCATGCGCGCCGAGACGTCGCCGACCGCGACCCCCGCCTCGCGCAGCTCGCCGGTCAGCCCGGGGAACAGCTCCTCCGCGGCCTGCTGCCCGCGGGCCAGCAGGCCGTGGGCGTGCCGGCCCTGGGGCACGCTCTGGCGCACCCCGGGCCCGGTGAACCGGTCGCGGTCCACCACGACCACCTCGCCGTACACCTCGGCGAGGACCCGGGCCGTGAACAGGCCGGCGATGCTTCCGCCGAGGACGACGGCGCGTTCCGCGCTTCCGTTGCTCATCCCGGCACCTCCTCGGGTTCGGGGCCTAGGCGGCTCGGTCCGTGGCGCGGCTGGAGAACCGCGAAGGCTGCGCGAGCTTCTCCAGCTGGGCGACGACGTCGGTCGGGCTCGGGGCGGTCAGCAGGTCGCCGTAGAGGCGGTCCGCGCCGTGGCGGAAGGACTCGTCGGTGAGCACCCGGGTCACCTGGGCGCGGATCTTCTCGACCGACGGGCGGCTCAGGTCGATCACGTCGCCGGCGCCCGGGCCGGAGACGAACCCGACGGTGGTGGGCGCGACGACGTACCGGGTGGCCGCGACGCCGCCGTCGAGGGCGACCGCCGTGACGTCCTCCTCGAGGAAGTCCACGACGAGCTGCGGCACGCGCGAGGTCGCGGCGGCGATCGTGGTGCCGAAGCCGCCGTGGTGGATCAGCGCGGAGCAGGTCGGCATCAGCTGGTCGAGCGGGACGTAGTCGACCACCCGCACGTTGTCCGGCACGCGGGGAACCGCGCTGAGCTGCTTCTCGTTGAGCGTCGCGATGACCTCGATGTCAAGTCCGCCCAGCGCTTCCAGCAGGACTTCGACGTACTCCCAGCCGGTGGTCATGTAGCTGCGCATCGACAGCCCGAGCGACAGCGCCACCCGGGGCCGGTCCGGCAGCGGGTAGAGCCAGTCCGGGATGATCTCGGCGTTGGCGTGCGGGATCCACCGCACCGGGACCATCGTCGTGTCGACCGGCCAGTTGATGGCGGCCGGCATCGGGTTCAGCGTCCACTG
The DNA here is from genome assembly GCF_003937945.1 of Amycolatopsis eburnea. GTDB lineage: Bacteria > Actinomycetota > Actinomycetes > Mycobacteriales > Pseudonocardiaceae > Amycolatopsis > Amycolatopsis eburnea. The sequence continues at coordinate 32,915 of NZ_RSEC01000047.1, forward strand.
CCCGAGCATCGTCTCGCGGTCGACCGGGACGCCGTACTTCTCCGCCATCGGCCGGATCGTCTCGGCCAGCGGGTTGTCGACGGCCGGCGCGCCCGGGCGCCCGGTGATCTCCTCGAAGGTGTCCAGGCACCAGCCGACGAAGTCCGGCCCGGTGTAGCGGGCGTGCCGGGCCCCGACCGCCCGCGCGGCCACCCCGGCGCCGGCGAAGCACGGGTCCCAGATGACCAGGTCGGGCCGCCAGCCGCGGAAGAACTCGACGAGCCCGTCCATCGCGGGCAGGTTCGCCGCGTCGCCCTGGTAGGGGTTGAAGTCCCACATGGACGGCAGCAGGAACTGGCTGAAGATGTTCCACCGCTCGCGGGCCGCCTCGGGCAGGTCCAGCGCCGCGGTGATCAGCTCGACCTTGGCCCGTTCCTCGGTGTAGGCGTTGCCCGGCCCCATCGGCACCGGCATCGCGGCCTCGTCGCACACGGGGACGAACGGCAGGCCGGAGTTGGTGGCCATGGTGGCGAGCGCCGGGTGGGACACCACGTAGACCTCGTGCCCGGCGGCGCGCAGCGCCCAGGCGAGCGGGACCATCGGGTACAGGTGGACGGGGTTCGGCCACAAGGCGAACGCAACGCGCATGACTACTCCTTAAATCCTCTTTGTTCCCGATGGTCGCTAAGTCCGATCCGGGGGTCTTCTTCCCGGGTGCGAGACCGCCCTGATCGGGTGCCGCCGAAAGCACTGAGCACCCTCGGAGAAGAAAACCGTGCGCGGATCGGTCATGATCGCTGGCGAAAGTGGGACAAATGCGACTCTTGCCTCGAACCGGGCTGTGAGGAGGACTGCCGGATGACTGCGGAAGCGCCGGAAGGCAAGGTGATCAGTGGGTACGACGCCCCCGCACCGAGCTGGGAGCTGGTGGAAAAGGGCCTCGTGCACGGGAACTCCACGTACTGGCTCTCGACCGTGCGCCCGGACGGGCGGCCGCACGTCATGCCGCTGTTCGGCGTCTGGGACGGCGGCTCGATGTACTTCACGTCGAACCCCGCGAAGCGCAAGGCGAAGAACCTCGCGGAGAACCCGCACTGCGTCATCACGGCCACCAGCGACGACCTCGACATCGTCATCGAGGGCACGGCCGCGAAGGTGACCGACGAGGCCGAGCTGCGGCGGGTCGCCGAGCTGTACCACGACAAGTACGGCTGGCCGCTCACCGTCGTGGACGGCGCGTACGAGGCGCCCTTCGGCGCGCCCACCGCGGGGCCGCCCCCTTACGAACTCTACGAAGTCACCGTCGGGACCGTGTTCGGCCTGGGCACTTCGGAGCCCTTCGGCTCGGCTCGCTGGCGCTTCGGGACGGAGGAGTCATGACCGACGACGACCGCGGCTGGGCCGACATCCACGGCTCCTGGGGTGACGCCCACGCCGAGCTGTACGACCTGGTCTTCACCAGCCGCGGCAAGAACTACGAAAACGAAGCCGACGACATCACCCGGATCATCCGGTCGCGGCGGCCGGCCGCGGAGAGCCTGCTGGACGTCGCCTGCGGGACGGGCGCCCACCTGGGCCGCTTCGGCAAGGCGTTCGACCACACCGAAGGCGTCGAACTCGCCGACGCCATGCGCTCGGTCGCGCGGCGCCGGCTGCCCGGCGTCTCGGTGCACCCCGGCGACATGCGCACCTTCGACCTCGGCCGCACCTTCGACGCCGTCGTCTGCCTGGGCAACGCGATCGCGTGCGTCGAAACCGTCGCCGACCTGCGGCTCGCCGTCGACCGGCTGGTGCGGCACCTGGAACCGGGTGGCGTGCTGGTGGTCGAGCCCGGCTGGTTCCCCGAGCAGTTCCTCGACGGGTACGTCGGCGGGCACCTGGTCGAAGAGGAGCGGCGGATCGTCTCGCGCGTCACGCACTCCACCCGCCAGGGCGACAGCGCCCGGGTGGAGATCAAGTTCGTCGTCGCCCAGCCGGACGGCATCCGGGAGTGGACGGACGTCTTCCTGATGCGGCTGTTCACCCGCGACGAGTACGTGAGCGCCTTCGAGGACGCCGGCTGCGCGGTCGAGTTCGCCGACATCCCGTGGCGGCTCGGCGAACGCCCGCACAACGCGCCGGGCCTGTTCATCGCCGTGCGCAAGGATTCCTGACCGCCGGGCGGACGGCCGGACCCGACGAGGCCCGGCCGTCCGGTCAGGCCGCCCGCACCTGCCCGCCGGTGCACGCTTCCCGGATGATGCCGCAGATCCCCGCGATCTCGGCCGGCCCGACGGCCGTCCCGGTCGGCAGCGAAAGCACCCGGTCGCACAACGCTTCCGTGCGCGGCAACGGCAACGGCGTGTGCAGCGCGGGGTGGTCGCGGTAGGGCGGGATCTGGTGGCAGCCGGGGTGGAAGTAGCGCCGGGCCAGCACGTTGTGCCGGGCCAGGGCGCCGAGCACGGTGTCGCGATCGGCGCCGGCGACCGCGCCGTCGACCTCGATGACGATGTACTGGTGGTTCGCGCGCTCCCCGGGAGCCGGCTCGTGCAGGCGCACGCCGTCGAGGCCCGCCAGGCCCGAGCGGTACAACCGGTGGTTGCGCCGGTTCGCGGAGATGATCGTCTCCATCGCGTCGAGGGAGGTCAGCCCCATCGCGGCGGACGCCTCGGTCATCCGCCCGTTGATGCCGCACACCACCTGGTCCCGCTCGTCGTTCATCCCCAGGTTGCGCATGGCGCGGGCGCGCTCGGCGAGCTCGTCGTCGTCGGTGACGATGGCCCCGCCTTCGAAGCTGTTCAGGTACTTCGTCGCGTGGAAGCTGAACACCTCGGCGACACCGAAGCCGCCGATCGGCCGGCCGCGGTAGGTGCAGCCGACCGCCTGGGCGGCGTCCAGGATGAGCGGCAGGCCGTGCCGCTCGGCGAGCGCGGCCAGCCGGTCGATCTCGCACGGCCTGCCGAACACGTGCACGCCGACGATCGCGCGGGTCCGCGGCCCGATGAGGCGGGCGACGTGGCCGGGGTCCGCGTTGGCGGTGCCGTCGACGTCGCAGAACACCGGCGTGGCGCCGATCCAGTGCAGTGCGTGCGCCGTCGCGGGCGAGGTGAAGGAGGGCACGACGACCTCGTCGCCCGGCGCGATCCCGGCCGCCTTCGCCGCGATCTGGATGCCCACCGTCGCATTGCCCACCGGGACGCAGTGCCGGGTGCCGGCCAGCGCGGCGACCCGCGCCTCGAATTCCCGCACCAGCGGGCCGTTGTTGGCCAGCCAGTGCCGGTCCAGTGCGCCGCCGAGCCGGTCGAGGAACTTGCTCCGGTCGCCGATGTTCGGCCGCCCGACGTGCAGCGGCGTGCTGAACCGCGGCGGTGACCCTGTCATCTGCACTCCTTCCCGCCGGCCACGTGCACCGGAAGGCCGTCTAAATCCTGTTGATGGCGATCTGCCCGTTTTGTGCGCAATAATCCTGCCTCAGGTCTTCGCGTTCATCGCCGGTCGGGAAGAGGGTGGGCACATTGGGAGAGGTTCAAGACGCCAGGGAACTGGCCGTGCCGGGCGCGTTCGAGTTCGGCCCGCGGGTGTTCCCGGACGAGCGGGGCCTGTTCGTGTGCCCCTTCCAGGAAGCGGCTTTCGTCAAGGCGGTCGGCCACCCGCTGAAGGTGGCTCAGCTGAACCACAGCCGGTCCCGGCGCGGCACGATCCGGGGCCTGCACTACGCCGACGTGCCACCCGGCCAGGCGAAGTACGTCTACTGCTCGCGAGGGGCGCTGCTGGACGTGGTCGCCGACATCCGCGTCGGCTCCCCGACGTTCGGCGTGGTGGACGCGGTGCGCCTCGACCCGCTCGAGTTCCGCGCGGTGTACGTGCCGGAGGGGCTCGGCCACGCGATCATGGCCCTCGAAGACGACACCGTGCTGTCCTACCTGTGCACGACCGAGTACGACGCGGGCCGCGAGCACGGCCTCGACCCGCTCGACCCGGAACTGGGCCTGCCGTGGCCGTCGGACGTCGAGCCGCTGCTGTCGCCCAAGGACCGCGCGGCGCCCCGGCTGGCCGAGGCGCTGGCGGCGGGGCTGCTGCCGCGGTACGGGGAATGCGTGGCGCACTACCGGCGGCTGCGGGAAAACCGGGTGCCCGCCGATTCGACATCGGCGCACTGAATTACGAAGGTAGTGTCGAAACCGCTTCGGCGCCGCAAACTGCGCATTTTCAAGGATGCCCGCACCGTCGATCGGGTCGAGTGTTGACGGTATATGCCGGACGCATGAAGGGTTTCTCATGACAACGAACAGCTCGACCCACTCCGGTGAGCGGGCGGGCAGGCGGGAGTGGGTCGGCCTGGCCGTCCTCACCCTTCCGACCCTGCTGCTGGCGCTGGACATGAGCGTATTGCTGCTGGCGATTCCGCACGTGACCGCGGATTTGCACCCGAGCAGTTCGCAAATGCTGTGGATCATCGACATCTACGGGTTCACCATCGCCGGACTGCTGGTCACGAGCGGGAACCTCGGCGACCGCATCGGGCACCGGAAACTGCTGATGATCGGCGCGACGCTGTTCAGCGCGGCGTCGGCCGTGGCCGCGTTTTCGACCAGCGCGACGATGCTCATCATCGCGCGTGCGGCGCTCGGGATCGCCGGGTCCACTTTGGTCCCGACCGAGATGGCCCTGATCAGCAACATGTTCCGCGACGCGAAGCAGCGCGGCATGGCGCTCAGCATCTGGACGAGCTGCTTCATGGTCGGCCTGGCGATCGGCCCGCTGGTCGGCGGCGTGATGCTGTCGGCGTTCTGGTGGGGCTCGGTGTTCCTGCTCGGCCTGCCGGTGATGGTGCTGCTGCTCGTCGCCGCGCCGATCCTGCTGCCGCGGTCCGAACCCGGGACGGGGGCCGGCAGGCTGGACCTGATCAGCGCCGGTCTTTCGCTCGCCGCGGTCCTGCCGGTCATCTACGGCCTCAAGGAACTGGCGCGCGGTGAGTCCGTGCTCGTGCCGACCCTGGTCCTCGTGGTGGGGCTGCTCTTCGGCACGGCGTTCGTCCGCCGCCAGCGCCGGCTCGCCGACCCGCTGCTGGACATCCGGCTGCTCGGCAGGCCCGCCTTCAGCGGCGCGCTCGGCATCCTGCTGCTCGGCGGGTCCACGATCAGCGGCATCCTGCTGCTGTTCAACCAGTACCTGCAGCTGGTGCTCGGCCTCTCGCCGCTGAACTCCGGCCTGTGGCTGATCCCGTACACCGTCGCGATGATGGTCGGGTACATGATCGCGCCGCCGCTGGCGCAGCGGTTCCGCCCGGCGTTCGTCATCGCCGTGGGGATGGCCGTCTCCGCCGCCGGTTTCCTGGTGCTCACCCAGGTTCCGGTGACGAACGGGCTGCCGGTCACGGTGATCGGCACGGTGCTGGCGACCGGTGGGCTCTCCCCGATGGTGGTGCTCGGCATCAACCTGGTGATCGGCTCGGCCCCGCCGGAGAAGGCGGGCGCGGCCGGCGCGATTTCGCAGACCAGCAACGAGCTCGGCATCGCGCTCGGGATCGCCCTGTTCGGCAGCATCGCGACGGCCGCCTACCGCGGGCAGATCGAGGTGCCGGCCGGGGTGCCCTCGGACGTCGCCACCGCGGCCAACGGCGGCATCGCCGAAGGCACGGCGGCCGCGCAGAGCCTGTCCGGCCAGGCCGGCAGCACGCTGCTCACGTCCGTTCGCGAGGCGTTCACGAGCGGGTTCGCCGTCGCGGCGCTGGTCTGCGCGATTCTCATCGCGCTGCTCGCGACGCTCGCGCTGGTGCTGTTCCGCAACGTCCGCCTGGACGGCGAAGCGGCCGCACCGGCCGACGCCGACATCACGCCGGAACCGGTGGAGGCCGAGGAGGCCGCCTAGCCTCCGGAGCGCCGGGAGCGGTGTGCTCCCGGCGCTCCCGGCGTTCACTCGAGGTCGACGGTGGCGAAGGTGCTCATGCCGTAGTTCTTCGCGTACCCGTTCTCGACCCCGACCAGGATCTCGGTGATTTCGAAGTACCGGTCCCAGAACGGGGTTTCGCGCAGGGCCTCGATCACCAGCTGGTAGGACTGGTGGTCGGCGGCCTCCCACACCCAGACGTCGGTGACGCGCGCGGAGTAGAACTCGGTGTCGAAGAACCGCGACCGCACCCCCTTCGCCTTTTCCTTCACGACCGGGAGGATCTCGGTCTCGAACGCGTGCACCCGCTGCGCCACCGTGAGACCGAGCCACTCGGGTGTCGTCTTCACGAGCATGAACGCGGTGACTTCGGCTTCGAAGGACATGACTTCCCCTTTCAGGCGTACGCGCCGGTTTCGATGTCCTCGACCAGGCCCGGCCCGGAGGGCGTCCAGCCGAGCAGCTCGCGCGTGCGGGCGCTCGACGCCGTCATGTCCAGCGCGAAGAACCGGCCGACGAACCCGAAGTGCTCGGCGACCTTTTCGGGCGCCAGCGAGACCACCGGGACGTCGAGCGTGCGCCCGACCGCCTCCGCGATTTCCCGCGCTGTCACGGCTTCCTCCGCGACGGCGTGCAGCTTGGTCCCGGCCGGCGCGCCTTCGAGACCGAGGCGGACGAGCCGGGCCGCGTCGGCGCGGGCGACCGCGGACCACGCCGTGGTGCCGTCGCCGGGGTAGGCCGACACGCCGTGCTCGCGCGCGGCGGCCGTGATCGCGGCCAGGAACCCGTGGTCGCCCGGGCCGTGCACCGACGGGGCGAAGCGGACGCTCAGCACCCGGACGCCCTTCTCCGCGTACTCGAGCGCGAGGTTCTCGGCCCCGCCGCGGTGCGAGTCCGGGCCGACCTCGGGGGAGACGTCGGACTCCGTCGCGGGCCGTCCCCGCACCAGGCCCGAGAGCCCGGCGGCGAGGGCGAACGGCCGGTCCGTGCCCACGAGGGCCTCGGCGAGCGTCTCGACCGCGGCCCGCTCGGCCCGGTTGCTCTCCGCAGGGTTGCCCCAGTCGTGCTTGTTGGCGAGGTGGACGACGGCCTGGGCGTCGAGCGCGGCGTCGCGGAGCCCGGCCAGGTCGTCGAGGTCGCCCCGCCGGACCCGCGCGCCCTTCTTGCCGAGGGCGAGCGCGGCGGCGTCCGAGCGGGCGAGGCCGGTGACCTCGTGCCCGGAGCCGAGGAGCTCGTCGACGACGGCCGAGCCGATCCAGCCGGTCGCGCCGGTGACGAACACGTGCATTCTGCTGCTCCTTCTTCGGAATCTCTGGTCGAGATCGAAGTTAGGAGCCTCGGTAGTACTTGTGCCACGCAACTCTGGCAAGGGCTACTTGCGTCAGGCGCAACTTTTCGCTCAGCGCCCGACTTCGACGTCGTCGAGGATGCCGAGTGCGTCGGGGACGAGTACGGCGGCGGAGTGGTAGGCGCTGACGAGGTAGGAGGTGACGGCCCGGTCGCCGGTGCCCATCAGCCGGACGTTGACGCCGGGCTGGTATTCGTCGGGGAGTTTCTTGGGGCGTAATCCGATCACGCCGGCGTCGTCTTCGCCGGTGCGCATCGCCAGGATCGACGTGGTCCCGGCCTCGGTCACGGGGATTTTGTCGCAGGGGAGGATCGGGACGCCGCGCCAGGCGTTGACCCGTTTCCCGTCGAGGACAACGGTATCCGGGTAAACCCGGTGGGCGGTGCAGGTCCGTCCGAACGCGGCGATGGCGCGGGGGTGGGCGAGGAAGAACTTGGTTTTGCGGCGGCGGCAGAGCAGATCGTCCATGTCCAACGGCGTCGGTGGCCCGCTGCGGGTGGTGAGCCGGTGCTTGAGCCCGGCGTTGTGCAGGAGCCCGAAGTCGGTGTTGTTGATCAGGTCGTGTTCCTGCCGTTCCCGCAGGGCTTCGACGGTCAGCCGCAGTTGCTGGTCGAGTTGGTTGTGGGGGGTGTTGTAGAGGTCGGTGATGCGGTTGTGGGTGTGCAGGACGGTTTGGGCGACGGCGAGTTCGTATTCCCGGGGTGCGGGGTCGTAGTCGACATAGGTGCCCGCGAGGCGGGGTTCGCCGTCGTGCCCGGCGGACAGGTCGATGCTCGCTTCACCCTTGCTGTTCTGCGGTTTCACCGGGCGGGCCGCGGCTTCGGTGAGGTGGGCGCGCAGGGAGTCCAGGCGTCCGTTGAGGCGGGTGTAGGTCGCGGCGGGCAGGACGAGGGCGGTGACGCGGGTGGCGGCGCGGGCGGTGTGGTCCCAGGTGGCGTCGG
>NZ_RSEC01000004.1 GCF_003937945.1 Amycolatopsis eburnea
CGCGGGCACCTCGGTTGCCGGGGCAGGGCTGCGCGGCGAGCGGGCCGCAGCCTGGCCGCAGATCGACTCAGCGGGTGCGGGGTCGTGCGAGGTCCGGGCCGTGGCGCGGCCGCAGCTGGACCTCGCGGGCACCTCGGTTGCCGGGGCAGGGCTGCGCGGCGAGCGGGCCGCAGCCTGGCCGCAGATCGACTCAGCGGGTGCGGGGTCGTGCGAGGTC
>NZ_RSEC01000048.1 GCF_003937945.1 Amycolatopsis eburnea
CCGACGCCACCTGGGACCACACCGCCCGCGCCGCCACCCGCGTCACCGCCCTCGTCCTGCCCGCCGCGACCTACACCCGCCTCAACGGACGCCTCGACTCCCTACGCACCCATGTGGCCGAAGCCGCCGCCCGCCCGCGGAAACCACAGAACAGCAAAGGCGAAGCCAGCATCGACCTCTCCGCCGGGCACGACGGCGAACCGTTGCTGGCCGGGACCTATGTCGACTACGACCCCGCACCGCGGGAATACGAACTCGCCGTCGCCCAGACCGTGCTGCACACCCACAACCGCATCACCGACCTCTACAACACCCCCCACAACCAGCTCGACCAACAGCTACGGTTGACGGTGGAGGCGTTGCGGGAACGGCAGGAACACGACCTGATCAACAACACCGACTTCGGGCTCCTGCACAACGCCGGGCTCAAACACCGGCTCACCACCCGCAGCGGGCCACCGACGCCGTTGGACATGGACGATCTGCTCTGCCGCCGCCGCAAAACCAAGTTCTTCCTCGCCCATCCGCGGGCGATCGCCGCGTTCGGGCGGGCCTGCACCGCCCACCGGGTCTACCCCGACACCATCGTGCTAGACGGGAAACGAGTGAACGCCTGGCGCGGCGTCCCGATCCTCCCGTGCGACAAGATCCCGGTGACCGAGGCCGGGACCACGTCGATCCTGGCGATGCGCACCGGCGAAGACGACGCCGGGGTGATCGGGTTGCGGCCCAAGGAACTCCCGGACGAATACCAGCCCGGGGTCAACGTCCGGCTGATGGGCACTGGGGACCGGGCCGTCACTTCCTACCTCGTCAGCGCCTACCACTCCGCCGCGGTGCTCGTCCCCGACGCACTCGGCGTCCTCGACGACGTGGAGGTCGGGCTCGCATGACGACCATGGACGCACGCACCGCGGCCCGTCCGCTCACCGATGTCCTCGCGTGGAGCAAGGGGCTGGTCGACCCGGCGCTGCGCGCCACCGCGGACCGGCTGCCGGAAGTGATGCGGCGGGTGGCCGGCTACCACTTCGGCTGGTGGGACGCGCAGGGCACGCCGTCGGCGGCGGACGGTGGCAAAGCACTGCGGCCCGCGCTGGTCCTGCTGTGCGCGGAGGCGGCGGGCGGCGATCCGGCGGACGCCGTGCCCGCGGCCGTCGCGGTGGAACTGGTGCACAACTTTTCGCTGCTGCACGACGACATCATGGACGGCGACACGACCCGCCGGCACCGCGCGACGGCGTGGACGGTGTTCGGCACCGGACCCGCGGTGCTCGCCGGGGACGCGTTGCTGAGCCTGGCGTTCGAGGAACTGACCCGCGAGGGCGCGAAACTGCTGTCCCAGGGCGTGCTCGCGCTGCTGGAAGGCCAGGCCGCCGACCTCGACTTCGAGCAGCGCGACGACGTGACGCCCCCGGAGTGCGTCCGGATGGCCACCGGCAAGACGGCGGCCCTGATCGGCGCGGCCTGCGAACTCGGCGCCCTGCACGGCACCCGGCCGCCGGCCCGGTTCGGCGCGTTCGGCCGCGCGGTCGGGCTGGCGTTCCAGCACGTCGACGACCTGCTCGGGATCTGGGGCGATCCCGCGGAGACGGGCAAACCGGTGTACTCGGACCTGCAGAACCGCAAGAAGTCCCTCCCCGTGGTGACGGCCTTGTCGTCGGGCACCGAGGCGGGCGCGGAACTGGCATCGCTCTACGCTGGCACGGACCCCTTGGACGACGCGCAACTGACCCGCGCGGCCTCCCTGGTGGAGTCGGCGGGCGGCCGCCAGTGGAGCCAGGCCCAGGCGGCGGCGCTGGTCGCGAAAGGACTGCGGGAACTGGCATCGGCCAACCCGGTCCCGCGGCCGGCGGCGGAGCTGGCGGCTTTGGCGCGGCTGATCACGACCCGGACACACTGAGGCCCGGGCTCGCACGTGCGGCCGGCGCGGCCGCACGTGCGAGCCTCAGTTCACTTGCCCGGGCGGGTCAAGCCGTCCTTGTCCGCCCCCAAGCTCAAGATGTTCTTGTCCGTGTCCGACAGGGCCTTGGTGACCTGCGCCGACGCCGGCGAAGTCGACAAGTTGATCAGCCGGATCGGGTCGTCCAGCTTGATCAGCGTCGGGACGTACTCCGCCTTGTCGACCTTCCAGCGGTCGCCGTCGCGCACGAACCGGAACCGGGCCGCCGCGCCTTCTTCGGTGTCGCCGCGGGGTTCCGAGTGGCGGGCGATGCTGTTGCCCAGCCCGTAGGCCACCCACTTTTCGCCGATCTTCTCGAACGGCTGGACCACGTGGGCGTGGTGGCCGATGATCAGGTCGACGTCGTCCGACGCCAGGATCTTCTTCGCCTGCGACCGCTGCTCCGCCGTCGGCTCGTGCTGGTACTCGACCCCCCAGTGCAGGCTCGCGATCACGACCTGCGCCCCCGCCTCGCGCGCCTTGCGCGCCGCCGACAGGACGTCGTCGACGTCGATCCGGTTGGCCAGCCACGGTTTGCCCGCCGGGACCTCGATGCCGTTGAACCCGAAGGCGTACGACACCTGCGCGACCTTGACACCCTGGACGTCCATGACCAGCGGTTTCGCCGCTTCCGAAGCCGAGCGGGCCGATCCGGTGTGCTTGACGCCGATCGCGTCGAGCTTGTCCAGCGTGCGCGAGACGCCGGCCGCGCCCTGGTCGATCGTGTGGTTCGACGACGTCGAGCACGTGTCGTAACCGGTGTCCTTGAGCGCGTCCGCGATCTCCGGCGGCGCGCTGAACGACGGGTACCCGCTGTACGGCCCGCCTTCCGGCGCCAGCGGCGTCTCGAGGTGGCAGATCCCGAGATCCGCGCCGGAGATCAGCGGCTTGATCCCGGCCAGCAGTGGCCGGTAGTCGATCTTGCCGCCGCCGTCGGCCTCGGCCTGCTCGGTCAGCGCGGGGTGGATCAGGACGTCGCCGGTCGCGACGACGCTGAACGAGCCGTCCGGGGCGGCCGCCGTCGACGACCCGGTCTCCGGGAACGGCGTGGGGGCCGGGCCGGACTGCGGCGGGCTGCTGCAGCCGGCCACCAGGACGGCGACCCCGGCGAGCGCGGCGACGCGGTGCTTCGTCATCGGTCCCCTCCTGCTGTCGTCCGGCCATCCTGCCAGCCGGGCGAACCCGGCAGAGACGGCATCCCGGTCATCGACAACTCCCACCACAGTCGACAACACCGATCAGAACATTCGCACAGGACAAAACCGGACAACGCGCAGCCCAGCGGGGAAAAAATACGATAAATGAGAGCCACGTGTGCCACGATGCAACTACGGAGAGTAGGTCTCGCTCCGCTAACTGCGCCTTGACGCTGCACGAACGGGTGTTTTGTAATACCAGTCACTCAGCGGCGCCCGCGCGCGCCACTCGACCCCGGCCTCCTTGGGAGCAACGATGTCCCCACACTCGCACAGGCTGCGTGCCTGGAGCGCTGTTGGTTGTTGTTTGATTTCCGGCGCTCTGCTGGCCTCCTGCTCCTCCGGCAAAGACACCGCAGCACCGCAGCAGCAGGCACCGGCCAACGGCAAGATCACGCTGTACTACCTGCAGAAGCAGGGTGACCAGCAGTACTTCGTCGAGCAGGCGCAGGGCGCGCAGGAGAAGGCGAAGGAACTCGGCGTCGAGCTCAAGGTCGTCAACCTCGGCCAGGACGCCAACAAGGCGATCACCGAACTCGACGCCGCGGTCGCGCAGGGCGCCAACGGCGTCGCCATCGTCGTCCCGGACCAGGCCATCGGCCCGCAGGTGATCGACAAGGCGAAGAGCGCGGGCATCCCGCTCATCGCCTCCGACGACGTCATCAAGGACGGCACCGGCGCGAAGGCCCCGTTCGTCGGCTTCAACGGCAGCCAGATGGGCGACTCGGTCGGCACCGAGGCCGGGAAGCTGTTCAAGGCCGCCGGCTGGACCGCCGCCGACACGAAGATCATCAGCGCCTACAAGCAGGACCTCACCGTCTGCACCGACCGCGTCAACGCCGCCAAGGCCGCATTCGGCAAGTCGGCCGGCGCGGACGTCCAGGTGATCGACGTCGGCACCGACAACTCCCCCGTCGACGCGCAGAACCGCTCCGGCGCGGTGATCGGCTCCAACCCGGGCGTCAAGCACTGGGTCGTCTGGGGCTGCAACGACGAGAACGAGACCGGCGTCGTGACCGCGCTCGCCAACTCCGGCGTGCAGGCAAGCAACATCATCGGCGTCGGGCTCGGCGCGTACCTCACCTGCAAGGACTGGGCCGCGGGCAAGGACACCGGCAACAAGTCCGCGCTCTACATCTCCGGCGCCGAGGTCGGCCGCTCGGCGATCCAGGTGCTGGCGGACAAGGTGAAGAACGGCAAGGAACTGCCCGCGGAGACGATCGCGAAGACCACGATCGTCAACAAGGACAACTACAAGCAGGCCGGCGTCAACTGCACCTGACCGCACTCCCGGGGCCCGCACTTTCACGTGAAAGTGCGGGCCCCGGGCTCCGCCGTACGGAAGGCGACCATGTCCTCCTCCTCACCCGCGCTCGCCGTCGAGGGCATCGGCAAGCGCTTCTCCGGGGTCACCGCCCTCGACGACGTCTCGCTGGAGTTCCGGGCCGGTGAGGTCCTCGCGCTGATGGGCGAGAACGGCGCCGGGAAGTCGACGCTGCTGCGCGTCCTCTCCGGCGACCAGGGCCCCGACGACGGCCGGCTCCTCCTCGACGGCACCGAGGTCGCGTTCGACACCCCGCGCGCGGCGATGGCCGCCGGCGTCCGCGTGATCTACCAGGAACCCGAGATCATCCCGCACGTTTCGGTGGCGGAGAACGTCTTCGTCGGCGAACTCCCCGCCAAGGCGCGGGTCTTCAACCGCCGCACGCTCGCGAAGGCCACGCACGACGCCCTCGTCGAGTACGGCTTCGAGGGCGTCCTCAACCCGGCCACGCTCGGCGTCGCCCTCTCCCCCGCGCAGCGCCAGCTCGTCGAGATCCTGCGCGTGCTCACCGCCGCCACGCCGCCGAAGGTGATCGCCTTCGACGAGCCGACGTCGTCGCTGTCGGAGCACGAGGTCGAGGCGTTGTTCCGGCTGATCGGGCGGCTGCGCGACAGCGGCGTCGCGGTCGTCTACGTCTCGCACCGGATGAAGGAGATCTTCCAGCTGGCCGACCGCGTCGCCGTGCTGCGCGACGGGAAGCTCGTCGGCGTCCAGCAGGCCGCCGAGACCGACGAGCCCAGCCTGGTCCGGATGATGATCGGCCGCGACCTCTCGGCGCTCGAGCGCCGCGTCACCCAGGACACCGGCGACGTCGTGCTGAAGCTCGACGACGTCACCACCGACGACGTCACCGGCATCTCGCTGCAGGTGCGCGCGGGCGAGGTCGTCTGCCTGGCCGGGCTGGTCGGCGCGGGACGTTCCGAGCTGGCCCGCGCGATCGTCGGGGACCTGCCGATCCGCTCGGGCACCGTGACCCTCGACGGCAAGCGCTTGCGGGCGAGCAACCCCGGTGACGCCGTGAAGGCGGGCATCGGCTTCGCGCCCGAAGAGCGCAAGACGGACGCGTTGCTGATGCAGCGGTCCGTACGCGACAACGTCTCCATCGCGGTCCTCGATCGCCTTCGCCGCTTCCGCGTGGTGAAGCGGGAGAAGGAACGCGCGCTCGTCGAGGAGTACGTACGCGAGCTTCGCGTGCGGACGCCGTCGATGGAGCAGGAAGTCCGCAAGCTCTCCGGCGGCAACCAGCAGAAGGCCGTCCTCGCGCGCTGGCTCGCGCGGCGGCCGAAGCTGCTGATCCTCGACGAGCCGACGCGCGGGGTCGACGTCGGCGCGAAGGCCGAGATCTACCGGATCATCGACGGCCTCGCCGCGGAAGGCATCGCGCTGCTGGTCATCTCCTCCGACCTGCCCGAGGTGCTGACGCTGGCCGACCGCATCCTCGTGATGCGCGCCGGGCGCCTGGCCGGCGAGATCGGACGCGAAGAAGCGACCGAGGAAGCCGTGCTGACCCTCGCCATCCCCGAAACCGAACCAGCCGTGGAAGAAGCCCAGGAGATCGGCGCATGAGCACCCCCACCAAGGAAACTTCGGCTCCCGCCGCACCGGCGCAAACTAGCGCCGCGCGTCGCGTGCTGACCGGCATCGGCGTGCAGAACTCCAGCCTGATCATCACGCTCATCGCGCTGGTGATCCTGCTGAGCGTGCTGAACGAGAACTTCTTCCGCACCAACAACCTGCTGCTGATCGGCAGCGCGATCACCATCATGGGGCTGCTGGCCCTGGTGCAGACGCTGGTGATCATCCTGGGCGCGCTGGACATCTCGGTCGGCTCGATGGCCGGGCTCGCCTCGGTCGTCTCGGCGATGGTGTTCACCTCGACCGGCAACTCCGAGGTCGGCATCCTCGCCGCGGTCGGCGTCGGCATCCTGTGCGGCCTGGTCAACGGCATGATCATCATCTTCGGCCGGGTCAACCCGGTGGTCGCGACGCTGGCGATGCTGGCCACCTACAAGGGCATCGCGCAGGTGATCTCCGACGGCAAGGCGCAGGGCTACACCGGCGGCGACGACCTGTTCATCTTCCTGGCCAAGGGGTCCGTGCTCGGGCTGCCGTCACTGGTGTGGGTGTTCCTGATCGTCGCGGCGCTGCTGCACTTCCTGCTCAAGTACACCGACATCGGCCGCAACGTCTACGCCATCGGCGGCAACGACACCGCGGCGCGGCTGGCCGGCATCAACATCAACCGGTACATCATCGGTGTGTACGCCCTCGTCGGCGTGGTCGCGGCGATCGCGGGCGTGCTGATCACCGCGCGCACCGGTTCCGGCCAGCCGACGTCCGGCTCGGAAGGCCTGGAGCTGCAGGCCGTCACCGGCGCCGCGCTCGGCGGGACGATGCTCAAGGGCGGCCGCGGCTCGATCATCTCCACCGTGCTCGCGGTGATCATCCTGGGCGTGCTCGACAACGGCATGTCCGGGCTGGGCATCAACCCGTTCTGGCAGAACGTCGCCCACGGCGCGCTGCTCGTGATCGCGGTCGTGCTGCAGCAGCTGCGCAGCGGGGAGCGCCGCGTCGGCCTGCCGGAGTGAACCTCCACGCCCGGATCGTCGACGAGCTGGGCAGGCTGATCGTCGAAGGCGTCCTCGGGGACGGGCAGCCGCTCGTCCCCGAGGAACTCGGGCGGCGCTTCTCGGCGTCCCGCACGGTGGTGCGCGAGGCGCTGCGCGTGCTGGAGTCCAAGGGCATGGTCACCGCGCGCCCACGGGTCGGCACGTGGACGCTGCCGCCCGAGGCGTGGGACGCGATCGACCCGGACGTCATCGCCTGGCGCGTCAACGGACCCGGCCGCCGCGAGCACCTGCGGGAATTGCTGGAACTGCGGCTGATGCTCGAACCGCAGGCGGCGCGGCTGGCCGCGCGGCACCGGCGGCCCGACGAGCTGTCGGCGATGGCCGCGGCGTACGAGCTGATGGCGGACGCGGTCGAGCGGTCCGACGCGGCGGCGTTCCGGGAAGCCGACTCGCGGTTCCACGCGGCGCTGATCCGCGCCTCGGGCAACGCGCTCATCGCGCAGCTGCGGGTGCCGGTCGTGGCGGCGCTGCGGGCGCACGGCGAGCCGATGGAGCTCGTCGCGCATTCCCGCGTGCTGACGCTGGTGCTGGCGAAGAACGCCGACGGGGCCGAAGCGGCGTCGCGGAGATTGCTGGAAACCGTTGCGCCGTACCGCTCACCGGCACCTTGACACGTCCACCGGGAAGCGCTTCACTCGCTGCGACCGACCCGCCGCCATGAGGTGCTGAGGAGGACGCTTCCATGCGTTTCCCGGGTATTCGTGGCTTTGGCGTGCTCGCGGCGGCGGCCGTGGCGGGCAGTCTTTTGACGGCACCGGTCGCATCCGCGGCCGTTTCCTGCGCCGTCGCGGACGAAATGGTCGCCGCGGGGAACTACTGGGCCGCCAACGGGACGAACCCCGGGCCCGCCGACTGGCAGAACGCGACGTTCCACGTCGGCAACCTGGCGCTGGTCCGGACCACCGGCCAGTCCAACCACAAGACGTACCCGTGGGCGCAGGCGAACGGCTACCGGCTGCCGTCCGACCCGAGCCGCCCGTTCTTCCCGGACAACCAGGCCGCCGGCGAGGCGTACCTGGACCTGTACACGTACTTCCACCCGGAGATCCCGCTCGACTCGATCCGCACCCGGATCCAGGACGAGGTGGCGTCCGTGCGGGCCGGGCACCGCGACTACTGGAACTACGTCGACGCGCTGAACATGGCGATGCCGTCGTTCGCCCGGATGAGCCTGATCGACCACGAACCGTCCTATTTGGACGCGATGGACCAGCTGTTCCGGTCGTCGGAACACAAGCTGTACAACGAGTTCACGGGATTGTGGTACCGCGACGAGCGGTTCAAGGGCTCGGGCGTGTTCTGGTCACGCGGCAACGGCTGGGCGCTGGCGGCACTGACGAAGGTGCTGCAGGTGCTGCCGGCCGACGATCCGCGGCGGCCGGAGTACCTGCGGGTGTTCAAGAAGATGGCGTTCTCGTTGTCGTTGCTGCAGCGCCGCGACGGCTTCTGGAACGCGGACCTGCTGAACCCGCGGAACCACGGCGGCCCGGAGACGAGCGGCACGGCGTTCTTCACCTACGGCATCGGCTGGGGCATCACGGCGGGCATCCTCGACGCATCGCGGTTCCGCCCGGTGGTCGACAAGGCGTGGACGGCGTTGTCGACGAAGGCCCTGCAGCCCAGCGGCCTGGTCGGCTACGTCCAGCCGGTCGGCGACCGCCCGGCAACGGCTCACCTGAACGACACCGCGGCGTACGGCGTCGGCGCGTTCCTGCTGGCGGGCCAGGAAGTCGCTAAACTGCAGGGCTACTCGGCGGAGTAGGGGCTACTTCAGGCAGTCGCCGGGGTCGCCGCGGGTCAGGGCGGGGTCGGTCTGGGGGAAGGTGCGGGCCGCGCCCGGGCCGGACGAGCGGTGCTCGAATCGGACCGTCACCCGGCCGTGGCCCGCGCCCTGGACCCAGCCCGTGCCGAACTCCTCGTGGACCACGTCGTCGCCCTGGCGCCACTCCGAAGGCGCGCTGGGCGCCGGGGTCGCCGCCGTGACCACCGTCGACGTCGCGGGGGCCGCCGGGGCCGCCAGGGTGAACAGGGCGTCCTGGTGCGGCACCGAAAGCCCGCTGTAGGCCACGCCCGCCAGGCGGATGCCGCCGAACTCCGCCGGGTCCAGCAGCAGCCGCTCGGCGGTCGCGGCCAGCTCGGCCAGGTCGTCGGTCGGGGCGGAAATCGTTTCCGAGCGGGTCACCGTGTGCATGTCCGTGTGCCGCAGCTTGATCACCACGGTCCGGGCCACGCGCTCGGCCTTGAGCAGCCGCTGGTGCGCACCCGCGGCGATGCGCCGGACCTCCGCCCGCAACGTCGGCAGGTCCTTGATGTCGGTGTCGAACGTCGTCTCGGCGCTGACCTGCTTGGTCTCGGCGCGCCCGGCCACCGGGCGGTCGTCGGCGCCGGTCGCGAGGCGGCGCAGGTCGCGGCCGATCACGCCGCCGAGCGTGGCGACAGCGTCCTGTTCGGACAGTGCCGCCAGCTGCGCCAGCGTCTGGACGCCGATGAACCGCAGCTTGCCTTCGGCGACCGGGCCGATCCCCCACAGCGCCCGCACCGGCAGCGGCGCCAGGAACTCCCGCTCGGTGCCCTGCGGCACGACCAGCAGCCCGTCCGGTTTGGCCTCGTCGGACGCGATCTTCGCGATCTGCTTGCCGTTCCCCGCGCCGATCGACGCCACCAGACCGGTTTCCGCGCGGATCCGCGCCCGCAGCGACGCGCAGAACTCCGTGACCGCGTCGAACGACGCACCGACGAGCGACGGCGGTTCGGCGAAAGCCTCGTCGAGGGAGATCTTCTCCAGCACCGGCGCCACCGCGGAGACGACGGCGAAGACCTCCTGGCTCAGCCGCTCGTAGACGCGGAACCGCGGCGGCACGATGACGCCGTTCGCCGGCAGCAGCCGCCGTGCCTGCGCCATCGGCATCGCCGACTTGATGCCGAACGCCCGCGATTCGTAGCTGGCGCCGGCGACGACCCCGCGTGGGCCGAGACCACCGACGAGCACCGGGCGCCCGGCCAGCGTCGGGCGGGTGAGCTGCTCGGCCGAGGCGTAGAAGGCGTCCAGGTCGAGGTGGATCACCCAGCGGGCCACGTCAGTCCCCGCCGGTGGCGTCCAGCAGCTGGTGGAGCGCCTTCGTGTAGTTCTCGAACGCCGCGCGCCCGGCCGCGGTGAGCCGGACCAGCGTGACCGGCGTGCGGTGCTCGTAGGCCTTGGTGATCTCGACGTACTCGGCGTCCTCGAGCTTGCGCAGGTGCGTCGAGAGGTTGCCCGCCGTCATGTCCAGGAGCTGCTGCAGCCGCGGGAAGGTGATCTGGTCGCCGGTGCGCAGCCCGGCGAGGGCGACGGTGACCCGCAGCCGGGCCTGGGCGTGGATGACGGGGTCGAGCTGCGGCAGGTCGCTCATCGGCGCTTCTCGCGGGCGAAGTACACGATCGAGGCGAGCAGGAACCCGCCCCCGCCGCACACCGTGAGCACGAGGAAGTTGTGCGGGTAGCCCACGAGCACGCTCGCCGCCGCGGACACGATCATCCAAGCGCCGAGGCCGTACATCAGCTTGTCCTGCCAGACCATGCCGCCCGCCAGGTACAGCACGCCGGTGATCAGCAGCCAGGTGCCCGACCACAGCAGCGACACCTGATCCGGGGAAAGCACCTGGAACTGCGTGATCCGGATGTCGACCACCAGCAGCCCGAGCGCGGCGAGCGCCCAGCCGTAGCCGTACATCGCGCCGACCGTGCGGGACGGCCCGCGGATGCCGCGGCCGGTGCGGATGCTGGCGTACGTCGTGTAGGCCATCGCGCCGAGGAACAGCACCGGCACGACGATCCCGCCGGCCACCCAGCCGGGCACCGCCACCCAGGACCGCGTGGTGAGGTAGGTGAAGCCCCAGCCGACGATCCAGGCGAAGGCCCAGGCCGCGAGCATCCGCGCCGGGCCCCCGCCGAATTCGCGCTGGTTCCGCCGGGACTGCTGAGCGATGAGGTTCAGCGACTCCTCGGCCGACATCGGCTCGTCTTCCACCCGGTCCGCCCTCCTCCGTGCACCTCCACGGAAGCTACTGTGCCATTCGTCGCCGATCCGGCCACAGCCACGGCCCCAACGGCGCGTACCAACGGTCACGTCGCGCTCCGAGGGGGGCCTACTTTTGGCCGGATCGGCAATGGGCACTCAGAGCCTGGCCGTGTCCAGCCGGAACCGGCGCATGACCACCAGTGCCGGGATGACGAGCCAGCCCGCCAGCACGAGCACCGCGACCCACGTCCCGGACGTGTGCGTCAGGGGGTCGAGGCCGACCCGGCGCAGCCAGTACGTCGGCACGAAGTGCGCCACCGTCGCCATCCAGCCGGGCAGGATCTCCAGCGGGATCCACAGGCCGCCGAGCATGCCGAGCGGCATCATCAGGGCGCCGGTGACCGCGCCGACCGTGTCGCCCTTGCCGAACAGGCCGATGGCCAGGCCGAGCACGGCGAACGGGAGGGTGGCCGCCCACAGGAACACCAGCTGCCGCCCCCATTCGGCCGCGGTGAGCGGTTCCCCGCGCAGGAAGCCGACGAAGAAGATCGCGAGCAGCACGGGCAGGGCGACGGCCATCGCCGACGCGACCTTGACGGCGAGGTAACCCGGGCCGCGCATCGGCGTGAGGCGGAGCTGGCGCTGCCAGCCGTCCGTGCGTTCCTGCGCCACCCGGGTGCCGGTGAACAGGGCGCCGCCGCTGGCGCCGTACGCGGCCATGCCGATCATCGTCTGCGTGCTCGAGTGCAGCCCGTTGTCCAGGACGTAGTCGCCGAAGATGGCGCCGAAGAGCAGGTACATCACCACCGGCATGCCGATGGTGAAGATCGTGAACTGCGGGCTGCGGACGATCCGCTTGATCTCCAGCGCCAGGTAGGTGGTGTTCACGCGGCGGCCTCCTCGGCGGTGAGCGCCAGGAACGCCTCTTCGAGGCCCAGCGCGGTGATCTCGATGTCGGACGCCGCCGGGTGCGCGGCGAGCAGGGCGCGGAGGGCGGTGTCGGAGTCGGCGCAGGCCAGCTCGGCGCGGCCGGCGCGCAACTGCACGCTCGTGACGCCGGGCAGCGCGGCCAGCTCCGCTTCGGTCGCGCCGGGTACGACGGCCTTGAGCACGCGGCCGGACACCGCGGCCCGGACCTCGGCGACCGGCCCGTCGGCGACGACGGCGCCGTGGCGCATCAGCACCACGCGGTCGGCGTAGTCCTCGGCCTCGGCGAGGTAGTGCGTCGCGAACAGGACGGTCCGGCCGGTGGCGGCGAACTCGCGGATGGCCGCCCAGAAGGCCCGCCTGCCATCGACGTCCATCGCGGCGGTGGGCTCGTCGAGCACGAGCAGCTGCGGGTCGCCGGCCAGCGCGAGCGCGAACCGGACGCGCTGCCGCTCGCCGCCGGAAAGCTTGCCGCAGCGGCGTTTGACGAGGTTCGTCAGCCCGGTGCGGGCGAGCACCTCGGCCGCGGGCAGCGGCTTCGCGTGCGTCGAGACGACCAGGCCGACGAGCTCGCCGACCGTGGCGTCCGGCAGCAGCGCGCCGTTCTGCATCATCGCGCCGACCAGCCCGCGGTCGACCGCCTCGCGCGGGCTGCCTCCGGCGACGGTCACCTCCCCCGCGTCCGGCTCGGTCAGCCCGAGCAGCATGTCGACGGTGGTCGACTTGCCGGCGCCGTTCGGCCCGAGCAGCGCGACGACCTCGCCGCGCGCGACCTCGACGGACACGCCGCCGACCGCCGTGACCCGGCCGAACCGCTTGGTCAGGCCGTGGAGTGCGAACGCCGGTCCCCCAGTCATGGCGTCCCCCTTTCGTGGACTTTGCGTTTCAAACTCGACTCGCACTTTGTAACACAAAGTCCCCGCACCTTCAAAGCCCCCGGCGTCGGAAAGCGCGAAAAACGGGGTGCCGGGCAGTGTGCCCAGCACCCCGTTTCCGAGGGGTTGCCGCAGGTCAGCCGGCGAACCGCCCGGCGACCAGGCCCTGCGTCGCGGCGACGTCGGCCTTCGCGGCGGTCGGCGCCGGCGGCGTCGGCTGCGGCAGCGGCGCGCACTCGACGTCGGCCGTGCGGCCCGGCTTGCGGGCCGGCAGCGCGCCCGTCGCCAGGTAGTCGGCGATCTTGGTGTCGACGCACGCGTTGCCGCGCGGGGTGATCGCGTGGCTGGTGCCGCCCGGCTCCGCGATCAGCGACGCACCCGGGAACCGGCTGCGGACCTCGAGGCTGCCCTCGTACGGCGTCGCCGCGTCGAGCGTCTCGTCGATCATCAGCACGCTCTGCACGCCGCGGCCGTCGATCTTGGTCGGCTTCCCGGCCTTCGCGGGCCAGTACAGGCAGGGCGCGTTGAACCAGGCGTTCTGCCAGGTGAAGTACGGCGCCTTCGCGAACGTCTTCCAGTTGTCGCGCTTCCAGGTGTTCCAGCTCTGCGGCCACTGGACGTCGGTGCACTGGACGGCGAGGTAGACCGCGTAGCCGTTGTCGTCGCCGCGGCCGCCGAAGGCCTCGAACAGCGTCTTCCAGTTCTGCCAGTCACCCTTGTTCACGAACCGGGACAGCGCGTCGCCCAGCAGCGTCCACCGCAGCTGGTAGTAGCTGGCCTGCTGGATGACGTCGAGGATCTCGTCCGGGCCGATCACCCCGCCCGCCGGGTTGAACTGCGCCTTGAGCAGCTGCTCGTCGACCACGTGCCGCACCGCGGCCTGCGTCTTGCCGAGGTGGTAGACGTCGTCGTGCTGGGCCAGCCAGCCGAACCAGATGAGGATGTTCTGGTCGAAGGCGACGTCCTGGTTGAGGTTGTCGCCGTACCAGACGCCGCGCGGGTCGACCGTCGAGTCGAGCACCATCCGGCGCACGTTCCGCGGGTAGAGCGTGCCGTAAACCTGGCCGAGGTAGGTGCCGTAGGAGTAGCCGTAGAAGTTGAGCTGCTTCTGGCCGAGCGCCCGGCGGATGGAGTCCATGTCCTGGACCGTGTCGGTCGTCTTCATGTTCTCCAGCAGGGCCGCGGAGTTGTTCTTCGCGCAGGCCTCGGCGTACCCCTTGGAGCGGTCCAGCCAGGTCTTCTCCAGCTGCGGGGTGAACGGCACGTACTGGGGGCGGTTGTAGTCCATGTAGTTCGGGTCGCAGCTCAGCGCGGGCTTGCTGGACCCGACGCCGCGCGGGTCGAAGCCGACCCAGTCGTAGGCGTCCCCGGCGTGGTTGGGCACGCGCGGCCCGCGGGTGGCCAGCAGCAGGCCGGACCCGCCGGGCCCGCCCGGGTTGGTCAGCATGACGCCCTGGTACTGCGCGTCGGGAACCTTGTGCTTGACCCGGCTGACGGCGAGCTGGATCTGCTCCCCGTGCGGCTTGCGGTAGTCGAGCGGCACCCCCAGGAACCCGCACTCGGCACCGGCGGCGACGAGCGTCGGATCGGTGCACGCACCCCAGGCGATCGACGCGTCCTTCGCGGGCGCGGCGCTCGCGGCCGGCGCGGCCACGAGCGTGGCCGCCACCGCGGCGGCGGCGACCGCGGCGAAAACGCTACGTCTCACTGTTTTCTCCCTTTCCCCTGCGACTTCGGGCGGGTGAACCCTAGTCCCGGACGCCCTTTTCGGGCAGGTACGAAGGGGCAGCGCCCTACTAAAGGCGGAAATCGGATGCACCGGACGTTCACCCTCCACCGGCTCTCCGCGGTCACCGGCTGGCGCGCCTGGCGGCATTCACGCCGGCCCCCAAAGACGCGAAAAGGTTTCAGCGCTCGACCGCGGCCCGCGATCACTCGTGTGAGTGTTGCCACAGTTGATCTTGAATGGAAGTGCGGACGTAGCCACCCGGGCGACCCTCCAGGTGGCGGCAAAAGCTGTGGCAGAGACATTTACGCAGAGGGATGCGGTGTCGATCAGAAAGCTTGTCTCAGGTATCACCTGTACCATTCTGCTGTTTGCGACCTTTCAAGGCACCGCATTCGCAGGCTTTCCAGCACCGCCCAAGTCGACCGAGTTCGATCACAGCACCGCCTTCAGCACATTGATGGAGGTCGACGATCAACCCTCGCCTGGTCTCACGGGGCCGACTCCTCCCACCCCCCACGTGCCCGGACTTCCCGATTGCGGAAGGCTGCCGAAGCAGTTCACACCACAGAGCCCGGTCTGCGAGACGAGCACCGCTCAAGGCCGGTTCACCGGGCAGATCAAGTACGACGGCCAAAATCCTTTCACGCTGCAGTGGTCGTTCCAGCTCAACGGACCCACGGCAGCACTTGCTGCCGGACCGATGGTCGAGAACGCCGACATCTTCGACCACGGCAGCCGGATCACGAGCTACCACGACCACCACTCCGGTATCCCGTCGAACTACCTGGTCCACTCCTCCGTCAGCGGCCTCACCACAGCGGGAAACTACGAACTCTTGATCGAAGAGAATTTTCTCACGGCAAACGGCGCCCAAGCCACGGTCACCGGACGGTTCTCGTTCGTGATAACATTGGTGTGAAGTTGCCGCATTTTGCTCCAGTGGTAGGATTCATCATGCCCGAGCGGGAAGCTTTCGAGAGTTCACTCACTACGGAAAACATCGTCTCGGAAACCCCGGACATGTCATCCGACGTCGGCGCCTCCGCAGCGGAAGCACCTGACATAGCGCGCGTGGTGCGGGATTTCGTCGCCGGCGCACCGGATGATGGCGCCTGGATCGAAGCGGTGACCTGGGCGGTGAACATCGTGGATGAGACCGCGTTCCAAATCCTCGTCACGGCTTCCGACGGAACCGCCTTCGGCTTCGCTGCTCGGCGCGAGCCGCCGGAGGCCACGGTGTGCGACATCGCCGACCGGCTGCAGGACTTCGTCGCCGACAACCTCCGGGTAGGCCTGCCACCCGTGCCGGGCGCCGCCCGGCCTGCCACTGCGAGGCTCACCGCGGACACAGCGGTATGGGTCGACGCGGAAACCGGCTGGAGGTGCCGGATCGGCGACTATCCCGAAGAGCCGGCTCGCGGATCGGCGAGGAACCACTAGGCGTGCCGCCGGACGAAGGCGTCGATCAGCTGTTCCCGCTCCGCCGACGTCGCCCGCTCCAGCTCGACCGTGTCGCCGTCGATCGTCACCTTGATCTTGTGCTTGCCCGCCTGGCGGCCGAGCCACTCCTTCAGCGTCTCCACCAGCCCCGGGAACACGCCGCCCGCCGCGCTGAACGCCACCACCAGCGAGCCGATCGTCACCGGGTCCGCGGCCTTCGCGCCCGGTGGGAGCTCGCCGGGTGCGGACAGCAGGTCGACGTCCAGCTCACGCAGCTCGGCGCGCAGCCGGCGGGCGAGGCGGTCGAGTTCCTCCTCGTCGGCGCCGCCCTCCGGTTCGAGGCGCAGCAGGGCGCGCGTGTCCGGTTCGGTCATGCGCGCCATGGTGCGCCCCGGAACGGGCGTGGGCAAGGCCCCGATCAGGCACGGATTTCGTTGAGGTAGTTGTAGATCGTGTAGCGCGTGACGTCGAGCCGGCCGGCCAGGTGGTCGACCGCGTCCTTGATCAGGAAATAACCGGCTTCGTCGAGTTCCCGGACCACCGCGGCCTTGTGCCGCTTCTTCATCAGGTCCACCGGGATCCCGGCCTTGGTGACCGCCCGGTCGACGAGGAACCGCTGCAGGCTGTCGACGTCCGGGGGGAAAGTCTCCGGCTCGCCGTTGCCGCCGGCCGAAGCCGATGCGTCCACGCTGTTGACGCAGAGACAGCCGACCGCCACACCATCGGCGTCACGCAGGAACAGCGTCGACGAGCGGATCGGGCGGCCGTCCGGGCCGTGCGTGCGGTAGTTCGTCAGGTCCTGCGTGGTGCCGCGGCGGACCAGGCCGAGCAGCAGGTCGGTCATCGGCCCGCCGACGCTGCGGCCGGTCAGGTCGCCGGCGATGGCGACGATCGAGTCCGGCAGCCGGCTCAGGTCGTGCAGCAGCACTTCGTTGCCCGGCCCCAGCATCGCCGCCAGCCCCGGGATCGCCGGCACCAGCGCGGTGAGCACCTCGTGCGTGGTCGCGCCCGCGGCCGGGACGACCAGCGGTTCCCGCGGCTTGGTCAACGTCTCCAACGCGGAACGCAGCAGGTCCGCGGCGGCCGCGGGCGTCGAGGCGTGCGGCGACAGGCGGACGTGCTCGGGCCGCACGGTCGCCGCGATCCCGGCGTTGGCCAGCGCCGCGCCGACCTGCTCGGCGGGGTGCCCGGGCAGCGTGAACGCCAGGATCCCCGCCCGCCGGTCCACCGCGGACACCACCTCGGCGCCGCACGAGGCCAGCACCTCCTCGAACGAGGCGATCCGCTCGGCGATCCGCGCCGCGATGGCGGGCACCCCGGCGTCCTCGACCAGCTCGAGCGCCTCGGCGAACGCGCCGGACGTGATCGGGCTGAGGTTGGAGATCGACCACGCCTGCGCGGTGGCGTCGGGCGCGTGGATCTCGTCGTCGAACAGGCCGGGGTCGCGCGCGCCGGTCCAGCCCGACAGCACCGGGTCCATCCGCTCGAGCGCGTTGTCGGACAGCACCGCGAAGCCGGTGCCCCAGCCCGCACGCAGCCACTTCTGCCCGCCGACGACCAGCACGTCGGCGACCTCCCACGGCGCCTCGACCACGCCGAAGCCCTGGATGCCGTCGACGACGAGCAGCCGGTCGCCGACGACGTCGCGCAGCGCGGCCAGGTCGGCGCGGAAGCCGGTGCGGAAGTCGACCGCGCTGACGCTCACCGTCGTGATTTCCGGCGTCAACGCCTCGGCGACCCGCTCCGGCGTCACATAACCGCTGGTCAGCCGTCGAACCCGCAGCCGTCCGGCCTGCTCGGCGCGCGCCCAGGGGTAGGTGTTGGCCGGGAACTCCGACGCCGACACCAGCACTTCGCCCGAGCTGTGGAACGCGGCCTGGAACAGCCCGAGGCTGGTGTGCGGGAGCAGCACGGTGTGGTCGGTGTCCGAACCGGACAGCCGCGCCGCGGCCGCCTTGGCGCGGACCTCCTGCCGCATCAGCTCGTCCACAGTGGACGGACCGGCCGTGGTGGCCTGGTGCAGCAGGGCGGCGGTGGTGTCGAGCACCGCGTGCGACGGCGGGCCGAACCGGGCGAAGTCGAGGTACCCGGCGGGCTCGTCGAACTGGAGCAGGTACCGGGGCGAAATCCGCGTCACGCGAGGATCCTCGCCAGGAACTGCCGGGTCCGCTCGTGCTTCGGCGCGCGCAACACGTCAGCCGGCGGCCCGGTCTCGACGACGGCGCCGTCGGCCAGGAACACCACCTCGTCGGCGGCCTCCGCGGCGAAGCTCATCTCGTGCGTCACGACGACCATCGTCATCCCCTCCCCCGCCAACGTACTCATCGCTTCCAGCACTTCGCCGACCAGCTCCGGGTCGAGCGCGGACGTCGGCTCGTCGAACAACATCAGCTTCGGCTTCATCGCCAGCGACCGCGCGATCGCTACGCGCTGCTGCTGCCCGCCGGACAGCTGCGCCGGGTACGCGTCGGCGCGGTGCGCGAGGCCAACGCGATCGAGCAGCTCGAGCCCCTGCTTCCGCGCGTCTTCGGGCTTCAGGCCGAGCACCCGGATCGGGCCCTCGACGACGTTCTCCAGCGCCGTCCGGTGCGCGAAGAGGTTGAACCGCTGGAACACCATGCCGATGTCCCGGCGCTGGCGGGCGACGTCGCGTTCGCGCAGTTCGTAGAGCTTGCCGCCGCGCTGCCGGAACCCGATCGGCTCGCCGTCGACCCAGATCTGGCCGGCGTCGATCGTCTCCAGGTGGTTGATGCAGCGCAGGAACGTGCTCTTCCCGGCGCCCGACGGGCCGAGCAGGCAGACGACCTGCCCCTTGCGGACTTCGAGGTCGATGCCGCCGAGGACTTCCGTGTGGCCGTAGGACTTCCGGACGCCGACGGCGCGCAGCAGTGGCTCAGACACGGGCACTCCTCACCAGCGGCACGCCGCGCAGCGCCTTGCCCGCGCGGGCAAGAGGTCCGCGGTCGGCCTGCCCGAACGAGCGTTCCAGGTAGTGCTGGCCGACGCCGGCGACGGTCACCACCACCATGTACCAGACGGCCGCGGCGAGCAGCGTCTCCATCACCAGCAGGTTGTTGGACGAGATGTTGTTGGCCGCGTGGATCAGCTCGGTCACGCCGATCACCGACGCCATCGACGTGCCCTTGAGCATGTTGATGAAGTCGTTGCCGGTCGGCGGGATGATCACCCGCATGGCCTGCGGCAGCACGACCCGGCGCAGCGTCGCGGCCGGCGTCATACCGATCGACTTCGCCGCCTCGGTCTGCCCGCTGTCGACGCTGTTGAGTCCCGCCCGGACGATCTCGGCCATGTACGCGCTTTCATTGAGCGCCAGGCCGAGGAACGCGGCGGTGAACGCGCTGATCAGCACGTTCGTCTGCTCGTGGACGAGGAACGGGATGTCGATGACCGGGAAAACGAGCGCCAGGTTGTACCAGAGGAGGATCTGCAGCAGCACCGGAAGCCCGCGGAAGATCCAGATGTAACCGGCGGCGAACCACCGCGCGACCGGGTTGGCGCTGCGGCGCAGCAGGGCGATGACGATGCCGAGCACGATCGCGACGGCCTGGGACAGCACGGCGAGGACGACGGTGTTGAGCAGGCCGGTCGCCATCACCTTGTAGAACACGAAGTCCGGGACCTGGTTCCACTCGATCTGCGCGTTGCCGAGCGCGACGCCCAGCAGCACGAGCAGCGCGAGGATGATCGCGGCGGCGACCCAGCGGCCCCAGTGCCGGAGCCGGACGATCGGGAGCGGTTCAGGACCCGCCATTGACCGCGGCCTCCTTGATCGCGCCCTGCTCGACACCCCAGGCCTGCAGGATCTTGCCGTAGGTGCCGTCGGCGATCAGGGCCTGCAGCGCCTTCTGCACGGCGTCGCGCAGCGCCGTGTTCGCCTTGTTGACGCCGATGCCGTACGGCCCGCCCTCGATCGGCTCGCCCGGGACGACCTCGAAGAACTTGCCGTCGCCCGCGGTCCGCGAGATGTAGACGGCGCTGGGCAGGTCGTTGAGGATCGCGGCGACGCGGCCGGTGCGCAGCTGGTTCTGGTTCTGGTTGTCGCTGTCGGTCGCGGTGACGGTGAGCGCGGGCTTGCCCGCCTGCGTGCACTTGGTGCTCTGCGCTTCGGCGAACTTCTGGTGGCTGGTGCCCTGCACGACGGCGACGTTCTTGCCGCAGAGCGTGTCCGGGCCGGTGATGCCGTCCGGGTTGCCCTTGCGGATCATGATCGTGATGCCCGAGGTGAAGTAGTCGACGAAGTCGATCTGCGCCTGGCGGGCCTTGGTGTCGTTCATGCCGGCCATGGTCAGGTCGATGCGGCCGGACTGGAGGCTGGTGATCAGCGAGCCGAACGCCATGTCCTGGTGGGCGACGGTGACGCCGAGCTTGGCGGCGATGGCCTTGGCGAGGTCGACCTCGTAGCCGATCGGGGTCTTGCCGTCGGCGGCGTAGAAGTTGTTGGGCGCGGACTGCAGGTTCGACGCCAGGTGTAGGCCCGCGGACTTGACGGTGGCCGGCAGGGCCGCGTTGAGCTGGGCGTCCTTCTGCACGCCCTGGACGATCGCGGCGGTGTCCGGGATGCCGGACGCGGGCGCGCCGGCGGCCTGCGACGTCCCGCCCGCGCCGTCCGGGCCCCCACCGCAGGCGGTCACCAGGACGGCCAGGCTCGCGAGCAACACCGCCTGTGCGGCGCGGGAACGGGACATAACGGACCTCCACTGTTCGGCTGGCCGGAACGGTACAACCCGTTGTTGAAGAGGTCAACTGTCTGTTGAAATTTGCTTCGGTGCTAACTTGCGCGGATGAGCCTGCGGATCGGCATCCTGGGTGCGGCCCGAATCGCTCCCACCGCCCTGGTCAAGCCCGCTTCTTCGCACTCCTCGGTCTCGCTCGCCGCCGTCGCGGCACGCTCCCTCGAGCGCGCGCAAACGTTTGCTACGCGGCATCGGATCTCGGCCGCGTACGGGTCCTACGAGGAGTTGCTGGCCGATCCGGACATCGACGCCGTGTACAACCCGCTGCCGAACGGCCTCCACGGGAAGTGGACGCGGGCGGCGCTGAAGGCGGGCAAGCACGTGCTGTGCGAGAAGCCGTTCACGGCGAACGCGGCGGAGGCTCGCGAGATCGCGTCGCTGGCTTCCGCGTCGAACCGCGTCGTGATGGAGGCGTTCCACTACCGCTACCACCCGCTGGCGCTTCGAGTTGAGGAGATCGTTTCGGCGGGCGAACTGGGCACGCTGGAGCACGTCGAGACGGCGGTGTGCTTCCCGCTGCCCAAGTTCTCGGACATCCGCTACGACTACGGGCTGGCGGGCGGCGCCACGATGGACGCCGGCTGCTACGCGGTCCACATGGCACGCGTGTTCGGCGGCGAAACCCCTTCGGTGGTCTCGGCCAAGGCTCGCCTGCGATCACCGCGGGTCGACCGCGCGATGACCGCGGAGGTGCGCTACCCGTCCGGGCACACGGGCCGGGTGACGTGCTCGATGTGGTCGTCGTCCCTGCTGAACATCAGCGCGAAGGTGACGGGGTCGCGCGGCTGCATCAGCGTGCTCAACCCGCTGATGCCCCAGGCGTACCACCGGCTGTCGATCCAGGTGGACGGCGTCCGCCGCACCGAGAAGTTCCCCCGCCGGGCGACGTACGCCTACCAGCTGGACGCGTTCGCGGCGGCAGCGCTGGACGGCGCCCCGGTGAAGACGTCGGCGGCGGACGCGGTGGAGACGATGACGGTGATCGACGAGATCTACCGCGCCGCCGGCCTCCCGGTCCGCGAACCGAGCTGAGCCCGGACGTCCGCGAGGGCGAAGCCGAGGAGGTTGAGACCCCGCCACGCGCGAGGTTTCCCGGCACGCGGGTCGTCGGCGGCGAGGCCGATGCCCCAGACCCGGTCGACCGGGCTCGCTTCGACGAGCACCCGCTCACCGGTCCCGGCCAGGTAGTCGCCGAGCGCGGGGTGCTGCGCGAACTTCGCGGCGTTGCCGTCGACCACGATCTCGCGGCGGTGGGCGACCCAAACCGCTTCGTCGAACCCGCGCACCCGGCGGCCGAAGTCCTTGGCCTGCTTCGGGTGCACCGCGGTCAGCACCTGCGCCGCCACTTCTTCGTCACCGAACAGCAGCGCCTTGCGCCACATCATGTAGTGCTCGGCGGTGGCGAACCGGACGCCGTCGAGGACGAACGGCGACGGCCACCACTGGCTGAAGCAGCCCGAGCCGACCCCGCCACCACGGGGTGGCCGGTGACCCCAGAAGCACACGTACTTGAACCGCTTCCCCGCGTCGAGCGTGCGGGTCAGCTCCTCGACGTCGCGCGGGTGACCGGTCATGCCGCCAGTCTCACCCACGACGGTGCCGTCCCGCACCCGGATTCCGGGTGCGGGACGAACCGCGCTACGCGGCCACGTAGTTGCCACTCAGGATCAGCAGGACCTGGATCGTGATGCCCGTCCCGTAGTAGTCCGTCGAGTCCGGGGACCACGACGAGACCGCCGTCCACAGCTTGTCCAGCCAGGCCTGGCTGCCCGGGTCCGCCATCGCCGCCACCGCGAACGGGGCGGTGAAGCACGGGTGCTGGCCGCTTTCGGTCTTCGAACCCGACAGCGAGTAGCCGCTCTGGATCTTCGCCGGGTCACCGCCCGTGGCGGACTTGATCCACGTCGTCATCTTGCGGACCTGCGCGGCCGCCGCGCTGTTCGGGGCGGTGATCGCGTCCACGCCGAGGCGCCACGGGTCACGGCAGGCGTTCCAGCTGTACTTGCCGTCGTACGGGCCTTCCAGGAAGTCCGCCGGCGCCGGCTTCGGGGTCGTGTTCGTGCTGACCACGAAGTCCGGCAGCAGGCCCGTGTTCGGCGCGTACTGCGACTGCAGCTGGCTCACCGCCGTCTCGGAGCGGGTCCGGACCTGGTCCCAGAAGCTGTCGCCGGTCGCCTTCGCGAAGGCGCGCAGGTGGCCGGGCATCCAGTCCGACGAGCGCGAGCTGTTCTTGTACTCCGCGTCGTTGCCCCAGTCGCCGAGCAGCGTGAACTTCGTGGTCCCGTTGACCTCGCTCTTCTTGATCGCGTTGATGATCCGGACAGCCTCGGCCTTGTAGTTGACCGAGCCCGCGCTGCCCCACTTCTGGTCCGCGATCAGCAGGCCGTAGGCGATTTCGAGGTCGCCGTCGGTCGCGGAGTCGCTGCCGTTGACGCTCTTGCAGTTCGCGTCCTGCTCGGCCGCGTGCAGGTCCTTGTTGTTGACCGACGGGTGCGCCTTGACGAACTTCAGGATCCCGTCGACGATCGAGCGCGCCTGCGAGTCCTTGCCCGCCATCATCGCCGAGATGGTCAGGCCGTAGCCCTCGCCCTCGGCGACGAACGAGTGGTCGGCGTCCTTCGACAGCACGGCGTAGGTGCCGCTGCCGCACTTGGTCGTCAGGAAGTTCTGCTTCCAGAAGGCGTAGTACTTCTGCAGCGCGGCGTCCTGCGTGGCCTGCGAGACGGACGGCCGCAGCGTGCCGGGCACGTACGGGGTGCCCGCGGCGGACGCGGTCGTCGGCACGCTCAGCAGCCCGGCGGCCAGCGCGGCCGAAGCCACCACCGCCCGGACGATTCTCTTCATCGCTCCTCCGTAAAGGCATCATTGGCTGCGGCGACGGCGATGTGAGCGTGACAGAAGGTTCAAGATCCGGTCAAGACTGTTAGGAAACTTTCCTTACTATGACCGTGAGTGGTCTCACCGCGACCCGCGCCACCCGGACGGACTAACGTGGATCCCATGAAGATCGACGACCGCGGCCCCGGCTTCCGGGCCTTCTGGACCGAGCGCCGGCTGGCCACCCTCACCACGGTCCGGCCCGACGGCACGCCGCACGTCGTCGCGGTCGGCGTCACGGTGGACTTCGAGGCCGGCCTCGCCCGCGTGATCACGTTCGCCGGCTCGGTCAAGGCGCGGCTCATCCGGGCCGCGGGCACCGAGGGCGTCCCGGTCGCGGTCTGCCAGCTGGAAGGGCCGAAGTGGTCCACTTTGGAGGGACGCGCGGTACTGCGCGACGACCCGGAGTCGGTGCGCGACGCCGAAAACCGCTACGCCGCCCGGTACCGCCAGCCCAAGCCGAACCCGCAGCGGGCCGTCCTGGAGATCACCGTGACCCGGGTGCTCGGCAACGCCTAGGCCCGTCGTGAGTGCACCAGCCGTGTGTACTCCGCCAGCAGGGTGGCCAGTTCGCTGTGCTCCCCCGCCGCGGCCAGTTGCTGGTGGCCCACCAGCATCGCCATGCCCAGCGAGGTCAGCGTCCGCGCGAGGGTGCCGTCGCCGACGATGCCCTTGACCGCCTTGCCGACCGTCCGCACCCGCGCGGAGTCGACGCGCTTCTGCGCCGCCCGCACGGTTTCGTCGTTCGCCGCCCACGCCCGGATGGCGGCCTCGGCCTCGTGCGGCAGCCCGAGCGTCAGGTCCATCAGGGCGGCGAAGTCCGCCGCCGGGCCGCCTTGGCCGAAGTCGCGTTCGCGCAGGATGCGCACCTGCCGCTGTTCCCAGTGGTCGAGCAGCTGCTCCACGAACCCCGGCCAGCCGCCGAAGTGGTGGTAGAACGACCCGCTCGTGACACCGAGACCGCGGCACAGCCTGCCGACGTTCAGCTCGGTGAACCCGTGCTCGGCCAGCACGTCCAGCGCGGCCGCGAAGTACGCGTCCCGCGTCACCGACGGCATCAGACGTTCCGGTCCCGGTCCCGCCAGTACGGCTCGCGCAACGAGCGCTTGAGGATCTTGCCGGTCGCGTTGCGCGGCAAGGCATCCACGACGTCGACGCTGCGCGGGCACTTGTAGTGGGCCAGGCGCTCGCGGCAGAACTCCATGAGCTTGTCGGCGTCGAGCTGGTCGCCGGCGACGACGGCCTTGACCTGCTCGCCCCAGCGCTCGTCCGGGATGCCGATCACGGCCACCTCGGCGACGCCGGGGAACTCCGCCACCACGCGCTCGACCTCGGGCGAGTAGACGTTCTCGCCGCCGGTGATGATCATGTCCTTGACGCGGTCCTCGAGGAACAGGAACCCGCCGTCGTCGAGGCGCCCGACGTCCCCGGTGCGCACCCAGCCGTCCACGATGGTCTCGGCGGTGGCCTCGGGCTTGCCGAGGTAGCCTGCCATCCGCTGGTCGGTGCGGACCCAGACCTCCCCGACCGCGGTGTCCTCGGCGGTCACCGGGTCGACGATCCGGATGTCCACTCCGGACAGCGCGGTGCCCGCGGAGGCGAGGCGTTCGGGGCGGGACGCGTCGCGGTGCGCCTCCGCGTCCAGCGCGGTGACCGCGCCGGACAGCTCGGTCATGCCGTACACCTGCGCGAACTTGACGTCGGGCCAGGCGGCGAGCACAGTGCGCAGCAACGGGAGCGGCATCGGCGACGCGCCGTAGCAGAGGTACTTCAAGCGGGAGAACGCCTTGAGCGCGTCTTCCCCGGCCTGCGCGATCCCGGCCACGACGGCGGGCACCAGGAAGGCGTGCGTGATCCCGGCCTTCAGCGCGGCGAACAGCGACGCCGCGTCCGGTTCCCGGGTGAGGTAGGAAGGTTCGCCGTAGAGGAACCCGGAAACCGCGTAGCAGCTGCCGCCGACGTGGAACAGCGGCATCGCGACGAGGTTGACGTCACCGGGGCTGATCGGGAACGCGGTGCCGGCGGCGAGGCCGTGGGCGAGGACGCCGCGGTGGGTCAGCACGGCGCCCTTCGGGAAACCCGTGGTACCGCTGGTGTACATGATCAGCACGCCGTCGTCTTCGTCCACATCGGACGCGGCGCGCGGCTCGGCGGCGGCCAGGAAGGCTTCGTATTCGTCGTCCTCCCCGCCCACGACGACCACGCGCTCGAGCGCGGGCAACCGGTCGCGGACCGCGTCGAGCGCCGGCCGCAGCTCGGCGCCGACGAAGACCACCTTCGCACCGGAATCCGCGAGCACGTAAGCGAGTTCGTCCCCGGAGAGCCGCCAGTTGACCACGGCGTTCGCGGCGCCGAGCCCGGCCGCGGCGAACGTCGTCTCCAGGCAGGCGGGGTGGTTCTTGTCGACGAACGCGACGCGGTCGCCCCGGCCCACACCGGCGGCCGCGAGCGCGCCCGACAGCCGCCGGACGCGCTCGTCGAACTCCGCCCACGTCCACGACCGGTCACCGAAGCGCAGCGCGATATCGGCCGGGCGTTCCCGCGCCCAGTGCGCCAAGAGCTCGCCGAACAGCCGGACGCGGGGGCGGACGTCGTGGGGCATGGCGGGTTCCCTCCGGCCGGCGCTGGACCATAGACCGGTCTATGGTGCGCCGCGATCCCCCGCCCGTCAACACCGGGCTGTTCAGGCGACGGCAGTCCCTTCCAGCTCGACCAGCAGCGGGGGAATCGCCAACCGCGTGACGCCGAGCACCGTCGTGGCCGGCGCGACCCCGGCCGCGGCCAGCCGGCCCGCGAGCACGCCGTAGTGCTGGAAGAGCAGGTCGACGTCGGTCGTGTAGACGGTCAGCCGGACGAGGCCGGCCAGCGACATCCCGGCCTCGCCGAGGACGGCCTCGAGGTTGTCGAGGCTGAGCGCCAGCTGCGCGGCCAGGTCACCGGCGTGCTGGGGCTCGCCGTCGGCGTTCATCGCGGTCTGGCCCGCGCAGTACAGGGTCCGGGTCGCCCCGGAGACGAGTTCCCCCTGGTGGTATCCCAGTTGCACCGACCAGTTCCACGGGTTGACCGCGGTTCGCCGCACAGCCACTTCAGCTCCATCCGTTGCTCGACAGTGGGAAGAGCCTCGCAACGAATCACGACACCTTTTGTCGTGTATTCGGCTACGGTTTCGGCGTGCGCGCCGACCGGCTGGTCTCGCTGGTGCTGCTGCTGCGCCGGCGCGGCCGGTTGTCCGCGGCGACCCTCGCGCGCGAGCTGGAGGTCTCGACCCGCACGGTGCTGCGCGACATCGAGGCGCTGTCGGCGGCGGGCGTCCCGGTCTACGCCGAACGCGGCCGCCACGGCGGCTTCGAGCTGCTGCCCGGGTTCCACACGGAACTCACCGGCCTCAACCACGACGAGGCCCTCGCCCTGCTGATCGCCGGTTCCCGCCCGGGCGCGCAGGCGTTCGGCCTCGGCCCGGCACTCGCTTCGGCGATGCTCAAGGTGGTCGACGCCCTGCCGGAAAGCCAGCGCGCGGCCGCGGCCGGCGTGGCCGAACGCCTGCTCGTCGACCCGGAGACCGACCTCCTCGCCCGCCGCGTACCCGCCGACGACGTCCCGGGCGAGATCGCGGCCGAGATCCGCCGCGCGGTGCTGACCGGGCACCGGCTGCGCCTGCACTACGCGGCCGCGGACCGCTCCCCGGAGTGGCGCACGGTGGACCCGATCGGCCTGGTGATGGTCCGCGGCCAGGGCTACCTGCTGGCGACGAGGTCGGGCGCCGACCGCACGTACCGGCTGTCCCGGGTCCTGGCCGCCGAGGCCCTCGCCGAGCCCGCGCGGCGTGCGGACCACGTCGACCTGGAGCGGGCGTGGCAGGAACGCAGCACACGCTTCCGCACCGGCGGCGACCAGGTCACGGTGCTGGCCCGGGTCGACCCCGCGCGGCGAGCGGAGCTGCTCGCGACCGCGCTGACCGCCGTGGAGTCCGCCGATGGGGAGGGCTGGCCGCGGCTGTCGATGACGTTCCAGGACGCCCGGCACGCGGAGTGGGCGCTGTGGCAGCTCGGTGTGGCCGCGGAAGTCCTTACGCCGCAATGGCTGCGCACGACGTTGCGCGACCGGGCGGCCGCGATCGCCGCCCGCTACCCGGACTAGGAGCACACCGGCGCAAGCGCCCCAATGTGGCCTTCGGTGCGTTGAATCAGCACTGCGGCGCGAAGCGCCTCCCTTGAGGGCGGTGGCGGGGGCATGGATGGAGCACCCAATGTGGCCTTCGGAGCGTCTGACGCAACCAAGGCGGCCTTGGGGCGCATTGCCGGGCCGCTCAGCCGAGTCGGGCGGCCGTGGCCGAGCCCAGCGGACTACGCGAACAGTGACAGCAGGCCCTCGGTCGACCGCACCACCACGTGCGCCGCCGTCCGTTCCGCGTGGGGACGATCCGGGCGCTCCGCCTCGTGGCGCCAACGCCGCAATGCGTCGAGGCCCGCGTCGTAGATCTCGCCCGGGTCCGCGTCCGCCTCCAGGCCCAGGCGGTCGGCCGGGGCCGTGCCCTGGGCGCCCAGGAGGCGGACCGCCTCCTCCGCCGGGTCGCCCGACAGCGCGGTGCGGCCGCCGCGGATGTCGGCGATCAGGCGCAGCTCGCGGAAGTCGTGGGCGGCCGCCGCGAAGCGCTCCACGCGGGACACCAGGCGGTCGCCGCCCGGGCGGGGCTGGGCCGCCAGCAGTCCTTCGAGGCGGATCACCGCCGTGCGGGCCTTCAACGCCTCCGCCCGCGCCACGAAGCAGCCCGCGAGGGTGTCGCGCAGTTCGCCGAGCCCGCTGCGGCGCACCAGTTCCGCCGAGAGCTTGAGCCGGTCGTCGCAGCCGGTGCGGATCAGCGTCAGCGCCAGGCGGACGCCGAACATCCCGAAGCGCACCACCAGCGACCGCCGCGTCTCGACCGGGATCGGGCCGGGGAACGCCGGGTCGGTGAACGAATCCACCGACAGCACGTGGCGTTCCAGCTCCTCGCGCGGCACGGCGGCGAACGCGGCCAGCAGGTCGAATTCGTCGTCGCGCAACGACCGGCCGCCGTACGCCAACTGGCCGGCCACCGCGATCACGCCCAGGAACCCCGTGCACAGCGGGTCTTCGCGCCACGCCCGGCGCGCGAGCTGCTTCGCGGTCAGCAACGCGTCGATCCGGCCCGCGCCGACCTCGTCGGCCCGGGACAGCACCAGCACCGAGTTGACCGCGCTCTGCCGCGCGAACGGCGAGCCGCCCGGCGGGTGCGCCGCCGCCAGCTCGTCCGGCTCCAGGTGGCGGACCAGCCGGACCGTCGCGTCCGGGACTTCGTCGGCCGGGCCGGGGTCGTCGAGGAGCACGAGGTCGCGCAGCGCGCGCGTCGGCCATTCGCCGAGCGCCGCGGCGAGCGTCGACTTGCCCGACGAGGGCGCGCCGGTGAACGCGACGCGCAGCGGCTGGTCCAGCCGGTCCAGGCAGTCGTGCAGGAGCGCCGAAGCCCGCGGGTCGTCCCGGTAGAGCCCGGCCGCGGCGGCCAGGAGGTCGCGCACGTCCCTGGTCACGCCGAAAGCTCCCGCCGCTGCCGCCCGGCGATCGTGCCCAGCTCGCCCGCGCGCTGGTGCAGCCCGGCCAGCCGGTCGATCTCGCGTCTGATGTGGACGGTCCGGCGCTCGCGCTCGGCGGTGCCCGCCATGATCGTCTCGCGTTCGCGCGTGAGCTCGTCGGCGAGTTCCTCGGCCAGCCCGGTGAAGTGGTCGCGCAGCCGGCGCTGGACGACGCGGATCGAGTCGCGGCATTCCTTGCTGAAACGCAGGAACACGTCGTCGACGTGCCGCTGCGCCGCCTGCTTGGCGACGGCCTGGCGGCGCTGCAGCCGCATCCCGCCTTCGTCCTTGATCGTCTTCGCGGCGAACGCCGCACCGGCGCCGATCGAGACCGGGTTGATCAGCGGCAGCCCGGCGAGGCTGGTGACCAGGCCGAACATCAGCACGCCGCCGTACGACCCGCGCAGACCTGTGAAAGCCTGCTGCCCCACCTTGAACTTCTCGATCTTCGGGCGCCGGACGTCGTCGAGCCCCTCCACGCCGGAGCCGTCGAGCCGCAGGTCCGGCAGCGCGCGGTCGTACTGGGCGCCGAAGCACTGGGCGACGGCCTGCGCGATCCACTCCGCGCGGTCGGCGAGCCAGGTGTAGTTGACGTCGACGGCTTCGGCCAGCGCGTTGTCCAGCCACGGCGCGAATTCGTCCCACACCTTGGCCGGGTCGCCCTCGTCGAAGGTGCGGTCGATCGTGTTGACGATCTTGCGGGTCCGCTCGCGCAGGTCGTACTCGGCGTCGGACAGCAGATCGGTGATCTCGTCCGAAAGCAGGTTCTGCCACTTGGTGTTCTGCCGCCGCAGGTCGTCGGCGCGGCGCTGCGCGCGCTGCAGCAGCGCGGCCTGCCCGAGCCCCGCGTCCTGCCCGGCCGCCTCGGCGCGGTCGCGCAACGACTCCACGAGTTCGGCCGCGGCAGCGCGCACGCCCACCGCGGCGAGCAGCGCGCGGGACTGCTCGGGCGGGCGCGCGGCCTGCTCGGCGATCCAGCTCAGCAGCTCGGGAAAACCGGAGCGGGCGTTGAGATCCGCGTCACCGGCCTTCGCGGCGGCTTGGCGCACCACGGCGGAAACCGGCTGGACGGGCGCGTCGATCCCCGCTTCGGCGAGCAGCGCGCGGTTGCGC
Organism: Amycolatopsis eburnea; assembly: GCF_003937945.1. Lineage (GTDB taxonomy): Bacteria > Actinomycetota > Actinomycetes > Mycobacteriales > Pseudonocardiaceae > Amycolatopsis > Amycolatopsis eburnea. The sequence continues at coordinate 30,390 of NZ_RSEC01000048.1, forward strand.
TCGGCCACCGCGCGCCAGCCCGGGGAGGCGTCGATCTTGGTCAGCGCGACCAGGACGTGCGGGCACCAGGTGCGCACGTGCCGGGCGAGCGCGAGCTCGGCGGGGCTCAGCGGCGCGGTCGCGTCGGAGACGAGGATCACCGCGTCCGCTTCGGCGAGCAGGTCGAGGGCGGCCGCCGTCCGCGGTGACCGCGGGTCACCGACCGGCGGGGTGTCGACGAGGACGAGGCCGGCCGACAGGAGTTCGCGCGGCACACCGACTTCCACGCGGCTGAGCGTGCCGGCGGGGCGGGCGCCGAGTTCGCCGGTGAGCCGTTCGACCGCGACGGGGATCCGTTCGCGGGACCGGCCGACCAGGGTCGCGGCGGGTTCGGCGGAGTAGGCGATTTCGGTGGGAACGGCGGGGGTCGGGGCGTCGCCGACCGCGCAGACCGGCGCGTTCAGCACCGCGTTGAGCAGGTATCCCTTGCCCTGTTTGGGAAAGCCGAGCACGCCGAGCCGGATCTGCCCCGGCGGGGCATCACGGCGTCTGCGCAGGCGCTCGGCGAGATCGGCGCGGCCGTGCGTGCGGCACGCGTCCATCGTCTCGTTGAGCACTTCGAGCCAAGCGGGGGCGGTCACAGCGAAGGAGTGTCCCCGGTTTACTCCCCGTGCGCACACCGGGTGCCCGTCCCGCGGTCGCACCCAGACCGCGGGACGGGCACCGGTGACCGGTTCGGGGCTCAGTGCCCGATGTGGATGTCGTTGTTCGACGCGATGTCGCCGATGTGCAGGTTGCCCAGCGCGTTGTGGCTGACGTCGGCGACGTCGGAGACGACGTCGTGGACGGCCGAGCCGTTGCCGCTGGCCAGCTCGCCGACCTGGCCGAGCGCGTTGTGGTCGGCGCTGATGCCGGTGGCGTTCGTCACGACGGAGGTGACCTCGCCCAGCGGGCCGTGGCCGCCGCCGTGGTGCTCGCCACCCTCGGAGCGGGCCGAGGCGAGGTCGCCGGCGCCCTGGAGGACACCGGTGAAGTCGCCGACCTGGCCGACGAGGCCGTTGACCGTGTGGGTCAGGTCGCCGCTGACGTCGCCGACCTGCGACGCGCCTTCGTAGACCGGGGCGGTCACGTTGTTGGAGACGTTGCCCACGACGTCGCCGCCGAGGTGCGAGACCTCGCTGGTGGCGCCGACGACCGAGCTGTGGTCGACGTCGGTGACCGAGTACACGAGGTTGCCCGCGACCTGGACCGCGTCGAGGCTGGAGCCGAGGTCGCCCGCGGTGCCGAAGGCGCCGGTCGGGTCGCCGGCCAGCGCGGTGACGCCGGCGGCCGTGGTGGTGAGGTCGTTCACGCCGGGGAGGGCGCCGACGCCCGGGACGGCGGGCAGGCCCAGGTCGCCGACGGCGGGCAGCTCGGAGCCGAGGTCGCCGACACCCGGCAGCGCCGAGGTGGCCGGCAGGCCGAGGCCCGCGGTGAGGGCGGTGAGCTGGTCGATCGCGCCCTGGATGCCCGGGGCGTCGGTGCCGACCGAGGACAGGCCGCCGACGGCCGGGAGGCTGTCCACGGCGGGGAGGCTGTCGACCGGCACGAAGTCGAGCACCAGCGGGATGACCTCGTGCACGTCGGCAGCGCTGACGTCACCGAGACCGGCGGCGGCGAGGGCGCCCTGCGGGTCCGTCCCGAAGGCCGCGAGCGCGGTCGGGTCGTTGAGCAGGTTCAGGGCGAAGTCGTGCAAGGTCTGCACGGAGTCCATGGGGGTTTCTCCTGGTCCGGTGGTTCTGGGGGACAGCATCGGCCGCAGGGACCGGTGCTCCGTGATCAAGTTAGGGAGACGACCCCCCAGCGCACATCGGGGATCACTCCGAGTCGCACTCCAGTCAGCCGATAGGGGATCGATATGTCATCGTTAGGGAGTTAGGGGCTCATCCGAGACGCGCTCAGTTGGGTTAAATCCCTCCAGCCCCTTGATTGACTAACCCGTTTGGGTGAGGATGCCCCGAGCCCTAGGGGGATTCCGTACCCCTGTTCGGCCCTGCGAGGTGAGGAGGAACCGCCGTTGCCCTACGTCCTCGGGATCGATGTGGCACCCGGGCGGACCCACGCCGCGACCTGCCGGCGGCACGGCGCCGGCTGGGGCGAGCCCGAACCCCTCTGGCTGGGCGAACGGTCCCCGGCCGCCGCGTCCGCGCTGTTCCTCGACGACGAGGGTTACCTGCTCACCGGCGACGCGGCCGCGCAGGCGGGCGCCCGGGTCCCGTCCCGGCTGCTCACCGGCTTCCACCGGCGGATCGGCGACGACGTCCCGATGCTCGTCGAAGGCGAGGCGTTCCCGCCCGAGACGCTGACCACCGTGCTCGTCGAGGGCATCGCCGAGCACGCCGCGAACGTCCTCGGCGGGCCCCCGGAGCACCTGGTCGTGACCCACCCCGGCGACTGGGGCGGCTACCGCCGCGACGTACTGCGGCGCGCGCTGGCCGACGCCGGGTTCCCCGCCGTCACGCTGGTCCCCGGCGCGATCGCGGCGCTCGGCGCGCACCTGGCCGGGCCCGGCCCCGGCGCGACCGCGGCCGGGGTGTGCGAGTTCGGCGCCGACGGCGTGAGCGTCACGCTTGCGACGGCGACCGCCGCCAGCGGCTGGCAGCTCGGCACGAGCGCCGAGGGCGTCGCCCCGGCGGCCGCGCTGAGCACGCTGTTCGCGCTGGCCGGCGCGGCGACGACGTCGCCCGCGAATCTCGCCGGCGTGGTGTTCTGCGGCGACGTGCCCCCGCACGCGCTGCCCGCCCGGCCGCCGTGCCCGATGTTCGCGGGACCGGTTCCGCCGGCGACCGCCGCGCTCGGCGCCGCCGCGCTCGGGGCCCTGCGCGCCGAGGGCCGGGGCGGCCTCCAGGAACCCCCGGCCGTCGAGACCACCCTGCTCCCCCAGGTGGACACGCTCGGTGAACTCGGGGAGCGGCCACCCCGCCCGCCCGTCGAGATCACGCCGTTCGAACTGCCCGAGCGCGTCACCCCGATGAACCTGTTCCGGCGGCGGCGCCCCCTCGCCGCCGCGATCCTGGTGCTCGCCGCGGCCGTCTCCGCCGGGGCGATCACCCTCACCGCCCGCGAAGCCAACGCGGGCCCCGGCACCACCCCCGCTCCCTCCCCCGCCCCGAGCCACTGCGCCCGCCCCGGCGCCCCCTCCGGTGAAGGTCACTGTTGAACACTCTGCTCACGCAGGTTCCCCCGCTTCACGACGTCCCCGTCCATCCCGCGGCCCGGCAGCTCCTCGACCGGGTCGCGGCCGCACCCGCCGAACCGCTGCGGCTCGCCGTCGTCGCCCCCGGCGGGTACGGCAAGAGCGTGCTGCTCGCCGCGCTCGACCGCTGCTACCGGGAAGCGGGCGTCGACGCCGTGCTCGTCGACGACGCCGACCGGCTCGGCCCCGACCAGCTCGAGGAGCTGCTCGCCGGCGCGGAGGGCCCGATCGTCGTCGCGCACCGGCCGGCCCCGGTGGCGCCCGGCTGGACGCTGCTGCAGCTCGGCCCGCTCGGCGTCGAGGACATCGCCCGGCTGATGGCGGCGGTGACGGGCTCGCCCGCCGACGCGGAGGCCGCGGCCGACCTGCACGCGCGCAGCGGCGGCGTGCCGAGGCTGGCCGAGCGCGCGCTGCGCGGGCGGCTCGAGGAGTTCCGGCCGGAGCTCGACGAGCTCGACGACGCCGTGCTGCGCTACCTGATCGCGGCCGAAGCCGGCGCGGGCCGCAACCTCGACCTGTTGTCCGCGTTGCTCGACCGCGGCCCCGACCAGCTGCCCGCCGTCGTCGACGGCGCCCGCGCGACCGGCCTGCTCGCCCCGGACGACACGCTGCTGCCCCTGGCCGCGGCCGCCGTCCGCGACTTCGGCCCGCCCGCCCGCCGGCTGACGACGGTGCAGCGGCTGGTCGAGCTGCAGCTGGCGAACGGCCTGCCGGTGCTCGACCTGGCGCGGTCCCTGCTCGGCACGGGCAGCTCCGGCGCGTCCGCGGCGGCGGCCTTCGCGGCGGCGGCCGGCGAGGCGCTGTCGTCCGACGCGCGCCTGGCGGCCCGCCTGTTCGAAGCCGCCGCCGAAGCGGGCGACCGCTCGCCATCGGCGACGGCGGGCTGGGCACGCGCGGCGGCGCTGTCCGGCGACCTCGACACGGCCCTGCGGCTCGGCGACAGCATGCTCGGCGCAGAGGACGCGGAGACCAGGGCGGCGGGCGCCGCGATCGCCGCGACGGTGCTGGCCCACCGCGGCGAGCTGGCCCGCAGCGCGGAGCTGTACCACTGGGCGTCCCGCACGGCCGACCTCCCGGCGACGAGCTGGGCGGGCGCCGACGCGTTCGCGGCCATCGCGCTGGTCGGCACCGGCGACCTCCCCGGCGCCCGCCAGTTGCTCGAGACCCCCTCGCCCGGCGTCGCCCCGACGTTGTTCGCGGGCGCGGCCACCCGGATGGCAGGCGGCATCGCGGATTCGGTGTCCGGCTGCGCGACGGAGACGTTGTCCACGCTGCTGGGCGCGGCGGCGATGCTGGAGCCGGCACTGGGCGGCACGCTGCTGCCGGACAGCCCGGCCGCGCTCGCCGCGCTGGCCGCGTTGCACACCGGCGAGCTGGCGCTGGCGGAGTCGGTGCTGACCAGGGCGCTGGAAGGCCGGACCGGCGGCGACCTCCTGGCGACGCGCCACCGCCTGCTGCTGGGCTGGGTGGCCATGACGGCCGGCGACCTGGCCACCGCGGCCGAACACCGCGACGCCGTCGCGGGGCGGCCGTTGGAGGCGCGCGACGAGCTGTTCTTCGCGACCCTGGACCTCGGCCTGGCCCGCCGGGCGAGCGACCTGGTCGGGCTGCAGCGGTCGTGGAACCGCGCGTACCAGGCGTCGATGCGGTACCAGACGGACCTGTTCTCCCTGCTGCCCCTGGGCGAACTGGCGATCGCGGCGGCCCGCACGGGCGCGTTCGCGAAGCTGGCTCCCCAGCTGGAACGTGCTCACGGCCTCCTGTCCCGCCTCGGCGAGCCTCCACTGTGGACGGTATCGCTGGTCTGGCACGAGCTGCACGCGGCGATCACGCTGGAGGACGCGGAGGCCGCGAAGGCACACCTGGCCACGTTGACCACGCACGCCCACTGCGGCCGCCACCCCCGCGCCCTGGCGACGGCCGCCCAGTGCTGGCTGGCGGTCCTCAGCGGAACCTTCGCCCCGGATCCGATCGCGGCGGCCGCGGCCGAACTCCACGACCTCGACCTCCGCTGGGACGCGGCCCGCCTGGCCGGCCAGGCGGCGATCCGCACGTCCGACCGCAAGGCGATGGTCCAGCTGCTGGAAGCGGCCCGCCAGTTCCAGGGCACGGCGGCCCGCCGCGACCAGGGAACGGCGGAACCGGCGGCGGGAACGGGTCTGGCGGCGTTGAGCGAGCGCGAGCTGGAGGTGGCCCGGTTGGTGGTGGAGGGGCTGACGTACAAGCAGGCCGGGTCGAAGTTGTTCATTTCCGGGAAGACGGTGGAGCACCACATGGCCCGGATCCGGGGAAAGCTCGGGGCGGCGGACCGGCGGGAGCTGCTGGCCACGCTGCGGGAACTGCTTTCGCGGCCGGACGCCCCCTGACGTACGTGGGGCTTCTCCGGGCTGTTGGAGGGGAGCTGACACGAGGCCACCCGGCGGCGCCGGGGGATGGTGGGCGGGCGGTGGGGTCAGTCGCGGCTGGGGCCGAACCGTTCGGTGCGGATGCGGTGCGGGTCATGGCCCAGGGCCAGCAGGATGTCCGCCGCTGTTTCGACGAAGGCTGTCGGGCCGCAGATGAACGAGGTCGCGCCGAACTCGGCGGGCCAGGCCGCGGTGTTGAGGGTGGCGACGTCGATGCGCTTGGGGATGCCGGGGCGGCCTTCGGGGAGTTCGCGGGTGTAGACGTACGTGATGTCCAGGCCCGCCACCGGGGTGCGGAGCTCGTCGGCGTAGTACTGCTCGGCCGGGCTGCGCAGCGAGTAGATCAGCTTGAACGGGGTGCGGACACCCGCCGCACGGCGGGCGCGGATCATGGCCATCAGGGGGACGATGCCCGAGCCGCCCGCGATGAGGAGGACCGGCTCCGGGTTCGTGGGGCGCCAGGCGAACCAGCCGCCGATCGGGCCGCGGATTTCGACCGGGTCACCGACCGCGTACGGGCCCGTCAGGTGCTCGGAGACCTCGCCGTCGGCGACGCGCTGGACCGTCAGCTCCACCCGGTCGCCGTCCGCGGGGGCGGCCAGGGAGTAGCTGCGCTGGGCGCGGTAGCCGTCCGCGGCCGTCAGGCGGACGTCGACGTGCTGGCCCGCCAGGTGTCCCGGCCAGCCGGGCAGGTCGAAGACGAGCGTGCGGGCCGTCGGGGTCTCGTCGCGGAAGCCGGCCAGGCGGGCGACCCGCCAGGCTAGTCGCCCTGATACCGCTGTTCGCGCCATGGATCCCCGTAGTCGTGGTAGCCGGCGTGCTCCCAGAAGCCCGGCTCGTCCCGGGTCTTCAGCTCCAGCCCGCGCACCCACTTCGCGGACTTCCAGAAGTACAGGTGCGGCACCAGCAGCCGCGCCGGGCCGCCGTGCTCGGGCGTGAGCGGCCGGCCGCCGTACTCGTAGGCGATCCAGGCCTGGCCGTCGAGCAGGTCGGCCAGCGGCAGGTTCGTCGTGTACCCGCCGTAGGAGTGGACCATGACGTAGTCGGCCTCGGTGTCGAGCCCGCCGACCAGCGTGTCGACCGCGACGCCGCGCCACCGCGTGTCCAGTTTGGACCACTGGGTGACGCAGTGGATGTCCACCGTGGGCTTCTCGCTCGGCAGGGCCATCAGCTCGGCCCAGCTCCACGTGTGCTTGTCACCCTTTTCGGTGGTGACCGTGAACTCCCACGTCTCGGTGCGCACGCGCGGCGTCGGCCCCGCGGACAGCACCGGGAAGTCCTCGGCCAGGTACTGACCGGGTGGCAGCCGCGGGTTGCCGCTGCGGGCCCGGCCCTGGAAACCCGGCGTCACGACACCCATGCGGCACTCCCTTCGCGGTCCCGCCGAGCCTACGCCCGGACCCGCAGCCCGAGCGACGTGACGAGCACCGCAGCCTGTTCGGGTGACACGATCGCGCCCGCGAGGTCGGCGTTCAGCGGGTCGAGCGCCGACAGGTCGCTGCCCCGCAGCTCGGCGCGCGGCAGCTTGACCGCGTGCAGCATCGCCGCGGACAGGTCGACGTCGGCGAACACGGCACCACCGCAGTTGGCCCCGGTGAGGTCGGCCTCCCGCATGCGGACGCCCTGGAAGCTGACCGACCGCAGGTCGGCACCCGCCAGCCCGGCGAACGACCAGTCGCCGCCGACGACCCGCAGCGGCCGCAGCTCGCATTCGGTGAACGTGGCGCCGACGAGCTTGCAGCCGGTGAACTCGGCGTCGAAGAAGTTGCACCGCTTGAAGGCGCAGCCGGCGAACGACGAGTCCACGTGCCGCGACGCGTTGAAGCGCACGTTGCCGAACACGCAGTCGGTGAAGACCGAGTTCTGGACGACGGCCTCCGAGAAGTCGACCTCCAGGAACTCGCACCGCGCGTAGTGGCGTCCGGTGATCTCCTCTCCGTACCAGTCGTCGCGGGAGAACCGCTGCTCTTCGACGGGATCTTGCGTGGCCTCGGGCACCCCGCCAGGCTAGCGGCATGCTCGACGCCGACGAGGTCCGGAACGCCGTGCCGATGCCGGCCGCCGTCGACGCGGTGCGGGAGGCGTTCCTCGACCTCGCCGCCGGCCGTTTCGCGGTGCCGCAACGGTTGTCGTTCGGCGGCGGCACGACGCTCGTCATGAGCGCCTGCCACACCCCGTCGTCGACCACGGTCGTCAAGACGCTCAACCTGGCCGCCGGGCGCACCCCGATGCTCCTCGGCACGCTGGTCTGGAACACCGCCGAAGGCCAGGTGGTCGCGGACGCGGTCGAGATCACCGCGCTGCGCACCGGCGCCGTTTCCGGTGTCGCCACGGACCTGCTGGCCCCGGCCGGCGCGAGCAAGCTCGCCCTGCTGGGCACCGGCGCGCAGGCCGCCGACCAGGTGCGTGCGGTGGCGGCGGTGCGCCCGGTGCGGCACTTGGCCGTGTACGGCCGCGACCGCTCGCGCGCGTCGGCCTTCGCAGCACGGCTGGGCGCCGAGCTCCCGGAGGTGACCACGCGGGTCGCCGCGAGCGCGGAAGACGCGGTTTCCGATGCGGAGATCGTTTGCTGTGCTACTTCGTCGAGTACTCCTCTCTTCGCTGCCGACGCCTTGCCCGAACGGGTTCACGTCAACGCGATCGGGTCGTATCTTCCGTCCATGCGGGAACTTCCCGCGGAATTGCTCGCCACGGCGGGGTGCGTGGTGGTGGATCAGGTCGAGGCCGCTCTCGAAGAAGCCGGTGAGGTGATCCACGCGGTGGATGCCGGGCTGCTTCACCGTGAGGAGCTGCTCGAACTGGGGCACGCGCTGCGCGAGCCCCCGGTGGTGCGCGGGCGGACGGTGTTCAAGTCCGTTGGTCTCGCCGTGCAGGACTGGGCCGTGGCCCGGCTTCTCGGCGACGCGCTCGGCCGGACCTAGCTGTGTTGCCAGGAGGCGTTGGGCGACGCGGACGTCGACGCCCTCGATGGGGCCGACGATGATCAGCAGGCCACCCGACTTCCGCATTGCTCGTCTAGCTCACCACCCGTATCCGGGGTGAGGCGGAGAGCAACCGGGAGCGGCCAAACGGCGCAATCTGCGCCGTGCAGCGTTTGATCAGTCACCCGATCCGGGAATTTTCGGGGCATGTCTCCTTGGCGAACCACCACCAGACGGAACACGGCCGTGCGGGTCATCACGGCGATCGGCGCGATCTTCGCGGGGATCGAAGTTCTCTACATGATCATGGTGCTGGCCGGCGCCAACGCCGGCAACGCGTTCTTCGTCTTCATCAAGTCACTGGCGGTTCCTCTCGCCTTGTTCTTCCCGGGGCTGTTCCCGGTGAGCAACCCCAGCCTGGCCGTCATCCTCGACTTCGGCCTGGCCGCGGTGTTCTGGCTGGTCGTGACCGGCATCATCGCCCGCTTCGCCGGCCGGTGACCGGCGGCGGACCGCCGCTTCGCGCCACCGTCGGGCCACCCGCCCTCGGCATCCGCAGCGTCCTTCGGCGACACTGGGGAGATGAGCGACGGCAGGTGGTTCGACGGCTGGTCGCCCTGGCCCGAGCTGGCCGGGCTGGCCGCGGCCGGGCGTTCGCTGCTGCCGAACGTCCCGGTCACCCCGGCCGCGCTGGTGCGGACCGTCACCGAGCAGCTCGTCGGACGGCGGCTGACCGCGAAGGTCGATGACCGCGAGGTCGGCCTGACGCTCACCGAACTCGACTACCCGGCCGGCAGCCTCCGGCTGGCCACCGGACGGGTCGGCGACGTCCGGATCGTCGCCGAAGACGTCGACTGGCCCGAACCCGAAGGCGGCAGCATCCCGCTGCGCCGGGTCACCGTGCTCGCCGAAGACGTCCGCCTCCGTTCACTGCCCACGCCCGCCGCCAAGCCCGCCCGCGTCGAGCTGCGGATCGCAGTTTCCGCCGACGTGCTGCGGGAACGGGTGGCGAAAGCCCGCCCCGGGATCGTCGCGGCGCCGGCCGCGAACGGGCTGCTGCGGATCCACTGGGCGAAGCGCCCGCTCTGGGGCCACTTGACCCTGCGCCCCGAGGTGGGCGACGACGCCGTCGTGCTCGTGCCGCAGACCCTCCACATCGGACAACGGCGACTACGGCCGCCACGCCGCTTTCGCCCCATCGTGCTTCCCCTGCCGGAACTCCCGCCGGGCATAAGGCTGACGAAGGTGGAGCCTCGGCACGACGAACTGGTGCTGCACACCGTGGCGGAGGAATGGCCGGAACGCCTTTCGCGCATCCCGCTGCCCGACCTGCTGAGCTGGCTGACCACGGCCGCCGTGACGTTGACGCTGCCCAAACTCGGCGCTCGTTCATGACTCTCCCTCGCGTGCGGTAAGCCGGTAGTGGCTCACAGCAGCCAACGTACTCGAACGCCCGTTCGAACACATCACTCACACGGGTAGAGCTGGGAATGCGTTGCGCGGCAACGGAAATCCGGTCGGGAGACCCCGATCAGGCGTCCCGGTCGCGGAGGTACCGGGTGTGGTCCGCCTGCCGGTCGATCTCCGCCGCGTAGAACCGCTCGGCCACCCGGTGCGCCTCGGCCTCCAGCAAACCCAGCTGTGCGACCAGTTCCTCCCCCGCGCTCGCCCGCCGGGCCGCGAACCACCACGGGAGGTTCAAGTACGTCTGCACCGACACCGGCAGGTCCGTCCCCGCCAGCCGCTCCACCGCGTGCCGCAGATCGGGGTCGGCCGCGAGCCGGTCCGGACGGGACAGCAGGTCGGAAAGCACCTCCGCGATCCGCCGCACGGTGTCCACAGAGGACGACGGCAGCCGCGAAGACTGCGCGGTCACCGAAGCGACCATCGTCTCCAGGGAAGCCCGCAGCGACGCGGAAGTGTCCGGGACCAGCCGCACCTTCTCCCCCGGCGCGAGCAACGCCCCCGCCAGGTACAACGCCACCACGACCAACGGCCACACCCACCCGACCACCCCGGTCAGGTACAGCACGACGCCGGTCAAGCCGCCGACGCAGCCGGCGAGGTTTTTGGTCGAGCCCAGGTAGCGCAGCATCATTGGTACCCGCGGATCTCCTTGAACACGTCGGACAGCTGGGTCTCGCGCGCGTCGAACACCTTCCCGCCGGTCATCGCCGCGACGTCGGCCAGCTCGTCGCCGCTGCCCTCGCCGAACAGCACCGTGAACACCGGGACCTGCTTGACCGGCGGCGGGATCGTCCCGAACGCGAGCTTGAAGTCCGCCAGTGACGAGCCGTTCGCGTTCTCGCCGTCGGTCATCAGGACGATGGAGGTGAACCGGTCGGGATCGCGCGCCTGCACCGGTTCCAGCTCCCGGTAGGCCGCCGACAGGCTGTCGTAGATCGCCGTCCCGCCACCCGCCGACAGGCCGTCGGCGAACGTCTTGATGCGCGCCAGTTCGGCCGCCGGGTCCTGCTCCGGCACGGTGAACGTCGTGGCCCCCGACGGCCGCGTGTTGAACGGCAGCATCACCACCTCCTCGCGGCTCCGGAAGCGCCGGTAGCGCCCGGTCAGCGAGTTGTCCGCCCCGGTCAGCCCGGCCAGCGCGGACCGCAGCGACTCGATCCGCTCCCCCTTCATCGACCCCGAGGTGTCGAGCACGTACAGCGTCCGCGACGGGCGGCGGATCTTGTCGAAGTACGCCTGGAGCAGCGCGTCCACGGCCTGCTGGGTCACCGGGAACGGCAGCTCGACGAGATCGTGCGCCGCGAACTGCGACCCCAGCGCGACACCCGGCACGACCGGCCGCCGCTGGGTGGTCTCCATGATCCGCTTCTGGACCTCGGGCGTCCGCAAGTAGTCCGACAGCCGCTGGTGCGCCGACCGCGCGTCGTCACCGGCGGAAGCCAGCAGGGAAAGCGGGTAGTCCGCCGTGACGACGCCGTCGCTCGGGTAGACCAGCGTCAGCGGCGCGGGCAGCTTCCCGGACGCGTTCGCCGACAGCAGCACCGACTCGTAGTTGATCAGCCCGTCGACCGGGTCCGGGCCGGTCGCGCGCCGGATGTAGGCGTCCGACAGCCACCCCGACGAACCCGCCGAAAGCGCCTGGGCGCTGAAGAACTGCGTCAGCTGCGGGGTCACCGAGGCGATCTGCCGAGCGTCGATCGCGTTGCCCGCTCCTGCCAGCGCCGAGGCGACGCCGACCAGCGCCGAGAACCCGGAGTTCGACGCCGACGGGTCCGTCATGCCGTAGCTGAACGCCTTCTTCCCGGCCTGCGCGGCGATCTCGCCCCAGCTGACCGGCTTTCCCGTCCAGCCGAGCCGCTGCGCGACCGGCGCGGCCAGCCCCAGCACCACCGGGGAGCTCATGATCTTGACCTGGTTGCCGAGCCGCTTCGCCGCTTCGGGAATGCCTGCCAGGTAACGGTTCGAGGAGAACCACACGGCGTCGTACTTGCCGTCGACGCCGCCGTTCGCCAGCGCCTCGGCTCCTTCGAGAGTGCCGGTGAACGTGAACTTGACCTTCACCCCGGTGGCCTGCGCGGCTTCGTCGAGCACCGGCTGCATGTCCGCCAGTTCGCTGCCCGCGAGGATCCGCAAGGTTCCCGGCTCGGGCTCCCCCAGCGGCGCCGACGAGGAATCGGAACACCCGGCCAGCACCAAGGCGCTCACCGCGAGCGCCAGTACCTTCCTCATGCTTCCCCCTCGTGCGAACGGCGCAGGTGGTCTTCGGCCCGGCGGATCTCCCCGGACAACGACTCGACGGTCGCCGCCATCGACCGGACGGCGTCGGCGCGGAACCCGTCGATCGCGTCGATCGAGGCGTAGATCCGGTCGAACGACTGCCGGATCGTCTCGGTCGCGACGGCCGGGTCGCTGCCCGCCTTCCGGATCTCCGCGGACTGCAGGTCCAGCAGCTCGGTGTTGGCGCGGATCAGCCCGTCGGTGGTGGCCCGCAGCGCGGCGACCTCGTCGAGGACGTCCCGCTGGCTCGCCAGCGCGCCGCTGACCAGCAACGCGACCCGCAGCGCCGACACGGTCGTCGACACCGCCCGCTCGACGCCGCGGATCAGCTCGTCGTTGTTCTTGCGCACCAGGTCCAGCGCGAGGTAGCCCTGCGCGCCGACCGCGAGCTGGGTGAGCAGGTCCTGGTGCCGCTGCCGGATCGGGTACAGCACGTCCCCGCGCAACGCCTGCGCGCGCAGCGGGTCCGTCAGGTCGAAGACGGAAGCCTGCCGCTCGACGGCACCGTCGACGGCTTCGGCGAAGGCGGCCGCCTCGGCGAGCTTCCCCATGACCTGCCACAGCCGTTCGCGCTCGCCCTTGATCGCGGCGTTGTCGCGGCGCAGGACGTCCTGGCGGCCGCGCAGGTCGACGACGAGCGCGTTGACCGGCTCGTTCGCCGCGCGATAGCGGTCGAGAGCGCGCTTCGCGCCGGCGGCGACCGGGAACATCCCCAGCAGCTTCCGGCCGGTCAGCGGCAGTTTCGCGGGGTCCAGCTCGGCGACCGTGCGGCGCAAGCTCGTCAGGCTCGTCGTGACCCCGTCCTGCGGGGACGCGACACTGCGCAGGGACCGGTCCAGCATCGTCCCGGCGACGCCCGCCGCGGCCCGCATGTCGGCCTCGCCGACGGCCAGCAGCTCGTCCAGCAGGTCGGTGAACTCCGGCGACCGGACGTCCAGAGCTGCCAGCCGCGTCGCGAACCCGTCGGCGCGCGCGGCGACGTCGGCGCGGGTGTCTTCGCTGAGCGTGATGAGCCCGGCGGCGCGCTCGGCGGGGATCGCGGCGACCGGTTCGGGCGGGGTGAGCGCGAAGTCCATGTCAGTACTGCTTGCCGACGGCGTCGAGCAGCCGCTCGAGCGTTTCGAACGACGGCGGTTCGACGGCGTCCACGAGGTCGGCGGGCGCGTGCGCCGGCGCGGCGACCTCGGCGAACAGCTTCGGGTCGGTCGTGCGGAAGCCGAAGGTCGCGGCGAGCCTGCCCAGCTCGGGGTCGGTGGCCAGGAGCTGCCCGACCTTGTCGCCGTCCGGGGTCAGCGGCACCAGCGTGTGCTTCGAGTACACGGTCGGTGCGGTGTAGAGCAGCCGCATGTCCGGCCGGATCGAGCCGTCGCCGCGCAGCACGCGGTCGACGAACTGCGACTCGTAGATCAGCGCCAGCGGCGTCTTCCCCATGCCCGCCGACAGGTAGTCCTCGAACGGCCCTTCGGTGCTGTTCTGCGTGTACCCCTGGTCCAGGAACAGCTTCGCCACCGACGGCAGCACCGCCGCCTCCTGCGCGGGCGTGCTGACGACGGCGTTCCCGTTGGCCACGAAGGAAACGATCGCCAGGTACATCGCCGCGGAGTTCGACTCGCGCGGGTCGGTCGTCGTGACGAGGACGTTCTTGCGGGCCGGGTAGGCGGTGTTGCCGGGCAGCTGGTCCCAGCGCGTCCCGGCCTTCGCCAGGTCCAGGTACTTCGCGATGTCGAGGACGTCGTAGTCGCCCGCGCCCTTGTGCACCACGCCGTTCGCGCGCAGCAGCGCCACGACCGGCTCGAAGCTGGCGACCGCCATCGGCGACTGGAACGGCGTGTACACCGTCGTCACCTTGCGGTCGCGCTGGATCTTCTGCGCCGCGGGCGACGACGACGGGAACGCGAAGGCGTACTTCCCGAGGTCCACGGTCGTCGCGAGCTGCCGCGAACCCGCGGTGTCCACTTCGACCTTCAGCCCGTGCCGCGCGAAGGCGTCGACGACGCGCTGGTCACCGAAGAAGGCCTGCTTCTCCGAACCGATCACCCCGCGCACGGTCACGGCACCGGACGCCGTGCCGTCGTCGCGCCCCCAGACGATCACCCCGACGACGGCCAGCACGAGCACCACGGCCAGTCCGATCGACACCCGGCGTTTCACGAGCCACTCCCCTCGATGGGCCTTCGCTCATTGGACGCGGGAGCGGGCCGGTTCGAAGTGAACAGCGCGTGAAGGAACGGTCTCAGGTCACCGGGAACCAGGTCCCGGACGCCCATTCCGCGTCGCCCCAGGCCGTTCGCTCGTCGGGCCGTGGGTCGAGCACCAGATCGGTGTCTTCCCGGAAAACGAGCACCGGGCGCAGCTCGGGTCCGTAGGACGGCCATTCGGGGCCGTCCGCGTCGGCGACGCCGTCCCGGATGAAGCGCACCCAGGCGCGGTGGATGAGCAGCGCGGCGCGCTCGCGCTTCGGGTTGACCGCGATGGCCTGGTCGAACAGCGGCATCGGCACCTTCCACGCCATGGTCGTTTCGGTGCCGTGGCCGCCGTCGAGCTGTTCGGGCACGCCGGGCGCGGCGATGTCGATGCGGTAGCGGAAAACGGGCGCGTGCACGGACTGCGCGTCGGCGAGGCGCTGCGTAGGGATGCCGTAGCGCTCGTCGCCCATCGCGGCGATCTTGGCCGCCTTCAGGTCGGGGACGCGGCGGAGGTACGTCTCGAGCAGGTGCGAAGCGCCTTCCCGGCCAAGGATCCCTTCGAGCACACCGGAAGCCGGCGCCGTCGCGACGTCGTCGCCGAGCATCATGGCGTACGTGCTGCCTTCGTTGCTGTTGCAGCCGATCAGCAGCCGGACGCCGGCCGCGCTCCCCCGCCGGATCGGCTCGATCGGCACCTCGGGCAGCACCCGGGGGTGCAGGGTCGGGCGCCAGAGCCAGAGGGCCTGCAGCCCGGTCAGGATCCGTTCCTGCGCCTCGACGAACTCCTTGGCGGGCAACGCGCGCAACGCGTCCACGTCGTGGCAGCCGACCTCGTCGAGGAGCCGCCGGGCCAGCGCGGTGCCGGCTTCCGGCGTCGCCACGTGATCCGCGCCGCCGCTGCTGCTGATGCCCTGGGCGAACAACCCCGCGCTCAGCGGGCTGCCCATCAGGTTCCCGAGGCTCTTCGCGCCCGCCGAAACGCCGTAGACGGTGATCCGCGCCGGATCGCCGCCGAACGCGGAAACGTTGCGGCGCACCCACTTGAGCGCTTCGATCTGATCGAGCAGGCCGCACACGCCGGCGTCCGCTTCGGACTCGCCGAAGATCCCGGCGAGGTGCAGGAAGCCGAGCGAGCCGAGCCGGTAGTTGATCGTGACCACGACGATCCCGGCGCGCGCGAACTCCTCGCCGTCGCCCAGCTGCTCGCCGTGGCCGACGCGATAACCACCGCCGTGCAGCCAGAACAAAACGGGCCAGCCGCCGTCGGGCGCGGGCCCTTCCGGCGTGCAGACGTTGAGGTACAGGCAGTCCTCGTCGCACACCGACGACGGGTTCAGCGGGTCCGGCGCCTGCATCGCGTGCGGCCCGTACTCCGTCGCGACGTGCACGCCGCCGGACAGCGCGGGCGGCCGCGGCGCCCGCCACCGCAGCTCGCCGACCGGCGGGCGGGCGTACGGGATCCCGCGCCAGACGCGGACGCCGTCACCCGCCAGCCCCACCAGCGCCCCGAGCTCGGTCGTGACCGTCGGGACGGACGCCATCAGAGCGAAGCCTGCTCGACCGTCGGCAGGCAGACCTCGAACCGCGTGTTCCCGGGCTCCGACTCGACGCGCAGGTCGCCCTGGTGCCGTTCGACGACGATCTTCCACGAGATGTCCAGGCCGAGCCCGGTGCCTTCGCCGACCGGCTTCGTGGTGAAGAACGGCTCGAAGATCCGCGGCTTGATGTCGGCGGGGATGCCCGGGCCGGTGTCGCCGATCTCGACGCGGATCTGCTCGTTCTGGCCCCAGGTGCGCAGGATGAGCGTGCCCTCGCCCTTCATCGCGCCGATGGCGTTGTCGATGATGTTCGTCCAGACCTGGTTCAGCTCGCCCGGGTACGCGGGGATCTTCGGCAGGCTGCGGTCGTACTCCTTGACGACGCGGAGGCCGCCGATCTTGCCCGACAGCATGACCAGCGTGGAGTCGAGGCCGTCGTGGACGTCGACCCACTGGTGCGGCGCCCGGTCCATCTGGGAGTACTGCTTGGCCTTGCCGACCAGCGCCGAGATGCGCGTGGTCGAGTCCTCGATCTCGCCCATCAGCATCTCGGTCTCGAGGGCGTAGGCGAGCCAGCGGACGGCGCCGTCGATGAAGGTGTCGCCGACCTGCTCCAGCACGTGGTCCAGGTCGGACGTGGTAAGCCCGGCGCGGACGTAGATGTCGGCGAGGTCCCAGCCGCCGTCGATGCCGCGGTCGTCGAACCAGCCGGTGATCTCGTCCTCGCGGTCGGCCTGCTGCATCGCGGTCAGCTTCGGCGCCTGCGCGACCTGCTTGACCAGGCGTTCCTGGACGTCGATGAGCTGGTAGAGCAGCTCCGGGTCGATGTCCTTCTTCGCCAGGAAGGCCAGCTTGTGCCGCATGCCGGCGACGCGCTCGCGCAGGGACGCGGTGGCTCGGACGGCCGCGGCCGCGGGGTTGTTCAGCTCGTGCGTCAGCCCCGCGGACAGCTCGCCGAGGGCGAGCAGGCGGCGGCGCGAGCCGATCACGGTGTCGCTGTTGCGCCAGCCGAGGTACATGCCTTCGAGGAGGTGCGTCGCCATCGGGAACCACTTGCGGAACTCGACGGAGAACTCCTTCGACGGCAGCGCGAGCAGCGTGACGTCGGACAGCGCGCGCACGGTGGCGCCGTACGTGTGCTCGGCCTCCTGGTGGACGAAGAACTGCGTCGCGCCGAAGTAGGCACCGCGCTGGTCGGACCGGTTGGTCTCGACCTCGGTGCCGCTGACCAGGCGGGTCATCCGGATGGCGCCGTTCAGGAGGACGTAGAAGCAGGTCGCTTCGCCGCCTTCGCTGATGACGGTGGAGTCGCCGTCGTACTCCTCGAGCACGGCGTTGGCGGCCACCCAGTCGAGCTGTTCTTCGGAAAGGTGTTCGAACAGGAAGAGCCCGCGAAGCTCTTCCCGCGGCAGTGCGCTCATTCCTGCACCCCTGTTTTGTCGGTGGTCGGGGCTACGTTCGCCGCATGTCCCGCTTTCGCCTGACACCCACAGCCGAACAGGAGGCCCGGCTGCTCGTCCACTGCGCCCACGCTCGGTTCGTCTGGAACCTCGCCGTGGAGCAGCACTCCCACTGGCGGCCCGGACGGCCGCTCCCTCCAGGTTACGTCGACCAGGCACGGCAGCTGACCGAGATCCGCGCCGAACACCCTTGGTTGCGCGAGGGCTCGGTCACCGTGCAGCAGCAAGCGCTGCGCGACTTCGCCCAAGCCGTGCGGAACTTCTTCGGCGGCACGCACGGCAAGCCGACATGGCGCCGCGCGGCGGTCCACCAGGGTTTCCGGCAGGTTGCCGTCCGGCCCGAACACGTGCGCAAGCTCAACCGGCGCCGGGGTGCGGCGTGGATTCCCAAGGTGGGCTGGGTCCGCTTCCACTGGTCGCGGCGCCCGCCCGCGGCGGCCAAGTCCTACCGGGTCACCCGCGACGGCACCGGCCGATGGCACATCGCGTTCGCCGCCGTTCCCGCGGCGATTCCGGCGCCCGGCGATGGCGGGGTGATCGGCATCGACCGCGGTGTGGCGGTGTCCGCCGCGTTGTCGACCGGCGAGCTCCTGCGCTGCCCCGGCCTGTCCCGCGTGGAGCGGGCACGCGCTCGCCGGTTGCGGCGGCGGCTCGCCCGGGCCGCCCGTGGATCGCACCGGCGCGCCCGGCTGGTGCGTGCGGTCGCTCGGCTCACGGCTCGTGAGTCCGCCCGCCGGAAGGACTGGGTGGAGAAGGTGACGACGCGGCTCGCCCGCGAATTCGACCTGATCCGGGTCGAAGACCTGCGCATCACCGACATGACCAGGTCGGCGAGGGGCAATGTCGGCTCGCCGGGACGGCGGGTGCGCCAGAAATCCGGTCTGAACCGGGCGATCCTGGCCCAAGGATGGGGTTTGCTCGTCTCGCGCCTGGCGGACAAGGCGCCTGGCCGGGTCGAGAAGGTCCCCGCCGCGTTCACGTCGCAGCGCTGTTCGGCCTGCGGGCACGTGGCGCCGGAATCCCGCGAGAGCCAAGCGGTGTTCCGGTGCGTCGCGTGCGGGCACCACGACAACGCCGACGTGAACGCGGCCCGGAACATCGCCGCCGGACGGGCGGTGGCTGCGCGGGGAGGCGGGACAGCGGTCCGGCCGGTGAACCGCGAACCTCGGCGACCGGTCCCCGCGGCCGGCAGCCGGAATCCCCCGGTCGGCTGACTGCGGGGAGGACGTCAATGTTCCTCCAGGTACCGGTGTACCAGCGTCACGGCCATCGCGCCTTCGCCGACCGCGGAGGCCACCCGCTTGACCGACTGGGATCGCACGTCGCCGGCCACGAACACGCCGGGGATGGACGACTCGAGGTAGTGCGGATCACGGTCGAGGGGCCAGCCGGGTGGGCGCTGGCCGGCGGTCAGCAGGTCCGGGCCGGTGCGGACGAAGCCGTGGTCGTCGCGGTGGATCGCTTCGCCGAGCCAGTCGGTGCGGGGCGCCGCGCCGATGAAGATGAACAGGTGGCCGGAGTCGACGACCTCGGTGACGCCGTTCTCGCACAGCGTCAGTCGCTCCAGGTGGCCGTCGCCGTGGGCCTGCTTGACCGTGGTGTGCGTGCGGACGTGGATGTTCTCGATGCCGGCGATCTGCTCGATCAGGTAGTGCGACATCGACGCCTCCAGCGAGGCGCCGCGCACCAGGATCGTGACGTCGCTGGCGTGCCGGGAGAAGAACACCGCGGCCTGGCCCGCCGAGTTGGCGCCGCCGACGATGTAGACGTGCTCGCCCTTGCACTCGGGTGCCTCGGTCGCGGCCGAGCCGTAGTAGACGCCGCGGCCGGTGAGCTCCTCGATGCCGTCGGCCTCCAGTGCCCGGTAGGTGACGCCGCTGGCGAGGATCACCGAATGCGCGGCGATCTCGCTGCCGTCGCCGAACGTGATCACCCGCTGCGAACCGCGCGCTTCCAGGCCCACGACGTCGCGGGCGGTCAGCACCTCGGCGCCGAACTTCTGCGCCTGGCGCCGCGCCCGGTCGGTCAGCTGCGCGCCGGAGACGCCGTCGGGGAAGCCGAGGTAGTTCTCGATGCGCGAGCTGGTGCCGGCCTGGCCGCCGGTCGCTTTCTTCTCGACGAGCACGGTCCGCAGGCCCTCGGACGCCCCGTAGACGGCGGCGCCGAGCCCCGCGGGTCCGCCGCCGATCACGACGAGGTCGTAGAACTCCTGGGCCGGGCGGGTCGACAAGCCGACCGCGTCGGCGATCTCGCCGCCGGTCGGGTTCTTGAGGACGGTGCCGTCCGGCGTGACGACCACCGGGATGTCGTCCCGGCTGGCGTCGGCGGCCTGCAGGATCCGGCCGCCTTCGTCGTCCTCGACCGAGTACCAGCGGTACGGGACGGCGTTGCGCGCGAGGAAGTCCCGCAGGTGGAACGACGGCGAGCTGTACCGGTGGCCGATCAGCTTGACCTCTTCGACCGGCTTGTCGCCGACCGCGCGCCACGTCTCGACCAGCGCGTCGATCACCGGGTAGAGCTTCTCCTCCGGCGGGTCCCACGGCTTGAGCAGGTAGTGGTCGACGTCGACGACGTTGATCGCCTGGATCGCGGCGTCGGTGTCGGCGTAGGCGGTCAGCAGGGCGCGGCGGGCGTGCGGGAACAGGTCCATCGCCTTCTCGAGGAAGGCGATCCCGTCCATCTGCGGCATCCGGTAGTCGGCGAGGATGGCCGCGACGGCGTCGCCGCGCAGCTTGATCTCGCGCAGCGCGTCGAGGGCGTCCGGGCCGGAGTCGGCGCGGATGACGCGGTAGTCCTTGCCGTAGCGGCGCCGCAGGTCACGGGCGACCGAGCGGGACACGGCGGGATCGTCGTCGACGGTCATCAGGATCGGCTGGCTCACGCCTTGCAGCCTACGGCGCCCCGCGGTCGGCTGGGGAGGACCGCCGTTTCGGCACCTGGACCCGCTCCAGGTCCGCGGCCACGACGATCTCGCCGTCGAACTCGGCTTCCGCTTCGGCCAGGAACCGCTCCGGCTCGGGGTAGCGCTGCGAGAAGTGGGTCAGCACGAGTTGCCGGACCCCGGACTCGGCGGCGACGCGCGCGGCCTGCTGCGCGGTCAGGTGCCCGAAGTCACGGGCGAGGTGGGTGTCCTCGGCGAGGAAGGTCGACTCGATCACGAGCGTGTCGGCGTTCTCGGCGAGCGCGTAGACGCCGTCGCAGAGCCGGGTGTCCATCACGAACGCGAACCGCTGGCCGGGCCGGGGCGTGCTGACGTCGGTCAGCGCCACGCCGTTCAGGTGGCCTTCGCGCTGGAGCCGGGCGATGTCGGGGCCCGCGATGCCGTGTTCCGCCAGCTTCCCGGGCAGCATGGTGCGGCCGTCGGGCTCGGTCAGGCGGTAGCCGAACGCTTCGACGGGGTGGCTCAGGCGACGCGCCTCCAGGGTGAACTTCCCGGTGGCGATCGGGCCGTCCGCGGCGATCGGGAGTTCGCGCAGGTCGGCCTGCTCGTAGAACGACGTCGCGTGGCGCAGGCGTTCGAAGTAGTGCGCGCCGGACGCCGGGAAGTGGGCGTGGACGGGGTGCCGGACCTTGTCGAGGGACAGCCGCTGGATCACCCCGGGCAGGCCGAGGCTGTGGTCGCCGTGGAAGTGCGTGACGCAGATCCGCGTGATGTCGGTGGCGGCCACGCCCGCCCGGAGCATCTGGCGCTGGGTGCCTTCGCCGGGGTCGAAGAGGATGCCCTCGCCGTCCCAGCGCAGGAGGTAGCCGTTCTGGTTGCGCAGGCGCGTGGGCACCTGGCTCGCGGTGCCCAGCACCACCAGTTCGCGGGTCGACACCCCCGCGACGCTACTCAGCCGGCGAGTTTCCGGAGCCGGAACGCCAGAACCAGGAGCACGATCCCGTAGATCAGCGCGTAGATGCCGACGAGGAGCGCGATGCCGTACGCGCCGGCGATCGGGTTGATCACGATGAGGATCCCGGCGAGCACGGAGATCGCGCCGGCCAGGATGAGGAAGGCCTCGCCCCGGATCTGCTTGCGCAGGCGGATCGCCGCGGCGATCTCGGCGACGCCGGTGATGATCGCCCAGAACCCGACCAGCAGGGCGAGCAGGAGAACGGTGATGCCGGGCCAGACCAGGACGAGGATCCCGGCGACGACGCCGAGCACGCCGAGGACGCCGTAAGCCACCCGGTGCCCGGTGTCGCCCGGGCGGAAGGCCTGCATGAGGCCGCCGACGCCGTCGATGATCGCGTACACGCCGTAGAGGATCGCCAGGACGAGCACGGTGGCGCCCGGCCAGATCAGCGCGAAGAGCCCGAAGAGCACGGCGAACGCACCGCGGACGGCCACCAGCGGCCAGGCTTTGCGCGGTTCGACGACGGAGAACGCTGCGAACGAGGTCATCTGCCGCTCCCGGATCGGTTGGGGACCCTCAGTATCGCGACGATTACCCCCGTCCGGCTCTTCGAACACCCCGTTCGGGCGATCCACCCAGGACCGGCGTGCGCCGCGGCCGCCACCACGGCGCACGCCGGTTGCTCAGGGGTAACTCACCAGGTTGACGGCCTTGGTGCCGGACGGCGTCGCCGGACCGGTGTTGTTGATCACGTGCGTGATCGTGCCCTGGTAGTTGAGCGACACGGTCACCATGTCGAAGAACCGGACCCCCGCCGTGTTCGGCGCCTCGTACGCGTGCGCGCTGGCCACGGACGGGTTGGTGCTGAAGTAGCAGTAGCTGCCCAGGCCCCACGCTTCGTGACTGGTGACGCCCGGGCTCACCTTGTAGGCGGAGAAGCCCGGCGTGGACCCGTTCATCCAGCTCGCCTGGTCCGGCACGTCGTAGGGCATCTCGTTCTGGAAGAAGTACGTCCGGCCGCCGTTGCCGTTCCAGACGACCTGCGTCTTCTGGTAGTGCTCGACGAACAGGCCGTACATCGTCACGTCGTCGCCGTTGACGATGAGCCCGGTGTCGGCGGTGTTGGTGGTCCAGCCGACGTACTCGTTGCGGTCGGCGTGGTCGGCGCGCCAGATCCACATGTGGTCGCCGATCACGTTGCTGCTGTTGACGACCAGGCTGTTCGTCGCCTTGCCGACGGCGGCGCCGCCGATCCGGAAGAACACGTCGTGCAGCGACGTCGGGTCGGCCGCGTGGTTCGCGCTCGAGCCGGCCGGGCCGACCTGCATGAGCGTGGCCGAGTTCGTCGTCCCGGCGTCGATCAGCAGGCCGGCGAGCTTCACGCCGTCGACGTCGTCCACGGTCATCGCGGTGATGCCGTTGTCCGGGACCAGCGTGGCGATGCCGAGCCCGAGCACGACGGTGTCCGGCCGGGTGACGCGCAGTGTCTGGTTCAGGTGGTAGACCCCGGGCGTGACCAGCAGGTTCTTGCCGGCGGCGAGCGCGGCGTTCATGTCGGCCGCGGTGGCGCCGGGCTTGGCGATGTAGAACTGGTCGATCGAGATCGACGTGCCCGGCGCGGCGCCGTTCGCCCAGCTCGTGCCGGACGCGTTCGTCTTCACGCTCGGCACGAACACCTGGTACCTGCCCGCGCCGTCGATGTAGAGGAACGGCTTCTCGCGCGTGACGGGCGTCTGGGCGACCGTCGTGTACGGCGGAGTCGGGAAGGTGTTGGCCGGAGCGCCCTGGACGCCCGCGAAGACCATGTTCCAGTTCGAGCCGTTCCAGCTGCCGAACTGCGAGTTGCGGGAGATCCACTGCTGCTGCGAACCGGAGCGGACCTGGCCGTCGATCTTGGTGTCGGAGATCCAGCCGCCGCTGGCCCAGCCGCCGTCGTCGAGCTGCAGGTCACCGCGGACGTGCATGCGGCGGTACGGCGCGGCCTGGCTGACCGCCCACCGGTCGGCGCCGCCGGACGGCGTCACGGACAGGTTTTCCGCGCCCCGCCAGAAGTTCTGGGTGGCGTTCTGCGGCGGGAACCAGTCGGCCTCGACGTGCACGGCGCCGTTGACGGTGACCGCGTCCGGGCTCAGCCCGAGACCGAGGACCTGCGTGTAGAAGCCGACGTTGACGTCGTTGGCGTAGGTGCCCGGCTTGAACATCACGGCGTAGCGCTGGCTGCCGAACTGATTGCGTTCCTGCTGGCTGAAGATGCTGTTCAGCCGGCTCTGGATGGTCGAGGCCGGCATCGACGGGTCGAAGATCACGACGTTCGGCCCGAAGTCCGGCTGGCCCGGCTGGCTGGTGTTCACGGGGGCCAGCATGAAGGACTGCGCGGCGGTGCCGTTGCAGGCGTACTGCTGGAGCTGGACGGAGTCGGCGGTCGAAGCACCGGGGACGTCGAGGCACTTGCCGCTGTTGCGGCTGACGAAGTGGTACCGGCCGTTGCCTTCGTCGACGGCCTGCCACTGCTGGTTGGCCCCGTTCGAATAGGACCACAGCTGGACGAGCCCCCCATCGGCGGTGGAGACATCCGTGACATCCCAGGCGGCGGCCGGGTTGGTGCGGGCGTTGACCCGGAAGTAGCCGTCCCCGGTCGACTGGAACTGCCACTGCTGCGAGGTGGTCTGGTTGCAGGAGTACTGCTGGACGACGGTCCCATTGCCGGTACCGGCGGCCCGCGCGTCCACGCACTTCCCGCTGTTGGCGGCGGTCACGGTGTACCAGCCGTCGGGGGTGATGGCAGCATCGGCCGGTCTGGCGACCACCGCGCTCCCGACCAGGACCAACGCCGCACCGAGCAGCGTCGTCACCCTCTTCATGCGAAACCTCCTCCACCGCGTCCGCGGCGTCCATCGAGCAGGAAACGACAGAGGCGTGCCCGGTCTGGGTAGACGCGGCGTAACGGGCGGGGACCTCGGCGTCACAACCGCGCAAAATGTAACGGCGGCCACACCGGGAGTCAATACACGACTAAAAATAAGGTGTGAAACTGCAGGTCAGCGGGCTGGGGTGGATGTGGGGACCCCCGTGGTCGGGTCCTGTCGGGGGTCGTGTACGGTACTCACATACGAGATGCGGAGTTCACCTTCGCCTCGGGGCTATGGCGCAGCTGGTAGCGCACCTCACTGGCAGTGAGGGGGTCAGGGGTTCGAGTCCCCTTAGCTCCACAGTGACGAAACACCGCCCACCGGATCAGAAGATCCAGGTCGGGCGGTTTTTTCGTTGTACCGGATCTTGAGTTTCGTCAAGAAGAAGTTCAGCTACCGGCTAGTAGCTGGGGCAAAACTGGGGCACCGGCCCGAAGGCGGCGAAATGGGGTCACGAAAAGTGCCCCAGCAGCGTCCCCCGGACAGGTGGACGCCAAAGGTACTTTGCGCGCACCGACGTGCCACCGGCGGCAAGCTCAGCTCTGTCGCCGAGTCTCGTCACGAAGCGGTTCGCCGCCCATCACCGCAGTCCTGTCTCCTCCGATGCGGCTGGACGGAGTTAGCAGCGACCACGACCCGTCGCTCACTGCGAGGCAGCCATGCAGACCGACGATGAAGCCCTGCGGCAATCCGACCCCGTAGCGCTCGAGCTACCGAGCCACTCCCCGCCCGCCAACTCCTCCACCGACGAAGCGAGCCGACTTCTCTACACGCCGGCAGCCGCGGCCGAGCGGCTGACTGTCGGCGAGTCCTGGCTCCGCCGCAAAGCCGGCCAGCGCCTCATTCCCTGCACCTATGTCGGCAAGCACCTGCGATTCACCGAAGACGACCTCCGCACCATAGTCGCCGCCGGCCACCGCGGACCGCGCAACCGCGACCAGACCAGCCGCCCCGGACGCCGACGTCGCACCCGTCGCTGACACCCGTTCCGGTACCACGACGAGGTTCTTCGCCGAACACGCTTCCTCTCTGTCGCCTATGGAGCGGTCCTGGACACGCACCACCACGCGACCCCCTCACCACAGCGCAGGAGATCACCGTGCCCTGGACCGAACCCGCCGGCGACGACACCTGGCGAGTCCGCTACCGCCGCGCCGACGGCACCAAAGGCGCCATCTCCGGCTTCGCCGACGCCACCGCCGCCGAGGACCACATCAGCACGATGCTCCACGAGCAACGCGCCGGAACCTGGATCGACCCGGAAGACGGCCGTACAACTGTGGCCGAATTCGCTCCTGCCTGGCTCGACTCCCTCGACATCGACCAACGCACTGAAGAGAACTACCGCAGCTTCCTCAAAGTCCATATTCTTCCCCGCTGGGGCACCGCCGGCTTCGGCGAACTCACCAACCTCGGCATCCGCACCTGGGAGAAGAAGCTCCGCGCTTCCGGGCTGGCCAAGACGACGGTCGACAGCATCATCAAGTGCTTCTCGCTCCTGCTCTCCGACGCCGTACCGGAGAAGCTGGTCGCCGCCAACCCCCTCGTCGCTCGCCGCCGCGGACGTCGTCGTCGCACTCAGCGCACCCCGCGCAAGATCTGGGGCGAGCCAGCCGAGGTACTCCACGTCGCCGACCAGGTCGCCCTCAAATACGGGGCGTGCGGAGCGGTCCTCGTCATCACCGGCGGGTGGACCGGAGCCCGCTGGGGCGAGCTCACCGGGCTGGACCGCAGCAACGTCCACCTTTACGACGACGACACGGGCTCCATCTACCTCGATCCTGACATTGGCGCCCTCCACGAACCTTGCAGCGGGCCGCTCTACCTTGGCCACCTCAAAACCGACGAGTCCGAACGCACCATCAGCCTGCCCCCGTTCCTCGTCCGGTTGTTGCGCTGGCACCTGACTACCCACAACCACCAGCAGGTCTTCGTCACCCCGAACCTCGAATGGCACCGACGCAGCAACTTCTCCCGCCGCGCCTTCCGCCCCGCCGCCGACGGCAACCTCCACATCGCCAACCCGGCCATCCGCCTCCAACCAGTAAAGCCAGGCCTCACCTTCCACGGCCTCCGCCACAGCCACAAAACCTGGATGATCGACGACGGCATCCCCGAAATCGCCCAAGCCCTCCGCCTCGGCCACGTCCTCCAAGACAAAGTCCAAGAGACCTACTCACACGTCGCCGCTGCAGTCGAGCAACGCCTCCTTGAAGGTCTGCAAGCCCGATGGGACAAGGCAGTAGCCGACTCCAAGACCTGTACCGAAGACGCTCGCTGGCGCGTCTACGCGTGAAAACTTAAGAAGTGGACCTCCGGGAAACCCACTACGACACGAGCGTGCAGGTCAGGGCACTTGAAGCGCTGGTCCGGCGGTTGCCCGATACAGTCATCCCCACCCGACCAGCCTAAGCGGCAACGCGCAAGGCAGCTTAGCGATCGGCCGGTCGACCTGCTGATCGAGTCCTACGAGGCCGCCGCCCCGTGTACAACCCCGCCGAGCGATTCATGATCAATCGGAAGACCGTTAAGTGGCATCTTGCACCGCACCGGCGTACAAGTCCGAGGACGATTGACCGCGGAGCAGGTCGATAAGGCAGCGCACCTCTATGCGGCCGGCTGGTGGCTCACCTGAATCGGCACCAACTAGACACGACAGCCAATACGGTCAAAGCGCGCCTCTTGGAACGCGGTGTACCGATACGGGATACCCAAGGGCGGGCACAGTAAGAGCCAGCCTGACCCTGTAGCAACCTTAGACAATATAGAATGGCTAAACAAATCGATCAGCCAACACGAACTCCAAATGTCAAGCCGATCACTTACACAGGTAGTCCCAGCAAAACACCACCTCACCCATAGCTAATGTGCATGAAGAAGAGTCAACGCTCGCTCAACAATCTCTCCACGAAGACGAATATCAGTGATCGCCTTCATGACCTCCTCCGCGGCTTGTTCAAATTTAATATGCCAATCGCGGCATTCCCGACGCCATTCATCAATGACATTTTCAATAACATTACCAACCGGGACAGAAATCTCCTTCAGGTCAGGATCCTGCAGCAAGGCACCGCGAATGAAGACTGCACCACTGGGATCGTCCGCCGTAGCAACGACCCTCTTGCCGCTAAAAACCTGCGTGCTAGTGAACAAGTCATCGCCAACTGTAATTTGTCCATCAAGAGGCCCATCAACCAAGATGGTTGCCGCCATGGCGCCAGTGGGAACAAACCGGCGCGGATCAGGGAATGGACTTATGCGAGCGGCAATACGGGCGGCGTAGGCATCGACGTTTGCTCCACCCCTGATAGTCTTCGTGCGCGCAATCTTCTCTTCGGACACAGACTCGCGCCGCTCGGATCGTTCGGCTGCAGCCGCCCGCAAGGCACGTTCAATAGTCAACCGATCTCGAGACGGCTTGCTCGAGCCAATCAGTTTCATGACAATCTCTTCAAAGGTCACTCGAGCGGCGTCGGCGAGCGACTCGAGACTATCTATAGACTGCTCCGTGCTTATAGGTGCGAAAGCAGCCGAAAGCTCGGACAGCTGATCACCATGAATCTTTTCGGGGTTTAAGACAAGCAACCCTTCCCAATCTGGAATCTTAACCTCAAGCACGCCCTGACCGAGCTGCGTCCTGCCGCGAAGCTCCAACTGATACCAAGTCAGCGCTGAGTTCAGGCTCATCAGCAGCACGTCGACGTACTCGACATTTACTGGATCAACCAAGTATAATTTGTCAATCACCACCGCCTCTTCTTGCTCCAAGACGGACGCAATGTAACGCCGACCAATGTGCTCAGGCACAACAATACGGCGAGGAGCGGAAGGTGGAATTCCAAGGCTGTACCAGTATGGCTTCCGAATCCGGATATTTGACCGTTTTGCAGGAATCCCTCCCTTGAGGGAATCCTCTGACACATTGTACGAAACGGTCTCGCCTCGCCGAAGATACGCCAACGCACCGTTCGCTCGCTTCAAACGAAGCTCGTCAACACTTTCATTGACGACAAACAGTCTCTGATCCGACTCCTCGATTTCATAGGGAGACCTCAGCATTTCCGGTCCCTTGACCAGAGGATGAAGATACTCCAACTCAATTCGGAAAGGAGTTGACTTCCCGTCCATTACGACCCGCACCTGATGCCAGTCATTCCGCGTCAAGTTGAACCGTCGTGGCACCTGATCGAACGGCAGCTCACGCACAATAAAGTAAGCATTTGCCCTTGTTACAACCCCACCCTTGACACGTGAAACTGAATGCAAGGGCACGAGCATTCCGGAAGCTTGAGCACGGTCAAGCAAAGTTCTAACGTCAGGCTTTTCGCGCAGAAGCTGTCCCCATCGAACCGACGTCCGACCTACTCGTCGATACGCGTGGCGCGTTTCAAGCGCTGCCAGTCTGGAGGATACATTTCCAGTCACTCTTCCTCCTCCGCGTCCACGCCATCATACGCATCCGATGGAATAAAGCTCATGCCACCATCTTCGCCCTGTCGCACGACATTGACGACCAAACGAGGGTCTGCCTCGCCGTGCAAAGAACCAAGAATGGTGTCAACTAAATCCTCAACCGACTGGCGCCGCTGGCGGCTACTCGGCTCGTCAAGCAGTTGAACCAACGGTTTGCGAAGTCGCACGAATCGGATTTCATTATTGATTCGAGCATCTTCATCGCTGCACCGTTCCAACATCAGGAGAACCGTATTGGTGTCCGCGTCTGGAAACCAGCGCTCAACCATCGAATCGACAACCGCGCGAATCCTGTAGTGCTTACTCATAAAGCGGATCAATGGAATGCCATAGTCGGAAAACAGAACAGCCGACGAGACCACGAAGCCGAGCCGACCACCCTCCCTCAGAAATCCGGTGGCATACACGATGAACCACGCGTAGGCGTCGCTTTTGCCGGAGAACTTGGGAAGCTTGATCTCCTGAGGCATGCGCACGAGCGCACTTATCATACGCTCTTGATTGGTTTGACGCCGGTACGAAATGTATGGCGGATTCCCAATCACGGCATCAAATTCCGCCGGTATTGCGAGTTTGCCAGGAACGCCAGGTATCTCTAGGTCTGTGGATTTTCCGGGGCGCACATCAAAGAAGTCTTTCAACATCACCCTGGGATACGCAGCCGGCTCAGATGTATCGGCAGTGGCCAGTGATATCGTACTAAGCTCCGCCGCGAACGCTGTGATCTCTGCCCCCCATGTGTCAGAGAGCGCTTCGTCATGGTTGGCGCCAAGATCACGCTTACGATAGTAAGCCGCCCTGAGAAAGCTGCCGCCGCCTGCAGATGGGTCGATTACGACATCCGTAGAGCTCCGGACAGAAAAGGCGACCAAGATATCGACGACGTCTTCGCGGGTGTAAAACTGACCCAACTCGTGACGAAACTCATCATCGACAATTACCTCATACAGTAGCCCAACCAAGTTTTGAGAAATCGCAACCCAAGAGGCGTCGTAAACCCTGGAGACAAGCCTGTTCCAGACCTCTCCTACCTGACAGTTCTGGATCTCTTCCGCGCCTTCCGGCGAAATAAATACGGTATCAATTACAGGATTGGGAAGAAAAGCGGTCTCATAGTCACCCGAACGCGCAATTGCATGCGCAGATGCTCTAGCCAGCGCCTCCCGCACTGCGAGCGGATCGCTCGAGCGTTTCGGTACTTCAAGACTGTCTAGCGTGAACGACTCACGATGCCTTGGTCCAGCATCTTCAAGAACTCGGTAGAGGATGATCTTCTGGGCTGCAACGAATATTCCGAACCGAAGAATCTGTAGAAGTTCACTCCTGAACTGCGCAGGATACTCGGGCCTAAGGGCAGTGCTAAGACCAAAGGTATTTGCGACCTCGTCACGAATCTCATCAAGCTTATCCGGCAAATCGGAGAGGTGTGAAACGGCGCGATCAATAGCTTCGTCCGCTACTTCATAAATGCTGTCACGTAGCGATATGACATCAGCGTTGGTAACACTGGGTCGAGTCCGCTTGACCGCAGAAAGACGGGCCTCGAGGTCATCAAGAAATTTGTTCCAATTTTCAGCTATCTGGTCCCAGTATGGCTCGACCTCACGCGAATGCGAGATCGGGGCCAACTGATACGATACCTCTTCACGGTCGTCAGCCCTCGGGTGGGCAGATACGGAAAATAGGACGACTTCCGCCATATTGCACGTAAAATAGTAAGGAAGGCCCCGCGCGAGCGCCTTACGCCGCGCATCATCGACTAGATTCGGATTGCGCGGGTCGCGACCTTCGGCATGCTCAGGACGCTTCATTTCGCCGCTAGCCAACTTACGCCCAGTCGGACTACTGAGACGAATGTCGCATCGGCGAACACGCCCCTGAGAATCGACTTGCCGTTCTTCGACGTCACCACGGGCGATGACCGAAGGTTTTCCTGCTTGCTTCCTATGGTCTGCTCGCAGGGCCGTAACCGCTCCAAGACGGGCAACGAAAGTAAGCTCGTTCATTCCAGGAGTCGGCATCGTATCCTTGTTTCACTATCGGGATCGCATTGCAGCATCTGATGTTCAGTGGCACGACAGCAGCAGCTTCACAGGAGCCATCTGCCTAGATACACGCATACTTCGGCGACAGCTGACCGAACCACCTGCGTGTTGCGCCGTCATCACTCCCGCTTCCAGTCGCCGTCAGCTCCCGCTCGATCCTAGCTACTCGTCACGCGAGCATCCACAGCAGCGCTTCATCTGGCAGTCACGAGGCCACACGCCGACAGTTGCACACTCAGCGTCCCGGCAGTGTAGCACTGTGTCACTGTCATGGTCTTCTCACAGCCGAGTGAGCCGTGGTGAAGACTAGATCGGTGAACGCGTACATCCCGGAGCCGGTGTGGGAGCTGTCAGGGTGGTCTGCCTGGGTCCCACTAGCTGTCGCCAGCAAGGTAGCCCCCACGCAGCCGGGCGTGTACATCGCTTCGGAGGGTCTTGACGGTCCGGTCATCTATGTCGGTACAGCTGGGCAACGCGGCGGTCAGGGACTCCGCGGGCGACTTGACTTACACATGAGAAGTAAAGCGTTTGCCACCGGGCTCGGCGAAGCGATACTCGACCGTGCCCTCGCCGACCCGGTGTGGCTGACTGAGCGACTGAAGGAAGTCCAGCGTAGAAATCCTCGGCCAGCAGCTGATTGGGGTCTGCTCGCAATGCAACGTGCCGACGTACATGTTTGCTGGTCTGTTACCACCAATGGTACAGATGCCGCGCGGTTGCAGTTGATTGTAAATTCCATGATACCGCAGTTGTCACGGCGAAATGATTAGTTCTCAGAAGATCAACGGTACTGACGACGCTGTGCCTCGAGAATGTCGGCGCGCACTTGCTCCGGCAGCTCGGCGACGAAGACCTCGATGCGCTGGTCGCGCAGTGCGGCAGCCGCCCAAGCTCGACCGCTCCGGAAGGGCTTGGCGGCGGCCTCATCGGAGAAGCACAAAATCAGCCTCGGCCGCACCGGGAGCGTCGACGCAAACCAGCTGAGCTTGAAAGCGTCAGCCAGCACCTTGTGCCGCTGCGCGGACTTCGGCGGGCCTTGATGCGCCCATGCCTCAACCAGTACGGTGCAGGCGTCGTCGACACCGTCGATCTCGACCCGGACGCCACCCTGTGTCGCGATCGGACGCGGCGTCAGCTTCAACCCGAGCTCGCGCGCCACGGAGGCGATCATCAGCGCTTCCGCGGCTCGCTGTTCAACGCTCGAACCCGGCGGAACCTCGATCGAGTCGCCAAGAACGAGCTCGGCCGTAGCCGGCGCGTATGCGACTCGAGCATCTGGCTGCGGCACCCAAAGAGCGTTGACCAGCTTTCCGGACCCTCCGGTATATCGCTGAAGCCGCCCATCGGCGGCAAGCCGCCGGCAGATCTGGTTGACGGTCTGTCGCTGGGCAACACCGAGCCGCTGAGCGAGCTCATCGTCATCCCACGGCCGCCCACTGATTCGGAGGGTCTCAAGGATGCGTTCCGCGATCGTCCCAGACCTCGTCATTGGACGTCTCCGTTCAGCTCCTCGACGTACTGCTCGGCGTCCTTCGCGGCCTTGGCGAGGCTACGGAGGCGGCCATCGAAGTGCTGGTGTAGTGCGGTTGCCCGCTCGACGCTCCACTTGACTGCCTGCTGCCTGACGTCTTCGCCAGCTGTTTCGAGCTCGAATCCGGCCAGGTAGGTCGCGATGCGGCTGCTGCGGTTCTCGTCAAGCCGGTCCCAGTTCAGCTCGTACCCGACCAGCTGCTCCATCGACTCACGGTTGGCCGCGAGCTCGTCGAATATTTGCTTGGTCGACGACTCACTGCCGGTGTCAAGATGGATCTCGACACGATAGCCTTGTTTGGTGAAGCTCAAGCCGTAGTAACCGAATGGTCCAGAGGCGAAGCTGCACCAACTGGCTGCTTGCAGCTTTGGCGCACGAATCGCCGGGTAGGTCGTCGCCATCAGGTCGAAGACGTCCTCGAAGAAGGCCATACGCTGCTGGTTCTTAGGCGAGGCCACCGCCTTGGACGTCTCTTTCGCCGCCTTTGCCCAGTCGTTAGGCTCGACAACGACATCCAGCACGGGCGCGCGCGGTGAATCGCCGATGTGGACGACGCTGACTTCGATCCCGAAGGCCCGGACGTCGGCGTCGGTGCGCTCGTTGAGCCAGATGAGGGCGCTCCGGTGCTCCTCCCGTAGGCGCGTCGTGATCCAGATGGCGGTCGACGCTCCAAGTCCGCTGGCGTAGACGAGCAGCTGGCCGAGGTGCGAGTGGTCACTCAGCTCAAGCTGGTTCTCGATAATGACGTTCTTGCCGTCCGGGTCGGTCGCATGGATGTCGACACGGAAGTCGCCAACCAACACCTCCTGGCCCACGACGGTGAGGGGTAGGCCGATCGCATCACTGAGCACATCGATGTTCGCGGCTAGCCAGGGAGTGAAGTCGCCGGCCTCGTGCTTCCAGATGTCGCGAGGGTTCGCGAGTCGTTCGAGCCGACCGAGGCCGTATGCGTCTGTCCCCATCACCAAGAGCTAGCATGTTGCGCCTTCTGAGCGCTACGTTCGGCAGAAGTTCCCGAGGTGCCCGCTCAACACGTCGGACAGCGTCAACACGCGTCTCCACGAAAGACGGTCCATATGACGATGCCTGCACTCGATGTCATCGAGGAATTCGCGACCTGGTCGCCGTGGGTGCCATTTACGTCGGCGCGCGAGACTGCACCTCGCCTTCCAGGGGTCTATCTGGCGCGGGAAGGTGTCGCAGGAGAACTCGTCTACGTCGGTATGGCCGGCGAGCGGCGCGGTCAGGGCATTCGCGGACGTATGACCATCTACGCTCGCGGCAAGGCACTGGCCAGCGGACTCGGCGAAGCAGTCTTCGACCGGGCGCTCGCTGATCCTGCATGGCTACGCGACCGGCTCAAGGAGGCCGAGCAGGGCTGCGCACGGCGCGCAGCACGCTGGGGCATACTCGCGTTCGAGCGTGCTGACCTGCACATCTGCTGGACAGTGACGTCCGATGGCACTGCCGCACGGTCGCTCGAGAAGCGAGTCCTCGTCGCCCTCAAGAATCACACGCTTTGGAACCGCATAAAGTAGCTGCGACAGCGCATCCAAGCGGTGTCCGAGAGCTGGGCGTCGTTCCCATGGGTCATTGCATGAGCAATTGTCTTCCACTAATCCAGGGGAACCTGCAATATGTTGGACGTGGTCGGCGCTAAAGAGGGTCCTCATCCCACGTCCCACCTCACACCTCACACCAAGGGCACCAGCTGGGCGGTAGGCGCCTGATGCTGCCTCTTGCGGATTTCGATCAGGCTCGGTCCGTGAGATCCTTCAAGAGTGAGCACGATCCAGCTTGAGGCAGCTTCCGATCATGTACGGCAGCTCGCATACGAGAGCCAGCCAGTCAAGGCCGTGCTCGAGTTGATCTGGAACGGCCTGGATGCCGACGCGCACCACGTCAACGTCACTCTCCAGCGCGACGACATGGAGGCCGTGATCGGCGTCGTCGTGGAGGACGATGGGCATGGCATCAAGCCCGAGGAGTGTGCTCGGGACTTTGGACGCATCGGCGGCTCGTGGAAGCCACTGGCGCGGCGATCTCAAGGAGAGGGACGACCGCTTCACGGCGCCTCTGGCCAGGGCAGGCTCCGAGCCTTCGCGCTTGGAGCGCAAGTGCGCTGGATCACTGCCGCGGATAACACTGCAGGTCAGCGCATGCAGAGCGTGATCTCCGCCAGCTATACCGATCGGAGCACATTCGATCTTTCGGACCCCCTGCCCACGAGCGAGCCGACCGGCACCCGGTTCGAGGCATCTGGCAAGCAGTCGTCGTACCTCAACCAGCTATCCGCCGAAGTTGTGCCCGCTACCATCGCCGCGGCTCTGGCTCCCTACCTGATCGCCCATCAGGATGTCGCAGTTACCTTTGACGGCATCCCGGTGCGGCCGCAAGACAACATCGATAACGAGGCTGAGTACGAACTGAGCTTCGAGCACGGCGGCGCGCCCCACGCCGCGTCGATGCGAATCATCGAGTGGCGCGACGGCAAGGAGCGGTCACTCCACCTGTGCGACGGCGCCGGTGTCCCGGTAGACGAACTGCCTATGTCGATCGCGTCCGACTTCACCTACTCGGCGTACGTCATGTGGCCGCCGATGGCCGAACACCGGCACGAGTGGCTCCTGGGGGACAGCGACGAAACGCTGGTCGGCGCCCTCCTGGCAGCTGCGCGAGGCCAACTTGATGATCACTTCGAGGCTCGTCGGGCGGCCCAACGCCGAAAGCTCGTCGTCGAGTGGAAAGAGAAGCAGACCTACCCCTACGAGGGTGATGCCACTTCCGACGTCGACAAGGCCGAACGTGCCGCGTTCGACGTCGTGGCCACGGCGATTCGCCGGCACATCCCGCGCGAGGCGCGTAAACAGAAACTCACCCTCGGCCTGCTCCGTGACTCTCTGCAGCACCGGCCAGGCGAACTAACACGAGCGCTGGACGAGATCCTTGGGCTCCCGAACGACGAACGCGAGCAGCTCGACCGGCTATTGGAGCGCACAAGCCTGTCTCGGGTGATCCGCGCATCAGCCAGCGTCACGGACCGCTTGGACTTCATCGCAGCGCTCGAGCACCTGGTGTTCGATCCGGAAGCCAGCAAGCTGACCCGTGAGCGTGAGCACCTCCACCGCATGCTCGAGCGGGAGCTCTGGGTCTTCGGCGAGCAGTACAACATGATGATCAGCGAACGGTCGTTGACCGCAGTGCTTGATCGGCACCTACATATCCTCGGTCGCACCCGGGACAACAAGACGGCCGTGCGCAAGCTCGACGGCAAGGTCGGCCGAGTGGATCTGCTCTTGTCGGCCGCGGCAACCGAGCACGACCGCAACCGGCACCTAGTTATCGAGCTGAAGGCGCCTGACATCGTTGCAACCTGGGCTGAGCTTAAGCAGATCAAGGACTATGCCAAGGCGGTATACCAGGACGCGCGCTTCGCGAACACGGCAGCGGTCTGGGACTTTTGGTTGGTAACCGCCGAGATGGACGACGATGTACAGCAGGAAACATCGCAACGACATCGTCCCCGCGGCCTCGTTCACGAGCCCGATCTGCCCGATCGACGTGATACCTCGGTTCGGGTGTGGGTGCGAACTTGGAATGAGATCATTGAGGATGCAAAGCACCGCTTGTCGTACTTCAGGAACGGCCTGGATCACGACCCATCGCTCGAACACGCGCTGGATTACCTCCGTCGCCAACATGGTGACGTGATCCCACTCGATCTTCTGTCTGGAAGCGAGGGCGCATAACAGGCTGCTACCGATTCCTCGCGGCGGGCGACGGTGCTGGCAACCAGACGGCGCCGAAGGACGGACGACCCACGTAACCGCCCCGCCGTTCTTGGCGACTTACCTGTATCGCCGCAACTGGAAGGTGCCTGATGCAACTCAAGGCCACATGGCGGGCACTCACCGTGACGTACGCCGTCGTCGCCGGAATGCAGGTCTACCTGGCCATCTCGATGGACGCCGGCTGGGCGTCGGTGCTGGGAGCCGTCTTCACGCTCGCTGCGGTTGGCTCCGGCTTCGCGGCGAGGCGATCTCGCCACCTTCCAGCCGAGGCGGGACTCCCTCGACCCGCGTCTCCGGTGATCGCAGTGGCAGGCGGGAACACGTAACACGGTCAACTTCCGAAGCGACGTCAGGTCCAGGCACTGACGCTGAGGGAAGGGGTGCCGTGCGGGTCGATGCCAGCGAATTGCCCGTTGCTAGTAACTACGCGTCCCAGCACGAGCTGCTGGACCTTCACGTGCTTGGTAACGGCCGGACAGCTGCGGTCGACGCGCTCACGCGGTACTTCAACGAGGACGCCGCCCGGCCTCGCTACACGGGCCGCTGGTTCGAACGGTTCGCCGGCGGCGGCGACCGGCCGGGCATCGCCGACACCGTTACCGAAGCCGACGTCCTGGCGCTCAACTTCCTAGGTATCACGGACCTAGCGAACGTCGCCATCGACACGACGATCACCTACACGGCCGAGATCACCGAACTGCTCGAGCAGATTCCTGCCAACCTCGCGATGTACGAGGCGCCCTGGACCACGTACGCGCCCGGTTCGCCAACCAGCAGGTTGTGGTGGCTGTTCAAGCGCTGCGGCGGCAAGGACCGGTGGGTCACGGCCAACAAGCTGCTGGCTCGGAAGCGCCCCTGTCTGCTGCCGGTCTACGACAGCCAGGTCAAAGCCGTACTCGAGGCGCCCGGAAGCGTCTGGGCTTGCCTGTGGACCTGGT
This sequence comes from Amycolatopsis eburnea, assembly GCF_003937945.1. Lineage (GTDB taxonomy): Bacteria > Actinomycetota > Actinomycetes > Mycobacteriales > Pseudonocardiaceae > Amycolatopsis > Amycolatopsis eburnea. The sequence continues at coordinate 67,384 of NZ_RSEC01000048.1, forward strand.
TCCAGGCCGACTCACGACGAGCCGAGGCCATCGCCAAGCTGCGCGACCATGCCGGCGGCATCCAGGACATCAGCTTGCTGCGCTGCGTCGACGTCGTCCTCTGGATGCACGCGACCGGACGCACGACCTAGCCGCCTTCGACGAACGGAGCGCGGACATGACCGCTGCCACCGGGCCTGGCAACGCCGAACAGGTTGCCATCTTCATCGACTTCGAGAACTTGGCGATCGGCGCCGCCAACAGCCTCCCTGACCAGGCCAATCCGGTGCCGTACGCCGCGCTCGAGCTGGTCTACCGCGACTACAGCAACGCCTCGATCCGCCGCGCCTACGCTGACTGGGCGAAATCGCAGTTCGGCAAGTACCAGCACGACCTCCTCATGAATAGCGTCGATCTGGTCCAGATCCAGCAGTTCGGCATCCAGCAGAAGTACGCCACGGCGAGTGGCGAGAGCTCCCGAGACCAGAGCCAGACGGCTTCAGTGGACGTTCGTCCACGCACGCCGAGTTTCAGCAACCGGCGCCTTCCGAGCTGCGTGCTGCGAACTAACGGTCGCCGTCAGCGTTGCCGAGATGGGCTCGAACCGAAGGGCAAGCCCGAGAGCACAGTACACGTCGGCTGTCCCCGCGGTGCCCTCGCGTTGCCCTGCGCGTGGTAGGCCAGCCAGCTGGTTCGTCGCAATCCACTGATCAACCCGCTGCAAGACGGCATCCTCACGGAGGTAGACCGTGGCTGGATGGTCGGCCAGCCTCGCTCGGGTCGGCAGCGTCCGAGCGAGGCAGCGATAGTAAATGCGACCGCCGTTGACGGAACCCCCCATTTTGCGGCCACAGAGCGCGCAGCGGATCAGCCCCCGGAAGCGATACTGGTGCACCGTACGGCGCGCGGCGCGTTCGATCATGCTGCCGCCGCGAGCCTTGGCGCGGCGCAGCAGTTGAACTTGGGTGAAGTCTGCTACCGAGACGATGCCTGGGTGTGCGGGTCGCTCCGAGCGCACGACATCGCCTGGATCGGCTCGCCGGAATCGAACGGCATGGCCGGCGGCCACGTCATCGGGATCGAGCAGGACATCGTGCTTGGTCCAGCGGCCGAACACGGCGTAGCCGGTGTAGCGGGGGTTCTCGAGGATTGCGCGAACGGTGCTGGCCTGCCAACCGTCGCCCCGTCGGTGTCGGTTCTGTACCGGACACCGAGCAGATGGACACGGGATCCCGTCGCGGTTCAGGGCTATCGCGATCTCGCGGTCCGTGCAGCTCTCCAGGTATTCAGCGAAGACTCGCGCCACTACCGCCGCTGCGTCCGGGTCGAGCTGCAGTACCCGGAGCCGGAGCCCTTCGGCGGCTTTGCGCGGATGCGGGTGCGGGCCGCCGTCGACGACGACGTAGCCGTAGGGGGCGCGGCCGCCCTGATGCCGGCCTTCGTTGCGGACCTGTGCGTCCATCGCCGCGCGTACCCGCAGCTGGACGTGCCGACGCTCGGACTCGCTCATCCCGCCGAGCAGACTCATCAGCATCGCGTGCGATGGGTTCCGTGCCTCGTACCGCCCACCCAGCTCGGGCACCCACAGGTCAACGCCGTAGGCCGCCAGTCTCGGCGCGGTCAGAGAGAACTGGTTGCCGAACCAGCACCGTGTCCCTTCGCCGACCACCACAGCTGCCCACCCGCGGCCACGGTCTTTGAGGTCAAGTAGGAGCTGCGCGGCGGCCGGCCGCAGGTGCCACGGCACCGAGCGGGACTCGCCGACGTCGAAGTACTCAGCAACGATCCTTCCGCCCCGCGGTTCGATGAACCGCCGGGCGTTGCCCAGCTGCCAGCCTCGCGAGGTCTGCGGATCCTGGTTGTCCTCCGTGGAGCATCGGCCGTAGAACGCAGTGGCATCCACGGTCGCATCAACTGGCTTCACCGCTCCCTTGCTCCACAACGCGTCCAGGGCAGCCCACGGATCGTGCTCAACGCTGCTGGTCACGGCCGCCTCCGATCCGCGCGGCAGTCTGACTCGCGCTCGCCGCCGGCCTCAGATGATCAGTGTCGCCCCGCGGGAACGACGCAGACGCGATGTTCACTCCGACGAGTGGCCGTCACGCGGAGGGCACCTCTGCGAACGGTCGTGGCCGCCCAGGTGCGAAACTGGGCGAAACGCGACGAATCAAGGAGCGCGACGTGGTCTCTGACGCCCTCGAAAGACCGGTCCCGGCGTCGGTCGGACGAGGCCAGCCGATACTCAGCCTGCTGGACAAGGCCATCGGCGCGCAGGCACCGCTGGTCGGCAAGAACATCGTGCGGGCGCGCCAGCGCAACCCAGAGGCGACACCGGCGGAGGTCGTCCGCACCCTGGAGAAGATGTACGTCAGCGCCCTGGCATCAACGGGGGCCGCAGTCGGGGCCACCGCGGCCGCGCCTGCTGTCGGCACCGGGATCGCGCTGGCGTTGTCGGCGGGCGAGTTCTTCTCCTCGCTCGAACTGAGCACCCTGTTCGTGCTCTCCCTCGCCGAGGTCCATGGAGTCCAGCCGGACGAGATCGAACGCCGCCGCACGCTCGTCATGGGGATTCTGCTCGGCGAGTCCGGTTCCACAACTATCGGCAAAATCGCCGAGCGCACCGGTAAGCACTGGGCCCGTCAGCTCGTCGACAAAGTGCCTGCGGCCACGCTGCTCAAGGTCAACAAGGTCCTCGGCAAGAACTTTGTCACCAAGTACGGCGCTAAGCACGGGATCATAGTACTCGGCCGGGTGGTCCCGTTCGGTATCGGCGCGGCGATCGGCGGCGGTGCCAACGCCACCATGGCCGCTTTGTCCGTCCGGGCCGCCAGGCGCGCGTTCGGCCCGGCACCGCAGGAGTGGCCCGAGGCATCGCTGGATCCCGTGCTTCCGATGCTGGATTCCTAGTTCGCTCCTCCCGATCAGTTCTTCTAACCGGAACTGAGCTGGCCATACCCGGGTCAGCCAAGCCGGGTCCTCAACAGCGTCGATGTCATCGACAGTTGCTCCGTAGAGCGAGTGATGTCTGGAGCTGCGCCTGGACGCTGGGTCGACGCACGTACAGGCCGCCGAGCGGCTGGACGAGCCACAGTCCTTCGTCAGTAGGTACGAGACCGGCGAGCGGCGGAGCTACGCCGGGCCGGTCGCCTGGAGGACGATCACGTCTTCGTGCGTGATCAAGTGGAGCGGCAGCCCGGCGTCGCGCTGTTTGCGGATGAAGTCGCGTTGGAAGAAGCTGCCGCGCGCGACCAACTCGTTCTCCGCAACCCGGGCTAACAGTGCGACGCACCGCTCAACTGGCACCAACCCGGCTGCGACACCGCAGGAGATGACCTGGGAGGGCAGGTCGATCAGCTCGGCGTGCTCGCGCCACGGCCGGACCGTGATAGCGACGTAGCCACCTGGGCGCAGGACGCGCGCGCACGCGGTGAGGATGCGGGTGAATCCGGCCAGCAGGCGGTGGTGGCCGATGTTGGCGAGGTTGCCGCGGTCGAGTGCGTTGCCGTAGCGGTAGTGGTGCTTGCGGACTTTGCCGTCCTCCGTTTCGCTGCCAGTCGAGACCTGGCCGTGCACCGACGGACCGTACGGCGGTGACGTCACCACCAGCGCGACCTGGCCGGCGTACTCGGCGGGCAGCAGAGTCTCAAGCTGGCGGGCGTCGCCGCGGACGACCTGGCCGTCGTGGTCGTGACCGCGCTTGCGAGCGAGGCGCAGGTTCGCGCGGGCGATGCTTGCCCAGTGCGGCTCATACTCGACGCCGACAGCGCGACGGCCGAGGTCGATCGCCTCGACCAGCGTGGTGCCGATTCCGCACATCGGGTCCAGCACCACCTCGCCCGGCTTCGTGTAGTGCTCGATGGCGTGCGCGGCGACGGCAGGCAGCATCTTGGCCGGGTGGGCGGTCGACTCCGGCACGTACCGGCCTTTGCGCTGCGCGGCCGGCGAGGTCTGCGCGGTCGCCCACACCGACACCGGCAGCTCACCGAAGTCCGTCGGCGCGTCGGCGGGCGGGGTGGTGTCGAGGGCGTCGATGAACGCCCGGGACAGCGGCATGGTCGGCTCATTGGCCGTTGACGACGTGATGTTCGGCGGTGTGGTGGTCATGGCGGTGCCCGTGCCTTTCGGTCGGCTGGTCATCGGAGGTCTTCCGGCTGCGCGGCGTCGGCGTGGGCCTGTGCGAAGACGAGGACGTCGCCGTGCGCCCGCGCGTGCGTCATCGGCGCGGCGAGTTCTCGGCCGCCGAGCGCGAGGGCAGTTCGATCCGTCGCGGTCGGCGTCTGTAGGCGACCGTTCCGGATCGGAGTGTGGAGGGTGACGATGTGCTGGAGGTAGAGCAGGTCGGCGTTTTGCGCGGCGGCGATCATCGGGCCTGACGGGTCGGTGAGGCGGCCGCTCGACCAGTCGCTGTGGGTATAGACCGCGAGGATGCCGCCGAACGCGAGCGCCCGCGCTGCTGCTATTGCCACCGCCTCGACCGAGCCGTCAGTTCCGCGTTCCGGCGGTAGCGACGTGATGACCAAGTCGACTCGGTCGTCGGCCGGCAACCACGCCGACGCCGCCTCGCCGCTGATGGGCACCTCGATTGCGGTCAGCAGTTCGAGCTTCGTGATCGCCGGGTGGCGCCCAAGCGTGTGCATAGCGTCGAGCGCTGCGTCCAGTTCGCCAGCGCCGGTGGCGCGGCTCGGGGCCTCCTCAGCGGTCGGCCATGGTGCGAGCAGGACCTGAGCGCCGGGTGCCGAGAAGCTGGTCGTGATGGTTTCGATGATCTGCACCGGCCAGGCGGCTGCCGGGTCGATCGGGTAGGGCCCGGCTGTCCACACCGTCGGCGGAATCGGCGCGAGTTCGCGGCTGGTGGCCGATCGCTTCGGGGAGCGGCGAGTGCGAGCGCTCGAGCCGACGGGATCCGGAGCGCCCGGGTACGGGATGCCGTTGACGGGCCGGGTGCGTTGCGGGCGGGTCGAGTCGTCTCGATGGGACGGCCGGTTGGCCGAAGACGGCGGGCGTCGAGTCACAAGCGGAACCTCCAGGGCGGGCCACCGACCGATCGAGTCGGGTGGCTTTCTGCGCGGTCGCCGACTAACTCCGGCAACGAGGTCCGCAAGAGACACCATCACGCCGAGTCCGCGTCTTCCGTCCGGCGGCCGAACCTTCGCGAGCGAAGTCCGAGCTGGTCGGCTGCCAGACCGCTTCTGCGATTTCGAGATCGCGGTGCAGGCGTGAAACGGCTTTAAAGCGACATTGTCACGCCTCTGACCTGGGCTTGAAGCGGTTTTGAGGCGCCCCGGCGGGCTTCCTGACGACGTCACCTTCCGCTCGCTCAGGAGTGCCGCCATGCACCAGCCCTCGTCACCAAAACACCCCGCAACCAGTCCGACGACGCGTCCGCGTGGCGAGCCCGGCGTGTTCGACACCGCCCGCACCGCCTTCGCCTGGCTGGTCACCGGACCACACCCGGTCGCCCTCGACGGCCGCCAAATCTCCGGGCTACCGCCACGGCTGGTACCGCTGGACGAAGTCGGACGGCTGACCGTCACGAAAGGATGTCCACAGCAGACCCGGGACGCGGTGTGGACAGCACTCGTGACGAGGTCGCGTGCTGAGGGTGGCACGTGGACGGTCGCGTGCGTCGGGCTGGCACTGCCGGTGCTGATACCAGTCGCGGCCACGCTGACCAACCGGTTCCGCGGCGAGGTCCACGACATCCACGCCGCGGTGCTGACCGGCTTCCTCGAAGCCTTGGTCGACGTCGACCTCACCCGGCCGGCCATCCTCGTCCGGCTGCGTTGGGCCGCCTACCGCGCCGGCCACCGCGCCCTGCGGGAGGCGCTCGACGCCGCGGCCCCGGTCGCCGACCCCGGCGCACGCGCGCCCGGGCCGGAGCACGCCGGCGGACACCCCGATTTCGTTCTGCTCACCGCCGTCGACGCCGGTGTCCTGACCGCCACCGACGCCGCGCTGATCGGCGACACGCGTTTCGGCGAGCTGTCGCTGGCCGAGGCGGCGCAGGCCCGCGGCCAGACATACAAGGCGACGCAGCAGGCCCGGCACCGCGCCGAACGCAAGCTCGCCGCATACCTGAGCGCCCTGAGCGACAGCGACGCGGCAACGCGTCCGAAGAGGCGGCGCACTGTCGCCCGCGGCCCCGAGAAGACGCGGCGTCCGGTGTCTCCCCGGCCGCCGAAATCCGGAGTTGGTGACCGCGGGACGCGAGTGCCCGCCCGCCCTCGCCCATCCCGGTCCACGTCGGAACCGGGCGCCGTTCAGGAGGCGTCCTCATGCGACTGATCACCCACCGCCCCGGTCACCGCACACCCACCCGCCGGCCACCGAACCGGCACAACCACCCCGCGACAGTCCGAGTTTCAGCTCACACGACGGGCTACCGCCAGCTCGATTCTGTGCCGATAGCTCCGATCTCTCCGGCGCGATCGCCTCGTCGCCCGGTCATCGTTCTCGGCTGCACGCTGGCCATCGCCGCGCTGCTGCTCGGGGGTTCCGCGGCGCACGCGGAGACCGTGCAGTACGTCGCGCTCGCCCAGTCCGTCGATCAGGTCCTGTCGAATATCCGCTCGTGGATCATGGGCATTCTCGCCGGCGTCGCGCTCGTGTTCCTGACCATCGGCGGGCTCCGCTACCTGATGGCGTCCAACGACCCCGGCGAGATTGAAAAGGCGAAGGGCGCGTTCAAGGCCGCCGGGATCGGGTTTGGTCTCGCCGCCCTCGCGCCGCTCGTCGTCGAGATCCTCAAGACGATCGTCGGCGGGGTGTAGACGATGCCCGCCCGCACCTCACGCCGCATGGTCACACCGGGACACGCAGTTCGGTCGCGTCGCCGCCGCTCGTTCTGGCTCGTCGCCTTGGCAGCATTACTCGTGGCCGTGCTCGGCGGCGTCGCGTCCGCAGCCGCCGCCGGCCCACGACACACCGGCGCCGACCAGCTCGCTTCGGCACAGCCGCCGTTGCCGCTGCCGCCCAACCCGGGGTGCGAGCCAGGTTCTGCGGAACCGGCCTGCCATCTTCCGAGCACGAGCTCGGCCCCGTCGATTCCGGCGAGCCCAGTGCCGCCGATCACCGCGCTGCCTACTCCGCCGTCGTGCTTCCCGGGCTCATTGGATCCCAGCTGCGCGCCGGCCACCAGCTCGCCGTGTCAGGGCCCGAACTGCATCCCGCAGCCGTCCACGCTCGTGCCGAGCACGCCACCGTCGGCCTCGGTGCCGGACGGCGCCGGCGGCGACGCCGCGGAATGCGGCCTGACCGACCTCACCGGCTGCATGGTCGTCGCCGCCAGCGCACTGCTCGCCGCGGTCGTCGCCGCGGGGATGAACCCGCTGCTGGACCTGCTCGGCAAGACGCTGCTCACCACCCCGGAGCCGGATCAGCTGCCCGGCCTCGGCGCCGTGTGGGTCGGCTCGTGGCACATCCTGCTCACCGCCTACGTGATCCTCGTGCTGCTGGCCGGGCTGATCATCATGGGCTACCAGACGCTGCAGGCCCGCTACACCGTCAAGGAACTCGCTCCGCGACTCGTCGTGGGTTTTCTCGCCGGGACGCTGTCGCTGTTCTTGATGACCAAGGGAATCCAGGTCGCCAACGCGCTCTCGGCCGCCGTGCTCGGCGAAGGTGCCGATCAGGCGCAGATGACGCGCAGCTTGATCACGATGGTGCAGGGCTCCCTGCACGGCGGCGGCATCTTCCTCGGGATCCTCGGGCTGGTCGTGGTGGCCATGCTGCTGGTCCTGCTGGTGGTCTTCGTCGTGCGGGTGACGGTGACGATCCTGCTGGTCGCCGCCGCGCCGATCGCGCTGATGTTCCACGCCCTCCCCCACACCGAAGGCATCGCCTACCTCTGGTGGAAAGGCTCCGGCGGCGTGCTGCTCATCCAGGTCGGTCAATCGTTGACGCTCGTGGTCACCGTGCGGGTGTTCTTCGCACCCGGCGGGTTCACCATCTTCGGGCCGTCGCTGTCGTCGCTGATGAACCTGCTGCTGTGCATCGCGCTGATGTACGTGCTCATCAAAATCCCGTTCTGGTTCCTCGCCCCGCTCCGCTCCGGCCGCCCCTCCCTGCTCGGCCGGATCGCGCGCGGCGTCATCGCCTACAAGACGATGGGCCTGCTCTCCGGCGCAGCAGCCGGCCGCGCCACCTCACGGGCTCGCGTCAGCGGACCGAGCGCGCCGCCGGATCCGCCGGCGACACGGTCCGGACAGTTCATGCTGCCGATGAAACTGCGCCGCTCCACCAGCTCGCGCCTAAACCCGCGCCGAGGGTGGGACGAACTCCCTCGCGTCGGCGCGCTCGACGGAACGCCGGGGCCGGGTCAGCTGTCGTTGTTCACGACGCGCACCGGTGACTCGACGGTCCGGACCAACCCGCGCGCGCTGCCGCTGAAGGACCTGCCGAACGCGCTGCCCGCCGACCAGCTCGGGTTGCCGATCACCGTGCGCCGCGACCCAGACCGGACCCCGCGACGCACGCTCGCCGACGACCTCGCCGCGCCCACGCCCACCGCTCGGCCAGCGCGGCAGCCGGGCCTGCTGACGCCGGACGGGCGGATCAGCCGCAACGCGCGCCCGCCGGCGAAGCTGCCGAACGCGCTGATCGCGCCGAGCGCGGGCATGCTGCCGATCCACCTCCCGCCGCAAACACCGCGGCCCGCGCGACGCAGCCTCGCCGACGAGCTCAGCGATCCCGGCAGGACCAACCGCGTACCGCAGACCGGGCCCGGCCTGATCACGCCCTCCGGTCAGATCAACCGTGCGGCCCGCGCCCACCGTCGTCCTGCGCCCGATGCCTTCGGCGGGAACCGGTCACTCGCGTCCGGGCAGTACCCGCTCCCCCTCGGTCTCCGCCGCCAGCCGAAACCCGAATCGCCAGCAGCACCGGCACCAGTGCGCAGGCGCACCGGGAACCAGCTGCCCCTGCCGCTGAATCTGCCGCCGCGGCGTCGTCCGAAGAAGTGAGGTAGCGAGGTCATGTCCCGTCCTGTGCGCATTCCCGCCGACGTCGACCGCCCCGATCGCGTGCTCGGCCCGCTCACCGCGCGGCAGCTGACGATCCTCGGCGTCACCGGCCTGCTGCTCTACGCCCTCTACGGCGCCACCCGCAGCGTCCTGCCGCTGCCGCTGTTCCTGCTCGTCGCGGTCCCCGTCGGGCTCGCAATCACGGTGGTCGCGCTCGGCCGCCGGGACGGAGTCCCGCTCGACCGGCTGCTGGTGGCCGCGGTCCGTCAGCGCTGCGCCCCGCGCCGCCGGGTCTCCGCGCCGGAGGGGATCGGGCCGGTGCCGGCCTGGCTGGCCGCCGAGTCCGAGGAGGACGACGTGGCGCCGACGCCGCTGGAGCTGCCCGCACGCGGGGTCGACGACGGGGTGAATGCCGGCGTCGTCGACCTCGGCGACGACGGTCTCGCCGTGATCGCCGCGTGCTCGACGGTCAACTTCTCGCTGCGCACGCCCGCCGAACAGGAAGCGCTCGTCAGCTCGTTCGCGCGCTACCTGCACTCGCTGACCGCGCCCGTGCAGTTCCTCGTGCGCGCCGAACGACTCGACCTCGCCCCGCAGATCGCCCAGCTGCGCGACCGCGCCCGCGGACTCCCCCACCCAGCACTGGAAGCCGCCGCGCTCGACCACGCGGACTACCTCGCCCAGCTCGGCCAGCACGCCGACTTACTGCGACGCCAAGTGCTGCTCGTTCTCCGCGAACCGACGCGTCCAGCCGTTGTCGACAGCGTCAGCTCGACGCTGGGACTCCTCCGGCGCCGATCCGCGGCACCCGCGGCTGACGGGCCGGCGCGGCAGGCAGCCGAGCAGCGTCTTGTCCGGCGGCTCAATGAGGCGGTCGAGCTACTGACCGCGGCCGGGATCGTCGTCACCGCGCTGGACGCCGCGACCGCGACCGGAGTGCTGGCTGCGGCGTGCAATCCCGACACCTTCCTCCCGCCCTCGGCCGCGCTGGCCGGTGCCGGCGACATCGTGACCGCCGCCCCTATCACCGACCTCTACGACGACTACGAAGGACGGTGAACACGATGACCCGCACCCGGCAACCCGGCTCGGCAGCGGCGACGTTCACGCCGGACTCGCTGTCGATCGGCGCACGGCATCTCGAGGTCGGCAACGAATGGGTCGCCTCCTTCGGCGTCACCGGCTACCCGCAGGAGGTCTACCCCGGCTGGCTCGCCCCGCTGCTGACCTACCCCGCCCGCCTCGACGTCTCCGTCCACATCCAGCCCGTCGACCCGGTCACCGCCGCCAACGGCCTGAAGAAACAGCGCGCTCGCCTCGAGTCCTCCCGACGCCACCACGCCCGCCACGACCAGCTCGACGACCCCGACCTCGACGCCGCAGCCGACGACGCCGCCGACCTCTCCCGCCGGATCGCCCGCGGCGAAGGCCGGCTGTTCAAGTTCGGCCTCTACCTGACCATCCACGCCCCCGACGAGCAAGCGCTCGCCGAGGAGGTGTCGGCCCTGCGGTCGCTGTGCGCGTCCCTGCTGCTGGACGCAAAACCCGCCACCTACCGGTCGCTGCAAGGCTGGGTCACCACGCTGCCGCTCGGGCTGGACTCCCTCGGTCTGAAACGGACGTTCGACACTGCCGCCGCGTCCGCGGCGTTTCCTTTCACATCACCGGACCTGCCTGCCGTGGATCCGACGTCGACCTCGCCCAGTGGCGTGCTCTACGGCTACAACGTCGGCTCCCAAGGCCTGGTCCACTGGGACCGCTTCGCCTGCGACAACCACAACTCTGTCGTCCTCGGCCGATCCGGCTCCGGCAAGTCCTACATGGTCAAACTCGAAACCCTGCGCAGCCTGTACAGGGACATCCAGGCATTCGTCATCGACCCCGAAGACGAATACGCCCGCCTCGCCGACCAGGTCGGCGGCGCCTACGTCCACCTCGGCGCCGGCGGCGTCCGGCTCAACCCCTTCGACCTGCCCATCCACACCACCGCCACCGGACGGCGCACCGCGCCGCAGGACGCCCTGAACCGCCGCGCCCTGTTCCTGCACACCGTGCTCGCCGTGTGCCTCGGCGCCGAGCTGACCGCCGGCGAACGCGCCGTCCTCGACACCGCCCTCATCACCACCTACGCCACCGCCGGCATCACCACCGACCCCAGCACCTGGACCCGACCAGCCCCGTTGATGCGGGACCTGCGCGACGTCCTCGCAGCTGCCGGCGATGCCGTCGCCGCGGACCTCGCCGCTCGGCTGCACCCGTTCGTCGACGGCGCCTTCGCCGACCTGTTCTCCGGCCCCACGACCACCACCCCCGACGGCCACCTCGTCGTGTTCTCCATGCGGGACCTGCCCGACGAGCTCAAGGCAATCGGCACCCTGCTGACCCTCGACGCGGTCTGGCGGCGGGTGTCCAACCCGGCCGACCGGCGCCGGCGGCTGGTGGTCGTCGACGAGGCGTGGCTGCTGATGCAGTCCCCGGAGGGGGCGAAGTTCCTGCACCGGATGGCAAAGACATTCCGCAAGCACTGGGCCGGGCTCACCGTCGCCAGCCAGGACATCGAGGACTTCCTGCGCAGCGAGCTCGGCCGCGCGATCGTGGCCAACTCCGCGACCAGCGTGCTGCTGCGCCAGTCCCCGCAGGCGATCGACCAGATCGCGGCCACCTTCAACCTCTCCGAAGGGCAGCGCCAGTTCCTGCTCACCGCCGACCGCGGTCAAGGCCTGCTCGGCTCCGGCACCGAGTGGGTCGCCTTCCAGGCGCTCGCGTCACCGACAGAGAACATCCTCGTCACCACGGACCCGGCTGAACTCGCATCCTTCGCCGCTGCCGATCATGACGGCGCTGAACCGGCTGGTTCCAGCGCTTATATCGAACTGGACGACGGCTCATGACCAGGCGGATACGGTCCACCTGCACGGCAGCCTGGAACGGTGCAGCGCGTACGAGCCTTCGCCCGTCCGCTTGGCTTGTGGGCTTCCCACATAGCGTCCATATCGATCTCGTTGATCGCGGTCCGCATCGCGGTGAATGCGTTGTCGGAATACCTGCGTTGCTTGACTGCACCCAGCTCGAAGAGGTGGCTGTACGGGCCATCCTCGTCGAGACCGAGGTGCCGACGCAATGCTGTGCTGCGGACGGGCGTGAGGCCCAGCGCCGCGGCCAGTGCTGTCGGCGAGCGGTGGTACTTCTTGAGCAGGTCGACTTCACGAATTCCCGCAGCCGGCACACTTTCATCGGTGACGAACCGCACCGGCGCGCCCTGCTTCTTGGTGAAGTGCACGGTGAGTGTCAGTCCTGCACCGTCAACCGCCGTTGCCACCTCTTCGAGCTTGGGGAAGACGTCGCCGCGGGTTTCACCGCCTCGAATCCCTCGTTCTACCCGCTCGACATCCTTGTGCGAAACGCTCGTATCCGGTTCAACGTGGGCTTCCATCGCCAGCAGCGTCCGAATTCGTGCGCGCGCTTCGTGCCCCGCCCGCCGTCCCGGCTGAAGCAAAGCCTTGATCTGGCTGAACTCCTCGTCGAGCACGATCGCCAGATCGCGCGGGGGGTCGACGGACACCGGCAGGACCCTCGCGGGCAGGTGTGTGGCCAGGTTCTCGGAGAAGACGCGCTGCAGGAGATCGTCGAACAGCGTCACGCCAGCTCGAACGTGCAGGTAGAGGAGCTGCTCGGACACGACGTTGAACCAGTGCTGCTCGTCGTCACGCATGGCATCGATTGCGCGGATCGTGCCCGCATCAGCGTCGGCGAGCTTGATGATGTCGTTGCCGGTCGACAGGCGAATGCATTTGTCGATGCCGATCGAGCGTCCGCTCTCGCGATCAAAGACGTTCTTCTCGCCTGTGTGGACGAGTGCTGCCTTCAGCAGCATCTCGAAGCCGTGCTGCAGATGGAGAAGCACACGGGTTACGCGACCGAGGTCGTGCGGCGAGTTGAAGGCTTCGACGGCACAGGTCAGCGAAGCGACAGCCTTCCCCTTCAAGATGCGGCTTTCTTGCTTGAGCACGGCTGCGCGTCCTCCTTTCCAGCTTCCTCCTCTTTTGTATCCCGATCGTCAAGCTGATTCCGCCTGTTTCAGGCAACACCGGATCGAGACAGGACCGTGTTCATGAACCGCTTCGTGCCATTCAGCTGGATCGGAGACTACGTTCGAGACCCGAGCACCGAAGGCAGATTGTTACTCGCGGCACTCGAACCGCTCCTCGCGTGGACGCCGATCGTCATCCCGCTTCTCGCCGTAGGGCTCGCCGGGCTCGTAGCGATTCGCTGCTGGTGGAGGCAGCGTTGTCACGCTGCGCTACTCGCTGACTCGCGGTGCGTCACCGTGCTCGCGCCACCCACCGTCGATCCCGCCGGCGGTGTCCTGCTGTGGTCCAACCTCGTCGGTCTGCTGCGGCCGGGCTGGCGGCGGTGGTTTGCCGGACAGCCGCACCTTGCCTGGGAGTACCGGTTCTCTGAGCACGGCGTCAACCTGCGGCTGTGGGTCCCCGGCGTGATACCGCCGGGTCTCGTCGAGCGGGCGGTCGAAGCCGCTTGGCCCGGCGCCCACACCCGCGCGGTCGTGGCCGACCCGCCGTTGCCGGAGCCGAAGGCTGGTCTGCGCGCCATCACCGTCGGCGGTCAGCTGCGGCTCGCGAGGCCGGAGGCGTTGCCGATCCGGACCGGGTTCGACGCCGACCCGATCCGCGGCTTGCTCGGCGCGCCGGTCGGGCTCGGACGCCGCGAGTGTGCAGGTCCTTGCCCGGCCAGTGACCGGCCGCCGGGTGGGCCGGGCTCGGCGTGCCGCCCGGCGGGTGCACGCCGGCACCTCCGCCCGTCTCGGCGGCCGCGTGCTCGACCTCCTCACGCCGGGCGCGTCGGCAACTCGTGCCGGCCGGACACGTGACACCCGGCGAATCAGCCAGGATCCGCAGCTGTCGCTGGAGTATTCCGCGCAGAACCGGGCGATCGTCGGCAAGCAGCGCGGCTCGCAGTACGAGGTCGTCGTCCGGTACGCCGTCACCACCCACCTTCCGGCCGACGCCACCGAGGCCGAGGTCCGACGGACCCGGGACACCGCCCGTGGGCGCGCTCACGCGCTCGCCGCGAGCTTCGCCGCCTACACCGAGCACAACCACTTCCACCGAGTCCGACTTCACCACCCAGCTCGAATGCTCGGCATTCGCCGTCTCGACCGGGGCGACCTGATGTCCGTCCCGGAGCTGGCCGCGATCGCACACCTGCCGGTCGACGCCGAGATCCCCGGCATCGAGCGCGCCGGCGCGAAAGCCGTCGCCCCGCCACCGGGCATCGCCGTCCCCGGCCCCGAGGTCAAACCGCTCGGCGTCGCCGACACCGGCCACGCCCGCCCCATCGGGCTACGCGTGCCCGACGCCCGCCACCACCTGCACGTCCTCGGCGCCACCGGGTCCGGGAAGTCGACGCTGCTGGGCAACCTGATCCTCGACGACGCCGACGCCGGCCGCGGCGTCGTGCTCATCGACCCCAAGGGCGACCTCGTCACCGACGTCCTCTCCCGACTACCAGCCCAGGCCGCGGACCGGGTCGTGCTCTTCGACGCCGACTCCCGCCAACGCCCGCCCTGCCTCAACCCCCTCGAAGGCGGCGAGACCGACCGCGAGGTCGACAACCTCGTCTCCATTTTCCGCCGCGTCTACTCCGCGTTCTGGGGCCCGCGCACCGACGACCTCATGCGCGCCGCCTGCCTCACCCTCCGCGCCCAGGACGGCGTGCCCACCCTCGCCGACCTGCCCAAGCTGCTGACCAGCGAAGCCTTCCGAGCACGGATCACCGCGGGATTGTCCGACCCGGTGCTGGCCGGGTTCTGGGAGTGGTACGACGAGCTCACCGACTCCAGCCGCAGCCAGGTCATCTCCCCGCTGATGAACAAGCTCCGGGCCTTCCTGCTGCGCCCGTTCGTCAAAGACGCCATCGCCGGTGGCCGCTCCACGGTCGACCTGAACGAGGTGCTCAACGAGGGCGGGATCTGCCTGGTCCGGATCCCGAAAGGCTCGCTCGGGGACGAGACGACCCGGCTCGTCGGGTCCCTGGTCGTGGCCCGGACCTGGCAGGCCACCACCGGCCGCGCCCGCGTCCCCCAGCGCGAACGGCCGGACGCCTCTTTGGTCATCGACGAGTGCCACAACTTCCTCAACCTGCCCTACCCGATCGAGGACATGCTCGCCGAGGCCCGCGGCTTCCGGCTAGCGATGACGCTCGCGCATCAGCACCTCGGCCAGCTGCCCCGCGAGCTCAAGGAAGGCATCTCGACCAATGCCCGGTCGAAGATTTTCTTCAACGCTTCCCCCGAGGACGCCCGCGAACTCGCCCGCCACACCGCGCCGCGGCTGTCCGAACACGACCTCGCCCATCTCGGCGTCTACCACGTCGCCGCCCGGCTCGTCGCCCACGGCGCCGAGACCGAGCCGTTCACCATGACCACCACCCCGATGCGCCCTGCCGTTCCCGGCCGCGCCAAGGAGATCCGCGCTGCCCTCCGCAAAAGCGGGCCTTCGCCGTCGAGGCCCGCCGGCGCCACCGCTCCGCCGAGCCGGCCGACGCGAGATCGCAAGACCGACCCGCGTCGCGCCCGGCTCTGACGTCCAGTTCGGAGGTCCTCTTGATCACCATGACGACACGCCAGCACCAGCTGCGGCAGCATCTCCCCGGCCGGGTGGCCGCCCGTGCGGCCAGTTCCGTCGAGCACCAGGCGGCGCTCGCGGCCCGCCTCACCGCCCGAGACAAATGGCTGCTGGCCCTGCTCTTCGAGCACCGCGTCCTGACCTCGGCCCAGATCCAGGACGCCGCGTTCCCCTCCGGTCGCTCGACCCGTCAGCGTCTGCGCGAGCTGTATCTCTGGCGGGCGGTCAGCCGCTTCCAGCCATTCCGCCAGTTCGGCTCGGCGCCGATGCACTACGTCCTCGGGCCCGCCGGTGCCGCTGTGCTGGCCGCCGAGCACGGCTTGGAGGTCAAGGACCTTGGCTACCGGCACGACCGCGCGATGGCGATCGCCCACAACCAGCGTCTCGCCCACACCGTCGGCGTCGGTGACTTCTTCACTTCCCTGATCGCACGCAGCCGACGTCGTGACCCTGTTCGAGATGGTGAGGGGGTCACGGCCTGGTGGTCGGAGGCCCGCTGCGCCCGCCATTTCGGCGACCTCGTCATCCCCGACGCTTACGGCCGCTGGGCCGGCATCGGCGGCGAGCTGGAGTTCTTCCTCGAGTACGACACCGGCAGCGAGTCGCTGACCAAGCTCGCCCGCAAGCTGCTCGCCTACGCCCGGCTCGCCGACTCCACCGGCATCGCCACCCCGGTCCTCTTCTGGCTGCCGACCAGCCGCCGCGAAGCAGGCGCCCGCACCGCACTCGCCCGTATCCACGCCGACCTCGACCAGAGCGCCGACGTCCCCGTCGCCACGGCAGCCGCTGACCTCCTCGAGCCGAGCGCGGTGTGCCCGAGCCCTGCCGACGAGGTCTGGCTCCCGCTCAACGCGAGGTCATCGAACCGGGCTACTTCGCCGCGGCACGCGCTCAGCGAGCTGCCGCATGCCTGGCCGGCCCTCGCGCCGACAGCGTCCTCCGGCCTCGACGACGCGACCGGCCCGGCGTCCGGCCAAGCCGTCGCCTACCGGCTGCCGCCGCCGTCTCCGGTGCCGCCGGACGCCACACCGAGCCGCTCTCGCCGGCTCGAGGCCTGATCACGCGAGGAGTTCGTCATGGGATCGAAGATCGCGGTCGGCGTCGCCGCCGTGCTCGCGATGCTCCCGGTGCTGCTCGGCGCCGTGCCGCAAGCCGTCGTCACCTCGCTCACCGGCGCCGGAAGCACAACCTGCACACCCAGCGGCGCAACCTCCGGCGGCGTGCCCGGCTACGGGGTCGACCAGCTCGCCAACGCGGCGATCATCACCTCGGTCGGCAAGCAGCTGCAGGTCCCCGAGCCCGGGTGGGTCATCGCGATCGCCGTCGCCATCCAGGAATCCACGCTGCGCAACCTCGACCACGGCGACCGGGACAGCCTCGGCCTCTTCCAGCAACGCCCGTCCCAACGCTGGGGCACGCCCCAGCAGATCATGGACCCCACCTACGCGGCGACGCAGTTCTACCGGCATCTGCAGGCCGTCCCCGGGTGGCAGCAGATGAGCCTCAACGACGCCGCCCAGGCCGTCCAGCACTCCGGGACACCAGACGCCTACGGCCAGCACCAGTCGGACGCCGAAGCCATCGTGGCCGCGGTCGCGGGAGTGACCTGCGAGCACACCGGGGGCGGGGACTGCGGAACCATCACCGCGCCGACGTCCGCCGCGCTCACCGCCATCAACTACGCCTGCGGGCAACGCGGGCTGCCGTACGTCTGGGGCGGCAACGGCCCCGAGAACGGTGACACCGGCTTCGACTGCTCTGGCCTGACCCGAGCCTCCTACGGCGCTGCCGGCATCGCGTTGCCGCGGACCTCGCGCGAGCAGTACGCCGCCGGACCGCGCATGCCCGCCGGCGCGCCGCTTCTGCCCGGCGACCTCGTCTTCTACGCGACCGCTGGACGCGTGCGCCACGTCGGTCTGTACATCGGCGGCGGCAACATGATCGACGCCCCCGACTTCGGACAAGCCGTGAAGGTGGAGCCGTATCGCCACCCTGGTGACGACTACATCGGCGCAACCAGACCGACCAGGCAGCACTGAAACTGACACAGTCAAGCACTTCCGGGCGATACATGTGTCTTGTTTGGACAAACGCTTGACATGAAGCGGTGCACGGAGCGTCTATGGACATGTAGCCCGAACCACCGGACGCGCACCGGCGGGCGAACGCCCCGGCCGGGGCATGACCATCCACCGCTTCTCCCGAAACGGAGCTTGTCATGCCCGAAACCAAGAACACCTCAGCGACCGACGCCCAGCCGGAAACCGCGGAACCGAAGGTACGGCGCGCGCTGGAAGCCAATCCCGGCGCGACTACCGCGGCCCTGGCCAGCGCGGCCGGAGTCGGACGCTCCACGGCGTCGAAGCTCCTCTCCCGCTGGGCTGCCGAGGGACTGGTGACCCGGACCGCAGGCAAAGACCAGTCGGTCCCCGTCACCTGGACGCTGCGCGACGACGACCAGAACGACAAGGCCACCGAAGTTGCCACGACCGAAGAAGCGGCGGCCGACACGACAGATCAGCGTACGGAGGAACTGACCGCTGAAAACGACGCGCGAGAAGGCGATCCCTCGCCCGTGCCCGACTCCGACGTCGGCACCGCCTGCGCCCCGGCAACGTCAGAAGCCGCAACGGCGGACGCACCGAAGAAGGAACGGCTGCCCAAAGGCGCGCTCTACGACATGGTGCTGGGATTCCTGCAGGCGCATCCCGGCGAGGAATTCGGCCCCGCCAAGATCGGCGCGGAGCTCGTCCGGTCCAGCGGCGCAGTGAACAACGCCCTGGAGAAGCTCGTCACCAACGGCCTGGCAACAAAAACTTGCGAAGCGCCGAAGCGCTTCACTTCCAGCTGACCGCAGCACATTCGGCAGGGGCGGATCGCCATCGCGGCGATCCGCCCCTACTGGGTTCTGGAACCCGGCAATGAGGTCACTGTTTCGCCTTCTGGCTCACATCGGCCGGATGGGGAAAGACGCACTCGTTGTCGCAGTCGTGCTCGCCAGTGGTGGCGATGAACGGACAGTCGTCTCGGTGGGCCTTGGTGAAGGTGACGCTGCCGTCAGGGTGCTC
The DNA here is from genome assembly GCF_003937945.1 of Amycolatopsis eburnea. Lineage (GTDB taxonomy): Bacteria > Actinomycetota > Actinomycetes > Mycobacteriales > Pseudonocardiaceae > Amycolatopsis > Amycolatopsis eburnea. The sequence goes on from NZ_RSEC01000048.1 coordinate 86,035, forward strand.
GAGAATGTGCAGTGCGCCGCCGTGGCGGTACGCCCACACGACGTCGTCCGGGTCGATGCACTTCTCCCCGTCGAAGCCGTAAGTCGTGGCCAGCAGCGCGCTGATCGCGCCGTGGACATGGGGTGAAATGGTCTGTGTGGTCGGCGGGGCGGCGAGGATTTCGGCGGCCCTACTGAGAAGACGCTCGGTCAGCGGGCCGAGAGCGGTGGCAGCGTGGACGTCTGCGCTCGGTCGCGGCGTGTCGTGCCACCAGTTGCTGGAAGCATCGGCGGCGAGGCTTGTCCACGTCATCTGGTCGCTGAGCACCTCCGCGACAGCGAAGCTCTGGTTGAGGTAGTAGTCGCGCTCGACGCGCGCTCGGAGCGTGCGTCCGGCGAACTCGACGACGCGGGTGTGGTGGTAACTGGTGGTGGTAGCGCCGGTGGCTTCATCGCGTTCGGTCATCGAGGCATTCATCATGATCTCCTTCACTTCTAGTGTGGGCTTGCGCTGTTCCTTCGAAGTAACTTTCAGGTCGCCGTGGTCGAGGCGAAACCCAGCAGCCGAGCCAACTCCGGCGCGATCACGGCAGCGCGATCACAAGGGACGAAGAACGACATCTCCACGTACGGCGAACGGGTGTCCAGCTGGATGCGCGATTGCCCGTCGTCGAGTCGACACGAGGTGACGCTCGGCGGCCCGGACACGAGACGCACTGGCCCGCCGAATTCTTGCGCCAGGTCGAGCGCTGCCGCGCGTTCTTGCGCCAGTCGCTCATGGCGTCGGGCGTTGCGTGCCCGGATGCGGTCGGCCCAGTATCGGTAAGAGGGCAGCACATCCTCTTCGAGGCGGTCGGCCACTTCCTTGATCGGCGTGCGAGTCTCCACCACCAACGGACGGGGGCGATAATCCCTGGGCATGAACCAGCCCGGCGGGTACTTCAAACGAGGGTGGTGGACGTACCCGGCAGGCTCGATCCATCCGGTTGCGAATTCGTCCTCGTCAGACGGCAAGACGGGTTGGATGGTGTACGCCCACGGCCGTCGGTTCCTCACCGGATCAACGCGAAGGGCATCTCCTGCTGGGCCGATCAGCACCATGCGGCCGTACAAGCTGGTCATGTAGCCGTAGTTGCGTACATAGGTCACGAGGCCCCACGACCCATCCAGCTCGCATGTCAAATCGAGTACTGCGCCGATGATTCGCTCTTCGCGGGTAGCCATGTCGGTTCGCCTTCCGTAGTTGTTCGGGGGTATGGAGGTACAGAGGTGCAGTGCCCGACGCGCCTACCTGCGAGCGGTCGCGCGCAGTGCCGTGGTGGCGGCGTGGCCGATGGCGCGGGCGGCCGTGGTGGGGTCGGTCAGGACGTGGACGGTGGCCCCGTTGAGTGGGGTGTCGGTGTCGCTGGTGGTCAGCCACAGCACTGCGCACCCGGACGCGCGCAGCCGGTCGAGCTTCTTCTGACCGTCGCGGCGGGGGTCATGGCAGTACTTCCCGTCGGACACGATGACCACCAGCCGGGCCGCGCCGGGACGGGACAAACCGAGGGCGCCGTCGAGGGCGTCGAGCGCGCGGGGAATGTCCTCGTAGTCATCGTTGGAGCGGAACTCGGTGACCTCGGCGGGCGGCTTGCCCGGGTGAGTCAGCGGACGCACGTGGTTCCCGAAGATCACGCTCGCGGTGTCGGCGGGCACCCTGGTGTGCCGGGCGGCGTTGGCCAGGATCCAGGCCGCCGAGGCCACGTGAGCGCGCGCCCAGCCCATCGAGCCGGACACGTCGCACGCGATCCCGACCCGCAGCGGCGGCACGGTGACCGGTGTGCGGATGGTGCGAGTGAACGGCTCGGCGGTCACCACGGCCCCGGCCGCATGCTGGGCCTCGGCCGCACGCACTCCGCGCATCCGCAGCCGTCCCGGCGGCACCTGCGAGGTGGAGCGCACGGCGACCCGTTCCCGGGTTCCGGCGGTGTCCAGCGCCCGCGCGAGGACCCGCGCGGCCGCGCACTCCTCCGGTGTGGGCGGCCGGGTTGCCGTCGTCCTGGTGTTGCCGCTTCGGGAGCCGCCGGTCTTGAACACCTGCCGCGCCGCTGTCGCCGCTTCCTTCTCGGCGAAGTCTTCGCTTTCTTTCGCTGCGGCGGCCACGGTGGCCGGGTCTTCGGGTGCCTTCTCGGCGGCGACTTTCGTCGCGACCTCGCCCAGCACCGCGGCGATGGCATCCGCCAGCGGCGACGGGGATGCAGGCGCACCGGGACCGGGCGAGCTTCCCGACGGGTCCGAGGTGGTGGGCGAGGCCGGCGGCGAGGTCGAGTCCGAACTCGCGGGATCGGCGCCGAGGATCTCGCACCACTGCCGCCCGAGGTCGAGCATCTCCTCGCCCGCGTCGTCGGCAATCAGCAGCGCCTGCCGCCACACCGCCCGCAGCTTGCCGAGGACCTCCTTGCCGAGCACGCCCTCGACGACCCGGGCCACGGGGTAGACCTCGGCGTGGCTCAGTACGCCGCCGTCGGCCCGGCCCAGCAGGAGCGCGGCGGTGTGCGCGGCGTCGGCCGGAGTCATCTTCGGTGCCGTCGCGGGGTCGGCGTACAGGTGGAGGTCGGTGGCGACGATGCCCTTGACGCACGCCCGGAGCCAGTGCCGGTCGTCCGGGCGGCGGCGGATGTGCGCCGCTTCCATCCGGGGCTCTTCCAGCAGCATCGCAGCGGCGACCACGGCGGGCGGGGCGTCGTCCGGCGGTTCCCACGCGGTGTGTTTGGCGTGTCCGCACTCGTGGGTGAGAGCACCCCAGGCCGGGGCGTAGCGGGCGCGGTCGGACAGGTTGGCGGGATCCACGGTCACGGGGTCAACGCCGAGGTGGTCGCCGTCGACTTCGATCAGCGCGCGGTGCGGGTAGAAGCAGGCGGGTGCCCCGCCGCCCGCGCCGGGGGCGACGCTGACGACGAGGTCGTCGCGGTCAGCGATCACGGGGACCTCGTCGGCGAACGCGGCGGACAGGGTCAGCCATTCCGGGCGCGCGGGGAACACGGCGGCACCGGTGGCGGTCGGGTCGGCGGTGAAGTGGGCGCTCATGGCACGGGTCCTTTCGCGACGGTTCGCGGGGCGTGGCTGGCTCAGGGTTTGGTGGCGATGCGGGCACCGAGGGCGAGTGGGGCGACGGTCTTGCCGAAGACGTCGCGCACCACGGCGGCGACGGTGGCGCGATCCTCTTCCGGTGCGATCCCGACCAGGTTTCCGGCGGCGGCGTCGAGGTCCCACGCGTCGGCGAGCTTCTTGAACGCCAGCAGCTCGCGCAGCTGCGGGGCCCACCCGATCTCGCCTTTTTCCTGCCGGGTGGCGAGGTTGCGCGCCACCCGCACGGCCTTCTTGTCGACCCCGAGCTGTTCGGCGAGCGCGTAGTCGCTGGAGACCTGGATGTGCACGGAGAACCGAGAGGACAGCGCGTCGGTGAGGATGGCCCCGTGCACGCCGGGGTTGTGCCCGGCCACGACGTAGAACCCCGGCTCGGCCTTGACGACTTCGCCGCCGTTAGCCTTGACGATAATTTCGCGGCGGCCGTCCATCGCGGGGTAAACCACGGCGAGCACGGTCGGCGGGATCAGGGTCGCGTCGTCGATGAACAGCGGCACCCCGGCGCGCATCGCGCGAACCAGCGGACCGTGGACGAACACGAAATCGCCGTCGGGAGTTTTGGTGTAGTCGCCCACGAGGTCGGCGACCACGGTGTCGCCGTCGCCCTGAACCGTGAGGCAGTCGTTGAACGCCGCCTCCACCACCGAGGTCTTCCCGGTGCCGGGCGGGCCGTACAGCAGGGCGGCGACCCCGGCGTCGCGCAGCCGCTGCAGCGCGGTCACATCGGGCATGCCGGACAGGAGCCGGGGGTGGTAATCCGTGCCGTTCGGACGTTTCACCGGCCCGGTGACCTTGCGCGCCGGTCGCGTTGGGGTGCTTCCTGCTGTGGATGTGGCCGGTGTGGGCGCGGCCGCGGCGGGCGCTGTGCTGGCGCGTTTCGGCCGTCGCGGGCGGGGTGCAGGTGGCGAGCCTGGGGTGACGGCGGGCGCGGCAGCGGATGCCGTGGTCGCGGTCGCCCGATAGGTCACCGGCGCCACCGTGACGACTTCGGCTTGCCCCCGGTCCGTCAACGCGCGGCACGCGTTCCCGACCGCGCCCGATGACCGGTTCAGGGCGCTCGCGATGCTGCCCGGGGTGTGAGCGGTAGCGGGGTCGTCGGCGAGGACTTTGGCGACCATCGCACGAAGTTCGCCGTTGCGGAGCCGGGTCGCTGTCGCACCCGCCGGGGTGGTCGGTCCCGTGGCGGGCGGTGTGGGCGTGGTCATCGCGGTGTCCCTTTCAGACGTGGCGGGTGATTGGTAGTTGTCGCGGTCCACATCGGGCGATTCCAGGATTTGCTTTCCAATTCCGGTGACACATCAAAAGTAGCTCGACAACCGGCGCCGCACAATACTTTTCGCCACCCCATTCGGGTGACGAACTTCGGCCCACAAAAGAACCGCGGACAATTCTCCGAGACGTTTGCGCAGGTCAGCGAACGAGAAACGGCCAGCAGGAGCCGCAAGACAAGGAAGCAAATATGGGTTTCTTCTGCAATAAAATAAGGGTGGACAACAGCCAGGAATACGAGGTGAGATGACCGTCAGGCCTGATGGGCGGGAGAGTGCGCAGAGGAGCCGTGACCGACGATGCGGGCCCGATGTTCTTACCTGCTTGTCGTCAAGCGAGTCTGGGTTACTCGCGGATCCCCGCGTGGAGGGTTTGACCTGCACATATGCGCGCTCACCGAGGATCCGCCTTAGACGGCCCATGGAGCGCCAGGGCGATCGGTGGGTGCACGGGAACCCCCGGCGGCCGGCGGGCAGGCAAAGGTCCGCATCCCAACTGGACGGGCGTCCGTGAAACGGCATCGCAGGGCAGCGGCGCAGCGCCGTGCTCGTCCATATTCCGCGCAGTACGACGGCAATGGCTACGCCACCAATGACAGCAACTTCGAACGAGAACACCAGGAGGCTTTTTCTGCGCGACGTGATCAGTAGGTCGACACTAACATCCGTCGCGGCTGATCAACTATTTCTGCGCCGAGGTATTTTCACCGTACCGGGTATGCCTTTTGCTTTCCGGATCGGCTATGCCGACGTGGAGTCCTCGGAGGCGCTCGGCGAGCTCAATCGTCGCCGGAGTCGGTGTTTCGTCTATCTCGGCTAGGCGCGCTTCCAGCAGGCGAAGCGTTCTGGTTATCGCGTCGTGCCGGCCGAGGTTGTGTTCGAGTCGCATGATGTCCCGGTAGAGCAGCTCGTTGTGCGGGTCGAAGTCTCGCGCCGATTCGAGCAACTCCAGCGTGGACTCGGGATCGCTGTGAACCCGGTCGCGGGCGAGGGCGGCGACGGCGTCGAGGGCGTCGCGGCGTATTCCTTCCCGAAGCGCGGTGAGCCACTCGGCCTCGACGCCGGCCGCCAGCTCGCCGCCGTAGCTGGCGACGATCGCGGCGTTGGCTATCGCGCGCTGCCCGTCGTCGGTCGTGGTGCGGCGGCGAGCGACCGCGTCAGCGAAGGACCAGTAGTCGACCTCGACGACGGCCGGCTCGAGCCGATACCTGCCGTGCTGCGCGACCACGAGGTCGCCGATGTCCGGGGACGTGGCTTTGTGGAGGGCGCTGCGGAGGCGGGACAAGACGGTGCGCAGCACCGCGGCCGGGTCCTGTGCTGGGCGGCTGGCCCACACGGTGTCGATGATCGCGGCGCGCGGAACTCCGTGCGGGTGCAGGGCGAGGTAGAGCAGCAGCTCCCACAGCCGCGCTGACAGCCGGCCGGTGATTTCGACCTTGTGGTCGGGGCACGTGACGTCCGGTCGCCACGACAACGTCGGCTGCCCGAACACCGACAGCACCAGCGGCGTGGCCGCGTCGTGCTCGGTGTCGACGGTCAGTTCCGTGACCGGCTCTGCCTGCGCCTCTGCTTGACCAAGACACGGCGGGTCTGCGATCTCCAACCCGTGTGTGGGCTCGAGAGCAGGTTCGAGGTGCTCGTCCTGAGCGCCGTGTGCAGCGTCGAAGAGAGCGAACAGCTCGCGGGTCGCGGATTCGGCGAGGGAGAAGGCTCGCCGGCCGCGCAGCGCCTCACCCGGACCGGGTGACGTTGCGGTGATAGCGCCCGCGGCGTCCACATAGACCGTGACACCCGGATGCCACTGGCCGAGCAGCAGCACGGTTGTGCTCGCACCGTCGGCGAGGGCGTGCCGCAGCCGGGTGCGATCGGGTTCGCCCGCCGGCGCATCGGCCAGCAGGATTCGCCGCAGGTTCTCAGGCGGCTCCGGGCTGTCGAGGCGTGCGAGCGCGGCGGCGAGGTCGTCGACAGCGTGGACGCAGGCCGGTAGTTCGGCGCCTGGCTCCGGGAGGCCGAGCAGGCCACGCAGGTCCGCGGCGGGCGCGACGACCTCGGAGTGGCCGGTGGAGGTCACGGTCGTGAGCAGGAGCGCGCGGGCCGCGGCGTGGCTGCCGGGGCCGATGAGACCGAGGCCGTGCGTGGCTGCGAGGTCCAACGCCAGTTTCGCGGCCGCCTCGTCTGCGGCCTCACCCAGCTCGAGCCGCGTTTCCGGCTCGGGAAGGTCACCGGCCGCTTCTGCGTCGGCGACATCGAACTCGTCGAGTCCGGTTTGGGCGTGCTGGTGTGCCAGGTGTAGCTGGTAGACGATCGGGGCGACGGGCAGGTCGTCGCCGCGCCGGCCGCTACCGGGCCGATAGCCGGCACGGTGACGCCGTCGGGCGACCAGCAGCGCCGCGCTGATCGCGCCCGCCAGCCCGAGGCCGACGTAAACGCCGGGCTCCCACGACGAGCCGGGGTGCGAAGCAGCGGCGGGAGGTACCGCCGGGCTCGGCGGGGAGGCAGCTGCGGGCTTCGTTGGTGGCGGCTGGCGCTGCGGTTCGGGGGCAACGGGCCTGGGCGTCGGCGGTAGGCGGATCCGATCGCCCGGGTGGATCAGGCTGGGTGAAGTCAGAGGGCGGCCGCCGGATTGGGAGCTCTCGGCGTTCAGGCGCCAGATCTCCGGCCAGCGGTTGCCGTCACCGAGGCGGCGTTGCGCGATCCGGTACAGCGAATCGTGGACACCGTCGTGGGGCGGACGTACAAGCTCGATGTCCTCAGGGCGGCCATCGACGTTCGATGGCGTAGTGACCGACGAGCTCATACCGGTTTGCATCATGCTGCTTCCGCTGGAGGCGGCGAGGGCGGTGCGGCTGACGAACGACACGACAACAGCGGTGATGAGCACTGCCGCGACCCGGCGGAGTGGGCTGCCGTGCCAGGTCGAGTCCGGCCGGCCGGCGGTGAGGACGAGGTCGCGCGCGCACCGGGCGAGCTCAACGAGGAATGCAGCCCACAGCAGCCACGCACCGCACGCGAGCACGTCAAGCAGCAGACTTGTTGACAGCCGAGCCGTCAGCACCTCACCGAGCTCGGCCATGGTGGGCAGGTGATCTGGGAGAGGCCAGCCGACAAACCGCACCAGCGCCCACGGCAGCCCGGCACACAACCCGGCCAGCAGCGCGAGCGCCACACCAGCCTGCAGCAGCCGCCCTACGCCAAGCACGAGAGCACGACGAGGTCGCCACCGTCCGGTCTGCCGTTCTGTAGGCACAGCTCAGCGTCGCTCGCCCTGGCCAACCGAGGGCCGCACACCGGCTGGCGGCGACCCGGGTCGCCCTTCCGCCGGTGCAGGCGCCGGCGAAGTTCCAGACTGGATTTCCGGCTTCGTGCGGCGGCTACCGGGCGGCCGACCGCGCCGGGCGCGAGGCTTGCCGGCTGTCAACCAGCTGGTGAGGTCGGCAGCCGGAACGTCGGTGAACTCGGCCAGCTCGTCGGTACCGATCACGTCCGCGGCGGCCGCGATAACAGCCCCGAGACGGCGCTCGACGTCCGCCAGCTGCTCGACGAGTGTGGTACGACGATGCGCAAGCTCACCGACCTCGCGCGCCGCCGCAGTCCTCCTCGCGCTCTTCTCCGCGTCGACCTTCTCGACGCGCCTCTCGATCTCGTCGGTCGTGATCATCGTGTTCCTCCTTCGTTGGTCAGGGCTCCAGCTCGGTGACGCCGCGCTGGGGATGGGCCGCGCCGCTGCCGTGGGCGTCGATCGACGGGATGCCAATGAGCGACAGCAGCTGGGTGCGCTGGCTGATCGTCACGGTCACGGTCACGGCGTCGGCGGTGGCCGTCACGGTGCCGGTGGCGCCGACGCTGGCGAGGTATCGCCGGGCGAGATCGTCGGCTTCTTCAGGGACTAGCCGGACCGCGCCGGTGGCCCGGTAGGCGGCGAGATCGATCGCTTGCGCGCCGGCGCGGGCCGCGGACTCGGCCTGACCGGTGGCTCGGACCTTCGCCGCGAGAGCGAGGCCGCCGTCGAGCCCAAGGCCGGCCAAGACCAGGAGCCCGAGCATCAGCACGACGACGAACGCCGAAACCTGGCCGTCCTCGGCTCGCCACCAGGCAGCGCTGCGGGTGTCCATCACGCGCCTCCGGCAGTCGGCTGGGATCGGTAGGTATCGACGACCTCGCTGGCCTCGGCGCTGAGCGTCCGGCTGCCGGGGACGCCGAGGATCAGGGCCTGGCCGAAGTCGACGGTGCAGCGGACGCTGACGACGACCGTGCTGCCCGGGCTCGCCGAAGTCGTCGTGCTGACCGTCGCGTCGCCGCAGACCAGTCCGGCGTGGACCAGCGCGGAGGTGACGGTCGCTTGTGCCGCGGCGACGGCCGCAGCCGGAGTGCGTTGCAGGCTTGCGGCGCGCGCGGCCTGGTGTGCGGCGTCGTCGAGCCGCAGCCGGGCGTCGACGCCGCGGTGAACGACCACGGCGACGAACACCAGCAGCATCACCAGAACCGGCGCGAGCAGGACCGCCTCGACGGTCACCGACCCGCGCTCTGCGCGCAACCAGCCGAGGCTTCGGCGAGGCTGTGCCGCGGTCATGGAACCGGCTCCGCGGCAGGCAGTTCCCACGGGAACCGGCCGGCGCCGGTCAGGTCGCGGGCTGCGGTGACGTAAGCGAAGACGGCCTTCGGCAGCTCCTCGGCGACCTCGACCATCAGCCCGATCGAGGCGGCGTGCAGCTCGGCCTCGACGGCGCTTGTGCGCTCGACGAGCTCAGCGTGCCGAAGCTTGGCTTCCCACTCTCGGGTCAGCGTGACGCAGCCCTGGAGGTGGAACAGCAGCTCGCCGAGCAGACCGTCGAACTCGGCGATCGCCGTGGCGGTCGTGGCTGCGAGTTCGGCTTCGCTCGGCATCGCGACGAGCCGTGCGGCGTGTCGGCGAGCAGGCGCTGTCCCGATCAAGCGGGTCAACGCGTCCCACACCGCTTGGTGGGCTCGGCCGGGCAGACCGGGGTCGATCCAATCGCGTGTCGCCGTGGCGTGCAGCTCGCCGGTGAGGTCGATCAGGAGTCCGGCAGTGCGGTACGCCGCCGGGCCGAGGTGGAGGAAGTCCGCAGTTCGGAGGAAAAACTCACCGGGACACCGTTCCAGAAGGCAATGATGTCCATGTTGGTGATCGGTCGCGAGGAACGCCGCGGTGATGCCCGCGTCGCAAAGGCCGCCCAGCAGCAGCGCGATGGCGCAGACGACCGCCAGCGCACCGCCGAGGGTTTCCGCGGCGCCCGTACCCACTACCAACGCCAGGATCAGAAGCCCTGCCACCGAGCGAGTCGAGAAGAACCTCGTGAAGAAAGCACGCTTGACCAATCCGCGCCAACGTCTCGTTGTGAGAGCGGGGTTCCACAGCATGACGTCGTGCCCGTCAGCGAAGTCGCCGACGGTAACCGCATCGGGTTTTTCCAGCAGTGACATGGTTTCCCTCCCTCCGTTCAGGCGTCCGGAACGAATCTTTCGACTTCTCCTGCGGATTCAGCGTGCACGTGCAGGTGCATACCGGGCAGTACCGCAATGACCTCGCCCTGCACGCTGGCCGAAGCCGAGGTCGCGGTGCGCTCGACGTCTATCTGCGAGGACCGCAGCGGCCCCTGCGCAAGTTGGTCGAGCAGCTGCTGGCCGGCGGCGTGGCCTGCCGCGGCAGTGCCGTTCTGGACACGGGCCGCGGCGAGCGCTTCGGCGGCGGCAGCTTGAGCGACGTGGACCGCGTGCGACCAGAGGGCGAACTGGATGATCGCCAACAGCGCCAGCAGGAGCAGTGGTGTCGCGATCACCAACTCGGCGGTAACCGCGCCGCGCTCTCCCGACAGGGCGCGCCGAACGCGCCAAGCTGTCGCAACGACCGGATTCGCGGGCATGTCAGCCGCCGAGGCCGAGGTCGATGCTGTTGGCTTTCGCGGTCAGTTTGGCGGCGATGATCGCGATCAGGGCGATGGCCAGCACCGCCATGAGTGCGGTCACGATGACGGTCGTCGTGATCTCGCCACGGTCGTTGTCCTTGCGTAGCAGCAGGATGCGAGCAGTGGTGAGGTTCCAGAGTGTTCGGCAGTAAGTCAGCATGATGCGTCTCCTTTGGACTTTCAGAGGCCGTTGAGGACCTGGGTGACGGCCGGATAGGCGATGAATCCGAGAAAGCCGAGGAACAGCAGGGTGACCGGCAGCGCCATGCGTTCGGTTGCAGCTTGCGCGTCGGCCTCGGCGTCAGCGACCAAGTGGGTGCGCAGCGCCGCAGCTTTCGCGGCCAACGAGGTTCTGACTCTGGCGCCTTCGGTGCCGGCCAATGAAATGGACGCGGCGAGTTCGGCGAGTTCAGAGATGTCGAGTTCTTCCCCGAGCCGGCGCAGGGTCGCCCACGGTGCGGTGCGGGTCAACTGGGCGGCGTCGAGGGCGCGGCGCAGCTGGCCGAAGGCACCGCCGCGCCCGACGTCCGCGGCCGCCAGTACCGCCGCTTCGACGCCGGCGCCGCCGGCGAGGGTGATCCAGACGAGGTCCAGGAACGCCGACAGCGCGGCGCGGAACTCTGCACGTGCGCGTGCGGCCTTGGCGCGGACCTCGAGGTCGGGAGCGATGAATCCGGCCGCCGCGAGTACGAGCGCGAGGACCAGCGGCACCTCGAGGCTGAGGGGCGCGCCGACGAGGGCGAGCAGGCCTTGCAGCAGCAGCGGCGACAGCAGACCGATGCAGGCCAGCAGCGCCTTCACGGCGAGCTGGGTATCAGTGTCGCGACCCACGACGCGCAGATCCCGAGCCTGCCGGTCGCCCGGCAACCCAAGGGCACGCAACCCGGGTATGAATGGCCTGGCCGCGGCGACGGCCCAGGGCACGTCGGTGACCGTGGAGATCGGGGTGGTGGCTTTGGGCTCGGCTAAGCGGCTTCCCAGCGTGGCCTCGGGTGGGATCGCCCAGGTCAGCATCAGCCAGAGACCAAGACCGGCTCCGAGGCCGAAGAGCATTGCGGCGATCATGCGTGCTCACCACCCCGAGACGCCGCCGCGGCGGCCGGTTCCGGCTCGGTCGGGTCATCCAGGGACAGCACCCGGGCCGCGGGGCGGCCGGCGGCGATCCGGGTCAGCCACGCGAACCCGCTGCTGAAGAGGCCGCCGATGACGAGCAGGACGGCCTGGCCGAGCAGGCTGTCGTAGGCGGTGAGGTAGTCGCGGTTGAGCACGACGACGCCGACGGCGAAGGCGATCGTGGTGGCGACGACAACCCGCACCGACGTTCGGGTGCGGGCGCGGCTGGTTTCCACACGCATCCGCATCGCCGCCTGCGCCCGCGCGCTCTCCGCCAGCGAGCCGAGCAGGTCGCCGAGCTGGCGAGCTTGGTGTTCGGCTGCCAGGACCAGCGATGCGATGACCAGATCTGCGGTCGGGTCGGCCAGGTCCTCGGCCAGACGCCGCAAGGCCGGGGCGAGCCGATGGCCGCTGCGTAACCTGGCCGCGAGCCTGCTGACGTCCTCGCGGACCGCCACAGGTGCGAGCGGTGCGGTCGCGAGGATCGCCTGCTCGAGTCCGGCCGCGGCGGAGAGGGTGTCGCGCAGCATCTCCGTCCATGACGCCACGGCTTCGATCCGCGCCACCCGGCGGACGTGCGCGCGATCGGGCCCGACCAACGCGGGCAAGAACCACGCCGCGGCCGAGGCAAGCGCTCCCCCAGCGAGCCAGCCGGTCGCCGCGCCAGCCAGCAGGCCGAGGCCGAGCGCCATGCCCAGCCGGAGCGCGGAGCTTCGACCAGCTCGCCATGGCGCTCGCCGCGAGGCCCTCGGATGGACAGGCAGCTGCGGCCGCTCGAAGCCCACGATGACGAGCAGCACGCCCGCGGCGGTACCCAGCCCGGTGACACAGCCGATGAGGGTGCTGGTCACCTCGCCCACCACCCCTCGGGCGCCGTCAGCAGGTCCGGGTCAAAGCCCGCGTCGACGAGGTCGTCGAGCGTGTCCACGCGCAGCGCGCCGGCGACCGGGCGAGCCCGCAGGTCGGAGCCGGGACGGTAAACCTCGTTGGAGACGATGGTTCCGCCGTCGGCGTCGACGACCTCGCGGATCGAGGACACGACCCGGGTCGTGCGGTCGCCGGCCTTCGCCAGGTGCACGACGAAGTGCACGCTCGATGCCACCAGCAGCGCGGTCGCCTCCAGCGACAACCGCTCGACGCCTTGCGCGGCGTAGGACGCCAGCCGAGTGAAGGCGATCTTCGAGCTGCTCGCGTGCAGCGTCGCCATCGAGCCGTCGTTGCCCTGGGACATCGCGTTGCACATCGGGATGACTTCGGGCCCGCGGATCTCGCCGACGATCACGCGGTCCGGGGACATCCGCAGGCCCCAGCGGACCAGCTCGGCTTGGCTGATCGCCCCGGCGCCTTCCACGTTGGCCTGGCGGGCTTGCAGCGCGGTCACGTCGGCGTGCAGCCGCGGGTCGAGCCCGAGGCCAAGTTCGAAGGCATCCTCGATGGTGACGATCCGCTCCAGCGGGTCCATCTCGGCCGCCATCGCCCGCAGCAACGTGGTCTTGCCGAAACCGGCGCCGCCTGTAATCAGGACGTTCTTGCGGGCACGCACCAGCGCGCGCAGGAAGCGTTCGAGGCCGGCGTCGAGGGTGCCGCGGCGGCGCAGCTGGGCGAGGCTGGTGGTGAGGTAGCCGTGGCGGCGGATCGAGCACGCCGTGACCCCGCCGGCGGTGAGCCCGAGCACCGCGAACAGGCGCTCGCCGCCGGGCAGCTGGAGGTTGAGGGCGGGCGAGCCGCGGTCGAAGCGGCGTTCCTCCGAGGACGCCCGCGCGGCGAGGGTGCGGACGAGGTCGGTCAGCTCGTCGTTCGACACGGCGACCGGCGCGACCTGAGCGCGGGTGCCGTCGGCGTACTGGACGAAGACGCGGTTGAAGCTGTTGACGTTGATCGTCTCGATCGCGGGGTCGTCCAGCAGCGACTGCAAACCGCCCAACCCGAAGACCTCATCCAGGACGGCCTCGACGACGTGCGCCTCGGCATCCGGAGATAGCAGGACCCGGCCCGCCTGCAGCTCGGCCTCGCTGTGGGCGGCGCCTGCGCCGCGAAGAAGCTCGCGGGCCACCTCGCGACGCTGCGCCGCGGTTGTCGACGTGGCGGCGTCTGCGCGGGTCGGCAGGTCGTCGGCGAGCGTGCGCCGGAGGAACTGCCGCAAACGCGCTTCGGGGCTGGAGACTGTGTGGTGGTCGGGTCGGCGGTGTTCGTCGAGGACGGTCATGATCGGACGTCCTTTCCCGGAGCACTGGTTTGGGGTCGGCTGATGTGCGGGGCTGGTGGCAGAACACGGACTCCGGACGCCGCCGTGGGTTGGGCAGGGACACCTGGCACCTGCTGGACGAGGTCCGGGATCGGCGCGCGTGGGGACTCAGCGAGCAGGGCCTGGGCGACGTCGTTCGCGACCTGGATGAGCCCGCCCGTTCGCCGTCGACCGGAGGCTGGTCGCCCGGTGTAGCGCGCGGCCCCGCTCGGGTCGTGGGGAATCCTCGCCATGACCGGGACGCCCAGCTCGCGCTCGACGGAGTGAGTCGGGTGGCCGTGGCCGGTGAGCACCAGGCACGCCCGGGCCGCTGTGTGGCCCAGTTCGTGAACGCGCGTGGCGAGGTGGGCGAGCTCGTCGCTGTAGGTGCCGGAGATCAGCAGCAGAACGTCCGCGTGACGGATCACCGCTTCGGCGGGCGAACCCGGGTCCAGGCGCCCGCAGTCAGCGAACATCGCCTCCGTCGGCCGGCGCGCGGCGCCGTAGAGCGGTGAGGACGGCGAGGTCAGGGTGCTCAGCGCGGCTCTCGCCTGCTGGCCTCCCGGCGGCCCGGGCATGACATGCAGGCCGCCGGGAAGCGGCTGGATGTGGCTCCAGACGACGTCGGGATCCACCGGCTGGCGCGCCACCGCCGCGAGGCTGAGCAGCCCGGGTGATGCGACCAGGCCGAACCGCTGCGCGAGGTCACCGCCAGCGGGATCGCATTCGACGACCACGCGACGGACGCCTGCAGACCAGTTTGTGGCGAGGGCGAGGGCAAATGTGGTGACGCCCGGCGAGCCCTTGACGCTGGCGAGAGCGATCAACATCAACGCTCACCACCCGCGAGCATGACCAGCGACACCTGGCCGGCCGGCACCCTGGCCAGCGCAAGCGCGGCGTCGCCCACCAGCTGGAGCGAGATCACCGTGGTCTGATCGGACTCCGCCCTGACCAGTGCGGTCACGGTGGCCGGCCACGTCTGCCCGCTCTCCGGCAGGGATGACGAACCGGGCGACGACGGCGTCGTGACCACGACGAGGGTGGGTGACCCAGCCGCGACCTCGAGCGGGAACTGCCCTGGCTTCAGCGCGACCGCCACGATCGCGTGCCCGGCGCCGGGGACCGCGGCCGGGCCGACGCTGCCTGGGGTGAGCAGCGCCCCCGGGCCGAGGCTCGTCGCCATCGGCCGGCCGAGCACGGCGGTCGCCCGCTCCGCCGGCACGGTGACGATCGTGTCGGCGACCGCGAGTTCGACCTCGCGAACGTCTGCCCGCTCGAGGATGTGCCCGACGCTCAGCGGCCGGGCGACTGCCAGCACCGAAACCCGGCCCTGCGCGCTGGTGGTCCACCACAGTGCGCCGCCGACGCACGCGAGCACGAGCAGGACGCCGACGAGCAGGTGCGGCAGGCGACGTCGTGTCCGCCGCCCAGCCGGCACCGCGGTCAGTCGGCCCTTCTTCCCTAGCCACGACACGGGGTCGGCTTCGGTTCCCCTGTCGTGGTCACCGGTACGGATGCTAGTCACGAGATGCCTCCCAGGCATGGTTCGACCGCGCCGTGCACCTCGTGGCAGCTGGCGCACAGCTCGAAGCGGAGTTATGGATGTGCGAACCGGCTGTCGACCGCCGATTCGGTCGCTTAGCGGGGTGCGGTGCCGAGCGCCTGGATTTCGGCGACCCGGAACGCTGCCGACGCTGAAGTGGTCAAGTCGGGGAACGTGCCGCTAGCCCCTGCTCCGGACCACGTCACCGTCCAGTGGACCGTCGCCCTGATCGGGAACTGCTGGGCTGGCGCTGTCGCCGATGACCGCCGGTAGGTGTGACCGCAATCAGGGGACGCTGCCGAGGCGTCACCGCCGGGTGTGAACGGCGTTCCCGGGCCGGAGCAGTTTACGGTGTCGCCGTCGCCCGTCGACCAGGAGACGGACTTCGGTGCCGCCACCGCCGTCACCGATACACCAGGTACGGCGGCCGTCGCCTGTTGCGTTCCCCAGCTGCCGCGGTCGAGCCAAAGCCAGGTCGGCAGGCTCACCAGTTTGTCGCCGGCCGGGCTGGCCTCGATATGCGGAGACGGCAAGCGCAGCTGAGTTCGAGCCTGCTCGGCCAGCTCCTGCGGAGAGGGCAAGGTTGCTCCAGCAGGAGTCGCCCCGTCGGGGAGCCAGATCGGCGCTCGGTAGAGGCCATCTCGGAAACCGGCGCTGGAACACCGGTAGACGTACCATGCCCCACCCTGCTGCGCGACGAGGTTGCTCGCGCGTGGAAGCGGCGCGGACGCGAGAACGACCAGCGGCACAGCTCTGCGGAACGCCACCGTCTGGACGCCGTTCGCCGGAGGCTGGAAGGTGCTCCCGACGTACGAGCAGTTCGCCGCGGGCGAGTTACCGCCGACGATCCGGTCACCGGGCGACGGAGTGGCCTTTCCACCGCCGCCTTTCCGGCTCGGCTCGTCCGGCACCCGGTCGACGCCGCCCGGCGTCTTTCCGGTCTTTCCGGCTCCGAGTTCGCAGTAGGGCGACGACTCCTGGGCGCAGTCGACAGAACCCCAGCCACCCGCCGACGCACTGACCGCCGAACTCAGCAGTAGGACGGCAATCACTCCGCCGACGGCCGGAGCACGCGTCAGCATGTCCCCACGTCCTGGATCGCGAAGTCGACGACCTTCCAGGAGCCATCCACGGCCTTCTTGACTTTCGCCTCGATGTGGCGACGTCCGCTCGGCCCGTCGTCGGCCTGCTGGCCGGTATCGGCGCGGTACTTGAGCCATTGGCTGTCGTCGCCGCAGTCGACGACATTGACCGTGGTCGGCGCAGCCGCGGGCTCGACGGATTCGACCGTCGGATGGTTGACCGGTTTTCCTTTTGTGACGAGTCCGTTGTAGTGGTCGGCGTAGAGGCCGCGGGAGATCCTCGACAGGGCGTCGGCCGTCGCGTTCGACGCGAGCTTCGGCGATCGCCAGTCCGAGGTCACGGCGGCGTCGGCCATGTCGCTCCACATGCCGAGGTACGCCGCGACCGCGCGCTCCTTCGCTTCGTCCACCGGCTGCGGCAGCACGCTCCTCGTCGCCGTGGCAGTCGAGGACACCGGCGGCTCGCCGGGCCTGGTGGAACTGCAGGCCCCGAGCAGCAGGACCAAAGAGACACCGACAGCACCGTGACGCAGATTCATGACTTCCCCTCCCGTTGGAATGATCAGCTGACCGTCCCGCGCTGAAGACCACCTCCGTGGAAGTTCACTCGTTGGTAGGACAAGCAATGCGCTCGTCCCAGGAGCTGGCCAGCATTGCTTTGTGGGGAGAGGAAGCAACGACAGTCCGGCGGTACGGCTGTGAACGGCTGGCCGGCCATCATCGGCGCGGTGACAGGATTCGGCCTCGGTGCCGCCGGAAGCCTGATCACCAAGCGGCTCTCCGACCGACCGGCACGAATCGCTTCGTCGTGGTGGTTTGGCGCGCTCGTCACCGCACCGGTACTCGCGGTCCTCGTCTGGCGCGTCGGCACCCGGGGCGAGTTGCCGATCTACGTTTTCGTTCTGGCACTCGGAATTCCGTTGTCGATCATCGACTGGCTCGAACATCGGCTACCTCGAATCGTCGTCGTGCCCCAGCTGGCGGGCACCGCGCTCGGTCTCGCGTTCCTGTGCGCGGCGCGTTCTGATCCGGCTCCCGGGCTCCGTGCCCTGTGGGCGCTGCTCGCGGCAGCGGGCTTCTACCTGCTGCTCGCGGTTCTGGTCGAAGGCGGTGTCGGTTCCGGAGACGTCGGCCTCGCGGCCGTCGTCGGCCTGGTGACCGGGTGGTCCGGCTGGACCGAGGTGGCCGGTGCGGTCGTCTTGGCGTCGCTCATCGCGCCGGCGCTCCTGCTCGTACCTCACCTCCGGGCGAACCGGACCGTTCCGTTCGGGCCGTGTCTCGTCGCGGCGATGGCGGTGACGCTCGTGGTCGCTTCCTGATTTCGCCGACGCGGCGGGCGTTAGCAGAGGGGGCACGAACGCCCGCCGCGTCGACTGGCCGAGGACCGAGAGCCGTCCTCAAGTTACGCCGGGCCTTCGAAGCCCGGATAGCACCCGACGCCGCCGTTCCACCACGCACCTGTGACCCTCCACCGGATCACCGGTTGGAGGTCGGTCGTGCCGGGCCCGACGCAGTAGCGGTAGATGTTGCCCCAGACGTCTTCGACGTCCAGGTCGACCCGCGAGCCGGTGCCGCCGTCGCAATGCCGGTACTCGCCCCAGCCGAGGTAACCACAGCTCTCACGAAGCTGGACCTCGGTCGTTGCGCCGGCCGGAGACGCGGCTGCGACGCATATGGTCAGCGCTGCGAACGGGACGCACATGGCTCGGACGGCTTTGGCGCGCAAGGACCACGAACTCATCGTTCCTCCAGGGATTCAAGGAGAGCCAACGTGATTCGTTTCGCTCTGATAAATCCACTGTGGACCTGGAGTCGTGTCGATGGAACTGCTCCATCAACCCAGCGTTGTGCTCATTCAGTGCCGAATTTGTACCGATCGAGTCAAGACGCCAACCGTTGCCAACAAGGACGCTTCAATGCGGAGGGGTGACACCTTGTCGGCCCAACGCGGTCTCTGCCGTGCAAGTAAGTTCGCCCGGCTGAACCTGTGCCCACGATGGACGCCAAACCAGCGTCGAGCCGCCGATCCGCGACCCCAGAAGGCAGTCGATGCCGCCGGTGGATCGGTCGCCCGCCCGATACGCGACTCCGATATCGTTACCGTGCACAGCAACGTCTTGCATGGGAGGCCGTCCGGGGGTTTGCGTCTCAGGGTCGAGCGGCACAGACGGCATCGAGCGCGACAGCGCACCTGATACCCCTTGGTCGGTCACGGATGCCGGCAGGCCGGTCAAGACCGATTGCAACGCCTGATCGAAGCCTTCAGGCACTTCCCAAACCGGGATCGGCGGCGGATTCAGCGGTGCCGCGTTGGCGGGGCAATCCGTTCGACGTGGCGCCTCGACGAGGCCACGGAAGTTGAAGCCCACCTTGTAACAGGCCGTCACCGGATCCTGAGGGAAGAACTCGTCCTGCGTTCCGGGGTGGAACACGCGGAAAACGAGATGCGCTGTCACCGCGTCCAGATCGTCGGAGGAGCTGTCGCGCATCTCGACCACGGCGAAGGCTTCCGAACTGCCGTGCGCGGCCTCGATGGCCTTCCGTGCGTAGTTCGCCGCCGAGGTCTGCGGCGGTGAGTCGATCGCGTCGGCGATTCGCTGCGCGGTCTCGTCCGTCTGCGAATCTCCAGGTGCGCACGCGGCCAATCCCGCCACGCACACCACGGCAAGAACCCCCACCCTCGCACGCCTCACAAGGATCGAGATTACGCCGATCCCGGGGGTTGTGGGCGGGTCTCAGACGGTAGCCGACGTCCTCTGTAGCCAGCCAGCGCTCGTGGCCTCCATGGAGGCTAGCCGAGCACGGACCTCCGATGCCCGCCCGTCACGGATGGCCTCGAGGACTTCCAGGCTCCGGAGGTACGCCTCTCGCGCCTGCTCGACCTCGCCGAGTTCGCGGAGAACATCGGCGCGCGAGGTCAGCGTCTCGGCGGCGCCCCAGCGTTGCCAGCTCCGGCCGCGCACGGCCAGCGCGTCGTCGAAGTGCTTCAGCGCCATCCGGTGGTGGCCATGCCGAGCGAGCAGGGTGCCGATCCGTTGATGGGCCATGCCGAGAACGGCTTTCGACGTGAACATCTGCGCGCGGTTCAGCGCGTCGAGGGCGTACCCCATCGCCCTGTCCGGCTCGCCTGCCAAATCGCAGACCTCGGCCAAGGCAGCCCGGTTCACCGCGACTCCGATCTTGACGCCCGAAGCTGCGAACAGGCGGTCCGCGAGTTCGTGCAGTTGCCGCGCGTCTGCGACCCGGCCGGAGGCGGTGTACGCCAGTCCGAGCCCGTACGCGGTCCAGGCTCGGGATCGATCGTCACCGAGCTGTTCATGCCGGTGAAGTGCCTCTTCGAGGTGAGCGATGCCGTCGTCGCTACGACCCAGCTCGTGTTCGACCCAGCCGAGAGCTTCCAGGCTCCGGGCGACGCCGGCGTCGCTGCCGGCCGCCCGTGCCGCGGCAAGTCCGTCATGGGCGGCGACCAGCCAGGCGTTCCAGTTGCGGGTGAGCACGAAGTACGGGAGGAACGCGGTGGGCAGAAGCCACAAGACGTCCTTGGCCCCGTAGGTCCGGGAGTTTCGCGCCACCTGCAGTGCGGTCGCGACCTCTTGTTCGCACCAGGCCATGGCCGCGTCGAAGCCGGCAGCCCGAAACGACATCGGTTCGATCTCGGTGACGTTCTGCGGAGTGATGCCGCTGTCCGCCCAGCTGGGGATGAGCGTGTTGTTCGCCTCCCAGGCCGTCGCGGCGTACCAGCGCAGTGCGCGGTCATGAGCGCGCTCGACCTTGGCAAGCGGTTCTTCGACCAAAGCACGCTGGTGGGCGTACGCCCGCAGCAGCGAGCTGAGCCGGTAGCGGCAGTCGGGCAGCTGCTCCAGCAGATGCGCTTCGGCGAGCTGGCGAAGTGCGCCACGAGTGCGCTCGACGTCCAGATCGGCCAGCACCGCGGCGGACTCGACCGTGACGTTGTTTGCCGGGCCGACGCCGAGGTAGCGGAACACCCGCCGCACCATCGGTGGCAAGGCCAGGTACGAGACGTCGACGACGCCGTGGATGTTCACCGCCGGGTCGCTGGACGTAAACAGGTCAAGGCGCGTCTTTTCGGAGTCGAGACGCTCAGCCAGGCCGGTCAGCGACGTGTCACGGTGGCGCTGGAGGTGCTCGGCCGCGATGAGAACCGTCATCGGCAAGCAGCCGCAGCGGTCGACCACGAGCTCGGCGGCCGTCGCATCTGCTCGCACGCGTGCCTCTCCGACACGATGGCCGAGCAGGCTGATCGCTTCCTCGGGCGCGAGCGGCGGGAGGTCGATGACCGTACCGCCGGTGCGCGCCACCAGGCCGGACTGGCGTTCACGGCTGGTCACCAGCACGACGCTGCCCGCGCCGGGGAGCAGCCATTCCGCCTGCCCGTAGTCGGCCACGTTGTCGAGGATCACGATCGCGGGCCGGTCGGCAAGCAGCGACCGATAGCGCGCGATCCTGGCCTGCAGGGTGGCGGTACCGAGTTCAGCGGAGTTGACGCCGAGAGCCAGGAGGAATCCGTCCAGGACTTCGGCTGGGTCGGCCGGTGCGCCGGGCGCGAGGCCCCGAAGGTCCGCGAACAGGCATCCGCCGGGAAAGCGGGCCTGCACACGGCCCGCCCAATGCACGGCGAGGGCGGTCTTGCCGGTCCAGAACCCGCCTTCGATCACGATGGTGACCGTCGCACCTGGGCGCCCCTGCATCACCAGCGCGTGGTCCATCGCCTGCAGCTGCTCGTCGCGGCCGACGAGTTCGGCTGCGGCCGGCGGCAGCTGGAGGGGGCGCACGACCGGACGCGCGTCGCCACGCTGCTCGGCAGCGATCTTGTCCAGCTCACCATCGGCCGCCAGCGCCGTATCGAGGTCGTGGACGACGGCTTGCAGCAGCGGACGCTGGCCGTGAAGCAGCTTCGAGAGGTAGCTCGCGCTGTACCCCGCCTTCGCAGCTACCTCGCCGAGGGAAAGCCCGCACTGCCTCCTCTGGCGATGCACCGCTGCCGCGAAGCTGTCGATCTTCCTCATGGCGCCTCCCCGCGCAACAGACGCACCGGTTGGGCGTCTACCTGGGGCGGGGACCCGATCGAGCGACAGCAGTCTCGAGCGGTTCCCGAAGGCCATGCTGCCCGATATGTTGGAATGATCAACACGGACAGTACGAAAAGCTGGATGCGGAGTCAAATATTCCGGACGTATCGAGATCAAAATTCCAATAAGTTGGAATCTCGATCGAAGGGGGCAAGGTGTCCGAGGCCGAAGATCCGGACCTGGACGAGACCGAGCCATTCGGCAGGCTGCTCGAACGGCTGATCAACGTCAAGAAGCATCCGAACGGCCGGTCGTACTCGGTAGCCGAGGTGGCCGAAGACGTCGGCATCTCCAAGAGCCAGCTCTACAACCTGATCAACGGTGCCAACGAACCAAAGCTCAGGCTCGTACAGGAACTTGCGACCTATTTCGGAGTCGACCTCGAGTACTTCGGCAACAGCCGGCGGGCGCGCAAACTCCAAGAGCAGTACGCGCTCCTCGCCAAGCTGTCGGCTCATGGAGTTCGCGACGTCGCGCTTCGAGCTAGCACCCTTTCGCCCGACGCCCTGTCCAACGTGCGCGCGTTCATCGACTTCCAGGCCAGCCGGGAAACAACCAGCGATCACACGTCCGAGTGAGTTGCCTCGGAAGGGCCCAAGCACGCAGAGCCGATCTGCCACCATCGACCACAGTTGATCACCAACGGGCTGGGAGGACCGTCGTGACAGCTTCGCTCTTCAGCGCAGCCACCGCTTGCAGCACGACAAAGTCTCCCGCCGATGAGAGCGGGGATTGCCGATGCAGGTAGAGCAGCTCGAGGTCGAGTGCGATGGCGCGCTCCTCTACGTCGAATCTCGAGGGCAGGGCACGCCCGTATTACTCATCCAGGGTGGCATCGGCGAGGCAGGAGCGACTGAACAGCTCGCAGCCGCGCTGGCCGACCGCTTCTGTGTTGTCTCCTACGACCGGCGTGGTCTGTCCCGGAGTACCACTTCCGACCCGGGTCCCGTCACGATGCGCCGTCACGCCGCCGATGCCGGCGCCGTGCTGGCGGCGTCCACCTCGGAGCCCGCGCACGTCGTCGGTGCCAGCATCGGAGCGCTGATCGGACTCCATCTGGTCGCCTCGGAGCCACATCGCGTGGCGACGCTGGTGGCTCACGAGCCGCCGATGAGCGCGGTGGTCCTCGACCCCGCACGAGAGACCGCGTTGGACCAGGTCGCAGCGACGGCCCAGGAGGACGTCCGAGCCGCGATCCGCCAGATGGGTTCGCTCACGGGCGCGCGCGAGTCGATGGAGGACGGCGCCCGGCCGGCACCGCCGGCAGGTGACGTGATGGCGAACCTCCAGCGATTCTTCGGACACGACTTCCCCGCTGTCCGGAGTTCCTCCCTGGTCGCCGATGACCTCGCCGACTCCGCGAAGTCGACGAACATCGTTCTCACCGGCGGTGACCTTTCGCGAGGTCAATGGGAGTACCGCTGCGCCGAGCAACTCGCCGGTGAACTGGGCGTCCCGTTCGCCGAGCTGCCCGGCGGCCACAACGGGTTGGTCAGCCATCCGAAGGCGACCGCGGCGGCGATCACAAGAATCCTCGACCGAGTTGCGCTCGCGTCGTAGCCTCCGCGAAGGCACTTGGCGCAACGATCTGCATCTGCGCCGAGGGGTGAAGAGGCTTCTCCGAGATCTGGACGTCGACACGCCGCTCGACGTCCACGACCTGTGCTTGAAGCTGGCCGAGCACCGTGGGCGGCCGATAGAGCTCGTGCCGTATCCGCTGCCGGTGCCAGGGGCTTTCGGGCTCTGGATTGCCTTCGCTGACGCCGACCGGATCCTTTACCAGCAGCACACCACTACCGCGCACCAGGACCACATCATCCTGCATGAGGTCGGGCACATGATCAGTGGCCACAGCACGGAAGGCGGCGCGACCGGCCTTGCCGCCCTGTTCCCCGACATCCCGGCCGAAGTCGTCAGGGATGCCCTGCGTCGCGACGGCTACAGCCTCGTCGCGGAACGCGAGGCCGAGATGGTGGCCACGGTCATCAAGGAATGGGCGACCTTGCTGGAAGCCCTGAAGTTCTCGCCTGTCCAGACGAGCAAGGCCGGCCGACGACTGCACGGGGCCTTCGACGACCACCAGGGCTGGCTGTGATGAGCCTGCCCAACCTCGCGATGTGGGGTGCGGCCGCGGGGGCCTCCGGATGGAAGATCTCCCAGCTGATCCGCGTTCCGGTCGACCGCGGCCTTCGGGTGATCACCGCATGCACCTTTCTCGTCTTCCTCGCGTTGACCGCGCAGCTCGCGGCAGATCCCAGCTCCGCGCTGTCGGCAGCCTCGCGTCAGCTGCCGAAGCTGTTCCAGAACGTCGTGCTGACGTTCTTCTTCGCCCTGCTGATCGTCTTGCTGGAGTCCATAGTGGATTCTCGTGGCGGTGCGTCGCAGGGCACGATCGAGATTGCGATCGCGTTGGTCGCCAGCTGCGGCCTGGCAGCCACCTTCTTCCTCGCCGACAAGAGCTCCGGCAGCTTCAGCTACGAGGCAGCTGGTTCGACGACGATGCAACTTCTCTTCTACCTGATCGGCAACGCATACATGGCCTACGCTACGGCGCGCGGCGCCGCACTGACCTGGCGAGCTGGAGACCAAGGTCAGTCACGGGTGCGGCTCAGTTTGCGCGTCGCGGGCGCGGGCCTTGTCATCTGCTGCCTGGGAACGCATCTACCTCGGATCGCTTCGACCACCGGCCGACTGGTGTTTCGGCGGGACATAGTTCCTGGGACTGGCTTCTGGACTACTCCCTTCCTGGCTCTGGGCATCTCCATCTTCTTCTTCGGGGTCGCATACCCCGGTGTTCGCGCCGGGATCGTGAAGCTTCGATTGTGGTTCTTGGATCGCAAGCACTACCGCCAGCTGAGGCCGTTGTGGGCTGCGTTGCGCGAGGCCTTTCCGGACATCACGTTGCTGCCGACGACATCGCAAGCGCGCGAAGCGTTCCGCGTGCGCCACATGCGGTTGCACTTCTACCGGCGAGCCATCGAATGCAGGGATGGCTTGGTCTGCTTGAGCCCCTATCTCGAACCGGACGGGGCCGCTAACGGCGCTTCGACGTTGTCCGCGGAACGGCTACGTGAGGGCCTTCTTCGAAGCACCGATGGCGAGCTGCGGGCTGGCGTACACGTCGTTGCTCTTCCGGCGGATCCTGGCATGGACGCAGACCTGAAGGAACTCCTCGCGCTTTCGCAGGGCCTGCGCGAGTGACACCGACGACCAAGCGAAAGACTTCGCGCTGATCTCCCTACGGGCGGGCGCACTGAGGGTGATCCTCGTCCGACAGCGCGCGCGCCCCGCGGACGACGTCGTAGCATCTCGTGACGTGGCCATCGAACCCCATGGGCAAGAGCAGACGCGCTGGAAGATCCACGGCGAGCGGGTCGTCGACGACACCCGCCGTCTGCGGTTGAGCATCGCCTCAGTCGAGTTACCCGACGGCGTGAAGTTCGAGCAGTACGTGCTCCGCCTGCCTAAGGCCGCGATAATGGCGGTCCTTGACGACCAAGACCGCGTCCTCATGATGTGGCGGCACCGGTTCATCATCGACCGGTGGGTCTGGGAACTCCCCGGCGGCTACGTCGACCCTGGTGAGGACGCCGCGGCGACTGCTGTCCGCGAGGTCGAGGAGGAGACCGGCTGGCGGCCGTTGAACGTCGAGCCGCTGGGGTCGATGCAGCCCACCGTCGGGAGCGCCGACGCCGAGAACCTCCTCTTCGTGGCGCGCGGAGCGGAGTACGTCGGTGAGCCCGAAGACATCAACGAGGCTGAGCGGGTCGCCTGGATACCGCTCGACACGGTCCGTGAGCGCATCACCAAGGGTGAGATCGTCGGCGCGGCTTCGCAGGTTGCGCTGCTTCACGTCCTCGCGTTCTACCGCTGAACCGGGGTGGGCACGCCGGCGGCGTCCATCTGCGCGTAGAGCGCGCGCACCCGCCGATCGCCGCGGTAGGGGCTGAGCCGACGGCCGACGTCGGCGAGGTAGGCACCGCCTCGGATCGATCGGACCTGCTCGCTCATGCGCACCGCGGCGGTGGCCTCCACGCACGCTTCGTCGACGCGCCCTTGGTCGGCCAGCGTCGACGCGAGCAGCGCGGTGTTGAACAGCCTTCCCCGCTCGTATCCGTCGTCCATCCCGAGCGCCCGGCGAGCGAACTGCTCGGCTTCGGCGGCGGAACCGAGGTCGCGGAATACGTGAGCGAACTTCGCCGACAGATACGCGCTGTCGAAGTAGTTGAGCCACGCCGGCCCCGATCCGGGTGAGAAGCGTTCGAAGGCGCGCTCGGCTTCGCTCAGGGCCGCGAAGCAAGCCGAGGGGTTCGCCTGCAGCGCGTGGCCATGCGCTTCGAGCACGGCGGCCTCCGCCTGCAATGCTGCCAGACCCGACCTCTTCGACGTACGCCGTGCGGCGAGCGCCATGTCGACGGCAACCTCGGGGGCACCGTTGAATGCGGCGTGATGGCTCATGGCTGCCAGCATCTCGGCTTCGAGCGCATCGTCACCCGCGTCCTGGGACAGTTTCAACGCATCGCGGAGGCGCCGTTGCCCCTCCGTAGCGTTGCCGACGTCGAACGCGATCCAGCCGGCAACCTGGTGCAACTCGGCGGCCGCGCCAAGCAGCTCTTCTCGTGCCGCGGCTTTTCGGGTCGTGTCCTTCAGCATCGGCGCGACAGTCGATGTCAGGTAGTTCGTGATCGTCGTCGTCGCGCGGCTGTGTCCGCCTCCGAAGCGGTTGTCCAGGCGCCGGAACGTTGCTGTCATGTCGCGCACGATCTCGACGTCCGTACTGCGTGGCTTCGGCGGGCTTGCCGCGACGGCCGGCCCGGCGCCGAGCAGTGATGCGCCGATGGCCGTGGCACCGACACCTGCGGTCCTGAAGAACTGTCGCCTTTGCACGCGGCCGACGCTACTGTCGTCGCCTGAGCCCGCCAACTCGTTGACAGTATGAGAAACGCTGAACCACAGCAGTGCTGGAGGGACTTGCAGAGCCTTCGCCCAGCGTTCGAGGTTCACCAGGTTGCTCGGAGGGCGGGCGTCCGGCGCTTCCAGTCGGCTGACTTGCGCCTGCGTCAGGCCAAGCCAGCGGCCGAGCGCAGCCTGCGACACGTGCGGGTTGGATTCTTTACGGTAGGCGGCAAAGAGCCTGCCGAAATGGCGGTCCTTCAGCGCCGCGCGGATGCTGTCGGCGGCCCAGAAGGTGTCCGGCTGGGGTGGCGCCTCGTGCGCGATCAACAGGCGGATGCATGGTCCGCAGTGGTTGCTCACGCGATCACGAGCCAGGCGCGCACCGCATTTCTCGCACCTTCTCGTCGGCGTCTGCACGTCGGTCTCCCTCCTCCCACCACCTGACACGCAGTGTATTCGATCGCACACAACATGGCGCCGGATTCCATCCTCCTGATGTATGGAATCCGGCACCACGCGACTTCTACCTGCTAAAACTCATACGCCGACGTCGTTTGCGGCCGCAACCTTCCGCTGCACGCTGACACCCATGCAAGCGACAGCGGTAGTACTTCGTGACAACAAGATGCCCGACGGCCCAGGCGCTTCGCCCGGGCGCCAGGTTGCCCCTTCGGGTTGGAGTTGGTTGCCCGCGGTGTCCCAACCGGATGGCGCCGGTTCCTTGGAAGCCGCTTTCCAGCAGCTCGGTCGACCGCGCAAACCCGGCGAGCAGCTGACCGAAACGGACCATCAAGCGGCCACGCTGGTGCTGGACGTCTTCTGGCCGAAGTTCGGCACACCGCGCCCCCTGCCCGCGCGCTGGCGATAACGAGCCGACGCTCCCGCACGCAACTGGCAGAACGACCACCACCAGAGAGATCGATCATGTCATTGCCATCCATCCGCCGGCCTGCTGTGTTGCTCGTCAGCTCCGGCCTTCGCGAGGCACGTGAACGGCGAAAGATCGGGTTGCGCCATCTCGCCTATAGGCTCAGAATGTCGCCGGCGCGCTTGTCCGGTTTGGAGCTCGGCAAACGCATCGCGCACCCTTCCGACGTCTCCCACATCCTCGGCTTCCTCGGGATCAGCGGCGTCGAGTACGAGAAGTTCATGGAGTCGGCCAAGCACGTCTACGACGACAACCTCGTCGCGACCGATGATATGCGGTCCTTCAGTCTGATGTGGACGTACGAGCAAATGTCCGACCGGATCGTGGAATGGTCTCCTTTCTGCCTTCCTGATCTCCTGCGACTTCCGCAACACTTTGATCGTGAACCCGGCACCGACGAAGAGCCTGCCTGTCCCGAACTCGGACCACTTGAACGAACCGTTCGCCGGGAAGCGGTACTTGACGGCTCTCGCCACTACCTATTCCTCATCGGCGAGGACGCCTTACGTTCTGCAGGCAACGAACCTGACGCAGACGCACAGATCCGAAGCCTTCGAAGCGTCGCGAGTCTGCACCACGTCACCGTCCGGATCGTCCCGACGACAGCGAACAATCCGAGCCCGGCGCACGCTTTCACTCTCTTCGAGGACCGACGCACTCCGATGGCGGTTGCGTTCAAGAACGTCCATTGCACCGCGTACCTCACCGACAGGGCACTGCTCGACAGGTACTCCGGTACCGCAAAATCCCTTCAGCGTCAGGCACTCAGGAATGCAGCCGCAGCCGACACGCTGGCCGACTTCACGTGGGGCCGAGCGTTATGACAGCCGCGGTGATCTACATCGATCCCCTCATGATCCACCCGGTCGTAGATGGCGTGTGGCACCACGCACGCCTTGATGGCATCCCCGACCCGGGCGAGGAGGTCACGATGCTTTGCGGTGTCACGGGAGTAGCAGCGTTCTTGCCGCTGAGCCAACGGCGGCACCGCACGATTCCTCGCCAGTGCGAGCGCTGCGACGCGATCATCCGGCACCAGCGCGGCATACCGCTGCGACAGAACCGAATTGGGCGTAACTGAATCTGCTCTGCCACAACCATCCGCATCGTCCTCAAAGGAGTAAACGATGACCGTCCGTCCGATCGCCATCGCCGAGCAGGCCTCGAGCTGCTACTTCCGCACCACCGTCGACACCCCGTACCGCAAGGCCCTGGTGCAGATCACCGAGCGGTGCAACCTGCGCTGCGCGCACTGCTTCGTCTCCGCGACCAAGCACGGCAAGGACATGCCGCAGGCCGAGGTCGTGAAAAAGGTCGTCCCCCGACTCGCCGACGCCCGTGTCCGGCGGGTGACGCTGACCGGCGGAGAACCGACCATCCACCCGGACTTCCTCGGCATCGTGCACGCCTTCCGCAACGCCGGCATCGATGTCGGCATCTGCACGAACGCCACCGAGCTCGGCGACAAGCTCATCCACCAGCTGGCCACGGCCGGAGTCCACGTCAACGTCTCCCTCGACGGGTTCGCCGCCGACTCCCACGGACTGTTCCGCGGCGATCGCGCCTCCTTCGACGTGACCGTGGCCAACGTCCGCAAGCTCGCTGCGGCAGGCCTGCTGCAGGGGCTGCTGTGCACGCCGAACTCTTTGGCCGCCAACGAGGAGTACGTCCGGCTGTGCGCCTTCGCCCGCGAGAACGGCGCCCGCTACGTCCTGCTCAACCCGCTGGGCAGCATGGGCCGCGGCGTGAAATCCCAGCGAAAGCTCGCCAAAACGGCCATGCACATGCAGGAGATCTTCGAGCTGACCGCGCCGTTCGACGGGCCCGACCTCGACATCGCCCACATCCGCTTCCCCAACACCGCCCGCAAGCCCCTCGCCGGCTGCGAAGCCGGAACGATCATCTACGTCTTCACCCCGGGCGAGGTCACCGTCTGCCCCTACCTCGTCTTCGCCGCCCGCACCCCGATCTCCCGCCACCCCGACACCGACTTCATCGTCGGCAACATCTTCACCGACCGCGACATCGCCACCCGCCTCGACAACTACCGCTTCCACGACCGCTTCCAGGTCGGAGCCAACCCGACCTGCGCCTCCTGCAGCCTCGAACCATCCTGCGGCAAGGGCTGCCCGGCCGCGGTCGTCGCCGGCGGCGGACGCATCGGCGACGTCGACACCGAACAATGCCCCGTCACCGCCGAGGAACACCAGCTGCTTCCCCTGGACGTCGCATGACCGCGCCACGTCTCCCGGGCACGCTGGTGACCTTCGAAGGACCCGGCGGCGTCGGCAAGACGACGATCACGGCACTGGTCGCCGAGCTCCTCGACGCAGACGCAGTCCCGGTGCACACCACCATCCAGCCGTCCCGCTCTCCCCTGGGTGACCTCGCCCGGCACGGCACCGACACCTACCGCGACATGGCCCTCGCCTGCCTCTGCGCGGCAGATCGCCACCACCAGCTGACCGTCGAAATCCTCCCCGCGCTGGCCGAGGGGAAAGTCGTGCTCTGCGACCGGTACGTCGCGTCGTCGCTGGTCCTGCAGGGGCTCGACGACATCCCCCTCGACGTCGTCTGGGCGCTCAACCACGGCGCCTACCGGCCGGACCTCGTCTGCGCGCTCAGCGACGCCCCCGCCGACATCGAGCGGCGCCTGCGTGCGCGCGGCGGCCACAGCCGCTTCGAACGCAGCCCGGGAAGCAGCTTCCGCGAAACCTACGGCTACCTCGCGGCCACGACGTTCCTGCACGACCAGGGCTGGCCCATCGAGATAGTCGACTGCGCCATCGATCCCCGAACCACAGCTGGCACCATCGTCGACCTGATCCACCGCACCCTCACGGAGAGCCCGGCATGCCCCTGACCGTCCTCACCCTCAACGTCGGCAACCCTGCCCTCGAACGGGCCCGCCGCCAACGCGACTGGCTCGCCCGCCGCACCGAAGACGTCTTCGTGCTCACCGAGACCGGCTCCGGACCCGGCACGCAGCTGATCGCCGAGTGCTTCCGCGACGCTGGCTGGTCGGTCACCTTCCCCGAGCACCCCGACAAGGAACGCGGCGTCATGCTCCTGGCCAAGCTGGAGACCGCGGTGGACCCGATCGGGGCCGCGATGGCTTACCTCCCGGCTCGGCTGGCCGGCATCGTCGTGGGCACTGACCGCGGCCCGGTGCGCATCCTCGGCGCGTACGTGCCCTCCCGCGACACCACCGAGGCGAAGACCACCCGCAAGCGCGCGTGGATCGACGCCTTCCACCAGGCTTACGAGGTCACCGCCGACGACACCCCCACCCTGCTTCTGGGTGACCTGAACGTCCTTGAACCCGGTCACGTGCCACCGCATCCCGGGCAGTTCGCGCCGTTCGAGACGGCCTTCTACACCGAGCTGACACAGCGCCACGGCCTCACCGACCTCTTCCGCACGCTGCAACCGACCGCCGTCGAGCACAGCTGGGCCCGCCGCGCCGAGCTTGGCTACCGCTACGACCACGCCCACGCCTCGACTGCACTCGTCGAGCACCTCGCTGGCTGCTCGTACGTCCACAGCACCCGTCACGACGACCCGGCACTGACCGACCATTCGGGACTCGCCGTCGCGCTGACACTGACCGCGACCGCGCCGCTGATAACGTCCGACCCGGCCGCGGACTGCGAGGCAACGCTGTTCTGACCGAGGCACTCGTGCCCGGCCGCACCCTTGCCGCCGAGCACGAGGACCCACCGGATGACCGTCGCCAGCGAACCGGCCCTGCGGGTCGGCGCCCGCGTCCTGCTCCTCAACCGCGCCGACGAAGTCCTGCTCATCCACGCCCGCGACCCCGACAACCCCGGCCACCATTGGTGGGAACTGCCCGGCGGCGGCAAAGAGCCCGGCGAGAGGCTCGAGGACACCGCGCGGCGCGAGATCGCCGAGGAGACCGGGCTCGTCGTGGACGAGGTCGGCCGCAAGCTCTGGACGCGCGAAAGCCGCTTCACCTACCGCGGCCACGAGCACCACCGCCTCGACCACGTCTACCTCGCCCGCACCGACCACGACGCACCGCAGGTCGCCCTCCGCCACACCGCCAACGAACGCGTCGGCCTGATCGAACGCCGCTGGTGGTCGGCCGCCGCGGTCTCGACGTGCCGCGACAAACTCCTGCCCGCCGAGCTCCCAGATCTCCTGCTGGCTCTCCTCGAGGACCGCTTCCCGCTCGTTCCCCTGGCTCTCATCGCCTGAGCTCCGCGCCTCCGACGTGGGCACACGGCGGACCAGCCCGGCGCATGGCGATCCGGGCCCGGAACGACTGCGCCACCGGGCCGTCCGGCAGCGGAGCCGTCCACCGGTACGAGGGCGCCCGAGCCACCGCGGCCGCCACCAACGTGCGACCGAAACCGAGGCGCCGGTAATCCGCGGCGACGTGGACGTAGTCAAGGGTCGCCGTCCGGCACTTCCCGCACGGGCTCGCCGTCACCGAGCCGACCTCGGTGCCGTCCAGGTGGAGTGCGATTCGACCGGCCAGCGTTCCCGCGGCCGGTGGATGGGCGACCAGGACGAGCCCTCCGGTCGGCGCCGCGTCGGGCGGGTGCTGGACGGTGACGTCGAGGAGCGCCCACTCAGCAAGGCGCCGAGCATCCGGCTCGCACGCCTCCTGCCCACGGCACACCTCGCACAGCCACCCGTGCAACCGGTAACGCTGGCTGAACGGCGCGAGCTTGTCGTAGAGATCCAGGATGAGCCAGTGGCCACGCAGGCACGTCTTGATCTCCTTGACCGCCGGCCGGACCGGGATCAGCGCACCGAACTCCCCGCGCGCACCCGAGCGGACGGCTTCGCCGATCACCTGGCGCCTCGTAACGGTCTCGCCCCGCTCGACGGGTGCATCATCCAGCGACCTCACGCAGTCCATGGCCAGCCGACTCCTCGCCGGCGGTGACGGCGCCACCGGGGCCCGGAAGCCGCAGGGCGACGGTGCTCGGGCGCGCCGCGGCGCCGCGGCCGCGGCGAGTCGCCACGACGTCACGGAACTCCAGGTGGCCGAAACCGTCGTCGGTGAGACCGTGCCACCGGCGGTTCGACACGCTCAGCTCGAGATCCGCGCCCGGCCACGGGCCGGCGGCTAGCAGCACCGCACCTCGGTTGCGAACCCGTCCGGCCAGCCGACGCGCCAGCGGCGCCTGCATGCCGCGAGCAATCGGCGGGCCGAGCACGACCAGGTCGAACCCGTCGATCAGCGCAGACAGCACGGCGGCGACCTCAGCCCCGGCGTGGGGAATGAGCGCGAGCCGCTCCAGCTCGACGCCCAGCTCGGCGGCGGCTACCACGCCCACATCGGGCATGCCGGTGATCGCTGCCCACGATCCCTCCCGGGTCGCCTCGGCGAGCAGCGCCAGGACCAGCGCGGTCGAGCCGGAGACCGACACGGTTGTGCCGCGTCGCAGACCGTCTGGCACCAGCTTGGCCAGCGCGGGCGTTACCGGCAGCGACCCGACGGACGGCGAGGGATCCGGGCTCGGCTCGCCGAGCTGTGCGGCGATGCGGACGCCTGGGATCGCCGCGAGCCCGGCCACCGCGTCCGGCACCGCCACCACCATGCACCTCCAGCACCACGAACACGCACCGGAGACGCCCACGAGGGGAAGCCGCGAGCGAACCCGAACTCATCGAACACTTGTTCGGATCGTGCGAGACGACGCGGCCGCTGTCAAGCCGACCCAGCCGACGTCACCCTGCGATGGGGACACTCGCGGCCCTGGTCTGAGTCGGCACACACCTCTGGTCGCCGCGGGGAGTCGCCAGCCGGGAGTGCTCGATCGACTTCTCCAGTTCACGAAAGAATCGAGGACCGTTGTTGTCC
Organism: Amycolatopsis eburnea; assembly: GCF_003937945.1. GTDB lineage: Bacteria > Actinomycetota > Actinomycetes > Mycobacteriales > Pseudonocardiaceae > Amycolatopsis > Amycolatopsis eburnea. The sequence goes on from NZ_RSEC01000048.1 coordinate 119,046, forward strand.
GCGTCTGGTGGCAAGGTGACGACGTCAGCCCGACGACCAACGGAGAACCCCGATGAGCCGACACGTCCAGGTCACGTTCGACGCCCACGACCCGCGAGCGCTCTCGGCGTTCTGGCGCGAGGTGCTGGACTACGTCCACCCGGCGCCGCCCAGAGTCGAACTGCCCGAGGGCGCCGACCCGTTCGCCGCGTGGGACGAGTTCCTCGAGCGGGCCGGGGTGCCGCAAGACCAGCGCAACAGCAGCTCCGCAGTCGAGGACCCCGACGGTCACGGCCCACGCCTGTTCTTCCAGCAGGTCCCGGAAGACAAGACCGCGAAAAACCGAGTCCACCTCGACGTCCGGGCCGCACCCGGCCTGCAGGGCGCCGACCGGATGGCGGCGCTCGAAGCGGAGTGCCACCGGCTGATCGCCCTCGGCGCCACCCGGGTACGCCGCTTCGAGCCCGAACCGCCGCTCAGCGCCGGGTTCATCGTGATGACCGACCCCGAAGGCAACGAGTTCTGCCTGGATTAACAGCAAAAGCGTGCGACCCGGACTACGCCACCATGGCGCGGCTCACAGCAGGAAGGTGTAACCGGCCTCGGCGTTCCAGCGATCAACCACGTACCGGTGAAGCAGCCCGCCGAAGGCATTCGTTGACACGTCGCGGGAGGCACACCGTGATGAACGGTCGTTCACGCCGGGTTCTGGTGCAGGTCGAGCACCGCACCGTCACCCTCGGCCATGCCTCGGCGTATCCCGGTGAACCCCAGCCGGGTCACCGCGTCGACGAGCTGTCCTATCCCGGGATCCTCGTGTCTTACCTTCAAGACGGCGTCGTGGACCACGAGGTGTGGCTGCCGATGGGCGAGACGCCGACCCTCGCCGACGACGAAGCCCTGATCGCCGCGCTGCACACGGCGATGCGCTGGAACCGAGGCGAGCTCCCCGAACACCTCAGGACCACCTAGCTGCCCGTGGGTTCACCGTCCGCCGCGGCGCTTCTCCTTGCCGACGTCCTTGTCTTTGGCCTTTCCGGCGACCTTGCCGCTCCGGACGCCCGGACCACCGTCCGGGCCCGGCCGGCCACGGTCCGGCGAAGCGAACGCGGCGCCCCTCGGCGCCGCCGGGGCCACGGTCCGCGGCGAGGCCGCCATGACGTCGACCGCCGTCCGCGTCGTCGAACCGGCAGGCACCGTGGTGGACGGTACGGATTGTTGCGCCGCGGATGATCCCGACGGCGTGCTCCCGGCAACGTCCGGCCTGGCCAGCGCCACCGCGAGGACAGCCGCCGCGGCCACCAGGCCACCGGCTGCGGTCGCCGCCCGCCGACGTCGCATCGGCGCAGCAACCAGCACCGAGCAGGACGTCGTGGCGACGACGCGCTCGCACGGCAGCTGCCGGATCTCCTCGGCGACCGGACGCTCCCCCGGCTCGAAGGCGGTCATCCGGCTCGCCGTGAGCGCGAGCGATCCCGGCGCGCCGGCCGGAATCCGAGGTGCCCGGTTCAGCCGCGCCATCGCCGATTCCGCCGAGTAGCCGACGAGGCTTCGAAGAAGGATCGTGGTTTGGGCCAACGCGGTGCATAGTGGATTCATGCCACGCCTCCCTCCCGGAGCGACCGTATTATGCGGCGCCGGCGCGTCTGGATACTCACGCCTTCCCAGCGGCGCAAAACTCGCATTGTTGGCATTCAACGAGGTTGCGCGCGGAACTGGTGTATATCCCCCCGAGGCCATCGATGCGGTCGCACAGCAGCTCGACAACGATGAGTTGCGCCTGGAAGTGCTCCTTGACCTGATGGCCCGTGAGGTGCCCGCACGGACCCTAGCCGGGGTGTACTCGGTTCTAAAGGGCGCGAAGCCGACACGGCCACACAACATCCTGGTGCGGCTCGGAGTCCCCATCGTGACAACCAATCAGGACGAGTTGATCGAACTCGCTACACCAGCCAATCACGTTGTCGATGTGCTGCATCTACACGGTCAAGCCTCGGATCTTGACTCGGTGATGACGATGCTCAGCCAGTACGTTGAGGGGCTGCCACAGCCTATCGCCGATGCATTCGCCGCGTTGGTGACAGGTCGACATGTGGTGGTGTACGGCTACAGCGGCCGAGATCGCGACATCATGCCCTTCCTCTACCACGCGCACCGGATCACCTGGCTCCAATACCGACGCTGGCCGGATCCCGCACCGCTGTTCCCGGAAGCACAACTCTTGAAAGATCGGCTGCGAGCCCGTATGCGGGTGATCGAGCTTCCCGAGCCAGCAGAGTGGCTATTCGATCGACTACCGGCCAGCCACCGCCGCGAGGTCGACAACCTAAGCGCAGCCGCCTTGCCAATCAGCTTCGTAGCCGCGCTATCAACAGCCGCGCAGACAGCGTTCGATGCGGTCTCACTACGCGATCGGCGCTTGGCACTTGCTCGGGTACTGGTGCACTGCAACGAAGCCGAGTACGCCTACAACGGCTTGCGCAAATGCGTGCGGTCCTGGCCACAAGACGCCCGGGTCGTCCTCCGCATGGCCGCCACCGCAGAGGTTGTCCAACGCCGACCAGAAGCGTTACGTCGGTATGCGCGCGCCACTTTGTTGACAGTCGACCCAGTGTTAAAGGCCTCAGCACTACTTGGGCGGGCACACGTCAACGCTAATGGCAGTGACCACGCCACCGCACTTGACGAACTGAAGCACGCGATGACCGCCGCGCAACGGATCTCCGATCCACATGTGCGGCGCAGGCTGCTCACTCGCATCACGAATCTGCGAGCCCGCATCCACGCCATGACAAACCACGAGGCGCAGGCGGCCCGCGACTATCGCCACGCAGCGGACCTCGCGGAGCGTAATAATGATCTTGACGGCAAGGTGACCGCCAAAATCTTCGGCAGTGACGCTCTCCACAGTCGCGGCCGCTATCTAGAAGCCCTTGACCAGTTGTCGGAAGTGATGGAGGACAACGCGACGTACGGCCGTCCGCAGACCAGGATGTGGGCGCTGTTCTACCGTGGTCTGACTTTGTGTTCGATGGGTCGACTCAAAACCGGAATGGGTGACCTGAATGCCTGCCGCGATGAGGCGCTGCGAACCGACAACCGTCAGGCCATGGCCTGGGCCGAGGTCGCCATCGCGAGCTACGTCCGAAGATCCAACGTTGCCTTGGCGGAACAACACCTGACCGCCTGCAGGGCGGCGATCAAGAAGCATGGCCTGCCGTTGACCGTCTGCGACGTGCGACTGGAATGGGAGTACGCCGAACTCGCGCGGGCACGGGGCGCGTGGAGCGAGGCTCTCGATCGTCTCGACGCTCTGGACTCTCGCCTTCGCGACCCGGGACTCGGGATGGCAATGCCGTATATGCCACCCCATCTGGTGGCTGTCCGAGGCGAAATCGCTCGCGAGCGAGGTGACGCCGGCGCCGCAGACCTGCTCCGGGACGCGCGAAGAACGTTCCGAGCAGGAGGTTGGCGGCACAGTGCCGTGCGTATGGAGGTCGCACTGTGGCTGCTTCGGGGCGACACTCGCCCGCCCGCCTCACTAGTTGATCGCTGCAGTCGCTACGGGTACGGCAACGAAACCCGACGGCTTCACAGCCATGCCAAGACCTACTACCCGTTGCACAGCTGGTGAGGTCAGCCTCAATGTGAACGCGTCACTGCGGGAGAACTGAGGGGCGGCCTGCAGCTGCTGTCGCGTTGTGGCACAGAGTGAGAGCCTCGGTTACGGGCCTTCAAGCCGGTCATCGTATTTCGGTCGGTGCGATGTACGCAGTCTCGGGTTGTCGGCGGCGCAGGCGCCTTGTAGGCCGTGGTGCGACGGAACGTCGCGATTGCTCCTCACCAAATTCCGCGCGGTTCGGGCCGACGGTCAGCTGTGCCTGCACTCACAGTCCGCGCGAGCGGCGCTTGGTTCTGACCGTGAATCTGGACGTCGGTTCTCCGGCAACAGCGACGTCACCTTCATGCTGAGCGACTCCGTGCTCGCGAATGTTGACGTCACTGCCGGCCACGGGCTTCAGTCGCCGGGCCCGCTCGTCCTCGCCATCCCGCCGGTGACGAAGCTGCTGCTCCAGGTCGTTCGTCCTCGCTGCGCTGCGGGCGCTCCACCTGGACCAGCGGCGAGCATCGGCCATAATCGGCCAGTTGGACGAGCCCGGTGCCGTCAGGATTTGCGGACATTGATCATGCTTGGCGCCGTCGATTTTCGCGAGCATCTGCCGTCGAAATTCAGGCTCTGGCCCAAATTTTGTGGTCCAGCCACTCAGAGTTACGCGAGTAGGACTCGTTTACGGAGCAGATGAAACCCCGCTCGCCCATACATTTGCCGTTTGAGCATCTTGATCCGGTTGACGTGACCTTCGACGACTCCGGAGTTCCACGGCAGCGTGAGTCCTGCGGTGACGGCCGCCAGGTCGCGTTCGAGGCCGGCTGCGAAGTTGTGCAGGCTGGGCAGATCGTCGCCACGGACGTCGACAAGCCACTGTCCGAGACGTTCGCCTTGAAGAGTGGTGAGCATGTCGGCGAACGTCCCGACGTGTTCGACGAGGGCCGTCAACTCGGGACAGTGCGCCAGGATCGCCTGGAGCCGTCGGCGGTGAGGCTCCGGGAGCATCTCTGGGCGGGTGGTGATCCAGCCGCTGACCCTGCGGGGTGAGGGCGGCTTGAGAGCGACAGCTTGCGGGACCGTGCGCATGGTTCGCAGGTGGTCGCGGACGGCACCGTAGCCGCCGGCGTAGCCCAGGGCTCCGATCTCTTTCCACAACGCCCAGGCGTTTGTCGCGCCGTCTGCCCATCGCTGACGTAGGTGTGCCTTGAACGGGTCGAGTTTGCTCGGCCGGTTCTGCCACTGTCCGCTGAACAGGGCCTCCGGCGTGGCGGCACGTGCGTATCGGGCGACGGTCTTGCCGCCCATGCCCAGATGCCGGGCGATAGCACGCTGGCTGTGACCGGCGGCGAGCAACTCGTGCACGGCGGCGTGCGTAGCGCGGACGCGGTCGGCGAACCGATGCCCGGTCGGCCACGGCGAGACCTGCTCCTGATCGTTTGATGAGTCCGCGTCAGAGCCCGAAGGCGCAGGCACGTCCGTCGTGCTCAACGCGGCGCGGATGCAGGCTGAGTGGCGGGAAACGCACCGCTCGACCGTCTGGGTGAGGTTGTGCCAGAGATGCCAACGATCGGCCACCTGCACTGCCTGCGGGGCGCCGACGGTAGCGGCTTCGGCGTAGAACGTCGCGCGGTCACGGCAGACGACCTCGATGCCAGGCCGTTCCGACAGCCATTCCGCGACGGTGCTGGCCTCTCGGTTCGGGAGCAGGTCGACCGGTCTGTGGGTCTCCACGTCGACCAGCACGGTGCCGTAGACGTGGCCTTTGCGCTGGGCGTATTCGTCGACTCCGACGACTCGAGGATCCGATGGCGCGGGATCGGGCAGTTCTCCGACTCGCCGCAGCACGGTGCTGCGGCAGGACTTGATGCCCAGGGCCGCGCACAACCGGGCGCCCGCTCGGCCAGCCAGGGCAAGACCGATGGTTGCCACGGTCGACCGCAACCTCTCCGACCAGCGACTGTGGCGGCGCGTCAGGCCAGGAACCTGCTCCGCGAAAGTCCTCCGCGGACACTGCTTCGCCTCGCACACAAAACGACGGACCCGCACCGTCAGTATCGTGCGGCGCCCGACCGTGGGCAGATCGTTCACCGACCGCGTGTAGTTCCCGTGGACCCGAGCCGACCACGTTCCGCAGGCCGGGCACTGGGCGCCGCTTGCCTCGACGTGGATGACACCGCGCAACTCGCCGCCCTCGGCGCGCAGGTCGGTCAGCACCACATTTGGCAAGTCCAGCAACAAGATTCCCGCGAGTTGCGGCGACGTCGAGCACACCGCCACAACGATGTCGATCACGAAGCAAAGTCACCGTGATCTTCCCCCTCCTGCTACGCAGCGTGGCCGAACCACAAAACTTGGGCCAGAGCCGAAATTCACTGACATAGCCAGGCGCTCGACGTCGCGCGGTCGTCACCGACTTCACGTCGGCAGCCATGGACCGCCTGACGGGTCAGCACTCATCGAGACGCGGGTTGGCAAACAGCCTGGCACCTCGCCGGCTTGCCCAGGAAGCCTCGCCAGCGCGACTGCTGGTTACCGCACGGTAGGTTAGTGTCATGCTTGACACAAACTATCCCTGGGCTTACCGTCTCTGCGGAACGCTCCATAGCGTCAGCCTGACGATAAGATCGTCGACCGGTCGAGTCCTGGAAGGGGCACGCCATGACCGCAACCGAGCCAGCCCTCCACCGCGCACCTGCTTCCACGAGCCGGGACACGTGTCACGACCTTGCAGACGTCCTCGACCAGCAGATCGACCGGGTGGTCGCCGTGGCAGGATCTCCGGTCACTCATGTGGCCGAGTTGCTGGCGGCCCGAAAGGCCGCCAGCTTCGAGTGGGCGATTAACGAGAAGGCCGCCGCCGAGACCGCGATCGGCCTCGCCGCCGCAGGCTGCCGTTCGTGCCTGATCACCAAGCACAACGGCCTCGACCTCGCCCTCGATCCGCTGATGAACGCCGCGGTGCACACCATCGGCGCCGGACTGGTCATCATCTCTGGTGACGACCCCGACGCGGCGGGCTCCACCTGCGTCCAGGACTCGAGACTGGTCGCACATTTGGCCGGGCTCCCGGCCTTCGAGCCGGCTCTGGACGGCGACGTCGATTACCTGGTCCGCGCCGCCCTGGAACTGTCCGAGAGCGCGAGCATCCCGGCCCTGGTGAAGATCACCACCCGGATGCACCAGCACTGCGCCACGATCGCCGCACCACCCCCGCCCACACGCCGGCCCCAGACGATCCACTACCTGTCGGGGCCCCGCCTCGACAGGCACACCGCGCACGGCCTCACCAAACTGGGACGTCATCAGCGACACCGGCTCATCGCACAGCCTCTCGCCGAGGCGGCGTTCGCGCAGCCCGGCATTGTCTCCGGAACCTGCGCCTCACCGTGTGGAACCGCTGTGATCGCCGTGGGTGCCGCGGCTGAAGCCGTGCCTATAGGCGCCTGCTGCCGGATGGTGGTACGAGCGAGCGTCCCCGTCCCCGAGGCCGTGCTCGACTTCGCCGACCGGCACGAACAGACGTTGGTGATCGAAGAACCGGCACCTGTGCTGGAGAACTGGTTGCGGGCGCGAGTCAGCCGACGGGAGGTGCTGCTCGGACGCGCCACCGGGCACGTCAAACCGGAAGGACTGATCTCGGTGCCCGAGGTTGAGCACGTCCTGCGCACACACCGGGCCAGCTCGTGGACGCAGATCGAGCGCAAGCCGGACGTGGTCCTCACCCCGGGACCGTGGGAAACCCTCTTCGACGCCGTGGCTCGCCTGCACCGGGCGGGCGCCTTCGTGGCCGCCGACGTCGGTTCGTCAGTCCGGCTGTGCTATCCGCCCTACAACGCCGCCGACGTAGCGCTATGTCTCGGTTCGGCGATCACGGTCGCGGGTGGCGCCGCGCGCACAGGGCGCCGCGCCATCGCCGTCACCGGCGACTTCGCGCTCCTGCACACCGGGCTCGAAGGCCTGCTCAGCACCGCCCACCTGCAGCTTCCGCTGCTGGTAATCGTGCTCGCCAACGGAACCCAAGCGAAGACGGGCGGTCAGCCGCTGCCCGCGACCGACATCCCCGCCCTCGTCCAGGCCTGCGGGATCACCACCATCGACCAGTGGGCGCTCGGCTCCCTCGACGTGAAGGCAACCGAAGCCCGCCTGTCCTCGCTGATCTCGACGGGACTTCCGGCCGCGGCGATCGTCAGCTCGAACCCGTGACCGGAGAGGAGAACACCGTGGGGCTACCCGCTACGGTCGAAGGTCAGTTGCACGTGTTGATCCCGGCCGGGGGCAGCGGCACCCGGCTCTGGCCGGTGAGCAGGGAGGGCACCCCGAAATTTCTGCTCGATGTAGGCACCGGTGAACCTCTGTTGCTGGACGCGGTTCGGCGAGCGCTCGCCGTCACCGCACCCGACCGGATTCATATCGTGACATCGGCAGGCTACGTCGAGCAGACCCGCGAGATCACCCGGCCGCTCGGCGTGGTGTCCGTGATCTGTGAGCCGGAGGCCCGGGATACGTGCGCGGCGATCGCGCTGGGCTCGCACATTATCGCCCTCGGCGACCCCGGCGCGGTCGTGGTGTCGACGCCTGCAGACCAGTTCGTACCCAATGACGGTCCGTGGCGCCGGGCGATCACGGCGCTGATCAACGCCGCCGACGACGACCGGCTCGCCTGCCTCGGCATCGTACCGACCCGACCCGACACCGGCTTCGGCTACATGTATGTCGCGGCCGACGATATTAATGTGGCCCGCCCCTGTGCCGTCACGTCATTCCACGAAAAGCCGGATGCCGTGACCGCTACGTCGTACCTCAAAGGGAAACGCCACCTCTGGAATTCCGGGATCATGGCGTGGCGGGCCGCGGCATTCGGGGAATTGGTGGCCCGGTGCGCCCCCGCTGTCAGTGAGGCCGTGCACCAAGTCGCGGCTCGCGGGCACGCCGACGACCAGGCGTTGCGTGCGTGGCGCCGGGCGCCCCGCGCGCCGATCGAGCCCGTCCTGCTCGAGCCGGCAGCCACGTCCGGGCGGCTCAATGCCGTACCGGCCGCGCTGGACTGGCGCGACCTCGGCAGCTGGACCGCCGTCGCCGACATGCACGCCGCCGGCGGCGAACAGGATCGGCTGGTCCTCGCCCACGAAGCACACAACTGTTCGGTCACGAAGACGAAGGGGCGACACGCATGCCGTTACGTCTTGGTCGGAGTGCGCGATCTGGTCGTCGTCGACTGCGAGGACGTCGTCATGATCATGCACAGAGGTGCGGCGCAGGACGTGAAGAAAGTGATCGGCGAGCTGACCGCACGAGGGTGGGCGGACCTCACCTGACAACGCCCACCCGAGACGCACGGAGGAGCCGTGAATTTACAGCAATTGATGGACGAATTCGCGAGTGTGAACCCGCAGGATGTGACCGTGCTCAGTGGCGCAGGCTTGTCGGTGGAGGGCCCCTCCTCGCTGCCCACCGGCGAGGAACTGACGAAGCGCGTGTTCGACGCCTTCTTCCTCCCCGGCACGCTGAAGACGATCCGCAGCAAGCACGCCGCCGTGGGCTGGTTCGAGCAGCCATTGTGCCCGTCGCTCGCACCCGAGCGGAAGTCTCGACTGCCCCGGCTCGAGACCGTTCTGGGCGTGGCAGCACGGATCCACGGCCCGGAGGCGATCGATCGCAGCACCGCCGACATGGCCGTCGCCGAGCCCAACCGACTGCACCGCTTCTTCGCCCAGCACCTCGACCGTGGCGGCGGTCACCTGACCGCGAACTTCGACGAGTGCATCGAACGGGCTGCCGCGGCTACAGGAGCGAACTGGGCGAACAGCGACCTCCTGCACTTCCATGGATCGGTCGGCGGAGCCGGCGCGCTCGGCGCAACACTCGAGCGCATCGAACGAGGTTTCTCCCCCGATCTGGCGCACAAGTTTCTCGCACTGCTCACCCGGCGACCGATGCTGCTCGTGGCCGGCTACAGCGGCAGCGACTTCTTCGACGTCAACACAGTGATCGCCGGGCTTCCGCCGCGCTCGTTGCGCGGGCTGCGCGTGGTCTGGCTGCTACACAGCGACCACGACCCGCATCTTCTGCCGATTCAGTCGCTGGCCCCGGACGAACCGACATTGTCCATCTTCGACATCCTGCTGAGGCAAGGAGCCGATCTGTCAGTGGTCTGCGCGCCCACGGATTTCCTGCTGGGTGAGCTTGTCCGGCGTTGGCAGTTCACCCCGCTCGGCAGTCCGCTGGGGCGCAGCCCGAAGGATCCGCGCATCGACGTGGACCACAGCCTCCCGCTGGTCGCGACGTTCGCCCTGTACCTGGATGTCGGCCTATTCGGAGAGGTGTCGTCGCTGGCCCAGGCAGCGGCTCCGCTTATGCCAGCCGACGAAGTTCGTTCAGCGACAAGCGCCGCCCTATGGGAAGCGGGCCGCTGGAACGATGTCCGCAGGCTTTGGCGGCGGGTCAGACCGAGGACGGATACAACACGATTGGAACGGATCGGCGCGAGCCTGTGGGTGCAAGGCCGGCTGCTGCCGGCCTTCGCCTGGCTCACCTGGTACCGCCGCCGAGCTTCGGGAGACGCGCGCCAAGTGCTCGCCGAAACCGAGGGCAGGGTGCTCGAACATATGCTCCGCACGCCCGACCTGCGCTGGCTGGCCCGCCGTTTCGTTCACGGCGTCCTCGGCGAACTCGGACAGACCGATCAGACGATCGGGGTTACCCTGTACCGGCGGCGAACCGATCTCGCGAGCAGCCTCGGCAGCACCGTGGGCGGTGAACGCGAACCGCACCACGCGATGATGTCCAGTGAATGGTTTGGTCAGGCTGGCAATGTCCTAGCCTGGGTCACCTACCAGCACCGGCGACTACGCGACTCATACCGTGACACAGACTCCGCGCAGGAACTCGGCGACCGGTACTCGGTATTGCGCGAGTGGTACCAGGCCGTCGGCTCGAAGGCGGGCGGGATCCGTACCCACCTGCTGCCCGGCGCGCACCGGGTGTTCCCGACGTCCGAAGTCCTGACCGGGGTGTTCGATTTGCAATACGGCTGGTGGCAGCGGTTCCGTATTGTCGCGCGCCACGCCGTGAAACGAGAACTGTGGCTGCGTAGGGCTGGCCAGTCGCCCCAGCTAGCAAGGGCCAGGGCGACCAGCGAGGCGAGCGTCGGATGAAGGACCTGACCACAACCGAAGCCGTACGGTGGCTGCAATCGGACGAACCGACCCTGATCGTCGCCGGTGCAGGTATATCGATGGGAGCACCGACCAACGCGCCCGGTGTAGCACCGTTCCTGGCTGGAACCACGACGCTGCTCGAAGAGGCGGCAGAATACGTGCCTCGGGACCGGTCATACCGGCGACGCCTGTTCCCCGAAGCGTGTTATGGCGCCATCGGGGAAGCTTATGGCACCGATTCTCACCTCAGGATCTGGGAATCCTTAAGGCCCGAAGTGGCCGACCAGGTGGGAGCGGTGCCGGCAGTGGGGCACCGGGTGATCATGCGGCTGGCGCAGCGCAATGGCTGGCCCGTGCTGACCACCAACTTCGACTGCTTCCTGGAGACCGCCGCAAGGGCGCTCACCATCGATTTCGACCTTCGCATCCCTCAGCCGTGGCATCACGAACTCGACCTCATATCGTCCGTGGGCCGGGCGATCATGGTCAAGCTCCACGGCACCGCGACCGAATACGGGACGGTGAAGGCGACCGCAGCCGACCTGTCCCGGTGTTCGATCATCCTCGAGAACATGCGGCTGCGTCCGCAGCCCCGCCGAATCCTGATCGCCGGGTACAGCGGGCGGGACTTCGACCTGTTCCCCTGGCTGACCGGCACGATGGCCAGCTGCGAGGTGCTCTGGGTGGACCGCAGCTTCGCTGGCGCGGACGGCCATACACATCGCGCCAGCACAGTGCCCGGCGTGCTGACATGGACCGGCAACTGGAACGACCTCGCGCGCGAGGTCGCCGAACCATCGGACCTCGCCCACCCGGCAGGCCGCCCGGACGCTGACATTGCACGTGACTTCCGGCAAGCGGTCACCGATGCCGTAGACGAACACGTTGCAACCCTGTTGACCCGGCGCGATGGCCGTGCTGTGGCCGCTTTTACCGGCGTCCTCGCATCCACTGGCGCACATCGCGACGTCGCCGAACTCCTTGCCCGCGTGGACGACATCACCAGCCGGAGCGTCCGGATCCAAACGCTGCTGTGGGGTGCGCATGCGAATTCGTCCCTCGACCGGTTCGGCACGGCTCTGGTGATCGCCCGGCGAGCCCGAGCGCTTGCTTGGCGCACGCTCTCCTTCTACAGCGCGGGTCGTGCGGCGATCGCCGTCAGCTACGCCCACGTGGCCAACCACTGGCTGTCGGTGCTGCCGGGGGGCCCACGCGCGCGGCGGGACCAAGTGAAGAAAGTCTTGGCTCTGGCCCACGTGCCCCTCGTCACCGCGCTATATGCACCGTTAGGACTGTGGTCAATTATACGGATCACGGGGAGCACTGGTTTCCCGCCCACTGCTCAATACCGGTTTGCCTCCGACTATCTCGAGCACCTTATTCGGCTGATGGCGTTGCTGGAACGACTCCGCGGGAAGCTCCCAACCGCTGGCTCTCTGCTCGACTCAGGATGGCAGCAAATCCAGCGCAACTGCGTTCGGATCGGCTACACGGCTGGCGTGTTCAACGTTTCGAAATACCTTTCCCGCCAACAGACAGGCGTCGGCGGCCCCGAAGGCACGTTGGCCCGAGCTCTCGCGATCGGCGATCTCCTGGGCGAAACACTCGCCCGGCGCGACATCGGCTCGTCACTGGCGGCACGCAGCCGACAGGAACCGGATGCCGCAGAAGCCCTCCGAGAGGAGGCGGTCACACAGCTGAAACTGGCGCTGCGGACGGCGCTGCACCTCGGCTGCCCGTCCTTGGTACTCAAGATCCTCCTGCAGCTCAAAGAAGTGGGTGTCCAATGCAGCAGTCCAACCGGGGTCGCGCGACTGATCGACCGGACCGAGTGCACTGCGATCATCCGGGACAAAGCCCGGATCATCGCGGCACTCACCTGACTTCCCGCCACCAAATCTGAGAACGACGTAACAGGTGACGACCACCCATCGACTCTGCGGACACACCTTTATCAGTGACACAAGGAAAGGCCCACCGATGTCGTGGTTATTTCCCGCGATCTACGTACTAGGCATGATCGTGGTGTCGGAGATTCTGCGACGCAAGGCAGGCATCAGGCACGGAAGAAGGATCCCCATCCTCGGCCCGAATGGCGTCGGTATCAAGTGGTTCGGCGTGTCGATCGTGAAGACGCTCTTCTTGCCGGTCACGGTCGGGGTGTGGACGGTGCGCGCTGTTGCCCGGTGAGCACGGGCGACGGACGTTCCTCGTCGGCGCGGGCGCGAGTGTCGTCCCGCCTGCTGGGCTTCCGCTGTTCTTCGCGCTGCGCAGCTACCTGATCGAGCAACTGAACCTGCCGTCGGAGGCCGTGGACGGCGCGACGCAACTGGCACCGGAAACCTTCATGCGAGCGCTGTACGAGGGCGGACTGCCCCTCGAACTCTGGCTCACTCGCACGTTGCGCCAAGGGCATCCGAACGCCGTGCACACGGTCCTGGCGACCGCGCTAGCATTCGGGGACCAGGTCTGGACAGTCAACGTCGACGAACTCATCGAAGCAGCGTCGCCAGTGGCTCTCAAGGTCGCCGCGTACGACGACGAGGTCCCGGACGCGGACGCCACACTGCTCAAACCACACGGCACGGTCAGCAACGGGCGGTACATTTTCCGGTCCGACCAGGTCGTGCGGCCTTTGCCGACCGGCTGGGCTCACCGGCTCGTCGACGACTGCGCAGGCCGCGACGTAGTCGTGATCGGGTACGCGGGGCTCGACGTCGACCTCCGGCTCGTCTTGGACGATGCGCTGGCGGGTGCGAACACGATCACCTGGTTTGCGACCACCGGTGACCGCGAAGGTCTCGTCCGGCGGTTCCCGATTCTCGACCGCGACAACACCTTCCACGGCGAGAAAAGCCCCGACTCACTCAGTCCTGCCTTTCTGGACTGGGCAGACGCCGAAGGTCTGACCGGAAACGTCACGCCCTACCAGCGAGAGGCCGTGACGCGGCGCGATGACCGGCAGCCCGTGGACCTGGAAGGCGACACCCGGCTGGCGCGCGCGATGCTGCTGGAACGCATCGGCGATCGCCCTGGCGCCCGGGCAGGTCTGCTCGAGATCCTGCTGCCACGGCTGACCGCGCAACGACAGCGGCTAAAGGCCGCTGCGGCGCGGCTGCGCACCATCGAGCTGTACGGCGAAGCTCCATGGACGAAGCCGTTCCTCACCGTCGCGCGCAGCAAGCTCGCCTGGATTTTGCCCTCCGCCCTGCGCAGGCGACTGGACCGGGTCGACGTCACTCTCCTCAGTAGCTCTCACGGACTACACGCCGAAGCTCGCGCCTGCTCGGAACAGCGAAGGCCGCGCGGTTCACCGGTGATCTGCCGGGAGCGATCGCGGACGCGTCCAAAGCGGCCGAGTTGGCTCGCGCGAGCGGAGACGTCGACCTGCTCGCCCACGCATTGTTCGAACGAGCCTTCGCCCACATGTGGGCGGGAGAACTAGCCATAGCCCGCATGCTGGTGCGCGACCTGCACTCGGGCATCGACGGCCTGGCCGGCGTGCGCTGGATCGCTTGGGCCTGCTGGCACCAGGCCTGCCTGCACCTTTACGACAACCGCCCCGATAAGGCGATCGCGGAGTTGCAACGTGCGGAAAGCTTGTTCGAGGTCGACGGGATACCCGCCGGCCAAGCGGCGGCGATCACCGTGCAGCTCACCGCGCGACGGATGCTGGGCGACGCGAGCGAATTCGAGCTGCTGCACCGGGACAAACTCGCGAGCCTGCGTGGCACCACCGGTTGGACGGCGTACACCGAAGCCTCGATCGGTCTGGAGCTGGCGGAGTGGGCTCGCACGCACGGCGAGCCAGCACGAGCCGTAGAGCTCTACCGCGGGATCGTCGGCTCGTCTCCCGACGAGCCGGTGCACCGAACGTTCGCGCTGCTGGGGCTCGCCGAACTCGAGCGGGCGGCAGGACGGGACAACATCGCGATCGCCGACGAGGTGCGTGACATCCTCTGCGATCACCCGATGGCCTACATCGAAGCGCACTTGGTCGTCACCGACTACCTGGCCGGACGGGTAGACCCGGCGGTGGGACTGGCGCGCATCGCGGCCGCAGCGCCGGATCTCACGACTCGCACCGGCGCTCCCGCATCCGATCCGTCGGACTACTGCCTCGGCAAGCACCCCGAGCTGCACGAGATCTATCTGCCGTGAGCAACTCCCGCAGAACCGGGTGAGGCCGATGATCCGATCGGCCTCACGTCTCGTCCGTCAGGTCGCCGGCGCGAGCGCCGAGACCAGTTCCTGGCGGGTCAGGTCGGCGATCGTCCGTCCAATCGTCAGAGCCGTCTCCCCCGCGTTGAGACCGTCGAAGCGGATCGGCCGTGCGCTGGGGAACGCCTGCGACCATTCGCCCGGCACCTGGATCTTGGTGCCGGGCACGAGGAACCGCACCTCGCGCACCCCGGCGCCTCGAAGCAGCGAGATGCCCTCGGCCTGCGTCGCCGGCAGGTCCGAAAGTTGCGCGTCCGAGAACAGGACCAGGACGGTGTCGCACGGCTGCTTCACCGCCGGAAACTCCTTGATCCGGCCGAGCAGCGGGCGCAGCAGTGTGGCCTGGCCGTCGGGGACGGCGTTTGCGGCGGGCAGGGCGCTGTGCGCGACCGGCACCGGCGGCAGGCGGGTCTTCGCCTCGAACGCGAAGTCCACGATCGCGATCTGGTCGTCGTCTCGCAGCGTGTCCGGTTTCGCCGCCCACTGCTGCAGTTGAGACAGGGCGGCGTCACGGGCGGTCGCGAATTCCGCCATCGAGCCGGAGACGTCCATGCCGATCGCCAGGCGCAGGCAGGCCGCGTCACGTGGGCCTACAAGGACAGAGGACAACAGGTCCGGTGGCGAAGCAGCTGGTCCGCGGTCGCGAAACAACTGCCACCCGCCGAGCCCCAGCAGGCATAACACGATCAGGGGTACGGCGAGCATGCGCCACCTGCCGGGGCTCCGTGCGAAACGAGGGGAACGCGCTAGGTCCGTGGTCGGCGCCAGCATTCCGGACATGACCGATCAGCTCGCCTTCAGCGCCGGTTCACCGGACCACTGTCCACCCTGCCCGCCGCCGGGTTCGTCCTGGTGCAGTGCGTCCCACAGGTCCTGCAGCTCAGCCGCGAGGATCTCGGCGTCCCACGGGCGGTGGGTGTGCAAAGCATCTGCGGCGTCCTCCAAGGACCGTGAGGGCACGAGCACGCCCGTCGCGCCGAGCAGACGCGGTGCTCGCGGGTCGGGCAGCCGCAGCAGGCTGCGCAATCGGACGCCGTGAACCGGTCGTGGAGCGGCGATCAGGCCCTCACCGGCGTCGGGCAGCGTCCGCGTCGTGTGGGGGTCGCCGTGTTCAGCTTCGCTCCTGGCCAGCAGCCCTCCCCCCAGCGCCACGATGCGGGCGTTCTGGTCGCGGTGGTACTGGATACGCAAGCGGAGCGTGAGCCACACCGCCAGGTGCTTCTCGTTCGCCTTGACCAGCTTGTCACGCAGCTTCTCGAACTCCTCGGCGCGCAGACGGTACTGGTCACGGACCTCCGAGACCAGGTAGGTCCTCACCACCACGTCGGCTGTCAGGGCACCGGCGAAGATCGTCGCCATGGGCCATGCGGGGATCGACATTGACCCGACGCTCACCGCAGCGTCGTCATATCGGTGCAGTACCAGCAGGAAGATGGCCAGGAGCAGGACGCCGAACACCGCCGGCCCGACAAGTGCGCCCCGGTGCCTACGCCGACTGATGCCCGCGTAATCCATCACCCACCGGTGCGCGAGCGCGCCCGCCAGTCGCGCGCCCAGCAGCGTCACCGCCGGCAGGAAGAGGGCGACCGCGACCGCCCCGAGGCGTGCGGGGTCCGCCCATCCCGCCTTCCGGTCCAGATCACTGGTGAAAGCGAGATACCAGAAGAAGACTTCGACCAGGGTCAAGACGATCTCGAACACGAGCAGGCCGCGCGCGGACACGAGGCCGCAGTTGCGGTCGTACGTTTCGCCAGTCTCGTCCTCGTGCCGCATGTGCTCGGTCTGGGGTCGGCCGGGGAGCCGGTGGACCCGCCACTGCGGGTGGTCGCGCAACATGCCGAGCGCGTGCCGGTAGCGCGCACTGCGATGCGCGGCGCTGACGAGTTCGACCATCAGACCACGCAGCTTCCTCCCCGCCCGCTGGTCTTCCTTCGCCAAAGTGTTAATCACTTCGACGGTGACGGACATCTCGTCGCTGTACAACTCGTCGGAGCGCGGGCGCGCGTTGCGGACGTTGTCGCGCCTTCGCCGGTGCCCGGCTTCGAGCAGCCTGCCGAGGCCACTCTCCACCCCGGTCCCGGTCCGGCGTCCGAGCATCGAGGCGAGCCCCCGGGACAGCCATCTCGTCTTCATCGACCACACTCCTTCGCGTTCACAGTGATCTCCACGCGGCGGTTAACCGCCGCTGCCGGCGTTTGAGCGTCTTTGAGCCGTTTGGCCCCGAGCCCGATGGGCGCGAGCCGCGACCGCTCGATGCCCATTCCGGTAAGCGCCGCGGCCACTTCCTCGGCCCGGCTATCGGACAGCCGCTGTCTCCCCGGCTCGTCGCCGACGGCGGCGGTGTGCCCTTCGATCAAGGCCGATGTGCCCGGGCGCTGCCGCAGGTCGTCGGCGATCTCGCGAAGCACCTCGTCGGCACCCGGCAGTAGTTTCGCGCTATCGGCGGGGAAGAGCAGCGAAGCGGGGATGGACTTGCCGACCCCGCACGCCGACGGCACGGTCTCGACCTCGGGGACAGTCAGCGGATCGGCCGGGAGGTGCTCCGGTGCAGGCGCCCGCTTGCCCATCTGGCTGTCGAAATCCACGGTTGCCCCTGCCTTGACCAGCACCGCCGTCCAGAGTCCAGTGAGGTTGGTGCGCGCGGGCTGCGGCAACGCTAGCTTGGATTCACCAGCCCCGGCCCAGATGATCTTGCGGCCTTTGAGCTCCGGAGTCAGGTTGTTTCCGGCGAGAAGGTCGTCTGCTAGGGGCCCGGGTGGCGTGTCAAAGCCGAGCACGTTGAGGTCGAACGGCCCGACGTTGTTCAGACCGTCCGAGACCACGAGCAGCGTCGACGGGTTCTGCCTCGCCGCGACCGCAATCGCGTCCAAGATGGCGCTACCCGGTGCCGTCGGCTGCATCTGCTCGTCGCGAGCCCACAGCTCAACGCAGTTCAGAACGATTGGCCGAGCACGGTCCGCGGTGGGGCTGTCCACGCCAGGGTGGGGTTCCAGCGCGATCTTTTTCACAACGGCGGGCTGCTTGCCAGCCCCGTCGACTGCGATGAGCGCCAGCGCATCGCCGCGGCTCTGGGCGTGCTGGAGTTCAGTCACCGTCCGGGGTGGGAAGTCGCCAGCGGCCGTGGACGCACTGTTGTCGACCACCAGCGCGGTCAAGCCGCGGTCAGTGGGGACGGCGACGGATTCGACCTTCGCGCAGTCCGGGGACACCGCCTCCCCCTGCCCGTCCCCGCACGCGACGGCGATCAGGCCGATGCTGGCGAGCAGCGCGGCGATCGCGCAGATCAGCCATCTCTTGAGAGTTCTCTGCCGAGATTGCATGTGCACTCGCAAATGCTGAACGGAGCGGGCCTGGCCTGCAACGCAGAACGCCGCACCAAGCCGAGCCCAACACTCCTGGCGACCATGCGTACGCCACGGCGCACGCTCGGATGACTCCATGACCGTACGCATCCGAGCGACTATGTGTCAACTATGACTAATAGTCTGTGTTCCCTACCTCCGCGCCACGAGCGACCCTCGCAAGATCGGACTAGCCAGAACGGAAACCTTCCCTGCTGCCCGATAGAGCTCTGCCGGGCGGCCAAGCGCTCCACCTGAGCTTCTGGTGCGCCCAGTCGGCACGATGAACTCGGTCGCGTTCCTGACCTTCCGATGAAAGTTCGCCCGATCTAGCGGCACACCCCATACGACTTCGTACACCTCACGTAGATCACCGATAGTGAACTCTTCATCACAGAAGGCAGTTGCGATGGTCGTGTACTGCAGCTTGTCTCGCGCCTGGTCTACGGAATCCCGAAGGATCCTGTCGTGATCAAACGCCAGAGCCTCACCGCCACCCAGCTTCGACAGTGGGACCCAGCCGGCATCTTTTACGTCTGAACCCTGCGCGGGCACCGGGATCGGAAGATTCGGCGCTATAGCCAAAAACGCGCAGGAAACTACGGAGCCGCGCGGATCCCGATCAGAGGCGGAGTAGACGCCGACCTGTTCCAATGCAACGAGACCATCCGGCATCCCGGTCTCTTCGCCAAGCTCGCGTATCGCTGCATCCTCGATACTCTCCCCCTGGCGCCGGAACCCCCCGGGCAGCGCTCGCTCGTTCTGGAACGGTTCGATACCGCGGACGACCAGCAAGACGTGGAGCTCTCCCTTCCGGATGGTCAGGATGACAAGGTCGGCCGCAAACGCCGACATGAAGCACTCAGGAGGCAAACCGATCACTACCGAACAGTAGCTCAACCGGCAAGCTTCTTGTCGTGATTGACTTGATGTCTCATCTGCAGAGTCTTCCGACCACGGCGAGTGTGCGGCGAGAGCGAGGTGCAGGCTGAGCTTCCGCATCGGGTCCGGCGCGGCCGGGAAGCCCGCTGACGGCGTCGGCAACCTGACGGACGATCATCGTGTCACCGACTCTGATCGCCGCGACGACGATGCTGGCCGAGACGGCGACGCGCGCGCCTGACGCGATGCCATCCAGGATGGAGCAACAGTACCTGCGAGCGGAACCGGCAGGTTCGGGCGAAGGGCCAGCGCGTTCTGCTCGTCCGTCACTGAGTGCCAACGACCGTCTGCCGGATGATGGACGAGCTGATCTCCACGCTCCGAGCCGGTCGCGGTTGCAGTGGCCCGATCCCTGCCCGATAGGTTACTTTAGCCATGGAGCTCTTCATCAGCATGGAGGCGCACCTCGGCGCCTCGTACGACGATCAGGTCCACATGGCGCGCCTGGCCGAAGAACTCGGCTTCGGAGGGGTGTTCCGTAGCGACCACTTCTTCGTTCGCGATCCACATCCGCTGGGAACGACGGATGCCTGGCTGACCCTGGCCGGGCTCGCCCGCGAGACTAGCCGAGTCCGGTTGGGCAGCCTGATGACAGCGGCGACCTTCAGGCCTCCGGCACTGCTCGCAGTCGCGGTGGCGCAGGTCGACGCCATGAGTTCCGGGCGAGCTGAGCTTGGGCTCGGCGCAGGCTGGCACGAGGCCGAGCATCGGGCGATGGGGGCAGCGTTCCGCACACGCTCGGAGCGCTTCGAAGCACTGGAGGAGCAGTTGCGCATCCTTCACCTCCTCTGGTCGCAGGCCTCGACGGACGCGAAGAGGTTCGTCGGGCGTTACTACTCCATCGAAGACAACCCCGGACTCCCGCGACCAATCCAGGTTCCACGGCCGCCAATTGTGGTAGGGGGCCGAGGTGGGCTCGTAACGCCCCGACTCGCCGCCAGGTACGCCGATGAACACAACCTCCCGATGCCAACGGTGGCTGACGCAAAGCGGCTCTTCGACCAAAGCGCACGAGAGTGCGATGAGATCGGACGCGACCCAGGCGGGCTACGACGATCCGTTCTCCTACGGATCTGCTGTGGCAGCACTGAGTCAGAGGCACAGGCTCGGGCGAAGAGGTGGGGCTGGACCGACCCGAGCCGCCATATCGTCGGCACGAGCTCCATGATTGCTGATGCCGTGGAACACTATGTCCGTCTTGGGGTGAGCCGGACATACTGTCAAGTGGTGGACTTCACCGACCTTGACCACATTCAGCTCGTCGCGGCGGAGGTGCTGCCCGTACTGCGCGCCGCACCCCATCGGCATGGGCGTTCCGAGTGAGGTGCGATCGTGTGCTGACGGCGATTGTTGCAGGTCCTGGATCGCAGGGTATGGCTTGCCCGGCTCGAAGCATTCGCGACCGACAACGAACAAGCCCTGGGGTTACCACGCCGGCGATTGCGAATCAACGGGTCCAGCGTGCGCCTCGGACGATCGGGGATGGGCGGCGCCACTTGGTCGCCTCGACCAGATACCGAGCACGGCCGAGCTGCACGAACGGGCAACAGGAGCGGGCCGCCAGGCCGACCTCCTGCGGGAAACTCAATGGTGCGCACGATCCGACGTACGGCCATGCGCCGTTCGCGTCTGGGGCGCAGCCCTCCCCGGCCTCGGCCGGCAGGATGAGTCGCTCGCGTTCTATGCCGCAGTGGGTCGAGTTGTGTCGGGCCTGTCCGGAAAATGGCACCCGGCCGTCCTGGTCTGTGCCGTCACCGGGAAAGGGGGCGGCCCTGAACCATGTCGACCGGCACGAGATGGGCTGGTGGTCCATTACGAAGCCGTGGAGAGAAGGCGAGGCTCGTCTAGGCCGACCCGTCTACAGACCCAACTTCGCCCACGTCTGACCGGGTTGGGCCGAAGGTTCAACCACGTGGAACATCCGGAGGACCCGCTGCGCGCCTATGAAATTTCAGTGCCGCGGCGGGAATCTCTCAGGCACGACCGGCTCAATACCCATGATCCCAGCTACGGTCATGCCCTGAATGGATTGGTCGCACCCTGACCGAGTTGGACCGCCGTTCCGACCCACTGGCGGCCGCACCGGCAGCGGCGACGCTGACGTGGGCCCGTCCGCGCGCACACGGCGAGCTACGAGCATGCTCCGAAGAGCCGCGGCCTGGCCGACTGCGATCTCCATCCCGCGGCTCTGGCCACCCATCCACGCGCTGTGCGTTTGTGGAAGTGTTTGGCCCGCGAACGGCCGGTAGTTCACCGCCCTGACTACGCGTCCGTTCTCGCCGCACTGGGACCTAGCCTGTTCAACCAGGGGCACATCCGTCAGGCGCTGGCGGATGCCCGGCAAGCAGCCGCATCATGGAAGCCATTGACAGAACTGAACTCGGCGGCGCATGAAACGAGCTACAACCTCACGCTCAGCAACTGCTCACGATGCGCACTCAATCTGACACCCGACCTCAGCAATCGGCGATCAGGAGTCTGCGCAGGTGGCGCCGCTGGTCGGTGAAGGCGTTCCGTGCGTGCATCATGCGCCAGTTGTCCCATACCAGAATCGCATTCTTCTCGATGCGGATGGCGATGTGGTTCCTCTCGAAGAAGGAGCGGCCCAGCTCAAGGTAACGCCCCATCGGCTCGTCGAACGCTGAACACCGGTCATCACAGGGGAAGCGCACCAACCTCCCGTGCTCGTGCTCGACCACAAGGGGGTGCTGTGCGCTGAACGACACACCGAATCGCTCCAGAGCGGCGCTCGGACGCCACGGGTACACTTTTGTGGCAAGGTGCTCGACGTGATCGGGCGCCAGTTCGCGCATGAGCGCATGGCTATCCGCCAAGGTAGTTTCCCCGCCTGGCCCATCGGCTGGCTGCAAACACCAGAGCGACACATAGCGAGGAGGCAGGCCCGGATATTCGAACCACTCGGTGTGTGGCAAGAGCTCTCGCGTGTTGGACGCCGAGTAGACTGTGTTGTCGATCCCCGGCTCGGGTCGGACCTCACGGACTGTCACACCGTCGAATTGGGGCGACGGCGGGCCGAGACGGGACAGTTGTGCGACGTAGTCGAAGCCCTCCGGCACGTCGGTGATGTACACATAGCCGACCGAGGAAAGAGCAGCGTGGACACGGTCGAGATCTAACTCCGTGTCAGAATATGTCGCCTGGCTCAATACACTTAGCGCTGCATCGGTGGTCATTCCTACTCCTTGGAATCTCGGGTCGGGTAATCAGCTATGAGCACTCGCTTCAAGTGCCGGTTAGTATCCGCGAAGGCGGTACGGGCGTGGAGCACGCGCCAGTTATCCCAAATGAGCATCGAGTCTTCCAGGATACGGACCGCCGTGCTGTGCTCGGCGAAGTAGGCTCGGCCAAGCTCGATGAATCGGTTCATATCGTCGTCATAGTCAAGGCAGCGATCGTCACAGGGAAAGCGGATTACTAACTCGCCGCGCACACGTTCGAGGAGTTGGTGCTTAGTGCGGTAATCGATTCCAACCTTGGCCAGGCCAACACTCGGCCCCCAAGAGTAGCGCCGAGAAAGTAACGTGCTCCGTAGCTCGGCGGGAAGCCCGTCGATGAACGGATAGGCGTCGGCCAGCGTGGTCTCGCCGCCGGAGCCGGTCGCAGTCCGCACGCTCCACAAGGCGACGAAGCGGGGAGGTAAGCCCGGAAACTCGAACCACTCGGTGTGAGCGAGAAGCTCGCGAGTGTTGGAGGGCGAGTAGGTGGAGTTGCCGACTGCGGGATCGGGCCGGACATCGCGGACGACGGCACCATCGAACTGACCCACGAGCGGACCCAGACGGGCCAGTTCGGAGAGGTAGTCGAATTCTTTGGACAGGTGACAGATGTGGGCGAATCCTACCGAGTTCAGCAACACCCGAAGTGCGTCCAGGTCGAAAGCCGAGACCGCCAATTCGATCACCCCGCCCAGAATAATACGGCAAGCGCACCGAAATTGCACCCCCTTGCCTCCCCCACAATGACGGCTTACAATGCTGATGCGTTGTGGGAGTGGTGTCAGGGGAGGTGCCTCGTGACCAGGATGCCCGCCGTCGTCGACGTGGATTGTTTTCTGTGCGCAAGCCCCGACGGGCCGGCTCTCGACTGGCACGACCGGCCCCTCCATGAGAGCGCATCAGCGCGAGCGGTCCCGGCAGTGGGGGCGCTTCGGCCCGGCTACGTGCTGGTCGCACCGAAGGTTCACAGGTATTCGCTCGCGGAGATGCCGGCCGCGCACCGCCATGAGTTCCTCGCAACCCTGGAGTTCGTCAAGGAGACCCTGACGCGCAACTTCGGCCCGGTTCTCATGTTCGAGCACGGCGGGGACGCCGCCTGCCGCCGACGATCCGCGTGCGTCGAGCACGCCCACCTGCATGTGTGGAGCATCGCCGACGAGATCCACCTACGGTTGCCGGACACGCCTGTTTCCGTGCATCCCTCTCTGGACGACTTTCTGCAGCGCCCTTCGAGGATCTCCCCCTACCTTCTCCATGTGCGTGGCGACGGCCGGACAGCGGTCGGCCGAGATCCTGGAATAAGCCAGTTCTTCCGACGCCAGATCGCCGAGCAGTTGGCTGTCCCGAGCCTATGGGACTACGCCACGGTTCCGTGCTGGGACAACGTACGCGCAGCCGTCCGCGCGTTCGACGCCACAGCGGGCCACCCCGGTGGAGGTGAGAATTGATGGTCGGGGGCAGCCGGGACACAACACCGACACTGTTGTTCAGCGCCTTGCATGAGGAGTGGCTCATACACGCACCGGGGCGGGAAGGAATGATTCCTCAGGCCGCCCGTGTTCAAGCAGACGATCAGCCCTGCCCCTTCTGCCCGGGCTCGACGGAGACGCCACAGGCATACGACACCCAGATATTGCCCAGCCGCCATCCCTTCCTTTCCGGAGTGGTCACCAGCGAGCACGGCGCCGCGCCGGTCCACTCCGTCCTGCTCTACGCGTCGGGCCACGACGTCATACTCGCCGACCTTTCACCGCAGCGGTTGACAAGATTACTGCGACGCATCGCGGAGCACACGCGCCTACTCATGACAGGCGGATGCGCGGCGGTCTATGTGTTCGAAGTGCATGGCGACGTGCTGGGTCCGACCGTTGCCCATCCCCATGGTCAGATTCTCGGGTTTTCGTTCGTGCCGGACAAGATGACCCGGCTGGGACGACCGTGCGCGCTGTGCGCGGCTGCGGACATGGCGGCGCTGCGACTCATCGAACTGGAAACGGTGGAGTTCGGTGTATCGCAGTGGTCGCGTCTGCCGTTCGAGATGCTGATCTATCCGCGACGCCACATCAGCGAGCTCGGCCAGTGTACGAATGCCGAACTGCGGGACCTTGCCGCAGGCCTGCACCACGCGTTGCGGCTGATTGGCGATCCGGCCGTCCCCTATATCCTCAATATTATGCAGGTCTCGCCATCCAAGGCCGGCGAGCACCACCTCAGGATCGAGCTCGTCCCGTTCAACAAGCCGAACGGGACGCTGAAGATGGCTGGCGCATGCGAACTTTTCCTGGGCATCTACATCAATCCCGTCGACCCGGTTCGCGCGGCGGCGCTTCTCCGGCAGCGGTTGGCCCGATGAACCGTATCCAGATGATCGGGACCCAACGGTCGGGATCAAACCTCTTGCGATTGATGCTTGCACAGGGCCCGGTCTTCGCGCCGCCGTCGGCACATCTACTTAGAGACCTACAGTTTTTCGCTGACAGCGAGGCGCCACTGCTCGCCGCCGCAATGTGTGAGCTGCTTGATCGTAACGTTCTTGCTTGGCCCGAAGGGAGCTATTGCGCAGCCCGCCTACTTGCCCAAGGCGGCCACGCCGGCCTCGCTGACATGGTGGTCACGCTCTATGACAGCGCCGCTACCCGGCTCGGACACCCGGCATGGGTGTGCAAATGTCTGGAGAACGTCCACCACCTCGGCCAGATACGAGGTGCCGCTCCAGAACTCAGCGTGCTCCATCTGGTCCGTGACCCGCGTGACGTGGCCTTGTCCTTTTCGCGCGCGCCGATAGGCCCCAAGGAGCCGCACATGATCGCGTTCGCGTGGAGAGCCGATCAGCGGGCGGCACTCGCGGCCGAGCGGACGGGCGATTGGCGTCGCTGGGTTCGGGTGCGGTACGAAGATTTGGTGCGCAACTGCGATTCCGTGCTCCAGCATCTATGTCGGGCCTTGGAAATCTCCTTCACCCCTAAGATGGCCAACTTCAATGCCTCGGAAGAGGCAGTCCGCACCGCGTCGCTCTCCCCGCTCTGGACCGGCCTGTCCAGCCCGGTGACCACGTCGCGCATCGGCCAGTTCCGGCAGCCACGGCACCGGCGGTTCGTCATCGCCGTCGAGGACGTTCTCGCCGACGACATGGAGGAGTTCGGTTACCGGCCACTATACCGGACCAGGAGCAGGAACCACTCCGCCGCCGAACTGAGCCAGTTCGTCGCACGGGACGAAGCCCTTCGACGGCAGGCAGCCGGCGCCCGAGACCCCCGCCGTGAGGCAGTGTTCAACCGACGGGAGCATCTCCTCAGCCAGCTCAGACTCGGCAACCTGAATCCCATCATCACGAGATCTATCGCTGCGTGCCACGCAGAAGACGGACGGAGAGCGCTGTCAGCCGGGCCGATTACCGACGACGGCCGGCATCAGCTCTGACGTCAGTATCGCCGAACAAGGAACTGCTAACGATCGCCACGACAATGCGGTCATTCGCATTCGCTGCGAACTAGCACGCTGGTGGCGCTCTGTCCGCCGTGGAGTCGGCGACGGCCGTCTACTCCGGCGATGGCGCACGGCTGGCCATCGCCGACGCGGCCGGGCTCACGCCGGACGCAATGCCGCTCGCATCCTGAAGGCGGTGGCCCGGCGGCGACCGAATAGAGATCCTCACGGCGGCTGCGGAGTCGTCGAGGATGGTGTGCCGCCAACATCGCTGGATGCGGGCTAGGTTGTCTGAGTGATTGACTACGATGCAGAATCCGATTGTTACGACGCAACACGTGGTGGTGAGCCGAGAGCGGTAGCCGCAGCCACGAGTATAGAACGATTGCTGCCGCACACCGCCCGTGTCGTGGTTGACGTCGGCTGCGGTAGCGGGATCGTGACCCGGCACCTGGCCGGTCAGCAGCGGCTCGTCATAGGTGTCGACCGATCCGCGGGCATGATTCGACTGGCGTCTCGACGGCTGCCAAGACGCACTGTACTCGGTGACGCGACGGTTCTGCCGATCAGGTCGAGCACCGCCGACGTCGTGCTGATGATCTGGGTGCTCCACCTACTTCGCGACCCGGAACCGGTGCTCGCGGAGGGAGCCCGCGTCTTGCGCTCAGGCGGCGTTCTGATCACCACTGTCGACAAGAACGACGCTCCGTTCCGCGCCCCAAGCGACTTCGCCGACGTGACCGCCGCCGCGCGCCGGGAGCTAGTCCCGCAGGCATCCGACCATCACGACCGAATCCTGCGGCTGGCCGCCGACCACGACCTTCAACCACTCGACGAGGCGACCTTCGTAGGGATTGGTCAGGGCAGGAGCCCCCGCCAATGGCGCGAGCACATCGCGGGCGGTCACGTCGCGTGGTGCCAGGGGACCGATCGCGCACGGATCGCCGACTTGTGCTCCGCAATTTCGTCGTTGTCGAATCAGGAAACAGCGCGACCCGACCCGATCTATAGCCTTGTCGCGCTCGAACGCCGTCGATGAGCTGCCCGGCGGGAACCTCGACAAAGGCGACGACGAGGATGTTGCCGAGGCCGCGGCTCGCGAACTGCTGGAGGAGACAGGATTCGCGGCCAGCTCGGTCGAGGTAGTCGGCTCGACCTACCTCGCGGCATACGCGACGCATCACCGGTTCGCCGCTATCGCGCTCGGTTGCCGCCGGGTCGCCGAGCCGAAACCGGATCGGGAGTTCCTGGAAACGGTCCTCATGCGCCGGCCGGAATTCATCAACCACGTACTGTCGGATGAACTGACGGACTAGTACGTCGCTCTGCGCGGGGCAGTAGCGCTCGAGTGGCTCACCCCAGCTGATGCGCGCTGACGGCCGCCATGATCTTTTCGCTCGTTGCTGCCGTCGTTTCGAGGTAGAGACGGGTTCCCGGCTCGGTGCCGGACGCGCGAACTGCGAGATACTCCCCCGTTCTGTCGTTGCCGAACAGGGCCACATCGTCAGCGGTGGTGCTGGTGTCCCATGTGGACAAAAGCTCACTGACCCTACTGATGACCTGCGCGTTGTCGGCTACGACGGTAATGATGCGCTGCGGGTGTGGGTGGCTTCGCCGTAGTTCGGTGACCGCCCTGTCGAGGTGTTCGAGTGTGGGCAGTGCGGTGAGCATTGTTGTGAGAGCGGTCAGGCTGTCGCGTTCAACGTAGACGTCCGGCGCCTCGGCGACGACCAGCGCACCGTTGGGCTCCAGCCCGATCATAGACGTGTCCGTGCTGCGGTGCCATGCGGCGACGACATGCTTGAACCCCACCGGAACCAGCTCGACCTTGACCCTGCAGTCGCGCGCGGTGCGGATAACGGACTGCGGGCTGACCGCTGTCGTAACCACCCTCGCTGGGCGGAGCCCGGACCGCAGGAGAATCGCCGCTTGCTCGGCACTACCGATGTAGCCGGAACGAGTAGTCCAGAGGGCAAGACGGTCGCCGTCGCCGTCAACCATCGCGATGACTGCGCGGTCACGTTCCGGCAGTTCGGACAGCAAGCGCGCGGCGATGGCGTCTGCGGCGGGTCGGCGAGCGGGGTCTGGGGTGTGTCCAGCAAAAAACGGCAGTGGTCGAGCGCGCCGCCAAGTCAGGTCGGGTAGATGCGGGCCGAGCATCCCGACTGCACCGTGAGCAGCATCGATGACGACAGTGCCCTCGAACTGACGGGCTGCCGCGATGAGTGCCGAGCCGACGGTGGCGGCGTAGGCGCCGAGCACTGGCGCATGTTGGTGCAGGCCACCCGTCACCGGGAATGTCTCTGTGACGTCCGGGAGGACGGCGGACTCGAGGAGCGTCGTGATGCCGTGACCGCGGTGGTCACGGAGCTTGATGCCTAGGTAGCCGGGCGGGTTGTGACTGGCAGTGACGACGATCCCCGCGTCGAACTCGGAATGCTGGTGAACGTAACGGCCGACGCCCGGGGTAGGTGCTGGACTATCGGCAAGCACCGCGGTCGCTCCGCGGGCGGCAAGCAGGTCGGCGGCGAGGTGGGCGATATCGTGCGCGCCGGCCCGGCCGTCATATCCGACGAGGACTGTGCCGTGCAGGACACCCCTAGCCACGGCGAGGTCAAGCGCCCCGAGCAATTGGGGTTCGGCGTAGCTGGGGCCGGTCTGGCCACGCCAGCCGTCGGTGGTGGTCGGTGTGGATTGCATTCAGGCCTCCCGTGGTGCGCTCGGGGCACGTTGCCCGGCAGCGCCTATAGCGGTCCAGCCATCGATCCAGCCCGGCAGGTTGCGGGTCAGATCACGGCCGACACTGTCGCGGACGATGCCACCGGTGGCGGCGACAAGGAGTGCGGCCGCGGCGTAGTCCCACACGGCGGCGCCCTGCCCGCCAGGCAGATAGACCGCGGTCTGCGCGCGGCCGGTGGCGACGAGTGCCATCTTGACGCTGGCTGTGGCGACGGCAGCCGTGCGGACGCCGCCGACGCGGCGGGCCCACTGGGTGGCGGCCGGGACCTGGGCAGGGCTGCACAGCACGACGTCCGAGCCATACATCGGGAGCCGGGCGAGGTCGCCGTGAGCGCGCAGGCCGGTGGCGGCCGTGGCGGTGAGCGTGAGGTGGTAGGCCGGGAAGTCCACGACGGCCTCGTTCGAGCGGCCGCGACGGACGCGGCACACGGCGATCGCGTAGTCAGGCGTCCCCGCCAGCAGCGACGTGGTCCCGTCGATCGGGTCCACCACCACACAGTCCGCAACGATCTCGGCAGGCAACTCGGTGGCGTGTTCCTCGGCGACGACCGTGACGTCGGGCCACGCCGCACGCAGCGCCCCGATCAGCAGGTCCTGGACCTGCTCGTCAGCCGCTGTGACCGGCTCAATGCGCCCGTGGAGGTTGAGTTTGTCCCGCCGCGCACCGCCGACTCGCCGCCAACGATCGATTGCGCCACGGCAGGCAGGCAGTGCCTCAGCGACCACGTCGTAGAGCGCCGGCTCGTCCCGTCGGTCGCGACTTTTCGGTGTCACGCCGCACCGCCGGCCGACACCGGATGGTCGTCGGTGGGCATTTGGTTAACGCAGAAAGGGATCGAGTCCGCGATGACGGGGAGTGTGGTCTGCCGGAGGGCGCGGCCGAGGGCCAGCATCGCGGTCGCGTGATCGGCCTCCGCGTGCTCGAGAACGTCGGTGATGCTGACGACTCCGCCTAACAGCTCGGTAAGCCGATGACGCAGCATCGAGCTGCCCGTGAGAAGTGAGCCCGAAAGGATCAGGGTGAGCGGGTTCTGTTCGGTGATTCCCGTATCAGCGCAGACGGCACGGACCCCGCTGGCCAGGGCGTCGGCGGCGGAGTCGACGAGTGCTGTGGCCACCGCGTCACCAGCGGTGGCTGCGGCGAGGACGGAGGGCGCGAAGGTGGCGACGTGCGGCTTCCTGGCGTGACCGCTGATATAGACGGTTTCGAATAGTGCATCCCCCAGGGGGCCGGACACGTGGCCACACCATGCTGCGGCAGCATCGGTCAGCGCGGTCTGCGGTCCGCGGTGGTCGAGTGCTCGAACGACCGCACGGAGTCCGGCTTGGGCGAGATCGTGCCCGCCTCCTTCATCGGAAAGCAGCCATTCCAGTCCGGACGCCCGCGCCGTGCGGGTGTCGTGCCGGGCGGCGAACCCGGTGCCAGTTCCGGCGATCGCCACGCAGACCGCGCCGTCCGGTTTGCGCAGCAGCACCGGAAGAATGTCGTTCACGACATGTACGGGAAGACCGGGCATGCCGGCGCAGCTGCACGCGGTGCTGAGCAAGCCCGCGAAGCTGGCCGCGGTGGCGGTGGTAGAGGCGGCGCCGTGCGCGGCGACAACTCCGATCGGGTCGATGTGTCCGTGGCTGGCCGAGCTGTCCAGCACTTGGGTGATCAACTCGGTCATTGTGACGGTCGCCTGAGCGTCGCCGACCGACCGTGGGTTGGTGGACGCGCCAGTGGCGACGCCGAGCACGTTGGTGCCGGTGGCGAGCGCGGCCCAGGTTCGGCTGCCGCCTCCTTCCAAAAGCAGAAAATGGTCTTCGGAGGTCATGCTTGGCCTCCCCAACCCTCGAGTGCTGAGACAGCGTGATCAAACACGCCCCTAGTCAGCCTGTCGTCGTCAAGGATGACGCAGCGACCAGGGGTAGTTGGGAGCACTAGGTGCAGGACGCCGTTGCGGACCCGGCGGATGGCCTGGACCCCGGCCCATACCTGGTTCCGCAGGTCGGGCGGCATGGTCACCGGCAGCTGGTGGACGGCCAGCAGGCGCAGGATCCGGTCCCGCTCGGCCTGAGTGGCATGGCCGGTGAGCGTCGCGACTGCGGCGGCGACCGCAATGCCGATCGCGACGGCCTCGCCGTGGGGCAGGGTATAGCCGGTGGCGGCTTCGAGCGGATGCCCGATGCAGTGACCCAGGTTCAGCAAGCGACGCAGATCGCCGAGCTCGAACGGGTCCGGTGCGAGCAGGGCCAGCTTGGCCGCGACCGCGAACCGGACGATCCGGGTGAGACGGCCGAGGTCGCCACTGATCACAGGTCCGCGTTCGAGCAGGGCGGCGAGTTCGGCGTCGGCGACGAGTGCGACCTTGATGGCCTCGGCGAGGCCGTTGCGGAGCTGCCGGGCCGGCAGCGTAGTCGTCAGCTCGGGATCGATGACCACCAGCGCGGGATGGTGGAAGGCGCCGAGGAGGTTCTTGGTGCCGACGGCGTCGACCCCGCCCTTGCCGCCGATTGCGGCGTCGAGTTGCGCCAGGAACGTGGTCGGAACCAAGATATGGGGCACCCCGCGCATGTAGATGGCCGCGGCGGCGGTCAACAGATCGCAGACCATGCCACCGCCCAACCCGACTAGTAGGGTCCGGCGAGTGGTGCCGACGTCCTCGAGTTGGCGCCACAGCTGCTGGAGGCCGTCGACGGATTTGCTGGTCTCCCCTGCCGGGATTTCGACGGTCGTGACCGGCACATCGAGGGCGGCCAGCGCGGCGCGAGCAACCCGCCGGTGGACGTCGGGGATACCGCTGTCGGCGACGAGAACGACTCTTGGCGCGCCGAGGGGTCCGAGGACCGGGCGAAGCAGCTCGCCGAGCTGGGGCAGCAGGCCGGGCGCGAGGCGGATGGCATACGAGTCGACGCGCCGGGCCTGCACGTGCCATCCGTCAGCCGTGTCGGCGATTTCCAGCGCGGATTCAGTGCGGCGGGTGACCATGGTCATGCGCTGGCTCCCGCGCGGATTCGCTCGGCCACGGCTTGCGCGGTCAGCCCCACTGCAGCATAGAGCGCTGACTGCGGAAATCCCGCGAGGCCGTAGCCGTCAGCCCCGATGGCCAGGGCGCCATCAGGCAGCAGGGACCCCAGCACTGACGCCGGCGCGTTGTGGATACTCGCGTGACGAGCAGTGGACGGGAAGAGCTCGGCCCGGCGGGCAGTGGTAAGACGAGCTGCGCGGGTGGGGCTGATGATCTCCAGTACACGGACGCGGGTGCCGTCGGCTGTGTGCAGCAGTTCGGCGGCGTCGAGCGCGGCCTCGCGAAGGGCACCGGCGGTCGCGATCACGACGTCGGGCTCGGCGGCTGGCCGTAGCTGCCAGACACCGTCACCGGTGGAACGAGCGGCGAGGTCGGCGACGGTGTCACGAACGGGGACGGCTTCGTGCGGCAACCTCAAGTAACAGGGGCGGCCTGACGAGAGGGCTTCGAGAGCGAGAACGGTCGCTGTGTTGATGTCGCCGGCTTCGAGAATATCCAGCCCTGGCACTGCGGTGAGCGCGGTGAGGCAGCCGTCGGACTGAACCATCGGACCGAGCGGGTCGCCGAGGCCACCCGAGGTGCCGATCAGCAGCACCGGCAGCTGCGGGAAGGCGATGGATTGGCGGATCTGGTCGAGCATCCGCCAGTAGAAGCCTTCCATCGACACCAGGACCGGCCACAGGCCGGCGGCGGCGGCGCCGGCGGCGAGCGACGCGGCATCCTGCTCGGCGATGGCGCATTGCAGTACGTCGGACTCGGGGATGTCCCAGTGCCACGAGCCGGTGGCGGTCATGCGGTCGAGGAGGCCGCAGTTGCGGATGGCGTCCGGTGCCATCCAAAGCATCGGTAGGCACGCGAGCGCGGCGGCTAGATCGGCGGCCAGTGTCTTCTTGGCCACCGGGGCCGCGCCGACCGGATGGCCCGACGGCGACTGCGGCAGTTGCAGGCGAGGTTCGGGCGGTGCGGTCCCGGCCGGGACGGCTTCGGCGCCGCGGCGGGACGCGGCTGCCGGGTAGCGGATGTCGACAGCGGCCACGGCCGCGTCGATGAGGGCGACGGTGTCCCAGTTGGGGATGTGCTCGGCGGCGGCTTCGGCGCTGAGGCTGTTGGAACCTTCAGCCGGGGCGAGCAAACCCTTTCCTTTGACGGTGCGGAGGATCAGCGCTGTCGGACCCGTGGCGTGGCGGATGTCGTGCAGGGCGGATGTGATCGCTTTGATGTCGTGACCGTCGACCTCGCGCGTGCTCCACCCGAACCCGCGCCAGCGAGCGGCCCAGTCGTCGCATGGCAGTTCGATGACGCTGCCAGAGCCGTTGGCGTCGAGCACGGCCACGAGGTTGCGCAGCCCCAGCCGGGGCGCGGTCATCGCGGCTTCCCAGACCTGGCCCTCGGTGCATTCGCCATCGCCGAGCACGACGAACGTCCTTCGATTGGTCTGCAGGCGCCGGTCGGCCAGCGCGGTGCCAGCACCGAAGGAGAGGCCTTGGCCGAGCGCCCCGGTGCTCATCGGGATCTGCGGGGCGGCCCCGCGGCGCGGCATCCGCGGCAAGCTGTGTCCGAGCTGACCGAACCCGGCCAGGTCTTGCCAGGTCGTTCCGGGCCAGGCTCCGAGGGCCCAAAGCGCGAAGTACCAGGGGGCGGCCGCGTGGCCTTTAGAGTAGATCAACCGGTCTCCGCGGTCGTTGGGATTGGCCAGCGTGGTGGCCCCGGAGAAGTACAGCGCGGTGATCGCCTCGACCATCGAGGAGGCGCCACCGGGATGCTTGTTGGCGCGCAGGACCCAGGACCGCATTCCGTCGGCGATCGCGGTGAGCTCGGCGGTGCCGGAAGTGGTTGTAACAGGGGTGCCCATCACTATCCTTTGTGGTCGGTTACGGGTGGTCGGGTCCGGGGCTTCGGTGGGTTGGCAGCGGTCGAGTTTGCCGCTGGCAGGAGCCCGGGGAAGTTCCCGGGCCGCGCGGAACTCGGCGGGAATCGCGGCGTGGGAAGGATGTGACACAGCTGGGCCCGGATGACGGGTGGGACGGTGGTACATCCAGGTCCAAGTACGACGTGCGCGACGAGCCGGGGTGCGGCGCCCGGGGCGCCGGCGTGCGCAGTGACGGGAAGCTCTTGCAGCGCGGTCTCGACGCCATGCAGGTGGATCCGGACGCCGTGGATCTTCATCTGGTCGTCGGCACGGCCGTCGAAGTGCAGGACGTTGTCGGCGTCGAGGTGGCCCGAATCGCCGGGTGTGGTATACCACCTGCCCCGGACGCAACGGTGAGTGGCGGAACCGGGCAACGTCCGCTGTTGGTGCGCCACGGCAGCCAGCGGTGCCAGACCGGGTGTGGATGACGATGACGATCTCGCCGACCTGCTCGACACAGCGGCGCGATCGCCGTCAGGGGTCTCGACGTGCACATCGCGTACGAGACCCTGACTAGCTAGTTGTTGCCGACCGGAGGTCGCAAGGTCCTCGTGACCTGCGGTCCGTCGGATTCGAGCGATGGGAACGCCACCGACCTCTGATCCCCTCGCTGGTGGTGGGCCTGCCCTGGCGTGCAGGCCCACCACCAGTCTCACCTTCTCCCCGAAATCGGGGCGGCGCCGAGCGTGCACCAGCAGGGTGGTGTGACTAGTGCCAGCATCGCCAGAAGTCTTTCTGCAGGTAGTCGTCGTAGTGGGAGATGGTGCCGGCTCCGTAATTCTCGGTGCACGCGTCCTGCACGCTGATGTTCTGATCGCTGCTGCGCCAGGCGCCCGTCGGATCCAGTACACAGCGCCATCCCCACGTGTTCGGATACCGAGCCGCTGCTTGCCGTCCTGGCCAGTGGCTGCAATAGAGGTTGCGGTCGACCGTCCCGAGTTGGCGCGCTCCGGCGGTCAAAGGGTCCTGGGCCAGGGTCCTGCGCCTGCGGCGGATTCGGGTCGATCTCCGCGGCCGGTGGGGCCACTGGCACTGTCGGCGGCGTACTCGGTGCTGAGCTGCCAGACGTCGTCGTCCGGGGTGCGGGAACCGGTGCAGACGCGGGTGCCACGACAGACGACGCGATCGCCGGTGGCAGCGGGGCGGGCGGTGTCGTCCAACCTGGCGCGCCGGTGATCCAGCCCGCCAGCCACGCGCCTGCGGCCTCGGTCCTCCCGGCTTCCCGGTAAATGAAATGCGGTCCGAGGAACGTCCGCAGACATTCCAGTCCCGCCGTGACAGTGTCGTTGATCTTGAACACGTTCCTGCCGACACATCCCAGCACGCGCGACGAGTCAAAGGCGCACACCGAGTCCATGGCCTGGCACCAGGAATGCACCCGGCCAGCTAGCGCCACAGTGAAGGGAGGTCGAGCCTCGGCTTTGATCGGGAACGGAGCCAGGGCCGCCGTGGCAGAGGCACGGATGTCGGCGTGGGTAACCCCGGCCACGGCGTCCCCGGTCGTGTCCGCGGGGTTGCACCGCGGTTCGCCCAGCAGGGCGACACCATCGACCTTGTCCAAGATCGCCGCGTCGGTAATATTCGATCGATCCAGCCCGTCCACGACATCGGCTGCGACATCGGCGCCTTGTGAGTAGTCCGCGTTGGCAAAGCGGTAACCAAGGCATTTGTGGTTCCACAGATACAGGGCATTGACAAGTTGCTCGCGCCCCTGAATCAAACCGTCACGATACATGGATGCCGTGGCCGGATTCACCACCGAGGCCGCCATATGGTCGACCGGAACCGCCACCAACCGGCCTGCAGCCAGATGGCTCGATGTCCGGTGGTAGACGCTGTCCACGATCGAACCGAGGCTGGCTTCCTGATCAACGATCTTACCGGAGCCACGTACGCCGAGTACCAACTCTTGCACCTGGCACGAGTCACGCACACTCGCCAGATCCCTCACCACCGACGGGTGTCGAGGCACGGGCGAACCCCGCCACGACACGCCCACGGCAATTCCGGCGCCGAGCAGCACGACCGCAAGCGAGGAGATAACCACGAGACGCACGAGGACCTCCAGCGCGGTATGTGGCCGACATGCCCTCCAAGGTCGGACGCTGCACAGCCTGCGTTACAGCACCACACCCGACCACACCCTCGCAAGCCCGTAATATGCCAATATGGCCCGCATTGGTCCGGTCTGCTGGCTCCGTCGCAGGATTGTGTCCTCTCGCGCAGGCGCTAGGGCCGCGGGTCCAGCCGACCTGATCGTTTGATCATCGCCGCGCCTGAAGCTCCCCGCTTGGACTCGAAACAAGAACCCTGGGGCTAACGGGCCGTCTTGCGCCCGATGTCTCCGAACTCGGCGTAGGGGAAGAAGCTATCGAGGCCGAGTCCGCGAGTGAAGCGGATGCAGAGCCGTTCAACGACGGCGGATGCGCGCTCGAGCATCTCCTCGGTCCTGGCTTCGGTCACGCTGGTGTAGGCGGGGTGTCCCTAATGACTACCGAACGAGTTGATGGGGTGCCTTTGGCTGGCCGCCCGATCCGGACGCTGGGGTTCCTGGGCTCGTTCGGACGGGTGGGGCCGGATGTGCTTGGTGGACGTCTCGGGTGTCCCTGGGCTTGTGAGCCCTCCTGATAGAGCGGCGCGACCGGCGTGTCCGCGTCCCACCCGTTCACCTGATCGGGCAGTTTGTTCGTCGTCCGAGCCCGTTCGCGCGGAGGACATCTCAGTGACCGGGAACCGCCGGAGTTCTCCGTCGAGACCGGTGCCCGCGCGGATCGCTGGGATCGCGAACGGCTCAATCGGAGGTCAGGCCTCAGAGCCTCGTCATTAGGGCGCCGCGCGTTCTCGTCAGGGTCTCTGACCAGCACAACAGCTAGCCGAGGGGAAAGCTTGAGAGTGAAGGTGTTCTGCGGGATCGACTGGGCCGAGGACCACCACGACGTCGCCCTGGTCGACGCCGATGGTGCCCTGGTTGCCAAGCGCCGCATCGACGACTCGGCCGATGGCTTCGCCGAGCTGCTGGCCATGCTCGCCGACGCCGGCGACACAGCGACCGATCCGATCCCGGTGGCCATCGAGACCCCACGCGGCCTGCTGGTCGCCGGCCTGCGACAGACCGGGCGACGGGTCTACTCGATCAACCCGATGG
This sequence comes from Amycolatopsis eburnea, assembly GCF_003937945.1. Classification (GTDB taxonomy): domain Bacteria; phylum Actinomycetota; class Actinomycetes; order Mycobacteriales; family Pseudonocardiaceae; genus Amycolatopsis; species Amycolatopsis eburnea. Next base: position 155,762 of record NZ_RSEC01000048.1, read on the forward strand.
CAGTGGCGCGCTATCGCGAGCGACACAGCGTCTCGCGGAAGAAGTCCGACCACGTCGATGCGATGACCTTGGCCAACATCCTGCGCACCGACGCCCACGCCCACCGGCCACTACCTGCCGACAGCGAACAGGTCCAAGCCATCGCGGTGCTGTCCCGCGCAACCCAGGACGCCATCTGGCGGCGATCCCGCGCCACCCAAGAACTCCGCGCCGTGCTGCGCGAGTATTACCCCGGCTTCCTCGCTGCGTTCGCGAAGGGCAGTGCCACCAACCTGGCGAGTGCCGAAGCGCGCGCGGTCCTGGCACTGGCGCCGACACCCGCCGCCGCCGCGAAGATCACCAAGACGCGCATCGCCGCGGCTCTGCGTCGAGCCGGCCGCCAGCGCAGCATCGACGCCCTGGCCGCGCAGCTCCTCATAGAGCTGCGCAAGCCGCAGCTGCGGCAGCCGCAAGTGGTCGAGGAGGCGTTCGGCCGCCAGGCCCTGGCACTACTGGCCACCCTCAACGCGGAGTGCGCCAGCGCGGACCAGCTCACCGAGTCCACCACCGCGGCGTTCCAGCAGCACCCGGACTACGCGATCATCACCAGCTTCCCGGGCCTGGCCGATCTGTCCGGCGCACGAGTCCTCGGCGAGATCGGCGACGATCGCGCACGCTTCACCGACGCCCGATCCCTCAAGGCCTACGCCGGCTCGGCACCCGTGACCCGGGCCTCGGGCCGCAGCATCTCCATCACCCGCCGGACCGTGAAGAACGACCGTCTCAACGCCACCGGCTTCGTCTGGGCCTTCGCCAGCATCGGCCGAGCCGGCGCACCACGCGACCACTATCACCGCCGCCGAGCCCGCGGCGACCGTCACGCCGCCGCCCTGCGGCACCTGTTCAACCGCTTCCTCGGACAGCTCCACCACTGCCTGCAGACTGGCCAAACCTACGACCCAGCCAAGGCCTTCGACCCGGCTCCCCGCACACCAACCGCGACCGCGGCTTGACAGTTAGCAGGATCGGAGGTCTATCAGCGGTCGGTCGATGCCACCAGGCCCGGTGCCCCCCCCCGTTACCTTTTTCGTAGTTCCTGATCAAGGAGCTGTGGTCGCCAGGCCTGGCATGACTAACGCCCCCAGTCGAACCCATGATCCGGGGGGTGGTGTCACCGGGCCTGGTGGCATCGAGGGACCGCTGAATAGGGACACGGCCACCTTGGGGTAGGTCTCGTCGTAACGTGGGTGCCGGCCATCGATGCTCGATCGGTGACCACGTCCGGCGAACGAACGGCATGGTGGATGAGCAGCAGTTTCGGGGTGTTCCTCGGCCTGGATGTCGGCAAGGAAGCCCATCACGCTGTCGGCTTGGATCCGGACGGCCAGCGGCTGCATGACGGGCCGCTGCCCAACACTGAACCCAAGCTGAAAGCCCTGTTCGACAAGCTCGCAGAGCATGGGCCGCTGCTGGTCGTGGTCGATCAGCCGGCCACGATCGGGGCGTTGCCGGTCGCGGTCGCTCGCGCCGCTGGTCATCAGGTCGCTTACCTGCCCGGGCTGGCGATGCGTCGCATCGCCGACCTCTACCCCGGCCGGGCGAAGACCGATGCCCGGGACGCGTTCGTCATCGCCGACGCCGCCCGCTCGCTGCCGCACACGCTGCGGCCGGTCGACGTGGGCGACGAGGCATTGGCCGAACTGGACGTGCTGGTCGGGTTCGACGACGACCTGGCCGGCGAAGCCACCCGCATCAGCAACCGGATCCGCGGGCTGCTCACCGGCATCCACCCCGCCCTCGAACACGCCATCGGTCCGCGGATCAGCCACCCGGCGGTGCTGGAAATCCTCTCGCGCTGCGGCGGCCCGGCTGGCATCGCCAAGGCCGGGCGCCGCAAGCTCACCGCCATCGCCAAGGTCCACGCACCTCGCGTCGGCGACAAGCTGGTCGAGACGATCATGACCGCGCTGGGCGAGCAGACCGTGACCGTCCCGGGCACCGCGGCCGCCGACACCGTCCTGCCCAGGCTCGCCGACAGTCTGAAAACCGTTCTCCAGCAACGCAAGCAAGTCGCCGAGCAGGTTGAGGGGATACTCGATGCGCACCCTCTTGCCGGGGTCCTGACCTCGATGCCCGGCATCGGCGTCAGGACCGCCGCCCGCATCCTGCTCGAGGTCGGCGACGCCTCCCACTTCGCCAGCTCCGGGCACCTGGCCGCCTACGCCGGCATCGCCCCGGTCACCCGCGCCTCCGGCACCAGCATCAAGGGCGAGCACCCGGCCCGGACCGGCAACCGCAAACTCAAACGCGCGTTCTTCCTGGCCGCGTTCGCAGCCTTGTCCGACCCCACCAGCAGATCCTACTACGACAAGAAGAGGGCCGAGGGGAAGAAACACAACGCCGCGCTGATCTGCCTGGCCCGACGCCGCTGCGACGTCCTCTACGCCATGCTCCGCAACGGCACCCACTACCGCCACCCCGAACCCGCGACCGTCCCCACCGCGGCTTGACAAATCCATAGGGACACCCCCCCGGATCATGGGTTCGACTGGGGGCGCAAGTCATGCCGGACCTGGTGACCACAGCTCCTTGATCAGAAACTACGAAAACGGTAACGGGGATCGGGAGGCTCGGCGCCGCTTGACTTTATGCTGCTCGGCTAACTCCAAGCACACGGTCGCGGTCGGCCGCACAGCAGTTCGAGACGAACGCGGACAGTTCTCTCACTAATTTCACTGGGGCACAGCTGGGGCAAAGCCCCTTCCAGAACCGCACTCAACCGCGCTGAAGTCCGTTGAACTGCCCCAGAGTGCCCCAGCCGACCTGCGGATTCACGGAAACCGCAGGTCAGAAGGTCTTGCGCACCTCACTGGCAGTGAGGGGGTCAGGGGTTCGAGTCCCCTTAGCTCCACATCGTGAGGAACCCCTTCGTTTCAGCCGTTGTGGCTGGTCGGAGGGGTTTTCTGCATTCCGGGTTCGATCTTCGGTGATCGTTGTTCCGCGAGATCTTGTGCTCCTGCTGGGGCAAAACTGGAGCACTGCCCCAGCCCCGGTCCGGCGTCGGCGCGGTGTTCCCGCTGCTCCCCGGCCCGGTCGACGGGTGACCCCCACCGTGGCGAAGAGGGGGACAACCGGCGCCATTCGCCCACCGTCGGCCACACTCGGTGACGGCGTGGGCGGCAGCGGCGCCGCGGTGTGCCAGCGGCGCTCGAGGTCATCGAGCAGCCGCTGCTCGACCTCCGGGGCGACGTGGGAGTAGGTCTCGATGACCCGGTTGTCCAGGTGATGACCGAGCCGGCGGGCCTGGGCGATCTCCGGAGCGCCGCCCGCGATCAGCCAGGTCTTGTGGCTGTGCCGCAACCCGTGGAACGTCAACCCCGGCCGGACCGCCGCACAGCCCGCCTTCGCCCCGGACGCCTCGCTGCCGTCGACCGCCGGGCGCAAGACGCGCCGCAGGAACGTCGAACGCCACAGCCACGTCCCGCTCGGCGTCGTGAACACGAACCCGTACCGGTGCCGCGCGAGATGTTCGCGCAGCAACTCCCTCAGGAACGGCGGCAGCGCGATCGTCCGCGCGGAGGCCCGGGTCTTCGGCGGACCGAGCCATCGCATCGACCCGGACTCGTGCAGCGCACCCACCAGCGGATCGATCACGATCACGCCGCGTCGGAGCTCGACATTGTCCCGATGCAAGCCAGCCAGCTCACCCCACCGGCACCCGGTCCACGCCGCGGTGATCACCAGCAGCCGCGCGATCGGCCCACCGAGCAGACCGGCCTGCTCGGCGATCCGCACCACCTGCTCCGGCGTCGCCCAGACCCGCTCCGCCACCGCCCGCCGTGACTGCCGACCACGACGCCTCCGCCGGCGCACCGGATTGAACGGGATCAGCCGCTCGTCAGCGGCATCAGTCAGCAGCATCGACAATAGGTTGAGTTGCGAACTCACCGTCGACGGGGCGAAACCGGCCCGCTCCAACTCCCGAGCCCACTCGGTGACGCCTAACGCTGTGATCGCACCCAGCGGCAGGTCACCGAACTTCGGCAGGATGTGACACCGCAACCGACTCCGGTAGCTCTCGATCGTCCGCAGGTCAAGATCCAGCGACCGGAACCACCGCGCCACCCAGTCAGCGACCGTGACCGCGCTGTCCGCCGGATCGATCCACACCCGCCGACGCCGATCAACCTCCAACCCGGAGGCGTAAGCGGCAGCGTCACGCCGCGAGCCGAACCCGGACACTGAACGAACACCGAAACCTTGCCGTCGATACCTCACGCGCCACGACCTATTGCCGCACTGCTCCACCCACGCCACAACGACCTCCACACCCGGCTGAGACCAACGAGGCGTTGGCCCAACAGTGCAGTTCCCCGCCGCAGACATCTTCAGCGTCCGCCCTCAAAGACGACGCAGGCGCCAGCCGGCATCCAGATGCACAAACCGGAACGACCAGTCCGTACGCACTCTCATGCCGAATAGCGGATGTCGGCGCCACGCACGCGGCAGCTTCAGGCCGATCGCGCCTCGTCGAAATTCGCGCGGATAGCCCTAGTACTGCAACGGCAGTCAGGTGAGTGGATAGCCGCGTCGTTTGTAGTGGCTGAGGCGGGCTTGGTGTCGTCGTCGGCGGCGGAAGCGTGACCAGGCCCAGACGCGCTCGGCGGCGTCGGTGACACGCAGGACAAGGCTGGTCAGCAGGCGCCGGATCTCCGGTAGCGTGATCCGATCATGCCTGGTTCGCCGACACCGACTCCCCTTTCATGGCCAGGGAGCGGGAGACGGCGAGCCAGGCATGGGCCAGCATCGACAGCGTGATGTGGGCATATCACGCCCGCCAGGACCGGACCTGGTAGTGATCGAGTCCGGCTTCGTTCTTGGCCCAGCGCGGGAAGTCCGGTCTCGCGTCAGCTACCACCCTGGCTTTGCGCGGCTGCACGTTGCTGTCGTCGCTTCGTGAGAACTGACCCCAGGAGAGTTCTGCGTCTTCATGCCGCGGTGACTCAAACCAACCCCGGGCCTGACCTGGGAGCCGGCAGGCCCCAGGTAGAGCTCGAGCCGGGTTCTTCTCCAGGTGACCTCCTGGCAGAATCCGCGTTGTGCGCTGACGACCGAACCGAGTTGTCACCATCGCTTGACGGTCGACCCCTGCGGTCGGCGACACCCTCACCGTGATCGACACAGCGAAGCCCGCCAAAACGAGCCGCTTCCGCTCGCCGCGTCTCGTCGGATCCCCGGCATGCCGATCACCCTGGACCCGCTCGCTCTGTCAACCAGACCGCCGATGCGGTACCCGGTGAGCCCGCCCGATCGCTTACCGTCCGCTCCGCAAGGCACGCTGCCTTCCATCGATGACAGAACCGACCACCCGCCAGGAAGACTCCGGAAGCTGCGCCTGAACGCGGTCCTGCACGGACCGGACCACCTCGGCCAGATTTGCCTGGTGTTGGCAGGCCGCATCGTGACGAGCAATGCGAAGTTCGTCGGTGCCCACCCTCCGTAAGCTGGCTCTGTCGTCGGCTCGGGTCACCGCCTCCTGGATGAGGCCCCGTGCTTGTTGCAGCGACTCGGCGACCTCGCCGAGTCGGCGCATGCATGTCGCCCAGGCCTTCTCTCCTTTACGGAATCCGGCGTCGGCGAGAACAGTGGACACGATATCGGCACTCAAGCCGTCCAGGGTGAGCTGTTGCTGTTCCCATCCTTGACCGTAGAGCGTTTCGCGTCCGATGAATGCGCATCCGTCGGTACTGATGGTCAACGTGGCCGCGCCGGGCGCTGCGAGCACTATCCGATGCTGTGCCGTTCCCGTCAGCGTCGCTTGCCAGGCTGCACGCCCCGCCGATTCGAGTCGAGCGAGAACCTCGAGGTTGGGGTCGTCAGGAGCAGCGGTGAGTGCGAGTGCAGTGATTCCGTAGGCGTCGACAGAGGCTTCGTTCTCGGACAGCAGCCCATAGGGGTTCTCGGTGAATGGCAGTTGACGTGCCGGCACAGGCTGGTAGGAAAACCCTCGCTTCTGCATACAGAGACCGACGGAGCGCTCCTCAGCCTCGTGCAATGCTCGGTCGACTTCCGGTGGGGTCACTGTAGCGCCGTGTAGAGGCACCGGTTGTGCCACAGCACCCGGCTGGGCGGGCGCGTCACCGCACCCGCCCAGCGGCAGCAAGCACAGCGCGGCCACGGCCGCAAGCGTGACTCGCATACGGTCACAAGCACCAGTAGTTCGACGCGACGTTCTTGTAGAACGGGGTGCCCGACAGGTTACCGATGCCGTAGCCGCGGGGGATGTCCACGTGGCTGCCGGTGTAGCCGGTGCCGCTGTAGATACGGACCGTGCACTTGGTACCGCTGTTGGACACCGACACCGCGTTGTTGAACTTGCTGTACTGGAGCAGGTTGGTGTTGTTGTCGTACACCGTGCCGGGATCTCCTGCGTAGTCCTTGCTCAGGTAGGCGCACAGAGCCCCGGAAGGGCACGCGGACGCCTCCGCCGGTGCCACCGCAGCGACACCGATGAACAGACCTGTCGCGGCCAACGTCAGGCCGCCTGCCAGCAACTTCTTCACGAGTTACATCTCCTCTTCCTTGAGGGTCAGCGCTCACCGATGGGCGGATACTCGGCGAATCGTTGACCGATTTCGGTCATACTCAGGTGTGATTTCGGCTCAGGCCAACCAGTTCGCGTACCGCCTGAGTGTCCGGTCCGGCGATGGTGTCGATCGGGCCGGTACGTTGCCTCTCCAGGCGGGTGCACCGCATTCTCAATGGTGACGCGTTGCGGGCGTCCTGGCCGTTGTCCTGCTCTGGTTTAGCCTGTCGGGGTTGTTCGGTGCCGGGATCTCGACAGCGAACAACATCCCCCGGAGAATGGGAGCCGGGCGGGGAGGTGGTGGCTCATGCCGCGTCAGGAACAGCCGCTTGATCATGATGGCGGGGTGTTGTCGCAGTTCGCGGCCGATTTGCGGCAACTGCGTATGGACGCAGGGAGTCCGACGTACCGGGCGCTGGGACAGCGGGCGCACTATTCGGCCAGTACGTTGTCCGACGCAGCCGGAGGCAAGAAGCTGCCCTCGCTGACGGTGACTTTGGGGTATGTCAAGGCCTGTCGTGGTGACGTGGTGGCATGGGAACGACGCTGGCACGACACTGCTGCCACGCTCACCGCTGAAGCCGGCCCGCAATCCGATGGCGCGGACGGCGATCACAGGGAGCCACCGTACGCGGGGCTGGCGGCGTTCCAGCCCGGTGATGCCGACCGGTTCTTCGGTCGTGACCGGGTGGTGGACGAATTGGCGGGCCGCTTGGCCCGGCAGCGTCTTCTCGCGGTGTTCGGTCCCTCGGGCTCGGGAAAGTCGTCGCTGTTGCGCGCCGGCCTGCTGCCTCGTCTTCGGGCTTCCGCTGTCCCGTCGCGGGAGGTGCTGTTCACGCCCGGCTCGCGGCCGCTGGAGGAATGTGCTGTGCAGCTGGCCGCGCTGACCGGAACGACAGCGGCGCAGCTGTATACCGAGCTGCGTGCCGACGCGCGCAACCTGCACCTGGCCATCCGCCAGGCACTCGCCGCCACGGCAGAGGACGAACTGATCGTGATCATCGACCAGTTCGAAGAAGTCTTCACGCTCTGCACCGACGGGGAGCAACGCACGGGATTCTTCGACGCCGTGCTCACGGCGGCAGCCGCCGACGGGGCACGATGCCGGATCGTGGTAGGGGTGCGGGCGGACTTCTACGCCCATTGCGCCCTGCACCCCGCCCTGGCTGCGGCGTTGACCGACGCTCAGGTGCTGGTCGGTCCGATGACGGCCGGTGAGCTGCGCGACGCGATCGTCCAGCCGGCCGTCCGAGCTGGCTATTCGGTCGAGGGTGAGCTGGTGGCGCAGCTGGTGGCGGAGACAGAGGGGCAGGTCGGAGTGCTGCCGGCGTTGTCCCACGCGTTGCGGGAGACGTGGCGGCGGCGCAGCGGCAACCGGCTGACCCTGGCCGGGTACCAAGCGACCGGCGGTATCGCCGGTGGCCTGGCCCGCACCGCCGAACAGCTCTACGAGACAATGGACGCCGCCCAGCAGCGTGCAGCCAAGCAGCTGTTCCTGCGCCTGACCGCGATCGGTGAGAGCACCGAGGACACGAAACGCCGCATCCCGCGGGACGAACTCGACCCCACTGATCCGGATCTGGACGTCGTGCTTGACCGGTTGGTCGATGCCCGGCTGATCACCCTTGGCGTCACATTCGTCGACCTCGCTCACGAATCGATAATCAAGGCGTGGCCGCGACTGCGGGACTGGCTGACCACCGACCGCGACGGTCGACGCATCCACCGTCTTGTTGCCGACGCGGTTGCCGCCTGGGAAGCAGAAGCTCGTGATCCGGGCGGCCTGCTGCGCGGTACGCGGCTAACCGTCGCCTACGAATATTTTCAAGATCGCGACCATGGGTTGACACCTCGGGAACAGCAGTTCCTCGAGGCGAGCCGCGAAGCCGAAGCCCGCGAACACACACAGCAGCAGCGCCGCAACCGGCAACTGCGATGGCTCGTCGCGGCCCTCGTCGTCCTTCTCGTGACAGTTTCTGCTGTCGCCGTCGTCGCCGTCCAGCAGCGCGAACACACACTCGCCCAGGAGCGGACCTTGAGTTCTCGGCAGATGGCTACCGAAGCGCTCGCTCTCTACACCAACCACGACACGGCATCGGCAGTGCGCCTCGGCCTCGCCGCCTATCGCGTCGCCCCGACCGACGAGGCGCGTGACGCTCTCCTGTCCGCCGCCGGGAGCAAGGAGCTACGCATCGCCAGCGATCCCACATCTCAGGGTGATGTCGCGATCCAGCCCGGCGGCCACATTGCTGCAGCCGTAAACCTTTTCGGCATCGTAAGTTTATGGCAGATCCCGATGATCCGGCTCTTGGCCACATTTACAACGGATACAAGCGCTCAAGCTTCCCTTGCCTTCAGCCCCGACGGCCGCCTGCTGGCTGTAAGCGAGGCCGCTCATTCGACACGCCTGTTCGATGTGGCCAACCCTCGCAGCCCGATAGCACTGTCATCAGTTCCCAACGACGGAGCTCCGGCATTTAGCCCAGACGGCGCCCTGCTAACAGGTCATCCGTCGCATGAAGGCGCCACCACGGGAACCTGGGACATCAGCACACCACGAAAACCTCGCGAGGTGGCCGGGCTTCCCGACAAGCCAGACGCTGTCGCTCTCGGTGTTACAGGAATCCTCTTCGTCAGGAAGACGAGCTATGACGGCTACCAAGTGTGGGACCACGCCGACCAGCCCCCTTCGCGAGACGGCGGCGACGAACTTCCGCGCGAACTCGGAGTTATCAGCGCCTTCAGTCGAAATGGCCGGAGCCTGATCACAGAAGAGGAGTCCAGCAGCCCGGAACGGCGATATCATCTATGGGATACCCGCGACATCTTTCACCCTCACCAAATCGCACAGCTGCCTATCACGCCAGGTGGTAGCCATCCTCAATTCAGCGACGACGGGAAGTTTTTGATCTTTAGCTCCTTCAATACGATACAGCTCATCGACATATCGGACGGGAAGGCGCCGCGCACGATAGCCACTCTGACGACCCAGGACTTTCCCAAGTCGGTTGTCTTCGGGGCAAATCGACACCAACTTGTATCGGTGGACCTACACAACCGAGTTAACGTGTGGGAGGTCAGCGTCAAAATCGTTGCGGAGCACGTGGGGTGACAATCCCAAAAGTGAATTGAGTAATACGTGAGACCGCGTGCAAACAACGGACCCTTCAACCGGACGCTAGAGGAGCGCCGTACGATATGCCAGCATAGCCAGACTGGCGGAGGTACGGTATTCAAGCCGACGTATTCTTCTGTGCAGATCAGATGGCTGCAGACAACTCGCTTGTATGCGCGCGCCGAGAAACGGCCCGGCCAGTACGCCCAGGAATTGGGTGAGCAGAAGCGGCCATTCGGGGCCAGCCAGGTGCCGAGGCCACCCAGGCCAGAAGTCGACGCGCGTCCCGGAGACGGCCCCGCATGCTGGACCGATGGACCCCACGCAGCATCACCGGCTTGGCTATCCTGCCCGGCAGCTGTCGCCAACTGTTCCTCCGGCGGGCTCCTCCACCCACCGCTGCGCTGGCCCGGCGGTGGGTGGAGGAGCGAAGTACAGGCAAGAACGCCGCAGACGCCGCACGCTCCCGGACCACACCCTGCGCCGGCCGGCGTCGGCAACGAGGCCCTGGCCGAGCTGGAGGTGCTGGCCGGGTTTGACGACGACCTCGCCGGCGAAGCCACCCGGATCAGGAACCGCATCTGCGGCCTACTCAGGAAGGACGAAGGTGTACTATTCGACATCGCCAACAACTTCGCCTTGCGCCACTAGGACCTCAAACAGTAAAGCGACTACGGCCCCGCCTTCCTCGACTGGATATTCAGGTGGCACCTAGCGGCGATCGAGCTGCACGCACCGCCAGGTTGAGTCGGTGTCTGAGCGGTTAGTGGTTCGGGGCTGAGATTGGAGTGTAGGCTGTGCGGCGGCGCGCGATGGTGCCTTCCGACGGCCTGGCCGGGGTTGTTCCAGAGGTGTCATCGATCGGCCACTTGGATCGCTTGGGGTGCGCCACGGGCGATCCTCGGTCCGCCTTCGGATGGCATGACCATCATGCTCTGTCCGTCGGGTCGATGATGGTCACGAGGTCCTGTACTCCGGCTATTCGCGGGTTGTGTGCGCCGAACGAGCGCAGCCGAACGGCGTGGGCGCGACGGACGATCGGGCTGCCCTGCTCGGCGATTTGCCGGCCGAGGCTCGCCGCTTCGTCGAGGTTGTGGTCGGCGAGGCACAACACGGCCGAGAGCAGGCTCCAGGTGGTGGAGTGCGTGCGGAGGTCGGGTGCGGCTGCCGCGATGGCGGCCAGCCGTTTGGTGTCGCCGGATTCGATGGCATCGAAAACCGCCTCCTCCGCGATGGCTGGGTCGGTGGCGATCGCGTAGGCATGATCAACCGTCTCAGTGGTGGCCAGTTGGATGATGCCCAGGTGCTGTCTGGCTACGGCGCTGTTGTTTGTGGACAATTTTCGGGCGAGTTCGGGGTCGGTGAGTGCCTCCTGGTTCTCGCGGAAGAACTCGGCTGATCGCGTCCAGGACGTCGCGTCGGTCCACTCGTTGAGCAGTCTCACGTGAGTGTTGAAGGTTTCCTGCATGCTGACGTAGGTGTCGTATCCATGCGTGCGGATTTCCTCCACTAGTCGCCGGAGCGCGCGTGGCGCCGGGTCGGCCGGGTGCAAGGCATGGTAGGTGTCCACTGTGGCGGTCAGCTTTGGCGATTCGACGGTGTCGCGATGTTCGTGGAGTACCGCACGCAGCGCAGGCCAGTTCGTTGCCGCGCGGAGCGCGCCGAGCAGTTCGAGATGGGCCTCCGGCAGTGCCGTGGTCGCCCACCCAGGCAGATTGTCGAGGTCGAAGTCGAGGTCGAGGACCGCGGTTCGTACGGTCTGCCGAGCAACACCAGCTAAGGCGAGCGAGACGAATTCCGGCGGCACGGCTGCTTCCTGTGCGGCGAGTTGGAGTTCTCGCCGTGCCTGGTCCGGCGAGCTGCACCGGGCCAGTTCCGTGCGTAATACAGCGCGGGTGTGGCTGTCGGCGACCTCGGCGAGCACCTCAGTCCACGCCGTCCGGGAGGTGTCCGCGGCGGTGAGTTTCCGCAACGAGCGGAGCAGCTCCGGCAGGTGGGCGAGCGGGTCGACGAGAACCGCTTCCAGGTGCAGTCCTGCGGCCTCCTTCGCGTATGCCAGCGCTTGTCCCTGCTGGTTCAGGGAAGACAGGATAGAACTGGTTCTGCTCAACGAGGTCGCGAGACCCAGACGGTAAGGCGGGTTCTCGTCCGCCAGTCGTCGAAAGAGAACCAGGGCCTCGCTGCTGTGCTCCAGGGCATGGTCATGTTGGTCCGTTTCGGCCAACAGGACGCCGAGGTTGCTCAACGAGGCCGCGACGTCAGGTAGGTGAGCCGGGTTGTCGGCGGCCAGACGGCGGCGGATGTCCACGGCTTCCTGGACCGGATCCAGTGCTTGCTCGAAGTGTCCGAGCGTCACCAACCGGGCACCGAGGTTGTTCAGCGCCCGGGCAAGGTCGGGTAGGTGTTCCGCGCCGTTATCGGTGGCCAGCCTGCGATAGAGGTCGACGACGGTTCTGCTCGGCGCCACCGCCTCTTCGTCGCGCCCCAGCTCGCTCAGTGCCAAGGTGACGTTGTGCAGAGCGCCGGCGAGGTTGGACAGATACGCGGCTGGATCGGCGTCGGCGAGTTGCCGGTAGCACTCTGCAGCGGATCGGCTGTGGTCCAGAGCGGTGTCGAACCAGCCCACGCGTAGTGCCACGGTGCCAAGGAGGTGCGTCGATTCGATGAGGGGCAGAAGCCCTGTGGTGGGGTCGCGGTCGGCCAGAGTTCGCCGAAGGGTCACGGCTTCCTGACAACGGGGTAGTGCTTCCGCATGGCGTCCGCTTTCCGACAGGCTCGTGCCGAGGTTGTGCAGTGCGGCAGCGAGGTTTGGCCGGTACGCGGTCGCGTCGTCGGCGCTGAGCTGTCGGTAGAGCTTGGTCGCCTCCTGGCTGGCGGGCAGTGCTTGCTCGAACGCCCGGAGCTTGATGAGCGTGTCGCCGTGGTTGTGCAAAGCTCCCGCGAGTTCGGGTCGATGGGCGGTGGGATTGTCGGCTACCAGCGCGCGGAAGAGGTCGACGGCCTCCTGGCTGTACTCCAGCGATGACTGCGGATCCGCCATGAGCGGGAGTACAGCGGCGATGTTGTGCAGTGCACCGGCCAGATCGGCTCGGTGGTCCTGATTCTCAGTGGCCAAGCGTCGGTAGAGGGTGACGGCCTCCTGGAGGGCGGCAATTCCCTCGTCATGCGAGTCCATCCCGATCAGTATGGCGCCGAGAGTGCTGAGGGACATCGCGAGCCCGGGTTGCCACGCAGTGGATCGGTGGGCCAGGTGCCGGTAGTTGGCGACCGCCTCCCGGCTCGTGAGAGAGGCCTGCTCATAGTCCTTGATGCCGAGGAACGCGGATGCGAGATTGTTGAGGGACATCGCGAAATCGGGCTGATGAGTCGCCGGGATCCTCGAACTCAGTTCGCGATAGATACGCACGGATTCCAGGTTGTAGTCGAGTGCCACCTCCGCCCGTCCCAGCTTCGTGAACACGCCGCCCAGGTTGTACAGCGAAAGCGCCAGACCTGGCCGGTAGCTGGCGGGATTGCTCGCGGCCAGCTCACGGTAGAGCTGCACGGTCTCGGCGCAGTGTCCGAGCGCTTCGGCGTAACGCCCGGTCCGCAGCAGCATCGCGCCGACGTTGCTCAGCGCCTCGGCGAGTTCGGGTAGGTGGTGAGGGTCGTCGGCCACCATGCTCCGGCGGGTTGCGAGGGCTTCCGCACTGCAGGCGAGGGCCTTGTCATACTGTCCCATCCTCGACCGCACGGACGCCAAGATCTGCGTCGACGTGGCGAGTTTGGCGCGATATTCGACAGGATCACAGGCCGCGAGGTCCTGCAGTAGTTCGACGGCCTCATGGCAGTACCGGGCCGCCTCATCATGCCGGCCAAGCATTGATGACAGGTTTCCGAGGTTGGCCATCGACAACGCGAACTGGGACCGCGCGGCAGGATCTGCCAGTTCGCCCAGGATTCCGGAGGCCTCCTGGATGGGTTCCACAGCCTCCTCGTGGCGGCCCAGGTTCGTCAGTATGGCGCCGCGGTTGTTCAGTGCGCCGGCCAGGTGGACCAGGTATGTGGCCGGATCTTCGGCAGCGAGATCCCGGAGCCGGTCGACCGCCTCGACGACACAGCTCAGGGCCCGTGGGAGATCACCGGCTTTCATGGCTCGATGATGAACATCGATCAAGCGCCTGGTCAGCTCCTCGCCGGCCGCCGTCCGTGCCACATCGAGACGACGTTCGTCGACGATGAGTCCCAGCTCGAATAGCGACTGTGACGAGTAAGGAATGGCCGTCGACAGCTCATCGAGCGGCAGCGGGTTGTTCGGTCGGTCGGCGAGACGCGTCAAAGCGCAAAGCGCCACACCTGCTCGCTTCACTGCGACCGCCAGGACTGCCCGCCACCGGCTGGGGTCGGCGTCGACCAGTGTGACGAGCAGGTCGGTAACTGCGTCCGGTATGTCCTGGTTGGCTCGGTCCATGGCCAGCAGGGCCACCTCGAGTTGATCCTCGCCTGCTCGTGTGACCGCACGGTGTACGAGCGCGTCGTCTCGAAGCAGCTCACGAAGTAGGTGGTCGGCGACCGGGTCAGGGCGGACGGCGAGCCCCTCGCCGTCCGCCGAGCTGAGGCAGGTTTGCAGGGTGCGCCGGACCGTGCGCCGTTCCGTCGGGTCCTCGGCGAGGTCCGTTATCGCGGTAAGCACGGTGTCGATGGCCTCTTCTAGCGGCGTGACGAGGGAAACACACGCCGCGGCTCGCCGGAGCAGTGCACGGTCCGGTGCGACGTCCGTGCGGAACCGGGTGTAGACCGTGCACCAGTAGTTCTCTTCGTGCCGCAGCACCTCGTCGTACAGCTCCTCGCGGGTAGCCGGCAGGGAGGTCGCCCCCGCTGCGGCGATCCAGCCCAGCAGCACCAGGTCCAGGGTTGTCCAGCGGGTCTCTGCGGCCGGTTGGGGCAGCACGAGTCGGCTCTGACCGTCCGTCCGGAGAGCGGCGACCGTGCGGGCGTAGATGTCGCGCGGGTTTGGATGGTGGTCGGGAAGGTCGATCTCCTCGCGCCGGTACGCGTGTCGGTCGTCGTCGAGTGAGCCGATGATGTCCGTCAGCCACTGTCCGCCGGACGACCGCGCGGTCAACATGACGACCGCCGGCGGCCCTGGTCGCATGCGCAGGACCTTGAACAGGGCGATCGCGTCCTGGACCCGGCCGTCGGCGTAGTCGAGCACCACGAGTAACGGCCCCGTCACCGCGGCGAGCGGGCCGGGATCGGTGTCCTTGGGTAGCACCCCGGTTGTCCACTTCTCGGTATGGAGCTGATGCGCCAACTCGAGGGCCAGCCGGGTTTTGCCTGCGCCACCGACGCCGCACACGACCGCGACGCCCGTACGGTCCCCACCGGCGACTTGCCGGCACCAGTCCAGCAGGACGGTCTGCTCGTCCCGCCCGGCGAACGGCACGATCGCATACTCCGCCCGCAACAGTCGAACTGGAGTCTCCGCCGTGTCCGCTGCCCGGTACGGCTGCCGCAGCGGACCATCGGTGTCCGCAGGCCTGGGCTGCGCCCGGTCGTACTCGTCTTTCCAACGCGCCACGTCAACCGGCACCCCCAGCTTTTGGCTCGTGGCGTACCGTCCGCAAGCCCGCACGAACTTCTCAACCGTCTTCCATCGGGGTAGTCCCGATCCCGCCAACAGGTCCTTCGTCGTCTGCTTCGCAAGCCTTGAGCCGGTCGCCTGGCCAGCCGCGGCGTCAAGCGCCTCGTACGACGGGTTGCCGACTTTGACGCGCAGTTCCCGCAGCCGCGCGCGAAACCCCGGTATCGGATCGTCGGTCACCGTCGCCCGCCCCGTCCGGTTTCTGGCACCGGACCAAACCGGACTACCAGTTCGCCACGCTCGACCGTGCGACACCGACAACCTGTCAGGAGATGACCATGGCGAACCAACGACCAACCTTTCTGCGCGGGGCCGGCATACTTGGCGCCGGTGCGGTCACCGCCGCGACCGCACCCATCGCGACCGCGGTGGCCCTGGGCGCCGGACTCACACTGGTGGCCATTCTGGCACTCACCGGCGCCCTGGCCAGACATAGGACACGCCGCGAGGCCGCGTACCGAGTGCTGGCCTTGTTGCTCAAGGTACTGACAACTGAGCAGGCTGCGACGAGAGATCTTGGAGTATCCCAGCGGGCCGAAGATCGGTCAGCCACGCTCAGTCACAATTCTGGCAACCCGTCGTTACGAACCCTGTGGCACAATGGCCGTCGTGGGCGGCAGGTCAATTCGAGGCAACGCAGTTGCCCGACCGATCCTGCCTGCGATCATGGCGGCGTTGGTCGCCCTTGCTGCGGCAGCTTCAGGCTTTCATGAGCTGCCTAACCTCTTCCAGCTTGGCAGCACACTCGTGGCCGCCGTCTTCGCCGCCCTGGCCACGCGCGGCTTCAAAAAAAATCTAGCAGTCCTAAATAATCGGGTTTTGCTCCTGATCAGGCATTTCCGCGCTGTCGTGCCGGGTCGACGACGTCATCGGCCCGGCCAGCGGTCTGCTGATCATGGCCTGGGCCTGGGTATAAGCGGCAACCTCACGTATCGATTGCGTGGCGACTACCGCCATGTGCCGTTGCTCCAGGCCTGCGGGGCGGCCGATACGCAGCTTGGCGGGGAAATCTTGGTGGGTAGGCAATCCTCCAACGACACCGTTCGTACCCCCAGCCCGATCAGTGATCTACACCCAACGCCAGCCCCGCAGCCGGGTCGGGACCTAAACGTCGCATACCGCTCGCAGCCTCCGGCCCGCGACGCGCGGCACACCGCGGCGGCGCTCCGCCCTCTCGCGGGCGTTGCCGAACATCCGCTCATGCCGCAGAGCGTGCGCCCTCGGCAAGCGGCGCTCGGCAGCCCAACGGCGGGGAACCGGCCGCGCGACTCGTAGCTAGTCAGTGAGGTTCCTACTGCACGGCACCGCTCGACTTGATACTGATCGACTGGCTCCAACCCCGGGGCCCGTGCCGACCGCACGTTTGTTCGCAACGAACACTGGCGGTCCTCTCACCAATTTCACTGGGGCACAGCTGGGGCAAACCCCCTGTTACAACTGCACTGAACGACACACAGTTGCTAGCAACGGCGATCAAGCGCATCATTTCATCAGGCGATTCTCTATCGCTGCAGGTCAGGGCCATGATCGACCCTCACTGGCAGTGAGGGGGTCAGGGGTTCGAGTCCCCTTAGCTCCACCATGGCGGTCTTACTCGTACCGTGGCCCGCAAGGGTCACGGAGAGCAGGTTCGCCCCGGTTGGTTCTGCGCATGCAACCCCGTCACCCTTGGCGGGGTTGTCGGCGTTTAGGGGTCGTACACACCGCTCAGAGCCTCGCTCCGGCGGTAGTACGTCCGGGTGGCTGCGTCAGCCTCAACCACGTCCCGGACCGTCTCAGCCAACTCGTGGCCGGAGACGACCTCCCCGGCTACACCGCAAGCGGGGACTTGAACCCTACGGCGAACCAGCCGTCATCATCGAGGCCGACGCGAGCGACGAAGCTCTTATTCATGCCGCCGCCGACCGCGCCCAGCAGCATCACGATGCGATTGAACACGGCCCGTCAGCCACCCAGCGCGGGTACGTCGCGCTGTTTGAAACGAGTTGGACACAAGGCTGACATTAGCGCTAGCGCGGCTCGCCTCGCCGGTCTTTTTTCTCGCGCTCTTCCCGGCCTCGCTCCCGCCGCTCTTCCCACATGGAAATAAGCCTAAAGAGCGGGCCGTCTTTCCGGAAGATCAGTGACAGGGTCGCCGCAACCGCAGCACTTATAGCCAGCCAAGCTGGAGCATCGAGAGCATTCATCTTGACGCTCCCCAAACTAGAATACTACTAGTTACAAGAGTGACACCGAACAAAGCCCACGAGTCCGCCACAATTGTATCGGCATGCAGTCCAACTTCGAGCTTGGGCAGATCAGCAATGCGCACATACAAGGCAGTATTGAGAGCAAAAGCAGTCAGAGCACAAAACCCTCTGAAGACGTAACCCAGCGCTGATTTAACTTTCACTAGATAATCTTTTGCCCCCGCAAGCGATTCTCCGATAGCTCCCGCCCCCAGAATGGCGCTAATCGCAAACAGTTCGCCGCGCTCCAAGAACTCGCGGAAAGGCGCAGGCGACGAGCGGAGGTCGGTCATCAACAGACCGAACGGCAGAAGCGCAAAGCACACACCAAAGAAGAACCACGTTGCCAGCCTTACACGAGCCGCCACCCGGCGAGCACGGTCAACTTGCTCGGCTTCCGTCTCGGTATCTGTCACGGAATCCTCGCAATCACACCTGTCAGTTGACCTGTCGTGGCTAATCCCTATCCGTCAGGTATCCCGGAGTCGCCTGCTTACAGTGGTCTGTTACGGGCTTACTGCACAGAGCCCCGAACCGTTACCAACAGCAAAGCCCCGACCCGTCACCAGGTCGGGGCACTAGCCCTAGTGGGAGCTCAGGCTCACGCCGTAGCGCCTAGCCAGCTCCTGTCTCGTCATTTTCGGTGCGTCGGCAACAAGCCTCACTTCCTCCTCGTCAGTCGGTTTCCGCCCGCCCTCAGGGGAGCGCGGCCGGGCTGGCCGCCTGAACCCCGCCACGTCGCTGTTGTCGATGCGCCGCAAGACGCTGACCAGGGGTTTTAGCAGGTCGGGGCAGTTGGAATAGCGGCGCAGAAGCTCCACTCTCGAAACACCGCCTCACCAGGATCTTCGGGTCCGGGGGAGGCGGTTTTTTCGCTCTGGGCCCGGCGTTGCCTGGAGCCCGTACCGTCAGGCCTGACGCGCTCGGGACGCCGGCGGACCTTGGAGCGACCGCCGGCGTCCCTGGTGACCACGCGGAGCGTGGTGGTCAGCCGAGGCCAGGCCCTCGGGCCGCGCGCGTGTTGGCGCGGGCGGTGAGGAGGCCGAGGGCGATCATGCCGATGCCCAGGCCGAGGTGCAGCCAGTTGTCCGCCGTGTTGACGGGGACGAAGTTGGCGTCGCTGCCGTGGTCGATGAGCAGGCCGTACAGCCACAGGACGAGGTAGACGACGCCGCCCGCGATGAGGAACGTCCGCGCGCCGCGGGCGGTGCGTGACGCGGCGAGGCCGGCCGCCGCGAACAGGAGGTGCACGATGTTGTGCAGGACCGAGACCATGAACACGCCGAGCAGCATGGCCGTCGAGTCGTGGCCGGCGAAGCTCAGCTGGTCGTAGTCCGTGGTGATGCCCGGGACGAAGCCGAGCACGCCGACCAGCAGGAACACGGCCGCGACGACCACGGCGGCGAGCTGCACCGGGGTTCGCGTGCGGGTGGGGGTGGTTGCTGACATGACTTTCCCTTCGGGAGAACGGGTTGGGCCTGGGCTTCCCCCCTTTCCGGCGAACACACATCGAGTGGGCGTCAGAGGATCGGCTTCCCGCCGGTCACCGCGACGCGCGCGCCGGAGACGTAGCTGCCGTCGTCGGAGGCCAGGAGGACGTACACCGGGGCCAGCTCCGCCGGTTGGCCCGCGCGGCCCAGCGGGACCTGCTGCCCGAACGACTTCACCTGCTCCTCGGGCATCGTCGACGGGATCAGCGGTGTCCAGATCGGCCCCGGCGCCACGCTGTTGACGCGGATTCCCTTCGGGCCCAGCAACTGCGCCAGCGCCGCGCACATGTTCGCCACGCCCGCCTTCGTCACGTCGTAGGGCATCAGCTGCGGGGTGGGGTTGTCGGAGTTCACCGACGAGCTGCCGATGATCGACGCACCCGGCTCGAGGTGCGGCACGGCGGCCTTGGCGAGGTGGAAGAACGCGCTGAGGTTGGTCGCGATCGTGTGGTCCCACTCCTCGTCCGGGATTTCCTCGAGGGTCTCGTGCGTCATCTGGAAAGCGGCGTTGTTCACCAGGACGTCGAGCCGGCCGAACTCCTCGACCGCGCGCGCGACCAGGGTGCGGCAGTGCGCCGGGTCGGCGATGTCGCCGGGTACGACGACCGCCTTGCGGCCGGCTTCCTCGACCCAGCGGCGCGTCTCCTCGGCGTCGTCGTGTTCGTTCAGGTACGAGATCAGGACGTCCGCGCCCTCGCGGGCGTAGGCGATCGCCACCGCGCGGCCGATTCCGCTGTCGGCGCCGGTGATGAGGGCGGCTTTGCCGGTCAGCTTGCCGGAGCCGCGGTAGGTGTGTTCGCCGTGGTCGGGCCGCGGGGTCATCTCCGCGGTGGTTCCGGGCGGGCGCTGCTGCTGGGCGGGCTGAGACACGGCTGGCTCCTCACGCGGGGACATGATCCGTCGCCGGGTACCCGTACGGCTCCCTTTCACACCGCGCGGTTAACCGTCCGCTAACCGGGAATGCAGCCCTGACCACCGGACGCGACCACGGAGGACATCTTGTTCCGTCACACCAAGCTGCTGCAGTTCGAAGCCAAGCCCGAGAAGCCCGACCCCGTCTACGCCCACAAGCTCCAGGAGCTGATCGGCGGTGCCTTCGGCGAAATGACCGTCACGATGCAGTACCTGTTCCAGGGCTGGAACTGCCGCATCGAAGGCAAGTACAAGGACCTGATCATGGACACCGCGACCGAGGAGATCGGGCACGTCGAAATGCTCGCCACCATGGTCGCGCGCCTGCTGGAAGGCGCCCCGGCGACGGTCACCGCCGAAGCGGTCAAGGACCCCGTCATGGCCGCGATGATCGGCGGGATGGACGTCCAGCAGGCCATCGTCGCCGGTGGCGGCGCGCTGCCCGCCGACAGCAACGGGACGCCGTGGAACGGCAAGTACATCGTCGCTTCCGGCAACCTGCTGGCCGACTTCCGGGCCAACGTCGCCGCCGAAGCCCAAGGCCGGCTGCAGACCGCGCGGCTCTACAACATGACCGACGACCCCGGCGTCAAAGCCATGCTGCAGTTCAACCTCGCGCGTGACACCGTGCACCAGAAGCAGTGGCTGGCCGCGATCGAAGAACTGAAAGCCGACGGGCTGGAGGAGGAAATCGCGCCCAATGCCCTGCTCGACGAGGAGGACCAGACCCACAACCACACGATCTGGCACCTGTCCGACGGCCCCGACGGCGCCAAGGGCAGCAGCTGGACGACCGACGCGGGGATCGAGTACCTGATGGAGCCCGAGGCACTCGGCGGCCCGGGCACCGCGCCCAAGCCCGACCCGGCGCTCTACGGCACCTACGCCCCGCTGCAGGACGCCAAGGGCACGCTCAAGGGCAAGGTCAAAGCCAAGAAGAAGTGACTCGCTGAGAACCGGCGGGTGATCACCCCCGTGCGGTGGTCACCCGCCGGAAGCGCACCGGCGGCGGGATGAGCGCGGTGGCGGCGCAGCCGAGACCGTACGGGGAGCCCAGCGGCGTGCCTCGGGTGTCGTCGCCGAAGTGGACGCCCGGCGTGCGGGTCAGACGGTGGCGAGCGGGTGCGCGTGGCGCAGCCGGATGCTCTTGGCGGACAGGTAGCGGCGGCGGTCGGTGATCAGGATCGAGACGAGGGTGCCGACCACCAGCCACGCGGCCAGCTGGGCGACCCCGGTCGTCAGGCCGGTGCCGTCGGTGGCCGCGGCGCGCAGCGCCAGGACGGCGCCGTGGGTCGGGAGGTAGTCCGCGAGGGCGTACAGCGGTCCGGGGAGCGTCGAGACGACGCCGGTCGCGCCCGCGAGGACCAGTACCGCGAGGGACGCGATCCGGCCCGCGCGGCCGAAGAGCGCCGTGGCGGCCTGGTTGAGGGCGACGAACGCCGACGCGGCCAGCAGCGCGATCAGCAGGAAGCCGATGGTTCCGGCGAAGCCCAGTTTCAGGACCGGGACGGCGATCGCGGTGATGGCGAGCGCGGCCAGTGCGGCCGCGGTCGCGCCGGGGATGGCGGCGCGCAGGATGATCCGCCAGGTCGGCTCGCGCGCGGTCAGGACGCCGTCCGGCACCGCCCGGGTGACGATGTAGGTGGCCAGTGCCAGCGCCCAGAGCGCGAGCGCGGCGAACAGCGTGAGGGCCAGGGTGCCGATCGGCGTGCCGTCCGTCGTGGCCGTACTGGGGTCCGCGGCGACGGTCTTGAGGTGCGCGCGTTCGGCGTCGGTGTAGCTGGGCACCTGGTCACGGCCCTGGTCGAGCTGCGTGGCGAGTTCCTGGGCGCCGTCGGCGGTCTTCTTGGTCCCGTCCTTGAGCTGTCCGGCTCCGGAGGCGAGCTTCTGTGCGCCGGTGTTGGCTTGCCGGACGCCGGTGTCGAGCTGCCGCGCGCCGTCGGCGGCCGACGCGATGCCTGCGGCCAGTTCCTTGGACTTCGTGGCGAGCTGGGCGTTGCCGTCGGCGACCTTGCGGGCCCCGGTCGCCAGCGCTTGGACGGCGTCGCGGGCCTTGACGGCGTTGGCCCTCACGGCGGCCTTGACGCCGTCGATCTTGCCCGCGTCGGTGGTGAACCGGTCCGCGGTCTCGCTCAGCCGGCCGCAGAACGCCGGCGAGCCGGTGCATTCGTCGGCCAGCTGCCGGAACTGCTTCGCCGCGCTGCTCGCCGAGGGGACGGCGTCGAGCGCGGCGATGATCCGGTTGGCGAGCGGGACGACGACTCCCGCGAGCTGTTCGTTGCCGTCGGCGACCTGGTCGGCGCCGTCGGCCAGCTGCCGGGTCAGCGCGGGCAGCCGCGCGGTGTCGCGCTCGGCCTGGGTGAGCCCGGACGCCAGCTTGCCGGAGCCGGTGGCGAGCTGGGCGGTTCCGGCGGCGAGCTGGTCGGCGCCGGTGCGCAGCTGCCCGGCGGCGTCGTCCAGCTGACGCGTTCCGTCGGCGAGCTGCGCCGCGCCGTCCGCGGCCTGGCCGACTTTCTGGTGGAGGGTCGTGAACCCGATGTAGACGTTGTCCAAATAGGTCTGCACGACCTGCTGGTTCAGCGTCCGTTGCGTGGCTTGGGCGATGTGGTCGGCGAGGCCCGGATCGCTGACGCCGGCGGCATCGGACGTCTGCACCCGCAGCTGCGCCTGGCGCGCCTCGAGCGGTTTGCCGGTGGCGGCCGAGGTGGCGCGAGCGGAGAAGTCCTTCGGGATGGTCACCGTGGCCGCGTAGCTGCCGTCGGCGAGGCCGGCCGCGGCGTCGTCGGCGTCGGTGAGCACCCAGTCGTAGGCGGAATCTTCGCTGTGGGTCAGGTATCCCGCCAGCTGACGGCCGAGCGGGATGGTCTGGCCGTTGACCTGGACGGGTTCGTCGCTGTTGACCACGGCGGCCTTCGCGGTGCCGTGGTTCGCGTCGGGTGTCCAGAACGCCCAGGTGAGCAGACCCATGATGATGACCGGCACGGCGATCAGGCCGGCCCAGGTGCGCCAGGTCAGCGGCCCGGAGGCGAGGGCACGGGCGGAGTGGGCGAACGGCTTGAGCATCAGGAGACCTCGGCGGGCTGGACGGCGGTGAGGGCGTGCAGGTGCGCGGCCGCGGGCAGCAGGTCCCGGACGCGCTCGGGGTCCTGGCAGGTCAGCACGAACGTCGTGGCGCCCCGCTCGGCGATGAGCCCGCGGACGTGGTCGCGGACGTCCGCGCGCAGCACGAGGTCGACGTCGTCGACCACGACGAGCCCGGCGTCGCGGTCGAGGGCGATCTGCCGGGCCGGGTCCGGCGTGTCGCGGCACGGGATGACGGCGACCTCGCGGCGCAGCGCGTGGGTGTGCTGGGGCAGCACCCGGCCGAGCACCTTCAGGTCGCCGGTGAACTTGGTGACCCGGCCGGCGAGCGTGTACGCCAGCGCTGTCTTGCCACAGGCCCCCGTGCCGTGCAGCACCAGCACGCCGCCGCGGGGCACGCGCAGCTCGGTGTCGCGGTAGACCGGGTGCCCGCGGTCGTCCTCGAGGCGCAGGTCGCGGGCACTGATCGCCTCGTCGGTGCCCGGCCAGTCCGCGAGCCGCAGTTCGTGCACGAGCGCGTCGCCCTCGGCGTCGAACACCGGCAGCACCCGGTCCAGCTTCGGCGGGAGACCCCAGGCGCGGCGGCCGAGCAGTGCCAGGACCGCGGGCACCAGGGTCATGCGCACGATGAAGGCGTCGACGAAGACCCCGACCGCGAGGCTGAACGCGATGGGCTTGATGGTGGCGCTGCCTTCGGGGACGAACGCGGCGAAGACCGCGAACATGATCACCGCGGCGGCGACCACCACGCGCGAGGCGGAGATGAACCCCGTTTCGATCGCGTGGTGCGGGTCGCCGTGGTGGACGTAGTCCTCGCGGATGCGCGACACGAGGAAGACCTCGTAGTCCATGGCGAGTCCGAAGAGGACACCCATCAGGATGATCGGCAGGAAGCTGATCACGCTGCCGGTGTGCGTCACGTTGAGCGCGTCCGCGAGGTGGCCTTGCACGAACACGAACGACGTCGCGCCGAAGGCCGCCGCGACTGAGAGCAGGTACCCCGCCGTCGCCTTGATCGGCACCCAGATCGAGCGGAACACCATGGCCAGCAGGATCAGCGAGAGCCCGACGACCAGGATCCCGAACGGGAGCAGGGCGCTGCCGAGCTGGGCGGAGACGTCGATGCCGACGGCGGTGATGCCGGTGACCGCGGTCTGCGTGCCGTAGGCGTCGCGGAAGTGCGGTTCGAGCCCGCGCAGGCGCGCGACCAGATCGTCGGTCTGCGCGGAGTCCGGCGCGGTCGCCGGGACGACCTGGATGATTCCGGTGTCCCCCTTGGGGTTCGGGGTGGCCAGGGGCACCGAGGCGACGCCGGGGACGCGCCGGATCTCGCCGGCGATCTTGTTCACCAGGCCGATCGGGTCGGTGCTGGTGATGATGTCGGCGGTGACGATCAGCGGGCCGTTGTAGCCGGGCCCGAAGTGCTCGCTGACGACCTCGTAGGTGTCGCGGGCGGGACTGCCGTGCTCCTCGGTTCCGTTGTCCGGCAACGCCAGCCGCAGGCTCGTGGCCGGAATCGCGCACACCGCCAGCCCGGCGACCACGACCAGCACGGTGACCAGCGGTGCCTTCGTCGCCGTGCGCACCCACCAGCGCGCGATCCGCGGCTTCCGGCGGCGCCGCTTCGGTTTCGGGGTGCGCGGCCGCAACCGCTTGCCCGCGAAGGACATCAGTGCGGGGACGAGCGTGACGGCGATCGCGACCGCCAGCGCCACGGCGACCGCGGCGGCGACACCCATGGTGGTCAGGAACGGGATCCCCGCCACCGCCAGCCCGAGCAGGGCGATGACGACGGTGAGGCCGGCGAAGATGACCGCCGACCCGGCGGTGGCGGTGGCCCGGGCGATCGACTCTTCGACGTCGAGTCCCTCGGCCAGCTGGTCGCGGTGCCGGGACAGCAGGAACAGGGCGTAGTCGATGCCGACCGCGAGCCCGATCATCACCGCCAGCATCGGCGCGGTGGAGGAGATGGGCGTGACGACGGTGGCCAGGAAGATCAGCCCGATGGCGACGCCGACCCCGAGGACCGCCGTGACGAGCGGCATGACCGAGGCGATCAGGGACCGGAACATCAGCACCAGCACGAGCAGCGCGATGACCAGGCCGATGCCTTCGGTCGGGCTGAGCTTGGGCACCCGGTTGGAGAAGGCGTCGCCGCCGGTGTAGACCTTCGCGCCGGTCTGCGCCCCGAGGTCGTCGGCGATCGCGGAGAGCTGGGTCTTCGTGGCCGGGCCGACCTGGGCGAGCTGCACCTTCAACGGTACGGCGATCAAGGCGGCCCGGCCGTCGTCCGACACCGCGCCGTTGACGTTCTCGTCGAACGGGTTCACCACGGTGGCGACCTGGTCCAGCTTCCCGATCCGCGTCACCGCCCGCGCCACCGCGGCGCGGTTCGGCGGGGTGTCGGCCTTCGCGCCGTCCGGGACCACGAGGACCAGCTGGGCCGACGTGCCGCTGACCTCCGGGAAGACCCGGCCGAGGTGGTCCAGCGCGTCCTGCGACTCGGAGCCGGGGATGGCGAACGCGTCGTCGGTGCCGTGGTTGACCAGCAGCGCCGTCCCGCCCGCCGCCGCCAGCACCACCACCCACAGCGCCAGCACGAGCACCCGGGCACGGGCGGCGGCGCGGCCCAGGCGGTAGAGGAACGACGACACGAGGCCTCCTGACCAGGTTGGATACGCCGTGTATCGTAATGCAGGATGTATCCGATGCACAGTGCATCCCGTCACTCCACGGGGTGAGACGGGGAAAGTAAGGTGAACGACATGGCGACCACCGGCGCGGGTCTCGGCGTCCCGAAGGGCATGACCCGGCGACGCGCGGAGACCCGGCGGCGCGTCATGGCGGCGGCCTACGAAGTGTTCACCGAGCTGGGCATCCGCGACGCCCCGGTCGAGGTGATCTGCGAACGGGCCGGCTTCACCCGCGGCGCCTTCTACTCGAACTTCGCCAGCAAGGAAGAGCTGTTCCTGGCGATCTACGAGGTCGAGATGCAGGAGCGCGCCGAACGGCTGCGCGCCGCCGTCGAAGCGGCGGTCGACCGGGCCGCGCCCGGGTCCGTCGCCGAGGTGCTGCAGGAGGCCGGCCTGCTGTTCATGGAGTCCGTCGCGGCCGACGAGACGTGGTACCTGCTCAACGCCGAGTTCCGCGCCCAGGCCATGCGGCAGCCGGAGCTGCGCGAGCCGACCGCGTCCGCCGAGGCCCGGTTCCACGACGCGCTCGCCGCGATCCTGCAGCAGCTGCTCGCCCGGCTGGACCTGCGGCTGACGGTCGATCCGCGCAGCGCGGTCGTCACGATCGTGGCCCTCTACGAGACCATGCTCGAACGCGCGATCCTCGACGGGCTTCCGGACCGGGCCGACAGCCGGTACGTGACCGACGTACTGCCCCGGCTGTTCACGGCGTTGATCGCGCCGTAGCTCGCCGGGCCCGACAAGGCCTCCGCGATGCCGGGCAGACCACGTGGCCGGAGACGCGCGCAATTTGAGGAACGATCGTTCTTGACTGATCGTTCCTCAAAACACTATCGTCTTGGCATGGGCAGGCGACGGGCGTTCGACGAGGACGAGGTGGTGCGTGCCGCCGTGGGGTTGTTCGGGGGGCGCGCGTACGACGGGGTTTCCGTCGACGACCTCGTGACCCACCTCGGCGTGCACCGCAACAGCCTGTACAAGACGTTCGGCAGCAAACGCGGGCTCTACCTGGCCGCCTTGCGGCGGCACCTCGGCGACGACGTCCGCCCGCTGGCCGAAGCCCTCGCCGCGGCGCCGGATGCCGCGACGGCGCTGCGGCTCGTCACCTCGGCCGACCTCGGGCTGCTGCTGCTCGCGGCGGTCGAACGGGCGCCGGCCGACGAGGAGGTGGCCGCCGAGGTGAGCGCGGCGCTGGCCACCCTCGACCAGGCGATCGCCGACGCGCTCGGCATCTCCCCCGAACTCGCCGCCGCGCTCACGGCCGCCGCGCTGGGCATCGTCCTGCGCGGAAATCCCGACGGGGTCGGCACCGCGCTGACCCGGCGCTTCGATTCTCCTGACTGACAAGGAAAAAACATGGCACTGGTCCACATCGAGGGCGACGACCTCGTGGTCGTGATCGAAGGTCTCGACAAGCTCTGGGCGTTCAAGAGCAGCCTGACCATCCCGCTGGCCAACGTCCGCGGCGCGACCGCGGACCCCGGCATCGCCGCCGACCCCAAGGGGATCCGCGCGCCGGGCGCCCACCTGCCCGGGGTGATCACGGCGGGCACGTTCCACCTCGACGGCGAAAAGGTCTTCTGGGACGTCAAGGACCCGTCGAAGGCCGTCGTGATCGAACTCGGCGACGAGCGCTACGCCCGGCTGGTCCTCCAGGTCGACGATCCGCGCGCGACGGTCGCGCTGGTCGAGAGCGCGCTGCGCTGATGCTCTCCCACTTCGCCGCGGCCGCGGTGTCCCTGGCCGCCGTGACCGCCGGGCCGTCGCCCGGCTTCGTGCCCGCCGCCGACCGCGAAATCGTCTTCACCGTCGACGGGACGGCGACGTACGGCACCCTGCACGTCCCCGCGCACCGCGCCGGGCAACGGCTGCGCGCCGCGTTGCTGCTGCCCGGCAGCGGCCCCACCGACCGCGACGGCAACCAGCCACCCCACACGTCTCCCGGCACGCTGGCGCAGGTGGCCGGCGCGCTCGGCGACGACCGGGTCGCCACGCTGCGCTTCGACAAGTACGGCACCGGCCGCACCGGCCTCGGCGCCTACCGCGACCACCCGGAAACCCTGGACTTCCCCGCGTTCGTCCGCCAGGCGAAGGCCGCCTACGAGTCGTTGCGCGACCAGCCGGAGACCGACCGGCACGCGCTGCTGGTCGTCGGGCACAGCGAGGGCGCGATGACCGCGTTGCTGCTCGGCGGCACTGTCCAGCCGCGGCCGGCCGGGCTGGCCCTGCTGCAGCCACAGGCGATCCGCTTCCTGGACCTGGTCGCGCTGCAACTGCACGCCCAGACCGCCGAGGCGGCCCGGCAGGGCCAGTTCACCCCGGAGCAGCAGCACGCGATCGACGCGGCGATCGACGCCGCCGTCACCGCCCTGCGCGAACACCGGCCGGTCGACACCAGCGACCTGCCGCCCGCCCTCGCCCAGCTCTTCGCCGCGTTCCAAGGGCCGAGCAACCGGTTCGTGGCGAGCGACGACGCCGTCTACCCGCCGGACGCCGCCGCGGCCCTGCGCCCGGGGACGAGGGTGCTGCTGACCTGCGGGACGAACGACAGCCAAGTCCCGTGCGCCACAACGGATGCCTTGGCCGCGGCCCTGCGCCGCGCGCACGCGAGCGGACCGGGCCGGGTGCCGCTGCCCGGCGTGGACCACCTGCTGCACGACGCCGATCACCCGGACGCCCTCGCCCCGGCCGCGCTCGACGCACTTCACCGGTTCGCGGGTGTCGTGCCACGGCCCTCCCGTTCGTCGGGTAAATGACGACTCGGCTGATCCGGAGGTTCACGATGCACTCGACGTTCCGCACGCCCGGCGGCGTCACCCTGGGAGTGGAGCACTTCGGCGACCCGGCGGCGCCCTTGGTGCTGCTCGCGGGTGGCCCGACCATGCTGTCCTGGCC
Source organism: Amycolatopsis eburnea (assembly GCF_003937945.1). Taxonomy (GTDB): domain Bacteria; phylum Actinomycetota; class Actinomycetes; order Mycobacteriales; family Pseudonocardiaceae; genus Amycolatopsis; species Amycolatopsis eburnea. The sequence continues at coordinate 184,364 of NZ_RSEC01000048.1, forward strand.
CGACGCGCTGTGCGTGGCGCTCGCCGGGGGCGGACGCCACGTCGTGCGCTACGACCTGCGGGATTCCGGCGCGTCGACGACCGTCGACCCCGAGACGCCGGGGTACACGCTGCGCGACCTCGCCGCCGACGCCGTCGCCCTCGCGCGGGGGCTCGACGACCGGCCGGCGCACCTGGCGGGCATCGGCGTCGGCGGCATGGTCGCCCAGGTCGCCGCGCTGGACCACCCCGGCGCGTTCGCCGCGCTCACCCTCACCGGGACGCGGCCGGTCGCGCCGGGCCCGGTCGACCCCGACCTGCCCGACCACGACGCGGCGGCGATGCGACGGCTCTTCGCGCTGCCGTCGCCGGACTGGTCCGACCGCACCGCCGTGGCGGACCGCGCCGCCGCCGCGGCGGCGATCCTCGGCGACGACCCCGCCGCCGCCCGTGTGCGGGCCGGGCGCGTCTTCGACCGCACGCCGGGCACCGAGCCCGCGGTCCAGCTGGCCAACCAGGTGGGCACGGTGTTCTCCCGGCTCGACTGCCGGCCGCGCTGGCGCGAGCGGCTGCCCGGGCTCGCGCTGCCGACGCTCGTGGTGCACGGCCGCCGCGACCCGTTCTTCCCGCTCGGCAACGGCGAAGCCCTCGCCCGGGAGATCCCTGGCGCGCGGCTGCTCGTGCTCGACGAAGCCGCCACCGCCATCCCGGACGCGGCCGCAGACGAGGTCGCGGCGGCGATGCTCGCGTTGTAGCCGGCCGGGCTCGCGGTGCCCGAGCAGGCCGGGGCGCCTATCCCCCGTGCCGACGGCCTGCTTCGGCGCCTGGAAACCCCCGATCCGCTCCTCCAGCAACTCCGCCAGCCACAACGGAGTCCGGTCCTCGAACATCGGGCCGACGAGCCGGAGACGTCCGCCTGGCTCGCGGTGCCGAGCAAGCCGAGGCGCCTATCCCCCAGCGCCAACAGCCCGCTTCGGCGCCTGGAAACCGCCGATCCGCTGCTCCAGCAACTCCGCCAGCCACAACGGAGTCCGGTCCTCGAACATCGGGCCAACGAGCCGGAGACGTCCGCCTGGCTCGCGGTGCCGAGCAAGCCGAGGCGCCTATCCCCCAGCGCCAACAGCCCGCTTCGGCGCCTGGAAACCACCGATCCTCTCCTCCAGCAACTCCGCCAGCCACAACGGGGTGCGGTCCTCGAACATCGGGCCGACCAACTGCACCCCCACCGGCAGGCCCTCCGGGGAAAGGCCCGCCGGGATCGCGGTCGCGGGCAGGCCGGGCATCGTGGCCAGGCCTGCCCACACGAGCTGGTCGAAGTACGGGTACTCCGCGCCGTCGACGGTGATGCGGCGTTCCATCGGGTTGGGGTGGTGGTCGTGCGGGAACGCCGGGGTCGGCGTGATCGGGCACAGCACCGCGTCGAACTCCGTGAACAGCTGCCGCCAAGCCTGGCGGTGGAGGTCGCGGCGGTGGTTCGCCTCCAGCCAGTCGCTGTGGCTGAACGCCATCGCGCGCAGCCGCACGGCGTCCAGGCCGGTGGCGCGGGCCTCGAGGCGCTCCAGGGATTCGATCGGGAACCGCCTGATCGAGCCCGAGATCAGCAGCTGCATGTACAGCGTCGCCGCCTCGGACAGGTCGGGCAGCAGCGCGCTGTGGTGCTCCACCCGGGCGCCGCCGTCCTCGAGCGCGGCCGCCACCCGGTGCACGCCCGCCCGGACCGCGGCGCTGGTCGGGATGAGCGGGTGGTCGTCGAGGACCAGGACGCGGTGGTCGCCGATCCGCTCGTGGCGGGCGGGTGGCAGGGCGATCCGGTGCGCCACGCCGTGGGTCAGCGGGTCCGGTCCGGCCATGACGTCGAGCAGGAGCGTGAGGTCGCGGGCGCTGCGGGCCATCGGGCCGACGACGGCGAGGTCGAGGTCGACCGGCAGCGCCGGCTCGGCCGGGGGGACCATCCCGCGGACGGCCGCCAGCCCGAGGGTCGGCTTGTGCGCGTAGACGCCGCAGAAGTGCGCCGGGGTGCGCAGCGAGCCGGCGATGTCGGAGCCGAGGGACAGCGCGCCGAAGCCGGCCGCCAGTGCCGCCGCCGAACCGCCGGAGGAGCCACCCGAGGTGCGTCCGGGGTCCCACGGGTTGGTGGTCGTGCCGTAGAGGTCGTTGAAGCTCTGGATGTCCTGCAGCCCCAGCGGCACGTTGGTCTTGCCGAGCACCACCGCGCCCGCCGCCTTGACCCGCGACACCTGCACCGCGTCCTCGGCGGGCACGAAGTCCCGGTGCGGCGGCATGCCCCAGGTCGTGGGCAGCCCGGCGACGTTGTACGACTCCTTGACCGTCACCGGGACGCCCAGCAGCGGCCGGTCTTCCCCGCGGGCGCGGGCCTCGTCAGCGCGCTGGGCGGCGGCCCGTGCCCGCTCGAAGTCCGGCACGCAGATCGCGTTGATCACCCCGTCGTCGCGCTCGATGCGGGCGATCGCCTCGTCGGTCAGCTCCACCGACGTCACTTCACCGGCGCGCAACGCGGCCAAGAGTTCTCCGGCCGTCCGAAAGCTCGATTCCATGGATCCGAAGCTAACGACCCGCTGGTGGGGGCACGAAATTTCGTTTCACACAACGCCGCGCACCGGGACGGATGTCTCAATTCCTGTCCGCTGAACGGCTGTGTCCGCGTTGTACGTTGTGCCTTGTGCTGGAAGCGCTGGGCATGACTCCCGACGAAGAACGGGTCTACCGCGTGGTCGTCGGCGGCTACCGGAGCGCCCCTGGCGAGATCGCGGGCAAGGCGGGGGTGCGCCGCGGCGAGGTGGACGCCATCCTGGCGGTCCTGCTGGCGAAGGGGCTCGTCAGCAAGGCGGGCGAGCACTACGTGTCCGCGCCACCGGACGTCTCGCTCGGCCCGCTGCTGGTGCACGGCCAGGAGAAGCTGGAGGCCGCCCGCGCCGCCGTGTCACAGCTGGCCGAGGAGTACCGCGGCAGCGTGCGGCGGCGGGACTCCGCGCAGCTCGTCGAGGTCATCACCGGGGTGGACGCGATCCGGCGGCAGGCGCTCAGCATCCAGCGCGGTGCCCGCGAAGAGTCGCTGTGGTTCTGCCTGGAGGGCAACGTCGCGATGGCGGCGTCGGAGAACGTCGAGGAGGCGCTGGCGCAGGCCCGCGGCGTGCAGTACCGCGTGATCTACGAGACCGGACTGCTCGAAGAACCCGGCCGGATCGCCAACGTCCTGGAGGGGATCGAGGGTGGCGAGATCGCCCGCTCGATCTCGAAGCTGCCGGTGCGCCTGGCCATCTCCGATCGCAAGGTGGCGCTGTGCCCGCTGGTCAGCCACGACAGCGACGGCGAGCCCACCGCCGCGCTCGTGCGGGAAAGCAGCCTGCTGTCCGCGCTGGTCGCGTTGTTCGAGGTCTACTGGGAACGCGCGTCGCCGCTGCGGATCGGCGACACCGCGCCGTCGAGCCACCTCGACCCCGACGAGCGGCGGCTGCTGTCCCTGCTGATCAGCGGGGTAAGCGACAAGTCGATCGCGACGCAGCTCGACGTCAGCTACCGGACCGTCCAGCGGCGGCTGCAGGACCTGATGCGCCGGGTCAACGTCCGCACCCGGATGCAGCTGGCCTGGCAGGCCAGCAAGCTCGGCTGGCTGGACGAGCCGAGCCCCGGGCGCCTCCTGCCGCGAACCGGCGGAAGGCACCCGGAGCCCGTGGGCGACGCTATTTCGCGCTGAGCCCGTACGCCCGGAGCACCGTCTGGTCGACGCTGTTCCCCGCGCTGTCGGTGGCCTGAACCCGCAACGCGACGTAGGAGTTCGTGGCACCGAGCGGCGGGTGGTCGACGGTGGCCTCGTAGGACTTCCCGGTCCGCTTGACGTCGGCCACGCGCCAGGTCTTCCCGTCGTCGTAGGACACCCAGGCCTTCATCGACCGCACGTCCGGCGCGGCCATCCCGTCCTGGAACCGCGCGGTCAGGCCGATCCGGGCCTTGCGACCGGCCGGGAGCCGGTTGCCGGAGTCGGCGTCGACCGCGTAATCCAGCTGCAGCAGCGGGAGCAGCGCCGTCGAGGCCGACCGCGCCGAGCGGAACGTCCACGACGTCCGCGTGCCGGTGCCGAACAGCCACTCCGGCGAATCGCGCCGCACCGACAGGTCGAGCCGGTAGGTCGCCGGGTCCGCGCCCGCGGGGAAGGTGCCGAACGCGTAGGGCTGTTCCGACACGAGTTCGCCGTCGCGGTACAGCTTCGCCGACGTCACGGCCGGTCCGGCCTGGTCGTCGCCCTCGTTGAACCCGTAGTGCCCGGCCTGGCTGTCGACGAACTCCGGGATCCGGATCCGGAGGTTGTCACCCTCCCGGGCCGAGTCCAGGCCCGGTACGCCGCGCGGGATGGCGGGCCGGACGACCGGCGCGAACCAGTCCTCGGTGAGCTTCTCCCCGTCCTGGTAGGTGCGCGGTGCCGTGGTCATGCCGCCCTGCAGCGGGGACATCTCGTCCCAGACCAGGCCGTGCTTGACCCGGTGCTGCCACTGGACGTCCCCGGAGCTGACGTACTCCTCCCGGGTCGACGGCGTCGCCACGAGCCGCTGGTACTCGTTGACGGCGAAGTCCTGCCACGGCTTCCAGGCGAACCGCTGTTCCTTGGCCTCGCCGCCGCTGCCCGCCTGCCGGTAGTGGGTGGTGACGGTCGCGGTGTTCGCCGCGGTGACCCGGTGGACGATCCGCTCCGGGATCCGGTCGTGCTCGGTCTGGACCACGTCGTAGAGGTACGGGCTGACCGGGATCCCCCGCAGGCTCAGCAACGCCGGGAGCCACTTGAGCCGCGCGAGCAGCGCCACGCCCTCGTCCCGGTCGAGCTGGACGGTCGGGACCGGCAGGAACGGCGCCGCGCTGATCGACGGCACCGAGGCGGTGCTCCAGCCGTCCGGCACGACGATGAAGACCATCGCCGCGCCGGCGGCCGCGGCGGCGCGGGAGACGTCGTCGCGGTTGTAGTCCGCCGGGTCCGGGTCGACGACCGCGATCTTCCCGCGCACGTTCACCCGCTGGAAGTCCGCCGGCTTGCCCTGCCCCGCGGAGACGGCCGGCAGCAGCCGCCAGCCGTCCAGCTTGGGCGATCCGGCGAGGTAGCGGGTCGTGAGCGAGTCGCGGTCGCCCAGGACGGTCGCCGTCAGCGGCGGCGCGATCCTCGACCAGCGTGAGCCGAATTCGAAGGCGCCGGTGGTCACCTTCGGCGTCGGGGTGACCCGGAGCTCGCGGGTGTAGTCGAACTGCATGGCGTAGTTCGCGATGCGGCGCGGGCCGAGTTCCCGGTAGGTGTAGTAGCTCCAGATCCCCGCCTGTTCCGACGGCTTGGGGGTCTCGATCTCCACCTTCACCGCCTTGCGGGCGTCCAGCACGAGGTTCGTGTCGCCGGTGACCCGGATCTCCGGCAGCACGACCTGCTGGACGGTGAGGCCGTCGCCGCCGCCGTCGACCTCCGCGGTCAGGTAGTACACGCCCGCGCCGAGTTCCAGCGTCAGGCTGTCGCCGCCCAGCCAGGTGTTCACGTCGTAGCGGTAGTCCTCGCCGTACATCAGCAGCCACGGCGCGACGGCCGGCTTGCCCCGCAGGTCGAGCGCGGAGATGGTGACCTTGTGCTTCGGCGCGGTCTTGTCCGCGCCGACGGCGGTGTGCACCACGACACTGCCGTCAGTCGCGGTGAGCCGCCCGCTGTAGGTGCCCGCGGCCAGCTTCGCCGGGTCGCCGGTGAGCACGACCTTCGCGGTGCCGCCGGCCGGGACGTCCACAGTGGACTTGTCGAGCCGGATCCCGTCGGCGGCGGGGACGCCGGCGAGGGACTTGGCCTCGAGCGCGAGCTTCAGCGAGACCGGCGTGGTGCCGACGTTGGTGTAGGTGACCTCTTTGGACACCGCCGCCTTGCCGTCCTCGACCGCGCCGAGGTCGAGCGTGCCGGTGGCGAACACCCGCTGCTTCACCGCGCGGGCCACGTCGACGCGGCCGCCGCCCTGCTCGAACACCGAGAGCCCGGGCGCGGTCAGTGACGTGCTGGCCAGCGCGTCCTTGAGCTGACTGCTCTTCCAGCCGGGGTGCTGCTGGGCGAGGATCGCGACCGCGCCGGCGACGTGCGGCGTGGCCATCGACGTACCGGAGGCGGCGGTGTAGTGGTCGTCGACGACGTCGCCCATCGCGGTCCCGGCGGCGCGTGCGGCGACGATGCCGACGCCGGGCGCGGTGATGTCGGGCTTGACGGCGTTGTCGCCCAGGCGCGGGCCGCGGCTGGAGAACGACGCCAGGCTCTCGTCGCGGCCGACGGCGCCGACGGTCAGCGCGGCGGCCGCGGTGCCCGGCGAGCCGACCGTGTAGGCGCCCTGCTCGCCGTCGTTGCCGGCGGCCACCACGAAGAGCGTGCCGGTCTGCGCGCTGAGCGCGTCGAGACCGAGGCTGAGCGCGTCGGTGCCGTCGGTCGCCCCGCCGCCGAGGCTCATGTTGACCGCCTTGGCGCCGGAGTGCGCCGCCCACTCCATCCCGGCGAGGACCCAGGACTCGTAGCCGAAGCCGTCGTCGTCGAGAACCTTGCCGATGAGCAGTTCCGCGCCCGGCGCGGCGCCCTTGAGCTTGCCGCCCGAAGCGGCGCCCGACCCCGCGATCGTCGAGGCGACGTGCGTGCCGTGGCCGAAGTGGTCGGTGGTGTCGGGACTGGTCGTGAAGTTGACCGCCTCGCGCACGCGCCCGGCGAGGTCGGGGTGGGTGGGGTCGTAGCCGGTGTCGAGCACCGCGACCGTGGTGCCGGTGCCGTCGTAGCCCGCGGCCCACGCCTCGGGCGCGCCGATCTGCGGGACGCTGCGGTCGAGCGACGCGCGGACCTTGCGGTCCAGGGAGATCCGCTCGATGTCTCCCGAGGAGGCCCAGAACGCGGCGGCGGTCGCCTTGCTCGCCCGCGCCGAACGGCCGTTGACGCTGGTCAGCGTCACGCCGAGGTCGGCTTTCGCGGTGGCTTTCCGCAGGTCGGTGCCCTTGCGGTAGGTCAGGATCAGCGGCAGGGCCGCCGACTGCTCGTCGGCGTAGCCCTCGGCGATCAGCTCGGTGACGTCGAAGAGGGTCCGGTCGACCTGCTTCGAGGCCAGCCGCGGGGTGACGTCCTCGGGGAAGACGCTGAGGTGGCCGTCGACCTCCTGCTGGTGGAACCGGATCTTCTCCCGGCCCGGCGCGGGCTGGACGGTGGCGGCCTGCTTGCCGCCGGGCTGCCGCTCGACCTGGACGACGTCCCCGGTGAGCAGGGTGACCGAATGCCGCCCGGCACCCGCGGGCGCCGGCGCCGCGTGCGGGCCGGGCGCCGCGTCCGCGGCTGCGGCGGTACCCGCGGCCAGCGCGCCGGCGCAGGCCAGGACCAGAACACGTGATCTCCAGTGCATCGCACCAGGCTCGCGCCGACGCCGTGATCCGTCACTAGGGCGGGCGCGTCCGAAACACGACACGTCGCATCTTCGTCACCCGGCTGCGTCAGCCCCCGGGCGGCCGCCAAGCCTTCGTCCGGGGAGCTGGCCGGGGCCGGGCCCACCGCTAGGCTGCCGGACGTGCGCGCGGCGAACATCGTGGTCATGACCCTGGGCTTCGCCCTGATCGCCCTCGGCACCGCCGCCGGAGGCGCGCTCCTGCTGATCGCCGGGCTGGCCGGCAACAGTCGCGACTGGACCGGCTCCGGCCCGGCGTTCGCCTGGCTCGCCGGCGCCGTCGCGTGGATGGTCGTCGCCGGTGGGGCCGCCGTCTGGTCGGCTCGCCGGACGAGGTGGCTCGCCGGGCTGCCCTGCGTCGTGCTCGGCGCCGCACCCGCCGTCGTCGTCGCGGTGGCAGCGCTTAGCTGAGCGTCAGCCCCGCAGGACCCACTGGATCTGCTCCACCGTCGGCGTCTCCACCTCGAACAGGCACTGGAGCTGGAAGCCGTCGGCGGCGGCGGCCAGGCGGGCGGCCTCGGCCGGGGGCAGGATCTCCGCCAGGCGTTCGCGCAGGCGGGCGTTGGCCACGCGGCTGGCCTGGCGGAACTCCTCGTGGCGGGTGCCCAGCGCGTACAGCTCGTAGGCGACCACGCTCGTCGCCCGCTGCTCGGTCAGCTGGTGGTGGATCAGCTCCGCCAGCCGGGCCACCACGTTCTCCGGCCCGGTTCCGTCGAGCCACTCGCGCAGGGTGTCCGTCCGCAGCCGCAGGACGCGGGCGCCGACCTCCAGCAGCAGGGCCGGGACCGAGTCGAAGTGCTCGGCCGCCGCGCCCGGTGGGAGGCCCGCTTCCGCCGTCACCGTCTCCGCGGTGATGCTCGCGAGGCCGCCGTGCTGCGCCAGGCGGACGGCGGCGTGCACGAGCCGCTCCCGCCACTCGGGGTCGATCACCGAAACAGCATGACACCGTCCCGTGTCAAGCGGCCAACCGGCTACAGCCAGTCGTGCTCACGGGCGTACCGGGCCGCTTCGTGGCGGGTGCGGGTCTGGGTCTTCTGCATCGCGTTGGACAGGTAGTTGCGGACCGTGCCCTCCGCGAGGTGCAGCTGCCCGGCGATGTCGGCCACCGAAAAACCCTCGCGGGTCGCGCGCAGGACGTCCAGCTCGCGGTCGGTCAGCGGGCAGTCGTCGACGACGGCCAGCGCCGAGACGTCCGGGTCGATCCAGCGCTTGCCCGCGTGCAGGGTCCTGATCACCGAGGTGATGTGGGCCGGTTCCGCCGCCTTGCTGACGAACCCCTGGACGCCGAGCTTCAGCGCCTTGCGCAGCACGCCGGGGCGGGCGTGGCGGGTCAGCATCAGGATCACCTGCTCCGGCCGGGCCCGGCGGATCTTCTCGACCGCGCCCAGCCCGTCCACCCGGGGCATCTCGAGGTCGATGACCAGCACGTCCGGCCGGTGTTCGAGGGTGGCCGCGATCGCCGACTCGCCGTCGTCGGCCTCGGCCAGCACCGTGATCTCGCCTTCCAGCGGGAGCAACGCGGCCAGTGCCTTGCGCAGGAGGGCTTCGTCGTCGGCGAGCACCACCGTGGTCATCGTCGGGTCTCCTTCGGCGCGGGGAAGGCCGCCGCGGTGCGGAAGCGGCCGTCGGACTGCGAGACTTCCAGCTCGGCGCCGTGCTCGGCCAGGCGCTGCCGGAGCACCGCGAGCCCGCCCAGTTCGAGCGGGCCGGTGTCCGGGGCGCCGTCGTTGACGATCGCGATCCCGCGCCGGGTGAGCGTGATCCCCACCTGGCGGGCTTCGGCGTGCCGCAGGATGTTGGTCGTCGTCTCGCGCAGGACCTGGCCGAGCAGCTCGCCCGCGGCGGCGTCCACTTCGGACTCGCGCTCGACGCGGACGTGGATCCCCGCGGCCTCGAAGAGGTTCTTCGCGTTCTCCAGCTCGGCGGACAGGTTCAGCCGCCGCTGGGCGTGGGCGAGTTCCCTGGTCTGGACGATGGTGTCGCCGACCAGCTCGTGCACCTCGCGCAGTTCCTCGCGCGCCCGGTCCGGTTCGCGGTCCAGCAGCTTCTCGGCCAGCGCCACCTTCAGCTTCACTACGTGCAGGGTGTGGCCCTGGATGTCGTGCAGGTCGGACGCGAAGCGCACCCGCTCCCGCGTGACGGCGAGGTCCGCTTCGCGCTCGCGGGACTGTTCGAGTTCCGCGATCAGGTCGAAGAAGCGCTGGCTGACGAACATGAACGCGGTCGAGACCAGCATGGCGGCCGCGGGCACGGCGGCGAACTGGAACAGCCGCCAGCCGATCCGGTCGCCGTGCACGAGGACGTTCGCCGCGCCCAGCCCGGCGATCAGGACCGTCAGCCCGGCCAGCGCGGCGAGCCGGTGGCGGGGCAGCGGCGGGATGAGGTACGACCCGACGACGGACAGGCTGAAGAACGCGGCGGTGTCGTCGGTCAGCGACCCGGCCAGCGACACCACCGCGGTGACGGCCAGGCTCGGCCGCGCGACGCGCAGGTAGTCGCCCGCGGTCCAGCGTTCGGCGGTCGCGAGCGCCGCGACCAGCCCGACGACCTGGAGCACGACGTGCCACCAGGTCCGGGCGGTCAGCAGCAGCAACAGCACCCCGACGATCGCCAGCGGCGGGACGGTCGTGATCAGGTTCAGCCGGCGCAGCCGTTCCTGGACCTTCCCGCCGGTCCAGGACGTCCTGCGCGCGATCGTCGGCACCTCCACCAGCCGAGCGTATCCGGCTGAGCGGGCCGCACCAGTGACACCACGTCATGGATCCGGGTGACGCCGCCGCACTGCCGGGCCGCTCCGATCCACGCTGGAATCCGTGGCATGTCCACGACACCGGTCATCGACGTCGATCGCCTCACCCTCACCTACGGCGGCTTCCCCGCCGTGAAAGACCTTTCGTTCCAAGTGGATCGCGGGGAGCTGTACGCCCTGCTCGGCACGAACGGCGCCGGCAAGACCTCGACCCTGGAGACGGTCGAAGGCCACCGCGCGCCCACCTCGGGTGCCGTGCGGGTGTTCGGGAAGGACCCCCGCGACCGCGCCGCCGTCCGCCCGCGGCTGGGGATCATGCTCCAGGAGAGCGGGTTTTCCGCGGATCTGACCGTGCGCGAGACCGTCGGGCTGGTCGGGCGGCTCACCGGGCGGCACGACGACGCCGGGCGCCTGCTCGGCGTGGCCGGCCTCACCGGCAAGGCGGCCACCAGGGTCGGGCAGCTTTCGGGCGGGGAGAAGCGGCGGCTCGACTTCGCCACCGCCGTCTACGGCACGCCCGAGCTGGTCTTCCTCGACGAACCCACCACCGGCCTCGACATCCAGTCGCGGGACGCGCTCTGGGACGCCGTCGACCGGCTGCGCGAGGACGGCTCCACCGTCGTGCTCACCACGCACTACCTCGAGGAAGCCCAGCAGCGCGCCGACCGCATCGGGCTCATGCACCAGGGCACCCTGCACCGCGAAGGCACTGTCACCGAGCTGACCAGGACGCTGCCCTCGACCATCCACTTCGGACTCCCGCCGCACGCGCCGTCGCCGCCGCTGCTCGCCACGCGGGGTGTGGACGGCAAGTTCCTCGTCGAGACCTTCGGCCTGCAGAAGGACCTGCACACGCTGCTCGCCTGGGCGCAGGACCAGGCCGTGGAGCTGCTCGACCTGCAGGCCGGGCCGACGCGGCTCGACGACGTCTTCCGCGCCATCGAAAACTCCTGAGAGGACGAGCCATGTTGACGATCGCTCGCGGCGAGCTGATCCAGCTCTTCCGGAACCGGCTCGTGCTGGTCACCGCCCTGGTGCTGCCGGCGGCGCTCAGCGCGTTCTTCATCGCCCGGCACGACGTCTTCACCGAGGTGGGGAGCCTCGGCTACATCGCCACGCTGACGTTGTTCTTCGTGCTGGGCATCGGCCTCTACACCACGACGGTGACGACGCTGGCCGCCCGCCGCCAGAACCTGTTCCTCAAGCGGCTGCGCTCGACCGCGGCCGGCGACGCCGGGATCCTCGGCGGGCTGCTGCTGCCGGTCACCGCGATCGCGGTGGTCCAGATCGCCGTGCTGCTCGCGGTGCTGGCCGTGGTCACCGGGAGGCCGGCGAACCCGCTGCTGCTGGCCGCCGCCGTCGTGGCCAGCGTGGTGATGATGCTCGCGCTGGGCCTGGCCACGGCCGGGCTGACGAACTCGCCAGAACACGCGCAGGTGACCACGCTGCCGGTCAGCGTCGGCGTGATCGCGGTGGCCGGCTGGGTCGGGCTCACCGGCACCGGCGAACTGACGCTGCTCAAGCGCCTGCTGCCCGGCGGATCCGCGGCCGAGCTGGTGCTCGACGCGTGGAACGGCGGGAAGCCCGCCGCCGATTCCCTGCTCCTCTTCGCCCCGACCCTCGCCTGGGTCTTCGTCGCGGTCGTGCTCGCGACGCGCCTCTTCCGCTGGGAACCGCGCCGCTGAGCGCGGTGCGAACGAAAGGAATTCCGATGCGCAAAGCCTTGCTGGTGGCCGCGATCGCCGTGCTCGGCGCGACGACCGCCGTCCCCGCCGCCTCCGCCGCACCGGCCACTGTGGACTGGGGAGCGTGCCCGGCCGGGGCGTTCCCGACGCCGGACCTGCAGTGCACGACGATGAAGGTCCCGCTGGACTACCGGGAGCCGGACGGGCGGACGATCGACGTCGCCGTGTCGCGCCTGCCGAGCAAGAACCCGGCGAAGCGGCGGGGCGTGCTGCTGACCAACCCGGGCGGCCCCGGCGGCGGTGGCCTGGACTACCCGCAGCTGCTGAAGTACGTGAAGCTGCCCCAGGAAGTGCTCGACGCCTACGACATCATCGGGTTCGACCCGCGCGGGGTCGCGCACAGCACGCCGGTGACGTGCGACCTGACACCGGAGCAGATCGCGGTCGGCAACCTGCCGTACGCGAACGGCCCGGCCGACGTCGTGAAGCAGGCCGCGCTCGCGAAGAGGGAAGCCGCGCAGTGCGCCGGGTCGAAGACCGGGTCGCTGCTGCCGTACCTCACCACGGCGAACACCGCGCGGGACATGGACCGCATCCGGACGGCGCTCGGCGAAGCGAAGGTGTCGTTCCTGGGCGCGTCCTACGGGACCTACCTCGGCGCGGTGTACACGACGCTGTTCCCCGGGCGCAGCGACCGGGTCGTGCTGGACAGCAGCCTCGGGCCGGGCGGCTACGACATCGACGCGATGCGCGGCTTCGGGCGGGGCATGGAGGACCGGTTCCCCGACTTCGCGGCCTTCGCGGCGAAGCACCCGGAGTACGGGCTGGGCACGACGCCTTCGCAGGTCACGGCCAAGTTCCACGAGCTGGCCGCGCGGCTGGACCGCACGCCGGTAGACGGCATCACGGGCTCGGTCTTCCGCGGCCTGACGTTCGAAGGCCTGTACTCGACGGACCTCACGAAGCTCGCCGAGGACTGGCAGGGGCTCGAGCAGGGCCGGGCCCCGAAGCCGCCGTCGGAACCGGTGACGGGGGTGGAAAACCTGCTGGCGTCCCGGTTCGCGGTGATCTGCGGCGACTCGGCGTGGCCGCGCTCGATCGCGAGCTACCAGCTGGACGTCGCGGTCGACCGCGTCCGGTACCCGCTGCTCGGCGCGGCGAGCGCGAACATCGCGGCGTGCGCGTACTGGGCACCGCCCGCCGAGCCGCGGGTGCGGATCACCGACCACGGCCCGGCGAACGTGCTGATGGTGCAGAACCAGCGTGACCCGGGCACGCCGTTGTCCGGCGCCCGCAAGCTGCGCGCGGCGTTCGGCGAGCGCGCCCGGATGATCACGATCGACCAGGGTGGGCACGGGGCCTACCTGTTCACGCCGAGCAAGTGCGGGAACACCCTCGTGACCGGCTACCTGGTGAGCGGCAAGCGGCCGGCCGACACGTTCTGCGCCGCGGGAAGCTGATCGTGGGCGGCGGTGCCACCCCGTCCCCTGGGGTGGCACCGCCTCTTCGGGTCAGCCGAAGACGAACCAGAAGAACGCCGCGGTGGCCTTCTTCCCGGCCGCGTCGGTGACCGTGACCGTGACTTGCCTGCTGTCCGCGCGCGACGGCGTCCCGGACACGACGCCGCTCGCCGCCTCGAGGGTCAGGCCGGGAGCCAGTGCCGTCGACGACCACCTGTACGGCGTCGCACCGCCGGAGGCCTGCAGTGGCAGGTTCACCGCCTGGCCCACGCGGCTGTTCTGCGTGCCCGGGTTGGCGAGCTTCAGCTCCGCGGTCGGGCCGCCGGTGACCGTCAGGCTGTAGTGCGCCGTCTGCGTGGACTTCGCGCTCCGGCCGGAGATCGTGACGTCGTAGGTCCCGGCCGGGCTGCTCGCGCTGGTGGTGATGGTGAGCGTCGAGTGCCCGCCGACGTCGAGGCTCGCCGGGCTGAACGCCGCCGTCGCGCCCGAGGGCAGGCCCGACGCCGACAGGGTGATCGCGCCGGACGGCGGCGGGGTGTCCCCGCCCGGCAGGTGCGGGGCGATGTCGGCCGCGTAGGTCGAGACCCGGGCGTACACGGCGTACCAGTCGCACGAGGTCGACATCCACGAGAACACGCCGACGACGGTGTTGCCGACCAGGTACGGGCCGCCGCTGTCGCCGACGCACGCGCTCGCGTGGTGGTCGGCGTAACCCGTGCAGAGCATCGCCGGCGTCTTGTACTCCTCCTGTCCCTGGTTGTCGGTGTACTTGCCCTTGCACGCGCTGTCCGCGACGACCGGGATGTCGGCCTGGCGCAGCACGGTGCTGTAGGTGTTGGCGGCGGTCTGCCCCCACCCGATCGACAGGCCCTTCGTGCCCGCGCCGTCCAGGTTCGGGTCGGTGTTCAGCTTCGGGTAGGTGATCCCGACCGGGACCGGCACGTCCTTGTCGAGGGTGACGACCGCGATGTCCGCGCCGATCCGCCAGTCCGTGTAGTCCGGGTGGACCCACTGCGACGCGATTTCCGCGGTGGTGCCGGTGTCCTTCGTCAGGTCGTCGGCGCCGTAGACGAACCACTTGTGGCCGGCCTTCTCCAGCAGGCAGTGCGCGGCCAGCAGCACGGTGTGCGGCCCGAACAGCGTGCCCGTGCAGGACTGCTGCCCGGGGAAGGCCGAACCTTCGCGGCGCATCGAGATGATGAACGGGTGGGCGGCCGTCGTCGTGGGGGTGCCACCGACGATGCCCGAGGACGCCGGAGCGGCCGCGGTGACCGTCGTGCTCACCGAACTCCCCGCGGCGACGCTGCCCGAGGCCGGCGAGGCGGACAGCGTGAAGTCGCCGGTGGGCGGCGGGGTGTCCCCGCCGCCGAGCAGTTTCGCGCCCAGTGCGTCGGCCTTGGGCGAACCCCAGCCGGTGCACAGGTCGTAGCCGGTGCCGGCGTTGTAGGTGCCGTTGCCGCCCGATGTCACGTCGTGGAACGTCGAGGCGTAGTCGGCCGAACCGGCGATCTTGTAGATGTTCGGGTTCAGCTGCCCGAGCCGGGATTTCCCGCCGCCGAGGGACTTCTGGTTCAGCATGGCGACGTAGCCGGCCCACAGCGGGGAGGACAGGCTGGTGCCGCCGACGTCCTGCCAGCCGCCGTTCATGTACACCGAAAGCGCGCCGGCGCCGTAGTCGGCCAGCAGCGAGACGTCGGGCACCGAGCGGTACTGGTTGGTGCCGGGCTGCCAGTCCGGGCGGGCGTAGATCTTCGAATAGCCGCCGCCCGAGCGCGTGTTGCCGCTGCTGCCTTGGTTCCAGCACGACTCGGCCTGCCAGGTGCCCGCGCTGTCGGACGTCCGCAGCTGCGTGCCGCCGACGCCGGTGAACAGCGGGTCGCTGGCCGGGAAGTCGGCCTGGATCGTGCGGTTGTCCCCCTGGTAGCCACAGCCGGTGGCGCCCCAGTCGCCGGACGCCGAGAGCATCGTCACGCCCTGGGCGGCGAGCTGCGTGTAGGAGTCGTGCGAGGCCGCGATCGGGTCGGCTTCGCAGATTTCGCCGTTGAGCCAGGACCCCGACAGGATGGTGATCTTGTTGTCGGAGGCGATCTTCGCCATCTCGTGCACCCACGCCTGGTCGGAGTTGGGCGCGGAGTAGACGACCTGCTTCGCCTTCGGCGCGGTGGCGGCGACGGCCTGGATGTCGAGCGTGACCTCCAGCTGGTCGCTGCCGGGGTTCGGCACGCCGCCGTCGACCTTCACGAGCTCGGGCGTCACGGCCGGCTGCTTGAAGTACTGCGTCCAGGCGTCGATGTCGGCCTGCTTGAAGGTGTCGAACTCGATCAGCCCGACGGTCTCGCCCGAGCCGTCGTAGCTGCCGGACAGGCCGGTCATGCTGTAGGCGGTCCGCAGCTGGGCCGGGGTGTAGCCGCCGCCCGGTCCCCCGGGGCCCGCGGGTGACCCCGCGCGGTGCGCGGCGGGCCGGTTCGTCAGGCCGGTGACCCCGCGGACGAGGGTCGCGACGTCGGCCGGGACCGCGACACCCTTGGTGGCGTTGAAGAACCGGGTCCCGGTGGCCGCGCGGAAGCCGGAAAGGGAAGTCGTGAAGGCGCTTTCCACCGCGGCCGGCGGGCCGGACGCCGTGACGACCTGCCGGTTGCCGGTGACGTCCTCGACGCGCAGCCCCTTGCCGGTCAGGTAGTCCCGCACCCGGTCGACCGACGCCTGCGCCGGGCCGAACCGCTCGGTGTACTCCGTGGCGCTCAGGTAGCGGTGGTACAGCGGGGAAGCCGGGTCCGCCGTGGCGGCGACGTACTTCTCGGCACCGGCCGCGTCGCGGGGCTTCAGCGCCACGGAGACGGTGACGCGCCCGGGCAGCGCCGAGGAGTCGGCGGTGGCGCCGGCCGGGACGGCGGGTGCCGTGCCCAGCGGGACGAGCGGGGGTGGGGCCGCCGCGGCCTGTGGTGGGGAAAAGGCCGCCGTCGCCAGGAAGGCGGCCACGAGCAGGGAAGGCTTTCGCATGGGCTGCTCCGGGTGTGAGGAGGGAAACCGCTCCACGCACGCTAAGAACGCCGTCGCCGGTGGCTCCAGCGGAAGTGGAAACCCCGCCCCGGCCACGGGAAAGCCCCAGGTCGGGCGCCCGCGTCCACAGAATTGCCGCTACCACGTCCAGCTGGTGCCGACGATCCCGGCGCGCAGGTCGCGCGCCGCCAGCGTCACGGCGTGGTCCGCGCCCAGCCGCAGCCGTTCGACGTGCCGGCGGGGCGCGGCGAGGTCGCGCTGGACGAACCGGCGCACGCACGACGGCGCGTCCCGGCCGAACCGGAGCTCGCAGGTGTAGAGCGACGTCGGCCGGGTCAGCCGGCGGTGGTAGCCGTGCACCGCCCGGCCGGGCGGGAACACCAGCTCGTACGCCACCGCGGCGACGTCGCCGGCGGCCAGCTCGCGGTCGAAGACCAGCTCGCCGACCACCAGCCCGGTCGCGGTGTCGGCGCGGGTGCGGCCCAGCCGGCAGCAGTCCACGGCGGCGAACCGCGGCGCGCGGCGGGCGAGGTCTTCGGTCTGGTAGTAGGTCAGCATCCGGGTCACGCCGTCGACGGCGGCCTCGGCGACCAGCCGCACGCGCAGCCGGCGCTCCTGGCGTTCGTCCACCACCAGCTGGTCGTGGACCGACCAGAGCCGCAGCTGGTCCTCCGGCGGCGGCTTGAGCTCCAGGGAGACCGGCCGGACGGACAGCCACAGCCGGCGCCGTTCCCGCAGCGGCGCGCGCGGCAGCGGGGGCGACGGCCGTTCCCCCGGGCCCAGCAGCGCCGTCAGCGTGCCGGGCGCCAGGTCCAGCACCTCCTCGAGCTCGACGACCGCCCGCAGCGACGTCTCGCGCCCGGGCCGGGAGCGCCCGTGCCGCCAGTACGCCAGCGCGCTGCGCGAAACCGGCACCCCACGGGCGGCGAGGTGCTCGCGCAGGCGGTCCAGGGTCAGGCCCGCGTCGCTGATGGCCGCGTCGAGCGCGCCGGCGAACGATTCGTCCACCTCCCCACCTTCACCGGCGGCGCGCGGTCCGGACCAGCGCCTTTAGTCGGTTCCGAAACCCGGCGCGGGTGATCATCCTGGAGGGGTGACTCGGTCGCTTCCGGGATCGTTCGCGGTCACGCTGGACGCCGCGATCGACGAATCCGGGCTGTCGCTCGATCGGCTCCAGCACCACCTGGCCGCGCGGGGAGTGCGCCTGTCGCGCTCGGCGCTGTCCTACTGGCGACGGGGTCGCTCGCAGCCCGAACGCGAGACGTCGATGGTCGCCGTCACGCACCTGGAAGCGGTGCTGGGCCTGGCGGCGGGCACGCTGACCTCGCGGCTCGGGCCGAAGGCCCCGCGGGGTCGCTGGCTGGGCGAGCCCGCGTGCCGGATCGAGCGCCGCCGGCTGTGGCCGGAGCTGCGGGCGCTGTCCGGTGAGCTGAAACCGCCGCCGGACGGCCAGGTGTCGTTCTGGTCGATCCACGACCGCATGCTGCTCGACGAACGCGGCGGCGAGCGCGCCCTGCAGGTCAGGATGGTCGCCGAAGCGGCCGTCGACGGCGTGGACCGGATGATGACCTACTACCAGGCGGACGGGCCGCTGACCGCCGACCCGGCCTACCACCGCGTCCGGTTCGCCCGGCTCGGGCGGGTCGGCGTGGACCGCGGCACCGGCATGGTCGCCGGCGAGCTGCGCCTGGACCACCCGCTGGCCCTGGGCGAGGTGGCCGTCGTGGAGTACGAGATCCGGTTCCCGCCCGGGCCGCCCATCGACCACTACCACCGGCGGTTCACCCGCCCGGTGCCCGAGTACGTCTGCCAGGTGCACTTCGGCCCGCGCGTACCCGGCAGCGTCCGGTCGTTCGAACAGCGCGGGCTCGGCGGCCCCGAGCACCCCGGCACGCCGTTGCCGGTCGGCGCCACCCACGTGGCCACGCTGGCGCTGCGCGACGTCCGCCCCGGCATCCGCGGCGCCGGCTGGCGGTGGTGACCGCAATTCTGTGAACACCACGGCCCGACCAGGGGTTTCGGGACAGCCAGAGCGGGTCGTCCACAAAGGTCTGGGCCACTGCTGATCTTGCTCCTACCGTCGGTCGGGTCTTCTCCTCCCCCGCACCGGAAAGGGGCACCACCATGCGCCGAACCCTGCTCACCTTCGCCGCCATCGCCGCCATCGGGATCTCCGGCACCGCAACCGCCACCGCCGCGCCCGCCACCCGGCCGACGTCGATGGCGGCCGAGTTCGGCACCGTCCCGGCCGCCGCCACCGCGAGCACCATCGGCGACATCTATCCCGCGAAGTGGCGCAACGTCCCGCAGGACTCCGTCGTCGACGACTGGAACATGTACAACCGCGAGTGCGTCTCGTGGGCGGCGTTCAACATCGACCGCCACGGCGAAAGCGCGAACAACTACGGCGACGCGAAGTACTGGGACGACAACGCCCGCAACGACGGCTACCGCGTCGACAACACGCCGACCGTCGGCTCGATCGCGCAGACCGACAACGGGCAGTACGGGCACGTCGCCATCGTCGACAGCGTCCACGGCGGCACCGTGACCGTCGAGGACTACAACTGGACCGGCGACGGCCACTACCTCGTCCACGACGTCAGCACGTCGTCGTTCCGCTACATCCACTTCTACGGCTGAGGCCCGGTCATGAGCCCGTTGAGCCGGCGGCTCTTCCTCACGACCACGGCGGTGGCCGTCGCGGTCGGCCTCGCACCGCACCTGGCCACCGCGTCTTCGGTGGGTGCCCGCGACTACGAACTCGCGGGGCCACACCGGAGCGCCAAGGCGGCCGGCGACACCGCCCACACCCTCTACTACCCCGCCGACATCGCCTCGGCCCCCGGCAAGCACCCGGTGCTGATCTGGGGCAACGGCACCGGCGCGACCGTCGAGCAGTACGAGGCCCTGTTCACGCACCTGGCGAGCTGGGGGTACGTCGTCGTGGCGGCGAACACCGGGCAGTCCGGCTCGGGGAAGGAAATGCTCGACGGCGCGAAGTACCTCATCGCCGAGAACGCCCGCCAGGGCAGCGCTTTCCACGACCGCGTCGACACCTCGGCGATCGCGGCGGCGGGACACTCGCAGGGTGGCGGCGGTGCCATCGCGGCCGGGGCCGACCCGCTGGTCAAGACCACGATCCCGGTCATGCCCGGGCCCCAGGGGAACGTGAACAGCCTGCACGGGCCGGCGTTCTTCGTGTCCGGGCAGGCGGACATCGTCGTGCCGGCGCCGTACGTCCACGCGCGGTTCCTGGCGTGCGACCAGGTGCCGGCGGTGTACGCCCAGCTGAAGGGGGCGACGCACTTCCTGCAGGGCGACACCCGCTACCGGCTGATCGGCGCGATCACCGCGTGGCTGCAGTACCGGCTGGCCGGTGACCCGGCGGCGAAGAGCGTCTTCGCCGGGAACGAGCCGGGGCTGAAGCAGGACACCGGTGGCTGGTCGGCGTTCGAGCAGAACGCCCGGGCCTGAGAAGGCGGGCGCCGTCCGCGGACGGCGCCCGCTCTCTCACGCGATGCCGGTGGCGAACACGTGCAGGGCCGAGTTCGACGGCAGGGTCACCGCCACCACCTCCTTGCCCGCGGTCAGCGGGACGGAGTTCGCGAACACCCGGTACGGCGTCGTCGGGTACGCCGGGCCGGTGCGGGTGTTCTTGCCCAGCACGGTCGCCACGGTGGTCGCGCCGTACTGGGCCGGGTCGGCGCAGCACCAGTTCGGGACGCCGACGTCGGCCTGGCTGGTGGTGCCGTCCGCGTACTGGACGAACACCGTGCCCTTCGCCGTCCCCGTGCCGGTGGCGGCGAGCACCAGCTTGGTGCCCGCGCCCCGGACGGCGATGGTCTGGCCCGCGGCCACGGCGTTGTCCGCCTTGCCGGTCCCGGCGTCCGGCCAGGTCAGCGTCGCGCCGTTGGCGGTGAACGCCGCGCCCGGTTTCAGGCCCGCTTCCGCCAGGCCCTCCGCGCGGAAGCTGCTGCCGCCGCCGTCGAGGTCGCCCGCCGTCACGTGGGCCGCGTCCGTGACGCCGACGTTGCCGTACGCCGCGGCCAGGGAGGCGTACGGGACGGTGACGGTCGCCGAGTCCGTGACCTGGTGCGCACCCAGCCGGGCCTGGTAGGACGCGGTCGCGGTGACTTGGTAGTCCGCCGGTTTCAGCCCGGCGTCCGGCGTCAGCTTGACCGGGACGCGCACCGTCTGGCCAGGCAGGACGAGCTTCGGCGCGGCCGGGACTTCGGCCTGGAAACCGTTGCCCTGCACCGCAAGACGCACGTCCCGGACCGGCAGCGGGGTGCCGTTGGTGAAACCGAGCGTGCCGGTCACGGCCTGGCCCGCCGCGGCCACCACCGGCACGGTCAGCGCCACCGAGCCGTTGTCGTCCTCGGGGAAGAAGCCGCCGACCGCGCTGGTACCGGAGAGCCGGACGTCCTGGCGGTCGCCGAGCTGTCCGGTCTTCACCCGCACGACACCCTTGCCCGCCGGGTCGTACCACCAGCCCGAGGACGCCTTGTCGAGGTCGGCCTTGCTGCCGTATTCGCGCAGCACCGACGTGCCCGCCTGAACGGCACCGGGCTTCGATCCCGTGTGGACGGTCAGCAGGTAGTTCCGCGCGGCCGGCTTGCCCGCGTAGGTGCCGGTGCTCGCGCCGATCCCGACGGTCACCGTGCCCGGGCCGGATTGCGGCGCGTCGACAGTGAACGTCTGCTTCGCCTGCTCGCCGCGCTGGTAGCCGCGGGTCACGCCGTCGTCCTCGGTGAGCGTGAAGCTCCCGTGCCCCTGCGGGTAGACGTCGAGGTCGAGTTCGCCCTTGTCCCGGGTCTGCCACGACTTCGTGCCCTCGGCCCACATCGGGACGACGGCCCCGGCGCGGACGAACAGCGGCAGCGTGTCGAGCGGGGCGTCGTAACCGTCCACTGTGGTGGGCCCGGTGTAGGTCTTGCCGCTCCAGTAGTCCACCCACGTGCCCTTGGGCAGGTAGATGCCGTTGCGCACGTTGGCCTTCTCGTACACCGGCGCGACGAGGAAGTCCGTGCCGGACAGGAACTCGTACTTGGCCTTGTCCGTCCAGACGTTCGGATCGTCCGGGTACTCCAGCGCCAGCGGCCGGACCTGGCCGACGCCGGTCTGGTGCGCCTGCGCGGAATAGCTGTAGGTGTAGGGCAGCAGCCTTTCCTTGAGCAGCAGGTACTTGCGGTTGATCGAGGTGTAGGGCTCGCCCTGGCGCCACGGCTGCTTGTCCGACGACGCCCAGCCGTCCATCGTCATCGCGGCG
This sequence comes from Amycolatopsis eburnea, assembly GCF_003937945.1. GTDB lineage: Bacteria > Actinomycetota > Actinomycetes > Mycobacteriales > Pseudonocardiaceae > Amycolatopsis > Amycolatopsis eburnea. The sequence goes on from NZ_RSEC01000048.1 coordinate 205,941, forward strand.
GGCAGGAACGTCTTCCACTGCAGGTCGCGGACGTAGGTCTGCGGGCTGCCGCCGAAGATGCCGTCGATGTCGCCGGTGTTGTAGGCGATGCCGGACGTCGTCGCGCCCGCGTACGTCGGGATCTGCCACTTGATGTAGTCGTAGGAGCCGGCCTGGTCGCCGCTCCACAGGACGCCGCAGCGCTGCGCGCCGGCCCAGCTCACCGGCTGCCAGACGAACCCGCGGGCGTCGCTGTTGTCCTCGATGCCCTTGTAGGCGGTGTCGCAGGCGTCGAGCGCGAACTGGTAGCCCGGGCCGACCCAGGCGACGTCCAGCTTGCGCACGCGCACGCCGGCCTTGACCTCTTCGGCCTGGTTCGGCACACCGTCTTCGGTCCAGAGGCCGAGCTGCATGTTGTTCTTCCGCAGGCCCTCGCCGGTCTGCTGCAGGTTTTCGTAGCCGCAGCCGTAGCCGTCGTTGACCAGCATCCAGCCGTTCGGCATGCCGTTCTGCGTGTAGCCCTCGGCGATCTTCACCGCGTCGAGAGTGTGCCGCTCCCCGCGGTTCGCGTTGTGCAGGTAGCAGTCGGAGTCGCCGGTTTCGAGCCCGTAGATCGGCGGCAGGAACGGCTTCCCGACGAGGTCGGTGTAGCCGGAGACGACGTCCTTCAGGCCGTTGCCGACGACGTAGGTGGCGTCGAAGCGGCGCTCGTCGTGCGTGGTCTTGACCGGGCTGGTGAAGGAGTAGCTGCCGGGCGCGAAGGTGTTGCGCAGCACGCCGTAGCCCGCGGTCGAGGCGTAGAACGGCTGCGAGTTGGGCGCGCCGCCGTCGTTCCAGTTGTCGTCGGCGAAGATCTTGATCGTCTGGTCGCGGTGGCTGAACCGGCCGTTCTGCTCGCCGCCGCCGACGAACTGCTCGGCCGCGCCCCTGGCCAGGGTTTGCGTGGTCGTGGTGCCGGTCCAGGACAGCGGCGCGGCTTCGGCCCAGCGCTGCGTGCGGTCGGCGCCGTCGTAGAGGGCGAACGTCAGCGGGTGCTTGTAGGCCCGCAGGGTCGCCTGGGGCGTGGAAATGGCCCAGTAGGCGCCCTTGTCGACGCGCTGGGGTGTCGCCGGGGCCGTGGTCTTCGGCAGGACGATCTTGTGACCGGCCGGGTCGGTGAAGTTCCCGTCGGGGGCGAGCCAGATCCGGACGGCGCTCGCGGCCGGGAAGCTCACGCGGACCGCGGCGGCTCCCGACTTCAGCGTGATCACCGGGCCGTCGGTGGAGAGGCCGGTCAGGTCACCGAGACGGCCCGACGGCTGGGCGTCCGCGTACGCCGCGGTGGGCGCCAACCCGAGGGCTGCGGTCGCGGCTAGACAGGTAAGCGATTGCGCAAGTCTGTTCATTAACGACACCTTTCGCGCACTAACACGCATGATGTGCTCTGTATAGCGCACGCTTCGCGCAGTGTCACCCGCCGAAAGGTGCATAGGCCGAAGGACACCTGGCCCGGCGGCTCGAGGTCTTGAATGACTCATTCAGGACCTCCGAAGACCTGAATGAGTCATTCAAGACAGCGGGGCCCGCCCCTGCCCGAGCCCTGGCGGCGGCGAGGAACCGGGCTCAGACAGCTTGGACCGCGACTCCGGCGGCCTCGAACGCCCGGAGGGCGTCCGGGTCGGCGTCGGTGTCCGTGACCAGCGCGTGCACCTGCGTCGTCTCGCAGATGCGGGCGAACGCGCGGCGGCCCAGCTTGGAGCCGTCCGCCACCGCGACCACGCGCTCGGCGCGCTCGACCATCAGGCGGTTGATGCTGGCCTCGCCCTCGTGGTGGGCGAACGCGCCCGCGTCCGGGTCGAACGCGTCCACGCCGAGGAACAGCAGGTCGATCGTCAGTTCACTGAGGACCCGCGTGGCCAGCGGGCCGCTCAGCTCGAACGACTGCGGCCGCGCGACGCCGCCGGTGACCACGATCTTCACGTTCGGGCGGACCGCCAGCTCGTGCGCGATGTTCAGCGCGTTCGTGACGACCGTGAGGCCCGGGGCATCGCCGCGGCCGGACAGGTCCGGGCGCATGGCCAGCGCCCGTGCGACGCCGGCGGTCGTGGTGCCGCCGTTCAGGCCGACCACCATGCCCTTCGCGGCGAACGCGGCCGCGGCGGTGCTGATCCGCTGCTTCTCCGGCACGTGCCGCGCGGTCTTGTAGCGCAGCGGCAGGTCGTAGGCGAGGTCGTTCGCGACCGCGCCGCCTCGGGTGCGCGTGAGCAGCTGCTGTTCGGCCAGGTGGTCGAGGTCGCGGCGGATCGTGGCGGCGGAGACGTCGAGCTCCGCGGCCACGTCCTCGACGTCGATCTTTTCCCGCTGCCCCAGCATGTCCAGCAGGGTGCTCAAGCGTTCGTGCCGGGCCATCGCGGTACTCCCTAGTTCACTCTCGGCCAGCAGTATGCTGCATCGCCGTCGTCCGCCGCGCCCCGGCACGCCGCGTCACTACTTCATCCGGAAGTCGTACGCCGCCGGCATCGGGTCCGCCGAGAGCGCTTTCCAGGTGTCCGAAAGGGATGTCTCGCCTTCGCGGATGTTCGCGACCTCGAATCCCGCGTCGAACACGGCCTTCGCGCCCGCGCGGTCCCCCGCCGCGAGCCGGGTGAGCGCCGTCAGCAACGCGAGCCGCCCGTCGGGTCGTTCGGGCAGCAGCGAAACCGGGGCGTGCCCGGCCGCGAGCTGCGCCGACACCGCCTCGACGAGCAGCGGCCGCACGTCCGGCGCCAGCTCCAGCGCCCGGCGGTACCACCGCGCCGATTCCTCGACGTCCGAGCCGGCGACGGCGAGGTTGCGCGCCGCCCAGGCGTTCTCCTCCGCCGCTATCGACGACAGCCACGCTTCCCGCGCCGCTTCCCGGTCACCGGCCGCCCAGCGGGCGACACCGCGGTGGTACCACGTCAGCCAGGTGTCCGCCGTGTACTCCAGCAGGTCGGCCCAGTACCGGTTGACCAGCGTCGCGGGCGGCGGGACCCGCGGATCACCCTGGGGCACCTCGCCGTCCAGCAGGTCCAGCCACGGCCGCTGCTCCGGTCCGAGCGTCTCCTTCGGGAACGGCGTGCCCGGCAGGCACGCCACCATCCGCAGGGTTTCCAGCGCGCCCCAGCCCGAACCGGTGGCGAGCAGCTCACCCGGGTCGGCGTCCGCGACCTTCTGCCACGCGCGGTGCCGCGCGGCCAGCACGTCGGCGGACGGCAGGCCCGTGACGGCGTCCGTGGCGGCCCGCCAGTCTTCTCCGTGCACCGCCGCCGGGTCCGCCGTCACCGGGCCGTACGCCTCCAGCCAGTCCCACGCTTCCCCCGGTGGGAGGCGCAGGTGCTCCAGCTGCGTGCGGGCCAGGCCCGCCTGGATCTCCAGGTAGCCCGTCTCCGCGCCCGGCGCGAGCCACTCCTGCCAGTGGCGCCCGCCCGCGGATTCGCCCCACAGGAACAGTTTCCGGCCGCGCAGCCGGGCGGTCGACGCCTGCCCGAGTCCGGCGCCGGTCTCGTCGACCGCCGCGATCCACGGGCGATCCGAGGCCACCTCGAAGAAGTAGTCCGCGGCCGCGGAAGCCCGTGCCGGATAGGTCAGCTCGCCGGGTACGTCGACGAGGTCGAGCCGCCCCGAATACCCGTAGTGCCACGCCTGGTCCGCGGGCACGAGCACCCGCGTCGACGCCGTCTGCGGCACGGCGGTGTTCGACCACCAGTAGACCGGGACGTCGTGGGAATGCGGGTTGCGGATCCGCACGCCGACGAACAGGTGCTCCGAGTCCTCGGGCAGCCAGAAGTCCAGCTGGTACGGCAGGTCCCGGGTGCGTTCCCACTCCCACAGCCGCAGCACGGGCGTCCCGTCCGGGCCTTCGACGGCGGCGGCGAACATCGGCGCGCAGGTCAGCGTCGTGTGCCCGGTGCTGCCGAGGTTCCACTCGACGCCGCCGGCGAACCACGCGTCCCGCAGCGCGAGGTTCGCGGGCTGGAACACCGGGTTCCGGTACAGCAGCTCGCGTCCGGACGGCTGGTGCACCAGTGACCAGAGCCGCCCGCCCAGCGACGGCAGGATCGTCGCGCTCAGGTGGTCGTTCTCCAGCACCAGCGCGGGCAGTTCCCGGACCTCGCGGTCGCGCGTGTAGCCGTCCTGCAGGCGGCACGGCAGCACGGTGTCGAGCCGTCCATACGCGAGCCCGGCCGCCAGGTCGGCGGGCAACTCGTCCACATTGGACACCGATGCCACGGCTTCCGGCTTCACCAGCGGGGGCAGCGGGTTCTCCGGCCCCAGCTCGGCCGCGGGCAGGGTGAGCGACGTCCGGCGCAGCCCGGTCATGCGTCCGGCAGCCTTTCCCCGGTGGCCGCGTCGAACAGGTGGACCGCGGCCGGCTGCGGCGTCAGCGTGATCGGCTCGCCGCGCTGCCACGGCGCCATGCCCGGCGTCCGCACGGTCAGCACCCGCTCCCCCGCGCGGCAGTAGAGGTACTGGTCGCTGCCCAGTTCCTCCACCACTTCGACGACGGCTTCGTAACCGCCCGCGCCGAGCGTCCAGCCCTCCGGCCGGACCCCGACGACGAGGCCGGGGCCGGTGAGCGCGGAGCGCTGCGCCGGGGTCAGCGGCACCGGCGCCTCGTCCACCTTCGTCTCCAGCAGGTTCATCGACGGCGAGCCGATGAACCCGGCCACGAACACGTTGGCCGGCCGGGAAAAGAGGCCGATCGGGGTGTCGCACTGCTGGAGCACGCCGTCGCGCAGAACCGCGACGCGGTCCCCCATGGTCATCGCCTCGACCTGGTCGTGCGTGACGTACAGCGTCGTGATGCCCAGCCGCCGCTGCAGCGACGCGATCTGCGTCCGCGTCTGCACCCGCAGCTTGGCGTCCAGGTTGGACAGTGGCTCGTCCATCAGGAACACGCTCGGCTCGCGCACGATCGCGCGGCCCATCGCGACGCGCTGGCGCTGCCCGCCGGACAGCTTGGCCGGCTTGCGGTCCAGGTACTCCGTCAGGTCGAGGACGGCGGCGGCCTCCCGCACCCGGCGCTCGCGCTCGGCCTTCGGCATCTTGGCCAGCTTCAGGTGGAAGCCGATGTTCTCCCCGACGGTCATGTGCGGGTAGAGCGCGTAGTTCTGGAACACCATCGCGATGTCCCGGTCCTTCGGCGCGAGTTCGGTGACGTCGCGGTCGCCGATGTGGATGGAACCTTCGTCGACGCCCTCCAGCCCGGCCAGCATCCGCAGCGTCGTGGACTTGCCGCAGCCGGACGGGCCGACCAGGACGAGGAATTCGCCGTCTTCGACGTCGAGGTCGAAGCCGTCGACGGCCGGGCGGTCCACCCCGGCGTAGAACCGGGTCGTGGCCCGGAAACTCACGGTGGCCATTGCTCCTACTTTCCGGCGCCGAGGGTCAGGCCGGTGATGATCCGGCGGGCGAGCACGAGGTACAGCACGAGCATCGGGAGCACGACGATCGCCACGCCGGCGATCAGGCCGCCGTACTCCGACTGGTAGCTCGCTGCGCCGTAGAAGGTGAACAGCGCGCGGGAGAGGGTGAAGTGCGCCTGGTCCTTGAGGAACACGATGGCCAGCAGCGTCTCGTTCCACAGGCCGATGGCGTTGAGCGTCAGCGCCGTGATCAGGCCGCCGCGGGCGAGCGGCAGCATGACCGCGAAGAACGTCCGGGCCGGCGAGGCGCCGTCCAGCGACGCCGCCTCCTCCAGCTCGTCCGGCAGCGAGCGGAAGAAGCCGGTCAGCAGGAACACGGTGAACGGAATCGACAGCGCGACGTACAGCAGGAAGAGCCCGTACTCGTTGTCCAGGTGGATCCGGCTGAGCACCACGAACAGCGGGATGATCACGGTCTGGAACGGCACGCCCATGCCGATCGCCACGACGTTCGTCAGCGGCCCGGACCCGCGCACGCCGAGCCGGGTCAGCGCGTACGCGCACGGCGCGGAGACGGCGACGGTCGCGACCGTGGCGAGGCCGACCAGGACCACCGTCGTCAGCACGGCGTCGCCGAACCCGGCGTTGGTCCACGCGTAGACGAAGTTCCGGAACGGCTTGCCGACGTGGAACCACTGGTACGGCAGCGCGAACGGCTTCGTGAAGATCTCCACCGGCGTCTTGAACGCCGCCGTGAGCAGCCAGTACAGCACCAGGACGTTGCCCGCGGTGAACGCCCAGACGATCACCGAGCCCAGCAGCCGCAGCGGGCTGAACCGCCGTGCGCCCGGGGCCGGGCGCGGCTTGCGCGGAGCCCGGCGGACCTCAGAACTGGATCGCGTCACGGCGCATCACCCGCCTCAGCAGCACGACCAGGATGGACACCAGCGCGATCATCGCCACCGCGCACGCGCACGCCGCCCCGAAGTCCGGCGTGCCGTTGGAGCCGAAGGTCCGGTCGAAGACGTAGATGCCGAGCGTCCACGCCTGGTTCGGCGGGGCGTACGTGCCCGGCCCGGCCAGCACGAAGACCAGCTCGAAGATCTTCAGCGCGTTGATCGTCCACAGCACCCCGGCGACGCCGACGACGTCCCACGTCATCGGCAGCGTGATGTTGCGGAACTTCTGCCACGGCGACGCCCCGCCCAGCTCGGCGTCTTCGTAGAGGTACGGCGGGATCCGGTCGACCGCGGCCATCAGGATCGTGATGTAGAAACCGGAGCTGGCCCAGATCAGCGACGCCGTCACGACGCCGGTCACGTTGGCCGGGGCCAGGAACTTGGCCGCGTCCGCGCCGGCGTGCTCGAGGACGTAGTTCGCCAGGCCCTGCTTGCCCGGCTGGTACTTGAACACGAACCCGAGGAACATCCCGAGCGCCACCGGCGCGACGATGTTCGGGAAGAACAGGATGGCGCGCACGACCTTGCCGCCGCGCATGTCCCGCAGCACCATGGTGAACAGGAACGCGAGCGCGAACGTGCCGACGCCGCCGGCGAAGACGTAGACCAGCGTGTTGCGGAAGGCGTACTGGAACGAGTCGCTCGCCCACATCTGCGTGTAGTTGGTGACGCCGTTGGGCTTCGGCGTGTCCCCCGCGCCGGCCCAGCTGGTGAAGGACAGCACCACGGTCCCGATCGTCGGCAGCACCAGGAAAGCCAGGTACAGCACCAGCGCGGGCGCGGCGAACGGCCAGAACAGCCGCCTCTTGCGGCGCAGGTGCGCGCCGCCGGCGGCACGGGCCCCCTGAGCCCGTGCCGCCGTCGTCGTGGTGAGCGTGGCCATCAGCCCTGGTTCTTCCAGAACTCGGCGCCCTTGGCCGCGAGCTGGTCGACGAACTGCTCCGGCGTCAGCTGGCCCTTGAGCAGCGCGGTGTCGGCGGGGTCGAAGACGTCGGTCTGCCACTTGCCGCCGGCGATGCCGTCGATCCCGTCGTACTGCAGGACGTGCTCCTTCTTCGGGTCGTCGAGCGCGGCCTTGACCTGCTTGAGGTCGTCCGGCACGGCGAGGTCGGCGCGTGGCACGAGGTTGTCGGCCACCGCCGGGATGCCGGAGAGGATGTCCTTGTTGAGGAAGTAGGCGATGAACGCCTTGGCGGCCTCGGCGTGCTTGGCCTTCTTCGTCACGGCGAACCCGATCGACATCTGCTCGACGGTGTCGTGCGTGGCGCCGGCGGGCATCGGGAACTGGAAGGAGCCGTAGTCGATCTTCGTGCCGGCACCCTGTTTGTCCAGGTACTCACGGGTTTCGCTCGGCGCCCAGGTGCCGACGTAGAGGTAGCGCGAGTCGCCGTCCGCCCAGCGCTGCTGCACCTGCGGGAACTTCGCCGCGTCCCAGCCGTCGATGAAGTACTTGGGCAGCTTCGCGGTTTCGGTGGCGGCCTTGAGGAAGCCGGGCTCGGTCTTCCACGCCTGGCCGGTCTTGTCGGTGGCGGCCTTGTTCAGCCCGCCCGCGCCGACGTACCGCTCGGCGAGCTGGGTGAAGAAGTACATGTTGTAGAACGGGATGTCGCCGTCCTGGCTGATCGCCGCCTTGCCGTCGGCCTTCGCCTTGTCGAACAGCGCGAGCAGGTCGTCCATCGTCTTCGGCTGCTGGACGTCACCCGCGGAACCCTTGTTGTACCACCAGGCGCTCGACTGGACGGTGTACGGCACCATGAAGTTCTGGCCGGTCTTGTCCTTGTTCTGCGGGAAGTCGTAGGAGCTCTTCGAGAGCACGTCCCGGACCGTCTTGTCGCCCTCGCCGACCTTCATCGCGAAGACGTCGTCGAGACCCTGCGTGCCGCCCGGGGTCATGATGGCCGCGCCGACCTTGCTGACGTCCTGGTCGAACAGGTCCGGCACCGCGTCGGTGTTCAGCGCGGGCACCAGGTTCTGCGTGTAGGCCTTGCGTCCCAGCCACTGGACGTTCACCTTGACGCCGGTCTTCTCCTGGAAGCACTTGAACGCCTTCTGGAGCACCTTGCCCTGGGGCTCGTCGGCGGTCCACATGGCCCAGTAGGTGAACTCCTTGTCCGTGGCCGGCTTGACGCCCGCTTCCGGGCAGGGCGCGTTCAGGTACTGGTCGACCCCGGGCAGGGCGTTCTCGCCGGTCCCGCTGCCGGTGTCCGCACCCCCGCCGCACCCGGCCAGCAGGAGGGACACCCCCGCCGTCAACGCCATGAGCTTGCTCCGCCGCATATCGCCACCGCCCGCATCGATGAGGAACACGCCATCTGCGCGTTGCTGCGCAGTTTTAACACCTTTCGAGCACTTGTCAACACCGAGCTGCCGTCGCCGTCCCCGGGCCAAAGTCCGAGGTGCCCGGGTGATCAGGCACGTAACCACACCTCGGGACCTGCGCGCACCTCGACGCATCCACTGCGCGCAAGTGATCGATTGACACGTTGACGTTGCACAAACTTGCATCTACCGTGACAGGTGTTGCGCACAACCGGCACGGATGGGGAGTTCATGAGCGGGACCTTCATGGCTGCGGAGATCGCCAGCCAGCCCGGCTGCTGGCGGGAAGCGGGTGCGCTGGCCGCGACGAACGAAGGGCGGCTGCCCGCGGCGGGCGCCCGGGTGGCGATCGTCGGCTGCGGCACCTCGTGGTTCGTCGGCCAGGCCTACGCGGTGCTGCGCGAAACCGCCGGGCTCGGCGAGACCGACGCGTTCGCCGCGTCCGAGTTCCCGGTGGGCCGCGGCTACGACCACGTGCTCGCGCTGACCCGCTCGGGCACCACGACCGAGGTGCACACCCTGCTCGCGAAGCTGCGCGGCCGGGCGAAGACCACGGTGATCACCGGCGTGCCGGGCGAAGTCGCCGGCACCGCCGACGCGATCGTCGACCTGTCCTCGGTGGACGAGCGCTCGGTCGTGCAGACCCGGTTCGCCACCACGGCGCTGGCCATGCTGCGGGCGCACCTCGGCGAGGACCTGACCGACGTCGTCGCGCAGGCCGAGCGGGTGCTGGCCGAGCCGCTGCCGGCCGAGCTGACCGGCGCGGAGCAGTTCAGCTTCCTCGGCACCGGCTGGTCGATCGGCATCGCGAACGAGGCCGCACTCAAGTTCCGCGAGGCGTGTCTGCTGTGGACCGAGTCCTACCCCGCGTGGGACTACCGGCACGGCCCGATCAGCATCAGCGAGCCGGGCCGGGTGACCTGGATGTTCGGCACCGCGCCCGAGGGCCTCGCCGACGACGTCCGGCAGGCGGGCGGCACGTTCGTCCAGAGCGGTCTCGACCCGCTCGCCGACCTCGTCCGCGCCCAGCTCGTGGCCGGGGCGATCGCCCGCCGGAAGGGCCTCGACCCGGACAACCCGCGCAGCTTGACGCGGTCCGTCGTGCTCACATGATCGTCACCGTGACGCCGAACGCCGCGCTCGACGTCACGTACACGGTGGACGGCCTGGTGCCCGACGCCGTGCACCGGGCGCGCGACGTCCGGCACCGGGCGGGCGGCAAGGGCGTCAACGTCGCCCGCGTGCTGCACGCGCTCGGCGCCGACGTGCACGCGATCGCCACCGCCGGCGGGCCCACCGGGTCCGCGCTGGCCGCGGAGCTCGGCGCGGCGGGGCTGGCCGCGGAGCTGGTCCCGATCGGCGGCGAAACCCGCCGGACGACCACCGTGCTGTCCGCTGTGGACGGTTCGGTGACCCTCTTCAACGAGCCGGGCCCGGCGGTGACCGCGATGGAGTGGGCACTGCTGACCGAGCGCGTCCGCCGCCGGGACCCCGAGGTGCTGGTCTGCGCCGGCAGCCTGCCCCCCGGGGCGCCGGCCGACGGCTACGCGCGGCTGATCGAGGGCCGGAAGTCCGTTTTGGACACCTCCGGCCCGGCCCTGCTGGCCGGGCTGGCCGGGCGGCCCGCCGTCGTCAAGCCCAACGCGGCCGAACTGCGCGAGGTCACCGGGCTCGACGACCCCGCGCGGGCCGCCCGCGAGCTGATGCGGGCCGGCGCGGGCGCCGTCGTCGTCTCCCTGGGCGCCGACGGGCTGCTCGCGGTCACGCCCGCGGGCACCTGGCGGGCGACCCCGTCCGGCCCGCTCAGCGGCAACGCCACCGGCGCGGGGGACGCCGTCGTCGCGGCCCTCGCGCTCGGGCTGAGCCGGCTCGAGCCGTGGCCGGAGATCCTGCGGCGGGCCGTCGCGCTGTCCGGCGCGGCGGTGCTCGGGCCGCTGGCCGGCGACGTCGACCTCGCGCACTACCACCGGGAGCTGGCCGCCGTGCGCGTCCGGCCGGAACAGGAGTCCTGATGCCTCTCGTCAGCACCGGGGAGATCGTCGCGGAAGCCGCGGCGGCCCGGCGCGGGTGCGGTGCCTTCAACGCGATCCAGCTCGAACACCTCACCGCGATCGTCGAAGGCGCGGCGCTGGCCGGCGCGCCGGTGATCGTGCAGCTGAGCCAGAACGCCGTGCGCTACCACGGCGCGCTGGCCCCGATCGGCGGCGCCGCGCTGGCCACCGCCCGGGCGGCCGAGGGACGCGTCGCCGTGCACCTGGACCACGCCGAATCCCGCGACCTGGTGCGGGAAGCCGTCGCGCTCGGGTTCGGCTCGGTCATGTTCGACGCGTCCAAACTGGACTACGCGGACAACGTGCGCGAGACGCGGGAAGTCGTCGCGTTCTGCCACGACCACGGCGTCTGGGTGGAAGCCGAGCTGGGCGAAGTCGGTGGCAAGGACGGCGTGCACGCCCCGGGCGCGCGCACCGACCCGGACGAGGCGGCGGAGTTCGCCGCGGCGACCGGCGTCGACGCGCTCGCCGTCGCCGTCGGCAGCTCGCACGCGATGCTCACCCGCGACGCGGCACTCGACTTCGACCTCATCGCCCGGCTGCGCTCACGAGTCCCGGTGCCGCTGGTGCTGCACGGCTCGTCCGGGGTGTCCGACGAAGGCCTGGCCGAAGCGGTCCGGGCGGGGATGACGAAGGTCAACATCGCCACGCAGCTCAACAAGGTCTTCACCGCGGCCGCCGCGGGCGACTGGCGCACGCACCCCGAGCGCGTGGACCCGCGCCGCTACCTGGGCGCGGGCCGCGACGCGGTGACGGCCGAGGTACGCCGCCTCCTCGGCGTCCTCGGCCTGTCCGCGCTCCCCCGCTGAATCAGCCGATGGACCAGTGCTGGAGCGCGGCACCGGAAGCGGCCTGCTGGGTGACCGCGGCACCGTCCGAAGTGGACGCCGTGGTCAGCAGCAGGCCACTGTGGACGGCGGTGAAGGCGTAGGTCCCGTCCGCTTGCCGGGCGGCCTTCCAGTGCTGGTTGGCGCCGCCCGTGCAGGTCCACTGGATGATCGCCGCGCCGGACGTCGTGGCACCGCCGTCGACGTCCGCGCACAGGCCGGATTCGACGTTGCGCAGTTCGTAGGAGCCGTCCGGCTGCGCGGTGAACGTCCAGCTCTGGTTGGCGCCGCCGTTCGCGGTCCAGGTGACCAGCCGCGTGCCCTTCACGGTGCTGTGGCTGGGCACGTCGAGCGCCTTGCCGCCGATCGCGAGGGTGTGCGTTCCGGTCAGGACGGGCGCGGTGCCGACCGCCGTGACGGTCAGCGTCTGCTGCGCCGCGGTGCGGCCGCCGCCGACCGCGCTGCCGGTGGTGTCGCTCCAGTGGCGCACCGGCGTGGTCTCGGCCGGGTGGGCCGCGGACATGCCCAGCACCAGGCCGCTGTAGCGGTTGACGATGCGGTACGTCCCCGAAGCGCCGGGGATGACGAACCACTGCTGCCCCACCCCGGAACCGGACGTCACCGTCGGCACGGTCCCCCACGCCCGCGTCGCCGAGGACGTGGACGCGACCCCGAGCAGGCCGCCGCTCCCGGCGTTGGTGATCCGGTAGGAACCGTCGCCGTTGCCGGTGAACGACCACGCCTGCGCGGCCGATCCGTCGCCGGCCGCGACCGACGTCGTCGAGGAACCGCTCTGGGCGAGCACCCGGCCGTCCCCGGAGGCGATCCGGTAGGTCTTGGCCGGGTCGAACGGGACCGCCGCGCGAGCCGGGTTGTCGATCGAGACGTTGATGTACTCGCCGGACGCACCGCCGGAGCAGCCGAACGAGCAGTACGCGCGGAAGTTCTTGCCCACGATCGCCGAACCGGTCTTGTTCACGCCGTCGACGAACCACCGGTACCACGACGCGGTGTGGTAGCTGCCCGTGCCGCCGATCGGGTACCACTTCTGCGTGGCCAGGTCGTCGGTCGCGTAGTACTGCTGCGGCGCGTTCCCGCTCTGGTCGACGGCCTGCGGCTCGCCGATGTAGAGGCCGAGGTGGGCGTTGTAGGTGATGTCCATGACGAACAGCGGTGACGTCGGGGGCATCTTGCCCGCCGCGATCTGCTGGTCCGCGGTGCCGGTGTTCGCGGGGCTGTACTCGTTCGCCGTCGGCGTGTAGCCGGTGGCGCTGTCCGGCCCGACCGGCACCTGGTTGCTTTCCTTGCCGCCGACGCCGGGTTCGGTCCAGGCGCCGCCGTACCACTTGCGCCACGACCCCGGCGCCATCTTGGCCGAGATCGGGGCCCGCGCGGCGTGTGCGTAGAAGGCCTTCCAGCCGCCGTTCTTGTCGACCACGCGCGAGCCGTAGAAGACGTAGAAGTAGCCGGACGCGGTGTCGACGTAGAGCCGCTGGTCGCCGTCGCCGTAGTAGTAGGTCTGGTTCGGGAAGGCGGCGGTGTCCCCGCGTTTCGTGCTGTACGGCGAGGTGAGGACGTGCGCCTTGATCTTCCAGGTCCGGCCCTGGTCGGTCGAGACGGCGTAGTCGATGGCGTCGTAGTGCAGGCCGTCGCCGAAGGGCTGCGGGGTGAATTCGTTGTGCACCAAGCCGTACCAGTCGCCGGTGTCCGGGTCGACCCAGGTGCCGACGAGGTCGCAGAAGTTCTTCTGCGAGTAGCTCGACCCGGACGGCGGGTTCGTCGCCTCGACCCCGGTCGGGCTGGTGTTGCACCGCTTCGTCGTGTCGTTGTTGCGGTCTTCGGGGTCCGCGGGGTTCACGGCGTCGCTGATGGGGTTCTTGCCGAAGCTGTCGAAGTCGCGGCCGCTGTAGAACTCCCACTCGCGCGGCTGCGTGGCCCCGTAGAGCGCGGCGGACTGCTGGAAGTAGAAGGTGCCGTCCTTGTCGAGGTACGGACTGGCGGGCGAGTCGGTCGGGTGCGACCACGCGCCCTTCGACTGCACGGAAACGGTGTAGCCACTGGTGGGCGGCGCGGCTTCGGCGGGCGCGGCCGTGCCGACGAGCACGGCGACCGCGGCCGCTAGCACGGCGGCGCGTCTGCGGCGTGAGCCTGATGACGAGGCAGGGTGCATCGCGAACTCCTCGATCTCGACGGGGGTGGACTCGCCGGGCGCCGGGTGTTCGCAGTGTGCAGGATGTTGTTTGAAGTTGCAAGATACTGTCGGAGTTCGTTCAGGATCGCGCACACGGCGTTGGTCAGCCCACTCAGCCAAGTCCGTCAAAGATTGCACCGTGTCACAACAAAACTTACGTCCAGGATGCAACAAACGCCGGTTGCACCGCGACCTGTCAACGTCAAAACTTGCAGCGATGCTCGACGTTTATTGCGCCCTGTCGGTAAGTTCCACCGGATAGTGACGTAAGCTTTGACGTATGGAGATGGATCAGGCCTTCGAGCTGCTCGGTACGTTCACGGCCGAGCAGTGGGGCATGGTCACGACCCGGCAGGCCAAGAAGCTGGGTGTGGACGACGTGACCTTGCACCGGCTGACCAGCGCCCGGTTCCTCGAGCGCGTTCGTCGCGGCGTCTACGCCGCGACCAGCGCTTCCGCCGATGCCGCCCGCGATGAGCAGGCTGTATGGCTGGCCTTGAACCCGACCGTACCCAGTTGGGAGCGACCCGCGATCGACCCGGACGGCGGGGTCGTCTCGCACCAGTCCGCCGCACGCCTGCACGGACTCGGCGAACTGCTCAACAGCCGGCTCACCTTCACCGTGCCCAAGCGTCGGGACGTCCGTGATCCCGACGTGTGGACCAAGAAGGCGGTGTTGGCCGACAGCGACGTCGTCGTGCTCGACGGCCTGCCGGTCACCACCGTGCTGCGCACCGTCTGCGACCTGCTCGACCAGCACATCGACGGCAGCCACATCGCCACGATCATCCGCGAGGGCGTCGAAGCCGGGAAACTGCAGCTCGACCAGCTCGCCGAGGCTATTGCCCCCTACGCACGTCGTTACGACGCCCGGCCACACGACGGGGAACACCTCCTGGAAAACCTGCTGTCCCAGATCGGGCTCTCGATCTCCGACTTGGCGGTGCGCCGCCTCCCGCCGGGCGCAGCCGCGGGGCTACCGAGGACCAGGTTCCTGCGAGACGCGCTGAGCGCGGCCGGGATCGACGACCCGGCGGTGACCGATGCACTCGTCGCGTTTCAAGCTGCGTCTTCGCCGGGCCGCCGCCGGGATGCACTGGCGGCGCTGAACCAAGTGGTCGCGCCCGCCGAGGAGGCCGGGGCATGACACCGAGACTGCCGCCGCGCTCGCCCAGGGCCTATGCGCAACAAGTTCGTGGGATGGCCGCAAAGGAAGCCCTGCTCTCCGGGGTGTCCGTCGCCGAGCTCGTCGAGCGGCACTATCACCGGCGCCTGCTGGCCCGCGTCTTCACCTCGCAAGGCGAAGACTGGGTCCTCGAAGGAGGCCAGTCGTTGCTCGTCCGGTGGCCGAACAACCGGCACTCCACCGACATCGACCTGATCAGCCACCGAACCACCGTCGAGGCGGCCGTCGAAAGCCTCATCTACGTCCACACCAGGACCGCCGAGATCCAGGACATGGACCGGCCGACACGCAAGATCCACTTCGAAGCCAGAATCGGGCTCCAGCGGATGGCCGGCACCAGCGTCGATGTCGTCACCGCCGGCGAGCGCCCTCGTGGATCGATCATCACCGAGCCGTTGCCGCCTGCCTTCGCCAGCGACTGCACCACCTGGCCCGAAGTCCGGATGTACCCACTCGAGGACGTCGTCAGCGACAAGATCTGCGCCCTGTACACCGGATACGGCGCAGGCGGCGTCGGCACCTCCACCCGGTACAAGGACTTGGTGGACCTCATCCTCGTCGCCGTGAAGAGCACGCTACCCGGCGAGTTCACGCACCGGATCGTTCACCTCGAAGCCGAACGACGCCGGACCACGGGAACGCCCGTGCGGTTCCCGGACCGGTTCGCCGCGCCCGGGGAGGACTGGACCGGCGGGTACGCCGGCGCCGCCCGCGGTGTCGGCGCCTTGCCCAGCGACCTGAGGACACTCGACGGCGCGTTCGCGCTCGCCGATGCGTTCATCACGCCGCTGTTGCGGCCAGCTCCCCCGCCGGGGTTGTGGCACCCCGGCGAGCGAACCTGGCGCTAGCGTCGCTCAGCCCTGGGCGGTGAGCTCCAGCAGGCGGCCGGTGAGGTCGATGTGCTCCTCGACGCTGCTGGTCAGGTAGGTCAGGTCGACGAAGACCTCGTCCGGCTCCAGCGTCGACACGATCTGGACGACGGACTCGGCGATGGCTTCCGGCTTGGCCTCCGGAGCGGCGTTCACGCGCAGCGCGACACCCAGCGCCTGCGGATCGCGGCCCGCCTGCTCGGCGCCGGCGCGGAGCTTGGCGAGGGTGTCGGTGAGGACGGTCGCCGGGAACTGTTCGGGCACCGACCAGACCGGCAGCCACCCGTCGGCCCGCTCGGCGACGCGGCGCAGCGCCTTCTCGCCGAACCCGGCGAGGTGCACCGGCGGCTTCCGGACCGGCTTGAGGTCGACGTGGGTCTCGGCGATCGTGTAGCCGATCCCGGTGTGGGACACCAGGTCCTGGGTCCACCACTTGCCGAGCAGGTCGAGCAGGTCGTCCAGCCGCTTGCCGCGTTCGGACATCGGGATGCCGACGGCGTCGTACTCGTCCGGCGACCAGCCGATGCCCAGCCCGGGCAGCAACCGCCCGTTGCTGGCGACGTCGATGCTGGTCAGCAGCCGCGCGAAGTTCGCGGGCTGGTACTGCGTGGCGTTGATGGTGCTGGACCCGAGGACCGCGTTCTCGGTCACCGCCGCGGCGATCGCGAGCGCGGTGAACGGGTCCTGCGCGGTGTGGAATTCCTCGGGCATGGTGTCGTAACCGGGGTAGGCCACGACCGGCGCGACGGGCGACAGCAGCCGGTCGCCGACCCAGAGGCTGGCCGCCCCCGCCTGCTCGGCCGCCTTCGCGTACCGCGCGATCCCACCCGGTGTGGCCGCCGCCTTGCCGAAGACCGGCAGGCTGAAACCAAGACGCATCGATGCTCCCCTGAAGTGCCAACGGACCGTACTGGCCCTGCTGCCACTAGTACTCGCATCTGATTGCGTGTTCAAGCAGTTCCGGGGGATCTTGGGGGTCTGCGGAGCCGGGCGATCCCGCCGGCGTGGCGCCACAGGGTTTCGAGGACCTGGGTGACCAGCCGGACGACGGTGGCGGGGTCGGCGGGCCGCCGCACGAAGTCGTCGCCGGACCGCGCCAGGGGCAGGCGATCGTCGTTGCGGAGGACGTCGAGTGAGGATTCGTCCGGCAGGACCCGGCGGACGGCGTCGACCGAGTCCGCGCGGACGTAGATCTTGCAGAACTCGTAAGACAATTCAGCACCTCGCCAGCGGACCTTACCCCTCCCGCGCCGTCGCCCCCGCCAAAGCCGCGATCACCGCCAGCGGCACCACCAGCAACGCCAGCGCCACACCGATCCCCCAAGTCTGCGCCAGCCACCCGAACAACGCCGGTCCCGCCAGCACTCCCGCCTGGTGCAACGTCGAATACCGCGCGATCGCCAAGCTCGTGTTCCCGCCGGCCCCATGCCCGACCGCTCCCGAAACAACCGGGATCACGACCGCCAAGCCACATCCCTGCACCGCGAAGCCCGCCAACCCCACCCACGGATCCGGGGACAGCACCGAAACCAGCACCCCCGCCACCGTCGCCGCCATGCTCCAGCGCAGTGACGCCACCGGGCCGAAGGTGCGGTGGGCGCGGTCGCCGAACACCCGGGTGGCCGTCTGGGCCAGCACGAACACGAAGTACCCCAGCGAAGCCACCTCGACGGCCGCGCCGCGTTGCTCGCGGAGGAACACGCCGGACCAGCTCGAGATCGCGCCTTCGCACAACGCCGCCGCCGCGCCCAGCGCGCCCAGGACCAGGACCGCTCGGGTCCAGCCGGACAGCAGGCCCACCGGTTTCCGCGGGCCCGGACGCGCGGCCAGCGCGTGCCGCCCGGCCGCCAGCGCCAGCGCGCACAGGACCACGGCGACCAGGAAGAAGTGCGTGCCCAGCGACAATCCCGCCCGGATCGCGCCCAGCGAACCGAGCGAACCGGCCAAGGCGCCCGCTCCCCACACCGCGTGGAGACTGCTCAAGAACGGGCGGCCACCAGCCCGTTCCAGCTCGACGCCCTGCGCGTTCATCGCCACGTCGAGCAGGCCCGCCAGCAGGCCCCACCCCAGCATCGCGGCCGCCGCGGCGAGCGGGCCCGACGTGGCCGTCACCAGGACCGGGCACCACGGGAGGATGGCCGCCGTCCAGCGGAGGACCGTGCGGGTGTCCAGGTGCGCGGAGAGGTGACCCGCCACCTGCATCGCGAGCAGCACGCCGACCGTCTGGCACAGCAGCACCGCGCCGAGTTCGGCGAAGTCCAGGCCCAGCGCCGTGCGCAGTTCCGGCACGCGCGTGAACCACGTGCCCAGCAGCACGCCCACGACGAAGAACACCGTGGCGACAGCGGTCCGGGGCCGGCGCAGCGGCGGGGCGACGGTGCTAGTCATCGGTGCCGGTGACGCGCTCGAGGTCGCCGTAGCCCTGCGCGCCGTTCCACGTGCCGACCGGGACGTGCGCGTTGAACGGCGCGCCGTCCTCGCGCCGCATCGCCGGGCGCCGGTGTGCCAAGTGGACGAACACGTCGTCGAACTGGACCGCCGTGCCCGCGGTGGCGACGCGGTACAGCATGTCCTCGTCCTCCCCGCCCCAGCCGCGGTAGCGCTCGTCGAGCCCGCCGACTTCGGCGAACAGCTCCGGGGTGAGCCACAGGCACGCGCCCGGCACGTCGCGCAGCAGCAGCCCGCGCGCCCCGGCGAGCGGGACCTCGGGCCTGCGCCCGCCGCACCGGTCTTCGATCAGGCGGTCGCTCGACTGCGCGTCCAGCGACAGCATTTCGGTGTGCGGCAGGTGCGCGTCGTGGCCGTGCTCGGCGAAGCGCGCGTGGTTGCGCCGCAGGAAGTCGCGGTCGACCAGGATGTCGGCGTCGAGCAGGCACAGCGTGCGGGCGGCGCCGAGGGTGTGGCGGACACCGGCGTTGACCGTCCACGACTTGTTGAACAGGCCGTGCCCGGTGACGTGGAGGTAGTGGTCGGCCAGCGGCTCGATCCGGTCGCGCCACCGCGGTTTCTCGTCGAACTCCACCACGGTCACCCGGTAGTCCGACGCGGGCATCGTCTGGTCCCGCAACGCGAGCAGGCACGCCATCAGGTTCCGGATCCGGCCCGCGCCGTCGCGGTCGGAGATCGGGACGACGACGAGCACTTCGTCGCCGCGGCCGTCCGGGCGGACCGGCGTCCCGGCGGCGAGCGAGGTCAGCCGCTCGACGTCGGCGGTCCGCGCGCCGAGCGCGTAGTCCGGGCCGCGGAAGTAGTTGATGTAGACGTTGTCGTCGGCGACGTCGGCGCGGGCGGCCAGTTCTTCCGCCAGCGCCGGGTCTTCCGCGAACAGGTCCGCCACCCGCGCGGCCAGCGCGCGCTCGGCCTCGACGTCCGTCGGGTGCGCGACCAGCCGCCGGTAGGCGAGGTCGCCGCCCAGCCGCGCGCCGATCGGGTCGGCCACCGCGCGGTAGAAGCGTTCGCTGTGCATCCAGTAGTCGGCGGCCACGTCGGGCACCGCCGGGTCGAGCGTCAGGACGACGTAGCTCGTCACGCGCGTGGCGAGGTCGCCGGTGGCCGGTTCGGCCCGGCGGTAGGGCGAAACGGCCGCGAACGTGCCGTCGCGGCCCGAGCGCGTCGGCTGGATCCGCATCGGGTTCGCCGCCCGCAGCTCGCACATCGGGCTGCAGTCACAGGGGTGTGGTTGCACGGGAAAGCCGCCCTTCCGGACCTGAGGTGTGGCGGACGAGGGCCGGTACCAGCTCCGGCCAGTCCACTTCGGACAGTTCGTGGCCGGCCCGCTCGAGGATCCGCAGGGCCGCGCCGGGGATCGCCGCCGCGAGCGCGTGCGCGTGGGCGACGGGGTGGATCGGGTCGTCGGCGCCGTGGACCACCAGCGTCGGCGCGGTGATCCGGCCGAGCCGGGGCCGCCACGGCGCGCCGTGGTCGAGGTAGGCGTGGTTGCCCGCCGACTCGAGCGTGCCGCCGGCGCGGGCGAACACCCGGGCCGCCACGCGCCGGTGCGCGTGCTCGTCGAAGTCCCGCGACGGCCCGGCCAGCGGCCGCGCCGCGGCCACGAGGTGCTCGACAACCGAGTCGCGGTCGGTCCAGTCGGGCGGTTCGACGTCGGCCAGCGCCCGCAGCACGCGCAGCGACGGCGGCGGCAGGCCGGGGCCGTCCGCGCTCTCGCCGGGGCTGGTCGCCACGAGGGTGAGCGACGCGATCCGCGCCGGCTCGGCCAGCGCCGCGACCTGCGCGATCATGCCGCCCAGCGAAATCCCGACGACGTGCGCCCGCTCGACGCCGAGCGCGTCGAGCACGCCGATCGCGTCCGCGGCCAGGTCTTGCAGCTCGTACGGCGGTTCCCCCGGCGGGTAGCTCACCGACCGGCCGGTGTCGCGGTGGTCGTAGCGGATCACGTACCGGCCCTCGTCCGCGAGCAGTTCGCAGAACCCGGCGTCCCACGCGAGCATCGACGCTCCCGACCCGGCCACCAGCAGGATCGCCGGGTCCGCGGGGTCGCCGAAGGTCTGCACGCAGAGGTCGACGCCGTTGGCGCGCACGACCCGGTCGCGCGACGGCACGGGCACGTCCGGCGGCAGGTCGTCGAGCAGGTCGCGGAACACCGCGGCGTACGCGGCCCGCTCGGCCCGCATGCCGTGGGTGCGCCGGACGTGCTCCTGCCCGTGCCGCCGCAGCCGCCGGGCCAGCACGTCGTCGTCGAGCAGCCGCCGCACCTGGGCGTGGAAGCCGTCGCGGTCGGCGAACACCAGGCCGGTCACGCCGTCCTCGACGAGGCACGTGTTGCCGGGGATGTCCCGCACGACGACCGGGCAGCCGACGTCCATGGCCTCCAGCAGCGAGTTCGGGCTGCACTCCGACGTCGAGGTGTTGAGCACCGCGGTCGCCTCGCGCATCGCGGCGTGCAGGTCGTCGCGGGCCAGCGCGCCGACGTACCGCACCGCGGGGCTGTCCCCGCACCGCCGCCGCACCATGGCTTCGTAGTCCTCGTCGTAGGAGACGCCGGCGATGACGAGCCGGACGCGCTCGTCCTCTTCGTGCAGCCGCTTGACGCAGTCGATCGCGAACAGCGGGTCCTTCACCGGCCGCAGGCCCGCGGGCAGGAGCAGCAGCTTCGCGTCGGCGCCGACGCCGAGCGCGCGCCGCAGCGAGTAGTCCGACGGCGTCGTGCGCACGCCCTGGGGGATGTAGCGCACCTTGTCGGCGACCTGCGGCCACAGCTCGCGGCTGCGCCGGACGAAGTCGTCGTTGAACGCGACCAGGCCGGCGGCGCGCTCGACCGCCTGGGTCATCACCTGGTGGAACACCGGTTCCAGCGCGTATTCGTTGAGGTCCGTGCCGCCCAGGACGAGCACGTACGGGAGCCCGATCTCGAGGAACGTGCTGCCGCTCAGGAGCGCGTGCGTGCCGACCATCGCGAGCACGTCACCGTCCTCGGCGGCCGCGGTCACCGCGCCTTCGTGGGGCTCGAGCCGCACCGGGTGCCCGCTGGCGGACAGGTGCTCGGCGATCCGCCGCGTCGTCGTGTCGCCGCCACTGGCCGCCGGGCTGTGGAGCAGGGCTAGCAGTTTCATTTCACCACCCCAGTCGGGAATTTCACCACTCGGAGAGGAAGCTGCGGATCAGAGTGGCAGCTGCGCGTCAAGGGGAACGTCTCCTCGATTGCCCGTGCGAAACACACGTCCGGCGGGGTGCGTCGGATAGGTTCCGGAGGTGCTGATCGACGATCTGACCGCCGCCCTGCCGGCCGACCGGCTGGTCCGCGACCCCGACGTCGCGCGGAGCTTCGCCCACGACGAAGCCGAGTGGGCGCCGTACGCCCAGCCCGCCGTGGTCGTGCGCCCGCACAGCGCCGAAGAGGTCCAAGCCGTGGTCCGGGCCTGCGTGAAGAACCGCGCGCCGCTGGTCACCCGCGGCGCCGGAACCGGGTTGTCCGGCGGGGCGAACGCCGTCGACGGCTGCGTCGTCCTGGTCACCGACCGGCTCACCGCCGTCAAGGAGATCAACGAGCCGGAGCGGTACGCCGTCGTCGAGCCCGGCGTCGTCAACGACGACCTGCGGGCCGCCTGCGCCGAGCGCGGTCTCTGGTACCCGCCCGATCCGGCCAGCTCACCGTGGTCGACGATCGGCGGGAACGTCGCCACCAACGCCGGCGGCGTCTGCTGCGTCAAGTACGGCGTCACCCGCGATTACGTGCTCGGCCTGCAGATCGTCACCGGCACCGGCGAGCTGGCCCGGCTCGGCAGGCGCACCGCGAAGGGGGTCGCGGGCTACGACCTGACCGGGTTGCTGGTCGGCTCCGAGGGGACGCTGGGCGTGGTCACCGAGGTCACCGTCCGGCTGCGGCCCGCCCGGGCCGCCGAGCGCACGATCGCCGGGTACTTCGACACGACGGTCGCCGCCGGGAAGGCCGCCGCCGCGGTCGCCGCGCGCGGGGTGCTGCCGTCGGCGCTGGAGCTGGTCGACCGGCACTGCCTCGCCGCCGTGGACGAGTGGAAGAACATGGGCTTGAGCGCCGACGCGAACGTCGTCCTGCTCGCCCGCACCGACGCGCCCGGGGCGCTGGGCGAGCACGAAGCCGCGGAGATCCTGGCGTGCTTCGAACAGGCCGGGGCGACGTGGGCCGCGCGGTCGACCGACCAGGCCGAGGCGGACGCGCTGTTCGCCGCCCGCCGGCTCGCCTACCCCGCACTGGAACGGCTCGGGCCGCTGCTCACCGAGGACGTCTGCGTCCCCACCCAGGCCGTGCCCGAAATGCTCGCCCGCATCGACGCCGCCGCGCGGCGCCACGGGGTGCTCATCGCGAACGTCGCGCACATCGGCGACGGCAACCTGCACCCGCTGCTCGTCACGCCCGCCGGGGACCAAGAAGCGAAGAAGAACGCCCAGGCCGCGTTCGAGGACATCATCGCCGGCGCCCTCGACCTCGGCGGCACGGTCACCGGCGAGCACGGCGTCGGCCTGCTCAAGCAGCCCGGGCTGGCCCGCGAACTCGGCCCCGAGGTCCTGGAGCTGCACCGCGCGGTCAAGCGGGCCCTCGACCCGCACGGCATCCTCAACCCCGGCAAGGTGTTCCCGTCGTGAGGGGGAGCAGGCCCCCTCACGACGGGGTCGCTCAGCCGTCCGACTCCGGAGCGGGGATGTAGGCCCCTGGCACCTGCTCGGGCGCGAACACCTGGTTCTCACCCGGGTAAGGCAGCTGCCAGCCGTGCGTCTGGTACCACGTGAAGTGGTTCATCTGCGCGGGGTTGGCGTAGTCCGCGACGGCGTCCGGGCCGGTCAGCCGCTGGTGCGTCGTCCACTCCTGCCACTGCGCCGCCACCTGCCGCTTGTCGGCGGGCACCGCCGACGACGGCACCGGCGCCGCGGCCGGGTTCGCCGCGGCCGGGGTGTCCGGCCCGCACGACGGCTGGGTCTTCAGGCCGTCCGTCAACGACGTCCGGTTCGGCAGCGCGGTGAACGGCGTGAAGTCCGGCTTCTTCGTGAAGGCCGCGCTCATCGGCGTCGCCGCGCTGTCCTTCTGGTTCATCGGCTTGACCCCGAGGATCTGCTCGATCGTCCGGATCATCGTGATCTGCGAGTAGTAGTGGCTGTCGACGACGCCGTGCTGGGCGTACGGGCTGATGATCTGCACCGGCGCCCGGTGCCCGTCGACGTGGTCCAGACCGGCCTGCGAGTCGTCCTCGACGACGAAGATCGCCGAGTCCTTCCAGTACTGGCTGTGCGAAATCTCGTCCACGATGCGACCGACGGCGAGGTCGTTGTCGGCGACCTGGGCGGCCGCGTTCGGCGGGCCGCCGGTGTGGTCGCTGGACAGCCAGAACATGTTCAGGTTGGCCGGTCCGTTCTTCTCGAAGTCGTTCTTCCAGATCTGGTAGCGGTAGACGTCCGGCACCGAGGTGTCGAACTTCGGGAAGCCCGGCACGGAAACGTTGTTCAGCGACGGGATCGGCGACGACGACACCAGCGGGTAGGCCGTCGGCTCCCCGGTGGCCGCCATGTTCTTGGCGTCGCAGTACAGGTTCTGCCAGCTCGCCCCGGCCGGCTTGGTCAGGAACTGCTGGAACTCGCCGAAGTCCCGCACCGACTTCCCGGCCGCCTGCGCGCCGGTCCAGAGGAACCCGGAGCTCTGGTGGCCGAGCGCGTCGTCCTCGGTGTCGTAGCTGCGCAGGTACTCCCCCGCCGACGACTCGGTGTACTCGGGGTTGTCGGCCTGCATCAGCCAGTTGTGGCCCTCGGCGGAGTTCGTGCCGATGTCGTAGGTGTTGTCGTACAACCCGAACTGCTTCGCCAGCGCGTGCTGGTTCGGCGTCACGTTCTCGCCGAACTGGTTCACGCTCGGGTCGCCGTTGCCGCGCGCGTCGTCGCCGAAGACCTGGTCGTAGGTCCGGTTTTCCTTGACCAGCAGGAAAACGTGCTTGATCGTCGATGGGTCGCCCAGGCGCGCGGGCACCGGCACCGGGCTGCGGTGGCCGTTGTCCGTCGCCAGCTGGACGGAGTTGTCCGTCCAGCCGTTCTGCTTGAACACCTGCGCGGTGTAGCCGCGGATCGCGTGGTCGTCGGGCAGCCGGAACTTCTGCAGGCTCGACGTCGTGTCGTGGGTGCCGTGCCCGGCCGCCGTCGTCGGGCGGCGGGCGTCGATGCCGCGGGTGTTGGAGACGAGGACGTCCGGGCCGACCGTGGTGATCGCGGTCGGGAAGTAGTCCGTCGGCAGCAGCCCGACGTAGCTCACCGGCTCCTGCGCGCTCTGGAAGCGGTAGACGGCGACGGCGTTGGCGCGCCCGAGCGTCACCAGCAGGTGCCCGTCCCCGGTGAGCGTGACGCCATCCGGCTCGTACCCGACCGACGCTTCCGGCCACGGCTGGGTCGCGATGGTCTGGACGACCTGGTCGCGGCCCGGGTCGATGACCGAAACCGTGTTGCTCGCGGTGTTCGTGACGAACAGCGCGCCCTTGGCGGCGTACACCGCGGTCGGGTGCAGGCCGACGTCGATGCTCTTCGGCGCGGCGGCGGTGTTCGCCAGGTCGATGACGCTGACCGTGCCGCTGGTGGTGGCGCCGGTGAACTGGCTGGCCGGGACCTGGGTGTTGTAGGAGTTCAGCGTCGGCTCGCCGGGCCGGGCCGGGTGGCCGCCTTCGTTGCTGGCGTACAGCTTGGTCCCGACGCGCACGAGGTCGCGCGGCGCGTTGCCGACGGCCCAGCTCTGCTTGATCGCGCCGGTGGCCGCGTCGAGGGCGACGACGCGGTTCTGGCCGTTGACCGCGGAGTACACAGTGGACCCGTCGGGCGAGAAGACCGCCTGTGCCACGAGCGCGTGCTTCGGGCCGTCGGCGGGGATCTTGACCGCCGCCGGCGCGGCCACGGTGCCGTCGGGGTTCACGGTGAACTTCGTGTAGCCGTCGGTCTGCGCCAGCCACAGGCTCTTGCCGTCCGGGGAGTACGACGGTCCTTCCTGCCCGACGTCGTTGCCGGCGATGCGCAGGTTCGCCGTCGCGGAATTGCCGACGAGCTGCTGCACCTTCCAGCTCTTGAGGTCGGCGATGGTGAGCGCGATGCCACCGTCGGCGGTCAGCGCGGCGAGGTGGGTGCCGTCCGGGCTGACCGAGGACGCCATGATCTTGCCGTTGTTCACGACCAGCCGGTCGCCGATCGGCTTGAGGTACTGGTCGGCGGAGACGACCTGGCCGTTCTCGGTGACCTGGCCGACCTGGTCGGTCCCGAACTGCGCCGTCGACGCCACACCGACACCGGTGCCGGTGGCGACGAGCACGAACGTGGCGGAACCGGCCGTCGCGTAGCGCAGCCGGCGGCCGCTGCTCCGGCTCTTCCCGGCACGCCGTCTGCGGCGGGTTACCTGCATCGGGGTTATCCCTTCGTGGTGGTGAGCAGCTCGACGTTGGCGTCGAACTGCCAGAGCGGGTTCGGCTGGTCCCCGTCCGGGGTCCGCACCTGGAAGTAGCCGTTCACTTCCTTCGGTCCGTCGCCGTCGGCGACGTACCGCCCGTCCGAGGTGACGTCGAGCTGGTAGACGGCCGATCCGGTCGCCTCGACGCCGGGGAGGTGCCAGGAGACGACGCACCGCCAGTCGTTCCCGGGTCCTTCGGCCGCGACCAGGCCGTCGCCCTTGGTGCACGCGGCGGTGGCCCCGAGCCGCGCTTCGGTGACGTCGGGGCGGTTGAGCTGAGCGGTCTGCAGCCGGTAGAGGTGGGCGAACGCCGTGGCGACCGACCGCTGCACCTTGTCCTGGTCGATGCCCGACCCCAGCGCGGGTCCGGACGCGGCGATGACGGCGGCGGTCACGGCGAAGAGCGCGACCGGCGGCAGCGCCCCGACGGTGAACGCCCGGCGGCCCAGGCCGTCGTGGGCGGGGTTGGTGAAGTCGCGGCGGAGGAAGAGCACGTACGCGAGCGCGGTCGCGAGCACGGCCCACGCAAGGCCGACCCCGACCCCGATCAGCAGCGGCCCGAGCTGCCGCGGCTCGGTGAACAGGCCGTTCCAGGAGACGAAGGCGTAGCTGGGCAGCGCGAGCCGCACGGCCACCGGCAGCGGCAGCAGCTGCGCGAGCGCCATCGCGAGCGCGACGACGGCGGGCAGCAGCAACCCCAGCGGCGACCGTCCCCCGAGGACCGACCCGAGCAGCCCGACCCCGGCGAGCGCGAGCGTCGGGGCGAGCACGCACACCCACGCGAGCACGACCTGCCCGGCGGCGTCCCCGGGCGCGAGCAGGTGCCCGTCGAACCCGACGAGCGGCCGGCTCCCGACGGCGACCAGCCCGCCCACGGTGCTCGAGACCGCCATCCCGGCGACGAGCACGACGATGACGGTCAGGCTGGCGAGCGCCTTGGCGGCGAAGATCCGCCGCGCCGACCGCACGGCCACCAGCAGGTGCCGCCAGGTCCCGAGCCGATCCTCGGCGGCGAACACGTCCCCGGCGACGACCGAGGTGAGCAGCGGGAGCGCGTAGCTGCCGGCGAACCCGAGCATGACGAGCGGCCCGGCCCAGCCGCTGGCGTTCATCCAGCGCCCGAAGAGGGTGTCGACGGGCAGCGAGCTTTGCCGGCTGACGGCGGCGACGAAGACCGCGGGGGCGAGCCAGCAGGCGAGGATGAGCAAGCGGATGCGCCAGGCGGCGAAGAGCTTGACGAGTTCGAACCGGTAGCCACGCAGGAGCGCGACGGGGCGGGCGGCGGGGAGGGGAGCCGTGGTGGTGGCGGTCATCGGGTGCGCTCCTGCTGCGGGGCTTGGTCCGAGCGGTGGGTGGTCATCGGGGGTGCGGCGAGGGCGCCGACCGGCGCGGTCAACCGGCGCGCGGCAGGCTGGAAAGCGGGGACCACCGCCGAAGACGGTCGCGCCCGCGCGGTGCGGCCGCCAACGGCTGCGGACGTCGGGCGCGGGTCCGGCAGCGCGGCGAAACCGCCAACCGGCGCCGTCATCGAGCGCAGTTCCGCCGGCGCGGCGAAACCGCCGCCCGCCGCGAACATCGGGCGCGGTTCCGCCGCGGCAAGACCGCCACCCGCCACAGACATCGGGCGCGGGTCCGGCAGCGCGACAAGACCGCCAACCGGCGCCGTCATCGGGCGTTCTCCTGCTCCGTCAGCGCCAGGAACGCGGCCTCCAGCGGCGAAACCACCGGCGCCAGCTCCCGGACCGCCACCCCCTCGCCCACCAGCCGGCGGACCAGCTCGTCCAGCGCCGGCACCAGCGCCCGGACCACCAGGACCTCCTCGTCCTGCCGCGGTCCGTCGTCCGCCGCCACCCCCGGGGTCGAGGCGATCACCCGCCGGGCGGCCGCCGGGTCGGAGGTGCGCAGGCGGTAGGCCAGCTCGCGGTTCTCCGCGGCCAGCTTGGCGGGCGGGCCGGTGAACGCGACGCGGCCGGTGGCGAGGATCGTCACCTCCGAGCACAGGGCCTCGAGGTCGTCCATGCGGTGGCTGGACAGCACCACCGTCGTGCCGCCGTCCGCGAGCTGCTCGAGGACGCCGTGCACGTGCTTCTTGCCGGCCGGGTCGAGGCCGTTGGCCGGCTCGTCGAGGACCAGCAGGCGCGGCTCGGTGAGCAGGGCCGCAGCCAGGCCGAGGCGCTGGCGCATGCCCAGCGAGAAACCCCGGACGCGGTCGTCGGCGACGTCCGCGAGGCCGACGCGGCCGAGGGTGTCATCGATGTCAGCGGCCGCGTCCCGGAGCGCGGCCAGCGCCGCCAGGTTCTGCCGCGCGGTCAGCGCGGGGTAGAGGCCCGGGCCGTCGACGAAGCCCGCGACCCCCGCGGGCGCGGCCAGTGCCCGGCCGACCGGCGTGCCGAGGATCTCCAAGCTGCCTTCGTCGGCGACCGCGAGGCTCAGCAGCAGGCCGAGCAGCGTCGTCTTGCCCGCGCCGTTCGGGCCGACCAGCCCGTGGATCTCCCCCGGCGCCACGTCGAAGTCGATGCCGTCGAGCGCGACGACGTCACCGAAGCACTTGGTGATCCCGCGCGCTTTCACTGCCCAGGGTGCGTCCATGGGTCCCTTCCCTTCGCGGCTGCGCCAGAAACTTAGGCACCGCAAATGACGTGGGCACGCGCGTGGGGTGAACGCCGGGGGAACGCGAGCCGACCGGCGCACGCCGAGGTGGTGAAATGTCCGAGTTAACCGTCCGCTTGCCCGCGAGCGCACGGCCGCCGGGGCGGCAACCCCTATCCCACTTCCCGGAAAACCCTTACAAATGCGGGGTCAACCCCTGTTCCAGGGAATTCCCTAATAGGAGCCGGACATCTTGACACGGCGATCGGCGGTCAGGCATCGTCGAGAGACGTAGGCCACATTTCCTGCTTTTCCTCCGCGCAGGCGAACCCACGGAGATGAATCATGACGAATATCAAGGTGACGCTTTCCGGTGGTCCGGCCGAGCTGATCGAACGCCACCGGGAATGGACGGTCGGCAGCATCGGCGAAGTCGCGAAGGTCAGCTTCGGCGCCGGGTACGAGCACTTCTCCCACGAAGGCGAGTTCACGACGGGCGCCGAGGGCGACCAGGTCCCGGTGTTCGCCTGGTGCGGGCGCACCAGAGTCGCCGAGTGACCTGGGCGGTCTCCACCTCGATCTCCACCCCGCGGAGGTCCTCCTCCACCCCGGTCCGGCGCTAGTTTCCTCCCGGTCGGTGCACCGGCACCGCGGTCCGGAGGGAATGCGCCATGGGTGAGGTACTCGGTTTCCTGCTGCTCCGTTTCGCCATCATCGGCGGCGGGATCCTGTTGTTGATCCTGCTGCTCGGCGTGGTCGTGTACGCGCTCAAGAAAGCGGGCCGGTACGACCGGGCGAAAGAGGTCGGCGGAAAAGCGCTCGATTACCTGAACGAGCGCGGCAAATCGTGAAGATCAATCGTGGTCGAGGCCGTGCCGCACGGCGTAGCGCATGGCCTCGATCCGGTTGCGGGCGCCGATCTTGGCGAACGCGTTGTTGATGTGCGTCTTCACCGTCGTCTCGGCGACGAACAGCTCGGCCGCGATCTCGCCGTTGCTCAGCCCGGCGGTGATCAGGCCGAGCACCTCGGCCTCCCGCGCGGTGAGCCCGTCCGGCAGGCTTTCCGCGCGCGGGACGGCTTTCCGCGCGCCCGGGTCCAGCAGCGCGCCGGCCACCCGCCGCGAAACCTCGGCCCCGAACGTCAGCTGCCCGGCAGCCACGGCCCGCAACGCGGCCCCGATCTCCGCGCGGCCCGCGTCCTTCGTCAGGTACCCGCGCGCCCCGGCGGCCAGCGCGCCGGTGATCGACGCGTCGTCGGCGTAGGTCGTCAGCACCACGACGGCGACGTCCGGGTGGTCCCGGGTGATCCGCCGGGTCGCGTCGGTCCCGTTCAGCACCGGCATGGTGAGGTCCATCAGCACGACGTCGGGCGCCAGCCGCGCGACCAGCTCGAGCGCGCTCGCCCCGTCCGCCGCGGTCCCGGTCACTTCGACGCCGTCGAGCAGGTCCAGCAGCGCGGCCAGGCCTTCGCGCACGGCCTGCTGGTCGTCGGCCACGATCACCCGGATCGCCCGCGGCTCATCCCCGGTCACGCTCAAGCACGCTACAGGTCGTGGGTGTGGCCGGGTGGTCGACTGCCGTTAAGGCCACCTTACGGGCGTCAGACGCCCGTAAGGTGGCCTTAACGGCATTGGGGCAGAACCCGGCCGAACACCCACGACCCGGCTGCGGCGAGGTCAGCCCGGGGCCACTGCCCGGCCCGTCGAGGGCGAGATCATCCCCGCGCACAGGCCCCGGCTCGCCAGGGTCTGCGCGATGCGCGGGATCGCCGCCCGGGTGTTGGCCGGCCATTCGTGCATCAGGATGATCTGGCCGTTCTGGAGCCGCGCGTTGGCCGCGACGATCGCGTCGACACTCGCGCCGTTCCAGTCCTGGGAATCGACGTCCCAGATGATCTGGCGCAGGCCGTACTTCGACGCCACCGCCTGGACCGTCGCGTTCGTTTCCCCGTACGGCGGGCGGAACAGCCGGGGCGTGCCGCCGCCCCCGGCCGCGATCGCCTGCTGCGTGCGGGAAATCTCCGAGTCGACCTGTGCCTGGCCCAGCTGGGTCAGGTGCGGGTGGGTGTAGCTGTGGTTGCCCACCCACATGCCCGCACTGACCTGCGCGCCGACCTGGGCCGGGTACGCGGCCGCGTACTGGCCCTCGTTGAACATCGTGGCGCGCAACCCGTTCTGCCGCAACGCGCTCAGCAGTGCCGGGGTGTTGCCGGACGACGGCCCGTCGTCGAACGTCAGGCCGACGTACCCGCCGCACGCCGCCGCCTGGGCCGGCGTGACCGCGAAGGCGCCCGCCGCGGCCACCAGCGCGGCCGTCAGCACCATCCTCGTGGCCCGCACGCTCAGCTCACCGTCAGGTTCGAGCTGCCGCTGCTCTGGTAGCCCTCGGTCGCGAGGATCATGTAGTAGTTGAAGCTGCCCAGCCGCATGCCGTAGCGGGCCCACGCGTCGAAGTGGTTACCGGTGGTGATGGTGCCGCCGGTCCTCTTCTGCTGCCGGACGCTCCAGTACTGGTTGAACGTCTTGGTCCCCTCGACCGACGGCGCGTTGTAGCGGGTCGTCTGGTAGATGTCGTACGTGCCGCCGTCGCTGGTCACCGTGCCCTTGTACGTGCCGGTCGGCCGGTAGGTGCCCCAGTTGTCGACGATGTAGTACTCCACCAGCGGGTTGGACGTCCAGCCGTAGAGCGCCAGGTAGCCGTTGCCCGACGGGTAGAAACTGCCGGAATAGTTCACCGTCCGGCGGCTGCCGTTGCTCCAGCCCTTTCCGCCGACGAAGTTCCCGACGTTGCTCCAGTTCATCCGGTAACTGCCGCCCGAAGCGAGCGTCATGCTGACCGAGCCGCCGCCGTCGGTCCAGAACGAGTAGTAGTAGCCGCCGTTGTTCCCGGTCTGGCTGGTGGTGATGACGGTGTCGGCGTGGGCGACGCCGGGCACGAGCGTGGCGGTCAGCGCCAGGGCGGCCCCGGTGACGAAAACCCGGAAACGGCCGCGTTTCTTGGTGAGCATGCTTCCTCCTCGTCGAGGGCTGGATGGCGAAAGCATGCGAGCTGCGCGGGTGGTGGGGCAATAACTTTCGGAAAGTTTCGATGCTCCCGCGAGCGGCCCTTTCCGTCAACCCCTAGGAATTCAGGGGCAATGGCCGCCGCCGGAAAGCGCTAGCGTGGGCGCCGCACCGTTTTTCCTACCCAACGGGGGGTTCCATGAAACGCATCGCGGCGGCGGCCGCACTCGGGCTGGCCTGCGCGACCCTGCCCGTGGTGGCCGGACCGGCGGCCGCGTCGGAGTCGGTCACCTGCGGCAACTACGCGACGCAGGGGTCGGCCGGCCCCAACGCGCGCGACTACTACTGGGGCAACTGCGGTTCAACTGCCACGAAGATCAACGTCTACGCATTGGCCTACGGCGGTGGCATCAAGACGTTCTACGGCGAAAAGTGCGTCGCGGCCGGCACCGCCGCGCTGCTCGGCCGGACGACGCAGTACCTCGTGTCGTCCTACACCGGCGAGGACACCGGCACGGCCTGCTGACCCGGTGCGGGGTGGACCGGCAGGCCCACCCCGCACCCCGCTACTCCCGCAGCCCGATCGCGTCGATCGGCTTGGCGCGCAACGCAACGCGCGTCGCAACCCCGATCGCCACCATCCCCAGCAGCACCGCGCCGCCGGTGATTCCGAAGTAGACGGACCACGGCCCGGCCGGCACCGGCGTGCCGCGCAGCCCGAAGTTGAGGAAAGCCAGCGCTACCACCGCGACCAGCGTCCCGAGCACCACCGCGATCCCGACCGTGGCCAGCGCCTCCAGCCGCATCATGCGGGTCACCTGCCGCCGGGTCGTGCCGACCAGCCGCAGCAGAGCGAATTCGCGGCTGCGTTGCGCCGTCGTCAGGACCAGCGTGTTGGCCACCGAAATCGCCAGGTACCCCACGATGACGCCGACCGCGACGAGGTTCAGGTAGAACTGCGCCTGCCGGTCACCGCCCTGGGGTGCGGACGCCGTCGACGCCGACGCCACGACCACGCCCGGGTACGGCAGCGCGCGCAACGCCGCGGCGACGGCGTCCGCGTCCGCCCCCGGTTGGCGCCGGACCAGCACCGAATCGTCGAGGCGGCCGCCGATGTGCTGCCGGGCCAGCTCGACCGGCAGCACGAAGTCGCCGAACGCCAGGTCGCGGGTGTAGGTGGCGACCAGCCGCAGTTTCGCGGGGACGCCGTCGCCGAAGTAGAACTC
The DNA here is from genome assembly GCF_003937945.1 of Amycolatopsis eburnea. Lineage (GTDB taxonomy): Bacteria > Actinomycetota > Actinomycetes > Mycobacteriales > Pseudonocardiaceae > Amycolatopsis > Amycolatopsis eburnea. The sequence goes on from NZ_RSEC01000048.1 coordinate 238,406, forward strand.
GACCTCGTCGCCGATCTTCTTGTCCAGCCAGTCCGCTTCCGAGCGGCTCAGCGCCACGGCGTCGCCGGTCAGGTCGGTGAGCCGCCCGGCGTCGACGCCGAGTTCCAGCGCTCCCCCGGCCTGATCGGCCGCCAGTCCCTGCGCCGGTGTCCGCTGGACCTCGACGCTGTCGCCCACGGTGGACGCGGTGAGCACCGAGGTCCGGACCACCGGCGTCGCCACGGCCACGCCCGGCACCCGCCGGACCGCCGCCGCGACCTCCGGCGGCACCCCCGCCGGGGCGGCCAGGACGTAGTCCGCGGTCGTCGACCGCTCGGCTTCCCGCCGCGCGGCTTCCGTGCTCGACGTCTGGCTGTAGAACGTGGCCAGCGCGAACGCCACCGCCAGCAGCAGCGGGGTCACGGCGGCGGCGACGCGCCGGGCGCCGGCGTGGGCGTTCGCGCCCGCCAGGTACCCGCTGATCCGCCAGACCCGCGCCAGCACCGGCGCGAGGAACCGCACGACCAGGCCGGTCACCTGCGGGCCGACCACGGCCAGCCCGATGACCACCACGAGCGTCGCCATCGTCGAGATCGCGGTCGCCACGTCCCCGCGCAGGAACAGCGGCACCAGCGCGCCGCCGAACCCGGCGAGCACCAGGGCCCAGCCGGTGATCAGCCGCCCGCGGCCGAGCTCGCGCCGTTCCACCGCGGCCTCGGTCAGCGCCTCGACCGGGTTGATGGCCGACGGCCGCCGCGACGCCGCCCAGGCGGCCAGCCGGGCCGCGCCCAGGCCGAGCAGGAGCGCGGCGACCAGCGGGATCGGGCTGATCGCGAGGCCGAAGTCGGCCGGGACGACGCCGATCGCGGCGAAGGCGTCCCGCAGCCCGGAGGCGACCGCGAGCCCGAGCGCGCTGCCGAGGACACCGGCGACCAGCGCGATCAACGTCGTCTCGGTGCCGATGAGCTTGCGGATCTGCCGCGGGGTGGCCGCGACCGCGCGCAGCAGCGCGAACTCCCGGCGCCGCTGGTTGACGGTCAGCGCCAGGGTGCTCGCCACCACGAACACCGCGACGAGCAGCGCGAAGCCGCCGAACGAGCCCGCGATCGCGAGCAGCAGCGTGCGCGTCTGGCTGACGTCGAGGAACTCGATGCTGCTGCGCTCGACGCCGGTGGTCACCTCGGTGCCGGGCGCGGCCGCCCGCACCCGCTCGGCGAGGGTTTCCGGGGCGACGCCGGGGCCGGCCAGCACGCCGATCGCGTGCGCCTGCCCGGGCCGTCCGGCCAGCGCCACGGCCTGGTCCGGGGTGAAGAACAGCGCCGACTGCCGGGACATCGAGTCGACGATCCCGCTGACCCGGAATTCGACCGGCGTCGAGCGCGTCGCGATCCGCACCTGCCCGCCGACGCCGACCCCGGCGTCCCGCGCCAGCGCGGCGTCGAGGACGACCTCGCCGGGTGCCGCCGGGGCCTGCCCCGCGCGCAGGGTGAAGGGCGCCAGCGCGGCCGCGTCCCAGTTGTGGCCCAGCGACTGCGCGCCGCCCAGCACCCGGCCGTCGCCGGTCACGACCCGCGCCGGGAAGCTCTGCTCCGCCACGGCCGCCCGCACGCCGGGGAGCCCGGCGATCCGCCCGGCCAGCTCGGCGGGGACCGCGGGCTGCTCGCCGACCTGCTCGAACGACAGCGCGTCGGCCCCGGGCGGGCGCACGGTCTGGGCCCCGCCGACGACGACGGCCGCGGCAGCGTACCGCTGGGTGGGGACCCCGGCCCGCAGGCCGGATTCCATGAGGACCCCGCAGGCCGCCACGAGGGCGGTCCCGCACAGGATCGCGATGAAGGCGCCGGCGAACCCGCCGAGCCTGCTCCGGATCGTCTGCCACGCGAGGGACAGCACGCTCACCACTCCCCGAGGTGCGTCATCCGCTCCGCGACCCGCTCGGGGGTCGGGTGCGGGAGGTGACCGGCCAGCTTGCCGTCGGCCAGGAACAGCACGCCGTGAGCGGCCGACGCCGCGACCGGGTCGTGGGTGACCATCAGGACGGTCTGCCCCATCCCCTCGACGACGTCGCGGAGCAGGTCCAGCACCTGCCGCCCGGTGCGGGTGTCGAGCGCGCCGGTCGGTTCGTCGGCCAGCACGACCTCGGGCCGGGTGACGAGCGCCCGCGCGATCGCGACACGCTGCTGCTGCCCGCCGGACAGCTCGGCCGGCCGGTGTTCCAGCCGCTTCGCGATGCCGACACCCTCGACGACCTCGCGCAGCCACCGCGGGTCCGGCTTCTGCCCGGCCAGCCGCAGCGGCAGCGTGATGTTCTGCAGCACGTTCAGCGCCGGCAGCAGGTTGTAGGCCTGGAAGACGAACCCGATCCGGGTCCGCCGCAGCCGCGTCAGCTCGCTCTCCTTGAGCCTGCCGATTTCGGTGCCGCCCAGCAGCACCCGGCCCGACGTCGGCCGGTCCAGGCCGGCCGCGCAGTGCAGGAAGGTGCTCTTGCCGGAGCCGGAGGGCCCCATCACCGCGGTGAACGAGCCCCGCGCCACCCCCGCCGAGACCCCGTCGAGCGCGGTGACCGCGCCGTCACCGGAGCCGTACACCTTCCGCACGCCGGCCAGCTCCACGGCATACGCTGTCGTCATCGTGTTCCCCTTTGCTTGCGTCCCAACGAAAACTAGGCGTCCGCGACCGCGGGTTCGATCCCGTGGACGGGTGGATCGGGGGTAGCGCCAGCACCACCACGGCGGTGGGGTGGGACACTGGCGGCGTGACGACCCGCCTGCGCGAGTGCTGGTCGGCGGCTCGTTACCTCGTGGTCGGCGCCGGCACGTCGCTGTTGTCGATCTTCGCCCTCGTGGGGCTCTTCGCCGTGCTCCTGCTGTGCCCGTTCGGCGTCGGGATCCCGTCGCTGGCCCCGGCGATCCGGCTGTCGCGGTGGCCCGTCGGGGTCGACCGCCGCCGGGCCGCGCAAGCGCTCGGCACCCCGATCCCCGAGCCCTACCGGGACGGCTCCCCGTTGAAGGATCCGGCCACCCGCCGCGACCTCGCGTGGCTGGCGATCCACGCGGCGACCGGGCTGTTCCTCGGCTCGCTGGCGGTCGGGCTCCCGCTCGGCGTCGTCCAGCAGCTCGTCACGGCCTTCGTGTGGCCCGCGGTGCCCGGCGGGGTCGAGGGTTCGGTCGGGCTGGTCGTGAACTCGTGGCCGCGCGCCGGGCTGACGCTCCTGGTCGCCGTCGCGTTCGCCGCGGCCATCCTGCTGCTGCCGCGGCTCGCCCGCTGGCAGGCCCGGACCGCGCGGGCGTTGCTCGCCCCGGGCCCGGGCGTCGTCCTCGCCGACCGCGTCGCCGAACTGACCGCCACGCGCGCGGCCGCGCTCGAGGCGCACGGCGCCGAGCTGCGCCGCATCGAGCGCGACCTGCACGACGGCACCCAGGCCCGCATCGCGGCCGTCGTGCTGCAGCTGGGTGTCGCGGGCCAGCTCTACGACCGCGACCCGGCCGCGGCGCGCGAGCTGCTGGTCAAGGCCCAGGACACGGCGACCGACGCGCTGGCCGAGCTGCGCACGGTGGTCCGCAGCATCCACCCGCCGCTGCTGAGCGAACGCGGCCTGGCCGGCGCCGTCCGCGCGCTGGGCGAACGCAGCCCGGTCCCGGTCACCGTCACCGTTTCCGGCGACGCCGGGCGCCCGGCCGCGGTCGAGGCGGCCGCGTACTTCGTCGTCGCCGAGGCGCTGGCCAACGTGACCAAGCACGCCGACGCGTCCCAAGTGGACATCACGCTGAGCGGCCCGCCCGGGGTGCTGCGCCTGGAGATCCGCGACGACGGCCGCGGCGGCGCGGACGAATCCGCCGGCAGCGGGCTCGCCGGGATCCGGCGGCGCGCCGAGGCCTTCGACGGAACGCTGACCCTGACCAGCCCACCCGGTGGGCCGACCGTGCTGCGAGTGGAGCTGCCATGCGGGTCGTGATCGCCGAGGACGACGCGCTGCTGCGCGAAGGTCTCGCGCTGCTGCTGAAGACGTCGGGCATCGAGGTGGCCGCCGCGGTCGACAACGCCGAGGACTTCCTCGCGTTCGTCGAAGGCGACCGGCCGGACGCCGTCGTGATGGACGTGCGGATGCCGCCGACCCACCGCGACGAAGGCCTGCGCGCCGCCGTGCGGGCCCGCGAGATCCACCCGGGCCTGCCGGTGCTGGTGCTGTCCGCGCACGTCGAAACGAGCTACGCGGTCGAGCTGCTCGCCGACGGCGTCGGCGGGGTCGGCTACCTGCTCAAGGAGCGCGTCGGCAAGGTCGAGCGGTTCGTCGACGCGCTCCAGCGGGTCGCCAAGGGCGGCACGGCGATGGACCCGGAGGTGATCAGCCAGCTGATGGCCCGCCGCCGGGCCGCCGACCCGCTCGCCGCGTTGACCGCCCGGGAGCGCGAAGTGCTCGCGCTGATGGCCGAGGGCTACAACAACGGCACGATCGCCGAGCTCCTCGTCGTCAGCGACGGCGCGGTGCTCAAGCACATCCGCAACATCTTCGCGAAGCTCGGGCTGCCGTCCGACGAAGGCGGCGGGCACCGGCGGGTGCTGGCCGTGCTGGCGTACCTGCAGCGGGACGCGGGGTAGCGCAGGCACCACCCCGCATCCGGGTGCTGACGGCATCGATCGGCCGGTCGCGCGGATCTAGCGTTCTCCGCATGACGAACGAAACCCGCACCGCCGCCGCCCCCGTCCTCCTCTGGCTGGTCCTGCTCGTGAGCGGGGCCGCGAACGCCGCCGGCCCGCTGATCGGGCTGAGCGAGGCCGTCCGGATGGTGGCCGGGGGCGTCGCGATCGTGGCGATCGCGGGCCTGATCACCCACTACGTCCGGCGCAGGAAGGCGTAGGTCGTGAGCGCGGCCGCGATCAGGGCGGCGGCGGGCCAGAACGGGTTCGCCACCGCCCCGGCGAGCACCGGCCCGGCCGTGGCCCCGAAGTTGAGCGCGGCGGTCGCGTACGACCCCTTCATCGTCGGAGCGCCCTCGGCCAGCCGCAGGATCCGGGCGATCACCGTGCCGCCGACGGCGAAGGACAACGCGCCTTGTGTGAAGGCGAGGGTCACGAGCGCCGCGGGGACGTGCGAGGCCAGGGCCAGCGTGACCCACCCGGCGAGCAGCAGCGGACCGCCGACGGCGACGACCCGGCCGGGCCACCGGTCGGCGAGCCGCCCGGCCGCGGTGATCCCGCCGAAGCACCCCAGCCCGAAGGCGCCGAGCACCACCGGCACCGGAGCGATGCCCGCGGCCACCGGCGCCAGGTAGGTGAAGACGCCGAAGGTGGCCGCGTTGACCAGCGCACCGGCGAGCAGCACCCCGGCCAGCGGCCGCAGCACGGCGAGTTCGGCCCGCACGCCGTCCGGCTTGGGGCCCGCCGCGGTGTCGGGGATCCACCACACGGCGGCGAAGGCGGGCACGCACAGCAGCGCGACGGCCCAGAACGCCGGCCGCCAGCCGAGCAACGCCCCACCGGGGATGCCGACGACGCAGGCGACGGTCGAGCCCCCGAGCAAGACGGCGAGCGCCCGCCCGGCGCGTTCCAGCGCGGCGGCCGCGGTCAGCGCGACGGCGAGGAACCCGGCGTAGGCGACGGCGGCCACCAGCCGCGTCGCGACGAGCAAGCCGAACGACGTCGTGAGGCCACCGACGACGTGCATCGCGACGAAGACGGCGAGGAAGCACAAGAGCGCGGTCCGCCGCCGCCACGACCGCGAAAGCGCGGCCATCACCGGCGCACCGGCGACCATCCCGGCGGCGAAGGCGGACGTGAGGTAGCCCGCCCGCGCGAGCGAGACGTCGAACGCGACGGCGATGCCGGGCACGAGCCCGGCGAGCATGAATTCGGACGTGCCCATGGCGAACACGGCCAGGGCAAGGAGGTACAACGGCACAGAAGCTCCAGGGATCACGAGATCGACGAGACGATTTCGTGGTCACCCGGTGACCGCGGAACGGGGAGTTATCGGGCCACCGGGAAGACCGGCGGCCCGGCCTTGGACGCTTCGGGGCTCGACATGGCGCTGAGGTTACCCGACGGACGGCTTGCCCGGCTGGTAGAGCCAGGTGCGGAAGAACGAGCCGACGTCACGGCCGGTCAGCTGCTCGACGAACTGGATGAACTGCTGCGTCGAGACGTTGCCGTACCGGTGCTCCGCCGGCCACCGCTTGAGGACGTCGAAGAAGGCGCGGTCGCCGATCTTCAGGCGCAGCGCCTGCAGGGTCATCGCGCCGCGGTTGTAGACCAGGTCGTCGAAGATGTGGTCCCGGCCGGGGTCGGCGACCTTCCCGCTCCAGTCCTTCTCACCGGCGTAGGTCTTCTCGAAGGTCCGCTGCACCGGAACGCCGTTGAACTTCTCCTGGTAGAGCCACTCCGAGTAGGTCGCGAAGCCTTCGTTGAGCCAGATGTCCGACCAGTGCACCGGGGTCAGGCTGTCGCCGAACCACTGGTGGCCGAGCTCGTGGGCGAGCAGGTCGCCGTCGACCTCGCTGGTGCGCTGGTCGTAGACGGGCCGGCTCTGCGTCTCGAGGGCGTAGCCGACCCCGACGTCGGCGAGGATGCCGCCGGTCGAGTCGAACGGGTACCGCCCGTACACCGAGGATTCCCACTGGACGACCTGCGCGGTGGTCTGGTTGAGCACCTGCCCCTGCCCGGGCACGGTGTCGATCGACTTGCCGATCGCGGTGATGTTCGGCAGGCCACCGGCCAGCACGCCCCGCGTCACGTTGTAGTCGCCGATCGCGAGCATGCTCAGCTCGCTGGCCATCGGCCGGTTCATGGACCAGCGGAACGTGGTCCGGCCGTCGCGGGTCGTGGCAGGCCCGGGTTCGCCGTTGGCCAGCACGGTGAGCCCGGCCGGCACGGTGATGGTCTGGGTGTAGGTCGCCTTGTCTTCGGGGGTGTCGTTGACCGGGAAGTAGGTCGCCGCGCCGATCGGCTGGTTGAGCGCGACGGCGCCGTCCTTGGTGGCGACCCAGCCGGAGACGCCGAGCGCCGGGTCGTCGATCTTCCGCGGCACGCCGGAGTAGCTCAGGGAGACGGTGAACGGGCTGCCCGCGCGCAGGCCGGACGGCGGGGTGATCACCAGCTCCTGGGCGCCGCTGCGGGTGAAGGCGGCGGTGCGGCCGTTCACCGAGAGCGCGCTGATCGCCAGCGGTCCCTGGAAGTCGAGGTCGAAGCGGGAGAGGTCCTGGGTGGCCGTGGCGAGGATGGTCGTGGTGGCGGTGATCGCCTGGCTCTTCGGGTCGAACGCCAGCCGGATGTCGTAGTGGCCGACGTCGTAGCCGCCGTTGCCCATGTCGGGGAAGTACGGATCCCCGGCACCCGCCGCCCCGGGCGTGAACCGCGGCTGTGCGGTCGCCGCGTCGGCCGGGCTCCCGGCGGCCAGCAGAGCCGCGGCCAGCACGGCGGAGACGACCATCCAGTGGCTACGACCGGCTCGCATGGGTCCTCCCTCGACAGTCATCGGCGCTGAAGAGTAGGTCGGATCCGGCACCCGGATCAACCCCGATTCGTAGGTGGACAACGGTGATCCCGAGGATTCCGGCGAAGTCGTGGGCGGTTTGTCCGGCGGCGGCTTCGCCGACCTGGCTCCCGGGCCCGGGTCACGCCCGGAAGCTCGCCCGGTAAGCCTGCGGGCTCCGCCCCACCACCCGCTTGAACCGCTCCCGGAACGCGGTCGGCGACCCGAACCCCACCTCGCCCGCGATCCGGTCCACCGACTCGCCAGTCGCCTCCAGCAGGTGCTGCGCCCGCCGCACCCTCGCCCGCAGCAACCACTGCAGCGGCGTCGTTCCCGTCTGCTCGCGGAACCGGCGGTTGAGCGTGCGCGTGCTCATCCCCGCGTGTCCCGCGATCCCCGGCAGCGTCAGTTCCGACGCGCAGTTCTCCTCCAGCCACGCCAGCAGCGGCTCCAGCTCGGACCCGCGCGGGGCCGGCGGGGTGTCGTGGACGATGAACTGCGCCTGCCCGCCCTCGCGTTCCAGGGGCATCACCGACATGCGGGCCGCGTCGGCGGCCACCGCCGAACCGTGGTCGCGGCGGACCAGGTGGAGGCACAGGTCCAGGCCCGCCGCCGCGCCCGCCGAGCTCAGGAACTGGCCGTTGTCGACGTACAGGACGTCCGGGTCCACCTCCACCATGGGGTGTAGCCGCGCCAGTTCGGGCGCCGCTGCCCAGTGGGTGGTCGCGCGGAGGCCGTCGAGCAGGCCCGTCTCCGCCAGGATGAACGCGCCCGAGCAGATCGACGCGATCCGCGCGCCCCGCCCGGCCGCCGCGCGCAGCGCCGCCACCACCGGCGCCGGGACCGGCGGGTTCGCCGAGCGGCCCGGCACGATGATCGTGTCCGCGTCGGCCAGCCCGGTCAGGTCCCACGGCGGCCGCAGCGTGAACGCGCCCGCGTCGACCTCGGGGGCCGGGCCGCAGATGCGGACCTCGTAGGCCGGGGCACCGTCCGGCAGCCGCGTTCGCGAGAAGGTCTCGATGGGGGTCGCCAGGTCGAACGGGACGACCTGGTCGAGCGCGAGGACCGCCACGATGTGCATGGTCCCCACGATAGAGCGTCCACTAAGGACGGAGGCTGCGCAGCATCAGGTTCGCGAAGTGCTCGCCGACCTGCTCCCCCGACAGCTCGCCGTCGGCGTGGTACCACATGCCGAGGCGGTGGATGGCGCCGAAGTGGTAGTTGATCACCAGGTCGGCCGGGACGTCGGCGCGGAACACCCCGGCGCGCTGCCCTTCGGCGACCAGGTCGCGCACGCGCTCGTGGTAGGTCCGCCGCTCGGCGCGCACCTGGACCTGCTTGGACTTCTCCAGCAGCGGGAACGACTGGAAGAACACCGTCGCCGCGTCGAGGTCGGCGATGCTCGTCACCACGACGTCGACGATGATCGCGTGCAGCCGCTCCGGCAGCGGCAGCTCGGACTTCGCGATCGTCTCCATCCGCCGCGTCTGCATCCGCAGCATCGCGACGTAGATCTCGAAGAGCAGGTCGTCCTTGGACTCGAAGTAGTGGTAGAGCCCGCCCTTGGTGACGCCGGCGGCTTCGACGATCTCGCGGACCGTCGTCGCCTCGAAGCCCTTCTCGGCGAACAGCCGGACCGCCGCCCGCACGACCTTCTCCCTGACCGTCATGTCGCCACCCTAGGTGAGCGGGGGCCGGCCCGCGGCACCGCCGCGAACCGGCCCGTTCCTCACTTGCTCAGCAGGTTCACCTGCTCCGGGGTGGCGCGTTCACCGGTGTACGCCGTGATGGCCCCGGTACCCCGGTCGGTGACCGACGGTGGCTGGATGACCGCCGTCGTGGTGTCCGGGTTGATCTTGAAGACGTACGCGCCGGTGTAGCCCGCGTGCGATTCCTTCGAGAACCCGAACGGCGTCAGGCCCGGGCCCTTGAGCGCCCCGGAGCTCATCGCGTCGACGAGCTTCTGCCGCGTCGGGTCCGGCCCGGCGGCCTTGAGCGCCTGCGCGAACGTGTAGGCCTGGACCATGCCGAACAGGACCGTGTTGGTGAACGGCTCCTTCGGGATGTACTTGTCGTGGACGCCCTTGAAGTAGGCGACCCACGGGTCCGCCGCCTGCGCGACGTCCGGCAGGTAGCCGGTGCCGATCAGGCCGGCCAGCAGCTGCCCGCTGGACACGCTGGCGCCGCCGCGCTTGGCGAAGTCCTGCAGCAGCCCGGACAGCGTCGCCGGGTCGGCGCCGATGCTGCTGACCACGAACTGCGGCTTGTAGCCGATCTTCGCCGCGGCCAAGATCGCCAGCGCGGTGAACGCCGGGATGCACGCGCAGACGACGACCTCCGCGCCGGCCGCCTTCAGCGCGGACAGCTGCGGCGTGACGTCGGTGTTCGCGCTGTCGTAGCCCTGCCGGACGACGGTCTGGTCCTTGACGAACTGGTCCAGCCCGGCCTGCGTGTCGCGGCCGACGTCGTCGTTCTGCGTGAAGTAGCCGATCTTCTTGCCTGCGAAGGTGTCCTTGATGTACTTGCCCTGGATCTTGCCCTCGCGCGTGTAGTCCACCTGGTACCCGAAGGTCATCGGCGCCTTCTGCGGGTTGTCCCAGGCGAGCGCGCCCGACGACACCAGCAGGTCCGGCACGCCTTCGCCGGTGAGGTAGTCGACGACCTTGGAGTGTGTCGGCGTGCCCAGCCCGCCGACGATCGCGAACACCTTGTCCTGCAACACGAGTTTCTTCACGACTTCGACGGTCTTCGTCGGGTTGTAGCCGTCGTCCTCGACCTTGTAATCGATCTTCCGCCCGTTGATCCCGCCGCCGTCGTTGATCGCCTGGTACACCGCGCGGGCGCCGACAGAGATCTTGCTGTACCCCGGCGCGGCCGGTCCGGTGAGCGGCTGGTGGGTGCCGATCACGACGGTGTCCTTGGTGACGCCGACGGCGGAGTCCGCGGCCTGCTGACCGCCGCCGTCGCTCTCCCCCGCGCCGCCGCACGCGGTCAGCGCCAAGGCCAGGGCGAGGAAACCCGCGCCGTACCTAGTGAATCCCATGGTTCTCCTTCTGTTCGGCGGGCTTGCGGAGAAGTGTTCGGAGCCGCTGGAAACCGCCCTGGATGCCGCGCGGGAAAGCGAGCACGACGACGATGAGGATCACGCCGTACACCGCGAGCGGGAGGTTGTTGGCCACGTCGGTGTTCAGGTGCAGGACGTCGGCGAGGTCCTCGGACCACGCCTGGAAGTACACGAGCGCGACCGCGCCCCACAGCGCGCCCAACAGGGACCCGAGCCCGCCCAGCACCACGGCCGCCAGCAGGCTCAGCGACAACGCGGGCGTGAACGACCCCGGCGCGGCGGTGCCGAGCAGGAACGCCTGCAGGCCACCGGCCAGGCCACCGCACACCGCGCTGACCAGGAACGCGAGGATCTTCGTGCGCCCGACGGCGATCCCGCTCAGCGACGCGGCGACCTCGTCGTCGCGGACCGCGCGGAAGTCGCGCCCGAGCCGCCCGCGCACGATGTTGACCACCAGCACCAGCGCGATGAGCACGCTGAGCCAGACGATCCAGGTCTGCCACCGCAGTTCCGGAACCACCCCGACCACAGCGGACGGTCTGCTGTGGACGGTGAAGCTCAACCCGTTGCTGCCGCCCAGGAAGTCCGGGAACTTGCGGGTCAGCGCGGGCAGGCCGACGGCCAGCGCGAGCGTCGCCCCGGCGAGGTACGGCCCGCGCAGCCGGGCCGCGGCCGCGCCGGCCAGCAGCCCGGCGAGCCCACCCGCGGCCGAGGCGAGCAGCAGGTCGGCCCACAGCGGGAACGACGGCACCTTGTTCACCAGCAGCGCCACCGTGTACGCGCCGATGAACATGAACGCGCCGTGGCCCAGCGACACCTGGCCGGTGAGGCCGGTCAGCAACGTCAGCCCGGCCACGGCGATCAGGTAGTAGCCGATCGTCGCGATGCGCAGGTTGGTGAACTCGTCCGTCACCAGCGTCAGCACGACGACGACGGCGAAGGCCGCCAGCGCGAAGAGGACGTGGCGGACCAGCGGCGGCAGCACGCGCTTCTTTTCCGGTGCTGTCACGGTGGTTCGCGGCAGGCTGGTGCGCACGCTCATACCCGCCTCGCCTTCGCGCGGCCGAACAACCCGCTCGGGCGCACGGAAAGCACGATCACCAGGATCGCCAGCGCGGCGAGGGTGACCATCTCCGGTCCGAAGTAGCCGGACACATAGGACAGTCCGACGCCGAGGACGAACCCGCCGGCGATGGTGCCCAAGGGGTTGTCGAGACCGCCGAGCACCGCCGCGGTGAGCGCGTAGACGAAGACGCCGTCCAGCACGTTCGGGAACAGGAACGGTGGCGTGGCCAGCAACCCGGCCAGCGAGCCGACGGCCGCGGCCATCCCCCAGCCGACGGTGAGCATCAGCCCGACCCGCACGCCGAGGGTGCGGGCGACGTCCGGCGCGAACGCCGCCGCGCGCATCCGCAGGCCCAGCGGCGTGTACTTGAACACGACGAGCACGAGCGCGGCGATGGCGAGCACGATCAGCACGACGAACAGGTCGTTGGCGGAGAACCGGCCGCGGAAGTCGAAGGCGTACGGGAACGCCAGCGGCTCGTTGGACCAGATCATGCCCGCGATCGCCTGCAGGACCAGCAAAAGCCCGAGCGTGACGATGATCGAGCTCAGCTCGGAGCGGTGCCGCAGCGGCCGGATCAGCAGCCGTTCGGTCGCGACGCCCAGCACGGTCCCCGCGACGATCGCGACGGCGAAGCCGAGCCAGTAGCTGCCGGTCGCCTTGGTCACCGAGTACGCGAGGTACGTCGAGATCAGCGCGAGGGCGGGCTGCGCGAAGTTCACCACCCGGGTGGCCCGGTAGATGATGACCAGGGCGAGCCCGAGCGCCGCGTACACCGCGCCGGCCGAGATCCCGCCGAGGGTCAGGTCGAAGAAGTCTTGCATGCCGGACCGTTCACCTCCGTTTGGACGCCTCAGAAGCCGAGGTAGGCGTGGCGCAGGCCGTCGTCGGCCAGCAGTTCCGCCGCGGTGTCGACGGCGACGACCTTGCCGAGCGCGAGGACGTAGCCGCGGTCGGCGATGGACAGCGCGCTGTGCGCGTTCTGCTCGACGAGCACGACGGTCAGCCCGGTCGAAGCCCGCAGGTCCCGCAGGATTCCCATGATCCGCGCGGTGATCAGCGGCGCGAGCCCCAGCGACGGCTCGTCCAGCAGCAGCAGGCCGGGCCGGCTCATCAGCGCGCGGCCGATGGCGAGCATCTGCCGTTCGCCGCCGGACAGCGTCGACGCGGGTTTCGCCGAACGTTCCTCCAGCGGCGGGAAAAGCTCGTAGACCTCCTTGCGCGCGGCGGCGCGATCGGCGCGGTCACGTCGCCACAGCGCGCCCAGCCGGAGGTTCTCGTCGACGGTCAGCTCGGTGATCACGCCGCCGCCTTCGGGCACGTGCGCGACCCCGCCGCGCGCGATCCGGTCCGGCGCCCGCCCGGTGAGTTCCGCGCCGTCCCAGGAGATCCGGCCGGCGCGGGCGGGCTGCAGGCCGCTGATCGTGCGCAGCAACGTGGTCTTGCCGGCCCCGTTCGCCCCGAGCACGGCGGTGATCCCGCCGCGTTCGACGGTGATCCCGACACCGTCGAGCGCCCGGACGGCGCCGTAGGAAACGGAAAGCTCGTCGATCTCAAGCACTCGGTGCCTCCTCGGCGGGGTCGCCGAGGTAGGCCTCGGCCACGCGGGGGTCGGCCTGGATCTCGGCCGGCGTACCCGCCGCGATCACCTCGCCGAAGTTCAGCACGACGACGCGGTCGCACACCTGCATGACCAGGTCCATGTGGTGTTCGACGAGCACGACCGCCATGTCCCGCCGCAGCGACAGGATCAGCGTCGCCAGCTCGTCGAGTTCGGCGGACGACAGGCCGCTCGCGGGTTCGTCGAGCAGGAGCAGGTCGGGTTCCGCGACGAGCGCTCTCGCCAGTGCGACGCGTTTCCGCACCCCGTAAGGCAGCACGCCGGGCAGCCGGTCGGCGAGGTCGGCGATCCCCAGCTCCCCGAGGGTGGCTCGCGCCCGCCCGGCGAGGTCGGCTTCGTCGCGCGCGGACCGCCCGGCTCCGACGAGAGCCGGCAGCACCCCGGTGCGGGCGTGCCGCCCGGCGCCTGCCATCACGTTTTCCAGCACGGTCAAGCCCGGGAACAGCCCGAGCCCCTGCAGCGTCCGCACGATCCCGAGCCCGGCGAGGTGTTCCGGGCGGTGCCGCACCAGCGGCTCCCCGCGCCACAGCACGCGCCCCGACTGGGGCCGGACGAACCCGCAGACGACGTTGAAGAGTGTGGTCTTGCCCGCGCCGTTGGGCCCGATCACGCCGACGACGGTGCCGGCGCCGACGCTCAGCCGGACGTCGCGCAACGCCGTGAGACCGCCGAAGCGCACGGTGAGGCCGTCGACCACGAGCAGGTCCTCGCCGGGAAGGGTCATCGTCGACTCTCCTTGTCTCACCATGTGGACCAGGCCGTACCGCGCGGTCGGTATGAAGAGGGTGGAGGTCGGCGGCGGTGAAGTCAAGGTGCGAACCACCGAAACCGGGCGGTCCGGGAATTTTCCCAAAGCGCGCGCTTACCGGGATTCGGTACCGGGTGGAGGGGTGGCGAAGTCGCTGTGGCGTGCCTGGCCGCGGTCTGCCCGGCGCCGCAGGGATGTCATGAAAGGGTCGTTCATGGCGCCAGACGCCATGAACGACCCTTTCATGACATCGCCGCCGGGGCATGCCGAAGGGCGGGCACGCCGCAGCGCACCCGCCCTTCCCGAGCCCCGGTGTCAGCCGGTACTGGCCTGCGGCGCGATCATCGAAGACGCGTCGATCTTCGTCTGCACCACACCCAGCTGCTGCAACAGGTCCGGCACCCGCTGGATCCGGCGTGCGTCCAATGTGGACCCGAACGCCGGCATCACCATCAGGCTCGCGATGTCCTGGTCCACCTTGGCGTTGCGGACGACCAGCGGCTCCACCCGGGCGCGGTCCACCGCGGCGCGCGTGGCGTTGAGCATCGCGCGCTGGAACGCGGCCAGCGTCTTCGGGTGGTCGCGGGCCCACTGGGCGGTGGCGCCGTAGCCGGTCAACGGAAACGCCTGCGTGCTGCCGCTCGCCGCGTCGATCACCGGGTACGCGCCGGCCGTCTTGGCGGACTGCGTCAGGAACGGCTCCGGCTGGTAGGCCGCGTCCACCCGGCCCTGCGCCAGCGCGGCGCCCATCTCCGGCAGCGGCATCGGGACCCACGTCACCTTGGTGCTGTCGATGCCGTGGTCGCGCATCACCGACTGGGTCAGCACATCGGACGCCGCGTTCTTCGAGCTGATCGCGATCCGCTTGCCGCTCAGGTCGGCGATGGTCTTCACCGGCGAGCTGGGCACGGTGACGACCTCGTTGCTGCGCGGGCTCGCGGACGTGGCGTCGGCGATCAGCTTCAGGTCGGCGGTGCCGCTGCTCTTCGCCAGGAAGAACAGGGTGTAGGTGGACAGCGCGAGGTCGTCCTTGCCCTCCACCATGCGGGTCAGCGTGTCCTGGCCGCTGGCGCCGATGTCGGTCTGCACCTCGAGGCCCTCGGCCTTGAAGTAGCCGCCTTCCTGCGCCAGCCACAGGGTGGCGAGGTCGACGGTGGTGAGGATCGCGACCCGGATGGCCGGTTTTTCGACGCCGCCACCGGTCTTGGTCCCGCCGATCTGGCTACACCCGCTCAGCAGCAGGGCGGCGGCGACGGCGAGGACGGCGAACCGGCGGGTCGAGGCGCGTCTGGGCATGGCACTCCTCGGAAAAGAATCCTTCTGCACGTGGAATCCGGCGGTTGAGCCGTGATTCGCCGGACTGTAGATGACGATTTCCGCGCCCGCAAACACGTTGCCGAGAATTGCGGGCGCGATGATCACGCGCGGAAACAAACCAACGAGGAGCTCGCACACAGCGTGATCGTCCTGCGCCATCCGGCCGAGCGCACTGGGACGTCCGATCGTCACCGGCACTGCTCCGAAGGCGTAAATCGCGAACGGCGAAAGAGGGGAAAACAGGACCGAAGCGTGGTCACGATCCCGGACGTGCTGTCATTGAAGTTCCCCTGACCGCGAACCGCCGCAGCCCCGGAGTTCCCGCCCCGACGGCCACCACCGCCGCCACGCAGAGGAGGCCGCCGCTGACGAGTGCGAACGTTCCCGATGTCGCGCCCGCCACCAGGCCGCCGCGCAGGTTGCCGATGTCCGGGCCCGCCTGGCCGACGATCTGCTCCGCCGCCGCGACCCGGCCGAGCAGCGCGTCCGGGGTGTTGAGCTGGACCAGCGCCCCGCGCGAAACCACCGACACCGTGTCCGCCGCGCCCGCCAGCGCCAGGCACGCCAGCCCGAGCCACGGACTCGGCGCCAGCCCGAACACCGTCAGCGCGACGCCCCACGCGGCCGACCCCGCGAGCATCACCAGACCCGGCCGTGGCAGCCGGGTGAACGCCCCCGAGAACACCGACGCCGCCACGCCGCCGACCGCGATGGCCGAGAGGAACAAGCCCAGCGTGCGCGGGTCACCGCCGAAGTGCTCCTCGTTGACCAGCGGGAACAGGCTGATCGGCATGGACAGGACGGTCGCGGCGAGGTCGGTCAGCAACGCCCCGCGCACGACCGGGGTCCGCACCAGGAACGCCAGCCCGTCGAGCACGCCGCGCAGGCCCGGCCGCGACCCCTCGCCGTCGGGCCGCATGGCCGGCAGGCCGAAGACGCCGTAGAACGCCAGGCCGAAGGTGAGCGCGTCGACGACGTAGCAGCCGCCGACGCCGAGCCAGCCCAGCAGCAGGCCGCCGAGCGCCGGGCCGAGCAGCATGGCGCCCTGGAAGGCGATCCGGTTCAGCGCGAGCCCGGCGGGCAGTTGCTCCGGCGGCAGCAGCCGGGGGATGAACGTGCGCCCGGCCGGCCCGCCGCCCGCGACGAAGCACGACTGGACGGCCACCAGCCCCAGCACGACGAGCACCGGCACACCGCCGACGAACCCCTGCACGGCCAGCAGCACCGAGCACGCGGCCTGCCCGGCCGTCATGACGAGGGCGAACTTCCGCCGGTCGACGCGGTCCACGAGCGTCCCGGCGAAGAGGCCGAACACGATGACCGGCAGGGCCTGCGCGAGCCCGACGGCGCCGGTCCACGCGGTGCTCCCGGTCTGGTCCCAGACCTGGAACATCACGGCGACCAGCGTCATCTGGCCACCGAAGCCGGAGAACACGCGTCCCAGCCAGAGCCGGCGGAAGGCGGGCGACGAGCGCAGCGGGGTGATGTCGGCGAGAGCGCGAAGCACGCGCAAATCATAACAGCGCTTATACGTTTGCCGGGAGCGGTGAAGGAAGTGGTTTGGAAGTCGCCTCCGGCACCATCGGCCACACCCCGAACGCAAGAGGAGTCACCATGAAAGCCGGTGCAATCCAGGCCGTCATCGGCACGGCCGTCCTGGGGGCGGTCGTCCTCGCACCCCCCGCCGAAGCGGCCGGAACCGGGGCCCAGACGGTGGCGGCGAGCTGCACCGCGGGCCTGTTCCGCGGCACCGTCTCGGTCACCTACCAGCTCGCGGGCCCGACCGAGTACCACCCGTCGATCGCCACCATCGGCGGCGGGCCGTACATCGGCGACTCGGCGACGTTCGTCCTCGACGTCGCCTACGCCGACGCGGGCACCACCACGTCCGTCTACCGCGGCACGTACACCGGCACGGCGGGCACGAAGCTCAGCGTGCGCCTGCCCGACGACGTCAAGGTCCCGCAGGACGCCCCGAGCTACGCCTCGGTCGCGTTCGACGGCGGCGAGAGCCCCTGCACGGCCAAGGCGGAGATCAGGTAGGCCGAGCGCAGGACGGCGTCGCGCAGCAGCGCGGCGCTGTCCTGGGCCCGCGCCGGGATCAGCACGAACCCGGCGCTGGTGTGCTCGCCCCAGCCCGCCATCACGTGCGGCTCGCCGAACCCGCGGATCGGGCACGGCAGCGGCGGCGCCGCCGGCACGTGCGCGTCGCTCACCAGCAGGCTCACGTCGGCGCGTTCCGCCTGCTCGGGCACCACGCGGGCGGCCCGGTCCGGCGGGGCCTGGTGCGCGACGACGAGTGCCCGCGGGACCCCCAGTCCCGCGGCCACGCGCCGCTGCGCCAGCCGGTAGGCGACCAGCGCGCCGAGGCCCGCGCCGAACAGCACGTGCGGTCCGGCGAGCACCCCGGCCAGCTCCGCGGACAGCGACTCGACGAGCAGCCACATGTCCCGGTACGGGTGCTCGTCGCGGCGCTCGCCCCGCCCGGGCAGCTCGACGACGTGCACCGCGATCCTCGGGTCGCGCCAGGCCCGGTAGCGGCCGGCGGCTTCACCGGCGTCCGGGAAACAGACGAACAGCAAGCGCTCCGGATCATCGGTGTCCACCCGTGGCCTCCCTTCCGACGTGCCCGCGGTTAGGGTCGACCACAGCACTTCCGTTCCGCTTCGGTCCGCCTTCTGGGGGCAACACGTGCGCTACCGCCTGCTCGGGCCGGTCACGGTCCTCGGCGAAACGGGTGCTTTCCGGCCCGGTGGCCAGAAACAGACGTCCGTGCTGGCCGCGCTCCTGCTCAACCCGAACCGCGTGGTCACCGAAGACCGCCTCATCGACCTGACCTGGGGCGAGAACGCGCCGCCGAGCGTGCGCGGGCGGCTCCAGGTGCACATCTCGGAGCTGCGGAAGCTCCTCGGCCGCGACGTCATCGTGCGGCGCGCGCCCGGCTACGTCATCGAGGTCGGTCCCGGCGAGCGGGACCTCGACGTGTTCGACGACGAGGTCGCCCAGGCCAGGGCCACCACCGGGGCCGACGCCGTCGCGCACCTGCGCGCCGCGCTCGCGTTGTGGGAGGGCACCCCGCTCGGCGGTGTGAGCGAAGCGCTGGCCGAGCACGAAGGCCCGGCACTGGCCGAACGCCGGCTCGTCGTGCTGGAGGAGCTCTACGAGCAGGAGCTGGCTTCGGGACGGCACGCCGACGTGGTCGGCGAGCTGCGGCAGCTCGTCGAGGAGCACCCGTTCCGCGAACGGCTGCGCGCCGCGCTGATGCTCGCGCTGCACCGCTGCGGCCGCACGCCGGAAGCGCTGGAGACGTACACGCGGGCGCACGACCTGCTCGTCGACGAGCTCGGCATCGAGCCCGGCCAGGCGCTGCAGGACCTGCGGCTGCGGATCCTGCGCGGCGAAGGCGAGCCGGCGCCGGCGCCCGTCGCGGCCCCGGTCGCGCCGCGGCCGGCCGAGCTGCCGCTGGACGTCCGCGGGTTCGCCGGCCGCGCCCCGGAACTGGCCACGCTCGACGAGCCCGGCGACGTCTGGGTGATCACCGGCACCGCGGGCGTGGGCAAGACCGCGCTGGCCGTGCACTGGGCCCACACCGCGCGGGCGCGCTACCCGGACGGCCAGCTCTACGTGAACCTGCGCGGGTTCGACGCCGACGACGAGCCGCTCACCCCGGCCGCCGCGCTCGCGCAGCTGCTGCGCACCCTCGGCGTCGACCTGCGGGACGTGCCGCCGGGCGTGGACGACCAGAGCAAGCTCTACCGCTCGCTGCTGGCCGACCGGCAGGCGCTCGTGGTGCTGGACAACGCCCGCGACGCCGCGCAGGTGCTGCCGCTGCTGCCGTCGTCGGGCCGGGTGCTGGTGACCAGCCGCCACCGGCTCGACGAGCTGGTCGCCCGCACCGGCGCGCGGTCGCTGGGCCTGGCGCAGCTGCGCGAAGACGACTCGCGGGCGCTGCTGACCGCGTTGCTCGGCGACCGGACCAGCGCCGAGCCCGAGGCCGCGGCCGAGCTGGCCCGGCTCTGCGGCCACCACCCGCTGGCGCTGCGGATCGCCGCGGCGAACACCGGCGTGGCCAGCATCGGCGAGCTGGTCGACGAGCTGCGCGGCGACCCGCTGGCCCAGCTCGGCTTCGACGGCGCCGAGGAAAGCGCCGTCGCCAAGGCGTTTTCGGTGTCCTACCAGGCGCTGCCCGCCGGGCTGCGGCAGACGTTCCGGCTGCTCGCGCTGGTGCCGGGCGCCGACTTCACGCCGATCGCCGTGGCCGCGCTGCTGGACGTGCCGCCCGAGGAGGCGGCGCGGCGGATCCGCGGGCTGGCCGCGGCGAACCTCCTGGAGGCGCACGCACCCCGCCGCTACCGGTTCCACGACCTCGCCCGCCGCTACGCCGAGCAGTGCGTCCGGGCCGAGGAGGACGAAGCCGCCCGCGAAGGGGCGTGGGAGCGGTTGTTCACCGGCTACTGCGCGGCGGCCGACGCCGCGGTCGCGCTGCTCGGCGCCCGGATCGTCTCGCTGCCCCGCGAGGACGCCCCGGCGGCGCCGAGCCCGATCGCGTTCGCCGACGCCGCGGCCGCCGTGGCCTGGCTGGACGTCGAAGTCCCGAACCTCTCGGCGGCGCTGCGGCAGGCCGCGACGCGCGGGCCGTACCCCGGCGCGTGGTACCTGGCCGACGCGCTGCGGCGGTTCTTCCACGACCACGGCCGCCGTGCGGAGTGGCTGGAGCTGGCCCCGATCGTCCTGCGCGCGGCCCGCGACCACGGCGCCCAGCCGGCCGAGGCGCTGGTCCACCTGTCCATCGGCGGTGCGTACTTCCGCGAAGGCCAGCACGAAGCGGGCATCCGGCATTCGGAGAAGGCGGTGCTGGCCAGCCGGGCGTGCGGCTGGCGCGAGTGCGAGGCGACGGCCGTCGCGAACCTGGGCTCGATGCTGGAGTGGACCGGCCGGCTGTCGGAGGCCGTCGAACACAGCCGTCGCGCGATCCAGCTGTTCCGCGAACTGGCCAACCGCTCGGGCGAAGCGCTCGCGCTGAACTCGCTGAGCTGCCACTACCGCCAGCTGGGCCGCCTGGAGCAGGCGGAGGACTGCCTGGTCGAGGCGATCGCGCTGGCCCGCAAGGAGGACCTGGCGTTCTGGGAAGCGGCGAACCTCGCCGACCTCGGCTGGGTGCTGCTGGCCACCGGACGGCTGGCCGAAGCGGGCGAGGTCCTCGACCAGGCGTTGGCGGCGTTCCGCGACCTCGGCACGAGCTTCGGCGAAGCGACGGTGCTGAACGCGGTGAGCGCCCTGCAGATCGCCCGCGGCGACCACGACTCGGCGGCGCGGACGGCCGAAACGGCCCTCGAATCCGTCCGCCGCGACGGCGACCGGCAGGTCGAGGCGGCCGCGTTGATCGCGCTGGGCCGGGCCGAGGAAGGCCGGGGCGACCTGGCCGCGGCGGAGCGCGTCCTGCGTGAGGCCCGGGAGCTGACGGCGGAGTCCGGCCTGCGCGGCCAGCTGGCGGAAGCGGCGGCGACGCTGGCCCGGGTGCTCGCCGCGGGCGGCCGCGCCGGCGAGGCCGGAGAACACGCGCGGGCGGCCCTCGACGCGGCGCGGGCGGGCGGCTTCCGCGTCGTCGAGGCGGAGGCGCTGCTGGGGCTGGCGGCGGTCGAGGCCGCGGCGGGCCGCTCGACGCTCGCCGAGGGGACGGCCCGGGAGGCGCGTTCGCTGTACCGCGCGGTCGGGCACGTCACCGGCGAAGCCTCGGCCGCGGCCTTCCTGGCGACACTGGCCGGGCGCGCCACGGGCTGACCGAAGGCACGCGGCCGCCCCCGGCGCGACATACTGAGGGCATGCCCCGTCCGAAACACGTCCCCGCGAGCGATCTGCGCCTCCCGGACGCGCTGCAGCCGGGGCGGCCGAAGGGCGACCAGCTCCGCGAAATCCTCGAAACCGTCGCGACGGAGGCGGGCCCCGGCCGGCTGATGCCGTCGGAGCGGTTCCTCGCCGAGCACTTCCACGTCGCCCGCGGCACGGTCCGGCAGGAGATCAACCGCCTGGTCGCGGACGGTGTCCTGTACCGCCAGCACGGCACCGCGACCTTCACCGCGGAACGCCAGGCGGCGCACATCGACATGCTGACCTCGTTCACCGAGGACATGAAGGCCCGCGGCGTCGTCCCCAGGACGAAGGTGCTGCACGCCGAGGTGGAGAGCGCCAACCAGCGCATCGCCGGCCGCCTCAACGTCCCCCCGGGCGCGCGGGTGTTCCGGCTCGAGCGGCTCCGCTACGTCGAAGACGAGCCGTTCGCCGTCGAGCGCACCAACCTGTCGGTCGACCGGTTCCCGGGCATCGACCTGTTCGACTGGGAAACCGAATCCCTGCACCGCACGATCGAGGAGCGCTGGGACGTCCGCGCGGAGTGGAACGACACGGCGATCTCGGCGGTACTCCCGAGCCCCGGCGACGCGGCCCTGCTCGGCATCGAGGCGACCCAGCCGTGCCTGATCATCGAAGGCACGCTGCACGACCAGAGCGGCGGCGTCATCGAAGCGGGCCGCTCGCTGTACCGCGCGGACCGCTACACGGTCTTCACGCAGGCGCGGCGCAGCCCGGCCGGCTGACCCGGCGCGCCCGAAGTACCCCAATGTGGCGTTCGGTGCGTCCAACGCACCCAATGTGGCGTTCGGTGCGTTGGACGCAACCAACGCCACATTGGGGCGTTTGAGGCCGGGCCTAAGCGGGGCTCAGCTGGTGCGCCCGCAGCACCTTCAGGCAGTGCTCCACCAGCACATCGGCGGCGTCCGGCCCGAACAACGTCACGTACGACTCGTAGATCCCGTCCCGGTGCCCCTCGGCGTCGGGCAGGTACCCCAGATAACCGTCGGTGTAGCCGATCACCCGCGTGTGCCGGAACGGGCTCCCCCGCCGGATCCGCAGCCCCAGCGACGCGAACAGCTCGAACGGCGTGTGCAGCCACGCGATGTCCCCCAGTGAGACGACGCTGACCGGGACCTCGGCGCACCCCGTCGGGCGGTCGGCGGCCGCCATCGCGGCGAGCATCGCGCAGCCCTCGTACCGCGTTTGCGCGATCCGGACCGCCGGGTGGTCCTCGCCGTGGCGGGCCAGCTCGTGCTGCCACTCGACCTCCGCCGATTCGCGCAGCTCCAGGCTGTCCTCGATCGATGGCACGTCGCGGTAGGGCAGGTGCAGCGAGGAGCGCGTCAGCCGGACCGGGCCGCTCGCGCCGATCGCCGACGCCGCCGCCAGCGTGCGGGCGATCGACGTCGCCAGGTGGCCGCCCAGGGTACGGACCTCGGCGTGGTCGCGGCCGCGGCGGACGAAGCGGGAGCTGGCGTCGCCCGCCGCGCCCTGCAGGAACGCCGAAACCGGCCGGCCGGTCAGCGTCGCCAGCTCTCTTCGGGTCGCGCCCGGCCAGTCCGCCGACCAGGCCAGGTTGTCCGGGCCGAGGACGGTCGGGTGGCTGGCGTAGTCGAACAGCAGCGCCGCCGGGGTGCCGTCGTCGCGGCTCAGCTCCAGCACCCCGAACGACGTGTCGTGCGGGCCGTCCGGCCGGTAGCGGTTGCCGCCGACGGCTTCGGTCGAGCCCGCGTGCCAGCGCGCCCGGACCCGGGAGCGGCAGGCGCGCAGCCGCAGCGCGGCCCCGGTGACCTTCTCCGCCATCCGGCCGACCAGCCCGGCGTCGCGCTCGCCCGGCAGGCCGGGGTGCAGCGGGCCGGTCCAGCCCTCGGGCCCGGAATGCGTGTGCGACGCGCAGACGAGCACGCGTCCCGGGTCGACACCCACCGCCGCGCCGACCGCGTCGGCCAGTGTCCGGGTGAGGCCGGCGTCGACCGCGAGCGCGTCCAGCGCCAGCCAGACCACGCCCGGGTCGTCCTCGGTGGACAGCCAGATCAGCGACGCTTCGAGCTCGTCGTGCGTGCCGGTCGCGACGCCGTGCCGGGCCAGGTAGCCGCCGAGCGGGTGCCCGGGTTCCGGGGTGATCCGGACGTCTTGCGCGGCGAGCAGGAGGGCGGCGGTCACCAGGTCGATTCCAGGACGTCGACCACGCCGTCGCGGCCGGCGGCGCGGGCCACGCCGGCGAGCTCGGCGACGTCGCCGGTGGTGTGCAGCAGGACCTCCAGCAGCATCGGCAGGTTCAGCCCCGACACGAGCTGCAGGCGCGGGTGCCCGGCCGCGAGCTTGCGGACGGCGTTGAAGGGCGAGCCGCCGTGCAGGTCGGCGAGCACGAGCACGCCCTCGGCGTCGCCGGCCAGCGCGAGCACGCGGGCGCCGAACTCCTCCGGGCTGTCGCGCGGGCTCAGCTCGCAGACCTTCAGCCGCGACTGCGGGCCGAGGATCATTTCGGCGGCCTCGCCGACGCCGGAGGGCAGCCGGCCGTGACCGGCCAGGATGATCGGGACGGACATGGCGGTTCCCCCTAACTCTTCGCCGGGGCCGACGGCGCGAACCAGCCGAGCCACCCCAGGACGACCCCGGCGACGACGACGATGCCGATGACCCAGACCGGCCGCAGCCGGGCCTTGGCCGTCAGCAGGTACACCCCGGCCGTGACCAGCACCGGCAGCAGGAACGGCAGCAGCTCGTCGAGCCGGTCCTGGATCGCCACCGACTGGGTCACCGCCTGCCCCTGGACCGTGGTGGTCTGCCGGTAGGTCAGCGTGGTGACGACCTTGACGATCGACGGGATGAACCCGCCGAGCACGACGAACCCGAGCACGGTCGCCCCCTGCGCGACGCGCGCCAGCGCGCCCGCGGCGAGGTGCCCGGCCAGCCGCTTCCCCTCGCGGTAGGCGAACCCGAACTGCCAGCGCCGCACCAGCGCGTACGGCACGAGCACCATGACGGCGGCGAACGCGGGGCCGAGCCAGTTGCCCTGCAGTGCCCACGACGCGCCCATGGTGAAGACGATGCTGTTGTACAGCGCGAAGACGACGGTGTCGCCGATGCCGGCCAGCGGCCCCATCAGCGCGACCTTGGTGCTCGCCGCCGACTTCGGCGTCCCGGCCTCTTCGAGTGCGACGCTGGAGCCGAGGATCAGCGGGCCGCCGATGAGCACCGAGGTGTTGAAGAACTGCAGGTGCCGCTGCAGGCCGGCGGCGTAGTCGGCCTTGTCGGGGTACAGCCGGCGCAGCACCGGTTCCATCGAGTACGCGAAGCCGAGCGCCTGCATCCGCTCGTAGTTCCAGGAGATCTGGCTCGACCAGAAGTAGCGGCGGAACACCCGGCGCAGGTCCTGCTTGGTCAGCCGGGGGTCGGCGGTGGCCTCCCCGGCGGGCTCGGCCTCGGGCACGGCGATGGCCGGTTCGTCGCGCTTGAGCGTCACGAACAGCATCGCGACCGCGACGCCGACCAGCGCGATCCCCAGCACCGGCAGCTTCAGGTAGGCGTACCCGACGAAGCCGATCAGCAGCAGGTACCAGTACCGCGACAGTTCCATCATGCCGAGCAGCAGCGCGAAGCCGACCGCCGGCAACAGCGACCCGGCGAGCGTCATGCCCTGCACGAACCCGGCCGGGATGCTCGCGGTGATGTCCTTGACCAGGCCGCCGGACGCGGCGAGCGCGGCGAGGAACGTCGGGATCGCGCGCACCGCGACCCACGGGACCAGGCTGACCCAGTGGATCGTGGCCAGGCCGCGGGCGTTGCCGTCGGCGGCGTACGCGTCGGCCCGGTGCACCAGCGCGGTGGTCACCATCTTGCCGACCGGGTCCAGTGCCGAGAGCAGGATCGCGGCCGGCAGCCCGACGCCGATCCCGACGGCGACCTGCGCGGACGTCCCGCCGGCGGCGCCCGCGGCCAGCGCGGTGCCGACGATCGCGCCGGTCTGGTAGTCCGGGATGGTCGCGCCGCCGTAGGTGTAGACGCCGAGGGCGGCGAGCTCCAGCGTCGCGCCGATCAGCAGGCCGAGCAGCGGGTTGCCGGTGATCAGCCCGGCCACCGAGCCGGCGATCAGCGGGCGCTGGGCGTAGATGAGGAACGGGCCGAGCCCGTCGTAGGTGCAGTAGATCGCCCAGACGGTCAGGGCCAGCGCGACGAGCATGCGGGGCTAGAGCCCTTTCCGGTCGAGCAGTGGGACGAATTCGGCGGGCTTGTCCTGCGGCATCAGCTGCGTGACCAGCGGTACCCCGGCGGCGAGCTTGCGGTAGCCGCCCGCTTCGTCCGGGGTGACCGCGATCGAGCGGGTGACCATGGTGTACGCGGTGCCCGGGCGGGGCGCGACGTTGCCGACGTTGACGACCCCGGGCCGCAGCCCGCCCTCGACGAGGCGGAAGGCGTCCTCGGGATCCTTCGCGATGATCATGACATCCCCGTCGAGCGGGACGGTGAGCGCCGCGGCCACCGACAGCACGGCGGTGGGCAGCCCGCGGGCGGCCTGCGGCAGCAGCACCTGCTGCAGCTCGTCGGCGGCGACGTCGTCGTTGCAGACCAGCAGGCGGCGCACGCCGAGCCGGCGGGTCCAGGCGACGGTGACCTGCCCGTGGATCAGCCGGTTGTCGATCCGGACGTGTGCCCCCGCCATGTTTCTCCTCCCGGACGGCAGGAGTCATACTGGTTCGTACCAGTATCTGTGTCAACTGCCGGTGACCGGTCTTCGCGCGGCCGACGGAAGGACCCCTCAGACCTTCCGTCGGCCCACGAGCGCGAAGCCCCCCTCGTGTTACCCCGGACCCTCCCATAAAGGTATATACCAGTATGGACGGTCGTGATCGACTGTCAAGAGCACGAACCTGAAAATTATTCGACCGGGCGGCCGATCGAAAAAGGTCACGGCTCGGCCATTTCGGAGATCGGGCGCAACCTGGCCAGGCCGCCGTCGTTAACGCATCGTCTGCATGAGGGAGGGGAAGGCATGCCGGCCGTCAGATCGAACATCGTCCCGCTCCGGCACGCGAAGCCGGGCGTGGTGGCCTACGTGAAGAGCCCCGCCGAGTGGTTCGTCGCGAACAGCGGGTGGATCCAGGGCAGCGACGGCGTCGTGCTGATCGACACCTGCGGCACCGAGCAGGCGACCCTGGAACTGGTGCGTGACGTGCGGAAGTACGCCGGCGACCGGGAGCTCACGGTCGTCATCACGCACGCGCACGGCGAGCACCACAACGGCCTCGGCGTCGCCCTGCGCGACGGCGGGACGGCGCTGGCCGCGCCGGCCGCCCTCGACGTGGTCAAGGCCGGGCCGCAGACGTACGGCAACGTCTTCACGTACACGCGCTGGGGCGTCCTCGAACCGCCCGAGCCGGACGCGGTCCACCCGGTCACCGGCTGGCGGCGGCTCGACCTCGGCGACGCGGCGGCCGACGTGGTCGCCGTGCCCGGTGTCGCGCACACCGCGGGCGACCTGGTGGTGCACGAGCCCCGCTCGGGCACGCTGTTCACCGGCGACCTCGTCGTCATCGGCGACACCCCGGTGGCGGTCCACGGCTCGATCCCGGGCTGGCTCGACGCGCTCGACTGGCTCCAGGACACGTTCCGCCCGCGCACCCTGGTGCCGGGCCACGGCCCGGTGGCCAACCCGGGGCACACGGCGTTCCACGCGATGCGCGTCTACCTCGAGTGGCTGCTGGAGGTGACCGAGCGCCAGACCGACTTCACGAAGCTGGCGCGGCAGGCGTCGCTGCGCTGGCCGTCGTGGCGGAACCCGGAACGCCACATCGGCAACCTGATGCGTGCCTACGCCGACCAGCACGGCCGCAAGCTGGACGTGGACCTGGCGATCGACGCGATCCTCGCGGCGGCGGGCGGCCGCATCGACCTGGACTACCTGCTCGACGGCGAACCCGTCCGCCAGATCTCCTAGGACCCGCCCAGGCTTTCCAGGAGCGTGCGCAGCGTCGCGGCGAGTTCGTCGCGCTCGCCGGGGTTCAACGCGCT
Source organism: Amycolatopsis eburnea (assembly GCF_003937945.1). Classification (GTDB taxonomy): domain Bacteria; phylum Actinomycetota; class Actinomycetes; order Mycobacteriales; family Pseudonocardiaceae; genus Amycolatopsis; species Amycolatopsis eburnea. The sequence continues at coordinate 265,531 of NZ_RSEC01000048.1, forward strand.
CAGGATCCGGTGCTCGTTCTCGACGTGCTCCGGCAGCGCGCGGTCGATCAGCTCGCTCCCCGCCTCGGTGAGCGCCACCCGGACGCCCCGGCCGTCCGACTCGTTCGGCGTGCGCTCGACCAGCCCGCGCGCCTCCATCTTGTCGAGGCGCTGGGTGATCGCGCCGGACGTCACCATCGCCGAGCGCATCAGCTCGGTCGGGGTCAGCCGGTAGGGCGGGCCGCTGCGGCGCAGGGTCGCGAGGACGTCGAAGGTCGCGCGGTCGATCCCGTGGCGGGCGAACGTGCGGCGCAGCTCCGCGTCGACCAGCGCGCTCAGCCGCGAGAGCCGGCCGATCACCGCCATCGGGGAGACGTCGAGGTCGGGACGCTCCGCGTGCCACTGCTCCAGCACCCGGTCCACGTGGTCGGCCATCGGCTCAGCGTAGCCGATTCCTTAGCGCTAAGTGAGTAGTGGCCATTTACCTTAGCGCTGAGGTAAACTACCTTAGTGCTAAACAAACAGCTCCTCGTCACCGCGCTGGCGCCCGCGATCTGGGGCTCGACCTACCTCGTCACGACCGAGTTCCTGCCGCCGGACCGCCCGCTGCTCGCCGCGGTCGTCCGGGCCCTGCCCGCCGGGCTGCTGCTCGTCGCGCTCACCCGCCGTCTCCCGAAGGGCGACTGGTGGTGGCGCGCGCTCGTGCTCGGCACGCTCAACATCGGCGCGTTCCTCGCGCTGCTGTTCGTCGCCGCCTACCGCCTACCCGGCGGGGTCGCCGCCACCCTCGGCGCGCTGCAGCCGCTGATCGTCGCGGGCCTGTCGACCGGCCTGCTCGGCGAACGCCCGACGCCGCGGACGGTGCTCGCGGGCATCGCCGGGGTCGTCGGCGTCAGCCTCCTGGTGCTGCAGTCCGACGCCCGCCTCGACGCGATCGGCGTCGCCGCGGCGGCGGGCGGCGCGGTCGTGATGGCCACCGGCGTCGTGCTCAGCAAGCGCTGGACGTCCCCCGCGCCCCTGCTGGCCACGACCGGCTGGCAGCTCGTCGCGGGCGGGCTGGTGCTCGTGCCGGTCGCGCTGGCCGTCGAAGGCGCGCCGCCGTCGTCGCTGTCCGGCGCGAACATCGCGGGCTACGCCTACCTGTCGCTGATCGGCGCCGCGTTCGCCTACGCACTGTGGTTCCGCGGGATCCGCGCGATGCCGGCCACGCACGTGACGTTCCTCGGCCTGCTGAGCCCGGTCGTCGCGACCCTGCTCGGCTGGCTCGTCCTCGGCCAGCGCCTGACCCCGTGGCAGCTGCTCGGCGCGGCGGTCGTGCTCGCCGCCGTCGTGGCCGCCCAGCACCGGGCTCAGCCGTCGCCGGCGACCCAGCGGGTGTCCGAGAAGGTCTGATCCCGGCCCGGCACCCCCGCCCCCGCCGGGACGGGGACCGCCCGGCCGGTCACCGGCTGCCCGCACGCCGCCGTTCCCCACACGAGCACCACGAACACCACCACCCGCACGATCGGGGTTCAGGTATTTCCCGCGCTCCCACCGGATCGGAGGAACGGGGGGAAAGACACGAAGGAGTCCCCCGATGGCGTACCGCTCCGAAGGGCCGCTCTTGGCTAGGCTCACCGGGTCAAGGGGAGGCGAAGTGGACACGACGACCCTGCTCTCGGCGGCCGCGCGCGGCGACCAGGCCGCCTGGGAGGCGCTCGTCGAGCGGTACGCGAGCCTGCTCTGGTCGATCGCGCGCGCCTACCGGCTTTCCGAAGCCGACGCCGCCGACGTCGTCCAGACGGTGTGGCTGAAGCTGGTCGAGAACCTGGGCCGGATCAAGGATCCCGAGCGGCTGCCCGGCTGGCTGGGCACCACCACCCGGCACGAGTGCCTGCGCCAGCTCCGCCGCGTCGAGCGGGAACGCCCGGCCGACGACCACGTCTGGCAGAGCGAACCGGCGCCGGGCGAGGCGGTCGACGCGGCGCTGCTGCTGAACGAACGCGACGCCACGCTCTGGCGCGCGCTGGCCGCGCTGCCGGAGCACTGCCGCCGGCTGCTGCGCGCGCTGATGGCCACTCCCCCGCCGTCGTACGCGGCGGTGTCGGCCGCCCTCGACATGCCCATCGGCAGCATCGGCCCGACGCGGCAGCGGTGCCTGGGCCGCCTGCGCGAGCGAGCGGGCGCGGCCGGGCTCGGAACGGAGGACCGGGCATGACCGACGACGAGCTCATGGACGTCCTGCGCGCGGCCGCGGCCGAAGCCGACCCGGTGCCGGAACTGGTGCTGCGCCAGGCCCGCGCGGCCCTGTCCACCCACGACCTCGACGCCGAGCTGGCGGAGCTGGCCTTCGATTCGGACCTCGCGGACGCCGCCGCCGTGCGCGCGGACGGCGAAGACGTCCGGCTGCTGTCGTTCGAGTCGGCGCGGGTGTCGGTGGAGCTGCAGGTGGAGTACGCGGACGGCCGCGTTTCCCTGCGCGGCCTGATCACCGGCGCGACGGGCGACGCGGTGGTCGAGGTGGCCGGCGAGCGGCACGTCCGCCCGATCGGCGCGGAAGGCTGGTTCACGGCGGCGGGGCTCCCGCGGGGAGCGACCCGGGTGAAGGTGACCGCCGCGGACGGCACGGCGGTCACCACCGGCTGGGCCGGTCTCTAGGCGCCCGGTTCCCGCACGCCCGCCACGTACGGGACGGGAGCCTCCCCGTTCAGGTCCTGGACGCGCACCGTGACCGGGTCCTCGACGCCCTCCGGGTGCAGCACCGCGCCGGCCGCCTCGAACGCGGACGCGCCCTTGGTCATGACCGCCGCGATCTGCCCGGTCACGATGGCGGCGGAGAAGGACGTCCCGCTCCAGACCGCGAACCCGTTGTACCCGGCGGGCTCGGTGGGGTAGCCCGGCCGGAAGTACGGGCCGAGCACGTCCACGCCGTCCGCGTAGGCCGAGACCCAGGGCCCGTAGTTGCTGAAGTCCGTGACGCGCGGCTTGTCCGAGTCCTGCGACGCGTCGGCCGAGCCGACCGCGATCACCTGGACGTGGCTGGGATCGGCGCTGCCGGGTACGGCGGGCGCGAACTTGATCCCGGCCGGGTAGACCCGCTGCCTGCTCGCCCGGTTCCCGGCGGAGGCGACCACGATCGAGTCCGCGGGCAGCCTGCTCAACGCCGCTTCGATCGCCTTCGGCGGTTCGCCCTCCCAGGTCGCGCCCGAGAAGGAGAGGTTGATCAGCGTGATGCCCTCCTCGCGCAGCTCGTCGATGGCGTTGGCGACCGCGAGGTCCTCGAGTTCGCCGCTCTGCTCGTCGATCACCCCCTTCACGCGGACGCGGACCTCGGGCGGCACCTGCTTCAGCAGCACCCCGGCGACGAACGACCCGTGCGCGGCGGAACCGACCGGGTTCCCGTCTTCCCCGCGCACCACCCGGACGGTGTCCTCCGGGTCGAACACCACCCGGTTGCCGAGGAAGGGGTGCGGACGGCCCTCGTGCAGCACGACGCCGGTGTCGATCATCCCCACCAGCGGCGGGACGTCCGGCGCGAGCACCGGGTCCAGCGTCTTGTTCGTGGGCTTCGGGCGCAGTTCACCCCAGATGATCCGGTCCGGACCGAACAGGTGGTTCGGGCTCGCCCCACGGCTTCCCAGCGCGGCCAGCACTTCCGGCACCGGCCGCGTACCGGTGAACCGGTGCACCGCGCCGGAGGCCCCGGCCGGGTGGTAACCGAACCCTGCCAGCGCGGGCCCGAGCGCGGCACAATCGTCCGCATGGACCAGCAGCTCGCCTGCTCGATGGCGGTATCGCGTCATGTGTCCCCCTCGATCACGGGTGAACGGGTCGGCAACTCGATCCGCGGGCCCCTCCACCTGATACACACCCGCCGGGCCCGGCACAAGCGGCGATGAGCGACGCGCTCGCCAAGGCGGTCGCCGCCGCGGACCTCGCCTTCACCGCGCCGGCCAAGGCGCGGGCGCTCGCCGAAGCCGCGCTCGCCGAAGCGGACGGGACGACCGAGGCCGCCGCCGTGGCCGAGCACGCGCTCGGGCTCGCCGGGGTGTCCATGGGACGCCTGACGGACGCCGAAACGCGGCTGCGCGCCGCGCTCCGGCTGGCCGACGGGGCCGGGCTGCGGGAGCGGGCCGCGCAGACGCGCGGGGTGCTCGGCTACGTCCTGACGCTGACCGGGCGCACCGCCGAAGCCCTGCGCGAACTCGACCGCGCGATGCCCGAGCTGACCGGGCAGGCGGCGGCGCGGCTGCGCATGCAGCGGGCCGTCGTGCTCACCGAAATCACCCGGTTCGGGGACGCCGCGGCGGGGTTCGCCGACGCCCTTGAGACGCTCCGGGCCGCAGGCGGCGACGACCTGATCGAGGCGACGATCCGCACCAACCGCAGCATCGTGCTGGCCCGCCTCGGCGACTGGCGGGGCGCCGAAGACGACCTGCGCCACGCCGAACGCGGGTTCGCCGCGACCGGCCACCTCGGGCGGACGGCGATGGTGTGGCAGAACCGCGGGCTGGCCGCCACCGTGCGCGGCGACGTCCCGGCCGCGCTGGCCGCCTACGACGAAGCCGCCGCACGCTACCGCGAAGCGGGCACCGACCCCGGGCTCCTGCCGATCGAACGCGCCGAAGTCCTGCTCTCGGTGCGCTTGATCGCCGAAGCACGCGAAGCGGCTACGGCGGCTGTCGCGGACTACGGGCGGCGGCGCAACGCCGTCGACCTCGTGCAGGCGCGGCTGCTGCTGGCGAAAGTCGCGCTGCTGGACGGCGATCCCGAAACGGCGTTGCGCGAAGCCTCGCTGGCGCGGCGGTCGGCGGTGCGGCAGGACCGGCCCGGCTGGGCCGCGCTCGGCGGTTACCTCGCGCTGCGGGCCCGCCGCGACAGCGGCCTGCGGACCGCGGCGATGCTCCGCTCGGGACAGCGGACGGCGGCGGCGCTGACCGAGGCGGGCTGGGTGGTCCCGGCGCTGGACGCGCGGCTGATCGTCGCGACGCTCGCCCTCGAGCTGGGCCGCACGGAGATCGCGAAGGCGGAACTGTCGTTCGTCGGCCGTGCCGGGCGGAGCGGCCCGGCCGAAATGCGCGCCCGTGCCTGGCACGCGACGGCGTTGCTGCGCCTGGTGCACGGCGATCGCCGGGGCGCGGACGCCGCGTTGCGCGCCGGAGTCCGGGCGGTCGACCGGTTCCGCGCCGGGCTCGGGGCGAGCGAGCTGCGCGCGCACGCGTCCGGGCACGCGAGCGAGCTGACCGGGCTCGGGCTGCGGCTCGCCGCGGAGGCGGGCCACCCGGAGGCCGTGCTGCGCTGGGCGGAGTGGCGGCGCGCGGGCGCGCTGCGGCTGCGGCCCGCCCGGCCGCCGGACGACGAAGGCCTGGCCGCGGACCTCGCCGCGGTGCGCCAGCTCGCCGTCGACCTCGCCACCGGCACCGGCGACGCGCGAACGTTGCTGCGCCGTCAGGCCGAACTCGAAAAGGCGGTGCGCGACCGCGCCCGGCACGCCACCGGAGTGTCCACTTCGGACACGCGGGTCCCGTCCCGCGCGGAGCTCGCCGACGCGCTCGGCCCGGCGACGCTCGTGGAGTACGTCGAGCTGGACGGGCGGCTGACCGCGCTCGCCGTCACCGGCGGCCGGCTGCGGCGGTACGCGCTGGGCCCGGCGGCCGAAGCCGAAGAACGCCTGGCCGAACTGCGGTTCGCGCTGCGGCGGGCGGCGTTCGGCCTCGGCTTGCCGGGCGACCTCGTCGAGCGGACCGCCCGCCGGCTCGACGACCTGCTGCTCGCCCCGCTCGCGCTCGGCGACGGCCCGCTGGTCGTCGTGCCGACCGGACGGCTGCACGAGCTGCCGTGGCCGGTGCTGCCCGGCTGCCGCGGCCGCCCGGTGTCGCTGGCCCCGTCCGCGGCGCTGTGGCACCGCGCGGCGACCGCGCCCCGCGCCGCGGGCGGCGACCACATCGTCGTGGCGGGTCCCGGGCTGCCGCACGCCGCCGCCGAGGTGGCCGCGCTGGCCCGCCGCTACCCGGGCGCCCGCCGCTTCACCGGCCGCACCGCGCGGGCCGAGCCGGTCCTCGCCGCGCTCGACGGCGCCGCGCTCGGCCACATCGCGGCGCACGGCCGGTTCCGCACGGACAACCCGCTGTTCTCGTCGCTGCGCCTGGCCGACGGGCCGCTCACGGTGTACGACCTCGAACGGCTGGCCCGCCCGCCGCGCCAGGTCGTGCTGTCCGGCTGCGACTCGGGCCGCTCGGCGATCCACGCGGGCGACGAACTGCTGGGCCTGGCCTCGGCACTGCTCGCGCTCGGCACGACGAGCCTGGTGGCGACGGTCCTCCCGATCCCCGACGACGCCGGCCGCGCCCTGATGCTCCGCCACCACCGCCACCTGGCGGCCGGCCTGGCCCCCGCCGAGGCCCTGGCCCGCGCCCAGGCGGAGCTGCCGGACTCCCCCGCCGCCACGAGTTACGTCTGCTACGGCGCCGGCTGAGCCGGGCATCATGGAGCTGTGCGGATCACGGCCTGGTGGCGCGGCATCAGCCCGCGGCGACGTCTGATGCTGACCAGCGTCGCCGTCGTCGTGGTGGCCGCCGTCGCCGCGACCGCCATCGCCGCCTCCGGCACGAAAGCGGCGCCGGAGGCCGGGACACCGGACCAGAACAAGCCCGGCCCGGTGCTCCTCGTCCCCGGCTACGGCGGCGGACAGGGCGCGCTCGACGAACTCGCCGCGCGGATCCGCCAGGCGACCGGCCGCAGCACCGAAGTCCTCACCCTGGCCGGCGACGGCACTGGCGACCTGGTCGAACAAGCCGCCGTCCTGGCCGAAGCCGTCGAACGCGCGTACGCGCAAGGAGCGCCTTCGGTCGACGTCGTCGGCTACTCCGCCGGCGGCGTCGTGGCCCGGCTGTGGGTCAGCCGCGAGGGCGGCGGCCACCAGGCCCGCCGGGTCGTCACGCTCGGCGCGCCGATGCACGGCACCGGCCTCGCCGCGGCGGGCGGCGCGCTCGTGCCGGGCGGCTGCCCCACCGCGTGCGTCCAGCTGGCGCCGGGCAGCGCCCTCCTGCAGGAGCTCGCGAAGGAGCCGATCCCGGCGACGCTGCCGTGGCTGTCCCTCTGGACCGAGCAGGACGAGACCGTGACCCCGCCGGAGTCCGCCCGCGTCGACGGCGCCGTCAACGTCGCCCTCCAGCAGGTGTGCCCGGGCAACCAGGCCGCGCACGGCGACCTGCCCACCGACCCCGCCGTCACCGAGATCGTCCTGCAGGCCCTGGGCACCACGCCGCTCGAAGCGCCGACGGACTGCCTCAGCTCGTGACGTCCTTCGTCGCGAAGTTCGCCCACGCCGCACCGAAGAACACCACGATGTAGCCGGCCTGCAGCAGCAGCCCGTGGTCGATGTTGCGCCACAGCACCGGATCACGGAAGAAGTCGATCCAGGACAGCCAGTAGTGCGTCGGCAGGTACGGCTTCACCGACGCGGCCGCGTCCAGGGTTTCCAGCACCGAGCTGGTGATCAGCACGGCCAGCCCGCACAGCGCGGCGCCCAGCGCCGAGTCGCTCACCGTCGACAGGAACATCGTGATCGCGGCGAACCCCAGCATGGACACGACGATGTAGGTCACCGCGCCGAGCAGCCGCAGGCCGAGCCCGGACGAGCTGAGCGACTGCCCGGACAGCGACGTCACCCCGGTCGGCTGCCCGCCCGGCCCGGCGACGCCCGGGTTGCCGCCGGTGCCGAACAGGATCACCCCGAGCACCAGCGACGTCAGCACGACGATGACGATCGCCGCGGTCACGTACACCGCGATGGCGACCAGCTTCGCGCTCAGCAACCGGGTGCGGCCGACCGGGCGCACCAGCAGGTACCGCAGCGTGCCGCCGGACGCCTCGCCCGCGATCGAGTCGCCCGCGACCACCGCGACCGCGATCGGCAGGAACAGCGGCAGCACCAGCGCGAGCGCCGCGGCCGGGTACAGCGCGCCGTCGTGCACCACCGCCGACAGGAACGCCCCGCCCTGCCCGGGCGGCGGCGCGAAGTCGGCCGTGGCCAGGAAGACGCCGACGACCGCGGGCAGCAGGCACAGCAGCAGCACGCTGACCCACACCCGGGGCCGCAGCGCGAGCTTCCGCAGTTCGACGGCGATCACCCGGCCGCCCCGAACCGGTCCGAGCCCGGACCCGTCAGGTCGAGGACCACTTGTTCCAGGGTCCGCTGTTCGGCGTGGATGGACGTCACGCGCACCCCCGCTTCGACGAGCAGCGCGTTCAGCGCGGCCGGGTCGGCGTGCCGGATGACCAGCCGGTCGCCTTCGCGGGCTTCGAGCTGCCCGTCGAGGACGGCCGCCGCCGCGCCCGGGTCCGGCGTCCCGACGAGCACCCGGCCGGTCTCGGCCCGCAACGCGGCCAGGTCCTCCTGGATCACCAGCCGCCCCCGGTCGACGACGCCGACGCGGGTGCACAGCTGCTCCACCTCGGCCAGCAGGTGGCTGGAGAGGAACACCGTGGTGCCACCGGCGTTCAGCGCGGTCAGCAGCTCCCGGATCTCCTTGATGCCCTGCGGGTCGAGCCCGTTCGTCGGCTCGTCCAGGATCAGCAGCCGGGGCTTGCGCAGCAGCGCGCCGGCCAGCCCGAGCCGCTGCCGCATGCCGAGCGAGTACGCCTTGACCGGCCGCTGGTCGACCCCGCCCAGCCCGACCTGATCGAGCGCGTCGTCGATGCGCCGCCGTCGCGTGCGCCGGCCACCGCCGCGCCCGGCGGCGTCGAGCAGCGCGAGGTTCCGCCGCCCGGACAGGTGCGGGTACGCGGCCGGGCCTTCGACGAGCGCGCCGACGTCGGGCAGCACCTCGGCGACCCGCTTCGGCACCGGCTCGCCGAGCACCTCGATCTCGCCGCTGGTCGCGTAGACCAGGCCGAGCAGCATCCGGACCAGGGTGGTCTTGCCCGAGCCGTTCGGGCCGAGGAAGCCGTAGCGGTCGCCTTCGCGGACGTCGAGGTCGACCGCGTTCACGGCGATGGTGCGGCCGTAGGCCTTGGTGAGCGCGCGCGTGACGATCATCGGCTGCCCCGCCGCAGCCGGGACAGCTCGTCCGCGACGGACTTCAGCACGTCGGCCGTCACCGTGCCGGCGAGCAGGTAGGAGCGGCGGGAGACGGCCGAGCGGACGACCGCGAGCGACAACGGCGTGATCGACAGCTGCACCACGGTCCCGGCGGCCAGCTTGACCTGCACCGCGCCCGCCTTCCCGGCGGCGTCGCTCGCCGCGTTGGCCACCGCGCGCGGCACGGCGATCACCGCGAAGGACGCCAGCCCGCGCCCGTAGAGCGCGGCGCCCTGCACACCGCCGAAGTCCGACGACGTCACCGGCCGCCCGGCCAGCGCCGACGGCAGCGGCACCTGGTTGAACGAGCCGAGCGTGTCCGAGACGTCCGGGGCGCTCGCCACGGTGAAGCCGGACCCGAGCACCGGCCGCGGCGCCTCGACGACCGGCGTGGTCTGCGCCAGCTCCTGGAACTCGGTCACCAGGATCGGCGACCGCTGCCCGCGCGCGGTCACCTCGACCCGCACGGCCACCCCGGTCGCCGGATCCGCCCACAGGTCTACCTGGCCGATGGTCGTGTCGGGGTCGGCGGGGACGAGCCGCAGCCCGGACGCGGCGACGCCCGCGACGTTGCGGCCCGGCAGCGCGCTCACCGGATCGCCGTGGGCCGCGCCGAGGATCCGCCGCGCGAGCTCGGGCGGCAGCAGGTCCCCGGCCCGCGGCAGCCGGACGGCGGGTTCGCCGATCAGCTCGGTCAGCGTGTTGTCGCCGTAGTCCCACGTGTATTCGCCGTCGGGCAGCCGGTAGAGGTCGTGCTCGCCGGCGGTGCCGAGGATGTCGACGCGGTAGCGGTCGGGCCCGGCGTACCAGACGCGCATCGGCGTCCGCATCGAGAAGAGCGCGGTGACGGCGGCGAGGTTCGGCAGCTCCGGCAGGGCCAGCGAACCGGCGCTTTCGGCGTAACCCTGGTACGGCCGTCCGGCGGAACCCAGGACGAGGTCGCGCAGTTTCGCGGCATCGGCCGCCGCGCCGGCCGGGGCGAGCGCGCTGAGCACCGAAGGCAACGAGACGAGGACGGCGGCCACGGCCGCGACGACCGCCCACCGGCGACGCTTTTCCCGCCGCACCACCGTCATCGGGCATCACCTCTGCACCCTTTGTACGCCACGAAGGCTAGGGTCGAAGGGTGACGAACCCCGTTCATGCCGCCGTCCTGAGCTAGTTCCCCCTCAGGACCTCCCGCACACCCGCCCTTTCGCGGGTTCTTCGACGTGCCCGCGGCAATGAACGGAAACCCTTTCCATGGCTCACCTCGTCGTGCCCGGCGAACCCGATCGCCGGTTGTTTTCCCCACCCTCGCGCCACGCGGTCCTCGCCGACGACCGCCTGTCCGCCGACGCGGCTCTGCGCACGCTCTCGTCCGGCGTCGCCCTGCTCTGGCGCGGCGACTTCCCGGCGGCCCGGCGGCTCCTGGACGCGCTCGCCCGCCGTCTGCCTTCCCCGCCACCGGACGACTTCGCGCGCTACCGGGCGGACCGCGCCCGCCGTGCCCGGCTCCTTTCGCTGCTCCACGCCCCGCTGGATCCGGGCTACGTCGTACCGCTGCGCCGCGCCCCGGACGTCCGGGCGGCGTGCACCGGCGTCTACGGCCCTTCGGACGTCCCGGCGGCCGTGCCGCTGCGGGAACTGCTCGGGGTGCTGAGCGCCGCCGAATGGCGCCGGACGGGCGTCGAAGTACCGGCGCTCGGCGCGCGGATCCACCCGCACTACGGCGTTTTCGCGCCGCTGCGGCCGGAGTACGTGGACCTGGTCGCGGCCGCGCCGTTGCCGGGCACGGAACTGGCGTTCGACATCGGCACCGGCACCGGCGTGCTGGCCGCCGTCCTCGCCCACCGCGGGGTCGAGCGGGTGGTGGCCACGGACGCCTCGGCCCGCGCGGTCGCCTGCGCCCGGGAAAACCTGACCCGGCTGGGCTTCGGCGAGCGCGCGGAGGTGGTGCGGACGGACCTGTTCCCGCCCGGCCGCGCCCCGCTGGTGGTGGCGAACCCGCCGTGGCTGCCCGGCCGCCCCCGCACCCCGTTGGACCACGCGGTGTACGACCCGGGCCACCGCATGCTGCGCGGCTTCCTCGACCGCGCCCGCCGCCACCTGACCCCGCACGGCGAGGCGTGGCTGGTGCTGTCCGACCTCGCCGAGCACCTGGGCCTGCGCACCCGCGCGCAGCTGCTCGCCTGGATCGAGGCGGCGGGCCTGCGGGTGCTGGACCGGACCGGAACCCCGGCCCGCCACCCCCGCGCCCTCGACGAGGCCGATCCGCTGCACCGGGCCAGGGCCGCGGAGGTCACGTCCCTCTGGCGCCTCAGTCCACAACGCTGACGCCGCCGAGCCCCAAGCGCCCCAATGTGGCCTTGGTTGCGTCTTGCGCACCGAAGGCCACATTGGGGCGCTCCGGCTCAGTCCACAGTAGACAGACCCGCGACCGCCGCCACGGCCTCTCGCGTCTCGCGGACGTTGTGGGCGCGGAAGACCGCCGCTCCCGCGTGGGCCGCGATCGCCGTCGCCGCGAGGGTGCCCGCCAGGCGGTCGCGGGCTTCGACGTCGAGGGTCTCGCCGATCAGGTCCTTGTTCGACAGCGCGACCAGCACCGGCCAGCCGGTGGCCACCAGTCGGTCGAAGTGGCGGAGCAGCTCGAGGCCGTGGCGGGTGCTCTTGCCGAAGTCGAACGTCGGGTCGATGAGGACGCCGCCGCGCGGCACGCCCGCGGCGACCGTCCGCTCGGCCGCCGTCGTCAGCTCGGCGAGGACCTCCGCGACGACGTCGTCGTAGCGCGGCCAGAACGGCCGTTCCGGGGTCGGCGCGGGGTACGGGTCGGTCCGCAGCGGCATGCCCCCGACGTGCGAGCAGACGTAGCCCGCGCCGAACTCGGCGGCGACCTCGACCAGTTTGGGGTCGGCGCCGGCCCAGGTGTCGTTGAGCAGGTCGGCGCCGGCCTCGCAGACCTGCCGCCCGACTTCGTGCCGCCAGGTGTCGACGCTGATCACCAGCCCGGGGTGGCGTTCCCGCACCTCGGCGACGAACGGCACCACGCGCCTGCTCTCTTCGTCGACGTCGATCTCGGGACCCTCGCCCGCCTTGACGCCGCCGATGTCCACGATGTCGGCGCCGGCCGCGACCGCGCGGTCCACGGCTTCGCGGGCGGCGTCCTCGGCGAAGGTCGCGCCCTTGTCGTAGAACGAATCGGGGGTGCGGTTCACGATGGCCATGACCAGGGCGCGGTCGCCGGGCATGCGACGGCCCCGGAAGACCACCTCCGGCCGGTGTGACGTCATGGCCTTCACCCTGCCAGGTCACGGCTGGGTCCGAAACGGCGCTCCCCGCGGCCCGCGCCGGTTATCCTTCGCGCGACCGAGCAGGGGGAAAGCCATGAGTGGTGAGAGTCCGGCCCGCAGCGAAGCCGAGGCGATGATCGCCGAAGCCAAGAAGGCCCTTTGGGTGATGGTGGGCCTGCTCGCCGTGCTGTGGGTGGTGCAGATCTTCAACTCGCTCGACGGCTACGACCTGGGCCGCGAGTTCGGCATCGAGGCGCGCGACCCGGCGTCGCTGCCGGAGATCTTCAGCGCGCCGTTCATCCACTCGAGCTGGGGTCACATCGAAGGCAACTCCGGCCCGCTGTTCGTGTTCGGCTTCCTCGCCGCCTACCGCGGGGTGAAGAAGTGGCTGGGCGTGAGCGTGCTGATCATCGTCGCGAGCGGCCTCGGCGTCTGGTTCACCTCGCCGTCGAACTCGGTCACGGTCGGTGCCAGCGGCCTGGTCTTCGGCTACTTCGGCTACATCATCGTGCGCGGCCTGTTCGACCGGCACCCGATCGACATCGTGATCGGGGTCGTGATGGCGCTCTGCTTCGCCTACCAGTTCACGTCGCTGCTGCCCACCGACGAACGGGTCAGCTGGCAGGGCCACCTGTTCGGGTTCGCCGGCGGCATCATCGGCGGCTGGCTGTTCCGCGACCGGAAGCCCAAGGCGGCCGCCGCCCCCGACGCGGCGACCACCCTGCTCCCCAAGGACCTCAGCTAGGCGGCTCCAGGTCCGCTTCGACGTCGATCCGGACGTACCGGCCGATCAGCGCGCGCGGCACCCGCATGCCGAGCGGCGCGCGGTCCAGGGTTCCCGTCGCGCGCACCCGGGTCGCGGTGAGCGGCTCGACGGTCAGCGTCAGCGGGCACGACGTCCCGCGCAGCCCGAGGTCGCCGGTCACCTCCCAGCCGTTGTCGCGGCGCCGGACGCCGGTGGCGGTGAACGTCAGGTCCGGGCGGGCGCGGCTGTCGAGCAGGTTCGGCTTCCGCAGGTCGGCGTCGCGGCGCGGGTTCTCCGTGGTCAGCGCGCCGAGGTCGAGCCGCGCGTGGACGGCGGTCACCCCGCCGCCGGTGACCTCGACGCCGCCCGCGCGGACCGGGATCGTGCCGCGCACGCGGTTGAACCCGAAGTTGCGGACCTCGAACGACGCCGTCGCGGTGCGGACGGTCCACGTCCCGGCGCGGAGCGCGGGGGCGGTGCGCGGGCTCATCGCGCACCCGCCGGTGCCGGCAGGGCCGCGTGCGAAACGCGGTGGACGTCGACGCGGTCCGGGCCGGGCAGCAGCGCGGGGTCCTCGCCGGGCAGCAGCTCGGTGGCCGTGACCGCGTCCTGGACGGCCTCGATCGTGGCCATCGACGCAGAGAGCGCGACGACGACCAGCGACCGGTCCTCGCCGAGCAGGAGGTACGTCGTCCCGACGCCCTCGATGCCCCGGACGGCGGGCCAGATCCGCTCGCGGCCCGCGCGCAGCTCGGCGGCCGACTGCTCGGCGCCGCGGGGCCCGTCGAACCAGGTGAGCTGGGCGTACGCGGCCGCGTCGGACGCGGTGTGCGCGTCGACGACCCGGTACGCGCCGGCGTCGAGCCAGGTCGTCCCGGCGGGCCGCAGCGACGCGGCTTCGCCGGCCGTGGCGGCGTCGGGCCAGAAGGTGACGACGGCACCGGCCAGGCCGCCGAGCTGGGTGAGCGTGCAGGCGCCGAGGGCGCCCGCGCCGAAGCCGCGGGTCCCGAGTGGACCGCGGAACTGGTGGATGGTGGCGTGCATGGGGTGCTCCTTCCGCTGTGCGCCGACTCTCGCCCGCGGCGGCGCCCGCGGCATCAGTGCCAGTACGGAGCAGGGCACTGAAACCGGGCACGCAGGGGATACTGCTCGGGTGACGCGCAGCGAGCCGTTCGTCGGGCGGGCCGGTGCCGCGGCCGAGCTGCGCGCGTGGCTCGCCGCGGCGGCCGGGGGCACCGGCGCGCTGGTGCTCGTCGGCGGTCCGGCGGGCATCGGCAAGTCCCGGCTCGTCGAGGCCGTCACGGACCGCGAAGCCGTGTGGGGCCGGTGCGTCGACGATCCTGGCGCGCCGCCGCTGTGGCCGTGGCGCCGGGTGCTCCAGGCCCTGCCGGAGGCGGGCGCGGAGGTCTCCCGCGCACTCGCCGACCTGGACGGCGGCGACGGCGCCGACCTGGTCGCGGCCCGCTTCCGGTTCGTCGCGGCGGCCGCCGACGCGCTGGTCGCCGCGGCCGGGCCGGGCGGTCTCGTGGTCGTCCTCGAAGACGTCCACTGGGCCGACGAAGCGTCGTTGCGGCTGCTGCGGCACCTCGCGGGCGAGATCCGGCGCTCGCGCCTCGCCGTCGTCGCGACCTACCGCGACACCGACGCGCTGTCCGGGCTGCTCGGCCGGCCGGGCACGGAGAGCCTGCGCCTCGGCCCGCTGACCGAACCCGACGTCCGCGCCTACCTCGCCGAGGTCGGCCGGGCCGCCGTCGACGCCGGCGAGGCGCTGCGGCGCTCGGGCGGCAACCCGCTCTACCTCAAGGCGGTCGCCCGCTCGTCGGCGACCGGCGGCGGCGAAGCGGAGCTGCGCCACCTGGTCCGCACGACCGTCGCCGGGCTCGACGACGACGCGCGCGAGCTGCTGGCGATCGCGTCCGTGCTGGGTGAGGAGGTCGACGCGCACGTCGTCGCGGAGGTCACAGGGCGGCCGGCCGAGGCCATCGTCCCGGCGCTCGACCGCGCGGTGCGCGCCGGCGTGCTGCTGCCCGCCGAGGCCGGGTCACGGCGGTTCGCCCACGCCGTCGTGCGCGACGGGATCTACGCCGACCTCGACCAAGGCGTCCGCGAAGAACTGCACGCCCGGGCCGCGGCCGCGCTGGAACACCGCGCCGAACCCGGGGTGGTGGCCGGGCACTGGCTGCGTTCGGCGGCGACGCCGGACGCGCTGGCCAGGGCAGCCGACTGGGCCGAGGCGGCGGCCCGGGACGCCACCCGCGCGCTCGCCTTCACCGAAGCCGCGCGCTTCCTGTCCCTGGCCCTCGACTGCCGTCGCCGGGCGGGTGTCCGCGACGGGCTCGCCGCCCTGCTCGTCGACCTCGCGACCGCGGAGTACCGCGCCGGCCGCTTCGCGCGCGCCTTCGGCCACGCGCGGGAGGCCGCCGGGCTGACGGCCGATCCGGCGCTGGCCGCCGCCGCGGCGCTCGTCGTCCGGGACACCTCGGCCCCCGACCTGCTGCCCGGGATGGCCGCGCTCACGGCGTCCGCGCTGGCGGCACTCGGCCCCGAAGCCGACCCGGCGCTGCGGGCGAAGCTCCTCGCGCAGTCCGCGGCCGTCGCGGCCGACTACGGGCGGGCGACCGAAGCCGTCCGGACCGCCGACGAGGCGATGGCCCTCGCGGAGCTCTCCGGCGACCAGGAGGCGCGGCTCGACGCCGTCCGCGCCCGGCTGAAGATCCGCCCGGCGGAACTGCCGCTGGCCGAGCGCCTGCGCCTCGGCTCGCTCGCCGTGGCGCTGGGCGGCACGGGACGGCCGCTCGTGGCGCTGTGGGGCCACAAGTGGCGGCTCGACGCGGCGTTCGAGGTCGGCACGGTCCCGGTCGTCGACGCCGAGCTCGCCGCGATCTCCGCGCTGGCCGCGACCACCCGGCTGCCGCTGGTCCGGTGGCACGAGCTGCGGCTGCGGGCGTCGGTCGCGGCCTACCGCGGGGCGTTCGCCGAGGCCCGCGCGCACAACCGGCTCGCGAGCGAGCTCGCGGCGGCGGAGCTGGCCGAAGACCGGTCCGCGGCCGGGATGTCCTTCGCGTTCGCGCAGCAGCTCGCCGCCGTGGTCGGCGACCCGGCCGAGCTGCTTCCCGGGTACGAGGAGGTGCTGGCGATCGCGCCGCCGTTGCCGATCGCGGTCATCTCCCGGCCGCTCTGCGCTCTGCTCGAGGGCCGCCGCGACGAGGCCCGAGCCGCGTACGACGCCCTGCGCCCGCGGCTGCGCGACCCCGACTTCCTCGGCCCGTCCCCGGGCGTCGGGGCGAACCTGCTGCCGCTGCTCGAAGCGTTCGAAGACGTCGAGACCGCGGAGTGGCTCGCCAAGCTGCTCGCCGGCGCGCCGCCGGTCGGCTCCGCGGGCGCGGGCACCTTCTGCACGGACTGCTCGAGCAGCTGGTCCGCCCGCCTGGCGGCGCTGCTGGGGCGGCACGACGAAGCCGCGGCGCTGTTCGAAGAAGCGGTCGCGTGGGACGCCCGGCTCGGCGCCCGGCCCTACGTCGTGCACAACCGCGTCCGCCTGGCGGCCGAGCTCCTCGTCCTCGGCGACCTCCCTCGCGCGGAAACCCTGGCCCGGCAGGCGGCGGACGAAGCCCGCCGGCTCGGGATGCCGGGCTGGCTGAGCGAGGCGACGGCGGTGCTCGACCGGGCGCGAACCGCGGCCGACCCGCTGACCGGCCGCGAACGCGAGATCGCGGCGCTCGTCGCGGACGCGCTGAGCAACCGGCAGATCGCCCACCGGCTGGTGCTTTCCGAGCGCACGGTGGAAAGCCACGTCCGCAGCGTCCTGGCGAAGCTGGGCCTGGCCAACCGGACCGAGGTGGCGGCGTGGGCGCGCCGCCGGGGACTCACCGCGGGCTGACGGGTTCTTCCGCGGAACCCGCTGTGAGGTCGCTGTGCATCCGCCGCCACGGGCTGCCGATCCGGCAGACCTGTGGTGATCTGAAGGAGTGGCGATCAAGGTTCTCCGGCCGGTGCTGCTGGCCGCGGCGGCGGTGCTGGTGCTGAGCACCGGCTTGGCCGTCGGCGCGGACACGACCGCCGACGACGCCTACGCCGCCGGTTCCCCCGCTCCGATTCCGGCCCCGGCGGAGAAAACCGTTTCCCCGGTCGGCGCATTGTTCGCCAATGGCGGCCATTTCTGCTCCGCGAGCGTTGTCCACTCGGGAACCGGAGATCTGGTGCTCACGGCCGCGCACTGCGTCCGCAATGGAATGTCGTTCGCTCCCGGTTACCACGACGGCGTGGCGCCACTGGGAATGTGGCCGGTGACCGGGACGACGGTTGCCGAAGGCTGGACTTCTTCGGCCGACCCGGATCTCGATTTCGCGTTCCTGACCGTTCAGCAGCCCGGGAATCCGGCTTCCCTGGAAAGCCTCACCGGCGCGAACGCGCTCGGCGTGAATCGCGGATTCGACCACCGGATCACCCTCACGGGTTACCCCGACACGACCGATTCCCCGGTCGTCTGCGACGGCACGACCACGCGCTCGGACACCTACCAGATGCAGGTCGCCTGCCCCGGTTTCCCGGACGGCACCAGCGGCGGGCCGTGGGTGACCGGCGGCGAGGTCATCGGCGTCATCGGCGGCTACCGGCTCGGCGGCGACACCCCGGACGTCTCCTACAGCGCGTACTTCGACGACGACATCGCGAAGCTCTACGCCACGGCCACGGGCTGAAAACGCGGACCGGGCCCGCGTCCCTGGCGGAGGACACGAGCCCGGTTCACCTCTCGCGAACCCTCAGCAGGTCACGATGAGCCCGGTGAGCGCCGAGCACGTCTTCGACGCGCTGTCGTTGGCGGCGTTGGGATCCGTCGGCGAACTCGCCGTGCGCTGCGCGGTCGTGGTGTACGAACCGAGCGCGAGCAGGCCGCCGTTGACCGAGAACTTCGTCGTCGCCGAGGCACCGCTGGCCAGCGACGCGACGTCGCAGTTCACGTTCCTGGTGGTGCCGACGCGGGCGCAGCCCGTGCCGCCGGCGAAGGACAGGCCCGACGCGTACGTGGCCACGACGCGGATCCCGGTCGCGGCGGACGGGCCGTTGTTCGTCACGGTCACGGTGTAGTCGATGCGCGCGTTCAGCCCGCCGTGCCCGGCCGCGGCGAGCGCGACCTTGACGTCGGCCTGGGAGGACTGCTCGCCGACGGTGATGACCGGGCCGTCCAGGATGTCGAAGGCGTAGTTGTCCCCGACGAACTGGTGCTGCAGCGTGAACTGCCCGGGCGCGGCGGTGTCCTTGACGCGCAGGGTCCACTCCGTCGTCCTCGTGCCGCCCGCCTCGAGGTCGCCGAACGCGGCGCGGTAGCTGCTGCCGGCCTGGAAGCAGCCGACCGCCGTGGTGTTGGTGCAGGACACGACGTCGACCACGTCGGTGATCGCGGTCGGGTTCCCGTAAATGGCACCCTTCGCGAAGGTCACCGTGAAATCGCGGTCGTTGTGAATGGTTTGCGTGACGGTGAACGTCTGCCCCGGCACCACGTTCGTGGTGCTGACGGTGACTGCGCTCGAGGGATCGGCCGCCTGCGCGGCGGGTGCGATTGCGAAAAACGCCGTGGCCAGTGCGGCCACCGCGGACAGGATCGTGGTCCGTCGCCAGCTTCGTTGCATAGTCGTGATCTCACTGTTCGGGTCCGGGAATACCGCTCTGACAGGTGACGCGTGGTCTTTTCGGGGACGTCCGACGCTGTTCAGTCGCCCCGATCCCGGAATTCGTTACCGCCATCCGGCGGCCCCGCGGCACCGCCGTCAGGACGGACGCCAGCGCCCGTTCATCTCACCCGGGCGCGGCGGCGGCCCCGGCAAATCGGGCGCACCCCCGGCGGCCAGCCCCTCGACGAGCAGCGCGAGGTAGCGCCGCCGCAGCTGGGTGGTGCGTTCCTGGTCCTCGACGCGGATGGCCGCGCAGCATTCGAGGACCATGCCGAGGTCTTCGGCGACGGCGTCCCGGCGCAGCCGCCCGGTCTCGCGCGCCCGCTCGACGAGGTCCCTCGTCAGCTCGTTCGCGCGGCGGGCGTCCTCGCCCATGTCGGGCGTCGGGGTGAAGGTGCCGGCGAGGTGCACGGTCAGCGAGTGCACGTCGGCGTCCACAACCCGGCCGAGGAAGCCCGTGAGCGCCGCCCAGCCGTCGGGCTCTTCGGCGGCGGCTTCGGCCTCGCGGATGTACGTGCGGAGGCCGTCGTGGCAGAGCCGGCACAGCAGCACCTCCTTGCTCGGGTAGCGCCGGTAGAGCGCGCTGATGCCGACGCCGGCGCGCTCGGCCACGTGCGAGATCGGCGCCTTCGGGTCGACGAGGAAGACCTGGCGGGCGGCATCGAGGATGACGACGTCGTTGCGGGCGGCCTGGCCGCGGCGGCCGGGCAGGGCGGTCTCGGGCATGGGCTCAGATTAGCACTGGAACGGATCATTCCGCTCTGCTACAGTTCGGAACGAAGCATTCCGTTCCAGTCTGCCGAGGAGCCAGCCATGACCGTCCCCGCCATCCGCCCCTTCCGCGCCGAGATCCCCCAGGCCAAGCTCGACGACCTGCACCGCCGCCTGCGCGCGGCGCTGTGGCCGGACGACCTGCCCGCCGAGTACGGCGTCACGAACGAGCGGGTCCGCGCGCTGGCCGAGCACTGGCTGGGCGGCTTCGACTGGCGGGCCTTCGAAGCGCGGCTGAACGCGTACCCGCAGTTCGTGACGGAGATCGACGGCGAGACCATCCACTGCCTGCACGTCCGGTCGTCGCGGCCGGACGCGACGCCGCTGGTGCTGACGCACGGCTGGCCGGGCTCGATCGCGGAGTACCTGGACGTGATCGGCCCGCTGACCGAACCGGAGTCGGCCGGCGAACCGGCGTTCCACCTGGTGATCCCGTCCCTGCCCGGCTTCGGCTTCTCGGGCCCGGCGAAGTCGGGCTGGGGCACCCACCGCACGGCGGCGGCGTGGGCGGAGCTGATGAGCCGCCTCGGCTACGAGTCGTACGGCGCCGCGGGCAACGACGCGGGGTCGATGATCTCGCCGGAGATCGGCAGGCTGGCGCCGGAGAAGGTCGTCGGCGTGCACGTCACGCAGCTGTTCTCGTTCCCGTCCGGCGACCCGGCGGAGATGGCGGACCTGAGCGAGGCCGACCAGGCCGCGCTCGCGCACCTCCAGTGGTTCTACGAGAACATGTTCTCGTTCAACACGTTGCACAGCCAGCAGCCGCACACGCTGGCGTTCGCGCTGGCCGACTCCCCGCTCGGCCTCCTGGCGTGGAACGCCCAGCTGTTCGGCGAACACCTGGACGCGGACTTCGTCCTGGCGAACGTGGCGCTGTACTGGCTGACCGGCACGGCGGGCTCGTCGATCCGGTTCTACTACGAGGACGCGCACGATCCGACGCGCCCGGAGGGCCCCACCACGGTCCCGACGGCCCTGGCGATGTTCGCGGGCGACTTCCAGTCGATCCGCCGCTTCGCCGAGCGCGACCACGCGAACATCGTGAGCTGGAACGCGTACGACACGGCAGCCCAGGAAGGCGGCCCCCGCGACGCGGCCGGCCACTACGCGGCGCACGAAGCCCCGGAGGTCCTGGTGGCGGACCTCCGCCGGTTCTTCGCGAGCCTGCGCCCGGCCACGCCGTGGCCGCTCCTGACCCAGTCCCACGAAGCCCTCCGCACGGCGATCGAGAGCGTGACGGACTGGTCGGCCCCGACCCCGTGCGCGGACTGGAACGCCACCCAGGTCCTCCAGCACGCAGCAGGCGACCAGCTCGGCTACGCGGCCTTCATCACCGGCTCGAGCGGCCCGGACTTCGACCCGTTCTCCCCGTCGGGCACCCTCGAAGCCAAGCCCGCGGACTTCCTGGAACCCACCCTGACCGCCGCGGCAGCCGCCTTCGCCACGATCAGCCCAGACGCCACCGCGGTCCCGACGCCCCTCCCGCAGGGAGCCCTCCCGGCCCCGGTGGCCGTAGGCGCGGCCGCCCTGGACGCGGCCATCCACGCATGGGACATCGCGATGTCCTCGGGCGCGCCGTCCCCGCTGACCCAGGAACTGGCGGAATCCCTGCTCCCGGTAGCGAAGCAACTGGCCGAGCCGCTCCGAGGCTTCGCCTACGCCCCGGCCCTGGACGGCCCGGCGACCGACGACGCCCCCGCAACCCTCCTGCGCTACCTGGGCCGGAATCCCGAGTGGAAAGCCTGAACGACCGTGCCGGGCAAACCCGTCCTTCGTCGCCTCCCCTCTCCCCCGCCCCCTCGGTACCGTGTCCCGCATGATGCGCAAGGCGGTCGCCGTCCGGCGGGAGGAGATCGTGGGGGCCGCGCTGGGGCAGATCCGCGAACGGGGCATCGCCGGGGTCCGGGCCGCCGACGTCGCCAAAGCTCTCGACGTCAGCACCGCGCTGATCTTCTACCACTTCGGCACCCTCGAAGCCCTCATCATCGAAGCCTTCCGCCAAGCCGCCGAAACCGCGCTCGCCACCCTCCGCGACGAACTCGCCCACGGTGGCCCCGCCGACGCCCGCCTCAACGCCGTCCTCACGCTCTACGGCCCCACGAATCCCGGCCACAACTGGCAGCTCTGGATCGAAGCCCAAGCCGCCGCCATGCGGGACCCCGAACTGCGGGCCGTCCTGCAGCGGCTGGACCGGCGGTGGCGGGACGCCGTCGTCGCCCTGATCACCGAGGGCGTCAAAACCGGCGTCTTCCGGTGCGAAGACCCGCACGGGGCCGCCTGGCGGCTGACTTCGCTGCTCGACGGGCTGGCCGTCCAGGTCGTCGCCAAGACCGGGGCCGTCACCGCCGGCGACTGTGCGCGGTGGGTCGAGCAGGCCGTCAAGCGGGAGCTCGGGTGAGCGCCCTGCTCGAAGTGGCGTGGACCGATCCCGTCACCGGGTGCCGCGGGTACCTGGTGATCGACCGGCTCGTGCGGGGCGTCGCCAGCGGCGGGCTCCGGATGCGCCGCGGCTGCAGCCTCTTCGAAGTCCGCGGCCTGGCCCGGGGCATGACGCTCAAAGAAGGCCTCAACTACGACCCCGCCGGCCGCTACATCCCGCTCGGCGGCGCCAAGGGCGGCATCGACTTCGACCCGTACGACGAGCGCGCCCGCGACGTCGTCGCCCGCTACCTGCACGCCATGCGCCCGCTCATCGAGCGGTACTGGACCATGGGCGAAGACCTCGGCCTGCGCCAGGACGTCATCGACGGCGTGCTCGCCGAGATCGGGCTGCTCAGCCCCGTCCAGGCCGTCTACCCGCTGCTCGAAGACCTCGACGCCGCGACCGCCCGGCTCGCCGACGCCTTCCGGATCGAGGTCGGCGGGCTGGGGCTGGACGAGCTGGTCGGCGGGCTCGGCGTCGCGCAGGCCACGCTCACCGGGCTCGAACTGCTCGGCCACGCCGGGCCGAGCCGCGTCGTCGTGCAGGGGTTCGGGTCGATGGGCGGGGCCACCGCACGGTTCCTCGCCGAAGCCGGGTTGCCGGTCGTCGGCGTCTCGGACGTCCGCGGGATCGTCGCCAACCCCGCCGGGCTCGACGTCGAGCACCTGCTGCGGCACCGGGACCGCTTCGGCGGGATCGACCGCGACCACCTCAAACCCGGTGACGAGCTCCTGCCGCCGGAAGCGTGGCTGGACGTGCCCGCCGAGGTGCTCGTGCCGGCGGCCATCTCCTACTGCGTCGACAGCGACAACCAGGCCAAGATCGGCGCAAAGCTCGTCGTGGAGGCCGCGAACCTGCCGGTCACGGCCGACGCCGAAGAGCTCCTCGGCGCCCGCGGTATCCCGGTCGTCCCGGACTTCGTCGCCAACTCGGCGACCAACTCCTGGTGGTGGTGGACGCTCTTCGGCGACGTCGGCGCGGACGCCGGCGAGGCCTTCGCGAAGGTCCGCGCCCGCATGCGCGAGCTGGTCACCGCCGTCTTCGAGCTTGCCACCCTGGACGGCTCGAGCCTGCGCGCCGCCGCCCTGCGGCTTTCCGAACGGAACCTCGAGGCCATCCAGGCCCGGTTCGGCGAGGGAACGAATCAGCCCGCCAAGTAGTTGAGCGTTGTATGAAACTCGGCATCTACAGCTTCGGCGACCGCGCGCCCGACCCGCGGACCGGCGCGCAGCCGTCCGTCGCGCAGACGCTGGCCAACACCCTCGAGCGGATCAAGCTCGCCGACGAGCTGGGCCTCGGCTTCTACGGCCTCGGCGAGCACCACCTCGACCAGTACGCGATCTCGAACCCGGGCACCGTCCTGGCCGCCGCGGCGAGCGTCACGAACCAGATCACGCTGAGCTCCGCGGTCACCGTCCTGAGCACCGAGGACCCGGTCCGCGTCTACCAGCAGTTCACCACCCTCGACCAGCTCAGCCACGGCCGCGCCGAGCTGCTCGCCGGGCGCGGGTCGTTCACCGAGTCCTTCCCGCTGTTCGGCAACGACCTCGGCGACTACGACGAGCTGTTCGAAGAGAAGCTCGCGCTGCTGCTGCGCATCGACCGCGAAGACCCGCTGACCTGGTCCGGCAAGTTCCGCCCGCCGCTGGAGAACGCGCGGATCCTGCCGCGCCCCTACGGCAGGCGCCTGCGCATCTCGGTCGGCACCGGCGGCAACCCCGAGTCGTCGATCCGCGCCGGGTTGCTCGGCCTGCCCGTGGTGTACGCCGTGATCGGCGGCCGTCCCGAGCGCTTCGCCCCGCTCGTCGACCTCTACCGCCAGGCCGGCGAGGCCGGCGACCACCAGCGCGAAGACCTGCACGTCACCATGGGCGCGATCGGCTTCCTCGCGCCGAATTCGCAGGACGCCAAGGAGACGTTCTACCCGTACTGGCTCGAGACGATGAAGTACGGCGCCCGCGCCCGTGGCTGGGCGGTGCCGACCCGCGCCGAGTACGACCAGTACACCGCCGGCGCGCAGGCGTTGTTCGTCGGCAGCCCGCAGGAGATCGCCGAGCGGCTGATCGAGGTCGGCAAGCTGACCGGCGCGGACCGCTACGCGATGCAGATGGACTGGTCCGGCGTCCCGCACGCCGAGGTCATGAAGGCCATCGAGCTGCTCGGCACCGAAGTGCTTCCCTTGGTGGAAAAGGAGTTCTAGACGTCGTTCGCGGCGATGTAGCCGAACGTCATCGCCGGGCCGATGGTCGAGCCCGCGCCGGCGTAGCTGTGGCCCATCACCGCGGCGCTCGCGTTGCCCGCCGCGTACAGGCCGGGGATGACCGTGCCGTCCGGGCGCAGCACGCGCGCCCGGGCGTCGGTGCGCATGCCACCCTTCGTGCCGAGGTCGCCGGGGACGATCCGCAGCGCGTAGAACGGCGGCGCCCACAGCGGCGCGAGACAGGAATTGGGCAGCACCAGCGGGTCCGTGTAGTAGTGGTCGTACGCACTCGCGCCGCGGTGGAAGTCACTGTCCACTCCGGACCGGGCCAGGCTGTTGAACCGGTCCACAGTGGACTTCAGCGCGGCCGAAGGCACGCCGATCTTCGCGCCGAGGTCCTGGATGGTCGAGGCCTTGAACACCGCGCCGGCCGCGTACCAGGAGTCCGGGAACGGCAGCAGCGGCAGGATGTCGCGGAACAGGTACTTGTTCCGGTAGTTCTGGTCGACGACGAGCCAGGCGGGGATGTCCGGCGCCGTCGGGTTCTTGTCGTACATCGTGTGCACGACGTCGCTGTAGGGCGCGGCTTCGTTGACGAACCGCTGCCCGGCCTGGTTGACCAGCAGCCCGCCGGGCAGGGTGCGCTCGGCCAGGCAGAAGTACGGGTCGCCGGGCACCGGGATGGCCGGGCCCCACCACGCGTCCTCCATCAGGTCGAGCGCGGCGCCGGCGCGCTGGCCGGCCCGGATGCCGTCGCCGGTGTTCTCCTTCGCGCCGACCGTCCACTCCGTACCGATCGGCTGGCGCTGGTACTGCGCGCGCATCCCGGCGTTGTGCTCGAACCCGCCCGAGCCGACGATCACGCCGCGGCGCGCCCGCACCAGCCCCTGCGGCGTCAGAACTCCCGTGACCGCACCGTTGTCGATGTTCAGGTCGACGAGCGGGGTGTTCAGCCACACCGGCACGTTCGCCGCGAGCAGCCCGGCCCGCAGCCCGGCGGCCAGCGACTGCCCCATGGTGAGCGGCTTCTGCCCGGCGATCGCGGCGGCCGTGCCGCGGGCCAGGCAGGCGGCCGCGACCGCGGCACCCTTGGCGTTGACCGCGGCGAGGTTGAGCCACTTGTAGTCCGCGCTGAACACGACCATCCCGGCGGGCGTGGCCAGGTAGGGCGGGTTCAGGTTCGCCAGCTCCGCGCCGAGGAGGTTGCCGTCGAACTGGTCCGGCTCGATCGAGCGGCCGTTCGGCAGGCCGCCCGGGAGCTCCGGGTAGTAGTCGCTGTAGCCGTCCATGAAGCGGAACCGCAGCGGGCTGTTCGCCAGCACGAACGAAATCATCGCGGGGCCGTTGCGCAGGAAGGCTTCCTGGCGCGCGGCCGGCACGTCCGGCCCGACGACGGCGGCGAGGTACTGCGCGGCTTTCGCCGGCGTGTCCGGCACGCCCGCGGCGAGCAGCACGGGGTTGTTGGGGATCCAGATGCCGGCGCCGGAACGGGCCGCGGAGCCGCCGAACGTCGGCGCCTTCTCGAGCACGACGACGCTCAGCCCGCGCTTGGCCGCCGTCAGCGCGGCGGTCATGCCCGCCGCGCCGGCCCCGACCACGACGACGTCGTACTCGGCCACCTGCGCCGCACCCGCGGCCGACGGCGCGACGAGCGCGGACGTCGCCGCGAGGCCCACGCCCGCCGCGGTGCCGCGCAGGATCTGGCGGCGGGTCAGGTCGGCATCCATGGCGCACTCCTCGCTCGCGGGACGGCGAAGGTCATCGTGTCGGCACCTCCCCGAAACTGGAACAGGTTCTACCCGCTTGGAGCAGCCGCCGACGTCGTCGTTGCGCCGGTGGCCGCAACGCGTGACGACATTCGCCGGAGCCAAGTTGACGACGTCCTCAACTTATGGCTGACTTGAGGACGTTCTCAAGTTAGTCCGACGAGGAGGTTCCCTTGCCGAAAGTGATCGCCGTCCTGGGCGTCGGCCCCGGGCTCGGGCTGTCGATCGCCCGCCGCTTCGGCCGCGAAGGCTTCACGACGGCGCTGGTTTCCCGCACCGCCACGCGGCACGACACCTACCGCGAGGCCCTGACCGGGATCCCCACGCACACCTACACCGCCGACGTCACCGACGACGCCCAGCTCCGCGACGTCCTCGCCCGGATCACCGCGGACGCCGGCGAGATCGACACGGTGTACTTCGGCCCGGCCGACGCGACCGGCGGCACGGCCATCAAGCCGCTCACCGAAGCCGGCCCCGCCGACCTGCGCACGCCGTTCGAGAACTTCATGCTCCCGGCCGCGAACCTCGTGGCAGCGGCACTGCCGCCGATGCTGGCCCGCGGCTCGGGCGCCCTGCTCTTCGCGGGCGGCCTGAGCGGCAAGCACCCGATGCCGATGCTCGGCACCCTCGCCCCGGCGTCGGCGGCGCTGCGCATGTACGTCCTGACGCTGCACGCGGCCCTGCGCGAAAAGGGCGTCTACGCCGGCATCCTCACCATCGGCGGCCTCATCGAGCGCGGCGACATCCACCGCGTGTTCACGTCCCAGGACCACGGGTTCACCGCCGGGACGCTGAACCCGGACGACATCGCCGAGCAGGCGTGGTCGCGGTACGTCGAGCGCGACGCGGCCGAGGCGGAGTTCAACGCGATGGCCGCGGTCTAACCTGGGACCGTGTTCAGCACTGGGGAACGGAGTTCGCTCCGCGAAGCACTGGTCGAGGCGGCCCGGTCGGACGAGCGCGTCACCGGCGCCGCGCTCACCGGCTCGGCCGCGCTCGACGCCGAAGACGCGTGGTCGGACATCGACCTCGCGTTCGCCGTCAGCGGCGATCCCGGGCCGGTGCTCGCGGACTTCACCGCGCGGCTCTACGGCGAGCACGGCGCCGTGCACCACATGGACGTGGTGTTCGAGCGGACGGTGTTCCGCGTGTTCCTCCTGGACAGCACGCTGCAGGTCGACCTGGCGTTCTGGCCGGAAGCGGACTTCGGCGCGACGACGCCGAAGTTCCGGCTGCTGTTCGGCACCGCGAACGAGCGCGAACCGGCACCGCACCCGGACGCCCGGCGGCTGATCGACCTGGCCTGGCTGCACGCCCTGCACGCGCGGTCGAGCCTCGCGCGCGGCCGCGGCTGGCAGGCCGAGTACATGGTCGGCCGGGTGCGGGAGTACACACTCGCGCTGGCTTGCCTGCGGCACGGCCTGCCCGCCGTCGAAGGGCGCGGGCTCGATCAGCTCCCCACCACCGTCGCGCGGCCGTTCGAAGCCACCCTCGCCGGCGGCCTCGACGACCTCGGCCGGGCCTTCCGCGCCGTGACCGAACTGTTCGTGAACGAAATCGACCAGGTCGACGTCGACCTCGCCCGCCGCATCGGGCCGCTGCTGCGCGAGCTGGTTCCCTAAGCCAGGTAAGCGAGTTCCGGGTGCGCGGCGGTGTACGCCTCCAGCAGCCGCCGCGCCACCGAAACCGAGTCGATCAGCGGGTGCAGCGCGAACGCCCGCAGCGCCGCCTCGCGCGAACCCGTCGTCGCCGCTTCGATCGTCGCGCGCTCGACGGCCTTGACCGCCGTCACCAGGCCCAGCGCGTGGCCGGGCAGCGGCGACACCGCGAGCGGGCGGGCGCCGTTGCCGTCGACGACGCACGGCACCTCGACGACCGCGTCCGGCGGCACATCCGGCACCGCGGATCCGTTGCGCACGTTGAGGATCAGGTTCGCGCGCTCACCCAGTGCGATGGCGCGCATCAACGCGAGCGCGACGTTCTCGTACCCGCCGCCCTCGAGGTCGTCACGCTCCCCGTCGCGCGTTTCGGCCATATACGTCGTTTCCCGCTCCAGCCGCGTGCGGTCCCACGACGCCAGCGAAGGCTCCGCGTAGAAATCCCGTTGCTGCTCAAGGAGAAGCGCGCCACGCGAAGCCGACGATGACGCCGCTTCCCGCGTGAAGTAGTAATAGTGCAGGTACTCGTTCGGCACGGCGCCCAGCGCACGCAGCCAGGAAGCGCCGAAGAGCTTCCCCTCTTCGAACGACTCCAGCGCGCCGGTGTCGGCGAGCAGCCGCGGCAGGACGTCTTCGCCGCCGACGCGGACCGCGCGCAGCCAGCCCAGGTGGTTGAGCCCCGCGTAGTCGAACCAGGCCGTCGCCGGGTCGATGCCGAGCGCCCCGGCGACGCGGCGGCACAGCCCCACCGGCGAGTCGCAGATGCCGAGCACCCGGCCGCCGAGGTGCGCGGCCATCGCCTCGGTGACCATCCCGGCCGGGTTCGTGAAGTTGATGACCCACGCGCGCGGCGCCAGTTCGCCGATCAGCCGCGCCAGCTCGACGGCGACGGGGACCGTGCGCAGGCCGTACGCGATCCCGCCGGCACCGACCGTTTCCTGGCCCAGCACGCCTTCCGCGTGCGCGAGCTGCTCGTCCAGCCGGCGGCCGCGCAGGCCGCCGACCCGGATGGCGGAGAACACGAAGTCCACATCGGACAGTGCGGTGGTGAGGTCCGTGGTCACGCGCACCCGCGGCGCGCCCGCCACTCCGGCGGCCTGCTCGGCGAGGACCCGTTCGATCGCCGCGAGCCGCCCGGCGTCGACGTCGTGCAGCACCAGGTCCGTGACGCCGCCGTCGCGCAGCAGCGCGCCGTGCACCAGCGGCACGCGGAACCCGCCGCCGCCGAGGATGGCGAGCTTCACCGCAGCACCTCCACCCCGGCGTCGGCCAGCGCGGCGCAGGTCGGTTCGTCGGCACCGGCACTGGTGACGACGACGTCGAGCGCGTCCGGCCCGCAGACCTTCGCCAGGCCGGTCCCGGGGAACTTGCCGGCGTCGGCGAGCAGCACCACCCGGTCCGCCGCCGCGACCATCGCCCGCTTCACCGGCACCTCGACGACCGTCGAGTCCATCACGTGGCCGTCGCCGCGGACGCCGCTCGCGCCGAGGAACACGGTGCCGGCGCGCACCTGGCGCAGCGCGTCCTCGGTCAGGAACCCGACCATCGAAAGCTGCCCGCGCCGGACGACGCCGCCGAGCAGGACGAGCTCGACGTCGGCGGCGTCCTTCAGCTCTTCGTAGACGGCGAGGCTGCTGGTGATCACCGTCAGCGCGCGGTCGCGCAGGTGCCGCGCCAGCCGGTGCGCGGTGGTGCCGACATCGAGGAGGACGGTGTCGCCGTCGGCGACCAGCGCCGCCGCGCGCCGGGCGACGGCTTCCTTTTCGTCGGCGTGCTCGGTCGCGGGCGCGAACGGCTCGCCGTCGCCGTCCGCCGCCATGGCGCCGCCGTGCACCCGCGTCAGCCGGCCTTCGCGGTCGAGCAGCACCAGATCGCGGCGCACGGTGGCGTGGCTGACGCCGAGCCGCTCGGCCAGCAGGCCGACCGGCGCCGGCCCCTCCGCGCGGAGGGCCCGCAGGATCAGCTCGTGGCGACGCTGGGGCAGCATCCGGCGACCATAGCAGTCAAGGTTGCGCAGTTCCCGGTCAAGAATGCGCGGATCTTGCGGATTCTGCGTGGTTGACGCACTCTCGTGCGCACAGTTGCGCGAACTTCGTGGAGGCGCCCGTGCCGGTGGAACCCGAGCCCGAAACCGATGTCTTCCTGTCCGGCCCGCTGTTCTTCGACCTGGTGTTCACCGGGCTCGAACAACCACCGGCGCCGGGCCAGGAGGTGTGGACGGGCGGCATGGGTTCCGGGCCGGGCGGGATCGCGAACTTCGCCGTCGCGCTGAGCCGCCTCGGCCTGCGGACGTCGCTGGCGGCCGCGTTCGGCACCGACGTCTACGGGCGCTACTGCTGGGACGTCCTTTCGCGGCAGGAGCACATCGACCTGTCCCGCTCGCGGCGGTTCCCGGAGTGGCACTCCCCCGTCACGGTTTCCCTCGCCTACGCCGGTGACCGCGCGATGATCACCCACGGCCACGCGCCGCCCGTCCCGGTCGCGGAGCTGGCCGGCTCGCCGCCGTCGAGCCGTGCGACGGTCGCGCACATCGGCCTCGACACGGCGGAGTGGGTCCACACCGCGCACCAGGCGGGCAGCCTCGTGTTCGCCGACGTCGGCTGGGACCCGTCCGAGGCCTGGTCGGCGGCGTTGCTCGACCAGCTCGGGTGCTGCCACGCGTTCCTGCCCAACGACGTCGAGGCGATGGCCTACACCCGCACGGACACCCCGGAAGCGGCGCTCGCGAAGCTGGCGGACCTGGTCCCGATCGCGGTGATCACCCGCGGCGGCGCGGGCGTGCTCGCGGTCGACGGCACGACGGGCGAAACGGCGGCGGTCCCGGCCCTGCCGGTCGACGTCCTCGACGCGACGGGCGCGGGCGACGTCTTCGGGGCGGGCTTCCTCGCCGCGACGCTGACCGGCTGGCCGCTGGCCGAGCGCCTCCGCTTCGCGTGCTTGACGGCGAGCTTGTCGGTCCAGCACTTCGGCGGGGCGCTCGCCGCCCCCGGCTGGCACGAGATCGCCGAGTGGCACGCGCGCACCCGCCGCCCGGACTACGGGTTCCTGGACGAGGTCCTGCCGGCCGAGACGGTGGCGGGCATCCGCCGCGGCCCGGTCACGCTCGGCTTCGGCGACGACAGCTGGCGCTAGCGGCGCGACGAGATCTGCTGCACCGCCCAGGAATTGCCGTCGGGGTCGGTGAAGAAGACGAAGCCCACGTTGTCCAGGTTCGCCTTGCCGTCCCACGGACCGGCGCCGACGACCTGGATCTCGCCCACGTCGACCCCGCGCTCCCGCAGTTCCGCGTGCGCCTTCGGGAGGTCCTTGACCACCAGCTGCAGGCCCTTCATCGACCCCGGCGGCATGTCCGGCACCGCGCCTTCGCCGATCACCACCGAGCAGCCCGAGCCCGGCGGGGTCAGCTGGACGATCCGCACGCCCGGCGCGGGCGCGACGTCGTGGTCGAGGGTGAAGCCGAGCTGGTCGGCGTAGAAGGCCTTGGCGCGGTCGATGTCGGACACCGGGACCACGACCACTTCGAGCGTCCATTCCATGGGCGCGACGCTACTCGGCCGAAGCCCCTCGTTGTTCGACGACGAGCCGCTGGTGCCGGGCCGCGCGGACCCGGTCGCCGCACGTCGTGGAGCACCAGCGGCGGCGGGCGTGCTCGCGGAAGAAGAAGCGGACGCAACCGTGGGCCTCGCACGGGCGGACCAGCCGGCCGAGGTCGCCGCCGGCGACGTCGATCGCGTCGCGGGCCAGTGCCGCCACGGCCGCGTCGACGGTGCCCGGCCGGCCGCTGCGCCATTCGCGCAGCGGGCCGCCCCGCCAGACGAGCTGGGGCGCGGCGGCGTCGGCGCGCGCGGCCGCGTTCACCGTCGTGACGGCGGCGGGGTCGGGCTCGCGGTCGTCCGCCAGCGCGGCCAGCAGTTCGCGGACGGCACCGCGCAGTTCGCTCAGCCGGGCGACGTCGGCCGGGCGCAGCGCCGTCGCCGGGAGGTCGTGCCGGCGCAGCCAGGCGGCGGCGCCGTGCGGTTCGGCGAGGTCGTCGACGCTGCCGCCCGCGCTCAAGCGCCGGGTGTTGACCAGCGCCAGCGCGGGCGAGCGGTCCTCGCCGGGTGCCGCAGTGACCACGTCCGCCTCCCGAGTCCGGTGCCCAGTTTCCCCTGGCCCGTTGACAGCCTACCCGTCTCATGGATAAATGGAGAAATAAACATGAGACGCAAGGAGGACCTCATGGTCGCCGTGCACCACCGCCACGCCACCGTCGCCGGGCACCGGCTCTTCTACCGGGAGGCCGGGCCCGCGGACGCGCCCACGATCGTGCTGCTCCACGGGTTCCCGACGAGCTCGCACATGTTCCGGCACCTGATCCCGGCCCTGGCCGACCGCTACCACGTCATCGCGCCCGACTACCTGGGCGCGGGCGCGTCCGACGCCCCGTCGGTGGAAGAGTTCGCCTACACCTTCGACGCGCTCGCCGACCTCACCCTCGGCCTGCTCGACCAGATCGGCCTGACCCGCTTCGCGCTCTACATCCAGGACTTCGGCTCGCCGGTCGGCCTGCGCATCGCGGCCGCGAACCCGGACCGGGTGACGGCGATCGTCACGCAGAACGGCAACGCCTACGTCGAAGGGCTGGGCGCCGGGCTGCCGCAGAAGCTCGCCGCCGGCACGCTGACCGCGGACGACCTGAGCGCCATGGTCACCCTCGAAGCCACCAAGGCGCAGTACCTCGACGGCGTCCCCGACCCGTCCCTGGTGAGCCCGGACGTCTGGATCCACGACCAGGCCCTGCTCGACCGGCCCGGCGCCGCGGCGATCCAGCAGGCGCTGCTCGCCGATTACCACCACAACATCGGCCTGTACCCGAAGTTCCACGAGTACTTCCGGACCAGCCGCGTCCCGCTGCTCGCGGTATGGGGTGCCAACGACGAGATCTTCGTCGCCGACGGCGCCCGCGCCTACGCCCGCGACCTGCCCGACGCGGAGATCCACCTGCTCGACTCGGGGCACTTCGCGCTGGAGACACACCTCGACGCCATCGCCGGCTACCTCCGCGGCTTCCTCGGGCGGGTACTGAAGTAACGGGTCCAGCGCCCCAATGTGGCGTTGGTTGCGTCCGACGCACCGAACGCCACATTGGGTGCGCTGGACGCACCGAACGCCACATTGGGGCGCATTCCCAGCCGTCGACGGACCTCGGCCGCCCGGCGGTGCCGATCGCCTGCCGCGGACCGGGCACCGCCGGCACCCGTGCTAGTCGACCAGCGCTCCGGCGCTGACGTTGACCGTGGCCGCGGTCATCGTGCGGGCCCGGTCGGACGCGACGAACGCCGCCACCGCGCCGACGTCGGCGAGGGTGGCCGCGCGGCCGAGCATCGTCTTGCCCACGATGCTCTTCTCGATCGCGTCGCGGCCCGGGAACGCGGCCGGGAGCACCTCGGGGATGCCGCCCGTCCGCAGCGTCACCGTCCGGATCCCGTGCGGCCCCAGCTCGGCGGCGAGCTGGCGGCGCATGGCCTCGAGCGCGTGGAAGGCCACCTGCAGCCCGCCGACGGGGTACTCGCGCACGGGATCGCCGTCACCCCCGAACAGCAGGATGGCGCCGGCGCCCTGCTTGGTCATGTGCCGCGCCGCCGCGCGCGCGGTCAGGAACTGGGTGCGCACGGCGGTCAGCACCGGCCGTTCGTAGTCCGCGAGCGCCATGTCGGCCAGCGGCGTGCCCTGGACGTCGCCGTGCGAGATCAGGTTGAAGGAGACGTCGAGGCTCCCGCGCGCCGCGACGGCGTCGGCGTGCTCGTCGACCGCGCGTTCGTCGAGGGCGTCGACCTCCGCCGTCTCGGCCGCGCCCCCGTTCGCCCGGATGCGCCCGGCGACCTCCTCCAGCCGCGCCAGGGTGCGCCCGGCGAGGAAGACGGTGGCGCCTTCCTCCGCGAAAGCGGCGGCGACGGCCGAACCGATCCGGCCGGCGGCGCCGTAGACGATGGCGTTCTTGCCTGCGAGCAGGGTCATGGGTCCTCCCTTGTCCGGGTGTGGTCACCCGTGCGTCGAACGGGAGGACCCGGAATCGACAGGGAGGCTCAGGCGGGCCGCGGCAGGATCGCGTGCCCGTGCACTTCCTTGGCCGCCAGGTACCGCACCGTCTCGCGGCTCGGGTCCGGCTGCACCAGCTGGCACATCTCCGCCTTGATGCCGGCCGCCTCGAGCGCCGAGATCTTGGCGGGGTTGTTGGTCAGCAGCCGCACCGAAGTGAGCCGGAGCTGCGCGAGCAGGGCGGCGGCGTCGCCGTAGGACCGGCTGTCGGCCTTGTACCCGAGTGCCGCATAGCTCGCGAAGGTGTCCAAGCCCTGCTTCTGCGACAGCTCGTACCCCTCCGCCTTCGCGAACAAGCCGGCGCCGCGGCCCTCCTGGTCGAGGTACACCAGCACGCCCGAGCCGTGCTTGCGGATGATGCGCAGGGATTCCTGCAGCTGCCAGCGGCAGTCGCAGTTCGTGGACTCGAAGATTTCGCCGTAGAGGCACCGGGAATGGATGCGCACGGGACACCCGTCCACGGGCTCGCCGTACACCGCGGCGCTCGGCGGGTTCATCCACCCGGGCCCGCCGTCGAGGACGATCGCGCGGAACGCCCCCTCCGCTCCCTCCAGCTGGTGCACCACTGCTCCGGTCACGGGGTCTCCAGGGTCTGGTCGGTCTCGAGGGTGCGCTCGACCTCCTCGAGACCCGGCATCGAGTCGGCGATCTCGTCGAGAGTCGGGTTCGTCGCCATCGCCGCGATCGCCCAGTGCAGGGCTTCCTCGCGGCTCCGGCCGGCACCCTCTTGGATGAGTTTTTGGATGAGCGCCGCGGAAAAAGCTTCGCGGACGCCTGGTGCGTCGTCGAGCGGGACCGGCGGGCCCTCGATGTCGCGGGAGATCACGCTCGAGCGGATCCTACAACCAAAATTCTCCACGACACAGACCGCGCCCACCCCGAGGGCGAGCAGTGACCGGGCGAGGTCGTCGAGTGATTGTGGACTGTCCGGATCGGACAGCAGGCGGCGCAGCTCGCCTTCGCGGCCGACGAGGTAGTCGACCCCGCGCAGCAGCCGGTAGAGCTGCTGCGGAGCGCTGCGCGGCGGCGAAGCCTGCAGCAGCACCAGGGGTTTCCGCGGCTGCGTGGCCGCGGCCGACAGCGCCCACTTGATCGTGTCCATCGGCGGTTCGAGGGTGACCAGCACGGCGTCCGCCTCGGCCATCGCGTCCCGCACGCGCGGCGCGCGAAGGTCCTCTCTGGACAGCGAGACGTCGTCCTTGTTCATCCAGCCGAGGTACCGCGTCTCGCCGGTCTGGCTGACGAGCACCAGTGCACGCGGGTTGGCGACGCCCGGGGTTTCCTTGACCAGCGCGGTCGACAGGCCTTCCTTGCGCATGAACTGCAGCAGGTCCTGCGCCTGGGAGTCGCCGCCGATGGCGGTGACGAGCCGCGCGTCGAGGCCGAGGCGCCGCCCGGCCACCGCGAGGAGGAGGCCCTTGCCGCCGGGGTGCACGTCGAAGGACTGCGCCTGGACGGCCTCGCCGACCTCGGGCAGCTCGTCCGAAACCACGACGTGGTCGGTCACCGCGCTGCCGACCACCACGACGGCACCCACGGTTTCGCCGGCGGGCTCGGCCACCACGGGCTCGACGTCGTGGACGCAGCGTTCGGCGAGCACGCCCAGCGTCCGGGTCTCGATGGAGCCGCGCAGGCTCCGGACCGTCGGCGGCGGGTACTCGCTCGAGACGCCGACCAGCGCGTGCAGCGCGTCCCACCCCTCGGCCAGCGCGCGGCGGCGCTCCCCCAGGTCGTCGGCGTACAGGCGCTCGATCTCGGGGCGCTCGCCCACGCGCGCGCGGAGGACACCGAGAGCCAGCGCGGCGTCCGCGATCAGGAGGTCGGCCGGGTCGAGCGCGGCGGCCGCGGTGGTCACGACGTGGACGATCGCTTCGCCTTCGGACGCGCCGGTCTCGCGGGCGCGGCGGCGGACGGCGGGCAGCTCGGCGAGCAGGCGGACGTCGACCTCGGTGGCGTCGAGGCGCTCGACAGTGAGCCCGCTGCGCGTCCTCAGCTTGAGGAAGACGCTCCGGACGCCCTCGACGGTGGCGTCGTATCTCGCCATCGCCTCAGCCTACCCCTCGGATGTCACTTGCCCTTCTCCGCATGGCACTTGCGCGCCGCGGTCCCGCCACTCGTCGCAGCGAAGCCGCCAAGTTGCTCCATTCGGCCCGTTTGGGTCCGGCGTTCAGCGTCCCCCGATCACACAAAGGGCGTCGACCTGGGGCCGCTTCTTGATGTCATCGCATTGTCAATTGACATCGTTACAGGGCAAATGCCAACCTGAGGGTGCTTCATCGACCGTCGGGAGGTCGTCATGCAGCTCAAGAACACCCCGCTCAGCCTGCGGAAGGCGACACCGCGCCCAGCGCGTGTCACTCGGGCGGCATTTGCCGGAACAATGGCACTGGGCCTGGTCGTGGGCGGCTGCGCGGTGCCGGCGCGGAACATCGTCCCCACCGGCGGCGACCGGGTCGTCGTGGTCGTCAGCGGGACGGCGAACGAGCCGCGGGCCGCCGTCACCGACGCCGTTCTCGCCGTGCTGCGGGACGCCGCGAACAGCGGGAACGTCTCGCAGCAGGGCTCGGGCAAGAGCAGCGTCGTGCTCGTCTCGGCCGCGGACGGCGGGGACCGGCGCTCGGTCGTGCTGACCCCGCGGCGGGCCGACGGTTCCCTGGAACACGGCCTTTCCCGGCCGTCGCTGATCGACCGGAACGTGGCGAGCGCCGCCGACGCGATCGGGGCGACCACCGCGCACAAGAGCGGGCTCGACCTGCTCGCCGGCATCGCCGACGCCGTCCGCGGGGTGCCCGCCGGGACCCTGGTCGTGGACAGCAGCGGCCTGAGCACCGGCGGGGCGTTCGACCTGCGGCAGGTCGGCTGGGCGGCGGACCCGGCGGCCGTCGCCGGGCAGCTGGCCGCCGCCCGGCAATTGCCGCGGCTGGACGGCTGGCACGTCGTCTTCGCCGGGCTCGGATCGGTCGCCGGGCCGCAGCCGCCGCTGCCGTCGCCCGCGCGCGAGCGGCTGGCCGCGTACTGGCAGGCGATCTGCCGGGCGGCCGGCGCGGCCGCCTGCGACGTCGACCAGAGCCGGGTGCCCGCCGAGCCGTCGCGGGCCACCGCGGCGACGCCGGTCGTGCCCGTGCCGGGGGTGACGTCGGTGACCGGCCCGCGGGGCGAGGTCACCACCACGGTTTCGGACGCCGCGCTCGGCTTCGCCGGCAACTCCGCGGTGCTCTCCGAATCCGCCCGCGACCTGCTGCGGTCGCTGGCGGGCAGCATCACGGCCGGCCGGTCGAACGCGCCGGTCACCGTCCGCGGCTTCGCGGCCGACCCGCCCGGGTCGACCGACGCGGGGCGGCGGGAACTGGCGGAACAACGAGCGCGTGCCGTCGCCGGCGCGCTCACCGGGGCCGGCGTGACCCAGCGGGTCGATGCCACCGGCACCGGCACCGAACCCGGGGTCACCGCGATGACCGGCGGGCGGTTCGACGAAGCGGCGGCGGCCCGGATGAGGCGGGTGGAGATCACGTACCAGGGCCCCGGCCCGAGCACGTAGACCGACCAGGAGGCACGGCCATGACCAGCACCGACCAGACGAGAAACCTGCCACTGCCCCAGCCGCGGCCCCGCGCCGAGACGCCGGCGGGCGACCTGCTCCTCGCCCGCGTGCAGGAGCTGAACTACCGCTCCGCCCGCGCGATGGACGGCCACGTGGTGGGCCCGCACGGCCAGAACCTGACCGTCGGCGAGGCACAGGCCCGCGCCGAGCTGATCGACCGGCTCATCGAGCTGGAGCAGCTGCGCGGCAGCCTGCGCCACCGCCGCGTCGGCCGCGTGACGCGGGTGCTGACGCTCCTCACGGTGACGGTGGTCGACCTGCCGATCATGCTGTGGCTGGCCAGTTCCGTGTTCAACGTCGACTGGAGCGACCCGCTCGGCCTGCCCCTGGCGATCAGCATCGTGATCTCGGTGCTGGCCACCGGCGGCGCGGCGACGGCGCTGCACCACCTCGGCCACAACCAGCGCCAGCACAAGAACGCCAAGCGGCAGCTGGACTGGGCGAAGCTGTCGGCGGGGTCGAAGCTCAGCCTGGTCACGGTGGGGCTGCTGGTCGGGCTGATGGGCGTGGTGATGTTCGTCCGGGTGTACACCGAGGGCGTGCTGTCCGGGATGAACGACCTCGCCGTGCTGATGGCGGTGCTGGTCGCGCTGGTGATGGTGGTGTCGGCGACCTTGGTGTTCTGGACGGCGTTCCGCGACGGCTCGCTGGAGCAGGACGACCTGCGCCACTACAGCGACGCCGTCCGCCCGTTCCTGGCGGCGAAGCGCGAGTACGAGGACCAGGCCCACGAGCTGAGCTGCCAGTACGACCTCCTGCGGCGCCAGGCGGGCCGCGCGGAGGAATGACCTCGGGGGAACCCGGGGACCCGGGCCGGCGGGAAGGGGCTGCCCGCCGGCCCGGGTGACGTCGAGACCGCGGCGCCGGTCCGCGATGTCATGAAGGGGTCGTTCGCTTGAGCGGCCGTGCGACCGGTGTCGATCAGGCGTGGCGGCGGATCGCCCGGAACCCCAAAAGTCGCCAACAGCATCGTCTGCGGAGATGAAAGGGTCGTTCATGGCGTCTGGCGAGGTGAACGACCCTTTCATGACATTCCCGCGGCGCCGGGCAGACCACGCGACCAGGCGACTCTGCCGTCGAGCGAGCCGGCGCGACTTTGCCGGAGCCGTGACGGCGCGTCAGGGGCGCGGGACGCCCATCGGGTTGGGCACCGGCACCACCCCGCTGTCGATCACCGCGCGGCTCAGCGGGACCGCCAGCTCCAGCGCCCGCTCGAAATCCGCTCCCAGTGCCTCGACCGGCCCCGCGGCCAGCCGATCGGTATCGGCCTCGACCCGGCGGCGCAGCTCCCGGCCCGCGTCGGTCAGCCGGCCGGCCTCGTCGAGCACACCGCGCGACCGCAACCGGTCCACCGCCGCGTCCCACTCCTCGTCCGACCACCCCCGATGCGGCTGGACGTCCGCGCGGCCGATCACCCCGTCACCGATGTGGGTGAGGGTCGTCTCCAGCCCGCTCAACCCCGCGTGCACCGCCGCCAGGACGTGGCCGTCGCCGCGGTGCTCGCGCAGGATCGTCGTCGCCAGCCAGAGCGCCGCCGCCGGGTTCGCGGGCTTCGGGACCGCCGCCCACGCCGCCGCCAGCGGGCGCCCGCCGAAGTCGCACGCGTCGACCGCGCGCCACAGCAGCGCAGCCAGCTCCGGCGCCTCGGGCACCGCCGCGGAGACCGCCTCGAGCCGGGATTCGAGCACCGCCGCGGGGGACGCGAACGACCACGCGTCCGGCAGCGCCCGCGCCACCATCGCCGGGGCGAAGCCGAACAGCACCGCCGCCGCCGGCTCGGGGCCGATCGGGCCAAGCGGCGCCAACCGGCCCGCGAAGTAGCCCATCCAGTACCCGCGCAGGCCCACCGCCTTGGCCGCCGCCGCGGTCTCGGGCGCGAAGTAGACGACGGCGTGCAACGGTTCCACGGCCGCCCAGAGCCGGCGTGCGGTCATGCTTCTCCTCACGCGGTCCAGCGTTCCAGATCGTGCTCAGCCCCAGGCTACCGGCAGCTCCCGGACCCCGTACACGAGCGTGTTGTGCTTGAACGCCAACGACTCCCGCGGCACCGACAGCCGCAGGCCGGGCACCCGGCGGAACAACCGCGTCAACGCCTCCTGCAGCTCGACCCGCGCCAGCTGCTGCCCGACGCACTGGTGCGCCCCGAACCCGAACGCGACGTGCGTGCGCGGCGACTCGCGGTCGAAGTCCAGCTTGTCCCCGCCCGGGAACAGCTCCTCGTCGCGGTTCGCGGAGTTCAACGCCGCGACCAGCCACTCCCCCGCCTTCACCGCGCGCCCGCCGACTTCGACGTCCGAAGTCGCGTACCGCAGCACGCCGAACTGCACGACCGACAGGTACCGCAGCAGCTCCTCGACCGCCCGCTCCGGCCGGGCCAGCACGACGTCGCGCTGCGCGGGCTGCTCCATCAGGACCAGCGCGCTGAGCGCGATCATGTTCGCCGTCGTCTCGTGCCCGGCCACCAGCAGGCTGAGCCCGAGCACGACGAGCTCCTCCGTCGACAGCGGGTCGCCGTCGGACTCGCCGCGGGAAATCAGCCTGCTGAACAGGTCGTCCCGCGGGTTCCGCCGCTTGTCGGTGAACAGCTCGGCCATCAGCGCGGACAGCTCGTCGTACGCCTGCTTCCCCTCCTCGGGCGTGGCGTCGGTGCTGACCAGCAAGCCGCTCTGCCGCTGGAACCGCGACCGGTCCGCGTACGGCACGCCGAGCAGCTCGCAGATCACCAGCGACGGGATCGGCAGCGCGAAGTCCGCCACCAGGTCCGCCTGCCCCGGCTTCGCGAGCATCGCGTCGAGGTGGCTCTCCACCAGCTCCTGGACGTAGCCGCGCAGCGCCTCCACGCGCCGCACGGTGAACTCGGCGATCACCTTCTTGCGCAGCCGGGAATGCTCGGCGCCGTCGAGCTGGATGATCGAGCCCGGGCTGACCTCCTCGTCGAGGTCGGCGTTCGGGTTGACGTGCACCGAAGACGCGCCGCGCGAGCTCAGCGCCCGGTCGGCGAGCACCGCGCGGACGTCCTGGTACCGCGTCACCAGCCACGCGTCCATGCCCGCCGGGCAGCGGACCCGCGACACCGGTTCGGTTTCCCGCAGCTCGCCGTAGCTCCCCGGCGGGTCGAACGGGCACCCGGCCGGTCGCGTCGTCGGGAGGGCCGGGGTTGCGGATGCTGCCGTCACGGCGGATCACACCTCTCTTCCGGTGGGCTGTCTCCCTTCCACCATGGAGAGAACCGGCGCCCCCGTGGGGGTTCCGGCCGGCTTGCGACCCGGATGGCCTAGCGGGCCCCGTACGCGCCGCCGTTGACGTGCACGACCTGCCCGGTGACGTGCCCGGCGCTCGGCGACGCCAGGAACACCACGGTTTCCGCGACCTCGTCCGGCGTGCCGGCCCGCTTGTCGAAGGCGACGGAGACCCGCGCGGCCACCCATTCGTCGGAAACCGTGCCGTGGAAGAACTCCGTGTCGAGGGTGACGCCGGGCGCCACGACGTTGGCCGAGCCGGCGGCGCCGAGCTGCCGCGCGAGGTCGGTGTTCCACGCCTCGATCGCGGCCTTCGCCGCGCCGTACGAGCCGGAGCCCTGCTTCGCCGCGATGGAGCCGAGGGTCACCACACGCACGTTGTCCGCGAAACGCGGCTTCAGCGCGGCCGTCACGAGGACCGCGGAGACGACGTTGGCCTCGAAGTTCGCGCGCCACGCGTCGGCCAGCCCCGCCAGGTCGCCGGGCGCGGGCGCCTCGCGGACCCGGTCGGTGTTGCCGCCGGCGTTGTTGACCAGGACGTCGACGCGTCCGGGCAGCTCGGCCAAGGCTGCCTGCACGGCCGCCGGGTCGCTCGCGTCGAAGGCCACCGCTCGCGCGCCGATCCGCTCGGCCGCGGCTTCGAGCACGTCCTTGCGGCGCCCGGTGACGGTCACCCGCTCCCCCGCCGCCGCGAACCGGGCGGCGATCGCCAGCCCGATGCCGGTGCCGCCGCCGGTGACCACGATTTCCCGCTGTTCGCTCATGCCGCCATCTTCACCGAAGAAAGCGCTTACCCACCAGCTCGTTCCCAGCGACCGGGACACGGGAACGCATTCGTCAGGAAAGTTTACGAAGTGGGGTTGACGGGCCGCTCCCGCCCGGCGAACCTGGGAGCCACGCCGCAGTCATCGTCCGCCCAGTCCCCCTCCGGAGGCAGCATGACCCGGCGCGCGCTCGTGCTCGTCGTGACCCTGTTCCTCGCCGTGGCCACCGCGTTCACCGCCGGTGGCACGGCGAACGCGGCCACCACGCAACCGACCTTCCTCACCTTCTACGGCTGGTGGGACAACACCCCGCCCGGCGGCGACATCTCCTACCCGCGGATCCACGACACCGCGGGCGGCAAGGGCACGTACGCCGACCCGATCACCTTCGCCACCAGCAGCGACGAGCTGAAGCCCGGCACCAGGGTCTGGGTGCCGCGGGTCAAGAAGTACTTCATCATGGAGGACGGCTGCGACGAGTGTTCCGACGACTGGAACAGCCAGGGCCCCAACGGCGGTCCCGGGCTGCGCCACATCGACCTCTGGCTCGGCGGCGAGGGCGGGAGCGCCTTCGACGCGATCGACTGCGAGGACGCGCTCACGCACTACAACGCCGACAACACGCCGGTCATGGAGCCGGTGGTCGTCGACCCGCCGTCGGACGAGCCGTACGACGCGACGCCGATCTTCAACACCAGCACCGGCGAGTGCTGGGGCGGCGCGCAGCCGAACACCACGGTCGGCCAGTACAAGAACAACTCGACCGGCACCTGCCTGGAAGCCCCGAGCAGCGGCACGACGCTGAAGGTGGCCGCCTGCACCGGCGGCGCCTCGCAGCGGTTCACCTTCCACGGCGCGTTCCTCGTGATCAACGACAAGTGCGCGGGCATCTCGGGCAGCTCGATCGTGCTGCAGACGTGCACCGGCGGACCGGCCCAGCAGTGGTCGGTCAACCCCGACGGCACGATCTCCGACATCCAGACGAGCACCAAGTGCTTCCGCGCCTCGGGCTCGACACTCAGCGCGGGCAGCTGCTCCGGCACCCAGGCCCGCTGGACGTTCACCGCGGCCGGCACCCCGGCGGGCCTGAGCGTGACGCCGTCGTCGGTGTCGGTCGCGCCGGGCGCTTCGGCGACGGCCACCGTCACGGCGACGGACGCGGTATCGCTGTCCGCGAGCGGCGTTCCCGCCGGGGTCACCGTGTCGTTCGCACCGGCGTCCGTGCCGGCCGGCGGGACCTCGACCGTGACGGTCGCCGCCGCC
This sequence comes from Amycolatopsis eburnea, assembly GCF_003937945.1. Lineage (GTDB taxonomy): Bacteria > Actinomycetota > Actinomycetes > Mycobacteriales > Pseudonocardiaceae > Amycolatopsis > Amycolatopsis eburnea. Next base: position 308,022 of record NZ_RSEC01000048.1, read on the forward strand.
TCGACCGCGAGCCCCGGTTCGGCGACGGTCACCATCACCGGCGGCGGGAAGACCGCGTCGCTGGGCGTCACGGTCACCGGCGGCGCGGAAACCCTGCTCTCCCAGGGCAAAACGGCGACGGCGTCCTCGATCGAGTCGTCGTCCTACCCGGCGAGCGCGGCCTTCGACGGCAACCTGACAAGTACGCGCTGGGCATCCAAGGAGGGCACGCCGAGCGAGTGGCTGCGCGTCGACCTCGGCGCCGCGAAGGCGATCACGCGCGTCAAGCTGAGCTGGGAAGCCGCCTACGGCAAGGCGTACACGATCCAGACCTCGCCCGACGGCACGACCTGGACGACGATCTTCAGCACCACGACCGGCAACGGCGCCACCGACGACCTCACCGGGCTCGCGGGCAGCGGCCGCTACGTGCGGATGAACGGCCTCACGCGCGGCACGTCGTACTGCTACTCGCTGTACGAGATGCAGGTGTTCGGCCCGGCCTGAGTTGCCGGATCGGCAACACGATTTGCCTCTTCGGTGACGTCCTCCGCATGCTGGGGACGTCACCGAGGAGGAACCATGCCCCATGAACACGGCCGGCCGATGATCGTCGAAGAAATGCTCAAGCAGGAGTTCTGGGAGGAGATGTACCAGCGCGACGAGCACCGGATCTGGAGCGGGAACGTCAACGCCAACCTCAGCTCCGAGGTCGAAGGCCTGAAACCCGGGCACGCCCTCGACCTCGGCTGCGGCGAGGGCGGCGACGCGATCTGGCTGGCGAAGCAGGGCTGGACGGTGGACGGCGCCGACATCTCGACCCTCGCGCTCGCCCGCGCCGAAGAAGCGGCCAAGGAGGCCGGCGTGACCGTCCGCTGGCTGCACCGCGACATCCTGAAGTGGCAGCCGGAAGAGCAGTACGACCTGATCTCGGCGCAGTACATGCACCTGCCGCCGGCCCTGCGCCGCGACGTCTTCACGGCGGCCGCGGCGGCGATCCGGCCGGGCGGGTCGCTGCTGGTCGTCGGGCACTCGCCGAAGGCCATGCGCGAGTTCGACGGCCAGAAGCCGCCGGAGGAGCTGTACTTCGAGCCGGAGGAGATCACGACGTTCCTCGGCGACCCGTGGCAGTGGGTCGTCGAGACGTGCGAGACGCGCGGCGAAGGCCACCACACCGACGCCGTCTACCGCGCGAAGCGGCTGGAGGCATGAGAAAGGCCCCTTTCACGCGCCCTCGACGCGCGGGAAAGGGGCCTTTCGGCTATCAGGCGAGCTCGAGGCCGTACGCCTGCAGCTCCAGGGTGAGCGGGTAGAAGTAGCTGGTCTGGGTGTCGCCGCCGGACAGCGTGCCGAGGCCCTTCTCACCGTCGTACGCCGGGCCGCCGGAGTCGCCGTGGTCGGTGTGCGCGGTGGTGCCGAACTCGTGGTTGAGCACGCCGACGTCGAAGTTGACCGACTCGTCGACCGAGGTGACCTCGCCGCTGCCGCCGCCGGTGGTCGAGCCCTGCTTCTCGATCTGCTCGCCGACGGTCGGCTCGGCCGCGGAGGTGATCTTCTGGCCGGTGTTGATCTCGCCCGGGCCGGTGCCGTTCGGGCGGGTCAGCAGCCCGGAGTCGGCGTCCGGGCAGTCGCTCTCGACGACCTCGGCCCCGGAGACGTCCCCGCCGGACCAGGTGCCACCGAGGTTGGTGCAGTGCCCGGCGGTGAGCAGGAACGGCTCGCCACCGCGCGTGACGTTGAAGCCGAGCGAGCAGCGGCCCTGGCTGTTCTGGATGGCGTCGCCGTCGGCGATGTGCAGCTCGAGCTTGCCGGTCCGGTGCTCGACGCGGACGCTGTCGCCGTACTTCGCGGCGGCCGCGCTGACCTTGTCGGCGGTCTCCTTGCTGGCGGCGTCGTAGACCTTCACCACGACCTGGTTGGTCTTGGTGTCGATGCCCCACGCGGTCTGCGGCACGTTCTTCACCGCGTCCAGCTGGTTCTTGACACCGGTGAGCGCGGCGAAGGTGTGCTTGACCTTCTTCGCGCTGAGCCCGGCGGCCTGCACCTTCTGCAGCGCGGCGTCGTCGACGACGTTCACGACGGCCTTGCCGTTCTCCAGGTAGATGCCACCGGAGGCGGCGCCCAGCGACTGCGCGACCTGCGTGGCGTTGCCGATGGCGTGGGCCTGCATCTCGGCGAAGGCCAGCGGGGACGCGGTGGCGGCCGACGCGCACACGCCGCTGGTCAGCGCCGCTGCCGACAAGACGGCGAAGGTCTTGAGAGCGGTCTTCCGGGGAGTCATCAACTTCCTCCAGGTTTGCCGGTTCGAAGCCTGCGCCGGTCACTTTCGTTGCCGAGCAACCAACGCAACACCGACGAAGGTTGGTTAATAACCAATCGATCCGGACATACCTCTCGATCTGGACCCGTACGGCCCAATGCCGCTCACGCTTTCGGCCCAGCGGACGGCGACGGCGGCCGCCGCTCGCGTCCTGAATGAGTCATTCAGGTCTTCGGAGGTCCTGAATGACTCATTCAAGACCTCGCGACACCCCGGCCCTCAGCCCTTCGGCCACCGCACGTGGTCCTCGTACCCCGGGTTCTTCCGCAGGTACCCCGCGATGAACGGGCACACCGGCACGATCGTCCGCCCCGCCGCCACGACGTCGTCCAGCGCACCCGCCGCCAGCGCCTTCCCCAGCCCGCGCCCGGCGAACGCGTCGTCGATCTCCGTGTGGGTGAACACCGTCAGCTCGCCCCGCCGCTCGTAGTAGGCCATCCCGGCCAGTTCGTCGCCCACCCACACCTCGTACCGGCTCTCGTCCGGGTTGTCGGTCACTCGGGTTTCGTCGCTCATCAAGTTCTCCTCGCTCGGGGTACGTCCCCCATCGTGCGATGTCCGGCCGGCGGGCGCCGACCGGGTCGTGACGGCCGCTGGGCCGGCCGGGGGACGCGCCCGGCACGTTCGTGTGCAACCCGGCCGCGGGCCTTGGCGGGCACCGGCGTTTTTGGTTGCCTCACAGGGTGCCCGACCAGCCGTTCGCCCTCCCCGAGTTCTACCTCCCGCACCCCTCCCGGCTGAACCCGCACCTCGAACGCGCGCGCGGGCACAGCAAGGCGTGGGCGGCCGGGCTCGACATGATCGACGTGCCGCAGCACGGCACCGTCATCTGGACCGAGCACGACCTCGACTCCCACGACTACGCCCTGCTCTGCGCGTACACCCACCCGGACGCCGGCGCCGAAGAGCTCGACCTGATCACCGACTGGTACGTCTGGGTCTTCTACTTCGACGACCACTTCCTCGAGCTGTACAAGCGCACCGGCGACATCGAAAGCGCGCGCACGTACCTCGACCGGCTCGAGCTCTTCATGCCCGACGGCGGCGAGATCACCGCGACGCCGGAGAACCCGGTCGAGCGCGGGCTCGCGGACCTGTGGGCCCGGACCGTGCCGCACCGGTCGGCAGGCTGGCGCAAGCGCTTCATCGCCAGCACGAAAGCGCTGCTGGACGAGTCGCTGTGGGAGCTCGCCAACATCAACGAGGGACGGCTGGCCAACCCGATCGAGTACGTCGAGATGCGGCGGAAGGTCGGCGGCGCGCCGTGGTCGGCGAACCTGATCGAGCACTCGGTGCACGCCGAGGTGCCCGGCGAGATCGCCGCGTCGCGGCCGATGGAGGTCCTGCGCGACTGCTTCGCCGACAGCGTCCACCTGCGCAACGACATCTTCTCCTACCAGCGCGAGGTGCAGGACGAGGGCGAGCTGTCCAACGGCGTGCTCGTGTTCGAGCGGTTCCTCGGCCTCCCCACCCAGCGGGCGGCCGACGCGGTCAACGACCTGATCACCTCGCGGCTGCACCAGTTCGAGCACACCGCGCTCACCGAGGTGCCCGCGCTGTTCGACGAGCACGGCGTCGACCCGGCCGCCCGCGCCGCGACGTTCGCCTACGTCAAGGGGCTGCAGGACTGGCAGGCCGGCGGCCACGAGTGGCACCTGCGCTCCAGCCGCTACATGAACGACGGCGGCCCGAAGCCGGGCACCGCCAGCGGCCTCGGGACGTCCGCGGCGCGCGTCTTCACGTCGGTGCTCGCGACCGCGCCGCAACGGCTGCGGGCGTACTCGCACACGCCGTTCGGCGACGTTTCGGCGCCGCCCTCGCTCGAGGCGCCGTTCCCGCCGCGGCTCAGCCCGCACCTGGAGTCCTGCCGCCGCCGCAACGTCGACTGGGCGCGGGGCGTGGGCCTCCTCGACGGCGTGCTCTGGGACGAGCGGAAGCTGCGCGCCGCCGACCTGCCGCTGTGCGCGGCGGGCATCCACCCGGACGCGACGGCGGCGGCGCTCGACGTCACCAGCGACTGGCTGACCTGGAGCACGTACGCCGACGACTACTACCAGGAGGTGTTCGGCGCGACCCGCGACCTCGCGGCGGCGAAGGCGTGCAACGAACGCCTGGCGCGGTTCATGGCGGACGGGGCACCGACGCCGCTGAACGCCCTCGAAACCGCGCTCGCCGACCTCTGGCCGCGGACGGAAAACCGCGCCGCGGTGCGGACCGCCGTCGAGTCGATGACCGCGAGCTGGCTGTGGCGGCTGGCGAACCTGGCGCAGAACCGGATCCCGGACCCGATCGACCACATCGAGATGCGGCGCCGCACGTTCGGCGCGGACCTCTCGATGAGCCTCACCGGGTCCCGCTCGCCCCTCGCCCGCCTCGCCGCCGACTACGCCGGGCTGCACAACGACCTCCGCTCCTACCGCAAGGAAATCCGGTTCGAGGGCGAGCTGAACAACAGCGTGCTGGTGGTGCGGAACTTCCTCGACTGCTCGGAGGAGCGCGCCTTCTCGATCGTCGCCGACCTGGCCGACGCCCGGCTCGCGGAGTTCCGCCACGCCGCGCCCGACGACCACCTCCGCGACTGGCTGGCGGGCGTCGCGCACTGGCACGAGAACGCGGGCCGCTACACCGAGCTGGAGCTGGGCCACCACCCCGGCTTCGGGCGGCCGACGGGCATCGGGACGTCGGCGCTGCGGATCTCGTCCCTGCTGCCCGCGGGCGGCTGAGGTGCCCTCGGCCAGGCAGGTCCGGGTCGCCGAGCTGCTGCACGAGATCGGCATGCACCGCGAAGCCGAGCAAGCGCTGCGCACCGATCTCCGGGCGCGGTGGCGCCGGACGCGACGACGCCTCCGCCTGCGGTGGTCCCGGCGCCGGGTCTTGCGCTAGCGGAGCCGGGCAGGGTTGCCCGCGCCACTCCGCCGGGCGTCCGCGCGGCGCGAAGGCGATACTCGACAGCGTGAGCGGCTTCAACCTGCGATTCCTCGGCCATTCGACCGTCCGGCTCGAACTCGGTGGCCGGGTCGTGCTGACCGACCCCGTGCTCACCGCCCGCGTCGGCGGGCTCACCCGCGTCGTCCCGCCGCCCCCGCGCGAGACCTACGCCGACGCCGACCTCGTGCTGCTCTCCCACCTGCACGGCGACCACCTGCACCTGCCCTCCCTCAAGCTGCTCGGGCGGGGCGCCCGGATCGTCGTCCCGCGCGGAGCCGGGTCCTGGCTCGCCAAGAAGGGCTTCACGCGCGTCGAAGAGATCGCGCCCGGCGAGACCCTCACCGAGGGCGAGCTGACCGTCACCGCGACCGAAGCCGTCCACTCCGGGCACCGGTGGGGGCCGCGGCTCACCCACGGCCCGCAGAGCCCCGCCGTCGGGCACCTGATCAAGACCGCGGAGACGACGGTCTACAACGCCGGCGACACCGACCTCTTCGCCGGGATGGCGGACTTCGGCCCGGTCGACGTCGCCCTGCTGCCCGTCTGGGGCTGGGGCCCGAACCTCGGGCCGGGCCACCTGGACCCGGCCCGCGCCGCGAAGGCCGCCGAACGCGTCCGGGCCCGCGCCGCGGTGCCCGTGCACTGGGGCACCCTCGCCGTGCCGGGGCTGCGGCGGACCGCCCGGATGCGCCGGCTGCTCGCCGACCCGCCGCGAGTGTTCGCGGCCGAAGTGCGCAAGCACGGCATCGCCACCGACGTCCTGTTCACCGAGCCCGGCGCCGAAGTCGCGCTCCCGGCCCGTGAGGACCGCGCGTGAACTGGACCGACCCGGCCGCCATCGGCTACCCGGCGGTGTTCGGCGGCGTCCTGCTCGGCTCGATCATCCCGATCGTGCCCACCGGGGCCGTGGTCGGCGCCGCGGCCGCCGTCGCCACCACGACCGACCACCTCTCGCTCCCGCTGGTGATCCTCCTGTCCGTGCTCGGCGCGTACCTCGGCGACGTCGTGACGTTCGGGATCCCGCGCCTGGGCAGCGAAGCCGCGTTCCGCTGGATCAGCCGCCGCCAGCCCGCCGAACGGCTCGAGAGGGCCCGCGACCAGTTCACCCGCCGCGGCTGGCAGCTCGTCGTGATCGGCAGGCTCGTCCCGGCCGGCCGGATCCCGGTGCTGCTCGCGGCGGCCGCGCTGAGCTACCCGTGGCGGCGCCTGCTGCCCGCCGCGCTCGTCGCGTGCGTGCTCTGGGCGACCGCGTACGCCTTGCTCGGCATCCTCTCCGGGGGCATCTTCGACTCACCCCTCATCGCGACGCTGCTCGCCACGGTGCTGGTCCTGCTGGTCACCGTGGCCCTGAACCTGATCGCCCGGTGGCGGCGCAAGACCAAGGAGCGAGTGTGACGACGACCGCGCCCAAGGGCAGGCTGCTGCGCGGCGGCCGCGCCGTCGCCCGGATCCTGCTGGTCTGGGCCGCGGTGACCGGCGCGCTGCGCCTGCTCGACGTCCTCCTGCCGGGCTTCCGGATGACGCACTGGTGGCAGCCGACGGTGTGCGCGCTGCTGCTCGGCCTGCTCGCCGGCGTGGTCTGGCCGCTCGTGATGCGGATCGCCTACCCGCTGGCCTTCTTCACCTTCGGGCTCTTCGGGTTCCTGCTGCTCGGCGCGGGCACGCTGGCGGTGTTCCGCACGGTGCCCGGCGTCGAGGTGGCCGACTTCCGCAGCGCCGTGCTCGTCACCCTCGGCATGGCCGCCGTCGGCGCGCTCATCTCCAGCCTGCTCGCGATCGACGAGGACGAGATCTTCTTCCGCCGCGCCGCCCGGCGCCGCCGTCGCCACACCCCCGCCGTCGCCGCCGACCAGCCGCCGGGCGTGGTCTTCCTGCAGATCGACGGCCTCGGCTTCGACACCGTCCGCCGCGCCATCCGCGACGGCGACATGCCGACGTTCGCCGCGTGGCTCGCCGAGGACAGCCATGCGCTGGCGCAGTGGCACACCGACTGGAGCTCGCAGACCGGCGCGAGCGTCTGCGGCATCCTGCACGGCTCCAACCACGACATCCTCGGCTTCCGCTGGTACGAAAAGGACCGCGACCACGTGATGGCGTGCGCGCACCCGACCGACGCGGCCGAGATCGAGCGGCGGCATTCCGACGGCCGCGGCCTGCTCTCCGGCGACGGCGCGAGCCGCGGCAACCTCTTCTCCGGCGACGCGGACCACGTCAGCCTCACCATGAGCTCGATCCCGGTGCTGGTGCCGAAGAAGCTGCTGCGCCGCCGGCGCGACCGGCTCGGCGCGGGTTACTACGCGTACTTCGCGAACCCGGTCAACGCGTTGCGCACGTTCGCCGTCGCGCTGACCGACGTCTTCCGCGAGATCAACGCGGCGGTGCGCCAGCGCCGCGCCGGGGTCGTGCCGCGGGTCCCGCGCGGCGGCTGGTACCCCCTCGCCCGCCCGGGCACGACGGTGATCGCGCGCGACGTCGTCGTCTCGGCGATCCTCGGCGACATGCTCGCCGGGCGCCCGGTGGTGTACGCGGACTTCCTCGGCTACGACGAGGTCGCGCACCACTCCGGCATCGAGCGCTTCGACACGCTTTCGGTGCTGCGCTCGATCGACCAGCAGATCGCGCGGCTGCACCGGGCTTCGCGGCTCGCCCCGCGCCGCTACCACGTCGTGGCGCTGTCGGACCACGGCCAGACGCAGGGCCAGGCGTTCTCGCAGCGGTTCGGCGAGACGATCGAGGCGTACGTCGGCCGGCTGTGCGGCGGTTCGCCGTCCGCGCTGGCCGGCAAACGGCGCCAGGCCGAGAGCTGGCAGATCAACGCCGCGCTGGCGGAGGCGACGAAGAGCGGCGGACTGATAGCGCGCCGGCTGCGTGCCCGCGTGGAGGACGCGGAATGCGCCGAAAACCGCCCGCGCACGACCTCGGGCTCCCCCGGCGCGGTCACCCGGGTCGCGCCGGGCGTGGTCGCGGTCGTGTCCGGGCACATCGCGATGGTGTCGTTCACCGAGCACGAAGGCCGCGTCGAGCTGGAGACGATCGAGCGCGAGTTCCCCGACCTGCTGCCGTCGCTGGTGGACCACCCCGGCGTCGGGTTCCTGCTGGTCCGCAGCCGCGAGTTCGGCCCGGTGGTGCTCGGCCGCGACGGCCTGCACCGGCTCGCTTCCGGTGTCGTCATCGGCGAGGACCCGCTGCTCCCGTACGGCCCGCACGCGGCGGACCTGATCCGCCGCGTCGACACGTTCCCGCACTGCGCGGACGTGATGATCAACAGCCGCTACGACCCGGATTCGGACCAGGCGTCGCCGTTCGAGACGCACGTGGGTTCGCACGGTGGCCTGGGTGGGCCGCAGCAGCGCGGCTTCGTCGTGCACCCGCGAGAGTTCGGTTTTCCCGGTGAGGTCGTCGGGGCCGAGGCCCTGCACCGGGTGTTCCGCGGCTGGCTCACGGACCTGGGCCACCCCGCACCGGTTTCCCCCGCTGTTTCGGAGGTCGTTTCGTGAGTCTGACGGTGTACGGCGCTTCCTGGTGCCCGGACGTCAAGCGCAGCCGCGCCCTGCTCGACGGGCACGGCGTCGAGTATTCCTATGTGGACGTCGAGACCGACCCGGCCGCGGAAGCCCGGGTCCGCGAACTGCAGGACGGCGCCCGCCGGATCCCCACGATCGTCTGGGACGACGGAACTTTCCTGGTCGAGCCGTCCGACGACGAACTGAGCGCCCGCCTGTGAAGCTGCTGCGCGACCTGCCGCTGGGCACCCGGGTCGTGGTCCGCTACCGCATCGAGGGCGGCTTCACCGACGCACTCGGCGACCTGGTGGCCCGCGACGAATCGACGTGCACGGTCGACACCCGCCGAGGCCCGGTCGTGGTGCCGTTCGCCGCGGTCACCCTGGCCAAACCCGTTCCCCCGCCCCCGGTTCGCCACTCGCGTTTCGAGACCCTGGTAGCCGAAGCCGACGCGGCCCCCATCGACGGCTGGGACTTCTCCTGGCTCGACGGCCGAGCCACCGAAGCCCGCCCGTCCTGGGGCTACCAGCGCCTGCTGGGCGAGCGCTTGGCACGCGTCGACTCGGCCCTGGACCTGGAAACCGGCGGCGGCGAAGTCCTCGACGGCTGCCCCACGCTGCCGCCCCTGATGGTGGCGACGGAGTCCTGGCCCCCGAACATTCTTCGCGCGTCGGCCCGCCTCCGTCCGCGTGGCGTCGCCGTGGTGTCCACATCGGACCTCCCGTTCGCCGACGACGTGTTCGACCTGGTCTCCAGCCGCCACCCGGTGACGACCCCGTGGCCGGAGATCGCCCGCGTCCTACGCCCCGGCGGCACGTTCTTTTCGCAACAAGTCGGCCCGGCGAGCGTGTTCGAGCTGGTGGAGTTCTTCCTTGGCCCGCAACCACTTTCAACCCGCGAAAGCCGCTCCCCATCCCACGCGGTCGCCGCTGCGTCGGCGGCGGCCTTGGAGGTGGTCGACCTGCGTTCGGAGTCGCTGCGCACGGAGTTCTTCGACATCGGCGCGGTGGTTTACTTCCTGCGCAAGGTGATTTGGATGGTGCCGGGCTTCACGGTGGAGCAGTACCTCCCGAAGCTGCGTGAACTGCACGAGCTGATCGAGCGCGACGGTCCGTTCGTCGCCTACACGACGAGGTTCTTGATCGAAGCCCACCTGATCGAGTGATGAACAGGTGTTCGTGCGCCGGTAGTCTTGGTGTGTGGACAGAGAAGCGGTGTGGCAAGCGGATGCGGCGGCGTTGGCCGACCGTGTTGTTTCGCTGCTCACTGTGGTGCGGTCTGCTGAGGCGGAAATCGGTGCGTTGCTGGTGGAAATCGAATCCCGCGGCGTGATGGAACTCTTCGGATACCGCACCACTGCACGCCTTTACGAGCACCTCGCGGACGTTCCGCATGCCGCCGCCAGACGCACCGTCGCTCGTGCCCAAGCCCTCTACTCCTCCGACGCCACCCCCGCCCTCGCCCCGGCCACCGGTGCCGCCGCCGTGACCGGCTCGTTGAGCACTCCGATGATCGACACCATCATCGACGCCGTCTCCCGCATCCCCGCCACCCACCGCGACACCGCCGAAGCCGACCTCCTCACCTTCGCCACCGACGCCGGTCATAAACAAGTCGCCGCCCTGGGCGCGCGGATCCTGGCCCACCTCGACCCCGACGGCCCCGCCCCCGACGACACTGAACCCGCTACCCCGACCCGGGAACTGTCGCTGCGCCGCAAACGCACCGGAACCTGGGAACTCACCGGCCGCTTCGACGACGAAACCGGCACCCGCGCCAGCGCCCTGCTCGACGCGTTGGCCGAACGTCGCGGTGCCGACGACCTCCGCTCCCCGCAGGAACGCTACGGCGACGCCTTCTCCGACGCGGTCGACCTGGCGTTGAATTCCCCAGAGTTACCGACGCAGGCTGGGGAACGCGCCCACGTCATGGTCGCGGTCTCCCTCACCGACCTGCAATCCGGCCTCGGCACGGCCACCCTGGGCGACACCGGCCTCATCACGGCCGCCGAAGCTCGCCTTCATGCCTGTGACTGCAAGTTGATCCCCGCTGTCCTCGGCTCCGCCAGCGAACCCCTCGACCTGGGCCGCGCCCGCCGCCTGATCAGCCCCGGCCTACGCCGCGCCCTGTTCCTGCGCGACCGCGGCTGCGCCTTCCCCGGCTGCCACCGCCCACCCCGCCACTGCCAAGGCCACCACATCCGCCACTGGGCCGACGGCGGCCCGACCGAGCTGGCGAACCTGGTCCTGCTGTGCGGCCACCACCACCGGCTGTTGCACCGCTCCGGCTGGCAAGTCCGCATCGCCACCGACGGCCACCCGGAGTTCCTGCCACCACGGTTCCTGGACAAACGCCGAAAACCCAGGCGCAACAACATCCACCAACCCCTGCCCTTCGCAGCCTGAACACGGGACAGGCCCGCAGCCACCGGCTACGGGCCCACACCCACGCACCCAATCCGCCCGCCCACGCTCACCTCAGCTGACCCTGCGCCCAATCGCCCGCCCACGCTCCTGCAGCCTCCAGTCCTGACTCCGCGTGACCTTCCGTCATCTGCCGCCTCAGCTGGCCCCCGCGCACAATCGCCCGCCACGCTCCAGCCCTGGGCTCTGCGCGACCCTCCGTCATCTACCGCCGGATTTCCCGCGCCGCCTCAGTGGGCGCCCGCGCCCAGTCACTCCGCAGCCCTGTCCCTGCGTGACGATGCCGACTACCCGCGCCTCAGCAGGCGTGCAGTCGTTCCCGGATCCGCAACCGACACCCACAACAACCGGCCGCTTTTGTCGGTCATGGCAAACATGACCAGCCCGTGGTGCCTGTGTTTACCGTTGTAGTTGGCCCGGTTCGCTTTTCCGGTGCGACGGCGGGTCCGGATCGGGGTGCCATCCACCAGCGCGCCTCGTCCCTGGCGGCCTGCCGACGGAAGCCCTTGCCCCTCAGCGGGACCGGCTTTGCGCCAACGCCTGGCCGGCATCCGCAGGGTCGACTGCGTGAGCGGACGCACGACCTGGCAAGAAATGGCTCGAAGCCCTCGGCGGGTGGTTGACTCACATCTCGATCTTGCCGAGGGCTTCACCCATGAACCGCCGCTCGCATCCGACTTCGCGTTCCTCGGTCACCACTGCCCACCAACCCCAAGACCGCACACCAAGCCAGCAGCGAGGCCCGACCCCAGAGTGAACCAGCGGACAACAACCAGCGATCACCCAGCCCGAACGATCGCCGCCTCCACCCCGTCCAGCAGCAGCTCCAACCCGGCCTCGAACGACAACCGCGCCTCCCGCTCCAAATAAGGCTCGTCCACCTCCACCGGCTCCTGCCCCAACCGAGCCACCGTCGGAAACCGCCCAGCCAGATCCGGCACCAACTCACCCAGCAACGCCGACCGCGCATACCACCAGTCCTCTTCGGACTGTCCGGTCTCCTTCGCCGCCTGCCGGGACTCCGCCGCGGCCTGAACCGAGCCCCGCACGATGTTGAACAGCGCCGACACCACCCACCGAACCCGCGAAAGCGGCAAACCGGTCGACGACAAAACAGCCAGCAACGTCTCCTGCACGTGAAACTCCCCCGGCCCGAGCACCGGCCGCGCCGGGGACACCTGCAGCAGCCACGGGTGCCGCAAGTGCAGATCCCACAACGCGTCCGCCAGCGCCAAAGCAGCGGAACGCCACCCGGAAGACGACGAGTAAGACGAAGGCAGCTCAGCCAACGCCCGGTCGTACATCAAATCGACCAGCTCGGTCTTCCCCGGGACATACGTGTACAACGCCATCGCCGTCCGACCGAGCCGCTCGCCGACCGAACGCATCGACAACGCCGGCATGCCCTCGGCGTCCGCGATCTCGATCGCCGCCGACACGATCGCCTCCACCGACAGGCCCGGCTTCGGTCCCGGGCCCGTGCGGGGCGCGACCACGGGTGGCCCCCACAGCAGCTCCATGGACCGCCGGGCGTCGCCCTGACCCGCGAAGACGACCACCTTGCCGACTCCTTACACCCTAAAGTAATGTACCCTGAAGAATCACTTTACAGCCTAAAGTATCAAGAAGGACGGTATGACTTCACCCAGGCGGGCCGCCGACACCCACGACGTGATCGAGGTCCGGGGGGCCCGGGAGAACAACCTGACCGGCATCGACCTCGACATCCCGAAGCGCCGGCTCACGGTGTTCACGGGCGTGTCCGGCTCCGGCAAGTCGTCCCTGGTCTTCGGCACCATCGCGGCCGAGTCGCAGCGGCTGATCAACGAGACCTACAGCGCGTTCCTCCAGTCGTTCATGCCGAGCCTGTCGCGTCCCGACGTCGACCTGCTGGAGAACCTCAGCGCGGCCATCGTCGTCGACCAGGAGCGGATGGGCGCCAACTCGCGCTCCACCGTCGGCACCGCGACCGACGCCTACGCGATGCTGCGGATCGCCTTCTCCCGGCTCGGCGAGCCGTACGTCGGCACGTCCGGCGCGTTCAGCTTCAACCTGCCCGAGGGCATGTGCCCGGCCTGCGAGGGCCTCGGCCGCGTGTCCGACCTCGACGTCGGCGCCCTGCTCGACTTCGACCTCTCCCTCCACGAAGGCGCGATCCAGGTGCCGGGCTTCACGCCGGACACCTGGTACGTGCAGACCTACCTCTCCTCCGGCTTCTACGACCCCGACACCAAGATCCGCGACTTCACGCCGGAGCAGCTCGACGCCCTGCTGCACAAGGACTCCTGCAAGGTGAAGGTCGGCAAGACCAACGTCACCTACGAGGGTCTCGCGGTGAAGGTCCGGCGGCTCTACCTGCACAAGGACGTCGAGTCGCTGCAGCCGAAGCTGCGCGCGTTCATCGAGAAGGCCGCCACCTTCAAGACCTGCGGCGAGTGCGGCGGCGCGCGGCTGAACCAGGCCGCGCTGTCGGCGAAGATCGACGGCAAGAACATCGCCGACTGCGCCGCGCTGCAGATCAGCGACCTCGCCGACTTCGTCCGGTCGCTCGACGCGCCGTCGATCCGGCCGCTGCTGGGCAACCTGCGCGACACCCTCGACTCGCTCGTCGAGATCGGCCTCGGTTACCTCTCGCTCGACCGCGAGTCCGCGACGCTCTCCGGCGGCGAGGCGCAGCGCGTGAAGATGGTGCGCCACCTCGGTTCCAGCCTCACCGACGTCACGTACGTCTTCGACGAGCCGACCGTCGGGCTGCACCCGCACGACATCGAGCGGATGAACAACCTCCTGCTCTGCCTGCGGGACAAGGGCAACACGATCCTGGTCGTCGAGCACAAGCCGGAGACGATCGGGATCGCCGACCACGTCGTCGACCTCGGGCCCGGCGCGGGCACCGACGGCGGGCGGCTCTGCTACGCCGGTGACCTCGACGGCTTGCGCACGTCCGGCACGCTGACCGGGCGCCACCTCGACCACCGCGTCACGCTGCGTTCCGAGGTCCGGAAACCGGTGGGCCACCTCAAGATCAGCGGTGCGAAGCTGCACAACCTGCGTGACGTCAACGTGGACGTCCCGCTCGGGGTGCTCACCGTGGTCACCGGCGTGGCCGGGTCCGGCAAGTCGTCGCTGATCCACGGGTCGCTGGCGCACCGCGACGGCGTCGTCGTGGTCGACCAGTCCGCCATCCGCGGTTCGCGCCGGTCCAACCCGGCCACCTACACCGGCCTGCTCGACCCGATCCGCGCCGCGTTCGCCAAGGCCAACGGCGTCAAGGCGAGCCTGTTCAGCGCCAACTCCGAAGGTGCCTGCCCGAAGTGCAAGGGCCTCGGCGTGATCTACACGGACCTGGCGATGATGGCCGGCGTCGCGTCGGTCTGCGAGGAGTGCGAAGGACGGCGGTTCACCCCGAAGGTGCTGACGTACGAGCTGCGCGGCAAGAACATCAGCGAGGTCTTCGGGATGTCGGTCGCCGAGGCGCGCGAGTTCTTCGCCGCCGGCACCGCGCGGACGGTGCTCGACCGGCTCGCCGACGTCGGCCTCGGCTACCTGACGCTCGGCCAGCCGCTGACGACGCTCTCCGGCGGTGAGCGGCAGCGGCTCAAGCTGGCGATCCGGATGGCCGAGAAGGGCTCGACCTACATCCTCGACGAGCCGACCACCGGCCTGCACCTCGCCGACGTCGACCAGCTGCTGGCGCTGCTGGACCGGATCGTCGACGCGGGCAACACGGTGATCGTGATCGAGCACCACCAGGCCGTGATGGCCCACGCCGACTGGCTGATCGACCTCGGCCCGGGCGCCGGGCACGACGGCGGGCGCGTCGTGTTCGAAGGGACGCCGGCCGCGCTCGTCGAGGACGCCAACACGCTCACCGCCCGCCACCTGCGCGAATACCTGGGGAAGCCGTGACCGCGATCGGACTGCTCGAAGTGACCGCGGTGCGGCGCGTGACCCCGCGCGCCGCCCGCGTCACCTTCACCGGCGACGGCCTCGACGAACTGGAGCCGTGGCCGGACCAGCAGCTCAAGCTCCTGTTCCCGCCCCCGGGCCGCCCGGTGCGGCTGCCCGCGGCCGACGGCGACGTCATGCGCTGGTACCAGGCGTACCTCGCGATCCCCGAGGACGAGCGCCCGGTGATGCGCAGCTACACCGTGCGCGGCCGCCACGAGGACACGATCGACGTCGACTTCGTGCTGCACCCCGGCGAGGCGGGCCCGGCCACGGCCTGGGCGCGGTCCGCGGCGCCGGGCCAGGTCCTCGGCCGCTACGGACCGGACGCGGCCTACCGCCGTCCGGTCCCGGCGGCGGACACGGTGCTGCTCGCCGGGGACGAGACGGCGCTGCCCGCGATCGCCACCCTGCTGTCCGAAGTGGACAACGCAGTGGCGTTCGTCGAAGTCGCCGACGCGGCCGAGGAACAGCCGCTGCCGAACGTCCGGTGGGTGCACCGGGACGGCGCCGAGCACGGCAGCCGCCTGCTGGAAGCGGTGCGCGGGACGGCCTTGCCGGAAGGCTCGGCGGCCTGGCTGGGCGGCGAGGCTTCGACCGTCCGCGCCCTGCGCCGCCACCTCGTCGAGCGGGGCCTGGACAAGAGCGCCATCGAGTTCACCGGCTACTGGCGGCGGAAGCTGACCCAGGACGACGCCCCGACGCCGGACGACCTGGCCGACGCGCGGGAGAAGCTCGGCGGCTGACCCGCGTCACCACGTGACCGGCAGGCTGTGCACGCCGTAGACGAGCATGTCGTCCTTGAACGCAAGCTCGGCCATCGGCACGGCGAGGCGCAGGTCCGGGATCCGGCGGTACAACGTCCCGTACACCACCTGCAGCTCGACTCGCGCCAGCGTCTGGCCGAGGCACTGGTGCACGCCGTAGCCGAAAGCCACGTGGTGGCGGGCTTCGCGGGTCACGTCGAGGCGGTCGGCGTGCTCGAACACGGCTTCGTCGCGGTTGGCCACGTCGCCGGCCGCGATGATGCCTTCGCCCGCGCGGATGACCTCGCCGCCGACTTCGATGTCCTCGGTCGCGACGCGGCGGCGTCCGGTGTGCGTGATGTTCAAGTAGCGCAACAGCTCTTCGACCGCGCGGCGCAGCAGGTCGGCGTCGCCGTCGCGCACCAGCGCCAGCTGGTCCGGGTGCGCCAGGAGCGCGACGGTGCCGAGCGCGATCATGTTCGCCGTCGTCTCGTGGCCCGCCACCAGCAGCAGCTGGCCCATCGACGCGACCTCCTCGGCGGTCATCCGGCCGGTCGCGTACTGCGTCACGGCCAGCTTGCTCAGCACGTCGCCGCCGGGCGCCGTCGCCTTCCGCTCGACCAGGCCGCCGAGGTACGCCAGCAGCTCTTCGGTGGCCCGCACCGCTTCCGCCGGGGTCGCCGTCGTCGAAACCATCACCTTCGTGATGTCCTGGAACAGTTCCCGGTCCTCGTACGGGACGCCGAGCAGCTCGCAGATCACCAGTGACGGCACCGGCAGCGCGAACTCCGGCACGAGGTCGACCGGCTTCGGGCCGGCCAGCAGCCGGTCGACGAGGTCGTCGACGATGCGCTGGATCGCCGGGCGCAGCGCCTCCATCTTCTTGACCAGGAAGTCGCCGGTCAGCAGCTTGCGCTGGGCCGCGTGCTCGGCGCCGTCCATGGTGATGAACGACTTCGCGCGGTGCCGCCGGGCCGCTGAAGCCGCGCTCTGGTGCGGGTAGCCGGGCCGGTCCGAGTCGGCGCTGACCCGCGAATCCCGCAGCAGCGCGCGGACGTCGTCGTACCGCGTGACCAGCCACGGCGACTCACCGTTCCACAGGCGCACGCGGGAAACCGGCGGCAGCTCGCCCAGCTCGGCGGGCGGGTCGAAGGGACACCGCCGGGTCATCGGAAACGCGGGCACACCGTCCACCGGATACCTCCCGAAGCTGCCGGAAATTTACATAGCTATGCTAAGCATCTTCCGGCCGCCCCGCCACCCCGCCGATCAGGCGAACACGAGCGACACCAGCTCGTCGACGAACGGCTCCACCAGCTCGGCGCCGGTCCGGTGCAACGCGCTGTGGAACAACGCGACCCGCCCGTGCGCCCCGACGAACACCACCGCCGCCGCGCGGCCCGGCGTGACGCGCAGCTCGTGGCCCGCCTCGACGCAGCGCTCGAACCCCGCCGTCAGCCGGTCGATCACGTCCAGGAGCGGGCCCTTCGGGCGCGACCCCGCCTCCAGCTCGGACGCGCCGTTCGCGAGCATCAGGCGGTAGTGCCCCGGATTCCGCATCGCGAAGGCACAGTAAGCGTGAATCTGTGCGCGGACGCGTCCGACGACGTCGGTTTCCCCCAGCGACTCCTCGGCGACGCGCATCAATTCGGCCAGCCGCGCGTATTCGTGGTCGAGGAGCCCGCGCACCAATTCCGCACGATCGGAGAAATGCTGGTAGATACTCGCCGGGGCGATGCCGACGGCCCGCGCCACACCGCGGATCGTCAGCCCGTCCTCGCCGCCGAGCTCGGCGAGCAGCCGGCCGGCCGCCTCCAGGATTTCCCCGCGCAGCCGTTCGCCTTCGCCCCAGCGGTTCCTCGTTCGGCCGATTCGGGCCGCGGCGTTCTCCGGCACCCGCACATTCATACGCCCGGGTGAACCGGCCCGGTATTCCGGGGTGCCGGAAACCGCATTCCGAATGGTCAGGAAACCAGCGCGGGGTACAGGCCGGGCAGCTCGCCGGACAGCCCGGCGCGCACGTTCCGGGTGACGTCGTCGGCGAGCACCTCGAACCGTCCCGCTTCGACGCCGTCGAGGGCGAGCCCGGCCACCAGTGCCGGGTCGGCCTTCGGGCCGTCGACGTGCTTGGCCATGTCGGTGTCCATGTAGCCGACGTGCAACGCGGTCACCTGCGTCTTCTGCGGCGCGAGCTCCAGGCGCAGCGCGTTGGTCAGCGACCAGGCCGCCGACTTCGCCGCGGAGTACGCGGCGACCTGCGGCGCGGTGAACCACGACAGCACCGACAGGACGTTGAGGACCGCGCCGCCGCCGTTGCGCTCGAGGATCGGCGCGAACTCGCGCGTCACGGCCAGCGTGCCGAAGTAGTGCGTGTCCATCTCCAGCCGGATGTCCGCCAGCTTCCCGCCGAGCAACGTCGACCCGGTCGACGAACCGGCGTTGTTCACCAGCAGCGTGACGTCCCCCGCGATCGAGGCCGCTTCCCGGATCGACGCCGGATCGGTCACGTCGAGGCGCAGCGGCACCACGCCCGGCAGGTCGACCGACTCCGGGTTCCGCGCCGCCGCGTACACCTTCGCCGCACCCCGCTCCAGCAGCGCTTCGGCGAACTTGCGGCCGAGTCCGCGATTGGCCCCGGTGACCAGCGCGACCGCACCCTTGATGTCCATGACGAACTCCTCTCGCACCTGACTTGCTCCTTGCAAGCTAGCTGCGGCCGACTGTACGGCGTAGACTTGCTCCAAGCAAGCCAGGTAGGACGGAGCACACATGAGCCGCCGCACCACGTGGGAGGACAACTCCTGCCCGATCGCCCGCGCCGCCGACGTCCTCGGCGAGCCGTGGACGTTGCTGATCCTGCGCAACGCGACCGCCGGCACCACCCGGTTCGAGGACTTCCGCGGCCAGCTCGGCATCGCCGACAACGTGCTGACGACCCGCCTGGCCAAGCTCGTCGAGCGCGGCTTGCTGACGAAGCTCCCCTACCGCGACGGCGGCCGCACCCGCCACGAGTACCGCCTGACGCAGGCGGGCTCGGACGCGCTGCCGGTGCTGCACGCCCTCGGCGCGTGGGGTGCCGCGCACACGTCGACCGAAAACGCGTACGGCCCGATGCAGCTGGTCCACGCCGCCTGCGGACAGCTCACCCGGCCGGGCGAGAAGTGCGACAACTGCGGGAAAGCGCTGGTCAGGGACGATCTGACGTGGCGCGGCTCCTGGCTCAGCCAGGGCGAGATCCCGCTGGCCGACCCGGTCGGCTGAGCCGAACGGCGCATCATCGTATGCGCGATCGCGCATGTCAAGACTTCGTCGTGGTTGGTAATTCACCGTTCGCAGCGCAGTACGAAAGTCGGGTCACAAGAGCCGGGCGATTCCGTAAGTTCGACACCCAGCGCGCGCAAACCCGGCAAATTCCCCACGGCAAGGAGTCGTTCCGATGTCCAGGAAGTACCTGCTGCCCGGTGCCGCCGTCGCACTGGCGATGATCGCGACGCCGCTGACGGCCGGCCCGGCCTTCGCCGCCCCGGAAGCGGCCACGGTCGTCTACTACGACACCTCGGACGCCCCCACCTTCCGCGACGTGATCAACGCGGGCGCGGCGAACTGGAACGCGGCGGTGTCGAACGTCAAGCTCGAGGAGAGCTCTTCGGGCGCCACGCTGCACTACACCGAGGGCAACGACCCGCGCGGCTCGTACGCCCAGACCGACGGCCACGGCAGCGGCACGATCTTCATCGACTACACCCAGGCCGAGCAGTACAACCAGACCCGCATCGCGGCCCACGAGACCGGGCACGCGCTGGGCCTGCCGGACCACTACGAGGGCCCGTGCTCGGAGCTGATGTCGGGCGGCGGCCCCGGCCCGTCGTGCACCAACGCGAACCCCAACGCCGAAGAGTCCTCGCAGGTGGAATCCCTGTGGGCCAACGGCTTCGCGGGCGCGCGCAAGGCGCCGACCCGCGTCTACGAAGTGACGATGCCGGTCAAGTGACCGGCGTCTGACGTCGTCGGGGGAGGCCGCACCGGGTACGCCCGGTGCGGCCTTCGCGCGTTCAGAGCCGGGACAGCAGCCGGTCCCGCGCCACCTCGAGGTGGGCCGTCATCGCCTTCCTCGCCGCGGCCGCGTTGCCCGCGATCAGCGCGTCCACGATCGCCCGGTGCTCGGTGATCGTCTGCTCGCCGAACGGCTGGTTGTAGTTCAGCCGGAAGAAGTGCAGGTGGCAGTGGGTCCGCGCGAAGGCCTGCTCGACCGCCGCGTTGCCGGCCAGGCGCAGGATCAGCTCGTGCAGCCGCTGGTCGTGCGCGGTCAACGCCTTGTAGTCCTTGTACGCGTCTTCCGCCGGGACCGCCGGGCAGGTCGCCAGCTCCGCCTCGAGCAGGGCCACGTTCGCGTCCGACATCGCGGCCGCCGCCAGTGCCGCCGACGGCGGCTCCAGCAGCAGGCGCAGCGCGTACATGTCGTCGACTTCCTTGCGGTTCAGCAGTTCCGTGACGCGGTAGCCGCGCAGCGGGAGCCTGCTGACGAGTTCCTCCGACTCGAGCCGGGCCAGCGCTTCGCGCACCGGGGTGCCCGAGACGCCGAGCTCGCGGGCGATCTCGTCGATGTTGACCCGGGCGCCCGGCTCGATGCCGTCGTTCATGATCAGGGCCCGGATCTGCTCGTAGACGCCGTCGGCCAGCACCTGCCTGCTCGGCAGGGCCTCGAGCCGCCGTTCGCCCGCCATCGGTCCCCTCTCGCAAAGCCGTCGGTCCAGGTTACTGCCCGGCGGGTTTCAGCAGCGGACCGAACGCGTCGAGGACCGCGCGCAGGTCGTCGGCTCCCCCGGCTTCGTGGCCGTTGTAGTCCCAGACGCCGATCTCCTTCGGCCCCCGGTAGGCGTGGTAGGCGCCGAACACCGTGGAGGGCGGCACGATGCCGTCCATCAGCCCGGCGCTGAACCAGGCAGGGGCCTCGGCGCGCGCGGCGAACCCGACGCCGTCGAAGTAGGCCAGCACCCCGAAGACCCGCTCGACGGCGTCGCGGTGGCCGGCCAGGTACCGCGACAGCTCCACGTACGGCCGTTCGCCGCCGATCAGGCTCGCGCGCCGGAAGTCGCAGAGGAACGGCGCCTGCGCGTGCAGCGCCGCGACGTCCGGCACCAGTCCCGCGGCGGCCAGCGCGATACCGCCGCCCTGGCTGTTGCCGAGCACCGCGACCCGCGCCGGATCGACGTGCGCGAGCGCGCGTACCGCGTCGACCGCCCGCGCCGCGTCGGTGAAGATCCGCCGGTAGACGTACGTTTCGCGGCTCTCGATCCCCCGGGTCAGGTGCCCGGGGTAGGCGGGCCCGCTGCCCGCCGGGTCCGGCGTGACGCCGCTCTGGCCGCGGACGTCGACCTGCAGGTGCGCGTACCCGGCGGACGCCCAGTGCAGTTCCTCCAGCGCGCTTCCCCGGCTGCCGCCGTAACCGTGGAACTGGACGATCGCGGGCAGCGGCTCGGCGGCCCCGCGCGGCAGCCGCAGCCAGGCGCGGATCGGGTGCCCGCCGAACCCGGCGAACGTCACGTCGAAGACGGCGAGGGTCCGCAGCGGCGTCTCGACCGGGGTCACGCGCACGTCGATGTCGTGCGCACGCGCTTCGGCGAGCGTCGAGGCCCAGAAGCCGTCGAAGTCCGCGGGCGCCCGGTAGTCGCTGCGGTACGCCCACAGCGCGTCGCGGCCGAGGTCGGTCAGCATCAGCGTCCTTTCACGACGGTCGATTCGCCGGTCCGCAGCCACAGCTCGGTTTCACGGCCGCGGTAGCGCACCCGGACCGGCTCGGCCGGGTCGCCGGAGAGCCGCCGGACGACGGCGTAGCGCAGGTCGCCGTCATGCCACTCGAGATCGACGGCGAGCCCGCCGCGGCAGCGCAGGGCGCGCGCCTTGCCTTCGCGCCACTCCGGCGGCAGCGCGGGCAGCAGCGCCAGCACGCCGTTGTGGCTCTGCACCACCAGTTCCGCGAGCCCGGCCGGGAAGCCGTAGTTGCCGTCGATCTGGAACGGCGGGTGCGTGCTGAAGAGGTTGGGCAGCAGCCCGCCCCACTCGGAGCCGTCGACCGGGGCGTCGCGGTGGCGGTCACCGGTGAACGGCCGGGTCGCTTCGCCGAGGAGCTTCCGCGCGGTCTCGCCGTCGCCGAGCCGGGCGCGCAGCGCGATCTTCCACGCCCAGGACCAGCCCATCGCGCCCGGTCCGCGCCGATCCATGACCCGCCGGGCCGCCTCCAGCAGCTCCGGGGTGTCCAGCCGGCCGAGCGGGTACAGCGCGACCAGGTGGGACAGGTGCCGGTGCGCCGGATCCGCTTCGGGCAGGTCCTCGGCCCACTCCCCCAGCCGCCCGTCGGGCAGCACCGGCAGCGGGCGCAGCCGCGGCAGCGCGGCCTCGATCTCGGTGCACACCGGGTCGTACCCGCCGAGCGTCTCCGCGGCGGCGAGGCTGCGCTCGAACACCGCGCGGATCAGGACGAGGTCCATGGTCGCCGAGTGCGTCAGCGACTCCTTCGTCCCCGCTTCGGACACGAACAGGTTCTCCGGCGACGTCGACGGGCAGGTGCCGAGGAAGCCGTCGTGCTCGACCAGCCAGTCGAGGCAGAACTCGGCGCAGCCGCGCAGCAGCGGCCACGCCGTGCGCTCGAGGAAGGCGCGGTCGCGGGTGAAGTCGTAGTGGTCCCAGGCGTGCTGGACGAGCCACGCGCCGCCCAGCTGCCACAGCGCCCACGACGGGTTGCCGTGCCCCATCCCGGGCGGCAGCGCCCAGCCCCACGGGTCGGTGTTGTGGTGGGTGACCCAGCCGCGGGCGCCGTACAGCTCGCGCGCGACGGCGGCGCCGGTGACCGCGAGCTTGCCGAGCAGCTCGAACAGCGGCTGGTGGCACTCGCCGAGCCCGGTCGTCTCGGCGGCCCAGTAGTTCATCTGGGTGTTGATGTTGATCGTGTAGTTCGACGACCAGGCCGGGCGCGGGTCGTCGTTCCAGATGCCCGACAGGTTCGCCGGCGGCGCGCCGGGCCGCGACGCGCTCGCCAGGAGGTAGCGCCCGTACTGGAAGAGCACGGTCGCGGTGAGCTGTTCGTCCTTCCCGGACAGCAGCGCGGCGACGTCGTGGGTGCCGCCCCGCTGCGCACCGATCCGGAGCGACGACGCGCCGAGCAGCGGCCGCAGGTCGGCTTCGTGCGCCCGCCGCAGCTCCGCGGCTCCGGTCTCGACGGCCCGCTCGGCGAGGACGGCCGCGCGGCGCCGGTGCTCGTCGCGGGTGTGCTGCCGGTCGCCGATCCAGGCGTCGTACGCGCTGGTCGAACTGGCCAGGACGACCAGCACGCCGGACTCCGTGCGCGCGACCCGGACCGAAACCGCGCCGAACGGGTCGTACCCCTCGGCGGTCCCGTACCGCAGCGGTACCGCCACCTGCGGCTCGTGCCGCGGCGCGCCGTCGATCGGGATCTCGATGCCCAGGTCCAGGCCGTCGCGCGACACCTCGCGCAACGGTGTCGACAGAGCGACATCGACTTCGACCGGGCCGGAAAGCGCGACGCACAGGACCTGGGCGGGCCGGCTCACCCAGGTCGTCCGCTCGACGTCGTGACCGCCGATGGTGAGCTTTTCGGTGGTGACGCCGCTGTCCAGGTTGAGCGTCCGGCCGTGCGAGACGCCTTCGGGCAGCGTCAGCCAGAGGTCCACGTAGGGCAGGAACTCCTGGCTGTACGGGCCTTCGAACGCCATCAGGAGTTCCTCGGCGCGCCGGAAGTCCTTGGCGAACACGGCTTCCCGCGCTTCGGCGAGCCGCTCCGGCCCGGCGTCGACGGCGGCCAGCGCGGCGGCCGGGCCGTCCGGGGTGCCGGACCAGACGGTGGCGTCGTTGACCTGGACCCGCGTGCGGCCGGCACCGCCGAAGACCATCGCGCCGAGCCGTCCGTTGCCGACCGGCACGGCCTCGGTCCAGTCGTGCGCCGGACGCGGCCAGGAGAGCAGGAGATCCGTCATCGCGGCCTAGACGGTGATCTTGTCGACGTCGTAGACATAGCCCGCCTGGTTGCCGATCTGGACGGTGTTGGCCCCGGCCCGCAGGTACACCGGGACGGTGACGGCCTGCGGCGTGTTCCAGTCGTTGTCGTTGCTCCCGTCGACCGGCAGCGGGAACGAGGTCCCGTTCACCGTGACGATGCCGGTCCGGCTGGAGTCACCGTCCACGTAGGACAGCTGCAGCAGGTAGGTACCCGCCTTGGCCGCGGTGACCGCCGGCATCACGACGTACCCGCTGCCGCCGAGGTAGCCGACCTTCTTGCCGCCCGAGCAGTCGCAGTCGTAGACGGTCGCGCCCCCTTGCGGGCTCCCGTTTTCCGCCTCGTAGGACTTCGGCCCGTCGGCGACGGGCGTGGTCACGCTGATCTTCTCGCTGGGCGCGGACGGCCTGCCGTACCGCTGGTTCGCGACCACCGTGAACTCGTAGGCGGTCGACGGCCGGAGGCCGGTGACCGTGGCACCGGGGCCGGTCACCGTGGTGACCTTGCGGCCGTTCGCGAAGACGTCGTAGTTCTGCGCGCCCTTCGAGGCGTCCCAGGCCAGGGAGACGCTGGTGCCGGTGGCCGCGGTGCCGTGCACGACGGCCGGGGCGGCGAGGGCGGCGCGGTCGCGCGGGGTGACCTTGAACAGCCGCGACCCGTGCGCCGGCAGGTCGGCGTCGGCGCTGCCGACGTTCCGGTGCGCCCAGAGGTCGCGGATCTCGACCGGCCCGCCGATGCCGAGCCGCGCGAAGTCCGCGCCGACGCGGGCGGGCGTGGCGGCGAGGTTGAACAGCGCGACCGTGGAACTGCCGTCGGCGTTGCGGGCGTACCAGACCTGCTGGTCGGTCGTCCGGCTCACCGGCTTGGCCGGGATCCCGGCCTGGTTGACCGCGATGACCTCGTCGTTGGTGAGCAGCTTGACGCCGTAGTCGTCGAGCTTGGTGAGGTCGTCCCCGAGGTAGAGCGGAGCGGCTTCGATCGCCCACAGCGTCATGTAGCTCTGCCGCTCGGCTTCGGTGAGCCCGTCCATCTCGCCGCTGCCGACGTCGAGGGAGTCGAGGTTGTTCCAGTGCCCGGGGCCGGCGTCGGGGATCCACTGCACGACGTCGTTCCAGCGCTGCTTGACCGAGTTGTCCCAGGTCACCAGGGTGTCGCAGTAGCACTCGACGTCGGTGTCGACGCGCCAGCCGTTGGTGTTGGCCTGCCAGACGCCGGCCTGGCGGTGGCTGAGCGCCCAGGAGACGACGAACTCCATCGGGCGGCCGGTCTTGGCGATCGCCCGGTGCCACGCCTCGACGTCGCTGGTGTTGGTGTAGTTGTCGCCACCCTTGAAGGAGCCGGGGCCGACGCCGTCGAGCTTGAGGAAGTCGACACCCCAGCCGGCCAGCAGCTTCGCCACGGAGTCCACGTAGGACTGGGCGCAGGGGTTCGTGAAGTCGATCTTGTAGGCGGAGTCCCAGCCGTTGGTCTTGCGCAGGTCCGGGTAGACGAGGTCCTTGGTGTGGCAGTCCGTGGTCCCCGCGATCGGCGAGTTGCCGTCGTTGTACGCCTTGAGGTCGAGGCCGACGGCCAGGTAGGACCCGAGCTTGAGGCCCTTCTCGTGGACGTAGTCGGCGACGTACTTCATGCCGTCGGGGAACGTCGTGGGGTTGACGACCGGGCGGGCGTACTCGTCGAAGCTGTTCGACCAGCCCGCGTCGATGTTGACGTGGTCGTAGCCGTGCTGCTTGAACTTCGCGGCGAGGACGTCGGCCTGCTGCAGGACGTGCGCCTCGGTGAGCCAGCTGGCCGGGCCCGCGGGGTTGACGCCCGGGTAGTTCGTCGACTCGAGGCTCCAGCTGCTCCAGCCCAGGTACGGCTTCTGCGCGACCGGCTGCTGTTGTTCGGCCGCTTCCGCCACGGGGGCCGTGACCAGGCCGGCGAGGACCGCCAGCCCGGCGAGGGCACCCAGGGCCCGTCTGCCGCGTGCTGCCATGACCACTCCTTCCAGACATCGGAGGACCACGGCCGTTATCGCGAGAACCATGGATCCTATAGGATCGACGACTAGGGATTCTGGCTGCTCTTTCTCGACCATGTCAACGCTGCGACAGGACAGAGATCGGACGAATCTGTCTTGTCGGGGGTGGCGGTTAGGTTCGGGGCATGCTGACCACGCTGGCCGTCGCGAACTACCGCTCGCTGCGCGATCTCGTGCTGCCGCTGTCCGGCCTGACGGTGGTCACCGGCCCGAACGGCAGCGGCAAGTCGAGCCTGTACCGCGCGCTGCGCCTGCTGGCGGACGCGTCCCGCAACGGCGCGGTGGCGGCACTGGCCCGCGAAGGCGGCCTGCCGTCGACGCTGTGGGCCGGCCCGGAAACGATCGGGCGCGCGGTGCGCGAAGGCCGCGCGCCGGTCCAGGGCACGGTCCGCTCGAAAGCGGTCGGCCTCCGCCTGGGCTTCGCGGGCGACGAGTTCGGCTACGCCCTCGACCTCGGCCTGCCGGTCCCGGCCAAGACGGCGTTCAACCTGGACCCGGAGTTCAAACGCGAAGCGGTCTGGTCCGGCCCGGTCCTGCGCCCGGCCACGCTGCTCGCCGACCGCGCGGGCCCGTCCGTGCGCACGCGCGTCGCTTCGGGCGGCTGGGGTCCGGAGCAGTTCAAGATCCGGCTGTCCGACAGCATGCTGAGCGAGTTCGCGGACCCGCGCGCCTGCCCGGAACTGCTGGTCCTGCGCGAGCGCATCAGGTCATGGCGCTTCTACGACCACTTCCGCACGGACGCCGCGGCCCCGGCCCGCCAATCCCGGCTCGGCACCCGAACGTTCGTCCTGTCCCACGACGGCGCCGACCTCGCGGCCGCCCTGCAGACGATCATCGAGGCCGGCCGCGCCGCGGACCTGGAATCCCTGGTGGACGCGGCCTTCCCCGGCTCACGCCTTTCGGTGGCATCCACCGACGGCGCGCTGTCGCTCCACTTCCACCAGCACGGCTTGCTGCGCCCGCTGTCGGCGGCGGAGCTGTCGGACGGAACGCTCCGGTACCTGCTGTGGGTGGCGGCCCTGCTCACCCCGCGGCCACCGGAGCTGCTGGTGCTGAACGAGCCGGAGACAAGCCTGCACCCGGACCTCCTCCCCGCCCTGGCGGTCCTGATCGCGACGGCGGCGAAGGAGACGCAGGTGGTGGTGGTTTCGCACGCGAGCCCGCTGATCCGGGCCCTGTCCGAGGTGGCGGAGGTGGGGATGGTGGAGCTGGAGAAGGAGTACGGGGAGACGAAACTGGTGGGACAGGGAAGGCTGGACCGCCCTTCGTGGCACTGGCCCGCCCGCTGACCGGTGCGGCTCCCACGTCACCGGCCGCGCGTGCTCTCCCGCACCTCCAGCGCGAACGGCGTCTGGATGTCCTGCGCCGGCAACGCCTTGTCCCCCGTGATCCGCCGGTGCACCAGGTCGATCGCCGCCTCCGCCAGCGCTGCCTTGTCCGGGGCGATCGTCGTCAGCGAAGGCAGCGAAAACGCGCTCTCCTCGTTGTTGTCGAACCCCACGATCGCCACGTCCTCGGGCACCCGCAGCCCCAGCTCCGCCACCGCCCGCATCGCGCCGATCGCCAGCAGGTCGTTGAAGCAGAACACCGCATCCGGCGGCGACGCCGAACCCAGCAGCGACCGCATCGCCGCCGCGCCCACCGACCGGTGCCACTTCTCCGCCGGCGCCACCAGTGAGTCCGAATAGGACAGTCCGGCCGCCGCCAGACCGGCCTGGTACCCCGCCAACCGCTGCGAAGACGTCCCACGGGCGGGATTTCGGCCGATGGCGGCGATCCGCGTGCGCCCCAAAGACGCCAAGTGCGACACCGCCGTCTGCGCCGCCAGGACGTTGTCGATCGCCACGTGATCGATCGGCACGTCCACCGCGTGCTCGCCCAGCATCACCAGCGGAATCTCGCCCGGGGACGGGAAATCCGCCGCCTCCAGGGCTTCCGGGTGCACCAGCGCCCCGTCGACCAGGTGCGGGCCCAGCGACGACAGCGTCTCGCGCTCCCGGGACCGCGTGCCCTGCGTCTGTTCGATCAGGACGCTCCAGCCGCGCTTCTGCGCGGCCGTGATGACGAGGCCGGCCAGCTCGCCGAAGTACGGGATGGACAGTTCCGGCACCATCAACGCCAGGAACCCCGTGCGGCCGCGGCGCAGGTTCCGCGCCCCGACGTTGGGCCGGTACCCGGTGGCCGCCAGCGCTTCCTCCACCCGCCGCCGGTTCTCCGGCTTGACGAAGGCGTAGCCGTTCACGACGTTCGACACCGTCTTCACCGACACTCCGGCGAGCGTGGCGACGTCCTTGAGCGTCACGGTCACGGGCGGCTCCTTCTCAGCTGGTGAGCACGAAGCATAGCGATAATTTGCCGGTTTACAACGTTGTTCCAACGATGTAAAAAGTACCTCAAGGCTCCCGCGGTGACTCCGATCACCCCGGTGAGCGGGCCACCACCGACGCTGCCCGAGGAGTCACCGTGCCGCTCTCCCCCCGTCCCCTCCTGGTCGCCGCCACCGCGGCCGCCGCCGCGCTCGCGCTCACCTCCTGCACCAGCAGGGAAGAGACCCCGGCCGCTCCCTCCAGCGGTGGCGGCCCCGCCGCCAGCGCCCAGTCCGTCGCGCCCAGCGCGGACGGCTGCACGCTCGAGAAGACCGGTTACCCCAAGGTCGACCTCAAGACCGCGGTCGTGGGTTTCTCCCAGTCCGAAAAGGAAGCCAACCCCTTCCGGATCGCCGAGACGCAGTCCATCAAGGACGAAGCCGCCAAGCTCGGCATCGCGAGCGACAAGCTGCTCGTGACCAACGCCCAGAGCGACCTCAACAAGCAGATCAGCGACATCAAGTCGATGCTCGACCGGGGCGCGCAGCTGCTCGTCGTCGCGCCGCTGAACTCCGACGGCCTCCAGCCCGCCCTCGACGCGGCGAAGGCCAAGAAGGTCCCGGTCGTCACCATCGACCGCAAGGTGACGTCGCAGCCGTGCACCGACTACCTGACGTTCATCGGCTCGAACTTCGTCGAGCAGGGCAAGCGCGCGGCGCAGGCCATGGTCAAGGCGACGGGCGGCACCGGCAAGGTCGCGATCCTGCTCGGCTCCTCGGGCAACAACGTGACAACTGACCGCACCCAGGGCTTCAAGGACGAGCTGGCGAAGACGACCGGGCTGTCCGTGGTCGCCGAGCAGACCGGCGAGTTCGACCGGTCCAAGGGCCAGGCCGTGATGGAGCAGCTGATCCAGAGCCACCCGGACATCACCGCCGTCTACGCCGAGAACGACGAAATGGGCGTCGGCGCGGTCAACGCGCTCAAGACCGCGGGCAAGACGCCGGGCAAGGACGTCAAGGTCGTCTCGATCGACGGCACCCGCAACGCCGTGCAGCTCATCGCCGACGGCAGCTACAACGCCGTGATCGAGTCGAACCCGCGCTTCGGCCCGCTGGCCTTCCAGACGCTGCAGAAGTTCGAGGCCGGCGAAGCGATCCCGGCGAGCATCGTGATCACCGACGACCAGTACGACGAGACCAACGCGGCCCAGAAGGTCGGGAACGCGTACTGATGACGGCAGCCACCGAAGAGGACGTCACCATGACGACCGCACCGGTGCTCGAGGTGGCCGGGGTGACCAAGCGGTTCCCCGGCACCCTCGCGCTCGACGACGTCAGCTTCGCGCTGCGGCCGGGCGAGGTGCACGCGCTGGTCGGCGAGAACGGCGCCGGCAAGTCCACGCTGATCAAGGTGCTCACCGGCGTCTACCAGCCCGACGAGGGCGAGGTGCGCCACCTCGGCGAGCCGGTGGCGTTCAAGCGCCCGATCGACGCGCAGCGCGCCGGGATCTCCACGATCTACCAGGAGGTCAACCTCGTCCCGCTGATGAGCATCGCGGGCAACGTCTTCCTCGGCCGTGAACCGCGCACCAAGGCCGGTCTGGTCGACTGGTCGAAGATGTACGCCGACGCCCGCGAGCTGCTCAAGGGCTACGGCATCGAAGACGACGTCAAGCGCCCGCTGCACACCCTGGGCGTCGGCGCGCAGCAGATGGTCGCGCTCGCCCGCGCGGTCTCGACCGACGCGAAGGTCGTCATCATGGACGAACCGACGTCGTCGCTCGAGCCGCGCGAGGTCGAGACGCTCTTCGAGGTGCTGAACCGCTTGCACGCCGAGGGCATCGCGATCGTCTACGTCAGCCACCGCATGGACGAGCTGTACCGGGTCTGCGAAAGCGTCACCGTGCTGCGCGACGGCCGGGTCGTCCACAGCGGACCGCTGAAGAACCTGCCGCGCATCGAACTGGTGTCCAAAATGCTCGGCCGGGAGATCAAGCAGATCCGCGAAGAGGGCGTCACGGCGTTCGGCGAGGACCACGAAGTCGAACGCGAGCCGCTCCTCAAGGCGGAGAACCTGGCCGGCATGCGCAAGCTGCACGACGTCTCGGTGAGCATCCGGCCCGGCGAGGTCGTCGGCCTCGCCGGCCTGCTCGGCTCCGGCCGCAGCGAGACGGCGCGGGCCATCGTCGGCGCGTTCCCCCTCGACGGCGGATCCGTGCTGCTGGCCGGAAAACCGCTCAAGAAGGGCAAGATCAAGGCGGCCATGCGCGCCGGGATCGCGCTGCTGGCCGAGGACCGCAAGACCGACGGGATCATCCCGAACCTGTCGGTGCGCGAGAACATCGTGCTGGCCGCGTTGCCGACGCTCTCGCCGTTCGGCCTGGTCAGCAAGGCCAAGCAGGACCGGGTCGTGAAGATCTTCATGGACCGCCTGCGCATCAAGGCCGCGAGCCCGGAGCAGAAGGTGTCGGAGCTGTCCGGCGGCAACCAGCAGAAGGTGCTGCTCGCCCGCTGGCTCGCCACCGGCCCGAAGATCCTGCTGCTCGACGAACCGACGCGCGGCATCGACGTCGGCGCCAAGGCCGAAGTCCAGGCGCTGATCGACGAACTCGCGCAGGAAGGGCTCGGCGTGCTGCTCATCTCGTCCGAGCTGGAAGAGCTGATCGACGGCTCCGACCGCGTGGTCGTGCTGCGCGACGGCTCGGTCGTCGGCGAGTTGACCGGCGACGGCATCACCGAGGAGAACGTGCTGACAGCGATCGCGGCGGAAGCCTCCGTGGGTGACAACGATGTCTGACGCCACCCTGACCAAGAGTCCCGACCGCGCGAAAGTCACCGCGTGGCTGCAGAACTACGGCGTCTACCTGGCCGTCGTGGTGCTGCTGCTGTTCAACGTCGGGTTCACCGAGAACTTCCTGTCCGCGGCCAACTTCCGCACCCAGCTGGTGCAGGCGGCGCCGGTCTGCATCGTCGCGCTCGGCATGGCGCTGGTGATCGGTACCGAGGGCATCGACCTGTCGGTCGGCTCGGTGATGGCGGTCGCCGCCGCGCTCATCCCGCTCTACCTCGGCGCGGGCCCGCTGATGGCGATCGTCGTGGCCGTCATCGCCGGGATCGTGTCCGGGCTGTTCAGCGGGTACCTGGTGGCCTACCTGGGCATCCAGCCGATCATCGCGACACTGGCGCTGCTCGTCGGCGGGCGGGGACTCGCGCTGGTGATCGCCCACGGCCAGCTCGTCCAGGTGCGCAACCCGGACTTCCTGGAGCTGGGCACCGGTGACGTCCTCGGCGTCCCGATCATGGTGATCGTCGCGGGCGTGCTCGCGGTGCTGGCCGGGCTGGTCGTGCAGCGCACGACGTTCGGGCGGCACCTGGTCGCCGTCGGCGGCAACCGCTCGGCCAGCACCCTGGCCGGGCTGCCGGTGAAGCGCGTGCTGGTCAGCGTCTACGTGATCTCCGGGGCGCTGGCCGCGATCGCCGGCGTGCTGGCGACGTCGCGGCTGGGCGCCAGCGACCCGAGCGACGTCGGCCTGCTCATGGAGCTGTCCGCGATCACCGCGGTCGTCGTCGGCGGCACGCCGCTGACCGGCGGCCGGGTCCGCGTGCTCGGCACCGTGTTCGGCGCGCTGCTCATGCAGCTCGTCCAGGCCACCCTGATCAAGCACAACCTGCCCGATTCGACCGCGCAGATGGTCCAGGCGGCCATCATCGTCGTCGCGGTCTACGTCGCGCGCGAGCGGAGCAGCCGATGACCGCGACCACCACCCAGACCGCCGCGCGCAACGCCGCGTTCGCGGGCGTCCTGCAGCGCCAGGGCGCGGCCGTCGTCCTCGTGCTCGGCGTCGCCGCGGCGTGGTTCGCGTTCCCGCACTTCGGCACCGCGGACAACCTGCGCAGCCTGGTGCTGCAGGGGTCGTTCCTCGCGGTGATCGCGCTCGGCATGACGTTCGTGATCATCTCCGGCGGCATCGACCTGTCGGTCGGCTCGAACTACGCGCTCGGCGGGGTCCTCGCCGCGTGGGGCGCGCAGTACGGGCTCGTCGTCGCGATCCTGCTGCCGCTGGCGGTGTGTTCGCTGATCGGGTTCGTCAACGGCCTGCTCATCGCGCGCACCGGGATGGCGCCGTTCATCGTGACGCTGGCGTCCCTGCTGTTCGCCAGGGGACTCCTGCTCGCGCTGACGTCCGAAGGCGCGACGACGTACAAGGTCGACCCCGGCTCGGCGTTCCTCTGGCTCGGCCAGGGCACGATTTTCGGCGTCGGCGTCCCGGTGTACCTGACGCTGGTCCTGTTCGCGCTCGGCGGGCTCCTGCTGCGCCGCACCCGGTTCGGCCAGTCGGTGTTCGCCATCGGCGGCGCCGAGCAGTCCGCGCTGCTGATGGGCCTGCCGGTGGCCCGCACGAAGATCAGCCTCTACACCCTGAGCGGCGGCCTGGCCGGGTTCGCGGGCGTGCTGACCGCCGCGTACCTGCAGTCCGGCGTCACGGTGATCGGGGTCGGCACCGAGCTGGACGCGATCTCCGTCGTCGTCATCGGCGGCACGCTGCTCACCGGCGGCGCCGGGACGATCATCGGCACGCTCGTCGGCGTGCTGCTGCGCACGCTGATCCAGAACGTCATCAACCAGATCGGCACCCTCGACTCCAACTACCAGACGGTGGTGAGCGGGGCCTTCCTGCTCGTCGTCGTGGTGATCCAGCGCCTGCTGGCGCGCTCCCGAACCCGCTGAGCCCCATCCCCCACCAGGAGGTCTCAACGATGGTCCACCCTGCCCGAAAACCCCGGAGATGGCTGACCGCGGCCGCCGCGTTCGCGGTCGCGGTGGCCGGCCTCGGCACCGTGCCGGCCGCCGCCGCGGCCGACGCGCCGCAGTGGCAACGGCTCACGCCGCCGCTGTCCACGCCCTGGACGAAGGACGTCTCCCCCACCAACGCACTGCCCGACTACCCCCGGCCGCAGCTGACCCGCGACAAGTGGCAGAACCTCAACGGCGTCTGGGAGTTCGCCAAGGCGACCCCGGGTGAGGCCGCGCCGGTCGGCAAGACGCTCGGCGACCGTATCCTCGTGCCGTACCCGGTCGAGTCCGCGCTGTCCGGGATCATGCGCCACGAAACGAGCATGTGGTACCGCCGCACGTTCGAGGTCCCGAAGACCTGGCAGGTCGGCAAGGGCGGCCAGCGGCTCCTGCTGCACTTCCAGGCCGTCGACTACGACGCCACGGTGATCGTCAACGGCAAGACCGTCGGCCGCCACACCGGCGGCTACGACGCCTGGTCGGTGGACGTCACCGACGCGCTGACCACGGCGAAGTCCCAGGAAGTCGTCGTCGGCGTCGCCGACCCGAACGACCAGGGCGGGCAGCCGATCGGCAAGCAGCGTTCCCCCGGCGACGGCATCTTCTACACACCGTCGTCCGGCATCTGGCAGACCGTCTGGCTGGAGCCGGTGGCGTCCGCGCGCATCGACCGGCTCGACGTCACCCCGGACGTCGCTTCCGGTTCGGTCACGGTCAACGCCGTGGTCGGCGGCCCGGTCAGGCAGCGCGTCGAGGCCGTCGCCTACGACCACGGCCGCCCGGTCGGGCGGGTGTCCGGCGACGCGAACACGCCGTTGAAGCTCAAGGTGGACCGGCCGCACCTGTGGTCGCCGGACGACCCGTTCCTCTACGACCTGCGCGTGAAGCTCGTCCCGTCGGGTGACGAGGTCGGCTCGTACTTCGGCATCCGGTCGATCAGCGTCGGCAAGACCGCCGACGGCAAGCAGCGGATGCTGCTCAACGGCAAGTTCGTCATGCAGGTCGGCCCGCTCGACCAGGGCTTCTGGCCGGACGGCATCTACACCGCGCCGACCGACGCGGCGCTGAAGTTCGACCTGGAGCAGGAGAAGGCGCTCGGCTTCAACATGGTGCGCAAGCACATCAAGGTCGAGCCGGACCGCTGGTACTACTACGCCGACAAGCTCGGCCTGCTGGTGTGGCAGGACATGCCGGCGATGAAGGACGACGTCGAGCCGTCGGCCGCATCGCGGGTCAACTACGAGTCCGAGATGAAGCGGATGATCGACCAGCACCGCAGCTTCCCGTCGATCGTCACGTGGGTGCCGTTCAACGAGGGCTGGGGCGACTACGAAGTCGGCCGGATCGCCGACGAGGTCAAGTCCTGGGATCCCTCGCGCTTGGTGAACGCCGAGTCCGGCGTCAACTGCTGCAGGTCCGAACCGGACAGCGGCAAGGGTGACATCTACGACGACCACACCTACACCGGTCCCGGCACGCCGATGCAGACCGGGACGCGCGCGGCGGTCGACGGCGAGTACGGCGGCCTCGGTCTCAAGGTCGCGGGCCACGAGTTCGACGCCGCGGGCAGCTTCGCCTACGAGATGGAGCCCGACAGCGCTACGCTGACCCGGCGCTACGGCGAGTTGCAGCAGCGCCTGCTGCTGGTCGCCCAGCGCTGCGGCGTCTCGGCCGGCGTCTACACGCAGACCACCGACGTCGAGAAGGAGGTCAACGGCTTCTTCACCTACGACCGGCAGGTGAAGAAGATGGACTTCGCGGCGGTCCGCGCGGCGAACCTCGCGGTGATCAAGGGCGCCACCGGTGCTCCCGTGTCCGGTCCTTCGGTTCCGCAGGGCACGCCGGGCATCGACGGCATCGCGGCGTACGGCTTCGACGAGAACACCGGCACGACAGCGGCGGACAGCGTCGGCGACCACGACGCCACGCTCGTCGGCGGCGCGTCCTGGACGGCGGGCAAGAGCGGTTCGGCGCTGGCGGTGAACGGGTCGGGCCAGTACGCCGACACGGGTGCCGCGCTGGTGAACACCGAAGGCAGCTACAGCGCGGCGGCGTGGGTGAAGTTCAACGCCGTGGGCGACGGCTTCCAGACGATCGTCAGCCAGGACGGCCCGAACAACAGCGCGTTCTTCCTGCAGTACTCGGGTCAGGACCACCGGCTCGCGATGAGCTTCGTGGGCACGCGGGCCCTGGCGCCCACGGCCCCGGAGGCGAACCGCTGGTACCACGTGGTCGGCGTCCGCGACGCGGCCGCGGGCACGCTGAAGCTGTACGTCGACGGTCAGCTGGCGGCCACGAAGAGCGTCTGCCTCGGCGACGCGTCGACGGGCCACACGGTGATCGGCCGCGGCAAGTACGGCGGCAACCCGGTCGACTACCTCAACGGCGCCGTCGACCAGGTCCACGTGTACGACCGCGCCCTGTCCGACGCGGACGTGAGCGCGTTGTACTCGAGCGGCAAGTAAGCAAGTCCCCCGGATCCGGGGAGGCCGGTTCGTCCGGTCTCCCCGGATTTTTTCGTCCCCGGAGTGGGGGCCGTCACGTTTGACCTGGAGCGCGCTCCAGCCCCTAGCGTCGTCTTCGCAACGACGTACTGGGGAAAGGAACCCGCCATGACCGACGAGCGCTTCGAACTCGGCCTGAAGACCCTGACCGCCATCGACGGCGAGAGCGGGCAGCGCGTGCTCGACAACCTCGCCGACGTCTCCCCCGCGCTGGCGGAAGCCGTGGTGTCGTGGGGGTTCGGCGAGATCTACGCGCGGCCGGGCCTCGAGCCGCGCGACCGCCAGCTCGTCACGCTCGGCATGCTCACCGCCCTCGGAGGCTGCGAGCCGCAGCTGGAAGTGCACGTCAACGCGTCGCTCAACGTCGGCCTCACGCCCGCGGAGATCGTCGAAGCGCTGCTGCACTCGGCGGTCTACTGTGGATTCCCGAAGGCGCTGAACGCGACCTTCACGGCCAAGAAGGTCTTCGCCGAGAGGGGGCTGCTGCCCGTGACGAGCGCGTGAAGGTCGTCCTGTTCGGCGCGACCGGCATGGTCGGCCAAGGTGTGCTGCGGGAGTGCCTGCGCGACGAACGGGTCGAGGCGGTGCTGGTGGTCGGCCGGTCCCCGGTCGGCACCAGCCACCCGAAGCTGCGCGAAGCCGTCGAGCAGGACCTGTTCGCCCTCGCGCCGATCACCGGGTACGACACCTGCTTCTTCTGCCTCGGCGTGTCGTCGGTGGGCGTGGCGCCGGAGGAGTACGAGCGGATCACGTACCAGCTCACCCTGTCGGTGGCCCGCAAGCTGCCGGCGGACACCACTTTCGTGTACGTCTCGGGCGCGGGCACCGACAGCACCGAGCGCGGCCGCGTGCGCTGGGCCCGGGTCAAGGGAGCGACGGAGAACGCGCTGGCGCGGCTGCCGCTGCGGACGTTCGCCTTCCGCCCCGGCTACATCCAGCCGCTGCACGGCATCACGTCGAAGACCCCGCTGTACCGGGTGCTCTACCGCGTCGCGATGCCGCTGTACCCGGTGCTCAAGCGGCTGTTCCCGCGCGCGGTGACGACCACCGAGGACATCGGGCTGGCAATGCTGGCGGTGGCCTCGTCGGGGTACGAGAAGCCGATCCTGGAGAACACCGACATCACCGCCCTCGCGCGACGAGACCGGCCAGCAGGTTCGTGAGGTTCTCCGCCACCACGGCCTCGAACCCCGGCGCGCCCCCGGCCTCGGCCGTCGCGAGTGCCACCGCCTCCGTCGGGTTCGCGTAGGGCCACGCCCCCGACACCACGACCACGACGGCCCGCGCGAACACCCCGGCCGCGTCCGCCGAGAGCTCCGGAACCGCGGCGCGGACCAGCGACGCCAGCCGTTCGAGGTTCGCGGCCGCGCGGTGCTTGAAGCCGCGGGCGAACTCCAGGGAGATGTTGCGTTCCAGCACCGGGGCCATCGCGCTGATCAGCTCGCACAGCAGCCGGCGTGCCGCGAGCGTCGACGCGATGGTCCCGGCAACCCGATTCTCGCGTTCGAAGAGCGGGACCGGCAGGTCCGCGAACGCCAGCTCGTCGAGCCACGCCGTCCACGCGCCGTCGAGGACCTCGAGGAAGATCGCCTCGCGGCTGTCGAAGTAGCGGAGCACGTTGGACTTCGCGAGCCCGACGTGGCAGCTGAGCTCCCGCAGGCTGATCTCGGCGACCGGCCGCTGCCCGAGCATCTCCCGGGCGGCGGCGAGGATCGCGGTGCGGCGCGCCTCGATCTGCTCGGGACGGCGGGCGCGCTGGAATCCGGCGCTCATGCTCCCCGACGGTACCGGTCAGTCCCGGCGGGCGGCCGGTTCCGCGCGGCGCGCCTTCACCCGGCGGTAACTCCAGATCAGCAGCGCGAACAGGATCGCCGACGACAGGATCAGGCTCGACCCGGTGCTCCAGCCGCTGAACGGCAGCGACCGCACGGTGCCCCAGACGATCCCCGCCGCCAGCAGCGCCAGCCCGGCCAGCACCG
The DNA here is from genome assembly GCF_003937945.1 of Amycolatopsis eburnea. Lineage (GTDB taxonomy): Bacteria > Actinomycetota > Actinomycetes > Mycobacteriales > Pseudonocardiaceae > Amycolatopsis > Amycolatopsis eburnea. The sequence goes on from NZ_RSEC01000048.1 coordinate 345,486, forward strand.
ACCCGGCGATCCGCAGCGGCGACGACACGCTGTCCTCGGCCGCCTTCATCGCGCGGTCGCGGACCGGGTCGACATACCGCTCGAGCGCCGGGAACTCCGAAGCGAGCAGCAGCAGCCCGGCGAGCACGAGGAGCAGCCCCGGCCCGGGCAGGACGAGCAGCAGCACCCCGACCACCAGCAGGACCGCGCCCGCCGAGGCGATCAGGACGCGCTTGGCCTGTTTGCCGATGCCCACCGGTGCTCTCCCCTCGTTTCGCCCGATTCTTCCTGGTCGCGGGCTCGTGTGCCACTCACGAGGGCGGATACCCGCGCGACGGCCACCGCAAAGCCCGCGAGCGCGACCAGTCCGAGCGCGACCACCAAGCCGGGCCAGACGTAGAGCACCTGGCCGAAGGTCCCCTGCCGTCCGGCGAACACCACACCCAGCAGTTCCGGCAGGAACGCGAGCACGCCGAGCGGCAGCAACGGCGGCACGACGCGCCACCACCGGGGCTTCCGCCGGGCTCGCCGCACTCCCAGGACGGCCAGCCCGGCCGCGACGAGCGCCAGCCCGCCGAGCACCCAGTCGGCGACGACACCGGCGGGCAGCGAGACCTCCGGCGCGCCGCCTTCGAGCAGGTCCGCGATGCCCTTGGCCAGCAGCTCGGCCTCGTTGTCCAGCGCCATGCCGGTGTTCGCCATGACGGCGACGCCGTAGCCGCTCGGCAACAGCACCTGCGCGGCGGTGTGGGAAAACCAGTCGCCGGTGTGCGACACCCGGCCGTCCCGGACGCGCCAGCCCAGCGCGTAGTCGCGGCCGGGAGCCGGGGTGTGCGCGAGCGCGGCCGAAGCCGGCGAGAGGACGCCACCGCCGTCACGCTGGGCGATCAGCCACTTCGCCAGGTCGCCGGCGGTGCTCAGGACGCCGTGGCTGCCGCCGGTGAACCAGTCCGGTTCGGACACCGGGACCTCGATCCCGAACGCCCGGACGTACCCCTCGGTCCCGGCCGGCGGCGTGTCCACGGTGGTGCTCGCCGTCATCCCGAGCGGCGCGAACAGCCGGGCGCGCAGGTACTCCGCGAACGGCTGCCCGGCCACCACCTCGACGATCCGGGCGGCCACCTCGTAGTTCGGGTTGTGGTAGTGGAACTCGGCCCCCGGTTCGCTCGCCAGCGGCGCCTCACGGAGCCGGGTCACCGCTTCGGCGAGGGTGCGCGGCTGCGCCAGCTTCAGGTCGGGGAACGCGGAATCGGCCATCCCGGACGTCTGGTCCAGCAGCATCCGGACGGTGATCCGGGTGCCACGCGGGTCCGCGAGCCGGAAGTCCGGGAGGTAGCGCGTGACCGGCTCGTCGAGCGCGAGTCGGCCGGCTTCGACGAGCTGGAGAACGGCGAACGCCGTCATGGACTTGCTCACCGACGCGATCGGCAGCCGGCTCGCCGCGGTGACCGGCGCACCCGCGGCGTCGTGGCCGTAGCCCGCGACGCGGACGACGTCGCCACCGCGGGTGACGGCGACCGAGGCACCGGGCAGGCCGGCGTGGTCGAGGTATGCGCGGATGTAACCGTCGACGTCCGGAGGCGGAGCGGCGGCGGCCGCGGGGGTCGCGGTGGCGAGCAGCAGCGCCGCAAGCACGAGGAAAAGCCTGGTCATGGGGGTAAAGCTAGGGATTCCGCGCATCCGCCACCGCTGCCGGACGACGTCGGCGACCCCCTACTTTCGGCACCTCCTTGACGGCCGAGGCCCCACCGTGCCATAGTCAACACATCGGTTGATAAACAGATTGGTTGATAAAGATGGCGCTTGACGAGGAGGGACTGGACCGGGCGTTCACCGCGCTCGGCGACCCGGTGCGGCGGGCGATCGTCGCCCGGCTCTCCCGCGGCGAAGCGACGGTGAACGAGCTGGCCGAGCCCTTCGAGATCACCAAGCAGGCGATCTCGCGGCACATCCAAGTACTGGAGCAGGCCGGGCTGATCACCCGCAGCCGCGACGGCCAGCGACGGCCGTGCCACCTCGTCCCGGCCGCCCTCGAAGCGCTGACCGGCTGGATCGACACCTACCGGCTGGCGACCGAACGCACCTACCGGCGGCTGGACGCCGTCCTGGAAACCCTGGAGGAAGAGCAATGAGCACCACGATCACCGCGCAGCCCGGCACCCCGTTCATCGAGATCACCCGCGAGTTCGCGGCCTCGCCGGACAAGGTCCTGCGCGCCCACACCGACCCGGAGCTCGTCGTCCGCTGGCTGGGCCCGCGCGGCATGGAGATGGAACTGCTCGAGTTCGACGCCCGCTCGGGCGGCGGCTACCACTACGTCCACCGCGACGACCGAGGCGAATACCGCTTCCGCGGCGTCTTCCACACGGTGAGCGCCGACCGGATCATCCAGACCTTCGAGTTCGAGGGCGCTCCGGGCGAAGTCTGCCTGGAGTCGATGACGCTGATCGACCTCGGCGGCCGCACGCGGATCGAGAGCCGCTCGGTGTACCCGTCGGTCGAGGCCCGCGACGCGGCGGTCGACAGCGGCATGAACAACGGCATCACGCAGTCGTACGAGCGGCTCGACGAGGTGCTGGAGAAGGAGGGCTGACATGCCGGTCGTCGCGAGCTTCTGCATGTCGCTCGACGGCTTCGTGGCGCGGCCCGACGACAGCGTCGGGCCGCTCTTCGACTGGTACACCGCGGGCGATGTCGAGGTGCCGATGGTGGGCTACCCCATCACGTTCCGCGTCGCGCCGTCGAGCGCGGGCTACCTGCGAGCACAGCTGGAATGGGCGCGCCACAGCGCTTTCGTCTGCGGCCGCCGGGTGTTCGACCACACCCACGGCTGGGGCGGTCACCCACCCGGCGGCGGTGCGGCGTTCGTGGTGACGCACCGGCCGCCCCCGGAGGACTGGTCCGCGGAGAACCTGGCACCGTTCACGTTCGTCGGCGACGTCGGAACCGCGATCGAGCACGCGAAGTCGGCGGGCGACGGCAACGTCGGCGTCTCCGGCCCGAGCATCGCCCGGCAGTGCCTGAACCTGGGCCTGCTGGACGAAGTACGGATCGACCTGGTGCCGGTGTTCCTCGGCGAGGGCGTGCGCTACTTCGAAGATCTCGGCGCGACGAAGGCCGAACTGGAGCGCGTGGAGGTCGTGGCCGGCGAGGGCGTCACCCACCTGCGTTACCGAGTGCACCAGCACTGACTTCACCTCTTCGTGTGATGAACGACTGTTCGAAAGATCGGTAACCTGGATCACGTGGACAGCAACGATCTTCAGCAAGCCGATGCGGCGGCCTTGACCGACCGCATCGGCTCGCTGCTCGCCGTCGTGAGAACGGCCGAGGCGGAAATCGGTGCCCTGCTGGTGGAAATCGAGTCACGCGGCGCACCGGAGACGTTCGGCTACCAGTCGGCCGCCCAGTTGTACGCACGCCTGGCCGACGTACCGAAAGCCACCGCTGAAGCGGTCATGAGGCGCGCCCGGGCAACGCATTCCCCGGACGGCAAACCTTTGGCACCCGCCACCGCAATCGTGGCGTCGGCCGGACGGTTGAGCACGCCGATGATCGACTCGATCGTCAAGGTGCTGGCGAAAGTTCCGCCCGAGCACCGCGAAGACACCGAGCAGCAGCTACTGCTGTCGGCCATGTCCGAAGCCGGACACCGGAAGGTCGCGGCGCTGGGTTCCCGCCTCTCGGCCGACCTGACCACCCCGGACACCGGCGACGCCGAGCCGTCCACCCCCGAGCCCGCCACTCCGTCGCGCAAACTTTCGTTGCGCCGCAAGAGGTCCGGCGTCTGGGAGCTGTCCGGCCGCTTCGACGACGAGACCGGCAACCGTGCCAGCGCCCTGTTCGACGCCCTGGCCGAGCGCCGCGCCGCCGAAGAGGGCGAGGAGTCCCGCACGCCGGAGGAGCACTACGGCGACGCCTTCTCCGACGCGATCGACCTGGCCCTCGACTCCCCGGATCTGCCGATGCAGTACGGCGATCGCGTCCAGGTGCTAATCCCGGACATTCCGGCGGCATCCGACACCACCGAGTCCACACCGGACGACGCGGACACCACTCCCGTCACCGAGCCCCGCAACAGTGCTCTCACTCTGGCCGCCACGGCCAACAGCACCGAATCCTCAACCCCGCCCCCGGGCCGCCTCCGCCGCCTGTTCTCGACCGGCCGCAGCCACGCGACACCCGAGCGATCACGCCGACACGTACCCCAGTCGCCCCCGCCCGCGACGCCGCTGCCCTACCCGGCATCAGATCGCCGGCATCCTGACGCAGCAGCGCACCCACCATCGGCCGCCGCCTAAGCCACGGCGAAAGGGCCGCCCAGCCGCCGACGACCTTAGTCGCGCCAACTACCAGCCGCGCAATCACAGCGGCAGGCAACCGAACATGGGAAAGGCCCGCAGCCACCAGGCTCCGGGCCCACACCCACGCGCCGGCCGGACCTACTCCCCCGCCCCAGCCAGCAACTGGTCGAACGGCACGAACTCCGGCTCGGCAGTAGCCGCCGGCCGCCCCGCCGCCAGCGCGGCCAGTTCCGCGCCGGCCTTCTCGATCCGGCGCTGCAGCGCGCCTTCACCGCCACCCCAGTCGGACGAAGCCGCGTACACGCCTGTCGCGACCGGATCTGCCTTCAGGTACCCGAACAGCGGGCGCAGCTGGTAGTCGAGCACCAGCGAGTGCCGCTCGGTACCGCCGGTCGCGCCGAGCAGCACCGGCTTGCCCACCAGCGAATCCGCGTCGAGCACGTCGAAGAACGACTTGAACAGCCCGCTGTAGCCCGCCGTGAACACCGGCGTCACCGCGATCAGCGCGTCCGCACCGGTCACGGCGTCGATCGCCGCGCGCAGCTCCGGGCTCGGGAATCCGGTGAGCAGGTTCTTCGTGACGTCGAGCGCGATGTCCCGCAGTTCGACGGCGGTCACCGAGACCGGCTCGCCGGCCGCGGCGACGGTCGCCGCGGCCAGCCGGTCGGCCAGCAACCGGGTCGACGAGGGCACCGACAGCCCCGCCGTCACCACCGCGAGCTTCATGCCTGGCTCCCGACCAGCGCCGCCGCCTTCAGGGACTCGTGGGTCGGCGCGTCCGGGACGTGGGCCGGGCGCATCGCGTCCAGTTCCTTGCGCAGCACCGGAACGACGTGCTCGCCGAGCAGGTCGAGCTGCTCCAGGACCGTCTTCAGCGGCAGGCCGGCGTGGTCCATCAGGAACAGCTGGCGCTGGTAGTCGCCGAAGTGCTCGCGGAAGGTCAGCGTCTTGTCGATGACCTCCTGCGGACTGCCGACGGTCAGCGGCGTCTGGTCGGTAAACTCCTCCAGCGACGGGCCGTGCCCGTACACCGGCGCGTTGTCGAAGTACGGCCGGAACTCGTTCCACGCGTCCTGGGACTTCGGGCGGATGAACGCCTGGCCGCCGAGGCCGACGATGGCCTGGTCGGCCTGGCCGTGGCCGTAGTGCTCGAAGCGCTGCCGGTAGAAGGCGATCAGCTGCTGGAAGTGCTCCTTCGGCCAGAAGATGTGGTTGGCGAAGAAGCCGTCGCCGTAGTAGGCGGCCTGCTCGGCGATCTCCGGGCTGCGGATGGAACCGTGCCAGACGAACGGCGGGACGCCGTCGAGCGGGCGCGGTGTCGAGGTGAAGCCCTGCAGCGGCGTGCGGAACTTGCCCTGCCAGTCGACGACGTCCTCGCGCCAGAGCTTGCGCAGCAGTGCGTAGTTCTCGATGGCCAGCGGGATGCCCTGGCGGATGTCCTGGCCGAACCACGGGTAGACCGGGCCGGTGTTGCCGCGGCCCATCATCAGGTCGACGCGGCCGTCGGCGAGGTGCTGCAGCATCGCGAAGTCCTCGGCGATCTTCACCGGGTCGTTCGTGGTGATCAGCGTCGTCGACGTCGAGAGGATCAGCTTGGACGTCTGCGCCGCGATGTGGCCCAGCATCGTCGTGGGCGAGGACGGCACGAACGGCGGGTTGTGGTGCTCGCCGGTCGCGAAGACGTCGAGCCCGACCTCCTCCGCCTTGAGCGCGATCCGGACCATCGCCTTGATCCGCTCGTGTTCCGTCGGCGTGCTGCCGTTCGTGGGATCGGTCGTGACGTCGCCCACCGTGAAGATTCCGAACTGCATGACCTGCTCCCTTCGCGAGCACCATCTTACATGCGCGTTCAACTACTTCCAAGCAAGAGATATTCCGCCCGTCAATGCCGGAGGGGGCACCAAGTAAGGTCAAGGACATGGACGCGGAGCTCGGTCGGCTGGGTCTGGCAGAACGTTCGGTACGACTTCTCACGGGCCGCGACATCTGGGGCTCGATCACCCCACTGCTCGCGCCTCGCCGAAACCTGGTGGCGGCCTTCGGCCACGTCGGTCCCGGCGCGGCCGCGCTGCTGCCGCTGGAACCCGGCGACACGCTGATCACGGACGCGAGCCTGGACACGGTGCTGTCCGGCGCGACGAGCCCGCACGCGCTGCTGCACTGGGTCAAGGCGGGTGTGATCGTGCACTCGCTGCGCGGACTGAACGCCAAGCTGGTGATCGCGGAGGACGACCCGTCGTTCGTGGTGGTCGGCTCGGCCGACGTCACCGCGGCCGGGCCCCGGCAGCTGTTCGAGGCGGTCACGCTCTCGCACGAGAAGCACACCGTCGAGGAGGCCCAGGAGGCCTGGCTCGAGTGGTGCGACCTCGCGGGCCCCGCACTGACCGCGGGCGACCTGGAGCCGTTGCTGGAGCAGTACGGCGCCGGCAAGCCGGTCACCGCGCGCCCCGCGACGCCCGCCCGCACCACCGCGCCCGCCCGCCCCGTGGTGACGAGCCGCCCCGTGACGCCGGTCCGGCCCGCGGCCGCGACGCCGCCTCCCTCGCCGGTGCGCCCGGCGCCGTCCGCTCCCCCGGCTTCGCCCGTCCGGCCCGCGGCCGCGACGCCACCCCCTTCACCCGCGCGTCCGGCGCAGCCCGCCGGCTCGCAGCCGGGAGGTTCCACGCCGGCCGAGGCCGGTACCCCGGCCACTGAACCGGAAGACGTCACGGTCACCGCCGGCGCGGAACCGGTTGCGGCAGCGGCCGAAACCGAAGCGGCCGAACCCACCGACGTCCCCCGGCCCGCCTGGCCCCGCCCGGCCGAGCTCTACCTGGTCAGCCTCGTCGAAGGCGGGGAACCGTCCGCCGAAGCCGAGTACCGCCTGGAAGAGCTCGCCCGCGAGTACACGCACCCCGGCGAGAACGGCGAATCCCCCTTCCGCGTCGAACTGTTCTGGGCCGACGATGGCCAGGGCCAGGACCCGCCGCGCACGCTCCGCGCCGGCGTGCACGTGATCCGCGTCTACAGCCAGAAGCAGGGCCGCGCGCTGGTCGGGTCGCGGATCGAGGCGCCCGGCCTGGTCCTGCACGCCTACGCCGACGAGTTCGCCTACCCGCGGCGCACGTACTGCTACATCCTGACCCGGGAGTCGGCGGCGCGGCCGGCGTTCGGCGACCTGCGCAAGGGCCTCGCCACGATCGGTGAGAAGCCGAATTTCCGCAACAGCTTCCAGGTCCCGCGGAAGATCGAAGCCCTGCTGGGCCTGTGGCCCGACCTGGGCTACGACCCCCGCTAGCGGGTCGCGCCCGCCACTCCGGGAGCGGGAGCGCGCGAAACTTGTCGGGGTGGGCGGATATCCTGCACTACGGTGCAGGCGAGTCCGCACCACCACCAGCACTTTCGCGAGCCACGATCCGGGAGAACGACCCTGTGACTGCCGAGACCTTGTACGGGGCCGATGACCTGACCCATCTCGAGGGTCTCGAGGCCGTCCGCAAACGACCCGGGATGTACATCGGCTCCACCGACAGCCGGGGCATCAACCACCTCTTCTCCGAGGTGGTGGACAACTCGACGGACGAAGGTGTCGCAGGCCACGCGACGAAGATCGTCGTCACGCTGCACGCCGACGGCAGTGTCCAGGTGGACGACGACGGCCGCGGCATCCCGACCGGCACCCACGCGAAGTCCGGTTTGTCCGGCGTCGAGCTGGTGCTGACCCGGCTGCACGCCGGCGGCAAGTTCGGCGGCTCCGGCTACAAGACCTCCGGCGGCCTGCACGGCGTCGGCGCTTCGGCGGTCAACGCGCTGTCGCACCGCTTCGACGTCACGGTGAAGCAGGACGGCAAGGTCCACCAGATGTCGTTCAAGCACGGCGTCCCCGGCACGTTCGACGCGCCCGGCCCGAAGGCGAAGTTCACCCGCCGGTCCGGGCTGAACCTCGTCGGCAAGATGAAGCGCGGCGAGCGCAGCGGCACGTCGATCCGCTACTGGTACGACTCGCGCTACTTCGAGTCGGGCGCGGCGCTGGACGTCGAGGGCGTGCGCGCGAAGCTGCGCAACACCGCGTTCCTCGTCCCGGGCGTCACCTACGTGCTGCGCACGGCCATCGAAGACACCATCAACGAAGAGACCTTCCACTTCCCGCACGGCCTGGTCGACATGGTCGACTTCCTGACGCCGTCGGGTGAGAAGCCGGTTTGCGGCACGCTGCTGATCACCGGTGAGGGCACGTACAAGGAGAACGCGGCCGACGCGGCGGGCGTCATGCAGTCCAATGTGGAGCGCCACGCCGAGGTCGAGGTCGCGCTGCGCTGGGGCACCGGCTACGAGCGCACGGTCGAGTGCTTCACCAACACGATCCGCAACGTCCACGGCGGCACCCACCGCCGCGGGTTCGACCGCGCGGTGACGAAGGCGTTGCAGGAGGCCATCTCCAAGACCCGCGGGCTGCTCAAGCCCAAGGAGGACATGCCGACGATCGAGGACGTCCTCGAGGGCATGACCGCCGTGGTGCATGTCCGGCTGCCGGAACCGCAGTTCACCTCCCAGACGAAGGACGAGCTGTCCACCGCCGGCATCACCCGGGTGCTGCAGGGCATCGTCGACAAGCACGTCAAGGCGTGGACCGAGGACCGCAAGACCAAGTCCGAGGCCAAGGTCGTGCTGCAGAAGGTGGTCGACGCCTCCCGCGTCCGGCTGACCCAGAAGCAGCAGAAGGACGCGGCACGCCGCAAGACCGCCCTCGAAGGCGCGGCCATGCCGCCCAAGCTGGTCGACTGCCGCACCACCGGCGTCTCGCGCAGCGAGCTGTTCCTGGTCGAGGGCGACAGCGCGCTGGGGTCGGCGCGGATGGCGCGCGTGTCGGAGTACCAGGCGCTGCTGCCGCTGCGGGGCAAGATCCTGAACGTGCAGAAGGCGTCGCTGGGCGACACTTTGAAGAACGCCGAGATCGCGTCGATCGTGCAGGTGCTCGGCGCGGGCACCGGGCGCACGTTCGACCTGTCGACCATGCGCTACGGCCGCGTCATCCTGATGGCGGACGCGGACGTCGACGGCTCGCACATCCGCACCCTGCTGATCACGCTGTTCGCGAAGTACATGCGCCCGGTGATCGAGGACGGCCGGCTGTACGCGGCGATGCCGCCGCTGCACAAGCTCGTCACGAAGGGCCGCAACCCGGAGACCATCTTCACCTTCACCCAGCAGGAGATGGAGACGAAGTTCGCCGAGCTGGAGAAGGCCGGCAAGAACATCGTCACGCCGGTGCCGCGGTTCAAGGGCCTCGGCGAGATGGACGCCGACGAGCTGTGGGAAACCACGATGAACCCGGCCACCCGCTCGGTCCGCCGGATCACCATGGACGACGCCGAGGCCGCCGAGGGCGCGCTGGAACTGCTGATGGGCGAGAAGGTCGAGCCCCGGCGGAACTGGCTGGTCGCCTCCTCGCACCGGATCGACCGCGACGCCATCGACGCTTGATTTTTCTTAGCTACCAAGGAGTTCTGCCGTGGCACGCCGCAAAGGCACCAGCACCAAGGTCGATCCCAGCGCGTTCGACTCCGCCGGCGCGAACGTCTTCGACAACTCGCTGAAGACGGAGATCGAGGACTCGTACCTGGAGTACGCGTATTCGGTCATCCACTCCCGCGCCCTGCCGGACGCGCGTGACGGATTGAAGCCGGTCCACCGCCGGATCCTGTACTCGATGAACGAGAACGGCTACCGCCCGACGCACGCTTACGTGAAGTCGTCCCGCGTGGTCGGCGACGTGATGGGCAAGTACCACCCGCACGGCGACGTCGCGATCTACGACGCGATGGTGCGGCTGGCGCAGGACTTCTCGCTGAACGTCCCGCTCATCGACGGCCACGGCAACTTCGGTTCGCCCGACGACGGCCCGGCCGCTTCGCGGTACACCGAAGCGCGGATGTCGCCCGAGGCGATGCAGCTGGTCGGCGAGCTGGGCGAGGAGACCGTCGACTTCCGGCCCAACTACGACGGTTCGCTGCAGGAACCGTCCGTGCTGCCGGCGGCGTTCCCGAACCTGCTGGTCAACGGCACGTCCGGGATCGCGGTCGGGATGGCGACCAACATGATCCCGCACAACCTCGGCGAGGTCATCGCGGCGGCGCGGTGGCTGATCACGCACCCGACCGCCACGCTCGACAAGCTGATGGAGTTCGTGCCGGGCCCGGACCTGCCGACCGGCGGCAGCCTGCTGGGCCTCGACGAGGTCCGCCGCGCGTACGAGACCGGCCGCGGCGTGGTCCGGATGCGCGCGAACTGCGAGACCGGGCCTCTCGAAGGCAGCCGCGGCCGGCAGGCGATCACCGTCACCGAGCTGCCCTACGGCGTCGGGCCGGAGAAGGTGATCGAGAAGATCACCGACGAGGTCAACAAGTCCAAGCGGCTCACCGGCATCGCCGACGTCAAGGACCTCACCGACCGCGAGAACGGCACGCGGCTGGTCATCGAGTGCAAGGTCGGCGTCAACCCGCAGGCCCTGCTGGCGGACCTGTACCGGCTGACGCCGCTGGAGCAGTCGTTCGGCATCAACAACCTGGTGCTCGTCGACGGCCAGCCGCAGACGCTGGGCCTGAAGGAGCTGCTGGAAGTCTTCCTCCGGCACCGCTACGACGTCGTCACGCGGCGCACGAGGTACCGCCGCCGCAAGCGCGAAGAGCGGCTGCACCTGGTCGAGGGCCTGCTGGTCGCCCTGCTGAACATCGACAAGGTGATCCGGCTCATCCGCGAGAGCGAGAACGCCGCGGCCGCGAAGGACGGCCTGATGAAGCGGTTCAAGCTCTCGGAGATCCAGGCGACGTACATCCTGGACACGCCGCTGCGCCGCCTCACGAAGTACGACCGGCTCGAGCTGGAGTCGGAGCAGGACCAGCTGCGCGACGAGATCGCGGAGCTGACCAAGATCCTGGACGACGAGTCGGTGCTGAAGAAGCTCGTCTCGGCGGAGCTGGCGAAGATCGCGAAGGACTTCCCGACCGAGCGCCGCACGGCCCTGATCGACGGCGATCTGAAGGAGGTCCTGGCCGCGTCGAAGCCGTCGGGCCCGCTCGAAGTCGCGGACGACCCGTGCCAGGTCATCCTGTCGGCGACCGGCCTGGTCGCGCGCACGGCGGCCGAGTCGGAGGAAGCGACGGAGACGCGTCGCCGCAACGGCCGCGTGAAGCACGACGCGGTCGCGGCGGTCGTGCACACCACGGCCCGCGGCCAGGTCTTGCTGGTGACCACCCGCGGCCGCGCGTTCAAGACGGACGTGCTGCCGTTGCCGGTCCTCCCGGAACAGGCGGGCACGGTCTCCCTGCGCGGCGGCATGGCGGCCCGTGAGCTGGTCCCGCTGGAGAAGGGCGAGACCGTCATCGGCATCGCGCCCCTCGGCGACCAGGCGGCGGGCTCCCCCGGCCTGGCACTGGGCACCCGGGCCGGCGTGGTGAAGATCTGCGCCCCGGAGTGGCCGGTCCGCTCGGACGAGTTCGAAGTGATCTCCCTGAAGGACGGCGACGAAGTCGTCGGAGCCACGTGGCTGACGGACGGCACGGAGACGCTGGCGTTCGTGTCCTCGGAGGCGTCCCTGCTGAAGTACGCGGCTTCCCTGGTCCGCCCGCAGGGCCTGAAGGGCGGCGGCATGGCGGGCATGAACGTGGGTTCGGGCTCCGTGGTGTTCTTCGGCGCGATCCGCACGGACGACGACGAACACGGCGAACCCCTGGTGATCACGGCCACCGGCCAGAGCGTGAAGGTGACGCCGTTCAGCGAGTACCCGGCGAAGGGCCGGGCCACCGGCGGTGTCCGGGCCCAGCGTTTCCTGAAGGGCGAAACGGCCCTGCGGGTGGCCTGGATCGGCCCCCGCCCGGCGGGTGCGGCGAAGAACGGCGACCCGGTGGAACTCCCGGAGATCGATGTCCGCCGCGACGGCTCGGGTCACGCCCACCCCGGCCCGGACGTGGTGGGCCACCTGATCGAACGGGGCTGAGGCTCGTGAGGGTGAACCAGGGTTTCCCCTGTTTCACCCTCACGGCCCCTCAGGCCAGCAGGGCCTTCGCGATGTGCGTCACCTGGATCTCGTTGCTGCCCGCGTAGATCATCAGCGACTTCGCGTCCCGCGCGAGCTGCTCGACCCGGTACTCGGCCATGTAGCCGTTCCCGCCGAACAGCTGGACCGCCTCCATCGCCACCTCCGTCGCGGCCTCGGACGAATACAGCTTCATCGCCGACGCCTCGGCCAGCGAGGGCCGCTTTCCCGCGCGGGCCTTGGCCACCGCCTGGAACACCATGTTCTGGACGTTGACCCGGGCCACTTCCATCTTCGCCAGCTTGAGCTGGATCAGCTGGAACCGCCCGATCTCATGGCCCCACAGCTTCCGGGACTTGGCGTAGCCGACGCACAGCCGCAGGCACTCGTTGATGATCCCCAGCGACAGCGCCGCCACGCCGACCCGCTCGGCCACGAAACTCTCCCGGGCGCTCTCGGCACCCGACGAGGAAAGCAGCCGGTCGGCGCCCAGCCGGACGTCGTCGAAGAACAGCTCGCCGGTCGGGGACGACATCATCCCCATCTTCTTGAACGGCTTGCCCTGCACGAAGCCCGGCATCCCGCGGTCCAGCACGAACGTCAGCACCGGCCGGTCACGGACCGGCGATCCGTCGTCCAGCTTCGCGTAGACCACCACCGTGTCCGCGAACGGACCGTTCGTGATGAAGGTCTTCCGCCCGTTCAGCACGTACTCGTCGCCGTCGCGGCGGACCGTGGTCTGCATGCCGCCGAAGGCGTCCGAGCCCGAGTCCGGTTCCGTGATCGCCCACGCGCCGATCTTCTCGAACGTCGCCAATCCCGGCAGCCAGCGTTCCTTCTGCTCCTGCGAGCCCTTCGCCAGGATCGTCGCCGCGGCCAGGCCCAGCGAAACACCCAGTGAGGCCACGATGCCGAGGCTCACGCCGGCCAGCTCGCTGATCGCGATCAGCGCCAAGGTCTCCTGCCCACCCAGCGAACCGGGCGAAGAAGACCCCCGCGAGGAAGACAGCAGCTTCGAAACCGCCTCCGCCGCCATGACGTCCAGCCCGAACGCCGCGTACAGCTTGCGGATGATGTCGTACGGCGGCAGCGCACCGCTCTCCAGCTCGTCCAGGTGCGGCCGGATCTCCTTGGCGATGAAGTCCCGGATCGAGTCGCGGACCAGCAGGTCCGTCTCCGACCACTCGATCACGGCAGCCTCGCCGCGATGTCGTCGATCTCCCACGGGCCGTCGGTCTCGATCACCTTGACGTCGTGCCAGCCCGCCAGCTCCGAGATCGCGCCGCCCTGGACCGCGAAGACCTTCCCGGTCAGCGTGCACTTCTCCGAAGCCAGGTAGGCCACCAGCGGCGAGATGTTCGCCGGCGAGAAGGCGTCGAACTCGCCCTCGGCGACCGGGGCCGCGAAGATCGCGCCCATCCCCGGCGTCGCCAGTGTCAGCCGGGTGCGGGCGATCGGGGCGATCGCGTTCACGCGCACGCCGTAGCGCTCCAGTTCGGCCGCCGCCACCAGCGTCATCGCCGCGATGCCCGCCTTTGCCGCGCCGTAGTTGAGCTGGCCGGCGTTCGGCAGGGTCACCCCGGACGCCGACGCCGTGTTGACCACCGACGCCGCCACCGGCGAGCCCGCCTTCGACGCCGACTTCCAGTACGCCGCCGCGTGGTGCAGGACCGCCGCGTGGCCCTTGAGGTGGACCGCGATGACGTCGTCCCACTGCTGCTCGGTGATGCCCGCGACGAACGCGTCGCGCAGGATGCCCGCGTTGTTCACCACGACGTCCAGCCGGCCGAACTCCGTCACGGCCTGCTCCACCAGCTCCGCCGCGCCCGCCCAGGACGTCACGCTCGACGTGTTCCCGACCGCCGAGCCACCCAGTGCGCGGATTTCCGCGACCACCGAGGACGCCGGGCCGTCGTCCGCGCCGCTCCCGTCGTTGCCGCCGCCCAGGTCGTTGACGACGACCGACGCGCCTTCCCGTGCGAACAGCAGTGCGTGTTCGCGGCCGATGCCCCGGCCCGCGCCGGTGATCAGCGCGACGCGCCCGTCCAGTGCGCCCATCAGTTCTCTCCGATCTCGGCGAGGCCGTCCTTGATCACCAGGGCGTCCCCCATGGTGGTTTCGAAGGCGTACGAACCGGGTCCGGCCGCCCAGATCGACGTCGTCAGGTCCCGGCCCGGCAGTACCGGGGCGGCGAAGCGGACGGCGAGGCGGCGCAGCCGGCCCGCCGGGGCCACCTCGGTCAGCACGGCCCACGACGTGAACGCCATCGTGCAGAGCCCATGCGCGATGATCCCCGGCAACCCGGCCGCCTTCGCGACCTCTTCGTCGAGGTGGATCGGCATCGGGTCGCCGGCCGCCGGGCCGTAGCGGTAGGTCTGGTCGTCGTCGACGTGCTGGACAACCTTCGCGACCGGAGGCGAAGACCGCAGCGCATCGTCGAAGCGGTGCGACGGCCCGAGCGTGCCCCGCTTCTCCCCGGTGTCGAAGCCGCGCACGAAGAACGTCACGTACTGCTCGTTCACCAGCGCACCGGAAGCGGACCGGCATTCGAGGTAGACGGTCGCCCGCGTGCCCTTCGGCAGTCCCTCGTAGCCGGTCATCTTCGCTCGCGACACCAGTTCGTCGCCGGGCCGGATCGGGCGGTGGAAGCGGAAGTCCTGCTCGCCGTGCAGCACCTTCCCGAACAGGGACGGCGGCACGACCTCGAGCGCCGGTTCCAGCAGCGACTGGAACACCGGCACGATCGCGAACACCGGGCTCGCGACGTCACCCGAGGCGTGCGCCGGGATCGGGTCGTTGGTCGCCGCCGCGTACTCGATCAGTCGCTCGCGCGTCACGTCGAACGACACCGGCGAAGTCCACTTGCCGAGCCCGGCCGGATCGAACTTCACGCGACCAGCGCCTTGAACTTCTCGAGGGACTCGTCGAGGTTCTTCTTGCCGTCCTTCTCCACGGCCTTGCCGAGCGCGCCGACGATCATCTGGCCGGTGAACTCGGCGTCGATGCTCGCGGCCGAGCCGGACCCGGCCGCCGCCACCGAGAGCGAGAAGCTGATCTTCACCCCGGCCATCCCGGTTCCGGAGATGACCAGCCGGTGCGGGGCGTCGTAGGTGTCGACGGTCCAGGTGATCGTGTTCGCCATCCCGAGCATCGTGACCACCTCGGACACCTGCGAGCCCTGCGAGAACTCCGCGGGAACGTCCCCCTTCCACTTGGTGTGGATGGTCAGCCACTTCTCGAAGTTGTTCGGGTTCGAGAACTCCGCCCACACCTTGTCCGGCGCGGCGGGCAGTTCGACGGTCGCGCTGATCCGGCCCATGGTTTCTCCTAAGCTCGCTGGTAGGCGGTGACGACGGCGGCGCCACCGAGTCCGATGTTGTGCTGCAGGGCGGCGCGCACGTCCGGGACCTGCCGCCGGTCCGCGTCGCCGCGCAGCTGCCAGGTGAGCTCGGCGCACTGGGCGAGCCCCGTGGCGCCGAGCGGGTGTCCCTTCGAGATCAGGCCGCCGGACGGGTTGACGACCCAGCGGCCGCCGTACGTCGTGTCGCCGGCGTCGACCAGGTGGCCGCCCTCGCCCTCTTCGCAGAGCCCGAGCGCTTCGTAGGTCAGCAGTTCGTTCGCGGAGAAGCAGTCGTGCAGCTCGACGACCTGGAAGTCCGCGGGCCCGAGCCCGGCCTGGTCGTACACGCTGAGCGCGGCCTGCCGGGTCATGTCGTAGCCGACGATGTTCTTCGCGCTGCCGTCGAAGGTGCTGCGGAAGTCGGTGGTCAGCGCCTGCCCGACGATCTCGACCGCCCGGCCCGCGAGGTCGTGGTCCGCCACGAAGGACTCACTCGCCAGGATCGCCGCGCCGGAGCCGTCCGACGTCGGCGAGCACTGGAGCTTCGTGAGCGGGTCGTAGATCATCCGCGACGCCAGGATGTCCTCGAGCGAGTACACGTCCTGGAACTGCGCGTACGGGTTGTTCACCGAGTGCCGGTGGTTCTTCTCGCCGATCTTCGCGAAGTGCTCGGCGGTGGTCCCGTACTTCGCCATGTGCTCGCGGCCGGCGGCGCCGAACATCCACGGCGCCGGCGGGAACAGCACCTCGGAGATCTCCGCGAGGGCCTGGAGGTGGTTGCCGAGCGGCTGCTCGCGGTCGTCGTAGGTCGACGCGAGCGAGCCCGGCTGCATCTTCTCGAAGCCCAGCGCGAGCACGCAGTCCGCGCGGCCGCCGCGGATCGCCTCCGCGGCGAGGTACAGCGCGGTCGAGCCGGTGGAGCAGTTGTTGTTGACGTTGACCACGGGGATCCCGGTCATCCCCAGCTCGTAGACCGCGCGCTGTCCCG
The DNA here is from genome assembly GCF_003937945.1 of Amycolatopsis eburnea. Lineage (GTDB taxonomy): Bacteria > Actinomycetota > Actinomycetes > Mycobacteriales > Pseudonocardiaceae > Amycolatopsis > Amycolatopsis eburnea. The sequence goes on from NZ_RSEC01000048.1 coordinate 362,111, forward strand.
ATGTCGACTCGCCGTAGACGTAGCCGACATACGCTTGCTGGACGACGTCGTACGCGACGCCGGCGTCTTCGAGCGCGTTGGTGCCGGCCTCCCGGGCCATCTGCGGGTAGTCCCAGCCTTCGCGCCGCCCGGGTTTCTCGAACTTCGTCATCCCGACCCCGACGACGTACACCCTGTTCGCCATGCAACAAACATACAGACCGGCATGTATTTATCAAGACCGGACCGCGGACCCGCAGGTCAACGGCGGAAAATCAGCCCAGCGGGACGACCGGACCCGGGTAGCGAGCGGGGTCGAGGCAGCTGCTGAGCCCATCGACGACCGAGCAGAAGCCTGGCGGCCGCACCGGCGTGTACCCGCCCGGGACGCCGTGGTCCGCGATCAGCTGCCGGTAGGCCGAGACGGCGTCCGTCGGCCGCCGGGTCAGCGCCGGATCGCTCGCGGCGTCCACCGTGTACAGGCCGAAGCGCGGCTGGTAGCTACCCCACTCGTAGTTGTCGGTGAGGCTCCAGTAGTTGTAGCCGATCACGTTCACGCCGTCGGCCTTCGCGCGCTGCACCCAGTAGACGTGGTCGCGCAGGTGGTCCGAGCGCGTGTACGCGTCGGGCCGCGCGGCGCCGTTGTCGGTCGGCATCCCGTTTTCGACGACGTAGAGCGGCAGGTTCGGGAACTTCCGCGCGTAGTAGCGCAGCGCGTAGTAGATCCCGTCCGGCTGCGGGGTCACCTTCCAGAACTCGCCGTTGGCCGCGTGCGCGGCGCTGACGTTGTCGAGACTGGCGCCGTAGTAGTAGTCAACGCCGGCGAAGTCCAGCTTGTCCTTCACGTGGTCCAGGAACGACGCGTCCAGCACGCCCTGCACCGCGGGGATGAAGGCGGTGTTGCTGGAGACGAGCGCGCCCGGGTCCAACTGGTGGATGAGGTCGTAGGCGGCGCGGTGCACCTGCACCAGCCGGGACAGCATCCACGGCGCCTTCCACGCGGCGAGCCCGCCGTTGCTGATCTCCTGCTGCAGGTAGACGGTCGGCTCGTTGATCGTGATCCACAGCGCGCCAAGCCCCTTGTACCGCTCGACGACGCGGCGGGCGTTGGCGAGCCAGGCGTCGCGCGTGCGGTCGGTGTCCCAGCCGCCCTGGTCGGCGACCCAGCCCGGGTAGACCCAGTGGTCGAGGGTGATCATCGGCCGCATCCCCGCGGCGACGACGCGCCGGACGACGTCGTCGTAGTACGCGAGTTCCGCCTGGTCGACCTGGCCGGGCCGGGGTTCGATCCGCGCCCATTCGACGCTGAAGCGGAAGACGTTCACGCCGAGTTGCTTCGCGCGTTCGATGTCCTCGGCGTAGCGGTGCCGGAAGTCGACGGCGTCGCGGTAGGGCTCCTTGCTCGACGACGTCTTCGCCTGCTCGTAGCGGCGCCAGTTGCTGTCGGGCGCCGAACCCTCCGACTGGTACCCCGAGGTCGCGACGCCCCAGAAGAACGCCGGTGACGCGACCGCGGGTGTCACCCCGGCGAGCGTGCCCGCCACCAATGCCAGAACGACGACGAGAGCTCGGCGCACCACAGCACCCTCCTCAGCCAACGTGAAGGTCGTTCATGTTAGCCGAGGAGGGGCCGCGGCGCACTCCGCTCGTCAGGCGACCTTGAACGACTGAGCGGCGCTGCCGTCACAGGTCGACTGGACCAGCTGGACGCTGTCGGCGGTCGACGCGCCCGGCACGGTCAGGCACTTGCCGCTGTGGCGGACGACGAAGTGGTAGTACCCGCTGCCCTCGGACACCGGCTGCCACTGCTGGTTGTTCCCGCCACTGTAGGACCACAACTGCAGCCCGGCGTTGTCCGTCGTCGCCACGTCGGTGACGTCGATGACCTCGGCCGGGTTGGTGCGGTTGTTGATCCGGTCGAAGCCGCCGCTGGTCGGCGCGAACTGGTACTGCTGCGCCGTCGTGCCGTTGCAGGTGTACTGCTGGACCACGGTGCCGTTGGTGCTGCCCGCGGCCCGCGCGTCGACGCACTTGCCGGACGCCTTGTTCGTCACCGCGTACCAGGCCGACGGGTCGATCGTGCCGTCCGGCGGCGGGGTGGTCGTGCCGCCGCCACCGAGCCACTTCAGGCCGTCGAGCAGGAAGCGGTTCTGGTCGGCGCTTTCGAACGTCGACGACAGCGCGGTGTTCGTGTCGTAGTTCATCGCGTTGTGGCCGAAGTTCGAGTAGATCATCTTGTAGTTCTTGTTCGTCCACGAGATCGGGTAGTACCCGCTGTACCAGGTCTGGTTCGGGTCGCTGCCGATCGGGAAGGTGGAGGAGTCCATCGACGCCAGGATGGTGATGTTCGGGTTCTGGCGCAGGTCGTTCTGCCAGGCGTACCACTCCGACGTCGAGGACTTGATGGTCGAGGGCAGGTTCACCGTCGACGGGTGCGTGCGGTTCTCGATCTTCAGCGTCTCCGGCGTCGGGCCCCACGTGTTCGACGTGAAGCGCCCGGTGCCGAGGAAGTCGTTGTGGAACCAGTTGGCGTACGACGGCGTCGAGCTGTCGTTGTAGGCCGTGACGTGGAAGCCGTAGAACGCGCCGCCGGCCTGCATGTACCGCTGGAAGCCCTGGAACTGCGCTTGCGACTGCGGCTGGTCGTCGAGGAACAAGACGACCTGGTACTGGCTGGGCGTAATGGTCGTCAGCTGGTTCCAGTTGTTCGTCGCCGTGTAGGTGAAGCCGTTGGCCGCCGCCTGCTGCGGGAACCAGTTGTTGGCCTCTTTCTCGAAACTGATGTGCGCGGCGTCGTAGGTGCCGCTGTAGAACGCGAGCACCTTGAACGGCGTCGCGGCTTCCACGGCCGGGCCGGCGAAGCTCAGCCCCAGGCAGGCTGCGAAGAACGCCAATATTCTGATCAGCGGACGGCGGGACATCGCGGGTTCCTTCCGGTGGGGGACGGGGGATCACCAGTGGCGCGGGTAGTGCAGGCCGAAACCGAACGGGAACAATGCGGGCTTGCCGTCGCCGACGTTGATCGGTTGCTGGTCGGCACTGCGCATCCAGGTCACCGGCAACTTGCCGGTGGGGTTGTAGTCACCGAAGAGGACGTCGGCGACGCCTTGGCCTTCGCTGCCGGGCAGCCACGATTCGACGAGCCCGGCCCAGTCCGGCAGCTGAGCGCCGATGTCGAGCGGGCGCCCGGACACGAGCACGACCACCGTGGGCACACCGGAGTCCTTCAGCTTCTGCAACGTCGCGAGGTCCGCGGCGTCCAGCCCCATCCCTTGTGGACGGTCGCCCTTTCCTTCGGCGTAGGGCGTTTCGCCGATGACCGCGACGGCGACGTCGTAGCTCGGGTCGATCCCGGTGCCGTCCTCGGCGTAGGTCACCGTCGACGACTTGCTCTTGATGCCCTGCAGGATGGTGGTGCCCGGGATGACCGGGCCACTGGTCCCCTGCCAGCCGACCGTCCAGCCGCCGGACTGGTTCCCGATGTCGTCGGCGCTCTTGCCGGCGACGAAGATCTTTTCGTGCCGCTTGGCCAGCGGCAGGACGCCGTCCTCGTTCTTCAGCAGCACCTGGGATTCCCGGACGGCCTGGCGGGCAAGGTCGCGGTGCTGCTTGCTGCCGATGGTGCCCAGGAAGCGCCGGTCGGTCAGCGGGTGCTCGAACAGGCCGAGCTCGAACTTCTTGGTGAGGATGCGCTTGTTCGCGTCGTCGATCCGGGACATCGGCACGCGCCCGTCCTGGACGAGGGCGCACAGCGTGTCGATGAACTTCCGCCACTCGAAGGGCACCATCACCATGTCGATGCCGGCGTTGATGGCCGCTTCGACCTCTTCGGGGGTGAAGCCGCTCTTGCCGTCGATCTTGTCGACGCCGTTGTAGTCCGAAACGACGATCCCGCTGAAGCCGAGCTCCTTCTTGAGGACGTCGTTGATCAGGTACGCGCCGGCGTGCATCTTGATGCTGTTCCAGCTGCTGTAGGAGATCATCACCGAGCCGACCCCGCGCTGGACCGCGGCCTTGAACGGCGGCAGGTGGATCGCACGCAGCTCCTGCTCGCTGATCTCGGTGTTGCCTTCGTTGACGCCGCCGGTGGTGCCGCCGTCGCCGACGTAGTGCTTGGCGGTGGCCAGCACCGAGCCGGGCCGGTCCAGGCGGTTGCCCTGCAGGCCGGCGATGATCGACGTCATCGCGGTGGCCAGCTGCGGCACCTCGCCGAACGACTCGTAGGTGCGGCCCCAGCGGTCGTCGCGGGCGACGCACAGGCAGGGCGCGAAGTCCCAGTCGATGCCGGTGCCGGACACCTCTTCCGCCGTGGCGCGGCCGATGCGTTGCACGAGGTTCGGATCGCGCGTCGCGCCGAGGCCGATGTTGTGCGGGAAGACGGTGGCGCCGTAGAGGCCGTTGTGCCCGTGGACGGCGTCGACGCCGTAGATGAGCGGGATCCCCAACGGCGTGGCGAGCGCGGCCTGCTGGAAGCCGTCGTACATGTCGGCCCAGGTGACGGGCGTGTTCGGCGTCGGCTGCGAACTGCCGCCGGAGAGCAGCGAACCGAGCCGCCCGGTGGTGACGTCGGCCGGGCCGGTGACGCCGAGCCGCTCGGCCTGCATCATCTGGCCGAGCTTGTCGTCGAGGGTCATCCGGGACATCAGGTCGGCGACGCGGACCTTCACCGGTCGCCAGGAATCCTTGTACGCCGGGGTGTTCCCGGCGAGGGCGGTGGTTTCCGAAGCCAGCAGCAGCCCGACAGCGAGCGCGCCGACCCCCAGCCTGCGTCCGAGGCCCATTCGGGTCCTCCTCGTCGAGAGACCAAAATTCACGCCTTGAATTAATGCATGGACGTTGCCGTTTGGTCCAGACCTCTGCACGAACTCGGGTGCCGCTGAGCGGGATTGTCCGTTGCGGTCACGTTCTGGCCTAATTCGGCTCTACGGTGCGTTCATGACTCGCGAAACCGAAGACCTGCTCGCCCTGCTCGCCGAGGTCCGCAAGCGCTTGCTGATCCCGGTCCGCGACCTCTCCGACACCGACGCGGGCCGCCGCACGACCGTCAGCGAGCTGACCCTGGGCGGCTTGGTCCGGCACCTGGCCACGGGCGAGCGGCTGTGGCTCGAGATCCTGCGCAAGGGTGACGGGGAGCTGCCGGAGGGCATGCTGGACACCGGGCAGTATGCGATGAGCGAGACGCTGTCGCACTGGCTGTCGGAGTACTCGGCGGCCGCCGCCGAGACCGACGCGTACGTGGCTTCGCTGCCCTCACTGGACGTCGAGGTGCGGCTGCCGACGACGCCGTGGTCCCCGCCCGAGCCGCAGTTCTGGTCGGCGCGGCGGATCGTCCTGCACCTGATCCACGAGACGGCGCAGCACGCGGGTCATGCCGACATCCTGCGGGAGTCGCTGGACGGCGCGAACTCCACGGCCCAGCTGGCTTAGCGCGTCAGCGATCCGAGCGCAGGGAAGCCGGGTCGAAGGACTCCCAATACGCGTCCTCGTCCTCGACGCTCGAAACAGCCGGCGCGGCCGCGGGTTCGGCGCCCAGCCGCTCGGCCCGCAGCCGCTGGAACTCCTCGACCGTCATGCCCGGGTCGTCGTCCTCGGCCCGGGCCGGCGCGGGCATGCCCGTCATCTGCTCGATCATGTACGTCACGTCCTCGCCGAGCAGCAAAGCGACCCGGTTGTAAGCGTCCTGGGTCGCTTCACGCATCGCCGCCTGCGCGACCTCGACCACCCGCGGCCCCAGCTGCTCGCCGAGGTTGACCGCCGAAGGGGCCAGCCACAACCGAAGCAGTTTCCCTCGGGCGTCGACCGTTGCCTCGACCTGGCCGTCGACGTCGTGGGCGGTTCCCGAAGCCGCGGCCATCAGATCGTCCACTTTGGACATCGCTGCTTCGCGGGCCCTGGCCTGTTCGATCAGCTGGCGGGTCGTGATCACCGCGGTCACCTCCCGTAGGTGAACGTGTCGGCGTCCGGGTCGTCGTCCGGGATCGGCTCGTAGCCCAGGACGTCCAGCTGTTCCTTGTCCACCACCGGCGCCAGCGCGTGGTACATCCGGTCGCCCGCGCGGCGGGTCGCGCGCTGGGCCAGCTCGAGGATCTGGTCGGCGAGCACCGCCGAGCCGTGCCGGAGCGTCGAGCGGTGGATCGTCAGGCCCGTCAGCAGCCCGCCGGGGGCCACCTGGACCTCGATGGTGCCGTCCGGGGACGCCGCTTTGCCCACCACCGGGCCGGAGCGGGCGAAGCGCGCCGAAGCTTCGGCCTCCGCGCGGTCCGCCTGCTCGGTGATGCGCGCCGTTGCCAGCTCGATGTCGAAGTCAGCCAAGAATCACCCCGTAGGCCGGTAGAAACCGATGAACGACTGCCCCGCGTTGGTGGTGCGGATCTTGCTGATCTGCACCGGGTCGCCGGCTTCGACCATCTGGCCGTCGCCGATCACCATCGCGACGTGGCCGGACCACACGACGAGGTCGCCGGGCAGGAGCTGGTCGATCGAGGGGACCTCGGCGCCGACCGTCTGCTGCGCCGCCGTGCGCGGCAGCTGCAGGCCCGCGTCCTGGTACGACGTCATGGTCAGGCCGCTGCAGTCGAGGCCCTGGCCGCGCGCGGTGCCGCCCCAGACGTAGGGCACGCCGAGCTGCGAAAGCGCGTTGCGCACGGCCTTCGCCGCCGTTTCGTTCGGCGCCATGACCTGCTTGCCGCCGGGGAGGTTGATCGCGACGCCGGAGCCGGGCTGCGGCGGGATCGCGACCGGCAGCCGGGGCTTGTGCACGGCGCCGCCACCGCCGCCGCCACCTCCCCCACCGCCGCCGCCCCCGCCGTCCGAGCCGCCGCCGGAGTAGCCGCTGTTGCTGTTGAACGACGACCCGACGTGCGTCGAAGCCGAGGACGACGACGTCGTCTGCTCGCCGCCGCCCAGCCGCGTGCCGATGTCGGTGAGCTGGTTGATCGTCTGCTCGCTGAAGGTCGCGGCCTGGCCGGTGAGCTGGCTGATCTTCGTCTGCAGCTTCATCAGGATGTCGCGCGACGCGGCGGCGCGGCTTTCCGGCGGCTGGATCGACTTCACCGCCGCCAGCGCCTTCATCGACGCCGAGATCTCCTTGATGATCTGGTCGCGGACCTGGTCGTTCTTGATCTCGCCGACGTGCAGCGCCTCGGCGGCCTCGGTGACGGCCTTCTCGATCTCGGCGCTCTCGTCGAGGAGGTCCTGGACCTCCTTCTCGAGGCTCTGCGACGTCGCGGTGGCGCGGTCGGTCGTCGAGCCCGAGCTGGCCGAGACCAGGTTGACGCGCTGCTCGCCCGCGACGTCGCGGGTGCGGCCCACCGACGTCTGCAGGGCGTAGTGCGCGTCCCGGGCGCCGCCGATCGCGGCCGGGTCGTGGCGCACCTTGTCCGCGAACTGGTTCGTGGTGTCCAGCCCGTGCCGGACGAGCTGGTCGGCGTGGTGCTCGGTCACGCGGTACCCGGCCCGAGGTCGGTGCCGAGCCGCCGCACGACGTCGCCGTGCTCGGCTTCGACGGCCGCGTAGTTGCGGTCGGTCTGGCGGGCGGCTTCGCCGACTTGGCGCCAGCCGCCGCCGACGCGGTGCATCTTCTCCTGCAGCGCGCGCATCCGGCCGCTGTAGGCGCCGGAGAACCCGGATTCGCCGCCCATTTCCGAGAAGCCGTGGCCGCCGAGCGTCACGTGCGGGCCGACGTGCTTGTCCGCGGCACCCTTGACGTCATCACCGAGCGGGTCGACTTCGCGCGCGTACCGCGTGTACGCGCCGTCGTCGACGTGAAACCCCGAATGCGAACCGTCCACTGGCCCTCCCTGTCACCGGGGGTGCGACGTGCGCACGCGACCCCCGGTTCCCCTGCTGCGGGATTCAGCCTAGACCACGCTCCGTACCCGGGTGGGCGAATTGCCCGGAGTTCAGCCGGTGACCTTCTTGAGCCAGTCGGGGTCCTGCCAGGACACGATCGTGCCGTTCGCGGTGACCGTCGGCGTGCCGAAGCCGCGCTGGCCGCCGCCGAAGTCCTGCGCCAGCTTCGGGTCGTTCTCGATCTGCTGGAACGCGGTGTTCAGCTGCTGGTCGTACGTGCCCGCGTTGACCGTCTGCGCGAACGCCGGATCGGTGATCCCGACGTTCTTGCCGAGCTCGATCAGCTGCGCCTTGTCGTAGCCGCGCTTGCCTTCCTCGGGCTGGTTCGCGAACAGCGCGTCGTGGAACTGGACGAACTTGCCGGCGTCGGCCGCGGCCAGCGCCGCGTTCGCCGAGTCGAGCGAGTAGCCGGGCGGGCTCGAGCGCTCGTTCAGCAGCGGCACCATGTGGTAGCGGACCTGCAGCTTGCCGTCGTTGACCGCCTGCTCGACCTGGCTCTTGTACTGCTTCTCGAACTCGCCGCAGATCGGGCAGAGGAAGTCGGCGTAGACGTCGATCGTGGCCTTCGCGCCCGTCTTGCCCACGGTGACCACCACACCGTCACGCTTCTGGGTGACATCATCGCCGAGCGCGCTGGTCGTCTCGCCGGGGCTGATGACCTTGCCCTCGGTCTTGTTCCGGTCCGAAATCGTCCAGATCACGCCGCCGATCACGAGCGCGGCCACGACGACCACGGCCCCGATCCCGATGATCCACTTCCGCTTGTCCCCGGACGCGCCCCTGGCCTGGGCCACCGCCTTGGCTCCCCCGGCCTGCGCGGCCTGACGACGCTTCCGAGCGGTCCGCTCAGCTCCACCCACTGTGTATCAGTTCCCTTCCGCGATACCCGAGTAGTCGGCCTCGGGCCCGGTGGAGTTCCCGCGACCCCGCGCCAGCCAGCCGTCGACCGACAGCCACGTGCGCGGCCGCGCCAGCAGCCAGACGGCGAGCAGCGCGAACCCGGTGTCGCGGAGGATCTCCTGCGGGTACTCGGTCTGTCCCGCCGCCACCTGGCCGCCGCCGCCGAAGCACCCGCAGTCGATGCTCAGCCCGCGCGCCCACGACTGGGCGATGCCGGCGACGAGCACGACGAGCAGCACCAGCGCGGCGCCGGCGGCCCACCGGGTCGCCAGGCCCGCGAGCAGGAACAGCCCGAGCACGAGTTCGACCAGCGGCAGCGCGATGGCCACCACGTCCGTGAGCGCGTCCGGGAGCACGTCGTACGCCTGCACGGCGATCAGCGTCTGCCCGGGATCCGCCAGTTTCAGCGCACCGGAAACGAGCCAGACGGCCGCGAGCCCGAGCCGGGCGAGCGTGCCGACGGCGTCCAGCACGGGTTGGGACGGTCGCACCACGCACTTAGGCTAACGGGAGGACCTGAGAACCACGTGAGGGCAGGGCAGCGGCGGAGGGAGCGGCTGGATGCGGTGGCGCACGCTCCTCGCTTCGGCGTTGTTGCTGGTCACGGCGTCGGCGTGCGGTCCGGCGAGCGTGTCGCCGACCGACTCGCTGGTCACCCGGGCGAGTGCCACGGATCACCTGACCATCGGCATCCGGTTCGACGCGCCCGGGCTTTCGGAGCACACCCTGGACGGCCGGTTCGTCGGGTTCGACGTCGACGTCGCTACTTTCGTCGCATCGGAACTCGGCGTCGCGGCGAAGGACATCACCTGGCGCGAAACGACGTCGGCGACGCGCGAGACGGACCTGACCTCCGGCGCGGTCGACCTGGTCGTGGCCACCTATTCGATCACCGAGAAGCGCAAGCAGGTCGTCTCGTTCGCCGGGCCGTACTTCACCACCGGCCAGGACCTGCTGGTGCGCCGGACGTCGGCCGACATCACCGGCCCGGAGGCGCTCAACGGGCGGCGGCTGTGCTCGGTCACCGGGTCGACGCCGGCGCAGCAGGTGAAGGACAAGTTCGCCCAGGCCGTCCAGCTGGTCGAGTACCCGCGGTACTCCGACTGCGTGACGGCGCTGCTGGCCGGCCAGATCGACGCGGTCACCACGGACGCGGTGATCCTCGCCGGTTACGTCGCGCGCGACCCGGAGCTGCTGAAGATCGTCGGGAAGCCGTTCTCGGCGGAGAAGTACGGCGTCGGCCTGCGCAAGGACGACACGCAGGGTGTCAACGCCGTCGACGACGCGATCCGGAAGATGATCTCCTCCGGCGAATGGCTCCGCTCGCTCAACGCGAACATCGGGCCGTCCGGTTACCAGCTGCCCCCACCCCCCGAGGTCTCCCCGAAGTGAACCTGCCCGACCTGCCGGTCCGCGCGGTGCTGCCCGACGTGCTTTCCGCGCTGGACGCCCACGGCACCGCGGTCCTCGTCGCCCCGCCCGGCACGGGGAAGACGACGCTGGTGCCGCTCGCGCTGGCTGCGGACGGCGGGCGCGTCGTCGTGGCCGAGCCGCGGCGGCTGGCGGCGCGGGCCGCGGCCGCGCGGATGGCCGCGCTGCTGGGCGAACCGGTCGGCGAGACCGTCGGCTACGCCGTGCGCGGCGACCGGAAGGTGTCTTCGCGGACCCGCGTCGAGGTCGTGACGTCGGGGCTGCTCGTGCGGCGGGTGCAGGGCGATCCGGAGCTGCCCGGCGTGTCGACGGTGCTGCTCGACGAATGCCACGAGCGGCACCTGGACGCGGACCTGCTGCTGGCGCTGCTCCTGGACGTCCGCGCCGGGCTGCGCGACGACCTGCGCCTGCTGGCGACGTCGGCGACGGTCGCGGCCGGGCGGCTGGCGGCGCTGCTCGGGGACGCGCCGGTGGTCACGGCGGAAGCGCCCACCTACCCGATCTCGTACTCGTACCTGCCGCCAGCGCGGGGTGAGCGCGTCGAGGCGTGCGTCGCCCGCGCGGTGCGCACGGCGTTGTCGTCGGGAGAAGGCGACGTGCTCGCGTTCCTGCCCGGGGCCGGGGAGATCGCGCGGACCTCGAACCTCTTGCGACTGTCCGATGTGGACGTCTTGCCGCTGCACGGCCGGTTGTCCGCCACGCACCAGGACGACGCGCTGCGGCCGCGTGACCGGCGGCGCGTCGTGCTGGCGACGGCGGTGGCGGAGTCGAGCCTGACGGTGCCGGGCGTGCGCGCGGTCGTCGACTCGGGACTCGCGCGCGTCCCGCGCGTCGACCACCGGCGCGGGCTGCCCGGGCTGGCGACGGTCCGGGTGTCGGCGGCGGTCGCGACGCAGCGGTCGGGCCGCGCGGGCCGCGAAGGGCCCGGGCGGGCGTACCGCTGCTGGGCGGAGAACGAACAGTCCCTGCTGCCCGCGTACCCCGAGCCGGAAATCCGCACGGCCGAGCTGGCGCGGCTGGCGCTGGAACTGGCGTGCTGGTCGACGCCGGACGGCAGCGGGCTGGCCTGGTGGGACCCGCCGGGCGAGGGCGCGCTGGCAGCGGGCCGGGCGCTGCTGGAGACGCTCGGCGCGACGTCCGGCGGCGTGGTGACCGCACGCGGGCGGCGGATGGCGGAGCTGGGCCTGCACCCGCGGCTGGCGCGGGCGCTGCTGGACGGTGCCGCGGAAGTCGGCGCCCGCAACGCGGCGGAAGTGGTGGCGCTGCTGGACGCGGGCGGCACGCTGACCGACGTCGAAGCCGAACTCCGGCGGCTGCGCTCGGCCGGTGACGACGGTTCCCGCCGCTGGAAACAAGACGCCCGCCGCCTCGAGTCCCTGCTCACTGACCGCAAATCCGTGAAGGCCCCCTTCACGGGCGAAAACGCCGGTAAGGAGGCCTTCACGGCGGATCCCGCGCTGGTCGTCGCGCTCGCGCACCCCGAGCGGCTCGCGAAGCGGCGGCTCGCGAAGCGGCGGCCCGGCGGTGCGCCGGTGTACCTCATGGCGGGCGGCACCGCGGCTGAGCTCCCGCCGGGGAGCGGGCTCGACGCCGAATGGCTGGCCGTCGCCGAAGCGACACGGGACCCCGGCCGCGTCCACGGCACCATCCGCCTCGCCGCGGCCGCCGACGAACGCCTCGCCGTCCGCGCCGGCTCGGTGTCCGAAGTGGACGAAGTCACCTGGGACGGCGACGTCGTCGCCCGGCGCGTCCGGAAGCTGGGCGCCATCGTCCTGTCCGAGAAGCCGCTCAAGGACGCGAACGTCCACGACGCCCTCGTCGCCGGGCTCCGCGCGGAAGGGCTGGGCCTGCTCAAGTGGCGTCCGGACGCGACCCGCCTGCGCGAGCGGCTCGCGTTCCTGCACGAGGTGCTCGGGCCGCCGTGGCCCGCGGTGGACGACGCCGCCCTGCTGTCCGATGTGGACAGCTGGCTGGACCTGTCCGGCGCCCGGCGGAAAGCGGACCTCGCGGCCGTCGACGCCGGCACCGCCCTCAAGGCGCTCCTCCCCTGGCCCGAAGCGGCCAAGCTCGACGACCTCGCCCCGGACCGCCTGGAAGTCCCGTCCGGCTCCCACATCCGCGTCGACTACCGCGGCGACCGGCCCGTCCTCGCCGTGAAGCTGCAGGAGACGTTCGGCTGGACCGAGACGCCCACGCTCGCCGGCGTCCCGGTGGTGCTGCACCTGCTCTCTCCCGCCGGCCGCCCGGCCGCGATCACCGCCGACCTCGCGGGCTTCTGGACCACCGGTTACCCGGCCGTGCGCGCCGACCTGCGCGGCCGCTACCCGAAGCACCCCTGGCCGGAGGACCCGGCCACCGCCGTCCCGACCCGGCACACGTCCCGCCGCCGCTGACCCCTGCCGAAAGTCGGGGGCGGGCCGCGACCGACGTCCGATGCCCGCGGCACCCCGGAAAGCCGAGACTCCCGGTACAGGCCAACACCGGGAGGAACCATGATCACGCTTCGCGCACTCACGAAGCGCTACGGGGAGAAGACAGTCGTCGACGCGCTCACGTGCGACGTCGAACCGGGGCGGGTGACGGGGTTCCTCGGCCCCAACGGCGCCGGGAAGTCGACGACCATGCGGATGACCGTCGGCCTCGACCACCCGCAGGAGGGTGAAGCCCTCGTCGGCGGCCGGCGCTACGCCGAGCTGCGGCATCCGCTGCGCGAAGTCGGCGCGCTGCTGGACGCCAAGGCGTTGCACCCCGGCCGCAGCGCCGGGAAGCACCTGCTGGCGATGGCGCGCAGCAACGGGATCGCGCCGGGCCGCGTCGAGGAGGTCCTGGCGACCGTCGGGCTGTCCGACGTCGCCGGCAAGCGGGCGGGCCAGTTTTCGCTCGGCATGGGGCAGCGGCTCGGGATCGCGGGCGCGCTGCTCGGCGACCCCGGCGTGCTGCTGTTCGACGAGCCGGTCAACGGCCTCGACCCGGACGGCGTCCGCTGGGTCCGCCAGCTGATGCGCTCGCTGGCGGCCGAGGGGCGGACGGTGTTCGTCTCCAGCCACCTGATGAGCGAGATGCAGCTGACCGCGGACCACCTGGTGGTGATCGGCAAGGGCAAGCTGCTGGCCGACGCCCCGGTCGCGGAGTTCATCGCGGGCAACTCCCGCACGACGGTCTCGGTGCGCGTCCCGGCGGCGGCCGAACTCTCCACTTTGGACGCACGGCTGCGCGCCGAAGGCGGGCTGACGCACCCGGGCGAGGCGGGCGAGCTGGTGGTGGACGGCGTCGACGTCACCCGCGTCGGCGACCTGGCGCACGAACTGGGGATCCGCCTGCACGGCCTCACCGAACGGACGGCGTCTCTCGAGCAGGCGTACATGGAACTGACCGCTTCTTCGGTGGAATACGGGGTGTCGGCATGACGACGGCGGTGCGCGGCGCGGTGGCGTCGGAGTGGACGAAGTTCTGGTCGGTCCGGGCCACCTGGTGGTGCCTGGTGACGGCGACGGCCCTGATGCTGGGCTACAGCACGCTGTCGGCGATCGCCCAGAGCTACAACGACGACCCGTTGGGCGCCAACACGATCGCCCTCGGCGGCGGGTTCTACTTGACGCAGTTCGCGGTGCTCGCGCTGGCCACGCTGTTCGTGACGAGCGAATACGCCGGCGGCGGCATCCGCTCGACGCTGCTGTGGACCCCGGTCCGCCCCCGGGTGGTGGCGGCGAAGGCGGCGGTCGTGGTGCCGGTGCTGTTCGTGTTCGGCGTCCTGCTGGCGTGCGCGGGAATGGCGGTGGCGAGCACGGTGAAGGGCGAGCACGGGCTGCCGACGTCGTTCGAAGGCGCGTTCACGACGGCGTCGGGCATGGGCGGGTACTTCGCGTTGCTGGGCCTGCTGTCGACCGGCGTCGGCTGGGCCCTGCGGAGCGCGGCGGGGACGCTGGTGACGGTGATTGTGCTGCTGGTGCCGCTGCCGCTGATCGTGGCTTCGCTGGGACTGCCGGAGCTGGTGGCGTACTTCCCGGGGATCGCCGGGATGAACGCGATGGTGGAGGCGGGGCACCCGAACCCGATCACGATGACGCCGGCGCCGTACGCCCCTTGGGTGGGGTTGGTGGTGTGCGCGGTGTGGGCCGCGGTGGCGCTGGCGGTGGGGACGGCGGTGCTGCGGCGCCGGGACGCCTGAGCGCGAGGGCTCCGGCCGACCGCGATGTCATGAAAGAGTCGTTCACCTCGCCAGACGACATGAACGACCCTTTCATGACATTTGCCGCGACGTCGGGCAGACGCGTCCGGGTGCCCCTTCACCCCACCCCGATCCCCGCCAGGATCTCGCGCGCGCTCTTCACCAGCGCCTCCCGGGAAGGCGGCGCCGAAGCTCCCGCGAGCGCGCCGAAGATCGTGCCCTCCATCCAGTCCACCACGACCGCCGCGTGGCGGACCGGGTCGGTGGAGCCCGCCGCCGCCAGGAAGTCCGCTGCGCGGCGGCGGATCAGCGCTCCTCCCGAGTCGTACTCCGCGCGCAGCTCCGGCCGTCGCGTCGCCTCGAGCGCGAACTCGTACCGGGCCAGCATGCGCGTGCGGCCCGAGGTGATCGCCTCGTGCGCGTAGCCCGCGATGCTCTCCGCCAGGTCACCCGGCGGCGGCGAAACCTGGTCCAGCTCGACGATCCGCGCGAAGGCCAGCGAGAGCAGCGCCGCCCGCGTGCGCGCGTAGTACGACGTCGAGCCCACCGGCAGGCCCGCCGCGCGGTCGACCGCGCGGTGGGTAAGGCCGCGCATGCCCTCCGCCGCGATCACCTCGATGGCCGTGTCGGCGATCACCTCAAGTCGTTCCACCACGCCACTCTACAGGTGTAGAGTCCTCTACACCTGTAGAGGAGGTGCGTCATGCACGCAGTGGTCGTCGGGGGCGGTATCGGCGGACTCGGGGCGGCGATCGGGCTGCACCGGGCCGGGTGGCGGGTCACGGTGCTCGAACGGGCGCCGGAGTTCGGCGACGTCGGCGCTGGCATCTCGCTCTGGCCGAACGCACTGCGCTGCCTGGACGAACTCGGCGTCGATCTCGGCGAGAGCCTCGCCCCGCAGCGCGACGGCGGGTTCCGCGACCGCCGGGGCCGGCGCGTCGTCCGCTGGGATTCGGCCGCGTTCGAACGCCGGCACGGCCGTCCGCTCGGCGCCATCCACCGGCGCGACCTCGTCAACGCGCTCAAGGACGCCGTCCCCGCCGGCAGCCTCCGGACCGGCACCGAAGTCACCGAAGTGCGAGAAGACGGGCTCGTCCGCTTCGACGGCGGGGAAATCGAGGCCGATCTGGTCGTCGCCGCCGACGGGATCCGCAGCCGGATCCGGCACGCGCTGTTCCCGCGGCACCCCGAGCCCGTCTTCTCCGGCAGCGCGGCCTTCCGCGGCATCGCGAAACTCCCGCACACCCGGCTCAGCACGAGCTTCGACCGCGGCACCGAAGTCGGCGTCCTGCCCCTCACCGGCGACGACGTCTACTGGTGGATCTGTTACGTCACCGAGCCCGGCCGGAACCCGGGCACCCCGGACTTCGGCACCTGGCACGACCCCATCCCGGCCCTGATCGAGGCGACCCCGCCGGAAGCCCTGCTGCACCACGACCTCTACCACCTGGGCACGCCGCTGCCGGCCTACACCCGCGGCCAGATCGCCCTGCTCGGCGACGCCGCGCACGCGATGCCACCGTTCCTCGGCCAGGGCGGCTGCCAGGCGCTCGAGGACGCCGTCGTGCTCGCCCACGTCATGTCCACAATGGACGTCGAAAAAGGACTCCGGGCCTACGACGCGGAACGGCGTCCGCGCAGCCAGAAGGTCGCCAGGGAATCCGTCCGGATGGGCAAGCTGGGCCCGCAGCTGACCAACTCCGTCGCGACTAAGCTGCGCACCGCCGCCCTGCGGCTGCTCCCGTCGCAGGCCACCGCCCGGCTGGGCGCGGCCGTCACGGGGTGGCGGCCGCCGCGTCTCCCCCGACCAGTCCCGCCTCGTACGCCGTGATCGCCGCCTGCACCCGGTTCTTCGCGCCGAGCCGGGTCAGGATGGTGCTCACGTGCGCCTTCACCGTGCCCTCGACGACGAACATCTTCGCCGCGATGTCCGCATTGGACAGTCCGGCACCGAGCAGGGTCAGCACTTCCCGCTCACGCGGCGTCAGCCCGCTGATCCGCTCCCGGGCCGCCGCGGCGCGCGTCAGCCGGCCGCCGGACAGGCGCGCGATGACCCGCTGGGCGACCTTCGGCGAGAGGAACGCGGCCCCGCCGGCGACGGCGTGGATCCCGGCCAGCAGCTCGCGCGGATCCCCCGACTTGAGCAGGAACCCGCCCGCCCCGAGGCCCAGCGCGCGTTCGATGTACTCGTCCTCGCCGAACGTCGTCAGCATGATCACGCCGGTCGCGGGCAGCAGCTTCCGGATCTCGGCGGCCGCGCCGAGGCCGTCCAGCCCCGGCATCCGGATGTCGAGCAGCACGACGTCCGGGTGCGTCGCGAGCGCCTGCGAGACCGCCTCGCGCCCGTCGGCGGCCTCGGCGACGACCTCGATGCCCGGGTCCGCGCCCAGGATCGCCGCCACCCCCGCCCGCATCAGCGCTTCGTCGTCGGCCAGCACGACCCTGATCACTTTGCCCCCTCGGCGAACCAGTCCTTGGAAAGCAGCTTCCCATCCGTGAAACACAGCCGGTAAGCGGCGTAGTCGTCGTTCAGCCACGACCGCCCGGCGCCGTAGTACTCGCACACGGCACCCGGCGCCGACGGCGGCTCACCCCGCGCGGGCCGCGCCGAGCGCTGGCGTTCGGGCAGCGTCAGCTCGGCCCGCGGCTGCCCGATCCGCAGCCGTTCGTAGACGCCGCCGGGCAGCTCCGAAGAGTTCCACTGGTAGAGGAACGCGATGCCGCCGACCGCCAGCACCACCCCGAACAGCGTGAGCGGCACGACGACCGCCTGGATCAGGCTGCGCCGCACGTCGCGGCGGGCCAGCTCCAGCGCACGGGCCGACGTCGACTGCCCGACCTCGTCCTCGGCCGCCTCGCGCAGCTCCGGGGACTCCTCGACCGGTGCGGCGTCGTGCGGCAGCGTCGCGGTGACCGCGAACCCGCCCTCGTGCGGCCCGGCCCGCAGCGTGCCGCCGACCAGCCGGACCCGCTCGCGCAGGCCGATCAGCCCGCGGCGCCCGGACGCCGCGCCCGGCAACGGCCCGGCGGGCGGCGGCGCGTTGACGACGCTCACCTCCGTCACTGCCCCGGAGCTCGTCACGCGAACCACCACCGCGGCCCCCGGCGCGTGCTTCGCCACGTTCGTCAGCGCTTCCTGCACCACGCGGTGGGTGGCGCGGGCGACCATCGGCGGCGCCTGCGCGCTGTCCACGGCCGAATCGATGAGCAGCCCCGACGCCCGCGCGCGCGAGATCAGCTCGGCGAGGTCGCCCTGCACCGGCTCGACCGGGGCGGCGTCCTCGCGCAGCACGCCGATGATCTCGCGCAGCCGCTCGGTCGCCGCCGCGGCACTGGTCCGCAACTGCGTGGCCGCGTCGCGCTGGGTGCCGTCGAGTCCCGGCGCGACCTCGAGCGCGGCGGCGCGGACGGCGATCAGGCTCAGCTCGTGCCCGAGCGAGTCGTGCATGTCGCTCGCGATCCGGGCGCGCTCGCGCAGCCGCGCCTGGTCGGCGACGAGCCGCTGCCTGCTCTCCATCTCCTCGGCCCGCCGCCAGCCGGTGCGCGCGAGCTCGCCGCGCACCCGGACGTACCGGCCCAGCAGCCACGGCGACAGCCCGGCGAACACCAGGATCGCGACCATCGCGGCCCAGTCCCCGATGCCGTCGGGCCCGAGGAACAGGGACAGCGGCAGGCCGAGCAGCACCACGGCCACGCCGGTCAGCACGCCCGGCCGGGCCCGTTCCATCCGCAGCCCGGCCAGGTAGCTCATCGCCACCAGCACGAACACCACCCAGACGGCCACGCGGTCGCCGTACGGGAACGGCACGGCGAGCGTCCCGGCCAGCGCGATGCCGAGCGAGACGCCGGGGTACCGCCGCGACGTCGCCACCGAACCCGCCACGACGGCGAGCCCGCCGGCCAGCTCCCAGTACGACCGGCTTTCGATCGTGCCCGCGGCGACGACGAAGGCGAGGAACAGGCCGAGTGCGACGTCGAGCACCACGCGCCACCTGCGCTTCGTCACTTCTCGCACAGGACCGAAACTACAAGGCGTGACCGCGGGCGACCACTGCCGAAAGTCAACCCTTCAGCGTGTCCAGGAAAGCCAGGGTCTGATCCGTGTCGACAAAGCGACCGCGTCCAGCTCGCCGACACGGACCGTGGACGCCTCGAAGGTCCTGCCCGCATGATGCATGATGATCCACCATGGCCGAGCGCACACTCGCCGATCAGTTGGGCGGCTACCTCCCCGAAGGCATCGAGGCCCTCGAAGAGCACGAACGGCAGGACCTCGCCGACGCCTTGCGCGACGCGCGGCGTCGCCAGGCGAAAGCGCTCGCCGAAGCCGGCGAAGAGGGCCTCCGGTACGTGCCGGCGCTGCTGCGCGGCGCGGTCCGGAAGGCGGTCGGCCTGTGACCGCGGACTACGCCTCGCGCGCGGAGATCCTGAAGCTCGCCCGCGTCCTCGGCGTCGAGCACGAGCGGCTGGAGTACCTCGCCCGCGTCGACGCCGACGACCTGAAGGCGTTCCGCGAGCAGGTCACCGACACGCTGTTCGACGCGAACAGCGCCGTGCTGCAGCGGATGGCGCTGGCCGCGCGGCTGCTGCCCGGCGCGGTGCTCGCCAAGATCGCCGAGAAGGTGTTCGGCCCGCTGCTGTGCGCCCGGATCGCCGGGCTGGTCGACGTCTCCCGCGGCGTCGACGTCGCCAAGCGGCTGCACCCGCGCTTCCTCGCCGAAGTCGCGGCGGAGCTCGACCCGCGACGGGCGAGCGCGATCATCTCGCGCATCCCGCTGGACACCGTCCTGGCCGTCGCCGCCGAGCTGGCGCGCCGCGAGGACTGGATCACCCTCGGCCGGTTCGTCGGGCACCTGCCCGACCCGACCGTGCGGCGCGCGCTGGAGCAGATCGACGACCCCGGCCTGCTGCGGATCGCGTTCGTGCTCGACGACAAGAGCCGCATCGACCACGTCGTCGGCCTGCTGCCGGCGCACCGGCTCGGCAGGCTGCTCACCGCGGCGGGCGCCGACGAGGAGCTCTGGGACCCGGCGCTGGACCTGCTGACCCACCTGAGCGCCGAGCGCCGGAGCACGCTGGTCCCGATGCTCGGCGGGCTCCCGGAGGGATTCCGGGAACGCGCTCAGGCGACGATCAAGTAGATCCCGTAGCCCACGATCGCCGCGCAGAGCGCGAAGCAGATGACGGCGCCCGCCAGCTGACCACTGCCCGAGCCACCGGCTTCGCGAGCCGAGTCGCGCTGGGAGAGCCCGACCACCCCGAAGGAGAACAGGCTCGTCAGCACGACGACCGAAGCGAGCGCGACGACGAAGACGAGACCGAGGGAACCCCAATCGATGTGCACGGCGGCGCTCCTCAGGCGTTGACCGGCTGCACGCCGGGCTCGGGTTCGTTGATGGAGTTGGCGCTGACCGGGTTCCGCTTCGACGCGAGGTAGATGCCCACCGCGACGACGACCCCGGCGAGGCCGATCAGGACCGTGCCCCAGGTGCCGAGCGTCGAGACCTCGGCGGCGATCGCGCCGACGACCGCGGCGGCGGGCAGCGTCAGCGCCCAGGCGAGCACCATCTTGCCCGCGACGCCCCAGCGCACCTCGGCGAGCTTGCGGCCGAGCCCGGAGCCGATGATGCCGCCCGAGCAGACGTGCGTGGTGGACAGCGCGAACCCGAGGTGCGCCGAGGTCAGGATCACCGCGGCGGCGCTCGTCTCGGCCGCGAAGCCCTGCGGCGTCTGGATTTCCGTGAGCTTCTTGCCCATGGTCTGGATGATCCGCCAGCCGCCGAGGTAGGTGCCGAGCGCGATCGCGGCGCCGGCGGTCAGGACCACCCAGAGCGGCGGTCCCGAGTTCGGCGCGAGCGAACCGGACGCGATCAGCGTCAGCGTGATGACACCCATGGTCTTCTGCGCGTCGTTCGTGCCGTGCGCGAGCGACACCAGCGAAGCCGACGCGATCTGCCCGGCCTTGAACGTCCGGCCCACGGTGTCCTGCTTGGCCCGCGCGGTGATCCGGTAGACGAGGAACGTGCCGAGCGTCGCGACGATCCCGGCGACGATCGGCGAAGCGAGCGCGGGGATGAGGACCTTCTCGACGACCTTCCCGAAGTGGACGGCGTCGGAGCCCGAGGCGATCCAGGTGGCGCCGATGAGCCCGCCGAACAGGGCGTGCGACGAACTCGACGGCAGCCCGATCAGCCAGGTCAGCAGGTTCCACACGATGGCGCCGACGAGCCCGGCGAAGATGATCACCGGCGTCACCTTGGTGTCGTCGACGATGCCCCCGGAGATCGTCTTCGCGACCTCGACCGAGAGGAACGCGCCGACGAGGTTCAGCACCGCGGACACCGCGACGGCGACCTTCGGCTTGAGCGCCCCGGTGGCGATGGAGGTGGCCATGGCGTTGGCGGTGTCGTGGAAGCCGTTGGTGAAGTCGAAGGCCAGCGCGGCGACGATCACCACCAGCACGATCAGCGAGAAGTCCATGTTCGGCTCTCTTCCTTTGCTGTTCGTTAGCAACGCTACTGATCGACTGGACAGCCGCCGATCCCTGTCGTGTGACAGCTGCTTGAACTCTCGATGAACCGGGGTGGGGCCTACCCCACCCCGAACCCGGTGGTCCAGCCCAGTGCCTTGCCGTGCCCCGCCTGAAACCGTGGAACGGGGCGAAAGGGGCACCGATGAAAGCGATACTGGCGACCGTCGCGTCGGCCGTGCTGTTCTTCTTCGGCACGGGTTTGGACCCGCTGCCCGAACTCGCCTGGCTGGCGCCGTTGCCGATCTTCCTGCTGGCACCCCGCGTGCACGGCGGGATCGCGCTCGCAAGCGCTTTCACCGCTTACCTCGCGGGCAGCGCGGGAAGCTGGAGCTACTTCTGGCATTCGCAGTCGATCCCCCGCCCCGCCGCGCTCGCGATCCTCGGCGGGAGCGCCGTGCTGTTCGCGCTGTCCGCCGGCCTCTTCGGGCTCTTGGTCCGGCGCGGCCACGGCTTCCTGGCGGCGCTCGCCGCGCCCGCGTTGTGGACCGTCGCGCTCTACGTCGTTTCGCTGCTCAACCCCACCGGCCTGATGGGCACCTTCATGACGACGCAGGCCGACCGGCCGTCGATCGTGCGGATCGCCGCGGTCACCGGGGGCTGGGGCGTGGAGTTCCTGGTGCTGTTCGCCCCGGCCGCCGTCGCCGCCGCGCTCTCGCCCGGCCGGACGCGGCTCGTCCCCGTCGTCGCCCTCGCCGCGATCGCGGGCGGGCTCGCGTTCTGGAGCACCCCGGCCTCGACGACGCTGTCGACGAAAGTCGCCCTCATCGCACCGGAGCAGCACCGCTGGGCGGTCGACGTCGCCACCCGCGACGGCCAAGCACTCGTCGGGTCCTATGTGGACCAGATCGCGAAGCTGCCGGACGGCGTCAAGACCGTGGTGCTGCCCGAAGCCACCTTCGCGGTGGACCAGACCAGCCGCGCGAGCCTCGTCGCGGCCCTTACCGAGGTGGCCAGAGAGAGGGACCTCGACGTCGTCACCGGCGTCCTCGACACCACGCCGGACGGCCGCTTCAACGCCGCGCTGGCCGTGCCGCCGTCCGGTGCGCCGGTCGAATACCGCAAGTGGCACAACGGGGATTCGCCGAACATCCGGTCCGGCACCGAGACCACCCGGATCGGCCTGATGGTGTGCATGGACGTCAACTTCGCCGACCCGAGCCGCGACTACGGCGCGGCCGGCACCGGCCTGGTCTTCATCCCCGCCTCCGACGAGGACGTGGACGGCTGGGCGCACAGCCGCACGGCGCTGATCCGCGGCGTCGAGAACGGCTTTTCGGTGGCCTGGAGCGCGGCCCGCGGCACCCCGATGCTCGCCGACGCGCGAGGCCACGTCCTGGCCGACACCCACACCGGCGGCAGCCCGTTCTCGGTGGTCGTCGCGGACGTCCCGGCCGGCACCGGGAAGACGCCGTACGCACGTTTCGGCGACTGGTTCGCCTGGCTCTGCGGGTTGCTCGCAGCGGCCGGGATCGCGGCCGCCGCGCGCCGGTCGTCAGACTTGGAGCGCCAGGTCGTTGCGTAGCACCTTCGACCACGCCGGATCGGCGCACAGCGTGCAGCCTGGTCCGAAGAAGACACCCTTGGCCTGCGCGTCGCCCGCCAGCCAGTACCGGAACCACGCGGTGATCGCGCCGCGGAACCCACCGCCGTCACCGGTCGCCGTGAAGTGGGTGGCGCCGGCGAGCTCGCCGTAGACCGCGGGAACGTGCGACGCGGCGTAGTAGCGCGGGATGACCAGCAGTCCCGGCACGACGATCACGTCGAACTGGCCGCCGAGGAAGAACACCGGGCCGTGCAACGCCGCCACTGAACCTTGCGGGCCCGGCTCGATCGGGACGGTCGTCGTGACGAGCGGGTCGGCACCGGCCGCGATCGCCCCGCCGCCGCCCTGGGAATGCCCGGTCGCGCCGATGTGCGCGGTGTCGATCCGGCCGAAGTACCGGCTGCCGGGCCGGGCGTTCTCCGCCACGAGCGTCCGGGCGCCGGCCAGCATTTCCGCGCCGGTCCCGGAGTTCGGCGTGTCCGCGGCCGCGACGACGAACCCGTACGACGCGAGGTGGCGCAGCAGCGGCGCGTAGATCGCCGGGGTCGCGCCCGTTCCGTTGCCCCAAACGATGACCGGGTGCCGCTCGCCGCCGAGGTCGGCGGGGCGGAAGACGGTGTGGGTGCTGTCGAGCGCCTCACTGACGACGGGATAGGGACCCGGCTGGTCCCAGTGCACCGGCTCCGCCAGCGCCGGCTGGGGAATCACGAAAAGCGCGGTCAAGATCGCTACGAGCCACAGACGCCGCACGGCTCCTCCTGTTTCGCCGTTGGAACAGTCACCTTCACCATCGGCCGTGCGCACCCTCCCCTTGGTTGTCACCTGTCACAACGAACGGCGGTCAAGTCTGAGCGTTGTCCCAGGTCGTCTCCCCCGCGCTGTGACCGATCATGAGCTGCATCACTTACTGACGGGTAACTGGAGGCAGTGGAATGCGGGTCACCAACGGCGGTGCCAAGCGGATCCTCACGGCGGTCATCGCGGCGCTCACCCTCGGCTCAGCGGCGCCGTCGGTCGCCGAAGCGGCGCCGGGCAGCGGCTGGAACGACTGGGGCTGCCGCCCGTCGGCCGCGCACCCCCAGCCCGTGGTGCTGGTGCACGGCCTCGGCGCGAACGACACCGTCAACTGGTTCTTCCACGCGCCGAAGATCGCTGCGCAGGGCTACTGCGTGTTCTCCCTGACCTACGGCACCGGCGTCCTCGGCCCCGGCGTCGGCGGGCTCGCGTCCATGCGCACCAGCGCCGCGCAGCTCGGCCGGTTCGGCGACCAGGTCCGGTCCGCTACCGGCGCGGCGAAGGTCGACATCGTCGGCCACTCCGAAGGCAGCACGATGCCGGCGTACTACCTGAAGTACGGCGGCGGCGCGGCGAAGGTCGCGAACTTCGTCGGCTTCGGCGCGAACTACCGCGGAACCACGCTCGGCGGCCTCGACGCGCTCGCCAAGGCCTTGCTGACCACGGTCCCGGGCTTGAGCGCGATCCTCAAGACGGCCTGCGGCGCGTGCCAGGAGTACCTGGCGCCGTCGGCCTTCCTGGACGACCTCGCCCGCGGCGGCGTGCACGTCGCCGGGCCGGCGTACACGAGCATCGTCAGCAAGTACGACGAGGTCGTGACGCCGTACACGAGCGGCGTCCTGGACGAGCCGGGCGCGACGGACATCGTGCTGCAGGACTTCTGCGCGGCCGACGCTTCGGGTCACCTGAGCCAGGCGATCGACCCGAACGTCACCGGCCTGATCCTGCACGCGCTCGACGCGAGCTACACGCCGGCCTGCACGCCGTTCACGCTTCCGCTGTGAGCGGGTTCTGCCCGAGGTACCGCCGTCCGTTTTCGGCGGACTCGCGCACCGCCGCGAAGCCGTAGCCGACCATCGCGGCTTCGTAAGCCGCCACGGCTTCGAGGAGCGGGGCCCCGGCCAGCGCGGACGCCAGCACCGCACCATCGCGCAACGCGGTGTTGGCGCCCGCGCCGGCGGCCGGGCTCATGGCGTGGATCGCGTCGCCGACGAGCGTCACGCGCGAGGGCGCCCACGGTTCGATCGGGACGCTCGTGCGGATCGGCTGCGGGAAGGTCGCCGGGACGTCCCAGTGCTCGACCATCGCGCGGGCGAGCGGGTGCCAGCCGTCGACGAGCCGCAGCGCCACCTTCTGGAGGTCACCGGGCGTCATCGCGGCGAGTTCCGCCTCGTCGTGGCCGACTACGTCCCAGCGCGCGCCCACCGAGCACGTCAGGTACGGATCGGCGTCGCGCAGCCGCAGGTCCGGCACCAGCCGCGCGCACGCGCCGTCGACCGGTTCCGGGTAGTCGACCGGCGCGAACCCGGCCATCGTCCGGTCCGGCCCGACCATCATGTTGAACACCGCGAACATCTCGGGCTCGAACAACGCCCGCGTCGCCGGCGTCAGCGGAATCCGGCCGTAGAGGTGCACGAGCCCGGCGTCGACGACCCGGGCGTGCGGCAGGTACTGCCGCCGCACGGGGGAATTGATGCCGTCCGCGCCGACCAGCAGGCTGCCGCGGGCGGAAGTGCCGTCGGCGAAGTGCGCGATCACGCCGTCGTCGTCGGTCTCGTAGTGCGTGAACTGCTTGCGGTAGGCCACTTCCTGGCCGTGCAGCAGGATCTGCCGCAGGGTGAAGCGGTTGACGTTGAGGTGGGTCCCCTCGTCCGCCAGGCGCGTGACCAGCCTCAGCCGCTCGTCGTAGACGTTCGTGTGCGGCAGCGCCCGGCCCGCGGTGGCGTGGAAGAGTTCGTGCAGCTCAGGAAGCAGTACTTCCCGCAACGCCGAGTCGCCGACGCCGCCGATGTGCAGCCGGTAGCCCTGCTTCCGGGCGCCCGCCGACTCGTCGCGTTCGTAGACCTGGCACGGGATCCCGGCCCGGCGCAGCCCCTGCGCGAGGCTCAAGCCACCCAGGCCGGCCCCGATGATGATCACAGACACAGCTGTCCCTTCGTCGCTTCCGAGGAAGGGACGCACAGGTAAGCCTGCCGATGCTGCCCGGACTAACCCATACCGGACTGTGTCTTCGCGCGTCCTCGCCTTCGACGTTAGCGCACACGATCTCCGGCGCGCCACACCGAATTCGTCAGCGGCACGCCCGGCCGGTACGCCAGGTGCGTCACCGACGGCGCGTCGAGCACGTGGACGTCGGCCCGCGCGCCGG
This sequence comes from Amycolatopsis eburnea, assembly GCF_003937945.1. Taxonomy (GTDB): domain Bacteria; phylum Actinomycetota; class Actinomycetes; order Mycobacteriales; family Pseudonocardiaceae; genus Amycolatopsis; species Amycolatopsis eburnea. Next base: position 387,678 of record NZ_RSEC01000048.1, read on the forward strand.
GCCGCAGCACGCCGACATCGTCGCGGCGCAACGCCTTCGCGCCGCCCGCCGTCGCCGCCCAGACGGCCTCCTCGATCGTCATCCGGAGCTGCAGCACCGCGGTCGCGACGCAGAACGCCATCGACGTCGTGTACGAGCTGCCCGGGTTGGCGTTGCTGGCCAGCGCGACCGTCGCGCCCGCGTCGAGCAGCCGCCGGGCCGGCGCCATCGCCTGCCGGGTCGACAGGTCGCACGCGGGCAGCAGGGTCGCGACGGTTTCCGACGCGGCCAGCGCCTCGACGTCGGTGTCGCTGAGGTACGTGCAGTGGTCGACGCTCGCCGCGCCGAGCTCGACCGCGAGCCGCACGCCGGGGCCTTCGCCGAGCTGGTTGCCGTGCACCCGCAGGCCGAGCCCGCGCCCGGCGGCGGCCTTCAGGACCCGCGCCGACTGGGCCTCGTCGAACGCGCCGGTCTCGCAGAACACGTCCGCCCAGCGCACGTTCTCCGCGACGGCGTCGAGCATTTCCCCGCACACGAGGTCCACATAGGACTCCGCGTCGGCGCCCGGCGGCACCAGGTGCGCGCCCAGGAACGTGACCTCGTCGGCCACCTCACCGGCGATCCGCGCGGACCGGGCTTCGTCCGCGACGGTCAGCCCGTAGCCCGTCTTGGTCTCCAGGCACGTCGTCCCCTGCCGGGCCGCTTCGTCGACGTGACGGCGGAGGTTGGCGGCGAGCTGCTCGTCGGACGCCTCCCGCGTCGCGCCGACGGTGATCGCGATTCCTCCGGCGGTGTAGGGTTTTCCGGCCATCCGCGCTTCGAACTCGGCGGTGCGGTCGCCGGCGAAGACGAGGTGCGTGTGGCTGTCGACCCAGCCCGGCAGCACCGCGCGGCCTTCGACGTCGACGCGCTCGTCGGCGTCCGGCGCGCTCGAAGCCGGGCCGACCCAGGCCACGCGCGAGCCGTCCAGCACCAGGGCCGCGTCGGACAGGCGGCCCAGTTCGGCGTCGTTCGTCGTTAGCTCGCCGATGCCCGTGATCAGGACTGCCACAGTGCCTCGATCTCCTTCGCCAGCACGGTTTCCGGTCGTTCGATCAGCTGGTGCGCGCCGTCGCGCACGACCTCGCGGCCCGCCACGACGACGTGCCGGACGTCGGCGCCGGACGCGGCGAACACCACACCCGACGGCTCGATGCCAGCCGTCCGCACCGAATCCAGGGTCACGGTGACCAGGTCCGCGCCCGCCCCCTCGGCGAGCGCGCCGACCTCGTCCCACCCGACCGCGGCGTGGTCCGTGCCCGCTTCGAGGAGCTCTTCGGCGGTGAACCGGCCGCGTTCCTCGCTGGCCAGCCGGTCGTCCAGCTCCAGCGCGCGGGTTTCCTCGAAGGCGTCGACGACGGCGTTGCTGTCGCTGCCGATGCCCAGCCGCACCCCGGCGTCCCGCAGGGCGCGGGCCGGGCCGATGCCGTCGCCGAGGTCGCGTTCGGTGGTCGGGCAGAAGCACGCCCGCGCCCCGCTCAGCAGCGCGACGTCCGACGTCGTGAGGTGGGTCGCGTGCACGGCGACCAGCCGCTCGGCCGGCACCCCGCGCTCGTGCAGCAGCTCGGTGGGCGTGCGGCCGTACGCGGCCAGGCACTGCTCGTTCTCGGCCCGCTGCTCGGACAGGTGGACGTGCACCACCCGCGCGCTGTCCACAAGGGACAGCTGATCGGCCGGGACCGCGCGCACCGAGTGGATCGCCGCGCCGACGCGGAACAGCTCGCCTTCCGCCAGCGCCGCCACCCGTTCCGCCCACGCCGCAGCCGAGCCGTCGGAGAAGCGCCGCTGCACCTCGTCGGGTTCGACGCCGATCCCGCCCGCCAGGTAGCAGGTGTCGAGCAGCGTCAACCGGATCCCGGCGTCGGCGGCGGCCTGCCGCAGCGCCGCCCCCATCGCGTTCGGGTCCGCGTACGGCTTCCCGCCGGGCGCGTGGTGCAGGTAGTGGAACTCGCCCACGCTCGTGTACCCGCCCAGCACCATCTCGGCGTAGACCCCGCGCGCCAACCGGTAGTAGGTGTCGGGGTCGAGCCGGGACGCGAGCGCGTACATCCGCTCGCGCCACGTCCAGAACGTGCCGCGTTCGTGGTGCGTCCGTCCCCGCAGCGCCCGGTGGAAGGCGTGCGAATGGCCGTTCGCGAAGCCCGGCAGGGTCAGCCCGTCGAGCACCGTGCCGGACCGCGGCGAGCCGGGTGTCACGCCGGTGATCCGGCCGTCAGCGACTTCGATGCGCACCGCGGACGCGATCCCGCCGGGCAGCCAGGCTTGCGCGCACCAGAAAACTGTCGGTGCCGCGCGATAGGCTGGAAACGGGGGGCGCCCCCGCGGGCCGACGGTCATCGCGCCAGCCGCTCCAGCACCGTGGCCAGCGCGGCGGCCCCGGCCTCGACGTCGCCGGCCTCGGCGAACTCCTCCGGCGAGTGGCTGATGCCGGTCGGGTTGCGCACGTACAGCATCCCCGACGGGACGAACCCGGCGAGGATCGCGGCGTCGTGACCCGCGCCGGTGGGCAGCTCCGGCGGTCCGCCGAGCCAGCCGCCCAGGTCCCGGCGGAGGGCGTCGTCGAACACGACGTCGTCCGAATAGGACTCCCGGGTCACCGTCACCCGGCAGCCCTCCTCGGCGGCCGCGGCCTCCGCCGCGCGCGTGATGTCCTCGACCAGCGCGGGCGTCACGGTCCCGGGCACCCGCGCGTCGAGCCAAAGGTCCACAGTGGACGCGATGACGTTGGTGCCGCCCGGCGTCGGCACGAGCCGCCCGACGGTCGCGCGTGCGTCCGGCACCGCGCGCGCCAGCCGCCGGACCGCGGTGACCGTCGCGGCGGCGGGCAGCATCGGGTCGGCTCGGTCGGCCAGCAGCGTCGCCCCGGCGTGGTTCCCCTGCCCCTCGAAGGAAAACCGCCACCGCCCGTGCGCGATCACCGTGCTGCCGACCGCGACCGGCGCGCCCAGGTCGATCAAGCCGCGCCCCTGCTCGACGTGCAGTTCGAGGAACCGCCCGACCAGCCCGAGCCGCTCGGGATCGGCGCCGATCAGCTCCGGGTCGAAGCCGGACTTCGCCGCGGCCTCGGCGAACGTGACGCCGTCGGCGTCCCGCAGCCCGCGGGCCTTGTCCGCGTCGATCGTGCCGGTCAGCAGCCGCGAGCCGAGGCACGGGACGCCGAACCGGCCGCCCTCCTCCTCGGTGAACACGACGACCGCGAACGGCTTGCCCGGCCGGAAACCTTGCGCCTGCAGCGCTTCCACCGCGGCGAGCGCGCTGACGACGCCGAGCGGGCCGTCGAACGCGCCGCCGCCGGGCACCGAGTCGAGGTGGCTGCCGGTGACGACGGCGTCCGGCCCCGGCGGCCCCCACCAGGCCCAGATGTTGCCGTTGTGGTCGGTGTCGACGTCCAGCCCGAGCCCCAGCGCCCGCTCGCCGAACCACGCGCGCAGATCCTGCTCGGGCGCGTCGAAGGCGTGCCGCGAGTAGCCGCCGCGCTTCGGATCGCGCCCGACGTCGCCGATCTCCGCCAGCAGACCGGAAGCCGTCACGCCTGCTCCCGCATCGGCACCCGCACGCCGCGCTCGTCGGCGACGTCGTTCGCCCGGTCGTACCCGGCGTCGACGTGCCGGATGACGCCCATGCCCGGGTCGTTGGTCAGCACCCGCTCGAGCTTCTGCGCGGCCAGCTCGGTCCCGTCGGCGACGCTGACCTGGCCGGCGTGGATGGACCGGCCCATGCCGACGCCGCCACCGTGGTGGATCGACACCCAGCTGGCCCCGGACGACGTGTTGATCAGCGCGTTCAGCAGCGGCCAGTCGGCGATCGCGTCGGAGCCGTCGGCCATGCCCTCGGTCTCGCGGTACGGCGAGGCGACGCTGCCGGAGTCGAGGTGGTCGCGGCCGATCACGACCGGCGCCTTCAGCTCGCCGCTGGCCACCATCTCGTTGAACCGCAGGCCCGCGAGGTGGCGTTCGCCGTAGCCGAGCCAGCAGATCCGGGCCGGAAGTCCCTGGAAGGCAACGCGTTCCCCGGCGAGGCGGATCCAGCGGGCGAGGGATTCGTTCTCCGGGAACAGTTCCAGCATCGCGCGGTCGGTCGCGGCGATGTCCTCGGGGTCGCCGGACAGCGCGGCCCAGCGGAACGGGCCGTTGCCCTCGCAGAACAGCGGGCGGATGTAGGCGGGCACGAACCCGGGGAAGTCGAACGCGCGCTCGCAGCCGCCGAGCTTGGCCTCGCCGCGCAGGGAGTTGCCGTAGTCGAAGACCTCGGCGCCGCGGTCCAGGAAGCCGAGCATGGCGTCGACGTGGTCGGCCATCGACTCGCGCGAGCGGTCGGTGAACTCGTCCGGCTTCTTGGCCGCGTAGTCGTGCCAGTCCTCGACGGCGATGCCCTTGGGCAGGTAGGAGAGCGGGTCGTGCGCGGACGTCTGGTCGGTGACGATGTCGACCTCGACGCCCCGGCGCAGCAGTTCCGGCAGCACCTCGGCCGCGTTCCCGACAACACCGACCGAAAGCGGCCGCTTCTCCTGCTTGGCCTTGGTGACACGGGCGATGGCGTCGTCGAGGTCGTCGGCCACCTCGTCGAGGTAACGGGTTTCGACGCGGCGGTGCGCGCGCTGCGGGTCGCACTCGATGACCAGCGCGACACCGTCGTTCATGGTGACGGCGAGGGGCTGCGCGCCGCCCATGCCACCGAGACCGGCGGTGACGGTCAGCGTTCCGCGCAACGTGCCGCCGAACTTCTTTTTCGCGACCGCGGCGAACGTCTCGTACGTCCCCTGGAGGATGCCCTGCGTGCCGATGTAGATCCACGAACCCGCGGTCATCTGCCCGTACATCGTCAGGCCCTGCTGCTCGAGCCGGCGGAACTCGGGCCAGGTGGCCCAGTCGCCGACCAGGTTCGAGTTGGCGATGAGCACGCGCGGCGCCCACTCGTGCGTGCGGAACACGCCGACCGGCTTGCCGGACTGCACCAGCAGCGTCTCGTCGACGTCCAAAGTGGTCAGTTCGCGGGTGATGGCGTCGAAGCTGGCCCAGTTGCGGGCGGCCTTGCCGGTACCGCCGTAGACGACCAGGTCCTCGGGCCGCTCGGCGACGTCGGGGTCGAGGTTGTTGTGGAACATCCGCAGCGCGGCTTCGGTCTGCCACGACTTGGCGGTGAGCTGGGTGCCGCGGGCGGCACGGACTACGCGGGACATCAGACCTCCAGACGGGCGGCGTCGAGGACGGCGCCGGAGCGGACGAGTTCTTCGGCGGCCGCGATCTCGGGCGCCAGGTGGCGGTCGGGACCGGGCCCGTTCACCTTGGTGCGCAGCAGGTCCCGGACGCGGCCGGTGACCGGCGACGGCTCCAGCGGCGCCCGGAAGTCGAGTGCACGGGCCGCCGTCAGCAGCTCGATGGCGAGCACGGTGGTCAGGCCGTCGACGGCCTTGCGCAGCTTCCGCGCGGCCGACCAGCCCATGGAGACGTGGTCCTCCTGCATGGCGCTGCTCGGGATCGAGTCGACCGACGCGGGCACGGCGAGCCGCTTGAGCTCGCTGACCACGGCGGCCTGGGTGTATTGGGCGATCATGTGCCCGGAGTCGACGCCGGGATCGTGCGCCAGGAACGGCGGCAGGCCGTGCGAGCGCGCCTTGTCGAGCATCCGGTCGGTGCGGCGCTCGGCGATGCTGGCGACGTCCGCGATCGGGATGGCGAGGAAGTCGAGCACGTACGCGACGGGCGCGCCGTGGAAGTTGCCGTTGGACTCGACGCGGCCGTCGGCGAGCACGACCGGGTTGTCCACAGCGGACATCAGCTCGCGCTCGCCGACGAGTTCGGCGTGCGCGAGGCTGTCGCGCGCGGCGCCGTGCACCTGCGGGGCGCAGCGCAGCGAATAGGCGTCCTGGACGCGGTTGCAGTCCGGGCCGCGGTGGCTCTCGACGATCTTCGAGCCCTGCAGCGCCTGCCACATCCGGGCGGCGGAGGTGGCCTGCCCGGGGTGCGGGCGCAGCGCCTGGAGGTCGGCGGCGAAGGCGCGGTCGGTGCCGAGCAGCGCCTCGACGCTCATCGCGGCGGTGAGGTCCGCGATGTCGAACAGCTTGTGCAGGTCGGCGGCGGCGAGCAGGAGCATGCCGAGCATGCCGTCGGTGCCGTTGGTGAGGGCGAGCCCCTCCTTCTCGGCGAGCACGACCGGCTCGATCCCGGCGTGCTTCAGCGCTTCGCCCGCTTCGACGATCTCGCCGCGGTACGTCACTTGGCCCTCACCCATGAGCGCGAGCGCGACGGCGGCCAACGGGGCGAGGTCGCCGGAGCAGCCGAGCGAGCCGTACTCGTGGACGACCGGGGTGATGTCGGCGTTGAGCAGGGCCGCAAGCGTTTGCGCGGTCCCCGGGCGGACGCCGGTGTAGCCGCTGGCGAGGGTCCGCAGCCGCAGCAGCATCAGCGCGCGGACGACCTCGGGCTCGACGGCGGGCCCGGCGCCGGCGGCGTGCGAGCGGATCAGGCTGCGCTGCAGCGCGGTCCGGCTCTCCACCGGGATGTGCCGGGTGGCGAGCGCGCCGAAGCCGGTCGAGACGCCGTAGGTGGGCGTGACGGCGTGCGCGAGGTTTTCGATGTGCTGGCGGGTCGCGGCGAGGTTCTTCTCGGCCGCGTCCCCGAGCCCGACCGGCGCGTGGCCGCGGACGACGTCGACGACCTGGGCGGCGGTCAGGGGTTCGAGGCCCAGGAGCACTGTTTCCGGCATGGGCCCATTGGACATCGTCCTTCCCGCTGGTGGGATGCCCCACGGAGTGGTTCTGTCTGGTATCCCAGACGCTAGGCTCGGGCCATGGGCGACAGCAGCGAGGTCCCGGCGCTGCGCCGCGGGCTGGCGGTGCTGCGCCTGCTCGCGACGCGCCCCGGCCCGGTGACGGCGGCGGCGATCGCGCGCGAGGCCGGCCTCCCCCGGTCGACGACCTACCACCTGCTCAACGAGCTCGAAGCCGCCGGTTTCGTGGTGCACCTGCCCGCCGAACGCCGCTACGGCCTGGGCATCGCGGCCTTCGAGCTCGGCTCGGCGTACCTGCGGCACGACCCGCTCGAACGGCTGGCCGGGCCGCTGCTGCGCAAGCTCGTCGACCGCGTCGGGCACACCGCGCACCTCGGCGTGCTGCACGGCAACGAGTCGCTGTACCTGATCAAGGAGCGCCCGCTCCGCCCGGAGACCCTGGTGACCGAGGTCGGCGTCCGCCTGCCGGCCCAGCTGACGGCGTCCGGCCGCGCGATCCTGCGGCACCTGCCCGCCCCGCACGTCCGCGCGCTGTTCCCCTCGGCGGCGGCGTTCGTGCACCGCACCGGCCGCGGCCCGGCCACGCTCGCCGACCTCCGCCGCACGCTCAACGCGGAGCGCCGCCTCGGCTGGTCGGTCGAAGACGGCCACGTCACAGCGGGTTTCGCTTCAGTGGCCGCCCCGGTCTTCGACCACGGCGCCCGCCCGCTGGCGGCGATCAGCGTGACCCTGCGCCACCACTGCGCGACGGACCCGTGCGAGGAGACGTGGCCGGACCTGGCCGCGGAGGTGGCGGCCACGGCAGCCGAGCTGACCACCCGCATCGGCGGCCACCCGGGCTGACGCGCTGCTGCGAACAGGGTAACTGTCACCGAACGGCTCGATTCCACTCCGTTCGGTGATTACCTTGGCTGAACAGGGGTTTCGAGGGGCGCCACCGATGGACGACGCACGCGTGACGAAGGTGGGCTTCGGCGCCGTGCTCGCCGTCGCCGAGTTCCGCGCGATGTGGAGCGCCGAGCTGCTGTCGATCTGCGGGGACCAGCTCGCCCGCGTCGCGCTCGCGGTCCTCGTCTTCCAGCGCACCGGCTCGGCGGCGCTGACCGGACTGACCTACGCCCTGACGTACGGGCCTTCGCTGCTCGGCGGCGTGCTGCTGGCCGGCGTCGGTGACCGCCGGCCGCGGCGGGACGTGATGGTCGCGGCGGACCTGGCCCGGGCCGCGCTGGTCGCCGTCATCGCGATTCCCGGCGTTCCGCTCTGGGTGCTGTGCGCGCTGGTCGCGGTGCTGACGGCGCTCGGCGGGCCGTTCAAGGCGGCGCAGCAGGCGCTGCTGCCCATGGTGCTCGAAGGCGAGCGGTACCTGGTCGGGATGGCGCTGCGGAACGTGACGATCCAGGGCGCGCAGCTGGCCGGGTTCGCAGGCGGCGGGGCCTTGATCGCCGCGCTGACGCCGTCCACGGCACTGGCGCTGGACGCGGTGACGTTCCTGCTCTCGGCGTTGCTGCTGGTCACGGGCGTCCGGCGGCGCGCCGCGGTCGCGCAGGCGGTCCGCCCCGCGTGGCTTTCGGCGACCGGCGCCGGCATCCGGCTGATCTGGCGCGACCCGGCGCTGCGGACGCTGGTGGCGCTCAACTGGCTGGCCGGCTGCTACATCGTGCCGGAGGCGCTGGCCGCCCCGTACGCGGCGGGCATCGGCGCGGGCGCGACGCTGGTGGGCCTGCTGATGGCGGCGGACCCGGCGGGCAGCGTCGTCGGCGGCGTCGTGTTCGGCAAGTGGGTCCCGGAACACGTCCAGGTCCGGCTGCTCGGGTGGCTCGGGATCGCCGCGGGACTGCCGCTGGTGCTGTTCGCCTTCCGGCCGGGGCTGGTGCTGTCGGTGCTGCTGCTGGCGACGTCCGGCCTGCTGGCGACGGGCTACAACATCCAGGGCACTGTCTCGTTCATGCGCCGGGTGCCGGACGAGCACCGCGCGCAGTGCGCGGGCGTGAACTCCGCGGGCTTGATCACGGTGCAGGGCCTCGGCGCGGCCGCGGCCGGCGCACTGGCGGAAGTACTGAGCCCGGCGCACACCATCGCGGTGGCCGGCGCGGCGGGTGCCGCGGTGGCCGTGCCGATCGCGAGGGCGTGGCGCCGGGCCGGGCTGGAGGGACCATGACCTCAGTTGTCGCGTCCGCACATGGCGCGCCTCCCTTCACTTCCCCGGGCCGAACCGTCTCCGTCACCGGCCGGACACCATGAGTATGCGGACCGGCGGTGGCATCCCGCGCTCTGGACCACGCTTTCGTGACGTCCTCGTGGCGCCGCGCCACTGGACGCTGTGGCGGCAGCGCCCCCGCGTGGTCGTCTACTGCCTGCTGACCGAGGCGGCCGCGGTCGCGCTGACGCTGCGCCCGCACCCGGTCGCGGTGGACCGCCGGACGCTGCTGATCCTGGCGACGTTGCTGCTCCTCGGCATCCTCCAGTCGGAGACCGGACGGCGGGTGGAGCGCATCCGCCGCCGCGTGTCGGGGACCCCGCACATCAACATGACGTCGGTCTGGACGTTCGCCGGCGTGCTGCTCCTTCCCCCGCCACTGTTGGCGCTGCTGGTCGCCGGCCTCTACTCGCACCTGGCGCTCCGCAGCTGGTACCGCCTGCAGCGGGTACCGGCGTCGAGGACGGCCAGCAACGCGGCCATCATCCTGCTGTCGTGCTACGCCGCTCAAGCGGTGGTCCCCGACATCCGGACGGCACTGACCCACGGCTGGGCGGGCACGTTCGCGCTGGCCGCGGCGGGCGTGACGTTCTTCGTGGTCAACGCCGTGCTGGTGCTGCCGGCCAGGCACGAAATCGGGCGCACCCCGGAAGCCCTGTTCGGCACGTGGGCGGACAACGGCCTGGAGGTGGCGACGCTGTGCCTGGGCGCGCTGAACGCGCTGGCGCTGGCGACGTTGCCGGGCCTGGTGCTGCTGGTGCTGCCGCCGTTGCTGCTGCTGCACCGCACGGTTCTGGTGAAGCAGCTGGAGGTGGCGGCCCACCGCGACGAGAAGACGGGTCTCTACAACACGAGCGGCTGGCACGCACTGGCCGAGCGGACGCTGGCCGCGACGGCGCGTCAGCGCTCGACGTTCGGCCTGCTGATGCTGGACCTGGACCACTTCAAGCAGGTTAACGACACGTACGGGCACCTGGCGGGTGACGCGGTGCTGCGCGCGGTGGCCCAGGCGATCATCTCGGCGGTCCGCGGCCGCGGCGACGCGGTCGGCCGGTTCGGCGGCGAGGAGTTCGTGGTGCTGCTCCCGGGCATCAGCGAGCCCGACATCGGCGCGGTCGCCGAACGCATCCGCCGCGCGGTCAGTGCCCTGACCGTCCCGGTGGGACAGTTGACGATCAGTGGCCAGTCGGTGTCGATCGGCTCGGCGGTCTACCCGCGGGCGGGCACCTCACTCCAGCGCCTCCTGGACGCGGCGGACACCGCGCTGTACCACGCGAAGGCAACTGGCCGGAACAAAGTGGTCCACGTCGCGGACCTGAAGTAGCGCCTACCGCTCCCGCCACAACCCGGCGTCGAGCCCGAGCATGTCCAGCAGTTCGGTGCACTCCCGAGCGTTCGTGGAGTGCCCGGCAACGGTAACCAGAGCCCGACAGTGCTCGGCGGCGAGCCGCTCGGCCTCCTCGGCCCGCAGCACCCCCATCCGGCTGTCCTCATCGTGGGCGCTCGAGCTGCCACTGTGCCGTGCCCAGGTCATCTGGCCACCTACTTCCAGCCCCACGGGTGCGGAGCCATGGTCGGGACCCCAGCATGACACTCACAAGAATTTCACCCGCAAGTGGCCCCCATCACACCCATTCGTGTACACGCTGCCACCGAGCGCAACAGCCCACCAGCCTGTCCACCACACACACGAGCCGCACCTACGCACCCACCGGCACCGCAGCGGGGGCAAGGGGCGGCAGCCCCAGGAAGGGGTCCAGGGGGCGAAGCCCGCCTGGCGGGGGTCTGGGGGTTCGACCCCCAGATCAACACCCGAGAACGAGAGAAGGCCCCAGCCCCGAAGGGGCGCGGGCCTTCTCGCAGTGGAGGTGCCGGGAATTGAACCCGGGTCCTCTGGCGTATCAACAGGGCTTCTCCGTGCGCAGTCCGCTACGTCTCTACTTGACTCCCTCGGTCACGCGAACAAGCCGAGGTGACGAGCCCAGCCACTGTTTGCTTCACGACAGTTCCCCGTGGCCGGGACTGCCGCTGAGCCTCCTAGCTGATGCCGGTACCCGGGCCGGAGGCGAACCCGGGCCGACAGAGACGCACTCGCTCAGGCGGCGAGGGCGTACTCGCGCTGACTGGAGTCGGCGCTTATTTGGTTGCGATGACGCTTAACGGTGGTCTCTCGCCTGCACCGGCACGCTTCTCCTGAATCAACGTCCAAAGTCGAAACCGTTCACCCCCTTGGTGGGACACAACCTGTCCATCATAACGCGTCCCGCCACCGCTTTTGTTCCAAGGTAGGGCCAGCCCCACCACGGGGATGCCCGCGCGCACCATGTCGGCCGGCCGGTCCGGAGACGATCCTTGAGGCAACGAAGGGAGCCGGTCATGGTGCGCGAGAGGCGGGATCCGCCGTTCGGCGGTTCGGTGGTGTTCCTGCTGATGAACCTGCCGCTGGGGGTGGTGGCGTTCGCCTTGCTGACATCGTTCACGGCGGCCGGGGTGGGGACCGCGGTGGTGTGGGTGGGCATGGGTCTGCTCGCGGTGCTGGTCCTGGCCGTGCGCGGCGGCGCGCGGCTGGAGCGGGCCCGGGTCTACGCGCTGCTGGACCGGTACATCGACCTGCCGTACCTGCCGCTGCCCGCCGAGGGGCAGAAGAACCGGTGGAAGGCGCGGCTGAAGGACCCGTCGACGTGGCGGGACCTGACGTACTTCTTCGTCCTGTTCCCGCTCGGCCTGGTCGAGTTCGTGCTGGTGACCGTCTTCTGGTCGACGAGCCTGGCGCTGGCGGGGCTGCCGATCTACTTCCGGTGGCTGCCGGACGGCGCGTACTACTTCCCGGCCGACGACGTGCGGTGGCTGACCGTGGACTCGACGGTGGAAGCGCTACCGTGGGCGGCGCTGGGGGTGTTGTTCATCGCGTTGTCGGTGGCGCTGACGAAGGCGCTGGCGGGGGTGCACGCCCGGCTGGCGAACGCGCTGCTGGGGCCGACCGTGGCGCAGCGCCGTCGGATGGAGCGCTGGTGGGAAGACGCGGAAGAGAAGAACCTGGTGGCGGGATGACCGAGGCATCGCCGGTGGAGCACCCGCGGCCGCACCCGGCTCGCACGATCGTGTACATGATCGTCAGCTTCGTCTTCCGGATCCTGCAGTTCGTGCTGATCGTGACGGGGCTGGCGGTCGGGATCGCGACGGCCGTGATCTGGGTCGGGTTCCCCATCCTGCTCGCGACGACGAGCTTCATCCGCTGGTCGGGCGACCGGGAGCGGGGCTGGCTGCGGACGATGCTGCGGGTGCCGTTGCCGCCGGTGCAGCGGCGGCCGTACGAGGAGGGGCAGCCGCTGCTGCGCCGGTGGGTGGTGCGGCTGAGCGACCCGACGACCTGGCGTGACCTGGCCTACCTGATGGCGGCGTTCCCGCTGGCGTGCGTGGAGCTGGGGATCGCGCTGGCGTCGATCGTGCTGCTGCCGATGGCGGTCTGGGTGACGCCGTGGCTGGGCTGGCTGCACGGCGAGCTGGGGCTCGCGCTGCTGGGGCCGGACCGCACGAAGCGGCTGGAGCAGAAGGCCGAGCGGCTGCAGGCGTCGCGTGCCCGCGGGGTCGACGCGGCCGAGGCCGAGCGGCGGCGCATCGAGCGCGACCTGCACGACGGCGCCCAGCAGCGGCTGGTCGCGGTCGCGATGAGCCTCGGGCGCGCGAAGTCGAAGTTCGACCAGGACCCGGAGTCGGTGCGGGAGCTGATCGACGAGGCCCACGCGGACGCCAAGCTCGCCGTGTCCGAGCTGCGCGACCTCGCGCGCGGCATCTACCCGGCCGTCCTCGGCGACCGCGGGCTGGACGCCGCGCTGTCGGCGCAGGCGGCGAAGTCGCCGATCCCGGTGGACGTCGAGGTGGACGTCGAGCCCCGCCCGCCGGCGGCCGTCGAAACGACGGCGTACTTCATCGTCGGCGAGACCCTGACGAACATCGCGAAGCACTCCGGCGCGACCGAAGCGGGCGTCAAGGTGTGGCGCACCGACGACCACGTGGTCGTCGAGATCACCGACAACGGGCACGGCGGCGCCGAGGTCCGCCCCGGCGGCGGCCTGGCAGGCCTGGCCGACCGCGCCGCGACGATCGACGGCGTGATCACGGTCGTCAGCCCGGCCGGCGGCCCGACGGTGATCCGGGCTGACCTCCCCTGCCAGTGGTGAATAGGCTGGACCCCGTTCATCCACGAGCTTGGGGGCCGGATGCGGGTAGTCATCGCCGAAGACGCCGTCCTGCTGCGGGCGGGGGTCACGCGCCTGCTCGCCGACGAGGGGATCGAGACGGCCGCGGCCGTGGACAACGGTGACGACCTGCTCGGCGCGGTGAAGGAACACCGCCCCGACCTGGCGATCGTGGACGTCCGCATGCCCCCGACGTTCACCGACGAGGGCTTGCGCGCGGCACTGGCGGCGCGCAAGGAGATCCCGGGCCTGCCGGTCCTGGTGCTCTCGCAGTACGTCGAAGAGTCGTACGCGGTGGAACTCCTCTCGGGCGGCGCCGGCGGCGTCGGCTACCTGCTGAAGGAGCGCGTCGCGGACGTCGCGGACTTCCTGGACGCGGTCCGCCGCGTCGCGAACGGCGGCACGGCGATCGACCCGGACGTCATCGCCCAGCTGATGGCCCGCGGCCGCCGCAATCCCCTGGACGCCTTGACGGCCCGCGAGTCGGAGGTCCTCGGCCTGATGGCCCAGGGCCTGTCGAACACGGCGATCGCGAACTCCCTCGTCGTTTCGCACGGCGCGGTGGAGAAGCACATCGGGAACATCTTCTCGAAGCTCGGGCTCGAGGCGAGCGCGGAGGAACACCGCCGCGTCCGTGCGGTGTTGACGTACCTGGGCCGTTAGCGAGAACAGCCGGTGACCAAAAGTCCCGTAAGGTGGACTGAGGGTCACCCGTTCCGCGGGCGGCACCCCCAGCAGCGCTCACCTACCATGAGCGGACCCGCCGACGAGAGGAGCGAGCAGATGACCGACGAAGTCCGCTTCTTCGGCGGCCCGCTCGACGGCCGCGTCCAGGAGCTCGGGGACGCCGAGCCGGTGCCCGGCACCGTGATCCGGCACATCCACCTGCACGGCGGACCGAAGATCGAGACCCGGTACGAGCTCGGGCTCACCGAGCACGGCTGGGAGTACCGAGTCGCCGCGACGCAGCACGAACCCGAGCCGGACGGGCTGAGGTAGGGAGAACCCCCGTACCCCGCGGGGGTGAACAGGACCCCCAAGACGCCGGTCAGCACCGCTGTTCCGGGACGCCCGAACGGCCAAGCTCAATGCATGCAAACGAGCCGGGACCGCTTCCTCGACGTCGTCCGGGCGGGGGCCATCCTCGCCGTCATCGCCCAGCACTGGGTCATGCCGGTGCTCTCCTACTCCGACGGCCACCTCGCCACCGGGAACGCCCTCGCGACGCCGGGGTGGTGGGTCGTCACCTGGCTGTCCCAGGTCATGCCGCTCGTCTTCTTCGCCGGCGGGGCCGCGGGCCTGATCTCCTTCCGCCGCGCGGAATCCACGCGGACGTGGCTCGCCGGCCGGATCAAGCGGCTGATGGTGCCGGTGCTGCCGCTGCTGGCCGTCTGGCTGGTCGTCCCGGACTTCCTGCGCGGCCTCGGCGTGCCACCGCAGCCGTTGCAGGTCGGCAGCGCGATCGCCGCGCAGCTGCTGTGGTTCCTCGCCGTGTACGTGCTCGTCGTGCTGCTGACGCCGCTGATGGTCGCCGCGCACCGGCGCTGGGGCCTCAAGGTCCCGCTCGTCATGGGTGCCGCGGGCGTCCTCGTCGACGTCGCGCGCTTCAACGACTTCGGCTACATCGGTTACGCCAACGCGATCTTCGTCTGGGTCGCCGTGCACCAGCTCGGGTTCCACTACGTCGAAGGGCGTCTCGGCACGCTCACCCGCCGCGGCGCCCTCGCGCTCTCGGCCGCCGGGTTCGGGATCACCGCGCTGCTGGTCGCGTTCGGCCCGTACCCGGCCAGCATGATCGGGATGCCCGGCGCGCCGGTGTCGAACATGAGCCCGCCGACCGTGCTGCTCGCCTTCCTCGCCGTCGGCCAGATCGGCCTGCTGCTCGCCTTCCGCCCGCAGCTCAACGCGCTCGCCGCGCGG
This sequence comes from Amycolatopsis eburnea, assembly GCF_003937945.1. Classification (GTDB taxonomy): domain Bacteria; phylum Actinomycetota; class Actinomycetes; order Mycobacteriales; family Pseudonocardiaceae; genus Amycolatopsis; species Amycolatopsis eburnea. The sequence continues at coordinate 402,741 of NZ_RSEC01000048.1, forward strand.
CCGGGCATCGGGAACGCGCTGAGCTGGCTGGGCGCGCGGTTCATGAGCGTCTACCTCTGGCACATGCCGGCGCTGATCGTGGTGGCGGGCGTGACGGTGTACGGCCTCGGCTACGAAACCCCGGAGCCGGGCACGCTGCTCTGGCTGGTGATGGCGCCCGCGTGGTTCGCGGTCTGCGGACTGGTGCTGCTCGGCCTGCTGCGGCTCTTCGCGCACTTCGAGATGCAGCGCGACACCGGCGAAATCACCGCGCGGACGCCGCAGCTCGTCGTCGCCGGCCTCCTGGTCTCCGGTGGTCTGCTCGGCCTGGCCGCGCACGGGTTCGCGCCGCTGTCGGACGGCATCGCGCACGGCCCGGTGCCGTGGGTGGTCCTCGCGACGGCCGGGTTCCTCCTGGCGGGCAAGCACATCCCGGTCGCCTCGCTCGGCACCCGCTACCTCGGCCGCGCCGTCGCCGTCAGCGAACGGGCCGCGCTCAAGCGGTGAGCAGCCGCAGCGGGGTGTCGTGCAGGACCGCCCGCAGGAACGGCTCCCCCAGGCGATCGTCGGCCGCCCAGCCGGCGATCGCCTGCAGCTGCGTCGCGTAGGAGTACGGGATGTTCGGGAAGTCCGTGCCGAGCACGACGCGGTCGGCGTACCCGGCCAGCCGCGCGGTCCAGTCCGGCGGCAGCGGCGACATCGCCTCGGCGAACGGGACGCCCACCATCGTCGTGTCCAGGTGCACCCGTGGGTACTTCGCCATCAGCTCGAAGGCCGTCCCGAACTCGGGCATCGCCGCGTGCGCCAGCACGGCCGTCAGCCGCGGGTGCGCGGCGAGGACCTCTTCGAACACCGACAACCCGGTGAAGTCGCCCCGCAACGGTCCGTGTCCACAGTGGACGACGACGGGCACGCCGGCGTCGGCGAGCGCGCCCCACACCGGCTTCAGCAGGTCGTCACGCGGGTCGTACGCGCCCACCTGCACGTGCGCCTTGAACACCCGGGCACCGGCGCGCAGCGCACCGTCCACAGCGGACCCGGCACCGGGTTCGGGGTAGAACGTCCCGGTCGGCACGGCGTCCGGCACCCGCGCGGCGAACTCGAGCGCCCAGTCCGTCAGCCACTCGGCCATCCCCGGCTTGTGCGGGTAGACCAGCGGTGCGAAGCGCGTCACGCCCAGCGAGCGCAACGTCGCCAAGCGGTCCTCTTCGGGCGTCCGGTAGTGCACCGGCCACTCGGTGCCGTAGTGCGTCGAGGCCTGGTCGAAGTACGCCCAGACCTTGTCCATCACCGGCTTCGGCAGGAAGTGGACGTGCAGGTCGACCAGGCCCGGCAGGCCCAGTGACGCCGTCCAGCGCGCGACGTCCGCGTCGGAAGCCGGGCCCGCCGTCACTCCGTGAACCGGCCCTTGAGCGCGCGGCCCATGGCCTTCCGGATGTCGCGTTCCGCGTCGCGCTTGGCGAGCGTCTGCCGCTTGTCGTAGGCCTTCTTGCCTTGCGCCAGCGCGATCTCGACCTTGACCTTGCCGTCCTTGAAGTACATCGACAGCGGCACCAGCGAGAGCCCGCTCTCCTTGGTCTTGCCGATGAGCTTCTCGATCTCCCGCCGGTGCAGCAGCAGCTTCCGGGTGCGCCGCGGCATGTGGTTGGTCCACGTGCCCTGCGTGTACTCCGGGATGTGCACGTTGCGCAGCCACACTTCGCCGTCGTCGACCGTGGCGAACGCGTCGGCCAGGGACGCCTTGCCCTCGCGCAGGCTCTTCACCTCGGTCCCGACGAGCACGAGACCGCACTCGTAGGTGTCGAGGATGGAGTAATCGTGCCGCGCCTTGCGGTTCGACACGATCACCTTCTGGCCACGTTCCTTGGGCATACGACCACTCTACGTGATTCCGACAGTGACAAGCAGCTGGTTAAAGCTAGTGCCGGACGTACAGCCGCAGCGTGACGTACCCGGTGATGGCGGAGATCACCACGGACACCGCCAGCAGGATCGGCGCGACCGGGAACAGCAGCTCCAGCATGGTGATCTTCGGGAACACGTCGCCGGTGAACACCGAATCGAGGAAACCGGCCTTCGTGATGATCAGCATGATGATCCCGAGGACCGCACCGACCGCGCCGGCGACCACCGCCTCCAGGAGGAACGGTAGCTGTGTGTACCACCGCGTCGCGCCGACGAGCCGCATGATGCCGACCTCGGTGCGCCGGGTGAACGCCGACACCTGGATCGTGTTGGCGATCAGCAGCAGCGCCGCGATGGCCATGATGAGCGCGGCGCCGAACGCCATGTTCCGGACGCCGTTGAAGGCGTTGAACACGCGGTCGAGGAACTTCTTCTGGTCGTCGACCTTCCGCACGCCCGGCTTGGTGGCGTACTCCTGCACGATCGAGTCGCTGCGGTCCGGGTCCTTCAGCTTCACGTGCAGCGACGCGGGCAGCGACTCGGGACCGGTGAGCGCGATCAGCTCCGGCTGGCTCTCGAAGATCTTCTTGAACCGGTCGTAGGCCTGGTCGCGGTTCTCGAACACGACCGACTCGACGCCGTTGTTGCTCTGCAGGTCCGAACGCAGCGACTGGCACAGCGCCTGGGTGCAGTTCTTGTCCGCCGCGCTGATGTCGTCGGTGAGGTAGACGGAAACCTCGACGTCGGCGAGGAAGTTGGACTTCATCTTGTCGATCGTGCGCACGGCCAGCAGGCCGCCGCCGAGCATGGCGAGCGACACGGCCGTGGTCAGGATCATCGCGATGGTCATCGTGACGTTCCGGCGCAGGCCGGTGACTACCTCACTGAAGACGAAACTGGCGCGCATGTCGGGGTCTGGTCCTTGAAGTCGGGGGCTGGGGCGGGGAGGTCAGCGACCGATGCCGTAGACGCCGCGAGCGTCGTCGCGGATCACCCGGCCGAGCTGCAGCTCGACGACTCGGCGCCGCATGGAGTCCACGATGGAGTGATCGTGGGTCGCCATCAGGACGGTCGTGCCGGTGCGGTTGATCCGCTCCAGCAGCAGCATGATGTCCTGGCTGGTGTCGGGGTCCAGGTTCCCGGTCGGCTCGTCGGCGAGCAGCACCAGCGGCCGGTTCACGAACGCGCGCGCGATCGCGACGCGCTGCTGCTCACCACCGGAGAGCTCGTTGGGCAGCCGGTCGGCCTTGCCGTCGAGGCCGACGAGCTCGAGCACCTCGGGCACGACCTTCTTGATGGTCGGGCCGGGCTTGCCGATGACCTCGAGGGCGAACGCGACGTTCTCCGCGACGGTCTTGTTGGCCAGCAGACGGAAGTCCTGGAACACGCAGCCGATGGTCTGCCGCAGGCGGGGGACCCGGCGGCGGGCCAGCTTGGCGACGTCGAAGTTGGACACCATCACGCGGCCCTTGCTCGGCGTCTCTTCGCGCAGCAGCAGCCGGAGGAAGGTCGACTTCCCCGATCCCGAGGGACCGATGAGGAAGACGAACTCACCCTTTTCGATGTCGACGGACACCCGCTCGAGCGCGGGCCGCGTCGAGGTCTTGTAGACCTTGGAAACCTCTTCGAGCCGGATCACGATTCGGCATACTACCCACCGGTCTCGTGAAGCCCCGGTTGCCCGGTCCACCCGGGTGGAGCAGCGGGCGTTCGCGCACGGTGAGCGGTCGGCCGAACACCCGCCGCACCGGTCAGACGGACGCGGTCTGCTTGCGCCAGCGGATGCCGGCGTCGAGGAAGCCGTCGATGTCGCCGTCGAGCACCGCGCTCGGGTTGCCGACCTCGAACTCGGTCCGCAGGTCCTTCACCATCTGGTACGGGTGCAGGACGTAGGAGCGCATCTGGTTGCCCCAGCTGGAGCCGCCGTCCTTGAGCGCGTCCATCTCCTTCCGCTCCTCCTCCTTCTTGCGCTGCAGCAGCCGCGACTGGAGGACCTTCATCGCGGCCGCCTTGTTCTGCAGCTGCGACTTCTCGTTCTGGCAGGAGACGACGATGTTCGTCGGGATGTGCGTGATGCGCACCGCACTGTCGGTCGTGTTCACGCTCTGCCCACCGGGGCCCGACGAGCGGTAGACGTCGACGCGGATGTCCTTCTCCGGGATGTCGACGTGGTCGACCTCTTCGACCTCGGGCAGCACCTCGACGTGCGCGAACGACGTCTGGCGGCGGCTCTGGTTGTCGAACGGCGAGATCCGGACGAGCCGGTGGGTGCCCTGCTCGACCGAGAGGGTGCCGTAGACGTAGGGCGCGCTGACCTTGAACGTCGCCGACTTGATGCCCGCCTCTTCGGCGTAGGAGATGTCGTAGACGTCGGTCGGGTAGCCGTGGCGCTCCGCCCAGCGCAGGTACATGCGGAGCAGCATCTCGGCGAAGTCGGCCGCGTCGACGCCGCCGGCCTCGGAACGGATGGTGACGACGGCGTTGCGGTCGTCGTACTCGCCCGAGAGCAGCGTGCGGACCTCGAGGCCGTCGATGGACTTGCCGAGGTCGGCGAGCTCGGTCTCGGCCTCGCCCATGCTGCCCGCGTCGCCTTCGGCCTCGGCGAGCTCGTACAGCACACCCAGGTCGTCGAGCCGCTGGCGCAGCTCGGAGACGCGCCTCAGCTCGCCCTGCCGGTGGGACAGCTGGCTGGTGACCTTCTGGGCCGCCTCCGGGTCGTCCCAGAGGGTGGGGCTCGAGGCTTGCTGCTCCAGGTCGGCCACCTGGGCACGCAGCGCATCCAGGTCCATCACCGACTCGATCTGCGTCAGCTTGCCGGTCAGGTCCCTCAGTGCCGCGTCGAACTCATCACTCACGTTTGTCAAGGTTACGGCAAAACCCACGACCGGTTGCGAGGACCGGTCGTGGGCGCGCGCACCTCAGGCCGCGGGGATGGCGTCGAGCAGCTTCAGCGCGGCCTTGGCCTGGGCCTGGGCGAACTCGGCGACCGCCTTTTCGTACGGCCCCTCGGCCGCCTTGGTGGCCGCCTTGGCGTCGTCGAGCTGCTGGCCGTAGCTGGCCCGGGCGGCGTCCAGCAGCGACTGGCGCTGCTTCGCGGTCAGCGACCCCGCGTGCACGAGCCGCAGGATGAGCGGGCTGCGCAGGTGGTCGGGACCGGCCTCGGACGTCAGCCAGGCCTTGAAGGCCTTCTTGCCGGCGGCGGTGATCAGGTACTGCTGGCTGGAGCGCGGGCCCTGCTTGCCGAGCCGGACGAGACCTTCCTTGGACAGCGCCGGGAGCTCCCGGTACACCTGGCTGCGGGTGACGCTGAAGAAGGCGCCGAATCGCTCACCCGCTCCCGCGACGAGCTGCCCGCCGGTGGCGGGACCGTCGTGGAGCAGACCGAGCAGGGCGGCGGCTGTTGCATTCAATTCGGACACGTCCCCTACATTCCCACTTATCGGCCGCTGTGTCCACAGTGGTCAGCAGATCTGTCCATTGTGGCTAGTGAGATCCCCTCGTTCGGCCCAATGCGACCAGGTCCACTGTGGACCGCGGACACGCAGCGCAACCATCGCCGCAGTTCTTTGGTCCAACCAGCCGCACGCGAGCGGCCCGGAAACGGCCAGGCAGGTGAGTCCGGCGAACGGCTTTCCCCGGCTTGGCCGACGCCGGATACGCACCGCAACCACCCGGCCGCGGGGCACGCATCGCGGAATCCGCGGTTTTTCGCGCGCGGCACGGGAAAGTCCACAGCGGAAGTTGTACCGATATGACAAAAGAGGCGCGTTCCCGGATTTCCGGGAACGCGCCTCTTCGTGGTAGCGGGGACAGGATTTGAACCTGCGACCTCTGGGTTATGAGCCCAGCGAGCTACCGAGCTGCTCCACCCCGCGCCGTTGTGGTACTTGAATAGATTACACGGGGTCGCCAACGGGTTTGCACCGGGGTCGCCCAACCGGCTGACCAGGCATTACTCCACTCCGAGCCACCGCCGTGCTCCACTCAGGACCATGGCGAGCCCGTCCTCGAACCGCGAATCGACGTCGGCGAGCAGGTCCCCGGCCCGCTCGCTGCGGTAGCGCTCGTCCAGCTCGCCGGGCTTCGGGTAGACGGCCTGCTCTTCGATGGTGAACCCGATGACATAGCTGTACACGGTGAACAGCGCCTGGGCGGCCCGGCGCTCGTCCAGCCCGGCTTCGATGCTGCGGCGCAGCGGGCTCGGCAGGACCAGATCCTCGTCCCCGAGGTAGGTGCCCGCGAACACCTTCCCACCGTCGCGATAGGCCAGCATCATCCGGCGCAGCGCCCTCGCGCCGTGCGCGACGGCCTCCCACTCCCCCAGCGATTCCGGCGGCCGCCGGTCCTCGACCGAGTCGCGGTACATCTGCGTCGCCATCTCGTCGAGCAGCTCCTGCTTGTTCTTCAGGTGCCAGTAGAGCGCCGGCGCCTTGACCCCGAGGTCGGTCGCGATCACGTTCAGCGTGAGGCCGTTGAGACCGACCTCGTTCAGCAGCTTCAGCGCGGATCGCGCAATGTTTTGCCTGGTCAGGGCCATCTTCTCGAATCTCCTCGCGGCGCCTTGACGACTTAATGACATTAAGTCTACCCTCGGGCCAAATCACTTAATGAAATTAAGGAGCTGGGGGATGGACGAGCTGACCGCGGAGGTGGTCGTCGCCGGGGCGGGCCCGTCCGGGCTGATGCTGGCGAACGAGCTGGCACTGGCCGGCGTGGACGTCGTCGTGCTGGAGCGGCTGGCCGCGCGCACCGGGCTGTCGAAGGCGCTGAACCTGCAGCCGCGCACGGCGGAGGTGCTGGACCTGCGGGGCCTGCTGGGCCGGGCGGAGCAGCGGTCCTTCACGACCGTGCCGGAGGGCCACTTCGCGATGATCCCGGTGAGCTACGCGGGCTGGGACACGCGGCACCCGTACCAGGTGGGCATCCCGCAGGCCCAGGTCGAAGCGGCATTGGAGGAGCGGCTGGCCGAGCAGGGCGTGAAGGTGCTGCGCGGGCACGAGCTGACCGGCTTCGCCCAGGACGCCGGCGGCGTGACGGTCACGGCCGGCGACGTCCGGGTGCGCGCGGCGTACCTGGTGGGCTGCGACGGCGGCCGCAGCGCGGTGCGGAAGGCGCTCGACCTGCCGTTCGAAGGATTCGAAGGACGCGGTCACGGCGTCTCGGCGGACGTGCTGTTCGCGTCGACGCCGCCGGGCGCCCCGACGGAGTGGCGGTCGATGCGGAACCTGGTGCGGTCGGCGGCGTCGCCGGGGTCGTTCGTCGGCCTGATCCCGCTGGCCGAGCCGAACCTGTACCGCCTGAGCTACGGCGACCGCCTGAACCGCCCGGCGGACCTGCGGGCGAAGGTGACCGACGACGAGGTGCGCGCGAAGGTCCGCGAAAGTTTCGGTGACGCCGTGGAAATCTCCGAAATCCGCTGGGCGTCCCGGTTTTCCGACGATTCCCGGCTGGCGGGCAAGTACCGCGTGGACCGGGTCTTCCTGGCCGGCGACGCGGCCCACACCCACTTCCCGGCCGGTGGCCAGGGCCTGAACCTCGGCGTCCAGGACGCGATGAACCTGGGCTGGAAACTGGCGGCGGAACTGAACGGCCGCGCCCCGGCGGGCTTGCTGGACACCTACGAAGCGGAACGCCGTCCGGTGGCGGAAGCGGTCCTCCAGAACGTCGCGGCCCAAACGGCGTTGATCCCGGCGACCCCGGAACAGCGGGCGATGCGGCTGCTGTTCCAGGATTTGACGGCGATCCCGGAGGTGCAGCACCGGTTGTCCGGAATGGTCTCCGGCCTGAACATCCGGTACGCGTCGGAAGAACCCGACCCGGTGGGCACGCGCCTCCCGGACTTCCCCGTCGGCGACGGTTACGTGAGCGACTTGTTCCACAAAGGAAAGTTCGTCCTGCTGACGACGGCTCCGGCGGGGCCGCCCCACCCGGACGTCGTGGTGGCCCGAGTGCCCGCCCTGCCGTGGCCCAACCTGACAAAGGTGCTAGTCCGCCCGGACGGCTACGTCGCCACGGCAACGGATTCGACGGCAGGCTGGCTCGCCTGACCAACGCAACCACCCACCGGGGGGTCCAGGGGCGGCGAAGCCCCCCCCTGGCGGGGGTCCGGGGGTTCGACCCCCGGGACAAAGCGAAGGAGGCGCGGCTCGCGTTTTCCGCGAGCACACGCCTCCTGCATCCGTAGCGGGGACAGGATTTGAACCTGCGACCTCTGGGTTATGAGCCCAGCGAGCTACCGAGCTGCTCCACCCCGCGTCGTGACACCTACCTTACGCCACCGTTTCCAAGGGGTGCAAAGCAGGTGCCCGTTAGGTAACTGACGTCACCCTCCCGGCTGGGTGCTGGGCGGCGGAGTACTGCTCGACGGCGTCTTGGCCGCCTCGTACGCCCGCGCCGCCGCGTCGAGCGCCGCGAGCGCCGCACCCTGGTCGGCGAAGTTGCCCGACTGCTGAGCCGCCTTCAGCTTCGCGATCGCCGCCTGGATGTCGGCGACCGCCTTGTCCAAGGCCGCGTTGCCGCCCCCGTTGTTGGGCGGGGTGGTCGGTGTCGTCGGCGGGGTCGTGGGCGGCGTGGTCGTGGGCTGCCCGGCCTGCGGTGGCGTGGTGGTGGCTTCGCCGGTGCCCGCCCCGAAGACCTGGTCGAGGGCTTCCTGCAGCGTCGCGCCGTAGCCGACCTTCGGCCCGTACGAGACGAGGACGCGGGCCAGCTGCGGGTAACTCGTCTGGTTGCGCTGCCGGATGTACACGGGCTCGACGTAGAGGAAGCCCTGCGCGACCGGCAGCGTGATCAGGTTGCCGTAGATCGGCGTGACGTTCGGGTTGTTGAACAGCGTCCGGTCCTGGGCCACCCGTGGATCGCTCTGGAACCGGTTCTGCACCTGGACCGGACCGTCGACCTGGGTCGCCCCGGTGGCCGCGCTCGGCAATTGCAGGACGCGGATCTTCCCGTAGTCGTTCGGATCGGAGGACACCGACATCCACGACGCGAGGTACTGCCGCTGCAGACCGGTCAGCGAGCTCGTCAGCTGGAACGTCGGCTTGGTCTGCCCCGGGGTGTCCGCGAGGACGTAGTAGCCCGGCTGGTTCGCCGCGCCGGCCGCCGTCGGGTTGCTCGCCCCCTCGGCCGTCGGGTCCTGCGGGACGCTCCAGAACGCTTGCTGCGAGTAGAACTCCTGCGGGTTGCTGACGTGGTAGCGGGACAGCAGCTCGCGCTGGATCTTGAAGAGGTCCTCGGGGTAGCGGAAGTGCGCGCGCAGGTCCGGCGAAATGTCGGAGCTGGGCTTCACCAGCCCGGGGAAGACCTTCTCCCAGGCGTTGAGGACCGGTTCCTTGTCGTCGATCGAGTACAGCGTCACGTTGCCGTTGAAGGCGTCGACGGTGGCCTTGACCGAGTTGCGGATGTAGTTGATCGAGCTGTTGGCCTGCCGGGCGACGCCGTTGAGGGAGTCGTTGGTGGCCGCGCCGAGCTGGGTCTGCTGGGCGTACGGGAAGTTGTTGAGCGTGGTGTAGCCGTCGATGATCCACTGGATCTTGCCGTCGACGACGGCCGGGTACGGGTCGCCGTCGAGGGTCAGCCACGGCGCGACCTTGCTGACGCGCTCGCGCGGGTCGCGGTTGTACATGATCTTCGAGTTGTCGCCGATGGCGTCGGAGAACAGGATGTTGCGTTCGCCGTACTCGGCCGCGAAGGCGAGGCGGTTGAACCAGTTGTCGATCGAGACGCCGCCGCTGCCGTTGTAGGTGTAGCGGTCGGTCGCGGTGTCGTACTCGCCGGGCGCGTTGCCGGACGTCCCGCCGACGATCGCGTAGTCGGAGTCCGCGGCCGACAGCTCGCCGTAGTAGATGCGGGGCTGCTTGACCTCGATGCCCGGCTGGTTCGGGCCGGGCGAGCCGGCGCCGGTCGGGTTCTGGGTGTCGCTCGTCGTGGCGACCGGGTAGCCGCCGTCGGAGTTGGCGTCCTTGACCGCGCGGTCGATCGTGTTGGCCGGCGCGGCGACGAAGCCGTTGCCGTGCGTGTAGACGAGGTGCTTGTTGATCCAGCTGGTCTGGTTGCCGGTCAGGCCCTCGGTCTTGATCTCCTTCGCGGCGACGATGTAGTCCTGCGTCACGCCGCCGACGGTGTAGCGGTCGATGTCGAGCTTCGCCGGGAAGCCGTAGAAGTTCTCCCGGCCGACGCGCTGGGTGAAGGTGTCGGAGAGGACGTTGGGGTCGAGCAGCCGGATGTTCGACATCGTCCCGGTGTCGGCCTTCAGCTGGTCCTGCGTGGCGGACGAAGCGCCGTTGTACTGCTGGTACTGGACGTCGGTGAGGCCGTAGGCGCGGCGGGTGGCGTCCATGTTGCGCTGGATGGACGTCGCTTCCTTCTCGTTCGCGTTCGGCTTGACCGAGAACTGGTCGAGGATCGCGGGCCACGCGACGCCGACGAGGATGCTGGACAGGATGAGCAGCACCAGCGCGATGGCCGGCAGCTGCAGGTTGCGCAGGAACGCGCCGGCGAAGAACGCGACCGCGCAGATCACCGAGATGCACAGCAGGATCAGCTTCGCGGGCAGGACCGCGTTCAGGTCGGTGTAGGTGGCGCCGATGAACAGCGGGGCGCCGCGGTCGGACAGCAGCAGGTTGTACCGGTCGAAGAAGTACTCGGCCGCCTTGAGCAGCACGAAGACGCCGACGGTGATGGCGAGCTGCGCGCGGGTCGGCCCGGCGAGCTGGCCGCCCTTGCCGGCGAGCCGGATGCCGCCGAAGACGTAGTGCGAGATCAGCGCGCCGAAGAAGGAGATGACGACCGTGATGAACAGCCAGCCGAGCAGCCAGTTGTAGAACGGCAGGTCGAAGGCGTAGAAGCCGACGTCGTTGCCGAACTCGGGGTCGGTCTGGCCGAACGTGGTGCCGTTGAGGAACAGCTGCACGACCTGCCAGTCGCCCTGGGCGGACAGGCCGGCGATCAGGCCGGTCAGCACCGGGATGCCGATGCCGAAGAGTCGGATGCGGGCGACGATCGCCGAGCGGTAGCGCGCCAGCGGGTCGTCGGCGCCGGAGATCGGGACGAACACCGGGCGCGTCCGGTAGGCGATCATCAGGCTGACCGCCAGCGCCCCGCCGACGAGCAGCCCGACCGCGAAGAACAGGATGACCCGGGTCACCACCTGGGTCGTGAACACCGACCGCGCGCCGACTTCGCCGAACCACAGCCAGTCGACGTACGTGTCGAGGAGGCGGGCCCCGAGCAGCAGCGCCAGCACGATCACCGCGGCGATGATGAGGAGGATCCGGCTCCGCCGGGACAGCTTCGGCAGGCTCACCGGGGGCCGAGTCGCCACGGCACACGCTCCTGTCTTCGTCAACACTTGAGCAGGGGCGCGTGCGCCCCCTGATTCCCTAACTCTACGGATGCCCGGTGAAGTTCCCGGGACCCGCCCAAACCGGACTCGCGGCAGTCACGCGCCGGCCGGCCTGACACGATGTGCGCATGGCAGCAGACGAAGCGCGACAGGCCGGCGTGGCCGCGCTCGCCCGTGAGATCGAGGAGTTCATGGCCGCGGGGGGCTGGGACCAGCCGCCGCAGCTGTTCGCGCTGGTGCCGACGGCGGCGCTGCTGGACGAGCAGCCGGAGCTGGCCGGCCAGCTGGACCGGGCGAACCCGCTGACGCCGGTGGCGCAGGAAGCGCTGCCGGAGGGCGACCTGGCCGAGGCGCTGGGCCGGATCGCGTGGCCCGATCTGGTGATCGGCTGCGCGCTGGCGCAGGAGATCATCGTGCTGCCGCCGGGCTCGGAGTCGGAGCTGCCGGACGTCGCCGAGGCGGACGCGGAGAGCCTGCGCCGCGCGGCCGCCGACCACCCGCAGCGGACGGAGGCCCGCCTGGTGGCCGCGGTCGTGCGCGACGGCGAAGGCGCCTGCGTGATGCGGCTGCGCGGCGCCGGCTCGGAGGAGCCGGTCGACGAGATCGTCGAGAGCCCGGACCTGGCGCCGAACCTCGTCGAAGCGCTCAAGGCGACGCTGCTCCCCTAGCAGGAGGCCGTCGGGCGGCCCGCCTTCAGGTTGCCCAGCTGGGTCAGCGCGTCGTCCAGTGTGGACACCTTGATGAGGTTGAGCCCGGCCGGCGCGTTGGTCTTGGCCTCGGCGCAGTTGTGCTCGGGCACCAGGAAGTCGGTGGCGCCGGCCTCGCGCGCGCCGACGACCTTGAACGAGATTCCCCCGATCGGGCCGACTTCGCCGGTCTCGGAGATCTCCCCGGTGCCGGCGATGTGCCGTCCGGCGGCCAGGTCACCGGGCTGCAGCCGGTCGATGATCGCGAGCGTGAACATCAGTCCGGCCGACGGGCCGCCGACGTCCTGCAGCGAGATGTTGACGGTGAAGGGCGCGTCGGCGCGGTCGACCGCGGTGAGGCCGATGAAGCCTTCCTTGCGGTCCGGGCGCGAGGCGAGCGTGAGCGGGACGGTCCGCTCGGGCTGACCGTCGGACTGGAAGGTGATCTGGACGGTCTGCCCGGGCAGCGTGCCGGCCAGCGCGGCCCGCACGTCGGCGGCCTCGACGACCTTCTTGCCGTTGACGGTGATCAGCTTGTCGCCGGGCGAGAGCACGTGGTCGGCGGGGCTGCCGGAGACGATCTGCTTCGCCAGCACCTTGATCGGGTAGCCGAGCTTGCGCAGCGCGGCGACCTGCGCGTTCGTCTGCGAGTCCTGCAGCTGCTGGATGTTCTCCTGCTTGACCTGCTCGTTCGTCTCGCCGGGCTTGAAGTACTCCTCGCGCGGCGCGAGCGCGTACCGGCCGCTGGCCCAGAAGCCGAGGCCCTGGAAGAGCGTGACGCCGTCGTGCAGCGAGACGGTCGTCATCCGCAGCTCGCCGGTGGTTTGGAAGGTGTCGTGACCGGTGACCTGGATGACCGGGTTGCCCGCGGCGTCGCGACCCAGCGTGTCGTAGGTCGGGCCCGGGCTGATCGCGACGAACGGCACGGGCACGACCGAGCCGAGCACGACGAAGATCAGGAACAGCGAGCCGCTGACCACGAGTGTCCAGCCGCGGCGGGTCATCCGCCGGGCCTCGCCGGCCGGTTCCGCCGCCGGTTCCGGCGCGCTCTTCGCGGGGGCGGTCTCCTCGGAGGACTTGGTCACGACCGACAGCGTACGGTGACCGCGTTCGCTTCTCGGTGAAGGCCACGCACACGGGTCCGGTTGACGCCCTCGACGGCCCTCGACCCGCGTACGGTGGACACATGAGCAAACCCCCGTTCGGCTTCGGACCGTCCGATCCCGACAAACGAGGTGAGAACGACCCCTCGGAGCCCTCCGGTGCCGAGGCCTTCAACCAGCTCGGGCAGATGCTGAGCCAGCTGGGCCAGATGCTCAGCCAGGCCGGCACGTCCAGCGGGCCGGTGAACTACGACCTCGCCAAGCAGATCGCCCTCCAGACCCTGGGCAGCGCCGGAAACACCGGCGAAAGCCGTCTCGGCTTCCGCGGCGGCGACGACGCGAACGCCGCGGTCCGCGACGCGGCCCACCTGGCCGAGCTGTGGCTCGACGCGGCGACGGTGTTCCCGGCCGGCGCGACGTCGACGGTCGCCTGGTCGCCGCGCACCTGGGTGGAGAAGACGCTGCCCACGTGGCAGCGGCTCTGCGACCCGGTCGCCCAGCAGATCTCGGGCGCGTGGATGCAGGCGCTGCCGGAGGAGGCCAAGCAGGCCGCCGGCCCGCTGCTGCAGATGATGGGCCAGATGGGCGGCATGGCGTTCGGCTCCCAGCTCGGCAACGCGCTCGCCCAGCTGGCGTCGGAGATGCTGACGTCGTCGGAGATCGGCCTGCCGCTGGCGCCCGCCGGGACGTCGGCGCTGCTGCCCGCGAACATCGAGAAGTTCGCCGACGGCCTCGAGCTGCCGAACAGCGAGATCCTGGTGTTCCTGGCCGCGCGCGAAGCCGCCCACCAGCGCCTGTTCACGCACGTGCCGTGGCTGCGCCAGCGCCTGCTGGCGACGGTCGAGGAGTTCGCGCACGGCATCACGGTCGACACCTCCGCCCTGGAGTCGCTGGCCGGCCGCATCGACCCGTCGAACCCGGCGAGCATCGAAGAGGCGATGTCCTCGGGTCTCCTGGAGCCCCAGACCACGGACGAGCAGAAGGCCGCGCTGAGGCGCCTGGAGACCCTGCTGGCCCTGGTCGAAGGCTGGGTCGACGTGGTGGTGGCCGAAGCGGTCGGCAACCGCCTCCCCGGCGCCGACGCCCTGCGCGAGACCCTCCGGCGCCGCCGCGCGACCGGCGGCCCGGCCGAGCAGACGTTCGCCACCCTGGTCGGCCTGGAGCTGCGCCCCCGCCGCATGCGGGACGCGTCCAACCTGTGGAGCCTGGTGGGCGACCGCCACGGCGCGGAGAAGCGCGACGGTCTCTGGTCCCACCCGGACCTGATGCCGACGGCGGAGGACCTGGACGAGCCGATCGACTTCGCCGACCGCGTCGGCGAGAGCGGATCGCTCGACGACCTGGACCCGATCGCCGAGCTGGAGCGCGCGGAGCGGGCCGAGCGGGAGAAGGACAACCCGCCGCCGGAGTCCGACACCGACAAGGGCTCCGACCCCGACAAGGGCGACCAGTCCTGAGCTGACCGGCGGAGGGCCGGTGACCCGCACAGTGGTCACCGGCCCTCTGCCGTTCGGCTGTCAGTCCTCGAGGGAGATCCCCCACCCGGCGGCCGCCGACAGGCCCTCGAGGTACCCGATCGCCCGCTCGGTCTTCGGGTACCGCCGCACCAGGGCCCAGAACGCCGCGTCGTGCCCGGGCTCCCGCAGGTGCGCGAGCTCGTGCACCAGCACGTAGTCGAGCACCCACGGGGGGACCTTCTGCAGCCGGTCACTGACCCGGATGGTCGCGTCGACCGGCGTGCAGGACGCCCACCTCGTGCGCATCGGCGGCACCCAGCGGACGCTCGCCGGCGTCGCCTCACCGCCCAGGTACTTGCCCGAGAGCAGCGCGCAGCGCGCGAGCAGGACTTCGTCCGACGTCTTCGGGGACGCCGGCCGGCGTGGTTCCGAGCGCTGCAGTTTGCGCTCCATCTCGGCGACCCAATGTTTCTCCTCCGCCCTGGTCATCCGCGCGGGGATGAGCACGACGAGCGTGTCGTCTTTCCAATACGCGGTGACCGTCCGGTGCCGGCGCTGGCTGCGCCGCACTTCGACCTTGTGTCCAGGTGTGTCCGACGGGGGGTTCGTGTCCCCCCTGCCTCTCAGCGAGGGCATGCGTGCTTCGACCACTCGACAACGGTAAGGCCAGGCACCGACAACTCCGAGCGCCTTGAGGTCACAGACCCGAGTTGTCCACAGCCCGCTCCACTTGTGGACAACTCGGCCGATCCGGCGTCTTCGCGAGCCGTCCGGTCGGTCCGGGGTGCCATCCTGCGGACATGCTCCTCTCCACCGCGGACATGCCTCCGGTCCTCCTGCCCACCCACCCCGCCCTGCTCCCGGGCCTGACGGTCCTCGAACGGGGCCCGCGCGAGATCCAGATCGGGCTCGACCCGCGCCACGGCGTGATCGTCGAAAACCTGGCGCCCGAGCTCGCCGCCCGAATACGCGCGCTCGACGGGAGCAAGCCCGTCGAGCGGCTCCTGCTCGCCGAGAGCGAACACCGCGACCAGCTGCGCACGCTGCTGCGGCAGCTGACCGCGCTCGGCCTGGTCACCGACGCCGGCCGCCCGGAAGGCCCGGGGCTGCGCGCCGAAACCGGCCTCTGGTCGCTGCGGGCCCGGCACCACCAGGGCGCGCTGGCCGACCGGCGGCGCGCCGCGGCGGTCACGGTGCACGGCAACGGCCGGGTGGCGGTCGCCGTGGCCGTGCTGCTGGCCAACGCCGGCGTCGGGCACGTCGAGCTCCAGCAGTCCGGCGCGGTCACCGAGCACGACCTCGGCTCGGGCTTCACCAGCGCGGACCTGGGCCGGAGCCGGCGGAAGGCGCTCGCCGAGCTGCTGCACCGGGTCGACCCCGAGGTTCGCGTCACGCGCCTGCACGACCGGTACCCGGACGTCGCTCTGCTCACCGACGCCGTCGTGCCCGCGCCGGAGGTCGTCGCCGAGCTGGTGGAGGACGGCGTCCCGCACCTGCTGGTGCGCGTCCGCGACGGGACGGGCATCGTCGGGCCGCTGGTCGTGCCCGGCCGCAGCTCATGCCTGCGCTGCGCCGACCTGCACCGCACGGACCGCGACCCGTGCTGGCCACGCGTCGCCGGGCAGCTCACCGGCCGGCACCAGCGGCCCGACCTCGGCGCGGTCCAGGCCTGCGCGTCGCTGGCCGTCGCCCAGGCCATGCGGCTGCTCTCCCCCGCCGCCCCGGCGCCGCCGGTGTGGAACGCGACGCTGGAGATCGACGCCTTCGACGGCCGCATCCGCCACCGCGGCTGGCCACCGCACCCGAAGTGCGGCTGCGGCGCGGCACCCCCTACATCGGGAGACGTAGGCCACTAACACCGCGCGAGCAGGCTGCGCGCCGCCGCTTGAGCAAGGCAGAATCGCTGGGGTGACCGACTTCCGCGACCCGGGCGACCGCGACACCGCGATGCCGCGCAAGGGTGCCGCCCGCACCGCCAAGCTCGCCAGTCTCCCGCTCGGCATCGCCGGCCGGGCGGTCGGCGGCTGGGGCAAGAGGCTGGTGGGCCAGAGCGCGGAACAGGTGAACGCGACGCTTTCGGCCAAGGCCGCCGAGCAGCTGTTCGAGGTGCTCGGCACGCTCAAGGGCGGGGCGATGAAGTTCGGCCAGGCGCTGAGCGTGTTCGAGGCGGCGGTGCCGGACGACATGGCGAAGCCGTACCGCGAGGCCCTGACGAAGCTGCAGGCCGCCGCACCGCCGATGTCGGTCCGGCAGACCCACCGGGTGCTCGCCGAGCAGCTGGGCCGCACCTGGACCAGCCGGTTCGCGTCGTTCGACGACGAGCCGGCCGCGGCCGCGAGCATCGGCCAGGTCCACCGCGCGGTCTGGCACGACGGCCGCGAGGTCGCCGTCAAGGTGCAGTACCCGGGCGCCGACGAAGCGCTGCGCAGCGACCTGCGGCAGCTGCAGCGGTTCAGCCGGCTGTTCCAGGCGTTCGTGCCCGGCACGGAGGTCAAGCCGCTGCTGGCCGAGCTCACCGAGCGGATGAACGAGGAGCTCGACTACCAGGCCGAGGCCCAGCACCAGCGCGCCTTCGCGAAGGCGTTCGACGGCGATCCCGGCATCCTGGTGCCGCGAGTGGTGGCGAGCGCGCCGAAGGTCGTCGTGACGGAGTGGGCGAACGGCACCCCGCTGTCCAAGGTGATCGCGGGCGGCGACCGCGAGACCCGCAACCTGGCGGGCCGGCTGCTGGCGGAGTTCCACTACTCGTCGCCCGAGCGCGTCCACCTGCTGCATTCGGACCCGCACCCGGGCAACTTCATGATCACGGCCGACGACAGGTTGTGCGTCATCGACTTCGGCGGCGTCGCCCGCCTGCCCGACGGCATCCCCCGCCACCTCGGCGAGATGACGCGGCTGGCACTGGACGGCGAGTCCGCGGACCTGATGCGCCTGCTGCGGGAGAACCGGTTCATCCGGCCGGACAGCGACCTGACGGCGGACGAGGTGCTCGCGTACCTCGCGCCGTTCACCGAGCCGCTGGCCGAGCCGACGTTCCACTTCACGCGCCGGTGGATGCAGAAGCAGGCCTGGCGGGTGGGCGACAGCCGCGGCAACGACTTCCGGGTCGGCCGGTCGCTGAACCTGCCGCCCGAGTACCTGATGATCCACCGGGTGACGGCGGGCTCGACGGGCATCCTCTGCCAGCTCGACGCGGAGATCCCGGCGCGCGGCATCGTGGAGCGCTGGCAGCCCGGGTTCGCCGCCTGAGTTGTCCACAGGCGGGGCCGCGAAGGGGTGGTTACCGCCTAGTTGTCCACAGCCGAGGGGAAGCTGGTTCCACCCGGTTGGCCGAGCCGTCATGCTCGATACATGGCTGCTACTCAGTGCACCGACCCACTGTCCCTCAGTAACCCCGGCACCTGCGAGGTGATGAACCTCGAACAGTTGCGAAGGGCCGGGGTGTCCGACCGAAGAACCAGGTGGCTCTGCGGCCCCGGCGGGCCGTGGCGCCGCCTGCACCCCGGTGTCGTCCTGCTGCGCAACACGCCTCCGACGCGGCAGCAGCTGCTGCACGCCGCACTGGTGCGGTACGGGCCGCAGGTGGTGATCACCGGCGCGGACGCGCTGCAGGCCCACGGCGTCAAGTGCCCACCGGCGGGCGAGATCCGGCTGCTGGTCCCTGGCCACTGCCGGGTCCTGGCGTGCGAAGGCGTCCGCGCGGCCCGCACGACCCGCCTGCCGGCCCCGGTCCACGTCGACGGCCTCCCGTTCGCCCCACCGGCCAGGGCCGCCCTCGACCTGGCCCGCGAGGAACCGGAGCCGGCCCGGATCCGCCACCTGCTGACGCTGCCCCTCTACTGGGGTCTCTGCGATCGTCAGGAGCTGGTGCGGGAGCTCGACTCAGGCCCCCAACGCGGCACAGCGGCGGTCCGCCGGGTATTGCGCAACCTGGACGAGGCCCCGATCCAAGCCCACGGCTTGGCCACCCGCGTCCTGGAGACGGCCCGCCTCCCGCCGCCGAACTGGGACGTGACGATCTGCGACCGCCGAGGCCGCCGCATCGGCGACGCGGACGCCTGGTGGGACGAGCTCGGCCTGGCCTGGCAGTACCGCTGCGGCCCGGGCCCCTCCGGCGGCTTCAGCCACCTGGCCCTGGCGGCAACGGGCATCGTCCTGGTCCGCTGCACGGTCCGGCAGCTGCGCCAGGTCCCCCAAGAGGTCGCGCAGGAACTGGCCAGGGCGTACGGCGAAGCGGCCCGCACACCCCGGCCCAGGGTCCGCGCCATCCCACTGGGCGCCTCCGGAGACGCGGCCTGACTCCGGACTCGCGCCCACTGACTCAGCAGGAGGTTGGATCGATCACCAATACTCGTCGGGCAGCTTGCCCTCGATGTCGCGCACGTGCTGCCGAGCGCAGTCCGGGCACAGCCACCGCAGCGCGCCGCGCTCGCGCGTGGACACCCAAGCGAGCGCCGTAGCCGGGTCGTCGTCCGGACGCCGGCGGCCGCAGCGGGTGCACGCCGGTTGCTCCGGGGCGCTCACCGCAACCGTCCACAGTGGATTGCCTTGGCGCCGAACAGGAACAGGTCGTCCCGGTGGCCGAGGTAGTCCGGGCTGCCCGGGTCGGTCAGCGCGGCGATCGCCTCGCGGTCGTCGGCGGCGAGCCACTCCCCGACCGACTCGGCGAGCCACCCGATGCGGTGCAGCACGTACTCGCGCAGCCGGTCCGACCCCGGCGCCGGGTGGTCGATGAGCGCACCGAACGACTCGACGTCCTCGAGCCCGGCTTCGCGAAGCGCGCGGGGCCAGCCGTAGGGCATGGCGACGATGCTGTCGGTCTCGGCCCGCATCCGGGCGAACCACTCGCCGCGCGCGGCGAGCAGCCGTTGCTCGAGCCCGGGCCGGCCGACGCCGAGCTCCCACGGCAGGCAGCGCAGGTCGAGCCCGCCCTCGGCGATGGCGAGCACGCCACCCGGCCGGAGCAGGCCGGCCAGCGTGCGCAGTGCTGCCTGCTGGTCGCCGACGTGGTGCACGACACCGGCGGCCCACACGAGGTCGGCGGCGGGCACCTGCCCGGCCAGCGCCGGATCGGCGAGGTCCGCCCGTCGCGCGACGACTTCGACGGCGTCGCCGGCCGCCTCGGTGACCGCTCGCCGTGCTTCGGCGAGCAGTTCCGGGGTGGTGTCGACGAGCACGACGGTGCCCCCGCCCGCACCGGCGAGTTCGCGTGCGAAGAGCACGCTCATCCCGCCGGCCCCGGATCCGACGTCGACGACGGTCGGCCGGTCCGCCGCCCTGGCGAGCAGCCGCCGGGCCACGGGCGTGAGCGCTTCGGCGTCGAGCGCATCCGCCATGCGCAGCTGGGCCAGGCGATCGGCCCAGTCGATGTCGTGGTGGGTGTGTCCGGGCATCAGCCCATTGAACACCAGTGGTCCCGCCGGGGAGCCGGACGAAGCGAAGCGCGAAGGCCCCCGCCACCCGAAGGTGGCAGGGGCTCCGCGCTCAGTTCTGGTGCTGGTACCGCTCCGCGCGCTGGGCCGCCCATCGGGCTACTCGGTTCCACCGGCGGACGGCACGGGCACTCCCTCGGGCCCGCTGCGCGCGGACCCCCTCTTCCAGGTCCCGTATTCGGGCCCGCGACAGTTCTTCGTAGAGCAACATCTCGCTGATCTCCTCGATCTCGGTCTTCGTCAGCTGCAGCGGTTCGCTGCTGGTGTGGGCTTCGTAGTCCCTGGTCGTGACCGGTTCGACGCTCATGCGGCGGCGCTCCGGTGATCGCCGGCGGCCTTCGCGGCGGCCGGCTCGACGACGGCGTTCTTGCGCGGACGGCCACGGGGCCGCTTGCGCGCGATCACGACGCCGCGCTCGAAGATCTCGCCGCCCCAGACGCCCCAGGGCTCGCGACGGGCCAGCGCACCGGCCAGGCAGGCCTCGCGCACCGGGCAGTCGGCGCACTGGGCCTTCGCGCGCTCGAGCTCGGCCGGGGACTCCGCGAACCAGAGGTCCGCGTCGCCCGAACGGCAGGGCAGCGCCACGTCGGGGACGGCGATCGGGTCGAGCAGGTCGGCGAATATTGCCTCGCCGGAGGCGTAGGCGACGGCGGATGACATGGTGGTTCCTCCTTGTGTCGTACGGGTTTTCGGGTGGGTGCTGGAGCTGGGCAACGCTGTTCCTCTTGGGTTGTGCAGCCAAAAACACGAAGGCCGCGGATCCGGGTTTTCCGGTTCCGCGGCCTTCGTGAGCCTCGTGTCCTGACTAGGTCAGGAACTTCGCTCCCGTATCGACAACGGAACACGGAACTGCTTGATGGTCGGCAGATCGGCCTGCGGGTACGCGGCGAGAACGCCCTGCGTCCCGAAGACGACGACACCGGTGGCCCAACGCCGCTCGACACGGCGCATGCCACGGACCTCGTGCGCGCTCACGGACACACCGGTGCCCGGGCGCTGAGCGGCCGCGACTTCCGCGGCGCAGGACAGACGGGTGCCCGGGTTCGTGAGCGTCAAGTTGATGGTCATTTCACCGGCACCTCCTTCTGTACTCTGCACACGCGGCCGCCGAGCGGCGCTGTCAACGTGGATCCCCAGCCGAGCCCTTCGGGCTCGGTACTGGCAGGTTATTGCTCCCCACCACACCGAGGCAACTCAATTAACGGGAAAATCCTCGAAGTTACGAAGATCGCCCCTGAGCAGCGGGTTCGCCGCGTCGATCATGGCTCGGACGCGGTCAACACCGCATCGGCGCGCGCCCACCCCACCGGCCACACAGCTCAGCCGCACACGGCCCGGCCCCCGCCGGCCGACCCGCGCGGGCCCGCCGCACAGGCCCCGCACGCGACACCGGTTGGCCGCGCCAGCCGCGCACATCCACCGCGCGAGCCCAGCAACGCCCGGCCCCGCGGTGTCCTGAATGACTCATTCAAGACGCCGGCAAGGGACCTCGCCGGCCGAGCCCGCGAGCGTTCAGGACTCCGTCGAAGCCCGGACCACCCCGAGGATCTCCGCGCCGAAGCGCTCGAGCTTCGTCGCGCCGATGCCGGAGATCGTCACCAGTGCCGCCTCGTCCGTCGGGCGCTGCTCGGCGATCGCCATCAGCGTCGCGTCGGTGAACACGACGAACGCCGGCACCTTCAGCTCGCGGGCCCGATCGCCGCGCCAGGACTTCAGGCGCTCCAGCAGGCCCTCGTCCACTGTGGACGGGCAGCGGCCGCAGCGGCCCAGCTTGATGTCGAGGGTCTCCAGCAGGGGGCCGCCGCAGACGCGGCAGCGGGTCTTCACCGGGTTCGACGCCATCGGCTTCTGCTGGGCGCGGGCCACTCGCGCGGCCGGGTGGTCCTCCGGGATCAGGCCGTACAGGAACCGGCTGCGGCGGCGGTTGCGGCGCGCTCCCGGGGTCCGGGCCAGTGCCCACGACAGCCACAGGTGCTCGCGGGCGCGTGTCACGCCGACGTAGAACAGGCGGCGCTCCTCCTCGATCGAGGCTTCGTCGTCGCCCGCGTGGAGGATCGGCATCGTGCCCTCGGCCAGGCCGACGAGGAACACCGCGTCCCACTCCAGGCCCTTCGCCGCGTGCAGGGACGCCAGCGTGACGCCCTCGACCGTCGGGGGGTGCTGGGCCGCCGCGCGCTGGTCGAGTTCCGCGCAGAAGCGGGGCAGGTCCGCGTCCGCGACCGTCGACGCGAGCTCTTCGGCCAGCTCGACGAGCGCCAGGAGCGCGTCCCAGCGTTCCTTCGCCGCGCCGCCGGCGGGCGGGGACTCGGTGAGGCCGACGCGGGCGAGCACCGAACGGACCGTCGTGACCAGGTCCGAACCGACGTCGCCGCTCGCCGCGCGCAGGGCCGACATCGCCTGGCGGACCTCGGTGCGGTTGAAGAACCGCTCGCCGCCGCGGACCAGGTACGGGATGCCGGCGTCGGCCAGTGCCGACTCGTACGCCTCGGACTGGGCGTTCACGCGGTACAGGATCGCGATCTCGCTCGCCGTGACGCCGCCGTCCAGCAGCTCGCGGATGCGCCGCGCGACGGCCTCGGCCTCGACCGCCTCGTCGTCGAACTCGGCGAACCGCGGCTCCGGACCCGATGGCCGCTGGCCGATCAGCTTCAGCCGCGAGCCCGCCGGGCGGCCCCGCGCCGCGCCGATCACGCGGTTCGCCAGCGCGACGACCTCGGGCGTCGACCGGTAGTCGCGCTCCAGCCGGACGACCGTCGCCTCCGGGTAGCGCCGCGTGAACTCCAGCAGCGACCGCGGCGACGCGCCGCCGAAGGAGTAGATGGTCTGGTTGGCGTCGCCGACCACGGTCAGGTCGTCGCGCCCGCCGAGCCACGCGTCGAGCAGGCGCTGCTGCAGCGGCGTCACGTCCTGGTACTCGTCGACGACGAAGCAGCGGTAGCGGTCGCGGAACTCCTCGGCGACGACGCCGTGCTCCTCCAGCACCGCCGTCGTGTGCAGCAGGAGGTCGTCGAAGTCGAGCACCTGCGCCGCGTTCTTCAGCTCCTCGTACGTCCGGTAGACCTCGGCGATCTGCGCGGCGGGCGCCGGGATGTCCCGCTGGGCGCGCGCGGTGACGGCCGGGTAGTCGTCCGGGCTGACCAGCGACGCCTTCGCCCACTCGATCTCGCTCGCGAGGTCCCGCAGGACCTCGATCTCGGTGCCGAGCTTCGCCCGGTTCGCGGCCTGGCCGACGAACCTCAGCTTGTTCTCCATCAGGTCCCACGGCCGGTCGCCGACCACGCGCGGCCAGAAGTAGCGCAGCTGGCGGCGGGCGGCGGCGTGGAACGTCAGCGCCTGCGCCGCGTCGACGCCGAGGCCGCGCAGCCGGGTCCGCATCTCGCCCGCGGCCCGCGTCGTGAAGGTGACGGCGAGCACCTGACCTGCGGAAACATGCCCGGACCTGACCAGGTGGGCGATCCGGTGGGTGATTGTGCGGGTCTTGCCCGTACCGGCTCCGGCGAGTACGCAGACGGGCCCGCGCGGGGCGCTGGCGGCGGCTCGCTGCTCGGGGTCGAGGCCGTCGAGCAGGCGGGAGTGGCCCTTCGGGGAAAGTACGCCAGTCACGCCCCGCATCCTCGCAGAGGGGGACGGGGAATCGGGGCAGGGGCACGCGGCCGTATCCTGGTCATATGGCGGGACAGCAGGACAAGGAAGCGGCCAAGCAGGCCAAGAAGGAGAAGCGCGCGGCGAGCAAGGCACGCCGTGGCCAGCTCTTCGAGGCCTTCAAGATGCAGCGCAAGGAAGACCCGTGGCTCATCCCGTGGATGGTGGGCTCGATCGTCGTCGTCGCGGGCGTCTTGTTCGGGATCGGGTTCTTCTTCGACTCGCAGTGGGTGCTGCTGCCGCTGGGCATCGTGCTCGGCGCCCTGCTCGCCATGATCATCTTCGGCCGGCGCGTGCAGAAGACGGTCTACTCGAAGGCCGACGGCCAGCCCGGCGCCGCGGCGTGGGCGCTGGAGAACCTCCGCGGCAAGTGGAAGGTGACGCCGACCGTCGCGGCGACCACCCAGCTCGACGCGGTGCACCGCGTGCTGGGCGGCCCCGGCGTGGTGCTGGTCGCCGAGGGCGCGCCGCACCGCGTGAAGACGCTCCTCGCCCAGGAGAAGAAGCGCGTCTCCCGCCTGGTCGGTGAAACGCCGATCTACGACGTGATCATCGGGCACGAGGACAAGCAGATCCCGCTGAAGAAGCTCCAGGGCTACCTGATGAAGCTGCCACGCAACCTCAAGCCCGCCCAGGTCGACGCCCTTGAGGCGAAGCTCGCCGCCCTCGGCAACCGCGGCGCCGCGATGCCGAAGGGCCCGATGCCGGCCGGCGCGAAGATGCGCAACGTCCAGCGGACGATCCGCCGCCGCTGACCCCCGCGTACGAAAAAGGCCCCCGTCCGAGCCGGACGGGGGCCTTTTTCGCGAGCTCAGCGCAGCCGGACGACGACGGTGCCGGTCAGCCGGTCCAGCCAGCTGCGGCCGTCGGCGTTGCGGACCGCCGCCGGGATGATGAAGAACGTCAGCACCGCCCGCACCAGCGCGCGCGGCGGGCCGACCAGCGCGGCGCCGTCGAGCCGGGCGACGCGGATGCCGACGACGCCCATGCCGGGGGTGAAGCCGAAGAAGCCGGCCGACACGACGGAGATGATCGCCCACACCCCGCCGGACCAGAGGTTGAACACCTGCATCGCGGCCGGGTCCTGCAGGCTCGGGTGCAGGAAGATGGCCGTGACCAGGGCCGCGACCACGAGGTCGATGATCAGCCCGAGCAGCCGCGCGCCCCCGGTCGCCGCCGAGCCGACGCCCGACTCGGGCAAACCGAACTTCTCGCCCGGCCACCGCGAGCCGTCTCGCGCCTCGGCCTGCCCGCCCTCGCCGGTGCCGGGCAGCCATTCACCGGTCCATCTCGCCACCCGTCCAGGGTATGCCGGTGGCGCGCACCACGTTCGCCCTGGTCGGATAGCCGGTATCCACCCACCCGTTAACACCGGCGAAACATACGGGTGACGGTCGGGCAACACCGCGCTTTTAGCGTGAGCCGAAGAGAGCACTGCCGTACGAGCTCGAACGAGAAGGAGTCACCGAGGGTGCCCACTACTCCAGACGACATCCAGCGCCTCATCGCCGACCAGGACGTCGAGGTCGTCGACGTCCAGTTCTGCGACCTGCCCGGCGTGATGCAGCACTTCACGGTCCCCGCGAAGGCCTTCACCGAAGAGGCCTTCGAAGAGGGTCTCGCGTTCGACGGCTCCTCGGTGCGCGGCTTCCAGTCCATCCACGAGTCCGACATGCTCCTCCTGCCGGACGCGGAGACGGCGCGGATCGACCCGTTCCGCAAGGCGAAGACGCTCGCGCTCAACTTCTTCGTGCACGACCCGTTCACGCGCGAGGCGTACAGCCGTGACCCGCGCAACATCGCGCGCAAGGCCGAGCAGTACATCTCCGAGTACGGCGTCGCCGACAACGTGTACTTCGGTCCCGAAGCCGAGTTCTACATCTTCGACTCG
Source organism: Amycolatopsis eburnea (assembly GCF_003937945.1). Classification (GTDB taxonomy): domain Bacteria; phylum Actinomycetota; class Actinomycetes; order Mycobacteriales; family Pseudonocardiaceae; genus Amycolatopsis; species Amycolatopsis eburnea. The sequence goes on from NZ_RSEC01000048.1 coordinate 428,176, forward strand.
ATCCGCTTCGACTCGGCCGAGCACGCCTCCTTCCACGAGATCGACTCGGTCGAGGGCTGGTGGAACACCGGCGCCGACGAGGTGGGCGGCAACCAGGGCTACAAGACGAAGTTCAAGGGCGGCTACTTCCCCGTCCCGCCGGTCGACCACTTCGCCGACCTGCGCGACGAGATCGTCCGCAACCTGACGAACATCGGTTTCGAGATCGAGCGCGCGCACCACGAGGTGGGCACCGCCGGCCAGACCGAGATCAACTACAAGTTCAACACGCTGCTGCACGCGGCCGACGACCTGCAGCTGTTCAAGTACATCGTGAAGAACACGGTGTTCGCGGCGGGCAAGACGGCGACGTTCATGCCGAAGCCCCTCGCCGGCGACAACGGCTCGGGCATGCACTGCCACCAGTCGCTGTGGAAGGACGGCCAGCCGCTGTTCCACGACGAGTCGGGCTACGCCGGCCTGTCGGACACCGCGCGCCACTACATCGGCGGCCTGCTCAAGCACGCCCCGAGCCTGCTGGCCTTCACGAACCCGACGGTGAACTCCTACCACCGCCTGGTCCCGGGCTTCGAGGCCCCGGTTTCGCTGGTCTACTCGCAGCGCAACCGCTCGGCCTGCGTCCGCATCCCGATCACGGGCAACAACCCGAAGGCCAAGCGCGCCGAGTTCCGCTGCCCGGACTCCTCGGGCAACCCGTACCTGGCCTTCTCGGCGATGATGATGGCCGGCCTCGACGGCATCAAGAACAAGATCGAGCCGCCGGAGCCGATCGACAAGGACCTCTACGAGCTCCCGCCCGAGGAGGCCAAGGACGTCAAGCTGGTCCCGGGCGACCTCGGCACGGTCCTCGACACGCTGGAAGCCGACCACGACTACCTGCTCGAGGGCGGCGTCTTCACGCCGGACGTGATCGAGACGTGGATCTCGTACAAGCGCGAGAACGAGATCGACCCGCTGCGCCTGCGCCCGCACCCGTACGAGTTCAGCCTGTACTACGACGTGTGATCCGGTAACCCGGCCAAGGTCACGCCGGCGGTGAGGAGCGAAGAGCCCTCGCCGCCGGCGTTTCTCGTTTCAGCGCAGGTCCAGCCACATGATGCGCAGACCCACGTCGCCGTGGGCCGGGTGGCGGAACGCGCCCGGCGCCACGCCCAGCGTCGTGAAGCCCAGGCTCTCGTACAGCGAGACCGCCGCGGTGTTCGTGTCCACCACCGCGTTGAACTGGATCGCCGCGAAGCCCGACTCGCGGGCCCACGCGATCAGGTCCGTCGTCAGGGCCCGGCCGACTCCGCGGCCGCGGGCGGACGCCGCGACCATCAGGCTGCCGGACGCCACGTGGCTCCCCGGGCCGGGGCGGTTGGCGTACATGTTCGCCGTGCCCAGCACCTCGGCGCCGTCGGCGAAGACCACCGTGCGGGCCGGAGACGGCAGGAGCCACATGCGCCGGGCTTCTTCCGACGTGAGGGCCGGGTCGTACGCGAACGTCTCCCGGGCCGTGACGACGTCCTCGACGATCGGCCAGATCGACGGCCAGTCGGCCGCGGTCGCCGGGCGGATCATTCGGCGGTCGACAGCACGCGCAGGTCCGCACCCGCGGCCTCGAAGCGGCCGCGCGGGTCCGGGACCAGCTTGCGGAGTTCCAGGTCCATCAGGCCCAGGGTGCAGCTGATCTCCGCGGCCAGCGTGCCGTCGAGCTTGTAGATGTTCGAATCCATCTTGAACGTCTTGCCGCTGCCGAACTTGACGTCGCACGTCACGTCGACCTCGTCGCCGGCGCGCAGCTCGCGGCGGAACACCACGTGCGTCTCCAGCAGCACGGACGCCACCCCGGGCAGCCCCTTGAGCGCGCCCGCCTTCTCCAGCAGCTCCAAGCGGGCGACTTCGCCGTAGGAGTGGTAGACGGCGTGGTTGAGGTGGCCCAGGGTGTCCAGCTCGTAGTGCCGGACCTTGATCCGGGTCCGGAACGGCTCGCGATCGGTCACCGGCCCACTGTAGGTCAGGCCTCGTAGAAGAGGTGCTCCACCACGGTGTGCGCCCGCCGCGTGATGCGGCGGTAGGTGTCGAGGAAGCCGCCGGGGTCGTCCGTCGCCGGGTGGCCGAGCACGCTGGCCACCGCCGTCAGGTCGCGGCCCGAGCCCGGGACCTCGTCGACCGCCTTGCCGCGGACCAGCATCCCCGCGTTGCGGACCCGGGTCGCCAGCAGCCACGCCTCGCGCAGCGACTCCGCCTCGGACTCCTCCGCCAGGCCCGCCGCCGGCAGCACCGCCAGCGCGTCCAGCGTCGACGTCGTCCGCAGGCCCGGTACCTCGTGCGCGTGCTGGAGCTGGAGGAGCTGGACCGTCCACTCGACGTCGGCGAGGCCGCCCCGGCCCAGCTTCGTGTGGCGCGTCGGGTCCGCGCCGCGGGGCATCCGCTCGGTCTCCACGCGCGCCTTGATGCGGCGGATTTCGCGCGCCTGCGTCGCGTCCAGGCCGTTCTCCGGGTAGCGGATCGGGTCGATCAGCGCGATGAACCGCTCGCCGAGCTCGTCGTCGCCCGCGACGAACCGGGCGCGCAGCAGCGCCTGCGCCTCCCAGACCTCGCCCCAGCGGGCGTAGTACGCGCGGTAGGACTCCAGTGTGCGCACCAGCGGGCCGCTCCGGCCCTCGGGCCGCAGGTCGGCATCGACGACCAGGGCCGGGTCGGGGCTCGGCGCGCCCAGCATCTTGCGGACGCTCTCCGCCACCGACGAAGCGAACTTCACCGCGTCGGCGTCCGAGACCCCTTCGGACGGCTCGCACACGAAGAGGACGTCGGCGTCGGAGCCGTAGCCGAGTTCGGCGCCGCCGAGGCGCCCCATCCCGATGACGGCGATGCGCGCCGGGGTCTTGCCCAGCTCGGCCTGGCGCTGGCGGAACGCCGCCGCCAGCGCGCCCTGCAGCACGGCCACCCAGACGCTGGAGAGCGCTTCGCAGACCGCGGGGACGTCGAGCAGCCCGAGCAGGTCCGCGCAGGCGACGCGCAGCAGTTCGTGCCGGCGCAGCGAGCGCGCGGCGGCCACGGCGGCGTTCACCCCGGGCTGACGGCGGACGGTGGCCCGCAGCGACGTCGCGACCTCGGCGGGCGTGCGGCCCAGCAGGCGGGCCGGGTCGCCGAGCAGGCGCAGCACCTCGGGGGCGCGGACCAGCAGGTCCGGCACCAGCCGTGACGTGCCGAGCAGCAGCGCCAGGTTCTCGACGACCGTGCCCTCGTCCCGCAGCACCCGCAGGTACCACGGGGTGTCTTCGAGCGCCTCCGACACCTTGCGGTACGACAGCAGCCCGCCGTCGGGATCGGGCGTGTCGGCGAGCAGGTCGAGCAGCACCGGCAGCAGCGCCTGCTGGATCGCGGCGCGGCGCGAGACGCCCGCGGTGAGTGCCTTGATGTGCTGCAGCGCCCCGTCGGGCGCGGTGTAGCCGAGCGCCGCGAGCCGGCTGGCGGCCTGCTTGGTGGTCAGGCGCAGCGCCTCGGTCGGCACGTTCGCGACCGACTGCAGCAGCGGCCGGTAGAAGATCTTCTCGTGCAGGCGCCGGATGCTCTGGCCCTGCCGCCGGAACTCCGCGAGCAGCGCGTCGCCGGGGCTCTTGCCGCCGGCCGGCTTGATGCCGCTGGCGCGGGCGAGGATCCGCAGCTCGTCGGTGTCCGACGCCGCCGGGAACAGGTGCGTCCGGCGCAGCCGCCGCAGCTGCAGGCGGTGTTCGAGCATCCGCAGGAACTCGTACGACGCGCCCAGCTCGGCGGCGTCCTGGCGGCCGACGTAACCGCCTTCGCCGAGCGCCGCGAGCGCGTCCATCGTGGACGGCGAGCGCAGGTCCGCGTCGACCCGGCCGTGCACGAGCTGCAGCAGCTGGACGGCGAACTCGACGTCACGCAGGCCGCCGCGGCCGAGCTTCAGCTCCCGCTCGGCGTGCTCGGACGGCACGTGCCCCTCGACGCGGCGGCGCATCTGCTGCACCTCGCCGACGAAGTTGTCCCGGTCGGCCGCGGACCACACGAGCGGCGCGACCATCTCCGCGTACTGGCGGCCGAGCTCGGCGTCGCCGGCCACCGGGCGCGCCTTGAGCAGTGCCTGGAACTCCCAGGTCTTGGCCCACTTCTGGTAGTAGCCGTGATGGCTTTCCACCGTGCGGACCAGCGCGCCCGCCTTGCCTTCGGGGCGCAACGCCGCGTCGACCTCGAAGCACGCCTTGCCGACGACGCGCATCATCGTGCTCGCCAGCCGGGTGGCCACGCCGAGATCGCCGTCGCCGGCGAAGATGACGTCGACGTCGCTGACGTAGTTGAGCTCCCGGCCACCGCACTTGCCCATGGCGATCACCGCGAGCGTGCCCTCGGCAGGCTTCCCGATTTCGGCCTCGGCGACCACCAGCCCGGCGGCCAGCGCGGCCTCCGCGAGCTCGGTCAGCTGGGCCGCGACCTCCGCGTAGCGCGGGTGCTCGAGCCCGGCTTCGACGAGGTGGCCCAGGTCGGCGGCGGCGATGCCGAGCAGCTGGCCGCGGTAGGCGATCTTGAGGGCCTGCTCGGCCTCGAGCCCGGTCAGCACCGAGCCGTCGTCGCGCAGCAGCGCCGAGCGCAGGACTTCGCGGTAGCAGGCGGAATCGGTGCACTTGTCGCCGGTGAGCGCGTGCCACCGGTCCGGGTTCGCGGCGAGGAAGTCGGCGAGCGCGCTCGACGTGCCCAGCACGCCGAGGAGCCGCCCGCGGAACGTCCGGTGGGCGCGCAGCCGCTCTTCGAGCCGGGTCCATTCGACGTCGTCGGCTTCGCGGATGCGGTCCAGGCCGCGCAGCGCGAGGTCCGGGTCGGCGGTGCGGGACAGCGCCGCGAGCACGTCGGTGGCCGGCGCGACCGGGCCGGCGTCGTCCCACCAGCCGGCCGCGCGCAACTGGCCCTCGGCACGGGGATCGGTGAAGCCGTACCTCGCCGCCGAAGCGGTCGTTCGCGCGCGGTCTGCCATCACCGACCACCGTAGCCGGGGAACCCGGGTCAGGCGGCCAGGCGGCCCGGTTCGGTTCCGGCGGGCGTCGGCTCCGGCACCTGGAAGCTGTGCGCGCCGACGGGGTTGCGCCGCGAGAGGACGTAGATGCCGATGCCCACGCCGAGCCCGACGACGCCGACGGAGATGGTGCCCGCGTTGCCGAGCGAGGCGATCTTGCCGGAGATCGCGCCGACGATCGCGGCCGCGGGCAGCGTGAACAGCCACGCGACGACCATCCGGCCCGCCATCCGCCAGCGGACCGGCGCTTCCCGCCGTCCGACGCCGGAGCCGACGATGCCGCCCGAGCACACGTGCGTCGTCGACAGCGGGAAGCCCAGTCGGGAGGAGATCAGGATGACCAGTGCCGAGCTCGTCTGGGCGGCGAAGCCCTGCGGGCCCTCGATGTCGGTCAGGCCCTTGCCGAGGGTGTGGGTGATGCGCCAGCCGCCGAGGTAGGTGCCGGCCGCGAGGGCGCACGCGGCGCTGACGATCACCCAGACCGGCGGCGACGCCCCCGACGGGAGGCTGCCGGCGCTGACGAGCGTGAGCGTGATGACGCCCATCGTCTTCTGCGCGTCGTTGGTGCCGTGCGCGAGCGAGACGAGGGACGCCGAGACGATCTGGCCGACCTTGAACCCGCGCGTGGCCGGGCGGCCCCGGACCAGGAACCGGTAGACCAGGTAGGTCGCGACCATCGCGACGAGGCCGGCGATCACCGGGCTGGCCGCCGCGGGGACGAGGACCTTCTCGACGATCTTTCCGAAGTGGACCGAGCCGGCGCCCGCCGAAACCCAGGTGGCGCCGATCAGGCCGCCGAACAGCGCGTGCGACGAACTCGACGGCAGCCCGACGAACCACGTCACGAGGTTCCAGACGATCGCGCCGATCAGCCCGCCGAAGACGATCGACGGGCCGATCTTCGTGTCGTCGACCAGGCCGCTGGAGATCGTCTTGGCGACCTCCACCGACAGGAACGCGCCGACCAGGTTCAGCACCGCGGAGATCGCGACGGCCACCCGCGGCCGGAGCGCGCCGGTGGCGATCGACGTCGCCATCGAGTTCGCGGTGTCGTGGAACCCGTTCGTGAAATCGAATACGAGGGCCGTGACGACGACGATCACGACCAGCAACGAGGGCTCCACCCCGACCTCCGAACGCCCTTGTGGGGACTCTTCCCGCAAGGTACCTGACGGGTGACGCCTGGCGTTAACAGGCCGTAGCTGTTTGTGACATCCGCCGTTAAGCCAGCGGTAACGTGCGTTGACTCTCGGCGGCGGGTTCGAGGTCACCGGCGGCCAACCGGACGAACCGCTGCGCGAACGGCCGCCAGGTTTCGGCGATGTCGGTGTGCACTGTGGTCAGCGCGTCGTGCTCGAGTGAGCCCGGACGAGCGAATTCCGCCTCCTGCGGGCTTTCCGCGGCCCAGCTCTCGACGACAGCGGGTGTCGTCTCGATGTGGAACTGGACGCCGTAGACACAACGGCCGAACCGGAACGCCTGGTTCGCGTAGCGCGGCGCGGACGCGAGCAGTTCGGCGCCGGGCGGGAGCCGGGTGATCGCGTCGCTGTGGAACTGCAGGACGTCCTGCATCAACGGCAGGTCGGCGAAGAGCGGATCGGTCCACGCCGCGTCCTTCTTGGCGACCAGGTGCGGGCCGACCTCGGGCCCGTCCACCCCGGCTTCGACGCGGCCACCGGTCGCGACGGCCAGCAGCTGCGCGCCGAGGCAGATCCCGAGCGTGGGCAGCTGCTTCGTCGCGGCCCGGGAAAGCAGCCGTCGCACCTCGGCGAGCCACGGGTGCTTCGCGTCGTCCTCCGCGCCCATGCCGCCGCCGAGGCAGACGACACCCCGGTAGCCGTCGAGGTCCGCCGGCAGCTCGTCCCGCGGCGGCAGCCGGACGTCGAGTTCCGCGCCGGCTTCGGTCAGCCAGTCACCGAGGGGACCGAGCGGATCCGACGAGTCCGGCTGGATGATCAGCAGTCGTGTCACGGTTTCCAGGGTAGGTCAGCAGGCGCAGCGGATCCCGGGGGCCGGGGTGGCTTCGGCGGCGCCCTCCACCGGGTAGCCGGCCGCGATCCAGCTCGTGATGCCGCCGGAGAGCCGCTTCACCCGGAATCCGAGCTGCGCCAGCTTGAGCGCGCCTTTGGTGGCGGCGTTGCAGTTGGTGCTCTCGCAGTAGCAGACGTAGACGACGTCCCGGTCGAGGTGCTTCGTGCTTTCGGCGGTGAGGTCGCAGTAGGGCAGGTTGACGGCGCCCGGGATGCGCGCCTGGGCGAACGCCTCGGGCGCGCGCGTCTCGACGATCACGTAGCCGTCGGTGTGGCCGGCCTCGAGGTCGCGGACGAGGTCGTCGGGGTCGACCTCGAAGGCAAGTTCGGCGCCGAAGTAGGCGGTGGCGAGTTCGGGCGCCGGGGCGGGGACGTCGAGTGTGCGTGTCATGAAGAGAATCCTGCTGGTCCGGCGGGCGCGGGCACAGGGGAGAATCGGGGCGGGAACCCCGGTGCGCCGGGGATTTCCGCGTTCTGGCCGCACGAACCCGGGAGTATCGCGGTGGACCTCGACGACGTCGATTGGCACCTGCTGGAGCTGCTCCAGTCCGACGGCAGGCTGAGCTTTTCGGAGCTGGGCCGCCGGGTGTCGCTGTCGGGCTCGGCCGTGACGGAGCGGGTGCGCCGGCTCGAGGAGCGCGGCGTGATCACCGGCTACGCGGCGCACATCGACACGACGAAGCTGGGCCTGCCGATCGAGGCGCTGGTACGCGCCCGCGTGCGGAGCCTGGACACCCCGCGGTTCCGGACGGCGATCCTGCCGCTGCCCCAGGTGGTCGCGGCGGACCACATCACCGGTGACGAGTGCTGGATCCTGCGGGTGCTGTGCCGGAGCACGGGCGAGCTGGAGGAACTCGTCGAGCGGGTGCAGCGCTACGGGGAGACGACCACGTCGTTGGTGCTGTCCTCGCCGCTGCGCCGGCGGCCCGTGACGCGGGCATGAAGAAAGGCCCCGGGAGAACCGAGAGGTTCTCGACCGGGGCCTTCCTCAAGTAAGTTCGGCGGTGTCCTACTCTCCCACAACCCTTCGATTGCAGTACCATCGGCGCTGTCAGGCTTAGCTTCCGGGTTCGGAATGGGACCGGG
>NZ_RSEC01000049.1 GCF_003937945.1 Amycolatopsis eburnea
ATCGGCCGGTACAACCACTTCAGCCTCGGCCACTCGATCTACTACACGGTGGCGACCGGCGCGCACGCGGTGAAGGGCGAGATCCGCAAGCGCTGGGCGGCGCTCGGGTGGGAGCGGTCGTACCTGCGCTACCCGACGTCGGACGAGTACGTGGTGAACGGGGTGTACCGCAGCGACTTCCAGGGCGGCTACATCACCTTCACCCTCGCGGGCGG
>NZ_RSEC01000050.1 GCF_003937945.1 Amycolatopsis eburnea
GCGCGGCAGGACGGAAAGACCCCGGGACCTTTACTATAGTTTGGTATTGGTTTTCGGTTCGGCTTGTGTAGGATAGGTGGGAGACTGTGAAGCGCTCACGCTAGTGGGTGTGGAGTCGTTGTTGAAATACCACTCTGGTCGAATTGGGAATCTGAACCTCGGGCCATGATCTGGTTCAGGGACAGTGCCTGATGGGTAGTTT
>NZ_RSEC01000051.1 GCF_003937945.1 Amycolatopsis eburnea
ACCAGCTTCGACAGCAGCGGCGACACCTTCCGGATGGTGTCGGTGAGCTTCTTCAGCAGCTCCCCGATCTTCTTGCCCCACTTCGCGATCGCCGCCGAGGCCTGGGCGACCACCACCGGGGTGCCGAAACCGAGGGAGAAGACCTCCTCCATCACCCACGCGATCAGCTTGCCGACCAGGTCCGCGATCAGCTGCCGGACCGTCTCGCGGACGAACGACACGACCTGGCCCATGATCATCGTGACCGTGCTGATCGCCCCGGCCACCGTCGCCGCACCCGAGAGCGCCTCGGAATGCTC
>NZ_RSEC01000052.1 GCF_003937945.1 Amycolatopsis eburnea
CCCCTCGTCGGGGTTTCCTTTGAGAGCAAGTATTTTGCCTCGATTGAACTGTTCATTGTTGGAGAGTTTGATCCTGGCTCAGGACGAACGCTGGCGGCGTGCTTAACACATGCAAGTCGAACGCTGAAGCACCTTCGGGTGTGGATGAGTGGCGAACGGGTGAGTAACACGTGGGTAATCTGCCCTGCACTCTGGGATAAGCCTTGGAAACGAGGTCTAATACCGGATATCACTTT
>NZ_RSEC01000053.1 GCF_003937945.1 Amycolatopsis eburnea
GCCAGCTCGTCATACGACGGGCGAACACCTTCCCCCACAAGCAAGATCATCCCACATGGCCACTCACAGCCCGGAAACGACCTGAACAGTTACCGATCAGGTAGTCAATGACATCTGCGCAGCGAACGCCCCCAACGCATCCCGCCGCCGCCCGGGATCGGCGTCGCCAGGACTGATGACAATCCGCGTAACCCCTTCCGCGGCCAGCGTTTCGACATCCTCCGGCGACATGTCGAGAGACCCCCACCGCGTGTACTGCACCCGATCCGGATCACGCCCCGCCGCGATCGCCGTCGTCCGGACGAGCGCGAACTGCCGGCGACGCTCCTCCGCCGTCAGCCTCCCACCAGGAAAGTACCCATCCCCCCGCAACCCGGCCCGCCGCGCCGCGGCCGCACTGGACCCGCCGACGTGGATCGGCAGCTCCCCCAACGGTTTCGGGTACACGCACGCGTCCTCGAAGCGGTGGAACTCACCGGCGAAACCGACCCCCGACTCGTCGCCCGCCCACAACGCGCGCAGGATGTCGATCGCCTCGTCCGCCCGCCGGCCCCGGCTCGCGAAGTCGACGCCGACCGCGCGGGCCTCGCCGGGCAGTGCGCCCACGCCCACCGTCAGCAACCGCATGCGGCCGCCGGACAGGACGTCGATCGTGGCGAGGCGCTTGGCCAGTGTCACCGGGTGGTGGTACGGCAGCAGCAGGACACCCGTGCCCAGCAGGATGCGCCTTGTCCCGGCGGCCACGAAACTCAAGCACTCCAACGGGTCCGCGTACGGCAGCGACGGCGGCAGTGCCACCTCCCCGATCTTCGCGCCCGGGTACAGCGCGACGTGCTCCGGCAGGTAGAACGACTCGAACCCGAACTCCTCCGCGTCCCGGGCGAAGCCCAGGAGCGTTTCCGGGTCGGCGCCGAAAAAGGGTGTGCTGTAACTGATTCCGAACTCCACGCCGCGAAGGTAGACCTTCACGCGAACGTCAAGGCAAGTTCATCCCGGTGAGGCGGGCGAGGGCGGCGAACCCGTCGTCGGAGCCGGGCCAGTGCTTCCGGACGGCGTCGAGCCCCGCCCGCCGGACGACGCTCCGCAGCACCGCCGCGACGATGATGGCGTCGTCGGCGTAGCCGAGCACCGGGATGAAGTCCGGGACCAGGTCGATCGGCAGCGCGAGGTAGGCCAGCAGCAGGCCGAGCCGGACCCGCACGCCGCGGGGCAGGGTCTTGTCCGCCGCGAGCCGCCGGAGGAGCCGCAGCAGGTCCGGGAGCAGGCGGAGGGCTTCCTTGAGCTGCCCTCCCCGCGGGCGGGCGACGAGCAGCGCGACGACGAGGGCGAGCCACGCGAGCACCAGCGCGCCGGCGATGGCGATCAGCAGATCCCACCAGAACGAACCGGTTCCCATGGCACGATGCTACGGCGGCGGGATTCAGCGATTCCGCAGCTGGGTCCCAGCGATCCTGTGCGCTGGACCGCCGCGCCGTCCGGGCGAACACTCGGAGCATGCAGCGTTCCGAAGCGACCGACCTGACCCGCCTGCTGCGACGCCTCGCGATCCGGGCCCTCGCGCTCGGCGCGGTGACCGCCCTAACGGGCCTGACCACCGTCGCGATGGCCCTCGTGCTGGCCGGGTTCGGGTTGCTCTTCGTGCCCGTCCGCGAGCGCTGACGGCCCGTCCAGCAGGTGCGCCAGCAGGGCCCGCGCGGCCGGGTTCGCCGGCCGGGGGCCGCGGCCGGCCAGGTGGATCGAGCGGCTGAAGCCCGGCTCCGCGAGCGGCGCGTACGGCAGCCCCGACTTCTCCGCCACCGGGCGAGGGACGATCGAAACGCCGAGGCCCGCCGCCACCAGGTCGACGAGCAGGGGCATGTGGGTCGCCTCGCAGACCCGCTGCCTGCGGACACCCGCGTCGGCGAACCGGCGGGCGATCATCACCTCGATGCCGCTGCCGCTGAAGCCCACGAACGGCTCGTCGGCCAGCTCCGCCAGCGGGATCCGGTCGCGGCCCGCGAGCCGGTGGCCCGGACGGCACAGCAGGACCAGGTCCTGGCTCCAGCTCGCGAAGCTGAACAGATCGGCCGCCAGCGGCTCCGGCACGGCCAGGAAGCTCAGGTCCAGCTCGCCGTCGGCGATGCCCGCCGTCAGGTCGAAGACCGTGCTCTCGCGGACGTGGATGCGGACACCCGGGTAGCGGAGCCGGAACTCGCCGAGCTTCGACGGCAGGTCCACGACCGTCAACGTCTGGATCGTGCCGATCGACACCCGCCCGCGCGTCAGGCCGCTCACCGCGGCCACCTCGCCGCGGGCGGCCGCGACGTCCGCGACGATGCGGTGTGCCAGCGGGAGCAGCGCCCGGCCCGCTTCGGTCAGCGTGACGCGGCGGGTGGTGCGGTCGAACAGCGAGGCGCCCAGTTCGCCCTCGAGCTTCCGGATCGACGCGCTCAGCGCCGACTGCACCACGTGCACCTCCTGCGCCGCGGCCGTGAAACTCCCGCTCCGCACCACCGCGAGGAAGTGCTCGACCTGCCGCAGCTCCATGCACCGACCATAGGCCGGTCCGGCGCGGGCGCCCGGGGCCGTGGTGGTCACATCACCGTCCGTGCTCGCCAGCACTCGTCCAGGTAATCACTCATCCGTGTCGGATCCGGCGACCGATCGCCTCGAATGTCGCAATGGGCACTACTGCCCGTCCGCAATTCGCGGCCGCTCCCCCGGCCCGAGCACCACGACAAGGTGGCCGGCCCGGCGGTGATCACTTTTCGCGCAGTGCCCCGGCTCCGGTCGCGCGGCGAAATCCTTGCCGCGCGTAGCGATTTTGATAGCGTGGCCGGGCTTCCCCAGCGGGCCGAACTCTGACCGGCGCCGCTTCCCCCCGTTTTTCCTTTGCGGTGAAAGGACTTCTTCATGCGCACCACCCTGCTCCGAGCCGGGAGCCTGGCCGGGATCACGGCCGCCCTCCTCGCGGGATCCGCCGGCGTCTCGGCCGCCGGCGACGCCGTCACCGGGTCCGCGTTCGGGGCCTCCGCTTCGGTTTCCGTGCTGCCCGGTGTGCTCACCGGCGACAAGGGGATCACCGTCGAGACCGGGCAGCTCGCCGCGTCGAGCAGCACCGGGCCGGCTTCGGCGAGCGTCGCCGACGTGCCGCTCAAGGGCCTCGTCACGGCGAAGGCGATCAGCAGTTCCGTCGTGACCGGCGACGGCACCGTGGCCGCCAAGGCGAGCGTCGCCGAGGCGACCCTGCCGCTGCTCGCGCCGGTCGCCGGGCGGGTGCCGTCGATCCGGGTGATCAGCGCACGCTGCGCCTCGGCCGACGGGCACGTCACCGGCAGCAGCGACCTCGCCGGCGTCAACCTCGGGCGGCTCGGGACGCTGCCCGCCGCCACCGGGCCGAACCAGCGCCTCGGGATCCCCGGGGTGGCCGAGGTGATCGTCAACGAGCAGGTCCAGCGCTACGACGGCGGCCTCGAAATCACCGCGCTGCACGTCAAGCTCCTCGACGGCGACGCCAAGCGGCTCGGCAGCGGCGACGTCAAGCTCGCGTCGGTCACCTGCGGCCCGTCCAAGGAGCACGCGCCCCAGGCGCCGCCGCGGCCGGGGCCGGGCCAGGTCGTCGTCGTGCCCGCCGGCGCCCCGCAGACCGGCGACGGCAGCCTCGCGGCGGAGGGCTGACGATGCCCCGCCGCGCGCTGCTGATCGGCCTCCTTTCCCTGCTGCTGGCGGGATGCGGGGCCCAGACCACCCCCGCCGCGCCACCGCCGAGCGCGGTTCCCGCCGCCACGGTCGCCCGGTCGCTGCCGACCGCGCTCGACGTCCCGGCCATCGACGCGAAGTCGTCGCTGGTGTCGCTCGGGCTCAACCCCGACCGGACGGTCGAGGTGCCGCCGGTCGACCAGCCGCTGCAGGCCGGCTGGTACGAGTACGGCCCCACGCCGGGCGAGGCCGGGCCGGCGGTCATCCTCGGGCACATCGACGGCGACCACCGGAAGGGCATCTTCTGGCGGCTGCACGAACTGAAGCCGGGTGAAGAGGTGCACGTCGACCGCGAAGACGGCGGACGGCTGACGTTCGCGGTGACGAAGGTCGAGCAGATCGCCAAGAAGGAGTTCCCGACCGAAGCCGTCTACGGCGACACGACCGACCCGGAACTGCGCCTCATCACCTGCGGCGGCCGGTACGACGCGGCGAACCGCAACTACCTCGACAACGTCATCGTGTACGCGAAGCTCAAGCGCTGAGCGCGTACGACCGCTGAGACGCGTGTTTCGCGGGTGACGGCCCGGGGAAGCCCCGCCCGGGGGCCGGCACTCGAGGAGGTCGTCATGGCGGCAACACCGGCGTCGTCCGGGGTGCGGACGCTGATCCCGGCGCGCATCGACCGGCTGCCCTGGTCGCGGTTCCACACCCGGATGGTCGTCGCGCTCGGGGTGGCCTGGATCCTCGACGGCCTCGAGATCACCGTGGCCAGCGCGGTCGCCGACACCCTGACCAGCCCCGAGACGCTGCACATGTCGTCGACGGCGGTCGGGCTGCTCGCGACGGTCTACCTGGCGGGCGAGGTGGTCGGGGCGCTGTTCTTCGGCAGTCTCTCCGACAAGCTGGGCCGCCGGAACCTGTTCATGCTCACCCTCGCCGTCTACCTGGCCGGCAGCGGCCTGACGGCGCTGACCCTCGGCAACGGCGCGGGCTGGGTGGTCTTCCTGTACGCCACCCGGTTCGTCGCCGGGATGGGGATCGGCGGCGAGTACGCGGCGATCAACTCCGCCATCGACGAACTGATCCCGGCCCGCTTCCGGGGCCGGGTCGACATCGCCGTCAACGGGACGTACTGGGCCGGGGCCGTGCTCGGCACCATCGGCACGTACATCCTGCTCAACCAGGTGGACCTGTCGCTGGGCTGGCGGCTCGGCTTCCTGATCGGCCCGGTGCTCGGGCTGGTGATCCTGCTGGTGCGGCGCCACCTGCCGGAAAGCCCGCGCTGGCAGATCATGCACGGCCGGACCGAGGCCGCCGAGGAGTCGATCGCGCGGATCGAGCGCGAGGTCGAGCACGCGGGCCGGGACCTGCCGCCGGTCGACGAGAAGAAGGCCATCGAGGTGACGCCCGCCGAGCAGATCGGCTACGTCGCGCTGGCCAGGGTGCTGTTCCGCGAGTACCCGTCGCGCGCGGTCCTCGGCGCGTCGCTGATGATCAGCCAGTCGTTCCTGTACAACGCGATCTTCTTCACCTACACACTGGTGCTCGGCAAGTTCTACGGCGTGTCCTCGGCGGCCACGCCGATCTACCTGATCGCGTTCGCGGTGGGCAACCTGGTCGGGCCGTTCACCATCGGGCACCTGTTCGACACCCTCGGCCGGCGCCGGATGATCTCGGGCACGTACGTCGTTTCGGGCGTGCTGCTGGCCGTCACCGCGGTGCTGTTCTACGCCGGTGCGCTCAACGCGATCACGCAGACGATCGCGTGGTGCGTGATCTTCTTCTTCGCCTCCGCGGGCGCCAGCGCGGGTTACCTGACGGTGAGCGAGATCTTCCCCCTCGAAGTCCGGGCGAAGGCGATCGCGGTGTTCTTCGCGATCGCCCAGTGCTTCGGCGCGCTGGGCCCGGTCATCTACGGCGCCCTCATCGGCACCGGCGACCACCCGGTCCGCCTCTTCATCGGCTACCTGCTCGGCGCGGCGGTCATGGTCGCGGGCGGGCTGGTCGCGCGGTTCCTGGCCGTGGACGCGGAGGGGAAGTCGCTGGAGGACGTCGCCCAGCCGCTGGCCGCGGGCGGACGACGGGGGCGGACCCGGGCGGAGGGCGCTTCGTCGCCGTTTTCGACTTGAGCGGGTCGGGGTCGGAGCGTGGCCGGCGATGTCATGAAAGGGTCGTTCATGTCGTCTGGCGAGGTGAAAGGGTCGTTCACTACGTCCCGGGCCAGGGCCCGGTGAAGTCGCGGCGGCGAGCGGGTGACCGGTCGCCCCCGCCTGGGCCGTGGCCTGCCCGGCGCCGCGGGGATCGGCCGGGCTGCGCGACTTTGTCGAGACCCTGACGTCCCGGACGAGGGTCCGGCACAGCCGCGGCGGCTCGCTCGGCGGCTTCGCTGACGTCTTGAATGAGTCATTCAGGTCTTCGGAGGTCCTGAATGACTCATTCAAGACATCGTCCGGTCGCCGGTCCCGCCGAGCCGGTTTACGCTCGGCTCCACAGGGGTAGCCCGGCAGCGAAGCGGAGCGGGAGGTGACATGGGACCACGGCACTGGCTCGAATCCTGGCCCGTGTACCGCCAGCTCACCGGCACCGATCCGCTCGGCCGGGGCAAGGCCGCCGAGTCCTCGCGGTCCGCCGCCCTAGCGCCGCGGACCGCGAGCGCCGACCGGGTCGCGAAATCCGTCTGCCCCTACTGCGCCGTCGGGTGCGGGCAGCAGGTGTTCGTCAAGGACGAGAAGGTCGTCCAGATCGAAGGCGATCCCGACAGCCCCATCTCGCGCGGGCGGCTTTGCCCGAAGGGGTCGGCCAGCACGCAGCTGGTCACCGGGCCGCAGCGGGAGCGGAAGGTCCGGTACCGCGCGCCCTACGCCACCGAGTGGACCGAGCTCGATCTCGAGACCGCGCTCGACATGGTCGCCGACCGGGTGCTCGACGCCCGGCGCAAGGGGTGGCAGGACACCGACGAGCACGGCGCGCCGCTGCGGCGGACGATGGGCATCGCCAGCCTCGGTGGCGCGACCCTGGACAACGAAGAGAACTACCTGATCAAGAAGCTCTTCACCGCGCTCGGCGCGATCCAGATCGAAAACCAGGCGCGTATTTGACACTCCGCCACCGTTCCCGGTCTGGGGACTTCCTTCGGTCGCGGTGGCGCGACGGACTACCAGCAGGACCTGCAGAACGCCGACTGCGTCATCATCATGGGCTCCAACATGGCCGAGGCGCACCCGGTCGGGTTCCAGTGGGTGATGGAAGCGAAAGCTCGTGGTGCGCAGGTGCTGCACGTCGACCCGCGCTTCACCCGGACGAGCGCGCTCGCCGACGCCCACGTGCCGCTGCGGGCCGGGACGGACATCGCGTTCCTCGGCGGGGTGATCAACCACATCCTGAGCAACGACCTGGACTTCCGCGAATACGTCGTCGCCTACACGAACGCGTCCTTCCTGGTGCACGAGGACTACCGGGACACCGAGGACCTCGACGGCCTCTTCAGCGGCTACGACGAGGCCAAAGCCGCCTACGACCCGGCGACCTGGCACTACGAGGACATCCGGCCGCAGGACACCGGGCACGGGAAGGAGACCTCGCCCTCGGACCAGCACGGCTCCGGCGGGCCGGTGGTCGAAGGCGGCAGCGAGGAGATCGCCGCCGACCCCACGCTGCAGCACCCGCGGTGCGTGTTCCAGATCCTCAAGCGCCACTTCGCCCGCTACACCCCGGAAATGGTCGAGGCGACCTGCGGGACGCCGAAGGAGCTCTTCCAGCGGGTCTGCGACGCCTGGACGAGCAACTCGGGCCGGGACCGGACCGCCGCGCTCGTCTACAGCGTGGGCTGGACGCAGCACAGCGTCGGCGCGCAGTACATCCGCGCAGGGTCGATCATCCAATTGCTGCTGGGCAACATCGGGCGGCCCGGCGGCGGCGTGTTCGCGCTGCGCGGGCACGCCAGCATCCAGGGCTCGACCGACATCCCGACGCTGTTCAACCTGCTGCCCGGCTACCTGCCGATGCCCACGCCGGCGCAGCGCACGCTGGCCGACTACCTCGACGCCGTCAGCGGCGACAAGCAGAAGGGGTTCTGGCGCAACGCCGACGCCTACACCGTGTCGCTGCTCAAGGAGTACTGGGGCGAGAAAGCCACCGCCGACAACGACTTCTGCTACGGCTACCTGCCGCGGATCAACGGCGACCACGGCACCTACCGCACGGTCATGGACATGGTCGACGGCAAGGTGTCCGGCTACTTCCTGCTCGGGCAGAACCCGGCCGTCGGGTCCGCGCACGGCAGGCTGCAGCGGCTCGGCATGGCCAACCTGGACTGGCTGGTCGTGCGCGACCTGGCGATGATCGAAAGCGCCACCTTCTGGAAGGACGCGCCGGAGATCGAAACCGGCGAGATCACCCCGGAGACGTGCCGCACCGAGGTGTTCTTCTTCCCCGCCGCCTCGCACGTCGAGAAGGAAGGGACGTTCACCCAGACCCAGCGCCTGCTGCAGTGGCGCGAAAAGGCCGTCGAACCGGCCGGGGACCAGCGCTCGGAGCTGTGGTTCTTCTACCACCTGGGCCGCAAGCTGCGGGAGCGGCTGGCCGGGTCCGCCGACGAGCGCGACCGGCCGCTGCTCGACCTCGCCTGGGACTACGCGGTGCACGGCGACGAGCCGTCGGCCGAAGACGTGCTGCGGCGGATCAGCGGCCAGGACCTCACCACCGGCGAGGACGTCAGCGGCTACCTCGACCTCAAGGCCGACGGCAGCACCTCCAGCGGCTGCTGGATCTACAGCGGCGTCTACGCCGGCGGCGTCAACCAGGCCGCCCGCCGCAAGCCCCGGTCCGAACAGGACCACACCGCCCTCGAGTGGGGCTGGGCCTGGCCGTACAACCGGCGGGTGCTCTACAACCGCGCCTCGGCCGATCCCCAGGGCCGGCCGTGGAGCGAGCGCAAAGCCCTCGTCTGGTGGGACGCCGACGCCGGTGAATGGACCGGGCACGACGTACCCGACTTCGAGAAGACCAAGCCGCCGGACTACGTCCCGCCGGCGGACGCCGTGGGCCCGGCCGCGCTGCGCGGCGACGACCCGTTCGTCATGCAGGCCGACGGGAAGGCGTGGCTGTTCGCGCCGTCCGGGCTGGCCGACGGCCCGCTGCCGACGCACTACGAGCCGCACGAGTCGCCGTTCCGCAACCCCTTCTACGCCCAGCAGGGCAACCCGGCGCGGAAGGTGTACGGCCGCCGGGACAACCCGTCGAACCCGTCGCCGCCCGAGCCGCACGGCGAGGTGTTCCCGTTCGTCTTCACCGCCGCCCGGCTGACCGAGCACCACACCGCGGGCGGGATGAGCCGGACCCTGCCCTACCTCTCGGAGCTGCAGCCGGACCTGTTCGTCGAGGTCTCCCCCGAACTCGCGGAGCTGCGCGGGCTGGCGCACCTGGGCTGGGCGCACGTCGTCACGTCGCGGGCGGCCGTCGAAGCGCGCGTCTTCGTGACCGACCGGATGCGGCCGCTGCGGGTGCAGGACCGGGTCGTGCACCAGGTGTGGATGCCCTACCACTGGGGCGGTTCCGGGCTGGTGCCCGGCGACGTGGTGAACGACCTGTTCGGCGTCGTGCTGGACCCGAACGTGTTCATCCAGGAGAGCAAGGTCGCCACCTGCGACGTCCGGCCCGGGAAGCGCCCGCGCGGCGCCGCGCTGACCGCGTACCTCGCCGACTACCGGGAGCGCGCGGGCATCACGCCGGAAACGGGTACGCGGGTGTCGACGGCGCACGAGACCCGGCACGTCGAACCCGGCCACGAGGAGGACGGCACATGAGCGTCGAGGACCGGCTGTCCGGCCCGCTGCCGGACGTCGCCGGGGAAGCCGGGCACACCGGGCACCCGCCGCGGGTCGGGTTCTTCACCGACACGTCGGTGTGCATCGGCTGCAAGGCCTGCGAAGTGGCCTGCAAGGAGTGGAACGCCGTCCCCGAGGACGGGCTGGACCTGCTCGGGATGTCGTTCGACAACACCGGCGCGCTCGGCGCGAACACGTGGCGGCACGTGGCTTTCGTCGAGCAGCCGCGCCCGCCGGGCGGACCGGGCACCGCTCCCCCGCCGGGCGCGCCCGAAGACCTCGGCATGCCGTCGTTCGACCTGCCGGGCGCGAAGACCGGCGCCGACGGCCGGACCGACTTCCGCTGGCTGATGGCGTCGGACGTGTGCAAGCACTGCACGCACGCCGGCTGCCTGGACGTCTGCCCGACCGGGGCGCTGTTCCGCACCGAGTTCGGCTCGGTCGTGGTGCAGCAGGACATCTGCAACGGCTGCGGCTACTGCGTTTCCGGCTGCCCGTACGGCGTCATCGACCGGCGGCCGGACGACGGGCGCGCGCAGAAGTGCACGCTCTGCTACGACCGGCTGCACGACGGCCTCGAACCGGCCTGCGCCAAGGCGTGCCCGACCGACTCCATCCAGTTCGGCGAGCTCGACGAGCTGCGCGAGCGGGCCGACCGGCGCGTCGAGCAGCTGCACGAACGCGGGGTCCCCGAAGCCCGGCTCTACGGGCACGACCCGGCCGACGGCGTCGGCGGCACCGGCGCGTTCTTCCTGCTGCTGGACGAACCCGAGGTCTACGGCCTGCCGCCGGACCCGGTGGTGCCGACCCGCGAACTGCCCGCGATGTGGAAGTACGCCGGGATGGCGGCCTCGGCGCTGCTCGCCGCCGCCGTCGCCGCGTTCGGAGGACGCCGCCGATGACCGACCGCAAGCCGCGCCGCTCCCGCGAAGAGCTGGTGGTGCCGGACGCCGAATTCCGGTCGTACTACGGGCGTCCGGTGCTCAAGCCGCCCGTGTGGGAGTGGAAGGTGCCGGCGTACCTGTTCACCGGCGGGCTCGCGGCGGGCACGTCGCTGCTGGCCGCGGGCGCCGACCTGACCGGGCGGCCGCGGCTGCGCCGGGTGGGCCGCACCGGGTCGCTGGCGGCGCTGCTGGCCAGCGTCTACCTGCTGGTCGCCGACCTCGGCCGGCCGGAACGGTTCCACCACATGCTGCGGGTGGCGAAACCGACGTCGCCGATGAGCGTCGGCACGTGGATCCTCAGCGCGTTCGGGCCCGGGATGGGGGTCGCGGCGGCCGCCGAGGTGCTGCCCGCCGGGTCGTGGCCGGGCAAGCTCGCGAGTGCGGCCGCCCGCCCGGCCGGGCTCGCGTCGGCGGCCGTCGCCCCGGCCGTCGCGTCGTACACGGCGGTGCTGCTGTCGCAGACGGCGGTTCCGGCGTGGCACGAAGCCCATCCGCAGCTGCCGTTCGTCTTCGCCGGCTCGGCCGCGGCCAGCTCCGGCGGCTTCGCGATGGCGCTGGTGCCGGTCGAGGAGGCGGGCCCGGCCCGCGCGCTGGCCGCGATGGGCGCGGTGACCGAGCTGGTGGCGTCGAAGGTGCTGGAGAAGCGCCTCGGCCTGACCGCGGAGGCCTACACGACGGGCAAGGCGCACCGGCTGCGGAAGTGGTCGGAGCGGCTGACCGCGGCGGGCCTGCTGGGCACGCTCGCCGGGCACCGCAGCCGCGTGGTGTCCGCGGCCGCCGGCGCGGCGCTGTTCGCCGGGAGCGCGCTGCAGCGGTTCGGGGTGTTCGAGGCCGGGGTCGCGTCGACCGAGGACCCTAAGTACGTCGTCGTGCCCCAGCGCCGGCGCGCCGCAGCAGCACCCCGGCCATAACGCCCGCGACCACGGCGGCGAGGATCCCGGCGTAGCCGAACGTCCACCCGAGCCCGGCCGCGTCGATCACCGGCTGGGCGAGCAGCGGGGAGGCGAACTGGCCGAGGAACAGCGCCGACGTGAGCAGGCCGAGGGCCTTGGTGCGGGCGCCGGGGGCGACCGAGGCGACCACCCAGCCGTTGACCACCGGGTTCAGCAGGCCGATCCCCACGCCGACCACCACCATCCCGGCCGCGGCGGTGCCCAGCCCGCCCGCCGAGCCGAGGACGGCCAGCCCGGCCGCGAACGCGGCGAACACCGCGGCCGCCAGCACCGGGAAGTCCCAGCGGGCGCGCAGGCGCCGGAAGTTCAGGCCGACCACGGTCATCACCAGGTTCACCGCGGCGATGAGCGCGCCGGTCACGGCCGGGCCCGCGCCGCCGACCCGGTCGAGCCAGAACGGTGCCTGCGTCGGCACGGTGTAGAACACGATCACGCCGAGGAACATGACCGCGTACAAGCCGAGCAGCCGCGGCGTCCACGGCGTCGCGGCCGGGGCGTCTTCGGGGCCCGCCTGCGGTGCGTCCGCTTCGGGGACGAACCGGAGCACCAGGACCAGCACCGGCACGGCCAGCAGGTAGACGGCGAACGGGCCGCGCCAGCTCAGCGCGGCCAGCAGGCCGCCCAGCAGCAGCGCGACGACCCCGCCGAATCCCATGGCGGCGCCCTGCAGGCCCAGCACGCGGCCGTGGTCGGCGACGGGGTGGTGGTCCGCGAGCAGCGCGGTCGCCGTGGTCATGACGCCGGCGATGCCGACGCCGAGGATCGCGCGGCCGGCGAGCAGCGCGGGCAGGGAGTCGAGGACCAGGCCGGAGCCGCCGCCCACGATGTAGAGCAGCAGGCACGCGACGAGCACGCGCACCCGGCCGGTCCGGCCGCTGAGCCGGGCCAGCAGCGGCGCGGAGACCATGATCGCCAGTCCCGGCAGGGTCAGCACCAGGCGCACGAGCAGCTGGGCGTGGGGCTCGGCGGCGAAGTGCCGCTCCATGCCCGGCAGGGCCGGGGTGATCGTGGCGCTGGCCATGATCGTCATCGTGCTGACCGCCAGCAGCGTCGCCAGCAGGGACTTCGGCGGCCGCCGCACGATCGTCGTCTCGGTCATGCGGCGAGCGTAGAAGCTCGACCATACTTGAGGTCAACCGTCCGGCGAACGCCGCTTGACCAGCCGCTCCACCCGCGATTATGGTCAGCGTCCCCGCTCGGTGTTAGCGCTAACTCACACGAAGGTCCCCGACGATGACGAACCCCCGCGGCTCGGTGACGATCACCGACGTGGCCAACGCGGCCGGGGTTTCGGCGAGCACGGTGTCGTACGTGATCACCGGCAAGCGGACGATCTCCGCGGCCACGCGGCGGCGGGTGGAGGAGACCATCCGCACCCTCGGCTACCGGCGCCGCGGCGGGTCGGTCGCGTCCCGGGCCGGCGTGCTGGCGGTCGCCGTCGGGCTGGACCGGCACCTGGGCGTGGCGATGGAGTTCTTCGCCGCGGCCGCCGGCACCGCCCGCGAACTCGGCTTCGACCTGCTCCTGGTCACCGACGACACCGGCACCGCGGGCCTGCACCGGGTGACGTCGGCCGCGCTGGCCGACGCGGTGATCGTGCTGGACGCGGGCGACGACGACCCGCGCGTCCCCGGCCTGCTCGCCTCGGGGAGCCCGGCGGTGCTGATCGGCCGCGGTCCTTCGGCCATCCCCGTGGACTTCGCGCCGGCCGGCCAGGCGTGCGCGACGCACCTCGCCGGTCTCGGCCACCGCGCGATCGCGCACCTGACGCCGTCGGCCCCGCACCGGCTCCGCTACCTGGCGGGCTTCCGCGAGGCCGCCGTCCACCGGCGCCTGGAAGCGCTTTCCCGCCCGTGCGCACCCGAGGACGTGCCGCGCTGCCTGGACGAGCTGCTCACCCGCGACGGGCCGACGGCGCTGGTCGTCCACGACGAAGCCGTGCTCCCGCCGGTCCTGGCCGAGCTGGGGCGGCGCGGGCTGCGGGTGCCCGGGGACGTGTCCGTCGTGGCGGTGTGCTCGGCCGGTGTGGCCGACCACCAGCGGCTCCGCCCCACGGCGGTGGTCGTCCCTGCGCGGGAGCTGGGCGTGCGGGCGGTGCAGCTGGCGGTGGGCCGGCTGGAGGGGCTGCCGCCGGCCGAGCCGGAGCCCGTGGTCCCTTCGCTGGTGCTCGGCGAAACCACCGGCCCGGCCGTCGGCTGACCTTCAGCGTCCCGGTGCGGCTCGCTCGTCGAGGCCGAGCGCCGCGACCAGGTCGGCCACCCGGTGGTGGGCCTCCAGCGGGTGGCGCAGCCTGCCCTCCGGGTGAATCCGGTAGTGGTTGCGCCTGCCGACCCGCTCGCGCTCGAGGTAGCCCTCGTCGATCAGGTCGCGCAGGACGAGCTGCACCCCGCGTTCCGTGATGCCCACCCGGGCGGCGATGGCGTGCAGCGTCGAGTCGGGATCCGCGGCCACGCACAGCAGAACGTGCGCGTGGTTGCTCAGGAACGTCCACGAAACCATACCGGCCACAGTAGACGTCCGAACTTGACAGACGAACTGCAGTTCGTCATTCTGGAGGCACGGAGGGGAGTACCCGCCCGGTCCGGCATCGTCAGTCCGGCTGCCCGTGTGCGGCCCGGTGCCGGCGTCACCGCGTGTGGCCGGGGAGACCTCTGGTTCGGCACCGAACCGGAGGAGTGTGCATGACCGTCCCCTTTTGGGCCTGGCTCGCCGTGCTCGGCGTCATCCTGGCGATGCTCGCCGTCGACCTGGCCGCCCATCGCCGCGCGCACGTCGTCGGTGTCCGCGAAGCCCTGGCCTGGTCCGGTGTGTGGGTGGCGCTGGGGCTGGCCTTCGGCGCCGTCGTCTGGTGGGTCTGGGGTGCGGAGTTCGCGGGCCAGTACTTCGCGGGCTACGTCATCGAAAAGTCGCTGGCGGTCGACAACGTCTTCGTGTTCGCGATCATCTTCGGGTACTTCGCCGTCCCGCGCGAGCACCAGCACCGCGTCCTGTTCTACGGGGTACTCGGCGCGCTCGTGTTCCGCGCGGTGTTCATCGCGGCGGGCTCGGCGCTGATCGCGAGCTTCGCGTGGATCCTGTACGTCTTCGGGGCTTTCCTCGTCGTCACCGGCTTCCGCATGGCGCTGCACCGCGAGCAGGAAGTCGACTACGAGCGCAACGTCGTGCTGCGCGCGTTCCGCCGGGTCGTCCCCTCGACCGATCGCCACCACGGCGCCAGGTTCCTGGTCCGCGAAGGCGGCCGCTGGGTGGCGACGCCGCTGCTCGCGGTCCTGGTGCTGATCGAGGTCGTCGACGTCGTCTTCGCGGTCGACTCGATCCCGGCGATCTTCGCCGTCACGCAAGAACCCTTCCTCGTCTTCACGTCGAACGCCTTCGCGGTCCTCGGCCTGCGGGCGATGTACTTCCTGCTGGCCGACGTCATGCACCGGTTCGTCTACCTCAAGTTCGGGCTGGCGCTGGTGCTGGTCTGGGTGGGCGTGAAGATGCTGCTGCTGGAGGTCTGGAAGATCCCGACGGCGCTGTCGCTGGGCGTGGTGGCCGCGATCCTCGCGACGGCGGTGGGGGCCAGCCTGCTGCGGACGCGGACCCGTTCCGGGTAAATCGCTTGCCCCGTCCTCGGCCCGGCGATGGACTGTCGCGATGGAGATCCGCCCCACCACCGACCAGGACCTCGACGCCTTCGTCACCACGTTCCACACCGCGCTGGGCCGCTTCCCGGAAGCCCCCGGCGAAGACGGCGGCGTCTGGTGGTCGGCGCTCGAGATGGACCGGAGTCTGCTGGCCGTGACGCCGGCGGGGCAGCCCGTCGGCACCGCCGGCGCGTACACCTTCGAGCTCACCCTGCCCGGCGAGGTCCTCGCCCCGGCCGCCGGGGTGACCGCCGTCGGGGTGCTGCCCTCGCACCGGCGGCGGGGCGTGCTCAGCGCGATGATGCGGCACCAGCTCGGCGACCTGCGCGCCCGCGGCGAGTTCCTCTCGGTGCTGCTGGCCTCCGAAGCCGTTATCTACCGCCGGTTCGGCTACGGGCCGGCGACCTACACGCAGCGGCTGACCGTGCCGCGCCACCAGGCCGGGCTGGCCCTCCCCCGGTCCCGCGCCGGCGCCGAAGCGCCCGGCTCGGTCGAGGTGCGCCCGCGTGCCGAGTGCGTCGGGACCATGGAAGAGGTCTACGACCGCTACCGGCGCACGCAGCCCGGCGCGCTGTCGCGGCCGCCGCGCTGGTGGAGCTCGGGCGCGGGGCAGCCCCCGATCGCCCCGGCGCAGCGGTACGTCGCCGTCCACCGCGACGCCGGCGGGGTCGCGGACGGGTACGCCAGCTACGCGGTCGGCGAGCCCCGCACGTTGACCGTCGACGAGATCATCGCCACCGACGACGCCGTCTTCACCGCACTGGCGCGGTTCGCGCTCGAGCACGACCTGGTGACCGACGTCGTGCTCAAGCACGTCCCGCCCGGGCACCCGCTGCGCTGGCAGCTCGGTGACTTCCGCGCCGCCGAGGTCGGCGGGGACACGGACTGGCTCTGGGTCCGGCTGCTGGACGTCCCCCGCGCGCTGACCACCCGTGGCTGGTCCGCCGACGGCGAGCTGGTCCTCGACGTCACCGACCCGTTCCTCGCCGAGCGCGGCCGCTACCTGCTGACCGTCCGCGACGGCAAGGCCGGGTGCGTGCCGACCGACCGCGAGCCCGGCCTGTCCCTGGACGTGAGCGACCTGGGGTCGATCTACCTCGGCGGCACGACCCCGAGCACGCTGGTGCGGGCCGGCCACATCGAGGCCCACGACCCGGAGGCGGCCGCCGTCGCCGACGCCCTCTTCCGGACCGAGCGCGCGCCGCACTGCCTGCACTGGTTCTGACCGGTCATGGCCTTCTCCGACGCTTCCCTGACCGCGCTGCGGGTGTTCCGCGAGGTCGCCGAGCGGGGAACGCTCACGGCCGCGGCTGCCGCGCTCGGGTACACGCAGTCCGCGGTCTCGCGGCAGATCGCGGCGCTGGAACGCGCGGCGGGCACGCCGCTGCTGGAACGCCGTCACGACGGGGTGCGGCTCACCGCGGCCGGGCAGATCGTGCTCCGGCGGGTCACCGGCGTCGTCGACCAGCTCGACGCCACCGCGCGCGAACTCGCCGGGCTGCCGGCCGAGCGGGCCACGGTCCGGCTGGGCTGGTTCCCGACCGCCGGCGCCGAGCTGCTCCCCCGGGCGCTGGCGGCCCTGCGGCGCACCGACCCGGCGATCACCGTCCTCAGCCGCGAAGGCGGCACCCCGGCGCTGGTCCGGGCACTGCGCGCCGGCACGCTGGACGTCGCCCTGCTGGCCTCGGCGCCGCCGTTCCGCCCGCCGGACACCGAAACGCCGGCGCTGACCGTGCACACGCTGGCCGAACGCAGCCTCCGCGTCGCGGTGCCCGCCGACGACCCGCTCGCCCGCCGCGGCTACCTCGACGTGGCCGACCTGCGCGGCCGCCGCTGGATCGCGGGTTCGGGCGACGACCGGGTGCTGGGCGTGTGGCCGGGCCTGGACGAGCGGCCGGAGATCGCGCACACCGCCCGCGACTGGCTGGCCAAGCTGCACCTGGTGGCCGCCGGGTGCGGCATCACGACGGTGCCGGGCGCGCTCGGCTCAGTGGCCCCGCCCGGGGTGCGCGTGCTCCCGGTGCGGGGCGGGCCCGGGGAACAGCGCCGCGTGCTCCTCGCGCACCTGCCGCGTCCGTTGCCGGACCCGGTCGCCCGCGTGGCCGCCGCCTTGCGCGCGGCCGCGCTGGAAACGGACACCGGCGAGTAGGCAGGCAGTCCCAATGCCGTTAAGGCCACCTTACGGGCGTCTGACGCCCGTAAGGTGGCCTTAACGGCAGTCGGGGCAGGCTTCCTTCTTCGGGACCGCCATCGGGACCACGCGCATCGCCGCGCCGGCCATCGCCGCGTTGCCCACGCGGTCCTGGCCCGCCGCCAGCGTCGAGGCCAGGTGGGACGGGACCGTCTTCGCACTGCCGTCCATCGCCGTCTTCGCGGCCTGTGCGTTGCCGATCACCGCAGGGACCAGGACGAGCTTCTGCTTCACCTTGTCCGAAGCCGCGGCCGTGCGGAGCTCGTGGGCCGTGACCGGGACGGCGGGTTTGGTCTGCGGGGGCATCAGTTCAGGCATGCGCACTCCCGTTGTCCGTCAGGAGTTCAGCGTACCGGCCCAGCTCCGCCGGGCGGAACAGCCGCGCCTCGCGCTGGAACTGACGGGAGACGCCGCGCACCACGTGGCGCATCCCGATGGCGGCGCTGCCCGCGTCGGCGGCCGCCAGTGCCGCCGTGCGGGCCGCCGCGGTGATGCCCGCGCCCGTCATGTCCAAGCGGCACAGCACATCCACGTCGACGTCCGGCGCCAAGGGCGCCTCCGGTGGGAACGCCAGGTGCCACAGGCGGCGGCGCTCCGCCACGCTCGGGCGGGGGAAGTGGACCACGAAGTGGAACCGCCGGGTGAAGGCCGGGTCGATGTTCTCCTTCAGGTTGCTCGTCAGGATGATCAGGCCGTCGCTCGCTTCCAGGCGCTGCAACAGGTACCCGACCTCCAGGTTGGCGTACCGGTCGGTGCCCTGCTTGACCTCGCCGCGCTTGCCGAACAGGGCGTCGGCCTCGTCGAAGAGCAGGACCGCGTGGCTGTCCTCCGCCTGGCGGAACACCGCCTCCATGTTCTTCTCCGTCTCCCCCACCCACTTCGACACCACCTGCGCCAGGTCGACCTTCAGCAGCTCCAGGCCCAGGATCCCGGTGACGACCTCCGCCGACATCGTCTTGCCCGTGCCCGGCTCGCCGGTGAACATCGCCTTGACACCGCCGGTCGTCGTCTTGCGGGCGAAGCCCCACGCCTCCGCGATGCGGGGCCACGCGCGGAACGCCGACGCGATCTCTTCGATCTG
Source organism: Amycolatopsis eburnea (assembly GCF_003937945.1). Taxonomy (GTDB): domain Bacteria; phylum Actinomycetota; class Actinomycetes; order Mycobacteriales; family Pseudonocardiaceae; genus Amycolatopsis; species Amycolatopsis eburnea. The sequence goes on from NZ_RSEC01000053.1 coordinate 18,305, forward strand.
GGCCAGCTGCGCGTCCGGCAGGACCAGGTCCGCCAGCCCGCGGCGCGGGATGATCGACTGCACCGCGCCGCTGGAACGCCCCCGGGTCACCGTGGCGATCGCGGGCTCGACGTGGTCGGTGACCGGGTGGCCGCCGGACAGGCGCGCGCCGGTGTCGGCGACCGCGGCCACCGCGCGGAGTTCGCCGCCGCTCATCCGGTAGCGGGCGGCCAGGTCGGCCAGGACGTCCTCGCCCAGCACCGGGAACGCCGACGACCACATCGCGCGCCGCTCCGGGAAGCCCGGCGGCGGGATCGTCAGCTCCGCGTAGGTGCGGGCGGCCAGCAGCCGGGGCGGGCGCCACGGGGTCGCGCCGGTCAGGCACAGCGGCACGCCCGAGCTCGCCCACGGCTCGTCGGCCCGGTCCTCGCGGCCGTCGGTCGGGAGCCACAGGATCGCGTTGAGGGCCGCCGCGGTCCGCAGGTCGTCCGCGTCGCCGGTGGTCACCCGCCGCAGCGGACGGCCGGCCGCGGCCGCCAGTGCCTGGGCGGCGTCGAGCTGGCTGTCGGCGGGGCAGCCCCACAGGCCGACCACGTCGACGTCGCCGTCGGCCAGCGCGCGGCCGAGCGCGGTGAGCCGGTCCGCCTCCAGGAACGGGGACGCCACCCAGCGCTCGGGCCGGGTGACTTCGCCGGGGTCGTGGCCGAGGATGCCGACGTCGCCGCCCCAGCCCAGCAGGTACTCGAACACGCCGCCGCCGAGGGCCAGCTCGCGGGCGAGCTCGGTCGGCGCGTCACCGGCCGCCCGCACCAGGCCGTAGCGGCGCAGCCGGCCCGCGGCGCCGAGCGCGCGGCGCAGGGCCAGCCGGTCCGCCGGGGCCTCGGCGATCACCGTGACCAGCAGTTCCACGCACGGCGCCCGCCGGTTGAGGTTGTCCACGATGTAGGCGTAGACGCGCTCGTAGCCGGGGTCCAGCTCCGGCGCGGCCACCAGCAGCAGCGCGTCCTGCTCGTCCCGCGACAGGCCGTACCGGGTCGCGAGGGCGTCCAGCGGGAGCGTGACGCCGCGCGCCGCGGCCAGCCGCCGCAGGTGCTGCTCGGACTCCGGGGCCTGCCGGGCCGGGGACGGCGGCCCGGTCATCCCCTCGGCGAAGGCGTCCACGCGGTCGAGCAACGCGTCCACCTGCTCGTCGGTCACGCAGAACGGGGTCAGGTCCGGGCGCGTCAGCACCGCCGCGGCTTCGGCCTGCCGGGCGACGGCGCCGCGCAGCGCGTGGTGCAGTTCCGCCAGGCGCACCCGGAGGTGCTCGACCGCGGGCCCGTTCACGTCAGCCACCGGAGAAGGTCAGGGTCCGGCCGCCCAGCCAGACCACGTCGGGTACGTCGGTGAGGGCGCCGCCCCGCCACAGGTCCGTGTGGCGCCGCCCCAGGGGGAGCTTCACGCGCACCGCGTCCCGGGTGAACCGGACCGTGGCTTCCAGGTCGGCGAACGTCGTCAAGGCCCGCACCGGCGAATCCCCTTCCCACAGCTGCCACGCGATCATGCCCAGCGCGAGCGACGCCGCCAGCGAGACGCTGTGCTCCAGGGCGCGGTCCGCCGCCAGCGGCACGGCCCGGTGCTCGACGAACAGGACGCGGACCAGCTCGTCCAGGCGCTCGGCGGAAAACCTCGCGGCCAGGCGGGGTTCGACGCCGCCGGTCGTCCACAGTGGAGTTTTCCACCGCACGCGGGTCAGCGGGTCGTCGCGCAGGGGGCGCGCGTCGGTGAGGAACCGGACGCCGGCCGCCGCCAGGTCGCGCAGGGCCGACGGCGGGAGCGGGCCGTCGCGGACCAGCACCGGCGGCCGCCCGCACAGCGCCCAGTGCGGCAGCAGGCCGGCCGCGCCGTCCGCCCAGGCGACCGGGAACAGGCCTTGCGCGTCGACCAGCAGCAGGCCGTCGTCCACGCCCGCGACCAGCAGCGGGCCGGCGGGATCGTGGCCGCGGCACAGCGAAAGCGCCAGCACGCCGTCCAGCACCGGCAGCGCGGGGACGGCGTCCGCGGCGAACGCGGTCAGGTCCGGCACCGACTCCAGGCCGGCGAACGCGGCCGCCGCGACATCGTCCGCGGGCGCCCGCCGCCAGCCCCGCTGCGGCGCGCCGAGCACCTTGTACGCCAGGGCCGCGGCGAACAGCGGGGCGGCTTCGGCCAGTGCGGGGCCGATCGCGTCCAGGTACCCGGTCCTGGCCAGCGGCCCGGTCAGCAGGAACGGGAGCACGGACCCGACCCGGATCTCACCCGCCGGTCTCGGCTCGGTTCGCGCGGCGCCGGACGGGGTGCCCACCGGCGGCGTGGTGGCCGCCGCCTCCGGCGCGCCCAGCAGCTCGGCGATCTCCGCCGGGGTCGCGGGCGGCGCCGGGAGGGACAGCCGCCGCGCCAGCTCCGCGGCCAGTTCGACGGCCGGTCCGGGAAGGCTCGCGACGGCGGACGAGCCGGGCACTTCGCCGACTTCCCCCGCGAGCGCGACAGAATACTCGCCGCCGGACTCGGAAAGCAGTACCGACAGCAACCTCCGCACGGTCTCCTCGGGAAGCAGGGCGAGCAACGCGGCGAGTTCGTCCCGCGCGGCCAGCTCCTCGAACAACGCGGCCACCGTGGGTTCGTCCGCCGCCTCGGCCGGCACGAAGGACGGCAGCTCGGCAGAAGTGTCCATAGTGGACAACTCCGGTACCGCACCAGCGGGAGCCGTTGCGGGCAGCGGGATCGAGACCACCTCCGCCGGGAGCGTCCCACCGCCGGGCACCGCGGCTTCGAGGACGAAGCTAGCGGGCGGCGAACCGGCACCGGGCGCGGAAAGCCGGACGGACAGCCGCACCGGCTCGGTGATCTCCACGTCCGGCCCGTCGTCCTCGGCGAGGTCGCCGAACCGCTCGGCCAGCAGGTCCGGCAGCGCGTCGAGAACCCGCCGGACGAGGCCGCGGGGGTCGGGCCCCCAGCTCCACCCGCCGCGCCGGACCACCCGCACCACGCAGTGGCGCACGGTGATCCCGCCGCCGGTGGGCGCACTCACTTGCCGACCTCGTCCAGCCGGCCCGCCCGGCCCGCGACCAGCGTCAGCACGGCGTGCGCGCCCGCGCTCACGGTGACCGGGAGGGACACGCTGTCGTTGCCCTCCTTGATGGTCCCGCTCAGCGGCAGCGTGTCCCCGCCCTCGGAGACCAGCGCGAACACCGCGAGCGGCTCGGACGTCTTGTCCGGGACGGTGACCAGCAGCCCGGCGCCGTCGAACTTCGGCGCGGGCAGCTTCGCCAGTTTCGCCAGCGCGGGCTTCGCCGGCTGGCCGGGCACGCGCGTGACGCCGTAGGCGAGCGGTTCGACGAACACCGCGGGCTGGTCGTCGGCCTCGTGCACGGCGAGCTCCCGGCCCGCCAGTGAAAGGGTCACCACCTCACCCGACTTCAGCGACAGCCGCACCGGCAGCGCGGCGCCGACCAGTGCCTCCGCCGCCGGCACCGGCGTGCCGATCGCCTTGACCGCGCCGACCACGTTGCCGGTGCTCGACTCGTACACCGCGAACACGCTCACCTCAGCCACCCCCGCTCGTCGCCGCGACCGTCGCCAGTACCAGGAAGTCGACCGAGCCCGCGGTTTCGGTCACCGCGGGACCGACGCCCGGGTCGTAGGACCGCAGGCGGCACCGGACCCGCCGGTCACCGTCCACAGTGGCCTCGGCGGGCACGGTCAGCCCCGACTCCGACGGCGGGATCTTCGGGGTCACGTAGACGTGCAGCGCCACCCGCCCGTCGGCGACCTCCGCCGGGGTGACCCCGGACGGCAGCGGCAGCACCATGCCGTCGGTGGCGCTGCCGGACGTCGCCAGCACGCTGCCCGCCGAGATCTGGCCGGAGAAGCTCCCCGCGATGGTCAGGTTGCCGTTGGGCGCCACCGTCAGCAGCGGGTCGACGTCGCCGGTTCCCTTGTACAGCCCGTAAACCAGCGACGGCGTGGGCGAGCCCGACAGCACCAGCGCCGGCTTGCCCTCCTGCACCGCGGGCAGGGTGCGCAGCGCCAGCGAATCCGACCGGGCCGACACGGTGTCCGCGCGCACCCCGACGTACCGCGGCCCGACCCCGCGCGCCGCCGGGACCGCGGCGGTGAAGTGCGTGCCGTCCCACTGGACGAAGCCCAGCAGCACCAGCCACTGCGCGGGCGGGGCGGCCGGGGCGGCGGCCACCGCGGGCGGCTGCTGGTCGGCCACCAGCCGCTCGTCGCCGTGCCGCCGGAAGAGGATCTGGTAGGACTCCTCGACCCGGGTCGGCCCGCCGGCGCCGGCGCACGACGCCGGGCCGGTCGCGGGGCGGGCCCGGTCGGCGGCGGTGAGGAACACCGGGTACGGCTCGGTCGACGGCCCGTCGGCGCCGTTCACGGCCTCGAAGTCGGCCTCCGAAAGCACGACCGGCGCCGGCACCAGGATCTCCCGGCCGGTCCCGTCGATCGCGAGCCCGGCCTGCACGGTGACTTCGGCGAACCGGTTGCCCGACACGGGGTCGGTCCGGTTCACCGTCGTCATGCCGAGCCCGTCGGCGATGCCCCAGTCGTGCGAGAGGCGCGCGTGCCGGACGGCCGCCGAGCGGGCGTAGGCGACGGTCGCCGCGAGGTCCGCGGCGGCGAGCACCTGCCCCTCGTGGAACTCCGGGCGCAGTGGACCGGTCACGACGTCTCACCCGACCGCGGCTTGCGGGCGGTGCCACCGCCGCGAGCCGGCGACGACCGGCCCCGCCGCGGCGGCGGCTTCGGCTTCACGGCCTGCTCCTCGTCTTCCGCCGCTTCGGCGTCGGCGGCCTCGGCTTCCGGGGCGTTCTCCAGCTCCGAAAGCCGGTCGGACAGCCGTTCCGGCAGCTCGTCCCGCACCTGCGAGACCTGGCGGCGCGCGGTGTCCAGCTGACCCCGCAACGCTTCCACGGTCGCGACCAGGTCGCTCACCTGGCCGCGCAGCGCGTTCATCTCCTGCAGGCTGTCGGTCACCTCGGCCGGCACGGTGTACACCTGCTCGCGCACGGGTTTCGGCACGGTCTCCCCCGGCGCCGGGGTCACCAGCAGCTCCCACATCCGCTCCAGCGGGCCCCGCGACCGCCAGTCCTCCAGCAGCCGCGGCACGTACGGCCGCGGGATCGGCCCGCCGGCCGGCACGGACGGCGGCCGGTACACCGGGATCGGCTGGCAGCAGATCTGCTCGGCGAAGTGGCGCAGCTGGTAAAGCTTCGGCAGCCACTCGCCGTAGGCCGACCCGCCCGGCAGCACCTGCTCCCGGGTCGCCGAGCAGACGCGCACGACGTCGCAGCCGTCCAGCTCCAGGTGCGCGAGCAGCACGTCGTTGTCCGCGCAGTCCGTGCACGGCGGGTTCAGCGTCGAGCAGGCCGCGTCGGTGACGAACCGGCGCACGTACGTCGTCAGCTTCCCCGCCGCGTCCGTGAGCAGGCCCAGGTCGGCGACGCCCAGCCGCTGCATCTGGTCCGGCTCCGGGATGGGCAGCGGCTGCGGGACGGCGACCTTGCGGACGTCGTCGTGCAGCCGGCAGTCCGCGACGCCCGCCACCCGGTCCAGCCGGCCGAGCAGCCACTCCCGCAGCCGCACCAGATCGGCCCGGAACTCGGCTTCCAGCACGTTGTTCACCGGCGTCCCCTGCGCCAGCAGGCGGCGCTCGATCGGGGCGTCCGGGTCGGGCGTGACCACCCGGCTCTTCACCTCCGCCAGGAGGGCCAGCGCGAGCTGCCGGTGCGCGGGCTCCGGCCAGACCTCCTCGGCGTCGGTCCCGGCCAGCCGGTCACAGGCCGCGCCGAGCACTTCCCGGGCGCCGTCGATCGCGCCGAGCTCTTCGTACTGCGACCGCAGTTCCCGCTGCCCGGCCTCGTCGTAGGTGTCGTACCGGGCGACGGCCGAGGCCAGGGCCCGCACGTACTCGGTCTGCTGCCGCGCCTCCGGCGGCTGCGGGGTGTCCCCGGCGGCCTTCAGCAGGGCGAGGTTGTCGTGGTACCGGACGGCGTCGTCCTTCTCGAACGTGATCGGCCGGGTCGATGAGCCCCCGGCGACGGCCATCGGGTCCAGGTGGTGCTCGAGCCGCGCGGCCAGCAGCCGGACGTGCTCGTAGGCGTCCTTGTCCCCGATCCGCGCGAGCAGCTTGGTGGCGGGGTTGTACCGGTGGTCGTCGGTCGGGTCGCACTTGACGACGAACCGGAAACCCTCCTCGGCGCGGGAGGGCACGCAGCCCGGCGACGGGCACGGCTCTTCGGTGGCGAACGGTGCCACCGGGCCGACCATGCTCTCCTCGTACCGCACGAAGAGCCCGAAGTGGCGCTGGTCGTCGTCGCACGGATCACCGCATTCGACACCCGGCGAGGACACCCGCAGCTCGCGGACGAGCGCCTGCACGTCGACCTTCTCCTTGCAGGACAGCACGATGTCGTTGCCGCAGCAGTCCAGGGCGTGCCCGGGGTGCACGAGCACCGTCCCGCCCGCGCACGAGTCGCAGGACACCTCGAGCCCGCACACGACCCCGGGGCCGGAGAGCATCCGGTTGTGCAGCCGGTCCTTCCCGGCCACGTAGTCGGTCAGCAGCGTGAGGTCGTCCTCGGTGAGCAGCTGCCCCGCGAAGAACCTCGGCCGGACGAACGCGGCGGGGAAGGCCGGCGCCCCGCCGCACCCGCACCCGCAATCAGTCGTGCTCATGAACGCTCCTCGGTGATGAAGAACCAGCTCTCGAAGACGTCGCCGCCCGCACCGGTGCCGGACGTCCACGGCCCGATGCCCGTGGGCGGCACGAGGCAGCCGGTCGGCTCGGGCTCGGGGTCGTGGCCGTGGCCGGTCTCGGTCTCGACGTCCGCGTGGCCGAGGTAGGGCACCCGGCCGCCGACGTTGGTGCCGTCGACGGGACGGCAGCAGTGGTCGAGGATGAACGCGGCGCGGACGGTGATCAGCACCCGGTCGCCGTCCTGCAGCGTCTCGCGGGTCGTCTGCCGGTAGCGGAAGTGGTCGGTGAACTCGCCGTCCTGGGGCGTGGGTTCCTCGAACTTCCCGCCCATGTACCAGGTGTCGGCGTTGCGGCCGGCGCCGCCCTCGATCACCTGGATCTCCACCACGCCGCGGCGCAGGCTGTCGACGCGGACGCCGTCGGAGAACTCGACGACCAGGCCGCCGGAGTTCTTCTGGGTGCCGAGCAGCTCCTTGGCCTCGTTCACCGTGTACGTGTGGCCGTGGCGCCAGTTGACGCCGGTGATCACCGTCGGCACGCGCTTGCCGAAGAACCGCCGGACGTCGAGGTGGATCTGCTCCTCGCGGACCGGCTTCGCGAAGTCGACGTCGTCGATCCTGGCCAGCCACAGGACCTTGTGCTCGCACCGGGTGCAGCAGGTCTCGCAGCGCTCGTCCTTCGGCGGCGTCTTGGTGGTGACGCGGACGCAGTAGCTCTCCTCGGTGTAGCCGAAGTCGCAGTCCGAGGTGTCCGCGCAGGCGGAGTTGAACACCGTCCGGGTCGGCTCGACCGCGCGTTCGGTGTACTCGACGCCGACCCACACCGTCGACCCGGTGCGCTCGTCCTCGTGCAGCGCGTCCCACAGGTCGATCGCGCAGCTGCCCGGCACGAGCACTTCGTTGCCGTCGCAGTCGACGCCGAGCCCGCTGGTGATGTGCACCTTGGCCTGGTGCTCGTGCTTCTCCTTGTCGTCCGGCGCCGGCGCGGGTTCCACGAACAGCCCGCACACCACGCCGTAGCCGAGCAGGCAGCGCATGCGCAGCTTCAGCTTCTCGCGGAAGTACTCCTGCTCCCGCTGGAAGTCGCGGGCGGTGAGCAGCTGGCCGTGGAAGTACCGCAACCGGCGGAAGGGCTGTTCCTCTGTCGTTGCCTCGGTCATCTCTTCCCTGTCCTCTCAAGACACTCGCGTGTGGACCCCGACCGCGGACACCACGCCGACGCTCACCCCGTGGCGGACGCCCCGTGGCCCGGGCCGCAGTACTCCGTCGTGGTTCAGGCGCACGCCGCCCACCACCGGCGGCGGCAGCGGGACGAACGCGGTGTCGACCCCGACCGCCGACCGCGTGCCGACCACGAACCCCGTCCCGCCGACGCGCACCGCGCCTTTCGTGTGCGCCGGCGCCTGCCGGACCACCAGGCGCCGCACCGCCTCCTCGTCGGCCGCGCCGGCGGGCAGCAGGACCCGGAACCGGTGGGCGTGCTCGGTGAGGGGGTCGGAGTCCGGGTCGCCGAACGCCCGCAGCGGCGTCGCGCCCAGCGTCGAGGTGTCCAGCCGCAGCCGCGACGAGGACCGGCCGAACAGCCGCACCGAGCCGAGGCCGCGGGCGGTCGGGGGCGCCGCGGTCGCGCGCACCTGCGCCCAGTGCCGGTCGCCGGCCAGCTCGTCGATGACCGGGTCGACGCCGAAGACGATCCCGATCGCGTCCTTCAGCGCGGCGGGGGTGCCGCGCCGCCGGTACAAGGCGGGGGCGGCGGTGATCAGCTTCCGGCGCGTTTCCGCGTCCCAGCCGGCTTCGAACGACAGGCCGAGCAGCCCGGCCAGCCACGGCAGCGCGCCGTCCGGCACGCCGGCCGGGTCGAGCAGCGCCGGGTAGCGCTCGACGACCTCGTCGATCTCGGCCGTGGCCGCGTCGAACAGGGACAGGAACCGCTCGGTGAAGTCGTCGGCCGCCGGGTCCTGCCGGAACGCCGCGGGCAGCAGGTCCGCGCTGGTGGACCGCGGGAAGTCGAGCCGGATCCGGTGCAGGACCGGCGTCGCCGACGAATCGCCGGACAGCCGCACGCGGGCCGTGAGGTGGCGGCCGGGCGGCTGGTCGACGAGGAAGTCGGTGACGCCCGCGGGCGCGGTCTGCCAGTCGCTGTCGGCGAACTCCCCGTCCTCGGACACCACGATGGACACCGTCACCGCGGTACCCGGCGGCACGTCCGCGGTCACCCGCACGCGGTGCCACCGGCAGCGCGAGATCCCGCTGTCGATCCGGAAGGTGGTGAACTCGCCCTCGGTGACGAACTGCCCGGGCTCCGGCGCCGGTTCCTCGCGTGGCTGCCCTTCCCAGTCGTAGCACGAGGTCACCTCGCCGTCGGGCCCCGGCTCGCGCAGGCAGAAGCCGTCCTCGTCCGCGCGGACGAGCCCGCTGGGCGGCACCTCCGCGGCCAGTTCGTCCAGTGTGGACTCACAGTGGTCGCGGTAGATCCGGAACCGGCCTGCTTCCTCGGTGAGCAGCCAGATCGTGCGGCCGGGCCCGGTGCGGATGCCGATGATCTCGCCCCGGACGTGCGTGCGGACGACCTCGCAGAGCCGCCCGTCGGCGCCGTAGCGCCACAACCGGTCGCTGCCCTCGCGGGAAACGAGCACCTGCTCGTCCTGCGCGAGCGCGACGACCTTCGCGTGCCGGAGCCCGATCACCGCGACCAGGTGGTCGCCTTCGTTGCGCCACACGAAGACCCGGCCGGAGTCGACCACGGCGATCCGGTGCCCGCGCGCGGCCACGGCCGTCGGCGCGGACAGCAGCCGGGGGTCGCAGTACGACGGCCAGACGGGCACCCAGCCGCCGTCGCAGGTGTCCCGGCGCAGCAACCGCTTGCCGGACAGCAGGTACCAGCCGCACGGCCCGCAGCCGGGGGCCAGCCGCGGATCGGGGAACCACGGCAGCAGTTCCGCCCGCGTCGGGCCGTCCGGGGACGCGCCGGCGTGGGCGAGCCGGACGCCGGCCGGGCCGTCGAACCCGACGAGGTCCGCCACGGCGTCCTGGTCCCACCCGACGACGTCGTCGAGGAGCCGGAACGTGCCGGTCGTGGGTGTGCACGTCATGCGGGCTCCTCCACCGGGATCAGCAGCGGGCGCTCCGGCCACACCAGGTCTTCGGGCGGGATCGGGTGGTCGGTGCACGGCGGCAGCCGCAGCCCGTCGGCGGTGAGCGAAAGCCCGGACACCGCGAGGACGCCGTCGACGGCCAGGAGCCGGCGCACGAGCGCGGTGTGCCGCACCGCGCCGCCGAACGGCCAGCCGCCGCCGTTCTCCCCGCCCCGCAAGGGGTCCAGGTAGGTGGTGACGGCGTCCGCCGCGCGGGCAAGCAGGGCCGCGCGGTCCTGGCCGGTGTCGAGCACGACCCGGGCTTCGACGCCGATCCGCCGGAACGCGACCGGCCCGGCGACCACCGTGACACCGGCGGGCGCCACCTCGCGGGAGAGGTAGGCGGCCACCGCGCGCAGGGTCGCGGCGGTCGGGACCGGCGGCTCGGTGCCGCCGGCCTCGAACGGCGGCACCACGAGGACACCGACGACACCGGGGATGGGCGTGCCGGCGAAGTCCGGGTGCAGGCCCGGCACCCCGTTCGCGCGGGCGATCGAGGCACCCGGCGCGCGCAGCGCCAGCAGGCCGTAGTCGGCGGGGGCGACGGCCCGGCCGCGGGACCGCAGCTCCCCCACCCCGCGCCGCACGACGTCGGCGTCCGGCTCGGCGTCGGCGCCGCCGGTGGCGGGGAACGGGTTGGTCACGCCGGTCACGAAGGGCCGCGCGGTGACGACGCCGTTGACCGCGCCGGCACCCACCGCGCCCGCCGCGCCGCCGCCGACGCGGTAGCGCACCGCGCGGACGTTGCGGAAGCCCGGCGGCACGGGCGCGCCGTTGACGCCGTCGCCGAAGGTGACCACGCCGGTGTCGTAGTCGACGACGAACACGTGGTCGTCCGGGCCGTAGGCGGCGAGGCTCGGCACCTCCTGCCACCGCGAGGCGCCCTCTTCGGTGGTGCCGAACAGATCCATGCCCGGGTCGTCGTCGACCTCGATGACCACGGTGCCGGCCAGGATCGGGACCTGGCTCAGCCGCAGCCGCCGCCGTTCGGACGGGTTCGCGGGATCCTGGACGGGCTCCAGCGGCTCGTCGAAGAAGGTGCGGGCGGCGGTGGCGGCGACGGTGTTCAGCCGCAGCCCCGACACGAGCGGCGGCGCGACCGTGAACATGCCCTGCGCGACCTGCAGCCGCAGCCAGCGCAGCGGCGGGCTCGGGCGCGCGGTCGGCGGCTGGCCGGGTGCCCAGTCGCGGGGCAGCCGCAACTCCACGGTGCCACTGGCGCGCAGCCCCTGTGTCCCGTCGCGGACGACTTCGGCGGGCCGGAACCGGCCGCCGTCGAGGACGTCCCAGCGCAGCAGCGGCTGCGGTTCGAGCGGCAGCGGGGTGAGCCCGCCGTCGGCCGCGGGCACCGGCGGCGCGACCGCGACGACGAACCCCAGCGACAGCGAGGGGAACGGGCTCGCGATGCCGTCGAGACCCAGCCACAGCGCGTTGCCCGGCCGGGGCTCGGTGCCGAAGGGCGCGAACGGCCGGCCGGGCCCGTTCGGGCCGAGCGGCACCGGCTCGAGCGCCCCGCCCCGCTGCACCGCGAGCACGCTCAGGGTGGCGGGCGTGGCGTAGAGGTCCTGGTCGGTTTCGTAGACGACGTCGCCGCCGGTCCCGGTGGCGGCGGCCTGGAAGCCGGCGGGGACGAGCACCGAAGCGCCGTCCGGCGGCTTCACGGTGAACTCGAGCAGCGCGGCCGCCGCGGTCGCGGGCCGTCGGCGCACGCCCGCGGTGTTGAGGTGCTCGGCGAGGATCTTCTCCGGCAGCCGGTTGACCCGCAGGAGCACGGGTTCGGCCTGGGTCCCGAAGAGCCGCACGAGCGCGACCCCGGCGTCCTGCCGGTCGAAGCTGGTCCAGTCCGGGGTGTAGCCGGGAATGCGATCGCGCACGGCGCCCCGCACCGCTTCCCGCGTCGCCTCGACGAGCTCCGGCTGCACCCCGGACGGCCCGGGGCCGGGAACCATGCGGGCTTCCTCGTCGGAGTCACGCGCCCACCAGACGTCGGTCACCACACCCCACCTCCGATCCGCCCGGCCGCGGCAGTGTCTTGGCCCGGTTCCAAGCGCCCCAATGTGGCGTTGGGTGCGTCCAGCGCACCCAATGTGGCGTTCGGTGCGTCAGACGCACCGAACGCCACATTGGGGGCATGTGACCGGCCCGATCCGCGGAACGTCACAGCAGTCCCTCCCCCGGCTCCACCGCGGGCACCACCCGCGTCCGGACCTCCCGCACCACCGGGAGGTCGCCCGGCCGCAGCGGCACGTCGTCGCACGTCTGGGCCGGATCCGCGCCGTCGATGCCGATCGCCACCGCGGTGACCGCCGCCAAGTCGCCCAGCGCCTCCTGCGCCGCCCGGAGCAGCGCCGAAGGCCGCAGCGGCTCGCCGAACGGCCAGCCCGTCCCGGCTTCGCCGCCTGCCAACGGGTCGAGGAACCGGCGCAGCGCCGAACCGGCCACTGCGGACACCCGGACCCGGTCGGCCGGGGCTCCGGACAGGTCGACCCGCAGCCGGACGTCCCGGTACACCGCGGGCCGGACGAACACTTCGGCCGTGAGCAACCGCGCTTCCGCCAGCCGGTCCGCGACCGCGCACAACGTGCCCGGATCCGGCTCCGGCGCCGCCACCACGTCGTCGCCGTCGCGCGGCACCGAGGGGACGATGTGGACCGTCACCGCTCCGGGGACCCGCGCGCACGGGAAGCCGGGGTGCTCGCCGACCGCCGCGTGGGCACGGCCGACCGAGACGCCCGGCGTCGTGACGGCCAGCGTGACGAAGTCCTCGGCCGTGACCGCCCTGGTCACCTCGCCGAGCGCGCCCGCGGCCCGGTCGCGGGCCTGCGCCACCGTCTCCGGATCCGTCCCGCCGGCGGCCTGGACCGGGTTCGCCGCCCGGACCGGCACCGCGAGGTCGACCGGCAGCCAGTTGTCGGTCAGGCCGCCGTTGCCGTCGCGGCCGCCGCCGATCGTGTAGGCGACGCGGACTTCTCCGCCGGGACGCGGGATGCGCCCGGTCAGGCCGTCGCCGAACACCAGCGCGCCGTCGTGGCGGTCGAGCAGGAAGATGCGGTCGCGACCGGAGCCGAAGGCGAAGTCGGCCGCCGCTTCCCACGCCTCGCCCGCCAGGTGCAGGGCCGCGGTGAGCAGCCGGCCGGCGGCGTCCGGCAGTTCGAGCCGCTGACCGGGCAGCTTCAGCCACTTGCGGGTCTGGTCGTCGAGGCCGGTCACCGTGCGGTGCTCGGCGTGCCGGGCGCCGGACGCGTTGACCGCCAGGCGCCGCAGCCGAGGCGGCGAGGAATAGGTCGCGGCGCGGGTGGCGACCGCCAGTCCGGAGTCCATTGTGGACCATTCGGCCGGCGGCCGCAGCCGGACCACGCCGGAGCGGCGCAGCCCGCCGGTGCCGTCCTCGACCTCGGCGAACTCGCCCGAGGCGTCGCCGCTGGGCCGGAACCACGACCACGTCAGCTCGGCTGGCGGGCGGACGACGGGGAGCGGGGGCGGTGCCCACGACGGCGGCAGCGGTGAGTCGAGTTCGACCAGCAGCGACAGCCAGCCGGGCGCCGGGTGCGCCCCGGCGAGCGGCAGGGTGAAGCGGGCCGAGGCGGCGGACCCGTCGCTCGCCAGCAGCGGAACCCCGCGTCCCGCCAGCAGGTCGGCGGTGCGGTCCCGGTCGGTGAACACCGTGACCTCGCCCGACAGCGGGAAGGCGGTCACCTCGTCGTCGAGGGTGAAGCGGATGGCCGCGGCCGGGTCGCGGGCCAGGACGGTACCCGCGGGCACCACGGTCGGCGTCTCCTCGGCGGTGCGCAGCGCCAGGACCGTGGCCGCCGCCCGGGCCGGGCGCGGCGGCTCGAGCCCCAGCAGCTTCAGGATCGCGACGACGAGCTCGTCCGGCGCCTGGTCCAGCCAGTAGAGCCGCTGCTCCAGCAGGTAGGCGAACAGCTCCAGCAGCGTGACGCCGGGGTCGGCGGGCGCGTGCAGCGTCCACGTGCCGTCCGACTCCGCCGGGATGCGGCGGGTAATGGCCGCCATCATGTCGGCCCAGGTGAGATCGTCCAGCTTCGGCACCGGCAGCGTCATGGCGTCGTCCCCGTCAGGCCGAGGTAGAACGGGAACACCAGGTTGGCCTTGGTGTTGGTGCGCCGGATCCGGTACTCGACGGAGATCGTCACGCGGGACTCGTCGGCCGGGTCGGCCTCGGCGAGCACGCCCGCCAGCTCCACCCGCGGCTCGAAGGTCCGCACGGCGTCGGCGATCGACCGTTCGAGGCCGCGCAGGTTCTCCGCGCTGCCCGGCGCGAACACCGACTCCGGCACGGTGGTGCCGAACTCCGGCCGCATCACGCGCTCGCCCGTGGCGGTCAGCAGCAGCGCCCGCAGGCAGTGCTCGATGCTCGTCTCGCCGACGGCGTAGGACAGCCGGCCCGCCTCGTCGGGCAGGATCGGGAACCGCCAGCCGGTACCGAGGAAGGGTTCGGTCACGTCGCCTTCACCTTCTTCGCGAGCACGGACGGCGGCAGCGGCGTGGCGGGCCCGGTGACACCGCCCGGTGCCGGGTGGGTGTGCTGGACGAAGGCCTGCATCAGCGCGTTGCCGAGCACGACGGGCTCGGCCGAGCCGCCCCCGAGGTCGATGCCGGACGCCTGCACCGTCACGGTCTTGGCTTCGAGCGTGATCTCCCCGCTGTCCTTGAGCACCACCTTCGCTCCCGAAGCGGTGCTGATGGTGATTTCCTTTTCCTTGTCGTCGAACAGGATCCGGTGTCCGGCCTTGGTCCGGATGATCTTCTGGTCGACGCCGCCGGAGTGCGTGACCGGCGGCTTCTTCTTGCCGTTGTAGAGCCCGCCCAGCACGTACGGCTGGCGCATGTCGCCCTGGAAGAACGCGACCAGCACTTCGTCGCCGACCTCGGGCACGAACACCGAGCCGTAGCCGTCGCCCGCGTACAGCTGGCTGACCCGGATCCACGGGCTGATCGACGCGCCGCCGTCCAGCCAGTAGTACTTGACCCGGACGCGGCCCTCGTCGTCCCCGTCGTTCTCCACGACCTCCGCCGGCGCGACGCCGTAGAAGCGCTGGTCGGTCGCCATGGCCCGTGGCACGGTCATTGCTTGTCCCCCTGGAAGATCCGCCGGGCGGTGAAGGTGGTGAAGAAGCCGCTCGTGTTGAGGGCGTGCTCCACGCGCTTGACGAAGTAGGTGCCGGAGAACCGGGTGCCGAGGCCGAAGATCTCCAGGTTGTCGCCCGGCCGCAGCTCCGGCAGCCCGGCCAGCCGGCCGGTCGCGGTGATGAACTCGTAGGCCCGCTCCCGCAGCAGCGAGATGGCGAGCTCCTTGGCTTCCTCCTGGCTGAGCACCGGCGCGTCGACGACCACCTCCTGCCGGTCGCCCGCCGCGGCCGTCGCCGCCTCGGGCCCGCTCTGCCCGCCGGCGGAGTTCTGCCCGCCGGGCAGGTCGTCCTTGGTCGCGACGTACTCGATCGGCTCCGCCTTGACCGGGTCCCAGCCGTGCACGGTGAGCTTGCTGACCTGGTCGGACACGGTCATCGTCGGGGTGAAGTCGAGCAGGTTGGGCACCAGGCCGGGCGGCTGCCCGCTCGGCCCGGACGCCAGCCCGGGCGCGTAGGCCAGCCGGAACACCCGGATCGGCCGCGAGTCGCGGCCGTCGGTGGGCTTGATGAAGTACAGCGTCTGCACGCCCGAGTGCGGGTCCGGCAGGAGGTAGCAGTCGAAGTCGATCCGCTTCGCCCGCTCCACCAGGAACTGCGCGTCGGACTGGTTCTTCTGCACCACCAGGTCGTGCCGCGGGCCCTCGTGCGTCGTCTCGAACGCCAGGTGGTTGCGCCGCGCGATCTGCTCGGCGATCTCCCAGTCGGTCTTGTTGACGAAGTTCTTGTCCTCGTCCTTGGTGGGCTTGCGGTCCTTGAGGTCGAGCAGCCCGTCCACGCAGGTGATGGAGATCGTCGGCGACGCGGAATCCGGGAACTTCGGCGCGAGCGTGCTGATCTTGCCGGTGGCGACGGTCAGCAGCCGTCCCGCGTAGCCGAGCCGGACGGACACGTGCGCGCCGATTCGCAGCTTCGCCGAGTCGCTGTACTTGAACTTCAGCGCGACGTCGTCCCAGTTGTTCAGCTCGAGGTCGAAGCCCGACATCTCGTCGAGATCGCGGTGCACCTTGACGTCGAGGATGTCGTTCTTCGTCGCCGGGTCCAGGGTCAGTCCCTCGACGGCCACCTCGAACTCCGGGGCGTAGCCGTCCGGATCGGCGATTTCGGGCTGGGTGCCCGCGGGCGCGGTCATCGGCGGCCCCCTCTCACGGCAGCCGGGGCACGGTCAGCACCAGCCCCGGCCGCAGGTCGCGTGGATCGGAGATGCCGTTGGCGCGCGCCAGTTCCCGCCACGCGTCCGGCCGGCGGTACACCGCGGCGGAGATGCGGTCCCAGGTGTCGCCGCGGCGCACGACGTAGCTCTTCTCGACCGTCGGCGAGGACCGCGGCGGATCCACGGCCTGGTCCTTCGCCAGGCGGTACTCCTTGAGTGTGATGTCCAGCTGGGCCCGCAGCGGCACGCCGTTCTTGGCGAACAGCACGTAGTTCACGTCCAGCTTCTCCAGCACGCCCTTGAACACCGGCCCGTTCCAGTGGAACCGGACGATCGGCGGCGCGTGCTCGGTACCGTCGATCCGCATCAGGTCGCGCACGGCGTCCACATAGGACGTCCGGACGTCGTTCAGCGTGTCGGAGGTGTCGACCAGCGCCTGCAGCGTCAGGGTTTCGGTGCCGCCGCGGATGAACTGGAGCGGCGGGGTCTCCAGCCCGGGGATGGTGATCTCGGCGAACGTGTTGCTCTTGCTGAGCTTGTACTCGGTCGGGTTGAACCGCAGCGGGATCACCTGCGGCGTCCGGTTCGGCGGCCGCTCGATCTCCAGGTGCGCGTCGGCGCCCTGGCTCACCGCGGAGAACGGCGTGGTGATCACCGGCGGCCTCCCGAGTCCCCGATCCGGCGGTCGTTCCCGCTGCGCTCGGCGCGGGCGCACTCCTCTTCGTAGCGCCGTGCCCACGCCTGGATGTACCGGTTGAACAGGCGGGCGAACACGGCCCCGTCGTCGCCGTCCACGGCGAAGTGCACCTCGACGTTGTGGAAAGTCACGTTCCTGGGCACGGTTTCTTCTCCTAGAGCACGGCCGTCAGGCCCTCGTGGGCGATTTCCAGGGACTCGATCGCGACCGCGTTCTGCTCGGCGTGCAGGTCCGGCCCGGTCCACTTGGCGGCGAGGCCGCCGTGGAAGAGCCACGACTTCGCGGGCAGCCCCGCCTCGTCGAGCATGATCAGGGCGCCGTCGCGGCGGGCCCCCAGCGAGTCGTGCAGGCCGGTTTCGTACCAGGACCACAGCAGGCGGTCGCGGACCACGCCGCGCTTGAGCGTGATCGGGTTCCACGAGTGGCGCAGCGGGAGCTTGTGCACCGCGTCGTTGCGCCCGCCTTCGGGGTAGCTGACCACCTCCAGCTGCGCGCCCAGCCCGGTGACCTCCTGGAAGGCACCGGCGGCGACCACCTGCAGCAGCAGGGCCTGCGCCGGCGGCAGGTAGACGTCCGCCGCGGAGAGCGTCACGAGGAAGCGGAACTTGGGCAGCGGCTCGTTGAGCGCGAGCAGCTGGTCCACCGGGGTCGTCACTGCTCGATCACCTCCAGACCGCGGTCCTGGCCCAGCACGAGCCGCAGCGCGATGAACTCCATGGGCACGGCCGGCGCGACTTCGACCTCGCACACGACCTGCCCGGGGTCCTGCTCGGGCGGGTTGTTGCTTTCGTCGCACACGACGCGGAAGGCGTCTTCCGGCCGGCTGCCGGCGAGCGCGCCGGTGCGGAACGCCTCCAGCAGCACCGACGTGATCGCGCGGACCAGCGCCAGCCGCAGCTCCGCCGAGTTCACCTCGAACACCAGCGGCGCGGCGGCCCGCCGGATGGCCCGCACCAGCAGGTGCAGCAGCCGGCGGTGGGCGACGTACACCCGGCGCGGGTCGGGCGAAAGCGTCCGCCCGCCCCACACCACGAGGCCGCGGCCCCGCAGGCACCGCACCAGGTCGACGCCCGCGTCGAACAGCCGCACCTGCTGCGCTTCCGGGTACTCGACCTCGATGTCGACCGCGTCGAGCAGCGTGGCGTTGGCCGGGGTGTGGGCGGCACCCCGCTCGGCGTCGAGCCGGGCCACCAGCCCGGCGACGTGCCCGGACGCCGGCACGGTCCGCAGCCCGTCCGGGGACGGCGCCCGCAGCGGCGGGTGGTACACCGCCACCGCGGCGAGCAGCACCTCGTCGCCGAGACCCGCCAGCGCCCGGGTCCACTCGGCCACCTCGTCCACTGTGGACACATCCGGTGGCACGTCCAGCAGCACCAGCCGGTCCAGCAGCGGCGCCACCACCCGGAGCAGCTCCAGCACCAGGTCGGTGTGGTCGGTGCCGGTCAGGTCGGCGCCGAGGTCCGGGAGGGCCACCAGCGCCGGCTCCGGCAGGTCGGCCTGCGCCGCCACCGCGTCGGCGTAGTCGTTGCGCCGCGGCGGGCTGTCCGTGCCGCCGGTGAGCGTGAGGTCCCAGGCCAGCGAGAGCGGTGCCCCCGCGGGGATCGGGCTCGCCGGCCCGTCCGGGCGCAGCGGCACCACCCGGATCAGCCGGGACGCGGTGAGCCGGCCGGCGACCTCGCCGGGCGCCATGCCCGCGAAGGTTTCCGGCGGCTCGCCGGGCACGAGCACCCGCACGGTGACCGCCGGCGGGCCCGCGACGCTGCTCGCCGAGTACCGCACGGCGACCCGGCCGCCGTTCGCCCACGCACCGGGACTCGCGGCCACCACGCGGAAGTCGTCCGTCCACTGTGCACCGGCGGGTGCGGCGGGCCCGGAGACCCGCAGCACCCACGCCGCCCGGCCCTGGTTTTCGAAGAACCCGCGCAGCGCGTACGGCGTCGCCGACGTGCCGTCGGGCGGGCCGAACGCGCCCACGACGTCGTTCCAGCTCTCGACGCGCACGGGCACGCCGACCGGGCCGCGCCGGGTGCGGCCGAGGAAGACGGCCACGTCCGTGCGCAGCGGCTCGTCGCCGGCAGCCGCTCGCTCGAAGGTCAGGGAAACGCCGGGAAGCGCCGCGCTGGTCATCGCTGCCCGCTCACGCGTCGATCACGAATTCCTCGACGGCCAGCACGAGCGTCTCCATGGCGATCTCGTTCTTGGTCGCGTTGAACGACGGTCCGGTGTACTTCGTCGGCCAGCCCCGGTTGAAGTTCCAGCGCATGACCTCCTGGCGGTTCTCGTCCAGCATCACGATCGAGCCGGACGTGCGCCGCACCCGGCCGTCGAGCGCCTCCTTCACCCAGTTCCAGAACCCGACGTGGCCGGTGACCCCGCGCTTGAACGTCAGCGCGCTCGGGAACTTCTTGAGGCCCACGAGCTTGCGGACCGTGATGTCCTCGCTGCCGGTGCGGTACTCGATCACCGGCAGTTCCACGTCCAGCCCGCTGGCTTCGGTGAACGACCCGCTCACCGCGACGCCGTCGTCGCTGACGTTGGTCACGATGACCAGGAAGTTGTACGCGGCGTACGGATCGTCGCGCGTCACAGGTGGCATGTCCGTTGCCTTTCAGTGGTCAGACGAGCTGGGGCTCGCGGGTCTTCTGCTGGATCCGGAAGATCACGAACTCCGCCGGGAACACCGGCGCCACCCCGATCACGCAGATGAGCCTGCCGTTCGCGATGTCGTCGTCGGTCATCGTGGAGCGGTCGCACTGGACGAAGAAGGCCTCGTCCGCGGTGGTGCCGGCGAGCGCGCCGCTGCGCCAGACAGTGGTCAGGAAGTTCGCGATCGTCTGCCGCACCAGCGCCCACAGCGATTCGTCGTTCGGCTCGAACACGACCCACTGCGTGCCCTCGTCGATCGACTCCTCGAGGAAGAGGAAGAGCCGGCGCACGTTGACGTACTTCCACGACGTGTCCGACGACAGCGTGCGCGCGCCCCACACCCGCTGGCCCAGGTTGGGGAAGAACCGCAACGCGTTGATCCCCTTGGGGTTCAGCAGGTCCTGGTGCCGCTTGGTGACGTCCTGCGCGATGCCGCCGGGCGACCGGATGCCGCGGATGACCGCGTTGGCCGGCGCCTTGTGCACGCCCCGCTCGACGTCGGTGCGGGCGTAGATGCCGATGACGTGCCCCGACGGCGGCACCTCGACGAACTTGCCGGTGGACGGGTCGTTGACGACCAGCCACGGGTAGTACAGCGCGGCGTACTTGGTGTCGAAGGGTTCGCGGAACTCCTGGATGCCCTCGATGTCGAGGCCGTCGCGCGGGTCGAGGACGGCGAACCGGTCCTTGAGCTGCTCGCAGTGCGTCACCAGCGCCGATTCGACGGTGCCCGCCCACACGCCGGGCACCGCGCAGATCGCGACCTCGTCGATGTCCTCCAGCGCCACGATGCCGGTGCGCTTGCCGCTCCCGCCGTCCGTGCCGACGAAGTCCCCGACGTCGAGGCCCCCGAAGGCGTCGTCGCCGTCGTCGGCGAGGCTGAGCCACGAGCCGGTGGCGGGCGTCGGGAACTCGGCGGGGTCGGTGCTCAGGTCCAGCGCGGTCGCCCGCACCAGCCGCGACTGGCTCGCCAGCGTGCCGGTCACGGTGCCGGGCGCGTCGCCGACCAGGCGCAGGTTGCGGAACGTCTCGGTCACCGAGCCGCCGCCGGGGTCCGTGAACCGCGTGTCCACTGTGGACTCGACCAGCTGGAGCCGGGCGGTCTCGAAGACCTGCGCGGGGGTGTCGGCGTCGAACGTGACGACGTCGTCCGGCTCGATCGCGACGACGTTCAGGGTGCTCAGCCGGTCACCGGTGTCGAGCTGCGCGGCCGCGCCCTCGTACAGCCGGCTCGAACCGCTGATCCGCAGCTTCGGGCCGGCGCCCGCGTTGGCCAGGCGGACCCGGCGCACGGTGAGACCGGGCTTCCACAGCGCGTGCGTGGGACTGTCGGGGAAGGTGAGCGTCACCTTCCCCGCTTCCGGCTGCGCCACGGTGACCTGGAAGCGCCGCTCGTTGATCAGGACCCAGACGTCGTCCGGCAGGTCGTCGGGGTCCAGGCCGGGCACCGCGTTCACCACGATGGACGTCGCGTCGGCGGCGGCTTCGGCGGCGAGCGCGGTGACGAACAGCGGCCCCTCGTTCGGGTCGGGCAGCACCGGCAGGGAGGCGCTCACCGACGGCGTGATCCGCACCTGCACGGCCTTTCCCCAGGAACCGGGGCTCGACGCGGAGAACCGCAGGCTCGGCGTGGCCGCGCGCGGGGCCTTCTGCACGTAGTCGCCGCGGGCCGCCTTGACCTCCGCCGCCAGCCCGGTGCCGAGCGTGACCCGCCCCTTGCCGGCGTCGTACGCGGTGATCGTCACGGTGCCGATCTCGACGTTGTCGCTGCCGCGGAAGACCTTGACCTCGTCCGCGCCGGTGAAGCCGACCAGGTGGGCCAGCTCCAGCACCTTCGCCCCGGCCGCGGCGTCCCGGGTGATCGCGCTGACCAGGCCGGTGCCGAACGTGCCGGACGCGGCCTGCGCGGTGGCGCTGGCGACCCGCTTGACGTAGAGGCGCTGGCCGCCGTTGTCGAAGAACCCCTTGACCGCCAGCGGGAACAGCCACCAGCGGCCACCCTCCGTCGGGTCTTCCGCCCAGGCGTCCCGGATCGCCGGGTCCGGCTCGGGCAGGAACCCGCCGAAGGTCGTCCGGAACTCCAGGAAGTTCGTCACCAGCTTGGGCTTCCCGTCGGTCGGGCCGCGCTGGGTGACCCCGACCATGCCCGCCGTGCTGGTGCTCACCCCCGCGATCGGCCGCGGCCCCGCGTCGACCTCCTCGACGTAGACGCCGGGGCTCAGGTACTCGGGCATGGTTCAGCTCCTTCTACTGCTCGACGATCTCGATGACGTGCTTGGTGTTCCGGCCGCTGGGCAGCCGGACGTCCAGCGCGCCGGTCCGGCCCGGCCGTTCGGTGGCGCTCAGGTGGAAGACCTGCTCGGGCTGCCCGGTGACGAGCTCGCCTTCCCAGCGCAGCGCGAGCCGGAACGCGCCGGTCGCGCTGGTCAGCGTCCGCTCCTGCCACGCGGCGCCGTCCCTGCTCGTGGTCCCCCGCGCCTCGACCAGCGCGTTGGCCACCGGTACCCCGGCCGCGCGGACGACGCCGTAGACCGTGCGGACGCCGGGCCCGTACGGGAAGGCCACGCTCGGCAGCAGCCGGACCACGCGCGGCTCGCCCGCCACGGCGGGCGGGGTGCCGTCGTCGTACGGGTACGCGGTGAACTCGACGCCGGCCAGGCCCGCGTCGAAGTCCTCGCCGTCCGCTGGGTACAGCGGCGCGAACCCGATGGCGCTGAACCGCACGCGGAACCGCTCGGGCTGCGCGCCCGGGCCGCGGCGCCGGCCGAGCTCCGGGTAGGCGATCACCGCGCTCGGCGTGCGGATCGCCGGGGTTTCCTGGAGCACCCAGGCGTTCGTGGCCGGGTCGAAGCGCTCCAGCTCGGTGGTCACGTCGGCGGCCCGCGCGCGCTGGGCGAACTCGTCGAACGGCACGAACCACGCCGGGCTGTGCAGGACCGAGGATTCGAGGGGGAGGAAGCGGGTCATGGCACCGGTGTCCCGTTGATCGTGCGGCTGCGGACCAGCCGCAGCTCGGAAACGTCGAGCGAGTCGAGGTTGACGACCCGGACCTCGTAGTTGAGGGACAGCCGGTAGGGCTTCTGGATCGCGTACCAGATCCACGACTTCTGATCGAGCGTCAGCGGCGTCAGCGTGAACTGCAGCGCCTCCGTGGTGCCGGCCAGGCTGCCGGTCAGCTCCTCGCCGGTCCAGATCGCGTCGTCGTAGAAGACCTGGAGCGCGCGGCCGATCATCTGGTGCTGGGTGGCCTGGCTGCCGCCCCACGGCGTGATCAGGTACCGCAGCAGCAACGCCATCGGCGGCTTGCGGCTCGTCGGCGCGGCCGGCGGCAGCGCCCGCACCGGCGGCCGGTTGCGCGAGGTGGGGTCCTCGGCGATCTCGTACAGGAAGACCGTGAGCGTGGCCCGGCTCGGCCGGTCCTCGAGGTCGCTCAGCACGGCCGTCGGCGGATCGTTCGGATCGAGCCCGCGCAACGCCTCGGTGAGCCGGTCGACGATGATCGTCGACACGTCGGCGACGACGCCGAAATCGCCCATGCCAGTCCTCCCCTGTGCGGTGCCGCGGCAGCATCGCAGGGGTGGCGTGGCCGGGCCGCGACCCGCGCGTCGCCCGAGCGTCACGACGGCGTTCCCGGTGCGGCCGTTGACGCGGCGGCGACGCCGTGGTGACAGGCCTGCGCGCATCCTGCGTCGGTGGAGGTCCCCGAGGAACGGTCCGGCAGCATGGTCCTGCGTGCGTGGCTGGAAGGCGGCGAGCCCGGCGCCCTGCGGGTCCGCATCCTCTCCACGGTCGGCACCGACGAGGCCAGACCCGTCGCGGTGACGTCCCGGGAAGCGGTGCACGCGGCCGTGCAGAGCTGGCTGGACGAGCTGGGAGCAGGCCCGATGACGTTTTCGTGACGCCCCGTTGACGCCGCATCGACGATAATTCCCCGTAACGTTTCACCTGCGGGTCGCGAATTGCCCCACGGTGGGGTCGATCCGATCGGTGCGGGCGTAGGTTGGGGAACCGATGCGCATTGAAGCAACACAGATCGTGACACTGCGGCTGCTCAAGGGGTTCACGCTGCTGGTGGGAGACGACCCGGTCGTGCTGTCCTACAGCGCGCAGCGGCTGCTCGCCTTCCTCGCGCTGCAGGACCGCCCGCGGACGCGGACGTACGTGGCGAGAACGCTGTGGCCGGAGGCGACGACGCCCCGCGCCAACGCGAACCTGCGCTCGTCGCTGTGGCGCGCGTCCCGCACCGGGCACCGCGTGATCGACGCGTCCACGCAGGAAATGGCGCTGGCGGGCAACATCAGCGTCGACATCCACGACGCGGTCGCCCGCGCGCACTGCCTGCTCGACAAGACGTGCGGCTGCGACGACATCCTGACCCGCCAGACCCGCGACGAGCTGTCGGCCGACCTGCTGCCCGAATGGTCGGACAACGAGTGGGTGCTGATCGAGCAGGAGCAGTACCACCAGCTGCGGCTCTACGCCTTGGAAGCCATGGCCAAGCGCCTCACCACGGCGGGCCGCCACGGCGAGGCGGTGGCGGCCGGACTGGCCGCGGTGCGCGCGGAGCCGTTGCGCGAGAGCGCCCACCGCGTCCTCATCGACGCGCACCTCGCGGCCGGCAACCGGGCGGCGGCGCAGCACCAGTACGAGCAGTGCCGCTGCACGCTGCTCGAGGAACTGGGACTCGAGCCGTCCGATACGCTCCGCGACCTCCTGCCCCATCTGAGCGCGCATTAGTTCCGGCACGAAAACAATGGCGCCTGCCCTTTCGGGCAATTCCAGCCATCCGCATTTCCCGATCGGGCGGCCGCGATTTCGGCACATTCGGGCGGCCGGCCCGGCGGGATCCGCCGGGCGCGCCTGTCGAGTTGCGGGCCCGCCGTTCGTCATCCTCTATGAGAGGCACCACGACCGGCTGGAGGAACCCGTGCAGTACATGCTCCTGATCTACGACTGCGATCGCCCGGAGCCCGGCGACCCGCGCTTCCCGGAGGCACTCGCCCGGGTGAACGCCTTCGCCGACGAGTGCCGGCGGCGCGGGGTGTTCGTCGCGGGTCACCCGCTGCAGCGCGAGCACACCGCGACCACGGTCGCCGTGCGCGAGGGCAAGACGCTGATCACCGACGGCCCCTACCCCGAGACCCACGAGCACCTCGGCGGCGCCTACGTCCTCGACTGCCGCGACCTCGACGAGGCGCTCGAGCTGGCCGCGCTGTGCCCGATGGCCGCGGACGGCTCGATCGAGGTCCGCCCGATCGCCGGCGTGCCGGGGCTCGACCACCGCGGATGACCTCGGAGCAGCTGCTGCGGACCACCTATCGCGAGCACCGGACCCGGATGCTCGCGGCGCTGGTCCGCGTCCTCGGCGACTTCGAACTCGCCGAGGACGCGCTGCAGGACGCGTGCGCGCTCGCGCTGCGCAAGTGGGACGGCGGCGAGCCGGCCGACCCGGTCGCCTGGCTGCTGACCGCGGCCCGCAACAGCGCGGTCGACCGGCTCCGGCGCGCCCGCCGGGGCCGGGAGAAGCTCGCCGAACTCGGCCCGGGGCCGGAGGTGACCACGATGGACGACGGGGACAGCAGCCTGCTCGCCGTCGGCGACGAGCGGCTCAGCCTGATCTTCACCTGCTGCCACCCGGCGCTGGCCGAAGACGTGCGCGTGGCGTTGACGCTGCACGCCGTGGCCGGGCTGACCGCCGGGCAGATCGCGCGCACCTTCCTGGTCGGGGAAGCCACGCTGGCCCAGCGGCTGATCCGGGCCAAGCGCAAGATCCGCGACGCCGGGATCAGCCTCGCCGTCCCCGCCGACCACCTGCTGCCCGAGCGGCTCACCGGCGTCCTCGCGGTGGTCTACCTGATCTTCACCCGCGGCTACACCGCCGAGGGCGACCGGCCGGAGTACCGCGAACTGCAGCGGGAAGCGGTGCGGCTGGCCAAGCTCGTCGCGGCCCTGATGCCCGACGAACCGGAGGCCCTCGGCCTGGCCGCGCTGCTGCTCCTGCAGGACTCGCGGGCCGCGGCGCGCTACGACGAGCACGGCGACGTCGTCCTGCTCGAAGACCAGGACCGGGAGCGCTGGGACCACGCCGGCATCGCCGAAGCCGTCGGGCTGCTCGACCGGGCCTTGCGCCTGGGCGCGCCCGGGCCGTACCAGCTGCAGGCCGCCATCGCCGTGCTGCACGCCCAGGCGCCGTCGGCCGACCGGACGGACTGGGCGGGCATCGCGGGCCTCTACGATCAGCTGCTGGTGGTCGCGCCGTCCCCGGTGGTCGCGCTGAACCACGCCGTCGCCGTCGCCATGGCCACCACCCCGGCCGAGGGGCTCGCGCTCATCGACCGGATCGACGGCCTCGACCGGTACCACCTGCTGCACGCCGCCCGCGCGGACCTCCTGCGCCGCCTCGGCCGCACCACCGACGCGGCGGCCGCCTACCGGCGCGCCCACGACCTGGCCACCAAGCCCGCCGACCGGCGCTACCTCGCCGGCCGCCTGCGCGCGCTCGACCCCACGGAATCCAGCTGAGACCGTCCGGCAACGGGCGGGCCGGCCGGACCCGGCGCCCGGGTCAGGCCGGCTCCTCCGGCGCGAGGGAGTTCCCGGCCGGGATGTGACCGCAGCTCGACGGCGCGGGCTTGCCGGCGAACCGGTCGGCGAGCCAGCCCATCGCCGCGGGTGCCCAGGCCGCCACGCCGCCGACGTGGCTGAGCGCGTCGTACTGGGTGTACTTGATGGAGTCGTTGCCCGTAGCGCAGTACTGGCGGGCCAGCGCCCGCACGTCGCCGGCGACCATCACGCCGTCCCCGGTGCCGATGCCCGGCACGGTGCTCGTGGTCCCTTCGAGGAAACCGGCGTTGCCCTGGGCGATGAAGCCCGGGACCGACGGCGTCGGCGCCGAACCGATGTTCACCTTGTTCACCGCGGCGACGAACGGCGGCACCGAGTTCGGGTTCGCGTACTCCGGCTTCACCAGCTTCTGCCACGTCAGGCCCGGGTACCGGCCCAGCGCGGTGACGATCGACGCGTGCTCCAGCTCGCCGAGCACCTTCAGCCCGTATTCGCTGGCGTACGGCCGCAGGTCGATGCCGAAGCCGCGGGCGACCCCGATCAGCGCCATCGGGATGACGCCGGACCACACCGGGCTCCCGCCGACGTACTCGAGGTTGTGCGCGGGGTCGACGAGCACCCCGCCTTCGGTGAACCCGACGAGGTTCCGGTTCACGTCCGGGGCGTAGCCCGGCGCGAGGGCCGCCGCCCAGCCGGTCGCGATGGCCCCGCCCGAGTAGCCGAGGAGGCCGAACTTCGTGCGGTCGTCCATCCCGGTGGCGGCCGAGCTGGTCGCCGCGCGGATCGAGTCGAGCGTCGTGGTGCCGTATTCGGGCCCCGCGGCGAAGTCGGCGGTCTGCCCTTCGGTGTCGGGCACGACGACGTTGTAGCCCAGCAGGAGCGACGGGAGCAGCAGCAGCGACTCGCCGTTGGGCAGCAGGCCGCCGAGCGTGACGTCGCCGGCGATCGCGCGCGAGGGCGCGTCGGCGGGGTCGAGCGAGTCGTAGGCCGACTGGTACGAAACGGCTTTCGTGCGGTCGCCGGTGATGCTGCGGACCACCGAGGTGACGTTGGCGGACGGCCGGCCCTGCGCGTCGGTGGTGCGGTAGAGCAGCTGCACGGCCTGCACCGGCGTGGCGAGGCCGGCCACGTGGTAGGCCAGGGTCCGGGTCTTGAGCACGGTTCCCGGCGCGTACGACGACAGCGGCGCGCTGCCGTCGTAGGAGTAGAAGGAATCGGACGACCGGGCGTCTGCCACGGTCGCCGTCGTGGCGGTGAAGACCAGCGCGAGCGCGGCGGCGAGGGCCGGGAAACGGACGGGCGTGCGGATCATGACTCCCCTTTGAATCATGAAGTGGATCACTCGACGGCGTGAACCTACCAGCGAGTAGGTCACAGGTACAGCCGCGTACCGGTTTCTCACCCGCCCGTGGGGGACTACCGCGGGCGCCGGTCGCGTCCTAGCGTTGGGGTGCCGGGTGCGCAGCGGAGGAGGGACGATGCAGGGGACGCTCGACCTCGAAGTCGCGCCCCGGCCGCACTACACGCTGGTCACCGTCAAGGGCGGCCTGCACCTGGGCAGCTACCGCCGGCTGCGCGACGGCCTGCTGGAAATCGCGGCGGACGGCCCGGACGCGGTCATCGCCGGCGTCGGCGAGCTCGACTTCAGCGCGGTGGCACCGGTCGGGGTGTTCGCGCTCGTCGCCCGGCGGATCCGGCTCTGGCCGGGCATCCCGCTCGCGCTGGCCACCGGCACCCCCGACCACGCGCGGGCGCTGCGCGAGCACGGCGTCCACCGCGAAGCCGCGCTCGGCGAGGACGTCCCCAGCGCCGAACGCGCACTGGGCAAACCGGCCCGGCGCCAGGCGGAGGTGCTGCTGCCCCGCGGCAGCGAAGCACCGGCGGTCGCCCGCGCCGCGGTGCGCCGGGCGTGCGCGGAGTGGGACGTCACGCACTTCGTCTACGACGGCATCCTGGTCGCCGGCGAGCTGGCGACGAACGCGGTCCAGCACACGGCGTCCGCTGCCACGCTCAGGCTGGACCTGCGCCACGGACGCCTGACGATCGCGGTCCTCGACGACGACCCGCGCCCGGCGGTGCTGTCCCCACGGCCCAGGCCGGGGTCCTCGGGCCTGGGGCTGCACTTGGTGGCGCATTCGGCGCAGCGGTGGGGAAGCAGCCCGCGGTGGTCCGGCGGGAAGGCCGTCTGGGCGGTCTTGACCACCGACCGCCGCCCGGGCGCGCGTGGGTGATCAGGCCCGCCGTCAGCAGGGCTCCGGGTCCATCGCGATCGGCTCCGGCCGCACCGGGCACCGCCCGATCGACGCGCTCCCGCAGTCGATCCGTGCCCACACCGTCTTCCCGAGCCCGGTGCCGCGCACGCCCCACGCGCGCGAAAGACCGCGCACCAGCACCAGTCCCCGGCCGTGCGGGGTGCCGGCGCCCGGCTCGCCGGTCACCGGGCGCTCGGGGCCGTCGTCGTGGACCTCCAGCAGCACCGAGCACGGGACCGGGTCGGCCGAAGCGGTGATCGTGACCGGCCCGGCGCCGTGTTCGTGCGCGTTCGTGGCGAGTTCGGTGACGACCAGGCGCACCGCCCACAGGTGGTCCGCGCCCAGCAGCGGCAGCACCCGCCCGGTCCACCGCCGGAGCGCGCTGAGCGGTGGCACGGTGCCCGGCTCGATCACGAACACCGCGCGGTCGTCCGGCCCCGTGCTCATCCCGGGTCCCCGGGGTCCGCCCGCAGCGCCTCCGCCAGCGTCGCGAACCCGCGGACGCGCTCACCGGGCCAGAACATCGACAACGCGACCGAAACCGGGTGCGGCGGCACGACCAGCCACAGCCGGCCACCCTCCACCCGCGCGCGCCAGGCGGCCTGCGCCAGCGCGCGCAACCCGGCCGCGCCCAGCAGCGTCACCCCGGACAGGTCCACCACCGTGACCGCCGCTGTCTCCTGCCAGGTCGCGCGCTGCAGCAACCGCACCGACACGGCGTCGATCTCCCCGACCGCGGTGACGACCAGCCAGCCCGGCCGCGGCTCCGAGCGTTCGACCGCGAGGATCTCCTTCGCCGCCTGCCGCCGGACAGCGGACGGCCCGTGCCGGTCCGAGGACATGACGCCCTCCTCCTGTCCCGGGCCGGGCTGCCGGCCCGTCACCCCTTAGTCAAGCACGCTCGCCGGGCGCCGGCTCAGTTCGCGCGCAGCACGGCGGCGCCGGTGACCCGGTCCGCGGCCAGGTCCGCCAGCGCGCGGTCCGCCTCCCGCAGCGCGTACGGCACCGTGCTGACGCTCAGGTGGTGTTCGCCCGCGAACGCGAGGAATTCCCTGGCGTCCGCCCGGGTGTTGGCCGTGACGCTGCGCACCTGCCGCTCCTGGAACAGGTGGCGCTGGTAGTTCAGCACCGGCACGTCGGACAGGTGGATCCCCGCGATGGCCAGCGTCCCGCCGCGATCGAGGGCGGCCAATGCGGGCGGGACGAGCGCGCCGGCCGGGGCGAACAGGATCGCCGCGTCGAGGAGCTCCGGCGCGGCGTCCCCGGCGGACGCGGCCCCCAGCGCGAGCGCGAGTTCACGCGCTTCGGCGCTGCGGGTCACGACGTGCACGGTGGCGCCGCGGGCGATCGCCACCTGGGCCGTCAGGTGCGCGCTGCCACCGAAACCGTAGATCCCGAGCCGGCCGCCCTCGGGCAGTTCCGCCCGCGCGAGCGCGTGGTACCCGATCAGCCCGGCGCACAGCAGCGGCGCGAGCTCGTCGTCGGAATAGCCACCCGGCAACGGAAGCGCGTACGCCGACGGCACCACGGCGAACTCGGCGTACCCGCCATCGGCGTCCCACCCGGTGTAGCGCGACTCCGGGCACAGGTTTTCCCGCCCACGCAGGCAGAAGCGGCACCGCCCGCAGGTCTCGCGCAGCCAGGCGATCCCGACCCGGTCCCCGGCGTTGAACGCGGTGACGCCGGCCCCGGCGGCGACCACCTCGCCGACGACCTCGTGCCCGGGCGTCACCCCGGGCCGGTGCACGGGCAGGTCGCCTTCGGCCACGTGCAGATCGGTCCGGCACACGCCGCACACCAGCACCCGCACCAGCAGCTCCCCCGCCGCAGGGCGGGGTACCGGCACCCGCGCCCAGTCCAGGGGCCGCGAGGCCATCGGCCCGGGCCGGGTGACGCGCCAGGCGCCCATGTCCGCCGTCGGGTTCACGACGCACCCTCCTCGATCGGTCGCGGAACCCCAGCATGCCGCACGGGACACGGCTCGTCTCGCACGCCGGCCGCGATGTCGTGAAAGGGTCGTTCACCTCGCCAGACGACATGAACGACCCTTTCATGGCATCCCCCGCCGGGCGCCCCGAGCATCCACTGTGGACAGAAACCGGACCACCGGGATCACTGGTCCGGGCGGCGAAAGGGCACCGTCGAGGGCCGTCAGTACCCGACCCGCCCCACCGGGTGTTGACCGGCCCCCCACCGCGTACCTACGGTCCGGTCACTCTGTCCGGCGGACGCGCGGCGGCCTGCCCCGCGAACCCCGGCCTTCCCGAGGAGGTGCCATGCTGTCGAGGCGTACCTTCGTCACCGCGGGCCTGGTCGCCGCGGCGAGCGCGCCGCTGTGGTCCGCCGCCACCGCGCCGCGTGCCCGGGCCGCCGCAGCCCTGCCGTTGACGCTGAAGAACAATTCGGGCAGCGGCACCGTCTACGCCTACATCAGCGGCGCCGACACCTCGGGCCGACCCGGGTTCGTCACCGCCGACGGCCGGTTCCACGCGCTGGCCAACCCGTCCGCGCCGGTGACGCCGATCCCGGACTACGCCATCCCGCTCGGCGGCTCGGGTTCCCAGCTCACGGTGACCCTGACCGACTACCTCATCGGCGGCCGCGTCTGGTTCTCGGTCGACAAGAAGATCCAGTTCTTCGTCAACCCGGGCCCCGGCCTCGTGCAGCCCGGCTTCACCAGCTCGGACCCGAACTGGCAGACGAACTGGACGTTCGCCGAGTTCACCTACAACAGCGCGAACCTCTACGCGAACATCAGCTACGTCGACATGGTCGCGCTCCCGGTGTCGATGGCCACCACCGGCGCGGCGGGCGCGCAGTCGGTCAGCCCGCTGCCCAGCGGCGCGCTCGGGAGCATCGCGGACGGGCTGCGCGCCCAGCACAACGCCGACGGCGCGCCGTGGGACCGCCTCGTCGTCACCGACGGTTCCGGCAAGGTGGTGCGGGTGCTCGCGCCGGGCCACTCCCCCGTCGACTTCGGCGGCTACTGGACCAACTACCTCAACGCCGTGTGGGACCACTACCGCTCGACGCCGCTGACGATCAACGGCCAGGGCGGGATCGGCTCCTACACCGGCACGGTCAGCGGCGACGCGATCGTGTTCGCCGGCCTGAACACCAACGGCGTGCCGTTCACCAAGCCGAGCGCCGCCGACATCTTCGGCTGCGCGAGCGGGCCGCTCTACAACTCCGGCGCGGACGCGCGCGGCGCGGTCGCCGCCCGCCTCGCCGCGGCGCTGAACCGCAGCAGCCTGCTGGTGTCCGGCGGCAACAACCAGCCCGACGGCGTCGCGCCGGCCAACTACTACAAGGACGCCACCACCAACCACTACGCGCGCCTGGTGCACCAGTACGCGTCGATCGGCTACGCCTTCCCGTACGACGACGTGGGCCCGACCGGCGCCCAGCCCGTCGACGGCCACCTGCAGGACCCGGCGCCGACGTCGTGGACGGTAGCGCTGGGCCCGGGTGCGGGTGGCGGCACGACCCCGCCGGGCAGCGGCGGCACGAGCGCGTACTCGACCATCCAGGCGGAGGCCTACAACGCCCAGAGCGGCACGCAGAACGAGTCGTGCAGCGAGGGCGGCGTCGACGTCGGCTGGATCGCGAACGGCGACTGGCTGAAGTACGCCCGCGTCGACTTCGGCTCGAGCTCGCCGAACCAGTTCGTCGCCCGCCTCGCCTCCGGCGCGGCCGCCGGCGTCAGCGGCGCGATCAAGGCCCGGCTGGACAGCGTCACGGGCCCGGTCCTGGCCGAGATCGACTTCGCGAACAACGGCGGCTGGCAGAACTGGCAGACGGTGCCCGCCAACATCGTCAGCGCGGCCACCGGGGTGCACGACCTGTACCTGACGTTCTCCGGCAGCACGTCGGACTTCGTCAACATCAACTGGTTCACGTTCACCCGGTAGCGCGGACGTCCGCGCTCAGTGAGCCACCTCCACGTCGAGCCCCATCAGCCGGACCGTCCGGCGGCGGCGCACCCACCCGCGGACCGGGGCCGCGTCCGGCAGTTCCGCCAGGAACGCCTTGCGCTGCGCCGAAGTCGCCGCGCGCCAGCGCATCGCCAGCACCGGGCGGACCGGGGCGATGAAGCCGCGGACCCGTTCGTGCGCGCCGGCGAGCCGGGCCTGGTAGTCCTGGTCGGGCCGGTAGGCGAGCTGCAGGTCGATCAGCGGGTCGGCGCCGCCCGCCTGGTGCCGGCAGCGGGAAAGCCGGCGGGCGAGCTCGTCGATCGCGACCTGCACCAGGCAGGGCATCTGGTCCTGCCAGCGGCCGAGCCGGGGCGCGTGCACCGTTGCCGCGGTCAGCTCGTCCGCCAGCACGATCAGCGCCCGGACCGCGGTGCCGGCCAGCTCGACGCGGATCCGCCGCCCGTTCGCGTCGACGAAGAAGTGCAGCACCCGGCCGGCCACCACGGCACCCGAGCGCAGCCCGACCCACTCCCCGACGGCGTCGGGTGAGGGGCAGGACGACACGAAGGTGAACGCCAGGTCGTCGCCGGCGAGGCTCATCGTCACGGGGAACAGGGAACCGAGGTCGCGCATGAACGCCGAGCCGATGACGAGCGCGGCGCGCGAGCCGCCTCCTCCGGTGTGTGCGCGGGTCACACCTGCAGGTCGGTTTCGATCCGTTTGAGGTAGTGGCGCGCCAGCGCCAGGTTCGCCCGCTCCCGGTCCAGCACCAGGTAGAGGAACAGCGAATTCCGCGAGGAGTTCAGCAACCGGATCAGGTGGTACTGGCGGTGCAACGTGATCAGCATGTCCTCGATGGTGTCGTTGAGCGACAACGAGGACATGACGCGCAGTTTCGACCGGACGACCTCGGTGTTGCCCGCGGCGGCGACGTCGAGGTCGAGCCACTCGCCGCCGCCGCTGGTGCCGAGCGACATCCCGCTTTCGTAGTCGACGAGCGCGACGCCGACGGCGCCGGCGATGGACATGGCTTCCTTGAGGGCGGTGTCGATGTTCATCATCATGCTGCTTCCTTCCATTGTGCGCTTCTCCGCTACGCGGCCAGGATCGCGCCGATGCGCTCGATGACGGGCCGGGCCTCGAACAGCAGGCGCCCGACGTTGAGTCCCTTGTCCCCCAGCACGACCATCAGCGCCAGCCGCCCCACGGCGTGGACGGCCATGTACCCCTCGCTGCCGAACACGACGGTCTGGGCGAGCGTGCCCTTCCCGGTCAGTTCGGCCGCCTGGCGCGCGATCCCCAGGTCGGCCGCGGCGAGTGCGGAGATCTTCGCCGGATCGAGGTGGTCGTCCGCGTCGGCGATGATCGGTATCCCGTCGACCGCGGCGAGCACGGTGCCGGTCACGCCGGCGACGTTTTCCCGGAGTTCGCGCAGCTGGCCGGCCAACGCTTCGAAATCCAAAAGTCATTTCTTTCTGGGTAATCAGCCATTCGGGTTTCTTTCGCCGGGGGACCCTACCGTTTCCGCTACTGCGCGCCAATAAGTACGCCAACGCTCGCAGCACTACTACACGATCGAGTGAACCGAGACCGCGTTCGTAACAG
This sequence comes from Amycolatopsis eburnea, assembly GCF_003937945.1. GTDB lineage: Bacteria > Actinomycetota > Actinomycetes > Mycobacteriales > Pseudonocardiaceae > Amycolatopsis > Amycolatopsis eburnea. Next base: position 52,122 of record NZ_RSEC01000053.1, read on the forward strand.
AATTGCGTAACCAACGGAAAGCCGCGGTCATTGATCACCGGAACCGGGGAACCGAGGTTCACCATTCTCGGACGGCCGCGTGAAATGCCGCGACGCGGCCACGCCGGGACAGCGGGCGATCAGCGGCGCCGACGGCCGCCGTCCCGCGCCACCGCCGTCCGGCCGCCCGGCACCGAGGCCCCGCCACCCTCCGCGACGGAGCCCGAAGTCCCTACGGCAGCGCGAAACCCAGTTCCCGCCCGCGCTCCCGCAGCTCCGCCCGCGTGTCGGGGTGCGCGACCCGCTCGACGATCTGCCGGGCCTGGTCCCCGGCGTCGTGCCCCCAGATCGCCGCGACGCCCTGCTCGCTCACGAAGAAGCTGTGCTGGAACGAAGTCACCGGCCCGGCCAGCCGCGGCACCACGGTCGAGACGTCCGCCTTGGGGTGCCACGACGGGAGCGCGATGATCGCCCGCCCGCCCGGGGAGTGCAGGGCGCCGACCACGAAGTCCGTCTGGCCGCCGAAGCCCGAATGGATCGCGCCGCGGACCCGGCTCGCGTTGGCCTGCGCGTACAGGTCGACCTCCAGCGCGCTGTTCACCGACACCAGCCGGCGCTGGCGGGCGATCACCGCGGGGTCGTTCGTCTTTTCCGTGCGCAGCAACCGCACCCGCGGGTTGCGGTCGACCCATTCGTACAGCTCCGCGCTGCCGAACACGAAGGACGCCGTCACCGGCTCGGCCGGGTCGAGGGCGCCCGCGCGGTCGAGCGCGAGGACGCCGTCGCTGAACATCTCCGACCACACCGCGAGCCCGCGGCGGCCGGTCAGCGCGGCCAGCGTCGCGTCCGGGATCCCACCGATGCCCAGCTGCAGCGTCGCGCCGTCGGCGACCAGGCCGGCCACCCGCTCGCCGATCTCCCGGGCCGTGCCGCCCAGCGGCCGCGGCACCGGCGACCTGAGCGGTTCTTCGACCTCGAGCGCGTAGTCGATCTCGTCGAGCGGCAGCACGCCGTCGCCGTGCGTGAACGGCATGTGCGGGTTCACCTGCGCGAGCACCAGGCCGCCGCGGGCACGGGCGGCTTCGATCGCCGCGGGCAGGATGTTGACCTCGGTGCCCAGCGACACCACGCCGCCGACCGGCACCGAGGTGTGCACCAGCACGACGTCGGGCGGCAGCGCCTGCTTGAGCAGCTGCGGCACCAGCGACAGCCGGGACGGGAAGTAGCGCAGCCCGGCGCGGCCGCGCATCCCCGGCCCGACGAACGGGGTTTCGAGCACCACCCCCGGCCGGTCCGGCAGGCCGTCCTGCGCGTTCAGCGCGAACAGCCGGTACTCCGCGAGCGCCGCGTCGACGACGGCCAGCGCCCGCGCGGGCGTCGCGAAGTTCCCACTGACCACGACCCGCGGCACCGGCGTGGGCACGCCCGCCAGCACCGCGCCCAGCTGCTCTTCCGAGAGAACCCGCATGCCGCCATCCGATCATGGTCCGCGCGTCGGCCCGGCACCGGCACCGCTTTTCCGCGAACGCGGTCCTGCCCCGGCACCGGCGACATCGACCGCAACCTCACCCTGGAAGCCGCGCCCGGCCACCCGGCGCGGCGTCCTCGAACGGGCGGCGGCCGGTTCGCGATCCACCACTGGGCGGGGTGAATCCTTTCGGCGGGACGCGCCCTCTTATGGGTGTCGTCGTCGAACCGGGAGGGAGTGCCGGATGGGGTGGGTCAGCGAGCAGCTCGTGGAGGCCGCGCAAGGGGGTGACCTCGAGTCGCTCACCGCGGTGGTGCACGGGGCGCACCCGCACGTGCGGCGCTTCGCCGACCACCTCTGCGCGTCGCCGCAGGACGCCGAGGACGCGGCCCAGGAGGCGCTGCTCGTCCTCTACCGCAAGATCGGCTCCCTGCGCGCGACGGCGGCGCTCGCCTCGTGGATGTTCCGGATCGTCCGGAACGAGTGCCTGCGCCGCGCCCGACGGGTCCTCGACACCGGTGCCGAACCCGATCCCGGGCTCACGGAATCGGCCGAGGACGAAGCGCTGAAGCGGCTCGAAGCCGAGCGCGTCGCACGGGCGATCCAGGCCCTGCCGGACGTCCAGCGCCGCGTGCTCGTGATGCGCGACGTCCTGGGCCAACCGGGACGGGCGGTCGCGGATGCGCTCGGGCTCAGCACGGCGGCGATGAAGTCCCACCTGCACCGGGCCCGGACCGCGGTCCGGGCCCGGCTGTGACCTCGAAAGGACAGCACGTGCTCGAACCCGGAACCCCCGTCCCGCCCCTGGACCTCGAAGACACCGCGGGGCGCGCCGTCGACCTCGGCGGCCACGCGGTCCTGCTCTACTTCGTGCGCTCGACGACCTGCCCGGTCTGCCGCCGGCACGTCCGCGACCTCGCGGCCGACGCGGAGACGCTCGCGGCCGACGGCGTCCGCGTCGTCATCGCGGTCCCCGAAGACCGCGAGACGGCGGCCGCGTGGCGCGCGAAGCACGACGTCCCGTTCCCGGTCGTCACCGGCCGCCACGGCACGCCCCACGAGGCGGTCGGCCTCGGCAAGGCGGTGTTCGGCGCGCTGCAGCGGTCGGGCAGCGTCCTCGTCGACGCCGACGGCGTCGTCCGCCACGCCCACAGCGCGACCCTCCCGACCGGCAGCTACGACAAACCGGGCATCGCGGCGGCCGTCGCGGCCCTGCGGACCCGGGCTTAGCGCAGCGGCTCAGCACCGGACCCGAGCGCCCCAATGTGGCGTTGGTTGCGTCAGACGCACCCAATGTGGCGTTCGGTGCGTCTGACGCACCGAACGCCACATTGGGGCGCTTGAGCGGAACCGGACCCGGGCTTAGCGCAGCGGCTCGAGCGCCTTCGCCAGCGGCTCGAGCACCGCCGGGGTGTGCGGCGGCGGCAGGTACACGATCGCCAGGTCCAAGCCCACCTCGCCGAGTGCCTCCGCCTCGGCGGCGACCTTCGCGAAGTCGCCGTCGGGGCCGAGGCGGACGTGCGAGGACAGCGTGATCTCGGCCGGGTCGCGTCCGAGGTCCGCGCAGTGGGCGTGCAGGACGTCACGCTTGCGGGCGAATTCTTCGGGGGTGCCGCCGACGAAGTTCCAGTGCTGGGCGTACTTCGCCGTCGTGCGCAGCGTCCGCTTCTCCCCACTGCCGCCGATGCAGATCGGCGGGTGCGGCGTCTGCACGGCCTTCGGCTCGCAGCGGGCGTCGGTGAGCTGGTAGTGCTTGCCCTGGAACGTCGTGGTCTCCTGCGTCAGCAGCCCGACGAGGACCTCGCACGCCTCCTCGAACCGGTCGCTGCGCTCCTTGACCGTGCCCAGCTCCATGCCGTACGCACCCGACTCCTCCTCGTTCCAGCCCGCGCCGATGCCGATCTCGAGCCGGCCGCCGGAGACGATGTCGAGCGTCGCGGCCATGTTCGCCAGCAGCGCGGGGTGGCGGTAGTGGATGCCGCTGACCAGGGTGCCCACCCGGAGCCGCTTCGTCGCCTGCGCGAGCGCGGTCAGCGTCACCCAGCCTTCGAGGCACGGCCCGGTCGGGTCCGAGAAGATCGGGTAGAAGTGGTCGAACGTCCAGCCGGATTCGAACAGCTCGATCTCGTCGGCGGCCTGCCACACGGCGAGCATGTCCGCCCATTCGGTGTTCTGGGGCGAGGTCTTGATGGCGAATCGCATGATCTTCATCGTAAGCCTGGAGCTCCTCCAGCACGGTCGGAGTTTTTGTCGGTGGTGCCCGGTAACGTCCTCCCCGTGAACGCTCAGGAACGCATCCAGGAACTCGCCGACCGCGTCGTGGCGCTGCGCGACGCCTACTACCGGGGTTCGCCGCTGGTGGCGGACGCGGAGTACGACGCGGTCGAGGACGAGCTGCGGGGCCTGATCGAGGCGCACCCGGAACTGGCGCCCGACCCGAACCCGCTGGAGCAGGTCGGCGCGCCCGCGGTGCTGCACGCGCCGATCCGGCACTCGCGCCCGATGCTGTCGCTGGAGAAGGCGACCAAGCCCGAGCAGGTCGCCGCGTTCTTCGACCGCTTCCCCGGCCAGCCGGTCGTGGTCATGCCGAAGCTGGACGGCCTTTCGCTGGCCGTCGTCTACGAAAACGGCAGGCTGGCGCGCGCGGTCACCCGCGGCGACGGCACAACGGGTGACGACGTCACGGTGCTGGTGCGCGCGCTGACCGACGGCATCCCCGATCGGGTGGATGCGCCCGGCCGGGTCGAGGTCCGCGGCGAGGCCGTCATGCTGCGGTCGACGTTCGCCGCGTACAACACCGCGCACCCGGACAAGCCGCTGATCAACCCGCGCAACGCGGCCGCCGGCACGCTGCGCGCCAAGGATCCCGCGACGGTCGCCGAGCGGCGGCTGCGGTTCTTCGCCTTCGACCTGCACACCGACCCCGACAGCGCGGCCACCGACCTCGAGCGCGCGCTGGTGGCGCTCGGGTTCACCGCGGCCGACATGCGCCACTGCGCGGACGCGGAAGCCGCGCAGGCCGCCATCACCACCATCGAGCAGCAGCGCAACGAGCTGGACTACGACCTCGACGGCGCCGTGCTGCGGCTGGCGGATCGGGACGCGTACGCCGCGGCCGGCACCCGGTCGAGCTCGCCGCGCGGCGCCCTGGCGTTCAAGTTCGCCGCCGAGGAGAAGACCACCGTGCTGGCCGATGTGGTCTGGGACGTCGGCAAGACCGGCAAGATCGCGCCGGTGGCCTGGCTGGAGCCGGTGTTCGTGGGCGGCACCACGGTCACCCGCGCGACACTGGCCAACCAGGAGGTGATCCGCGCCCGCGGCATCAAAATCGGCGACACCGTGCTGGTGCGCCGCGCCGGGGACGTCATCCCGTTCGTCGCCGGCGTGCTCGACGCGTCGAAGCGCACGGGCGCCGAGCGGGAGATCGTCCCGCCGGACGCCTGCCCGTCGTGCGGGCAGCCGCTGACCGAGCAGGGCAACAGCCGCGAACTGTTCTGCACCAACGTTTCCTGCCCCGCGCAGACCGTGCGCCGGCTGATCCACTGGGCGTCGCGGGCGGCGGCGGACATCGACGCCATCGGCGGGGTGTGGATCGAACGCCTGGCGGAGGCGGGAATCCTGGAGCACCCGTCGGACTTCTACGCGCTGACCAAGGAAAAGCTGCTGGAGTTCGACCGCGTCGGCGAGGTCTCGGCCACGCGGATGATCGAGTCGATCGACCGGAGCCGCGCGGTCGGCCTCCGCCGCGCGCTGATCGGGCTGGCGATCCCGATGGCGTCCGAAGGCACCGCGGCCCGCCTGTGCCGCGCGGGTTTCGGCTCGCTGGAAGACGTCGCGGACGCGGGCGAGGAAGGGCTCGTGGCGGTCGAGGACATCGGCCCGAAGGTGGCGGCGTCCCTGATCGAGCACCTCACCCGGCTGCGTCCCGAACTCGAACGGCTGAGGAAAGCGGGCGTCTCGCTGGACGTCCGCGAAGAGGACCTGCCGCCGGTGGTCGCGGCCGGCGCGCCCTTGGCGGGCAAGACGGTCGTGGTGACGGGCGCGATCAGCGACCCGCGTTCGGGCGAGAAGGTGCCCCGGCCGACGTTCCAGCGGCACTGCGAAAAGGCGGGCGCCACAACGGCTTCGTCGGTTTCGGCGAGCACGGACTTCCTCATCACCGGCGCCGACGTCGGGGCCAGCAAGCTGACGAAGGCGGAGAAACTCGGCGTCGAGGTCGTCGACCAGAGCGTCATCTGGGAGCAGCTGATCGGGGCGGGGATCGTGTAGCCGGGGGGTGGTCACCCGTCCGTGGCGGGCCGGGTGGGACGACACTGGGTGGGTCCATCGCCGCGTTCGGGAGGGAACCACCGATGACGACCGACCCGCTGTTCGCCCGCCAGCTCGCCGTGCACGAGTTCCTCCTCGCGCGCGGCTGGCACCTCGCGGGCGGGCGCGACCCGGGCCGCGACCGCTTCGCCGACGACCCCACCGCCGGCTGGCACTACCCCGCCAGCTTCGGCGGGCAGCACATCAACGAGGTCGCGACGACGACCCCGGTCCGCCTCCAGAGCTACTTCACGTTCGACGACAGCGGCACCGAGGTTTTCGCCGTGGTCGCGGCGGGCAACCTGCACGCCAACGGCTGCCCCGTCCACGACACGGCCGAGCGGTTCGTCCCCTTGACGCCGGACGGCGAGGCCGACCTCGACCGCATCGCGAGCCAGCTCGACGAACTCGAACCCGAGGCGGCCGCCCTCGACCCCCGCGCGGTGATCGAGTGCCTGTACTTCGGCCCCTGCCCGCGCTGACCGGTCATCGCCGCCACCTGCGCCGCTCGGCGCCGGTGTACGCGCGCAGCAAGGCCGGCCGCTCCCGCGGTTCGCTGCCGCGCAGCGTCAGCGCCAGGCCGATGAGCCACGTCAGTGCCGAAACCGCGGGCACGGCGGCCGCGGCCAGCCCGACGTAGAGCACGTTGTGCGGCATGGGCGTTCTCCCCTCGTCCGGTGATCCACCCCGACCATGGCCCGGGCCGCCGTCGCCCGGGAAGGGGACTTGCCACAAGAGGGACACGTCCTGACGAACCCGGTACAGTGCGTGCCAGGATTTGCCGGAGACGGGGAGGAAACCGGGTGCCGGACCCGTCGGCCGGGCCGCTCGAGCGGCTGTGCACCGAGCTGCGGGTGCTGCGCCGGAGCTCCGGCGATCCGAGCCTGCGGACCATCGCGAAAGCGACCGGCGCGTCCCACACCACGATCGGGAACCTGCTGAACGGCACGAGCTGCCCGTCGTGGGAGGTGGTGTCCCGGATCGTCGGGCACCTCGGCGGCGACCCGGTCCGGTTCAAGAAGCTCTGGGTGGCGGTCCGCGACCTGAGCGACCCCCTGCCCGAGGCGGACGGCACCGGCGAAGAGCCCGTGCCGCGGCCGCTGATGAAACTGGACCGCTCGGTCGGCCCGCGCTCGGAGGTGCTGTGGATCTACGACCCGAACCTCGCCCGGCAGGTGCTCGAATCCTTCTTCCCCGCCTCGGAGGGCACCGATGACTGAGCCGGCCGACGCGGCCGCCCTGGTGGACGCGGCCCTGCGCCGGGCCGGGGCGGGCGAGCGCGACGAGGCGCTGCGGCTGGCCGCCGAAGGCGCGCGCGCCTGCCTCGACGCGGCCGAACGGCTCGGCGGCGCGGGCCGCGTCGAGCCCGGCCTGCTGGTCACCCTGGGCATCGCGCTGCGGCTCGAACACGCCTACGGCGGCGAGCTCGCGAACCTCGAAGACGCCGTCGAGGCGCTCCGGGCGGGCGCCGCGGTCGTCACCGACCGGCCGCGGCGCGCGGCACTGCGGTCCGAACTCGGCGGCGCCCTGCTCATGTGGTTCCGCCTGCACGACGACCCGGCAGCGCTCGCCGAGGCGGTCGAGACCCTGCGCGACGCCCTCGGCGACCTGCCCGCGGAGTCCCCGCAGCGCCCGCAGGTGCTGTCCCAGCTCGCCGCCGCCCTGGTGGCGACGTACGAGCGTTCGGCCGAGCCGGCCGGTCTCGAAGAGGCGCTGGCCGTCCTGCGCCAGGCGATCGACGCCGCGCCCCCGGCCGCCCCGAACGACGAGGCGCTGGCCAACCTGGGCGCGCTCCTGCTGACCTGGGCGGGCTACCGCGACGACGTCACCAGCGCCACCGAAGCGATCGACGTCCTCCGCCGGGCCGCGGCCCGCATCCCCGCCGACCGGCCGCAGCGCGCCCGGGTCCTGGCGAACCTCTCGGCCGCCCACCGGCTGCGCCACGAACGGGGCGGCGACCCGGCCGACCTCGACCAGGCGGTGTCCTTCGCCGGGGAAGCCCTCGCGGGAACACCGGAAGGCACACCGGAACACGCGGCCGTCGCCGCCGGCTACGACGCGGTCCTGCGCGCCCGGCACGAACTGTCCGGCGAGGCACCCGGCCGCCCGGCACCGCGGGCCCGCCCGGAGATCGTCGACGTCCTGCTCGCGACGGCCGACGACGACCTCGCCACCGCGATGACCGCCGCCCTCACCCGCTCCGGTTTCACAGTCCGGCGAGCGTCGTCCGGCGAAGACCTGTGCAACTCGCTCGACGACGCACGCGTGGTGGTGCTCGACAACCCGTACCTCTCCCCCGACGAGGCCGTCACGCTGCGGCAGCGCCGGACCGCCACCCCCCTCATCTTCCTCGTCGCCGACACAGTCGACGACCGCGTCCGCGCGCTGGCGCAAGGCGCGGACGACTACCTTGTCAAGCCCTTCGACGTGGCGGAACTACTGGCCCGCGTCCACGCCGTCGGCCGCCGAGCGGACCGAACAGCGACCCGGGGGACAATCGGCGTCCTGCGATTCGGCGAGGTCGAACTCGACCTCGACCGCCACGAGGCCCGCGTCGCCGGCCAGCCGGTTCCCCTGTCCCGCAAGGAGTTCGCCATCCTCGCCCTCCTGGCCCGCAAGCCGGGCCAGACGCTGTCCCGCGCGGAAATCCTCGCCGACGTCTGGGGCACCGCCGAGATGGCCACATCCCGCTCGCTCGACGTCCGCATGGCGACGCTGCGCGCGAAGCTGGGACGCCCCCAGCTCATCCAGTCGGTCCGCGGGATCGGATACCGGCTGTCACCCGACTACTGATGGCTAGCCAACAACCGCAATCCCGGCAGCCGGCAACGCAAGCCGACCACGACGTCACCAGACCTCCCCCGCCCTCCTCCCCAGCCTTCCTTTCAGCCGACGGCCGGGTTTGTCAAGGCACGCTTTCCCGCCTTGACAAACCCGGGCGGCGGCTGAAAATCCAACCGGAGGGCGGGGGAGGTCGGACCCGCTTCCTTGCGCGGGGCAGAAAAGAATGTCCTCACCGGACGGGCAGGCTCCGGGATGACCACGGGTTTCGCGGCCATCTCCCGTCTGAGACGTGGGCCGCTGGGTGGTCATCCCGCCGCCTGATCGAGGCCTATCACTTTGAGCCGGGCCCGCAAGCTTGCGTAGTTCTCTCACGTTGGTATGCCGGTTGCGGGCCCGGCTCAAAGTGATTTGACGGCCTCAGGCGACGGGATGACCACCCGGCTCCTTGGTGTTCGACCGGTGCGCGTTGCGTAGGCCGTCCATCAAGAGGTTCAGCAGGCGGGCCGCTTTGGCTTCGTGCTCGGGGCGGGGGGCTACCGTGAAGATTCCGATCAGGGACGCTGCGATGTCCTCCGCGCTGACGTCGGCGCGGAGGTCGCCTGCCTCGTTTCCGGCTTCCAGGAGTTCGGTGATGGCCGCCAGTAGCTCCGTGCGGGTTTGGGCGTGGGCGATCTCGCCGGACTCGATCATGGCCAGCAGCGTGTCGAGCATGCCGTTCTTGGTCGCGATCCAGTCGCCGAACAGGTCCATCCAGCGGCGCATCGCCGCAGCCGGCGGCAGCCGGCCGAGGAGCTCGCGGGCGCCTGTTGTCAGCCGCTCGACCTGGTCGCGGTAGACCGCGTCGACCAGGGACTCGCGGGTCGGGAAGTGGCGGTAGAGCGTGGCGATGCCGACGCCGGCCTCGCGGGCGATCGCTCGCATCGAGGGCTCGGTGTCCGCTGCCGCGAACATGCGGGTGGCCACTGCGAGCAGCTGGTCGCGGTTGCGGGTCGCGTCCGCGCGCATCGGCGCCTCGGTCAAAACGGATCACGCTCCGGTTGTGTTAGGGTCAGATAAACGGAGCATAGTCCGTTTCGAGTCCGGAGGAGACAGGTGATGCAGGAGCACAGGAGCAGGGCCGTCCGGCTCGACGCGTTCGGCGGGCCCGAAGTCCTGGACGTCCGGGAAGTGCCCGCGCCGCAAGCCGGCCCGGGGCAGGTTCGGGTGCGGGTGACCGCGGCCGGGCTCAACCCGATGGACTGGATCATGACCGCCGACGCCGACACTGCCGCCCGGTTCGGGCTGAGCCTGCCGGCGGGGTTCGGGACCGACTACGCGGGCGTCGTCGACCAGGTCGGTGCCGGGGTGACCGGGTTCGCGGCCGGGGACCGGGTGTTCGGGAGCGCGCTGTCCCGCGCGGCCGCCGACTTCGTGGTGGCCGACGCGGCTGGGGAGGTCGCGGCCAACGAGGCCTACCGCACGCCCGACGGCGTCGACGATCGCACCGCCGCCACCCTCGCGATCGCGGGGCGCACGGCGTCCGCCGCCCTCGCCGCGGTCGGGCCGGGCCCGGACGACACGGTGCTGATCGGCGGGGCGGCCGGTGGGGTCGGGGTGTTCGCCGTGCAGCTGGCGCGGATCGCCGGGGCGCGGGTGATCGGGACCGGGTCGGCGGGGTCGGCCGGTTACCTCCGCGAACTGGGAGCCGAGCCGGTCGTGTACGGCGACGGCCTGGCCGACCGGGTCCGAGCCCTCGGCGGTGTCACCGCTGCCGTCGACCTGCACGGGGTGGAAACCGTGCACGTCGCGAGGGAACTCGGCGTTCCGGACGGTCGCATCTGCACCATCGCCACGCAGGTCGACGGCGTGACGGCGGCCAACGGGGCCAACGCTCCTTCCGGTGCGCTGCCGGAGATCGCCCGGCTGGTCGCGGCCGGCCGGCTGCGGGTGCCCATCGCGGCGGGGTTCCCGATCGAGCAGATCCGGCGCGCGGTCGAGCTCCAGGCCGGCCGGCACGTGCGGGGCAAGGTCGTCATCGATCTCCAGCTCGACCCGGCCGGCGCGGGCCCGTCGCTATGATCTGCGCGTGGCTGCACCCCACCGGGGATTCCTCCCGCGTATCGCCAAAAAAGCAACCGCTTAGTAGGCTCGCGGGCAACGAGCCCGTTTCTCAACGACGAGGAGGTCCCCCGTGACCGATTCCCCTTCCCGTGTCGCCGTGGTCACCGGTGCCGGCCGCGGCATCGGCGCCGCCGTGGCCGCGCGGCTGGCCGACGACGGTTTCGCCGTCGCGCTGCTGGACCTGGACGAGGCCGGTGTCAAGCAGGGCGCCGAGGCGATCGTCGCGAAGGGTGGCAAGGCCGTCGGTGTCGCGCTGGACGTCAGTGACGCCGAGCAGGTCGAGGCGGCCGTCAGCCGGGTGGCCGACGAGCTCGGCCCGCCCGTCGTGCTGATCAACAACGCCGGGATCACCCGCGACAACCTGATCTTCAAGATGACCGAGCAGGACTGGGATTCCGTGCTCGGCGTGCACCTCAAGGGCTCCTTCCTGATGACCCGCGCGGTGCAGAAGTACATGACGCAGGAGAAGTACGGCCGGATCGTCAACCTGTCGAGCACGTCGGCGCTGGGCAACCGCGGCCAGGTCAACTACTCCGCGGCGAAGGCCGGCATGCAGGGCTTCACCAAGACGCTCGCCATCGAGCTGGGCAAGTTCAACGTCACCGCGAACGCGATCGCGCCGGGCTTCATCGCCACCGACATGACCGCGGCGACCGCCGAACGGCTCGGCATGAGCTTCGAGGACTTCAAGGCCGCGGCCGCGTCGCAGATCCCGGTGCAGCGCGTCGGCACGCCGGACGACATCGCCAACCTGGCGTCGTTCCTGGTCAGCGAGGGGGCCGGGTTCGTGTCCGGCCAGGTCATCTACGTCGCCGGCGGACCGAAGGACTGAGCAGCGTGCGCGAATTCGACAACCTCGACGCCTTCGCCGCCGCGGTCGGCGAGCACCTCGGGTACAGCGAGTGGCTGACGGTCACCCAGGAGCGGGTCAACCAGTTCGCCGACGCCACCGACGACCACCAGTGGATCCACGTCGACGAGCCGATGGCGGCCGCGGGCCCATTCGGCGGCACCATCGCCCACGGCTTCCTGACGCTGTCGCTGCTCTCGGCGTTCGGCCCGAAGATCTACAAGGTCAACGGCATCAAGATGGGCATCAACTACGGCCTCAACAAGGTCCGCTTCCCGCAGCCGGTGAAGGTCGGCTCGAAGGTGCGCGCCGGGGCCGAGCTGGTGGAGGTCACCGACATCCCGGGCGGCAAGCAGGCGGTGTCGAAGTGGACGGTCGAGATCGACGGCGAAGCGAAGCCCGCGTGCGTCGCCGAATGGGTGACGCGGTTCCTCGCCTGACCCGCCGCTTTCACGTGAAAGCTACGCTTTGCGCCACAAAGCGGCGCTTTCACGTGAAAGTGACGCTTCCCGCTGGTCTCTGTACGTCATACCGACTAGTCGGTATGCTCCCTTCGACGAAGAGGAGACTGCATGAACCCGACCGATCCGCCGGGCCTCGACCTGGGCCGCCTGCGCGCCCACCTGGACGAGCACCGGCCCGGCCTGGTCACCGGGGAGCTGACCGCGGACGTCGTGGAGGGCGGCCGGTCGAACCTCACCTACGTGGTCGGCGACGGCCGGTCGCGCTGGGTGGTGCGCCGCCCGCCGCTCGGGCACGTGCTGCCCACCGCGCACGACATGACCCGCGAGTTCCGGGTCATCTCCGGCCTGCGCGACACCGCCGTGCCGGTGCCCGAAGCGATCCTGCTCTGCGAGGACGCGGACGTCATCGGGGCGCAGTTCTACGTCATGAGCTTCGTCGAGGGCACGCCCTACCGGACCGCGGACGAGCTGGCGCGGCTCGGCGAAGACCGCACCCGGGTGATCGCCGACGCGCTGGTCGACACGCTCGTCGACCTGCACGCCGTCGACCCGGCCGCGGCCGGGCTCGGCGACTTCGGCCGCCCGGAAGGCTTCCTCGAGCGGCAGCTGCGGCGGTGGAAGAAGCAGCTCGACGCCTCGCGCAGCCGCGACCTCGAGGGCATCGAGGAACTGCACGACCGGCTCGCCGCGGCGGTGCCGGTGTCCGGGAAGCCGTCGATCATCCACGGCGACTACCGCCTGGACAACGTCCTGGTCGACAAGCATGACAGGATCTCCGCGGTGCTCGACTGGGAGATGTCGACGCTGGGCGACCCGCTGACCGACCTCGCGCTGCTGGTGGCCTACGCCGAGCGCGACAAGGTGTCGCTGCAGTTCGTCTCCAACGCCAGCTCCGCGCCCGGCTACCCGTCGACCGACGAGGTCGTTCAGCGCTACGCCGAACGTTCGGGGCGGGACGTCTCGCAGCTGAACTGGTACGTCAGCTTCGCGTTCTTCAAGCTGGCCGTGATCCTGGAAGGCATCCACTACCGCTACACGCAGGGCAAGACGGTCGGCGCGGGCTTCGAAGGCGTCGGGGCCGGTGTCCCGCTGCTCATCTCGCACGGCAACGAGATTCTCAAAGAGGAGAAGTAAATGGACTTCGCGTTCGACGAGAAGACCGAGGAGCTGCGCGGGAAGCTCCTCGAGTTCATGGACTCGCACATCTACCCCGCCGAGCCGGTGTTCGAGCGGCAGCTCGCCGAACGCGACGACCCGTGGGCCATCCCGCCGGTCGTCGAGGAGCTGAAGGCCGAGGCCCGCAAGCGCGGCCTGTGGAACTTCTTCCTCCCCGGCGACCACGGCGCGGGCCTGACGAACCTCCAGTACGCGCCGCTGGCGGAGATCACCGGCCGCAGCATCCGGCTCGCCCCGACCGCGCTCAACTGCGCGGCGCCGGACACCGGGAACATGGAAGTGCTGGCCATGTTCGGCAACGACGACCAGAAGAAGCAGTGGCTGGAACCGTTGCTGAACGGCGAAATCCGCTCCGCGTTCGCGATGACCGAGCCGGACGTCGCCTCCTCCGACGCCCGCAACATCGAGACCGCGATCCGGCGCGACGGCGACGAATACGTCATCAACGGCCGCAAGTGGTACATCTCCGGCGCGATGAACCCCGCGTGCCAGATCTTCATCGTGATGGGCAAGACCGACCCGGACGCCGCGCCGCACAAGCAGCAGAGCATGATCCTGGTCCCCCGCGACACCCCGGGCCTGACGGTCAAGCGCGGCATGCACGTCTTCGGCTACGACGACAGCGACCACGGCGGCCACGCCGAGGTGCTGTTCGAAGACGTCCGCGTGCCGGTCGAGAACCTCATCGCCGGTGAGGGCGACGGGTTCGCCATCGCCCAGGCCCGGCTCGGGCCGGGCCGGATCCACCACTGCATGCGCGCCATCGGCATGGCCGAGCGGGCGCTGGAACTGATGTGCCGGCGCGCCATCTCGCGCGAGGCGTTCGGCAAGCCGATCGCGCAGCAGGGCGTCGTGCAGGACTGGATCGCCGAGTCGCGCGTGAAGATCGAGCAGCAGCGGCTGCTGGTGCTCAAGACCGCGTGGCTGATGGACACCGTCGGCAACCAGGGCGCGCACACCGAGATCCAGGCGATCAAGATCTCGACGCCGATCACCGTCGAATGGATCCTCGACAAGGCCGTGCAGGTGCACGGCGCGGGCGGCGTCAGCCAGGACTTCCCGCTGGCCGCCATGTGGGCCGGGAACCGCACCCTGCGCCTGGCCGACGGGCCGGACGAGGTCCACAAGCGGTCCCTGGCCCGGCGTGAGCTGAAGAAGTACCTCTCGGAGGGCGCGAAGTGACTGTCACCGCCGAAGACCTGACCCGCCAGGCGACCGAGTTCCTCGCCGCGCACGACCCCGCGTCGACCGACCGCCTGGAGTTCCTGCGGGCCCGGTTCGACGCCGGGCTCGCGTGGATCCACTTCCCCGCCGGCCTGGGCGGGCAGAACGCGCCGCGCGCCCTGCAGTCCGTTGTGGACGGTGTGTTCGCGGACGCCGGCGCCCCGGACAACAACCCGCGCCGGATCGGCATCGGCCTCGGCATGGCCGCGCCGACCATCCTCGCCTTCGGCACGCCGGAGCAGCGCGAGCGCTACCTGCGTCCACTGTGGACCGGCGAGGAGGTGTGGTGCCAGCTGTTCTCCGAGCCCGGCGCCGGCTCCGACCTGGCCGCGCTGGGCACCCGCGCCGTCCGCGACGGCGACGACTGGATCGTCACCGGCCAGAAGGTGTGGACGTCGGGCGCGCACGAGTCGCAGTGGGCGATCCTGGTGACGCGCACCGACCCGGACGTGCCGAAGCACCAGGGCATGACGTACTTCCTGTGCGACATGACCGCGCCCGGCGTCGAGGTCCGGCCGCTGCGCCAGATCACCGGTGAGGCCGAGTTCAACGAGGTCTTCCTGACCGAGGTCCGGATCCCGGACAGCCGGCGCCTCGGCGCGGTCGGCGAGGGCTGGAAGGTCGCGCAGACGACGCTGATGAACGAGCGCGTCGCGATCGGCGGGCACGTCCAGCCGCGCGAGGGCGGGCTGATCGGGATCGTCGCGAAGACGTGGCGCGAGCGGCCGGAGCTGCGCACGCCGGAGCTGCGCGACCGGCTGGTGCAGCGCTGGGTCGAGGCGGAAACGCTGCGGCTGGCCGGAACCCGGCTCCGCCAGCAGCTGACGGCGGGCGCGCCCGGGCCCGAGGGTTCGGCCATGAAGGTCGCGTTCTCCGAGCTGAACCAGGCGCTCACCGGCCTCGAGGTCGAGCTGCTCGGTGAAGAAGGCCTGACCTACGACGACTGGTCGTTCCGCCGCCCGGCGATCGTGGACTTCACCGGCCGCGAAGCCGGTTACCGCTACCTGCGCGCGAAGGGCAACTCCATCGAGGGCGGCACCTCGGAGGTCCTGCGCAACATCATCGCCGAGCGCGTGCTGGGGCTGCCCTCGGAGCCGCGTGTCGACAAGGACGTCGCCTGGAAGGACCTCCCCCGATGACTGACCTGCTGTATTCGGACGTCGAGGAAGACCTGCGCGCTTCGGTCCGGGACCTGCTGAAGGACAAGGCTTCGGCCGAGGCCCTGCTCGCGCGCGTCGAGACGGCCGAGGGCTACGACCTCAAGCTGTGGCGCACGCTGGCCGAGGAGGTCGGCGTGGCCGGGCTCGCGGTACCCGAGGAGCTGGGCGGCCACGGCGCGTCGGCCCGGGAGGTCGCCGTCGTGGCCGAGGAGCTGGGCCGCAGCGTGGCGCCGGTGCCGTTCCTGGGCAGCGTCGTGCTGGCGACGACGGCGCTGGTGGCCGTCGGTGCCCGCGACTTCGTCGGCAAGCTGGCGGCGGGGCAGGCGATCGGCGCGCTGGCCGTCCCGCTGACGACGGCGCCGGGCGCGGGCTTCCCGTCGTCGGTGACCGCGTCGCCCGAAGGCAAGTTGAGCGGGCGGGTGGGGACCGTCGCCGACGCGTCGGTGGCGGACCTGCTGGTCGTCCCGGCCGCGGGGCCGGACGGACCCGCGCTGTACGTCGTCTCCGCGGCGGACGCGACGGTGTCGGAGCTGATCTCGTTCGACCTGACCCGGCGCGTGGCCGACGTGTCGCTTTCGGACGCGCCGGCCGAGCTGGTCGCGTCCGGTCCCGAAGCGGCCGCGGCGCTGGAGCAGGCCCTGCTGTTCGGCGCGGGCATCCTCGCCTCGGAGCAGACGGGGGTCGCCGAGTGGGCCCTCACCGAAACGGTGGCGTACCTCAAGGGCCGCTACCAGTTCGGCCGCCCGGTCGGCGGGTTCCAGTCGCTGAAGCACCGGCTGGCGAACCTGTACACGGACCTGGTCCTCGCCCGCGCGGCGGCCCGCAACGCGGCGGACGCACTGGCCACGGCCACCGACGTGCCGATCTCGGTCGCCGTCGCCCAGGCCCGCAACGCGCCGATCGCGGTGCGCGCCGTCGAGGAGGCGATCCAGCTGCACGGCGGCATCGGGATGACGTGGGAGCACCCGGCGCACCTGTACCTGAAGCGCGCCAAGGCCGACGAACTCGCGCTGGGCACGCCCGGCAAGCACCGCGCCCGCCTGGCGGACCTGGTGAACCTTCCCGCCTGACCCCAGAATGCCGTTAAGGCCACCTTACGGGCGTCTGACGCCCGTAAGGTGGCCTTAACGGCGTGGTAGAAACGGGCTGACCGATTTCCGCCGTTCCCCGGGAGCGCGATGACCACCAGCCCGGCCGGCTCGGTGGAATCCCAGCTCCACGCTTCGGTCACCCAGTTCGCCGGCCCGGCCCGCGCCGTCGCGACCGGGATCATCGGCGTCTTCGGCGTCGTCGCCACCCCCGGCGGCGCGCTCCCGCTGGCGTTCGCGCTGCTCGCGGTGACGTTCGGCGCGGGTGTCGCCGACGTCCTGGCGGGGCCGCGCACGTCGTTCGCGCTGTCGGTGCTGCGGGCGGGGGCGGTGTGCGCCGCTCAGCCGTGGCTCACGCCGGTGCCCGGCGAGGCGAGCCAGTGGGCACTCAACGTCCTGACGATCACCGCGATCACGTGGCAGTGGGAGCACCCGCCGCGGCTCACCGCGCCGGCGCTGGTGGCGCTTCTCGTCACCATCGCGGGGGTCGGTCCGTGGCTGCCGGTGGTGGCGCGGGTGGTCGTGGAGACGGTGCTCGCGCGCCTGGCGTACGTGCTCCTGGCCCGCGCGGCCGCCCGGACGGACGCCGCCCGCGCCGAACAGGCGGCGGTCGAGCAGGCGGCGGCCCTCAGCCGCGACCGCCGTCGCCGCGAGCGGGAGTACCTGGCGCTGCTGCACGACACGGCATCGGCCACGTTCCTGGCGGTCGCCTCGGGCGCCACGACCGACCCGGCGGCGGTCGCCGGTTACGCGGCCCACGACCTGGCCATCCTCACCGGCGCCGAAGGCCCGGTCGACCTCGAAGCCGGGCTGCGGATGGTGTCGACGGGGCGGACGCTGCCGGTCGTCGCGGAGTGGGAGCCGGTCCCGCAAGTCCCGGCTTCGGCAGCACTCGCGCTGGTGCGGGCGGCGGAGGAGGCTTTGCGCAACGCCGAACGCCACTCGGGCGCGGAGTCGGTGACGCTGCGGCTGGCCCCGGTGCCGGGTGGGGTCTCGGTGACGGTGGCGGACGGGGGCGTCGGCTTCGAGCCGGCGGAGGTGCCGTTGTCCCGCCGAGGCGTGCGGGGCTCGGTGGTGGAGCGGATGCGCGCGGCGGGCGGTACGGCGGAAGTGGCGTCACGGCCTGGGGCGGGGACGACGGTGACGCTGCGGTGGTCGGCCGAGGAACCGGCGGCGCCGAGGCGGGCGCATGCCTGACACACCAGCCGAACCGCTCCAGCCGACGGCCGCCGCCCCACCGCAACGGCCTCACGCCGCACCGCCGGCCGAGCCGGCCGCCGCCGGTCCACAGCGGCACTCCGCCGAACCAGCGGCCGAGCCGGCGACCACCGCCGCGCCGAGACTGCTCCCCGCCGAACCGGCGGACCAGCCCGCGGCCACCGCCACGCCACCACGGCAGCCTGCCGAACCGCCGGCCGAGCCAGCTACCCGGCCCGCTTCACTACGGCAGCCCCACGCCAAACCACTCCCGCCGACCACCGCCCCACCGCAACAGCCCCACGCCAAACCACTGCCGCCAACCGCCGCCGCCCCACCACGGCAACCCCACGCCAAACCACTCCCGCCAACCGCCGCCGCCCCACCACGGCAACCCCACGCCAAACCACTCCCGCCAACCGCCGCCGCCCCACCGCAGCAACCCCACGCCGCGCCGGCCACCCCCGCAGCACCGCAGCCACTCCCCGCCGAACCCGCTGTCCGGCTCGCCGCGGCCGTCCGGGTCGTGCTGCTCGGTGTCACCGCCGTCATCCAGCCCGTGCTCAGCCTCGCTCCCCTCCTCCACCACCAAGCCGCCTACCGCCCGGCCCTCGCCGAGAACCTCGCCTTCGTCGTTCTCGCCGCCGTCACCGCCACCTGTGGCTGGTGGGTGCTGCGCCGCAAGCCGCTCCCGCTCGCCGTCTCCGTCGTCGGCACCCTGGTCGTGATCAGCGCCTCCGTCGTGGCGACCGCCGCCCTTCCGCCCGGTTCCTTCTTCCGCGAGCCGCACTGGTCGTTCGGGCTCGTCGGCTGGCACCTGCTGGTGCTGCTCGCCGGCCGGATGCCCGCGTTGCTGGGCGCGCTCGCCGTGCACACCGCCGCCGGTGTTGCCCAGTTCCTGCTCGCCGGGCCCGTCGCGCGGACCGAACTCGGGGACGCCGCCATCGTGGTGTTCGGGGTGACCGTCTTCCAGCTCGCCGTCGCCGGGCTGATCGAGCTGCTCGACCGGCGGGCGGGGGAAGCCGCCGCCGCGGGGGCCGAGCGGGAGCGGCTCGCCACCCGGGCCGCCGTCGCCGCGCAGGCCGGGTACGCGCTGCGGACCGGGTTCGCCGAGCAGCTCGGGGCCACCCTGCCGCTGCTGGCCGGGCTCGCCGACGGGACTGTCGATCCCCGCACCGCCGAAGCCCGCGCCCGGTGCGCGCTCGCCGCCGCGCAGTTGCGGCGGCTCTTCGCGGAGAACGACGACGTGCCCGATCCGCTCGTGCACGAAGTCACGGCCTGCCTCGACGTCGCCGAGCGGCGCGGGGTGGCGGTCGCGCTCGCCGTCAGCGGCGATCCCGTGGACGTGCCTGCTCCGGTGCGCCGCGAACTGACCGGGCCCGTGCTCGCCGCGCTGACCGCCGCCCGGACGCGGGCGCGGGTGAGCGTCCTGCGCACGCCCGAGCTCGTCCGCGTCGCGGTCGTCGCGGACGGTTCCGCCGAAATCGAGGGATCGGCAGCGGTCCCCGTCGCGTCCCACTCCCGGGACGGACAGACCTGGATGGAGGCGCGGTGGCGACCCGAGTGACGGCCGTCGTGGTCGACGACCACCCGGCGGTGCGCGCCGGCGTGGCGTACTGGCTGGCCGCCGGCGACCCGCCGATCGACGTCGTCGCGGACGGCGAGGACGTCAAGGCCGCCTGGCTGGGCGCGGGCGCGACCGCCGACGTGGTCATCTTCGACCTGCACCTCGGCGGCCCCGCGCCGGCGTTCGGCGACCTGCGGCGGCTCGCCGAGGCCGGGCGCCGGGTCGTCGTCTACTCGATGCGCGCGGACGACGACGTCGCGCTGCAGTGCCTCGAACTCGGCGCGCTCTGCTACCTGACCAAGGCCGAAGGCGCCGATCACCTGGTGGAGGCGACGCGGGCCGCGGCGCAGGACCGGTCCTACACACCGCCGTCGCTGGCCGGGGCGCTCGCCGGGGACCGGTCGGAGACGCGGCCCGCGCTCTCGGCGCGCGAGGCCGAGGTGCTCGTCGAGTGGTTCCAGTCCGAGTCGAAGGAGTTCGTCGCGCTCCGCCTCGGGATATCACCCAGCACGGTGAATTCGCACCTCGAACGGATCCGCGTCAAGTACGCACGCATCGGCAGGGAGGCGCCGACAAAGGCCGCGCTCGTCGCGCGTGCCATCCAGGACGGCCTCATCGGAGTCGATGATCTCTGAACCCCTCGTGTGGTACGAACAGCCCATACCGCCGCTGCGGCATCCGGGTTAGCGTCCCGCTGACGGAGCCGCGAGGGCGCCCCGCCGGGTTGCCGCGACTGTCCTGGGGGCCGGCCGCGGCGCTCCGGCTCCGCCCCGCCGGAACCCGTCCGGCGGGCTGTACGAGGAGATCCATGAAGCACGTCCGCACCACCGCCCTGCTCGCCGCCATCGGCGCCGCCTTCCTGCTTTCCGCGTGCGGTGGCGAGTCCGGCCAGGCGACTCCCGCCACGCCGTCCGGGACCTCGGCCGCCCCGTCGCCGGCCGCCACCGAGTCGTCGACGGCCGCGGCCGCCCCGGCGGGCGACGTCACCAAGCCCGGCACCGAACTGAAGGTCGGCGAGCGCGCGGTGGTCCCGTTCAAGTACGGCACGAACAAGTCCGGCACCATCGCGATCACCGTCACGGCGATCGACAAGGGCGCGAACGCGGACCTGGCGAAGTACGGCGACAAGGCCAAGGGCATCACGCCGTACTACCTGCGCGCGACGGTCGAGAACGTCGACGGCGCCGACCTGTCGTACGCCTCGGTGAACCTGCGCGCCCTCGGCGCCGACGGCCGCTCGACCGGCGTGATCATCACCGGCAGCACCGACAGCTGCAAGTCCGAAACCGCGGGGAAGGACTTCAAGACGGCGGGCGCCAAGTTCGAGACCTGCACGCTGCAGGGCGCCCGCGAGGGTTCGACGGTGGAAGCGGCGACCTTCGACAAGGGCGACGGCTACGACAAGTCCCCGGTGGTCTGGAAGAACTGAGCCACCCCCTGGCTCACGGAATTTTCGCTCAGCTGAGCGAAAATTCTGTGAGCCAGGCCACGTGGGAGGCAAAAGGGTGGCAAAACTGCCCTTCTCCCCGTAGCTCTCCAGGCGGCCCCGTTCTAGCCTTGGCGCCATGGAATTCGCCGTCGCACCGACGGATACCGGGGCGCCCGGCGCGCTGGAAGAATTGACGATCGCCGTCGGCGATCGGCGGCACAGCGCGCTCGCGGCGGGGCCGCCGGACGGCGAGTTCGCGCTCTTCCTGCACGGCTGGCCCGAGTTCGCCGACGCCTGGACCGAGCAGCTGCACGCGCTCGGCGAGGCCGGCTACCGCGCGGTGGCGGTCGACCAGCGCGGGTACGCGGCGGGCGCGCGGCCGGACGGCGTCGAGCACTACACCATCGACCAGCTGGTCGGCGACGCCCTCGCCTTCGCCGGCAGCCAGGGCGCGGAGCGGTTCCACCTGGTCGCCCGCGACTGGGGCGGCATGATCGCGTGGGCGCTCGCCACCGCGCACCCGGAGCGGCTGCGGTCGCTGACGGTGCTCTCCACCCCGCACCCGGCGGCGCTGCGGCGCGCGGCCGCGACCGACGACGGGCAGTTCCACGACCTCGGCTACATCCGGTTCTTCCGGCGCGGCGTCGGCAAAGCCGAGAAATACCTCTTACGCGACGAAGCCGCGCAATTACGCGCTGTTTACAGCGGGCGGATTCCGGTCGAAATCGTCGAACGTTCCGTCGCGCGCCTTTCGGAACCGGGCGCGCTGACCGCGACGTTGAATTGGTACCGCGGCGCCACCGACGACGATTTCGACATCCCGGCGGGCCGGATCACGGTGCCGACGCTCTACGTCTGGGGGCGCGAGGACCCGTACCTCGGCCAGAGTGCCGCGGAGCTGACCGTGCACCACATCGACGCCGAGTACCGGTTCCAGATCCTCGACGGTGCCAGCCAGTGGATGGCGATGGAGGCCCCCGACGAGGTCATCGCCCTGCTGCTGGACCACCTCGGGCGGCACTGACCCCGTTCTCGTCGAGCTCGGCGAGCAGGGCGGGCAGCCCGGTGGTGAGCATCTTGCGCCGGACCGCGCCGAGCACCTTGGCCATGAAGAAGCCGCCGACGCCGGCGAACCCGGTGTGGTGGTAGGTGAACCGGGTCCCCGTCGCGACGGGCTCCAGCAGGTAGCGGACCTCGCTGGGCTCCTCCCCCTCCGCGCCGACCCAGGTGTAGCGCAGCAGTTCCCGCTCGCGGACTTCCAGCACCTCGCAGTCGACGATCCCCCGCCAGCCGGGCATCGGCTTCGCCACGAACTGGAACCGGGTGCCGGCCACCGGCCGGAAACCGACGGCGCGAGCCCCCTTTCCGGTCGAGGTCCAGCGGGGGATCAGGGCGGGGTCGGTCAGTGCCCGCCAGACCTTCAGGGGTGAGTGCGGGTAGTCCCGGACGATGCGGATTTCGGACACGGCGGCCTCCTGCTTCAGTGACTGTAATTTTACAGTAGCAGAACTTTTCTGGCGGCTGAAGTAAGCTGGGCCGGTGACCACCACGGAAGCCGGGCTGCGCGAGCGCAAGAAGCAGGCGATGCGCCGGCAGCTCGCCGAAACCGCCACGCGGATGTTCCTCGAACGCGGCTTCGACGCCGTCCGGGTGGCCGACGTGGGCGCCGCGTGCGGGGTTTCCGAGAAGACCGTCTTCAACTACTTCCCGAGCAAGGAGGCACTGCTCCTGGACCGGTTGGCGGCGATGGCCGACGCGGTGCGCGCGCACCTGGCGGACCCGGCGCTGCCCCCGGTCAGCGGCATGCTGGCGGTCCTCGACGACGAACTGGACGGCCTGGTCGAACAGCTTGCCGCCGACACCGACACCGACCGCGCGCTGGCGCGGTACCGGCAGTTCGGCGACCTGATCCGGAGCACGCCCTCGCTGCGCGCGTACCGGAGCGACGTCGCCGACCGGTTCGCCGACGTCGCGGCCGAGGTGCTCGCCACCCGCACCGGGCAGCACCCCGACGACCCCGAGCCGCAGCTCGCCGCGGCCACGCTCGTCGGTTTGTGGCGGGTGCAGTTCCGCGCCCTGCGGACCCATTTGCGTCCTGGCAGGCCTCTGGCGGAGGCGATCGACGCCGTGACGGAGGAGGTCCGCCGCGCGGCCCGGCTCGCCGAGACGGGCCTGGCGGGCTTCGGAGAGCGCTGACCGGCGGAGCCCACCGGCCGCACCGGCCTGTTCGGCCTAGCGCACCAGGCCGGTGCGGCCGACCGACCCCGCGAGCGCCCGGCTCGCCAGGACCAGCCTGACCGGCCACGGACCGCCCCGACCGGCGGAGCCCATCGGCCCACCCGCCCGCACCGCCCTAGCCGGTCTTCCGCACCGCCTCCGCGCAGCCGACCAGCTCAGCCCCCCATCCCGCGAGCCGCCGCCACGGACCGCCCCAACCAGCAGAGCCCACCGGCCCACCGGATCGCACCGCCCCCTAGCCGGTCTTGCGCACCAGGCCCGTGTACCCGACCAGCGCGAGCGTCGCCAACGCCCAGATCGCCGCCTGGACCGCCCAGATCGCCACCGTGAACACCTGGCCCGCGTCCAGACCGGTGTTGAGATCGCACCGCCCCCGCACCCCCGGCGACAGCGGCAGCCCGCGGTCCAGCCCGACCCCGATCAGCTCCACCGTCGTGCACCGCGTGCCGGTCGTGGCCGTGAAATCCGCGACGCGCTCGGCAGCGTGGTGGCCGCCCTCGGTCACCTGGCCCGCCCAGAGGCCGAGGCCGCCGGCGGCGATCACCGCCAGGAGCAACGCCGCCGCCGTGCGGCGGGCTCGGTAGCCGTAGCCCGCCAGGGCGCCCCACAGCCAGTGGAACCGGCGAGCAGGCCAGCCGCCGATGCCTTCGGGGGCCCAGCGCTGGAGGTCGCGCTGCTGGGCGATCAGGACGTGCCGGGCGGAGCCGTCGTGGCCCGACGCGCGTTCGGCCGCGGCCAGCCGCTGGTACGGCCCGGGCCGGTAGTCCGCCGTGTGCCAGCGGATCAGGTGCAGCCACTCCTGCCAGGTCGCCGCGCCGAGCGCGCCGAAGCGGAAGCCGTCGAGGTCGATCGTGCCCGGGTGCGGGCCGCGCACCGGTTTCGCGCACACGGTGGCCGCGGCGAGGAACACCGCTCCCTCGACGACGGCGCCCTCCAGGCTCAGCACGGTTCCGCCGTCGGACTGCCGCAGCTCGGCGTCGAGGAGGAGCAGCTGGCCGGTCACGTGCGCGTCGAGCAGCCGGAGCGTGGCCTCCTCACCGGCGCCGGTCGCCCGGATCCCCTTCAGCGACAGGCTTTCCGCGACGTGGCACCGGTCAGCCTGCAGTGCCGGTCCCTCGTCGTTCGTGAGCACGGCCTCGTCGAAGCTGACGTGACCGTCGGCCCGCACGCCGGACACGCTCACCGCGGCCCACGTCGTCGAAGCAGTCGCCTTCAGGCCGGTGAAGTCGAGGTAATTCCCCACGCGAGAAGTGTCCGCGACCAACGCCGGCCCGGACGCGTTCGCCAGTTCGGCGCCGTCGGCCTGCAGCTGGCCGGTGACCACGGCGCCGTGCAGCCGGACCGCGCCCTCCTCGCCCGCGCCGGTGACCTTCGCGCCCGGCAGCGCGAGGTTGCCGCCGACGTGCAGGCCGTCGGCGTACAGCGCCGGGCTCGCGTCGTTGGTCAGGCGCGCGCCGCCGAGGTCCAGCCGGCCGCCGATCCGGGCGCCGAGCAGGCGGACCGTGCCCGGTTCCCCGGACCCGTCCGCGGTCAGCTCGTCGGCGCTGAAGTTGCCGCCGACGTCGAGCCGGTCGCCGCTCAACGCCGCGCCGGTGTCGTTGGCCAGCTCGGCGCCGTCGAGGTAGAGGTTGCCGGTGATGTGCGCGCTGAGCAGGCAGAGCGCGCCGTACTCCCCCGACGCCCGCGCCTTCAGGCCGTCGGCGTGGAAGCTGTCGAGGACGTGCATGCCGTCGGCGCTGAGTCCCCGGCCGCGGCGGTTGACCACCACCGCGGCGCCGGCGTTGAACTGACCCTCGATCCGTGCCCCGAGCAGGCTGATCGCCGCGTCTTCGGCGGCCGCGACGGCCGTGGCGCCGTCGAGCCGCAGATCGCCGGCGTGGAGGCGATCGGCCTCGAGCGCGGGTCCGGTTTCGTTGGTCAGGACGGCGTCGGTGAGGTTCGCTTCGCCACCGATCCGGGCGCCGATCAGGCGCAGCGCCCCGTCTTCGCCGGCACCGGTGATCTTCGCCGACGTCAGCCGGACGTCGCCGGCCGCGACGAGGCCGTCGGCGTGCAGCGCGGGGCCGTCCCAGTTGGTGAGCACGGCGTCGTCGAAGCTGACCTGGCCGGTGACCTGCGCGTTGAGCAGGCGGACCGCGCCCAGCCCGCCGTCGCCGGCCGCGCGCAGTCCCGCGCACCGCAGTGCGGCGCCCGAAAGCCCGTCGAGGTACACCGCGGGCCCGTCTTCGCTGGTCACCTCCGCGTCGCCGAGGTCGGCGCGGCCGCCGATCCGGGCGTCCCGCAGGCAGATCGCGCCGTACTCGCCGGAGCCGGTCGCGCGCACGCCGGTGAGGTGCAGGTCGTGCTCGAGCCGGACGCCGTCGCCGTCGAACCCGGCGATCCGGCTGCCGGACAGGTCGAGCCACGGCAGCCGGGCGCGCCGCACGCTGACCGGGTTGACGACCACGCACCCGGTCAGGGCGAGGCCGACCTCGGCTTCGACGAGGTCGAGGTTCAGCGTCCCGGCGATCCGGGCGCCTTCGACGCGGACGCCCAGCGGGTCGAGCGGACCGCGGCGGCCGAGCAGCAGCTCCCGCAGCACCTCGGCCCGGACGGGCGCGTCCGGCGTCACCACGTCGCCGCGCCGCGCGGCCTCGATCAGTTCACGCTCGGCCGGCGTCAGCTTGCCGAGCACCGGGAGCGGCGGAAAATCGGTCACCCGGGCGGGCGCAGCGCGTCGAGCAGCAGGTCCGAGTAGTGGTCGCCGATCTGGCGGGCGGTCAGCGGACCGCCGCGCCGGTACCACGAACCCAGGTGGTGCACCGAGCCGAAGAAGAAGTCGACGACGACGTCGGCCGGCTTGTCCGTGCGGAACTCCCCTGACGCCTGGCCCTCTTCGACCAGGGCGCGGAAGCGCTCGTGGTACTTGCGGCGCTCGGCGCGCACCGCCTTGCGCTTGTCCGGGGACAGCTGGTGCATGGACTGCAGGAAGATCGTGTTGTCGTCGAGGTTGTCGATGCTGGACACGACGACGTCGGACGCGGCGGCGGCGAGCCGTTCCCGCAGCGGCGCGCCGGAGTCGGCGACGCTCTCCAGCTGGCGGGTCTGCTCGCGCAGGACACGGGCGTAGATCTCGTAGAGCAGGTCGTCCTTGGAGTCGAAGTAGTGGTACATCGCGCCCTTGGTGACGCCCGCGGCCTCGACGATCTCCTGGACCGACGTGCGGTCGAAACCCTTCTTCGCGAAGAGTTTCGTGGCGTGCTCCAGCAGCCGCCGGGGCACGGCGGCCTGGTCGTCCCCGGTCGCCTCGCCCGGTTTCCGGGTGCTCGCTCGGGTCACGGCAAGACCCCCTCTCCGCAGTCGAACGCACAGGATAACGGCTCAGGACTCCCCGGCCAGGAACCGCCGGGGGTTGTCCACGAGCATCGTCGTGATGTCCGTTTCGGACACCCCGCGCTCCCGCAGCGCGGGCAGCACGTCCCGGGTGATGTGCAGGTAGTGCCAGTTCGGCGTGAGCACGGGCAGCTGCTCGGCGGGCAGCCAGTCGATGTAGCAGGACGCGTCGTGCGAGAGCACCATGCTGCCCGCGTACCCGCGCTCGCACATCGCCGCGACGGTGGCCACCCGCTCCTCGAACGGCAGCAGCAGGTCCAGCCCGAACCGGTCCATCCCGAGCAGCGACCCGCGGTCGGCGAGCTCGGTGAGGTACCCGAGGTCCGTCGAGTCGCCGGAGTGCCCGATCAGCACCCGGCTCAGGTCGACGCCCTCGTCCTCGAAGACGTTCTGCTGCTCCAGCCCGCGCCGCGTGTCGGCGTGCGTGTGCGTCATGATCGGCGTGCCGGTCTCGGCGTGCGCCTTGGCCACCGCGCGCAGCACGCGTTCGACGCCGGGCGTGACGCCGGGTTCGTCGGTGGCGCACTTGAGCAGCCCGGCCTTGACGCCGGTGCCCGCGATCCCGTCCCGGATGTCCCCGACGAACATCCCGACGAGCGGGTCCTCGCCCTGCAGCAGCGTGCCGGGCCCGCGGAAGTGCAGGTAGTGCGGCACGTCGTTGTAGGTGTAGAGCCCGGTCGCGACGACGATGTTGACCTCGGCCTCGGCGGCGACCCGCTGCACGCGCGGGATGTACCGGCCGAGCCCGATCACCGTCGGGTCGACGATCGTGTCGATCCCGGCTTCCTTCAGCTCCTTGAGCCGCCGGATCGCCTCGGGGACGTGCTCGTCCTCGCGGAACCCTTCGTGCTCCGGGTAGTTCTCGGCGAATTCGGGGCTGAGCACGAAGAGGTGTTCGTGCATCAGCACCCGGCCCAGCGCTTCCGGCGCGATCGCGCCGCGGACGGTCTCGACCATCAGCCCCTCGCTCGCAGTTCGCGGCGGAGGATCTTGCCGCTGGTGGTCTTCGGCAGTTCGTCGAGCACCACGACGGTGCGCGGGTACTTGTAGGCGGCGAGCCGTTCCTTGCACCACGCCACGAGTTCCGCCGGATCGGCGTCGGCACCCGGCGCGGGGCTGACGTAGGCCTTGACGGTCTCGCCGCGGTACTCGTCGGCGATCCCGACGACGGCGGCTTCGCGGACGGCCGGGTGCGTGTAGAGGACGTCTTCGACCTCGCGCGGCCAGACCTTGAAGCCGGACGCGTTGATCATGTCCTTCTTGCGGTCGACGACGTAGACCCAGCCGCGCTCGTCCATGAACCCGATGTCGCCGGTGAGCAGCCGCCCGCCGGGCAGGGCTTCGGCGGTGGCGTCCGGCCGGTTCCAGTAGCCGGGGACGACCATCGGGCCCTCGACGGCGATCTCCCCCGGCTGCCCGAACGGCAGCTCGTCGCCGTCCTCGCCGAGGATCCGCACGATCGTCTCCGGCACCGGCAGGCCGATCGAGATGGTGCCCGACGCCGGGTCGATCGGCGCTTCGAGCGTCCCGGGGACGACGACGCAGCCAGCACTGGTCTCGGTGAGGCCGTAGCCGTTGTGGATGTAGTGCCCGGTCTTCGCGCGGAACGCTTCGACGACCGCGGGCGGCAGCGCGGCGCCGCCGGAGTACAGCAGCTCGAACGACGCGAAGTGGTCGCGGCTGAAGGACGGGTGGGCCATCAGCGCCATGTACGCCGTGGACGGCCCGACCGTGTAGGACGGCTGGTGTTCCAGGAACGCGTCGAGCACGACCCCGGGGTCGAAGCGGTAGGCCAGTGCGAGGGTGCCCTCGATGTCGATCGCGGAGCCGAGTTCGCAGACCATGCCGGTGATGTGGAACAGCGGGGCGAGCCCGAACAGCGTCGAGCCGGCGGGCAGGCCGCTGAACGAGCCGAGCCCGGCGGCGTTGGTGCCGATGTTGCCGTGGGTGTTGGTGGCGCCCTTCGGCGTGCCGCTGGTGCCGGAGGTGTAGCTGATCAGGGCGGTGTCGCCGAGCGCGAACGCGGGCTCCGGTGGCTTCTCCCCCGGCGTGTTCGCGGCTTCGAGGAGTTCGACGGCGCCGGGCGTCTCTTCCTTTTCGACCTTGGCCAGCACGCGCTCGTCGTCGCGGGTCTGGAACTCGAGTTCGCTGGTGGTGAGCGAGATTTCGACGCCGCTGCCCTCGACGGTCTTCGCGATGTAGGCGTTCCAGCCGCGCTGCGAGCAGACGATCGCCTTGACGCCGGCGTCGGAGAGGACGTGGGTCAGTTCGCGCTCGCGGTACATCGGGTTGACCGGGACGACGATTCCGCCGGCCTTCCACGCGCCGAGCAGCGCGATGACGAACTGCGGGATGTTCTGCAGCACCAGGGCGAGCCGGTCGCCGCGGGCGAAGCCGTTGCTGGTCAGGTAACGCGCGACGCCGTCGGAAAGCCGGTCGACGTCCCGGTAGCTCAGCCGCGCGTCGAAGTACGCGACGGCCGTCCGGTCGGGGACGTGGTCCACGGCGCGGCGGAACGCTTCAGGCAGCGTCGTCGGCTCCGCCGGTCCCGCGTCCCGCACCCGTTCGTCGTAGCTCGCGAGCCAGGGCTTCGCGTCGTACCAGCTCATCCAGTGACCTCCCTTGGACACCGACCGGTCGGTATGTCGACGCTAGGAGGCGACCGTGGTCCGCGTCAAGCCCCGGACGCGAGCGGGAAATGCAGAACTCGCCTTTCACCGCTGAATACGTACGCCGGTTCGGAATGGTTCAGAATCTCTCCGTTTACCGCTTCGCACTGGACAACTGCCTGGTGGAGCCGCCACGATGGCTTTCGCGGCCACTCGGCCGCACCATTCGGAAAAACCGCGCGCTGCCCGTGTGGCCCCCTTGTGTTCACGCTAACTTGGAGTGATTCATGCCTGCTACCGGTGGACGGCACCGCCTCTCGCGGCGGACGAAGATCGCGACGGCGGCCCTCGGCCTCGCGATCGCGGCGGGGGCGCTGGTGATCGCGACGACGGTCGGCGACCCCGGCGCCGCCAACGCGGCGTCGGGCGGGCAGATCACCTGCCCGGACGTGGCGAGCCGGCTCCCCGCGGTCCCGGCCCAGGCGCAAGCCGAGGTCCAGCGCAACCTGCAGCTGCTCGACACCCAGATCTCCGAAGCCAACAACCGGCTCGTCACGAGCGCCGGGCAGGGCGGGCCCAACTTCGTGCGGAACGCGATCCTCGGCCCGCT
Organism: Amycolatopsis eburnea; assembly: GCF_003937945.1. Lineage (GTDB taxonomy): Bacteria > Actinomycetota > Actinomycetes > Mycobacteriales > Pseudonocardiaceae > Amycolatopsis > Amycolatopsis eburnea. Next base: position 81,745 of record NZ_RSEC01000053.1, read on the forward strand.
GCAGGACAAGCGCACGTCGACGATCGACCGGATCGCCATCGCCATCGGCCGCCAGGGCGAGAAACCCCAGAACCTGGGCGGCTTGGCGGCGTGCTCGCTGGGCGGCCAGTCCGGCTCCGGAGCAGCGTCGTCGCAAGTACCGGCCCCGGCACCCGCGCCCGCGCAGAGCACCGCGGCCGCCGGTCAGATCAGCTGCCCCGACGTGGAAAGCCGGCTCCCGGCGATCCCCGCCCAGGCGCAAGCCGAGGTCCAGCGCAACCTGGACCTGCTGGACACCCAGATCGCCGAAGCCAACAACCGCCTCGTCACGAGCGCCGGGCAAGGCGGCCCGAACTTCGTCCAGAACGCGATCCTCGGCCCCCTGGAAGACAAGCGCGTCGCGACGATCAACCGCATCGCCACGGCGATCGGCCGCAACGCCGAGAAGCCGCAGGGCCTGGACGCGCTGGCGCCGTGTAGCCGCTAGATCGCGGACAGGGCGCTGATCCGCAGGAATCCCTTCGCGGTCATCGTCAGCCGCACTTCCGTGCCCACCACGGGATCGAACTCGAGCGTCGTCGGGTCGTTCGAGCCGCTCCCCCAGGTGATCCGGAGGTTCCGCACCGGCTCCCACCCCCGCGCGGTGCGGACGGCGACCTCGGCCGCCGACGGCAGCCCGTGCTTCGCGTCGACGACGAACCGGGCCGTGAGCCCGCCGATCCGTCGCGCCGAAGGCCACGTCAGCGACACCCAGTCCTCAGCTCGTGGCACGCTCACCGCGGCCAGTGTCGCGGTCGCCTGCTTGACGTAGAAGTTCGACCAGCCGGTCGCCGGGTCGCCGTCCAGCATCGCCGACGGCAGCGTGTCCGGCGCGCCGGAGTAGCTCGCGTCCGCGGCCACCGCGACCACCGGCGCGGGGACCTCCACCGCCCGCGCCCCGGGCCCGTTGCGCTGCCCGAGTTTCGTGCCCGGCAAGGTGATCCGGCCCGGCGCCAGTCCCGGCGCGGTCGCCGTCACCGTGATCGGGCCGCGGCCGCCGGTCGCCGCGATCACCGCCACCGCCTGCCCGCGGAACGCCGGGATCGTCGGCTGCTGGTAGCTCTGGGCCAGTTCCTGACAGCCGTTGTCCACCCCGGCCACCCGCCCCGGCCCAGCGACGGCGAACCGCAGCACCGGCTCGCCGCCGGGCACGACCACGCCACGAGCGTCCACAACGGACGCCGTCACGAACGCCATCGCCCCGCTTCCGGCCCGGTCCGGCGCGGTCAGCGTGATCGCGTGCGCGGGCCCGGCCGTGACGACCCGGTCGCGGGCCACCTCGCGGCCGCCGTCCCGGGCGATCGCGGTCAGCGTGCCGGGTTCGAACGGGACCGTCCACGTCAGGTGCAGCTTGCCGGAGCTGCCGTTCGGGCTGGTGTAGCTGCCGGAGGGGTCGTTCTTGTCGTCGCCGGACGGCTCGGTCGTCTCCAGGTACGCTCGTCCGTCCACAGTGGTCTTGCGGTCGAACTTCTTCGTCCCCAGCGAACGGCCGTTGAGCACCAGCTCGACGGTGTCCACAGTGGAGTACACCCACACCGCGACCGGTTCGCCCGGCCGGTGCCCGGTCCAGTCCACCGGCGTCAGGTGCACCATCGGCGCGGCCGTCCACTGGCTGCGGAAGAGGTGGAAGGCGTCCTTCGGCAGGCCCGCGCTGTCGATCGCGCCGAAGAACGACGTCTTGACCGGGAAGACGTCGTACGGCGTCGGCTCGCCGAGGTAGTCCTGCCCGGCCCAGAGGAACTGGCCCTGGCAGAACTTGCGGTCCCGGTCCTTCTTCAGCGAGTACTCGCCGCTGAAGGTCCACGAGGCCAGGTTGTTGTCGTAGGACGACGTCGCCCGCTTGCCGGGCGTGTGGTTCTCCCCGGTGTTGGGCAGGTCCGGGTCCTGGTACACGCCGCGCGTCGAGGTCGCCGACGACGACTCCGACTCGAAGAAGAACTTGTCCGGGTACTTCGCGTGCAGCCCGTCGAGCGACTGGGCGGTGTTGTAGTTGACGCCGAGGCCGTCGAGCTGCCGCAGGATCAGGTCCTGCGGCGAGCCCGCCGCCGGGACGCTCCGGTAGCGGTCGGACCCCATCACCACCGGCCGGGTCGGGTCGATCGCCCGGACCGCCGCGATCAGGTCCGCCGCGATGGCCGGGCCGCCCGCCATCGACGCGTCCGGCACCTCGTTGCCGATCGACCACAGCACGACCGACGGCGAGTTCTTGGCCGCGTGCACCATTTCCGCGATGTCGCGCCCGCTCCACGCGTCGAAGTCGCGGTGGTAGTCGAACTCGACCTTGCCGGTGCGCCAGCAGTCGAACGCCTCGACCATCAGGAGGATCCCGAGCCGGTCGCAGACCGCCACCAGCCGCGGGTCGGGCGGGTTGTGCGCGGTCCGCAGCGCGTTGGCGCCCATCGCGAGCATCAGCCGCATCTGGTGCTCCAGCGCGGCCTCGTCGACGACCGCGCCGAGCGCGCCCTGCGTCGAGTGCAGGTTGACCCCGCGCAGCTTCACCGGCACGCCGTTGAGCGAGAACCCGTCGTCCGGGTGGAACGCGAAGTGGCGGAACCCGAAGTCCGTGGTGGTCGTGTCGAGCACGCGCCCGGCCACGACGACGTCGGTGCGCACCGCGTACAGCCGCGGCCGTTCGGTCGACCACAGCTGCGGCGCCGCGACCTCCGGCGTGGTGACCGCCGTCGCCGTCCGGCCGGCGGGTACGGCCACGGTCGCCGAGCCGCTCGCCACCACCCGGCCCGCCGGGTCGGTGACCGTGGTGCGCACCTCGACCACCACCGCCGCGGCGGAGTCGTTCGTGACGTCCGTGGCCACCCGCACTGTCCCCCGGCCGGCGGCGATGTCGGGCGTGGTGACGAACGTGCCGTGCCGGGCCACGCGCACCGGCTCGGTGACGACCAGCCGGACGCGGCGGAAGATGCCGCTGCCGGAGTACCAGCGGCTGCTGGGCAGCGGGTTGACCGCCCGCACGGCGAGGACGTTCGGCGTCCGGCCGTCGGTGTGCGCCCGGCCGGTGAGGTCGAAGGCGAACCCGGTGTAGGCGTACGGGTGGTTGCCGAGCAGCTCGCCGTTCAGGTACACGTGCGCGTCCGAATAGACGCCGTCGAATTCGACCGAGACGCGCATGCCGGCGAGCGACGGCGGCAGCGTGAACGTCTTGCGGTACCAGCCGAGGCCGCCGCGGAAGAAACCGGACGCGCTGCTCGTGCCGCCCTGCGGGGTCGGCGGCAGCTCGATGCTCCAGTCGTGCGGGACGTCGACGGCCTGCCACGCCGAGTCGTCGAAGCCGGGCTCCGCGGCGTCGGCGAACCGGCCGCCGGGGTCCGTGGTGCCGTCGGGGTTGGCGAGGGCGAACCGCCAGCCGGCGCCGAGATCGGTGCTCCGCCCGGTGATCGCGAGCTCCGGCCGGGTGAGCGCTTCGGCGGCCCTGGCCACCGGCGCGAACGCGGAGGCGACGGCGGCGGCGCCGGCTCCCCCCAGCACCAGACGTCGGCTCGGTCGCGGCGAGTGCGGCATCGGGGTGTCCCTTCCGGCGGCGGCGCGGGCAGCGGAAAGCACTATCGCACAAGGGTTTCCGATCGATCAAAGGCTTCGATCATTTCGACCTCAGCAGGTTTTCCGGACGTACCCGGCGGCCCCTTCGGGAACGACGCCGCGGTCGCGGCGGACGATGCTGAGCGAGCCGCCCCAGCGGGTGCAGGCGGTCGCCAGGCCCTCGTCGGTGTATTCGATCACGACGACGTGGTCGCCGAAGGCCGCCGTGTATTCGTCGCAGTTCTCCTGCTCGCCGCATTCTTCGGCGACAGCGAAGTCGAGCCCGTTTTCCTGGCGCCGCCCGGCGAGTTCGGACGTGTTCTTCTGCCCGATGGCCAGACCCTTTTCGTGCGCGTGCGCGGACAGCAGGCGCACGAAGGCCTGGGCGTCGCCGTCGGAAAGGAGGCCGTGCGAGCGCGTGTAGCTGTCGTAGTTGTCAGGCTCGATTGCCTGGAAACCCTTGGCCGCGCAGTCGTCGATCCACGCGCCGACCTTCGCCGCGACGCGCTCGCGCTGGTCCGGCGTGCGCAGGTCGAGCAGTGCCTCGTGCCAGTCTTCGTCGATCACCGGATCGCCGTTCGCGTCCCGGAGCACCAGATCGGCCCACTCCGCCTCGGCACCCGGCTGGGCCTGGAAAGCGTTTACGTAGCAGATGTTGTAGCGCCCGGCGGCCGGTGCGGCCGCGTGGTCGCGGCTGACGACCTCGACGCCGTCCGGCGGGCCGTAGGCACCGCCGAGCTGGTAGTCGAAGCCCGCCTTCACCGGAGGAAGACGCACGGCGGCGGGCTGCTCGGCGGGCGAACAAGCGGCGACGGTCAAGCCCAGTACGACGAGAAGGGTTCTCACCACCGCGACTCTACGACGCCCGGCATCCACAGTGGACAAAGCCGTCAACGCTCACGGGACCAGGCGCCGGCGTCCTCGGTGTACCGGACCAGCAGCCGCGCGAACTGGACGCGGTCCTCCGGTGCCCAGTCCGCCGTGATGGCCTCGAACGCCTCGCGCTGCTCGGCCGCGAACCGGTCCCGCTCCGCTTCGCCGCTCTCCGTCAGCTCCAGCACCGTCCGGCGGCCGTCGGCCTGGGACGCCGCGCGGCGCAGCAGGCCGTCGGCGATGCAGGCCGCCACCGTGCGGCTGGCCACCGGCTGCGCGACGCCCATCTCGGTGGCGAGGCCGCCGACGGTCATCTCGCCCGGGGCGTCCGCGACGACGTTCAGCACCAGGTTGCGGGAGAGGTCGCGGCCGGTGGCCGGGGTGCGGCGGCGCAGGCGGGACAGCGCCGGGCCGATCCGGTCCAGCAGCAGGTCCTCGGCGGAACGCGCGGTGCTCACCCCCGGATCGTAGTACCCCCGGCATTTGCATACCAACCCCTAACTGCATAGCATTGGGTATGTACCTGCGAACGAGGAAGCGAGGCCACCATGGCCACCACCGCCATCACCGGCGCCCAGGTCTTCGACGGCGAGAAGGCACTGGGAGTGCGGACCGTCGTCCTCGACGGCCGGAAGATCCGCCAGGTCGGCGGCGAAGTGCCCGACGGCGCCGAGGTCGTCGACGGCCGCGGCGCGACCCTGCTGCCCGGGCTGATCGACGCGCACGTCCACTCCGCGCCCGGCTCCCAGGCGCTGGCCCTGCGGTTCGGCGTCACCACCGAGCTGGAGATGCAGGGCCTGCACACCCGCGAAAACCGGGCGCACATCACCGAAGACGACACGGTCGCCGACATCCGGTCGTCCGGGTTCGCCATCACCCCGCCCGGCGGGCACCCCAGCGAGCTGATGCCCGAAGGCTTCCGGCCGGCCGGCGACCTGCCGCCGGTCCTGCCGCTGATGCCGTTCTCCACCACGCCGGAAGAGGCCGTCGCCTTCGTCCCGCAGCTGCTCGCCCGCGGGTCCGACTACATCAAGTTCATGATCGACGACGGCAGCGTCGAGGGGCACCCCGGGCTGCCGATGCTCGACCAGGCCACGCTGAACGCCGGGGTCGCCGAGGCCAAGAAGCACGGCGCCCTCACCGTGGCCCACACGCTGACCCTCGACGCCACCCGGATGGCCGCCGAGGCGGGCGTCGACGGGCTCGTCCACGTGTTCATGGACCGGCCGCACACCGCGGAGATCGTGGACCTGGTCGCCGGAGCGGGGATGTTCGTCGTGCCGTGCGTCTGCCTGAACGCGTCGATGATGGGCATCACCGGCGGCGACCTCGCCGCCGACCCGCGGGTCGCCCGCCGCCTCGACGGCAAGTGGGCGGAAACCCTGCGGTCCAGCTACGGCCGCTACCCGCAGGGCAAGCTCGAGGACGTGCTGGCGACCGTCCGGGCGCTGGCCGACGCCGACGTCGACATCCTGGCCGGCACCGACGCCTCCATGGCCGAGACGTTCTTCGGCGGCCTGGCCCACGGCGCCAGCCTGCACCAGGAACTCGGCTACCTGGTGGCCGCCGGCCTGACCCCGGCCCAGGCCCTGCGCGCCGCGACCGCGACCACCGCCCGCCGCTTCGGTCTCGGGGACCGCGGCCGCGTCGCCGAAGGGCTCCGCGCCGACCTCCTGCTCGTCGACGGCGACCCGACGGCGGACATCGGCGCCACGCTCGACACCCGGGCGATCTGGCGGCGGGGCAGCCGGCTCAAGGACTGACGGCGTTCTTGCGATGGAACCGCGCTTTCTTGTGCCGGTTCCCGCAGGTGCCCATGTCGCACCACCGGCGGGTGCGGCTCTGGCTGGTGTCGAAGAACGCGGCCCGGCAGGTCGGCGACGCGCACAGGGCCAGCTTCCCGTCGCGTTCGCCCGAGAGGATGTCGATCGCGTCGGCCGCGATCACGCCGAGGGCGTCTTCCAGGGCCGAGTCCGGGCCGAGCCGCCACCGCCGCTCGCCTTCGGGTGTCAGGACGGCGGCGGCCCGGCCCCGGGCACTGCGGTCGTTGATGACGCGGACCGCCGCGACGGGGAGCGCTTCGCCGGTCGCGGCCGCCGTCGCGGCGGCGTGGATCGACTCCCGCAGCTCCCGGGCGAGGGCGAGCTGGTCATCGGTGCACGAGCCGACGTCGAGGCCGCTCACGACCAGCCAGTCGACGAGCCGCTGCGGCACGGGAATGCGCTCCAGTGCGTCGCCACGGCGCTCGGTCAACGTCGCCGTGAAGCTGGTCGCGAGCACGCTCCCGAGGCGGAAGTCGGGGAATCCGGCAGGCATGGAACCACCTTAGCCGGTTGCTCGCGTGGGTGCCGCCGTGTTAGAACCGTCTAAGCCGGTTCTTCGAGGGGCAGGAGGTTCCCATGTCCGTGCACGCGTTCGAAGCCGACGCACCCGACGCCGACCTCGACGAGCTGCGCGCGCGGCTCGCCGCCGCCCGGCTGCCGGAAGCCGAGACGGTCGAGCACCGCTGGGGACAGGGCGTTCCGCTCGCCGACCTCGTCGACGTCGTGGACTACTGGCGCACCGGGTACGACTGGCGGTCGTTCGAGCGCAGGCTCGACGAGATCGGCCAGTTCCGCACGACCATCGACGGCCTGGGCATCCACTTCCTGCACCGCCGGTCCGCGCGGCCGGACGCCACTCCCCTGCTCCTGACGCACGGCTGGCCGGGCAGCGTCGCCGAATTCGTCGACGTGATCGACGAGCTGGCGGACCCGGGCAGCGCCGAGGCACCCGCGTTCCACGTCGTCGCCCCGTCGCGCCGGGCTTCGGCTACAGCGACAAGCCGGCCAAAACCGGCTGGGGCACCGAAAAGATCGCGGCCGCCTGGGTCGAGCTGATGGGCAGGCTCGGCTACGAGGAGTTCGCCGCCCACGGCGGCGACTGGGGCGGCAACATCACCACGGTCCTCGGCGGCCGGTTCCCGGAGCACGTGCTCGGCATCCACACGACGTTCGCGGAAGGCCCGCCCGGGCTGTCCACCGACGGGCTGACCGCGACCGAGCGCGCGTGGGCCGAGGAAACCCGCCACTTCTGGCGCCACCGCGCGGCGTACGCGAAGCAGCAGGCGACCCGGCCGCAGACCATCGGCTACTCGCTCGTCGACTCCCCGGTCGGGCTGCTCGCCTGGATCCTCGACAAGTTCGCCGAATGGTCCGACACCGAAGACAGCCCGTTCGAAACCATTTCCCGGGACCGGATCCTCGACGACGTCACCCTGTACTGGCTGACGCGGACCGGCGCGTCGGCGGCCCGCATCTACTACGAAAGCCACAATTCCCTGGACCCCGGGCTGCGGGTCGACGTCCCGGCGGCGATCACCGTCTACCCGCGCGACATCGAGAAGTACCCGCGGCCCTGGGCGCAGGAGCGCTACCGGCGGATCGTGCGGTGGAACGCGCCCGAGAAGGGCGGGCACTTCCCGTCGCTGGAGGTGCCCGGGTACTTCGTCGACGACCTCCGGGAAGGCCTCGCGGCCGTGCTGGCCGTCAGCAGCCCCGGTGGTACGCCACGGCCCGCGGGAGACCGGTGCCCGGCCACTTGATCGTCGCCGCGAGCGTGCCGTCGTCGGTGAGGCCGGCGGGCCGGGGTGCCGCGTTGAAGTCCGGGTCGCCTGCCAGGTCGGCGGTGGGTTCTCCGTTCTCCCAGACCCGCAGTTCGTAGTTCTCGGGGTCGAACGTGTGGGCCACGCCGGCCATCGTCGTGCCGCTGTCGAGGAACAGGCTGTCGGCGGCTTCGGTGGTCGTGTCCACGACGTGGCCGTCCAGATCGGCTTCGATGGCGACCATCGTCAGCTCGGGCGTGACGACCGACGCGGCGATCCGGCCGCCGTGGAAGGCTTCCAGCAGCACGGATCCGCCGGGGTACAGCGGCGGGAGCTGCCGGTACCCACCGTCGGCGGCGCGGACGAACGCCTCACCCGAGCGCTCTCCGACGTCGGTGTAGAGCAGGACGCGGCCCTGCTCGTCGACGTCGACCGGGTAGGTGTCGTAGAGGTGCTGGGGATCCAGGTTCAGGACCTCGGCCGTGCCCGGCCGCGCGGCGGCCCACAGCACCGGGTGGACGTCGCTGAACTCACCATAGGCGACGCCGATGATGTCCCCGGCGTTGTTGACGTGCATGGCCTTGGCGGACCGGAACCCTTGCGGTATCGGCAGGTTCACGTACTGGCCGCCGCGGTACACGACGGGTTTCGCCGCCCACCACTCCCCGCTTCCGCCGTCCCCCACGACGTCGCCGGCGGAGTTGATGTCGCGCACCTCGGCCAGGTGGAACGACGAAACGATCTGACCGTCGTGCCACCGCACCTGCGAATACGCGTTGTCGCCTCGCACGGCCCCGACGAACCAGCCGCCTTCCGCCGCCGCGTAGACCTCGCTGCCGGTGTACGGCGCCGGCAGCGCCAGCGACGTCATCGCCCAGGTGCAGCCCGCCGCGGCCGCGGGTGACAGGCCGGGCAGGCAGGCGGCGAGACACCGGCACCACGCCCGGCGGCCCCGGGAGGTTTAGCCGGTGCCGTTCACAGCCCCAGCGCGCTCATGAACAACGCGGCGACGGCGGCCCGGTGCTCGGGGGAATCCGCCCACCGCAGGCGGCGCCCGGCCTCGACCACCACGCCGAAGCCGGCGTGCACCAGCACGCGCGCCTGACGCGCGTCGAGGTCGGGGCGGGCCTGGCGCAGGTGCTGCTCCCAGACCGCGATGTGCTCGCGTTGCGCGGCCACCAGGGGACGGCGAAGGGCGTCGGGCAGGCCGACGATCTCGGCGTCGGCCACGCTGGTGAGCGAGTGGTGCTCGAAGCTGTACGCCACGTAGGTCGCCGTCAGCGCGGTCAGGGCGTCGTGCGCGCCGGTCACCCCGCGCAGGTTGTGCTCGACCGCCTGGGCCAGCAGGCCGGCCGCCTGCAGGCAGGCCGCGGCCAGGATGTCGGCCTTGCCGGGGAAGTAGCGGTAGAGCCCGGACGGCACCAGCCCCACGGCCTCGGCGATCATCCCGTTGGTGACGGCGGCGAACCCGGCCCGTTCGAAGAGCGGGATGGCGGCCGCGAGGATCTCCGAACGCCGCGTGCGGGGCTGGGGCACGGCGGGCAGTTCGACGAGCGGCCCGCCCCCGGGCGCCTGCCGGGTATCCGTCGCGGCGACGCGCAACGCCGCGGCCAGCAAGAGGTCTTCGACGCGCCGCCGGGCGAACGCGTTGTGGTGCATGGTGATGGAGCCGATCGCGCCCAGCGCCGCCACCGCGCGCAGGTGCTCGTCGGACGCCGGGTGCTCGCGCCGGACCGCGGCCGCCACCCGGCCGACGACGTGCGCGAACTTGCCCTTGAGCACACGGCGGTCGTCGCGGTCGAGGTAGCGGGCCTCCCACCGGTACACCCCGCCTGCCGCGCGGTGGGCGACCGTGACGCGGGTGGCGGCGGCCAGGACGTCCGCCAAGGCGCCGTCTTCCGGCACCTCCTCGAGCGCCGCGACGAGCCGGTCCGCCATGACGTTCGCGCACTCGGCGAACAGCGCGTACTTGTTCGGGAAGTGCCGGTACAGGGCCGCGGCGGTGATGCCGACGGCGGCCGCGATCTCCTCCATCGACGCCGAGTGGTAGCCGCGCTCGCTGAACACCGCGCCCGCCGCCTCGACGATGAGCTGCTTGCGGTTGCGCGGCCGGGCCGCCGCGGCGGGCCCGGCGGTCACCGCGGCCACCGGGCGGGGGTGCGCGGGAGCGGGGCCATGCCTGCCAGTCAACCACGAACCGGGCGCGGCGCCCGGCGACGGACCGATTCAGGCCGGTACCGCTCTTGCCGACCGCGGCACCGGGTGTCTATGTTAATGGAGAATCTCGTACCAACAGCTCGCGATCCAGCGCGTTTATGGAAGCTCTACGCAGGTACTGCCTATCAAGGAAGCTAGGTAAGTAAATGAGCAATCTCAGCCGGAGGAACGTTCTTTCGCTCGGCGTCGCACTGGGGCTGGTGAGCGCGGCGAGCGCCATCCCGGCGTGGGCGTCGACCGGCGGCGCCGCGGCGGGCACGGACCCGTGGTGGACGTGGGACGACGAGGTGGACCGCCTGATGGCGGACATCCTCGGCACCGGCCAGGTCCCCGCGGTCAACACGGCACTGCGGCCGTGGGTGAACAACAGCGACCCGCTGCCCACCGGGCTGCCCGCCGACCTCGCCGGCCACCTCCGGCAGGCCAACCGGCTGCCGTCCTGGGCCGACGCCACCAAGCTGCGCCGCGCCGCCGACTTCAACCGCCGCAAGGACACCTACCTGTTCATGCTCTACGGCCTGGGCAGCGGCATCATGAGCACGGTCATCCCGCGCGAGGCCAAGTCGGTCTACTGGTCCGCGGGCGGGGCGGACATGCAGGACCGCGCGGCGAAGACGTTCACCTTCGGCTACGACCTGAGCGACCTGAACGCGTTCGAGCCGAGCGGCCAGTTCGTGGTCACGGCCAACAAGACGCGCCTGGTGCACGCGGCGGTGCGCCACCTGCTGCCCCAGTCGTCGCACTGGCGGGCGGTCGCCGACGAGCAGATCCCGATCAGCAACGGCGACATCCTGGTGACCTTCCACAGCCTCGGCACCTACGTGCACCGCAAGCTGCTGGAGTGGCGCGTCCCGATGTCGGCCGCGGACGAGGAGGCCTTCCTGCACCAGTGGCAGGTCGCCATCCACCTGCTCGGCGTCCGCGACGAGTTCATCCCCAAGACCTGGGCCGAGGCCGACGCGCAGTCGACCCGCGTGCTCACCCCATTGCTGTCCCCGACGACGGAGGGCAAGGAGCTGGCGGAGGACCTGCTCGGCCTGACCGCGCAGATCGACCTGGGCGTCACCCGCGGCTTCCTGAACGAGTTCGTCCGCTACGTCCTCAGCGACGCGGTCGGCGACTGGCTCGGCCTCCGGCGCGACTACGCGGCGGCCGCACTGGTCCGCACCGGCTGGCCGGCCTACATCGCGTTCCGGGAAGGCCTGCTGCCGGTCGCACCCGCCGGGTTCTACCTGTTCGACCAGTTCATCCGCGCGATCGCGATGCTGTTCCTGAACAAGGTCAGCTCGCCGACGACCACCCCGATCACCATCCCGACCGGCAACCGGCCGGGTGCTTGACCGGCCACGCTCGTCCCTGGCGGCGGCTCGTCATGTCATGAAAGGGTCGTTCACCTCACCAGACGACATGAACGACCCTTTCACGACATCCCCGCGACGCCGGGCAGACCGCACAGCCAGGTGACTCTGCCCCCGGTCACCCGCTCGCCGCTCGCCGGCGCAACTTTGCCGGCCGCGCCACCGGTGTCGATCAGGTGGCGCCGGATCGGCCAACTCAACGCCCGGAACGGCCAGTTCGGCGACCACTCCGGTCGGCGCGAACCCCGTGCTCGGCGCCCAGCACGCCGAAGCCTGGCCACCACCGAAGCGACCGCTTAGTATGACCTCCGACCCCGAGGAGGCGGCCTTGGCCACGGTGGATGGCGTGCGGTACACGGCGGACGGCGCGGTCGCGACCCTGACGTTCGACAAACCCGGCCGCAGCAACGCGATGGACGTCCCGATGCAGGCCCGCTACGGCGCCCTGCTGCGGCAGGCCGACGCGGACGCCGGGGTCCGCGCGGTCGTCGTCACCGGGGCGGGCAAGGCGTTCTGCCCCGGTGCCGACCTGGGGCTGCTCGACGGCATCGCCGCCGCTCCGCCTGCCGGGGGCGGTGGGCACGAGAACTTCCGCGACGTCCTGGCGGCGGCGTCGGTCGGGGTGCCGGTGGTCGCCGCGGTCAACGGTGGCTGCGCCGGGCTCGGGTTCGTCATCGCCTGCTCGGCCGACGTCCGCTTCGCCGCCGCGGGCGCGAAGTTCACCACGGCGTTCGCGCGGCGCGGGCTGATCGCCGAGTACGGCGTCGCGAAGCTGCTGCCAGGGCTCGTCGGGCAGGGGCGCGCCCGTGACCTGCTGCTGTCCGGCCGCACGTTCACCGCCGAGCAGGCCTTCGACTACGGCCTGGTCCAGGAGGTCGTGCCGGCCGAGGAGCTGCCGTCGCGCGCGCACGCCTACGCGACGGAGCTGGCGACCTACAGCGCGCCCCGCTCGATGGCCGTGATGAAGCGGCAGTTCGAGCGGGAAGCGTCCCTCAGCCTCGAAGACGCGGCACGCGAAGCGACGGCGCTGATGATCGAGTCGTTCGGCCGCCCCGAGCTGGCCGAGGGACTGGCCAGCTGGAACGAGCGACGTATCCCCCAGTTCCCGGACCGATGAGTTTTCGTGGCCCGGCCGGTCGGTACTCCCGACCGACACCACCACGAAAGCAGGTCCCATGGCCAAGCTGCTCTACGCCTTCAGCACCTCCCTCGACGGGTTCATCGCCGGCCCGGGCGGGGACATGTCCTGGCTGACGCCCCACCTCGGGCCCGACCCGGTCGTCGACGAGCTCATCCCCCGCATCGGCGCCCTGCTCGTCGGGCGCCGGACCTACGGCGGCGACGACCCCCACCGCGGCACCGAAGGCGAGGGCAAGGCGTTCGGCGGCGGCTGGGCAGGGCCGCAGTTCGTGCTCACCCACCGGCCCGCTGCCCCAGCGCCCGATGTCACCTTCGTCAGCGATCTGCGGGAAGCCGTCGGCAAGGCGAAGGAGGCCGCCGGGGACAAGTACGTCAACGTCCTCGGCGCCGACATCGCCCGCCAATGCCTCGAAGCGGGCCTGCTGGACGAGATCCTCGCCCTGCCCGTCCCGGTGCTCCTCGGCGACGGCGTCCGGATGTTCGACCGGCCCGGCGGTGAACCGGTCGAACTCGAACTGCTCCGGCCGCACTGGTACCGGGTCCGCTAGGGCCGCATCCCGAACGACGGCGGCCCGGCCAGCCTCGGCAGCACCGCGTAGGCGTCCCCGATCCAGTCGCACAGCCGGGCCCGGGTCTCGCGCGGGTCGATGACGTCCTCGACCGAGAAGCGCTCCGCCGTCCGGAACGGCGAGCGCACCGCGTCCAGGCGCGCGCGGATCTCCTCGATCCGCGCCGCCCGGTCGTCGGCCGCGTCCAGTTCCGCGCGGTAGGCCGCTTCGATGCCGCCTTCGACCGGCAGGGAGCCCCAGTCGCCCGAGGGCCAGGCCCAGCGGCGGACCAGGCGGTGGCGGTTGACCTGGCCCGCGCCGCCGACGCCGAACACGCGGCGGACGATCACCTCGGCCATCGGCACCCGCGCCTGGTAGACCGCGGTCACCGCGCGGGCGCCGTGGCGGATCGCGCCCGCGCGCTCGGCCGCCGCGCCGATCACCATGCCCGCCTGGTCGGTCAGCGACACCAGGGGCAGGTGGAACGTCTCGCAGAGGTCGGCCAGCCGGGTCAGGACGTCGGCGCCCTCGGGGGTCAGCGTCGCGCCGCGGTAGGGGTCGGTCGCCAGCACGCCGACCGGGTGCCCGTTCAGCCGCGCCAGTCCCGCGTACGCCGAGCCGCCCGACACGGCGTAGTCGAACACCGAGCCTTCGTCGAAGACGCCGTCCAGCAACGGACGCAAGCGGTAGGGCCGACGCCGGTTGCGCGGCACCAGCGAGAGCAGCCCCTCGTCGGCCCGGTCCACCGGGTCCGATGTGGACGTCACCGGCGGTATCGAGTCCACAGAGGACGGGAGGTACGACAGGAACTGTTTCGCCACCGAGAAAGCCTCGGCCTCGGAAGCCACGATCCGGTCGATCGCGCCGCTGCGCCGGTGGACCTCGGCGCCGCCGAGCTCTTCCTTGGTGAGGTCCTCCCCCGTCGCGTGCTTCACCACCGGCGGCCCGGCGACGAACAGCTGCCCGGCGCCTTCGACCAGGACGTTGAGGTGCGACATCACCGCCCGCGCGGCCCCGAGCCCGGCCACCGGGCCGAGGCAGAGCGCGACCACCGGGACCGTCGAGAGGTTGTCCACCACGAGGTCCCAGCCCGGGTTGACCGGGACGTAGGTGAACCCGTGCTGCTCCAGCATCTTGACGCTGCCGCCGCCCCCGGTGCCCTCGATCAGCCGCACCAGCGGCAGCCGCAGCTCGTTGGCCAGGCGCTCGGCGTAGACCTGCTTCTCCATGATGGCGGCGTCGGCGGCGCCGCCGCGGACGGTGAAGTCGTCGCCGCCGAGCGCCACCCGCCTGCCGTCGAGCCGGGCGGTGCCGATGACGAAGTTGGCCGGGGTGAACGACTCCAGCGAGCCGTCCACATAGGACGCCGTACCGGCCAGCGCGCCGATCTCGTCGAAGCTGCCGGGGTCGGCGAGCGCGGCGATCCGCTCGCGGACCGTCGAGCGCCCGGCGGCGTGCTGGCGGGCCACCTTCTCGGGCCCGCCCATGCGCTCGGCCAGCTCGCGCCGCCGGGCCAGCTCGTCGACCTCCGGCTGCCAGCTCATTCCGCCTCGAGCGCCGCTTCGACCTTGCGCTGCAGCTTGTTCATCCCGCCGAGCCAGCGGTCGGTCTGCGTCGCGCGCGCCGCGTAGTAGTCAGCGACCTCGGGGTGCGGCAGGACCAGGAACTGCTTCGACTCCATCGCCGCGAACAGCGCGTCCGCGACCTGCTCGGGTTCGATCGCCGACGCGCCCATCAGCAGCTGCCCCGCGGTGCCGGTGCTCTCCAGCATCGCCGTCCGGACGCCCTGCGGGCAGATCGCCTGCACGGTGATCCCGCGGTGCCGGTAGGTCGCCGACAGGTATTCGGCGAACGCGAGCGCGCCGTGCTTGGTCACCGAGTACGGCGCCGAGCCGAGGCTGGTCAGCAGCCCCGCGGCGGACACGGTCGCGATGAAGTGGCCCTCGCCGCGTTCGAGCCACGCCGGTAGCAGCTGGTTGGCCGCACGGACGTGGGACATGACGTTGACGTCCCAGGTCCGCGCCCAGACCTCCTCCGGGCTTTCCGCGCCGCCGAAGGGCGCGATCCCCGCGTTGGCGCAGAAGACGTCGATCTCACCCAGCGCCGCGCGGGCGCTCTCGATCAGCGCAGCCACGCCGTCGACGCTCGCGACGTCGCCGACGAACGCCGTCCCGCCGACCTCCTTCGCGACTTCGGCAGCCTTGTCCCCGTCGAGGTCCGCCACGACGACCTGGGCGCCGCCCGCGGCGAACCGGCGGGCCAGCGCGGCGCCGATGCCGCCGCCACCGCCGGTGACGACGACGCCGGTCACAGGCCACCCCCGAGGGTCACGCCGCCGTCGAGCACCACGGTCTGGCCGGTGATCCAGCCCGCGTCGTCGGACAGCAGGAACGCCACCGCGCCCGCGATGTCGGCCGGCACGCCGAGCCGCTTCATCGGGTACGCCGAGGCGACCTCCTCCTCGCGGCCCTCGTAGAGCGCGGTCGCGAACTTCGTCTTGACCACGGCCGGCGCGACGGCGTTCACGCGGATCTTCGGCCCGAGCTCGGCGCCGAGCTCGACGGTCAGCCGGATCAGCGCGGCCTTGCTGACGCCGTACAGGCCGATGCCGGGCGAAGCGCCGAGGCCGGCGACGGAAGCGACGTTGACGACGGCGCCGCCGTGCTCGCCCATCCACGCGTCGCGGGCGCGCTTGGTCCAGCCCAGCGGCGCGAGCACGTTGACGCCGAGGATCTTGGCCGCGGCCGCCGGGTCGATGTCCAGCGTGGGTCCGTAGACCGGGTTGATGCCGGTGTTGTTGACCAGGTAGTCGAGCCGGCCGAAGTTCTCGATCGTCTTGGCGACGGCCTCGTCCTGGTGGTCGGTGTCGTCGGCCTTCCCCGGCACGAACATGGCGACGTCCGGCCCGCCGAGGGAGTTCACGGCCTCTTCGAGGGCCTCCGGCTTGCGCGCGGTGATGCACACCTTGGCGCCGCGTTCGACGAGCGTCTTCGCGATCCCGAGGCCGATGCCCCGGCTGGCCCCGGTGACGATCGCGACGCGATCCTTGAACGAGTTCACGGCAGTGTGTCTCCTTCGTGTGGTGCCCGGCACATACCAAGCAGTCGGTCAGTGGCCCATTATGCGCGATGGGACCACCGCGCACACCCTGCCCGGAATGTGACCTTGCCCCGCTACCTTCCCCCGGAACACGTCATCGAGGGGGCCCGGGTGCGCAAGTCCGTCCTGACCGTCGCCGCTGCGGCACTGCTGCTGACCGCCTGCGACCCGGCACCGGCACCACCGCCGGCCCCGCCCGCGCTCGCGCCGCCGGCCACCGACGTCGCCGGCCTGGTGGGAACCGCACGGACCGGCATCGGCCACGCGCCGTCGGCGGCGTTCACGACGACCGCCGTCTTCGGGCCGGCCACCCAGAAGTACACCGGCTCGCTCCGGTTCGACGGCGGCGAGACGTCGTTGTCGATGGTGTTCGACAGCGGTGAGACGCGCGTGATCGGCAAGCGGACCTTCACGCGGACGCCGCAGGAAGCGATCCCCGGCAAGCCGTGGATCGGCACCGACGCGGGCAGCGCCGACCCGGTCGCGCAGGCACTGGGCGCCGGGGTCCCGCTGGCCGTCAAGCTCCCGGACCTCGGCCGCGCCCTGGCGGAAATCGAGCGCACCGGCCGGCTCGTCTCGGCCGGCCAGACCAAGCTCGGCGACGTCCCCGTCAACCACTACCGGCTCGAACTCGACCCGGCGAAGGCACCCGAGCTGTTCCCCGAGTTCGGGCCGCAGCCGGGTGCCGCCAAGGTGCCCGCCCAGCTGTGGCTCGACGCGGCGGCCCGGCCCGTCCGGTACGCCGTCGACTTCTCCGCCGGGCCCGCGGCGGCCAAGGGCACCACCGACTACCGCGACTGGGGCAAGCCGGTCGACATCCAGGCCCCGCCCGCCGACCAGGTCGTCGACGAGGTGGAACTGCTGAAGAAGCTGGGCCGGTGACGGGTCACCGCACCGCGAGCACCAGCTTGCCGGTGGTCGCCCCCGATTCGATGCGGCGGTGCGCCTCCGCGGCCCGCGCCAGCGGCAGGGCTTCGACGTCGACGCGCAGCTCACCCGCCGCGACGGCCGCGACCGCGCGGCGCAGGGCCGCGCCCACGGTCTCCGGGGCGATCGCCGCGAAGGCCGCGAGGTTGAAGCCGGACACGGTCTTGTTCGTGAACCACAGTTCGTTCGCCGGGATGCCGACGTCCTCGGCGCCCGAGGCGTTGCCCATCACGACCAGCCGCCCCATCGGCGCGAGCGCGGCGAGCCCGGCCCGCCGGGCGGCCCCGCCGACCATGTCGACCACGACGTCGAACTCGCCGCTGATCCGGTCGCGCAGCACGACTTCGTCGTAGCCGAACGCCTTCGCGGCGGCGATCTTGGCTTCGCTGCCGACCGCACCGACCACCCGGCCGGCCCCGAGCAGCCGGGCCACCTGCCCGAGCTGGCTCCCGACCCCGCCGGCGGCGGCGTGCACGAGGACGCGCTCGCCGGGCTGGAGCCGCGCCACGCGTTCCAGCACGAGGAACGCGGTGGTGCTGTTGGACGGCACGGCGGCCGCACGCTCGAACCCGCTGTCCGGCAGCGGCGCGACGAGCGCGGCGGCGGTGGTGACGACCTCGGCGTACCCGCCGCCGGCCACGATCGTCAGCGCGGCGACCGGCTGACCGGGGATCAGGCCCTCGACGCCTTCGCCCAGCGCGCGGATCCGGCCGGCCACCTCGATGCCGGGGACGAAGGGCAGCGGGACGTCCACGAGACCCCGCCGGTAGAGGACTTCGGCGAAGTTCGCGCCGGCGTGGGTGACGTCGATGGAGACTTCGCCGGGCCCGGGTTCGGGGACGGGGACGGCGGCGAGGCGCAGCACCCCGGCGTCGCCGAACTCCGGGATGGTGACCGCGTTCATGGTGTTCGTCATGCGTCGATCGTGCGACGCCGTCGGCGCGCGGGACAGGCCCGGCGCAACCTGGGTCCGGCAGGACCAGTCAGCGCGGGACCAGGGCCCGGACCGCCTCGATCAGCTCCGGGCCGTCGAGCAGGACCGGGTCGTTGTGGCCGGCGCCGGGGATCTCCACGAGCCGCGCCGACGCCGCTGCCGCCACCGCGCGGCTCTGCGACGGCGGCACGATCGAGTCGGCGCCGCCCAGCACCACGGCCGTCGGCACCCGCACCCGCGCGACCTGTTCCTCGACCGGGAAGCGGTCGCGCAGCAGCAGGCGCACCGGCAGGTACGGGTAGACCTCGGCGCCGACCGCCGCGAGGTCGGTGAACGGCGAGCGCAGGAGCAGCCCGGCCGGCGGGTACGCCGTGGCCAGCTCGGTCACGACGGCGCACCCGAGGCTCTCGCCGAAGTACAGGAGCCGCTCGGGCCGAACCTGCCGCTCTCCGACCAGGAACCGGTGGGCCGCGCGGACGTCGAGGGCCAGGCCGGCTTCGCTGGGATCGCCCGGATTGCCGCCGTAGCCGCGGTAATCGAGCAGGAGCACGGCCAGCCCCGCCTCCGCCAGCTTCGCCGCCAGCGGAGCGCGCCCGGCCCGGTTGCCGCCGTTGCCGCCGGCGACCAGCACCGTGGCCGACGGCTCGCGGTCGCGGGGCCGGACGTACCAGGCACCCAGCTCCAGGCCGTCGGCCGTGCGGAGGCGGACGTCTTCGCCGCCAGGCAGCACGCTCGCGGCGGCCGGCACCGGGCCGGCATCGGGCAGGTAGATCAGCCGGCGCTGGAACACCCAGACGAGCCCCAGCACCAGCACCACGACCAGCGCGACCCCCAGCAGCACCCGCACGACCACGCGCCACCTCCCTGCGGCCCGGCCGAAAACGCGTCGACGACGCGACCCGCGCCTGACACAGTGCTGTTCCATGGTCACCCCGTTGACGGTCGACGACCTGCGGCTGATGCAAGGCCTCGCGCAGCGGGTCACCGCCGTCCGCCCCGAGCTGGTGAACGGCGACGCATCCTACGGCGAGCTGGCGTGGAACTGGGGCAAGGACCACGCCGCCGCCGGGGCGAGCTGGCGCCGGGAGCTGTGGTTCGCCGGCGGTGACCTGGTGGCGTGGGCGTGGGCCCGTCTCCCCCACCGGGTGCGGCGGAGCGACGGCACGGTCAAGGACGTCGCCGGCGCGTCCCTCGCGCACCAGGTCCACCCGGACCACGCCCCGCTGATCGACGAGGTGATCGCCTGGTACGAAGCCACGGCGGGCGACGTCGAGCGCGCGGTGCTGGCGGGCGCCGCCGACGAGTTCGCCCTGGCGCGCTGGGCGGCGCACGGCTACGAGACCGACCCGGACGCGCTCGGCGACACCGGCTCCTGGACCCAGCTCAACGAACGCGACCTCGCCGACGTCGCCGCACCGGTCCTGCCCGCCGGGTTCCGGTTCCGCACCGCGGGCGAGGCCGGGCCCGAGGCCGCGGTGCAGTCCCATGTGGACGCTTGGGCACCCACGACGTACACGGCCGAGAGCTACGAAGGCGTCCGGCAGGCCCCGGCGTACCGCGACGACCTGCACGTCCTCGTCGAAGCACCGGACGGGACGATGGCGTGCTCGGCGATCCTGTGGCTCGACGACGCCAACGAGACGGTCGAGTTCGAGCCGGTCGGGACGCACCCGGGCTTCCGGCGCCGCGGCCTGGCCCGGGCGCTGCTGCTGCACGGCATGCGCCTGGCCCGCGCGGCCGGTGCGCGACACGCGACGGTCGCCTGCCTGGGCGCACCGGGTCATCCCCGAGCGCGCGAGCTGTACTACTCCGTCGGCTTCCGCGAGCTGTCCCGGGACGCGCCGCTCCTCAAGGCATGGCGGCTACCTCGGCCGGGTGGAGTTCGTAGAGCGCGTACGCCTTCCGGATCACCGGCTGCGCCACGTTCCGCACCCGCACGCCGCCCGGCGTGACGCCCTGCTCGCAGCCGAAGTGCGCATGGCCGTGCAGCGCGAGGTCGGCGCCCACCTCGTCGATCGGCTCGCACAGCAGGTACGAGCCGAGGAACGGGTGGATCTCGGGCGGCTCGCCGTGCAGCGTGCCGGGGATCGGCGCGTAGTGGGTCAGCGCGACGACGACGTCGGTGCCGAGGCTCCGCAACGCACCGCGCAACGATTCGGCCGACGCCATCGTGTGCTCGACGAAGTCCTTCATCTCCCGCTCGCCGAAGCGGCTGGCGCACTTGCCGGCGAACCCGCCGCCGAACCCCTTGACCCCCGCGACGCCGAGCGAGCCGTCGGGCAGGTCGAACCGGGCCGCGTCGCCTTCGAGGACCGTGACGCCCGCGTCCCGCAGCACGCCGGCGATCGCGTCCGCGGCGTCGCTGTGGTGGTCGTGGTTGCCGAGCACGGCGGCGACCGGCACGGCCAGCCCGGCGACCTCTTCGGCCACCACGCGGGCTTCCTCGAGCGTCCCGTGCCGGGTGAGGTCCCCGGCCAGCAGGAGGACGTCGGCGGTGCCGTCCAGGTGCTCCAGCGCCGGCCGGAGCAGGCCGCGGGAGTCCTCGCCCAGGTGCACGTCCCCGACCGCGGCGATCCTCATCGGCCGATCTCCTCCGCGCTCGCCGGTTCGCGGACGTCGGCGACCCGGACGTCGTTGTGCACCAGCTCCCCGGTCAGGTACTCGCCCACGACGGCGTCCAGCTCCGCCTTCCGCGCGGGGCAGGTCACTTCGCCGGTCAGGTGGACGTGCTCGCCCCGCACGGTCACGTGCACGCCGAGCTCGGCGGTGCGGGGGTCTTCGGCGAGGGCCCGGCTCAGCCGGGCGACGAGGTACTGCGGTGCTTCGGGCACGAGAGCCTCCTTCGGATCGATCACGGCCAAGTCGCCGAGCAGCGCAAGGAAGGCGCGGGCGTACGGCGACGCCGACACCTGCACGGCGACCTCCGTCCACTCGACCTGCTCGCGCAGGTCCCGGGCGATCTGCAGCAGCGGCGCGAAGTCGCAGCGGTGCGCTTCGAGCACGAGCAGCTTGTCGACGAGCAGGTCGGTACCGGACACGACGGGCGCGGCGGTCGACCCGACGCGCATGAACGCCGCGCGGTCCAGCAGCTCGTCGGTCACCGGCCGGTGGTTGGGCCGGTGGATCAGGTCGACGAGGATCTCGCCGTCGTAGACCTTGGTCAGCCAGTCCTCGGGCGGGTGCACGCGGCGCAGCCCGGCGGTGGTGAGCACCTCGGCCGCGCGGTCCGCATCGCCGGGCTTGAGGAACAGGTCGACGTCGTGGTCCGACGGCGGCCCACCGCGGGCGTACACCGCCAGCCCACCCGCCACGGCGAACCGGATCCCGGTGCCGTTCAGCGCGGTCACCACCCGGGTCAGGCTCTGCAGCAGCGCCTCCGCTTCCATGCACGGAGGACTACCCGGCCGCTCCCCCGTTCATGCCCGCTCGCGCAGCCACGCGCGGGCACCGGTCAGCGTCGGGTGCAGGGCGAGGGTGGTGTCCAGCCGCGTGAGCCGCAGCGCGCGCAGCACCGCCCGCCGGTCGGTGACCAGCGCGAACGGCACGCCGGCCGCCTCGGTCGCCGCGACCAGCTCGGCGACGACCTGCAGGCCGGCCGAACCGCAGAACCCGACTCCGCCGAGGTCGAGGACGAGCGCCGCCGGCCTGCTTTCGAGCGCGGCTTCGGCCCGGGCTCGCAGCACCGGCGCACTGCCGAGGTCGAGGTCACCTTCCGCGGCGACGACGACGGCTTCGGGCACGGCGCGCACGTGCACCGTCAGCACGGGCAGGCTGCTCTCCGGCACCGGGGTCTCCTTCCCGTCGAGCGGCCGAGCCTAGAGCGCTTGCATCGATTTGTCAGCGGTTTGCCTCGGCGTTTTCAGCCCGGCGATCTGGCGCAGATCGGCGAAGTGGACCTGGTCCTCGACGTCCTCGGCGGCGAGGTCCTCGACCGCTCGGCCGCGCTGGTCCGGGCAGTGCCGGCGGAATTCGCCCGACGCACCCGAGGGAAGACCGTGCTCCGGGTGACTGAAGGCGATTGACGAGCACGCCGCTGCCCGCACCCGTGATCACTCGGGTGCGGGCAGCGGCAACCTGGGTCAGCGAGCCTTGTGCTGACCCCGCCCCGCCGGCTCCCGGCCGTTCTTCGCGCTGTCCCCCGGCGCCGCGACCGGCTTTTCGGCCGACGCCGGAGCCGGCTTCGGCGCCACCGGCTTGTCGGCCGGCACCGCCGCGGGCTTGTCCCCGGCCAGCGTGGCCGCCGTGTCGGCAACCGGCTCCGTGGCGGGGTTTTCCTGCTCCGCCAACGGGTTCGGCCGCCGGACCTGGACGACGGCCACGATCGCCGCCGCCACCGCGCCGAGCGCCACCAGCCACGGCCAGCGTGCCCGCTTGGTGCGCTCGCCCCGGGCCACGCCCTTCGCTTCCTGCAGCGCCGCGGCCAAATCGCGCTTCGCCGCCGACACCGCCTTGCGCCGGCGGCGGCCCGACTCGTTCGCCGAGCCCACCACCGCCGCGACCGCGAGCGCGGCCTTGCGGCCCGGATCGCGCAGCTTCGCCGCACGGGCCAGCATTTCGTCACGGGCGGCCGTGGAGTTGGACAGCACGTCGCGCCGTGAAGCCCGCGTGCTCTTGTCCAGGTCCTTGGTCGCCGCGCGGCCGACCTTGGTCAGCTCTTCCTTGCTCTCGGCCAGTTTCCGGTCGGTGATCTCCACCGCCCGCGCGGCCGCGGCCGCACCCACCCGCGCGGCCTCCGCGGCGAGATCCCGAACGCCGGCCGCCGCCGTTTTCACCGATCGCCCGACCGGGGCGTCGCCCTGGCTCATGTGATCACCTCTCACTCGTCGCAACAGGCCCAGCCTGCTCAGCCTCACACCTGTGGGCTACCCAGTGCCGGGGCGTCCGGAACCTCGACCACCCATCAGCGTCACGGCCGCCGAATGTTCACATATCTGGACAACGTTCACATATGTTGACGAATGTCCGGAGGGTGACCTATAAAGGACCGGTCCGGGTGTCACGCCGCAACACCTCCGCCTTCCAGCAGTCTCCGGAGGATTCGGGTGACCGGTCCCTTGCTTCGCGCTGTCCTCACCGGCGCGGCCGCGTGCCTGACCGCGGCCGCACTCGTCCACGCCGTCCCGTCCCGCGCGGCTGCCGCGCCGGGGCCGGGCGCGCGCACCGATCTCGACCTCGGGTCCGCCAACCGGCGGGCGCCGGTCGCCGGGCTCTACGACTGGAGCAAGGCCGGGTACCGGGGCGGCGCCGCCCTGCCCGGCGACGCCGACATCAACCCCGATGCGGCCTGCCGGATCACCCCGGCAGAGCTCGCGAGCCAGTTCAAGGTCAAACCCGGCGACAACGCCGACGACACCGCCGGGATCCAGGCCGCCATCGACTCGATCAAGACGGCCTGCTCCCCCACGGCGAACTACACGAAGCTCAGCCTGATCACCTTCCCCGCCGGGCAGTTCGACGTCACGCGCGAGCTGCACGTCGACGCCGACTACCTGATCCTGCGCGGCGCCGGCCAGGACGCGACGAAGTTCGCCTACCGCCCCGACGCGAACACCCGCTACGACACTCTGACGCCCGACGGCTCCGACTGGGACGAAGACGGCATGACGTCGGGGGCGGGCAAGGGCGGCTGGCTGTGGCCGGGACGCGGGCTGTTCCGCGTGCAGTCCCGCGGCGTCGATCCCGCCTACAGCAGCGACTACGCGGCCGCGCCCGCCAACCGCAAGGACATCTTCGAAGGCACCGTCAACGTGCACTGGAAGTCCGGGGTGAAGCTGCGCGCCAAGCCCGGCGGCACCGGGTTCGCCGCGCGCACCGGCGACCGCGTCGTGTACCTCGCCTCCAGCGGCTCGCTCGCGAAGCTGGCCGTCGGCGGCTACGTCAACGTCCGCGCGGCCAACACCACGAAGTTCTACCAGCAGCAGCACGCCACCGGCACCGGGTTCCCGCTGCTGAACATGCACATGCGCCAGCAGATCTTCCAGGTCAGCGCGCTCGACCCGGTGAACCGGACGATCACGCTCGACAAGCCACTCGAGTACGACGTCCCGGTGACGTCCACTTCGGACGGTTCGGCGCCGATCGACGGCACGACCTACGACTCGAAGGTCGCGCCGCTGGTGGATCCCGTGCTCGGCGTCGGGTTCGAGGACTTCGGCTTCACCCAGCCGATGCCCGGCCTGGACCCGGCGGCCGCCGACGACAACTACGGCAACATGGCCCCGGACGCGGAAATGCACGGCATCGTGTTCAAGTGGGCGGTCAACGCCTGGGTGCGGGGCGTGCGCGCGGACCTGACCGGCTCGCACCCGATCGTCACCGAAGAGGCCAAGAACCTCTCCATCGTGAACAACGAGCTGAACGGCGCCTGGAACAAGGGCAAGGGCGGCAACGGCTACTTCCGCGGCTCCCGCGTCTGGGACTCGGTCTACGCCGGCAACACCTCGACCCGGTTGCGGCACTTCACCTTCCAGTGGTCGGCGGCCGGCAACGTCGTCATCGGCAACTCCTTCGACTCCGACCTCAACCTCCACGGCGGCTGGGAGCGCAACAACCTGTTCGAGCTCAACACCGTCCGCGTGTCCTACGCCCACCGCTCCGGCAGCTGCACCGCCAACTGCGGCGAGGAAGGCGGCGGTGGCCCCGACGCGTCGACGTGGTTCCCGATCTGGTGGGGCGCCGGCCAGAAGGCGGTCAAGTGGTCCGGATCTTCCGGCTACCGCAACGTCTTCTTCGGCAACGAGATGACCAAGCAAGTCACCGCCGGCGCCCCCTACACCGCCTACTACCCGGACCGCCACCGCGTCTACCAGTTCGGCTGGGACGGTTCGGCGTTCCACCACCTCGACGTCGCCGGCACGCCGATCACCGACTGGGCGGCGAACGAGCAACGCGACTACACCGGCGGCCACGGCGTCGACGCGACCAAGACCGACGCGGCGGAGTCGTTGTTCCTCAAGTCGGCCGGCTCGCACTGAGGCGGGCGGCGGCCGCGCCGGCGGCCGCCGCTCACCCGCCGTACAGCGCGAGCCGCTGGAAGGCCGCGAGCGCGGCGTCGATCGGGTGCGGCTGCGGGCGGCCCGAGGCGTCGAGGGTGTTCCACCGCTGCAGGTTCACCGCGAGCGCCAGCTGCCGGCCGCCGTCGGCGCGGGTCATGGCGAGCGCGCCGCCACCCCAGACCGTGCCGCCGTGCCCCCAGAAGGCCTGCTGCCCCGGCGTTTCCGTCGGGTGCAGGCCGAGTCCGTACGGGATCACCTTGCCCTCCTGGGAAATCACCGGCACCGTGCGCTGCATCTCCGCCAGCGAAGCCCGGCTGACGATCTCGCCGGCCAGCAGCCGCGCGTAGAAGCGGTTGAGGTCCGAGACCGTCGAGATCAGCGACGCCGACGGCCCGACCCACGACATGTCGTAGACGCTGTAGTCGCGCGGCGGGTCGATCATGCCGAACCAGCACTCGTAGAGCCGCGAGTGCGGACCGTCGACCTCCGTGCCGCACGGGAGTTCGGTGTCCCGGAGCCCGGCGCGCTCGATGACGTCCCGCGTGATCACCTTCTCCGCCGCGATGCCGGTCACGCGTTCCAGAAGCTCGCACAGCAGCAGGTAGTTGGTGTTCGAGTACAGCCCGGGAGTGCTGCCCGGCGCGCTGGCGGGCGGCGCGGCGACACCCAGCTTGATCAGCTCGACGGGGTCGAACCGCGTGAACCGGTGGTCGTCGATGCTCTGCGGCGAGGTGTTCGCCAGGTCGGGGAACGCGCGCAGCGACGGGTAGGCGTAGGGCAGGTATTCGGCGAGCCCGCTGGTGTGGTTCACCAGCATCCGGACGGTGATCGCGTCCCCGGGCACGAGGTCCGGCAGGTACTCGCGCACCGGGCGGTCGAGGTCGAGGCGGCCGCTTTCGACCTGGAGCAGCACGGCGGCGGCGGTGAAGGTCTTGGTGATGCTGCCGACGCGGTGGCGCATGCCGGCGGTGACCGGCCGCCCGGTCTCGACGTCGGCGACCCCGGCGGCGCCGCGCCAGACGTGGCCGCCGTCGCGGACTTCGGCGAACAAGCCGGGCACGCCGGCGCGGTGGACGTCTTCGAGAGCCGCGTCGAGTGCGGCGGAGTTCTGCACGGTTCCTCCCAGGGTCGATGTGTCCTCATTATGCACGCGGTGCGTGCAACAGCAAGTGCATAGGTTATGCTGACGACGTCGAAAGGGGCGAAATGGCGGGCCGCAGGCGTTGGACGACCGAAGAAATCCTGGACACGGCGGCGGAGCTGCTGCGCACGAGCGACGCGGAGTCGTTCAGCGTGCGCAAGCTCGCCGCGGCGCTCGGGACCGACTCCTCGAGCCTCTACCGGCACTTCCGCACCAAGACGGAACTGCTGCGCGCGCTCGCCGACCGCATCCTGGTGTCCGCCGTGGACGGCTACCGGCCCGAAGGCGATTGGAAGCAGCGCCTCACCGCGCTGGCCCGGCGCCTGCGGGAGGCGTTCGGCACGCAACCGCAGATCGCGGCGATCTGGGGCCGCTACGCCTCGGGCGGCCACGGTTCCCGGCTCGTCATGGAGCAGGTCCTGGAGGCGTTGCGCGAGGCGGGCCTGCCCGACGAAGAGATCCCGGCGCGCTACCACCGGCTCGGGATCCTCATCGCCGCGCTGATCTCGGCCGAGGCCGGCGTCACCACGATCACGCCCGAGGAGCGCGAGCAGGGCCTGGAGCTGTTCCGCGTCGCGGTGCTGGGCGCCGACCCCGAACGCTTCCCCGCGCTGGCCCACTTCGCCCGCGACGTCCGCCCCCTCGGCGCCGACCGCGGCGCCGCGTTCGAAGAGCTCATCGCGGCCCAGCTCGCCGACATCGAGGCCGCGATCCCCTGATCACCGCACCCGCGTGGCCGTATACACGCGGTGCGGTGGTTGGCTAACCTCCGCCGGTGAGGTTCCTCAGTGCCGTGCTCACCGTGCTGTCGGCCGTCGGCTTCGTGGTCGTCCTTTCCCCGCCCGCGCCCGCTTCGACGGCGACGTGGACCGGACCACTGAGCACCCGCGGGCGCTACCTCGTCGACGCCAACGGCGACCGGTTCAAGCTGAAAGCCGCCAACTGGCACGGCGCGAGCGGGACGTGGACCGGGTCTGGCGACGCGAACGACCCCGCCAACCACCACGCGGGCGAAATCGCCTACCAGACCCCGCTCGGGCTCGACCGCGCGTCGATCGACACCGTCATCGACGGGCTGGCGCGGCTGGGCCTCAACAGCGTGCGGCTGCCGTTCTCCAACGCGATGATCCACGCGACCGCCGCGGTCCCCGACCTGCCCGCCAACCCCGATCTCCACGGCCTGACCCCGCTGCAGGTGTACGACCGCGTCGTCGAGCGGCTCACCGCGCGCGGGTTCGCCGTCATCCTCAACAACCACACCACGACGTCGCGCTGGTGCTGCGGGCTCGACGGCAACGAGCGCTGGAACACCGCGCAGAGCGAGCAGCAGTGGCAGGACGACTGGCTGTTCATGGCCCGCCGCTACGCCGCGAACAAGCGCGTCGTCGGCGCGGACCTGTACAACGAGGTCCGCCGCAACGTCTTCGACGACCCGAACTGGGGCTGGGGCAACGGCACCGACTGGCAGCGGGCGAGCCAGCAGGTCGCCGACCGGATCCTCACCGAAGCCAACCGCGACCTGCTGATCATCGTCGAGGGCATCAACTGGACCGGCCTGCCCATCGACGGCTTCGCGCACGGCCGTCCCACGCTGGAGCCCGCGCGCACCCTGTCGCACACGCTCGTCGACTCGGGGAAGCTCGTCTATTCGGCGCACTTCTACGGCTACACCGGTCCGAACCACTCGGGCGCCACCGGCGTCGGCGAGACGCACGACCCGCGCTACCGCGACCTCACACCCCAGCAGCTGCGCGACACCCTGTACCGGCAGGCGTTCTTCGTCGAGGCGGAGACCGGCAAGCACTACACCGCGCCGCTGTGGATCAGCGAGTTCGGCGAGGGCCGCGGCACCACCGACGCCGCTTCCCGCGCCTGGTTCGAGAACTTCGTGGACTACCTCGCCGAAACCGACACCGACTTCGCCTACTGGCCGGCGGTCGGCTTCCACACGAACGGCTCCGGCGACGGCTGGTCCCTGCTGGCCTGGGACGCGGCGGGCCGGCGCATCGACGTCCTCGACGGCACCGACTGGCGCGGCCCGGCCTGGCAGCGGCTGGTGAACGCGCCGTCGCGCACCGGGCAGATCGCGCCCGCCGAGCACTGGTCGATGCTCAACCTCGACTACGCCGACTTCCAGGCCTCCCGCGCGATGCGGGCGAAGCCGGACTGGGACCCGGGCGCGCGCAAGGGCGCCTGCCCGGACGGCCAGCGCCTGACCGGCCTCGCGCACACCGGCAACCGCGGCCTCTGCACCGGCACGCTACCCACACCGACGGCGTACACCGTGGTCCGCGATGAGTCCTATGTGGACACCGAATGGGCGTCCGGCTACACCAAGGCCCAGTGCCCGGCCGACCACGCGGTCGTCGGCTACAGCGTCAAGGGCGCGGCGGTCTCCGCGGTCCTGTGCGGCCGTTCCCCCACCCCGCTCGGCCGCACGGGCCGGACAGTCTGGTTCGACCGCGGCGACAACCGGCCGCCGGGCGACCTGGGTGGTGACTTCGCTTCGGGCCACTACAAGGGGCAGTGCAACCCCGGCGAGTACGTCGCCGGGGTGGCGTACACCGGCCGGATCGGGTCGAGCCGGACGCCGGACGCGCTGCTCTGCCGCTCCTAGACCACCGTGAAGCTCGACGACAACGTCGCCGCGGAGCTGTTGCCCACGTACACCTCGATCTTCCCCGGCTCGACCCGGAACTGCGCCGCGTTGTCGTAGAACCCGACGTCCTCCGGCGTGAGCGTGAACGACACCGTCGTCGACGCACCCGCGGCCAGGGTCACCCGCTGGAAGCCGCGCAGCCGGCGCACCGGCTGGACGATGCTCGCGACCGGGTCGCGCAGGTACAGCTGCACGACCTCGTCGCCCGCGCGGGAACCGGTGTTGGCGACCCGGACGCTCACCTCGATCCGCCCGCCGCGGGCCGGCATCCGCGTTTCCGAGAGCCGGAGGGTGTCGATGCGGAACGTCGTGTACGACAGGCCGTGGCCGAACTCGTAGAGCGGGCCGGACTCCAGGTCGAGGTACTTCGACGTGTACTTGTTGGCGGGGTCGGCCGGGCGCCCGGTGTTCTCGTGGTTGTAGTAGATCGGGATCTGCCCGACCGCGCGCGGGAAGCTCACCGGCAGCTTGCCGCCCGGGTTGACCACGCCGAACAGGACGTCGGCGATCGCGTGACCGCCCTGCACGCCCGGCGCCCACGCCTCGAGCACGGCGGGCGCGTTGTCGTGCAGGTACGGGATGGTCAGCGGCCGCCCGTTCACGAGCACCACCACGAACGGCTTGCCCGTCTCCTTGATCGCCGCCACCAGCTGCTGCTGCACGCCCGGCAGGTCGATGGTGCTGCGCGCGGCCGCTTCGCCGCTCATCGCGGCGGTTTCGCCGACCACCACGACCGTCACGTCGGCCGCGCGCGCCGCCTGCTGTGCCGCGGCGAACCCGCTCGTGTCGGTGCCCTCGACGGTGCAGCCGGCGGTGTAGGTCACCGCGGCGCCCGGTGCCGCCGCCTTGATGCCGTCGACCACCGTCACCGGCGGGGTCGTCGAGGCGCCGGTGCCCAGGCCCGCCCAGGTGCCGTTGAGGTCGTAGGTCGCCGCGCCGAGCGGGCCGACGACGGCGACCGAGCCGACCGACTTCGCCAGCGGCAGCACCGCCCCGTCGTTCTTCAGCAGCACCATGCACCGCCCGGCGGCCTGCCGCGACGCGGCCAGCGCGGCCGGCGAAGGCGCCTTGACCTCGCCGGACTCGTCGACGTAGGGACGTTCGAACAGGCCGAGCCGGAACTTCACCAGCAGGATCCGGCGGACGGCGTCGTCGATCTGGTCGCGGGTGATCCGCCGCTGGTCCAGCAGCCGCTGCGCGAACTCGGCGTAGTTCGTGCTGACCATCTCCATGTCGACACCGGCGGGCAGCGCGGCCGCCGCGGCGTCGGCGCCGTCGCCGGCCAGGCCGTGCAGGATCAGCTCCTGGATGCCGGTGTAGTCGCTGACGACGAACCCGCTGAAGCCGTAGCGGCCCTTGAGGACGTCGTGCAGGACGTAGCCGTTGCCGTGCGCGGGCACACCGCTGATGGTGTTGAAGCTGGCCATCACCGTCGCGACGCCCGCTTCGACGCTGGCCTTGAACGGCGGCAGGTAGAGGTTGTGCAGCCGCTGCAGCGAGACGTCGACGGTGTTGTAGTCGCGCCCGCCCTCGGCCCCGCCGTAGGCGACGAAGTGCTTGGCGCAGGCGGCGACCCGGTCCGCCTTGCCGTAGTCGTCACCCTGGTAGCCGCGGACCTTCGCGACGGCCAGTTTCGCCGCCAGGTAGGGATCTTCGCCGGACCCTTCGGCGATCCGCCCCCACCGCGGCTCGTGGGTGACGTCCATCATCGGCGCGTACGTCCAGTGGATCCCGCTGCTTCGCGCTTCCTTCGCCGAGACCGTCGCGTCCGTGGCCGCCACCGCGGGGTCGAAGCTCGCGCCCTGGGCCAGCGGGATCGGGAAGTTGGTGGTGTAGCCGTGGATCACGTCGAGGCCGAAGATCAGCGGGATCTTCAGCCGCGTCCCCTCGACGGCGAGGCGCTGCAGGGCGTTGAGCTTCGCCGCGCCGACGACGGAGAAGACGCCGCCGAGCCGCCCGTCCGCGAGCGCCGCGCGGGCGGTGTTCTCGTCGCCGACGAGCTGGAGCTGGCCGATCTTCTCGGCCAGGGTCATCTTGTCGAGCAGCGCTTCGACGCGTTCGTCGCGTGGCGGCCGCCCGCCACTTTCGGCGGCGGTGGCGGAGGGGGCGAGCAGCCCCATCGAGGCGACGCCGCCAGCGAGCCCGGCGAGCACGCTGCGCCGGTTCACCCCGTCCGCGGCCGAAGTTCCGTGAGTTACCTGCTGCGACATGGCGGGGACCCTTTCGCGAGGCGAGCGCGAACAGCGTATGCCGCCGCGCCGCCCGCCGCAGTGCTCGCCGGAAGCGGGTCAGCGCCCCGGGTTCCCGGCGGTCAGCCGGGCCGTGAACCCGGTGTCGTCGCGGTGCAGCGTGACCTCGCCGCAGATCTGGTGCGTGATCCACAGCCCGCGCCCGCCGACTTCGCGGTCGGCAGGCAGCAGACCGGCGAACGGGTCGCCGGGGCCATCGCCGGTGTCGTGCACGGTCACCACCATGCAGCCGGGGCCGGCCCAGATCCGCAGGGTGACCGGTGGGCGGCCGTGGCGCAGCGCGTTGTCGGCGATCTCGCTGACCGCGAGGACGAGGTCGTCGATCTCGGCGGCGGGCAGCCCGGTCCGGTTCGCGGCCAGCACCGCCTGCCGGGCCTCGCGTGGCTGCGGATCGGTGAGCACGACCAGCGGCTCGGCGCGCTGGATCGGGTGCGGCGCCGTCGGCCGCGGGACGGCCAGGAAGGCCAGCGGGTCGACGTAACCGTCGTTGGGCCGGTACTCGCCGCCGGGCACGGCGACGAACGGGTGGGTGCGGGCGACGTCGTCGAGCACGTGGCGCGGCGTCGTCCGGGTGTCGTACGCGCACACGCTGCGCAGCGGGAACTGGCCGTAGGCGTGGTTGACCGCGGCCTCGTAGCGCGCCCACCAGTCCCACGACGTGTCGATCGCGGCACGCGGGATCTCGCCGAAGACGCGGATGCCCGTCGCCCCGGCGTCGACGAACCCGGCCAGCAGCTCGCGGTAGGACCGGATCGCGACGGCGGGCCGCGCGTAGAGGTCGTCGGTCGGCAGGAAGTGCGTGCCCGAGCCCGGCGGGAGCGCCTCGCGCAGCAGCTCGGCTCGCTCCGGCGCCAGCGAGACGGCGGTCGGTTCGCCCGCGGCGATCCCGGCGGTCAGGAACGGGACACCGACGGCGAGCAGTTCCTCGTCGGAGGCGTACTGGACAGCCGCGTGGTCGTAGCCCTTGGCGGCGGTTCCGGCCGCCGGAGAGGACAAGGGGGTCGGCAGCTGCACCATGCGAGCGTACGCCGGGGCGCCGTCCGCGCGAGAGAGGCAGGTCACCGGTTCGAGGCGGGCGGACGGGGTATCCCGTCCCGAATTCACTCGCGCACTGTGGAGGCCCTGTGCAGCCTTGGCCCGGCTCCCCCTACCCGCTCGGAGCCGACTACGACGGCGTCGGCACCAACTTCGCCCTCTTCTCCGAGGTCGCCGAACGCGTCGACCTCTGCCTGTTCGACCCCGACGGCACCGAGACCCGGATCCGGCTGCCGGAGGTCGACGGCTTCGTCCACCACGGCTACCTGACCGGCGTCGGCCCCGGCCAGGAGTACGGCTACCGGGTCCACGGGCCGCACGACCCCGGCCGCGGCCTCCGGTGCAACCCCGCCAAGCTGCTGCTCGACCCGTACGCCAAGGCCGTCACCGGCCGCGTCGACTGGGACGAGTCCGTGTTCGGCTACCGCTTCGACCGGCCCGAGGAGCGCAACGACGACGACTCCGCGGCGCACACCGTCCGCGCGGTCGTCGTCAACCCGTACTTCGACTGGGCCACCGACCGGCCGCCGAAGGTGCCGTACAACGAGACGGTGGTCTACGAAGCCCACGTCCGCGGGCTGACCAAGCTGCACCCGGACCTCCCGGACGAGCTGCGGGGGACCTACTCCGGGCTGGCGCACCCGGTGGTGATCGACCACCTCAAGACGCTCGGCGTCACGGCCGTCGAGCTGATGCCGGTCCACCACTTCCTGCACGACCACGCGCTGACCGAGCGCGGCCTGGCCAACTACTGGGGCTACAACACCATCGCGTACTTCGCGCCGCACAACGAGTACGCCGCGACGCCCGGCAGCGAGGTGCACGAGTTCAAGGCGATGGTGCGGGCGCTGCACGAGGCCGGCATCGAGGTCATCCTCGACGTCGTCTACAACCACACCGCCGAGGGCAACCACCTCGGGCCGACGCTGTCCCTGCGCGGCATCGACAACCAGGCCTACTACCGGCTGGTCGAGAACGACCCGCGGTACTACATGGACTACACCGGCACCGGCAACTCGCTCAACGTGCGCCAGCCGCACACGCTGCAGCTCATCATGGACTCGCTGCGGTACTGGGTCACCGAGATGCACGTCGACGGCTTCCGCTTCGACCTCGCCGCCACGCTCGCGCGCGAGTTCTACGACGTCGACCGGCTGGCCACGTTCTTCGACCTGGTGCAGCAGGACCCGATCGTCAGCCAGGTGAAGCTGATCGCCGAGCCCTGGGACGTCGGCCCGGGCGGCTACCAGGTCGGCAACTTCCCGCCGCTGTGGACCGAGTGGAACGGCGCCTACCGCGACACCGTCCGCGACTTCTGGCGCGGCGAACCCGCGACGCTGGGGGAGTTCGCGTCCCGCATCACCGGCTCGTCCGACCTCTACCAGAGCGACGGCCGCCGCCCGTTCGCGTCGATCAACTTCGTCACCGCGCACGACGGCTTCACCCTCGACGACCTGGTGTCCTACAACGAAAAGCACAACGAGGCCAACGGCGAGGACGGCCGCGACGGCGCCGACGACAACCGGTCGTGGAACTGCGGCGCGGAAGGCCCGACCGACGACGAGAAGGTCCTCGGCCTGCGCGCCCGCCAGCGCCGCAACCTGATCGCCACGATGCTGCTGTCCCAGGGCGTGCCGATGCTGCTGCACGGCGACGAGCTCGGCCGCACCCAGCAGGGCAACAACAACGCCTACTGCCAGGACAACGAGCTGTCGTGGGTCGACTGGTCGCTGCTGGAGCGCAACCGCGAGCTGGTCGAGTTCACCTCGGCGGTGATCGGCCTCCGCCGCGAGCACCCGGTGTTCCGCCGTCGCCGGTTCTTCGCCGGCCGGCCGATCCGCCGCGGCGACGAGCTGCGCGACATCGCGTGGTTCACCCCCGACGGCGCCGAGATGACCGACCAGGACTGGGAAGCCGGCTTCGGGCGCAGCATCATGGTCTTCCTCAACGGCACCGCGATCCCCGACCGCGACGCGCGCGGCGAGCGGGTGGTGGACGACTCGTTCCTGCTCTGCTTCAACGCCCACGAGGACGACATCACGATGACCGTCCCGGACGGCGAGTACGGCGAAGAGTGGGCGGTCGTGCTCGACTCCACCACGGGCGAGGTGTTCCACCGGTCGGTGGGCGGTGTCCTGGTCGGCGACCGGCTGACGACGCCCCGCACGGTGCGCGGCGGCGGCACGCTCGTGGTCGGCGCCCGCTCCCTCGCCGTCCTGCTCCGGACGGAGGTGTAACCGCGCTCACGCGCGGGTATGCGCGCGGAGACCGCTGTTCCGCCGGCCTCAGGTGGCGAGTTCGCATGACCGAAACCGTGAGCCGCACGACCCCGATCGCCCACCGCCCGGTGCGGCGGGGTCTTCGCGGTGCCGCGCTGCTGAAAACGATCCGCACGACCGACCACAAGACGATCGGCGTGCTGTACCTGTCGACGTCGTTCGGGTTCTTCCTGATCGGCGGGCTGACGGCGCTGCTGATGCGCGGCGAGCTGGCGCGCCCCGGCCTGCAGTTCCTCTCGCCCGAGCAGTACAACCAGCTGTTCACCATGCACGGCACGATCATGCTGCTGCTCTACGCGACACCCAACTTGTTCGGGTTCGCGAACTTCGTCCTGCCGCTGCAGATCGGCTCGCCGGACGTGGCGTTCCCGCGGCTCAACGCGTTCTCCTACTGGCTGTACCTCTTCGGCGGCCTGATCGTCCTTTCGGGCTACGTCACCCCCGGCGGCCCGCCCGATTTCGGCTGGACCGCCTACACCCCGCTGTCGAACGCGATCCACTCCCCCGGTGTGGGTGGCGACCTGTGGATCACCGGGCTGATCGTCGCCGGGCTCGGCACGATCCTCGGCGCGGTCAACATGATCACGACCGTGGTCTGCCTGCGCTGCCCGGGGATGCTCATGTGGCGCATGCCGATCTTCACCTGGAACATCCTGTTCACCGCGATCCTCATCCTGCTGGCGTTCCCGATCCTGACCGCGGCGCTGTTCGCGCTGCTGGCCGACCGGCACCTCGGCGCGCACGTGTTCGACCCGGAGAACGGCGGCGCGATCCTGTGGCAGCACCTGTTCTGGTTCTTCGGCCACCCCGAGGTCTACGTGGTCGCGCTGCCGTACTTCGGGATCGTCACCGAGATCATCCCGGTGTTCAGCCGGAAACCGCTGTTCGGCTACAAGCTCATGGTGTTCGCGACGATCGGCATCACGGCGCTGTCGGCCGCGGTCTGGGCGCACCACATGTTCGCCACCGGCGCCGTGCTGCTGCCGTTCTTCTCGATCATGACGTTCTTCATCGCGGTGCCGACCGGGATCAAGTTCTTCAACTGGATCGGCACGATGTGGAAGGGGCAGCTGACCTTCGAGTCGCCGATGCTGTGGTCGGTCGGCTTCCTCGTCACGTTCCTGCTCGGCGGGCTGACCGGGGTCATCCTCGCCGCCCCGCCGCTGGACTTCCACATCCACGACACCTACTTCGTCGTCGCGCACTTCCACTACGTGCTGTTCGGCACGATCGTCTTCGCGACCTTCGCCGGCATCTACTTCTGGTTCCCGAAGATCACCGGCCGGATGCTGGACGAGCCGCTGGCGAAGTGGCACTTCTGGACGACGTTCATCGGCTTCCACACGACGTTCCTCATCCAGCACTGGCTGGGCGACGCGGGCATGCCGCGCCGCTACGCCGATTACCTGTCCTCGGACGGGTTCACCTGGATGCACACGGTGTCCACGATCGGGGCGTTCGTGCTCGGGCTGTCGGTGCTGCCGTTCCTCTGGAACGTCGTCAAGAGCTACCGCTACGGCGAACCGGCCGGCGTCGACGACCCGTGGGGTTACGGCAACTCGCTCGAATGGGCGACCACCAGCCCGCCGCCCCGGCACAACTTCGTCGACCTGCCCCGGATCCGCTCCGAGCGCCCGGCGTTCGAGCTGCACCACCCGCACATGGCCGAGCGGATGCGCGCGGAAGGCAACGTCGGCAAGGACCATGGGACGAAGAAGTCATCTCATCGATGACTTGCCACTTGTCATCACATCGATGACATGTTAGAAAGGTAGTGCGTATTGACACCCCGATCGTGAAGGAGGAGCCCGATGTTGATGCGCACCGACCCGTTCCGCGAACTGGACCGCTTCGCCCAGCAGGCCTTCGGCACCTGGACCAAGCCGGCCGCGATGCCGATGGACGCCTACCGCGCCGGCAACGAGTTCGTCGTCTGCTTCGACCTGCCCGGCGTCTCGCCCGAGGCCATCGAGCTGGACATCGAGCGGAACGTGCTGACCGTCAAGGCCGAACGGCGCCCGCTGCCCGGCGGTGACGACGTGCAGATGCAGGTCTCCGAACGCCCCCTCGGCGTCTTCTCCCGTCAGCTGTTCCTCGGCGACAGCCTGGACACCGACCACATCGCCGCCGACTACGAGGCCGGCGTGCTGACCCTGCGCATCCCGGTGGCCGAAAAGGCCAAGCCGCGGCGCATCGAAATCAGCGGCGCGACCGACCGCAAGGAAATCCAGGCCTGACGCACGTCCCCGGCGGGCCGCGGTGGCCCGCCGGGGACCTCGCTCAGTCCGCCCGCCGCACCGAAATCCCGCCTCCGCTGCCCGCCGCCGGGCCGAACCAGTCGAGGCACACGACCATCGCGTCGTCCTCCGCCTGGCCGCCGTGCCGCCGCGTCGTCAGCTCCCGCAGGACCGCGCCCGGGACGTGCGCCGCGGGCAGGTCGGCCGTCTTGACGACCGCCTCGGCGAGCTCACGGTCGCCGTAGCGCTCGCCGTGCGTGCCGACCGCGTCGTAGACGCCGTCGCTGACGAACACGAACCGGTCGCCTTCGCCCGCCTGCAGGCTCTCGATCTCGTAGATCGTGCCGTCGAACGTACCGAGTGGCAGCTGCTCGTCGAAGACGACCCGCTCGGCCTTCCCGTCCCGCAGCCGCCACAGCCGCGGCGAGCCCGCGTCGACCACGGCCACCGCACCGGTGGCGAGGTCGAATTCCAGTAGCAGCGCCGCCACGTGCTCGGCGCCGCGGTGGTGGGCGTAGAGCGCCTGGTCGGCGAGCTCGGCCTGCGCGTCGAGCGGGATCCCGGCGCGGCGGGCGTTGCGCAGCGCGTTGATCGCGAGGTTCGTCAGCAGCGCCGCCTCGCTGCCCTCCCCCATGCCGTTGATCAGCGTGACGGCGAGCTTGCTCGCGGACGCCGACCAGTCGAAGCAGTCGCCGTAGATGGCGTAGGCGGGTTCGAGCTGGCCGCCGAGCGCGAACTCCGCCCGGGTGCAGGCGCGCCCGGGCAGCAGCTGCCACTGCATCTCCGCGGCGAGCGTCAGCCGCGAAGACCGCCGGGCCTGGATGTAGAGGTCGGTGTCGCGGTCGGCGACGAACAGCTCGTGGGCCACGGCCTCGGCGAACCGCTCGAGCTCGGCCCAGACCGGCGGCTCGGGTTCGGCGGGCAGCGTGACGGCCAGGACGCCGAGCCGGTCCCCGCGCACGCTGACCGGCAGGTAGCCGGTGACGCCGTCGCCGGCCGGCTCGAACGCCGCCGCCTGCGCGACGAACGCCGCGCCCGGGGTGGTTCCCTCGACCGGGATCGGCTCCGACGTGTAGGGCTGCTCGCCCACCTGGCACAGCTCGGTCAGGGCGTAGTCGGCCATCAGCAGTTCCACCGACTCGGCGCCGAAGTGCTCGCGCAGCGCCGAGCGCAGGGCACGGGGCAGGTCGTGCGGCGGTACGTCACGGAGGAGACGCTCCACCGCCAGGGATCTGTCCAACGCCTGCCTCCTGCTCACGGTCCCGCGCGCGGCGGCGCGGGGAAGTCTGTCGAGTCTGCGCCGCCCCGGCGTGCCGGTCTACGGCGATTCGCGTGAGCTGTGCTGCCGGTTCAGCATAGGGATGCGAGAGTGGACGCCGTGGATCGATCCCGCGAGCAGGCCGCCCCGGACGGGGTGGCCGCTCTCGCGCGCCTCTTCGAATCGGTCCTGGAAGGCGTGCGGGACGTGTCGCCGCGGCCGCTGTCGGTGTCCCAGCTGCGCGCGGTCGTCGCGCTCGACCGCCGCGACGGGATCAACCTGCGGGAGCTGGCCGAACAGCTCGATTCGACCCCGCCGCTGGTGAGCAGGCTGTGCGACCGGCTGGAGGCGGTGGGCTTCCTCGAACGCCTGCCCAGCGCGCGCAGCAGGCGCGAGCTGACGCTGCGGCTGTCCGACCGCGGCCGCGCCTACCTGCAGGACCTGCGGTCCCGGCGCCGGGACCGCGTCGAGGCGCTGCTGGCGAAGATGACGCCGGACGGCCGGGCCGCGCTCGCGACCGGCCTGGCGGAGTACCGGGACCTCGCCGACGAGACCCCGGATTTGCATCCCTGACACAACTGTTGTTATATGACAACAGTCAACCGGCGTACAACAGAGCGCGCCCCCGATCATCGGAGGAGGGCTCGGTGCTGGGCTCGGACGACGGCCAGGTCCGCGCGGTGCTGGCGCGGGTGCTGGCGGAGGACCGGGCGGCGCTCGCCCGCGAGTGGGCCGGCCAGGCACCCGGCGGGGAAGCCGGGGACCTGCTGGAAGCGCTGGGCGCCGCGATCGGCGGCACGCTCCCGGTGTCCCGGATCGTCGACCAGGACCCCGCGGTCCGCGACGCGCTGACGTCGCTTTCGGAGCGCCGGGCCCGCGCGGGTGCCGAGCCGCGGGCCACCGCCATGGCGATCCTCGCGCTCAAGCGCACGATGCTGGGCGCGATCGAGCGGCACACCGAGGACTCCGCGCTGCGCTACCGGGCCGCGCTGCTGGTCGACGAGCTGCTCGACAGCGCGGGCGTGCTGACCTTCGAGGTCTACGCGGCGGGCCGGGAACGGATCATCCGCGAGCAGCACAGCCAGGTGCTGGAGCTGTCCACGCCGGTCGTGCGGCTGTGGCGCCACGTCCTCGCGGTGCCCCTGATCGGCACCCTCGACAGCGCCCGCACGCAGGTCGTGATGAACAACCTCCTCGAGTCGATCCAGGCGAACGAGGCGCGGGTGGCGATCATCGACATCACCGGCGTCCCGACCGTCGACACCGCCGTGGCCCAGCACCTGCTGCAGACCGTCGGCGCCGTCCGGCTGATGGGCGCGGAGTGCGTGATCAGCGGCATCCGCCCGTCGATCGCGCAGACCATCACCCAGCTGGGCATCGACCTCTCCCACATCGTCACCCGCGGCTCCCTCGCCGACGCGCTCGCCACCGCGCTGCAGCTGCTCGGCGACAGCACCCGTCCGGGCGCGGTGACGGGGTGACCGCCGGCCTGCCCATCCTGCGCCTCGGCGACATCCTGCTCAGCGGGCTGATGAGCGACCTCGACGACAAGACCGCGCTCGCGTTCACCGACGAGCTGACCACGCGCATCGCGAACGAGGACATCCGCGGAGTCGTCATCGACATCTCCCGCCTGGAGATCATCGACTCCTTCGTCGCCCGCGTGCTCATGCAACTCGCCGGCACCGGACGGCTACTCGGCGCGCGGATGATCGTGGCCGGCATGCGCCCCGCCGTCGCGCTGACGCTGACCGAGCTCGGGCTGCAGCTCACCGGCGTCACGACCGCGCTCAACGCCGAGCAGGCGATGGAGCTGCTGGGCTGGCGCCGCCCCGCCGAAGAAGCGTCCCGTGCTTCCTGACGAGCGGACGGTCCCGCCCGCCGAGCACCCCGTCCGGGTGGAGGAAGACCTCCTCGCCGCCCGCCACGCCGTGCGGGCCGCCGCGGTCGCCGCCGGGTTCTCGATCGTCGACCAGACGAAGATCGTCACCGCGGCCAGCGAGCTGGTCCGCAACGCCTACCTCCACGGGGGCGGCGGCACGATGACCGTCAGCGTCGTGCGGGATCCGGCGGGCCGCACCGGGCTGCGGCTGCGGGTCCGCGACGAGGGTCCGGGGATCGCCGACGTCGAGCAGGCGATGACCGACGGGTTCAGCACCGGCGCGGGACTCGGCCACGGCCTCGGCGGCACCCGCCGCCTGGTCCACGACTTCGACCTCGACACCGGGCCCGGCCGCGGCACCACCGTCACGGTCGCGCGCTGGCAGCCGTGACCGCCACCGTCGCCGAGCCGACCCACCGCGTCCGCGTCGACCACCCGAGCGCCGGGTACGCCGCCGCCCGCGTCGCCCGCGAAACCGCGCGCGCGGCCGGGCTGCCGGACGTGCTGACCGAACGCGCCGCGGTCGTGGCCGCCGAGCTCGCGGGCAACATCGACAAGCACACCACCGGCGGCTCGGTGTTCGTGCAGCGGTCGCTCACCGGGCGCGGCGTGGAAGTGCTGGCCGCCGACGACGGTCCCGGCATGGCCGACCTCGACCACTGGCTGGTCGACGGCAACACGACCACCGCCACGCTCGGCACCGGCCTCGGCGCGGTGCACCGGATGGCGACCGGCTTCCGGATCACGTCCTCGCCCGCGGCGGGCACGCTCGCCGCCGCCCGCCTGCTCGCGCCCGCGCCGCCCCCGCCCGGCGGCGCGATCGGGCACTTCCGCCTGGCGCGCGAAGACGAGCAGCACTGCGGCGACGCCGTCGCGCTGGCCGACGTCACCGGCAGCCGGACCGCCGTCGTCGCCGACGGGCTCGGCCACGGCCCGGACGCGGCCGAAGCCGCCGAGGCGGCAGTGCGCGTGTTCGCCGAGAACCCGGACCGCCCGCTGTCCCACCAGCTCACGAACATGCACCGCGCGCTCCGCACGACCCGCGGCGCCGCGGTCGCGCTGGTGCGGGTGGCGCCGCGGCGGCTCGAGTTCTGCGGCGTCGGCAACGTCAGCGGCGCGAGCGTCGGCAGCGGCGCGTCCCGGCTGCTGCTCAGCACCCCGGGCATCGTCGGGTTCACGCTGCCCTCGGCCCCGGTCCGGCACCTGGAGCTGGCCGACGGCGACGCCGTGGTCCTGCACACCGACGGCGTCGGCACCGGCTGGCGCGTCCCCGGCCGCGTCCCGGACCTGCTGCTGCTCGCCGCGGAGCTCGCCCACCGGCACCGGAACCCGCGCGACGACGCGGCCGCACTCGCCCTGCGCGCGGACCGGCGCACCTGATGCGCCCGGACCTGGCCCGGATCCGGGCCCGGCTGCGCACCGCCTGCGGCGAAGCGGGCGTCGACCCCGGCGACCGCGCGCGGCTCGTGCTGGCCGTGACGCTGCTCGCCGAACCCGCCCTGACCGCGGGCGAAACCGTCGACGTGGCCACGGCGGCCTCGGACCGGCGGCTCGCCGTCACCGCGCGGCTCGACCACGCGGTGAGCCAGCACAGCCGCAACGCCTTGCCGCTGCTGCCCGAAACGGGCGACGACGAGACGCTCACCTGGCACCTGGCCGGCGGCGGCCCCGCGACGCCCGCCGACCTCGACGACGACCGCGCGACGCGCGAGGAGATGCTCGCGCTGATCGCCCGCGCCGACACGCTCACCCGGGAACAGCGGCAGCTCAAGCACGAGCTGGCGGAGACCAACAGCGGCGTGCTCGCGATGTACGTCGACCTCGAGCAGCGCGACGAACAGCTCCGCCGCGCGCACGCGGTGATCTTCCGCGAGCTGGAAGACGCGCTGCGCCCCCGCCCGCCGCTCGCGGCGGGCCTGGAACTGGGCGTCCACTACTCCCCGACCGACCAGGACTCCCCGACCGGCGGCGACCTGTACGACTGGTTCGTCCTGCCCGGCGGCCAGGTCCACGTGACCCTGGTCGACGCGGTCGGCCACGGCGTCACCTCGACCCGGCACGCCCTCACCGCCACCCACGCGATCCGCACCCTGGCCCTGGAGGGACACCCGTTCCCGGACCTGATCGCGCGCGCCTCCCGCACCCTGGCCCCGATCGAGCCCGACCTGATGGCCACGGTCGTCCT
Organism: Amycolatopsis eburnea; assembly: GCF_003937945.1. GTDB lineage: Bacteria > Actinomycetota > Actinomycetes > Mycobacteriales > Pseudonocardiaceae > Amycolatopsis > Amycolatopsis eburnea. Next base: position 123,896 of record NZ_RSEC01000053.1, read on the forward strand.
CGCCCGCCTCGACCCGTCGACCGGCCGCACCCACCTGGCGAACGGCGGCCACCCGGAACCGGTGCTGGTCACCCCGTCCGCCCCCGCCCGCCTCCTCCCCGCCCCGACCCCGGGCCGCGGCGTCGGCTTCCCGGACCCCGGCAGCCGCGGCCTCGTCGAACTGGACCTGGCCCCGGGCGACACGCTCCTGCTCTACACGGACGGCCTGGTGGAGAGCCGCAAGGACATCGACGAAGGCCAGGCCCGGTTGCTGAAGCTGGCGGAGACCCTCCGCACCCACCCGGCCCCGACCCTGCCCCGCGAGCTGGTGACGAGGATGCACGACATCGTCCGGCACGCCGACGACACGGTGGTCCTGGCGCTCCGCCGCCCGACTGTCCTTTCCGGACGGTAGCCGGTCTCGGCGCCGACTACGGCGCTACGCCGGTTTCAGCCCACGCCGCACCCAGCGCCGGCGTCGGCCCGCCGCCTCACCGACCACGGCGCCACTCCACCGCCCGGCCCCGCACCCCGCACCGACCGCGTTCCCGCGCCCGCACCGGCCGCGCCGCCACGGTCCCGACTAAGCCGTCGCACCGCCCACAACGCCACTCCGCTGCCCGGCCCCGCGCCCCGCACCTGCCGCACTCCCGCCGAACCCGCTCCACCGCACCAAGAACCGCACTCACCCCGGCCCATTGGTCAGCGAAAGGTTGAACGTGTACCGCGAAGCCCGGTACACGTGCCACCCGTACTCGACCACCCGCCCGGTGTCGTCGTAAGTCGTCCGCTGCATCGTCAGCAGCGCCGCACCCGGCTCCTCGCGCAGCAGCTCCGCGTCCTCCTCGGTCGCCGTCCGCGCGCCGATGTTCTGCTCCGCCGCGTGCAGCCGGACCCCCGCCGAGCGCAGCAGCTGGTAGAGGCCGCGTTCGCGCAGCTCGTCGTCGGTCGGGTCGATGACGCCGTCGGGCAGGTAGTTGTTCATCAGGGCGAGCGGTTCGCCGTCGGTGGACCGGATCCGCGTCAGGCGGCGCACGCGGGTCAGGCCGGGCGCCTCCAGCAGCTCGGCCACCTCCCCGTCGGCGTCCTCGACGCGGTTGGCCAGCACCGCCGTCCCGGGCTTGCCGCCCAGCCCGGCGAGGTCGTCGAACAGGCTGCTCAGCCGCAGCGGGCGGGCGACCTTGGTGCGGACGACCTGCGTGCCGACCCCGCGCCGCCGCACGAGCAGCCCCTGGTTGACCAGCGTCTGGATCGCCTGGCGGACGGTCGGGCGCGAGAGGCGCAGGTTCGCGGCGAGGTCGACTTCGTTGCCCAGCCGGGCGCCCGCCGGCAGCCTGCCGTCCGCGATCGCGGCGTGCAGCTGCCGCGAAACCTGGAAGTACAGCGGCTCGGGGCTGCCCGGGTCCACGACGATCTCCCGGCCGGGATCCCAGGACCCGAAGGTGACGTCCGGCTTGCTCATCCCCGGATGCTACCGCCTCGGCCGCCCACGTAGGGATGACGTGTTGTCCATATGTCTTGACAAAGTCCCGAGCCACTGGAATCGTCGATCGCGGAACGACCCTGGGAGGGGGAGCACAACCGTGACCGACATGCTGCGGCGGATCGTCGCCCAACGCGTGCGCAACCCGGAAGCGATCGCCGAAGCGGCCGCGAACCGGGTGCGGGCCGCGTCGCCGTTCAACGACAAGGGCCGCACGATGATCATCGCCGCGGACCACCCCGCCCGTGGCGCGAACGCGGTGGGCGGCGACCCGGCGGCGATGGCCGACCGCGGCGAACTCTTGGAACGGTTGTGCCTCGCACTCGAACGCCCCGGCGTCACCGGCGTGCTCGCGACCGCGGACGTCATCGACGACCTGCTGCTGCTCGGCGTGCTGGACGGCAAGACGGTGTTCGGCTCGATGAACCGCACCGGGCTGGCCGGCTCGAGCTTCGAGATCGACGACCGCTTCGCCTGCTACGACGCCGAAGCGATCGAGCGGATGCGTTTCGACGGCGGCAAGACGTTGACCCGGATCTGCCTCGACGACCCCGCCACCCCCAGCGTCCTGGAAAACACCGCGAAAGCCGTCAACGACCTGGCGGACCGCAAGCTGATCGCGCTGGTCGAGCCGTTCCTGTCGGTCTGGGCCGGCGGGCGCCTCAAGAACGACCTCTCCCCCGACGCCGTGATCAAGTCCATCACCATCGCCGCCGGGCTCGGCCGCTCGTCGGCCTACACGTGGCTCAAGCTGCCGGTGGTGGACGAGATGGAGCGCGTGCTGGCGTCCTCGACGCTGCCCGCCGTCCTGCTCGGCGGCGAGGTCAAGGACGCCGACGCGGCCTTCTCGGCGTGGCAACGGGCCCTCGCGCTGCCGACCGTGCAGGGCCTCGTGGTCGGGCGCTCGCTGCTCTACCCGCACGACGGCGACGTCGCCAAGGCCGTCGACACCGCGGTGGGCCTGCTGTGAACCTGGAGGAGCAAGCGTGAACACCATCGAACACTGGATCAACGGCACGGCCACGTCTGCGGGCTCCACTCGCAGGGCGCCCGTCTACGACCCGGCCACCGGACAGCAGCAGGCCGAAGTCCTGCTCGCCGAAGCGTCCGATGTGGACACCGCGGTCGCGGCCGCGGGCAAGGCCTTCGAGACGTGGGGCAACTCCTCGCTTTCCCAGCGCACCAAGGTGATGTTCGCCTTCCGCGAGCTGCTGGTGCGGCACGAGGACGAGCTGGCGCGGATCATCTCGAGCGAGCACGGCAAGGTGATCGAGGACGCCCGCGGCGAGGTCGTGCGCGGCCGGGAAGTCGTCGAGTACGCGTGCGGCATCGCCGACGCGCTCAAGGGCAGCTTCTCCGACCAGGTCTCCCGCGACGTCGACGTGCACGACTTCCGGCAGCCGCTCGGGGTGGTCGCCGGGATCACGCCGTTCAACTTCCCGATCATGGTGCCGCTGTGGATGCACCCGATCGCGATCGCCACCGGCAACACGTTCGTCCTCAAGCCGAGCGAGCGCGACCCCTCGGCCTCGAACTTCGTCGCGCGGCTGTACGCCGAAGCCGGTCTGCCGGACGGCGTGTTCAACGTCGTGCACGGCGACAAGACCGCGGTCGACGCGATCCTCGACCACCCGGACATCGCGGCCGTGTCGTTCGTCGGCTCGACGCCGATCGCCAAGTACGTGCACGAGCGCGGCACCGCGGCCGGCAAGCGCGTCCAGGCACTCGGCGGCGCGAAGAACCACGCGGTGGTCCTGCCCGACGCCGACCTGGACTACGCGGCCGACCACCTCACCGCGGCGGCGTTCGGCTCGGCCGGCCAGCGCTGCATGGCGATCTCGGTCGGCGTGGCGGTCGGCGCGGCCGGCGACAAGCTCGTCGAGATCCTCGAGCGGAAGGCCAACGAGGTCAAGGTCGGCCCGGGCAGCGACCCGGCGAGCGACATGGGCCCGGTCGTCACCGAAGCCGCCCGCGAGCGGGTGGTGAACTCCGTCGCGCGAGGCGCCGAGCAGGGCGCGACGGTGGTCGTCGACGGCCGCGGCCTGCGAGTCGAAGGCCACGACGAGGGCTTCTTCGTCGGACCGTCCCTTTTGGACAAGGTGACCACGGAGATGGACGCCTACCGCGAGGAGATCTTCGGCCCGGTCCTGGCGATCGTCCGCACGGACACGGTCGACGAGGCGATCGCGGTCATCAACGCCAACCCGTACGGCAACGGCACCGCGATCTTCACCGCCGGCGGCGAGGCCGCCCGCAAGTTCCAGCGCGAGGTCAAGGTGGGCATGATCGGCGTCAACGTCCCGATCCCGGTCCCGATGTCGTACTACTCCTTCGGCGGCTGGAAGGACTCCCTCATCGGCGACAGCCCCATCCACGGCCCGGCAGGCGTCCGCTTCTACACCCGCGCCAAGGTCGTCACCACCCGCTGGCCGCACACGGAAGCGGGGTTCAACTTCCCGACGTCGAACTGACTCCCGCCAGCGGGCCAGCAGCCCATGCGCCACGACGTCGGTGGCCGTGCGAGGCAGCCCGCCGTCGCGACTTCCTCGGAGTCGACCGTCCGAAGCTCCCCCGCCACCACGCCGCGGCGGAGCGCGTCCACCAGGCGGCCGTTCTGCTCGGCGACCGCCCGGACCAACCGCTCGGCCAGCTCCTTGATCGGCAACGACTCGGGCGGCGCGTACAGCCGGCTGGTGGCCGCCGACCACCCGGACCGTCTCGGGCGGTGTCGGCGCGGTACAGCCGGGCGGCTCGTCCGGGACTTCCGCCAGCCGGCGCGAGTAACCGGAACACACTTCTCCGGTTTCCGGTACGGTGGACCCCATGGGGTACCGAGGCCCGCTCCCGAAGAACGCCGTCGCCCGCGTCAACACCTGCGTGGGCGCACTCCGGACGTCACCGCGCTGGGGACGGCTGGTCCGCCGCCACCTGACCCAGGTGACCTACACCGGCCGCCGCTCCGGTCGCACCTTCACCACTCCCGTCGGCTACCGGCGCACCGGCGACGTCGTCACGATCGGCGTCCGCCTCCCGGACGCGAAGTCGTGGTGGCGCAACTTCACCGGCGACGGCGCCCCGTTGTCGCTGGAACTCGACGACACCGACCGCACCGGGCACGCCGTCGCCCGCCGCGACGAAAAGGGCCGGGTCACGGTGACCGTCCGGCTGGACGCACCCGCCTAGCGGGCCATCCCGTGCCAGAGCAGTTCGGCCAGGCTCGCGGCCTCGCCCCGCCAGTCGCCGCCCGGGTCGAGCAGCAGCAGGCCGGCCAGGCCGCGCAGCACCACCACCGGGTCGAGGCCGGGCCGCACCGTGCCCGCCGCTTCGTTCGCTTCGAGCAGTGCCGCCATCGCGCCGATCATGGACTCGTACGCGCTCGCGGGCAGCTCGCCGCGCGAGGCCGTCGCGCGGCGCAGGGCGTCGGCGAGCCCCTTCTTCGTCATCATGTAGTGCGCCAGGTGGTCGGTGACCCACACCCGGAACGCCTCGGCCGGCCCGTGCTTGTCCAGCAGCACCGGCACGATGTCCACGATGTGCCGCACCTCGCGCTGGTAGACCGCGAGGATCAGCGACTCCGGCGTCGGGAAGTGCCGGTACACCGTGCCGACGCCGACCTCGGCCTGCTTCGCGATCGCGTTGAACGAGACCTCGCCCGTCCGGGCCAGCGACTCCCCGGCCGCGACGAGGATGCGCTCGTGGTTGCGCCGGGTGTCCGCGCGCCGGGGGCTGACCGAGCCCGTCGTCATCGTCCCTCCCGTTCCTCGTTCCGCATCGGGTGTCCGTCCGAATCTAACCCAGACCTGGAGCAACTCCAGCGTGACTGGTTCGTTGCGAAGCGGATTGTAATCCGCTAGCCTCGCGACCAGGTGAAGCGGATGACTATCCGCTCCCTTGATCGCCGCCACCACCACCGCCCGCACCGGGCGAGCTGCGGAAAGAGACCAGTGGACATCTCACTCGAAGTCAACGGCAGTACCGAACACCTCACCGTCGATCCCGGCGTGACGCTCCTGGACGCGCTGCGCGAGCGCCTCGAGGTCACCGGCCCCAAGAAGGGCTGCGACCGCGGTCAGTGCGGCGCCTGCACGGTGCACGTCGGCGGGCGGCCCGTGCTGTCGTGCCTGACCCTCGCCGCCACCGTCAAGGAGCCGGTCACCACCGTCGAAGGACTGTCCACAGCGGACGAGCTGCACCCGGTGCAGCAGGCGTTCGTGGACCAGGACGCGCTGCAGTGCGGGTTCTGCACCGCCGGGCAGATCATGTCCGCGGTCGCCGCCGTCGAGCAGGGCGTCGAGGACGTGCGCGAGTTCATGTCCGGCAACCTCTGCCGGTGCGCCGCCTACCCGAACATCGTCAAGGCCGTCGAGCAGGCGAGGAGCGCCGATGCGTCCCTTTGAGCTGACCGCGCCCACCACCGTCGAAGCGGCGCTCGCGACCCCCGGCACCTTCCTCGCCGGCGGCACGACGCTCGTCGACCTCATGAAGCTCGACGTCCTCACCCCCGAGCACGTCCTCGACATCAACCAGGTCCCGCTGCGCGGCATCGACACCAGCGACGGCCTGCGCTTCGGCGCGCTCGAGCGGATGAGCGCCATCGCCGCGCACCCGCAGGTGTACCCGGCGATCTCGCGGGCCCTGCTGCTGAGCGCGTCCCAGCAGCTGCGGAACATGGCCAGCATCGGCGGGAACCTGCTGCAGCGCACGCGCTGCTCGTACTTCCGCGACGTCGCCTCGCCGTGCAACAAGCGCGTGCCGGGCAGCGGCTGCCCCGCGCTCACCAACGCGAACCGGATGCACGCGATCCTCGGCACCAGCGACTCGTGCGCCGCGACGCACGCCAGCGACGTCGCGGTCGCCCTGGTCGCGCTCGACGCCCGCGTGCAGCTGGCCGACGCCGACGGCACGCGCGAAGTCGCCCTCCGCGACTTCTACCAGCTGCCCGGCGACACCCCGGCGCTGGAGAACGACCTGCGGCCGGGCGAACTGATCACCGAGGTGATCGTGCCCCGCCTGGACTGGGCGGCGAACTCCACCTACGTCAAGGTGCGCGACCGGCAGTCCTACGAGTTCGCGCTGTGCTCGGCCGCCGTCGCGCTGGACGTCCGGGACGGCGTCGTCGCCGACGCGCGCGTCGCGGCCGGCGGCGTGGGGACCGTGCCGTGGCACCTGCCTGCCGTCGAAGCCGCGCTGCGCGGCCGCCCGGCGACCCAGGCCACTTTCGAAGAAGCCGCCGCCGCGGCGGCCGATGGCGCCCGACCGTTGTCCGACAACGGGTACAAGGTGCCGCTGCTCAAGCGGACCCTCGTCCGCGCGCTGCTCGAACTGACCGAGGAGAGCACCCGATGATCACCCGGCTGGACGCGCCGCTGAAGGTCACCGGCCGGGCCAAGTACGGCGCCGACCACCACTTCCCCGGCATGGCCTACGGCTACGTCGTGCTCAGCACGATCGCCCACGGCGAGATCGAAGCCATGGACTTCTCCGCCGCGCGGGAGGCACCCGGCGTGGTCGGGGTGTACTCGCCGTTCGACCCGCTGGAGATGCGCACCGCCACGTCGCCGCTGTTCGGCGAGACGTGGGTTCCGCTGCAGGACAAGGAAGTCACCTACTACGGCCAGCCGATCGGCTTCGTCGTCGCGGAGACGTTCGAGCAGGCCCGCGACGCGGCGTCGCTCGTGAACGTCGCCTACCGGGCGCTGCCGGCCAAGACGTCGCTGATGGACGGCCTCGCCACGGCCGAGGACGCGCCGCCGGCCCGGGACGGCGCGCCGCCGTCGCTGGAGGTCCTCGCCGACGGCGTCGAATCCATCGAAGACGCCTTCGCCGCGAGCCCGGTCGTCGTCGAGGCCACCTACGTCACCGCGACGCAGAACCACGCGGCGATGGAGCCGCACTCCGCGGTCGCGGTGTGGGACGACGGCGAGCTGACCGTCTACAGCGGAAACCAGGCGTCGGACCTGCAGGCGATGGAAATCGCCAGCGCTCTGGAACTCGAGCTGACCGCCGTCCACTGCGTGAACCCGTTCGTCGGCGGCGCGTTCGGCGGCAAGGGCCGCACGTCGGCGCCGGCGTTCCTGGCCGCCGCGGCGTCACGGGCCCTCAACCGCCCGGTCAAGGCCGCGCTCACCCGCGAGCAGGTGTTCACCGCGACCGCGGGCCGGGCCGCGACGGTCCAGACGATCAAGCTCGGCGCCGAACGGGACGGCTCGCTCGTCGCGCTCAGCCACGACTCGTGGTGCAGCACCGACACCGCCCGCTCGTTCGTCGAGCCGACGTCGCACGGCACCTCGCGCGAGTGGTACGCCACGCGGAACCTGGCCATCAGCCAGAAGATCGTGCCGCTGAACGTCCCGCCGACGACGTTCATGCGCGCCCCCGGCGAGGCACCCGGCTCGTTCGCGCTGGAAAGCGCGATCGACGAGCTCGCCGTCGCGCTCGGCATGGACCCGATCGAGCTGCGCGTCCGCAACAACTCGACCGCCCCGCCCGGCAAGGACCTGCAGTGGTCGAGCAAGCACCTCGACGAGTGCTTCCGGGTCGGGGCGCAGCGCTTCGGCTGGGCGCACCGCCCGCCCGGCTCGCGCACCGACGGCGACTGGCTCGTCGGCATGGGCGTCGCCACCGCGATGTTCCCGGCGCTGCGGTTCCCGGCCACGGCCCGCGTCACGCTGCAGGCGGACGACACCGCCGGCGTCGCCATGAGCGGCGCCGACCCCGGCACCGGCCTGCTCACCGTGCTCGCGCTGGTGGGCGCGGAATCGCTCGACATCCCGGCCGACCGGATCACGCCGCGGCTCGGCGACTCGACGTTCCCGTCGGGCGGCCTGTCCGGCGGCTCGACGGCGACGGCGAGCGCGGGCACCGCGATCATGATCGCGGCGGTCAAGGCGATCGACGAGCTGGTGGCGCTCGCGGCCGATCCGGGTGCGCCGTTCGAAGGCCACGAAGTCACCTACGCCGACGGCAAGGTGTTCGCCGACGGCCGCAGCATGACCTTCGGCGAGCTGCTGCGCGCCGTGGGCCGCGAGTCGCTCGAAGTGACCGGCTCGTCGGCGCCGGGCGAGGAGCTCACGAAGCACTCGTTCAGCTCGTGGGGCGCCCAGTTCTGCGAGGTCCGGGTGCACAAGCTGACCCGCGAAGCCCGCGTGTCGCGGATGCTGGGTGTGTTCGACTCGGGCCGGATCATCAACGACAAGGCGGCCCGCAGCCAGATCATGGGCGGCATGATCTGGGGCGTCTCGGCGGCGTTGCACGAAGGCCTGGAGATCGAGGCCAGCGGCCGGCTCGCCAACGGCGACTTCGCGAGCTACCTGCTCCCGGTGAACGCCGACATCCCGGCGGTCGACGTCCACTTCGTCGAGTACCCGGACACGCTCCACAACGCGGTCGGCGCGCGGGGCCTCGGCGAGATCGGCACGGTCGGCATGGCGGCGGCGGTGGCCAACGCCGTGTACAACGCGACTGGCACGCGGGTCCGGCACATCCCGATCACCATCGAGGACCTCCTCGAAGACTGACCGGTCGTCCCCGCCGTTATCCATCCGCGACAACGGCGGGGACGATCGACCATGACGGCGACCGGTCCGCGGTCCTAGGCTGTCGGGGCTCCTCCTCCGGTGTGCCACGAAGGGATCCCCCGCATGACCGACCCGGTCGTCCCCACCACTTCCGGCGCGGTCCGCGGTCAGGTCACCGCCGACGGCGTCGCGCTCTTCCGCGGCGTCCCGTACGCCGCCGCGCCCGAAGGCGACCTGCGCTTCGCCGAGCCGGTCCCCGCGCCACCGTGGGAAGAAGTCCGTGACGCGAGAAGACCGGGGCCGACCGCGCCGCAGCGCCGCCACGACGTCCCCGGCCTGGACCTGACCCCGCTCGCCGGCACCGGCTGGCGGCCGGGCCCGGAGTACCTGACGGTCGACGTCTGGACGCCGCAGCCGGGCGCCGCCGCGCTGCCGGTGCTGGTGTTCGTCCACGGCGGCTCGTTCCTCGGCGGCACCGGCTCGGCCGCGGCCTACGACGGCACGGCGTTCGCCCGCGCCGGCGCGGTGCTGGTGACCGTCCAGTACCGGCTCGGCATCGACGGCTTCCTCCCGCTGGACGGCGGCACCACCAACCTCGGGCTGCGCGATCAGCTCGCCGCACTGCGCTGGGTCCGGGAGAACATCGCGGGCTTCGGCGGCGACCCCGCCAACGTCACCCTCTTCGGCGCGGCCTCGGGCGCGGTCTCTGTCGCCTGCCTGCTCGGCTCCCCGCTCTCGCCGGGCCTCTTCCGGTGCGCGATCGTCCAAAGCGGACACCCCGACATGGTCCGCGACGGCGTCCAGGCCCGGCGGCTGGCCCGGGTCGTCGCCGACGAGCTGAAGGTCGAACCCACCGCGGAGGCGTTCCGGAAGGTGTCGACCGAGCAGCTCCTCGACGCCCAGGACGCGGTCCTGCGCCCCGGCGGCGCCCCCGACCTGCGCGACGCGCTGGGCTACGACCGCGGCTACGGCCTGAGCCCCTTCCTCCCGGTGATCGGCGACGACGTCCTCCCCCACCACCCGGCCAAGGCGATCCGCGCGGGCGCCGGCCGCGACGTCGACCTGATCGCCGGCAGCTGCAGCGAGGAGATGCGCCTCTACCTGGTCCCCACCGGCGCCCTGGAAGCGGTCACCGACGACCAGGCGATCGCCTCACTCGCGGTGTCCCACCCGGACCCGGCCGGCGTCCTGCACGCGTACGGCCTCGGCTCCGGCGCCCCGGCCGGCCAGGTCCTCGTCGACGCCCTCACCGACCTGGTCTTCCGCGACGGCGTCCGCGACCTGGCCGACAACCACACGGGCCGCACGTTCCGCTACGAGTTCGAGTGGGGCTCCCCGCTGCTCGACGGCAGGCTGGGAGCCTGCCACGGCCTCGAGCTCCCGTTCGTGTTCGACGCACTGGCCGCGGTCCCGGGCCCGCGCGGCCTGCTCGGCGAGAACCCGCCACAGGAACTGGCCACCGAGCTGAACACCGCGTGGCACCGCTTCGCCACGACGGGCTCGCCGGGGTGGCCGGAGTACGCGGGCGAGGACACGGTGTTCCACGCGTACTGAGTTCCGCCCGCCCGGCGCATTCCCGCGCGCCGGGCACCCGGGGCGACCGGCGCCGCCCCACCCGCACCCGGCTCGCATTCCCCCGCCCCGGGCAAGCGGCGCGCCCCACCGCCCGGCGCCGCAACCCGCCGGTCCGCCGAAGCTGCGCCGCCCCACCCGCACACCGCGAAGCCGCCCGGTCTCTCGCCCCACCCGCCCAGCCCGCGCGCCGGAACCCGCCCACGCCTGCCCGGTGCATTTCCCGCGCCCGGGCAACCGCCGCAACCCCACCGACGCGGCGCTGCCGCCCGCTCAGCGCATTCCCCCGCGCCGGGCAGCCGCGGCGACCGGCCTGCCCGGCGCCGCCCCACCCGCACACCGCGAGCCGGCCCCGCGCCCAAGCCCGCCCTACCCACGCTCGCCGACCACCCGGTGATCGAGCGCCCCAAGGTCACGAACCCGTCGCGCCCCTTGCTCCACCGGGCTGGACTCCGGCCCCGGACAGTTGACGGCTCCCCCGCCGCGCTGCCAGGCTCAGGCCGCCCGGACGGCCGGATGATTGGGGACCACCGATGCCCGAGGCGGGCTCTGCCGCACCGCCGCGCGCCTTCGTCCGCACGCTGTTGCGCAGTGGCACACCCGCGGAACCGGCCGGCCCCGTCGCCGACGACGGTGACCTCACCGCGGTCGGGGACGCGACGCTCGCGCGTGCTTCGCGCTACTGGGTCGTCGTGCCGCTCGCCTACCGGATCGCCGCGTTCGTCAAGGTGTTCATCGGGTTCGCCACCGCCAACGGCGGGCTCGGGCTCGGGCCGGTGCTGGGCGCGACCGCGTTCGCGGTGCTCTCCAACAGCGCCGCGGTGGTCTGGGTGCTGCGGTCCGGCGGGCTGCGGGCCCGCATCACGACCCGCGCCCTCGGGCTGGACCTGGCCGTCGGCGTCCTGCTGAACTTCGTCGTGGCCATGACGGCGCCGCCCGCGGTACAGCCGTTCGCGGTCGACGTGGCGTGGACCTGGCTGGTCGGCGCGGTCGCCATGTGGGCGGGCACGTCCGGGCTGCCCGCCGCGCTGTGGCTGTTCGCCGCGGCCGTGCCGTTGCGGGCCGCGCTGACCGTCGCGGGTGGTCTCCCGCTCGGCAACCAGCTCGCCATGACGCGGTCGATCGGCTGCCTGGTCGCGCTGGCGGTGGCGATCGTGCTCGCCGTCTCGATCCTCATCCTGCTCGGCGTCGGCACCCGGTTCGCGGTGGACATCGGGTTGCGGCGCGGGCGCGAGGCCGAACGCCGCCGGACCCGGCGGATCATGCACGACAGCGTGCTGCAGACGCTCGAAGCGCTGGCCATTTCGGCGCCCGGCGACCAGGCCCAGGCCGTCACCCGGCTGGCCGAACTCCGCTCGGTCGCCAAGGCGGAGGCGGCCGACCTGCGCCGCCGGATCACCGAGCCGGTGCCGACCGGCCCGACGCGCAGCTTCGCGGTCGAACTCGCCGACGTCGCCACCGAACTGGCCCGCGACGGCCTGCGCACGCAGCTGGTCGCCGCGGACTTCGCCGACGACCACAAGGTTTCCTCCGACCGCCGCACCGCGCTGGTCGAAGCGGTCCGGGAGGCGTTGCGCAACACCGTGAAGCACTCCGGGACCAAGCAGGTCGTGCTCCGGGTGGAGGAACGCGACGGCGGGATCGCCGTGGTGGCCCGCGACCAAGGCCAGGGCTTCGACGTCCGCGACCGGCCGCCGGGCTTCGGCATCAGCCAGTCCATCGTGGCCCGGCTGGCCGAGGTCGGCGGGCACGGCACCGTGGACTCGCAGCCGGGCCGCGGCACCCGCGTGACGATGTGGGTGCCGGGCTAGGCAACGGTTCTGCGCTGCGGCACAAGACTCCCGCCACGGCCGGGGCGCACCATGCCCGGACAATCCCTGCGGGAGGAGCAACCCCATGGCCGAATCGGGCTCCCTGCGCCGCGACGCGCTGGGCACACCGGGCGTCGTCTTCCTCGTCCTCGCCGCCGTCGCGCCGCTCACCGGCATCGTCGTCATCGCCTCGCTGGGCATCGCGCTCGGCAACGGCGGCGGCATGCCCGGCGCGTTCCTGCTCGCCGCGCTGATCCTCGTGCTCTTCGGCGTCGGCTACGCGCAGATGAGCAAAGTGGTCACCGGCGCGGGCGGCTTCTACGTCTACGTCACCAAGGGGCTCGGGCGCCCGATGGGCCTCGTCGCCGCCCTCATCGCGCTGCTGGGCTACAACTGCTTCGTCGCCGGCGCGGTCGGGACGAGCGGCTTCTTCACCGCGAACGTCGTCGAGCAGGTCTTCGGCCGGCACACGCCGTGGCAGCTGTGGAGCCTCGCGTCCGCCGTCGCGGTGTTCGCGCTCGGCCGCCGCGGGGTCGACGTCAGCGCCAAGGTGCTCGGGGTTTCGCTCGTCCTCGAGGTGTCGATCCTGCTCGTCCTGGACGTCGCGGTGGCGGTCCGGACCGGGTTGGACGTCCAGGCGTTCGCGCCCGGCGTCGTCTTCTCGGGCTCGATCGGGATCGCGTTCCTGTTCGCCTTCAACGCTTTCGTCGGCTTCGAGGCCACCGGGCTGTTCAGCGAAGAGGCGCGCGACCCGCACCGGACGATCTCCCGCGCGACCTACACCGCGATCGTCCTGATCGGCGTGTTCGCCGCGGTCACGACGTGGGCGATCGTCAGCGCGACGAGCGTCGCGCAGGCCGGGCGGACCGCGCAGGACCACCTCGCGACCGGGGACCTCGTCTTCTCGATCAGCCGGACGTACCTGGGCTCGTTCCTCACCGACGTGATGATGCTGCTGCTGGTCGTCAGCCTGTTCGCGGCGCTGCTCGCGCTGCACAACTCCGCGACGCGGTACCTGTTCGCGCTCGGCCGCACCCGCGTGCTGCCCGCCGTCCTCGGCCGGACGAACGCGGCGAACGGAGCACCGTACGTCGCCAGCGGGACGCAGATCGGCCTGGCGACGCTGATCGCGGCGGTGTACGCGCTGGCCGGGCTGGACCCCCTCGCCGACCTCACCGCCAGCATGACCGGCATCGGCACCCTCGGCGTGATCACCCTGCAGGCGCTGGCCGGGATCGCCGTGGTCGCGTTCTTCCGCAGGCGGCGCGACCCCCGGCTGTGGCGCACCGCGCTCGCCCCCGGCCTCGGCGGGCTCGGCCTGGTCGCCGTGACGGCGCTGGCTATCGTCAACTTCCCCACGCTCGCCGGCTCCGAAGCACCCGCGATCGCGCTGCTGCCCTGGCTGCTCGCGGTGGCGGCGATCGCCGGGCTGGCCCTCGCGGCCTGGCTGCGCCGCCGGCGTCCGGACGTCTACGCGGGCCTGGACGAGCTCGGTCTCGACACCGAACCCGTCCCGCGCTGACCCAGCCTCAAGCGCCCCAATGTGGCCTTCGGTGCGTCTCACGCACCCAAGGCGGCCTTCGGTGCGTCTGACGCAACCAAGGCCGCCTTGGGGCGCTTCCGTCAGGCCGCGCGGCGGATGTCGCGTTCGGCGGCCAGGCTCGCCCGGCAGGCGGCGGTCAGCCGGGCGGTCGCCGCGCTGGCACCGCCGCCGCAGCGCGGGCAGGACATCCTCACGGCCAGGGTCAGCTCGTCCACCGCGACGGACAGTTCGGTCCGGCAGCCGCGGCACCAGCGGTGCCGGGTGACCGGGCTGACGTGCGCCGGCGACGCGACGCACTGGTGGATCCACCGGCCGTGCACGTGGCAGGTCAGGCGGTCGTCGGGCGCCAGCAGGCCCATGTCCTCGGCGTCGTCTTCGGTGGCGAGCAGGACCGGCAGGCTGCGGACCCGGGTGGCAGGGCAGGTCGTGGTGGTCATCGTGGTCCCCTTTCGCTACCTGTTCGTCGAAGGGGAACCGCCGGATTCGACATCCCGGCGAGGTTGGCCGGAACCCGGTGGTTCTTGGCATTCCAGCCACTCCCGGGCCGCCGCGTGGCCCAGTAGGTTCTCCGCGTGTCGAAATTCCTGCTCTCGGTCCACGTCCTGGCGGCGGTGCTGGCCGTCGGGCCGGTCGCCGTCGCGGCCAGCATGTTCCCCGCCGCCGTCCGGAAGGGCGAGGCCAAGGTGACGGCGATGCTGCACCGGATCTGCCGCGTCTACGCGTACGCCGCCATCGCCGTCCCGGTGTTCGGGTTCGGTGTCGCGGGCACCATGCACGTCATGGGCGACCCGTGGCTGCTCACCTCGATCGGCCTGACCGCCGTCGCGGCCGCAGTCCTCGCGTTTCTGGTGCTGCCGCGCCAGAAACGGCTGCTGGCCGGGGAGTCCACTTCGGACAAGCTGAGCCGCCTCGCGATGGTCACGGGCGTGTTCAACCTGCTGTGGGCGGCCGTGACGGTCCTGATGATCGTGCGGCCGGGCTCCTCGACGGGTGCCTAGCCGGGCACGCGGACCGCGACGAAGTCCGGCCGGCTCCGCAGGGCGAACCCGAGTGAGAGGTACAACCGGATCGCGGCGGTGTTGCTCGCGGCGGCGTGCATCATCGGCGTCTCGCCGCGGTCGCGGATCCCCGCCGCCACGGCGAGCACCAGCCGCGTCGCCAGGCCTTCCCCGCGGTGGGCCGGGTCCGTGCAGACCGCGCTGATCTCGGTGTAGCCGGGCGGGTGCAGCCGCTCGCCTGCCATCGCGACCAGCGCGCCGCCGCGCCGGATCCCCAGGTACGTGCCGAGTTCGACGGTCCGCTTCCGGAACGGCCCCGGCTTCGTCCGCTCGACGAGGTCGAGCATCTCGGGCACGTCGGCGAGCCCCAGCCGCACGGCCTCCGGCTCCGTCGCGGCCGCGACGCCTTCGTCCACGAGCTGGACACCCGGCGTCACGCCGAGCACCTCCCAGCCGGACGGCGGCCGCGCGGTGGTCGCGGCGAGCACGACGGTCTCCCCGGGCCCGGCGAGCTCGGCGACGTCCAGCCAGTCCCGCTCGCCGGGATCGTCCGGCAGGGCGAGGAAGGGAGCGACGTCTTCGGGGTAGCGCAGCACCCGGCCGCGCTGTTCGGCGAAGCGGGCGTGCGGCCCGGTCAGGGACGCCAGCGCCGGGTTGTCGAGCGGAGAAGCCATAGCACCAGGATCCCTGCCCGGGCGGCCGCGGCGGCACCGGTCCCACATCCTGAGCGCCGCCGGTAGGGTGCGCTCGTGGGTTCCCAGGTCCCGGTGTGGATACCGATCGTCGTCGCACTGCTCGGCCTGGCCGGGGTGCTCACCACCCAGGTGCTCTCGGGCCGGCGCGAAACCAAGCGGATGGCCGAGGAAACCGCTCGTGAAGAGCGCCGGTGGCAGCGCGAGCGGGAAGCCCGCACCCACGAGACCCGCGCCGGCGCCTACGCCGAGCTCCTCGGCGTCCTGGAGGCGTTCGACATGGTCCTGTTCCGGACGCTCCGGACCCGCGAGCTCGGCAAACCCGTCGATGAGGACCAGATCGCCGAGCTGCGCGAGGTGCGGAGCGAAACCCAGCACGCGCTCGGCGCGGTCGCGCTGCACGCGCCGGAACCGATCCGGGAGCTCGTCAGCGAGGCGGTGCTGCCGCGGATGCGGCTGGCCACCCGGCTGATGGACCCCGAAAACACCGGCGCCGACGACCGCGTCCTGTGGACGGCCGGCCAGCGCGGCTACCGCCTCCTGCGCGCGAAGATGCGTCTCGACCTCGGGTTCGACGCGGAACCGCTGGCCGCGATCGAGGCGATCGGCGCTCAGCCGACGGGGGTCAGCGGCTCGTCGGACAGCACTTCGGACCCGGCCGACACGACCAGCCTGCCGCCGCCCACCTCGTAGCGGTAGGCACCGTTCACCGCGACGAAGCCGTCGCCCGAGGCCTCGGCGGGCAGCGTGATGTGGGTGTCGCCCGACGCCGCCTGCCCACGGGCCTGGCCGTCGTAGAAGACGCGGCCGTCGGGCGTCCGGCAGATCGTGATCAGCGACTTGGCCGTCTGCCCGACAAGCAGCGCGGTCCCCTGGCCGCCGGGCAGGTACCGCGCGGCGTCACCCGGGCACGGTTTCCCCTCCGGCGTGGCCGACGTGGTCGGGGTGGACGGCGGCGTGAGCGCCTCGGCGGTGGTGACGACGGTCTTGGTCGTGGGCAGTGAGGGCGTCGTGTACGCCGGGAACGGCCCGGACGCGGCCGGCTCGGGTTTCGGGTGCCCGGTGAACAGCAGGACGCCGCCCACCGCGACGCCCGCGACCACCATCAGCGTCAGCAGCACCCACAGCGCCCGCGCGCGGGCGCGGCCCGGAGCCAGGCCCGAGCAGGTGCCGCAGCGCCCGGCGCCGGGGTCGTTGACCGCGCCGCACTGCGCGCACATCCACGGGGTACCCGCCATCGGGCCTCCTTCGGCCCGGCGCCTCGCAGGCGCCGTCACCTCATCGTCACCGACGACGGCGCCCGCTGCAACGGTCCGCTACGACCCCTGGACCACGTTGACCATCCAGGGAATGCCGAACTTGTCGACGAGCGCGCCGAATTCGTCGCCCCACATCTGCTTTTCGAACGGAACCGTCACGGTCGCGCCGTCGCTCAGCTGTTCCCAGTAGCCGCGCAGGTCGTCGGCGTCGTCGCCGCTGAGGCTGACCGTGATGTTCGTGCCCGGCTTGTGCTCCATCCCGGCCGGGGTGTCCGCCGCCATGAGCGTGAAGCCCTTGTCGGTCTCCAGCTGGGAATGCATGATCTTGTCCGCGTCCGCCCCTTCGGGTGAACCGAATTCCCCGAACGTGTTCACCGTCAGCGTGCCGCCGAAGACGCTCTTGTAGAACTCCATCGCCTGCCGCGCGTCGTCGCGGAAGCTCAGGTACGGGTTGAGACGAGAAGCCACGGCCATCTCCTTCGCTCGGCAGAGAGCAGCATCCTCGCAGAACCCGGGGACAGCGCCAATCGGCGGATTTTCAGCGTCACCCGTCAGAGCACGAACCGGCGCTGCGCATCGGGTTCGAGCGGCAACGCGCCGTGCAGCGCGGCCCGCGCGCGCAGTTCCAGCGCGCGGTCGAGGGGCCGGGTGCCCGGGGCAGGCGCGGTGTGGAACGTGCCGCGGTCGAACAGGTACACCAGGGCGAGCTTCCGGTCGAGGCGGCCGGTCTGCTCGCCGAACTCGACGGTCGCGAAGCGCAGGCAGCCGCCGTAGCCGGCCCGCGAGAGGCGGTCCGCGACGTCGACCAGGTCACCGGTCAGCACGCGCAGGTCGCGGTTGCGGCGCCAGCACCGCACCGTCGACCGGCCGTTCAGGTCCTGGGTCACCAGCGGGTGCACCGGCAGCCGGGCCGACGTCGCGGCCAGCAGCTCCGCTTCGGTGCGGGCCAGCGCGTCCCCGTCCACCTTGAAGCCGACCGTGCCGCCGCCGGTGGGCGCGAGGCCCAGGGCGGCGCGCATCCGCGGGGCCGCGGCGGCGAGGGTGTAGAGGGACTGCAGGTGCGGGCGGGACGTCCAGCACCGGACGAGCTTGCTGTCCAGCAGGGTCACGACGATGTGTCCTATCTCCGGTCGAGAAGGGACCGCCGGGCCGGGCGCACTGGCAGTGTCCACAGTGGACGTCAGGCGCGGGGACACCGGGGTCGGAAAGGACAGCATGCGCCCGCGCCGCGGGGTTCCGGCCCGGAACCCCGCGGTCACGCGGCGAACGGCAGCACTTCGCCGCCGAACGGTCACTCCGGGTCAGGTTCAGCCGATCAGCGGTACCCCTTTCACCTCACGCCACGGAAATGACGACCTTCCCGAGGTTCCGGCGGCTCCGGAACCGCTCGAACGCCCCGTCCGCGTCGTCGAACGGGTGAACGCTGTCGACGACCGGTTCCAGCGGTCGCACGGCGAGCCACCGGAGGAGGTCTTCGGTGTCCTCGCGGCTGCCGACCCAGATCTTCCGGAGACTCGCCCCGCTGCGGAACAGGTCCATGAAGCCGACCGGCGGCCCGTCCGCGCCGACGAACCCGACGAGCGCGATCTCGGCGTGGTGCGTCCCGGCCGCGACGAGCGACTGCGCGAACGTGCCCGGCCCGCCGACCTCGACGATCCGGTCCGCGCCCCGGCCGCCGGTAGCGTCGAGGACGGCCTGGCCCCACTCCGGCGTCGCGCGGTAGTCGATCACCGCGTCCGCACCGAGTCCGGTCAGCTTGGCCGCCTTCGCCGCGCTCGACGTCGTCGCGACCACGCGCGCACCGAACTGCTTGGCGAGCTGCAGGGCGAACAGGGAGACACCGCCGGTGCCGAGGGTCAGCACGACGTCGCCCGGCCGCACGCCGGCGAGCGACGTCCACGCGGTGACCGCGGCGCACGGCAGCGTCGCGCCTTGTTCGTAGGTGAGCGAATCGGGCAGCGCGACGAGCGCGTGTTCCGGCACGGCACGGTATTCGGCGAGCCAGCCGTCCTGGCCGTTCCCGTAGCCGACGAGGGTCTCCGGCAGCCGTCCGGCGATCCAGTGCGAGTGGAAGTTCCCGAGCACCCGGTCGCCGGCCGCGAACCGCGTGACGCCCGCCCCCACCGCCACGACGTCGCCCGCGGCGTCGGACAACGGGATCAGCCCGCCCGGCCCGGTGGTGAAGTGCTCGCCGTCGAGGATGAGCAGGTCGCGGTAGTTCAGCGACGTCGCCCGCACGCGGACGAGCACTTCCCCGCGCTGCGGTTCGGGCTCCGGTTCGTCGCGGCGGACCAGCTTGCCCGTCTCGGGACGGTAGACGCGCACCAGGGAACCTCCCTCATGTTAACCAAATGGCTAACATCGACCATGGCACAGGCCCGCGCGTCCCGGCAACCAAGGGATACTCGGAGCATGGCCAGCCGCACCGCGACCCCGTTGGACCACCCGGCCCTCGACGACGTCCCGTTCAGCGCGGCCCTCGAAGCCCTCCGCGACCCGCACCGGCTGGCCATGGTCGCCGCCCTCGCCCGCGAGCCCGGCCAGTCGTGCGGCGCGATCATGCCCCCGGTCAGCAAGCCAGCGGCGTCCCGGCACTTCAAGATCCTCCGCGCGGCCGGCCTGCTGAAGCAGTGGGACAGCGGCACGCAGCGGCTGAACGCGCTGCGCCGCGAGGAGTTCGACGCCCGCTTCCCCGGCCTGCTCGACCTGGCCCTCGCCGAAGCCGCCCGCTGATCATGCCGTGAACGACCCTTTCACCTCACCAGACGACATGAATGGCCCTTTCACGACATCCCGGAGACGCGGGCAGACCACGCGGCCAGGCGCTCTGCCACCGGCCGGTCCGGCATCTTCGCGGAACCGCCCGCCGGCGGGCGTCGCGAAAGGACCCTTCGCGACGCGAAGCAGGCTTACCTCGGCTCCCGAAGCCGCGCGCTGATCCGGGAGCATCCGCCCCAACCAGACATTTAGCGTTGCTAACAGCTCTGAGTCAGAGCTACTTTGGCGGCATGACCGAACTCGCCGACCGGCTGCTGGGCGCCGTCCAGGGGATCCGCCGCGTGGTGCGCCGCCGGGTGCGCGCCGAAGTGCCCGGCTTCCCGCTGCCCGGCGCGCAGGTCGAAGTCCTGCGCGTGGTGGCCGACCACCCCGGCATCGGCGTCGCCGCGGCCGCGCGCGAGCTGCACCTGGCCGGCAACTCGGTCAGCACGCTGGTCAACCAGCTCGCCGACGCCGGGCTGCTGCGCCGCGAACCCGACCCCGCCGACCGGCGCGCGGCCCGGCTGGAGATCACCGATGCCGCGCGCGACCGGATGGCGTCGTGGCGGCGCGCCCGGACCGGGCTCGTCGCCGAAGCCCTCACCGCGCTATCCGAAGAGGACCTCGAAGCCATCGAGAACGCGTTGCCGGCGCTGGAAAAACTCATGGGCGTCCTGAAGGAGCAGCCATGACCGAACCCGCGGTGCGCTGCACCGGGCTGAGCCACTCGTTCGGCACCACCCGCGCGGTCGACGGCGTCGACCTGGAGATCCGCGCGGGCGAGGTGTTCGGCCTGCTCGGCCCGAACGGCGCGGGCAAGACCACCACCCTCCGGATGATCACCACGCTGCTGCCCACGGCGCCGGAACGGATCACGGTCTTCGGCGTCGACGTCGCCCGCCGCCGGATGGCCGTGCGGCGGCTGATCGGCTACGTCCCGCAGCAGCTGTCCGCCGACGGCGCGCTGACCGGCCGCGAAAACGTCGCGCTGTTCGCCCGGCTCTTCGACGTCCCCCGGGCGCAACGCCCGCGGCAGGTGCGGAGCGCGTTGGAGCTGGTCGGGCTGGACGCCGACGCCGACCGCACGGCCAAGACGTACTCCGGCGGCATGATCCGCCGCCTCGAGCTGGCCCAGGCCCTGGTCAGCTCGCCGCGGCTGCTCGTCCTCGACGAGCCGACGATCGGCCTCGACCCGGTCGCCCGCTCGTCGGTGTGGGACCGCATCGCCGAAATCCGCGCGGCGACCGGCATGACCGTGCTCGTCACGACCCACTACATGGACGAGGCCGAGCAGTACTGCGACCGCGTCGCGCTGATGCACGCCGGGCGGATCCGCGCGCTGGGCACCCCGGCGGAGCTGGAGGCGGACCTCGGTCCGGAGTCCACTTTGGACGACGTGTTCCGCGCCGCGACCGGGAACCGCCTCGAAAGCGACGAAGGAGGGATCCGAGGTGTCCGTGCCACTCGCCGCACCGCCCGCCGTCTCGGCTGACCCCGGCCCGCTCGGCCGGCTGCGCGTGCTCGCCGCCCGCGTCGGCGCGATGTGCCTGGTGGAGCTGCAGAAACTGCGCCGCGACCAGACCGAGCTGCTCACCCGCGCGATCCAGCCCGCGCTGTGGCTGCTGATCTTCGGGGAGACGTTCACCCGGCTGAAGGCGATCCCGACCGGCTCGACGCCGTACCTGGACTACCTCGCGCCGGGCATCCTCGCGCAGTCGGCGCTGTTCATCGCGATCTTCTACGGCATCCAGATCATCTGGGAGCGCGACGCGGGTGTGCTCGCCAAGCTCCTGGTGACGCCCACCCCGCGGGCGGCGCTCGTGGCCGGGAAGGCGTTCGCCGCCGGGGTCCGCGCGCTGGTGCAGGCGCTGATGGTGCTGGTGCTCGCCGCGGTGCTCGGCGTCGGGCTGACCGCGAACCCGCTGAAGCTGCTCGCGATGGCCGTCGTGCTCGTGCTGGGGTCGGCGTTCTTCTGCTGCCTGTCCATCGTGATCGCCGGGATCGTGCTGTCGCGCGAACGGCTGATGGGCATCGGGCAGGCGATCACGATGCCGTTGTTCTTCGGCTCCAACGCGTTGTACCCGGTGGACCTGATGCCGTCTTGGCTGAAGGTGCTCAGCCACGTCAACCCGCTGAGCTACCAGGTGGACGCGCTGCGCGGCCTGCTGATCGGCACGCCCGCCCACCTCGGCCTCGACTTCGGCGTGCTGGCCGCGGCGACGGCGGTGGCGATTTCGGTCGCTTCGGCTTTGCTCGGCAGGTTGGCCCGGTGAGGCCCATCTCTCACCGAACGGAAGCTTCATTCCCGGCTGGCTAACCTCGGTTTCGTGAATGGTCGCCCAGGCGTGTTCTCTTTGGCCGGATTGTGCGTTCTCGCCGGAATACTGGTGGCGGGCACGGTGGCGCCCGCCGCCATCGGCGCGGGACTGCTGTCGAATCAGGTGAGCGATTCGGTGGACACCATTTCCGCGCAGCTCGCGGCGGCCGATCCCCCGCTCACCACGACCGTGACCGACCGCGACGGCACCCCGATCGCGACGCTCTACGCGCAGTACCGCCTCCCGGTCACCGCGGCCGGGATCGCGACGACGATGAAGGCCGCGATCATCGGCGTGGAGGACCGCCGCTTCTACGCCGAAGGCGGCGTCGACCTGCAAGGAACCCTGCGCGCGGCGATCAACGACAGCACCGGCGGCGCGCTGCAGGGCGCGTCGACGCTCACCCAGCAACTGGTCAAGAACTACCTGATCAACGTCGTCGACCGAACCGATCCGGCGGCCCAGCAGGCCGATCGCGAGGATTCACTCGCCCGCAAGCTGCGCGAAGCGAAAATGGCCGTCCAGCTCAACGACACGATGAGCAAGGACGACATCCTGGCCGATTACCTCAACGTGGTCGAATTCAGCGGAACCGTGTACGGGGTGGGCGCGGCGGCGAAAGCGTATTTCGGGACGACAGCGGACAAACTGACCGTGCCGCAGGCCGCGCTGCTCGCCGGAATGGTGAACAACCCCACCGTCTACAACCCGTACACGCACCCGGAAAAGGCGCTGCAGCGGCGCAACCTCGTCATCGACGACATGGTCACCAACGGCTCCATCCCCGCGTCCTACGCGGCGACGGCGAAAACGGCACCGCTCGGGCTGCTGCCGGACGGGCCGGTGACACCGTCCGGCACCTGCCTGGGCGCGGCGCCGGACGCGGGGTTCTTCTGCGCCTACACGGAAAGCTACCTCGTGCGCGCCGGGTTCACCGCGGACCAGCTCGCCACCGGCGGGTACACGATCAAGACGACGCTCGACCCGCGTGTCTCGCAGGTGGCGAAGGACGCCGTCGACGCGAACGTGCCGACCACGCAGGACGGCGTCGCGAACACCTTCGCCGTGGTGCAGCCGGGTTCGGCCGGGCACCAGGTGCTCGCGATGGTCGCCAACCGGAACTACGGCACGGATCCGGCGCGCGGCGAGACGTCCACCGACATCGTCGCGGACGCGAGCAACGAGTTCGGCGCCGGCTCGTCGTTCAAGATCTTCACCTCGGCCGCGGCGCTCGTCACCGGCAAGGCAGGCCTGGACACGCCGCTGCCGAACCCGGACAGCCAGTGCTTCCCGGTCCCGGACTCGCGTTCGTCGTGCTACACCGTCCACAACGACGGCCACTACGCCGACCCGATCAGCCTCGCCGACGGGCTGGCGACGTCACCGAACGTCGCGTTCGTCGGGCTGGAGAGCCAGGTCGGGATGCCCGCCGTGCTCGACATGGCGTACAAGCTCGGGCTGCGCAACACCCTCGCGACCAACGACGCCGGCGCGGTGCCGGATCCGAGTTCGAGCAACCCGCAGTACAGCGAGCCGCAGTCGAAGTACTTCCAGAACCTGCTGTCGTTCACCCTCGGCAACAGCCCGGTCAGCCCGCTGGAGATGGCGAACGTCTCGGCGACCCTGATGAGCGGCGGCGTCTGGTGCCCGCCGGACCCGATCCTGTCGGTGACCGACCGGAACGGGAACGCCGTGCCGGTGCGGCAGCAGGCGTGCGAGCAGGTCATCCCGACGGGTGTGGCGAACACCCTCGAAGCCGGCCTGAGCAAGGACACCACGGACGGCACGTCGGCCCAGGCCGCCCGCGCGGCCGGCTGGACCCGCCCCGACATCGGCAAGACGGGCACGACCCAGCAGAGCGAATCGGTCGCGTTCGTCGGCGGCGTGGACGGCTACGCGGTGTCGTCCATGGTCTTCGCCGACGGGCCGCACCCGCGCGAGATCTGCCCGGGCACCCCGGTCCACCTCGGCGACTGCGGCCACGGCGCGTTCGGCGGCACGGTCGCCGCGCCGCCCTACTTCCACGCCATGAACCAGCTGCTGGCCGGCGTGCCCGACCAGCCGATCCCCGGCCCGGACCCGGCGTACCTGCAGGCGCGCGGCTAGCGCGGTTCGAGGAAGACGAGCGGGATCTCGCGCTCGGTCTTCGTCTGGTACTGCGCGTAGTTCTTGAAGTCACCGGCGATCTTCGGCCAGAGCTTCGCGCGCTCCTCGGCGTTCGCGACCCGCGCGCGCATCGGCCGCTTCGGCGCGCCCTTGAGCGACACCTCGACGTCCGGCTGGTCGCGCAGGTTGAGGAACCACGCCGGGTGCGTGTCGTCCCCACCGCGCGAAGCCACGACGACGAGCACGTCGCCCTCCTGGTGCGGCGAGGTCAGCAGCACGGTCCGCGGCTGCCCGCTCTTGCGCCCGACCGTGGTCAGCTCCAGGACGGGCATGCCGGCCTGCCACCCGACCCGCCCGCCGGTGAGCTTGATCAGGCCGCGGTGCACGGCGTTCATCGTCTTCAGGACGCGGTCGCTCGGCATGCGCCCAATCTAGCCCGCCGAGCCACCCGGCACCCTTCGGCCCCGATGTCCCCTTTGCCCGCTCCTGGTCCGGACCAGTTCCCGAAAACCGCCACGCGGCGCGGGACCGGTGTGCGAGGCTGCGGCGAACACGGACCGAAAGAGAGAGAACACCGATGCTGATCTGGGGCTGGCGAACACGGATCTACGTGCTGGCGATGACGACGTTCTTGTGCGGCCGCTGCGGCAACCCCGCCTCGCACGCGGTCCGCAAGGCGGTCACGAAGTTCACGCTGTTCTTCATCCCGCTCTTCCCGATCGGCGTCAAGTACACCGCGCAGTGCACCTTCTGCGGCATCGAGAACCGCATCCCGAAGGAGGACGCGGTCCGCCTGCAGGCGCAGGAGGAGAGCCAGTCCCAGCCGCCGTCGGGGTACCCGCCGCACCCGTCGCAGGGTTTCCCGCCGGGGCAGGACTCCGGGCAGCAGGGATTCCAGTCCCCGCACCCCTCCCAGCCCCAGGGTTTCCCGGCACCGCAGGGCTTCCAGCCACCGCACCCGTCGCAGCCGCAGGGCTTCCCGCAGCCGGGCCAGTTCCCCCAGCAGGGCCAGTAAGCCGTCCGCGGACGCGGGCCTGCCGGACACCGGCAGGCCCGCCCGTCATCCGCCGCGGCCAGCGCGAACCACCAGCCCGCCGGGCAACACCGCCGCGCCTAAACCCCGACCGACGCGAACCCGGCAGCCTGCCACGCAACACCACCGCACCCGCCCGCCACCCGCCGCAGCTAAGCCCCGACCGGCGCGAACCCAACGGCCCAACGGCCCACCGGGCAACACCGCCGCGCCCGCTCGTCACCCGCCGCAGCTAAACCCCGACCGGCGCGAACCCGGCAGCCCGCCGGGCCACGCGAGCCGCCACCGCCACGAACCGCGCGTAGACGGCCCCGAGCAGCACGACATCCACCGCGGCCCGCACCCCGTACGGCCACTCCGGCCCACCGGCCCACTCCCGCAGCTCCCGCTCGGCCACCCCGGCCAGCGCGACCGCGTCCCCGACCCCGCCACCAAGCAACTCCCGCAGCGCCCGAGCGACCGAAGCAGCCTGCGCCCCAACCGCGCCACCGCGGGCCGCACCGGTTCCGGCACCACTCCCCGCGCGTCCGCGACCTCCCGCGCAAGTCCACCCATAAGAGTGAGTTCTCCGGCGACGTGCACAGCGGCGAGCACCGCCTTCACCTCCTCCTCCCGCGGCGCGTGCAGCGCCAGCAGCGCCCCCGCCTGCTCCTCGCACGCGGCCCCGAGCGCGGCCACCACCGCCACCTCTTCGCGAGCGCGTCCGCCCAGCGTGTGGTCACTTTCCAGCACCGAGCGCGTGGCCTCTTCGAGCGCGATCGCGACGAGCGCGCACAGGTCCGCCAGCCGGTGGGCGAGCGTGACCAGCTCCTTCTGAAACGCCGTCGGCATGGCGGCAGCAAACCAGCCCGGCCGGGCCCCGGCACCTCGTCGCCCGGCCCGGAATTGTCGGACCCCCGTGCTCTCCTCGACGGCAAGAGCGGTGCACCCCGCACCCCGAGCGGAAGGAGAGCCCGATGGCGGGCGAAACGATGGTCACGGTGGTCGGAAACCTGACGGCGGACCCGGAACTGCGGTTCACCCCGGCCGGCGCGGCGGTCGCGAACTTCACGATCGCGTCCACCCCGCGGCAGCTCGACCGCGAGTCCGGCGAATGGCGCGACGGCGACCCGGTGTTCCTGCGCTGCAGCGTGTGGCGGCAGTACGCGGAAAACGCGGCGGAGTCCCTCCTGCGCGGCACGCGCGTGATCGCGCACGGCCGGCTGAGACAGCGGTCGTACGACACGCAGGAAGGCGAGAAGCGCACGGTGATGGAGCTGGACGTCGACGAGCTCGGCCCGTCGCTGCGCTACGCGACGGCCAAGGTGACCAAGCTCAGCCGCCAGACCGGCACCGGGGGCAGCAGCACGTGGACCCCGGAACCGGTGGCCGCGGGAAGCCCGCCGTTCTGACCCCATCCGTTCGCGCCCGGCGTCCGAACGCCCGTCGACGGGGTTTCGAGCCGAACTGGATCAGCGGCGGTGACGATGAAGGTGCGCTCAGGCCGGACCGAACCCGGGTGTGTTGTCGAAATCCGCTCCCCCGGTTCGACGCACAGGTAGGACGAGGCCGAACCACGAGCGGGAGGGACCGAGATGAGCGGCGACGAGAACACCGGATCACCGGAGGCACGCCCCGAGCTCAACCACCGGATGCGCGCGATGCTGAGAGCGGTGGCCGCGGGCCGGGGCCTGGTGTCGTGCAGCAGCGAACCGGACCTGTTCATCGACGGCCTCTCGTGCGGCGACCAGTTCTCCGCCCACGCACTGGCCCACCAGGGCCTGGTCCGCCCGTCCCGCCCCGGCCGCCCCGGCGAGCTGGTCCCGGCCATCCTGACGACGGCGGGCCAAGCCGTCCTGACCGAGAAGCACCGCCCGGCCGCCTGACGGCGCTCGGGTAGCTGTTTGACAACTCCAGAAAGCAAACGCCCCCGCCCCGGCGGGCAGCCGGCCGCCGCACCCCATCCGGCGACCCGGCACCAGCCCACCCACACCCGGCGCCACCCACGGCCACCGCGACTACCGTGGCGGACATGAGCAACACCGAGGCCACCCCGGCCGAGCTCGCCTGCGCCGACCGCCCCACGGCCACCGACCCCGACAGCCCCGCTGTCGAGGTCCTCACCCCGCGCGATGTCCCCCTCGGCGGCCCCCGCGCGATGCGCGTCCGGCGCACCCTCCCCCAGCGCTCCCGCTCCCTCATCGGAGCCTGGTGCTTCGCCGACCACTACGGCCCCGACGAAGTCGCCAAGATGGACGTCGCCCCGCACCCGCACACCGGCCTCCAGACGGTGAGCTGGCTCTTCGCCGGCGAAATCGAGCACCGCGACAGCCTCGGCACGCACGCGATGGTCCGCCCCGGCGAGCTGAACCTGATGACCGGCGGCAACGGCATCTGCCACTCGGAGGTCTCGACCCCGGCCACGAAAACCCTGCACGGCGTCCAGCTCTGGGTGGCGCTGCCGGAGCGGCACCGGCACACGGCCCGCGCCTTCGACCACTACGTGCCCTCGGTGAACCGGATCGAAGGGGCCGAGATCCGGGTGTTCCTCGGCTCGCTGGCCGGGCGCACGTCCCCGATCCCGACGTTCACCCCGCTGCTCGGAGCGGAGATCGTCCTGAGCCCGGACGCCCACATGTCCCTCGGCGTCGACCCCCGCTTCGAGCACGGCGTCCTCGTCGACACCGGCGACGTCGACGTGGCCGGCACCCGTGTCCGCGCGGCCGAGCTGGGCTACGTGGGCATCGGCGTCCGCAGCCTGACCCTCAGCAACCGCGGGGCCACCCCGGCCCGGTTCCTCCTGCTCGGCGGCACCCCGTTCGAGGAAGAAATCCTCATGTGGTGGAACTTCGTGGGCCGCACCCACGAAGAGATCGCGACCTTCCGCGAGGCCTGGGAAGCGGGCTCGGACCAGTTCGGCAGCGTCACGGGCTACCCGGGCGAGCGGCTGCCCGCGCCGGCGCTGCCCGCGGTCCGCATCAAGCCGCGCCGCAACCCGGCGTCAGGCCAGGAAACCGCCCACGGCTGAGGCGAACGCGGCCGCGTCGTCCAGCCACGGGTAGTGCGCCGCACCGGGCAGCACGACGGTCCGGCCGTGCGGGAAGAGCGCGGCGATGTCGGCGGCGACGGCGGGGCTGACGATCCAGTCCAGTTCGCCGGCCAGCACGAGCACCTCGGCGGTGACGGAGCCGAGCGCGGCACGGGTCACCGGGGGTTCGAAGGCGCCGGGGGCGTTGTACAGCCGGGCGGCCGCGCCGTTGCGCTGACCGGGTTCGGTGGCCTGGTGCCGCCGGGCCGCATCGTCCCAGCGGCCGTAGTACAGCGGGGCGAAGGCGGCCCAGTGGGCGCGGGTCGCCGTCCGGGTGGCGATGGACTCGTAGGCGGCGGCCGCGGCCTCGAACCACGGCGCGCCGGCCCGCCGCGCCATGATCCGCCGTCGTTCGGCGACCGGCAGCTCGAAGCCGACGGCCCGCGGGCTCGGCGTGATGAGCGCGAGCCGCTGCACGCGCTCCGGGTACCGCTCGGCGTAGCGGACGGCGAGGCTCGCCCCGGCCGAGTGCCCGAGCAGGTCGAAGCGGTCGAGGCCGAGGTGCTTGCGCAGCGCCTCGACGTCCTCGACCTGGCGGTCGCACCGGTACGTGCCCGGGTCCACCGGCTCGGCGGAGTCGCCGGTGCCGCGCAGGTCCAGCACGGCGGTCCGCCGGTACGCGCTCAGCCCGCCGAGATCGCCGAGGTAGGCGCCGGCCCGCATCGGCCCGCCGGGCAGGCACACCACCGGCGGCTCGGCCCCGCTGCCGGACAGGTGGACGGCGAGCGCGGTCCCGTCCGGCGCGGCGAAGCCGTGCGAAGCCATCAGCGGGTCCGGGCGAGGTAGGCCTCCAGCGTGGCCAGCCGGTGCTCGCGGGCGAAGCGCTCGACCTCGTCCGGCCCGGCACCGCCCTCGATCAGCGCGAGCAGCCGATCGTGCTCTTCGACCGACTCCGGCGCCCGCCCCGGCACGGAGGCGAACGTGCTGTCGCGGACGGCGGCGAGCCGGGTCCAGCAGCGCTGAACCAGGTCGACCAGGTTCGGGTTGGGGCACGCGCCGAACAGCACCTCGTGGAACTCGGCGTTCAGCGCGGTGAACGCCAGCGGGTCGAACTCGGCGAGGCTGCGGCGCATCCGGTCGTTGAGCGCGCGGGCCCGCGCCAGCGCGTCCGGCGTGAGCAGCGGCGCGGCGAGGCCGGTGGCGGCGCCCTCGACGATGGCGACCGTCTGCATCGCGTGCTGGTAGGCGACGGGATCGATGGCGGTCACCCGGGCGCCGACGTTGCGCTCGAACTGGATCAGCTCTTCGGCCTCGAGCCGGCGCAGGGCTTCCCGGACGGGCACCGCGCTGACGTCGAGTTCCCGGCCGATCTGGTCCAGCACCAGCCGGTAGCCCGGGCCGTAGCTCCCGTCGAGGATCCGGGCTTTGATCGTCTCGTAGGCCAGCTGGGACTTCGTGACCGGTCTTCCCGAGGACGCGCTGATCATGTAGGAAACAATATATGGTCTCCCCTGCGCCTCCGTCCCCGACCGCGGCCGACCTGATCGTCGACGGGCTGCGCGCCCACGGCGTGGACACCGTCTTCGGGCTGCCCGGTGTGCAGACCTACGACCTGTTCGACAGCCTCGCCCGCACCGAGGGGGAAATCCGGGTCATCGGCGCCCGGCACGAGCAGACCGTCGCCTACATGGCCTTCGGGTACGCGCAGGCGACCGGCCGGACGGGCGTCTGCACCGTGGTGCCGGGTCCCGGCGTCCTCAACGCGTCGGCCGCGCTGCTCTCGGCGCACGGGGCGAGCGCGCCAGTGCTGTGCCTGACCAGCGAGATCCCGCGCGCCTACCTCGGCCGCGGGCTCGGGCACCTGCACGAGATGCCCGACCAGCTGGCGACCCTGCGCACGTTGACGAAGTGGTCGGCGCTGGTCGAGCACCCGGCCGGGGTCCCGGACGCGCTGGCGACCGCGTTCCGGGAAGCGGCGGGCGGGCGGCCGCGGCCGGTTTCGCTGGCGGTGCCGTGGGACGTGCTGGGGATGCGCGCCCCGGCGGACGCCGCCGGCCCGCTGCCGCTGCCCCGCCCGGCGGTGGACCCGGTCGCGGTGGAGCGGGCCGCGGAGCTGCTGAGCGGCGCGAAGCACCCGATGATCATGGTGGGCGGCGGCGCCCGGCACGCGGCCGCCGAGGTCCGGGCGCTGGCCGAGCGGCTGCAGGCACCGGTGGTCGCGTTCCGCGGCGGGCGCGGCATCGTCGGCGACGACCACCCGCTCGGCCTCACGTGCGCCGCCGGCTTCGAGCGGTGGGCCGAGACGGACGTCGTGATCGGCATCGGGTCGCGGCTGGAGCTGTCCTGGTTCCGCTGGCCGGACAAGCCGCCCGGCTTGAAGACGATCCTGCTCGACATCGACCCGCGCCAGGCGACCCGGCTCGAAGCGGACGTCGCGGTCATCGCCGACGCGGCCGACGCCACGGCCGCGCTCACCGAGGCCGCCGGCCCGCGGCGGGCGGACCGGACGGCGGAGTTCGCCGCGCTCAAAGCCGAAGTGGCGCAGCGTTTCACCGACGTCGGGCCGGAGCTGGAGTACCTGCGGGCGATCCGCGACGTGCTGCCCCGCGACGGCTTCTTCGTCGAGGAGATCTGCCAGGTCGGCTTCGCGTCCTACTTCGGGTTCGAGGTCTACGCGCCGCGCACCTTCATCACCTGCGGCCACCAGGGCACGCTCGGCTTCGGCTACCCGACGGCGCTGGGCGTGCAGGCCGCCTTCCCGGGTCGCCCGGTCGTTTCAGTGGCCGGCGACGGCGGCTTCATGTTCGCGGCGCAGGAGCTCGCCACCGCTGTCCAATATGGACTCAACGTGGTCGCGGTGGTGTTCGACAACGGCTTCTACGGCAACGTCCACCTCGACCAGGAGCGCCTGTTCGAGGGCCGGGCACTGGGCGGCAGGCTGCGGAACCCGGACTTCGCCCGGCTGGCCGAGACGTTCGGCGCGCTCGGCCTGACCGCACGCACCCCGGACGACCTGCGCACCGCGCTGGACAAGGCGTTCGCGTCGGGCCGCCCGGCGCTGGTGCACGTGCCGTGCGAACTGGGCACCGGCGCCTCGCCGTGGAAGTACCTGATGCCGAAGTCGGACCGCGGCTAGCCGGCCGCCACGCGGTCCAAGGCGGCGAAGACCCGTTCGACGTCGGCCGGGGTGGTCCGCCAGTTGCTGAACGCCGCCCGCAGCGCCGGGCGGCCGTCGTACACCGTCGGCGTGAGGAACGTGGTCCCGTCCTCGGCGATGGCCCGGACAAGGGCGTCGACGCGGTCCTGGGTGACGTCCCCGGCCGGGGCGAAGCAGACGACGTTGAGCCGTACGGGCGCGAGCAGCTGCCAGCGGGGCGAAGCGTCGATCCGCGCGCCGAGGTCGCGTGCCAGCGAGACGCAGCGCTCGACGATCTCGCGGTGCCCGTCGCGGCCGTAGGCCGTGAGCGAGAACCACGCCGGGAGCGCGCGCAGCCGCCGGGAGTTCTCCGGTGTCAGGTGCAGGAAGTCCGGCGTCTCGCCGATTTCGCCGAGGTAGGCGGCGTTGTTGCTGAACACCCGCAGCTGCAGGTCACGGCGCCGGGTGAACTGGACGGCCGAGTCGTAGGGCACGTTGAGCCACTTGTGCAGGTCGACGACGACCGAGTCGGCCTGGTCGAGGCCCGCGGTCAGCGCCGCGTGGTCCGGTGCCAGCGCGGCGAACCCGCCGAACGCGGCGTCGACGTGGAGCCAGAAGTCGTGCCGCCGCTTGAGCCCGGCGATCGCGCGCAGGTCGTCGAAGTCGACGGTGTTGACGGTCCCGGCGTTGGCGACGACGATGGCCGGCCCGTCGAGGGTCTCGAGCACTTCGGCGAGCTTCCCGACGTCGACGGCCTCACGCCCGGGGAGCAGCGGCACCTTGCGCAGCGCCGAGCGGCCCATCCCGAGGAACGACAACGCCTTCAGCACACTCGAATGCGGCGCCCCGGACAGCACGGTCACCGGCCCGAGCGCGGCGGCGCCGTCCTCGGAAACCGGCACCCCGGCCCGCTCGCCGAGCCACTCGCGGGCGATGGCCAGCCCGGTCACCGTCGACATGGTGGCCCCCGTGACGAACGCGCCGGAGAACTCCGCGCCCAGCCCGAAGAGCTCGGCCAGCCAGCCGACGGTCTCGCGCTCGAGGTCCTGCGCCGAGGAGTCCATGCCACTGGCGGGATTCTGGTCGTGCGCCGAGGTCAGCCAGTCCCCGGCGAGCGCGGCCGGCGTCGCGCCCCCGGTGACGAACCCGAGGTACCGAGGCCCCGCGCTGGCCGCGAACCCGGGTTCCCACCGCCGCGAAAACTCTTCCAGCGCACCGCGAGCCCCCACCCCACCGCCCGGCAGCGGCGCCGGCACGGCGGCCACCGGCGGCACCGCGGCCGCCCGCTCCCCCACCCCGGCCAGCGCGCCGGCGGCGAGCTTGCTCGCGGCGTCGAGCAGATCGGGCAGCGAGTCCAGGTCTTCGGCGAGCCTCGGGTGCATTTGCCCGACGCTAGGCGGCTCCTCGGCCGCTGTCGCGGGCCAATCCGCCGAAACTGGCCCGGTCAGTGCCGCCGGAGCCGGCGGACGCGGCCCTCCGCCGGGTCGAACGTCACCCGGCGCAGGGGGCCCGCCAGCAGCAGCACCACCGCCATCGCCGACAGCGC
The DNA here is from genome assembly GCF_003937945.1 of Amycolatopsis eburnea. Lineage (GTDB taxonomy): Bacteria > Actinomycetota > Actinomycetes > Mycobacteriales > Pseudonocardiaceae > Amycolatopsis > Amycolatopsis eburnea. The sequence goes on from NZ_RSEC01000053.1 coordinate 156,653, forward strand.
GGCCAGCACCATCGCGGCGACGAACTGGGCCGCGCCGGACGTCGCCGTCCCGAGCACCGCGTACCCGGTCAGCACCAGGGCCGGCGGTGCCAGCAGCCCGGCCAGCACCGGCACCAGCGGGACGCGGTCACCGTCGGGGCGGCGGGCGGACACCACCGCCGCCCCGGCGCAGGTGACCGCGGCGACCAGGAGGCAGCCGCCGACGGTGTCGCTCAACCGGTGCCAGCCCAGCGCCACGGCCGCGGCCGAGACCCAGGCGACGACGATGCCGCCGGTCGCCAGGACCGGCAGGCGGAAGCGGCGGGGCAGGACGATCGCGAGGGCCACGAGCATGGCCATCGCCGCGCTCACGTGCCCGCTCGGGAAGCTGTTGTGGCTCGCGACGCCGAACCGGTCGCCGGTGCTCGGGCGGTCCAGGACGTACAGCTTGAGCAGCTGCGCGACCACCAGCGGCGCCGCCAGCAACGCGAGGGCCGTGACACCGAGCGCGAGGCGACGGCGCAGCAGGGCGATCACCACCACCAGCAGCGCGATGCCGCCGAGCACCACCACCTGGTCCGACTGCCGGAGCGGGTCGGCCCACTCCACCACGTGGCCCGCGGACTGGGCGCTGCGGACGACGCCGTTCTCGACGCCGCGGCCGGCTTCGGTGCGAACGAAGAGGAGGTAGGCCGCGATGAAGGCGAGGGCGAACCCGGCCGCGCTCGCGGCGAGCACGGTGGTGCGGGACGCGGCCCGCGTCACGAGCGCGTGGCGTCCGGCCGGCGGGGTCACAGGGCGTACCTCGGAACTGATCACTGCCATGACCCCGAGTCTGGATCCGGTGTTTCGAGATCCCGTCAGCGTGATGTCATGGTTTTGCTACAAGATCGGCCCGGGTCGCCACGACGTGCGGTTTTCCGAATAATGGCGCCGTGGCCGAGGTACTGGTGGTGGAAGACGACGCGGCGGTGCGGGAAGGACTGCAGCTGGCCCTGCGCCGGCAGGGGCACGTGGTGCGCACCGCGGAAACGGGCGAGCTCGGCATCGAGGTGCTCGTGCACCACCGGCCCGACATCGTCGTGCTCGACCTGATGCTGCCGGGCATGGACGGGTTCGAGACGTGCCGCCGGATGCGGGCGGCCGGCCCGGTCCCGATCATCATGCTCACCGCCCGCACCGACGACTTCGACGTCGTGGCCGGGCTCGAGGCGGGCGCGGACGACTACGTGGCCAAGCCGGTCGAGCCGCGGGTGCTGGACGCGCGGATCCGGGCGGTGCTGCGGCGGGCGGTCACCGAGCGGCCGGGCGAGCCGCCGCAGCCGGACGAGCGCCACGGCGACCTCGTGATCGACCGGGCGTCGCTCGAGGTGACCAAGCGCGGCGCGCCGGTGTCTCTGACCCCGACCGAGCTGAAGCTGCTGCTGGAGCTCTCGCGCACGCCCGGGCAGGTCTACAGCCGCCAGCAGATCCTCTCCGCGGTGTGGGACCACGACTACCTCGGGGACTCCCGGCTCGTCGACGCGTGCGTGCAGCGGCTGCGCGCCAAGATCGAGGACGTGCCAGCGAAACCCGAGTACGTGCAGACGGTCCGGGGGTTCGGCTACCGGTTCGGCCGGTCGTGAGCCGGCTCCGCTCGTGGCTCACCGGGCTGCGGTTCCGGCTGGTCGCCGCGTTCGCGGTGATCATGATCCTCGGCGCCACCGCGGCGGCGGGCGCGAGCTACGTCTCCGCCCGCACCGCCATCCTCGGCGGCATCCAGGACCAGACGATGCTGAAGCTGCGCGACCAGATCACCGCGTACCTGCCGACCGTGTCGCTGCCGCCGACGCAGGGCACGCTCGACGCCTTCTCCACGGCACTGAAGTCCAGCGGCGCGCTCGTCGTCTACCACGACATGCGCGCGACGACCGGTATCGGCTACGACGACGTGCCCGCCGAGCTGCGGCAGGCGGTGGCGCACAGCACGAACATCCAGTTCCAGCGGGTCGACCTGCATGGCTTCCCGATGTTCTTCGTCGGGATCCCGGTGCAGACCGGCCGCAACGGCGGGCGGCCGAGCGGGCTCGAGGTGTACGCGACGGTTTCGCTGACCCAGCAGCAGGAAGCGATCGACGGCCTGGCGCGCACGGCGTGGGTCTACTCGGCGCTCGCGCTGCCGTTCGCGGTCGCGGTGGCCCTGCTGGCGGCGCGCCAGGTGCTGCGGCCGGTGCGCGCGCTGAACACCGCGGCCAGCCAGCTCGGCCGGGGACGGCTGGACGTGCGGCTGCGCGCCACGGGGTCCGACGAGCTGGCCCAGCTGGTCGCCACGTTCAACAACACCGCGGCGGAGCTCCAGCGCACGGTCGGCACGCTGCAGGCGATGGAAGCGGACGCGCGCCGGTTCGTCGCCGACGTCTCGCACGAGCTGCGCACGCCGCTGGCCGCGATGAACGCCGTCACCGACGTGCTCGACGAGGACGCCGGCCAGCTGCCGGCGGACACCGCGGTCGCGGCGCGGCTGGTGTCCGCCGAAACCAAGCGGCTGACGCGGCTGGTGCAGGACCTGATCGAGATCTCGCGGTTCGACGCCGGGCGCGCGGAGCTGCGGCGCGAACAGCTGGACGTCGCCTCGGCGGTCGCCGACAGCCTCGCCGCGCGCGGCTGGGAAGCCGGTGCCGACCTGGTCGTGGAGCTCCCGGTCGGCATCGTCGCCTCGCTCGACCGGCGGCGGCTCGACATCGTCGTGGCGAACCTGGTCGGCAACGCGATGCGGCACGGCGCCCCGCCGGTGGAAGTGGTCCTGCGCGCCGAGGGCGGTGACGTCGTGCTGACCGTCACCGACCACGGTCCGGGCATCCCGGAGGAGGTCCTGCCCGCCGTGTTCGACCGGTTCACCAAGGCCGACACGGCCCGCGCGCGCTCCGAGGGCAGCGGGCTCGGGCTGTCCATCGCGCGGGAAAACGCGCGGCTGCACGGCGGTGACATCACCGCGGCCAACACCGGTTCCGGTGCCCGGTTCGTGCTGCTGCTGCCCCGGGAGGCGTGGTGAAGAAGGTCCTCGTCCTGGCGGTCCTGCTGCTGGTGAGCGCGTGCGGGGTCAAGCCGACGCCGGTCATCGGCGCCGGGCCGGCCCCGACCCTGCGCAATCCGGAGGGCGACGCGCCCGGCACCGAGGTGACCCTCTACTTCGTCCTCGACGGACGGCTCACCCCGGTGGCGCGCCCGGTCACCAGCTCCATGGGCGTCAACACGACGCTGTCGCTGCTGCTGGGCGGGCCGTCCCGCGCCGAGGCGGCCGACGGCTACACGACGATGCTGCCGGCGGCCGGCGGGGAGATCGCGCTGTCCCCCGATCCGCCGCCGACGATCACGCTGCCGTTCCCGGTGCAGCAGCTCACGCCGATCGCGGTCAACCAGCTGGTCTGCACGACGTTCGCGGCGCTGGCCGCGCAGAGCCGGTACGTCATCGAGAACGCCGTCGTGCTCGCCGGGACCGACACGAAGCTGCCGCCGCAGACCTGTCAGGCGTTCTGACCGAACCCGTGCACGACCAGCCGGAGCGCCTCGGCGACCACTTCGGGTTCCGGGCGGCGGGCGCGGCCGTGCTCGTCGACGTTGGCCTGCAGGGCCGCCTGCAGGCCGCCGATCACGGCGCCGGTGATGGTCGCGGCTTCGATCTCCCCGAGTTCGGGGCGGGCCTCGCGCAGCAGGCGGGCCCAGGAGTCCGCGACGAAGGCGTTGCGCAGCAAGAATCCCGCGCGCAGGGCGGGCACGGACGCGATGAGCCGGGTGCGCACCGCGGTGAGCGGGTGGTCGAGCGGGAAGCTCCAGGCGTCGGCGGTGGCGAGCGCGCCGAGCGTGCGGAAGACGAGGTCGGCGACCGGCTCGTCCGCGGGGGCCGCGGCGAAGGCCCCGGCGAGGATTTCGTCGTAGAGGTGCTGGTCGGCGAAGACGACGTCCTCTTTGCCCGCGAAGTAGTTGAAGAAGGTCGCGGGTGAGACCCCGGCCGCGGCGGCGATCGCGGCGGTCGTGGTGGCTTCGTAGCCGTGCTCGTCGAACAGCAGCAATGCGGCCTCGATCAACGCTTTGCGCGTGCGCTGCTTCTTCGCTTCTCGCAGTCCTGGTGCCACGGGGCCGAGCTTAGCGTCACTCCAATTTTAGAGTCTCTCTAAAATTCTGTGCTACGGTCGGGCTCATGGAACGAGTGCGGTGCTGCATCGCCGGGGGCGGACCGGCGGGGGTGATGCTCGGGCTGCTGCTGGCCCGGGCCGGGATCGACGTCGTGGTGCTGGAGAAGCACCACGACTTCCTGCGTGACTTCCGGGGCGACACCGTGCACCCGTCGACCCTGCGGCTGCTCGACGAACTGGGTCTCGGCGAGCAGTTCGCCGCTTTGCCGCGCGGCTTGCTGACGAAGGCGCGGCTGCGGGTCGAGGACGAAGCGATTGTGGTCGCCGACTTCGGCGGGCTGCGCGGCCCGCACGCGCACATCGCGATGGTGCCGCAGGCGGACTTCCTGGAACTGCTCGCCGGCGCCGAGCCGGGGATGTCGCTGCGGATGGGCTGCGAGGTCACCGAACTGCTGCGGGACGGCGAGCGCGTGACCGGCGTCCGCTACCGGGACGACCGCGGCGACGTCCACGACCTGGCCGCGGACCTCACCGTCGGCTGCGACGGCCGCTGGTCGGCGGTCCGGCGCGCGGCCGGGCTGCGGCTGCGGGAGTTCGCCGTGCCGATGGACGTCTGGCAGGTCCGCGTCCCGAAGGGGCCCGAACCCGGCCCGGACGGCGCGGTCTTCATCCGCATGGCGGGCGGCCAGGCCGCGGCCACGATGGACCGCGGCGACTACTACCAGACGGCGTACCTCATCCCGAAGGGCCGCGACGCCGAACTCCGGCGGGGCGACATCGCGGAGTTCCGCACCCGCCTGGGCGCGCTGATGGACTGGGACGCCGACCGGCTCGCGGCGATCCGGTCCTGGGCCGACGTCCACCACCTGGACGTCCGGATGGGCCGCCTCCGCCGCTGGTACGCCGACGGCGTGCTGTGCATCGGCGACGCGGCCCACCCGATGTCCCCGACCGGCGGCGTCGGGGTCAACCTGGCGATCCAGGACGCGGTGGCGGCCGCGACGCTCCTGGCCGCCCCGCTGCGGCAGGGCCGCGTCCCGACGGCGAAGCTGGCGGCGGTCCAGCGTCGCCGGTCCCTCCCGACCGCGGCGGTGCAGCAGTCCCAGCGCGGCGAGCAGGCGATGCTGCTCGAACCCTGCCTGAACGGGACCCTCCGCCGGCTCCCGGCCCCGCTGCGCCTGGTCGGCCGCACCCCGCTCCTGCAACGCTTCGCGGGCTTCCTCGGCGGCGTCGGCTTCCGCCCCGAGCACGCGCCGCCCTTCGCGCGCCGGCCGTCTACTGTGGACCGGTGAGCCGGCGCACCTCAGCCGGGGTACGGGCGGGCCGCCCTGGCCTCAGTCAGGGAGCGGGCCCACCAGCCGAGCTGCTCCAGCATCGCCTTCGCCGCCACTCCCGCCGCTTCGTCGGTCGGCGTCCCGTCCGGCCCGAAGCGCGTGTGGGCGCCGTGGAAGCTGACCGTTTCGCGGATCGTCACCGCGTGGAGCTCGGCGAAGACCGCCCGCAGGTGCTCGACCGCGCGCAGCCCGCCCGAGATCCCGCCGTAGGACACGAAAGCGACCGGCTTCGCCCGCCACTCGTCGCGGTGCCAGTCGATCGCGTTCTTGAGCGAGGCCGGGTAGCTGTGGTTGTACTCCGGGGTCACCACCACGAACGCGTCCGCGGCCGCGAGGCGCGGGGTCACCTTCCCGATCTCCGCCACGACCGACGGCGCCGGCGCCGCCCCGAAGGCGGGCATCGCCAGCGGCAGATCGGGTTCGGCGAGGTCGACGACGTCGACTTCGAAGCCGCCGCTCTCCCCCGCGACGCCGGCCAGCCAGGCGGCCACCACCGGGCCGAACCGTCCCTCCCGGACACTTCCCACGATCACCGCGACCCGCACGGGTGCTTCGGACACGTTTTCCTCCTCGCCACTGCGGTGTTGTCACCGTCCGGGCCAGGATCGGACTTCAAGCTCGCTTGAAGTCAAGCGTGCGACTGTGGTTGCATGACCGGCATGGCGAACGCGACGCTGCCCGACCTGACGGTCGGCGAACTTTCCCGGCGCAGCGGGGTTCCCGCGTCGGCACTGCGGTTCTACGAAGACGAAGGCCTGATCCGCAGCCGCCGCACGGCCGGGAACCAGCGCCGCTACTGCCGGGACGCCCTGCGGCGGGTGACGTTCATCAGGATGTCGCAGCGGGTCGGCATGCCGCTGTCCACCATCCGGGAAGTGCTGGCCCTGCTGCCCGACGACCGCACGCCCACGCGCGCGGACTGGGCGCGGATCTCGCAGTGCTGGCGGGAAGACCTGAACGCGCGCATCCGCCAGATGGAACAGCTGCGCGACGAGCTGACCGACTGCATCGGCTGCGGGTGCATGTCACTGGCCAAGTGCCGGCTGGCCAACCCGGGCGACCGGCTCGGCGCCGACGGCCCGGGGCCCCAGCGCCTCGCCGACCACCGCGGGGACGGCTACTACGAGGCTTGACGCTCCAGCACGCCGCGCAGGAACATCGCCTGGCCGGCGTGCTGGATGTCGTCGTCGAGGACGCTGATCAGGCGCACGCCCAGCGTCACCGGCGGGTCCCAGGCCTCGTCGACGACCCGGTCGAGCGCCGCGTCGTCGAGGCCCGTCACGTACCGGACGGTCTGCTCGTGCACGGCGTCGTAGTAGCCGGTGAGCAGGTCCGGCTTGTCGACGCGGACCGCCTCGACGTCGGCGGGGCGGTGGCCGTAGCCGGTGTCGCCGGCCGGGAACGGGAGGCCGAAGCGCGACAGCCAGTCCTGGCCGGTCCACACCTGCTCCGTGCCCGCCACGTCCGCGACGTGGTCGTCCTGCACCCGGGTCAGGTGCCACACCAGCCAGGCGATCGAGTTGGCCTCGTCGTCCAGCCGGGCCCGGAGCTGCTCGGCGGTGAGTCCTTCCACCGCCGCGTGCACCGTGCCCTGGACCCTGCTGAACCCGTCGACGAGCAGTTCGGCCACGTTCATTCGGCTGCCTCCCGTTGCTGACGCCGTTTGCCGGCGGCTACCCGATCATGCCCGCCGGCAAACGGTTCCCGCTAGCGCGGCAGCAGCTGGTCGAAGAACGAGCGGTAGCGCCGCAGCGCGATCCGCAGCTCTTCGGTGGCCGGTTCGCCCTGCTGCCACTGGCCTTCCAGCTCGCTCTTGTGCTCGGCGAACGTGGTGGCCAGCGCGCTGATCACGGCCGCGACCAGTTCGTCGGCCTCACGCACGGCCTGCTTCGGGTCGTCGACGAAGCCGGTCTGGACGTTCTGCCAGCGGTCGCGGAAGCCGGTGACCTTCTCCTCGTCGATCAACGGCGGCGTCTCGACGTCGCCACCCGACCCCTTGGACGCGGTACCGGTGTCGGAGCCCGCCGAAGCCAGGTCCGCCGTGCTCAGGCCGTGGTCCTGGCCGGTGCCCGGCTCGCGGAACTCGGCCTGCTCCTGCTCGGGGACCTCGGCGGTGCCGTCGCGGGAGTCGCGGCCGAGGTCGTCGTCCCGGTCGGTGCTGTGCCGCGTCAGGTGCTCGGTCATGGTCAGCGTCCTCCGTTCCACTCGGTCCGCGGCTGCGCGGACGCCTGGTGCTCGTGCTGCTCGGTGTCGTGCCGGTGACCGTTCCGGCGGTCGTGGTCGTGGTGCTCCTCGCCGGCGCCGTCGGTCAGCAGGTCTTCGAACACGGTCCGGTAGCGGACCATCGCGTCGCGCAAGTCCTCAGTGGACGCTCCGTCACGCTTCTGCTGCGTGGTGTGCGCGGCCCGGTAGTGCTCCAGGGTCTTGGCGTGGCGCACGGAAAGATCGGACAGCTGCTGCTCGTACCCCTCGGTCGGGTAGCCGCGTTCGGCCATCAGCGCGACGAGGAGGTGGTCCGCTTCGGCGACCGCGGCGGACGGCTGGTCGACGAACTTTTCCTGCACCTGCGCCCATTCCCGGGCGTAGCGCTCCCGCGCCGAGGCCGACAGCGGGCGGATGTCGAGCTCCTTGTGGCGGCGTTCCCGCTCGGCCAGCTCGCGTTGCGCGGCACGCGGGTTGTCGCTCTCCTCCACGGCGCGGTCGTACTCCGGCCCGAAGCGCTGTTGCAGTCGTTTTCGCTGCATCTCTTGTGTCACAAGCCAGATCACGGCGCCGAGCACCGCGATGGCCACGACGACGATCACGACGATCAGCCAGGTGGGCATCACACAACTCCTTCATGGATGTCGCCCCCGATGGGACCGGTGTGCCCGCTACCCGGACACCGAAAACCACGGCCGCCCGCGATTCGGCCGACCGGCCGCGTCGATGCCGCCGGATGCCCGGCGTAACGCAGGTAACACCGGAAAACTAGCGTTGTTACCAGCCAAGTGTTATCGTCGATAACAGAACAACGGCAGCAGCGTTACCAGGAGGCAGGCACGATGAGCACCACCACCGAACCCCGCGTCGCGATCGTCACCGGCGGCTCCCGCGGCATCGGCCGCCAGGTCGCCGAGCGGCTGGCGGCCGACGGCATGGCCGTCGTCGTCAACTACGCCGGCAACGAGCAGGAGGCCGCGGCCGCCGTCGACGCCATCACCGGACGCGGCGGGCGGGCCATCGCCGTCCGGGCCGACGTCGCCGACCCGGCCGCGGTCGCGGAGCTGTTCGACACCGCGGAACGCACCTTCGGCGGGGTGGACGTCGTCGCGCACCTGGCCGGGGTGATGAACCCGCCGACGCCGATCGCGGACATCGACTTCGAGGTCCTCGACCGGGTGCACCGCACCAACATCCGCGGCACGTTCGCGGTGGCGCAGCAGGCCGCGAGGCGGGTGCGCGACGGCGGCGCCGTGATCACCACCTCGACGTCCGTGCTCGGCCTGAACCTGCCGGGCTACGGCATCTACAACGCGACGAAGGGCGCGGTCGAGGCGATCACCATGATCCTCGCCCGCGAGCTGCGCGGCCGCGACATCACGGTCAACACGGTGGCCCCCGGCCCGACCGCGACCGCGCTGTTCCTCGACGGCAAGGACGAGGAGACGATCGCGCGGATGGCCCAGCAGCCCCCGCTGGAGCGGCTCGGCCGCCCGGAGGACATCGCCGAGGTCGTCGCCTTCCTCGCCGGCCCGGCCCGCTGGGTCAACGGCCAGGTGCTGCGCGCCAACGGCGGGATCGTCTGAGGAGGGCGGTCACCGGCCTGCTCAGCCCGGCGCCCGCGTGAACCGGGTGACGATCAGGTGGTCCTTCGCCGGGCCGCGGACCGCCCACTCCTGCCGCCAGCGCCGCGCGTCGAGCACCTCGTAACTCCCCCGGTACAGGTCGTCGCGGCACGGGTGGTCGGTGGTCCAGTGCCCGGCGCGCAGGTCGAGCTCGTGGAAGAAGCCGCCGTGGTCGAAGTGGACGTCGGCCCGGCCGGGCGCGGTGGGGCGGTAGTGCAGCGTGCGCGTGACCGGGCCGGAGTAGCCGCCGAGGCGCATCTCGCCGGCTTCGCGGTAGACGAGCTCGCCGCCCTCTTCGGTGAAGCTCGCCGTGCCCGTCACCTCGCCCGCCGCCTCGCCGTCGGCGGTGAGGATTTCGCGGTCCAGCCGCCACGCACCGGCGAAATGCGCGACGAGATCGGGAACCGGCCAGTACTCCACCCGGCCAGTCTGCCACCCGGCGGCGGGCCGGGCCGGAACTGTCGGACCCCCGCTCTATAGTCGGCCGGGTGGCAGAGACCGACCTCGCACCCGCGTCCGACGCGCTGGAGACCCTCCGGCGCGTGTTCGGCTACGACAGCTTCCGCGGCGACCAGGCGGCGATCGTCGAGCACGTGATCGCCGGCGGCGACGCGCTCGTCCTGATGCCCACCGGCGGCGGGAAATCCCTGTGCTACCAGATTCCCGCGCTCGTGCGCCCGGGCGTCGGCGTGGTGATCTCGCCGCTGATCGCCCTGATGCAGGACCAGGTCGACGCGCTGCGCAACGCCGGCGTCCGCGCCGGGTTCCTCAACTCCACCCAGGACTACGCGGCCCGCCAGGAGGTCGAGTCGGCGTTCCTGAGCGGCGAGCTCGACCTGCTCTACCTGGCGCCGGAACGGCTTTCGGTCGAGTCCACCGTGCGGCTGCTCGACCGCGGCAAGATCTCGCTGTTCGCGATCGACGAAGCGCACTGCGTCGCCCAGTGGGGCCACGACTTCCGGCCCGACTACCTCCAGCTCTCCGCGCTGCACGAGCGCTGGCCGGACGTCCCGCGGATCGCGCTGACGGCGACCGCGACCGAGGCCACCCACCGGGAGATCTCCACGCGGCTGGGGCTCGACGACGCCCGGCACTTCGTCGCGAGCTTCGACCGGCCGAACATCCAGTACCGGATCGTCGGGAAGAACTCGCCGCAGCGGCAGCTGCTCGAGCTGCTGCGCACCGAACACCAGGGTGACGCCGGGATCGTCTACTGCCTGTCCCGGAACTCGGTCGAGAAGACCGCGGAGTTCCTGGTGCAGAACGGGATCCCGGCGGTCCCGTACCACGCGGGCCTCGACGCGCGCACGCGGGCGAAGCACCAGTCGCGGTTCCTGCGGGAGGACGGGCTGATCGTGGTCGCCACGATCGCGTTCGGCATGGGCATCGACAAACCGGACGTCCGGTTCGTCGCGCACCTCGACCTGCCGAAGTCGGTCGAGGGCTACTACCAGGAGACCGGCCGCGCGGGCCGGGACGGCCTGCCCTCGACCGCGTGGCTCGCGTACGGGCTGCAGGACGTCGTGCAACAGCGCAAGATGATCGACACGTCCGAGGGCGACGACGCGCACCGCCGCCGGCTCGGCGCGCACCTGAACGCCATGCTCGCGCTGTGCGAGACGGTGGAATGCCGCCGGGTGCAGGTGCTCAACTACTTCGGGCAGCAGGCCGAGCCGTGCGGCAACTGCGACACGTGCCTCAACCCGCCGGAGAAGTGGGACGGCACGATCGCGGCGCAGAAACTGCTGTCGACGGTGGTGCGGCTGCGCAACGAGCGGCGGCAGAAGTTCGGCGCCGGGCAGATCATCGACATCCTGCTCGGCAAGTCCACGCCGAAGGTCACGCAGTTCCAGCACGACACGCTCAAGACCTTCGGCATCGGCACCGACCTGCGCGAACAGGACTGGCGGGCGGTCGTGCGCCAGCTGCTCGCCCAGGGCCTGCTCGCGGTCGAAGGCGACTACGGCTCGCTCGTGCTCACCGAGGCCAGCGCCGAAGTGCTGAGCGGCGACCGCCAGGTGATGCTGCGCCGCGAGCCCGAGCGCGCGGCCGCCGCGAAGGTCCGCGGCACGCGGAAAGCCGCCGCCGCGGTGGACATGCCCGCGGAGGCGGCGCCGCTGTTCGAACGCCTGCGTGCCTGGCGGGCCGGCGTCGCGAAGGAGCAGGGCGTACCCGCGTACGTCATCTTCCACGACGCGACCCTGCGCCAGATCGCCACGCGACGACCGTCGTCGCTGGCGGACCTGGGCACGGTCAGCGGAGTCGGCGAGAACAAGCTCGCCAAGTACGGCGAGGGGGTCCTCGAAGTCCTGGCCGCCGAGTGACCTAGCGGGCGGCCGGCCCGGGCTGTCCCGGTTCGCCGGTCACGGAGTTGACCTTGCGGACCGCGCCGGCGATCTGCTCGTGGTACTTGCCCTTGGTCTTGTCGTCGACGAACTTGGCCGCCTTGCCGACAGCCCCGTTCACCTTTTCGGGGTTTTTCTTGGCGTACGCGCGGGCGGCGCCGGCCGCGCCGGCCAGCACGGTGAGCTTGCGCAGGAAAGCCATGGTCGTCTCCCTCGTCGGTGTGCGGTCATCCTGACAACGCGGACGAACCACCCGGAGGTTCCCCGTGTGACGACGGCCAAACAAAATTGCCGCGCGAGCTGCGCCTCGCGGCCTCTAGGGTCGGGCTCATGCGCGACCTGGCGACCTTGCCGAAGGCCCACCTGCACGTCCACCTCGAGAGCACGATCCGGCCGGGCACGCTCCGCGAACTCGGCGAGGCGAACGGCGTCGCCGTCCCGGCCGAGCCGCCGGAGTTCGACGGTTTTCGCGCGTTCGCCGACTACAACGCGCTCATCCGGGCCTGCCTCCAGCAGCCCGGGGACTTCGAGCGCATCGCACGCGAGTACTGCGAAGACGAACTGGCCCAAGGCACGCGCTACGCCGAAGTCACGTTCACCGCGGCCTCGCACGGGGAACGACTCGGCGACCTCGAGATGCCGCTGGCGTCCGTCCTCAACGGACTGTCCGGAACCCACGGCCTTGAGTGGCGGCTCGTGCTCGACCACTCCCGGCGCCGCTCGGTCGAACGCGCCGAGCGCACCCTCGACCTCGCCCTGAAGTACGACGAAGTCTTCGCGATCGGCATGGCGGGCGAGGAAAACCACTCGTTGCGGCCGTTCGCGACGCTCTTCGAAAAGGCGCAGGCGGCCGGGATCCGCCTGCTGCACCACACCGGCGAGGACGCCGGGCCGGACAGCATCCGCGAAGCGCTCGAAGTGGGCCGGACCGAACGGCTCGGGCACGGCATCCGCGTCCTCGACGACCCGGCGCTCGTCGCCGAGGTCCGCGACCGGGGCCTGGCGCTGGAAGTCTGCCCGTCGTCGAACGTGACGCTGGGACTGGTGCCGTCGCTACCCGAGCACCCCCTCCCCCGCCTGCGCGACGCCGGGCTGACCGTCACGATCAACACCGACGTCCCTTCGGTGACCGGCGCGGAACTCGCCGCGGAGTACGCCCGCGTCCGCGACGCGTTCGGCTACGACGACGCCACGATGGCGGACTTCGCACGCGCGAGCGTCACCGCGTCCTTCGCCCCCGAAGCGACGAAGCGAAAGCTCCTCGCGGACATCGACGCGTGGCTCACACCGGCACACCAGCACCTGACACCGGGGACCTGATGAAAAGAATCGATACGGCAGGGAAATTCTGGCTAATCGGTCATGAAGAAGACGTATTGCCAGGAAGACTTAAATTCGACCCGGCAGCACAAGGGATTGAATTATCATTAATCGGGAGATTCAAGAGCAGCGGTAGCCCAAACAGAGAACTCGACACCAGAATTCTCGGAATTTGTGATTCCGGTCCCGTCACACTCGATCGATCATTCTTCGCAGGAAACGTTATTCGAAGTTCCGGATTGGACGAATCTCGACATCACGCAAATCGCCTATTCATGGGTCATCACTTTACCGACCCAGAGATAGCAGTCACTTCAGCAACCATCGAGATTGATCACCTTTCCGATTGGATAGCTCAAACTGGAATCACCAAGCAATTCACACCCCGCGACGTAACATCCAACACTCCGAGCGCATTCTCAGCCTCTTGCACTTCCACCCCAGCCGAGGCGAGCGATTTTTCCCGTGGGAGCATCACACTAAACTCACACTGGCGACAAGAAGAGACCTCACCCCATCAGGTTCAGTTAAACTACTGGCATTCAATCAGAATTGAATACGAGACACCTCAAGCTTTCGAAGTGGCTCAGCGCGATGTCGCAAGGCTGCAGGATCTTGTCACCATGTGCACGGACTCCTTTGCAAATCTCACAAATTTTTCAATCGAAGCCCCTGATGCAATGGTGACAATGATCGATGGAACACAGACGGAGTTCAGTCAGCGAATCGAGTTCTTAGCACCTTCGATCCATCGAAAGAGTGACAAGACCTCGCGCCGCAGCGCAAATTCGTCTAATTTTATCACATTCGCAGAGGTCGGCGGCGTCGCAACACTCGCAAACTGGGTCGACCATGTCGACTCGTTTCAGCAGCCCCTTAACTCAATGATGAGCATCAGGCACAACACTCAAATGTACATGGAGAACAAGTTTCTCAACATAATGCAGGCCGCTGAAGCCTACCATCGAATTACGCATTCGAACTCACATGTTGACGAGGAGGAGTTCTCGAAGCTCCGACTTGAACTTGTCGCCGCCACTCCCGCCGAACATCGTGATTGGCTCGACGAAAAGATCAAGTTCATCAACACGCCAACCTTGAATAAGAGGATGCGACAGCTCGCACGATCAGCCGGGCCTAGCATCAGAGCGCTGATCAAGAATCTCGACCACTGGTCATTTACTATCGCGGGCACCAGAAACGAACTGACACACCTGGGTCGCAAGTCCGGTAAGATAACAGGAAGAGACCTATACTACTTGTCCGAATCAGTTTACATAGTTATTCGAAGTTGTATGCTTCTCGAAGCAGGGGTTGCACCAGTAGAATTATCAAGAAAAGCGGACTCGGAGGCGTTACTACAACATGCTGACCGTATCCATGCGAGCATCCAGCGGGTGCGTCACGAGCTACGCGAAACTTAGTCGACGTTGAGCAATTGCGCGACGCGTGGCTCACACCGGCAGCAGGCGGGTGACGAGCGCGGAAAGCTGCTGCACCGTACGGCATTCGTGCATCTCGACGACGTCCGCGTACTCCAGCGCCGCCGAGTCGCCGGTCGACCAGAGCGACCGCCGCTCCGGGTTCAGCCAGTAGACGTGGCGGGCGCGGGACTTGATCGCGCGGACCGCGTCGAGATTGGGGTCGCCGCCGTTGGTGCGGGCGTCGCCGAGGATCAGCACCGACGTGCGGGGGCCGACGGCGTCCAGCCAGTTCTCGGTGAACTGGCGCAGGGAGCCGCCGTAGTCGCTGTGGCCGTCCCAGCGCACCAGGGCCGCTTCGGACAGCATGCGCGCGCCCAGGTGCTCGGGGTCGGCGGTGCCGGTGGTGACCAGGTGGGTGACCTCGTCGGCGCTGTCGACGAAGGCGAACACCCGGATCTTGCTGAACTGGTCGCGCAGCGCCTGCACCAGCAGCATGGTGAAGTTCGCGAAGCCGGCCACCGACCCGGAAAGATCGCACAGCAGCACGATTTCCGGCCGGCCGGGCCGCCGGTGGCGGTAGGCCGGGCGCAGCGGGACGCCGCCGGTGGACAGCGAGCGACGCAGCGTGCGGCGCAGGTCGATCTGGCCGCGCGTGGTGCGCTTGCGGCGGGCGGCCAGGCGCGTCGCCAGCTTGCGGGACAGCGGCTGGATCGTGCGGCGCAGCTCCGCGAGCTGGTTGCGGCTGGCGATGAGGAAGTCGACGCGGTCGGGCGCGGGGGCGATGGCGTGCTTCGCGACGCGTTCGCGGCCGCGGACCTCGGCCGCGCGGCGGCGCGCCTCGGTGCGGACCCGGCCGCGGAACCCCTCGACGCGGCGGCGGATCTCGTCGCGGTCGAGCCGGTCGGTGAACTCGCCGCGGGCGCCGCCGCCGCGGACCGCGGCCAGCACCCGGGCGATCAGCGTCTGCGGCTGGAGCCGCTCCAGGGTCTGGTGCGCCGAGAACCCGCCACCGGGTCCGGACGCCGAGCCGTACTGGCCGAGCAGGTCGACCGCGAGCCCGGCGAGCTGGGCGAGCGCCTGCTCGTCCCCGTCGGCCAGCGCGGCGGCCAGCTCGTCCCGCAGCTCTTCCAGTGTCGACGGCTCTTCGCGGGCCCGTTCGGGTGCGCCGATCCCGGCCGGGAAGTACAGGTCGAAGGCGGCGTCGAAGACCGCGCGCTGCCCACCGCGGCGGACCAGCGCGGCGGCCAGGCCTTCTCGGACGAGCGCGCGGTCGTCCATGCCGAGGACTTCCAGCGCGGCCGCGGCGTCGACCGTCTCGGCGGGACCGGCCGGGATGCCCTGGGCCCGGAGTGCCTTGACGAACGACGCGAGCCGTTCCGGCACGCCGCCGGTCACGATGCGTCCAGGACCTGTTCGAGCTGCAGCCCGGCGCCGGCCTTGGCGATGTCGTCCTGGTGCTTGAGCACGACGCCGAGGCTCTCCCGCACGACCCGCTCGTCCAGCGTCGACGCCCCGAGCGCGAGCAGCGTCCGCGCCCAGTCGATGGTCTCCGCGACCGACGGCAGCTTCCGCAGGTCCATCGCGCGCAGGGCGGCGATCACCCGGACGACGGAATCCGCGAGCGCGGCGTCGATGCCCGGGACCTTGAGCCGGACGATGTCGCGTTCCAGCTCCTCGTCCGGGAAGTCGATGTGCAGGAACAGGCACCGGCGGCGCAGCGCTTCGGACAGCTCGCGCGTGGCGTTGGAGGTCAGGACGGCGAACGGCGGGCGCGTGGCGGTGATCGTGCCGAGCTCCGGGACGGTGACCTGGAAGTCGCCGAGCACCTCCAGCAGCAGGCCCTCGACCTCCATGTCTGCCTTGTCGGTCTCGTCGATGAGCAGCACGGTCGGCTCGGCCGACGAGATCGCGGTGAGCAGCGGGCGGCGGAGCAGGAACTCCTCGCCGAAGATGTCGGTGCGGGCCTGCTCCCACGTCTCGTCGCGGCCGGCGGTGATCCGCAGCAGCTGCTTCGCGTGGTTCCACTCGTAGAGCGCGCGGGCCTCGTCGATGCCTTCGTAGCACTGCAGGCGCACCAGCCGCGAGCCGCTGACCTGGGCGACCGCCTTGGCGAGCTCGGTCTTGCCGACCCCGGCCGGCCCTTCGACCAGCAGCGGCTTGCCCAGCCGGTCGGCGAGGAACACCGTCGTCGCGACCGCCGTGGAGGCCAGGTAGCCCGCCCCGGCCAGCTTGGCCGACACGTCGTCGACGGAGGTGAAGAATCCGGTGCCCACCACGTGCCTCCTAAGCGCTCGCTCACCCGGAGCGTACCCGAAGGGCGGGCTAGCATCGGCCGCGTGACCTACGTTGCGGCATCCGGCCGATACGACTCGATCCCCTACCGGCGCTGCGGGCGTTCCGGGCTGAAGCTGCCGGCGATCTCGCTCGGGCTGTGGCACAACTTCGGGCACGACCGCCCGCTGCAGACACAGCGCGACATCACCCGCCGCGCCTTCGACCTCGGCATCACCCACTTCGACCTGGCGAACAACTACGGCCCGCCCTACGGCTCGGCGGAGGAGAACTTCGGGCGGCTGCTGGCCACCGACTTCAAGCCCTACCGCGACGAGCTGGTGATCTCGACCAAGGCGGGCTACGACATGTGGCCCGGCCCGTACGGCGAGTGGGGCTCCCGCAAGTACCTGCTGTCCTCCCTGGACCAGTCGCTCGGCCGGCTGGGCCTGGACTACGTCGACATCTTCTACTCCCACCGCTTCGACCCCGAGACGCCGCTGGAGGAGACCGTCGGGGCGCTCGACCGCGCGGTCCGCGCCGGGAAAGCGCTCTACGTCGGGATCTCGTCGTACAGCTCCGAGCGGACCGCCGAGGCGGCGCGGCTGCTGCGCGAGCTCGGCACGCCGCTGCTGATCCACCAGCCGTCGTACTCGATGCTGAACCGCTGGATCGAGGAGGACGGCCTGCTCGACACGCTGGACGAGGCGGGCGCGGGCTGCATCGCGTTCTCGCCACTCGCCCAGGGCCTGCTGACCGACAAGTACCTCGACGGCGTCCCGGCGGGCTCGCGGGCCGCGCAGGGCAAGTCGCTGAACCCGGACACCCTGGACGAGAACCGCCTGAACCGCGTCCGCGCGCTCAACGCCATCGCCGGACGCCGCGGCCAGTCGCTGGCCCAGCTGGCGCTGGCGTGGGCGCTGCGCGACCACCGGGTGACGTCGGTGCTCATCGGCGCGAGCAGCGTCGAGCAGCTCGAGGACAACGTCGGCGCGCTCGGCAACCTGGACTTCTCGTCCGAGGAGCTGACCGAGATCGACGGCCACGCGACCGACGCGGACATCAACCTCTGGAAGCGGTCCTCGGACGCCTGAGGCCGCCACGACGGCGGGGCGCACCACGCGTCCCGCCGTTTTCCGGTCCAACGTTTGACCAGATTTCGTATTTGGTCATACGATGGCGTGGTGCCTCCTGCCGAAGACCGGGCCGAACGCGCCGAGCGCATCCTCGACGCGGCCGCCGAGCTGCTCCTGCGCGCCGGGTACCGGCGCACGACCGTCGAAGACGTCGCCGAGCGCGCCGGCGTCGGCAAGGGCACCGTCTACCTGCACTGGAAGAACCGCGAGGAGCTGTTCCTCGCGGTGCTGCTCCGCGAGTCCGTCCGCAGCCTGGAAGACCTGGTCGCGGCGCTCGAGGCCGACCCGCTCGCCGTCGGACTGGCCCGGCTCACCGCGATCCAGTACGCGAACGTGCTGGGCCGGCCGCTGCTGCGCGCCGGGTACGCCGACGACGCGGGCACGCTCGGGAAGCTGCTGCCGAAGCTGCACACCAAGCTCGACCCGCGCCACCAAGAGGCGTTCGTCGACTACCTCGAGCTGCTGGCGGCGAACGACCTGCTGCGCGCGGACCGGCCGGCGCGCGAGCTCGCCGTCGCCTACCAGGCCGTGCTGCACGGGTTCCTGCGCGCCGCGCACCCGCCGGAGCTGATCGCCGACACCGTCGCGCACGCCTTCGAACCGGCCGCGCTCTCGACGAGGCAGCTGCGCGCGGTCGCGCCGCGGGTCCTCGAGCTGTTCACCGAATCCGTCGCGCTCGACCGGAAGCAGATCGAGCGCGCGTACTGACCCCCTGGAGGCCCTGGTGCGCACCGGAATCCTGATCGACGAACTCGGCGTCGGCTTCGACGCCATGACCGCGCAAGCGCGCGAAGCGGCGAAGCTCGGCTACCGCACGCTGTGGGTGGCCCAGCGCGGCGGCTGGGACGCGCTCACCGCCCTGCCCGCCCTCGGGGCCGCCGCGCCCGGTACCGAGCTGGGGACCTGCGTGGTCCCGACCTACCCGCGCCACCCGATCACCATGGCCGCGCAGGCGCTGACCGCCCAGGCGGCCACCGGGGTGCCGGTCCACCTCGGTGTCGGGCTGAGCCACAAGTTCATCGTCGAAGGCGAGTTCGGGTACTCCTACGACCGCCCGCTGCGGCACCTGCTCGAGTACCTGGAAGCGCTGCACCCCTTGCTGCGCGGCGAAAAAGCGGACGTCCACGGCGAGACGCTGACGGCCGCGGGCGGGGTGACCGCACCGGGCGCCGCCCGGCCCCAGGTCCTGCTCGGCTCGGTGAGCCCGCGGTCGACGCGGCTGGCCGGCGAGCTGGCCGACGGCGTGATCACGACGTGGGCGGGACCGCGGGCCACCGGCGAGTTCGTGGTGCCCACGCTCGGGACGGCGGCCCGCGTGGTCTCCGGCCAGCTGATCTGCGTGACGTCCGAACCAGACGAACGCCGGAAGTGGGTCGAGGAGACCTACGGCGCCGCGGCGAACGTCCCCGCCTACCGCGCGATCCTGGACCGGGAAGGCCACGAGCGCGTCTCGGACAGCGCCATCGTCGGCGACGAGGAAACCGTGCTGCGCCAGGTGAAATCCCTCGAAGCCGCGGGCGCGACCGAACTGCTGGTGATGCCCTTCGGCCCGGCCGCGGACCAGGCCCGCACCCGCGAACTGCTGGCCGCCGGGTGAACCGCCACCGAGGAAACCTGACCCGATCGGACCAGCGCGCCGCCGTCGATCCGGGCCCGCCGCGTTCGTGTGGACGACGGCAACCACGAGGAGGAGCGCCATGGCCCACTACCTGCTGTCCGTCCACAGCGTCGACGGCGAAGTCCGCGAACCACCCACCGAGGAGCGGATGCGCGAGGCGCAGCGGCTGCTCGGCGACGTCGAGCGGGACCTGAAGGCCACCGGTGCCTGGGTCTTCAGCGCCCGGCTCGCCGACCACGCCGAAGCCAGGGTGGTCCGCGAAGCCGGTGACGACGTGCTCACGACCGACGGGCCGTTCGCCGAAGGCAAGGAGCACATCGGCGGGTTCTACCTGATCGAGGCCGCCGACCTGGCCGCCGCGCTGGGGTGGGCGGCCCGGGTCACCGCTGCGATCCACGCGCCGATCGAGGTGCGCGCGCTCGCCGGGTTCGCCTGAGCCGGCTCAGCGCGGCGCCGGGAGGTGGGCCGTCTCCGGGAACAGGTTCAGCGCCCGCAGGGCCGCGCCCAGCTCCGCGATGTCCGCCGGGTTCGTCAGCGACCGGCCCAGCTCCTCCGTGATCCGCTTCAAGCGGTGCCGGATCGTGTTGGGGTGGCAGAACATCCGCTCCGACGTCAGCTTCGTCGAGCCCTGGCAGTCGAACCACGCGCGCAGCGTCAGCAGCAGCACGTTCCGGTCGTCGCCCGGGAGGTCCAGCACCGGCTGGAGGACGTGGTGGGCCAGCTGCACCGACGCCTCCGGGGCGCTGGCCACCAGTCCGGCCAGCGGCGACTCGGTGAACTGGACCAGGCCGGGCGTGCCCGGCGTCATGCTGGACAGCGCGACGCGGGCGAGGTGCAGCGCGCGGGCGGTGTTGCCGAGGCCGGTGAACACCGGGCTGATGCCCACCCGGCCCACCGGGTGCTCGCGCACCAGCTCCACGACGGCCTTCGACGCGGCCGGGTCGCGCAGGGACACCACGCCCACCTGCAGGTCCGGCGTCAGCCGCCAGGCCGACGCGTGGTGCAGCCCGCGCAGCCGGGCCTCGATCTGGGGCAGCGGTTCCTGGCCGAGGCGCGGGGTTTCCGCCGCGACGACGACGAACGTGCCGTCCAGCGACAGCTCGAGCACGCGGGCGATGTCCCACAACGTGCCCTCGGTCGCGGTGCCGCCCGCGAACAGCGCCTCGACCAGTGCCGAGCGCCGGTTCTGGTGCGCCACCATCACTTCCGCCGTGGTGTCGCGATAGGACGTCGTGAGGGCTTCGGCGAGGTCGTCGACGAGCGCCCAGATCGCCGTCGTGGCCGCGACCAGCCCGGCCAGGTCCTGCTCGCGGGCGGTCAGCTCGACGAACCGGTGCCACACCTCGGTCAGCCCGATGCGGTACGCCCGCAGCAGCTCCGGCAGCGGCGCGCCCTGCAGCGCCCGGGCGCGTGCGGTCGCGTGGGCCTGCGCCAGGTCCGGGCCGTCCGAGCCGCGCAGCGTGCGCATCACGTGCTCGAGGTTGGCGCGCACCGACGCGCGCAGCTCGGCGTGCGTGACGAACCGGGCGTCGGCGTAGACCGGCATCTCGGCGCGGATCTGCCGCACGGTGCTCTCGATCAGCTCGGGCAGCTTCCGCTCGACGTCGGCGGCGAGGACGGCGACCCGCGGGGCGAGCCCGTCGGACAGCAGCGCCTGGTAGTGCATGGGTGCCCTCCGGTCCCCCGGCCTCTTCGTCGAGGCCCGAGACCCGCATCTAACCCGAAAGCACCAGCCACGACCGGGTGAACTTGCTCCAGGCACCGCGAATGCGGAGGTTCTTGTGGAGAACCTCCGCATCCGCGTCAGGCCATCTTGGCGGCCGCGCTCTTGATCGCCTCCCGGATCCGGAAGTAGGTGCCGCAGCGGCACACGTTCTGGATCGCGTCGATGTCGGCGTCCGTCGGGTTCTTCGTCTTCTTCAGCAGCGCCACGGCCGCCATGATCTGCCCCGGCTGGCAGTAGCCGCACTGCGCGACGTCCTGCTCCAGCCAGGCCTCCTGGACCGGGTGCAGCTCGTCGCCGTCGGCCAGGCCCTCGATCGTGGTGACCTCCTTGCCCGCGCAGTCGGAAACCGGCGTGACGCAGGGGTTGAACGCCTCGCCGTCGAGGTGGCTGGTGCAGGCCTTGCAGACGTTGATGCCGCAGCCGTACTTCGGCCCGCGGACCTTGAGCTTGTCGCGCAGCGCCCACAGCATCGGCAGGTCGGCGGGCGCGTCGACGGTGACGGTCTTCCCGTTCACCACGAAGGTGTAGTTGGGCACGGTGGTTCTCCTCAGCGCGGGAACGGGTCGAAGTCGACCGGGAAGGTGATCGGGAAGCTGCGGGGCTTGATCCCGGTCGCCCGGGCGTAGGCGTTGGCGATCGCGCCGACCGGGGCCGGCAGGCCGAGCTCGCCCGCGCCGCCGATGTCGTCGCCGGTCGCCGGCATGACGTGCACCTGGACGTCCGTCGGCGAGTTCTTCTGCCGCGCGTAGTGGAACTGCGAGTAGCTGCCCTCCAGCGGCAGCCCCTTGTCGATGTGCAGGCCCGCGGTGAGCGTCGTCGAAATCGCATCGGTCAGGCCGCCGAGCATCTGCGCCTGGATCCCGCGCGGGTTCACCGGCTTGCCGACGTCGACCGCGATGGTCGCCTTCGTGACGCGCGGGTGCTTCGGGTCGCGCGCGTCCAGCTCGACCAGGCAGGCGGTGTAGGACTTGTACTCGCCGTGCACCGCGACGCCCTGCGCGAACCCGGCGGGCATCTTCTTGCCCCACTCCCCCAGTTCGGCGACCTTGTCGAGCACCGCGCGCTGCCGCTCCTCCTTGATGAACTCGCGGCGGAAGGCCACCGGGTCCTTGCCGAGCTTCGCGGCGATCTCGTCGACCATGATCTCTTCGGCGCCGCGGGTGTTCGCCGAGTAGACCGACCGCCACGCCGAGGTGTGGAACTTCAGCGGGACCTCGTTGAGCAGCTGCGTGGTGACGCCGAAGTTGTACGGCGACTTGACGGTCAGCAGGAACACCGTCTGCGCGAAGCTCAGGTTCCCGCCGACCGGCAGCTTCGCCGCGAACGCGGTGAGGATCTCGCCGAGGCCGTGGCTCCAGTCGGTTTCGACGCTGGCGACGCGGTGCTCGAACGTCAGCACCTGCCCGAGCGCGAAGGTGGCGCGGATCCGGTGGAAGCTGGCGGCGCGCGCCCGCCCGTGCCGCATGTCGTCGATCCGGCTCCACATCAGCCGGACGGGCTTCTTCATCGCCTTCGAGATGTGCGCGGCTTCGAGGGCGGCGTCGAAGAACAGCCGGCGCCCGAACGAGCCGCCGCCCTGCTGGACGTGCACGGTGACCTTGTTCTCCGGCAGCCCCAGCTCCTGGGCGATGGTCTGCTTGGCCACGATCGGCGACTTCAGCCCGGCCCAGATGGTCGCGCTGTCCTCCCGGACGTCGGCGACCGCGGAGTTCGACTCCATCGGCGCGTGGCTGGCGAAGGCGAAGTCGAACTCGCCGTCGACGTACTGCGTCAGCAGCGGCGGCACCACGAACGGCAGCGCGGCCCCGCGCAGCTTCTTCTTGATGCTCTCGTTGTCTTCACCGTCCACTGTGCCCGGACCCCAGGTGACGTCGAGGGCGTTCTTGCCGTCGAGGGCCTGGCCGAACGTCTCGGCCATCACCGCCACGCCGGTGGGCACGACGGCGATGTCGATGATCCCCGGCATCGCCCGGACCGCGGCCTCGTTGTTGACCTTCTGCACGGTGCCGTTGATCGACGGCGGCCGCCGCACCATCACCGGGTTCGCGCCGGGGACGTCGAGGTCGAGCGTGTAGACCTGTTTGCCGGTGACCATCGCGCGGGCGTCCTTGCGCGAGGTCGGCGTCCCGACGAGCGTGTGCGCCGACTCGGCCTTCGGCGCGATGGTCCCCGTGGTCAGGTCCGTGCGCGACGCCGGCCCGGCGAGGACGCCGTAACCCGCGCTGCGGCCGTCGGGCGCCCACACCGCACCGTCGCGAGTGGACAGCCGCGACGCGTCGGTTCCCCACTGCGCCCCGGCCGCGGCGACCATCCGGGCGCGCGCGGTCGCCGCGGTGGCGCGGACGGGGTCGTAGAGCGAGCGCATCGTGTTGGAGCCGCCGGTCAGCTGGTTGAACAGCAGCTCGGTGCGCGCGTCGGACAGCACGACGTCGACGCGGTCGAGCGGCAGGTCCAGCTCCTCGGCGACGAGCATCGCGGTCGCCGTCGTGATGCCCTGCCCGACTTCGGCGCGGGGCAGCTGCAGCCGCGCCCGCCCGTCGGGCGTCATTTCGAGCACGAGCATCCCGGCGGTCGGCGCGCACGACAGCGTCAGCACGTCGCCGAGGTCGAGGATCTCCGCGGGCTGCGGCAGCGTGGGGACGACGGCGTTGGCCGTCGCCGGGGCCACCGCGTCGGCGGTGAGCTTGGTGGCGACGGTGAGCGTGGGCGCGGCGACGAGGTAGGTCAGGAAGCGGCGGCGGCCGACTTTCCCGGCTTCGGGCTCGGCTGGTTCGGTGGTGGGACTGGCCATCGGGAATCCCTTGCAGCGTGGTGGCGGGGTGCGCGCCACGCTAAGCAGGCGTTGTCAGGCCGTCAACGCGGAGTAGTCGAGTTCGCCCATTCCTGTGACGAGATGACAGTGGGAGCTACCGAATGTGTGCGCCGCCACAGTGCCGGACGGCCCAACGGGCTGGTTCAGCCGGCGTCCGAGCCGCGTTCCCGGCGGGCTTCGAGCAGGTCGTCGCGGGCACGCGCGACCCGGGAGCGGACGGTGCCGACCGGCACGCCGCAGACGTCGGCGGCCTCGGCGTAGGACAGCCCGAGCACCTGGGTCAGCACGAGCACCTCGCGCCGGTCCGGGTCGAGGCCGTCGAGCAGCACGCCGAGCTCGACCAGGTCCTCGAACCCGGCGGCGGCGCGCCCCTGGTCGACCGGCGCGTCCCAGTCGATCTTCGGCCGGGCGGACGCGGCCCGGATCTGGTCGACGACCACCCGGCGCGCGATCGCCAGCAGCCAGGTGCGCGACGATGAGCGGCCGGCGAAGCGGCGAAGGCTGCCGAAGGCGCGGAGGTAGGTCTCCTGCGTCAGGTCGTCGGCGGCGGCCGCGTCGGTGAGGTGCGCGAGGAAGCGCCAGACGTCGGCCTGGGTCGCGCGGACCCACTCCTCCAGGGCCCGCCGGTCACCCCGGCCGGCGGCCAGCGCGAGAGCCGTGACGCGTTCGTCGTCCTCACCGCGGGTCATGGTGCGGAACGTAGCAGTAACCGGGAACTTTGTGACCCCGCCGTCCGACTAGTGGACCATGAGGTGCGAGGACTGCCGCGAAGCGCTGTCGGCCCGGCTGGACGGCGAGAGCGAACCGGTTTCGCCCGACGAGCACCTGGCGACCTGCGCGGCCTGCCAGGAGTGGTTCGCCGGCGCGGAACGGCTGCGGCGCGCGATGCTGCTGCGCCCGGCCCCCGCGGTCCCGGACCTCACCGCGGCGATCCTCGAGCGCACCCCGGCGCCGTCGGGCGAGGGCTGGGGCCTGCGGATCGCGCTGGCCGTCGTCGCGGTCGCGCAGCTCGGCCTGGCGTTCGCCCAGCTGCTCGGCACCGCGGGCGGCCACGGCGGGCTGCACTTCGACCACGAGAGCGGCGCGTGGAACCTGGCGGTGGGTATCGGGCTGCTGGCCGCGGTCGTCCGCCCGAAGACCGCGGCCGGCCAGCTGCCGCTGCTGACCGGGTTCGTCGGGGTCCTGCTGGTGCTCTCGGCGGGCGACCTGGCGGCCGGTCAGGTGACGTTGGCCCGGCTGGCGACGCACCTGCTGGTGGTGCTGGGCTTGGCGCTGCTGTACGCGGTCCACCGCAGCCACCGCGATCGCGGCACGCCCGTGCCCGCGGCGACGGCCGACGGGACGTCGACGTCCGGATCCACTGTGGACGCTCCGGCACCGGCCCGGCCGCGTCCCCGCGGTTCCCGGCGCCAGGCCCACGGCCGGCACGCGGCCTGACTCCCAAGCGCCCCAAGGTGGCCTTCGGTGCGTCAGACGCACCCAAGGCGGCCTTCGGTGCGCAAGACGCAACCAAGGCCACATTGGGGCGCTTGGGGCGGGCGGTATAGGGCGTTATACGAGCTTGGGCACCAGGCGGTCCGCCGTCCGCAGCACGAAGGCGACGGGCCGCGCGAAGAGCGCCACGAGCACGCCGACCAGTGGACCGCGGCGGCGGGCCGCGACGCGCGGCGGAAGCGCCGAAAACAGCGTCGCGAGGCCCGGGAGCGGCCGGGCGAACACCGTGCACTCGGCGATCTGCCCGTGCTCGTCGACGCGCACCACGTTCATCGCTTCGAGTTCCGCACCGCGGACACGGGCCCGGAAGGAGAACGACGCCGTGTCGCCACGCACGAGCGGCTCGGTGGTTTCGACGTCCTCGAGCACGGCGAAGATGTCGCGGTGCAGGGCCGCCACCTGGTCCCGGCCCTCGAAGCGCACTCGCGCGCTGAGCGGGGAGTGGAAGACGACGCCGGGGGCCAGCAGGCCGGCGACCGCGTCGGCGTCACCGCTTTCCCCGGCCGCGCGCAGGGCGGTGATCGCCGGCGGGACGGTCATGACAGATTCCTCAGGCTCGTCGGTGACTCCATGAGCCGAAGCTACCGTCAGCACTGCGGTCTCGCCCGGGCGCTCGACGCCGTGGGGTGACGGGCCGCGGGAGCCGATCGAGGGGCTCGTCCGCTGGTCCGCGCCGAACCCGAGATCGTGCCGGGCCTGGCCGTCGGTGTGCTCACTTTCGACCAGGCCGCGGTGCGAGCGCTCTTCGGGGGCTGAGGCTCAGGCGAACTTCGTCTTCGGGCGCTCCTGCCGCACCCCGTCGACGAACACGTCCACCTTCTCGTCGAGGAACGCCACCAGCCCGGCGGCGCGGATGCTCTCCGGCAGCGGCGTCGGGTAGCTCCACGCGAGGTCGGCGTGCCCGGCCACGTCGAAGTGCTCGGCCGCGCCCTTGTACGGGCAGTGCGTCACCGTGTCGATCTTCTCGAGCAGGTCCATCCGGACGTCGACGCGGGGCAGGTAGTAGCGGACCGGCAGGCCGGTCTCGAACAGCAGGTGCGGCCGGACGGTGTCGGCGACCGTGACGCCGTCGACCTCGATCCGCACGTGACGCGAGCTGGGAAGGATGTCGACGCGCACACCGGGGTCGCGCGGGTGCGTGAAGATCTGCTCGTCCTCTTCGAACCAGTCGAACGCCGCGAAGTCGAAGCGGACGTGGTCCCGGAGCTCCTCGATGGGCGAATCCGGGTGTTCCAGCGCGCCGTCCACCGCCTCGGCCCGGCCGACCTTTATCGTCGACAGAACACCATCTCCGCGGCTGGGCGAGTGCGTCGTCCGGCCGGAGGGGGTGAGAACGCCGCTCACGACGTCCGCGCGCGGGAAGTAGTACGTGGGGTAGTACGGGACTTCCCACACCAGAAGGGGGTGCACCGTGTCCGCGACGAGTTCCCCGCCGAGGAACACGCGCACCCGCTTCGCGCCTTGTGCCACGCGGACCCGGCCGCGTACCGGAGTGCTCATGCCCCGGTCAACGGGTTCCGGATCGGACGTATTCCGGGAAATCCGGGGCACGGGCGGCTAGCGTGGCGGGGAGAACGAAGACGAGAGGCGGGCACGGGTGACCGGCGTAGGAGCTCCAGCGGTCGGGACCCCCGCCGGGATGCGCAAGATCAACCAGCGGGCGGTGCTCGACCTGCTGCGCCGCAGCGGGCCGGCGACCCGGCCGCAGGTCGCGAAGGACACCGGGCTGTCCAAGCCGACGGTCAGCCAGGCGCTGCTGGCGCTCGAGGCCGCGGGGCTGGCGCGCCCGACGGGGCAGACGTCCACCGGCACCGGCCGGTCGGCGGTGCTGTACGAGGCCGACCCCACGGCGGGGTACGTGCTGGGCGTCGACATCGGCCGCGAGCACATCCGGGTCGCGGTGTCCGACCTCGGGCGCGTGCTGGTGGCCCGCCGCGACGAGCGCAACACGGCGCGGTCCGGGGCGGCGCTGGTGACCGCGGTCGGGAAGATCGCCGCCGGCGCCGTCGCCGAAGCGGGCCTGACGGCGGCCGACATCGTTGTCCGCGTGGTCGGCTCCCCCGGCGTCGCCGACCCGGAAAAGCGCTGCTTCCGGCACGCGCCGAACCTGCCGGGCTGGGGCCGGGCCGGGCTGATCGACGACCTCGAAGCCGTGCTGGGCCCGGACCTGATGGTCGAGAACGACGCGAACCTGACCGCGGTCGGCGAGTGGGAAAGCGGCGCCGCGCGCGGCGCGTCGGTGTTCGGCTGCATCACGATCGGCACCGGCGTCGGCATGGGCATGATGGTCGACGGCCGGGTCTTCCGCGGCGCGACCGGCGCGGCGGGCGAGATCGGCTACCTGCCCTACGGCCGCACCCGGGCGGCGGAGGAACCCACGACCCCGCCCGCGCGCGGCCACCTCGAAGAGGCGACGGCGGCCCAGTCGGTGGTCCGCGGCGCCCGCGAACTCGGTCTCGGCACGGCGAAGTCGGCCCGCGAGGTCTTCCGCCTGGCCCGCGAAGGCGACGAACTCGCCCGGCGCGCGGTGGAAACCGAAGCCGACCGCCTCGCCTACACGGTCGCCTCGGTGGCGGCGGTGATCGACCCGGAGCTGATCGTCCTCGGTGGCGGCATGGGCACGGCGGCCGACCTGCTGCTGGAGCCGATCGACCGCGCCCTGCGCGCGTTCACGCCGCTGGTGCCGAAGGTGGTCCAGGGCGAACTGGGCGAGGACGCCGTGCTGACCGGGGCGATCAGCGTGGGCCTGCGGGCGGCCGAAGGCCTGGTCTTCGACCGCCGCGTCGGGGCCGCCTGACCTACAGGCAGCCGATGGTTTCGCTCGCGAAGATCGCGGTGCTCAGCGTGCCGTCGTAGTCGATCCAGAGCCGCTCTTCGTTCCGGACGCAGAGCCGTGTCTGCCGGGCGTTCGCGGAGTAGATCGTGCGCTGTTCACCGGCGTTCAGACGGATCGCGCCGCTGTCGTCGGTGTTGAACGGCCCGCCGTCGTAGGCGTAGTAGAGGTCCCAGTTGACGGTCCGCGCGCTCGTCGCCGTGTTGATCAGCCCGAGGTAGCCGAGCACGTTGCACTTCGTGCTGTCGCAGTTCCAGCGGAAGCAGACCTGGTAACGGATCTTGCCCCACGACGCCGTACCCGAGCACTTCGGCGACACGGCGGCCACCGCGGCGGGCCGGGCGGGAGCGGCGTGCGCCACGGTCGCGGAGAACAGCAGGCTGGGCGCGAAGGCCGTGCACAGCGACGTCAGCACCGCGAGAGTTCGCTTGAGCATCCGGGCTTCCCTTCGGAGGTGGATTTCGCCGCCCTCACGCCCCGGTGCCGACGCCGGTTTAACCGCCGCCGAGGCGTCACACGATCGGACCAGTGCCGGTCAGGCCGCGCGCCAGGCTTCGCCGCCGGTCGAGATCCGCCACGGCGTCAGCTTCAGCACGGTGATCTCCGGGTCGCGGAAGTCCTCGCCGCCGAGGATCTTCGGGTCGTAGCCCAGGGGTTCCGGTGCCGAGGCGAACCGGTCCCACAGGTCCTTGCGGCTCGCCTCGTCGTCGGCGAACTCCGCCCGGCACTCCGCGACGGCCACCTCGTGGGCCGGGTCCCAGTACGAGCACGACACCCACGGCGTCGCCGCCAGGTGCGCCACCTTCAGCGGGGTCGGCCGGGTGAACAGCCAGCCCGTCAGCGGGTCCGGCCGCCAGATCGGGTGCACCACCCGCGACCGCGGCCTGCCCCGGCGGTCGACGGTCGCCAGCGTGCACCAGACGATCCGGTGCGCCACGCGCACGAACGCTTCGGCCAGCGCGTCCGGCACCCTGCTAGATTCCACAACCATGGTTGTGCATCCTAGCACCCTCGACCTCTCCCTGACCGCGCTCTTCGCGGGCTGGGCCATGACCGACGAGGTCCAGCGGCGCCTCGCCGAGCAGGGTTTCGACGAGCTGCGGTTCAACGACGGCGTCGTCATCCAGCACGTCCTGGCGGCCCCGCTGTCGATCACCGCGCTGGCCGAGCGGATGGGCGTCACCCAGCAGGCGGCCTCGAAAGCCGTCGCGGATCTCGAACGCCGGAACCTGCTGCGGCGGGAACCGGCACCGGACGACGCGCGCACGAAGCTGCTCCACCTGACCGCGCACGCGCTGGCCGCCGTGGAAGCGACGCGGGTGCTGCGACGAGAGCTGCAGGAGGAACTGGTCGCCGAGTACGGTGCCGACCGCGTCGGCGACGCCCGGGCGTTGCTGGCGTCGGTCATCGGCCGCTTCGGCGGCGAGGACGCGATCCGCGGGCGCCGGGTCCGGCCGCCCCGCTGATTACCCCCGACGTAATCGACGCGGGCCGTGCCGGTGAGCAGGATCGGCGGCATGAGCCGAACCAACCGCGAGATCGTCGCCGCCTGCTTCGAGGACCTGTTCGTGCACAAGGACTTCGACGCCGCGAAGGCCGCGCTGCACCCCGACTTCCGCACCCACAGCCCCGGCCTGCCCAACGGCCGGGAAGCGTTCACGGACGCCGTGAAGAACTCCCCGCTCGCGGGCGCGACCGCCGAGATCCGGCACGTGGTCGCCGAGGACGACCTCGTCGTGGTGCACCTGCACGTGGCGGGCACCGCCGTCGTCGACATCCTGCGCGTCGAGGACGGCCTGCTCGTCGAGCACTGGGACGTGAAGCAGCCGCTCTAGTGTCGTGCGTCCGAGGTTCGTTGACAGCGCCCCGGCAATGCACCCCAATGTGGCGTTGGTTGCGTTCAACGCACCGAACGCCACATTGGGTGCACTGGACGCACCGAACGCCACATTGGGGCACTCAGCCCGGCTGTGAAACGACTTGCGACGCGCGACACTAGCGGGTGATCGCGCAGGTTCCCGACGCCGTCGCCAGCAGCTTGCCCTCGGCGTCGCGGATCTCCCCCTCGGCGAACGCGATCCGCGACCCCTCCTTCACCACGCGGCCGACGGCCCGGATCTCGCCGCGGCCCGCGTGGATCGCGCGCAGGTAGCTCACCTTCAGCTCCACCGACGCGTAGCCGACGCCGGCCGGCAACGTCGTGTGGACCGCGCAGCCGACGACCGAGTCGAGCATCGTGGCCGCCACGCCGCCGTGGACCATGCCGATCGGGTTGTACAGCGACTCGTCCGGCTCGGCGACGGCCTCGACCTCGCCGGGCTCGATGCGCTCCCAGCGCAGGCCGAAGTGGGCGGCGATCGGCGGGCCCGGGATGCGGCCGTCCTTGATGGCCGTCAGGTACTCCAGGCCGGACATGCTCGCGCCGAGCCGGGCGGTGGGCAGCGGGTCCTGCCAGGTGATGGTCTTCAAGCGGGTACCCGCTTCGGCGGCGACGTCGGTCATTCCGGGCTCCTCGATTATGACAGGTGTCTTAATCGCAGCTTCGCCCGGCGCCGGGACGGCGTCAAGCGCGGCGTGAGCCAGGCCACCGGTGGTCCGGCCGTGGCGCGGGTGGAATCATCCGGGGGTGAGCACCGAGCGCAAGCTGATCGACCCGGAGCGCGTCTCGGCGGCGGTCGACGGGCTCGGCGACCGCGCCGTCATCGACGAATGGGCCCGGCGCTTCTCCGTGGTCGCCGACCCGTCCCGGCTGGCCCTGCTGGTCTCCATCCACTACGCGCGCGAGATCAGCGTCACCGACCTCGCCGCCGCCACCGGCATGACCGACACCGCCGTGTCGCAGGCCCTGCGGCTGCTGCGGGCCCACGGCCTGGTCACGCCGCAGCGCTCCGGCCGCGTCGTGCGCTACCGGCTTGCCGACGCGACCGTGCACGAACTCATCCACCACGTCCGGCCGCACCCCGAACATCCCGCGAACGGCGACGAGGACCGGTAGCGTGCGGGCATGACGGGATTGCCGGAAGCCATCACCGCCTGCCTGTTCGACCTCGACGGAGTGCTGACCGGGACGGCGATTCTCCACCGCGAAGCCTGGAAACGGACATTCGACGAATTCCTGCGCGCCCGCGACGGCGCCGGGTTCGCCGAGTTCACCGACCTCGACTACGCGGCCTTTGTGGACGGCCGCCCCCGCGCCGACGGTGTGCGGGAGTTCCTGCGGTCACGCAACATCGAGCTGCCCGAGGGCACCCCGGACGACCCGCCGGACGCCCCCACGGTCAACGGCGTCGGCAACCGCAAGAACGACCTGGTCCTCAAGATCATCGACGAGCGCGGCGTGAGCCCCTACCCCGGCTCGATCCGGTACCTCGAAGCGGTCAGGGCCGCCGGGCTGCGGATCGCCGTCGTGACGTCCTCGGCGAACGGCGCCAAGGTCCTCGACGCCGGCGACCTGAGCAAGTACGTCGAGGCCCGCGTCGACGGCCTCGTCATCCGCGACCGGCACCTCAAGGGCAAGCCCGCGCCCGACTCGTTCCTGGCCGGCGCCGCGGCGCTCGGCGTCGAGCCCGCGCACGCGGCCGTCTTCGAGGACGCCCAATCCGGTGTCCAGGCCGGGAAAGCCGGCGGCTTCGGGTACGTCGTGGGCGTGAACCGGGCCGACCAGGCCGCCGCACTGAAGGCCCACGGGGCCGACATCGTCGTCGACGACCTCGCCGACCTGCTGGAGGACCGATGACCGACGAACCCCGCGGCTACGAGTGCGCCCCGTGGGAGCTGCGCTGGCGCGGCATGGACGTCGACGCCCTGCAGCGCACCGAATCGGCGTTCGCGGTGTCCAACGGCCACATCGGGCTGCGCGGCACCCTCGAAGAGGCCGAGCCGCGCGGGCTGCCCGGCACCTACCTCAACGGGTTCTACGAGCAGCACGAACTCCCCTACGCCGAAGCCGGGTACGGCTACCCCGAAGAGGGCCAGACCGTCGTCAACGTGACCGACGGCAAGATCATCCGGCTGCTGGTCGAGGACGAGCCGCTGGACATGCGCTACGGCGCGGCCACCAAGCACGACCGCGTGCTCGACTTCCGCAAGGGCACGCTCAGCCGCAGCACCGAGTGGTCGTCGCCGACCGGGCGGCGGGTCCGCGTGCGCACCGAGCGCCTGGTTTCCTTCACCCAGCGCGCGATCGCCGCCATCCGCTACGAGGTCGAGCCGCTCGACGAGGACCTCCAGCTGGTCGTGCAGTCCGACCTGCTGGCCAACGAGCCGATCGAATCCGACACCAGCGACCCGCGGGTGGCCGCCGCGCTGAACTCTCCACTGGTCGGCGAGTTCCACCGCGCGTCGGAGTACAACGCCGTGCTGGTGCACCAGACCCGCCGGTCCGGGCTGCGGATGGCCGCGGCGATGGACCACAAGATCGAGGTGGACGACGGCATCCGCGCCCGCATCCACTCCGAGGAGGACCTCGCCCGGCTCACCGTCGCGGTCGACGTCCCCAAGGGCGGCCGGCTCCGCATCACCAAGTTCCTCGCCTACGGCTGGTCGGCGCAGCGCTCGGTGCCGGCGCTGCGGTCGCAGGTGGAGGCGGCGCTGGCGGGGGCGCGCCAGACCGGCTGGAAGGGCCTGATCACCGAGCAGCGCCAGTTCCTCGACGACTACTGGGCCACCTCCGACATCGAGATCGAGGGCGATCCCGAGCTGCAGCAGGCCGTCCGCTTCGCGCTCTTCCACCTCCTGCAGGCCGGGGCCCGCGGCGAGAGCCGCGCGATCGCGGGCAAGGGGCTGACCGGCCCGGGCTACGACGGGCACGCGTTCTGGGACACCGAATCCTTCGTCCTGCCGGTGCTCACCTACACCATCCCGGACGCGGCGCGCGACGCGCTGCGCTGGCGGCACTCCACAATGGACAAGGCGCGGGAACGCGCGCACCAGCTGGGGTTGCGCGGCGCGGCGTTCCCGTGGCGCTCGATCAACGGCGCGGAGTGCTCGGCGTACTGGCCGGCCGGCACGGCGGCGTTCCACGTCAGCGCGGACATCGCCGACGCCGTGCTGCGCTACCTCAACGCGACCGGCGACGAGGAGTTCGAGCGCGACTACGGCACCGAGCTGCTGCTGGAGACCGCGCGGCTGTGGGCGTCGCTGGGCCACCACGACCGGCACGGGACGTTCCGCATCGACGGCGTCACCGGCCCGGACGAGTACTCGGCGGTGGCGGACAACAACGTCTACACGAACCTGATGGCGCGCCGGAACCTGCTGGCGGCGGCGGACTCCTGCGAACGGCAGCCGGAGGTGGCCGCGCACTTCGGCGTCGACACCGTCGAGCTGGACTCGTGGCGCGCGGCCGCGGCGGCGATGCACCTGCCCTACGACGCGGAACTCGGCGTGCACCCGCAGTCGGAGGGGTTCCTCGACCACGACGAGTGGGACTACGAGAACACCGACCCGGCGCACTACCCGCTGCTGCTGCACTATCCGTACTTCGACCTCTACCGCAAGCAGGTCGTGAAGCAGGCGGACCTGGTGCTGGCGCTGCACCTGTGCGGCGACTCGTTCAGCCCCGAGGAGAAGGCGCGCAACTTCGCCTACTACGAAGCGAGGACCGTGCGGGACTCCT
Source organism: Amycolatopsis eburnea (assembly GCF_003937945.1). Lineage (GTDB taxonomy): Bacteria > Actinomycetota > Actinomycetes > Mycobacteriales > Pseudonocardiaceae > Amycolatopsis > Amycolatopsis eburnea. The sequence continues at coordinate 190,501 of NZ_RSEC01000053.1, forward strand.
CGCTGTCGGCGGGCACGCAGGCCGTCATCGCGGCCGAGGTCGGGCACCTCGAGCTGGCCTACGACTACCTCGCCGAAGCCGCGCTGACCGACCTGCACGACGTGCACAACAACGTGCGCAACGGCCTGCACATGGCGTCGCTCGCGGGGGCGTGGCAGGGCGCGGTGGCCGGGTTCGGCGGGCTGCGCGACCACGGCGGGACGCTGGCGTTCTCCCCGCGGCTGCCGGAGCAGCTGGGCCGGCTCACCTTCCGGCTGATGTTCCGCGGCACGCGGTTCCAGGTCGAGATCGACCCCGACCAGGTCACCTACCACGTGCTCGACGGTGAGCCGCTGGAAGTGCTGCACCACGGCGAGCGCATCACGCTCACGGCGGAGCCGCAGCGGTTCCCCATCCCGAAGATCGACGCGGGCGAACCGCCGAAGCAGCCTCCGGGGCGCGCCCCGATGCGGCGTGACTCGGAAATGGTGCGCCAGTACGCGGAACCGGCCAACCCGATCAGCGAGGTCTACACCGACTGAGCTACTCCGGGAGGTCGCCGAGGGCGTCCCGGCCGGGCGGGGCCGGGACTTCTTCGGTCCCGCCCGGGTTCACGTCCGGGTCGGGTGCGGTCGGCACGTCGTGCGTCAGGCTGCCCGGCGTCGGCAGCTTCGGGAGTTCTTCGTCTTCGTCGTCGCGGCCGTGGACGCGCTGCTGTTCGCTCATGGTTTCCGGGATACCCGGTTTTCCCGGTCCCGGCCAGGGGTTCACGCCGCCCGGTCGGCCGCGGCCGCCTTTGCCTTGTCCTGGAGGGTGAGCAGCAGGCCGTCGCGGGTCGACCACGGGCAGATCGCGACCTTGCCGCCGGCGACCGTCAGCAGCGCCTCCGCCACGATCGCGCCGGCCAGCGCCTGGTGGGCGCGGCTGCGCGAAATGCCCGGCAGCTCGGCCCGCTTCGACGGCGGCAGCGCGGCGAGCCGCGGGATCCAGGCCCGCAGGTCGTCGAGCCGCAGCTCCCGGCACTTCCCGGGCCGGGCACCGGCCAGCCGGGCGAGCTGCTGCAGCACCTTCGAGCAGCCGACGACGCGCGGATCGTCGACGCCGGCCGCGCCGAGCGTGGTGGTCACGACGTCGAGCGCGTGCGTGCGCAGCGCCTTGACCTGCTTGGTCGACACGCGCTCGGACGGCAGCCAGTCCCGCGTCATCGACCGGGCGCCCAGCGGCAGCGAGCGCGCGAACGTGGCCCGCTCGCCGCAGCCGGCGGCCAGCTCGACCGTGCCGCCGCCGATGTCGAGCACCAGCAGCGGCCCGGCGTTCGCGCCGTACCAGCGGCGGGCGGCCAGGTAGGCGAGCCCGGCTTCGGCCGGCCCGGAGAGGAACCGCAGCTCGACCCCGGTTTCCCCGGCCACGTGCCGGACGACGTCGGCGGAGTTGGCCGCGTCGCGGATCGAGGACGTCGCGAGCGGGTAGACGCCGTGGACGCCGTGGCGGTAAGCGGTGCTCATCCCGGCGGCGACGGCCGTGGTGACGGCGGCCACGCCCCGGTCGGTGAGCCGGCCGCGGTCGTCGAGCTCGCGGTCGAGGCGCAGCCGCGTCTGGTGGTTCAGCACCGGCTCCCGCGGTGACCCGGCGACGGGCACCACCACGAGCCGGGCACTGAACGAACCGACGTCCAGCACGCCCACCGCGGGCTCTTCGATTTTTCGCACGATCCGGCGCACCTCGCTTCCGCCTGCCGAATATCCCCAGCGCGGGTGGTTGAAACCAGCAATGATGTCGGATCTCACCTCCCGCCGCCGGGGGTTTCACGAGATTGGACCCTCCGGCGGTGTGTTCTTGACGCGATGGTCACAGCGAGATAACCCGAACGAGTGAATTGGACACGATTCGGTAACGCCGGAGGCCGGAGCCGCGATCCCCCGGACATCAGCACCGGTGTGGAGCAGGGAAAAGTGACCGAACGGCCCGAGCGGCGATCCGAGCTCGCCCGGCCGGCCGCGGCCGTGCTCGCGGTCGTGGCCGGGCTCGGCTGCGTCCTCCTCGGCGTGACGTCGGTCCTCGCCCCGGCCACGGCGGTTCCGACCGGAGCGGCGGCTCCCCTGCCGTCCCTCGGCGCGCCGGCCTCGCTGCGCATCCCGGAGCTCGGCTTGGCGCTGGACCACGTGCTGGCCTTGGGGCACGTCGGCGGCCGGCGCGCGCAGCCGGGCACGGCACTCGGCGTCGGCTGGTTCGCGGACGGCCCGGCCCCGGGCGCGCCCGGCGTCGCGGTGCTGTCCGGCCACGCCGGCTTCGGCTACTCGGCCGGCGCGTTCGCCCGGATTTCGGCCCTCCGCCCGGGCGCGTCGATCACGGTCCGCGACTTCGACGGGCACGAGTCCCGCTTCGCGGTCGTGCGGACGGCGCTGTTCCCGCCGAACGAACCGGACGCCGCGCTGGTGGCGCCCGAGGGCGCGGGCCCGCAGCTGCGCCTGATCACCAGCGACGGCGTGTACGACGGCGCGGGTTTCAGCGGCGCGCGGGTCGCGGTGTACGCGACCCCCGCCGCCTCGAATCCCTAGCCGATCAGCTCGCGCAGCCGGGAAACCGCCGCCACGCGGGCCTCGCGGCCCGGCAGGAGGGGGTTCACGACCAGCGTCGTCGCGCCCGCCTCCTTGAAGGCCGCCAGGCGCTCCTTCACGTAGCCCGCCGGGCCGACCAGGGAGATCGCGCGCAGCAGCTCGAGGGGAACGGCCGCCGCGGCTTCTTCCTTCTTGCCGTCGAGGTAGAGGTCCTGGATCAGCTTCGCCTCGGCCTCGTAGCCGTAGCGGCGCGCGAGGTCGTTGTAGAAGTTCTTGCCGCGCGCGCCCATCCCGCCGATGTACAGCGCGAGGATCGGGCGCAGGTGGTCGAGCAGCGGCTCGACGTCGTCGCCGATGGCGAGGGCCACCGTCACGTAGGTCTCCAGCTCGCCCAGCTCCGGAGCGCGCTTCGCCTTGCCCTCGGCCAGCGCCGCGCCCCAGGCGTCGGCCGCCTTCTCCGGGTGGAAGAAGATCGGCTGCCAGCCTTCGGCGATTTCCGCGGTGAGCGCGACGTTCTTCGGGCCGAGCGAAGCCAGCAGCACCGGGATCCGCTCGCGCACGGGGTGGTTGATCAGCTTCAGCGGCTTCCCGAGCCCGGTCCCCTGCTCCGGCGGCAGCGGGATCGTGTAGTGCTTGCCCTCGTGCACCACGCGCTCACGGCGCCACACCTGCCGGCACACCTCGACGATTTCGCGGGTGCGCCCGAGCGGCGCGTCGTACTTCACGCCGTGGAAGCCCTCGATGACCTGCGGACCGGACGCCCCGAGCCCCAGGATGAACCGCCCCTCGGAAACGAAGTCGAGCCCGGCCGCGGTCATCGCGGTGAGCGTCGGCGTGCGCGTGTAGATCTGGAAGATCCCGGACGCCAGCTGGACGCGTTCGGTCTTGGCCGCGAGGTACCCGAGCTGGCTGACGGCGTCGAACGAATACGCCTCCGGCACGAAGGCGACGTCGAGCCCCACCTTCTCCAGTTCGACGATGTCCGCGACGCTGTCGGCGAAGCCTCCGGCGTAGTTGATCGCGGTCCCGATCCGCATGTCCACCTCCGTTGAGCAAGCGCTTAGTCGCCGATCCTACGGGATGCACTCCGACGCGCAGGTCCGGCTCGGCCGCGGTGGCGAAACCGCCGTCGGCCACGCGTAGGTCGATTCGGCCGGTCCTGCGGTGCTGGGGCCCGGCGAGCAGCAGCTCCGTGCGGGAGCCGCCGGGTGGTTTCCCGGACCGTTTCGCTCATCGTCGAACTCCTCGTGTAACGCCCGGGCCCTGCCGAGGCACTGAGTCTGCCGTCACCACTTTCGACGACGCACGCCGAACTCCTCCGAACGAAGGGAAACCCATGCCCAGCTACGACGACCTGCGCGCGCTGTTCATCAACTGCACCCTCAAGCGCTCTCCCGAGCGCAGCAACACCGAAGGCCTGATCGACGTCAGCCGCGGGATCATGGAGAAGAACGGCGTCCAGGTCGAACTGATCCGCGCGATCGACCACGACATCGCGATCGGCGTGTGGCCGGACATGACCGAGCACGGCTGGGAGACCGACGCCTGGCCCGGCATCTACGAGAAGGTGATGGCCGCCGACATCCTGGTCGTCGCGGGCCCGATTTGGCTGGGGGACAACAGTTCCGTCACCAAGCAGGTCATCGAACGGCTCTACGCGTGCTCGCACCTGCTCAACGACGCCGGGCAATACGCGTACTACGGCCGGGTCGGCGGCTGCCTGATCACCGGCAACGAAGACGGCGTCAAGCACTGCGCCATGAACGTCCTCTACAGCCTCCAGCACCTCGGCTACACCATCCCGCCCCAGGCCGACGCCGGCTGGATCGGCGAAGCCGGCCCCGGACCGTCCTACCTCGACCCCGGCTCGGGCGGCCCGGAGAACGACTTCACCAACCGCAACACCACGTTCATGACGTGGAACCTGCTGCACCTGGCCCGCATGCTCAAGGACGCGGGCGGTATCCCGGTGCACGGCAACCAGCGCGGCGAATGGGACGCCGGCTGCCGCTTCGACTTCACCAACCCCGAGTACCGCTGAGCCATGCCCGGCGTCGAGTTCGTCAACCTGTTCGCGGTGACGGCCATCGCGCTGGTCGCCCCGTTGCTGCTGGCACTCGTCCCCAAGCTGCGGGTACCCGCGGTGGTGCTGGAGATCGTGCTCGGGATCGTCGCCGGGCCGTCCGGGCTGGGCTGGGTCCACGCCGACGTGCCGGTGCGGATCGCCGCTCTGCTCGGCCTGGCGTTCCTGCTTTTCCTGGCCGGGCTGGAGATCGACGTGCACCGGCTGCGCGGGCGGGCGCTGCGGCCGGCCGTGCTCGGCTACGGCGTCACGCTCGCCCTCGGCTTGGCCGCCGGAGCCGGGTTCGGCGCGGCGGGCTGGGTGCACAGCCCGCTGCTGATCGCCGTGGCGCTGTCGGCGACGTCGCTCGGCCTGGTCGTGCCGGTGCTCAAGGACGCCGGCCAGGCCGAAAGCGGGCTCGGGCAGGCGGTCATCGCCGCCTCCTCGGTGGCCGACTTCGCCGCGGTGGTGCTGCTGTCGCTGCTGTTCTCGGCATCCGGGGGCAGCACCGGCGGCCGCGTGGTGCTGCTCGCGGCGTTCGCCCTGCTGGTCGCCGTGACGGCGGCCGTGGTGTCGCTGGCCGGGAAGTCACGGCGGCTCGGCGCGACGCTGACTGCGCTGCAGGACACCACCGCCGAGATCCGGGTCCGCGCGGCCGTGGTGCTGCTGGTCGCGTTCGTCGCGCTCGCCGAGGCGTTCGGGCTTGAGAGCATCCTCGGCGCGTTCCTCGCCGGCGCCGTGGCCGGCCTGCTCGACCGCGACGCGGCGTCGCACCCGCGGTTCCGGGTCAAGCTGGACGCCATCGGCTACGGCTTCCTCATCCCGGTCTTCTTCGTCACCAGCGGCCTGCGGCTGGACCTCGGTGGGTTGCTCGCCAACCCCGCGGCGCTGGCGCGAGTTCCCCTCTTCCTCGCGGCACTGCTGATCGCCCGCGGCGTCCCGGCGCTGCTGTACGCGCGGGAGTTCGGCCGGCGCCCGGCGGTCGCGGCGGCGCTGCTGCAGGCGACGTCGTTGCCGTTCCTGGTCACCGCCGCACAACTCGGCGTGCTGACCGGGCTGATGTCGCCGGTGACCGCCGCCGGGCTCGTGTGCGCCGGCCTGCTGTCGGTGCTCGTCTTCCCCGCGGGCGCGCTGTCGCTGCTGCGGAAACGGGAGAAGGCAGCCGTAAGATGACGGTCACCCTTCTTCCTGCCTGCCGCGGATATATTCGCCTGGTGACGACCCTGCCGCCGGACGACGAGCTGGTCGCCGCGCTCCGCCGGGGCGACGCCGCGGCGTTCGCGGCGGTGCTCGACGCGTGGTCGGCACCGATGCTGCGGCTGGCTCGCTCGTTCGTGTCCACCCACGCCACCGCCGAAGAGGTCGTGCAGGACACCTGGCTCGCCGTGCTCAAGGGCATCCACGGCTTCGAAGGCCGGTCGGCGTTCAAGACCTGGGTCTACCGGATCCTCGTCAACACGGCCAAGAAACGGGGCCTGGCCGAACGCCGGAGCGTGCCCTGGACCAGTCTGCTGTCCCAGGACGAGGACCACGGCCCGACCGTCGACCCCGCCCGCTTCCAGGACGCCGACGGCGCCTACCCCGGCCACTGGCGCGAAGCCCCGGCCGCGTGGACGTCGCCCGAGGACACCGCGCTCAACCTCGAGGTCCGCCGGGTGATCACCACCGTGCTCGACGAACTCCCCGCACGGCAACGCGCGGTACTGAGCCTGCGCGACGTCGGCGACCACACCGCCGAGGAAGTCTGTGCCATGCTGCAGATCTCCGCGGCCAACCAGCGCGTGCTGCTGCACCGCGCCCGCGCCGCCGTCCGGGAGCGGCTGGCGGAGTACCTGGGGACGGGGGCGAAGACGTGAACTGCGACGAATTCGTCGAACTCGTCACCGCGTTCCTCGACGACGCCCTCGACCCCGGCACCGAGGCACGCTTCGTCGAGCACCTCGCCCTCTGTGAAGGCTGCGAGCGCTACCTCGACCAGTTCCGCGTCACCATCGGCGAACTCGGCCGCCTGCCACCGGAAACCCTCTCCCGGGAAACCCGCGACGCCCTCCTCGGTGCCTTCCGCGACTGGCACCGCGCGTGATTCACGAGTGGACGGTACGGGCGGCGGTCCTCGCCGACCTGGCGGGGATCGCCCGGGTGGCGGAGCTGAGCGGGCTGGGCCGCCACGAAACCGGCGCCGATCCGGACTACGTCCGTCACCTGCTGGCGCACGGACGGCTCGCCGTGGCCGAAGCCGCGACCGGAGAGGTGCTCGGGTACGCCGCGACGATGACGATCGGCGACCGCACCATGCTGACGGACGCCTTCGTCGTGCCCGGCGCGCAGGGCAAGGGAGCAGGCGGCGCACTCCTGGACGAGGTTCTCGTGCCGGGAGCGCCCCGGATGACGTTCAGCTCCCAGGACCCCCGGGCCATCGCCGCCTACAGCCGCCGCGGCCTCTCGGCTACCTGGCCGCTGCTCTACCTCCGCGGCAACCCCGGAACGCTCGCGGCACCGGCCGGCTGGTTCGCCGAGGCAACCACCCCCGCACGAGCGGCGCACGCCGCACGGCGGATCACCGGCACCGATCGCACCGCCGACTACGAGTACTGGAGCAACCGCCCCGACGGCGGCGCCTTCGTGCTGCGCGCCGCGGATGACGTCGTCGCAGCGGGGTGTCTCGGCGGTGGCGGCGACCAGTACGGGTTGACGCATCTGCGCTGCGCACCTGAAGGGGACGCCGGCGACGCCGTGGTCGCAGCCGTGGCGTCCCTGCGGAGCCCCGCGCTGGTGTGCCTGCCCGCCACGCACCCCGCCGTCACGCGCCTGCTCGGGGCGGGTTTCGTGATCACCGACTTCGACCTGTTCATGAGCACCGATCCCGCCGGTGCTCCTGACCACGGGGTGTTTTCGCCGGGTCTCTACTGAGGTCGTCGCCACCGACCGCTTCCCGCTCCGGATCACACCCCGGGCACCTCCTCAGCGGCCCGACAGGGTGCGGACCACCAGCTCCGCCGACGCGCCCGCGCCCAGGGTCGTGCCCGCGTAGCGGACGTCCGCCGCGAGCGTGGTCGTCGGTTCGTCGCGGACCGTCAGCCAGACCGTGACCATCAGGAGCCAGCGGACGATCAGGTAGCCGAACAGCAGGAGGCCGACCAGGGTGCCGAAGGCCGCGACCGCCGGGGACCGGCCGAGCAGGTGCAGGTACAGGCCGCCGGCCTGCTGGATCGCGCCGAGGCCGACCGCGGCGGCGCCCGCTGGGCGGAGGGTCGAGCGCAGGGGCAGCGGGCGGCGGGGCAGGCGGGCCAGGCACCAGGCGATGACCAGCCAGTTCGCCGCCAGGCCGAGCAGCAGCGAGCCCGCGACCAGCACGAAGTGCGCGAACCCGCCGTCCAGGCCGGTCAGGCGGAGCAGGCCCGCGCCGGCCGCGCCGGTCAGGGAGGCCAGGCCGAAGGAGACCGCCATCGCCAGCCCGACGCCGATGAGCACCAGGACGTCGGTGACGATGCCGCGCAGCAGGGGGCGCGGGGTGCGTTCCTGGCCGAGCATCGCGGTGACGGCGTCGCGGACGTTGCTGATCCAGCTCCAGCCCGAGTAGGCGGCGACGGCGAGCGCGAGCAGCCCGATCCGGCCGCGCTCGCCGACCACGGTGTGCACGACGCTCGTGGCCTGGCCGGCGAGTTCCGGCGGCAGCGAGCTGCCGATGACGCGGTCGAGCTCGGCGGCCAGGAGGCGGTCACCGGCCAGCACGAAGCCGGTCACCGAGACCGCGACCATGATCAGCGGGACGAGCGCGAGCAGGCTGAAGAACGTCACGGCGGCGGCGTAGTGGTCGCCGTCGCGCTCCCGGTACCGGGCCAGCGTCGCCCCGGCTCGCCGGAATCCCCTCTTCACCGCTCCTCGCACCACCGGCCGACCCTCTCATCCGCACGCGTCCTCCGCAGTCCGGACCCGGCGGGAGCCACACGTCAGCCGGGCACCACCGTGCCCCGCACGTCGCCGAACCCGATCCGGGTGCCGCCGGGGCCGGGCGCGGTCGCGCTGATCACCACCTCGTCGCCGTCCTCCAGGAACGCGCGGGTCTGACCACCCGGCAGCTCGAACGGTTCCCGCCCGCCCCAGGACAGTTCGAGGAACGAGCCGCGCTGGTCGCGTTCCGGGCCGGTCACCGTGCCGGACGCGTACAGGTCGCCGGTGCGCAGGTGCGCGCCGTTGACGGTCAGGTGCGCCAGCTGCTGCGGAGCCGTCCAGTAGTGCGAGGCGAACGGCGGGCTCGAGACCAGGTGGCCGTTGAGCCGGATCTCCAGGGCCAGGTCCAGGCCCTGCTTCTCACTGGTGCGCAGGTACTCGAACGGCTCCGGGTCCTGCGGCGGGCCGTCGACGCGCGCGTGCTCGAGCGCGGCCAGCGGGACGATCCACGGCGACACCGACGTCGCGAACGACTTGCCGAGGAACGGGCCCAGCGGCTCGTACTCCCACGCCTGGATGTCGCGCGCCGACCAGTCGTTGACCAGGCAGACACCGAACACGTGGTCCGCGAAGTCCGCCGTGGGCACCGGCGTGCCCGGGGTGGAGGGCACGCCGACGACGAACCCGACCTCCGCCTCGATGTCCAGCCGCTGCGAGGGGCCGAACGACGGCACGTCCGCGTTGCGCGGCTTGCGCTGCCCGTGCGGGCGGACGACCGGGGTGCCCGAGGCCACGACGGTGCCCGCCCGGCCGTGGTAGGCGATCGGCAGGTGCTTCCAGTTCGGCGCCAGCTCGGTGACGTCGGGCCGGAAGATCCGGGTGGCGTTGAGGGCGTGCTGCTCGCTGGAGTAGAAGTCGACGTAGTCGGCGACTTCGAAGGCCAGGTGAGTGCTGACTTCGTTCAGCGGCACCAGGTGGGGCCGCAGCCGGTCGGCGTAGCGGCGCTCGGTCAGCCACTCCCGGACGCTTTCGCGGACCTCCCGCCAGGTGCCCGGCCCGGCGGCCAGCAGCGGGTTGAGCACCCCGGCGGTGAGCAGCGGGGCGAACGCCGCCGCGGTCTCGGCCGCCGCGGCGGTCAGGTCGAGGACCTGGTCGCCGATGGGCACGCCGACGCGGCGGTCGGGCGCCCCGGCCGCCGAGAACACGCCGTAGGGCAGGTTGTCCAGGCCGAACGGCGTGTCTTCGGCGAGTTCGAGCCAGGTCACGAGCGCTCCCCCGCCCGGGTGGCCACCCAGTCCGCCACCACCGTGGCCAGGACCGGCAGGGGCAGCGTGCCGCTGCCCAGCACGGTGTCGTGGAACTCGCGGATGTCGAACCGGTCCCCGAGCGCCTCCTCCGCCTCGGCACGCAGGCGCTCGATTTCCAGGCGGCCCACCATGTAGCTGAGGGCCTGGCCGGGGTGGCCGGCGTAGCGGTCGATCTCCGCCTCGATCTCGATCTGTGCCATCGGGGTGTTTTCCCGCAGGAAGTCCACCGCGCGCTGCCGGCTCCAGCCCAGCGCGTGCAGCCCGGTGTCGACCACCAGCCTCGCGGCGCGCATCGAATCCTGGGTCAGCAGCCCGAACCGCGAGACGTCGTCGGAGTACAGGCCCATCTCGTCGGCCAGCCGCTCGGCGTAGAGCCCCCAGCCTTCGACGTAGGCGTTGAACATGCAGACCCGGCGCAGCAGCGGCACCCCCGTCAGCTGCTGCGCGAGCGTCAGCTGGAAGTGGTGCCCCGGCACGGCTTCGTGGAACGCGACCGACTCGCTCAGCGTCCGCTGCCGCTGGTCCGCCTCGGTCGTGTTGGCGTAGTACGTGCCCGGCCGCGAACCGTCCAGCGACGGGTCGATGTAGTACGCGATCGAGCCGCTTTCGGCCTCGGCCGGTGGCACCGGCGCGACCTGGCAACGCTGCTCCGGGACGCGCAGGAACCACTGCGGCGCCACGGCTTCGGCACGGGCGATCGTCCGGCGGGCCGACTCCAGCAGCTCCTCCCCGTCCCGCCAGCGCAACGCCGGGTCGGTGCGGATCCGCTCGAAGATCTCGGCGAGCTCGGTGGTGCCGAACACCTTCGCGCCCAGCTCCCGGTACTCCCCCGCGAGCCGCTCGATGATCGCCAGCCCGGTGTCGTGCAGCTCCTGGGCCGTGCGCTCGGTCGTCGTCTCGGCGCGGATCAGGGCCGCATACCGCTCCGCACCGCCCGGCAGGTCGCCCAGGCCCGGGGACGTCTCCGGGCGCGCGACCGGGACGACCTCGCCGGCCAGGAAGTCGCGGTACCGCTCGTAGGCGGGCCGGACCACTTCGGCGAGCAGCCGGTCGCGCTCCGCCTCGAGCCCGTGGACCGGGACCTTCAGCGGGTCTTCGTCCGGGGCGCCGAGGTAGCGCTCGACGTAGCCGATGCCGATGCGCGCCAGGAACTCCGGCGGCACGAGGCCCTCGGCCAGCGCCGCGCGCTGCCGCTCGATCAGCTGGTCCAGGTACGTGCCGATGGCCGCGAGCCGGCTCAGGTAGCCGCGGGCCTTGGGCTCGTCGTCGAGCACCGTCTGCGGCAGCTCCACCAGCAGCATCAGCGCCGGGGCGGCCAGGCCGTCGCTCACCGCGAGGTCCGCCCGGCCCGAGTCGAGCAGGTCGATCTCGGTGCGCGCCTGCCAGATCACCACGTCCCGGGTGACGCGCTCGGCCGGGGCCAGCGTCGTCGCGTCGAGCGCTTCGGCCCGCGCGACGAGCCCGGCGAGCCCGGCGCGGTACCGCTCGGCCGCCTCGGCGGTCTGGTCGGCGAGCTTGTCGTGCGCGCCGGGCAGGCCGTAGAGCGACGGGATCAGCGGCTGCGCCTCGAACATCAGCTCCAGGCACTCGTCGGCGAGCCGGTCGGGCGTGTCGCCGTGCCCGGCCACCCACTCGGCGACGACGCCGGCCAGCACCGGCAGCGGGAGCGTCCCGCTGCCGAGCACGACGTCGTGGAACTCGCGGATGTCGAAGCGGTCGCCCAGCGCCGCTTCGGCTTCGGCCCGCAGCCGCTGGATCTCCAGGCGCCCCACCATGTAGCCCAGTGCCTGGCCCGGGTTGGCGGCGTACCGGTCGATCTCCGCTTCGATCTCCAGGCGCGCCATCGGCGTGTGCTCGACCAGGTAGTCGACCGCCTGCTGCCGGCTCCAGCCCAGCGCGTGCAGGCCGGTGTCGACCACCAGCCGGCCGGCGCGCATCGAGTCCTGGGTCAGCATGCCCAGCCGCGAGACGTCGTCGGAGTACAGCCCCATCTCGTCGGCCAGCCGCTCGGCGTAGAGGCCCCAGCCCTCGGCGTACGCGTTCACGTGCGCGATCCGGCGCAGCAACGGCAGATCCGTGAGGCCCTGGGCGAGGCACAGCTGGAAGTGGTGCCCCGGCACGGCTTCGTGGAACGCCACGGCCTCGCTGGTGAACCGCGGCCGTTTCTCGGCCTCGTGGGTGTTCGCGTAGTAGACACCCGGGCGCGTCCCGTCGAGCGACGGCTGGAGGTAGTACGCGATCGTGCCGCTGGCCGCCTCCGCCTCGGGCACCGGCGCCACCCCGCACTGCTGCTCGGGGACCCGCGAGAACCATTGCGGGGCAACGGCTTCCGCACGCGTGATGGCGGCGCGGGCCCCCGCCAGCAGCTCCTCGCCGTCCCGCCAGCGCAGCGCCGGGTCGGTGCGGATCCGGTCGAAGATCTCGGCGAGTTCGGTGGTGCCGAAGATCTTCGCGCCCAGCTCGCGGTACTCCCCCGCCAGCTTCTCGATCAGCGCCAGCCCCGTCTCGTGCAGGTCCTGCGCGGAGCGGTCGGTGGTCGTTTCGACGCGGATCAGCGCCGCGTACCGCTCCGGGCCGCCCGGCAGGTCGCCGATGCCCGGCGACGTCTCCGGCCGCGCGACCGGCGCAACTTCGTCCGCCAGGAACGCGCGGTACCGCTCGTAAGCCGGGTGGACGACCTCGGCGAGCAGCCGGTCGCGCTCGGCCTCGAAGCCTTCGAGCGCGTACGCCGGTGTCACCCGCAACGGGTCGCTCTCCGGCGCGGCGAGGTAGCGCTCGACGTAGCCGATGCCGATGCGCACCAGGAACTCCGGCGGCACCAGCCCCTCGGCCAGCGCGGCGCGCTGCCGGGTGATCAGGGCGTCGAGGTAGCCGCCGACGCCGGCGAGCCGGCTCAGGTAACCGCGGACCTTCACCTCGTCGTCCAGCACCGTCTGCGGCAGGTAGAGCAGCAGCTGCAGCGCGGGCGCGCCGAGGCCGTCGCTGACCGCGATGTCGCCGCGGCGCGAGTCGATCTCGTCGATTTCCGTGCGCGCCTGGGAAATGACGACCTCGCGGGTGACCCGCTCGGCGGCCGGCAGGCCCGCCGGGTCGAGCGCCTCGGCCCGCGCGGCGATCGCCGCGTACCCGGCCCGGAAGCGGTCTTCCGCGCCCGGGTCGGGCAGCTTGTCGTGCTCGCCCGGCAGCCCGAACACCGACGGGTAGAGCGGCTGGCGCTCGAAGTTGAGCGCCACCAGGTCGTCGGCGAGCCCGCCGGGCGTGTCGCACTGGCCCGCCACCCAGTCGGTGACCACCTTGGCCAGCGCGGACAGCGGCAGCATGCCGTGGCCGAGCACGACCTCGTGGAAGCCGCGGATGTCGAACCGCTCCCCCAGCGCCGCTTCGGCTTCCGCCCGCAGCCGCTGGATTTCCAGGCGCCCCACCATGTACCCGAGTGCCTGTCCCGGCCAGGCGATGTACCGGTCGATCTCGGCCTCGATCTCCAGCCGCGCCATCGGCGTGTGCTCGACGAGGAAGTCGATCGCCCGCTGCCGGCTCCAGCCCAGCGCGTGCAGCCCGGTGTCGACCACCAGCCGGCCCGCGCGCATCGAATCCTGCGTCAGCATGCCGAAGCGCGAGACGTCGTCGGAGTACAGCCCCATCTCGTCGGCCAGCCGCTCGGCATACAGCCCCCAGCCCTCGGCGTAGGCGTTGAACATGCCGATGCGGCGCAGCAGCGGCAGGTCGCGCAGCTCCTGGGCCAGGCTGAGCTGGAAGTGGTGGCCCGGCACGGCTTCGTGGAACGCGATGGCCTCGCTGGTGAACCGCGGCCGCTTGTCCGCTTCGTGGGTGTTCGCGTAGTAGGTGCCCGGGCGCGTGCCGTCGAGCGCCGGCGGGAGGTAGTACGCGATCGTGCCGCTCGCCGCGTCGGCCTCGGGGACCGGCGCGACCTCGCACTTCTCCGCCGGGAGGTGCGAGAACCAGCGCGGGGCGACGGCTTCGGCACGGGCGATGGCGTCCCGCGCCGCGGACAGCAGCTCGTCGCCGTCGCGCCAGCGCAGCGCCGGATCGGTGCGCAGCCGCTCGAAGATCTCCGCGAGCTCGGTGGTGCCGAACACCTTCGCGCCCAGCTCGCGGTACTCCGCCCCGAGCTTTTCGATCAGCGCCAGCCCGGTGTCGTGCAGCTCCTGCGCGGTGCGCTCGGTCGTCGTCTCCGCGCGGATGAGCGCCGCGTAGCGCTCCGCGCCGCCCGGGACGTGGCTGATCCCCGGCGCGGTGTCGGGGCGTCCGACCGGCTCGACCTCCGTGCGCAGGAAGTCGCGGTAGCGCGCGTACGCCGGGTGGACGACCTCGGCGAGCAGCCGGTCGCGGTCGGCTTCGAAGTTCTCGACGGCCGCCGTCGTGGCCACCTTGAGCGGGTCGCGGTCCGGCGCGGCGAGGTAGCGGTCGATGTACTCGGCGCCGACGCGGGCGAGGTACGCCGGCGGCACCAGCCCTTCGGCGAGGCTCTCGCGCTGCCGTTCGGTCAGCGTCGCCAGGAACGGCTCGACCGCGGCGAGCCGGGCGAGGTAGCCGCGTGCCTTCTTCTCGTCGTCCAGCTTGTAGTACGGCAGGTACATCAGCAGTTCGAGCGCGGGGGCGGTGAGCCCGTCGCTGACCGCCATGTCGGCCGAGCGCGCACCCAGCCGGCCGGCCTCCACCTCGGCGGCGGCGATGACGACCTCGCGCGTGACGGCTTCCTCCGGCGACAGGCCGTCGGTGGGCAGCGCCCGCGCGCGGTCCGCGAGCCCGGTGTAGGCGGCCCGGAAGCGCTCCTTCGCGGCGCGGGTCTGGTCGGCCAGGCGGTCGTGGTCGCCGGGCAGGCCGAGTACAGACGGGGTCAGCGGGTCCTGCTCGAACGTCAGCTCGACGAGCTCGCCCGCCAGGCCGTCGACGGTGTCGCCGTGCCCGGCCACCCACTCGTCGACGACCGAGGCCAGCACCGACAGCGGCAGCGGGCCGCCGGCCAGGACGAGGTCGTGGAACGCGCGGACATCGAACCGCGAGCCGAGCCGCTCCCCGGCGCGGGCGCGGTTCCGCTGGATCTCCAGCCGCCCGACCATGTACGCCAGCGCCTGACCGGGCCACGCGATGTAGCGGTCGACCTCGGACTCGATCTCGGGCAGCGCCTCCGGCGTGTGCTCGAGCAGGTAGTCGATCGCCTGCTGCCGGCTCCAGCCCAGCGCGTGCAGCCCGGTGTCGACGACCAGCCTGCCCGCCCGCAGCGAGTCGCCGGCCAGCATGCCGAGCCGGGCGATGTCGTCGGAGTAGAGCCCCATCTCCTCGGCGAGGCGCTCGCTGTAGAGCCCCCAGCCCTCGATGTAGGCAGCGAACCCGCTGATGCGGCGCAGCAGCGGCAGCTCGGTCAGCCCTTGCGCGATGCTGAGCTGGAAGTGGTGCCCCGGCACGGCTTCGTGGAACGCCGTCGTCTCCGCCATGTGCCGGAGCCGTTCGGTGGCCTGGTGGGTGTTCGCGAAGTAGATGCCGGGCCGGGAGCCGTCGGCCGCCGGGCGCAGGTAGTACGCCGCGGGCGCGCCGGGCGCGACCTCCGCCGGCACCGCTTCGACCGTGCACTGCTGCTCGGGGATCCGGCCGAACCACTTCGGCGCCTCGGCGGCCGCACGGGCGACCGCCGTGCGGGCGGTGTCCAGCAGGTCGTCGGCGCTGCCCCAGCGCAGCGCCGGGTCGGTGCGCAGGCGCTCGAAGATCGCGGCGAGGTCGTCGGTGCCGAACACCTTCAGCCCCAGCTCGCGGTACTCGGCGGCGAGCGAGTCGATGACGTCGAGCCCGATCCGGTGCAGTTCCTCGGGCGTGTGCTGGGTCGTCGTGTGCAGCCGCGCCAGGCGTGCGTAGGTCTCTTCGCCGCCGGGCAGCCACGACAGGCCGGGCCGGTCTTCGGGCCGGCCGTGCGGCTTCACCTCGTCGGCGAGGAACGCGCGGTACTCCGCGAAGGCCGGGCGCACGACGTCGGCGAGCAGTTCCTCGCGGCGCCGTTCGAACTCCTCGTCCGGCGCCGGCTGGCGGCGCAGCGGGTCGTTCGCCGGCTCGGCGAGGTAGCGGTCGAGGTGCGCGACCGCGGCGTCGACCAGGTGGGCCACCGGGAGCAGGCCGTCGGCGATGCCCTCGGCGTGCCGCCGGGCGGACTGGCGGAGGAACTCCGGGATGGCGGCGAGCCGCCCGAGCTGGGCTTCGGCTGTCTCGCCCGCGGTCACCGTCGTCATCGGCAGGGCCAGCAGCAGGCCGGCCGCGGGGCCGATGGACAGGTCGGTGACGGTGAACTCGGCCATCCGGCTGTCGGCCGACGCGATGCGGTTCTCGGCCGTGGAGATCAGCACCTCGCGGGTGACCCGGTCCTCGGCCGAGAGGCCTTCGGCGGCGATCGCGCGGGCACGCTCGGCGAACTCCGCCATCCGGGTCCGGAACGCGCGCTCGGCCTCGGCGGACTGGTCCGGCAGACCGGGTTCCGCCGGGCGGATGCCCATGAGCGCGGGCGTCAGCGGATCGGCGGCGAACAGCGCCTCGACGAACTCGTCGGCGAGTTCGGTGACCGCGGTCATGGGCAGGACCCCCCAGCTTCGTTCGGTGTCTCGTCCGCGACCCTAACGGAGATCACCGACAGAAACGGCGCGCATTTCGCCGGGGGCGGACAGCCTTCGGTACGGCCCGGCGGGCGAGGCGGTAGCGTTCCGGGAGTGGCCGTGACCGATCCCGTGGATACCCGCCTGCTCGCCGCGCTCGCCGACCTCGGCAAGACCGCGGTGCACGAGCTCGCGGCCAAGGTCGGCATGGATCCCCGCGAGGTCGCCTACCGGCTGGTCGCCCTCTCCGGCAGCGGGCTCCCGCTGCTCGTCGGCGTCGAAAGCGACCCGCAGGGGTTGCGCGCGGCCATCGCGGGCGCCCCGCCGTCGTGGGCGAACCGGCCGCCGCAGCAGCCGTACCCGGCGCCGCCGTCGCAGCCGGTGCCGCAGCAGCCGCCTGCCCCGTACAACGTCCAGGGCGCGCCCTCGGGGCCGTACAACGTCCGAGGGGCGCCGTCCGGGCCGTACAACGTGCAAGGCGCGCCCTCGGGGCCGTACAACGTGCAGGGCACGCCGTCCGGCCGGTACCCGGGCCCGCCGCCGCGCCCGCCGCAGCCGCCGCGCCCGTTCACGCCGCCCCCGGCGCCGCTGGACCCGGCCGTCAGCACCTGGGGCCTCCCCCAGACGGCGTCGTGGGCCCGCGGCGACGAGCCGGTCAAGCCGGCCGGCACGGGCAAGCGCGGCCGGCTCGGCGAGGTCATGGAGACCCAGGGCCTGGAGGGCGAGCAGCTGTCGGTGCAGCTCCTGGAGGTCCAGGACCCGGCGGACTACCTGTTCAGCGCGGCCGGCTACCGCCTGGAGGACGGCGAACGCGCGGTGGTCGTGCACACCGAGATCACCAACCGAGGGTCGATCCCGTTCGCGTCGCTGCCGGACAACTACCTCGAGCTGCTCACGGCCGACGGGACGGCGATCGGCAAGGCGCCGGTGTCGCTGACTTCGCGGCCGCCGCACAAGATCGGCGTCAAGCCGGGCGAGACCCTCGGCGGGCACACGGTGTACGTGCTCCCGGACGCGACGCGCGTGGTGTCGGTCCGGTGGAGCCCCCGGCCGGAGCCGGACGAGCGCACGCTGACCTGGTCGATCGAGGACTAGCAGCGGGGGCCCGCGACGACATGAAAGAGTCGTTCACCTCGCCGGACGAGATGAAAGGGTCGTTCATGGCGTCCGGCCCTCGGAAACGCGCGCCGGGCGGGCCGCGCAGAGGTGACAGGGTCTCGGCAAGTCGCGCCACATGGCTCCGTCGAGCGAGCGCCGCCACTGTGCCGGACCCTGGCCCGGGACGTAGTGAACGACCCTTTCACCTCGCCGGACGAGATGAAAGGGTCGTTCATGGCGTCCGGCCCAGCGGACTAGTAGCTCTCGTCCTGCAGGATCTTCAGCGCGTTCGCCAGGTCGTCCGGGTACTCGGACTCGAACTCGACCCAGCGGCCGTCCGCCGGGTGCGCGAACGCCAGCGTCTTCGCGTGCAGCCACTGCCGGCTCAGGCCGAGGTGGCGGGCCAGCACCGGGTCCGCGCCGTACGTCAGGTCGCCGACGCAGGGGTGGCGCAGCGCCGAGAAGTGGACGCGGATCTGGTGCGTGCGCCCGGTTTCGAGCTTGATGTGCGCCAGCGACGCCGCCCGGAACGCCTCGACGACCTCGTAGTGCGTCACGCTCGGGCGGCCGCCCTGGACGACCGCGAACTTGTAGTCGTGGCGCGGGTGGCGGTCGATCGGGGCGTCGATCGTGCCGCGCGTCGGGTCCGGGTGGCCCTGGACGATCGCGTGGTAGCCCTTGTCGACCGTGCGCTCCTTGAACGCCCGCTTCAGCACCGTGTACGCGTGCTCGCTCTTGGCCACCACCATCACGCCGGTGGTGCCCGCGTCGAGGCGGTGCACGACGCCCTGGCGCTCGGCCGCGCCCGACGTCGCGATGCGCAGGCCGGCCGCCGCGAGGCCGCCGACCACCGTCGGGCCGGTCCAGCCCGGGCTCGGGTGCACCGCGACGCCGACCGGCTTCGAGATCACGACGATGTCGTCGTCGTCGTGGAGGATCTGCATGCCTTCGACCGGCTCGGCGACGACCTCGACCGGGTTCGACGGCTCCGGCAGCGTGATCTCCAGGAGGCCGCCGCCGGTGAGCCGGTCGGACTTGCCCGCGGGACGGCCGTCGAGCAGCACGTCACCGGCTTCGGCCAGCTCCGCGACGACCGTGCGGGAGAGGCCGAGCAGCTTGGCGAGGCCGGCGTCGACCCGCATCCCGTCGAGCCCGTCGGGCACCGGGAGCATCCGCGAGCTCACGCCGGGTCCTCCTGCTTCTTCTTGTCCTTGGTCGACGTGCCGTCGTAGTCCTTGCCCAGCAGGGACAGCAGCACGATGAGCGCGCCGCCGACGCAGATCGCCGAGTCGGCGATGTTGAAGATCGCGAAGCCCTTGCCGTTGGGCGCGAACGCCGAGATGAAGTCGACGACGTGGCCCTGCAGCCCGCCGGGCGCGCGGAAGATGCGGTCGGTCAGGTTGCCGGTGGCGCCGGCGAGCACGAGCCCGAGGCCGATCGCCCAGCCGATCGAGCGCAGCCGCCGCGACAGCCAGATGATCGCGATGACGACGGCGAGCGCGACCAGCGCCAGCACCCACGTCATGCCGGTGGCCATCGAGAACGCGGCACCGGGGTTGCGGATCACCTGCAGGTAGATGAGGCCGCCGAGGATCTTGACCGGCTCCTTGCCCTCCAGGTTGGCGGTGACCAGGTTCTTCGTCACCAGGTCGATCGCCCAGAACACGACGGCGACCGCGAACACCCAGCCGACCCGCCGCTTCGGCAGCAGCGGTTTCGCCGGGACCTCGGGGTTCTCCGGGGCGTCGGCCGCCTCGTCGGGCACCGCTTCTTCGGGCGCGGCGGTGTCGGGTTCGGAACGGCTGGGCTCGGTGCTCACCGGTCCATTGTCCACGGCGCTGGTCAGGCGGTGTCGCGGCGGTGCCGCAGGAGCGCGGCGAAGGCGGCGGCGAGCAGGACGATCGCCGCGAGCAGGACGCCCACGAGGTCCGCCGAAAGCACCACGGCGAAGACCGCGAACAGGGCCGCGGTGACCAGGACGAGCACGCTGCGCTCGTACGCGGCGAGCACCAGCAGGCCGAGCGTGGCCAGCAACGGGCCGCGCAGGCCGTCGCCGAGCCGGAACTGCCAGGACCCGACCAGGTCGAGCAGCGGGACGGCGAGCAGCGCGGCGACCACGCCGAGCACGAACCGCCCGCGGTGCACGGGCCGCACCGCGAACCAGTACCAGACGGCGGTGCCGGCGAGGACCACGCCGAGCGCGACGAGCCAGGCCGGGCCGGCCGGCAGCCCCGCGCCCGCCGCGGAGTAGGTGTCCTGGGTGAGGAACTGCGGCGCCGGGTAGCCCGTGCCGCCGACGCCGCCGGTGCCGAGTTGCTGCTCCAGCGGACCGAAGACGAGGTTCACCGAGTCGCCCTCGGCCGGGCTGCGGCGGGACAGCAGCCGCACCACCGCCAGGCCGATCTGCGCGAATCCCAGCAGTGCCAGCGGAAACCAGAAGCGCGGCCCTCTCCCCATCGGGCCAGGCTAGCGCTCAGCAGAACGGCGGGAGCTCCCGCGGGTCGCCGACCGGGGCCCAGCGGCCGTCCACCTTCGCGTACTCCCAGTCCGCCCCGCGCGCGACGATCCGGCGCAGCGCCAGCAGCACGCGGTCGACGTGCTCTTCGGTGCTGCCCAGGCCGAGGCTGACGCGGATGGCCTGCTGCCCTTCGCCACCGGCGACGGCGATGAGGCGCTTGGCCGCGATGTGGGCGCAGAACGCGCCGTCGCGCACGCCGATGCCGTATTCGGCGGACAGCACCGCCGCGAGCCAGCCCGGGTCGAACCCGGCGACGGTGAAGCTGACCGTGCCGACGCGGTCGACCGGCGCGTCGAACAGCCGCAGTTCGGCGCAGCCCGGGATGCTTTCGAGGCCCTTGCGCAGCCGGGCGAGCAGGGCCTGCTCGTGCGCGACGACGGCGTCCCAGTCGCGGGAGAGGGTCTCGCACGCGACGCCGAGCGCGTACACGCCGACGGTGTTGGGCGAACCGGCTTCGTGGCGCTCCGGCCCGTCGTTCCACACGACGGCGTCTTCGGTGACGAGCTTGGTGGCCCCGCCGCCGGCGAGGTACGGGCGGGCGGCGCGCAGCCAGTCGGCGCGGCCGATCAGCGCGCCCGCGCCGAAGGGCGCGTACAGCTTGTGGCCGGAGATGGCGACGTAGTCGACGTCCATCTCCCGGATCGAGATCCGGCGGTGCGGCGCGAGCTGCGCGGCGTCGAGGGCGACGCGCGCGCCGTGCTTCCGCGCCACTGCGGCGATCTCGGCCACCGGGAGCAGCTCACCGGTCACATTGGACGCTCCGGTGACGACCACGAGCCGGGGCCCCTGCGGGGAGTCCGCGAGCGCTTCGTCCACAGCGGACACCGCGGCGAGGCGCGTGCGCGGGGTCGGGATCCGCCGGACGTTCGGGCCCTGCCACGGCAGCAGCGCGGCGTGGTGCTCGGTGTCGAAGACGACGACGGTGGTGTGCCGCGGCAGGCTGCGCGCGAGGAGGTTGAAGGAATCGGTGGTGTTGCGGGTGAAGACGACGGTGTCGGTCCGGCGGGCGTCGACGAACCGGCGCAGGACGTCGCGGGTGCGCTCGTAGAGCTTGGTGGAGACCTGGGAGGCGAAGCCGGCGCCGCGGTGGACGCTGGCGTACCAGGGCAGGAACTCGTCGACCTTGGCGCGGACGGCGTCGAGGCAGGGAGCGCTCGCCGCGTGGTCGAGGTTCGCGTAGCCGACGGTTTCCCCGGTGACGAGCGGGACCCGCAGCGCCGCACCGGCGACCGTGGGGATGCCTTGCGGCGCACCGGTTTCGACGGTCTTCGCGGGGTGAGCGGTGACGCTGGTGCGGTCGATGGCGAGAGTCATCGGGTGCCTCCTCGGCGGTCCGGGGGACCCCGGCGAGGGGCCCGCGCTTGCCCGTCGCGGGACGCGACCGGCCCGGTCTTCACCCGGGGCACCCCACCGCGGTAGGAGGGTTGCCGGCCAGCAAGCCGGGGCTTCGCGCTGGCACTCATGACCTGGCACAGAAGGTAACCGAAAACGCGCCGGCCGGCCAACCCCCGCCTCACATTCTGAGACGCCGCTCACAGGCTCAGGGCTTGGCGCGGAACCGCCCCGGCAGCGCGGTGACCGCGTTGTCCGCGAGGTGCGTCGCGGTGCCCCCGTACTGCTCGGCGCCCGCGGCGAACCGCCAGCCACCCAGGGACTTGCCGTCGACCGGCTCGCCGTACGCGGTGGCGAGGGTGGTCGAGACGGCGCCGAACGCGAGGCCGTCCCAGTTCGCCGCCGGGGCGTCCGGGAGGGTCCAGAGGGTGAAGTGCACGTGGGCGCCCGTGCTGGTGCCGCCGCACGGGAGCGCGTTGCCGGTCGAGCCGAGTTCGGTGCCGGCCTCGACGTGCTCACCGTCGGTGACCTTGATGCCTTCCATGTGGTAGTAGCCGGTGCGCCAGCCGCCCGCGTGGTCGATGGTCACCCAGTCGCCGCCCGCGCAGTGCTGCAGGTGCACGGTGCCGGCGAGCGGCGCGCGCACGGTGCGGTCGGCGGGGCTGAAGTCGATGGCGTTCTTGACACCGGTGCTGCCGTCGTCGGAGTGGATGCCCGCGGAGTAGACCTGCTGGCCCGCCTTGAAGGGCAGAGCGAGGGCCGGGAACGGGGCCACTTCGGCGGTCGCGGCCGGGGTGGAGAGCAGCCCGAGAGCGGCGGTGATCATGAGGGCCGCGGCCACCCTGCGCAGGTTCGTCACTCTGGGTACCCCTTTGACTTGATGTTCGCCCATTCGAATGAGCGCACGTTAAGCCAAAAGGGGTAAAGAGGGAAGATCAAGTGAGATTTTTGTGAGCTTCGTGCTGGGCGGACCGGGCCGGCTCAGCGACCCGATTCGCCCTTCCACCGCGCCAACCGCCCGGCCCGGTCCACCGCGCGCAGCCGCCGCTCGACCGAATCCCGCACGACCGACGTCGTGACCACCAGCAGCTGGTCGTGCTCCTGCAACCGGCTCGTCTTCTGCGGGGTGAAGCCCGCGCCGTCGCGGACGACCAGGCTGACCGTCGCTCCGATGGGGAGCCTCAGCTCGGACAGGTACACGCCGTGCAGTTTCGAGCCGGGCTGGATGCGCACCTGGAGCAGTTCCGCGCCGAGTTCGTCCAGCGGGGCCGAGTCGACCTCGATCTCGTGGGCCTCGGACTTCTTCGCCAGGCCCAGCAAGCGCGCGAGCGGGCCGAGGGTCGTGCCCTGCAGCAGCGTCAGCACGATGACCAGGACGAAGACCGCGTCGACCAGCCGTTGCGCGCCGGGCACCCCTTGGGACAGCGGGATCATCGCGAGCACGATCGGCACCGCGCCGCGCAGGCCGGCCCACGACAGGAACGCCTGTTCCCGCCACGGCAGGCGGAACGGCAGCATCGACAGCACCACCGAGATCGGCCGCGCCAGCAGCAGCACCACCGCGCCCGCGACCAGGCCGGGGACGATCGCGTCGAGCAGGCGGCCCGGCGAGGCGAACAGGCCGAGCAGCACGAACAGCCCGATCTGCGCCAGCCAGCCCAGCCCCTCAGCGAAGGAGAGCGTGTCCGAGCGGTGCGGCAGTCGCGAATTGCCGAGCACCAGCGCGGCGACGTACGTGGCGAGCAGCCCGGACGCGTGCGCCAGCTGGCCGGACGAGTACGCCACGACGCACACCGCGACCGTCGCCAGCGGGTACAGGCCGGTCGCCGGCAGCGCGGCGCGGCGCAGCGCGATCCCGCCGAGCCAGCCGAACGCGAGGCCGATGGCCAGGCCCGCGCCGAGTTCGTAGACCGCGAGCAGCGGCAGCGACCAGTCCACAGTGGTGCCCTCGGCCAGCACGACGACGGCGATGTACGCCGGCGCGTCGTTGATACCCGACTCGAGTTCGAGCGCGCCGGTGAGCCGTTTGCCGATCCCGGCCGAACGCAGCACGGAGAACACCGCGGCCGCGTCGGTGGACGCGAGCACCGCGCCCCACAGCAGCGCGATCCGCCAGTCGAGGCCCAGCAGCCAGTGCAGGGCCGCGCCGGTGACCGCGACGCTCACCACCACGGCCACTGTGGACAGTGCGATGCCGATGCCCAGCGCGGGTTTCACCGCCGACCAGCGCGTGGTCAGCCCGCCTTCGGCGAGGATCATGACGAGCGCGGCGAGGCCGAGCGACTGGGTCAGTTCGGGGCTGTCGAACCGGATGCCGAAGCCGGCTTCGCCCAGCAGCACGCCCATCGCGAGGTAGAGCAGCAGCGAGGGCAGGCCGAGCCGGATCGAGACCCGCACGGCGAGCACGGAGGCCAGGAGCACGACGCCGCCGACGCCGAGCAGCACGGGAAGCTGGTCCATGCCGCCTCCCTCCCGAGTGCCGTGGGGCACTCAGAATAGTGAAGCGACCGGGTTAACACGTTCGTGTACCGCTGCCGCGCGCCGGACGGCCGGTGTGTTAAGGACCGCCGAGCGCCCCGAGTTCGACGCCGAGCGCCGCGAACGGCTGCCGTGCCGCCGGGAGGACCTTCACCGCGCGGTGCCCGTCACGGGCGACCCAGCCGGCGTCGACGGCGCGGTCCAGCAGGGCCGCGGGGAGCGCGCCGGCGAGGTGGTCGCGGCGCTCCGTCCAATCGAGACAGTCGCGCAGCAGCGCCCGCCGCCCGGCGGCGACCGGGACGCCGAGGCCGGCCAGGACCTCGCGGCCGCGGGCGGTCAGCGTCAGGCCGCCGGCGGTGTCGACCAGCCCGGTCGCCAGCATGCCGTCGCGGAGGGCGACGCCGAGGACGCCGGCGAGGTGGTCGTAGCAGGTCCGCGCGAAGCCGAGGCGCTTCACCCGCAGCGACGCCTTCAGCCCGGTGACCGGCCGGTGTTCGGCGTGCTGGGCCAGGTGCTCGATCAGCTCGGCCACGCGCGGGTCGGCGATCCGCACGTAGCTGGCCCGGCCCTGCTTGACCCGGGCGACGAACCCGGCGTCGCTCAGCCGGGTGACGTGCTCGCTGGCGGTCGAGAGCGCGATCCCGGCCGCTTTCGCGAGTTCGCCGACCGTCCAGGCCCGCCCGTCGAGCAGCGCGAGGCACATGGTGGCCCGGCTCGGGTCGGCGAGCACCGCGGCGACCTCGGCGAGCGCGATCGTCTCCATGCCCCCACGGTACGAGCCCCACCCTTCGGCCCCCGCCGAAGCGTCGCTTTCACGTGAAAGCGCCCACCTGGGGGCGTAGCTTTCACGTGAAAGCGACGCTTAGAGCGCCTTCAGGAACTTTGCTGCCAGGGTGACCGCGGGGCCCGAGTCGTTGGAGTTCTCCAGCACCACCGCGAACGCCACGCTCCCCCGGTACCCGACGAACCAGCCCGTCGCGTTGGAGCCGTCGCCGAACTGGGCCGTGCCCGTCTTGCCGAACACCGTCCCGGCGCCCGCCGCGGCCCGGCCGGTGCCGCTGGTCACCACCGCGCGCATCAGCTTCCGGACCTCGCCGAGCACCGCCCCGGGCGGCGGGGTGTAGCCCTTGACGACCGTGGTCGGCAGGTCGTGCCACAGCCTCGGCGTGATCGCCTTGCCCGCCGCCACGGTCGCGGCCATCACCGCGCCGCCGAGGGCGCTGGCCTGGATGCGGCCCTGGCCGAAGCCGTCTTCGACCTGCTCGTCCTTGCTCGCCGCCGGCTCGACCTTGCCCAGCTCGGTCTTGATGCCGGGGATCTCGTAGTCGGCGTTGAGCCCGAGCTCGTCCGCCGCCTTCTTCAGCCCGTCCGCCGGCAGCGCCAGCGCGAGCTGCCCGAACGTCGTGTTGCAGGACCGCGCGAACGCCGTCTGCAGGGTGGTCGCGCCCAGCTCGAAGCCCTCGTTGCGCACCGTGCGCGTGCCGATCGTCGCGACGCCGGGGCAGTCGACGGGTGACCCCGCGTTGAGCCCGCTCTGCTGGACCGCCGCCACGGACGTCGCGATCTTGAACGACGAACCGGGCTCGTACAGGCCGCTGAGCGCCTTCGGGGAGTTCCCGGCGGCCGCGTTCTGGGCGACGGCGAGGATGTCGCCCGAGCCGGTGTCGAGCGCGACCAGCATGGCCGACCCCGCGTAGCCGTCGACCGCGGCCTGCGCGGCGTTCTGCGCGGCCAGGCTCAAGCTCGCCGTGAGCGGCTTGGCCCCGTCCTCGGCCTGCTTGCCGAACAGCGTTTCCAGGCTCTTCCCGCTGGTGTCGACGCGCTGGACGGCGAACCCGCTGCCCGCGGCGGCGGTGACCTGCCCGGTGAGCGCCGAACGCAGCAGCGGCGCCGGGTTGCCTTCGGCCGTCCGCATCCCGCCCGCCCCGGCGATGAGCAACGGCTTGCCGTCGCGGTCGGCGACCGCCGTGGTGTCCGTCGCGGCGGTGCTGACCACCAGCCGCTGGCCCGCCTCCAGCTTCGGGTGCAGCAACGACGGCGCCCAGTGCACGAGCCACTTCCCGCCGGCCTGCGCGAGCTGGAACGGGACGTCGTAGCTCCACACGCCGCTCTTGAGGGACCACGCCATCGAGAACGTCCCGCCGGTCGTCTTCGCCCCGGCCGGCGTCGGCTGCAGGAGCGTCAGCTTGGCGACGACCGACTTCGGGTTCAGCGTGTTCCGCGCGTCCCGCAGCGCCACCGCGGCCGCCGCGTTGTCGTCGGTCAGCCGGGCCGCCGCGTCGGGGTTGTTCTCGGTCAGGTCCTGGACGTACTCGGTGATCGCCGACTGCGGGTCGACCGCGCCCGGCCGCTCGACCGAGGTCGCCCCGGCTTCCGCCGTCGGCGCCGAGTTCCCGCTGTTCAGCACGAAGAACGCCGCCACCACGACCACGACGACCAGCAGCGCGCCGCCGATCAGGATCCCGCGTCTCTTGCCAGGACTCATCCCGGTATCCCCTCCCCCAAGGAACGCCACCGCCGTGGGTGACCGGCCGATCCTACCGGCCACCCACGACGGTTCGTCAGGCCTTCGCGACCGAAACCGTCACCTTCGTGCCTTCGCCGACCGCGCCGGCGAAGCCCGCGCCCACCGGCTCGTGCGCCACCGACGTCGCCAGCGTCTCCGAGGCCAGGAACTCCTCGTGCCGCCGGGCCGCCTCGACGACGTCGTCCGGGGCGTCGACGGTCAGCGCGATCCGGTCCGCGACGTCGAGCCCGGCGTCGCGGCGGGCCTGCTGCACGACCCGGACCAGGTCGCGGACCACGCCTTCGGACGCCAGCTCCGGCGTCACCTCGGTGTCGAGCAGGACCAGCCCGGACCCGCCCGGCAGCTCCGCCGCCGCGCCGCCGCCCTTGGCGACCAACCTGCGGTCGAACTCGCCCTCCTGCAGCGTGATCCCGGCCGCGACCACGGTGCCGCCCTGCAGCGACCAGTCGCCCGCCTTGACGGCCCTGATCACCGTCTGGACGTCCTTGCCCAGCCGCGGCCCGGCCGCACGGGCGTTCACCGCGACCTCGAACCCGCCGTGCGCGGCGACGTCGGTGGTCAGCTCGACCGCCTTGACGTTCACCTCGTCGCGCAGGATGTCGGCGAACGGCTCCAGCGAAGCAGCGTCCTCGGCCGCCACGACCAGCGACGACAGCGGCAGCCGCACGCGCAGCTTGTTCGCCTTGCGCAGCGACAGCGCCGACGACGCCACCTGCCGCACCCGGTCCATCGCGGTGACCAGCGCCGCGTCCGCGGGCAGGTCGAGCGCGTTCGGCCAGTCGGTCAGGTGCACCGAACGGCCACCGGTCAGGCCGCGCCAGACGACCTCGGTGGTCAGCGGCAGCAGCGGCGCCGCCACCCGCGAAGTCACCTCGAGCACGGTGTGCAGCGTGTCGATCGCGTCCTTGTCGCCGGCCCAGAAGCGGTCCCGCGAGCGGCGCACGTACCAGTTGGTCAGTACCTCGAGGAAGTCCCGCACGGTCTGGCACGCGCCCGCGACGTCGTAGCTGTCCATCGCGTACTCGACGTCGGTGACCAGCTCGTGCGTCTTCGCCAGGACGTACCGGTCGAGCACGTTCGGCGAATCCGTGCGCCACTGGCCTTCCACGCCTTCGGCGTTCGCGTACAGCGCGAGGAAGTAGTACGAGTTCCACAGCGGCAGCACGGCCTGGCGGACGGCGTCGCGGATGCCCTTGTCGGTGACGACGAGGTTGCCGCCGCGCAGGATCGGGCTCGCCATCAGGTACCAGCGCATGGCGTCGGAGCCGTCGCGCTCGAAGACCTCGTTGACGTCCGGGTAGTTGCGCAGCGACTTGGACATCTTCTGGCCGTCCGAGCCCAGCACGATGCCGTGCGAGACGCAGGTGCGGAACGCCGGCCGGTCGAACAGCGCCGTCGCGAGCACGTGCAGCAGGTAGAACCAGCCACGGGTCTGCCCGATGTACTCGACGATGAAGTCGCTCGGGTAGTGGTGCTCGAACCAGTCGGCGTTCTCGAACGGGTAGTGCACCTGGGCGTAGGGCATCGAGCCGGAGTCGAACCAGACGTCGAGGACGTCCGGCACGCGGCGCATGGTCGACTGCCCGGTCGGGTCGTCCGGGTTCGGCCGGGTCAGCTCGTCGATGTAGGGCCGGTGCAGGTTGTCCAGCCGCACGCCGAAGTCCGCCTCCAGCTCGTCGAGCGAGCCGTAGACGTCGGTGCGCGGGTACTCGGGGTTGTCGGACTGCCACACCGGGATCGGCGTGCCGAAGTACCGGTTGCGGGAGATCGACCAGTCGATGGCGTTCTCCAGCCACTTCCCGAACTGCCCGTCCTTGACGTTCTCCGGGTACCAGGTGATCTGCTGGTTCAGCTCGACCATCCGGTCCTTGAACTGCGTCACCGCGACGAACCACGACGAGACCGCGCGGTAGATCAGCGGGTTCCGGCAGCGCCAGCAGTGCGGGTAGGAGTGGTCGTAGGTCTCGTGCCGCAGCAGCACAGCGCCCTGCTGCGCCGCCGAACCCGTGCCGTTCTTGAGGTCCCGCACGATGTTCGGGTTGGCGTCGAAGACCTGCTGGCCCTCGTAGTCCGGCACGGTGGCGTCGAACTTGCCGTGCGCGTCGACCGGCGTCACCGGCGGGATGCCGGCGGCGTCGGTGACGACCTTGTCGTCAGCACCGTAGGCCGGCGCGATGTGCACGATCCCGGTGCCGTCGTCGGTGGTGACGTAGTCGGCGGCGAGGACCTGGTGCGCGTTCTCGGTGCCGGTGAAGTACGGGAACGGCGGCGCGTACCGGGTACCGAGCAGCTGCGCGCCGGTGTAGCGCGCGACGACCGCGGGCTCTTCGCCGAGTTCACGCTCGTACGCGGCGACGCGCGCTTCGGCGAGCAGGAACCGCTTGCCGTCGTGCTCGACGACGACGTAGTCGACGTCCGGGTGCACGGCCGTGGCGAGGTTCGACGGCAGGGTCCACGGCGTCGTCGTCCAGATGAGCAGGTAGGTGCCGTCGAGGTCGTTGTCGTTGCCCTGCAGCCGGAAGCCGACGGTGACGGCCGGGTCCTGGCGGTTGCGGTAGACGTCGGCGTCCATGCCCAGCTCGTGGTTGGACAGCGGCGTCGCGTCGCGCCAGCAGTAGGGCAGGACGCGGTAGCCCTCGTAGACGAGTCCCTTGTCCCACAGGCGCTTGAACGCCCAGAGCACCGACTCCATGTACGTGACGTCGAGGGTCTTGTAGTCGTTGTCGAAGTCGACCCAGCGCGCCTGGCGCGTGACGTACTCGCGCCACTCGTCGGTGTAGCGCAGCACGGACTCCTGCGAAGCCGCGTTGAACTTCGCGATGCCCATCTCTTCGATCTCGGACGTCTCGGTGATGCCGAGCTGGCGCATGGCCTCGAGCTCGGCGGGCAGGCCGTGGGTGTCCCAGCCGAAGCGGCGCTCGACCTTGCGGCCCTTCATCGTCTGGTAGCGCGGCACCAGGTCCTTGACGTACCCGGTGAGCAGGTGGCCGTAGTGCGGCAGGCCGTTGGCGAACGGCGGGCCGTCGTAGAAGACGTACTCGTTGTCGCCGTGCTCGCCCGCCGGGCGCGCGTCGATGGTCGCCTGGAACGTCCGGTCCGTCTCCCAGTAGGCGAGGACCTGCTTCTCCAGCTCGGGGAAGGACGGCTGCGACGGGACTCCCGCACCGTCGTTCAGCTGGGCCTGGGGGTACATCCGGGTGCTCCTCGGTTCGTCGCGCTCGTACGGACTGCTGTCCACACGGGGACGAGACGCCTGGCGGCGTTCCGCGGTACCACCCCGCTTGCCCGCTCTCGCGGGCCGCTTCGTTCGGCGGCTGTCACGGGCCGCACCCGTCCGGTTCTACTGAGAGCGGTGAAGCTCGGTTCTTCCGGAGGCTCCCCGGTGATGGCCGGATCGACGCCGTGCTGGTACCAGGTTAACCGCCTCGCGCAACCCGGTTGTCAGGAGGGGCGTCGGGAAACGAACGCGACCGCCGCGGCGATCCCCCGTTAGCATGACCGCGTGCCGCCGAGAGGGTTCGCGGCCGGAAACCACGGGGGAACTTTTCACGGTGAGCCGCACTTTCCAGGTGGACCTTCGCGGGGTCGTCGACCTCCTCAGCCGCCACCTCTACTCCAGCCCGCGCGTGTACGTGCGGGAGCTGCTGCAGAACGCCGTCGACGCGGTGACCGCCCGCCGTGCGCGGGAGCCCGGCGCGCCCGCGGAGATCGCGGTCGAGGTCGGCGAAGGCGTCCTGCGCGTCACCGACACCGGGATCGGCCTGACCGAAGCCCAGGTGCACGAGCTGCTCGCCACGATCGGGCGAAGCTCCAAAAGGGACGAACTGGGCTTCCAGCGCCACGAGTTCCTCGGCCAGTTCGGGATCGGGCTGCTCTCGGCGTTCCTCGTCGCCGACGAGGTGCGCGTCGTGACGCGGTCGGTGGACGGCGGCCCGGCCGTCGCGTGGACCGGCCGCTCCGACGGCACGTACGCGATCGGGCCGGGCGAACGGGACGAGCCGGGCACCACGGTGACCCTCGACGCGCGCCCCGGCGCCGAGCAGTGGTTCGTCCCCGAGACCGTCGCCGAGCTGGCCACGCTGTACGGCTCGATGCTGCCGTTCGGGATCACCGTCGACGGCAGGCCGGTCACCACGCCCGTGCCGTGGGCCCGCGACGACCGCGCGCCCGGGCAGCGGCAGGCCGACCTGGTCGGCTACGCGCAGGACACCCTGGGCTTCACGCCGTTCGACGTCGTCGACCTGGACGTGCCCGCCGCCGGGCTGACCGGCGTGGCGTACGTGCTGCCGTTCCCGGCCAGCCCGGCCGAGCACGGCGGCCACCGCGTCTACCTCAAGCGGATGCTGCTCGCGGAGAACGCGCCGGGGCTGCTGCCGGACTGGGCGTTCTTCGCCCGCTGCGTCGTCGACGCGGGCGAGCTGCGGCCGACGGCGAGCCGGGAAGCGCTCTACGACGACGGCCAGCTGGAGTCGGCGCGCGAAGCGCTCGGCGACCGGCTGCGCGGCTGGCTCGCCGGGCTGGCGCGGACCGCGCCCGACCGGCTGAACCGGTTCCTCGGCATCCACCACCTCGGCGTCAAGGCGCTCGCCCTGCACGACGACGAGATGCTGCGGCTGGTCGAGCAGTGGTGGCCGCTGGAGACCAACGTCGGCCGGATGACCATGGCCGAGTTCCGCGGCCGCTACGGGCTGCTGCGCTACTGCGCCACCTCCGACGAGTTCCAGCAGCTGGCCGGCGTCGCGGCGGCGCAGGACATCGCCGTGATCAACGGCGGCTACACCTACGACAGCGAGCTGGCCGAGCGGATGCGGGCGCTCGAACCGGACCTGGTGGTGACCCGGCTCGACCCGAGCGACCTCACCACGGCGTTCGCCGAGCTCGACAGCGCCACCGCGCTCGCCACCCGGCCGTTCGTCGCGGCCGCGCAGCGCCACCTCGACCGGCTGGGCTGCGAGGTCGTGCTGCGCGAGTTCCAGCCGTCGAGCCTGCCGGTGCTCTACCTGCTGGATCGGGCCGCCGCGTTCGCCGGCGAGCTGCGGGCCACCAAGGACCAGGTCGACGAGCTGTGGGCGGGCGTGCTCTCGGCGTTCGAGAAGCCGGCCGACGACCGCCCGCAGCTGGTGCTCAACCACCGCAACCCGCTGGTGCGGCGGATCAGCCTGCTGCGGGACGACACGCTGCTCGGGCTGGCCGTCGAATCGCTCTACGGGCAGGCCCTGCTGTTCGGCAGGCACCCGATCCGGCCGGCCGACGCCGCGCTGCTGAACCGTTCGTTCCTCGGCCTGCTGGAGCAGGCCGTCCCCGAAGAGGAGACCCGATGACCACCCCCACCGCCGGCGAGCAGGAGGTGTGGGACCGGCTGTGGGCCGCCGAGCGCCTGCCGCGCGGCCGCGCCCAGATCGCCGCGCTCGAAGCCGGGCTCCGGGAGGCCGACGCGCTCGGCTCGCCCGAGCTGCGCTTCGGCGCCCGGATCTTCCTCACCAGCGCCTACCAGCAGGGCGGCGAGCCCGCGAAGGCGTTCGTGCCGTTCGCGTGGTGCCTGGCGGTGCACGACCGCGGCGAGGCCGACCCGCGCTGGACCCACGACCTGCACTGGTACTTCAAGTTCATGGCCGGGTCGATGGCGACCTTCCCCGAGGTGCCGCTCGAGCGGACCCGGGCCGTGCTCGACGACATGGAACGCCGCTACCGCACGGCCGGGTACTCGATGAACCCGGTGCACCAGTACCGCGCCGTGCTGGCCCGGCACGTCGGCGACCGCGAAACCGCCGCCGAGCAGTACCGGCTGTGGTCGGCCGCGCCGCGCGGCCCGATGTCCGACTGCGTCGGCTGCGAGCCGAGCGACAAGGTCGCGCACCTGGCGTGGCTCGGCCGGTACGCCGACGCCGCCGAAGTGGCCGAGCCGGTGCTGGGCGGGCAGTTCAGCTGCGTCGAGCAGCCGCAGCACATCCTGACCGAGCTGCTGCTCCCGTACGTCCACATCGGACGGTACGACGACGCCGTCCAGGCGCACCGCCGCGCGTACCGGGCGATGCGGCACGATCCCGCGCAGCTGCAGTCGATCGCCACCCACGTCGCGTTCTGCGCGCTCACCGGGAACCACGCGCGCGGGCTCGACCTCGTCGAGCGGCACCTCGGCTGGCTCGACGCGCCGCCGACGCCGTACGCGGAGCAGGAGTTCGCCGCCGCGGCCGCGCTGAACCTGCGGCTGGTGGCCGAAGGCGGCCACGGCGACGCGCCGGTGCGCCGCGCGGGCGGCACGACCACGGTGGCGGAGCTGCGCGCCGAGCTGGCGGACCGCGCGCTGGCCATCGCCGCGCGGTTCGACGCGCGCAACGGCACGGCCGAGCAGAGCGACCGGGTCCGCGCGGTGCTCGCCGCCGAACCGCTCGTCGAGCACCTGCCGCTGTCCGGAACCGCCGCGCCGGCGCCGGCTCCCGCGCCCGCCGTCGTCTACCCGGATTCGCCGGAGGAGCTGGCCGACCTCGGCGAGCAGGAGGCACGGCTGGGCCGCTCGCCCGACGCCGTCTGGGCGCGGTTCGACGAGGTGTGCCCGGAACCGGCGGGGACGCTGCGGGCCCGGCGGGTGACCGCGGCGGCCGACGCCGAGGTGCCCGGCGACCTCGCCGCCGCGAGCCGCGGCTTCGCGCGGGCGGCCGCGCTGTTCGAGGAAGCCGGCGACGCCGTCGGGGCGGAAGCCGCGCGCGGCAAGGAAATCCTGTTCGCGGCACTGGCCGGGGACCGCCCCGACGCGGCCGCCGAGCTGGAGGCGTCGGCTGCGCGGCTCGAGGCCATCGGCGAGCCCGCCGACCACGCCCGCGCCCTGCTGCGGCTGGCGGTGCTGCACTTCGCCCGGCAGGACCTCGACGCCACCGCGGCGGTCCTCGACCGGGCCGGCGACCCGGTGCGCGCCACCCCCGAACTCACGGGGGCGTGGCTGGAACGCCGGGCGCTGGTGGTGGCGAACCAGGGTGACTTGCCGGGCGCGATCGAGCTGGTGACCGCGGCCGCCGCGCGGTACGCGGAGATCGGGGCGGTCGAGCGGACCGCGAACGCCCGGCTGCTGGGCGTCCGGTTCCGCGCCGGCCTCGGCGACCGGGAAGCGGCGTTCGCCGAGGCGACGGCGATCGACCCGGGCACCGACGTGTCGACGCGGGCCCAGCTGCAGCAGGTGCGCGGGCACCTGGCGAACGACCTCGGACGTCCCGAGGACGCCGCCACCGCGTTCCGGGCGGCCGTGGCCGACTTCGCCGCGCTCGGCGCCGACGTGGACGCGGCGGTCACACGGGTCGAGTTCGCGGCCGCGGCGCTGGACGCCGGCCGTCCGGAAGAGGCGGCCGAAGCGATCGAGGACGCGGAGGCGGTCCTGGAGCGGGCCGAGGTGGGCCACGAGCTGGCGCGCGGCCGGTACCTGCTGGCGAGGGCGTGCCAGGAGCTGGACCGCGAAGTCCAGGCGGCGGAGCTGTTCGCCGCGTCCGCCGGGCACTTCGCGGCGCTGGGCAACGAGGCCGCCGCGGGGCAGGCGACCGAATCCCGCGCGGAGGTCCTCGACCGGCTGGACCGGGACGCGGAAGCGGCGGCGGATTTCGCGGCCGCGGCGGCGCGGTTCCACACGGCCGGACTGCCGCCGGAGGAGCTGCGCAACCGGCGCCGGGCGGCGCTGTCGTGGCTGTGGGCCGGCGAGCCCGCGCGTGCGGAGGAAGCGCTGGCCGAAGCGGACGCCGTGACGGGCGAGGGGCCGCACTTCGAGTGGGAGCGCGCCTTCGCGGCGTACGACGCCGCCCGCCTGCTGGCCAATTTGGACCGTCCGGCGGAGGCACTCCCCCGCGCCACGGCGGCGGCGGAAGCCTTGCGGGCCATGGACGCCGAGGGCCCGGCGGTCGCGGCGGACGTCCTCAGTGGACGGTTGTGGCGCGACCTGGGCAAGGTGTCGGAAGCCCGCGAGGTGCTGACCGCGGCACTGGCCCGGCTGCCGGAGGAAGCGGCAGCCCAGCGCGAGGACATCGAAACCCTGCTGGCCGAACTCGACGCCTGATCCGTGGTGCCGTTAAGGCCACCTTACGGGCGTCTGACGCCCGTAAGGTGGCCTTAACGGGCTCTTCGTATTGATCTGTGGGTGGTCACCGGCCTGGGAGGTCGGGTCGGTGACCGCCGAGGGCGAGCATGGCCAGCGCCATCAGGGAACGG
>NZ_RSEC01000054.1 GCF_003937945.1 Amycolatopsis eburnea
TCCTCCCGAGCAGAGTCATCCTCCTCGGCACGATCCGCATCGTCCTGCGCATCGCCGTCCTCGGCTTCCTCCCGAGCAGAGTCATCCTCCTCGGCACGATCCGCATCATCCTGCGCATCGCCGTCCTCGGCCTCCTCCCGAGCAGAGTCATCCTCCTCGGCACGCCGATCCGCATCATCCTGCGCATCGTCAGCCTCGGCCTCCTCCCGAGCAGAGTCATCCTCCTCGGCACGATCC
>NZ_RSEC01000055.1 GCF_003937945.1 Amycolatopsis eburnea
GCATGGTGATGAACGGCTCCCGCGACGAGGGCGCGCTGGTCGGCAACATCAAGCCGAGCGCGATGCCGCCGGGCCGGGGCAACCTGCTGACCCGCAAGGCCGGCAAGCAGCTGATCCAGGTCTCGTGGATCCAGCCCGACTAGCTATCGAATTCAGGAGAAGGGCCATGACTTTTCTGGTGACCGGGACGTCCAGCGGGATCGGGCGGGCGATCGCCGTCCGGCTCGCCGAGCACGGACACGAAGTGGTGGCCGGGGTGCGGAAGATCGCCGACGCTCCGGCGCACCCCCGCATCCGGCCGGTGGAGCTCGACGTGACCGATGCGGCCCAGCTGGCCGCGGCGGCGAAGGACATCGGCCCGTTGAGCGGCTTGGTGAACAACGCCGGGATCACGGTTTCCGCTCCGGTGGAGCACATTCCGCTCGACCGGTTGCGTGCGCAGTTCGAGGTCAACGTGGTGGGAGTCGTGGCCGTGTGCCAGGCTTTCCTGCCGGGGGTCCGCGCCGGACGGGGGCGGATCGTGATGATCAGCTCGTCGAGCGGCCGCGTCGCGATCCCGCTCCTCGGCGCCTACAGCGCCTCGAAGTTCGCCGTCGAGGCGCTTCGGACTCGTTGCGACAGGAATTGCGGCCGTGGAACGTGCCCGTGGTGGTCGTCGAGCCCGGAAGTTTCCAGTCGCGGAACCGGGCGAGCACCGAGGCCGCGGCGGCGGCCGACCGCGTGACGATGGGCGAGACCGCGGAGCGTCAATACGGTTCCGCGATGGACACGTACCTGGAGTTCAGCAGGAAGGTGGAAGCGCGAGCCGGAGCGCCGGAACGGGTCGCCGCGGTCGTCGAACGCGCGCTCACGGCGAAGCGCCCGCGGTCGCGTTACCAGGTCGGTGCCGACGCGCACTTACTGCTGGCGCTGGGCCGGGTACTGCCGGGCCGGGCCATGGATGTGGTGCTCGCCAAGAGCCTCGGCTCGCCGAGCTGATTTCCGCCGGGGCTCCCCGAGAGAGACGGATCGTCCCCGGTCGAGTGCTGGTCAACCCGTGTCCGAAGTTGTAGAGTGAGCGCTACATACAGAGCTTCCCCGGGGGGACGTAACCGCCGCCGCAACGAAGCGAGGTTTCCCTTGAACGTCCTTGAACAGGTGAAGAACTCACCGATGAGCCGAGCCCAGGTGAGAGCGGTCGCGCTGTGCCTCGTGATCAACCTGATCGACGGGTTCGACCTCCTGGTCACCTCCTACGTCGGCCCGGCGATCACCCGGCAGTGGAGCTTGTCCCCGTCGGCGGTGGGCGTGCTACTCAGCGGCGGGCTGGCCGGCATGGCCATCGGCGGGCTCTTCCTCGCCCCGCTGGCCGACCGCGTCGGACGCCGTACGCTCACCCTCGCCTGTCTGGCCCTGGCGTCGCTGGGCATGCTCGCCGCCGCCGCGGCGCAGGACTTCGGCCAGCTGCTCGCCTGCCGGGTGGTGACGGGTGCGGCCGTGGGCGCGATGGCGGCCAGCCTGCCGGTGCTCACCTCCGAGTACGCGAACCACCGGCGCCGGGGGCTGGTGGTCGCGCTGATCACCACCGGCTACGGCCTGGGTTCGGTGATCGCCGGAATCGCGTCGAGCGTGCTGCTGGGCGCGTTCGGCTGGCGCTCGGTCTTCGTGTTTGGCGCTCTCGTCACGGCGCTCCTCTTCGCTGTGGCGCTGCGGTTCCTGCCGGAGTCGATGGACTTCCTCGTCGCCCGCCGGCCGTCCCGGGCGCTGGACAAGCTCAACCGGATCCTCGTCTCGATGGGCCGCACGCCGGTCGAGGAGCTGCCCGCGGCACCGTCGGCGGCGGCGACGCGCAAGGTGGTTCTCGACTCGCTGTTCCGCGGAAGCAACGCGGTGCGGACCGTGCTGGTCTGGGTCGCGTTCGTTTCGGCGCAGCTGATGTTCTACTTTGCCAGTTCGTGGACGCCCAGCCTGCTGCTGAAGGCCGGGATGTCCAGCGGACAGGGCATCAGCGGCGGTGTCCTGCTGAGCCTCGGCGGCGTGACGGGCGCGGTCCTGCTGGGACTGCTGGTGTCCCGGGTCGGCCCGCGCCGGCTGACCGCGGCCTACTTCGGCATCGGCGCCCTCGCGCTCATCCTGTTCTCCTTCTCGCTCGGGACGCTGGCGATCGCCCTGGTCGCGGCCGTGCTGGTCGGGCTGTTCCTCAACGGGACGGTGACCGGGATCAACGTCATCGTGCCGAGCCTGTACCCGGCCGAAGCCCGTGCGACCGCCCTCGGCATGGCGGTCGCGGTGAGCAGGCTCGGTGCCGTCCTGGCCCCCCTGCTCGCCGGGTTCCTGCTGCAGGCCGGCTGGGCGCCGGCCTCGATGTTCCGCTTCTTCGCGATCCCCGGTGTCGTCGGTGCCGTCGCGACGCTCCTGCTCGCCCGGTTCGGGCGGGCCGCGCGGACCAGCACGGACCGCCGGGTCGAGAGCGCGGTGGCGGACGCATGACCGGATCCGACCCGGACCGCACCGCCGTGCTGGTCATCGACATGCAGAACGACTTCGTCGAAGAAGACGCGCCGCTGGAGTTCCCCGAGGGCCGGCGGATCATCCCCGCCATCCAGCGGGTCCTGGACGCCGCGCGCGGCCGCGGCATGCCGGTCGTCCACGCCGCGCACGTCCACCGGCCCGGCGGCGCCGACCTGGGGATCCACCGCGAGCTGTACCCGCCGGTGGCCGCGGGGGAAGCTCTCGTGGACGGCGAGCGCGGCGGGGAGATCCACGCCGACCTCGCGCCACGGCCGGGCGAGCCGGTGGTCAAGAAGCACCGGTACAACGCCTTCTACGCCACCGACCTGGAGATTATCCTGCGTGGACTCGGCGTCGAGACGGTCGTCCTCAGCGGGATGACGACCGAGTGCTGCGTGCTCGGAACCGCCCGCGGTGCCCTGGAACGCGGGTTCCGGTCGGTGGTGCTGTCCGACGCGTGCGCGTCCTGCGACTACCCGGACCTCGGGGCCGGTCCCATGTCCGCCGGCGAGATGCACCTGGCCGCGCTGCGGGTGATGTCGCTCACGTCGTCACGGCTGGTCGGCACTGACGAGTTCCTGTCGCGGCTGCCGTGACCGGCGACCCGACGTACGATCCACAAAGGAGGACGGACGTGCCTGCCCTGGTGTTGCTGCACGGCGGCGGGCCCGGCGTGGACGCCGCGAGCAACTGGGCGAGCGTGCGCGCCGGGTTCGACGGCGGGTTCCGCTGCCTGGCCCCCGACCTGCTCGGCTTCGGCACGCAGATCGCCGGGACGGGCGGGCTCAACGGGCCGCGGGCGTGGGCCCTCGCCCGCGCCCGGCAGGTCCTCGACCTCCTCGACCGTCACGGGCTGGATCGCGTGCACCTGGTCGGCAACTCCGCCGCGGGTGGGGCCGCGGCACTGGCGCTGTTGTCCGTGGCCCCCGATCGGGTCGGCCGCGCGATCGTCATGGGTGGCGCGGGCACGGGACCGTTACCCGCGGCGGTTCCCTTCTACGACAACCCGACCCGGAGGTCCATGCGGGCGACTCTCGGCCGGCTGGTCGCCGACGAAAGTGTCCATGGAGGACTCCTGGACGAACTGACCGAGCTTCGGCTGAAACAAGCCCTCCGCCCCGGCGCGGAGGCGGCGTTCCGGTCGATGTTCGCCGACGTCGTGGGCGGTCCGCCGCCGGTCGACCTCACCAAGATCACCACGCCGGTCCTCGCCCTGCACGGCGAGCGCGACCGCGTCCAGCCGGTCGAGGTCTCCGAGCGCCTAGCCGGGGCACTGCCCCACGGCCGCCTGCACGTGGTGGCGGGCGCCGGGCACTGGATCCACGTCGACCGGCCGGACGAGTTCACCAAGCTGGTAGGGGAGTTCCTGAGCGCATGACCGGAATCCTGATCGTCGGCGCCGGCCCCGCCGGCCTGACCCTCGCCATCGACCTCGCGCAGCGCGGCGTCGCGTGCCACGTCGTCGAGGCGACCGGGCAACGCGGCGTCAACCCGCGGTGCAACACCACGTCCGCGCGGTCGATGGAGATCTTCCGGCGGCTCGGGCTGGCCGGCGAGATCCGCCGGGCCGGGCTGCCGGAGGACTACCCGACGTCGATCCACTACCGCACGACCCTGACCGGCGAGGACATCTACCGCATCGACCTGCCGTCCGCGGCCGACGTCCTGGCCGGGGTGGGCCGGGCGAGCTGGCCGACGCCGGAGCCGCAGCACCGGATCTCGCAGCTGTACCTCGAGCCCATCCTGGAGAAGCACGCGAGCAAGCTGCCCGGGCTGACCCTCGAACGCGGCACCCGGCTGGTCGAACTCCGGCAGCACGACGACCACGTCGAAGCGGTCGTGGAG
This sequence comes from Amycolatopsis eburnea, assembly GCF_003937945.1. Lineage (GTDB taxonomy): Bacteria > Actinomycetota > Actinomycetes > Mycobacteriales > Pseudonocardiaceae > Amycolatopsis > Amycolatopsis eburnea. The sequence continues at coordinate 4,336 of NZ_RSEC01000055.1, forward strand.
AACGCCGGTGAACGCCGCACCTTGCGCTGCGCGTACGTGGTCGGCTGCGACGGCGCCCACAGCACCGTCCGCCGCCGGCTCGGCATCCGCTACGAGGGCGTCGACGCGATCCAGCGGTTCGTGTCGACCTTCGTCCGCTCGCCCGAGTTGGGGCGGCTGGCCGCGCGGGACCGGGCGTGGACGTACTGGACCTACGGCCGCCGGATCGCGTCGCTGATCGCCATCGACGGGAAGTCGTTGTGGCTCAACCACGTCGCCTTCGCGCCCGACCACGACACCGAGGGAGAGGACCCGGAACAGCTGCTGCGGGAGTCCGTGGGCAAGCCCGTCGAGCACGAGGTGCTCGGCGTGGTGCGCTGGACTGGCCGCCGGCTGGTCGCCCAGCGGTACCGCGCCGGCCGGGTGTTCCTGGTCGGCGACGCCGCCCACATCTGGATCCCCGTCGGCGGGTTCGGCATGAATGCCGGCATCCAGGACGCGGCGACGCTGGCGTGGATGCTGGCCGCCGTCCACCACGGCTGGGCCCCGCCCGAACTGCTGGACGCCTACGAACTCGAGCGCAAGCCGGTCGGTGAGCAGTTCGCCACCGCGGTGGGCGCCCAGGCCCGCACGTCGTTCGCGGACGTCTCCCCGGACATCCACCTGACCGGCCCCGAGGGCGAGCGGGCCCGCGCGGAGTTCGCCGCACGGCTGGCCGTCACCGAGCCGCGGCGGTATTCCCCCGACGGCTTCAGTTTCGGCTACCACTACGCGGCCTCGCCGCTGATCGTCGGCGGCGAAGACCCGGCCGAGATCACCATGGGGGACTACCAGCAGCGGCCGCGGCCCGGCTTCCGGCTGCCGCACGCCTGGCTCGACGACGGCCGGTCGGTGTTCGACGTGCTCGGCTCCGGCTTCACCCTGCTGCGAACCGATCCGAGGGCCGGGACGACGTCCTGGACCCTGGCGGCGCGTGAACTCGGCGTTCCGCTGGCCGTCGTCGACCTGCCCGGCCGTTACCCCGCCGCGCTGCTGCTGGTGCGCCCGGACCAGCACATCGCCTGGATGGGTGGCGTGGACGCTCGTCCGGACGAGCTCCTCCACACCGTCACCGGCCGTGTCCCGGCCCACCAGGCCTGAAAACACCAGGAGAACCGCAATGCCATACGCACTGGGCGTCGACGTCGGCGGCACGTTCACCGACGCGGTCGCCTCCGACGGCGCCGGCCGGATCGTGTCGGCCAAGACGCCGACGACCCCGCCGAACCGCGAGGTCGGCGTCATGCGCGCAATCGAAGACCTCGCCGCCGAACTCGGCCTCGGCGTCGGCGAGCTGCTCTCGCAGACCGACTACATCGCCCACGGCACGACCGCCTCGATCAACGCCCTCGTGCAGGGCCAAGTCGCCGACGTCGGGCTGATCGCCACCAAGGGCCACCGGGACGCGATCTACATCATGAACGCCGAAGGCCGCACCCTCGGCCGGTCGGCGCACGAAATCCAGGACACGTTGCGGCAGCGCAAGCCCGCGCCGCTGATCCCGAAGTACCGCGCCCTGGAGGTCACCGAGCGGATCGACCACGCCGGGACGGTCCTGGTGCCCCTCGACGAATACGAGGTCCGCAGGGTCGCTCAGTCCCTGGTGGACCAAGGGGTCGAGGCGATCGCCGTCTGCCTGCTGTGGTCGTTCAAGAACGGCGTCCACGAACAGCGCGTCCGCGAGCTGATCCACGAGATCGCGCCGGACATGTACGTGACGCTCTCTTCGGAGGTCAGTCCCCGCATCCGCGAGTTCGCGCGAACCTCCACCACGATCATGAACGCCCAGGTCGGACCGCGGCTGCGCACCTACCTGCTGCCGCTGCAGAAACAGCTGGAGGAAGGCGGGCTCAAGGGCCCGCTGCTCGTCATGCAGAGCGAGGGCGGCACCATCACCGCCGACCGCGCCCCCGAGCACGCGATCACCACGGTCGGGTCGGTCCTGTCCGGCGGGGTGGTCGGCGGGATGCGCCTGGCCGGGCAGCTGGGCCACCGCAACGTCATCACCACCGACGTCGGCGGCACGACGTTCCTCGCCGGCTTGATCGTCGACGGCGCGCCGGTGATGGCACCGGGCTCGATCGTCAACCAGTTCCCGATCAACGCGGCGACGATTCGCGTGCACACCATCGGCTCCGGTGGCGGCGCGCTCGCCTCCGTGGACGACGGCGGCAACCTGCGGCTCGGCCCGCAGAGCGCCGAAGCCGTCCCCGGCCCGGCCTGCTACGGCAACGGAGGCACGCGCCCGACGAACACCGACGCCAACCTGGTGCTCGGCATCCTCAGCGAACGCGGCCTGCTCGGCGGCCGCAAGCCATTGCGGCTGGACCTGGCACGCGAGGCGATCCGCGAGCACGTCGCCGAACCACTGGGCCTCACCGTCGAGGAAGCCGCCATCGCCATCCACGAAGTGCAGAACGCGCAGGCGGGCGACCTGCTGCGCCGGGCCGTCGTGCAGGCCGGTCACGACCCCCGCGACTTCGTCGCCTACGCCTTCGGGGGAGCGGGACCCGCGCACTGCGCCGGCTACTGCCAGGACCTCGGCGTGAGTGAGGTCGTCGTGCCGCTCGGCCCGGTCGCGTCCGCCTTCTCGGCCTACGGACTCGCGGCCTCGGACGTCGCGTTGAGCGCGGAGCTGTCCGACCCGTCCGCCTTCCCGGTCGATCACGCGGTGCTCGAATCCCACTTCGCCCGGCTGGAAGCCGATCTGCAGCGCGCGCTGGACCGGCAGAAGGTGAAGTTCCAGGACGTCTCGCTCCACCGCGAGATCGACCTGCGGTACTCCATGCAGGTCACCGAGCTCGCGACGGCCGTCCCGGACGCGAAGTTCACCGAGCGCACCGGCGAGGAGATCCTCGGGCGCTTCGAGGAGCAGTACGAGCGCATCAACGGCAGCGGCGCCGGCTACCGCGAAGCCGGCGTGCAGGCGATCACCTACCGCATGCGCGCCAAGGCCGGTCTCGGCTTCCCGATCGCGCTGCCGGAAATCCCCGCGGCCGACGGCCCCGATCCGCGGGCGGCCCTGCTCGGCGAACGCTCGGTCTGCCTCGACTCGCAGACCGGTTACGTGTTGACCCCCGTCTACGACTACGCGCGGCTGCGGGCGGGCCACGAACTCGTCGGCCCCGCGATCGTCGACGTCCCGACCACGGTGGTCGTCGTCCCCGCCGGGGTCACCGGCCGCGTCGACCACCTCGGCAACCTCGTGCTGCGCTACCAGTGAGGAAACCATGACTTCCCGAATCCCCGGCGCGGACGAGTTCACCAGCCGCCCCATGCCGCGCGAGGAACTGCTGCGACAGATCTCGCCGTCCCTGCCCCTGCACCAGGTCGGCGACGTCGACGTCGACGCCCTGACCTACGAAGTCGTGCGGCACCGGCTCTGGGCGATCACCCAAGAGATGGGGGAGACGCTGCGGCGCATGTCGGGCTCGCACGTCGTCACCGAGTCCAACGACTTCAACTTCTCCATCTGCGACGAGCTCGGCGAGCAGGTCCAGGTCGGCACCTACAACATCGGCCTAATCGGCTCGATGGACCTGGCGATCACCTGGACCTTGCGCAACCGCAGCGACAACCCCGGCATCGCCGAGGGTGACATGTTCCTGTGCAACGACCCGTGGATCGGCGGCGGGCTGCACCAGAACGACGCCGCGGTCCTCGCGCCGATCTTCCACGACGGCAAGCTCTTCGGCTGGACCACGGCGATCGCGCACCAGGTCGACCTCGGCGGGCCACGGCCGGGTTCGTTCAGCCCGTCCGCGCAGGACGTCTTCGGCGAGGCAGTCCCGACACCGCCGATGAAGGTGGTGCGCGGGGGCGTGCTGCAGCGCGACATCGCCGACGCGTGGGTCCGCCGGTCGCGGCTCCCGCACCTGGTCGGCCTCGACCTGCGCGCCAAGATCGCCGCCAACAAGAACGCGGCCGAGCAGATCCTGCGGCTGATCACCAAGTACGGCGCCGACACCGTCAAGTCCGTGATGCGCCGGATGATGGACGACGCCGAACGCCGGCTGCGGGCCAAGCTCGAGTCGCTGCCCGACGGCACGTGGAGCGCGGTCGGCTACCAGGAGCAGGCGCACACCGGCGACCGCGGCCTGCACGCCATCAAGGTCGCGATGACGAAGGAAGCCGACAAGCTCGTCTTCGACTTCCGCGGCACCGCCGGGCAAACCGGCATCATCAACTGCCCCTACCCGGGGCTGCGCGCGGGCATCGTCTTCACGATGCTCCCGTTGCTGGCCGGCGACATCCCGTGGGCCGCGGGCGGACTGATGCGCTGTTTCGAGATCATCACCGACGAGGACACCATCACCAACGCGTCCTTCCCGGCCGCGGTGGGCAAGGGCCCCTTCGGGCCGGCCTGGGGTTCGGGCAACCTCGTCGCCGAGGTGCTGGCCAAGATGCTGGACGCCGAACCGAACCACCGCAGCGATGTGCAGTCCATCTGCAACGGCACCACCGACCTGTGTGTCGTGTCCGGTGTGGACACCCGCGGTGGTGGCATCAAGGGTTTCGTGTCGCCGGTGTTCGACGTCATGGCGGGTGGCTACGGCGCTCAGGTCTACCACGACGGCGTCGACACCGGCGGCCGGTTGATCATCCCCTCGGCCCGGGCACCGGACGTCGAGATGACCGAGTACCTCTACCCGCTCGTGGCGTTGTGGCGCCGTGAGCAGACCGACTCCGGTGGCCCGGGCCGGCAACGCGGCGGGATGAGCGGCTCGGTCTGCTACGTGCAGCACCCGGACCAGGACGGGACGATGTCGCTGGTCGTGTCGGGCACCGGCAAGGTGGCCAACCAGAACGTCGGCCTGGCCGGCGGTTACCCCGGGAACTCCCAGCTCGACCTCGTCGTGCGCGGAGTCCACGGAGCCCAGCTCGCCCAGGCGGTCACCATCCCCGCCCACCTGGGCGAGCTGGGCGGGGAGATCGAGGTGCTGCCCTGCGAAGGCGAGTCGCAGCTGGGACCACGTGACGCGCTCTACCTGCACTGGCAGGCCGGCGGCGGATACGGCGACCCGCTGCTCCGCGCGCCCGAGAGCGTGCGTGAGGACGTGCAGCAGGTCCGGGTGACGGCGGACGCGGCCGAGGACGTCTACGGAGTCGTGCTCCGCGGCGGCGAAGTGGATGTGGCCGCGACCGAAGAGCGACGCGCGAAACTGCGGCGTCGCCGGGCGGCCGGCGCGGGGATCGCCGGGCTCACGCCCATCGGCACGCCGGATCTGGAGGCGGTGCGCCGGCTCGACGACAACCTCGCCGTCCTGGCCGGCGGGACGGTCGCGTGCGTCCACTGTGGAACCGGCATCGGCCCCCTGGCAGGGGGCGCGTTCGTCGCCGGGCTCGCCCGCCGGGACGCGCCGCCGACCGAAGCGGGCCCGCACATCTGGCACGACCCCTTGGAGTACGTCGACGCGGAGATCGTCTTCCGTCAGTTGTTGTGCCCCGGCTGCCTGACCGCGGTCCACTCCCGCGTGGTGCCCGTGGACCACCCGCTGCCCGTCGACGAGTACCGGAGCTGGTCGGCCTCCCGCTGACCGCCGCCGACGGCGGGCCACACCGTCGGCGGCTGCCCGCGAAACCTCCGGTCACCGCGAAGCTCCGCGCGGTGACCGGAGGTTTCGTCAGTCCGCTGTGGCCGGACGGCACACCTTCGGGGTTACGGGTTCGTAAGAACCTAGATAGAACGATCTGTCTTGACATTTCCCGACGAGGTGGTCATTCTGATTTGAGATAGAACGTTCGGTCTTATCGGGGAGGTTCCCCGCGGCCTTGAAGGGATCATGGTGACTACTGTCGACTCGCCCGCCGTAGGTGGGTTCGCCCCGGCGCTGCGCCGGTTGTACTTCGTGCGGTTCGCGTTCGCCATCGTGTGGGCGGTCCTGGTGTTCCTGACGACCAAGTCGGGCCTGGGGGCGGCCGGGGTCGCCTTGGTTGTCGTGTACCCGCTGTTCGACGTGGGCGCGGCCGTCGTGGACGCCCGGTCGGCGAAGGGGAACGGTTCAGTGACCGGGCTCTACGTGAACATGGCGATCAGCCTGCTCGCCACCATCGGCATCGGCGTCGCCGCCGCGTCGGGCATCCCGGCGGTGCTGCGGGTGTGGGGCGCCTGGGCGATCGTGGCCGGGCTGGTCCAGCTGATCGTCGGCATTTCCCGCCGCAAGATGGGCGGCCAGTGGCCGATGATCCTCAGCGGCGGCATCTCGGTGCTGGCCGGGGCCAACTTCGTCATCAGCGCCTCGGCGGCGAACCCGGCGCTGTCCGGGGTGGCCGGTTACGCCGTTCTCGGCGGCATCTTCTTCCTCGTTTCGGCGATCCGGCTCGGCCGCGCCGCGAAGGGGAATTGACATGTCGACCTACGACGTCATCGTCATCGGGGCCGGCCCGGTCGGGGAGAACGTGGCCGACCGGGTGGTGCAGGGCGGCCTGACCGCCGCGATCGTCGAGCGCGAACTGGTCGGCGGCGAGTGCTCGTACTGGGCGTGCATGCCGACCAAGGCATTGCTGCGCAGCGGCGCGGCCCTCCGCGCCGCCCGGCAGGTGCCCGGCGCGCGGGAAGCGGTGACCGGCGAGCTCGACGTCGCCGCCGTCCTCCGCCGTCGCGACGATTTCGCGTCCCACTGGAACGACGAAGGTCAGGTGTCCTGGCTCGAGTCGGTCGGCGTCCCGCTGCTGCGCGGACACGGCCGGATCAGCGGCGACCGGGTCGTCGAGGTGACCGCCGCCGACGGCACCACCACGACGGTGACCGCGCGGCACGCGGTCGTCGTCGCCACCGGCAGCGGCGCGCTGGTCCCGGACATCGAGGGCCTCCGCGACGCGAAACCGTGGACCAGCCGGGAAACAGTGGCGGCCAAGAAAGTTCCGGCCCGGCTCGCCATCATCGGCGGCGGGGTGGTGGCCTCGGAGATGGCGACGGCGTTCTCCGAGCTGGGCTCGTCGGTGACGATGCTGGCCCGCGACGGCGTGCTGCACCTCAACGAGCCGTTCGTCGGCGAGCAGGTGGCGGCTTCGTTGCAGGACAAGGGTGTTTCGGTCCGCATCGGCGCCGAAGCAGGCTCCGTCAAGCGCAACGACGACGGCACGGTGTCGATCACGCTGACCGACGGCGAGCAGGTCGAAGCCGACGAGTTGCTCGTCGCGATCGGCCGCACGCCGAACACCCAGGACATCGGTCTGGAGAACATCGGCTTGACGCCCGGTGCCTGGCTCGCGGTCGACGGCACCATGCGCGTGGATGGCGTCGAGGGTGGCTGGCTCTACGCCGCCGGGGACGTGAACCGGCGCGTTCTGCTGACGCACCAGGGCAAGTACCAGGCCCGGGTGGTCGGGGACGTCATCGTGGCTCGCGTGAAGGACGAGCCCGTCGACGACGCTCCTTGGGGCCGCCACGCGGCGACCGCCGACGAGCGCGCGGTCCCGCAGGTCGTCTTCACCGAACCGGAGATCGCGTCGGTGGGCCTCACCGCCGCCAAGGCCGAGGCGGCCGGCCTGCGCATCCGGGTCGTGGACTACGACCTGGCCGCCACCGCCGGGTCTTCCTTGCACGCCGAGGACTACCGCGGGCACGCCCGGATGGTCGTCGACGAGGACCGCAAGGTGATCGTCGGCTTCACCCTCGTCGGGCCCGACGTCGCGGAGATGCTCCACGCGGCGACCATCGCGGTCGCCGGCGAGGTGCCGATCGACCGGCTCTGGCACGCGGTCCCGGCATTTCCCACCGTCAGCGAGGTGTGGCTGCGGCTGCTCGAAGCCTACGGCCGCTGACCCACCCGGTCGGTGCCCCGGCCCCGCCGCGATCCGGCGGGGCCGGGGTGCCCGGTCCGCCCTCTTTCCCCGGAAGGGGCTTCCATGCGTTACCGCTTTTCCCGCCTCGCCGTCGCCGGTGCCCCCGAGGGCTCCCTCGTCGTCCCGTCGTGGCCGCTCATCCCGCGTAAGAGCCGCGCGATCAGCCTCGACGCGCAGCTCGTCGAACAAGCCGCCCGATGACCGCCGAAACCACCGCGCGCGCCGATCCGGCCCCGATGACCCACAAGCAGATCCTGCAGGCCCTGTCCGGACTGTACGTCGGGATCTTCGTGGCCATCCTGTCCTCGACCGTGGTGACGAACGCGCTGCCGACGATCGTCGCCGACCTGCACGCCGGGCAGAGCGTCTACACCTGGGTGATCACCGCGACCCTGCTGTCCACCACGGTGTCCAGCCCGGTCTGGGGCAAGCTGGCCGACCTGGTCAGCAAGAAGCTGCTCATCCAGGCCAGCCTGGTCATCTTCACCGCCGGGTCGGTGCTGTCCGGCCTGTCCTCCGGGCCAGGTCTGCTCATCGCGGCGCGCGTGGTCCAGGGCATCGGCGCGGGCGGTCTGCTCGCGCTGATCCAGGTGATCATCGCGACGATGATCCCGCCGCGCGAGCTCGGCCGCTACTCCGGCTACTTCGGCGCGGTGTTCGCCGTCGAGACCAGCGCCGGGCCGCTGATCGGCGGCCTCATCGTCGACACCGACTGGCTGGGCTGGCGGTGGTGCTTCTTCGTCGGCGCGCCGTTCGCCGTCGTCGCCCTGGTCGTGCTGCAGAAGACGCTGAAGCTGCCGGTCGCCAAAGGCTCCGTGAAGATCGACTGGGCCGGTGCTGCGCTGCTCACGGCCGCCGCGTCGCTCCTGCTGATCTGGGTGACGCTCGCCGGCGACGACTACGCGTGGCTGTCGTGGCAGAGCGCGGTCATACTCGGTGGCACGCTGCTGCTGACGCTCGCGTTCGTCGCCGTCGAACGGCGAGCCGCGGCCCCGGTGCTGCCGCTGTGGCTGTTCCGCACCCGGACGGTAGTGCTGGCGATCACGGCTGGCCTCGCCATCGGCGTCGCCCTTTACGCCGCGACCACGTACCTGAGCCAGTACTTCCAGCTGGCCGAAGGCAAGTCGCCCACGGTCGCGGGCATCCTCGCGCTGCCACAGATCCTCAGCCTCGCCCTGGCGTCCACCATCGCCGGCCGGATCATCACGGCCACCGGCCGCTGGAAGCCGCTCCTGGTCGTCGGCACCGTGCTGATCGCGGGCGGGCTGGCGCTGCTCGGCTTCACCGACCGCGACACACCGTACTGGCAGCTGGCCGTCGCGATGATCCTGCTCGGCCTGGGCCTGGGTATCACGCTGCAGAACCTGGTGCTGGCGGTCCAGAACCAGGTGAGCCCGCGCGAGCTCGGCGCGGCGACGTCGTCGGTCTCGTTCTTCCGCACGCTCGGCGGCACGATCGGGGTATCCGCGCTCGGCGCGCTGCTGGCCGGTCAGGTCGCCCACCTGTTGGGCGCCTCCGCCGGCGGCGGCGCCCTGTCCCGGCCCGCCGAACTGCCCGCACCGGTGCGGGCGATGGTCGAGAACGCCTACGGACAGGCCACCGGCACGATCTTCCAGTACTCGGTGCCGCTGGCGTTGGTCGCGCTGGTGTGCGTGCTGTTCATCCGCGAAGTGCCGCTGCGCACGACGAACGCCGTACCCGAGGCCTCGCGATGACGTTGGACGAGGAGACGATCGCCGGCCTCGAACGTGAGTTCGCGGTGTTCGTCCGCCAGGACCGGGCGGCGTCGGGGCAGTTGGGCCGGGAGGTGCACCCGGACCTCAAGGTGGCGGCGTACCGCCTCCTGGCCCACCTGGCCGAGCGTGGCCCGCGCCGCCCGACTGAGCTCGCCTGCCACGTCGGCGTTACGGCCCCGACGGTTTCGCGTCAGCTCCAGCACCTGGAGGAGCTGGGATTGATTTCGCGGGTCCAGACCCTGGACGACGGCCGGGCGTACCTGGTGCGGTTGACGGAGGCGGGGCACCGCCGGGTCGAGGAGGTCCGGGTGGCCCGCAGCCGGCGGTTGGACAAGCTGCTCGGGTCCTGGGCGGAGGAGGAGATCCGGACGTTCGCCGAGCTGCTGGCGAGGTTCAACGGCAGTGCGGCGGCCCCACCTCCTCGCCAGTGCGGTGGGGAAGGCTGACGTCTTGACAACTCCAAGGAGGAGTGTAATCGTTTCCGCACATCAGTGGAAACGATTACGCACCTTCTGAGGAGCTGCATGCCCATCCCGGTCATCATCGACTGTGACCCCGGCCACGACGACGTTTTCGCCCTCTGGCTGGCCGCCGGCAACCCCGAGATCGACCTGCGCGGTGTCACGACCGTCGGCGGCAACGGGCGTCTGGAACACACGACCCACAACGCCCGGGTAGCGCTCACCGTCGCCGGCGTCGACGGGGTGCCGGTCGCCTCCGGGGCCGACAAGCCCCTGCGGCGGGAACTCACCCCCGCCACCTGGATCCACGGCGACAACGCGCTCGGCGGGCCGGTGCTGCCGGAACCCACGGTGCCCCTGGACGAGCGGGGCGCGCTCGACCTGATCGCCGATCTTCTCGAAGGCGCCAGCGAGCCGATCACGATTGTTCCGACCGGTCCGCTCACCAACATCGCGATGCTGCTCGAACAGCGCCCCGATCTCCGAGAGTACATCAAGGAGATCATCTGGATGGGCGGCTCGACCGGCCGTGGGAACGTCGGCGCCTACCCCGAGTTCAACGCCTGGGTCGACCCCGAGGCGGCCGACCTCGTCTTCAAGGCCGGACTCCCGCTCACCATGGTCGGCCTCAACATCTCGCACCAAGCCCTGATCACCGAAGAGGTCATCCGGTCCATCGGCGCGATCGGCAACGACACCAGCGCCTTCGGTGTCGAACTGCTCCGCTTCTTCTGCAGCACCTACGACGCGGTCGAAGGCATGCCCGAAGGGCCGCTGCACGACCCCATCACGGTCGCGATCGCCATCGACCGGGCGGTGGCGAGTATCCAGCGCTGCCACGTCGACGTCGAAACCCGGGGCGAGTTCACCTCGGGTGCCACGGCGGTCGACCTGCACGACATGCTGAAGAAGGAACCCAACGCCGACATCGCGATCACGCTGGACGTGCCGCGGTTCTGGCAGCTCATCCGCGACGCCGTCGCGAACCTGAAGTAGCCGCGCCCGTCGAATCGCCGGGGCGCAACGTCGTGCGGAGCCGGATGTGCGAGCCCGCGGAATCGGCGTCGTCGATCTGGCGCATCAGCTGAGTGACCGCGGCTTCCGCGATCTCCGCCATCGGCTGCCGCACCGTCGTCAAGGTGGGGCTGCAGATGTCGGCCAGTATCGTGCCGTCGAAGCCGGTGATCAGGACGTCCTCCGGGACCGCCCGGCCGCGGCGGACGAACCCGGCCAGCAGCCCGGTCGCGATGAGGTCGTCGCCGGCGATCACCGCGTCCGGCAGCTTCGATCGGCGCATCAGCTGGCTCGCCGCCGACAGGCCGAACTCGAAGAGGTACCGGTCGATCACCGGCTTCTGCGCGGTCAGGCCGAGGCTCGCCACACTCGCCGCGAACGCCTGCCGGCGTTCCCGGCCGACCGAGGTCCGGTCGTCGGCGCCGACGAACGCCACGGTTTCGGCGCCCTGTTCGGAAACGTGGCGCAGGACCTGGTCGATGCCTCCCGCATTGTCGATCCCGACGAAGGAAAGCGCCTCGTCGTTTTCGACCCGGCGATCGACCTGGACGACGGGGAGTTGCCGGGAAATATCCATGATCGTCGGCCGGGATTCGTCGAAATAGGCGGGAACGACAAAAATGCCCCGAACCCGACGGCTGGCCAATGCTTCGAGTCGTTCGATTTCGCGGTCGAGTTCGCCGTGCGAATCCGCGATGAGCATTTTCAGGTCGAACTTCGCCAGGTGGTCTTCGAACTCGTGGACGAGAGAGGCGTAGAACGGGTTGCTCACCATCGGGACCACGATCCCGACCACGCCGTCCGAACCTTCGCGCAGCGCTTTGCCGAGAGTGTTCACCTGATAGCCAAGGCGATCGGCGGTCTCGCGCACGAGGCGCATGGTCGCTTCCGAGACCCGCCCCTTGTTCCCGAGGGCCCGCGACGCGGTCGCGATCGAGACGCCCGCGGCGTTCGCGACGTCTTGAAGTGAAACCGCCATTCGTGCTCCGTCATTCATCGGGTCGAGACGGCGGGAGTCTACCACATTCATGATCAACACAAAGGTGTCGACAATGGTGTCAGTCAGCCGAAGCCGGTCCGGATCGCCGGTGGTGACCTTGCTGATCGCGTTGCTTTCCGCATGCCTCGCATTCCAGTTGAACGCGAGCATGCTCAGCCCCGCGCTGGTTTCGATCCAGCGCGAATTGGCGGTCGATGCCGGCGCGGTGGCCGCCACGCAGACCGCGTTCTTCACCGCGGCCGCGGTGTTCTCGTTGTTCCTGCCGCGCCTCGCCGACATCGCGGGCCGGCGACGGGTCCTTTGTGGTGCACTGCTCCTGATGGCCGCGGGCTGCCTGCTCGCCACCCTCGCGTCGAACATCGCGGTGCTGTTCCTCGGCCGCGTCATCCAAGGCGCGTCCGGCCCGGTGATCCCGATCGCGCTGGTGATGCTGCGTGCCGAAGTCACCGAACCGAAGAAGTACGGCACGCTCATGGGGGTGGTGACCGCCGTCAACGGCGGGATCGCCGGGTTCGACGCCCTGCTCGGCGGTTACCTCGTGACCCACCACGGGTTCCACGCCATTTTCTGGACCATGGCGGCGGTGGCCATCGCCGCGGCAGTACTGGTCCGCTTCCTTTGCCCGGAGTCCTACGCGGAAGATCGCCGCCGCCTGGACACCGCCGGCACGGCGCTGCTCGTCGTCGCGGTCGGCGCGGCACTGGTCTCCCTCGACGAACTGGGCAAGCTCGCCGGTGCGCTGTGGGGGATCGTGCTCGGGACCGCCGTTCTCGCGGTCGCGGCGTTCGTCACGTTTTGGCGGGTCGAGAAGCGCGTCACCGCTCCTTTGGTCCCGCTCGCCCAGCTGCGTGAACGGTCCACCTGGGCGCTGGTGAGCACGACGGCACTCACCCTCGGCGGGGTGTTCGCGGTGATGAACGGCATCCTCCCGGCCCTCGCCCAGGACAGCGCCCTCGGGTTCCGGCTCGACGCGGAAGAGGTGTCGGCACTCATCCTGACGCCGTACGCCGTCGCCGGGCTGCTGGTGGGACCGCTCGCCGGCCGGCTCGCCGCCGGCTTCGGATACCAGCGCATGCTGCGGCTGGGCGTCGCCGGCGCGTTCGCGGGGATGCTCGCGGTGGCCTTCGGCGCGCAAGGCACCGCCACGGTCTTCCTGTTCTTCGTCGCCGTCTGGGTCGGGGTAACCTACGCGGGCGTCGCGAACATCATGCTCAACGGGCTCGGGGTCGTCCTCAGCCCACCGGACCGGCCGGGTTCGCTGCCCGGGCTGAACACCGGGGCGTTCAACATCGGGGCCGGCCTCAGCTTCCTGGTCGTCTACGCGGTCCAGGGCGCCGCGTCCTCGACGCCCGCCGCCGGTTACGTCGCCGCCGCGCTCTGCAGTGCGGTGTTCCTGGTGGCCGCCTTCGCCGTCTCGTTCGCGATCCCGCGTCCCGTCGCCGCCGAGGTGACAGCCCGATGAGGGTCGTCGCCATCGGATCGGTCAACGTGGACCACTCTTTTCGCGTGCCGTCGATCCCGAAGCCGGGGGAGACGGTGCTGGCCGAAGCCGGCCGCACCAGCGTCGGCGGCAAGTCCTTCAACCAGGCGGCCGCCGCGCGACTGCTCGGCGGCGACGTCGACCTCGTCGCGATCCTCGACCTTCGGACGCCTTCGTCACGCCCGCGGATCCCGCCCGGCGAGGCTGAGGAGCCGGTCGGCGGCCGGTGCGCCGTCCGCCACCGGCACTCCGTCGCCGATGGTTCCGCTGCCCTGCCGAGAACGTAGCCGCGATCCCATGACGGCCAGCAACACCTCGGCGAAGTCGTCGCGGATCGGTTGTCCCGAGCCGGTTCCCCGCGCGAGGTCCCACGTGTGCACCACCAGGTCGGTCGCCAGCTGCCAGCGGTAGTCGGACGCCGGGGTGTCCCCGAAGGACAGGTGCACGATCCGCTCCGTCGCACCGGGTTCCCGCCACGCCGCGCGGGCCGCAGTGGAAGACCTGCCCCATGCGCGTATCGGGTCGTCGCCCAGCACGTCGCCGTCGTAGCGGTCGCCGACCTCCTTGATGGTCAGGCCGGCGAGCAGGTGCGGCACCCACAGCTGCTCGCGCACGAGGTGACCGACGACGTCCCGCACCGTCCACCCGGGACACGGCGTCGGCTGCTCCCACTGGTTGTCGCGGACCTGGTTCACCAGGCGGCCGAACGTCCGGAACGACTCTTCGTGGAGCTCGTGCAAGTCCGTCACGTGTGCCAGCTCCGTCCCTGTCCGGTGAGCACGCGCCCGAAAGCCAGTTCGGGGAAGTGTGCGCCCACGCCCGTCGTCGCCTCCTTCTCCAGCTCGCGGAAAAGACTGTCACGCACCCGCCGCGCCAGGGCGGGGTCGACGTCGGCCATCGACTGCCAGGTAGGCTCGTCCAGCTGAACCGGGCAGGTGATCGCGTCGCCGAGCAGCAAAGCGCGTTGCCCCGCGGAGGAAACGACGACGCACAAGTGCCCTGGCGTGTGCCCGGGCGTCATCATGAGCGACAGGCCGGGCGCGACCGTCGTGTCCTGGCCCGCGAGCTGTACCCGGTCACCGCGTTCGCGGGTGGCGACGAGCCCGCGGATGTGGTCGGCCAGTTTGGCCGGGCCGGTCACGAAGTGGTCCCAGTCGCCGGTGCCGAACCAGATGGTGGCCCGGGGGAACACCGGTTCGGCGTTGGTGTCGAAGAGCCAGCCGCAGTGGTCGCTGTGTAGGTGAGTGCAGATGACGTCGGTCACGTCGGCCGGCGCCACGCCGATCGCGAGGAGGCCGAGCAATAGCTGGCCGCCGACGAGCAGTCGGCGTGGACCGGCGTCGTCCAGCGTGGGGCCCATGCCCGCGTCGACGAGCACCGTGCGGTCCCCGGTGCGGACGAGGAAGCAGCCAATGGGCAGCCACGCCATGCCGTCGCGGGACTGGAACAGGTGCTCGTGGCCCTCCGGTCGCACGTGCTCGCCGAAGTAGGCGGGCGACGCGCGGAAAGTGCCGTCCGTGAGGGGGTGGACGGTGATGTCGCCGATTCGCATCGGGTTCCTTTCCGTTTCCGGCCTTCCTTGCCAACCTTACCGCCATCTGTATAGTGAGCACTACATATAGTAGGTAGAACGTTCTGTCTTTATGGAGGCCGTTGTGGATGGAAACCCGGTTCGGGACGTCGACTCGCGGCACCGGGAAATCGCCCTTCCGTACCCGGTGCGGCGTCATCCGCACGCCGAGCGGTTCCAAGGGAACACGCGGCAGTGGGCGCACCGCTTCGGGCTGATCGGGGACGGGCGCACGCTCGAGAAGTTCGACGCGCTCGGCTACGGGCGCCTCATGGCCTGCGCGTCGCCGGACGCGCGGGACGAGGACTTGCAGCTGCTGGTCGACTGGAACACGCTGTTCTTCGTCTTCGACGACATCCAGGATGACGCGCTGCTGGCGGGAAGCGGGCCGAGTACGAGTGGCTGCGGCGCCAGGTCCAGAAGGTCGTGGACCGGCGCGGGCGAGCGACTTCCGGAAATCCGGTCGTGGCAGCAGTCGCGGACCTGTGCACCCGCACGTTCCCAGGCCGGGGCCCGGAATGGGAGCGGCGCTTCGCCCTCAACCTCGAAACCTGGCTCGCCGGGCACGCGCGCGAAAACGCGTTCCGGGCCGCCGCGGTGCCGCCGGGCAGCGCCGAGTACGTCCGGCTTCGGCGCGACGCCTCGACGGTGTTGCCCAACTGCGACTTGATCGAGCTCACCGAGGGCGCCGAGATCCCCGACGCCCTCTACTACCGCGGCGCCTACCAGGAAGTCGTGGCCGCGACGGCGGACATCATGTGCTGGGCCAACGACGTCCACTCACTGCCGGGCGAGCTGGCGGCGGGTGATCCGATCAACTTCGTCGTCGTGCTCGCTGAAGAGCGTCGCCTCGACTGGCCGGCCGCGGTGCGGTGCGTCTGCGACCGGATCGCGGACCGGGTTGCCGAGCGGACTGCCGCGGAACGCCGGCTCGACGCCGACCTGGCCGAGCTGGAACTGCCGGACGACCTCAGGCGCGCGGTGCGCCGGGGTGTCGCGAACCAGGGATCCTGGGCCGCCGGCATGGAGCGGTGGGACCGGACCGACACGATCCGCCACGCCGCCCCGAAGTTCACCGACGAAACCGGCCGCGCGGGGTACGCGGAAAACCTTCTCTGAACGGAGCTCGGATATGGCTGCACCCGCAGTGGCGAAACCCGTTGTCGCACCCGGCCGGGTGCCCGGACTGGGGCACCTGCCGCGACTGGTCCGCGATCCCTTCGGCTTCTTCGTTTCGCTCGCCGACGTCGGCGACGTCGTGACCGTCCTGATCGGACGGAAGCCGGTCCACCTGATCACCACACCCAGGCTGGTGCGGTCCGTCCTGCTCGCCGGTGGTGACGTGTTCCGCCGGGGCCGTGTCTTCGAGAAGGCGACCAAGACGTTCGGCGGCGGCGTGATCGTGGCGGAGGGCGACGCCCATCGGCGGCAGCGCCGGCTGATGCAGCCCGCTTTCGGTCGGCACCGCATCGCCTCCTACGTGCCCGAGATGCGTGAGGCCGTCGTGCGCGGCATCGCGAAGTGGCATCCGGGGGAGGTGCTCGACGTCCCGCGCGTCACCCACGAAATGGCGGTGGACGCACTGGTCCACACGCTGTTCAAGGCGGAGCTGGCCGACGGTGCCGCTGAGCGGATCATGGCCGCCTTCCCCGGGATCGTGTCGGGGATCATGGCGCACACGCTCTATCCGGCCGACTGGCTCGAACGGGTGCCGATCGGGGTGAACCGCCGCTACCAGAAGTCGTCCGACGAGGTCCGGCAGGTCGTCGACGACGTCATCGCGCGGAGCGCCGGCACCGATTCGGACGGTGCGAGCCTCCTGGACGTGCTCATCAAGGCGCACGACGAGGGCGCGGGTTTCGACCGCGACCTGCTGCGCGACGAGGTCGTCACCCTGCTGATCGCCGGCTCGGAGACGGTCGCCACCACGCTTGCCTGGACCCTGCACGAGATCGCCGGCCACCCCGCCGTCGAGCGGCTGCTGGTGCACGAGCTCACCACCGAACTCGGGGACACCCCGGTGCGGCACAGCGACTTCGCACGGCTGCCCGTGCTGGACCGGGTCATCAAGGAGACGCTGCGCCTGCACACACCGAACTGGCTGCTGACCCGGCGGGCAACCGAACCGACCACCCTCGGCGGATACCGCGTTCCCGCCGGCGCCGAGGTCGGGTTCAGCCTCACGGCGCTGCACCGCGACCCGAAGGTGTTCGACGTCCCGCTGGCGTTCGACCCCGACCGGTGGCTCGACGAAAACCTCGCCGGATACGCCGTCGACGCCATGATGCCGTTCGGCGTCGGCAGGCACCGGTGTCCCGGCGACACGTTCGCGTGGGCCGAACTGGGCGTCGCGATCGCGACGATCCTGCGGAAGTGGCGCCTGGTCCACCAACCCGGGGCCAAGGTCCGGGAGCTGCCCTTGGTCACGGTGCAGCCGTCGGGACTGCGGCTGGTCGCGCGGCGGCGGGCCGCGTGAGCGACGTCGGACTGGCCGCGGGAGTGAGCACGACCGCCCTCATGATCGCCGCTACTCGGGCGATCGAAACCCACCGCCCGGACGGGCTCGTCCAGGACCGCTACGCCGAGCACTTCGTCCGCCACGCCCGGATCGGAGTCGCGATGCCCACGCGCATCGAGGACGTCGAGGAGGGCGACGCGCACCCGGTGTGGGGTCGCTTAGGCGCCTACTGCGGCCTGCGCACCCGGGTCTTCGACGACGTGGTGCGGGCGTCGGCGACCCCGCAGGTCGTCCTGCTCGGCGCCGGCCTGGACACCCGCGCGCTGCGGCTCGACCTGCCCGCGGCGACGCGGGTCTTCGAGGTCGACCGCGCGGACGTGCTGAGCTTCAAGACCGCGGTTCTCGACGCGGTCGGCGCGCGGGCGCGGGTGCGCTGCGACCGGCTGGCCGTCGACCTCGCCGAGGATTGGGCCGGCGCGCTGCTGACCGCCGGGTTCGCAGCGGACCGGCCCACGACGTGGATCGCCGAAGGGGTGCTGCCGTACCTCTCGCCCCAGGTGGAGGAGCGGGTGCTGGCCCTGGTCGACCGGCTGTCCGCGCCGGGCAGCCGGCTCGGCTACGAGGTCGTACCCGGTCAGGAGTCGGCCGGGTTCCGCGACCACGAGCTGTACGCGGGCACGGGCGAGGCCATCGGCTCCCACCTGCCGAGCCTGCTCGACGCCCACGCCCGCCCGGACTCGGCGGCCGCGCTCCGGGCGGCGGGCTGGGAGGTCACCGAACGCCCGGTCGCGGACTACACCGCGCGCTACGGCCGCGGCCCGGACCGGGCGATCGACGACCCGATCCGGCTGGCGCGGTGGGGCTTCGCGCGAAAGATATAGGTGACGCACGCACTTGTCCGTGCGGTCCGTGGACGTCGGAGCGGAATCGCTGGGCGTCACAGCTCTGCGAGCGATTTCGACGGACGGCGATGCCGGGTGACGCGGCCGGCCGCCGGTATCGGCCGCCTCAGATGTCGCCGAGCAGTCTGGCCGCTTTGATGCCGAGGTGCAGGACGAGGCGGCGTTCCCCGTCGCTCAGGTCGAAGCCGGTGAGGTCCTCGATGCGGCGCAGCCGGTGGTAGACCGTCGCCCGGTGGACGCCGAGGCGCTCGGCCACCGCGCGGGAGTCGCCCGCGCGGTCGAGGAAGGTTTCCGCGGTGACCACCAGCTCGGGATCGGCGTCGGCGAGCGCGGTGATCGCCTGGGCGACCCCCATGCTGCGGAGTTGCTCGCGCGGCTGGGCGGCGAGCAGGGCGTAGATCCCGAGCGCGTCGTGGCGGGCGACGGGCCGGAACAGGGGGATGACGTCGGCGACCCGGATCGCGTCGAGCGCCTGCTGGTACGAGGTCGCGGCGTCGGCCAGCCGCGTTGTGGGACGGCCCACCCCGGACACCACGGCCCGCCAGCGCTCCGAGCGACCCAGCCGGTGCTCCGCCGACGCGCACAGTTCGCCGGCGAGCCGGGGGACCCGCTCGAGCGCGCGCTGGGTCACGACGAGCAGTCCGTGGCCGGGGCGGATGAGAACCATGCTCTCGCGCACCGGCAGTGCACCGGCGGCCGCGCGCAGCGCCGCGCCGAGCGCCAGGCGGTCGCCCGCGTCGACCTCCTGATCGGCGACCGGCAACGGCGCGACGACGATGACGACGACGCCACCGCGCGCCGCGAAGAGGTCCGATTCGACGAGCCCGTCGGCCGCGAGGGCGCGGGCCACGAGGTCGTCCGACAGGAGGTCGCGGAGGAACTCCCCGACGCGGGCGTCGTGCAGCTCGCCCAGGGTCCGCTCGCGGAAGAGCACCTCCGCGGCTTCGCCCGCCGCCACCCCGGCGAGGGCGAGCCCGGAGTCGTCCACGGGTTCGTCGGCGTCGATGAGCCACAGGTAGCCGAACTGGACGCCCTGGAACCGGATCGGGATCGCGACCCGGGGCAGCAGGCCGAGCTCCGGGGCGGCGGGCAGGCGGACCGGCCCGCCGGCGCGGGAGAGCCGGAATTGCCGGAGCCAGGCGACCCCTTCCGGCGGGGCCTCTCGAGTCAGGATCACCCGCGCTCGCATGTCGTCGATGGGCCCGGCCTGGGCGCTGTAGGCGAGCAGCCGGAAGTGGACGTCGTCGACCGCGACGGCCCGGCCCAGCTGCCGGGCGAGGGTGTCCACCACCCGCTGCAGGTCTTCGCTCACGCCCGCGAATGTAACTTCAATGGGTGTCGCCCAGCCACGCGACGACGTCGAGCTCGACGCGGAACGGCGTGACCAGCTGGGCGCCGATCGTCGTGCGGGCGGGACGCCGCTCGGGAAACTCCTCGATCCAGATCTCGTTGTAGGCGGCGAAGTCGTCGAGGTCGGCCAGGTAGGCGGTGACCTTGAGGATGTGGTCCGGCCGCGCGCCGGCGTCGGCCAGCACCCGCCGGACGTTCGCGAAGGCCGCGCGGGCCTCGTCCTGGAACGCACCGGTCACCGGCCGCCAGCTCTCGTCCACCCCGACCTGGCCCGACAACAGCAGCAGGTCGCCCTGCCGGCGGAACGTCGGCGCGGGCGGCGGGGTGATCGCGGTGTCGCTCATCGAAGACTCCCTCGACGTAGTGGGTCAAGCGGGCGTAGCCCGGGGGCCGAGGCTCCGCTCATGATCTGTTCGGCCAGCAGCTTTCCGGTGACCGGGCCGAGCGTCACGCCCCACATGCCGTGGCCGCCCGCGACGTGGACACCGGGAAGCTTCGTCGCTCCGACGACCGGGAGGCCGTCGGGGGTCAGCGGCCGGGACCCGACCCAGGGCTCCCGGAAGTCGTCCCACCCGGCGTCGAGCAGCGGGCGGAGCGAGCGCAGGAGGGCGTCGATGCGGCGGCCGTCGAAGGGCGCGTCCCGGTCGGCGATCTCCATGGCACCCGTGATCCGGACCCGGTCGCCGTACGGGGTGAGCGTCACCCGGGCGCCGGGCAGGTAGACCGGACCGGGGAGGGGATCGGCGAGCCGGACGCTGCACGAGTACCCGCGCCCGGCCTGCACCGGCACACGCACGCCCAGCCGGCGGCCCAGTTCCGGCAGCCAAGCGCCCGTCGCGAGCACGACCGCGTCGGCGCGATGCGGCGGTCCCGTCCAGGTGTCCACCTGCAGCCCGCCCGGCCCGAACCCGATCGACCGCACGTGAGCGCCCCCGGCGATCTCGCCACCCCGCTCGCGCACCGATCCGGCGAGCGCGTCGAGGAACGCGCCGGGCGCGAGGAACCGTTGCCCTTCCAGGTGCAACACCTGCGTGACCCGGTCGGAGAACGGAGCCTCGTGGCCCGCCGAGATCCGGTAGGAGACGTCCTGCCCGGCGGAGCGGGCGGCGGTGAGTTCGTGCTCGAGCCCCGCGGTGTCCTGACCGGCGGTGAACCCGATGCGGACGGTCCGCTCGTGGACCTCGGCGGCGACCCCGCCCTTGGCCAGCTCGTCGAAGGCGCTGAGGCCGGCCACTGCCAGTGGCGCGAGCGCGGTCATCCCGCGCCGCCACCGGGAAGCGGTCGCGTTCCGGGCGAACCCGGCCAGGAACGCCACGGGCGGCCGCCCGCGCACCGCGACCGGCGAGCCCGGCGTGAGCAGGCTTCGCGCGCCTTCCCGCAGCAAGGCCGGCTCCGCCAGCGGTGCGACCATGGCGGGTACCAGGTAGCCCGCGTTGCCCCACGACGCACCCGCGGCCACCGCCGATCGCTCCAGTACGGTGACGTCCGCGCCGTGCTCCTGCAGGAACCACGCACATGAAAGCCCGACGATGCCGGCCCCGATGACCACCACGCGCGTCATCGCCACACCTCCTCGGCCAAACGGAGGAAGTTCCCGCCCAGGATTCCCTCGACGGCTTCGGGCGCGTGGCCGCGCTCGAGCAGGGCCGCGGTGATGGCGGGCAGGCGTTCGGGCTCGATGAACTCCAGCTTGTCCCACTGGGCGTAGCTCGCCGGGAACAGCTCCGGGTTCGCGGCCAGCTCGTCGTCGAGCTGGTCGAAGCAGAAATCCAGTCCGAGGCCCACGTGCTCCCAGCCGACGAGTTCCACGGCGTGCTCGACGTGGCGGACGAGCGCTTCGGTGCTCGCGTCGTTGTTTCCCAGGAACATCCCGACCCCGTCGATCCCGACGACGCCACCGGTCGCCGCGCACGCGAGCAGCTGGTCGTCCCAGACGTTGCGCGGGTCGTCGTGCACCGCCCGCGCCGCCGTGTGGGACACCACCACCGGTGCCGTCGACGCCGCGAAGACGTCCATGGACGTCTGGTAGGAGCAATGCGCGGTGTCGACCACCATCCCGACCCGGTTCATTTCGGCCACCACTTCGAGGCCGAACTCCGTCAGGCCGCCGTCGACCTCGTCGTGACAGCCGGAGCCGGCGGCGTTGCGCTGGTTGTAGGTCAGCAACATGGTGCGCACCCCGAGGTCGTAGTACGTCTGCACCAAGTCCACCCGGCCGCCGAGCGGGCGGGTGTCCTCCAGGTCGAACGCGACGGCGAGCCGGCCGGTGGCCTTCGCCTCGCGCACGTCCTCGGTCGTGCGGGCCAGGACGTAGCGGTCGGGCCGGGCGAGCAGCTGGTGCCGGAATCCCGACAGCACCCGGATGGTGTCCGAGACGTCGTGGGGTGCGTAGCCGACGTTGACCGACACGAACGACGCCCCCGCCTTCGCGTACCGCCACAGGACGTCGACGTCGGTGTCGGGGTCGAGCGGGAGGCAGCAGTGCTGCTCCCACACCAGCGCCTGCGCGTGGCACAAGGCGGCGTCCGGCTGGGTCGTGAGCATCAGTGGCTTCCGTTCAAGCAGGAGGGGCACCCCGGCAGGCGCGCGCCGTGGTGGAGGGCTCGTTTGTAGTGAGTCTCTTCCTCGAGCGCGGGCGGAAGGTCCGCGGTCAGCAGCGGCTGCTCCGGCAGCGCGTCACGATCCACCACCGCACCGTCCTTGATGACGGCGTGGACGCTCTGGTAGTTCTTCGCACCCTTCAAGGGATCCTGGTCGAGGACGACCACGTCGGCGATCTTGCCGGCTTCGAGGGTCCCGAGGTCGTCGTCGACGTGGTAGGCCCGCGCGATGTTGCGCGTGGCCGCGTGCAGCAACGCCATCGGCGACATCCCTTTTTCCTCCATGGCCCGCAGCCAGACGAAGTGGCCCGTCGCCAGGCGGTTCAGGCCCTCCTCTTCGGGCAGGCCGTTCCAGGTGCCTTTTACCATCGGCTCGCTCATGACTTCCGGGGCGAGGATGCCGCCGTCGTTGGCCAGGAGGATCGACGCTCCCGAGTCGACGAGGTTGCGGGCGTTGACGTCCGAGGCCTTCCAGATCGTCCACTCGGGATCCGAAATGGACTCCTTGAGAATCTTGAAGCCGTTGTCGGTCAGGGGGAAGATGACGGCGCCGCAGTTCTTCTCGGCGAAGAGTTCGAGGGTCTCGCGCGGGATCTCGGTGGGCCCGGTCGTGTTGGCGTGCTGCACGAGGTCGCACCCCGCCTCGATCGCCATCCGCAGGCCCTCGACGCTGGAGGTGTGTGCTTGCGCGGTCAGCCCGGCCCGGTGCGCTTCCTCGACGATGACGCGCTGCGTGCGCTCCGAGAACGCGATGAAGGCGCCGGCCGAGGCCCCGCCGTGCTCGTTCGACGCGTACTTGACGAAGTCCACCCCGCGTTCGAGGTACGCGCGGACCTCCTTGCCGACCTCGTCCGGGGTCAGCCACATCAGGTGCCGCCCGACGTTTTCGACCCAGGTCGCGTTGATTCGGTCGACGAAGTGGGAGCTCCCGACGCCGGGGATCCGCTTGTCGAAGTCGTCGGAGAACGGGCCGTCGAAGCCGACGATGTTGCCGGCGCAGCGGATCCGGCTGCCGGGGGTCTCGCCCCGGTCGATCCGGTCGCGGACCGCCATCAGCGCCCGCCGCGGCCCCCAGGTGTCGAAGACCGTGGTCATCCCGCCTTTCAGGGCGACCTGCGCGGCCTCGGCGATCAGGTCTTCGTAGCGGCCTTCGTACCGGACGAGCGTCTCGAGCATGACGTTGACGAGCAGGTGCACGTTGGCGTTCATGAGCCCGGGGATCAGGAACTTCCCGCTGTAGTCGAGGGTCTCGGTGCCCGCCGGGACCGTCAGCGCGTCCGGGCGGTCGATCGCCGTGATGCGGCCGTTCTCGATCAGGATCGCGCGGCCGTCGATGCCCTTGTCGGCGACGCCGTCGATGACGGTCGCGCCCGTCAGCAGGAGTGACATCGTCGTCTTCCTTCCGTTCTCCAGCACGTCACATCACGTTAGAGGCCGGGGTCGCCATCCAGGTATGGACAGGAGTCGCATGCCACCGGCACCGATGCGACGGTTGTCGAATGCGGCGCGCCTCTTCGCTTGACAGAATCACCTGATGATCACATCGCACGAACTCGCTGACCGGCTGTCGCGGCTGGCGGAGAAGTTCACCGTGACGGGTGCGTCGGCGGCGCTGTGGCACGACGGCACGCTGGTCCAGTCCGAAACCGGGACGGTCAACGTGACGACCGGCGCCCCCGTGCGGCCGGACACGCTGTTCGCGGCCGGCTCCGTGACGAAGACGCTCACCGCGTCCCTGGCGATGACCCTGGTGGACGAAGGGGCGCTCGACCTCGACGCGCCGGTGCTGGAGTACCTCCCCGCCTTCACGACGGCCGACCCCGCCCGCTCGGCGGCGATCACCGTGCGCATGCTCCTCAACCACTCTTCCGGACTGCCCGGCAACTACATGCCGGACCTGCCCCCGGGCGACGACGTGCTCGAGCGGCTGATGCGGGAACTCACGACCTTGGAGGTCACCGGCGTCCCCGGCCGCCGGTTCTCCTACAGCAACATGGGCATGAGCACCCTCGGCCGGCTGGTGGAGGTGCTCACCGGAGAACGCTTCGACGTCGCCCTGCGTTCCCGCATCCTGCAGCCCCTCGAGATGACCGCGACCGCGGACGCCGAGGAAATGCTCCTCCACTCGACTGCCGTCGGGCACGTCGTCGACCCGGCGAGCGGAGCCGTCTCACGGGTGCCGCGCCTGCGGGTGTGGCCCGAGTACGGCCCGGCCGGTTCACGCTTGTGGCTCGACGTCGCATCGCTGGTCCGCTTCGGACGGACGCACATCGACGGCACGGCACCCGACGGAAGCCGGCTCCTGTCGCGGGAAGCCGTGGAGCAGATGCGCACGCCCCAGTACGACGAGTTCTGGGGGTGCCTGCGCGGGTGCGCGAACTTCGGGCTCGGCTGGGGCCTCTTCCGGGAAGGAGACGACCCGGTCCTGACGCACTCCGGCGCCAACCTCGGCATGCATTCGACCCTCTACGTCCTTCCCCGGCAGAAGGCCGTGCTCGCGGTCCTCACCAACAGCAGCACCGGAGCGATGCTGCACACCACTTTGAGCACCGGGCTGCTCGACGAGTTCTTCGACGCTCGGGGCCCGGCGGCGCTCGCCCCACCCGAGGCGAGCGTCGAGGTCGACACCGGACAGTTCACCGGCTTGTACCGGGCTCCGGACGGCCAGGTGTCGGTCGAGGTGCACGACGGAAAGCTCCACGTCCGGTTGGTCCCGGACGCCGGCCTGGCCGAATGGGACCGGCTGATGGGCAACCCCGCGGGCGGCGGCCGAGCCATGCCGCTCACCTGCATCGACGGTGAGCGGAGCCGATTCGTCATGGACCTCGGAAGCCCGGGGAGTTTCCTCGCGGTGCAGTTCCACGAGCCGGGCTTGGACGGACGCCCCACCCTGGTGCGGCTGGGAACCCTCTACGAGCGGACGCCCTGAGCGCGGGAGCGGGGGCCGCACGATCAGATTTCGGTGCCCCCGGTGGCGTCGATGACCTGGGCGGTCACCCAGCGCGAGTCGTCGGAGGCGAGGAAGGCGACGATATCGGCCACGTCCTCGGGCAGGCCGAGTCGTCCGAGCGCGACCCGGCTGGCCTGCTGCGCGGCGGCATCGGGGTTCTCGATCAGGCGGGTGTGGTTCCTGGTGAGGATGATGCCGGGCGACACCGAGTTGACCGTGATGCCTCGAGGGCCAAGGCCCTTGGCCAGGGAGAGGGTGAACGCGTCCAACGCGCCCTTGCTGGCGCTGTAGGCGATCGTCTCCGGCGTCGCGAGCGTGGCCGCAAGACTGGAGATATTGATGACCCGTCCGCCGTCGCGCAGCCGGGGCAGCGCGGCCTGCGTGATGAAGAAGGGTGCTCGCACGTTCACGGCGAAGACCTTGTCATAGTTCTCCTCGGTCAGCTCGGCCAGCGTGGCGAAACTGCCGGCGGCGGCGTTGTGGATGAGAATGTCGAGCTTGCCGTCCGGCACGTGGCTCTGCCCGGCGTCGTCGAACGCCGCCCAGAGACGGGTGGCGTCATCGGGCCGGCCGAGTTCCAGCTGCAGTGCGAAAGCCTGTCCGCCATCGCCTTCGATGCCGGCGACGGTGTCTTTCGCCGCGGCCCCGTCACGGGCGTAGGTGATGGCGACCGTGGCGCCGTCGCGGGCGAGCCGTTCGGCGATCGCTCTTCCGATGCCGTTGCTGCCGCCGGTGATGAGCGCGACCTTGCCCTTCAGGGGAGTGGACACAACTGAACTCGTTTCTCTGTGGTGGATGGATGCGGCCGATGTCGGGCACCGCGCAGGCGAGAGCGATGACGGCCGGCGCCGGGGGAGATCAGAGGCAGGTCAGTGCGGCGTCGATGACGCGGTGCAGCCTGGTGGCGTCGTGAATCCTGATGAGTACGCGCAGGCCCGAAATCACTGCTCCCAGCAGGTCCGTGGTGGCTTGGACGTCGAGATCAGGGTCGACGTCGCCGTCGCGCCGCCCACGGTCGATCCGGGCGGCGATCACCCCGAGGGTCCGTTCTTGGGCTCGCAGCATTGCGCGAGCGATCGCAGGGTCGTGGTGCGCGAGTTCGACGGTGGTGTTGACGTTCAGGCATCCTCGGCGTTCGTTCGCCAGGTCGGCGTCGACCAGACCTCGTAGAAAAGCGCGAAAGACCTCGTGGGTGGTCCCGGGTCCGGACAGCAGTCGTTCGACGGACTCGGCGCCCATCCGGTCGTACCGGGCCAACGCTCGGTCGAACAACGCACGCTTGCTGCCGAATGCGTTGTAGAGGCTGCCTTTTGCCACCCCCGTCGCCTCGACGAGCATGGAGGGTGACGTCTCGGCGTAGCCGTGGGTCCAGAACGTCTCCATCGCACGATCGATGACCTCGTTGTCATCGAAGGTGCGTGGTCGGCCCATGGCAATACCGTAGACGATTCTTGACCTGAAGGTCAAGAATCAGTTCTCTTCAGCGTCTCCAGGTCGCCGGCGACCAGAACTCGGCCCTTGAGGCGCCTCGGCGAAGCGTTCCACTGCGCCGTCGGCAGGTACTCGCGACCGCTTCGACATGACGCCGCGGGAGGAAGGCGTACCCACCTGCTGGGGATGCGACTGCCCAGGAGTGCCCGGACCCGGCCGTGCCTGTGGGTCTCGACGCTGAACTGTCCGGAGAGGACGTGGTCGATCGGCAGTACGCCGAAGGATATCGGGACTCGTGCGGGCGTTTCGGCGGTTCGATGGCGGCGGAGATCCGCGTTGCCGGGAACGGGACGACCCGGACGCCGGTGCGCCGTCCAGGGAGGAGACCCGGGCGCAGACGGTCGAAGGTAACGATTCGCCGGTCGACACCGAGCCTGGCGAAGTGGGGCCCTTTCCGGCTCGGCCGCAGGGCCCGAGCAGGCGGCTCTGCGCGTCGAGGACCAGCGCTGACCGATCCCCGTGAGGCCGAAGCTGAGAGCCGGTGGTCGGCGCCGCGCGACACCAACTGAGGGTGAGGCGTTCGTCGATCACCTGCGTGGCGGGGAGCGGCCGACGCCGATAATAGCTCTTATGTAATCCTGCTGGGTGGCTGCCGTTAGGTCAGGCGAGCGGTCTGTATAACGTCGTATACCTGCCGCTCGGGCGGTCCTGGCCGAACCGTTGTCGGTGGTGTTCGCGGCCGCGGGCAGGTGAAACGGCTTTCGCGGTCCAGAGCTTCCGGCCGATCTCATCCACTACCAGCCCCCGGTCGGGCCGCTCAACACGCGTCGGCCAACGTCCCGTAGCCGACCGAATTTTCTTGCAGAGCCGTGAAAGTGGACCAGTAGCGCCGCACGCTGACCGAATCGGACAGGTAGACGGCCGTGTGCTCGTGCGGCAGAACAACAGTGGAGACGTTGTTCTCGGTCAGGTAAATGACGAAGGGCTTGGTCGTTCCGGCGGAGCCCAGGTTCTCCTTGACCACGCCGGCCTTCACCAGGCCCCGGTCGGCCAGCGCGGTGATGTGGTCCCGCTGGGCGTGCCGAACCTCCGGAGGAACGAGTTCGTGGTTCACCGCCGCCGCGCCCAGCAAGACGGTGTGCCGGTGCCGCCGATCTCGTTCGAGCTGCCGGACCTGCCGGGTCAGGATCTCCTGGTCGACGTCGTCCGCCTGAACGACGTGTCCCAGGACCGCGTGTGCGTACGCGGACGTCTGCAGAAGGTCCGGCACGACGTGCGGGGCCCATTGGAACGTGTGAAGCGCGTGCCGTTCATACACGCCCTGAAGGCTGGGCTCGCCCGGCGTGAGGATTTCGACATGGCTCGTGCGCTCGGATTGCCGGTGAAGCTGCATCAAGAGCTGGCGTTCGGCGGGGGAGACCCGTAGATAGCCGAGAATCCAGCCCAACTGTCCGGACTCGATCGACCGCTCTCCGGTTTCCCAGTTGGAGAGGCTGGGCGGGCTGAACCCCAGTTTGCCGGCCAGTTCGCGGAGGCTCATACCTCGGCTTTCGCGAAGCTCTCGTAGCGCGCAGCCGAGCACATAGAGGCCAGGGCAACGTGAAGGTCCGTCGGTCATGCCGAACGCCGTTCCGTGAGAAGGTGATACTGCGGGGCCGGGATGACGCCCGCGGTGACGTCAGCCGCATGGGACTGGAGGAGGTCCAGCAGTTCCTCGACCTTGTCGGCGACTCGGTGCTCCTCGTCCGAAGTCGCGGTACCGTCCTGCAGCTGAACGGCGAGCAGGCCGATCTGCCACTGTGTTGCTTCGATCGCGTCGAGGAGTTTCGTGGTGTCGCGGGACATGGGAACTCCGGTCGAGGGTCGTGGTGCGTCCGAAGAGGACAGGCGGCGCAGCCCGTTCAGGACGCGGCAGAGGTGAACGTATTCGGCTTCCTCCGCATAACGCAGGTAGGTGGCCGAGGGCCATTCGTTCTCTTCACCTCGTTCGCTGCTGTCCATGTCTTACAGCGTGATCAACAGCTGGCGGCTGGGGAAGCGAAGATCGGGCCTCCGGGGGCCGGGGCGGGCACAAACGGGGCCTCTTCGGGGCCTGTCCGTTGCCCTCGAACGAGGCTTCGTTCACACTGAGCGACAGACAATGACGGGGGACGACCATGGAAGAATGGACCGCCCAGCGCGCGGCCGCATTGTGTGCGGCCATGGGGTACACCCTCGGCGAGTTCGCCGAATACCTGGGACTGTCCCGGTCGACGGTGGCCAAGTGGAACCGGAAGACCAATCCGCGAAACCCGGGGCGCGAGGCACAAGACCTGCTGTCGGTGGCGTTGGCGAAAGCTTCGCCCGCCGTGCGAGCGCAGTTTCACCAGCGGGCGGGTGAAGTGCCGCAGGTCTGGACGGCAGGCGAACCGCGCGCGCAGGTCGTCGATTCGGCTGCACAGGCCGAACAGCTGGCCAACGAGGTCGCGGCGTTGGGCTCGGATGCCGACCTGATCGAGTACCAGCGAGCTGAGCTGGGCCGGCTGGCTGTCGAGTATGTTCATGCCCCGCTGCCCGCCGTCTTCGAGGACCTGCGACACGTTCAGAACACCCTGACGCAGGCATTGCGGACGCCTCAGCGTCCCAGCCAGACCCACGACCTGATGTTCCTTGCCGGAGTCACTTCGATACTGCTCGCCCACGCGAGCCAGAACCTGGGTGATCACGGCGCGGCTCTGAAGCATCTCCGGGCCGCGGCGACGCTGGCGACCGCGGTGGACAGCACCGCGCTGCGCGCCTGGACGTGCGGTTCTTCGGCCTTGTTCCACGAATGGTCCCGGCGGCCGGCCGCCGCGGTGACCGATGCCCTGAAAGGGTTGCAGTACGACGCCGGTCTCCAGACGCGGCAGCGCCTGCTGGCCATCGCCGCGCGTTCCGCGGCGCGCGCGGGACGACCTGACACGGCGCATGAACTGCTCGCCCGTCTCGACGAACTCCCGGAACGGGGATTCGCTTCCGCGGACTCGGTGGAGGGCTTCGGTGGATTGCTGTCGTTCCCGACGACCAAAAAGGTCTACTACGTCGGCGGAACGTACGCGCTCCTCGGCGAACACGATGCGGCGCAACGGTTTTCCGCTCAGGCGATCCGGGCCTACGAGACAGGCTCGCCGGAGGAGCGGTCGTACGGTGACTTGGCCCTGGCGCGCTTGGACCACGCGCACGCGTGCCTCGGCCGGGACGACTTCGACGGGGCGGCGGCGTCGGTCACGCAGATTCTCGACTTGCCCCCGGCGGAGAGGATCAGTCAGCTCGACGAGGCGGTCACCACGCTCCGTGACCGGGCAAGGCAGCTGGCCGGCCGCCAGCACCGCGCCGCCCGCGAGCTGTCGGACGGCCTCACCGGCTACCTCGTCGAACGACCCCGCGCTCTACCATCGGGATGTGCCTGACCTCGTTCTGCCGGAAGTGCTCGATGCCGCCTGCCGCCGTGCGGGTCTCGACCTCGCTGGCGCGACGCCCCTGCGTAACCACGCCAACGACGTGTACCTCCTCCCGTTCGCCGGCAGCTCCGGCGTCGTCGTGAAAATTGCTTCGAAGGCCGAACGGGATCGAGCGACCCGAGCTGTCCGGCTCACGCTCTGGCTGGTCGAACACGGCTTTCCCTGCACCCAGCCGGCCGAAGTCGAGCAGCCTGTCGAGTTCGGCGATCATGTGGTCACGTTCTGGCGGTTTTACCCGCAGAATGAGCGTGGAGTTCCCTCCGCGGGCCACCTCGGCGGCCTGCTGCACCGACTGCACCGCCTTCCTGATCCGCCGATCGAGCTGCCGCCCGCAGCACCGTTGTCCTCGTTCGCGGAAGTCGTCGCGGCCGACCTGGCGCTGCCGGAACAGGACCGGCAATGGCTGATCGAGGAGCGCGCACGTCTGCTTGAGGACTTCCACCAGCTGACCTTCCCGCTCGGAGTCGGGTTCATCCACGGGGACGCCTACCCCGGCAACACCCTGTGGGACGGTCCCGACGTCCGGCTCGGCGACTGGGACGAGCCGGCTTGGGGCCCTCGCGAGCTCGACCTGGCCAACACCGTCCACGGCGGTCTTCGGTTCGGACGCTCGACCGCCGAACTGGACGCCTTCGCCGCGGCTTACGGCTATGACCCCCGCGACTGGGCCGGAATCGACACACTCGTGCGAATCCGCGACCTCCACACGCTGAGCAGCTTCCTGCGGCGCGCTGCGCGCGGGGACAACGCCGCGGCCGTCGAACTGGAACGACGGGTGGGGTCGCTGCGGCGAGGAGACGGTGCTTCGTGGGTCGCGACATGAGCGTGGATCGAACGCATGTTCTAGCGATCTGATAGGTTCGCCACGTCGTGGTCGGATCGTGGAGCCGGGAGGTCGTTGTGGCGTGGTTGCTGAGGGAGCGGGCCACCGGCCGGGAATGGCGGATCGGCGACAGCGATCTCGCCTGGGAAGCCGGCGGCTTCGACACGGCGCGGTTCGAACTGCACGTCCTCGCTGAAGACGTCAGCGGGGCGCCTGACGGCTTTCCCGAGCTGCGTCCGAAGTCGGTTTGCGGGAGCTGATGCCCGAGCGGACCAGCGGCTTCGTCCCTACGATGATCATCTCGGATCCAGTGATCGTGGGATGGGTGCCGGATGGCGACGATGGTGCGGCTGGCGATCGGGCTTGTCGTCGGCCTGGCGCTCACGCCCCTGCTCGTTCGTCTCCTGCGCTGGACGGCTGACACCAAGGTCCCGAGCTGGTACGTCGTCGCGATCGCGCCGGTCGCCGGAGCCGCGGTAGCGCTCTGGACGCCGGCGGCGATCGCGTTCGGCGCGGCCTTCGTCGTGCTGGGCATCCCGGCCGCGGCGGTCGACGTCGTGGAGCACCGGATTCCGGACCGGCTGAGCCTCCCGCTGTGCGGGGTCGTCGTGGTCGCCGCGATCATCGGCCACCAAGCCGGGCTCCGAGCGCTCGCCGGTGGCGCCGCCTGGGGAGCAGTGCTGCTGCTTTCGT
Organism: Amycolatopsis eburnea; assembly: GCF_003937945.1. GTDB lineage: Bacteria > Actinomycetota > Actinomycetes > Mycobacteriales > Pseudonocardiaceae > Amycolatopsis > Amycolatopsis eburnea. Next base: position 36,089 of record NZ_RSEC01000055.1, read on the forward strand.
ACCTGCTTACCGGACAGCCGGGACCCGGGGACGTCAAGCTCGCGCCGAGCGTCGGGATCCTGCTCGGCTGGTTCGGCTGGACGTGGGTGCTGGGCGGCTTCATCGCGGCCTACGTCGTTACCGCGGTGGCCGGACTCGTGGGCGTTCTGCTCGGCAAATTCTCGTTCCGCGACGGCCAGGTGCCGATGGGGCCGTCGATGGTCGCGGTCGCCCTCGTTGGCGGAACCCTCGCGCAGCTGTGAAAACGCTCAAGCGGACCGGCGAGCACCGAGGGTTCGGCGATGCCGGGCCTGTTCAACGATGTCGCCGTGCCGGCTGACCCAGTCGGCCAGTGGCTGCATCGCGTCGAGCGCCTCCCGGGTATCCGAAGTGAGCGTGTAGACGACCGACGGCGGGAAGACGCCAGGCTCCTGGTGCCGGACGATCAGGCGGTCGGCGGTCATCGTCTTCAGCGTGCGGGTGAGGACGCTGGCGTGCAGGACTCGCGGCCGGCCGGACCAGCTGTTCGCCGCGGCGGCGTCGTTGAGCGAGCCGACCATGCCGAGCAATTCGGTGTAGTGCTTCGGCCCGCTCTTCAAAGCCAGCAGGATCGCTGTCATCCAGTCGCCGCCGAAGAGCTGCTTCGCGTCGTGCAGCTTGCGCAGCCGCTCGGCGTCCTCGGCGGTGATCGCCTGTGTCGTCGGTCGAGTCATCGGCCCTCCCCGGTTCGATCACCCCAGGCTGTTGATCTTAAGTTTTCGCAGGTCGTGTCTCAACTGTCGAACAGTCATTCACCTGATCAGGTCTTAATCTGAGTTAAGGCGCGGTTTCGGCGGTACTTTCGAAGGGGAGCTGAGGAGGGGGACGATGGCCGAACGTCCCGAGCGACGCGACTTCGCGGACAAGCTGAACCACCTGTTCGCCGTCACGAAGTCGCCGGACGGCGACGAGTACAGCAACGACTTCGTCGCGGAGTCGATCACGGCCACCGGAACCAAGATCTCCGGCACCTACATCTGGCAGCTGCGCAAGCGGAAGCGGGACAACCCGACGATCAAGCACGTCGAGGGGCTCGCGAAGTACTTCGGCGTACCGTTCAACTACTTCTTCGACGACGACGTCACCGGCCGCGTCGACCAGCAGCTGCGGGAACTCGCCGACGAGCGGGACCGCCTCAAGGCGCAGGCCGGTGACAACGAAGCGCAGCGCATCGCGATGCGGGCCGGCGAGCTGTCGCCGCACCGCCGGCAGCTGGTGATGGACCTGCTCGACGTCGTCTACCGCGATCAGCAGGCCGAGCAGGAGCGCGAAGCGAACGAGTGAGCAGGGGAGGGGAGCGATGAACGAGCGGTTGCTCCGGCGGCGGTGCCGCCGGTTGCTGAACGAGCTCGGCATCCGTCCGCCGCTGGACGTCGTGGAGCTGTGCCGGCGCGTCGGCGAGCAGCGGCGCAAACCGATTCGCCTGCTGGCGCACCCAATTCCGGTGCCCGGACCGTTCGGCGCGTGGATCAGTACCCGCCAGGCCGACTACATCCTGTACCAGAAGGAAACCAGCAAGTCGCACCAGAACCACATCATCCTGCACGAGCTGGGCCACCTGCTGGCCGGCCACCAGAGCGACCCGTGCGACGACGAACTGCTCGCCGGGCTCTACCCCGACATGTCGCCGGACAGCCTCCGCAAGCGCTACCCCGATCTCGAGCCGGACGCCGTTCGCCGGGCCCTGAGGCGCACCTCGTACGACACCGAGCAGGAGCGTGAGGCCGAGACGACGGCGACGATCATCCTGGAGTGGGCGTCGGTCGTGGACGAGGTCGTCGTCAGCGGGGGTACGAGCGGGCTCGCCCGGCAGATGGACGCTGCCCTCGAAGGACGGCTGGGCTGGCTGTGACACCGGTTGTCGCCGCCTACGGCATCGTCTCGGCCATCGTGCTGCTGTGGCTGGTGCTGCGGCTCGCCCGCAATCCCCGCAACACCGCTCTTCGCAGCGTGACGGCGCTCGTGGCCTGCCTGGCGATCGCGTTCCCGTTCGGCACCGCGGCCGACAAGGGCACGCACGTGCTCGGCCTCCCTCCGATGATCTCCCGGCTGGTCCAGCACGGTCTCCTGCTGGTCGGGGTCTACAGCCTGGTGTGCTTCTTCCTGTTCTCCGCGCGCGAGCTAGCGGCCGCGCGCCGGAGGGCCGTTTGGTACGCGATTCCGTTGCTGGCGGCCGAGGCGGTGCTTGTCGTCGCCGCGCTGGCGACGCCAGTGTCCGTCCGGACCAACGACCAGTCGGTGCCCAGCGTGGCGGTGTTCTTCATCGCGGCCGACGTGTTCATGGCGATCGGCTTCGCCGCGGCCGCGGTGTGGGCGCACCGGTACGCGCGCGAGGCCGTCGGCAGGCTGGCGCGCGGCCTGCGGATCGCCGCCATCGGCCTGGTGGCCATCGTCGTGGCGAACTGCCTGTTCGTACCGGCGATCGTGTTGACGTTGCTCTACGACGTCGGAGCCACCGACGACTCCGGCTCGGCGGGGACGGCGTTGGGGGCGTTCGCCGCGACCTTCCTGTTGATGCCGGGCGTCCTGCTGTTCCTGCTCGGCGTCACATATCCCGCGGGCGCGACCCGGCTGGGCGCGATGCGGATCTGGTGGCGGCACCGACGCCTCCACCGGCAGCTCGCGCCACTGTGGACGGTGCTGCACTCGCAGTTCCCCGACGACGCGCTGGATCGCGTTCCGGCCGCGCCTTGGCGGGACGCGTTCCGCCTGCGGGGAACGCACCGCAGGTACTACCGCCGGGTCGTCGAGTGCCGCGACGGCCTGGTCCGGATCAGCCCGTATCTCACGCAGACCGACGACGCGGCCGATCTTCCCAGCCGGCTGAAGCAGGCCCTCGGGGCGCACGCGGCCGGCGAGCCCGTGCCTACGAAGGCGATCCCGGTGGCGTTGCCGGAGGACGAAGGGTTGGACGCGGACGTTCGCGAGCTGGTTCGGCTGGCGCGGGGGTTGGCGACGAGGGGAGCGGGATGACCAGGGCGTTGATCATCGGTGGAGGTATCGCCGGACCGGTTGCGGCGATGGCGTTGCAGAAGGCGGGCATCGACTCCGTCGTGTACGAGGCGTACACCCACGGCGCTGACGACGTCGGCGCGTTCATGACGATCATGAACAACGGCTTCGACGCGCTGCACGCGATCGACGCCGACAAGCCGGTGCTGGACGCGTCCTTCCCGGCCGACCGCGCGCTGTTCTGGAGCGGCTCGGGGAGGTTGCTCGGCGAAGCGCCGATCGGCGGCGGCTCCGCCGGGGCGTACGGGCCGCACACCATCAAGCGCGCCGAGCTGTACCGGGTGCTGCACGAGGAGGCCGAGCGCCGCGGGATCGCGATCGAGCGCGGCAAGCGCCTTGACGACGTGGACACTGACGGCGGTGTGGCGGCGGTCTTCACCGACGGCACCCGCGAGGAAGGCGACCTGCTGATCGGCGCGGACGGCATCCACTCGGCGACCCGTGTCGTCATCGACCCGGACGCGCCCGAGCCGCGCTACACCGGCACGGTCGTGCTGTGCGGCTACGCCCAGCGGGCACCGGTCGAGCCGATGCCGGGCGTGTACCGGATGATCTACGGCAAGCGCGTCTTCTTCGCCTACACCACGGCGCCCGGCGGCGAGACCTGGTGGTTCGTCAACATCCCGGGGCCGGAACTGCGGAAAGCCGAGCTGGTGGAGACGTCGCTCGAGGAGTGGAAGAAGCGAGCGACGAGGTTGCTGCGCGGGGACCGGTCACCCGCGGCCGCGATCGTCGAGGCGTCGGAGGAGATCCGGGCGAGCAACGGCTACGACATCGCCTCCACCCCGAGCTGGCACACCGGCCCGATGATCGTCATCGGGGACGCCGCGCACGCCGCGGCGCCGAACGCCGGGCACGGCGCCTCGATGGCCATGGAGGACGCCGTCGTGCTGGCGAAGTGCCTGCGCGACGAGCCGGACGTGCCGGCGGCGTTCCGGGCTTATGAGACGCAGCGACGGGAGCGGGTCGAGAAGCTGGTGGCGACGAGCGCGCGGATGGGCGGCACGGCGACACCGGGGCCGATCAAACGGATCATCCGCGACGTCGCGATCCGCAAGCGGCTCAAGGGTGGACCGCGGAACACGGCGGCGTGGCTGACGCAGCACCACATCGACTGGGACGCGACGAACCTACGGGAGTGAAGCTCCGCCGTTCCCGTTGAAGGGCTTGGTGGTCGGCCTGGTGGCGACGACCGTTGTCGGGTCTACACCGCCGACTACGCGATCGCCCCGGATCTCAAGCCGCGCGAGGAGCTCGGTGCCACCATCGACCACATCGCGGTCGAGCACGCGGTCGACTACCTCGGCTACCAGCGCCGGATGGGCGATGCCGACCCGAAACAGCCGGACAACGTCAGTCCCATGAGCCCGAAGGCAGACGAGGACGGCATCACCTGGCGCTGCTGGGCCGTGACACCCGCCGCCGGCACCAAGTACCGCATCCGGGCGGAACTCTTCGACTACGGCCTCTCCGCCGACCTCGCCGAGGGCACGATCACCGGGCGCAAGCCACTGCTGGACTTCAAGGAATCCGACCTGTTCACCGCCGTCGACTCCTGATTCCCATGCGTACTTGAAAGTCCGCGTCATACACCGTTTGCAGTGCGTGGGACGTCCGCCGGTAAACCGGAACCAGAAGAAATTGCTGGACCGGTTTGGAGGACGGAATGTCGAAAATGTTTCGCACTGCGGCTCGGGTCGTCGCGACGGGCTCGGTGGTGATCGCCATGTTCGGCAGTGCGTTGGCCACGGCCGCCGACGCCGCTGTGCCGCTGCGGGTGAAGGAACGCTGCGGGTACTTGGAATGGGGCAAGTACCGCCACTGCGACGGCGGCACGGGGTCGCACGTGATGCTCGACGTCCAGGACATCTGGGGCGCCATCTACCACTACTGCGTCGGTCCCGGGGTGACCGACCTGCAGCCGGTCATCAGATGGCGCGTGACGGGCGCCTGGTGGAACGGTGGCGTCGGCTGCGATCCCGGCTACTACGGCCCGGCCTGAACACATTCGAGTGAACAGAGCCGTTCTTCTCCGCGTCATGGCGATGAGTCGGTTTGATGACCTGATCGAAACTCGTCAGAAAGGTCGGACAATGGTGCAAAATTGGTTCTCGGTCGCGGCGCTGGTGCTCGTTTCCGCCGGGCTGGTGAGTTGTGCGGGAGAAGCTCCGAAGCCGAGCGTGCCGTCTTCGGCGATCTCGCTTCCGAAATCCACGTCACCCGAGGACGAAGCCGCTCGAGCCGCGATGGCCGCCTACGAGCTGTACTGGCAGATCAGCGAACAGGCCGGGCGCGCGCCGCGGGAGAAGGACTGGCGGTCCGAGCTGGCGAAGGCGATGGCCGACCCCGCGCTCACTGACTACGTGAACGAGGTCGCCAACCTGGCGTCCGTGCCGGCGCACACCGTCGGCCGGTACGGACGCAGCCCCAAGACGACCTCGGTGTCGCTCGGCCGGCCGCCGCGGGTGGTCATCACCGACTGCCTCGACGCCACTGACGAACACCTCGTCAGCGACAAGGCCGGCGAAACCGGCCGGAACCTCGACAACCCGGACCAGCCGCGCCGGTACGAATTCGAAGCGCAGGTCGTGCGCTACCCGGACCCCGACCGCTGGCTGGTGCAGCAAGTCCAACCACGTCTGGAGAAACCATGCTGAAGGGAAGCTGCCTCCTCACGGCGGGCCTGCTCGCGGCCGCTCTGCCCGGGGTGGCGTCCGGCCAGGCGGGACCCGGCGGATGCACGTCGGCGGGCACCCGCGGGATGTGCTGGGTCGCGGCCACCGACCCCGGACGGCCCGGAACAACGAGCGGTGGAAACCCACAGCGGGGACGGACGCCGCACGCCGGTGGCCACCCGGCCGCCCAATCGCCGTGCGTCGACCAGCCATGGACTCCGCCGCCGGCCGGGGATCCGTTGTGGGGTGGTCATTCGCCGTCCGACGGGTCGCTGAAGTTGTTGATCTGCCAGGGCGGCGGGGCCCTGCAGGGGTGGCCGCGGGTGGTGTTCGCCCCGAACGGGCAGCCGGCCGTCGTGCCGCAGGTGTCGCCGGCCGAGCTGGCCGAGCAGGCGATTTCGGAGATGGGGTTGTCGGCCCCGGACATCCGGCTCGCGCCACCGGCGGATTCGCCGCACGGGGCGACGATCGGGTTCCCGGTGTGGATGTGGACCGCCCGCCGGGAAGCCACGGTCGGCCCGGTGACGCGGACGGCGAGCGCGGGCTCGGTCACCGTGACCGCCACCGCGACGCTGGCCAAGATCGACTGGTCGATGGGAGACGGGGCGACGGTCAGCTGTCCCGGGCCGGGCACCGAGTTCACCGATGACCGGGCCGGACAGCCGTCCCCGACCTGCGGCCACGTCTACCGCGCACTTGCCGGCGGCGGAGTGGCGGGGATCAACGCGACGAGCCGGTGGGAGATCCGCTGGTCCGGTGGCGGGCAGAGCGCGTTCCGGACGATGGCGTTGACGTCGTCGTCGCGGTTGCCGGTGCGCGAGATCCGCACGCTGAACACCGGGAGGTCGCGATGACGACCCGGGTGCAGCCAGTGCACGGCGTCCCGGCGGCGCCGGTACCGTTGCGGCCGCCGCGCCGCCGCCGCTCGAAGCTGCTCGTGCTGCTGGGCGTCCTGCTGTCGGCGCTGTCGGCCGCGGGCATAGTCTGGATCTTCCGCGCGACCGACGACGCGGTCGCCGCGGTCGGTGTCGCTCGCGCGGTCCGGTACGGCGAGGTCATCACCGCCGAGGCACTGCGCGAGGTCCAGGTTCGGCCGGACCCGGGCGTGCGGCCGCTGCCGTGGGAACGGCGGTTCGACGTCGTCGGCCGGACTTCCCCGACCGACTTGCAGCCCGGCGAGATCGTGACGCCGGACGCGGTGTCGGACTCGGCGATGGTGCCGGGTGCCGGGCAGCAGCTGATCGGGGTTCCGGTGAAGCCGGGGCAGCTGCCGGCGGCGCCGCTGCAGCCACGCCAGCCGATCCTTCTCGTACCGGCCGGTGTTGTGGGCGCAGGCGCCGAGTCGTGGCCGCCGGTACGAGGCGCGGTGATCAGCGTGACCGAGCGGGACGCGTCCTCGACACAGGTGGTCGACGTCGTGGTGCCGGATGCGAACGGCGTGCAGCTGGCCTCCCGGGCGTCCGCAGGTGGCGTCGCGATCGTCGTCCTGCCGAAGGACCGGTGACCACCATGTTGATCTCCTTCATCTCGGTGAACGGCAGCCCGGGGGTCTCGACCGCGGCGTTGGCACTGGCCTGGGTGTGGCCGCGGCACGCGGTCGTCGCCGAGTGCGATCCGACCGGTGGTCGCGCGCTGAGCGTGTTCGACCCGGACGGCGGCCACGGCCGTAAAGGCGTGTTCGAGCTGATGCTGCAGGCGCGGACGATGGAACTGCACCGGGCGATGTCGAGCCAGCTGCTCGTCCTGCCCGACGGCACCGGCCGCCACCACCTGCTGCCCGGCACGGGTTCGCCGCGCGAGGCGGACAGCCTGGATTGGCGGCGGCTGACCTCGTTGTTCCTGGACCTGGAGACGGTCGACGTCCTGGCCGACTGCGGCCGGTTCCGCACGCGGGCCACCCCGGCCGCCATGCTCGCCGAGGCCGACCTGGTCGTCGCGGTGGTGCGCAACTGTCGCAGCTCGTTGCAAACGTTTGCGAAGGCCGTGGACGTCATCCGCGAGGAGCACGGCGTCTTCGACGACGAAGGTTTCGTGGTGCTGCTCGCCGACCCCGAGCCGCGGAGCCACCAGCGCTACCCGCACGGCGAGATCGGCAAGGAACTCGGGCTGTCCGTGGTCGGCGCCCTGCCGTGGGACCCGGTCGGCGCGGCGCAGTTCACGGACCTGCACCGGCCAGGCCGGAGGTTCGAGACGTCCCCGCTGCTGACGCACGCGCGCAAGACCGTCGACGAAATCGGGCGCCGCGCGATGCAGCGGATGACCTGGCTGCGCAATCCGGTGGTGAACGGCCATGTCCGTTGACGTCGCGGAGATCGACGAGGTCGTCGACCGGGTCCAGCAGCGCCTGGCCCCGCTCGTGCGGCAGAAGATCGCGGCGGGGGAGCGTGACGAGCGCGCGGTCGCGGAGGTCCTGCTCGACGACGTCCTCGCGACGGTGATCAAGGAATGGGCAGGCTCCGGCCGCCCATTCCTCGACTTCCCGCAGGAGCAGACGGTCCGCGCGGCCGTGCTGGCCGAGATGTTCGGCCTCGGCCGGCTCGAGGCGCTGCTGGCAGACGACGAGGTCGAGAACATCGACATCATCGGCAGCGACCCGGTGTGGCTGTCCTACCACGACGGCCGCGTCGAGCGCGCGCCCCGGATCGCGTCGACCGACCAGGCCGTCGTGCAGTGGTTGCAGCGGATCGCCGCGCGGATGGGACGCACCGAGCACACGATCAACGACGCCCGGCCGCTGCTCAACATGGAACTGCCCGGCGGCGAACGACTCGCGGCGGCGATCGGCGTCACCGACCGGCCGCACATCTCGATCCGCCGCCACCGCCTCCCGACCGCCGGGCTCGAAGCGTTGTGGCGGCGCAGGATGATCTCGACCGCTCAGCTTGCGTTGCTGCGCGCGGCCGTCCGGGCGGAGAAGAACGTCGTGATCTGCGGACGCCAGAAGGCCGGGAAGACGACGTTGCTGCGCGCCCTGTGCTGGGAGGTCCCGGCGACCGAGCGGTTCGCGACGTTGGAGACGGAGTTCGAACTCGGCCTGCACCGCCACCGCGACCGGTTCCCTGCGGTGGTCGCGTTCGAGGAGCGCGAAGGCAACACCGAGCGCTGGGAGAATGGCCGGCCGGTCGGCGGCGTCGACCTCCCGCGGCTGGTGTGGCAGTCGCTGCGGATGCACACCGCCCGCACGGTCGTCGGCGAGGTCCGCGGCGGCGAGATCGTCCCGATGCTCAACGCGCTCGCCGCCGGCGGCGCCGGGTCGCTGTCGACGTTGCACGCACGCAGCGCCGCGCAGGCGATTCACCGGATGGTGTTGCTGTGCCTGGAAACGAACGCCGCGTGGACCCCGGAGTTCGCCTACGAGGCCGTCGCGAACACCATCGACCTGATCGTGCACGTCGACCTCGTGCACGAACCCGGCCGCCTCGATCGACACGTCACCGAAGTCGTCGCCGTCGAACCGGGGGAGTACGGCCGCCCGGCGCGCACCTACCTGTTCGCCCCGGCAGATGGGCGGTCCGCGCCAACGGGGAACTTACCGACCGACATCGAGGACTACGAGCGTGGCGGCTTCGACCGCAGCTGGCTCACGAGCAGCGGCGATGGCGGCTGGCTGAGCGATCGGAGCCGACCATGACCGAGTTCGTCCTGACCGTGGCCGGCGCCGGAGCGGGCCTGGGCCTCACCCTGATCGCGCTCGGCCTCTACGGACGCGAGCCGGACGCCGTGCCGGCGTTCCGGCGCGGCCACCGCTGGCTCCGCCGCCGCGGCTCGGTGCGATGGGGCTTGGCGTGCGGCGCGGGTGCGTTGGTGTGGCTGGTCAGTGGCTGGCCGGTCGCCGGAATTGCCGTCGCCGCAGCGGGCGCGTTCCTGCCGTGGCTGTTCGGCGCCGGGAAGCTCGCAACGCAGCGGATCGAGCGGCTGGAGGCGCTCGAGGACTGGCTGCGCGGCCTCGCGGACGTCCTGCGCGCCGGAAACGCGGGCCTCGTCGGAGCCCTGCAAGGCTCCGCGCACGACGTGCCGCCCGCCATCAGCGCCGAGGTCACCACCCTGGGACAGCGACTGCGCACCTGGAACGTCGACGACGCCCTGCTGCGGTTCGCCGACGACATCGACGACCAGATCGGCGACGTCACGGCAGCCGGGTTGTGCGTCGCGCACCGGCAAGGGACCGGCACGGCGGAACTGCTCACGACGCTGGCCCGGCAGATCGCCGCCGACGTCGCCTCGCGCCGCGACGCCGAGGCCGAACGCGCACGCCGCCGGTCCGCGGCCCGGATCCTGCTCGGGCTGTGGACGGTGATGTTCGTCGGGTTCGCCGCCTTCGGCAGCGACAGCTACACCGCGGTCTACAGCTCGGTCGGCGGGCAGCTGGTGCTCGCCCTCGTGCTGGGCGTCGTAGGCGTCGCGGTGGTGTGGTTGCGCCGCCTTGGTGTCGAGCCCGCGGCACCAGGCTTCCTCGGTGGGGAGCCGTCATGACCGTGTTGATCCTTTTGGCTGTCACGGCGGCGATCGGGGTGACGCTGGTCGTGGCGGGATTCGCGCCGACCCGTCCACGGCTGGCCGACGTGCTCCGCGAAACGCCGCGCGGCGCGGACTTCGTGATGATGCAAGCTGATCGGCTCAAGCTGGTCGCCAAGCCAGCTGATCTGGCACTGGTCGGGCGGTCGCGGGAGTCCTTTGTGGCCCAGCGAGTCGGTTTCCTGCTCGGCGGTGCACTCTGGATTCCGGCGCTGACCACGGTGCTGGCGCTGATCGGTGCCGCGCCACCGATCGTCCTGACCGGGGCCGCGTCCGTGGGCTGCGCACTGGTCGGCTGGCAGCTGCCGATCATGCTGCTGAAGAGCAAGGTCAAGCACGCCCGGACGACGTTCACCGGCGCGCTCGCCGCGTACTGCAGGCTGGTCGCGTTGGGCCGGCTCGGCGACCGCGGCCCGGTGGAGGCACTGCGCTACCCGGCCACGCTCGGCGACGGCTGGGCGTTCCGCCGGATCAAGCTCGCGATCGACGAAGCCGTGCTGCGCGGCCGGATGCCGTGGGCCGGGTTCGTCGAGCTGGCCGAGGAAACCGGCGTTCGCGAGCTGAAGGACATCGGGCACATCATCGCCAGCGCCGGCCAGGACGGTGCCAGCATCGTCGACACCCTCCGCGCCAAAGCCGCCGCCCTCGACGAGAAACAGCTCGCCGACCGCAAAACCGGGGCCTCGGTCCGGTCCGATCGGATGGACATGCCCGTCGCCCTGCTCGGCCTGGCGTTCATCGTCTTCCTCGCGTTCCCCGGCCTCTACCTGATGCTGCACAACTGAAAGGGGAAAGGTCATGCTCGGCAAGATCACGTGCTGGTGGCTCTACCTCCAGTCCCGCTGGCACCAGTTCGCCGCGGAGGGCGAACGCGGCGACGAGAACATCACCAAGGCCTTCTACGCCGCGCTCGGCATCACGGTCGCCACGCTGATCGGCGCCGGGATCACGGCGTTCGTCAACGGCAAGCTCCCGCTGATCGGCGGCCACTGATGCTCGCGGGCGAACGCGGAGACGACAACGTCGCCGCGGCCGTCATCTTCAGCGCGATCCTGCTGGTGGCGTGGGCGATCCTCCAGGTCGCCGTCGTACTGCTCGGCCGCGGTGTCGCGCTCGAGGCGGCACGCGATGGCGTCCACGCCGCCCGTCTCCCACCGGTGAACACCGCAACCGCCGCCTCCGCCGCGGCCGGCTACGTCACCCGCGCCACGGGTTCGTGGCTGACCGACGTCGCCGCGCACGCGGAGTCCGACGGCCGCATCGTCACCGTGACGGTCACCGGGCAAGCCGTCTCGCTGGTGCCGTTCGCGCACTTCCCGATCCGCCAGACCTCGTCCGGCCCGATCGAGGAGCTGACCCGATGAAATCGGGCGCCGAGCGGGGTGACGTCACCATCGAGGCGGTGGTCGGGGTCGCCGCGCTCTTCCTGATCTTCGGCCTCGGCCTCGCCGGCCTGCGTCTGCTCGTAGCCGACGCGGCCATCGACGACGCCGCACGCTCCGCGGCCCGGGCGGCGTCGATCGCCCGCGACGGCCAAGCAGCCGCGATCACCGCCGACCGCCGCGCCCGCGCGGTGCTCGCCGAGCAGCAGCTGGCGTGCAGCAGCCTGGACGTGAACGTGGACGCCCGCGACTTCGCCAAGTCGCTCGGCGAGACCGGATACGTCGTCGCGACCGTGACGTGCGTCGTGCCGCTCGCCGACCTGGTCCCGGGAATCGGCGGCTCGAAGGCGCTCCGCGCGGAGTTCCGCTCGCCGATCGATCGGTTCGGAGCCCGGTCATGAGGTCGCTTCGCGGAGATCGCGGGTCGGCGTCGGTGCTGATCCTCGGTTTGAGCGTCGCGGTGCTGCTCGGCGTCGGGTTCGCAGTGGACGGCACCCGCAAGGGACAGGCGTACTCCCAGGCGACGTCGATCGCCGAAGAGGCCGCGCGAGCCGGCGGCCAAGCACTACGCGCCCGCGCGCTCGCCGCTGGTGCCGACGCCGACGTGGACCCGCAGCTGGCCGTGGCCGAGGCCCAGCGGTACCTCGTTGCGGCCGGAGCCAACGGGACGGCGCGCTGGGATGGCCGGCGCCTCGTCGTCGACACCACGATCACCCGCTCGACCGTCTTCCTCGGCTCGATCGGCATCGCCGAGTTCACCGTGCACGGCACCGGCGCGGCCGTCGTGGTGTCCGCGGGATAGGAGAACTCCGATGCGAACGTTCCGGCTCTTGGCTGCGGCGGTGATCCTGCTGGCGATCACTGTGGTGCCACCGATGGCGCTGTGGCACGTCCGATCTGCATACCTGCCCGACCGCGTGCCCTCCGCCACCGAGGCCGTCGCATGGCTGACCGGCGAGGACAACGGCCAGCTCTTCCTGCTGCTGTTGGTCGCCGCCGGTCTCATCGCCTGGCTGCAACTGGTCGTGGCGATCGTCCTGGAGCTGCTCGCCCGGCTCAGCGGGACGGCCGTTCCCCGCCTGCCCGGCTTCGGCTGGGCCCAGCGCATCGCCGCCGCCCTGCTGCTCGTCGTGCTGACCGGCACGGCGGCCGAAGCGGCGGAACCGACCGGCGACGACGCCCAACCCACTCACGTGGTCGCGCCCGGCGACAGCTTGACGAAGATCGCAGCCGGCGAACTCGGCAGCTCCGCGCGCTACCGCGAAGTCTTCGACCTCAACCGCGGCATTCCCCAACCTGACGGCCGTTCCCTTCAGAACCCAGGATTGCTGCGACCCGGCTGGATTCTGCGGCTACCGCAGGACTCCGACTGCGAAGAAGTCGTCGTGCGCCCCGGCCAGACGCTGTCGCAGATCGCCAGCGAGGAGCTCGGTGACGCCGGACGCTACCGTGAGATCTTCGACCTCAACCGCGGACGGCCTCAGCTGGCCGGACGCGTCCTGGACGACCCCGATTCGATCCGACCTGGCGACGTCCTGCGCATCCCTCGTCCGGCAAAGCCCGCGGGTGGCGGCGGAGCCGCGACTGCCACTTTCGTCCGTGCTTCGGTGACTTGCCAGACCCCCGAACCACCACCTCCGGCCCCGCCATCGCAACCAGCGAAGCCACCGTCGCCACCGCCAAGCGTGCCGCCACCCGCCCAGAGCGGCCACTCGTCGAACTCGGCCGCGTCGCCGGCCGACGCCGACGACGGATCGTCGGTGACGGTGGTGAGCGTCGGCGGCGTCCTCGCCGTCGGCCTGCTGACGCTGCTGGCCGCCCGGCGGCGACGCGCTCACCACCGCCGGCGACCAGGCCACCGCATCCGCCACAAGCAGCCGGGGCGACTCGAAAAGGACCTTCGCGCGGCAGCCTGCCCCGGAACGGTCGATGACCTCGACCGGGCTCTGCGAACGCTCGCACGGCATGCCGGAGCCGATCTGCCACGCCTGCGAGCGGTCAAGATCGGCACCGACGGGATCACGCTCCGGCTCGCCGAGGCCCGCAGTCCGATCGCGCCGTTCGTCCAGACCCGCCCGGCCGAATGGCAGCTGGACCCGGCAGCCGACCTCGACGGCGAGCACGTCCCACCGCCCTACCCGGCCCTGGTCTCCCTCGGCCACACCGCCGACCGCGACCTCGTGCTGATCAACCTGCACGAGGCCGGTGTCCTCGCACTCGGCGGCGACCGCGACGCGGCCGAGTCCGTCGTGCTCGCGATGGCCTGGGACCTCGCCGCAGCTCCATGGGCCGCCCGGACGCAGCTCACGCTCGTCGGTACGGGCAAGACGTCGGCCGAACGCCACCCGGATCGACTTCGCTTCGCCCCGGGCTGGGACGAAGCTCTCGAGCCATCCCAGGGCTGTCCCCAGGTGCTGCTGTCGGCCATCCCGCTGACCGACGACGTCGCGCGACGGCTCCCGCCGAGCGGGTACGACGCTGTCGTAACGGCACTCGACAACGACCTCTCGCTGCCGGACGCCTGGCACCTCGACGCGACAGGTCAGTCCACGGCGGTGAAGATCCTGGGCGAAGACGTCGAGCTACAACGGCTTTCGCCGGTACAGGTCAGCGAACTCGTCGACGCACTCGCCGACGCGGATGAGCCGGACCAGGTCCAGGCCGACGAGTACCGAAATGTTCCGCTGGAGGAGACCGGCGTGCCGGAGGCAGTCCACGTTCCGGAACCCGCGGTCTCGGTCGACCGACGCCCGGTTGCGACGTCGGTGCCCTCGCTCCAGTTACTGGGCCCTGTCCGGCTCCACGGGGCCGATCCGGAGGCCGTGGAGGGCAAGAAGCTCAACCGCCTGACCGAACTGGCCGCGTACCTCGCCCTGCACCCCGGCGTGACAGCCGACGACATCTCGCGGCAACTCGGCACCGACACCCAACCGTGGTCCGCCGCGACCCGGCAGGGCTACATCTCCCGGCTCCGAACCTGGCTCGGCCGCGACGAGAACGGCGAGCTGTACGTCCCGAACGTCGACGCCCGCCACGGCGGCTACCGGATGTCCGGCTCCTTTACCGCCGACTGGCACCAGTTCCGAGACCTCGCTCGCCGTGGTCTCGCCGAGCGAGACCACGGCGTCTCGGACTTGCAGCAAGCTCTGGACCTGGTCCGGGGCACACCGTTCAACGGTGTCCCACCCGGCCGGTACGTGTGGAGCTCCTGGCACCAGCGGGAGATGATCGACGCGATCGTCGACGTCGCTCACACCTTGGCTGACGCGTACCAGAAGGCCGGCGACCTCCCAGCGGCCCGCCGAGCGGCGATGCGTGGGCTGTTGGCCGAGCCGGTGAGCGAGATCCTCTACCGAGACCTGCTCCGCATCGAGTACCGCGCCGGCAACCTCGCCGCTGTCCGCCAGACCGCCGACAAACTCGCCGCCCTCGCGGAGTCGCTTGACGTGGAACTCGACCAGGAAACCAGCGCACTGGTGAGCACACTGCTGGCCGTTCGGCCGTCGTGATGAATTGCGTCCGGGGATTTTTCACTTGTCTCGCTGAGAGCAATCAACCCGACATGGGTTTCGAGATGTGAGAACCGAAGTCTCGCCGGTCTCGCCCAGGTCCCGCACTGGTCTCGGTGGTCGAAGTGGCAGTCTCGGCAGGAGGTTCGGGGAGCGATCGCCTCCCGGAAGCGGAAATGGTGCCGCGTCAGCGCGGCTCCGAATGGTGTTACGATCAGGACCGTTCCCGCGTCGAGAAAATTCATTTCTCGGGTCGCGTCGAGCTCGTCGGTGGAGCAAGCGCGGAAAGATTGCGCGCCCGGCTCGCTCGCGCCTCGGCAGATCTCCTTCGTTGGGCTGCTGACGCGTCATCCGCTGAACCAGCCAAGGATGCCCGATCGTCATGACTTCATCCGAACGTGTGATCGTCAACCCGCCGGCCCCCGGACTGGGTGGCTACGGCCTCCGAGACCGGCCCGCCGGTGTCTCGGGGCCATCAGGACTGTCCGACCACGCCGTCTCGCCCCTGGGCATGCCCCTTGCGCTCCTGCGCGACGAAGTCCGTGTCGCGTTCCTGGGCCGAACCTCCACAGAGGAGCAGCAGGATCCCCGGCAGTCGATCCTGCGCCAGCTGGGGAACAGCAAGACGGCCTTGCCCGAATCCTGGGTCATCGTCGCGCACTTCTACGACGTCGAGTCCGGCCGGATGGAACTCGACCGCCGCGGCCGGGGCGAGCACTACGACCGCTTCGACATCCCCATCGCCCGCGATGGCGGCATCGCGGACCTCCTCGACGAGGCGGCGAGACCCGACCGGCGGTTCGACGTCGTCATCTGCGAGAGCATCGCGCGCGTCGCTCGCCGCGCCTACGAGGGACTCTCGGTCGAACGAGACCTCGAACGGTGCGAGGTCTCGCTGTTCGCGGCGAACGAGACCATCAGTGTCTCGGGGAGCCGGGCCCAGCGGATCCTGCAGCGCCGGATCAACCAGTCCGTTGCCGAGTACGAGGTCCTGAACACCCTCGAACAGTCGTGGGGCGGGCTCTGCACCCACGTGCGCGAGGGCTGGAACATCGGCAAGCCCTGCTACGGCTACAAGGCCAAGACGTTCCGGCACCCGAACCCGGCCAAGGCCGCGAAAGGGTTGACGAAGACACGCCTGGAGCCGGACGGCGTTCGCGGCGAGACCGTGACGCAGATCGCTTCCTGGGCCTATTACGACAACCTGGGCGGAGATGCCATCGCGAACCTGCTCAACCTCGATCTCGAGAAGCATCCGCCACCAGTACCGCCGGGCGCTGTGCGCGCACGGGGCGTCTGGAGCAGGTCCAGTGTTTACGACATCCTCCGCAACCCGAAGTACACCGGGTACCAGGTCTACAACCGGAGGGCGACCCGCTCGCGCCGTGGCAAGGTCAACGATCCCGTGAAGTGGGTCTGGTCGCTCGAACCCGCCCACGAGCCGCTGGTCCCGAAGTGGATGTACGACGAGCTCGCCGCCCGCAGGCAGGCCAAGAAGGGCTCCCGAACCGGCGGTGAGCGCAACGTCCACCCGCAGACCAAGCGGACCTACCTGTTCCGCGGGATGGTGTTCTGCTCGTGCGGGAGGCGGATGATCGGCGTTCCACGGCACGGCAGGTCCTACTACCTCTGCCGGCCGAGCAACACGAACCGCGGGCGCCCGGACAAGTACCTCGGCCACGAGAAGGCGCTGTACTTCCGGGAGGACGCTGTCCTCGACGCCGTCTCCAGGTTCTTCGCCGACCGGGTGTTCGGCTCGGATCGCCGCGCGATTCTCGAGAGCGAGCTGGCCGGCGTGGATGACCAGGCCGCCCGCGATCGCGAGGCCGAAGTCCAGCGGCTCGGCAACGCCCTCGGAGAACTCGCGAAGAGGCAGGACTCGATCCTGCAGCAAGCTGCCGACGGCGACCCTGACGACCCGTTCACGAAGGCGCTGAGGGGCCGCTACAACGACCTGGAGAAGCAGCGGACGGGGCTCGCGAATGCACTGGCTGAGCTCAGGCAGCCCGACGCTCCAGGGCCAGATGTGCCGACGGCCGCCGACGTGGGGCTGATCGATGCCCTGCCGTACCTGGCGCTGAACCTGGCGACGGCACCGGAGGACCTGCTTCGGACGCTGTTCGAGGTCACCCAGCTGACCATCCGGATTGACGCCCGCGGCGACCGTGCGACACTGGAGATCACACTTCCCGAAGATCAGCTGCCGGAGGTCTCCGGCGCGGCGGAAAGGATCACCGAGGAGATGCTCTCGCAAGGAACGCCCACCGGGCGGCCTTGTGAGGTTGCTGTTCGTGCCCCCGGTGAGATTCGAACTCACACTGGACGGGTTTTGAATCCGTTGCCTCTGCCAGTTGGGCTACGGGGGCGCGACGCGGTAACCCTACGGGATCACCGGCTCCCGGCTGTCTCCGGGGGGACGAGTGTCGTTCGCGCCACTTCGTGGTGAACGCCATCTCGGGAACTGGATCGTTCCCGGTAGGCTTCAGGTTCGCGGGAAGCCGCGAAAACCGACCGTCCCGCCGAGTCTTCAGGAGGACCCCGGTGACCGATCAGGCTACCGAGGCCAACGGTGCCGCCACCGTGCCGCAGCGTCGGGTGCTCGTCGCGGAGGACGAGGCGCTCATCCGGCTGGACCTCGTCGAAATGCTGCGCGAAGAGGGCTACGAAGTCGTCGGGGAAGCCGGGGACGGGGAGCAGGCCATCGCGCTGGCCACCGACCTCAAGCCCGATCTCGTGATCCTCGACGTCAAGATGCCCAAGCTGGACGGTATCGAGGCCGCTTCGAAGATCACCGGGGACCGGATCGCCCCGGTCGTCATCCTCACTGCGTTCAGCCAGCGTGACCTCGTCGAACGCGCGCGGGACGCCGGGACCATGGCGTACCTGGTCAAGCCGTTCGCGAAGCGGGATCTCGTGCCGGCCATCGAACTCGCCGTCAGCCGGTTCTCCGAGCTGCAGGCGCTGGAGGCCGAGGTCGCCGGGCTCACCGACCGGCTCGAGACGCGCAAGGTCATCGACCGGGCCAAGGGGCTGCTCATGAGCCGCCAGGGGCTGACCGAGCCCGACGCCTTCCGGTGGATCCAGCGGACCGCCATGGACCGCCGGACCACGATGAAGGCCGTCGCCGAGGCCGTTGTGGAAAGCATCGGGAGCTGAACCAGCGACCAATGGGGTGTGCCCGGGGAACCGGGCGCACCCCTTTTTTTCGTGACGCTCCGGGTGCCCGAAAGGGCGTTGTTGGTACCTTTGCGAACCTTCCCGGCGTGGCCGGGCGCGGTGATCGACTCGCCTTCCGTAGACTCTGCACACCTTGAACCGGGCGTCAAGGGGCAGTCTGCGGGCTGTTGAGCACCGAGAGTCACCACCCGCTGGTCGGATTACGACGAGCGGGTGTAAATCATACGTTAATACTCGTGACGACCGTCACGATGTGGCTACAAGAGCACGTGTGACTCTGTGCAACGGCTCCCGAGGCGGCTACTTTCAGCGGCCAGTCAGGTCCCACATGGGGACAGCCGTCCTACCGGGCGGTCAGGTGGCATTTGGAGGAACGAGTGCAGAAAGCACGACTTGCGCGGTTCATCGTGCTGGCCGCTGCCGGGGCCATTTCGCTCAGCGCGTGTTCGGCACGGACCGACAGCGGCTCGGGCGACAGCAGCGCGAGCTCGCAGTCCCAGGCCGCGGCGCCGTCCGCCGCCGCCGACGCGGCCGACCCCGCCGGTGACGGCAAGGCCCAGTGTTCCCCGACCTCCATCGCGTACGCGGGCACCATCAACGGCGCCAACGCCGCGCTGGGCGTCAACATCCTGAACGGCGCGAAGCTCGCCGTGGAGCAGCACAACAAGGCCAACCCGGGCTGCCAGGTCAAGCTGGAGCAGTTCGACACCGAGGGCACGCCCGACAAGGCGCCCGGCATCGTGACGCAGATCGTCAACACGCCGGCCATCATCGGCGTCGTCGGCCTGCCGTTCTCCGGCGAGTCCAAGGCCGCGGGCAACATCTTCAACGGCGCGGGCCTGGTCACGGTCACCCCGTCGGCGACCAACCCGACCCTGAGCCAGAACGGCTGGAAGACCTTCTTCCGCGGCCTGGGCAACGACAACACCCAGGGCCCGGCCGCCGCGAAGTTCATGACCGGCGAGCTCAAGGCCAACAAGGTGTGCGTCATCAAGGACGACTCCGACTACGGCACCGGCCTCGCGGCTTCGACCGTCCAGGCGCTCGGCGACAAGGGCACCTGCCAGGACAGCGTCAAGACCAAGCAGACCGACTTCTCGGCCGTGGTCAACAAGATCAAGAGCGAGAAGCCGGACGCGGTGTTCTACTCCGGGTACTACCAGGAAGCCGCTCCGTTCGCGCAGCAGCTGAGCGACGCGGGTGTCGAGGCCAAGTTCGTCGGCCCGGACGGCGTCAAGGACGACGAGTTCGTGAAGGGTGCCGGCGAGGCCGCCTCGAAGGCGTACTTCACCTGCCCGTGCGTCCCGGCGGACCAGTTCACCAAGTTCACCGACGCCTACAAGGCCTCGGTCGGCAAGGACCCGGGCACCTACTCGCCCGAGGCCTACGACCTGGCGACGATCCTGCTGAAGGGCATCGACGCGGGCAAGAAGGACCGCGCCGGCCTGCTCGACTTCGTCAAGAACTACGACGGCCAGGGCATCACGAAGCACTTCAAGTGGGACGACAAGGGCGAGCTGGCCAGCACGACCGTGTGGACCTACAAGGTCGAGGGCGGGAAGATCGTCCGCAACACCGAGATCAAGTAGCGCAACGCTTCCGTTCTGATTCCCGGGGTGTTCGCCCGGCGGCTGGATCCCGCCGGGTGAGCACCCCGGTCCCACATGGAGAACTAGTGTGTCATTGACTCATCACTTGACCTCGGCCGTGCTGGCGCAGAGCGACAGCTGGATCACGTTCGACGTGAACGCGTTCCTCGACCAGTTCTGGAACAACACGTTCGACGGGCTCGCCTACGGCAGCATCTACGCGCTCGTGGCGCTGGGCTACACGCTCGTCTACGGCGTCCTGAAGCTCATCAACTTCGCCCACTCCGAGGTGTTCATCTACGGCGTCTACGCGACGTGGTTCACCTTCTACGGCCTCGGGTTCCGCCCCGGTAACACGCCCACGCTCACCGTGATCGAGCTGATCGGCTTCCTGCTCCTCGCGTTGCTGGCGTCGATGGCGATCTCCGGCGGCACGGCGGTGGTCCTCGAACGGGTCGCCTACCGGCCGCTGAGAAAACGCGGGGCACCCAAGCTGGTCTTCCTGATCACCGCGATCGGCGCGTCCTTCGTGCTGCAGCAGCTCATCTTCATCTGGCGCGGCGGCAACCCCGAACTGGGCATCCGCCTGATGCGCAACCAGGAAGTCTTCACGCTCTTCGGCGGCAGCATCACCAACGTCACGATCATCACGGTCATCGCGTCGATCCTGCTGATGCTGGGCGCCAACTACTTCGTCAACAAGACGAAGTTCGGGCGCGGCATCCGCGCCGTGGCGCAGGACCCGGACACCGCGACGCTGATGGGCGTCAACAAGGAACGCGTCATCATGCTGACCTTCCTCATCGGCGGCCTGCTCGCCGGTGCGGCGGCGCTGTTCTACATGATGAAGATCCCGCAGGGCGCGTGGTACCAGGGCGGCTTCCTGCTCGGCATCAAGGCGTTCACCGCCGCGGTGCTCGGCGGTATCGGCAACCTGCGCGGCGCGCTGCTGGGCGGCCTGCTGCTCGGCGTCGCGGAGAACTACGGCCAGTCGCTGTTCGGCGGCGGGTGGCGCGACATCGTCGCGTTCGTCCTGCTGGTGCTGGTCCTGATGATCCGGCCCACCGGCATCCTCGGTGAGTCGCTCGGAAAGGCCCGGGTATGACGACGACCTCGACAAAGCCGGCGGTGGCGAGCCCCGGCAAGCACTCGCTGCGCGAGCGCTGGAACAACCTGAGCCGCGTCCAGCAGTGGGTCATCCTGATCCCGCTGGTCGTGCTGATCTACTTCCTGCCGGTGCTGAACCCGCCGATCCTGACCACCCAGCCGGGGTACGACTTCCCGATCGCGATGTTCGAGGTGGCCCGCTACGCGCTGGTCGCCATCGGCCTCAACGTCGTGGTCGGCCAGGCCGGCCTGCTGGACCTCGGGTACGTCGGGTTCTTCGCCATCGGCGCGTACGTGATGGCGCTGTTCACCAGCCCCGACTCGTCGCTGTCGCACCTGCCGTTCCTGGTGGTGCTGCCGATCGCCATGGTCGTGACGATGGTCTTCGGCGTCATCCTCGGGACACCGACGCTACGGCTGCGAGGGGACTACCTCGCGATCGTGACGCTCGGGTTCGGCGAGATCGTCCGCCTGCTCGCGGACAACGTCGGCCCGCTGCGCGGCAACTCAGGCTTCAAGGAGGTCGGGCACCCGCCGGGCACCAACGCCGACGGCTCGGCGCTGTTCAACAACTCGAACGGCACGCCGTGGTACTGGCTGTGCGTCACGCTGATCATCGCCGTGCTGTTCCTGGTCGGGAACCTGGAGCGCAGCCGCGTCGGCCGCGCGTGGGTGGCCATCCGGGACGACGAGGACGCGGCCGAGATCATGGGCGTGCCGACGTTCAAGTTCAAGATCTGGGCGTTCATCAGCGGCGCGGCGATCGGCGGCCTCTCCGGCGCGCTCTACGCCGGCCAGCTCGGCTTCGTGAACAACCAGAAGTTCGACGTCGTCACGTCGATGCTGTTCCTGGCCGCGGTGATCCTCGGCGGTTCGGGCAACAAGGTCGGCGTCCTGCTCGGCGCCTGCGTCGTCGCCTACGTCCCGCTGCGCTTCCAGGCGATCGCCGAGTACAAGTACCTGATCTTCGGCCTGGCGCTGATCATCCTGATGATCTTCCGGCCGCAGGGCCTGCTCGGTGCGCGCCAGCGGCTGCTCGCCTACGGCAGGCAGGCGTACCAGCGCCTGCTGGGCCGAGGTGAGCAGATCAGCAGCGACGGCGCGCTGCAGACCGAACCGACCCCGGGGAGCAAGCCATGACCGAGCCCCAGAACGGCGGGCCCGAGGTCGTCGCGGAGGGCGGCCTCGTCGCCGAGCTGCAGCACATGACGGCCGAAGAGCGGGCCGAGCACGAAGCCGAGGTCGCCGAGGTCGTCGCGCCGGACCGCGACATCGAGGTCGAGGTCGGCGAGACGCTGCTCGAGGTCGACGACGTGACGATGCGCTTCGGCGGTCTCGTCGCGCTCGACCAGATCAACTTCGGCATCCGCCGCGGCGAGATCCTCGGCCTGATCGGGCCGAACGGCGCGGGCAAGACGACGTGCTTCAACGCGATGACCGGCGTCTACCGGCCGACCTCGGGCGAGGTCCGGCTGGAGGGCAAGGCGCTGGGCAAGACGTCGCGGCACGGCATCACCCAGCTGGGCATCGCGCGGACGTTCCAGAACATCCGCCTGTTCAGCGAGATGACCGCGCTGGAGAACGTCGTCGTCGGCACCGACGCGCGGCACAAGACCAGCCTGCTCGGCGCGCTGGTCCGCTCCCCGCGGCACCACCGCGAGGAGAAGGCCGCCGTCGAAAAGGCGATGGCCCTGCTGGAGTTCGTCGGCATCGCCGACCGAGCGGCCGACCGGGCGAAGAACCTGCCCTACGGCTACCAGCGGCGCCTGGAGATCGCGCGGGCGCTGGCCACCGAGCCGAAGCTGCTCTGCCTGGACGAGCCCGCGGCGGGCTTCAACCCGGCGGAGAAGGAAGACCTGATGGGCCTGATCCGGACCATCCGCGACGACGGCTACACCGTGCTGCTCATCGAACACGACATGAAGCTCGTCATGGGCGTGACCGACCGGATCGTGGTGCTGGAGTTCGGCAAGAAGATCGCCGAAGGACTGCCCGCCGAGATCCGCGAGAACCCCGCGGTGATCGCGGCCTACCTGGGGGTGCCTGACGATGACGTTGCTTGAGTTGTCGGACGTGTCCGTCCACTACGGACGGATCCAGGCGGTCTCCGGGCTGTCCATCTCGGTCGAGGAAGGCGAAATCGTCACGCTGATCGGGGCCAACGGCGCCGGCAAGTCGACGACGATGCGGGCCATCTCCGGCATCCGCCCGATCTCGTCGGGCAAGATCACCTTCGCCGGCGAGGACATCTCCAAGCTGCGCGGCGACCTCCGGGTGGTCCGCGGCATTTCGCAGGCACCGGAAGGCCGCGGGATCTTCCCCGGCATGACGGTCATGGAGAACCTCGACATGGGCGCCTACGCCCGCAAGGACCGCAAGGACCTGACCGAGGACCTCGAGCGGGTCTTCGAGCTGTTCCCGCGGCTGGCGGAGCGCAAGACGCAGATGGGCGGCACGATGTCCGGCGGCGAGCAGCAGATGCTCGCCATCGGGCGCGCGCTGATGGCGAAGCCGAAGCTGCTGCTGCTGGACGAGCCGTCGATGGGGCTCGCCCCGCAGTTCATCCAGCAGATCTTCCGGATCATCACGGAGATCAACAAGCAGGGCACCACGGTGCTGCTGGTGGAGCAGAACGCGCAGCAGGCGCTGTCCCGCGCCCACCGCGCGTACGTGCTCGAAACCGGCCGGATCACCAAGTCCGGTACCGGCAAGGAGCTGCTCGCGGACAACAGCATCAAGGAGGCCTACCTGGGCGTCGGCTGACGTCCCCGGGAAGTCCGTGAAGGCCTCCTTACCGGTCGAAAACGCCGGTAAGGAGGCCTTCACGGCTTTTGTGTGACAACCAGCGGTTGTCGTCGCGGCCCGAAAGGCTGTTGGACTCCGCCGCTCGTCTCGCGGTTTCCTTGAGGCACAACGAAAACCGAGGGAGCACGAGATGATCGAGGGAATCGCGGCCGGGGTGCCGTTCGTGGCGGTGCCGCCGTCGGACACCGACGCGCCGGCGGCGCTGGTGGTGGGCTGGCACCTGATGGACGCGCCGGCGAGCGAGCAGGCGATGGCCGAAGCGGTGCCGATGGCGGGACTGCGGGCGTGGCGGGTGTACCTGGGCCTGCCGCTCTCCGGGAAGCGGCTGCCCGAAGGCGGGCACGACGAGGTCTTCCGGCTGGCGGGCTCGGACGCCGTGCTGAACGTGTTCGAGCCGGTGACCGAGCAGGCGGCGGGGGAGTTCCCGGCGGCGCTGGCCGAGCTGCGCGACCGGCTGCCGGGCGCGAGCGGGCCGCTCGGGGTGTTCGGCGGCTCGGCCGGGGCGCTCGTGGCGCTGGAGGTGCTGGCGCGCGGGGACGCCGGGATCACGGCCGCCGCGGTGGCCAGCCCGGTCGTCCAGCTCGCGCCGATGATCGCCGCCAACGAGCGGCGGTTCGGGGTGACCTACTCGTGGACCGAGCGGTCCCGCGCGGTGGCGGCGCGCTACGACTTCGTGAACCGGGCCGGCGAGCTGACCGCGCCGCTGCTGCTCGTCGCCGGCGCGGACGACGACGTCGCCGTGCGCGAGCCGGCCGCGGCCCTGCACGAGAAGCTGGGCGCCGAGCTGGTGACCGTCGAGGGCATGGCGCACGAGTTCCCGGCCGGGACGCCGGGAGCGGCCCGCGTCGACGCCGCGTTCACCGAGTGGTTCGGGCGGAAGCTGCGAGGCTGACGTCGTCGGCCGGCACCCAGGCGTGCGCCGGGTCGTAGGCGCACCAGTCCTCTTCGCGGCTGGTGCGCCCGGCCAGCGCCGTCAGCCGCTTCAGCGCCGGGTGCGCCTTCCCGCGCCGCCACACCAGCGACCACGGGAACAGCGGCGACGGCTCGAACGGCAGCACCTTGAGGTTCAGGTCGGGCGCCAGCTCCATGTCCGCGCCGGCGAGGGTCACGCGCCGCTTGCCGTAGCGCGTCTGCTCCAGGGTGTGCCGCAGGTCGTAGCTGACGCCGGAGTCGTCGACCGGCACGCCGAAGCGGGTGCACAGCTCGTGCACGTAGGACAGCCATTCGGCGGGACCGCTGTGGCCCGGCAGCCAGATCCCGTCGGCGCGCAGGTCGGTCAGCGGGAGCGCGTCCTGCACGGCGAGCGGGTGTTCCGGGGCGAGCAGGGCGACCAGCGGTTCGAGCCGGACGACCCGGTGCTCCAGCTCGTCCGGCAGCGGCCGCCCGAAGCCGTTGACCCGCCCGAAGGCGGCGTCGAGCTCGCCGGACAGCAGCTTCTCGACGGCGTGGGCGAACCCGCCGCCGGCGACCTTGTCCACCCGCAGCGCCGGCTCCCGTTCGGCGAGCCGGCGCAGCAGGAACATCGGGGACAGGCGGTAGTCCAGCAGGTCGAGGCGCAGGGGCCGGCCGTCGGCGCCCATCGCGGCCACCGCCGCGTCGGCCAGCCGCACCAGCTCGCGCGCGTGCGGGAGGAACCGCTCGCCTTCGGCGGTCAGCTCGACCGACCGGTTGCTGCGCACGAACAACGGCGTCGCGAGGGCGTCCTCGAGCTTGCGGACGCGCTTCGACAGCGCCTGCTGGGTGAGGAACAGCGCCTGGGCGGCCCGCCCGAAGTGGCGCTGCTCGGCGGTCACCACGAACGCCCGCACCTGGGCGAGGTCGAGGTCCACGGGGCTCAGGCGCCCGGCGGGCGGTCCCGGACCACGCAGGTGAGCCGCGCGGTGCAGGTGCGGCGGCCCTCGTCGTCGGTCAGCACGATCTCCGCGGTGATGGTGCCGCGGCCGACGTGCAGCGGCGTCGCGACGCCGGTGACCGTGCCCGCGCGCACGGCACGGTGGTGCGTGCAGGACAGCTCGAGTCCCATCGCCGCGCGGTCCGGGCCCGCGTTGAGCGCCGCGACCGTCGAGCCCAGCGCCTCGGCGAGCACCGCGTTCGCGCCGCCGTGCAGCAGGCCGTACGGCTGGAGGTTGCCCTCGACCGGGATCGTGCCGACCACGCGTTCGGCCGTCGCTTCGAGCAGCTTCATCCCGATCTTGTCGTTCAGCTGCTGGTCCGCCGCCGCCGGGTCGATGCCCGACAGCCGCTCCACGTCGATGGGGGCGGCACTGTCCGTCACACAAAGCTCCTGTTCCTATGCGACACGTAAGAGTGTCGGACCCTCAGCCTAGACTCGGCCCCGTGAGCCCGAGTGAGAAGACGACCGTTGCCAACGCCACAGGATCGACCAGCGTCGCCGAGCGCCCGAAGCTGCTGCTGATCGACGGCCATTCGATGGCCTACCGCGCCTTCTTCGCGCTGCCCGCGGAGAACTTCAAGACCAAGACCGGCCAGGTCACGAACGCGGTCTTCGGCTTCACCTCGATGCTCATCAACCTGCTGCGCGACGAGGCGCCGACCCACCTTGCGGTGGCGTTCGACCTCTCGCGCAAGACGTTCCGCTCGGAGACCTACGCCGACTACAAGGCGAACCGCAGCACGACGCCGGACGAGTTCCGCGGCCAGGTCGACCTGGTCAAGGAAGTCCTCGACGTGCTGGGGATCCCATCGCTGACGAAGGAGAACTTCGAGGCCGACGACATCATCGCCACCCTCACCACGCAGGCGACGGCGGACGACTTCGACGTCCTGATCTGTACCGGCGACCGCGACGCGCTGCAGCTGGTCACCGAGCAGGTCACCGTGCTGTACCCGAAGCGCGGCGTGTCGGAGATGACCCGGTTCACGCCGGACGCCGTCGAGGAGAAGTACGGGCTCACCCCGCGGCAGTACCCGGACTTCGCGGCGCTGCGCGGCGACCCCTCGGACAACCTGCCGAACATCCCGGGCGTCGGCGAGAAGACCGCGGCCAAGTGGATCAAGCAGTTCGGCTCGCTCGACGACCTGATCGACCGCGTCGACGAGGTCAAGGGCAAGGCGGGGGACGCGCTGCGCGCGCACCTCAGCTCGGTCCAGCTGAACCGCCAGCTCACGGAGCTGATCCGGAACGTCGAGCTGGACGTCGCCCCGGCCGGGCTGGAGCTGCGCCCGTGGGACCGCGAAGCGGTGCA
The DNA here is from genome assembly GCF_003937945.1 of Amycolatopsis eburnea. Lineage (GTDB taxonomy): Bacteria > Actinomycetota > Actinomycetes > Mycobacteriales > Pseudonocardiaceae > Amycolatopsis > Amycolatopsis eburnea. The sequence continues at coordinate 63,084 of NZ_RSEC01000055.1, forward strand.
CGCGCTGTTCGACGAGCTGGAGTTCCGCGTGCTGCGGGACAGGTTGTTCGCGACGCTGCAGAGCGCCGAGCCGGAGGCCGACGAGGGCTTCGAGGTCTCGGGTGCCGCGCTCGCGCCCGGCGCGCTGGGCGCGTGGCTGGCGGCGCACGCGGGCAAGGGCCAGCCGGTGGCGATGGCGTTCCGCACGGTGGGCGCGTCCGTCCGCTCCGACCTGCGCGCGGTGGCTTTCGCCGCGGCAGACGGCGAAGGCGCGTACGTCGACGTCACGGCGATGGACCAGGCCGACGACGCCGCGCTCGCCGCGTGGCTCGCCGACCCGGAGATCCGCAAGACCGGCCACGACCTCAAGGTCCCGCTGCACGCGATCCGCGCGCGCGGCTGGTCGCTGGCCGGGCTGGCCATGGACACGGCGCTGGCGGCGTACCTGGTGCGCCCGGGGCAGCGCACGTTCGAGCTGGACGACCTCGCGCTGCGCTACCTGCACCGCGAGCTGCGCTCGGAGACCGACGGCGGCGACGGCCAGCTGTCGCTGCTCGACGGCGGCGCGGAAGGCCTGGAGCAGAAGGAGATCCAGGAAGAGCTCGTCAAGGCCCGCGCCATCTTCGAGCTGGCCGGCGCGCTCGAGAAGGAGCTGGAGCAGATCGGCGGCGCGAAGCTGCTCGCCGAGCTGGAGCTGCCGCTGCTGGAGGTGATCACCGAGCTGGAGATCGCCGGGGTCGCCGTCGACCTGGAGCAGCTGACCACGCTCGAAGCGCACTACCTGTCACGCGTCACGCAGGCCGCCGAAGAGGCGTACGCGGTGATCGGCAAGCAGATCAACCTCGGCTCGCCGAAGCAGCTGCAGGTCGTGCTGTTCGACGAGCTGGGCATGCCGAAGACCAAGCGCACCAAGACCGGCTACACGACCGACGCCGAGGCGCTGCAGGGCCTGTTCGAGAAGACCGAACACCCGTTCCTGCAGCACATGCTGGAGCACCGGGACGCGACGAAGCTGCGCACGACGGTCGAGGGGCTGATCAAGTCCGTCGCCGACGACGGCCGCATCCACACCACGCTGCTGCAGACCATCGCGGCCACCGGGCGGCTGTCCTCGACCGAGCCGAACCTGCAGAACATCCCGGTCCGCACCGAGGAAGGCCGCCGCATCCGCGACGCCTTCGTCGTCGGCGAGGGCTTCACCGAGCTGATGACCGCGGACTACAGCCAGATCGAAATGCGGATCATGGCGCACCTCTCGCAGGACGAGGGCCTGATCGAGGCGTTCAACTCGGGCGAGGACCTGCACACCTTCGTCGCGTCGCGGGCGTTCTCGATGCCGCCGGAGGAGATCACGCCGGAGCTGCGCTACCGCGTCAAGGCGATGTCGTACGGCCTCGCGTACGGGCTGTCGGCGTACGGGCTTTCGCAGCAGCTGCGGATCTCCACCGAAGAGGCCAAGGAGCAGATGGAGGCGTACTTCACGCGCTTCGGCGGCATCAGCGACTACCTCCACTCGGTCGTCGGTGTCGCGGCGAAGAACGGGTACACCGAAACGGTCTTCGGCCGCCGCCGCTACCTGCCGGACCTCAACAGCGACAACCGCCAGCGCCGCGAGATGGCCGAGCGGATGGCGCTGAACGCCCCGATCCAGGGCAGCGCGGCGGACATCATCAAGGTCGCGATGCTCAACGTCCACCGCGCGCTGGTCGAGGCGAAGCTGAAGAGCCGGATCCTGCTGCAGGTCCACGACGAACTCGTGCTCGAGGTGGCCGAGGGGGAGCGGGAGCAGCTGGAGGAGCTGGTGCGCCACGGCATGGGCTCGGCGTACGACCTCGCGGTGCCCCTGGAGGTCTCGGTCGGCTACGGGCGGTCCTGGAACGAAGCGGCGCACTGAGTTCACGCTGTGCCACGGCCCGGATCACCGGGTCGTGGCGCGGCTGCACCCGGGCGGCCGTCGTCAGGCGCCGCCCGGCGCGGCGATGCTGTCCGCCATGGCCAGTGACTTCCAGCGACGCAAGATCTCCGTCGTCTTCGGCGCCATGGACGCCGACGACGACGGGTACCTGACCGAGGCCGACTTCCGGGCGCTCACGGCGAGGTGGCTCGACGTGCGCGGCACCGACGACGCCACGCCCGAGGGCGGGAAGCTCGCCGCGATCATGATGGGCTGGTGGGCGACGCTGCGCGATGCGTCCGACCGCGACCGCGACGGCAAGGTCTCCCTCGACGAGGTCCTCGGCGTCGTCGACGAGCTCCCGCGGATGCCCGGCGCGGTCACCGGAACGGCGTCGGCGATGTTCGAAGCGGTCGACGAAAACGGCGACGGCGCGATCTCGGCGGCGGAGTACGGCCGGATGATCGAGGCGTGGGGCGGTACTCCGGCCGACGACGTGTTCGCCCTCCTGGACACCGACGGCGACGGGCGGCTGTCCCACGACGAGTTCACCCGCCACTGGTACGAGTTCTGGGCCGGCGACGACCCCGCCGCGCCGGGCAGCTGGGTGTTCGGGCGCGTCTAGCGGCGCACGGTTTTCCGACGCCTCTGACGGAAATACTCACCGGCACCCGACACCGTTCGGCGTTCCCACTAACGCAGGACTCCGTTCGGGTGAGCCATTACCGCTGGGTAGGGAGGTCGGCGCCCGGCCGGGAGCGATCACGGCGTAGGGTCCGCAAAATGGGGTTCGAGCGTGAGCGACGACGCTGGCGGGTCCGGCTGCACGACGAACTCGGCCGGGTGTGCGGGGCGGGCACGGTGCTGGACGAGTACCACGTGCTCACGAGCGCGCACGTCGTCGAGACCGCCGGTGGACCGAAGTCCGCGCTGACCGTCGACTTCGTCGGCCTGGCCGAGGCGCTGCCCGGCGCCGCGACCGTCGTCGAGGGCTGCTGGGTGCCCTCCGACGGCGGCGGCCACGGCGATCTGGCCCTGCTGCGCCTGGAGCGCCCCGAATCGCGCGTGTTCCGCGCACCGCTGCACCGCATGCCGCTCGGCGAGCACCAGCTCGTGCGCGCCTTCGGCTTCCCGCCCGGCTCGGTCGGCCGGTGGACCCACGCCCGTCTCGGCGCCCCGGACCCGACCGGCGGCGAGTGGGTCCGGCTGTTCCGCACCACCGAAGCCGAACCGCTCGGCCCCGGCTTCGGCGGCACCGCGGTGCTCGACGAGGCGACCGGCCACGTCGTCGGCGTGGTCGTCGGCAAGGACAGCGGGACGTGGATGGTGCCGGTCGAGACGATGCTCGGGCACCTGCCGCAGCTGAGCATCTGGACGTCCGGCAGCCCGGCCGTCGACGCGAGTTTCTCGCGCCCGGTCGGGGAAGCCGTCGACGTCTCGTTCGTGCGGCAGGTCGCGGACTGGTTCGCGAAGGCCGAGCCCGGCACCGTCTGGGTGGTCGACACCGGCGAGGCGGGCTCGCCCGTCGCGGCGGCCCTGCGGTTCGGCATCGTCCTCGCCGACCGCGAACGCTCGCTCGGCGTGCTGGGGCTGCCGCCCGCGTTCGGGCCGATGCCGCCGGCGGGCAGCGTCGACCTCGCCGTCGACGCCACCGGCCGCACCGCCGACGCGGTCCGCCACCGCATCGCCGACCGGCTGACGAGCGGCGTCGCCGGCCGCACCCTGGTCGTCGACGCGATCGACGACTCCGCCGAACCCGACCGGCTCGTCGGCGAGGTGCTCGCCCCGCTGGCCGGCCGCGCGGCCGAACTCGGCCTCCGCCTGTTGCTCGGCTTCCGCGAGGAGTCGTCACCGGGGGTGGCGGCGGTGCGCGCGGGCACGGCCGCGGCCCGCCCGGCGCCCGACGACCTCGCCGGCCGCCTCGAGGTGCTGACGCAGGCGGTCGAGGAACTGGCGGAGATCGAGGCGTACCAGCTGCGCGTGGCGACGCGCTTCACGGGCGTGGCGATGCTCCCGGCCCGCGCCCACCGCCTCCGCGGCGCCCTCAAGCAGCTGCGCTCGGCCGAGGTCGACGGCGACGCGGAGTGGGTGGAGCGCCACATCGACAGCCACGAGCACGCGGTCGCCCCGGCGGTCGAGGACGGCCGCCGCCAGCGCGCGGTCCTCGACGGCCTGATGGCCCGCCGCGAGGAACTGCGCGCCCGCCTGGCGGCCGAGCACGAGCTGGCCCGCGAGCACGGCCTGGCCGCCGACCCGGAACTGGAGCAGGCGTACGTCCCGGCGAAGCGCCTGCTGATCGACGGCCCCTGCGAGCTGACGGCCGCGGCCACGGCGGTCGACACCTACGCGGCCGCGGTCCGGGCCCGCCTCGAAGACCGCCCCTGACCCAGCTTCCCCCCGGCGCCGGCCGTGACAAGCGGCGCGCCGGGCGGGGCCCGCGATGTCTTGAATGAGTCATTCAGGACCTCCGAAGACCTGAATGAGTCATTCAGGACCGCCGCCGGGCGAGCCGCCGCACCTTCGCCGGGCCCCTGCCGCGCTCCCCGCCCCGGCCCCGGCCCGAGTTCGTGAAGGCCACCTTGAGGAAGTACAAGTTCCTGAAGGTGGCCTTCACGGCTTTCGGCGCGCGGAATTGTCGGTGCCTGCCGGTAGCGTGGAAAACGGGGGGCGCCCCCGGCGGCCAGGCTCAGCGGCGGCCCAGGCCGCGGATCAGGACCATCACCGCGTCCCGCACCTCCGCCCGCGTCCGCTGCGGCCCGAACACCTGCCAGTCCAGCGCCACCACCAGCATCGTGCCGAACAGCCCCGCCGCCGCCGTCGGGATCTCCACGCCCTCCGGCAGCCGCCCGGCCGACTCCAACCGGGACAGCTGCTGCTTCACGATCGAGATGATCTCCTCGCGCAGCAGCGAAAGCGTCCCGTGCCACTGGCCCGGCGTCCGCCACAGCTCGCTCACCAGGATCTGCGAAAACCCCGGGTACTGCGCGATGAACTCCAGCGTCGTGTCGACCTGCGCCTCGATCACGTCGAGCGGATCCGCGTCGGAAACGGCGGCGCGCAGCCGAAGAGCGAGCATGTCCACCCCGTACCGCAGGAGCGCGTCGACGAGGCCGTCCTTCGAGCCGAAGTTGTAGTACACCGTCCCCTTCGCGACCCCGGCCGCCGCCGCGATGTCGTCGACGGTCAGGCCCACCAGGCCCCGGCTCTTCGAGAGCTCCAGCGTGGCCTCGAAGAGCTTCTGCTTCGTCCCGCCGCTCACAGGCTCAGCTCGGGTTTGAGCGCGGACACCGTCCAAACGCGACGCTTGCGCGCGGCCAGCGTGGACACCAGGATCCCGCCCACCAGGTAGGCGAGCAGCACCCCGATGTCACCCAGGATCTGCACCGTGGCGCCGCTGTAGAACAGGTGGCGGAAGCCGTCGATCGCGTAGCCCATCGGCAGCACCACGTGCAGCGGGTACAGCGCGTCCGGGATCGTCTGCCAGGGGAACGTGCCGCCCGCGCTGACCAGCTGCAGCACCAGCAGCACCAGGCCGAGGAACTTGCCGACCGCGCCGAAGAACGCGTTGAGCGCGTGCACCACCGACGTGAACGTCAGCGACACCAGCACCGCGAACCCGATCGCGCCCAGCGGGTGCGCGATGTGGATGCCGACCAGCCAGGTCACCGCGCCGAACAGGACGATCACCTGCGCGGTGCCCAGCAGCGCCGAGGACAGCCAGCCGCCCACCGCGACGCGGAACGGGGACGCGCCCGCGGTCAGCGCCCGCGTCGAAAGCGGCCGCAGGATCAGGAACAGCACGAACGCGCCGATCCAGGTGGCCAGCGAGATGAAGAACGGGGCCAGCCCGGCGCCGTACGTCCCCGCCGACGCCTCGCCGTTGGCGTTCACCGCCACCGGGTCCGCGATCGTGTTGGCCGTCGCGTTGCGGGTCGGGTCGTCCGGGTTCGGGATCTGCTGGAGGCCCGCGGCCAGCCCGTCGCGCAGCTTGACCGCGCCGTCCGCGAGCTGGTTCGTCCCGTTGACGGCGGTCTTCTCGCCGTCGTTGAGCTGGGAAGCCCCGTCGCGAAGCTGGTTCGCGCCGTCGGACGCCTGCGCGATGCCGCTCGCCAGCTGCGGCGACGCCGCGGCGAGCTTGGCCGCGCCGTCGGACACCTGGCGGGCGCCGTCGGCCAGCTTCGCGAGGTCGCCGTTGGCCTGCTGGATCTTGCCGTTGGCCTGGTCGACCGGCGACCGCAGCTGGTCGGCCTTCGCGAGGATCGCCTGGACCTGCGCCTCCGGCACGCCGGCGTCGCGCAGGTCGGTCTGCAGCTGGCTGCGGTAGGAGTCGAGCTTGCCCTGGATGTCGGACGACGCCGTCGCCGCGATCGAGGCAGCGTCCGCGACCTTCTGGTCGCCGGCGGCCACCTGCGAGGCGCCGTTCGCGAGCTGCTGGGTCTGCGACGGCAGGGAGGCGGTGCCGCTCTTCAACGTGCCCAGGCCGGTCGCCAGCGTCGACGATCCGTCCGCGAGCTTCGCGGCACCGTCGGCCAGCTGCTGCTGACCGGACTTGAGCTGCGAAGCGCCGTCGGCGAGCTGGGACGCGCCGGTCGAGGCCTCCTGGATCTTGGCGTAGATGGTGGAGAAGCCGACCAGGAACCGGTCCGCGGCCTCGCTGCCGACCTTCTCCGCGATCGTCTTGCGCACCTGCTCGGCGACCTGCTTCGCGATGGTGCCGGACAGGTAGTTGTTGGCGTCGTTGGTGGTCAGCGTGATCGTCGCCTGCTGCGGCTGGAAGTTGCCGACCGACAGCAGCGCGGCGGAGAACCCGCTCGGGATGCCGATGGCGAACGAGTACTTGTCGTTGCGGACGCCTTCGCGCGCCTCCTGCTCGGACACCTCGTGCCACTGGAAGGTGCCGGACTTGACCAGCTCGTCGGTCACCTCGCGGCCGACGTTGCGCTCCTGGCCGCTGGAGTCCTTCGCGCCCGCGTCGCTGGTGAAGACGGCGGCGGGCAGCTTGTCGAGGCGGCCGTACGGGTCGTAGTTCGCGTAGAGGTAGAAGGACGCGTAGAGCAGCGGCACCAGCACGAGCGCGATCAGCGCGAGCTTCGGCATCGTGCCGGTGGACAGGCGGCGCAGTTCGTTGCGCGCGATGCGGAAGGCGTTCATTCGGAGACCTCGTCAGTGCTCTCGGGGAGCTCTTCGGTGGGGGCGGGTTCGGGGGCGAGGTGCCGCGGCTCCGGCTGCTCGGCGGCGCCGAGGCGCGCGGGCGGGAAGGGGAGCGCGGACAGCGGGGTGGTCGCGGTCAGCACGACGACGGCGAGGCCGCGCCCGGCCAGCTCGCCCGCCAGCCCGGCCCAGCTCTCGACGTCGCTGGTGTGCCGGTCCGGGGTGTCGAGCACCAGCACGCGCACGCCCTTGCGCTCGGCGGCCAGCTCGGTGAGCAGCCGCGTGCGCAGGGTCGGGGCGAGGTTCTCGAACCGCGTGCCCGCGAACGGCGCGGCGTCGTGCTCGCCGAGCCACCGGGCCACGTCCTCCTTGCCCGCCGGGCGGTGCGCCAGCGCGAGCTCCTCGCCGACGACCACGCGCAGGGACAGGGCGTCGTCGGGCTCGCTGACGCCCGGCGCGTCGACGACCGCGACGAGCTCGGTCAGGCCCGCGTCGACGCCCTCGGCGTGCACCGTGCCGGTGGTCGGCTTGAGCCGCCCGGCCAGCGCGAGGCCGAACGCCGTGACGCCGACGCCGGGGTCGCCGTGCACGATCGCCAGGTCGCCCTCGCCGAAGGTCAGCGAGGTGGGCGGTAACAAGGTGCCGTGGTGCCCTTCGAGGGACACGCGATCGGCTCGGACCTGCACGGTTTCTCCCGCTTCGAGAACTTTTGAACTGACCGGTCAGTTTAAAAACGTAGTCCCGGCGGGAGCCGGCGGCAAGATCACCGGACGCACGTCACACGAGTGGGTGGTTCACCGCAGTGCGGACGCGGGCCGCACTTCCCAGCTCGTCCACAGCGGCCGGTAGCCCTGCCGGTGCCAGAACACCGAGGCCAGCGGGTTGGTCGGGTTGTAGTAGAGGTACGTGCGGGTGGCGCCGCCCCGGTGCAGCTCCCGGTGCACGTGCGCCATCAGCGCCCGGCCGAAGCCGTTCCCGCGTTCACCCGGCGCGGTCACGACGTTGTTGACGTAGCCCCAGCGGCCGGTGGGGAGCAGCTCGCCCGCCTCGCTCCCCGGCGTCGAGTCCACCCACGCGCAGTGCGCCAGCGCCCGGATTTCGCCGTCCTCTTCCGCCAGCCAGACGGGCGGCTCGGCCTCGTCGAGCGCGGCCCGCAGGCCGGGCCCGAGCAGCTCCGCGGTGTTGGCCCGGCGGGGCGCGGCGACCAGGCCGGTGTAGTCGAAGGTCGCGTCGGCGAGCGCCACCGCGGCGGCGTGGTCGGCCGGCCCGGCGCGGCGGACGGTGACCGCGGGGTCGGGCTCGCCCGGGGGAGCGGTCCGCACGCCGACCGCGGACAGCGGGACCAGGCCGTGGTCGAGGAAGGCGCGGATCGCCTCGGCGTCCCGGCTGGGCCAGAGGACGACGCACGCCGAGTCGTCGCCGGTCACCTCGGTGTCCAGGCGGCCCCGCAGCGCGCGCAGCAGCACGTCCACGCCCTCGGTCCCGGTGTCGCCGAAGTACGGGAAGAGCTGCCAGGTGTCGGCGGCCGACCACAGCATCGGGACGTCGCCGTCGCCGAACCGGTGCCGCTGGAGCACGCCGGTGACCTGCGTGCCGGCCGCGGTAGCCGCGTCCAGCCGCTCGCCATCGGCCGGTGGCGCGGCGGGCGGGAGCAGCGCGTCGACCGCCGCGAACCGCGCCTGGTGCGCCGCGAGCAGCGGCTCGGCGATGTCCATCGGTTCCCCTCTCAGGACCAGGCGGGGCGCCGGATCCACATGGTCCACAGTGGACGATAACCCTGCCGGTGCCAGAACACCGGCGAAAGCGGGTTGGCCGGGTGGTAGAAGAGGAACGTCCCCAGCGAGCCCGGCCGGAGCAGCTCCTCGTGCGCCACCGCCATCAGCGCCCGGCCCACGCCGCCGCCGCGGGCCGCGGGCGCCACCGACAGCGTGTCGACGTACCCCCAGCGCCCCGGCCGCAGCCGTCCGTGGATGCTGTCGCCCGGCGCCGGGGCCGCCAGCGCGCACGCGGCCAGCCCGGCCGGCACGCCGTCGTCCTCCGCGAGCCAGACCAGGCCGGAGAAGCGCAGCGAGCGGACGACCTCCGCGCGCAGCAGCGCCCGCGCGCCCGGCCGCGGCACCGCGGTGCCGACCAGCGAGGTGTAGCGCCACTCGGCCAGCCGCAGGTCGGTCAGCGCTTCGACGTCGGCCTGCCCGGCGAGGCGGACGGTCACCCGCGACGGCCCGGGGTCCGCGGGCGGGTCCGGCGGCCGCACCGCCAGGCACGTCGACGGCGCGAACCCGTGGGCCAGCAGGACCGCCGCCGCCTCGGTGTCGCGGCTCGGCCAGGCCAGCGTGCAGCCCGAGTCCGGGCTCGGCCGAGTGCCGCGCAGCCGCTCGCGCCAGGCGTCCAGCAGCGCGGCCAGTCCCGCCGCGCCGCTGTCGCCGGGCACCGCGGTCAGGTCCCAGATCTCCGACGGTCCCCACAGCGCCGGCCACGAGCCCGGCGCGTGCACGTGGTGCGCGAGCAGGCCGCCCGCCTTCCGGCCGCCGGCGGTCACCAGCAGCGGCTCGCTCACCGCCGGCGGGGCGGCGATCGGCGGCAGCAGCGGGTCGAGCGCGGCGAACCGCGCGTTCTGCTGCTCCTCCAGCGAGGTCACGAGCGGCGCGTGCGGAAGATCGCCGTGCCGGGGAAGAGCTTGCCGCGCAGGGGGCTCCACTGGCCCCACACCCGCGTGTGCCCGGCCGGCCACTCGGGCTCGACCAGGTCGTCCAGCGCGAAGCCGGCCGCGGCCAGCGCGCGCACGTAGTCGCCGAGGGTGTGGTGGTACTCGACGTAGGTGGCGGTGCCCTCGTCGTCGACCTCGACGTACGGGGTCCGGTCGAAGTAGGGCTGGGTGACGGTGAGCCCCAGCGGGCCCGGGTCGTCGGGGAAGATCCACCGCATCGGGTGAGTCACCGAGAAGACCCACGGCGCGCCCGGCCGCAGCACCCGGTGCACCTCGGCGAAGACCGCGTCCACCGAAGCGACGAAGGGGATGGCGCCGAAGGCCGAGCAGGCCGCGTCGAAGGTGCCGGACGCCAGCGGCAGGTACTCGGCGTTGGCCTGCACGAGCGGCACGGCGAGGCCGGTGCGCGCGTTGCCGTCGCGGGCGTGGCGCAGCATGCCGGCGGAGAGGTCGGTGGCCACCGCGTGCGCGCCCTGCCCCGCGAGCCACCGCGAGCACGCGGCCTGCCCGCACCCGACCTCCAGCACGCGCTTGCCGCGGACGTCGCCGAGCAGTCGCGCCTCGGCCTCCCGGACGCCCTCCGGGCACCAGACGAAGTCGGCGTCGCCGAGGAAGCCGCCGTGTTCGGCCTGGTAGTCGTCGGCGTCGGCGTCCCACCAGGCGAGGTTCGCGGCGGCCGCTTCGGCGCCCCCGACCTCGCGGTAGGCGACGGCCGCGGTGCCCAGCCGGTGCTCGGCCGCGTCGTGGCGGCCCGGCGCGGGCGGCTCCTCCGGTGGCATGATGGTGGTCTCCGGTCCGCTGCGTGTTTGCTTCCGCGAGGACCTTAGCGATCGAGGGGGACCCTGATTGTGCCCCCTAGCGGCCGCCGCGTACGATAAGTGTTAGCGCAGTGGGTTCGCGCTGCCTTCCGCTCAGCTTCTGGTTGGGACTCGGGTCGCGCACCGTATGCGGGTCATGCCGCGGTCGTTCACTGGTGGACGTTTGCTCGCAGGGTCGACGCATGCACCCATTCGCGCCGACAACTGCCAACCCTCGATTCCATCCACCGGAGCAACCCGCCTAATGACCACCGACACCGCCACCGCCCCGACCGCCCCCACCGGGCCCCAGCAGGTCGCCATCAACGACATCGGGTCGGAGGAAGACTTCCTCGCGGCGATCGACAAGACGATCAAGTACTTCAACGATGGCGACATCGTCGAAGGCACCATCGTCAAGGTCGACCGCGACGAGGTCCTGCTCGACATCGGCTACAAGACCGAGGGTGTCATCCCCTCGCGTGAGCTCTCCATCAAGCACGATGTCGACCCGGCTGAGGTTGTCACCGTCGGCGATGAGGTCGAAGCCCTGGTTCTCCAGAAGGAGGACAAGGAAGGCCGTCTGATCCTGTCCAAGAAGCGCGCGCAGTACGAGCGCGCCTGGGGCACGATCGAGGAGCTCAAGGAGAAGGACGAGCCCGTCAAGGGCACCGTCATCGAGGTCGTCAAGGGCGGCCTCATCCTGGACATCGGCCTGCGCGGCTTCCTCCCCGCGTCCCTGGTCGAGATGCGCCGCGTGCGCGACCTGCAGCCGTACGTCGGCCGCGAGCTCGAGGCGAAGATCATCGAGCTGGACAAGAACCGCAACAACGTGGTCCTGTCCCGCCGCGCCTACCTGGAGCAGACCCAGTCCGAGGTGCGCAGCGAGTTCCTCAACGCGCTCGCCAAGGGCCAGGTCCGCAAGGGCGTCGTGTCGTCCATCGTCAACTTCGGTGCCTTCGTGGACCTGGGTGGCGTCGACGGCCTGGTGCACGTCTCCGAGCTGTCCTGGAAGCACATCGACCACCCGTCCGAGGTCGTCGAGGTCGGCCAGGAGGTCACGGTCGAGGTCCTGGACGTCGACATGGACCGCGAGCGCGTCTCGCTGTCGCTGAAGGCGACCCAGGAAGACCCGTGGCGCCAGTTCGCCCGCACCCACGCGATCGGCCAGATCGTGCCGGGCAAGGTCACCAAGCTGGTTCCGTTCGGTGCGTTCGTGCGCGTCGAAGAGGGCATCGAGGGCCTGGTCCACATCTCCGAGCTGGCCGAGCGCCACGTGGAGATCCCGGAGCAGGTCGTCCAGGTCAACGGCGACGTCATGGTCAAGGTCATCGACATCGACCTCGAGCGCCGTCGCATCTCGCTGTCGCTGAAGCAGGCGAACGAGGGTGTCACGCCGGACACCGAGTTCGACCCGACCCAGTACGGCATGGCCGCCGAGTACGACGCCGAGGGCAACTACATCTACCCCGAAGGCTTCGACCCGGACACCCAGGAGTGGCAGGAAGGCTTCGACAAGCAGCGTGAGGAGTGGGAGCGCCAGTACGCCGAGGCGCACACCCGTTACGAGGCCCACATGAAGCAGGTCCAGAAGGCCGTCGAGGCCGACGCCGAAGCCGCCGCGGACGCCGCGACCGGCATCGAGGGTGGCGCGGAAAGCTACACCTCGGGTTCGGCCCCGGCCGACACGAAGAGCAGCGGTGGCACCCTCGCCTCCGACGAGCAGCTCGCGGCGCTCCGCGAGAAGCTCTCCGGCGGTGCGTGAGCACTAGCTCTCTGAGCTGAACGGCAGAGCCCCCGGTCCACTTCGGACCGGGGGCTCCGTCGTTGCCCGGGGGTCAGCGCAGGCCGAGGCCGCGCATCATCGCGGTGACGCCCTGCCGGTACACCGCTTCGTTCGCCTCGTCGGTCGGCGGGATGAAGAACTCGGCCAGCGGGGTCCGCGAGGCCAGCATCAGCTCCGCGCCGACGAGCCCGTGCATCGCCGTCCACAGCTGGTAGGCCGCGGCCTGGGCGTCCGCTCCCGGCGGGCTCACCCGCTGGACGCGCTCGACGAACATCCGGAACGTCGTCCGCAGCACGGCCGAGCGCAGCGCCGGGTCCGGGTCGAAGCCGGGCACCGGGCGCTCGAACATCAGCGCGTAGCGGGCGGGGCTCTCGCGGGCGAAGCGCCGGTACTCGAGGGCCAGGTGCAGCACGTCCGCGACGCCGTCCGAGCTCGACGGCGGCAGGCTTTCCAGCATCTCCCGCAGCGAGTCGAACGTGCGCTCGTACAGGGCGTCGAGCAGGCCCGCGCGGCCGCCGAAGCGGGCGTACACCGAGATCGTCGAGGCGCCGGCCGCCTCGGCGACGCCGCGCACGGTCAGGCTGGGAACACCGCGCTTCACCAGCACGGAAAGCGCGGCGTCGAGAAAGCGCTCGCGGCTGCCCTGGTCGGCAGGGCGCATCGACAAGTGCCTGGTGGCCATCGGCGCACCCCCTTCGCGGCGGCCCGGCGCAGACGGCGGCCGGGCGACCCACCCGCAGCAGAAGATACGATATCCGGCGCGTCTTGGGAATGCGCCGCATGTCCGGATCTGCGGTGTTCCCGTCCGCTGGACGCAGGTCCGAGCACCGCGCGGGCGGGCATCGTCGACGTCATGACCCCTGAAGTCCCTGACACCGCCCTCGCCCGCGAAGCCGCCGAGTACGTCCGCGACACCGCCGGCCCGCTGCTGTACGACCATTCGGCCCGCGTCTACCTGTTCGGTGCCCTCCAAGGCCGGCGGCGCGGCTTGGAGTTCGACGCCGAACTGCTCTACGTCGCGGCGCTGTTCCACGACCTCGGGCTCGTCGAAGGCCACCGCACCGACCGCCGCTTCGAGCTGGACGGCGCGGACGAGGCCCGCCGCTTCCTCCTCGACCGCGGCGCCGCCCCTGAACGCGCCCGGATCGCGTGGACGGCCATCGCCCTGCACACCACCCCGGGCATCCCTGCGCACATGGAACCCGAAGTCGCACTGGTGACAGCGGGCGTCGAGTACGACGTCCTCGGCATCGGCTACCACGACCTGCCCGCCGCGGACCGCGCCGCCATCGTGGCCGCCCACCCGAGGCCGGACTTCAAGCGGCGCATCCTGGCGGCGTTCACCGACGGCATCCGTGACCGTCCCGACACGACGTTCGGCAACGTCAAAGCCGATGTGCTGGCCCGGTTCGTGCCAGGCTTCACGCGCACGGACTTCGTGACCACGATCGAGGATTCACCCTGGGAGGACTGACCGCATGGAGCACCCCGAGCCCGGCACGGTGACCGTCACCGCGACCGGCGACGGCACGTACACGCACCAGGTGACGACGGCGACGCACGAGCTCCTCGTCGACGAGCCGACCGCACTCGGGGGCGCCGACGCCGGCCCCAACCCGTACGAGCTGCTCCTGGCAGCCCTGGGTTCGTGCACGGCGATCACCCTGCGGATGTACGCCGACCGCAAGGGCATCCCCCTGACCCGCGCGACGGTCCGCCTCCGCCACGACCGCATCCACGCGGAGGACTGCGAGAAGTGCGAGACGGAGCGCGGCATGCTGAGCCGGATCACGCGGGAGATCTCGCTGGAGGGGGAGCTGGACGAGGAGCAGCGGGCGCGGTTGATGGTGATCGCGGACAAGTGCCCGGTGCACCGGACGCTGTCGTCGGAGATCGTGATCGAGACCCACGAAACCGGCCGCTGACCAGCGCCGCGTCACCTCGGGCGGCGGATCCGCTGAGGCCGCGCGCCCGGGCAGGGTCGCTGGGCAGCCGCTGAACCGGCGGGCACTCGGTTCGTACGGCAGCCGCTGAGCGGCGGGCAGTCGGCTTGCTTGTACGGCGGCCGCTGAGCGGGAGGCGGCAGGGTCGGCCGGTTGGCGTGGCGCCCGTGGTTGGTGGCGAGGTGCTGGCCGGTTCGGCGTGGCGGATATCAGGCGGCGCCCGCGGTGGGGGTGTGACGCCAGCCGGTTCTGTGCGGCGGTCGTAAGGCGGTGCGTGCGTTGGCAGCGGGGCCGCCCGCGTCCGGCAGCGGCTACGCGGCGCGGGCCGTCACCGGGCGCACCGTCGACGTGCCCACCGCCGGGACCCAGATGCGCTCGAGGGCGGCCGCGCGGGCCTTGCGGCGCAGGCCCGCGAAGCTGTGCTTCGCCGGCACCAGCAGGGCGCTCAGCCAGGTGCGGTGGTAGTCCGCCAGTGCCTCGGCCACGGGGCGGTGAAGAACGCAGTGCACCAGCCCCGGCGTGCCGAGCCGGTGCCTCCCGACGTGCTTGCTGTTCGCCATCGTTCCTCCGTGTGGGCGACCCTGTCGCGCGGACGGTACGCAATCGGGCCGGAAGAGGTGGGTAAGCAACGCGGCGTGTCCGGATATCGGTTGAGTCACGCGTCACGTTCGTCTTGCGGCTCACCCGTTCGTGTGCCTCGGGCTGGGCGCCGTCCCGGACGGGGACAGCACGGCCGCCGCGGGGGAGGCTGACTAGGGTGATCGGCATGTTGCGTGTGGGGTTGACCGGTGGAATCGGGGCGGGCAAGTCGACGGTGGCGAACCGGCTCGCCGAACACGGCGCCGTGCTGATCGACTCCGATCGGATCGCCCGTGAGGTGGTCGCGCCCGGCACCGAGGGCCTGGCCCGGCTCGTCGCGGAGTTCGGCGAGGACGTCCTGGCCGCCGACGGCTCGCTCGACCGGCCCGTTCTCGCCGCCAAGGCCTTCGCCGACGACGAGTCACGCCGCCGGCTGAACGCGATCGTGCACCCGCTGGTCGGCGCCCGCACCGGGGAGCTGATGGCCGCCGCCGCGCCGGACGCCGTCATCGTCCACGACATCCCGCTGCTCGTCGAGAACGGCCTGGCGACCGCGTACCACCTGGTCGTGGTCGTCGACGCGCCGGTCGAGGTGCGCGTCCGGCGGCTGGTGACGGCGCGCGGCATGGCCGAGGACGACGCGCGGGCGCGGATCCGGGCGCAGGCGAGCGACGAGCAGCGGCGCGCCGTCGCCGACGTCTGGCTGGACAACGGCGGTCCCGAAGACGTCGTGCTCCTCGACGTCGACGCGCTGTGGGCCGACCGGCTCGTGCCCTTCGAAGCCAACGTCCGGCTGCGCAAGCCGCGCCCGCCGGTCTCCCCGAAGATCGCCGACTACGACCTCACCTGGCCCGCGCAGGCCGAGCGCGTGCTCGCCCGGGTCCGCGCCGCGGCAGGGGACCTGGCGCGCCGCGCCGACCACATCGGCTCGACCGCCGTGCCCGGGCTGCCCGCCAAGGACGTCCTCGACCTGCAGCTCACGGTGTCCACTTTGGACGACGCGGACACGCTGCGGGAACTGCTGTCCGACGCGGGGTTCCCGCGGCTGGACGGCGACTGGTGCGACGACGCCCAGGACGGCACCGGGACGTGGCCGAAGCGCCTGCACGTCGGCGCCGACCCGAAGCGCGCGGTGAACCTGCACGTCCGGTCCGAGGAGACGCCCGCGTGGCGGCTCGCCCTGCTCTTCCGCGACTACCTGCGCGCGAACGCGAACGAGCGGGACGACTACCGCGACGTCAAGCTGCGCCTGGCCGACGCGCACGCCGACGACGGCAACATCGCGGCGTACGCGGACGAGAAGCAGGAGTTCGTCAACGGCGTGTTCGCCCGCGCCGAGAAGTGGGCCGCGACCACCGGCTGGACGCCCTAGGAACCCAGCAGCCCGCGTTCGAAGGCGACCGCCACCGCGGCCGCGCGGTCCTTGACGCCGAGCTTCGCGTAGACGTGGATCAGGTGCGTCTTGACCGTCGCCTCGCTGATGAACAGCTTCTTGGCCGCTTCCTTGTTCGTCGAGCCGCGGGCGACCAGGGTGAGCACTTCCAGCTCGCGCTGGGACAGCGGTTCGTGCGCCGGCGCGCGCATCCGCCCCAGCAGCCGGCTCGCGACGGCGGGGGAGATCACCGCCTCGCCGCGCGCGGCGGCTTCGACCGCGCGGAACAGGTCCTCGCGCGGGGCGTCTTTCAGCAGGTAGCCCGTCGCGCCCGCCTCGACCGCGGGCAGGACGTCGGAGTCGGTGTCGTAGGTCGTGAGCACCAGGACCCGCGCCGGGTTGCCGAGCCGGGCCAGCTCGGTGATCGCCGCGACGCCGTCGGTGCCCGGCATCCGCAGGTCCATCAGCACGACGTCGGGGCGCAGCCGCTCGGCCAGCACGACGGCTTCGGCGCCGTTCGCGGCCTCCCCGACGACCTCGAAGCCGCGGCCGGTGAAGATGCCGCGCAGGCCGTCGCGCACGACCGGGTGATCGTCGGCGATGAGCACGGTGATCGTCACGCGGAAGCCTCCGGCGGGGCGGGGACGGCGGGCAGGACGGCCGAGATCGCGGTGCCGCCGCCGGGTTCGGACTCGACGTGCAGCGTACCGGCGAGCCGCTGGACGCGGCGCCGCATCCCGGGCAGCCCGAAACCGGGGCCGGGTCCGGGGACGAACCCGGCGCCGTCGTCGCGGACGTCCAGGGTCACGTCGTCGTCCATGTAGGACAGCGTGACGCCGACCCGGCCCGCCGCGGCGTGCTTGTCCACATTGGACAGGGCTTCCTGGGTGACGCGCAGGACGGTCGACTCGATCTCCGGGTGCAGCGGCCGCGGGGCACCGGTGGTGGTGACCGTGGCGGGCACGCCGGTCCGCGCGCTCCACCGCGCCGCGACCCCGGCGAGCGCGTCGGGCAGCGTCGCGGAGTCCAGGTGCTCGGGGTGCAGCGCGCGCACCGAACGCCGTGCGGCGGTGAGGTTTTCCCGCGCCAGCGCGGTCGCGGAGTCCAGGTGCCGCTGCCACTCCGCCGGCTCGTCCTTGGCCAGCGCGGCGGCTTCGAGCTGCGTGATGATGCCGGTGAAGCCCTGCGCCAGGGTGTCGTGGATCTCCTGCGCCAGCCGGTGCCGCTCGTCGAGCACCCCGGCTTCGCGGGCCTGGCTGAGCAGCTGCCGTTGCAGGCCTTCGTTCTCGGCTTGGGCGGCGGCCAGTTCGTCGAGCATCCGGCGGCGTTCCTCGTTCTGGCGGGCGACCGCCGCCGACAGCAGCCCGCCGCCCCCGATGGTCGCGGTCTGCACGACGATGATCGTGATCCAGATGCCCGGCCGCTCCCGCAGGGCGTGCACGGGACCGCCGTTGCCGAGCGTGTTGATCAGCAGCGACGTCACGCCCAGCCCGCCGAACGCGAGCCACGTCGGCCGCAGGCGCATAGCGGCCAGGAACGCGTAGATCATGAAGATGACGTAGGTGAGGTCCCGCAGCTCCAGCACGCTGCCCAGCCCGACGATGCCGGCGAACGTGAGCAGGGCGAAGGCGGGCCGTTCGCGCAGCCGCGCCGGCGCCAAGACCACCGTGCCGAGCACCCAGAGCGTAGTCACCGCGACCCAGGCACCGGTGATCGCCCACCAGTGGCCGTCGCGGCCGCCGGCGCCGAGGCTGACGGCGGTCGCGACGACCAGGAGCAGGACGGCCAGAACGCGCTCGATCCGGTACAGCCACAGCTGCCACCCCACGGAGCTGCGCGCCGATTCCGGCGGCCACATCGGCCGGCCCCAGCCGGCCTCGAGGCTCACGCTCTCATGTCCTTGAGCCGGGGCCAGATCTCGGCCCAGTCCGCGGTCCGGCCGGTGAGCTGCCAGACGGGCATGTGCTCGCTCGCGTTGCGGACGCCCAGCCGGTTGCCGACCTGGCCGACGATGCGCGCGTCCGCGAAGTACTTCGCCAGCTTCGCCGGGTCGTAGCCGACGAAGAGCACAGTCTCGGCGGTGTCGGCGGGACGGCCGAAGTACCAGAAGCCGCGGCTCGGGCTGTACGCCTCGGGCAGGCCGCGCTCGGGCCCGTACCGGTCGAGCGCACCCGCCTGCCAGTAGCCGCCGGTCACGATGGCCGTGCCCGGCGGCGCGGCCCGGTACAGCTTCGCGACGTCGTCGGCGAGGTCCGGCCAGCCGAGCTCTTCGGCCGCGTACGCGGGCCGCGGCGCCGCGGGGTGGTCGACCAGCCAGTGCGCCGGCCAGACCGGCAGCGTGAACGGCAGGCTGAACAGGGCCGACACGACGAACACCGGCCAGGTCGGCACCCACCGCCACCAGCGGGCCGGTTCGAGGCTCTCGAAGTGCACGAACGCCGCGGCCCACAGCACGCCGAACATCCCCGCCGCGTAGTAGTACCGCCCGTTGGCGACCAGGAAGACCGCGACGACACCCAGCGCCGTCCAGCCGAGGAACCGGTACGGCCGCAGCCGCTTGCTCCCGACGAGCACCGCGACGCCGTAGACGACGCCGAGCGCGCCGATCACCCAGCCGGCCCCGGCCAGCAGCTGCGGGAGGAAGCTCCCGCGGCCGCCCGCCGCGTCGACCTCGGCGCCGACCGCGCCGCCCATCCCGAGCTGCGGCCAGCCGTTCGCGCGCTGCCACAGCAGCGTCGGCACCAGCGAGCCGGCGGCGATCAGCGCGCCCAGCCAGAGCTTCGGCCGCCGCAGCAGCTCCCGCGGGCCGAAGACGAGCACCGCGAGCCCGGCCACCACCCAGAACGCGCCGATGAGCAGCTTGTCGTTGAGCGCCACCGCCGTCACGACGCCGAGCCACACCAGCAGCTTGTCGTCGCGGCTGCGGACCCAGCGCACCAGCAGCCACAGCACGAGCGTCCACAGCAGCGGGTCGATCGTCGACGTCGCCAGGTAGTGGCCGCTGCCGACGAACTGCCCGCAGATCGCGTACGCCGCCGCGGCCCGCGCCTGCGCCTTGCGCCGCCCACCCAGCTCTCGGGCGATCAGCGCGGTGACGACGACCCCGGCCGCGGTCGCGGCGATCGCCGGCAGCCGGAAGACGACGAGCGAGCCGGGCGCCAGGCCGTTCATCGCCCACGCGAGGAAGGGCACGAGCGGCGGCTGGTCGGCGTACCCCCAGGCCAGGTGCTTCCCGGCGGCGAGGAAGTACAGCTCGTCGCCGAAGTAGCCGTAGCGGCCCGCCGTCAGCAGCAACGCGGTGGCCGTGCCCAGCGCCAGCAGCGCGACCGGCAGCCGGGCGAAGGGGGCGAGGTCGGCTTTCGCCTGGTCGGGTGCCGTGGCTACGGCGTCCATCGTGCTCCTTGTCGGTGGTCGGCGCCGGTCCTTCCCGCACCCTACGTGGGCCGGTGCGGAGCGACCGCGCGGTGGTGACGCCGGGCTCACGTGTGCGTGTTCACCAGCTTCGGCCACAGCTCGGACCACGGTTCGGCGCGGCCGGTCGCCAGCCACAGCGGCACACCGTCGAACTGGCTCGGCATCGCCGCACCGGTGTCCACCTCGCCGATCGGCCGCACCTCGGCGAAGTGCCCGAGCAGTGGCCGCGGATCTTTGCCGACGAACAGGACGTCGGTGGTGTTTTCGGGCGGGACGACCAGTGTCGCGTAGCCGCGGTTCCCGCTGGCCGGCTCGGGGAGGCCGAGGTCGCGGCCGTAGCGGTCGAGCGCGCTCGCTTCCCAGTACGTCTCGGTCACCACCGCGGTCCGGTCCGGCTCGGGGAGCCGCGCGAACGCACCGGCCACCGAGCGGGTGCCCTCCGGCCAGCCGATCTCGGCGAAGGCGAACACCGGGGCGGGCAGCGACGGGTGCTCGGTCAGCCACTCCCGCGGCCAGACCGGCAGCGCGATGGGCAGGACGAGCACCGCGGACAGCGCGTAGCACGGCCAGGTCGTGACCCAGCGCCACCAGCGCGCCGGTTCCCCGCGTTCGAGCGCGACGGCGGCCACCGCCCAGCACACCGGGTACATGCCGGCGACGTAGTAGAACCGCCCGTTCACCGCCAGGAAGACGAGGGTCAGCAGCACGGTCGTCCAGCCGAGGAAGCGGAGTTCGCGGCTGCGCAGGAGCCGCCACAGGCCGTAGAGCAGCAGGACCGCGCCGACCGGGAACCCGGCGGCGAGGACCGCCGTCGGCACGAACGTCAGCCTGCCGCCCCACGTGCTGCCGACCTCCGCCGAGATCGCCGCACCCATGCCGAGCTGCGGCCAGCCGTGCGTGGCCTGCCAGAGGAGCGTCGGTACCAGCGCCACGACGGCGATCGCCGCGCCGAGCCACAACGCGGGGCGGCGCAGCAGTTCCCGTGGCCCGCAGGCGAGGAGCGCGACCCCGGCGGCGAGCCAGAAGCCGCCGATGAGGAACTTCGTGTACAGCGCGACCGCCGTCACCACGCCGGTCCAGACGAGCAGGCTGTCGGCGCGGGTGCGCAGCCAGCGGACCAGCAGCCACAGCACCAGCGTCCAGAGGAACGGGTCCACTGTGGACGTCGCCAGGTAGTGCCCGCCCGCCAAGGTCTCCGCCGAAACGGCGGAAGTGGCGGCGGCGAGCGTCTGGGCCCTCGCGCCGCCGCCCAGCTCGCGGGCGATCAGCGCGGTGAGGAAGACCCCGGCGAGCACGGCGAGCATCGCCGGGATCCGCAGCACGAACGGCGAATGCCCGAGCGCGTCCATCGCCTTGGCCAGCAGGGGAAGCAGGGGAGGCTGGTCGACGTACCCCCACGCGAGGTGGCGTCCGGCGGCCAGGAAGTACAGCTCGTCGCCGAAGTAGCCGTAGCGGTTCGCCGTCAGCAGCAACGGGATCGCCGTCAGCGCCGTCACGATCGCCACCGGCTTGACGGCGAGCGGCCGGAGGACGGCCGGGGCGGGCGCGGTCATCACTCCCATCGGAACACCCGCGCCGCGATCGCCGTGCAGCCGAGCGCGAAGACCGCCATCGCGCCGAGCTGCAGCAGCTCGGGAGCGTCGCCCGCCCAGGTGGCGCGCAGCGCGTTGAGCGTCGACCCGAGCGGCAGGACGTCGGCTACGTGCTGCAGGAAGACCGGCAGCTGTTCCTTCGGCACCCAGACCCCGCCCAGCGCGAGCATCGGGAAGAACACCGCGCTGCCGATGCCGCTCGCCGCCCGCCCGGTCGGTGCCAACGCGGCCACCAGCAGGCCGACGGAGAACAGCGCTAGCGCCCCGAGGACGATCGAGAGCAGGAAGCCGCCCGGGTTGCCCGGCAAGGGGATGCCGAGCACGAGGCCGCCGACCCCGGCGATGAGCAGGACCACGACGACGGCGGCGGCCAGGTTCACCAGCAGCTGCGCCGCGAGCAGCAGGCTCGGCGGCACCGGGCTCGCGGAAAGCCGCTTCAGCAGGCCCTTCTCGCGGTAGGTGCCCATCACGTTCGGGAAGTGCGTCAGCGCCAGCATGGCCAGCAGGATCGTGACGGCCATCGGCGCGATGACCGTGGCGAGCGCGCTGTGCCCGCCGTACTTCGGGTCCGGCTCGTTCGCGCCGGGCATCAGCCCGAACACCAGCAGCAGCGCGAGCGGGATGCCGACGACGATCGCGGGTGCGCCCGGATCCCGCAGGAACACCTTGGCTTCGGCGGCGGTCAGCTTGGTCAGGACGGACATGGTTTCCCCCTTCAGTCCGGCCGGTGGCCGGTGAGCGCGACGAAGGCGTCGTCGAGGCCGGCCTGGTCGACGCGCAGGTCGCCGGCGAGCACGCCGAGCCGCGCCAGCAGCGACGTCACCGCGTGCAGCACGTTGCCGCTGCCTCGGACGACGAGGCGGTCGCCGTGCCGCTCGACCCCGTGAACCTCGGGGAGAGTCTCGAGCACGCCGGCGTCGAGGGGCGCCGACGGCCGGAACCGCACCACCTGCTCGTCGGTGACCCGCGCGACCAGCCCGGCGGGCGAGTCGACGGCGACGACGCGGCCGGCGTCGATCACCGCGAGCCGGTCGCAGAGCCGTTCGGCTTCTTCCATGAAGTGCGTGACCAGCAGGATCGTCACGCCCCCGGCGCGCACGGTCTCGATGAGGTCCCAGGTGTCGCGGCGGGCCTGCGGGTCGAGGCCGGTGGTGAGCTCGTCGAGCACCGCCAGTTCCGGGCTGCCGATCAGCGCGAGCGCGATCGACAGCCGTTGCTGCTGCCCGCCGGAGAGGTTCTTGTATGCGGTGTTCCGGTGTTCGGCCAGGCCGAGCGTGCCGAGCAGCTCCCCGGGGTCGGCCGGCGTCCGGTAGAACGCGGCGTAGAGGTCGAGCAGCTCGCCGACCCGCAGCTTGTCCTGCAGCCGGCCCTCCTGGAGCTGGACGCCGACGCGCTGGCGCAGCTCGGCCCGGTCGCGGCGCGGGTCGAGGCCCAGCACCGAAAGCTCGCCGCCGTCGGGCGTGCGGAGGCCCTCCAGGCACTCGACCGTCGTGGTCTTGCCCGCGCCGTTCGGGCCCAGGATCCCGAAGATTTCCCCGCGCTCGACGGTCAAGGAGACGTCGTCGACCGCGACCTTGTCCCCGTACCGCTTGTGGAGGTGCTCGACCTCGATGACCGGCATCCCGCCGTCCCCCTTCTCGATCCGTTTCCGACAGATCGAGAATCCCGCGGCGGACGGGTGCGGCGCGTCATCACAACGACCCACCCCGCATCCATCGTTCGGAGGATGCGGCGGCCCCTAGGGGTGGCGGCGCCAGGTGAGCGCGATGTCCTTCGTGGACAGCCAGGCGGTGAGGTCGTAGCCGTGCGCGGCCAGCCCTTCGACCGCCGCGTAGGTGGTTTCCAGCGCGTACCGCGCGTCTTCGGCGGTGACCACGCCGGCGGCGAGGGCCTCGAGGAGCTCGTCGGTGTCGATCACCCGCAGCGAGAGCTTGTCCTTGAGCACGATGTCGACGTAGAGGTCGGTGGCGACCCAGCGCGGGCCGTCGCGGCGGACGCGGACGACGTCGAGGTAGAAGTCCTGGTCGCGTTCGTGGCCGGGGGAGAACCAGAAGTCGGTGAGCCGCAGGCCGAGCCCGGGCACCAGCCACGACTCGAGGTAGTGGAACTGGGCGCGGCCCGGCGTCGGGCGGGCCAGGTACAGGCCGAAGGGTTCCTCGCGGTACTCCTCGACCTCCCGCCGGATGCCCTTCGGGTCGATGTTCGCGCGCGCGGCGGGGTCGAAGACCTCGACCTTCGGGGGGTGCAGTGCGGCCATGGCGCTCATCCTGCCGGGCGGGTCACGAATCGCGTACACCCGCCGCGCGCGCCACACGTTCGGGCTAAGGTGCGCCGACCGTAAGGGAGGGGACTGGGGATGTTCGGGATCATCAGGCCGTGCCGCCACCGGCTGTCCGAGGGACTGCACGCGGACTGGCTGGCGCACCTGTGCGGGCTGTGCCTGACGCTGCGCGACGAGCACGGGCAGCTCGCCCGCGTCGTCACGAACTACGACGGGCTGATCATCTCGGTCCTGCTCGAGGCGCAGACCGACCGCGGCGGCCTTCGCCGCGACGCGGGCCCGTGCCCGCTGCGGGGCATGCGGACGGCGTCGGTGGCGCGTGGCGAAGGCGCCCAGCTCGCGGCGGCGGTGTCCCTGGTGCTCGCGGCGGCGAAGGTCGGCGACCACGTCGAGGACCGCGACGGCGCGTTCGGCCGCCGTCCGGTGGCGCTCGCCGCGCGGCGGGTCGCGGCCCGGTGGGCGGCGCAGGGGAGCAGCACCGGTGGCCGGGTGGGGTTCGACACTTCGGTGCTGACCGAGGCGGTCGCGCGGCAGGGGACGCTGGAGCGTTCGGTCGGGTTGGGGGACTCGGCGTTGCTCGCGACGGAACCGGCGGAGCTGGCGACGTCGGCGGCGTTCGCGCGGACGGCGGAGCTGGCCGGACGGCCGGGGAACGCGGCGCCGCTGGCGGAGGCCGGGCGGTTGTTCGGGCGGGTCGCGCACCTGCTGGACGCGGTCGAGGACTACGCGGAGGACGCGGCGGCGGGGGCGTGGAACCCGTTGCGGGCGACGGGGACTTCGTGGCCCGAGGCGCGGCGGTTGTGCGATGACGCCGTGCTGGGGGTGGAGCTGGCGTTGCGGGAAGCCGAGTTCGCGGAGCCGGGGCTGGTGCACGCGCTGCTGGTGCACGAGCTGCGCCAAGCGGTGCGGCGGGCGTTCGGGCATGGGGTGCACGGGCATGGCTCTGCGCCCGGTGGTGGCTCGGCGACCGCCGGTGGGCCGGAGGGCTCGATGTTCGCCCAGGGCGATCGGCTGCCGGGCGGGCTCGCCGGGCAGCAGCCTCCTCCCGGGTGGATCGGGCCCGGGCCGACCCCGCAGCAGCATCCGCATCAGCCGCCGCCTCCGCCGGGGTGGATCGGGCCCGGCCCGGCTCCGCAGCAAGTCCCGCCGGGATGGGGCTCGCAGCGGCCGCACGGTTTTCCGCCGCCGGGGCCGGTTCCGCCGCCGGGCGCTCCCGGCCCGGGTGGCCCCGGTGGCCGCGGCCCGGGTGGGCCTGGCGGCCGTGGTCCGGGTGGGCCTGGCGGCCCGGGTGGACCCGGCGGCCCCGGTGGCCCAGGTGGGCCCGGTGGTCCGGGAGACCCCGGCGATTCCTCCGGCCCCGAGTCACTCGACGGCAAAGGCGGCGGCCTCTGGTACCCGAAGTTCGCCGTCCCGCCGAAGAAGCGCAACTTCTTCCTCGGCTGCGCCCTCACGCCGTACATGTGCTGCACCTGCCAGTTCTGCTGCCGCGATCCCTACCCTGGGCCGTGGAGCGGAAAACCGCACACCACCGGCGGCTGCGACTGCGGCTGTGACGGGTGTTGCGACTGCTGCTCGTGTTGCGACTGCAGCTGCTGAAGGGGGCGCGGGATGACGATGGACGACCTGCACGACCGGGGCCGCGAAAACTTCGCCGAGCTGGTCGAAGACGGCGCGAAACGGCTCGACGCGCTGTTCGCCACCGTCCCCGCGCTGGGTGAGCTGGCCGTCGGCACCGTCTACGGCCACCTGCACGAACGTCCCGCGCTCGACAGCCGGACCCGCGAAGCCGCCACGCTGGCCGCGATCGTGGCGGCGGGAATGGTGGGGCCGCCGCTGAGCGTCCACCTGCGCACCGGCCTCGCCTCGGGACTGTCGCCCGCCGAAATCTGCGAAGTGGTCGTCCAGACGTCAGCGTTCGCCGGCTTCCCGCGTGCCGTTTCGGCGGCCGACCAGCTGAACCGCCTCTTCGAAGGCCACGGCCTGCCGATCCCGCCGCCGCCCGCCCCGCGCGAGGTCGTGCTGGCCTACCTCGCGGCGCCCCCGGCGGAGGTCGCCGAGGTGCTGGCGGCGCTCCCGCGCACCGAGGTGCAGGCGACCGGGCCGGACCGCGTCCTGGTCTCGTGCTTCGGGGACGACGACGTCCCCGGGGCCGTGCTGCACTGCGCCGTGACCGGCGGCGACGTGACGTCCGTGACGGTGTTCCGACCCTCCTGACCAGGGCCGACGGAAATTGTCGGTGGTGCGTCGTACTCTGGTCGACGTGGCTTTCGCAACCGAACACCCCGTGCTCGCCCAGTCCGACTTCCGGCCCGTCTCGGAGATCCCCCGGACCGGCGGGCGCTTCGAGGTGGTCAGTGACTACCAGCCCGCCGGTGACCAGCCGGCGGCCATCGACGAGCTCGAACGCCGGGTCAAGGCGGGCGAGAAGGACGTCGTGCTCCTGGGCGCCACCGGGACCGGCAAGTCGGCGACCACGGCGTGGCTGATCGAGCGCGTCCAGCGGCCGACGCTGGTCATGGCGCCGAACAAGACCCTCGCCGCGCAGCTGGCGAACGAGCTGCGTGAACTGTTCCCGCACAACGCGGTCGAATACTTCGTCAGCTACTACGACTACTACCAGCCCGAGGCGTACATCGCGCAGACGGACACCTACATCGAGAAGGACTCGTCGATCAACGACGACGTCGAGCGGCTGCGGCACTCGGCGACGATGAACCTGCTGTCGCGGCGGGACGTCATCGTGGTCGCGAGCGTCTCGTGCATCTACGGCCTGGGCACGCCGCAGTCGTACCTCGACCGGTCGTCCAAGCTCGAGGTCGGCATGCAGCTGGACCGGGACGTCTTCCTGCGGGCGCTGGTCGACGTGCAGTACACGCGCAACGACATCGCGTTCGCGCGCGGCACGTTCCGCGCGCGGGGCGACACGGTCGAGATCATCCCGGCCTACGAAGAACTCGCGATCCGCGTCGAGTTCTTCGGCGACGAAGTCGAGAAGCTCTACTACCTGCACCCGCTGACTGGGGACATCGTCAAGGAGGTCGACGAGGTCCGGATCTTCCCGGCAACGCACTACGTCGCGGGCCCGGAGCGGATGGAAAAGGCGATCCAGGGCATCGAGAAGGAGCTCGAAGAACGCCTGGCCGAGCTGGAAAAGCAGGGCAAGCTGCTGGAGGCGCAGCGACTGCGGATGCGCACGGCCTACGACATCGAGATGATGCGCCAGGTCGGGTTCTGCTCCGGCATCGAGAACTACTCGCGGCACATCGACGGCCGCGGGCCGGGTTCCGCGCCGGCGACGCTGATCGACTACTTCCCGGACGACTTCCTGCTGGTGATCGACGAGTCGCACCAGACGGTCCCGCAGATCGGCGGCATGTACGAAGGCGACATGTCCCGGAAGCGGAACCTGGTCGAGTACGGCTTCCGGCTGCCGAGCGCGGTCGACAACCGGCCGCTGACCTGGGAGGAGTTCTCCGACCGGATCGGGCAGACGGTGTACCTGTCGGCGACGCCGGGGCCGTACGAGATGGGGCAGGCCGGCGGCGAGTTCGTCGAGCAGGTCATCCGGCCGACGGGCCTGGTCGACCCGAAGGTGGTCGTGAAGCCGACCGAGGGCCAGATCGACGACCTGGTGCACGAGATCCGCGAGCGGGCGGAGAAGGACGAGCGCGTCCTGGTCACCACGCTGACGAAGAAGATGGCCGAGGACCTGACCGACTACCTGCTGGAGCTGGGCATCCGGGTGCGGTACCTGCACTCGGAGGTCGACACGCTGCGGCGCGTCGAGCTGCTGCGGCAGCTGCGGGCGGGCGACTTCGACGTGCTGGTCGGCATCAACCTGCTGCGCGAGGGCCTCGACCTGCCCGAGGTGTCGCTGGTGGCGATCCTCGACGCGGACAAGGAAGGCTTCCTCCGGAGCGGGACGTCGCTGATCCAGACGATCGGCCGCGCGGCGCGAAACGTGTCGGGCGAGGTCCACATGTACGCGGACAAGATCACCGACTCGATGCAGCACGCGATCGAGGAGACCGACCGCCGCCGCGAGAAGCAGATCGCCTACAACAAGGAGCGTGGGGTCGACCCGCAGCCGCTGCGGAAGAAGATCGCGGACATCCTCGACCGGGTGTACAGCGAGGCGGAGGACACCGAGCAGGTCTCGGTGGGCGGCTCGGGCCGCAACTCCTCGCGCGGCAAGAAGCCCGAGCAGGGCGACCGGGTGCGCAGCTCGGGGATGCTGGTCGACAAGGACGTCTCGGCGATGCCACGCGCCCAGCTGGCGGACCTGATCCAGCAGATGACCGACCAGATGATGCAGGCGGCCCGCGACCTCCAGTTCGAGCTGGCGGCCCGGCTGCGCGACGAGATCTCCGACCTGAAGAAGGAGCTGAGGGGCATGGACGCGGCCGGCATCAAGTAGCCGGGGCGTTCTCGTCCGGTTGCAGCAGGCCGAAGACGTTGCCCTCGGTGTCCTTGCAGTAGGCCAGCCACCCGACCCCCGGAACCGGGTTCTTCGGCAGGGCCAGCGTCCCGCCGGCATCGGTGACAGCGTCGAGCGACGCGTCGAGATCGGGCACGGCGATCGTGTTGACGAACCCGTGCACCGGCGCCGACGCCTCAGGGGCGGCGCCCTGCCGGGGCAGGAGCCCGCCGTCGATCCCGTCGCCTTCGCCGGTCGAGATCACCCAGTACGGGGCCTCGCCCCAGCGTTCGAACTTCCAGCCGAACACGCTCGTGTAGAAGGCCACCGCGCGCTCGGGGTCACCCGCGTGGATCTCGAAGTGGACGGGACGAGGCATGCCGCCTCCTCGGGCCGGGCCGTCAGGTGCCGTGAGACTACGCCCGGCCCGGCGAAAGCTACAGCGGCGGCCGCTCCGCCAAGGTGAGGTCCGCGTCGAACTCGGGGAACCCGGCCGGCGCGCTGCGAGCCGTCAAAGCCGAAGCCGCCGGCAAGCCCGCCCAGCGGCGGATCGTCGCCGTCGCCGCCGCGGCTTCGGAGGCGGGCAACTGGGCGATCTTCGACCCGTGGTTGCCGCCCTGCACGTAGTACCGGTACGAGTCGCGGCTGCCGAAGCCCAGTTCGAACGGCTCCGCGCCCCACGGGTCGTTCGAGCCGTACACGAACAGCAGCCGGGAGCCGCGGGACTTCACCCAGAAGTCGATGTCCGGCATGGCCGGGTAGTCGAAACGGGGGAGGCGGATCGACGACGGGACGAACGTCTTCGGCTGGTCGGCGCCCGGGTAGCGCAGCAGGTCGCGGAGGTAGCCGTCGTAGGCCTCGGGGGAGCCCAGCTGGACCGCTGCCTGGTAGTAGTACGGGATGTACGGCGCCAGGTCCTGGTCGGAGTACGTGTTGAGGCTCTCCACCTTCTCGTACCAGGCGTAGACCTCCGCCGCGGGGGCGCCCGCCTTCGGGACCGTCGCGCAGTCCGCCTGCGTCTGGTACTGCCAGAACGCGAAGTACGAGTCGATCACCGAGATCTCGAGGGACTTGTCGGCCGAGCCGACGATCGAGAACGCCAACCCCCGCTGAGCCGCGTCGGCCGCGGCGATCGCGCCCAGTTCGTCGCGTCGTTTCAGCGCGTCTCGCTGGATCGCCTTCAACGCGTCGCGGCACGCCGGGTCGTTGCCGACGCGGGAAAGGAACCGGTTGTAGACGTCGACCGGGTCGATGACGTCGTTGGGGGCGACGTACGGGATCGTCGCGTCGACGTCGTCGGGGAAGAAGCGGCGGAAGTACGTCGCCGTCATGCCGCCCTTGCTGCCGCCGGTCGCCAGCCACTTGCCCGGGTAGATCGCCTTGAACGCCTGGACCGCGCGGTGCTCGTCCGCGGCGGCCTGCCAGATCGTCAGCTGCTTCGCCCAGTTCTCCGGCTCCGGCCGCGAAGGCGTGAAGTAGCGGTACTCCATGGACAGCTGGTTGCCGTCGACGATCTGGGTCGGCTCGGACCGGTTGGGGGAGCCGCTGACGTTGTAGCCGCTCGTGTACGCGACCGTCGGGGCGGTGAAGTCGCGGTGCAGCAGGGTGAACCGCTGCTGGAACGTGCCCGCGCCGGGGTGGCGGTGGTCGGCGGGCTGGGTGTAGGTGAGCTTGAAGAACCGGTAGCCCGCCGGTGCCGGGTCCTCCGACGTGATCGTCAGGCCCGGGATCTTCTGCAGCTCGGCCTTGATGTCCGGGGCCGCCGCGGCGGCCGGGGCCAGGCCCGCCATCGCCAGCAGGACCGCGCCTGCGGTGACCAGTCTGCGCATCGAGCACCCTCCCCGGCTCACGAACCCACTGAGACAGCCGGGGCTTCGCCCCGGGCCGGGGGCTCCGCCACCCGGACCCCCGCAAGACCTCCTGTGGGACCCTCACAGAACCGGCCGGGGTCGGCAATCGGCTGTCCGGGCGCAGCTTCGGTGAGGACCCGACTTTCGGCGGGTGCGGCCGGCGCCGGGTCGGCGTCCTCAACCGTGCGCGGTCGCGGGCACCGTGCGAGTTGTCCGCGTGATCGGCGCCACGTTACCGTCCGAAGCCGTAGGCACCGGCATCGAGCGAGGGGTCCGCCATGAAGGTTTCCGACTGTCCTACGACGCAGGTCGAAGTCCGCATCGACGCGTCACCGGACGAGGTCTGGTCCTGGTTGCTGGACGTCGACCTGCCCGCCCGGTTCTCGAACGAGTTCCAGGGCGGCGGCTGGGTCGAGGGGTCCGAGCCCGGCCTGGGCGCGCGGTTCCGCGGCCGCAACTCCCACCCGGTCGCCGGGGAGTGGGAGACGGTCTCGACGGTGACCGGCTACGAGCCGGGGCGGCTGTTCGCGTGGGCCGTGATGGACGTGACCAACCCCGCCGCGTCCTGGAAGTTCGAGCTCGTGCCGGACGGCGACGGCACGGTCCTGCGCCAGTGGGCTCAGATCGGCCCCGGCCCCTCCAACCTGACGACCATCATCGGCTCGATGCCCGAGCACGAGGACGAGATCGTCGCGATGCGCCTCGGCGAGCTGCAGGCCAACATGCAGAAGACCGTCGAAGGCATCAAGGCCCTTGCCGAAAGCGGCGTGCGCGCCTAACGCAGCACGCGGTCCACATAGGACTTGACGGCGGCCAGCGCCGCGGGCGACCGCCACAGCCGTTCGACCTCCGGGTCGTCGGAGTGGCGGTACTCGGCGATGCGCTCGTGGAAGGGCTGCCGGATCTGGGCCTTGGTGTGCGCGAACGCCTCGGCCGGCAGCTCGCCGAGCCGGGTCGCGACGGCCAGCGCGCGGTCGAGCACCCCGTCCGGCGGGGCCAGCTCGTCGACCAGGCCGCGGGCGAGCGCGTTCTCGCCGCCGTACGTCGAACCCGAGTACGTCAGGGACGGCAGCGGCGTGGTGCCGTAGGCGCAGCGCAGGATTTCCAGCGCGGCCAGCGGGAACGGCACGCCGACCAGCAGTTCGGTCACGCCGATGGTGCCGGCGCCGAGCACGCGGTGGTCGCACGCCGCGGCGAGCACGGCACCGCCGGCGATGGCGTGCCCGTTCAGCGCGGCGACGACCGGACGCGGGCAGCCGAACACCGCCAGCAGCGCGTCCGACAGCAGCGGGAGGAACCGCGACACGTACGAGGCGCCGCCGTCGTCGACCCGCTTGAGGTCGACGCCCGCGGAGAAGACGCGCCCGGTGCCGGTGAGCACCACCGCGCGGGCCTGTTCGACCTCCTCCAGCCGCAGCACGAGCTCGCGGCACGAGTCCGTGTCGAGGGTGTTGCCGCCGCCGTGGTCGATCCGCAGCACGGCGATGTCCTGGTGGCTCTCCAGCGTGATCGGCACGGGGCCGACCGTAACGGCTCAGGTTTGGTCGCTCAACCGGACAACGCCGAAGTGTTCGCGGCGCGCCAGCTCGGCGACTTCGTCCAGGGTCGGCAGCCGGCCGGCGGGGAACCGCAGCCCGATCTCCCGCCCGGCCCGGCGCAGGCCCAGCTCGGTGATCCGGGTGAGGTAGGTCCGCGCGACGGCCGCCTCGTCCTCGACGAGCAGGCCGCGCATCGGCGTGGTCCGGCCCGCGTACGTCACCGCGACGTCGGCGCCGCCGCGGAAGTTCGCGCGCCAGCCCGCGGGCGTCAGCGCGTAGAGGCCTTCGGCGTCGCGGTGCGCGGTCACCGGCACGCGGTAGGCCCGCCCGGTCCGGCGGCCGGCGAACGCGAGCAGCATGAACTCGCGGACGCCGCGGCCGAGCGGGCTGGGCAGGACCCGCCGCAGCACCGCGTTGAGCGTCTTCACCAGCGGCGCGGGCGGCTGGTGCCATTCCACGGTGGACATTTCCGCAGCGTACGCCCGTTGCGGGCGTCAGCTGGTGATGTCTTTTTGAGCGAACCGCCGCCCGGCGTAGAGGAAGAACACCGTCCCGTAGATCACCGCCGACAGCAGGCCGCTCGCCAGGTTGGTCCAGTCGACGTCGGTCGAGATCAGGTCCATCCACGAGAACGCGTAGTGCGTCGGCAGGTAGTTCCGGAGCCCCTCCAGCGCCGTGATCTGGTCCAGGATCTGCGACAGGATCGCCACCAGCACCGCCCCGCCGACCGCGCCGAGCGGGGCGTCGGTCGACACGCTCAGCGCGAGTGCCAGCCCGGCCACCCAGGCCAGCTGCAGGATGATGTACACAGTGGACAGTGCGATGGCCAGCAGGCTGTCGCCGAACGAAACCGCGTCGCCCGTCGGGCTGATCGCGTCGCCCGCGCCGTACCAGAGCACGCCGACGCCGAGCGACACCAGCGGCAGCAGCACCAGCGCGAACGCCGAAAGCAGGCCGGACACGATCGCCTTCTGCCGCAGCACCCGCTGCCGCGGCACCGGCACGGCCAGCAGGTACTTCAGGCTCGACCACGACGCCTCGCTCGCGATCGTGTCGCCGAAGAACAGCGCCACGATCATCGGCAGCAGGAACGTCCCGGACACGAACAGCGCCAGCAC
This sequence comes from Amycolatopsis eburnea, assembly GCF_003937945.1. Taxonomy (GTDB): domain Bacteria; phylum Actinomycetota; class Actinomycetes; order Mycobacteriales; family Pseudonocardiaceae; genus Amycolatopsis; species Amycolatopsis eburnea. Next base: position 95,502 of record NZ_RSEC01000055.1, read on the forward strand.
CACGAAGTTCGGCGCCGACGCCGTGGCCAGGTCGACGAACCCGCCGCTGCGCCGGTTCGGGTTCGACTGCCCCAGCTCGAACGCGATCACCAGGATGAACGGCAGGATCGCGACGAACCCGAGCAGGAACTGCGTGCGCCGCCGCTTGAGCTGGCGCCGCAGTTCGACGCCGAGCCGCAGCGTCCGGCGCGCCGAGTAGCCCTCGACGGCGCCGTCCGGCCCGACGCCGGCGTGTTCGGCCGAAGCGACGTCGCTCAGTTCGTCGAGCGCGTGCGGATCGGTGTGCACACCCTCGCTCATGATTCTTCTCCGACCAGTTGCAGGAACGCGTCTTCCAGCCGGCGCCGGGGCCCGGCCTGCTCCACCGCGACGCCGGCGCGCACCAGCACCGCCACGGCCTCGGCGCGCGGCAGCCCGTCGAGATCGGCGTGCACGAGGTCACCCTCGACGTCCACCGAAGTGACTCCGTCCGCCTTGAGCGCCGCGGCGGCCGCCGCCGGGTCGTCGACCCGGAACGTCGCCTCGCCACCGGCCGCCGCCAGCTCGCCGACCTCGCCCGAGGCGACCAGCGAACCGCGGTGCATCACCACGACGTGCGTGCAGGTCTGCTCGACCTCGGCCAGCAGGTGGCTGGACACCACCACGGTGCGGCCGGTCGCGGCGTACCGCTTCAGCACCTCGCGCATCTGGTGGATCTGGGGCGGGTCGAGCCCGTTGGTCGGTTCGTCGAGCACCATCAGCTCCGGCAGGCCGAGCATCGCCTGCGCGATCGCCAGCCGCTGCCGCATGCCCTGGCTGTAGGTCCGCACCCGGCGTTCGACGGCCGAGCCCAGCCCGGCGATCTCCAGCGCCTCCGCGAAGTGCGCCTTCTCGACCGGACGGCCGGTCGACGCCCAGTACAGCTCCAGGTTCTCCCGGCCGGACAGGTGCGGCAGGAACCCGGACCCCTCGACGAACGAGCCGATCCGGGACAGGACCGGCGCGCCCCCGGTGATCTTGTGCCCGAACACGCGGATGGTGCCCGCGGTCGGCGTGATCAGGCCCATCAGCATCCGCAGCGTGGTCGTCTTGCCCGCGCCGTTCGGCCCGAGCAGGCCGAGCACCTGGCCCGGCTCGACGCGGAACGAGAGGTCCTTCACCGCGACGAACCCGCCCGCGTACTGCTTGCGCAGCCCCTCGATGACCAGCGGGGTCTTCGCCAGCTCCGGGTCGAAATCGGTGGCCCGGCGCCGCCGCAGCGCCGCGAAGAGCACCGCGGCCAAGCCGATCGCCAGCGTCACGCCGATGCCTGCCAGCTGCCCGACCGGGGCCGGCGAGCCGACCGACGCGCCGGGCACGACCGGCACGGCCAGCGCGGTCCCGCTCGCCAGGGCGATCCGGAAGACCGCGGGCGAGGCCGGCGCGGCGAACGCCTGGTCGGTGGTGCCGACGACGAGCCGCAGCGAGTGCCCGCCCTCGATCGGCCGGACGATGCCGGGCAGCGTCACGGTGACGTCGACCGGCGTGCCGTCGGCGGGCAGCCCGCTGACCCGGAACGGCGCGATCGCGTTCGCGGGCAGCACCCGCGAGCCGTCCTGGCCGACGTCGTAGAGCTTCGCGAACAGCACCGCCTCGGGCTGCGGGTGCGCGGGGTCCGCGGCGACCTGCAGCCGCACGGTCGACGAGCCGCTGACGACGACCTGGCCGTCCACCGGCGCGGTCGTGAACTGCGCGGCCTGGCCCGGCGGGTCGTTGCTGAACAGCGCGCCCAGCCGCGAGGAACTGCTCGCGACGCCGTTGAGACCGGGGATCCCGCTCACCGCCGCCGGGTTCGCCCCGGCCGGGCGCACCACCGGCTGCGCGGGACCGGACAGGGCCAGCAGCCGCCGCTCGGTCGCCGGGCCGGTCAGACCGGGGTAGGCGGCGGCGTTGACCGTGCGGACCGACGGGGTCCCGTTGGCGCGCAACGTGCCCTGGACGTCGTAGCTGAAGCCGGTGCCCGGGTCGCCGCCGTTCACCGCGGTCCACAGGAAGTCGCCGATCTTGGCGCGCAGCTGCGGGCCGGGCTTGCCGCCGTCGTGGCCGCCGGTGTACCAGATCGTCTTGACCTTGCCGCCCGCCGCGGTGATCTGCCGGGCGCTGGCGTCGGACTGGTCGAGGCCGAACAGCGTGTCGCTCTCACCCTGCACCAGCAGCGTCGGGATGGTGATCTTGCCGGTCACGGACACGGGGGAGACGCGGCGCAGCAGGTCGACGCTCGCCTGGCTCGCCTGCCCGGTGGTACCCAGCTCGGTGTAGGCGCGGCAGACGGCGGCGGTGAAGCGGCCGCACGGGTCGGCCGGCCCGCTCTGGCGGCCGCCACCCGCACCCTGGGGCGCGGCGGGGACCGCGGCCGCCGTGCCGGCCGCGCCGGTGGTGCCCGTGTCGGTCTCCTGGCCCGCTTCCGGGGCTTCGGCCGACGGCGACCCGCTCGACGCGGCGCCGGAGCCCGCCGAGAAGAAGATGCCGGCCCAGCTCTTCTTGAACACGCCGTCGGTCGCGAACGCGCCGGCCGACGGGGTGCCCGATGCCGGGAGCGCGGGCGTCGCCGCGTTCGGGACCAGGCCCTGCGCGAGGTCGTTGTAGGTGATCACCGGCGCGATCGCGTCGACGCGCTTGTCCGTGCCGGCCAGCAGCAGCGCCAGCGCGCCGCCGTAGGACGCGCCGGTGACGGCGACCTTCGGGTCACCGTCCGGATCGGTGCTCACCTGGTGCTGCGCGACCAGCCGGTCGATCAGCCGGCTCGCGTCGGCGACCTCGCCGTCCGGGTCGTTGAGCCCGATCTTGCCGGTGCTCTTGCCGAACCCGCGCGCGGACCACGTCATCACGACGAAGCCCTTCCGCGCGAGCTCGCGGGCGTCGTCGGCGACGCTGTTCTTGTCCCCGCCGAAGCCGTGCGCGAGCAGCACCGCGGGTGCGGGCACGGTGGCGGGCAGGTAGGTGGTCGTGTCGATCTTCACCCGCTCCGCCGAGCCGGGGGCGGCGGGCAGGTCGATCAGCGCGTCCTGCGTGGGCACCGGCGCGGGCGCGGCCGGCCGCGTGATCCAGAAGACCGCGCCGGCGGCCAGGACCACGACGACGGCGGCGAGCGCGGTGAGGCGGGCTCCGCGGGTGCGCGGGAGCGGGAGTCGGGGCACGAGGAGAACTTATTTGAGGTTTGCTGAGAGTGTCCCGCCCGGCTCACAGCGATCACACGCCCGGGACCACCTGGTGGACCGAAGTGACCGAAATTACAGGACCAACCCGGTGACGTGCGGCGTTCCGGCTGGCGTTCGGGCGGGGGTAACCGGCAGACTGGAACGGCTGTGAGGGGAGTATTCCTTCGCGGCGGTGTCGTCAGCACGGTGGCCCTGCGCCCCCGGCACCGTCGGCCGGTGTTTTCACCGGCGGGAGAGACCTCCGGTTAGTTGCTCATGCGCACTATCCGGAGGTTCTGGTTCCATGACTGTCCCCCTGTGGCTGTGGATCGCCACGATCGGTGGCCTGCTCGCGCTCATCGCGCTCGACCTGGTCATCGTCGATCGCAAGCCGCACGAAGTGACCACGGGGGAAGCCGCTCGCTGGGTGATCTTCTACATCTCGTGCGCGGTGCTCTTCGGGGCGGGCGTGTGGTTCTTCGCCGGGCACGAGCCGGGCGTCGAGTTCTTCACCGGGTACATCACCGAATACTCGCTGAGCGTCGACAACCTGTTCATCTTCATGATCATCATGGCGTCGTTCAAGGTGCCCGCCATCCACCAGCACCGCGTGCTGCTGGTCGGCATCCTGCTCGCGCTGGGCTTCCGCAGCGTCTTCATCGCCATCGGCGCCGCGCTCATCGAGCAGTTCGTCTGGGTCTTCTTCCTCTTCGGCGCGGTGCTGATCTGGACCGCGGTCAGCATGCTGCGCGGCAAGGGCGAGGAAGAGGAGTACCACGAGAACGCCGTCACCCGGCAGGTCCGCAAGATCGCCCCGGTGACCGACGACTACCACGGCCACCACTACACGGTGAAGCTGAACGGCAGGCGGATGATCACCCCGATGCTGCTGGTGATCGTGGCCATCGGCTCCGCGGACCTGCTGTTCGCGGTCGACTCGATCCCGGCGATCTTCGGCATCACGCAGGAGGCGTTCCTCGTCTTCACCGCCAACGCGTTCGCGCTGATGGGCCTGCGGCAGCTGTACTTCCTGCTCGGCGGCCTGGTGACGAAGCTGGTCTACCTCAGCTACGGCCTCGCGGTGATCCTCGCCTTCATCGGCGCGAAGCTGTTCCTGCACGCGCTGCACGAGTACCACGTCGTGCCGGACTGGCTGGACATCAACAACTGGGTGTCCCTCGGGGTCATCATCGTGGTGCTGTCCGTGACCACGGTGGCCAGCCTGGCGAAGGCCCGGCGCGACGAGCGGCGCGAGGTAGCCGCGTAAGTCGTTCGCAGCGCTAAAGATTTCCGGTACGGTCGGGGGCGTGCGCCCTGCCGACATCGAAGACCTCGTCGTCCCCGGCCGTCCCGCCCTGCGCGGAAACCTGCTGCTCACCGCGGTGAGCAAACCCGATCTGGAGGCGAACGCCTCGCGCAGCTCGCTGCGGCGGGTGTCGCTCGACGGCGGCGAATCCGCGTGGACGCACGGTCCGCGCGACTCCGCCCCGGCGATCTCGCCCGACGGGCGCTGGGTGGCGTTCCTCCGCGCGGGGGAGGGCAAGGGCGCCGACGGCAGCCCGCAGCTGCACGTGATGCCGTCCGACGGCGGCGAGGCGCGGCGGCTGACGTCGCTGCACCTCGGGGCGGGCGAGCCGGTGTGGGCGCCGGACTCGCGGCGGATCGCGTTCACCGCCCGGGTGCCCGAGGCCGGGCGCTACGGGACCGAGGACGCCGATGGCGACACCCCGGAGCCGGCCGCCGAGGCCCCGCGCCGGATCACGCGCATGGATTACCGGCTCGACGACGTCGGCTTCGTGCGCGACCGCGTGCAGCGGCTGTTCGTCGTCGACGCGGCCGAGCCCGCGGAGTCACCCGAGCCGCTGACCGGCGCCGGGTTCGACGCGAGCCACCCGGTCTGGACGCCCGACGGCACGCGCGTCGTCTTCACCGCGCCGCCGGAGTGGGGCGCGGCCGAGAGCGACTTCCGCGACGTCTGCGCGATCTCCGCCGAGGGCGGCGAGCCCGAGGTCGTCGTGCGCGGCGACGGGTACTCCGAGCGCCCGGCGTTCGGCGCCGACGGCACGTTGTTCTACTTCGGACAGTCCTTTGCGGAGCATCGCGAGGCGGCGATGACCGGGCTGTACGCCGCGAAGCCCGAGTTCGGCGCCGGCCCGGTGAAGGCCCGCCGGCTGACCGACATCGAGACGGTGGACTGCGAAACCTCGGCGGGCGCCCCGGTCCCGCGCGGCGCCGACGTGCTCGTGGCCGTCCGCAACCGCGGCGCTGTGGAGCTGCGCGCGGTGCCGGCCGACGCCGCCGACGCGCCGCTGGCCGACCTGGCGGTGGTCTACGCCGGCCGCACGGCGCTGCGGTCGTTCGCGCTCGACGGCCCGGTGCTGGCCGCGGTGATCGCGACGCCGTCGACCGCCGGCGAGGTCGTGCTCCTCGGCGACGGCGAGCCGCGCGAGCTGACCGACTACTCGAAGCCGTTGCGGGACAAGGGCATCCGGCCGATGATCGAGCTGGAGACGACCGCGCCGGACGGCTACCCGGTGCACGGCTGGCTGGTGCTGCCCGAGGGCGAGGGCCCGCACCCGGTGCTGCGCGTGATCCACGGCGGCCCGTTCACCCAGCAGGAGTGGGCGGTGTTCGACGAGGCCCAGGTGTACGCGGCGGCGGGCTACGCGGTGGTCGTCGGCAACCCCCGCGGCTCGGCGGGCTACGGCCAGACGCACGGCCACGCGATCACGCACGGCTTCGGCACGGTCGACGTCGACGACGTCCTGGCCCTGCTCGACAAGGCACTGGAGCGCCCGGACCTGGACGCCTCCCGCGTCGGCGTGATGGGCGGGTCGTACGGCGGCTTCATGACGAGCTGGCTGGCCGCCCACCACGGCGAGCGGTTCAAGGCGGCGTGGAGCGAGCGCGCGGTCAACGCGTGGGACTCGATGGTCGGCAGCTCGGACATCGGCTACTTCTTCGTGGACGCGTACATCGGGCCCGATCCGGAGGTGCAGCGCGACCGGTCGCCGCTGTCGTACGCCTCGCAGATCGGGATCCCGTTCGCGGTGGTGCATTCGGAGCAGGACTGGCGCTGCCCGCTGGAGCAGGCGGAGCGGATGTTCGTGGCGCTGCGGCGCGCCGGCGCGCCGGCGGAGATGCTGCTGTTCCCGGGTGAGGGGCACGAGCTGACCCGCTCGGGCCGCCCGCGGCACCGGGTGCAGCGCTTCGAGGCGGTCCTGGAGTGGTGGGCCCGGCACCTGTAGTGCGCGGGCTGGGCACGCCGAAGCCGAGGTGCCGCTGGTGGCGTCGCGGAATGTCATGAAAGGGTCGTTCACCTCGCCAGACGACATGAACGACCCTTTCATGACATCGCGGATGGCCGGATCTGCCGTGCTGCGTGACTTTGCCGGGCCCCTGGAGAGTCAGTTCAGCAGCGTGTAGTTCAGCTCTTCGCAGACCCGGCCCAGCGGGACGTCCAGTCCCGGGTGGTCCAGGGGGAGCAGCACGTCCGGCGCGATCGGCAGGGCCGCGCCCGCCGGCGGGTCCCACAGGCAGATCGCCGGGTCGCCGGAGTCCATCGAGGAGCGGTACCAGAGGCCGTCGAGGTCGCTGAACGCGCCGCGGATCGCGCGGGCCCACGCCTGCGTGAGCTTCTTCGGGCCGCTCGAGATCTCCTGGGACGCGCCGACCCGCGTCGGCCAGAGGCCGGTCAGGTCGAGCAGGCGCAGCGTGCGCGTCGGGCGGACGACGACCAGGCGGGGGCCGCGCGTGCGGCGGTCGACCGTCGAGCTGGTCTGGAAGACCTCGGCGATCGACGTGCGGACCGTGAGGCCGAAGTAGAGGACCCCGTTCGCGGGGTCGGTGACCGGCGCGCCGCCGCGGCCGGGCGGCTGCTGGTCGAACCGGCCGTGCGGGAGCGGGCCGGTGTAGCGGAACGAATTCCACTGCTGGGGGTGGTTGCCGTGCGCCGTGAAAATCCGCACCAGCCTGGTCGCGGGCTGGACCGTCACCACGTCGTCGGCGCGGTTCAGCTGCCGGACCAGGACGGATCGGGCGGGCGGCAGCGGTAGCCGGGCCATGGGTCGGGGGTGGTCCGTCCTTGTCGGTGATCTTGCTCGGGGAGGTCCAGCCTAGAGTGGCGTGCCGAGCGTGGCGATGAGGCGGGCGACGTGGTCCGGATCACCCCCGGACAAGAGCCACTGGCGCGGGGTCGCCGCGTGGTCGTTGATCACCAGGTCCGGTTGCGGTGTGCTCATGAATGCGGCGACGACGAGCGCGGGCTGGTCCTCGGGCAAGGCCTTCAGTACGACCTCGAGGCCGGGCAGCACGCCTGAGCCGGCGAACTGCCAGGCGGGGAGCTTCCAGCCGCCGTCCTTCCAGCCGGTCAGCCTGCCTTCCTTGAGGCGGTGCCGGATCCGGCTGTCGTCGACGCCGAGGGCTTTCGCGGCCTCGTTGACGCTCAGCGCTCCCTCGGCGAGCACGGCGTGGGCGGCGACGGTCCGGGCCCGGAAGTCCGGTTCGTCCTCCCGCCGCGGCGAGAGGTCGAGGCCGACGTCGGTCAGCGCGGCGCGCTGGTCGGCCGAGAAGTAGTGCGAAGGATCCGGGTTCGGTGGGGACAGTCTGCGCGCCGCGTCTTCGACGAGCGTGAGGAACTCGTGCGCGTCGACTTTCAGGCCCGCCTTGGCGAGGATGTTCTCCAGCGCTACAGACATAGGACTCAGGCTAACCCGAAACAGTGCGCATGTGCGGGTTCGTGCGGTTTCTTGCCCTATCTGTGGGTGAATTCACCAGAGATCGACACTTACCGCACATCAGGCAACACGTTGAGTAGGCAACTGTCGGTCAGTCTGACCGCATCGGGCGAGCTTGTCCAGACCCGCCGCGTCTTGACACTCCGGACTCGCGGCCCTACGTTCCGTGTGAGTAAACGATTTCCGCTCCGTGCTCACGGGATCCGGCGGTTTCCGCGCCGGTCATGGGGGACACAGGGGGTGGGGCGTGCCTGGGGGCCCGGCACGAGCCGGCCCCCTGGGCACGTCGCTCTCCCCGCCGGTCAGCGGCGGGAGCTCTTCCGTTCGATCAGCCGGGCTTCGAGCGTGGTCGTGGTCGCGTCGCGGCCGCTGTCGGCGATCCGGGCCAGCAGGAGCTGCGCGGCCACCCGCCCGACCTCGTACGCCGGCTGCGCGACCACCGTGAGCGGCGGGTCGACCAGCGTCGTCCACGGCGCGTCGTCGAACGAGACGATGCCGACGTCCCGCCCGGGGCGCAGGCCGCGCGCCGCCAGCGCTTCGAGCACGCCGATCGCCATGGTGCTGTTCGCGACGAGCAGCGCGTCCGGCGGCGACGGCTCGTCGAGCAGTTCGAGCGCGGCCAGCCGGGCGCCCTCGGCGCGGTACTCCGCCCGCCGGGACAGGACGTTCGCTTCGCCGACGACGTCGCCGTACCCGGCGAGGCGGTCGTCGGCGGTGCGGACCCCGGCGGGCCCGGTCAGGCACCCGACCCGCCGGTACCCACCGGCGAGCAGGTGCCGCGTGGCTTCGGCGGCGGCGTGGCGCGTGTCGACGAGCACCTGGTCGCCCGCGGCGGCGGGCAGCGGCCGGTCCACCGCCACCAGCGGCGTGCCCTGGCGGCGCAGGCCTTCGACGTTCGTCGACCGCCCGGTGGGGGACAGCACCACCCCGGCGACGCGCTCCTGCAGCGCGACCTCGATGTAGCGCCGTTCCTTGTCTTCGTTCTCGTCGGAGTTGCAGAGCACGACCGAGTAGCCGGACCGCTGCGCGAGGTCCTCGACACCGCGCGCGATGGCGGTGAAGAAGGGGTTCTCGACGTCGGAGATGATCAGCGCGAGCACGGCGGTCTCCTGCCGCCGCAGGTTCCGCGCCAGCCCGTTCGGGTGGTACCCGAGCTCGGCGGCCGCCTCCTGCACCCGCGCGGCCAGCGTGGGGTCCACAGTGGACTTCCCGTTGAGCGCGCGCGACACGGTCGCCGTGGAGACACCGGCCCTGGCGGCGACGTCGCTGATGGTGGCCACACGCCCTCCCTGATCACTCGTCGAGGGGGAGGATAGCGCTCCCGGTAGTGGTTAACCGTCCGCTTACCTTGCGGGGTGAACGCCCCACTTCCGGTTGCCCGCGCGGGGTTACGCCGAATGGAGCCGATCACGCGCAGTGGTGTCCACAGTGGAGGCCGGGCGGAAGTAGGCGCGCGGGGTGAGCCCGGTGAGCGCCCGGCAATCGCGGCTGAGGTGCGCCTGATCGGCGTACCCGGCGGAGGCGGCGAGGGAGGCGAGGTTCGGCGCGTGCGGGGCGAGGGCGACGGCTCGTTGGAAGCGGCTGACGCGGAGGTAGGTGGCTGGGCCGTAGCCGACCGCTTGGACGAACCGACGGCGGAGCCGCCGTTCGCTGGTGGAGGGGGGATCCTCCGCGCGCTCGGCCGCGAGATCCGGTGACGTCGTGGCGGAGGGGTGGCCTCGGTCCGGGTGGGTGAAGGTGGCTGCGGCGAGCCTCGGGTCTCCGCTCGGCCGGGCGAGTGGTGCGGCGGCGCGCCCTCGGTCGTGCTGAGCGAGAGCGGCTGCGGCGAGCCCCGGGTCTCCGTGGGGCTGGGTGAGTGGTGCGGCGGCGTCGCGCTGCCCGAGCAGCGCCACCGCGTCGGCGACCCGGGGCACGCCCGCCGCCAGCCGGTTCACCAGCTCGGCCACCGCCGGGTCCGGTGGGGGCACCTCCGGCAGCCGGGACGCCACCGCCTCCGCCGGTGTCATCTCGCCCGCCAGCAACCGCTCGGCCAGCAGCTCACCCTCCCGCCCCCACAGCTCGCCCAGCGGGACCCGGCTGTCCCGTAGCTCGTCCGCCGCCACCCCGAGCACCGCGCCCGCGCGGCCGGGCACGAACCGCAGCCCGTGCAGCTCCGCCCCTGCACGGGTCACCGACGACCACGCCGCCGTGTCCGGGCCCGCGATGAACGCCTCGCCGTCGCCGACCACCAGGTCCAGGCAGCCGTCCGGGACGATCCGCTTCGGGCCCGCCGAAGCCGATCGCCACACGCAGCGCGCCACGCCCGCCAGGCGCTCCGGTGGTGCCGCCTCTTCGTACACACCCCGATCATGCACCCGGGGTCCGACAAAACCCGAGCCACACCCGTTCGGGTGAATGCCGAACTTCTCGGCACGGGCGGCTAACGCGGAGTTAGGTCACGGCGAGATATAGGCGACGCACTCGACGGAAGTGCGCGCGACGAGAGAAGACCTCTCCATGGGTGTTCCCACCGCGACCCGCGAGCACCGCGCCCGGACGGCCGGGAGTGTCGTCGTGGTCCTGGGTGTGCTCGCCGCGGCCTTCGCGGTGACGTCGTTCATCGTGCCGCGGTCCACCCGCGGACCCGCTCCGAAGGAGCCCGTGGCCGCGCCGGTCGCGCCGGCCGCCGTGCGGACCGTCAGTCGCACCGTCGTCTACGAACTCCTCGGCTCGGACGGTGCCCGCAACGTCACCTACACCGCCGCGGGCTCGGCGCTCGCGCAGCAGGCCCGGGTGCCGACGCCCTGGTCGGTGACGTTCACCCGGACCGGCCCCGCCGACCGCACCGAGTTCTACAGCATCGCCGCCCAGAACCCCGGGCCCGGCGAGCTGCGCTGCCGGATCCTCGTCGACGGCGTCGTCGTCGCGGAGAAGGCTGTCGCCGAGGCGGGGCGCCTCTTCAGCTGCGCCGTCTGAGCGGGAAGATCGGCGGCGTGAACGACGCCGCGATCACGTTCGGGCCCGCCTTGGTGGCGGTGCTGGTCCTGCTCGCCGTCGCGGGGGCCGCCGTCGTCCGGCTGGGCGGGCTCGGCCGCGGCCGTGACGTGCTCATCGCCGCCGCCCGCGCGGTCGCGCAGCTGGCCGCCGTCTCGCTGGTGATCACCGCGGTCCTGCGCTCGTTCCCGCTCACCGGCCTGTTCGTGCTGCTCATGTTCGGCATCGCCGCGGTGACGTCGGCCCGCCGCGCCGGCACCTGGGCGAACCTGCCGTGGACCGCGCTGGCCATCGCGGCCGGGGTCGCGCCCGTGCTGGGCCTGGTCCTCGGCGCCGGCGTCGTCCCGGTGAAGCCGATCTCGGTCGTGCCCGTCGCCGGCATCGTGATCGGCGGCGCGATGACCGCGACGTCGCAGGCCGCGCGCCGCGCCCTCGACGAGCTGAAGGCCCGCCACGGCGAGTACGAAGCCGCGCTCGCCCTCGGTTTCCTGCCGCGCCCGGCCGCCCTCGAAATCTGCCGCCCGAGTGCCGGGCACGCGCTCATCCCGGCGCTCGATCAGACCCGCACGGTCGGCCTGGTGACGCTCCCGGGCGCCTACGTCGGCGTCCTGCTGGGCGGCGCGGGCCCGATCGAAGCCGGGCTGACGCAGGTGCTGGTGCTGATCGGGCTGCTCGCCGCCGAAGCCGTCTCGATCCTGGTGACCGTGCAGTTCGTCGCGGCCGGGAAGCTCAGCCGAGCGGCGTAGCCAGGTGCGCGGTGTCGTTGAACCGCCGGATGATCCAGGTGTCGCCGTGCAGCACCAGGTGCGAGATCGAGCCGTTGTCCGCGCCGAGGAACGCGAACCGCTCCACCGCGCGGCTGGCCTGCGCGAACACCTCGCCGATCACGCCGCCGTGGGTGAACACCGCAACGCGCTGGTCCGGGTGCGCGGCCGCGATCCGCGTCAGCGCGCCGCGCAGGCGGGCGCCGAACGCCTCGTCGGACTCCGCGCCCGGGATGACGTCCCAGCGCTGCTCGGCCCACAGCCGGTCGACGACCGGGTGGCCTTCGGCGGTGTACTTGCGGAAGAGGCCGTTCTCCCAGTCGCCCAGGTGGATCTCGCGCAGGTCCGGCTCGACGACGGGGGTGATCCCGAGCTTCTCGGCCAGCGGCGCCGCGGTCTCCACCGTGCGGCGCAGCGTCGTCACGTAGATCGCGTCGATCCGCTCGCCGGCCAGCCGGTCGCCGACGCGCCGGGCGTGGTCGCGGCCGTCGGGCGCGAGCTCCGGGTCGGCCTGGCCGTCGACCAGCTCGAACGGGTTGTCCCCGCGGGCGGGAGCCGACTCGCCGTGGCGCACCAGGAAGATCTCCGTCGCGCCCGGGGGCGGGCTGAAGCGGTGCTGGCGGTACTCGATCTCCTGCTCCGGGGTGCTCATGGCCCCGACACTAGCCGAGTTGCTTGTCCACGAAACACCACCGCCACGTCTCGCCCGGTTCGAAGCTCCGCATGACCGGATGGCGGGATTCGTGGAAGTGCTGGGTGGCGTGGCGGCGCGGTGAGGAGTCGCAGCAGGCGACGTTGCCGCACTTGAGGCACATCCGCAGGTGCACCCAGGTGGTGCCCTCGGCGACGCAGGCGGCGCACGTGTCCGGCGAGCTGGGCTCCTTCTCGACCCACTCGTGCGCCAGGTGCTTGCACGAGCCCGCGGTCGCGGCCGGTGTGCGCAGCTCGCGGCCTTCCACCTCGGGTTCTTCCTCGTCGCGGTCCAGCATGGACTCTTCGATGTCCAGCCGTTCCAGGACGCGCCGCAGGACGTCGTCGTCGGCGCTGCCGCTGTCGCGGGCCTTGAGGAACTGGCGGCGCTCGACGTCGAGCAGCTCCAGCCGCAGCCGCCGGTAGGCGTCGCTCGGGGTCTCGGCCAGCGCGCTCTGCCTGCCGAGCTGCTCCCACGCCGAGTCGGCGCGGTGCTGCAGCCGGTCGCGCAGGCGCTGGATGATCTCCGGCGGGTCGTCGGGCTGCCGGATCTCCTCCAGCTTCGCCAGCGCCGCGCGGGTCATGTCGTGCAGGACGGCCGCTTCCTGCAGCGCGTCTTCCGCCGGGTCGGGCCGCGGCAGCCGCAGCCGCCGGATGAGCGTCGGCAGCGTCATGCCCTGGACGGCCAGCGTGCCGGCCACGACGACGAACGCGGCGAGCACCAGCACGGCCCGCTGCGGGGTGTCGGCGGGCAGCACGAACGCGGCCGCGAGCGTCACCACCCCGCGCATGCCCGCCCACGAGATCACCGCCGAGTAGCGCCACGGCCAGATCTTCGCCCGGGTCTTGCCGGGCAGCAGCCGCCGTTCGATCCGCTTGACCGTGCCGATGCCGACCAGCCACAGCACCCGGGTCAGGATGGTCGCGCCGAGCACGGCGACGCAGATCCAGGTGAGCGTCAGCAGCGACAGCCCGCTCTCGCCGACCTCCGCGAGGATCCGCCGCAGCTGCAGCCCGATCAGCAGGAAGACCATGTTCTCCAGCAGGAAGGCGATGGTCTGCCAGTTCAGCCGGGACGCCAGCCGGGTCGAGCCGGACAGGATCTGCGGTGCCTTGTGCCCGAGGATGAGCCCGGCGATGACCACCGCGAGCACGCCGGAGCCGTGGATCGCCTCCGCCGGGATGTAGGCGATGAACGGCACGGCGAACGACAGCGCGGTGTCGAGCACCGGCTCGTTCAGCCGGGCGCGGATGAACGCGGCCACGAACCCGACGACCAGGCCGACCACGGCGCCGCCGATGGCCGCGCGGAAGAAGTCGGCGCCGACCTGCCAGAGGCTGACCGACCCGGCCAGCGCGGCGATGGCTGTGCGGAGGGCGACCAGCGCGGCGGCGTCGTTGAAGAGGCTCTCGCCTTCGAGCAGCCGGATCAGCTTGCGGGGCATGCCGACGCGGCGGGCGACGACGCTGGCGGCGACCGCGTCGGGCGGCGCCACGACCGCGCCGAGCGCGATGCCGCCGGCCAGCGGGAGCCCGGGGATCACCGCCCAGGCGACCACGCCGACGCCGAGCGCGGTGAACACGACCAGCCCGACCGACATCAGCCCGATCGCCCCGCGGTTCTTCCGGAAGTCGACCAGCGACGTCTGGATCGCCGCCGAGTACAGCAGCGGGGGCAGCAGGCCGAGCAGCACGACCTCGGGGTCGAGGTGGTACTCGGGGACGCCGGGGACGTACGACGCGACGACCCCGACGACGATCAGGCACAGCGGGGCCGACCAGTCCAGCCGCCGCGCCACGGCGCTGACGACGAGGACCGTCACGACCAGCGCCACTATCTCTGCCGCGATGTGCACGGGGTAATCATTACCCGCCCGCCGCGGCGGGCGTCACCTGGCCAGCTCGGTGAGCACTTCGGCGACCAGCTGGGTGTCCATGTACTCGGTGATCTCGCGGATCCGGCCGCCGGTGAGCCGGAAGACGAAGCAGTACCGGTTGTCGTAGCGCGCGCCGGTCTTCGTGGCGACGCTACCCCGCGTTTCGACCACGACGACGTCGTCCTCGGCGACGAAGCGGCTCGCGGTGCTGGTGTAGGTGCCCTCGAACTGCTCGCCGAGCGGTCCCAGCAGGTCACGGCGGACCGAGTCCTTGCCGACGAAGCTGCCCGACCAGCTGTTGTGGCCGCTGACGGTCCACGTGACGTCGTCGGCCATGGCCGCGATCAGCGGGCGGATGTCGCCGGTGGCCCAGGCGTCGAAGGCGGTTCTCAGCAGTTGCTTGTTTTCGGCTGCGCTCATGGCTGGTAGTCAACACGCTGGAGCGCGCTCCAGGGCAAGTTCGTAGGCTGGGCCGCGTGACGACGGTGGAGATCGCGGCCGGCGCGCTGCGCGGGACCGAACACGACGGGGTCCGGACGTTCCTCGGCGTCCCCTACGCGGAGCCGCCGGTGGGGGAGCTGCGGTTCCGCGCGCCCCGGCCGGTGGAGCCGTGGAGCGGCGTCCGGGAAGCGACCGGCTGGGCCCCGCGGGCCCCGCAGCCGGAGCTGACCGGGCGCGGCTTCACCGGCGACGAGGACTGCCTGTACTTGAACGTCTACGCGCCCGCGGCGCCCGGCTCGTACCCGGTGCTGGTGTGGATCCACGGCGGTGGCGGCGTGATGGGCGCGCCGCACCAGTTCGACGCGTCCGCGTACGCCCGCGCCGGCGTGGTCGTCGTGACCGTCGGCTACCGGCTCGGCGTGCTCGGGATGCTGCACCTGCCCGGCGTCGCCGACTCGAACCCGTCCCTGCGCGACCAGGTCGCGGCGCTGGAGTGGGTGCGTGACAACGTCGCCGCGTTCGGGGGCGACCCCGGCCGCGTGACGCTCGCCGGGCAGTCCAACGGCGGCCGCACCGTCGGGACGCTGCTCGCGGTGCCCGCTACGCGCGGGCTCGTCCACCAGGCGATCGTGCAGAGCGGCACCGGTGTCGGCTCGGTCGTGCACACCCCGGCCGAAGGCGCCGCGATCGCCTCGGCGGTCCTCGCCGAGCTGGACGCCGTGCCCGAGGACCTCGCCGGTCTCCCCGTGACGCGGATTCTCGAAGCGCAGCAACGGGTTTCGGCGGTATCCGGGACCAAGGTGACGTACCGCGTGGTCGTCGGCGACGAGCTGCTGCCCGAGCGTCCGCTGGACGCCGTCCGCGAGGTCCCGCTGCTCATCGGGACGACGGCCGACGAAGAGGACCTGTTCAGCTGGCTGCAGTCGGGTGGCGCGAAGCTGCTCGGCGTCGGCTCGACGATGCTGAGTCCCGAGGAGATCGAGAAGGCCGTCGCAGCGTATAACGACCTATTCGACTGGCCCGAGGACCAGATCCGCAACCGGGCGCTGACGGCGGGGGACTGGTGGATCCCGGCGATCCGCTTCGCCGAAAAGCAGCCGGACGCCTGGATGTACCGGCTGGACTGGCGCATCGCCCCGCGCGGCAAGGGACTCGGCGCGGTGCACGGGCTCGACCTGCCGCTGGTGTTCGACGACATCCGCAACCGCAACTGGCGCTTCCTCTTCGCCGGCCGGACGTTCCCGGCCGAGCGGATGCAGGCGATGGCGACGGAGATGTTCGCCGCGTGGGTCCGCTTCATCGCCACGGGCGACCCGGGCTGGCCCCGCTACACCCCCGAAGACCGCGTCACGCACCTCTTCGACGACGTCTCGACGACGGTCTCCGACCCCGACCGCGCCCAGCGCCTCCTCTGGGACTCCCTCTGAGTGCCGTTAAGGCCACCTTACGGGCGTCAGACGCCCGTAAGGTGGCCTTGACGGCACTTTGCGCTAGAGGGTGATCTTGTCGACGTTCGGGCCGCCGTTGGCGGTCGTCGCGGTCGCCTTGATCTGGGAGGTGCCCGCCGGCAGCGTGACCGGGACCGTGACCGTCTGCCACGTGTCCCAGTTGCCGGTGCCGCCGAAGGCCACCCCGGACGCCACCTTCGTACCGTTGACCGAGATGTCCATCGGGCGGTTCGTCGTGGTGCCGTTGGCGAACCGCAGGACGACGTTCGCCGGTCCCGCCGCGGCCGCGGTCACGGTGAACTCCACCGCGCTGCCGGTCGCGTTGTCGTAGTTGACGAACCCGGTGCCCGTGTAGCCCAGGTGGTTGGACTCCGCGACGCCGTTGATGATCGTCGCGTCCTCGGCCTGGTAGTCGGCAGGCGTCCCGGGGCCCGCCGTGCCGTCCGCCGGGATCGTCTTCGTCCCGGTGTTCCAGCCCGCGACCCGCACGGACGGCTTGGCGCCCTTGAGGTCCGCGGTCCGGTACGTCGCCGTCAGCGTGGCCGACTCACCCGGCCAGAGGCTGACCTGGTTGTCGGTCCACCGCACCGGCAGCACCGGCGCGCCCGCCGCGCCGACCACGTGCGCGTCGACGAAGAACGCCGGCACCTTGCCGGACGCCGGGTTCGTCAGCGTCACCTTGGTGGTCGTGGTGCCGTCGGCGTTCGCCGTCGAGGTGGCGGTCGACCCCAGCGATACCTGGGCGAGGCCGTTCAGCCCGGACAGGTCCGCGTAGGCCGACTGCGGCGTGTAGTACCAGTCGCTCGCGCCCCAGTTCAGCGTGTCGGCCTTGGTGGACAGCCAGTACACGTTGCGGCTGACCTCCTTGCCCGAGGAGTCGGTGAGCACCAGCTTCGCCAGGTACGTCGTCGACAGCCCGCTCACCGAGCCGATGGTCAGCGCGGTCGTCTTCGCGCCGTCGCCGCCCACGGACACGGCCTTCGACTGGTCGTACTTCGCGGTCCCGTCCAGGTTGAACAACTGCACGCGGGCGGTGAGGCCCGACGCCGCGTCGTGGTTGTGGTTGACCACCACGACGGACTTCGTGTCGTACGAGTACTGGATGTGCAGCGGCTCGTTCGCCTTCTTGGCCCCGAAGTAGGAGCCGTTCTGGTCGAGGTAGGCGTCGAACAGCTGCCAGTGCAGCGACGTCCAGCCGCTGTTGAGCATCCAGTAGATGATCCCGGTGGCCGGGTTCGTGCCGTCGCTGAAGTTGCGCGAGTGCGACTCGAACTCGGCGCGCACGTTCTCGTACTGCGCCAGCTGCGCCTTCCGGACGTAGTCGTCGAGGCTCGCGGGCTTGCCGTAGCGGTTGGTGAGCGCGTCACCGAAGAGCTTCAGGTTGCCGAACGTCGAGGACGAGGACCGGTGGTACTGCGTGGCCGACGGATTCTTCCACAGCGTGTCCAGCTCACCGGCCGACATCATCCGCTTGAGCGTGTCCATGGTCGGGATGTCCGGCCCGGCACTGGTTTCGGAGTTGAAGCTCCACGCGCCGCCGAGGTCGCTGTGCGCCTTGTCGTACCAGTAGTTCGGCGGGACGTAGTCGTACGGCCCGTTCATCTTCATGCCGGACGACCCGAGCTGCGGCGACGACTTCGCCGACGCGGCCGGGACCACCGGGGTGGGCCAGTCCGCGGCGCTCAGCGCGTCGAGGTAGTTCTTCTCGATCGTCGCGTCGGGCGCGAAGTCGCTGCCGATGAGGAAGGAGATGACGCTCGGGTGGTCGCGCAGCCGCTCGGCCTCCGCGGTCATCGACGCCTTCGCGACCGGGTAGTCCGCGGCCGTCCACGGGTCACCCTTCTCCTCGCCGTTGACCTGGCCCTCCCACTTGTCGCAGCACTCCCAGCCGGGCAGCGTCAGCACGCCCATCCGGTCGGCGAGGTCGAAGAACTCGTCCGGCTCGATGTGCCCCTCCAGGCGCACGGTGTTGAGCCCGAGGTCCTTGACGTAGGCCAGCTTGTCGGCCGCGTACTGCTCGTTCCAGCGCAGGAACAGGTCCGGCGAGTAGCCGCCGCCCTTGATCAGCAGCGGGCGCCCGTTGATCGTGTACGCCCGGCCGCCGCTGGAGTTCTTGTTCGCCGTCACCGTGCGCACGCCGAAGCTGGAGTGCGAGGTGTCCGACGCCGTCCCGCCGACGGCCGCGGTCAGGTCGAGGTCGTAGAGCGGCTGCCCGCCCATCCCGGCAGGCCACCAGACCTGCGGGTTGTCGATCCCGATCACCGGGAAGGTGACGGTCTTCTTCTCCTTGGCAGCCAGGGAGATGGTCTGGCTGATCGGTTTGCCGGCGACCGTGCCGGAGACGGTCGTGGACACGGCGGCCGCGGAGTCGTTGCGGACGTCGGCCTTCACCGTCAGGTCGGCGTGGGACAGGCCGGTCAGCTTCGTCACGACGTGGCCGCCGCGCAGCGCCACCGGGCCGCTGCGCCGGACGAGGACGTCCCGCACGATGCCCATGTTCTGGTCCGGCGGGGTCTGGGCCCAGTCGATCCAGCCCATCGACAGGTCCTTGTTCGGGTCGTTCGGGTAGACCTTGAACGCGACGCTGTTCGTGCCCGCCTTCACCAGCGAGGTGATGTCGAGGTCGTGGCGCGTGTAGGCGCCGGTGACCTGCGTCTTGTCGGCGACGCGCGTCCCGTTGACCCAGACGTCGGCCTTGGACAGCACGCCGCTGAAGTCGAGGTAGGTCCGCTGGGTGGTGTCGGCGACGGTGAGGTCGGTGCGGTACCACCACGGGACCTGGAAGTCCGCGACCGGCACGTTCTTCATGTTCGTCGAGTAGAACGGGTCGGCGTACTTGCCGTTGGCCAGCAGGCCGGCGTAGACGGTCGAGCGCGGGCCGACCGGGTACCAGCCGGACGTGTTGTACCCCGGCTTGGAGACCGCCGAGTCGTCGCTGACCTGCGCCGACGTCTGGATCAGGAAGCCGGGGACGGCGGTGGCCGGGCTCGCGGCCGCGACCGTCGCTCTCGCCTGCTCCTGCCCGGTGGCGGCGGGGGTGGCCGCCCCGCTCACCGCGACGGCCAAGGCGACCGCCGACAGCAGCGTCGTCCGTGTTCTTCTCTGCCGATGACTCACTAGCGCGCCTCCTAGGCACCGCGGCGGCGAGGGACGGGTTTTCGTTAGTAAAGTTCCCTAACAATTGCGGACGATCGTAGCGGGCCGATCACGCGGAGAACAGGGGCGTTTCGGTCAGACCCGGGCCGCCTGCCACGCCGCCGCGGCACGCAGGGCCAGCAGGAGCGGCAGGGAGCCGTCCTCCCAAAGCCGTTGAGGAAGTGCCTCGCTGAGCGGGACACCGTCGGCCAGCGCGGCGCCGATCGCGGCGAGGTCGACGTCGAAGAGCGTCAGGCCGGCGCTGTAGAGCCGCTCGCCGCTGACCGGCCGGCGCCGGGCGACCTCTGCGCTGTCGACGGCCAGCTCGGTGAGCCCGAAGAACTCCGGCTTGGCGCCGCGGTCCATCCAGCGGGCGAACCCGACGACCTTCGTCCCGCGGACGTCGTCGGGCGTGAGGCCGCTTTCCTCGCACAGCTCGCGCTCCATCCCGGCGCGGACCGCGGTGTGCAGCAGGCGTCGCGCGCCGCCGTCCGGCGTGCGCAGGTCGCGCGGTTCGAGCGAGCCGCTGCCCGACGGCGCGAGCAGCAGTCCGCTCACGGCGTTGAGCGCCGACTGCCGGACGGTGACGAGCTTGCCGTCGGTGGTGAACGCGACCGTGGAGACGCCGACGTGGTCGGCCAGTGAGCTGCTGCTCAGCTCGCGCAGCGCGCCCGCGGAGTCGGTGAGCTCGGCCTTGCGCAGGTCGTACTCCTCGCCGGTGCCGGTGCGGGTGATGCGCAGGGTGCCGAGCTCGTTCGAGCAGACGGCGTCGAAGAACCGGGCGCGGTGCAGCCGGATCGGCGCGGGCCGCGCCCCGGCGGCGGGCAGCGGGTCGCCGCGCATGCCGACGACGGGGCCGTTGAACAGCAGCCGGCCGCGGGCCCGCAGCGGGAGGACGTGCGGCGCGGTCGCCTTGAGCGACGCCGGCAGCCGGTAGGGCTCCTCGGCGACCTCGATGGTGTGCCGCCCGGTCCAGAGGTCGCGGTCGATCGCGGCGCTGACCAGCGCGGTTCCCCGGGCGGGCACGGCGACGTACTCGGCTTGCGGGTACGCCGACGGCGGCGGCAGCTCCGCGGTGGGGAAGGGCGCGGCGATGGTCGTGAACTCGAACCCGGCCCACCGGCGGCGCAGCAGCCGCACGTCCCGGGTGAAGGTGGTGACGCCGAGAGCGAGCGCGACGACCGAGAGCACCACGCCGATCGCGCTCGGCAGGATGGTGACGACCCCGAGCAGCACCCCGAGCCCCGACGCGGCGAGCGGCCATTCCCGGGCGCCGAGGAAGCCGAGGTAGTCCGCCTTGGCCCGGGCGCGGCGCGTCAGTTTTCCCATCGCCGCACTGTTTAGCACGACGGCGGCGGTGCGCGGGACGGGTTTCAGGCTTCGGCGTCGAGGTAGACCCAGTGGCCGTCGTCACGCCGGAAGCGGCTGTTCTCCTCCAGGACCCCGTCGCGCCCGCGGTGGCGGTAGTGCGCCCGGAACTCGACCGTGCCCTCGGCGTGCAGCAGGCCCCCGCCGGTGCGCCCGAGGATCTCCAGCCGAGTCCACTCCTGACCGGGATCGAGGTCCAATCGCCGCGGCCGGGTGTCCGGGTGCCAGGTCCGCAGCAGATACGCGGTGTCGCCGACGGCGAAGGCACTGAACCGCGACCGCATCAGCAGTTCGGCCGTCGGCGCGGCGAGCGCCCCGGTGTGGAACCGGCCGCAGCAGGCGGCGTAGGACTCGGCGAGACCACACGGGCAGGGGGCGGGAGGCACCGGGGAATTGTGCCACGACCGTCCAATGGGGACTAACCGGCGTTGACCGGCTTCCCGCTCTCCCGCGCCTCTTGCGCCCCGCGCACCGCCAGCCGGTCGGCCCGCTCGTTCTCCGGGTGGCCCGCGTGACCCTTCACCCACAGCCATTCGACCTGGTGCTCGCCGATCGCTGCGTCGAGGCGTTGCCAGAGGTCCGCGTTCTTGACCGGTTCGCGTGCCGCCGTCTGCCAGCCGTTGTTCTTCCAGCGGGGCAGCCACTGCGTGATGCCGTTGCGCACGTACGTGCTGTCGGTGAACACGCGCACCTGCGACGGCCGCGTCAGGGTCTCCAGTGCCCGGATCGGGGCGGTCAGCTCCATCCGGTTGTTCGTCGTCGGCGTGGCTTCGCCGCCGTACAGCTCGCGCTCGTGCTTGCCGTAGCGCAGCACCGCGCCCCAGCCGCCCGGTCCGGGGTTCCCGCTGCACGCGCCGTCGGTGTAGATCTCCACGTCCACGCGGTGACCCTATCGGTTCCGGTGCTCGCCCAACGCCGCCACGCCGGGTTACGGTGGGCATCCGGAGCGGAGCGGGGATCGGGGCGATGAACGGGCACGACGACACGGCGGACGGGGCGCTCCTGGCCTACCTCGCCGACGCCGATCGCGAGTACCTGCTCGCCAGGGGCACCCGGCGGCGGTTCCGGGCGAACGACGTCGTGCTCATGGAAGGCGACCCCTCCGACCACGTCCACGTGCTGGTTTCCGGCTGGGTACGGGTTTCCGCGATCGTCGAGGACGGCCGCGAGGTGCTCTTCGGGCTCCGCGGCCCCGGCGAGGTGCTCGGCGACCTCGCGGCCGTGACCGGGCGCCCGCGCACGGCGTCGGTCCGCGCGATCGAACCCTGCACCGTCTTCCAGCTGACCGGCGCGCAGTTCATCGACGTCCTGCACGCCCGGCCCGAGATCGCCATCGCGACGATCAAGACCGTCGCGGCCCGGCTCCGCAACGCCGAGTCCGCCAGGGTCGATTCGGCGGCCCTCGACGTCACCCGGCGGGTCGCGGTGCACCTGCTCCGGCTGGCCGAAGAGCACGGGCGGTCCGTCCCGGAGGGCGTGGTCATCGAGGCCGCGCTTTCGCAGACCGACATCGCCGCCCAGGTCGGCGCCGCCCGGCGGACCGTCGCCCGCGCGCTGCGCGTGCTGCGCGAGCGCGGGATCGTCGAGACCGGCCGTCGCCGGATCCTCATCCGCAAGCTGCGCGTGCTGCAGGCCTTCGCCCGTTCTGAGCCAAACGGCACACAAGGGCAGTGACAGCGGGCATCTGACGACCGCCGCGACCCGGCGATGCTGGAACCCGGCCGGGAAATGAATGCGATGCCCCCGGCCGGGATTCCCTTTTCGAACGAGGCAGGGGAGTGCTCGTCCGGAACGTCTCGGCAGGTTTTCGGCCCAGGTGAAATCGGCCTTTTCCCGCGGCGGCCGGAAACGCGCCGGAACCCGCCACTGCCCGCCTCGGCCTGGGTGCTGCGATGAGGAGGTGTGTGATGGAAAGCCACTCGATCTGGGCCCTGATCTTCGGGGCCCGCTGAGCCCGCGGTGGGAACCCGGCCGGCCGGCACGCGGGGGGCCGGCCGGCCGGGCATTCCGCTGATCGCGTGTCCGGGATTTGTCACGTCACCGCCGCCCGTGACCGCTGGTAATGTCGGCAGCTCTTTCCACCGGCGGCGCGGAAGGGGGTGGGATGACGTCGGAGAACTCGTTCCCGTTCGTGCGCGAACTGAACGAACTGCGCCGCGGCCGCGGGCTCGACGCGGCCGACCTGCACCAGCGGATCGGCCCCTGCCTGCGGGCGGCCTGCGAGATCGCCGACGACGACCCGCCCGCCGCCGCGCGGCACAAGGTCGTGCTGCGGCTGACCGAGCTGTGCGGGCGGCTGCCCGCGGACCTGCGGCTCGCCGCGCTGGCGGCTCTCGGCCTGCACGAAGAGGCGGCCGGCGAGTTCCTCGACCGGCGGATCTCCTGGCTGGCCAGCGTCCTCGACCGCGACCCGCGCACCGCGCGCCGTCGCATCGACCTCGCGTTCCGCCGGCTCGACGAGCTGCTCGGCGCGCCCGCGCGCGAGCGCGACCTGCACCCGCTCGCCGGCTGGTACGTCGAGTCGATGAAAGCCGTGCTCCGGCTCGACCGCGACGCGCCGGACGTGCAGGAGGAACGCCGGATCGTCGCGGAGGTCGACGAGCTCGACGAGCTGGTGCTGTCGTTCAGCGTCCCCGCCGTGCCGGGCCTCGACCCGGTGCCCGCCATCGCCGCGGACGTGCTGTTCGGCGGTGAGATCGTCGAAGCGCGCCAGGTTTCGGCGAGCCACGCCCAGTTCGTCATGCGGCTGCCCAGCCCGTTGCGGCTCGGGCAGCGCCACGAATACGGCATCCGCTTCGCGCCGCAGCGCTCTTCGCTGCGGCCGTACTACGTCATGACCCCGTTGCGCCGCTGCGAGAAGTTCTCGGTGCGGGTGCGGTTCGACCGCGACGCGCCGCCGTCGCGGGTGTGGCGGCTCAACGGCGTGCCCGGCCGCGTGATCGA
This sequence comes from Amycolatopsis eburnea, assembly GCF_003937945.1. GTDB lineage: Bacteria > Actinomycetota > Actinomycetes > Mycobacteriales > Pseudonocardiaceae > Amycolatopsis > Amycolatopsis eburnea. Next base: position 119,032 of record NZ_RSEC01000055.1, read on the forward strand.
CGACGGCACCGACTCCGGCGACGCGCTGACGGTCAACAGCCTCGGCGAGGTCGGGCTCGAGTTCCACGACCTGCACCAGGGGCTCAGCTACGGGCTCCAATGGTCGTCCGATCCCGGCGGGGACTGACCCGGCCGTGCGCACCGACCCGGTGACCGCGACCGTCGTCCGGCTCGGGATCGTCGCCCCGAGCCGGGGCCGGACCGCTCGCGCGGTGCACCTCGGCGTCACGCTCGACGCGGTGCTGGACGAGGTGTTCGAACGCGTCCCGGTGCCCTACCGCACGCCGACCTGGTTCCGCCGCGCCGAGGGCGACGCCACGACGTTGATCATCCCGCCGACGGTGCCGCGCGGCTGGATCGCGGCGGACCTCGTCGCGCTGCTCGCCGGGGCGCTGCGGCGGCGCAACCGCCACCTCAACGAGTTCGGCAAGCTCCGGCTGCGGGTGGCCGCCGACCACGGCGACGTCGTGCTGCGCCCGCCCCACTTCGGCGGCGCGGCGGTGGCGCTGGCGACGTGGCTGTGCGCGGCCGAGGAGCTGAAGGCGGCGATCGCGGCGGCACCGGAGCTGGACCTGCTGCTGATCGTCTCCGACCGCTTCCACACCGCCATCGCCGACGACCCCGGCTACCGGCGGATCGTCGTCCCGGCCGGCGGCGAGCGCGAAATCGCGTGGCTCGGCGGTCCGGATACTGGGACGCGGAATACCGGCACCGGCGGCGGGTTGGCACCGTCGTAGCCGATCGGAAGGGGCCCGCGATGAGCACGTTCACGCAGGAGTGGCAGGACTGGAAGACCCAGCGGGAGGCGGACCTCGCGGCCCCGCACGGCTGGCTGGCGCTGGTTTCGCTGGACTGGCTGACCGACTCCCCGCGCGAATACCCCGGCATCCCCGGCCGCTGGTGGCAGGACGCGGATGCGGCGTACGTCGACCCGGCCGGCGCTTCGCTGACGCACGAGGGCACGCCGATCACGGAGGTCCGCAGGTTCGAGCTGGTCAACAGCGGCGCGGGCACCCGGGTGCTGGCGGGCGACGTCGAGATCGAGGTGGCCCGCCGGTCCGGGTACCTGATCCGCGTGCACGACCCGAAGGCAGAGGTGCTGCGCGAGTTCCACGGCATCCCGGCGTACGAGCCGTCGGAGTCGTGGGTCTTGCAGGGGCGGTTCGAGCCGTTCGACGAGCCGCGCCCGACCACGGTCGGCGCGGTGGTGGAGGGCCTGAGCCACGTCTACACGGCGCCGGGCGTGGTCCGCTTTTCGCACGGCGGCTCGTCGCACACCCTGACGGCGTTCAACGGCAAGGACGGCGGCTTCAGCATCCTGTTCACCGACGGCACGAGCGGCGTCACGACGTACGCGGCGAACCGCTCGCTGCCGGTCGGCGCGCCGGCAGCGGACGGTTCGGTGACGCTGGACTTCAACCGCGCGGTGAACCTCCCGTGCGCGTTCACGGACTTCGCCACGTGCCCCCTCCCGCCGGCGGGCAACGACCTGCCGTTCGCGGTGGAGGCGGGGGAGAAGATCCCGTACGAGCGCGGTTAGGAGGCGACGTCGATCACGACGCGGTTGGGCGCGGTGAGCGTGAAGACGTGCACCGCGGTCCGCGTCCGCACCCCGAGCCCGATGGAGAGGTGCGCCTCGAAGTCCCCGGTGACGGCGACGGCCATGACGTTCCGGAGGTTCCGCGTCCGGAACTTCTGCGGCCCGGTGTAGGTGAGGTTCCCGTTCACGTCGTGCGCTGCGGCCGGCGTGGCGGTGACGTTGACGAAGTACTGGCCGGTGAGCCAGACGATTTCCCCGCTCGGATCGGCGGTCAGCTCGTCGAGCAGCTGGTAGCCGACGGCGGGCGCGGGACCGGAGCTCAGGTCGAGCACGATCCGGTCGAAGCCGGTGTTCAACCCGGTCCGGATGTTGGTCATGGCCGGGATGACGGGCCCTGCGGCTTGCGCCGGAGCGGCGGCGGCGAGGGCACCGGCGATGAGGATGGTGAGTGCGGCGAGCGCGCGCCGTGTGGGTCTGGACATGGTGGGCCTCCTGGCGGAGAGAACCGGTGGAAGTCCCAGCGCTGGGTCTGCTGTGGACGTCCGGTTCGTCCGGGAGTTGCCCAGGAGTCCTCTATCGTTACCCGGCTGCTCCGAACGGGTCAGCACCCGCCGGCTTCGTACGCGCGCAGCTCGCCGGCCAAGTCACCAGCCGCGCTCGCGCCACTCCTTCAGCTTCGCCCGCTCGGCGCCCAGCGTCGAGTCGTCGCCGTGGCCCGGGTAGAACCACGTCTCGTCCGGCAGCTCGCCGAAGATCCGCGACTCGACGTCGTCCAGCAGTGACCGGAAGTCCTCCGGGGACGTCGTCCGCCCCACGCCGCCCGGGAACAGCGAGTCGCCGGTGAACAGGTGCGGGTGGCCCGACGGGTCGCGGTAGAGCAGGGCGATCGAACCCGGCGTGTGGCCGCGCAGGTGGATCACCGAGAGGGTGACCTGGCCCACCGAAAGCGTGTCGCCGTGCTCGACCAGGAAGTCCGGCGGGACCGGCAACGGCGGGGCGTCCAGCGGGTGGGCCGCCGTGTTCGCGCCGTTCGCGCCCGCGACCGCGCCCAGTGCCTGCCAGTGGTCCTGGTGCTGGTGGGTGGTGACGACCGTCTTCAGCGCGGGCCGGTCCGGGCCGTGGCCGATCAGGTCGGAGATCCGCTCCGGGTCGCTCGCCGCGTCGATGAGCAGTGCCTCGTTGTCCGCCCGGCACACCAGCAGGTACGTGTTGTTGTCCATCGGGCCGACGGACAGCTTGGTGATGGTCAGCTCGTCCAGCGTGCGCCGGGTGGCGTCGCCGCCCGGGTCGACGTGCCCGGTGTAGGTGTCCACGATGTTCACCGTGCACACGGTAGTCGTTTCGCTCCAACCGGTTCCACCCGCACAAGCGCGCGGCCGCGGCGGCACGTAGGCTCACGGCGACCCCCAGCCAGCCCGACCTCAGGACGACCGTGCCCACCTCCCCGACGCCGCGCCGGATCAGCTGGGACCTCCTTCGCGTCGTCGCCGTCCTCGCGGTCATCCTCGGGCACGTCACCCACCAGGGCGCGCTGCTGCACCCGGAACTCACGGGGTACCCCTTCCGGGTGACAGCGCAGTTCGGCGCCGCGATCCTCCTGGTGATCTCCGCCTTCTTCGTTTGCGCCAGCCTCCGCAAGGGCGATCCGCGCCGGTGGCTGTGGAACCGCGTCGCGCGTCTCGTCCCCGCGTACCTCGTCGCAGTCATCGTGACCTACCTCGTGACGCGGTGGGCGGCCATCTCCTTCAGCGGACTGCCCTACCCGCCCGGCGTCACCGGGTTCCTCTTCGGGGTCCCGCAGGGGCCGCCGACGAACCCGTCGCCGTGGTACATCCCGACGTGGCTGGACCTGGTCACGAACCTCGGCATGGTGCAGGAGTGGGGCATCCGCTGGGACGCCTTCTACTACCTCGACGGCTCCTACTGGACCCTGCCCGTCCAGCTCATGGCCTTCACCGGCGCCGCGCTGCTGTGGCCGCGGCCGTGGCGCACCCACCGGCTGACCGTCGCCCTGCTGTGGGCGCTGATCCTGGTGCCGCTCACGCTGCGCTTCGTGGTCTTCCCGCCCGGGACGGCGAGCCCGCTCGTCGAGACGTTCTACTACGGCCTCGGCCTGCACCGGCTGCACGTCTTCGCGATCGGCGTCGCGATCTGGCTGTGGTCGCAGCGGCGCCTGAAGAGCTGGCACGTCGCGCTCTTCGTCTTCGCCGCCGTCGCCGCGCAGGACCTGCAGGTCTTCCCGTTCCACGTCGCGCTGCCGCAGGACGCGCTGCGCTGGCCGTCCACGATCGGGTTCGCCGTGCTCCTGCTGCTGGTCTGCCTGGCCGCCCGCGGCCCGGACTGGCGGTTCCCCGGGCTGGCGCGGATCGCCCCGGCCGTCACCTGGCTCGCGGGCATCTCGTATGGTCTTTATCTGGTGCACCAGGAACTGGGTTACATCCTGGCCCGCGCTCTGCTCGACCTCGGCCTCCCCGGCTGGCTGCGGCTCCCCGCGGTCGTCGGCGCCGCCGTGCTGGCCGGCTGGGCGGTCACCGCGGGGGTCGAGCGCCCGGCCCACCGGTGGCTCACCAGACGCCGGAAGCCCGCAAAACCGCAGGTGGAAGACGCGGAACCCGTTTTTGTCGGTGGTGGCTCGTAGCATGGATCGCGGCCACCCGTGCAGCTTGAGACCGGGTCGGCGACCGCAGCTGAAGAAGACATTGAGAGGACCCTGGCGTGGCTGATCGCCTCGTTGTTCGCGGTGCCCGCGAGCACAACCTCCGCGGCGTGGATCTCGACCTGCCCCGCGACAGCCTGATCGTGTTCACCGGCCTGTCCGGGTCGGGGAAGTCGAGCCTCGCCTTCGACACCATCTTCGCCGAGGGCCAGCGGCGCTACGTCGAGTCGCTCTCGGCGTACGCCCGGCAGTTCCTCGGGCAGATGGACAAGCCGGACGTCGACTTCATCGAGGGCCTCTCGCCCGCGGTGTCGATCGACCAGAAGTCCACTTCGCGCAACCCGCGTTCGACCGTCGGCACGATCACCGAGGTCTACGACTACCTGCGCCTGCTCTACGCCCGCGCCGGCAAGGCGCACTGCCCCAAGTGCGGCGAGGCGATCAGCAAGCAGACCCCGCAGCAGATCGTCGACCAGGTGCTGGAGATGGACGAAGGCGTCCGCTTCCAGGTGCTCGCGCCGGTGGTGCGCGGGCGCAAGGGCGAGTACGTCGACCTGTTCGAGAACCTGCAGCAGCAGGGCTACGCGCGCGTGGTCGTGGACGGCACGGTGCACTCGCTCACCGACCCGCCGAAGCTGAAGAAGCAGGAAAAGCACCAGATCGGCGTGGTCATCGACCGCCTGAGCGTGAAGTCGTCTTCGCGCCAGCGCCTCACCGACTCGGTCGAGACGGCGCTGCGGCTGGCCGACGGGCTGATCGAGCTGGAGTTCGTCGACCTGCCGGAGAACGACCCGCACCGCATCCGCGGCTTCTCCGAGAACCTCGCCTGCCCGAACGGCCACCCCCTCGCCATCGAGGACCTCGAGCCCCGCTCGTTCTCCTTCAACTCGCCCTACGGCGCCTGCCCCGAGTGCACCGGCATCGGCATCCGCAAGGAGGTCGACCCGGAGCTGGTGGTCCCGGACGACGAGCTTTCGCTGGCCGAGGGCGCGATCGCGCCGTGGTCGGGCGGCCAGAGCGCGGACTACTTCATCCGCCTGCTCGAGTCGCTGTCGGAGACCATCGGCTTCCGCATGGACACGCCGTGGCGGCGGCTGCCCGCGCGCGCCCAGAAGGCGGTGCTGCACGGCGTCGACGAGCAGGTGCACGTCCGCTACAAGAACCGCTACGGGCGCCAGCGCTCGTACTACGCGGCCTTCGAGGGCGTCATCCCGTTCCTCGAGCGGCGGCAGGAGCAGACCGAGTCCGAGTACATGCGCGAGCGGTACGAGGGCTACATGCGCGAGGTGCCGTGCCCGGCGTGCCAGGGCACCCGGCTCAAGCCGGAGATCCTCGCCGTGACGCTGGCGCACAAGACCCGCGGTGACATGTCGATCGCCGAGGTCTGCGCGCTGTCCATCGCGGAGGCGTCGCAGTTCCTCGACGAACTGGAGCTGGGCCAGCGCGAGGCGATGATCGCCGGCGCGGTGCTCAAGGAGATCCAGGCACGGCTGCGCTTCCTGCTCGACGTCGGCCTGACGTACCTCTCGCTCGACCGCGCGTCCGCCACTCTTTCGGGTGGGGAAGCGCAGCGGATCCGGCTGGCCACGCAGATCGGGTCCGGCCTGGTGGGCGTGCTGTACGTGCTGGACGAGCCGTCGATCGGCCTGCACCAGCGCGACAACCACCGCCTGATCGAGACGCTGACCCGGCTGCGCAACCTGGGCAACACGCTGATCGTCGTCGAGCACGACGAGGACACGATCCGCTCGAGCGACTGGGTGGTCGACATCGGCCCGGGCGCGGGCGAGCACGGCGGCCACATCGTCCACAGTGGACCGTACAAGAAGCTGCTGAAGAGCAAGGAATCGCTGACCGGGCAGTACCTGTCCGGCCGCAGGCAGATCGAGGTGCCGGCGATCCGGCGGCCGGTCGACAAGAAGCGGCAGCTGACCGTCGTGGGCGCGCGCGAGCACAACCTGCGAGGGCTGGACGTCTCGTTCCCGCTCGGCTGCCTGGTCTCGGTCACCGGCGTCTCCGGCTCGGGCAAGTCCACGCTGGTCAACGACATCCTCGCGACGGTGCTGGCCAACAAGCTCAACGGCGCCCGCCAGGTGCCCGGCCGGCACACCCGCGTGAACGGCCTCGGCAACGTCGACAAGCTGGTGCGCGTCGACCAGTCGCCGATCGGCCGGACCCCGCGGTCCAACCCGGCCACCTACACGGGTGTCTGGGACCACGTCCGCAAGCTGTTCGCCGCGACCACCGAGGCGAAGGTGCGCGGCTACCAGCAGGGCCGGTTCTCGTTCAACGTCAAGGGCGGGCGCTGCGAGGCCTGCGCCGGCGACGGCACGATCAAGATCGAGATGAACTTCCTCCCGGACGTCTACGTCCCCTGCGAGGTCTGCAAGGGCGCGCGGTACAACCGGGAAACCCTCGAGGTGCACTACAAGGGCAAGACCGTCTCGGACGTGCTCGACATGCCCATCGAGGAGGCCGCGGAGTTCTTCGAGCCGATCAAGGCCATCCACCGCCACCTGCAGACGCTGGTGGACGTCGGCCTCGGCTACGTCCGGCTCGGCCAGCCCGCGCCGACGCTGTCGGGCGGTGAGGCGCAGCGCGTCAAGCTGGCCAGCGAGCTGCAGAAGCGCTCGACCGGCAAGACGGTGTACATCCTCGACGAGCCGACGACCGGCCTGCACTTCGAGGACATCAACAAGCTGATCGGCGTCATCAACGGGCTGGTCGACAAGGGCAACTCGGTGATCGTGATCGAGCACAACCTCGACGTGATCAAGACCTCCGACTGGATCATCGACATGGGTCCCGAAGGCGGTTCGGGCGGCGGCACGGTGATCGCCGAGGGCACGCCGGAGCACGTCGCCGGGGTCGAAGGCAGCTACACGGGCGAGTTCCTGCGGACGGTCCTGGCAGCCGAATAGGCGTCACCGCTCCTTCCCGGTGGTCTGGTGGACCACCGGGGAGAGCGGGCCGTAGTGCAGCGTCCGGAGCCGGAAGGCCGAGTTCTCCTCACCGGGGAGCAGCGACAGCGCGCACGTGGTCGTGTCCGGGTCGGTCACCTCGACCGGGTCGAAGTCCGGCGCGCCCGGGCGGCGGATCTCCACGAGGTACCCGGCTTCGCCGCTCGCGCGGTCGGTCCAGGTGAACGTCACCGTGTCGCCCGAAGTCACGGCGCGCAGGTCGGTCGAGACCGGGCCGGTGAACGGCTGCACCCGGTAGTAGAACGGCGTCTCCGGGATGAGGTCCGGGTGGTGGTAGCTGGTCGTGTGCGCGGGGAGGAACCGCAGCGTCGTCCACGGCCCGGCCGGGTCGTTCGCGTACTCGACGCGGTGCCCGGCGTCGTCGTCCGGCCAGGTGAGCACCACATCCGTGGGTGAGGTCAGGGTCGCCGTGAACGACGGCGGGGCGGCGGCGCAGCCCGCGGCCAGCAGCGCCACCAGGACGAGGGGTTTCGCGGACACGGCGGCTCCCGGGACGAGCGGGGCGGCGGGGCGAACCCGGTCAGCTTAGGAACCGCACCCGTCCGGCGACAAGATCGTGCCGATCACCGGGACGCACCAATCCGCGCGCGCCGTGGCGCCGAATCGCGTGATCCCGGCTGAACCGTTCTTCGCGACCGTCCGTGTTACCCGGTGTCGAGGTCCGCCGGACGGCGGTGCCGCCCTCACCGAGGAGAGAACGTCATGAACCGTACCCGGCCGGTCGTCGTCAGCGCGGTCGCGCTCGTCGCCGTCGCCACGTTGTCCGCCTGCGGTGAGATGGCCGACGGCGCCCAAGGGCCGCAACACGGTGAACCGGGGCACAAGATGCTCGCGGTCGCGACGATCAACGGGGTCGGCGCCGTGGTCACCGACGCCGACGGCAAGACGCTCTACCGGTTCGACAAGGACCTCTCGCAGCCGCCGACGTCCAACTGCGACGGCGAATGCGCGACCGCGTGGCCGCCGATGCTCGCCGGGGTGGCCACGCCGATGCTCAAGGGCATCCAGGACACCCAGGTCGGCACGACGACCCGCAAGGACGGCAGCAAGCAGATCACGCTCAACGGCTGGCCGCTCTACGGGTTCTCGGGCGACAAGGCGGCGGGCGAACTGAACGGCCAGGGCGCCAACGGCACCTGGTTCGCGGTCGCCCCGGACGGCAGCAAGATCACCGCGGGCGGCAAGGCCGGCGGGTCCGGGTACTGACCACCGACGGATTTCCGGGCAGAACGAGGAAGGACGGGCAGCCGATGAACACCATGGTCGCGCTGCGCTCGGCGCACGCACCGCCGGTGGCCCTGCGGGTTGCAGTACTGTCCTCGCCGACTCAGAACACCGTCGGGAGGACGAGGGTGGCCATAGGAGGCAGGCGGCCTAAGAAGGCCAAGGGCGAGGACCTGATTCGGCAGCTGTACGCCGAACACGGGCGGAGCCTGCTGGCCTACGCGACGAGGCTGACCGGAGATCGGGCGGCGGCCGAGGACGTGGTCCAGGAGACGCTGGTCCGGGCGTGGAAGCACGCGGACGACTTGCAGAACGACGGGAAGGGCTCGGTGCGCGGCTGGTTGCTGACCGTCGCCCGCAACCTGGTCACCGACCGGGCCCGCGCCCGGGCGGCGCGGCCCCAAGAGGTGGCCGAACCGGCCGAAGGCGTGCCGACGCCGGCCGTCGAACGCGATCACGCCCAGGGCGTGGTCGACTCGATGACCGTGCTCGGCGCGATGGACGGCCTTTCGAACGAGCACCGAGAGGTCCTGGTGGAGATCTACTACCGGGGACGGACGGTGGCCGAAGCGGCGAGAACACTCGGCGTCGCACCGGGTACCGTGAAATCAAGGTCTTACTACGCACTGAGAGCACTGAGAGCGGCGATGATTTCGAGCGGAACGGAGGTGGCGCGATGAACTCGGTGGACGAGAGTCACACGCAGCTCGGCGCGTACGCCCTCGGCGCGCTCGATCCCGCGGAGGCGGCCGACTTCGAGCGGCGGCACCTGCAGACCTGCGCGCAGTGCCGGTTCGACCTGAACGAGCTCGTGGCGTTGCGCGAGTCGCTCGACGAGGTACCGCCCGAGGCGTTCCTCGACGGGCCGCCCGAAGGCGGGGACCTGCTGCTGCAGAAGACCTTGCGCCGGGTGCGCGACGAAGAGCAGGCGGCACCGGCCACCCGTTCGACGTCGAGGCGGGGCCTGGCCCTCGTCGCGGCGGCGGTGCTGGTGGTGGCCGCGCTCGGCGGCGGGGTCCTGGTGGGACGGCAGACGGCCGAGCCACCGCCCCAGGCGCTTCCCGGGCCGGAAGTGCCCGGCACGAAGACCGTCGAAGGCCGGGATCCGGCGACCGGGGTGCAGCTGACCGCGTCGGTGAGCCCGTTCCAGGGCTGGGTCCGGACGAACGTCAGCGTGAAGGGCGTCCGAGCCGGCGAGAAGTGCCTGCTCCAGGTGGTCACCAAGGACGGCAAGGCGGTGACCGCCGGCAGCTGGCAGGTGTCGGAGAAGTGGGAGAGCCAGGGCTTCTCGCTCGACGGGTCCGCGCTGGTCGCGCCCGACGACGTCAAGTCGGTCGACATCGTCACGGTGGACGGCCGGAAACTGGTCTCGGTCCCGGTGTGACGTGAGGGGCGCGAACTACCGGTTCCGCAGCACGTGGCTGCTGCCGGGAACCGTGCCCGAGCGGGTGTTCGGCGTGGTCACCGACCTCGCCGGCTACCCGCGGTGGTGGTCGGACGTCCGCGCGGTACGCCGCGTGGACGACGACACCGCCGAACTGGTCTGCCGGTCCCGGCTGCCGTTCCGGCTCGTCGTCCGGATGCACCGGGACCACCAGGACGAGCGCACGGGCCTGATGCGGGTCAGGCTCAGCGGCGACCTCGACGGGGTACTGGCCGGTGCGGTCCGCGCGGCGGGCGCGGGCACACTGCTGGAGATCACCCAGGAAGTCCAGGCTCGCAAGGAGTTGCTGCGGCGCCTCGACGCGGTGGCCCGGCCGCTGTTCCGCGCGAACCACGCGCTGATGATGCGGCGGGGCCACCGCGGCCTTTCCGCCTACCTCACCTGATCACCCGGCCCCAAGCACCCCAATGTGGCGTTGGTTGCGTCAGACGCACCCAATGTGGCGTTCGGTGCGTCCAACGCACCGAACGCCACATTGGGGCGCTTCAGGCGCGACCGGCGGTGCAGACCGCGGGCTCGGCCTCGGCAGCCGGGGCCGCGGGAGCCGGGGGAGCGGCGGCGCGGGTGCGGCGGGCCAGCACCAGTGCTCCCAGCGCCACCGCGGCTACCAGGAAGCCCGCGCTGACCCCGTACGCCAGCCGGAACCCCGCCGCCAGCGCCTCCCGGTGGTCACCACCGAGGCTCGCCGTGCGAGACGCCGCCACCGAAGCCAGCACCGCCGTGCCGATCGCCGCCCCCACCTGCTGGGTCGTGTTGATCAGCCCTGACGCCACGCCCGCGTCGGCCGCCGGGACGTCCGCCATCGCCAGCCCCATCAACGCCGGGATTGCCGCCCCCGCGCCGAGGCCCATCACCAGCAGAGGCGGCAGGACGTCGGTGAAGTACGACCCCGACACCCGCGTCAGCAGCACCAGGCCTGCGATCACCAGGCCGAGCCCGGACAGCAGCACCGCCCGCGGCCCGAACCGCGCGGTGAGCTTGTCCGCGAGGCCGAGCGACGCCACCGCGATCACCAGCGGCACCGGCAGGAACGCGACGCCCGTGCGCAGCGCGTCGAGGCCCAGCACCTGCTGCAGGTACAGCGCGGTGACGAACTGGAAGCCGAGCATGCCGGCGACCATCAGCACCATCACCAGGTTCGCGCCGGTCACCGCGCGGATCCGGAACAGCCGCAGCGGCAGCAGCGGCGTGCGCGCCTTCGCCTGCCGCAGCACGAACGCGGCCAGCAGGACGACCGCCGCCGCCAGCGCGCCCCACACCGCGGACGAAATCGCGTAGACGCCCAGCATCACGGCGCCGGTGACGAGCAGCGCGCCGAGCACGTCCAGGCCCGCCCGCAGCCCGGTCCGGCGGTCCGGCGCGACCACCCGGACGGCCAGCAGCAGCGCGGCCACGCCGATCGGCAGGTTGACGTAGAACGTCCAGTGCCAGCTCAGCGCCTGCGTCAGCGCGCCGCCCGCGATCAGCCCGATCGACGCGCCCGCCGCCTGCGTGAAGCTGTAGACGCCGATCGCGCGGGCCCGGGCCCGCGGCTCCGGGTACATCGTCACGATCATCCCGAGCACCACGGCCGACGCGAGCGCCCCGCCGACGCCTTGGGCGAACCGCGAGGCGACCAGTACGCCCGCGTCCGTCGCGAGGCCCGCGACCAGGGAAGCCAGCGTGAACAGGGCCAGCCCGCCGAGGAAGACGCGGCGGCGGCCGAGCAGGTCGCCGAGCCGGCCGGAGATCAGGAGCAGGCCGCCGAAGGCGACCAGGTAGGCGGTGACCACCCAGGCGAGCCCGGCGGGCGTGAACCCGAGGTCGGCCTGGATGGCGGGCAGCGCCACCGCGACGATGCTGCTGTCCAGCACGACCATCAGCGAGGCGGCGCACAGCACCGCCAGCGCGAGGCCGCGGGAGCGGGTGGGGTGGTTCTCGGCCATCTGAGGCCCCTCCAGTCGAGTGTTCCCCCTGGTCGTCGCCAGGGCACTTCTTGTAACAGTGCCCATCATGTGTGACCATGGGAGCCCGCGTAAGGAGGCACTTCCATGTCCCAGGGGAACATCGGTGTACCCGTCCAGGTCACGGAGATCGACCCGGAAAAACTCGATGTCTGCACGGTGCTGGAGGTCATCAACCGCATCAGCGGGAAGTGGGCGATCGGCATCCTGCTGGAGGCCATCCGCGGGCCCGTGCGGTTCACCGAGCTGGAACGCGCGGTCAACGGGATCAGCCGCCGGATGCTGACGCTGACCCTGCGCAACCTCGAACGAGACGGCCTGCTGAAGCGCACCATCTACCCGACGGTGCCGCCGCGGGTCGAGTACGAAGCCACGCCGATGGCCAAGGAGCTGTACCAGTCGCTCAACGGCCTGCTCGGCTGGGCGGAACGCCACCGCGACGACATCGCCGCCGCGCGCGTGGCCTACGACGTGGCCTGAAACGTGGATCGGGCCGCGGTGCGAGGTCGGGGAGACTCGCACCGCGGCCCGCGGTGGCTCGTGCTCAGCGGGGGCATGAGCACGAACGTCTGCGTTACTTCGCGACGGCTTCGGCGGGTTCCCGCTCTTCGTCGACCATCGTGGCTTCGTCGAACGGCGCCTGCCCGGCGAACACGCGCTGGGCCTGTTCCCGGTCGAACTCCTTGGTCCAGTTCCCGATGAGGACGGTCGCGACGGCGTTGCCGGCGAAGTTCGTCAGCGCGCGGGCCTCGGACATGAACCGGTCGATGCCGAGGATGAAGCCGACGCCGTTGACCAGTTCCGGCCGGTGCGACTGCAGGCCGCTGGCCAGGGTGGCGATGCCGGACCCGGAGACGCCCGCGGCGCCCTTCGACGCGATGATCATGAAGACCAGCAGGCCGATCTGCGCGCCGATCGACAGCGGCTCGTCCTGCGCCGCGGCGATGAACAGCGTCGCCATGGTCAGATAGATCGCGGTGCCGTCGAGGTTGAACGAGTACCCGGTGGGCACGGTGATGCCGACGACGGACTTGTCGACGCCGAGGTGCTCCATCTTCGCGATCAGCCGCGGCAGCGCCGACTCCGACGACGACGTCGAGAGGATCAGCAGGAACTCGCGGCCGAGGTAGCGCAGCAGCTTCAGGATGTTGACGCGGGCGCCGAACCACAGCACCAGCCCGAGGACCACGAACACGAAGACGAGACAGGTCGCGTAGAACCCGATCATGATCACCGCGAGGCTCTTCAACGCGGCCCAGCCGGTCGCCCCGACCACCGCGGCGATGGCGCCGAACGCGCCGATCGGGGCGGCCCACATGATCATCGCCAGGATCCGGAAGACCAGCTTCTGGAGGTGCTCGACACCGCGCAGGATCGGGGCGCCCTTCGGGCCCAGCTTCTGCAGCGCGAACCCGACGAGCAGCGCGACCAGCAGCGTCTGCAGCACTTCGCCTTCGGTGAACGCGGAGACGAGCGTCTTCGGGATGATGCCGAGCAGGAAGTCGACCGGGCCTTCGGCGCCGGAGGCGGACTTCTGGACGCTCTTAACGTCGGCCGGGTTCAGGTGCAGCCCGGTGCCCGGGTGCAGCAGGTTGCCGACGACCAGGCCGATGGCGAGCGCGAAGGTCGACATCACGATGAAGTAGACCAGTGCCATCACACCGACCTTGCCGACCTTGGCCGCCTTGGCGACCGAGCCGACGCCGATGACGATCGTGCAGAAGATGATGGGCGAGATCATCATCTTGATCAGGTTGACGAAGCCGTCGCCGAGGGGCTTGAGGCCCTTGGCGAAGCCCGGGAAGAGGAAGCCCACCAGGATCCCGAGCAGGACCGCGACGATCACGGCCAGGTACAGGTAGTGGGTCTTGTCCCGCTTGCGCGGGGTCTCCTCGGTGGTCGGTGGGGTCGGCACCGTTGCCTCCAGCTCAGGGGTGTTCCAGGTTGCGGCACACTGTAGGCGCACTTCGGTGACCCGGCTCACTTGTGTTCATTGAGTTCGCGCGACCGTCCCGTTCGGACACCGGGGGAGCGCGTGTGCTGGTATGAGGAGGTGCCCCCGACGATGCGGTCCCGCTGGAGCCTGGCCCGCCAGCTGCTCGTGCTGCAGCTGGTGGTGCTCTGCGTGCTGGCCGGCGCCGGCAGCACGTTCGCCTACCTCGACGCGTCCCGCGCGGTGAACGAGAACGCGCGCGACCAGGTCCGCGCGGTCGCTTCGGCGGTGGCCGACGCCCCGACCGTCGCCGCCGCGGTGGCGACGGCGGACCCGAGCGCGACGCTGCAGCCGTTCGCGGTGCGGGTGCAGGCCGACACCGGCGTCGACTTCATCACGATCATGAGCCCGGCCGGGATCCGGTACACCCACCCGAATCCGGCGCTGATCGGCCAGCACTACATCGGCACCATCGAACAGGCGCAGCACGGGCAGACCTACACCGAGACCTACACCGGCTCGCTCGGGCCGTCGGTGCGCACAGTCGTGCCGGTGTTCGAGCCGGGGCAGCGGGTGGTGGCGCTGGTCGCGGTCGGGATCACCGTCGCGGCCATTTCCGCCGAGCTGCGCGAACGGCTCTGGCCGCTGTTCGGCGTCGCCGGGGCGGTCCTGCTGGTCGGGGCGCTGGGCGGCTGGCTGATCAGTGCCCGGCTGCGGCGCCAGACCCGCGGGGTCGCGCCGGACGAGCTGAGCAACCTCTTCGAGTACCACGAAGCCGTGCTGCACTCGGTCCGCGAGGGCGTGCTGCTCGTCGGCCGGGACGGGCGCGTCGGCCTGTGCAACGACGGCGCGCGCACCCTCCTCGGCCTCGACGCCGACCCGGTCGGGCGCGAGCTGGCCTCGCTCGGGCTGCCGGACGAGCTGGCGCGGGCGTTCACGTCGGCGGAGAACCGGGCCGAGGAACTGCACCTGACCGACTCCCGGGTGCTGCTGGTCAGCACGACGGCCGTCCGCTCGGGCGGCCGCGCGCAGGGCACCGTCGTCGTCCTGCGCGACCACACCGAACTGCAGACGCTGACCGGGGAACTGACCACCGCGCGCGGCCTCGCGGAGGCGTTGCGGTCGCAGGCGCACGAGGCGGCGAACCGGCTGCACACGGTCGTTTCCCTGGTGGAGATCGGGAAACCCGAGCAGGCGGTGGAGTTCGCGACCGCCGAGCTCGCGCTGGCGCAGGAGCTGACCGACCGCGTCGTCGGCGCCGTCGCCGAGCCGGTGCTGGCCGCGCTGCTGCTCGGCAAGGCCGCCGAGGCGAGCGAGCGCGGCGTCGAGCTGACCGTCACGCCGGACACCGTGATCGACGACGTCTCGCTCGGGGTCGCGGCCCGCGACCTGGTGACCATCCTCGGCAACCTCATCGACAACGGCCTCGACGCGGCGGTGCGCGGCAGCGGGCACCCGAAGGTCGTCGTCACGGCCCGCACCGAGGACGACGGCCTGCTGCTGCGCGTGGCCGACACCGGGCCCGGCGTCCCCGACGACGCCGACGTCTTCCGCCGCGGCTGGTCGACGAAGGCGGAAGACGGCCACGGCCTCGGGCTGGCGCTGGTCGGGCAGGCGGTGCGCCGCTACGGCGGCACGGTCGACGTCGGCCGGGACGGCGGCGCGGTGTTCACCGTCCGGCTGCCGCGGCAGGAGGCGAGCCGGTGATCCGGGTGCTGGTGGTGGAGGACGAGCCGGTCGCGGCCGAGGCGCACCGCGTGTACGTCGAGCGGCTCCCCGGCTTTTCGGTCGCCGGCGTGGTCCATTCCGGCGGCGACGCCCTGCGGTTCTGCGAACGCGAGCCGGTCGACCTGGTGCTGCTGGACTTCTACCTCCCCGACACGCACGGCCTGGCGGTGTGCCGGTCCCTGCGCGCGGCCGGGCTCCCGATCGACGTCATCGCCGTGACGTCGGCGCGGGACCTCGGGCTGGTGAAGGCGGCGGTGTCGGTCGGGGTGGTGCAGTACCTGCTCAAGCCGTTCACGTTCGCGACCCTGCGCGAGAAACTGGAGCGCTACGCGGAGTTCCGCGACGCCTCCGGCGAGGTGACCGGCCAGGCCGAGATCGACCGGGCCCTCGGCGCGTTGCGCACGACCGAGCAGCCGCCGCTGCCGAAGGGGATGAGCGTCCAGACCCTCGAAGCGATCCAGGACGCGCTTTCCGGCGCGGCGGAAGGCCTTTCGGCAGGCGCGGCGGCTTCGGCGATCGGCGCGTCGCGGGTGACGGCCCGCCGGTACCTGGAGTACCTGGCGGACAACGGGATGGCCCACCGCGAGCCCCACTACGGCCAGGTCGGACGGCCGGAGGTCTGGTACCGCCTCACTCGCGTATAACGATCTATACGGCGAGCCTCCCGACTTCCGGCGGTTCCGGCGGCGCGGTGCGTGCGGTACACCGGGAAGATCGCCGACCAGGGGAGTGCCGCCATGCGGAAGTGGGCCGGGATCGTCGCAGTCGCGGTCATGGTGCTCGGGCTCGCCACTCCGGCGAACGCCGACGAGCCCGCCGGCACCGTCACCGAGGTCCAGGTGACCGGGCCGGTCGCGCAGCGGTTCAACCTCGTCGTCCTCGGGGACGGCTACACCGCCGCCGAACAGCCCAAGTTCTTCGCCGACGTCCAGCGGCACGTCAGCACGCTCTGGTCGCTCGAGCCGTTCAAGTCCTACCGCAGCTACTTCAACGTCTTCGCGGTGTCGATCGCCTCGCCCGAGTCCGGTGTGGACTGTGACCCCTCGCTCGACGCGCCGAAGAAGAACACCCCGCTGGACATGGGTTTCTGGGGCGGGTGCAACGCGCAGAGCGTGCAGCGGCTGCTCGCCGTCGACGACGCCGCGGCGCAGCGGTACGCCGACCTCGTGCCCGGCACGACCGCGGCGAACCGGCAGATCCTGGCGCTGGGCAACAGCAGCACCTACGGCGGCGCGGGCGGTTCGTACGCGACGGCGTCGGGCGGCAGCGCGTTGTCCGCGCTCATCTCGCCGCACGAACTCGGCCACTCGCTCGGCGGTCTCGACGACGAATACGACTACTACGCGCGCGCGGTTCCCGGCGGCGCTTACGAAGGCGGCGAGCCTGACTCGATCCACCACACCCTGCTGACCGAGAAGCAGCTGCGCGACCAGCACGCGAAGTGGTGGCGCTGGCTCGGCGAGCCGAGCGAGTCCGGCGGCCCGATCGGCCGCTTCGAAGGCGGTCTGTACACGCAGACCGGCGTGTGGCGGCCGAGCGAGCACTCGATGATGAAGACCCTCGGCTACGCCTTCGACCAGGTCGGCCGCGAGCGGATGACGCAGCGGATCTCGGCGAAGGTCCCGCTGGTCAGCGGTGGCACGCCGGCCGGGACGATCGGCGCCGACCGCGTCGTGTGGCTGCGGACGATGCACCCGGTGAGCCACCGCCTGGACGTCCGCTGGACCCTCGACGGCCGTCCGCTGCGTGGTTCCGACGCCCTCGATCTCCGGCAGGCGCACGTGAAGCCGGGCAAGCACACGCTGACGGCGACGGTGACCGACCCGACGCCGTTCGTCCGCGACCCGGCGGTCCGGCCGACGGCCACGCGCACGTGGACCGTGGACACCTCGGTGGTGACGCCGCCCGCGAGCGGCCCGGCCGTCGTCGCGTCGACCCCGACCGCGCAGCCGGTCGGCGGGCACGACGTCGTCTACGTCGAGACGGGGGAGCCGACCGGTTCGGTGCCCTTGGTGCGCTGGGCCCTCGACGGAAAGCCGGCCGGGACCGGGCCCGACTTCGCCCTCTCGGAGACGCGCGGTGCGCACACGCTGACCGCGACGACCGGCGGCACGACGCTGACCTGGACGGTGGACGCCACGGGCCCGACCACGACGGCCGAAGCCCCGGCGGGCCAGGTGGTCCACGGCTCGTTCACGATGCGCCTGACGCCGTCGGACGGGATGGCGGAGTTCCGCGTGGACGGCGACGGCTGGCACAAGTACTACGGCTGGCCGACGGACCCGGACGCGCCGTACCTGTTCACCCCGCGCGGCACCGACATCGACGGCCTGGCGTACGGCAACCTCGGCACGGGCGGGCTGACCGTGTCGCCGTTCGCCGAGCGAGCCCCGGGCTACGGGCGGCACCGCATCGAGTACCGCTCGATCGACGCGGCAGGCAACACCGGCCCGGCGCGCTCGTTCGAGGTGACGCTGCTGCCCTGAGCCATCCCACAGCCGGCGGGCGCTTGGTCTGCCCGGGCTCGCGGGATGTCATGAAAGAGTCGTTCATGTCGTCTGGCGAGGGGTCGAGCTGGGGAACCGCTGAATCAGCGTGGCCGCCCCGGCACGCCAGGCCGGGTCTGCCACGGGTGCGGCCCGTCGAGCGGCCGGTACTCGACGCCGAGCGCGTCGAGCCGGGGGAGGTGGTGGTCGCGCAGGCGCGGCAGGAACTCCGCGTAGTCGCGATCACCGGCGCTCCACGCGACCTCCGCGAACGCCGACAGCCGCGGGAACGCCATGTAGTCGACGCGCCGGACGCTGTCCAGGTGCTCGCTCCACACCTGCGCCTGGACGCCGCGCAGTCGCGGGCCGGCGAGCGCCGGCTCGTACGCGTACACGTCCTCGAGCGTGTGCAGCTCGCCGACCGGGATCGGCTCGTCCGGGTGGTCGGCCTGGCGGTGGTCGAGGTAGACGTGCTGCTCCGGGCACATCACGACGTCGTGGCCGGCTTCGGCCGCCCGCAGGCCAGCGGCCTCGTTCTGCCACGAGCCGATCACCATCGGGGGAAGGCCGCCGATGTCGAGGACCTCGTCCCAGCCCATCGGCGTCCGGCCGCGCGAAACCAGGTGCTCGGCCAGCAGGCGGACGAACTCGCGGTGCTCGTCGGTCGCGCCCGGCGTCTCGTCGCCGCCCAGCGCGATCACCGGCGACGGGAAGATCTCCAGCAGGTGGTCGAACACCGTGCGGAAGAAGTCCAAAGTAGACGATGACGGCGAAAGCAGGGAAGTGCTGATGCCCCAGGACGTCCAGACCTCGTACGAGGATTCGGTGCCCAGCGCCGGGTACGCGGCCAGCGCCGCCCGCGCGTGGCCGGGGATGTCGATCTCCGGCACCACCGTGATGGCCCGCGCGGCCGCGTAGGCGACGATCTCCCGCAGGTCGTCGCCGGTGTAGAAACCGCCGTGCGGGCGCCCGTCCTGCGCGCCGCCGCTGCCCACCATCGACGACGGCCGCCAGCCGCCCACCGACGTCAGCTTCGGGTACTCCGGGACCTCGAAGCGCCAGCCCTGGTCGTCGGTGAGGTGCAGGTTCAGCACGTTCAGCTTGTGCGCGGCCAGCAGGTCGACGAACCGGAGCACCTCGGCCTTGGTCCGGTAGTGCCGGGCGACGTCGAGCAGGCAGCCGCGCCAGCCGAACCGCGGGTGGTCTTCCACCACGCCGCACGGCACCGAAAGCCCGGTCTCGAGCGACGCCGCCCGGAACGCGTCCGGGCCCGCGAGCTGGCGCAAAGTCTGCCGCCCGTAGAACTCCCCGGCCGCGTCGGCGCACGAGAGCACCACGCCGGACGGCGCGATCTCCAGCCGGTAGCCCTCCGGCGGCAGCGAAGCGGACCGAACGTCCACAGGGGACGGCCAGGGGCACGAACCCGCAGCGGGCGTGACCGAAATCGGGCGGGGGAGCAGGGTCTCGAAGGAAGACATGTCAGCCCTTCACGGCGCCGGCCATGCCGGACACCAGTCGTCGCTGGACGAGGACGAAGAACACGAGCACCGGGATCGTCATCAGCGTCGAGGACGCCATCACCGCACCCCAGTCGGTGTCCTCCGGCTTGAAGAACACCAGGATCGCCTGCGGCAGCGTCTGGTTCTCGGTCTTGGAGATGATGAACGTCTTCGCGAACAGGAAGTCGTTCCAGGCGTGGATGAACGCGAGCACGCTCACCGCGACCAACCCGGGCGCCACCAACGGGAACAGGATCTGCCAGGTGAACCGCATCCGCGACGCACCGTCCAATTTGGCCGCTTCTTCGAGTTCGGCCGGTACCGCGGCGACGAACCCGCGCAGCATCCAGATCGCGAACGGCAGGCTGAACGCCAGGTGCACCAGCACCAGCGAGCCCAGTTCGTTGAGCCCGAACGCCGGTACCACGCCGCCGATCTGGCGCATCAGGAAGAACAGCGGGATGGTCAGCGCCTCCACCGGCACCATCTGCGCGACCAGCGTCATCACCAGCAGCACGGTCCGGCCCTTGAACGAGAACCGCGTCAGCGCGACCGCCGACAGGAACGACAGCAGCAGCGACAGCGCCACGACGACCAGGGCCACGAGCAGGCTGTTGAGGAAGAAGCGCCCGAACCCGGACACCGTGAGCACGCGCGAAAAGCTGTCGAACGACGGGCTGAACGTCCACGGCTTGGGGTTCGCCGACTGGATCTCACCCGGCGGCTTCACCGCCGACAGCAGCATCCAGTACAGCGGGAACGCGATCAGCCCGGCGATGACGATGGTGACGGCTTCGGCGACCAGGCGCCCAGGACGGTTCACAGCCATGCCGCGCTCCGGCGCTGCGACCGGACGTACAGCCCGGTGATCGACAGCAGCAACAGCGTCATCACGACTCCGATCGCCGACCCGAGGCCGTATTCCTGCCCGGCGAAGGCTTGTTGGTAGGCGTAGACGTTGAGCACGAGGTTGCGCCCGGCCACGCCGCCGCCGTTGGTCATCACGTAGATCTGGGTGAACACCTTGAAGTCCCAGATGATCGACTGGACGGTCGCGATCATCAGCAGTGGCCGCACCATCGGCAGCACGATCGACCAGCTCGCGCGCCACACCGACGCGCCGTCGAGCGACGCGGCCTCGAGCACCTCGTCCGGTACGCCCTTGATCCCCGCGTACATCGTGACCAGCACGAACGGGAACGAGCACCAGATGACCTCGGCGGCGACCAGGCCGAACGCGCCGAGCGTGCCGAACGTCCACGAGTGGTGCTCGAACGGCAGCCCGAGCCCGGTCAGCACCTCGTTGACCAGGCCGAAGTCGGTGTCGAAGAGGAACAGCCAGACGTAGGAGCCCGCGATCGCCGGCGTCGACCACGCGCCCAGCGCGGCCAGGAACAGCAGCGACCGGGGGAGCGAACGCACCCGCGAAGCCAGCACCGCGAGCCCGGTGCCGACGATCAGCGAACCGACGACGCAGGCCGCGGCGAACCCGACCGTCTTGCCGAGCACGGTCCAGAACTGCGCCTGGGACAACAGGTCCGCGTAGTTCGCGAAACCGAGGAACACCAGCGGCGCGTTGCCCGCGGCCTGCGGCTGGCCGTAGTCGTAGAACGAGATCAGGACGAGCTGGTAGATCGGGTAGGCCAGCATCGCGGCGAGCAGGATGCCCGCCGGGGCGAGGTAGAGCGCCGCGGCCCGCCCGTCCCCCTGCCGCCGCGGCTTCCGCGCGGGAGCCGTGACGGCAGGGGCCTCTTGGACGGTCACCACTAGCCGAAGGCCTTGTCCATCGCGGCCGCGGCGTCGGTGAGGGCCGCCGCGGGGTCCTTGCCGCCGGTCGCGATCTGCTGCACGGCGGTGGGCAGGACGTTCTGGCTGTCGATCTTCGACCACGCCGGCGTCGCCGGGACGAACTTCGTGCCGGACTTCAGCGTGTCGACGAACGGCTTGAGGAACGGGTCGTTCGCGGCGAGCTTCTGCTGCACGCTGCTCAGCGTCGGCAGGTTCCCCATCGCCGTGTACATCTTCTCCTGATACTTCGCGCCGCCCAGCAGCTCGATGAACTCCAGCGCCAGGCTGCGGTGCTTGCTCGCGTTGAAGACGCCGAGCAGGTTGCCGCCGGCGAACGCGGGGGCGATCTTGCCCGGCGTGGCGCCCGGCAGCGGGACGACGGCGTACTTGACCTTCGCCGCGCCCTGTTCGACGGCCTTGCGGTTGAAGTCGCCGCCGATGGTCATCCCGGCCTTGCCGCCGGCGAACGCCGTGACGCTCTGCGTGCCGGTGAGGTTCGCGCACTGCGCGGGCGGGCAGACGTCGTCCTTGAGCAGCGACGCGTACTGCGTGACGCCGGTCTTGGCCTGCTCGTCGGCGACGGCCGACTTCCACTTGCCGCCGGTGTCCTTGGCCAGCTCACCGCCGTTGGCCCAGAGGAACGGCAGCATCGCGTAGGTGTACTTGCCGCCGACGGCGATGCCGTAGAGGTCCGGCTTGGCGGCGCGGATCCGGCGGGCGGTGTCGGCCAGCTCGGTCAGCGTCGCGGGCGGCTTCAGGCCCAGCTCGGTGAAGACGTCCGTGCGGTAGTAGAGCGCGCGGATGCCGGTGTACCAGGGCAGGCCGTAGGTCTTGCCGCCGGACTTCGCCGTGTCGAGCACGGTCGGGATGAGGTCTTTGCCCTCGCTCCACGACGCGAGGTCGCCGCTGAGGTCGGCCAGCGCGCCGGTGGCGGCGTAGCTGGAGACGTCGGTGTTGCCGAATTCGGCGGCGTCCGGCGCGTTGTTGGGATCGTTGAAGGCGCCGGAGAACTTGTCGGCGCGGCCCTCGACCGGCACCCACTGGACGTCGACGTCGACGCCTTGGTGCGCGGCCTTGAACTCGGTGATGGCCTCCTTGACCGCGGCCTCCTTCGGCGCGCGGTTGGCCTCGTCGAACAGCCAGACGCGGACGGTGCCGGTCTTGTCGTCCCCGCCGCCGCCCGCGGGGGCGGACTGGGTGGGCGCGCAGCCGGCCAACAGGGCCACCGCGGCGAAAACGGGCAGGGTGCGGCGCAGTCTCATGGTGTGCTCCAGTGGGGACCGGGGATCAGGCGAAGTAGACGGAGTTGACGCTGCCGACGGCGAGCGAGCCGGCGGGGGCACCGGGCAGGCCGGTGGCCGGGTCGCGGGGCAGCCAGGTGACGGTGCCGGAGCGCTGGTTCGAGACGTAGAACCAGTTCTCCGCCGGGTCGAGGACCACGTGCCGCGGCCAGTTGCCGCCGGTGGCCACAGTGGACACCAGCTTCAGCGAAGCGCCGTCCACGGCGAACGTCGCGAGGGTGTTGGGGCCGCGGACGGTGGCGTAGGCGAACTTCCCGTCCTTCGACAGCGCGATCTCACCGGGGTACAGCTCGCCGGTGCTGCCCGGCGGCACGGCCGGGACGACGGAAAGCGCCTTCAGCGTGCCGGTGGCCGCGTCCCAGCTCGCCACCGTCACCTCCGGCCGCAGCTCCTGCAGGATGTAGGCGAACGCGCCGGTCCTGTCGAACGCGAGGTGCCGCGGCCCGGCGCCGGCGGGCAGTTTCAGTTGCTGGTGCGGGGAAAGCTTTCCGGTGGCGACGTCGAGGGAGTAGACGTACACCGAGTCGGCCCCGAGGTCGACCGCCAGCACCCAGCGGCCGGTCGGGTCGTTGACGACCTGGTGCGCGTGCGCCTGCCCGGAATCCGCGTGGTGCGTCACGAGATCCGTGGCCGCGCCGAGCTTGCCTCCGGCCACGATCGGCAGCACGACGACGCTGCCCGAGCTGTAGTTCGCGGCCAGCACGTACTTCTGGCTCGAGTGCACGCTCAGGTGCGTGGGCGCGCCGCCCTTCGACGAAACCTTGTTGAGCAGCTTCGGCTTCGTGGCGTCGGCGACGTTCAGCGCCGAGACGTACCCGGCGGGATCGCCTTCGTTGGTGACGTACAGCGTCTTGCCGTCGGCGCTGCGGTCGAACCACGACGTGTCGGTGATGCCCGGCACGGTCCGGACGGGGCCGAGGGTGGCTCCCGTCCGGACCGAGACGTCGAGGCCGTGCCCGGTGGCTCCGCTGGTGTAACTGCCGATGTACGCGGTTCCCCCGACGATGCAGCCCTTCGAAGTGGTGACCGCGGCGGCGGCCTGCGCACCGAGAACGGTCGCGGCACCCGCTCCCGCGGCGGCGCCGAGGAACGTACGACGGGAAAGTCCGGTCATCGTCTTTGTCTCCCAACGGTTCGGGCGGCGGCTTTGCTCCAGTATGGTCTAGACCACGGCCATGAGCAATGCCGAAACCCCGAAACCGGAAAGGGAAAGCACGGTTTCCAGTGCGGTCCAGGACTTCAGCGTCTGCGGCACCGTCAGGTTGAAGTACCGCGAAACGATCCAGAAGCCGCCGTCGTTGACGTGCGAGGCGATGATCGACCCCGCCGAGATCGCCATGACCAGCAGTGCCAGCTGGACCTGCGAGTACCCGAGCTGCGCCACGGTCGGCGCGACGATCCCGCTCGTGGTCACGATGGCGACCGTCGCCGAGCCCTGCGCGATCCGCATGCCGCAGCTGATCACGTACGCCGCGAGCAGCACCGGCAGCCCGGCGTCGTGCAGGGAATCGGCCACGGCCTTGCCGATCCCGGTGGCCGAGAGCACCGCGCCGAAGAACGCGCCCGCGCCGACGACCAGCAGGATCATCGCGACCGGCCGCAGCGACTTCGCGGCCAGCTCGTTGAGGTCCTTGCCGGTGAACCCGCGCCGCAGCCCGAGCAGCCAGGACGCGAGCAGCACGGCGACGGTCAGCGCGACCGCGGGCGTGCCGATGAACGCGGCGACCCCGGCGAGCGCGGAACCCTTGGGCAGCCAGATGCTGCCGAACGTGCCGGCCAGGATCAGCACCAGCGGCACCGCGATGATCGCGGCGACCAGGCCCAGCGACGGCGGGTTCGCCTCCTTCTCGCCTTCTTCCTCGGCGAAGACCATGTCCTCGGGCACGTCGACGACGATCCGCTTGCCGATCCACGTCGAGTACAGCACGCCGCCGATGAGGAACGCGGGGATGCCGCAGGCCAGGCCCATCAGGATGATCCAGCCGAGCTCGACGTGCAGCAGGCCGGCCGCGGCCACCGGGCCGGGGTGCGGCGGCAGGAACGCGTGCGTGATCGACAGGCCGGCCAGCAGCGGCATCGCGTACAGCACCAGCGACTTGCCGCCCTGCTTGGCGGCGACGTAGACGAGCGGAGCCAGCACGAAGATGCCGATGTCGAAGAACACCGGGATGCCGAAGACGAACCCGGCGACACCCATCGCCAGCGGCGCCCGCTTCTCGCCGAACGACCGCAGCAGCGCGCTGGTGAGCACCTTCGCGCCACCGGAGCGTTCCAGGATCGACCCGAGGATCGTGCCCAGGCCGATGATCGCCGTGATGTGCCCGAGGATGCTGCCGAACCCCTTCTCCAGCAAGGAATCCGACGCCTTCTGGGCCGAGCCGACGATCGTCCCGACGGGCAGGCCCGCGGCCAGCGCCGTCAGCAGGCCGACCACGATCAGCGCGATGAACGGCTCCAGCTTGAGCTTGATGATCAGCACCAGCAGGACGGCGATCGAGACGGCGGCGAGCGTCAGCAGCCCGCCCGTGGTGTGTTGCAGCCAGTGGATCATCGGGCTCTCCGGGGGTTGCGCAGGGAGTGTCCGGCGAGGGCGCCGGTGGGGGTTCCCTCGTCGAGGGCGGCGACGCCGTTGACGAAGACGTGGGTGATCCCGGCGGCGGCCTGCCGGGGATCGTCGAAGGTGGCGGTGTCGGTGACCGCCTCGGGGTCGAACAGCACCAGGTCGGCGGCGTACCCGGCGCGGACCAGCCCGCGGTCGGCCAGCCGCAGCCGCCGCGCGGCCCGCCCGGTCAGGTGGGCGACGCACTCGGCGAGGTCGAGCACACCCAGCTCGCGGACGTACCGGGCGAGGTAGCGGGGGAACGTGCCCCACGCGCGCGGGTGCGGCCGGGCGCCGACGAGGAGGCCGTCGCTGCCGCCGGTGTGCGTGCGGTGCCGCATGATCGCCTGGACGTTCTCCTCGTGCCCGACGTGCATCAGGCACGACGTCCCGAGCTTTTCGTCCAGCAGCGTGTCGAAGTAGAGGTTCGCGGGAGTCACGTTCGCCTTGATCGCCGACGCCGCGACGCTGTGCCCGACGAGGTGGGCGTTGTGGTCGTTGCGGACGCCGTTGATTTCGATGGCGTCCCAGTCGATCGGGACGCCGTGCGCACCGTCCGAACCGGACTCCTCGATGGCCACCCGGATCCGCTCGCGCGTGTCCACATCGGACAACCGGGCCAGCGTCGGCTCGAGGCCGCCTTCGGTCGCCCAGCTCGGCAGCAGCGCGGAGAGGTAGGTCGCGCCGGGCAGGTACGGGTAGGTGTCGAGGCTGATGTCGCAGCCGTCGTCGAGCGCGTCGTCGAGGAGCTTCAGCAGGTCGGGTGCCTTGCCCTTGTTGACCGAGAAGTTCATCGTCGCGTGCGCCAGGTGCAGCGGGCAGCCGGACTGCCTGCTGACGTCGATCATCTCGGCGAACGCTTCCAGCGCGCCCTTGCCGTAGCTGCGGTGGTGCGGGCTGTAGAACCCGCCGCCTTCGCCGACGACGCGGCACAGCTCGACCAGCTCGCTCGTCCCCGCGTACATCCCCGGGGTGTAGGTGAGCCCGGACGACATCCCCATCGCGCCCTCGGCGAGCCCGGTCGCGACGAGTTCCTTCATGCGGTTCATTTCCGCGTCGGTCGCGGGCCGGTCGTCGAAGCCGACGGCGAGCATCCGGACGGTGCCCTGCGGCACGAGGTAGGCGGCGTTGACGGCGATGCCCCGGTCGAGGCGGTCGAGGTACTCGCCGACCGAGCGCCAGTTCCAGTCGAACCCGGCCGGGTCGTCGTTCCAGCCCGCGAGCTGCTGCCGGAGCGCTTCGAGCACGGCGTCGTCGACGGGGGCGTAGGACAGCCCGTCCTGGCCGAGCACCTCGGTCGTGACGCCCTGGGTGATCTTCGCCGGGTGGTCCGGGTTGGCCAGCAGCTGCAGGTCGGAGTGCGAGTGCATGTCGATGAACCCGGGCGCGAGCACGAGCCCGGCGGCGTCGATGGTCCGGCCGCCGGTCAGCGAGCCCGGGTCGCCGACGTCCGCGATCCGGCCGTCGCTGATGCCGACGTCGTGGCGGGAGAGGGGCTCGCCGGTGCCGTCCGCGACCAGCGCGTCCTTGATGACGACGTCCATCAGAACCACGTCCGGACGAGGTCGACGACGGTTTCGCCGTCGGCCGCGGTCACCGGCAGCAGCGGCCACTTGTCGAACACCGTGCAGGGGTGCGAGAGGCCGAGCCCGATCCAGTCGCCGACCTCGACCGGCGACCCCGGCGGCAGCGTGAGGAACGCGTGCTGGTCGTTCATCTTCGCCACGACGTGCCCTTCGAGCGGCTCCGCCGGTCCGTCCACTGTGCGGCGCAGCTGCGGCTCGGGCATGCCTTCGTCGAAGGACGCGTCGCGCTTGCCGATGGTCAGCAGCGCGAGGGTGTCCGACGGCTTCGACGTCACCTGTGCCCAGGCCCGCAGCGCCGGCCGGAACGACTCGACGCCGTCGATGCGCGGGTGGTCGCCGAGCGGCGAGATCTCGCGGTAGAAGCCGTCGTCGTGGGTGAGGTAGGCGCCGCTGCGCAGTACCGGCAGCACGTCGAGGCCGGCCGGCCACGGCTTGGTGAGTTCGTTCGCCACCTGGTCGAAGTACGCGCTGCCGCCGGCGGTGACGATGATCTGCCCGTCGAGGAGTCCCTTGTCCGCGAAGGAGATCGCGAGGTCGCGCAGACCATCCACATAGGAGCTGATCTTCGCGAGCGCGGCTTCGTCGGTGTGGTGGGAGAGCGCGCCTTCGTAGCCGCCGGTGCCGCGCAGCCGCAGCACCGGGCTGGCGTCCACGGCTTCGGCGACGGCCCAGGCGGTGGCGGTGTCGCGGACGCCGGTGCGGCCACCGTCGGCGCCGAGTTCGACCAGGACGTCGACCGGGCGCTCGCTGCCCGCGAGGGCTTCGGTCATCAGCTCGACGCCGCGCACCGAGTCGACCCAGCAGACGAACTCGAAGCCCGGGTCCGCGGCCAGCTCGGCGGCCAGCCAGCGCAGGCCGGCCGGGTCGAGGAGCTGGTTGGCCAGCAGGACCCGCGAGACGCCGAACGCGCGGTAGATCCGGAGGTGACCGGCGTTCGCGCAGGTGATGCCCCACGCGCCGTGCTCGATCTGGCGCGCGAACAGCTGCGGCGCCATGGTCGTCTTGCCGTGCGGGGCGAGCACGACCCCGCGCGCGGCGCACCACGCGGCCATCGTCCGCAGGTTGTGCTCGAGAGCTTCGTCGTCGAGCACGACGAAGGGTGCGAAGAACCCGTCGGTGAAGAGGTTGAGCCCGCGGTCCGCGGCTTCTTCCAGGGTGAGCCCGGTCAGGGCGGGGGCGGCGGAGCGGAACCGCCAGTCGACGCGCTCCCGGCGGAGGGCGTCGAGCGCGGCGGTGTCCATGGTGCAGTCGTTCATCGGCGGCGACCTCTGTTGCGTATGTTGCAACGACTGTTGCGCATTTTGAGTGTCATAGGTGTAGCATCCGGGTCGCTACAGGTCAACGGGGTGAAGGGCAGGGAGACGGACAGTGACGAGCGGGCCCGAGGTGCTGTGTGTCGGCGAGTCGATGGCGATGTTCGTGCCCGCCGAAGCCGGCCCGCCGGACGAGGTGAAGCAGTGGCTGCGCACGATCGGCGGCGCCGAATCGAACGTGGCCTGCAACCTGCCGGCGCTGGGGGTTTCGAGCGGCTGGGTGAGCGCCGTCGGGGACGACCCGTTCGGCCGCGCGATGGTCCGCGAAATCGCGGCGAAGGGCGTCGACGTCAGCGCGTGCTCCGTCGACCCGCTCCGCCCGACCGGGCTGTACATCAAGGAAAGCGGCGCGGGCGGCAGCCCGGTGCGCTACTACCGGACCGGCTCGGCCGCCTCGGCGATGGGCCCCGAGGTCCTCGACCGGCTCGACCTCGACGGCGTCCGCGTGCTCCACCTGTCCGGCATCACGCCGGCGTTGTCCGACAGCTGCCTCGCGCTGGTCCGCGCGCTCTTGGACCTGCCGCGCGGCGACCGGCTGATCTCGTTCGACGTCAACTTCCGCCCCGCGCTCTGGACCGGCCGCGACCCGAGCCTGCTCGCGGAGCTGGCCGGGCAGGCCGACATCGTGCTGACCGGCGACGACGAAGCCCAGCGCGTGTGGGGGACCGGCGACCCGGCCGAACTGCGCGCCCTCCTGCCGGGCCCGCGCACGCTCGTCGTCAAGCACGGCGAGCGCGGCGCGACCCTGGTCGAAGGCGAGCCGCTGTTCTCGCCGGCGCTGCGGGTCGACGTCGTCGAGCCGGTCGGCGCCGGGGACGCGTTCGCCGCCGGCTTCCTCGCCGCCACCCTGCGTGGCGCCGAGCCCCTGGCCCGCTTGCGCCAAGGTCACCTGCAGGCCGCCGTCACCCTGCTCACCCACGACGACGTCGGGGTCCCCCTGCCGCGCTCGGTGGTGGATAGCCTGCTCCAGGCGGATCCGGACGAGTGGCGTTCGGCCCGGCTGACCGGAGAGGGGCTGGTGCGGACGTGAGCCAAAGCCTGGACCGCGCGCTGACGCTGTTGAACTCGATCGCGAAGGACGCGCGCACCCTGGACGACCTCGCCGACGAGATCGGCGTGCACAAGTCGACCGTGCTGCGGTTGCTGCGCACCCTCGAGCAGCACCACTTCGTCCGCCGCGAAGGCGCCCGCCACTACCGGCTGGGCAGTGCGATGTTCGACCTGGCCAACCAGGCGCTCGACTCGATCGACGTCCGGCGCAGCGCCCAGCCCGCGCTGGCCGCGCTCAACGCGCGCACCGGTCACACCGTGCACCTGGCCAGCTACGACGACGGCGAAGTCGTCTACATCGACAAGTACGAGGGCCGCCATTCGGTGCGGATGTACTCGCGCGTCGGCAAGCGCGCGCCGCTGCACTGCACGGCGGTGGGGAAGGTGCTGGTCGCGGCGATGCCCGCGGCCCGGCGCGAGGAGATCGCGCGGTCGATCGAGTACCCGGTGCTGACGCCGAACACGATCACCTCGGCGTCGGACTTCCTGGCGGAGCTGGAGCGCGTCGCGCGGCTCGGGTACGCCGTCGACAACGCCGAGCACGAGGACTTCATCCACTGCATCGCGGCGCCGGTCCGCGGTGCGGACGGCGAAGTGCTGGCCGCCGCGTCGATGTCGGTGCCGAAGGTGCTGCTCGACTACGAAGGCCTGCTCGCGCTGGTACCGGACCTGCGCGCCGCGACCACGGAAGCTTCCGTCCACAGTGGATGGACGGAGAACGGAAAGGGGCACTGATGAGCAAGACGGCAGTTTCCACCGAGAACGCGCCGAAGCCGCCGGCGAAGTTCTCGCAGGCCGTCCGCAAGGGGAACCTGCTGCAGGTCGCCGGCCAGGTCGCGTTCGACCCCGCGACGGGCGCGATCGTCGGCGACGACGTCGTGGGACAGACCCGGCAGACGTTCAAGAACATCGAGGCCGTGCTGGCGGAGGCGGGCTCGAGCCTGGCGGACGCGATCATGGTCCGGGTGTACCTGACCGACACGGCGCACTTCGCGCCGTTCAACGAGGTCTACAACGAGCTGATCGGCGAGGCCCCGCACGCCGCGCGCACGACGGTGTACGTCGGCCTCCCGGGCGAGCTGCTCGTCGAGATCGACGTGCTCTGCGTGCTGGACTGAGGCTTTCCCCGGGGCCGGCTTCCCGGCCCCGGGGTGCTCAGCCGAGGACGCTCGTGTAGCCGTTGAGCGCGGGCTGCCCGCCGAGGTGGGCGTAGAGGACGTTCGAGTCCTTCGCGATTTCACCGTTCTTGACGAGGTCGATGAGCCCCGCCATGGACTTGCCCTCGTACACCGGGTCCGTGATCATGCCCTCCAGCCGGGCGCACGTCTCGATCGCGTCCACTGTGGACTTGTCCGGGATGCCGTAGATCCCCGCGTGGTACCGGTCGTCCAGCTCGACCTCGGGGATCTCGCCCGCCCCGATCAGCTCGGCGGTGTTGCGCGCGATCCGCGTGATCTGTTCGCGCGTCTCGGCCGGCTTCGCGGAGGCGTCGATGCCGAGGATGCGCCGGCTCTTGTTGCCGGCCACCCCGGCGACCATGCCGCCCTGCGTGCTGCCGGTGACCGAGCAGACGACCACCGTGTCGAAGAAGACGCCGAGTTCTTCTTCCTGCTGTTCCAGCTCGACGATCCAGTTCGCGAAGCCCAGCCCGCCGAGCCGGTGGTCCGAGGCGCCCGCCGGGATGGCGTAGGGCTTCCCGCCCCGCTCTTCGATCTCGGCGACCGCATCCTCCCACGCCTGCTTGAAGCCGATGCCGAAGCCTGCCTGGACGAGCCGGACGTCCGCACCGAGGATGCGCGAGAGCTGGATGTTGCCGACCTTGTCGTAGAGCGGGTCGTGCCAGTCGACCCAGCTCTCCTGCACGAGCACGGCCTTGAGCCCGGCCCGCGCCGCGGCGGCCGCGACCTGCCGGGTGTGGTTGGACTGGACGCCGCCGATCGAGACGAGCGTGTCCGCGCCTTGGTCCAGGGCGTCCGCGACCAGGTATTCGAGCTTGCGGGTCTTGTTGCCGCCGTAGGCGAGCCCGGAGTTGACGTCCTCGCGCTTGGCCCAGACCTGCGCGCCGCCGAGGTGCTCGGTGAGCCGCTCGAGGGGGTGCACCGGCGACGGGCCGAACAGCAGCGGGTAGCGGGGGAAGTCGGCGAGGGTCATCGGTCCTCCAGGAGGTCGGTCCAGATGGTGGCGATCACGGAGACGGCGGTGGCGGTGTCGTGGGCTTCGAGGGCGTCGATGAGCTTCGTGTGGCGCAGGACCGAGTTCCAGGCCGACGCCGAGCTGAACCGGGCGTGTTCCAGGCGGCGCAGCAGGGGTGTGTAGCGGTCGAGGGTCGCGGCGACGGCGGCGTTGCCCGCCAGGCGGACGGGGATGGCGTGCAGTTCGTCGTCCGCGTCGACGGCTGCCTTGACGTCCCCGGCTTCGATCGCCTTCGCGAACCGGTCGTTGGCCGCGCGCATGTCGGCGACGTCGGCCGGCCGGCACCTGGGGGCGGCCTCCCGGACGGCGAACTCGTGGAGCACGCGGACGATCTGGCGGGCGTCGATGACGTCGCGGGACATGACGTCGGAGACGCGCGTGTAGCTCTGCGGCTTGGACTCGGCGAGCCCGTCGTCGGCCAGCCGCCGGAGTGCTTCGCGGACGGGGGCTTTCGAGAGGCCGAGCTGCTCGGCGAGGTCGCCGTCCCGAAGGGGGGTGCCCGGCGGCAGTGTGCCGTCGACGATGGCTTGGCGGATGCGGTCGTACGCCTCGTCTCGGAGCAGCGGGCGGGTGACCTTTGAGAGACTCACATCTAACATGTTAGATGTCGGAAAACTCGTCCGGCAAGGTACCGGGCGAGTGAAAGGTCAGTAGATGGGTCCGGTGTACTTTTCCCCGGGGCCTTGGCCCGGCGGGTCGGGCACGACCGAAGCCTCGCGGAAGGCCTTCTGGAGCGACTGGAGACCGTCGCGCAACGGGCCGGCGTGCAGGCCCAGGTACTCGGCGGACGCCGTCACGAGCCCGGCGAGCGCGGTGATCAGCCGGCGGGCCTCGTCGAGGTCGCGGTGCGGGGAGGTCTCCGGGTCGGCGTCGGCGAGACCGAGCCGCTCGGCACCGGCCGACAGCAGCATCACGGCCGCGCGGCTGATCACCTCCACGCTCGGGATCTCCTCGAGCTGCCGGGTGGAATAGGGGGGCTGTTCGGGGGGTTGTTCTGACACGTCTGGTACCCTTCCACGAGCGACCAGCCCTCGAGCGATCGGGGGCGGCAAGTGGAGCCCCGCTCCCACCCGCGTCACCGCTCAGGTGGCCGGGTCCGGTCTCGCCCGGACGTAGTCCAGGGTGAAGAAGTGTCCTCCGGGACACGATCGGAAACAGAGTGGGCCCCGCGCACCGACAGGTGACCGGGGCCTTCGCTATGTGGGCACCAGGTCGAAACGAGAACAGGAAACATTCCTCGGACCAAGGAGGCCCCATCAGCTCCGAGACACGCATCAACGACCGAATCCGGGTGCCGGAGGTCCGCCTCGTCGGGCCCGCCGGCGAGCAGGTCGGCATCGTCCGGATCGAGGATGCGCTGCGCCTGGCGCAGGAGAACGACCTCGACCTCGTCGAGGTCGCGCCGCAGGCCCGCCCGCCGGTGTGCAAGCTCATGGACTTCGGCCAGTTCAAGTACGAGAGCGCGCAGAAGGCCCGTGAGTCGCGGCGCAACCAGCAGCTGA
Organism: Amycolatopsis eburnea; assembly: GCF_003937945.1. GTDB lineage: Bacteria > Actinomycetota > Actinomycetes > Mycobacteriales > Pseudonocardiaceae > Amycolatopsis > Amycolatopsis eburnea. Next base: position 151,798 of record NZ_RSEC01000055.1, read on the forward strand.
CCGTCATCAAGGAACAGAAGCTGCGCCCCAAGATCGACCAGCACGACTACGAGACCAAGAAGGGTCACGTGTCGCGCTTCCTGGCGGCGGGCAACAAGGTCAAGGTCACGATCATGTTCCGTGGTCGCGAGCAGTCCCGGCCGGAGCTCGGTTTCCGGCTGCTGCAGAAGCTCGCCGACGACGTGACCGAGCTGGGCTTCGTGGAGTCGTCGCCCAAGCAGGACGGTCGCAACATGATCATGGTGCTGGCCCCGCACAAGAACGTGAAGCCGAAGGCCAAGGCCGAGGCGGCCCCCGAGGCGTAAGCGCCGACCAGCACGAGCGGCTCACCGGATCTCCGGTGAGCCGCCGCACGAAAGAGGACTGAAATGCCGAAGATGAAGACCCACAGCGGGACGTCCAAGCGGATCCGCGTCACGGGCTCGGGCAAGCTGCGCCGCCAGAAGGCCGGTCGCCGCCACCTGATGGAGAAGAAGTCGAACCGCCTCACCCGCCGGCTCGAAGGCACCACCGAGCTGGCGAAGACCGAGGCCGGCCGCGTCAAGCGCCTGCTCGGCATCTGATCCCGCAGAACTTGCTGTAACCACCCGGGGCGTCCCCCTTCGCCCCCTGAGATCGACAGGATGGACCCGTGGCACGCGTCAAGCGGGCGGTCAACGCCCAGAAGAAGCGTCGCGCAACTCTCGAACTGGCCAGCGGCTACCGCGGCCAGCGTTCGCGGCTGTACCGCAAGGCCAAGGAGCAGACGCTTCACTCGCTCAACTACGCCTACCGGGACCGCCGTGCCCGCAAGGGTGACTTCCGCCAGCTGTGGATCACCCGCATCAACGCGGCGGCTCGCGCGAACGGCGTGACCTACAACCGGTTCATCCAGGGCATCAAGGCCGCGGGTGTCGAGGTCGACCGCAAGATCCTCGCGGACCTCGCCGTCAACGACGCCGCCGCCTTCACCGCGCTGGCCGAGCTCGCCAAGGCCAACGTGAACACCGAAGCGAAGTCGGCCTGACCGGCAGCTTTCCCCGGCCCGGGGTGGATCCGTTCACCGAACGGACCCCCCGGGTCGTTGCTGCGCGCAAGCTGACGCGGCGCGCGGAACGCGACAAGACCGGCCGGTTCCTGGCCGAAGGCGCCAACGCCGTCGAGGCCGCGCTGGCCGCCGGCACGGTGCACGAGCTGTTCGTCACAGCCCGCGCGGCGGAGCAGCACGCGGACCTGGTCGACGCCGCCCGCGCGGCCGGCGTAGCCGTCTCGCCGATCACCGACCGCGCCGCCGACGGCCTGTCGGAAACCGTGACGCCCCAGGGCATCGTGGCCGTCTGCGCGCTGCTGGACCGTCCCCTCGAAGAGGCCGTGACCCCGGGCGCCCGGCTCGTCGTGGTGCTCGTCGACGTCGCCGACCCCGGCAACGCGGGCACCGTGATCCGCGTCGCCGACGCCGCGGGCGCCGACGCGGTCGTCCTGGCCGGCGACACCGTCGACCCGCACAACGGCAAGTGCGTCCGCGCCGCCGCCGGCAGCCTCTTCCACCTGCCGATCACGCGCGTCCGCGACGTCCCCGCCGCGCTGGCCGCCTGCTCGGCCGCGGGCCTGCGGACGTTCGCCGCCCACGGCTACGCCGAAGCCGAACTCGATCGGGTGGACCTCACCGCGCCGACCGCGTGGGTGTTCGGCAACGAGGCCCACGGCCTGCCCGCCGACGTCCTCGAGCGCACCGACCTGGCGGTCCGCATCCCGTTGTACGGCAAGGCGGAGAGCCTCAACCTCGCCACCGCGGCGGCGGTCTGCGTCTACACGAGCGCGATGGCGGCACACCGCTGAGCGAGGTCGCGGAGCCCGGCGTCGCAGGGGATTTTCCACGCGCGTTGAGCGCGTAGCCGCACGGCCCCGGGGCGACCGGGGGCGCGCCGACCCGATCCCATAGACTTTTCCCGCCTTTGACCTCTCGTGCGCCGCGTGTCCGGCGGCGCACGAACGACCAGTCCCAGCGGACGCCGAGGAGTTATGTCCGGAGCCAAGGAAAAGGAAGCCCAGGGCGCGGTACTGGCCCCCGAGACGCTGCAGGAGGCGGTCAAGGCCGCCGAAGCGGCGTTCGCCGCCGCGACCGGGCTCGAGGCGCTGGCCGAGGTCAAGCCGGCGCACCTCGGTGACCAGGCCCCGGTGGGCCTGGCCCGCCGCGAGATCGGCGCCCTGCCCAAGCAGGAGAAGGCCGAGGCGGGCAAGCGCGTCAACGAGGCCCGGCAGGCCGTCCAGGCCGCCTTCGACGCCCGCCGCGCCGAGCTCCAGGTGGAGCGCGACGAGCGGGTCCTGCGCGAAGAGGCCGTCGACGTCACCCTGCCGTGGGATCGCGTCCCGCGCGGCGCCCGCCACCCGATCAGCACCATCTCCGAGCGCGTCGCGGACGCGTTCGTCGCGATGGGCTACGAGGTCGCCGAGGGCCCCGAGCTCGAAGCCGAGTGGTTCAACTTCGACGCCCTGAACTTCGGCAAGGACCACCCGGCCCGCCAGCTGCAGGACACGTTCTACGTCGGCGAAGAGGACTCCGGCCTGGTGCTGCGCACGCACACCTCGCCGGTGCAGGCCCGCACGCTGCTGCACCGCGACCTGCCGGTGTACGTCGTCTGCCCGGGCCGGACGTACCGCACCGACGAGCTGGACTCGACCCACACCCCGGTGTTCACCCAGGTCGAGGGCCTCGCGGTGGACAAGGGCATCACCATGGCGCACCTCAAGGGCACCCTGGACGCCTTCGCCCGCGCGATGTTCGGCGAGAGCTCCAAGACCCGCCTGCGCCCGCACTTCTTCCCGTTCACCGAGCCGTCCGCCGAGGTCGACGTCTGGTTCGAGGAGAAGAAGGGCGGCCCCGGCTGGGTCGAGTGGGGTGGCTGCGGCATGGTCAACCCGAACGTCCTGCGCGCCTGCGGCGTCGACCCCGACGTGTACTCGGGCTTCGCCTTCGGCATGGGCATCGAGCGCACCCTGCAGTTCCGCAACGGGATCCCGGACATGCGCGACATGGTGGAGGGCGACGTCCGCTTCACCCTTCCCTTCGGAACGGAGGCGTAGTGCGAGTCCCAGTCAGCTGGCTGACCGAACACCTCGATCTCGCTGAGGAGGTCACCCCGCAGGACCTGGCCGACGCCTTCGTGCGGATCGGCGTCGAGGTCGACGACCTGAGCGAGCTCGGGCCCGTCACCGGACCGCTGGTCGTCGGCCGGGTGGCCGAGATCGAAGAGCTCACCGAGTTCAAGAAGCCGGTCCGGTTCTGCCGCGTCGACGTCGGCGAGCCCGCCGACGAAGCCGAAGAGCTGGACGACGAGGAAGACGAAGACGAGGACGACGAAGCCGGCGAGTTCGACGAGGGCCCGCACGGCATCAAGACCCGCGGCATCATCTGCGGCGCGCGCAACTTCACCGAGGGCGACCTGGTCGTCGTCGCGCTGCCCGGCGCCGTCCTGCCCGGCGACTTCGCGATCGCGTCCCGCAAGACGTACGGCCGCATCAGCGACGGCATGATCTGCTCGGCCCGCGAGCTCGGCCTCGGCGACGACCACACCGGCATCCTCGTGCTGCCCTCGGGCACGGCGAGCCCGGGCGACGACGCCCAGGAGCTCCTCGGCCTGAACGACACGGTCATCGAGCTGGCCCCGACCCCGGACCGCGGCTACGCGCTGTCGATCCGCGGCCTGGCCCGCGAGCTGTCGAACGCGCTGGACGTCCCGTTCGGCGACCCGGCGCTGCTCGAGGTCCCGGCGGCCGAGGGCGACGCCTGGCCGGTCCACGTCGAGGACCCGGAAGGCTGCCCGCGGTTCGTGCTGCGCCGGGTCACCGGCCTGGACGCGACCGCGCCGACCCCGTGGTGGATGCGCCGTCGGCTGATGCTGGCCGGCATCCGCTCCATTTCGCTGGCCGTCGACGTCACGAACTACGTGATGCTCGAGCTCGGCCACCCGCTGCACGCGTTCGCCACCAAGGCCATCCAGGGCGACCTGGTGGTCCGGCGCGCGAAGGCGGGCGAGAAGCTGACGACGCTGGACGACGTCGAGCGCGCGCTCGACCCGGACGACATCGTCATCGCCGACGACAGCGGCGTCATCTCGCTAGCGGGCACGATGGGCGGCGCGAGCACCGAGATCACGACGGAGAGCACCGACGTCCTGCTCGAGGCGGCGCACTGGAACCCGGCCGCGATCAGCCGCACCGCACGGCGGCACAAGCTGTTCTCCGAGGCCGCCAAGCGCTTCGAGCGGTTCACCGACCCGCAGCTGTGCCCGGCCGCCGTCGAGCTGGCCGCCCGCCTGCTGCGCCAGTACGGCGACGCCTCGATCCGCCCCGGCCGCACCGACGAAGGCACCGTCGAGCCCAACCCGCCGGTCGTCATGCCGATCAACCTGCCCGACAAGGTCGCGGGCGTGAACTACCAGCGCGGCGTCACGGTCCGCCGGCTCACCCAGATCGGCTGCAAGGTCTCGGTGACCACGGGCGACGACGGCACCGGCCTGGTCACGGCGACCCCGCCGAGCTGGCGCGGCGACCTGCGCCAGCCCGCCGACCTCGTCGAAGAGGTCCTGCGGCTGGAGGGCTACGACAGCATCCCGTCGACGCTGCCCGCCGCCCCCGCGGGCCGCGGCCTGACCGACGCCCAGCGGCGCGTCCGGGGTGTTTCCCGGGCCCTCGCCGAGTCGGGGTACATCGAGGTGCGCCCGTTCCCGTTCGTCAGCGACGCGGTGTGGGACGCCTTCGGCCTGCCGGCGGACGACGTCCGCCGCAATGCGGTCGTGGTCCGCAACCCGCTGGAGGCCGACCGCAACCGGCTGGCCACCACGCTGCTGCCCGGCCTGCTGGACACGCTGCAGCGCAACGTGTCCCGGGGGATGAAGGATGTCTCGCTGTACCACATCGGCCAGGTCGTGCTGCCCGCGCCGAACCCGCTGAAGGTCCCGGACCTCGGCGTCGACCACCGCCCGACCGACGAGGAGCTGGCCCTCCTCGAAGCGGCGGTCCCGCTGCAGCCCCTGCACGTCGCGGTGGTCCTGTCGGGCAACCGCCGCCGCGCGGGCTGGTGGGGCGGCGGCGAGCCGGCGAACTGGGCCGACGCGGTCCAGGCCGCCCGCACGGTCGCGGAAGCCGCCGGTGTCGAGCTGACGGTCCAGGCGACCGACCTCCCGCCGTGGCACCCGGGCCGCTGCGCCCAGCTCCGCGTCGGCGACTGGCCGGTCGGCCACGCCGGCGAGCTGCACCCCAAGGTGGTCGAGGCCCTCGGCCTGCCGCCGCGGACGGTCGCGATGGAGCTGGACCTGGACGCGATCCCGCTGCCGGACTCCCGCCCCGCCCCGAGCGTGTCGGGTTACCCGCCGGTGTTGCTCGACGTCGCCCTGGTGGCGGCGTCGGACGTCCCGTCGGCCGACCTCGCGGCGGTGCTGCGCGAGGGAGCGGGCGAGCTCCTCGAGGACATCACGCTGTTCGACGTGTACGCGGGCGAGCAGGTCGGCGAGGGCAAGCGTTCGCTGGCGTACAAGCTCCGCTTCCGCGCGGCCGACCGCACCCTGACGGTCGACGAGGCCACCAAGGCCCGCGACGCGGCAGTGGCCGCGGCAGGCGAGCGCTTCGAGGCGGCCCTGCGCGCCTGACGGAACGCACCACGTTGACGAAGGAGGGCCGGGCGACCGGCCCTTCTTCGCGTTCCGGCCCGTCAGCCGAGGTGCTTGAGCGCCTCCCGCCGCGACAGTCCGGACAGCCCCGGGTGATCGTCCACGAAGGACCGCACCCACTCCGGCGCCGTCTTCGCGTAGTCCCGCAACGCCCACCCGATTCCCTTGCGCAGGAAGAACTCCGGCTCGGCGATCGCGGGCTCGATCGCCCGGGTCAGCAGGTCCGTGTCGGTCTCCTCCTTGGCGCCGACCTGGCAGATGATCGCCGTCCGCCGGCGCCACAGGTCGGCGTCGGCCGCCCAGCTCAGCATCACCGGCGTGACCCGGGCACGCTCGGCGCGGAGGATCGGCCCGACCCGGCGGATCGCCAGCTCGTCCACGTGGTCCCACCAGGCCCCGCTGACGATCATTTCCTCGTACATCGGGAGCAGCCCGGCGTCCTGCCACCCGCGGTACGCCCGAAATCCGGAAAGGTCGATGGCCGCGTAGCGCTCTTCGCGGAATTCGGCGGTCCGCCACAACTCCAGGACGGTCGCTGAATATGTCACCCGATCGGGCAGTATGTGGTCGGCCAGTACCCGCTTCATCAGCGTGCTGCGCTGCGGCTTCGCCACCCCGCGGAACGGCATCGCCGACTTCATGTACGCCTGCATCGCCGGCGCTTTCGCCGGGTCGGCCAGCTCCGCCAGCCCGGTGCGGATCGCCTTGACCAGCCGATCGTCCACGTTCACCCGTCCTCCCCACGCCCTCCGGCGACCCGCAGCGTACTGCCGGCCACCGACAGTTCCGGCGCTCGACGGCGGGCGCAGGTACCGACGAAAGGCGGATGGCGGAAGGCGCGTCGGTCGGCGAGATTGTCCAGGGTTGCCGGTAGTTTCGCCGGACTACGGCGAACGCTGTCGAATGCGGACGAAAAGGACGACTGTGAAAAGAATCGTTGCCGCCGTCGCCGCCGCGGGACTCGCGGCCGGGCTGATGGCCGCCGCGCCCGCCGCGTCGGCGGATCCCGGGGTGCAGTTCACCCCCGCGCCGATCGCCTGGGGGCCCTGCGCGTCGGCGAGCCTCAAGGCCAACGGCGCCGAGTGCGGGTTCCTCGAGGTGCCGATGGACTACGCGAAGCCGGGCGGGGCGAAGGTCTCCGTCGCGGTGTCGCGGATCAAGCACAAGACCGCGCAGTCCCAGGGCATCATGCTCGTGAACCCGGGTGGCCCGGGTGGTTCCGGCCTCGGGCTCTCCGTGCTCGGCAAGTACGTGCCGAACCACGCGGGTGACAACTACGACTGGATCGGCTTCGACCCGCGGGGCGTCGGGTCCAGCAAGCCCTCGATCAGCTGCGACGGGAACTACTTCAGCTACAACCGGCCGGCGTACGTCCCGACCACGCCGCAGCTGGAGAAAACGTGGCTCGCCCGCTCGAAGGGGTACGCCGACGCGTGCCGCAAGAACGGCGAGATCCTCGACCACATCAAGACGACCGACGTCGCGCAGGACATGGACAGCCTGCGCAAGGCGCTGGGCGAGAAGCAGATCAACTACTACGGCTTCTCCTACGGCACCTACCTCGGCCAGGTCTACAGCACGCTGTACCCGAAGAACGTCCGCCGGATGGTGCTCGACGGCAACGTCGACCCGCGGAAGGTCTGGTACGAGGCCAACCTCGACCAGGACGTCGCCTTCGACAAGAACATCAAGATCTACTTCGACTGGCTGGCGTCCTACGACAACGTCTACCACCTCGGCAAGACCGGCGGCGCCGTCGAGAAGCTGTGGTACGACACCCAGCGCAAGCTCGCCAAGAACCCCGCGGGCGGGGTCATCGGCGGCGACGAGTGGACCGACATCTTCCTGCAGGCCGGCTACTACGTCTTCGGCTGGGTCGACATGGCCAAGGCCTTCGACGGTTACGTGCACAAGGGTGACTGGCAGACGCTCAAGGCGCTCTACGACGACTCGAACCCGCCGGGCGACGACAACGGGTTCGCCGTCTACCTCGGCGTGCAGTGCACCGACGTGCAGTGGCCGACCAACTGGAACAAGTGGCGCGCCGACAACTGGATCACCTACTTCAAGGCCCCGTTCGAGACCTGGGGCAACGCCTGGTTCAACGCGCCCTGCGTGTTCTGGCCGGCGAAGGCGGGCAAGCCGGTGAACATCGACGGCAGCAAGGTGGCCGGTGCGCTGCTCATCAGCGAAGAGCTCGACGCCGCCACGCCGTACGCCGGCAGCCTCGAGGTCCGCAAGCGGTTCCCGAAGTCGAGCCTGATCAGCGCGCCGGGCGGCACCACGCACGCCGGCTCGCTGTCCGGGGTGTCCTGTGTGGACGACAGGATCGCCGACTACCTGGCCACCGGCACCCTGCCGACGCGCCAGCCCGGCAACCACTCGGACGTCCAGTGCGACCCGGTGCCGGCGCCGGTGCCCGACGGCGCCGCGGCGCAGAAGTCGGACAGCTCCGCGAAGGCGGCCCAGGAGAAGCAGAGCACGCTCGCGCAGCTGCTGCACTTCTGACCGCAAGTCCCACCCGGTGCCCCGGTCCGGCTCGTCCGGACCGGGGCACCGTCTTGTCCGCCGGTGTCTCATCGTCGCCTCCTCGTGACGGGGTGTGCTTGCCCGGGACGTTAGGGGAGGGGCCCGACAATTTCGGAGCGAAGTCGGCCGTGAGCAGCGCGTGGCCGAAAATTGTCGGGGGTGCGCGCTAGCTTCGCGGCATGTCGATCATCGAACAGCGCCGGACCGAGATCCGGGCACAGGAAACCACCTACCACGTCGTGGTCGCGACCAGGACGGACGTCGACCGCGCCGAACCGACCCCCAAGGTCATGATTACGCTGGAAGCCGGCGGTCCCGACGGCGAACCGGTCGTCGAGGGCAGCCTCGACCTGGACGTCGCGGTGGCGGCCACGGTCGCCGACCTGGTCGCGGACGAGCTGCTCTCCGCGACCGGCGCGGCCCGGCCGACCCGGCGAAGATCCGCCGGCCGCCCCGCCCAGCAAGGGCGCCCGTGGAACGACGAGCTGGACGCGGAGCTGGAGGCCCGCTGGATCGCGGGCGAGAGCGTCGCCGAAATCGCGACGTCGTTCGAGCGCACCCCCGGCGGCATCCGCGCCCGCCTGCCCCGCGTCGGCTGCGACCCGGAGAACCCGGGCTGCTACCTGCCCGTACCGCCGAGCAGGCGCACGGACCTGGACGGAGGCGAGCCGAGCTGACCAGCGGCGGTGGGCCGGTCCACCTCGGACCGGCCCACCGCCCCGAGCGGGGGGAGAAATCCAGTGAGCAGACCATCGACGAACAGCCGAACCGCTGCGGCACGCCCGGCTGATGCCGGCGCCGGAGCGGTGCGGGAGCGAGCGCGGCCGTCGACCGTGTCCGTCCGCGTCGAACCAGCACCAGCGCGGGGGCAGTCTCGAGTGCGCCACCGGACCGAAAGCGGCCCCTCGGTCGCGGCCCGCGGCGTCCGGTTGGCACGAGCGCAGCGTCCGGCACCGGAGCGGGCCGAACGAGCCCCGATGGTGGCACGGGCGCGCCCGCCGTCCCATCACGGTCAGGCGGCGCTGTCCCGTTCAGTCCACCGGCACACCCGCCGCCGCATTGGCCCGTGCGGCCAGCACCTTCAACCGTTCGGCCAGTTCCACCGGCTCCTCGACCGTGAACGCGCACCCCAGCGCCAGCAGCCGGAACGCGAGCCAGTCCAGGGTGTCCGCGTGACTCCGCCACCGGCACCGGCCGTCCCCGAGGTCGGTCAGCTCGCCGGCCGCCACGCCGAGCCGGCCCGCGATCTGCGTGGCCGGTTCGCCCAGCACCGCCACCGCGCGGTACGTCGGCGCGAGGTCGTAGAGCCGGTCGAGGACATATGCCGCGAGGTCCGCGGCGGGCGGTTGCCGGGGGACCACCCGGCCGCCGGTCGCCTGGGCGTCGCGGACGCGGTCGGCGCGGAAAACCCGCCAGTCCGCCCGGTCGAGGTCGTAGGCCACCAGGTACCACCGGCGCCCCGCGGCGACCAGCCGGAGCGGCTCGGCCCGGCGGCGGGTCTCCGCCCCGTCGTTCGCCCGGTACCGGAAGCGGACCGTCTCGTGGTTGGCGATCGCGCCGGCGAACACCGTCAGCTGCGCGGGGTCGACGACGGGCCCGGTGGCCGCCACGGCGACCGTCGCCGTGCCGATCGTGCCCACCCGGCGGCGCAACCGCGCGGGCAGCACCTGCTCCAGCTTCGCCAGTGCCCGCACGGACGCTTCCTCGATCCCGGAAACGGACTGTCCCGCGGCGGTCCGCAGTCCCACGGCGATCGCGACGGCTTCGTCGTCGTCGAGCACCAGCGGCGGCATCGCGGTGCCCGCGACCAGCCGGTACCCGCCCGCGACACCACGGCTGGCCTCGACCGGGTAGCCCAGGTCGCGCAGCCGGTCGATGTCGCGGCGGATGGTGCGCGGGCTGACCCCGAGCCGTCCGGCCAGCTCGCTGCCCGGCCACTCCCGGGGTGTCTGGAGCAGCGAAAGGAGGCCGAGCAGCCGGGCCGGGGTGTCCGTCATGCGCTCAGCATCCCAAGGTGGCGGGCACCACTTCCCGGTAAACCTGTTTGTTTAGCCTTGCAAGGGCGTGCATAATCATGCGTATGACGGTGAACATCGCGGTGGCCGGAGCCAGCGGGTACGCGGGTGGCGAACTGCTGCGCCTGCTGCTGACCCATCCCGAGGTCGAGATCGGCGCACTCACGGCCGCCAGCAGCGCGGGCACCAGACTCGGCGTCCACCAGCCCCACCTCGTCCCCCTCGCCGACCGCGTCCTCGCCGAGACGACGCCGGAGACCCTCGCCGGGCACGACGTCGTCTTCCTGGCGCTGCCGCACGGGCACTCCGCCGAGATCGCGGCGCAGCTCGGCCCGGACGTCCTGGTCGTCGACCTCGGCGCCGACCACCGCCTGGCCGACCCGGCCGACTGGCAGCGCTGGTACGGCGGCGAGCACGCCGGCCAGTGGCCGTACGGTCTGCCGGAACTGCCCGGCGCCCGCGAGCGGCTCGCCGGCACCAAGCGCGTCGCCGTGCCCGGCTGCTTCCCGACCGGCGGGTCGCTGGCCCTCGCGCCCGCGTTCACCGCCGGGCTGATCGAGTCGGACGTCACGGTCGTGGCGGTCACCGGCACCTCCGGCGCGGGCAAGAGCCTCAAGCCGAACCTGCTCGGCTCCGAGGTGATGGGCTCGGCGAGCGCGTACGGCGTCGGCGGCGCCCACCGCCACACCCCGGAGTTCGCGCAGAACCTCTCGGCCGTCGCGGGGGAGCGGGTCACCGTGTCCTTCACCCCGGTCCTCGCGCCGATGCCCCGCGGCATCCTCACCACGGCGAGCGCGCCGCTGAAGGGCGACGTCGACGAAGCCGCGGTCCGCGAGGCCTACGAGAAGGCCTACGACGCGGAGCCGTTCGTCCAGCTGCTGCCGGCCGGCGCCTGGCCGACGACGTCGGCGACGCTCGGCTCGAACAACGTCCAGCTGCAGGTCACGGTCGACGCCGACGCGAAGCGCCTGGTCGTCGTCGCCGCGATCGACAACCTGACCAAGGGCACCGCCGGCGGTGCCGTCCAGTCGATGAACCTGGCCCTCGGCCTCCCCGAGACCACCGGCCTTTCCACCGTAGGAGTGGCACCGTGACCGTCACCGGCCCCCAGGGCTTCCGCGCCGCCGGCGTCGCCGCCGGGATCAAGGCTTCCGGCGCGCTCGACCTCACGCTGGTCGTCAACGACGGCCCGCTGGACGTCGCGGCCGGCGTGTTCACCCGCAACGTCATCAAGGCCGCGCCGGTGCTGTGGTCGCAGGAGGTGCTGAAGCAGCAGCGGCTCAAGGCCGTCGTCCTCAACTCGGGCGGCGCCAATGCGGCGACCGGGCCCGGCGGCTTCCAGGACACCCACGCCACCGCCGAAAAGGTCGCCGAAGTCCTGCAGGCAGGCGCGATCGAGGTCGCGGTCTGCTCCACCGGCCTGATCGGCGAGCGGCTGCCGATGGACGCCGTCCTGTCCGGCGTGGACACCGCCTTCAAAGCGCTGGACGCGAGCGCCGAAGCGAGCCTGAACGCGGCCACCGGCGTGATGACCACCGACACGAAACCGAAGCAGGCCTTCGCGAAGCACGACGGCGGCTGGAGCGTCGGCGGCTTCGCCAAGGGCGCGGGCATGCTCGCGCCGAACCTCGCCACCATGCTCTCGGTCCTGACCACCGACGCCGTGGTGGACAAGGAAACCCTCGACCGGGCGCTGCGCGCGGCGACCCGCGTGACCTTCGACCGGCTCGACGTCGACGGCGGCACGTCCACCAACGACACCGTGCTGGTCCTGGCGTCCGGCGCCAGCGGGGTCGAGCCGACCGAACTGGAACTCACCGAGCTGCTCACCAAGGTGAGCCTCGACCTCGTGCTGCAGCTGCGCGCGGATTCCGAAGGCGCCACGAAGGACGTCAACATCACCGTCCAGGGCGCCGAGTCCGAGACCGACGCGATCGCGGTCGCCCGCACGATCGCCGAGGACAACCTGGTCAAGACCGCGCTCTTCGGCTCCGATCCCAACTGGGGCCGGATCGCCATGGCGCTCGGCCGGGTCCCGGCCCGGATCGACCCGGAGACGGTGTCGATCACGATCAACGGCGTCACCCTGTTCGCCCAGGGCATGCCTGCCGCCGACCGGACCGCGGCGGACCTCACCGCGCGGGCGATCGAGATCGTCGTCGACCTCGGCGTCGGCACCGAAGCGGCCACCGTCTACACCACGGATCTTTCCCACGGTTACGTCGAAGAGAACAGCGCGTACTCCTCATGAACCAGGAGGCTCTGATTTCCGCGGACGAAAGACTCGCGACGGCGGCCGAAAAGGCCGGGGTCCTGATCGAAGCGCTGCCCTGGCTGCAGCGCTTCCACGGCGCCACCGTGGTGGTGAAGTACGGCGGCAACGCCATGATCGACGACCAGCTGAAGGCGGCCTTCGCCGAGGACATGGTGTTCCTGCGGCTGGCCGGCCTGCGCCCGGTCGTCGTCCACGGCGGTGGCCCGCAGATCACGGCGATGCTCACCCGCCTCGGCGTCGAAGGCGAGTTCAAGGGCGGCCTCCGGGTCACCACGCCGGAGACGATGGACATCGTCCGGATGGTGCTCACCGGCCAGGTCAGCCGCGAGCTCGTCGGGCTGATCAACGCCCACGGCCCGTACGCGGTCGGCATCTCCGGCGAAGACGCGCGGCTGTTCACCGCCGAGCGCAAGCAAGCCACTGTGGACGGTGAGCAGGTCGACATCGGGCTGGTCGGCGAGGTCGCCGAGGTCAACCCGGACGCGGTGCTCGACATCGTCAACGCCGGGCGCATCCCGGTCGTCTCCACCGTCGCCCCGGACGTCGAGGGCGTCGTGCACAACGTCAACGCCGACACCGCGGCGGGCGCGCTGGCGGCCGCGCTGGGCGCCGAAAAGCTCGTCGTGCTCACCGACGTCGAGGGCTTGTACGCGAACTGGCCCGACCGGTCGTCGCTGATCGACCGCATCCGCGTCGACCGCCTCGAGACCATGCTGCCCGGCCTGGCCAGCGGCATGATCCCGAAGATGGAGGCGTGCGTGCGCGCCATCCGCGGCGGCGTGCGCCGGGCGCACGTGATCGACGGCCGCCTCGCCCATTCGGTGCTCCTGGAAGTCTTCACCTCGAGGGGCATCGGCACCATGGTCTTCCCCGAAACGGAGCTCCCGTGACCGACCTCAAGTCCAATGTGGACGGCCAGCAGCACTGGCAGTCCGCCCTGATGGACAACTACGGCACCCCGGCGCTGACGCTCGTGCGCGGTGAAGGCGCGAAGGTCTGGGACGCCGACGGCAAGGAGTACGTCGACCTGCTCGGCGGCATCGCCGTCAACGCACTGGGCCACGCCCACCCGGCGGTCGTCGAAGCCGTCACCGCGCAGATCAAGCAGCTCGGCCACACCTCGAACCTGTACGTCAACCCGGTCGCCGTCGAGCTCGCCGAAGCACTGCTCGACGTCGCCGGCCTCGCCGGCAACGGCCGGGTGCTGTTCGTCAACTCCGGCGCCGAGGCCAACGAAGCCGCGCTGAAGATCAGCCGGCTGACCGGGCGCACCAAGGTGATCGCCGCCGAAGGCGCGTTCCACGGCCGGACCATGGGCGCGCTGACGCTCACCGGCCAGCCCGGCAAGCGCGACCCCTTCAAGCCGCTGGTGCCCGGGGTGGAGCACGTCCCGTACGGGGACGTCGCGGCGCTCAAGGCCGCCGTGGACACCGACACCGCGGCCGTCTTCCTCGAGCCGGTGCTGGGCGAGGCCGGGGTGTTCCCGGCGCCCGACGGCTACCTGCAGGCCGCCCGCGAGATCACCAAGGCCACCGGCACGCTGCTGGTGCTCGACGAGGTGCAGACCGGCATCGGCAGGCTCGGCACCTGGTTCGGCTACCAGCAGGCCGGCATCGTCCCGGACGTGATCACCCTGGCCAAGGGCCTCGGCGGCGGGCTGCCGCTGGGCGCGGTCATCGGCGTCGGCGCGGCGGGCGACCTGCTCAAGCCGGGCCACCACGGCACGACCTTCGGCGGCAACCCGGTGTGCTGCGCCGCCGGCCTGGCCGTGCTGAAGACCATCGCCGCGGACGGTCTCCTCGACCACGTCTCCGCGCTGGGCAAGGACATCGCGGCCGGCGTCGAGGCGCTCGGCCACCCGCTGGTCGCCGGGGTGCGCGGGGCCGGCCTGCTGCTCGGCATCGCACTGAAGCAGCCGGTCTCGGCGGCGGTCGCGAAGGCCGTCCAGGACGCCGGTTACCTCGTCAACCCGATCGCCCCGGAGACGATCCGGCTCGCGCCGCCGCTCGTGCTCGACGGCGAGCAGGTCGAAGGCTTCCTCGCCGCACTCCCGAACGCGCTCGACTCCACCACGAAGGACTCCGACTGATGCTCCGCCACTTCCTCCGCGACGACGACGTCAGTCCCGCCGAGCAGAAGGCCATCCTCGACCTCGCCGACGCGCTGAAGGCCGACCCGCTGGGCACCAAGACCCTGGCGGGCAAGTCGATCACGGCGATCTTCGAGAAGAACTCGACGCGCACCCGGTTCTCGTTCGAGGTCGGCATCAGCCAGCTCGGCGGGCACCCGGTGATCGTCGACGGCCGCTCGATGCAGCTCGGCCGCGAGGAGACCATCGAAGACACCTCGCGCGTGCTGTCCCGGTACGTCGACGGGATCGTGTGGCGGACCTTCGCCCAGAAGCGCATCGAGGCGATGGCCTCCGCGGCGTCGATCCCGGTGGTCAACGCGCTCACCGACGAGTTCCACCCGTGCCAGGCGCTCACCGACCTGATGACCATCCGGGAGCGCAAGGGGAAGCTCGCCGGGCTGACGCTGGTCTACCTCGGTGACGGCGCCAACAACATGGCGCACTCGCTGCTGCTCGCCGGGGTCACCGCCGGGATGCACGTCCGGGTGGTCTCGCCGCTCGGGTTCCAGCCCGACCAGCAGGTCATGCTCGACGCCAAGAAGCGGGGCGAGGAGACCGGCGGCACGGCCACCGTCTTCACCGACCCGTACGAGGCGGTCGGCGGCGCGGACGTGCTCGTCACCGACACGTGGACGTCGATGGGGCAGGAGAACGACGGCCTCGACCGGGTCGGGCCGTTCCGGGCGCTCCAGGTCAACGCCGAGCTGCTCAAGAAAGCGGCGGACGACGCGATCGTGCTGCACTGCCTGCCCGCGCACCGCGGCTGGGAGATCACCGACGAGGTGATCGACGGCCCGGCCAGCGCGGTGTGGGACGAGGCCGAGAACCGCCTGCACGCCCAGAAGGCCTTGCTGGTCTGGCTCTTCGAAGAGAGCCGGCGATGACCAGCAGCCGGGTGGGGCGGCAGGCGCGGATCACCGAACTGGTGTCCACCATGACCATCCGCAGCCAGACCGAGCTGGCCAAGCTGCTGGCCGCCGAAGGCATCGAGGTCACGCAGGCGACGCTGTCGCGCGATCTCGACGAGCTCGGCGCGGTCAAGCTGCGCGGTCCGGACTCGGGGGCGCCGGTCTACGTGATCCCCGAGGACGGCAGCCCGGTCCGCGGGGTGCAGGGCGGGACGTCGCGGCTCTCCCGGCTGCTGGCCGAGCTGATGGTCTCGGCGGACTCGTCCGGCAACCTGATGGTGCTGCGGACCCCGCCGGGCGCGGCGCAGTTCCTCGCCAGCGCGATCGACCGGGCCGCCCTGGAGGAGGTCGTCGGCTCGATCGCCGGGGACGACACGGTCGCGGTCATCGCCCGGGAACCCCTGACGGGCAAAGAACTCGCGGAGCGCTTCGCCGCTCTCGCCCAGCGATCGGCGGACGAAGGGTCGTCATGACCGCTCTCGCCGACATCTTCCCGGCCGAGGGCGAGTTCCTCGCGCCGGACGAGGTCGTGATCACCTTCGACCACGGGATCCCGGTGGCGATCGACGGCGAGACCGTCTCCGTCGCCGAAGCCCGCCGGATGCTGAGCGCGCGCGGCGAGGCGCAGCGGATCGGCCGCGGCGAAGCGTGCGCCGCACTCGAACGGCGGACCGGCCGCGGATGTGCCAGTGTCCGCCTGGTCCTGTACGACGGCCGGATCACGGTCGCCTGAACACCTGAAAACCGAGGAGAAGCGAGAACAGTGAGCGGGAACGAGCAGCCGGTCCAGCTGTGGGGCGGCCGGTTCGCCAGCGGTCCGGCGGAGGCCATGGCCGCGCTGAGCGCGTCGACGCACTTCGACTGGCGGCTGGCGCCCTACGACATCGCCGGCTCCCGCGCGCACGCCCGCGTGCTGCGCAAGGCGGGCCTGCTCACCGAAGACGAGCTGACGGGCATGCTGACCGCGCTGGACGCGCTGGCCAAGGACGTCGCGTCGGGGGCGTTCACCCCGACGATCGCGGACGAGGACGTGCACACGGCCCTCGAGCGCGGCCTGCTCGAGCGGGCGGGCACCGAGCTCGGCGGCAAGCTGCGGGCCGGCCGGTCGCGCAACGACCAGGTGGCGACGCTGTTCCGGATGTGGCTGCGCGACGCCGCCCGCCGGGTCGTCGCCGGCACCCTGGATGTCGTCGACGCGCTGGTCTCGCAGGCCAAGCGGCACCCGGACGCGATCCTGCCCGGCCGCACGCATCTGCAGCACGCCCAGCCGGTGCTGCTCGCGCACCACCTGATGGCTCACGGCCAGGCCCTGCTTCGCGACGTCTCGCGGCTGCAGGACTGGGACGCCCGCACGGCCGAGTCGCCGTACGGCTCGGGCGCGCTCGCCGGCTCGTCGCTGGGCCTCGACCCGGAGGCCGTCGCCGCGGAGCTGGGCTTCACGACCAGCGTCGAGAACTCGATCGACGGCACCGCTTCGCGTGACTTCGTCGCCGAGTTCGCGTTCGCCGTCGCCATGCTCTCGGTCAACCTGTCCCGGATCGCCGAAGAGGTGATCATCTGGAACACCGCCGAGTTCGGCTACGTGACGCTGGACGACGCCTGGGCGACCGGCAGTTCGATCATGCCGCAGAAGAAGAACCCGGACGTCGCCGAGCTGACCCGCGGCAAGGCGGGCCGGCTGATCGGCAACCTCACCGGCCTGCTCGCCACGCTGAAGGCGCAGCCGCTGGCCTACAACCGCGACCTGCAGGAGGACAAGGAGCCGGTGTTCGACTCGGTCGAGCAGCTCGAGCTCCTGTTCCCGGCGATCGCGGGCATGCTCGCCACCCTGACCTTCCACACCGACCGGCTCGCCGAGCTCGCGCCGGCCGGGTTCACGCTGGCCACCGACATCGCGGAGTGGCTGGTGCGCCAGGGCGTGCCGTTCCGCGTCGCGCACGAAGCGGCGGGCGAAAGCGTTCGCGTCGCCGAGGCTCGTGGCGTCGGCTTGGACGAGCTCACCGACGAGGAGTTCGAGAAGATCAACCCGGCGCTCACGCCCGAGGTGCGCGCGGTCCTCACCGTCGAAGGCTCGGTGAAGTCCCGCAACGCCCGGGGCGGGACGGCGCCGGAGCGCGTCGCCGAACAGCGCGACCGGCTGGAGGAGCGCGTCACCGCGGCCCGCCAGTGGCTCGGCTGACCCGCTGGTTAGGCTCGGCCGGGTCACCGGGACGAGGGGAGTGGTGTTGAGCGACCGGCTGTTCACGCGCGAGGAGCTGGCACTCGATCCCGTCGACCTGGCCCGGCTGCTGCTCGGCTCGGTCCTGGAAGCCGACGGTCCGGACGGCACCGTCGGCGTCCGGCTGGTCGAGGTCGAGGCCTACCGCGGCGAAGACGACCCGGCGTCGCACTGCTACCGCGGCCGGACCCCGCGCAACGCCGTGATGTGGGGTCCGGCGGGTCACCTGTACGTGTACTTCGTCTACGGGATGCACTTCTGCGCGAACATCGTCGGCTCCCACGACGGCGTCGCGGGCGCGGTGCTGCTGCGAGCCGGCGAGGTCGTCACCGGCCTCGACGTCGTCCGCAAGCGGCGGCCGAACGCCCGGGGGACCGGCGAGCTGGCCAAGGGGCCGGCGATCCTCACGTCGGTGCTGCGCATCGACCGCGCGGAGAACGGCGTCGACCTGACCGACCCGGCGTCGCCGGTGCGGCTGTACGCGGGCAAGCGGGTGCCGGACGAGCAGATCCGCTCCGGTCCCCGCGTCGGCGTCGCGATGGCGATGGAGACGCCGTGGCGGTTCTGGGTCGACGGCTCGCCCGCGGTGTCGACCTACCGGCGGGGCGGGAAGCGCCGGGTGCGACCCGCCAGTTAGTCGGTTGACCTGGTGCGGGAGGATCTACAGGCGTGAGCGAACACATCCTCGACGAGCTGTCCTGGCGCGGCCTGATCGCGCAGTCCACCGACATCGACGCCCTCCGGCGCGAGCTCGACCAGGGTCCCGTGACGCTCTATTGCGGCTTCGACCCGACCGCGCCCAGCCTGCACGCCGGCAACCTGGTCCCGCTGCTCATGCTCAAGCGCTTCCAGCGCGCGGGGCACCGGCCCATCGTGCTGGCCGGCGGCGCGACCGGGATGATCGGCGACCCGCGCGACACCGGTGAGCGCACGCTGAACACCCTCGACGTCGTCGCCGAGTGGGCCGGGCGCATCCGCGGCCAGCTCGAGCGGTTCGTGGACTTCGACGACTCGCCGACCGGCGCGATCGTCGAGAACAACCTCAACTGGACCGGGCAGCAGACCGCGCTGGAGTTCCTGCGCGACGTCGGGAAGCACTTCTCGATCAACGTCATGCTCAACCGGGAGACGGTGAAGCGCCGGCTCGAAGGCGACGGCATGTCGTACACCGAGTTCAGCTACCTGCTCCTGCAGTCGCAGGACTACCTGCAGCTGCACCGCCAGTACGGCTGCAAGCTGCAGGTCGGCGGGTCCGACCAGTGGGGCAACCTCGTCGGCGGCGTCGACCTGATCCGCCGGACCGACGGCGCGGGCGTGCACGCGCTGACCGCGCCGCTGGTCACCGACGCGGAGGGCCGCAAGTTCGGCAAGTCCACCGGTGGCGGGAACCTCTGGCTCGACCCGGAGATGACCTCGCCGTACGCCTGGTACCAGTACTTCGTCAACGTGGGTGACGCTGATGTCATCCGCTACCTGCGGATGTTCACGTTCCTGGGCCAGGAGGAGATCGCCGCGCTGGCCGAGGACACCGAACAGCGCCCCCACCTGCGTTCCGCGCAGAAGCGGCTGGCGGAGGAGTTCACCGTCCTGGTGCACGGCGAGGAGCAGACCCGGCAGGTCATCAACGCGAGCCAGGCCCTCTTCGGCCGCGGCGAGCTCGGCGACCTGGACGAACGCACCCTCGACGCGGCGATGGCCGAGGTCCCGAACGGCAAGGTCGACCCGTCGGGCGAGCCGACGATCGTCGACCTGCTGCTGGCCGGGGGACTGGTGGACAGCAAGGGCGCCGCGCGCCGCACGCTCAAGGAGGGCGGCGCGTACGTCAACAACGTGAAGATCGCGGACGAGGAGTGGAAGCCGGCCCCGGGCGACGCCCTGCACGGCAAGTGGCTCGTCGTCCGCAAGGGCAAGCGGAACGTCGCCGGCGTCGCCCTCGGCGGCTGACCGGCCCCCGGAGGTCCGAAACAGGGCCCTGACCTGCGGGAACGCGGTTAAGGGACCCCCCTGTTTCGGGCCCTTGGAGGGGGTGTAAAGTTCTCCAAGTCGCCAGGGAAACCGGGTGGCCGCCGGGACACGAACCAAGCTCTCGCGGATCGCGATTGAGTGGGTGTCCCACCAAAAACTGCTAGGAATGACTCGCTTCGAGCGAGCCGCTGGAACGCGGTGAACTCGGGGTGTGTTGCTTGAGAACTCAACAGTGTGCTAGTGAACTAAGCCAGTAGAGCTTATATTTGAAACCCCCTCGTCGGGGTTTCCTTTGAGAGCAAGTATTTTGCCTCGATTGAACTGTTCATTGTTGGAGAGTTTGATCCTGGCTCAGGACGAACGCTGGCGGCGTGCTTAACACATGCAAGTCGAACGCTGAACCGGTTTCGGCCGGGGATGAGTGGCGAACGGGTGAGTAACACGTGGGTAATCTGCCCTGCACTCTGGGATAAGCCTTGGAAACGAGGTCTAATACCGGATATCACTTT
>NZ_RSEC01000056.1 GCF_003937945.1 Amycolatopsis eburnea
CGTGCGGTGGAACGGTATCCGAACAGCTCCATAACGCCGCGGGACTCGATTTCCACCAGCAACGCACCGATTTCCGCCTCAGCAGACCGCACCACAGTGAGCAGCGAAACAACACGGTCGGCCAAGGCCGCCGCATCCGCTTGCCACACCGCTTCTCTGTCCACACACCAAGACTACCGGCCATACGAACACCTGTTCATCACACGATCAGG
>NZ_RSEC01000057.1 GCF_003937945.1 Amycolatopsis eburnea
GCTCGCATCCACTCTACAGTTCTCAAACACCACACCAGAAACAAACAGCTTCCGGGGCGCTAGCCCCTCGGCGTGTTGCCTCAGGACCCAACAGTGTGCATGTGAACAACCACCCTCCCCGGCGCCGACTCAACGTTCCACGCGGTAAACCGCAGTACTAACCAAGGCATTGCCGACCAAGAGCGACCATAACCAGTAGTTCCACAATTCCTTGAGCAACCAGGACAGTCCTACAGTCGAGGACTAGGCCCCAGCCACTCCCAACCGTTGCCGGCTGGGATGTGTTGTGCTCCTTAGAAAGGAGGTGATCCAGCCGCACCTTCCGGTACGGCTACCTTGTTACGACTTCGTCCCAATC
>NZ_RSEC01000005.1 GCF_003937945.1 Amycolatopsis eburnea
ATCCCGGGCGACCCGATGACCTTCGACGTCCAGCAGGCGTGGCGGCCGCGGCCGATCCGCGACCGCTACCGCGTCCCGTTCGGTGTCGGCGAGTACGGGCAGCCGGTCGAGCTGGACATCAAGGAAGCCGCGGCCGAGGGCATGGGCCCGCACGGCCTGTGCATCGGCGCGACCGGTTCCGGTAAGTCGGAGTTCCTGCGCACGTTGGTGCTGGGCCTGCTGGCCACGCACTCCTCGTCCACGCTCAACTTCGTCCTCGTCGACTTCAAGGGTGGCGCGACGTTCCTGGGTCTGGACAAGGCCCCGCACGTCTCCGCGGTCATCACCAACCTCGCCGACGAAGTCACGCTGGTCGACCGCATGAAGGACGCGCTGGCAGGCGAGATGAACCGCCGGCAGGAAGCGCTGAAGAACGGCGGTAACTTCAAGAACGTCTGGGAGTACGAGAAGGCCCGCGAGAACGGCGCCGACCTCGACCCGCTGCCCGCGCTGTTCATCGTCTGTGACGAGTTCTCCGAGCTGCTGTCGGCGAAGCCGGACTTCATCGACCTGTTCGTCGCCATCGGCCGGCTGGGCCGGTCGCTGCAGATGCACATGCTGCTCGCCTCGCAGCGCCTCGAAGAGGGCAAGCTGCGCGGCCTGGACTCGCACCTGTCGTACCGGATCGGCCTCAAGACGTTCTCGGCGGCGGAGTCCCGCGCCGCGATCGGCGTGCCGGACGCGTTCGAGCTGCCCTCGGTCCCCGGTGGCGGTTACCTGAAGTACGACACCTCGACCCTGGTGCGGTTCAAGGCGTCCTACGTCTCGGGCCCGTACCGCCCGGCCGGTCTCAAGGTGGCCGGCCCGGCGGCGACCGTGGTCCGCGCGGACAAGCGGCCGCAGCTGTTCGTGCCGGACTTCGTCGAACTGCCGAAGGAACCCGAGCCGCAGTTCATCGAAGAGGCGCCGAAGGAAGAGCAGCGGCAGTCCGAGGAAGCGGTCGAACCGTCGGAGCTGGACGTCATCGTCTCGCGGCTGATCGGGCAGGGCCCGCCGGCGCACGAGGTGTGGCTGCCGCCGCTGAAGGACCCGAACTCCCTCGACACGCTGCTGCCGAACCTGAACCCGACCGACGACCGCGGCCTGTCCCCGGTCGGCTTCTTCGGCAACGGGCGGCTGCAGGTGCCGCTGGGCATCATCGACCGGCCGTACGAGCAGCGGCGTGACCCGTTGTGGGCGGACTTCTCCGGCGCGGCCGGGCACGGCGTGATCGTCGGCGGCCCGCAGTCGGGCAAGTCGACCATGCTGCGGACGCTGATCATGTCGATGGCGCTCACGCACACCCCCGAGGAAGCGCAGTTCTACTGCCTGGACCTCGGTGGTGGCACGCTGACCGGTCTGGCCGACCTGCCGCACGTCGGCGGCGTCGCGGTGGCCCGGCGCGAGCCGGACAAGGCCCGCCGGATCGTGGCCGAGCTGACCACCCTGCTCACCGAGCGGGAAGGCCGGTTCGGGGCGATGGGCATCGACTCGATGACCGAGTTCCGCAACCGCAAGCGGCGCGGCGAGATCCGGCCGGACCAGGACCCGTTCGGCGACGCGTTCCTGATCGTGGACAACTGGCGCGCGCTGCGCGACGACTTCGAAGAGCTGGAAACCACGATCACCCGGCTGGCCACGCAGGGTCTGTCCTACGGCGTGCACGTCATCGTCGCGGCCAACCGGTGGGCGGACATCCGGCCGGCGATCAAGGACATGCTGGGCACCCGGTTCGAGCTGCGCCTGGGTGACCCGACCGAGTCCGACATCGACCGCCGGGTCGCGGTGAACATCCCGGCCGGGCGGCCGGGCCGGGGCCTGACCCGGGAGAAGCTGCACATGCTCGGCGGCCTCCCGCGCATCGACGGGTCCAGCGACCCGGAGACGATCGCGTCGGGCGTGGCGGACGCGGTGGCGAAGATCAAGGGCGCCTGGCGCGGCCGGGTCGCGCCGCAGGTCCGCCTGCTGCCGGAGATGATCACCTACGAGGACGTCCTCAAGCTCGACACCGCGCGGGACTCCAAGCTGGTCCCGATCGGCGTCAACGAGGAAGACCTGCAGCCGATCTACCTCGACTTCAACGCCGAGCCGCACTTCTACGCGTTCGCGGACGGCGAGTCGGGCAAGACGAACCTGCTGCGGCAGATCGCCCGGGGCATCTCGGAGCGCTACACCTCGCAGGAAGCGCTGATCCTGCTGGTCGACTACCGGCGCACGATGCTGGGGTTCATCCAGGGCGACGCGCTGCTCGGGTACGCGGTGTCGGCGAACCAGCTGGAGAGCATGGTCGGCGACGTCTTCAACTCGATGACGCGGCGCCTGCCGGGCCCGGACGTCACCCAGGAACAGCTGAAGACGCGGTCCTGGTGGAAGGGCCCGGAGCTGTTCATCCTGGTCGACGACTACGACCTGGTGGCCACGTCGACGACCAACCCGCTGCGGAAGATCTCCGACTTCCTGCCCCAAGCCAAGGACGTCGGCCTGCACCTGGTGGTCGTGCGGCGCACCGGTGGCGCGTCGAAGGCGATGTACGACCCGATCATCGGCAAGCTCAAGGAGATCGCGGCGCCGGGCATGGTGATGAACGGCTCCCGCGACGAGGGCGCGCTGGTCGGCAACATCAAGCCGAGCGCGATGCCGCCGGGCCGGGGCAACCTGCTGACCCG